>NZ_JAIFZO010000002.1:3378117-8605295 GCF_026341275.1 Streptomyces ortus
GCTCAGGCCAGGTCGAGGGCCACATGACACGCGTCAAACTGATCAAGCGGAAGGGCTACGGCCGAGCCAACCTCGACCTGCTCCGCAAACGGATACTCCTCATGACCTGACCTGACCTGACCTGACCGGCCCCGGAGCACGGGATTTTCAGGAGAACCGGTCGCCCGAACGCGTCAGCGACCCCCCTACTCAACACCCCACCAGCAAAAACACCCCGACCTGACACACCGTCACTGACACCCACCCACCAACCAACCCACCAACCAACCCACCAACCCACCACATCACACAAAGGTTTCGAGCAGGCGCTCATACGCCAGCTTCGGCTGCAGGGCCGCGTCCCAGGGCAGGGAATCGGCCGTGCGCGGAGGATAGATCTTGGTGTCGGCGGTGGAACCGTACCGGTCGGTGAATCCCCATGTGGAGAACGATGTGCAGTTCGGCTCCTCCAGGCAGACCCGCAGCTTGCCCGCCATCTCGTCAGCCTGGGTCTGCCGCCCGTCCTCTTCGTCCTCATCTATGGGGACGTCCATCTCCGACACCCGTGCCTGAACCCCGAGCTCCGCCAGATCCCGCACGTGGCTGCGGAAGGTCTCCGGGTCGATGCGGTCGGCAGGTGCGTACTCATGGTTCTGGAAACCCACGCCGTCGATCGGTACGCCGCGTTCCTTGAGCCGCTCGACCAGAGCGTAAAGGGCGTCCCACCGCTCGCCTTCCTCCTCGACCCCGTACTCGTTGAGGTACAACCGTGCCTTCGGATCGGCCCGGTGGGCGGCCCTGAACGCCTCGTCGATGTACTCCTCGCCCATGGCCTCGAACCACGGGCTCTGCTCGGAACGCAGACCGAGATCCCCGTTGGTGTAGCTCTCCTCGTCGTCGGACATGGGCTCGTTGACCACATCCCATTCCGCGACCTTTCCCTTGAAGTGCCCTGCCACCTTGGCGATGTGCCGGAGCATGGTCCGGCGCACCTGATCGGGGTCGTCGTTCTCCCGCATCCAGTGGGGCAGAGCCTCGTGCCAGACGAGGGTGTGCGCGTGCACCTTCATGTCGTTCGCGCGGGCGAAGCGTACGAGCAGGTCCGCGTCGCGGAAGTCGTAGACGCCCCGGCGCGGGTGGAGGAACTGTGGCTTGAACGCGTTCTCCGGAGTAAGCATGGAGAACTGGCTTCCCGCGAGCGCCCGGTAGCGTGAGTCGGTGAGCAGCGGGTTCTCGGCCAGGGCGGTGCCGACGTCGAACGGCCGCCCCACTTCTGTGGCCCGCGCACGCAGCGAGTCGTCGGACTGTTCCTGGCGTAGCTGCGGCGCCTTGATCACGCGGAGCGAATCACCGCTCTCCGCCCGCGCGTTCAGCTGCGTCAAACGCCATCCCTCGCGGCGCTCGTCGTCGCCCGCGTCCGCCTCCAGACCGAACCAGACCGTACCCTCGGCGAACACCCCCGGGTCCTGCACGGTTCCTAGCTGCCGCCCGTCGGCTTTCACACGGAAGGTGTCACCTATGCTCGACACGGCGAGCGTCACCGTCCCGGAGCAGCCGCAGTCGAAATCCTTGGAGATGGCCGGCTCATCGCCCTCGCCGTCCCATATCTGTACCTTCACCTGTCCGTCGGCGGTCACGCCGACGCGCAGTGAGGGCCGCTCCTGCCGCCACTCGTCGTAGATGACCGGCACCCGTCCGTACAGTCGCAGCCATGAGCCGCCGTCATCGTCACCCACACCGGACATGCGCGCGGTGACGGTGAAGTCGCCGTCGGACCTCAGATGCGGGCCGGCCAGGTTCAGCGGGGGGTTGGGCTGGCCGCCGGAGGAATCCTGCTCCACGATGTGCCGATCCGCAGCGCTGACCCGCAGGATTCCGTTGTGCGCGGTGGTGCCCGGCATGTGCTTCCAGTCGTGGTTTAGCAGCAGGTCTTCGCCGTTTCCGCCGCCTGCGCCTTCGTCCTGCCCCGTACACCCTGCCGCCACCGCCATGACGAGCACCACCGCGGCAATCCGCTGCCACGTCCCCCCACCAAGGGCCACGGCCCCTCCCACTCTCTTGACCGAGACGAGATCAACGTCTCGTAGCCGGGCCACAGTTCATCACACATGCTCGTGAAAGCCGGAGGCCAGTACTCCCCTCTGGCTTCGCGCTCTTGTCGCTGGCCCTGCCGGGAACGGGTCCGGCCGCCGGGCCGCTGCACCCGCTGGTGAAGACGGCCGGGACATGCGCGGTGGCCGGGCCCTGGGGCGGCCTGCTGCCGGTGGACCGCTTCAACCCCTCCCCCGCTCCCGCCGCGCCTGACCTGCCGGTGGGGACCGGCCCTCCGGCTTGACTTCGGGCGCGCTCCAGGTCCTAGCGTCGCAGGCATTCGTCAGCCCTTGAGGTACCGCCCGGTCCGCTGGGCAGGAGGAGTATCCGCGCATGATCACCCGAACCACGCTCGGCTCACCCGGCCTCACCGTCAGCGCGATGGGCCTGGGATGCATGGGGATGAGCGAGAGCTACGGCGCCGCCGACTGGGACTGCGGCCTCGCCACCATCGACCGAGCCCTGGAACTGGGCATCACGTTCCTGGACACCGCCGACGCCTATGGCACCGGACATAACGAGGTGCTGGTGGGCCGGGCCGTCCACGGCCGCCGGGACCAGGTACAGGTGGCCACCAAGTTCGGCATCGACCGCAGCGCCGGGGACCGGGCACGCCGCATCCGCGGTGCCCGGGACTACGTACTGCGTTCCTGCGACGCCTCGCTGCTGCGGCTGGGTGTCGAGGTGATCGACCTGTACTACGCCCACCGCCCGCCCCAGGATGTGGAGATCGAGGAGACCGTCGGGGCGATGGCCGAGCTGGTCCAGGCGGGCAAGGTCCGCCATCTGGGCCTGTCCGAAGTCGACGGCGAGCTGCTGCGCCGGGCGCACGCGGTGCACCCGATCACCGCGGTGCAGAGCGAGTACTCGCTGTGGACCCGCGACGTCGAGGCGGTCACCCCTGTGATGGCCGAGCTGGGGGTCGCACTGGTGCCGTACTCGCCGCTGGGGCGGGGGTTCCTGACCGGCGCCCTGGACCGCTCCACGCTGGGCGAGAAGGACTTCCGGCGCACCAACCCCCGCTTCGCCGGCGAGGCGGGCGAGGCCAACGAGGAGATCGCGCAGACCGTGCGCGAGGTGGCGGAGCGGCTGGGTGCCACCCCGGCCCAGGTGGCACTGGCCTGGGTGTACGCCCAGACCTCGCGGCTCGGGGTGGCGGTGGCGACCATTCCGGGCACCCGCAGCCCGGCCCGGCTGGAGCAGAACGCGGCCGCGCTGGAACTCAGCCTGGACGTCGAGGCACTGGCCGCGCTGGACCCGCTGAGCGACCAGGTGACGGGCGAGCGCTACACCCCCGCGCACACCGCCGAGGTCGCTCGCGGTTAGGACTGCAGTCCGACTGCGCGATCTTGTCGCGTACCCGGCCGGGAACGGGAACGGCCAAGGGCACGGGTACGGGTACGGGTACGGCCAAGGGCACGGGTACAGATGCGGGTACGCGGCGAAAGGCCCGCGCTCCTAAAACTGGGCCTGGATCCACTTCGGCGCCGGCCGGCCTCTCGCGTACGGCGCTGGACGGCGCACCCGCCGCCACCGTTCACACCAGGACCGCCGCCCTCCTCGGGGTGGAAGTCCTGACGGGGTGAGCCCGTCCCTGGAGGGGGCGAGACACCCACGCCGCGGGAACCGTCCAACAGCCGGGAAAACAACGTGAGCTGGAAGCTGGGAAGGCAGCCTGGGCCGGGCAGGGATGTCCCTGCCCGGCCCACGGCGGGTCCGGATGCCGGCGCTACGGGCGGAGCGGGCGCCGTCGGCCCGCGTTCCGGTACACCGGTCCGGCAGGCTGCGGAGGCGCCGGCCGTCTCATCCGGTGACGGCCGTGGCGGCGAGCGGGCGGCGCCGGGAGGTGCGGATCGCGAGGAGGACGTTGGCTCCGGCGACGGCACCGAGGACGGCGGTCGCGGGTATCAGCAGCCCGCTCCCTGCCAGAGCGCCCAGCAGTGCGCCCAGCCAGGCGCCGAGAAGGACGAGCATCGGTGTGGTGGTCCGCTTCGAGCCGTCCGGGTCCGCGTCCGGCCGGGCCAGGTACACCCCCAGGCCGACCAGCAGCCCGGTGCCGGGCACCACCACCGCGAGGCTGGTGATGAACCACTGCGGAGCGAAGATCCAGGCGAACAGGACGCCCAGGAGCCAGCCGGCGAGACCCAGGGGTGCCGTGCCGAGCAGCCGGATCCAGCGGCCCGCCAGGCGGCCAGGCGCGCCCCGGCTGCGGCGTCGGCGGGCCAGCAGTACCAGCGCGAGCAGAGCGAGCAGCGGCACTCCGGTCACACCGGCGAGCAGAAGACCGGCGATCAGCGACATGCTCATCGGGACGGCGGTGAAGTCGACCGGACGGCGCTCGAATCGCGAGCTGTCGACGCGGCCGGAGTCGTAGAAGGTGGTGAGCAGGTGCGTGCCCGCCCTGGGTTGCTGCTGCCAGAAGTCGGCGGTGTGTCCGATGCCGGGCAGGACCACCTCGCTCCCCCGGCTCAGTGAGGGCAGCAGCTCCTTGGTGGCGTTGACCGGCGGTGTGGAGAAGTCGAGTTCGCCGCCGATCAGCAGGGTCTCCACGGAACTGGGGCGCACGGTGCGGTATTCGGCGTTGTCCGGGCTGTCCGGCCACACGGTGGAGAATCCGTTCGGGCCGCCCCAGAGGAAATCGGTGGAGGAGTTGCCCAGGATCGATCCGTGATCACCGCCCCGGCCGTAGTAGGTCCGCATGGCGGGCGCGTCGATCATGGCGAAGGAGGCGAGCTCTCCCCACACCGTGGAGCTCGGCAGCGTGACATCCGCCAGCACCGACATGGCCCACAGTGCGCCGGGTCCGCCGTCGAGGTAGGCGTCGATCACCGTGGGCGCGTTGCCGGGTGCCGAGCCTTCGCCGTTCATGTGCATGGAGTACTGGCTCAGGATGCTGACGTTCGTCTTCTTGATCCTGAAGGGCCCCCATCTGCTGGGCATGTCGGCGACCCGGGAACGGATGGTGGCGGCGAGGTCGGAGGTCTTCGCGTCGCAGGCGCGGTCGGCCCGGCAGAGGTCGGCGTACTGGCCGAACTGCGTGTCGGTGATGCGGGGGTCCCAGTACAGGTGTCCGGGCGGGTTGACCGAGATCATCGCCGAGCGCCGGAGTGCGTCGGGGTGGCGCCATGCGTAGATCATCGCGGTCCGGGTGCCGGCACTGGAGCTGAGCAGGTTGATCCGCCGGTAGCCGAGCGCTTTGCGCGCCGACTCCATGTCCTCGACGCGCTGGACCGCCGAGTAGCCGGTCAGGTCGACGCCGGAGCGCTGCAGCCGGTCGGCGCACCGTTCGAAGGCCCGGCGGGTGTGCGGCAGGTTCTGCCCGCCGGTCATGTCCGCCGACGACTGGAGCGCGTTCGTCACTTCGTCGCAGTCGAGGCGGGACGAGCCGTCGACGCCGCGGTAGCCCACCAACACGACGTCGTGGTTCTTCGTCAGGCGGCCTGCCTGCGGGAAGTCCATGTTGGACTGTCCCGGCCCGCCACCGAACCGGAAGACGGGCTCACCGGCCGGCTTCGAGGCCGCCCGGATCCGTACGACCGGCAGGGCGATCAGCCGGGAGCCGGAGTCGCGCCGGTTCTCCGCGACCACGAGAGTCCCGCAGTCGGCGGCCACGGAGCCGTCCTCGGTGTCGTAGGAGCACGGTTTCATGGTCAGCGAGTCCGGCTTGGCACCCTGCGGGACGCGGATGGTGGAGTCCGGCCACACGAGGACGGCGGCCAGCACGAGCAGCGCGGCGGCGATGCCCGCCACGACGAGGGAGCGACGGCGGTGAGGGGAAGAACGCATGCCGGGAAAGCTAGGGGTGCGCGGGTCCCGAAGCGTCACGCCGGGCGGTGATCGTCTGTCCCTCCGGAGAGTGACGCCGGACCGCTTCCGCCCCGGCACAATGGCCGGATGTCCCGCACTGTGTACCTGGCCGCGGCTGGACGGATCCGCCGGTGGACGGCCCGACCGGCAGCGCGTGACGCGCAGAGGTCGCTGGCCCGCCAGGCCGTGTCGGTCGCGCTGATGTGCGCCGCCGTCGACGGTCTGAACTTCCTCACACGGGGCCCGGATCCGGGCCCGTGGACGCCCGTCCTGCTGGCCGTGGTCATCGCCGCCGACGTCACGCTCGCGACCGCACCGAGATTCTCCGGCTGGGTCGCCGTCATCCACGCGGCGGTGGGTGTCGCCCTGGCGTTCGTGATGCCGGGACGCAATCCGAGCACGGCCGGCCAACTGGTCGGCTCCTACCGGGCCGGTGCCTGGCTGCGCGGCCGGTCCTCCGCCGCCGCCCTGATCACGGTATGCGCCGGAAACCTGGCCTCGATGGTCATCACCGGACTCACCGCTCCGGTGACGTTACTCGGTGTCGTCGCCGCCAACGCCCTGCTGCCGTGGCTGGTGGGCCGATACACCACCGCCCGTAAGGAGCACGTGGAGGAGCTGCGCCGCCAGCGGGAGGCAACGCTGCGCGACGCGGAGGCCGAGATCGCCGCCGCGGTGACGAGGGAACGCGAGACGATCGCGGTCGAGCTGCACGACGTCATCTCCCACCACGTCGGCGCGATCGGCGTCCACACGACGGCGGCCCGGCTGAACCTCACCGGCACGGCCGTCCCCCATGACAGCCCGGTGCACACCTCGCTCGCCGCGGTGCAGCAGTCAGGCCAGGCGGCCATGACGGACCTTCGGCGGCTGCTGTCCCTGCTGCACGACGGCAGCGACTCCACCGACCAGCCCGGAGTCACGATGCTGCCGGAGCTGTTCACCAATCTGCGCGCCTCGGGTCTGCACGTCATGTTCGTCGTGTACTGCTCACCGCCGCCCCTCACGAAGGAAGTCGACATCACGGTGTACCGGGTGGCACAGGAGATGATGACGAACGTTCTCCGGCACGGGGACGGCCGGGCGGCACGGGTCGAACTCGACTGCGTGGACGGCTGCGTGGCCCTCACCGCCCGCAACCGTGTCGCCTCCCCGGCAGCGGACGCACCGCACGCATCCCCACCGCCGGGGTCCGGGCTCGGCCTGCGCGGCATGCGCAAGCGGGCGGAGGCGCTGGGCGGTTCAGGGACCTTCGGCGTCACCACGGACGGGAACTACTGGGAATCGAGCGTGACGATCCCGCTGGCAGGTGCCCGGTGACGCTGCGCATCGTGATCGCCGACGACCACGCCATGTTCCGCTCCGGCTTCCGGGCCGTGCTCGATGCGCAGCCGGACATGGAATGCGTCGCCGACGTCGGCGACGGAAGCAGCGCCGTCGAGGCCGTTACGTCACTGGCACCCGACCTCGCCGTCCTGGACGTCCGCATGCCCCGACTCGACGGGCTCGCCACCGCACGCCGCATCCGGTCCGCGGGACACCCGAACGTGAAGATCATCCTGCTCACCTCGTTCGGCACCGACGACTACCTGCGTTCGGCGCTGTCGGCGGGGGTCGCCGGTTTCGTTCTCAAAAGCCTGCCTCCCGACGAACTCGTGACCGCGATCCGCGTCGCGGCTCGCGGCGACACCTACCTGGATCCCTCCATCACCAGCCGCCTCGCGCCACGGCTGGCCGACGCCCTCACCCCGGCTCCCCCCGCGCGTGACCGGGCGCCGGGCCTCGAACGCCTCACCCCGCGCGAACACGAGGTGTTCCTGCTCGTGGCCAGGGGATTCTCGAACGCCGAGATCGGCGACCAGCTGTACGTCGGCGAACAGACCGTCAAGACCCATGTCTCACGCGTCCTCGCCAAACTCGGACTCCGGGACCGCGTCCACACCGTCCGGTTCGCCCATCACCACGGGCTCATCGAACCGCACGACACCTCGGGGCTGTGACCGGTAGTGCGTGCACCACTGACACCGCACGGCGCACCGCCCGGGGAAGGCTTGGGGACCGAATCCGTCAGCATGGGGCCCGATGAGTTCGCCCCGGACGGTGAACCACCCAGGGGGCCCTGTCACGTCCAGGACCGGGCCGCCCGTCTCGTCGATGCCGGCCTCAGCCACGACGATGACCAGGCCACCGAACCTGCTGCGCGCAGTCTCAAGGAGCATCTCGATCTCGTCCCGCTTCGACCCATCGAGGCGGGCGCCGATGGCGCGGGAGCCTTCGGCTTCGATCGCCGCGACGAACGATGACTATCTAGTAGTACTTCGTTAGGTTCTTGTCCTGGTTCTGCCGGTTTTGAGGGGGCGATGGCAGGTGGTGCATGTGCCGGTCCAGCACCTCAGCAGGTCTTGGAGTGCGTCGAGGGTCTGGTAGAGGCTCGGGCTGGTGCCTCGGCTTTTGGGTCGAGCCTGCGAAGGGTGAGGAAAGCCTGGGCAGCGGTGACGAGGGTGACGTGGTGGTGCCAGCCGCGCCAGGTGCGGCCCTCGAAGTGGTCCAGGCCCAACCCGTGCTTGAGCTCGCGGTAGTCGTGCTCGATCCGCCAGCGCATCTTCGCCCACCGCACCAGGTCAGCTGCCGGAGTGGCGGCAGGCAGGTTCGATATCCAGTAGTCCGTCGGGGCGTCCTGGCCGTGCGGCCATTCGACCAGAAGGGTCTGGGTGGGCAGGACACCGTCCCACCGGTTGCGGCCGCCGCCCGCTTCCTGAGCGGCCGCCAGGGACTGCTTGCCCGCGGGCCGCACCGTCAGCACCGTGAACCGCGAGGTCATCGCGCCCTTGGTGCCCTGCCGCCAGGTCACCTCGGTGAACTGTTCGGCACCCACCTCCGCCGCGAGGGCGCGGACGGCTCGCGGCGGAGTGCGATAGCGGGCAAGAGGAGGCGGCCCGAGCCCGCCGTAAGCGGGCCGGTGCGGCTCGGCATCCTCCGGGTGAGCGACTTCCTTGCCTTGCAGGGCAAGGACATAGGACAGTCCCCGTTCCTGGAGACCGATCCGCAAGGGGGTGCTGACGCCGTAGCCGGCGTCAGCGACCACGACGGGCGCCTTCAGTTGCCACTGGGCGAGTGTGTCCAGGAGGCCGAGCGCCAGACGCCACTTCTCCTGGTGCACCACCTCATGGGGCACGCCCGCTCTGCGGCACCGGTCCGGCCTGTCCGTCCACTCCCGCGGCAGATACAGCTGCCATTCCAATGGGCACGAGGCGGTGTCGGTGGCCGCATGGACACTGACCGCGACCTGGCAGTTCGCCCGTTTACCGACCGCTCCGCAATACTGGCGGGCCACCCCGACCGACGCCTTGCCGCACTTGGGGAACGACACGTCGTCGACCACCCACACCTCAGGCTTCACCACCTGGACCAGACGCTCGGCAATCCGCCGTCGCACCGGCGTCCATTCCCACGGGGACTGGCTGACGAACTGCTGCAGCGCCTGCATGTTGCCGTCCGGCAGCCGCTCGGCCATCGGCTGGATCGACTTGCGCCGGCCGTCCAGCATCAGCCCCCGCAGATAGCACTCGCCCCACCGCCGCTGATCCTTGCGCGGCACCGAAGCGAACGCGTTCTCCACGAAGAGCGCCAACCCAGCCCGCAATCGGTTCACTTCATGCGTATCCACACACCCAACATGCTCTTGATCAGCGAAAACGCATAGAGCTAACGAAGTACTACTAGTGCTGGATTCCTCTTTCACTGGGTATATGTCCTGGTGGCGGGGTAGTTGAGGGTGCTCGGGGGCGGGTGCTGGGCGATGGTTTTATGGGCACGACCGGAGCGTGACGAGGACGAACGGGCCGTTCGTCCGGCGCCTGTCACGGGCACGGAAGGCTCCGCGGGATGCGGTGATGCGGGCCCGGATGATCGAGCTGAGCTGGTCGGGGCTGCGGGTGCCGGCGATCGCCGTGGAGCTGGACTGCAGCCAGAAAACGGTCCGCTGCTGGCTGCACCGCTTCAACCGATCGGGCCTGCAGGGACTCGATGATCTGGGCGGGCAGGGCCGCAGACGACGCATCACCGAGCAGGAACGATCCCGGATCATCTCCCTGGTCAAGACCGTGCCGCCGGGGCGACTGCGGTGGGAACCCGTCGGAGAACTGTGGGCCTTCGACGAGTCCGGGCCGGCCGAGTGGACACTGGATTCTCTGGCCGCGGCCGCGCGGGCCGAGAGGATCGAGGTAGGCCGCTCACAGGTGCGCCGTATCCTGCTCGCCGAGGGCGTGCGCTGGCGCCGCACCCGGTCCTGGATGCGGTCGAAGGACCCGGACTTCGTCCCAAAAGGACAAGGATCATCGGCCTCTACACCCACCCGCCCGACGACGCGACGGTGATCTGCGCCGACGAGCTGGGGCCAGTGATCCCCCGGACCTTCCCGCCCGCACCCGCCTGGTCACCCGACGGACGCCGGATCAAAGCCGAGCTCGATTACAGCCGTGGGCCCGAGAAAACCTGGGTCTACGGGGCTTTACGCGTCCGGGACGGCCAGCAGATCACCATGACCGCTTCCTCCCGTAACAGCGTCTTCTACCAGCGGTTTCTGCAACAGGTCGAGGACGCCAACCCGACCGGGGAGATCTGGATCGTCACCGACAACTTGTCCAGCCACAACAGCCTGTCCACCCGGACCTGGCTCGAGGAACATCCCCGCATCCACCACTCTTTCATCCCCGTCGGCGCGTGCTGGCTCAACCTCCAGGAAGGCTGGTGGCGCATCTTCCGCAAGGCCGCCCTCGCCGGCCGGTCGTTCGCCAACCCCGACGACATCGCCCAGGCCACGACCCTCGCAACCGACCAACTCAACTCCCGTGCACGTCCCTGGGTTTGGGGCAGAGCGGCACCACCAACCCGCTCTCTACGACGCCGCTATGTGTACCTTCTTTGAGGAATCCAGCACTAGTTGGTGTGGAGCAGGTCGGCGTAGGTACCGTGGTCGATCACCCGGCGGTCAGTCGGTCCGTTTGGGATAGGGGCGGAGAGCACGCGCCTTTTCGGACTGATGCCAGGGTCACGCCGCGTCCTGGACGATCGGACCGTAGATCTCGCGGCCTCGGGCCTGCATCGCAGCTTTCGTTGCGATGCAGACCGCGTCGCGCGGAATACCCTCGGAGGTCCGAACGAGTTCGTCGAAGGCGGCCTCGGACGAAACCCCGGCGCCGACCTGGCAGGGTCGGGCCCCCGGCAATCAACGGGGGCTGCGCCGGCTCCGGTAGGCCGCGACGCTGGCCCGGTGTGCGCAGGTCCGGGTGCAGTACTGCTTCGAGCCGTTGCGCGAGAGGTCCACGAAAGTGGCCCGGCAGGTCGGCCCGGCACAAACGCCGAGACGAGCGGGACCGAGCGTGGCGATCACGGAGGCCAGTGCGCTGAGCGTAGTCGCGGCAAGGTGCGCCGAGCAGCGGTCGGTGTCGGAGGTCACCTCGGTCCACCAGCGGTCCTCCTCGTGGCGCAGTACCGGGGTGGCGCGGCTGCGACGCAGGCCGTCGTTGATCAGAGCCACAGCTTCGACCGCGTCCGCGTTCGCCCGTTCGAGCACCTCACGCACCGTATCGCGCAACGCGCGGACTTCCGCCAGGTCGATGCGGGTGAGATGCCGCTGACCGGCCCCTTGGTTCGCGGCCGAATTCGGAGGCACCGCTGCGGGATGGTCGTCAAGGAAGTCCCGGAGCTGCTCCACGGTTTTGAGCGCGTCCTCCCCCTTGATCGGCCTCAAGGTGTTGGCCAGGTCGACGGCCGTCTGGACCACCCATGGACTGTGATACGCATCCTGCATTTGACGTGTCTCCTTACTGCTCCGTAGCGTTACACGCAAAGGGGATTTAGCGTGTCACAGCATACTCGGCAGGGGACGACGCCGCAGACGATCCCGTCTGGAGGGACACCGGCACCGAAGCGAATTGACGCCCCCGACGGGCGTCGGCTGGGGCTGGCTTTGGGGATGCTGGTGCTGCCCATGTACGTGGCACTGGGAGCGCCGTCGGTAGCCCTGCCGGCCATCGGCCGCGCATTCGCGGTGCCGTTCGGGGCCACCGCATGGATTCTCGCCGCGTGGTCGCTGACCTCCGCGCTCGCGATACCGGTCGCGGGTCGGCTGCTGGCCCGCTGGAGTCCCTTCCAGGTCCTCGTCGCCGGGATAGTGGTGCTCGCCGCGGGCTCCGCGCTCGCCGGAGCCGGGCCGACACTGGCCATCGTGATCGGCGGCCGACTGATCGGCGGCGCCGGGGCGGGCGCGACCGTGATCGCCGTCTTTGCCGCGGCCACCGCCCTTCCCCGGCGGCAACGGATCCGCGCCCTGGGAATCATCGCGGCCGCCAGCGCGACGGCGTCGGGGTGCGGGACGCTGTCGGGCGGGGCGGTGACCGCATGGCTCGGGTGGCGTGCCGTGCTCGCGATCCCGGTCCTCGCGCTGCCCCTCCTACTGGCCGCATTGCCGAGTTGGCGGGCGCTGACGCGGAGCGGTAGCGGCGAGCGAAACGGCCCGACCGGGCGACTCGATATCGTCGGCGCGGCCGTGCTTTCGGTACTCGCCGGCTCCTTGATCACGTTGCTGCAGGCACACTCGGTCGGCCTGCCCGCTCCAGTCACTCTCGTCGTGGCTGCCGCCGGCGCGCTCGCCGCCGTGGGACTGTGGTGGCGCGTTCGAAGTACGCCCGACGGCTTCGTGCCTCGGCGGATCATCGCATCCCGCGGATTCCTGGCGGCCGGGCTCATCGGCGGGACCGTCTTCGCCGGCTACTACGGCATGCTGTTCCGCGCCCCGTCCCTGATCGAGCAGGCCACGGGCGGTGGCCCCCTGGAAGCCGGCGTGCTCCTGGTCCCGGCCGCCGCCTGCTCGGTGCCGGCCGGGCGGCTGGTCGGCACCTTGACCGACCGATTCACCGGCTGGCAGGTGTCGGCCGGGCTTGCGGCACTCACCGTCGTCGGTGTGCTCGTGGTCGCGATCCTCACCGGGCCGGTCCCGATCGTCGTCGGCACGGGGCTGACCGTGTGCGGGTTCGCCGGCGTCCAGGCCGTACTGGTGAGCCTCGCGCCGGACCTGGTCGCCGCGGACGACCGCGACACCGCCCAGGGCCTGCTCAACTTCATGAACGCCCTGGGTGGCGGGATCGGTCCGGCCGCTGTCGCGGGTCTGTCCGGCATCGTGCCGGTGCCGGTGGCCCTCGCCATGCTCGCGGCACTCCCCCTGGCCGGACTCGTCCTCAGCCTGACCCGGCGCCCTACCGCAGACACCCGCCCCGAACCCGACGCCACCCATGGGAGCCGGCGATGACGATCCACCCGCATCTGACCCGACAACACCTTGACCAGTAAGGAGCCTTGCCATGTCCGCTGAGCCATTCGAGGTCAGCATCACCGACGCCGAGATCGCGGACCTGCGTCAACGATTGCGACGGACACGGTGGCCCGAGCGCGAGCCGGTGGACGACTGGTCGCAGGGTTTGCCATTGGCGTACGCGCAGGAGCTGTGCCGCAGTTGGGCCGAGGACTACGACTTCGGGTTCGCCGAGCGGCTGAACGTGTTCCCTCAGTACCGCGACACGATCGACGGGCTCGGCATCCACTTCCTGCACGTCCGCTCGCCGGAGCCGGACGCGTTTCCGCTCGTCCTCACGCACGGGTGGCCGGGTTCGGTGCTCGAATTCCAGGAGGTCCTCGGCCCGCTGACCGATCCGCGCGCGCACGGCGGGGATCCGGTGGACGCATTCCACGTGGTCGCGCCGTCGTTGCCCGGGTACGGCTGGAGCGACAAGCCGTCGACCACCGGGTGGGGCATCACTCGCACCGCGCGCGCCTGGGACACGTTGATGGTCTCGCTGGGCTACGAACGGTACGGCGCACAGGGCGGTGACTGGGGTTCGGCGGTGTCCGCGGTGCTGGGCGAGGTGGCGCCCGAGCGGGTCGCCGGCGTGCACCTGAACCTGGGATCCGTGGCGGCGGGCACGTTCGACGACCCGACGCCCGCGGAGCTGGAGAATCTCCAGGCCGAGAAGGAGATGCAGCGCACCGGTCGGGGGTACTCTGCGATCCAGGCGACCCGGCCGCAGACACTCGGCTACGGCCTCACCGACTCCCCGGCGGGGCAGGCCGCCTGGATCGCCGAGAAGTTCTGGGCGTGGACGGACAACGACGGCCATCCCGGCGACGCGTTGTCGCGGCAGACGATCCTCGACGAGATCTCCGTCTACTGGTTCACCGCGTCGGCCACGTCGTCGGCGCGCCTGTACTGGGAGAGCTTCGCCAACTTCCGGGACAGGGTGACCGCGCCATCCGGGCTGTCGGTCTACCCGCGCGACATAACCCGCCCGTCGAGGCGGGAGGCCGAGCTGCGATTCACCGACCTGCGCTGGTTCGAGGAGCTGCCGCGCGGTGGCCACTTCGCCGCGCTGGAGCAGCCGGAGTCGCTGGTCAAGCAAGTACGCGGGTTCTTCCGCCTGTTCCGCTGACTGCCCGTGCACCCTTCCCCCCGGGGAAGCCCGCGCCCAGGGGACGGTCTTGTCCGTGCGCCCGGTTACCGGCACGACGACGGCCACACTCGGCGAGCGGACGCTGGGGATCATCACCCTCGCACGAGGAGTCGGCCTTCGAATGGCGCAATAGCACTACGGTGCGAGACACATCGGTACGCATAGCGGCCCATCACGGCGTCAAGAGCGGCGCCAACCAGGGCAAACGGCCACTGGGTCAGCCAGATGGAAAAAATCCAACGGCCCAGCACTCACGGCACTCACGGCCCTGACAGAGGTCAAGGACGGGCTGAGAAGCTGTCCTATGTTTTGGGGCGGGCTGTGGGCCTCGGCGGGGGTGGAGTCAGGCTGCTTGACCGTAGCCGTCCGTGCCGGGGGCGTCGCCGCGCAGCGGGCTGAAGTCGACGTCCGGGGTGAATTTCACGGTCCTCTCCTGCTCGACCGGATCGTTGCCGGTGATAACCCCGCCGTTGCCGAAGCCGATCCCCGGGGAGAAGCTGTTGACTGCCTCGACCTTGTTCGTCGCGGCGGTCACCCGGCGGCGCGGCGGGGCGTCCGAGAGATAGCGCGGCAACTGGACGGTGCGGATGACGCGGCCGACCTCGCGGAAGGCGGTAGAAGGCGGTGCAGGCCGCGTTCTTGCGTGACCCGGCCCGCAAGCGCCGCAGCAGCAGGGTGAGGAGATGACGCCCTCGCGCACCGAGATCGCCACCCGCAACAGCTGCCGGAACTGGAACTCGATCAGGTCGAAGTCGATGACATTGCAGCCACGCTCTCCGAACAGGGCGTCGATGTGCACGTACTCGGCTGACTTCGTGGGCCGCTAAAGGGTCAGCTCCTTCCAGTTCCTGATCCTGATCCTGGGCATCAGGTCGAAGCCCGAGAGGTGCGCGAGCGCGAAGACCGGAAGGCCCTGCCGGGCAGCGCGGCCGCGTTGCAGGCAGCTCCCGAGATGCCGCTCACCATGCAACCGGAGGGCGTGGCACGCATGCCGCGAAACCCTCTCTAGTGTGATGCGCCAGAAATCCTGTTGATTAGTTACTACCCTGTTGGCATGTCGCATCCGGGGCCCTCTGCTGTGGAGATCACGCTGTCCGAGGCCGAGCGCCTCGAGTTGGTGAGCTGGACGGAACGGCCGCACCGGCGTTCGGCCGAGAAGGCCCGCATCATCCTGGCGTGTGCTGAGGGCATGTCGAATGCGGCTGTGGCGCGGGTCGTCGGGGTCCAGGCCAAGACGGTAAGCAAGTGGCGTAGGGCCTTCGCCGCCCAGCGGATGGCCGGGCTTGAGGACGCCGGCTGGATCGGCCGGCCGAAGGCCGACCTGGTCTTGGACGATGCCGAGCGCAGGCAGCTGCAGCAGTGGGCGCGGCAGGCGAAGACCGCCCAGTTCCTGGCGTTGCGAGCCAAGATCGTGCTGCGCTGCGCGGAGGGCGGCACGAATCAGCAGGCCGCGGCCGACCTCGGCGTCGACAGGTCGACCGTAGACCGCTGGCGGGCCCGGTTCCTCGCACATCGCCTCGATGGTCTGCAGGACGAGCCGCGCTCGGGTCGGCCGCCTTCAATCCTCCTCGACCAGGTCGAGGAGATTGTCGTGGCCACTTTGGAGTCGGTCCCGGGCCAGGACACGCACTGGTCACGGGCCTCCATGGCCCAGCGCACCGGGCTGTCGAAGTCCACGATCGGGCGCATCTGGAAACGGTTCGACCTCAAGCCCCACCTGCAGGACTCCTTCAAGCTGTCCACCGATCCGCAGTTCGTCGCCAAGGTCGTCGACGTGGTCGGTTTGTACCACCACCCGCCCGAGAAGGCGGTCGTGCTCTGCGTGGACGAGAAGTCCCAGATCCAGGCACTGGACCGCTCGCAGCCGGTGCTGCCGATGATGCCGGGCATGCCCGAACGCCGCACCCACGACTATTACCGGCACGGCATCACCAGCCTGTTCGCCGCGTTCAACATCGCCGACGGCACCGTCATATCAGCACTGCACCGCCGCCACCGGGCCATCGAATTCAAGAAGTTCCTGATCCGGATCGACAAGGCGGTGCCCGCCGACCTCGACGTGCACCTCGTCTGCGACAACTACGCCACCCACAACACCGCCGAGATCAGGACGTGGCTTGGCAAACACCCTCGCTTCCACGTCCACTTCACCCCCACCGGCTCCTCCTGGATGAACCAGGTCGAGCGGTGGTTCGGCCTGCTGACCGACAAGCTCATCCGCCGCGGCGTCCACACCTCGGTGAAGGCACTCGAGGACGACATCACCGTATGGATCGACAACTGGAACAAGAACCCACGGCCGTTCACCTGGACCAAGACAGCCGACGAGATCCTCAACTCCCTCGTCGACTACCTCGCCAAAGTCGGAACTACCGGTCAAAAAACACAGCAGAACTAATCAACAGGATTTCTGGCGCATCACACTAGTGCTGTGACCGGATTGGTTCACCGGGTTGGCGGTACTGTCCGCGCATGAATCAGCTCCCCTGCACTTTGGAAGCCCTCGTTGTGCGCACCGACTTCTCGGCAGACGGTGCGTGGGACGCTCTGCGGGCGTCGCTGTTCTCGCCCAGCAAGGACGGTTTCTTGGCCAACGTCGCAGTCGTCGATGACCGGATGTACGGGGGTTTGACATCCGACCAGGCCCTCGACCTGATCCCCGCGGCGTACCAGCATCCGCTTCTTGTCTTAGCGGACTCTGTAGCCCTCGCCTCGACTGAACGGCCACTCCTCGTGCTGGACCTGCAGGGTGAGCGTGGGCGTGGTGTCCGCGTTGTGGCAGCCCAGCTGTGGAGCATTGAGAACAACCTCTCGGGCGCGAACATGGACTTCGAGGAGTTCGCCGGCGCCGTCGACGAGGACGGCGTCTTCCGAGGTTTCTGAGTCACTGGCCGTGGGGCGGTTTTAGGCTGCGGACGCGCTGGGGCGCCCGCCCCAGCGGATGCCCTTCTCGCTGCGGCTGCGGGCGCGTTCCTTGCGTTCTGCGGCCAGGACGTCGCGGTGGCGGGCGTTGGCGTTGCGCCAGCGCAGGTAGGCGTGCAGGGCCCGTGTCTGCACGGTGTGGTTGGGGTGGTGGGAGTTGGCGATGGTGAACTGCCGAAGTGGTCCGAAGTGGGCTTCGATCGGGTTGGCCCAGGAGGCGTAGGGCGGGGTGAAGCACAGTTCGACCTTGTGGTTCCTGGCCCAGCGGCGGGAGTCGGCGCCTTTGTGGGCGGACAGGTTGGGACGCGATCGCCACGCTGTTCTTTTCCTCGCGCTCGGTCAGAACCTGGAACAGTAGTTCGGCACCGCGCCGATCCAGCTCCATATACCCCAGCTCGTCAATACAAAGAAGATCGACCCGTCCGTAGCGGGCGATGGTCTTGGTCAGCAACTTCTCGTCGGCGGCCTCCACGAGTTCGTTGACGAGCTTGGTGGCCAGGACGTACTTGACCCGGAAGCCGGCCATCGCGGCCTCGGTGCCCAGCGCGATAGCAGGTGTGATTTGCCGGTGCCTGAGTCGCCGATCAAACACAGTGGCAGCCCTTTGCGGACCCACTCGCAGGAGGCCAGGGTGTGGATGGCGGCCGGGTCGATGGCGGGGTTCGCGTCGAACTCGAAGGTGCGCAGTGCCTTCTCCCGGGGGAAGCCTGCGGCTTTGATCCGGCGCTCGGAGCGACGGCGGTTGCGGTCGTCGCGCTCGGCCATCAGCAACTCGGCCAGGAACCCGCGATACGTCATCTGGTCGCGGGCGGCGGCGGCGAGTTCGGAGAACTGGCCGCGCATCGTGGGCAGACGCAGGTTGCGGCAGGCGGCATCGATGGCCGCGTCGGCGGCCGGTTCGGTCAGGCCGCGGTGACGGGTGACGCTCATGGCGGACTCCTTAACTGGTGGGACGCTCGGCAGGTGGCCGGGTATGGCGCAGGAGTTGGTCGTAGGCGGCCACCGAGGGCAGCGGGCGCGGGTCGGACGGCAGTGCGGCCAGCCGGCGCGCGATTAGCGCCACCACCACAGGGTCGATCCGCCCCGGTGCCGTGTCCGGGCCCGGCTCGCTGGGGGTCTCGCGTTCGGCGGCCCGGCGCGCTTCCAGGGCCACCGCGTCCGAGGTCAGGGCCCCTGCTTGCAGGGCGGCGGCGATTCCGGCGATGACGTGGTGGTGACTCATGTGCCGGTGCAGCAGCAGGACCTCGATCAGCGCCCGGGTGCCGGCAGCATCGCCGTGTGCGCGTCGGGTGGCCTCCCACCAGGCGTCGTGCACCGGAGTAAATTTCCCTGCCGCGCGGGCCTGGTCCAGCGCGGTGGCGCCGGGCAGTGCTCCGGGTGGCTTTATCGAGCAGTAGTGGGTTCTGGCACAGATCTTGGGGAGTGGTCGCGGAGGGTTACGTCACGATCGGACCGCTGGGGGGTCTTACCAGATCTCGACAGTCCCGGACACGCCCGCAGAGGCAGAACCATGCGCGAGTCGTCCTCATGGGCGGACCGTGAGGCCGTCGAGGGTGAGGTCGAGCAGGCGTTCTGCTTGCTGCCGGTGTTCCGCACCCGCCGAGGTGAGGGCGATGCCTTCCAGGGCAGCGCCGATGTCGGCGGGCTGAATATCCGTGCGGATCGCCCCGGCGGCCGTGCAGGCGTCCATGAGTGAGGTGATGGCAGCCTGGATCATTTCCCGGCTGTGACCATAAGGATTGCTTCCCGTCGCGGCCATGGCACGCAGGGCGTCGATCATGCCGTACTTGGCGGTGACGTAGTCCAGGAAGAGGCGTGTCCACGCGCGCAGGGCCTCTGTCGGCGGCTTCCGCGCAAGCAAAGCGGGGGCGGCATCGCACAAGTGGGCCACCTCGTTGCGGTAGACCGCTTCAATCAGGGCCTCCCTGGTGGGGAAGTTGCGGTACAGGGTCGCACTGCCCACGCCTGCTTCCTTGGCAACGCGTTCCAGGTGCGCGTCCAGCCCCTCCGTGGTGAAGACGCGTACAGCGGCCGTAAGGATCTTCTCCCTGTTGCGCCGTGCGTCAGCCCGCAGCGGCCGGAGCGTTCCATCAGTCATCAGCGCTCGCCATTCCTCTTCGAAGGCCTTCAAACTTGCTAACCGGGCGCGCCCCCACTTAGGGTGCAGATAACTGGGGGCACCTCCGTTTCCACTGTAGGTCACTGCATCGACCTACGCGCACCCCTAGAAAGGAAGCCGATCATGTCGGGTATCCAGGGAAAAGTCATCGCGATCACAGGTGCCAGCAGTGGCATCGGTGCGGAAACTGCGGCCTATCTCGCCGAACAGGGCGCCCGGCTCGTACTCGGAGCCCGCCGCGAGGACCGACTGAAGGCCGTCGTGGACGGCATCACGGCGAAGAGCGGCACTGCCATCGGCGTCATCGTCGACGTCACCCGTCGCGAAGACCTCCAGCGCCTGACGGGCACCGCTCTCAACCAGTACGGTCGACTCGACGTCCTCGTCTCCAACGCGGGCACGATGGCCGTCTCGCCGTTCGACGACCTGCGCCAGGACGACTGGGACGCCATGGTCTCCACCCACATCACCGGTCTGCTCAACGGCATCGGGGCGGCCCTGCCCATCTTCCGTCGGCAGCGCTCCGGCCAGTTCGTCAACGTCGGCTCCACTGCGGCCTACGTCGTCAAAACTCCGCAGGCGGTCTACGCGGCCACCAAGACGGCGGTCAAGGTGCTTACCGAGGGCCTACGCCAGGAATCGGGTCCTGACCTGCGCGTCACCCTCGTGTCTCCCGGCTTCACCAACACCGAAGGTGTCGGCAAGGGGGCCAGCCCCGAAGCAGCGGCGGCGATGACGCAGCAGAGGGACGAGATCGCCATGCCACCCTCGGCGATCGCCTCCGCCATCGGCTATGCCATCGAACAGCCCGATGGCGTCGATGTCAGCGAGATCGTCGTCCGCCCCACCGTGCAAGCCTGACAGTGGCGAATCGAGCTCCTCGAAGTCCCGTACTGGCAAACGATGAAACCCTCGAATGACCAACGCACCGCCCACGGATGATCATTTAATCGCGATAGTGCAGGTGCGTGACTGTGGGTACGGGTTTTCGGCGGCTCCACCGGGGTGCCGTCGGGGTCCGGGCGGCGCACGGTGTGGACGGCGAGCGCGGCCATGAACCGAGAGGCAGCGGCCGCGCGCCGTCGGGGCCGGGATCGGGGCCGGGATCGGTGGCCAACTCGCTTAAGGTAGGCGCCGGATCGGAACCCGGCTGCGCAGTTCGTACGGTGTTCGCCCGCGATTTTCTGGCCAGTCCTGGCCTACGCCGCGAGATCCACGGCGGGCTACAGGTTGCGGAGAACAAGAACAGCGCCAACACCGTGCTCCACTACGGCAAGGCAAGGACGGCGCCCCGGCCCGGACAACCAGCATGCTGAGCCCCCGATGCTCGCCCTGCACCTGCTCCAAGCCGCGCTCGTAAACGTCAACACCCTGCAGGTGCAGCAGGTCCTGGCCGAACCGGCCTGAGCATCAAGACTGAGCGACGAGGGCCGGCGCGGCCTGCCCGCGCCGTTCTGGTCCAACGTCCGCCCCTACGGGACCTTCCGCCTGGACATGGACCAGCGACTCGACCTGGGGCTCACGGTGCCCACGGCTGATCGGCCCCGTCTCGTCAGACGGCGGTGAAGCCGCCGTCTGCGGGTACCACGGCTCCGGTGATGAAGCTGGAGCGTGGTGAGGCGAGGAAGCAGAGAACCTCGGCGATCTCTACGGGCTGTGCGACTCGGCCCAGGGGCTGGGCGTCGGCGAACGATGCGAGGTAGGCACGGCTGTCGGGGCGGACCGTGTCGAGGACATCGGTGATCACCAGCCGGCGCCCTCCTGAACGAAGAGTTCGGCGGTCGCCGCACCGATCCCCCCCCGGTCGCGCCCGTGATCAGGGCCACCTTGCCCTCAAGACGTCGTCCGGTCATGAATACGGTGCTTCCCTTGCGTTTGATAAGCGTCTGTCAGCGACTGCTGCCTGACTCGGGCCAGCCGGCCCACTCCCACGAGGAGTTACTCTCCCCGACCCGAGCAGTTGCTGCCCGAACCCCGTTGTCCCGCAACGCTCGCCGCCCCGCTACGACGGGCTCGACTCCCG
Source organism: Streptomyces ortus (assembly GCF_026341275.1). Lineage (NCBI taxonomy): Bacteria > Bacillati > Actinomycetota > Actinomycetes > Kitasatosporales > Streptomycetaceae > Streptomyces > Streptomyces ortus. The sequence goes on from NZ_JAIFZO010000002.1 coordinate 3,399,563, forward strand.
GTACAGGACGAGGTGTTCGTGGTAGAGCACTCCGTCGCGGATGTCCCCCGTGGCGGTGAACCCGGTGTCGTCGACGTAGTCCAGGTGATTACCGGTGACCGTGTAACGGCCGGTGTACGCGCTGGCCCGCCCGCCGCGAGCCTCGTCGTAACGGCCGTCCGGCAACAGCTCCTGCCGGATGTGCCCGTCCTCGGTCACCCACATACCCACCACGTCCACGTGGTCGTCCTCGATCGCGGCCATGGCGACCTCCTCTCCTCGAACGGTGCGGTCCTTCCCGCTCCTCCGAGTCTGCGCAGGTCAGCGATGAGTGACCAGGACGCTTGCTGCCTGGGTGCACCACACCCAGGCAGCGCGGCGGTCCGCCGCCTAGCCTTGGAACATGGACGACAACCGCATGGGGGACTTCCTGCGCGCGTGCCGCGCCGCCCTGCGCCCGCACGACGTCGGGATGCCGAGCCACGGGACCCGCAGAGTCGCCGGGCTGCGCCGCGAGGAGGTCGCCGTCCTGGCCGGAGTGAACGCCGACTACTACACCCGCCTGGAACAGGGCCGCGAACGCAACCCCTCGCCCCAGGTGATCGACGCGCTCAGTCACGCACTGCACCTCGACGAGGACGCCAGGGCGCACCTGTACCGGCTGGCCGGGGCCGCTCCCGCCGAACGGCTGTCGCCTCGCCGCACCGAGCGCGTCAGCCCGGCCCTGCGACAGCTGATGGACGGTTACCCCAACACACCGGCGTTCGTCATGAACAGGACCCTCGACCTCCTCGCGGTCAACGCGCTGGCCCAGGCCCTCTACTCGGCGTTCACCCCGGCGGACAACCTCGCCCGCATGACGTTCCTCGACCCGGCCGGCCCCACCTTCCACACGGACTGGAACCGGGCGGCACAAGCCACCGTCGCCAACCTCCGCGAGGCGACCGGCTTCGAACCGGACAACCCGCGGTTGCGCGAACTGGTCGGCACCCTCGCCGAGCACAGCGCGGACTTCGCGCGCCTATGGCAGTCCCACAGCGTGCGAGGCAAGACGCGGGGCGCCAAACACCTCCTCCATCCGGACGTCGGCCCGCTTACGCTCACCTACCAGGCGTTCGACGTACGCGAGGCACCCGGCCAGCAGCTCGTCATCTACCACGCCGAACCGGGCAGCCCCAGCGCCCACTCCCTCCGCCTGCTCGGCTCCCTCCACGCGACCAGGCGCCAAGACGGCTCACAGCACACAGCCGATCAGCCAACGCGCCCCGGAGACCCGCACCGATAGTGCGACTTCGCCGCACCGCGTTTCATAGGTGGTCGCTCGTGAAAACTGCCCCATGTCCTGCGCGGCCCCCGCGGGCTCCGCTTGCTGGACCGGCAAGGGCAAGGTAGCCATCGAGTAGCGCACCGCCCGCTTACGCCTCGTACCACACCTCGCCAAGGCCCTCAGCGTGCAAGATCGCCTACCTACCCGGCCTCCCGATGCGGCGGATCGCCGACCATTACGGCAGGGGCCGCTAGCCACTCATTGGGCGACGGCTCGTCGAACGTGGTGGTTCCAATGTGAAAGGGATCGCACAACAGTTTCGGCCCCGATGGGGTTGGCGCTGTGCACGTAGACAGTACCGATCTGGAACGGGACGCCCTGAAAGCCTGCCTCCTCCAAGAGGGTCACCACCGGCATGATGCTGTCATCTCCGCCGAGGTCATGGTCAAGCCAGAGCTCGTCGATGAAAAGGTCCGCTGCGCCGGTGACTCTCTGTGTGAGAGCCCGGAGGAGCGTTCCTGGCCCCGCGTTGTGCAGGCGGTCCCGGTCTTGTGCAGGCGAGTGCGTCAGCGCCCCCGCCGCGGGTTCGGCGGGCTTCGCGGATGTCAGCCCGAAACCTCGGGCCGTTGTGACTGCGGCGGACAGAAGTAGGCCTCAGGCCCAGAGGGTTGACGGCGGAGGTCGTGGCCGGAACCCGGCAGGCCATTGTCACGAACTACGCTGACATCCCCTTCCAGCATTCCGGGGAGCAGCGTGCCGCCGTCGTTCGCCTACCGGATAACCAAGTACAACCCTGCCGACCGCGACGAGCGCGGGCACCACAACGGCGCTGAGGACACGGTGAGCGAACACGGGCCGGTCGAGGCGTCCTACTTGGAGGCGGGGGCCGCCTTCGCGCAGGAGTCGGGCATCGACAGGCTGGAGATCCGTGAACCGGCGGTCACCAGTTTCGCGGAACCGTCACGTCCTCGCCCTACGCCGCATACCTTGAAAACCCAGAGGTGACACAGGCCGCGGACGACGACTTCTGGGAACGAGTACGGGAACGAGTACGCACAGAACTGGCCGCACCGCGGATCCTCCTCCTGGAGGAGACCCACTTCCGCAACGCCACCCGCTGGCACCGTCTCACCGAGAACAACCTCGATATCATCCGCATCATCCGCGCCGCGCTCGGCCCCCGCGCGCTCCTGGCCCTCTGGGCCGGACCCCACCCCTGATGTCGATACGGTCCTTGCCGCGTTTCCCGAAGACGAACCCGTGGACTTCGTCTGGGAGGCGGCCACGGAACGATCCACCTCTGACCAACACCGACACAACCCACCACCAGCGCACCACTTCGGCGGTAGGCGCAAAGGCAGCCTGCTCCTCGCGGCGTAACCGACGAACGCTCAAGACCACGGGGACACTTCACGGCGGGCCTCATCCATTCGAGTGACACTCGCCGACCTCCTGCAACCACACGGTGCACACGCCAGTCGTACACCTCGCATCCGCACCCGTACCTCTTGGGGGACCCGTGAACCAGCAGCATCCGCAACAACCAGGCTGGGGGCAGCCCCCGCAGCAGCCCGGATGGGGCACACCGCCTCCGCCGCCGAAGAAGAACAGCGCTGGAAAGATCATCGGTTTCGGATGCGTCGGCGTCTTCAGTCTCTTCGTCATCCTGGGCATCTTCAGCTGGGCCCTGGGCAGCGATGACGAGAGCAAGGACACCAAGAGCGGCAGCGCCTCCGACACCGCGGCCGGAGAAGCGGCTGCCGAGCCGAAGAAGGACGCACCCGCCAAAACCAAGAAGGAAGAGGCGTCGCAGGTTGTCTTCAAGGTGTGGGGCAACGCCCCCGCCGGCAGCCTCGGCCCGCTGGACATCACCTACGGCTCCGACACCGACACCCGCAAGGGCACCTTCAAGGACGGCTCGTTCGAAGCCACCCTCCCCCTCGATGACGACGCCTTGTACTTCAACGTCATGGCACAGCTCCAGGGCTCCGGGGACATCAACTGCTCCGTCACGATCGACGGGCACGCGGAGAAAGCCCACGCGGCCGGCGGCTACAACATCTGCAACGCCCAGGCGAACAAGGGAATCCTGGGTGGTTGGGACTGACCACGACTGCCTACGTACCTGACCCCGGCCGGCTCCCGTACGCGGCCGGGCCGCCGTAGCCCAGCACACAGCCCCTCGCCGTCGAGGCGTTCGCTCGTCCCGTCTCCGACCTGACTGTGTCCCACTTACGTTCCGGGGGAGCCAGTGCCTGACACTACGCCGCCGCCCAAGCCCGACACCCACCAGACCTCGGACGACGAGATCGCCGGCGATTCAGTGCCCGGGCCAGTTCGGTGGGCGTTTTTCCCGGAAGGCTCGGACGCCCTCGCGGCTGTCCTCGCTGTCCAGGGCTGCCATCAGCGCGGGCAGTTGGGTCGCCCGCGCCTCCTGACTGGTCAGGTGCGCGGTGCGCTGCACCATCTGCTTGATGGCGCGCAGCGAGGTGGGAGCGCAAGCGAGAACGTCGGCGACCCAGCGGTTGACCGCCTCGTCCAACTGCTCGGCCGGCACCACCTCGTTGACCAGTCCCATCCCGGCGAGTTCAGCAGCGCTCGCCCGCCGCCCGGTGAGCAGCATGCCCATCGCCCGGGTATGGGGTATGCGGCGGACGAGCTGGGTGACTCCTCCGTCGAGTGGGACGCGTCCGACTCGGGGCTCTGTGAGCCCGAACTGGGCGTGTTCGGCCGCGACCACGATGTCGCAGCCCAGGACCATCTCCATGCCACCGCCGAGGGCGTACCCGTTCACCCGGGCGATCACAGGGACGTCGAGGGTGGTGCGCAGGGACAGGCCGCCGAAACCGTTGGGGTCGAGAGTGGCCCAGTACTCCGAGCCGGTCCTGCCGGTCTCTTCGGCGGACATGTCGGCGCCGGTGCAGAACGCTCGGTCACCTCCGCCGGTCAGGACGACGACACGGACCTCGGGGTCCGACTCGATGCGTTCCCAGGCCTCGTTGAGGTGCTGGAGCGTCCTGGCGCCGACGGCGTTGAGCACCTTGGGTCGGTCGAGGGTCACACGGGCGACGTGCTGGTCGATCTCCAGGCGCACTTCGTCCACGGAGGGCGCCGCGGTCACCGCAGGACACCCTTCTCCACCAGCGCAGCGATCCGGGCGTCGTCGAAGCCGTGTTCCCTGAGGACTTCGGAACTGTGCTCACCGAGCTGCGGCGGGCAGTGGCGGACGGCCATGCGGGCGCCGGAGAGCAGGATGGGCGCGGCGACCGCCCTTATCTTGCCGGCCACCGGGTGGTTCATCTCCACGATCATGTCATTGACCGCGGTCTGCTCATCTGCGAGAGCCTCTTCCAGAGTACGCACCGGGGCGCAGAGGATGTCCTGCTCCTCCAGTCGTCGGATCCAGTGGTCCGTGTCGTTGCCGGCGAACCGCTGCCGGAAGATCGCCTGGAGCTGTGGGCGTCGTTGGAACTGCGCCTCCATGGTGGAGTACTCCTCTCGCAGCGAGAGGTCCTCGTCCAACTCCAGGGCTGCACAGACCGCGCGTAGCGGGTTCTCCTTGAACGCCCCGACCATGCAGACCGCGCCGTCCATGGTCGGGAAGACGCCACTGAGCGGCATGGCGGCCCAGTTGACCTCGTAGCCGCGGTTCAGCTGCGCGCAGGCCTCCTGCATCTGCATGTGCAGCATCGAGTCGTACATGCTGACTTCGACCTTCTGGCCCTCGCCGGTCCTGGTCCGGTTGAACAGCGCGAGCAGGATGCCCTGCAGCAGATGCATGCCGGTGGTGTAGTCGCCCAACGGTGTGGGGTAGACGGACAGCGGCAGGTCCGGTGACTCGCGGCGCCACATCACCCCGGAGTAGGCCTGGCTGATCACGTCCTGGCCGCCCTTGTGGCTGTACGGGCCGGCGCTGCCGAATCCGGTGCCGGAGGCCCAGATGAGACGAGGGTTGATCGTCCGCAGGTCCTCGTAGCCGAAACCGAGCCGTTCCATCACACCGCCGCGGAAGTTGCTCACCACCACGTCTGCCGTGCGGACCAGACTCAGGATCACTTCCTTGCCTTCGGGTGCGCGGACATCGACGCTGACACTGCGCTTGTTCCGGTTGATGGCGAGGAAGATGGGTCCGTCCAGACCGTCCCGGTCCGGGAAGGACGTGCGGGAGAGGTCGCCGGTTCCGGGGCGCTCGATCTTGATCACGTCGGCGCCGTAATCACCCAGCAGCTGGGTACAGCTGGGACCCATGAAGACCTGGGTGAAGTCGAGAACGGTCACACCGTCCAAGGGCAGGCCGTCGGTGCTCATCAAAGTAACGTCCTTTCCGCGGTCCTCAAGAACTGGGCTCCGACCTCTCGGTCTCGGCGGACACTCATGCGTGGGCCTCTCATGCGTGGGCCTCCACTGGACTGCCCGGATCGGTCGGTCGGTCGTTCGGGGGTTCGTAACGGTGTGCGGGGAAAGGGCAACATCCGGGCCGAGTCCTGTCCGGGCAGCCGGAACCGGATCCACTCGACGGCGGCTTCCCGAACCGGCGGACCGCTGTCGTCGGCGGGGACTCGTACAGGAAACCGGGACCCGAGGAGGCCACGCGAGGAACGGGCGGAAGGAGAGGGAGTCGACCGGGCAGGTCCGTCGAGGACCTCGTCTCGCGACGCGCGGGGCACCGCATGGCTTTCGTTCCTTCGCGCCGGGTCCACCTTCCCATTTCGGTCCGATACGGGACAGTCGGAATAAATCGCCAGGAAATCAGCCGTGACCCTTAGCAGCGAACCCGTCCGGACGCATGCACATTACGCGCATACATTACGCGCTTACATTCAGTCGGAGGTAAAATCTTCCACCTCAATAATGCATTGCTGCATGGGAAGGGGGATGCGGCGCCTATCACGCCCCGATGGAGTGCACACCCAAGGATTGCCCATACGCTGGACAGATTGAGCCTGCGGATCATATGCGGTATCGTCTCCCCCTCCCTTAAGGCAGCGCTTTTCGGTCGGCACCATTCGACCGCCCCTCCCCCGCCCCCGCCGACGACGACCGGACTTCTCCCCCATGTCGCTCCCCCCGGCTCTTACGGGGCGCGATCGCATGAACACAAAGCGCACCGACACGTCCACCACAGAGGACGCGCGAGACCCGCGAGACGCTTCCGCACCCACGAACGCACCGGCTGGGGCCTTGCTCATAAGTCCCTCCGGGAATCTCAAGTCGCTTCAGCGTAATCAAGATCTACGCCCCGTCAAGGCTGCCGTCCGGCGAAACCGTGCAGGCCACCGCGTATGGACGGACCGGAAGGCGCGCGGGTTTCGGCAGCCCACACCAAGGAGCGGGAGATTCGGCCCCACCGGACCGCACGCCATGTCCGGCGTGCACCGGACTTCCCTCTCTCAACCCCCTCATGACGGAAGGGTGGGGGCATTTGACAGAATTACCGCCTTACCCTTTTTCGAGACATGACGCCTCCAAACATTCCGGCGCCATAAATCTGTGTGACCCGCGTCACCGTTGACCTTTAAAGCAGTCTGGGATGTACTTTTGCGTGATGAACAATTAACTCATGATCAGCCATATGTATTGCTCGTTCAGTTCTTCAACCGATACCCCTGACGTCACGCTGCGGGTGACGCGCCGATAAAAATTCCTGGGTTACGACGAAAGCCCGCCGCCGGACGGGCGCCTCGGAATCCTGCCCGGCACGGCAAGGCCTGTCGGAGTCACCAGGCACTCGGCTGTCGCCCTCCTATTGCTCCCGAGTCGCCGGTGCTGCCGACCGGACACAGGCCGTTCCCGCGCCCTGTCCCCCGCCTGTTCCGCCGTCTTCCTCTCTCACGAAGGAGACCCTGTGCCTCGCATTGCCACCCCCCGGATTCTGCCGTCCACCTCGTCCGCCTCATCGGCGTCGGACCCCGCCGGCGCTCCCTCGTCCAACCCCGCCCCCCTGTCCCTGGCGCAGGAGCGGTTGTGGGTCCTGGCGCGGATGGGCGGGGAAGCCAGTGCCGCGTACCACGGGCTCATGAACTTCGACCTCAGGGGGCCGCTGGACGCGAACCTGCTCGTCCGGGCGCTGCACCTGCTCGCCGCCCGGCACGAAGCGCTCCGCACCCGGCTGGTGCCCGCCGAGGGCTCGGCACTTCAGATCGTCGATCCCCCGGCGACGGGCTTCCCCGTCACGGTCGAAGACCTGAGAGGGCTGCCGGACGCGGGTGCACGCCTCGCAGAGGCTCAGCGGGCGGTGGGTGGGACTCCCTTCCGCCTCGGGGAGGAAGCCATGGCGCGCGGCCGCCTGGTCGTGCTCAGTGACGACCACCATGTCCTGCTGCTCACGGCCCACCACCTCATATTCGACGGCTGGTCCCAGTCCCTGCTGCTACGGGAGCTGAGCACGGTGTACGCCGCGTTGCACGGCGGACAGGAGGTGTCACCGCCGGAACTGCGGTGGCAGTACAGCGACTACACCCGCTGGCAGTGGGACTGGATGGCGGGAGAGGAGTCCGCCGCGTACGCCGAGTACTGGACCGGTGCGCTGGCCGGGGTCCCGGCCGTGCTCTCCCTTCCCACCGACCGGCCCCGTCCGCCCGAGCAGGATTTCCGGGGCGGCAGGGCGGCCCTGGTCGTCGACGAGGACCTGACCCAGGCGCTGCGAGCCTTGGCGGAGCACCACGGGGTCTCCTTGTACGCGACGGTCCTGACCGGCTGGTCGGTGCTGATGTCCCTGCTCTCCGGGCAGGAGGACATCGTGACCGGCACCCCGACGGCCAACCGCCGGCGGGGGGACGTCGGTGGCCTCATCGGCTTCTTCGCCAACACCCTCGCCGTACGCGCGGACCTGTCCGGCTCACCGACCGTCGGGGAGGCGCTGAAGCGCGTGAACCAGCGGCTGCGTGAGGACCTCGCACATGTGGACATGCCCTTCGAACGGGTCGTGGAGCTGGTCAACCCGCCGCGGAGTCCGGCCTACACGGCCCTGTTCCAGACGATGGTCGCATGGGTCCCCTCCATGCGGCAGGAGCTCGAATTTCCCGGCGTGACCGTCGAGGTGCGCGAGGACGACTCACAGGTCGCCGCGAAGTTCGACCTGGTGGCGGTCGTTGCCGACGAGGGCCGGCGTTTGGTCGGCGGGATCGAGTACGCCACCGCCCTCTTCGACCAGGCGACCGTCGAGCGGTTCGCGCGACAACTGCTGCGGGTGTTTCGGCAGATGACCGAGCGGCCCGGGGCGGACGTCGGCGATCTCACCCTGCTGGACGAGGACGAGCAGCGAGAGATCCTGTCGGCTTTCAGCTGGGGTGGCGACCCGGTGACATCGATGTCATCCGCCCTGCTGGAGCGTTTCGCGGAACAGGTGCGGACCCGGCCCGAACAGCCGGCGGTGGTCGCCGGGGACGCGGAAGTGAACTACGCGGCGCTGGACCTCCGAGCCAACCGGTTGGCGAGCGCGCTGATCGACCGCGGTGTCCGCCCCGGCCAGGTGGTAGGTCTGCACGCCGGGCGTACGCTCGAACTGGTCGTCGGGGTCCTCGGCATCCTCAAGGCCGGGGCCGCCTATCTCCCGCTCGATCCCGGGCAGCCCACCGAGAGGCTCGCGGCCATGGTGGCCGACGCCGAGCCGGCGCTGGTACTGACCGACCAAGGAGCCCCGGCGGCCGACGACCGCCTCTGGCACGACCTGGCCGCTGTCGAGGCGGAGGGCACGCGGGAGGTCGCGCCACAGATCGCCCCGGACCCTGCCCGGTTGGCCTACGTCATCTACACCTCCGGGTCGACCGGCCGCCCCAAGGGAGTGGCGGTGACCCACGGCAGCGTCCTCAATCTCCTCGACCACTGGCGCGAGCTCATGGGCGACGCCGCGGGCGAGGCCGCCTCGGCCTGGTCGAGCATCGGCTTCGACGCCTCGGTGCACGAACTCTTGGTGCCGCTGACGACGGGAGCGGTGCTCCACCTCGTCCCCGACGAGCTTCGCGGCGACCCCGGAGCGCTCATGGGCTGGCTGCGGGAGCGGCGGGTGACCCAGGCCTTCCTGCCCCCTTCCTACATCCTGTGGATCGACGAGGACCCGTCCCGGCGGCTGGCCGGGCTGAGCCTGCGCCAGCTCCTCACCGGTGTGGAGTCCCTGCCGGAAGCCGCGCTGCACCGTATGCGCGAGGAACTGCCGGGCCTTCGTGTCTGCTACGGCTACGGACCGACCGAGGCCACGCTCTACACCACGGCGTACACCGATCCGCAGCCCCTCGCGCGGTCCTGCCCCATCGGGCGGCCGTTGCGCGGCACACGCCTGTACCTGCTGGACGAGCGTATGCGCCCGGTGCCCGTGGGAATCCCCGGCGAGGTGTACGCGGGGGGCGCGAGCCTGGCGCACGGGTACCTGCACCGGCCCGACCTCACCGACGAGCGTTTCGTGCCGGACCCATTCGTGCCGGGGGAACGCCTCTACCGCACCGGCGATCTGGCGCGCTGGCTGCCCGACGGCAACGCCCAGTACGTCGGCCGCGTCGACGACCAGCTCAAGCTGCGCGGCTTCCGCATCGAGCCCGGCGAGGTGGAGGCCGCCCTGCTGGCGGTGCCCGGGGTGCGGGAGGCGGTCGTCCTGGCCGACCGCCGGACACCGGGCGACCCGCACCTGGTGGCCGGCGTGGGACGCGACCCCGGGCCCGCCCGGACACCCCACGAATGGCGTCTCGCGCTGGGGGAACGCCTGCCGGACTACATGATCCCCGCGGTCGTCGCCGAGTTCGCGCGGCTGCCGCTGAACCGCAACGGCAAGGTGGACCGGGACGCGGTACTGAGCGCGACCGCCGGGACCCGTGCCGGGCAGGTCAACACGGCCGCACCCCGTGACCACATCGAGATGGCCCTGTACCGGATATGGCGGCGCGTGCTGCTGCACCGGGAGGTCGGGGTCGCGGACAACTTCTTCGAGCTCGGCGGCACCTCGATCTCGGCGATCAAGATGGCGCACGCCGTGCAGGAGGAGCTGGGCGTGGCGTTGCCGGTCCGGGACGTCATGCTGCGTCCCACGGTCGAAGCGCTCGCGGAGTTCGTTCGCGGCGCCCTCTCCGGAACTGCCGGACCCGCGGGCCACAGCAGCGTGGTCGAGTTCCGCCCCGGGGACGGCCGGCAGCGCGTGGTGTGCGTCCACCCCGCCGGCGGCACCGCCTTCTGCTATCTGCCGTTGTCGACCGCGCTCGCGGAGGACGTCGGCGTGCTGGGCCTGCAGGCTCCGGGGATCAATCCCGGGGAGCAGACCCTGCCGACCGTGGAGGCCATGGCTCAGGAGTACCTGCGGTTGATCGGTCCTCGCCCGGATGAGGCGCTGGTGCTGTGCGGGCTGTCCTACGGAGGGCTGATCGCCCACGAGATGGGCCGCCAGTTGGCGGCGGCCGGGCACGAGAGGGTGAGCGTGGTCCTGCTCGACACCCGCGGCGCTCAGGACGCGGAACGGAACGCCGCGTTCACGCCGACGGGCATGGAGGAGTTCCGGCAGAAACTGATCCGCTTCAACGGCATGTACCCGGGCATCGACGATGCCCAGGTCGCCCGGTACCTCGCGGTGTACAACCACCACCAGGCGACCGGCCTCGACTACGTGGTGCCCGACTCGCGGGCCCGAACGGTGCTCATGCAGGCCATGGCCGTGGAGGACGACGAGGACGGTGAGGCAGGTGCCCAACTGCGCACGTTCTGGGAGCGCCGCGCCGGCGGCGGGTTCGTGGTGGAGCCGGTGGCCTGCGGCCACTGGGACATGCTGGAGAGCGACGAACTGCCGCGAGTCGCCGCTGTCCTCACGGCCGAACTGAACCGCTTCGGTCCCACCGCGGAAGGCGGTACCGGCCCGGCCGGGGCCCGGCCCTCGCTCCTCCCCGACACGCGGGAGCAGTGATGGCGATCTCCGATGGGCCCTGCGAGGAACGCGGTGCCGGGAACCCTGGCTTACCGGAGGGCCGGGCGCCGCGGATACATCGTCAGGCCGCCAGCACTCCCCGGGCCGTTGCACTCATCGACGACGGCGTGCGGCTGGACTACGCGGCGCTGGGCTCCTCAGTCTCGGCCGCCGCCGTGGCCCGGGGCGACGCCGCAGTGGCGTCGCCCCGGGGCAGGCGGTGACGCGTGGGCGCCGGTACGTGATCGGGCGTCGGCCGTGCCCAGGCGACCCGGCGCGAGTCCGGCCCGCGCAAGCTCGCCGTCCCGCGAAGGGCTCGCGCGTACGAGAAGAACTCGTCTGACCCGCTAGGAAAAAGGATTTCGAGAGCATGGAACTCCACCAGTTCGCCGCCCTGTCGGCGGACCTGACCGGTTTCGACTGCAGGGAGTTGCAGGAGACCGGCATGTTGCACACGTACCGGCAGGTCCTCGTGGATCAGGCAGGGGCTGAGCGGCTCGCCCGGCTCGCCGACTCGCTGGCGGGGGCCCCCGACGGCCCGCCGCGTTTCGAGGACGATTCCGCCCGGGAGCTGGCGCGGGCCATCACTCACCTCTGGTACGTCGGAGCGTGGCCCGGCCTGTCGGACCCGCTGTCCCCGGCGAACGGAGCGTGGGCACCGGAGGCCGGGCCGTACATGGTCTCGTCCAGGGCCTATGCACAGGGTCTCGTATGGCGTGCGTTCGGCGGGAACGCGCCCGGCACGGCGGCACAGCCGCACGGGAGCTGGGCCGACGCCCCGTCCGAGGCAGCGCCGCCCGTGGGAGCGCGTGACAGCGAGTCGGTGGTCGCGCGATGAGCGGTCCGCAGGGGCCGCGGTGGGACGTGGTCGTGGTCGGTGGGGGTTTCGCGGGTTCCCTGGTGGCCAAGCGCCTGGGCGACCAGGGCTGGCGGGTCCTCGTACTGGAGGCCGGACACGGCGCGTCCAGTCCGGACGGGGGGCACGCGGACGCGGTCGAGGCGTACCGCACGGCACTGCTCAAGGTGCCCAACTCGCCCTACCGGAGGAGTACCGCGGCACCGTCGCCGGCGATGTCCGACGTCGGCGAGTACTTCGTGCAGAACGGTCCGCTTCCGTACGGCAGCGGATACCTGCGGGCCAACGGCGGCACCGGCCTGGCCTGGACCGGACTCGCGCCCCGGATGCACCCCGAGGACTTCCGCGCCGGTGACTTCGGGCAGGGGCGGAACTGGCCTCTCGGCTACGACGACCTGGAACCGTACTACCGCGCGGCCGAGCGGGAGATCGGGGTGGCCGGCGACACGGAGGAGCAGTGTGCGGAAGTCGGCCTGCCGTTCCCGGAGGGCTACCAGCTCCCCATGCGGTCCATCCCGCAAAGCTATCTGGACCAGGTGATGACGAAGTCCCTGAACGGCGGGACCATCCGGGATCCCGGGGCGAACGATCCGGTCCGTCTTCGTGTCGTCACGACGCCGCACGCCCGCAACGGACTGCCCCATCCCTCGTACGACGACGGCGCCGGCTACCGGCCCGATCCGGGGCCGGGGCAGCCAGGTCCGGGAACGCTGTGCCAGGGTCACGCCAGTTGCGTACCGATCTGCCCGTCCCAGGCGAAATACACTCCCCTCAAGACCCAGGCCCGCTGGGGCTCGTCCGTCACCCTTGTCACGCGGGCGGTCGTCACGCGGGTCCGGATCGGAGCCGACGGGCGGGCGGCCGGTGTCGACTACCGGTCCTACCGTGACGACACCACCGAAGCAGTGACCCACAGCGTCGACGCGGACCTCGTCGTCCTGGCCGCGCACGCGATCGAGAACGCCAAGCTTCTCCTCCTCTCCGGGGCCGCCAACAGCAGCGACCAGGTCGGCCGCAACCTGATGGACCACCCGGTCCTGCTGACGTGGGGCCTGATGCCCCAGCAGGTCGGTGCTTATCGTGGTCCCGGCTCGACCTCCGGACTGGAGGGTTTCCGCTTCGGCGCCGCCCGTGCACGGCGTGCTCCGTTCCGCGTGGAGATCGGCAACTGGGGCTGGACCTGGGCCACGGGACCGCCCGAGAGTCGGGTCGCGGAGTTCCTGGGCACCGGAGGGTCCGACGGCCGCGGCATCCTCGGTACAGAACTGCGGCGGGCGCTCGGCGATCAGGTCGGACGCGAGTTCGCTTTCCAGTTCGAGGTGGAACAGGAGGCCGACCCGGCGAACCGCGTGACCGTCGATCCCCGTCACCGCGACGCACTGGGCATCCCGCGGCCGGTCATCCACTACGACTTGTCCGACTACGTCAAACGCGGCATCGCCGCCGCGAAGGCCGTTTCCGACCAGCTCTTCGATCTGCTGGGCGCAGAGGACCACACGCGTTTCGAACAGGGGCCGGACTGGCCCGGCTACTTCGAGTTCGAAGGCCGTCCCTACGCCTACCGGGCGGCCGGACACGGGGCCGGAACCCACATCATGGGCGACTCACCTCTCACCTCTGTCGTCGACGAATGGCAACGCTGCTGGGACCATCCCTACCTCTACGCCGTCGGGTGCGGCAGCATGCCCACGGTGGCCACGTCCAACCCCTCGCTGACCATGGCGGCACTCGCCCTGCGCAGCAGTGAGGAGATGCATCGAGACCTGCTCGGCCGACGCCGCAGCACATCCGCCGGACATCCCGCGCCCCTCGCCTCGTAACGCCGGGTTCCGGCGCGGCAGTACGCGCCGGTTCCCGGTGTGCGTTCTCAGCTGAGTGGTCGACCACCTTTGCCGGACATCGGGGCCGGGGAGGGTGGCCCAGACCGGTCTCGCGGTGGTGTGCGTCTCCTGGTGAGTGGTGGTGTGCCGGCCCGCGACGAGTAGGCTGATCGTTCGTGATCGGACCGGGGAGGCCGGCGTGGACTATGGCGACAAGCTCTTCTGGCTCTCGGTTGTGATTCAACGCAAGTACGCGCAGATCTGCGCCGAGTTCGACCTGACCCCCTCGCAGGCCACGCTGCTCTGCGCAATCAGGAACGAGCCGCGGCAGATGGCCGACCTCGCCGCGTCGCTGGGTATGACCAAGAACGCATTGAGCCAGCTGGTCGATCGCACCGCGCGGCGCGAGTTGGTCGACCGGGCAGGCTCGGCGCAGGACCGGCGGGTCGTCATGCTCAGTGCGACGCCCACGGGGAAGGTGCTCGCCGAGGCGTTCTACGCCGAGGTCCGCAAGCGCCTGCCCGAGATCGCGAGGAATCTCGACGCCGACGACCAGCGCGACTTCGAGCGCGTGGCCACCGCCATCGTGGACACCTCGGACCTCTCTCCGCCGACCTCGGAATAACCCCGCACACCGTGAGGTCCCGCTCCACCCGAACCTTGACGAAGTTCATGCCGTGAACTAATTTCGTTCACGCCATGAACTAGTGAAGGGTGGCAGTGATGCGCACACGGACGACCGGCACGATCGCAGTCTTCGGCGCGACGGGCCAACAGGGCGGGGCGGTGGTCGACGCGCTGCTGGACCACAAGGCGCGGGTGCGGGCGTTGGTCCGCAACCCGCACTCCGACCGGGCGCAGGCGCTGGCCGCCCGAGGCGTCGAGCTGGCGGCCATCCGGGCCGACGACCCGGCGTCGTCGGCCGCCGCACTGGCGGCGGTCGAGGGGTTCTACTTCATGACCCCGGAGGCGAACAGCCTCGAAGAGGTCGAGACGGAGATCCGCATCGGTACCGCGCTCGTCGACGCGGCGGTCGAGGCGAGCGTCCCGCACGTCGTGTTCAACTCGGTCTTCGGAGCGGACCGGGAATCGGGTGTGCCGCACCACGACTCGAAGCACTCGATCGAGGAGTACCTGAGGAAGTCCGGCCTCAGGGCCACGATGATTCGCGCGACCGCCTTCATGGAGAACTTCACGAGCGTGATGGCACCGAGCCTGGAGCATGGGGAGATCGTGCTGAGGCTGCCGCTGCCGGAGGACGTCGCCCTGAAGATGATCTCGGTCAGGGACATCGGCCGGGTCGCCGCCGCGCTCCTGCTCGACACCGCGGAGGCGCCCGGCGGAGCCGTCGGGCTCATCGGCGACGAGTTGACGGGCCCCCAGATCGCCGCGGCGTTCGGCGCGCGCGCCGGGCTCCCGGCCCGGTACGAGGTCCTCCCGTTGAGCGTGCTTCCCACCGACCTCGACAGGGCGATGTTCCGTGAGTTCGCGAAAGCGGCGGAATCCCCTTCGGACCTCGCGGCGGTGCGCTCGATCGAGCCGGCCACCCTGGACCTGGTCGAGTGGATCCGAACTACCGGCTGGACCGCGCCCACGAACGTGGCCGGTTCCTGATTTTCCGGCCGCGATGAACGATCCGCGATCGCGCCCACGGTCCCGGCGCTGGTGTCGAGGGCGCCGCGCCGACGTCTGGACCGCATAGCGGGGCTTGACCGTGCCGGTGACAGCGCAGGCGCTGAGACCGTCAGACGCGCCAGGAACGGATCCGCTCGGCGGCGCCGAACACGCTGTCCTTGCCCGCCAGCAGATCTTTGCAGAGTTCGACCAGCTCGCCGTAAGGGACGTCGAGGCCCTCGTCGCTGGCGTGCATGTAGGCGATGGTGACGGCACACGCGAACCGGACATTGAGCGAGGGCAGGGGCTTGAGCAGCAGCAGGGTGTGCAGCAGCGCCGCAGCACGCCAGGACGCGTCCGGATCGACACCGAGGCGGGGCGGATCGACACGATGGCGCGCCACGGCCGCGACCATGGCGGAGAAGTCACTGATGTGGGGCTGGTCGGGAAGAGCCGTCTCGTGCTGCTGCAGGAGCCAGCGCACGTCGATGTGCAGGGAGGGCGCCATCAGGTCAGGCGGCCCTGCCCGTCGTGTTCGTCACCGGGCCGTCGTCGATGCCGGCCGCCTCGATGGCTTCGGCCAGGGAGGGATCCGCGAAGACCCGCTGGAACTCCGTCGCCGCCCTCTTCAGGCTCCGCTGGTGGGCGATCGCGTCGGTCGTCGAGGCCTTCACGAAAGCCTTCAACGTCATGCCGTGCTCCCGGGCGGCAGCCCGGAGGTCTTCGAGCTCCGCATCGGAGAAATCCACATTGAGTGCTGCCATACGGCCAGCGTACCGCCGGGGTACCCAGACCTCAATCATCCCAGCTCAAAGCAGTGAGATCAGGTACCCACCCGGTTTCTTGCACGACGGGGCACGTGCCACCGGAGAAAACTCCGGCGGCGGCCCGCGGTTGCCTGTTCTGGCTGCTTATTCGGCTGAGCCGACAAAGTGCGTTGCTCATGTGGCTGTGCCCGACGACAGGCCACGAGCCCGGCCGGTCAGCCGATGGGTTCGGCCACGATGAGCTGGAACCGCTCGAAGGACAGCTTCACGGTGTTGTGCTGAGCGGTGGCAGTTCCGAGTGACTTGCCGGTGAACGGGTCGGTCAGGCGGTACCGGCCGCGGCCCAGACCGCGCAGCTCGACCGTCCCGTTCCACCGGTCGGCGTAGAAGGCGTAGTGGAGGGTCCGCTTCCTGGCCACGACATGCGCCTCGGGCTTGTCGAAGCCGATGTCGTACAGCTCACCGCGGTACTCACCGGTGGGCAGCATGTTCTTCTCGTACAGCGACACCCACTTGCGCCAGAGGACCTCCTTCTCCGGGGTGAGGTCGGTCGCCTTGTCCGGGGCTCCGGTGCCGGGGAGGGTGAACTTGGTCGACAGGACGGCGCCGACCCCGTAGGAGGACGCGAAGTCGTCGCCGTTGTCGCTCAGTTCGACGTGGTCGCCGGCGTAGCTGCTGCCCGTGCCCATCAGCGCCTTCATCGACTTGCCCTTGCTGCGAACCTGGTAGGAGGACTCCGGGTCCGAGCTGGGGTACTGGTCCACGTAGGGCAGGTTGTGGAAGGCGAAGGCGGTGCCGCAGGGGCAGAGTTCAATGAGGGCGTCGGGGTTCGCCGCACGCGCGGCTTCGTGGATCGCCTTCCAGAACTTGGCCACGCCCTCGGTGGATTCCTCGGGGCGGGCGTGCCGGTGCTCGGGGTTGTAGCAGGGCGCGACGCTGTTGAGGTGCTGGCCGTCGATCTTGAGTCCCTCGTAGCCCCAGTCGCCGATGAACCTCTTCGCCTGCTCGACGAAGTAGTCCACGGTCGGCTGGTAGGCGGGGCAGAGCGTGTAGGCGTCCCACCAGGTGACGTCCTGCTTGTTGCCGTCGCGGTCCAGCAGCAGCATGTCGGAGCGGTCCCGGATCAGGTTGCTGTCGGGGTCCGCAGCGAGGGGGGCCCACCACAGGCGCGGTCGCAGGCCGGCGTCCCGTATCTCCTTGGTGAAGGCGCGCATGTCCGCTTCGCCGCGCGGGAACTTCGCCGTGTCGATGTCCCAGTCGCCCTCGTTGGTCTGCCAGCCGTCGTCGAGCGCGGCCCAGCGCAGGCCGACCTCGTGCGCCTTCGGCAGCGTCGCGGTGATCTGCTCGGTGGCGAAGTCGCGCTCGTAACCCCAGGCACACCAGATGGGCTCGAAGGCTGAGGCGGGGACCTTGGGGGCGCGCTGGCCGATGTCGCTCATGTAGTCGCGGTACCGCTGGAGCGGCACGAAGTGGTCGCCCGGGAGTGCGGTCAGGAACGTGGTGCTGGTGCTGAGCCGACGGCCCGGCTTCAGGGTGCGGGCGGTGTCGTCCTGGATGGCGATGCTCGCTCCGGCCGCCGTTTTGCGGACCGGCATGCGCAGGATCGTCGCCACGGGCTCGACGTGTCCGACGGAAAGGCCCGCGCCCCGGCGCCAGACGGTCGCCAGCGGAGTGCCGCCGCCGTAGTCGGAGGAGTCCATCCCCAGTGAGTTCTCCTGGACATAGCCGTCCTTCACCGGCCTCACCCAGTCGCGGCGGTCCGTGTACGTGGTGCCTGAGAAGGTGTAGAAGCCGCCCGGACGCTCCAGGAGTTCATGGGCTCCGTTGCGCCACCCGGTGACCTTCAGCGCGGTGGAAGACCTGTTGGTGTAGGTCACCTTCATCACGATCATGCCGGCCAGACGCTCGAATGAGGTCAGCTCGACCGTCTTGTGCACGCCTTCCTCGGACGTGCCCTCGATCGTCACCCGGACGCCCGCGCCGTGGCGGGTGTGCCGGGTGGTGCGGGTCCGGTGCCCGCGATAGGCGAACGCCTCGATGGTCCTGTCCCCCACCAGCAGGGCTTCGCCGGCGTCGAAGCGAGTGAGGTCGACGCCCTTCAGCGCCACTCGGCTGCGCAGTTGGTCGTCGAATTCCAGGGTGATGGAGGTGTCGCCGACTCCGACGAGGTCAGGACCCGAGTTCGGTGCGGCGGTCGCGGGTGATGCGCCTATGGCCGCGGCGGGGAGGGCGGCCAGGCCGGCACCTCCCAGCGCCACCTTCAGTACGCTTCGCCGGTTCATGTCCGTCATGTCGAACTCTCTTTCGGTCGTGCGTGCCCGCTTGGGGCAGCCGCCTTTTGTCCGTCTGTCCGTCGGTGTGGATCGTCGGAGTCGAGCAGCGAGCTCGCGTCGAAGCGACCGTCCTGGGACCGGCCGACGTCTGGTCTGCTACTGGTTCTGTGCTGCTACTGGTTTTCGCAGTGGGCCGAATGGTGTCGAGGGAAGGCGTGCCGTCCGAACGGGCATCCCGGCGCGAGGTCGTCTCCGGCGGTAGTGCGCGGCCGTACTCAGTGAGCTGCGACAATGCCGCCTCGATAACCGGAGGGTGCCCGGGGCGCGGCGAAACGGAAGGTCGCGCAAGGGGCGGCTTCCTCCTCACCGAGTGGCCTGCATCGAGAACGTAAGTGGTATTCGAGTGGCATGTCAACGGGGTAGCCGATTGGGACCTGGGTTCGCGCCGTCGCTCGGATTGGTATGTTTCTGGTATGACCGATGCGAGAACGCCGCTGCCCAGAGGCCTGTTCGGGGACGACGTCCTCCCGTTGTACGAGCGCACCGCCACGCAGTTGCTCGACGACCTGCGCGCCGCAGCCGCCCGGCCCGGTGACCGGCTGCCCTCCGAGCGAGCCATGGCCGACCGGTACGCCGTCTCGCGTGTGACGCTGCGAGCGGCCCTCGCACAATTGGAGTCGCGGGGCGTCGTACGGCCGTCGTCGTCGCGCGGATGGTTCGTCGCCGAGCTCGGTCTGCTCCCCGAGGCGACCATGACGTCCGCCGCGGCGGCCCCGCAGGTCCAGGGATTCGCCGACTACGCCCAGGCCAACGGCTTGACGACGGCCGGCAAGGTGCTCTCCGCCACTGTCCGCCCGGCCACGGTGCACGAGGCCGAGCAGCTTCGGATCGCTCCGGGCGCCGACCTCTTCGACCTCCACCGGCTGCGCTTCCTGGACGGTCTGCTGGTCGTACTGGAGCACAACCGGCTCCCCTTGGCGGCCTGCCCGGCCCTGACCGAAACCGACTTCACCACGGCCTCGCTCTACGCCACCCTGCGCGCCGCCGATCCGCCGCAACTGCCCCGCATCGCCGACTATTCGGTCGAGGCCCGCCACCCGACGCCACGCGAGATCGAGCTGTTCGAGATCGGGGAGACCATGCCGATGCTGGTCGCGACCCAGCTGACGTCGAACCAGGAAGCACGCCCGATCGAACTGACCGTGCAGGTCTACCGGGGAGACCGCTACCGGTTCCGGGCCTCCATCACCAACCAGACGTAACCACTCACCGATCGGTCTTCAAGGATGCCCTAGCGGCCTTGCGGTCTTGAACGATCCCCGCAGATCCACCACCGATCATTCAATACCAGATGCATACCAGAATAAGACTATTGACGACCCCAACCAAGACCAGTACTGTCCGAAATGAGCCGCAGGCCATGACGGCACATTGGCTTGAGATGCGCGTTGAGTAAGGGGTTGGCAATGCAGAGCCCGCTGAGCGAGGTGGTCCGGCACCAGAAGGCCGGGCAGCCGCAAGGCATCACCTCGGTGTGTTCGGCTCATCCGCTGGTCATCGAGGCAGCCGTGCTGCAAGCACGGGAGACCGGCGGTCACGTACTGGTGGAGGCGACCTCGAACCAGGTGGACCAGTACGGCGGTTACACGGGCATGCGGCCCGCCGATTTCCGCGACCTCGTGTACGGCATCGCCGCCGAAAGTGGTCTGCCACTGGACCGTGTGATTCTCGGCGGCGACCACCTCGGACCGAACCGGTGGCAGTCCCTGACGCCCGACGAGGCGATGGAGCGGGCCGACGCCCTGGTCGCCGCGTACGTGGCGGCGGACTTCACCAAGATCCACCTGGACTGCAGCTTCGCGTGTGCCGGGGACCCCGCACCGCTGACCGACGAGGTGGTCGCCGAACGCGCCGCACGGCTGATCCGGGTGGCCGAGGAGACGGCCGGCCCCGAGCGGGCCGAGCGGATCCGGTACGTGATCGGTACCGAGGTGCCCACCCCCGGCGGCGCGCACGAGACACTCGGCGCTCTCACCCCGACCACGCCCGAGGCGGCGCGCACCACTCTGGAACAGCACCGCAAGGCGTTCGCCCGACACGGCATCGACGAGGTCTGGCCGCGTGTCATGGCCCTCGTCGTCCAGCCGGCCGTGGAGTTCGACCACCTTCAGGTCGTCGACTACCGGCGGGAGCTGACCGAGGAGCTGCGCAAGGTCCTCGACGACGAGCCCACCATGGTCTACGAGGCTCACTCGACCGACTACCAGACCGCCGAGGCGCTCACCGCGCTGGTCGAGGACCACTGGGCGGTCCTCAAGGTGGGCCCCGGCCTGACGTTCGCCCTGCGCGAGGCGCTGTTCGCCCTCGCCGCGATCGAGGACGAACTGGTGCCGGCCGCCGGGCGGTCAGGGCTCGTCGAGGTCGTCGAGCGGCGGATGCTCGCCGAGCCGGCGAGATGGGAGGGCTACTACCCGGGCGGCGCCGCCGAGCAGCGCCTCGCGCGCCGCTACAGCTACAGCGACCGGATGCGCTACTACTGGCCCGACCCCGAGATCGAAAAGGCCCAGGCCCGGCTGCTGGACAACCTCTCGGCCGTGGACATCCCCCTGCCGCTGCTCAGCGCCCACCTTCCGCTCCAGTACGCCCGTGTCCGCCACGGCGAGCTCGCCGCCCGGCCGCGCGACCTGGCCGTGGACCACGTACGCGATGTTCTGCGCGACTACGACCGCGCCTCCCACCCGAACCACAAGGAGCACGTGTGACCACGCCCTCCGGCACGCTGTCCTCGGACGACGGCGCTGCCCACACCGTCCGCGAGATCGCCCAGCAGCCCGCGCTGTGGCGCGAGGTCGACAAGATCGTCGCGGGCTCCCGGGACTCGCTGGACGCCTTCCTGCGTCCGCTCCTCTCCCGCGGCGACCTGCGCGTGGTGCTCACCGGCGCCGGTACCTCCGCCTTCGCCGGCCAGGTGCTCCAGCCCGCCCTGGCCCGGCGGCTGGGACGACGCGTCGACGCGGTCCCCACCACGGATCTCGTCGCCGACCCCCGCGGCTGTCTCGCCGAGGACGTGCCCACGCTGCTGGTCTCCTTCGCGCGGTCGGGTGACAGCCCCGAGTCCGTGGCCGCCACCGTGCTGGCCGACCAGGTTCTCTCCGAGGTGCACCACCTCGTGGTCACCTGCAACGAACAGGGCCGCCTGGCGCGCGAACACGCCGAGCTGCCGAAGTCCCATGTGCTGCTGATGCCGGCCGGGTCCAACGACCGCGGCTTCGCCATGACGTCGAGCTTCACGTGCATGACGCTGGCGGCGCTGCTCGCCCTGGGCGGCAGCGCCTACGACGGCGTCGCCGAACGCCTGGCCCGGGCAGCCGAGTCGATCATCGAGAGCAGCGCTGTCGACCGTACCGTCGGCGCCCTCCTGGAGAGCGCGCCCGAGCGGATCGTCTTCCTCGGCAGCGGTCCGCTCAAGGGCCTCGCCGAGGAGTCGGCGCTGAAGGTGCTGGAGCTCACCGGTGGGACCCTCATGGCCGTAGCGGAGTCCTCGCTGGGATTCCGGCACGGTCCCAAGGCAGTACTCAACGACCGTTCGGTCGCGGTGGTGTACATGTCGAACGACCCGTACACCCGCAAGTACGACCAGGACATCCATGCGGAGCTGTGCGGGAATCTGCCCGCCGGCAGCGTCGTCAAGGTATCCGCGGAGTCCGGCGCGGGAACGGAGGGCACGGGCGTCGATGCCTGGCCGCTGCCGGGCCTCGACGGCGTCGAGGATGTCGCCCTGGCGCTGTCCGCCGTGGTGTACGCCCAGTTCATCGCCCTGCGCGCCTCCCTGGCCCGGGGTCTGCGGCCCGACAACCCGTTCCCCTCGGGT
The DNA here is from genome assembly GCF_026341275.1 of Streptomyces ortus. Taxonomy (NCBI): domain Bacteria; kingdom Bacillati; phylum Actinomycetota; class Actinomycetes; order Kitasatosporales; family Streptomycetaceae; genus Streptomyces; species Streptomyces ortus. The sequence goes on from NZ_JAIFZO010000002.1 coordinate 3,421,890, forward strand.
CAGATCAACCGCGTGGTGCAGGGCGTGACCTTGCACTCCTTGCCCCACTGATCAAAAGCATCTCACCACTGATCAAAGGCAACGCACCACTGATCAGAGACATCAACGGCGCGGACCGAGGGCGCCCGACGGAGGTACAACGATGTTCCTAGGTGTCGACGGAGGCGGTACGAAAACCGCCTTCTGCATGGTCGACCGGTCCGGACAGGTCGTGGCGCGAGCACAGGCGGCAAGTTCGTACTACTTCTCGCACGGCATCGAGCTTGTCGAACGTGTGCTGAAGGAAGGTGTCGAAGCTGTCTGTGCGGCGGCCGATCTGGCCCCCGCCGACATCGATTACGCCTTTTTCGGGCTGCCCGGCTACGGGGAGGCGGCCCGCGATCTGCCCGTCCTGAACGCGACCCCGCGGGCGGTGCTCGGGCACGACCGCTACGCCTGCGACAACGACATGGTCTGCGGCTGGGCGGGTTCGCTGGGGGCGGTCGACGGCATCAACGTCATCAGCGGCACCGGTTCGATGACCTACGGCGAGCGGCTGGGCCGGGGCGTACGCATCGGTGGCTGGAGCGAGATGTTCGGCGACGAGGGATCGGCGCACTGGATCGCGATCCGGGGCCTCAACGCCTTCTCCCGGATGAGCGACGGGCGGCTCCCCGAGGGCCCCCTGGCCGAGGTGTTCCGGCGCCACCTGCAGCTCGCGTCCGACCTCGACGTGATCGACGTCGTCCACAACCAGTGGCAGGGCGACCGGAGCCGGATCGCCGCGCTCAGCCGCCCGGTGGCCGAGGCGGCCGGTCTGGGCGACGCGGTCGCCACGGAGATCCTCACCGACGCGGGTCGCGAACTCGCCCTGCTCGTCGGTGTCACCCGCGAACGGCTGGAGTTCGGCCCGGACGAGACCGTACCGGTCTCCTACTCCGGCGGCACCTTCGGCGCCCGCATGGTTCTGGAGGCGTTCACCTCCGCGCTGCAACATCGTTCCACCCGCTACGAACTGCGACGCCCTCTCTACGAGCCTGTCGTAGGTGCTGCTCTGTACGCGGCAAAACTCGCTGGAACCCCGCTCGACCAACCCGCGCTCGACGCGCTGCGCATGGCTTCCGAGACCCCTGCCTCAGGAGAGGACGACCGATGAACAGAGGTACGAAGAGCTGGATCGTGTACGCGGCGCTGCTGGTCCTGTTCTGGGGTGTGTGGGGTGCCTTCTCCAGCGAGCCGAACAGCAGGTACGGCTATCCCAACGAGATGATCTACATCATCTGGGCCTTCACGATGCTCATCCCCGCGTACTTCGCGATGCGCGGCAACACGTTCGACCGCCGGCCGGTCGCCGCGGGGTACGGGCTGATCGCGGGACTGACCGGCGCCGGCGGCCAGCTGCTGCTGTTCCAGGCGCTCGCCAACGGTCCGGCGTACCTCATCTTCCCCCTGGTCTCGCTCTCCCCGGTGGTCACCGTCCTCATGGCGATGGCGCTGCTGCGTGAGCGGATCAACCGGCTCGCCCTCATAGGTGTCGTCGCGGCGCTGGCGGCGATCGTGCTGTTCAGCATTCCCAGCAGCAAGGACGACTCGAACTCACACGGCCCGTGGCTGCTGATGGCCATCCTGATCTGCGTCGCCTGGGGCGTGCAGGCGTTCTGCATGCGCAAGGCCGCGCTGGTCGGGGTCAACGACGCGACGACCTTCGGCTGGATGACCATCAGCGGACTGCTGCTGGTGCCGGTGGCGTTCGTGATGATGGGCGATTTCCCGTCCGACGCCCCGTGGCAGGCGCCCACGCTCACCGCGGTGACGCAGGTCCTCAACGCGGTCGGCGCGCTGTTCCTGGTCATGGCGTTCAGCCGGGGCAAGGCCACGGTGGTCGCCCCCGTCACCAACGCACTGGCGCCGGTGCTGACCATCGTGCTGTCCCTGGCGGTCTACCAGAGGCTCCCCAACGTATGGGGCACCCTCGGCATCGTGCTGGCCCTCGCCGGCTCCACCCTCATGGTCTACAGCGACGAGAAGAGCGGCGAGAGTTCCGTGGCCCCGGGGGCGGCGGACGACGGCGCGGCGATGAGTCCGGCCCCGCAGAAATCCTGATCGCCCGCATATCCGTACCGGCCGAACCACGTAGCGGTAGCGGCCGGAACCACGTAGCGGTACCGGCCGAAGCACGTAGCGGTACCGGCCGAAGCACATAGCGGAACGGCCCGAACCACGTAGCAGTACGGGCCGACACCGACGCCCGTGCCCACCGAACCGATATGAAAGCGAGGGGGGACACCCTCATGCCCCTGGTTCCCACGCGCGAACTCGTCGCGAAGGCCGCCGCCGCAGGCCGGGCCGTCGCCGCGTTCAACGTGATCACGCTGGAGCACGCCGAGGCGATCACCGCCGGCGCGGCCGCGGCGGGCGCCCCGGGGGTGATCCTGCAGATCAGCGAGAACGCCGTACGGTTCCACGGCGGCCGGGTCGAGCCGATCGCGCGGGCCGCGGCCGAGGTCGGCAAGGCCTGTGACGTCGACGTCGCGCTGCACATGGACCATGTGACGGACATGCGACTGCTGCGCACGGCGGCCGACGCGGGGTTCTCCTCCGCGATGTTCGACGCCGGGGCGCAGCCGTACGCCGAGAACCTCGCCGCCACCCGCGCCGCGGTCCAGTGGGCCCACGGTGAGGGCCTGTGGCTGGAGGCCGAACTCGGCTATGTGGGCGGCAAGCCCGACGCCCCCGCGAGCGCCCACGCGGCCGGGGTGCGCACCGACCCGCAGGAGGCGGCGCGCTATGTCGCGGACACCGGCGTGGACGCCCTGGCCGTCGCCGTCGGCAGCAGCCACGCGATGACCGAACGCTCCGCGACCCTGGACCACGCGCTCATCGAACGCCTGCGGGAGGCCGTGCCCGTACCTCTGGTGCTGCACGGTTCGTCGGGGGTCGGCGACGACGATCTGCGACAAGCCGTACGGGCGGGCATCGTGAAGATCAACATCGGTACCGCGCTCAACGTCGCGTTCACCGGCGCGGTCCGCGAGACGCTGGCGGAGCGCCCGGACCTGACCGACCCCCGCCCTTACGTCGCCAAGGGCCGGGAGGCGATGACGGAGACGGTCCGGGTCCTCCTGGGTGTGGTGAGTGGCTGAGCGGGGCCGATGGGTGCGCCTTGTGCTGGCGCTCGTGCCCCGCCTCGTACCGTTCGGGAGCATTCGTCGAACTGAACTCCCTTTACTGACAAGGTAGTTCAGCGCCGCACCTGGCTCCTCGGTTACGAACCCATGACATGGGGACGTACAACTGGGATCGCCCGGTTCGAGTCGAACCCACTGAACGCGGCCTTCCGCGTACAGAACCGACCGACTCGAAAGGCTCACGTATGTGCCGAGCACACGGCCGAACCCGTACCGCGCTCACCGCACCCCTGGCAGCCGCGGTGCTGCTCGCCGGAGGATTCGGCGCCATGGCTCTCACCGGGGGCCCGGCGCTGGCGGCCACCGGGTCCGCGGACACGCAGGACGACTTCAACGGTGACGGATACGCCGACCTGGTCGTTTCGGCTCCGGACGCCACGATCTCCAGCAAGGCCAAGGCGGGTTACGTGGCCGTCACGTACGGTTCCGCCAATGGGGTCTCCACCGCCAACAAGAAGCTCATCAGCCGCTCCACCAGTGGCGTTCCCGGCTCCGCCACCGCGAACCAGCGCTTCGGGACCAACTTCACCAAGGGCGACCTGGACGGTGACGGCTTCAGCGATCTGGTGATCTCGGGCGGCAGTCCCGGCTCGGTCATCCTCTGGGGCTCCGCCTCCGGACTCACCGGAGGCACGGCCATACCCGGGTACGGGCAGTCCCCCACGGCCGGCGACTTCGACGGCGACGGCAAGACGGACCTCGCCCTGTTCTCCTACCTGTCCGGCGCGGGCGACGACCCATCGAGCGGCGACGCCACCGTGTGGAAGGGCCCGGTCACCCGTGCCGGACAGCCCACCGCCACCCTGCCGCTGCTGAACAAGGCCGACTGGTGGGGCTACGACGCCAACGACGCGTCCTGTGCCACCACCACCGCCGGCTGCCAGGAGGACGGCGACTCGATCAGCGGGCCCATCCGCTCCACCCAGGTCGGCGACGTCAACGGCGACGGCAAGGACGACATCGTCGGCTGGAAGTACGCGGGCGACGGCCAGTGGGGCAACCGTCTGTTCCTCGGCGGCGGCAGCACGGGCTTCACCAGCGGCTGGGTCCCGTCCGAGGGGACGGGGGTCGGCACGGGTACCGGCATCGGCGACGTGAACAACGACGGGTTCGACGACGTCGTGGTCGGCAACTACTGGAGCGGCGACAAGGCGCAGCTCGCCCTCGGATCGGCCACCGGCCTCTCCGAGGACCGCGTCCAGACTTTCGACCAGGACCTGCCCGGTTTCCCCGGAGTCGAGGAGGAGGGTGACGGACTGGGCACCACGGTCTCGATCGGGGACGTCAACGGGGACGGTTTCGGCGACATCGCGCTCGGCATCCCGGGCGAGGACATCGGCGACCTGACGGACGCCGGCTCGGTAGCCCTGGTCCCCGGCAGCGCCACCGGCGTCACGGGCGCAGGCACGCAGATCTTCCACCAGAACACCGCGGGCGTGCCCGGAGTCGCCGAGAGCCGTGACGAGTTCGGCGCGAGCAGCGCCCTGCTCGACGTCAACGGCGACGGCCACGCCGACCTCGCGGCCGGTTCCCTGGCCGAGAACAACTGGAACGGCGCGGTCTGGGTGCTGCGCGGCACGGCGACCGGTCTCACGGCCACGTCGTCCCTCGCGTTCGGCGCCGACGACCTCTCGGCGCCCGCCACGGGCGCCCGCTTCGGCGCGCTCCTGCGCTGAGCGAGCCGATCGGGCAACGGGGGTTCGGTGGGGCAGCTTGGTGCCGCCCCACCGTCTTGTCCGGCCTGGGCGAGCCGGCTTCGGCGGAGGTGCGCGGGCCGTCTCACCGCTTCGGTCCAGGTGCGTCGGTGCGATCTCTCGGCTTCGCGTCAGTACACGACCTGCGCATCTGTCCCTTGGTGACTGCGACAACGCGTCGGAACTCTCGTGTCAGGACAGTGGGCCCTGTCGGACCTCATGTCTGCTCTGGGCAGCGACCCGCTGCGGGCCGCTGCGGGCCGCTGCGGGCCGAACTGACCGGTCCGCAGTGGGCCATGACCAGCGGACCTCCTGACCCAACCGTGGCTGCCGCCTGCGACCGTTCAATCCAGCCGAACGGGCACGATCACGGTCGGCAGCGGCTCCACGACCACTTTCGGCTCCACGGCCAGGCCGAACTCGCTCTCCACCGCGTCCAGCGCCCCACGCGCGTCATCGACCTCGTCCTCGGTCTCGTTCTCCTGGAAGAATCCCGCCTTCTCCAGAGCCCGGTTGAGACGGTCAGGTTCCGGTCCGCTCGCAGGCGTGAACATCCACGTGCTGCAGGCAGCAAGGATCTCCCCGTCACGGACCTGGGCAATGCGCGTAGTCGAACCGATGAGGGACCACACACTCACCGCCTCAGTGCCCGCAGACAACCGCTTGAGCACCGGGATTTTGTGAGTAACTCCCGTCTGCCCGTTCACATCGAACAGGTACGCCCACCCGGATCCGGAAGGGCAGTACAGGCGCACGGACCAGTCGTCCAGCCCGAGGCTCTCGGCCGCATTGTCCATTCGGTACTCCGGCACGTTCCCCCGGTCAACCACACCAAGTCGATCCAGTACCTCCTGAAGAGCCAGTCCGCGGACCGCCGTCACACAGAACTCCTCACTGCCCAGCGCCTCGAACAGACTCCCCACCGACACTTTCCTCCCACCACGCCTGCATATACACCTATGAGTGTCATGGGGGCGGAGCGCCATGGCCCAGCGCCGCCGCGCAGTCACGGACAGGTCACATGATGACGCCGAAGTCTCGGGTCGTAGCTTCTCGCGCGGCGTGCCGGATTGCTTGGATGGTGGCTTCGGAACGTCTGCTCCGCAACCAGGCGAGGGCGGACGTGGAGGGGCTGAGGTCGACCACATCGATGTATCTGACGCCCGGGCGTGGAAAGTATTCACGGGCGGCCGTCGGCAGAAAGCACATCGCTTCTCCGGCGGCCACCGTGTGCAGCAACGACTCCATGTCGGTGACGACCGGCCCGTAACGGACGCGGCTGCCGTCGGGGCGGGGATCGACCGCCCAGAAGTCCCACCACAGCCGCGGAACCTGCACAGGCATGTCGACCACCGGGATGTCGGAGAGCTGGGCCAAGGTAAGTCGGTTCTGGCTCGCCAAGGGGTGATCGGCGCAGAGACAGGCCACTCGCGGCTCGGTGGCCAGGTGGTGCAGTTCGATGTCATCCGTCACCGGCGGGCGCAGGAAGACGACGTCGGCCTCCTGCTGCGCCAGGGCGGCCATGTGATCGCCGAAACCGAGGTTGACCAGTTGCACGGTCGTCCCGGGGTGCCGGTCCTGCAACAGGCCGAGTACGGAACGGGTGTGCGCCATGGAGGCCTCGGCTCCCATGGTTCCCACGACAAGTCGTCCGGAGACCTGCCGCAGCTGCGCGTCGGCGACGCGCCGCAGCCGGTCAACCGCCGCGACCGCCGCCCGGGCTTCGGGCAGGAGTGCCTGCCCTGCCTCGGTCAGTGTGATGGTCCGGCCCTGGCGTTCCACCATGGGCGCTCCCAGGCGTTTCTCCAGCTCTCTGATCTGCTGACTCAGTGCAGGCTGCGTGATGAACAGGCGCGCGGCTGCACGGCCGAAATGGAGTTCCTCGCACAGCGTGAGATAGAGCCGAAGCTGATGAATGCTCGGTTCCCTCGATACGGACGCCCCCACGAAAGTATTCCCCTCCCACTGACCAACCTGCTGCGATAACAAGGAAGTTATCAACCAGCAGTCATCGTGCGTCCTCGGACCGATGACATCTCTGCGCGGGTCGTGTGATGGTCGACGGACCGCCACGTGATCGTCCTCACGACCAGGAGCACCGTACTCCCGCGGCATCTCCCGCCACTGGCCGCCGGCCTTGAAGCGCCAGACCGCACCCTCGAACTGCTGCCGCAACGTGGGAAAGGACGTGCTCACCGCGCTGGAGAAGGCCGCCCTGCTCGGGCGGTCCCGAGTGGGGCAGACCACCAAGGTTTCATCTCGCCGGCGTCCACCTACGCGCCTTGATGATCTGGGTCAAAGACCTCACCCGACTCACCGATCGATCACAACCACATACGCGCTAGAGGCCGAAGGTGCGTTGTTGCGTCTGATGGTGTGTGACAGCGTCGACGAGGTCCGCGCGTTGGAAGTCGGGCCATAGGGCGTCGCAGAAGTGGAGGCTGGCGTCGAAGGACTGCCAGAGCATGAACCCGGACAGCCGGTGTTCCCCGGCGGTGCGGACGATCAGGTCCGGAGCGGGCAGCGCGCCGTTGTACAGATGCACGGTGATGTCGTCGGGGTTTGCGGTGTGTCCCGGTGCGCTGGCCTGGCGGGCGGCGTGGAGGATTTCGCGGTGGCCGTCGTAGCCGACGGCGAGGTTGACCACGCGGCGTGCGTCGGCATCGACCGGGGGGTTGAGGCGTCCGAGCGGTGACTGCAGGTGTCCCGGCAGGGCACCGGAGTCGCCGACGGCGCGCACGGTCCAGCCGTGACGGTGGCGGACGGCCTGGGGCAAGGCGGCGATGGCCTCCAGCATCGGGGCCAGTTCGTCGGCCGGGCGGTGTTCGAGGTTGCGGGCGGAGACCAGGAACACCGTCGCGATGTGCACACCGAGGCCGTCGCACCAGCCGACCAGGTCAACGACCCGCTCGGCTCCGGCCCGGTACCCGTCGGCCACGGCCAGGCCGCGTCCGCGCGCCCACCGCCGGTTGCCGTCCGCGATCACCGCGATGTGCCGAGGCGGCGGGCCGGACTCCCCTGAATCCTGACTTGCACCGGTCCGCGGCATCCGAACCTCGGTGCTCACGATCTCAGCTGACGCGAAGGCCATCGTTCTCCCGTCGTGTCCGGCAGCCGTCGGTGGCGAGCCTCGGACCGCTCACCCGTCTCTTCCCGCTTTGGTCCGGGTGTCAACGAGCAAAACGGTGCGCAGGCAACGGTGTCCCCCACTCCCGACACTCGAGAGCCGCACACACCGCCGTACGGCCACATCCGCCCCGGGCCCGGGGTCGACCCGGCAGGGCCGGTCACCCGTTCGGGTGTCCCGCGGCCCCGAGTTGGCGCTTGCGTCTGTGAGGCTGAAAGCCTGGGCCTGTGAACGACATGATCACCAGTGCTAGGCAACGCGCCTCCGAGTACCAGTACCGCTTCAACGCCCGCTTCGCGGACTACTTCGACACCCTGACCGACCCCGAGGGCGGCGCCCTCGACGTGCCCCCACGCGGAGCGTTCCCCTCGCGCGCCCTCGACCTGGTGCGCGACATGTCACTGCGCGGCGGCAAACGCCTACGCGTGGCATTCCTTTACGAGGCCGCCGCGCTGATCACCGACGAGCCGGTGCCGGGCCTGGACGAAGCCGCCATCAGCATCGAACTGCTCCAGACCCACGGCCTGATCCACGACGACATCATCGACGGCTCAGCCGTGCGCCGCGGCGCCCAGTCCGTCCCCCACGCCTACCGCGACGAGTTCCCCGACCGGCCCGACACTGCTCTGGGCCTGGCCGTCCTCGCCGGTGACCTGGCCGCTTTCCTCTCACTGCGCGTCCTGGCCACCGCCGACCTGCCACCCGACCGGGCCGCGGCCATGACCGCCGTACAGGCCGACGCCGGCGCCCTCACCGTCATCGGACAGTTCCTCGACCTCGAACGCGACTTCGGCCCCGTCCCGGACCTCGACCTGCTCCACGTGGTCACCGAGTTCAAGTCCACCAGGTACTCCGTGCTCGCCCCGCTGCGCCTCGGGTTGCTCGCCACCGGCGCCGACCTGGCACCCTACGACAGCGAACTGCGCCGCTACTCCACCGCGCTGGGCATCGCCAACACCCTCCGTGACGACTGGCTCGACCTGTTCGGAGACCCCGCCGCGGTAGGCAAGTCCCTCGGGTCCGACATCCGCTCCGGACGCCGCAGCTACGCGGTCCGTGCCCTGCTCGCCGCCGCCACCGAAGAGACCGAACGCAAAGTCCTGGACACGGCGCTGGGCGATCCGCAGTGCGACGACGACACGCTCGACCGCGTACGCGCCATCGCACGACGCCACGGTGTCGACCAGTCCGTACAGGCCGACGCAGACCGCTACGCACACGAGGCCTCCACCCTGGCCGGCTCCTGGCACTCACGCTGGCGGACGCAGGCCGTGGCCTTCTTCGAGCACCTGCCGGCCTGGACCGCGGCCCGCGACCGCTGACTCCCTCCGACACCTCCGGGCACCCGGTCGGGGCGGATCAGCGCAGGCCCGCGAACACCGCCCCGCCCAGCACCAGACCCAGCGCCGCGCCAACGACCACCTGCGCGCGAGTGTGGCAGTCCAGCCGTACCCGCGACCACGCCACCGCCACGACCGCAGCACCCAGTACCAGAACCAGCAGTACGCCGGCCGCCGCAGCGTGCGGGCGACAGGCGATCACGAGCACCCCCGTTGCGGCGGCGGTCACCGCGGAGTGCGCCGACACCTTCCACACCGACGTCACAGCGGACCCGACCACCACCACCGCGACCATCGCCGCCACCACAGCGGCAACCTCACGCGGCGCGCCCGCCCCGTAGAGCACCGCCACTGCGCCCGACAGCAACAGCAGCAGACCCGGAATGGCGACCAGCCGATCCTGCCGCACCCGCAATCCCCGCCCCCACCACCGACGCCACGAGTCGACCGCCAGGAACGCGGCCGGCACCACTCCGGCGAGCAGCCCCGCGCCCAGCCCCCACCACACTCCAACCGAGCCGGCCACCCGCCACCCCAGGTACGGCGGGAGTACGACCATCCAGTGCGGCGGCTCGAAAACCCCGCTCACCCAGGCCGCCCACCGCAGCCCCGGCCGCTCCGTCACCCCGTCCACCACAGACTTCCTCCACCGAGCGTCCGGACAGACCACGAGGTGCGGCTCGTCCCGCACACTGCCACCCACCACAACGAATGTCCCGCACACAAGAAACCACTTCGCGACCGTCACGATTGGTCTGACGTGTCCAGCACGTTCGAGTGACTGTCTCCGAGACTGCGAGAACCCCGCCTGTGCGAAGCGGACATTCGCCGGACAGGTGCGTACGGTGCTCTCCCCGCTGATGCGGCTGCCGCTGTCACCTCGGGTCGCCGTAGCGTTCGTAGCGGTCGCATGGGTGGCACGGAAGCCGCTTCACGAGGCGTATTCGTTCGAGATCTCGGTGGCGTAGTTCTTCCAAAGCGGTTGCATGGTCTCGGCGTTGACCGGCTGCCCGGAATCGATCATGGCCTTGAAGTCGCGGAAGTACTGCACATACAGGTCCGGCGTGAAGGTGTTCAGCATGACCGCGTTCTCGTCGCCGACGTTGGCGAACGTGTGCGGCGCCCCGGTCGGCACGATGACCCAGGTGCCCGGCCCGGCGTCGTACTGGTCCTCGCCGACGGTGAACCGGAACGTTCCCGCCAGCACGTAGAAGCCCTCGTCATGCTGGGCGTGGCGATGCTGCAACGGACTCGGGGTGCCTGGCGGAATGGTGACCTCAGCGAATCCCAGCCGGTGGTCGGTGTGCTCCCCGTTCTCCAGGATGCGGATCTGCTGCGCCCCACTGCCGAGGATCTCGCCCTCACCGGGGCGGACGATGTTTACCTTCGCCATGACTTCTCCTATTGCTATGGCCTACCTTGGTCACCACCATCCTTGTCCGGGCCGGCTGTGCGCGTCTTGGTCGTCTGTGCACGGTTGCTGGTTACCAGTGCACGGGCGTTGTAGCCGTACATCGCCTTGAAGAGCTTGCTGAAATGTGTGGGATCGGAGAATCCCCACCGGGCAGCCACGGCGGTGACCGTACGTCCGCTTCCGGCCAGCTCGGCCCGGCAGCGTTCCAGACGGCGACGGCGGATCAGGGCCGCGACGGTGAGCGGCTGGTCCTCGAACAGCTTGTGCAGCCGGCGTACGGAGATGTTGTGGGCGGCGGCGATGCCGGGCGGGGACAGATCGGGATCGGCCAGCCGGGTCTCGATGTAGCCGGCGATCCGGCTCCGCAGCCGCTCGTCCGGGGCCGGTTGTTCGTCGCCGAGCCGGGCCTCCAGCGCGACCGCGATCAGCTCGACGACGGCTGCCGCCGACCGCAACGCCTCCGCCTCGCGGAACTCGGTCGCCGACCACGCCGACTCCCGGGCCAGCACCGAGACGAGAGCACCCGGACCGTGGCTGCCGTCGATACGTACGCCCATGAGCCGGTCGATCTGCGCGGGCCGGATCCGAAGCTCGCGGCGCGGAATCAGGATGGTGACGTGCGCCGCGGCGGTGCTCTCGAAGCGGAGCGTACGCGCGGGGTCGAGCAGTACCAGGTCGGTCGGTCCCAGTTCGGCTTCGCCGCGTCCTTGCTCGATCCGCGTCCGGCCCCGGGTCATCACCTTGACCGCCAGGTTCTCGCTGTCGGAGGCGTCACGCTGCCGCCCGATGCAGGAGCTCTCGGGCGTGGTGAGGGAGACCAGCCGCAGCGGCCCGAGGTCACGGGTGGTGATCCGGCCTTGGAAGCCTGCGCCGGCCCGCTTGTTGACCAGCGGCGGAAACCCGCTGGCGGCAAGCTCGTTCTGGAACGTCTCAAGGTTGCCGATCACCGGTCCACGATAACGCCGACACTCCGGGGGTACGCTGTTCGGCGGGGGTTCACTCACGCTCGCCCGTCCTCCGGCCTTTTGCTCGCCCGGTTACTCCCCCTGACGGATCGAAGCCCTTTGGCGTCTGCCGTCCCTGAGCTTTCGCACCCTCTGTGGGCAAGACCCGGGGCCCACGTCAGGGCGGAATTCGGTCTCAAGCACTGACCGAGAACGGGGTGCAGCAGTCGTTTTCATCCGTTGGCAGTGGCCCGAGGTGTCCCTTGGTCTGGAGTTCCTCGTCGACCGCCCTCTGATATCACCGCTCCATGTCCGCAGAGGGGGAAGACTGCGAGCTGGTCGATGCGGGAGAGGAGCAGGCCGCCGGTCATCTGGCCCAACTGCTGGGCCTGTTGTGGATCCTGCGCACCGATCTGATCCGTTTGCGTCAGCTGTGTGCCCGCACGGAACTGCACGGCCACATCCCTGCGCTCATACGCCGCCGCATCTACGTAGCTGGGTCCCATGTCGACGTACCTTGCCGGTAGTTGACTTCGTGCGACGCAGCGGGAAGCGTGCAAAGCTGTCGCCCATGGCGCATGGCCCATGCACCGTCACCGACGTCGTCGGCTCGGGCACGTCCAGGCAGAAGGAAGGGTTCCGGCATTCATCACCCCGGTCTGGGCACTGCGACGCGGTGGTCTGAGTACACGTACTCATGAGGGTGCTCGCCGGTAGGCCCGATAGTGAGGGTCCGCCCTGCGACGAGGAGCAGTCCATGACCGCCGCCCACCCCGCCCCCGCCCCGACGCTGGACGCGAGGTTGCCGCCCCGACGTCGTCTGCCCGCCGCCCTGGCCGTCGCGGTGACCGCGGCGCTCGTCGTGTCGAGGTTCGGCGCGGCCGATCCTACGACCTGGCTGCTGGAGACGGTGTGGGTGATGGCGGGCCTGCCGCTGGCGATCCTGCTGCGCCACCGCTTCCCGCTGAGCGGTCTGTTGTGCGCTCTGCTGGCGGCGCACGCCCTGGTCCTCATCGTGGGCGGTCACTACACCTACGCGGAGGTACCCGCAGGGGACTGGGTGCGCGACTGGCTCGGCTGGGACCGCAACCCCTACGACCGCTTCGGCCACCTCGTGCAGGGCTTCGTCCCCGCCATCCTGGTACGTGAACTCCTCATCCGCACCTCCCCGTTGCGCGGCAGCCGCTGGCTCGCCCCGCTCACCGTCTGCGCCTGCCTCGCCTTCAGCGCCGTCTTCGAGATGGTGGAATGGCTCGCGGCGGTCACCGGAGGCGAAGCCGCGGATGCCTTCCTCGGCACGCAGGGAGACGTCTGGGACACCCAGTGGGACATGTTCTGCGCCCTGATCGGCGCCATCTGTGCCTTGCTGCTTCTGAGCCGCGTCCACGACCGCGCCCTCGCCCGTCTGGGCCAGGGCAGGCCGACCGCCACCTCGTGAGAGGAAGCCGCAGCGACGCCTCGGGACCCTCCCCGTACCCGCTGGGGAGGGTCCCGAGATCCTCGCGTTCTTCGGGGTGAAGCTTCCCCGTGATCTTGGACACTCGATCTTTATGCCGCGAGGCCGTGTTGGTGGCGCCGCCGGGTCTCGGCTGGCGTGAGGTAGCCGAAGACCTTGTGCTTGCGTAGCCGACGTCGGTTGTAGAACGTCTCGATGAAGTCGAAGACCTGGGCTCGGGCGGTGGCCCGGTCGGGCCAGACGCGGGTGCCGATCTCTTCTTTGAGCAGGGCCCAGAAACTCTCCGCAGCGGCATTGTCGAAGCAAGATCCCGTGCGGCCGCAGCTTTGCCGGAGGCGCAACTCGCCTATTGCGCAACGGAATTGACTGCTCGTGTATTCGCTGCCACGGTCCAAATGTGCTATGCAGCCGGGCCGGAGACGGCCACGGCCCGCGGCCATCCTCAGCGCATCGACGACCAGGTCGGCGCGATGATGATCGGCCATCGAGTAGCCGACGACCTCGCGCGTGGCCAGGTCCAGCCAGCAGGCGAGGTAGAGCCAGCCCTCGGCGGTCGGCAGCGCGGTGATGTCGCCGACCAGCTTCGTGCCGGGCGCATCGGCGTGGAAGTCGCGGCCGATGAGGTCCGGGGCCGGCCTGGCCTTCTTGTCCGGCCGGGTCAGCGAACGGCGCTTGCGGTGGGTGACGCCCTGGATGCCGTGCTCGCGCATGAGGCGGGCGACCCGTTTACGGTTCACTCGCCGTCCCAGACGCCGCAGCTCGGCATGGACGCGCGGGACGCCATAGGTCTGGCGCGAGCCGACATGGATCACTCTGTTTTCGTGCACCAGGGCTTGATCGGCGGCCCGCCAAACGGTCCGAGTTTTCGCCGCGGCGAGCCAGGCGTAGAAGGAGGAGCGGGCCACCTTCAACAGGCGGCACAGGAAAGCGACGCCGTGGGTGGTCTTCTCCGCCTCGATGAACGCGTACGTCTCGTTCACCGATCGCTCTCCTTCGCGAAGAAGACCGCGGCTTTTCGCAGCACCTCGATCGTCTTGGCCTGCTCGGCGTTCTGCCGACGCAGCCGCTTTAGCTCCTCGCGCTCAGCGCTCGTGAGCTCACCCGGAGCGCCTTCGCCCCGGTCAGCCTTGGCCTGGCGGTACCAGCCGCGCAGGGACTCCGAGCTGATGCCGAGTTCCCGGGCGACGGCGGTGACCGTCTTGCCCGTGGAGTCGACGAGCGCGATCGCGTCCCGTTTGAACTCTTCGGTGTACCGCTTCGTGTACTTGCTTCCCACCTGGTGCTACTTCCTCTGGAACCTCAAGATCCCAGTCTCCAGGTGTCCATGATCAAGGGGAAGGTTCAGGGGGTGGCGGGTCCAGTCGTTGGGAAGGGCCCGCCACATCCGCTTCACCGTGAGTGAACCAAACTGCGTGCGTAAGTCACGTGCGCGGCTCGTACCGCTGCGTACGCAGTCCGTCCAGGATGAGCGCGAGCATGTGGGGCGCCCGGTCCTCGGGGCCGTGCGCGGCGCGCCACAGCGCGCCGGTGAGCTGGAGGAAGTCACGTGGATCGGCGTCCTTTCGGATGGTCCCGTCCTCCTTGCCCGCGTCGAGGCCGACTACGTACGGCCGAACCTGAAGCACATGCAGCTGTCAGGAATGGACACCACGGGCCGAAAGGACCAGAAGAAATGGGGCAAGACAGCCGTCGATCCGACGGTTCCTGCCGGGGAGAACGGGCTGACCGACTGCACCCACCCCTTCGCCTCGTTCGGCAAGGCCACCAAAGGCAAGACCGTCACCATCGCCGGGGTACCGACGATCAGCCTGATCGTCACCGACAAGACTGACAAGACTGACAAGGCCGACGAGGACGCCACCTGGACCTTCCACGTGGCGACCGAGGGCGAGCCCTACATCTACCGGGTCGTGTACAAGAGCCCCGACCTCCGCAACGTCACCTCCTTCAGCGCCTTCGACACCCCCTTCAATGTCGAACCCCCCAAAACCGACGTCATCGACCTCACCGACTGACCCCAACAACCTGCCCTCCCCGCCGCCGGACAGAGAACACAGCAAACCCGCCCGCAGGGAGGCCCGGCCCAGCCGGGAGTCGACCGACTGGGCTCGTGGCAAGGAGATCTGGGCAGCGGCGAGCATTCCGCCGCGAACCGGCCCGCCGAGAGCGGGGGTTTGCCCATGCCTGGGATTTTCCGCGTCAGGCCGCGCCAGCTGCCGCAGCCAGGATCCGGGCCAGTTCGGCAGGCCGCGTGAGCATGGGCCAGTGGCCCGAGTCGAGGTCGGCAAAGTCGATGTGCTTGGCCCGAGCGAGCTCCGGGGCGTCGCCGGCGTTGATCAGTTCCTGCGCCTGCTCGGGCGTGAACTCGGGACACACGACCACGGTCGGAACGTCGAACCGCCGTTCGTCCGCGAGCCGCACCACTCCCCTGGTCACGCCTACGGGCACGGAAATCGCACCGGCCTCAAACTCCCGCCTCGCCCCGTCGTCGAGGTCGGCAGCGTCCGGTCCCTCGAACGGGCCCCAGCCGGGGAAGCGCATGACACCGTCGCTCACCTCGAAGAAGTCGGCGTACGGCTGACCGTCGGCCGTGGGGAAACCACCGATGAGGGCAACCTTCGCGATCCGCTCCGGCCGCCGGTCGGCGGCGAGCCAGGCCAGTGTGCAGGCGGCGGAATGCGCCACCACCATCGGCTTGCCGGCCGCCGCGTCCACTGCGGCCAGCACCGTCGCCAACTGGTCGTCGAGCGTGGCGGACACGGAACCGTCCCCCTGGCCCGGGAGGGTCAGCGGCACGGGGCGATGGCCGAGCGACTCCATCGCGGACGCGACACGGTCCCACACCGATCCGTTCAGCCACAGGCCGCCGATGAGCAGAATGTCCATGGTCAGTTCCCCTTCTCCGACTTCATGGATGCCACCGTAGGAGGTGATCCGGACAATCCACTGCCGGTTCATCCGGTGCCCGCCCAAACGCCCTGAGCGAAGGCCGTCGGCGGTCCACAGATGGCAACCAGGCCCTGTTGCCCTCGCCCGACGGGCCCGGGGCGACGGACTCACGTAACCCCAGAGCCCAGCGGAGCGGATTAGCCTGTTCCTGTGCCGAACGATCTCAGCCCCACCGCGCGTGCCCTGCGCGCCCTGGAGATCCTCCAGACCCGCCCCGGTACGACAGCCGGCGAACTCGCCGAGCGGCTGGGCGTCACGGAGCGGGCCGCGCGCCGGTACGTCGAGATCCTCCGAGAGGCCGACATCCCCGTGGAGTCGGCCCGAGGGCCGCACGGCGGGTACTGGCTGGGGCGCGGGACGCGGCTGCCGCCTGTGCACTTCACGCAGTCCGAAGCCATCGGCCTGGTGATGGCGGTACTCAGCGGCCAGCCGACCGCGGCCAACGCCGACGACCTGATCGGCACCGCCCTGGGCAAGGTCGTCAAGGCGCTTCCGGAGAGCGTCGGTCAACAGGCGGCAATGCTGAGGGAGTACGCGTCGGCCGCGGCGGACCCGTACGCGGCCCGCCCCGATCCGGCCGTCACCAGCGAACTCGTCGATGCCATCGCGGCCCGGCGTCGCGTCTCGGTCACCTACGGCAGTGAGGCGGGCAACGAGTGGGAGGCGGAGGTCGATCCCTGGTCCCTCGTCATCCGCTACGGGCGCTGGTACTTGCTGTGCCACTCCCATCGCGCGGACGCCATCCGCACGTACCGGGTCGACCGGGTCCGCACGGTCCGACCGACCGAGCGCGGGTTCGAACCGCCCGAGGGCCTCGACCCGGTTGCGGTACTTGAGGAGAACCTGGGCCTCGGATGGGAGTTCTCCACCCGTGTGGTGTTCGACGCTCCCCAGGCCGAGGTGGCCCCGTGGGTCCGGCCGCCCATGGGGCGTCTTGAGCCCTTGAAGGACGGCTGCGTACTGGTCGGCAGCACCCGCAACCCGGACATGTACGCGCAGGAATGGCTGGCGCGGATACCGTTCACCTTCCGGGTCGAGGGCGGGGAGGAACTGCGTGCCGCGGTTGCGGCGCTCGCGGCACGTTTCACCGGCGCCGTAACGGACCAGTCCTGACCGTGCCCGGCGTGTCGGCGAAAGCGGGACTCGCCCGCGCGGGGCAGTGCGCCGGCGAGGTATCCGGTTTCGTGCGGGGTGCGGGGTGCGGGGTGCGGGGCGCAGCCGATGAGAGGTCGCGCTCCCGGGTTCGACGCGTGGTTAGCTGGCCGACATCTTCTCCCCTGTTCCAGACGAATGGCGCTGATCATGACCCGCTTCCTGGCCGTCGAGCGCGCTCTGCGCACGGGTGCTCCCCACGAACTTCTCGGCACGGTGCGTGACGCACTGATCGAGCACTTCCAGGCAACCCGGGTCGACCTGCTCGTGGCGGACTACAGTTCCACCGTCCTTCAGCCGGTGATCACTCTTCCTCATACTGCCGAGCCCTTGTCAGTGCGGAGCAGCCCGGAGGGCCGCGCCTTCCTGAGTCAGGAGCCTTACGGAAAGCGCATCTCGCAGGACGGGACGGTGGACCTGCATCTGCCGGTGACCGTTCGCGGCGACAGGCTCGGAATCCTGACCCTACGACTCCCGGAGCACAGGTGCACTCCGCAGGATGTCGACGAATTGACCGGACTCGCGGAAGTGCTGGGTCACGAAATCCTGGTGGCCGAGCGCGACACCGATCTCTATCTCCAGGCCCGCCGCAGTCAGCGCCTCACCCTGGCGGCGGAGATGCAGTGGCAGCTTTTGCCCGCCCGCTCGTGCGCACGTCATGAATACGCCATCGGAGGGCAATTGGAGCCCGCCTACGACATCCACGGCGACAACTTCGACTGGGCGACCACAGCCGACACTCTCACTCTCACCGTCACCAACGGAATGGGCGAAGGGATCCATGCCTCTCTGCTGACGAATCTGGCAGTGAACGCCCTTCGCAATGCCCGCAGAGCCGGAATCGGCATCGCCGATCAGGCAGCGCTCGCCGATCAGGCCGTCTATGCCCAGCATCAGGGACTGCAATATGTATCGACGTTGCTGCTGTTCTTCGAACTCACCACAGGGCGCGTACAGGTGGTGGACGCCGGATCGCCCCAGCTCTGGCGTCAGCGTGGCAAGGTCGTGGAGCGGATCGACTTCGAGGCGCAGCAGCCTCTCGGCATGTTCGACGAGACCCTGTACGACGCGCAGGAATTCCAGGCTCTGCCCGGCGACCGTCTGATCTTCGTCAGCGATGGGGTCTACGGCGCTGTCTCCGGGACGGGGGAAGTGTTCAAGGAGCGGGCGCTCGCACGAGCCATTCAAAACGTGCGCCTCCTGCCGGCAGCCTCGGTTCCCCGGGCCGTACTGGAGGAGCTGAGGACGTATCGCGACGCGGATCCCGACGATGACGCCCTCGTCGTCTGCCTTGACTGGTTCGGCCGCGATTCGGCGCGGTCGCACTGACGGTCGAGTGACGCACGGTCCTTGGCGGCTCAGGCTGTGGAGTCGGCCCGGGACGTGTTGATTTCCTCGTCGGTGGCGTTGAGCGTGGCGCTGAGTCCGGCGAGTCCCGTGGCCAGTGCGCGCCGTTCGGTCGAGGGCATGCTGTTGATCGCCTCGTGCAGCATGGCGTCACGCTGCTCTCGGATGCGTCGCAGATGCCGTTTTCCCGAGGGGGTCAGCCGCAGAGCGACCTCGCGTCCGCTGTCAGGCGACGGCAAGCGCTCGAGGAAACCTATGGCCTGCAGGCGGTCGCACATGCGGGTCACGGTCGCGGGTGCGGAGGCGAGCTGGTCGCACACCGTACGCATTCGGATGCCGTCCTGCCGGTCGACGACGTACATCAGACGCAGTTGGGACGCCGAGCCCGGCACGGTGGCACCGGCGGTGGAGTTCCTGGCGTGCTCCCACATCACGTCGAGGAGTTCGGTGATGGCGCTGGCCGACTGGGCCACCTGGTGAAGTGTCCCCGTGGGAGTGGTGCCTGGTGCGGTCATCGTTGCCCATCAGTGTGTGCTGGTGCCCGGTGAACGGCTGGCAGTGGCGCAGGTGCTGGTGTACGTCGTGCCGTGAGGGGGTCGGGGGGGGCCGGTGAGGAGCAGGATCCGGTCCAGGGGTGCGGGCCGGTGCCCCAGGCACCACCGTACTCCCGCCGCGGTGGTGCGGCGTCTGCTCGTCGCGATGCCGGAAAGGCTTATGGAGCCGACCATTCCGAGCCCGCCACCGGGCAGCTGCAGGATCCTCAGTCCGAGCCGGGCGGTGCGCTGTCCTCTGGCCTCGTTCACGAGACGTTCGACGCTCAGCCCGTAGCGCGGCCGTGCCATCGTGGTTCACGCCGGCGGGTCCTGGCCGTGGCCACGGCCAGGACCCGTATCCCCGCAAGGTCGGCGGTTGTCCCGGCTCAGCTCGCGGGAGCCGGGACGGGCCGTCAGGTCAAGGGGTTGGTGACCCCGACGTCCAGAGGTGGGAGCTGATCACGTTGTTCGCGTTCGTCGACGTGTTGTCCAGTTCGAGGACGTTGTCCCGCAGGTCGTCGACGTAGAGCTCGCCCCGTGCGAGGCAGCCCCGCACGCCCTCGTGGCTCGCGTCCGCGTAGAACAGGCCCGGCCCGCGGTCACCGCCGACGCCGTCGGTCGGGCCGGATTCGACGTACAGCCCGTCAGCACGGGGAGGGCGGATATCACCGTGGCGATGGTCATGGTGGTGCTCTGTCGCCCCCGTGGCACGCTGTTTCCTTCCGGCCTGAGCGCACCCCCTCCGCTGTGAGTGAATGTCGACGAGGACTGGTTGTCCCCGTTCCACAGAAGAGGATGGGCGTCACGATGCGCCCCGTCGTTATGACTGACTGCACAAGCCTTTAGTCTGCGTGCACGGTTGCGCACTGCCGGCAGAACCGCCTCGAAGAGAAGCCGTGGGGCCCGCTGTCGGGTCCAGGCAGCCTTCCGGCGGAGGTTTCTCCTCCTTGAGGACTACTCGGCGGCGGCCATCTTCAACTTTGGACCTGATCGGGAACGGGCACGCGGTCGGATGTCCGGGGCCTCCTCGGCACGGACGATGGAGACCAGAGCGAAATCCCACTGGTTCATCTCCACGTGCCCTCGGCAGCTTCCGATCCGAGAGCCCTCGTACGACAGGAGCACTCCACCGTGACCGCCTTCCCCACCGGTGCCCCCACCGCGACCCGCCCCGCCGTGGCCGCGGCCCGCGCAACGGACCTGACCAAGGTGTACGGACACGGCGAGACCCAGGTGGTCGCCCTGGACAGCGTCTCTGTCGAGTTCCGGCAGGCCGAATTCACGGCCATCATGGGGCCTTCGGGCTCCGGCAAGTCCACGCTCATGCACTGCATGGCAGGTCTGGACGCCATCTCCAGCGGCTCGGCGCGTATCGGCGACGTCGAGGTGTCCGCGCTGAAGGACAAAAAGCTCACCCAGTTGCGCCGCGACAAGATCGGCTTCATCTTCCAGGCCTTCAACCTGCTGCCGACGCTGACCGCCCTGGAGAACATCACGCTCCCCATGGACATCGCCGGCCGCAAGCCCAACAAGGACTGGGTGGACATGGTCGTGGAGACCGTCGGCCTGTCCGGGCGGCTCAAGCACCGGCCGAACCAGCTCTCCGGTGGCCAACAGCAGCGGGTGGCCGTGGCCCGCGCCCTGGCGGGCAAGCCCGAGATCATGTTCGCCGACGAGCCCACCGGCAACCTCGACTCGCGCTCCGGCGCCGAGGTCCTCGGCTTCCTGCGCAACTCGGTGCAGGAGCTCGGCCAGACCGTCGTCATGGTCACCCATGACCCGGTCGCGGCCGCCCACGCGGGCCGGGTGATCTTTCTCGCCGACGGCCGGATCGTCGACGAGCTGTACAACCCGACCGCCGGCACCGTCCTCGACCGCATGAAGCGCTTCGACGCCAAGGGGCGCACGACCTGACGCCGCGCTCGGCGGCCTCCCGGCCCGGCGCCGCCGCACCGCGAACCGGCCACCCCGCTCCCGCCTCTCCTCCAGGACTCCCCCATGTTCCGTACCGCCCTGCGCAATGTGCTGGCCCACAAGGCCCGGTTGCTGATGACCGTGCTCGCCGTGCTCCTCGGCGTCGCCTTCGTGTCCGGCACCCTGGTGTTCACCGACACGATCTCGAAGGCCTACCAGAAGAGCTCCGAGAAGGGGTTCGACGATGTCGACGTCGCAGTTCGCCCGCACGACAAGCACGACGACAAGACCCCCGGTGACCCACCGCGCCTGAGCCGGCGCCTGCTGGACCAGATCTCGGCCGTTCCCGGGGCCGACACGGTCACCGGCACGGTGGCCGGCTACACCGCCGTCGCCGACAAGGACGGCGATCTCCTCGGCAACGGCTTCTCCAGCACCGGCGGCAACTACTACCCCGCGAAGAACGGCAAGGATCCGCGGTACGACCTCGGCTCAGGCCGCGCCCCGAACACCGCCGCCGAGGTGGCTCTGGATGCCAAGACCGCCGACCGCGGCGACTACCGCGTGGGCGACACCGTGCGGCTGTCCAGCGACGGCCCGGTGCGTCAGAAGAAGATCGTCGGCATCTTCTCCACCGACGACGGCAATGTCGCGGCGGGCGGCACCCTCACGCTCTTCGACGACGCCACCGCGCAGAAGCTGTTCACCAAGCCCGGCCAGTACGACCAGATCGACGTCAAGGCCGCGGCCGGCACCTCCCAGGCGACGCTGAAGGCCGGCGTGGACAAGTTGCTGCCCGCCAGGTCGGAGGCGGTCACCGGCAAGAAGCTCGCCGACGACCAGGCCAAGGACATCAAGGCCGGCATGAGCGGCCTGCAGACCGGCCTTCTGGTGTTCGCCGGAATCGCGCTGTTCGTCAGCATCTTCATCATCGCCAACACCTTCACCATGCTGGTCGCCCAGCGCACCCGGGAACTCGCCCTGATGCGCGCGGTCGGTGCCAGCCGCCGCCAGGTGACCCGTTCCGTGCTGATCGAGGCCACCGTCGTCGGTTCGGTCGCCGCCGTCACCGGGCTCCTCGCCGGCATCGGCCTCGGTGCCGCACTGCGTTCGCTGCTGGGCGCCACCGGCTCCACGGTCCCCGACGGGCCGCTGGTCGTCTCCTCCACCACCGTCCTGGCGGCGCTCCTCGTCGGCGTCGTCGTCACCGTCCTCGCCGCCTGGCTGCCCGGGCGCCGCGCCGCGAAGATCCCCCCGATCGCCGCGATGAGCAGCGTGCACGCCGCTCCGAGCGGCCGCGGCCTCGTCGTACGCAACACGATCGGCGCGATCCTCGCCGGCGGCGGTGTCGCACTGGTCCTCGCCGCGACGGGCATGAGCAGCGGCGACGCCAAGGCACCGATGGGCCTGGGCGCCGGCGCGCTGGTGATCGGCGTGTTCGTGCTCACCCCGCTGCTGTCCCGGCCGATGATCGCCGCCTGTGCACCGGTGCTGCGCGTCTTCGGTGTCGCGGGCAAACTCGCCCGCCAGAACGCGGTGCGCAACCCCCGCCGCACCGCCGCCACCGCCTCCGCGCTCATGATCGGACTCACCCTCATCACCGGCCTGACCGTGATCGCGGGCAGTGTGCAGAAGAGCATCGACGAGATGGCCGCGGGCTCCTTGCGCAGTGACTACGTCGTCTCCCTGGGAGCCACCGGCGCCACCGGCCTGTCACCGAATGTGGAGAAGACCCTCAAGCGTACCGACGGCGTCACCGCCACCAGCACCCAACGCACCTCCCCGGCCCTCGTCGACGGCGACACGGCGACGCTCACCGGCGTCAACGGCGACACCATCGGCCGGATGATCTCGGTCGACTTCAGTTCCGGCTCGCTCTCCGAGGTCACCGGGAACAACATCGTCGTCGACGACGACACCGCCCAGGACAACAACTGGCACGCGGGCTCCAAGGTCCCGGTCGCCTTCGAGGACAGCGCGAAGGAACAATTCACCGTGGCAGGCGTCTACGAGGGCAACTCCCTGCTCAACGGAGTCGTCATCGACAGCGCGGTGCTCTCCGCGCACATGGCCGACGTCACCGACAGCAAGGTGATGGTGAAGACCGAGGACGGCCCGAAGCAGGCCACGAAGGACGCGCTGCAGAAGGCGCTCGGCGACAACCCGGCCATCAATGTGCAGGACAGGAAGGACATCTCCAACGACATCGCCAAGGCGATCACCCTGCTGCTGAACATGCTCTACGGGCTGCTCGCCATGGCCGTGATCGTCGCCGTCCTCGGCGTCATCAACACCCTGGCCATGTCGGTCTTCGAGCGTTCCCGGGAGATCGGCATGCTGCGCGCCATCGGCCTGGACCGCAAGGGCATCAAGCGCATGGTGCGCCTGGAGTCGCTGGTCATCTCGCTCTTCGGCGCGGTCCTCGGCCTGTGCCTCGGTGCGTTCTTCGGCTGGGCGACCGGCGAACTGATCGCTCCCTCACTTCCGACGTACGAACTGGTCATGCCCTGGGGCCGGCTGGGGCTCTTCCTCGCTCTCGCCGCCGGCGTGGGCATGCTGGCCGCGGTGTGGCCCGCGCGCCGCGCCTCCAAACTCAACATGCTGGCGGCCATCAAGTCCGAGTGACCGCGCCTCGATGGCCCTGGGTGACGGCACACACAAGCTGCCGGTGAACGCGGACCTAAACAAAGCGATCGGCGAGGAGGCGGGCGACATCGTGACCGTCCGTCTGGAGGAACGGCCGGACTCCTGACCCGGGTCCCGGGAACGATCTGGGCGGGCGACCGGGGACCCGGCTGGGCGTCCGGGTCTGTGGTAGCGGGCCCGCGCCGAGCCACCGGCAGGTCGTGCGCGGGCAGCCCGTAGGATGGCGGAGTCGTTGAAAACATCGTCCGGCGGAGGCCTTCGTGACCAGATCGACGCGGTCGTCGGACACCGTCCGCGCCGACCAGGCCGACATCCAGGCGGTCAGCCGGGTCAGCCAGATCCTCTCGCTGTTCGAGCCGGCCATGCCGGAAGTGACCACGGGCGAGGTCGCCGAGCGGCTGGGACTCAACCGCACGACCGCGTACCGGTACTGCACGTCACTGGTGGCGGCCGGTCTGCTGGAGCGCAATGCCGAGGGCGCGTACGTGCCCGGCGGGCTGCTGCTCCAGTTGGGTGCCTTCGCCATCGGTCACCGCCGTGTCGTCAACCTGGCGCCCCGTCACATGCAGGCGCTGTCGCGCGTCACCCGGACCAGCGCGGTGCTCAGCCTGTGGGGGCTCACCGGTCCGGTGGTCTCCCGTGTCGAGGAGAATCTGTCCGCGGTCGTCATCGTGTCCGTGCGGGTCGGCAGTCATCTGCCGTTGGACACGGCCCAGAGCAAGGTCTTCCTCGCCTATCACGCCGACCAGTTGTCCATGGAACGGCTGATGGCCAATCTGCCCGGCCCCGCGCGGGACGAGTTGCGCGCCGACGTGGAGCGGGTCCGCGCGGTCGGGCACTGCTTCGCGATGGGAACGCCGGGCGTGGTCGCGGTGGCGGCGCCCGTCTTCGACGAGTACGGCATCTGCGCCACCCTCGCCGTCGTCGCCCCCGACAACACGCTACCGATGTCGGACGACGCTCCCGAACTGCGTGCCGTCGTCGACGCCGCGCGGGCGCTCACGCGGGAACTGGGCGGTCACTACGCGCCGGACGACGCGGAGCGGCCCGCCGTCTAGCCGGGCGGGGCACGGTCCTACCGATGTGGGCCGTCACAGGTCGGCCGTGGCCGCCGGACGTCAGGACAGGGCGGGGATCGTGTCGTCGTCGGCCATGTCGACGTCCTTGGTCTCGGGTCCTAGGAAGCCACCGAGACTGATGAGCACGCCGGCGAGCGCGAGCAGGACGACCGGGGCGACGTGGTCCGGCACGGCGCCGTCGAGTTGCTGCAGGTAGAACTGGTAGAACGCCGGTGCGATGAGGGCGAGGCTGTAGCCGACGCCGTAACCGGTGGACCGTACGCCGGCCGGGAACCGCTCGGTCAGGTAGGCCGCGATGGGGCCGAACGTGCCGACGGTCAGGACACCGATGAGTGACCCCCAGCCGAGTGCGGCGCCGATCCCGCCGTCCGAGGCCATCAGCAGGGAGTAGGCGCCCGTGCCGAGGAACAGGACCACCAGGCCGTAGCCCATGTAGAAGCGCCGTCGCCCGATGCGCTGGGAGAGCAGACCGTAGAGGGGGAAGGACAGCGCGGCGGCACCGTTCATCACGAGCATGACCAGGGTGACCTGCTCGCTCGACAGCCCGAGGTGGCTCTTCAGCTGGGCGGGGGCCACGGCCGCCTGCATGTTCGTCGCCAGCCAGACGCCTGTCATCAGCACGAACACCTGCCCGAGGGCCCTGGGGTACTGCCTCAGCAGCCGTAGGAAGGGCAGTTTGTGCCGCTCGCCGGTCACTTCCACGGGCGGCTCGTGCACCTGCGTCTGGTAATAGCGGAAGAGCACGGCCGCCAGGACGGCGCCGATGAGGAACGGCACCCGCCAACCCCACTGCACATAGCTGCTGTGCAGCCCGCTGGAACCCATCAGGTTCAGCATCAGCAGGGTGATCCCGGCGATCACGGCGTACGCGGCGGGTGAGGTCGAGGTCATGATCGAGGCGTACAGCCCCCGCTTGTGCCGGGGGCTCCACTCCATCGCCAGCGGCACCGCGGTCGTGTACTCGCCGCCGAGGAAGACCCCGTCGATGAATCTCAGCGCGATCAGCAGGCCGATCGACCACGCCCCGATCGTCTCGTGCCCCGGCAGGCAGGCGATGAGCAGGGTGATCACACCGAAGCCGCCGACCGCCACGAGGGTGGTGCGCTTGCGTCCGACCGTGTCGGCGAAGTGCCCGAAGATCACCGCGCCGAGCGGGCGGCCGATCAGCGTCGACGCGAAGACCAGCGAGGACAGCAGGGCCGTCGTGCTCGCGCTCAGCCCGGCGGACTGGAAGTAGATCATCGCCGGTGCCAGCACCACGATCGGCAGGTAGATGTCGAACTGGTCGACGAAGTAGGCCAGCGTTCCGCCGCGCACCGCGGCGCGCACCTTGTCGGGGTCCGGACCGTGCGGCGGCAGGGGGCGGGATACGTCCGAAGCCGCGGACTGCGGCTCGGTGGCGGGTGGCGGTGTGGACATCGTCGTCCTCCGAAGTGCCGTGGGCTGTCTACAGCTCGCGATCTACCTGGTTCACAGCAATGCGAACTGCGCGTTCACGAAGCGAACACCGATACCGTAATCAGCCACCGTGGCGCACACAAGGCTGTGGACCAGGGTTGACACCCGGTCTCATTGTGAACTCATACTTCGTAATGCGAACGAGGGGTGAGTCCGTAACGAAGGGTGAGTCCATGAAGAAGCCTCCTGCCATCGCGTCCGTCCTGCACGGTCTGGTCGACATGCACGTCCACTCCGGTCCCAGCCCGTTTCCCCGCCGCTTCGACCACGTCGAGGCCGCGCAGGACGGCGCCAGGATCGGCCTGCGCGCCATGGTCGCCAAGTCGCACCACCACAACACCCAGATGGACGTCCTGGCGATGAAGGACCGGCTGGCCGGCGTCGCGGCCACCGTCCACGGCGGCATCGCGCTCAACAGCACCGTCGGGGGACTGAACGTCCACGCCGTGCGCATGTGCCTGCGCATGGGAGGCAAGGTCGTGTGGTTCCCGACCATCTCCTCGGGCCGGCACATCGACTGCCACCCCGAGGACGGGTCGTTCCCGACCACCACCGTGCCGCTGACCCTGGAGCGCATCGACATCGTCGACGACAGCGGTGCGCTGAAGCCCGAAGCCGTGGAGATCCTCGACGAGATCAAGGAACAGCGGGCCGTGGTCAACGGCGGTCACATGTACCCCGAGTACATCCGCACGTTGTTCCACGCCGCCAAGGAGCGCGGCATCGGCCGGATGGTGGTCAGCCACCCCGACTTCGTGATCGGCGCCGACCGGTCCCTGTGCCGCGAACTCACCGGTCTCGGCGCGTACCTGGAGCACGAGGTCGGCCACTACGACCCCGAAGGGCCGGAGCGCTGGGCCCCGGAGCGGCTGATGGGCTGGATCGAGGAGATCGGCCCCGAACACACGGTCCTCGCCTCCGACTTCGGCCAGAACACGAACCCGAAGCCGGTGGACGCGTGGCTGCGGGTCGCCGAGGCACTGCTCGACCTCGGACTGCCCGCGAAGGACCTGCGGCGCATGGTGTGCGACAACCCGGCGTACCTGCTCGACCTCGGCCCCTCCGACTGATCCGCCGCCGCCCGCGACTGACCGTGCCCCTCCCCCACCCGGGCCCCTCCCCCGTCGGCCCCGGGGTGCACGGCTCCCTCATCGACCTCATCGCCTTCACCTCCCCCGGCCTCTGAGCGAAAGGACCATGAACGTGTACGCCACCGACGATCCCCGCTCCACCCTCACCCCGGTATCCGCGTCACCGCCGGACCACGACGCCCCGATCGCCGCCGCCCAGTACGTCGACCTCGGCCGCCTGCTGTCGCCGGACGCCGCCACGTCCGCCGGGCGCACCGTCGTCGTGCGCGCGCAGAACGTGGTGCTCGCGCACACCGCCGCCCGGGCGGGCGACGACCTCGACAACGGAACCCTCGACGGGGAACTGGCCGTGGTGGTCACCGACGACTCCCCCGCCTTCACCGTGCACGTGGACGGCGAGGAGCACCTGATCGACGAACCCGGGCTCGTGGTCGTCCCGCCCGGCACCTCCCGGCTCGCCGTGCACGGTGACGGCCCGCTCGTGCGCCTCTTCGAGACGGGTGAACCCGCCTGGCGGGAGCGTGCCGTCAACGCCGGGGCCTACGCCCTGGACCACCCCCGCGTCACCCTCCTGCGCCGCTGGCCGGAGCCCGTCGGGGGCCGGGCCGTACGTTTCTACCGGCTCGCCGGCGTGCCCGACGAACCGGGCCGGTTCGGCCGCGTCTTCCGCACCCGCGCGTTCATGGTCAACTTCCTGCCCCCGCAGGAGGGCCCGCGCGATCCACGCAGACTCTCCCCGCACACCCACGACGACTTCGAACAGCTCTCCCTCGCGGTGCGGGGCACGTACGTCCACCACATCCGCACCCCTTGGCTGAACGACAGCACCGGCTGGCGCGACGACGAGCACGTGACGCTCGGCAGCCCGTCCCTCGCGGTCATTCCGCCGCCCACCGTGCACACCTCCGCGGCCGTCGACCCGGGCGTGAACCAGCTGATCGACATCTTCAGCCCGCCGCGCGCCGACTTCTCCGCGAAACCGGGCTGGGTTCTCAACGCCGACGACTACCCGGCGCCATGACCGCGCCGCGACGCACAGGCGCCGGCCTGTTCGCACCGGACCGCGACGCCACTGGCGTCGGCACCACTCCCGTCGGCACCTGGCTGAAGATCGGCTCGACGGAACCGGCCGAGATCATGGCGTACGCCGGCTTCGACTTCGTCGTCATCGACCTGGAGCACGCCCCGCTCGACCTCCTGACGGCGTACCGGCTGATCAACACGGCCGCGGCACTGGGCATGGTCCCGCTGGTACGCGTCCCGGACACGACCGCGTCCACCGTCCAGAAGGTCCTCGACGCCGGTGCCATGGGCGTCCTCGTACCGCACGTCGACACCGTCGAACAGGCCACCGCCGCCGCACGCGCCTGCCGCTTCCCCCCGTACGGGATCCGCGGCGCCGGCGGGACCAGCCGGGCCGGGGCCTGGGGGCTGCGCCCGAACGCCGACTACCTGGCCACCGGGAACGACGACGTGCTGTGCATCCCGCAGCTCGAAAGCCCCGAGGCGATCGCGGCGGCGCCCGGGATCCTCGCCCTGGACTCCGTGGACGCGGTGTTCGTCGGCGCCGCGGACCTCTCCCTGTCCCTGGAGACGGAACCGGGCTCACCCGAGGTCGTCGCGTCGATCGCCGCCGCACGCGATGCCGCGCACGCCGCCGGCAAGCGGGTGGGGCTCGCGTTCGGCGGCGCACCGCGGCAGGCCGCGCGGGCGGTGCGCGACGGCTGCGACTTCGTCCTGCTCAGCAACGACACCACGATGCTCGCGGCCACCGCACGCGACCTGGTGACGGCGTTCCGGGAAGCGGACGCGCCACGTGCGGACAACACGCACCAGGACAGCGCGCGTACGGACAGCACACGCACGGACGCGTCGCGCGTCCCCGGTCCCAGGAGGAACTGATGCGCGAGGCCGAGAAAGTCGTCATCACCACCGCGGTGACGGGGTCCGTCAACGTGCCCTCGCAGAGCCCGCACCTCCCGCTGTCCGCACGGCAGGTGGCCGACTCGGCGCTGGAGGCGATCGAGGCCGGGTCGGCCGTCGTGCACCTGCACGCCCGCGAAGCCGACGGACGGCCCACCGCCGACCCCGAGGTCTTCGAGGAGATCGTCGCACGCATCGGCGAGCGGGCCGACGCAGTCATCAACATCACCACCGGCGGGGCGTCGTCGATGACGATGGAGCAGCGCCTGGCCGCCGCGCTGCGCCTGAAGCCCGAACTGGCATCGATGAACATGGGCACGATGAACTTCGTGTACTCCGCCATCGCCGACAAGGTGACCAGGTGGACGCACGAGTGGGAGAAGCCCTATGTGCTCAACACCTGGTCGCATCCGTTCGTGAACACCTTCGACTCCATCGAGCACACCCTGCGCACCCTCGGCGAGTCCGGTACCCGCTTCGAGTACGAGTGCTACGACATAGGCCACCTGTACTCCCTCGCGCACTTCGTCGAGGCGGGCCTGGCCCGGCCGCCGCTGCTCATCCAGGGCGTGTTCGGAGTCCTCGGCGGCATCGGCGCCGATCACGCCAACCTGGAGCACATGGTGCGGATCGCCGACCGCCTCTTCGGCGACGACTACTACTTCTCGGCCTTCGGCGCCGGACGCGACCAGATGCCGTTCGCCACACACAGCGCGTGGCTCGGCGGTCATGTGCGGGTGGGCCTGGAGGACAGCCTGTGGGCCGGCAAGGGGCGGTTGGCGCGCAGCAACGCCGAGCAGGTGAGGAAGATCCGGGCCGTCGTGGAGGACCTGGGCAAGGAGATCGCCACACCGGCCGAGGCCCGGAAGATGCTCGCGCTCCGCGGCGCGAGCGCTGTCGACGCGACGGGCGCATGACCCCGCCGCAGAGGGACCAGAACGGGAAAGGACATCCGGCACCATGCCGCAACAACCAGTAGACCGGCCGCCGCTCGCCGGCAAGGCCGTCCTCGTCGTCGGCGCCAGCAGCGGGATCGGAGCCGACACCGCGCGCGTACTGGCCATGGACGGCGCCGCCGTCATGCTCGTCGCCCGCACCGCGGGACCACTTGAGGAACTCGCCGACGAACTCACCTCGGCGGGCCACCAGGTGGCGTACCGGACGGGCGACATCACGGACGCGTCGAGCGTCGCCGCCTTCGTCGACGCCACCGTCGACCGGTTCGGCCGCCTCGACGGGGCGTTCAACAGCGCGGCCACGACCCAGGCGGGCCGCCTCGACCGGATCACGGACGAGGACTTCGACCGGATCATGGCCGTCAACGTCAAGGGCACCTGGCTGTGCCTGCGCGAGGAGATGCGGGTCATGGAGCGACAGGGCGCGGGCTCGATCGTCAACGTGAGCAGCATCGGGGGCCTGCGCGGCAGCTCCGGCATGGGCGCCTACCAGGCCACCAAGCACGCCGTGATCGGTCTGACCCGCACCGCCGCCCATGACTTCGGGCCGCTCGGCGTCCGGGTCAACGTGATCGCGCCCGGCCCGACCGAATCGCCGATGCTCGACCGGACGCGTGAGGCGATCCCCGGCGGTGTGGAGGCCAGGATCGCCGCCACCCCGCTGCGCAAGGCGGGGACGGGCGCGGAGGTCGGCGCGAGCGTGTCGTTCCTGCTGAGCGACCTGGCCGCACACATCAGCGGCGTCGTGCTGCCGGTCGACGGGGGTTTCCTTGCCTGAGCGCCCGGACATCCCCCACGGGCAGGCCCGTCACCCGGACACCCGCCACCCGGTCGCCCCGCAGCCGGCGCCCGGACGGGCCGTCCCCTCGCCGGCACTCCCGCCGTCGGCCGGCGTGCGGCCGACCGACGTCACGCCGCACGCTTCCGGGACGCTCGCCTCCGGGACACTGCGGCTGCCCGCGCGGGTGCACTTCAGTCACGGCTCCCGCGCGCTGCTTCCGGACCTCGTCGCCCTGCACGGCAGCCGGGTGCTCCTCGTCGCCGACCCGTTCCTCTCGGCGACCCCGTACCTCGACGAGCTCAGCGGCGCGCTGGCCTCGGCGGGCCTGGCGGTACGGATCCACTCCGACATCACCCCGGAACTGCCGGCCGGCTCACTGGACGCGGCCGCGGCGGTGGCGCGCGAGTACGACACGGAGGTCGTCCTCGCGGTCGGCGGGGGCAGCGCGCTGGACGCCGCCAAGCTGATCGCGCTGCTGTGCGTGCACGAGGGCCCGCTCAGCCGGTACTACGGCGAGAACCTGGTCCCAGGACCGGTCCTCCCGGTCGTCGCGGTGCCGACGACGGCGGGCACCGGATCGGAGGTCACACCGGTGGCCGTCGTGTCCGACCCGGACCGTGAGCTGAAGGTGGGGATCTCCAGCCCCTTCCTGGTGCCGGCCGCCGCGGTCGTCGATCCGGACCTCACCCTGGGCGCGCCACGCGCCGTGACCGCCCACTCGGGCATAGACGCGCTCGTGCACGCCGCCGAGTCGTACACCGCGCGATCCCTGGACACCGGGCGACCGCCGGACACCGGCCGGCCCGTACCTGACCCCGCTCCCGTACCCGGCCCTGCTCCCGTACTCGACCCCGCGCGCGTCCCCGTGTTCACGGGGCGCAACGCGCTGGCGGAACCGATGGCGCTGCGGGCCGCCGCGCTCCTGGGCCCCTGGCTGCCTGTGGCCGTCCGTGAACCGTCCCACCGGCAGGCCCGTCACCAGGTCGCGCTGGGCGCGCTGTCCGCGGGCATCGCATTCGGTTCGACCGGCACGCACCTGTGTCACGCCCTCCAGTACGCCGTCGGCGCCCTCACCCGCACGCCACACGGCCTGGGCACCGGGCTGCTGCTGCCCTACGTCCTCGACACCCTGCGGGCCGAACCGGAAGGCGCCGAGCGGGTCGCGGCCTTCGGGGCGGCACTTGAGCAGGTGCCGACGCACGAGGCCTCCCCGGGACGGACCGTCGCCCGGGTGGCCGAGATCAACCGGGCCATAGGGGTGCCCGCGAGCCTTCGCGAGATCGGTGTCGGACGTGACCAGTTCCCACGCCTGGCCGATTTGGCCCTGAAGTCCGCGCGGCTGCTGGCCATCGCTCCCGTCGAGCCGACCCGGGACCTGCTCCTCGACATCATCCGGCGTGCGCACGCCGGAACCCTCGACGATCGGACGGCGGCATGAACCTGCGCACGGATCTGTTCATCGGCGGCCACTGGCGGCCGGGCACGGACGGCGGGCGGTTCGACGTCGTCGACCCCTCGGACCTCTCGACGATCACCCGTTTCGCGGTGGCGACCGAGCAGGACTGCATGGACGCCGTCGACGCCGCGACCGCCGCGTCACTCTCCTGGGCGGCGACCGCCCCGCGCGAGCGCGGCGAACTGCTGCGGACGGCGTACGAGATCCTCACCGCCGAGGCCGAGGAGTTCGCCGAGCTCATCGTGCGCGAGAACGGCAAGTCCTGGCCGGACGCCGTCGGCGAGGTCCACTACGCCAAGGAGTTCTTCCGCTGGTTCGCCGAGGAGGCCGTCCGCGTGCCCGGCGACCACCGCCTCTCGCCGTCCGGCGACAAGCGCATCGTCGTCGAGCGGCAGCCGATCGGGGTGTCGCTGCTGATCACCCCCTGGAACTTCCCCGCCGCCATGGCGACCCGCAAGCTCGCCCCGGCACTCGCCGCGGGCTGCACCACGGTCCTCAAGCCCGCCGCCGAGACGCCCCTCACCGCGGCCTACGTCGTGGAGGTACTGCGCCGGGCCGGTGTCCCGGACGGCGTGGTCAACCTGGTCACGCCGGTTCCGCCGGGCCCGGCGGTACGGCGGATGATCGACCGTCCCGAGGTCCGCAAGCTCTCGTTCACCGGATCCACCGAGGTCGGACGGGAACTGCTGCGCGCCTGCGCGGACAGCGTGGTGAGCGCCTCGATGGAGCTCGGGGGCAACGCGCCCCTCGTCGTGCTGCCCGGTGCCGATCTGGGGCTGACGGTCGAGGGCGCCGTGCTCGCCAAGATGCGTAACGGCGGCGCGGCCTGCACGGCCGCCAACCGCTTCTACGTGCACACCTCGGTGCACGACGAGTTCGTGGCCCGGATGGACGCCGCGCTGTACACGTTCACGGCGGGCCCGGGCCTGGACCGTTCCCACACGCTCGGTGCGCTCGTCTCGCGGGCCGAGCGCGACAAGGTCGCGGCGCTGGTCGACGCGGCGGTCGCGGACGGCGCGACGCTCGTGCGCGGCGGACGGGCCCGGAGCGACGGCGCGTTCTACGACGCGACGCTCCTCACGGGGGTCGCCCACGGATCGGCGATCACCAGGACCGAGATCTTCGGCCCGGTGACCGCTGTCGTGCGGTACGAGGATGTCGACGAGGCGATCCGGATGGCGAACGACACGGTGCACGGACTGATGGCCTACGTGTTCGGTGAGGAGCGCGAGGCGGTGGCGGTGGCCCGGCGCCTCGAAGCCGGCATGGTCGCGGTCAACCGGGGCGTCGCCAGCGACCCCGCCGCCCCGTTCGGTGGCGTCAAACAGAGCGGGCTCGGCCGGGAGGGCGGCGCGGAGGGCATCCTTGAGTTCTTGGAGACCAAGTACATCGCCTTGACCGCGTGACGCACGGGACAGCACGGGACAGCACCGATGGTCAGTGCTGGGTCGATCGCGAGTCCACGTGCGGCGAGTTCGGCGAGGACGAAATGGCGTCGGCCCCGCCGTATCACCACCGCGAAGCGGGGCTGGAGTACGTGCGTCTCGTCGCCCCGGGCGCCGCTACCTCTTGGGGGCCGATCCGGAAGGCAACGCGTTCTGCTGGGACCGACCGACGGGGAACGTCACCCCGGTGAGGTCCTCGGAGACGGCCCACAGGTGCTGCTGAACGGCTGCCTCGTACGACTCCGGGCTGGAGGTGACCAGCCGGGGGTGGCCCATGACCTCGTTGCGTCCGCCGGGACCGTAGTACTGGCCGCCGAGCGCGGCGGGGTCGGTGGCAGCGCGCAGGGTCGGCAGCGCGCCCATCGCGGGCTTCTGGGTGATCAGCGGCGCGAGCCAGGTGAGCGGAAGGCGCAGGGCTGCGGGGGTGTTGCGGGCGAGTTCGGTGCCGGACAGGCCGGGGTGCGCGGCCACCGCGACGGTGGTGCCGTGGGCGGCGAGTCGGCGCTGCAGCTCGTACGTGAACATCAGATTGGCCAGCTTGGACTGACCGTAGGCGCCGACCCGGCTGTACGACCGTTCCCACTGCAGGTCGTCGAAGTGGATCGCGGCCCGGATGCGGTGGCCGGTGCTGCTGACCGTCACCACGCGCGAGCCGGGCACCGGCAGCATCAGGTCCAGCAGCAGCCCGGTGAGCGCGAAGTGGCCGAGGTGGTTGGTGCCGAACTGCATCTCGAAGCCGTCCCGGGTGGTCTGCTTCGGGGTGTACATCACGCCGGCGTTGTTGATCAGCAGGTCGAGCCGGTCGAACCGGGACCGCAGCGCCGCCGCCGCGGTCCGGACGGAGTCGAGCGAGGTCAGGTCCAGCGCCTGCACGCTCACGTCACCGGCCATGCGGGCCGCGGCCTGCTCACCCTTCTCCGGGTTGCGCACGGCGAGCACCACGGACGCCCCGCGCTCCGCGAGCGCCTTGGCGGTCTCGTACCCCAGTCCGGTGTTGGCCCCGGTCACCACAGCCACCCGCCCGCGCTGATCCGGAATGTTCGCCGTCGTCCACTTGCCGCTCATGCCAGCCCCTGACTCAGTAACGTACCGGAAGTATCTTGCACGGACGACAGTAAAGTACTTGCGGTACCTTGTCAACGTACCGCAGGTACTTAAGTTAGGCTGGTGATCGTGACATTCCAGCGGGCACGAACCGAAGAACAGCGGGAGATCCGCCGACGGGCGATCCTCGACATGGCGTCGGCGATGCTCGACGAGATGCCCGTGGCCGCGGTCACCCTGAACGAGCTGAGCCGCCGGGTGGGCCTGGCGAAGCCGAACGTGCTGCGCTACTTCGAGTCCCGCGAGGCGGTGCTGCTGGAACTGCTGGACCGGTTCCTGCAGGAGTGGCTGACGGAACTGGCGGACGAGTTGGCCGCCGGCGTCGACGAAGATCTGCCCATGGCCGAGCGGGCGACAGCGGTGGCCGAGATACTCAGCCGCTCGCTCTCCGGCCGGGTGGTGCTGTGCGACCTCTTCGGCGCACAGGGCACCGTCCTGGAACGCAACGTCTCCGTCGAGGTCGTCACACGCTACAAGCGCGCCTCCCTGGACCGCCTGACCACCATGACCGCCCTGATCCGGAAATACCTCCCGGAGCTGGGCGAGAGCGCGACGCTGTTCAGCCTGCAGACCATGGTCCTGGCCGGGGCACTGTCGGCCTACAGCACACCCCCGCCCAGCCTCCAGGCGGCCTATCAGGCCGAACCCTCCCTGGCCCACTTCCACCTGCAACTGCGGGACTCCCTGAAGCTGGCCCTGACCGCGACACTCCTGGGCGTGCTGCCCCGCAGCTGACAACTCACAGTCGCCCACTGCCGTTTGGCTCGCACGACCGACCTGCGCCGGACAGGCCAGCACCTCGGCACCTCTGGCGCCCGGACGACGGAGGACCGGGGCGCCCAATCCCAGGCGGCCGACGCCGGGCCGGCGCGGACGAGCACGTCGAGAACCGCACCCCGCGAGCACTAGGGGAATCTACGCTGCAACGATAAAAATCGACACCATGTAGACTTTTGTTGGAGCTGCCCGGCTCCTCGCGATACCCCTCTGGAGGAACGATGCAGAAGCAGAACTGGCTCATCACGGGCGTCAGCACGGGCCTGGGGCGTGCTTTCGCGCAGGCCGCCCTGGCCGCCGGGCACACCGTGGTCGGCACCGTCCGCTCCGAGAAGGACCTGCGGGCCTTCGAAGAACTCAGGCCCGGACACGCTCACGGCCGCATCCTGGACGTCACGGACGATGACGCCGTCTCCGGCGCGGTCGCGGAGGTCGAGCGGAACCTCGGCCCTCTCGACGTCGTCGTCGCCAACGCCGGCTACGGCCTGGAGGGAACCTTCGAGGAGACCCCGCTGGCCGAGGTGCGGCGGCAGTTCGAGGTCAACGTGTTCGGAACGGTGGCCACCCTGCAGGCGGCGCTGCCCCACATGCGCGCGCGCCGCCGCGGACACCTGATGGCCGTCACTTCCATGGGCGGGCTCATGGCCGTGCCCGGCATGTCCGCCTACTGCGGCAGCAAGTTCGCTGTGGAGGGCATCCTGGAGGCACTGGGCAAGGAGGTCGCGCAGTTCGGGATCCATGTGACGGCGATCGAGCCCGGCTCCTTCCGCACCGACTGGGCCGGACGGTCCATGACGCGCGCCGAGCGGACCGTGGACGACTACGACGAGTTCTTCGCCCCCATCCGTGCAGCGCGGCAGAAGGCCAGCGGGAACCAGCTGGGCAATCCGGCAAAGGCCGGGGAAGCGGTCGTACACATCACCTCGGTCGAGCAGCCGCCGGCCCACCTGGTCCTGGGCTCGGACGCGCTGCGGCTCGTCACCGCCGCGCGCACGGCCGTGGACGAGGACATCCGCACGTGGGAGACACTCTCCCGCACGACCGACTTCGCCGAAGGCGCACAGCTCTGATGCCCGGTCACGATTCCGTGCGCGGCCGTCGCACCACCGAGCGCAAGGGGGATGTCCGGGAGCGGGCCATCCTCGACACCTGCGAAACCCTGCTGGCGGACAAGGGCTACGAAGCCATGACCGTCGGGGACGTAGCCCAGGGAGCCGGTATCACGCGTGGTGCCCTGTACTTCTACTTCGGCTCCAAGCAGGAAGTAGTCACGGCACTCGTGGCCCGGACCGTCGAGCATCTGTGGGAGCGGTCCCGGGCCACCGCGCAGACGGACGAGCCGCGTCAGGCGATCGCGGCGGCCATGCGGCGCACGGTCGAGCTGTGGAACGAGCACGGCCTGGTCATGCGCACCGCGATCGACCTGTCGTTGACCGTGCCGGAGATCGGCGAGCTGTGGACCCACACCGCCGACCTGTTCATCGCGGCCATCACCGCTGTCCTGGAACGCGCCGGCATCCGGTCCGGCACCGCACCGGACCAGGCCCCGGCGATGGCACGTGCCCTGTGCTGGATGATCGAGCGGACCTTCTACCACGCCTCGCAGGAATCCCGCGAAAAGCTCCAAGAGGCATCGCAGACATGCGAACACATCTGGCTGACCAGCGCCGGCCTGATCGCCTGACGCGGCTGCCATCGACATCATGGCCGCCGCCGGTGTCCTCTCGTCGGTTGCGCACCGGCATCCGTCCCTCTTTCTTTCGAAATCGAGCGGATCATGATCGCTGGCCACGAATGACGGGAAGGTGAAGAGTAGATACAGCA
Organism: Streptomyces ortus; assembly: GCF_026341275.1. NCBI lineage: Bacteria > Bacillati > Actinomycetota > Actinomycetes > Kitasatosporales > Streptomycetaceae > Streptomyces > Streptomyces ortus. The sequence continues at coordinate 3,459,467 of NZ_JAIFZO010000002.1, forward strand.
CGGACGGCAGCGGTGGCGGGAGACGACGAGTGAGCGAACAGCATGGACGTGACTGGACGCGCATGACGCCGGACGACTTCGACCAGGAGGCGCCGCGGCGGCCCCTCGTGCCCGCCGGGCCGGCCGCCGTCCCAGCCGTACCCGATGAGTACGGCACACCGCCGCTGTTCGGGGACGAGACACCTACCGCGCGCCCCCGGACACGAAACGGCGTGGCCCCGCCCTTCGTTCAGCCCGCATTGTTCTGTCATCAGGAGATGAAGGCGTAGACGACCACGGAGGGGGTGGTCCGCCTCCGTGCCTCCTCCCGCGTCGTCAGCGGCGCCTCCCGCGCGGCTCCGTACCGCGAGGCTTGCGGGCACCGGCACCTTCACCGCCCTGTCCCTCGTGGCCGTGCGGCGGACGCAGCCGTCACGGCCACAACCAGTGGGTCGCGGATCGCGCGGCCGAGGAGATCGGTCAGATCGGGAGCGGTGCCGTCCAGGAAGCCGTGCCGGACGGCCGAGGCGATCGACACGAGCATGGGCGCCTGGAACGGCAGCAGCCCCGGGTTCTCGTCGAGGAGCCTGCGCCGGTACTCCCCCAGTCCGATGGTGCTGTGCGGAACCCCCAACCTGCCGGCCAGCTGACCCGCTGTGATCGGCGTGCCGACCAACTCGTGGACCCGGCCGCGGTGTCGGGCCGGGTTCGCCGCGACGGCTGCCGCCGCGTCGGCGAGATCCTCCCGCGCGACCGCCGCCAGGGCGCCGTCCCCGAAGGCGGACTCCACCCCCTCACCGGCCCATGTCAGCAGGCCGCCGAAGAGTTCGGCGTACAAACCGTTGCGCAGAATCGTCCAGTGAAGTCCGCTCGCCCGGACCAGGCGCTCGGTGGCCCGGTGCGCCAGCGCGAACCCGAGATGGTCGCCGGCCGCAGTGAGGCTCGTGTAGACGACGTGGTCGACACCGTCGCGCACTGCGGCCTCCAGAACCGCCGCGTGCCGCGCGACGACCTGATCGTCCTCCGCGTACCCGGCGGAGATCAGCACCAAGGTCGACACCCCGGCGAGGTCGAGGCCGTCACGGTCGTCGAAGTCGAGGTGTCTCGTCCCCGGGCCCGGCGTGCGGCTGCCGCCCGTCGCCGCGACGCCACCGGCACGCAGCGCCGCCAGGGTGGCCGAGCCGAGATTCCCGCCTGCTCCCGTCACCAAGATCATGCCCATCACAGTCTTCCGTCGTGGTCCTGGTCGGTCATTACGCTTGATCCTTGATCGCACGCCCACCGGCCACAAGAAGGCAGTTCGATGTCACTCACGCACACCGGGGTAACCACCCCCGCAGCTCTCGACCCCTGTGGCCGCGAAGAGCACCCCGACTGCGGCATACGCGATGTGCTGGACCGCATCGGCGACAAGTGGTCGGTGCTCGTGGTCGTCGAACTCGCGGGCGGGCCGCGCCGCTTCCGCGAACTGCAGCGCGCCGTCGAGGGCATCTCCCAGCGCATGCTCACCCTCACGGTCCGCAGGCTCGAACGGGACGGCCTCGTGCTCCGCACCGTCTATCCGACGGTCCCGGCCCAGGTCGACTACCGCCTGACCGGGACAGGAGCCGACCTGACGCACCTGGTCAAGGCACTCGCGGACTGGTCCCTCGCCCACCGTGCCGATATCGCCGAGTCACGACAGGCGTACGACCGGACCCACCCCGACCACGACATCCACTGACGCCCGGTGCCGACAGCGGGACGCGCCGGGTCAGCGGTGCGCATCTCCACGCCCCTTCAACCCGAGATAATGGGGCATCGATCCCCCACCCAACCGCTCGGGATCGGCCTTCTCCGATGATGCCCGATCGTGATCGACGGGTGTACAACTCCCTGTGGATCACGGCTGTCTGAAGAACGCGTCGGAGGATCATTCTCCGGCGCCTTTCGGTACACAGAGATCGGGGATCAGGTGGGGAAGAAGTTCTGGAGAGCCGTCGTGGCCGGTGGCGCGGCCGCGGTGTTCACGGGTGTGGCGGCGGTGCCGGCCGGTGCGGCCGAAGGCGGGGTCTCGTTCACCCGCGTCCAGGTGAACGGCGGCAAGCCGATCGTGATCGGAGTGTCGAAGGAGGTCGCGGTGCCCACCTCCTTCCGGATGGCGACGACCCACGCGTACAAGTGGCCCGCGGTGTTCCTGTACCGCGGCAGTGCGGATGAACGGCTCTGGCACGCCATCGAGACGAGTGACTGCAACCAGGTGAGCTCGGGTGTCTGCGACTTCACGGAGACGATGTTCTTCGACCCGAGTGAGTGGGACATGCACAACAGCGAGGCCGGAGCCTGGAAGGTCGCGGCCGAGGTGTACTTCCAGGGCGGCGGCGGTGACACCGATGACGAGGGCCTCACTGCCTACGTCAAGCGCAACTCCCGGCTGACCGTGAACGCCTCACCCGAGCCGGTGACCAAGGGCAGCACCCTCACCGTGACCGGAAAGGTCACGCGAGCCAACTGGGAGACCAGGAAGTACGCCTCCTACGAAGGCCGCCTGGTGAGCCTCCAGTTCAAGCCCACCGGAGCCGCCTCCTACACCACGGTGAAGAAGGTGTACGCGAACGGCTCGGGCAACCTCAAGACCACCGTGAAGGCATCCCAGAGCGGCACATGGCGCTGGGTGTACTACGGCAACACCACGACCGGGCCGTCGACTTCGGCCGGGGACAATGTCGTAGTGAGGTGAACTCCCCCGCCGGGCTGGCTCTCGCCCTGAGTGGCAGCCCGGCGGGCGCCGACGCAGGCCTTGGCGCTGCCCAGGTGGCCCGTGGCACACGTCGCACCTCGCCTGTCGCCTGTACTGATCGCATGCTTCCTGAACAAGCCGGCCGGTCGGCAATTCCGTTTGCGCGGTGGCGTCGATGGGATAGCCTGTCCGGGATTCCGCGGCAGGTCCACTGCCGCCCCGTTCGGCGCGCTCGGCGTCGACACGCACCGCGTGCCCTGCCCGGAAGGAGGCGAGAGACATGGACCGTGCTGAATGCGTTGCGGCCATAGTTGCCTCCGGCCGTGTGCCCTCCCTCCTCTGCGGCGCGCGGTAACTCTCCCCCCTTTTTCTGTTTCTTGTCTTCGGCGTCTTTCTGAGATGCCGGGTCACGAGATGTCCTGGCCTGCGCGGTTCCTCGCCACGCGGCCGGTGGGAGCGCGCGCCCGAAGACGGGCCCTTCTTTTGCTGGTCACCGTGATCCAGGCGTACTCCGTCTCACGACCCGCAAGAGCGCCGGCGTGTGTGACACACGGCTGGTGAGGCAGGCCCCGGGTGCTGTCCGCGGTTCCCCCTGCCCCCTCGCCCTGCCGTGTCCCCGTGCTGCGTGCACCGGCCCGTCGTCACCCCTGCGACCGTCCCCGGCCGGCTGACTCGACAGCACTTCGACACGAAACGTGCGTGATCGCCATGAGCAAGAACCGCCCCGAACGTCCCGGAGGGAGATCCCTCCCCTCCGCCCCCCGCACCACCACCGGCCATTCCCCGCAATCGGCACCCGATCCCAAGCGCTGGTGGGCGCTGGCCGTCATCGCCCTCGCCCAGTTGATGGTGATCCTCGACGGCACCATCGTGAACATCGCACTGCCCTCCGCCCAGCACGCTCTGGGCATGTCGGACGGCGACCGGCAGTGGGTGATCACCGCCTACACGCTGGCCTTCGGCGGACTGCTGCTGCTCGGCGGCCGGATCGCCGATCTGGTGGGCCGCAAACGCACCTTCGTCATCGGCCTGGCCGGGTTCGCCGCGGCCTCCGCGCTCGGCGGCGCGGCAACCGGCCCCGGCATGCTGTTCGCGGCGCGGGCCCTGCAAGGCGCGTTCGCGGCACTCCTGGCACCCTCCGCCCTGTCCCTGCTGACGACGACGTTCACCGACCCCAAGGAGCGGGCCAGGGCGTTCGGCGTCTACGGCGCACTGGCCGGCGGCGGCAGCGCGGTCGGCCTGATCGTGGGCGGTCTGCTGACCGAGTGCCTGAACTGGCGCTGGTCCCTGTACGTCAACGTCCCCATCGCGCTGGCCGCCCTGCTCGGCGCACCGGCCTTCCTGCGCGACCGCTCCGCCCGCCCGGGCGGCCACCTGGACGTGCCGGGCGCGCTGCTGGGCTGCGGCGGACTCGTCGCCCTCGTGTACGGCTTCAGCGAGGCCGAACCCCGCGGCTGGACCAGCCCGTCGGTCCTCACACTGCTCGCGGCCGGCGTGCTCCTGCTCGCCGCCTTCGTGTGGTGGCAGAGCCGTGCGGCGTGCCCGCTGCTGCCGCTGCGTATCGTCAAGGACCGGGTCCGGGCCGGATCGCTCGCGACGATGGGCCTGGCCACCATCGGCATGTTCGGCGTCTTCTTGTTCCTGACGTACTACCTGCAGGTCGCCCTCGGCTATCCGCCGGTGCGCACGGGCCTGGCCTTCGTGCCGATCTCGGCCGGCATCGTCATCGGCGCGACCCAGATCGCGGCCCGCCTCCTGCCACGCACGGCGCCGCGCATCTTGATGTCGTCCGGCATGGTGCTGGCCGCCACCGGCATGGTGCTGCTCAGCACCCTGAGCGTGCGTGCGCAGTACATCTCGCACGTGCTGCCCGCCCTGCTGCTGCTCGGTCTGGGCATGGGCCTGACCTTCATGCCGGTCTACGCGACCGCCACCGCCGGCGTGCCCGCCCAGGATGCCGGTGTGGCCTCGGCCGTCCTCAACACCGTTCAGCAGATGGGTGCTTCGCTGGGCACCGTACTGCTCAACACCATCGCCACCGGGGCCACCAGCCGCTACGTCCACTCACGCACGCACGATCCGGCCCACGGTGGCGCGGCCCTCCACGAAGGCATGGTGCACGGCTTCTCCGTCGCCTACCGGTGCTCGGCGGGCGTCCTGCTCCTCGCCGCCCTGGTCGCGGGCCTCACCGTACGGCCCCAGACACCCAAGCGTGCCAGGGACGACACACCGGCCTGACGACACACCGGCTTAGCGAGCCGGAGCCGCGTCCCGCCACCGTCCACCTCACCCCCACGAAGGATCCTGCATGAAACCCCTGACCGAGCACGACATCCGTACCTCGTTCGTCAACTGCTCGAAGGGCGAGGCCAAACGCCTTCCCCTGCCCAGGAACCTGGCGGACTTCGACCACTGGGACGACCTGGACTTCCTGGGCTGGTTCGATCTGTCCGCGCCCGATCGCCGGTATCTCGTCGTCGAACGCGGCGATGAGCTCATCGGCCTGTCCCTGCGCTCCGTCTCCGGCAGCCGCGGCTTCCTGCGCCGCAGCCTGTGCTCGCTGTGCCTGACCACCCATCCCGGCAACGGCGTCTCCCTCATGACCGCCCTCAAGGCGGGCCCGGCCGGCCGCGGAGGCAATTCGGTGGGCCTCTACATCTGCGCCGACCTCGACTGCTCCTTGTACGTACGGGGCAAGAAGAAGGCGGCACCCGGCGCACGCATGGAGGAGTCCCTCACCGTCGAGCAGCAGATCGAGCGCCTGCGCGGCAACCTCGACGCGTTCGTGGAGCGGGTCCTCAACTGATTCCGGCAGTGCCTCGGCGACGGAGGCCACCGTCGCCGAGGCACTGCCACCGAAGGGCGGTGGACACCACTGCTGTCGAAAACCCTTGAAGGAGGCACAGTCGGCCCCGGCGATCAGCCCTCTACGCTGCGGGTGTTCGCGTCAGCACTCGCCTCGCCAGCGGACGCCGTACACGACCTCCGTGTAGGGAGCGGTCCACTTGTACTGGCCAGGCCCGGGGTTGTAGTGGAAACAACTGGTGACGGTGGAGTCCCCCTCGTACACGTATGTCATGTCGACGTGGTCGGCTCCCGGGAACGCGTAGCCGTTGTTGAAGACGGATCGGAAGCCCACCTGGCCGCTCCAGTTGCCCGCCGTCTTCAGCACGAGCGTTCCGGTCTGATCCGGTCCGCTGTAGGCGCAGAAGTACCCCTTGGGACATCCGGGTGGATTGGCTTCGGCAGAGGCGGTGGGGGCCGAAGCGATGACACCGAGCATCGCAGCGGCGGTTGCGAGGGTTGCAGCGGTCTTCTTGTGCATGTCGTTCCCCTGTTTCTGGTCGTGGCCATCGGCCCTGGCGCCAGGACGTACGGTGACCGGCCCGTACGTAGGTCGGTCCGTACGCGGATCACGTCCACACCATGGCGCAGATGGCAGCGGCGGCGCGAGACCCTTCAGGCACGCCTGAAACCCGCTGGTCAGGCAGAAGAACAGGGATTCCGCCCGTCATGAAGGTGGTGCCGAACGGCGTCGGCGTACGCAGATCGCCATTCACTGATCCTGTACCCGGGAGAGGGCCTGTGCTTCCTTGATGTCAGGCGACTGGGGGCCATGTGCGTCGACGATCTTCGAAGGGGTCTCCAGGGCGGGGGCCCGCTCAGCCCGTAGCGACAGCAGAGCGGAGACGAACAGCAGCACGGCGATGAGGATCGACACGATGGTGATGGCCGGGGTCGACCCGTACGCGTCGGCGGCCGTGAAGAAGATGCCGCCGATGATCGCTACTGACAGCGCGGCGCTGATCTGAAGAGTCGCGGAGACCAGACCACTGGCCAGGCCGGCGAACGCACGCGATCGAAAACGGCGCGAAGGGCATTCGCTCGAATACGGTGCACCCAGGCGTGGACTACCCGACAGGCATGACCGGCTTCATGGGCGATAACTCGGGCGCCGTCGAGACGTACTCGGCGCACATTCTCATGCGCCGCATGGGAACCCCCGAGGAAATCGCCGCCGTCGTGGCCTTTCTGGCCAGCTCTGAAGCCAGTTACGTCAACGGTGCAGCCATCACGGTCGACGGCGGACTCAACCGCGTCATGCATCTTCCCCCGACTGTGAGCGTCTGAGCCGGCATCATGAGCGCAGCGGGTGGGGACTGCGTCCGTTGCGGACGTGGTCATTGTCGTGATGATTGACCGAGGAACGCTCTCCTCCAGGTGGAGGACGCCATGACCGAAGCCGTCCCGCCCTGCGCCGGCACCGATTCAGTGATCGCAGCCGTGCCGAGTCTGGACGCGAACCAGGCAAGCCTGATGGGCCCGCGAGCCGCCGCCTATGCCGGACATCATGAGGCCGTCCAAGGAGTTCGCTGCCCGAACACTTCAAGCAAGCCGGCTTCAAACAGAGCTCAATCGGGGCTTGGCACCGACGATTTGGTGCGTGCACCTCGGGCCGTCCAAGTCGCGGGAGCGCATTCGACCGGATGGAGGAGCTGGCAACGGGCTCGTATTCCAAGGTTGCGGCAGTATTCGCACGTGAGCAGGCCCCCCACGGGGGGCGAGGGCTCCGCTTGCGCACGCCTCGGCACGGTACTCGCAACGTCGGACCTACGCTTTTTGGCTCGGCGCCGCTATGTCGGCGCCAGGCCCGCAGCCCGCAGCCCGCAGCCCCCTGTCCGCACAGTGCGCGATCAGATCACTGGCACCGGGTGTCGGCGCAGCTTGCCGAGGTCGCCGCCGAAGATGCCGGGCAAGGCGCCGGCCACCGCCTCGTGCGGGACACCTTGGGCGACGGCGCTGACTCCCTCCAGACGGTCGTACTGTTCCTGGCTCAAGTCGAGGTCGAGCGCGGTGAGGTAGCCGTCGAGTTGCGCTGTGGTGCGCGCGCCGACCACGGGAATCAACGCCGTCGCGCTGCGGGCCGCCCGGCCGCGCAGCCAGGCCACGGACACCTGCGCGGCGCTCGCGCCACACTCGTCGGCGATCTCAAGGACGGTGTCCAGGACGGCCGTGGTGTGCGGGGTCTCGGGGCGCTCGATGCGTCGGCTGTCAGTGTCACCCTGACGGTACTTGCCGGTGAGCAGACCGCCGGCCAGCGGCGAGTAGAGGGTGGCGCCGAGCCCGAACGCCTCAGCCATGGGGAGCAGTTCACGCTCGCCGGTGCGCTCGGCGAGGCTGTACTCGATCTGGATGCCGAGGACGGAAGTGCGGCCACGCAGGTTGGCCAGGGTCGCGGCGGTCGCCACCCGCCAGGCGGGGAAGTTGGACAGGCCGCCGTAACGGATCTTGCCGGCGCGCACCAGGTCGTCGAAGGCGGTGACGATTTCCTCGACCGGGGTGACGGTGTCGGGCAGGTGCGCCCAGAACACGTCGACGTAGTCGGTCCGCAGTCGCCGCAGGCTGGCCTCCAGCGACCTGATCATTGTTTTGCGGCCGTTACCGGCGGAGCCGATGCCACTCAGCCCGTCGCTGCCGGAGGTGTACTTGGTGGCCAGGACGAACCGCTCGCGGTCGGCGCCCAGCAGTTCGCCGACGACCGTCTCGGACTGCCCGCCCTGGTAACGGTCGGCGGTGTCGACGAAGGTGCCGCCCGCCTCGGCGAACGCCTCGAAGACAGCCCGCGCCGTGGCGGGCGGGGCGGGGGCGTCCGGGCCGGTGCCGAAGGTGGCGGTGCCGAGGGCGAGTTCGGACACGCGTAGCCCTGTGCCGCGCCCGAAGGTGGTGTGAAGCATGACGGTGTCTCCGGGGTGAGGTGCCAGATGGGGATGAGAACGCATCGGATGCCCGACACAAACCGGAATCCGATTCCTCCACCTTAGCGGAACCGGATTCCGGTAAGGTGATGGCTCAGGGAAGAGCAACACGAGGAGGATTCGCGGTGGTGGACGACGACCGCGCCACGCCGCCGGCCGACCGGCCCCTGCGCGCCCATGCCCGGCGCAACCGGGACGCGCTCCTCGGCGCCGCGCGTGAGGCCTTCGCCGCCGGGGAGGCGGACATCCGGGTGGAGGAGATCGCCCGCCGTGCGGGGGTCGGTGTCGGGACCTTCTACCGGCACTTCCCCACCCGTGAGGCCGTCGTCGAGGCGGTCTACGACGAGCGGGTGCGGGACATGTGCGCCCACGTGCAGACCCGGCTGGCGACCGACCCGCCCCACGATGCCCTGCGCGCGTTCCTGGAACAGCTGATCCAGCACGCCGTGGACAGCCGCAGCATGGCCGCCGCGCTCAAGACGCTGATGGACCTCGGCTCTCCGGTGTTCAACCGCGGCCGCGAGACCATGGTCGACACGATCGGGCAACTGATGGCCGCCGGGGTTGCCGCCGGGACGATCCGCGCCGACATCACCGCGGACACCGTATTCCGCGCCATGGGCGGCATCTGCGCCTCACACGGTCAGCCCGGCTGGGAGGACGCCGCCCGGGACGTAGTACACCTGCTCTACGACGGTCTGCGGCACACCGCCCCGCGATCCTGAGTCCGGCCGCCCGCTGCGCCGACGTCGACGCCGACTCTCGGAGGGAAGCGTTCGCGGGGGCGGCACGCCTTCGGGGAGAGGCATCACGCCAGCAGAACTCGACCGAACGTCCTCTCTTGCCCATATGCCGTCGGGAACGACAACACGTCGGCCGACAGCCCCAAGCCGACCCGTTGTCTTTGTGCACGGGGCGTTCGCGGACTCCTCCGGGTGGTACGGGGCGATGGACAAGCTGCGCAAGGACGGCTATCCGGTCCGTGCCGCGAACAACCCGCTGCGTGGCCTTCCCAGCGACTCCGCCTACGTCCGCGACTTCCTCAACAGCATCAAGGGACCGATCATCCTGGCCGGTCACTCGTACGGTGGGGCAGTCATCACCCAGGCGGCCGCGGGTGACCCGGACGTCAAGGCCCTCGTCTACGTGGCGGCCTCGGTGCCGGACGTCGGCGAGTCCTTGGCCGACCTGAAGGCCCACCAGGTCGACAGCCCCGCGCCGTCCCTCCCGTTGCAGCCGGCGGAGTTCACAAAGCCGGACGGAACCCGAGGCACCGACGCGTACATCGATCGGGCCAAGTTCCGCGAGACGTTCGCCGCGGACGTCAATGCGACTGTGGCAGCCGACATGGCGGACACGCAGAAGCCGATCGACATAGCGGCCCTCAACCAGAAGGCCACGGCGGCCGCGTGGAAGACAATTCCCTCGTGGTTCCTGATCGCCAAGCAGGACCACGCGAACAGTACGAACCTCCAGCGCTGGGAGGCCGAGCGTATCGGAGCGCACACCGTCGAGATCAACTCCTCGCACGCCGCCATGGTCAGCCACCCCAAGGCGGTCGCGGACCTGATTGAGCAGGCGGACCGTGGTACGAGGTGACACATCCTCCGTTATGGCCGGGGAAGGCGGGCGTCCCCGGCCATGGCGGCCCGTGATTGAGGCTGTTCCCACCTTGCCGAGCAGGGCACCCCACCGCGGATGCTGACGCTCATACTGACGGCGAAGTCCCGGCACAGGAAGCCGGAGAACGTCCGCCGCTGAAACCGTTGCCGCCCGGGAGGGGAAGAGTGTCAGCCTTGGCGGCTGGGGAGCATGGCCAGGGCCTGGGAACGCTGTGAGACGAGGTCGTCGTAGGTGCCGTCGCGCTCGGCCCAGCGGTGCATGAGGACGCCCTTCACGAGGATCTCGTGGGGGGTGGGGTCCTGTGCGAGCAGGTGCATGACCTCGGTGGCGAAGTCGTCGAGCGGCAGCGCGTGCGGGTTCACCTTTTCCTGTCCTGCAGTGGCGACAGCCGGAGGGACGAGCTCCACGACGCCGACGCCGGTGCCGTCGAGCTGCGCGCGTAGTGCCTCGGAATAGGCATGCACCGCGGCCTTCGAGGCGGCGTAACTGGGCATGGGCGGGAACGGCAGGAAGGCGATGCCGGAGGTGACGGTGATCAAGGTGCCGCTCCCCCGCCGGATCAGGTGCGGGGTGAAGGCATCGATGACCCGGATGGTGCCGAGCAGGTTGGTGTCGATCGTCGTTGCCGCCGCCTCGAAGTGCGCGGGGTCGCGCAGGTCCTCCAGGAGCATGACGCCCGACATCGTCACCACGGTGTCCAGCTCGGGGTACCGGGCTAGCGCGGCGTCACGGGCGGATGCGACGGAAGCACCGTTGGTGACGTCGATGCTGATCGTGCCGAAGCCTTCTTCGGCGAGTTCCGAAAGTGCCTCCGGGTTGCGGCCGCCCACGACCACGGTGCTGCCCGCCGCGGCGAACCGGCGGGCCAGCTCTCGCCCGATACCCGAGGTTCCGCCGAGGATGAGAACGGTGCGGTTGGAGAGATCCACGAGGTTTTCCCGTCAGTCCAGGGCGCTGCCGGCATGCAGGCCGGCGGCGCAGACAGTGATGTGCTCTGTCTCTTTCGAGACAGTGCTATCGCAGTCTTGACGGCATCCTCCGGGCGTGGCAGTACCCCCGTCTTCCCTGGTCCTGCCAGGGCCCCCTTTGAAAGTCGCGCACCGTAATACGGTGTCGGTATGAAGGATGAGGAATCCGGCAACCCGCTCGGCAGCTACCTTCGTGCCCGGCGTGAACTGGTTTCCCCGGCACAGGCGGGGCTCCCGCCGGGGGGCAACCGCCGCGTGCCCGGCCTGCGCCGTGAGGAAGTCGCCCTCCTCGCCGGAATCAGTCCCGACTACTACCTTCGACTGGAACGGGGACGTGACAAGAACCCCTCAGCGCAGGTCCTCGAGTCACTCGCGCGGGTCCTGCAACTCGACGACGTCGAGCAGACGTATCTGCTCGGCCTCGCGGCTGCACGCCCCAGGGCGCCGCGGCGCAAGCGGCCCGAGCGCGTACCAGCGCGGGTGCATGAGCTGCTCGCCCACCTTCAGATCCCCGCGTTCGTCGAAGGGCGGGCGTTCGATGTACTGGCCTCCAACCCCATGGCGGTGGCACTCTCCCCCCGCCTGCGGCCCGGCCAGAACCGGCTGCGTTCTCTCCTCCTTGATCCTGAGGAACAAGCCTTCCAGCAGGACTGGACGAAGGCCACCGCCGATTTCATCGCCGCCCTTCGCACCACCATCGGGGACGACACCGACAACCCCCGGTTCATCGAACTCGTCGGAGAACTCGCACTGTCCAGTCAGCGGTTCCGTACTCTGTGGGCCCGCCACGACGTGCGCAGTCTCGACGGAGGCACGACCACCGTCAACCACCCTGTGGTCGGTGAACTACGCCTCCACCGCGACAAACTCGCCATCGACGACGTCATCCTCGTCGTCTACTACCCCGACAAGGACAGCGACAGCGACGAGAAACTGCGACTCCTCGCCGCACTCTCACACAGCGGGTCCGCGGACACAGCACACGACCGACCGGCGGGCGCCCCGCACCCAAAGACACCCTGACGAGCACGCACCGCCCCGGACCCGGGTCATTCCTCATCGGTGCCGAGCGTCCGCATGAACTGCTCGCGGCCTGATCGACACGACCACGTGTTGCAGCGGCCCCCGAACCCGCCGTGGTAGCGGGCCCTACGCCGTGGCGGGACGGCAGACGAGCTCAGAGCTGGGTTTCGCCACCGTCCACGGCGAGTTCGATGCCGGTGGTGTACGTGGCATCGAAGGCGAGGAATGCGGCCGCCTTGGCGAACTCTTCGACGGTGCCGTAGCGCTTCATGGGGTTGCTCGCGGTCCGCTCCACCCTGAACCGGTCGGCGGCCTCTCTGGTGAGGTTCATCGTTTCCAGAATCCCCGAGTCGATGGGGCCCGGGCTGATCGCATTGACACGGATCCCCCGCGGAAGCAGCTCGCGGGAGAAGGTGCGGGCCATCGAGCGCAGCGCCGCCTTGCCGGCCGCGTAGACGCTGGTGTCCGCCATGCCGATGACGTTCGCGATGGAGGTGGTGAGGACGATGCCGGCGTTCGCGCTCAGCAGCGGGGCGAGCTCTTGCACAGTGAAGAAGGCGCCCTTGACGTTGATCGCGAACAGCTCGTCGTACACGTCCTCGGTCGTCGACCCGAGGGGCGTGAGGGGTGAGATGCCGGCGTTGACGAACAAGGCCTCGATCGAGCCGAGCTCGCTCTTTATACGGCCAGCGAGCACATCCAGGTCGGGCAGCGATGCCGCATCCGCCCGGACGGCCACGGCATTCTCGCCCAGCCGCTCGCGTGCCGCGTCAAGCTTGGCCTCAGAACGACCCGTGATCACCACGCGGGCCCCGCCTTGCACCAGCAGCTCCGCCAGCGCGAGCCCCATGCCGCTGCTGCCACCCGTGATCACCACGTTCTTGTCGCTGTACGTACCCATACCGGAGTTGCTCCGTTCCCTCATCACATGCATGTCGGTTTCTCTGGACGCGCCGTTCGGGACGCGCATCAGCCGAGGGTTTCGACCTTCATGTCTCCTGTGGTGACTGTGCGGATGTGATCGCTGGCGAGCAGGCCGTGCGGATTGCCGAGGTCGATGGCGCTGACCTCATGGAGGCGGGCCAGCTGAGAAGGAGTCAGGTCGACCTGCAGGGCACCCAGGTTGTCCTCCAGCTGCGCGAGGGTGCGGGCGCCGATGATGGGTGCTGTCACTCCGGGGGCGTTCAGGACCCAGGCCAGTGCGACCTGGGCGGGCGTGCGGCCCAGCTCGGAGGCGACCTCCTTCACCGCATCGGCAATGGCAAGGTTGCGGTCGGTGACCCATCCCAGGGCGACGTTGAGGCTCTTGCGGTTGCCGGCGGTTTCGCCGACAACGGAGCCCGCCGCGTTCTGGTCCTCTCGGCTGTACTTGCCGGTGAGCACCCCGCCGCCCAACGGAGAGAAGGGGACCACGCCGAGTCCCATCTCGCGTGCCATCGGGATCAGGTCACGCTCCGCGGTGCGCTCGATCAGGCTGTACTCGGTTTCCAGTGCGACCAGTGGCGACCAGCCGCGCAGGTCGGCGATCGCCTGCATGCGCGACACCTGCCAGGCCGGGGCGCTGGAGATCGCCACGTACAGCACCTTGCCCTGCCTCACCAGGTCGTCCAGGCCCCGCAGGATCTCCTCCACCGGCGTCCTGAAGTCCCACACGTTCACGTAGAGCAGATCGATGTAGTCGGTGTTCAGCTGCCGCAGACTGGCTTCCACCGACGCCAGCATGCTCTTGCGGTGGGTTCCCCCGGAATTCGGGTCCCCGGGCTGGCGCAGCGTCGAGTACTTCGTCGCCAGCACCATCTTGTCGCGGTTGGTGCGGGCGAATTCTCCGAGCAGTCGCTCGGAGCTGCCGTTGGTGTAGGTGCTGGCGGTGTCGAAGAAGTTGCCCCCGAGCTCGGTGTAGCGGTCGAAGAGCTTGCGCGCCTCGTCGCGCTCGGCGCCCCAGCCCCACTCGGTGCCGAAGGTCGCCGTGCCCAGCGCCAGCGGCGAGACCCGGAGTCCGGAACGGCCCAGCAGCCGATAGGTGTCGAGAGTGAGTGCCATCGTGTTCTCCTGTGAGGTGTGGTTCGTGGCGGTGAGGTGCGGTTCGAGGTGTCCGAGATGTGTGGATCGTGGCGTTCGAGAGGTGTGGATCGTGGTGTTCGAGAGGTGTGGATCGGTGGTCGGTTCGCTGGGGTTTCAGGCGCCGAGCCCGTAGCCGCCGGCCACGGTGATGTCCTGGCCGGTGATGTAGCCGGCGGCGTCCGAGGCGAGGAAGGCGACTGCTTCCGCGACCTCCTGGCTGGATCCGAAGCGCTCGAAGGGGATCTTCGCGCGCATGGCGTCCCGGCCGCTCTCGGGCACCCCCAGTTTGTCGAGCAGCGGCGTGTCGGTGGCCCCGGGGCTCACGGTGTTGACGCGAATCCTGCGCGGGGCCAGTTCGAGCGCGAGCGAGGGCAGCATGGCCAGCAGCGCGCCGCGTGTCGCCGCCCCCACCGTGGCGCCAGGGGTGCCGCGACGGGATCCGATGCCGACGGTCAGCACGATCGAGGCGCCGTCGTTCATGAGGGGAAGGGCCTTTTGGAGGGTGAAGTACTGGCCCTTGAAGTTGAGGTCGGCGTGCTCGTCGAACGATTCCTCCGTCACCTCGGCGACCGGTGCCGGGCGGAAGATCCCGGCGTTGAGGAAGAGCAGGTCCAGCGATCCGAACCGCGCCGACACCGCTGACATCAGGGCATCGGTGTCGGAGAGCACGCGCCCGTCGGATCGGACGACGAGCACATCGTCGGGGAGTTCGGATCTTGCTCGTGCGAGGGAATCGGGATGCTGTCCGGTGACCGCGACCTGGTAGCCGCGGGCGTGCAGCAGCTCGGCAGTCGCCCTGCCGATCCCGGTCGTTCCCCCGGTGATGAGAGCTACAGCCATGGCAAACCTTTCGTCGCTGAAACGACGGGTGGGATCATCCGTAATCGGGGAACTCCCCGTTTGCCTCACCGTACACTGAACCGGGGACTTCCCCGAATCGTTCCTGAGCCTCATCCGACACTTACGATCGCGAAGGTCATGACACCTCCACGCAGCACCCTGCGCGCCGACGCGCAGCGCAACCGCGAGCAGCTGATCGCCACGGCCGCCGAAGCCTTCGCGTCCGGACGCGCGATCTCGCTGGACGCGATCGCCAAACGCGCGGGAGTGGGGAACGCCACTCTGTACCGGCACTTCCCCACCCGAGAAGACCTGGTCGAAGAGGTCTACCGGGACCAGATCCGGCCCTTGCGCGAAGACGCGCGCACCCTGCTGGCCACCAAACCGCCCGCGCAGGCCCTCCACTCGTGGATGCTCCGATTCGCCGACTGGGCCGGTGAACGACGCGGCGTCTGCGAGGCCCTGGTCGCCATGAGCGCTTCCGGCCGCTTCGGCACCGGACCGGTCTGCGACGAGGTTCAGCAGGTCCTGGCGATGGTGCTTGAGGCCGGCGCCACAGCAGGAGAACTGCGCAGCAACATCGACCCGGTCGAGGTGGGCGGCATCCTCGCCGGTCTGCTCTCCGTGGCGGGCGCACCCGAGCAGCGCCCCCAACTGAACCGAATGCTGGACATCGTCGTCGACGGACTCAGGCCCCGCTAGGCGATACGCCGACGGTTCGGCGAGGCGCGGACCCATGCCGGACAACATGGCAGCGGCTGCGGCGGTCGCGGCGCCCCAGTCCCTGGTGTTCGAGTCGCGTCAGGCCGCCCAGTCGGCGGATCCTGGCAACTCCGACGTGGAAACCACATCGCTCCAGGGTGGGCGCCGGGCCATCCTGGTACCACTCGGTGGCGTACACGAGTCCGGGCGCGACGAGTTCGAGGCCCTCGAAGAAGGGCTCGGCCTCAGTGCGAGTACGCAACCGGAGGGGGATCGCACCCTGCTCGTACGCGGCTTCGGTCTTTCCCTTCCACTCCGGATGCTGATCAGTTGTCCCGTGCGACATAAGCAGGAAGCTGCCTGACGGAAGTGCCTTCACCAGGGTGCTCACGACGCCGTACGGGTCCTTGTCGTCGGGCAGGAAGTGAAGGAGCGCGAGCAACGACAGAGCTACGGGGCGTTCGAAGCCGAGGTGTTCGCCGGCACGTTCCAGCAAGACCCGGGGCTGCCGCACATCCGCATGGAGGAAGGCGGTGCTCCCCTGTCGGCTACCACGACGTTGTCGATCGGTCATCTCTTCTCGTACGACAGCTGACGCTCGCCCGTCGTCCCGCGTGGTCCTGGCATTCGGCTGTTACGCCGAGGCGGGTGCCTCATTCGTGTCGGTGAATGCTGATGCCCGTCTCGGAGGGCGAGTTCCTCGTTCGGTACGCTGGCAGTCCGTCCTGGATCCCGGTGACGTTCTACTAGTTGCCCACCGACGAGGCGTACGTGCACCACGGTATGCGGGCGACCCCGAAGGTGTCCTGAGATGCAGCGGCCCTACGACAGCGAGGTACCCGTCGCTCCGGGCACTCCTCCTTGACCTGTCCGACCTGTCCGACGATCGCGCCGACCTACCGATGGCAACGGTGGCCCGTCTGCTCGCGTACGGCCAGCGGCACAACTCCGACCTCGTGGGGACGCTGGGAAGTTGGCTCAACAGTTTCAGCAACGTGCCCGCCCGAGCGTCCTCCGCCTCGCGGACGATGATGAGGCGGTCGAATACGAGGCCGCCGATGGCCCGGTAGGTGTCGGGCAGGCGGTCGCGTGCCCCCTGTTTGACTCTGCCGGGCAGTTCTCTACCGGCCGCGGTTTTCGTGCGACAGACGGGAGGGGGCGAGACCGGTCATGGGGACCCCGTACGCGGCTGTCTCGGGCGACAACGCTCCCTCGGCAACGACGTCCGCGGCCAGCCGGGCCAGTGCCGGCGCCATCTGGATGCCGTAACCGCCCTGCCCGGCAAGGAAGTAGAAGTTCTCGTACGTGGGCCACGCGCCGACCACCGGCTCGTGATCGTCGACGAAATTTCGCAGTCCCGCCCACGCGCGTTGCACACTACGCAATCCGAGCGTGGTCGTCTCCTCGATGGCTTCGAGTGCTCGGGCGATCTCCAGCTCGTCCGGGCGCGGGCGGCCGGGAGACACATCCGTGGCGTCGGCCGGCGAGCCCAGCATCAGCCCCGCTTCCGGCTTGACGTACCACCGCTCACACGCGTCCACGGCCAACGGCAGTTCGGAGACGTCACCGCCGTAACGGGTCGGGCTGACGAACGCCGTGCGCCGCCTGGGCCGGATGCCGACCGGCGGGACGTCTGCGCGGGCGGCGACCTGATCGACCCACGCGCCCGCGGCGTTGACCACCTTCGCGCACCGGATGACGTGGTCTCCTGCCGTGACGCGCCAGCCCTGGCCGTCCCGCGCGATGTCGCGCACCTCCGCGTTGAACAGCACGGTGGCGCCACGCCGTCGCAGTGCCCTCAAGTAGCTCTGGTGCAGGCCGGCGACATCCAGATCCGCAGCCGAGTGGTCGACGGCGGCGGAGCGGACCCGCTCGGCACGCAGCGGCGGACAGAGCGCCTGCGCCTGTGCCGGGGTGAGCGCCTCCGTGTGCGATGAGGTCCGCCTCAGCTCGGTAACGGCGTCCTCGCTCGGCTCGTCGGTCGCCAGCCAGAGCAGAGGCCGCATCTGCAACAGCGGTACGCCGTTCTCGGCGGCGATCGCTTCGAACAGCGGGCGGCTCGCCTCGGTGAGTGCGCGCACCCAAGCGCTGCCGTAGGAGGGCAGGTACGCGGCAGCGGACCGGCCCGTGCTGTGCTCCTCCCCCGAGGCAGCTGCTTCCACCACGACCACCGACAACCGCTCGGACAACTCCGCGGCTATCGACGCGCCAGCCATCCCGGCACCGACAACCACAACATCACTGCTCAGCAAAAAATCTCCTTGACAAGGGTCCAGCCCGGCGGCCAGCAGACATCAGCACAAGCAAACCACCGTCAGGACGTATCGACAGCACGGTGGGAGCAGGCCCTGCACAAACGCGCCGAGGACATACGCTGTGACCGCACCCCGCACCCCGCGCGCCCAACGCACCTACCGCGGACTGCTCATGTCGAAGTAGCTGTCATGCGGGGCCTCCAACTGCTCGGTGAGCTGTTCGGAGGTGCCCTGCGCCACCAGCTCACCGTGCCTGAGGACACAGGCGCGATCGGCGAACCGCAGCGCGTCCTGCAGGGCGAAGAGCAGATACTGGTCCATCGCCGGTGAGGACCTTCTGCTTGCCGCTCGGCAGCACCTGCAGAGAGACGATCAAACTGCCGCAGCTGTCCTTCGGCAGCGGAAGCGCGGAGCAGCCGCGGGGGCGCCGAGGAACACGTCGCCCCCGTGGCGACGGTGATCTTGCCGGTGATGCCCTTGAGTACGTCGGGTCAGGGTCATGATGTCGGCGAACCCGTAGGTCGCGAACGAGTCGATCTTGTCCTTGACCGCGGCCGAGGTCGTCTGCTTGACGTAAAGGTTGATCTGCGCCTGCTTGGTCTTGGGTGCGGCGTCCCTGAAGTTGGCGGGCAGCAGGCACTGCTGCGTGTAGACACCCATGCTGCCCCGCCCCCTGGCCGGGACGCTGCTCGCCCAGTCCGCTGGGGACATCGACTGGCTGGTGTCGGTCGACTCCGCCATCGTTCGGGCCCACCAGCATGCCGTCGGCGGCAAAAGAGGGCTTCGACCGGTGCGTCTACCGCCGCCGCAACGTCGTCGTGCGCTGCTGCAACCACCACAAGCAGTGACGCGGACTGGCCACCCGCTGTGACAAGACCCGCGAGTCCTACCAGGCGACCGTCACCATCGCCTCGATCCCGCTCTGCGACACACGTGGTCATGATCGGGTGTCGCCTCTTTCCAGAGTGCTCTCCTGGTCGGAGTTCTCGACATCGGCGGCTGACTTCTCGGCCAGGCGCCGAAGGAGGATCAGGCCGTCGTGGCTGGCGCTGCCGGGTTCGGCGCTGTAGACGGACAGGTGCTGGCCAGGGGCGCTCGCGACCGCCAGGGTCTCGAAGTGCAGCCGCAGCTCCCCCACCCGCGGGTGGACGAAATGCTTCTCCTCGCGGGTTCGCGGACGCACCTCGTAGCGGGCCCACAGGTTCGCGAACGCCGGGCTGTGCACCGTCAGTTCACCGACGACCCGCTCGATGCGCTCGTCTGCGGGGAACTGCGAGGACGACGCCCGCACGTTGCTCACCGCGAGACGCGACGCGGCGTCCCAGTCCCCGTAGAACGACCTCGCATACGGGTCCAGGAAGATCATCCGCAGCAAGTTGTCGTATCGGGCGAACCCGCGGTACAGCTCGCGCGCCATCGCGTTCGCGCCCAGGATGTCCTGCGCCGCGCCGACCAGGAAGGCCGGCACGTCCGGCATGCCGTCCATCAGCCGCAGCAGCTCCGGAGCCACGGTCAGCGACGTGGCCGCCCCCGCCCCGAACACCGGCAGGCCCAGACGGAACAAATGCTCCGCTGCCGCATCGGTCAGCCGCAGCGCGCCGGCGATCGCCCGCAGCACCTGATCGGAGGGATGCCGTTCCCGGCCCTGCTCCAGCCGGATGTAGTAGTCCGTACTCACCCCGGCGAGCAGCGCCACCTCGTCGCGCCGGAGCCCCGGCACCCGCCGAGGACCGACATCGGGCAGACCGACGTCCTGCGGCCGGACCAGCGCCCGCCGGGCCCGCAGATAGTCACCCAGCTTGTTCTCACTGTCCACACCAACGACAGTAATGCGGGCCGACTGCCGGAGCATGGGTGCATCACAC
The DNA here is from genome assembly GCF_026341275.1 of Streptomyces ortus. Taxonomy (NCBI): domain Bacteria; kingdom Bacillati; phylum Actinomycetota; class Actinomycetes; order Kitasatosporales; family Streptomycetaceae; genus Streptomyces; species Streptomyces ortus. The sequence goes on from NZ_JAIFZO010000002.1 coordinate 3,479,258, forward strand.
CCACACCGGCCGAGCCGACTCTGCGGCAAGGTTGCAGACACACCACTACGGCCTTCGTACTGCCCGAGTGCGCTGGGACGCAACACAGGGTCAGACGAAGGGTCTACGTCCGTTCAGGCAGACTGGTCATTCTGCTGAGGGAGACGCTAACGAATGCCTCTCCCCTTGTAAAGACAGAACGTTCTACCGCTACCCCCACCGATCGGCCGACGCCGACGCCGAAATCGCCGCCGAAATCGCCAGCAGCTCACGGCTTCCCCCGTTGGGCGACTGCATTGCACGCCCCTTTGTCGAGTCCCCCGGAAGCAAGCGCACTCGCACAGCACACCGGGCGATAGCTAACGCTTATACCTATTCCCAGTTATGCTAGCTTCGCTTATGGCAGCCCAATGAGCTTGCAAACAGGCCCCGTTGACGACGGAACGTGGAGTGAGTCGATGAAGACCATCGGTTTGATCGGCGGGATGAGCTGGGAATCGACGGCTGAGTACTATCGACACCTGAACGAGATCACGCGCGACCGACTCGGCGGGCTCCACTCAGCTCGGTGCGTGCTCTACTCGGTTGATTTCGCAGAGATCGAACAGTTGCAGACCCAGGGGCGCTGGCCCGAGGCCGGCGAGATCCTTGCGGAGGCCGCTCGGTCTCTGGAAGCAGCCGGCGCCGACCTGGTGCTCATCTGCACCAACACGATGCACAAGGTGGCCGATGCCGTCGAAGCGGCGGTGTCCATCCCGCTGCTCCACCTGGCCGAGGCGACGGCGGACGCCGTACGGGCTTCCGGTCTGAGCCGTGTCGGGCTACTGGGTACGGCGTTCACCGTGGAGCAGGACTTCTACCGGGGCCGTCTTGAGGCGAGTGGGCTGGACGTGTTCATCCCGGATTCCGCAGGTCGCGCCGTAGTGCACCAAGTGATCTACGAAGAGCTCTGCCTCGGAGTCGTGAAGGAGGAGTCTCGCGCCGCATACCGAAAGGTCATGGACGACCTTGTTGCCGCCGGCGCGGAGGGCATCATCCTGGGCTGCACCGAGATCGAGCTTCTCATCGGCCCCGAGGACAGTCCTGTCCCGATCTTCGCCACCGCACGCCTTCATGCCGAAGCGGCCGTGGCCGCAGCGCAGTTGGCATAACTGCTCAGGCCTACGTCGTTGAGCACTTCGGCACCGGCGACGGCGGGCTCCTCGCGGCGTCGGAACGGCGCCTCTCAGGTCAGGACCAGCCAGCGGCGGCCGTCAATCAGCTCCCGGGCTGCGTCGAGGTGGCCTGCGTGGCACGCCGTCTCGGTGATGACATGCAGCAGGACGTCGCGCAGCGTGTGCAAGTGCGGTTCACCGAACAGGTCGTGGGGCCACCAGGCCAGTGCGGCATCGGCAGGGGCGGCGGTGATGACAGCATCGGCGAGTTCCGCTTCTCGCCGATACCGGTCGAGTACGTCCACGGCCGGCACCTCCGGGTCCACCTTCCACGCTTCGTCGCCGCTCGTCAGACCGTGGATGACTGCCTGGTCCCCGGCGATGACCGCGCGGAACCAGAACCGCTCCACATCGAGCGCAAGGTGCTGGACCAGCCCCAGGCAGTCCCATCCCGAAGGCAGCACGGGCCGTCGAAGGTCCGCCGGGTCGAGCCCGTCAAGGATGCCCAGAACGTGGCGTCGTTGCCCGTGCAGGCTGCGAAGAAGTGCCGTTACTTCACTGCCTGGAGTGGTATCGCTCAAGATTTCGGTCACGATTATCCAGGGTCCCTGAATCTCTGCGCTCGCGCAGGGAGTTACTCCACATCCGGGCACGCACCCGACCAAGGGTCGGCGGGACCGGGAAGCAGGCAACCAGTGGAGTCACCTCGCGCTCCAGGAACATGTCTCGAGGGAGGGCGCCCCCGCAGACCGGGCGCCCTGCCTTCGCGGAGTCGGCAGCGTGGCATCAGCGTGCTCGGACCGGCCGGGTGATCAACTCGTTGACATCCACATCCGCCGGCTCTCCGATGGCGTAGGAGATCGCGCGGGCGATCGCATCCGGCGAGATGGCGGCCTCGCGCCCGTGCTCGGCCACCGCGGCGTCGACGAACGCTACGACGTCCGCGCGGTCGGTGACCCGGAACTCGACCTCCCGCCGCGGACACCGTCAGCGCGTGCAGACGAAGCTCGACGCGCTGTCCGGATCACCCGTCCGGTACATGGGCCAGTCCGGATATACGCACAGTGGGCGTGTGCGGTGGTGGTTTTGGTCGGTCACTACCGGATGGGCGGGGGCCTGTCCCTTGTCCACCCATCGTTCGAGTGCGGATAGGGAGTCCCAGCCTGCGGCGAACGCCGGCGTGCCGAAGTTCGCGTGGTTGGCTCCGGGCACGAGGTAGTACCGGATGAAGGTGCGGGCCGCGTCGGGGCCCGACAGGTCGCGCACTCGTCTGTAGTAGTCGCTCGTGGAGCGGTGGGAGACCAGTTCGTCCGCTGCGCCATGGAGCAGCAGCAGTTTGCCGCCTGCCTGGGCGAACGGGCGGAGATCCACGTTGTTGCGGTCCTGGATCGTGGACAAGTGGCTGATGCGGTCGAGCCACTTCCCGGGACGCCTGGGATCGATGTCGAGGGCGTTGTGGTGCGGGTCCCGGGTCAGGAAGTACTTGACCCATTGGTCCCAGTACTGCATTCCGTAGCCGCTCGTCACGGGCATGGGATCGGCCGGGGCCGTGACGCCGAAGCCGAGGAACGGAGTCCTCATGTCGGCACCCGAAAGGAACGGGAAACCCGGGTACTGGGTCTCGCCGCTGGCGATTCGATACGGCCATCTGAACGGGGAGGACATGGCGGTCACGGACTCGATCTGAGGGACCGACAGACAACTCGGGCCGGTGTCGGCACCGCGCGGGCAGCGAAGGGTGTGCGGATCGAAGTGACAAGCGGCCGGGTGGGAGATGACGCCGTCCTTGACCCCGTCCACGTCGTCGCAAGTGTGCATGACGCTGTCGTAGAGGAGTGTCTGCTTCACGGGCCCCGGGAAGGCGTTGGGCCGGGACAGGACGTGTGCGAGGTACCCCAGGCCCAGGACCTCGCTGAGGTTGTTCCAGGCCGGATAGGCGGAGATCACGCCGTTGAAGGCCTTCGGCCATCGTTGAGCGACGACGAGAGCCTCGCGACCGCCCGTGGAACCTCCGGCGAAGTAGACGGCGGCAGGATTCGCCCGGTAGGCCCGCCGGATGAGGAACACACTCGCGTCCCGTGTCTTCTTGAGTGCGTCACCGGCGGCGAAGTTGGCCAACGCTTCGTCGTTCACGCCGAATGACCCGTCCAACGACGGAACGGCTTCCGGGCTCTCCTGGTGGCCGGAGTCACCGGCGAATGTCGCATATCGGCGGGCCAGGGGCGCCGGCTTGTCGGTGGGACCGAACGGCACGTTCTGCCGCAGGTCGGGGATGGTGCCGTTGTAGCCGCCGCCACCGAACATGAGCGCCTTGCGGTTCCAGCCGTAGGGCAGGGCGAGTTTCGTCTTGATGTCGGGCGCCGACGCGTCGACGGGGTGGATGGCGAGGCCGACCTGGCAGTACTTGACCGTCTCGCCGCTGACCAGGCTGGTCATGACCGCTGTGGAAACGACGCGACCGCCGTTCGTCGGCAGGGTCATGGCCGATGCCGGGATCTTCGTCCCTTCCAGCGCGGCGCATCGCGGCACGGTCGTCGAGTGGGTGACCTCAGCCGTGGTCGTCGCGATATCGGGTGCGGTTCCCGGGCCGTGGAGCACGCCCACCAGGACGCTCATGGCCGCAAACGCGGCGATGCGACAAGTCCGCTTACCTCTTGCCGTTGGTCTCCTCACGTGGGCCTCTTCCTGAATCGTGTGGGCACGAGGTGGGGTTGTCCTCCGTGGTGTGCCGGCCGCCGTTCCACAGGCTGTTCGTCTCCCGCCGGCCTGCGGGACATCAGCGGTAGAGGTGTGCGCCCGGGACGGCGGCGGGGTCGTCGCGGACTTCGGCGGGGTTCGTCTCGGGCAGGAACCATGCGCTGGCGAAGGTGATCAGGCCCATGAGCATGATGTAGAAGGCGACCGGCAGGGTGCTGTCGGTCCTCGCGATGAGTGCCGTCATGAGGAAGGGCGTGCCACCGCTGACGATGATGGCGGAGAGCTGGTAGGCCAGCGAGGCGCCCGAGTAGCGCACGCCGGGCGCGAAGAGCTCTCCGAGGAAGCTCGCGATCGGGCCGTAGGTGAGGCACTGGAACACGAAGCCCACCACCACCGCGACAAAGATCAGCGGCAGCGACGCGGTGTCGACGAGCCAGAAGTACGGGAAGGCCCATACGGCGACGCCCAGTCCGCCGACCAGGATCAGTGGCCGACGGCCTACCTTGTCGGACATGTACCCCGACCATGGGAGGGTCGCGAGCATGGCCACGGCGCTGATCAGCACAACCGTCAGCAGGGGGTTGCGTTCGAGTCCGAGAGTGCCGGTGCCGTAGCTCAGCAGTCCCGAAATGCTTACGTAGAAAAGGCTGTTGGTGGCTGACAGGAGACCGCAGCCCAGAAGGATGGTCTTCCACCTGTCGCGGAGCACCTGTGCCAGCGGAGTGCGGACCACTCCCCTCTCCGGCCGTGACACCTCCTGCTGCAGTTCACGGAACTCCGGTGTGTCCTCCACCTTGGTCTGGATGTAGAGAATCACCAGGAACATCACGACGCTGACCAGGAAGGGGATGCGCCAGCCCCAGCTGAGGAAGTCGTCATCCGGCATCAGGGCGCCGGCGGTCACGAAGATGAGGTTGGAGATGATCACGGCGACCGGGACGCTGGTCTGGCCGAAAGTCCCCGCGAAGCCCCGTCGTTTGGGACTGGCGGACTCGGTGAGGAGGAGCATGATGCCTCCCCATTGACCGCCGGCCGCGAGTCCCTGGACGAAGCGCAGGGTGACCAGCAGCGCCGGGGCCAGTGTGCCGACGGCCGATGCGCTGGGGAGGCAGCCGATCAGGAAGGTCGCGGCTCCCATGAGCGCCAGACAGGTCACGACGACGGGCTTGCGTCCGTATCGGTCACCGAGATGTCCGGCGAGCACCCCGCCGATGGGACGCGCCACGAAGCCCGCCCAGAAAGTGCTGAAGGCGAGAAGGGTCCCCATCAGAGCCGATGAGTGCGGAAAGAACACTTTGGGGAACACCAGTGCCGCCGCGGTGCCGTAGAGGAAGAAGTCGTACCACTCCAGTGAGCTGGCGACGAGCCCGGCGGCCTGCAGCTTGCGCGAGGCATGGCGCGCCGTGGTGGATTCGCCGCCGCCGAGCCGGCCGGATGGTCCTTCGGGTTGGACGAGCGGGGTTGCCATACATGCCGCCTTCGTCGAGAGCACAGCAGGGTGATGGCGGTGACATTAGGGCGCCGCTACCCTTTGGTTGAGGTGTACATCACACACACCTCGCGTCGACCCGGTGGAGCTTTCTCCTACCCGGCAGTGGAAAGGGCGGCTCTGTGGTCAGCGACCCGGGCAGTGGGACGGAGACGTACTCGCTCGTGCGCCGACAGCGCGAGCTGGCGTCGTTGTACGCGACCGCCAAATCACTCACCGCACTGGGCGAACTCGACGCGGTACTGCAGTCGATCGTCCACCACGCCCATGACCTGATCAACACGGACTTCACCTACCTTTCGCTGGTGGGCGGGGACGGCAGGCTGTCGGCCCGGGCTTCACAGGGGACGATCTCCGCCTCGTTCCTCGCGGCCTGCATACCCGCCGACGTGGGCCTCGGTGGGAAGGTGCTGGCCTCGCGGAGTCCGCACTGGGTTCGCGACTACGCCGCCACGACGCTGATCCACCACGACCCGGACTTCGACCGCCTGGTCGACGCCGAGGGACTTGTCGCGCTGCTCGGTGTGCCTCTGGTCATACGAGGTGAGGCGGTGGGCGCCCTCTTCGCCGCGGAGCGCTCCGAACGGTCCTTCCAGGCCGACGAGATCGCCCTGTTGAGCGCGTTCGCGGATCACGCCGCGGTCGCCCTGGACAATGCCCGTCTCTATGAGGCGAGCCGGACCGCCCTGCGGGAGCTGCAGATCGCGTACCGGAAGATCGAGGAGCATGTGGCCGTCATGGAGCAGGCGCAGGCCATTCACGAAGCGCTGACCGGTGCCGTGTTGGGGGGCGGGACGACCGGCGACGTGGCACAGCTGCTCGCCGATCAGCTGGGGGGAGGTGTGTCACTCCTCGACAGGGCCGGCGTGACTCTCATCCGCCGGGACTCGACGTCGAGTCCGTGCCGGACCCCGTCCCCGGTCGACCTGGCCGATGCCGTGGAGAAGGCGAACCGCTCGGGCCGCTGCACCCACCTGGCCGACACCGCCGGAGTCGCCCACAGTGTGGCTTCGATCCAGGCAGGCGACAGCCACCTGGGCGCACTGGCGTGGAGCCGGACGGAGGTCGCCGACGACGGCGGCCCGGACGACATGGATCTGCACACCCTTGAGCGGGCCACCCACATCCTGGGGCTGCTCATCCTCAAGGAACGGGCCGTCACCGAAGCGAGCGAGCGACTGAGCGGGGAGCTGCTGACCGAGCTCATGGTCGGCAGCCCCGGGATCAGCCCTGCCCAGCGGGCCCGCACGCAGGCCCGCGGCATCGACGTCGACCGCCTCGGCCTGCTCCTCGTCGCCGACTCGCCCACGGTGTCGTCGATCGACCTCTCGCGCCATCTGCACGACATCGCCCGGGACCACTCCGGGCTGGCCGGCGAGCACCTGGGCAGGGCCACACTGATCCTGCCCAGTGCCGATGACGACCGGACCGTCGAGGAGGTCCACCAGCAGCTGCGTCGCACGCTGGCAGGCCCCGTCGTCGTCATCGGAGAACGGGTGGTGCATCACGACTGGGCACGCGCCTTCTCCCTGGCCAGTCGCTGCGGCGCCGTGGTGCGAGGAATCGGGCATACCGACCTGGGTGCCACAACCCGTCGGTACGCCCTCTATGCCATGGCGTTCGACACCGAGCGGGTCCAGGAGCTCAACCGGTTCGTCTTCGACACCATAGGACCGCTGGTGGAGTACGACGAGCAACGCGGCACCGATCTCGTCGACACGCTCAGTGCCTACTACGCCCACCACGCCAATGTGGCGGCGACCGCACGGGCGTTGTACGTGCATGTCAATACGCTGCTCAAGCGACTGGACCGCGCCAGCAGCGTCCTCGACCTCGATTGGCGCCACGAGTACAACCTGGAACTGCAACTCGGACTGCGGCTGCACCAGCTCAGAGCGATCGCGGCTGCCCCGATGCAGCCTTGAAGGGCGCTTCCACCGAACCGAGTCCTGTCAGGCCCCGGCAGGTCGAATGCCCTCAGCCCATACGCATCGACTCCCGAAGGCTGCTCTTCGACAACTTGCCGGTACCCGTCTTGGGCAGGGCCGCCAGGAAGACGATGTCGTCGGGCAGCCACCACTTGGCGACCATCGGCGTGATGTGCTGCAAGAGCTCGTCGGCCGTGCCCCCGCTGCCCTCACGGAGCACCACGTAGGCGACGGGACGTTCCGTCCACCGCGGGTCCGGGCGGGCGATCACGGCGACTTCGGCGACGTCCGGGTGTGAGGCGATGGCGGTTTCGAGTTCCACCGAGGAGATCCACTCGCCTCCGGACTTGATCAGGTCCTTGATCCGGTCCACCAGGCGCAGGTAGCCATCGGCGTCGATGGTGGCCAGATCACCGGTGCGCAGCCAGCCGTCGTCGGTGTAGCTCTCGTCCGCTCCCACCCGGAAGTAGCCACTGGCCACCCACGGCCCCGACACCTGCAGCTCGCCGACGGCGTGGCCGTCGCGCGGCAGCTCCCGGCCCGTGTCGACGTCGACGATCCGCACGTTCACCAACGGCAGCGGCTGCCCCTGGGCGGCCCGTACTGCCACCCGCTCCTCCGGGGTCGCCTGCTCGTGCTGGGTGCGCGTACCGCCGATGGCCCCGACGGGGCTGACCTCCGTCATCCCCCAGGAATGGGTGATGGGTACCCCTAGCGCGGCGCGATAGGTCTCGGACAGCGTCGGCGGAACGGCGGACCCGCCGCCGAGCAGGAAGCGTGTGGCACTAAGGTCGTACTCCCTCAGCTGTGGAACCAGACTCGACCACACCGTGGGAACGGCACCCGCGACAGTGACCCGCTCGGTCTGCATCAACTGGAGCAGGTGAGCCGGTTCCGCCGAGTGGCCGGGCAGGACCAGGGAGGCACCCGCCATCATCGCGCCGTAGGGCAGCCCCCAGGCGTTGGCGTGGAAGAACGGCACGATCGGCATCACGACGTCGCTCTCGCGGAGGCCGATGAGACCGGCCGCCAGTGTGCCGAGACAGTGCAGGACGGTCGAACGGTGGCTGTACAGCACGCCCTTGGGCCGTCCGGTCGTACCCGACGTGTAGCACAGCCCGGAGGCCAGGTTCTCGTCCGCGAGCACGAACGTGTCCTCGAAGGAACCCGCGAACGGATCAGCACCCGAGAGCAACTCGTCGTAGTCCAGGATGCGAGGATCCGGTCGGATGTCCGTCGGACTGCCGTCGGGCAGCACCACCCAGTGCCGCACACGTGGCATCCGGTCGAGAATCGGCCGGATCCGTGGGAGCAGCCTGCGATCGACGAACACCACGTCGTCCTCGGCGTGGTTGACGATGTATTCGAGGTGCTCCGACGAGAGCCGGATGTTGATGGTGTGCAGGACTCGCTTGGTGGCCGGGACGGCGAGATAAAGCTCGAGGTGGCGTCGGTTGTTGCTGGCGAACGTGGCGACACGGGCACCGACCGGGACGTCGAGGGAGTCCAGGACGGTGGCGAGACGCCGAGCGTGCTGTACGACGTCGACATACGTGTGCCGCTCCGTGCCGGCTGTGGTGACGTGCTTGTGCGCGTAAAGCCGTTCGGCTCGCTCAAGGATGTGCGCGATGGTGAGCGGACGCGGCTGCATCAGACCGTCCATGACATCGACTGCTCCGGCGACGGTCGCGACGAGGGCCTGATCGGGCATGGGTCTTCTCTTTCCGGTCGGCAGGTCCGCCACGCGGGGCGGACACGGGATCGAGGGACGCGGGGATCTGTATGCCGCACGTCACCTTAGGTGCGATTCCGGATCGACCAGAGGTGGGAACCTCCCACTCATCCACCCGTTTCGGCGTCGGTTCCGTACACCGCGGCCGGAACAGCTACACACCGCTGGACGAAGCTGGCAGGCCTTCACTGCTTCAGCGGTAGATCGGCTTCGGCCGCTCGCGCGAAGTCACATGCCCCAGCCCCCAGTCATCCATGGCGCCACCCACACCACTCGAAGGGGGCTAGAACGTTCTGTCTTGACAGTGACCGCTTCCAGCCGTGAGACTGACATCTAGACCGAACGTTCTACCGTGCAACAGCGAATCCGTCGGCTGGAGAATCCGTCACGACGGTCACCGCAGGCGCGAGAGTGAGACAGCGGCTTGACCATGCCGCTTCCTCAACCGGGAGAGTAGAAGTGACTGACACCATTTACAGAGGCATTGCCACGTCCACCGGCGACGGCAGGGCGGGAGGACGTGCGCGGACCAATGACGGACTGCTCGACGTGACACTCGCAATCCCGAAGGAGATGGGCGGCCCCGGGGGCGCAACCAATCCCGAGCAGCTGTTCGCCGCAGGCTGGGCCTCTTGCTTCCACTCGGCCCTCAAGGCCGTAGCGGCCCAGCAGCAGATCCAGATCTCCGACTCTGCTGTCGTCGCCGAGGTGGGCGTGGAGAAGACGCCGGAGGGTGGATTCGGCCTCAACGCCGCCCTGCATGTCGAACTGGCCGGCGTCGCGCAGGAGGCAGCGGACAAGCTGGTTGAGGCAGCTCACGCCATGTGCCCGTACTCCAAGGCGACACGCGGCAACGTTCCGGTTGCCCTCGATGTCACGGTAGCGTGACGCCGGTCGGGGGGAGCGCGCTGAGCCTCCCCCGACCGAGCGGGACGCCCCACGCAAGTGCGCCGGGCCGGGGCAGAACAACGCCTGGGCGAGCCCCTGCGAAACCATCGTCCGTTACCTGCATGGGGCTCGACGTACTATAGTGGAAATCGAACGTTCTATCTCGTCGAGATCTGGTAAGGGAGCGTATGAGTCGGAGTACTGAAGGCGGCAGCGGCGTGGTATCTGAGGCGCGTACGCGGCTGCTCAACACAGCAACCCGGATCTTCTACACCGAGGGGATCCACTCCGTCGGTATCGACCGGATCGTCGCGGAGGCGCAGGTAACCCGGGCCACCTTGTATCGGCACTTCGCGAGCAAGGAAGACCTCATCCTGGCCTACCTCGCGCAGGCCGACCAGGCCATACGGGGGCAGGTCGCCGCCGCTCAGGCGAGCAGCCCGTCACCGAACGACCAGGTCCGGGCAGTGGCCCGGTCCATCACCGACGGCATCCAGTCGGCCGGCTTCCGCGGATGTGCCTTCCTCAACGCGGCGGCCGAGTACTCCGATCCCGCCCACCCGATTCACCAGATGGTCCTTGCCCACCGGCAATGGTTCCTGACCACTGTCACCGACCTGCTGGCACAAACCAGCGAGAAGACGGCCGACGCTGCGGGGCGTCACTTCATCATGCTCCGCGACGGCGCCATGGCAGCCGGTTGTCTCTTCGACCCGAAGTTGATCTCCGACACCTTCCTCCACGGCGTCGAAGGCATCCTCAAGGCCCGCACCATCCCGGAACTCACCTCCAACACCACCGCCACGCCGTAACTCCGACCGACCGGAGCCCGAACCGACGGTTCGGGCTTTGCAACGTCTGACAACACCCCTCCCCTGCCGGCTCACCCGCCCGGTCACGGTGACGCTGATCCGTGACCGAAGCCGCGCCGACGCTCGGCCCGAAAGAGTTCATGGAGAGGCCTCCGCACCCCCGCCGAATCGCCGGCGAGGGTGCTTCTGTGTGTTTGGTCCCGCCAGGTCCTGATGGATGCGTTCTGTCAGTCGGTCAGTCGGCGGACCAGCGTGCACGGAAAATTCCTCGTACAGCGCTCTTCGCCTCCCAGGCAGCCCGCCGAGGGCCTTCCTGTAACGCATTCGACTCCCTGTTCCAAGTAGAAGTGACAGCAGGACGGACAACGGGAGGTTCACACCTTGGCATCCGAGAGCAGAAGCCGGAGCGGCCCACGGGGAGAGATGTACGACCCGGTCGCCTTCGAGGCCTTCTATCGCCGCCATGTCGACGCCGTCACCCGCTTCATGGCCAGGCGGGTCACCGACCCGCACACCGTCGCCGATCTCACCGCCGAGACCTTCCTAGCGGTGATCGACTCCGCCCGTACCTACCGCCCCGACCTCGGGAGCGAGACGGCCTGGCTGTACGGCATCGCACGCAACGTGGTCGCCACGGAGGCCCGCAGGAGCGCGCGTCAGAACGTGCTCGGGGGCCGTATCGCCGGCCGTCGGTTGCTGGAGGGCGACGACATCGGGCGGCTGGAGGAGAAGCTCGACGCCGAGGAGGCAGGGCGTCGTGCGCTGGCCGCCCTGGACAGGCTCCCCGACGGCGAGCGCGCGGTGATCGAACTCGTGGCCGTCGACCAACTGAGCGTCACCGAGACCGCCGTGGCGCTGGGCATACGCAAGGTCACCGCCCGGGTGCGACTGCACCGGGCGCGCAGGGCACTGCGCTTGGCGGCGGCCGAAGTCGGCGGGCAGCAGGCAGCACTCACGTACGCAAGGGGAGAGGCATGAGCGCCAGGACGACGAAGACCTTCGAGGACCGTCTGCTCGACGAACTGAAGCGGGAGCTCGCCCTCCGGGTCGAGGATGCGCCGGTTGAGGACTCACCGGTTGTGGTGCCGTCGGTTGCGGAGCCGTCGAGCCGTCGCAGGATCACCACCCGCCGGGCGCTGGTCGCCCTTGCTGCGTGTGCCGCCGCGGTGGGGGGCGCGGTGGCGCTGCCTGCGTCGACGGGAGGGGCGCAGGCGTACGCCGTCGAGCGGCACGAGGACGGCAGTGTCACGGTGAGCCTGGAGGAGATCCTGCTGAGCCGTCAGGACAAGGAGGAGCTGACCGACAGGCTCCGGGTGGAGGGCATCCACGTGAGCGTGGACAAGCCCAGGAGCGGCTACGTCTGCGCGCACCCTCGCGGTGAGGTGTACCAGCCGCTCTGGAGCCTGACTTCCTCAGGTGACCCCTCCGGTGTGATGCCCAAGTACGAATACACACTGCGCTCGGGTGACTGGCTGGTCTTCGAGGAGCCGGAACCGGCGGGCCGGATCAGCCCTGACCCAACCGTGTACGCGGTGAAGGGAGCGGTGAAACCCTGCGCCGAGGTGCCCTGGGACGGGAAACGGCCCTTCGAGGAGGCCCCGGAATCGAAGTAGGGCCCGGGGCCCGTACGGCGCCACCGGCTGATACGGGCCCACAACGGCCCGTATCGGCCCTGACCGGCGAGCCTCAATCGCCGTCGCTCCTGTCCCCCGCGGACAGGTGCACACGTCACAGACCTTGACGCACCGCGCCGAATGGACGAAAGATTACCGCTGCCGCTTGACAACGTTGTCTGGTTCATTGAGAGAGGCGTCGATCGTGTCCCGCATACCCCCTCCCCCGGTTGCTCGACGCCGGTTCGTCCAACTCCTCGGCGTCTCCGCGGGCTTCGCCGCCCTGCCTGTGGCACTCGGACCCGCCGCCGCCCACGCCGAGGACCGTTCCGGCGCTCTCGCGGGACGAGCCGACGCACCGCCGGACGAGGTGGCGGCCGTCTACCATCGCGTCCTGCTGAACCACACCCGCTGGTCCGAGCAGCAATGGGACCAGGCACGCGGCTATTACACGGACAAGGACTTCGGTTTCGCCGTGGTCCTGGGCAACGCGGTCCTCCTGACGCACGGCGCGTACGACAGCGACCGGGCCGGTGTCGACGAGCAGACCCTGCGGACCCGGACTCTGGCGACCATCAAGCACTTCGCCGCCTCCAACCGGCTGACCGGCGGCACCCAGTGGGGCCGCAAGCTGTTCTTCGACACGACCTTCCAGTCGTACTTCGTCCTCGCCGCGCGACTCCTGTGGGACCAACTCGACGCAGTGACCCACCAGCACGTCGACACCATCGCGCGCGAACAGGCGGCCTACACGGCCGCCTTGGGCACGGGTGACGACCCGGCCTCCGGCGACTGGACCCCCCACGGGCTCTCCGGCGGCTATCAGAAGGACACCAAACTGGAGGAGATGGGCGTCTACGCCCAGTCCCTCGCCCCCGGTGCCGCCTGGGCCGCGGACGACCCCCGGCACGCCGACTGGCTGACCGCGTACGGCACTTGGTCCCGCAACGAAGCGGGGCTGCCCCAAGCGGACTTCGCCAACCCGGCCCGCGTCGACGGCGTTCCCGTCTCCGCGAACACCGCCCACAACCTGTACGACACGTTCATCGTCGAGAACCACGGATCCTTCGGCCCGCACTACCAGCAGGAGTTGTGGCGTACGTCGGGACGCAACGCCGCGCACTTCATCGCGGCCGGGCGCCCGATGCCGCAGGTACTCACCCGGCAGCCGAACGCCGACCTCCTGTGGCGCACCCTCCTCGGCGTGATGAGCGACGCAGGAGAGCCGCTGATGCCCATGGTGGCCGACCGCGAGCACCTGTACGGGCGAGACGTCATCCCACTCGCCTTCCTCGCCCAGATCGGCGGCGACCGGGCCGCGGCCCGTGCGGAGCGCTCACTGGCCGCGCGACTGGAGGCGTATCAGGCGTACCCGCCGCAGTACCGGCTGGCGAAGTTCTCGGGCGAACCGAAGTACGAGCCGGAGGCAAGGGCCGAGTTGGCCATCAGCTACCTGCTGCATGTGTGGGCGGCCGAGCAGGGGCACACGGTCCGCCCGCTGTCCGAGGCCGAGTTGTTCGCGCGGGCCGGCGGAGTCACCGACTTCGGAGCCGAGCCGGGGCTGGTCTCCCACCAGTCGGCCGGAGCCTGGGCCGGCGCCGTCTCCAAGCCCGGCTTCGTGAAGTTCGCCTGGCAACCGGCGCACGACGACTGGCTGTTCAAAATCAGCGGAACCACCCCGATGTTCCTCCCGGCCGTGTCGGGCAAGGTCGAGAGCCGTCAGGTGCGTACATACAGCCGCGTCCGTGACGGGTTCGACGGCAGCGCGACCGTGTTGCGGCTGGGTACGGAGTACGCCGGTTGGACGACTCTGCCCTCGGGCGCCGTCGTCTACGCGACCACGGGCGTCGCCGCCGGCGAGGGGCATCTGGAGGTGCACAACCTCACCATGCCAGGCGTGGCCGGACTGTCGGGCTCCCGTACCTACCGCTTCGCGGAGGGCAGCACCACGGTCACCGCGCAGGACGCCCGCCCACCGGTGCCCTCCCCGCGCGTGGACGACCTCACGTTCACGCGGACCGAGGTACGGCACCTGCGTATGACCGGGGTCCGGCCCGATCCGACGTACGGATACTCGTTGTTCGAGTTCGAGGCACGCGACGGGGCGGCCGGCACCGACCTCGCCCGGGGTGCGACGGCCACCGCCTCGTCCTTCGATCCCGGCAAGGAGCCGGCGCTGGCGGTGGACGGGAATGCGGCAAGCAGGTGGGCCGTCTCGCGGGCGGAGCGCCCCCGCGCGGACAGTTGGCTCGCCGTCGACCTCGGTGGCTCACGTTCCGTGGACCGGGTGACTCTGCGCTGGGAGGCCGCCGCGGGGCGCGCCTACCTTCTGCAGGGCTCTGTGGACGGGCGGGAGTGGACCGACCTGGTGTCCTGGCCGGTCCCCGACGTGTCGAGCCGGGGTGGCTGGCTCGACGTCGACGGCCGTGCGGGACTCGTGGTGCGGGGTTCGGAACACCGGCTGGCCGTGTACGGCGACACCGTGATCCTGGCGGACGGTCCGGCCGCCCCGCTGCTGGTCGAAGGCCTGCCCGACGCCTCCCCAGCCGCCCTGCGCGAACTGGCCGCAAGCCCCGCCCCGCACGCCACGGACGATGCCGTACGTGCCGCTGTCACCGACGGCCACCTCAGCCTGTTCAACCTCTCCGACCGGGCGATCACCACGCGGGTCGCGATCCCGCAGTCCCGGTCCCGCCTTACGTTGTTCGAGGGCCGGCAGTCGGTGGACACGGCCGGCAGCTCGTACGAGGCCGCTGTCGACGCTGCCACGGCTCAGGTCCTCGCGCCGCGTCTCTCGTTGCGCCCGCTGGCCGGCGGTCGGTTGCCGGTGGGCCTGCGCGCGGAGGTCGTCGATGCCTCGACGGTCCGGCTCAGTGGTCCGTCCTGCCGCGTGGAGGTCGTCGGCTCGAACGCCAGGGCGGTGGTCGTGGTGCGCAAGGGACGGGTCGCCACCTGCACGCTGCGCGACACGCCCGCGTATCCGCGCGACGATCTCGCTCTGGGGCGCACCGTCTTCCCCACATCGCCGCTGCCGCAGGGCATGTCGGACCCCTCCGCGGCCGTGGACGGCGATCCGGCGACGGCGTGGACCCCCGGCCCCGGCGGTCGGATGGTCGTCGACCTCGGCGCGACGCGGCGGATCCGCAGCATCAGCGTGCGGTGGACTCGAGGGCGGGTGCCGGGGGTACGCGTCGAGGTCAGCACGGACGGGCTGACGTACGCGCAGATCGGGCGGCCGGCAGGCCCGGGACGGAGCCGGCAGCTGAGCACGGACACCGAGGCACGCTACGTGGCTGTCGCCGTCGACGGCGACACCGGCTCCGGAGCGAGGGTGGGCGCGGGGGCGGGCGCGCGGCTGGTTGAACTGTCACTGCGGTAGGGGGTTGGCCCGCTTATGACGACGTCCCTCCGGTGACGGCCGCCGGTGCGTGGGGCCGACGGTTCTTCGCACTGGCAGCGGTCAGGCGGCCGAGCCGGAGTGGGGCGGCGGTGGCGCGGCGCGCGAAGGCGTTGAGCTCCGGGTACGGCTCGGGGCAGGCCGACCGGCGGCGCGACCGGCGGTTCCGCCGTGCCTGTCTCGCTTGCTTGAAGTGCACGCCAAGGCCCTAGCGTTGCGGGCATGCGGGTGACCGGTACCTCGGGAGCATCCGCCATGCAACAACCCGCACCAGAGCAGACCCTCGAAGTCTCGGCTCTCGGACTCGGCCGCATAGGCATGTGTTTGCTCTGCGGTCAGCCACCGCGACCCCGGCGAAGTCGTGATGAGTCCTCCGGCAGCTGGACCGAGCACCCGACGGGTCGACGCATCATCCCGTATGGCCAAAGAGGAAGACGGCAAGTGGTGGACAACCAATTCACAACACACGCAGAACTATTCGATCTGCGGGGAAAGCGCGCGCTCGTCACCGGTGGCACCAGAGGCATCGGAATGATGATCGCCCGTGGCCTTCTCCAGGCGGGCGCCCGAGTAGTCATCAGCTCACGCAACGCGGAAGCGTGCGTTCAGGCGCAGGAACACCTGTCCTCGTTCGGTGAGGTGCGGGCGGTCCCCGCGGACCTGTCCCGCCACGACGAGTGTCAGCGGCTGTCCGACCTCGTCACCGCCGAATCGGAGCGTCTCGACATCCTCGTTAACAACGCGGGCGCCATGTGGGACGAGCCGCTGGAGACGTTCCCGGACGCGGCCTGGGACACGGTCGTCGACCTCAATCTCAAGTCGCCGTTCTGGCTGGTCCAGGCGCTTCTGCCCGCTCTTCGCAAGGCGGGTACCGGCGACGATCCCGCGCGGATCATCAACATCGGCAGCATCGCCGCCATCCACATCCCTCATCGACCCAACTACTCGTACTCCAGCAGCAAGGCCGCGCTGCATCAGCTCACCAGGGTGCTCGCCCGGGAACTGGGTCCTCAGCATGTCACCGTGAACGCCGTGGCGCCGGGACCGTTCCCGTCGGCGATGATGGCCGAGACCCTCGACGAGCTCGGCGATGCGATCGCGGCGTCGGCCCCACTACGGCGGATCGGCCGCGACGACGACATGGCGGGTGTCGCCGTGTTCCTCGCCAGCCGGGCCGGTGCATACCTGACGGGCGCCGTGATCCCCGTCGACGGCGGCATTGCCACAACCGCGTAGAGCCGCAATGCCACCCCAGTCGGCAGGGGCGGTGGCGGCGGGGATGCCGCCGTCCACCGCCCGTGACGGCAACCAGCTTCATCATCCCCGCCGGCCTCACGGGTCGCGGCGTGGTGAGGCCCCCTGACTCTTAGAAGAAGTGCTTGCGTCCACCGACCGCGCGACCGCTGGCACCCAGGATCCACAGGACAGCGCCCACCACAATGAGGATGCTGCCGATTGTCGTGAGCAGTCCCATGCCGACAAGCAAGCCGATGAGCAGCAGAATAAGCCCAAGAATGATCATGTTAACTTCCTGTCGTCAGGTCTGACTCAGACGCGTGTGCGTATGAGCCACGGAACGGCCTAAGTTCTTCTCGCCCATGAGGTCCCCGGCTCCGATCTACACCAGGACCTCGGTGCGATAGTCCGAGTGCCCAACTACGCGGTATCCACGCACATCCTCGAAAATTTGTCTTGTCGCTTCCTTCCGCGCAGGTACGGGTGGCAGGCTGCCGGCGCGAGAAGCCCCACGGAACACAAGCACACACTCACAGGTAGCTGACCCCGGTCAGTTCTTCGGCCGCCGACCACAGCCGCTTGCCGGCGTCCGGGTCGGTCGCCTCCCGGCTGAGTCGGGCCTCGACGACCCGGCCCCGGGTCTCGAAAAGTCCTCCCGGGCCGAAGAACTGGCCGCCACGCACACCGGGCTCTGTCGCGGCCCGCAGCTGCGGCAGCGCGCCCCGCTCCACCGACTGGGTGGCCAGCAGGCCGAGCCGTGCGATCACCTGGCCGGGCCGGCCGCGGTGTTCCCAGGCGCGCGGAGTCAGGTTGGTGCGAGTGAGGCCGGGGTGGGCCAGTGCGCTGACGACGGGCGATCCTGCGGCACGCAGCCTGCGGTCCAGCTCGATGCCGAAGACCGTGGTGGCGAGCTTGGACCGGCCGTAGGCGCGTGCGGCCCGGTAGTCGCGTTCGAACATCAGGTCGTCGAAGTCGAGGTGCGCGCTCTTGTGGGTGATCGAGCTGAGACTCACCACGCGAGGTTCCGGCGCCGCGGAGATGGCTCCGAGCAACAGGCCGGTCAGCGCGAAGGGGCCCAGCATGTTCGTACCGAGTTGCAGCTCGAAGCCGTCGGCGGAGGTGCGGCGGGGGCCGAGCAGGACCACTCCGGCGTTGTTGACCAGCAGGTCCACGACCGGGTGGTCGGCGGTCAGTCCGGCGGCGAAGGCCCGTACCGAGTCGAGGGACGCCAGATCGAGCTCGCGCACCTCGACGTCACCGCCGATCCGGCGCGCGGCCTCCGCACCCGCGGCGGTGTTGCGGACGGCGAGCACGACCCGGGCGCCGTGGCGAGCCAGTTCGGTCGCGGTGACCAGCCCGAGACCCGAGTTCGCTCCGGTGACGACGGCGGTCCGGCCGTGCTGGTCGGGAATGCGGTCGGCGGTCCATGCGGCCATGCTCTGCTCCTGGAGATCGTGACTGTCATGCGGTGGAACAACGAAGCTAGGAGCAGGCCGGGCGGCTTCGGTGGTTCGCGTTTCCCTAGGTCTGTGAGACCTACCGTGGACGCCCGGTGCGGCGGCACACTTGCGGCATGACCCATCCGTACGCTCGTGAACTCGGCGAATTCCTGCGTGCCCGGCGCAACAGGCTGCGTCCCCGTGACGTCGGTCTGGAGCCCGGTGGCCGGCGCAAGGTCACCGGGCTGCGGCGGGAGGAGCTGGCGCTGCTGGCCGGGCTGAGCACCGACTACTACCAGCGGATGGAGCAGGGCAGGGAGGTACGCCCGTCCGACGGGGTCTCGACGCGCTCGCCGATGCGCTCGTCCTCGACGACGAGGAGCGCCGGCACCTGTTCACCTTGGCCCACGCCGCCCGTCGGCCCGTGCCCAGCCGGGTGGAGCGCGGCCCGGAGCGGGTTCCGGACAGTACGCGGCGGCTGCTGGGGGTGATGGACACCCCGGCGGTCGTACTCGGCAGGCACCTGGACCTGCTGGCCTGGAACACGATGGCGGAGGTCCTGCTCGGCAGCCCGGCCGGCCTTCCGCCCCACCGACTCAACATGCTCCTGCTGATGTTCGACGACACGCTGACCGTCGAGCGGAGCTGCTCCGACTGGGAGCGACAGGCCCTGGACTACATCGGCATGATGCGCTCCGCCGTCGCCGCCGACCCCACCCATCCGCGTGCCACCGCGGTCGTCGGTGAACTGAGCATCCGCAGCGCCGAGTTCCGGCGGTTGTGGGCCCGGCACGACGTGGGCGCGGCGGTCAGCGGCACCAAGACCTTCCACGTACCCGAGGTCGGCGACGTCGTCCTGGACTGGGACACCTATCCGCTGCCCGGCGCGCCCGGTTCGGTCATGCTGGTCTGGACGGCCGAGCCGGGCAGCCCCGACGCGGACAGGCTGCACCTCCTGGCATCGCTGAGCGCGACCCGCTCGACGGTCACCGGGAAGCGTTGCCGGTGAGCCATGTCTGTCCGTCGATCTCGTGACGGGCTCAGCAGTGCTGAAGCTAGCTCTGACGGGTCATGTGGTCGGGGTGGGTGGAGGTGACGTCGTAGTGCCAGAACGGCCGGACGAGCAGCGCTCCGCCGAGGACGAGGACGAGGCAGAGCAGTGAACTGCCGCTCCACGCGAGGCCGAGGCCGGTGACTGAGGCCATCGCACCGGCACGCAGGTCACCTAGGCGGGGTCCGCCCGCGACGACGACGGTGAAGACACCCTGCATACGACCGCGCAGGGCATCGGGTGTGTAGGTCTGCAGGATCGTCTGGCGGTAGACCGCGCTGACCAGGTCCGCCGCCCCGGCCGCGGCCAGCAGGAGTACGGCGGCCAGGAGATGGTGGACCGTACCCGCGAGAGTGACGGCCGCCGACCAGACGGCGACCGCGAGAGCCAGCGCCCGCCCCTGCCGGCGTACCCGGCCGATCCATCCGCTGAAGAGTCCGGCGGTGACCGAGCCGATCGCGATGGCCGAGTACAGCAGGCCCGCTCCGCCGTGGAACCGCAGCTCTGCGGCTTCCGGGAAAAGGGCGGTCGGCATGGCCAGGGTCATGGCCGCGATGTCGACGGCGAAGGACATCCACAGCACGGGGGCCGCCGCGATGAAGCGCAGCCCGTCCAGGACCGGACGCAGCCCGCCGGCACGGATCGGCGTACCGGTCGGCTTGACCGGAGGGAGGCGGAAGGCGGAGTACAGCAGGAGGGAGAACAGCAGGGCATCGGCGCCGTAGGCCCAGCAGTAGCCGTTCGGCAGGGAGATCAGGGCTCCTGCCACGAGCGGTCCGACGACCTGCCCGACGTTGCCGGCGGTGAAGTACAAAGTGTTCGCGGCGGGCACCAGGTGGGTGGGGACGACCCGCGGGATGATGGCGCCGCGGGCCGCGGACGACATGGCGAACGCACCGGCCTGGACGGCCACGAGAACCAGGATCAGTGGTACCGATCGCAGTGCCGCGACCGCCTGGAACAACAGCGCCAATGTCGTCCCCCAGGTGACGAACGCCGACGCCAGGTACAGCACGCGGCGGTCGAACCGGTCCGCGACGACACCTCCGTACAGCCCGAAGACCACCAGCGGTACGAGTCCGGCCAGTCCCGTCAGGCCCACGGACAGGGACGACCGGGACAGCGCGTAGACCTGCACGGGAATGGTGACTCCCGTGACCATGGTCCCGATGTACGCCGCGCTCTGCCCGATCAGCAGGCGTCGGAAGACGGGATGCGCCAGAGGACGGATGTCGAGCGCCGCGCCGCGCAGACCTGAGGTGACTCGTGTTTTCAGCGGGTGAGGGGCGACGGAAGGCGGGCGGTCGGAGGGCGGGGTCTGCGGCGTCCTGGGCATGGTGGCCACGCTCGCAGGGCCGTACGGTGTGCCGCTTCCGTTATTCTGCCGTCGTATGTCGGAAAACAGCCAGGCAACGGAGATGGACAGGGAGCCCAGGGATTCCACCCACGCACATCTCGCGGGTGAGGTCATCGGGCGGCATCAGCACGGCTATCACCAACTCCTGTACGTCAGCTCCGGTGTCCTGGCGGTCCAGACGGGCGAGGCGTCCTGGGTGGCGTCCAACGCCCGCGCCATGTGGATCCCCGCGGGGACCTGGCACCAGCACCGGGTGCACGGACACAGTTCCGTGCACACCCTCGGATTCCCCGTCGATGACGTCCTGCTCGACTCCGGGACGCCGACCGTCGTGGCCGCGGACGCCCTGGTACGCGAACTGATCATCGCGTGCAGTGAACCGTCGCTCCCCGCAGCCGAGGCGAACCACCTCCGCGCCGTCCTGCGGGACCGGCTGCGGCGCGCGCTCATCGAGCCGTTGGCGCTGCCCACCCCCGGCAACCCGCTCCTGCGGCAGGCCTGTGCGCTGGTGACCGACGATCTGCAACACCCGCGCTCCGCAGTCTGGTTGGCGCAGCGCATCGGGGTGAGCGAGCGCACCCTGGCCCGGCTGTTCAGGACCGAACTGGGCATGACGTACCCGCAGTGGAGGACCAATGTGCGGGTCTTCCACGCCATGGTGCTGCTTGCGGAAGGGGCGAACGTCAGCGAGGCGGGACGGCGCTGCGGGTGGGCGACGACCAGCGCGTTCATCGACACGTTCAGCCGCACCATGGGACAGACGCCGGGAACTTACCGCACCGAATCCGGCGCGTGAGGCGCGGAGCCAGGGCAGTACCCCTGGCCGCTTACTACTTGTTCGACATTTCGAACTTCGGTCGACCCTCGGGAAGAGGTTGAGGGATTGGTGGCGGGTAGTCAATACTGCAACAGGAAAGTTTCCTCTTCTGGCCCGAAACATTCGATCCCCTGTTGTGTCGGACAGCGAACCGCGTCGCCTGACCATCGGAGCGCCCGCGATGGGCGAGGCCGCATGCCACGCCCTGAGTGGCGAGCGACTGTTTGCAGACATGTACGCGCCAAGCCTTGACCGCGGGGCCACGCGTTCCTAGCTTGTGGCGTCGAAGAACCCGGGAATTCTTCGAAAGTTTCGACACCGCTCTTGCCCCGGCACCGGCAGGGCTGCCACCCGGATCGTCCGCGTCACCCCGCCCCACCCCAAGGAGGCTCTCCGATGTGGTTCCGCCACCCGTCCCCGGTCCGCCCAAGACGCCTGCTCGCCGTTCTTGCGCCCCTGCTGCTCGTGGCCGCCTACCTCGGTGTCCAGCCCGCCAGCGCGGCGACCGTAGACCCCAACGCCTCGTATGTGCTGGTCAACCGCAACAGCGGCAAGGCTCTGGACGTGTACAACATGGCGACCACCGACGGCGCCCGCATCACCCAGTGGGCCAGAAATGATCAAGCCCAGCAGCAGTGGCAGTTCGTCGACTCCGGAGACGGCTACTACCGCATCAAGTCCCGCCACTCCGGCAAGGTGCTGGACCTCTACAACTGGTCCACCGCGAACGGCGGCTCGATCGTCCAGTGGGCCGACCTGAACAGCGCCAACCAGCAGTGGCGACTGGCCGACAGTTCGGACGGCTACGTGCGGCTCATCTCGCGCCACAGCAACAAGGCCCTCGAAGTGCAGGGCGCCTCCACAGCCGACAACGCGAACATCGTCCAGTACGACGACTGGGGTGGCACCAACCAGCAGTGGCAACTCGTCAAGGTCGGCGCCGACACCCCTGGCCAGTGCGATCTCCCGTCGACATACCGTTGGACATCGACGGGCGCGCTGGCACAGCCCAAGTCCGGGTGGGTCTCGCTCAAGGACTTCACCGTCGTCCCCTACAACGGGCGGCAACTCGTCTATGCGACGACGCACGACACGGGAACGACTTGGGGTTCGATGAACTTCGGCCTGTTCACCAACTGGTCGGACATGGCCTCGGCCGGCCAGAACGGGATGTCGACCCCCACCGTCGCTCCCACGCTCTTCTACTTCGCGCCGAAGAACCTCTGGGTGCTCACCTACCAGTGGGGCGCGACCGCCTTCTCCTACCGCACGTCGAGCGACCCCACCAACCCGAATGGCTGGTCGTCGCCGCAGGTGCTCTTCTCCGGAAGCATCTCCGGCTCCGGAACCGGTCCCATCGACCAGACGGTCATCGGTGACGGGACCAACATGTACCTGTTCTTCGCCGGTGACAACGGCAAGATCTACCGGGCCAGTATGCCGATCGGGAACTTCCCGGGCAGCTTCGGCACGACTTCCACCGTGGTCATGAGCGATACGACGAACAACCTGTTCGAAGCCCCTCAGGTCTACAAACTGCAGGGCCAGAACCGCTACCTCATGATCGTCGAGGCCATCGGCGCACAGGGCCGCTACTTCCGCTCGTTCACGGCCACCAGCCTGAACGGCTCATGGACACCCCAGGCCGCGACCGAGAGCAACCCCTTCGCGGGCAAGGCCAACAGCGGCGCCACCTGGACCAATGACATCAGCCACGGCGAGCTGATCCGCACGAGCGCCGACCAGACCATGACCGTCGATCCCTGCAATCTGCAACTGCTCTACCAGGGCCGCAGCCCCAACTCCGGCGGCGACTACGGCCTCCTGCCCTACCGTCCGGGTCTGCTGACACTGCAGCGCTGACGGCTCAGGACGGTCCGGCTCCGGTACGGGACCGGCGGGGCGGGCTCGGCGGAAGGCCGAGCCCGCCCTACGCCTGCTGTGCTGCCACCGAGCGCAGCAGGCCCTCCAGGTCTCGCTCTCCCCCTACGGTCTGCGCGCCCCGACGCGTGGCGCCCGCCATCAACTGCCGCGCGGCCGGGCGTTCCACCAGCTCCGCCCAGGCCAGGTGCTCGGTGCGGAAGCCGGCCGCGTGGTCCTGCGGCGGCAGGGCGCGTTTGGCCGCCGTGACCACCCCGTCGGCCAGGGCGGCGATCCGGTGCGCGACCTGGTGCACGAACGCGTCGAGGTCGGCGGCGGGGACGGCCCGGTTGATCCACCCGTAGGCGGCGGCCGTGGTGGCGTCGATGCGTTCACCGGTCAGGACGAGCTCGAGGGCGCGGTTGCGGCCGACCTTTTCGAGCAGGTACTGGGTGGCGCCGCCGCCGGGTGTGATCCCCATGAGGGCCTCGATCTGGCCCAGGCCGGCGGTCTCGGTGGCGGCGAAGGCCAAGTCCGCGGCGGCGACGAACTCCGCGCCCCCGCCGCGCGCCGTCCCCGCGAGTTTGACGACGGTCACCTGGGGCTGGGTCCGCAGGAGTTCGCTGACGGACTGGAACACGTTGAGCCCGGCGGGGGCCGAGGCCGCGAGGTCGGCGAACACGTCCGCCTGCGCGAGGATGTCCATGTCGACGTGCGCGATGAGGAACTCCGGGATCCCGCTCTGGACGACGATCACCTTCACCGTCGTCTCGGAGCGCAGGCCGGTGAGCAGGTCCCGCAGCTCGCGCATCATGGTCGCGCTCAGCGCGTTCACGGGCGGGTTGTCCAGAGTGATGGTGAGGACGCCGCCGTCCAGGTCGGTGTGCAGGGTGCTGAACCCGTCGAGTGGCATGGTTACGAATCCGTTCTGAGCTGGGTCGGTATCTCTTGCATACCTAGATTCGGTGGCGGGCCTACAGTGGTCAAGAACGCACTTCGCAGTCACCAGGGATCCTTGAGGACACCGCCATGCCGACCCCCGCGCACCACGTCGACCCCTTCGCCGCCGACCCCGAGTTCGTCTTCGCGCCCGACTGCCCCAGCCGTCCCGTCCTCGATCAGATCGCCGACAAGTGGTCGATGATGGCGATGGCCGTGCTGGTGCGTCCGACCCGGTTCAACGAGATCAAACGGCGGCTCGACGGAGTGACGCAGCGCGTGCTGACCCAGACGTTGCGCCGACTCGAACGCAACGGGATGGTTCGGCGGACGGTCCTTCCGACGTCACCGGTGGGCGTGGAGTACTCACTGACCCCGCTCGGCGAGTCGCTGCGCGAACCATTCCTGCACCTCTACGCCTGGACCGTCGAGCACAGTGCCCAAGTCCGCACCAGCCAGGCCGAGTTCGACGCGCGCCGGTGACCCGCAATCCACCCACCGCCGCAGCCGCGGTTCGCGGCCGACCGGGCCCGGAGCCGGCCGCATCACGTCAGAGGGCCATGCCGCCCGTCGCGTCGATGACCTGACCGGTCACCCAGCGTGCGTCGTCGGAGGCGAGGAAGGCCACGATGTCGGCCATGTCCTCCGGCCGCCCGATCCGGCCGAGGGCCGCGAGGGCCGCCGCTTGCTCCTCAGCCTGCGGATCGTTCAGGAGGGTGGCCGCGCTGGCATCGGTGAGGACGGTTCCGGGGGCCACCGAGTTGACCGTGATGCCCCGGGGGCCCAGCTCCTTGGCGAGCGTCAGACTGAAGTTGTCCAGGGCGCCCTTGGTGGCGCCGTACGCGATCATCGCCGGCGTGGCCAAGCGGGCTACAGAGCTGGAGATGTTGATGATCCGGCCCCCGTCACGCAGGCGCGGCAGTGCTTGCTGAGTGATGAAGAACGGTGCGCGTACGTTCACTGCGAAGACCTGGTCGAATGCGTCCTCGGTCAGCGACTCCAGGGCTGCGAAGTCTCCGATGCCGACGTTGTTGACGACGATGTCGAGCTTCCCGTCGAGCCCGTGCTCCGTGCCTGCGGCGTCGAAGGCGGCCCAGAGGCGGGCCGCGTCGCCGCGATCGCCCAACCCCGCCCGGAACGCGAAGGCTTGCCCTCCGTTCCTGCGGATGGTCTCGACGGTTTCGCTCGCCGCCGTCTCGTCGCGGGCGTAGCTGACACCGACAGCGGCGCCGTCCTGGGCGAGCCGCTCCGCGATCGCGCGGCCGATGCCCCGGCTGCCGCCGGTGACCAGTGCGACCTTGTCGCTGAGTTTCCCTGCTGTCATGGCGGAGGACCGCCTCCCGTTCGTCGCGTCGTGTCTTGAAGGGGTCTTGAGTGCTGAGTGGAACCGAAGGGAAGCGAAGGGAGCCGAACGGAACGCCTAGACCAGCGGTTTGTGTTCGGGCCACCATCGTTGGACGGCCTCGACGATCGTGAACGGGCTGACGTTGAAGCAGAGTTTCGCGCCGGGTGCCAGCTCGTGGGTGGTGTTGACCAGCACTTCCAGGAGCGGGGTCAGCTCCGGGTCGAGACGGACGCCGGCGCCGATCAACACGAGGTCGTAGTCCTTGGCGGTCAGCGCGGCGCGGTACACCGCCTCGGCCGTGCGGCCGTAGTCGAGCAGGCAGACATCGACGCTGAGGCCGAGTTCCTCAAGCCGCGCCCGACCGGCGGCCAGCCCGGCCCGGACCGCTTGCGCGTCGATCTCGGGGAACGCCGCCCGGGACGAGGGCG
Organism: Streptomyces ortus; assembly: GCF_026341275.1. Taxonomy (NCBI): domain Bacteria; kingdom Bacillati; phylum Actinomycetota; class Actinomycetes; order Kitasatosporales; family Streptomycetaceae; genus Streptomyces; species Streptomyces ortus. The sequence goes on from NZ_JAIFZO010000002.1 coordinate 3,505,419, forward strand.
CGTCGTCCACCAGCGCGGGGTCCAGTCCGACGTTGAGCAGGGACGGGGTCATGTCTGCTTACCTCCGGTGACCTGGGGCTTCTCGGGCCAACGGTAGGCGCCCGGAGGCCGGCGGGCCCTCCCATATTTCTGGGATAGCGTGGGGAGGGTGAGTTCCCCGATGGTCCGGCGCGAGACCGTGCGCGACGTCGAGGCGCTCTGCCGTCTCGACCTCGACTCCCGGGAATTGCGCCGCCGGATCGTCGACCGGCTGGCGCGCCTGATCGCGGCCGACTCCTACTGCTTCAGCACGATCGACCCGATGACGCTGCTGACCGCCGACCAGGTCAGCGCCGGACTCGTGCCGGAGGCGGCCCCGGCCGCCGCGCACAACGAGTACCTGGTGGACGACGTCCTGAAGTTCGCGGCACTGGCCCGCGGCGAGGTGTCCGCGGGCACGCTCGGTGCGGCCACCGGCGGTGATCCGGAGTCCAGCCACCGCTACCGGACCGTGCTGCCGATGATCGACGCACAGCACGAGTTGAGGGCCGGTTTCGTGGTGGACGGCCGGTGCTGGGGTGTCATCGCCCTCTTCCGCGGCGGCGAGCGGATGGACTTCACCCCGGTCGACGTCGGCGTCCTGCGGAGGCTGTCCGCCCCGGTCGGCGCGGCCCTGCGGCGCGCCGCCCACCGGATCCCCGACGACGACGCCGCGGGGCCGTCCGAGGCCGGGGTGCTCCTGCTCGACCAGGACCTGCGGCTGTTCTCGCAGAACGAGGCCGCCCAGCTCTGGCAGGACGAACTGGACCCGTCGGAGGCGGAACTGCCGTCGGCGGTCCTTGAGGTCGCCGCGCGGGTGAGAGGTGCGGAGCTGCCGGCGTACGGGCGCGTCCGCGGACGCTCGGGACGGTGGCTCTCCGTCCAGGCCTCGCCGTTGAGCGGTGGCCCGCACCCGGCGGCCGTCGCCGTGACGGTGCATCCGGCGCCGGCCGCCGACGTGGCCGAGATACTGCTGCTCGCCTACGGCCTCACGCCGCGCGAGCGGGACGTGCTGGCGCGGGTCGTCGCCGGCCTGCCGTCGCGGACCATCGCCGTGGAACTGCACATCACCGCGGCGACCGTGCAGGACCACTTGAAGAACATCTTCGCGAAGACCGGCGTCCGCAGCCGCAGCGAACTGGTGGCGACGATCCTGGGTTTGTGACCGCGGGACCGTCCCGCGCTCCACTTCTCGGAGCGAGCGGATCGCTCCGCCCGCCCCGCGTTGGGAACTCGCCTGGTGCTAGGCGACCGGAACGACGACCACGGCCGTTCCGTAGGCACAGACCTCGGTGCCGATGTCCTGAGCCGTCGTGACGTCGAAACGCATGGCGAGCACGGCGTTCGCGCCGCGGGCACCGGCGGCCTCGATCAGGCGCTCCATGGCCTCGTTCCGGGTCTGCACCAGCGTCTTGGTGAGGCCCTTCAGCTCGCCGCCTACGACTGACTTCAGCCCGGCTCCGAGCTGCGATCCCAGGTTGCGAGAACGCACCGTGAGCCCGAACACCTCTCCCATGACCTCCTTGACTTCGTATCCAGGTACGTCATTGGTCGTCACGACGAGAACGTTCGAGCCTTCCGGGACCTGAACGAGCAGCAGCGGACCGGCATTCAGCTCATGTACCACCTCGAATGCAGCGTTGCCCAAGCCGCCCAGCGCCTCGGCATCCCGCCCGGCACCGTCAAGAGTCGCGCCTTCTACGCCATGCGGGCGCTGCGCAGGACGCTGGAGGAGCGGGGCATGCTCGGCGAGTGACAGAGCCGGCCTCCCGCGCCTCGACCGGGGGTCGGCGCGGCGGCCGTGGGGACGCCGAGGGGACGCCGAGGGGACGCCGTGGGGACGCCGAGGGGGCCCTGACTACGGGTCGACGACGTGCCGCAGATAGGCGTGCGGGTCGGCGAGATAGCGGCGCCAGTGATCCACGATGCCGAGTTCGCCCCAGGCGACCCTCCGCATACCCTCCTCGCCGACCTCGACGATGTCCGCGCCGGGCAGCGCGGTCAGCAGCGGGGAGTGGGTGGCACAGACGACCTGGCCGCCCTCCTTGGCCAACCGGTCGAGGTGTCCGATCAGTTCGAGGCAGGAGGTGAAGGAGAGCGCCGCCTCCGGCTCGTCGAGGACATAGAGCCCCGCGTGCAGGAACTTGCCGCGGAACGCCGCGAGGAAGCCCTCCCCGTGGCTGACCCGGTCCGGCGAGAACCCCTCCCTGTCGAGAGCGTCCAGGGCGGTCTCGGCCCGCAGGAAGAAGCCCTTGCGGGCCGACCAACTGGTGGCCATACGGCGCCCGCGTCCGGCGGCGGCGTCGAACTTCATGTGCTCACCGAGGACCGACCTCTCACGCGGGGAGGCGTAGCGCCAGTCGTGGGAGCCGCCGTAAGGGTCCAGGCCGAACCCTTCCGCCAGCGCCTCCACCAGGGTGGACTTCCCCGAGCCGTTCTCACCGACCAGAAAGGTCACCGGCGCGGTGAACCGCAGCCCCTCGTCGAGCAGTTGCCGGACGCACGGCACCGACCACGGCCAGGCTTTCTCGTCGTACGAGGAGAGGTGGGCATAGGCGCGTTCGATAATCACGCACCCAGTGTCACCCGGACCCGGACGGCACCCGGACACCGATCGGCGCACGGCCACCTGCCGGTGGAGGCCCGCGCGGCTCCGGGCGACGGTTCGAAACGGTGGCCTCAGCCGTCCCAGGTCCAGTCCGCGACCTCCGGCAGGTCGGTGCCGTGTTCGCGGATCCAGTCGTGGTGGCGCAGCCGGGTGTCCTCCATCAGCTGCCGTACGGGGGCGGCCTTCACGGCGAGGCCGGGCACGCGGTCGATGACGTCCATGACCAGGCGGTAGCGGTCGAGGTCGTTGGTCACCAGCATGTCGAACGGGGTCGTGGTGGTGCCGATCTCCTTGTAGCCGCGTACGTGCAGGTTGGCGTGGCCGGTACGGCGGTAGGCGAGGCGGTGGATCAGCCACGGGTAGCCGTGGTAGGCGAAGATGACCGGCTTGTCGCGGGTGAACAGCGCGTCGTACTGCGAGGCGGGCATGCCGTGCGGGTGCTCCTCCTGGGGAAGCAGCCGTGCCAGGTCGACGACGTTGACCACGCGGACGGTCAGGTCGGGCAGATGCCGGCGCAGCAACTGCGCGGCGGCCAGCACCTCCTGGGTGGGCACGTCGCCGGCCGCGGCGAGCACGACGTCGGGTTCGCGGGCGCCGTCCTCCGTGCCGGCCCATTCCCAGATCCCCGCGCCCCGGGCGCAGTGCACCCGCGCCTGGTCCATGCTGAGCCAGTCGAAGCACGGCTGTTTGCCCGCCACGACGACGTTGACGTAGTCGCGGCTGCGCAGCACGTGGTCGGCGACGGACAGCAAAGTGTTGGCGTCCGGGGGCAGATAGACCCGGACGACCTCAGGGCTCTTGTTGAGGACGTGGTCGACGAAGCCCGGGTCCTGGTGGGAGAAGCCGTTGTGGTCCTGACGCCACACGTGCGAGGTCAGCAGGTAGTTGAGGGAGGCGATGGGGGCGCGCCAGGGCAGGCGGCGGGTGACGCGCAGCCATTTGATGTGCTGGTTGACCATGGAGTCGACGATGTGGACGAACGCCTCGTAGCAGGAGAACAGACCGTGCCGGCCGGTCAGCAGATAGCCTTCCAGCCAGCCCTGGCAGGTGTGTTCGGAGAGGATCTCCATGACCCGGCCGTGCCGGTCCAGGTGTTCGTCCACGGGGAGGGTGTCGGCCTGCCAGGCCTTGCCGCTGGCGTGGAAGACGGCCTGGAGCCGGTTGGAGGCCGTCTCGTCCGGGCCGACGAGCCGGAAGTCACGGCGTCCCGCGGTGTGGTGCATGACGTGCTCCAGCAGGTCCCCGAGCACCCGGGTGGGTTCGTGCAGGGTCACACCGGGTTTGTCGACGGCGACGGCGAACCGGTCCAGTTCGGGCAGCGGCAGTTCGCGCAGCAGCAGACCGCCGTTGGCGTGCGCGGTGGCGCCCAGGCGCAGGGCGCCTTCGGGAACGCAGGCCAGCACCTGCTCACGCGGGCGGCCGTGCGCGTCGAAGAGTTCCTCGGGGCGGTACGAGCGCAGCCACGCCTCCAGTTGCCGCAGGTGCTCGGGGTTGTCGCGGACGGCGGACAGCGGGACCTGGTGGGCCCGCCAGGTGCCCTCGACCTGCAGACCGTCGACCTCGGCGGGGCCGGTCCAGCCCTTGGGGGTGCGCAGTACGATCACCGGCCAGTGGGCCCGCTGTGTGACACCGTCCTCGCGTGCCGTGCGCTGGATGAGGTCGATCCGCTCCAGGGCGTGGTCCATGGCGACGGCCATGTCCCGGTGGACGGTCATGGGGTCGTCCCCGGTGACGTGGATGGGTATGTGCCCGTAGCCCCGCAGCAGCGAGTCGAGTTCGGACTCGGCGAGCCGGGCCAGCACCGTCGGGTTGGCGATCTTGTAGCCGTTGAGGTGCAGGATGGGCAGCACCGCCCCGTCGTGCACCGGATCGAGGAACTTGTTGGAGTGCCACGAGGCGGCCAGCGGGCCGGTCTCGGCCTCGCCGTCGCCGATCACGCAGGCGACCAGCAGATCCGGGTTGTCCAGGGCCGCTCCATAGGCGTGCGAGAGGGAGTAACCGAGTTCGCCGCCCTCGTGGATCGATCCGGGGGTCTCGGGCGCGACGTGACTGGGCACGCCGCCGGGGAAGGAGAACTGCCTCAAGAGTCGGGCCATGCCCTCGGCGTCGCGGCTCACGTCCGGGTAGGTCTCCGAGTAGCTGCCCTCCAGCCAGGAGTTGGCCAGCACGGCGGGGCCGCCGTGTCCGGGCCCCCAGATGCACAGCGCGTCCTGGCCCCGGGCCTTGACGACGCGGTTGAGGTGGGTGTGGACCAGGTTCAGGCCCGGGGACGTACCCCAGTGCCCGAGCAGTCGCGGCTTCACGTGCTCGGGACGCAGGGGTTCGCTCAGCAGGGGGTTGGACATGAGGTAGATCTGCCCGACGGCCAGGTAGTTCGCGGCGCGCCAGTGGGCGTCCAGGACGCGCAGTTCGTCATCCGTGATGGGGGTGGGCGCCTGCTGGGGGGCGTCGCGCATGATGGGTTCCCTTCCGGGGTCGCGGTCTCCTGCCGGTACGCACTCGGGACCACCCTCGGGCCAGGCCTCGCGGCGCCGACAGGGCCGGTCGGCCCCCAACGGCACGCGATCGGGCCCTGTCGGCGGAGACCGCACGGCCGGGGTGGACCGTGCGCGGGTCCGTGTCGTCGGCGAACAGGCCGCGTCCGGCCGGCGCTACCGGGTCGCTGCCCAAGACCCGGACACGGCGCCGCGACCCTCGTACCGCTCAGCCGAGGCCCGTACCGGCGTGCCCTGCGTCTCCTGCGTGCCCTGTGGGAACGAACAGCACCGGGCAGTGGGACCGGTGCAGCAGCGCGTGGGTGACCGGGCCCCGGGGCGGACCGGCAAGGCCAGGACGCCGACGGCCGCCGACGACCACGACGGCGGCCTCGCGGGTCGCCTCCAGCAGCGCGTGCACCGGCCCCGAGCGCACGGTGCGGGTCTGCACCTCGACGTCGGCGTACTTCTCCCGCAGGGCGGCCACGGCGAAGCGCGGCACCGCCTGCTCCGTCCGGGCGTGCCGGGCGAGTTCGTCCGCCACCCGGCGCGTCGGTATCGGCGGCGCCTGCTCGGGCAGCAGGTGCGGGTAGCCCCAGGCGTGCAGGATGCGCAGCCCCGCGCCGCGGCGTACGGCCTCCTCGAACGCGAACGCGGCCACGTCGGCGTCGGCGTCGCTCTCCAGTCCGAGCAGTACGTCACCGCCGTGCGGCCGGTGGTCGCCGCCCACGACGAGCAGCGGACCGTGCGAGTACGCCGCCATGCGCAGGCTCACCGAGCCGAGGACGAGACCGGCGAGGGTACCGAGGCCGCGGGCGCCGACCACGGTGAGCGCCGCGTCGCGGCCGTGGCGCAGCAGTGCCTGTACGGCGCCGCCCTCGGCCGCCGACGCCGTGACCGGCAGGCGGGGGTGACGCTCCCGCGTCCGGGTCACGGCGGACGCCAGGATCGGTCCCGCCTCGTCGGTGTCCGGCACGGCGTACACGATGTCCAGGGCCGCTCCGCGCAGTTCGGCCTCGCGTGCCGCTCGGTCCAGGGCCCGTACGGCGATGATCGAGCCGTTCACACCGACGGTCACGTACGGGGTGGTCATGACTGTGCCTCCTCGTCCCTCGCCGCCCGGTGCGCGCCGGCGAGGCTCTGTGGTGAGCCGTCGATCCCCGCGGCAACGTGGCGGAGCATGACGCGTACCTCCCGCGTCCAGGTGGGTTCGTTCCCCTCCCTGGCCCAGCCTGGCGCGGGAAGCGCTTCGTGCAGCAGGGGCCGCCCAGTCCTTTCCCCAGGACGTTCGGCCCCGCCTTCGCGGGGGTGTTCCCCCGCGCCCGGCTCCCGCGCTCCCGCGTCCGCCGCGGGGATCGGGCACGGGCCCTCCCGGGCCCGCGACGGGGCCGTTCGGCCTTTCCTCCCCCGCTGCCGCCCGCGCCACGCTGAACCGGTCGCCGCAAGGCGGGGAGGAGGATCCCATGTCTTCCGCAACCACGGCACAGCAGCCGTCCGCCGTTCTCCGGGCGGCCGGTGCCCTCGGGTGTCCCGGCCGAACTCCGCGAGGCCGCCCACGCCGAGGGAGCCGCCCTGTCCCTTCCCGGCCCTGGTGAGACCGAGCGGCTGTTCCGTCGCGAACAGATCCCGCTACGGGACTTCGGTGCCTACCGTCATCCGGACGTGTTGCCCACAAGGCCCTTCGAGAGGCAGACGCTGATCGCCCTGCTGTCCACCGCGCACGCCCACCGGACGGACTGGCTGCGCGCCGGACAAGCCCTGGAGCGCGTTCCGCTCTCCTCGGCGTGGCCGTCCGCGCTCGTGCTCGGCGCGTGGGACTCAGTGTGCTTCGTGCCTGCGTCTGTCCTCGGCCTGGGTGGCGATGACGGCGGCCTGGATGCGCCGCTCCACACCGAGCTTGGCGAGCAGCCGCGAGATGTGGTTCTTCACCGTCTTCTCGGCGAGGAAGAGCTGCTGGCCGATCTGCCGGTTGGTCAGCCCCTTGCCGATCAGGGCGAGGATGTCGCGTTCCCGCTCCGTCAGGCCGGGCAGCGCCTCCGGCTCCTCCTTCGGCTGGTCCCCCTCGCGCAGCCGGGCCATCAGTTTGGCGGTGGCGCTCGGGTCCAGCAGGGACTGGCCCGCGGCCACCGTACGGACGGCCGACACGAGGTCGGCTCCCTTGATCTGTTTGAGGACGTAGCCGGAAGCCCCCGCCATGATCGAGTCGAGCAGGGCCTCCTCGTCGTCGAACGAGGTCAGCATCAGGCAGACCAGCTCGGGCATCTGCGAGCGCAGCTCCCGGCAGACGGTCACGCCGTCACCGTCGGACAGCCGGATGTCGAGGACCGCCACCTGCGGCCGCAGGGCGGGAACGCGGACGAGCGCCTGCTCGACGGTGCCGGCCTCGCCGACCACCGTGATGTCCGGCTCGTCGTTCAACAGATCGCGCACCCCGCGCCGGACCACCTCGTGGTCGTCCAGCAGGAAGACCCGGATCGAACCGTCGGGGCCGGGTCGTGCACTGTCCGCCATCGGATGCTCCCTGTCGCGCGCCGGACGCCGTCCGCACCCGTGCGCGTACCGGCTTCTTGTACTTCTGGATCCTTCCCCCTTCAAGGACGAACGGCCAGGGCCGGTCGGCCCTGTTTTCCCGGGCGAACCGGCTCCCGACGCCCGCCAGGGGGGCCGACCGGCCCACCCGCAGGGACGTCCAGCACCTGCCACTCCTGCCCGCGGCCACCCGACGCTGGAGGGACACGAGCACATCGAGCCGGGGCGCCGAGCCGAGGAGCACAGGGACATGGGCCGTTACGTGTACGACTTCACCGAGGGCGGCCGTGACATGGCCGGCCTGCTCGGCGGCAAGGGAGCGAACCTGGCCGAGATGACCGGGCTGGGCCTTCCCGTCCCGCAGGGTTTCATCGTCACCACCGAGGCCTGCCGTGCCTTTTTGGCCACCGGCGCCGAACCCGAGGGCATGTCCCGACAGATCTCCCGCCATCTGTCGGCCGTCGAGACCGCGGCCGGACGGGTGCTGGGACAGCCGGACGGCCCGCTGCTGCTGTCCGTCCGCTCCGGGGCCCGCTTCTCCATGCCGGGTATGATGGAGACGGTCCTCGACATCGGTCTCAACGACGCCTCCGTCCTGGGGCTGGCCAAGGCCTCGGGCAACGAGCGGTTCGCCTGGGACTCGTACCGCAGGCTGGTGCAGATGTTCGGCAGCACGGTCATGGGCGTCGACACCGAACTGTTCGAGCGGGCCATGACGCTGCTCAAGGAGCGGCGCGGGGCCCCGGACGATCTGCAGCTGGACGCGAGCGACCTGGCCGGGCTGGTGGAGACGTACAAGAACCTGATCCACGTCGTGACGGGCGAGGACTTCCCGCAGTCGCCCGCCGAGCAGCTGCGGCGGGCGGTCCTCGCGGTCTTCGGTTCGTGGAACGGCGAACGGGCCCGCCTGTACCGGCGGCGCGAGCACATCCCCGACGACCTGGGCACCGCGGTCACCGTGCAGCGCATGGTGTTCGGCAACCTCGGCCCCGACTCCGGCAGCGGTGTCGCCTTCACCCGCGACCCGGCCACCGGACGCGGCGGACTGTACGGCGACTACCTGTCCAACGCACAGGGCGAGGACGTCGTCGCCGGCATCCGCAACACCGTGCCCCTCGCCGAACTGGAACGGCTCGACCCGGCCTCCTACCGGCGGCTGCGCGAGCACCTGCGGACGCTGGAGAACCACTACCGGGACCTGTGCGACATCGAGTTCACCATCGAGCGCGGCACCCTGTGGATGCTGCAGACCCGGGTCGGCAAGCGCACCGCGGAGGCCGCGTTCGCCATCGCCGCCGAACTGGCCGACGAGGGACTCATCACCGCCGACGAGGCCCTGTCCCGGGTGAGCGGGGACGGCCTCGCCCACCTGATGTTCCCGCGGTTCGACACCTCGGTGACCGGTGACCCGCTCGCCCGCGGTCTGCCCGCCTCGCCGGGTGCGGCGGTGGGCGCGGCCGTCTTCGACTCCGCCGAGGCCGTACGGCGTGCCGCGGCCGGGGAGAAGGTCGTCCTGGTCCGCCAGGAGACCACCCCCGACGATCTGCCGGGCATGGTCGCCGCCCAGGCCGTTCTCACCAGCCGAGGCGGAAAGACGAGCCATGCGGCGGTCGTCGCCCGCGGCATGGGCAAGGTCTGCGTCTGCGGGGCCGAGGAACTCACCGTGGACACCAGGGCACGGCGTTTCACCACCGGCGACGGCGCCGTCGTCGAGGAGGGCACGGTCATCTCGGTGGACGGCTCCGCGGGTGCCGTGTACCCGGGAGCGGCCCCACTGGTCGACTCCGCGGTCATGCGGTACCTGGAGACCGGTGCATGCGCCGAGCAGTCGGACAAAGTGGTGGACGCGGTGGCTCGTTCCCTGCAACTGGCCGACCGGGCAAGGCGGTTGGAGGTGCGGGCCAACGCCGACACGCCGGAGGACGCCGCCCGGGCCCGCCGGTTCGGCGCCCAGGGCGTCGGCCTGTGCCGCACCGAGCACATGTTCCTCGGAGAACGCCGCAAGCTCATCGAGCAGATGATCCTGGCCGCCGACGACGACACACGCGAACGCGCCCTCGCCGCGCTGCTGCCCCTGCAGCGGAAGGACTTCGTCGGCATCCTCGAAGCGATGGACGGACTGCCGGTCACCATCCGTCTTCTGGACCCGCCGCTGCACGAGTTCCTGCCCGACCACACCGAACTCGCCGTACGCATCGCCACCACCGAGGCACACGGCGACCTGCCGGATCCGCACGACGCCGAACTGCTCGACGCCGTGAACCGCATGCACGAGGAGAACCCGATGCTCGGCCTGCGCGGTGTACGCCTGGGTCTGGTGGTGCCGGGCCTGGTCGCCATGCAGGTACGGGCCATCGCCGAAGCGGTCGTCGAGCGCAGGCGGGCCGGCGGCTCACCGAAGGCGGAGATCATGGTGCCGCTGGTGGGTGCCGTCGAGGAACTGCGCATCGAGCGCGAGGAGGTGGAACGCGTACTGGCCGAGGTGTCGGCCGAGTCCGGCATCGAGGTGACCTGCCCGGTCGGCACCATGATCGAGCTGCCCCGGGCCGCGCTCACCGCCGGCCGGATCGCCGGGCAAGCAGAGTTCTTCTCCTTCGGCACGAACGATCTGACCCAGACCACCTGGGGTTTCTCCCGCGACGACGTCGAGGCGGCGTTCTTCTCCGCCTACCTCGACAAGGGTGTCTTCGCCACGTCCCCGTTCGAGACGATCGACCGCGAGGGCGTGGGGCGACTGGTCGGGATCGCGGTCGCCGAGGGCCGCGCGGCCCGGCCCGACCTGACGATCGGGGTCTGCGGAGAGCACGGCGGCGATCCCGAGTCCGTGCACTTCTTCCACGCGGCGGGACTGGACTACGTGTCCTGCTCACCGTTCCGGGTCCCGGTGGCCCGCCTGGAAGCCGGACGCGCCGCCCTGCCGAAGACCGCAGCGAGCGACAGCCGATGAGGGGCGACAGACTCCGGCCGCGGGCCCGACCGGACCGGGTCGAGGGCCCAACGGCCCCTGGTGTGCGGCACGTCGAGCGCACTCGAATGATCTGATCCCGCACACCACGCACACCACCGTGCACACCGATTCCGTACGAAGGTCGCCCATGCTTCCCCACAATGCCGAGCCGGGTTCTCCCGGGCTTCGCGTGAGCGTCGAGCTCGACAGCGACGAAGCCCTGCGGTTGCTGGGCAGTGTGTCGCTGGGAAGGATCGTCTTCACCCAGCACGCCCTGCCGACCATCCGTCCGGTCAACCACGTACTGGACGCCGGGCACATCGTCATCCGCACCCACGACGGGGCGGCACTCACCACACGTACGCGGCAGGCCGACGGCCCTGGCGTGGTCGTCGCCTATGAGGCCGACGCCATCGATCCGGACACACACCTCGGCTGGAGCGTGGTCGTCACCGGCTATGCCCGTCTGGTCACCGACCCGCGCGAAGTCGCCCGCTACCAGACGCTGCTCCGGCCCTGGTTGCACCGGACCATGGACCACGCGGTCCTCATCCACCCCGATCTGATCACCGGAGTACGCCTCACGGAGACCGTCGGGTGAGGCGGGCCCCGGAATCGGGTGAGGCGGGCCCCGCAAGACGCCGCGGCCTCCTTCGAAGATGACCGCGATCGATACGTCCAGGGAGACATCATGCTCGGCATGCCGCACGTCGTGAACGATGTGATGACCCATACCGTCGCCACCGTGGGCCGCGGGGCCTCGTTCAAGGAGATCGTCCAGACGATGCAGGAGCGGAACGTCAGCGCCCTGCCCGTCGTGGGCGAGAACGGAGAGGTGGTCGGGATCGTCTCCGAGGCCGATCTGCTGCCCAAGGAGGAGTTCCGCGACAGTGGCCCGGACCTCCCCCGGTCCCGGCTTCGCGGGCTCACCGATCTCACCAAGGCCGGGGCGGTGACCGCCGGGGAACTCATGACCTCCCCCGCCCTCACCACACCCCCCGGCACGACGCTCGCCCAGGCCGCCCGGACCATGGCCCGCTCCGGGGTCAAGCGACTCCCGGTCGTCGACGGCTCCGGTTCGCTGCACGGCATCGTCAGCCGCTCGGACCTGCTGAAGGTCTTTCTGCGTGCGGACGAGGAGATAGCGGAGGAGGTCCGGCGAGAAGTCGTGGCCCACCTCTTCCCGCCCTCGTCCCGCGTGCGCACCGAGGTACGGGACGGGGTCGTGAAGCTCGGCGGACACATCGGCGACAGGTCACTCGTCCCCCTGGCCGCACGTCTGACACGGGCCGTGGACGGTGTCGTGGACGTCGAGTTCGACTTCTCCTGACAGGTGTCGCTTCTCCTGACAGATGCGGCTTCTCCTGACACCTGTTGTTTCTCCTGACAGATACCGCTTCTCCTGACAGGTGTCGCGCGGCTCGGACGCCCCTTCGGCCGATCGCCGACCCGATCGCCGACCCGGGCTCCGAAGCTGACTCCGCGCCGGACCCTGGTCCTGATCCGGTCCGGCCCACACCGTCGGCGTGCCTCAGCCGGTCCGGTGGCCCCACCGAGGCCCGACCTTCTCCCATTCCCGGGCCCACAGTTCGGTGGCACGGCGCTCGATCCGCAGCCGGACGAGCCGTCCGCCCGCCAGGACCGCCAGACCGCCGCCGACAGCAGCGCCCACCCCGGTCAGGACCGCGCGTGCCTCTGCCTCCGTCGGGCCCATGGGCGTGGGGATCAGGTGGCCGTTCCCGTCCGTCCAGACCGTCGCCGTGGCACCGGCGTCCGCGCCGGCCCGTACGCTCGCGCGGTCGATGTGCACCGTCCCCTCGCCATCGGTCCACCGCACCTTCGCCCGCACATGTGTGTAGGTGGCTCCGGTGCTCACGTCACGCAGAGCGGCCGGCGCGGTTTCGAGAAGCACGGCGGACACTTCCCGGCCCTCCGCACGGCTGCGCGCCATCACGTCCTCGATCACCAGGGCGGAGGCGAGTCCCGCAGCGATCGCGCCGGCCGCCGCCAGCACCCAGGTGGCCAGGACGACCCACGCTTCCGCCCTGTCGCTGTGCCGCCGCAGAGGATTGTCCCGCCGTCGCCATCGCCATCCCAGGACCGTCGTGCGCCTGGCCTTCCCCATCGGTCGCACCCCCTTCGCCTTCCGCCCTGCCTTCCGCCCTGCCTGCTGTCCTGCCCTCTGTCCTGCCTTCTGCCGGGCATCGTTCCCGTCGGCTCGCTGCCGCTCCGGTCAACTCGGTGCGCTCACAAGAGGGGCACCACGGCGACGGGACAGCTCACGTGATGGACGGCGGCGTGGGTGACGGGTCCGGTACGCGGTCCGAGGGGACGCTCGGCCAGGTGATGACCGACCACCAGAAGACCCGCCGTGGAAGCGGCCTTGATCAGCACCGAGGCCGCTTTGCCCTGCGGTACGCATTCCAGGACTTCGACGTCGGGGTACTTGTCCCGCCACACCTGAAGCACCGCGGACAGGAAACCCCGCCACTCCCGTGCCTGCTGCGGCCGGTCCGCGAGAGCGACGTCTCCCGGGCCCAGTTCGAACGCGGAGGGCGCCTGCCAGGCGTAGAGGACCCGCAGCCGGGCACCGCGCGACCGGGCCGCCGCGAAGGCGAAGTCGATCACCGTGTCGCTCGGGTCACCGGCATCGAGACCCAGCACCACGTCGCGGTAGCAGGTGCGATCGGAGGCGCCCCCGTCCGCCTCGGGAACATGCTCGTCCTGCGGTTCCTCCCCCGCCCGTACGAGGACGACGGGACACGTCGCCTTCGCCACCACGCCGAGGGCCACGGAGCCCACCAGGAAGCCGGTGAAGCCGCTGAGCCCACGCGACCCCAGGACCAGCAGTTCCGCACGGTCGGCTGCCCGCAACAGGGCGGCTGTCGCGGGCCCGTCGGCCTGCTCCTCGGACAGCCGGACCGCGGGGCAGGCACGGCGGACACGATCCTCCGCCCGGCGCAGTACACGGCGGGCCTGATGGCGCTGCGCCGCGTTCGCCGCCTCGCCGTCCTGGCGAGGATGCCAGTTGCGGGCGTGCAGCAACCACAGGGGACGTTCGCGGCGTACGGCCTCGCGGGCCGCCCACTCGGCCGCGGAGAGACTCTCGGCGGAACCGTCGACTCCGGCAATCACAGGCGCGAGCATTCCGCACACCTCCAGCATCCGGGTCTGCTTCTCATAGCCAGTGTCGTCCCTCCCCGGCCCCGGCAGCAGGGGCCGCCAGGGCTCCACAAGGGACCGTTCGGCCCCTGCGCGTACCGGGTCATCAGGACCCAGAGTCCGGAGGGTGGGGAGCCCCTCCCTCGGACCTCGGAGGCACCATGTCGACGCAGTGGGTGATGGTCATCGGAGACGACCTGTCGGCGCGCACGCGTGTCGTGAAGTGGGCGGCGTGTGAGGCGGCGCGGCGGGGGCTTCCTCTGCGGATCGTCCATGTCGCGCCGCGGGTGGAACACGGCACGCCCCGGTACGACGGGGGTCACCCGCGACCCGTGGCGAACCCCGTGGCGGCTCAACTTGCCCACGCTCACACGGGGTTGAGAGTCGACACCACGCACATCACCGGAACGGTCGTACGGGAAGGGCGTTCGCTGGTCCGGAACGCGCAACTGGTCGTCGTAGGAACAGGAACGGGTACGGGTACGGGTACGGGTACGGGTACGGGTACGGGTACGGGTACGGGTACGGGTACGGGCGCAGGCACAGGCACAGGCACGCCGGAGGAGTCCGGGTCCGCCGGTCCGTTCCCGAGTCCGATCGTCCGGGAGATCGTCGGGGGCGCCGCGTGCCCGGTCGTGTTCGTGCCCGGCGGTCCCGGCCCCGCGAGACCGCCGAACCGGCCCACCCGGATCACCGTCGGGATCGACGCGCGCGACCCCGCGGCCGGTGCGCTCGATTTCGCCTTCGGCACGGCTCGGCTGCGGCAGGCGCGGCTGCGGGCGGTGCACGCCTGGTCGCTTCCGCCGGCCGCCGCCGAACTGCCCTTCCGCGTACCGGAGAAGGACCGCGCCACGTGGGAGGACCACGAGGTGCAGCTGCTGTCCGACGTGCTGCGGCCGTGGCGTGAGAAGGACCCGACCGTGCCGGTCCTTGAGGACGTCGTCCTGTTCTCGCCGACCGAGGCGCTGCTACGCGATCCGGACAACGCCGAGCTCGTGGTGGTCGGACGCGGACGCCCGGTCGTGCACGGTCTGTCCGCCACCGTGGACACCCTGCTGCGGTCCACCGGAAGTCCGGTGGCCGTCGTGCCGGAGTGACACGGACGTCCGGCCCCCGGCATGGGTCGTTCGGCCCCTGTGGCACGCCCTGTGCGCGGCGCACAGTGAGAGGGACGAAGGCACGTACGAGGATCGCCGGCCGGTCTCCGTCCCTTCCTCGGGCCGACGGTCGTCCGCACTTCGGGAGGCTTCGATGTCCGACTCACCCTCCACCTCTCCCTTTGCCGGATCACCGCACACGGTGAGCGATGTGATGACCCATACCGTCGTCGCCGTCGGGCGAGAGGCGTCCTTCAAGGAGATCGTCGAACTGCTCGCCCAGTGGAAGGTCAGCGCACTGCCCGTGCTGGCCGGCGAGGGACGGGTCATCGGCGTGGTGTCCGAGGCGGACCTGCTGCGCGCGGAGGAGCTGCGGGATGCCGACGACGAGGCCACCGCCCGTGCGGGCGTCCCTCCGGAACGGGTCGCGGCGGGTGGCCCGACCGCGGGTGGCCCGACCACAGATGGTCTGACTGCGGGCGGTCTGACCGCGGGCGAGCTGATGAGCACTCCCGCCGTCACCGTGCATCCCGACGCCACGCTGCCCGAGGCCGCGCGCATCATGGCCCGCCGCAGGGTCAAGCGGCTCCCGGTCGTCGACAGGATCGGCCTGCTGCAGGGTGTGGTGAGCCGCGGCGACCTGCTGAAGGTCTTCCTCCGGTCCGACGAGGAGATCGCCGACGAGATCCGGCGGTCCGTCCTCATCCAGCTTCCGGTCACCACCCCCCTGACGGTCGGCGTCGCCGGCGGTGTGGTCACGCTGGGCGGAAGTCTGCCCGACCGCTGCCTCGTACCGGTGCTGACCCGGGCCGTGCGGGCCGTCGAAGGGGTCGTCGACGTACGCACCGAACTCGTGCACCGATGACGCACTTGATCGCTGCTGACAGTTCGTGACGGATCGAATCAACCGGCCGTCGCCCTGGGCACCGCTCAGGACGACGGCCGGCGCGCGAGACCTCGTGTCTCCCCAGCCACGAGGTTCTCGCGTGGATGTCCTCACAGCCGCGCGGGCAGGAGCGGGAGCGCCTGGCCCTCGGAAACCGTGGGAACTGGTCACGGTGTGTCAGCCTTTTCCTTCTCCGCTGCCTTCTCGGCTGCCTTCTCGCCCACGCTCCGCTGCCTGCTCGCCCACGAGTTCGGCGCCGATGCGCTCCGCCCACGCCTCGACCGCCCCGAAGTCCCGGAAGTCTCCGCCCTTTCCGGAACGCAGGATCAACCGGGCCATGTACCCGCGCGCACCTTCCTCGATGCACCCCCCGAACGTCACGTGCTCCCTGATGTCCAGCCGGCCCATGACGCGCCGTACGTCGGACACGGGTGGGATGTCCCGCTCCGAGGCCGACGCGTCGAGGGGCCCGCTGCTGAACAGCCACACCGGACGCGCCGCCAGTTGAGGGCGGTGCCGCCGGACGAACCGGCGGGCGTCCCGGTGCCAGCGTCCGGCGTACAGCGCGCCGCCGACCACCACGGCGTCGTACGACGCGACGCCTGCCTCCGCGGACGCGGCCGGCCGTGCGTCGGCTGTCAGTCCGTTCTTGCGCAGGACCGCCGCGATGGCCTCGGCGATCTGCGCGGTCGATCCGTTCTTCGTCCCGTAGGCGACCAGCACGCTCTCGGTCATGGCGGTACGCCTCCTTCCGCCCGGGAAACGGGTGAGAGTGATGTTGATGGCGATGGCGATGGGGATGGGGGATGGGGCGAGTCTTTCTACATCCTGCGCAGCCAGTCGTCGGCGACCCCGTGCGGCGCGTTCTCGTCGGCCCGGAACCGCGCGTCGTCCAGCCGGAAGGTGAGCTTGTCGACCACCGCGACGACACCGTCGATCTGGCGCGTCATGGAAACGGCGATCTCCGACTCGCTCTTGCGTTCCACGTGACCGGTGAGCGTGACCACGCCCTCGGTCACCGAGACGTCGACCGTGGTGGGCGCCAGCCACAGCGACCTGACCAGCACCTCGTCGACGACCTCCTGCCGGATCTCCCGGTCGGGCCGCAGAAACACCTGCAGCAGGTCGCGGCGGGTGACGATGCCCACGAGCCGGTCCTCCTCGTCCAGGACAGGCAGGCGTTCCACCCGTCGCCGGGCCATGGTGCGGGCGGCCTCGACGATCGTGTCGTCGGCGTGCGCCGTCACAGGCGGTTCGGTCATCAGCTGCCCCGCGGTCCGGGCCCTCGCCTTCACGGCCTGCCTGCGGACGCCGGGCCTCAGCCCGGCGAGCGAGAAGCGACGCTTCGGGGCGTACGGGTCGGGCGTCCGTGCCTGCCGAAGCATCAGGTCGGTCTCGGAGATGACTCCGATGACCTTCTCGTCCTCGTCGATGACGGGCAGGCCGCTGATCCGGTGCTCCGCGAGCCGCCGTGCCACCTCCTTGAACGGGGTGCCGTACGTGGCCCGGACGACCTCGGTCGTCATCACGGAACCGATCTTGTCGTGTTTCATGGTGGTTCCCTTCTCAGCGGAGTCGGCGCAGGTACGGGTCCTGGGGCCGGCGCGGCACCAGACGCACCCGCGCGTCAAGCACGGAGACCGCGCCCGGTGTCGCCAGAACGGGGTTGAAGTCGGCCTCGGCGAGCTGGGGGAGGTCGCTCGCCATGCGGGACAGGCGCAGCAGCACCTGTTCGAGGCCGGGGAGGTCGACCGGCCCGCTGCCGTGCGCGCCGAAGAGGAGCGGAGCACAGCGCGGGGCCGTGATCAGGTCGTGTACGTCGCGGTCGGTCAGCGGGGCGAGCCGGGCGGCGTGGTCGGCGAGCACCTCGGTGGCCGTGCCTCCGAGGCCGAACAGGACCAGCGGTCCGAAGACCTCGTCCTGGACGACGCCCGCGAAGAGCTCGGTGTCGCGGGCGGCCAAGGGCTGCACGACCACTCCGGTGAGCAGGCCCGCGAACCGTGTCTCCAGGTCCCGGAAGGCGGCACGTACCTGGGAGTCGCCTTGGAGATCGAGGTGGACGGCCCGCTGCGCGCTCTTGTGCAGCAGGCCCGGCCAGTGGGCCTTCATGACGACCCGGCCGTCGGGTCCGCGCAGCCGCTCGGCGACGGTCACGGCGTCGTCCTCGGTCTCCGCCCAGGCCCATTCGAGCTGCGGAACTCCGTAGCAGGACAGGAGTTCCGCACAGGTGTGCGGGTCCAGCCAGCCGCCGTCGGGGTGAGCGGCGAAGAAGTCCTCGGCGACCCGGTGAGCCCGTGGGGTGTCGACTCCGTCGAGATCCGGGATCGTGCTCTCGGGCCTGCTCAGCCACGTCGCGCGGTGGGCGGCGTGGGCCAGCGCCCGTGCCGCCGCCTGGGGTTCGGCGTAGGAGGGGACGGTGCCGCCGTCAGTCGTGGGCAGCAGCTTGACCGGCAGATCCTGTTCGAGTCGCACCGCCACGACCGGCCGTACCCACTGCGCGGGAGGTCCGGCCTCGCCGTTCGGGACCGGGCCCGGAGTCCGGGGCCGAGGCCGGGTGAGGGCCCGGACGAGGTCGTCGCCGGTCGCCGTGGCCACCGCCGTGGGGACGAGCGCCAGCAGGACGGCGTCGACGCTCGGCGAGCGGGTGAGCCGCTCCACGCACGCCCTGAGCTGTTCCTCGGTGACCCCGGCGGTGGCGTCGACGGGGTTGCCGACAGCGGCACCCTCAGGCAGTACGCCGAGCAGGTCGTCGACCGTCTCCGGGGTGAACGGCGGCAGGGCGAGCCCCGCCTCGGCACACGCGTCGGCCGCCAGGACGCCCGCGCCGCCCGCGTTGGTGACGATCGCGACGCGGTTCCCGGCCGGAAGTGGCTGGGAGTGCATCAGAGCGGCGGCTTCGAGGAGTTCGGCGACCGAGCGGGTGGCGGTGATGCCCGCCTGGGTGAACAGGGCCTGCCGCGTCATCGTCCGGGTGGCCGCGGCCGACGTGTGGGAAGCGGCGGCACGGCGGCCCGCGTCGGTACGGCCGGCGTCGACGGTGAGCAGGGGCATGCGGCGGGTGACCCGCCGCGCCGTGCGGGAGAAGGAGCGCGGGTTGCCGAAGGACTCCAGGTGCAGCAGGGCGAGGTCGGTGCGGCCGTCGCTCTCCCACCACTGGAGCATGTCGTTGCCGCTGACGTCGTACTTGTCACCGAGGGAGGCGAAGGAGGAGACACCGATACCGAGGCGGGAGAGTCCGTCGAGGAGCGCGATGCCGACGCCGCCGGACTGCACGGCCACGCCGGCGGTGCCGGGGCGCGGATGGTCGGCGGCGAAGGTGGCGTCGAGCCGCAGGCCGGGTTCGGTGTTGGAGACGCCGAGACAGTTGGGCCCCACGAGGCGCATGCCGTACGTGCGGCACGCCGCCATCAGCGCCCGGGCCTGGGCGCTGTCAAGGCGGGCGGAGACGACGAGCAGCGCCCTCACGCCTGCCTTGCCGCACTCCTCGGCGGCGGCCGGGACGGCGGTGGCCGGCACCGCGACGACGGCCAGGTCGGGCGTTACGGGCAGGGCACTGACCGAGGGGTAGGACGGCACGCCGAGGATCGACGTGGCCGCCGGGTTCACCGCGAACAGCCGCCGGCTGAAACCGCCTTGGTGCAGGTGGTGCAGGACGGCACGTCCCACGGAACCGGCCCTGCGGCCCGCACCGACGACCGCGACCGCGTCGGGCCTCAGAAGGGGTCGGAGGCTCGCGATGTCGGCGGCCCGCCCGCGCGCCTCCACGGCGGTCAGATAGGCGTCGTCCTCGGTGAGTTCCACATGGCAGCGCACCTCCGGCCCGTCGAAACGGCGGGCCGTGCGCAGGCCGAGGTCGGCGAAGAGCTGGAGGACCTCGTGGTTCTCACTGAGCGCGTCGGCGGTGAACGTCCGGATGCCCTCCGCACGGGCGGCCGAGACCAGATGCTCGACGAGCAGGGTGCCGATGCCCCGGTGGTGGAGTCCGTCGGCGACGGCGATGGAGATCTCGGCCGAGTCGCCCCCGCCCGCGGTGTCGTACTCGGCCAGGCCGATCACCTGTCCCTGCGTCTCGGCCAGCAGCGCCCGGTAACCGGGCCTCGGCGGTGCACAGGCACGCCCGGCGGCCATCTCGGCGGAGCGCCGGCTCGGCCCGAAGAAACGCAGCCGCAGGTTGTCCGGGGACATCTCCTCGTACAGCCCCTGCAGTTGGTCGTGATCACCTCGCACGACGGGACGGATGCACACCGTGGTGCCGTCCGCGAGCAGGGCATGGACCGTGGGTCGGCCGAGTACGTCGTCCGTCATCGCGGGTCTCCTCAAGGCTTCTGGGCACTTCGAGCATCCAGCGGTCCGGTCCGTGGCCCCAGGGGCTGTCCGGGGGCGGTGTCGGGGCCGGTCGGCCCCGAGGGAACGGGCCGCACGGCCGGTTCACGCGCCCGGCGCGCAGCAGCCCGAGGCACAGCACCCCGGGGCGCTCCCGCACTGCTCGCGGAGCGCTCCGGAGCGGCACACCCCGCGCAGCCGCGTCAGCGGGGACCGTCCGGACACCGGACACCGGACATCGGACACCGGACGCCGGACGCCGGACGCCGGGCGCCGGGCGCCGGGCGACACCGTCCGGACGGTCATCACCATCAACATGCGCGTCAGCGCGGCACCGGCACCGAGTTTCCTTTCCTCATTCCCCGGGCACTACGGCGACAGGGCAGGCGGAGTGGTGCAGCACCGTATGAGCGACGCGCCCGAGCTGGAGCCCGAAGTGCCCACCCCTGCGCCGGGCTCCGACGACGAGCAGGTCCGCGGAGGCCGAGGCGTCCAGCAACACCTTGCGGGCGGTGCCCTCGGCCGTACGCTGGTGCACTTCGACGGCCCGGTACTCCGTGGCGGCGTCGGTCATGGCCGCCTCCAGTACCTTGACCGCTCCCTCTTCGTGCAGGCGGGCCGGCTCTCCGGCCATCAAGGGATGGTCGGTGGTCTCGTACGCGGGACATCGCCAGGCCCGTACGGCCTCCAGGACCGCGCCCCGTCGCCCGGCCTCCTGGAAGGCGAAGCGCACTGCTGCCGAGCCGTCCTCCCCCTCGCCCACACCGAGCAGGACGCGCCCGTGCGTCGCGCCGCCACCACTCCTGTCGTGCCGTCCCCGCAGGACGACCACGGGGCAGTGGGCGTGCGCGGCGACCGCGAGACTCACCGAACCGAGCAGCAGTTCGGCGATGGCGCCACGGCCGCGTGAGCCGAGGACCACCAGGGCGGCGGTGCGGGCCTCGCGTACCAGCGCCGGCACCGGCGCGTCAGGCAGCACCTCGGTCTCGGTCCGCACCTCGGGCCGACGGCCGCGGGCCCGCCGGTCAGCGGCTTCGACGATCCTGTCGTCGAAGAGTTGCTCGGACGTCCTGCCGAGGCCCTGGGCCAACGAGGCACCTTCGTAACGCTCCCACAGGGATGCGAACACCAGTCGGAGCGGCACTCCGCGCAGTGCGGCCTCGTCAGCCGCCCAGTCGACGGCGTGCAGGCTCTCATCGGATCCGTCGACCCCGACCACCAGCGGCTTTTCCATCACCTTTTCCATCACCCTCACCCTCCTGACCGTCCTGTACGACCGCTGTCTTCTGTCTTCGTGAACGCCTCTTCCTCTTCGGCCCTACGCGTCAGTGGTGCACCCGTGTCAGTGGTGTGCCACGACGGCGACGGGCGCGGTGGCGTGGTGGAGGACGGCGTGCGTGACGGGGCCGACGTGCACGCCGAGGGGGTTCGTCCGGATCCGTCGCCCGACGACGACCAGGGAGGCCTCGCGGGCCGCGTCCACCAGGTGGTTGGCCGCGCTGCCAAAGCGGGACCGCTCAACGACCTCGACCGTGGGGAACCTCTTCCGCCACGGGCTCAGCACCTCGGTGAGGGCCGCGACCTGCTGCTTGGCCAGCTCTTCATGGAGTCCGGGGTCCGCCGGGATCCCGTACGCGTAGTAGGGCGGAGGGTTCCAGCCGTGCACGACCCGCAGGCCCGACTCGCGTCGGGCGGCGGCGTCGAAGGCGAACCCGATCACCGTGTCGTGCGGGCTGTCGGTGTCGAGGCCGAGAAGCACGGGGCGGAAGGGGCTCGCGGCGGAGGGGATGCCGGACGGGTCCGGCGCGTGTTCGTCGGCGGCCTGCTCTCCCGCCCGGACCAGAACCACGGGCCGGTCGCTCTGGGCCACGACGGCCTGGCCGACGGACCCCAGCAGGAAGCCTCCGATGCCGCTCATGCCGCGGGAGCCGAGGGCCAGCAGTTCGGCGTCCTTCGCCACGCGCGTCAGCACGTCGCGCGGTGAGCCGCTGAGCTGTTCGACGCTCACGTCCACGCCGGGGTGGCGCAGCCGGAGGCCGTCGGCCGCCTCCCGTGGAATGCGCTCGGTCCAGTGCTGTTGCGTCTCCGCGCCGAGCAGCGGTGCCTGGGCGATCGGTTCGGGGACCGGCTCCCAGACATGGACGAGCTTCAGCGGCAGGCCGCGCAGTTTCGCCTCGCGGGCCGCCCACTCGGCGGCGGCGTGGCTCTCGGCCGATCCGTCGAGACCTGCGACAACGGTGCGGACCATGATGGTGCCTCCTGACGGGTGATGTGGTTCCAACTTCGTGGCGCGGGGGTGTCTGAGGCAGGGGCCGCTGGTCCCCGACCGGGGCCGAAGGGCCCTTGGACCGACGGAGGCGGCGGGCCCGTGACGGGTCCGCCGCCTCCCGGGCGGTCACCGCAGCCAGGCGTGGTCGCGGACGACGGGCAGTTGGGCCCAGACCTTGCCCAAACCCCAGGTGGCACCGGCGGCAGCCGCCGCGAGGGCGATCAGCGCGACGGCGTAGATCACGTGGTAGTCGACGAACGGGTTCGTCGACATGCTGGGCGCGCCGTCGGACAGGTGCTTCGCCGGCGGCCACTCCGCGATCCACATCAGCGCCATCATCGCGATCCCGGCCAGCGCGGCCAGCCGCAGCGCGACCCCGGCCATGACGGCCACTCCGACGCCCAGCAGACCCATCATGAACAGCCAGTCGGCCCAGGTCGCCCCGGCCCAGTCATGGAACGTGGACTCCATCGGACCGGCGGCCACACCGCTGAGGAAACCCTTGGTCGGCGAGCCGCCGTCGATCCAGCCCTTGCCGGACGGCGTCGCGTAACCGAAGCCGAACGTCTTGTCCAGAAAAGCCCACAGGAAGACGAACCCGGTCAGCAGACGCAGCGACGCGAAAGCGTAGGCACGTGCGGTGTGCGTGTCGCTGAGCATCGCCACCCCGTCCTCGGATGCGGGTGCGGTCCGGTTCCCCCGCAGCGACGGCAGGTGGAATCGCGGACTGCGGTGCGGGTGCTCGTGCACGGCCATGGTGGTGATCCCTTCGAGTTCGGTCCAGTCGGTTTCTGACACCTCCCACTCTTGACCCACGCGGCGCTCGGCACCGGATGCCGAAGGTCCGCGACCGCGGGGCTGAACGTCCCCTTCGACACGGCCTGTTGGGCTGCCGTCCGGTCACCCCACCCGCCCCATTCGGCCCTGGGCGACGGGGTACGTCACAGGCGGCGCTCAGCACTCACCACGCGGCACAGCCAGTGTGATGTGCCGGCAGCCACGTCGGGCGGGCCCGGCTACCGCAGTAGGCCCTGCGGGTCCGAGGGTTGTGGACGCTCCGTGCCTACCGTGCCGTCCGTCGGCAGCGCCGAGGGGCTCGACGTCAGGGCGGGGTCACCGGTCGGCCGCGCGGGCCGCACCGAGACGGTGGATGCCCCGGGCGCGGGCGGCGGGGGCCCGGTCGGGCCGGCGGTAAGCCCCTTCGCGGCATCGAGGGCCGGCGCGTCGAAGTCGACGTCCCCGGTTCGCTCCAGCATCGCGATGTGATCGAGCGCGGTCTGGTTGGCGTCCGAAGCCAGTTGCCTGATCAGCGTGTTGCCCGTGGTGGCGCGGACTTCCGCGACCGTCGTGAAGACCTTGCCGTGCGCGGAGCGCAACAGGTTCGCGAACTTCTGCTCGTAGTCCTTGCCCTGCGCTGCCGTCAGTTCCTGCGGTCAGCCCTGCTGTTGGGCTGTCGGCTGGTTCGGCACCTCGGTGCCGAGGTCGGCCGCGACGATCCGGACGCGCTTGTCGAGGTCGTTGTGGCCGACGACACGAGCGGCGTCGGGTCCGGCTACGCCCACGGGTCGTGCCGCTGGGTGACACGGCGGTATGCGGCGCGGGCGTTGACCACCCGAGCGATGGTGGTTCCGGCGACCACAGCGGCGAGCAGACAGGCAAGCCACGTGGTGTCGCGGTGCCCGGCCCAGGTGAGCTGTCCGGCGGGCGGGATGGCGAAGCCGTTCAGCACCAGCCAGCACAGTACGGCGGTGCCGGGCGCGGCGGCGAAGCGGGCGCGCAGTCCGAGCAGCGCGGCGAGGAGAGACAGCGCGACGAGGGCCACGGCGGGTCGGCCGTGTTCACCGAGGCGGTTCGTGATCGCCACCAGCAGCAGAGCGCCCGCGAGAGCCACGAACCAGACGAACGGGGTGGTGACGGGCCGAGGAACAGCCCTGACACCTCTGCTGAGCCACACCCACTCGATCTTGGTCACGCTTCCTCCTCATCCCCCTGCTCCGCGGGAGCGCTACAGGGCAGACGTCTCACCGACTCCCGGTGTCACAAGCGATTCTCTCCTGCCCACGACGGGGCAGTCCGCCTGATTCGCCGAACGTGCTGTACCTGGAGGTGAGCGACCTGTTCGCGGACCGGCGCCGCGCAGCGGCCTGTAGCTCCGGGAAACGCCGCGAGGGCGCCGCGGAGGCCCTGGTCATCGTTGTCAGGACGCACTCCACCCTCCGTCGAGGGTCAGCTCCGTGCCGGTGACGGACATCGCCTCCGGTGAGCAGAGGAAGGCCACCGCGCCGGCGACCTCGTCGGGCTCTATCAGCCGCTTGAGCGCCGATCGCGCCAGCAGCACGTCCGAGACCACCTGACCGGGGCTCAGTCCGTGCACCGCCGCCTGGTCCGCCAGTTGCTTCTCCACCAGTGGGGTCCGCACATACCCGGGACACACGCAGTTGCTGGTCACTCCCTTGGCGGCCCGCTCCAGGGCGATGACCTTCGACAGCCCGCAAGACCGTGCTTGGCGCTGACGTACGCGCTTTTGTAGGGACTGGCCCGCAGCCCGCGGATGCTGGAGATGTGGACGATCCGGCCCCAGCCCCGCTCGTACATGCGGGGAAGGACGGCACGGCTGAGCAGGAAGGGTGCCTCCAGCATCAGTCGCAGCATGAACGCGAACCGCTCGGGCTCGAACTCCTCGACGGGAGCGACTTGCTGGACTCCGGCGTTGTTCACCAGGATGTCCGCTTCCAGTGCCAGGTCCGCCAGGTCCGCGGTGCGGCTCAGGTCGACGACCAGCGCCTCGCCGCCGATCCGCCCGGCCGTCCGTGCCGCGCCCCCGGCATCGATGTCACATACGACGACGTGGGCTCCGAGCCCCGCCACCCGGGTCGCGACGGCCTCGCCGATCCCGCTCGCCGCGCCAGTGACGACGGCACGGCGACCGGACAGGTCAGGGCCCCGGTGCGTGCTCGTCATGACGTCGGCGACGCGAAGGGATTGGCACTGGCGTGGTGGTGCCCCCACACGTCCGGAACGCCGAAGTCGTGCGGCACCCAGTGCTCCCCGACCTCGATCCCGCCGCAGCCGATCTCGAGGTGGAATCCGCTGGGGTTCCGCACATAGAACGAGATCGCCTTGTCGTTCATGTGCCGGCCGAGACTGATCGAGATCGGCTCGCCGTTGGCCTTGGCTCGGTCGTAGGCCCGCCCGACGTCGTCGAGCGAGTCGTACTCGAACTCGAGGTGGTGGATCGACGGCGTCGCCGCGCGCGCGAGCGCGATGCTGTGGTGGGCGGTGTTGCAACGGAAGAAGTACAGGCCGGGGGCGCGGTAGTCGGTCAGCTCGAGCTCGAGGACGGACTCGTAGAGATTCGCCGCGACGAGGTGCACCCCGGCTGCGGTGAGCACCTCCGGGTCACCCACACCGCTGCGTTCGAGCAGCAAGGGGCTCCCCGTAGTCCCGGCGCAGAGAACAACTTCACGGCAGGCAGTGAACCGGACCGTTCCTCGACGGGTCTTCGCCTCGACCCCGGTCGCGGTCGTGCCGTCGAAGAGGATCCGACGGACTTCGCAGTGGGTGCGGACACGGACATTCGACCGTCGGCCGTATCCGCGCAGCAACGCGCGGGGTCCGCTCGTGCGGGCGCCGTTCCAGGTCGACAACGACGCGTACGCGGCCTGCTCGTGACGTACGTTCAGGTCTTCGGCCGCCTCGATGCCGTGCCGCGCCAGAGCGTCGATCCACCACGCGCTCGCCAGGTCCGGCGGGCCCGGCACCTCGGGCCTGCGGGGGCTGCCGACGTCGCGCCCTCCGGTGACACCGAGGGCGTTCTTCTCCATGGCGGTGAAGGCCTGCTCGAAACGGGACCGGTTCCAGCCGGTGATGCCGGCCGCCTCCCACGCGTCGTAGTCGGCCTCTCCCCCTCGGTCCCAGATCAAGCCGGGAGCTGTCGGCGAACCGCCCAAGGCCCGCCCCGTCAGCCGCTGTTCCGTTCGGTCGGTGTCGTAGGGCCGATGGGCGTAGTGCCTCATGTACGGCGAACCACTGCTCGACGCCCGTACGAGGTTCGCGGGGGCCGGAGGCCGTGGACCCAGGTCGGAACCGCTACCCGCCTCGATCACCAGGACCCGGTTCTGCGGATTCGCGCCGAGCCGGTGGGCCAACGCCGATCCCGCGGGCCCGCCGCCGACGATGATGTAGTCCACGACGTTCTTGGATGACACAACAGCTCCCTACGCGCTCGGATTCGAGGAGCGCCGCAAGGAGACCTGCGGCCGCGTCCTCGGCAGTCAGGTGCGGTCACATGCAGTCACGTGACCGTGTCCTCGGCAGTCAGGTGAGATGACCTGCAGTCATGTGCAGTCACGTGCAGCACGAAAGGCGCACAACTCGTGGCTCCCCGCCGTGCATCGGTCGTGACCGGCGCAGCCACGTGTCGTGACGTCGCGGTACGCGTCAGGTCGCGGTGCGGTCAGGCCGCCCTGGACCTGAGCCGGTCGAGCTTGTGTCCCAGTCTTCCGACGCCGAGCGATATGTGTCCGTGGCCGCCCTCGATGTGAGCGTGGACGGTAGGCAACTGCCGGGTCAGCCACTGCCCGTGCGCGACCGGCACCATCTGGTCGAGGGCGCCGTGCCACAACTCGACGGGAACGGTGATGTCACCCGGCTCGAACCCCCACGGTGCCGTCAGCGCCCGCAGGTCCTCAAGCCACCCATCGTCCCCCGCCGCGAGTCCGTGGTTCATGTGCGCGGCGTTGTCCACGCCGTAGGCGCCGGTGAGTTCGGCTGCGTCCACTTTCGGGAGCAGGCTCGCCATGCCGGCCGCGAGCTCGGCAGGATCGCTGTCACGGACGATCGCCGCCATCTGCGTGACGATCGCGCGCTGTTCCCGCTCTTCGCGGGCCGCACTCCCGAAAAAGACACGGTTCTGCACACCCATGCCCTCGACGAAGTCGAGTCCTTGGGCGTCATACGGCGCGAAGGAGGCGATCAACAGCACACCGGAGACCCGTGCGGAGTCGGCGACGGCCGTGGCCAGTGCGTACGGACCGCCCACGGACCACCCCGCCACCCAGTACTCGTGGACGCCCAGATGATCCATGAGGACGCGGCACGTCTCCGCGGTGTCGGCAATTGTGCGCCCCGGGGCCGCAGTCGACGCGCCGTAGCCGGGGCGGGAGCAGGTCACGACGCGATACCCCTTGCCCATCACCGAGTCGAGGACGGAGTCCATCGGAACCGCTGAACCCGGCATGCCGTGATGGAAGAGAACGACCGGCCCGTTCTCCGGTCCTCGCACGGTGAACTCAAGGACACGGTCCTTCCCCGGGTGCAGCAACTCCATCTCTTTGCCCGCGGACCCGCTGTCACCGCCACTGACCGCTCGTCTCCCGGACGTGAGCCCTGCCGGGTCGTCGTCCTCGAACTGACTCGTGAGTTCCGGTTCCATCAGGTCACTCCGTTGCGTCATGAAGATGCGCCATAAGATGATCTTGGGCTCGTGAAGTGCGTGCCCTGCGGTGGGGGCCGTTCGTCCTGTCACGGTCCCGTCCCGTCGGGGTCACGACGGGACGGGACGGCACGGGTCGGTCAGCGCCCGTACGCTTCCAGCAGCCGCAGCCAGACCTCGCTGACAGTGGGAAACGCCGGAACCGCGTGCCAGAGCCGGTCCAGCGGCACCTCGCCGACGACCGCGATCGTCGCGGCGTGCAGCAGTTCAGCCACGTCGGGGCCGACGAGGGTGAAACCGACGATCACCTTGCGGTCCTCGTCGACGACCATGCGGGCGTGTCCCTGATAGCCCTCGGCATGCAGAGCCGAGCCCGCGACAGCACCGAGGTCGTGGTCCACGACACGGATCCGCAGGCCGGCGGCCTCGGCGGCAGCCGCGGTCAGTCCCACCGACGCGATCTCCGGTTCGGTGAACACCACCTGCGGCACCGCACGCTCGTCCGCGGTGGCAGCATGCCTGCCCCATGGCTCGTCGTGCACCGCTTCGCCCTTGGCACGCGCCACGATGACATCACCGACGGCACGAGCCTGGTACTTGCCCTGATGCGTCAGCAGTACACGGCGGTTGACATCACCGGCCGCATACAGCCATCCGTCGGCCGAGGGCTCCCCGGCCGGCCCGACCACCCGCAGCGTGTCGTCCACCGCGAGCCAGGAGCCCGGAGTCAGGCCGACCGCTCCCAGGCCGATGTCCTGCGTGTTGGGCGTACGACCGACCGCGACGAGAACCTCGTCGGCCTCGACGCTCTCCCCGGTGGCGAGCGTGATGTGCACCGAACCGTCACCGTCACGCTTCACGGACACGGCTTCCTCGCCGAGACGCACCTCGACACCGGCCTCCCGAAGTGCCACGGTGACCCGTTCACCGGCGAACGGCTCCGCGAGCGGCAGTACACCGTCACGCGCCAGCACCGTCACCGACGAGCCAAGACCGGCGAACGCCGTCGCCATCTCCGAGGCCACCACACCGCCGCCGATCACAGCGAGCCGCCCGGGCACCTCGCTCGCGGCAGCGGCCTCCCGGCTGCTCCACGGCGCCGCCTCACGCAGACCGTCGATGTCCGGCAGCAGCGCGGCGGTTCCCGTCGCGATCACCACCGCGTGGCGCGCGGTCAACGTCGTCGTCGTACCGTCCTCGGCGGCCACCTCGACGGCTCGCTCGCCGCTGATCCGCCCCTGGCCCCGGTACAGCGCGATCCCCGCCGAGCTGAGCCAGGACGCCTGTCCGTCGTCCTTCCACTGTGAGGCGAAGGAGTCCCGACGGCGCAGCACGGCCGCGACATCCAGCTCACCGCTCACCGCCTCACGCGCCCCCGGCACCTGCCGGGCGGCCCGGAGCGCAGCCGTGCTCCGCAGCAGCGCCTTGGTCGGCATGCAGGCCCAGTACGAACACTCACCGCCGACCAGTTCGCGCTCGACGACGGCGGCAGTCAGTCCGCCCTGCACCACCCGGTCGGCGACGTTCTCGCCGACCGGTCCGGCGCCGATCACGATGACGTCATAGACGTTCTCGCCCATGTCACTCACCCTTCGAGGCGCGGCCCAGGCGCAGGGCCGAGATGAGGAAGAAGATCGCGCCAGGGATGGCGTAGCCGATCGCGCCGGACAGCGCGGGGTCGTCGGCGCCGGCCGAAGCGATGAACGATCCGCCCGCCAGGACCGAGATGCCGCCGCTGAGGATCATCGGCCACTGGCCACCCATCTTGCGTCGGGGAACGGCCACGATCAGCTGGACCAGTCCGGCCACCACGGCCCACAGACCCCACACGCGCAGCACCGCCGGAATACCCGACGCACTCGCGACGGCCAGACCGATCGCCGTGGCGGAACTGACCGCGACGTTCACGTACAGCAGCGCGGGTGACCCCGTGCCCTTCGAAACCTTCGCGTCGTACACGGCCGCGCCCACATCGAACAGCGGGTACAGCACCAGAAGCGTCGCCACCACCGGGTTGATCTTCGATGCCATCGGAAGCAGCACCGCGGCCCAGACGATCGCGAACGCGAACCGGACGAAGTACAACCGCCGCAGGGCAGACGCGGTCCCGGCGACACCGGACGGAGCAGCAGCAACAGTGCTCACAACGAACCTTTCGATTGATACGGGGAGGTGAGGCGGGCTCGGCACGCTGTGCTGTCGGCCGCTTCGACCAGGGGGATGACCACTTCAGTCCGCTGAACGTGCGTGGTGTGCCGGACGGCCGCCAACGGCGAACCAACGGACACTCTTCCGCGGGACTGAATGTTCTGTCTCATCATCATGGCGACCGCGCCACAGGATGTCAAGACCGAACGTTCTACCTTGGAGCGCTACGAGGCTTGCCCGGCCCGCTCCCTACCGGCACACGGAATGCGTCCCGGTCCTGAGTGCCTGACGGTGGAGCGCGTCCAGTCGTTCCAGCACCGCCGCGGAGCCGGCCGCCAGCGAGAGTTGCACCGCGCAAGGGACGGGCCTGTCACGCAGTTGCTCGGTGCCTTTCAGTTCCCGCAGCAGCTCCGTGGTCAACTGATCGAGCCGCTCGCGGATCCCTGATCGTGTTCTTCGCGTTCTTCTATCTCGCGATCACCTTCAACCCGGACGAGGTCGCCGGAAACATGAAGCAGTACGGAGGCTTCATACCGGGAATCAGGGCCGGGCGGCCGACCGCCCAGTACCTGCACCACGTGCTCACCCGGATCACCTGGCCGGGCGCGCTGTATCTGGGACTGATCGCTCTCGTCCCCACCATCGCGCTGGCCGTGACGGGCGCGGGCCAGAACTTCCCGTTCGGCGGCACCAGCATTCTGATCATCGTCGGGGTGGGCCTGGAGACGGTGAGGCAGATCGAGGGCCAGCTGCAACAGCGCACCTACGAAGGCTTCTTGCGCTGAGCCGCCTCGGCCACCTGGCGGACGGGGGGCAGGCACCGGTTTGCCCCCGCCGTACGCCTGTCCGTCCACCCATCACGTGGCACCTGTCATGGGCCGATGGTGAGGGGAAACAACTCCGTATCGGCCGCTGCCGGGTTGAGCAGCCGTGATCTCATCCTCGATGCGGCCCGTAGCCTCGTGTCAAGTCGTGGGTATGACGGCATGGCCATCTCGGACCTTTCCACGCAGTCCGGGTTGCCCGCCAGTTCCATCTACTACCACTTCGGCAACAAACTGGGCGTCCTGGCGGCGCTGCTCGACCGCACTTTCAACGAGCTGCACGCGCTGTTCGCCCATCCCTCCTCCTTCGA
Source organism: Streptomyces ortus (assembly GCF_026341275.1). Classification (NCBI taxonomy): domain Bacteria; kingdom Bacillati; phylum Actinomycetota; class Actinomycetes; order Kitasatosporales; family Streptomycetaceae; genus Streptomyces; species Streptomyces ortus. The sequence continues at coordinate 3,536,449 of NZ_JAIFZO010000002.1, forward strand.
CGACCTCGAACCCCTCGACCGGTTCGAGGCCTGGTTCACCGCCGCGTGCGCCTCCCTCGACGAACGGCCCGACTACCTGCGCCTTCTGCTGGCGATCAGCGTGGGACCGCAGAAGGACGACGAGGTCGTACGGGCCACCGTGCGCCGCATCCGCGACTTCGCCCACGCTTCGTGGGTGGACGTCCTGACACCTGTCTTCGCACCCGGCGACGTCGCGGGCGACAAGGCCTTCATCGAGGAGCTGGCTGTCCTGGGGCGGGCCATGACTGACGGGCTGTCACTGACGAACAGCTTCGACGGTATGAGCTACAGCTCGCACGTCGCACCCTTCGTCTCCTTGATCCGCGGCCTGGCGGACCGACGGGGCGGCGAGAAGGCGTAGTCCCGCCACCGAGTCGGCAGCCCCCTGCAGGTTTCCGCTACAGGGCAGGCTTTCCCTTGGTGAACAGCCATGTCTGGAACAGCGAGTCGAGCTGCTTGCCCGAGATCTTCTCGGCGAGCCGGATGAAATCGTCGGTGTTCACGTTCCCGTGCCGGTTCTGCCGGGTCCATGCCGGGAGCAGTTCGAAGAACGCCTTGTCACCGATGCGTTCGCGCAGGACCTGGAGCGTCATCGCGCCGCGCTGGTAGACGGCTGAGGCGAACATCGTGTCGCGCTGCGGGTCGCCGACGACCGTCTGCCAGAAGGCCGCGTCGGCGGGACGTGCGTTGTAGCCCGCCAGGAAGGCGTCGTGGGCGCTCTGGGTGCCCTTGTGTTCGCTCCACAGCCACTGGGAGTAGGTCGCGAAGCCCTCGTTGAGCCAGATGTGCTTCCACTTCTCGACCGAGACGGAGTCGCCGAACCACTGGTGGGCGAGCTCGTGGACGATGGTCGACTCACTGCGGACCGCGGAGTAGACCGGCTTGGTCTGGGTCTCCAGCGAGAAGCCGGCCTGCGGCATGTCGTCGACGATCGCGCCGGTCTCCTCGAAGGGATAGGGGCCGAAGATCTTCGACCAGTAGTCGGTGGCCTCCGCCGTGACCTCGTACACGTCGACGTTGTTGCTGTTCTCCAGGACGGGGTCGATGGCGACGTAGATCGGGGTGCCCGCCGGGGTGGTGCCCTGCCGCACGTTGAACCTGCCGATGGTGGCGGTCGCGAGATACGTCGCCATCGGCTTGCTCTCACGCCAGTGGGCGACGGTCCGGTTGCCCTTGTCGTACGTGCCGACCAGCCGGCCGTTGGAGACCCCGGTCAGGCCCTTGGGGGCCTTGATGCGGATGTCGAAGGTGGCCTTGTCGCCCGGGTGGTCGCTGGAGGGGAACCAGGTCGACGCGGCGTTGGGCTCGCAGGCGACGAAGACGCCGTCGGCGGTCTTCATCCAGCCGTAGTCGGAGCCGAAGACGATGGGGCCGCTCAGCGGCTCGGGCACGCCACCATAGGTGACGGTCACGGTGAACGTCCTGTTCTTGCGCAGGCTGTCGCGCGGGCTGACGCGGATCTCGTCGCCCTCGCGCGTGAACTTCGCCCGTCTGTCGTTCACCGCGATCTTCGTCACCTCCAGCTTCTGGAGGTCGAGGTCGAAGGACGACAGGTTCTGGGTGGCGCGCGCGGTGATCGTGGTACGGCCGTCGAGGCGGTCGGTGTCGGGGTCGTACGCCACGTCGAGGCCGTAGTGGCGTACGTCGAAGCCGCCGTTGCCGAGCTGTGGGAAGTACGGGTCGCCGACGCCGTCGGCGCCCGGATGGGGCGCGGGTGCGGCGGCGATCAGGCAGAAGGAGGCGGCGGCTGTGGCCACCGCCCCCAGGCGTGCCGAACGGGAGAGGGTCATGAGTCGTCCCTTCGCGCATGTTCCGGTGAAACGGACAGGCAGACTCTGCACTCTCCTGAATAGGCGTGTACATGACCTGGTGCCGGGTTTTTACCAAGTCATCAGCTTCTGCTGGGCAGTTGGCGTCTTCGAGTGCGGTGGTGAACGTTCCGCATCCGGATCCGGCCCGGTTGACATGGTGTGAGCCGCTCGGTTTACTCCCTGCAGCGCCAACATCGAACTCCTGGCGCCAGAGGTACGCCCAGCCGGTAGTGCGGTGCCCGCAACCGCAAGTCCGGACACAGTCGCCAGGACGGCCGCATCGCAGCGCAGTCCGAGGCGGGGACGTACCCCCATCCTCTGGAGCTCCACATGCCCCACACCCATCGCGTGCGGTCCCGCAAGCTTGCCGTCGTGGCAGCGTCCCTGACGTGTGCCGTCGTCGGCGGCCTGCTCGTCTCCTCCAGCGCGAACGCCGCCCCGGCGGTGGAACTGCCGCCGGTCAACGCGTCCTTCGACTACCAGATCGGCCAGGCCTACACCCCCGCCGCCGGCGTCGGGGTGGTCTCCCGCGACCACACCGCCTCCCCCGCGGCCGGCCTGTACAACATCTGTTACGTCAACGCCTTCCAGGCCCAGCCGGGAGCCGAGAGCCAGTGGGGCGACCTGCTGCTGAAGGACGCCGCCGGAAAGGTCGTCTACGACCCGGACTGGGACGAGGCCTTCCTCGACATCCGCACCGCCGACAAGCGCCGGCAGGTCGCCGCGAAGGTCAACGCCTGGATCGACACCTGTGCCGACAAGGGCTTCGACGCGGTCGAGCCCGACAACCTCGACTCCTTCACCCGGACCAACCTGATCAGCGAGAGCAACGCCAAGGCGTTCGTCAAACTGCTCGCGGACCACGCCCACGACAAGGGCCTGGCCATCGGCCAGAAGAACACCCCCCAACTCTCCACCTCGCGCTCCGCGACCGGACTGGACTTCGCCGTCGCCGAGGAGTGCGGCGAGTGGAAGGAGTGCGGCGACTACACCGAGGGCTTCAACGACCACGTCATCGTGATCGAGTACAAGCAGAAGTACTTCGACGAGACGTGCGCCCAGTGGGGCGGTCGCCTCAGCGTCGTCCTGCGTGATGTGCTCGTCACCGCCCCCGGCAGCAGCGGATACGTGCGCAAGGCCTGCTGAGTCCCGAGCCGGCCCCCGTGCCGCTCCCTGAGCGGACACGACCGGACGGGCCGGATCACGAGGTGATCCGGCCCGTCCCCCCGATCCGGCCCGTCCCCCCGATCCGGCACTCGACACTCGGCACCGGCCACCTTCGTACGGGGTCGCGTCGCCGTACTGACTGGTCGCGTCGCCGTACTGGCCGCCTCGCCGTACGTGCCTATGCGCCGGCGCGGGCCAGGGTCTCCAGGGGGCCGTCCAGGATCTCGCAGAAGGCGAGTTCGGCGGCTCCGATGAGCACCGCGTCGGCGCCCAGTTCCCCCACGCGCAGCCGCAGGTTCTCGCGGGAGGCCCGCAGGGCGATGCGGTTGATACGGCTGCGGATCTGGGCGGCCGAGCCGAGGTACACCTCGCGGAGCGTCCCGCCGAAGACGACCGTGCGCGGGTTGAGCACATTGACCAGGTTGGCCACGCCGATGCCGAGCCAGTCACCGATGTCGTGCAGGGCGGCACGCGCCGCGATGTCGCCCCGGTCCGCCGCCTCGACGACGGCGTGCACGGCCTCCCGGCCGGTCGCCGACGGATCGCGCTGCGCGGCCTCCAGCAGGGCCCGCTCGCCCGCCTCCGCTTCGAGGCAGCCGAGCGCCCCGCAGCCGCAGGGTCTGCCGCCCCGCGGGTTGACGACCATGTGCCCGATCTCGCCGCCGTATCCCTGGTCGCCGGCCAGCAACTGGCCGCCGCTGATGACACCGCCGCCGATGCCGATGTCGCCGTGCAGGTACACGAGGTCCTGGCAGCCCGCCCCGGCTCCGCGCAGGTGTTCCGCGAGCGCGCCGAGGCTGGCCTCGTTGCCCACCGAGACGGGCAGGCCGAGGCCCAGCAGACGCATGAGGTCCTCGCCGAACTCCTCGTCCTCCCAGCCGAGATGGGGGGCGGCACGGACGAAACCGTCGGGTCGGCGCACCATCCCGCGGACAGCGGCGGCCACACCGACGCAGTAGGTGCCGTGCCCTGCCGCACCCACCATGTCCAGCGCGGCGCCGGCCAGGATCTCGGCCACCTTGCCCGCGTGCCGGGGCCCGGGAAGCACCGAGATCTCCCTGCGGTCGAGGAAGACCCCGCCCAGGCCGATACGGGCGGCGGCCAGCCGGTCCACTCCCACGTCGAAGCCGAGGACGTACACGCGGTCGGACTCGGGCCGTACGACCAGGGACGGCCGGCCCGCCCGGCCGGTCTCACGGGGCAGTTCCTCGCGGACCAGGCCGGCCGAGCCCAGCTCGCTCACCAGACCCAGGATGGTGCTGCGGTTGAGCCCCATGCGCTCGGCCAGCACGGCACGGGACATGGATCCGCCGATGTGCACATGACGGAGCAGGGTGCCGAGGTTGTGCCGGCGGATCTCCTCCTGCGAGGGACCGGCTTTCATGGCACCCCAGACATCATCGTCGTACGGCCCGGCGACGGGACAGCGCATCCACGCCCGCGGCCACCAGCAGAACGGAACCCGTGACAGCGTACTTGACCCCTGAGCTGTACCCCATCAGGCCCATGCCGTTCTGGATGACCGCGACCACCATGCCGCCGAGCACGGCGTCGACGACCCTGCCCCGCCCGCCGAACAGGCTCGTGCCGCCGATCACGGCGGCGCCGACCGCCAGCAGCAGCACGTTGCTGCCCCCGGTGTTGGGGTCAACCGAGTTGCCCCGGGACGCGGCGATGATGCCGCCGACCGCGGCCAGCGAGGAGCAGATGACGAACGCCGAGATCCGGACGGCCGCCACGTTGATGCCGGCCCGGCGGGCAGCCTCCGCGTTACCGCCCACGGCGTAGATGTGCAGGCCGAACTTGGTGCGCTGCAGCAGGAACGTACCGGCGACGAGCAGGACGGCGATCACCGGCACCACGATCGGCACGCCCTTCAGCGAGTCGACGATGACGTTGCGGCTGCGCTCCTGGTTGAGCAGATGGACGGCGATCGCGCCGAGCGCCGCGAGGCCACCGATCCTGACCGCGAGCAGGACGGCCGGAGGGGTGGCGAGCCCGCGCCGCCGGCGGTTCCCGCTCCGCCGGAACTGGATCGCCGCGTACGCCCCGACACAGACGGCCAGCAGTACCCAGCCCAGCGCCGGGGAGAGGTTGTTGTTCGCGACGGCCAGGATCGTCTCGTCCCGGATCGAGATGTTGGTGCCTTCCTTCAGCAGCATCAGCACGATGCCCTGGAACCCCAGGAAGGCGGCCAGTGTGACCACGAAGGAGGGGATGCCGACCTTCGCCACCAGCAGGCCGAGCAGCAGGCCGATGACCGTGCCGGTGAGGATCGCCGCGCCGGCAGCACCGTACCAGGGCCATCCGTGGTCGGTGAGCAGGATGGCGAGGACGGCGGCGCAGACCCCGCTCGCGTACCCCGCGGACAGGTCGATCTCGCCGAGGAGGAGGACGAAGACCAGCCCCATGGCGATGGCGATGCTGCCCGCGCCCTGGGTGAGCAGGTTGGCGAAGTTCAGCTCGGACAGGAAGACCGGGCGCAGTGCGGCGAAGAACCCGCACAGGACGATCAGGCCGAGTACGGCGGGAAGGGCGCCCAACTCGCCGCCCCTCACCCGGTCGACGTAGTTCCGGGCGACCGAGCGCAGACTTGTGGCTCCGGCCGCTCCGTTCTTCTTCGGCGTACCGGGACCGCGCGGCAGTTCCGGCTTCTCGGGGGCGACTGCGGCGGTCATGCGGTGACTCCATTGCTCTGGGCCAGGCCGAGGTCTCCGCTGCGGCCCGAGGTGATGAGTTCGACGACCTGGGAGTGCGTCACGTCGGAGGTGCTGACCTGGGCGGCCATCCGGCCCAGGTACAGGGCGGCGATCCGGTCGGACACCGCGAAGACGTCGTTCATGTTGTGCGAGATCAGGACCACGGCGAGACCGTTGTCGGCCAGCCGCCGGACCAGTTCGAGGACCTGCGCCGTCTGGGCGACGCCGAGCGAGGCGGTCGGCTCGTCCAGGACGACGAGCTTGCTGTTCCACAGCACGGCCTTGGCGATGGCCACGGTCTGCCGCTGGCCGCCGGAGAGGCTGGAGACCTGCTGGCGGATGGACTTGACGGTACGGACCGACAGACCTTCGAGGGTCTGGGCAGCCATCTCCTCCATCGTCGTGTCGTCCAGGACGAGCCCCCGGCGCTTCTCGCGGCCGAGGAACATGTTCTGCACGATGTCGAGGTTGTCGCAGAGTGCCAGGTCCTGGTACACGATCTCGACGCCCAGGGCCGCCGCCTCGCGCGGGCTGTGCACCTGGACCTGCGCACCTTCGAACCAGTACTCGCCGCCGTCCATCGGATGGATCCCGCCGATGCACTTGACGAGGGTGGACTTGCCCGCGCCGTTGTCTCCGACGAGTGCGGTCACCTCCCCCGGACGGACGTCGAAGGACACGTCGTGCAGCACCCGCACGGCGCCGAAGCTCTTGTCGATCCCGCGCAGCCGGAGGATCGGGGTCACGGTCATTGAAGACGGCTCCTCAGGGGTCGTGAGGTCGCGGGTCCCGGAGAGACGGGAGCTCCGGGGCCCGCGGGCGGACCGGGCGGGCCGAGCGGACCAGCCGGACCGGGGACGACGGTCCGGCCGGTCAGGGCTACTTGATGCCGGCCTCGGCGCACAGGGCGGCGTACTTGCCCTTGCACAGCTCCTCCTTGGTGACATAGCCGTCGTCGACGACGTCCTTGACGTTGTTCTTGTAGACGGCCAGCGGCGTCTCCAGCACGGACGGCACCTCGCGTTTGCCCTCGGGGTCCTTGACGGTCCCGTTCGTCTTGCCCTTCTTGCCCTTGGCGAGGGAGACGGCGAGCTCGACCGCGGCATCGGCCTGTTTCTTGACCGCCTTGTAGACGGTCATGCACTGGTCGCCCGCGAGGATGTTCTGCAGGGCCTGGACCGTCGCGTCCTGGCCGGTGACCGGGACCTCACCGTTGCGCTTCTGCTTGCGCAGGACGGCGATGGCCGCGTTGCCGAGGCTGTCGTTGGCGGCCAGCACGCCGCCGATCTTCGGCTGGCTGGTGAGCATCTGCTCGAAGATGGTGGTGGCCTGGGCGCCGTCCCAGTCCGGGACGGACTGGTTCGGGCCCTTCACGTAGTCGCCCGACTTGTACCGCGGACCGAGGACGCCGTTGTAGCCCTGGGCGAGGAGGGTCGCGTTGTTGTCCGTCGGTGAGCCGTTGAGCGTGGCGACGATGGGCTTCTTGGCCTTCATGTCGCTCAGGCACTTGGTGAGGCCTTCGCCCTGGAGCTTGCCGACCTCGACGTTGTCGAAGCTCACGTAGTACTGGGCGGAGCCGCCCAGGGTGAGCCGGTCGTAGTCGATCGTGGCGACGCCCTGCCCCTTGGCCTTGTCCAGAACCGCCTTGCCCGTGCCGCTGTCCAGGTTCACGATCATCAGCACGTTCACACCGCTGGTGATCATCTGGTCCGCGATGGTCTGGAACTCCTGCTTGTCGTTCTGCGCGTTCTGGATGTCGTACTCGACGCCCGCCGCCTTGAACGCCTCGGAGAGGTACTTGCGGTCCGCGGTCTCCCAGCGGGGCGAGGACTTGCTGTCGGGAAGGATCACACCGATCTTCGGCTTGGCGCCGGAGCCGGAGCCGGAACCGGAGTCGTCGCCCGACGAGGAGTCACTGCAGGCAGCGAGCGAGCTGGCCAGCGCCACCGAAGCGGCGGTGAGGAGAAGTCCCTTGCGCATGGGCAGGGTCCTTTCTGGTGGTACGGCCGGACGGCCGGACGGCCGAGGGTGGTGAGCGGGAAACCGAGAAGCGCGACTCGGGGGAATTGCCGGGTGTCGGGCGATCCGCCCGAACTGAATGTTGTGAGCGGGAACTTACGACGCTCAGGACCCTGTGCCCAGAGGGCGGGGAGCGCTATTTGTCATCCGCCATAACAATTAGGTGACGTCGGCGCGGTTCCGGAGTCGGGGTTCGGGGTTTCGGGGTTCTGGGGTTCTGGGTTACGGGGTTCGGGGTTACGGGGTTACGGGGTTACGGTGCCGTCTCAACGTCCCTGACCAGAGGGGCAGTTACTCGATTGCCCTTCAGTTGGACTCCGTGAATGATCCAGGCGTGACCACGTTGTTCCTGACTGTCGGCCTCCCGGGGGCCGGGAAGACCACCAGGGCTCGGCAGTTGGCCGTGGAGCACCACGCGCTTCGGCTGACGCCTGATGAATGGATGATCCCGCTGTTCGGTGAGCCCGATGCGAACGGGAAGCGTGACGTCCTTGAGGGACGCCTCCTTGCGCTGGGCCTGGAAGCGCTGAGCCTCGGAACCAACGTGATCCTGGACTTCGGATGCTGGACTCGTGACGAAAGGTCCGCGGTCCGCTCGCTGGCGGAGTCCGTGGGCGCGTCCTACCGCATCGTGTACATGCCGGTGGACCCTGGGACTCAGCGAGCCAGGGTTGCCCGCCGTCAGTCGCTCGCTCCGGAGCAGACCTTTCCGATGAGCGAGGCGGACCTCACGCACTGGAGGGCGTTGTTCGAGGAGCCGGACGCCGCGGAACTCGATGGACGGGGGATCGGCGAGCCGCCTCCGGGTTGGCGGGGGTGGTGCGCGTGGGCCGCCGACCGGTGGCCGTCACTTGGGTGATGTGACGACTCCGGATGCGGCGGGAGACGGGGCGCGGTTTCGGCGGCGACGAGGGCCGGCTGCGGCGGCCGGGAGGGACGGCCCCGGAGGCGGGAAGGGACGGCTGCGGAGGCGGAGGCGGAGGCGGGAAGGGACGGCCTGAGTAGGTCTGTCGCCGCGCCCGCCGCGCCCCCACCATGAAGGAACTGTCCGGTACCGGACCACCGATGACCCCGGGAGGGGCCGTGAGACGTCTGCACACCTGCCTGGCGATGCTGACCACAGCCGTGACGGCCGTGATCGCCCTGCTCTTCGGCACCGTTCCGTCCGCCACCGCCCTGCAGGCGACGACGATCCGGGGCGGCACCGTGCTCTACGCCGCCACCGGCGCGCAGTGCGTCGTCGGTTTCAACGCGCGGGGCAACGGCGTCTACTACGGCGTGATGGTCGGCCACTGCTCGGGCACCCACACCACCACCTGGTACGCCGACGCGGCACGTACCGTGCAGGTCGGTGTGACCGCCGGCGCCGCCTTCCCCATCGACGACTACGGCGTGGTCCGCTACACCTCCAACACGCTGAACCTGCCCGGTGACATCGCGCTGGGCGGGGGTGTCTACCAGGACATCACCGGGGTCGCGAGCCCGGCGGTCGGACAGTCGCTCTGCCATGTCGGCCGGACCAGCGGGGTCCACTGCGGAAGGGTGACCGCGGTCAACGCCACGGTCAACTACTCCGAGGGCACCGTCTACGGCCTGATCCGGTCCACCCCCTGCTCGGAGGCAGGTGACACGGGCGCCCCGGCGTACTCCGGCACCCTGGCCGTCGGCTTCCTGGTCGGGGCGAGCGGCAACTGCACCTCGGGCGGGGTCTCCTACCACCAGCCCGTCGCGGAGGTCCTGTCGATCTTCGGTATCACCGTGTACTGAGGATTCGCCGTGCATCGAGGATTCGCCGTGTACCGAGGATTCGCCATGCACTGAAGATCCGCCCTGTACCGCAGATTCGCCCTGTACCGCAGATTGACCGTGTACCCACGATTCACCGCGCTCAGCCAGGGACAACTTGTCCCCGGTTAAGATCGCCCTTCATCCGGTTCCCGGTTCGCGTCAAGATTGCCTTGTCGAACAGAGGAGGTCGGACGATGGACCGGGCGTTGCTGGCGGATTTTCTCCGTGCGCGTCGTCAGGCGTTGCAGCCGGAGGACGTGGGGCTCCCCCGCGGGCAGCGCCGCCGCACCGGCGGGCTCCGGCGGGAGGAAGTGGCGGTGCTGGCCGGGATGTCGGCCGACTACTACGGCCGGATCGAGCAGCAGCGCGGCCCGGTGCCGTCGGAACGGATGCTGGTCGCGTTGGCCCGGGCGCTGCGTCTCGATCTGAGCGAGCGTGACCACCTCTTCATCCTGGGCGGGCTCCCGGCACCGCGGCGGATGCTGCGTGACGATCACGTGGGTCCGACGATGCTGCGGATCGTCGCCGGCCTCGCGGATGTGCCCGCCATCGTGCTGTCACGGTGCGGCGAGGCGTTGCTGCAGACGCGCCCGGCGGTCGCGCTGTTGGGCGACTACACCAAGTACTCGGGGCTGTCCCGTTATCTGGTGTACCGCTGGTTCACGGGCGACGCGCGGGTGCGTGGCCTGTACCCCATCGAGGACCACCCTCGGCGGGGCCGGGTCTTCGCCGCGGAGATCCGGGAGGCGTACACGGCGGACCCCACGGGGAAGGCGGGGGAGATCGTCGCAGCACTGCTGGAGGCGAGTCCCGAGTTCGCGAACATCTGGCGGTTGCACGAGGTGGGGGTGACCCACCACCACGACCTCAAGCGCTACCTCCACCCCGAGTTGGGAGAGTTGGAGCTGTACGCCGAGATGCTGCTGGATCCGGAGCAGCGCCAGACGCTGCTGGTGTTCTCCGCCGTGCCCGGTTCCCCGAGCCACGACAAACTCCAACTCCTGGCCGTCGTCGACGACGACTAGCCGCTGTCGGCCCTCACACACGGCGGCACCTCCTCAAGAGCTGAGGCGTGCCCCGATCCTCCAGTGATTCAAATTCGAAGCACATGGATGCACATTCGTCCGTGCACGCGCATCCACGCATGCGCATCCACGTCTTCTCCCTGTCATGAAAGTTGGTATTTGTCATGAAGTCAGTGCGTTTCCATGAGTACGGCGGTCCGGACGTCCTGCGGTACGAGGAGGTGGAGCAGCCGATTCCCGCGGCCGGGGAGGTCCGGATCCAGGTGGCCGCGACATCGTTCAACCCGGTCGACGGCAACATCCGCGCGGGCTTCATGCAGGGCCCCATCCCGGTGACGCTGCCGCACACCCCCGGCATCGACGTCTCGGGCACGGTCGACGCACTGGGCGAGGGCGTGGACGTCGTGAGCGTGGGAGACCGGGTGGTCGGCTTCCTGCCGATGACCGGCACCGGCGCGGCGGCGGAGTACGTGATCGCACCGGCCGAGCTGCTGACGGCGGCGCCCACGAGCATCCCGCTGGCCGATGCGGGCGGACTGCCGCTGGTCGGCCTCACCGCCTGGCAGGCTCTCTTCGACCACGCCGCGCTGACCCCGGGCCAACGGGTGCTCATCAACGGTGCGGGCGGCGCGGTCGGCGGTTACGCCGTCCAACTGGCCAAGCACGCCGGCGCCCACGTGATCGCCACGGCCGGGCCGCGCAGCGGCGAGCGGGCCAGGGCGGCGGGCGCCGACGAGGTGTTCGGCCACGGAGTTCCCGAACTCTCCGCGCTGGTCGACGTCGTACTCAACCTCGCGCCGGTCGATCCGATGCAGCTGGCCGCCCTGACCTCCGTGGTGCGCGACGACGGTGTCGTGGTGAACACGACGGTGTGGATGCCCGCGCCGTCCGACGAGGACCGCGGCGTACGCGGCGTCAACCTGTTCGTCAACAGCGACGCCGGGCAGCTGGCACGGCTGGTGACACTGGTCGACTCCGGAGTGCTGCGCGTCGACATCGCCCGGCGGGTGCCGCTGGCCGACCTGCCGGCCCTGCACGCGGAGGCCGCCGAAGGAGCGCTCGCCGGAAAGGCCATCGTCCTTCCCTCCCGTCCCACCCTTCCCTCCGCTTCTTTCGCTTGAGCGCTGCCCGCCGCTCACTGCTCGCTGCTCGCTGCTCGCCGACCAGCCCAGACCCATGAAGCACGAAGCACGAAGCACGAACCCGAATCTGGAAAGCAGGAGACCATGTCGCTCGGTCTGGACCCCGCGCGGTCGGTGTGATGGGCGACAGCGCGGGCGGTGGCCTGGCGGCGGCGTTGTCGATTCTCGCCCGGGACCGCGGCGGACCGGCGATCGCCCGGCAGATCCTGCTCATGCCGGTGCTCGACGACCGCACCCCCACACCCGACCCGCACATCGAGCCGTACCTGCTGTGGACCTACGACGACAGCCGCACCGCGTGGCCTGCGCCCGACCTGCCCCACCGCGTCCGCACGGGCGCCCCGCTCAACGAGCCCGACCCGGCCACCTTCTACGGCGGCGACCACCGCGGCTACACCGACTATCCGACCTTCCGCACCACGACCATGACCATGACCATGACCGCGACGACAAGTATGGCGAGTTGAAGATGACCAGTCTCCTCATCGGCCCGGCGGACAGAACCGTCGTGATCACCGTCCAGCAGCGGACCCGCACGTCACCCCGGGACGCTTTCCGCATCCTGGCGCCCATCGATCTGCCCACCGTCTTCCGCCCGGTGGCCCCGTTTCCCGGGGTCAGCGGTGTGAAGAACCAGACGGGGGCCTGGGATCACGCGGGACCGCGAAGGAACCCGCAGTTCGACGACGGCTCCCAGGTCGACGAAGAACTCACCGAGTACGTACCGGACTCCTCCTTCGCCTACCAGCTCACCGGCTTCACCAACGTCCTGTCCCGCCTCGCGGCCGGTGTCCGGGGCGAGTTCAACGTCAACCCCGACGGTGACGGCACGCTCATCCGCTGGACCTACGAGTTCAAGGCACTGCCCGGCCGCCGCTGGATCCTCGCCGGCCCCTTCGCCCCGCTCTGGCGCCGCTACATGGTGGCCGCCCTCGACCGATGCGTCCACGTCATCGAAACAGAGACCGGCGGCAAGGAGACGCCGCACGGGCCCGGGTGAAGCATGGGGGTGTTGCCTGAGACCACCAGAGACGGGCAGATATATTTCGTAGCTCGATATATGCTCGACGCATGACCAGACGGAATCCGCCCCTGACGGAACCGCAGTACTTCATCCTTGCCGCACTCATGGACGGCCCGTTGCACGGTTACGGCATCATCAAGGCCGCCGAGCGGGCCACCGGCGGGAGGGTCCGGATCGCTGTCGGCACTCTCTACGGCGCGTTGGAGCGGATGGAACGGGCTGGGCTGGTGGCCGCCGGCCACGAGGAGATCGTGGACGGGCGGGCGCGGCGCTACTACCGGCTCACCGAGGACGGCACCGAGGCGCTCGGCCGGGAGGCGCTGCGGATGCAGCAGGCGGCGGCCGTCGTCATCGGACACTCGCGGGACGCGGGCGCGGCCCCGGCATGAATCGTCTGCTGCTCGCCCCCTATCCCGAGCCCTACCGTTCCCGGCAGGGAGAGGAAGTGCTGGCCTGCCTGTCCGAGGCGTATCCCGGCCGCTCCTGGCCCCCGCCGCGGGAAGTCGCCGCCCTGGTGCGCGCCGGAGTGCAGGCCCGCGCCCGTGCCGTCGTCGACGACACGGCCCGGCCGTGGTGGCTGGACGGCATCCATCTGACCGCCCTGGCCCTCGCCGCGCTGGCACTGGTGCCGTACTTGCAGGATGTGTGGCACTGGGCCCTGCACATCGACCCCGGACAGCACGCCATCGCCTTCCGCTTCGCCGGCTGGTACCCGTGGGCCGAAGGTCCCACGCAGGTACGGCTGTTGCCCTACGGGTTGCTCCCGCTCGGCTGCCTGATCGCCCTGCTGCGCGGCAGACCGGGGTTCGCGCTGCCGGCCGCGGCAGCCATGATGTGGGCCGGCGCCACGTCCCACGGCCGCACCTTCTTCGGTGACGAGGGCAAGGCGGGCCTGGGCTACTACGGCCTGGGCGCCCCGATAACGGCCCGTGACCTGGTGCTGTCGGGGACACTGTGTGCCGCGTGCGCCGTACTGGCGCTCTGCCGTCCCAGCCGGCTGCGCCGCCGCTCGTACCGCTGGCTGGCCCCTGTCATGCTCGCCATGTTCGTGGCCGGGGGCCTGCACATCATCTCTGTCAGTCCGACCTTCCAACGCGGTTTGTTCGTCCTCGAAGTCGCCGCGCTGATCGCCGCGTGGGTGGCGACGGCCGCCACGGGCGACTACCGGTGGCTGATCCCCGTCGCGGCGTTCGCGATCGTCCGCACGCAGGCGATCGTCGTCCGGCCGGACGCGTTCATGCAGTCCTTTCCGGACCTGGTCGTCCTCATCCTGCTGATCGCACCCCTCCCCGCCCTGGCGATCGCCGCCCAGCGCCGACAGGGACGGGCACTCGCCGAATAGGAGCGGCCCTCCGGCGGGCCGGCCGGCCGAGCCGGGCGGCCCGCGTCGTGCCGGAAGACGTGCGTGACCGAACACCCCCCGACAGAAGAAAAAGAGCGATGACTCAGCACGATTCCCAGTCCCTGCCCACGCACCGCCCGGGGCCCGCAACGCAGGCCACCCCCGAGACCCCCGAGAAGACCCTCGACACCCCCGGCCCTCCGTCCCGCACGACCCGGCCGTGGATGCCTGCGCTGCTGTACACCCTGGGGTTCCTGACGGTCTACCTGCTCGCCATCTGCACCCCGTGGGGGCAACGAACTGAGAACGCCCTGTTCCGCCTCGGCAACGGGAACCCTGAAACTGCCTGGATCTACCCCCTGTCAGGAGCGGCCTACGGCTCGACGCCCCTCCCACCGCTGGAATTGAGCGCCAAGCCCACCCTGATGGTGGGCCTGGCCGTCATCGTGGTCCTCACGCTGGTCCGGCGGTGCTGGCGGCAGGGGTTCGCGGCGCTCGGGGTCGTCGTTCTCGCGACCGGAGGCAAGGAGGTGCTCAAATCGACCCTGCCCCGCCCCGATCTGGTGGGCGCGCCCGAGAACCTCCTTGATCAGGGTTTCCCCAGCGGGCACACGGCCATCCCCGCCGCGCTGACCTTCGCCGCCGTCCTCGTGCTCTCCCCCCGGATCCGCCCCTACGTCGCCATGGTCGGTGTGCTGTGGCTCGCCTGCATCGCCGCCTACAGCGCGACCATGGGCGGCCACCGGCCCAGCGAGGTGCTGGGAGCCACACTGTTGGCCTGTGCGTGTTACGGCCTCGCCACCTGGCTGCTGCCGCCGCCGGCCGCCGTGCCGAACGCCACGCGGATCCCCCGTGCGCTGCCCTTCATCACCCTGACGGCGGCACTGGCCGTCGCCCTCGTCTCCGGCGCGCGGAGCGACACCCTCACCAGGTCACTGGTCTCCGCGGCGACGGCCTTCATATGCGCGGCCCTGGTCTGGCACGCCGCAGTCGGGCGACCAGCACACGCTGTACGCCGCCCACACACCACCCTGGCCTGACCACAGGAGCCGTCGGCGACGTCGAGCGATCCCCTTGCGCCGCCGGTGCGTCAGTCCTCCGCGTCCCGGATCAGCAGCGCGATCTGTACCCGGTTCTCGACCGCCAGTTTGGCGAAGAGGCTGCCGGTGTGGGCCTTGACGGTCGCGACGGAGATGTGCAGCCGTTCGGCGATCTGCGGGTTGCCCAGTCCGTCCGCGATGGCGCGGGCGGTCTCCCGTTCCCGTTCGGTCAGCGAGGACAGGCGTTCACGCGCGGCGGCGCGGTGACGGTCACGGGCGTGCGCGGAGTCCGGTCCGGTGGCCGCGGCGATCACCCGTGCGGTGGCCGCCGGTGACAGCACCGGGTTGCCGTCCGCGACGGTCCGCACCGCGTCGAGGATGCGGGCGGGCGGGGTGTCCTTGAGGACGAAGCCGAGCGCTCCGACGCGCAGTGCCCCGAGCACCAGGTCGTCGGAGTCGAAGGTGGTCAGCATCAGCACCCGGGGCGGCGCCGGCCGGGCGAGCAGTTCCCGGGTCGTCTCCAGACCGTCCCGGCCCGGCATGCGTACGTCCATGAGTACGACGTCGGGCCGCTGTTCGGCCACCACGGTCAGCGCGGCGCTGCCGTCGGCCGCCTCCGCCACGACGGTCAGGTCCGGTTCGCCGTCGATGACGAGGCGCAGGGCCATGCGGACCAGTTCCTCGTCGTCGACGATGACGACCCGTACGGGATCGGGCCGGCTCTCGGTCGACGTGTTCTCGGCGTGGCTCATGCGCTCTTTTCGTGGGTGGGGGCGGGGCCGTCCGGCCAGGGCAGTCGTGCGGTGAGAACGTACCCGCCGTCGGGCGTGGCACGGTGGTCGAGTTCGCCGCCGGCGAGGGTGATCCGTTCGCCGAGGCCCAGCAGGCCGAAGCCGGAGGCGGGCGGCCGGGTGGTGCGCAGCGGGGCCGGTCCGTTGCGGACGCGGATGTCGAGGGTGCCGCCCTCAGCGCCGTCGAGGGTGACCTGTACGACCGCGCCGGGAGCGTGCTTCGCGGCGTTGGTCAGCGCTTCCTGGACGATCCGGTAGCAGGTCCGGCCGGCGCCGCCGGGCGGGGTCGCGGTCACGCCGTCGGTCAGCCGGACGTCGAGTCCCGAGGCGCGGGCGTCGGCCACCAGGTCGGGGACCCGGTCGAGGGAGGGCTGCGGCGGTTCCGGCCGGCCCGGGTCGGCGCGGAGCACGCCGAGGACCTCGCGCAGCTCTTCCAGTGCCTGGTGGGAGCCCTCGGCAATGCCGCGGACCAGGACGCGGTTCTCGTCGGCCGGGAGGTCACGGCGGTGGTCGAGCACCCCGGCCTGCATGGCGACCAGGGAGATGCGGTGCGCGAGGACGTCGTGCATCTCGCGGGCGATCCGGTTGCGCTCCATGGCCCGTGCCTGCGCCGCCCGCGCGCTCTGCTCCCGTTCCGCGCTCTCCGCCCGCTCCCGCAGGGACCGCATCTCGGCCCGTCGCGCCCCGACGGCCATGCCCGCGGCCACCGCCATCCCCGCCGTCAGCGCCGGCACCACGACCTGGACCCACAACGCCACGTCGTCCGAGCCCTCCACCGGGAACATCCCGACGGAGAGCTGCGACGCGATCACGTAGGCCAGGACGACGGCCCCGATCTCCACCGGGCGGCGGCGGGTGGCGACCGAGCACAGTGCCAGCAGGGCGGCGCCGGTGGCGGACGCCGACGCGGTCGAGACGACCGCGACCGCCAGGGCCACCGTGAGGGGCCGCCGCCGTCGCCACACGAGCAGCGTCAGACACCCGAGGGCCACCAGCGGATCGCCGACGAGGATCCAGGTGTCCGGGCCGCCGGGCTGCTTGCGCGACAGAGCGAGGGTCGTCAGCCAGATCGGCAGGCCGACGAGCGCGGCCACCGTCAGCCGCCAGGCCTGCTGCCCCACCCCGAGCCGCGGCATCACATCCGTGTTCACCAGGCCATTGTCACCATATCGTGCGACCGGTGGATCACACCCAGGACCGATGCGCCTACGACCCAGGTCTAACCCGCTCCTCTCCCCCGGTCCAGGCCCGGTCGGTCCGTCGGGCCGATGTCCGGGCCGCCGCTGCTCGACAGACTCGTTCGCGTGCCGGTAAAGCCCCCCACAGGAGGACACCTCATGCGCAGAAGTCTGCCCCTCGCCGTGACCGCCGCAGCGTTGACGGTGACCGCCCTTCCGGCGTCGGCGCCCGCGGCGACACCGTCCTCACCGGTGTCCGTGGCGGCCACGACGGCGCCGGCGCCCGGCGCCCTGCGGTGGGGCCCGTGCCCCGAGGGAGCGGCGGCACCCCGCCTGGAGTGCGCGACGCTCGAAGTCCCGCTGGATCACCGCGCCCCCGGAGGCCGGCGGATCGATGTCGCCGTCTCCCGGCTGGCGAGCGAGAAGCCGTCACAGCGACGCGGTGTGCTGCTGACCAACCCGGGCGGTCCGGGCGGCTCCGGCCTGACCTACCCGGCGGTCCTCGCCGCGTCGGGGCTGCCGCAGGAGGTGCTCGACTCCTACGACATCATCGGCTTCGACCCGCGCGGTGTCGGCCGCAGCACTCCGGTGACCTGCGACCTGACGGAGAAACAGCAGTGGAGCGGCAACTTCCCGCCGTACGCGCACACCGCGGCCGACGTCACGCGAGAAGCACCGTACGCCCGGAAGATCGCCGGGCAGTGCGAGAACTCGGCGACTGCGTGGATGCTGCCGCACACCACCACCGCCAACACCGCACGCGACATGGACCTCCTCCGCGCGGCACTGGGCGAGCCGAGGCTGTCGTACCTCGGCGCCTCCTACGGCAGTTACCTCGGCGCGGTCTACACGACGCTGTTCCCACGGCGCAGCGACCGGATCGTACTCGACAGCAATCTGGGTCCCGGCGGCTACGACGTCACGGCCATGCGGTTGTTCGCCAGGGGGCTTGAGGACCGCTTCCCCGACTTCGCCGCGTTCGCCGTCGGGCACCCCGAGTACGGTCTGGGCTCCACACCCGAGCAGATCACCGCCAAGTTCTACGAGCTCGCGGCCCGGCTGGACGCGAAGCCGGTCCAGGGCGTCGACGGGACCGCGTTCCGCGCGTTCACCTTCGAGCAGTTGTACGCCGACAGCTCTCTGCCCCGGCTCGCCGAGTTCTGGCAGGCGGTCGAGACGGGTGGTGAGCTGCCGCTCCCGGAGCTGCCCGCGGGCCTGGAGAACCTGCTGGCCTCGCGTCTCGCCGTGGTCTGCGGTGACTCGCGCTGGCCGGGGACGGTACGGGAGTACCAGCGCAATGTCGCCGTCGACCGGCTGAGGTATCCGATGCTGGGCGGCTCCACGGCAAGCGTCAACCCCTGCGCGTACTGGCCGCGGGAGCGGACCGAACCGCCGGTGCGCATCACCGGCCGCGGCCCGTCGAACGTGCTGATGGTGCAGAACGAGCGTGACCCGGGCACTCCACTGGCCGGCGCCCGGGAGCTGAGGCGGGCCTTCGGCGGGCGGGCCACGATGGTGACCGTCGACCAGGGCGGCCACGGTGTCTACCCGTACGGCGGCAACACGTGCGCCAACGATGCCGCGACGACGTTCCTGACCACGGGGGAACGCCCCGCGCGGGACCTCGCCTGCGCGGCGCAACCCGGTGACGCGACGCACTCCGGTGACGCGGCGCAACCCCGCAACGTAAGCAAGTGAGGCAGGTGCCTGCGATGTTCGAGGAGATGCGGAGCCGCCGGGCCGCACGGCGGATCACCCCCGGGGACGGCCGGCCGCTGAAGCGGTTCCGCTGGTGGCAGCTGCCCTACCGCTCCCTGTTCTATCTGCCGCTGCCCGACGGGAGCGGCGGGAAGGCGGTCTACGCCGTGGACGTCAAACGCGGACAGGACCAGACGTCCGCGACGGCCGGGGCCGATCTGTACCTCGACGGCAGGCATCACGCCCGGTCGAAACTCCCCGCCGCCTTCCCGGTGCCGGGCGGCACCGTCGAGGTGCGGTTGAGCGCCTTCGGGCTGCGGCGCTGCCATTACGTCACCGTCGACGGCGCCGAACACCCGCTCGTGCCGGACCGCGACTCCGCCGAGGGGCGCCGGGCCCACCTGGACCGGAGCCACCCGGCCCTGAGCCGCTGGATCGGCGCCTTCTCGCTGACCGTGCTCGTCGTCGCCCTGGTCGTGCTGGTCACGCAGCTCGCCCAGCAGGTCGCCGAGATCCCCGCGGTGGCCGAGCGGGTCGGGGCCTTCACCGCGCCGGTCCAGCTGCCTGCCTGGTGCAACGTCGTGCTGACCCTGGTCACCGCGGTGGCGGGTACCGAGCGGGCACTGCGGTTGCGGTACAGCCGGCTGCTCGACGGCACGGCCGGCTGACGAAGGCGGTACCGGGGGCGCGCCCGTGGAACGCGCCCCCGGCCAGGCTCAGTTGTGGGAGACCGTCAGGCCGTAGAAGGCGACACGGGCCCCCTTGGTGGTGCTGTCCGATGAGGACTGGTTGTAGGAACCGGCCTTGAAGTACTGCTTGTACGGGTCGAAGGACGTCGGGATCGTGTAGTGCGTGGTGCTTCCGTTGACGGTCAGGTCGATGGTCCGGCCACCGGATACGGCTATGGAGTACGTCCAGGTCTTGCCGAGCGAGACATGGCCGACGGTGTGCGGGGTCTGGCCGCCGGCGGGTGAGTTCTCGATGCCGGCCACGATGTCGCCGTTCGCGCGGTAGTACAGCTCGACGAGCGGTTTCGTGGAGGATCCGCCGGAACCGAGGTGGATCTGCCCGACGCACACGTTGGAGGTCACCGACACCACGCGCAGGGTCGCGTCCATACGGTGACTGCCCTTGAGGGACCAGTCGGCGGCACTGCCGTTGCGGTTCATCTCCCGCAGTTCGGAGCGGGCGTACTTGGAGTTGGGGGTGGTGACGCCCTTCTCCGGGGCCCAGAAGGTCATCGCTCCGTCCCGGGTGTCGGTGTAGAAGTACGAGTCCTGGTAGCCGTTGGCGCCCTGGAGCCGGGACGAGGAGATGGTCGTCGGTGAGCCGGGAGAGCCGACGGGCTCCTGCAACTGCCATACGGAGAGGTCGAAGTTGCCGCCCGGAGCCTTGTTCGGGTCGGCCGCGGCGGCACTGCCGGTGCTCAGGACCGCGATCGTACCGACGATGCCCGCGACGGTGGCGGTGGCCAGGGATTTGAAGCGCGTCATGTGAGTTCCTTCGCGACGAGGGGGAACGGTGCGGGCGGGTCAGCCGGTGTACTGGGCGAAGACACGGGTGTAGTCCCAGGCGGCCTGGGCGACACCGGAGCAGCTCTCGGAGTCGCCCCCGGTGCAGGGCCGGTCGCGGTTGGCTGACCAGAAGGTGAGCCGGGCCAGGTGGTGCTGCTGGGCGTAGCCGAGGATGGTGCGGAAGTCGGCGACGGTGACCTTCTCGTTCTGGTCGGTGACGCCGTTCATGGAGGAGATGCCCATGGTCCGGTAGGCCTGGTCGTCGCTGTAGCCGTACGCCTGCTTCAGTGCGGTCCTGAGGCCTTCGGCGGCGCGCAGGGTCAGGGTGCCCATGTTCTGGCTTCCGCCGTCGAAGTCGAAGGGCATGATGGTCCAGCTGTCGGCGGCCAGGCCCGAGGCGGCGGCGCGTTTGATCAGGCTGGTGTCGGGGCCGCTCTGCCCGGTACCGATGGTGATGTGCACCTTCAGGCCCGGGTTGCGGGACTTGACGGTCTTCAGGGCGTCGACGGTGCGCTGCTGCACGGTGGGGTTGTCGTACGCGGCGGCCTCGATGTCTATGTCGATGACCTTGAGCGTGTAGGCGTCGACGACCTTCTGGTAGGCGGCGGCGAGTTCGCTCGCGCTGGAGCAGGAACTCTCCAGCTTGTTGCCGCTGTAGCCGCCGAAGGACGGGATGGCGTCGCCGCCGCCGTTGCGGATCGTGGTGATGGTGCGCTGGTCGACGCCGCCGGTGAGCGGGCGGCTGCCGTCCCACTGCGGGTTGCAGTAGCCGTTGCTGAGTATGAAGGCGAGGGTGAACGACTTCACGCCGGTGGCCTGGGTGATCGTCGTGGGACTGGGCGGGTTTCCCCAGCCGTTGTACAGGTACGGGGCGACGGCGGTCGAGGTGGCCGCGGGGACGGCGCCGGCCTGCGGGGCGGCGAGGAGAGCCGCCGTCAGGGGCAGGGCCGCCAGGGCGAGTCCGCCGCGCAGGACATGGGGACGAGTACGGGTACGGGTACGCACGGTCATGGGAGTGATCGCAGCCTTTCGTCCGAGACAGACGGTGGGGGAGGCTCGTTCAAGGTGGTGAACAACGAGTTCACCTATGAACACGTGGTGTGCGCAAGAACGTAAAGGTCTGAACCAACGCCGTCAAGGGTTCGGGGAGATCCTCGTACGACGCCGACGACAGACGGGCGCCCCCGGCCCTCCCAGAGGGCCGGGGGCGCCCGTCGCCCGGTCAGTTCGTCAGGGTCGTCAGGGGGCCCACGGCCCGAGCATGCCCTTCATCGCGTCCGTCAGCGCGATCTGCAGCAGCGGACCGTAGGTGATCCGGCCGACGCCGAGACGGCGGAAGCGTTCGAGGTCGTGCTTGACGGGATGAGCGGTGGAGTTCACGGGAACGGCGACGGCACCGGTCACCGCCGTGAGCAGGTCGTCGTCGTCCTGGATGCCCACCGGGTAGACGCTGTCGGCGCCGGCCTGCTCCATGGCCCGCAGTCGCTCGATCGCCTCGTCGCGGACCTCGGAGGCGTCCTTCGCGTGCAGGAAGAGGTCGGTGCGCCCGTTGACCCAGAGCGGGACGCCCGCGTCGTCGGCCGCCGCGCGCAGCCCGGCGATGTACTTCGCGTGCTCCTGCGTGCCGCGCACGCGTCCGCCGTCCGAGTGGACGGTGTCCTCGACGTTGAGACCGACACCGCCGGCCTCGATGAGTCCGGCGACGAGATCCGCCGGCTGCTGTCCGTACCCGGCCTCCAGGTCCACGGACACGGGCACGTCGACCGCCGCGATGATCGGCCTGACGGCGGCGAGCACTTCCTCGAAGGTCTGCCCCTCGTGGTCCTCGGCCCCCCGGGAGTCGGCAAGTGGATGGCTGCCGATCGTCAGCGCGGGAAACCCGGCGCCGGCCGCCGTACGCGCCGACCAGACGTCCCAGACGGTCGGGAGCACGAGCGGCTTGTACTCGGCATGCAACTGCTTCAGGCGTTGAGCACGCTCAACTGT
Source organism: Streptomyces ortus (assembly GCF_026341275.1). Lineage (NCBI taxonomy): Bacteria > Bacillati > Actinomycetota > Actinomycetes > Kitasatosporales > Streptomycetaceae > Streptomyces > Streptomyces ortus. Next base: position 3,558,694 of record NZ_JAIFZO010000002.1, read on the forward strand.
TGTACGAAAGTCCATACGGGAACGCTACCCGTTCACGCCCCCGGGGGCGCGGACGCCTGGGGAGAGGGCCGGGACCACAGGGGGCGGGTCCCGAGACCGGCCACGTCCAGGGCGAGTTCCGCGTACATCGCGTTGGCCCAGGAGAACCAGTGCCGGGTGAACCGCCGCGGGTCGTCCTTGTGGAAGGACTCGTGCATGGCGCCGGTGCCCGCGTCGGTGTCCGCCAGCGTGCGCAGGGCCGCGAGCCGCGCCGCCTCGTCGTCGCCGGTCAGGCCCTGCACCGCGATGGCGATCGGCCAGATGTGGTCCTCGGGGGTGTGCGGGCTGCCCACTCCTTCGGCCGCGGTCCCCCGGTACCAGGTCGGGTTGGCCGGGGAGAGGACGAACTCGCGCGTGGCGCGGTACAGCGGGTCGGCGGTGGAGACGTTCGCGACCAGGGGCAGGGAGAGGAGGCTCGGCATGTTGGCGTCGTCCATCAGCAGGGCGTTGCCGAGTCCGTCCACCTCATAGGCGTAGATCGTGCCGTGGTCGGGGTGGTCGACCGTTCCGTGGCGTGCGACCCCCTCGCGCAGCTCGGCCGCCAGGGCGGTGGCGTCCTCGGCCAGTGCCGTGTCCCCCACCTGGTGTGCCATCTCGGCCGTCCCGTCGAGGGCGGCGGCGGCGCACAGGTTGGCGGGCACGTTGTATCCGTACGTACAGGCGTCGTCGCTCGGGCGGAACCCGCTCCAGGTCATTCCGGTCCGGGCGACGGGCGTTCCGCGCCCCTCTGCGGGCAGCGTGTCGCTCGCCGGTCCCGAGGTCCGCGAGAAGCGGTAGGCGGACAGGCGCTCGTGGTCCTGCTCGGTCCGCCAGACGGTGAGTACGGAGTGGGCGGTGCGCACCGCCCCGTCGAGGTGGTCGGTGCGGCCGGTGGCCCGCCAGAAGCGGTGGGCGAGCAGGAGCGGGAAGGCCAGCGAGTCGACCTCGTACTTCTCCTCCCACACCCAGGGGTCCACGCACAGGTCGTCGCCGTCGTGAGCGTGTCCGGAGGGTTCGGGGTTGAAGGCGTTCGCGTACGGGTCGCGCCGGATCTGGTCGAACTGGCGCTCCAGTACGGCGGCCACCAGGTCCTGCAGGCCCTTGTCGTCCCGCAGGAGCGCCAGGTAGGGCATGAGCTGGGTCGACGAATCGCGCAGCCACATGGCGGGGATGTCGCCGGTGACCACGAACGCGCTGCCGTCGGGCATGGCCCGGACGGTGCGTGCGAGGGTGTCGTCGAGGCAGCGCACCAGCAGCTGTCCGTGGCGCCGGTCGCCGAGGGAGTCGAGGTGCCGCACCGCGCGCCGGACCAGCGGATGGTCCTCGACACTCGTGGGGAACTGCATGGTCGGCCCTTCTTCGTACGTGACGTGTCGCGTGACGCGCCGGGTCACCTGGTACATGCGGTGTTACGTGACTCGTTGCGTGACGCGTTATGTGTCGGTCCGCGGGGTACCGAGGGCGCGGCCCCCGGCGTGGACGCCGTGGCGGACGACGCGCGTGGGGATCGTGACGCGGCGGGACGGGGGCTGCTCCGCGTCCTTGTGTCCCAGGCGGTCGATGAGCAGGCGTGCGGCTTCCCGGCCGATCTCGTCGGCGTCGTAGGAGACGAGGGTCAGTGGCAGGCCCAGGATGTCGGACAGCTCGAAGTCGTCGAAGCCCGCCAGCGGCAGGGTGGTCGCCGACTTGTGCAGGGCCCGGATGGCGCCCTGGCTGATGCGGTTGTTGGTGCAGAACAGCGCCGCGGGGGCGTCGGGCCGGCCCAGCAGTTCGAGGGTCGCCGCCTCGGCCGTCGCCGCGTCGACCAGGCCCTGCCGGATGAGGGAGTTGTCGGGCTCGACGCCGGCCTCGTCGTGTGCCGCCCAGAACCCGCGCAGTCGTTCGGCCCCGGTGTAGAGCGAGGGCGGATTGCCCAGGAAGGCGATACGGGTGTGCCCCTCGGCCAGCAGGCAGGCGGTGGCCTCGCGGGCCCCGTGGAAGTCCTCGACCAGCACGCAGTCGGTGTCGAGTCCCGCGGGTGGCCGTGCGGCGAGCACCACGGGTACATGGCGCATGGCGGCGGCCAGGTGCTGCTGCCGGCTCCCGGCGGGGACGACGATGAGCCCTTCGACCTGGTGGTCGACGAGGCCGTCGACGAGACCGGGCTCCCGGTCGGCCTGCTCGGCGGAGTTGCTGAGCACCATGCGGAAGCCGTACTCGGTGGCGACTTCCTGGACGCCGAGCGCGAGGCGTGAGTAGAACGGGTTGGCGAGGTTGGTGACGACGAGCCCGATCATCCCGCTGCCGCCGAGCCGCAGGCTGCGCGCGGTCTCGTTGCGGCGGTAGCCCAGCCGGTCCACCGCGGCGAAGACGCGTTCCCTGGTCGCCTCGGAGACTCCGGGGTCGTTCTTCAGTACGCGGGACACGGTCATGGCGCTGACCTGTGCGAGCTTCCCGACGTCATGCATGGTCGGCCCGCCGCCTCGACGAGCTGTCATGCCCGTTCCCCCTTCTCCGTCGGCCTGCGGCGTGCGACCTCGCCCCGGACCGGTCCTCATGACGTGCCCGCCGCGCTGCGGACCCAGTGCGCGGCCCCGATCAGCGGTGCCGCCGCGGGCTGCCGGGCCGGCAGGACACGTACGGGCGACCTTTCGGCCCGAGCCAGTCCGCGGGCGAACGCGGGATGGAACAGGTCCCACGACTGCGCCATGGAACCGCCGACGACGACGGCGGTGGCCTCGAAGCGGTCGATCCACGGGGCCAGGGCCCTGCCGAGGGCGTCGAAAGCGTAGCGGAAGGCCTCCGCCGCGGCGCTGTCGCCCTGTTCGGCCGCCGCGGCGATCTCGTGGACGTCCGGCAGGGTGGCTTCGTGACGCGGGTCCGGCTCCCGGTGCGGAGCCGTGAGCCGGGCGTGGTGGAGGCGGATGGCGCGGCGCGAGACCGTCTCCTCCAGCGGGCGGCCGTCGATGTCCAGCCGGTGCACATGGCCGCCGGGCGGCACGTCGGGGCCGTCGTGCACGGGCAGGCCGGCACGCAGGAAGGAGGAGCCGATGCCCGTGCCCAGCGTCAGGCACACCACAAGGTCGTGCCCCTCGGCCGCCCCGGCCCGGTGCTCGCCGAGCGCGAAGGCGTCGGCGTCGTTGAGGAAGCACAGCCGCTCGGCCCGGTCGAGGAGCCGTCGGCGCAGTCCCGCGCCCACGTCCACACCGGACAGGGACTCGAACTTGCCGATACCCGTGAAACGGCCGATGCCGGTGTCGTAGTCGAAGGGTCCGGGCATCGCCACCCCCCAGTACGGGCCGTGTCCGGGCGGCAGTCGGAGCGCGGTCAGGGCGATGTCGTCGAGGATGCCGTCGGCGCCTGCGTGCGAACCGAGCGGCCTGCGGATCACCGACGACACCACGGGGCGGCCTGTCCCGGGATCGACGAGCGCGGCGGTGACGTGCGTACCGCCGACGTCGAGGACGGGGACGGGCGCGGCCGACCGGTCCTTCGCGGCCTCGGTCACGGCTCGACCACCAGGGCCTTCACGATCCGCACCTCGTCGCCGCCCACGGCGCGCACCCGGTAGGGGCCCACCGCGGCGGGCACCGTGAGGGTCTCCGCGTAGGCGAGGAAGTGGGTGCGTCCGTCGTGGGTCTCGACGACGGCGCCCTGGCCGGCGGCGACGTTGAGGATGTGGAAGCGGCCCGCGGTGTCGTCGGGGATGCCCGCCTCGGGGGCGACGACCAGCCGGTGGACCGCGTAGAACATCTCGGGCAGCGCGCCGACGACCTCCTCGCGCCAGCCCTCGCCGGAGCGGAGCGTACGCGGCTGCTGGACCAGGTCCTTCACCACGTCCTCCCCGCGCCGTGCCGTGTCCAGGTTGGCGAAGCCGTGCGCGTAGGGCAACGGCCGGGACGCGCCGGCGGCGTCCTTGCGCAGCCAGTCGTACAGGCGCAGCGAGTACAGGTACGGCGTCGCGCTCACCTCGAGCACCAGGTTCCCGGCGCCGGAGGCGTGCGGGGTACCCGCGGGGATCATGAACAGCTGGCCCTGGACCGACGGGTGCGTCTGGATGTGGTCCTGGACGGGGAAGGGGGTGCCGTCGGCGATGGACTCCTCCACCTGGCCGCGCATGACGTCGGGGTTCGCGTCCTCGGTGAGCCCGAGCAGTACGCGGGCGCCCTCCTCGTGCGCGGTCACGTAGTACGTCTCGTGCTGGGTGTACGGCCAGCCGAACACCTCCCGCATGTACTGCTCGCGCGGGTGGAGGTGCAGGGAGAGGTTGCCGCCGCCCATCGTGTCGAGGTAGTCGAAGCGGATCGGGAAGGAGGTGCCGAACCGGCGGTGCCCCTCTTCGCCGAGCATGGCCTCGGGGTGCTCGACGCACAGCAGCTGGAACGGGATCTCGACCTGCGCTCCGTCCTTCTCGCCGACGACCACGCCCGCCTCGGGGGCGATCAGTTCGTAGCCGAGGGCGGTGTTGCCGGCCTGCGGGGTGAAGCCCAGTTCGCTCGCGGCCCACTGGCCGCCCCAGGGCGTGGAGTTGAAGTAGGGGCGGGTACGGACGGGCCCGTGGGCCAGGTGTTCCAGCGTGGCGCGCAGCGCCGTGCCGTCCAGGGAGGCGGGCGCCGACGGGTCCTGGGTGTCGATCCATCGGTCCACCCGGCCGGCGATCGCGTCGCGGTGGCGGTCCAGTACGGGCCAGTCGGTGTAGAACAGGCGCACCAGGTCGCCCGGCGCGCCGGGACGCCCCAGGTTGGCGCCGACGGGCAGCTCGCCCTTGCTCACGGCGGCCTCCGCGTACCGCTTCGGCAGGTCGGCGTACCAGAGCACGTCCGGTGCGCAGAGCGCCGCGCCCGGCCCGAGGACCAGCAGCACGCCGTCCCCCTCGGGCTTTTCCGGCTGCGGCACGGAGTCGAAGAGGTCCGCGGTGCTCGCCTGCGACAGCGGGGTGAAGAACGGGTCGTCGGCGGGGTGGGGCGATGCCGTGATCCGTTCGGCGGCGGAGGGTGCGTAGTGATCGCGTACGTCCAGCCGCTGTGCCTGCCGTCCCGTGAGGCGCACGGCCGCCGTGAGGCCGTCGGCCAGGGCGTCCCAGTCCAGTGCGGCAGGACCGTCCACGGCCAGGACGAGCGGACCGGGCGGCAGCGCGGCGACCGCGGCCGGCCATCCCCCGGTCACCTGCCCGCCGACGGGTTCGTAACTGGGGTGGGGGTCGTACGAACGAGACGCGGACTGCACATCTGCTCCTCAGTAGGGCTCTGTCGGTGCGTTAACGATAACAACGACTGTCCGGGAGAGTCCATCCTCGATCCGTCATCGATTTTCTCCGGCATATGGCCTTACAAGCTGGCCTTTTAGCAGAGGTCGAACCCACTTTCTCTCCTTCTACCGTCCAGACCCTTGCCACTGCAGAGATGTTGTCGTTAACTTCCACGCAACAACCACTCGGCAACCCCGGGCGTTTCCGGGACATAACTGTGCCCAGTGGTTCACATTCGGCCATGCACATGGCTCGCTTCCGTGAAGGTGATCAATGTCAGCATCGGGCAGGACCCGAAGTGCGGCCGCGCCGCTCGCCCGGCGCCGCCTTCTTGCCGGGATGGCCGCGGGCGCGGCCACGCTCACGGCAGCAGGCTGCGCCCGCGGAGACAGCACGTCGGCGCAACCGGGCACCACGAGCATCTCCAACGACAACGCGACCTGGGACGACGGTTACCGGGCGGCCGGACGCGCGCTGGAGAAGATCACCGGCTACGCGCTGCGGCCGTTGTCCAACCCTTCGGTGACCTCGTACCAGCAGGTCGTCCAGATGACGCTGCAGACGTCCAAGGCCACCGACCTGGTCAAGTGGGCCTCGGGCTACCAGCTCAAGCGCCTCGCCCGGGCCGGCGGCCTCACGGACCTGTCGGGCGTCTGGGCGAAGTACCAAGCGAAGGGATGGGTGCGCGGCGCCTCACGGGACGCGGTGGCGTACCGGGGGAAGGTGTACGGCATCCCCCTCTACGAGTCGTACTACGTGCTGTTCTACAGCAAGCCGGTGTTCAAGAAGCTCGGGCTGTCCGAGCCCCGGAGCTGGGACGAGCTGCTGCACTGCGCCGAGGTCCTCAAGCGAAACAAGATCACGCCGTTCCTGGCGAGTCAGGTCGGCGGCTGGCCCGCGATCGAGTGGTTCCAGGAGCTGGTGACCAAGGTCGACCCGCGGTTCTACCAGAAACTGGTCACCGGCGAGGCCTCGTACACCGACGACCCGGCCCGCGAGGCGATGGACATCTGGCACGACTTCATGCGCAAGGGCTGGATGACGTCGCCCGACTTCGACCAGGCCCGGGGACCCGGCGCGCTGAAGGCCGGGACGGTCGGCATGTTCCTGCACGGCACCTGGCAGGCCCAGGGAATGACCGCGGCCGGCATGAAGCCGGGCGCGGACTACGGGGCGTTCATCCTGCCCACCGTGAAGTCCGCGACACCGAAGAGCGTGATCGCCGAGTCGGGCGTCTTCACGGTGCCCGCCCGTGCCTCCTCGCACGACGCCGCCCTGGCGAACGTCGGCTCGTGGCTCGCCCCGCCCGTCCAGCGGGTGTGGAGCGACTTCCTGCAGGACAGCTCCGCCAACCCGACGGTGCGGTCCGACAACCCGGTGGTGGCGGCGCTGCAGCGGGACGTGGCCAAGGAGCACCGGATCCCGCTGATCCGCTACTGGGAGGCCAGCCCGCCGAGCCTCATCCAGGGCAACACCAACGACCTGGGCGGGTTCATGGCCGGGCAGACCTCACCGGAGACCACGCTGCGCCGGATGCAGGAGCGCGCACAAGACGAATGGGCAGCCTGGAGGCGCGACGAGGCATGAGTACTTCCACGACCGACCGACCCGCCACCGGCGGGAGCAGACGGACACCGCCCGCCGGCGGGGAGCCGCGTCCCGTGCGGCGGGACACCTGGATCAGCGGGCGCGAGCGCCTGACGGCCGGGGGGTTCATGGCACCGGCCGTGCTCCTGGTCTCGGTGTTCCTGCTCGCCCCGTTCGTGTGGACCATCCACCGCAGCTTCTTCGCCGACACCCGGACCTCCCCCTTCAGCTGGTTCGACAACTACACCCGCTTCGCCTCCGACCCGGCCCTGACCCGCTCGATCCAGAACACCCTGCTGTGGGTGGTGGGCACGGTCGTGCTCCCCTTCGTGCTCGGGCTGGCCATCGCCTGCATGACCGACGCCACCCGCTTCTCGCGCCTCGCGCGGCTGTGTGTCGTCCTCCCGTACGCGCTCTCGGGCTCCGCGGTGGCGGTGGTCTGGAACTTCATGCTCACCACCGACGGCGCCGTCAACCAGGTCCTGACCACGGTGGGCCTCGACTCGTTCGCCCAGGGGTGGCTGCTGACCTGGCCGGGCAACACCCTCGTGATGATCCTCGCCAACGCCTGGCAGGCGACCGGTGTGGCCGTCATCCTCTTCCTGGTCGGACTCCAGTCCATCCCGCCGGAGACCCTGGAGGCCGGTTCCCTGGACGGGGCGGGGAGCTGGCAGCAGTTCCGGTACATCGTCCTGCCGCAGCTGCGCCCCGTGTCGATCATCGTGATCGGCATGAGCCTGGTCAACGGCCTCAAGTCGTTCGACCTGATCTGGGTGCTCACCCAAGGAGGCCCGGGCCGGGCCACGGAGACCCTCGCGGTGTCCATGTACAACGAGACCTTCCTGGAACTGCGGCCCGGCGCGGGAGCGGCGATCGCCGTCGTCCTCACCGTCATCGTCCTGGCGGCCTCCTGGCTCTATCTGCGCCGTCAGCTCGACGTGAAAGGCGAATGACCATGTCCCTCGGCCGCGTCCTGCGCACCGGCACCGTCGCGGTGCTCGCCCTGCTCTGGTTGGTCCCGACCTGGCTCCTGGTGGTCAACGCCCTGGTGCCGGCCGAAAGCTACTCGGGCAGCCCGCACTGGTTCCCGACGGAGTTCGGACTGTTCGACAACATGTCCCAGGCCTGGGACCGGGCCAACCTGGGCCCGGCGTTCGGCAACAGCCTGCTGTACTCCGTCGTCAGCGCGCTGGCCTCCGCCGTACTGGCCGCGGGCGCCGCCTTCGCCACGATCATCATGCCCGTGAAGCACCGGGCGCTGTGGTTCTGGGTGATCTACTCCGGCACGCTGCTGCCCCTGCAGGTCTTCATCCGCCCGCTGTTCCTGTCGTACGCGGAATCGTCCCTGTACGACACCCAGTTCGGGCTCGTGCTGATCTACACGGCGATCGCGATCCCCTTCGCCTTCTTCGTCATGCGCAACTACGCCCTCACCCTGCCGAAGGAGGTCGTGGAGGCCGCGCGCCTGGACGGCGCGTCCTGGTGGCGGCTGTTCTGGCAGATCCACGTACCGCTCACCAGATCCGCCATGATCGCCGTGTTCGTGTTCCAGTTCGTGGCCGTGTGGAACGACCTGATGTTCGGCATCACGCTGACCACGAGCCGCAACATCCGGCCGGTCATGGCCGCGCTCGCCGACCTGCAGGGCAACTACTCCAACGTCGGTCCCCCGGTCGTGCTGGCCGGCGCCCTGCTGGTCTCCCTGCCGACGCTGGTGCTGTTCTTCTCCGCGCAGCGCTTCTTCATCAGCAGCCTCAAGATCCACCGCTGACCCCCGTACGTCCTCTCCTACGTCTTCTCGTACGTCCGCTGTGTCCCTCTCTTCTCCTTTTCCTCTCCGTGAAGGGTGAACCATGCCGCGACCGCTGCTCCGCCGTGCCACCGTGACCGCCGTCTGCGCGGGCCTGCTCTGGACCGCCGCCCCCGCACACGCCGGCACCGACCGTCCCGACCGGCCCCGCCCCGTCCCGCAGTCCCTGTGGGCCGACCGCGCCACCGAGACCTACCGGGCCCTGCAGACCCGTCTGTACGAGGGCACGGACCAGCACGGTCTGTACCTGGAGCACACCCCGCGACAGGCGAGCGACCCGGCGCACTCCTTCCTGTGGCCGTTCCGCGAGGCCGCCGCTGCGGCCGTCGACATGCAGGAACTCCCGCGCACCGGCCAGGCCTACCGCGCGGACGCGGCGGAGCGCTTCGACACGTTCGAGCTGTACCACTCCGGCGGCGAGCGGCCCGGCTACCAGTCGTACCTGCCCGCCCCGCTCGGCCCGGGCGGCGACGTCTACTACGACGACAACGCCGTGGTCGCCCTGAGCCAGCTCGACCAGTACGAGTCCACCGGCGACAGGACGTTCCTGCGGCGGGCCGAGAACGTCATACCGGTCGTCACCCGCGCCTGGGACGGCGACACCGCCAAAGCCTGTCCGGGCGGCATGGACTGGGTCGACTCCCCCAACAACAACGTCCGGGCCACCAACGTCACCTCCCTCTCGGCGCAGCTCGCCGCCCGGCTCTACGAGCACACCCACAAGCGTGCCTACCTGGAGAAGGCCGAGCAGTGGTACGGCTGGGTGGCCTCCTGCATGCGCAAGGCCCCGGGGCTGTACGTCAACGATCGCAACGACGACGGCAGCATCAACGAGACCCTGTGGACGTACAACTCGGGCGCCATGATCGGCACGGCGACGGCCCTGTACCGCGGGACCGGCAAGTCCGCCTGGCTGACCAAGGCCGTCACCGACGCCGACGCTTCTCTCGCGTACTGGGCGCAAGATACCCGGCTGCACGACCAGCCGGCCATCTTCAACACCTTCTACTTCAAGGACCTGCTGGACCTGGACGCGATCCGCCCCAACCCGGCCTATCGGCAGACCATGAGCGACTACGCGGACAGCACGTACCGGACCAACCGGGACGCCTCCGACGGGCTGTTCCGCTTCCAGCCGTCGAACGGCGGCGACTACGACCCGCAGGCCCCGGCCGCGACCCTCAACCAGTCGGCCATGGTGCAGATCTTCGCCACCCTGGCCCGCGGCGACCGGCACGGTCACGGGCCCAAGTAGGGCCCGTACCACCCGACCCGAACCCCGACACGAAGGACGATCACGCACCATGCCCAAGCCACCGCTGACCCGGCCGTCCTGGTGGGACTCCGACATCGCGCGCGACATCCTGCGCAACCGCGTGGTCACCGCCGCCGTCGGCGTGGGTGACCTGGAGGTGCGCCTGTCGGGCGAACCCCTGTTGCGCCACGACGGCTCCGGCGGACTGCTGCAGTCCATCCGGGTGCGGCTGCACGGTCCGGGCGCGGCGGCCGGCGTCCGGGTGCCGCGTATCACGAGGGTCCGGGTCACCACCGCCGGCGGTACACCCGTCCGCGGCGAACTCCTCTCCGGCCCCGGGACGGACCTCCGTGTCCTGGTGCCGGAGGTGGACGCGCCCACCGACCTGCGGATCGAACTCCCCGACCTCGCGGAAGGAACCTGGCTCGACTTCGAGGCCCGCCCGCAGCGCCACTGGACGCTGCACCTGGTGCAGCACTCCCACCTCGACATCGGCTACACCGATCCGCAGGGCCGGGTGATGGCCGAGTCCCGCGCCTACCTCGACTCCCTGCTCGAACTGTGCCGGGACACCGACGACTGGCCGGAGCCCGCCCGGTTCCGCTGGGCCGTCGAGGGGTTCCACTCCTTCCAGGACTGGAGCGCCAACCGGCCCGCCCGCCAGGTGGAGAACTTCCTGGACCGGGTGCGCGAGGGGCGCGTCGAGCTGACGGCGATGCCGTTCAACCTCCACACGGAGACCTGTTCCACGGACGAACTGCACGAACTGCTGCGCCCGGTGACGGAGTTGCGTGACCGCCACGGCATCGGCATCACCACGGCCATGCAGACCGACGTGCCCGGGCAGGTGGTCGGCCTGCCGGACGTCCTGGCGGACAACGGCATCCGCTACCTGTCCGTGGCGCACAACTGGGCCGGACGGGCCGTCCCGCACCTCGTCGGCGGAGCACACCTCCCGCGGTTGTTCCGCTGGCAGGCGCCGAGCGGCAACAGCGTCCTGGTGTGGCGTACGGACACTCCGCACGGTCTGGCGTACATGGAGGGCTCGATCCTCGGTTTCGACGAGTCCTACGACAGCGTCGACGACCTGCTGCCCGCCTACCTGTCCGCCCTGGCCCGGTTCCCCCATCCGCACGAGGGCCGCGGGATTCCCGGCTTCCCCGTCCTCGACCAGACCTCGGCCGCCACGGCCGGCGTCGATCCCTATCCGTGGGACGTCCTGCACCTGCGCGTGCTGGGCAAGTTCGCGGACAACGGCCCGCCGCGCCGGATCATCGCCGACACGGTGCGCCGCTGGAACGAGCAGTGGGCCTATCCGCAGCTGCGGGCCTCCCGCAACGAGGACTTCTTCGCGGACGCCGAGCAGCGCGTCGGGGACCGGCTGGAGACCTACCGGGGCGACTGGAGCGACTGGTGGGTGGACGGGGTCGGCGCCGGAGCCGTCCCGCTCGCCGCCACCCGCCGCGGCCAGGCGGCCCTCGCCGAGGCCCAGACCGTGGCCGGGTACGCGCACCTGCTGAACGTACCCGGCAGCACGGCGGTCACCTCGAAGGCGCCGGACGTCTACCGGGCCGCCTCGCTGTTCAACGAGCACACCTGGGGCGCCGGCGACCCGTGGACCCACGGCGATCACGGCCACGGCTCCGGTGAGCAGCAGTGGCACTGGAAGTACTCCCAGGCCATGCGCGCGCACGACGACGCGGAGACGCTCCTGGACGCCGCCTCCGCACTGCTCGGCGAGGCCTTCGCCGCACCCGCCGACGCGCCGGCCTCCTTCCACGTCGTCAACACCTGCAGCTGGCCGCGTACGGAGACGGCACGGCTCTTCCTGCCGGAGAGCACCGTCGCGCTGCGCGACCCGGTCCAGGTTCTGGACGCGCGCACCGGTACGGCGCTGCCGTTCGTGGAGGAGGCGCAGAGCAACGACCGTCACCGGGCGGCCGGCCGGTTCCTGAACGTGCCCGTCGCCGACGTACCGGCCTGCGGCTCGCTGCGTCTGGACATCGTGCCCGGCACCGCTCCTGCCCCCGAGCCCCGGGACGACGGCCGGGCGGGCTCGTCCGCGGACCCGGTCGTCCTGGAGAACGACCACCTGCGGGTCACCGTCGACCTGCGCGAGGCGTGCATCGGCTCGGTCGTCGACAAGGGGACCGGACGCGAACTCGTCCGGCAGGACTCCGTCATCGGCTTCAACGGCTATGTGTACGACGAGTACGCCACGGCCGGCGCGTTCAACCACCAGTCGAGCAAGACCGTCGCCGACGACTCGATGCACCTGCTCGCCTCGCGCAGCACGGCGCCGCCCGCGGCACTCGTCGACCGCACCACGGACGCCACCGGCCAGAGCCTCGTCTACGAATGCGCCCCGGCCGGCACGCGACGGCTCCGGGTGACGGTGCGCCTGCCGCACGACGCGGCCCGTATCGACGTGGAGAACCGCATCGACAAGACGGCGACGCTCACCAAGGAGAGCGCCTTCTTCGCCTTCCCGTTCGCCCTGGACGACCCCTCCGTGCGCACGGAGGCCACCGGCGGCGTCCTCGGCACCGACCGGGAGACCGTGCCGGGGTCCGCCATCCACATGCGCGCGATCCGCCGCTGGATCAGCCTGAGCGACGCCGGCCACCACGCCGCCCTGGCGACGGCCGACGCCCCGCTCGTGCAGCTCGGCGGGATCGCGATCCCGTACGCGCCCTACCCGCAGTCGCTGCCGCAGGAGGAGCCGGGCACGGTCTTCTCCTGGGTGCATAACAACGTCTGGGACACCAACTTCCCGTCCCAGCAGGCGTTCCACCAGACGTTCCGCTACAGCGTCGCCTTCACGGCGGCCAAGGGGAACTCCGAAGGGCTCGGCGAGCGACTGGCCGTGCGTACCGCGGCCGTCACCAGCCATCCGCTGGTACCGGTCCGCGCCCGTGCCCGTGCGGGAGCCGAGGCGGATCTTCCGGCGCAGACGAGGTTGCTGACGCTGGACGATCCCCGGGTGCGGCTCGTCGGGCTGACCGTTCCGGGCGAGGGGCGGCTCATGGTCCGCCTGCAGTCCCTGGCGGACACTCCGGTCGTCTGCCGCGTCGGTACCCCGCTCGCGGTCGGGCAGGCGTTCCGCACCAACTACCTGGGGCTGGACCCGCACGCGATCGACGTGGACCCGGAGGGAACCGTCCCGGTCACCGTGCCGCCACTCGGAACGGCGGCGGTCGTCCTCCACCTGCGCCCGACACCGGACGCGTAACGTCCGCGAGGGGCCGTGCCGGTGGGCACGGCCCCCCGGGCGCGGCACCGGTCAGGCGGCAGCGGCCTGCTCGTGCGCCTCGCGCTTCCAGAAGCCGGAAAAGGTGATACGCGACTTCGGCAGCCCCGAGCGGTGCAGGTGCCGGCGGCCCTCGGTGGCGAGGGTCGACTCCCCCACGACGAAGGCATAGCCCGTCGGGGCGGCGGGCACGTGCCGGCGCAGTTCGGCGAGCGCGGCGGCGCCGGGAACCGCGGACGGGTCGTCGCGCACCACCCAGGTGACGCTCACTCCGGCCGGGGCGTCCAGGTCGCGGCGGTCGCCCGCGGTCGGGATCTCCTGGATGACACGGCCGACCGCTTCACGCGGGAGGGAGCGCAGGATCCCGGCCGTGGCGGGCAGACCGCTCTCGTCGGCGACGAGCAGCACCTCGGAGGCGTCGTCGGGGCAGTCGAACAGCAACCCCTGGTCGAGCAGCGCGAGTTCCTCGCCGGGGGCCACCCCGCAGGCCCAGATCGCCGCGGCGCCCTCCGGTTCGCCGCCCGGGCCGCAGTGCACGACGAAATCGATGTCGAGCTCCGCCGCGTCGGGACGGAATTCGGCCACGGTGTAGTTCGCGCAGTGCGCCCGCTCGTCCTCCGGTGTGGCGAGGAACGGCTTCCACCAGACAGGACCGGAGATCTCCGGCAGGACGAATTCCTCCTGGTGCGGTTTGCGCAGGAACAACCGGAACCACTGGTCGTAGCCTTGCCACGGGAACGAGGAGAGCTCGGGTCCGGTCACCGTGACCCGTTGCATCGAGGACGTGTACCGCTCACTGCGCACGACGTGACAACGGAACAGCCGGGGCTGCCGGGGCATCAACTTCGGATTCTTCGACACGCGAGTAAGGCTAGCCTTAGCTTACTTCGATGCCAACCCCGATGCCTCGGGACGCCCTGAGGAGGACCGCATGAGGAGGACGGCATGAGGATCGTCATCACCGGTGGGTTCGGTTTCCTGGGGCAGCGGGTGACCGACGTCCTGCTCGCCCGGCGGGCCCTGTGCGGTGCGCCCGTCGACCGGTTGCTGCTCGCCGACCGGTACGTGCCGACCGCGTCGCCGGTGGCGCACCACCCGCTGGTCGACGTCGTCCGGGGCGACCTGAGCGAGCGGCTCGACGACGTATTCAGGGAGCCCGTGGACGTGGTCATCCACCTGGCGTCGGCCGTGTCGGCCGAGTGCGAGAACGACTTCGACCTCGGCATGACCGCCAACCTGGACACGACGCGCGCACTGCTCGACGCCGCCCGCGCCCAGTCGGCCGCCGGCGGACCGACACCGCGGGTGGTGTTCTCCAGCAGCGTCGCGGTGTACGGCTCCGACCCCGCGGCGCCCCTGCCGCCCATGGTCGACGAGCGGACGCTGCCGACGCCGCAGTCGAGTTACGGCACACAGAAACGCGTCTGCGAGCAGTTGATCGCCGAATACACGCGGCGGGGCTTCATCGACGGACGCGTGGCGCGTCTGATGACGGTCACGGTACGGCCAGGCGCACCGAACGCCGCCGCCTCCGGCTTCCTGTCCGGCATCATCCGCGAGCCCCTCGCCGGATCCCCCGCCACCTGCCCGGTCGACCCCGGTCTGCGGGTCGCGCTGGCCTCACCGCGGCGCACCGTCGAAGGCATCCTCCGTATCACCGAGGCCGCACGCGACGACGGCCCCGGCTCCCTCGAAGGCCGGCTTCCGGTCAACCTGCCGGCGCTCACGGTCACGGTCGCCGAGATGCTCGACGCGCTGCGCCGGGTGGCCGGTGACGCCGTCGCCGACCTGGTGACCGTCGCGCCCGACCCGGCCATCGAGGCCATCGTCGGTTCATGGCCCGCCTCGTTCGACAACGCGCGCGCCACGGCACTCGGCCTGCGCCCCGACGACGACTTCGAGTCGGTCGTCAGGGCGTACATCCAGGACCATCCCGAGGCCGTCGACGTCGATGTCGGCTTCGGGACGGGCAGCCCCTGAGGGAGGCCGCCGACCGACCGGGGGCCGGGCCGACCGGCGCTCGGACCTGCCCCTCAGCCCTGGGCCAGCTCCGCCACCGGCTGCCACTTCTCCCACGTCGCCAGCCGTCCCTCGTAGTCGGCCCTGGCGATGCCCAGCGGTGCCGTGCCGAGGAAGCAGCGCAGCGGCGGCTCGTCGGCGTCCACGATCTCCATCACGGCGGCGGCGGAAGCACTCGGGTCGCCGGGGGTGCCGACGCGCTTGCGGCGCTGCTCCTGCACCTGCTTGTGGAACTCCGCGTACGCGGGCAGCGGTTCGGACGTGCTCGACGAGGAGCCGGCCCAGTCGGTGGCGAACCCGCCGGGCTCGATCAGGGTGACCTTGATCCCGAACGGCGCGACCTCCTGGGCGAGGGCCTGGCTGATGCCCTCCAGCGCCCACTTCGACGCGTGGTAGATGCCGACCAGGGGGAACGCGCTGATCCCGCCGATGGAGGAGACCTGCAGGATGTGGCCGCTGCCCTGCTCACGCAGGAACGGCAGGGCCGCCTGGGTGACCCACAGCGCCCCGAACAGGTTGGTCTCCAACTGCGCCCGGGCCTCCGGCTCGGAGATCTCCTCCACCATGCCGAAGTGGCCGTAACCGGCGTTGTTGACCACCACGTCGAGCCTGCCGAACCGCTCGTGCGCCTGGCGCACGGCGGCGAAGTCGGCCTCGCGGTCCGTGACATCGAGTCGCAGCGGCAGGAACCGCTCACCGTAGGTCTCCACGAGTTCGTCCAGCGTGGACAGGTCGCGTGCCGTCGCGGCCACGGAGTCGCCGCGCTCCAGCGCGGCGATCGCCCACTCGCGGCCGAATCCGCGTGAGGCACCGGTGATGAACCAGATCTTCTGCGTCATGGCATCCTCCTCAGGAAAACTCGTCGCCGGGGCCCGCGGCCAGCGGCTTCACACCGTCGCGCGTGGCAGAGCGGGCCCTGCACCCCCAGCGAACACCTTCGAGTGCGCTCCAGGGCAAATCGACACCCCGACCGCCATCGCGGCGGACGGTGAGTGGGCCCGTACTGCCGGAGTCGGCTTGTCAGAGGCACCCGTTACGGTGCGGACCATGGGAAATTCAGGCGGATCGCTGACGACCCGGGCCGCGGGCGAACTGCACCAGCTCATGCGGGCAGCCGGGTTCACGGGCATCGACGACACCAGGGCGTCGGTGAAGGGCTGGCAGGTCACGGACTTCGCCGACGCCGGACCGAGCAGCCTGGCGAACCTCGTCCGGCGACTGGGGGCGCCGGCTCTCATGGTGTCCTACGTCGACAGCGATGTGGGTCTCGTCGAGGCCCTCACACCGGACGGCGGCAGTTGGGAAGGCCTGCTCAACCCGGAGTTGGCGGAGAGCTACGAGATACCTGTGGAGCACTTCCCCGTCGAAGCCGCCGTGGCCGGCGCACTCGCATGGTCGGCCGCCGCCGGACTGACGCCGGACGAGGAGGCCGTCCGGCAGGCTCTCACCGGGTCGGAGCTGTTCGCGGAAGAGCTCTCCTCGGCCCTCCTGACCGCCCTGGGTCTGCCTGAGGGCACCTGACCCCGCCGGAGTTAGGACCGGCAGGAGGAGGACCGCGCGTTGTCAGTGGCATCGGACGGACTGGTCCCCCTGCTACGGGGAGTCGGCTTCCCCCTGACCTCCGAGGGAGAGCACGACGACAGCGCCCCGGACGTCGACCGCAAGGCGGCGGTCCTCGCTCTGACCGAGACACTCACCGGCATACGGGTCACCGAAGCCCTCCTCCAGGACGCCGTGTACGAGCTGGGACTCGTCCCCGAGGAGCCCGCCGAGGAGTGGACCGGCGTGGTCATCGACATCACCGATGCCCACGGGGAGCGCTTCTACAAGGAGTGGACCTACGAGGAGGTCGCGACGGCGTCGGAGCGTGCACGCGCGGAGGCGAACGCACCGGTCAGGATCACGTACAACGAGCCGCCGTCCAAGGACTGTTCGGAGCACGGGAGGGGTGCGTGGCGAGCGCGATGGCGGGAGTGCGTCGCAGAGGTGCGGCAGGACATTCACAGGTAGGACTGCAGCCAGTACACGAGCAGTCCCGCCGCTCCGGTTCCCAGGCCGTACGCCATGCCACGCAGCAGAGCGAAGGCGGCGGCATCACGCAGGCGTCGGCGGCGCGATCCCGTGCTGGACACGGCGGTTCGTGGCGTACGTCGCATGGTGTTGTACGTCCTTCCGGGGGCATGAGGAGATGCCTGCCTGCGGTCGGTGGCACAGGAACCCGGGACAGCGGGCGGGCACCTCGTCCGTGCGGGGTCAGCGGGAGCCCGTGCAGTCCTGCAGGCGCCGGGCGAGGCCGGCGTCGGGCCGGCACACCAGGCGGTCGGCGGCGTCGTCCTGAGTCGCCAGACGGCGCACTTCGGCGTTCAGGGCCGGTGTCACGGGGGCCGGGGGCCGGTGGCGCCGGGTGTAGGCGGCGAACCTGCCGACCGTGGTGACGAACGTCGTCTTCACGGCGACGTCATCGTCCAGGTCGACGACGAGGAGCAGCATCTCGCGCCAGTGCTCCGCTTCGGCCGTCTCCCCCCGGGACCTGTGCAGCAACTGAAGGCACAGGGCACTGGCTCCGATGCCGGCGCCGGCCGTGAAGCGCCACCAGAACTGGGCGCTCTCGGGATGGCCCGCCAGATACAGCATGCAGGCGAAGACGTGCGCGCCGTCCAGGTCGATCTCCTCGGTGTCCCGATCACGCGTCAGCAGACGGTAGGCGTCGCTCTCCCCGAGCGTCGCGGCGTACCGCTCGACGTGCGTGGTGGCGCCTGGCTGGTCCAGGCTCCAGCTGACGAACTCCTCAAGGTGGCGCAGGGCGCGGGAGACGGACGGGACGGTGTCCGGTACGGGGCTGTAACCGGCGTCCCGGGCCAGGCGGAGCAGTCCGGCCGCGACATCGAATCCGGGCTGGCGGGCGCGCAGACGTCGGCCTGCCGCGGCCAGCACCTGTTCGGCGTGCGAGACGGATCCCTTCTGGGCGCTCATTCAGTTGCTCCTTCGGATACGGGCGGGCATGGCCTGCTCAAGGCGCTGCTTGGCCTTTCGGCCGTGGTAGTCGACGGTGCTGGCCGACACGCCCAGGTACCAGGCGATGTCGGCGGTGGCACAGCCGCACAGATAGCGCAGGACCATGACGTCGAACTGCCGTGACGGCAGGGTGCACAGGGCACGCGCCACGTCGTTGTCCTCGGTGAGTTCGGCCAGGTTGCCCCGGTAGGTCGTCAGCTTCTCGGAGATGACGGTGCGTCGCAGGATCGCCCAGGTCTGCTGGTGGACGTTGCCGTCGGCCAGCAGGTCGGGCCAGTGCGCGAGGATCTCGAAGTAAGCGCGGTGGACGGCGTCTTCGGCGTCCTGCCGATCGTTGAGTATCGCTCGCGCGAACCGGTGGTAGTCCTCCTGGTTCTTCAGATAGAGCGCCTCGAAATCCAGCGGGAAGGGCAGCACGCCGGTGGCTGTCACCGGACTGCCGCCGGCCCCCGCGCGGGCATCGTCAGTCATGGATCCTCTTCGTTGAGGCAAGATGCGAACGGCTCCGCGCTACGAGATGCGCACCCGCGGCGCCTTCTGACGTCGCCCATGAAACTCGGCTGAACGGCCGAACACGCATGCTTGGCAGGGCGAACATGACAGAGCGATATTTGAACGATGCACAAAGCCGCCGCATACCGGTCAGTAACGCAGAGTGGCCAGCACTTTCCCCGTGAGCGTCAGAGGGTGGTCTACGCCTCTCCCGGCTCAACTGTGTTGCAGTTCACTCGCGGAACCAGCGAATCCACTCGCACGGCTCCACTCGACCGAGTGAATAAATGCAGTGTTCGCACATGAAGCAGCCTGCATTCGATCCGTCACGGCACAAGCCCCCAGCGCCTGTTCGCGAACGACCGGCGTCGACGGAGGCCCGCGCCACACGTCGAACGTCATGCTTCGTACGCCACACGCCATCTCCGCCCTCGTCCCCGTCGCGCCCGATGTGACAGTCCGTGCCGAGGGCGGCCACCCTCCGCCCGGCGGGAACGGGACGGGCGACGCGCTCGCCGTGCGCAGAAAAGCCGAAGCGGCACCTGTCCGCGACGCGGTGGCGCAGGTAACGTGCCGACGGTGCTCGCTCCTGTGCTGCTCATGACACGGCCCGTCCTGATCCGGCACGGGCGAGCCGCCGTCAACTCCTCAGCGGCAGAGCCGCGTTCGGCGACCCGTCCGCGATGAAACCCCCCACTCAAGGAGTCCGCATGGCAACACCGCTCAGCCGTCGCACTCTTCTGGCCGCCTGTACGGGCGCCGCCGCGGGGCTGTCCCTGCCCGGCGTCACCGCGTATGCCGACGACCACCGCGCGACCGCCGGTGTGAGATTCACCCTGAACGCACAGGTGCTGGACGGTGGGGAACAGGTCACCTCCGTCACCCTCCACGCCGCCCGGCTCGGCCCGATCGACCCCGCCAGTCTGACCACCGGCACCTTCACCGTGCACGCCAAGGCCACCAGCCCGATCCCCGTCACCGATGACGTGATCTTCGGCGAATACGACCTCGACCGCACGGTGACCGCGGTCCGGCTCGACCGCCGCGGCGACATCGTGCTCGACCTGAGCCACGCCGAGGGCCAGACCGGCGGCGGCACGCTCGGATACATCGCCGGCAGAGGCCGCAACGTCATGCTGGACCTCGTCTACACCATCACGCAGCGGGCCCCGTTCACCCTCCGGAACCACCGACCGGTCACCATCGAGAGCTTCACGCAGAGCCGTCGGCTGTCGGACCCGGAGGTCGACGCGTTCAGCTCCCATGTCTCCGGCTCGGGGATGAAGTACCGGCTGTACTCCCCCACCGGCGCCCATTCCTCCCGACGGGGCCGACGCCCGCTGATCGTCTGGCTGCACGGTGGGGGCGAGGGCGCCTCGCTGCCCGACTACTACGACAACGAGACGACGCTACGAGCCAACCGCGGCGCCCTGGGCTTCGCCACCCCCGAAGCGCAGCGCATCTTCGACGGCGCCTATGTGGTGGCCCCGCAGAGCACCTCCGCCTGGATGCAGGACGGCCCCCGTTTCGCCCCCCTCATCCGCGAGATCATCGGCGACGTCGTACGCGGCAACCGCGTCGACCACGACCGGATCTATGTCGTCGGCTGCAGCAACGGCGGCTACATGAGCATGAAGATGACCACCGTCTATCCCACTCTGTTCGCCGCCTCCGTGCCGATCTGCGGCGTTGTCGGATCCTTCCCGCCCGGCGGCGCGCCGCTGATCCCCGACAGCGAACTGGTGAAGATCAGCACCCCCAGCTGGCTCGTCGCCTCCCTCGACGACCTCACCGTGGATCCGCGGGCCAACACCGTCCACGCGCACGAACTCATTCCCGGGTCGCTGGTGACGCTCTACGACCATGTCGTGTGGAACGACCACCAGTTCTCCGGTCACTGGTCGTGGATCTACGTGGGCCGC
Organism: Streptomyces ortus; assembly: GCF_026341275.1. Classification (NCBI taxonomy): domain Bacteria; kingdom Bacillati; phylum Actinomycetota; class Actinomycetes; order Kitasatosporales; family Streptomycetaceae; genus Streptomyces; species Streptomyces ortus. The sequence continues at coordinate 3,579,289 of NZ_JAIFZO010000002.1, forward strand.
AACGACCCCAGCAGCAACGGAACCCACGTCTGGCAGTGGATGGCCGCCCAGCAACGGCACTGAGAGGGGTGACGCGTTCGACGGTGTCGGTTCTCAGGCGGTCAGGACCTTCAGTGCGGCGGCGTGCACACCCGGCGCGGCGGCGAGGTAGCTCCCGTCGGTCAGGTCCCACGGCTTGCCCTCGAAGTCGGTGACGACGCCTCCGGCCTCCTGGACCAGCAGCACCCCTGCCGCGTGGGACCGGACATTGTCGAACTGCCAGTGCAGATCCATCCGGCCCGCGGCGACGTGGGCGAGCTGCTGGGTCACCGGCACGGACACCCGCACATGCAGGGCGGCGTTCGTCATCGCGGCGAACGAGGACCCCATCCTCTCCGCCAGCTCGGGGTCGTGGCCCGGCTGGGCCTGGCCGGTCCCCGCGAGTACGCCGTCCAGGGAGGCCTTGGCCGAGACCCGCATCCGCACACCGTTGAGGAACGCCCCGCCACCCTCGGTCGCGGTGTACATCTCGTCGAGGACCGGGAAGTGGACCACTGCCAGTACCGGGCGGCCGTCACGAACGAGGCTCACGCCGATGTTCCAGTCGGGCATGCCGTGCACGGCGTTGACGTTGCCGCCGACCGGGTCGATGAGCCACCACTCACCCGTGGCCAGCGGCCCCGAGCCGTGTTCGTCGTTGAGCCAGCCCCCGCTCGGCAGAGCCTCGGTCAACGCGGGGCGCAACACGTCGACGACGGCCGCGTCATTGGCCTGGAGGTTCGCGAGCAGCTCGGGGAGCCCGGACGGACGGGACTCGGTGGAGTAGCGCGTCATCATCCGGGCGCCGGCGGCGCGGACGGCGGCGACGGTGGCGGCAAGCAGTTCCTGGCTCATGCGATGCTCCTGGAGTTGATCGAGATGAATCTATGAGTTGTTCAGACTTACCGTCATGCAATAGGACTTGAATCTGCTGACCGTGCTGGACGCCCTCCTCGAAGAGGGCAGCGTGATGGGCGCGGCCGAGCGGTTGCACCTGTCCTCGCCCGCGGTCAGCCGCACCCTCGGCAGGCTGCGGGCCGTCACCGGGGACGACATCCTGGTTCGCACCGGCCACTCGATGACCCCGACCCCATACGCGATGTCGGTGCGGGAGGACGTGCACCGGCTGGTGAGGCAGGCGCACGAGGTGCTGTCGCCGATCCGTGAGCTGGCCCCGGCCACGATGGACCGCACCTTCACGATCCAGTGCCACGACGCGGTGGCCGCGTCACCGCTCCCGGTACTCGTCGGGAGACTCCGGCAACAGGCGCCGGGGGTGCAGTTGCGGGCGCTGGCGGAGAACTCCGTCGACACCGACGACCTGCGGCACGGGCGCGTCCATCTCGAACTCGGCGGTGGCAGGCCCAGCTTGCCCGAGTTCCGGTCCGAGCCGCTCGGCACCGACCCGTTCGTCGTGGCGATGCGCGCGGACCATCCCTGCGCCACCGGACTCGACCTGAAGGCCTACGCGGCACACCCCCATGTGCTGGTCTCCCGGCGTGGCCGCCTCACCGCGCCGATCGACGAGACGCTCGCCGCGGAAGGTCTGCACCGCCGGGTGGTCGCCGCGGTGGCCACGCTGCCCACCGCCCTGCGGATCGCCGCCCACGGCGACGCGTTGGTCACCTGCACGGCGGTCCTCGGCCGCCCGCTCATCGAAGCGTTCGGCCTCGTCGCCCGGCCGCTGCCGATCGAGTCCCCGGCGGTGACGATCCACTGCAACTGGCACCAGCGCTACGATTCCGACCCCGCCCACGCCTGGCTCCGCGAGCAGGTCAGGGCGTCGATCGACGAGATCACCGCCGACTGACCACGGGCGGCCGACGACGGGGCCACGACGCCGCCGCCCGCCCCCGGCTCGGCACAGGTTCGGGTCCGGGTCCGGGTTCGTCCGGCCGGAGGCCGCGAGGGCGATGAGGTCCATGCCGAGAACGCTAGAGAGCGGCCCACTTAACAGCAAGTGCACGCAAATGAATCAACGATTAACCCAGACGCAATCAGGTGGGGGATCCGGAGGTGCGGACACGGAGGTGCGGAGACGGGGGTGCGGGACAGAGGAACCGCAGGAGTAAGCCCCACTGAACCGCCGCCGACGATCACCGTGGATTTCGTGGACAACTCAATGACTCCTACGAGTGACAAACAGGGGATGCCGAATGCGCCGCGCAAACCGGGTAATTCAGACACCGATGCGCCGACGCCGACCGAAGCAACAAATGGGACTGCCTGCACGGCAAGCCGGAGCCCCGGAGTGGGCGACAGGCGCACGAGGGCGCGGGGCGTCGCGCCGTGGGTGCGGCGGCAGGGGCCATACTGGTAGAGGCATTGATCTCCACAGAACGGTTCCATGGCTAAGAACAGCAGCTCAGCGACGACCGTCCCCGGCACCGTGTGGCTGGCACGTGGGCGTCATCCCGGGGCCGATCCCGAACAGGACGTCCGGCGCAACCTGATCGCCCTCAAGGCGGCCGGGGTCATCGACGACTTCCTGGACCTCGACCCGGTGGAGGCCGGACGTTCCACCGTCCTGTATCCGCGGGAGGCGTCCGCCGCTCCCGGCCCGTCGGCCCGTCGCCTCTTCGAGGCCCACTGGCGCGTGACGGACGGCGTCATGGTGCGCGCCCAGCTGACCACGTACGAGCCCCGGGGCCGCCGCTCGGACGACGAGGCGGTCACCTGGATCCTGGCCGCCGAGGCGGAGCTGCCGTGGGACTTCCGATGGCCCTCGCCGGCCACCATGTTCTGGCCCGACAGCGAGCGCGTCGAATGGGACCACGACCTGCTGCCCGGGGTCCGTCTGCGGACGACGAACCACCTGCCGACCGACGACAGCGAGCTGCGCCGCCGCCTGCGGGACTGCTCCCGCAACACCTGGTACATCCATGTCGTGGTGCATGAGGCCATGACGCCCGACGCGAGCGGGCAGCGGCCGGTCTCCGCGTTCCTGCCGCCGAGCCTGCGCCACCGTGTCGTGGAACACCGCGCCACGCCGGCACAGGCGGAGACCGCCGACTTCGCGATGAAGCGGGAACTTGGCGTACGGATGCCGCGCGGCGGCGCCGTCGTCCTGCCCGCCCAGCCGCGCGGCCGGGACCACGACGCGGAGCACTTCAGCGTGCACACCGTCTTCCTCGACGGCTCCGAACCCACCGAACTCCTCGCCCTCATCACGGAGTTCGCCCACCTGCCGCGCCCGCTGCCCGACGGCGCCGAGCAGGCCCTCACCCAACTGCGCCAGGGCTGGCACCTGCTGACCCCGGACGAGGAACTGGCCCACGCCCAGAGCATGGCCGTCAAATACGCCGAAGCCCTCGACGCCATGACGAAGTCCTGCGACCTCTACCGGGAAGCGGCCGACGCCGCCCGGGCGGCGCTGGCCGAGTTCACCAGCGCCGCCGGTACGCCCCGGCTGTCGGCGCCGGAGACGCCCAAGGCGATCAGCTCACCGCTCAACGCCCTCAAGAAGGGGCTCGACCGCTTCCGGGACCCGAACAGACAGGACGTATGAGAACCGTCTCGATACAGTCGGGCAGTGCCTGAACTGGAGCTGCTGCACACCGATTACGCCGCGGCGGTCCTGGCCTTCGAGCTGGCCAACTGCGCCTACTTCGCGGCCTCGGTCTCCGACCGCGGCGACGCCTTCTTCGACGAGTTCCCCGACGTGTTCAGCGCCTCGCTGGCCGACCAGGACGCCGGAGTCTGCGCCTTCTACGTGCTCCTCGCCGAGGACGGTTCGGTACTCGGCAGGTTCAACCTGTACGACCTGGAGGACGGCACCGCGAGACTCGGCTATCGCGTCGCGCAGCACGCCTCCGGCCGTGGCGTGGCGACCGCGACGGTGCGGGAGTTGTGCCGGCTGGCGGCGGCCCGGCACGGACTGCACACCCTGCGGGCGGCCACCGCACAGGAGAATGCCGCGTCCCGGGCGGTGTTGACCCACGCCGGCTTCGTCCCCGTCGGACCGGCCGACCCGGCCCACCTCGGTGGCAGGCCGGGCACCTGGTACCAGCACGACCTGCGTCCGCGGCGGAGCCCCGCCGACAGGTAGGGGAACAGCTGTCCCGGCGCGACGGCGGTCAGGGGATATGCACGCCCGGGCCGTTGTCGCCGCTGAGGTTGTAGCCGTACTCTGCCCGTGCCGACGGCCCCCCGAAGTCCACGGGGTTGTGCGCGGACGACTTCGAGGCCGTCAGGCCGGATGCCGTGCCGCGCAGCAGCCACACCGCGCCGCCGTTACTGACCGAACCGAGATCCTCCCCGGGCGCGCCCGCCGTCAGATCGGCCTTCCCGTCCCCCGTCACATCGAGCAGCCGCACCGAGCCGCCGAACACGTCGTTCTTCTCCGCGACCCCCGGCACGCCCGCGGTGTCCTGGTGGAACGCCTGCGCGCCCGCGCCGGTGACGCCGCCCCTGCCGCCCTTGAGGAGCACCACGGAACCGGCCCTGGCCACCGAACCGATCGCTTCACCAGGGACACCCACGGCCAGGTCGGGATACCCGTCGCCGTTCACGTCGCCCGCGCTCAGACGCGCACCGAAGGCGTCGTTCTTCTCACTCGTGCCGGGCACGCCCGCGGTCTGCTGGGTGATGGTCACCGTACGGGTCTGGCTGGGTCCCGCGGCCGAGCCGTAATAGATCTTGACGGTACCGGGGTCGTCGACCATCTCGGTGTCGCCGCCCGGGAACTCGCGGGTGGCGAGGTCGGCGTAACCGTCCTGGTCGAAGTCGGCGACGGCGGTGGCGGACGCGGAGGACAACCGCTGCGGGACGGTGGACAGGCCGTCCTTCGTGCCGAGCCACAGCTTGCCGCCCTCGGCGTGGTTCTCGTAGACATAGAAGGTCGCGAGGTCCTCGATGCCGTCGCCGTCGAAGTCGCCGGCCGCGGTGGAGGAGATCGTGTTGTCGGTGCTGAACACCAGCATCCGCTGTTCACGGGCGGGTGCCCCGGTGCGCTCGAACGGGCCGTAGAGCACGTCGCGGTAGTCGTACTCGTCGCCGTTGCCCATGAACAGGTCCGTGTGACCGTCCCCGTCGAAGTCGCCCGCCGTGATGTCGCCGCCGACGTCCGCGTTCTCCGGTGCCCCGGGGACGCGGACGGAATCCTGGCCGGAGATGCCCGTCTTCCGGCCCCACAGGACGATCACCGATCCGCTGATGTTGCCCTCCGGCTGGTACTCGCGGGTCGTCACGGCCAGGTCGGTCAGGCCGTCGCCGTCCAGGTCGCGGGGGATCAGCTCGTAACCGAAGACGCCGTTGTCGCGGGAGGCGCCGGGCACGCCCGGGGTGTCCTGGGTGATGACGGTGGGGTGGGCCGTGTCGAGGCCGGCCGCCGAGCCGTAGGTGATCGTGAGGTAGCCGGCCCAGGCGTGACCGCCCACCGTTGCGGCGGTGGCGGCGACCGCGACGTCCTGGTAGCCGTCGCCGTTGAAGTCCTCGCGCACGGTGGTGGCACGCCCCGCGGCGGACGCGGTGCCCGCGACGAGCTGCACGCTGAAGGTGCCGATCAGAGCGGCGACCACGGCGGTCGGTACGGCCAGTCGACGGATGCCCACGAGTCCTCCTGACGGTCCGCGGCCTCCTGGGCCGCGCACGGCTGACATTCGCCTGTCAGACACGCGGGAACGGCCGATGGTTGTGTGCCGAACACCACGTGAACAGAGGGATCGGGGCCGTTCGTGCGGCGGGGTCTCTGCGCCGGCCGCCGCACGAGCAGCCGTCCGCCGGCCAGGAAGCGGACGGCCAGGAGGCGGACGGTCAGGAGGCGGAATCGCTCCGCTTGCCGATCAGGTCCCGGTACAGGGCCGCGCGTTCCTCATGCGTCTTGGCCGCGTCCAGACCGGCCTTCCAGTCCTTCTCCAGGTCCTTCAGCTTCTGCACCCAGTCGCCGAACTCCCGCAGGTCGACGTGGCGTTGGCTCGATTCGAGAGGAGCCTTGCCGCCGATCTTGTCGTCCTTGTGGCCGCCCAGCTGACTCACGGGGTTGCTGTTCTTCTCACTGCTCGTCAGACCGTGCTCGTAGCCGTCGGGGGTCCGGCCTCCCGGCCCGGCGGTCTCGATACCGACCTGCAGGGCCCCGTCCCGCTTGGCGCTCGGGGGCTTGTAGCCCATGAACGCGTGTCCGTACGACTCGTTCGGAAGAATGGTGTCGCCGTGGAAGTCCTTGTTGCCCATGCCCCTGAGGGCCAGCGGCAGACCGTAGAGGTGGCTGTGCGGATCCAGCCAGTTCTGCAGGGTGGCCCCGATCTCACCCTTCTCCACGAACCTGCCCCGCGTGCCGTCCTTCTGGTTGTCGCCGATGTCCATGTGATGCGTACCGAACCCGCGCCGGTACACCGGCTTCTCGGGCGTCGACCTGGGCTCCCAGAACTTCCGGTCCTCCTTGGTGATGTGGAGCCACTGCGGCAGCTCGTAACCGTGCTGGCCGTCGGCAAGTTGCGGAATGCGGATGTTGACGCGTCCGCCGTAGGCCAGGGCGTGGGCGACGTCGTCCTTGAAGTCCTCGTGGACGCCGGCCTCAGGGTTGAAGACCTTCAGCCCCTCCTTCAGGATCAGGAAGATCTTGGTCAGCAGCTCGGTGCCGCGCGCGACCCGCTCCCGGTGCTTGGCGGCGTCCGGCACCTTGTCGCTGATCCCGGGAGGGAGCATGGTGTCGACGAAGGTCTGGAAGATCTGCTCGTTCCGCTCCCCCGCGAGCCGGTCCTTCTCCGGCCCCGGGGTGTCTTCGGCGTGCATCGCCATGTGCCGGCCGAGCTGGTAGTCCGATCGGCTGGGTTCCACCGGCGGCCTGCCCGCACTGTGGTTCTCGGTCTCCTGCTCCCAGCGCAGGGTGGCCACGAACAGGCGCTTGCCCTCCGGCTGCTCCAGCCAGTCGTGGAACTTGCCCGCCTTGAGGTAGGTCTCGGCCTCGGTATGGGTGCACAGGCCCACGGTCTTCAGCCACTTGGGGTCCTCGGACTCCACTGCCTTGATCGTCCGCAGCTCTTCGTCCGTGAACCTCGGGCCGCTTCGCACCCGCTTGTGGATGACGGCCCGTACTTCCTTGTTCCTGATCTCCTGATTGCCGCCGACGAGCAGCCGCGCGAGACGGACGACGGCCGGCAGCGTGGCCACGGTGGGCGGCTCCGCCACGGTCGAGGGTTCCGCCACGGTCGGCGGCTCGGCCGTGGGTACGGGGCCGGGGCGGTCCGCCCGCTGGACGGGGACGGATCCGTCCGCGCTGCGCTGCACCGCCCCGCGGGGTAAGGCGGGTAACGACGCCCCCGGGAGGGAGAGGTCGGGCGCCGAACCCCGGGCCAGCTTGCGCCCGTTGGCGCCGGCACTCCGCTCGAACGAGTCGTCCGGTCGGGAGACCTTCTCGCCCTTGCCGTTGTCGGTGCCGGGAACGGGCCCCAGCGCCTGCTGACGCACGTGGTCGACCTCTTCGTACATGACTTCGTCGCTGACGCGGCTCCCACCGAGCACGATGTGGGAGCCGGTCGTGTAGGCGAGAGCGCCGAGGTCCTCCGCCGAACGCTGGGCGAGGGGACCGTTGTGCACGCGTACGTGACCGAAGGGCATGTTGTAGGCCTGCTCGGCCCGCTGCAGGACGCGGGGCTCCAGGGGGCGGCCGGGGGAACCGACGGCGTCGCGGACCGATGGCCGCCGCTGGACCGGCGCGGTCCCCTCGGCCTCGTGCCCCGCGGTCCCACCCCTGGTCCCGCTCTGCGGGCCGTCGGTGTCCTTCTCTTCGGGCACGCTCTGCCGCCCGTCGGCTGTCTTCTCCTCGGGCACGCTCCGCTGCCCATCGGCGTTCTTCCCTTCTGGCACGTTCTGCTGCCCTTCGGGGCGCTGCTCGTTCCGTGCCCGCTGGATCGCGCGCGTCACCGCGGCGTTTCCGGCGGCCTGCTGGAGAGCGATCAGCGGGTGCAGGGCCGTGGGCGGCCGGGAGGCGGGACGTTTGCCCGCACTGTCCGCTCCCTTGTCGTTCTCCCTTTGGATACGCATATTTTCCCCTTTGTTGGCTGTTGCTTCTTCCCTCCTATCCGGCAGGCGTCGAAGTCGGGATGTCCACGGGGGCAGAACCGGGGGCAGCCCGGTACCCGTTCAGTACCCCGCGGCGAGTTGCACGGCCGCCGCGGCGCCCGCCAGATAACCGGAGGCCACGGCCGCCGCCATGGACGGCGGTACCGAGGTGGCGGCATCACCGGCCGCGTACAGCCCGGGGACGCCGGTCCGGCCCATCGCGTCGACCTTGATCGCTTCGACACTGAGCATCTCGTCCGGTTCGCACAGTGACGCTCCGAGATCCCGCGCCAGTGAGGAGCGCTGATAGAGGGTCGACTTGACCAGCAGAGCCCCGAGGGCGAGTTCGGCGCCATCGGCGAAGACCGCCGCCCGCAGCTCGGTCCCCGGCCCGTCGAGGGCACTGACCGGCCGTTCGTCCCAGCCCACTCGGCCGGCGGTCAGCTGCTCGCGCTGCCCGTCGGTCAGCTCGACCCCGTTGGTCAGCAACGTGATCCGATCGCTCCAGGCCCGGAGGTTCAGCGCTCCGTGCACACCGACCGCGCCCGTCGCGAGAACACCCAGCGGGCGGTCACCGACCTCCCAGCCGTGACAGAACGGGCAGTGGAAGACCGCGTCCCCCCATCGTTCGGACAAGCCGGGCACCTGGGGGTGTCGGTAGTCCGTTCCCGGTGCCAGGACCAGGCTCCGCGCCCGCTCGCGACGGCCGTCACCGAGGGTGAGGACGAAGGTTCCGTCGTCCTCCCGCGCACCGTGGGTGACCTCGCCACTGTGCAGCTCGACGGACGGATAGGCCAGCAGTTCGGCGCGGCCCGCGGCGTAGTACCGGGCAGGAGGCCGCCCATCGTGTCCGAGCAGTCCCGCGACACCCCCCGCGACCAGGTTGCTCTGCCGGCCGGCGTCGATGACCATGGTGCCGCGCCGGGCCCGGCCGAGCGTAAGTGCGGCACTCAGTCCGGCAGCCCCCGCGCCGACCACGACGCAGTCCTTCGTTCCGCTGTGATTCTCGTTCATGCCACTCACTGAACCAGCGGCTGACGTGCTCGGACATACGCGGCCGTCGCCACCGCATACGCGTTTGGACGGCCGATACAATTGGATGGGTGGACATGATCAGCCAGGCCGTCTCCGGTCTTCGCGTCGGACGTGAGACCGTCCGACGCTTCCGTCAGTCGGGTCCGTGGGGCATGCGGTACGCCGGCTTGAGCGGGAGCGGTTTCCACGTGGTCCTGCGGGGCTCCGGCTGGCTCGTCTCAGCCGACGCGCCGCCCGTCGCCCTGCACCCCGGCGATGTCGTCCTGGTCACCTCCGGAGCGGACCACGGGCTAAGCCACGCTCCGTGTCTGCTCGACGGGCTGCCGCAGGTGACCCTGGGCCTCGACCGCCCGCCCGCCGGCCCGGCCGACTTCGAGTTCCTCTGCGGCGCCTACCGTCTGGACCACGGCCAGGTGCACCCGTACCTCACGGTCATGCCGGACCTGCTCGTGGTGTCTCCCGACCATGGCCGGTTCCCGGCACTGCGGTCGGTCATCGACCTGCTCGACGACGACACGGCACAAGCACAGGCGCACGCCCAGTCACAGTCACACGCGCAGGCGCAGGCACAGGCGCAGCAGGGTACGAGGGTGACGCGGTCGGCGCTGCTCGACCTCATGCTCGTTCACGTGCTGCGTCAGTGGATGGAGGACGAAGGCTCGCAGGGCCGGCCCGTGCTGTCCGACCCGGCGATCACCTCCGCGCTGCGCACGATCCACAACGAGCCGCAGACGCAGTGGACGGTTGCGCGGCTCAGTGAGACCGTGTGCATGTCGCGGGTGGCGTTCACGCGGCGCTTCACGTCAGTGGTCGGCAAGCCGCCCATGACGTATCTGCGGCAGTGGCGGCTCAGTTGCGCCGCCCGGCTGCTCAGGGAGACGGACGCGTCGCTGGCCGCGATTGCCCGGCAGGTCGGCTACTCGACGGAGTTCGCCTTCGCCGGCGCGTTCCGGCGCGAGTACGGAGTCCCGCCGGGGCGGTTCCGGCAGGCCCAGGCGCACCCCCATGAGTCGGCGCCGGCCGGTCGTTGAGGGCGGACCCACCGGGACGGTCGGGCAGGCGCGTGCTCAGCTCTCCGAGCCTGTCCGCTCGTCGTCGTGCGCCACGGCGTATCCGGGCACGGAGGGCCACCGCACGGTCAGTACCACGGACTCGTCCTCCGCGACCCAGGAGTGGTCGACTCCCCGGCCCCACACGACATAGTCGCCCTGTTCCTCCAGGAGCACGCTTCGACCGGGGAACTCCATACGGAAGCGGCCCGTGATGAGCACCAGGAGAGCTGTCCGCACCTCGCCCTTCACCCACTGCGCCCGCCCCTCGCCCCGTGGGTGGACGCCCCATTTGACCTCCAGGGCATCGCTGTGGCGCGGATCGCCGTGCTCCTTGAAGTGTCCGAGCAGCCAACCCCGGTCCAGGGCCGCGTCCTTGCCGGCGTTGCCCACGTACACGCTCTCTTCCATGCGCCCGAACGCTAGCAGCCGGCGGCCGGCCGGCACGTGGTGCGGCGGCCCGAGGCCTGGTCGGTCCCGCTCAGCCGATGGCTTCGACCAGCAGTCTCGCGGCGACCTCCGCTCCGTCGGAGCGGATCCCGGCGCCCAGGGCCTTGGCCCGCGCCCGGGTTCCGGGGGCCAGAGCCGTCTTGAACGCGAGGGTGAGTGAGTCGTCGGTGAGGGTCGGACCGTCGAGGGCCGCGCCGATGTCCAGGGCCGCCACCCGGCTCGCCCAGTACGGGTTGTCGGCCACTTGGAGCGGTACCACCACCTGCGGCACACCCGCCCGGGCCGCCGTCAGCGTCGTACCCGCGCCGCCGTGGTGCACCACCGCGGCCACCCTGGGGAACAGGCTCTGGTGGCTGACCTCGCCGATGGTGAGGCAGTCGTCCTGCTCGTCGGCCATGTCCAGGTCGGCCCAGCCCCGGGAGACGAGTACGCGGTGGCCTTGTGCACGGACTTCGTCGACGGCCCTGCGGGCGATGTCCGGCGCCGGGCGCAGGCTGCCGAAGCCCACGTAGACGGGCGGCGCGCCGGCGTCCAGGAACGCCGACAGTCCGGCGGGGAGCGGGCGTTCGTCGGGCAGGCCCCAGGCGCCCGTCTGCACCACGTCGAGGCCAGGGGTCCGCGGCCACCGTCCCAGGACGGGGTCGGCCGCCAGCCACGGCTGCTCGGAGTACACGTGGTCGCGGACGTTGTCCACCGGGGGCAGCCCGAGCGAGGCCCGGTGGCCGTTGAGTGTCTCGGCGTACTGCGCGTTCACGAGCTGGGCGTCCACCTCCCACCGGGTGCGGTTGTCGTCGGTCTCCGGCTCCGGCCAGCCTGGCCTCGGCGGCGGCGCATGGTGCGGCGACGGCAGGTTGACCGCCGCGTAGCTCGTGTACACGTAGCGGATGCCCGCGGCCTCGGCCACGGACCGGGCGGCGATCTGCGCCAGGCCTGCCACCACCAGCGCGTCGCAGCCCTCGACCGCTGCGGGCAGGACGTCGAACTGCGCGTCGACCAACTCGTTCCGAGACCGGAACAGTTTCGCCGCCGAGGGCAGGGACGTGCCGCTCATCATCGACCGCACGGGCGGCCCGACCGGAAACAGTCGCACGTCGACGCCCGCCAGCCGCCGCGCGAACTCCTCGTCCGGCGGGGCGCACATCCGTACCTCCGCACCGAGCGCCTGTAACCGGACCGCGAGGGCCACCAGCGGTTCGACATCGCCGCGCGTCCCGTATGTGGACAACAACACCCGCATCGTGCGCTCTCCTTCGTCACGGCTCGCCATACGTTCCGGCCCATGCCTGCCCAACCGCGGTCGAGGCCACACGGGTTCGGGCGGCAGCGGTCACCGACGGTGCCTCGTTTCCCGGCGACCGCACGGCTTCCCGTACAGCGTGGGCGGTTCACTCGCTCCACGCCCTCTCGCGCGGAACCGGCCCGATGGCTACGGTGATCGCCGACGTGCTTTCGGGCCGACGGTGCCCCGTCGGCCCCCCGGCCGCCCGTACCCGCCGACGCGTGCAAGGTTCCCTGTCGTCCACACAACCTGAGAGCGGCTCCATGCAAAGACCGTCCGCGCCCGTACCCGATGTCTCGATCATCTTGCCCTGCGCCGGATTCGGCACCCGCTTCAAGGCGCCCTACTCCAAGGAGCTGCACTGTCTGGCTCCCGGGGTCACCGTGCTGGACCGCAGCCTGGAGGCGGTCGTCGAACTGGCCAAGAGCGGACTCCATGTGCGCCTGGTCGTCGTGTTCGGGACGCACAAGCTGGACACGGTGAGCTATCTGACGCGTTACGCCGACACCCTCCAACTGGTCTTCGTCCACCAGGACCAGTCGTTCGAACCGGACCTCGACGGCGCGATCCGGTCCGCCCTGCCCATGACGCGGGGGCCGGTGGCCCTCGTACTGCCTGACATCGTTGTCTCCGGTCCGGGCAGCGCCGGCAGTCTCTTCGCCGCACTCCGGCACGTGGACGGGGCGGGCTGGAGCGTGGTGGCCGCCGAGGAGCGGGATCCCGGCACGCTGGGGCAGATGGGCGCGCTGGCCCTGGTCGAGGGGGACGGCGTCGTGACGGTCGAGGCGGCCACCGACAAGCCGGCGGATCCCGCGGCCTTCAACGCGTTCTGGGGCATGGTGGCGGTCACCGAGGAGGAGGCGCACCGCTTGCCCGACGTCGTCCGGAAGGGGGTGGACAGTCCACTGGTCGGTGCGGTCGCCGTCCTGGTGGAGGGGATCGTCAACTACAACACCGTCGAGGGCTGAGAGCCTGTGTCATATCCCGCCGAAGCGGCGGGCAAGGGCCGGCGCCGTTGCCCGCCGCGGGCGGTCCTGCGGTTCAGCTGTAGGGGATGACCAGCACCGACTTGTCCGTGCCCGTCTGCAGTTTGGACGCGCCGTTGCCGATGGCGTTCCACACTTCGAGGCGTACGGTGCCGCCGTCGAGATCGCCCGCCGTGCCCGTGGCCGCCTTGAGGCCGCGGGCCTGCGTGTACTCCTCCCAGCCGCTCACCGGGTCGGTCGCGAAGTAGTTGTACGTCTCGGTGCGATCGAAGGTGCCGTCGCCGGTCAAGTCGTAGCTGACCCGGGCCTGTTGGCCCAGTCCGACGGCGCTGCCCGCGTCCACCTGGAGCCGGAACGCGCTCTGGGCGCCGGGGGTGAGTGTGCCGTCGACGCCCCGGACCTCGTAGACGAGGGGCTGGTACGGGGTGCCGTCGTGGTTGGTGCCACCGGCGGAGGCGATGGTGTCGCTGCCCGCCGTGCCCCCGGTCGCCGTGGTCAGCGTGCCGCCGGTACGCAACTGGAAGGTGTTGCCGGTCCCGGTCGGCGGGTCCGGGTCGGGGTCGGGGTCGCCCGAACCGGTCCCGGTGCCGGTCGCGGTGGACCGGGCCGGTACGGCGAGGGTCTTGCCGTCGGAGAAGGTGACGGTACGGGCCGTCGATCCGTAGTTGTGGGCGGCGTACGTCCGGGTCGTGCCCTTGGTGAAGACGGCTGAGGTGGGGATGTCACCGGTCACGGTGGCGTCCGGGGCGCCGACGCTGTCGAGGGTGTTGATCCAGTGGTAGGTGTGCGCCTTCGACTCCCCCTGCTCCGGGGTGTAGTCGGCGTTGCCCGCGTCCCACTTCGCCTTGGCGGTGCCCGGGTCGGCGAGGGACTGGAATTCCCAGAGGATGTCCCGCCATTCGACGGCCGAGCCGCCGTTCTCCCGTTCCATCTCGGCGATGTTGCGCCGGACGGCGGCCTTCTCGCCGCCGAGGTGGAGCGAACCGCCGGTCACGGGAAGGACGTTGATGCCGTGGATCTCCTCGGGGTTGGCGGTCCACCAGGTCGCGTAGGCGGCGCCGCTGCCCCAGACCATGCCCGCTGTGTCCTTGCTGAACGAAGACGGGAAGACCTGCTCGTCGGCGTCGAACCAGTACTGGGCGATCGACTCCGACTCGGTGGTGAGCAGGTAGGTGCCGAGGTCGCGCAGCGAGGTGTCACCGGTGGCGGAGCCCCACAGGACGAGGGCGGCGCTGAGGTTGGTGGACTCGGAGGACGACTCCTGGTTGTTGCCGGCGGCGAAGCCCTGGTGTCCTGAGGCCCAGCTGTGGCCCGCGTAGACGTCGAAGCCGCGCAGGAAGGGGTAGGCGGTGTCGGTGCGGCTGGGGTTGGCGGTGTCCCGTACGAGGGCCTTGACCATGCCGCCCCAGGCGGAGTCGGCGGCCCATCCCTGGTCGTACTGGGCGACGATCGCCGCCGCGTAGACGTAGTAGCTGTAGTGGAAGTGGTGGTCGTTCAGCTCGGTGTCGCTGCCGTAGGAGGCGGGGTAGCCGGTGAGCGTCTTCCAGTCCTTGTCGTAGCTGAACTCGTTCGCGCCGCCTGCCGTGAACCAGTCCTGCAGTTTGCCCTTCATCAGCCCGAGGAGCTTGTCGCGGGTGCCGGTCTCGCCGATCTGGTCGGCCAGCGGGACGAGTTGGGCGAGGCGCCCGAGGGCCTTGCCCGTCCAGTAGGTGTCGGAGGCTCCGGAGAACGGGTCGGAGGCGTTCACGACCTCGTTCAGATAACCGCGCAGCCTGGCGGTGTCCACACCGCTGGACTTGGGCAGTCCGGGCAGCACCGCGGACGACTTCTGGCTCGTGCTGAAGGAGGCCGACTCCCGGACCTTCATCGTGCCGCGCGGCGAGACATAGGTGTACGAGGTCAGGGCGTCCGTGGTGTTCAGCCACTGGTGGCGGTAGAGGGCCTGGAGCGTGCCGCGCTCGGTGCCCTCCTTCGCCTCGGTGGTGAGCGTGTAGGTGGCTCTGACGGTGCCGCCGGCGTAGCTCCAGGTCGCCTTGGAGTCGGTGACGAAGCTGAAGGCGTACTTCTTGAAGGTCGCCAGCGCGTCGGTGGACGGCAGCACGGCGACGGAGAAGTAGTCCTTGGCGCCGAGACCCGCGGTGACGGTGGAGCCGGCGATGTTCCAGTCGCTGCCGGTCGGCGCGAAGAGGGCGTAGTGGTGTCCGGCGACGGTGATGCCGAGGACGTTGCCCTGGTCGGAGAAGACGGTGGGTGTGGCGGCGGTGGTGATCTGGGCGTTGCCGCCCGTGCCCTTGGCGTATACGAACGGGGAGCCGTGGCCGATGGTGGTGCGCAGGGTGCGGGTGCCGTCGGACCACTGCGGGGTGACCGTCCAGTCGGACCAGTCGTCGGCCTTGGTGTCGGGCGAGTTGAGGCCGGTGAGCCCGATGGTGAGGTCGCGCTTGTGGGCGTACTCGTACTGGCGGCCGTCGCCGACGATCGCGGGGGTCGTCGGGTAGCCGACGTCAAGACCGCCGGACGCGGCCTGGTAGGTGAGGGGGTGGCCGTACATGGGGGTCGAGTACGGGTTGTCGCCGTAGCGCTGGAAGGCCAGGGAGGACCACCAGTCGTTGGTGGGGACGGGTCTGTCCTTGGCGGCGGCGGTCAGTTTGGGGGTGACCGGGGCGCCGGTGTTGGTCGTGGGGCCCGACGTACCGGCGGGCCGGGTGTCGGAGTAACTGCCGGAGCCTACGGGCACGGTGGCGGCTGCCGCGGGCGCGGCGGCCGGGCCCAGGCCCACGGCGACAAGGGCTGAGGCCAGGAGCAACCCGGCTGCCGGCCTGATGCGGGGGGATGGCATGCGGCACCTCAAGTCTCACGGGACGGGTGCCTGAGAGCGCTCTCAGGTGGGCGCAACGTAAAGCCTTCGTAATGGACGTGTCAATAGATTGAACACAACACGGGGGTCATGGCAAGGGCCGGCCCGTTCTGCGTTCGCGTCTTGACGGGGTGACGCCCGCACGGAGACGGCCTCAACCGTCCCCCCGCGCCGTTCCGAGGTCCAGGTCGCCGTACAGCATGTGGTGGTCCGAGTACCGGGTCGGATGAACGCGGTGATCGAGCGGGCGGATCCCCCGCAGGAAGATGTAGTCGAACTTGCTCTGCCAGTCCGTGGTCGGCTTACAGTCGCCGGAGTACGAGGAGGGCAGGCACGCGGGGTCGACGTCCGTGGCCAGTTTCCAGATCGGGGCCAGCTCGGGGGCGTTGGACACCGCGTTGAAGTCGCCGATGACGATCGCGCGGTCGTAGCGCGCCACCTCCGCGGCGAGCACGCGGGTCTGGTCCGCCCGGACGGCCTCCTGACGCCGTTGCGCGAGGTGGGTGTTGAAGAGACGGACGGACCGGTCGCCCACGGTCGTGGTGACCGCCATGTACCCGCGGTCCTCGGATCCGCCGTTCGGATACTCCTTGTGAACGACGTCGGTCATGGGCGCCGCCGAGAGAATCGCCTGACCGAAGGCTCCGGGGCTCCACGGCAGTCCCCCGCAACGGCCCCAGTTCTGCAGGACCGACCCGTAGGCGACGTGGTAGACCAGCCCGTGCCGCCTCTCCAGATAGTCCCGGGTCCGCTCGACGTCGCGCACGCACGCTTCCTGCATGCCGATGACCTGGGGGGCGTACCTGGCGATCTCCGCCGCGCGGTCCGCGCTGCTCTCGTCGCAGGGATTGCAGATGTTCCAGGTCATGACGCGGTTCGGCACGACGTCCGCGGTGCCCTCGTCCTCCAGCGACTTGGCGAAGGGGCCGTCGATCGGTCCGCTGCGGCCGAGGAGGACCAGGCAGGCCAGGATCAGGACGCCCACGAGCAGACGCATGCGCCTCGTGAACACGATCGCCTCCTCCGGGTGAACGCCCATGAACGTGTGCGTCCAGGAACGTGCACGGCCACGACATCCGACGTCTTCAAGAAGAGGGTATTCGACAATTTCGGCCTAACTCTGCCCGTCGGCAACCGCTTTGGCACTGCGCACCACCCCTCCTCTCTCCCGTTCCCCGTATCCGGCGACCGCACGGCACTCCGGCGCCCTCCTCGTCGTGACGCCGCACAACAGAGTGCTGCACGAGGTCTGGACAGGTTCCTGTGAGCGTGTTGTCATACCGCTGGCAGAGGGTTTCCAACGTTGGAAAGGCCGCACCCGAGCACCCGTAGCCCGCCCGCCCCGGCAGTCGGACGCGGTCGTGGTCGCGGCCTCAATGCGAGGAAAGGTTCGATGACACGACACGGCACCCGCCCCAGAACCAGGAACAGAGCCAGAGTGCTGGCGCTGTTCGCCATGGCGGCTCTCGTGCTGCCCCCGAGCGGAATGCTGCCCGTCGCGGCGGCTGCGGAGTCGACGGGCGGAGCGTCGTCGGCACCCGCCACCGGCCAGGCCGCCGTGGTGACGCACGGTCTCAAGGGCGAGTACTTCAGCATGTCGGCGCCCGGCGCCCGGGACTTCGCCGAACTCGGTGGCACGACGCTCGACCCGCAGATCAACTTCTCCGGTCTCACCGACACGTTCAAGGAGCTGACCGGTAAGACGGAGCACACCACGGCCCGTTGGACGGGCCAGATCGAGGCGCCGGCCACGGGTGACTACACGTTCTACGCCATCGGCGACAACGGCTTCCGTCTCTACATCGACGACGAGCCCGTCATCGACCACTGGGTGGGTGACTGGGACAAGGAACAGACCAGCCAGGCCGTCAAACTGACGGCCGGTGAGAAGCACTCGTTCCGGCTGGAGCTGTTCCAGGACACCGGCGGCGCCAACATGTACCTGCGCTGGTCGACGCCGACGCTGGCCAAGCAGATCGTGCCGATGTCCGCGTTCACCCCGCCGGCCGACTTCGAGGTCTTCCCGGTGGAGTACACCGTCGCCGAGAACGGGACGCGGCTGCGCGCCCGCTTCGAGGGCAAGGTGGGCAGCCTCCAGGGGGTCAAGGACCATCTGAAGGTCGAGGCCGACACGACCGCCATGCCGATCAAGTCGGTGACGTCCGTCCCCGGGGACTCCTCCTCCCTCTACGTCAATCTGTCGGAGCCGATCCAGAAGGCCCAGCTCGTCCGGGTCTCCTACGACGGTTCGGGCGGTCTGACGGTCGGCGGCAAGGCCGTACCGAAGGTCATCCGGTACGCGGAGAACGCCTCCACCCACCGTCTCACCACCAAGTGGGGCGACAAGGTCGACAAGAAGCACCCGCTGCCCGAGTACCCGCGGCCGCAGCAGAAGCGGTCCAAGTGGGAGAACCTCAACGGGCCTTGGCAGTTCAGCGCCGCCAAGGCGGGTGAGCAGCCGGTCTTCGGCAAGGACCTCGGCGAGAAGATCACCGTGCCGTTCCCGGTCGAGTCGCAGCTGTCCGGCCTTGAGCGGCACGAGGACCACATGTTCTACCGCCGGGTCATCGACGTGCCCAAGAGCTGGAAGGTCGGCAAGGACAGCCGCTCGAACCGGCTCAAGCTCAACTTCGGCGCGGTCGACTACCAGTCCCGTATCTATGTCAACGGGACGAAGGTCGCCGAGCACACCGGCGGTTACACCGCCTTCGACGTCGACATCACCGACGCGCTGAAGAAGGGCGGCAAGCAGGAGATCGTGGTCGCCGTCACCGACACCGGCGGCGCGGACCAGCCCATGGGCAAGCAGTCCACGAACCCGGGCGGCATCTTCTACACGCAGACCTCCGGTATCTGGCAGACCGTGTGGATGGAGCCGGTCGCGCCCGCCGCGATCGAGAACGTCGTCACCACGCCGGACATCGACACCGGCACCCTCGCGGTGACGGTCGACTCCGAAGGCGCCTCCTCCTCCGCCCGCGTCGAGGCCGTCGCCCGTGACGCCCGCGGCAAGGTCGTCGGCAGGGTCAGCGGCGCGGCCGACAAGAAGCTCACCCTGCCCGTGGCGAAGCAGCATCTGTGGAGCCCCGACGACCCGTACCTCTACGACCTCGACGTGACGCTGACCGACGGCAGGTCGAGTGACAAGGTCCGCGGCTACTTCGGTATGCGCGAGATCGGCGTCGAGAAGGTGGGGGGCTTCAACAAGCTGGTCCTCAACGGCAAGCCGGTCTTCTCCCTCGCCACCCTCGACCAGGGCTTCTGGCCCGACGGTCTCTACACCGCGCCCAGCGACGACGCCCTCGCCTTCGACCTGGAGGCACACAAGAAGCTCGGCTTCAACGCGGTGCGCAAGCACATCAAGGTGGAGCCGGCGCGGTGGTTCTACCACGCGGACAAGCTCGGCCTGCTCGTCTGGCAGGACTTCGTCTCCGGGAACATCACCAATGAGACCGGGCAGAAGGCGTTCGTCGACCAGGGCCGCGAGGTGATGAAGCAGCACCACAACTCGCCCGCCGTGATCGGCTGGATCGTCTTCAACGAGGGCTGGGGCGAGTGGAACCGCGAAGAGACGGGCCGCATCACCGAGGCCGTCAAGGCCGCCGACCCGTCCCGTGTCGTCAACGCCCACAGCGGTGTCAACTGCTGCAACAGCAAGGGTGACTCGGGCAAGGGCGACATCATCGACCACCACGACTACAACAACGACGACCCGCCCTTCCCGGACGAGAAGCGGGCCGCCATGGACGGCGAGCACGGCGGCTTCACCCTCCGCTCCCCCGGCCACATGTGGCCCGGTGCCCCGACCGTGATCTACAGCGGTGTCACCACGAAGGCGGAGCTGACCCGCAAGTACGTCGAGAACACCGAGAAGTTCTACGTCGAGCAGGCGGGCGCCGAACTGTCCGGCTCGGTCTACACACAGATCACCGACCTGGAGAACGAGCTCAACGGTCTCTACACGTACGACCGGCGCGACATCAAGATGGACGCCGCCGAGGTACGGAAGGTCAACCTCAAGGTGATCGCGGCGGGGGCCGCGGCCGGTTCGAAGCAGAAGCTGAAGGGCGGGCACTGGACCCTCGACGATGGCACCGGCACCACGGCCAAGGACACCGGGCCCGGCAAGAGTCCCCTCACGCTGCGCGAGGGTGCCTCCTGGACCGAGGGTGTCAGCGGCAGCGCCCTGAAGTTCGACGGCCAGAAGCAGTACGCGGAGACCTCCGGACCGGTGCTCGACACCAGCGGCAGCTACTCGGTGTCGGCGTGGGTGCGGCTCGACGGGATTCCCGGCAACTACGGGACGGCCGTCAGCCAGGACACGCGTGCCACGGCCAACTCGTTCTATCTGCAGTACGGACACGGCAACTTCGCCTTCAGCACCCCGGGTGAGCGCCGTGCCCAGGTGGCCGTCGCGGCGGAGACGGGGCGCTGGTACCACCTCGTGGGGGTCCGGGACTCGGTGACCAACGAGATCAAGCTGTACCTCGACGGGAAGCTCGCGGCGACGACCACCGGCGGCGCCGCACTCGGGAGCACCGGCCCGCTCACGGTCGGCCGGGCCCACTGGGACGGCTCGAACGTCGACTTCTGGAACGGCGCGGTCGACGAGGTGCACGCTGTGGACCGGGCACTCACCGCCCAGGAGGTGAGCACCCTCTACGGCGACGAGAAGCCGTAGCCGACGGCACGCACGGCGGTGGTCCCGGTGGGGGGAGGCGTTCTCCTGTCTCCGGGACCACCGCATGTGCGTTGTCGGGACCGCTGCTGTGCGCGTGGTCGCGGGACCACTGCTGTGCGCGGCCGGAGCGTCGGGACGGAGGCAGGTCCCGGGGCCACCGTGTTACGGCGTCACGCCGTCCCCCGCGTAGAGGTAGCCGCCCGGCCGGGCGGGGTCGGCGATCAGCAGCACCTGGTCGCCGGTGCGCGGAATCCGCAGTTCGGAGACGACGGTCTGGAGCGCGACCGGGTCGGCGGCCACGCCGGACGGCTGGACGACCAGCCCCACGAGCAGCCGGAGGAGCATGCAGTTCGGGCCGCCCAGCCCCCGCTCCTCCCCTCTGCTGTCCAGCATGAGGTGCCACCGCTCGGGGCGGCGGCGCGGATAGCGCACCGGGAACTCCTGGCCCACCCAGGCCGCTGCCACGACATGGCCGTTCCTTCCCGTATGCCGCAGTCTGAACTCCCGCCCGTCGGACGGGTCCTGGAAGGCGACGGTCACCGGGATCCCGGGCCTCGTGGAGTCACCGTGGCCGGGCCGGTGCACCTCCACGACCCGAGCCGGCGTCGACCGTGATCCGTACGGTCGAGCGAGGTGATCACTCGATCGTGAGTTCCTTACCTCCTGTGCCCGGTATGTCGTGATGCTGGATGTCGTGATGCTGGGAAGAACGGCGTGCGACGGGCGCCGTCCGGATGTGCTGTGGGTGGGGAGTGGCGTGACGCGAGCGACGGAACGAGCCGAGGGTATGGACGAGCGGGCCGTCCTGCTGGTGGCGGGCCTGGCCGAGCTGACGGTGAGCACGGCGGGGTCGGCCCTGGGGGCCGTGCGGGGGCTGCTGCGCCGCTCGGACGGCGCGGAACTGGCGGCGGAGGCCGAGCACGATCTGCTGGCGCGCGGGCGCCTGGTGCTGGACCGGTACGCGACCGCGCCCCCGGCCCACCTGGAGATCCTGGCCCGGCGTGCCCTGGCCCGACAGGCCGCCGACGATGTCTGACCCTTCGGATCCGGCGGCGTTCAAGCGCCGCGTCGACGAGGTGCTGCACGCGTTCGTGGCCCAGGAGGCCGGGCAGTTGGCGGCGATCGACCCGGCGCTCGGGCCGGTGGCCACGCAGATGGAGACGGCGGTCGCGGACGGCAAACGGCTGCGGGCCGCGTTCTGTTACTGGGGCTGGCGCGCGGTGGGACAGCCGGACAGCGACGCGCTGGTCAGGGCGGCGGCCTCCATGGAGCTGGTGCACGCCGCCGCGGTCGTGCACGACGACCTCATCGACGACAGCGCGTTACGGCACGGGCGGCCCACCGCCCACGTCGCCCTGCGCGGTGCCGTACGCCGCCGTCCGCGTGCCGTCGCCGCCGCCAGGTCGCTGGCGCTGCTGGTGGGCGATCTGCTGATGGGGCTGGCCGGGCAGTTGTTCGCCACCAGTGGGCTGCCCGCGGCCTATCTGGCGCGGGCCCGCCCGTTGTGGTCGGTGCTGGCCCGTGAGCTGATCGCGGGCGAGTGCCTGGAGATCCTGCGGACCGGGGACGAGCCGGACATCACGGCATCGCTGAAGGTGATCCGGTACAAGACCGCCAAGTACACCGTCGAGCACCCCCTGTTGATCGGTGGCGCCCTGGCCGGGGCGGACGGGCGGCTGCGTGAGGGCTACTCCGCGTACGGGCTGCCGCTGGGTGAGGCGTTCCAGTTGCGGGACGACCTGCTGGGCCTGTTCGGGGACCCGCACCGGACCGGCAAGGCCAACGCCGACGACGTACGCGGCCGGCGGCCCACGGCCCTGCTGGCGGAGACCTGGCGCCTCGCCGATGACGCCGACCGGGAGCGGCTGCGCGCCCTGTTGGGCCGGCGCGACCCGGACGGCGACGGGCTGCGCGCGGTACGCGAGGTGATGCGCCGGCTGAAGGCACCCGACCGCGTGGAGGACATGATCGCCGCCCGGGTGGCGGAGGCCCTGGGCGCGCTGGACGAACTGGACGTACCCGCACACGCCGCCTCGGCCCTGACGTCGCTGGCTCACTCGGCCGCGGCCCGCCTGTCCTGATCCTCGTCCTGAACCTCGTCCTGAACCTCGTAAGGAGCCCTGCCATGAACTACACCGAGGCATCCATGGACGCCCTGCGGCAGTCCGGTGACGAACTCGCCGACGCCACCGTCGCCACCCTCTTCGAACGCGGTGAGGTGGGGAAGTTCAACACCCTGATGCGGTACGTCTCCACCGTCGGCGCGCCGCTGCCGGACGGGCTGCCCGAGGTGGCCCGGGAGTACCTGCGGGCCACGAGCACCCCGCCGGCCTGGGTCGACTGGGGCGAGATGGAGAAGGCCCGGCTGTTCTTCATCGACAACAACGTGCACATCTCCACCGCCCTCTCCTTCGCCTCCATGCCCGCCTGTTACGTCGTCCCCCATGTGGCGAAGCTGCTGTCGGCCGCCCACGGGCTGAAGTACCCGTCCAAACGGATGGCGGAGACCGGCCAGTTCACCGTCTACCTCATGCAGCCGGACGCCTTCGAGGCCGGCAGCCGCTTCATCCCCGCCGCCCAGAAGGTCCGCCTGCTGCACGCCTCCATCCGTTACCACCTCGCACGCGAGGACCGCTGGGGCACCGAGGACCAGGGGACGCCGATCTGCCAGGAGGACATGATCGGCGGGCAGATGTTCTTCTCCCTGCTGGTGCTGGACTCCCTGCACCGCCTCGGCATCCATATGTCCACCGAGGGGGCCGAGGCCTACTACTACGCCTGGCGGGTCGTCGGAGCGATGCTCGGGGTCGACCAGGACGCCGTACCCAAGTCCCTCGAAGAGGCACGCCAGTTCCTCGACCTGTACATGGTCCGGCACATGGGTCCTTCCGAGGAGGGCGCGCACCTGACCCGGCAGCTCATCGACCTCTACGAAGAGGTCGTGCCCGGCACCTTCTTCGACCCGGTCGTCTCCGCGCTGATCCGCCATCTCGCCGGCGACACCTGCGGCGACTGGCTCCAGGTGCCCCGCAGCCCGTGGGACACGGTCGTCAAGGCCGTGCCCCACCTTCTCGGCGTACTGGAGACCATCGAGGACCGCTCACCGCTGGGCGCCTGGGCGCTGGACCGCCTCGGCCACCTCACCACGGTCCTCGAACTGTCCTCCCTCACCCGCGGACGCGTCATGCACTACGCCATCCCCGAACAGCTGAAGAGGGAGTACGGAGTCTCCGACTCGGTGCGCCGCGCCCAACGGTGGACGCCGCCCGCCGCCACGGTTTCCTGAGTGACCCGGGCCGCGGCCTCGCACGGCTACGGGGCGGAGGTCTCCGGCACCGCCCTCACCGGCACGGCCCGGACCGCCGACCGCAGCGGCTGCTCCCGCTGCTCCGAGGCCGGCCCGGTCCGTACGTCGAGACGGGTGAGGAGTTCGGTGCGGAGCGGATCCAGGTCCGGGAGGGCCAACTCGTCGGTGATGGCCAGGGCCCGCGTCCAGGCGGTGCGGGCGGCGTCGGGGCGGTCCGTGACGCGATGGATGTCACCGAGACACAGCAGGCCGGCGGCCTCGCTCTGTCGCTCGCCGGTCCGGTGGAAGAGGTCGACGGCCCGCCGGTAGCAGTCGACGGCCCCGGCATGCCTGCCCAGGCGGTGCTGTATGTAGCCGAGACTGTCCCAGGTGTGGGCCTGCCCGTTGAGGTCGCCGGTCTCCTGGGCCAGGTCGAGGGCCTGTCGGCAGTGGCCGAGGGCCTCGTGGTGCTCGCCGAGCTGGGCGCTGAGCCAGCCGATGTGGTTGAGGGCGGCGGACTGCCCGGCCCGGTCGGCGGCGGCCCGGTAGTGCCTGAGGCTGTGCCCCGCGTGGTCGAGCGCCCGCTGGGGGCTGCCCTGGGCGGCGGACATCCGTGCGAGGTGCTGGTGGGTGCGCGCCTGGCCCGCGTCGCTGCCGAGTTCGGCGAACAGGTCGAGGGCGAGCAGGTAGTGGCCACGGGCGTCCTCGCCGCGGCCCAGCCGGTCCAGGGCGAGTCCGAGTCCCCGGTGGGCACCGGCCTGGCCCGCGCGGTCGCCCTGTCGGCGTGCCGCTTTCAGTGCGCTCGTCTGCAGGGCGGCGAGCACCCGCCAGTACCCGTGCCGGTCGAGGAAGGTGGTGAGGGACGCCGCGAGCTGCCAGCTGTGCCGGTCGAAGCCGCGCGCGTCGGCCTGCTCCGCCACGGCCACGAGCACGGTGTGCTCCGCCGCGAACCAGGCCTGGGACTGCTCGTGGTCCGCGAGTGTCTCAGGGGCGGCGCCCGGCCCGGCGGGTGGCAACGGGACGGGGTTGGGCTGCGGAGTCAGCAGTACGTCGGCGGTGTGGGCGGTGTGCAGATAGTGGTCGAGGAGCCGGTGCAGCGCGGTGTGCCGTTCCAGGTCGCTGTCGATCGCGTCGACCAGTTCGACGGCGTACGCGCGCAGCAGGTCGTGGAAGGTGTACCGGCCCGGAGCGTGTTCGGTGAGGAGGTGCCCGTCGACGAGTTCGGCCAGCAGGGCGACGGCACGGCTGACCGGTATGCCGGCCAGGGCGGCGATGGCGGGCAGGGCCGCGTCGGGCCCGGGGTGCACGCCCAGCAGCCGGAAGAGCCTGGCCGCCCCGGGGCTCAGCGCCTCGTAGGACCAGGAGAACACGGCACGCACCTGGCTGGTCACCTCCCCGCCGTCCAGGGCGTCGAGGCGGTTCTCGGCCCGGCGCAGTTCCTCGGCGAGGGTGGCGAGCGGGAACCGGGGGCGCGCCGCGGCGCGGGCTCCCACGATCGCGAGGGCCAGGGGCAGTCCCGCGCACCGTCCGACGATCTCCCCGACGGCGGCGCCCTCCGCGCTCGTCCGGCTCACGCCCAGTCGGCCGGTCAGCAGTTCTCGGGCCTGGCCGGACGTGAGCAGGTCGACGGTCAGGAGATGGGCGCCCTCGGCCACGGCGAGGCCGGTCAGCAGGCGCCGGCTGGTCACCAGCGCCAGACAGCCGGGCGCGCCGGGCAGCAGCGGGCGCACCTGCTCGGCGTCGCGCGCGTTGTCCAGCACCACCAGCACCCGCCGTCCGGCCAGCAGGCTGCGGTACAGGCCGGTCTGTGCCTCAAGGCCCACCGGGACACGGGCCGGTGGCACTCCGAACGCGTCCAGGAATCCCCGTACCGCCTCCGCCGGGCTCATGACCGCTGCGGCGGAGCCGAATCCGCGGAGATTCACGTACAACTGACCGTCGGGGAAGGCCGTTTGGGCCCGGCGTGCCCAGTGCACGGCCAGCGCCGTCTTGCCCACGCCCGCCGTGCCCGACAACGCCGAGATCACCACGGCCGACGGCTGGACGGCCGTCGACGCGAGGATCATGTCGAGTTGCGCCAGCTCGTCTGCGCGGCCGGTGAAACTCCGTACGCCCATGGGCAGTTGGGCGGGGAGCGCGCCCGGCCACCGTCCTGTCACCGGCGAGGGACCCGGTGAGGGCTCCGGCTCGGGTCGTGCCGGGAGGGACCCGTGGGAGGCGGGCTCGTAGGTCTTCCGGTGTGCCGTCCGCCGGGCGGGCGCGGGCGGGTTTCCCCGCAGGATCGCCCGGTGTGCCTCGCGCAGTCCGGGACCGGGGTCGGCGCCCAGTTCCTCGGCCAGCCGGCGTCTGAGGGTGGCGAAGCGGTCCAGTGCCTCCGCACCGCGGCCGGCGGCGTGCAGGGCCCGCATCAGGGTCTCGGCCAGGGGCTCCACCAGCGGGAACTCGTCGAGCAGATCCGTGAGCGGGCCGATCACGGTGACGGGATCGCCGATACGCGACTCGACGGCGGCCCACCCGACGGTGATGTCCACGTACTGGCGCCGCCACGCCTCCCGTACCCGCTCCGCCCACTGTCCGCCCACGTCGGCCAGTGGGTCTCCGTGCCACAGGCGCAGCGCCTCGTGCAGCAGTGCCGCCCGGTCGTCGTCCGTGCGTCCCGTCTCCCGTCCCTGGCCGGCCAGCAGGCGGAAGCGGAGCACGTCCACCTGGTCCGCTTCGGCCTCCAGAAGGTAGCCGCCCGAACGACGTACCAGGCATAACTGGACGTCCCCGCCGTCGTTCGTGGTCTGCTCGCACAGTCGGCGGAGCCGGGCGATGTGCGCGTGCAGTGCCCGCCGGGCCCCGTCCGGCGGGCTCGTTCCCCAGACCCGCCGGATCAGCACGTCGGCCGTGACGGGCCTGCCGGCGTCCACCGCCAGCGCGGCCAGCACGGCCCTGCGCTGGGGCGGCCCGATCTCCACGCCCCGCTCCCCCGCCACAAGCTCCACCGGACCCAGCAGTCGCAGTCGAATCACGAGTCCGCACCCCCCGTACAGATCTTCCCCACACACTCCACACACGGCTCACGCTGGGCGACAACCTATCGACAACGTTTCCATCCACACACGCAGCCCACGCTGACGAATCAGATCGGTGTCCCGTCGATGAGCGACAGCGGGTGCCGGGGCTCGATCCAGGGGGAGGCACCATGAGTTCTGCGGACACCGCGGACGCGACGGCGGCGGGTTCGGCGATCTCGTTACCGCAAGGGGGCGGCGCCGTCGGCGGGTTGGGGGAGAAGTTCGCGCCCGACCTGTTCACGGGGACGGGCAACATGTCCGTGCCGCTGTCGATACCCGCGGGGCGGCAGGGGGCGACGCCGTCGCTCGCCCTCGGTTACAGCACCGGCAACGGGAACGGGCCGTTCGGGCTCGGCTGGCAGCTGGGTCTGCCCGGTGTCTCGCGGAAGACGTCGCACGGCGTTCCGAGGTATGTGGATGCCACCGGGCCGGCAGGCGATCCGGCCGATGTGTTCCTGCTGTCGGGGGCCGAGGACCTGGTGCCGGTCCTCGGCTCGTATCCCGGCCGGGTGCGCTACCGGCCCCGCACGGAGGGGTTGTTCGCCCGGATCGAGCACGTCAAGGACGCGACGGGTGACTACTGGGAGGTCCGGGGCAAGGACGGCTCGCTCAGCAGATACGGAACACGGCGTCCCGCGGGAGCCGCGGACACCTGGCGGGACCCGGCGGTGACCGCCGATCCGCGCGACACGGGGCGCGTGTTCGGCTGGCAGCTCACCGAGACCGTCGACCCGCTCGGCAACCTGGTCCGCTACGTCTACCTCGCCGACGCGGGCACCGAGCAGGGCAGGTCGTGGTCCCGGCCGCTCCTGGCGGGCATCTTCTACGCCGACTACGGCGACCGGGCCGACCCGCGGTTCCTGGTCTCCGTCGACTTCGGGTACGCGTCGCGCCCCGACCCGTTCTCCGAACACCGGGCGGGCTTCGAGGTACGGACGTCCGTGCGCTGCGAGGTGATCCGGGTGACGACCCACGCCGTGGACGGGGTGGCACGGGTGGCTCGCGAGTACCGACTCGCCTACCGGCAGGCGGAGTTCAACGGGGTGTCGCTGCTCGCGAGCGTGACCGAGGTGGGGATCGACGAGTCGGGCGCACCGGCACCGGCACCGAAGTCGGCACCGGAGACGGAGACGGAGACAGAGACAGAGTCGGCTTCGGCATCGGAGTCGGCTTCGGCGGTGGTGACGGAGGAGCTGATGCCTCCGCTGATCTTCGGGTACTCGGGCTTCGATCCGGGCGGGCGCGGTTTCTCCCCGGTGACGGGCCCCGGCTTCCCGGCCGCCGCGCTGAACAGTCCCACGCTCGCCCTGGTGGATCTGCACGGCGCCGGTCTGCCCGACGTCGTGGAACTCGGTGCGGCGGCGCGGGTGTGGCGCAACGCGGGCGGCGGGCGCTTCGAAGCGCCCCGCTCGATGGCCGAGGCACCCCCGCTCTCGCTCGGACAGCCCGGGGTCATGTTCCTGGACGCCGACGGCGACGGCCGGCCCGATCTGTTCGCGCCGGCGCCGGGCACCCCGGGCCGGGACGCCGGCCCCGCCGCGGGCTACTTCCCGATGGCCTTCGCGGGCGGCTGGAGCCGCCGCGGCTTCACCCGCTACCGCGGTTCCCCCGGTGTGGGCGTCGCCGACCCGCGGGTGAAGCCGGTCGACCTCGACGGCGACGGGCTGACCGACCTGGTGCGGTCCGGCACCCGCCTCCAGGCGTGGTTCAACGACCGCGATCCCCGCGAGGCCTGGCAGCGCACCGCGACCGGCACCGGTGGCCCGCCCGTCGACCTCGCCGATCCCCGGGTGCGACTGGCCGACATGACCGGCGACGGCCTTCAGGACCTCGTGCTGCTGCGCAACGGGAACGTGGCGTACTGGCCGAACCTCGGGCACAACAGATGGGGCGCCCGGATCCAGATGCGCGACGCGCCCCGCCTGCCCGAGGGTTACGATCCGCGCCGGGTGCTCCTCGGGGACGTCGACGGGGACGGGGTCGCCGATCTGCTGTACGTCGACAGCGGGCGGGTGCTGCTGTGGGGCAACCGGTCGGGCAACGGATGGACCCGGACCCCGGTCGTCGTCCGCGGCACCCCGCCGGTGTCCGGCACCGACCTGCTCGAACTGTCCGACCTGTTCGGCACCGGGATGGCCGGGCTGCTGCTGAGCCGGCCGGCGGGTGTCTCCGGCGGGCCCCACGCGCGTTTCCTGGACTTCACCGGCGGGGTCAAGCCGCATCTGCTCACCTCGATGGACAACAGCCTCGGCGCGGTGACGCGGGTGTCGTACGCACCCTCCACCCAGGAGTACCTGCGCGACTTCGCCGATCCGGCCACCCGGTGGCGCACCCCGCTGCCCTTCCCGGTGCACGTGGTGACGAGGACCGAGGCCGCCGACCGGATCTCGGGCGGCACCCTGGCCACCGAGTACCGCTACCGTCATGGCTACTGGGACGGCGTCGAGCGGGAGTTCCGCGGGTTCGCGCTGGTCGAGCATCTGGACACGGAGACGTTCGGCGGAGCGACGGGCGTCGGCGTGCCCGCGGACCATCACGCGCCGCCCGTGCTCACCAGGAGCTGGTTCCACTGCGGGCCGGTCGCAGCCGGCGAGGCCGGGGACTGGACCGAACTCGACCTGAGCCACGAGTACTGGCAGGGCGACTCACCCGTGCTGTCCAGACCGCCGCAGCAGCTCGCGTTCCTGGCCGGACTGCCGCGGGCGGCCCGGCGTTCGGCGTTGCGCTCCCTGCGGGGGCAGGTGCTGCGCACCGAGGTGTTCGCGCTGGACGGCGGCACGCTGTCCGACCGGCCCTACACGGTGACGGAGACCCTGTCGGGCGTACGGGAGGAGGCGGCGGGGGGTCCGCCGGACCGGGAGCGGGTCTTCTTCCCGTTCTCGCTCGGCACGCGCACGACGCGGTGGGAACGCGGCCCGGAGCCGATGACACAGTTCGCGTTCCCCACAGGGTACGACGCGTACGGGTGTCCGACGGGGCAGCTCTCGGTCCCGGTGCCGCGCGGCCGTGACCCGCTGACGGTCGCGGGGCCGGACGAGACGCCCGAGCCCTACCCGGCCACGTACGCGACCACGGAGTACGCGCGCCGGGACGACGCCGAGCACTACGTCGTGGACCGCGTCGCGAGGACGTCGAGTCACGAGGTCGTCAACGACGGCCGGCTGCCGGTGCCGTCGCTGCGGGACGCCGTGGTCGGCGGAACGCTGCCGTCCGGGGTCTCGCTGCGGGTGACCGGTCACACCCGTACCTACTACGACGGCGCGGAGTTCACCGGGCTGCCGCTCGGTACGCTCGGCGCGTACGGACTGCCCGTGCGCTGCGAGTCGTTGGCGTTCGAGGACAGCTTTCTCGACTGGCTGTACCCCGCCGACGACCCGCGGGCGGCCGGGCCGCGCCCGCCCTACCTGGCCCCCGGCGACCGGGTCGACTGGCCCGTGGAGTATCCGGCCGCCTTCCGCGGCTCGCTGCCCGCGCTCGCCGGATACACGCACTACGCGAACGCCGAGGTGCCCGGCTCCCCCGGCGGCTACTACGTGACCGCGTGGCGGCATCGCTACGACATCCACGAGCCGGGGTCGACACCGCGCGGCCTGCGGACGGCCTCGCTCGACCCGCTCGGCGCGCGGAGCCAGGTCGCCCACGACCGGCACGCCCTGTTCCCCGTCCTCGACACGGACGCCGTCGGGCTGACCACCGCCGCGGAGTACGACTACCGCCTGCTGCGCCCGCACACGGTGACCGATCCGAACGGCAACGCCACCTCGGTGACGTTCTCCCCGGCCGGGCTGGTCACCGCGACCTGGACCCGGGGCAAGAACGGCGAGGGCGACCGGACGGCACCGGGGACGACGATGAAGTACAACCTGCATGCCTTCCTGGGCAGCGGACAGCCGGCGTCCGTACGCACGGTCAGGCGGGTGCACCACGACTGGGAGACCTCGGTTCCCGCCGAACGGCTCGACGACGTGCTCGTGTCGGTGGCGTACTCGGACGGCTTCGGCAGGCCGCTGCAGACCAGGACGCAGGCCGAGGACACGCTCTTCGGCGATCCGTCCTTCGGCGGGAACGTCATCCCGGGCGGCGACCTCACGCCCACGGGCGACTCGACGGGCCGGACCAGGGCGCCGGGCAGCCCGGACAACGTGGTGGTGTCCGGCTGGCAGGTGTACGACAACAAGGGCCGGGTGGTGCAGAAGTACGAGCCCTTCTTCTCCATCGGCTACGACTACGCGCCGCCCCTCGACAGCCAACTCGGCCGCAGGAGCGTCATGTTCCACGACGCGAGCGGGCGCGTCGAGCGCACGGTGAACCCGGACGGCAGCGAGCAGCGGGTCGTCTTCGGCGTCCCGTTCGACCTCGCCGACCCCGACCGCGCGCTGCCGACGCCCTGGGAGTCGTACACCTACGACGAGAACGACAACGCGGGCCGCACCCACGGCGACGCGGCCCCGGCGGACCGGACACACTGGGACACCCCGTCGAGCACGGAGGTCGACGCGCTCGGCCGGGTCGTACGCGCCGTCGCCCGGCGCGGGCCCACCGCCGCCGAGTGGCTCACCACGACGTCGGCGTACGACGTCCAGGGCAATCTGCTCGGCATCACCGATCAGCTCGGGCGGGCGGCCTTCGCCTACCGTTTCGACCTGGCGCACCGACGCTGGCGGGCGGACGGCATCGACGCGGGCCGGCACGACAGCGTCCCCGATGCCATGGGGCAGGTGGTCGAGGCCCGGGACAGCAGGGGTGCGCTCGTCCTGGGCTCGTTCGACGCGCTGCACCGGCCGAGCCGGGTCTGGGCCAGGGACGACCACGCCGACAGCGTCACCCTGCGGCAGCGCGTCTCCTACGGCGACGCCGGGACCGCCGCCCAGCGGCCCGCCGAACGCGACGGCGCCCGTGGCCGCAACCTGCTCGGCCGGGCCGTGCGCCACTGGGACGAGGCCGGACACGCCGGTGTGGGGTCCGTCGACTTCAAGGGCAACGTCCTGCAGAGCAGTCGCCGGGTGATCGCCGACGCGGCTCTCCTGTCCGTCTACGACCGGGCGGCGGCCGACGGCTGGCAGGTGCGGCCGTTCCAACTCGACTGGACGCCCTGGCCCGGCCAGAGCCAGGCCCAGCGCGACACACAGCTCCTCGAACCGGCCGAGCACGTCACCTCCAGCGAGTACGACGCCCTCAACCGCCTCAAGCGACGCTTCCTGCCCGTCGACGCGGAGGGCAGGCGGCACGTGCTCTATCACACGTACAACCGGGCGGGTGCGCTGGAGCAGGTGCAGCTCGACAGCACGGTGCACGTCCGGCGCATCGCCTACGACGCCAAGGGCCAACGGTCGCTGATCGCCTACGGCAACGGTGTGCTGACCCGCCATGCCTACGACCCGGACACGTTCCGGCTGACCCGGCTGCGCACCGAGCGCTACAGCCTGCTCGACCCGATGACCTTCCGGCCCGCCGGGCCCGCGCTACAGGACTTCGGCTACACCTACGACCTGGTCGGCAACCTCACCGCATTGCGCGACCGCACCCCCGGCAGCGGTGTTCCCGGCAATCCCGAGGCGGCTGCCGTCGCCGACCCGGCACTGCGTGCCCTGCTGGCCGGCGGTGACGCGCTCGACCGGCGCTTCACCCACGATCCGCTCTACCGGTTGCTGTCGGCGAGCGGGCGCGAGTACGCGGCCCCTGCCCAGGGCGATCCGTGGCCGGCCACTCCGCGCGGCACCGACGTGACCCGGGCCCAGGTGTACCGGGAGACGTACGACTACGACGGGGCGGGGAACCTGCTCAGCCTCGTCCACGCCGGTGCCGGCGGCTTCACCCGTACGTTCACGGCGGCTGACGGCGGCAACCGGCTGCGGCGCATGACGACCGGCACGGACGGGACGACACCGTACGACTACACGTACGACGCGGGCGGCAACCTGCTGTCCGAGACCACGTCCCGCCACTTCTCCTGGAACCACGCCGGCCGGATGACCGCGTTCGCGACGCAGACCGCCGGGGCCGAGCCGTCCGTGCACGCCCAGTACCTGTACGACTCGGCCGGTGCACGGGTGAAGAAACTCGTCCGCAGACAGGGCGGCGCCGTCGAGGTCACCCACTACATCGACGGGACCTTCGAGCAGCACCGCTGGAGCGGATCGCGGAGCGGTCAGAACAACCACGTCCATGTCATGGACAACCACCGGCGGGTCGCGCTGGTGCGGTTCGGCGGCGCCCATCCCGACGAGGGCGGGCCCGCGGTCGCCTACCACCTGCCGGACCACCTCGGGAGCAGCGCCGCCGTCCTGGACCAGAGCGGCACCCTCACCAACCGTGAGGAGTACACCCCTTACGGCGAGACCAGCTTCGGCAGCCACACCCGCAAGCGCTACCGCTTCACCGGGGCGGAACGCGATGAGGAGAGCGGTCTCGCCTGCCACGGCGACCGGTACTACCTGCCGTGGCTGGCGCGCTGGTCGGTGCCCGACCCCGCGGGACCCGGGGGTGCGATCAACCTCTACCAGTACTGCGGGAGCGCGCCGCTGCGGCTCGTCGACGGGTCGGGCCGTGACTTCACGGTGGTCACCGACTGGGAACGCGGAACCATGGTCCTCGGCATGGTGATCGTGGTCGCCACGCCCCTTGAGGAGCAGCAAGTACTCAAGGCGAAGAAGGCGTTCGACACGGCGGCCCCCTTCACGGACCAGAACGGGATGACGGTCACCTTCGACGTGCGGGTGCGGCTCCAGGTCCTCAACAAGCCGGCCGCTCCGGACCCCGGCACCGTGAACTACCGCGGCAACAGGTACCTCTCGGAGGCCAGAAGGGGTTACACGCCCGAGGCCGTCGGGGACGACCGGGCGCGCCCCGGTGACACCTACGTCGGCGGGGTGACCAGGTTCGGTGGCGGAGGCGGGGGTGTCTGGATGAACAAGCACCGCCGCTACGGCGAACTGGGGAACTCACCCGATCTGGTCAAGCACGAGATCGGTCACCTCTACGGCCTCGACGACAGCCACGCGGACGCGACCGGCCGTTACTACGTCGAGGGCGGGGTGATGGATCCCAAGGAGCTCTCCTCCGCGCACGGACACGGTGACCCGACGGGTAAGGACCTCTTCTCCATCAGAAAGGAGGAGGTCTCCGCGGTCGTGCGATTCCTCCACGACTACCGGCCCGAGATGCATGACAAGAAGAGTCCCGGCTTCGTGGACCTCACGCCTCAGATCAAGTTCGTCAACAGCTTCGGCGCGACGACCGCCTACGACAGCCTCGACGGTGCCAGGGCCGCCTTCGAGAACGACCGGAGGACCGCCGAGGAGCTGCTGCGCGAATCGCAGGGGGCACAGGACCGTGCGAGGCAGATGATCGAAAGTCATTTCAACTCGTCGAAACAGCCCGCGCCACAGCCCTGACCGCCGGAGCGACGCCGGTGAGGCGTCGCCCCGGCCATTGCCGTTTTCGACGAGAAGGAGAGAGCAGAAATGACCGTTACCGTACAGATCACAGGGCCGGCCGCGAACGCAGTGGTACGGCGCACGGTGGTGGTGACCGCGCAGGTGAATGGGCTCGTCCCGCCGGGCGGTGACCACGACCCGTACGACATCCTCAACTCGGTCATGGTGACCGTCGCCGGGCAGCCCGCGGTACAGGCGACCGGTTCGGGCGGGGGCTGGACCGCTCAGGTGCCGTTGCCCGCGTCCGTCACGCCGGGCACGCAGATCTCGGTCAAGGTGACCGCCAACTACCGTGCGATCGACTGGTACGTCCCGTACCCCGAGCAGTGGCCCGACGTGTGGTCCGCCACGTCCACCCCCATCAGCGTCTCCCAGACCGTCCAGGTGCAGGCGGCCTCACCACCGGCCTTCACCTGGACGTCCCCCGCCGCCGGGAGCACGGTCGACCTGTTCGAGGGGAGCGGGCAGATCACCGCCCAGTTCAACGTCACCCGCGCCCAGATCACACCGCTGACCCTCTCCATCACCCGGGACAACACGACCACACCCGTGGCATGGGCCGGAGTCACCTCGTACCGGATACCGGTCAGTCTGCTGCCCATGCCGCTCGGGGCGCGGACCGTGACGTTCACCTGCACCGATCCCGACGGCCTGACCGCTACTCAGACCCGCACGTTCACCGGGCGTGACGCCTCGCCGCCGAACCTTCAGGTCTCCCCCGTCACCGTGTTCGGGGACAGCAAGGGCACCGCCACCGCCCCGCTGCAGGGGACGGCTCCCGACGCGCAGAGCGGTATGACGGGCGGCAGCGCCAAAGTGGAGTGGGCGCTGTCCCCCACAGGCACCAGGACCCTGGCGAAGCCCGGGGCGGGCAGCGACTTCAGGAACTGGACCGCGGACGTACCGCTGACGGGGTTCGGCGCGCACACCGTCCATCTGTGGGCGACCGACAACGCGGGCAACGTCACCGCCAAGGACGTCCAGGCCACGGTGATCAGCTCCTATGTGCCCGAGTCCCTGGAGCAGCGGCTGGACGAGCGCGAGTATCTCGCCGCGCTGCTGTCCTTCGCGCACGGGCAGGTCAACGTGCCGGGACCGCCCGCCGCGCCGCTGGACACCGCCACCCTGGTGGCGGCGCTCGGGCAGCCGCTCGACCGGCTCAGCCAGCCGCTGTCGGCCGAGGCCGGTCTGGGCGGCCACGAAGTCAACCAGCTGCGGATTCCCGTGGAGCTCCTGCGGGCCCGTATCGCGGCCACGAACACGCCCACCGCGCCCGGTGCCGCCCTGGAGCAGGAGTACCGCGGCACGGCCTACGCGTCCCTGCTCGCCGCCGCCGGAACCTCCTACGCGGAACTGCGGCTGGCCAGGGGCGCCGACGCCACGGCCCGACGGGCGCTCGCCGACCGGCTCGGCATCCGGCTCAGGACGACGGCGCCCGACGAACTCGACCAACTGCTCGTCGACGGCCCCGCTCTCACCGAGGCCGGTCTGGAGACACTGTTCGGCCTGCCCTCGACCACCGCGGCCGACCCCCTGCGTGTCCCCGCCGTGCCCCTGCTGCTCGGCTGGCGGCTGGCCGCCCAGTCGCTCGCCTGGGCCGGACAGGACCAGCATCCCGACGCGCCGAGGGCCTTCGAGGTGCTCGCCGATCCCGATGTGATCGACGCCGACGACGTCATCGACGGGCCGGCGGGCGACCCCGTCCGCAAGCTGCTGACCGACCGGGCCCAGGCCCTCTCCGCGTACCGTGCGACGCTGTCCGCGCTCAGGACGGGCAGGACTCCGGCCGCCGCCCTCACCGCGATGCTCACGCTGGCGCAGCCCGGCCTCGACCTGGCCGCCCTGGCCGCTCAGGACGCGCAGGGTGCCGACATCGGCGGCGCCCTCGCCGCCCGGGGCCTGGCCCGGGGCGGCTTCCTGTATCTCAGGCAGCTGAGCGCGCTGGCCGGCGCCGGAACGGTCACCACGGCCGAGTGGGACGACGGCCTGGCCGTCCTCACAGGTGCGTACAAGCGCCAACAGCTCTACCCGGCCTGGCGGGCGGCGGAGTCGGGCTTCGTGCTCTCGCCGGACTTCTTCGTCACCGGCGGCGCCGGGCCCGCGCCCGGCCCGTACCGTGCCGAGGGCGGGGCCCGTGCCGCCTGGCAGTCCGTGCTGCGCGCCAGGATCGCCCAGCGGGAGGCCCTCGGCGAGGCCGACGCGCAGGCCGTGGCAGCCGCCGAGCAGGCCGCGCTGCCGGTCCTGCGTGACGCCCTGCTCGCCGACCTCGCCGCCACGACCACGGCGGCGGGCGAAGTGGGCGAGTCGATGTCGGCACGGTTCTTCGTCGACATGCTCGCCGGCGGGACCCTGCGCACGAGCCGTATCGGGCAGGCCGTCGAGAGTGTGCAGTCACTGTTGTCGGCGAAGCGGTCGGGCGAGCTGGCCCCGGACCACCCCGCGGCCGGCTGGACGTTCAGGAACGGACCCGAGACGTTCGCCGCCGCCTGGGCCTGGCTGGGTGAGCAGGGCACCTGGCAGGCGGCCACCACCGCGTTCCTGTTCCCCGAGCGGCACCTCGACCCCGCGCTGCTCGTCCCGAGCACCAGAACGATGACTCCAGGCACGCCGACCCTGCCGCTGGACATACTTTTCGCGCAGGTCAGTGGGCCGGGGGTCACGTTCACCGCCGGCACGGCCGTCAAGCTGGCAGCCGATTACCTCACGGCGAAGAGGATCACCCTCCCCGCTTCGTACACCTATCTCGATCCGCAGCGCAGGCTCGCCCATCAGACCGCTCTCGCCGGCACGTCGAGCGGGATCGAGGCCGTCCAGAACACCGGCCACGCCGACAACCGGGAGATTTTCTGGGCCGTGCCGATGCTCCTCGCGCAGCGCCTCCAGGCGGCCGGGGACTACCGGGCGGCGCTCGACTGGTACTGGATCGTCCTTCCGTACGACCTCGCCTCGCCGACCTCGATCTACAGCCGCATCAACGGCGAGACGCTGTCCGGCCCCGATCTGACGTTCCCGGCCGACTGGACCACGAATCTCGACCCGTTCGCGCTGGCGGACTCGGCGTCCGCGAAGCGTCCCAAGCCCCACACCCGGTACACCCTGCTGTCGATCATCAGATGTCATCTCGACTACGGCGACGCGGAGTTCACCCGGGAGACCGACGAGTCGGTCGCGCACGCCCGTACCCTCTACGTCACCGCCCGCCGACTGCTCGGCTCCGCCGCTCTGGTGCCCCAGACGCCGACGAACCTCGGTGAGCCGGCGCTGCCGATCCCGGAGGTCCGCACCCTGCGCACCCGGGTGGACATGCAACTGGCCAAGCTCCGCCAGGGCCGCAACATCGCCGGCATGCCGCGCACGCAGGGCCTCGCGGCGGCGACGGTCAGTCAGCCGACCCCGTACCGCTGCAAGGTGCTGCTGGAGCGGGCCGGGCAACTCGCCGCGCAGGCCGCCCAGATGGAGGCCGGCTACCTCTCCGCCCTGGAGAAGTACGACGACCGCAATCTGCGTGTCTACGACGCCCTCAAGGCGATCGATCTGAGCGCGGCGCAGGCCAGGGTGGCGCTGAGCCGGGTCGACGAGGCCCACGATGCCGTCACCGCCGCCACGGCGCAGCTGACGAAGGCCGAGACCATGGCCGCGTCCTATGCCGAAGCTCTCGAAGCGCCCACGAACAGGTATGAGCAGGACCTGCTCGACAACTACGGCGAGATGCGCGACATCAGGGACGCGATCACGGTGGCGGACACCGCTCTCGCCATCGCGCAGGCGGCGTCGTCCGGGGCCAGCCTGATGGACGCGATCTTCAGCGGTGGTGCCCGGCAGGCCCTCGCCATCTCGATGAGTGCGACCGCGGCCGTCAAGGGCGGTTTCCAGCTCCAGCAGAACCATCTGGAGGCGCAGTTGCAGGCCAATCAGCTGCGGGCCGGCATCGAGCAGCGCAAGGACGAGTGGCGGCGCCAGCAGGTGGCCGCCCAGCAGGACATCCAGATCGCCGCCGCGCAGGTCACCGTGGCGGACGACCAGGTCACGATCGCCGAGCGGGAACAGGACGTCGCGACGCTCCAGCACGACCAGGCGACGGCCACCCTGACCTTCCTCAACGGCCAGTTCACCAACGCCGACCTGTACCTCTGGATGAGC
This sequence comes from Streptomyces ortus, assembly GCF_026341275.1. NCBI lineage: Bacteria > Bacillati > Actinomycetota > Actinomycetes > Kitasatosporales > Streptomycetaceae > Streptomyces > Streptomyces ortus. Next base: position 3,617,566 of record NZ_JAIFZO010000002.1, read on the forward strand.
AACACCCTCGGCGGGGTGTACCGGTACTTCCTGCAGCAGGCCACCGCGACGGCCCGGCAGGCGCAGGCCCAACTCGCCTTCGAGCGGGCGGAACCCGCCCGGGTGCTGATCCGCCAGGACTACGGCCAGACGCCGGCCGAGATGACCTCGAACGCCGGTCCCGACCGGCGGGGCCTCACCGGCGCGGAACAGCTCGCCCAGGACCTGGCCCGGCTCGACGAGTACGCCTTCAGCTCCGCGCGCCGGCGCCTGAACCTCTCGCAGACGTTCTCGCTGGCCCGTCTGATGCCGGTGGAGTTCCTGGAGTTCCGCCGGACGGGCACGCTCGCCTTCACCACCCCCACGGCGTTGTTCGACGCCGACTTCCCCGGCCACTACCTCCGGCTGGTCCGTCAGGTGCGCACCAGCCTTGTCGCGCTGGTGCCGCCGGACCGGGGAATCCGCGCCACCCTCTACTCGAACGGCATCTCGCGGGTCACCACCGGTCGGGACGGCACGTTCCAGGAGGTCGTGGTGCGCAGCGATCCGGGGGTCGTCGCCCTGACATCGCCGATGAACGCCAGCGGGGTGTTCGAGTTCGACGCCCAGTCGGACATGCTGCTGCCGTTCGAGGGCAGCGGCGTGGACACCACCTGGGAGTTCCGGCTGCCGCCCGCCGCCAATCCACTCGACTACTCCACCATCGTCGACCTGCTGGTCACGGTGGACTACACCGCCGCATACGACGGCACCTACCGCGAGCAGGTGGTCACCCGGCTCAACGCCGACCGGGACCGTGGCGCCGACTGTGTGTTCAGCCTGGCGAGGGACTTCCCGGACCAGTGGTACGACCTCAACAACCCGGCCGACCCCACCGCGAGGTCGATCACGCTCCCGCTGCGCGACATCGACTTCCCGGCCGGGATCGGAGAGCTCACCACCGCCGCGGTCGCGGTTCGCCTGGCGAGCGACGCGCCGGTTCCCGACACCACGGTCTCCCTGTCCCGTGGGGCGAGCGGCGGCCGGGCGACGGCGACCAACGGCGTCGCCGGCACCCGGCGGGGCAATGCCGCGGCCTGGAACGCCTTACTGGGGACCGGTCCGGCGGGCGACTGGCAACTGGGTTTCGACGCGGGCGCCGGCGCTGTGTTCGAGTCGGGCACACTCGACGACGTCCTGCTGGTCCTGAGCTGGACGGGAGAGGCACCGGCCTGGGAACTCTGAACCGGCCCGTGCTCATCAGCCACCTCCGCCCCGGTCCTGTGGCCGGGCCGGGATCGGCGGGAGGATCCCCGTCGGGAACCCTCCCCGTGCCTCGTCAGGGCTGGATGTTCTCCAGGTCCTGGAGGAGGCCCGGGTGCTCGGGTTCCCAGCCGAGTGCCTCGCGGGTACGGGCACTGGAGGAGGGCTGGTCCGTTGCGAAGATCGGGCCGAGCGGACCGTACGCGTCCTGCGGTACGGACTCCACCGGCAGCCCGAGCCGCCGGCCGATGACCGCGGCGATGTCGCGCACCCGGTCGCCTTCGTCGGCCACGGCGTGCCAGGCGGACCCGGCGGGCCCGCGCTCCAGAGCGAGCCGGAAGAGGACGGCCGCGTCGAGTGCGTGCACCGCGGGCCACCGCTGGGTGCCGTCGCCCGGACAGCCGGACACTCCGGTCCGGCGCGCGGTCTCGGTCAGCACTCCGGCGAACCCGCCCGTGCCCTGGTGGTGCACTGTCCGGGGCAGGCGTACGGCCGTGCTGCGGACCCCTCGTGCGGACAGGCCCAGGATCTCGTTGACCGTGCGGCCACGTCCGCCCACCGGACCGTCGGTCGGCAGCGGGTCGGCCTCGGTGGAGGCCCGGCCCGGTACCCACGGCGTACCCGAGACGGTGACGAGGGGGCGGTCGCTTCCTGCGAGTGCCTCGCCCAGGACGGTGAGCGCGGCGGTCTCCTCGGCGATCGCCGAGGCGAGGGCTTCGGGACTGCTGAAGTCGTTGCGGAACGCCAGGTGGATCACTCCGTCGGTCCGGGCGACGCCGGCGCGGAGGACGTCCAGGTCGGCGAGACCTCCCTTGAGCGGCTCGGCGCCCGACGCCTCGGCGGCCCGCGCCGACGCGTCGGAGCGGGTGAGCGCCAGGACGGTGTGGCCGTTGCCGAGCAGTTCGGCGACGACCGCGGTGCCGATCAGACCGGTGCCACCGGTGACGAGAACACGCATGAAAATCTCCCGCAAGTGATAGGACTCTTGTCCCATCACTGTACAGGGTGATGGGACAAGAGTCCCGTCACGTATGATCGGCTCATGGGTCGATGGGAACCGGGCGCACGCGAACGCCTCGTCATGGCGGCTGTCGATCTGTTCATCGAGCAGGGATACGACGCCACGACGGTCACGCAGATCGCCGAGCGCGCCGGAGTCACCAAGAGCACGTTCTTCCGGCATTTCCCCGACAAGCGCGAGCTGCTGGTCGCCGGGCAGGAGACGCTGAGCGGGCTGCTGACGGAGGGCATCGCCGAGGCACCCGACACGGCCACCCCGCTGGAGGCGGTCGCCGCCGGCCTTGTGCGGGCCTCGGGCGCGATGGGGCCCATGAACCGCGAACTGGCCCCACGGGTGAAGGCCGCCGTCGCCGCCAGCACCGAACTGCAGGAGCGCGACGTTCTCAAGAGCGTCAGCCTCGCGGCCACGATGGCGGCGGCCCTGACCGCCCGGGGCGTCCCCGGCCCAACCGCGGACCTCGCGGGTGAACTGGGCATCCTGGCCTTCAAGCGGGGGTTCGCCGAATGGTCCGAAGGTGAGCGTGGCGCCGAGGACGCACTGGCGGGGTACACCTTGGCGGCACTGGACGAACTGCGGGCGGCGAGCGCGACGCTGGGCTGACGCGCCGGCGGCCTTCACCTACCGACCGGCACGCGCCGACCAGCACTCACCGACCGACCCATGACTACCGCTACGGCCGCTGCGCCGTGCCCGGCATCCCACGGCGCGGCGGAACCGGGCGCTTGAGCCCGAGGCGGTGGCCCGTCCCGGCGAGAGTGTCCCGGAGCTGCTCTCCGCCGGTGAGCCGGTAGGACCGAGGCGACCGGGATGACCGGGACGACCGGTCCCAGGCGTTCCGTGCCGTCGTGAGCGCCCGGCCCCGGTAGGTGCGGAGTTGGCTGCGGGAGAGCCGGGCGCGCTGTCCCCCGCCGGTCATCATGGCGTTGACCGATGCCATCGGGTCGCCCCCGATCGCCCGCGAGGCGACGGCCCCGACCACCAAGGGGACGAGCACGACCGCGAGCGCCGAACCGGTGGTGACAGCGGTGCGGGTGGCGGAACGCAGGGGGCGGGCAGACGGCATGTCCTTGGTCATGAGGACAGTTCAGCACCGTTCGCGCGGCGGGGCATCGGACGGCCTACTCAGTCGACTCGGCCGGCGTACTCAGTCGTAGCGGCGGCCCGGGGGCGTGGGCACCGGGCCGCCGCCGCGTGCGCGGTGACGGCCAGGTGCGGCGGGCGGTGGATCAGGAGGTCAGCCGGAAGGACTGGGCCGCCGAACCGGAGCAGGTCTGCTGGGAGAGCTTCGCGCCGTTGGCGGTGGACGATCCGTCGACGGCGAGGCACTTGCCGCTGTGCCGGGCGACGAAGCGGTACTGCCCCGAGGCCACGGACTCCGCACGCCACTGCTGGTTGGCGCCGCCCGTGTAGTCCCACAGATGGACCTTGACGCCGTCCGCGGTCGCGCCGGCGCCACCGTCCACGTCCCAGGACTTGTTGTTGTGCTGGTTGACGACCTGGTAGTAGCCGTCACCGGTGGAGCGGAACTGCCACTTCTCGTTGGCGCCGTCACCGCACGACCACTGCTGGAGCGCCGTGCCGTTGGCGGTACCCCAGTCGGTGGCGTCCAGGCAGGCCCCGCTGTTGGTGTTCGCCACCCGGTACCAGGCAGTGGTGTCGATCGGGCCGGTCGGTTCGCCGCCGCCGGACGGGTTCCACACGAAGGTCGCGACCGCACCGGCCGGCAGGGTGTAGGCCAGCGAGCGGCCGTTGTCGGTGAGGGAGAAGCGCTGCGTGCCGCCGGTGTTCACGACGTAGGCGACGCGGGTGCCGTCCGGATTCTGGAAGGCGACGTTCTGGATGCCGCCTCCCGGGCTGGTGGAGCCGATCCGGGTGGCGCCGACCTTCACGAACTTGCTGATGTGGCCGAGCGAATAATATTCCGCACCCCGGGTGACGTTGCCGTTCGCGATCTCCACCACGCCGTTGCACCGGGTGCCGCACAGGCCCTGGTGCGGGCCGCCGCTCTGGTTGAGGGCGAGGTTCCAGGTCAGTACGGTCTCGCCGCCGTTGCGCATGTTCTGCACGACGAGGTTCTCGGCCTGCCACCGCAGGCTGTCGCCGAAGGTGCCGGCCGGGTTGTCGCTGTCGGTGCCGGAGCACTCCGTGAAGAAGACGCGCTTGCCGGTGGCGTAGACCTGCTGCTGGGCGGTGGGACTGCCGGCGTAGCAGTGGAAGGCGGCGCCGATGACCCGGTTGATCCCGTTCGTACGGGAGAACACGTCGAGCGGGTAGTTCGGGTGGTCCCAGTTGTGGTCGAAGGCGAGGATGTTCGTCGGCAGCCCGGCCGCGGTCAGCCGCTGATCCAGGACGCGGACGAAGTCGGCCTGCTGTGCCGAGCTCATCGACATCGAGGGGTAACTCGTCGGGTTCTCGGGCTCGTTCTGCACCGTGAGGTCGGTGAGGGTGATGCCCTCCTGGCCGTACGCCTTGACCGCCTTGACCAGGTAGTCCGCGAAGTCACCGTAGTGTTCGGTCCGCAGGCTGCCGCCGTTGAGCGAGTTGTTCGTCTTCATCCAGGCGGGCGGCGACCAGGGCGTGCCCATGAAGCGGATGGACGGGTTGACGCCGAGGGCCTGCTTGACGACGGGGATGATCTCCGCTTTGTCGCGGTCGATGGAAAACTGTCCGCGGGTGTCCTCGTAGGAGTACGGACTGTTGGAGGCGTCGAAGTCCGTGCTGGCCAGCGGCTGGCGCAGGTAGGACAGACCGATCCCGTCGCCCGAGGTGGAAAACAGTGAGCGCATCAACTCGCTGCGCCTGTCCGCCGGGAGCCCTTGTATGAGGCGCGCGGACGCTCCGGTGACCGAGGCGCCGGCGCCGGTGTAGCGCTGGCTCCGCTGGTTGCCGTCGATGCGCACGTCGGTGCCCTGCGGCGAGCCGTTGAAGGTGAGGGTGCCGTCGGAGCTGAGCTTGCGGGCACCGTCCCCGGTGGTCACCCAGACCTGGGCGACCGGGTCGGCTGCGTGTGCGGTGCCGCCGCCCGTGAGCCCGAGACCGGCGGCGGCGAGGGCCAGGGTCAGGGCGGCGGCCCCTGCCCGTGCTGAACGGATTCTTCGAAGAGGGAGATGTGACACGGGTGCGGCTCTCCTTCGGTCGGTGACGCGTGGGGGCCCCGGCCGTCCCGCCTCTTGGTGAGGGGGTGGCGAGCCGGACGGGGTGCGAAGGGGTGGTGCGCGCGTGCCGCCGAACCGGCGTGGCGCGGCGGAACGACGGCGCCATGAAAGCACACCTACTAAACACTTAGTAAGTGGTCTGCATCACAAAACGGAACGTGCCGGAAAGATCATTCGGGGGCCGGGCAGCGCGGCGTATGGTGAACGGGTGACTGACCAGTCGGTAGGCCGAGCCGCTCGGGGAGCCCGCGACAGGCCCCGCGTCCCACGCAGCCCCGAAGCCCGACGGCGCCAGCAGGACATCCTGCACATCGCGATGGACACGTTCGCGGCACGCGGCTACAACAACGCCTCCCTGGCGGAGATCGCGGACCGGGCGGGCCTCACCCAGGCCGGCGTCCTGCACTACTTCCGCTCCAAGTCGCTGCTGCTGACCAGCGTGCTCGAACTGCGCGACGACACGGACATCGAGCAACTCGGCACCGAGCGTCCGCGCGGACTGCGGTTCCTGCACCACCTCGTCGAGACCGCCCGGCGCAACGCCGAACGCGAGGGCATCGTCCGGCTCTACGCCGTGCTCTCCGCGGAGTCCGTCACCGACGACCACCCGGCCCAGGAGTACTTCCGCAGCCGTTACGCAGGTCTGCGCGGCTTCGTCGCCGACGCCCTCACGGAGACGTGCCGACTCGGCGACGGCGAGGCGGACGCGGAACGCGCGCGGCACGCGGCCAACGCGGTCATCGCCGTCATGGACGGCCTCCAGATCCAGTGGCTCCTCGACCCGACCGCGGTCGACATGGCGGCGTCGACGGAACTGGTCATCGACGCGGTCCTCGCCGGGGTGACTCCGTAACCGTTCCCGGCACGAAGTCCGACGGCACCGCGAGCCGATCGTTATGATGAGCTGAATCGCTCAAACGAACATTCGGGGTGGAGCACAGTGCGGGAGCCGGTCGATCGCAGGCGTCAGCGCATTCTCGCGGCGGTCCAGGCCCGTGGGGCCGCGCGGGTACGGGACCTCGCCGACGAGTTGCAGGTCTCGGTGGTGACGGTGCGCCGGGACGTGGAGGAGCTGACGCGCGAGGGCATGCTGCGCCGCGGACACGGTGTCGTCCGTTCGACGCTGCCCGCACAGGAGATCCCCGCGAACGACCTGGCCCACGGCGACCGGGTGGCCGTCGTGGTGCCGGAACGCCACTCGTACCTGACCGAGACCCTGCACGGCGCCCGTACAGCGCTGGAGGAGGCGGGGATGCGCATGGCCCTGCACATCGCCCCCCAGGTGGCCGGCGCCGAACGCCCTTTGGTGGAGCGGGCGTTGGCGGACGGCGCCCGCGGTCTGCTGCTCGCGCCCCGCTGGCACACCCTGGCGGCGGAGCTGGCCGACCACGACTGGCTGGCCGCGCTGGAGGTGCCCACGGTGCTGATGGAGCGCAGGCCGCGGCGGGGCAGCGTGGCGCATGCCCTGGACTCGGTGTGCACGGATCACTGGTTCGGCGCGCACCTCGCGGTGGAGCACCTGGTGGGACTGGGCCATCGCCGGATCGTGTTCGCGACGCGCGAGGACAGTCCGACGGCGCGCACCCTGCGGGCCGCCTTCACCGGCATCGCCGGGGCACATCCGCTGCTGGAGGAGTGGGCGTGGGCGCTGATCTCGGAGCAGGCGGGGCGCGAGGGACCGTACACGGCGGAGGAGACGGCGGAGTTGCCGGGTCTGCTGCGCCGGACGCGCGCGACCGCGATCGTGCTGCACAGCGACGTGGACGCGCTGATGGTGGTGCAGCGGCTGGCGGACGACGGGATACGGGTGCCCGAGGACTGTTCGGTCGTGGCGTACGACGACGTGGTGGCGGCGCTGGGCACGTCCCCCCTGACCGCCGTGTCCCCGCCCAAGGCGGAGGTCGGCCGGGCCGCCGCCGAGTTGTTGACGCAGCGTCTGCGGGAGGGCGGACGGGAGCCCGCGCGCCGCGTCGAGCTGCTCCCGCGGCTGATGGTGCGCGGCTCCACCCGGCGGGCCGACGGCCCGGCCGGGATCACCTCCCCCTCACAATGAGCGTTTGAGCGTTTTATTTTCTTCTGATCGCTCTATTGACCGTTTGGGTCGGGAGCGATGAGGATTCCCGTGTCCCGAACAGTCGTGTCCGCAGGGACGTGGACACGCAGGAGCCGCGGGAGGCGCCATGCCCGGACGACCCGATCGTCGTTCCGTGCTCGCCGCGATGGCCGCCGTACCGCTGACAGGAGCCGTAAGCGCCTGCAGCGGAGACAACGGAGCCTCGTCGGCCGGCACGGGACGCACCACACGCATCACCTTCTGGTCCGCACTGCGCGGCAGCCAGGAAGTGGTCGACGCCTTCAACCGCACACACACGAGCGTGCAGGTCGACTTCCAGCAGATCCCGTCCGGCGGGCAGGGCGGCTACGCCAAGCTCAGCAACGCCGCCCGCGCGGGCAACGCGCCCGACATCGCGACCATCGAGTATCCACAGGTGCCGGGGTTCGCCATCGACGGGGTCGCCCGGGACATCACCGATCTCGTCAGTGACTCCCTGCGCCGCAAACTGCTGCCGCAGGCGCTCGCCCAGACCACCTTCGAGAAGCGGGTGTTCAGCGTTCCGCTGGACGTCGAGCCGATGGTGATGCACTACCGCACCGATCTCTTCGACGGATACGGCCTCCAAGTGGCGCGCACCTGGGACGAGTTCGCGGAGCAGGCGCGCACCGTGCGCCGCAAGGCGGCCGGCCGGCGGCTCGTGCTGTTCCCGACGGACGGGATGACCCAGTTCGCCGCCTACGCCTGGCAGGCCGGCGCCCAGTGGTTCGACACCTCGAAGGGCGCCTGGAACGTCTCCCTGGCCGACGCACCCTCCCGGCGCGTCGCCGCGTACTGGCAGCGGCTCATCGACCGGGACGACGTGTTCGTGAACGCCGTCGAGAGCCGCCAGTCCGACGCGCAGATCGGCAACGGACTGGTCCTCACCCGGCTCAGCGGCGCCTGGGACGCGGGCGCGCAGATGAACGCGCGGCCCGGCCAGAAGGGCCTGTGGCGGATCGCCCCGCTCCCCCAGTGGGACACCGGCAGCCCCGCCGTCGGCACGCACGGCGGGTCGACGTTCGCCATCACCAAGGACAGCCGCAGACCCGAGGCGGCGATGGAGTTCATCGAATGGCAGGTCTCCCATCCCGACGCCCTGCGCGCCCGCCTCTCCAGCGGCAACAGCAGTCAGTACCCGGCCGCTCCCGGCCTGGTCGCCGTCGGCCGCAAGGCCTTCGACCGGTCCTACTACGGCGGACAGGACATCTACCGACTGTACGAACAGGAAGCGGAGAAGATCGGCGAGGGCTGGCTGTGGGGACCACGGATGAGCGCCACCCAGCGGGTCATGCAGGACTCCTTCGCCCGTGTCGGCGGCGGCCAGGGCTCGCTGACCGGATCCCTGCGCGCCGCACAGGAGGGCACCATGCCCGACCTCAAGGCCCTGGGCCTGTCCACCACCCAGCGCTCCTCCTAGGAGCCTGTGCCGACGAGAAGGCAGGTGACACCGCATGACCACCACCGCTCAGCCCCGGGTGCCGACCGACGCGTCCCGCGCCGGCGACCCGGCCCGCTCCGCCGCGGACAGGCGCGCCCGCCGCACCGCAGGCCGCCGCCGGTCCGGCGCGGTCGTCGTCCTCATGGGGCCGTTCTTCGTCCTGCTGACGACCGTCTTCCTCATCCCCGTCGGCACGGCCGTCTACCTCAGCTTCTTCAGCGACGACCAGCCGGGGCTCGGCTTCGGCCCCGAGAACACCGTCTTCGTCGGACTGCGCAGTTACGCCGCCGTCCTGACCGACCCCACCTTCCTCGGCGGACTCGGCACGGTCGCGCTCTACTGCCTGATCTACATCCCGCTCATGGTCGTCGGGGCGCTGGCCCTGGCCCTGCTCCTGGACTCCGGGGTGGTGCGGCTGCGCGCCTTCGCGCAACTGGGCCTGTTCCTCCCGCACGCCGTGCCCGGCATCATCGCCGCACTGATCTGGCTGTACCTGTACACCCCGGGCATCAGCCCGATCATCGACCTCTTCGCCCGCGCGGACATCACGATCGACTTCCTCGGCATCCACGCCGTCGTCCCGTCCATCGTGAACATCGCCCTGTGGAGCAACCTCGGCTACAACATGGTGGTCTTCTACGCCGCCCTGCAGGCCGTGCCCCGCGAGGTGATCGAGGCGTCCGTGGTCGACGGCGCCGGACCCGTGCGCGCGGCGCTCCAGGTCAAGACACCGCTGGTACGCGCCTCGATCGTGATGGTGGCGATCTTCACCCTGATCTGGGCGCTGCAGCTCTTCACCGAGCCGATGCTGCTCAGCCAGTCCTCCCCGATGATCAGCTCCCGCTTCTCACCGAGCATGTACATCTACGACGCGGCCTTCACCCGCAACAACTACAGCCTGGCGGCGGCCGCCTCGGTGGTCCTGCTGGTGTGCACGATCGCGCTGTCCTACGGCGTCACCCGCTTCACCAGCCGTGCCGACGCCGAGGAGGCCCGATGAGCACCACCGACAGTTCCCTGCTGCGCCCTCGTCTGCTGGGGCGGGCCACGGTCAACGTGGTCGTGGCGGTCTCCGTCCTCTACACCCTGCTGCCCGTCCTGTGGCTGGTGCTGGCCGCCGCGAAGGACCGGGACGCCCTGTTCAGCAGCGACCTGCTCTCCACGAGCGGCTTCTCCCCCGTACGCAACCTGCAGGACCTGTTCGCCATGGACGGCGGGCTGTACGGCCGCTGGTACCTCAACAGCCTGCTGTACGCGGTCCTCGGCGCCGCGGTCGGCGCGCTGCTGAGCGTGGCCTGCGGGTACGCCTTCGACAAGTACCGCTTCCCGCACAAGGAGAAGCTGTTCGGTCTGGTCCTCGCGGCGGTCATGGTGCCGCAGACGGTCCTCGCGCTCCCCCTGTATCTGATGGCCTCCGAGGCCGGGCTCGTCAACACCTTCTGGGCCGTGTTCATCCCGGTGCTGTTCAACCCGTTCGGCGTCTATCTCGGCCGTATCTTCAGCCGGGGTTACGTGCCCGACGAGGTGCTGGAGGCCGCGCGGGTGGACGGGGCGGGAGAACTCACCACGTACGTCCGGGTCAGCCTGCGGATGCTCGGCCCCGGCCTGATCACCGTCTTCCTCTTCCAGCTGACGGCGATCTGGAACAACTTCTTCCTGCCCATGGTGATGCTGTCCGACCAGGACCTGTATCCGGTCAGCCTCGGCCTGTACCAGTGGAACAGCTCGGCGTCCGTGTCGCCCGAGTACTACTCCGTGGTGATCATGGGATCGTTGCTCGCCGTACTGCCCCTCGTCCTCGCCTTCGTCCTGCTCCAGCGGTTCTGGCGCAGCGGCCTGACCGCCGGAGCCGTCAAGTGACCTCGCACGCTCCCTGTACGCAAGGCCCCGGCCCCGGCTTCCGGCCCCGCGCCGCCCTGGCCATGTCCCAGGACGCCGCCGCGGCCGTCCTCGACAGCGTGTCGCTGGACGCGTTGCGCGAGATCTGCGACCTCGCCCCTCTCCCCGCCCTGGACGACCTGTCGACACCGCGGGCGAAGGCGGTGCTGGCCGAGGCCGATCTGCTGATCACCGGCTGGGGCTGCCCGGTCCTGGACGAGGAGGTACTGCGTGCCGCGCCGCGGCTGCGTGCCGTGGTGCATACGGCGGGCAGCGTGCGCGGCCATGTCACGGACGCGTGCTGGGAGCGCGGGATCGAGGTGTCCTCGGCCGCCGCGGCGAACGCCCTGCCGGTCGCCGAGTACACGCTCGCCATGATCCTCCTCGCGGGCAAGCAGGTCCTGGAGCGCGCCCGCGACTTCAGGGCGTCGCGGAGGCGCGACGAGTGGCTGCGCACCCCGGACACCGTCGGCAACTACCGCAGCACCGTCGGCATCCTCTCCGCGTCGCTGATCGGCCGCAGGGTGATCGAGCTGCTGCGTCCGCACGACATCGGGGTCCTGCTCCACGACCCGTACGTGAGTGACGCGGACGCGGCCGAACTCGGCGTGGAGCGCGTGGAGTTGGCGGATCTTTTCGCCCGCTGCGACACCGTCAGCGTGCACACCCCGCTGCTGCCCACCACCCGGGGCCTCGTCAGTCGCGCCCTGCTCGACTCGATGCCGGCCGGAGCCATGCTCATCAACACCTCCCGGGGCGCCGTCGTCGACCAGGACGCCCTCACCGACGCCGTCCGGGCGGGCCGGATCCGGGCCGTGCTGGACGTCACCGACCCCGAGGTGCTGCCGCCGGACCACCCCTTGTGGGACTGCGAGAACGCGCTGATCACCCCTCACCTGGCAGGTTCCCAGGGCAACGAGTGGCGACGGCTGGCCGACCTCGCGCTCGCCGAGACCGCTCGCTGGGCGTCCGGCACCGGCTTCCTCCATCCCGTACGACGCGAAAGGCTGGCGTTCCTGGCATGAGCATCCGCATCCCCTTCGAACTCCCCCCTGAGGACCGTGCGTCGAGCCCGTACACCGGCTACACCCGTGCCCACTGGGAGGCCGTCGCGGACGGTCTGCTGGCAGCCGCGTGGCGCTGGAGCACGCCGGGCCGGGCCCTGCTCGACCTGCCGGGACGGCCCTCCCGATCGGGGGTGCGCTCCGACGGTCTGGAGGGCTTCGCCCGGACGTTCCTCGCGGCCGGATTCCGGGTCGCGGGCGCCGGTGGCGAGGACCCGCACGGCTGGGTAGGGCGCTACGCCGAGGGCCTGGCCTCGGGCACCCGGTCCCCGGGCCGCGACGACACCGAGTCCTGGCCGCTGATCCTCGACCACGACGTCCAGGGCCAGCCCATGGTCGAGTCGGCGTCGGTCGCCCTCGGTCTGCGGCTGACGGCGCCCTGGCTGTGGAAGCATCTCGACGCGGGGGTCCAGGACCGGGTCGAGGAGTGGCTGCGCGGATCGCTGCGGCACGTGCCCGCGCCGAACAACTGGTACCTCTTCCCCTACACGGTCGCCGGTTTCCTGGAGTCGGTGGGCCGCGGCGACGCCGGGACGGCGGCCGTACGGCAGCGGGCGCTGGAGCTGATGGAGGGCTGGTACCGGGGCGAGGGCTGGTACGCCGACGGGGACGGACGCGCCTTCGACCACTACAACGGCTGGGCACTGCACTTGTACCCGGTGCTCGACGCCCACCTCGGCGGCGACGCGGCGCAGCTCGACCGGTACGGCGACCGGCTGCGCGAGCACCTGGCGGGCTTCGGGCTCATGTTCGGCGCGGACGGGGCGCCGATGCACTTCGGCCGGTCGCTCGCCTACCGCTTCGCCGCGTCCGCCGCCGTCGGCCTGGGTTCCCTGACCGGCCACACACCGCTGACGCCCGGCACCTCACGCCGTCTGGTCAGCGGCAGCCTGCGGCACTTCCTCGACCGCGGGGCGCTGACGGACGACGGTCTGCTGAGCCTCGGCTGGTACGGGCCCAACGACGCCACCCTGCAGACGTACTCCGGCCCCGCCTCGCCCTACTGGGCGTCGAAGGCGTTCGTCTCCCTCCTCGCACCCGCCGGCCATCCGCTGTGGACGGCGACGGAAGAGGCCGCCCCGGTCGAGGAGGGCGACCGGGTGCTGGCCCTGGCCTCGCCCGGACTGCTCGTACAGGCGACGCGCGAGGACGGGATCGTACGGCTGCACAATCACGGCAGTGACCATGTGCGGCCGCACGAGGCCGAGTCGGCCGACGGGGTCGATCCGCACTACGGGCGGCAGGCCTACTCGACCCGGACCGGGCCGACCGCCACCGGGAACATCGCGGACAACCATCTGTCGGTCGAGGTCGGCGGCCGGCGCAGTGTGCGGCGCCGGATCCATCCGCTCGGCACGGGACACGGCGACGGCTGGGGCTGGGCGGCGTCGTGGCACCGGCCCGTCTTCGTGGGCGGCCCCCCGATGGTTCCGGGGCTGCGGGTGGAGAGTGTGACGGTGGTGCGGGGGCCTTACGAACTGCGGGTGCACCGGGTGGTGGGCGCGCCGGCCGGTGCGCGTCTCACGCACACGGGGTGGGCGACCGGGCCGCTGGAGCCGCTGGTCTCGGCGCTGCACGGTCTGCACGGCTGGAGCCCCGAGCCGGAGACGGTACGGGCGCCGCAGGGCACCGCATACGTGCCGTGGGCCGAGCTGCCCCGTCTGGTCGGGGAGGCGGGCGGGACCTCCGTGCACGTGAGCCTGGCCGCCCTCACCGGCGCGCCGGGCCCCGGTCCGCTCGCGGAGGCCGTCACACGCGTGGTGGCCGACACCGACGGTGTCGAGGTGGTGTGGGCGGAGGACGGCGCGTGCACGCGGGTGTCGTTCGACCCGGTCCGGGTGACGCACGGGAGGAGTTGAGCCTCCGTGTGAGCCGTCCGGTGCTTCCGTGCGCCGGGGCAGGTGGCCGGATTCCCACCGCCCTCGGGGGCATGAGGCCGCACGCTGGGTATTCCTCTCCCCAACGATGGCTTCTGCGGCGTTGGGGGGACTGGCACTGTGGCACGCCTGTCGTGGACGTCAGGACCGCCCCGCTCGTCCTTCTCCCGCAGGCGGCACACCGTGCGGCGGCTGCGGGACCAGGGACTTTACGGGCCCAGGTTCCGTGACGTCCTGCCCGCCCTCGCCGGGGCGGTCGTGGTCGTGTGCGCGGTCGTCGCCGGACTGGCGGTGGGATACCGCGTGGGCGGGCCGGTCGTGCCGGTCATCGGCGTCTCCTTGCCGGCTCTCGTCATCGCGGTGGAGATCCGGCGCCGCCGCCCGGGCGCACGCCGTCGGCGCGGACGCTACAGCGCGGAAGAGTTACGCGAACTCGACGTGCAGGGGCTGGCGTTGGCGGTCGCGCGGATGTTACGGCGGGACGGCTGGCGGGTCCGGCTGCTGCCGGCGCCGGACCGGCCGCGGCTGTACGCGCGGGACTCGGCGGGCAGGCAGCTCGACGTGGCGTTCCGGCCGGTGGCGGAGCCGCTGCCGGACGAGGCCACCCCCGATCCCCGGAGCCGCCGGGATACGGCGGGGCCGCGTCTCCAACTGGTCGTGCACCGGGGGGTGTTCCGGGAGCGGGATGTCCGGTGGGCGCAGCGCCAGGGGGACACGCGGCTCGTCGACGGCTCCGCGCTCGAACGCTGGGCGGCGGGGGCGGGCCTGAACGACCTGTTCGACAAGGGTCTGTGGGGTTGAGCTCCGCCTGGCATCCCCGCTCCTCCCCATGATGCCCCCTAGTAGGGGGCATCCGCGCAGTTCCCCGCGCCCCTACGAGACGGGGCTGCGCCCCGGTCTCTCATCGCCACGAGTTCGGCCGTGGCGCCCTTCAGGGGCGCGGGGAACTGCGCGACCAGCACCCGACCGACCCGGAGGTGGCATCCCGCACAACTACAGCCGGGCGTGATTCCGCCCTACTCCAGCCCGCGCTTGCCCGGCGCCCAGAACGGCTTGGTGAGTACCGCCCGTCGGTCCCAGCCAGCCTCTCGCACGAGCACCTGCCGCACGTGCTGCACGGTCCGCGCTTCCCCGGCGACGTACGCGATCCCGCCCGCCTCAGGGGCGAGGCGTCGCACCGCGTCCGGGAGCGAAGTGCCGTTCCTGATGATCCAGTCGAGGCGGTCCGAGTACGGCACGGGGAGCCGGTCGGCAGCCGTCTCCGTTTCGATACAGCCGGATATGCGCGCCCCGTCAGGCAGTGCGCCCAGCATCGCGCCGAAGCAGACCGACGCCGTCTCCTCCCCGACGAACACGTGGTGCGCGGCGTCGGGCCGCAGCGTGAACGTCCCTTCCGGCTTGCGCATGCGGACCCGGTCACCGACGGTGACGCCGCTCCCCCACCGTGCTCCGGGGCCACCCCCGGGGTGATCCAGTACGCACAACTCGACGGCGCCCTGCGGGTCGTAGCGCCAGATCGAGTACGTGCGCAGCGTCAGCCCGTCGCCGACCACGACCCTCACCTGCTGTCCGGGACGGACGGTCAGCCCGGACAGCGCCTCGCCCTCAACGCGCAGACGACGGAGTCTGGCGGCGACATGTTCGGTCTCGGTGACCGTGCCCTGAATCGTCAGCAGGTCCAGGAGGGGGGAGAGCAGGGCAGCCATGGGACTCCTCGGAAACTCGTCTATGCGGCAGGGCGCTGAAGGCCAGCATCCAACCGGACGCGATACTATCGCGTTCCATCCAGAACGCGATAGTACTCGTTTTTGTGTGTGCCACGTTCGGCTACACCGGGCACCTTCGGCACCGCGATCAGTAGGCCGACTTCGCGAAGGTGGGGGCCCTGGCGCAAGCGGAGGCGAAAGGGGGAGCCGGGACCCTGCCGGTGACGGCAACGGCCTGTGTGCGCGGGGAGGGCATCGACCCGGCCGGGCCGGTATGGACGGGTGAACCGATCAATCTCGGCAACAGTCCAACTCGCCGCCACCCGGCACCGATTTGCGCTGTAGCCGGCCAGAGTCGGCGTTGGCGCCTCCACCGCTGATCAGAGTTTCCCAAGACCAAGACCAGGACCAGGACCAGGACCAGGGCCAGGACCAGGGCCAGGAACGAGCTGTTCGGCCTCGCCGGGACGGCGCCGAGTTGCGGCGGATGGCCTGCCTCCGCGGGAGCCGCGCTTCTTGTGATGGGATTCCCTGGCCTGCTCTGTCCGGGATGGTGCAGCGGATCCCGCGTTGTCGCGGGTAGGCGCGGTTTCGCGGGAGGTGCAGGCCTTGTCGGCGCGGACTCCGCCAGGGCGGGTCCGCGACCGTCCGGCAGGACGCCCCGACTTCTCACCCTGGGGCAACAACGTTTCCAGGCGGGTCCACTGCACATCCGTCAGATCTCCGGGGCTGGGTCAGTCAGCGGGCTGGGCCGCCTTCCAGGCGCGGTAGTGCCGGTCGGGGGCGTCGGTGAAGGAGGCGTGGCGGGGGCGCCAGCCGAGGAGGCGGTGGGCCTTGGCGCTGGTGACGAGTTCGTCCTGGTCGGCGGCCAGTTGCATCATGCCGCCCGCATCGGCGGTTTCCAGGGTGATCTCGCCGGTGTAGCCGGCGGCGCGCCCGGCGGCGTACTGCATGTCCAGGGCGGTCAGGCGCTGGTCGTCGGCGATCACGAAGACCTCGCCGTCCACGGCAGTGGGGTTGCCGAGGATGCGGACGTAGGCGTCGGCGAGGTCGTCGACGTGGACCCAGCTCCAGCGCTTGGCGGTGTCGCCGTAGAAGACGGGGTTGCCGGCTTCGGCTGCGGCGAACCACTGGCCGGTCATGGAGGTCGTGGCGGGGCCGCCGTACATGAATCCGGGGCGGACCACGGTGTGGGCGAGGCCGCTGTCGGCGAGTTCCTTCTCCAGGGCGAAGCGGAAGCCGAGGGGGCCTTCGGGGTTGCCGGGTGTGTTCTCGTCCATCAGCGGTAGGCCGGTGCGGCCATAGGAGGAGATGCCGGTGGTGAACACCAGGTGTCGGTGGCGCCCGTCGCGTTCCTGGGCGCCGGTGAGTTCGGCGAGCAGGCGCTGGTCGGCGCCGATCGGGTCGCTCATGTCCATCAGGAGGTGCACGACCGCATCCGTGCCGTCCAGGTGGCCGCGCCAGGTGTCGGGCTTGGAGAAGTCGCCCTGTACAGGGGTGACTTCGTTGATCGCGAGGTCGCGGGCGGCCGGGGTGGTGGTGTCGCGGGCCAGGCCCAGGACGGTGTGCCCTGCGCGGGCCAGGGCGGCGCAGACACGGCGGCCGGCGTAGCCGGTGGCGCCGATAACGAGGATCTGCATGGTGGTGCTCCGTTTTCGGTGTGGTGCGGAGTGGCCGCGCGTCAGGCGGCGGAGGAGGAGGTGAAGAAGCGTGCGAGCCGCTCCGCTGTCCAGGCGGGGTTGTCAGCGGCGAAGGTGTGGCCGGCGGCCGGCACGATGTCCGCGCGCACGTCGCGCGCTGCCTGCCGGGCGCCGTCCAGGAGAACGTGCTGTGGCAGTCCGAACTCGCCGTTCAGTACCAGGACGGGCATGCGGAGACGGTTGGCGTTGCGGGCGGCGCGGCCGTCGTCGACGAGGGTGACGTAGTGCTCGAACCCGCCGCGCATCGCGTCGGGCGCGGTGTAGGCGCGCAACAGGTCGGCGCGGTCGGCGTCGGTGAGGCCGCCGCGGCTCATCATCGACCAGAAGCCCGAAAGGTACGCCTCCTCCTTGCCCTCGGTGACCATCGCGGCCAGCTCACTCTGGGCATGGAAGCCGAAGTGCCACGAGCCTCCGGTGGCCGGATTCATGTGCTCCTCCAGGCCGAAGCCGGGCAGGAACGCCTCGCCGAGTACCAGCCGGGACACCTCCTCCGGGTACGCCTGCGCCCAGGCATGGGCGGTCATCGCGCCCACGTCCGTGCCGACCACGAACGTCCGGTCGTGGCCGAGGTGGCGGAGGAGCCGGTGCAGGTCCTCGGCCTCGTCCCGCTTGCTCCAGTGCCCGGCCGGTATGGCGGAGTGTCCGGTACCGCGCAGATCAGGCGCGATCACCGTGAAGCCGTGCCTCACCAGCAACGGCATCACCGTGCGCCACTCGATCCAGCTGAACGGCCATCCGTGAAGGAGGACGATCGCGGGGCCGCCGCTTCCGCCGATCACATAGTGCAGCCGGACATCGCTGTTGACCTGGACGTAGGCATGGACGAACCCGTCAGGTGCAGATGCAGGAGACAGCATGGAACCCCTTCAGAATTTGCTTGCCTAAGCAAGCATTACTCTAGTTGCTTGCCTCGTCAAATAAACTGGCTGAATGGACGCCCACGCCGCCCCGCTGACACCCGACGAACTCCTCCTGTGGCAGAGCCTGGGCCGCTTGGTCCACTCCCTGCCACGCGCGCTGGAAGAAGACATGACCCGTGCAGGCGTCACCATGACCGAGTTCGCCGCCCTGCTCATCCTGAGCGAAGCCCCCGACCACCGCATGCGCATGTCAGCCCTCGCAGGCGCCTCCGGACTCACGCCCTCCCGGATCACGCGCGTCATCGACGGGCTGAGCAAACACGGCCTCGTCCGCAAAGAACGCCACGGCCAGGACGGCCGTGGAAGCGAGGCAGTCCTCACCGAAGCTGGTCTGCGTGCCCTCCGTTCGGCCCAGCCTGCACACCTGGCCAGCGCCCGCAGTCGAGTCCTCGACCAGATTCCCCCGGACCTGCTGGCCCCCCTCGCTCAGACCATCGCGGCTGTCGCAGAAAGCCTGTCGCCGAAACAGAGAGGCGTCTGAAGCTGCGTCACCACGGCCGCCCCTTCCCATCACTCCGCATGCTGACGGTGTGTCCGGGAACGCGGACAGGGCGTCCAAGGTCGTTGTGCGACGAACAACCTGGACGCCCTGATGACCGCACCGTACGTGAAGACCGACGACGGCTGGCCGGGTTCCGCGACACGACGGCCCGCCACGGTCACGCGTACGTTCCGCTCGTCCAGGGCGGCTTCACCGTCGGCAGCGGCGTGGCGGCGATGACGGAGCTGCCGGCCGCCGCCGACCACCGTCCGCCAGCCGGTCGAGGACATGGCGGCGGCGATGGCCCGCCTGCTCGCCGAGCACATCGGGGGCGTACGCACCGAGCCGACCTCGGTCATCTTCGATCCGGAGCTGGTGGTCCGGGAATCGGCGTAGGGCCGGTGCGCTGCTGTGGCGCCCCGCCAGGTCACCGGCGAGGATGTTTTCCGGCAGCCGGCGTTCGGCGGCGGGCAGTTCGACGCTCGGCAGTCGGCAGTCGGCAGTCGCGACCCGAGGAGTGGGTGATGGGTTCACACGCGGCCCCGCACCGTCCGAGGCCCCCTGTGCTGCTGGTGTCCGTGGCGGTCGTGCTGATGGCCGCACTGCTGTGGCTCACCCGTGCCGATGGCGCGCCCGGGAGGACCGACGCCTGCGGTGCCACGGCCGTGCGGCTGCCCCGTGGTGACTGCGGTCCCTTCTGGCAGGTCCTCGCGGAGGACTTCAACGGCGACCGCGTACCGCTCGGTTCGTTCAGTGACTGCGATCACCACGCCGACACCTCCGGCGCCTACTGCGCAGGACTGCGCGGCACGTTCCGCGCCAACTGGTGGGCCTACCCCACCGGCTGGCCCGACACGGCCCGGAGCCGGGGCCGCGAGGTGGTGGGCGTGTACCACCCGGAGGACACCGTGAGCGTGGGTACGGCGCCGAACGGCGACGGACGGATGTTCATCCGGATGTGGCGTCCGGCCGACGGCGGTCCGGTGCACTCCGCGGCAGTGGTGCCTCGCGCGGTGATGGACATGGCCTACGGCAAGTACTCCGCGCGCATCAGGGTGACGAAGGTGGCGCCAGGCTACAAGTCCGCCTGGCTGCATTACGGCGGCGGCTGCGAGATGGACCACCCCGAGGGCGAGTGGACCGGCCCCCTCTCGTCCTTCCACCACCCCTGCGGCGGCGGCGAGCAGGGCTACTTCCCGGGCAGTGACGACTGGACCGACTGGCACACGGTCTCCACGGAATGGACGCCGGGCCATGTCCGGTTCTTCGTCGACGGCCGCGAGACGGGCCATGACACCCGAGGTGTGCCGGACAGCCCGCTGTCATGGGTGATGCAGAACGAGAGCGCCCTGGAAGGGCCCGGGGCGGCGCCCGGCAGCAGCGCGCGGATCGACATCACGTGGGTGGCGGCGTACGCGTACGGATGGAAGTGACCGGCGGGACCCCTCTCCGGGTCACCAAGTAGGTGCGGGCGACGCAGTCGGTGTACCGGCTGCCGTCGCTGTACCGGCTGCCGTCACTGCCCGGCCGTTCGCTCCGCGGACGGGAAACCGCCGGAAACTGGGCTTCTCGGGCGGCGCACCAGGGTGGGCCCCGGGCGGGGCGCGGCGACGTGAAAGGATCCCCCTATGTCTACCAACGTCTTCTTCGACATCACCATTGACGGCGAGGCCGCCGGCCGCATCGTCTTCGACCTGTACGACGACGTCGTCCCCAAGACGGCGCAGAACTTCCGTGAGCTGGCCACCGGCCAGCACGGCTACGGATACGAGGGCTCGGGCTTCCACCGTGTCATCCCGGACTTCATGCTCCAGGGTGGTGACTTCACCCGCGGCGACGGCACGGGCGGCAAGAGCATCTACGGCGCCAAGTTCGACGACGAGAACTTCAAGCTCAAGCACGACAAGCCGTTCCTGCTGTCCATGGCGAACGCCGGCCCGAACAGCAACGGCTCGCAGTTCTTCATCACCACGGTGGTCACCTCGTGGCTGGACGGCAAGCACGTCGTCTTCGGTGAGGTCGTCGAGGGCCAGGACCTCGTGCGGAAGATCGAGTCCCTGGGCTCGCGCTCCGGTACCACCCGCGCGAAGATCGTGATCGCCGCCTCGGGCGCCCTGGAGAAGTAGCGTCCGCGCCCCCCGGGTCGGCGGCGACGCCGACCCGGGGCCCGCGCCCGCCCCCGTCCCCGGGGTTCGCGCAGCCAGGCGGTTCCTTCCCCGACGGTACGAACCGCCGTGCGGGCCGCCCGGCGGCATGGAGGTCGGCGGAGGCCGGGCCGCCGGGCCGTTCTACAGCAGGCGGCGGATGTCGCCGCGGACCCGGTAGAAGCCGCCCGCCGCCGGGTGCAGGGCGTCCACGACGTAGCGGGCTCCGGGCTCTCGTATCGTGCGCGGGAACTGGACGTTCCAGGAGTGGTCGTAGCCCTCCGACACCACGTGGACGCGCAGGCGGCCGGTCGTCTGGACGCATTCGACGACGATCGCTCCGGCGGGAGCCTGGGAGACGCTGGCCAGCGAGGTGGCGGCGGTGGCCGGTGCGTAGGTCGGCAGTGCCGCGGCGAGCTTGACGTCCCGGGCGACCGGCACCGTACCCTGCTGGGCCGCCGTGATGGCCGCCTCGCTCGCGTCCACGCAGACCAGCGAGCCGTCCGTGGTCACCAGGTACAGCCGCTCCTCGCGGTACTGCATCGACAGCGCCGAGCCGCCGCCGGTGCCGAGCTTCCACAGGCGCGTGCCGTCCCGGTCGAAGCAGTACACCGACGAGGAGGCGTCCCCGGCGAAGACGAAGCGTCCGCCGGGCGAGGTGGCGCATGAGTAGACGGCGCTGTCACAGGCATAGGTGGCCTCGACCGTACCCGTCGCCTTCGACAGCCGCTGGACCACGCGGTGCGCGGTTCCCGCGAACACGGCGTCCTGCTCCTGCCAGCCGAACAGGACCCCGCCGCGGGTCGGCGTGTGCCACAACTCGCCGCTGCCGTCCGGCGCGTAGGCGCTCACCCCGCTCTGGTGGCCGTGGTAGACGGCACGGTCGTCGGCGCGGACCATCCAGGCGTGCTCGCCGGAACTGCGCCGGGACCACTGGTGCTCGTCCTCGTGGTCGATGACGGTCAGCCGGCCCTCGCGGTCCGACACGTTCAGGACGCCCTCGTGGATGTCCAGCCAGAAGATGTCGACGTCCGCCGCCACGTCGTACGCCGCGAACGGCAGCTTCGAGGACAGGTCGTAGACCCGGCCGTCGTCGCAGCCCGCGTAGATCCAGAAGTCGTCGGCGACCAGGCACTTCACCCCGTCCGGCAGGCTGAAGCGGGCCAGGACACCGCCGTCGTGGTCCAGGGTGTAGACATCGCCCGCCTGGTTGCCGACCCAGCAGCGGTCGTCGTCGACGTGGATGCCGAACGCCGACGAGCCGGTACGAAAACGCCACAGCACCGGAGCCACGGCCCGCGCGGTGGAGGGGGCCGACGCCACCTGACGCCGCGTCACCGCACGGGGCGCACGCTGTCCGGCGATCGCGGGGGCATATCCCTTGCGGACCTTCTCCCCCACCTTCTTCGCGGCGGCGGCGCGCGCCTTGTCCACCGTGGGGAACGTCGTCGTCTGTGTCTGTCCGGCGGCGCCGATGCGTCCGTACCGCACCGTCACCACCAGGCCGTCCACGGCCACCTCGTAGAACTTGTGCGCGGCGCCGTCCTCCTGCGACAGCTCCAGATACGTCGTCGACGCGGACCCACCAGCCATGACAGTTCCCTCCCCGGAACAGGCCCCGCGGTCTTTCCGGCGGGTCCCACTGCTCACACCGTAGAGGCAGGCACTGACACTCAGGCGATCAGGCCGGTACATCCGGCCGGGCACGGGCACGCCCGTCCTCGGAAGAGGGGCCCGGATCAGCTGTCCTGCTGGTCCGGCGCGTCCGCGTCGAGCTTCGCGAGGTGGCCCTCCCAGCGGCGGCGGCGCTGGTCCGGGGACTGTTCCCACCAGGGTGTGCCCCGTTCCCCCAACGCGGTCTTCGCCTGCTGCACGCGTGCGCGTGCCAGCCGCTCGGCCGCCGCGTCGTCGGCGGTGGTCGCCGAACGGACCGCACGGCGGGCCGCCATGAGATGGCGTCGCAGCCGGGCCGCGACGTCCTCGGGCAGGGAGGGATCCGTGGCCCGCCATTTCCGCCCCTTGATGACGACGTGGTGGCCGTCGGGAGTCTTCCGCGGTCCGTCGTGCGCGTTCATACGGATGATTCTGTCCGTATGCCGGTCAGGTGGCGCGGCAAGGCCGTGGGGCGCCACGGCGACCCCGTCGTCCGTCGCCCGGCGTGGTGACGGCAGGATGGGCTCATGAGCGTAGTCAAGATCAATGTCCTGACCGTCCCGGCCGAGCAGCGGGAACTTCTGGAGAAGCGGTTCGCGTCCCGCGCGGGCGCCGTCGAGAACTCCGACGGCTTCGAGTGGTTCGAACTCCTCCGCCCGACCGAGGGCACCGACAGCTACCTCGTCTACACGCGGTGGCGTGACGAGGAGTCCTTCACCGCGTGGATGGAGGGGAACATGAAGTCGGCCCACCAGGGCGGCGGCGCCGAGGGCGGTGAGCGGCCCAAGCCGGCGGCGAGCGGTTCCACGCTGTGGTCCTTCGAGGTGGTGCAGCAGACCGCACCGTCCGGCGCGTAGTCACCCCCGCCCGCCACAGGCCACTGGGGCAACTGGGGCCAGGGGCCACTGGCGTAAGCCGACCGTCGCCGCGACGATCCCTGACCGCCGCCCGCCGCCCGCCGCCGAGTAAACGTGACGTGTCCCGAAAGGATGAACGTCCTCGCGTCCGGGCGTGTCCTCGCCGTCGGACCAGCACTCTTGCCGGACCAGGGCACTGCCGTTTCACGTGCGGACGGTGGTGCCCCTGGTGTGTGTCGGCGGCGCCGTCCCTGGCGGGCGGGGGAAGCGGGGGTACGCGGTGGAGCGGCAACGGCCGACCTCTTTACGGGACCGGGCACGCTACCGGTTCGACACCACGCTGGCCCGCAGCACGGGGATGCTGGTGAGCTGGCTGGTGCTGTCCTGTCTGGCGGTGGTGGTGCCCGTCAGCGCGCTGGTGGTGTGGACCGATCCGGGCTCGCCGCGGTCGCTGTCGGGCCGCCTGTCGGAGGTGTGGCGGACCAGCGCGGAGACGCTGCGGCTCGGCGCGCCGACCGGTGCGCCGGTGCGGATGGCGCTGTCGGTGCTGCTGGGGGTCGTCGCGCTGCTGTGCGTGTCGACTCTGGTGGGCGTGATCACCACCGGATTGGGTGAACGGCTGGCCGAGTTGCGGCGGGGCCGCTCGATGGTGCTTGAGCAGGAGCACGCGGTTGTCCTGGGCTGGTCGGACCAGGTGTTCACGGTGGTGGGTGAACTGGCCGCGGCCCGGGCCGGCGCCCGGTGTGTGATCGCCGTTCTGGCCGACCGGGACGTCGCCGAGATGCAGGAGGCACTCACCGCGTCCCTGGGGCGCGGCTCCGCTGTCCGGCTGGTCTGCCGGAGCGGTTCGCTGACCACGGTCGACACCCTGGCCCTTGTCACTCCGCGGGCCGCCAGTTCCGTGCTGGTTCTGCCCTCGGAGGCTCCGGACGCGGACAGTGAAGTCGTACGCGTGCTGCTGGCCCTGCGGGCGGTGCTCGGTGACGAGGCCGGTCCGCCCGTCGTCGCGGCCGTGCGCGACCGCCGTCAGCTGCCCGCCGCCCGGCTCGCGGCGGGTGGCCGCGGCACGATCGTGGAGACGGACGCGACGACGGCGAGGCTGCTGGTGCAGTCGGCGCGGCGCACCGGGGTGGGCGAGGTGCTGCGTGACCTCCTCGATTTCTCCGGCGCGGAATTCCATCTCGTGGAGGTGCCCCGGTTCGTCCGGCAGGGGCCCGCGGGCGCTCGCTTCGGAGAGCTGCTGCTGTGCTTCGAACGGGCTGTGGTGGTGGGGCTGTTGAGTCCGGACGGGCAGCCGCGGCTCAGCCCAGCTCCGGACACCGTCGTCGGCCCGGGAGACCGGCTCATCGTGATCGCGCACGACGCCGTCCGGGAGGCGCCGGCCGACTTCGGCGCGTACGTGGACCGGACCTCGTTCGCGGCGCCGCGGCCGGATCCCGTCGGGCCGGTGCGGGTGCTGCTGCTCGGCTGGAACCGCCGCGCGCCCCTGCTGGTGGAGGCACTGCGCGACAGCGTCGCTGCGGGGTCCGTACTGGATGTCGTCGTCGACGAGACACCGGCGGCCCCCGTCCAGGAGCAGGCTTGTTCGCCGGGGGACTCGGCACGGCTGACCGTCTCGTGCCGGAGGGGCGAACTGCTGCACCCGGAGAGCCTGCCGGACCTGGATCTCTTCGGATACGACACGGTGATCGTGCTCGGGGCGGACGCCGTGGACGGGCCGGGGCATCCCGACGACGGAGTTCTGGTCACTCTGCTGATACTGCGGGAGCTGGAGCTTCGCGCGGGCCGGATCCTGCCGGTGGTCGCGGAGCTCGGCGACCACCGCAACCGAGCCCTCGCGCCGCTGGGCCCGGCATCCGATGTCGTCATCCGGGGTGAACTGACCAGCCTGCTGATGGCTCAGATCGCGCACAACCCGGGGCTGGCCGCCGTGTTCGGGGAACTGTTCGCGGCCCACGGCGCCTCGGTCCATCTGCGTCCGGCCCATCACTACACGCCGACCGGGTGCGAGGCGTCGTTCGCGACCGTCGTAGCGGCTGCCCGGGAGCGGAGCGAATGTGCCGTCGGCTACCGCCGTATCGACCCGGAGGCGGGCGCCGGTCACGGTCATGAACTGCGGCTCGGTCCGGCCAAGACCGAACGACGCGTGTGGAACGCGCGGGACGAGGTGGTCGTCGTGGCGAACGAGTCCGCCCGGCCCGACCGGCCGCACGGCGCCCTGGACGCGGTACCCGGTATGCGCCACGACCGGGGGGACGACATCGCGCCGTCGGGCGGATCACCGGGACGGCGGCCGTCGCACGACGGCCCGGAGCAGGACCGGACGCGAAGAGAGAAGGGCGCGGACGGGTGACACGCGGCGGTGGCCCCCGGAACGGATGTTCCGGGGGCCACCGAAGTCCGGCCGTGCGGGTCAGACGGGTCAGGCGGGGGTGATGTTCTCCGCCTGCGGGCCCTTCTGGCCCTGCGTGACGTCGAAGTTCACGACCTGGCCCTCCTGCAGCTCACGGAAGCCGGAGGCGTTGATGTTCGAGTAGTGGGCGAAGACGTCAGGACCGCCGCCCTCCTGCTCGATGAAGCCGAAACCCTTCTCGGCGTTGAACCACTTCACAGTTCCCTTGGCCATGTTCGTGCCCTTCCAGTCGCTATCGGACCCACACCGCGTGGGCCCGGAGGTGATCGCCCTGGTCCAGCACTGCACAGCAAAATGCCCGCACCGGAGCGCGGGCAGGTACTGCGAACCACGACATCTGGGGATGACGCTACACCGCGGAACCGGCTACCACCAGAGAGCAACGGGCATGATCCTGAAGCGGGGCCGGCATGGTGGATCGACTGACCTGAGTCAGGCGCCCGTGGGACGGGACGCGGGCCTGCGCAGCAGCCACTGGACGAACGTCCGCCGGACGGGGCGCACCACCACGCGGCCGTGGGCCTTCTGCCCGACCAGTTCCACGCGCAGCACGACCGGTGTGTCGGAAAGCGCGGGCGCCTGACGGTACTTGACCTTGCTGTGGACCAGTTGCAGCGCGTCCATGTCGACCACGATGCCCGGCCTGGTGACGAGCGTCAGGGTCTTTCCCGTCATGGCCACGTCGATCCGCAGGGTGTCGTGCGTGATCACCGCTTCGGTGAAGTCGAGTGTCACCTCGCTGAAGGTGACCGCGAGTTCCAGCCTCCGGGGCACCACCCAGGCGCCCACGCGCTGGATCGCGCCGCTGAAGGCCTGTTCGATCCGGACCATGTCCTTGGCCTTGGCCTCGACCCCGGCGCCGCCGGCCGTGGCCACCGTGGGCGGCAGGTCGGTGGTGAGCGTGGCCAGTTCGCCCAGCGTCCGCGCGGACAGGGCGACTTCGAGGCGTTCGTCCAGCTCGTCCGCGGTCAGCAGGCCGTCCCCCGCCGCAATACGCAGCACGTCCACCACCCGGTCCCGGTCCGCGTGGGAGGCGCGCAGGTCGGGTGGCGAACCGGGGCCGGAGGGCTTCCCGGTGGGCGAGATCTCTTCCGACATGCTTCCGTCCTGGTCCGGTCGAACATCTCCGCGCGACGCGGTCGGCGACGCGGGAGAAGACTAGCGCTGTATCGCGACAGGCGTTCCGGCCGGGTCTTCGATGGCGAGGCGATGGAGAAGCGGCGGTCGGCGGCGGAGAGGCGGCGGTCGGCGCCGGTTCACGTCATGCGCCGTCCATCATGCCGAGGTCCGGTCGCGGCAACAACCGCGTCCAATCAAGTTCCTTCGCCAACTCACCGCAAGCTACTTGCCCGTTATTCATACGATCGAGTGATCCGTCGGACAGGCATATCGTTTCTGCGCGTCCCTCGCGCCCTACGGTGCGGAAGAGGCGACCTGGACCCCGTGAGCCCGCAGCAACAGATCAGCTCGACCTCCGTATCGCCGTGGCGCGGTGCGCGGAGGCCCGGACGACGTTCACGGTGAGGTCATCATGCCGCTGCCCATCTCCTGCCCTCTGCCCGGTACGGATCCGCCGAGCGCCCATGCTCGCTGCTTTCCGCACGGCGACGTCACGGTGGTCGAACTCCACGGAGAGATCGACGTCTTCACCGTCGACAGGATCGCCGTCGACCTCGACGCCGTGACCGGGCAGCCCGTCCCGCACGTGATCGTCGATCTGCGGCCGGTGTCCTTCATGGACTCCAGCGGGCTGCACCTGCTGAACCGCGCCCACCAACGCGCCCGCGCCCGCAGCGGCCACATCGAGTTGATCAGCGACCAGCCGCGCATCCGGCTCCTGCTGCGGCTCACCGCGCTGGACCACATCCCGCTGTCGGCCACCCTCGACGGCCCGCGGGGCGAACGCGCACACGTCGCTGCCGCACCGATACGAGTCCCGGCCGAGTAGAAGGACGGAGGCAAGAGGACGGAGCAGGAGGACGAGAGAACGGCGACAGGGCCCGGGCGCGGGAGTCAGGCCAGGCCCGCCGCGATGGCCCGGCGGACGGCGTCGGGGCGGTCCCGGATGGCGGCCTTGGCGAACAGGTTGTTGATGTGGGTCTTGACCGTGGCCTCGCTGATGAAGAGCTTCTCGGCGATGGCCCGGTTCGGCAGGCCCCGGCCGATGAGGGTGAGCACCTCGCGCTCGCGCGGGGTCAGGTCCGGCGGAAGCGCCCGGTCCGTGGCGGACGGGCGGGCTCGGGCGGTGGCGAGGAGCCGGTCCTGGACCTCGCGGTCGAGTACGGACTGGCCCGCGGCGGCGGCGCGGATCGCCCGCACGATGTCCTGGCGCCCCGCGTTCTTCGTCAGGTAGCCGCGCGCGCCGGCGCCCAGCGCCGCCAGGATCGAGTCGTCGTCGGCGAAGGTGGTGAGCACCACCACGGCGACCTCGGGGTGTTCCTCGCTCAGCCGGCGGGTCGTCTCGATGCCGTCCAGCACGGGCATGCGCAGGTCCATCAGGACGACGTCCACCGGTGCGGCGGCCACGGCGGCGAGCACTTCGGTGCCGTCCGCCGCGGCGGCGACGACGTCGATGTCCTCGGACATGCCGAGCACCGCGGCAAGGGGTTCACGGACGGCCGCCTGATCGTCGGCGACGATCACCTTCAACTGCTGCGGCTCATCGGTCGGTTCGCTCATCCCGGGATCACTGCCTCCACCTGCCAGCCGCCTTGGTCGGGGCCCTCCGTCACCGGGCCCGCCGTCATGGTGCCACCCAGCAGGGCGACGCGCTCCCGCATCCCGATCAGCCCCATTCCGCTGCCGGCGCCCGCGGTCACCGCGCGGGTCGCGGGCCCGTTGCGGATGCGCAGTGTCGTCGACGCGGCGTCGAACGTCAGCTCCACCCCCGCGTCGCCGCCCGGAGCGTGCCGGGCGGCGTTGGTCAGCGCCTCCTGGGCGACGCGCAGCAGGTGCTGGGTGACCTGGACGGGCGGTTCGCGGACGGTTCCGGTGACGGTGAGGCCGTCGCGGTGGCCGGAGGACTCGACCATCGCGCTCAGGCTGCCGAGCAGCGGAAGCGCGTCCTCCCGCAGCGC
Organism: Streptomyces ortus; assembly: GCF_026341275.1. NCBI lineage: Bacteria > Bacillati > Actinomycetota > Actinomycetes > Kitasatosporales > Streptomycetaceae > Streptomyces > Streptomyces ortus. The sequence goes on from NZ_JAIFZO010000002.1 coordinate 3,646,266, forward strand.
GTGCACGGTCCACTGGGCCTGCTTCAGGCTCTCCTTGACCAAGCTGTGCGCCTTGCCGTTCGCCTCGCGGACCTTTTCCAGGTCGCCGGTGTCGATCAGGGCGTCCACCAGCTCCAACTGCATGTTGATCCCGGCCAACGAGTGCGCCAGTACGTCGTGGACGTCCCGGGCGATGCGACCGCGTTCGGTGAGTACGGCGGTACGGGCCTCGGCGCGGGCGGCCCGCTCGGCGGACGCGGCGGACGAGAGCACCGCCTCCATGGCGCGCTGCCTGCTGCGGCTCAGGATCCCCGCCACCACCGGAGCGCCGACGGTGAGGCCGAGGGTCCAGTGCAGCGCCTCGTGGCCGGGGCCGAGGCGGAAGTACAGGACACCGCCGCAGAGAAGGCTGGTCAGGACGGCGAGCGGGAGGGCCTGCTTCAGCGGAAGTCGGTAGCCGATGTGGCCGACGAGGAAGTACGCGAACAGATACGTGGAGCCGGTGCGGCCGACCCCGATCAGGGCCGCGGACGCGACGACCCCCGTGGTCAGCCAGACGAGCGCGACGCGCGGCGGAAACCTGGCCTCGGGAAGGTGCCGCGCCATCAGGGCCGCGGAGCTGACCACGAGCAGGGCGGCCACCAGCAGACCACGGCCGCTGGTGGCCAGCGGCCGGACGGTCACGATCGCGGCGACCACGACCGCCAGGCTGATGGCCCACTGCAGCCGCGGGTCCTGGCGGGGCACGACCCGGGGGCCGGGCTCCCCGTCGGGAGCCGGCCCGGGGTGCGGGGCACTCGCCGATGCGGACACGCCGCGACCATAACCCACGGTCAGACCGTGTGGTCGAGGGCCGTGGCCGCGGGGCGCGTACCCATGGACGGCTGCGGCTCGCGCGTCGCCCGCCGGCTCCTGACGAAGATCGTCGCCAGCCGGGTGACCAACTCGGTGAGCGCCATCAGCACGAACGCGGCGACCCAGGCCTGTGAGGTGGTGATGTCGTGGGTGACGCTGAACCGGCCCACGTCGTCGGCGCCGCCGTGGTCGACCCACACCTGGAATGCCATGCGCGCCCCCATGCCGAGCACCCACAGGATCGCCGATACGGCGCCTGCCTTGATGAAGAGGTGTCCGCCGGCGCCGCGGATCCGGGTGTAGACGCCGCCTGCGACGCCGAGCGCCGCGCCGACGCCGACCAGCGCTCCGATCAGCACCAGGTCGTTGCCCGCGGTGGGAATGGTGTGCAGGTACTGGGAGGCTACGAAAGCCACGATCCCCAGCGGGATCAGATAGGACCTGAGGTCCAGACGGCCTTCCCGCAACTGCCGGAAGACGACGAGTACGAGGGCGACATCGGTGAGCCAGTCGGTGGTGGTCATGTGCCCAAGGCTGTCGTTCGCGGGCCTCTCACGCCTGGACCCATGGGTGGAAGTACGGGTGGAGTCCGGCCCACGTCTCCTCCACCGCGGGGGGGCGCGTGTCAGTCGTCCAGCTTCCACGATCCGGTCGGGCGGCCGTCCGTGCAGCGCACACGCAGTTCGGCCCTGCCCGCCGCGCCCTCGAACCTCACCTCGGCGTGTTCGTCGTCGGGGCCCGGATCGGCGCTCTTCACCCCGTACCCCTGGGCGGGCGCCCAGGACAGCAGCCGTACGGTCGTTCCCTCACAAGTGGCGATGGCCGTGCCGCCCGGGGCGGAGAACGTCTTGCGCACCCCGGCGGCGGTGGCGGCGGGTGCGGTCGCGGCGGTAGGCGTGGGCGTCGGCTCCCGGGTGCCGGACGTCGCGCTCGGCGTCGCGCCGTCCCCTCCCCCGTCGGGCCCGGCCGACGACGAGGCCTTCGCCGCGTCGAGCTGCCGCTCGACCTGCTGGGAACTGAGTGTGCCGCCGTCGGAGGAGCCGGTGATCCCGTCCCCGATGACCTCGACGGCGGCCAGGCCGGTGAGCGTGGCGGCCACGGCGGCGGCCGTCCAGCCGGCCAGGGCGAGAAAGGTGCGGGATGGCATGCGTACGACTATGCCCCGGCCGTGGATAAGGAGAGCACCGGGGAAACCTAAGGGATGGTTAACAGCCCGGGCCCGCCCGATCGCTCGGATAGCGTGCCTGCTGTGGTTCACCTCCTGATAGTCGAAGACGACCCGACGATACGGACGCCGCTGCTCCGCGCCCTGCGCGAGCGCGGTCACGCCGTCGCCGCCGCGCACACCGCGATGGGCGGGCTGCAGACCGCGCTGGACGAGCGCCCCGATCTCGTGGTCCTCGACCTCGGCCTGCCCGATCTCGACGGCATCGAACTGCTGCGCATGCTGCGGGCGGTCAGTCCCGTCCCGGTGATCATCGCGACGGCGCGGGACGACGAGGCGGAGATCGTCCGGGGGCTCGACGCCGGCGCCGACGACTATGTGGTGAAGCCGTTCACCGCCGCCCAACTGGAGGCACGGATCAGGGCGGTGCTGCGGCGCGGCACCAACTCCCGGGAACCCGCCGCCGCCACCGTCGTCGGTGAACTGCGCATCGATCCGGGCACCCGCGAGGCGAGCCTGGCCGGCGCCGTACTCGACCTCACGCCCCGCGAGTTCGACCTGCTCCACCATCTCGCCAGCCGGGCGGGCCAGGTCGTCACCAAGCGGGAACTGCTCACCGAGGTGTGGCGGGTGCCGTACGGAAGCGCCGACAAGACCGTGGACGTCCACCTGTCCTGGCTGCGCCGCAAACTCGGCGAGAGCGCGCAGGAACCCCGCTATCTGCACACCGTACGAGGTGTCGGTGTCAGACTGAGCGCGCCCGCGGACCGTGCGTGAGACGCCGTCTGACCCTGCTCGTCGCGGCGACCATGTGCCTGGCGCTCCTCGCGTTCGTCGTGCCCCTGGCGCTGCTGCTGCGTACGGTCGCGCAGGACCGTGCCACCGTCGCCGCCAGCGCGGACGCGCAGAGCCTGGTCTCGCTGGTGGGGACCGCCGACCCGGAGACCCTGCGCGGCAGCGTCGAGCACGTGGCCGCCGGGGCCCGGGGCCCACTCACCGTGTTCCTCGCCGACGGGTCGGTCCTGGGCACCCCGGCAGCGCGGACCAGTGCCGTGCGGCTCGCGAGCCTGGCCGGGGTCAGCCGGACCGTGGAGCGGGCCGACGGACGCGAGATCGTCGTGGCCGTACTCGGCCGCCCGGACGGCACGGCGGTCATCCGCGCCTTCGTGCCCGCCGCCGAACTGACCCGCGGGGTCACGCAGGCCTGGCTGGTACTCGCCGGTCTGGGCGTCGCGCTCCTGCTGCTGGGCCTGCTCGTGGCGGACCGCCTCAGCCGCGCCCTGGTGAGCCCCATCTCGGAGCTGTCCGCCGTGTCCCACCGGCTCGCACGGGCCGACCTCTCGGCCCGTGCCCGCCCCGACGGGCCGCCCGAACTGCGCGAGGTCGCCAGCGCCCTCAACCATCTGGCCGACCGGATCCAGGAGTTGCTGCGCGAGGAACGCGAACAGGTCGCGGACCTCTCCCACCGGCTGCGCGCCCCTCTCACCTCCCTGCGGCTGGAGGCGGAATCGCTGACCGGTACCGACGCCGTCCGCATCGCGGCCCGCGTGGACGCCATGGAACGGGCGGTCACCGGCCTGATCAGCCAGGCCAGGCACCGCCCGGAGGCGGACGCGCACGCGCGGTGCGACGCGGCTCCGGAGCTCCGTGAACGGGTGGCGTTCTGGACCGTGCTGGCCGAGGACACCGGACGGGCCGTCACCCTGGACGTCACGGCGGAGGGCCCCCTGCCGGTCGGGGTCCCCGCGGACGAACTCGCCGCCGCCGTGGACGCGTTGCTGGGGAACGTGTTCGCCCACACTCCCGACGGGACCGCCTTCCGCGTCACGCTGTCACCCCGCGCCGGCGGCGGAGCCGTGCTCACCGTGGCCGACGACGGTCCCGGCCTGTCGGCGGACCTGGCCCGACGGGGCGCGAGCCTCGGCGGGTCCACCGGCCTGGGCCTGGACATCGCCCGCCGGGCCGCCCGGTCCAGCGGTGGTCGCATGGTCCTGGCGACCGGCCCGTCGGGCGGGGCCCGGGTGACCCTGGAACTGGGACCCCCCACACCCCGCACACCCCCGGCCGCCTCCCCTCCCCTCTCTGGATGACCGCCTTAGCGCGCTCTTAGCACTGCCGCAGCGCGGGCCTATCCCGGCCCGCGCGAACCTCTCTCCGACACCAGGCACACAGGTACACAGGTACACAGGAGGTTCGTCATGAAGCGCGCATCACTCGTCCTGCTCACCTCGGGAGCACTCGTCGCCGCGATCACCGGCACCGCGCTGGCGGGCGGCAGCGACGACACGTCACGCGCCCGCAGCACGTCGTCGGCCTCGGCAACGGCCACCACCACGGAAGAGGCCACAGAAGAGGCCACGGAAGAAGCCACGGCTCCGTCCGGACCGTCCTCCGACGCGCCGACCTCGTCGGCCTCGTCGACCTCGTCGACCTCGTCGGCCTCACCGTGGCAGTCGCACTCGCCCTCCGGGGTGCCCACGACGGCTCCGACCACCACCGCTCCCGCGGGCTCGTCGGTGGGCAGCCGACGCGCCGGGGAGATCGCGCTCTCCCACGTGGGCGGCGGAACCCTCACCGAGATCGAGGCCGAGACGGAACACGGCCGCGCGGTGTGGAGCGTGAAGATCCTCAGGAACGGCAGCCGGTACGAGGTGCACGTCGACCGGAGCAGCGGCGAGATCACGCGGTCCCGCACCAAGTCCGACGACGACCACGGTGACGCCGGCAAGCACGGTGGTGCCGAGGACGACGGCCGCCACGGCAGCCACCACGACTGAGCCTGCCCCTGTTCGGCCCGGTGGCGACCGGGCGCGCCGCGCAAGACCACCGACCCTCAGCACCGTTCTCCCAGCCCCGCCAAGGGGTGACCGGAAACGGTGCTGGGGGTCTTCCCCATTCCCGGGGCGGCTCGGGCCGAGCGCGCAGTTCCCCGCACCCCCTCGGGGCACTCGTACCCCTCTGGGTCTTGACCGCAGGCGGAACCCCTCCTAAAGTCCTCGCACTTCCGCAGGTACATCGATTAACCACTCGTTAACCGCCTTGGTAGGAGACACCCCGCTGTGCGCTCACCGCTGACTCGGCGCGGCTTCCTCGCCGCCGGTTCCGGCCTCACCGCCGCGACCGCCCTGCCCGCTCTGTCCGGCTGTTCCGCGCTGGCCGCGGCGGACTCGGATCCCGACACCCTCGTCGTGCACAGCCAGCTGGGCACCACCGCGCCGGGATCGCCCACCTATCTGGCCTCCCTGGACCGCTTCCGCAAGGAGAACCCGGGGCTCAAGGTCAAGAACCTCGTCAACGGCGACGACCTCGCCCAGGTCTACGAGACCTCCCGGCTGGCCCGCAAGGAGCCGGACGTCGTCATGGTGAACCTCTACGACAAGACGCTGGCCTGGACCGACGTCGGCGCCACGGTCGACGTCAAGGACTACATGGCCGACTGGGGGCTGCGCGAGCGGGTGCTGCCGGTGGCCCTGGACGCCTGGACCGACGGGAAGGGCAGGCTGCGGGCCTTCCCCTACTTCGCCACGAACTGGCCGGTCGCCTACAACCGCTCGCTCCTCGACAAGGCGGGCGTGGACGAGATCCCGGTCACCGGCGACCAGCTGATCGCCGCCGCCCGCAAGCTGCGGGCCAAGGGCATCGGACCCGTCACCACCGGCGGCAACGACTGGACCGGGCAGAAGCTGCTCGCCCAGGTCATCCAGACCTTCCTCACCGAGGACGAGGCCCGGCACGTCTACTCCACCGGCGACTTCAGCGGCAGCCGGGGCGCCAAGGAGGGCATCGAGTACTTCGTGGCGCTGCGCGACGCCGGGGTGTTCGTGGACAAGGCGCAGGGGCTGACCTCCGACCTGATGACCACGCAGTACAACACGCGGTCCGCCGCCATCCAGTCGGCGATGTCGTCGGCGCTCGCCAAGGTGCCCGAGGCCGTCGCCCGCCACACGGACGTGGGCGGCTGGCCGCTCGCCGAGGGCGCCGCGCACAAGCTGCCGACGATCCTGCGGACGTACACGCTGATCGGGTTCTGGATCAGTCCGAACGGTACGAAGAAGATCGACGCCGTCGAGAAGTTCCTGCGGTTCATGTACCGCCCCGACACCGTGTCCCGGTTCATCCAGGAGAGCGGACGGGACATGGCACTGCGCTCCGACACGGTGAGCACGGACTTCCCGCTGGTCGCGGCGGCCCAGCGGCTGGGAAACGACGTCAGCCAGGTCCTGCTGCCCGATGTGTACGTGCCGCCCGCGGCGACCCAGCCGCTGATCACCGCGACCAGTACGTCCTTCACCCGGGGCACCGGCGCCGCCAAGGTGCGTGCCGCGCTGGAAGCCGCGTACCGCTCCGCATGAGCCATCCCCCGCCCCCTCCCCCGTGTCCCCCTCGTCCCTCGCCCCAGTCCATCGGAGTCACCGCATGACGACGTTGACGCCCACCCCGGGCGACACCACGGTCCGCCGTCCCGGACCGCCGTCCGCCACCGCGGAGCGGCGCCCGCCCCGGCAGGGCGGCACCGTCCTCGCCGTGCCGGCCCTGATCTGGTACCTGGTCTTCATGGTCGGGCCGATGGTCGCGATCTTCGTGGTCGCGGCCCTGCACTGGCCCGGCATGCTGCAACCGGTGTCGTTCGCCGGCCTCGGCAACGTGCGTACGGTCATGGACGACCCGGTGTTCTGGGACGCGGTGCGCAACACCGCCGTCCAGCTCGCCGTCGCCCTGCCGATCATGATCGTGTGCGCCTACATGCTGGGCTACTACGTGGCGCAGAAGCCGCCGGGGCACCGGGTCATCCGCTATCTGCTCTTCATCCCGGGGCTCATCTCGACCCCGGCGAAGGCCATGGTCTTCTACGCCGCCCTGTCGCCTGACGGGCTGGCCAACGGCGCCCTGGAGTCCGTCGGCCTCGGCTCGCTCACCGACGCCTGGCTCGCCTCGCCGTCCACCGCGCTGGCCTGTCTGATCGCACTCGACGTGTGGGCCGGGATCGGCTTCACGGCCGTACTCTTCGCGGCCCGGCTCGGCAGCGTGCCCGATGAACTGGGCGAGGCGGCCCAGCTCGACGGCGCCGGGCACTGGCGGACGATGTGGCTCATCCACTTCCCCGTCATCCGCGACTACGTCGGCGTCGTGACGATGCTCCAGTTCCTGTGGACGCTCTTCGGCTCCGCGCAGCACGTCCTGCTGCTCACCCAGGGCGGCCCCGGCAGCTCGTCCACCACCCTGTCGTTCCTCGTCTACCAGAAGGCGTTCATCGCGGCCGACCTGGGCTACAGCCAGACCGTCGGCGTCATCCTCTTCCTCGCCGGGCTCGTCGGACTGCTCACCATCCGCCGCGCATTCCGCCAGAACTACTGATCGGAGCCGCTCACCATGAAGCTCGGCAAGCGCTGGCTGCCCGCGCACATCCTGGTGTGGTCCTACGCGGTCCTGCTGATCGTGCCGCTGTACTACTTCCTCGCCTCGGCCTTCAAGACCAACGACGAGATCTTCGCGCATCCCTTCGCCCTGCCCACCTCGTTCGGGTTCGGCAACTTCCGTACCGCCTTCGACAGCGCCGACCTCGGACTCGCCGTCGTCAACTCGACGCTGGTGACGGTCCTCGCGCTCGTGCTGACCCTGGGGCTGGCCCTGCCCGCGGCGTTCGCGCTGGCCCGGTCCACCGGCCGGCTCGCCCCGGTCATGGAGAAGGTGTTCTCGCTCGGCTTCCTCGTCCCCACCTTCGCCGCGCTCTTCCCGACGTTCCTGCTGGCCGCGGCGACGGGCCTGTTCCACACCCGTACGTTCATGGTGCTGTTCCTGCCCGCGACCGCGATGCCGCTGTCGGTGGTGATCCTGGTGCAGTTCATGCGGACCATCCCCAAGGAGATGGAGGAGGCGGCGCGCATGGACGGGGCGTCCACGTTCGCGGTCCTGCGGCACGTCTACATCCCGATGTGCATGCCCGGCATCGCTACGGTCCTGCTGCTGAACTTCCTCACCTTCTGGAACGAGTACCTGTACTCGCTCGTGATCATCGGGCCCGATCCCGCGCAGCGCACGGTCCAGGTCGCCCTGCCCACCCTGAAGTCGATCACCGGCACCGACTACGGCGTCCTCACCGCGGGCACGGTGCTCACCCTGGTCCCCGTGTGGGTCGTCTACACCGTGCTGCAGAAGCGCATGCAGCAGGCGCTCGTCAGTGGGGCGGTGAAGATGTGAGCACGCCCACCGAGGAGTCCGGCACGGCGGACAGGGCGGGGCGGCGTCCCACCATCAAGGCCGTCGCGGCAGCCGCCGGTGTGTCGACCGCCGCCGTCTCCCAGGCCTTCAACGACAAGGGGCGGCTGTCCTCGACGACCCGCCGCCGCATCCTGGACACCGCCCTGGAGCTGGGCTGGTCGCCCAGCGCGCCCGCCGCCGCCCTGCGCAGCGCCCGCACCCGTACGCTCGCCCTGGTCGTGCGCCGCCCCACCGACGTCCTGGGCGCGGACCCCCACTTCAGCGAGCTGATCACCGGCATAGAGGGCGAACTCGCCCCGCGCGGTTACGGGTTGCTGCTGCACCTGGTGGCCGGGGCGCAGGAGGAGAACGTCCTCTACGAGCGGCTGGCCGCCGAGGGCCGGGTGGACGGCGCGGTGCTCACCGACGCACGGGCCGTCGACCCCCGCCCCGCGCTGCTGGCCCGCCTCGGCCTGCCCGCGGTGCTGCTCGGCGCTCCCGACCGCGCGGCGGCGGTGCCGAGCGTCGGCCTCGGACAGCAGGGGGCCGGCGTCGAAGAGGTCGTCGCCCACCTGCTGCAGCTCGGCCACCGGCGCATCGCCTATGTGGCGGGCCCGGAGGAGTTGCAGCACACCAGGCTGCGGCACGGCGCCTTCGACGCGGCGCTGCGCGAAGCGGGGGTGCGGCCGGTCGCCGTGCTGCACACGGACTTCTCGGAGGTGTCGGCCGTCGCCGCGACCGTCGCGCTGCTCGACACCGCCGACCGCCCCACGGCCATCGTCTACGCCAACGACTCCATGGCGGTGTGCGGAATGGGAGCCGCCCAGCGGGCCGGTCTGCGCGTCCCGCGCGACCTCTCGGTCGTCGGATACGACAACCTGCCGCTGGGCCGCTGGCTCCACCCGCGGCTGACCACCGTCGACCAGCAGGTGCAGCGGGTCGGCGCCGCCGCCGCGCGGGTCCTGCTCGCCCGGTGCGGCGAGGACGTCGAGGCCGAGCCGCTGAACGACCGGCCCCGCCTGGTCGTGCGCGAGTCCACCGGCCCGGTTCCCCGCAGACCGCCCTCCTGACCTCTCCCCCCACGCCCGCACACGCACCACCCGATCGATCCGAGAAGGACCATGCGACGCCACAGCGCCCACCTGACCCACGACTCCGCCGTACTGCCCTGGCTCGGCGCCAACTTCTGGTCCCGCACGGGCGGCCCTCTGATGTGGCGCGACTACGACCCGAAGACGGTCCGCGAGGAACTGCGAGTGCTGCGCGAGCACGGTCTGACCATGACGCGCTCCTTCTTCTACTGGCCCGACTTCCACCCCGAGCCGCACCGGATCGACGAGACCCTGTGCGAGCGGTTCGCGGACTTCCTCGACGCCCACACCGAGGCGGGCATGGGCACGGTCCCCACCTTCATCGTCGGCCACATGTCCGGCGAGAACTGGGACCCCGTCTGGCGCGGTGGCCGGGACCTGTACGAGGACGTGTGGATGGTCGGCCGCCAGGCGTGGTTCGCCTCGCAGATGACCCGCCGCTTCAAGGACCACCCCGCGGTCACCGGCTGGCTCATCACCAACGAGATGCCCGGCTACGGCCGCGTCTACCAGGAGAATCCTCCCTCCTCCGACGTCGTCACGGCCTGGGCGCAGGCCATGTGCAACGCCGTACGGGCGGCCGGTGGCACCCAGCCCGTCTCGCTCGGGGACGGCGCCTGGGGCATCGAGGTGACCGGCCGCGACAACGGCTTCTCCCTCCGGGACACCGCGGAGTACGTCGACTTCGTCGGACCGCACGTCTACCGCTCGGACACCGACAGGGCCCGCCAGCACTACCGGGCCGCCTTCGAGTGCGAGCTGGCCTCGGTGACCGAACAGCCCGTCGTGCTGGAGGAGTTCGGCCTCTCCACCGACACCGTCTCGGCCGAGAACGCGGGGATCTACTACCGGCAGACCCTGCACAACAGCCTGCTCGGCGGTGCCACGGGCTGGATCGCCTGGAACAACACCGACTACGACGACCTGTGGGACCGCTCGCCGTACGACCACCACCCCTTCGAGATGCACTTCGGCATCACGGACAGCCAGGGCGCACCGAAGGCCCCGCTCCTCGAACTCGCCGCGTTCGCCGCTGTGTTGGAAGCCGTGGACTTCGCCCGCTGCCGCCGGGCCGACACCGACGCCGCCCTGGTGGTGCCCGCGTTCCTGGAGCGCGGCTACCCCTACAGCAGGCCGGCCGACCGGCCGCTGATCTTCACCTCGCTGCACCAGGCGTACGTCGCCGCGCGCGCCGCCGACCTGCCGGCCGGACTGGTCCGTGAGGCCGACCACCTCCCCGGCCACGCCAAGCTCTATCTGCTGCCCGCCACCCGGCAGTTGACCACCCGCACCCGGCGTGAACTGGCCCGCCGGGCGGAGGAGGGGGCGACGGTCTACCTGTCGTTCTGCTCCGGCGAACACCCCGGCACGCGCGGCCCGTGGTTCGACGACCTCGACGGCCTCTTCGGGGTCGAGCTGCAACTGTCGTACGGGGTCGCCGAACCCATCACCGACGACGTACTGGAGATGACCTTCACCGAGGACTTCGGGCCGCTCGCGGCCGGTGAAACCCTCACCTTCCCGGTGGCGGGCAACGAGGACAGCCGGGCCTATCTGCCGGTGGTCCCGCGCGACGCCAGGGTGGTCGCCGTCGACGGGCACGGCCGCCCCGCCCTCCTCGTACGGGAGACCGGGAGCGGACGCACGGTTCTCGCGACCTACCCGCTGGAGCACATGGCCGCCCGCACCGCCCACGTCAATCCGGAGCAGACCCACCGGCTGTACGCGGCGCTCGCCGATCTCGCGGGCGCCGACCGCCCGGTGACCGTCGACAGCCCGTACGTCGGCGCCGACCTGCTCGTGCACGAGGACGGACGGCGCTTCGTGTGGCTGGTCAGCCAGTGCGCCGAGGAACTGGCCGTCCGCCCGCGGGCGGACGGCACCCTGCACGACGTGACCTCCGGCGCACAGGTGACGGACGTGCGGCTCGCCCCGTACGGGGTCGCCGTCCTGGAGCTGACATGAGCGGCCCGCTCTACCGGGACCCGGACGCGCCGGTCGACACCCGGGTCGGGGACCTGCTGGGCCGTATGACCCTCCGGGAGAAGGTGGGCCAGGTCAACCAGCGCCTGTACGGCTGGGACGCCTACGAGCGGGCGTCGTCCGGCGGGCACCGGCTCACCGACGCCTTCCGGACCGAGGTCGACGCCCATGACGGCATGGGCGCCCTGTACGGGCTCCAGCGCGCGGATCCCTGGTCGGGGGTCGGGTTCGCGGACGGCATCACGGCGGCCGACGGTGCCCGGGTCGCGGACGAGGTGCAGCGGCACGTCGTGGAGAACACCCGCCTGGGCGTGCCGGTGCTGTTCGTGGAGGAGGTGCCGCACGGCCACCAGGCCCTCGACGGCACCCTCCTGCCGGTGAACCTCGGTGTGGGCGCCACCTGGGACCTCGCCCTGTACGAGGCCGCCGCCGAGGCCGCGGGCGCCGAACTGCGGGCCCGGGGCGGCCATGTGGCGCTCGTGTCGGCCCTCGACCTGGTGCGCGACCCGCGCTGGGGCCGCGCCGAGGAGTGCTTCGGCGAGGACCCCTACCTGGCGGCCCGTTTCACGGAGGCGCTCGTACGCGGCATGCGCAGGGCTGACACCGCGGTCGTGCTCAAGCACTTCGCCGGACAGGGGGCCACGGTCGGCGGACGCAACAGCGCGGCCACCGAACTGGGGCCGAGGGAACTCCACGAGATCCACCTCGCGGCGGCACGCGCGGGCGTCCGGGCGGGCGCGGCCGGGGTGATGGCCGCGTACAACGAACTCGACGGGCTGCCCTGTGTCGCCAATGAGCCCCTGCTGACCGGGCTGCTGCGCGAGCGGTGGGGCTACGACGGGATCGTCATGGCGGACGGCGGCGCCATCGACCGTCTGGTCCGCCTCACCGGCGACCCGGTGGCCGCGGGAGCCATGGCCCTGTCGGCGGGCTGCGACCTCAGCCTGTGGGACGCCTGCTTCCCCCGGCTGGCCGAGGCCGTCACCCGTGGACTCGTTCCCGAGGCCGCGCTCGACGCCGCCGTCGCCCGGGTCCTCGCGCTCAAGTTCCGGCTCGGCCTCTTCGAGCAGCCGTACGCGTCCGGGCGCGCACCCCATGAAACGCCTTACCCCGTGCGGGAGTTGAGCGAGCGGATCGCCAGGGCATCCGTCGTGCTGCTCGAACACGACGGGGCCACGCTGCCGTTGGGTCCGGCGGCCCGGCGGATCGCCGTGCTCGGGCCCGGCGCCGACTCCGTACCGCACCAGATCGGGGACTACACCGCGCCCCAGCGGCCCGGGACGGGCGTCACCGTGCTGCGGGGCATCCGCGAGGCCGCGCCCGCCGGCGTCGAGGTCACCCACGCCGTCGGGTGCGCGCTGACCGGCGCCGATCTGTCCGCGCTCCCCGAAGCGGTCGCCCTGGCCGCCGCGGCCGAGGTGGCCGTGCTGGTGCTGGGCGGCTCCAGCGCCCGCGACGCCGAAACGGCCTTCGACGACAACGGAGCCGCTCGGGTCGGGTCGGCCACACCGAGCGGCATGACCTGCGGTGAGGGCGTCGATCTGGCCGAACTCTCGCTGCCCGTCGCTCAGTTGCGGCTCATCGATGCCGTGGCCGCCACGGGCACACCCGTCGTCGTGGTCCTGATCCAGGGGCGTCCGCACGCGCTGCCGGACCTCTCCCGTACCGCGGGCGCCGTGCTGAGCGCCTGGTATCCGGGGCCCTGGGGCGGCCGTGCGGTCGCCGACGTCCTCTTCGGCCGCGCGGAGCCGGAGGGACGGCTCCCCGTGTCGGTCCCGCGCTCGGCGGCACAGCTGCCCGTCTTCTACAACGGCAAGGACCACCGCTACCGGGGATACGTCGACCAACCGGCGTCCGCCCGCCATCCGTTCGGCCACGGCCTGTCGTACACGTCGGTGTCCTACGGCGAGCCGACGCTGTCGCGTACGTACGTGTCGCTGGACTCGCCCGAGCTGACCTGCGCGGTCACCGTCACCAACACGGGGCGGCGGCCGGTGTGCGAGACCGTGCAGTTGTACGTGCGGCGGCTGTCGGGCGGCTCCTCGTGGCCCAGGACGAGGGAGCTGCGGGGGTTCGCCCGGGTTCGGCTCGCCCCGGGCGAGAGCGCGGAAGCCGTGTTCGACATCGACGCGGACACACTCACTTCGGTGACGCGCGACCTCTCCGTGGGTGTCGAGGCGGGTGAACTCCTCCTGGAGACAGGCCCGTCGTCCGACCGGACCAGTGGGGTGTCCCTCACGGTCGGGTGATGAACCGCCGACGGACCCGGTACGGGCCTATTCCACGCCGGCCGTGACGTCACCGTTGACCGTGGTGAGCGTCATGTCGCGGTCGTCGTCCCCGTCGGCGGTGGGGACGGTGACCGAGGGGCGGCCGTTGTCGGTGGTCGCCGCGATGCGGTAGGCGGGCGCGTCGTGCGGCAGCGTGACCCGGACCGAGCCGTTGGTGGTGCGGGCGCCGACCCCCTGAGGTGAGGTGGCGCAGCCGAGCGTCACATCGCCGTTCACCGTCTCGGCGTGCACGTCGTCGGCGCGCAGGGTGCCCGCGCGGACGGATCCGTTGCGGGTCTCCAGCCGGACGGGGGCGTCCTTCCGACCGGACCTGGTCACGGTGACATCGCCGTTGACGGTCGTGAGGTCCAGTGCGGCCACGACACCGGCCACGTCGATGCCGGCGTTGCGGGCGGAGACGGTGACGGACGCGCCCTCCGGGACCTCGACCTCGGGCATCCGGGCACACTCCCGGCCGGATGCCCGGCCTGGCTCCTGGCCCGACTCCCGGTCGTCGGTGTCCTGCTCGGGGCACGACAGGTCGAGCACCCAGGTGTCGTCCCGGTGGGACCACTCGTGCCGGACATGGCCCCGTACGCCCACCCGGTCGCCGTCGGCGGGGCGCAGCCGCACCCCGTTGTCGGTGCTGATCACGAGGTCGGCGCCCCGGGCCACGGACGGCTGCGCCGCGGCTCCCCACGCGCCGTCATCGTCGCTTCCGTCGTGGCCACCGCCGCATGCCGCCACGAGGGGGACGATCGCCGTCAGGGCGACCAGGCACCGTACGCGCGTCGTTGTCGTTGCGTCCATGCCCGGTCGGTTTCCCCCTGCCCGCGCATCCATGACTCCCTGCGCGTCGTGAGAACCGCCGCCCCGCGTGTCAGGCCTCCTCGGTGGTGAACCAGACCGTGGCGTCGATGGGCACATGGGTCGTCACCGGCTCGGACGCGGCCAGTACCCGTGCCCCGGGGGGTGCCGGCATGAGCGCGGTGGCCGCGCGCGCCCGGCGCAGTCCCAGCGGCCGGACGGGCTGCCCGCGCACTACGGCCGGCGGGATCCCACGCGCCGCCAGCCGGCCGAGCGCGCCCAGGTGGAGGGCACACGCTGTCCCCGGTGGTGGAGGTCGAGCAGGTCGACTCCGCGCTGCACCTCGTCTACGGGGCGCCGGGGCGCCGGGGACACCATCGTGTCCCGGGCCGTCGCGGGCAGCCGCACGTTCCCGGGAAACCTGCACACCGTCGGTTTCGCCGAGCCGCTGTACGACACCATCGCCGTGGTCCGTCGTCAGGGGGCCGTACTGTCACCGGCCACCCGGGAACTCGCGCGGCCGACCCGCCGCGTGCTGCTCGAACACCGAACACCTGACTGGACACCGGCCCGGGAACTGTCCGTGCCCCTGGGGCAGGAGATGTGCCGTATCCGGTGTGTGCGTCGATGCGCCGTCCCTGCCCCCGGTCCGCCCGGTGTGCGCCGCAGCGCCGGAGACCGGCGCCCGTCCACAGTGTGGGCAGTGGCAGGTGCCCGCGCCGACAACCCGCGGGGTCACCGTGCCGCCCGGCTCCCGGACCCCGGGCCGCGCACCGGAAGTGGTGACGGCCGCGAGACGGCCGGAGCCCTGTGATCCTCGCAGCGGACACCGGGGCCCCGGCATTGCGTCCTCCCCTCCGTCCTGGGAGCGGCTCCCGCTCGCTCCCACCAAGGGGGAGGACAGACCGGCGCGGGGGCACCTGCGGAAATGGGGAGCCGACCGTGCCCCCGCGTCGGCGAGGCAGCCGTCACCGGACCGTGCCGCCTATGCGGCCAGTGCCTCGTCCTCCCGCGCCACGCCCTCGCGCGCGGTGCGGTACTGCTCGATCAGCAGGTCGGCCGTCCGCAGTGCCTCTTCGGCGGTGCGCGAGGCGGTCATGACGCACAGGGTGTAGGTGACGTCCTCCAGAGCACGGCTGGTGCGGCCGGTCGGGCGCACGTCGTGCTCGATCCGCACCTCGGCGAACTGGGCCAGGACCGCACGCAATTCCTTCTCCGCCGGCACCATCATGGTGATTTCCTCTCCCACACACAGCACAGCTCGCGCGTGGGCAGCCGCCACCGCGAGAATCAGGACTTCCTCAGTGGCGTCGTTGACACTGGGCGACACCGGATCACGGTGTCGGGTACACCACCGGGTGCCCCGTCCCCGCGAGTCCATACCTGCACATGCCCCTCATTTGTTTCACGGCCTCGGCGAAGGTGTGGAGGAGGCCCGGTTCAGCTCCCGCTTCCCTCCCCCGGCAGGGTGCCCGAGCGGGCCACGCCCGCGTACCAGCGCGCGCTGGCCTTGGGGATGCGCCTGCCGGTCGGATAGTCGACATAGACGGCGCCGAAGCGCTTGCTGTAGCCGTAGCCCCACTCGAAGTTGTCCAGCAGGGACCACAGGAAGTAGCCCCGTACGTCGACGCCGTCCCTGATCGCCCGGTGCACCGCGGACAGATGGCCGCGGAGGTAGGCGATGCGCTCGGGGTCGACCACCTCGCCCTCCGGGTTCACGTAGTCGTCGAACGCCGCCCCGTTCTCGGTGATCATCAGGGGCATGGCGGGGAAGTCCGCCTTGAGCCGCAGCAGCAGGTCGTAGAGGCCGCTGGGGTCGACCGCCCAGCCCATCGCGGTGGTGCTGCCCTCGGGCCGGTGGAAGGCGACGTCCGCGCCCGGCCACGGGCTGTGCTCGCTCGCGCCGTGCCCGTCGGAGCCGTGGCTGGCCCCGTCGGTGGCGGCGGAGACGACGGTGGGCGTGTAGTAGTTGACGCCCAGGAAGTCCAGCGGCTGGTGGATGTCGGCGAGGTCGCCGTCCTGCACGAAGGACCAGTCGGTGAGGCCGGCCGTGTCCTGGAGGAGGTCCTGCGGGTACTGGCCGCGCAGCTGGGGGCCGGTGAAGACGCGGTTGGCCAGCGCGTCGATGCGGCGGGCCGCGTCCACGTCCTCGGCGGCCTCGGTCAGCGCGCGGACGTGGTGGATGTTGAGCGTGACGGAGGCCCGCGCGTAGGACGGCAGTTCGGCGCGCAGTGCCTGCACCGCCTTGCCGTGGGCGAGGTTGAGGTGGTGCGCCGCGCGCAGGGCGGCCACCGGGTCGGTGCGGCCGGGTGCGTGGACACCGGAGCCGTACCCGAGGAAGGCGCTGCACCAGGGCTCGTTGAGCGTGGTCCAGGTTTTCACCCGGTCCCCCAGCGCTCGGGCCGCGAGGGTCGCGTAGTCGGCGAACCGGTCGGCGGTGACGCGCTCCGGCCAGCCGCCCGCGTCCTCCAGGTCCTGCGGCAGGTCCCAGTGGTAGAGGGTGACGACGGGTTCGATGCCCTTCTCCAGCAGGGCGTCGGTGAGGGCGCGGTAGAAGTCGAGCCCCTTCTGGACGGCCGGACCGCGGCCGGTCGGCTGCACCCGCGACCACGACAGGGAGAAGCGGTAGGCGCTCACCCCGAGGTCGGCCATGATCTCGACGTCCTCGCGCCAGCGGTGGTAGTGGTCGGTGGCCACGTCGCCGGTGTCGCCGTTGCGCACCCTGCCGGGCGTGTGCGAGTAGGTGTCCCAGATCGAGGGGGTGCGTCCGTCCGCGGTGGCGGCGCCCTCGATCTGGTAGGCGGCGGTCGCCGTGCCCCAGGTGAAGTTCTGCGGGAACCGGAGGGCGGTGGAGTCGTCCGGGGTGGGCGCGACACGTCGGGTAACGGTGGTCACGTGAGTCCTTCCAGATGTGCTGCGGGACGGGAGAGGCCAGGTGGAGCGGGACGGGACGGCGGCGGGCCGCGGCACCCGGCCGGCGGCGGGCCGGTCATCCCTTGACCGCTCCCTGCATGATGCCGCCGACGATCTGACGGCCGAAGACGATGAACATGGCCAGCAGGGGGAGCGTGCCGAGGAGAGCGCCCGCCATGATCAGCGACTGGTCGCGCACGTATCCCGCGCTCAGCTGGGTGAGCGCGACGGGCACGGTCGGATTGGACATGTCGAGCACGATGAACGGCCAGAAGAAGTCGTTCCAGGCGTGCACGAACGTGATCATGAACAGGACGGCCATGGGGGCCCGGGCGATCGGCAGCACGATGCTCCAGAAGATGCGCAGGGAGTGCGCACCGTCCACCCGTCCGGCCTCGACGAGCTCGTCGGGCAGTGCCTCGCTGAGGTACTGCCGCATGAAGAACACCCCGACGGCGCTGACGAGCGTGGGGAAGATGACGGCGGGCAGCTGCTGCCCCCAGCCCAGCTCGGTCATCATCATGAACAGCGGTACGACGCCCAGTTGGGGCGGCACCATCATTGTGCCGATCACGAGCATCAGCAGGATGTTGCGGCCCTTGAAGCGGAGTTTGGCGAAGGCGAAACCGGCGAGGGTGGCGAACAGCACCGTGGACAGCGCGATCACCCCTGCCACGATCAGGCTGTTGAGCATGGCCTTGCCCAGCGCGGCGTCCTGCCAGGCCTTGCCGAGGTTGTCCAGCAGATGGGGTCCGGGCAGGAACGGCGGCGGCGTCTGGGTGACGCGCGTGTTGTCGGTCGAGGCCGCCACCATCGTCCAGTAGAGCGGGAAGAGGGAGAAGAGCGCCGCGATCCCCAGCAGGATGTAGGCGACGGGGCCCGCGTGGTGCTGGCGCCCGGCACCGGGATGCCGGAACAGCTGCCGGCTCCGGCCACCGGGCGGGCTGGTGGTCTTCCGTGTCTTCTTCTGTACGGTCCCGGGGCGTGCGTCCGCCGTCTCGACCGGGATGCTGTCTGTGGTCATGGGGTTCTCCCGGTCAGGCCCTGCGCGCCAGGACGCGCTTGACGACTCGTTGGACGACGAAGAGGACGATGAGCAGCAGGAACATCGCCCAGGCGACCGTGGCGGCCCGGCCCATCTGGTAGTTCTTCCAGCCCTCCTCGTACAGGAGCAGTCCCAGCGTCTGGTACTGGTTGTCCGCTCCCCCGGTGATGCCGTTCGGGCCCTGGCCGAAGATCAGGGGCTCTCCGAAGAGCTGGGTGGCACCGATCGTGGACAGCACGATGGTGAAGACGATGGTGGAACGGATACCGGGAACCGTGACCTTGAGGAACTGCTGCCAGCGCGAGGCGCCGTCGATGGCCGCGGCCTCGTAGCGGTCGCGCGGGATCGCCTGCATCGCCGCCAGGTACAGCAGGGCGTTGTAGCCGGTCCAGCGCCAGATGACGATCGTGGAGATGGCCGTCTGCGCGGCCCACTTGTTGTTCTCGAAGTCGATGTTGTCGATGCCGACCAGGCCCAGCATCCAGTTGATCATGCCGAAGTCGCGTTCGAAGAGCATCGTGAACACGAGGGCCGCGGCGCCCACCGAGGTGGCGTACGGGGTGAGGGCGGCGACGCGGAAGAAGGTCGAGCCGCGCAGCTGGTAGTTGAGCAGATGCGCGAGGCCGAGCGCCATCAGCAGCTGCGGCACGGTCGACAGGACACCGATGGTGAACGTGTTGAGCAGCGCGTTCCAGAAGCGGTCGTCCTCCCACAGCGCCGTGTAGTTGTCGAAGCCGACCCACTCCATGACGTTCAGGGTCGACAGTTCGACGCGGTGCAGCGAGATCCACGACGTGTAGATGAGGGGGTAGAAGCTGAAGGCCGCGAAGACGACGAAGAACGGGGCGACGAAGGCGTACGGGGCGCCGCGCACGTCGAGGCGGTGCAGCAGCGTGCTGCGGCGCTGACGCTCGGCGCCGGAGCCGGTCCCGTCCGGCGCGGCGGTGCCGGGCGCACCGTCTGGGGGTGTCGAGGTGGAGATGGCCACCGGAAGGCGTCCTTCCTGGAGGGTGGGAGCTGGGAGTGACGAGGGGGCGGGCAGGGGCCCGGCGGCCCCGCACGGGTCGTGCGGGGGACGCCGGGCGGCTGCTGCGGAAGCGGCGACGGACGGTGCGTCGTGAACTGCCGGCCCGCGGCCCGAGCGGACCACGGGCGATCGGAGCCCAGGGTCAGCCGGCGGCCTTCTCGATGCGCTTGTCCGTGGTCTTCCACGCCTCGTTCGGGCTCTTGTTCTGCGCCTCGATCAGGGTCAGACCCTGCGAGAAGATGTCCTTGATCGTGCCGTCCTTGCGGCCGAGCACCTGCTCGTCGGGGATCTCCTTGGCGGCTGCGCCGAAGATCTGGCCGATGGGCGCACCGGAGAAGTAGTCCGACTTGGCGTCGACCACTTCGGGCATCTCCAGCGCCTTCTGCGACGACGGGAAGTTACCGATCTTCTCGAACAGGTAGGCCTGCTGCTCGGGAGCGGTCAGCCAGGCCACGAGGTCCTGCGCCTCCTTCTTGACCGGGCTCTTGTCCATCACCCCGAGGAAGGATCCGCCCCAGTTGGCGCCCTTGGGTGCCTTGGCCACGTCCCACTTGCCCTTGTTCTTCGGTCCGGCCTTCTCGCTGATGTGGGCGAGCATCCACGCCGGGCAGACGGTGGAGGCGAAGGTGCTGTTGGCCAGACCCGGGTCCCAGCCCGGCTGGAACTGGCGGAGCTTGGCGGTCAGATCGGACGTGGCCGCCTCGGAGGCCAGCTTCCACGCGTCCTTGACGACGGGGTTCGTCTCATAGATGAGCTTGCCCTGCTTGTCGTAGAACTGCTGGGAGTTGCCGTAGATCATGGCGTTGAACAGCCCGCTGGAGCTGTCCATGAAGGCGACCTTGTCGTCCTTGGAGTTCTTCTTGAACTTCTTGCCCGCCTCGACGTACTTCGACCAGTCGCCCTCCCACAGCTTGGCGACCTCTTCGCGGTCGGTGGGGAGACCGGCCTGCTCGAACAGGTCCTTGCGGTAACAGACCGCCATCGGGCCGATGTCGGTGCCGAGGCCGATGACCTTCTTGTCGTCGGTGGTGACCTGGCTCTGCTTCCACGGAAGGAAGTGGTCCGTCCCGGCCGCGCCGGCCAGGTCGACGAACTTGTCCTTCTGCGTGTCGGACAGCTCCTTGGCCCGACCGATCTCTATGCCCTGAATGTCCTTCAGGCCGCTGCCGGCGGCCAGGTGGGTCTGCAGGGCGGTGTAGTACGTCTGCTCGTCGCCCGCGACGTCCGCCTTGATGACGACATCCGGGTGCTCCTTCATGTACTTGTCGAGCAGCCCGGTCTCCTTGAAGCCCATGACGCCGAAGAGCCCCATGGTGATGGTGGTCTTGCCGTCCTTCTTGCCGCCACCCGTCCCCCCGCTGTCACTGCCTCCGCAGCCCACGACCAGGCCGAGAGCCGACACGACCGATACGGCGGCCACGGCTCGTGTACGCAACTTCTTTCGGGCCTTGCCCATTTGTCCTCCTAGCGGCGGCGCTGACGCACCGGAGTTCGAGCCCCGCGGTCCGCTCCGCAGGCCCGATTTGTCCAGTGGGTACGTTCCCAGACGACGATGGGAACGTGCCCACTCGGTGGCCCAGAGCGTGGCCGCCGCCATGGCCTCCTGTCAAGAAGTTGAAACCACTTCGTTGCCGGAAGATGTCGCGCAGCCGAATCCCGACCCTTCGGACGCTCTCCACGGGTCTGGCACAATGCGCAGGTGACAGCCGTTCGGACGGCGTGCGGCAAGGAGGCGACATGCGGGGCAGACAGCGTCCGACCATCAAGACCGTGGCCGCGCGCGCCGGTGTCGGACGCACCACGGTTTCACGAGTCATCAACGGCTCGGAGCTCGTCAGCGAGAAGGCCAGGGCCGCCGTGCTCGCCGCCATCGCCGAGCTGAACTACGTCCCGAACTCCGTCGCGAGGGGTCTGGTGACCAGCCGGACGAACTCCGTGGCCCTGGTGATTCCCGAGTCCGAGAGCAGGCTGGGCTCCGAGCCGTACTTCTCGGCGGTCATCCGCGGGGTCAGCACCGCTCTCGCCAGGACCCGCACCCAGCTCCAGCTCGTCCTCGTACGCGACCAGGCGGAACGGGACCAGCTCACGGAGTCGGTGGCGGAACGCCGGGTCGACGGGGTGCTCCTGGTCTCGGTGCACGAGCACGACCCGCTGCCGGGCCTGCTGGAGGACATGGGGCTGCCCACGGTGCTCGCCGGGCGCCGCTCCCCCGCCGAGTCGCTCGCGCATGTGCACTCCGACAACGCCGGCGGGGCCGCGACGGCCGTCGGCCACCTGCTCGCGCGGGGGCGGCGGACCATCGCCACGATCAGCGGCCCCCTCGACATGGATGTGGCGCGCAGCAGGCTCCAGGGATGGCGTGAGGCCCTGGAGAAGTCGGGGCACGATGCCTCGGAGCGGCTGGTGGCCTCAGGTGACTTCACCGAGGAGGGCGGCGAGGCCGCCATGCGTTCACTGCTTGAACAAGTCCCCTCGCTCGACGGCGTGTTCGTCGCCTCGGACGTCATGGCGGCGGGCGCGCTCGTGGAGTTGCGCAGGCAACGGCGCAGGGTGCCCGAGGACGTGGCGGTGGTCGGGTTCGACGACTCCATCATCGCCCGGCACACCAACCCGCCCCTCACCAGCGTGCGTCAGCCCATCGAGGAGATCGGGGAGACGATCGCCCGCCTCCTCCTGGAGGAGATCGGCAACCCCGAGGAGCCGCGTCGGCACGTGGTGCTTCCCACGGAACTCGTCGTGCGCGAATCGTCGTGAGTCCGCGGTTCGTCGTGAGTCCACGGGTCGCCCGGGGTGTCAGGGGTTCGTACGGGCTGTCCGCGGTTCGCCCGGGGTGTCAGGGGTTCGTACGGGCTGTCCGCGGTTCGCCCGGGGTGTCAGCGGTAGTACAGCGCCGCCTTCTCCAGGACGTGACGCGTGAACATCCCGCCCCAGACGGTCCCGCCCGCGTACATGGTGACCTGGGCGGACCCGGGCGCCGACGTGAACACGGTGAGAGGTCGCGCGATCAGTGACGTACCCAGGATCCGCGCATCCTCCGCGGCCCAGCGCGCCGCGGACGGCTGAACGCCGGTGCTGACCAGCGCGGGCAGGACCATCGCCGCGTTCCGCGCGCCGGGCAGACCGCTGCGGAGGCTCTTCACGTAGGTCAGGGCCCACCCGGTGAACTCGGCGATCGCGGGGGCGTCGACGGTGGGTACAGCGGCGGCGAGGACGAACAGTTCCACCTTGGTGCCGAACCACCGGGCCTTACGGTCCGACCTGCTGCCGAGCAGCACCCGGTGATCTCCCCAGTCGGTCGCGGTCACCGCGCATCCGTCGGCCGCCAGCCGCTCACGCAGTGCCTCAAGGTAGGTGTCGGACGCGTCGGCCGGCGGGACCTTGTCGATTCGCTGCTGAGTCATGCGTGGATCGTGCACGACCGGCGGGGCCCGGGGAAGACCGCTACCGCTTCGAGAACAGTCCGGTGTCCCGGCCCGAACGCCTGCGTCCGGCCCGCTCGGCGAGAGCCACGGCGGCCCGCCCCCACTCGGGATGTGCGAAGGCGAAGCCTGCCGCGCTCAGCCGGCCCGGCACCACCCGGCGGCTCTTGAGCAGCAGTTCCGTGTCCGAGCGCAACGCGAACGCCCCCAGCTCGGCCATCAGGCGCGTCGCCGGCAGCCCCACCGGGACACCCCACGCGGTGCGCAGCGCCCGCATGAAGTCGCGGTGCGGAAGGGGCTCGGGCGAGGCGAGGTTCACCGGCCCCTCGATGTCGTCCCGGTCGATCAGGAACTCCACCGCGCGCACGAAGTCCTCGTCGTGGATCCAGGAGACGTACTGCGCGCCGCCCGCCACGGGCCCGCCGAGGCCGAGGCGGGCGAGCCGCGACAGTACGTGGAACACGCCGCCCCGGTCCGGGCTCATGACCATCGCCGAGCGCAGGGCCACCTTGCGGGTCGCGGGGGTCGGTGCTTCGGTCTGCGCCCGCTCCCAGTTCTTCGCGATCTCGACGCTGTACGCCCAGTACTCCGGCACCCGGGTCTCCGAGCCGCCGATCACCCCGGTCGCCTCGTCGTGTGCCGCGCCGACACTGTGGGCGTAGACCGTCGCCGTACTCATCTGCAGCCAGACGCGCGGTGGCCGCGCGGCGGCGGCGATCGCCTCGCCGACCACGCGCGCCGAGTCCACCCGGGAGTCCATCATGGCGCGCAGGTTCTCCTCGGTGTACCGGCAGGAGACGCTGCGCCCGGCCAGGTTGACGACGACGTCACTGCCGTCGACCGCCTCGGCCCAGGGTCCGAGCGTGGTCCCGTCCCAGCCGACGTCGTGCGCCCTCGACGGGTTCCGGGTCACCACCGTGACCTCGTGACCGGCCGCTGACAGCGCACGGTCGAGCATCGCGCCCACCTGTCCGGTTCCCCCGGGCAGCACTACCTTCATCGAACCCCCTCGGCTTCGTCCGACGCCAGGGTATCCCGCATTTTTGAACATGTTCAACAGAGGGTCGAGCGCGAGCCCGGCCAGCCCGGCCGGGGCCTCCAGCGGGATCAGATGCCCCGTGTGCGGAAGCACCACGACGCCACCCCCTACCCCGGGTGCCGGGCTACGCGCCCCGCGCCCTTTCGCGGGCGGTGTGCCAGGCCACCGGTCGCGCCGCGAAGGCGTACATCGTCGACCGGATCGTCCTGGAAGCCAGGCGGCTCACCGCTGCCGGTTGCGCCCGCGCGCTCGGCTTCCCCGACGCGTCCGACTTCTCGGTGTTCTTCCTGAACGCGACAGGGACGCGCCCGGGCCGGTGGCGGGCACAAGCCGACCCCGACCGGCATGGAGCCCTGAATGCCCTGATATGCGCTTTCCCGTGAACCGTCCTAGCCTGGCGGATATCGCTCGGGGCGGTCGACGGCCGGTAGAGCCGGCGGAGGGTGAGCTTCCATGGCTGAGCGACGTACACGGTCCGGTCTGGTCGGCGAGTTGTCGGCCGAGTTCGCGGGCACAATGATCCTCATCCTCTTCGGATGCGGTGTGGTGGCGCAGGTGTCGGCGGGAGGCGCGCTCACCGATCCGGCGGGCGGCCTGGGTGACCACGACAGCATCGCCTGGGCGTGGGGCCTCGGCGTCACCCTCGGTGTCTACGTGGCGGCGAGGCTGAGCGGTGCACACCTCAATCCCGCGGTGACCGTCGCACTCGCCGCGTTCAAGGGCTTCCCGTGGCGCAAGGTGGCGCCCTACGCGCTGGCCCAGACCGCCGGCGCCTTCGTGGCCGCGCTCCTCGTCCGCTGGAACTACAGCGAGGCGCTGGCGAAGGCCGACCCCGGACACACCCTCAAGACACAGGGCGTCTTCTCGACCCTGCCCGGCAACGGCAACCCCGCCCTTCCGGTGCACGAGTGGGGCGCCTTCCGCGACCAGGTCATCGGCACGGCCATCCTGCTGCTGCTGATCATGGCCATCACGGACCTGCTGAACACACCGCCGGGCGCCAACCTGGCCCCGTTCGTCATCGGTCTGGTCGTGGTGGCGATCGGCATGGCCTGGGGAACGAACGCGGGGTACGCCATCAATCCCGCCCGTGACTTCGGACCGCGGCTGGCCAGCTTCTTCACCGGCTACGGCGGAGCGTGGCGAGATCAGTACGGGAACCTGTACTTCTGGGTGCCGATCATCGCCCCACTGGTCGGCGGCCTGCTCGGCGCGGGCCTGTACAAGGTCTTCATCAGCCGCTTCCTGCCGTCCGCCGAGCCCGAGCCGCCGGGACGCGTCCCGGCATCCAAGGACTGACCCGACCGGCCGGAGAGGCGGAAACCCATGGCGGACTTCATCGGCGCGGTGGACCAGGGAACCACCAGCACCCGATTCATGATCTTCGACCACGGCGGCAACGAGGTGGCGAAGCACCAACTGGAGCACGAACAGATCCTGCCGCGTTCGGGCTGGGTGGAGCACGACCCGGTGGAGATCTGGGAGCGCACCAACTCCGTGATCCAGAACGCCCTTCGCCACGGCGGCCTCTCGGGGACCGACCTGGCCGCGATCGGTATCACCAACCAGCGCGAGACCACGGTGGTGTGGGACCCGCGCAACGGCCGCCCGTACTACAACGCGATCGTGTGGCAGGACACCCGTACCGACAAGATCGCGGCGGCCCTGGAACGTTCGGGGCAGGGCGACGTCATCCGGCGCAAGGCCGGGCTGCCGCCGGCCACGTACTTCTCCGGAGGCAAGATCCAGTGGATCCTGGAGAACGTCGACGGTGTGCGGGAGGCGGCGGAACGGGGCCATGCCCTGTTCGGCAACACGGACGCGTGGGTCCTGTGGAACCTCACCGGCGGGCCCGACGGCGGTATCCACGCCACCGACGTGACCAACGCCAGCCGCACCATGCTCATGGACCTGGAGACCCTCGACTGGGACGACGAGCTGCTGGGCTTCTTCGGCGTCCCGCGCGCCATGCTGCCGGCCATCAAACCCTCCTCGCACCCCGAGGCGTACGGCGTCACGCGCGCCTCCCGGCCGTTGCGCGCGGCCGTTCCCATCGGGGGCGTGCTCGGCGACCAGCAGGCGGCGACCGTCGGCCAGGTCTGCTTCGCCCCGGGCGAGGCGAAGAACACCTACGGCACGGGCAACTTCCTGGTGCTGAACACCGGCACGGAGCTCGTCCGCTCCGAGCACGGTCTGCTCACCACCGTGGCGTACCGGTTCGGCGACGAGCCGGTGGTCTACGCGCTCGAAGGCTCCATCGCGGTGACCGGCTCCGCGGTGCAGTGGCTGCGCGACCAGATGAAGATCATCAAGACCGCCGCCGAGAGCGAGGTCCTCGCCCGCACGGTCGAGGACAACGGCGGCATGTACTTCGTCCCGGCCTTCTCCGGCCTGTTCGCGCCCTACTGGCGCTCCGACGCGCGCGGGGCGATCGTCGGACTCGCCCGGTACAACGACAACGCGCACCTGGCCCGGGCGACCCTGGAAGCGATCTGCTACCAGAGCCGCGACGTGGTGGACGCCATGGAACAGGACTCCGGGGTCCACCTCGACGTGCTCAAGGTGGACGGCGGGGTCACCGCCAACGATCTCTGCATGCAGATCCAGGCCGACGTCCTCGGTGTCCCCGTGAGCCGCCCCGTGGTCGCCGAGACGACCGCGCTCGGCGCCGCCTACGCCGCGGGACTGGCCACCGGATTCTGGCGGGACACCGACGAACTGCGCACCCACTGGAACGAGTCGAAGCGCTGGGAGCCGCAGTGGTCCGAGGAGCAACGCGCGGAAGGCTTCGCCGGGTGGAAGAGGGCCGTGGAACGCACCCTCGACTGGGTACGCGTCCCCTGACGGCCGGCGGGTGGAGCGCGGCGCCGGCTTGTCTTCGATGCCTCGCTCCGCCGCCGCTGACCCCCGTTGACAGCGGCGACGGGCGAAGCACCGCGACAGGTCCGACGTCGTGTCGGACCTGAGGCCCATCCGGTTGACCGGCCCGGCGCGAAGGGGGGGTCCGTCCGCCGGGCCGGCCAACCGGTTGCTGGAAGACTGCTGGAACGACCTTGTGAAAACCTTGCCGGGCTCCTGATCCGGCATGGGCGCCCCCGGATCAGCCCGTCGTCCTCGGGCCGGGCCGGGTGACAGCGCGTACCGGAACCCTCACCATGACGGCGGCACCGGCCCCGCTTGTGTGGAATCCTGGGCAAGATCGGGGGAGTTCGTGAAAAGCAGGGCGGCCGATCGTGGGTGGGGACGTGGATCTTCGATTACTGGGCTCGTTGGAACTGTGGGCGGGCGGTCGTCACATCGAGCTGGGGCAGCCCAGGCAGCGCATGGTCCTTGCGGCGCTCGCGGCCAACGCG
Source organism: Streptomyces ortus (assembly GCF_026341275.1). Taxonomy (NCBI): domain Bacteria; kingdom Bacillati; phylum Actinomycetota; class Actinomycetes; order Kitasatosporales; family Streptomycetaceae; genus Streptomyces; species Streptomyces ortus. The sequence goes on from NZ_JAIFZO010000002.1 coordinate 3,673,410, forward strand.
GGCCGGATGCTGACCGTGGACGCCCTGGTGGACCGGGTATGGGACGACACCCCTCCCGACGCGGCCCGTTCGACGCTGTACTCCCATGTGAGCCGGGTCCGGCGGGTGCTGGACGAGGCGGCGCGCGGCGAGGACGGGACGGCCGACCATCCGCCGCTCCAACTGGCCCGGGTGTCCGGCGGCTACCTACTGCGGGCGGCGGACGACAGCATCGACCTGCTGCGTTTCCGGGCGCTGGTGGCACGGGCCCGTGGCCTGCGTCCCGAAGACGCCGAGTGCGGCCGGCTCCTGCGGGACGCCCTGGACCTGTGGCGGGGCTCGCCACTGGCCGACCTGCCGGGCGCCTGGGCCGAGCGGACCAGGACGGCCTGGCTCAACGAACGGCTCGAAGCCGCCCTGCAGTGGGCCCGGGCCGAGGCGGCGGCAGGACACGCCTCGCAGGCGATCGGCCGACTACGGGCCCTGTCCGACGAGTTCCCGCTGGCAGAACCCCTCGCCGCCCTGCTCGTCAGGTCACTGGCCCAGGCCGGCCGGACCGCCGAGGCACTGGACCACTACGCCGAGGTCCGCCGCCGGCTGGTCGACAAGCTGGGTTCGGTGCCCGGGGCGGAGCTGCGCACCGCCTACAAGGAGGTCCTGCGCGACCGCCCCGCGTCCGCCACCGGAACGGAGCCGGGACCCGCTCAGGGCGGCCCGCGGCCCGCACCCTCCCGGCCCGCGCAACTACCCCTGGACGTAAGGGCGTTCACGGGACGTGAGCGACAACTGGACGAACTGTCCGAGCACTTGCTCTCCGCCGTGGAGGGGCCCGATGCCACCAACACGGTCGTGGTGTCCGCCGTGTCCGGCACCGCCGGGGTCGGCAAGACCGCTCTCGCCGTCCACTGGTCCCACCGGGTGCGCGAGCAGTTCCCGGACGGCCAGCTCTACGCGGACCTGCGCGGCTACGACACGGACGAACCGGTGCCCGCCGCCGACGTCCTCACCGGATTCCTCGTGGCCCTCGGAGTCCCGGGCCCCGAGATCCCGCTGCGGGTGGACGACCGCTCCGCCCGCTACCGCACCGAGCTGAGCGGGCGCCGCATGCTCGTGGTGCTCGACAACGCCTCGTCCAGCGAGCAGGTACGCCCCCTCCTGCCCGGTGCGACCCGGTGCAGAACCGTGGTGACGAGCAGGGACGTACTCAGCTCCCTGGTGTCCCTGCACGGCGCCCACCGGCTCGTACTCGACGTGCTCCCCCCGGCGGACGCCGTACGCCTGTTGAGCAGGCTCATCGGCCCCCGGGCCGAAGCCGAACCGCAGGCCGCGGCCGTCCTCGCGGAGCAGTGCGGACGGCTGCCCCTGGCCCTGCGCATCGCCGCGGAGCTGGCGCTCTCCCGTCCCGCCTCGCCCCTGAGCTCCCTCACCGCCGAACTGGACGACCGGCGGAGCCGGTTGGAGCTGCTGGACTCGGACACCGATCCCCGGGCGGCCGTACGAGCGGTCTTCTCCTGGTCCTACGACCGGCTGCCCGCCGAGGCCGCCGCCGCGTTCCGGCTGCTCGGGCTGCACCCGGGTCCCGATGTGGACGTGTACGCGGCGGCGGCGCTGTGCGGACGCTCCGTGGCCGGCACCCGGCGGACCCTGGACCTGCTGGCCCGCAGCCATCTGATCCAGCCCACCCGCGCCGGCCGCTACGGCATGCACGACCTGCTGCGGGTGTACGCGGCCTGGCAGGCCGAACGGAGCGACGGGCCGGCCGACCGCGAGGCGGCGCTCGACCGCCTCCTGACCCACTATCTCGCGGCGTCCTGCGCGGCCATGGACGTGCTGTTCCCGGCCGAGCGGCATCTGCGGCCCCGGATCCCGGCGCCACCGACCGAACCGCCGCCGTTTCCCGACGCCACCCATGCCAAGGAGTGGCTGGCGGCCGAGCACGCCGTGCTCACCGCCGTCACCGCGGCCGAGGCCGGGCGCGGCAGGGCCGAGCACGCCGTCGGCCTGTCCACCACCCTGCAACGCCACTTCGACAGCCGCGGGCTCTTCACCGACGCGCTCGTCATCCACGGCCACGCCCTGCGTGCCGCACTCGCGGCGGGCGACCGGCGGGGGGAGGCCGAGGTGCGCACCTGTCTCGGCACCACCCACAGACGGCTGGCGCAGTACGACGAAGCGGTCCGCCACCACACGGAGTCGCTCGCCCTGTGCCGGCGGATCGGGCTGCCGGTGGCCGAGGCCCGCAATCTCACCAACCTCGGCGTCCTGCACGAACTGCGCGGACAGTACCGCGAGGCCGCCGAGCGGCACGGGGAGGCCGTCGTCCTCTTCCGGAAGGTCGGGGACGCCGGCGGCGAGGCCGACACGCTCAACAACCTCGGTATCGTCCATGAGTTGCTCGACGACTACGAGACCTCCGCGGAGCAGCACCGGCAGGCGCTCGCCCTCTTCCGTTCCCTCGGACATGCCTTCGGTGAGGCCAGCGCGCTGGGCAATCTCGGCATCGTGCTGTCGCGGCTCGACCAGCACGCGACGGCGGTCGAGCACTTCGAGGAGGCCCTGGCCCTGTTCCGGCGGCTCGGCCACCGCGGGGGCGAGGCGCACGCCCTCAGCAATCTCGGTGACGCGCACAACCGCCTCGGCCACCACGGGGAGGCGGCCACCCGTCAGAGGGAGGCTCTCGCCCTGTTCCAGCGGACCGGGGAGCGGTACGGCGAAGCGGGCAGTCTCAACGGTCTCGGTGAGGCCCTGCACGGCTCGGGCCTGTCCGACGAGGCCGCGACCGCCCACCGCGCCGCGCTCACGCTGGCCATGGAGATCGAGGAGAAGGAGGAGCAGGCCCGCGCCCACATCGGCCTGGCCCGCATCCACCAGGACGGCGCCGACCTGCCGGCCGCCCGAGGACACTGGCAGGACGCGCTCGCGCTGTACAGCGCCATCGGTTCGCCGCGCGCCGCGGGTGTGAGCGAGTCCCTGGCCGCCCTGGAGACACAGCGACAGGAGGACACGCACAGCCCCGACTCCGCCTGACCCGCCGGTGGGGGCGACGGACGCGGACCGGGGGGCCGCCCTCGGCCGCGGCCCACGCGGGCGGCCCGTTGACACCGGGCGGAGCGGCTCCCACAATGATCGGCATGACCTGGCACTGTTGCGACGCGATGACGGGGCTTCTGCGCGTCCCGAATCGCACCGGGTGCGAGCGCTCGGGCCTCTGATCCCCCTCCGCCCCGTGTGACACCCGCCGTGCCGCAGTGAAGTCGTGCCGGTCATCTCCTCGATGGCCGAGAGAATCCGGACCTCCGTCCCGTCCCGCCGTGTCCAGGTGGGGCGACGACGGATTCGTCCCCTCCTCTCCCCCGCACTCATGCGTGCGCGGCACCCCGCGAACACCTGGCCCATGCCTGCTGTCGAATGCCACCGCGCTTCGGGCATCGGGCCTCGGGCCATCAAGTCCTGCGAACGAGGAGGTACTTCATGACGGTGACCGTTCCCCGGACCGCCGTTCCGACGCTGCGTGAGGCAAGCGTGCCGCCGGGCGGGATCCACGAAGGGGCCCGTGAACTGCGACGGCTGCCCGAGGGATGGCCGGCGCGTCCCTACGGCCGGTTCGAGCTCGTCCCGCAGGGCAGCACGATCGGGGCCGAGATCAGAGGCCTCGACCTCGCCCGCCCCCTGGACCCCGCCCTGCGCGAGGAGCTCGACCGGGCCCTGCTGGAGTGGAAGGTGCTCTTCTTCCGTGCCCAGCACCTCACGTCCGAGCAGCAGAGCGGCTTCGCCCGCAACTGGGGTGAGCTGGAGACCAATCCCCTGCTCGCCCGGGGCGCCAGCGCCGACGTGGTGCGCTTCGACAAGGGGGCCGGCGCCACGCCGACCTTCGAGAACGTGTGGCACGCGGACGTCACCTTCCGGGAGCGGCCCGCGCTCGGCGCCGTGCTCCAGCTGCGCGAGGTGCCGCCCTTCGGCGGAGACACCATGTGGGCGGACATGGCCGCCGCGTACGACAACCTCGCGCAGGAGGTGAAGGACCGTATCGACGGTGCCACGGCCGTGCACGACTTCATCCCGGGCTTCGCCCGCTTCTACGCTCCCGAGCGGCTCGCCCCGTTCCAGGACGCCTTCCCACCGGTGGAGCACCCCGTCGTCCGTACGCATCCGGAGACGGGCCGGAAGCTGCTGTTCGTCAACACCTCCTTCACCACCCGCATCACCGGTCTGCCCCGCGAGGAGAGCGACGAGCTGCTGCGCCACCTCGTACAGCAGGCGCATGTTCCGGAGTACCAGGTGCGCTTCCGCTGGCAGGCCGGGGACATCGCCTTCTGGGACAACCGTGCCACCCAGCACTACGCGGTGAACGACTACGGCGCGCACCGCCGCGTCGCGGAACGCGTCGCCATCGCCGGCGACCGGCCGTACTGAGGCGGAGCACCGCCCGTACCCGGCCTCGTCGTACGCCTGGCCGGGCCTGGCCTGGCCTGGCTTTCGAGGCCGCCCCGGTGGCGTCGGTCCGCGCACTTCGTCGATAGCGTGCAGTTCGAGACCCGAGTGACGAGGAGGACGCGTGCGATTCGCGCTGGACGCATTGTTCGCCGACGTGCCCGCGGAGCAGATCGACGAAGCTCGCGACTTCTACAGGTCGAGGACGGCCGGCCGCGGCCCCGGCACACCCGAGGAGCTCAAAGAGGTCCGAGCGAAGAGATCTGCTCCTCCTGCCGCCGATCCGCCACCCATCGAGGAGACGATCGAAACCGCGGAAGGGTCCGTCCCTGTGCGGATCTTCACTCCTGTGGACGGGCCGCCGCGGGGCGTCTACCTGGACATACACGGCGGCGGCTTCTACATGGACTCCGCAGCGCGAGGAGACGGACGCAACCGCGCGCTCGCGGACGCTTCGCACCTCGCCGTTGTCAGCGTCGACTACCGGCTGGCCCCTGAGCATCCCTGGCCCGCGGCACCCGACGACTGTGAAGCAGCGGCGCTCTGGCTCGTCGAAGAAGCGGACGCCCGCTTCGGAACATCCCGGCTCGCGATCGGCGGCAGCTCCGCGGGAGCCACACTCGCCCTGGCGACCCTGCTCCGGCTGAGAGACAGAGGTGCCGTCGGCCGATTCACCGGCGCCGCGCTCCAATTCGGTACCTACGACTTGAGCGCACGCACCCCGGCCGGTCGCCGCATCGCGGACGAATACTTCATCCAGGCGTACGTCGGCCATGTGGAAGACCGCACCGTTCCCGACATCTCGCCTCTCTACGGCGTTCTTCGCGGGCTTCCCCCCACGCTGATGGTCGTCGGAAGCGCGGACGTGCTGCTGGAGGACAACCTGGCGCTGGCAGGCCGGTTGTCGGCGGCCGGCAATGACGTCGAGCTCCGGGTCTACCCCGACTCACCCCACGGCTTCACGGCCCACCCCACGACGATGGCCAGGACGGCGCTCAGCGGCGTCGAGTCCTGGCTGCGCGACCGGATCACCCGCTCCTCGAACTGACCGCGCCCCTGGAGCGCTCGCCGCCGCGTACCCGATCCTCACCGGCCGCCCGGTGCGGGGCGCGGGGACGAGGCCGGTCGGTCGGTCTGAGTGCCGACGTCGCGTCCGCCCTCACCAGTTCTTGTCATGCACCTGTACAGATCTTCGGCGTCGTGCTGTCATGCCAACTACCGCTCTTTGCAACGTTGTACAGGCTGGGACGGCGAGCCGCCAGCCCTCTCTCCGTCCGTGTACGTCCTTGCTCGCCCGACACCCAAGGAGTCACGATGCGCAGCACCAGCCCGGCCCCGACCCCCTGGGCAGTCCTGCTGAGACGGCGGGCGAGGCGGATCGCCACCGTGCTCGCCACCCTCGCGCTGGTCTGCACGGCCGCCCTGACCGCGACGGGGACAGTGCAGGCAGCACCGGCCGCGTGGACGCCCAAGCCCTCCCCCATGACCACCCCGTGGACCAACCAGGTATCGGTCGACAATCCGCTGCCGGAGTATCCGCGCCCGCAGCTCACCCGTCCCGACTGGGCCAATCTCAACGGCATCTGGGACTTCGCGGTCACCTCGGCGGACGCGGGTCAGCCCGCGTCGTTCTCGGAGCAGATCCGGGTGCCGTTCGTCGCCGAGTCGGCGCTGTCCGGGATCCAGCGCAGGATCACCCAGAACGACAAGCTCTGGTACAAGCGCACTTTCACGGTCCCGGCGGGCTGGAACGGCCGCCGCGTCCAGCTCAACTTCGGTGCCAGCGACTGGCGTACGACGGTCTGGGTCAACGGCGGCCAGGCCGGCGCCACGCACAGCGGGGGCTACGACTCCTTCTCGTACGACATCACGGGTCTGCTCAACAGCGGCACCAACACGATCGTGGTGTCCGTCTGGGACCCCAGCCAGACGGGCATCGGGGCGGTCGGCAAGCAGCGCATCAACGACGTGACCCCGCACCCGGGAGGCGGCATCTTCTACACCGCGGCCTCGGGCATCTGGCAGACGGTGTGGCTGGAGCCGACGGCCGCGGCGCACATCACGCGCCTCGACATGGTGCCCGACCTCACGAACAACACCCTCAAGGTCACCGTCAGGGGCGACGGCGTCTCCGGGCAGAGCGCACGGGTGACCGTGTCCTCCGGCTCGACCACGGTGGGCACCGCGACGGGGGCGGTCGGCAGCACGATCAGCGTGGCGATACCGAATCCGCGTCTGTGGACCCCCGAGGATCCCTTCCTGTACGACGTGAAGGCCGATCTGCTCTCCGGTTCGGCCGTCGTCGACTCCGTGGGCGGCTACAGCGGGATGCGTTCCGTGGGGGTCGCCCGGGTCGACGGTGTCCTGCGTCCCGTCCTCAACGGCAAGTTCGTCTTCCAGACCGGCACCCTCGACCAGGGCTACTGGCCGGACGGCGTCTACACCGCGCCGACCGACGACGCCCTCAAGTACGACCTGCAGAAACACAAGGACCTCGGCTTCAACATGGTGCGCAAGCACATCAAGGTCGAGCCGCAGCGCTGGTTCTACTGGGCGGACAGACTGGGGCTGCTGGTCTGGCAGGACATGCCCGCGATGGACACCCGCACCCCCGACAGCGCGGCCCGCACCCAGTGGGAGGCCGAGTACGACCGGATCATCGACCAGCACCGCAGCTCCCCGTCCCTGGTGATGTGGGTCGACCAGAACGAGGGCTGGGGTCAGTACGACCAGGCGCGCATCGCCGACCATGTGAAGGCGTACGACCCGTCCCGGCTGGTGAACAACATGAGCGGCATCAACTGCTGCGGCGCGGTCGACGGCGGCAACGGCGACGTCCTGGACCATCATGTCTACGTCGGTCCGGGCACGACCGTGCCCAGTGCCACCCGCGCCGCCGTCCTCGGTGAGTACGGCGGTCTGGGGTTCAAGGTCGCCGGTCACGAGTGGTATCCGGGCGGTGGCTTCAGTTACGAGGACCAGGCGGACCAGGCTCATCTCAACAACCGCTTCGTGGGGCTCCTCGACGCGTTGCGCGAGGTGCGGATGCCCGCCGGGCTCTCGGCTTCCGTCTACACGGAGATCACCGACGTGGAGAACGAGGCGAACGGCCTCCTGACCTATGACCGGCAGATCGTCAAGGTGGACGCGGCGCGCGTCCAGGCCGCCAACCGCGCCCTCATCGACGCCTCCCGGGCCACGGCCTCCCCCGTCGTCCTGCCGGTCAACCAGTACAAGTCCCTGCGGGTGACCACCTCCGGCTACACGAACCGCTATCTGCGGCACCGCGACGGGGCGGCCTACACCGATGTGGTCGACGCGAACAGCGCCGCCCTGCTCAAGAGCGACGCCACCTGGAAGATCGTGCCGGGCCTCGCGAACAGTGCCTGCTACTCCTTCGAGTCGCGCAACTACCCCGGTCAGTACCTGCGGCACCGCGACTACCGCGTCTACAAGGAGTCGGGCAGCGGAGCGGTGTTCCAGGCCGACGCGACCTTCTGTGCCGTGCGCGGCGCGAACGGCGGCGTACGGCTGTCCGCGTCCAACTTCCCCGAGCAGTATCTGCGGCACTACAACGCCGAGTTGTGGCTGGCCACCCCCGGCGGCTCCCACACCTGGGACAACCCCGCCTCCTTCACCGAGGACACCACCTGGGCCGTCGAAGCACCCTGGGCCCCCTGACCGCACGCGAGGGACGGTGGCCGGTTCGGCCGCCGTCCCGGGCCGCGCCCCGCACTCACGGCCGCTCCTCCGCCTCGGCCGCCCGGTGCGGTTCCGCGGCCGGACGGCGCACGACCAGGCTCTCCACGGTGTACGACATCTCCTTGGTGCCGGCTGCGGGGCGGGGGTGGTAACGCCCGGCGCTCACCGAGAGGTTGACGATGAGGTGGGCGTGCCACCTCCGCCCCACCCCTCTCCTGTCGGCGAAGATCTGCGTGCCGTTGAGCCACCAGACCACCGAGCGGGCGCCGAACTCCACCCGCAGGTCGACAGGGCCGCCGGGGCGCACGGCTTCGTCGTGGTGATACAGATGCCCGCCGCGCACATGGTTGGAGAACTCCAGCAGGTCGGGGTTGTCCGGGTGGTACTCGAACACGTCGATCTCCTGGCCGCCGTCCCGCCAGGTCCAGATGGCGGGCCAGGCCCCCACCTCGGCGGGCAGGCGCACCCGTGTCTCCAGCACGTCTCCCGCGCGCACCTGGAAGTCGTCCTCGCTCCCCTCGGTGGTGAGCAGGCCCGTGCTCCACAGACCGTCCTTCCGGCGCGTGGCACGGAACGTGCCGTCACGGGAGTACGCCGGATCGGGGACCAGGTAGTCCAGCTTGTTGTCGGTCGGGTTGACCGGGCCGCCGTCGGGATAGGCCCAGGAGCGGCCGGCCACCCACTGCCTTGGCGAACTGAAATCGGCTGTGAAGACGATGTCGGACACAGGCCGGCTCCTTGGCGCTGGAGGAACGGGGACAAAAGCGCGCACGCAGTCTGTTTCTCCCCAGCCGCCCGGCGCCCATGCGCCGACCGGTCCCCACCGCCGCGCAAACAACCCGGCCGGGTGAACTCGCCCACCGGGCAGGGATGCGAGGCGGCGGCGAGGGCCGCCGCCGGGTCCCGGAACGCGGGCCGTCAACGACGGGCGGGCCCGCCGCCCCAGTCGAGGCGGAGCACGGCCAGGTCGTCGGAGTGCCGACCGGCGTTCAGCGCATGGGTCTCCTTGATGAGGAGGTCGACATGGGCGGCCGGATCCGCTGTCGGCAGTTTCCCTATCAGCGCGAGCAGCCCTTCGACGCCGAGCCGCTCCTCCTTCGTCCCGTTGTGTCCTTCGGTCAGGCCGTCGGTGTAGAGGGTCAGGGCGCCGGAGGCCGGGAGCGGGACGACCGTGGAGGGCCAGCTGTGGACTCCGGGGACGATCCCCAGCGCGATGCCGTGCGCGGCGGTCACCTCCTGGGTCCCCTCGGGGGCGGTGAGGAGGGGTTCGTGGTGGCCGGCGAGGTGGAGGGTGGCGGTGCCGGCCTCCTGGTCGAGCGTGAGCAGGGTGCAGGTGGCGAACAGGTGCTGGCTGCCCCGTTCGGCGATGAGGATGCGTTCCATCAGGTGCAGCAGGTCGTCCCCGCGGTGCCCGCCGAGCACGAGGGAGCGCCAGGCAATCCGCAGGCAGACACCGAGTGCGGCGGCGTCGGGGCCGTGGCCGCTGACGTCTCCGACCACGGCGTGCAGCAGCCCGTCGTCCCCCTCGACCACGTCGAGGAAGTCCCCGCCGAGCAGGGCCATCGTGGCACCCGGCAGATAGCGGGACGTCACTCTGACCGTGGAGGTGTCGAGCATCGGCTGCGGCAGCAGACCGCGTTCCAGACGGGCGTTCTCCTCCGCCCGCAGTTGTGCGGCCTGGGCCGCGGCGCTCGCGCGTTCGGTCTGGCTCCGGTAGACCGCGTAACGCAGCGTCCGCTGCAGGAGGTCCGCCTCGACCTTCCCCTTGACGAGGTAGTCCTGTGCCCCGGCCGCCATGGCGTCGGTGCCCGCCCGGTCCTCGGACAGCCCGGTCAGCACGATCACCGCGGTGTGCGGGGCGACCGCGCGGACGGCCGTGACCGCGTCGATGCCCGACACGTCGGGCAGATGCAGATCGAGGAAGATGCAGTCGATCGGACTGCCGGCCAGTTCGGCACGCGCCTCGGCCAGCGTGGTCCGGATGGTCAGCGCGAAGCCGAGACCGGTGTCGTGCAGGAGTTCTTCCACGAGCAGCGCATCGCCCGGGTCGTCCTCGATCAGGAGGATGCGGTACATCGGCTTCTCGGAGGCCCCGCCCGGGGCGGCCGTCGTGGGTCCGGTCATCGTGGCTGCTCCGCCTCCGCGCGGGTGGCCTCCGGAGTGGTGTCCGTGCCGGGGGTCTCCGGCGGCCGGGGCGCGAGGGTGAAGACGATGCGGGCGCCGTCCCGGTAGTCCGGGTCGACGGAGATGGCGCCGCCGTGGAACTCGACGATCTTCTTGCACATCGCGAGGCCGATCCCACTGCCCGAGTAGGTGTCCTTGGTGTGCAGCCGCTGGAAGATCACGAAGATCTTGTCGGCGTACTCCGGTGCGATGCCGATGCCGTTGTCGGTGACGGTGAACCGCCACAGTTCGCCTTCGCGGTCCGCCGTGACGTGGATCTTCGGCGTCTCGCCCGGGCGCCGGAACTTGACGGCGTTGCCGATCAGGTTCTGCCAGAGCATCCCCAGCTGGGTGGGGTCCGCGACCAGGGTCGGCAGCGGCTCGTGCGTGATGATCGCCCCGGCCTCCTCGATACCCACGCTCATCGAGGACAGGGTCCGTTCCAGCACCTCGTCCAGGTCGACGCTCTGATGGGCGTTGTGGAGGCGTCCGACCCGGGAGAAGTCGAGCAGGTCGTTGATGAGGATCTGCATGCGGTTCGCCCCGTCGACCGCGAAGTCGATGTACTGGTCGGCCCGGCTGTCGAGCTGCCCTCCGTAGCGCCGCTGGAGGAGCTGGGTGAAGCTGGAGACCTTGCGCAGCGGCTCCTGCAGATCGTGGGAGGCCACGTACGCGAACTGTTCCAGCTCGGCGTTGGAGCGCTGTAGGTCCGCGGCCTGTGCGTCCAGCCGTAGCCGGGTCTCCTCACTGACGGCAAGTTCCCGCACGAGACGCCGGCGCATGAAGTCGATCTCGCTGCTCAGGCGCCGCAGATCCGCGGGGCCGGTGGGGGTGATGGGATGCTCGAAGTCCCCGCCGGCGACGGCGCGGGCGTCCGCTCCCAGCTGCTCCAGGGGCCTGTTGATCCCGCGCCGCAGCCCTTCGAAGATCAGCGCCGTCAAGACGACGATGACCACCGCGATGGCGCTGAACACCCAGTTCCGCAGGGTCATCGTGGTCATCAGGTCGTCCCTGGCCCGGACACGGTCCGCGCGCAGCCGTTCCTGCTGGGCGCTCAGGGAGGCACGCACCTCGTCGAACAGGGCCTTGCCCTCCGCGGCCCGTTCGGTGGCCAGCGGTGAGGGGGAGCCGGCCGGCTGGGCGGCGATGGGCCGGGCGATCCTCTCCTGCCATGCCGTCACGGCGTCCTGCACGGTCTTCAGGTCCTCGAGACGGTCGGGGTCCTTCCGCAGCAGCCTGGCGAGCTGCGCACGGGTCGCCTCCTGCTCGGTGAGCCCTTGTTTGTAGGGGGTGACGAAAGCCGCCTTGCCGGTGAGTCCGTAGCCGCGGATCCCGGTCTCCTGGTTGAGCACGGCCGCTTCCAGGCGGATCGCGACGGTCAGCGCGGGAGAGCGCACGTCCACGAGGTCACGGCTGATCGTTCCGGTCCGCCCCAGGACGTAGGCGCCCGCCGTTCCGAGCACGGTCAGAACCACCAGGGACGCGGCCACCCCCGCACGAAGCCACCGCCTGGTCGTCCACGCGGAAAGCCCTCGCGCGCGCGAGCGCCTCTCATCGCCGGTCATTCTGTGGGCTCCTCGCTGTGACTGACGTCTTGCTTGTGTGGCCAGCACACTTTAGAGGGCGACAACCCTTGTTGTCGCGGAGCTCCTGGTGGACCTAGAGTGCCGGGTATGCCAGGCAAGGACTTCGCACTGCGGATCACTCCGCAGGAGACAGCCACCATCGCGGACGCGACGGTCGGCGATCTCGCGCAACGTCTCGCCCGCAGGCTGGTGGTGGCCCCGTCGCACCCGGCGTCGGACGACGCGGCACCGGCTCTGGCCCTGCTCCATGTGCTGGATCATCTCAAGCAGGCCACTGAACGACTCCAGCAGGAAGCGGCCGCGACCGCCGCACGCGCGGGTGCCGGATACCCGCAGATCGGCGCCGCATGCGGCATGACCCGGCAGGGAGCCCGGCGCCGCTGGCCCGGGCTCTTCCACCACTCCCACGAGAAACCCACGGAGCAACCGACAATGACCACCCCCGCCCGCCCCTTCGACGTCCTGCTCGTCGAGGACGACATGGCCGACGCCATGCTCATCGAGGAAGCCCTCTCCGAGCGCGGGGCCCGCAATCTGGTCCAGGTCACCGACGGGGTCGCCGCGCTGGAGCACCTGCGGACGCCCGGCACCCCGCGGCCCGACCTCATCGTCCTCGACCTGAACATGCCGCGGATGAACGGCCGCGACCTGCTGAAGGTCCTCAAGAGCGATGACGACCTCCAGTCGATCCCCGTGGTGGTCCTGACGACGTCCACCGCTCCGGACGACGTCACGGGCGCGTACAGCAGTCACGCCAACGCCTATGTGACCAAGCCCGTCAACCTCGACGAGTTCGAGCAGGCCGTCCAGAGCATCGACGCCTTCTACCTGGACACCGCCACCCGGCCGCGCCCCTGAGAGCCCGTGCGGTAGGACGCGTCACGACGGCCGTTACAGCTGCGCGAGCACCGTGCGCAGGGCCCGGGCCACGGCCTCGCGGGATTCGTCCGACGGTTCGTCGGTCTCGAAGCCGTGGCGGCCGTGCGGCACGTCGATGATCTCGACCGGGGCCTTCGTCTCCTGTGCCGCGGTCACGAACTCCCCTACCGTGGCGGCGATCTGCGATGTCTCCAGGCCCGCCCGGGTGAGGACGACGGGCGGGAGCGTCCCGGCGGCGCCGCGGAGTGCGCCGACCGGGCGGAAGCGGGGACCGACCGCGCCCCAGCCCGGCAGCGGGGCCAGGATCGGGTAGGTGAGGGCCAGGCAGCGCAGCCACGGCGGCGGCGCGCCGAGCCAGTCGGCGGCGAGCAGTCCGGCACCGGAGAAGATCCACAGGGCGATGCGCTCCGCGTCCACCCTGGGGTCGGCCCGCAGCAGGCCGACGGCCTCGGTCACGTCGTCCGCCGCGCGCGCGTAGTCGGTGAGACCGTGCAGCCGGTGGTCGACGACGGCGCCCACCGCGCCGAGGCTCGCCGCGCAGCGGGCGTAGCCGAGGTAGAACGGCGAGTCGCGCGGCGCCGGGACGAGGTCAGGGGGCACGGGCCCGCCGTGCACGAACAGCACCGCGGGCCAGGGCCCCCGCGCCCCTCCCCCGCCTTCTCCACCGGCCCTTCCCTCTTCCGCTCCCGTTCGGGGCAGGTGGAGGTCCACCCGCCCGGTGCGCACCCGTGGGCACTCCGGGGCGTCGAGCGGAAAGGGCCGGGCGTACGAGGGCTCGTCCTCGGGTACGGTCAGCCGGCGCCCTTCGCCGGCCGCCGCGCGGAGCAGTACCCGGGCCAGTTCGTCCGGGCAGGAGAGCATCGGCCAGTGACCGGTGGCCAGTTCGAAGAAGCCCACCCTCGGGTCGGCCAGCTTCCGCAGATGCGGCGGGCCGGTGCGTACCAGCGCCTCGACCAGTTCCACGGTCGTCCCGCCGGCCGTGCACAGGATTCCGGTGGTGGGCACGGCCGCGGCGGCGCCGGTCAGTCGCAGGGGCTGCGTCAGCGTGCGCGCCGGCTGCGGGGCGGCCAGCCGGCTCAGCAGTTCCAGGTGGCGCGCCGACAGGCCGTCCGTGCTGCCCCACCGCTCCCACTGCGCCGGCTGCGGCGGCGGGAGCGGCCCGGGATCGCCGTTCGCGCCCAGCAGTTCGTGCGCCGACGGGTCCGGCACCAGGGCGAGCGCCGCGTCGCCGTCCTGCGGCATCCCGGCGTCGAGGTGCACGACCCGTGCGACCCGCTCCGGGCGGCGGTCCGCCGCGCCCAGGACGGGGTGGACGGCGTAGTCGTGGCCGACCAGCACCACCTCCTCCGGCGGGGCGGCGGAAGCGGACGGGCCGAGGGAATCGATCAGCCGGACCACGTCCTCGACGTGCGTCTCCAGATCGGCCTCGGGCTGCCTGCTCAACGACACCGGGTGCGCCTGGGCGCCCGACTCCCGCAGCCGTCCGACGACCTCGCTCCAGATCCGTCCGTCGGTGAACGGGCCCGAGACCAGGATGAACACGGACATCGATACCTCCAGGGGTGGGTTCGTCGCGTCCGCCCGGGCCGGCCGGGCGACGCCCTGGCTAACGTAGGAACTCCCCCTGAGGGAGGTTCAACCCTTGTCACCCGACGGCACGAGCGCCATGGATGGCCCGAGCGGCATCAACGGCACCAACAGCACCTTGAGCATCGGCGAGCTCGCCGCGCGGGCGCGGACCACGGTCAAGACCGTCCGCTTCTACTCCGACCGGGGCCTGCTGCCGGAGGTCTCGCGCAGCGGCGGCGGCCATCGGCGTTACGGTCCCGAGGCGCCGGAGCGGCTGCGCACGATCCGCGCGCTGCGCTCGCTCGGCGTGCCCGTCGCGGAGATCGGGCGGGTCCTCGAAAGCGGCGACACCCTGGAAGGCGTGGTAGCACGCAGGCTGGCCGATCTCGGCAGCGAACTCGCCGCCCTGCGCTGGCGCGAGGCCGCGCTGCGGGCGGTGCGCGACGGCGATCCGGCGCACCTCGCCGAGCGCCTGGAGCTGATCGGGGCGGTCGGTGTCCCGCCCAGCACGGCCGCCCTCGCGCACTACTGGCGCCGGGTCCTGCCGGTACGCCTCTCCGCCCGGCTGCGCGGCGCCGTCACCGAGGCGGCCGTCCCCGAGCCCCCGGCCGACCCGGCTCCGGAGCAGGTCCTCGCCTTCGCCCGTATCCACGCCCTGGCGACCGCCGCCACCGACCACTGTCTCGTGTCCCACCGGCCCGCCACCGCCGCGCACCCGGACCTGCTCTACGACGGTTTGCACGAGGCGTACCTCCTGGTGGCCGCCACTCTGCGGACCGACCGCGCCCCGGGGCCGGGTGAGGCACTGGACTGTTACGTCGCCGCCCACGCCCGCGATGCGGGTACCCGGGACAGCCCCGCTTTCCGCCGCGCCCTCACGGTTCGCCTCGCCGCGGCGGATCACCCGGTGATGGCCCGCTACTGGCATCTGGCGGCCCGGTTGACGCCCGGTCCGACCCTCGGCGGGGCGGACGGCTGGCTGCGTACGGCGTTGGAGGCGAGCGTGGCGGCGGCCTGATCCCCGCGCACGTCGTCGCACCACTTGGAGGGGCCGGTTCTGCGACGGGCTGGCCGCCGCGAACGCCAACTCCCTAAGATGTACATCCTGTTACGGATGCAGTTGGTGCCGATCGAGCCGGGGGAACCATGAACACCGACAGGCCGCTGTCCAAGAAGATCGACGCCACTGTCCCGACGGCCGCGCGCATGTACGACCACTATCTGGGCGGCAAGGACAACTACTCCGCGGACCGCGCGGCCTGCGAAGAGCTCGACAAGGTCGTGCCCAGCACCCGCCGGCTGGCCCTCAACAACCGGCGGTTCCTGCAGCGGGTGGTCAGGACACTGGCGACGGACTACGGGATCCGGCAGTTCCTGGACCACGGATCCGGCCTCCCCACCCAGGACAACGTGCACCAGGTCGCGCAGAGCATCGACCCGGACTCACGCGTGGTCTACGTCGACAACGACCCCATGGTGCTCGTCCACGGCCGGGCGCTGCTGGAGCAGAACGACGGCACGGCGGTCATCCACGCGGACATGCGCGACACCGACGAGATCTTCTCCCATCCCGAGACCCGGCGTCTGATCGACTTCTCGCAGCCGGTCGCCGCGCTGTTCAACTCGGTCTTCCACTGCATCCCCGACAGTGACACCGACGGCCCGCAGGCCGTGGTGGGGCGCGTCAGCGAGCGGCTCGCGCCCGGCAGCTTCATGGTGATCTGCCAACTGGTCAGCGCGGATGCCAAGGTCCGGGAGTTCGTCACCGACTTCATGGCTCAGGCGACACAGGGCCACTGGGGACGCGTACGCCAGGAGAAGGACGTGGCCGCGCTGTTCGACGGCATGGAGATCCTGGAGCCGGGGCTGGTGGAGGTCTCCACCTGGCGCCCCGACAGCGAGGTGCAGACGCGGCAGCTCTCCCAGGAGTGGATCGAGTTCGGCGGTCTTGGCCGGCTCCCGTAGCCGGTCGCGCGCGGGTCAGCCGGAGCCGTAGCGCTGCTCCCGCGTGGCCCGCAGCATCTCCAGGGAGTCACGCGGCGTCAGGGCCTCGTCGGCCAGCCGGTCGAGCGTGAGCCGGTACTCCTCGGTCTCGTCGCGGTCTTCGAGGAAGTGCGCGCTTCTGATGTGTTCCAGGTAGACGACGTCCGGCAGGTCGAGTCCGCCGAACCGCAGATAGGTGATCGGTATGGCGGGCGCCGAGGCGTTCGTGACGTCCAGGGGCACGATCTGCAGGACCACATGGGGCCGTTGGGCCATGTCGATCAGATGGGTGAGCTGCTCGCGCATGGCCTCCCGGCTGCCCAGTACCCGCAGCAGGACGGACTCGTCGATGACGGCCCACAGCTGCGGGGCGTCCTCGCGGTGCAGCAACTGGGCGCGTCGCATGCGCAGTTCGACCCTGCGGTGCACCTCGGCGGCCGGTACGTTCGGCAGGCCCCGTTCCACCACGGCCCGGGTGTAGGCCGGCGTCTGCAGCAGACCGGGCACGTACTGGATCTCGAAGGTCCGGATGGCCGCCGCCGCTTCCTGGAGGCCGACCAGCCGCTCGAACCACTCGGGCATGAGGCGCTTGTCGTACCGCTGCCACCAGCCCGGTTCGCCGGCCCGGCGCAGCAGCTTGAGGAGCACCGACCCTTCGTACTCGTCGGTGCCGTAGAGCTGGAGCAGGGCGCGCACGTCGGTCTCGGTCGGCGGCTTGCGGCCCTTGCCCGACTCGATGCGTGAGAGCTTGGCGCCGCTGAAGCCCAGGGAGCGCGCGGCCTGGTCCTGAGCGAGGCCGGCGTCCTCCCGGAATCCCGAGAGCTGGACGCCGACGAGCATCTTCAGCAGAGTCGGGGCCGGTTCGGAACGCTCCAGATAGGATTCGAGCCGTGCGACGCGAGGCGACTCGGCGACCATCTTCGACTCCCCCGCAAATCAGACACAAGGACGGCAACAGTATCGCACCGGACCGGGCCGCGTCCCATCCCCCTTCACAGGTCCGGGAGTTGGGACCAGTACCGGCGGCTCACAGCAGGTGGTCGAACTCACCGTCCTTGGCTCCCGCGAGGAAGGACGCCAGCTCCGCGGACGTGTAGACGAGCGCGGGCCCCTCGGGATCGCGGGAGTTGCGCACGGCGATGCCCCCGTCTATCCGGGCGACCTCCACGCAGTTCCCCTCGGCATTGCTGTGCCGGCTCTTGGTCCAGCTGACGTCCAGCGAACTGGCCTGTATCCCGTTCTCCACCTCAGGCACCGCTTCTCCCTGCTTTTCCCGTTGGCGTCCCGCACCGGGTGGGGCCGGTGGTGACCCGGCGGCCCTCGACCCAGCATCTTCGGCCAAACTTCACGCAATTTCGCGTGCAATTGCACACGACGGTGTTCAGTGTGGATAATAACTGCAGCGCCGACAACCCCAGCCAGGACCCCGCGTCCTGACGTCACATCAGGGAGATGACGTGTTGTCACCTGCGCGTCCAGAGCTTTCGCCGCAGCGGCCGACCGCATCGCCGGCGGGCTGCCTGGGCAGGTTCACCGGACTTCCGGCACGACCGCCTCTGACGGCCGGCGGGGCAGTCGTCCCGGAAGTCGCGCACCTCCGTGAACACCCGGGGCGCGGTACGTCACTTCGGACCTCCGCCGCGGACGGACCCGCCGCCCCCGCCATCGAACCGATACGACACGCCGGAAAGGCCTTACGCCATGCATAGCGTTCCGCCGCAGCAGCCGAGGACCGGACAGCGAGGACAGGAACTGGCCCGGACGGGGAAGGCGTCGACCACGCCACTGACCGCCATGGGCCACATCTCCTGGGGTGAGATGCGGGACTCCACCGGCTGCGCGACCGCCATCCCCCTGCTCCTCAGCAGTGTCGCCTGGGGTGACGAGGAGACCGCGGCGACGGCGCTCAAAGAACTGCGCGAACGCGTCTGCCAGTACGGCTTCGTCGTGGAACAGGCGACCGCCGCCACGGTCCCCTTCCTGTGGGAGCTCGCGCAGCTGCCCCAGGTGACCTGCCGGGCACGGATCCTGCACCTGCTCAAGAACATCGCCGACACCCGGCAGTGGGAGAGCATCGCGGACGCCTATCCGAAGCTGCTCAACCACCGCGAGAACCCGGCCGTGTGGGAGCGCGCGGCGCGGGAAGCCGTCCATGCCCATCAGGACGTGCTCGACGAACTCGTGTCGGAGGACGACACGGAGATCGCTCACGCCACGACGGAACTGGCGCGCACGCTGGGCCGACAGACCTGCTGAACGGGCGTCACGCCGGTCCGCTCAGATGCACTTACGATCCGCCTCGCGCCGCTGCCGCCAGTCCGGCGGGCCGGGGCGACCTGGACGAGGCGGGCGGGCGGCGCGCCACCACAGGTGTGGCCGCGGGCCCGCGACGTCCGCGGCCGTCAGGAGGACTCCACGGCCGCCTTGATGCGCCGGCCGAAAGCGGGGGCGTCCTTGCGCGCCGCGCCGCCCGCGAGGGGCAGCAGCAACGTGCCGATGCCGTGGCCCTCCAGCACGTTGAAGATACGGACGCGGGTCCCGCCGCCGGGCGTCGGTTCCAGGTCGTAACCGCCGTCGGTCGCGGTGATCAGGTTCCGTGACCGCTCGCTCCAGCGGATCCTGCCCGGCGCGACGAGTTCGGTGATCTCGAACTCCCGGCCCGTCTTCATTCCGGCGTCCTTCACCGTGCTGCGAAAGACCGTGCCGACCGCCGTCGGCCCGTCCGGCTTCTTCTCGATCCGCTGTACGCGCGGGCTGAACTTCGGGTCGTTCGTGCCGTCGGCGAGGAAGGCGAAGACCTCGTCGATCGGGCGGTCGATGTCGACAGTGGCCTCGAACTGGGTACCCATGGGCTCTCCCGGGGATGGCGGTGGCCGGCGGCAAGAGGCCGGACGCTGCCGGGGCCGCGGGTCCACACGTCAGAACAGGCGGGTCAACCATACGCCGCCGACGCCCGGCCCCGCAGGCACAACAGGACAGGCATGTCCTTGTCATTTCTCTGGACAGCCGCCGTACGCCGTGCTGTGATGCCGCAAGCCAACTTTCCAACGTTGTACAGCCTCTGTTCCGCGGGCCACGGCAGCCGTCGGTGGCCACTTCCTCTCCCCCAACAGGAAGCAGTGACATGCCGATCAACAGACGCCACCTGCTGCGCTCCGGCAGCCTCGCCCTCGGTGCGGGCGCCCCTCTGCTGACCAGCCGGCCCGTCGCCGCCGCATCCCGGGGGCCCGCCGCCGCGGTCGCCGACGTGGCCGCCGACGCCTTTCTCCGGCTGAAGCCCGGCAGCATCGTCCCGCGCGGCTGGCTGGCCGGTCAGCTGCGGCTCCAGCTGGACGGGCTCTGCGGCCGTCTCACCGAGAAGTCCCACTTCCTGGACTTCGCCACAAGCGGCTGGGTCCACCCCGAGAACAGCGCGTGGGAGGAACTGCCGTACTGGCTGCGCGGTTACGTGCCGCTGGCCGTCGCCACCCGCGACACCGCCGCGCTGGACCGGGCGCGGCGCTGGATCGACGCGATTCTCGCCACCCAGCAGAGCGACGGCTTCTTCGGGCCGCGCGCACTGCGGACCGCGCTCAACGGCGGCCCCGACTTCTGGCCCTTCCTTCCCCTCCTCCAGGCGCTCCGCAGCTTCCAGGAGTTCACCGGCGACACCCGTGTGGTCCCCTTCCTCACCCGGTTCCTGCGGTACATGAACACACAGGGCAAGGGCGCCTTCGACACGAGCTGGGTGTCGCTGCGGTGGGGCGACTGCATGGACATCGCCCTGTGGCTGTACCGCCGGACGCCCGAGCCCTTCCTCCTCGACCTGGTCGACAAGATGCACACCTGGGGTGCCGACTGGACCGGTGCGCCGCCGAACGTCCACAACGTCAACATCGCGCAGGGTTTCCGCGAACCGGCGCAGTACGCGCAACGCTCCGGTTCGGCGGAGCACACCCGCGCCAGCTATCGCACGTACACCGAACTCCTCGCGGAACACGGCCAGTTCGCCGGTGGTGGGTTCGCGGGCGACGAGAACATCCGGCCCGGTTTCGACGATCCACGGCAGGGCTTCGAGACCTGCGGTGTCGTCGAGTTCATGGCCAGCCACGAGCTGCTCACGCGGGTCACCGGAGATCCGCTCTGGGCCGACCGGTGCGAGGAGCTGGCCTTCAACATGCTGCCCGCGACCCTGGACCCCGAGGGCAAGGGCGTGCACTACGTGACCAGCGCCAACAGCATCGACCTGGACAACTCCCGCAAGACACACGGGCAGTTCCAGAACGGCTTCGCCATGCAGTCCTTCCAGCCCGGCATCGACCAGTACCGCTGCTGCCCGCACAACTACGGCATGGGATGGCCCTACTTCGCCGAGGAACTCTGGCTGGGCACCCCGGACGGCGGCCTCGCCGCGGCCATGTACGCGGCGTGCCAGGTCACGACGGAGGTGGCCGGGGGCACAGCGGTCACCGTCACGGAGACCACGGACTACCCGTTCGGCGAGAGCGTCGAGTTCGTCGTCTCGACCCGGCGTTCCGTCCGCTTCCCCCTGCTGCTGCGGATACCGGGCTGGTGCGCGGCGCCCCGGCTCCAGGTCAACGGGAAGAGCGTGCCCGCTCGGAGCGGACCGGCTTTCGTACGCGTGGAACGCACCTGGGCCGACGGTGACCGGGTCTCCCTGCGGCTGCCGCAGAGCACGACCGTGCACACCTGGCCCGGGAACCGGGACTCGGTCGGAGTGAGCCACGGACCGCTCGCCTACGCGCTGCGCATCGGTGAGAGATACGTCCGCTACGGCGGCGACACGGTCTTCCCCGAGTACGAGGTCCATGCCACGACCCCCTGGAACTACGGCCTGGTGCCCGGCGGGGAGCTGGTGGTGCACCGCGCCGCGGGGCCGGTCGCCGCGAATCCGTTCACGCAGTCGGCGACCCCCCTGTCCATCACCGCCGACGCGCGCCGGGTCCCCGAGTGGATCGCCGACGACGAGCACGTGGTGGCTCCGCTGCAGCAGAGCCCGGCCCGGTCGGCGGGTGCGGTGAAGCAGGTCACGCTGATCCCCATGGGCGCGGCCCGGCTCCGCATCGCGTCCTTTCCGACCGCCTCCCCCGACGGCACGCCCTGGCGGCCCGAGGCCCCGTACCGGCGGATCCGTAACAAGCACAGTGGGAAGGTGCTCGCCGTGGACGGCATGTCCACCGAGAACAGCGCCCATGTGGTGCAGTTCGACAACTCGGGCACCGGGGACCACGCCTGGCAGGTCCTGGACCGGAGCGAGGGGTGGTCCCTGATCCGCAACGGCCACAGTGGGAAGGTCCTGGGCGTGGACCTCATGTCGACGCAGAACAGCGCGCACGTCGTCCAGTTCGAGGACAACGGCACCGACGACCACCTGTGGCAGTTCGTCGACGCGGGCAGCGGCTGGTTCCTGATCCGCAACAAACACAGCGGGAAGGTCCTCGGGGTGGACGGCATGTCCACTCAGAACAGCGCCCATGTCGTCCAATTCGAGGACAACGGCACCGACGACCACCTGTGGCAGTTCGCCTGAACGGCGCCCCGGCGATTCCGAGCGATTCGAAAGAGAACCGCTCGGCTCCGCGCGCCGTCTTGATGGTCGAAGCGGACCTGCTACGAGAGACAACTCGTGGGGCCGCTGCGACACATGAGTGTTCACAGGAAAGGCTGTCGAAGTGGTGTTAGTGGATCAGAGGGCGAGACGAGTCAGCTCGATCGCGGGAGCGACGCTGGCGGCGGTCGTGGCTCTCGGCGGATGTTCGGGCGACACGGACCCCTCCCCGGAGAAGAAGCCGACCGCGAGCGGCTCGCCCGCGGCCGACAAGAAGAAGCCGGACTCGGACGCCTCGGCCTCGTCCCCGGCTTCGGCCGCCGACCGGTCCACCGCCGAGGGAGCTGTCGCCGCGTGGGTCACCGCGGTCGTCAAACAGCAGCCCGAGGAGGCCTGCCTGGTGATGGCGGAACCGGCCAAGGGCTCGACGCCCGCCAAGGTCGGCAGTGCGGAGACCTGCGGCGACGGCGCGCCCGACCGCAAGCAGATCGACGCGACCGTCAAGCAGCTCGGTGAGTCGTTCACACCCAAGCCGCCCTCCGCGGACCCGAAGGTGGAGGTTGCCAAGGCTCCGGCCGGCGGCGACACCGCCGAGTTCCCCGCCGACAAGATCACTGTCGACGGCCAGACCCTCGAAAAGATCGTCCTGTCCCACTCCACCGGAGTGACGGCGGACCAGTTGGACATCAAGGTGCAGTCCAGCAGGATCGAGGACTCCTGGTACGTGACGAACCTGGACTTCGACATCGGTTAGGACACCGGACGGGACCCGTCCGGGATCCGTCCGGCCGACCGTGCGCCCGCCGTCCGCCCCATGTCCGCGTCTCTCGCCGCGGGCATGGGGCGGACGTGTCCGGCAGGCGGGCGACTACGCGATGGGCGATGCGGGAAGGTCGCTTCTGGAGAACTGCCCTTCGGAGAAGGAGCACAGGATGGACAACCGGCCCGAAGACATCCCGGAGCGGCCCGAACCACACGCGTCGCCTCCGCCCGGCTCCACCACCGCGAGTGGCAGCACGGCCACCGGCGACTCCTCGGCGATGCCGATGGCACCTGTGGCACCTGTGGCACCTGTGGCACCTGTGGCACCGGGGGTTCCGTACCAGAGCACGCAGCCCACGGGCGGCTACGGGCCCCCTCCCGCGCATCCCCCGACCCAGCAGTACCCGTACGGGCCACCGCCGGGGTCTCCCCCGCCGGCCGGCGGCAAGGGCGGCGCGGGGCGCGCGGTGCTGTGGGCGGCGGTGGGCGCGGTCGTCGCCTCAGCCCTGTGGGCCGGCGGGCTCCTCCTCCTCGGTCCGTTCGACGGCGACCCGGATCTGGCGGGGTACCGGGCCAGGGCCAACCTCTGCTCCTCGGTCGACTACGACTCGCTCAGAACCGAGTACACCGAGGAGGACAGCGCCCCCACGCACAACGCGCTGAAGCACGAGGCCATCGATCAGAGCTACTGCAGCATCTCCCTCAAGACGTCCTCGACCTCCTCGTACGCGGATGCTTACCTCTCCGTGCAGATGGATCTCCACAAGGAGACCGACCCCTCCGCCGAGTTCACCGGTCTGTGGTCCGAGTACGGCCAGCGGTACGACGACTACGACGTGGCGAAGGTCTCCGGGTTCGGCGACGAGGCCTATCTGGTGACCGAGGACACCACAACGGGCTCGGGGGCCGGCGGCAGCCGGGCAGTGATTCTCGCGGTGCGCGACGGCTGGATGACGTACCAGATGAGCTGGAACGTCTACACGACCTCCTACGAGACGAACACACCGCCCGAGATCGGCGAGGTCTCGCGCTGGGTGAAGTCCGACACCCGGTCGACGCTGGAGAACCTCCGCTCGGACTGACCGGACGGCGTGCGCCTCTCCAGGCGCGGGAGAGCACGCCCCCCTTCATCCCTCCGATTCATCCCTCCGACCGGGAGGGGCGGGCCGGGTCCGTCCACCCGGCCGACTGCGGCATGAACCTGTTCCCGGCCGCGTGGGCCGCCATACGGGCGTTACGGGTCCTGACCTCGGGGCCGTCCGGCAGGTGGAACTCCTCGCCCGCCCGCGCGGCCCCGGCCTGCACGCCCGTGGCGGTCGCCAGCCGCCTGCGCACGTACCGGTCGAGGGCGTCCGGCACCTCGGCCGGCGTCGCGTCCGTGAGTACGTCGCCGAGCACGGCCGCGTCCATGACGGCCTGGGCCGCTCCCTGGGCCAGGAAGGGCACCATCGCGTGGGCGCTGTCGCCCAGCAGGGTCACGCGTCCGACGTTCCACCGCTCCAACGGGGCTCTGGTGTAGATGCCGTAGCGGAGCATCCGCCCGGCACGTTCCAGGACGTCCCGCACCCGGACGTCCCATCCCGCGAACTCGGCCAGCTGCTGCCCCGGTTCGGCCCGCGCGGTCCACGACTCCCGCGTCCGTTCCGCCTCGTCCGCCGTGTGCACGGCCACCACGTTGAGCAGTTCCCCGCGACGTACCCAGTAGTGGACGAAGTGGCGGCCCGGCCCCATCCAGACGGCGAGTTCCGGCAGGTCCAGGTCGGCCACCCGGTCGGCCGGGAGCAGCGCCCGGTAGGCGGCGGTCTTCGAGAAGAGTGCCTGGTCCGGGCCGAAGAGCCACTGGCGGGCCGCGGACCGTATGCCGTCGGCCGCCACGACCAGATCGGCGCTGAGGCGCTCGCCGCTCGCCGTGGTGACCTGGGCGGCCGTGTCGTCCTGGTCGATTCCGGCGACCGCGGTGCCCAGGCGCACCGACGCGGACGGCACCGCGGCGGCCAGCGCCCCGTGCAGATCGGCGCGGTGGAGGAGGAGGTAGGGCGCCCCGAACTCGTCCTCCACCTCGTGTCCCAGTCGGTAGCGGCAGACGTCGGTCCCGTCGGACCAGGTGCGGAAGCACACCTCGGCGGGGTGGTACGCCCGTGCGGCGACCTCGTCCAGCAGGCCCAGCCGCCGCAGTACGCGCGTGGCGTTGGGTGCGAGCTGGATCCCGGCGCCGATCTCGGTGAACCGCGGTGTCTGCTCGATCAGGGTCACCTCGTGGCCGGCCCGGCGCAGGCTCAGCGTCGCCGCCAGTCCGCCGATCCCCGCTCCGACGACGATCGCCCTCACGCCAGACCCCCACCTCGGCCCACTCGCACAGGATGCGCGAAGTGGCCTCATTCAAGCGGCAGTTGACCGGCCGTCATAGTGCGAAACTCGTTGGACATCGCATCGGCCGGCGGCGACCGTTGACGGAATGCAGCAGACAGAGATCTGGAACGCGGCCACCGCGCGGGGCTACGACACACCCGGTACCGGCATGTTCGCACCCGAGACGCTGGGGCCGACCGTGGACCGTCTGGCCCGTCTCGCGGGGGAAGGGGCCGCTCTTGAGTTCGCCATCGGCACCGGCCGGGTGGCCGTCCCGCTCGCCGGGCGCGGGGTCCCGGTCACCGGTGTCGAGCTGTCACCTCCGATGGTGGAGCAACTGCGCACCAAGGCCGACGAGGCGACGATCCCCGTGGTCATGGGGGACATGGCGACCACGGTCGCACCGGGCGAGTACAGCCTGGTCTACCTCGTGTACAACACGATCTCGAACCTGCTGACCCAGGCCGGGCAGGTCGAGTGCTTCCGCAACGCCGCCCGCCATCTCACACCTGGCGGCCGGTTCGTGATCGAGCTGTGGGTACCGGAGTTGCGCAAGCTCCCGCCGGGGCAGACGGCCACCGTCTGGCAGTCCGACCCGGACTACATCGGCCTGGACACGTACGACGTCCTGCGTCAGCACGTCGTCTCGCACCACTTCCGGTTCGACGAGAGCGAGCGGGCGCAGCTGTTCCGCAGCCCGCACCGTTACATCTGGCCGGCCGAACTCGACCTGATGGCTCAACTGGCGGGTTTCGAGCTGGAGTCGAGGCACGCGGACTGGGACGGTACGGAGTTCACCGCCGATTCGCGCTCGCATGTCTCGGTCTACCGCCTCCCGCCGTCCCGGTAGCCGCCACGGCTTCACCGCGTCTGCCGCAGCGGCAGACACAGGTGCAGTTCGTACCCGCCGTCGGCGGCGGGACCCGCGATGACGGTGCCGCCCAGCAGCTCGGCTCTCTGGCGCAGGCCGGCCAGGCCGTGGTGTGCGCCGGGCAGGGCCAGGGCGGGCCGGGTGGGCGCGGTGTTGGTGACGGCGGCTCGTACCGTTCCCCCGGCGAGCCGTATACGGATGGCGGCCCTGGCGCCGGGGGCGTGTTTGCGGACATTGGTGAGGGCTTCCTGCACGGTCCGGTAGACGGCACGCTGGATGGTGGCGGGCAGGGCGTCCGGCAGGTCGGTGTGCAGTTCGGTCTCGATACCACTGGTGTCGACCAGCCGCCGCAGATCGGCCAAGGAGGGCTGCGGGGTCAGTTCCGTGGGGCGGCTGCCGGCGGCGCGCAGCACGCTGACCATGTGCCGCAGTTCCTCCAGCGTCTGCACGCTCAGCCGCCTGATGGTGGCCGCGGCCTCCCGTGCCATCGGTTCCTCGCTGCCCACCTGCAGCGCTCCCGCGCGGACCGCGATCAGACTGACCTGGTGGGAGACCACGTCGTGCATCTCCCGGGCCAGTTGCGCGCGTTCCTTGGCGAGCACGCTCTGCGCCAGCAGTTCGCGTTCGTGCTCGCGCGCCTGCGAGATCTCGGCCAGCCGCAGCGACAGTTCACGGCGGGCCTGCACGAGCTGGCCGAGGAAGACCGGTGCCGCCGCCGTCGCCAGGCTGTAGGTGACGGTGATCAGGTCGGAGGGATCGGAGAAGTCGGCGAACGACGGCGAGGGCCACGTCCACCAGGTGATGTCGCAGGCGGCGAACAGCAGTGCGCAGACCACCAGGAGCACCCGGCTCCGGCTCAGCGAGGCGAGGGCGTACAGCGCGGCCAGGGTGGCGAACACCGCGTCGCTGACCAGGGCCGCGGGAAGGGCGCACAGGTAGGCCACCAGCGGAAGGTGGCGGCGCAGCGACAGGGCTGCCGCGGCCAGCAGGGCGGCGGCTCTGCGCCACGGTTCGTCGGCCTCGACGTGCACCCAGATGTCCAGCAGGGCGATACCGATGAGGAGTGCGTCCATCAAGGGAGCCGGGACGCGCCGCCCCGCGAGCCACTGCCGTGGGTGCGCGGCACACCTCGCCCAGTCCTTCGGGTGCGTGGCGTCGTGCGCCCGACCGCGCTCGTGCGCGCGGGACTTCACCCTTCCTCCCGGGCGCCCGGGGGTTTGAGCAGCCCCGCGCGTTCGGCCAGCAGGGCGGCCTGGACCCGGCTGCCCACGCACAGTTTGGACAGCAGGGCGCTCACATGGTCCTTGACCGTGCCGGTGCTCAGGTGCAGTCGGGCGGCGATGGCGGTGTTGGGCAGGCCTTCCGCGATGAGGATCAGGACGGCCTTCTCGCGCCCGCTGAGCCGGGTCACGCGGCGCAGAGCCGCATGCTGGGGGCCGTTGGCGAGATAGCCGTCCACGACGGTGCGGGTGACGGACGAGGACAGCACGATCCCGCCCTGTGCCAGCGTGCGTACCAGCACGGGCAGTTGGAGGGGGTCGGTGTCCTTGAGCAGGAACCCGGACGCTCCCGAGCGCAGGGCGGCGGCCACGTACTCGTCCATGTCGAACGTCGTCAGCATCGCCACCACCGGCGCCGCCGGCAGAACGCGCAGCCGGGCCAGCACGCTCAGCCCGTCCACGTCCGGCATCCGGATGTCGAGCAGCACCACATCGGGCGTCAACCGCTCTGCCGCCGCGACCGCCTGGCCGCCGACGACGGCGCCGACCACCTCGATGTCGTCGGCCGCGGAGAGGATGTGCTCGAAGCCCGTGCGGATCAACGCTTCGTCGTCGACCACCAGTACGCGAATCACGTGCGCCCCTATCGACGTGGACCGCTTCAGGTTTCGTACCACGCGGGAGGGCGCCGGAGGGTTCCTTCGGTGAGGTTTCCGGCCGGGCGGCGGAGGGCGTCCAGCCGATCGGCTGGACGATGTCGGCCACCTGCCGGATGGGCCCGGACCGGTGTGCCGCGTCAGCCTGAAACCCATGACACACGACGCGCCTTCAGCCCCCGTACCGGCTCTCACCCCGCCGGACCCGCGGCCGAGCCGGCCGGCCGACGTCCCCCTCACTTCGTCGGCCGGCCGGCTCATCGGTATCGATCTCGCCCGTGGCCTCGCCGTCCTCGGCATGTACGCCGCCCATGTGGGCCCCGAGCCGGCCGTGGGCGGGCCGTTGGGCTTCCTCGCCGAGCTGGCCCGCGGCCGGTCCTCCGCGCTGTTCGCGCTGCTCGCCGGGTTCTCCCTCGTCCTCATCACCGGCCGCCCGCGACCGCGCACGGGCCGGGCCGGACGGCAGGCGGTGGGGCGGATCGTGCTGCGCGCGCTGATCCTGATCGCCGCGGGCTACGCCCTCACCGCCCTGGACACCGATGTCGAGGTCATCCTCGCCTTCTACGGACTGATCTTCCTGCTCGTCCTGCCGCTGTACCGGCTGCGCGCCCGCACCCTGGCGCTGCTCGCCGCCGCGAGCGCCCTGCTCATGCCCGTACTGCTGTACGAGATCCAGCAGGCGATCCAGGACGGCGACTGGGCCGACACGATCATCGCGGCGGATCCGCTGGCGCGCGTCAGCGGTACGGACGGCCTGCTCGAATTGCTGTTCACCGGCGCGTACCCGGCGCTCACCTGGATGCCGTTCGTGATCGCGGGCATGGCGGTCGCCCGCCTCGATCTCAGCCGGGCCAGGACCCGGACCCGGCTCGCCCTGACCGGCGGCGGGCTGGCCGTGCTCGGCTACGGCGGCTCCTGGGTGGCCCTGCACCTCGTCCCGGGCGCCGTCGCCACGATCGCCGCGGCCACGGACGGCGGCGGCGCGGCATCGGCCTGGTGGTCGGACGTCGTCGGCTATCCCGACGACGAGACGCCGGCCGTGTGGCTGCTGGTGGGCGCACCCCACAGCCAGACCACGTTCTCCGTCCTGGGCAGTACAGGTGCCGCGCTGCTCGTGGTGGCGGCCTGTGTCACCGTCGCCGCCCGGATGCCGCGTCTGACACGACTGGCCCGGCCGGTCGCGGCCGTCGGTTCGATCGCGTTGACCGCCTATGTCGCGCACATCCTCGCCATCGACGTGGTCGGCATGGAGGAGGAACCCGGCCCGGCCCTGGTCGCGCTGCTCGTCTTCGTCACGGCGGCCCTGCTGCTGGCGACCGTCTGGACGCGGTACTTCCGCCGCGGTCCGCTGGAGTACGTGCTGCACGGCGCCACTCGCGTCACGCGCCACATCAGGTGACGCCCGCCATAGCCCGCCGGGTTCGGCCAGGGGCCGCGAGCGTGACCGGGACGCGCCGACCAAGGTGACGGCATCGAAGATCACTCGTTTGACGGTACTGACAGGTCTTCCCCCGTCCCCCGAAAGAGCTGAACGATCATGTTTGTGCGCTGGCAGACACCCTCGGACAGCGACCTGGGTGTGCTCGATGTGCGGCGTGCGGAAGCCGCCCTCATGGAGCACTACGCACGGTTGGTCCGGCTGGTCTACGTCACTCTCCCCCGCTCTCCCGGCCGCCACCGGCGGGTCCTCGCGGCCCACGGCCTCGTACAGCGGGCGCTGCCCCACCGGGCGCCCGCCATACCGGGCCGGCGCCGCGCGGGCGACGGCCGGGACGCGGCCCCGGACGAGTACGGGGTCCTGCGGACGTCCGTCCTGCGGTCGGCGATGGCCCAGGACGCGCGGCCCGGTCCGCTCCCCCGGTCGTGGGGCCGGTGGGCGGGACGCCCCGCGCTGCCGGCGGTGTGGGGCCTGCGGGTCTTCCCGCAGTCGGGGGGCGCCGAGGAACTGCTCCTGGACCGTGCTCTCGCGCAGGCCCGCTGGCCGGTGCGGGCGGCCGTCGCGCTGCTCGTCCTGGAGAAGCTGTCGGTGGACGAAGCGACCGCCGTCCTGCGGGACACCGGCGTGGCCGAGCCCGCACCAGCACTGCTGTCCGCCCGGCGGCTGATCGACGAGAGCGGCCCGTACGCCTCGGACACCGGCGGCGCGGGTGCGGCGGACGCGGCCACCGGACTTCGGCCGGCGTCGGCGGCCGACGGCTTCGCGCCGCCCGGGTCCGCCCTGCTCGCCCCGGAGTTCGACCCCTGTCTGCTGCACGCGCGCCCGACCGATCTGCTCCGCCGCAGACACCGGGTGCGCTCGGCCATGACTCTCTCCCTGCTGGCCGCGTGTGTCGCGGCAACCGCCTTTTCCCTGACGGGAGACAGCGGAGTCCCCGTCGAGGGCGGGCGTCAGCGGACGGCGTCGAAGGCGACGGACGCCGCGCTGCTGCGCCGTACGCCCGCGGACGTCTGGGCGGACACCGCGCGGGTCGACTTCACCGCCTGGCCCGCCCGCGGCGCGCGCACCGGCGACCGGGCGCTGCTGGAGCGCGCCCTGCGGGCCTGGTCGGACCCGTCCTGGCGGGGACGGCGGTCGCAGGAGGCGGGAGCGGCGTCCACGGGTACCGGCCGGGCGCCGCATCTGCTGTTCGCCGACGATGTCGACGGGCGCGCGGTCGTCGTGCTGCACGACGACCTGACCACCGTGCGCTACAGCGAACCGCTGCACGGCGACGGCACACCCGAGCTGGTGTCCGCCCTCACCGACGGCGCGAGCGTGACGACCGCCGCCGCGGTCGTCGTCTCCCGCGCTCCCGGGTCCGTACGGATGCTGCTGGCGCCGTGGATCGCCGATGCGGGCACCCGCGATCTGCTGGCACCGGACACGCCTGCCCGGGAGGTGTCCCGTTCCCGCACCGGCCTCACCGACCCCCTGCCGGTGCCGACGGCCGACGGCGACTGCCGTGCCTGGCCCGTCGTGCAGCTGCGGTCCTCGACCCGCATCGTCGAGAAGCACGCGTTCCTGCTCACCGACCTGGGCGGGCTGTCGCCCGTCCATCTCACGTACATGCCGCCGCCGGAGCCGGGCGTGCGTCCGCGCCCGCCCCGGGAAGCCACCGGGCCCGACGCGCTGCGGGGCTGGGCACGCACCGCCTGCCGGTTGCACGGGATGCGCGGCCAGGGGGTGCGGTCGGTGAACCACTGGGTCTTCGCCCAGCAGGATCTGCCCGAGCGCGCCGGACGGGCCACCTGGGTCTGCGCCCGCGCCGACACCTGGCGCGGCCCCGGTCGCGTGGAGTACCTGTTCCTGGGCCCCGGCACCGGACCCGCCCGTTCCGCAGGTGTCCGCGAGAACACCGCCGAGTGCAGCCGGTTCGGCCAGGACGTGCTGGCCGACGTGGACTGGCGGGCCCCTTCCGGGGCCTCCTACCTGCTGGCCGCCGGGAGCAGGTCCGTCGGCCGCATCGAGGCGTCGGGGCCTCTGCGCGCCGGGACCGACGGACGCTTCCTCGCCGTCCGTGCCCCGCGGAAGACCGACGCGAAGGTCGTCGGACTGCTCCCCGAGCGTACGGAGGTCCGGGCGCCCTGAGGGAGCGGGCGCCGGGTCACAGTCTGTGTCATATCCCCGGCCGGGCGCGCGGTGTCTGGCACAGGCTCTAGCGCTCGTTGCCGAGTTCGGTGTTGAGGGCGTGGAGGAAGTCGGCGATCGTCTCCAGCTGCTCGGGGGTGAACTTCCGGCGCGCGGCCTCCGTGCTGCGTGCCAGAGGGCTGAAGTATGCGCGGGCCAGCGCACGGGCGCCCGCGTTGTAGGTGAGGTGGACCACCCTGCGGTCGGCGCTCTCGCGCGTGCGGCTGATGTGGCCCGCGCGTTCGAGCCGGTCCAGGCAGGCCGTGACGGCCCCGGAGGTGAGGTCGAGGCGCTCCCGCAGACGCGAGGGCGTCATCGGCTCACCGTCGGTCACCGAGGCGTCCAGGATCGCGGCCAGCGCGTGGACGTCCGTGGCATGCAGCTCGTTGGCCTGGGCAAATGAATGGGCGATCCGGTTGAACTCGCTGTTCAACGCCCGCAGCAGAACGGCGTAGGCCTGAAGATCGCTGGCAGGGGCCTCACGGCCGTCCGAACTGTTGGGCTGCATGGGACAAGGATAGTATCTCTCAATGGTTGAGTTACTTTCTCTTTGAGATACCTTGGCCCTCGGCCGCTGTCCGGTCCATGTCCTGCGCCACGCCTGCGCCACGCCTGTGGGGAAAGCTGTTGAGAGAGTCCATGAACACCGTGCCTCGACCAGCCCGATGGCTGGTCCCCCTTGTTCTCGTCGTCGTCTGGCTCGGTCTCGGCGGAGCCTTCGGCTCCTACGCGGGCAAGCTCGGAGAGGTGTCCACGAACGACCAGGCGGCCTTCCTGCCGCAGAACGCCGAGTCCACCAAGGTCATCGAGCGGCAGAAGGCCTTCGCCGAGCGGGAGACCCTGCCCGCCGTCCTCGTCTGGACCGCCGACGGCGGCGGTGAGGTCTCCACGGCCCAGCAGGACTCCGCCACCCGGATCCTCACGTCGCTCGCCGACGTGGAGGGGGTCGAGACCAAGCCCTCACCGGCCCTGCGCTCGCAGGACGGCGCCGCGCTCCAGGGCGTCGTCCCGCTGCGCCCCGATCTCGGGGAGCGGCTCGGCGAGGTGCTGGACGAACTGGAGCGGGCCGCGGGGGACGTCTCCGGGACACGCGTCCAGATCGCCGGACCCGCGGCCACCCAGGGGGACCTCGGCGAGGCCTTCGCGGGCATCGACGGAATCCTGCTGGGGGTGGCCCTGGCGGCCGTTCTGCTCATCCTGCTGCTGGTCTACCGCAGTGTTCTGCTGCCCTTCACGATCATCATCAGCGCCGTCTTCGCCCTCGGCATCGCCTGCGCGATCGTCTACGTGCTCGCCGACCACGACATCGTGCGCGTGGACGGTCAGGTGCAGGGCATCCTCTCGATCCTCGTGATCGGCGCCGCGACCGACTACGCCCTCCTGCTGACGGCGCGCTTCCGGGAGGAACTGGCGCGCAGCGACGACCGGTTCCACGCCGCGTGGAAGGCCCTGCGCGACTCCTTCGGCGCAATCACCGCCAGCGCCGCGACCGTGGCCCTGGGACTGCTCGCCCTGCTGCTCAGCGACCTCACCAACAACCGTGCGCTGGGCCCCGTCGGGGCCATCGGCATCGTGTGCGCCGTCCTGACGACCCTGACGTTCCTGCCCGCGGTGCTCGCCCTCATGGGCAAGGTGGCCTTCTGGCCCGCCAAGCCCCGCTCGGCCGACGCGGAGACGGGCGGACACGGGATCTGGCGGCGCGTCGCCCACTGGGTGGACACCCGCCCCCGGCGGCTGTGGATGGCCTCCGCCGCCCTGCTCGTGGCCGGTGCGGCGTTCTTCCCCGCACTGCAGTCGAAGGGGGTGCCCCTGGACGAGCTGTTCGTCAACGACGCGCCGTCCGTCGCGGCACAGGAGACCCTGGGCAGGCACTTCCCCGGCGGCTCCGGCCAGCCGGTCGTGATCATCGCGGACGCGGACCGGCGTACGGAGGTCACGCGCGCCGCCGCCGCGACGAAGGGGGTCGCCGAGGCACAGGCGGTGACCTCGTCGGGCCGGCCGGGTGGAAAGCCCCTGGTCGTGGACGGCCGGGTGCGCATCGACGCCGTCCTGGACGCCGCGCCGGACAGCGACTCGGCAAAGAACACCGTGCAGAAGCTGCGCGACCGGCTGCACACGGCCGACCCCGGCGCCCTGGTCGGCGGTTACACCGCGCAGCAGTACGACACCCAGCGCACCGCGGAACACGACCGGACCCTGATCATCCCCGTCGTCCTGGCGATCATCCTGCTGATCCTCGTCGTCCTGCTGCGCTGCCTCCTGCTGCCGGTGATCCTGGTGGCCACCGTGGCGCTGAACTACCTCGCCACGCTCGGGATCGCGGGCCTGGTCTTCCGGCACGGCTTCGGCTTCTCGGGGACGGACGCCTCGGTGCCGTTGTACGGGTTCGTGTTCCTCGTCGCGCTCGGCGTCGACTACAACATCTTCCTCATGTCACGCGTACGCGAGGAGACGCTGCACCTGGGCACGCGGCAGGGCATGTTGCGCGGGCTGATCGCCACCGGCGGGGTGATCACCTCGGCGGGGGTGGTGCTGGCCGCGACCTTCGCGGCCCTGATCGTCATCCCGCTCGCGTTCCTCGCGCAGATCGCCTTCATCGTCGCCTTCGGCGTGCTGCTGGACACGATCGTGGTGCGCTCGCTGCTGGTCCCGGCCCTCGTACGGGACATCGGCCCCGCCGTCTGGTGGCCCGGCCGCCTCACACGCCGACCGTGACGAGCGGCGGCGCCGCCTCGCGGAACGGCGCCGGAGAAAGGGCATGAGAAAGGCAAGGAGTCGTGTGCTCCTTGCCTTTCTCAAGCTATAGCGCACCGGGGGGCTTGCCGCAAGACCCCGGTCGTGGCGCAGAATCACCGGCCGAAGCCGGAAACCACCGGGTCGGCTTCGGAGTTCCTACGCCGTTGAGTTGGGGTTTTCGATGATTGACGTGATCGTTGTGGGCGCGGGACCGACCGGCCTGATGCTGGCCGGCGAACTGCGGCTGCACGGTGTGCACGTGGTGGTGCTGGAGAAGCTGACCGAACCGACCGCGGAGACCCGGGGCCGTGGCCTGCACACGCGCAGCGTCGAGCTGATGGACCAGCGCGGGCTGCTGGACCGCTTCCTCGCGGTCAGTGAGAAGTTCCAGGTCGGCGGGTTCTTCGGCGGCATCATGAAGCCGTGGCCGGACCGGCTGGACACGGCCCACCCGTACGGCCTGTCCACCCTGCAGCCGGTCACCGAGCGGCTGCTCGAAGAGCGGGCCCTCGAACTCGGGGCGGAGATCCGGCGCGGCTGCGAGGTGGCCGGGCTGAGCCAGGACGACCCCAAGGCCGACGGGGACGGTGACGGTGACGGTGACGGTGACGGTGACGGGGTGAGCGTCGAGCTGGCGGACGGTACGCGCCTTCGTGCGCGCTACGTCGTCGGGTGCGACGGCGGGCGCAGTACGGTACGCCGCCTGCTCGGCGTCGGCTTCCCGGGCGAGCCCGCCACGGTCGAGACGCTGC
This sequence comes from Streptomyces ortus, assembly GCF_026341275.1. Classification (NCBI taxonomy): domain Bacteria; kingdom Bacillati; phylum Actinomycetota; class Actinomycetes; order Kitasatosporales; family Streptomycetaceae; genus Streptomyces; species Streptomyces ortus. The sequence continues at coordinate 3,708,203 of NZ_JAIFZO010000002.1, forward strand.
TGGGCGACATGGAGCTGACCGCGGACACGGCGTCGGTCGACGCCGTCGTCGCGGAGGTCCGCAAGACCCAGCTGCGGTTCGGCACGATCCCCAACGGCGACGGCACGTACCGCGTCATCGTGCCCGCCGACGGGGTGGCCGAGGAGCGGGCGACCACGCCGACCCTCGACGAGTTCAAGCAGCGGCTGCGGGACGTCGCGGGCACCGACTTCGGGGTGCACTCGCCCCGCTGGCTGTCCCGGTTCGGTGACGCCACCCGGCAGGCCGAGCGCTATCGGGTCGGGCGGGTGCTGCTGGCGGGCGACGCGGCGCACATCCACCCGCCGACCGGCGGGCAGGGGCTCAACCTCGGGGTGCAGGACGCCTTCAACCTCGGCTGGAAGCTGGCCGCCGCGGTCGACGGCTGGGCGCCGGAAGGGCTCCTGGACAGCTACCACGACGAACGGCACCCGGTGGGTGCCCGCGTACTGGACAACACCCGTGCGCAGATCACGCTGCTGGGGACGGACGCGGGCGCGGTCGCGCTGCGGGAGCTGTTCTCCCGGCTGATGGACTTCGAGGAGGTGAACCGCTACATCACCGAGATGATCACCGCCGTGGGGGTCCGCTACGACTTCGGCGAGGGCCACGACCTGGTCGGCCGCCGGATGAAGGACCTGGACCTGACGCACGGGCGCCTCTACTCGCTGATGCACGAAGGACGCGGCCTGCTGCTCGACCGGACCGGCGGCCTCTCGGTGGCGGGCTGGACGGACCGCGTCGACCACGTCGTCGACACGAGCGAGCAACTGGACGTACCCGCGGTGCTGTTGCGGCCGGACGGCCATGTGGCGTGGGCCGGCGAGGACCAGGAAGACCTGCTCGCGCATCTGCCCAAGTGGTTCGGCGGCGCGGCCGGTTGAGTGTCACGGACCACCAGGGCCGCGTCAGCGCATGCCGGTCCACGAGGGCCCGGTGGGCTGCTCGCCGGGCTCGTGTGCGCCGTCGCTGACCGGCGTGCTGCTCGACCCGCGAGCGCGTCAGGGAGATCGGTGTCCACAAGGCGCTCGGCATGACGCCCCGGCAGACCGTCGCGATGGTCCTCGCCTCCGTCGTGGTGACCGGACCGGTCGCCGGCGCGCTGGGCGTGCCGCTCGGCGTGGCCCTGCACGGCCGGGTCCTCCCCGCCACGGGCGACAGCGTGGGCCTGCGCCTCCCCGCTTCCGTCCTCGCCGTCCACGACACGGCCGAACTGCTCCCGCTCGGGCTGGGCGGCCCGCTCATCGCCGCCCTGGGTGCGCTCCCGCCGGCCGGCTGGGCGGCCAGAACCCGTACGGCCACGGCTCCGCGCACGGAATAGCGGACGAGAGGCCGTCGGCCGGACCCGTCCGCGCGGCTCCTCGATCCGCGGAGACCGTGCCAGGTCTGCGAGGATGTCTCCTATGGATGTGCGGCACAGAAACCATGTGACGGTGTCCGGGCGGCCCGGCGGGCCCGTGGTGATGCTGGCGCACGGGTTCGGATGCGACCAGAACATGTGGCGTCTGGTGGTCCCCGCGCTGGAGCGCGATTTCACCGTCGTGCTCTTCGACCACGTGGGCGCGGGGAACTCGGATCTGTCCGCCTGGAGCCCGGCCCGGTACTCGACGCTCGACGGCTATGTGGAGGACGTGCTCGAACTGTGCCGGGAGCTCGCGCTCGGCCCCGTGACGTTCGTGGGGCACTCCGTGAGCGCGATGATGGGGGTGGTGGCCGCCGGCCGGGAGCCCGAGGCGTTCGCCGGGCTCGTGCTGCTGGCGCCCTCGCCCCGGTTCATCGACGACCCCGCGACCGCCTACCGGGGCGGGTTCGACGCCGAGGACATCGATGAGCTCCTGGGATCACTCGACGCGAACTATCTGGGCTGGTCGGGCGCCATGGCTCCGGTGATCATGGGAAATCCGGAGCGGCCGGAACTGGGTGAGGAGCTGACGAACAGCTTCTGCCGCACCGATCCGGACATCGCCCGGGTCTTCGCCCGCGTGACGTTCCTGTCCGACAACCGCGAGGACCTCGCCCTGGTGCGGGTCCCCACGCTGGTCGCCCAGTGCTCCAGTGACGCGATCGCTCCCCGGGAGGTGGGCGAGTTCGTGCACGCCCGGATCGCGGGAAGCCGCCTCGTGACGCTGGACGCCACCGGACACTGCCCGCAGCTCGCCGCCCCGGAGGAGACCACGGCGGCGATCACCTCGTTCGTGGAGGCACTCGCGTGACGGGCGTGTTCGGCGATGTGGCGGGCGGCCGGGGTGGGGGCGACCGCGACTCCGTCGACGACCGGGCGGAGTTCTCCGCGCTGCTGGAGGAGAGCGCCGAGGACCTGTACGAGCACGCGCCCTGCGGTTTTCTGTCCACCCGGATGGACGGCAGGATCGCGAAGGTCAACACCACGCTGCTGAACTGGCTGGGCTACGAGCGGGACGACCTGCTGGGCCGCAGACACTTCTCCGACCTGCTGACCGTCGGCGGGCGGCTCTACCACGAGACGCACTTCGCTCCGCTGCTGAGAATGCAGGGCGAGGTCAGCGGTATCGCCCTGGAGCTCAAGGCCGCCGACGGCTCCCGGCTGCCGGTCCTGGTCACCTCGACGGTGCGAACGGGCAGCGACGGGCAGCCGCTGCTGATCCGTACCACCCTCTTCGACGCACGCGACCGCCGCGCCTACGAGACCGAACTGCTGCGCGCCCGCAAGGAGGCCGAGCGGGAACGCGAACGGCTCCAGCGCCTGGCCACCACCCTGCAGAGGACGCTGCTGCCGCCGGCCCTGGCCGACGTGCCCGGTCTGAACGTCTCCGCGTACTACCACGTCGCCTCCGTCGACGAGGTCGGCGGTGACTTCTACGATCTGTTCCCGCTGGCCGAGGGCACCTGGGGGCTGTTCCTGGGCGACGTGTGCGGCAAGGGGGCCGCCGCCGCGGCCGTCACCTCGCTGGCCCGCTACACCCTGCGGGCCGCGGCCGTGTACAACCCCGACCCCGTCGCCGTCCTCGCCAACCTCAACACGGTCCTCAACCATGAGTACAACGGCGTCGACCCCCGCTTCTGCACCGTCGTCTTCGGTCTGCTGACCCCGGACCCGGTCCGGGGCGGCTTCCACATCACCCTGGCCAGCGGCGGGCATCCCCCCGCCCTGCTGATGCGCGCCGACGGCACCACCGACTCCCTGCCCACGCCGGGCGGACAGCTCATCGGTGTCCTCGCCGACGCCCACATAGCCACCACCGCCGTCCGGCTGACCCCGGGCGACACCCTGCTGCTGCACACCGACGGCCTCACCGAGGCCCATGTCCACTCCGTCGACGACCGGGAGGACCGCTACGGCGACGACGCCCTTCTCGCCTTCGCCCGCGCGCTGGCTCCCACCACCGCCTCGGACACCGTCGACGCGATCCGCGACCTGCTCGACACCTTCGGCACCGGTGTGGACGACGACACCGCCGTCCTGGCCATCCATGTGCCCCTGCCTTACGGCGATGAGCCCCTGTGAACCGGCACCTGACCCTCCGCGTCCGCACCTCTCCCACCGGAGCGGTCGTCGAGCTCGCCGGTGACCTCGACCATCACAGCGCCCCGGCGGTACGCGCCGCACTGCCCGGACTCGACCTGCGTCCGGGCCGCCAGCTCGTCCTCGACCTCGGCGGCGTCACCTTCTGCGACTCCAGCGGGATCACCGCGATCATCGCCGCGCGCAATCACGCCCTGGCGGCCGGTGCGGGCATCGCGCTCGCTGCGGTCCCCGACAGCGTCAGCCGGATCTTCCGCATCGTCGGCCTGGACCAGGTCTTTCCCATCCACCCGACGGTCCTGGCCGCCGAAACCTCCTGGCGGCCCACTCCGAGCGGGTGATGCCGCCCGATGGACCGATGGACCGGCCGTTCACAGGCCGAGGTGGCGCAGGGCGGGAATGCCGACGAACACCGGTTGGGCCATTCCGCCGAATTCCCGTGCATCCTGCAAGGAAAGCGTGGAAGAAGGCCGCTATGAGATCTTCAACGGATGACGGGATCGCCGCCGACTTCTACGACTTCGAGTCCGCGCTGTCGGACGAGGAACGCAAGATCCTGCTGAGGACACGCGCGTTCATGCACGACGAGGTCAAGCCGCTCGTGAACGAGAACTGGGCGGCGGGCACCTTCCCCACGGAGCTGATCACGAAGTTCCGGGAGAGCGGCCTGGTGGGGCTGTCGTACGAGGGCTACGGCGAGCACCGTCCCGCGGTGAGTCATCTGCTGACCGGGATGATGGCGCTGGAGATGAGCCGGGTCGACGCGTCGGTCGCGACGTTCTTCGGCGTGCACACCGGCCTGGCCATGTACTCCGTCCACTCCGGTGGCAGCCAGGAGCAGCGGGACCGCTGGCTGCCCGGGATGGCCGCCATGGACACCATCGGGGCCTTCGCCCTGACGGAACCGCTCGACGGATCCGACGTCGCGGCCGGTATGGGCACCACGGCCGAGCGGCAGGGCGACACCTGGGTCCTCAACGGCGCCAAGCGCTGGATCGGCAACGCCACCTTCGCCGACCATGTAGTGGTCTGGGCGAGGGACCTCGCGGACGACCAGGTCAAGGGGTTCGTGGTCGGCAAGGGCACGCCGGGTTTCGTCACGGAGAAGATCGCGAACAAGATCTCCCTGCGGATCGTCGAGAACGCCGACATCACCCTGACCGACGTCAGGGTGCCGGAGGCCGACCGGCTCCAGAACGTCGAGTCCTTCCGTGACGTCGCGGAGGTCCTGCGCGCCACCCGCAGCGGGGTCGCCTGGCAGGCACTGGGTGTGATGATCGGCGCGTACGAGCTGGCCCTCGGCTACGCGACCGAGCGCGAGCAGTTCGGCAGGCCGCTCGCCGGTTTCCAGCTCGTACAGGATCTGCTGGTCAAGAGCCTCGGGAACATCACCGCCAGCTGGGGCATGCTGCTGCAGCTCGCGCGGCTGCAGGACTCGGGTGTGTTCAAGGACGAACACTCCTCGCTGGCCAAGGCCCACGTCACGGCACGGATGCGCGAGGTCGTCGGCTGGGCCCGGGAGATCTTCGGCGGCAACGGGATCGTGCTGGACTACGACGTCGCCCGCTTCTTCTCGGACGCGGAGGCCATCTACTCCTTCGAGGGAACCCGGGAGATGAACACGCTCATCGTCGGAAAGGCGGTCACCGGCGAGAGCGCGTTCGTCTGAGAAGAACCGTCGGGGGGCCTGAGGTTCGGGGGCCCGGTGTGAAGACGGTGGTCTCCTGCCTGTGATACTCGCTTGATGAACCGGAGCATTACGGGCAGGAGTGGCCCCGTCTCGGTACGCCGGGCCACCGCGCGGGACGCCAAACGGCTCACGCGGCTCGTACGCGGCTCAAGCGCCTACGAGGGCCGGTACGCGGCCATGGTGGCGGGCTACCGGGTCGGCCCCGACTACATCGAGACCCACCGCGTCTTCGCGGCCGTCGCCACCACGGAGGGCCGCGAGGGCCACGAGGGCGACCGGGGCCGTGAGGGCCAGGTCCTCGGGTTCTACTCGCTCGTCCTCGCCCCGCCCGAACTGGACCTGATGTTCGTCGCCGATCACGCACAGGGGCGCGGGGTGGGACGGCTGCTCGTGGCACACATGGAGTCCGAGGCCCGCGCCGCCGGGCTCGACCGCGTCCGCGTGGTGTCCCACCCTCCCGCCGAGGGCTTCTACCGCAGCGTGGGCGCGGTGCACGTCGGGACCGCGTCGGCGACACCGCCCGCGGTGGTGTGGGATCGGCCCGAGCTGGAGTTCCGTATCCCTACTTGCAAGTAGACTCCCCGGTAACTTCTGCGTCCAGGGAGAGAGTGCCCATGCCCCGCACGTTCACCGTCACTCGCGACATCCTGGTCGAGGCGTCACCTTCGACGGTGTACGAGCAGGTCGGCCGCGTCTCACAGATGGGCCGCTGGAGCCCCGAGAACCTCGGCGCGACCGTCCCGGGCGGAGACGTGCCCGCCCATGTCGGGATGGTCTTCGAGGGGCGCAACAAGCGTCGCGGCTTCCGCTGGACGACCCGCTGCACGGTCACCGCGGCGGATCCCGGCCGGCGCCTCGCCTTCCGCGTCCACGCCATCGGCATCCGACGCCCGCGCCTGAAGGCGCCCATCGCCACGTGGGATTACCGGTTCGAGGCGGAGGGCGGCGGCACCCGGGTGACCGAGACCTGGACGGACGACCGGCGTTCCTGGCCCACGCTCGTGGCCAATGTCTTCGACCGCGTGGCCACCGGCGGCAAGACTTTCGCCGACTTCCAGGTCGGCAACATCGACAGAACGCTGCGCAATCTCAAGCGAGAACTGGAAGCGCCGGCACAGTCCTGACGGGCTCGGCCGGCCTGCGGTCTCAGGCGCTCTCCTCTCGCGAGGCCCGTCGGCGCAGCCAGAGCGGCAGCGCGTACCAGCACACGGCGAAGTACAACATCACGCCCGCGACCAGGAACTCCGCTATGAGGCCCGGCAGAACGACCCGCAGTATGAGCAGCAGGGTCGAGCCGATGGTCAGGGCGAGCAGGAACATTCCGAACATCATCAGCCGGTGGGCGGTCTCCACCAGTTCGTTCTTCATCCGCTGACCCGCCAGGAAGCGGTGGATCGACACCGGGGCGATGAGGGAACCGGTGGCCGCCGCGCCGAGGACGACGGTGACGACGTAGATCGTCCGGTCGATGATGCCGAGGTCCCGGAACCCGGGGGTGAAGGCCACGCTGAGCAGGAAACCGAAGAGGATCTGTACGCCGGTCTGCGCGACCCGGGTCTCCTGAAGGATCTCGTTCCAGCGACGGTTCGCCCGCTCTCTCGGCGCTTCCGAATCCCCTGAAGCATCTCCGGGCGCGGAGTGCTCCGAGGAGGTCGTGGGGGCGGGTGTGTCCGTCACGGCCATGATGTCCTCCAGGGATCCGGGTTCGGGTTCCGATAGCAGGTACGGGTACAGGTACAGGTACAGATGTGTAGGTACAGGTACTGGGACGAGTACCGGTACGGGTGCGCGTGCGGGTCACGGGCCGTGTGCCGCACGCCGGAGAAGCCGCTTACCCCGGATGGCCTGCGTCAAGCCCGTTCGGCACGCACGCAGTTGAGGCACCGGCAGCGGGGGCACGGCTCCGGTTCGGCTCGTCGGCCGGTGGCAAGCGGGCCGGTGGCAAGTGGGCCGGTCGCCCGCCGCGTGTGGGAGGGGCGCGGGCGGGTAAGCGGGCCGTGCCGATCCGCCCGGTTCGGCGCCCGACCGACCACGAAAGGCGGCCCCCGTGTCCGCATCCCTGGTGGAGACCGTCGACATCCAGGCCCCTGTTTCCGTCACCTGGGCCCTGTGGAGCGATGTGACTAGGTGGCCGTCCTTCCTCAGTCACGTACGACTGGTGGAGCCCCTGGACGAACGGCGTTTCGCCTGGCAGCTGTCCCTGCCCGGGGCGGACAAGAACTTCGTCGCCGAACTGGCCGAGGTGGTCCCCGAGGAGCGGATCGCCTGGCACACCGTCGAGGGCGTGCACCACGCGGGAGTTGTCACCTTCCACCGCCTCAGTGACACATCGAGCCGTGTCACCCTGCAGATCGAGTACGACCCGAAGGGTTTCGTCGAGCGCCTGGGCGCCCTGACCAACCTGGACTCGGCGCTCGCCAACTACGACCTCGGCGAGTTCCAGAAACTCGCCGAGACCGCTGCGGCTGCCTGACTCCCCCGCCCGCCTTCGACCCGGCATCGGGCCGGTCGGCGTCAAGCGGTGTCAGGCGGTGTCAGGCGGTGTACTGGTACGCCGGATAGGTCAGGTATCCGGCGTCGCCGCCCTGGTAGTAGGTCGTCTCGTCGACCGGTGCGACGGGGACACCCGTGCGCAGGCGTTCCACCAGGTCGGGGTTGGCGATGAAGGCGCGGCCGAAACTGATGAGGTCCGCACCCAGACCGAGCCAGTGGTCGGCGTCCGACCGGCCGGTCTGCTTGGGCCCCATGGGCAGGACCGGGTTCATGACGAGGGTGCCGGGCCAGGCGCGGCGCAGTTCCAGCAGCACCTCTTCGTCCGTGGTCGCCTCGATGTGTACGTACGCCACCTCCAAGCGCGCCAACTCGCCGAGCAGAGCGGTGTACAGCTCCGTGACCTCCGTCTCCTCCACGCCCCAGAAGGTCCCGCCCGGGGAAAGCCGGATGCCCGTGCGCCCCGCTCCGACCGCCTCGACGGTCGCGGACACCGCCTCGACGGCGAACCTGATCCGGTGGGCCACGGAGCCGCCGTAACGGTCCGTCCGCAGGTTGGCGTTGGAGGAGAGGAACTGCGAGATCAGGTAGCCGTTGGCGCCGTGCAGTTCCACGCCGTCGAATCCCGCCTCCACGGCCCGGCGTGCCGCGTCACCGTAGGAGCGGGCGTGCTCCGGCACTTCCGCGGTCTCCAGTGCGCGGGGCACGGGCGCGGGCTGCGGCCCGGTCGGCGTGAACACGTCGCCGACGGCGGCCACCGCCGACGGGCCGACCGGCCACGTACCCGTGGTGTCGGGGTGCGAGACCCGCCCGCCGTGCATGAGCTGGGCGAAGATCCGGCCGCCGTTGGCGTGCACGGCGTCCGTCACCGGCCGCCACGACGCCTGCTGTTCATCGGTGTGCAGACCCGGTGTACCGGGGTTGGACTGCCCTATCAGGCTGGGCTGGACGCCCTCGGACACGATCAGCCCGGCGCTCGCCCGCTGTGCGTAGTAGGTGGTCATCGACGGCGTGGCCAGACCGCCGGCCGCCGCCCTCACCCGGGTCATGGGGGCCATCACGACGCGGTTGGGCAGTGTCAGTTCACCGAGGTCGTAACGCTGGAACAGACTCGTGCTCGTCACTTGCGTCTCCTTAGCGATTCGTGACCCGGGTACCGGGCACGACGGTTACGCTAAAACCTGACATCGACGTCAGGGGCAAGTGCTGTGACCCAGGTAACAGCGGCAGTGGCGGTCACAGCGGGGCACGGGGAGAGCGGGGAGAAGCGCATGCGCATCGGAGAGCTGGCGGAACGGGCCGGTGTCAGCGTCCGGTCGCTGCGCTACTACGAGGAACAGAAGCTGCTCACCAGCACCCGCAGCGCGAGTGGACAGCGGCACTACACGGAGTACGAGATCGAACGCGTCAGGTTCATCCAGAAGCTCTACGCGGCCGGTCTGTCCAGCCGGACCATCGCCGAACTGCTCCCCTGTGTCGACTCACCCAGCGAGGAGAACTCGGACGCCGCCCTGGAGCGTATGAGCGAGGAGCGCGACCGGCTCACCGCGCACATCGCGGAACTCGTCCAGACCCGCGACGCCCTCGACCGGTTGATGACGTCGGCCCGGGCGTACCGCGACCAGTTCCCGGCTGCCGCGGCCTGCGCCTGACACTCGCTCAGCGGCGCGACAACGTCACGACGTCACTTCGATTCGATACGGCCCAACAGAGCGGCCCCTTCCCCTTCCCCTTCCCCTTGCCTCTCCGCGAGCTCCGTTCGCACCGCCCGCCAGCTGTCGTCCTCGATGCCGAGGGCATGGCGGAGGTAGGCCAGGGTGACCCGTTGCAGCAGGGCGACTCGCTCGGGGTTCTCGTCCGTCGTCTCCCGGACGTCGTAACCGGCGATCCCGCCGAGCGAGTGCTCCGCCCCGAACAGGGTGAGCAGACTCTTGTCACCCGGACTCAGGAAGTAGGGGTCCGCGAGCCAGTCCGGCCCCCGGACGGACAGCGGGGAGTCGTCCCGGTCCCCGGCGACGACGAGGGCCGGCGCGGCCAGGTTCGCGAAGCTCGGGTTCATGAACGGGAAGTGCTCGGCCGCGAACGGTGTCAGGTCGGCTCCGCCCTTTCCCGCCGTGGCGAGCAGTACGCCCGCCTTGATGCGTGCGTCGGACAGGTCCACCTCCTCCTTGCTCACCGGGTCCAGTACGCGCAGGCCCAGGAGATTGCCCGCGGTCTGGCCGCCGAAGGAATGTCCGGCAGCGGCGATACGGGACCGGTCGGGGCGACCGCCGAGACCGGGAACGGCCGCTTCCAGCAGGTCGAGTCGGTCGAGAACCCGCTTCATGTCCTCGACGCGGTAACGCCAGATCCGCGGCGTACGGGGATCATCCTGGGCCAGGCCCACCGTGCGGGAGTCGAGATGGGTCGGCTGGACGACGACGAAGCCGTGCGCGGCCCAGAAGTCGGCCAGGGGGCCGTAGCCGTCGAACGACGACCCGTAGCCGTGCGAGAGGAGGACGATCGGCAGCCCGTCCCCGGACACCGGCGCGGAGATCCGCACCTGAAGGTCCTCACCGCGACCGGGCGCTTCCAGCACCCAGGTTTCACGGAGACGACGGGGGCGGGCTTGTGCGTATGTGCGGCTGGCGCGGTTGACGCTGTTGATGAGGTTGACGCGGTTGACGCGGTTGACGCGGTCACGGAGATCTCCGTTTCTGATGCTGTTGGCCACCGACTCTCCCACCTGGCATGATGGGTAAACGGGACAGCGTCCCGTATCGAGCTCGAACATACGGGACACTGTCCCGTTTAGTAAAGTCGGCTGTGGAGGCCGACAGCGAGAAGGACGGTGCGGTGAGCGGAAGCGATCAGGGTGCGGGACGTACGGCCCGACCCAAACGGGCGGACGCGCGCCGCAACGAGGAGGTCCTGCTCGACGCGGCGGCGGCGGTCTTCGTCGCGTCGGGCGTGGAGGCGCCGATTCGTGACATCGCGGCCGAGGCGGGCGTCGGAACGGCCACGATCTACCGGCACTTCCCCACCCGGGCGGACCTCATCGTCGCCGTCTACCGGCACCAGGTGGAGGCTCTGGCCGAGGCCGGTCCCGCGCTGCTGGCGTCCGGCGCGGGTCCGTACGACGCACTGGTCCAGTGGATCGACCTGTTCGTCGACTTCGTGGTCACCAAACAGGGGCTCGCCTCCGTGCTGCAGTCCGACGACCCCTGCTTCGACCCCTTGCACTCCTACTTCCTTGAGCGCCTCGTGCCCGTGTGCGCCGAACTGCTCGACACGGCGGTGGCGTCGGAGGAGATCGACCCCGGCATGGATCCGTACGCACTGATGCGCGGCGTGGGCGGACTCTGCGCGGGCGCCGGCAACAACCCCCGCTACGACGCACGTCGACTGGTGGGCCTCCTCATCGCGGGGCTGCGCCACCACCACTGAGCGGTCGGGGGGCCGGGGCCGGCCGTCGGCGACCGGCGGTGGGTGGTTGGGGGTTAGCGGTTGGCGGTTGGCGGTTGGCGGTTGGCGGTTGGCGGTTGGCGGTTGGCGGTTGGCGGTTGGCGGTTGGCGGTTGGCTCGAAACTGCCGGTGCCGCCGCCGGGTCGGCCGCGGAGGTGCGTTGTCAGTGGCCTCGCCTAGAGTTCTCGGCACTTGATCAGTGAAGTGCGGGGAGGCACATATGGGGTGGGTCACGGCCGGCGATTACGAGGTCGGCCTCGACGGCGGAAAGGTGGTGTGCCGCAACGCCGCGGGACGGCAGTTGAAGTCCGTACCGGCCAAACTCGCGGAGGATCCCGCGGTCATGGGACTGCGACAGCTCGCCGAGTGGCTGGAGCGGCACGAGCGCCAGTGCCTCACCGACGTCGAGAAGTGGATGGTGCGCTCGCTTCCGGTGCCCTTCGCCGTCATCGCCCGGGTGTGGCCGGATCCCGCCTGGCAGAGCGCGCTCCGCGATCTCGTCGTCACCGGCCCGGACCACGAAGTGGCCGGATTCCTGCGGGACGTCGACCTCGACCGCGGCCTCGGTCTGGTCGACCTCGACGGAGACAGCGTGCGCATCACTCCGGACCTCGTCCGCCTGCCCCATCCCGTGCTCCTCGACGACCTCGCAGACCTCCGGGAGTTCGCCGTCGAGATCGGTGTCGAGCAGCGTGCCCAGCAGCTCTTCCGCGAGGTGTGGCACCGTCCCGCGGCCGTCGACGCCGAAGCCACCACCGTGGACGACTACGCGGGCGGTGCGTTCAAGCAACTGCGCTTCCTGCAGGGCAGGGTCACCCAGCACGGATACCGCGTACGCGGGGGCAACGCCGTCTGCTCCGTGCGGGAGGACTCCCGCGGCGTCGAGGCCCGCGTCTGGATCGGCAACTACGACGGGTTCGAGCAGACCGAGACCGGCCCCCTGATGTGGGCGGACGACGCGGGCCGGGTGTTGAAACTCGGTCAGGTGGGGCCCGTCGCCTGGTCGGAGGGCATGCGCATGGCAGCCACCCTGTTCGCCGGGCGTGACATCGAGGACGAGGAGCAGGCGGCATGACCACATACGCGCACATCGACACGGCCGCGCTGCTCGAAGCCGGCGCCGTCCTGCCTCTGTCCACCCCGACCGGCGAGGACGCGGACATCCTCACCGTGCGGACGTACAGCCATCCCGCGCTGGACGGCCGGGTGGCCGTCCGTCTCGTGCCGGGCACGCTGGGCGAGGCCGAGGACCTGGCTCTGGAGTTCCTCGGTCTGGCCCGCGAGCCTGAGACGCCCGAGGTGGGCCAGGTCCGCCGCGAGACACTCGGCTTCCCCGCCTGGGCCCTGGTCAACGACCCTGCCAACGGCCATCACGCACTGGCGCTGGTCAAGGACGTCGAACGGCTCGCACGCCAGGCGAAGTCCCGCCCCGGTACGGCGAAGGAGGGCTTCGAGGCACTGGGCGAGCGGCTCGGCCGGGCCGTCCCGCACTTCCTGCCGACCTTCTACGAGCAGGCCGCGCGGGTCTTCCTCCAGCACGAGAACACCACGTACGGGGCCACCTTCTTCGGCAAGGCCCGCGAGGCCGAGCGGGTGCACGCGCTCACCGTCGACGAGGAGCGGCAACGCGCCGTGTTCCTGGAGTTCGCCTTCGCCGGCGCGCTGACGGTCAAGGCGCTCAAGGAGCATGTGAAGGATCTGGCCCGCCGGCTCGACCCGGCCACGGCGTGGGCGCAGTTCCGGCAGCTGTGCGTGGAGCGTTGCGCGGCCGGCATGCCTCCGTACGCGTCGCTGCCGCAGGACGCCCGTGGGCTGATCAAGGCCGCGGGGCTCGACCGCGTCACGGAGGAATGCGCCTTCGTGGCCGACCTGGTCGCCTCCCCCGCCGCCGTGCGCGCGCCCGCCTCCTTCTGGACGGCGTACCGCGCCACCCTGGCCGTCCTCACCGAGCGGCAACCGGACGTCCGGGTCCGGCTGCTGGAGATCATGCCGACCGGCCTGGGCCGCGACGTCAAGAACGACGAGTTCTGGTTGACGCTGCTCGCGGAGAGCGGCGCCGATCGCCTCCTGACCGGCGAGGACGGCGTGGGCGACACGGGCAGTGCGGGCAGTGCGGTCAATGCGGCCGAGACAGGTGCCGAGGCCGACACGACCGGTGGCACCGCGACCGGCGCCGTCACCGCGGCAGGCGTCGACGCGGCGGACTGGCTCAGCCGCTGGGCCGCCCACCGCAAGCACGGCGCCTCGGTCAGCCGACGCTCCCCGCTCACCCTCCGGCTCGTCGAACGGATGGCGCCGCGGCTGCGCGCCGACGGCCGGCCCGTGGACCTCTTCACGGGCCGCTGGTACGCCGGTGCCGACCTCGACCTGCTGGACCTGTGCGTCGCGCAGGGGGTTCCGCTCACGATCCCCGACGCGGACAAGGACGTACATCTGGCCCTGGACCGCTGGCTCCGCGAGTCCCAGCCCGGTGGACGCGACCTGGCCGCCACCGCCGCGGACGCGCGCTGCCGGCCTCTGCTGCACCGGGCCGTCGGGGCACTGGGCGGCGACCGCTCGGTCTCGGCCCAGTCACTGCAGAGCCTCGCCGACCACCCCGTGCTGCACGACGTACTGCGCGAGTGGCTGGACGACGCGGCCGAGACGTTCGGCGCGTCCACGGGCCTGCCCGGCGCCCGCGCGGCCCTCCAGCGCCTGCGCCCCTTCCGTCCGGTCGCCGCCCGGGTGAGCCCGCGGGCGGTCGCACGCGTGGCGGGGCACGAGATCGCGCCGCTGCTCGGCCGCACCCTGCGGGCCGGCATCCCCGACGAGCTGGGCTGGCCCGCCCTCGACGAGGCACTGCGGCTGATGGACAGCGAGACCGGCCGCCACCGGGACGACCATCTGCGCCTCACGGAGGCCTGGCCCGCGCTGATCCTCTCCCGCGGCCACAAGGCGGTCGTCGTCGGCCCGGACGAGGTGCTCCTCGACCACGATCTGCGGCTGCCCGTCGAACTGGACCGCTGGACGTATCCGCGGTTCCGCTACACCGACGGTGAACTGCTCGTGATGTGGCGGCAGGAGAACAAGCAGTTCGGGTACTGGTCGGCCCGCCCGTCCGAGGTGTTCACCCTCGGCGGCGAGCAACTGCCGCACTGGTACGGCAGCGACGCCGGTGATCCCTCCATCCCGCTGTCCGGAGGCGGCCGTGCCACCGGCGGACGCACCCTGCACGCCGGCGACACCGTCCTGCCCGCCGACCGTCCCGTCATCGGTGACGGCACGACGTGCTGGCGCCAGGGCAGGCAGGGGGTGCAACAGGTCTGGCTGGAGTACGACCCGGCGACCGGGACACACGGACGCGCGTCCCTGCCCGCCTTCCTCCAGAAGGGCATCCGTGAGGACGCCACGCTCCTGCAGCACCACTGCCAGGTCCTGCCGCTGCAACCCGGCCTCGAACAGAGCCCGTTCGGCACCGACGGCACCGTTCTGGGCCGCTGGGTGCGCTCGGAGGGCACCGGAGCCGACGCCCGCACGACCACCGGTACGCCGGACGGCAGGACCGTCACCCGGCCGGCCGCCGACAGCCGGTCGGGAGGCTTCCCCCTCGGTGCGCTCAGGCTGCCCGGCGGCGCCGAGCCAGTCGCCGCACAGCTCCACCGGCAGGTCGCACTGTTCGCCGCCGAGGACACCTCGGACTCCGGTGAGCTGGGCCGGGTGACACCCGGCCAGGGCGGCGGGGAGTTCGCGGCCGGTACGCGGCTCGTACCGCCGGTCGCCTTCTGGCACGCGCTGCGCCCCCGCGACGAGCGGGCGTCCGCCGTGCTGCGCGCCCTGACCGACAGGACGGCGGCCGATGTCCTGGCCACCGCGGAGCGCGCACTGGCAGAGCGGCAGGAACAGCTCCTCAAGGCGGGTGACGCCGTCCTCGGCACCGGTGACGCGGCCAGGACCACCGCGGACGGCAGGCCCGTCGTCGCGTCCGCGGACGAGGTCGTGCGGCATGCCGTGTCCAGGGCCCTGCCCGACCTCGTCGACGAGCGGCTGCTCACGGGTGTGTCCGCCCTGGTCCGGGCGGCGCTCCGCGTCGTCGGGTCGGTCGGCGTGTTCGTGGAGCCGCCGGTCGAGCGGCCGAAGGCGGACCGCCGACGCAGCGAAGGCATGTTCGCCGACTACAGCCCCGAGCACGGCGACGACCGGACGGTGCGTACGGCGGTCGAGGGCCTCGCCGGCATGCGGGGAGGCTGGGGCGGCGAATCCCGGTGGACCACCCTGCGCCAGATCCGGTCCGTGAACCATGTCCTGTCCGGCCGGCCCGCGGACGGCAAACCACTGCCCGACCTCGCCCGGACGGGCGCTGTCGGTGACGGATGGCGCAGCGAGGAACACACGATCCCCGCCATGAACGGCGCGTGGACCTCCGTGCTCGGCGCGCTGCGTCCCCTGGCCTACCGGGCCGCCATGCCCGTGGCGACCGAGGCCGAGCGGGAAGCGCTGCTCCTGCTCCTCGAAGCGATCGCCGAAGGACCGCTCGCCACCCCGGGGGGCGGTCTGCGGGAGGTCGTACTGAGCGAGCCGCACACCAACCAGCAGCGTGTCGGCCAGGTGCTCCGCCGGCAGGGCAGGACCGTGATCGTCCTCGGCTGCCACAACGTCGACAGGCAGCACGCCCGGGTCAGTTGGCTCGCTCTCGACCACGACCCCTCCGGCGCGTTCGGAGCCGTCGCCCACTTCACCCTGGAGAGGGAGACCTCGGTGGGCTCGGTGTTCCCGGAGGACAGCCTCGCCGCCGTCATCCGGCTGGTCCGGGACAAGGGCGCCGCCCCGTGGCTGCCCGAGGCGCCCGCGGCGTTCGCCGACGCGACCCGCGGTGGCCTGGGCCCCGTCCAGGCCACGGTGCTGCTCGCCGCACGTCCGCAGAATCCCGGAGCCGACGCCCTCGCGACGATCGGACTCAAGCCCCGGCAGCTGGAGCTGGGCATCGGCCGCCTGTCGTCGCTCGGCCGGGAGGACAGGTCCGCGCTGCTGAGCGCTCTGTTGCCCGACGACCCCGCGGACCTGTGGACCACCGGTCCCGACACGGCGGCTGCGGGCCGGGTGTGGGCCGAGCGGCTCGGTTCCGTCGTCCGGCTGCCCGAGGACCTCGCGGTCGACCTGGCTGGCCTGCCGGCCGGTTCCGCCGAGGCCGTGCTCAATCCGGGGCTCACCCCCTGGATCAGCCGGACCACGGTGCAGCGTCCCGACAAGGACGGCGACCTCGTCGCGGCGGACCCCGCCGCACTGCCCGGCACGCACGACCTGACCCGCGCGGTGGCCGCCCTGGCCTCACTCGCCTACGCGCTGCCGTACGGGCACCCGCTGCGTGCGTCCCTGCCCGCGGGCCTCGCCGCGCTGCGACAGCGCCTCACCGACCCCGAGCTGCTGCTCGGACTCGATGTCATGTGGACGGAGAAGGGCGGCTCGACAGCGGTCGAACTGCGCAAGGCGTACGGGCTTCCCGCCACCGGGGGCGCCGACGCGTACGGCCTGACCCCCGTCGGGGACGCTCTCGCCCTGCGGCCCTGGTACGCCGAGCGCGAGACGGTCCTGCTGCGTCCGGCTGTCCTGACCGGCCCGGACGACGCGGTCCTCGGGCTCCTCGCGGGCCTGGTGGGCCCGCAGCGCGACGCGGGTCCGCAGTCCCTGCGCGCGATCCTCGGCGACGAACTGGCCCTCGCGCTGGAGGCCGGCACGGACCCCGAAGGCCCCGCCGGGTACGCCCAGGACCCGACCGTCGTCGCTCCCGCACTGGTCACCGAGGTGGCCGCGGCACACGGTCTGAGCGAGGACGCGGCGGCGCTCTACCTCCAGCTGCTGGCCCTGCCCGATCCGACGGACCGCAACTGCGCCCGCTGGACCGGCTGGAAGCCCGCCCGGCTGAAGAAGGCCCGCACCGAGCTGGCCGCCACCGACCTGGTCGTCGAGGCGAAGCGACCGCGCGCCGGCCGCACCCTCTTCCTGCCGTGCGGCTGGCTCGACCTCAAGTCCCCCGCCCTACCGGTGGAGACCTGGAAGGAGAGCCTCTACCCGATACGCGGGAACACGCGCGCCGTGCCGCTCCTCCCGGTGCCCGACCTGTTCGCCCGGGCCTGGCGACGCGTCCAGGACGGGGACGCGCCCGCCTACGAGAAGCTCACCACCCGCGCCACCCGGAAGGGCCGCCGCCGATGACCGACCACCGGAAGACGCCCGCTCTGCCGCTGCCCCACCGACCCGACCGGACGGACCACCGATGACCACCACCCTGGCCCCTGCCCCGGGCCGCCAGATCACCCCGCCCGAGGACCGGCACGCCACCGAGCTGGCCTTCCTGGCCGGGTACGACGACGGGCCGCGGCCTCCGGCGTGGCGGCTCACACCCCGCGCCGTCGTCACGTTCGTCATGGGCAGCGAAGGCCGGGCCCTGCGGCTGCCCGACGACGCCCAGGTGCCCGAGGGGGTGCCGCGGCGCCTCGTGGTCGAGGGGAAGTTCGTCGGCGACCGTGCCCTGGTCGAGCGGTGTGTCGTCACCCTCGCCGGTGAACGCGGGCTGCTGCTCGTCGGCGAGCCCGGCACCGCCAAGTCCATGCTGTCCGAGCTGCTGTCCGCCGCCGTCTGCGGCACCAGCGGCCTGGTCGTCCAGGGCACTGCGGGCACGACGGAGGACCAGCTGAAGTACGGCTGGAACTACGCTCTGTTGCTGGCCCAGGGGCCCAGCCGGCAGGCCCTGGTGCCGTCGCCCGTCCTGACCGCCATGACCAGGGGGGCCGTCGCCCGGGTGGAGGAGGTCACCCGCTGTCTGCCCGAAGTGCAGGACGCGCTGGTGTCGTTGCTCTCCGAGCGGCGCATCGCCGTGCCGGAACTGGCGGGCAGCGAGGACGCCCTGGCCCACGCGGCGCCCGGGTTCAGCCTCATCGCCACCGCCAACCTGCGGGACAAGGGCGTCTCCGAGATGTCGGCGGCGCTCAAGCGCCGCTTCAACTTCGAGACCATCGGACCCATCGCGGACCTCGACGCCGAGACCGCGCTCGTCCGCAGCCAGGCCCGTGCCTCGGTCGAGCGCGCCGGGGCGGCCTTCCGGGTCGACGACGCCGTGCTGGAAGCCCTCATCACGGCCTTCCGGGACCTGCGGGAGGGCCGGTCCGCGGAGGGCTGGGAGGTCGAGCGGCCCTCCACGGTGATGAGTACCGCGGAGGCCGTGTCGGTGGCGGGCGCCCTCGGGCTCGCCGCCGCCTACTTCCCGGGCGACCGCGATGTCCTCGGCCTGCTGCCGGGCCATCTGCTCGGCGTGGTCCGCAAGGACGATCCCGCCGACGCGGCCCGGCTCCGCGGCTACTGGGACGGTCCCGTCAGGCGCCGTGCCGAGCAGGGCTCCGCGACCTGGCGCACCCTGTGGGACCTGCGCACCGTCCTGGAGGACTGACCACCGTGCCCCTCTCCCCCGAGGAAGCCGTCGCGGCTCTCACCGACCCGGCGGCGCCCTGTCTCATCGGCGTACGGCATCACGCGCCCTCGCTGGCCGCCGCCGTGCCCGCGCTGCTGGACGCGGCCGAGCCGGACGTGCTGCTCGTCGAACTCCCCGACGAGATGCAGGAATGGCTGCCGTGGCTCGCCCATGAGGAGACGCGGGCACCGGTCGCCCTCGCCGCCGCTCCCCGCGACGGGGGCGGCGGCCGGGGCCCGGCGTTCTATCCGTTCGCCGACTTCTCGCCCGAACTGGCCGCGGTGCGTTGGGCCGCGCGGCACGACGTGCCGGTCGTCGCGTGCGACCTGCCGCTCGCCGACCGGGCGTGGGACACCGGCCGACACGATCCCGGGCGCCCACTCGCCGATCACGACAGTCACGGCGGTCACGGCGACGACGACGTTCAGGGCCTCGCCGCCGCCCTTCGCGTGCGGCTGACCGGCCGTACCGGTGATGATCTCTGGGACCGTCTCGTCGAGGCCGCCGCCCCGGGCTCACCGCCCGAGGCACTGCGGCGCGCCGCGCTGCTGACGGGCTGGGCGCTGCGCGAGGAGGCCGCGGCCTCGGGAGGCGTGCCCGAGCTGGACCTCCGGCGCGAGGAGTGGATGCGCGCCCGGCTGGCCGCCGCCACCGCGAACGGCGAACGTGCCGCCGTGGTCGTCGGCGCCTTTCACGCCCCGGCGTTGACGGCACCGACGCACGCGGCC
The DNA here is from genome assembly GCF_026341275.1 of Streptomyces ortus. Taxonomy (NCBI): domain Bacteria; kingdom Bacillati; phylum Actinomycetota; class Actinomycetes; order Kitasatosporales; family Streptomycetaceae; genus Streptomyces; species Streptomyces ortus. The sequence continues at coordinate 3,727,516 of NZ_JAIFZO010000002.1, forward strand.
TCGCCCTCGTCCTCGCGGGCGTCCTTGCCGACGTCGGCACCGGCATCAACACCAGTACCGGCACCGGCACTGCCCGTGTCGCCGCGTGCGGATGCGGGCGCGGGACCCCGGGCGTCCGCTTCCGGCCGGACCGCTACCGACGCCCCCGCGACCTGGACGACGTCCCTCATCCCCTACACCTACGCGCTGCTGGACGAGCGGTCCGGCTATCCGGCGGGGATCCGGGACCCGGAGTGGCAGCATCTCGTTCTGCGGGCGGCCGGTGATCCGGTCGCGCTGGAGGAGTCCCTGACCCGCGCCGCCGTGCGTGTCTGTGCCGAACTGCGCACCATGGGCCATCCGTCGGGCCCCGCCGAGGCCCGGGAGATCAGCCGCCTCGCCGGAGACCTCGCCCGCTTGCGCGGCCTGCCCGCGGCGGGCCGGGGCGAACTGGTCGAGGCGGTGCAGACGGTACTCACCCAGGGCGAGCCGTACGGGCGCGGCCGGGCCGTGGCGCGGGCGATGGAGCGTGTGCTCGTGGGCAGGCGCGCAGGCCGTCCCGCGCCCGGCGCGCCCCGCAGCGGACTGGCTCCGGCGGTGGAGGACGAGGTGGCGGCGTTGCGGCTGCCTGGGCCCGACAGCCAGGGCGCCGACGCCACTCGGGAACTGCGACTGGACCCGTTGCGCTCCGACCTGGACCGCCGCCGCGAACTGCTCCTGCATCGGCTGACCGTGTGCGGTGTGCCGTACGGAGAGCCCAGGGAATCCGTCGGCGCCGGCGGCACGGAGGCTCTGACCTCGCGCTGGGAGGTGCGCTGGACCCCCGCCACCGCAGCCATGCTGACCGCGGCCGGTGTCCGGGGAGTGACCGCGGCGCAGGCCGCCGAAGGTGTGTTGCGTGAACGGCGGCGGGCCGAGCAGGACGAGGGCGGTCCCACGGCCGCGCAGACCCTGCAGGGGCTTCGGCAGGCGGCGGAGTGCGGCCTGCCGGGCCTCACCGACGAACGCCTCACCGAGGTACGTGACGTGCTCCCCGGGTCGGCCACCCTACCGGAGCTCCTCGGCGCCCTGGCCCTGCTGGACCGGCTGCGGACGGGGCATGTCGCGGGCCTCGACGCCGACGAGGAACGTACGGCCACGGTGGTCGCGGCGGCCGAGTCGCTGACCGCGGCGGCGGTGCGGCAGGTGGACGGCCTCACGGGCTCCGAGGAGCCGGCCGACGCCCACGCACTGCTCGAACTCGCCCATCGCGCCGACCTGTTGGGCGGCATCCGGCTCGCCGACGCGCTCGCCCAACTGGCCGCCGACGGCTCCCCGCTGATGCGCGGCGCCGCCGGAGCCGTACAGGTGCTGCTCGGGCAGGAGGAGCCGCACGTTCTCGGCGATCGGATCGCCTCCTGGGTCGACGGGGCGGCCACCCCCGAGACCCGTGCCGCCCTCACCGATCGGCTCGTCGGAGTGCTGACTGCCGCGGGTCAGCTGCTGGAGGCGGCGCCCGACGCCTTGGAGCCCCTGCTCGACCGGGTGGCCGAGCTGCCCGACCGGGAGCTGCTCGACCGGCTGCCCGCACTCCGGGGCGGCTTCGACACGCTCAGTCCCGCGGCCCGCGACCGGCTGCTCGACATCGTCGAGGAGCGGCTCGCCACCACGCGGCTGAGCGACACAGGTGGCGTCGACCCCGTCGCGCTCGCCACCTGGACCCGCGCGGACCTCGCGGCCCGCGCCGCCCTGCGCACGCTCGACCTGCTGCCACCGCCACCGGTGGACAGCCTCGTACCGGAGGCGGAGCCCGCCGCACCGCACAAGTCCGCGGAAAAGGCTCCCGAGGATCACGTCCTGGGGGCCGCCGATCGCTGGCGGCTCGTGCTCGGACGCCGTACGGAACAGCTGCCGTCCTCGGCTTCGGCGTTGGCGACCGCGCTGGACGAGCTGTACGGCAGCGGACGCGGCGAGGGCAGCAGGGGCAGGCTGGACGGCCCGGGCTCACGCGGCGGTCGCGAGGCGCCGTATCCGGGTGTGCGCGAGTGGTCCGAGGAACTCGCCGCGCTGTTCGGCCCGGGCATCCGGGAGGAGGTGCTGGCGGTGGCCGCCGCGTCGGGCCGCAAGGACGTGCTCGCCGAGCTCGATCCGGCGAGCGTGCGGCCCTCCGTCGACCTGCTGCGTACCGTGCTCCGGCACGCGGGAGGGCTGCCCGAGGCACGGCTGGCCGCGCTGCGCCCCCTGGTCCGCCGTCTGGTCGAGGCACTGACCCGGGAACTGGCCACGCGGCTGCGTCCCGCCCTGCACGGCACGACCCTGCCGCGGCCCAGCCGGCGGCCGGGCGGCGGCCTCGACCTGTCCCGCACACTGCGCGCCAACCTCGCGACGGCACGCCGCGGCCCGGACGGGACCGTCCAGGTCATTCCGGAACACCCCGTCTTCCGCTCCCGGGCCAAACGCGCCGCGGACTGGCGGCTGATCCTGGTCACCGATGTGTCCGGGTCCATGGAGGCCTCCACGGTCTGGGCCGCACTCACGGCTTCGGTCCTGGCCGGCGTACCGACCCTGTCCACGCACTTCCTGGCCTTCTCCACGGAGGTCGTCGACCTCACCGGTCATGTCGACGATCCGCTGTCGCTGCTGCTCGAGGTCAGTGTGGGCGGCGGCACCCACATCGCCGCGGGGCTGCGTCATGCCCGCGAGCTCGTCACCGTGCCGTCCCGCACCCTCGTCGTGGTCGTCAGCGACTTCGAGGAGGGGTATCCCGTCGGCGGACTGCTCGCCGAGGTCCGCAACCTCGTCGGGGCGGGCTGCCATGTCCTGGGCTGCGCGAGTCTCGACGACGCCGGACGCCCCCGGTACTCGACCGGTGTCGCCGGACAGCTCGTCGCCGCAGGCATGCCCGTCGCCGCCCTCAGCCCGCTCGAACTCGCCCGCTGGGTAGGGGAGAAAGTCTCATGAGCCTCGACCTGCCTCCGGTCGCCCCGTCCGTGACCGCCGCACTCGTGCAGGGGCTCACCCCGCGCCTCCGCAAGCGGCTGGACGCCGGCATCACCAAGCTCGCGGACCGTCCGTGCGTCCGCGACGGCGACACCGTACGCATCGCCGTCGACGACGACACCCATCTCGAACTGCACGCTCCCGGCGGCAGCGTGACCAGCGCGGACGCGATCCGGTGCGGCTGTCTGCTGGCGCCCGACTGTCTGCACCGCGCGGCTGCCGCCTCGGCCGCCCCGATCGCCGATCCCCAGGAGGAGCCGGAACCGGCGGCGGAGACCCAGCCCGGCAACGGCACCGGCACCGGCACCGGCTCGGGCTCGGGCTCGGAAAGTCTGCCCACGCCCGCACCAGAGGGACGGGCGGAGTCCGAGACCGCCACTCCCGAGCAGCGCACCGCGGCGCTGGCCGTGTATGACGCAGCGGCCGGCGTACTCGAAGCCGGTACGGACGGGTCCGGGGCAGTACTGCAGGCGGAGTTGCTGCGCGCCGCGCACACCGCGCGGGTCACTGCTCTGCCCCGGCTCGCCGCTTCGGCGGTCTCCGTGGTCACCCGGCTCCGGGCCGCCCGCAGCGGCGATCCGGCGTACCGCCTCGCCGATCTCACCGCGGATCTCCGTGACGTCCTCATGACGGCCCACCGCCTTCCGCGTTCCGCCGATGCCGAACTCGCCGACCTGCGCGGCACCGCACGGCAGCCGTACGCCCCGGACGGGTCCCTGCGGTTGTACGGGCTGTTCTCCGAACCCGTCCTGACGGCGACCGGTTACGCGGGAGCGGTCACCTGGACCGCCGACGCCGACGGCAGGCTCTGCACGGTCTCCGATGTCGCCCCGGGCGGCTCCGGCCGGGCCGTGGGCGCGGCCGACCGGGCCGTGCGGATCGGGGACACCGCGCTGACCCACCGGGAGCTGTCGCGGGCCGGGCTCGCGGTGTCCGGGGCGACCGTCTCGCCGACGGGACGTCTGGGCGCGGGTGCGGGCGTGCGGGCCGTGCGGGCGGCGGGCGCCGCGTGGGGCGAGGCTCCTCTCGACCGTCTGTGGGCGGCGCCGGTCGCCGAGCAGGTGTCCCGTGCCCTGACCGGCGGGCACGGACTGCTGTTCCTCGATGTGACGCTCACCGGGACGGTCCGCGAGGCCGCGGGCGACTGCCTGCTCGCCGACTGCGACGGCCTGACGCTCCGGCTGGCCGCCGCGCACGACCACCCCGCGCTGCCCTGCCGCGACAACCTCCGTCTCCTCGCGACCGCGCCGGGTACGCGGTTGCGCGTCGTCGCCCGCCTCGACCCCGCACCCGTGCCCCGGGCACTCCTGATCGCCGCGGGCCACCCCAGTGCCGCCGGGGCCCATGTCGACCTGGGCCTCGACCGCCTCCAGCAGGCGGACCTGCCCGCCCCCGCGACGGCACCCGCAGCGCCGGGCACCGGTTCTCCGCCCGCCCCGCTGGACGAGGCGCCGCTGCATCTCCTGCGCCGCCGGGTCCACCAGGCGGCTTCGGCGGGCCGTCGTGTGCTCGCCTTTCCCGGTGACGGTTCCGCCGACAGCCGTCGGCTGGGCCGCTACGGCTTCGACTGCGCCGGAGACCTCCTCGACGAACTCCACGCCGCTGCCGCGGACCGGTCCCGCGATGCCTTCGGCCGGCTCGTCCCCGCCGACCTCGGCCGGTTCGCCCGCGCCTGGCTCGCGGCGGCCCACTACACCGAGGAGGCGGACCGGGCGCTGTGCGCCGCGGCGTGGGGCGCCTCCTGAGAGAGGCGGCCGGGCGTGAGCGTTCAGAGCGACAGGAACTCGGCCAGGCCCGCCAGGAGCCGCTCGATGTCCTCCGCGTTGTTGTAGGGAGCGAGGCCGATGCGCAGGCCGCCGGTGTCGCCGAGGCCGAGGCGGCGGGAGGCCTCGATCGCGTAGAAGGACCCCGCCGGCGCGTGCACATCGCGCTGCGCGAGAAAGCCGTACGCGTCCGCCGCCGACCGGCCCTCGAAGGTGAGCAGCACGGTGGGGGTGCGATCGGCCGCCCGGGAGTGGACGTGCACCCCCGGGAACGCGGACAGCCCCTCGTCGAGCCGGGTGCGCAGGGTCCGCTCGTGTGCTTCGAGTGCCGTGAAGGCAGCGGCGAGACGCTGCCGCCGCGTGCCGGTGGCGTCGGGGCCCAGGCCGGCGAGGAAATCGACGGCGGCCTCCGTGCCCGCGAGGAACTCATAGGGCAGGGTGCCCAGTTCGAAGCGTTCGGGGACCACGTCGGAGGAGGGCAGGAGCTTGTCCGGCCGCAGTGTCTCCAGCAGTTCCGGCCGGGCCGCGAGTACTCCGTGGTGGGGTCCGAAGAACTTGTACGGGGAGCAGACGAACAGGTCCGCGCCCAGTTCCTCCAGGTCCACCAGCGTGTGAGCGGCGTGGTGGACCCCGTCGACGTGGACGAAGGCACCGGCCTCGTGCGCGAGGCCGCTGATCTCGGCGATCGGGGGCCGTGTGCCGATCAGGTTGGAGGCGGCGGTGACGGCCACCAGCCTGGTCCGCGGGGACAGCACGGCGCGGATGTCGTCGGCGGTCAGCTCTCCGGTGGCGGGATCGAAGTCGGCCCACCGCACGGTGGCACCGGCCTGTTCGGCGGCCTGGATCCAGGGGCGGATGTTGGCGTCGTGGTCGAGTCGGGTGACGACCACCTCGTCACCTGGCGCCCACTCCTTGGAGAGGGTGCGGGAGATGTCATAGGTGAGCTGGGTGGCGCTGCGGCCGAAGACGATCCCGGTCGGCCGCGCTCCCAGCAGGTCGGCCAGGGCCTGTCGGGTCCGGGTGACGATGGCCTCGGCGTTGCGCTCCCCCGGCGTCATCCGGCCCCGGATCGACAGCGGCTGCCCCATCGCGTCGGCGATCGCCCGGATGACGGGCTGCGGGGTCTGGGTGCCGCCGGGGCCGTCGAAGTGGGCGATTCCGGCGCTCAGCGCCGGGAAGTGCGCGCGGAGGGCGGTGATGTCGTACGTCACGAATGCTCCTGTCGGTGCCATGCCGGGCCAACCGGCTGTGCTGAGGGCCGGCCCTGCCCGTAGTGCCCGGCCGGCCGTCCTTGCATCGTGATCGTTTACCCCGCCTGCCACAAGGGCCGCAGTACTCGAGAACGGCCGCGGGGAGGCCGTGGGGTTCACGATCCTTGGCGCATCCCTCACCCGTTCCGGTCCGTGCGAACCTTGTGCGTTCCCCGTGCGTTGTCCTGGGAGGCCGCCCTCTGTCGGCCGGGGCCGCGTTCCATCGCGGTCGGGAGTCGAGCGTCGGGGAAGGAGGGGCAGGTCGTGGCAGAGCGGATCCGCGCGGCCTCACCCCCCGGCGGACACCGGGCTCCCGTCACCGGCGTGCTGCTGGCGGTGCTCCTCACCGTCCTCGGCGTACTGGGCCTGCAGGGGAACCCCGCCGCGGGGTCTTCCGACGCGCTGACGTCGGTCGCGGTCGCCGCACATCACAGCGCGGCGCCCGCGACCGGCGTCAGCGCGTCGGCACCCGCAGGAGCCCGGGCCGACGCCCGTACCGGCGTCGACGACTCCTGCCCCACCGCCTGCGGCCAGCCGCCCCGCGCGGGCCGCGTCACCGCGGGCGAGTGGCACGCGCCGCCTCCCGGCGGATTCCTCGTGCCGCCCGGCCTCGTGGTCCCGCTGGCGAAACCGGGCCCGCCGCTGCCGGCCGCACTCGGCGCCTTCACACCGTCACAGCATTCCCCGCGGCACAGCGGGCGCGGCCCGCCGCCTCCCACCGGCATCTGACGTCACCCAGTCGACAGTCGATCCCCACCGCGCCCCTTTCCGGGGTGCGGTCATGCCTGTTGGAGGCACCCTTGACGCGCGCCATCCGCGTGCGGGCGTTCTTCGCCCTGGCCGTCCTGGCCCTCTCGCTCTACATCACCCTGACCGTCCCGGTCCGTCTCGGGCTCGACCTGCGCGGCGGAACCCAGCTCGTACTGGAGACCCGCGACTCCCCCACCGCCGAGGCCGACTCCGAAGCGACCGACCGAACCCTGGAGGTACTGCGTCAGCGCATCGACGCGCTCGGCGTCTCCGAGCCCACCATCGCCCGTTCCGGGGACAACCGGATCATCGTCGAGCTGCCGGGTGTCCAGGACCCGCGTGAAGCCGCCGACGTCCTCGGCCGCACCGCCCAACTGACCTTCCACCCCGTTCTGGACACGGAGCCCGACACGGATCCCGGCACAGTCGACACCGACGAGTCCGGGCGCCCCGTACGCCTGGGCCCCTCGGCACTCACCGGCGCGGACGTCGACAGCGCCGAGGCGCGGATCGACGCGCAGAGCGGGGCCGGCTGGTTCGTCGGCATCGAGTTCAAGGGCGCGGGCGACGCCTGGGCCGAGCTGACCGGCAGGGCCGCGTGCCACCCGGCCGGTGACCCGGCCCGCCGCGTGGCCATCGTCCTGGACGACAAGGTCATCTCCTCCCCGCAGGTCAACTCGTCCGTGGCCTGTCGTACGGGCATCACCGGCGGATCCACCCAGATCACCGGTTCGTTCAGCCAGGAGGAAGCCCGCGAACTGGGCCTGCTCATCAACGGCGGAGCCCTGCCCGTACCGGTCGAGACCGTCGAACAGCGCACCGTCGGCCCCACGCTGGGCGCCACGGCCATCGAGGCCAGCGCCTGGGCCGCCGTGATCGGCACCGCGCTGACCTCGCTTTTCATCATCGCCGTCTACCGGCTCCTCGGTGCCCTCGCCGCCGTCGCCCTGGCCTGTTACGGAGTCATCTCCTACGCCGCTCTGGCCGCACTCGGCGCCACCCTCACCCTCCCGGGGCTCGCGGGGTTCGTCCTGGCCATCGGTATGGCCGTCGACGCCAACGTGCTCGTCTTCGAGCGGGCCCGCGAGGAGTACGCGGCCCGCCGCAAGGGGCTGCGCCCGGCCCTCTCCGCGGGATTCCGCAATGCCTTCAGCGCCATCGCCGACTCCAACATCACGACCCTCATCGCCGCCGGGCTGCTCTTCCTCCTCGCCTCCGGGCCGGTGCGGGGCTTCGGCGTCACCCTGGGCATCGGCGTCCTCGCCTCGATGCTCAGTGCCCTGGTCATCACCCGCGTCCTCGCCGACCACGCGGTCGCCCGCCGGTCCGTACGCCGCCGGCCGCACCTCACCGGCATCGCGGACACCGGCAGGGTCCGGGACTGGCTCACCCGCCGCGACCCGGACCTGATGCGGCGCGGGCGCACCTGGCTGGCGGCCTCCGCCGTGGCCCTCGTCCTGGCCGCCTCGGGCATCGCGGTCAAGGGGCTGAACTTCGGTGTCGAGTTCACCGGCGGACGGCTCATGGAGTACGCCGCCTCCGCCCCGGTGGACGCCGACCGTGCCCGGACCGCCCTGGCCGACGCGGGGCTGCCCCGCGCCGTCGTGCAGACCTCGGGCGACGGCGATCTCACCGTACGCACCGATCAGCTGACCAACGCCGAGGCGGCGAAGGTGGACAAGGCGGTCGGCGAACTGGCGGGCGGCGCCGAGAAGATCCGCGACGAGCTCATCGGTCCCAGCCTCGGGGACGAACTGCGCCGGGGAGCCCTCATCGCCCTCGCCACGGCGCTGGCCGCGCAACTGCTGTATCTCGCCGTCCGCTTCCGGTGGGCGTTCGGGGCGTCCGCGGTCGTGGCGATGGTCCACGACGCCCTGATCCTCGTCGGTGTCTTCGCCTGGCTCGGCAAACCGGTCGACGGTGTCTTCCTCGCCGCCCTGCTGACGGTGATCGGCTACTCGATCAACGACTCCGTCGTCGTCTTCGACCGGATCAGAGAGCTGACGTCCGCCAACCGCACCCACGACCCAGGCACAGGAACCGGCGGCGGCGACGGACGAAAGGGAATCCCCTTTCCGGTGCTCACCAACACGGCGATCCTGCAGACCCTCCCCCGGACCGTCAACACCGGGATGGGAGCCGTGTTCATCCTCGCCGCCCTGGCCCTGCTGGGCGGTGACTCCCTGACCGACTTCGCCCTCGCCCTGCTCATCGGCATCGTCGTCGGCACGTACTCCTCGATGTTCACGGCCGCACCCCTGGCCATCGAATTCCACGCCCGTGGCAACCCGCCGTCCGGCACACGGAAACGGGGCGCGCGGTAGGGACCGGACCGAGCGGTGCCACTGCTGTCGTCCTGCCGCACCGAAACGGGCGGGCGGGGCGAAGGAGCGCTGCACCATGCGGGTCCTCTTGGTCGGAGCAGGGGGCGTCGGCACCGCGATCACCAGGATCGCGGCCCGTCGCCCCTTCTTCGCGCACATGGCCGTCGCCGACCACGACCTCGCACGGGCGGAGGCGGCCGCGCCGTTGCTCCTGCCCGACCCGACCGAGCCGTCTCGGTCCGGTGGGCGGCGTCGGTGTCCGATGTGTTCATGAGGACAGGTCTGCCGCTCGGCCGATCACCGCGGACAGTCCGAACTCGAAGCGCTCGTCGAACGACCGCGCGTCGAGGTGGTGCAGGACGCGGTACAGGGCGGGGTGGGTGGTCCTGGACACCGTCTCCGCCACCGTGTCCTTCAAGGGGTTCTGCGGCGCGGCCTGTTCCTCCTGGGTCAGGCCGAGGGCGAGGTAGATGATCGTCCACGTGGTCCAGGCGGCGTCCCGCTCGTCGAGACCGCCGTCCAGGAGCGCGGCCACCAGCGCGTCGGCGAAGGCCAGGGTGTGCGGTTCGGCGGCGTACGTGCCGACCACGAGTGCGGCGCCGTCGCGGTGGGCGAGCAGCGCGCGGCGGTAGCGGCGGGCGAGTTCGCGCACCCCTTCTTCCCAGTCGGCCGGAAGCCCGTCGAGGGGGGCTTCGCCGACGACGGCGTCCGCCATCAGCTCCAGCATCCGGGCCTTGGTCTTCACATGCCACAGCACGGTGTTCATCCGCACGCCGAGCCGGTCGGCGACCGCCCGGGTGGACAGGGCGTCCAGGCCCTTCTCGTCCAGCAGTTCCAGCGCGGCCCGGATCACCGCTGCGGGGTCCAGCCGGGGGGCGCGGCCCTCACTCGCTTGCCTATTGGTCATTGACCTAGTTTACTGCGGACACGTTATTGGTCAGTGACCTAGGAGGATGCGTGAACGAGCAGGTTGTCATCGCGGGCGGAGGTCCGGTCGGGTTGTGGCTGGCCGCCGAACTGCGGCTGGGCGGGGTCTCCGTCACCGTCGTAGAGGAACGGACCGACATCGATCAGCGCTCGAAGGCGCTCACCGTCCATCCCCGGACCATCGAGATCCTCGCCTCGCGCGGTGTGCACGAGCCCTTCCTGGCGGAGGGCCTGCGGATACCGGGCGGGCACTTCGCCATGCTCGAACAGCGGCTGGACTTCGGGGTGCTGGACACCCCGTTCCCGTACACGCTCGCGCTGCCGCAGGCCCGTAGCGAGGAACTGCTGGCGGAGCACGCGCTCGCACTCGGCGCCACCGTCCTGCGGGGGCACCGCGTCGGCGGGTTCACCGAGGACGCGGACGCGGTGACCGTACAGGTGCAGGGACCCGACGGGCCGTACGAGCTGCGGGCGGCGTACCTCGTCGGGTGCGACGGCACCCGCAGCACCGTACGCACCGCCGCCGGTATCGACTTTCCCGGTACGCCCTCCACGGTGCTGGGCTGGCTCGGCGATGTCGTGCTCGACCACCCGCCACGCCCCGGGTTCGGCGTCTTCGGGCTCCGGGGCGGGCTGCTGGTCGCGCCGCTGCCCGGCGGCCGTTATCGTCTCGTCGGCATCAGCCCCGACAGCCTCACCACCGAGTCGCCGGGGGAGCTCACTCTGGCGGAGTTGCGGGCCAAGGTCGTCGCCATCACGGGCGAGGACTACGGGATGCGCGACCCGGTGTGGCTCTCCCGTTTCGGCAACGCCACCCGGCTGGCCTCGGAGTACCGGCGCGGCCGGGTCCTGCTCGCGGGTGACGCCGCCCACCAGCACTTCCCGACCGGCGGTGTCGGCATGAACGTCGGCATCCAGGACGCGCACAACCTGGGCTGGAAGCTCGCCGCGACCGTCGGCGGCCGGGCCCCGGCCGGTCTGCTCGACAGCTACCACGCCGAGCGCCACCCGGTCGGCGCCCAGCTGATGGAGCACAGCCGGGCCCAGACCGCCCTGATGACCGGTTTCACCCCCGAGGGCCTCGATCTGCGGTCGTTCCTCAGCGGAATGATCGCCACCCAGCCGGGCTTCGGCGGGGCCCTGGCCGAACGCCTCACCGCGCTCGCCGTGACCTACCCGGCATCGGACGCGGCGGCCCATCCGCTCACCGGGAGCCGCGCCCCCGACCTGGCCTTCACCGGCTCCGGGAGCGGCTTGCACGGGCGGTTGCGCGCGGACGGTCACCTGCTCCTCGACCTGACGGGCGGCACATCCGGTCAGGATCGAGGCCCGGAGAACGTACAACCGCGGAATGTCCTCGCGGACCGGGCGCGGCCGGGGCTCACCGTGCATGCCGGGTCCCTCGACCGGCCGCCGGCCGCCTGGGCCCCGGTGCGCGCCGCCCTGATCCGACCCGACGGGCACCTCGCCTGGATCGGTACGGATCCGGACGACACCGCGCTGGCCGCCGCCGCGGACCGTGCGCTCGCCCTCACGCACGGCCCCGCGACCGGCTGACCGCGCCCCACACGGGACGCGGGGCCGCGAAAGCCCCGAGGAAGTGCGGTCAGTCGCCCACGTACGCCGCGAGGTGTTCGCCCGTCAGGGTGGAGCGGGCGGCGACCAGGTCGGCCGGGGTGCCCTCGAAGACGATCCGGCCGCCGTCGTGACCGGCGCCGGGGCCGAGGTCGATGATCCAGTCGGCGTGCGCCATGACCGCCTGGTGGTGCTCGACGACGATGACCGACTTGCCGGCGTCGACGAGCCGGTCGAGCAGGCCGAGCAGCTGCTCGACATCGGCGAGGTGGAGGCCGGTGGTCGGCTCGTCCAGGACGTACACACCGCCCTTGTCGCCCATGTGGGTGGCCAGCTTGAGCCGCTGGCGCTCGCCGCCGGAGAGCGTGGTGAGCGGCTGGCCGAGGCTGAGGTAGCCGAGCCCGACGTCGGCGAGGCGTTGCAGGACGCGGTGCGCGGCCGGGACGCTCGCCTCGCCCGCCCCGAAGAACGCCACGGCGTCGGTCACCGACATCGCGAGCACCTCGCTGATGTCACGGCCGCCGAGGTGGTACTTCAGGACCGCGGCCTGGAACCGCCGGCCCTCGCACTCCTCGCAGGGAGTGGCGACACCGGCCATCATCGCCAGGTCGGTGTAGACGACGCCCACGCCGTTGCAGGTGGGGCAGGCGCCCTCGGAGTTGGCGCTGAACAGCGCGGGCTTCACGTCGTTGGCCTTGGCGAACGCCTTGCGGATCGGGTCGAGCATGCCGGTGTACGTCGCCGGGTTGCTGCGCCTGGAGCCGCGGATGGCGCCCTGGTCGATCGACACCACACCCTCGTCGTCGTGGATCGACCCGTGCACGAGCGAGCTCTTCCCCGAGCCGGCGACACCGGTGACGACGGTGAGCACCCCGAGGGGGATGTCGACGTCGACGCCCCGCAGGTTGTGCGCTGTCGCGCCGCGGATCTGCAGCGAGCCGGTGTGCTCGCGTGGTGTCTTCTTGAGGGCGGCCCGGTCGTCGAGGTGGCGGCCGGTGACGGTGTCACTGGCCCGCAGCCCCTCCACGGTGCCCTCGAAGCAGACGGTGCCGCCCTCCGTACCCGCGCCGGGGCCGAGGTCGACGACGTGGTCGGCGATCGCGATCGTCTGCGGCTTGTGCTCCACGACGAGCACGGTGTTGCCCTTGTCCCGCAGCCTCAGCAGGAGCTCGTTCATCCGCTGGATGTCATGGGGGTGCAGGCCGATGGTGGGCTCGTCGAAGACGTAGGTGATGTCGGTGAGCGAGGAGCCGAGGTGGCGGATCATCTTGACGCGCTGGGCCTCGCCGCCCGACAGCGTGCCCGCGGGCCGGTCGAGCGAGAGATAGCCGAGGCCGATCTCCACGAACGAGTCGAGGGTCTGCCGCAGCGCGGCGAGCAGTGGTGCCACCGACGGCTCGTCGAGGCCGCGGACCCATACGGCCAGGTCACGGATCTCCATCGCGCAGGCGTCGGCGATGGAGACCTTGCCGATCTTCGACGAGCGGGCACCCTCGCTGAGCCGGGTGCCGTCGCACTCGGGGCAGGTGGCGAAGGTGACCGCCCGCTCCACGAACGCCCGGATGTGCGGCTGCATCGACTCCTTGTCCTTGGACAGGAACGACTTCTGGATCTTCGGGATCAACCCCTCGTAGGTGAGGTTGACGCCGTTGACCTTGACCTTGACCGGCTCGCCGTGGAGGAAGGCCCGCAACTCCTTCGCGGTGTACTCGCGGATCGGCTTGTCCGGGTCGACGAAGCCGGACTGGGCGTAGACCTGCACGGTCCACTGGCTGTCCGACTTCCAGCCGGGGATGGTGAAGGCGCCCTCGGAGAGTGACTTGGAGTCGTCGTAGAGCTGGCTCAGGTCGATGTCGGAGACCGAGCCCCGGCCCTCGCAGCGCGTGCACATGCCGCCGGTGCGGTTGAAGGTCGCCTTGACCGTCTTCTTGGCGCCGCGCTCCACGGTGATCGCACCGCTGGCCCGGACCGAGGCGGTGTTGAAGGAGTACGCGCTGGGCGGGCCGATGTGCGGTGTGCCGAGGCGGCTGAAGAGAATGCGCAGCATCGCGTTGGCATCGGTGGCGGTGCCCACGGTGGAGCGCGGGTCGGAGCCCATCCGCTGCTGGTCGACGGTGATCACGGTGGTCAGCCCGTCGAGGACGTCGACCTCGGGGCGGGCCAGGGTGGGCATGAAGCCCTGGACGAAGGCGCTGTACGTCTCGTTGATCATCCGCTGCGACTCGGCGGCGATCGTGTTGAACACCAGCGAGCTCTTGCCCGAGCCGGAGACACCGGTGAACACGGTCAGGCGGCGCTTGGGGATCTCGATGCTGACGTCTTTGAGGTTGTTCTCGCGCGCGCCGTGCACGCGGATCAGGTCATGACTGTCGGCAGCGTGCGGCGCGGACGACCGCGTGTCCGTCCTGGGGGCCATGCGCATCATGTCTCCGTCTGTCGATCCGTCGATCTGTCGATCTGTCCAACTGTTGATCTGTCCACCTGTTGTTCCGGCGCGTCACGGCGCGGCGGAAGCTCGCGTGCGGGGTGACGTCCATGGCAGTCACGCTAGACGCGGCGCGGGGTGAGGCGCTTCTCGATTCCTGATCGATCCGGCGCCCGCGCCCGCACCCGGCCCGCGCGCCCGGCCGGTGGCCCTACGTGCGCGGGGTGGTGATGCGGGTGATCGCCTCAAGTGTGAGGGCACGGTCGTGGGGTTCGTTGTCCAGAGCCCGGTGCAGGGTGAGACCCTCGATGAGGGCGTCGAGTTGCCGTGCCGTGTCCGGGTCGAAGTGCTTCTCCAGATGGGTGCGGCTGCGGCCCATCCACTCATGGGTGAGTTCCCGGTAGACCGGCCGGCGCGCGGCGAGGGTGTACAGCTCCTGGGTGAGTACGAGGTCGCGCTGGCTGCCCTCCGACAGGACGTGCACCAGGTCCGCCACCGCCTGCCGGGCCTGGTCACGGTCGGCCGGAGCGGCGAGGTGGGCGTCGAAGACGGCGACGATGTGGTCGGCGAAGCGGGTGAACGCCTCTCGGAGCAGCTCGTCCATACCGCTGAAGTGGTAGGTCATCGACCCCAGCGGGACACCCGCGCGCGCGGCGATCTTCCGGTGGGAGACGCTGGCGATCCCCTCCTCGGCGATGAGATCGAGGGTCGCGCCGATGATGCGTTCGCGGCGCCGCGGGTCGGTGTGTCCGGTGGCCATGGCGGGGGCCTTCAGAGGGTGCGGACCGGGCGGGCGGGGTTGCCGACGGCGACCACGTTGGCGGGCACGTCCTTGGTCACCACCGCGCCGGCACCGATGACGGAGTTGTCTCCGACAGTGACACCCGGCAGCACGATGGCGCCTCCCCCCAGCCACACGTTGTCCCCGATGGTGATCGGCTCGGCGGCTTCCAGCTTGTCGCGCCGGGGCTGCGGCTCCAAGGGGTGGGTGGGGGTGAGCAGTTGCACGTTCGGACCGATCTGGCAGTCCTCGCCGATGGTGACCGCCGCGACGTCCAGGGCGGTGAGGTTGTAGTTGACGAAGGTGCGCGCGCCGATCGTGATGTTGCTGCCGTAGTCGACGTACAGCGGTGGCCGCACATGTGCGTCGGGTCCCAGGGAGCCGAGCAGTTCGGCGAGGATCGGGCGGGCCGCCTCGGTGTCCTCGACGTAGGCGGCCTGATAGCGGGCGGCCAGCCGCACGGCACGCTCGTAGCGGCGGACGATCTCCGGGTCGTCGGCGATGTAGTGGTCGCCCGCCGCCATGCGTTCGAGATTCGTGCGGGGATCATGGGCGAAGTAGTCCGTCGGCATGCGTACGATCGTACACTCGACGGCGGTCCGCGACCCGGAAAACGCTGCCCTCGGCCGGGAGCCGGGATCGGAAGCCGGGGGCCGGGCCTACCGGCGTCCGGGCTGCAGCACTCCGGCGAGCAGGAGCACCAGCAGGCCGGCCAGGGGCACCACGAGCAGGCCCGCCCGCAGGCTCGCCGCGTCGGCGACCAGTCCTACGACGGGCGGGGAGACCAGGAACCCGAGGCGCATGAGCCAGGAGACGATGGCCAGTCCCGAGCCCGGTTTGAGGCCGGGCAGTTCGTCGGCCTCGTGCATGGCCGCGGGGACCAGCGTCGCCACACCGAACCCTGCCGCGGCGAACCCGAGAATCGTGCCGGGCACCGTGGGCGCGGCCAGCGCCAGGCCCATACCGACCACGACGACGGCGCCGCCGGCGCGGGCCACCGTGCGCTGGCCGAACCGGTCGACGAGGCGGTCACCAATGATGCGGCCGACGAACTGGGCCCCGACCAGCGCGATGTAGCCGGAGGCGGCCAGCGTCACCGACGCGGACAGCGAGCCGGAGAGATAGAGCGCGGCCCAGGAACTGCCCGCGTCCTCGACGAGTGTCCCGGCCGTGGCGATGAGCACCAGGGCGCCCAGCACGTACGCGGTACGCCGGCCGGCCGTCGGACGCCCCGCCTGCCGTCCGCCTCCGCCGCCGGGACCGGACTCGGCGGCCGAACCGGGCATCGACCCGATCTCGGTCTCGGGCTCGGGCTCTGTCTCAGGCTCGCGCTCCGTCTCGGGGCCGGGCAGGCAGAACCGCAGGGCGACGCACGCGGCCACTGCGAACACCACACCCGAGATCGCCAGGTGCTGCCCGCGTGAGAGGCCGAGCGCGATCGCCGCGGCGGCCATGGCTCCGCCGGTGACGGCGCCGATGGACCAGATCGCGTGGAAGGAGTTGATGATGGAACGTCCGTAGCGTCGCTGCACGCGCAGTCCGTGGGCGTTCTGCGCCACATCGGTGACCGCGTCCATCGCCCCGGCCAGGAACAGCGCCGCCGCGAACAGCAGCACCGAGTCGGCCAGACCCGCGACGAGGATGCCCGCGCCGGTCAGCAGGGTACCGGCCACCGCCGCCCGCGCCGAGCCCATCCGGCGGATCACCACTCCCGCCGCGAGACCGGCCGCGATGGCACCGGCCGGGAACGCGGCGACGGCCAGGCCGTAGGCCGCGTTCCCTATGCCGAGATCCGCCTTGATCTGCGGATACCTCGGCAGGAGGTTGGCGAACAGGGCTCCGTTGGTGAAGAACAGCACGGCGACGGCCGCCCGGGCCCGCCGTTCGGCCGACGCGGGCCGGCGCAGTACGTCAACAGTCATGAGGATGAGCCTATAGCGGGAGCGTACGAACGTACACTCCTGAATATCGGCAGGCCACGCGGGTGATGACACAGGGGTGACACACACGGCGGGGCGGGACCGACCTGTGCGCCGGTCCCGCCCCGTCCCGCATCCGCGCGGCCGTCCCGCATCCGCGCGATCGCTCGCGTGTGACCTACTTGCTCGCGGCGAAGCGCATCAGGGCCTGCTCGTCGCCCTGCTTGATCTTCCCTGTCTCGTTGATGACCTGCAGCTTCCAGGCCCCGCCGACCCGGATCGCCTTGGCGACGGCGCAGCCGTTGTCGTTGCTGAGGAGGCTCGGCCAGATGTCCGCCACCTGCTGCGTGCTGCCACCGCTGGCGTCGTACACCTTGAAGCTGATGTTGCGCGCCTTCTGGAAGGAGCTGCTCTTCTTGTAGGCGGCGGCGACGAAGACGATCGAGGTGATGTTCCCAGGGACACGGGCGAACTCGACGGTCACCGTCTCGTCGTCACCGGCGCCCTTGCCGGTCTGGTTGTCGCCGGTGTGCACCAACGAGCCGTTGCCCAGCGGGTCCAGGGAGTCGAGACCCGCCAGTCGGACCGGGTCCGAGCCCTGCATGGCGATGGCGATCAGGTCGAGGTCCGTGCCGGTCTTCTGGCGCAGCTTGCCGATCAGTCCGCCGCTGCTGCCGACGGTGGGGTCCCAGGAGACCCCGATCGACAGATGGGTCACTCCGTCGAGATCCGCCGGGCCGTCTTCCTTCGTAAGCGTGATCATGCCTGTTCCTCTTGATCGTGAGAATGCCTGTATGCAGTGTGCCTGCCCCGTGTCACACCACATAGCCCGGGACCCGTACGAATCACCAGATCCCCGCCCCGCTCGGGTCACAGGCGCCCCGATACACCCATCGGGCGATCCGTCCCCTCACCGCGGGACGGCTCACTGGCCCGCCTGGATGTCCCCCCGCGTGGAGGACGCGATGGTCTCGCGGTGGGCGAAGTCGCCCGGCGGGATGCCCGGGTGATGGCCGAGGCGGGTCGCTGGTTCGGTGGCGGAGGGATCGAGGGTGAGGCGGGAGACGATGCGGTAGCGGTCGCCGCGGTAGATCGAGTGGACGTATTCGACGGGCCGGCCGGTGGTGTCCGAGGTGAGCCGTTCGAAGAGGAGCGCCGGGGACAGTTCGGGAACGTCGAGCAGTTCGGCCTCGGCGCGGGTGACGACGGTCGGCTCGATGGCCTGCACGGCCTCCTGGACATGGACGCCGTGCTGTTCGCGCAGGTGCTCGTACAGGTCGCCCGCTTCCAGTTCCCGCGCGGACAGGGTGGGGACCAGGTCGGCCCTGATGTGCAGATGCTCGATGGCCATCGGGGCGCCGTCGACCAGGCGCAGCCGTGCCACGTACACGATCTCGGCGGCGGGCGACATCCGCAGTCTGCGGCCCACGCGTGCGCCGGCCGCGAAGGTGGTGAACTCCAGCAGGCGGCTCGACCAGGCACCGGAGGCCTGAGGTGCCGTCATGGTCTGCCGCCCGGAGACGAGTTCCTGGGTGATCTTCTCCGGTGCGACGAACATGCCCCGGCCGTGTTCCCGCACCAGGAGGCCCGCGGCCACGAGTTCGTCGACCGCCGCACGCAGGGTCGGGCGGGACACGCCCAGCCGGGCGCACAGGGAGCGCTCGGAGGGGATGGCGTCACCGGGGCTGCGGGACTCGACGAGGTCGAGGACGAAGTCGCGGACCCGCTCCCGTTTCAGTACCGCGCCCGACGCGTCCTCCCTCATGCCGCCCCCACCTTCATACCGCTCCCCCTCATGCCTCTCCCACCCTCATGTCGCTCCCCCATGCTGCGCCTTTCGCACTCTCGTGCGCGACAGCGCCTTTACCAGTTGACCAGTTGCCGTGCGCCGTGTCACTCCTGGTGGGGCGAAGTGTAACCGCTGTCTACGCGTCGACACCTGAGAACTGACTCGTCGGAGACTCAACAACCCATGCTGCGGCAGGGGTTGACGTCACCGATTGGTCTATGCCAGTTTCATCCCCGCATCGAGAGGTGAGCTGTCCAGTGGGCTTCACTGGTCAGGTGGTCCGCTGATGTCCTTCAGAGGTGAACCGTGAAGCTCCGCTTGTTCGCCGGTGTGTCCGCGCTCGTCGTGACCACCGGGCTCAGTGCCTGCAGCAGTTCCTCCGACGCCTCCGACGACGGGAGCACCGCCATCGATGTCTGGCTGATGCGCGACAGCGTGTCGGAGCGGTTCCAGAAGGACTTCGTCAAGAGTTTCCAGGCCGCTCATCCCGACATCAGGGTCAAGGTCCAGATCCAGGAGTGGGACGGCATCGGCGAGAAGGTCACGGCGGCCCTCGCCAGCAGCGACGCACCGGACGTCATCGAGACCGGCAACACCCAGGTCGCCCAGTTCGCCCAGAGCGGGGGCCTGCTCGACCTCAGCGACAAGGTCGGCGAACTCGGCGGGAAGGACTGGCTCAAGGGCCTCGCCGAGCCCGGGGCCTACGAGGGCAGGCAGTACGGCATCCCGTACTACGCCGCCAACCGCGTCGTCATCTACCGCACCGACCTCTTCGAGAAGGCGGGCGTCGACCCGGCCGCGATCAAGACCCGTGACCAGTGGACCGCCGCCACCGAGAAGCTCGACGCCGGTGACACGCAGGGCATTTACCTGCCCGGCCAGAACTGGTACACCCTCGCGGGCTTCGTCTGGGACGAGGGCGGTGACCTCGCCGTCGAGTCCGGCGGCCGGTGGAAGGGCTCGCTGGACACCCCGGAGGCCGTCCGCGGCATGGAGTTCTACAAGAAGCTGCAGGCGCTCGGTAGGGGGCCCAAGGACTCCGACGAGGCCAGTCCCCCGCAGGCGGACGTGATGGCCAAGGGGAAGGTCGCCCAGATCATCTCGTCCCCGGGCGGCGCCAACACGGTCGTCGAGAACAACCCCGCGCTCAAGGACAAGCTCGGCTTCTTCCCGATCCCGGGGAAGACCGCCGGCACCCCCGGCGCCGTCTTCACCGGCGGCTCCGACCTCGTCATCCCCACGGCCTCCGCCCAACAGGACGCGGCCTACACCTTCGTCAGGGAACTCACCGGCGACACCTGGCAGAAGAAGCTCGCCGTCGCCATGAGCTACGTACCGAACAAGACCACGCTGTCCGACGCGGTCGCCTCCGACCCGGGCGCCTCGGCCATGGCGGTCGGCGCCGCCGAGGGCCACGCCACACCCAACACACCCGGCTGGGCCGCCGTCGAGGCCAAGAACCCGATCAAGGACTACCTGACCGCCGTACTCACCGGGGGCGACGCGCACAAGGAAGCGGCCAAGGCGTCCGAGGCCGTCACCACGGCGATGAACGCCGGCACCTGAGAGGAAGTGTGCCGTGACGGCCGTCCGAGAGCAGACCGCGCCCCATCCCCCGCCGGGCACCGGGCACCCCCGGCGCTCCCCCGGCTCAGGACCGCGCCGCCCGTCCAAGGACGGCGGGCCCGGCGTCTGGCCGTACGTCCTGATCGCACCCGCCGTCCTCGGCACGCTCTATCTGCTCGTCTATCCGCTGGTGCGCGCCGTGGTGATCTCGCTGCAGGACTTCGGTCTGCGGCAACTCATCCTGGGCGACGCCCGGTTCGTGGGGCTCGACAACTACGGGACGCTGCTCGGGGACAGCCGCTTCTGGGAGGTCGTGCGCCGCACCTTCCTCTTCATGGCGGTCGACGTCGTCCTGATCATGGTGCTGTCCACCCTGGTCGCGCTGATGATCGAACGGCTCGGCCGGTTCGGCCGGACCGCGGTCCTCAGCTCACTCGTCCTGGCCTGGGCGATGCCCGTCATCGCGGCGACCACCGTCTTCCAGTGGCTGTTCCACTCGGAGTTCGGCATCGTCAACGCGGTCCTGAAGGACCTGGGGTTCGCGTCCTTCGACCGCTACGCCTGGTTCGCGCACGGACCGGCCGCCTTCGCCATCCTGGTCGCCCTCGTCGTGTGGCAGTCCGTGCCGTTCGCGGCGATCACCCTGTACTCGGCCCTCACCACCGTCCCCGTCGAGCTGTACGAGTCGGCGCGGCTCGACGGGGCGTCGGGGACGCGGATCTTCTGGTCCCTCACCTTCCCGGTGGTACGGCCGATCTTCCTGCTGGTGTGTTCGCTCGAAGTGATCTGGACGTTCAAGGCGTTCGTCCAGATCTGGGTGATGACCAACGGCGGTCCGGGTGACGCGACCACGATCCTGCCCGTGTACGCGGTGCAGACCGCCCTGTCGAGCCAGCGGTACGACCTCGGGTCGGCGGCCTCCATGGTGACCGTCGTGCTGATGTCGGGCGTGCTGGTCCTCTACTTCCGTCAGATGTTCCGCCAGGAGGACGAGCTCGCATGAGCACGACCCGCCCCCGTATGCGCCGCGTCCCTCTCAACGCCGCCGCCGTCGTCACGGTCGCGCTCTGTCTGTTCCCGGTCTACTGGATGGTCGCGACCGCGTTCACCCCGGCCCGCGACATCCAGTCCGTCAGTCCCCGGCTCGTCCCGCGGACCTGGACGCTCGACCACTTCCGCACCGCTGTCGGCGCCGACGGCTTCGGCCTGTTCTGGCGCAACAGCCTCCTGGTCACGCTGAGCGCAGTCCTGCTCTCCCTCGTCGTCGCGCTCGGCTCCGCCTACGCGGTCGCGCGGATGAGGTGGAGGGGGCGCCGGCAGTTCATGCTCATGGTCTTCATCGCCCAGATGGCGCCCTGGGAGTCACTGATCATCCCGGTCTACATCATCTCGCGGGACACCGGCATGCTGGACCGGCTGCCGACCCTGACCCTCGTCTACTTCATGATGACCCTGCCCTTCACGGTCATCGTCCTGCGCGGCTTCATCGGCACGATCCCGCCCGAGCTGGAGGAGTCCGCTCAGGTCGACGGCTGCACGCGGCTCGGCGCGTTCCGGCACGTCGCGTTCCCGCTGCTGGCACCGGGTCTCATGGCCACCTCGCTCTTCGGCTACATCACCGCCTGGAACGAGTTCGCCTACGCCAACTTCCTCATCATCAAACAGCAGGACAACCGCACCCTGCCCGTGTGGCTGTCCTCCTTCCAGAACGTCTTCGGCACCGACTGGGGCGCCACCATGGCCGCCTCGACCCTCTTCGCGGCCCCGGCACTCGTGGTGTTCCTGCTGCTCCAACGCCATGTCACGTCCGGTTTCGCCGCGGGCGCGGTCAAGGGCTGACCCCTGCCGTTCGCCCCCGCGCCCCCGCCCCCGCCCTGCGCTCCTCGTCCTGTGCTCCCCGTGCACTCCCTCCGGAGGCGATCCGTGCCCGCACAGCCACCCCCACCCACTCTCATCCCCCGGCCGACCGAGGTCGCGCTCCGGCCAGGACACTTCACCCTCGACGCGGACACAACCCTGCGGATCGGCGAAGGCGCCGAACCGGCCGCCGAACTGCTGCGCACCCTGCTGGCCCCCGCCACCGGCCTGCCCCTGCGTCCCTCCCCCGCGGGGCAGTTCACCCTGGCACTCGGCCCCGGCCCCGGCGGGCCGGGCGACTTCGGCGGCCTGGGCGAAGAGGGGTACGTACTCACCGTCGACCCGCACGCCGTGCTGCTGCGGGCCGCGCACCCCACCGGCCTGCTCCGCGGCATCCAGACGGTCCGTCAACTCCTGCCCCCGGCCGCCCTGTCGGCGGACCCGCAGCGCGTCACCCGGTGGCCGCTGCCGTGCGCCGACATCACCGACGTCCCCCGCCACCCCTGGCGCGGCGCGATGCTGGACGTGGCACGCCACTTCCAGCCGGTCTCCTATCTGCGCCGGTACGTCGACCTGCTCGCCCTGCACAAGATCAGCGTCTTTCATCTCCACCTCACGGACGACCAGGGCTGGCGCATGCCGGTCGCCGCCCGTCCCCAGCTCACCGAGATCGGCGGCCACCGCGCCGAGTCCCAGCGGGGTCCGGCCGGCAGCGGGGTGTACGACGGAATCCCGCACGGTGGGGCGTACACGACAGGCGAACTGACCGGCCTGGTCCGGTACGCCGCCGCGCGGGGCGTCACCGTCGTGCCGGAGATAGAGATGCCGGGTCATGTACGTGCCGCACTCGCCGCTTGTCCCTCCCTGGGCAACCACCCCGGGCGCACCCTCGGCGTGTGGACGCGCTGGGGTGTGTGCGACACCGTCCTCGGTGTCCACGACGAGGTCCTCGACTTCTGCCGCGGTGTCCTCGACGAGGTCATGGACGTCTTCCCCTCGCCGTACATCCACCTCGGCGGCGAGGAGTGCCCGACCCACGAGTGGACGCACAGCGCCGCCGCACGTGAACGGGTGGCGGCGGAGGGCCTGCCGGGTCCCGAGGCACTGCACGGCTGGTTCCTCGGGAAGATCGGCGAGCATGTCGTCAAGAACGGGCGCAGACCGGTCGGCTGGGCCGAGACCGGCGCCGAACTGCCCCCCGAGTTCACCGTGATGACCTGGCGCGATCCGGCCCACACCCTGACGGCGGCCCGCCGCGGCCACTCGGTGATCAACGCGCATCACCGGGCCACCTATCTCGACTACGCCCAGTCCGACGGCCCGGACGAGCCGCCCGCCCAGCCCGGAGCCGTGGTCGATCTGCGGGCCGTCCACGCCCACGACCCGGTGCCCGAGAAGGCGGACGCCGAGGCCGCCGGGCGGGTGCTCGGCACGCAGGCCCAGCTGTGGACCGAGTTCGTCAGGACGCCCGCACACATCGAATACCTCACCTATCCACGGCTGTGTGCCCTCGCGGAGCGCGGCTGGAGCGGCGCCACCGACTGGTCCGACTTCCGGTCCCGGATCGACGGACACACGGCCCGGCTCGACGCACTCGGCGTCCCCCACCACCCCTGACCTCACCCCCCACCGGCCTCACCCCCTACTGGAGAGGAACCACCATGAGATTCGCGAAGAACCGGCTGCGCGCCACCGCACACACCGCCGTCGCGGTGGCCCTGGGCGCCGCCGCGCTCACCGCACTCCCGGCCACCGCGAGCGCGGCTGCCGACGGACTCAGCGTCCAGTACCGTACGAGCGCGACCGGAGCGGGCGCCGACCAGTCCGAGCCGTGGCTCAAGGTGAAGAACACCGGTACCGCGACCGTGCAGTTGAGCAGCGTCAAGGTCCGGTACTACTTCAAGGCCGACTCCGCGAGCGCGAACTACCGCTTCGCCTGCTCCTGGGCCGTCAAGGGCTGCGCCAACGTCACGGGGACGTTCGGCACGCTCGCCAACCCGACCGCCACGGCCGACCGCTATCTGGAGATCGGCTTCACCTCGGGGGCCGGCTCGCTCGCCCCGGGCGCCGACACCGGCGATCTTCAACTGCGCTTCTACCAGTCGTCATGGGCGTCGCTCGACCAGAGCGACGACTACTCCTTCGGCGCCTCCCAGACGTCGTACGGCGACTGGTCCAAGGTGACCGCGCAGCTGGGCGGCACCACCGTGTGGGGCCAGGCACCCGCGGGCAACGGGCCGACGGATCCGCCCACCGACCCGCCGACCGATCCCCCGGCCGACGCCGCCACGCTGTTCGACGACTTCAACTACAGCGGCTACAGCGATCCGCGGATCTCGGCGAACGGCTGGAACGTACGCTCCAACTCCGGTGGCCCCGGGGTGCCGGGCGCCACCTGGGCTCCCGACAAGGTCACCTTCGCCACCACGGGCGGCAACTCCGTCATGAACCTGGAGACCTCGACCGCCGGCACCGCGGCGAGCACCAAGCAGACGGAGATCCTCACCAAGGCGACGAAGTTCAAGAACGGCACCTACGCGGCCCGGGTCCGGTTCAACGACGCGCCCAAGTACGGTCCGGACGGCGACCGCCTCGTCCAGACGTTCTTCACCATCAACGACCTCAAGGCACCGCTGGCGGACGACTACTCCGAGTACGACTTCGAGTACCTGCCCAACGGCGGCTGGGGCGAGCCGTCCAACATCCTCTACACGACGTCCTGGGAGACCTACCAGGCCGAGCCGTGGGTGGCGGTCAACGAGCACACCGAGGCGAGGCGGAGCTTCAGCGGCTGGCACGACCTGGTGCTGACCATCGACAACAACAGCATCAAGTACTACATCGACGGACAGCTCTTCGGTACGCACGGCTCCGCGTACCTGCCGGAGCGGCCCATGTCGATCAACTTCAACCAGTGGCTGATCGACCTCGCGGGTCAGACCAGCACCACCGCGCGGGCGTACGACCAGCAGGTCGACTACGTCCTGCACGTGAAGGACCAGGTCCTCACACCGGCGCAGGTCACCACGAGGCTGAACGCCTACCGCAGCGCGGGCACCACCTTCCAGGACACCGTGCCCGGCAGCTGACAGCCCCTCTCCGCGCGCCCGTGGTCAGAAGCCGACGTCCGCCGGCCGGTAGGCAGGCGGACGTCGGACCCCACTGGCCTGCTCGTAGGCGTGGGCGAGCCGGAGCAGGACCGGTTCGCTCCACGCCGTGCCCATGAACGTCAGCCCGACGGGCAGGCCGAACGCGAAGCCGGCCGGGACGCTGACGGCGGGGTATCCCGCGAGCGCGGCGGGTGTCGAGGCCCCTCCGCCGTAGCTGTCCCCGCGGA
Source organism: Streptomyces ortus (assembly GCF_026341275.1). NCBI lineage: Bacteria > Bacillati > Actinomycetota > Actinomycetes > Kitasatosporales > Streptomycetaceae > Streptomyces > Streptomyces ortus. Next base: position 3,752,737 of record NZ_JAIFZO010000002.1, read on the forward strand.
TCAGGTCGATCTTCGCGGGCGGCCCGGTGGTGGGCATCACCAGTGCGTCCAGGCGGTACCGGCGCAGCGCCGCGTCGATGCCCTCGGCGCGTGAGAGGCGGTGGTTGGTGGCCAGCGCCTGTCGGTACTCGCGTTCGCCGAAGTCCAGTGCGTGCACGGCCTCCAGGCCGTCCTGTCGCACATAGCGCAGCTCGCGGTCGGCGTGTTCGCGGTTGAACGCGATCAACTCCGCGAGGTCCCGCGGGTGGTCACCGGGGGCGGCGGCCAGGTAGCCGTTGAGGGCGCGCTTGACCTCGTACGCCTGGACGATCATCGAGCTGGGCAGGTCCTCCAGTCGCTCGGCGGTCGGGATGTCGGCCGGGTCGACCACGGTCGCCCCGGCCTCGCGCAGGGTGGCGATCGCGCGTTCCGCGATGTCGTCGGCGTGGTGGCTGTAGCCGAAGTACACCGTGCGCGGTACGCCGATCCGTGCTCCCTTGAGCCCGTCGTCGTCGAGGAAGCGAGTGTAGTCGCGGTGGAAGTGGCCGCGGCTCGCCCTGGTCGCCGGATCACGGTCGTCGACCCCGACGAGGACGCCGAGGAGGATCGCGGCGTCGCGGACCGTGCGGGCGATCGGGCCGACGCTGTCCTGGCTCGGCACGCCGGGGATCACCCCGCCGCGGCCCACCAGACCGACGGTGGGCTTCACCCCGACCACGCAGTTGGCCGAGGAGGGGTCGATGATGGAGCCGTTGGTCTCGGTGCCGATCGCGGCGGCACACAGGCCGGCCGCGGCGGCGACCGCGCTCCCGGAGCTCGACTCGTTCGGTGACCGGTCCAGCTTGTAGGGGTTGCGGGTCTGCCCGCCGCGGGCGCTCCAGCCCGCGTGGTGGGTCAGTGACATGCCGCCCGCCCACTCGCTGAGGTTGGTCTTGCCGAGGATGACCGCACCGGCCGCGCGCAGTCTGGCCGCGACCGTGGCGTCGGCCGCCGGACGCAGGCCCCGCAGGGCGAGCGACCCGGCCGTGGTGTGCATCCGGTCCGCGGTCTCCACCAGGTCCTTGAGCAGCACGGGCATACCGTGCAGGGGTTTGCCGGGGTCGCCCTCGGCGTCCAGGCGCCGGGCCTCCCGCAGGGCGTCGGGGTTCACCTCGATCACGGAGTGCAGGAACGGGTCGACACGTTCGACGCGTTCCAGGTAGTGGCGGGTGAGCCGTTCGGCGTCGAGCCGTCCGTCAGCCATCCGTCGGCGCAGTTCGGTGATGTCCAGCTCGTGCGGTGCCGGGGCCGGCGCGTGGCGCGTGCCGCTCGCGGTACGGGCCTGGGCCGCGGTCCCGCCGAGCAGGGGTGTGGCGGCCACGGCGGTGCCCAGTGCGAGCACGGTGCGGCGGGGTGTGTCGGTCCGGTCCGTTCGGTGCGGCTCCTGGGACGTCATGCACCAGAACGGTAGAGACGCGGCGGGCGTTTCTCGCTCCGGCTGTCCCCCGCTTCCGTGCTGCGAGCAGCCCCCTGCGGCGGCGGGGGACAGCCGGAGGGTCGGAAAGACCTTCCGGTGCGTTCAGGACGGCCGTGAGCGGAAGGTGCGGCGGTAGGTGTCCGGCGGTACGCCGAGCGTGTGGTTGAAGTGGCGGCGCAGCGTCGTGGCCGTACCCATGCCGGTGGCCTCCGCGACGGCCTCGACACCGCTGTCGGTGGTCTCCAGCAACTCCTGGGCGCGGCGGATGCGTTGGGACAGGAGCCACTGCAGCGGGGTGGTGCCGGTCGCCGCTCTGAAGTGACGGCCGAGATGGCGTGCGCTCATCCCTGCCCGGCGTGCCAGGTCGTCCACGGTCAGCGGCTGGTCGAGGCGTTCGATCACCCAGGGCAGCAGGGCGGCGAGCGGGTGGTCGTCGCGGGCGGGTACGGGCGCGGCGACGAACTGGGCCTGGCCGCCGGCCCGGTGCGGCGGTACGACCAGGCGGCGGGCCACCGCGTTGGCGACGGCCGAACCGTGGTCGCGGCGGACGAGGTGGAGGCACAGGTCCATCGCGGCGGCCTTGCCGGCGGAGGTGAGCACGCTGCCGTTGTCCACGTAGAGCACGTCCGGGTCGACCTGTACGCGGGGGTGGCGGGCGGCGAGTACGTCGGTGTGCGCCCAGTGCGTGGTGGCGCGCCTGCCGTCCAGCAGTCCGGCGGCGGCCAGCACGAAGGCGCCCGTGCACAGGGAAGCCACCCGTGCGCCCGCCTCGTGGGCCGCGCGCACCGCGTCGACCAGTTCGCCGGGCGGGTCCTCGTCGACGTCGGCCCAGGCCGGAACGAGGACCGTGTCGGCGTGCGGCAGCCGGTCGAGCCCGTGGTCGGGCTCCAGCCGGAACCGGCCGACCCGTACGGCGGCGGACCCGCAGACCTCGACGTCGTACCAGGGGACGTCCACTCCCGCCGGGGCGCTGCCGAACACCTCGCAGGCCACGGACAGTTCGAAGTGCAGCATCCCCTCGGTGGCGACCACCGCGACAGAACCCATGTCCGTAATTGTACGGGGCATGTCGTTCCGGACACTCACGAGCGGACACCCGCACCGGCCAGGATGATCACAGCGGATCCGGACAACGGATCCCGATGGGCCTTCTAGTACGGGGAGCAGTCATGAAACCGGGTTCGGGGCACAGGGTGACGGTGTTCGGCGCGTACGGGCACACCGGGCGGTTCGTGGTGGCGGAGCTGCTGAGGCGCGGGTTCGTCCCGGTCCTCTCCGGCCGCGACGCGGACAAGCTGCGGGCGCTGGCGGCAGCCCGTCCCGGGCCGGACGTCCGGCCCGCGTCGGTGGACGATCCGGCCGCGCTCGACCGCGCCCTGGCCGGTGCGGCGGCGGTGGTCAACTGCGCCGGGCCGTTCACCACCACGGCCGCTCCCGTGATCGAGGCGGCCCTGCGCGCCGGGATCCCGTACGTCGACGTGGCGGCCGAGATCGAGGCGAACGCCGACACGCTCGCGCACTTCGACGACCGCGCCCGCGCCGCCGGCACCGTGGTCGTGCCCGCGATGGCCTTCTTCGGCGGACTCGGCGATCTGCTGGTCACCGCGGCCATGGGTGACTGGACCGGGGCCGACGAGGCACACATCGCCTACGGGCTGAGCGGCTGGCACCCCACCACCGGGACGCGTGTCGCGGGCGCCGCCGTGCAGGCGCGGCGCGAGGGACGGCGCGTGCGCCACCGGCGGGGGCGCCTCGAGTACCACCGCGACGACCTGCCCACCCTCGACTGGCACTTTCCCGCTCCGTTGGGCACGCGGGCCGTCATCGGGGAGTTCACGATGGCCGATGTCGTCACCGTCCCCAGCCATCTGGCCATCCCCGAGGTGCGCACCTACATGACCACGGAGGCGGCCGGTGACCTGGCGGCCCCGGACACTCCGGCGCCCACCGCCGTCGACAGCGGCGGGCGGTCCGCGCAGACCTTCCTCGTCGATGTCCTCGTACGGTCCGGCGGCACCGAGCGCCGTGCCACCGCCGCGGGGCAGGACATCTACGCCGTCACCGCGCCCCTCGCCGTGGAGGCCGTCCGGCGCGTCCTGGACGGACGGACCGGCAGGACGGGTGTCGCCTTCGCAGGTGCTGTCTTCGACGCCCCCGACTTCCTCGACGCGCTCGCCCCGCACATCACGTACACGACGACGAAGTAGCCTCCGGCGACGGAGCTTCGGGCGGCAACTACCCACCGGCGTACAGCGATTGCTTCTATGCATAGGGTGTGGGCTGCGACAGCCGCCCGCGCAGGTGCGGCGGTCACGCACGAGAACGCAGTCGAGGGGAAAACCGCCGTCCGATGAACCAGATCCTGTTTGCCGGGGCCATAGGCCTGTTCCTGACACTCGGCGGCACACCACTGCTGATCAAGCTGCTGGCCCGCAAGGGCTACGGCCAGTTCATCCGTGACGACGGACCCCGCGGGCATCACGGCAAGCGCGGCACGCCCACCATGGGCGGCATCGCCTTCATCCTGGCCACCCTCGCCGCGTACGCCCTGACCAAGGTCATCACCGGTGAGCCGCCGACGTTCCCCGGTGTGCTGGTGCTGTTCCTGATGGCGGGCATGGGTGTCGTCGGGTTCCTCGACGACTACATCAAGATCGTGAAGCGGCGTTCGCTGGGACTGCGGGCCGGTGCCAAGATGGCGGGCCAGCTGATCGTCGGCATCCTGTTCGCCGTCCTGGCGATCCGGTTCGCCGACGACCGCGGACTGACACCCGCCTCGCTGAAGCTGTCGTTCGTGACCGATTTCGGCTGGACCATCGGCCCGGTGCTGTTCGTCGTATGGGCCCTGTTCATGATCCTGGCCATGTCCAACGGCGTGAACCTGACGGACGGCCTGGACGGACTGGCCACCGGTGCCTCGGCGATGGTCCTCGCCGGTTACACCTTCATCGGGCTGTGGCAGTTCCAGAACTCGTGTGCCAACGCGATGAACCTCACCGATCCCGGCTCCTGCATCGAGGTGCGCGATCCGCTCGACCTGGCCGTCGTCGCCTCCGCGCTGATGGGTGCCTGTATCGGGTTCCTCTGGTGGAACACGTCACCCGCCAAGATCTTCATGGGTGACACCGGTTCGCTCGCCCTCGGCGGGGCGCTTGCGGGGCTCGCCATCTGCTCGCGCACCCAACTGCTGCTCGCCCTGCTGGGCGGGCTCTTCGTGCTGATCACCCTGTCCGTGGTCATCCAGGTGGGCTCGTTCAAGCTGACCGGCAAGCGGGTCTTCAAGATGGCCCCGCTGCAGCACCACTTCGAACTCAAGGGCTGGTCCGAGGTGCTGGTCGTGGTCCGTTTCTGGACCATCCAGGGGATCTGCGTCATCCTCGGGATCGGCGTGTTCTACGCGGGCTGGGTGGCGGGCTGAGGACCCGCCTCGTCCGAGGGGGGCCGGCGCCTATTTCACATGCCCGGTGAACACGGCGGTCTCCGATTCGTAGTCGGGCGCGACCTCCACCTGTAAGTACTCCTGGTCCTTGGGGAGTTCGCAGGCCCAGACGACGGAGAGGGAGCGGCCGGCGAGAACGCGGGTCTCGGGGAGCCCGTCGAGCCCTTCGTCGAAGATGGCGTCCCCTTCCTTGCCCTCGTCGCCGTAGGCGCAGTTGACGCTGAGTTCGTCGGCGCTGACGCCGGCGTCGGAATCGTTCACGATCTTGATGGTGAACTTGGCGTACGGCGTGTTCGCCGGGGACGCGTAGTCGCCGGACACGCCCCGCGAGAACTTCGACAGGCTCACTTCCACGTCGTTCTCGTAGGAGACCGCCTCGGTGAGGCCGTGGACGCCGTCGCCGGACTCCTCGGCGACCGGTTCGGTGTCGTGGCCGGCCGCGGCGGGCGCGTCGTCGGCCGGCGCGACCTCGGTGACCGTGACGGTCGGGCCCGGTGTGGCCGCGCCGTCACGGCTGCCGCTCACCGCGATGCCCGTGGCGACCACGGCGACGACGACGGCAGCCGCGGAGCCGATGACGACCGCGTTCGAGGGGTTCCTCTTCACCGGTGGCGGGGACTCGGGCGGGCGCGGGGATTCCGGCATGAGTGGCGGTGTCGAGTCGTGGCCCATGTGTCCCCCTGTGTGGTGCTGCCGAGGCATGCATCATGACGTTGCGAGCGGGACTTGTGGACCCTCTGTGGCCAAATAGTTCCCCTGGTGCCACTCCCCCCTGGCGCGCCGGCGCTGTCCGATTCCCGCGCCGGCCGGCCGGGCGTGGGCGTCGGTTCAGGACCCCGCCAGCCGGCGTGCCAGGTACGGTGCCGTCGCGCTGCGGCGTGCTTTCGCCACCTTCGCGGGTGGGCCTTCGGCGATCACGCGCCCGCCCGCGTCCCCGCCGCCGGGGCCCAGGTCGATGATCCAGTCGGCGGTGGCGATCGTGTCCAGGTCGTGTTCGACCAGGACGACCGTGCTGCCCGCGTCGACGAGCCGGTGCAACTGGCGCAGCAGCAGCGCGACATCGGCGGGGTGGAGTCCGGCCGTCGGCTCGTCGAGGAGGTAGAGGGTGTGTCCGCGACGGGCCCGCTGCAACTCCGTGGACAGTTTGATGCGCTGGGCCTCACCGCCGCTCAGCTCCGTCGCGGGCTGCCCCAGCCTCAGGTATCCCAGCCCCACCTCCCGCAGCGTCTCCAGGCTCCGTGCGGCGGCCGGGAGTTCGGCGAGAAATCCGGCGGCCTCGTCCACGGGCATGGCCAGGACATCGGCGATGTTCCTGCCCCGGTAGGTGACTTCGAGCGTCTCGGGGTCGTAGCGGGCGCCGTGGCAGGCGGGGCACGGCGCGTACGTACCGGGCAGGAACAGCAGCTCGACCTCGATGAACCCCTCGCCCTGGCAGGTCTCGCAGCGGCCGTCCGCGACGTTGAAGGAGAACCGCCCCGCCGAGTACCCGCGCTTCCGTGCCTCGTCGGTCGCCGCGTACAGCTTGCGGACCGCGTCGAACATGCCCGTGTACGTCGCCAGGTTGGAGCGGGGCGTCCGGCCGATGGGCCGTTGGTCGACCCGTACCAGCCGGTCGAAGGAGTCGAGTCCCGCCGCGCCCCGCAGGTCGACCTCCAGCTCGGCGTCCTCCCCGTCACTGCCGTTCTCGTCCGGGTCCAGGCCCAGGTGGCCGCGTACGACCTCGGCGAGCACCTGGGTCACCAGGGTGGACTTCCCGGATCCGGACACCCCGGTCACCGCTGTCAGCACCCGCAGCGGGATGTCCACCGAGACGTCCCGCAGGTTGTGCCGGGAGACGCCGCTCAGGCGCAGCCGGCCCCGCGGCTCGCGCGGGCGGTGCTCGACCGGCGCGGCGTGCCCGAACAGCCAGCGGCCGGTGGCGGACTCCGCGACCGCTTCCAGGCCGGGCACCGGGCCGCTGTAGAGGACCCGTCCGCCGCCCTCGCCCGCCGCCGGGCCGATGTCCACCACCCAGTCCGCCCGTCGCACGACGTCCATGTCGTGCTCCACGACGAAGAGGGAGTTGCCCGACGACTTGAGCCGGTCCAGCACGTCGAGCAGGGGCTCCGCGTCCGCCGGGTGCAGCCCGGCGGAGGGTTCGTCGAGGACGTAGACGACACCGAACAGTCCGGAACGGAGCTGGGTGGCGATGCGCAGCCGTTGCGCCTCGCCGGGCGACAGGGTCGTCGAGCGGCGCCCCAGACCGAGATAGCCGAGGCCGAGCCCGAGCAGCACCTCGATCCGGGCGACCAGGTCCGCGCAGATCCGTACCGCGACCTCGTTCGTCTCGTCCGCCAGGTCCGTGGTGGTGGCCGCCCCGGCGCCGGGCAGCTCCGCGACGGGCCGCAGCAGGGCGGCCACCTCGGTGAGGGGCAGCGCGTTGACCTCGGCGATGGAGTGCCCGGCGAAGGTCACGGCCAGGGCGTCGGGCCGCAGTCCGCTGCCCTCGCACTCGGGGCAGGGCACACTCCGTACGAAGCGCATCGCCCGTTCCCGCATCCGTTCGCTCTTGGAGTCGGCGAGGACATGCATGACATGAGCCCGCGCACTCCAGAACTTGCCGTGGTAGCCGTAGTCGATCCGGTCGGCCTCGGGCTCGATCAGCACGGACGGCTGCTCGTCGGTGTAGAGCAGCCAGTCCCGGTCCTTCTTCCTGAGCCTGCGCCACGGTCTGTCGATGTCGATGCCCAGACCGCTCACGACGCTGCGCAGATTGGCGCCCTGCCAGGCGCCGGGCCAGGCGGCGATGGCACCGTCGCGGATGCTCAGGGAGGGGTCCGGTACGAGCAGGTCCTCGGCCACGTCGACGACGGCCCCCAGCCCGTGGCAGCGCGTACAGGCACCGGCGGCGGTGTTGGGTGAGAACGCCTCGGCGGGGAGCCGCGGGGCGCCGGGGGGAGGGGTGCCCGCGCGGGAGTACAGGATGCGCAGCAGGTTGCTCAGCGTGGTGAGGGTGCCGACCGTGGAGCGCGAACTGGGGGCGCCGTGCCGCTGCTGGAGGGCGACGGCCGGCGGCAGCCCGGAGATCTCCTGGACGTGCGGGGCACCGACCTGCTGGAGCAGCCGTCGGGCATAGGGTGCGACGGATTCGAAGTACCGCCGCTGGGCCTCGGCGTAGAGCGTGCCGAAGGCCAGCGAGGACTTGCCCGAGCCGGAGATCCCGGTGAAGGCGACCATGGCGTCGCGGGGAACATCCACGTCGACGTTCTTGAGATTGTGCTCGGCGGCACCTCTGACATGGACGAACGGGTCGGACGCGGCACGCTCCACAACCCCTCCTCGGATGGGCGGCCCCCCATCCAGCCTGACCCGCCCGCCCCACTTCGGCACCTCGGGCCCGGGGCAGAGGGGCGAGGAGTCACCGGATGTCGCGAGGAATCACGGAGAGACGGCGTAGGCGGCCATGAACATGTCGAGCAGGCCGTCGATCGCCGCTTCGTCGACGGGACGGGTGGACAGCAGCCCTCGGTAGTAAAGGGCCCCGCACAACACCTCGGCGGGGTAGGTCAGGTCGGTGTCGGCGACGAGTTCGCCGGCCCGCTGGGCGCTGGTGAGGCGGTCCAGGGTGCGCTGTTCGATCACGGCGAGGAACTGCCGGTAGAGCCGTTCGCGCAGCGCGTCGTCGTCCTGGGACGCGATGATGACGGCGCGGTAGACGGGCCAGATGGCGGGGCTCAGCAGGGCGGCACTGGAGCGGACGAACTGCTCGCGCAGGTCGGCGCGGACGTCGCCGGTGTCCCGGTAGTCGAGGTCGGGGCCGAGGGTGCGGTGCAGTGCGTCAAGGAGCAGCTCGGACTTCGTCGGCCAGCGTCGGTAGATGGTGTGCTTCCCGACGCCGGCCCGGCGCGCGACCGCGGCGATCGTCAGGTCCGAGTAGCGGACCTCCGAGGCCAGTTCGAAGGTGACCCGCAGCAGCTCCTCGGTGCGCACCGCGCCACGGCGGCGGGGCTCGGCGGCGTCGTCGGTGGTCATGCGCCGACTCTATCGGCACAACCAGTGCCGTTGACAGCCGGAATCCGACCGGGCACTCTGGACCCCGTCATCGGCACGGGGGGTGCCGATGGAGTGCGTCACTCCGGCCGCCCCGAGAATCCGCAGCCGCAGGGCCCCGCACCCGTCGAACCCGCATCCGGAGATCCATGAGGAGAAGCACATTGCAGATCACCGCGTCCACCGTCTCGCTCACCGTCGACGACGTCGCCGCGTCCCAGCGGTTCTTCACCACCCACCTCGGCTATGCCGAACGGGCCGCCGCCGACGGATTCGCCTCCCTGGCGCGCGAGGACGCCGCGATGGACATCGTCCTGCTCGCCCGTGGCACCGAAGTGCTCCCGGCCGACCAGCGGGACCAGCACGCCCGGGGCCTGATCCTCGCCTTCACCACCACCGGCATCGAGGACGAGGAGAAGCGGCTGCGCGCCGAGGGGGTCGAGGTCACCATGCCGCTGTGCGAGGAGCCGTGGGGTGAGCGCCTCTTCCAGGTCACCGACCCCAACGGTGTGATCGTCCAGTTCGTCGAGTGGGCCGAGCACGGGTCGGGGTCCTCTTGATCCAGTCATCCGGCGACCAGTCGTCCAGCGGCCGGGCCTCCAGCGCCCGGCCCTCCAGGACCCGGGCAGGCAACACCCAGGTATCGATCGAAGAGCACGCGGTGGCGGACAGCGCGGCCGGACCCTACGCGCTCACCACGGGGCCGGACGGTGCGCTGTGGTTCACCCTCGTCCACCAGGGCGGGATCGGCCGGATGGTCCCCGGTGGGGAGCCGACGATCCACCGGCTCGACCCCTCCTGCGGGCCGACCGTCATCACCCCCGGTCCGGACGGCGCGCTGTGGTTCACCGAGTACCGGGCGGACCGGATCGGCCGGATCACCACGGACGGCGCCGTCGACGAGTTCGGCGTGCCCACCCCGGGCTGCGGACCGTTCGGCATCGCGGCGGGACCCGACGGCACCCTGTGGTTCACCGAGACGGCCGCCGACCGCATCGGCCGGATCACTGTCGACGGCCGCGTCACCGAGTTCCCGCTGCCCGTCACCGGTGCGTTTCCCTCGGCGATCACCACGGGGGACGACGGCGGGATGTGGTTCACGCTCAACCAGGCCAACGCCATCGGGCGGATCGGCATGGACGGCGCGATCACCCTCCATCCCCTGCCGACCGAGTCGGCGGCGCCGGTCGGGATCGCCGCCGGCCGTGACGGAGCGCTGTGGTTCGTCGAGATCGCCGCCGGGCAGATCGCACGGATCACTCCTGACGGACGCATCACCGAGTTCCCGCTGCCCGACCGCACCGCCCGGCCGCACGCCGTCACCGTCGACGGGAACGGCGCCGCCTGGTTCACCGAATGGGGAGGCAACCGCGTCGGCAGGATCACCCCCGACGGCTCCCTCAGCCTCCACGACCTGCCCACTCCCCACTCCGAACCGCACGGCATCGCCGTCGGTCCCGACGGCGCCCTGTGGACCGCGCTGGAGATCGGCGTACTCGCCCGCGTCGTCCCGGCGGACAACCCCCCTGACCGAACCGCTTCCCGCACCCCGGCAACAGCGGTCGCCCGTACGGCGGCCGGAGAGGAACTGCCATGAAATACGCACTCGTGATCTTCGAAACGGACGAGTCACGCCGCCGGATCCGGGCCGACCGAGCCACGTACCGCAAGGAGTACGAAGGCTGGATCGGCGGCCTCGCCGCAGCCGGGAAGCTGGTCGGGGGCGAGGCCCTGGAGACCGAACACATCATTCCCGCGACGGTGCGCACCACGGCCGACGGGTCGACGACGGTGACCGAAGGGCCCGCGCGGACCGGCGAGGAGACCCTCGGCGGCTGGTTCGTCGTCGAGGTGGCCGACCGTGCGGAAGCCGTCGAACTGGCCAGGAGCCTCCCCACCCCGGAGACCGTCGAGATCCGCCCGATCCTCGAATCCGCCTGACCACCACGGGCCGGCCACCACGGGACATGGGCCCGATGGCACAGCGCCCGGCCCGCGGGCGAGCCCTGCCGGAACCACACCACGCATGCCCCCGGCAGGGCCCCGCTTGCCCGCCCGGTACCTACTAGGTACCATCCGCGTATGCCGTCCTTGAACATCACCTACAGCGACGAGGAGATGCAGGAACTGCGAGCCGCAGCCGCAGCCGCAGGCACCTCCCTCAAGCAGTACGTCCACGACCTCTCCCTGCGTGAACGCCAGCGCCAGCAGTTCGTGCGCTACGCCGTCTCGTGGGGCGAGCTGCGGCGCGCCGAGTTCGACGAGGCGTTCCCGGACGAGATCCCGCCGGCCGGCCGCCACCAGGGAGCCGAAGCCGCCTGATGCTCCATGTCGACATCGCGTGGCTGCTCGACATCCAGGAGCAGGCCGTCCCCGAGGACGTGACGGTCGGGGACTACTCCGCCCTGGTGGCCGCGGTCGCCCGTCACAAGACCCGTATCCCGCGCCCCGGGCTGGCCACCCCGGACGCGTCCTGGCGGGCGGCGGCGCTCCTGCACACGATCGTCCGGCTGGAGCCCCTGCCGTACCGGAACTCCCTGTACGCCTGCCAGGTCGCCGTCGCCTACATGCACACCTCCGCCGAGGGCATCGATCCGCCCTACGGGGCGCTGGTGGAGCTGGTGCGTGACATACAGGCCCGCAAGGCCACGGTCTACCAGGCCGCCGACCGGATCCGTACCTGGCGCATCTGACGCCGGGCAGGCCGGTCGGCGCGGACCTCACCGCGGGCGCGGGTGGCCGCCCGGTGAGCGGCGGGGAGGCATCTCACCGGGCGGCCCTGGCGCACGACGTCAGACGCAGCCCGCGGGAGTCGCCCGCGACACGTCGTCGATCAACGCCTCGTGCGCCGCCTTCACCCGCCGCACATCGGGCTTGACGACCGCGCGGTCGTACGTGATCAGCCCGTTCAGCTCGCCCTCGACGTCCGCGATCTGGGTGTACACCGCGCCGTTGCCGCCCTTGCAGGCCAGCGCGTGCACCTCGGCGAGCTTGGTGAGGTAGTCGTCGGTGTACGTGGCCGGGTCGACGTCGACATAGGACTGCTGCACCGACCAGGCATGTCCGGGCACGGCGAGTCCGAGACCGCCGTACTCGCCCATGACCAGCGCCCTCCTGCCGTCCGGACGGGGTGGCAGCGCGGGGCTCGGATAGCCGTGCTCGTCCATGAGGTCGCCCGTACCGCCGTCGGCGCCGAGGTTGAGGCCCGACTGGTTGTTGACGAGCCGCGTCGGGTCCCAGGCCTTGGCCTGTTCGGCGATGCGGCCCACGTCGTACTGGCCCCACCCTTCGTTGAAGGTGACCCACATGACGATCGACGGACTGCTGATGTGCTCGTCGATCATCTGCTTCATCTCACGCTCGTACGTGGCGCGCGCACTGGCGGACGGGTTCACGCCCGCCGTCATGGCCGGCATGTCCTGCCACACCAGCAGGCCGAGCCTGTCCGCCCAGTAGAACCACCGGTCGGGTTCGACCTTGATGTGCTTGCGGACCGAGTTGAAGCCCATCGCCTTGTGCATCTTCAGGTCGTAGGCCAGGGCCTCGTCGCTCGGCGCGGTGTGCAGACCGTCCGGCCAGAATCCCTGGTCGAGGGTGGCCATCATGAAGACCGGCTTGCCGTTGAGGACGGTCCGAGGGGTCCCCTCGACGTTCTCCACGGCGATGGACCGCATACCGAAGTAGCTCTCCACCCGGTCCTTGCCGACGCGGACCCTGAGGTCGTACAGGAAGGGGTCGTCCGGCGACCACAGCCGCGCGTCACGGATCCTCAGCGTCAGCGGACTGCCCGTGCGGCCGGAGACGGTGGCCACCCTGCGCTTGCCCTCGTACGCGGTCGCGGTCACCCGGACTCCGTCGCGTACGCCCTTCGGCGCGACCGTCAGCGTGCCCGCCCCGACGTCCGGGGTGAGGGCGAGCGAGTCGACGTGGTCGGCGGCGACGGGCTCCATCCACACGGTCTGCCAGATGCCCGAGGACGGCGTGTACCAGATGCCGCTCGGGTCCAGGCGCTGCTTGCCGATCGGCGGGTTCTCGCCGTCCGCGGCGTCCGTCGGGTCGTAGACGCCGACGATCAGCTCCTGGGTGCTGCCCGGCTCGAGGGCGTCGGTGACATCGGCGCTGAACTTGTCGTAGCCGCCCTGGTGGTCGGCGACCTTCGTACCGTTGACGTAGACCTCGGAACGCCAGTCGACCGCGCCGAAGTTGAGCCGCAGGCGCTGCTTCGAGCCGATCCTCCAGTCCTTCGGGACGGTGAAGGTGCGCCGGTACCACATCCGGTCCTCGTGCCGTTCGATGCCGGAGAGCTGGGACTCGACGGGGTACGGGACGAGGATCTTCTCGGCGAGCCGCCTGCCCACCGGGGGCCGCTCCCCCGCCTCGGCCGCGGCGAACTGCCAGCTGCCGTTGAGGTTCTTCCAGTCGTCGCGGGTGAGCTGCGGCCTCGGGTACTCGCGGTGGGCGTTCGCCGGGGTGACGTCCTTGCCCCACTTGGTGCTCAGCTGGTGGGTCGAGAGGTTGGTGCCGCTGCTCCAGAAGGGCTTGACAACGTTGCCGTCCCTGGCGGAGAGGCCCCCCGCTCCGTCGTAGCGCACATCGGCGCTGCCGCGCGCGGTGCCGGTCTTGTTGCCGACCACGGGTTCCTTGAGCGCGATCAGCAGGGACTTGGGGTCGGCCGGGTCGAGCTTGACACGGCCGAGCGGCCAGGTGGCCCCTCCGATGACCGCGTCGAGGTGGTCGACGAGACCGGCCGGGGGCGCGTTGAGCCGCTGGGCGAAGTCTAGGCGCAGCGTCCGGCCGTCCTGGAGGACGGTGGTGGCGACGGCCCCGTCGTAGTCGTAACCCGCGGGCAGCAGGAACGCCGACTGCGGAATCGCGGCCTTGGTGCCGCCGGGCGGGGTCCAGCGCAGATGGAGGTTGGAGCCTCCGTAGTGCTCGAAGTACTCGACCTTGATGTCGTACGCGGTGCCGGCGGTCAGTTCCACCGGTTCGGCGGTCTGTTCGCGGTCCCAGTCGTCGACCCAGTGGTCGATGGTGAGTTTCCCGTCCACCCAGAGACGGAAGCCGTTGTCCCCAATGATCGAGAAGGTGGTGGGACCGGTTTTCTCCGGCACGATCCGGCCGGTCCAGCGCACGCTCACGTCGTCCGACTTCCCGGTCGCGGAACGCAGCCGCGACTCCAGATTGTCGAAGTCGAGCCGCGCGTCCATCCCGGTGGCCTTGAGCTCGTGGAAATCGAAGGCGCCGGGGGCGGACTGGGTGTAGTACTCCCCCTTGAGGCCGTGGACCTCGACAGGATCCTCCACAGCGGTCGCGACCGGCGCGGCGGCGAGTCCCGCGGCCCCGAGTAACACCGCGACGAACAGAGCCAGTCGTTGTCTGAGTTGTACACGCGATCTGAGCACTCCGAGCGATCCGAGTGACTTGAGTGAGGCGAGTGGGGTGATGCGCACGAATCCTCCTAGGGAGCTTCTGACGAATCCCCGCGGCGCGGCGACGCCCGGTGGTGGCGGCGTCCCTACGCACGCCGGGCACGGGGTCCCGCCCGGGGACCGGCGTCACCCGGCCCGGTCGGGGTCCCACGCCCTTCAGGCAGTGCGGAAGCACCGGCCGCCGCCCCACAAAGGCCTGTCGACAACTCCCGGGGCCGGGTCCTCGGAGTCCCGCCCGTCCCGCGGTCCGGGCGGGCGACGGGGCTCTGCGGACACGTCCTAGGGTGAGGAAGGGTGGCGGCTCGGAGCTTCAGTCTGTACAACGTTGGAAGCAAAGGCAGTTGGCATGAGAGCACGGGCTCCCACCCGCTGTCCAGGTTCATGACACAGCTCCGGTCGCGGAGTTCCCGTCGATGCCGAGGAGATCCCTTGCGGGTCAGCCTGAAGGACGTGGCCGAACGGGCCGGCGTCTCGATCAAGACCGTTTCCAACGTCGTGAACAACTATCCGCACATCACCCCAGCGATGCGCACCAAGGTCCAGGAGGCGATCGACGAGCTCGGCTACCGGCCGAACCTCACCGCACGGCATTTGCGCAAAGGCCGTACGGGCATCATCGCGCTGGCCGTCCCCGAGCTGGGCAACCCCTACTTCGCCGAGCTGGCGGGGGCGGTGATCGACGCCGCCGCCGAGCACGAGTTCACCGTCCTGCTCGACCACACCCGGGGCGAGCGGCAGCAGGAACTGCTGGTCAGCCAGGGTTTCCGGGCCCGGGTGATCGACGGACTGATCCTCAGCCCGCTGGAGCTGGAGGCCGAGGATCTGCGGGGCCGGGCCGACGACGTGCCCCTGGTGCTGCTCGGCGAGCGCGAGTACGGTCTGCCCTTCGACCACATCGCGATCGACAACGTCGCCGCGGCCCGGGCGGCGGTGCGCCACCTGCTCGATCGCGGCCGGACCCGGATCGCCTATCTCGGGGTCCGCACGGACTCCGCGAACCGGCCCGCCCATCTGCGGCTCGACGGCTGGCGTGCGGAGCTGGCGACGGCGGGCCTCACCCCCGACGAGGACCTGATCGTGCCCGTCGGCGGCTGGGACCGGGACGACGGCGCCCGGGCCATGGCCGAGCTGCTGGACGCGGGCCACCGGCCCGACGCGGTCTTCGCCTTCAACGACCTCATCGCGATCGGTGCCATGCGGGTGCTGCACGAGCGCGGGCTCAGGGTGCCGTGGGACATCGCCGTGGTCGGCTTCGACGACATCGCCGAGAGCCGGTTCGGAGCCGTCTCGCTGACCACCATCGCGCCGGACAAACAGGCGATCGCCCGCCTCGCGGTGGCCTCGCTGCTGCGCAGTCTTTCCGGCCGCCAGGACCCCGGCGGACGCGAACTCACGGCGGAGTTCCGGCTGGTGGAGCGGGAGAGCACCCTCGGGCGGCGCTGACGGCGGGTCGAACGAATCGGTCGAGATTTCGGACGGAGGGGTTTACACGACCTCTCCAACGATGTAAAAACCTCCCCTGAACGCCGTGCACGCCGTATCGACCGTCAAGTGCCGAACTCCCGGGAGCGCTCTCAGCTCCGGGGCCGCGCCGTTTGGGGATCTCCATGAAGTCGACCGCATCGTCTCGCCGCACCACCGCTCGCGCCCTCCTCGCCACCGGCATCCTCACGAGCCTGGCACTCACCGGATGCACCAAGTCCGAGGACTCCTCCGACGACAAGGCCACCGAGCAGCAGGCCGACGCGGGCCAGGAGGTCGCCTCGCCGAGCGCCGGCTCCGGGCCCTCCTGCACGATCGACACGTTCGGGGGCGAGAAGCTCGACCTCAAGAACGCCACGGTCGGCTTCTCGCAGTCCGAGAAGGAGGCCAACCCCTTCCGGATCGCCGAGACCGCCTCCATCAAGGCCGAGGCGAAGAAGCGCGGGATCAAGCTCCTCACCGCCAACGCCCAGTCGCAGTTCTCCAAGCAGATCAGCGACGTGCAGGACCTCATCGCCAAGGGCGCCGACGTGCTGGTCGTCGCGCCGCTCAACTCGGACGGCTGGGAGCCGGTGCTGAAGACGGCGGCGGCCAAGCACATCCCGATCGTCACCGTCGACCGCAAGATCAACGCCGAGGCCTGCAAGGACTATGTGAGCTTCATCGGCTCCGACTTCGTGGAGCAGGGCAAGCGGGCCGCCGACCAGATGATCGAGGCGACCGGCGGCAAGGGTGAGATCGCCATCCTGCTCGGCGCGGCGGGCAACAACGTCACCACGGAACGCACCAAGGGCTTCGTGGACCAGATCAAGGCCGAGGCGCCCGGCCTCAAGGTGGTGTTCCAGCAGACCGGTGAGTTCGCCCGCGAGAAGGGCCAGTCGGTCACCGAGAACCTCATCCAGTCCAAGCCCGGGATCAAGGGCATCTACGCCGAGAACGACGAGATGGGCCTCGGCGCGGTCAACGCCCTCAAGGGCGCGGGCAAGAAGGCCGGCGACGTGAAGATCGTGACCATCGACGGCACGCGCAACGCCGTCCAGGGCATCGTGGACGGCTGGATCAGCGGTGTGGTCGAGTCCAACCCGCGCTTCGGTCCGCTCGCCTTCCAGACCCTCGACAGCTTCACCAAGGGCGACGAGGTGGCGCAGGACATCGTGATCAAGGACACCGAGTACACCGAGGCCAACGCCGAGTCGGACATCGCCAAGGCCTACTGAGATGCTCTCCGTCACTGGCGTGTCCAAGCTCTTCCCCGGCGTGAAGGCGCTGTCCGACGTGGACTTCACCGCCCGCGCCGGGGAGGTGCACGCCCTCGTCGGCGAGAACGGCGCGGGCAAGTCGACCCTGATCAAAGTACTCACCGGTGTCTACCGGCCGGACGCCGGCGAGGTCGTCCACAACGGCTCGCCGGTCCGCTTCACCACACCCCTGCAGGCCCAGCAGGCGGGCATCTCCACCATCTACCAGGAGGTCAACCTCGTCCCGCTGATGAGCGTGGCGCGCAACCTCCTCCTCGGCCGTGAACCGCGCGGCCGGCTCGGCCTGATCGACTTCCGGCGTATGCACCGGGAGGCCGACGAGGCGCTGCGGGGCCTCGGCATCCGGGTCGACGTGAGCCGGCCGCTGCGCGAACTGGGCGTCGGCGCACAGCAGATGGTGGCCCTCGCACGGGCGGTCGCCATCGACGCACGTGTCGTGATCATGGACGAGCCCACCTCCTCGCTCGAACCGCGCGAGGTGCGGACCCTGTTCGACGTGATCGGCATGCTCCGCGAGCGCGGCATCGCGGTGGTCTATGTGAGCCACCGCATGGACGAGCTGTACGAGATCTGCGACGCCGTGACCGTGCTGCGTGACGGCCGGGTGGTGCACACCGGACGGCTCGCCGACCTCAGCCGGCTGCGGCTGGTCTCGCTGATGCTGGGCCGGGAGATCGGCGAGGTCCGCAGCGAGGGCCTGACCAAGTTCACCGGCTCCCACCGAGCGGCGGCCGAACCGGTGCTGCGCGCCGAGGGGCTGACGATCCGTCACCAGCTGAAGGATGTGTCGCTCGCCATCCGTCCGGGTGAGGTGGTGGGCCTGGGCGGGCTCCTCGGCTCGGGCCGCAGTGAGACCGCGAGGGCGATAGCGGGCGCGCTGCCGACCGGCTCCGGCCGGGTGTCGGTCGGCGGCGCGCCCGTGCGGACCGGCTCCACACCGGCCGCGATCCGCGCCGGGATCAGCCTGCTGCCGGAGGACCGCAAGGCCGAGGGCATCTCGCCCGGCCTCTCGGTACGGGAGAACATCGCGCTGGCCGCCCTGCCCGGATTCTCCCGGTTCGGGCTGGTGGACAACGCCCGCGTCGACAAGGTCGTCGACATGTTCGTGCAACGGCTGCGCATCAAGTCCGCGGGGCCGCACCAGAAGGTCGGCGAGCTGTCCGGCGGCAACCAGCAGAAGGTGCTGCTGGCCCGCTGGCTCGCCATGCACCCGAAGGTGCTGCTCCTCGACGAGCCCACCCGGGGCATCGACGTGGGTGCCAAGGCGGAGGTCCAGTCCCTCATCGACGAACTCGCCGAGGAGGGGCTCGCCGTGCTGCTGATCTCCTCCGACACCGAGGAACTGATCGAGGGCAGCGACCGGATCGTCGTCCTCAAGGACGGTGTGGTGGTCGACGAGCTGACCGGCGACGCCGTCACCGAGGACGCGTTGATGCGCGCCATCGCGGCCGAGCCCTCGGCACCCTCCGAAGCGGCTGACCTCCCGGCACCGCCCGACCTCCCGACATCGCCGGACCACTCGACACCACCGCCGGGCTTCTCGAAGAGCGCGAAATCCGCTGGGAGCACCCATGACTGACCTCACGCTCGTCCGCGGTCAGGTGGACCGCGAGCGGCTGCTGCGCCTGCTCCAGGAGTACGGCGTCTACGCGGGCGTCGTGGCCCTGCTCGTCTTCAACTTCGTCTTCACCTCGAACTTCGTCTCGGCGGAGAACTTCCGCACCCAGGCCGTCCAGGTCGCGCCGGTCCTCATCGTCGCGCTCGGCATGGCGCTGGCGATCGGCACCGAGGGGGTCGACCTGTCGGTGGGCTCGGTGATGGCCCTGTCCACCTCGCTGCTGTCCCTGTATCTCGGCTACGGCCCGTGGATGGCCGTCCTCATGGCGGTGGCGGGCGGCATCGTGATCGGCCTGGCGAACGGTTCGCTGATCGCCTTCCTGGGCGTCCAGCCGATCGTCGCCACCCTGGCCCTCATGGTCGCCGGCCGCGGGATCGCCCTGGTGCTGCTCCCGCAGCTGGAGGACGTACGCGATCCGGGAATGGCGTCACTCGGCTCGGGTGACGTGCTGGGCGTGCCGTATCTCGTCCTCATCGCGGCGGCCCTCGCGCTGCTGGTGGCCTTCGTGGTGCGCCGCACCACCTTCGGGCGCCAGTTGCTCGCCGTCGGCGACAGCAGGCCCGCGGCACGTCTCGCGGGGCTGCCGGTGCGCCGGGTCCTCATCGTGGTGTACGCGTGCTCCGGCGCGCTGGCCGCGGTGGCGGGCATCCTGGCCACCGCCCGGCTGACGGCGAGCGACCCCACCTCGCTGGGCAACCTCATGGAACTGTCGGCGATCACGGCGGTGGTCGTCGGCGGCACTCCGCTGTCCGGGGGCCGCGTACGTATCGGCGGCACGGTCGCCGGGGCCGTACTGATCCAGTTGCTGACCACCACGCTCATCAAGCACGACCTGCAACCGTCGTGGACGCAGATGGCCCAGGCCGTGGTGATCATCGCCGCCGTCTACGCGGCCCGTGAACGGGGGAAGCGATGACCATCGGGACCACAGAGGCCGAGCGGCGGCCGGCCCCCGTCCGGCAGGAGCCCGAGAAGGCCGACGCACCCACCCGCGCGGAGCGCTTCAGCGCCCTCGCGCAGCAGCACGGCGCCCTGGTCACCCTCGTGGTGGCCATGGTCGCGGCGTCGCTGAGCTTCGACACCTTCCTGACCGGTGACAACCTGGAGAACATGGCGCTGTCCTCGGCGTTCCTCGCCGTGGTCGCGCTGGGCATGACGTTCGTCATCGTGACCGGCGGGATCGACCTGTCCGTCGGCTCGCTCTTCGCCCTCGGCGGGGTACTGGCCGCCTGGGGCTCGCAGTACGGCACGGCGGTGGCCCTGCTGCTCCCGCTCGCGGTGTGCGGACTGATCGGGGTGGTCAACGGCCTGCTCATCGCGCGGTCGGGCCTGGCCCCCTTCATCGTCACCCTGGCGGCCATGCTCGGGGCGCGCGGCATCCTGCTGGCGATCACCGACGAGGGCTCGAAGACCTACCTCGTCGACAAGGACTCGTTCTTCGCGACCCTCGGGCAGGGCTCGCTGCTCGGCATCGGCGTACCGATCTGGATCACGGTGGCGCTGTTCGTCCTGGGCGCCGTCGTCCTGCGGCTCACCCGGTTCGGGCAGTACGTGTACGCGGTCGGCGGCAACGAGGACGCGGCGGCCCTGATGGGTGCCCCCGTGGCGCGTACGAAGATCACCGTGTACGCCCTGTCGGGACTGTGCGCCGGTCTCGCGGGCGCGCTCAACGCGGCCTGGCTGGTGTCGGGCGTGACGATCCTCGGCTCGGGCATGGAACTGGAGGCCATCTCGGCGGTCGTCATCGGCGGCACGCTGCTCTCGGGCGGTTTCGGCTTCGTCAGCGGTTCACTGGTCGGCGTGCTCCTGCTGAAGGTGATCCAGAACGTCATCAACCAGATCGGCTCCCTGGACTCCGCGTACCAGCAGGTGGTCAGCGGCGCCTTCCTGGCCGTGGTCGTGGTGGCTCAGACCTGGCTGGGCCGCAGACGCCGGGTGCTGTGATCCGGCCCTGTCCGGGCGGCGTCGAAACCGCCCGGACGGGGCCGGGACATGTTCCGGACCGGCGACCGGCACGCCGGCTGCTCCGCACGGGCAACCTGGGTCCCCTCCCGGTTGCCTGGTGTCCACCCGCCGTTCCAGGGCATTCGGAAAACCCGGGGGAGGACTTGTCTGCCTCCGCCTTCCCGGTATTCCGCGTCGCCGCTTTTCGGCGACCCTTATGAGAGGCTTTGTGACGTGCGTACCGTGGGCGTGGAAGAAGAACTGCTCCTGGTCGATCACGCGACCGGAGAACCCCAGGCTCTGTCCGCGGCGGTACTCGCTCGCGCGGCCCGGGACGATCCGTCGGAGGAGACGTTCGAGAAGGAGCTGCACACCCAGCAGCTCGAATTCGCCACTCATCCGCAGTCGGACATGACCGAGCTCGGCGCGGAGATCGTCCGGTGCCGCAAGGAGGCGGCGCGTGTCGCGGGGGACATCGGGGCCACCGTCGTCGCGCTCGCCACGTCTCCCCTGCCGGTCAGCCCGTCGGTCAGTACGAGTCCCCGTTACGAGTGGATGCTCGAGAACTTCGGTCTGCCCGCCCAGGAGCAGCTGGTCTGCGGCTGCCACATCCATGTGTCGGTGGAGTCCGACGACGAGGGCGCGGCGGTGCTCGACCGTATCCGCCCCTGGCTGTCCGTGCTGACCGCGCTCAGCACGAACTCCCCCTTCTGGCAGGGCAAGGACAGCCTCTACAGCAGTTACCGGAGCCGGGTGTGGATGCGCTGGCCGATGGCCGGCCCCACCGAGTTGTTCGGTTCGGCGGACGCCTACCACCGGCGGATCGACGACATGGTGGCCACGGGGGTGCTGAAGGACCGGGGCATGGTCTATTACGACGCGCGGATCGCCGAGCGGTACCCCACCGTCGAGATCCGGGTGTCGGACGTCTGTCTGGAGGCGAGCACCGCGACCCTGATCGCCACCCTCACCCGTGGACTCGTCGAGACGGCGGCGCGCGAGTGGCGCGCGGGAACCGCCCCGGTGGCGCACCCCGTGGAGCTGTTGCGCCTGGCCGCCTGGCGGGCGGCGCGGTCGGGTCTTGAGGAGGAACTGCTGCACCCCTCGACCATGCGGCCGGCACCGGCCGGGGACGTGGTCCGCGCGCTGCTGGAACACGTGGGTCCCGCCCTGGACGACAGCGGTGACACCGACCGGGTGCACAAGGCCGCGGCGGAACTGCTGCGGGAGGGCAACGGCGCCCGGGTGCAGCGCGAGGTCCTGGAGCGGTCCGGAAACCTGGGTGACGTGGTCAAGGAGTGCGTGCGGCGTACCCAGACCTGAGCACACACCCACTGCACACCCACTGCACACCGACCGCACTGACCACGGGCGACTCGCGTCCGGTCAGTGCGGTCAGTGCGGTCAGTGCGGTCAGTGCGGTCAGTGCGGTCAGTGGACGGTCGCCCGGGTGGGGCCGTCGTCGAGGAAGCCGCCGGACTGGTGCTGCCACAGCTTGGCGTACGCGCCGGCCGAGGCGAGCAGTTCCTGGTGGGTCCCCTGTTCGACGATGCGTCCGCGGTCGAGGACGATGAGCCGGTCCATGGTGGCGACCGTGCTCAGCCGGTGCGCCACCACGAGGGCGGTCCGACCCTCCATGAGCCTCCACAGCGCCTCCTGGACCAGCACCTCGCTCTCGGAGTCCAGGGCGCTGGTGGCCTCGTCGAGCAGCAGGATCGGCGCGTCACGCAGGATCGCCCTGGCGAGCGCGACCCGCTGGCGCTGCCCGCCGGACAGCTTCACCCCGCGCTCGCCCACCATCGTGTCGAAGCCGTCCGGCAGGGCGTCGGCGAACTCCGTGACATGTGCCGTCTCGGCCGCGCGCCGGATCTCCCGGTCCGTGGCGTCCGGGCGGGCGAACGCGATGTTGTCCCGCAGCGAGCGGTGGAACATGGCGGGGTCCTGCGGCACATAGGCGATCAGGCTGCGCAGCTCGGCCTGGCGCAGCCTGCTGATGTCCTGTCCGCCGATCAGGATCCGGCCGGCGTCGAGGTCCGTCATCCTCAGCAGCAGTCGGCTGAGCGTGGTCTTGCCGCCGCCGGACCGGCCGACGAGACCGATCTTCGCCCCGCTGGGCACCGCCAGTTCGAGCCCCTGGAAGAGGGGCCCGGCTCCCGCGTGGGCGAAGGTCACCTCCTCGAAGCGGACGTCGGCCGCCTGGGACAGCAGCGGCTCCGGCGGTACCGGGTCCAACACGGTCGGGGGCATCAGCAGCAGTTCGGTGAACTGTCCCGCCTCGGTCATCGAGCTTTCCAGGCGGCGGTACACCTGATTGAACTCGAACATGATCCGCGTCGCGTTCGAGTAGTACGTGAAGGCCACCACGACCGCCTCCACGCCGTGCCCGCTGCCGGCGAGGGCGACCGCGAGCAACAGGCCCAGCGCGTTGGTGAGTACGGACATGGGTGCGACCAGTGTGTCGATGCGCAGGTTGCCGTAGTCCCACGCCCGCAGGGTGAGCCGCCGTGACTCGGCGACCCGGGACCGGTGTTCGGCGGCCTCGCGTTCCTCGGCCGCGAAGGCGCGGACCGTGTCCATGTTCATCAGGCTGTCGGCGACATGCCCCGACACCCGGGCGATCGCCTCCTCGCGCCGGTCCACCAGTGCCTGGCGGCGGCGGATGAGAGGCACCACGCACAGCGCGGTCAGCACGAGCATCGTCAACAGGCCGACGACGAGCAGGGGTTCGTACCGCCAGAGGATGACCGAGCCGAACGCCAGGGGGATCACGCGGCCCACCACCTGGAACGTCAGTGTGTCGACGAACTCCTCGAACCGGGAGGCGAAGCTCAGCACCCGCTTGGTCAGCGAGCCGGCGAAGTTGTCGTGGAAGAAGGCCGCGTCCTTGGCGAACAGCTCGTCCATGCCGATCACGTACAGGTTCTCGATGCCGCGGGCGGCGAGCCGGTTCAGGCAGTGCAGGCCCAGGCGCCACAGTGCTTCCCCGAGCAACAGGACGCCGGAGAAACCGACGACGTAAGGGAGTGCGTCGGTGACGGTGATGCCGCCGTCGGCGGCGATCCTGGCGACGAGTTTCGCGACGATGAGCGGCGCGATGTAGTTGATGCCGATGTTGCCCATGGCCGGCAGGAGCAGGGCCGGTACCGAGAACAGCCGTAACCGGGCCAGTTCCCGTCCGTAGTGCCGAAGTGCCAGAAGCACCGCGCCCCTGCGCGGCTGGACCCTGTGTGGTTCAGGCGATCCCATCCCACCCCCGAGTGGTCGTCAGGCGGCCCGTCGCCCGTTCCTGCGGTGAATAGCCGTTGCCGCACGCCGACAACAGGTGGGAGGACGGGTGGGCCGGAACAGCGATTGTCCCGCGCCAACACCCGGTGCGTCCAAGTGTTTTGCGGCCCGCACCCCCATACACATGTGCGAAGTAGGTGACCCCGTTCCCCTTCCGTCAACGGCGTGCCACCGCCCTCACACCTCGCGGGAGGCACACAGGGAAATGCGGGCATACAGTGCGACCGAGGATCCGTACAGGTACGAGTGGGGGATACGACGTGGTGCACACACTTGTCATCGGTGGTGGGATCGCCGGCACGGCCGCCGCGCTGGCGCTGCACAAGGCGGGTTCGGACGTCACCGTGTACGAGGCCCACCCCGACGCGGCCGAGGACATCGGGGCGTTCCTCACCCTCGCGAGCAACGGCATGCGGGCCCTGGCCCAGATCGACGCCTCCGCCGCGGTCACGGCGGTCGGCTTCCCCCTCCGCTCGATGCGTGTCCTCGACGACACGGGCGCCACGGTGGCCCATGTACCGCTCGGCGAGGCCGGTGACCCGCTCCTGCGGTACCGGTGCCTGCACCGCGGTGAACTCGCCACCGCGCTGCAGGCGGAGGCCGTTCGCCGGGGCATCGGCATCCGGCACGGAGCGCGCCTGTCGTCCGTCCAGGACACCCCGGACGCGGTCACCGCGCACTTCACCGACGGCAGTACCGTGACCGGCGACCTGCTCGTCGGGGCGGACGGACTGAACTCCGTCGTACGGCACGGACTCGCCCCTGCCGTAAGGCCCCGTTACGCGGGACAGCGTGTCTTCTACGGCTGCACCGACGACCCGCTCCTGGCCGAGGAGAACGCCGGGGAGAGCGAACGTCTCACCATGGTGCGGGGCAGCGGGACCGCCTTCGGCTACGCGGTGTCCCCGGCCGGGGAGACGTACTGGTTCGCCCGCGTGGCCGGTGAACAGCTGGCCGCCGAGGAGATCGCCGACGGCACACCCGGCCACTGGCGCGAGCTGCTCCTGCCGCTGCTGCGCAGGGACACCACTCCTGCCGCGGGAGTCGTCGCGGTCACCACCGACCGCCTCATGGTCACCAACACCATGGAGATCCCCACCGGTACACCCTGGCGCTCCGGCCGCGTCCTGACCATCGGTGACGCGGCGCACGCGGCCTCCCCGGCGACCGGACAGGGTGCCTCGATGGCCCTGGAGGACGCCGTGGTTCTCGCCAAGTGCCTGCGCGACGCCCCCGGCACCGAGGCCGCGCTCTCCCTCTACGAGTCACTGCGTCGTCCACGTGTCGAGGACAACGTCACCGTCAGCGGGAACATCTCCCGCGGCACTCCCCCGCCGCCCCGTCCGGGCCGGGGAGTTCACGCGTCACGGCCGGGCGACGACGACCTCGTGCGGCACCTTGACTGGCACACCGGCCTCTGGACCGAGGCGGAGGACAGTACACCCGGATCACGGCCTCACTAGCCGGCACAGGACACACACCAGGAACAGCCCGTTCCCCCCATGCGTAGTATCTCTACACTGGCGCAAAGAGCGCAGTTGAGTCCTTCGGACGGACCAGCCCTGACAGACACCATCCCGCTCTCCGCCGGCACACGGACGTGCAGCCTCACGGCACACATGTGCCGACGGACCGAGAAAGGCTCCACTCATGTCTGAGAACCAGATCTCCACCACAGAACTCACCTCGCAGTACATCGCACAGGTGACCAGCGACCTGGAGCACAACAGCAAGGAGCAGGAGCGCATCGCGACGGACATCGCGGCCCTGCAGGAGCAGTTGCTGGCTCTGCAGCACGACCACACGGTGCTGAAGAACATGCACGAGGCACTGGGCGGCACGAACCCCGTCGCCGGGTCCACCGCGGCGGTGCCCTCCGTGCCGAGTCAGTCCTCCGCCCGGACCAAGCAGCCCAAGGCCGCCAAGGACGTCAAGGCTGCCAAGCCGAAGAAGGCGGCTGCCACCGGCGCGAAGAAGGCCGACGCCAAGCCGAGCGGGGTCAAGAACACGGCGGCGAAGAACACCACCGCGAAGGCCACGAAGGCGACCGCTCAGCCGAGCCTCGTCGACCTGATCCGCGGTCACCTCGAAGCGCAGAAGGAGCCGCGTTCCGCCGCCGAGATCACCACCGCGCTCACCGCGGCCCACCCGGAGCGCACCATCAAGACCACCGTCGTGCGCACCACCCTCGAAAACCTGGTCGCCCGGAGCAGCGCCCACCGCAACAAGCAGGGTTCCTCGGTCTTCTACACCGCCGCCACCGAGGCCGACGCCAAGGCCGAGCCCGCAGCGGCAGCCAGCTGACCTTCCCCGTCGGCGCCCCGCCCCGAGGCCACCGGCACGCTCACTGGCGCCCGTTCGCCACCGCGTGCCGGGGCCGCCGACGGCACACAGCCCCGCGGCCGGTCACACCTCAGTCGGACCGGCCGGATGCAGGTGCGCGAACTCGTCGGCGAGTACGCCCATCATGACCACGTCGTGATGCCGGCCGGCGAAGAACACCTGGTCGCGCAGACGCCCCTCCTCGACGAGACCGAGTCTGCGCTGCAGTGACAGCGACGCCTCGTTGTGTGCGAACACCCGCGCCTGACACTTGTGGAAGCGCCGCTCGGCGAACATGTACCGCAGCAGCAGTGTCGCGGCCTCCGTCGCACAGCCCTTGCGCCGGTGCTCCGCGCCCAGGGAGATGCCGTACTCGAACCAGCCCGCGCGCGCGTCGGCGTGGTGCGAGCCGACCACACCGACCGGCCGTCCCGTGTCGACGGCTTCGACCACCAGGAGGAAGCGGTCGCCGTCGGGCCCGGCGAGCGCCAGTTCCTTCGCGCGGGCACGGTGCCCCTCGGCGGAGCGGGGCGCCCGCACCAGGTCGCCCAGCCGCTCCTCGTCCGCCTCGAAGCGCATGAGCGCCGTCCAGTCGTCGGGCTCGACACCACGCAGCCGTACTCGTTCACCGGTCCAAAACGAAGCCATCCCCCATTGGAGCACGCCGGGTCCGGAGTCCGGGCCGGAGCCGTTGTCAGTGGTGGCGGGCAGGATGACTCCCATGACCTCACCAGTTGCAGTGATCGTGGACGCCGTCGCCTACGCACAGGCCGTCGAGGACGCCGTGAAGGCGTCGGCCGCCTACTACACGGGCGGCACCTCGCCCATGGACGACGACACCTACGACCGGCTCGTGCGCGCCGTCACCGCGTGGGAGGCGGAGCACCCCGACGAGGTGCTGCCCGGCTCGCCGAGCGGGAAGGTCGCCGGCGGCGCGGTGGACGGCGATGTGCCGCACACGGTGGCGATGCTCAGTCTGGACAACGTGTTCTCGGCCGAGGAGTTCACCGCCTGGACGGCGTCACTGGCGCGGCGGGTGGGCCATGACGTGGAGCGGTTCAGCGTCGAACCGAAGCTCGACGGTCTGGCGATCGCGGCCCGTTACACCGCCGGCCGTCTGGAGCGGCTGATCACCCGTGGGGACGGGACGGCCGGCGAGGACGTCTCGCACGCCATCGGCACCATCGAGGGCCTGCCCGCGGTCCTGGCCGAGCCGTTGACGGTGGAGGTGCGCGGGGAAGTGCTGATGACCACGGCCCAGTTCGAGCACGCCAACGAGGTGCGCACCGCGCACGGCGGGCAGCCGTTCGCGAATCCGCGCGGCGCCTCGGCGGGCACCCTGAGAGCCAAGGAGCGTGCCTACACCGTGCCGATGACGTTCTTCGGCTACGGTCTGCTGCCCCTGCCGGACACGGACGCCGAGCCGGCCGAGCGGCTGCGGGAGCTGTCCCACAGCGAGCTGATGGACCGTGCCGCCGGGCTCGGGGTGAACACCACCGCGGGCACCGCCGTACCGGGCACCACCGCCGACACGGCCGAGCAGGTACTGGCCAGGGTGCGGGAGATCGCCGCGCTGCGCGCCTCACTGCCGTTCGGCATCGACGGGATCGTCATCAAGGCGGACCTGGCCGCCGACCAGCGCGCCGCCGGATCCGGTTCACGTGCCCCGCGCTGGGCCATCGCCTACAAGCTGCCCGCCGTGGAGAAGATCACCCGGCTCCTCGCGGTCGAATGGAACGTGGGCCGTACCGGCATCATCGCCCCGCGCGCCGTACTCGAACCGGTCGTCATCGACGGAGCCACCATCACCTACGCCACCCTCCACAACCCGGCCGACATCACCCGGCGCGACCTGCGTCTGGGCGACCATGTCATGGTCCACCGGGCCGGTGACGTCATCCCCCGTATCGAGGCACCCGTCGCCCATCTGCGCACGGGCGACGAACAGCCCATCGTCTTCCCCGAGATGTGCCCGCGGTGCGGGAGCGGCATCGACACCGGCGAGCAGCGCTGGCGCTGCGAGAACGGCCGCAACTGCCATCTGGTCGCCTCCCTCTCGTACGCGGCCGGCCGCGATCAGCTCGACATCGAGGGTCTCGGCCACACCCGTGTCGTCCAGCTCGTCGAAGCGGGGCTGGTGGCCGATCTCGCGGATCTGTTCATCCTCACCCGCGACCAGCTCCTGAGTCTGGAGCGGATGGGGGAGACGAGCACCGACAACCTCCTCGCGGCGCTCGCCACGGCCAGGGAGCGCCCGCTGTCGCGGGTGTTGTGCGCGCTCGGTGTACGGGGCACGGGACGGTCGATGTCCCGGCGCATCGCCCGTCACTTCGCCACGATGGACCACGTCCGCGCGGCCGACGCCGGGTCGATGCAGCAGGTCGAGGGCATCGGTACGGAGAAGGCGCCGTCCATCGTCTCCGAACTCGCCGAGCTGGCCCCGCTCATCGACAAGCTCGTCGCCGCCGGGGTGAACATGACCGAGCCCGGCGCCACTCCCCCGAGCGCACCGACGGCCGAGGACGCCGAGGGGTCTGTGGGTTCTGGCATCTCTGAGGGCAGCTCCCAGGACGCAGAGGGGTCGGCGGCGTCCGGCGGGCCGCTCACCGGGATGACGGTGGTGGTGACCGGCGCGATGACCGGCGTACTGGAGAAGCTCAGCCGCAACCAGATGAACGAACTGATCGAACGGGCCGGGGGCCGCTCCTCCTCCAGCGTCTCCAAGAAGACCACCCTGGTGGTGGCGGGAGAGGGCGCCGGATCCAAGCGCGCCAAGGCCGAGACCCTCGGCATCCGCCTGGCCACCCCCGACGAGTTCGCCGAGCTCGTCACCGACCACCTCGAACAGTCCGCTCAGTAGTTCACCCCGGCCGCCCGTGCCCCGCGTGCTCCGGGCCGGGGCGGTTGGCGCGGGAGCGGGCCGCCGTGACAGGCTCTGCGTCGCTCGTGAACAGGCTGTTGGTGAGGGGAAATCCGTGGACACGCAGACGTGGGACGCACTGGTCGCATCGATGAAGAAGGCGTACGCCGCGGATCTGGCTCAGGGCAGTGCGCCCCGCCCGGTCATCATGCCGCTGGTCCGCGGCGAACTGGTCGGGCTGATCCGGCTGCGGCCGGCCGAGGTGGGCCAGGACGCCGTGACCGCGATCGTCGAGCTCTCGAACGTCGCCGCGGCGGCGGGCGCGGACGAGGTCGTGCTCGCCTGGGACACCCAGAACGTCGCGGCCGAATGCGGGCTTCCGGTCGTCGGCCCGGCCCCCTGCCTGAACCTGGTGCACGCCACGAAGGACGGCCACGTACTGCACCAGCTGCCCTGCGCGTACGAGTCCGGGGACTCATCGCCCGAGGGTCGGGGCCCGGTTGAACCCCGGTGGCTGTCCGCGCCGGGGCCGCAGCCCGGTGGCGAGCTGGCCCCGCCGGTCCAGGCGGCCCTCACGTACTCCTTCACTCCGCTCGATCTCGACCACCCCTCCCCCTTCGGCGTCACCGTCCTTCTCATGGAGGACGACGGCTACGCCGTGCACCTCACCGACACCTTCGCCCTGTGACCCGGGGGTCTCGCGCCGGGCTGTCGCCACGAGGTTCCGCGCAAGAGCCGAGGCCGGCTGCCGTTGTGGTCTTCCCGTGACGGGGTATACGAAGCTGTGCACGGACCGCACCACCGCCCCCGGCCCAGGAGTAGAGCCATGGCAGGCATCATGAACAAGATCAAGCAGTTCGCCCGGAGCCCGCAGGGACGGCGCACCATCGAGCAGGCACGCCGCGCCTCCGCCGATCCGCGCCGCCGGGCCCAGGCCCAGCGGCTGCTGGGCAAACTGCGCGGACGGCGCTGACCTCGACCGAGCGGCCTGCCCGCGGCCAACGCGAAGACCCCACCCGAAGGATCCGGGTGGGGTCTTGTTGAGCGCCGGGCAGGCCTTGCACCTGCATTTCCCCGCAGGAAGCGGGGCGTCTTTCCTTGGACCACCGACGCGAGGCGAGCCCGTACCGGGCGGCTCGCTCAAGATCGAGTCTAGCAGCTTTCTGAGCCCGCTCTGCACACGCGTGCGAGATGTAGAGCGGATGGGCCGTGAAGGCTGTGAAGGTGTGGAACACCATCCCCGTTTGCCGAACGCAGAGCCGGATACCCGGTGTTCATGGCTGGAGCGAACAACAAAACCACGAACGGACAGTCGCCCACCGCGCATGCGCGAGCGGCGAAGACCACCGTGACCGAAGGTGCCACGGCGCCCGCGAAGGAGTCACAGAAGGCCGCCACCGAGGCGGTGAAGAGTGCCGGGGACGCTGCCGGGGCCGTTGGCCGTGGCAGCAGGGAAGCCCTGGTGAACCTCGGCGGAGTCGCGTCGCAGAAGGCCAAGGAAACGGCCAGGACGGTGCAGGGCGGTGTCTCCACGGCCGCTCAGCAGACGGTCGGCAAGGCCGGCGTCGCCTGGACCCTCCTGAAGGCCAGGAAGGCCATCGCGGCCGGCGCCGGTGCGGGGGCCGCGGTTGTGGTCCTCTGCTCCTACACCGTCGGCCGGCGTGCCGGTCTGCGGCAGCGCGGCCCGCTTTCCCGTCTCAGCGGCGGTCGTCTCTGAGCGACAGGACGCCGCCGAGGCACCTGCTCGCAGGCCCGTCGGAGCTTTCGGCTCCGGCGGGCCTGTCGGCGTGCGGCGGCAGCGCCCTCCCCGGCCCGCGGGGACCATCACCGCCGGAACCCGATCACCGTGCCGTGCGTCGTTACGGGCACGACGGATACGGGGTGGGGCCTGGTGGAGCGAACGGCTGACGACAGCGCGGTGACGAGGACGCAGACCACGGCACCCGGCCGATGGCAGCGCACCCTCTCCTGGCGACCCCTCTCCGGGCGGCGGCGTAGCCGGGACGCGGACGGCCGGTCGCCCTGGGCGCGCGGGCATGTGCTCGCCGCGCTCGCCGTCCTGACCGCCGTCCTGCTGGCCTTCCCCTCGGTGGTGCCCAACACGGTGGGCCGCCTGGGCAGCCTGCTGGAGACGTTCCTGCCCTGGCTCGGCCTGGCCGTACCGCTGTTGCTCGTGCTCGCTCTGTTGCGCCGCTCGGCGACCGCGCTGGTGGCCCTGGTGCTGCCCGTGGCCGTGTGGGGGCAGTCGTTCGGCGGACGGCTCCTGCCGGAGGACCGCGGCGCACACGACCTCACGGCGGTCCAGCACAACGTCAGTGACGTGAACACCGATCCCACGGGCACGGCGATCGCCCTGATCGAGGCCGCACCGGATTTCGTGGCCCTGGAGGAAGTGACCCCGGCCGCGTTGCCGGCGTACGAGAAGGCCCTGGCGTCGGAGTACCCCCACCACGCGGTCGAGGGAACGGTCGGGCTGTGGTCGAGGCATCCCCTGTCGGACGTTCGCCGGGTGGACATCAAGCCGGCGGCGATCGAGGAAGGATGGAGCCGCGGAATGCGGTCCACGGCTCGCACGCCATGGGGCGACATCGCGGTGTACGTCGCCCATCTGCCCTCGGTGCGGCTCGGCCCGGGCGGTCTCGGTTCCGGTCTTCGCGACGAGAGCGCCGGCCTGCTGGGGGCGGCCCTCGCCGCCGAGAAGCTGGAGAGGGTGATCCTGCTCGGTGACCTCAACAGCACCCTGGACGACCGGGGTCTGGCTCCGGTGACCTCACGGATGGACCGTACGGACTCGACGAGGCAGGCCTTCGCCTTCAGCTGGCCCGCCTCCTTCCCCGTGTCCCGGATCGACCAGATCCTGGCCCGCTCGGCCACCGTGTCGAACGTGCGGACCCTGCCCGCCACCGGCAGCGACCACCTCCCGGTCGCCGTGGACATCACGCTTGGGCGCGGCTCGGAGGACGCACCGCCGAGTCCCTGACACTCGTAGCCCCCCGCCCGTGCTCCTACGTCTGCTGCAACGGTTCGTACGCCTCCGCCCCCACGCCGAACGTCCAGGCCACGCCCTCGCGGGCCGTACGGGTCGACGGCGGCACCCGCAGCCAGTAGGTACGGCTCGTGCCGTCGGGTTCCGGGGTGGAGTTGACGACCTCGACCATCACCACGTCCTCGTCGCCCACTAGCTGGACCCGCCACAGCACGCCCGTCTCGTCGCGGTGGACGGGGACCGCGCCGGACTCGTCCAGGTAGCGGTCGTAGCCGTAGAACTCCAGCATCACGCGGCGCAGTTCGGCGTTCTCCTCGCCGCGGATCCGCTCCGGTGTCAGCCGGGTCAGCTCGTCGAGGAAGTCGCGTGGGACCGGCATTCCACGCCACGCGTACAGCTCGAACCCGTCCGCGTACCCCAGGGCCGGGCCGTCTCCGCGGTCCAGGCGTCCGGCTTCGTCCCGGTGCAGTGTCAGGGGGCGTTCACTGATGACCGCCGCCTTCTCGTAGGGCCACCACCAGCCGGCGTGCCGCGCCACCGCCGCCAGGCCGTCCAGAGGGCTTCCGTCCGCGGAGTCGAACGCGCACAGCCAGGCCGCGTCGTGCTGCCCCAGTGCCGCGTCCAGAAGGAGGAGGCGGACCTGTGTCTCCGTGGCCCGGTCGGCGGCGAGTTCGTCGACGATGCCCGCCCGCACCCGGTCGACCAGGGTGCGGGTCGACTCCCACAGGCCCGCTCCCGTGGCACGCCAGTGGCCGCTCCACCCGTGAGGACCCAGTTCCCCGTGCAGTCGCGCCCGTTCGCGGGCCCAGGGGGCGCCCAGCACGGCGTCGCGGACACTGGCACCGAAGGTGTCCGGACCGGAGACGTCCGGGTCGGAGACATCCGGGTCGGAGACGTCCTGCTCCGGATCCTGCGGACGCGCCGCCGCCATGAGTGTGCGTACCGCCTCGCGCGGTGAGCGCGTCCATATGATCCGCTCCGGTTCGGCCAGGCCCGCCCGCCGGTAGGCGAGCCGGACGCCCTCCTCGGCCGCCGCCCGGTCCCCCGGCCCCGTCGCCGCCGCCGTCGCCCGCCAACCGCCCTGATTCGTCAACGCCGTTCCTCTCCCCAAGTTCCGTTCCGGGCCGCACCCCCGTGCCGCCCGGTCCTGCGTCGCACTCTCCTGCTTCGCGCTCCCCGCGCGTCCGACATATCTCCGTCGTCAGTCGGCGACGATGCGCACCGAGCCCGGCACGTACTCCCTCTGCCGGATCACTCGGTACCAGCCCTTCGGGAGGGAGATCGCCGCGTGCTCCTCGTGTACGACGCGGGCGCCGTCGGGCACGTGCAGCAGCATCGGCCCGAACAGGCCGGCCTCGCGGACGAGCCGTCCGGGACCGACCACCGCGTGGGCGTGGCCGGTGACTTCGCCGAGGGCCAGGACGAGCCTGCCGCGGCCGTCGCGTGGTTCGGACGCCACGTCGGCCGCGATCTTCGGCACCGCGCTCTCGGCCAGCGGCACGATCAGGACGTCTCCTTGCCGGTACATGGGTCTCCTCCCGCTGTGACACACCGTGCGTGTGTCATGGGGAAGACCGTAGAGGCGGGCACTGACAATCGCTCTCGACCGCAGGTCGCACGGCCTGTGTGCGGCGAGGGGCGTCGCGGGAGGACCCCTGACCCACGCGTTGTCAGTGGGGCTTGGTAGAACTCCGGTACCTGGATGCGGTCGGCGCGCGCCGGGATCAGGATCCACGACTGCCGATCCACCCGACTTCCGCACGAAGGAGCAGGCGCGCATGACCATCGGTGACCACCTCACGGAGTTCCACGGGCTGCCGGCCTTCAACTTTCCTGGCGTCGACGAGCCGACGCCCGACGCGTCCTCGCTTCCGTCGCCCGAGTCCGTGGCCTGGCGCATCGCGGTGAACGCGTACGACTCCGACGAGCAGTGGGAAGCGGCCTTCGGCCGATTCATGGCGGCCGTCGACACCGAGCGGGTCCGGGCGATCGTCGTGGGCGCGTGGAGCGACGTGTACGACTCCGCCCCCGACGAGGTGATAAAGACGCTGGTGGCGGCCCGCGACCGGCTCCCCGCCCTGCGCGGTCTGTTCGTCGGCGACATCGTGATGGAGGAGGCCGAGATCTCCTGGATCACCCAGGGCGACATGGGTCCGCTCCTCGAAGCCTTCCCCGACCTGGAGGAGTTCGGGGTCCGCGGCGGCAACGGACTGGCCTTCCCCGCCGCCCGTCACGAGCGGCTGCGGAAGCTGACCGTCGAATCCGGCGGCCTGCCCGCCCAAGTGGTGCGCGCGATCGCCGCCAGCGACCTGCCCGCCCTCGTCGACCTCGACCTGTGGCTCGGCACCTCCGAGTACGGCGGCGACTGCGACATCGCCGACCTCGAACCGTTCTTCGCGGGCACCAGGCTGCCGGCCCTGACCCGGCTCGCCCTGCGCAACAGCGAGATCCAGGACGCCATCTGCTCCGCCCTCGCGTCCGCTCCCGTGGTGGCGCGTCTGGAGGAACTCGACGTCTCCATGGGCGTGCTCACCGACGACGGCGCGACGGCGCTGCTGACGGGTCAGCCGTTGACGCACCTCAAAGTGCTCGACCTCCACCACAACTACCTCAGCCCCGCCCTGCGCACCCGACTGCTGGAGACCCTCGAACCGGCCGGTGTGCAGGTCGACGTCGACGCGGACGACGCCGAGGACGACGAGGACGACGACGGCGAGGTCTGGCGTTTCGTCGCGGTCGGCGAGTAGCGCACCGCGAAGTCCGGACCAGGGAGGGGGAACGGCATGCGCCGTACGGGATCGGCGGACGCACCGCCGAAGTGGGTGGTCGTCGCCAACGGGGACAACCGCAGGGTGGGGCTGTTCACCACGGCCGCCGAGGCCGCGGGCCACGGCACGCCCCGGGTCGTCGAGTGGCTCGACGTCCTGCGCGACGGCGGACACACCTTCGCCGACGACGAGATCGTCCGCCTCGACTCCCCCGGTGAGGACGCCGGTGTGGACGCCCTGCTGCGGGGCGTGGCCGATCCGACGCGGGTGGAGGGTTCCGCGCGGTGGTACGCGCGGTTCCTGGACTGCGTGGCCTCGCTGCGCGGCGGTGTAAGGCTCGACGACCCGGCGGAGCTGGCCGTGATGTTCGACAAAAGGCGCTGCCACGACCGGCTCACGCGCGCGGACGTGCCGGTGCCGCCGTCCCCCACGTCCGGTTCCGGCGACCTCCGGCCGGTCCGGGGGTGGTCGGACGTACGGGACCTGATGGCGGCGGCGGGCCTGCGGCGCGCCTTCGTGAAGCTCGCCCACGGCTCGTCCGCCTCCGGTGTCCTGGCCGTCGAGACCGCCGCCTCGGGCCGGGTCCGTGCGACGACCTCGGTGGAGCGCGCCGCCGACGGCCGGCTGTACAACTCACTGCGGGTGCGGCGCTACACGTCGGAGGCGGAGGTCGCCGCGATCGTGGACGCCCTGGCGCCCGACGGGCTGCATGTCGAACGCTGGCTGCCGAAGGCCTCCCTCGGCGGCCGGTCGGCCGATCTGCGCGTCGTGGTCGTGGCGGGCCGGGCCACCCACGCCGTGGCCCGCACCAGCCGCTCCCCACTGACCAATCTGCATCTGGGCGGGACGCGTGGCGATCTGGCGGCGGTGCGCGCGCTGGCGGGCGACCGGTGGGCCACGGCCATCGAGGTGAGCGAGCGGGCCGCCGCCTGCTTTCCCGGCACGCTGTGCGTGGGTGTCGACCTGCTGCCCGCCATCGGCTGGCGCCGCTTCGCCGTCGGCGAGGTCAACGCGTTCGGCGACCTGCTCCCCCGCCTCACCGGTCTGCCGGGCAGCGGGGCGGAGGGCCGGGACACGTACGCGGCGCAGATCGCCGCGGCCGGCTCCTTCCACCACGACCCGCGCCGGGCTCCCGCCCCACCGGCCCGGGAGCCCGGCCCGCCCGCGTCACCGCACGACCTGCCGAGGACAGCCCATGCCACAGCCTGACCCCGTACCACCCCCGGGCGACCGCACCGACGCCACGCTCAGCACGTCCACCACCGCACCCGACATGAACGAGGTCGTGGGACGGGACGATCTGCTCCTGCTCACCCTGGACACCCTCCGCCACGACGTGGCCGTCGAGCTCGCGGCAGCCGGCCGGCTGCCCAACCTCACCGCCCGTCTCCCGGGCGGCACCTGGGAGAAGCGGCACGCGCCGGGGAACTTCACCTACGCCTCCCACCAGGCGATGTTCGCCGGCTTCCTTCCCACGCCCGCCGGACCGGGGCCGCATCCACGCCTGTTCGCGGCCCGGTTCGCGGGCAGCGAGACGACGGCGGACGGCACCTTCGTCTTCGAGACCCCGGATCTCGTGTCCGCCCTGGCCGCGCACGGCTACCGCACGGTGTGCGTCGGCGGCGTCGGCTTCTTCAACAAGCAGGGCGCCCTGGGCGACGTACTGCCCGGCTACTTCCAGGAGAGCCACTGGGAGCCGGAGTTCTCCGTGTCCTCCCCGACCTCCTTCGAGGCGCAGGTGGCACGGGCCGAGCAGACTATCGCCGAACTGCCGCCGCAGCAGCGGCTGTTCCTCTTCCTGAACGCCTCCGCGCTGCACCAGCCGAACTGGTTCCACCTCCCCGGCGCGACCCGGGAGGCGGGCGACAGCCGCCTCACCCACGCCGCGGCGCTGGAGTACATCGACCGTCATGTGGGGCGGCTGTTCAGCGCGATGAGTTCGCGCCGCCGCTGCTTCGCGATCGTCTGCTCCGACCACGGCACCGCCTACGGGGACGACGGCTACACCGGCCACCGCCTCGGCCACGAATCCGTGTGGACCGTGCCCTACGGCCACTTCTTCCTGGAGCCGCCCGCATGACCGTCATCACCTCCGCGGGCAGCACCGCGAGCAGTACGCACACCACGAGCACCGCCTCGGGCAGTTCCGTGGACACCTCCGCCGCTCCGCCGCGCCCCTACCAGAGCTATACGTACGCGTATCCGCACAAGACCGCCTACCGGCCGCTCGTCCCGCCGCCGCGGCTCGCGGACCTGTGGGCCGGGGAGTCCCGGCAGGCGCTCTCGCTGTATCTGCACATCCCGTTCTGCGAGATCCGCTGCGGCTTCTGCAACCTCTTCACCCGCATCGGCGCGCCGGACGGGCTGACCGGCCGCTATCTGGACGCCGTGCGGCGCCAGGCCGCCGCCGTGCGCGAGGCCCTGGGTGACGAGGAACCGCCGCGTTTCGCCAACGCGGCGTTCGGCGGCGGAACACCGACGTATCTGGAGGCCGCCGAGCTGGAGCGGCTGTGCGACATCGCCGAGCGGGAGATGGGCGTGGACCTGCGGGCCGTCCCGCTCTCCGTGGAGGCTTCACCGTCCACGGCCACGGCGGACAGACTGGCCGTCCTGGCCGAACGGGGCACCACGCGCCTGAGCCTCGGGGTACAGAGCTTCGTCGAGGAGGAGTCGCGCGCCGCCGTCCGCCCCCAGCGCAGGAGCGTCGTCGAGGCGGCGCTGGCCCGCATCCGCGAGGCCGCGATCCCGGTCCTGAACATCGACCTGATCTACGGTATCGACGGCCAGACGGCGGCCAGTTGGCGCTACTCCCTCGACGCGGCCCTGTCCTGGCGCCCCGAGGAGATCTACCTCTATCCCCTCTACATACGTCCGCTCACCGGTCTCGGCCGCCACACCGACCGGCGCACGGCCGACCGGCAGTGGGACGAGGACCGGCTGCGCCGCTACCGGGAGGGCCGCGACCATCTGCTCTCCCACGGGTACGAGCAGGTGTCGATGCGGATGTTCCGGCGGGCGGACGCGCCGCCGCAGGGGCCGGACGACTACGCGTGCCAGACCGACGGCATGATCGGCCTGGGCTGCGGCGCGCGCTCGTACACCTCACGGCTGCACTACTCCTTCGACTACGCGGTGTCGATGCGGGAGATCCGCGGCATCATCGACGACTACACCGCCACCGAGGACTTCTCCCGCGCGCTGCACGGCAGGTGGGTGGACGAGGACGAGGCACGGCGCCGTCATCTGCTGCAGTCGCTGCTCCAGGCGGAGGGCTTTCCCCTCGCGGACTACCGCTCGCGGTTCGGTACGGACCCCGGCGACGACTTCCCGGCGGAGCTGGGCACCCTCGTCGGCCGCGGCTGGCTCGACGACGCACGGCCGGAGCTGCTGCGTCTCTCCGCCGAAGGGCTCGCGCACTCGGACGCCATCGGCCCCGAACTCTTCTCACCGGCCGTGCGTGAGGCCATGGCCGCCTACGAGACGAAGTGAGCGCCGGTGGACCTCACACTGCTGTACCGCGGCCCGCTCTCCTCGTGCGACTACGACTGCCCGTACTGCCCGTTCGCGAAGCGGCGGGACTCCACGGCCCAGCTGCGCGCCGACCGCACGGCACTTGAGCGCTTCAGCACCTGGGCGCGCGAACAGCGGCAGGACAGTCTCTCCGTGCTGTTCACCCCGTGGGGCGAGGGGCTGGTGCGCTCCTGGTACCGCCGCGCCCTCGTGGAACTGTCGAACGAGCCGCATGTGCGACGGGTCGCCATCCAGACCAATCTGAGCTGCCGCACCGACTGGCTGCGGGACGCGGATCCCGACACCGTCGCCCTGTGGTGCACCTACCACCCCGGCCAGACACCGTACGAGCGTTTCCTCGCCAAGACCCACGCGCTGGCCGGTCTCGGCGTGCGGTTCAGTGTCGGGATCGTCGGGGTGCCCGACCACCTGGAGCACGCGCGGCGGCTGCGCGCGGAACTGCCGGGGCACGTCTACCTGTGGGTGAACGCCGCCGAGGGCCACACCTATACGGACGCCCAGGCCGCCGAGTGGACCGAACTGGATCCGCTCTTCCCGTTCAGCCGGCATCCGCACCGCTCCGCGGGCATGCCGTGCCGCACCGGCGAGTCGGTGCTGTCCGTCGACGGCGAGGGCACCGTCCGCCGCTGCCACTTCGTGCGCACCGAGCTGGGCAACCTCTACGACGGCTCCTACCGTGCCGCGCTCGGCCCCCGGGCCTGTCCCAAGGAACTGTGCGACTGCCACATCGGATACGTCCACCTGGAGACGCTGCCGCTGTACGACGTCTTCGCGGGCGGCATCCTGGAACGTGTACCGTCCGCATTTCCGGACCGCCCGCTGCTGCCCCTCGTCCCCACCGCCGGGCTCGGCGCCGGGCCCGGCTGATCGCCGCCGGACACCGCTCGCCCCGAAAGGAACCACCCCATGATCATCTTTGGCACCAAGGGATACCTCTACCAGTTGGCGATACTGACGCTGGTGTGCGGCCGGTGCGGCAACCCCGCCGCGCACACGCTCAGCAAGCGCGTCACGAAGTTCACCCTGTTCTTCGTCCCGCTGTTCCCCGTCTCGACGAAGTACGCGACCCAGTGCACGTTCTGCGGCGCACAGCAGAAGATCGGCAAGGAGCAGGCGGAGCAGTTGCAGGCGCAGGGCGCGAGCGGCCAGGCCCATGCGCAACAGCCGCAGCAGCAGCCCTACCAGGGCTGATCCGGCCGCCGGGTCCCGGCCGGGGCGGGCTCGAACGACAGCTGTGCCCGACTTCTGTGTCACGGGAGTGCCGGACCGGGGGATACTGGGCCGGAAACGACGACACTCCAGGGGTGGTCAGCGTGGACAGAGCGTGGGAGGCGGACCTCGTCGGCGGCCTGCCGGACGTGTCGTCCACACGGTCCACGGACACCCTCCAGGTGCGCCCACTGGCGGACCGGCCGGGCTGGCGGGCCGCCGGCGAGATCAGCCTGAGCACGCGCACGGCCTGGGAACGGGCCCTGGACAGGCTGGCCCGGGAGGAAGCGGAGGTGTGCCACTTGGAACTGTCGGCGATCACCTTCGTCGACGTCGCCGGTGTCTCCGCCCTCGCGGTGGCGGTTCAAGGTCTTCCCGAAGGACGTCGCATCATGATCGAACAGCCGCCCGCCGCCGTGGGACGTGTACTGGAGATGTTCTGGCCCGGCCTGCCGGGCGTCGAGGTGGTGGCGCGATGACGGCCCCGCCCTCCGAATCGTTCCTGCATCCCGCCCTCTTCTACCGGGACGAGGAGGAGTACGTGGACGGCACCGTGCCGTTCATCCGCGAGGGGCTGGCGGCCGGCGAACCGGTCGCGGTCGCCGTGCCCGGACCGCGACTGGACGTCGTGCGGTCCGCGCTGGGGGACGCCGCCCCGGACGTGCGCTTCATCGACATGACGCGGGCGGGACGCAACCCCGGACGGATCATTCCCCGGGTGCTGCGCGTGTTCGCCGACGCCCACCCGGCGACGCGCGTCCGGATCATCGGTGAGCCGATCTGGCCCGAGCGCACCGGAGTGGAGTACCCGGCCTGCGTACAGCACGAGGCACTGATCAACTCCGCGTTCGAGGGCCGGGACGCGACGATCCTGTGTCCGTACGACGAGGCCGGACTCGACGAGCGGGTGCTGACCGACGCGTACGCGACCCATCCGGTGGTCATATCGGAGGGCCGACGGCGCACCAGCCCGTCCTACGCGCCCGAGCGGGTGGTCGAGCGGTACAACGAACCGCTGCCGGTCACGGAGGGCACGGAGGGGTACGTCTTCGGGGCGGACGAGCTGCCGGCGGCCCGGTACTTCGTGGGCGAGCGGGCCGCGCGGTTCGGCCTGTCCGGCGTGCGGCTGGACGACCTGGCGCTGGCCGTGGCCGAACTGACCACCAACAGCGTGGTGCACGGCGGCGGTTCGGGCACGGTGTACGTGTGGGCCGAGGACGGCCAAG
This sequence comes from Streptomyces ortus, assembly GCF_026341275.1. Lineage (NCBI taxonomy): Bacteria > Bacillati > Actinomycetota > Actinomycetes > Kitasatosporales > Streptomycetaceae > Streptomyces > Streptomyces ortus. Next base: position 3,793,559 of record NZ_JAIFZO010000002.1, read on the forward strand.
TGGTGTGCGAGGTGCGCGACAAGGGACAGCTGACGGATCCGCTCGCCGGGCGGCGCCCTTCACCGCCCGCGCAACTGGGCGGGCGCGGGTTGTTGTTGGTGAACTACCTCATGGATCTGGTACGTGTGCACACCGGTCCCGACGGCACGGTCGTCCGCTGTTACGTGGACGTCTGAGGGCCCTCAGGCGACCTGGGGACCCTCAGGGGCCAGGGAGCCGGCAGGGCGGGCGAGGTCGCCCTGCCGGACGCCCGTGGGGTGCGGCCGGTCAGCCGGGGGTGATGCGACCGCGCCAGGAACCGGACGCGCCGCCGCCCTGCTCGATGTACTCCTTGAAGCGCTTCATGTCCCCCTTGACCCGGCGGTCGATCGTCCCCGTCAGGTCGGCGGCCTGCTCGGCCACTCCGGTGGGCTCCACGTCCATCACGAGCTGGACCCGCGTACGCGTGTCGTCCAGCCGCTGGAAGCTGACCGTGCCCTTCTGCCGGGTGTCACCACTGGTGGTGCGCCAGGTGATGCGCTCGTCGGGGAACTGGTCGACGATCTCCGTGTCGAACTCGCGCTTCACTCCACCGATCTTGGTGGTCCAGTGGTTGTGGCGGTCGTCGACCTGCCTGATCTCCTCCACGCCCTCCATGAACTTGGGGAACTCCTCGAACTGGGTCCACTGGTTGTAGGCGACGCTGACGGGGACCTCGACCTCGACCGCTTCCTTGACCGTGCTCATCAGGTGGCTCCTTTCCCTGTGGATCTCGTCTCGGCGCGGCGGGTACCCGAAGAGCGTCCTCCTACAACTCGATGGAGCCATTGCTTCCGGTCGGCGGCCGTCGTCGCCGGTCGGCGCATGGGCGGGGCGGGTCGGGATACCCGGCCCCCATGTCAAGGACACCGAATTCCGAGCAGCAGACTCCGGGCCCGCCGGAGCAGGAGACTCCGGGCCCCTCGGAGCAGATAGAGGAACGGGCACCGGACAGCCTCCGCGAGTTGCCGAAGCGGTCCTGGCTGGCCGTTCTGAAAGGCACGGTCAAGGAGTTCCAGGACGACGAGCTGGCCGACCGGGCCGCGGCACTGACGTACTACGGGGTGCTGTCGATGTTCCCGGCGCTGCTGCTCCTGGTCTCGCTCCTGGGCATCGCCGGCAAGTCGGCGACCCAGGAGGTCCTGGACAACCTCCAGAAGCTGGCTCCCGGCTCCGCGCGGGACATCATCAGCGACGCGGTGACGCAGTTGCAGGGCCGGGGCGGCATCGGCTCCCTCATGGCCCTGGTCGGTGTCGTCCTCGCCGTGTGGTCGGCCTCCGGTTATGTGGCGGCCTTCATCCGCTCCGCCAACGCCGTCTACGACATGCCGGAGGGACGTCCCGTCTGGAAGGTGCTGCCCATCCGCGTGGGCGTGACGGTCGTCCTCCTGGTGCTGGCGGTGATCAGCGCGCTGATCGTGGTGTTCACCGGTTCGCTGGCCCGCCAGGCGGGCGGCGCGCTGGGGATCGGCGACACGGCGCTGACGGTGTGGTCGATCGCGAAGTGGCCGGTGCTGGTCGTGCTCGTCACCATCATGATCGCCCTTCTCTACTGGGCGACACCGAACGTCAAGGGCCGCGGCTACAAGTGGATCACCCCCGGTAGCGTGCTGGCCCTGTTGATCTGGCTGGTCGCCTCGGCCGGATTCGCGTTCTACGTGGCGAACTTCGGCTCGTACAACAAGACCTACGGCACGCTCGCCGGTGTCATCGTCTTCCTGGTCTGGTTGTGGATCACGAATATCGCGATCCTGCTCGGGCTGGAGTTCGACTCCGAGATGGCCCGGCAGCGCGCCATCGCGGGCGGTCTGCCGGACACCGAGGAGCCCTATGTGCCGCCCCGGGACACCCGCGCGTGGAGCGACGAGGAGCAGCGCCGGATGGAATGAGGGGCCGCGCGGAATGTCGGAGCGAGCGTGCCGGCCGGTCGTCTCAGCCGGCCGTGCGCGCGAGTTCGGCGAAAGCCGCCACGGCCCGGTCCAGTTCGGCACGGGTGTTGTAGTAGTGCGGTGAGAGGCGTACCAGGGGGTGGACGTCCCGCACCTCCGTGTCGAACTGGGTGTGTTCGGGGACGGTCGTGCTGACGTTGATCCCCTGCCGCGCGAGCGCCGCGGCGACGTCCGCGGTGGGTACGGCGTCCACCTTCGCGGTGACGATGGCGCACCGGACCCGCCCGAGGTCGTACGTGCTGACGCCGGGCAGGGCCTCCAGGGCTTCGCGCAGATACGTGCCGAGGGCCATGGCCCGCTCCCCGATCAGGTCCATGCCCAGGTCCAGGGCCTGACGGACGGCCGCGCCCAGGCCCAGGACGTTGGCGTAGCTCGCCTCCCAGGTCTCGAAGCGCCGTGCGCCGGAGTGCCAGGTGAAGCTCCGTTCGCCGTCCCAGGTCGCTGCCTCGATGTCGCTGACGAACGGGTCGAGGTGGTCGAGGGCCTCGCGGCGCACCCACAGGAAGCCGGTGCCGCGCGGGCCCCGCAGGAACTTGCGGCCGGTGGCGCTGAGCATGTCGCAGCCGATCCGGGTGACGTCGAGGGGGAACTGCCCCACGGACTGGGTGGCGTCGAGCAGGAACGGCACGCCGGCGGCTCGCGCGATCCGGCCGATCTCGTGCGCGGGGTTGACCAGGCCGCCGCTGGTGGGGATGTGGGTGACACCGATGAGCCTGGTGCGCTCGTCGATCAGTGCGGCCAGCGCCTCGGTGTCGAGCCGGCCGTACTTGTCGTCGGGGACCACCACGATCTCCGCGCCGGAACGCCGGGCGGTCTGCAGATAGGCCAGCACGCTGCTGCCGTACTCGGCCCGGCCGGTCAGGATGCGGTCGCCCGGCGCGAAGGTCATCGAGTAGAAGGCGGCGTTCCACGCGTGCGTGGAGTTGTCGAAGAGCGCGATCTCGTCGGGCTGCCCGCCCACCAACCGGGCGATGTCCGTGCGGGTGGCGTCGATGCGGTCCTGTTCCTGGCGGGCGGCCTCGTATCCGCCGATGTCCGCCTCCAGCTCCAGATGGGTGGTCATCGTCGTGAGGGTCCGCCGCGAGAGCAGTCCGGCTCCGGCGTTGTTGAGGTGCGTCCGGTGTGCGGTACCCGGGGTGTCTTGACGGAGCGCCTCGATGTCCAGGCCGGGGTGTGCCACGCTGCCGTGTTCCACGGTGCCGTGTCCAAGGCTGGTGGATTCCATGACGAGGTGTTTCCATCCGTCCGCCCTTCGTACTCCTGCCCCGCACTCCCCGGCCCCGCGAGGAGGAGAGCCGTCGGTCACCGGGTTCGCGGATATCGATCTCCTGCGCGGAAAGGATCCCTCGAAGGCATGAGAGGTCATGGGTCGTCATGCGTACGACGTACACGGGGCGGAGGGCGCGAGTGCCGGGCGAGGGGCACAGGTCCCACAACGAGGTGCGCGGCGAGGTGTACGGCTCGGTCGTCCAGGCGGGCTCCGTACAGGGCGGTATCCACATCGGTGCGCCGCCCGCCGCCGTCCGGCAGACGCCCTGGCAGTTGCCGCCGCTCGTACGGGTGGTCGACCGGTCGTCGGAGCTGGCGGCCCTTGAGCGTCACCGTGCCCGTGCCGAGCGGGACGGCCGGCCGGCGCTGGCCGCGGTCAGTGGACTGGGCGGGGTGGGCAAGACCACGGTCGCCCTGCGATGGCTGCACGGCCTGCGCGGCCGGTTTCCGGCCGGTCAGCTCCACGCCGACCTGGGGGCGCAGTCGCCGGACGGGCCGGAGCACCCGGGAGAGATCCTCGCCCGTTTCCTGCGTGCCCTGGGCATTCCCGCCCAGCAGGTCCCGGCGATGCTCGCCGAGCGAACGGTGCTGTACCGGTCGTTGACCGCGGACCGGAGCCTGGTGGTCCTGCTCGACGACGCGGCGACCGCGGCCCAGGTCCGGCCGTTGCTGCCCGGCGGCGGCAGCGTCGTCGCGGTGACCAGCCGCAGCAGGCTGCCGGGGCTGATCGTCGACGGCTGTTATCCCCTCCACCTGGAACCGCTCGCCCCCGAGGCGGCCGTCGAACTGCTCTCGGACACCCTCGCGGACGGGCGGGTGGGCGACGAGCCCGAGGACGCCCGCACCCTGGTCGCGTTGTGCGCGGGGCTGCCGTTGGCCGTGCGTATCGCGGGCGCCCGGCTCGCGGCGCGCCCCGGGCGCAGGATCGCCACGATGGTCCGCTCGCTGGCCGCGGAGCATCAGCGACTGGAGGCCCTGGCCATCGACGGCGACCACAGTGTCCGAGCGGCGCTCGATCTGTCGTACCGGACGCTGCCGCCTCCGGCGGCCCGGCTCTACCGATTACTGGGGCTGCACCCCGGCCGCGAGTTCGACGCCTCGGTGGCCTCGGTGCTGCTCACCACGGAGGCGGACGCGGCACGGGCCCTGGACATACTCCACGAGGCGAGCCTCCTCGTCGACGCGCCGGGAGAACGGCATCGCTTCCACGATCTCGTACGGCTGCACGCCGCCGAGCGGGCGAGGGAGGAAGAGTCGCCGGTGGAACGTGCGGAGGCCGTGCGCCGGATCGCCGACCACTACCTGGCGAGCGCGACACGGGCCGAGGAGATCATCGACCCCCAGCACCGCACCATGGCCCGGGACTACGGCTCCGTCCCGGTGCTCGTCGCGGACATGGGAGCCGGCCCCGACGCGGCCTTGGACTGGCTGGAGCGCGAGCTGCCCAATCTGATGGCCGTGGTCCACCAGGCCAGGTCCGCCGGACTCCCCACCGTCTGCTGGCAGCTCGCCGACGCGTTGTGGCCGCTCTTCCTGCGGCGGAAGTTCCACGACGACTGGTGCGCCGCACACCGGGAGGGGCTGGCGGCGGCACGGGACCTGGGGGACACGGTGGCCGAATGCCGGATGCTGACCTCGGGCGGACTCGGGGAACTCGACGCCGGCCATCCCGGCCGCGCCCTGGCGATGTTCGAGCGGGCGGCCGAGCTGTTCCTCGGACGCGGTGACCTGCTCGGTCATGCCCGCACGCTCAACTACCGGGGGCTCGCCCTGCGAGGACTCGGGCGTCCGGACGAGGCGGCCGGGTACTTCGCGCGTGCCGCCACGGAGTTGCCGGACCATGGGGACAGGCGGGCCGGAGCACTGGCCCGCCTCAACCTCGCCGACCTCGCCCTCACGACCGAGCAGGCCGGGGAGGCCGGGCAGACCGACGAGGCCAGGCAGACCGGAGAGACCGAAGAGGCGAGGCAAGCCAGGGAAGCCAGGCAGATCGTGTGGGCCGAGGAGGCGATCCGTCATGCCGGTGCCGCCCGCACCACGCTGCTGGACGTGGGCGACACCTACAACGCAGCGCGCGCGGCCACCCTTCTGGGCCGTGCGCAGCTCGCCGCGAACCGGCCCGGCCAGGCGGCGGAACTGCTGTCCTCCGCACTGGCCGTCCTGCGCGGCATGACGGCGAACTACGAGACGGCCCGCGCCGTCGAAGGCCTGGCGGAGGTCTCCGAGCGACGCGGGCAGACGGACCTCGCCCGGACCCACTACCAGGAGGCGCTCGACCTCTATGCGTCCGTGGGCCGGTCCGGGTACGACGAGGCCGAGGCGGTCCGCTCCCGGCTCCGGCGGTTGGAGCGGGGCGGACCCGACGGGTCGTGAGCGGGCGGACGGCACCCGGTCGTGGACCCGACGCCCCCCGCCGACAGCCCGGCCACCAGCCATGAGTGGGCCAGCGAGGCGACGGTCTCCCAGAACCCCTCCGGCTGTTCCGGCCCGCCCGCTGTGAGCACGAGCGTCCGGCCGTCCGAACCCACCCTCATCCAGCAGCGTGGGCCGTGATGCACCGCCACGACCAGGGCCCCCGGGCAGGACGCGGCCAGCGCGGCGGCCCGGCACGCCCCCTCACCTCGTTCGACCAGCACGTCACCCAGCACCGGCCACGGGTGCCGGGCCGAGGTCCGGACCCTGACATGGTCATCCACGAAGAGGGCGCCGGACCGTGTGTTCAGCAGTACGGTCCGGACCCGCACCACCGCATCGTGATCGCGGTCGTACGCGGACGGGGAGAGCGCCCTCCGGGACACCGCGGCGAGGAGCGTCATCGTGGCAGCACGCTCCCTGGTCCGTCGTAGCGCACCGGCAGCGGGAGGCGTGCCGGTTCGGTGGTGGTCCTGGCCGCCGGTGCCCGCAGATGGAGCTTGCGGTAGAGCAGTGCGCGCATCCTGCGGGCGAACCGGCCGGGTTCGGAGGTGATCCGGGCCGCGACCCGTTCGTAGCGGCGCGCGCCGCGGAACGCGGAACCCCGTTTCAGCTGCGGACGCACCGGCCGGTCCTCCCGCAGTCGCGGGGCGAACGACATCAGCTCGGCCATCGGTGAGCCCGGATCGACCGGCGCGTCGGAGCGGCCCGCCATCAGCACCGGCGCACCGGTCATCGCGCCGTAGAGCGTCACCGATCCGTGGTCGCCCACGATGTGGTCGGCGGCGACGAGCGTGCCGGCCCAGTCCTCGTACGGGCCTGCCAGGATCAGGCCGCGGCGCACCAGTTGGGCGAGCCAGGCGCGGACCTGCCAGTCGCCGTGCGCGTTCCAGACGTGGGGGTGCAGGAGCGCGGCGATCCGGTACTCGTCCTTGGGCAGTTCGGTGACCAGCCGTTCCAGCGTGTCCCACCCCTCCCCCAGCAGGGAGTCGGGGCCCCAGGTGGAGCAGACGAGGACCAGTTGCTGCCGGGTCCCGACCCCGAGAGCCTCCCGGTACAGCGCCCGTGAGGCGAGGCTCGCGGAGATCCTGTCGAAGCACGGATCGCCCACCACCTCGGCGACCGCCAGCGCCTCGGGGCATGCGCGGCCGAGCCTGGCCAGCTCTTCGTGGTGGGCCAGCACGATGGCCTCGGGCACCACGACCCCGTCCCGTACCAGCCGTTGCCTGCTGAGGCTGTAGGCGCCCCGCTGCGACACCGGCCGGCCGCGCTGCCCGGCTTGGACGAACTTGTTGTGCCCGGCCCCGTGAGGGAGGACGACCACGGGCGCGTGCAGTTCGTGCAGGCCGTCGTGGCCGGCGGCCAGAGCCAGGTCGAAACCTGTCTGTACCGCCTGACTCCAGGGAAGTACCAGACCTCCCAGCCGTTCGAGGAACTCACCGACCCCGTTGCTGAACACGTCGGGTGCCTGGGTGAAGAAGAGCTGCACCCGGGTCTCCCCCTCCAGCAGGCGTATCGTGTCGAGCAGCCGCTGACCCGCTGTCACGGTGTGCACCACGACCAGGACCCTCCTGCGGGTCCGGCGGGTGGCCCAGCGCTCGACATCCAGCCGCACCGGCACATGCCGCCACTGCGGCTCCGGCACTGTCACGCTCATCGTCGAAATCCCCCGGTTCTTCCTGCATCGCCTTCGCGACCGCGCTGTTTCGCGGCCGATGACACAGGGATGCCCGCGCGACCTGACGGGGGGCCTGCAGGAATCCTGCACTCCTGTGGTGGCACGGCGGGGGAACCCGAGTCCGTGCGCCCGGCACGCTTCGGTGCGCCTGTCTCTCCACCCCTGACTCCATGGAACGGCCGTAGAACAGTGGTATGGCTCACACACTTGTACGGACATCAGCGAAGGCCGTGGGAAGAAGCGCACCCGTCGGGGGGCATGGTGGAACTTCTTGCTCTGGGACCTGTGGAACTCTGGCACGACCAGCGACAGCACGAACTCGGATCGCTGAAGGAACGCCGCGTGCTGGCCGTTCTGATCCATGCCCGTGGTGAACCGGTGTCGGCGAACACGCTGATGGACCGGGTCTGGGACGGCGAGCCGCCCCTGACGGCCCTGGACACACTGCAGAGTTACCTCTCGCGGCTCAGGGGGCGGCTGCGCCGGGCGGTCGGTGACGACAGGGTGGGGGTGGAACGGCCCTCCCAGCGGCTGTACCAACTGCGCGCCGATCCGGAGGACATCGACCTGCTGCGCTTCCGGCGGCTGCGCTCGGACGCACTGGCCGCGGCGGCGCGGGGTGAACGCCCGCTGGCCATAGGGCTGTTGCGTACCGCCGAAGCGCTGTGGCGCAGTGAACCCCTGACCGAGTTCAGTGAGAGTTCCTGGGCGCACTCCGCACGGGCCCGGCTGACCGAGGACCACCGCCGGGTCCGGGAGGAACGGATCGCTCTGGAGCTGGAGTTGGGCCGTCACGCGGACCTCGTGGGCGAACTGCGGGAGCTGGCCAGCCAGAGCCCGTTCGCCCAGCAGGTGATCGGTTCCCTGATGCTGGCCCTGTACCGTTCCGGACGTCACGACGAAGCACTCGCCGTCTACCGGAACACCCGCACACGATTACACGAGAGCCAGGGCATCGAGCCGACCGCGGAACTGCGGCAGCTCCATCTGCGCATGCTGGAACAGGACCGGGACCTCTTACGGACGGAGTCGGGCCCCCGTGACCCGGCCCCGCGTGCGGAGCCCCGCAACTGTCTGCCGCGGGACATTCCCGATTTCACCGGGCGGGCGGGTGAACTGCGCATCCTGCTCGCCGATTCCGAAGCCGGCCGGCCGGCCGCGAGCGCTCTGCCGGTGACCGTGATCCACGGAATGCCGGGCATCGGGAAGACGGCGCTGGCGGTACATGCCTCGCACCGTCTGTCCCCGGTGTATCCGGACTCCCAGTTCTGGGTGGACATGCGGGGCCACAGCGGGCAGCAGCCGCTCGACCCGGCGGACGCCCTGGCCCATCTGCTGCACGCCACCGGCGGGACCGGTGAACTGCCCGCCACGCTGGACGAGCGGGCGACCAGGTGGCGCGAGTGGACGGCCGGGCGTCGGGTGCTCGTGGTCCTGGACAACGTGCGGGACGCCGCTCAGGTCGGTCCTCTGCTGCCCGGCTCCCCCACCTGCCGGGTCCTTGTGACCACACGGGGCCGACTGGCCGGGCTGGACGGCGCCGCGCATCTGTTCGTGGACACCCTGTCCCGGGAGGAGGCCGCGGCCCTCTTCACCCGGATCGTCGGTGCGTCGAGGGTGTCCGGCGACCCGGAGTGCCTGCGGCGGATCGTGGAGGCCTGCGCATGCCATCCGCTGGCCCTGCAGGTCCTGGCGAGCCGCTTCCGCCACCGGGACTCCTGGGACCTGCAGCATATGCTCGACCGGCTGGCACACGCGACGAGTCCGTTACAGGAGTTCGACACGGTGATCAGCGCGGTGTTCCGGTTCTCGTACACGGAACTCAGCTCCCCAGCGCAGGAGTTGGTCCGACGCCTCGCCCTGCACCCCGGCTCCGACATCACCCTTGAGGCGGCCTCGGCACTCGCCGGACCGGACCCCGAAGAGGATCCCCAACAGAATCCCGGACCGGATCGCGGACCGGATCGTGGGCGGACGGCCGGGCGGGCGGCCGAGGCCCTGGAGCGATCCGTCGAGGAACTCATCGACTCCAGCCTCCTGGAGGAGCCGGTCCGCGGACGCCACCGGCTGCACGACCTCACCCGGGCCTACGCCCTGCAGGTGTGCCTGCGCACGGACCCGGAAGCGGTCCGGCACGCCTCGGTCGGCCGTCTCGTCGCCCACTACCTCACCACCGCGTACCGGGCCGACCGGCTCTGCCACCCCCATCGCAGGGTGGTCGACCTGAACCTCCCCGCACCGGCCCGGCCGCTGTCCGCACCGACGTTCGCGGACGCGGACGGGGCCTCGGTGTGGCTGACCGTGGAGCGCGCCAATCTCGTGGCGGTCGCGCGCACGGCCGCCGCCGGACATCCGGAGTACGCGGCCCTGTTCCCGCACGTGCTGGCCAGATCCCTCAAGCTGTGGGGCGCGTGGGACATCGAGGCCGAACTCTTCGAAGCGGCCGTACCGGTCCTGCGCGCGTCCGGCGATCGGGCCGCGCTGGCCCAGACCCTCACCGACCACGCGGACCTGCTGGCGCAGCGCGACCATGGTGCGGCCCTGCGCTGTGCGACCGAGGCGCTGGCGATCCACGAGGACCTGTGCCATGCGCCCGGCCGTGCGGACGCCCTCTTCCAGTCGGGCCGCGCCCACCTGGCGGCGGGCCACGGCGATACCTCGCTACGTGTCCTGGACCAGGCGCTGACGCTGTACCGCGAGGTGGGCGACCGCTCCGGCGAGGCCGAGTGCCTCAACGTCCAGGGCGGGGTTCTGTACTACGCGGGGCGCTACGACGAGGCTCTCCAGAAGGTCCAGGCCATGGAGGCCATATACGAGGCCCTGCCCGACCCGTACGGGCTCGCGCAGGCGCTCAACAACAGGGGGGAACTGGCCTTCCTCCAGGGGCGTTACGCCGATGCCCAGGGCTGCTACGAGAGGTCGCGTGTCCTGATGCGGCAGCACGGCGGCCGTGTCGACCTGGCGATTCTCGACACCAACCTCGGCAGGGTGCACCAGGCGGTCGGCGAGACGGACCAGGCGCTGCGCTGTTTCAAGAGAGCTCTGGCCGCCCACCGGTTCAGTGGCGACGCCCTGGGCGAGGCCGACGTGTTGATCAGCATGGGTACGTCCTACGCCGGGTCGGGGCGCCGGGGCGAGGCGTTGCTGCATCTCACGATGGCGGAGCAGGTGGCCACCCGCATCGACAACCCGTACGAGCGGATGCGGGCGTTGATCGCGGCGGCGGACGTCCAGCGCGAGTCGGGACGGCTCGACACCGCGGCGAAGGGGTACGAGCAGGCCCTCGAGGTGGCCGAGCGCATCGAGTTCCCCATGGGCTCCGCCCACGCGCTCGCGGGACTCGCGCGGATCGCGTCCCTGTCCCCCCGCCCGACCGACCGAAGCGCCGACCACGGCGAGCGTGCCGTCGCTCTGTACCGCGGCCTGGGCGCGGAGGCGGACGCCGCGAAGCTTCTTCAGTTCCTGAAGAGTCACAGGTCGACCGGCTCCTGAGGATCAGCCCAGGAGCCGGCGTCCGCACTCCGTCGGCCCCCGTCAGTCCCGAACCGCGCTGACGGGGGCCAGTGGTGGGATCACCACATCCAGCGGAGCACCACCGGCGCCGTGTAGGCGGCGAGCAGGACGGGGAGGGCGGCGACGTAGACCTTGTGCAGCATGGTTCTGGTTCTCCTTGCGGGTTTGAACAACGCCGGGCCGATGCGCATGATCACGCGGCAGGCGTAAAAGTACAGCCCCCGCGGTCCCACTGGTTCCACTTTTCGAGAGTCGTCTGCACGTGCTAATGCCGGTTCGCGCACCGTTCCGGCCGCCCCCTCGCGCCGACGGCCGGAGGCCTCCGTAAAGAAGTCATGTCCGACGGGTTGCCGAGCAGTTGATTCATTACTTAAATCAACACCTGAACTAAGCGTCACCGCACCGCTCCTGGGTTCCTCGCCGCACGGGTAGGGGTTCCCGCCGACCGCTCCGCTCCCTCCACACCCGCACGGAGTCAACGTATGAGACGTCAACGTCTGCGACTCAGATCCCTGGGGTTCGCGCTCGCCACCACTGCCGCGCTGATCACCCTCCCCGCCCAACTACCGGCCGTCGCGGCCCAGGCCCCGCTCTCGCAGGACGGCGCCGCCGCCTGCTCGACCGCCAACGCCGCCCAGGGCAAGCCGGCCACCGCGTCCTCCACGGAGAACGCGGGCACGCCCGCCGCGTCCGCCTTCGACGGCAACACGGGCACCCGCTGGTCCAGCCAGGCCTCCGACCCCCAGTGGCTACGGGTGGACCTCGGCTCGGTCCAGGACATCTGCAAGGTCGACCTCAACTGGGAGACCGCCTACGGCAAGGACTTCACCATCCAGGCCTCGGCCGACGGCCAGACCTGGACAACACTGAAGTCCGTCACCAACGGCACCGGCGGCACCGCCTCCTACGACGTCAGCGGCTCGGGCCGCTATGTCCGGATCAACGGGACGGCCCGCGGCACCGGTTGGGGCTACTCGCTGTGGGAGGTCGCGGTGCACACCGGCACCGGCGGCGGCACCCCGCCCGTCGAGGGCGGCGGCGATCTCGGCCCCAACGTCATCGTCGTGGACCCGAACACCCCCAACCTGCAGGCCAAGTTCGACCAGGTCTTCACCCAGCAGGAGTCCAACCAGTTCGGCTCCGGCCGCTACCAGTTCCTGATGAAGCCGGGCACGTACAACGGCATCAACGCGCAACTGGGCTTCTACACCTCGATCTCCGGGCTCGGACTCAACCCCGACGACGTGAAGATCAACGGTGACATCACCGTGGACGCGGGCTGGTTCAACGGCAACGCCACCCAGAACTTCTGGCGTTCGGCGGAAAACCTGTCGATCAGGCCCGTGAGCGGCACGGACCGCTGGGCGGTGGCGCAGGCCGCGCCGTTCCGCAGGATCCATGTCGAGGGCGGCCTCAACCTCGCACCCGCGGGCTACGGCTGGGCCTCCGGCGGCTACATCGCCGACTCGAAGATCGACGGCACGGTCGGTCCGTACTCCCAGCAGCAGTGGTATACCCGCGAGAGCTCGGTCGGCGGCTGGACCAACGGCGTCTGGAACATGACGTTCTCCGGTGTGCAGGGCGCCCCGGCTACGAACTTCGACTCCGGCCCGTACACGACGCTCGACACCACTCCGGTCTCGCGCGAGAAGCCGTTCCTGTACCTGGACGGCAACGACTACAAGGTGTTCGTGCCCGCGAAGCGGACCAACGCCCGCGGTGTGTCCTGGCCGGCGAACGCGGGCGGCACCTCGCTCCCGCTCAGCCAGTTCTACGTCGTGAAGCCCGGCGCGACCGCCGCCACCATCAACACGGCACTGGCGCAGGGCCTCAACCTGCTGTTCACGCCCGGTGTCTACCACCTCGACCAGACCATCAACGTGAACCGCGCCAACACCGTCGTCCTCGGCCTCGGCCTCGCCACGATCGTCCCCGACAACGGCGTGGACGCGATGCACGTCGCCGACGTCGACGGGGTCAGGCTGGCCGGCTTCCTCATCGACGCCGGTGCGGCCAAGTCGGACACCCTGCTCCAGGTCGGCGCGCCCGGCTCGTCGGCCGACCACGCCGCCAACCCGACCACCGTGCAGGACGTGTTCGTCCGGATCGGCGGGGCAGGACCCGGCCTCGCCACCCGCTCCATGGTCATCAACAGCGACGACGCCATCGTCGACCACACCTGGATCTGGCGGGCGGACCACGGTGCGGGCGTCGGCTGGGAGACCAACCGCGCCGACTACGGGCTGGAGGTCAACGGCGACGACGTGCTCGCCACCGGCCTGTTCGTCGAGCACTTCAACAAGTACGACGTCGTATGGAACGGCGAACGCGGCCGGACGATCTTCTTCCAGAACGAGAAGGCCTACGACGTGCCGAACTCCGCCGCCATCACCCATGACGGCATCGTCGGATACGCCGCCTACAAGGTGGCCGACAGCGTCAACACCCATGAGGCCTGGGGCCTGGGCAGCTACTGCAACTTCACGACGGACTCGACGATCGTCCAGCACCACGGGTTCCAGGTGCCGGTCAAGTCGGGCGTCAAGCTGCACAGCATCCAGGTGATCTCACTCGGAGGAAAGGGCCAGTACGCGCACGTCGTGAACAACACGGGTGCGCCCACGTCGGGGTCGGACACCATCCCGTCGAAGATCACCAGCTTCCCGTGACAGCCGGCTGAACAGCGTTCGCGGCCCGTCCTCCCACCGGGAGGGCGGGCCGCGTGCTGGGCGAGATCATCGACGGTTTATCATATGAGCACCGCCTAGCTCGAAAGATAAACCTGTGACTGTCAATGACGACTCGTTCACCAACTGGAAGAACCGCGAGGAGATCGCGGAGTCGATGATCCCGATCATCGGGAAGCTGCACCGCGAGCGGGACGTGACCGTCCTGCTGCACAGCCGCTCCTTGGTGAACAAGTCGGTGGTCAGCATCCTCAAGACCCACCGGTTCGCCCGGCAGATCGCCGGAGCGGAACTGTCGGTCACCGAGACCCTGCCCTATCTGCGGGCGCTGACCACGCTCGACCTCGGCCCCTCCCAGATCGACATCGGGATGCTCGCCGCCACCCACCGCGGAGACGACCGCGGCCTCACGGTCGAGGCCTTCACCGCCGAGGCCGTCGCCGGTGCCACGGGCGCCGACAAGATCGAGAGCCGCTCGGGTCGCGATGTCGTCCTGTACGGCTTCGGCCGCATCGGCCGCCTGGTCGCCCGCCTGCTCATCGAGAAGGCCGGTTCCGGCAACGGCCTGCGCCTGCGTGCGGTCGTCGTCCGCCGGAACGGTGGACGGGCCGCCGACGATCTCGTGAAGCGCGCCTCGCTGCTGCGCCGCGACTCGATCCACGGCCAGTTCCAGGGCACGATCACCGTCGACGAGGCGAGCAGCACGATCCTCGCCAACGGCAACGCGATCAAGGTGATCTACGCGAACGACCCGTCGGAGGTCGACTACACGGCGTACGGCATCAGGGACGCCGTCCTCATCGACAACACCGGCATCTGGCGCGACCGCGAGGGTCTGTCGCAGCACCTGCGCCCCGGCATCGACAAGGTCGTGCTGACCGCCCCCGGCAAGGGTGACGTGCCCAACATCGTGCACGGCGTCAACCACGACATGATCAAACCGGACGAGCGGATCCTGTCCTGCGCGTCCTGCACCACGAACGCGATCGTCCCGCCGCTGAAGGCGATGGCCGACGAGTACGGCGTGCTGCGCGGGCACGTGGAGACCGTCCACTCGTTCACCAACGACCAGAACCTGCTGGACAACTACCACAAGGCCGACCGCCGTGGCCGCTCGGCGCCGCTCAACATGGTGATCACCGAGACGGGCGCCGCCTCCGCCGTGGCCAAGGCACTGCCCGATCTCGACGCGCCGATCACCGGCAGCTCGATCCGGGTCCCGGTGCCGGACGTGTCGATCGCGATCCTCAGCCTGCGGCTCGGCCGGGAGACCACCCGGGAGGAAGTCCTCGACCACCTGCGGAACGTGTCGCTGACCTCACCGCTGAAGCGGCAGATCGACTTCACCACCGCCCCCGACGCGGTCTCCAGCGACTTCATGGGCTCGCGCCACGCCTCGATCGTCGACGCCGGCGCCACCAAGGTCGACGGCGACAACGCGATCCTCTACCTCTGGTACGACAACGAGTTCGGCTACTCCTGCCAGGTCGTCCGGGTCGTCCAGCATGTGACGGGGGTCGAGTACCCGACGTATCCGGCACCCGCGGCCTGACCACGGCACCGCCCAGGAACGCGCGGGACAGTACGCGTGGTCCTGGGCCGCCGTGCCGGAATCCCGGGACGGCGTGATCCACACGCGGCAGAATGGCGGGGACGACGCTTCGATGCCGCCACGGCGGCCGCAGACGCCCAGGACACGTACGGCGGGTCCGGACGTGTCCGGGAGAGGAAAGACATGAGTGAGAGCCAGGCCCCGTCCAGCGGTTCCGGGAGGCTCAACACCGGGGTGGCGCACAACGCCCGGGTCTGGAACTACTGGATCGGCGGGAAGGACAACTACGAGGTCGACCAGGCCGTCGGCGACCAGGTCGCCGGCATGTTCCCGGTGATCCGCGAGGTGGCCCGCGCCGACCGGGAGTTCCTGGGACGCGCGGTGCGTCAACTGGTCGACGAGCGCGGGGTCCGGCAGTTCCTGGACATCGGCACCGGTCTGCCGACCCTGGACAACACGCACGAGATAGCGCAGCGGTCCGCACCCGACGCGCGCATCGTGTACGTGGACAACGACCCGATCGTGCTCGCGCACGCGCGGACGCTGCTGACCAGTACTCCCGAGGGGGCCACCGACTACATCGACGCCGACGTCCACCGCCCCGAGAGCATCATCGAGCGTGCCTCGGCGACCCTGGACCTCGACCGGCCCGTCGCCGTGATGATGCTGGGCATCCTCAACTTCGTCCTCGACACCCCCAAGGCCCAGGACATCGTGCGCCAGGTCATGGCGGCGGTCCCGTCCGGCAGCTACCTGGTCCTCACCCACCCCACCACCGACCCCGACCTCGGGGGCGAGGGCAACGTGGCGGCGATGAAGTTCTGGAACGAGAACGCCACCCCGCCGATCACCGCCCGTACCCGCGCGGAGGTCACCGCCTTCTTCGAGGGTCTGGAGTTCCTCGAACCGGGCCTGGTCTCCTGCACGCACTGGCACCCCGGTACGGGCTCTCCCGTCACGGTCCCCCAGTTCGGCGCGGTGGCCGTCAAGCCCTGACGGTCAGGGGCCGGGCGCGGAGGCGGCGGCGAGCGGCGGGAGCGTCGAGTGGCGGGGGTGCACGCGGGGCGTGAGGATGCAGTCGCGGGAGGTCCTCACCCTGCGGGCCCGCCCAGATGGAGGAGTGCACATGTCCAAGCCGCCGCTTCCGCCCGAGGCCGTCGAACTTCTGAGCCGTCCGAACGCGGCCGTGATCGCCACGGTGCGTTCGGACGGTGCGCCCGTGTCCACGCCCACCTGGTACCTGTGGGAGGACGACCGCGCGCTGATCAGCATGGACCTGGGACGGGTGCGCCTGAAACACCTGCGTCGCGACCCCCGGGTGACCTTGACCGTCCTCGACGGGGACGACTGGTACACCCATGTCACCCTTCTGGGCCAGGTGACGGACATGAAGGACGACGAGGGCCTGGTCGACATCGACCGCCTCTCCCGGCACTACACCGGCGAGCCCTATCCCGACCGCGTCCGCGACCGGGTCAGCGCCTACATCGAGGTCGACCGGTGGCACGGCTGGGGCGCCCTGAAGGACAACGCCCAGGCCTCGGGCTGACACCGCAGCGATCAGTAGAAGTGGCGGACGAACACGTCCGACGTGCCGTTGGTGTCGCCGGGCACGATGTCGTCGGCCGCGGACTGGAAGACCACGTCGCGCCCGCTCGCGCTGACCGCGTCGGTCCCGGCCGAGGCGGGCCGGTCCGAGACGGTCTCGTCGGTGCCGGTCACCAGGTCGCGCAGCACGAGCGACGGGCCGCTCGTGTCCTGCGGCGTGTACAGCAGATAGCGGCCGGTCGGATCGATGGCCAGGCCCCGCGCGTTCGGCACCACGTGCTCGGCGCCCGAGCCCTCGTCCTGGACGTGGGTGTCGGAGCCCGAGAGATACACGATTGCGCTGCCGTCCCTGCTGAGCTGGACGAGCGTCGCCGCCTCGGACGGGCCCTCGATCGGGCCGGCGGAGGTGTCGTCGGTCCGGTCCCACACGAAGACGTCCTGTGCCTGGCCGTCCTCGTAGGCGACGAAGCGCCCGTCGCCGCTGATGGACGGCCTGGCCGGGAGGGTGTGCTCGAACTCGAAGACGGTCTCCGTGGTGTCGGCCTGCCAGTCCCGCACCTCGATGCGCTGGCGGACCGACGGCCGGCCCGAGGTACCGACCTGCGCGATATAGCGGCCGTCCGCGCTCAGCGACGGCTGACTGCAGCTGAGGCCCGAGCAGTTGACGCCGATCGTGCCCTGCGACCTCACCTGGGACAGGAACGACTTCGTGTCCCGTTGTATCAGCCCCCAGTGCGCGACGTACTCCCCGTCACCGCTGATCACCGGGCGACGCTGGATCGGGGGCGCACTGGTGCTCATCCGCACCGTCAGGCCCGTCCGCCGGTCGCGGACGAACACCTTTTCGTAGGTGGCCGTGCCGTCGGCCGTGAGGTTCCGCGCCACCGACGAGAAGGCGACCCGCCGGCCGTCCGACGTGATCGTGCCGCCGGAGGAGGCGCCGTCCCCCTGGGTGCCGTCCGGCGCGACACTGATCCGCTCGACACCCGCTCCGAGGGCTTCCGCGGTCCCGGCCGAGACCGTGCCCGGTAACCCCGCCGTGACCGCGCAGACCGCGGCGGCCACGCTCACGGCGGCTCTCACACGTCCGGTGGTGCTCCAGCCCGTACGCGTCATCGTTTCCCCCACTGGACAGGGTCGCTCCCCGGCTCCCCACCGGTGACCCAGGAGCATGCAACCGTGACAGCGCTGTGGGGTCAATGCGTCACACGTCGTATCAAGGGGTTCAATTTCGGTCATGTGAACACGTCTGCGGCGGCTCGGTCCGTCCTCAGGCGATGGTGGCCCGTTCCCGTGGCGGGATCCAGCGCAGATGGACGGTCTGTCCGGGGTCCTCGGCCCGCAGCAGGGAGAGCCGTGGCCGGACGGCGTCGGTGCGCGCGCTCGGCGGCCTGCGGGCGCCGGCCCGGTACGGGAGCGGCCACTGGCCGGCACCGTCCCGGCACTCCTGCTCGGCCGCCGCGTGCAGGGTCCAGTGCGGATCGTAGAGGTGGGTGCGGCCCAGGGCGCACAGGTCGGCGCGCCCGGCGAGAAGGATCGAGTTCACGTCGTCGTAGGACGCGATGGCTCCGACCGCGATGACGGCCGTGCCGGTGGCGGCGGCGACCTCGTGGCGGATCCGGTCGGCGAACGGCGTCTGGTAGGAGCGGCCGTACGCGGGGCGCTCGTCCTTGGTGACCTGCCCGGAGGAGACGTCGATGGCGTCCGCGCCGTGGGCGATGAAGGCGCGGGCGATCTCCACGGCGTCGTGCTCGGTGGTGCCGTCCGGAACCCAGTCGGTCGCGGAGATCCGTACGATCATCGGTCGCTCGGCGGGCCAGGCGGCGCGGACGGCGTCGAAGACCTCCAGCGGGAACCGGAGCCGGCCCCGCAGCGAACCGCCGTACTCGTCGGTGCGGTGGTTCGCCGTCGGCGAGAGGAACGAGGACAGCAAGTAGCCGTGGGCGCAGTGCAGTTCGAGCAGGTCGAACCCCGCCTCGGCGCCCCGGCGGGCGGCTGCGACGAAGTCGGCGACCACCGCGTCCAGGCCGGCGCGGTCCAGCTCGCGGGGGACGGCCGATCCGGGGCCGTACGGCAGGGGCGAGGGGCCGACGGGCTCCCAGTTGCCGTCCGGCAGCGGGTCGTCCATGCCCTCCCACATGATCCGCGTGGAGCCCTTGCGGCCGGAGTGGCCGAGCTGGAGACCGATCCGGGCGGTGCTGCGCTCATGGACGAAGGAGACGATCCGCGCCCACGAGTCGCGCTGTTCGTCGCTCCACAGTCCCGTGCAGCCGGGGGTGATGCGGCCCTCGGGCGACACACACACCATCTCCGTCATCACCAGTCCGGCGCCGCCCATCGCCTTCGAGCCGAGGTGGACCAGGTGGAAGTCGCCGGGTACGCCGTCGACGGCCGAGTACATGTCCATCGGGGACACGATCACCCGGTTCTTCAGCTCCAGCTCGCCGAGCCGGAAGGGCTGGAACATCGCCGGAGCGGTCTCCGGCAGGCCCTGGGAGGCGGCGAAGGCCGTGTCGACCCGGTCGGCGAACTCGCTGTCGCGGGTGCGGAGGTTGTCGTACGTGATGCGGCGGGACCGGGTCAGCAGGTTGAAGCAGAACTGGGTCGGCTCCTGGTGGGCGTACATACCGATGTTCTCGAACCACTCCAGGGAAGCCTGTGCGGCCCGCTGCGTGGACTCGACGACCGGGCGCCTCTCGGCCTCGTACGCCCTCAACGCCCCCTCGGTGTCGGGGTGTTCGTGCAGACAGGCGGCGAGGGCGAGGGAGTCCTCCATCGCCAGTTTGGTACCCGATCCGATCGAGAAGTGCGCGGTGTGCGCGGCGTCCCCGACGAGGACGAGATTGCCGTGGTGCCAGCGTTCGTTGCGTACGGTGGTGAAGCCGAGCCACTTGGAGTTGTTGGCGAACACCTGGTGCCCGTCGAGTTCCCCGGCGAAGAGCTCCCGGACGCGCTGGACGGCCCGCTCGTCGGAGGCGCCCGGCGGCAACGGGGTCTCCTCGGCGCTGTCGAAGCCGGCCCGGCGCCACACGTCCTCGTGCATCTCGACGATGAAGGTGGAGCCGGTCTCGGAGTAGGGGTAGCCGTGCACCTGCATGGTCCCCCACTCCGTCTGCTTGACGAAGAACTGGAACGCCTCGAAGACCCGGTCCGTGCCCAGCCACATGTACTTGTTGTGCCGCTGGTCCAGTGTGGGACGGAAGATGTCCCGGTGGGCGTCCCTGACCCGCGAGTTGACCCCGTCCGCGCCCACCACCAGGTCGTACGAGGCACACAGGACGCCGGTGTCGGGGGCGGCCGTGGAGAAGCGGACGCGCACCCCGAGGTCGTGGCAGCGGCGCTGCAGCAGCGCGAGCAGTTCCCGGCGGCCCATCGCGGCGAAGCCCTGGCCGCCCACGGTGTGGGTCCGGCCCCGGTAGTGGATGTCGATGTCGGTCCAGCGCGCGAAGCGGCGGGCCATGGCGTCGGCGAACTCGCGGTCCGCGTTCTCGATGCCGCCGAGCGTCTCGTCGGAGAACACCACACCGAACCCGAAGGTGTCGTCCGGGGCGTTGCGCTCCCACACGGTGATCTCGTGGGACGGGTCGAGCTGTTTCATGAGAGCGGCGAAGTAGAGGCCGCCGGGGCCACCGCCAACGATCGCGATCTTCACGGGAGTTCCTCTTTCAGTGCTCGCCGGCGGCCGGGGCGGCCCGCTCGTCCTCGACGGCCGCGCGGAGTGCGAAACGCTGCAGTTTGCCGCTGGCGTTGCGCGGCAGGGACGAGCTAAACCGCACGTCCCGCGGGTACTTGTAGGGCGCGATGACCTGTTTGACGTGATCCTGGATCTCCGCGGCCTTGGCGGCGTCCCCGGCCACGCCGTCCCGCAGGACGACGAAGGCGCAGACGACCTCGCCGCGTTCGGTGTCGCTCCGGCCGACGACGGCGCACTCCAGGACGTCGGGGTGGGTGTCTATGGCGGCCTCGACCTCGGGGCCGCCGATGTTGTAGCCGGAGGAGACGATCATGTTGTCGCCGCGGGCGTGGTAGTGGAAGTAGCCGTCCTCGTCGCGGTGGAAGACGTCACCCGTGACGTTCCAGCCGTTCACGACGTAGTCCTTCTGGCGTTCGTCGTCGAGGTAGCGGCAGCCGACCGGGCCGATGACACCCAGTCTGCCCGGTTCGCCGGGGCCCAGTTCCGTGCCGTCGGGGCCGAGGATCGTGGCGCGGAAACCCGGTACCGGCAGGCCGGTGGCGCCGGGGCGGATGTCGTCGCCGGCCGCCGAGATGAAGATGTGCAGCAGTTCGGTGGCGCCGATCCCGTCGATGATCCGCAGTCCGACACGGTCGCGCAACCGCTCCCAGGTGCCGAGGGGTATGTGTTCGCCCGCCGAGACGCCGACGCGCAGTCCGGCGAGCTGCTGTTCGCGCCCCTCGCGCAGGATCGCCTTGTACGCCGTGGGCGCCGTCGCGAGCACGGTGACGCCCTGCCGCTCGACGAGTTCCGCCATGCCCTGCGGGGTCACGGCCTCGGTGAGCAGCGCGCAGGCACCAGCCCGCAGCGGGAAGACGACGAGCATGCCGAGACCGAAGGTGAAGGCGAAGGGGGCACTGCAGGCGACCAGGTCCTCCGGCAGCAGACGCAGTACATGGCGGCCGAAGGTGTCGTCGATGGCCAGGACGTCCCGGTGGAAGTGCATGGTGATCTTCGGGGTGCCGGTGCTGCCGGAGGTGGGCGCGAGGAGGGCCACGTCGTCGGCGGTGGTGTCCACGGCGGTGAACTCGCCGGACTTCGCCGAGGCGAGGGTCACGAGGTCGCCGGGTCCGCTGCCGCCGAACTCGACGACCTTCAGCGAGGGCAGCACGGTGTCCCGTACGACATGGACGTCCTCGGCACAGCGGTGGTCGACCAGGGCGAGGGCGGGCAGGGTCCGCTCGGCGACCGGCGCGATCTCGCGGGCGCGCAGGGCCGCCATGACGGTGACGACGACTCCCCCGGCCTTGAGCACGCCGAGCCAACTCGCGACCGTCCAGGGGGTGTTGGGTGCGCGGAGCAGGACCCGCATGCCGGGGACCAGGCCGAGGTCCTCGGTGAGCACCTGGGCCACCTGGTTGGCGCGGGTCCGCAGTTCCCCGTAGGACCAGGTCTCTCCGGCCGGGGTGCGCAGGGCCGGGCGGTCGGCCCCGAACGCCGAGGTGGGACGGTCGATGAGTTCGGCGGCGGCGTTGAGCCGTTCCGGGTGGCGCAGTTCGGGCGTGGCGAACTCGATCACCGGCCAGAGGTGCGCGGGCGGCAGATGGTCGCGGGCGAAGGTGTCCTCGTACGCCGAGGAGGACGGCGGCCGGGAGGGGCGCGGTGGGAGCGGTGGCGGAAGAGTCAACGGAGGAGTCCTTCCGGGAGCCCGCCGGTGCCGGGCGGGGCCGCTCGGTGCCGGACGTGGCGGGGCCGTGCCGGGCGGCGGATCAGGCGGGGCGGATCATTCCCTCCTGGACGACGGTGGCCAGGTGGCGGTGGTCGCGGGTGAAGAAGCGGCCGGTGCCCACTCCGCGGCCCGCGTCGGCGGCGACCGCTTCCTGGACGTAGAGGAGCCAGTCGCCGACCGGCCCGGAGCGGTGGAACCACATGGCGTGGTCGAGGCTCGCGGTGACGAGCCCGGGGTCGGCCCAGGCCAGGCCCAGGACCCGCAGGACGGGTTCGAGGATCGTGTAGTCGCAGACGTACGCCAGCGCGGCCAGGTCCCGCTGGCTGTCGGTCAGTCCGTCGACGGGACGCAGCCGGTCGAACGGCCGGACCCAGAGGGCCTGTTGGGGCAGCCGTTTGCCTTCGACGGTGAGGTAGACCGGGCCGGGCACATGGCGCATGTCGAAGCTGCGGCCGGCGGACCAGTAGGCCTTCGACTGGTCGGTCATCGAGCCGCCGCCGCGCTCTTCGAGGTACGCCGCCGAGCTGGGCAGGTCCTCCGGGTCGGGGACGACCTCCGCGAACTCCGCGTGGAAGGTGCCGCCGGGCTCCCCCGCGGCGAAGTTGGCGAGGCAGACGTAGAGCGGCTTGCCGTTCTGGTAGCCGCGGACCTGCCGGGTGCTGTAGCCGCGGCCGTCGCGCAGCACCTCCACCTCGTAGCGCACCTGGGCGCCGATGTCGGCGGGGCGCAGGAAGTAACTGTGCATCGAGTGCAGCGTCTTGGGGTCGGTCACCGACCGCATCGCCGCCGCTGCCGCCGCCGCGACCAGGTCACCGCCGTACGCCTTGGGCCAGGGGCAGGGCTGGGTGACGGCGGTGAACGCCAGGTCGAAGTGTTCGGGCGGGGTGGGGGTGAGCGTGACGGCGTCGGTGAAGAAGGCCGAGGTCGGCGGCGTACCGCCCGGTGCCGGTGCGGGGCCCGGCGTCATCGGTCGAGCCAGTCGCGCAGGTCGGCGTCGGGGACGTCGGTCAGATTGACGACGATGTTCTCCGGGGTCCGGGTGGTCATCCAGGTCAGCGGCTCGTTGCGGGAGAGGTTGCACTCGATGTGCGGCATGAACGGCGGGACGAAGACCCAGTCGCCCTCCGCCATGTCGACGTAGTCCTCGAACTTGTCGCCGAAGTAGATGCGGGCCCGCCCCGACAGGACGTAGCCGCCGGTCTCGGCCTCGCCGTGGTGGTGGGTGACCGAGCGGTAGCCGGGTTCGTTGCCGACCTTGCCGAACCACAGCTTCGTGGCGGGGGTGTGCTGGATGCTGACGCCCGAGACGCGGACGGCGCCGCCGGAGTCGGCCGTGTTCGCGCTCTCCGCTCCGGCGCGGGTCACGACGGGGGCAACGATCCCGCTGGGCAGCCGGTACATCGAGGCGTCACCCTCCAGGCGGTACTTGCTGAGGTCGGGCTCCATGAGGGCTGGCTCCGTTCCGGTCGTACGGCTTCGGGAGCGGGGTCGACGGCACGGTTCGTGTGGTATCTCGTTTTTTTCACGACCGTCATTTATTGTCAATACAGCATGCGCAGGACGCGACCGGGGACGACCCGTCCGGCCGGGCCGCCCTCCCCGAACCCACGGAGGCCACGTGACTCCCATCGCCGTGAACCCGGCAGCGCTGCCGACGCCCCGCGGCTACTCGCACGGAACGCTCGCGGGGAACACGCTCCATCTGGGCGGGCAGACCGCTCTCGACGCCGACATGAAGATCGTGCCGGGTGGGATCGTCGAGCAGTTCCGCCAGGCGTTCGGGAACGTCCTGACCACGCTGCGGGAGGTGGGCGGGGAGCCGGGGGATCTGGTGAGCGTGACGATCTACCTCACCGACATTCCCGACTACCAGGCGCACGGCAAGGAGATCGGGGCGGTGTGGCGGGAGCTTGCGGGGCCGGTGTATCCGGCGATGGCGGGGATCGGCTGCACGGCACTGTGGCAGCCGGAGGCGATGATCGAGATCCTGGGAGTGGCGGTGATCCCGCCCGACCGCCTCACGCACCCCTCGCACCCCTCGCACCCGCAGGCGCAGTCCCCGCCCCCGTAAAAGATCGCGCAGTTCCCCGCGCCCCTAGAGGGCTGCCCCCAGCCCAAGCCCTCAAGGGGCGCGGGGAACGGCGCTCTCAACACCGGCCTACCCGCAGGCGAAATACGCCCCCACCCCCACCCCCCAGGGGCGCGGGGAACGGCGCACTCAGCACCGACCGCCCCGCAGGCGAAACCCACCCGCACCCCAAGTCCCCGAAGGGGCGCGGGGAACGGCGCGATCACCCCGTTGTTACCGTTCGCGGATGTCTGAATCTTCACGCGACACCGCCTCCGGCGCCGGCTGGGGCAGCACGGAACGCGGCGCGTACAAGCGCCTGATGCCGCAACGGACCGAGAAATTGTCCTGGCTGAACCCCACCACCCTGTGGCCCGCCCGCAACGGCACCCTCGCCTCCCTCTTCGGCGACCCCACGGCCCACACCCGCAACCGCTGGGTGGAGCAACGAACGGCCGCCGACGCCCCGGCCGACAAGATCGTCGGACACCCCGCCCCGGACCACTTCTCCTTCATGGTCATCGGAGACACCGGCGAGGGCGACGACCCCCAGTACGCCGTCGTCCCGGGCTTCCTGAAAGCCGGTCAGGACTCGGAGTTCGCCGTACTCGCCAGCGACGTGATCTACCCGGTCGGCGCCACCGACGACTACGGCACGAAGTTCTTCCGCCCGTACCAGGACTATCAGGCGCCGATCTACGCGATACCCGGCAATCACGACTGGTACGAGGACCTCGAAGGCTTCATGCGCGTCTTCTGCGACGCACCGCCCCTCGCCCCGCCGCCCCCGCCCCGCCGCCTGTCGTCGGCCTGGTGGCGCTCGCTGCTGTGGCACAAGCCGCGAGCTCCCGACGAACAACGGCTCGCGGCAGCCCAGAAGTTGCGCTCGGCCCCCGCCCAACAGGCCGTCCAGCCCGGCCCGTACTGGGCCCTCGACGCGGGCCCGGTGCGGATCATAGGCATCGACACCGGCCTGCTCGGGGCCATCGACGCCGAGCAGGGCCGCTGGCTCCGCGAGGTCTCCCGGGGCGACACCCCCAAGATCCTGGTCACCGGCTCCCCCCTGTACGTGGACGCCGAGCACCACCCCTGCCCCATCGAGGGCGGCGGCACGGTCGACGAGATCGTGCGCGATCCCGCCCACCACTACGTGGCCGCGATAGGCGGTGACATCCACAACTACCAGCGCTACCCGGTGACGGTGGACGGCCGCACCATCCAGTACGTGGTCGCCGGTGGCGGCGGGGCCTTCATGCACGCCACCCACACCATGCCGCGTGTCTCCGTCGCCGGTGTCACCGAGGACGACTTCCGCTGCTATCCGCTGCGCGGCGACTCGCTGGCCTTCTACAGCGGCCTCTACGGGCGCCGGCTGCGCATGCGGCGGTTTTTCACGCTCACCGAGGACCAGGCGACCGCCGTCGTCTCGGAACGTCTCGGCATCCCGCCGACCCGGGCCCCCGCCGGGTCCGCCCGTGTCACCCCGCGCACCCGTCTCGTCGCGAGCCTGCTCGGCGCGGGCGGCCGTCCCGACCGCACCTCGCGGCTGCGCCTGCCGGTGCGCAAGGCCCACACCCGGCTCTTCTCGCCGGGATCGGCGACGTACAGTCCGCCCTTCTTCAAGAGCTTCCTGCGCCTGGACGTCACCCCGGAGTCCGTCCGGCTGCGCTGCTTCTCGGCGACGGGGAACCTGCCGCAGGAACTCGACCCGCCCGTCGAGGACGAGGTGACCATCCCGCTGGTGTGACCGGATCGGGGTCATTCGGAGCCGCCCCGTCTATCCTGGGGTCGCATGGAGGGGGCAGCGGGCAGCAGGGTGACCGGTGAACTGTCGGAGTCCAGCGCGTCGTTCGGCCCGCTCGTGGTCGCGTCGCCGATTCTGCGGGCCGCCCACGTCGTCCTGCCCGAGGAGAGTCCCGACCCGGTGCTGCTGCCGTCGATCACCCTGCTGGACCGGGCGGCGTCCCACGGCGGCGACCGGGGAGAACTGCCCCTGCCCGCGGGACGGCTGCTCGCGGGGCAGTACCGGCTGATCAGACCGCTGGGCTACGGCGGCATGGGCGAGGTCCATCTCGCGCTCGACACCAAGGTCGACAACCGCGAGGTCGCCATCAAGATCCTCCACCCGCAGCAGGCGGCAGCGGCGTCCGGCGCCCTGGCCCAGGAACGGCGGGCCCTGGTCGATCTCAGCCACGGCGACATCATCCGCGTCTTCAACTACGGGCACCATCCGGAGGTCGGCGACTTCCTCGTCCTGCAGTACGTGGACGGCCTCACGCTCGAAGAGGTACGGGCGCGCGTCCAGGTGAACCCGGACGAGTTCGGCGGCGGACGCTTCCACGAGTTCGTACTCGCTTACGGGGTTCGGATCCTGGCCGCTCTCGGGTATCTGCACGCCGACCGGCCCGGCAAGGTCTACGGCGACCTCAAGCCGGACAACGTGATGCACGACGGCACCGCCACGAAGATCATCGATGTGGGGAGCGTCCGGACGGCCGGACTGCCCGGCCACACCACGGAGGGCTTCCGGGCCCCGACCGTCGGCCCGAACGGCCAGTCCACCGGTCAGGACGACCTGTTCAGCCTCGGGGAGACCCTGCGGCGGCTGAGCGGACTGGGGCGATGCCCCGGCGACCTGGCGGAGCTGGGCCGCCTGGACATGATCGGTCCGCCGGGCGGCACGCCGGAGCCACCGGAAGAGGACGAGACCCCGCGGCCTCCTGGGCCGCCCCCCATGACGGCGCCGCCTCCCCACGGACTCGGCCTGGTGTCGCTGGCCCGGGTCCTGCACCGCGCCACCCGCGCCGAACGGGCCGAACGGTTCGCCACCGCGCGCGAGATGGAGGAACAACTGCGCGGTGTCTTCCGCGAGCTGCGGTCGCTGCGGACCGGACTGGAGACCTTCGAGCCGTCCCCGCTCTTCCTCCAGTCGCCGTACGCGCTCGACGCGGCCCTCGGCTCGGCGCCGCCCGTCACCCGGTGGGCCGCACCGGACGCACCGGCCCCGTACGCACCGCCGTCGCCCGCCGAGGTCGCCAGCCGGCTGCCCGTGCCGCGACCCGATCCGCAGGACCTCCATCACGCCGAGCTGAGCAGGCTGGCCGACGCCGCCCCCGAGGCGCTGCTCCAGCACACCGGGGACTGGCGGGACTCCCCCGAGGTCCTGCTGCTGCGCTGCCGGCTGCGGCTGCGCAGCGCCGGGAGCGGCTCCTCGGCCGCCGAACGGGAACTGCGGTCCGCCGCGACCCTGATCGGCGCCGAACACGCCCCGCACGACTGGCGGCTCGACTGGCACCGCGGCCTGCTCGCGCTCGGACAGGACCGGGTCGGGGCGGCCCGCCGCCACTTCGACGACGTGTTCGCGGCGATCCCGGGCGAGTACGCGCCGAAGCTGGCCCTCGGCTACTGCGCCGAGCGCCTCGGCCGCTGGCAGGAGGCGCTGACGTTCTACGAGGCGGTCCGGCTGCGCAACCCGTCCCTCGGCAGCGCCGCGTTCGGCGCGGCGCGGGCCCGGCTCGCGCTGGGCGGGGAACCGGCCTGGGACGACGCCGTACGGGCGCTGGACGCGGTGCCGCAGCACTCCCGGCACCGGACCGCCGCACGGACGGCCGCCGTACGCGTCGGCGTCGAGCACGTACGCACCGCCGAGCGCCCGGACGAGGCGGCCGACCGGCTCCGCGAGCTGCTGGCCAGGCTGGCCCGGCTGTTCCACGCACACGGCCTGACGGACGAGCAGGCCCGGGCCCGTATGACGGCGGAGGTGTGGGAGGCGGTACGGGGCGCCCTCGTCCGGGGTGCGATCGACGGGGCGGGGCTGGCCGGGCTCGCCGCGGGCGCCGACGCGCGGCTGGGGCTGCCGCCCGACGAACCCGGGCTGCGCAGAGAACTCTCCCGGCTGTATCTCACCCTCGCGCACCAGGCCGCCCGGTCCGCCACCGCCGAGGACGCGGCCGTCGCCGAGACCCTGCTCGACCGTGCCTACGCGGTCCGCCCGCTGGCCTTCCGGCACCACCGCGACAGCCCATGGCTCGGCAGGAGGGCGGCGGCCTGGCTGCGGACGATCGCCCATGCGCCGTCGCAGGAGAAGCACCCCCGGACGGCCCGCGAATGACCGGAACGGCACGACGCGCACGTACGGCCCGGGGCGCGCGCGGAGCGGTGGCCGTCGTCGCCGAACTCGCCCGCCGGCTCTGGCGCTGTCTGTGGCCCTCGCCCACCGGCCGCCGCAACCGCGCGTTCCTGCGGGACCGGCTCATCGCGCTGCCCCTGCTCATCGTGGTGGCGTTCGGCACGCTCGGGTGGGCGTACATGGACGTGCGGGACGACTCGGAGTACCTGCGCGACCGATTGGCGCCCGCGCTGGTGGGCCTCGCGAACGCCAAGGCGTCCCTGTTCATCGCGCAGGGCGAGGCCGAGAAGAACCTCGCCGAGGCGGGGGCGGCCGAACTCGGCGGCCTCAGCGAGCGGTACCGCACCCGGGTGGCGCGGGCGACGCAGAGCCTCAACCAGGTCACCCGCAGCGGAGCCCTGACCGTGGCCGAGGAGCAGGAGTTGCGGGTGGTGTCCGCGCTGGTCGTCGACTACACGGGGTGGATCGGCCGGTCCCAGGGCCACGCGAAAGACCCCGTACTGCGGGACGCCGAGCTGACGTACGCGCGCAGCATGCTCTGTTCGGAGCCGGTCGCCGCCGCCGACCGGCAGGACCGCTACCCGCCGTGTCCGCCGGCGACGGGGTCCGGCGCGACCTCGATCGTGGACCGCGTCACCGGGCTGCAGCGGCAGTTGCGCGAACGGCTCGCGGAGCGGGCCGCCTGGGGCGGGGGTGTGCGCGGCGCGGCCGTGGTCTGCGGTCTCGCCCTCGTCCTGGCCACCGTGGGGCTCTGGCGCACCGTGGTGTTCCTGCGCCGCCGCTTCCGTATCCGGCTCAGCGTTCCGCTGGCGGCAGCCGCCCTGCCGCTGCTCGCCGTGCCGCTTCTGACGGCTGACGCGCTGCTCGCGCAGGACGCCCAGACGCGGTCCGCTCCGCTGGCCGACGCGCTCGCCGAGCGGACCTCTCCGGAGACGGAGACGACCGCCGAGGAACGCCCCTTCGACGACCCCGACCCGCAGGCCGTCGAGGTGCTGGAGTCCCGGCTCGACGACACGCTGGCCGACGGCCGGCTCCCCTTCCTCGACGGGGTCGCGCCCTTCGTCCTGCCCACGGGTCTGCTCGCCGCCGCTGTCGTCGGCGGCGCCCTGCACGCGTACCGCCGCGAGTACCTCGTCGTCGCCCGCCCGGGAGCCGTCTCATGAACCGCCCGCCGCGTGCCGTGCCCGGAACGCGTGGGCCGCGTGCGCCAAGTGCCGTGCGAGGCCTGCGTGTCGTGCGAGGCCTGCGTGTCCTGATGGCCGGGTGTCTGCTCGCGCTGGTTCCCGGCTGCGCCTCGGACGCCCCCGACCCCCTCGTCGTCCTCGGGCCGTGGACCGGCAAGGAGGGCGAGGCCTTCGAGGCCGCGCTCCAGCGGCTCGACGACGGGACCGGCAGGACCTACACCTACGAGGGCACCCGCTCCCTGCGCGAGACCCTCGTCTCACAACTGGAGGCGGACACCCCGCCGGACGTGGCGGTCCTCAACAGCATCGGCGAACTCACCGAGTACGCCCGCCGCGGCAAGCTGCGGCCGCTCGCCGAGCCGACCCGCGAACGCGCCTTCTCCCCGTGGGCGCCCGAACTCCTGGTGGACGGCAGCCAGCGCACCTACTGGGTGCCGCTGAAAGTCGACCTGAAGAGCCTGGTGTGGAGCAAGAAGGGCACGCCGAGCGACCGTCCGACGTGGTGCGTGGGGCTCGCCTCGCAGGCCACCTCGGGCTGGCCCGGTACGGACTGGATCGAGGACATCCTGCTCCACCAGGCGGGTCCCGGCCCGTACGAGAAGTGGGCCACGAGCAGGCTCAGCTGGCGCGATCCGGACGTCGTACGGGCGTGGACGACCTGGGCACAGCTGCTGGCCGGCCGCACCGACGAATCCGTCGAACAGTCACTGACCACGTCGTACGAGGGCACGACGGGACCGGCCGGGCCGCGCGGGCTGCTGAACTCCCCCGGCTTCGACTGCACCCATGAACATCAGAGCGCCTTCATCCGGTACGTGTACGCGGGCGACGACATCCGCGTGGAACCGTCGGCCCGGTTCTTGCGCGGGCGGGCCGAGAACCGTGACGCGTTCGAGGTCGCCGGTGACATGGCCGCCGTCTTCAGCGACGACCCGGACGCCCAGGAACTGGTCGAGCGGCTGTCGAGCCCGGCCGGGCGGAAGCGGTGGCGGGCCGAGGCGGACCCGGCGGTGCGTCCGCTGTTCCCGGCCGTGACCGGGCTGCCGCCCACGGAGCCCGCGAACGCCGTCGAGCAGGAGATCGACGGGCTGCTCAACTCGACGGCCCGCACCCTGTGTTTCGATGCCTCGGACGTGATGCCGCCCGAGCTGCGGGACGCCTTCCACCGGGCGGTCCTGGAGTTCTTCCGCGACCCCGCGAAGAAGCATCTCGCCTCGCTGCTGGAGCAGTTGGAGACCATCCGGGTCCAGGTGGACGAGGACGCGGACGACGCCCGCTCGTTCCGGCCGCCCGAGGACATCTGCGCGGGCCCCGGCGGCTGAATCCCGTACGCCGGTGGTACGGCCTCGGCCGGCTCCCGGTGCGGAGGAGCCGGCCGAGGGACCCGTTCAGGATCTTCGATCACGCCCCCTCGGGCCCTCAGGCCCTCAGGCCCTCAGGAGGCGGGGCACTCCTTCCATGCCAGGTGGTAGATGGTGCTGAGTTCGCCGTCCGTCGAGTCCATGGTCATGAAGCTGGTGCTGCTGGGGGCCGAGGTGCCCGCGTTGACGCGGATCTCGGTGTTGATGTTGAAGTTCCGCTGCACACCGCAGGGCGACCAGACCAGTTGGGCCCATTCCGTGGTGTCGGTGGCCTGCCAGTTGTCGGCGAGCGGGCCTCTGAAAGGGTGCGTGATGGAGGCCGTGTTCGACGAGCCCTGGAAGTAGTACGAGGCCTTCTCGGTGCTGGTCGCCCCCGCCTTGAGCGAGGCGAAGCCGCGGTAGTCGGCGCTGGCGATGGCGTACGTGAAGCCGCCGGGCACGGCGACGACCAGGTTGAGCTGGCAGTTCTTGCGGAACGCGGTGGGATCGGAGTTGCCTCCGACCTGGGCGAGGTAGTCGCTGTAGGTCACCGTGAAGGCGGTGTTGTCCGGGGACACGGCGACGGCGGCGGTGCCCGCGGGACAGCCGGAGCCGTTCACGGTGGCGACGTTGATGACGATCTTGTCCGGGGGCGGGTCGACAATCGCGCCCGACGGGTTGTGCGCGGGAAGTGCGGTGGCGAACAGAGCGGCGATCGCGCCACTCATCAGCAGTCCACCGGTCATGGTGCTCCAATCCGTTGCGTCGGTGTTCCGGCGGGAGCGTGCCCCGCCGCGAAATGGGGGGTGCGGCCCCGGTGTGCCGGGAGGGCCGTCGCGGACCAGGTGCTGTGGATCGGACGGTGGGGCGGGAAGCGCGGGAGAGGCGTCACGGCGTGGCGCCGTGACACATGCGTCACGTGTCGTCATGCACATGTCAATCAATCAACTACACGTCCGCCCCTCGGACGGGCTCGGGGACCCGGCGCCGTGAAGGAGCGATGAAGGGACTGTGAAGGCCGGGAGCGATCGCATCGTACGTACCCCGACCCGGACGAGCCAGGGCGAACTCCGGCCATTTGTGCGCCCGGGCGCCGGCGGGTCCGCCAAGGGCTCCGCCGGCCGCCGGCCGCGCCTCTCCGCGGTCAGCCCTCGTACTCCGTCAGGTCGATCGTGTACAGCCGGAGCTCGTGTCCGTGGACGAGGTCCTGCACGGCCCCCTCCCTCTCCATGCCGAGCTTCTCCAGGACGTTCACGGAGGCGCTGTCACCGGGGCGGGGCGCGGCGACGACGCGGTCGATGCCACGGTCCTGGAGGGCGAACTCAAGCGCGGCGTGGGCGGCCTCCGACGCGTATCCCTGGCCCCAGTAGACCCGCCCGAGGCGCCAGGTGATGGCGATCCGGTCCGCGATCTCGGGCGGGGAGTCGGCGACGTACAGGCCGACGGCTCCGGCGAGTTCTCCCGAGCCGAGGAGTTCGACGGCGAAGACCCCGAAACCCTCCTCGTCCCACTCCTCCTCCCAGGCCTCGATGTCCTCCGCGGTTTCCTCCAGGGAGCGCGGTCGGCCGTCGCCGATCCACTGCATCACCGTGGGGTCGGCGTGAATCTCGGACAGGGGCACGAGGTCGTCGTCCTGCCAGCGGCGGAGCAGCAGGCGGGGGGTACGGATGTCGTTCATGCCCCCATCCTGTCGACACGCGGGCGCGAGCGCGAAATCCGCGGGGTCCGCGGGGTCCGCGAGCTTGGTCGCGGCACCGTCGGGACGGGGGCGCCACCGTGCGTACGCCGCGCGCGGCGGGAGACCTCCGGGGCAAGGCGGCTCCCGAACCGAGCCGGACCGCCCCGCCGCCGGGCCGACCGGCCGGCCGACCGGCGGACACCGCCACTGCCCAGATCGGCCCACCTTCGGGAACGGCGGTTCTAGCGTGTGAGCCAGACGACCAGGGCGATGACCAGCACGGCCAGCAGCAGTACCGCCGGCAGCGCCCGCTTCAGGACGGCGCCGCGGGCCACGCTCATCAGGTCCAGGGGCTGCACCGGCACCGGGGCGGTCGGCGTGGCGGCGGGGCGGACACCGTTCGCCCCGGGAGTGGCGGGGGCGGGGCCCGCAGGACCGGCTTCCCGCGCGGCTCCGGCCGCGGAACCGTCCGCCGCGCTGCCGTTCGCCGGAGCGGCGGCGCTCGACGCGGGCGCCGCCGCGGCGACCTCGGCGCCGGGTCCAGGGGCGGGCCGGTTGGCAGGCCCAGCCTCCGGGCCGGTGGCACGTCCAGCCTCCGGCCTTGAGCCGGGCCCAAGCGCGGGCCCCGTGGCCGGTCCACTCTCCGGCCCCGTGCCGGGCCCAGGCGCGGGCCCACTGTCCGGCCCCGTGTCCAGTCCGGCGTCCGGCCCGGTCGCGGGCCCCGCCGCGGGCACGACGTACGCCTCGGTGGCGGGTCCAGTGGCCGGCCCCTCCATGGGCTTCGGCGCCGAGGTCGGGGCCGGGACGGGGGCGGGCGTCGGGGCGGTCGTAAGCGTGGGCGCCTGTGGTAGGGGTTTCGCGGCGGTCGGCGCGGGGCGGGACCCGCGTCTCTCCGTCGCGAGTCGCGTCTCCAGGTTGTCGACGAACTGGGCCAGCAGCCGCCCGCTGATCTCCTCGATCATCCCCTTGCCGAACTGCGCGACCCGGCCCGTGATCGTGAGGCGGGTGTCCACCGTGACCCGCGTTCCGGAGTCGTCCGGGACGAGCCGGGCGGTGACCCGGGCGTCGGCGTTGCCCTGCCCCCGGGTGTCACGGCCGCGCGCGTGCAGCACCGCCGTACGCCCCGCGTCGTCCTTCTCCTCGAAGGAGACGACCCCCTTGTACTGGATGGTCATGGGACCGACCTTGACCTTCACGACGCCGTTGTAGGCGTCGCCGTCCACGCCGGTGAGCTGGGCACCCGGCATACAGGGAGCGATCCGCTCCACGTCGGTCAGCAGGGCCCAGGCCTCGTCGGGCGGCAGGTTCACTCGGAACTCATTGGTGAAGTCCATGACGGACACACGATGGGCGCGGCCCGCCGCACCGTCAACGCGCTCTTCAGCGATTGCTTAAGACGGCCGGACCCGGCCGACGTCAGCTCCAGATCGTGACGTGGACCGGCGGACGGAACTCGTTCATGGGAACCCCGTTGGACCGCGTCAGCACCGCCTGCGTCGCGGCCGGCGTCGTCACGAAGCGGCACAGCGCGGCGGCCGTCGTCGAGCGGCGTTCACCGGTGAGCGCGCTCGCGTACAGCACGCCGCCCAGCCGCGCGCCCGTGACATCGAGCCGCACCAGCGACCCGCGCCGCAGGTCGTCGCGCACGACGTGCAGGAAGGCCACGGACAGCCCGGCCCCGGCGGCCACCGCGTTGAGCGAGGCCGTGACGCTGGGAAAGGCCTTCGCGCCGGTCGCCTCGACGCCGATGTGGGCGAGGAAGGCGCCGGACAGCGTGTCCGGATCGAGGCCGGCCGGGCCCAACAGCCAGGGCTCGGGCGCCAGTTGCGCGGGCGCCAGCCGTTGCCGGTGCCTCAGCGGGTGGTCGGGGGCGGCGACGACGGCCAGCTGGAAGCGCAGGAACGGTACGGACTCGACGGCCGGTGCCGGACGCGGCGCCGGACCGATCGTGACGTCGGCACGCCGGTCGCGGAGCAGGTCGCCGAAGACCGCCACCGGCACGGCGAGGGTCTCCACGTCCAGGTCGGGCTGTCTGCGCCCGAAGGCCGTGAGCAGCGCGGGCAGCACCTGTTCCACACCGGCCTCGGTGGACGCCACGCGCAGGTGCGCGGTGCCGGAGGTCGCCTGGCGGACCCGGTGGCGGGTCTCCTCGGCGAGACCGACGATCTCGGCGGCGCCCGCGGCCAGCCTGCTGCCACCCGGGGTGAGGCTGATCCCGCCCGCTGCCCGGATGAAGAGGACGTCGCCCAGTTCACGGCGGAGCGCGGCGACCGCCCCGGAGACGGCTGCCTCGGTCACTCCGAGCGAGCGGGCGGCGCCCTTCACGGAACCCAGGCGGGCCACTGTCACGAATGCGCGCAGCTGAGTGAGCGTCATGTCCGCCATTACAACGGCTGTCCGGCCGGTAGGACCCGTTCCGTCGCCGACCGACTTAAGCATTCGCTTGAGTCGCCGTTGACCGGCCCGTACGTCCGCACGATGGTTCCCCCGGACCGGGCGCCGGACCGCCGGGCACAGGACCGCCGGGCACAGGACCGGTCCTCAAGGGGAGGGAGCGTGCCGTGCAGGTACCCGCTTCGTTCGACTACCGGCGTGCGACGAGCGTGGCCCAGGCGCTGGAGCTGCTGCGTCGTTACGGCGAGGAGGCCCGGGTCGTGGCCGGCGGTCACAGCCTGCTCCCCATGATGAAGCTGCGCCTCGCCGGACCCGAACTGCTCGTCGACATCAACGATCTGCACGAACTCGACCACATCGAGCAGGTCGGGAACGAGCTGCGCATCGGCGCGCTGACCCGGCACCGCGCCCTCCTGGAGTCCCCGCTGGTCGGCCGGTACTTCCCCATCGTCCATGACGCGGAGAAGGTGATCGCCGACCCGCCGGTCCGCAACCGGGGCACGATCGGCGGCTCACTGTGCCAGGCGGACCCCTCGGAGGACCTGTCCGCGGTGTGCGGGGCGCTGCACGCGCGGGTCGTGATCCGCGGGCAGGGTGGCGAACGGGTCGTGGCCATGGCCGACTTCCATCAGGGCCCGTACGAGACCGCGGTGGGGGTCGGCGAGATGCTGGTCCAGGTACGGATCCCGGTCCTGCCGGGGGCGGGCAGCGCGTACGAGAAGGTCGAGCGCAAGTCCGGCGACTGGGCCGTCGCCGCCGCCGGAGTCGCCCTGGCCCTGCGCAAGGGGCGGATCGCGGACTCGGGGGTGGGTCTCGCGGCGGTGGGTGCCGGCGCGCTGAATCTGGACGCGGTCCAGGAGCTGCTGAACGGCGGCGAGCCGTCAGAGGCGCTGTACGAGGAGGCGGGTCGGCTGGCCTCCGCGCACTGTTCGCCGGTCACCGACGGGCGGGGCAGCGCCGAGTACAAGCGCCATCTGGCCGGCGAACTCACCAGGCGGGCCCTGCGGCGGTCCGTCGCAAGGGCACGGACCGCCCAGGGCACCTCAGGGGAGGCGTGAGGCATATGCGGATCACCGTGAACGTCAACGGTGAGGACCGGACCGGGGAGGTCGAACCCCGTCATCTGCTCGTGCGCTTCCTCCGCGACGACCTGGGGCTGACGGGCACGCACTGGGGATGCGACACCAGCAACTGCGGCACCTGTGTGGTGCTGATGGACGGCGAGCCCGTGAAGAGCTGTACGGTCCTCGCGGTGATGGCGGCCGGTCATGAGATCCGTACGGTCGAGGACCTGGCGGACGGCGACCGGCTCGACCCCGTGCAGCAGGGGTTCATCGAACAGCACGGCCTGCAGTGCGGGTTCTGCACCCCGGGCATGATGCTGACCGGCCGGGCGCTCCTGGACCGCAATCCGGATCCGTCCGACCAGGAGATCCGTGAGGCCATCTCCGGCCAGCTGTGCCGCTGCACCGGCTATCTGAACATCGTCAGGTCCATCCGGTGGGCGGCCGGGGAACAGGCCGCCGCAGCCCCGGAAGCCACAGCGGCAACGACGACGACAACGGGGAGTCAGGCATGACCGCCGTCGACGAACCCCCGGTGACACCGCAGGAGCCGGCCCAGGAACAGCAGCCCGAGCGGCCCATCGGCTTCGGCCGGATGAAGCGCAAGGAGGACCCCCGCTTCGTCCGCGGCAAGGGCCGCTATGTCGACGACATCCAGTTGCCCGGCATGCTGCACGGCGCGGTCCTGCGCAGCCCGTTCGCGCACGCCCGCATCCTCTCCGTGGACACCTCCGCCGCCGAGGCGCACCCCAGGGTCAAGGCGGTGATCACCGGCGAGACCCTGGCCGGTCTGGGGCTCGCCTGGATGCCGACGCTGTCGAGGGACACCCAGGCCGTGCTCGCGACCGACAAGGTCCGCTTCCAGGGCCAGGAGGTCGCGTTCGTCGTCGCCGAGGACCACTACGCGGCGCGCGACGCGATCGAGCTGATCGACGTCGAGTACGAGCCGCTGGACCCGGTCGTCAACGCCCGGCACGCCCTCGCGGCCGAGGCTCCCGTCATCCGGGACGATCTGGAGGGGCGTACGGACAACCACGTCTTCGACTGGGAGGCGGGCGACAGCGCGGCCACCGAGGAGGTGTTCGCGCGGGCCGACGTCGTCGTGGAGCAGACCATGCTGTACCCGCGGGTCCACCCCGCGCCGCTGGAGACCTGTGGTGCGGTCGCCTCGATGGACCCGGTCGACGGGAAGCTCACCCTCTACTCCACCACCCAGGCCCCGCACGCCCACCGCACGCTCTACGCGATGGTGGCGGGCATCCCCGAACACAAGATCCGGGTGGTGGCCCCCGACATCGGCGGCGGCTTCGGCAACAAGGTCGGCATCTATCCGGGGTACGTCTGCGCGATCGTCGGCTCGATCGTCACCGGGCGGCCCGTGAAGTGGATGGAGGACCGCTCCGAGAATCTGATGAGCACGTCCTTCGCCCGTGACTACCACATGGCAGGCGAGATCGCGGCGACGCGGGAGGGGAAGATCCTGGGTGTCCGGGTCGAGGTCCTCGCCGACCACGGCGCGTTCAACTCCACGGCGCAGCCCACCAAGTACCCGGCCGGCTTCTTCCACATCTTCACCGGCTCGTACGACATCGAGGCCGCGCACTGCCGGGTCACGGGTGTCTACACCAACAAGGCGCCCGGCGGTGTCGCTTACGCCTGCTCGTTCCGGGTCACCGAGGCGGTCTATCTCATCGAGCGCCTGGTGGACTGCCTGGCCGACGAACTGGGCGCGGATCCGGCCGAGTTGAGGATGCGCAATCTGCTGCGGCCGGAGCAGTTCCCGTACGAGAACAAGACCGGCTGGACGTACGACTCCGGTGACTACCCCGCCTGTCTGCGCAAGGCCATGGATCTCGTGGGGTACGAGGAGCTGCGCAAGGAGCAGAACGAGCGGCGGGCCCGGGGCGAACTCATGGGCGTCGGGCTCTCGTTCTTCACCGAGACCGTCGGCGCCGGGCCCCGCAAGCACATGGACATCCTCGGACTCGGCATGGCGGACGGCTGTGAGCTGCGCGTCCATCCGACGGGCAAGGCGGTCGTCCGGCTGAGCGTGCAGACCCAGGGGCAGGGCCACGAGACGACGTTCGCGCAGATCGTCGCGGAGGAGCTGGGCATCCCGCCCGAGGACGTCGACGTCGTGCACGGCGACACCGACCGGACGCCGTTCGGGCTCGGTACGTACGGCAGCCGCTCCACGCCGGTGTCGGGCGCCGCCGCGGCCGTGGTGGCGCGCAAGGTGCGGGACAAGGCGCGGATCATCGCGGGCGCGATGCTGGAGGTCGCCCCGGACGATCTCGCCTGGACGAAGGGCCGCTGGTCGATCAAGGGTGATCCCGCGATGTCGAGGACCATCCAGGAGATCGCACTGGCCGCGCACGGGTCGCTGGAGCTGCCGGACGGCGTGGAGGGCCATCTGGAGGCGACGACCGTCTACAACCCGCCCAGCATGACGTACCCGTTCGGCGCGTACGTCTGCGTGGTCGACGTCGATCCCGGCACGGGCTCGGTGAAGGTGCGGCGGTTCGTGGCGGTGGACGACTGCGGGACCCGTATCAACCCGATGATCATCGAGGGGCAGGTGCACGGCGGTCTGGCCGACGGCGTCGGCATGGCGCTGATGGAGATCATCGGCTTCGACGAGGACGGCAACTGTGTCTCCGGGTCCTTCATGGACTACCTCCTGCCGACCGCGCTGGAGGTGCCCGCCTGGGAGCTGGACCACACCGTCACGCCGTCCCCGCACCATCCGTTCGGGGCGAAGGGCATCGGCGAGTCGGCGACCGTCGGTTCACCGCCGGCCGTCGTCAACGCGGTCCTCGACGCCATCGGCGTACGCCATGCCGACATGCCCCTGACCCCGAGCCGGGTGTGGCAGGCGCTGCAGGGCGGCGAGGTGGAGGCACCGCAATGAGTCGCGTCGTACCCGCCGTACCCGTGGTGCCCGTGGCCCCCGTCGTACCGCCGCGGGCCGGGCCGCTGGAAGCACGCATGTCCGAACTGGCGGGCCGGCGGGTGCCGTTCGTGAAAGCGACCGTCGTCCGCGCCCGTCGTCCGGCGAGCGCGCGCCCCGGAGACACCGCGCTGGTCCTGGCCGACGGCAGGATCGAGGGTTTCGTCGGTGGCGTCTGCGCGGAGGCCACGGTTCGGGTCCAGGCGCTGCGGACCCTGCGGGACGGCGAGTCCCTGCTGCTGCGCATCTCACCCGGGGAGACGGCCGACGGCACCGGTGAACCGGTCGTCGAGGAGGGCGCGGTCAGCGTCCGCAACCCGTGTCTGTCCGGCGGTGAGCTGGAGATCTTCCTCGAACCCCTGCGGCCCGCACCCCGCGTGCTGGTGTTCGGCGAATCCCCCATCGCACGGGCCCTGCTCGACTTCGGACCGGCGCTCGGTTACGCGATCACGCCGGTGTCCGGCGCCGACGGGTCCGGCCTCCCGGCCGCCGGGGCTCTGGCCGGGACCCGGGCCGTGGTGATCGCCTCCCACGGCCGTGACGAGGAACGGGTGCTGCTGGCGGCGGTGCGGGCCGGGGTGCCGTACGTGGGTCTGGTCGCCGGCCTCCGGCGCGGGGCGGCGGTCCTGGCCGGGCTCGCCCACGAGCTGGACGAGGAGCAGCGGGCCCGGGTGCGCACCCCGGCGGGCCTGTGGATCGGCGCCCGCACACCCGGCGAGATCGCGGTGTCGATCCTGGCGGAGGTGATCAAGGAGCTCCGCTCGCCGGTGACCGAGGCGCCGGCAGTGGAAGAGGTCCGGGGGACGGCCCCCGTGACGGACCCGGTGACGGCCACCGACCCGGTCTGCGGGATGGAGGTCGCCGGCTCGGCGGCCACCACGCCGTATTCGGACGCGGGCGGCGCGGGCAGGCAGTGGTTCTGCTGCCCCTCCTGCCGCGAGACGTACGAGAAGGACCCCGTCCGCCACACGAGGGCGCGGACGCGGACCGGTACGGAGGCAGGAGATTCGTGAGCGAGTACGTCGAGCGCGCTCTGCCGGAGGTCGGGAGTCTGCGCGCGGCACTGGACGCACTGGGCTATCTCGCCGACGACGGCCTGGTCACCGCCCTCTTCCTGGCGCTGCGCCTCCCCCAGCCGCTGCTGCTGGAGGGCGAGGCGGGCGTCGGTAAGACCGAGGCGGCCAAGTCGGTGGCCGCGGTCCTGGGCAGCCCGCTGATCCGGTTGCAGTGCTACGACGGCCTGGACGTGGCTGAGGCGCTGTACGAGTGGAACCATCCCCGCCAGTTGCTCGCGATCCGGCTCGCCGAGGCACGGCACGAACAGATCGGCGAGGACGACCTGTTCAGCGAGGCGTACCTGTTGCGGCGGCCCGTGCTCGCCGCGCTCAGCCATCCCGGGCCCGCGCCCGCCGTCCTGCTCATCGACGAGATCGACCGGGCCGACGACGACTTCGAGGCGTTCCTGCTGGAGGTGCTCGCCGAGGCCGCCGTCACCATTCCGGAGCTGGGCACCGTACGGGCCGAGGTGCCGCCCGTCGTGCTGCTCACCTCCAACCGCACGCGTGACCTCCACGACGCGCTCAAGCGCCGGTGCCTGTACCACTGGATCGACTATCCGGAGACCGAGCGGCTCATCGAGATCGTGCGCCGCCGGGTGCCCGGCACGTCGCGCGGGCTGGCGGTCGCGGTGGCGGCGGCCGTACGGCGCCTGCGGGCGCTGGAGCTGCAGAAGGCGCCGGGCATCGCCGAGACCATCGACTGGATCTCCGCGCTGCGGCTGCTCGGCGTGGACGTGCTGGACGCGGGGAGCGCCGCGAGCACCCTGGGCTCGCTGCTCAAGTACCGGGAGGACCAGGAGTCGGTGCGCGAGCGCGGTCCGGAGTGGCTGGTCGCGGGCCTCCGGCCGTGACGGAGGTGCGGGTGCCGCTCTTCGACCGGGCCGAGTTCGGTGTCCGGCTGGGCGCCGAACTGCGCCGTGCCGGGGTGGCGGTGACGCCGGAGCGGTCCGTGCGGTTCCTGGAGGCGCTGCGTCTGCTGCCGCCGGTGGACCGTGCGGCGCTGTACTGGGCGGCACGGCTGGCCTTCGTGACGGGACGCGAGCAGGTCGGTCCGTTCGACCGGGTCTTCGACACCGTCTTCGGAGGCCTTCCGCGCGCGGTGTCGCTGTCCGTACGCCGGGATCGCGGGCGGCCCGTGCCGGAGGCGGGCGTCGAGCCGGATCCCGTGAGCGGGCGGGCTCCGGCGCCGCCCCGGCCCGGTCCGGACACCGTCACCGCCCCGCTGCCGGTCGGCAGCCTCGGCGCGCTGCCGGACGGCGACCGCAGACCGGGCCCGGCTCCGCGGACCGAGGCGCTGCCCACCGCGGGCAGTACGGCCGAGGTCCTCGGGCACAAGGACTTCGGTGCCCTCACCGCCGGTGAACTGGCCGAGGTCGACCGGCTGCTCGCCCTGTTGGCACTGCGGACGCCGTTGCGCCGAGGTCGCCGCCGGCGGAGCGACGGGCGGGGGCACCGCGTCGACCTGCGCCGCACCCTGCGCGCCGGACGGCGCACGGGCGGCGAGGTGCTGTCACTCGTGCGCAGCCGCGACCGGCTCCGGCGGCGACGGCTGGTGCTGCTGTGCGACGTCTCCCGCTCGATGGAACCGTACACACGCGCCTACCTGCGGCTCTTTCCACGCGCGGCGGCCGGGGGCGCGGTGGAGGCGTTCGTCTTCGCGACCCGGCTCACCCGGCTCACGCCGCTGCTGCGGCACCCCGGGGCGTCCGGCGTGGACGCGGCGCTGCACCGGGTGGGCGGCGCGGTGTCCGACTGGTCGGGCGGCACCCGGATCGGTCACGCGCTGGCGGAGTTCAACAACCGCTACGGCCGCCGGGGCATGGCACGGGGCGCGGTGGTGGTGGTCTTCTCCGACGGGTGGGAGGGCGAGGATCCCGGCGCGGTCGGGCGTGAGATGTCCCGGCTCGCACGGCTCGCCCATCGGATCGTCTGGGTCAACCCGCGCAGGGCGGCGCCCGGTTACGCCCCGCGCACCGGCGGAATGGCCGCCGCGCTCCCCCACTGCGACGCGTTCGTGAGCGGCCACAGCGTCAGGGCTCTCAGCGAGGTGATCGAGGCGATCGCGGACGACGGCGACCGGCGGGCCCGCCGCCGGTGAGCCGCGCCGCCGATGTCCGCCGGACCGTACCGGCGGGGCCCGGGGCTCGGGGCCCGCCGGTACGGTCCGGGTCTCCCCAGGCCTCCTAGGGTCTGTCTGACAATTCCCGTCGTCGCCCGTAGGGCGGCTGCGCGGCGTCAGGTGCGTGCTCTCGGTGTGCCGGGCGTAGAGCCTCGTACTGGACGTACTTGGCTCTACGCCCGGTGCGGCGAGAGTGCGTGCATGGCGCCGCGCGGCAGACGGGAATTGTCAGACAGACCCTAGCGCCTCCCCGGGGCCTCCCCGGTTCAGGACTTGCGTGCGACCCCGCCCAGCGCGATCACGTCGCCCGAGGAACGGGCCGCCTCCGGGTCGGGGCGCCAGTCGTCGATGGGGACCACACCCGGGGCGAGCAGCTCCAAACCCTCGAAGAATCCGGCCAGTTGCCGCGGGCTGCGCAAGTGGTACGGCGCCGCGCCGCTCTCGTTGTAGAGGCGGGTGGCCTCGGCGTTGGCCTTGTTGGTGTCGACGCTGTCGTTGAACGCGAGACAGCTGCCGGAGGGGAGCGCGGCCATCAGCGTGCCGACGACGCGGCGCGCTTCGTCGTAGTCGGCGATGTGTCCGGTGACCTGCATCAGTGTCAGCGCGACCGGCCGGGTGAGGTCCAAGGTTCTCGCCGCTTCACGCAGGACGGTCGCGGGGTCGCGCAGGTCGGCGTCGACGTAGTCCGTCGCTCCTTCGGGGGTGCTGGTCAGCAGCACCCGCGCGTGGGCGAGGACCAAGGGGTCGTTGTCCACGTAGACGACGCGCGCTCCGGGGGCCACCCGCTGGGCGGTCTCGTGGGTGTTGTCGACCGTCGGCAGTCCGGTGCCGATGTCGAGAAACTGCCGGATCCCGGTCTCGCCGGCCAGGTGGCGCACGGCCCGGCCGAGGAAGGCCCGTGAGCCGCGGGCGAGGTCGGTGATCTGGGCGAAGACCTCCTGGAACGCGTCGCCCGCCGCCTGGTCGACGGGGTAGTTGTCCTTCCCGCCGAGCCAGTAGTTCCAGATCCGGGCCGAGTGCGGCACCGTCGAGTCGATCTTCGCTGATGTCGCTGTGTGGGGGGCGGACGAGTCCTGACTCACCGGCAACCTCCTTGCAGACAAACGTCGTCGGTCGTGGAGTATCTCAGTGCGGCGGGCCGGGCGGACCTGTACCGGGCGGCCGATCGTCGATCGAAGGGTCGTCGGTCGGCGGGGCATCGGTCGGCGGGCCGTCGGTCGGCAGGTGCCCCTCGATCATCGCCAGGCCGAGCGGAGTCAGGGTGTGCCGTGCGACGTCGGCGCCCCGGTGCGTGGAGATCAGACCGGTGCTCGCCAGGACGGCGGTGTGCGAGCCCGCCGATGCCGGTGACATCCCGAGCCGCCGCGCGAGATCGTCCCCCGTCGTGCCGCCGGTCAGGGCGATTTCCTCCAGCACGGTCGCCCGGGTGCGTCCCAGCAGCCGGGCGAGCGCCGTCCTGCCCGGCCGTCCGGGTCCCGTGAGCAGATGCAGACCGCGGTTGGCCGGATAGACGAGGACCGGGGTCAGCTCCTCGTCGAGCAGGGTGATGGGCCTGCGCCAGCAGAAGTACGAGGGAATCAGCCGCAGTCCCCTGCCCCGGAGACGGAGTTCCTGGTCCACGGGGTAGTCCACCCTCAGCACCGGGGA
Source organism: Streptomyces ortus (assembly GCF_026341275.1). Lineage (NCBI taxonomy): Bacteria > Bacillati > Actinomycetota > Actinomycetes > Kitasatosporales > Streptomycetaceae > Streptomyces > Streptomyces ortus. Next base: position 3,837,218 of record NZ_JAIFZO010000002.1, read on the forward strand.
CTCCCAGCGGGTCCGCGGGCCCAGGCCGCCGAGCAGTTTCTCGACTCCGCCGTCCAGGAGGTCACGGCCGCGCAGGGTCCGTTCGGCGTCGGTCACCGCGCGGATGCGGTGCCAGCGGCCGGCGAGCACGCGGTCGTGGTAGCCGTGCAGGGCACTGCCGAGCCTGCGCATCGTCTCGGCGTCGCCCTCCGCCAGCAGCCGTGTCCAGGAGGGTGTCCGGCGCCGGCCGGCCAGCTGTGCGAGGTCGGCCCGCAGCCGCCCGCGGCGGGTGCTGAGCACGGCGTCGACGGCGGAGTGCAGGTCGGGAGTACCGGCGGGGGTGAGGAAGTCGGGCGAGTACCCGCGGGGTGGCGCCAGTGCGAACAGCATGCGCGCCGAGGAGTCGAGACGGGGCAGCGTCCGGGACTTCCACGGGCCGAACACCACGTGATCGGCCGGGCCGCCGAGGGCATGCAGGCTCAGCAGGATCTCCCAGGCCGGATCCGGCTCCTGGGCGATGCGGATCCGGCTCAGATCCGCCGTGGAGAAATGTATGTGGAGCACGGATGATCCCCCCGAGTCACGGAGCTCCTGGCGCAGGGGCAGGATCTCACGGCCACGGCGCCGGCCAGGAGCCGCGGTCGTGCACGGTCCGGTCACGAACTCAATGAACGCAATGATCAAGCCATGGGTTTTGGCCGCGCCCCTCCCTAGCATCGGCCCCGTCGCGCAACGGGGCGCCGACCAGGAGAGGGAGAGCACGACATGGACAGGACGAGGCCGAGTACGGCGGGGATCCGGGGCGGGTCCGGTTTCCTCGGGCGCCGCCGGGCGGCGGTGGCCGCCGGCATCGCGGGAATCCTCCTCGGCACACTCTCCGGGCCGGCCGCCGCGACCACGGGCACCGGCACCGGCACGGACGCACCGGCAGCCGTCACATGCCCCGCGAACCTCACGGGCAAGGCCACCTGCTACACCGGCCGGGACGCCGACGGCGCCTACTACGCGATCGCCGTCCCGAAGAACTGGAACAGGTCCCTGGTCGTGCACGCGCACGGCGGTCCCGACCTAGGCGCGGAGTCCGACCCTGAGCGCAGCACCGGTGACCTGGAGCGCTGGTCGGTGATGGTGGACGAGGGCTACGCGTGGGCCGGCTCGTCGTACCGTCGCGGTGGTTACGGAACCCGGATGGCCGCCGCCGACACGGAGAAGGTGCGCCGGCTCTTCGTCGCGGAGTTCGGCGAGCCGAAGCGGACGTATGTGCACGGTCAGTCCTGGGGCGGCGATGTCGCCGCGAAGGTGGTGGAGACGTACGGTGCCGGGAAGCGCGGTCCCTACGACGGGGCCCTGCTGACCAACGGTGTCCTCGGCGGTGGGTCGCGCGGTTACGACTACCGCGTGGATCTGCGGGCGGTCTACCAGTACTACTGCCAAAACCATCCTCGTCCCACCGAGGTCCAGTACCCGCTGTGGGAGGGGCTGCGGGAGGGCTCGACGATGACGTCGGCCGGGCTCCGCGCCCGGTTGCAGGAGTGCACGGGGTTCGAGTCCGCTCCGCAGGACCGGAGCGCCGCGCAACAGCGCAACCTGGACGACATCCTCGGCGTGACAGGGGTCCCCGAACGGACTCTGGAGTCGCATCTGCGGTTCGCGACGTTCACCTTCCGGGACATCGTGCAAAACCGTCTGGGCGGTCGCAATCCGTTCGGCAATCAAGGGGTGCGCTACTCCGGCTCGCACGACGACAGGGCGCTCAACGCGGGCGTCGAGCGTTTCTCCGCCGACCCCACCGCCGTACGCGATCTCTCGTACGACAGCGATCTGACGGGCAAGGTCGACATTCCGGTGCTCACGCTGCACGCGATCGACGATCCGACGGCGTTCGTCGAGCACGAGTCGGCGTACCGGGACAGCCTCCGGGGCGCCGGCCGGGAGCGGAACCTCGTGCAGACGTTCTCCCGGGAGAGCGAGCACAGCGGGCTGAGCGACTCCGAGTACGCCAACTCGATCGCCGCGCTGGACTCCTGGGTGCGCACCGGCCGGAAGCCGACGCCGAAGTCGGTCGCGGCGTCCTGCCCCGCCTTCGACGCCGCCTATAGCACCGGCTGCTTCTACGACCCGGGCTTCCGGCCCGGCTCGTACGCCTCGAAGGTCAACGCCCGGCCGGGCGGGCTGCGCTGGCCGGCCATGACGTCCGGCCAGGAGAGGGCCTGGAGCCGGATCGACGGCGTGGGCATCGCCCCCTGAGGCGACGCGCCACGGCACACGACCGGGTGCGCCGGACCGACCACCATCGGTCCGGCGCACCTTTTCGACCTGTGCCTCGGTCCGGCACGCCTTTCCGACCCGTACCCCGGTCCGGCACACCCTTTCGACCCGAACCTCCGTCGGCCCTTGGGTCGGGACTCGGCTCGGTACTTGGGCCGGGAACTCGGCCGGGAACTCGGTCGGACAGTCGTCCGGTCAGTCCGGCGGCAGCGGTTCCATACGGCTGTCCAGCCATTCCTGCCATTCCTTCGCCCGCGGAGCCGGACCCGCCTCCATGGGGCGTCCCTCCCAGCGCGCCACCGGGCGGATTCCGTGCAGGGCGTTCACGAGCCACACCTCGCGGCCGGCCAGCTGGTCCAGGGTCCGTTCGCGGTGGGCCAATTGGATCCCGCCGCTCAGGGCGTGCTCCTGGATGAGGCCCGTGGTGACACCGGCCAGGATCGGCAACCGCGGCGGCGGCAGACACAGGACGTCGTCCTCCCACCACAGGAGGCTGGAGGTGGCCGCCTCCAGCACCAGGCCGGACGGCGCGATCAGCACCGCCTCCTGCGCACCCTGTCCGGCCGCCCGCCGCCGGACCCGGGCCAGCACGTCCAGGTCGGGTCCCTTGCGGCGCGGCACGGTGCGCGGATCGGGCTGGCCCGCCGCCCACACCCGCACGTCCGGCGCGAGGGGCGGGGCGTGCCGCAGGAGCAGTCTCAGCTGGAGGGAGCCGGCCACCAGCTCGACGCGCGGGAACCAGGAACCCGTGCGGGGCAGTGCCGCGGTCATGTCCCGCCAGAATTCGGTGAGTCGGTGGAGAGATGGTCCGCCGCAGTCGCCGCAGGACCGCAGGAACCGCTCGCGGTGCCGGTCGAGGCCGCGCACCTGTCCGTCCCTGAGCAGCCATGAGTCCGCGACCAGCAGCTGGGTGTCGGCCGCGAGCCCCGCGATCAGTCCGCGACCGGGTACCCATGCCAACAGCCCTTCGGCGGTTGCCGGTTGTGTCATCAAAGAATCTCTCCTCTCAGTACACTCGTAAGTACGTCCGCCGACGCGTCCGGATTCATCTCCGGCACGATCGCACGATCAGTGCTCCCGGCCGGCACGACGAGGTGACAGCATCGACCCCGGACCGTCGACGGCCGAGTACGCCGCCGCGGAGCACGTCTCGCACGGTGCCCGCCGGGCGCTGTCCGGGTTTCTCGCCGCGTCGTCCCTCTTCTTCGCGGTGGCATGTGACGCGGCGTCCTCCGGTGCGGACGGCGGCGACGGTGCGGCGTCCTGCGCGTTCGCCGTCCACTTCCGCGGCGAGCTCTACACCCGGGTGAGGTACGCGGACTTCACCGTGCGGGACGAGCTGGGCAGCAGCCGGCCAACCCTGTGCGACGACACGGGCGAGGGCCCGTCATCGGACACGGCCGGTACGGAGACGTACGCGACGTACCGGATCGAGGAACTGGACGCGGGCACGGCCGTCGCCGTGCGGGACGAACCCGACGAGTCCGGCCGGCGGGACAGGCTCAGCCTCTACGTCCTGCAGCGCGACGGCGGGATCCCGGCCGAGGCGAAGAAGTTCCTCGACTCGAAGCGGTAGAGGTCGCGCGGCGGCGCGGCGGCCAGGCGGTGCGGACCCCGGCCCGAGCACCAACCACGCACCGGCCACCCACCGTGGCCTACCGCGACCGCGGCGCCCCCGCGCTGTCCCGCACCACGAGCCGCGTCGGCACCAGCGTCGTACCGTGCTCCGGGGTGTCCTGGCCCATCTGCCGCAGCACACCCTCGACGCAGCGCCGTCCCACCTCGGCGAAGTCCTGGTGGACGGTGGTCAGGGGCGGCAGGAAGGAGCCCGCCTCGGGGATGTCGTCGAAGCCGATGACGCTGACGTCGTCGGGCACGTACCGGCCCCGTTCGTGCAGCGCCCGCAGCAGGCCCAGCGCCATCTGGTCGTTGGCGGCGAACACGGCCGTGCAGTCCGGCTGTTCGGCCAGTTCGAGACCGGCCCGGTAGCCGGACTCGGCCGACCAGTCGCCGCGTACCAGCGGAGGCGTCGGACGGCCCGCCCCGGTGAGCTCGGCGCGCCAGGCGTCGGCGCGGCGCTGTGCCGCGAAGGACTCCTCGGGGCCCGCCAGGTGCCAGACCGTCTCATGGCCGAGGCCGAGCAGATACCGTACGGCGTCCCGGCTGCCGCCCGCCTGGTCGGTGTCGACCACGGTGTACCGGTCACCCGCGTCCGAGTCGGCCACCACCACCTTGATGTGGGGCGGCAGGGAGAGGGTCACGGCGTCGAGGAGGTGCACCTCCAGGATGACGATGACGGCGTCGACGGCCAGCTCCCCCAGCCGGGAGAACGCGCCGCGCACCTCATCCTGGGTGGGCACGGCGACGGGCAGCAGCGTCACGGCGTACCCCTCGTGCGCGGCGGAGGTCGCGATCGCCTCCAGCGTGCGGACGTTACCGGTGGTCGAAAGGCCGAAAGTGATCACGCCTATGGTGCGGAACTCTCCACGCTTGAGCGCGCGGGCGGCACTGTTGGGCCGGTAGCCCAGCTCGCGCATGGCCTCCAGCACCTGCTGCCTGGTCTCCTCGTTCACACCCGCGTAACCGTTGGAGACACGCGAGACGGTCTGCGAGGAGACGCCCGCCAGCCGGGCCACGTCCGCCATGGAAGCGCTCGCCGTCCGGCGGGAGGCCCGTTTCCTGGGACGCGCCGCCGCCTGCGGCCTGCTCGCCGAGGCGCTGTCCGCTGTGTCCACCCGTCCCCCTCGTCGTGTCCTTCGTCGTGCCGAACCGCAGTTTCCCCACATGACCCTTGACCACCGTCAACGGGGCAGTGTAGACATGCCGCCATCAGATGTTTACGTAAACATAACAGGCGGCGAGCTCCTGCGGACCTCCATGTTCACGCAAACATCATCGGCGCGGGACGCCGGGTTTTCGCGAGAGGGACGAGCGAGGAACGACATGACGACGCTACAACCGCCGGTGGCCGCCAAGCCGCGCAGGTCACGGCCTCCGGCACAGGGTGACCGCCGCTCCTGGACGGGGTGGGGTTTCATCGGTCCCTTCGTGGCCGTCTTCGCCCTCGTCTTCCTGGCACCGATCGCGTACTCGATCTATCTCAGCCTGTTCCGGGACCAGTTGATCGGCGGCACCCAGTTCGTCGGCTTCGACAACTACCAGCAGGCGCTGCAGGACGAGCGGTTCTGGGACTCGCTCGGCCGGGTCTCGCTCTTCCTCGCAGTCCAGGTCCCGATCATGCTCTTCATCGGCCTGCTGATCGCCCTGGCGCTGGACAGCGGCCGTCTCTACGGCACGGACTTCTTCCGCATCACGATCTTCCTGCCGTACGCCGTGCCCGCCGTGGTGGCCACCCTCATGTGGGGCTTCATGTACGGCACCAAGTACGGGCTGGTCGGTGACATCAACAGCGCGTTCGGTGTCACGCTGCCCGACCCGCTCTCCAGCGACCTGGTGCTGGCTTCCATCGGCAACATCGTGACCTGGGAGTTCATCGGCTACAACATGCTGATCTTCTACTCCGCGCTGAAGGTCATCCCGAACTCGCTCTACGAGGCCGCGGAGATCGACGGGGCCGGGCAGCTCCGGGTCATCACCGCCATCAAGCTCCCCGCGATCCGCGGTGCCCTCGTGATCGCGACGATCTTCTCGATCATCGGCAGCTTCCAGCTCTTCAACGAGCCGAGCATCCTGCGTCCGCTGGCCCGCAACGCCATCACGACCGACTTCACCCCGAACTTCTACACGTACTCGCTGTCCTTCAACGGACAGCAGCACAACTACTCCGCGGCGGTCGCCATCATCATGGGGCTGATCACCATGGTCATCGCCTATGTCGTGCAGCTTCGCGGCATGCGCAAGGGAGCGTGACCAGCAATGAGCAGCATGAGCGGCACGAGCAGTTCCGCCACCTCCGCCTCCCCGTCCGCATCCGCTCCGGCCACCGGCAGGACCGCCAGTACGGCCAAGAGCGTGCCCCGGCTGCGCAAGCGCCGTGAGCACTCCGCCGGGCGCCCGAAGCGCAGCGTCCTGCTGACCGTGCTCACCGGGCTGATCCTGGTCTACACCGTGGTTCCGCTGCTGTGGCTGGTGATCAGCGCGACCAAGACCCAGGAAGGGCTCGCCGACTCGTCCGGACTGTGGTTCGCCGACGACTTCGCCCTCTGGTCCAACATCCATGACACGTTCACGTACCACGACGGCATCTTCGTCCGCTGGCTGCTGAACACCCTGCTGTACGTCGGACTCGGGGCCGGCGGCGCCACCTTCCTGGCGATCCTCGGCGGCTACGCGCTGGCCAAGTTCGACTTCCCCGGTAAGCGCGGGGTGTTCGCCGTGGTCATCGGTGCCGTCGCCGTGCCGGGCACCGCGCTCGCGGTGCCGACCTTCCTGATGTTCAGCAAGATGGGACTGACCGACACCCCGTGGGCGGTCATCATCCCCTCGCTGGTCTCGCCCTTCGGCCTGTATCTGATGTGGGTCTTCGCCACCGAGGCGATCCCCGTCGAACTGCTGGAGGCCGCACGGATCGACGGGGCGGGCGAGGCACGCACCTTCTTCAAGGTCGCCCTGCCCCTGCTCGCTCCCGGCATCGTCACCGTCCTGCTCTTCACCACGGTCGCGACCTGGAACAACTACTTCCTGCCGCTGATCATGCTGAAGGACCCGGACTGGTACCCGCTGACCCTGGGCCTGGACGCCTGGAACAACCAGGCCCAGACGATCGGCGGTGACGTGATCTTCAACCTGGTGATCACCGGTTCACTGCTCACCATCGTGCCGCTGATCGCCGCGTTCCTGCTGCTGCAGAAGTACTGGCAGTCCGGCCTCGCCGCCGGAAGCGTCAAGGAATGACCGACCCACAAGCCACCACCCCCCTGAGCCGCACCTCCACCCTCACCCTGTCCCGCCCACGAAGAAGTGGAAGCACCTCCATGCGCAGAACGACCAACCGCCTGATGCGCGGCCTTGCCGTCCTCTCCGTCCTCGCCCTGGGCGCGACCGCCTGCGGTGGCTCCGACGACGACGGCTCCGGCTCGAAGCCGGTCTCCGCCGGCGACGTCCAGGCGGCCCTCAAGAAGGGCGGCTCGGTCACGGTCTGGGCCTGGGAGCCCACGCTGAAGACGGTCGCCGCCGACTTCCAGAAGAAGTACCCCAAGGTCAAGATCAACCTCGTCGCCGAGCGCTCGGGCGACAAGCACTACACCGCGCTGTCGAACGCCATCTCGGCCGAGAAGGGCGTCCCCGACGTCGCCCAGGTCGAGTACTTCGCGCTCGGGCAGTACGCCCTCACCAAGGGCCTCAGCGACCTGGCCCCCTACGGCGCCGACAAGCTGAAGTCCAAGTACACCGCCGGCCCGTGGAACGCCGTGACCCAGGGCAGTGACAAGGTCTACGGCCTGCCGATGGACTCGGGCCCCATGGCGCTCTACTACAACAAGAAGGTCTTCGACAAGTTCAAGATCGCGGTGCCGACCACCTGGGACGAGTACCTCGACGCGGCCCGCAAGCTGCACAAGGCCGACCCCAAGGTCTACATCGCCAACGACGCGGGCGACGCGGGCCTGACCACCAGCCTGCTGTGGCAGGCCGGTTCGCGCCCCTACAAGGTCGACGGCACCAACGTGAAGGTCGACTTCTCCGACGCGGGCGCCAAGAAGTACACCGACGTCTGGCAGAAGCTGATCGACGAGAAGCTCGTCGCGCCGATCAACGGCTGGACCGACGACTGGTACAAGGGCCTGGGCGACGGCACCCTCGCCACCCTGCCCAGTGGTGCCTGGATGCCCGCCAACTTCGTCACCGGCGTCCCGAACGCCGCGGGTGACTGGCGCGCGGCGCCCATGCCGGCCTGGACCAAGGGTGACAAGGCGAGCGCGGAGAACGGCGGCAGCTCGCTGACCCTGCCCGCGCTCGGCAAGAACAAGGAACTCGCCTACGCCTTCGTCGAGTACGCGAACTCCGGCGCCGGTGTGCAGAGCCGCGTCAAGGAGGGCGCCTTCCCGGCGACCAACGCGGAGCTCCAGGCGGACTCGTTCCTCAACACCGAGTTCAAGTACTTCGGCGGCCAGAAGGCCAACAAGATCTTCGCGGACTCCGCCGCCAACGTCGCCGACGACTGGTCGTACCTGCCCTTCCAGCAGTACGCCAACTCGATCTTCAACGACACCGTCGGCAAGGCCTATGTCGGCAACACCAAGCTGACCGACGGTCTGAAGTCCTGGCAGGACGCCTCCGTCAAGTACGGCAAGGAGCAGGGCTTCACCGTCGAATAGACGAGCCCGCCCCGCCGTCTCCCCCAGGTCCTGCCGTCGCGTTCCCGTCCACCGGGGAACGCGACAGCGGGACTGTGAACCCGGAAGGACCACGATGATCTCCACCCTCCTGTCCCAGCTGGACGGGCCGGACGGTGACCGCACCCCGCGTCTCGCGTACGGCGCCGACTACAACCCCGAGCAGTGGCCTCGCGAGGTGTGGGAGGAGGACGTCCGGCTGATGCGGGAGGCCGGTGTCAACCTGGTCTCCGTGGGGATCTTCTCCTGGGCCCGCATCCAGCCGACCGAGGACCAATGGGACTTCGGCTGGCTCGACGAGGTCATGGACCTGCTGCACGCCGGCGGCATCGGCGTCGACCTGGCCACCGCCACCGCGTCCCCGCCGCCCTGGCTCACCACCGCGCACCCGGAGATCCTGCCGGTGACCGCCTCGGGCGAGACGGTGTGGCCGGGAGCGCGCCAGCACTGGCGGCCCACCTCGCCCGTCTTCCGCGACCACGCGCTGCGCCTGGTACGCACGATGGCGGAGCGGTACGCGAACCACCCGGCGCTGGTGGCCTGGCACGTCTCGAACGAGCTGGGCTGCCACAACGTCTACGACTACTCGGACGACGCGGCCCGTGCCTTCCGTGACTGGCTGCGCGCCCGCTACACCACCCTCGACGCCCTCAACCACGCCTGGGGCACAGCGTTCTGGTCGCAGCGCTACAGCGACTGGGGCCAGATCCTGCCGCCCCGGCTGGCCGGCTCCCACCCGAACCCGACGCAGCAGCTCGACTTCAAGCGCTTCTCCTCCGACGCGCTGAAGGAGTACCTGATCGCGGAACGCGACGTGCTGCGGGAGATCACGCCGAATGTGCCGGTCACCACCAACTTCATGGTGATGGGCAACACCAAGGGCATGAACTACCCCGACTGGGCTGGTGAGATCGACTTCGTCTCCAACGACCACTACGTCCACCCCGGCCCGCAGGACCGCGACGAGCTGTCCTTCTCCGCCAACCTCACCAGCGGGATAGCGGGCGGGCAGCCGTGGTTCCTGATGGAGCACTCCACCAGCGCGGTCAACTGGCAGCCCGTCAACGTGGCCAAGCGGCCCGGGGAGCTGGCCCGCGACTCGCTGCTGCACGTCGCGCACGGCGCCGACGCCGTGTGCTACTTCCAGTGGCGCCAGTCGGCCGCGGGCGCCGAGAAGTACCACTCCGCGATGGTGCCGCACGCCGGTGCCGACAGCGAGGTCTTCCGCGCGGTCGTCGAGCTGGGGCAGACCCTCAAGGCGCTGGCACCGGTCGCGGGCTCCGAGCGCGAACCGGCCCGCGTGGGCATCGTCTACGACTGGGACTCCTGGTGGGCGAGCGAGCAGGACTCGCACCCCTCCGCCCTCCTCGACTACCGCCAGGAGGCCCTGGACTGGTACTCGGCGCTGCACACCCTCGGCATCCGCGCCGACGTCGTGACCACCACGACCGACCTCGACCGGTACGACGTCCTGATCACCCCGGTGCTGCACGTGGTCCCGGCACCGCTCGCCAAGGAACTCACGCGGTACGCGGAGGCCGGCGGCCATCTCGTCACCACGTACTTCTCGGGTGTGGTCGACGAGAACGACCACATCTGGCTCGGCGGTCACCCGGGCGCCCTGCGCGAACTGCTCGGTATCCGTATCGAGGAGTTCGGCCCGCTGCTCGACGGTGACTGGGTCGAGCTGGACGGCGATGCCAAGGGCACCCTGTGGACCGACCGGATCGACGTCACCGACCCCGCGGTGGACGTGCTGGCCCACTACCGCAGCGGCGCGTACGCCGGGCGGCCCGCGGTCACCCGCCGTGCGGTGGGCCAGGGCTCGGCCGCGTACGTCTCCACCCGGCTCGGTGCCGAAGGGCTCGCGGGACTACTGCCCGCGCTGCTCGGCCCGGCGGGCGTCGAGAGCGAACTGCCCGCCGCGGCAAGGGGATCGGTCGAGCAGACCGTGCGCCGCGGACCCGACGGCCGCTTCCTGTTCCTGGTCAACCGGACCGACGAGGACGTGCCCCTGGCGGGTCTCGCCGGAGAGGTCCTGGTCGGTGGCGCGGAAACCGGTGCCGGCACCGAGGGCGGTCTCGTCCTCGGGCCGAGGGCCGTCGCCGTACTGCACCAGCCCACCGCCTGACCGCACACGCTCCGCCCTCCCCGCATCTCCCCCGCACCTTTGACCTCCACCGCGCAGCGACCACACCTCAGTTGGGAGCACACGATGGCACGCCGTACCCGCAGCAGACGTCTCCTCGGAGCCGCCGGACTCACCGCACTGGCCACCGGGGCCGCGCTGACCCTGGCGCCCCCGTCCACCGCGCAGGCCCCGGCGGCTGACACCCCGTCGGTCACCGTCCGGCCCGACCCCTCGTACGAGCAGCAGAAGTTCGAGGGGTGGGGCACCAGCCTGGTCTGGTTCGCCAACGCGACCGGCGGCTACCCGAAGGAGATACGTGAGAAGCTCGCGAAGCTCCTCTTCGGGGACGACGGGCTCGCGCTGAACATCGCCCGGTACAACATCGGCGGTGGCAACGCCCCGGACGTCAAGGACTATCTGCGGGCCGGCGGTGCGGTGGAGGGCTGGTGGCGGGCGCCCGCCGGTACCACCCGGGAGGACACCGACTGGTGGAGCGCCGACGACCCGGCCGACTGGAACAAGGACGCCGACGCCACCCAGCGCTGGTGGGTCGACCGGATCAAGGACGACATCGACCGCTGGGAGACCTTCAGCAACTCCCCGCCGTGGTTCATGACGAAGAGCGGCTATGTGTCGGGCGGGTTCGACGCCACCGAGGACCAGCTCAGGACGGAGTCCGTGGACGACTTCGCCGCCTATCTGGCGGGCGCCACCAAGCGCCTCGAGAAGGCGGAGGGCATCAAGGTCGACACGATCGACCCGTTCAACGAACCCAACACCAACTACTGGAGCACCCGCCTGGGCGCCGACGGTGAGCCCGTCGGCGGCCGGCAGGAAGGGGCACATATCGGCCCCGAGCTCCAGCAGAAGGTGATCGCCGCCCTCGCCCCGGCGCTGAAGAAGGCGAAGGCCAAGGCGGAGATCTCGGCGATGGACGAGACCAACCCGTCCCTCTTCGCGACGAACTGGAACACCTACCCGCAGGAAGTGCGGGACCTGGTCGGCCGGCTGAACGTCCACACCTACGGCACCGGGCAGCGCACCACCGTACGGGACCTGGCCAAGGCGGCCGACAAGCCGCTGTGGATGAGCGAGGTCGAGGGCGACTGGGGTGACGGGCAGAGCTTCACGGACATGCGTCCGGGACTCGGCCTCGCCCAGCACATCGTCGACGACCTGCGGGAACTGGAGCCCACGGCCTGGGTGTTCTGGCAGCCCGTCGAGGACTACGACAACATGAAGCCGGGCGGCGAGTCCGCCAAGGGCGGCAACTGGGGCAGCATCCAGCTCTCGTTCAGCTGCACCTCGAAGGACACCCTGAAGTCGTGCCCGATATACACGAACACGAAGTTCGACACGGCCCGCAACTTCACGCACTACATCAAGCCCGGTGACCGCCTGATCAAGACGGACGACACGTCCAGCGCCGCCGCCGTCTCGAAGAAGGGCGACCGGGCGACGGTCGTCCACGTCAACAGCGCCACCGAGGCCCGTACGGTCACGGTCGATCTGTCGAAGTTCGGCAAGGTCGGCCGCCACGCCACCGTCACCCCCGTGGTGACCAGCGCCGACGGCAAACTGGACCGCCGCGAGGCCGTCGAGGTCAGCGACCGCAGGGCCACCTTCACCGTGCCCGCACAGTCCGTGACCTCGTTCCTGGTCAAGGGTGTCTCGGGGGTCGCGAAGGACGCAGCCGAGCTGCGCAAGGGCCACTCCTACACGCTGACCGGCGTGCAGAGCGGCAAGGCGCTCACCGTCGCCGACAACGGCACGGGCCTCGTCATCAGGAACGCGACCGCCGGCGCGCCGGGTCAGCAGTGGACGCTGCGCCAGATCTCGGGCGACACGGGCAACCGGCAGCGGTACGTGTTCAGCAACCCGGTGGAGGGCAAGCGGCTGGCCGTCCGTGACGGCGCCCCGGTGCTGGAGGCCGACACCGGCCCACGCGACCGGGCCACCCAGTGGATCATGTCGTCGACCGGTGACGGCACCTGGACCCTCGTCAACGCGGCCACCGGACGGCTCCTCGAAGTAGGCGGCCAGGCCACGAACGAGGGCGCGGCCGTGACGCTCTGGACCCCCAACTCCGGTGCCAACCAGCGCTGGAGGGTCGCGGAGGTGTCCAACCCGGCGGGTTAGCCACCGCCGTGGGCGTCGTCGGCACGGGTTCCCTACGATGACCCGGTGACCACTGACACCGCGTCGGAGCCGGGCCTCACCGCCCGCTCCGACGCCGACGCGCGTACAGAGACCGTGAAGCCGGAGTCCGGCGCCTGGGCGGGGCGGTTGCGCCGGTTCGGCTTCGTGGCACTCCCGCGCACCGACACCCGGGACCTTCTGGTCCCGCCGTTCCCGGAGCCCGGCACCCGCTTCGGGGAGGCCCTCGGTCTCGGCCCGGTGGCGGCGCACCGGCTCGCGAGGGCGCTGGGCTGGCTGGGTCCGCTCCTGGTGGCCGCCCTGGCGGGAGCGATCCGCTTCTGGCACCTGGGCAGCCCTCGGGGCCTGGTCTTCGACGAGACGTACTACGCCAAGGACGCCTGGTCGCTGCTCCGGCTCGGCTACGAGGGCACCTGGCCGGACCGCAAGGTCGCCGACCCGCAGGTTCTCGCGGACCCGCAGGTGGTCCCGCTCTCCGACGCCGGGGCTTTCGTCGCGCATCCGCCGCTGGGCAAGTGGGTGATCTCCCTCGGGGAGTGGATGTTCGGCCTGAACCCGTTCGGCTGGCGCTTCATGGTGGCGCTGCTGGGCACGCTGTCGGTGCTGATGCTGTGCCGGACGGGCCGCAGGCTGTTCCGTTCGACGGCCCTCGGCTGTCTGGCCGGACTGCTGATGGCCCTGGACGGCCTGCACTTCGTGATGAGCCGCATGGCGCTGCTCGACCTCGTCGTCATGTTCTTCGTGCTGGCGGCGTTCGGGGCCCTGCTCATCGACCGGGACCGGGCGCGGGCCCGTCTCGCGGCGAGTCTGCCCGTGGGCGAGGACGGGTTCGCGGGCCCCGACGCGCACACGGCCGAGCAGGCGGGCATGGGCGTACGGCCGTGGCGTATCGCGGCCGGGCTCCTTCTCGGCCTGGCCGCCGCCTGCAAGTGGAACGGCCTCTACTTCCTGGTCTTCTTCATGGTCATGACCCTGCTGTGGGATGTCGGCGCACGCCGCGTGGCCGGAGCCCATCGGCCGTACCTGGCCGTGCTGCACAAGGACGCCGGCTGGTCGGTGCTCTCCGTGGTGCCGGTCGCCGTGGCGGGCTATCTCGCCACCTGGACCGGCTGGTTCCTGTCCGACGGGGGCTACGGGCGGCACTGGGCGGAGGGGCGCGGGGGTCCGTGGTCGTGGATCCCGGCGTCCTTGCGCAGTTTGTGGCACTACGAGAGCCGGGTCTACGACTTCAACGTGGGTCTCAGCTCCTGGCACCGGTACGAGTCGAACCCCTGGAGCTGGCTGGTGCAGGGCCGTCCGGTGGCGTACTCCTACGAGACGGACTTCGTCCAGGACGGCTGCCGTACGGCCTCGGGCTGTTCGCAGGCGGTCCTCGCGCTGGGCACACCGCTGCTGTGGTGGTCCGCGTGTCTGGCGCTGCTGTATCTGCTCTTCCGGTGGGCCATGCGCCGCGACTGGCGGGCGGGGGCCGTGCTGTGCGCGGTGGCCGCGGGGTACCTGCCGTGGTTCCAGTACCAGGACCGCACGGTCTTCGCCTTCTACGCGGTCGTCTTCGTGCCGTATCTGTGCCTGGCGGTCGCGATGGCGGCGGGCGCGCTGGTGGGGCCGCCCGGGGCGGGCACCAGACGCCGGACGCCGGGCACGGTCGCCGCGGGCGCCGTGGTGCTGCTGATCATCTGGAACTTCGTCTACTTCTTCCCGGTCTACACGGGTGCGACGATCCCGTACTCCGAGTGGCACGCCAGGATGTGGTTCGACACGTGGGTATGACCGGGCGGACCGGCCCTCACGCGCGGACCGCACGGCGACGGGACGTCACCGTGCGGTCCGTTCTCGTGCTGTGTGCGAGCCTTGGGGGCGTCTCGCACCTCACCGCCTGCGGCCCCTGCTCCCCCACCCGGTGCCCACGCCGGAGACGTGCAGGGCCAGCACGGTCAGACCGATGAGCATCACGTTCGTCGAGGTGAAGGTGTCGTTGGTCGCGATGTCCGCGGCGTTGATCAGAAACGCGATGAAGAACAGGACTGCAGCTGCTATGCCGAGCACGGATTCTCCTCTTTCCGGTTGCGGGACGGGAGCGGCTCCCGTCCCAGACCTCCGTATGCCCCGGCCCGGCCGAAACAGACGCGGTAATCCGCCGTGGCCAAGCACCCATGAGTCGGTCCGATCGTGGTACTCGCCGATCACACAGGATTCACCAGAGACCACTGCGTTCCGGTTCACCCACCATCCCCACCGGACCCGGACGAGTAGACCCCTCGTCGTCGGGAAACAGCAGCGGTGGAAGCAGAGGATCAGCACAGCCCCGTGGGGAACGGGCTGGGGAAGGCGCAATGGCGATCGAGCCGCGTGGGGACGACAAACTGCCTTCTGAAGAGATGTACACCCGGACGACCACCTTTCCCGGCGAACTGCCCAACGTGACGGGCGCACGCCTCGCCGCGGAGGAGTTCCTCCTTGCCCTCACGCGTACGTCACCACCGGCGGCCCCCGAGCACTGGGACGACATCCTGCTGGTTGTCACGGAACTGGCGGCCAATGTGGTGCAGTACGCGCCGGGCCCCTTCGAGCTGCGTCTGCGGCGTACGTTCGACGGCGTGCACGTGACCATGCACGACACCAGCACCACACCGCCCGCCCCTCGCCCGTTCCATCCCGGCCGGGGCGACGGGGGTGTCGGATGGCATCTGATCCACACACTGTGCGACCAGGTGAGCGTGGTGGTGACCGACAAGGGCAAGGACATCCACGTGTTCCTGCCATGGTGAGAACCAGCACCGCCGTTCGGCGGGAACCCTCCCGGTACGGCCTCGGACGGAAATCGTCCGGGGCCGTTCGGCGTCCCGCCCGTGCGGTGTGTCAGACGAGCGGTACCAGCACGCTGACGGTCTTGCCGCCGCCCGGACGCGGGTCGACGGCGATGTCACGGGCCAGCCGGAGGATGACCGGCCAGCCGTAACCGCTGCCGTGGTGCTTCGTCGGCAGGTTTCCCGGCCCGAAGGCGGCGTCGGGGACGACGTCACTGTTGTCGTGCACGGCCAGCCGTACCCCTTGAGGTGTGGGCGTCACCTCGAACCCGGCCAGCCCGCCCCCGTGCCGGACGGCGTTCGCGGCCAGCTCCGAGACGACCAGTGAGAGATCGATGAGGGCCGCCTCCGTCGCCGTGCGGTCGGCGTTGTTCCAATGCTCCAGCACCACGCTCCGTGCGTACGCGCGGGCCATCGCCGCGGTCGTGACGGGGGCCGGTCCCGGCGCCGCCGTCGTGACCGGGGCAGGCGCCCATGACATCATCCCGGGCGGGCCGGCCGCGGACGCGATGGCGGTCGTGTCGGTTCGGTCCATATGCGTCGTGTCCCTGCACTCTGAATCTTCGGTGCCCGGCGCCGGCCCGGAGCCGTCGAGCGGCTTCCCGGACCGGGCACCGTCCCCGGCACCGCCTTCACCTGCGCCTCGTCGAGGGGACGAGTGGCCGCGCAGTCGTGATCGGCATCATCGCTGTCCCCACGTCCGCGCCCCTTCGGGATCCGCCTTCCCGCTGAATCCCCATCCATTGCAGCGGACGCGTCACCCGGCTCAGGTCGTGGTCGCCTGTCGCGGAGGCAGGCCGCGGTAGTAGTCGCCGACTCCGGAGAGATACTCCGGGTCCAGCGTCTCGCTGTCGGTCCTGAACCGGGGCGCGGCCTTGATCTCGTCCTCGGTGCACGCCACCTTGATCTCCCGGGCCTCCGGGTCGATGGAGGTGACCAGGCCCACCGGGATGAGCACGCTTCTGCCGAACACCCATCCCCCGGTGTCGACGATCAGGTGCCGCATCCCGGATTCGTCCACCTGCCGGTCCACATGCCCGACGGTCCCGTCGGCCGCGGTGACCGTGAACCCCGTGAGCAGCAGTCCCTCCGCAAATCCGCTGGCCGGCGCGTACAACCAGATTCTGTCGGTGGTCACGTCGCTGCTTCCTTCCCATGGTCGAGTCGCGAACGGAGCACCGCGGCCGGTGTGCGCCGCCCGCCGTCCTCCTGGGGCAGCCAATACCCTGCCGCCCGGACCGCATTCCCGGCGTTTTCCCGGCACCGGCCCGCGCCGCGCCCACGCGGGCCGCCCGGGAGAGCAGGCGTACCCCTGGGAAGCAGGGAACCAGAGGCCCTGGAGAGCGTCCAGGACGGCGGGAACTGACCTCGCCACGGCGGGCGCTCGTACCGAGGCCGACGCCGCGCGCTCGGCCCTCGGGGACGGGGCCTCGTAACGGGGACGGTCACAGGTGTGGGGCCCGGATCCACCGCGGATCCGGGCCCCACACCCGTGTCTCAGACGCGTGAGACGTACGTGCGGATCGTCGTGCCGGCGTCGTCGGTGTGCAGGCGCACCAGATCCGAGAGGCAGTGCACGAGCAGGAGGCCGCGACCGCCGATCTGGCCGGGGTCGGCGGGGCGGCGGCCCGCGAGGGGGTCGGCCAGCCGGCCGAAGTCCTGTACCTGGCAGACGATCTGCTCGTCCTCCGCCCACAGGCGCACCGTTCCCGTGCCACCGGCGTGCACCACGCTGTTGGTGGTCAACTCGGCGACGACCAGGGCCAGATCCTGCAGCCGGACCTCACTCGTGCCGCGCTTCCTCGCCTGGGCGAGTACGAAGTCACGGGCGGCCGGCAGCGCTTTCGCGTCGTAGTGGAAGGCCGCCGCGCCGGGCGGAGGGGCCAGGGGTTCGTTGCAGCGCGCGAGCACCTTGTCGGGGTCGTACGTCGTGCTGGACCACTCGCGTCCCCCGGTGATGAGGACCGGGTGTGTGGCGTGGGCGTCGGCGAGCACGTCCTCGGGCAGGGACCGGGCGTCGTACGGGCACAGGATGGTCACTTCCCGGCCGCTGAACGCCTCGTTGATGAGGGCCTCGTGCTGGACGCAGGCGGGATACGCCGGGGAGGTGCGGCCCGGCCGGACCGGCTCGCCGACGATACGGACGCGGACGCCGGTCCAGGCGTCCGCGAAGGCGCGCAGGACCGTGGGGATGATGCGGCCGGGGTTGCGTCCGGCCAGGGTGATGTCGACGAGGTGCACGGCCGCCGCCGCGGCGCCCAGTGCCGCCGTGATCAGTTCGAGCCGCGCGGCGGGAGCGGCCACCGCCACCGGCTCCGAGGCCGCCAGGCCTTCCCGTACGAAGGGGACCGTGCCCGCCAGGTACTCCTGGTCGTCACGGTAGAACAGCGCGGGGTGCGCGAAGGGCGACCCGGTGGCCGGCCCTACGGCTGTCGGCGTCACGTCGGCGCTCCTGTCGGCGCGGTGGGGCCCGGCGGCCACATCGACCACGAATCGTCCGTACCGTCCCTCAGGTCCACCGGTCTCACCCCGGGGCCCACCCTACGTCGCCGCACGGACGTTCCCTCGCCGGTGATGTGTTCCCCGCACGCACGCCGGGTCGGTCGCACCGCGTGCGACCGACCCGGGGACGCGTTACGCGACGGCCTCTCCCGCCTCATGGGACTCGGCCGGCCCTGGCCCGGGGGGCCGCAGGGGCGTCGGCGCCACGGGTCCCCGCGCGGCGGCGATATGGCTGCGTGCCTTCTTCAGCGCCAGGTTCACGTCCCTGGTGCCGGTCGACACGCAGAGGGTGTAGGCGAGGTCCTGTGCCCGCTGGTCCGCCTTCGCCGCGCCGCTCCCGTCCTGCCGCGCGACGAGTGCCTCGTACTCCCCCACGAGCTTGCGCAGGGTCGCGGGATGGGGCATCAGCATGCGGTTCGCTCCTTGATCACTTGAATCCGGTTCCCCGGTGGGTTCGGGAGTGCCCTGCGGGGCGGTGGGTGTGGCGTCGGGACCTCGGTGCCGCGTCACGCGGCTCCCGTCCTGCCGTCGGCGCCGCCGCGGCCGGGGCGGGCCTGGGCACCCAGCGCCTCGTCCCGCACCTTGGCGCAGCTGCGGGTGATGAGCCGGGAGACGTGCATCTGGGAGATGCCGAGCTGGTCGGCTATGCGGTTCTGCGTCATGTCCTCGAAGAAGCGCATGTACAGGATGTTCCGCTCGCGTTCCGGCAGTCGGCGAAGTCCCTCCTTCGCCGCTTCGCGGTCGACGACCATGTCGTAGGCGGGGTCCTGATCGCCCAGGGTGTCCGCGAGGCTGTAGTTGTCGTCGGCGGACGACAGTTCGGCGTCCAGGGACAGGGTGCTGAAACTCTCCATCGCCTCCATCCCCGCGCTCACCTCGTCCTCCGTGAGCCCGGCGTGCGCCGCGATCTCGGCTGCCGTCGGCTCGGGGGCACCGGGGTTCATCGTGAGGTCGCGCCGGGCGATCCGTACCTTGTTGCGCAGCTCCTGGACCCGGCGGGGCACCCTCAGCGCCCACATGCGGTCCCGGAAGTGCCGCTTGACCTCACCGGTGATGGTGGGTACCGCGTAGCTCTCGAAGGCCCCGCGGGAGGGGTCGAACCGGTCGATCGCCTTCACCAGGCCGACGGCCGCGACCTGGCGCAGATCCTCGATGTTCTCGCCCCGGTCACGGAAGCGACCGGCGATGCGATGGGCCATGGGCAGCCAGGCCTTCGTCAACTCGTCACGCACCGCGTCCCGCTCGGGACCCTCCTCAAGGGCGGCCAGCCGGGCGAAGTCGGTCGCCGAGTCAGGGGCGTCGTCGTGCGGGTGCCTCGCCGATGCGGACCGGGCCGAGGGACCCGACGCGGTTGTCGTCGCGGTGGACATGGACCGCGCCTCGGCAGGTACGGACGCCTCCGGGCTGTTTATCGACAAGTCGATGCTCATGCGGATTCGCTCCTGAACAAGTGGCGTGTGAGGGACTGCCGCAGGGACGATGACTTCCGGGGGTGCCGGAGGTTCACCGCAGCCGGCTGAGCCGTTCCTGCGGGCGTGCCTCCGGTCCGAAGCACGAGTTCCGCTTGCCCCTGCTTCGGCGGAGGAAACACACCGGCTCAAAATCGACGGCACGTCAGGGTGCCGTCGAGGCGCCCTCGGGACGCCGTCCCTCGCCCGCGTCACCGGCGCACGGCCCACCCGGGCGTACGGTCGGCGGCCGGCTCGTGCGAGGGTTCTCGGGCGGGCGCCGGCCTCGTCGGAGAGTCGACTTCTGGCCAGATCCCCGGTGGTCCTGATCTCTTTTGAAATTGGGTGGCATGCCCCGCGTCATGCGGGGCACACGGCGTGTGTCATCAACAGCGACGGTGAGTGGGGTGGGCGGCATGGCAGCCGTGACGGCAGACGTGGCGACGGCCACGGCACAGGGGAGCCGGACGACGGACGAGACGGAACTCCCTCTCATCGAGGACCCGTCGCGCGTCAGGCCGAAGGACGCCCGCGAGCTGTCGCGGCAGTTCTTCGACCGGCTCGCCGTGCTGGAGGAAGGCACCCACGAATACCAGTACGCCCGCAACACCCTGATCGAGATGAACCTCTCCCTCGTCCGGTACGCGGCCTCCCGCTTCCGCGGCCGGGGCGACTCGATGGAGGACATCGTCCAGGTCGGCACCATCGGGCTGATCAAGGCCATCGACCGGTTCGAGCTGACGCGCGAGGTGGAGTTCACCTCCTTCGCCGTTCCGTACATCGTCGGCGAGATCAAGCGCTTCTTCCGTGACACGAGCTGGGCCGTCCATGTGCCGCGGCGTCTTCAGGAGGCCCGGGTCGAGCTGGCGAAGGCCACGGAGGAACTGCGGACCCGACTGGGCCGCGCTCCCACGACCGCCGAGCTGTCGAACCTGATGTCGCTGCCCGAGGCGGAGGTCATCGAGGCCCGCAAGGCGGCGAACTGCTACAACTCCTCCTCGCTCGACGCGGCTCTGACCTCCGAGAACGGCTCGCACGGCGAGTCCGTTCTGGCCGACTTCATCGGCGAGGACGACCGGTCGCTCGAACTGGTGGAGGACCTGCACTCGCTGGCGCCGCTGGTCGCCGAGCTCGACGAGCGTGAGCGCCGCATCATCCACCTGCGGTTCGTCGAGGAGCGCACCCAGGCCGAGATCGGTGAGCTGCTCGGTATCTCCCAGATGCACGTGTCGCGTCTGATCAGCCGCATCATCAAGCGGCTCCGCGCCGGCCTGCTCGACCCCTCGGTGGCCTGACACCCCAAGCCCCCCCCTGACCGGCATCCCCCCGCCGGTGACCCAGCCCGCCGCCGCGGTCCTCATGAGCCCCCCCCCCCCGCTCACCGGACCGCGACGGCGGGCTCGGTCGTGTGTGGCCCACCGTTCGTGCGAGGGCCTGTCGGGCGGGTCGGGGGGGCCGTTCGCGGTCGTCGGCCCCCCTCGGATCAGGTCCCCGTGTCACCTCTGACACCGTCCGGCTCACGCCTCCCGCCGACCCCTCCCGCCCCGGTTTGTCACCTGCTCGGCCCTGCCTTGTCCCCGGCTTGGCGATTTTGGCACCACACTTTGTTCACAACCTCACTTACGGGTTAGCCTGCGGCGTATTTCCTCGCCGGACGGCCCCGTGCAACAGGCTGTCCGACGAGGATGTGGTCCGGCAGTGGGCCTGTTGTTCCGAGTCCCTCTCGCACAGGGACCTCAGAGGCATGGAACGAGGGTGCGCATGACCAGCCAGACGACCGACACCGTCGACCGCACGCCGGGCGACCAGGAGCTGCGGCAGCTGCTGGCCGGCCTCACGGCCGTGCGGGACGGCGACTTCGGTACCCGTCTGCCGGACGACGGGGAGGGCCTGCTCGGCGACATCGCCACCGTCTTCAACGGCATGGTCGACCAGTTGTCCGTGTTCACCTCCGAAGTCACCCGCGTCGCGCGCGAGGTCGGCACCGAAGGCACCCTCGGCGGCCAGGCGGAGGTGCCGGGCGTCTCCGGGACCTGGGCCGATCTGACCGACTCGGTCAACGCCATGTCGGGCAATCTCACGACCCAGGTGCGTGACATCGCCCAGGTGGCGACCGCGGTGGCCAAGGGCGACCTCTCGCAGAAGATCGACGTGCCGGCGCGCGGCGAGATCCTTCAGCTCAAGGAGACCGTCAACACGATGGTCGACCAGCTCTCCGCGTTCGCCGACGAGGTCACCCGCGTGGCCCGCGAGGTCGGCAGCGAGGGACGCCTCGGCGGCCAGGCCCAGGTGCCCGGCGTCGGCGGTGTCTGGCGTGATCTCACCGACTCGGTCAACCTGATGGCGGGCAACCTCACCGCGCAGGTCCGCAACGTCGCCCAGGTGACGACGGCGGTGGCCAGGGGCGACCTCTCCCAGAAGATCACCGTCGACGCACGCGGCGAGATCCTCGAACTCAAGAACACCATCAACATCATGGTCGACCAGCTCTCCGCCTTCGCCGACGAGGTCACCCGCGTCGCCCGCGAGGTCGGCACCGAGGGACGCCTCGGCGGCCAGGCCGACGTCAAGGGCGTCAAGGGCACCTGGCGCGACCTCACCGACTCGGTGAACTTCATGGCGGGCAACCTCACCGCGCAGGTCCGCAACGTCGCCCAGGTGGCGACCGCCGTGGCCAGGGGCGACCTCTCCCAGAAGATCACCGTCGACGCACGCGGCGAGATCCTCGCCCTGAAGGAGACCCTCAACACGATGGTGGACCAGTTGTCCGCCTTCGCCGACGAGGTGACCCGGGTCGCGCGCGAGGTCGGCACCGCGGGCAACCTGGGCGGGCAGGCCACCGTCCGCGGGGTCTCGGGCACCTGGAAGGACCTCACCGACAACGTCAACGTGATGGCGTCGAACCTGACGGGCCAGGTCCGCTCGATCGCCCAGGTCGCCACGGCCGTGGCCCGCGGCGACCTCAGCCAGAAGATCACCGTCGAGGCCAAGGGCGAGGTCGCCGCCCTGGCGGACGTCATCAACACCATGGTCGACACCCTGTCCGCGTTCGCCGACGAGGTCACCCGCGTGGCCCGCGAGGTCGGCACCGAGGGACGCCTCGGCGGCCAGGCCCAGGTGCCGAACGTGGCGGGCACGTGGAAGGACCTCACCGACAACGTCAACTCGATGGCCAACAACCTCACCGGCCAGGTGCGCAACATCGCCCTGGTGACGACGGCGGTGGCCAAGGGCGACCTGTCCAAGAAGATCGACGTCGACGCGCGCGGCGAGATCCTCGAACTCAAGACCACCATCAACACGATGGTCGACCAGCTCTCCGCCTTCGCCGCGGAGGTCACCCGCGTGGCCCGCGAGGTCGGCAGCGAGGGACGCCTCGGCGGCCAGGCCGAGGTGGAGGGCGTCTCCGGCACCTGGAAGCGGCTGACGGAGAACGTCAACGAACTCGCGGGCAACCTGACCCGGCAGGTGCGCGCGATCGCCGAGGTCACCAGCGCCGTCGCCGAGGGCGACCTGACCCGCTCCATCACCGTCGAGGCCTCGGGCGAGGTCGCCGAGCTCAAGGACAACATCAACTCCATGGTGGAGTCCCTGCGCGAGACCACGCGGGCCAACCAGGAGCAGGACTGGCTCAAGACCAACCTGGCGCGGGCCTCGGGCCTCATGCAGGGCCACCGCGACCTGTCCGTGGTGGCCGAGCTCATCATGGACGAGCTCGCCCCCCTCGTCTCCGCCCAGTACGGGGCCTTCTACCTCGCGGAGGAGACCGGCCGCGGCAGCGAACTGCGGCTCGTGGGCTCGTACGGATACCCCGACGAGGACGACCGGCCCGACCGCATCCCCTTCGGCCGCTCCCTGGTCGGCCAGGCCGCCCGCAGCAAGCGCGCCATCACCGTCGACGAGCTGCCGCCGAACTACGTGTCCATCTCCTCGGGGCTCGGCCGGACGGTGCCGACGGCCCTGGTGGTGCTGCCCATCATGGTCGAGGACCAGGTGCTGGGAGTCATCGAGCTGGCCTCGGTCACCCGCTTCACCCAGATCCACCTGGACTTCCTGGGGCAGCTGATGGAGACCATCGGCGTCAACGTCAACACCATCGTGGCCAACGCCCGTACCGATGAACTGCTCGACGAGTCGCAGCGGCTGACCGCCGAACTGCAGGCCCGCTCCGAGGAGTTGCAGGTCCAGCAGGACGAGCTGCAGCGCTCGAACGAGGAGCTGGAGGACAAGGCCTCCCTGCTGGCCGCCCAGAACAGCGACATCGAGGCGAAGAACCTTCAGATCGAGCAGGCGCGCCAGGAGCTGGAGACCCGGGCCCAGCAGCTGTCGCTGGCCTCCAAGTACAAGTCGGAGTTCCTGGCGAACATGAGCCACGAGCTGCGTACCCCTCTGAACAGCCTGCTGATCCTCGCCCAGCTCCTCGCGCAGAACCCGTCCCGCAACCTCACCCCGAAGCAGGTCGAGTACGCGGGCATCATCCACTCCGCGGGCTCCGACCTGCTCCAGCTGATCAACGACATCCTCGACCTGTCGAAGGTCGAGGCCGGGAAGATGGACGTCAGCCCCGAGGTCGTGCCACTGCGCCAGCTCCTGGAGTACGTCGAGGCGACCTTCCGGCCGATGACGACCCAGAAGAGCCTCGACTTCACCGTGCGTACCGCGCCGGGCGCACCCGCCGACCTGCTCACCGACGACTCCCGGCTGCGCCAGGTGCTGCGCAACCTGCTGTCGAACGCGGTCAAGTTCACCGAGCAGGGCGGTGTGGAACTGCGGATCGAGCCGGCGGCCGACCACGAGGTGCCCGGCGGGGTGTTCCGCGGCGGCACCATCGTCGCCTTCCGGGTGCAGGACACCGGGATCGGCATTCCCGAGCAGCATCTGGAGACGATCTTCGGCGCCTTCCAGCAGGCGGACGGCACCACGAGCCGCAAATACGGCGGCACCGGCCTCGGTCTGTCCATCACCCGCGAGATCGCCCATCTGCTCGGCGGCGCCGTCACGGTCGACAGCACGCCGGGCCGGGGCAGCACGTTCACGCTGTTCCTGCCCGTGGCGCGCCCCGACTTCGAGAACCTGGTGATCGGCGACCGCGTGCTGGAGCCCGCGCCGGACGCCCCGTCCTCGCAGGAGCCCGCGGCGAACGTTCCGGTACCGGTTACGGCCGGCCCCGCCAAACGCCGGCGGCGCCGGCTGCTGGTCGTCGAGGAGCGGCAGCGCGGACTGCTGACCCTGGTCGCGGAGAGCGCGGTCTCGGACGTCACCCGCGGCCAGGACGCCGGTGACCCACGCGGCACGGTCGACGTCATCACCACGTCAGGGGCGCACGAGGCGGCGAGCGCGCTGGCCGCGGGTCCGTGCCACTGCGTCGTGCTCGAACTCGGCATGCCCGGCGGCGAGGCGCCCCGCTTCCTGGACGCGATGCAGGGCGACTCCGCGCTTGCGAACGTTCCGGTGCTCGTGCACAGCGGCCACCGCGCGGATCTGGCGCAGGAACAGGAACTGCAGGCCCGCTCCGGCACCCGCGCCCTGGAGTTCCTGTCCAGCCTCGACGAACTGCGGGAGCGCATCGCCCTGCATCTGTCGGCCGAGGAACTGGGGGACGTGCCGTCCCTGGCCCGCGTGGAGGAGCCGCAGGCCAGTTCACCCCGGGCCGTCGAGGACGCCTTCCTCGGGCGTACGGTCCTGGTCGTCGACGACGACGCGCGCAACCTCTTCGCGCTGAGCGGGATCCTGGAACTCCAGGGCTTCCACGTCCTGCACGCGGACAACGGCCGCAAGGGCATCGAGACGCTGGTCAACCACCCCGACATCGCCCTCGTCCTGATGGACGTGATGATGCCGGAGATGGACGGCTACACCGCCACGGCCGAGATCCGCAAGATGCCCCAGTACGCGGGTCTGCCCATCATCGCCGTCACGGCGAAGGCGATGCCCGGCGACCGGGAGAAGTCGCTGGCCTCCGGGGCCAGTGACTACGTCACCAAGCCGGTCGACACCGAGGACCTCATCGCCTGCGTCCGCCGCTGGCTGCCTGCGTGAGCGACCGCGCCCGGCCGTGCGCGAGCACCGGCCGGGCGCAGGTCCCCGCGAACCGCCCCCATGGGCATTCCCGCCGAGGAGCAAGGGCATCGTGAGCCTTCCAGAAGAACACCCTGATCCGGCCGACGAGATCACCGGCGACGCCGCCGCGCACGCAGACGCAGGCACGGACGTGGACGTGGTCGCGGCCACCGACTCATCGCTCGACAAGCAGAAGGCCTTCGCCACCGGCTACCCCGTGGGCAGGCTGGCCGCGACGGTGGAGCGGCTGCGCCATGAGGTGCGGTCGGCCCAGGCCGAGGCCGACGGGCGCGCCCTGATCGAGCTCGCCAAGGGCATCCTGGTGGAGCGGCTGGGATGCGGCCCGGCCCAGGCCGCACGGCAACTCGCCGAGCTGGCCGACCAGGCCAAGGTGACACCGCTCGAACTCGCCGTCGACGTCATCAACCAGTCCGCCCGCGACCGCCTCTCGGATGTGACCGGCGCCTTCCTGGCCGGCGCCCAGGACAACGAGAGCCCCTCGGCCCCGCGCGCGGAGAGCGAACGCTCGGCCGCGGTCCGGCTGCGCGAGGCGGAGAGCGGCGCGCTGGCGGCTCCCGACACCCAGGCCGTCGCCGACTCCCTCCTCCAGCACGCGCTGACCCCGCTCGGCGCGGTCGCCGTGGCCATCTGGACCGCGGGGAGCGACGGTTCGCTCACGCTCGCGGGCAGCGCCGGGTTCTCCCCCGCGGAGGCCGGGCGCTGGCGCTATGTGCCCCCCGGCGTGGTGACGGCGGCCCGTACGAGTCTCACCCAGCGCAGGGGGCAGTGGATCGGCTCCCTCGCCAAGACCGGTCTGCCCTCCATCGGCCAGCACCACTTCCCCGAGGGAGGACGGGCCGCCCTGCCCGCCGGCACCGGCGGGCGTGTCCACGGAGTCCTCGAAGTCGTCTGGCCCACTCCCCTGGAACCGCAGTCGCCCCAGGTGATCCGCCAGGTCGAGGCGCTGGCGGAACTGTGCGCCCACACCCTGGAGACGTACGCGTTCGTGCACGACGGCGACACCGTCAGTGAGCCCCGTGTCCTGCCGGACGCGGCCGAACTGGTGGACCTGGCCGACGGGCTGCAGGATCCCGCGCTGGTCCTCGTCCCCTACCTCGACGACGGGCATCTCGTCGACTTCCACATCCATCACGTGAACAGCCGCTTCCTGGATCCGGCCGGCCGGCCGCGCGGCCTCGTCAACGGCGCCCTGCTGCTCGAGGCCTACCCGATGGCCGCCGGGGAGAGCGAACTCTTCCAGCGGGTCGAGCGCGTCTACGCCACCGGGGAGCCGTTCCGCGCGCAGCGCATGAACCTCACGGCCCTGGTCGACCAGGTGGCACTGGCGTCCGTGGCCGACATCAGCATCAGCCGGCACGGCAACAGCGTGCTGCTGATCTGGCGCGTCGAGGACGAGACGGCACGGCTGGCGAGCCTGCTCCAGCACGCGCAGCGCCTGGGCCGCATCGGCGGCTTCGAGGAGAACCTGCTCACCGGCGAGATCACCTGGAACGGCCAGCTCTTCAGCCTGTACGGCAGATCGCCCGCCAGCGGTCCCGTGCCGCTGGAGGAGCTGGCCCTGCACGCCCACCCGGACGACGCCGTCGCCATCGGCCGATTCCTGCGCACCCTGCTCCACCACCGGCGGCCGGCGGCCGCCGCCTTCCGGCTGCAGCGTCCCGACGAGGTGACCCGTCACATCCGCGTGGTGGCGGAACCGGTGCTCGACGCCGACGGCCGGCCGTTCGTGCTGCGCGGGGCCTATCAGGACATCTCGGCCCAGCACTGGACGGAGGTCGCGCTGGCCGCCACGCGTGACCAGCTCGCGCACACCGAGCAGCAGGCGACCGAACGCAACCGGCTGACGCTTCAGTTGCAGCACGCCATCATGCCCCCGACCCAGGCGCCGCTGCGGGCCCCCCGGCTCGACGTGGCCGTCCGCTACCGGCCCGCCGAGACCGAGCAACTCGTCGGCGGCGACTGGTACGACGCGGTCGTGCTGCCGTCCGGTCTGGTGCTCCTGTGCGTGGGGGACGTGGCCGGGCACGGCATAGAGGCCGCGACGAGCATGGTGGTCCTGCGGAACGCCCTGCGCGGGCTCGCGGTGACCGGGGCGGGCCCCGGCCAGCTGCTGACCTGGCTCAACAGCGTGGCGCACCATCTCACGGGCTCCATCACGGCCACCGCGGTCTGCGGCATCTACGACCCGGACAGCCGTACGCTGCGCTGGGCCAGGGCGGGTCATCTGCCACCCGTACTGGTGCGGGACGGGGAGGCGGTGTCCCTGCCCCTCCTCAAGGGCCTGCTGCTGGGCGCGGTGCCCGAGGTGGCGTACGGCGAGGACGAGGTGCAACTGGCGGTCGACGACACGCTGCTGATGTACACGGACGGCCTGATCGAGCGGCGGGACCGCACGATGGAGGAGTCCATGACCCAGTTGCTCACCACGGTCCGGGCGGCGCCCTGCACGCTCGACCAGCAGCTCGACAGGCTCCTCACGTACAGCAGGTCGGACACCGACGACGACACCTGCATCGTGGGCATCCGCGTGTCGTAGACCGGCGCGCGGCTTCCGCGATCATGGGCGAGAAAGCCCGCATGCGGAGGGGAAGCGGGGGTAGACGGGCGGGCATGTGCGACGAGACACACAGACCCGCTGGTGAGGCCGCAGCCTGCGCGTGCCGCGAAGAAACGCCGACGAGAGCTTGATCACGTCGCGCGTGCCGTCAGCGACGGCATCGAATGCGCGTACGGGGGTAGGCGCCCCGGACCGTCATGACTTTGTGGGAGGTACTTGTGTCCATAGCCCAGAACCCGTTGTCCGTAGAGGTCTCGCTGCCTCGCGAGGACGTCGTCCTGCTCACGGTCGAGGGACATCTGGACATCGACACCGCGACGGGACTCCAGCACCATCTGGCGAACCAGTTCCAGCACGGTCGTCGTCACTTCCTGCTGGACCTCGCGGCCGTCCCCTTCATGGACTCGTCCGGTATGAACATCATCATCAGGGCGTACCAGCAGACGCGGGAGCTCGATGGGAGCGTGCACATCATCTCGCCGACGCCGCCCGTGCGACGGATCCTCGACCTCACCGGTGTGAGCATCACCGTGCCCGTGTCCGACAGCGTCGAGGACTCGCTGGCCCTCGTGGACAAGCAGCGGTCCGACGACTCCGCCTGAGCCCCGCCCCGCCCTCGGGGGACGGCGGAGCGCAGTCAGGTACAACAGTTGTTGTTCGACAACAGTTGTTGTTCAGCAACATTTCCGCTCGGCCCACAGGGGACGCCATCACCGTCGCCGCACCGGCCCCCACCCCGTCGGACCGCACACCATGATTCGTACCTGGCACATCTCCACCGTCCCCGACGCCGCGCGGGCCCGTGTCGACACGGCACGCCTGGCCGCCGCGCTCGGGGTCTCCGACATGGAACGGACCCGGCTGACGACCTCGCTCGGCGCACAGCTGCGCACGTGCCTCACGCAGGGCGGCGCCTGGCGGCTGGAGCTGGAGACGGCCGGGGAGCCGCCCGAGGGTGTCCTGCTGCGGGCCCGCGTGACCTCGGGTGACGAGGTGGACGCCGCGGAACGGCCGACGTGGCAGCTGACGGTCGCCTGCGCCGAGGACGCGCCCACGACGGACGCCGGCGGCCCAGCGGACGACCACGAGACGCTGGCCGAGGCGCTGCTGGTCGCCGACGAGGACACGGCCCGGGTGGTGGACAGACTCGGCGAGCAGGAGGATCTGGTCACCTTCCACCGGGAGGAGCTGGAACAGACCAATCTGGGCGTACTGGCTCTGCACGCCGAGCTGGACGCGGCCGGCCGGGCCCAGCGCGACCTGCTGGCCGCGGAGCGGAAGGCCCGCGGCGAGGCGGAGACCGCCCGCCGCAGGCTGACGTTCCTGGCCGACGCCAGCGCGGTGCTGACGGCATCGCTCAACCACGACGAGGTCGTCCGCCGGCTGCAGGGCCTGCTGGTTCCGGAGTACGCGGCGAGTGTCGACGTATGGCTCTTCGACGGTGACGAGGACCGGGTGAACGCGCCGCGTCCGGCCGCCGCCGTGGTCGCGGCCCGCACCGGGCGCCCCCAGTACGCGGCCGACCACCCGGGCGACCTGCCCGGTGTCGACGACCATCCCTTCTCGACGCTGCGCCCCGCGACTCCCCTGCTGTGCATTCCGCTGGGGACCCGGCGGACCCCGCAGGGTGTGCTGACCCTCGCGCCGCCGGGCGCGCGGTGGGACGCCGACGACGTGGTCATGCTGATCGAACTCACCCGCCGGGCGGGCGTGGCGATCGACAACGCCCGGCGCTTCGAGCACAACCGCGACATCGCCGAGACGCTGCAGCGGGCCCTGCTCACGGACCTGCCCGCCACTCCGGGGCTGCAGCTGGCCGCGCGCTATCTGCCGGCCACGCACGGTCTGAACATCGGCGGCGACTGGTACGACGCCTTCCGCCAGCCCGACGGCAGCCTGATCACCGTCATAGGCGACGTGACCGGGCACGGACTGCACGCCGCCGTCATGATGAGCCAGCTGCGCACCGCGCTGCGCGCGTACGCCGTCGACGGCGGCACCCCCGGCCAGCTCCTGACCCGGCTGCACATCTTCCTGCACCACCTGCAGCCCGATCTGTACGCCACCGCCGTCATCGCCCGCTTCCATCCCGACGAACCGACGCTGACCTGGGCCGCGGCGGGTCATCCGCCGCCCGTGCTGCGCACCCCCGACGGCCAGGTGCACACGCTCGACGCGAAGCCCGGCGCGATGCTCGGCATTCCGCTGCAGCAGGTGATCCGGGACCACACCGTGACCCTCACGCCCGGTTCGACCCTGGCGCTCTACACGGACGGTCTGGTGGAACGCCGGGCCCAGGGCATAGACCCGGGCATCGGGCGGCTCGCCGCGGCGCTCGGGACGTTCCGTTCCGAGGACCTCGACGCCGACCTGGACGCCTCGGCCGACAGGCTGCTGCATCCGCTGCTGAGCGATTCCGAGCGGGACGACGACGTGTGTCTGCTGCTGTGCCATCTGCACAGCCGGGCGGCCGAGCTGGTGAGGACCCCCACCGAGCTGGCCTTCTGAGCCGTCTCAGCCGAGCCGCGGCGGCTGCGGGCGTACGCGGGCGTGGGCCCGGTGGAAGGCGTGCAGCCCTTGTTTCAGGGAGGCCCGCTCCCCCGGTGTCATCGCCGCCAGCACACCGGTCAGCCCCTGGGAGCGGTGCTCGGTGACGTCGGCCAGCAGCCGCCGCCCCTGGGAGGTGATGACGAGCTGCACCTCGCGGCGGTTGTGCGGCTGGACCGTCCGCTGCAGCAGCCCGGCGGCTTCGAGACGGCCGCACAGCCGGCTGGCGGTGGGCAGGCCGATGCCCAGGTGCTCGGCCAGGGCGGTGAGATTGAGTTCGGGCGGCCTTCGGACGGTCCGCAGCGCGAGCAGTTGCCGGGTGGGCAGCCGGGGCGGGGCGGCCGAGGCCGCCGCCCACCACAGCGACACCACGCTCTCCACCGCGTCGAGGACCTGATCGGTGAGCGTGTCCGGCGGGTGGCCGGCGCGCTGCGGGCGATCGGGCACGTCAGTGGTCACACGCATGTCTCTTTCGGTTCTCGCGGTTCGGCTCCGGATCCGGCCAGGCCAGTGGCCTCGTACGTCGGCCCTACCCGAACAAACGGCCCGTACACAGCCCGTTTCTCCCCCGTAACCGCGAACGGCCCGGCCCTTCCCTCCCGCGGGTGTGGTGCGGGAGGGGAGGGCCGGGCCGTTCGCGGGGACCGGGACGGTCAGCCGGCGGTCAGCGCGCCCTTCAGGACGGTGATCGCCTGGCTGATGGCGGCCTCGGCGGCGTGGGTCTCGCGCAGGGCGTTGAGCATCACGAAGTCGTGGATGATGCCCTGGTAGCGGACGGCGGTGACCGGGACGCCGGCCTCGCGCAGCTTGTCGGCGTAGGCCTCGCCCTCGTCGCGCAGGACGTCGGCCTCACCGGTGATGACGAGGGCGGGCGGCAGTCCGGTGAGCTGCTCGGTGGTGGCGCGCAGCGGGGACGCGGTGATCTCGGCGCGCTGCTTCTCGTCGGTCGTGTACTGGTCCCAGAACCACTGCATGCCGTCGCGGCGCAGGAAGTAGCCCTCGGCGAACCGGTGGTAGGAGCCGGTGTCGAAGGAGGCGTCGGTGACCGGGTAGAACAGCACCTGCTGGACGAGCGCGACGTCGCCGCGCTCCTTGGCCATGAGTGTCAGGGCCGCGGCCATGTTGCCGCCGACGGAGTCGCCCACCACCGCGGTGCGGGAGGCGTCGAGTCCGTGGTCGGCGCCGGTGGTGGCGATCCACTGGGCGACGGTGTAGTTCTGCTCGATGGCGACGGGGTAGCGCGCCTCGGGCGAGAGGTCGTACTCGGGGAAGACGACCGCTGCGCCCGCGCCGACGGCGAGTTCGCGCACCAGGCGGTCGTGGGTGTGGGCGTTGCCGAAGACCCAGCCGGCGCCGTGGATGTAGATGATCACGGGAAGGGCGCCGGTGGCTCCCGCGGGGCGGACGATCCGGGTGCGGACCTCGCCGGTGGGGCCGCCGGGGACGGTGATCCACTCCTCGTCGACGGCCGGCTTGGCGATCTCGCCCGACTGGACCTCGTCGACGGTCTTGCGGCCTTCGGCCGGGCCGAGGTCGAACAGGTAGGGCGGGTTGGCGGTGGCCTCGGCGAAGGCCGCGGCGGCGGGCTCCAGGACGGGGCGGACACCCTGCGTGTCGGTCATGACGGTCTCCTCGGATCCGGTGCCGTGGGCACGCTCCTCGCGGGCTTCGCCGGGAGCGGCGGCACTGCCAGGACAGTAGCTCACGATTAAGTCGTGCACAACTTATTTGGGCGCGATAGGATCGGGGGGACTCGATGGCGGACTCGGCGATAGGGTAGGGACCACCGAGGTGGATCGAGGGAGATCCCCGAGTACGGAGGTACGCCGTGAGCACCGCCGGAGCCGACGAATCGGCACAGGGGGACGCACCCGTGTCACCCCGGGAGGGCTCTCTCCTGCTGGAGGACCAGCTCTGCTTCGCCCTTTACGCGGCCTCCCGGGCGGTGACCGCCCGCTACCGCCCCCTGCTGGACGAGCTGGGACTGACCTATCCGCAGTACCTGGTGATGCTCGCGCTGTGGGAGCGGGACTCGATCTCCGTCCGCGACCTGGGCACAACGCTGCAACTGGAGTCCAGCACCCTGTCACCGCTCCTCAAGCGCCTGGAGGCGAACGGGCTGCTGCGGCGCGAACGCCGGGCGGAGGACGAGCGTTCCGTCGCCCTGCACCTCACCGAGGCCGGGACACGCCTGCGGGACCGGGCCGACTCCGTCCCCCTCGCCATGGGCGACGCCATGGCCCTGACCCCCGAACAGGACGCCACGGCCAAGCACTTGCTCCGCCTGCTCACCACGAACGTCAGCCTCCCGTAGGGCGAGTCACCCCCTGAGACCGGCGTGGCACGAGGGCCCGGGAGACACAGGTCACATTCCCTCCATGTCACAGTGCGCGCTCTGCTGCCCGTCAGGTATGTGCAACTCCCGGCACCGACACACGACAGAGGAGCACATCATGGAAGCCCGTCTGAACCTCATGGGCAGCCCGACCGCCGCCACGTTCGTCAAGCACCTTTCCTCGGCGGGCAAGGTCGTCTCCGACTCGGGGCTGCCGGCCTCGACGCAGGAGCTGGTGAAGATCCGCGCCAGCCAGATCAACGGCTGCGGTTTCTGCACCGACATGCACACCAAGGAGGCCACCGCGGCCGGCGAGACCCCGGCCCGGCTCAACCTCGTCGCCGCCTGGCGCGAGGCCACCGTCTTCACCGAGGCCGAGCGTGCCGCGCTGGAACTGGCGGAGCAGGGCACCCGTATCGCCGACGCGGCCGGCGGGGTCACGGACGAGGCCTGGGAGAACGCCGCCAAGCACTACGACGAGGCGCAACTGGCCGGTCTGGTGTTCCTGATCTCCCTCATCAACGCCTTCAACCGGGCCAACGTCCTCGTGCGGCAGCCCGCCGGGGACTACCGCGTCGGCCAGTTCGGCTAGCCGGCGGGCAGGGGCCCCGGAGGCGCACTGTCGCCCCAGAGGCGGACGGGGCATGCTGACCCCGGCGGGGCGTCGCACATGATCAGGACGCCCGCACGATCAGTTGGCCCGCACGATCAACGGAGCGCGGATGACGACCGACAGGGGTACGCGGATCGACGTCCGGCCGGTCGCCGGCCACATCGGCGCCGAGATGGCGGGCGTCGATCTGGCGGGCGACCTGGACGACGCGGTCGTCGCCGGGATCCGGGCGGCGCTGCTGCGCTGGAAGGTGGTGTTCTTCCGGGGGCAGCGCCTGGACCACGCCTCGCACGTCGCGTTGGCCCGCCGGTTCGGCGAGCCGGTCCGGCTGCGCCGGCGCGGCAGCGCGTCACCCGCCGGCGTCCCGGAGATCGAGACGACGGCCGACCGGCTGGAACTCGGCGGG
Source organism: Streptomyces ortus (assembly GCF_026341275.1). Classification (NCBI taxonomy): domain Bacteria; kingdom Bacillati; phylum Actinomycetota; class Actinomycetes; order Kitasatosporales; family Streptomycetaceae; genus Streptomyces; species Streptomyces ortus. Next base: position 3,871,342 of record NZ_JAIFZO010000002.1, read on the forward strand.
CGCTACGGCATGGAGCACGACGAGTGGCTGCGCAGGCGCCGCCACTCGCTGCTGCGCGGCTGGCACTGCGACCACGGCGCCCGTGTCGATCCGCCGGCGGCGACGATCCTGCGCGCCGAGACCGTGCCCCCGTACGGCGGCGACACCACCTGGTCGAACCTGGCCGCCGCCTACGCCGGTCTTTCGGCGCCGCTGCGGGACTTCGTCGACGGGCTGCGTGCCGAGCACCGCCTCGGGGTCGGTTACCAGGCACGGCCCGGCGAGGACGCGTACGCACGCCATCTGCTGGACCGGCAGATCGCCACCGAGCATCCGCTGGTGCGGGTGCATCCCGAGACGGGCGAGCGGCTGCTCTTCGTCAACGGCTACTACGTCGAGCAGATCCTCGGCCTCTCCCGGGCGGAGGGCACGCCCCTGCTGGAGATGCTCCTGGGACAGGCCACGCGGCCCGAGTACACCGTGCGGTTCCGCTGGGAGCCGGGAAGCGTGGCCTTCTGGGACAACCGGGCCACCATCCACCTGGCTCCGGGTGACACCACGCAGGTCGACCATCCCCGGGTGATGCATCGGGTGATGCTCGCGGGCGACGTTCCCCTCGGGGTCGACGGCAAGCCCTCGGAGCCGGTCGTGGGGAGCGAACCGGGCATCTGGTGAGGACCCCTCGGGGCGGTCGCCCGGGTGTCGTGCTTGCGACATGTCCCACCTGTGCCACCGGAATCGAGTGACATGACATTCCGCGCCACCGGATTCTGTCCAGCGCATGAACTTCTCTGTGCGTACGACGGAAGGCACGGCACTGATGAGACGGATTCGCCTGGTGGCGGCGATATCGACAGGACTCGCCCTGGCGGCCGGCGCGGTGGCGCCGGTGGCCGCTCGCGGCGGCACGGGGCCCACGGCGACGGCGGCGGCCGGCATTCCCGCGCCGAAGAGCCCCGGCACCGTGCGCCTGATCACCGGTGACCGGGTGACCGTGGGCGCCGACTCGGAGGGGCGGCGCACCGCGTCGGTCACGCCCGGGCCCGGGCGGCGGCACATCGTCTTCCGGACCTACGAGCAGGACGGGCGGCTGACGGTCCTGCCGTCCGACGCCGGGGACCTGGTCTCGGCGGGACGCCTGGACCGCGGGCTGTTCGACGTGGGCGCGCTCCTCGCCCAGCGCTACGACGAGGCGCACAGCGACGCGCTCCCGCTGATCGTGGCGGGCGGCGACGGCGCGGCGGAGTCCGCCGTCCGGCGGCTCACCTCGCTCGCCGAGGACGGGTCGCCGGTCCGCCGCCTGGACAGCATCGGGGCACGGTCGGTGCGGGTCGCCGAGGACGATCTCCGCCGGTTCTGGAAGCAACTGGTCCCGGACAAGGACACCCTGGACACGGCACGGGCCGCGGAGACCCCCAAGGTGTGGCTCGACGGCCGGGTGAACGCCTCGCTGGACCGCAGTGTCCCGCAGATCGGCGCGCCCGCCGTGTGGCAGGCCGGGCAGCGGGGCGAGTCCGTCAAGGTCGCCGTCCTGGACACCGGCGCGGACCGGTCCCACCCCGACCTCGCCGGACGCGTCCTTGAGGCCAAGGACTTCTCCGGCAGTTCCGGGACCGGGGACGCCTTCGGACACGGTACGCATGTCGCGGCCATCGTCGGCGGCAGCGGGGCCGCGTCCGACGGCGGAGGCAAGGGGGGCAAGGGCGTGGCGCCCGGCGCCGACCTGCTCGTCGGCAAGGTGCTGGGCGACGACGGCTACGGCAGCGAGTCCCAGGTGATCGCCGGTATGGAGTGGGCGGCGGCCTCGGGTGCCAAGGTCGTCAACATGAGCCTGGGCTCGGACAGTCCGAGCGACGGCACGGACCCGATGAGCCTCGCACTGAACGAACTCACCGAGCGCACGGGCGCGTTGTTCGTCGTGGCGGCGGGCAACAGCGGTGAGCAGGGCAGGAGCACCATCGGCTCCCCCGGTGCCGCGGACGCCGCCCTCACCGTCGGCGCGGTCGACCGCGCCGGTGCCCTCGCCCCGTTCTCCAGCCGTGGTCCGCGCTCCGGTGACGACGCGGTCAAACCCGACGTCACGGCTCCCGGCGTCGGCATCGTGGCGGCCCGCGCGGCCGGCACGACCATGGGCGACCCGGTCGACGCACAGCACGTGGCGGCCTCCGGTACGTCGATGGCGACCCCGCATGTGGCGGGCGCCGCCGCGCTGCTCGCCCAGCGGCATCCCGACTGGAGCGCCCGGCAGCTGAAGGACGCGCTCGTCAGCACCGCCCGTACGGCGGCCGGCCAGGAGGTCACCGAGCAGGGCGGCGGGCTGATCGACGTGGCCGCGGCGGCGCTCGGCCCGGTCACGGCCACGGGCACCGTCGCCCTGGGCCCGTTCCGGACCGGCGACGGCGAGACCCGTACGACGCAGCTGAAGTACACGAACACCTCCGGCGCCGCTGTCACGCTGGCGCTCGGTGTCCGGCTGGCCACCGCGGGCGGCCGTACGCCGGCGGACGGGGCGGTGAAGCTCGGTTCCGGTTCGGTGCGCGTACCCGCGGGTGCCACCGCCGAGGTTCCGCTGACGGTCGATCCGGCCAGGGTGGAGCGGGGCGACTACTACGGCTATGTGACCGCTGCCTCCGCGGACGGCAAGGCAGGCGTGCACACCACGGTGAGCCTCGCCGTGCAGGGACCGACCCACCGGCTCACCGTCAGGACCGTCGACCTCAACGGCAAGCAGATCGAGGCGATGCCGACGATCTGGGGCACCGACGGCTTCGTGGGCTACACGGACCCGGGCTCCGGTACCGAACCCGCCGTCGCCGAGGTCGAGGAGGGCACCTACCAGGTGGACCACTCGTCCCTGGACACGGCCGCCGACGGACAGGAGCTGCGGCACGTGGTCCTGCCCGAGGTGAAGGTCACCAAGGACACGGCCGTCACGCTCGACGCGCGCAGGACGACCCTGGTCGACATCCGTACGCCCCGGCCGGCCGAGCAGCGCGGCATCCTCAGCTACCAGACGTACCGGAAGATCGACGGGCACAGCCTGCTCCAGGGGACGATGTACTTCGACGTCGGCAAGCGTCTGTATGTGAGTCCCACCGCCGCCGTCACCGACGGCACCTTCGAGTTCGCCTCGCGCTGGCAGTTCGTCGCGCCGCTCCTCGACATGGCGGTGTCGGGCGGGGGAAGCGCCAAGGAGACGCCGGACGCCTACTACATGCCCTCCTCGCCGCTCTTCGACGAGAAGGAGTCCGGCGGGAAGACATCCGACGGGGAGACGTCCGCCGGGAAGGGGACGCGTCTGACGGCGGTCGCCGCGGGTGACGCCGCCGCGCCGTTCTTCGCCCGGGCCCGTGGGAAGCTCGCGGTCCTCACCAACGAACAGAACGTCAACGAGAGGGAGTTGGCCGCGCAGGCGGCAGCCGCCGGAGTACGCGGCATCGTGCTGGTCCACTTCGACGACATCGCGTGGACCCGCTGGCATCCCGAGGGCGACCGCTGGGGCGTACCGACGGTCCGGATCGGCGCCAAGGCGGGAGCCGCGCTGCTGAAGAGGATCGGCAAGGGCCGGACCACGGTGGACTTCACCGGCACGGCCCGCAGCCCGTACCTGTACGACGTCATGCAGGTGTCGTCGCAGCGGGTCCCGGACAAGGTGGTGCACACGGTGTCCGACCGCAACAGCGCGGTGGTGACGGCCAGGTACGCCGACAACGGCGGCACGCACTGGGCCGCCGAGCAGCGCTTCGCCCGGCGGCCGTACCAGGACACGGCGTGGCTGCAGTACACGCGCTATGTGCCGACCGGTTTCGACCGGACCGAGTACGTGAGCTCCGGTGACACCGAGTGGAAGCACTTCGTGCACCACGAGACCACGTTCGACGTGGACACCCCGCTGGTCGTCGGCATGGCGGACGCCGTGCGCACCTACCGGGCGGGCGAGCGGACGAGCGACACCTGGCAGGGGGCCGTCGTCCGGCCGTCGATCCCTCGCGGCACCACGCTTCCGTCCGTGCGCTCGGGTGATGTGCTGAGCCTGCGGATACCGGAGTTCACCGACTCGCAGGCGGGTCACCGCTCGCGGCTGCTCGAAGGGAGCGGCGGCATCGGGACCTCGGGCGGGGCGAAGGCGGCGCAGGGCGACTCGGCCGCCGCCGTGCTGTACCGCGACGGCCGGAAGATCGCGGAGGCCGACGGCGGGTACGCGGACTTCGAGGTCCCGTCCGGTGCGGCCGGCTACCGGCTGGACCTCACGACCTCGCGGGTGTCGCCGGAGTGGGTGTACGGGACCGGCACCGAGACGTCCTGGTCGTTCCGCTCGGGCAGCACGGGCGCGGCGACGGCCTTGCCGCTGCTCCAGCTCGACTACGACGTCCCGGTCGACGCGGACAACGCCGTCCGCCCCGGCCGTACGCACTCGGTGGGAGTGTCGGTCCGCGCCCAGGACGGACTGGCCGCACCGCGCGGGGCGAGCGTCCAGGTGGAGGCGTCGTACGAGGGCGGCGCGAGCTGGATCCGGGCGACCGTGCGGGACCGCGGGCACAACGTGTTCGAGGCCGCCGTCAAGAAGCCTTCACGGGTACGCGGTGACGCGTACGTGACACTGAGGGTGACGGCCCGGGACGCGGCAGGAAACTCCGTGCGGCAGACCGTGCAACGGGCCTACCTGCACCGCGGATAGGCGCCAGGGCGCACAGCGGGGGTGAGCGGGGCGCAAACCGTCCCGCTCACCCTCACCGCCTGTAACACCCGTGGAGTACGGTGTCGTCCGATCAGTGAACCGGTCGGTCTCGGGGAGGGCGCCATGACGCTGGAGGCTGCAGGGGTGTCGGACGCCGAGGAGTCCGTCTACCGGCATCTGGTGACGGCCGGCCAGGCATCGGCGGGCGACGTCGCCGCGCGCACCGGGCTGAGCCCGGCGGAGGCCGAGGCAGTGCTCGACGCGCTGGCCGTCAAGGGCATGGCGAGCCACACCGACGTGCTGCCCCGGCACTTCCGGGCCACTCCCCCGGACGTGGCGCTGATCCCCCGGCTCAAGCGGAACGCCGACGCGCTCGACCTCGCCCGCGCCGAAGCCACCAGCCTGCTGCAGGTGTACCGCGACACGATGCGCCGGCGCGACGCGGGCGAGCTGATCGAGGTCATCACGGGCGCCGAGGCGCTGCGCCAGCACCTGCGGCAGATCCAGGCCAGCGCCCAGGACGAGATGCTGTGGTTCTGCAAGGCCCAGTACGTGGCGATGCCGTCGGGCAGCAACAGTTCGGAGTTCGAGGCACTGGCGCGCGGTGTGCGCTACCGGGTGCTGTACGAGAAGGCGTTCTTCGACGACGAGGGAGCCGTTGACAACGTTGTTGCGGGGGTGCGCGCCGGGGAGACCGCCCGTGCGGTGCCGCATCTGCCGCTGCGGCTCGCGGTCGCGGACCGGGCCATCGCGGTCTGCCCGCTGGTCCCCGGCGGCCCGCAGGGCAACCCGGACGAGCCCACCGCCGCACTCGTACGGGACAGCAATCTGCTCGCCGCTCTCGTCGCCCTGTTCGAGCGCTACTGGGAGGACGCCGTCCCGCTGGACGTCGACGACGCGGGAGCGGTCGCCGGGACGGACGGGGTCGGCGGCCCCGATCCGCTGTCCGCGGTCGACCGGCGGCTGCTCGCCCTGCTGGTGGCCGGAGTCACCGACAAGGCGGTGGCCACCCAACTGGGCCTGAGCCGCCGCACGGTGCAGCGGCACATCCAGCGCATGATGGAACTGGCCGGCGCGGCGACCCGGATGCAACTGGCCTGGCAGGCGGCGCGCCGGGGCTGGCTGTGACGGACGGACGGCCGACCGGGCGCGGTGGTGGGCCCCGGCGGGACACGGGCGTCGCGCGCCGTCACCGTCCGACGGACACCCGGGAGACGCGGGCCGGCACGGACCGCCCCCGCACCCAGCCGTACATCACCAAGGAACAGACCGCCGCGAACGCGCACCACGTCGAGATGAACTCCGCCTCCCACAGGACCCAGCAGGTCGCCGCCCCCACCGTCACCAGGATGCCCAGGACGCGCAGGTGCCGGTCGCCGGAGAGCAGGAGCGAGCCGATCGTGGCCAGCAGATAGCCCGCCACGAGCAGCTCCGAGGCGGGCAGGGAGACGGCGTACCCGACGGCGTGGCCGCGGATCTCCGCCGTCACCCCGTGGGTGGCGAGGCAGTACGAGAGAACGGCCGCGGTGAGGAGTCCCGCGACGAGCGGGATCGTCAGCCGTCGCCGCGCGCTCGGCGGCGCCACGCACAGCACGGCCGCCGGCACCCATACCGCGAGCAGTGGCAGGGCGATCGCCGCCCACGCCACGGTGGCGGGGCCCGAACCGCCGCCGGCGCGCCAGACCAGGGACTCGACGATCTGGTGCACGCCCAGGATCAGGGGCAGTGCGGCCATCGGCAGGTCGGCCGCCGTGCGGGTCCGCGCCACGCAGGCCACGCCGACGGCGGCGATGCCGCAGCCCGCCACGAGATCGGCCGTCGCACTGAAGCACATCGCGCCACCAGGGGTTCGGGTCACGGAATCCGAGCTTGTCGTGGTCACGCTACGGCCCGGGCCTCGGAACATCATGGGCGATACGGCCGTTCGGGCCGTTCGGGCACCTGGACGGCGGTCCGGTCCCACGCGGGCCGCTCGCCTCGTGTCCCTGGCGGTCGGTGTCAGCGGCGGCGGAACACCGTGATCGAGTGGCCGACGTCGTCGATCGGCGTGCTGGTGTCGAGCAGTGCGGCCAGCCGCCCGTCCGCCTTCGCCACCGCGGAGTCGGACACCACCAGCAGTCCGTGCACCTCGCCCAGGGGGGCCTTGAGCGGGTCGGACGCGTCGATGCCGTAGTACGAGGGCACGCCGGCGCCCTTGTAGACCAGCCAGACCCGCTCACCGTGATGGCGCCGGCCGAGGTGGTCCGCGAGGCGGCCCAGATCCTGGCCCCAGTCGACGTTCGAGTCGTGCAGCCGCAGATGGGTCTTCGACGGGCCGCCGAACGCCTCGTTGGAGTACGGCAGGTAGTACGGGTAGGTGCGCAGCGAGCTGACCGCCACGAAGCAGACCAGTGCCGCCGTCGCCCACTGGGCCGCTCGCCACCGCGAGAGCGTGACTCCGGCGGCGGCGACCGCGAGGAACATCGGCATGAACACGGCGTAGCGCACGCCGAGATCCCGGGCGCCGTGCATGGAGACGGCCAGGAGCAAGGCGGCGGGGACGAGTACGTACGGGGCGGCGGGGCGCAGCGGGCGTGCGGCGAGGATCGCGACGGAGCCCGCGGTCCACAGTGCGAGCATGCCGAGCGGGGTCTTCACCAGGAGCGCGGCGGGCAGGTAGTACCAGAGCGAGCCCTCGTAGAGCCGCCCGAACAGGAAGCCCTTCCAGATGTCGTACTCGAAGCCGAACTGGATGCGCATGCCGTCGCGATAGGCCTCGGGGAACGGCAGCCAGGCCGCGATCCGGCCGCGTGTCCCGCGGATGTCCGGCACGTTCTCGGGCGCCGCCCAGCGCATCCGCGGGTCGACGACGAGATAGGTGGCCCATACGACGGCGACCGCGATCAGCGCCATGCCGACGGCGGCCGACGCTCCGTACAGGAGGAGTTTGAGCAGGGCGCGGGCGTCGAGTGCCGGGCGCCGGGGCCGCGCGTCGGGTTCCTGGGTGCGGGGCCGCGCGTCGGGTTCCTGGGTCCGGTGTGCGTGCCAGTGCGACAGGACGCCCAGCAGCATCAGCACCGGGACCACCGGGAGCACGCTCATCTTGGTGGCCACCGCCGCGCCCAGGGCCACGCCGGCGAGCGGGAGGCAGAGGTACGGTCGCAGCCGGGCCCGCCACAGCAGCCACAGGGCGGTGAGCAGGAACCCGGTCGCGGGCACGTCGAGCGTGGCCAGCGAGCCGTTGGCGATGACGTCCGGGGAGAACGCGTACAGGGCCAGGGCCACGAGGCCGCCCGGCGGGCCGGTGAGGTCGCGGGCGAAGGCGAGGACGACCAGCCCGAACAGCAGCGTCAGGACGATCACCGGTAGGCGTGCGTACAGCATCAGCCGGCCGGGGTCGTTGCCCGACTCGTACAGGACGTGCCGTCCGAGCGCCGTCTGGCTTCCGACGAAGTCCGCGTCGAGGTGCGCGTCGGTGAACACCAGGCCGGACGCGATGACCAGCTTGCCCAGGGGCGGGTGTTCGGGGTTGTAACGGAAGCTGCGTTCCTTGAGGTACACCTCGGCCGAGGCCACGTACACGGGTTCGTCGATGGTGGGGGTCTGCTCGACGGCCGTGCTGACCATCGCGACCGCCATCTCGGCGAGGAGCGCGAGGACGGCCAGCGCGTACAGCCACCGCCGGCACCTCGCCGACCGGAGACACCGCGGCAACCCGCCGCGGCGGCCCGGTCGTTCGCCCTCGGTCGCCGGTTCCGGCGGGCCGGGGGTGGTGGGCCCGTCACCCGTCGGGCGGGCGACCTGTGACGCGCTCATGCGCCACAGCTTTCCACCAACCCTCCTTGTGTGTGACGTTCTTGGGCCGGTCGAGCGACAAGTGTTGGGCGCTCCGTAACCGTCGCGACCGCTGGGGCCTCTTGGCACGCGAGTGAAAATCCGCGACTCTGAACCGCAGACTCTGAACTGCACATGTCACAAAGGGCGTTGGCCTGCACGGGGCCGATGAGGAGGACACCTGTGAACGGCAGACCGGCATCGAAGTTCCCCGGATCGCGGCGTCTGGGCCGGAAGTCGCTCGGCGCGCTGGCGGGCGCCGCGGCTCTGGTCCTCGTGTTCCCGTCCACCGCCCTGGCGGCGCCGCCCCCCGCGCTGCCCGCGAACGCGGAGGCGCTGGACTCGACGTTCCAGCCCACCTACGACTACGACACGGACGGCTGCTACGCCACGGCTGCCATCGGCCCCGACGGGTCGGTCAACGGCGGGCTCAACCCGAGCGGCGCGCTGAACGGCCAGTGCCGGGACGCCTCCGACCTGGACAGCGTCAACACCTACTCGCGCTCCAAGTGCAACAACGGCTGGTGCGCGATCGTCTACGGCTCCTACTTCGAGAAGGACCAGGCCCTGCCCGGCAGCGGTCTCGGCGGGCACCGGCACGACTGGGAGCACGTGGTGGTCTGGGTGCAGAACAACGAGGCCCAGTACGTCTCGACGTCCAACCACGGTTCGTTCACGGTCCACAACCGTTCGGCGATCCGCTGGGACGGCACCCACGCCAAGGTCGTCTACCACAAGGACGGGATCAGCACGCACTGCTTCCGTGCCGCGACCGCGGGGGACGAGCCGCCGGAGAACCACAAGGGGACCTGGCAGCGTCCCCCGCTGGTCGGCTGGAACGGCTACCCGGGCAACTTGCGCGACACCCTCACCTCGTACAACTTCGGGAGTGCGACGCTCGGTATCAAGGACAGCACGTTCAACTCCCACCTCTCGTCGGCGAAGCCGTCGGGGATCGCGTTCGACCCCAACGCCTGACCGGCGTCTGATTGCGCGTCAGGTACGAGGTGCCGCCCGGCCGTCGGGACGGTCGGGCAGCACCTCGGCGGCGAAGGCCGCGACGTCCTGGACGAGCCGTTCGGGCTGCTCCCAGTACAGGGCGTGACCGGCACCCTCGTACACGACGAGCCGCGCGTCGAAGAGCGTGTCGAGGATCCGCTGCTGGTCGGAGCGCGGCAGGAGGCCGTCGGCGTCGCCCCAGAGCACGAGCGCGGGGACGAGGATCCCCTTCAAGGTGGCCGCCAGGTCCGTCTCCAGCAGGCCGCGCAGGGTCGCCCGCCACACCCGCGCGGGCACTTTCAGGTTCTCCCCGGCGATCGTCGCGAGGAGTCCGCGCCCCGGCGGGCGGGCCGTGAGACCGGCGAGCAGTTCCTCGACGAAGGCGCGCGGCACGGGGTCGGTCAGGTCCTTGACCTTTTCCCCCAGGGCGAGGGCGGCCGGCTTGTCGGCGAGGGTGGCCGGGACGCCCGCCAGGACCAGGCCCGCCACCCGGTCGGGATGACTGCCCGCGACCAGCCGCGCGGCCACACCGCCGCTCGACGCGCCGACCAGGACGGCCCGGCGGATGCCCACGGCGTCGAGGAATTCCACCAGGTCGGCGGCGAAGTCCTGCGGATCGTAGCCGTCCTCGGGCCGTTCCGCGTCACCGTGGCCGCGCTGGGTGAGGGCGTACCCGCGCAACGCGGCGGGAAGCTGTCGGAGCAGCGGCTCGAAGGCCCACCAGGAGTCCGCGAGGCCGTGCACGAAGACGACGGGGGCGCCCTCGGGACGCCCCGCCTCCGCGTACGGGAGGACGAGCCCGCTCCGCAGTTGGGCGGCCTTCACCGCGATCGCGCTCACGGCGGCCCTCCTGACGTCGGTCGGCCCCCTCGCACACCGGCCCTCGGGCGGCGCGACGATCTCCTTCATCGTAATGACGGGTCCCGCGGACCGCTCCTCCAGAGACCGTGCCGCCTTCAATTCCTCACGGATCTCCGGCTGTTGCCGACTGTCTTTGCTTCACATCTTGACGCGCTTGGTTCAGACCTTTAGGTTCACCGATCGCCGAGATTCCACGAATGCGCCCACTGTTCACGTCCGTGAACTCGTTCGTGAATGTCGTCTTCTCACCCCCCACCCCCCACGCACAGGAGAATCCGTGTTCAGACCGACCGGATCCACCAGATCGACCGGAGCACCGGGCCGCCGCCGGATACCCACCCTGCTCACCGCCCTCGCCCTGGTGGCGTCGGCGGCGAGCGCCGTGGCCGCGGCCCCGCCCGCGCCACGGGCCGAACAGGCCGCCGCAGCCCTCCCCACCGGCTGGGCCACCGTCGTCAACGCGGGCAGCGGCAAGTGTGTCGACGCCCGGGGCGCCGGGACGGCCGACGGCACCGCCGTCCAGCAGTACGCGTGCAACAGCAGCCAGGCCCAGCAGTGGCAGCTGCGCGACACCTCCGACGGACGGGTACGGGTCGACAACCGAGCCGACGCCACCAAGAGCTGGGACGTCGCCGACGTCTCGGCCGCCGACGGCGCGCCCGTGCAGCTGTGGACGTACGGCGGCGGGACGAACCAGCAGTGGCAGCCGGTCGCCGACGCGGGCGGGGCGACCTATCACTTCGTGAACCGCAACAGCGGCAAGTGCCTCGACGTGCCGAGCGCGTCGACCGCCGACGGCGTCCAGCTCCAGCAGTGGACCTGCAACGGCTCCGCGGCCCAGTCCTTCCGCGTCGACCCCGGGGACGTCCAGCAGCCGCCCGGCACACCGGACCTGGGCCCGAACGTCACCGTGTTCGACCCGTCCACCCCCGCCGCCACCGTCCAGAACAGCCTGAACGCGGCCTTCGCCCAGCAGGAGACCAATCAGTTCGGCACGGCCCGCAAAGCCTTCCTCTTCAAGCCGGGCACCTACGACGCGAACGCCAACGTCGGCTTCTACACCCAGGTCGCGGGGCTCGGCCTCTCCCCCGACGACGTCACCATCCGGGGCGCGGTGCACGCCGAGGCCGACTGGTTCCAGGGCAACGCCACCCAGAACTTCTGGCGCTCGGCGGAGAACCTGTCCGTCACACCGACCTCCGGCACCGACCGCTGGGCCGTCTCGCAGGCGGCCCCGTACCGCCGGATGCATCTGCGCGGCAACCTCCAGCTCGACGACGGCGGCTGGTCGAGCGGCGGCTTCATGGCCGACACGAAGATCGACGGACAGGTCAGGTCGGGCTCGCAGCAGCAGTGGCTGTCGCGGAACACCGACTGGTCGAGCTGGACGGGCTCGAACTGGAACATGGTCTTCGTCGGCGCCCAGAACGCCCCCGCGAACACCTTCCCCAGCCCCCCGTACACCACGGTCGACCGCACACCCGTCTCCCGTGAGAAGCCCTTCCTGTACGTCGACTCGGCCGGCGCGTACAAGGTGTTCGTCCCCGCCGTACGCACCGACTCACGCGGCACCACCTGGGCGGCCGGCACCCCGGCGGGCACCTCGCTGCCCCTGTCGGACTTCTTCGTCGTCAAGCCCGGCGCGAGCGCGGCACAGCTGAACGACGCCCTCGCGCAGGGCAAGAACCTGCTGGTCACCCCGGGCGTCTACCACCTGAACCAGACCCTGAAGGTGACCCGCCCCGACACCGTCGTACTGGGCCTCGGCCTCGCCACGTTCATCCCGGACAACGGCGTCACGGCGATGACGGTCGCGGACGTCGACGGCGTCAAGCTCGCCGGGATCCTCTTCGACGCGGGCACCACCAACTCGGCGCAGCTCCTGGAGATGGGCCCGGGCGGCTCCTCCGCCGACCACGGCGGCAACCCCAGCTCCCTGCACGACGTGTTCTTCCGGGTCGGCGGCGCGGCCGTCGGCAAGGCCACCACCAGTCTCACGGTCAACAGCGACGACGTCATCGGCGACCATCTGTGGATCTGGCGCGCCGACCACGGCAACGGCGTCGGCTGGAACACCAACACCGCCGACACCGGGCTCGTGGTCAACGGCGACGACGTCACCATGTACGGCCTGTTCGTCGAGCACTACCAGAAGCACCAGACGATCTGGAACGGCAACGGCGGGCGCACGTACTTCTACCAGAACGAGATGCCCTACGACCCGCCCAACCAGGCGGCCTGGATGAACGGCTCCACGCAGGGCTACGCCGCCTACAAGGTCGCCAACTCCGTGACCGGCCACCAGGTGTACGGCTTCGGCAGCTACTGCTACTTCAACGTGAACCCGGCCGTCACCGCGGAACACGCCATCGAGGCGCCGAACTCGGCGAACGTGCGCTTCCGCAGCATGGTGACGGTCTCGCTCGGCGGCACCGGCACGATCCGCCACGTCGTCAACGACCGCGGCGGCCCGTCCAACTCCGCGACCAACGTCGCCAATCTCGTCAGCTACCCGTGACCACACACGGGGAAGCCGCCAGGAAGGGGCACCTCATGAACGACGGCATCAGAACGTCCGGACCGGTACGCATCGCCCTGCAACTGCTCGTGCTGCTGGCCACCCTGCTGGGACTGGCGGCGCCACCCGCCCACGCGGCCCGGGACACGGCACCGAAGGCGGCCCCCTTCAAGGTGCTCGCCCTCTACAGCGGCACGTGGGACGCCGCGCACATCAGCTTCGTCCGCGAGGCCAACCAGTGGTTCCCCGCCCGGGCCGCCGAGAACGGCTTCACCTACACGGCGAGCACCAACTGGAACCTGCTGGCCAACGGGGGCGTCGACGCGTACCAGGTCGTCCTCTTCCTGGACGACCTGCCGCAGAGCGCCGCCCAGCGGTCCGGCTTCGAGCGGTACATGCGCGCGGGCGGCGGCTGGCTGGGCTTCCACGTCTGCGCCTTCACGACCGAGGCGCAGCAATGGCCCTGGTACCACCAGCAGTTCCTCGGCAGCGGCAATTTCAAGTCGAACACCTGGGGCCCGACGTCGGCCACTCTGCGCGTGGAGGACCGCACCCACCCCGCCACCGGCGGCCTGCCCGCCACCTTCGCGTCGCCGGTCAACGAGTGGTACAGCTGGTCGAACGACCTACGACGCAATCCGGACATCAGGATCCTGGCCTCCATCGATCAGAGCAGCTTCCCGGTGGGCACTGATCCGAACCAGACCTGGTACAGCGGCTACTACCCGGTTCTGTGGACCAACACGAAGTACCGGATGCTGTACGCGAACGTCGGTCACAACGCGATGGACTACGCGACGGACACCCCGCTGTCGTCCACCTTCGCCAGTGCCTCCCAGAACCGTTTTCTGCTCGACGGTCTGAAGTGGCTCGGTGGCGCAGCGCAACGAGATCAGGACAGGCCGATCGTCCGTTCGTGACCCAACTCCCGCCGTCGTGGGCTAGATTTCGAACGCCCTCGATTCCGGACTCCATCGGAGGGGCGCTCTGAGGAGATTCTGGAGCGGCACATGCACCCCTTGGAAGTATCCAGACAGGCCTCGCCCCTGATGCAGGGAGGGCTCGCGGACAGTCTCTTCGAGACAGCCGAACGCGATCCCTTCCTGCCACAACTGGCACGCCGCTCCGACACCTCTCCCGCAGCCTGGTCGCAGGTCACCGCGATCGAGCTGCGGGACCAGGTGGTGGACGTGGCACGGGGCTTCATCGCGGCCGGGATCTTCCCCGGCCACCGGGTGGCCGTCATGGCACGCACCCGCTACGAGTGGACGGTGCTCAGCTACGCCCTGTGGACGGTGGGCGCCGAGATCGTCCCGATCTACCCGACCTCCTCGCACGAGCAGGTCGCGTGGATCCTCAAGGACGCGGGCTGCGTCGCCGTGGTGGTGGAGGACGAGCAGGGCATCATGACGGTCGGCTCGGTGTGCGCCACGCTGCCCGCCCTGCGGCACGTCTGGCAGCTCGACGCCGGGGCGCTGGCGGACCTGGCCGAGGCGGGCCTGTCGGTGCCGGTCACCACGGTCGAGTCGATGCGCCGGATCGTGCTGCCGGACTCGACGGCCGTCATCGCCTACACCTCGGGCACGACGGGGCATCCCAAGGGCTGCGCACTGAGCCACAGCAGCCTGGCGAGCCCGTGCGACACCCTGCTGGCCGGATGGGGGCACACCGCCGCGCCGCCCGGGCAGCAGCCGGCCGTCCTGGCCTTCCTGCCCTTCTCACACGTGTACGGCCTCATGATCCAGGGGCTGTGCATGCGCGGCGGGATCCTCATGGGCCACGAACCCGATCTGCGCGCGCAGACACTGGTCGACTCCCTGCTGTCGTTCCGGCCCACCTATGTCTACGCGGTGCCGTTCGTCTTCGAGAAGTTGTTCAAGAACTTCCTGCGCAAGGCCGAGGAGGCGGGCAAGGGCGCCCTGTTCGAGCGTGCCGTCCGTACCGCGCAGGAGTTCGCGGCGGCGGCCGAGCGGCAGCGGCTGGGCACCGGTGCGGGCCCCGGCCTCGATCTGCGGCTGCAGCACGCCGTCTACGAGAAGACGGTGTACCGCAAGCTGCGGGCGGCCCTCGGCGGCAGGGTCTGCGGGGCCGTCTCGGGCGGCTCGCCCCTTAACCGTGACCTGGCCCTGTTCTACGCGGGCATCGGCATCTTCGTGCACGACGGTTACGGGCTCACGGAGACGAGCGGCGGCATCACGGCCCAGCCCGTCGGCCGGGAGAAGTTCGGCACGGTGGGACAGCCGCTGCCCGACACGGACATCCATGTGGCCGAGGACGGGGAGATCCTCGTCCGGGGGCCGTCGGTGTTCCAGGGCTATGTCAACGACGAGGAGGGCAACCGGGCCGCGCTGTACAACGGCTGGCTGGCCACCGGTGACATCGGCAGGCTCGACGAACAGGGCTATCTGAGCATCACCGGCCGCAAGAAGGACATCGTGATCACGAGCGGCGGCAAGAGTGTCGCCCCCGCCGCTCTCGAAGAGCGTCTGCGGGTCCATCCGCTGGTCCACCAGGCGGTCGTCGTGGGGGACAACCGGCCGTGTGTGGGGGCCCTGATCACCCTCGACCCCGAGTACCTCGCCCACTGGCGCTCGGTGCACGCGGTGCCGGGTGACGCCCACGACCGCGAACTGCGCGAGGAGCACGCCCTGCGGGAGGAGATCAACCGTGCCGTCGGCGCGGCCAACTCCACCGTGTCGCGCTCGGAGTCCATCCGGGTGTACCGGGTGCTGCCGGAGGCGTTCGACCTGGCCAACGGGCTGCTCACGCCATCGATGAAGCTGCGCAGGGACGCCATCGCGGAGCGGTACGCGGCCGAGATCGAGGCGATGTACCAGTCGTCGTCGCGCACTCCCCGGGCCCTGCCGCCCGCGCCCGCCAACGATCCCCTCAGCTGGGACGAGTCGGACAACGTCTTCGGGTGATCCGGCGCCGGCACCTCGTGCCACGCGCCGGGAGCCGGGAGCCGGGAGCCTGGGGAGACACATGCGACGAGTACAGGGCGCCCACTGGTCGCTCCGGGCGGCGACGGCGGCAGCGGCGGCGCTCCTGATCTGCACCGCCGCCTGCGGGAGCACGGACGCGGGCGCCGGCGGCGAGGGCACGGGGGAATCCCGCAGCGCCTCACCCGCCCCGTCGCACGCCCGCTTCGTCGCGGACATCCCGTGGTCAGACGGCGGGCGCGTGGGCATGTACTACGCGGCCGGGCGCGGGCTGATGGAGCAGCACAAGAACACCGCGGGCGGACCGTGGAGCAGGCCCCGTCTGGTGTACGCGACGGAGGGTGACGCCTGCCAGAGCATCACGCTCAAGGCCTTCGGCGACACGGTCACGGCGATCGCCGACTGGGGTGTGTACTGCGCGGACGGCGAACCGCCGACGGAGTCGGTCGCGGCGGTGGGTACGAGGAAACTGGCGGCCTGGGACACCAAGTCGACCGAGGACTTCGACGGCTGGGAGAAGGCCGCGTCCGTGCCCGGCACCGAGGACCTGCTGTTCACGAGATCGTCCACCGAGTGGCTCACGCGCCTGCGCTGGAGCCCGACGGGCGGCTTCGGCGAGGTCGAGGACATCCGCCGCGGGAATCCGTCCTAAGACTGCGCCGACCGCCTCCGACCACGTCTCGTGACCGTGCGCGGGAGAATTTGTGTCGTACGCGCTTCTTGACGCCTCTTGATCGAGCGACTTACTTTCGCAGCGTCGCAGCGATTAAAACGATTCAACTCCCCGGGCCCTTCAGGGGGTCCTCTTTGTGCTGCCCTCCGAGCTCCAAGAGTGGACAAGAACCATGAACGACCACACCGCAGTTCCCCGGGCGGGTCTCCCGCGCCGTACCGTCCTCGCCGCGGCGGCGGCCACGGCAGCCGCCGCCGGCGTCCTCGACCGGGCGGCGCCCGGCAGCGCCTCGGCCGCCACCGCGGGAGCCACCGGCTCCTCCGCCCCGCGTTTCGCCGACCCGGGCCGCGCGGTGCGCCCGAAGTTCCGCTGGTGGTGGCCCGACGGCCTGGTGCAGCCGGACGAGATCAGACGGGAGATCGACCAGATCGCCGACGCGGGCTTCGGCGGTGCCGAGATAGCCGCCGTCCACCACAGCGTCAGCGACACCTCCTCCCTGGACACGGCCCGCCGCGGCTGGGGAACCGCCGCCTGGGTCGCGGGAGTCGAGGCCGCGCTGAGCCAGGCCGCCCGTCGCGGTCTCACCGTGGACCTCACCGTCGGGCCCAGCTGGCCCGCCGCCGTACCCGGCATCACCCCCGACAGCGACGCGGCCGTCAAGGAACTGGCCCACGGAGCGGCCACCCTGGCTCCGGGCGCCTCGTTCTCCGGCCCCGTCCCCGAGCCCGTGCACGAGGCCGCGCCGGGTGTGACCGCGCGGCGGCTGCTCCTGGTGCAGGCGGCCCGGGTGAACACCGCGAACTCCACCCGTAAGGAGACCGGCCTCGACCTGGACTCGGTGCGCGACCTCACCTCCACCGTCACCGGCGGCGCCCTCGACTGGACCGCGCCCGACGACGGCACCTGGGTGGTGATCTCGTACTGGGTACGCGGCTCGGGCCAGACCCCGGAGGCCGGACCGCACACCGACCCGCCCGCCTACGTCGTCGACCACTTCAGCGCGGCCGGCACGCGCGCGGTGACCGACTTCTGGGAGAAGCACATCCTCACGAAGTCCGTCCGCCGACTGCTGAAGGTCTCCGGCGGCGCGCTCTTCGAGGACTCCATCGAGCTGGAGACCGACGGACTGCAGTGGACACCGGGCCTGCCCGACGCGTTCCGCGACCACACCGGCCGCTCCCTGCTGCCGCTGCTGCCCGCCCTGGTCCTGGACAACAGCAACCAGGTGTACGCCTTCGAGGCCGCCGTCACCCGCCAGATCCGGCACGACTTCTGGGAGACGGTCTCCACCCTCTTCAACAAGCACCACGTCACGGCACTGCGCACCTGGGCCCACTCGCTCGGTCTGCAACTGCGGTCGCAGCCCTACGGGTTGCAGACCGACGCCATCGCCTCGGCCGCGATCCTCGACATCCCCGAGGGCGAGTCACTGGGCTTCAAGAACCTCGACGACTACCGCTGCCTGGCCGGCGGCCGTGACATGGCCGGGAACACGGTGCTCTCGTGCGAGGCCGGCGCCTACGCGGGCGGCGCGTACAGCACCACCTGGCAGAGGTTCCTGCGCACCATGGGCGGCGCCTATGCCGCCGGGGTCAACCAGACGGTCGTCCACGGCTTCTCCTACGCCGAGTTCCCCGGCGTCAAGTGGCCCGGATACGCGGCCTTCACCCCGTACAAGGGTGTGGCCGGGTACGGCGAGTCCTGGGGTCCCAGACATCCCACCTGGAAGCACGTCTCCGACGTCTCCGGCTACCTCGGCCGGGTCCACCAGGTGCTGCAGACCGGCAGGGCCAAGGCGGACGTGGCGGTGTTCCGGCAGACCGGCTACACGGCCACCGGCATCGGCGCGTCCTGGTTCACCTCGACGGGCGTCACCCTCGGCTGGAGCCACCAGTTCCTCAGCGGCCCGCTCCTCGACCTGCCCTCCGCCGTCGTGCGCAAGGGACGGCTCGCACCGGACGGCCCCGCGTACAAGGCCCTGTTCGTCGAGGGCGACTTCTTCTACGGGTCCACGGTGACGCTCGCCCTGCGGGACGCGCGCGCCCTGCTGCGGTTCAGCCGGGCCGGACTGCCGATCGTGCTGCTCGGCGCCTGGGACACGGTGGTGCCGCCGGGGCTCCCGGACACCGGCGAGAGCGCCGAACTGCAGTCCGTGGTCAAGGAGTTGCTGGCCCGGCCGCTGGTCCGCACGGTCACCGACAAGACCCTGGTCGGCGACGCGCTCACCGCGCTCGGAGTGCGGCCCGACGTCACGTACGCGAGTGCGTCGACCCTCCTCAACGCGCACCGGGTGGCCGACGGCGTCGACTACTACTATCTGTGCAACGGCAAGCACGCCGAGACGGTCAAGCCGGCGGTCGCCGCGATCGACCACGAGGTCACCCTGCACCGCACCACGGCCAAGGGTGTGCCGTACCTGCTGGATCCGTGGACCGGGAAGGCGGAGCGCGTCGCCCGCTACACCGAGGACGGCGACTCGGTCACCGTGCGGGTCACCCTTCAGCCCGCGGAGACCCTCGTCGTGGCCATCGGCAGGCCGGGGCTCTTCGGTGACCGCAACGGCTCCCGCCCGTACGCCGTCGCCGGCGAGGCCGAGGAGGTGCGCTTCACCGACGCGGGTCTCACCGTCCGGGCCACGGCCTCGGGCACGTACCGGACCTCGCTCTCCAGGGGACGCGCCGTCAGCGTCACGCTGAAGGACATCCCGGAGCCGATGGAACTGACGTCATGGCGTCTGAGGGTGCAGGACTGGCGGCCCGGGGCCTCGGCGACCAGGACCACCGTCGTCGAGCACGAGTTGACACTGGACGCGCTGGTGCCCTGGTCGCAGATCCCCGAACTGGCGGACGTCTCGGGCATCGGCCGCTACCGCGCCACCGTCACGCTCGGCCGCGGCTGGACCGGCGGGCACGGCGCACGTCTGGAGCTGGGCTCGGTCACGGACACCTGCCGGGTCACGGTCAACGGCCACCGGCTCGACCCGGTCGACCAGATCCACCCCGTGGTGGACCTCGGCGGCCTGCTCGAACGCGGTACGAACACCATCGAGGTCGAGGTGGCCACCCCGCTCGCCAACCGCCTGCGGGTCAGCGACCCGGCCGTGTACGGCGGCCTGACCCGGGCGGCGTACGGCCTCCTGGGTCCGGTGCGACTGGTCCCGTACGGGGAGGTCCGGATCGCCTGATCGGGTCAACGGCCGACCGGGGCCGCGTATACGGCGTCCGGTCGGCCCGACCCCCGCGTACGGCAGGACACCGGCCCGTGACCACCGGGGGAGGCGGTCGCGGGCCGATGTGTCGTCACTACTCGGGCGCCGCACCCACGAGCGGCGCTTCGGGCACCGGCGCCGCCAGGACCGGTACCGGCAGCTCGCGGGGCGCGTGCCGGGCTTCGCGCAGGCTGGGCGCGGGTGCGGTCGGGACCAGCGGGGCGCGCTCCATGGCGCGGGCCCGGCGGGAGAACCAGACGATCCGTCCGCCGTCGCCCGTGGCACAGCACCCCCAGCCGTCGCTCAGCGCGGCGACACGGGCCAGCCATCCCCGCGTCGCGGACTCCGGGTGGGACTTCCCGTCGATGTCCGCGATGGCGGTGATCAGGTGCTGGCCGTTCCACCACATCTCCAGCGTGGTGTTCTTGTCCGTCGCGTGGGCGTCGATCGTCCGCAGCAGCAGCTCGGCGCAGTGACAGACGGGCTCGACGAGGTTCTCCAGGTTCCAGTACCGGAGGTGGGCGGCCAGAATGCGGCTGACCTGATCGACCCGCTCCGGACTGACCTCCACGTCGAGGTGGTAGTAGCAGGGGACTACGGTCTTCATCGTCGTTGGCTCCTCACCGGCAACCGGCGAAGCTCTCGCTCCTCATCTCGCCCCGGCGGGACGGGCTCCGACAGCGGAGCGTGAGCAGTGATCGCTTCTGAGTCATTCCCAGCGTGCGAGCGGTACTCCATTCGTGCAACCGGAGCGCCGACCCGATGTCGTTGAAACGACAACAGGACGTTGGGTGGCCGCACGTGCACCATGAGTGAGGGTGTCGGCCGCAGCAGTCGGCCGGCGCCTCCGCGTGCACGGTCCTTACGCACAACCGGGCGAACCGTGCGCATCCGAGGGAATGGAAGGTGACCAGTGAGATGCTGCTGCCTGCCAAAGACGAGGTCGCCAGGCTGCTGGAGCGCTACCGGGCCTGGGAACGCATGATGCTCGCGGCCCCCGCCGACCATGGCGCGCGAGGCAATTTCGAGGACACGGGCTACACGCTCTGCGTCCTCATGGGCAAACGCTGCGCACGTGAGGCCGTGCAGGCCGCAGAGCGCTATGTGTCGGCCACTTCGGCCCGGCGCCGCGAACGGGCCAGGTACGGCCCGCCGATCGGCGCGATTCCAGGGCATTCCGACGGACTCGCGGTGAGCCCCGCGACCTAGGAACACATGCCCTTCGCCCCGTGGGCGACCACGGACCGGACAAGGACCTCGACGACGGAGATGAATCACATGACCGAGAACCCGGCCGGCGGCCACGTCCCCCCTGTTGGCCGCACGACCGTCGTTCCGATCGGCCGCGTCCCCGTCGTCGATGTCCGTCCGGCCGTCGACCGCGGCAACCGCCCCGCGAAGGCGGTGGTGGGTGAGACCTTCCAGGTCACCGCCACGCTGTTCGGCGAGGGCCATGACGTGGTCGGCGCGAACGTCGTGCTGCGCGGCCCCGACGGGCGCACCGGCCCGTGGACTCCCCTGCGGGAACTGGCCCCCGGTACGGACCGCTGGGGCGCCGACGTCACGCCCACGGCCGTGGGCGAGTGGACCTACTGGGTGGAGGCGTGGTCGGACCCCGTCTCCGCCTGGCGCCGGTCGGCCCGCATAAAGATCCCGGCCGGCCTCGACGTGGGCCTGGTCCTGGAGGAGGGTGCCGCGTTGTACGAGCGGGCCGCCTCCGGAGTGCCGCACGACGCCGGCCGCGCCGCGGTCCTGACCGCCGCGAACGCCCTGCGCGACGATTCCCGGCCCCCGTCCGCCCGTCTCGCCGCCGCCCTGACCCCGGACGTGGACGCGGCACTCGCCGACCACCCGCTGCGGGAACGGATCACCCGGTCGGCCGCGCTCCCCCTGTTGGTGGAACGGGAGCGGGCTCTTTTCGGTTCCTGGTACGAGTTCTTCCCGCGCTCTGAGGGCGCGGAGGTCGAGCCCGGAAAGCCACCGGTCAGCGGTACGTTCAAGACGGCGGCCCGGCGGCTGCCCGCGATCGCCGCCATGGGTTTCGACGTCGTCTACCTGCCGCCGATCCACC
Source organism: Streptomyces ortus (assembly GCF_026341275.1). Lineage (NCBI taxonomy): Bacteria > Bacillati > Actinomycetota > Actinomycetes > Kitasatosporales > Streptomycetaceae > Streptomyces > Streptomyces ortus. Next base: position 3,893,084 of record NZ_JAIFZO010000002.1, read on the forward strand.
CCATCGGCACGACCTTCCGGAAAGGCCCCAACAACAACCTCTCGGCACATCGCGAGGATGTCGGGGTGCCGTGGGCGATCGGCTCACCGGAGGGCGGGCACGACGCCGTCCACCCCGACCTCGGCACGATCGACGACTTCGACGCGTTCGTGCGCACCGCGACCGCTCTGAAACTCGAAGTCGCCCTTGATTTCGCCCTCCAGTGCTCCCCGGACCACCCGTGGGTGGAGAAGCACCCGGAATGGTTCCAGCACCGGGCGGACGGCACGATCGCATACGCGGAGAACCCGCCGAAGAAGTACCAGGACATCTATCCGATCGCCTTCGACGAGGACATGCCGGGCCTGATCGAGGAAACACTCGGCATTCTGCGGTTCTGGATGGGCCACGGGGTGCGGATCTTCCGCGTGGACAATCCGCATACGAAACCGGTCATGTTCTGGGAGGAAGTGATCGGGGAGATCAATCGCACCGATCCCGATGTGATCTTCCTGGCCGAGGCGTTCACCCGCCCGGCGATGATGCACACGCTCGGCGCGATCGGTTTCCAGCAGTCCTACACCTATTTCACCTGGCGCAACACCAAAGAGGAACTCACCGAATACCTCACCGAACTCTCCGGTGACGCCGCCGCCCACATGCGGCCCAACTTCTTCGTCAACACCCCCGACATCCTCACGGAGTTCCTGCAGCACGGCGGCCGGCCCGCTTTCGAGATCCGGGCCGTACTGGCGGCGACACTCTCGCCCACCTGGGGGATGTACGCGGGATACGAGCTGTGCGAGAACACCGCGGCGAGGGCCGGCACCGAGGACTATCTCGACTCGGAGAAATACCAGCTCCGGCCACGGGACTGGGAATCAGCCGAACGGGCGGGCACCTCCCTCGCTCCGCTCATCGGTTCGCTGAACAGGATCCGGCGGGCCCACCCCGCGCTGCGCCGGCTCCGCAACCTCCACTTCCACCGGGCCGACAACGACGCCGTGATCGCGTACAGCAAACGCGAGGGCACCGACACGGTTCTGGTGGTCGTGAACCTCGACCCCCACCACACCCAGGAAGCCACGGTCTCGTTGGACATGCCACGACTCGGCCTCGACTGGCACGACTCACTCCCGGTGCGCGACGAGCTCTCCGGCGAGATCTACCCCTGGGGCAGGACCAACTACGTACGCCTGACGCCCGGCGACCGGGCCGCACACGTACTGACCGTCCTGCGACCGTCCTCACCGCCCACCGGAGGGTCACCCACATGACCGTCAACGAACCCGTCGAAGACAAGTTCGAAGACACCCCCGCCAAGGACCGCGACCCCGAATGGTTCAAACGCGCCGTCTTCTACGAAGTCCTCGTCCGCTCCTTCCAGGACAGCAACGGCGACGGCATCGGCGACCTCAAAGGCCTCACCGCCAAACTCGACTACCTCCAATGGCTCGGCGTCGACTGCCTCTGGCTGCCCCCCTTCTTCAAATCCCCCCTCCGCGACGGCGGCTACGACGTCTCCGACTACACCGCCGTCCTCCCCGAATTCGGCGACCTCGCCGACTTCGTCGAATTCGTCGACGCCGCCCACCAACGCGGCATGCGCGTCATCATCGACTTCGTCATGAACCACACCAGCGACCAGCACCCCTGGTTCCAGGCCTCCCGCAACGACCCCACCGGCCCCTACGGCGACTACTACATGTGGGCCGACGACGACCAGCAATACGCCGACGCCCGCATCATCTTCGTCGACACCGAAGCCTCCAACTGGACCTTCGACCCCATCCGCAAGCAGTACTACTTCCACCGCTTCTTCTCCCACCAACCCGACCTCAACTTCGAAAACCCCGCCGTCGTCGAAGAAATCATCTCCGCCCTCCGCTTCTGGCTCGACCTCGGCATCGACGGCTTCCGCCTCGACGCCGTCCCCTACCTCTTCGCCGAAGAGGGCACCGACTGCGAAAACCTCCCCGCCACCCACCAGATCCTCAAACAAGTCCGCGCCGAAATCGACGCCCACTACCCCGACACCGTCCTCCTCGCCGAAGCCAACCAATGGCCCGAAGACGTCGTCGACTACTTCGGCGACTACACCGCCGGCGGCGACGAATGCCACATGGCATTCCACTTCCCCGTCATGCCCCGCATCTTCATGGCCGTCCGCCGCGAATCCCGCTACCCCGTATCAGAAATCCTCGCGAAAACCCCCGCCATCCCCTCCGGCTGCCAATGGGGCATCTTCCTCCGCAACCACGACGAGCTCACCCTCGAAATGGTCACCGACGAAGAACGCGACTACATGTACGCCGAATACGCCAAAGACCCCCGCATGCGCGCCAACATCGGCATCCGCCGCCGCCTGGCCACCCTCCTCGACAACGACCGCAACCAGATCGAACTCTTCACCGCACTCCTGCTCTCCCTGCCCGGCTCACCGATCCTCTACTACGGCGACGAGATCGGCATGGGCGACAACATCTGGCTCGGCGACCGCGACGCCGTACGCACCCCCATGCAGTGGACCCCCGACCGCAACGCCGGCTTCTCCTCCTGCGACCCCGGACGCCTCTACCTCCCCACGATCATGGACCCCGTCCACGGCTACCAGGTCACCAACGTCGAAGCCTCCATGAGCAACCCCTCCAGCCTGCTCCACTGGACCCGCCGCATGATCGAAATCCGCAAACAGAACCCCGCCTTCGGCCTGGGCACCTACACCGAACTCCCCTCCTCCAACCCCGCCGTCATCGCCTTCCTGCGCGAATACAAGGACGACCTCGTCCTGTGCGTCCACAACTTCTCCCGCTTCGCCCAGCCCACCGAACTCGACCTCCAGACCTTCAACGGACGCCACCCCGTCGAACTCATCGGCGGCGTCCGCTTCCCCGCCATCGGCGAACTCCCCTACCTCCTCACCCTCGCCGGCCACGGCTTCTACTGGTTCCGCCTCCGCAAGGACGCCACTCCACTCACCGGTCGCCGATTGACGGTGTGCTCCTGAAAGGACGGGTCGACATGCGCAAGGTCGTAGCACCCCGCCCCAGCGGCCACAGTCCTGCCCACCTGCTGACATCGCTCGCCGACCTGCTCCAGGCGTGGCTGCCCGAGCAACGCTGGTTCGCGGGCAGGGGCAGACGGGTCACGGACCTCTCCCTGCTCTCGGTGACCGAGCTGCATCCGGCGTGCCTGCACCTCCTGGTCGGCACCGGGGACGGTTCCTCGCCGTCCCGGCCCGGGGACTGCTACCAACTGCTCCTCGGGGTCGGGGAGGTCCTGCCTCCCCGGCTGGAGCACGCGCGCATCGGACGCGCGAGCCGCGGGCCGCTGGCCGGTCTGACCGTGTACGACGCCCTCCAGGAACCGCGGTCGGCGGACCTGCTCCTGGAGCGGCTGCGCACGCCGGGCACGGCGGGCCCGCTGCGGTTCGAGCGGGACGCGAAGGTGGCGATCCCCGCCGGTCTGACACCGCGTCTCCTCGACGCCGAGCAGTCCAACACCAGCCTGGTGTACGGGGACGCGTACATCCTCAAGATCTTCCGGCGGGTCCGGCCCGGCATCAACCCGGACCTGGAGGTGCCCTGGGCCCTGGCCCGCCAGGGCTGCACGCGGGTACCGGCCCCCGTGGCGTGGTTCCGTACCTCGGAGCCGCAGCCCGCGACGCTCGGCGTGCTCCAGCCGTTCCTGCCGGACGCCGTCGACGGCTGGACCCTGGCACTCGGAGCGCTCACCGCGGGCCGGGACTTCCGGGACGAGGCGTACGAGCTGGGGCGCGCGACCGCCGAGGTGCACCTCGCGCTGGCCGCCGCGTTCGCCCTCGGCGCGCCGACCGCGGACGGGAACGGACGACTCGCGGCGGCCATGATCGAGCGCCTGGACACGACGAGCCGTTCGGTGCCGCAGCTGCTGCCGTACGTGGCCGGGCTGCGGGGCGCCTTCGACGAGCTGGCCGCCCTCGACTCGGGTCGTCCGGTGCAGCGGATCCACGGCGATCTGCACCTCGGTCAGGTGCTGTGGTCCAAGGAACGCTGGTCCGTCATCGACTTCGAGGGCGAGCCGGCCCGGCCCATCGCCGAACGCCGGCAGCCGCAGTCCCCCGTACGCGATGTCGCGGGCATGCTGCGGTCCTTCGACTACGCCGCCCGCAGCCGCCGTCCGTGGCGTCCGGAGTGGGCACTCCGCTGCCGTGACGCCTACTGCGCCGGTTACGCCGTACAGGCGCGGTGGGATCCGCGTGCGCAGCGCGAGCTGCTGCGGGCGCACGAGACCGACCGGGCCGTGTACGAGGCCCTGTACGAGGCACGGCACCGGCCCGACTGGCTGCCCGTGCCGATGGCGGCGATCGCCCGGCTCGCCGAGCACGCCCCGTCCCCGTCCGGCGGTCCGCACACGCCGGTCCCTTCCTTCCATTCCTTCCACAGCGCTCAAGGAGGCTGAAAACCGTGGCAGCCCGCGATATCTCCGTACCCCTGACCCCGCCGCAGTCCGAGGACGTCCGGCCCGTCGAGGCCGGTCCGTGCGAACCGGGGCCGGGGGGACCCGGCGGGCGACCGCCGGTGTCCTCGATGGAGGTGGCGGACCGGGAGCGGCTGCTGTCGGGGACCCATCACGATCCGCACGCGCTGCTCGGGGCGCATCCGGTGGCGGAGGGTGTCATGGTCCGCGCGCTGCGGCCGTTCGCCGAGTCCGTGGCGGTGGCGCTGCCGGACGGGCTGCGGATGCTGCTGGACAGCGAGGGCGGTGGTCTGTTCTCCGGGGTGCTGCCCCTCGACGCGGTTCCCGAGTACACGTTGGTGGTCAGATACGCGGGCGGTGTCGAGCTGGAGGTGGAGGATCCGTACCGCTTCCTGCCCGCGCTCGGTGAGCTGGATCTGCATCTCGTGCGCGAGGGCCGGCACGAGCAGCTGTGGCGGGCCCTCGGCGCCGAGCCGATGGAGCACCAGGGTGTGGCGGGGACCCGCTTCACGGTGTGGGCGCCGAACGCGCAAGGGGTGCGGGTCGCCGGTGACTTCACGTTCTGGGACGGCACGCAGTTCCCGATGCGCTCGCTGGGCGCGGCCGGGGTGTGGGAGCTGTTCCTGCCCGGTGTCGGTGAGGGTGCGCGGTACAAGTTCGAGATCACGTCCCGGCACGGCGACCGGTTCCTGAAGGCGGACCCGATGGCCCGCCGCGCCGAGGTACCGCCGGACACGGCGTCCGTCGTCACCGCCTCGCACTACGAGTGGAACGACGGGCGGTGGATGGAGCAGCGCGGTGACACTCCGGTGCACGAGGCGCCGTTCTCCGTGTACGAGGTCCATCTCGCTTCCTGGCGACCGGGCCTGACGTATCGTCAGCTGGCGGAGGAGCTGCCCGCGTACGTCAACGACCTCGGTTTCACCCATGTCGAGCTGATGCCGGTCGCCGAGCATCCCTTCGGCGGCTCGTGGGGCTACCAGGTCACCGGTTTCTACGCGCCCACCTCACGGCTCGGCACCCCGGACGACTTCAGGTACCTCGTCGACGCGCTGCACCGGGCCGGTATCGGCGTGATCATGGACTGGGTGCCCGCGCACTTCCCGAAGGACGACTGGGCGCTCGGCCGCTTCGACGGGGAGCCGCTGTACGAGCCCGGGGACGACCGGCGGGCCGAGCACCCGGACTGGGGCACGTACGAGTTCGACTACGGCCGTGTGGAGGTGCGCAACTTCCTCGTCGCCAACGCCGTGTACTGGTGCGAGGAGTTCCACATCGACGGGCTGCGCGTCGACGCGGTGGCCTCCATGCTCTACCTCGACTACTCCCGTGACTCCGGTCAGTGGACGCCGAACGTCTTCGGCGGCCGGGAGGACCTCGACGCGATGGCCTTCCTCCAGGAGATGAACGCGACGCTGTACCGGCGGGTGCCGGGGATCGTGACCATCGCGGAGGAGTCGACCGCCTGGAACGGCGTGACCCGGCCGACCAGCGACGGCGGCCTCGGCTTCGGGCTGAAGTGGAACATGGGCTGGATGCACGACTCGCTGGAGTACATCAAGCACGAGCCCGTGCACCGCAAGTACCACCACGACGAGATGACGTTCTCGATGGTGTACGCGTACAGCGAGAACTACGTCCTGCCGATCTCGCACGACGAGGTCGTGCACGGCAAGCAGGCGCTGGTGTCGAAGATGCCCGGCGACTGGTGGCAGCGGCGCGCCACCCACCGCGCCTACCTGGGCTTCATGTGGGCCCATCCCGGCAAGCAACTGCTCTTCATGGGGCAGGAGTTCGCCCAGGGCGCCGAGTGGTCCGAGGCGCACGGGCCCGACTGGGGCCTGCTGGATCCCGGGTACGGGGCGGAGGCCGACCACCGGGGCGTACGTGACCTCGTGCGCGAGCTGAACCGTCAGTACCTGGCGGCCGGTGCGCTCTGGGAGCGGGACACCGATCCCGCCGGGTTCGCGTGGGTCGACGGTGGTGCGGCGGAGGACAACGTCTTCGCGTTCCTGCGCTTCGCGGCGGACGGGGCGCCGCTGCTCGCGGTCTCCAACTTCTCGCCGGTGGTGCGGGACGAGTATCGGCTCGGGGTGCCTGATGACGTGCCTGTCTGGGGGGAGGTTCTGAATACGGACGCGGGGCGGTATGGCGGGGGTGGTGTCTCCAACGCCGGTCCCGTGAAGCCGGAGGCGGTGGCGTGGCACGGTCGCGCGGCCAGCATCCGTCTGACCCTCCCGCCGCTCGCGACGATCTGGCTGCGTCCGGCGTAGGCCCCGATTCCTTCGCCCCCGCCGCCCCTACCCGTTCCCGACAACGGCTCAGGGGCTCCGCCCCCGAACCCCCGCTCCTCAAACGCCGGAGGGGCTGAATCACCCAGGGGCGCGGGGAACTGCGCGACCAGCCCCACCGCGCCCGCGGGCTCAGGTCGTTGCTACGGTCGCCGCTTCCGGCAATGAACCCGCGCAGATTGGACTCCCGTGGCCGACAACGTCTCCTCCTGGCCCCACTCCCCCGTCAAGGTCGGCCTGGTCGGCGCCGGTCCCTGGGCGCGTGGCGTGCACGCGCCCGTACTCGCCGCCGGGCCCGAGACGGAGCTGACGGCGGTGTGGGCGCGGCGTCCCGTAGCGGCGCAGGAGACCGCCGAGCCGTACGGAGCCGTCGCCGTGGCGCGTTTCGAGGAGCTGCTCGACCGGTGCGAGGCGGTGGCCTTCGCGGTGCCGCCGGACATTCAGGCGGACCTCGCCGCGCGGGCGGCCAAGGCGGGCAAGGCCCTGCTGCTGGAGAAGCCGATCGGCCTCGACGTACCGTCCGCGCGGCGGCTCGTCGACGCGATCGACGAGGCGGGTGTCGTCTCGCAGGTGGTCCTGACCAACCGCTATCACCCCGTCGCGCAGGAGTTCATACGGGCCGCGCGGGACATCGAGGTGTCGGGCGCCCGCTCGGCCGGGCTGAGCGGCGCCTTCCTCGGCGGTGACTTCGCGACCCCCTGGCGTCTTGAGCACGGTGCGCTGCTGGATATCGGGCCCCACATCCTCGACCTGCTGGACGCCGCCGTCGGCCCCGTCGTGCGGGTCCGCGGCACCGGCGATCCGCGTCGGTGGGTGGAGCTCACCTGCGAGCACGAGAGCGGCGCGGTCAGCCAGGCCTCACTGTCCGGTTCGGTCGCCGTGGACCCCGGGATCATGCGGGTCGAGCTGTTCGGCCCCCGCTCCGGCCTTGTGTACGACAACGCGGACCTCGACCACGACGAGTGCTGGCCGGTCCTGCGCCAGGCCTTCGCCTCGGCGGTGCGCACGGGGGTGTCCGGCGAGCTGGACGCCCGCCGCGGCCTGTACCTCCAGGAACTGATCGCGCAGGCCGCGGCGGGCGTCCAGGGCTAGGGTCCCCCCCCGGGGGCCTCAGCCCCTCAGCCCTTCAGCCGCTCGTCCAGCTCGTCCGCGTCGGCGACGAACCACGTCTGCCGCCCCCGGTTGCACTCCCGCACGAAGTCGCGCAGCGCGGAACTGTCGGCCGTGTGAGGGGAGATGTCCCCCACGACCACGAGTCCGAGGCGGTAGTTCGCGAACTTCTGGACGATGTCCCCGGCGACGCGCGTGCTGAGCCGGAAGAACGTCTCGTCCAGCCGCTCGGCCGGGACGACGGCCCACCGCGCGCCCTGGTAGGAGGCCTCACCGATGACGTCCAGGGCGTCCCTCTCGCTACCGATGGGCTCGCCCTCGGCGGCGCAGAAGAAGAGGGGCACGTCATGGATCGTCCGCAAGGCGTTCATGAACGGTGAGGCTAGTTCGCCGCGCGCACGGAAGCGACGTAATTCGTTGGCGGTGCCTCAGGTGCTGGCGCTGTAGCGGCGCAGCGCGGGCATGGTCGCCGCCAGGACCAGCATGGAGACGACGACTAGCAGGCCGCCGCCCGCGACCGCCGTACGGGCACCCAGCGCCGATCCGGCCGTGCCGTGCAGCACGTCGGCCAGTCGTGGGCCGCCCGCGACGACGACCGTGAAGACGCCCTGCATCCGGCCCCGGAGTTCGTCGGTGACGGCCGAGAGGAGGATGGCGCCGCGGAAGACCATGGAGACCATGTCGGCGACTCCGGCGGCGGCGAGGAACGCCACGGCCACCCAGAGGTTGGCGCTCAGCCCGAACCCGGTGATGGCCAGTCCCCACGCGACCACCGCGACGATGACCATGAGGCCGTGCCGGCGCGCCCGCGAGAAGGTGCCCGACATGAGTCCGCCGAGCACCGCGCCGATGGGGACCGCAGCGAAGAGCAGGCCGAGCGCCAGGCCCTCGCCGTACGGCGCGTACGTCTGTGCGGCGAGCTGGGGGAAGAGCGCGCGGGGCATGCCGAACACCATCGCGATGATGTCGGCGAGGAAGGACAGCAGCAGCACCTGGTTGAGCGAGATGTAGCGGAAGCCCTCCGCGATGCCCTTCAGCCCCGCCCGGCCGGCCGCCGCCGTGGCGGTGGCCAGGGGCGGCAGCGCGGGCAGCCGGTAGACGGCCCACACCGTGGCGCACAGGGCCACGGCGTCGATCAGGTAGAGCTCGGGCAGGCCCACGACGGGTATGAGCGCTCCGGCGAGCAGCGGTCCCGCTACCAGGCCGGTCTGCATGACGGTCGAGCCGAGCGCGTTCGCCGCGGCCAGCTCCTCCTTCGGTACGAGCCGGGCGATGGACGCCTGCCGGGCCGGGGAGTTGAGGCCGAAGAACGCCTGCTGGACGGCGAGGAGCACCATCAGGACGGCCACCGAGCCGAGTCCGGTGACGGCCTGGATCCAGAAGAGCAGGGAGGTGACGGCGATGCCGGTGTTGGTGACGAGGAGGAGCTTGCGCCGGTCCACGGTGTCCGCGATCGCCCCGCCCCAGAGCGCGAAGACCACGAGGGGCAGCAGTCCCGCGAAGCTGGCGTAGCCGACCCAGGCGGAGGATCCGGTGATGTCGTAGATCTGCTTGGGTACGGCGACGGCGGTGAGCTGGCTGCCCACGGCGGTGACGATGGTCGAGGACCACAGGCGGCGGTACGCGGGGCGGCGCAGCGGCCGGGTGTCCATGGCCCAGCGGCGCCACCCGTTGCGCGGTCCGTTCCCGTCCCTCTCCCCGTCGCCGGGATCCGCGGGGCGGGAGGGTCCCCCGGTCCCGGTCCCGGTCCCGGCCTCGGTTCCGGTCTCGGTCCGGGGTTCCGCACTGTCGTCCGCACTGCCCCTGCTGGTGTCCACACCCATCCTGATTGCTAGATACATCTTTCGATCAGGGGTTCACTATCGCCGATGCGGTGCGATCTTCGCGCGGTGGGTCGGTCCGTGGACGGGGACGGAGACGGAGACGGAGACGGAGACGGAGACGGAGACGGCCGGAGGGTGTCCGGTCAGCGCGCCAGGAGGGCCGCCGCCTGCTCGCGGGCGTGCTCCAGCGCCCCGGGGAAGATGCGCAGGCCGAAGGCGACGAGCGCGCCCTCGTGGAGCAGCATCAGGCTCCGGCCCAGCGAGTCGGCCGCGTCGGGCGCGAGCGGGCGTACGAGATCGGTGAACAGGGTGAGCATCCACCGCTTCTGGCCGGTGATGATCGCGTACGCGGGGTGCGACGGGTCGTCGATCTCCGCGTGGGCGTTGACCATGCTGCAGCCCCTGGGGCTGTTCGCGTCCATCCACTCGCGCGACACGTCGAAGACGGTCAGAACGCTGTCCAGCGGTGCCGCGCAGGCGTCGAGGCGGGCGGCGAGGCAGGCGCGCCAGCGCTCGTCCCGGTCGGCGAGGTACTCGACGACGATCTGCTCCTTGGAGCCGAACCGGTCGTAGAGCGTCTTCTTCGTGACACCGGCCTCGGCGGCGATCAGATCGACGCCGACGGCGTGGATGCCGCGCTCGTAGAACAGTCGCCCGGCCGCGGCCAGGGCGCGGCGGGCCGCAGGGGTCAGCGGTACGCGGCGGGGGGTGTCCGTGCTGCTCATCCACCCATTGTAGACCGATCTGTATACTCGGCGCCAAGAGGTATACAGATCGGTTTAGTTTTGGAGGTGCGTGGCGCCGTGAACATCCTTCTGTCGATCGCGTTCGTGGGAGCCTGGAGCTCCGGTTTCATCGGGGCGAAGCTCGGGGCGGGCAGCGCCCCCACGGTCACGCTCCTCATGTGGCGCTTCGTTCCGCTGGCCCTGGTCCTCGGCGTCGTCGCCCTGACCGCCGCCCGGTCCTCCTGGCGCGGCCTCGGCCCCCGTGACCTGCTCCGGCAGGCCGGCGTCGGGCTGCTCTCACAGAGCGGCTACCTGCTGACCGTCTACTACGCGATAGAGCTGGGCGTCTCCAGCGGGACCACGGCTCTCATCGACGGTACGCAGCCGCTGGTGGCCGGGGCGCTGGCCGGCCCGCTGCTGGGCGTGGCGGTGTCGCGCACGCAGTGGCTCGGGCTCGGGCTGGGCGTGGCCGGGGTCGCCGTCGTCACGACGGCCGACGCGGGCGCCGCGACGGGCGTCGCGTGGTGGGCGTACCTCGTGCCGTTCCTCGGCATGCTCAGCCTGGTCGCGGCGACGTTCCTGGACCGCAGGTCCCGTGCGGACGTCCGCCCGATGGTGTCGATGACGGTGCACGCCGTCACCAGCGCCGTCGTGTTCACGGCCCTCGCCGCCGTCGGCGGCGGCCTGACGCCCCCGGCCGACGCGTCCTTCTGGACGGCGGTGGTGTGGCTGGTGACGCTCTCCACGTTCGGCGGGTACGGCCTGTACTGGCTGATCCTGCGGCGCTCCGGGGTGACCGCGGTCAACACGCTCATGTTCCTGATGGCGCCCGTGACGGCCGTGTGGGGCGCGCTGATGTTCGGTGAGCCCTTCGGGGTGCAGACGGCGGCGGGGCTCGGGCTCGGTCTGCTGGCCGTCGCCGTCGTCCACCGGGGCGAACGAGGCGGCCGGCACGACCGGGGCGGGCGGCTCAGGCGGAGGCGGCCCGCCGCGACCGGCCTCCTCACACCCCGGCGATCAGCGTGGCCCCGAGCACGATCATCGTCGCGGCGATCAGAGCGTCCAGTACCCGCCACGCGGACGGCCGGGCCAGAAGGGGGCTGAGCAGCCGGGCGCCGAACCCGAGGGCCGCGAACCAGACCAGGCTGGCGATCACCGCACCGAGGCCGAAGGTCCAGCGCCAGGGCCCGCGGTCGGCCGCGATGGAGCCGAGCAGGAACACGGTGTCCAGGTAGACATGCGGATTCAGCCAGGTCATCGCCAGACAGGTGAGCACGGCACGGCGCCGCGAGCCCGCCCCGCCCGGCACACCCGCCGCCCCCGCCGCCCCCGCCTCCACGGTCAGCGCCGACGGTTTCAGGACCCGGCGTGCGGCGAGGCAGCCGTACCCGATCAGGAAGAGGCCGCCGATCAGCCCGACCGCGGTGAGCACCGAGGGCCAGGCCACCACGACCGCGCCCACCCCGCCGACGCCCAGCGCGATGAGCGCCGCGTCGGAGAGGGCGCAGATGGCCACCACGGGGAGTACCGCGTCCCGGCGGACGCCCTGGCGCAGGACGAAGGCGTTCTGGGCGCCGATGGCGACGATCAGGGAGAGGCCGGTGCCGAACCCGGCGGCCGTGGCGGTCAGTGCGCTGTTCACACCGTCCACGCTAGGAAGCCCGGCCGGGAAAAGTACAGCTAAAGATTCTTACGTATCCTTAGCATTCGTGATGACAGACCTTCCCCTGGACCAGGTGCGGACCCTGCTGACCGTGGTGGACGAGGGCACCTTCGACGCCGCGGCAGCCGTGCTCCACGTAACTCCGTCGGCGGTGAGCCAGCGGGTCAAGGCACTCGAACAGCGCACGGGCCGTGTGCTGTTGATGCGTACGAAGCCGGTCCGGCCGACCGAGTCCGGCGAGGCCGTCGTGCGCTTCGCACGGCAACTGGCCCGGCTGGAGCGCGACACCCGTGCCGAACTGGGCATGTCCGGCACCGAGGAGCCGACCCGGCTGTCGATCGCGGTGAACGCCGACTCGCTGGCGACCTGGTTCCTGCCCGCGCTCTCCCGCGTGCCCGAGGGACTGCCCGTCTGCTACGAACTGCGCCGCGAGGACCAGGACCACACGGCCGCGCTGCTGCGGGAGGGGCTGGTGATGGCGGCCGTCACCTCGTCCCCTGACGCCGTGACGGGCTGTTCGGTCCGCGGTCTGGGCCGTATGCGGTACGTGCCGGTGGCGAGCCCCGCCTTCGCCACGCGGTGGTTCGCGGGCCGGGCGGGCGGCGCTTCGTGGGAGGTCTACGCCGACGCGCCGGTGGTCACCTTCGACCGGCGGGACGACATCCAGGACGCGTTCGTCCGCGAGCTCGTACGCGGCGCGCGCGGACCGCGGGGCGCCCAGGGGCCGCGGGGCGCCAGTGCGGTGCGGCATCTTGTGCCGACCTCCGAGGGCTTCGTCGAGGCCGTGGCCGTCGGAATGGGCTGGGGGATGGTCCCCGAGGTGCAGGCCGCGCCCCTGCTCGGCGCGGGGCGGCTCGTACGGCTCTCGGCGGACCGGCACATCGACGTTCCGCTGTTCTGGCAGCAGTGGAAACTCGACTTCCCGGCGCTGGCGGCGGTCGCCGAGGCCGTCTCGGCGGAGGCCGCCGAGGCCCTGGACGGCGGCCCGAGGGTCTGAACACCCGCGAGCCGGGACCGGCCGAAGAGGCTCAGACCGCCGGGCCGGATCCCGTCTCCCGCTCCAGGTAACTGATCACCTGGGCGGCGAGGCTGTCCTGCGCGGAGTCGGCGCGGGCGCACACGGCCACGGACGGCTCCTGCGGGCCGATGCCGCCCGACCACAGATACCGCTCGGTCCATTCGTCGTCGACCTTCAACTGCACCTGGATGTCGACCAGGGAGAGGCAGCTCTCCGGGGCGGCGGCGTACAGGACCGAGGTGACCCGGCGCAGCGGGTAGACGTCGAAGCCCTCGATGAACTGGGAGTTGCGCCAGTCCAGGAACGCGCTCTCGCCCTCGCTCCCGACCCGCACGTCGAGTTGGCCGTCCTCCAGGTGGATGCCGAAGTACACGGTCGTACGGTTCTCGACGGTCACCCGGAACCGGAAGTAGACCAGGCCCTCGGCCGCGTCGTCACGCCCCCGCGGCGGCTCGGCCTTCTCCAGGCCATGAACGCGAACGCGCAGGCCGGCATGCCCGTCGTCGTACTCCTGCCAGTCCCCGACCACATTCGGTTCGTACACGCTCCACCTCTCGACCCCGCAGGGCTGCTTCCTATCCGGACGGGCGACGGGGTGTCAAATGAGCGGAATGAGCATTGGCCAGGGATTTCACCCCACTTGATCACCGATCAAGCCGTGCCCAGCCAGAACCCGCGCCCCAGGGGTCCCGGGCGCCCTCCCGACGTGCTGCACATCACGTCCCGCTGCCCCGGGCCGCACGGCGCCGCCGGCCCGGGACGCCGACCGGCCGGGCCCTCCCACCTGCTGACACCTCGGGCCGTCGTGTTGACTGGGAGAACGTCCGGGTGCGGAGATGCTCCTGCGACATGACGCCGACCGTGAGGCAGGGCAAGCGAGCGATGGCATTGCAGATCAGCGCCACCAACCCGGAGCATCCCGCGCTCCTGCTCGACCTGCCGTGGGACATCCCGCTGGAGGAGTGGCCCGAGCACCATCTGGTGCCGTTGCCGCGAGGCATCTCACGGCACGTCGTGCGGTACGCGCGCGCCGGCGCCGAGGTCGTGGCGGTCAAGGAACTGGCCGAACGGCCCGCGCTGCGCGAGTACGAGCTGCTGCGCGGCCTCGACCGGCTGAACATCCCGTCGGTGGACCCCCTCGCCGTGGTCACCGGCCGCACCGACACGGCGGGCGGTCCGCTGGAGTCCGTCCTCATCACCCGGCATCTGGGCGGCTCGATGCCCTACCGGTCGATGTTCGAGACGACCATGCGGCCCGCCACCATGCACCGCCTCATGGACGCGCTGGCCGTCCTGCTGGTCCGGCTGCATCTCGCGGGGTTCGCCTGGGGGGACTGCTCGCTGTCCAACACGCTGTTCCGGCGGGACGCGGGAGCGTACGCCGCCTATCTCGTCGACGCGGAGACCGGCGAGGTGCATCCGCAACTGAGCCCGGGCCAGCGGGAGTACGACCTCGATCTGGCACGTGTCAACATCAGCGGGGAGCTGCTGGACCTGGAGGCCTCGGGGGCACTGCACCCTTCGGTGGACCCGATCGAGTTCGGCATGGAGATCTGCAAGCGCTACGAGGGGCTGTGGCGGGAGCTCACCCGCACGTCCGTCTACCCGGCGGGCAAGCACCACTACATCGACCGCCGGATCCGGCGCCTGAACGAACTCGGCTTCGACGTCGCCGAGATGCAGATCGCGCACTCCTCGAACGGCGACACCGTCACCTTCGTACCGAAGGTCGTCGACGCCGGCCACCATCAGCGCCAGCTGCTGCGCCTGACCGGGCTCGACACCGAGGAGAACCAGGCCCGGCGGCTGCTGAACGACCTGGAGAGCTGGATGGCCACCCAGGACGACTACGCGCCGGGCGACCCCCTGGCGGCTCGGCCCGAGGTACTGGCCCACCGGTGGGTCCGGGACGTCTTCCGGCCCACCGTGCGGGCCATACCGCTCGACCTGCGCGGCTCCATGGATCCCGCCGAGATCTACCACGAACTGCTCGAACACCGCTGGTACCTGTCCGAGCGGGCGCAGCACGACATCGACCTGGACACGGTCGTCCGGGACTACGTCACGAACATCCTGCCCGGGATGCGGAACACGCTGTCACCCGCGGCGGGCGGCGGGGCGGACGCTCAGGCCGGCGGGACGACCGCGACCGGAGAGGGCGCGTGATGGACGACGGCGTGGGCCACCGAACCGATCCGTGAGCCCACGGCCGAGCGGTGTGCCCGCCGGCCGACCACCGTGAGCTGGGCATGGGCCGCCGCGGAGAGCAGTACCTCGCCCGCGCTGCCCATCTCGACGTGCTGGGTCACCTTCACGTCGGGGAACCGTTCCAGCCACGGCCGCAGTGCTTCCGCGAGGGCCGTCCTCTCGTACTGTTCCAGGCCGCCGGCCTCGTCGGCGAGTGCCATCGAGGCGGGGCTGTAGGTGAAGACGGTGGGCAGCGCCCAGGCCCGCACGACCCGCAGATCGGCGCCGCGGGTCGCCGCCGCCTCGAAGGCGAAGCCCAGCGCGGCGGCGCTGTCGTCGGGGCCGCCCTGCTGGCCGACGACGATCTCACGGCCCGCCGCCTCCGACTCGGGCCGGTCGGCGGCGCGTACGAGGACGACCGGCCGGGTCGACTCGGCGATGACCTGCTGGCCGACGGAGCCGAGCAGGAAGCCGACGATCGCCCCGTGGCCGCGGGAGCCGAGCACCAGCGTCTCGGCCTCGGCGGCGGCGACGAGGAGCGCCTGGACCGGGACGCCGTCGGCGAGTTCGGTGGTCACCGTCAGGCCGGGGTGGTGCCCGGTGACCTCGCCCGCGGTGCGCGTCAGCGCCTCCTGGACGTCCGCCTCCCGGGCGTCCGCCGTCCGCTCGTCGCTGTCGGCCTTCGGCCGGGCGTGCACGATGCGCAGCGGGAGGTCACGGCGTACCGCTTCCCTGGCCGCCCAGTGCACGGCGGCCAGGGATTCGGCGGTACCGTCTGCTCCCACGGTGATCGGGCGGGTCATGTGTTGGCCTCCGTAGCGTCGGTCGAGGTGCCCACGCTACCCAGGGTCCGCCGGGTGGTTCCCGTCAGCCCGCCAGGTCGTGGGTGACGGGCCGGCCGAAGTGCACATCAGGGGACGTCCACCGTGGACGTCCGGTCGCAGCGCAGGCTGTCCAGGTCGACCGAGTCGGCCATCGCCTGCATCCCCTTGTCGTTGGGATGCAGGCGGTCGCCGCCGTCGAAGACCGGCATGATCCGCTCGTGGTCGTAGGGGCTGCGCAGGATGCGGTCGAAGTCGGTGACGGCGTCGAACTCCCCGCTGCTCCTGATGAACCGATTGACCTCCTGTCGTACGGACTCGGCGGCCGTGTCCCACTCGGACCAGCCCTTGAAGGGCGCGACGGTGGCGCCCACGACACACTTCCCCGCCCGGTGGGCGCGGGCGATGATCTCGCGGTAGCCCGCGATCATGTCGGCCCCCGTCACGCCGGTGTGCGCCTTGATGTCGTTGACGCCCTCGAAGAGGAACACCGTACGGACGCCCGGGTGGGACAGGACGTCACGGTCCAGCCGGTTGAGCGCGCTCTGCCCGGCGCCGTCCGCCACGACCTTGTTCCCGGAGATCCCCTCATTGGCAACTCCCTTGACCGGGGTGTCGGTTGCCGCCAGCCGCCGGGCGAGATAGTCGGGCCAGCGGCGGTTCAGGTCGCCGCTGGACTGCCAGCCGTCCGTGATGGAGTCCCCCAGCGCGACGACCGCGCCGACGGCGGCACTCGTACGGACGGTGACCGCGTCGAGGTAGAACCAGGAGCCGGTGCGCTCGGTCCAGCCGGCCGCCCCCTCCTCCCCGGTGTGGTCGCCGGTGGCGGCGTACGACGTCTGCATGGCCATGCCGTGGCCGGTCGCGGGGCCGCCCCCCGTCCGCGTGTGGACGCTGACGACGAGGTCGGCCGCGGCGGCCAGTCCGCCGGGCAGCAGATCGCTGTACGCGGTGGCGCCCGCCGGGATGGTGACGGAGCGCGAACCGCCGAAGGTGAGCGGCCTGTTGGTGCCCGGGACCAGTTCCGCACCCATCTCGCGGAGGCCGGCGTAGGCGCTGTCGAAGGTCAGCGGCCGGTCCCCGAAGGCATTGGAGAGCCGGATGCGCGGGTTGTCCCCGGCCACGCTGGTACGCACGATCAGGCGGTAGCTGCGGTCGGCGACGGCGTCCCCCACCCGGTCCGCGCTCGCCCCCCAGGTGACCACGTCGTGCCGGCGGGCGGGGGCGGCCGGGGCGGCGTTCGCGGGGGTGACCTGGACGGCGGTGGCGATCACCAGCAGCACGGCCGGAGCCACGAGACGGCCCGTTCGGGCGGCGCGGGCCCTCATCGGGTGAAGTCCCGCAGCGTGACGGAGGCGCCGGGCTTCAGGGTCACCGTGCGGGCCGAGCGGCCGTACGCGACCGTGGTCGTCCGGCCGCCGACACTGCGGATGCGCGCCTCGGTGGGGCTGCCGTCACGCCAGCGCAGGTCGACGACGAAGCCGCCCCGGGCGCCGACCCCCGTGACGGAACCGGACCGCGCCCAGGCGTCGGGCAGGGCCGGAAGCAGTTCCAGATGCCCGGGACGGGAGTACAGGAGCATCTCGATCATCGCCGCGGGGGTGCCGAAGTTGGCGTCGATCTGGAAGATGCCGCGCCCCTTCTCGACTTCGTAGATGTCGAAGAGGTTCGGCGCGGAACCGTTGCCGCCGCCGGTCGAGGGCCGCAGGTTGTTGACGATCAACTGATAGGCGTTCTCCGCGTTCTTGAGCCGGGCCCAGCACAGGCTGCGCCAGGCGTTCGCCCAGCCGAAGCTCTCCATGCCGCGCGCGGTCAGCAGGGCCGTCGCGCCCTCGACGATCTCGGGCGGGGTGGAGTCGTCGGGCCGGATGCGGTCGCCGGGGAAGAGCCCGATGAGCGGGGACAGATGCCGGTGGGTGGTCTCGCCCAGGTTGTCGGGCGACATCCACTCCTCCAGCCAGCCCGTCCTCTCACTCACCTTCGGCAGGTACAGCCGTTCCTGGAGTCCGCCGATCGTCTTCGCGTAGGTGGTGTCCTTCTTCAACTCCCGTGCTGCGGTGCGGTAGTTGTCGAAGAGTGCCCACACCAGTTCCTGCGCGTAGGTGATGCCCTTGGCGTCCTGCGGGCCGTGCTCGGGCGACCAGTCGCTGTCGTCGATGAGCACTTCCTTCGACGTGCCTGGGAGTGTGGTGGTGATCAGCCGAGCCTCCCAGAACTCACACGCGCTCTTCAGGAGCGGGTAGATCCTGGT
This sequence comes from Streptomyces ortus, assembly GCF_026341275.1. Classification (NCBI taxonomy): domain Bacteria; kingdom Bacillati; phylum Actinomycetota; class Actinomycetes; order Kitasatosporales; family Streptomycetaceae; genus Streptomyces; species Streptomyces ortus. The sequence continues at coordinate 3,911,410 of NZ_JAIFZO010000002.1, forward strand.
CAGATGGGAGCGCGACCTGGTGAACTCGTAGTGCTCCCACAGGCTCGCGCACAGCCAGGCGTTGCCCGCCGGATGCCACCACCAGCCGCTGCCGCCATGGATGTTGGTGGAGAACGCGACGGCCCAGCCGGCGACCTTCCCGGTGGAGTTGCGGTAGCGGTTGCGCGGGTCGTTGAAGAGGTCGTGGGTGAGTTTCTTCCACGACGGGAACTGGGCGAGGCAGTAGTCGGTGAGCGCGTCGAAGCTCTGTGACAGGCCCGCCCGGTCGGCCATCCAGTAGTTCATCTGGATGTTGATGTCGGTGTGGTAGTCGCCCATCCAGTCCGGATCGTTGCCGTCCAGCCACAGCCCCTGGAGGTTCAGCGGCAGACTGCCCCGGGAGCCGGAGATCATCAGATAGCGGCCGAACTGCAGGTATGCGGCCTCCAGTTCGGGATCGGGCACATCGTCGCGGGCACGCGCCCTGATCCGCTCCCAGGTGTCGAGGGAACGCTGCTCGGCCGACGAGGTGCCGAGCGAGAGGTCCAGCTGTTCGAACAGGGCGCGGTGGTCGGCCACATGGGTGCGCAGGAGCGTGTCCGCCGAGTGGGCCGCCGCGGTGGCGACCTTGCTACGGGCCAGTTTCTGCGGGTCGAGGGACGGATCGCGGTAGTGGGCGGCGGCGTCCGGCGCGTAGTTGGTGCCACCGCTCACCACCACGGTGAGGTCCTTGCACCCGGCGAACTCGATCAGCGCGCCCTTCACCCGGACGCTGCCACCGGTCACGTACGCCTGCACGGCCGCCCCGTAGCGCAGCCCGTTCGGGAAGGCGGCAGCGAAGGAGGTGCCCGCGACGGCCTCCCCGTGTGTCCCGTCCAGGGTCACGGTGCCGGTGTAACGGCCGCCGCCGCTCTGGGTGAAGTGCAGCACGATCGCGTCGTCGGGACGGCTGGCGAAGATCTGCCGCTCGTAGGTGACTCCGGAGCGGATGTACGACGTGCCGACCACGCCCTGGGCCAGGTCCAGGATGCGGCGGTAGCCGGAGACGGCGGACAGATCGTGGTCCGGGATGTCGACGGTGAGTCGGCCCAGCAGGGTGAAGGAGCCGAAGTTGTCGCGGTCGTAGGGGAATTGGCCGTCGGAGTCGAGGGTGTCGTTGAGGCCGCCGGTCCACATCGTGGCGTCGGTGATGAGCAGCAGCTCACGGCCGGGGTCGTTGCTCGCCAGGGCGCCGAGCCGGCCGTTGCCGACGGGAAGGCCCTGCTCGATCATCGAGTGCTCGTCGGCGGGGGCCTGCCACCACAACCGGTTACGCGAACTCCCCTTCGGGACGGCCGAGTCGGTGGGCCGCCGCGGTGCCGCGGTCGCGGTGAAGGCGGGCAGGCCGCCGAGGGCGGTGGCGACGCCGGTCGCCGCGGCGAGGGAGAGAAGCCCTCGTCTGCTGGGCTCGGTCGGGCGGCTCTTGTCCATGGTGCGGCTCCTGTGGGGAAGAGAACGGCGGTCAGGACGACTTCGGTACGTCGATGCGGTCGATGTCCGGTGCGTATCCGGAACCGCTGTCGAAGGTGATGGTGTTGACGCCCGCCTTGAGGGAGACGGGCACGCTGACGGTCTCGGCGGTCCCCCAGTCCCCGGTGGAGGGGAACTTGTGACCGGTCGAGCCGTTGCCGTTGGCGGAGACCTCGACCGAGCGGGGGTCACCGCTGACGTAGGCGACCCGCACCTGGTACGTGCCGGCCTTGGCGACGACGACGTCGTTGAAGCGGAGCTTGCCGCCGACGTAGAGGTTGCCGACCTTCTTGCCGCCCGAGCAGGCCGGGCAGTCGGCCACGGAGGCGTTTCCGCCGAGCGTGTTGGCGGCGGCCTCGGCCTCGTAACCGGTCGTGGCGAGCGCGGTGCCGCGCGGGGTCACGGTGAACAGCCGGGAGCCGTGGGCGGGCAGGGCCTGGGTCACCTTGTCCTTGTAGGTGCCGAGGTTCTCGCGGTTCCACAGGTCCCGTACGGCTGCCTTGCCGGTGAAGCCGAGTGCGGCCCAGTCGGCGGAGACGGCGGCCGGCCGGTCGGCGAGGTTGAACAGGGCCACGGTGTAGCTGCCGTCGGCGTTCTTCGCGGCCCACACCTGCTGCGGGTCGGAGGGCGTGATCGGCCGGGCGGGCGGCATGCTGCCCTGGTTGAGGGCGATGACCTCGCGGTTGGTCAGCAGCGACACACCGTACGAGTCCAGCTCGGTCAGGTCGTCACCGGTGTAGAGCGGGGACTTGGCGATGGCCCACAGGGTCGCGTAACTCTGGCGCTCCGCCTTGGTGAGGCCGTCCATCTCGCCGTTGCCGACGTCCAGGGAGTCGAGGTCGTTCCAGCCGCCGGGACCTGCGTGGCGGGTCCAGCCGGGGAGGTCGTCCCAGCGGTCGTCGACCGAGTTCTCCCAGCTGACGAGGGTGTTGCAGTAGCACTCGACATCGGTGTCGATGCGCCAGCCGTTGGAGTACTTCTTCCAGTCGGCGATCCGGCCCATGTCCAGCGACCAGGAGACCTCAAGGTGGATGGACCGGCCGGTGGCGGCGATGGCCTTGTTCCACGCGGCGACGTCGGCAACGTTGTCGTACTGGTCGCCGTTCTTGCCGGAACCCGGCCCGACGCCGTCCAGCTTGAGGAAGTCGTAGCCCCAGTCGGCGAAGAGCCGCGCCTGCGAGTCGACGTACTTCTGCGCGCAGGGGTCGGAGAAGTCGAGCTTGTAGGCGCTGTCCCAGCCGTTGGTGGTGCGCAGGTCGCCGTACACGACGTCGGCGGTCGTGCAGTCGCCGGCGTTCCAGATCGGGACCTCGCCCCGGCCGTACGCCTCCTTCTGCAGACCGACCGGCAGGTAGATGCCCGCCTTGAGGCCCTTGCCGTGGATGTGGTCGGCGACGGCCTTCATGCCGCGCGGAAAGCGTCCCGGGTCCGCCTTCTGGCGCCCGTACTGGTCGAAGCCGGGCTTCCAGGCCTGGTCCATCCACCAGCCGGCGTCGAGGTTGACGTACTCGTAGCCGTACGGCTTGAGCTTGGCCGCCAGCGCGTCCGCCTGCTTGAGGACGTTCTTCTCGGTGAGGTAGCTGTAGTCACCGTCGGGGTTGAGCCCCGGGTACTTCGAGGACTGCATGCTCCAGCTCGACCAGCCCATGTACGGCTTGGCCGCGAGGGCCGACGTAGCGGCGGCCGGGGTGGCCGTGGCCGGGGTGGCCGTGGCCGGGGTGGCGGTGGCCGGGGTGGCGGTGGCCGGGGTGGCGGTGGGGGTCGGCGTGGCCGCCTGGGCCGACGGGAGGGCGGCGGCCGTCGCGGCGGTCAGCGTCAGGACCAGGAGGGCTCCGAGAGAACGGCGGGCGGGGGGTGTGGGCGCGTACGAGGATGACCGCATGGGTCGGAACCTCCTGTGAGGGGTCGGGCTGTGCGGGGGTGCTGGGCCGGGGAGTGTGGTGGTGTGCCGGGGGTCGGGTGCTGTGCGGGGGTTGGATGTCGGGGCTCGGCGGTCACGTCGGGGTGTACGGCGTGTGCGGTTGGGCCCCGTCCGGATGACCGGCCTATCCGTGCCGTGGGACGGGCCGCCGATGAAGGACTGGATCGCGGTGGCCGCGGCGCGGGCCCACTCGTCGAACGGCAGCGGCCGGGTCAGCAGGTCGCAGCGGGCGGCCGTGCCGAAGGCGGAGGCGGCGAAGGCGTCGCGGATCTGCTCGGCGAACAGGTCGTAGGCCGCCAGACCCTCGCCCGAGATGATCACGCGTTCGGGGCCCAGGAGATTGGCCACGGTCGCGATGGCCCGGCCGATCGCGTCCCCGGCCCGCGCGTAGACCTCCCGTGCCCCGGGGTCACCCTTGCGGGCCAGACCGACGGCCTGCGCCGCGTCGGCCACCGGGAGGCCGGTCGCGTCCCGTACCGCGGCGACGATCGCGGGGTCGGCGGCGATCGCCTCCGCGCAGCCCCGGTTGCCGCAGTGGCAGAGCGGGCCCATGGGGTCGATGACCACGTGCCCGATCTCACCGGCGACGCCGTGGGCCCCCGAGACGACCTTACCGTGCACGACCAGACCGCAGCCGATGCCCGCTCCCACCGTGACCACGGCGAAGTCCGACAGGCCGACGCCCGCGCCGAACCACTGCTCGGCGACGGTCAGCGCCCGGACGTCGTTGTCGACGGTGACCGGCAGCCCGGTCTCCGCCCTCACCAACTCGGCGAGGGGCAGCTCGCGCCATCCCAGGAAGGGCGACAGCCGCACCTCGCCCGCGGTGCCGTCCACATCACCGGAGACGGCGACCCCGATCCCCTGCACCTGGACGCCGAACCCGTCTGCCTCCGCGCGGAGTTCGTGGACGAGGTCGGCGACGGCGGTGAGTACGGGCCGCGGCTCACGGGCCCGCAGGGGCACATGGCGGGCGACCCGGATCCGGCAGCACAGGTCCGTCAGTACGGCGATGATCTCGTCGCCGGTCACCTTGACACCGATGAACAGGGCCCGGCCGCCGTCCACCCGCACGGAGTTGGCGGGCCGCCCCGGCGCGGGGCGCGCCTCGTCACCGGCCTCCTCCACCAGGTATCCGGCCTCGATCAGGGGGCGGACCGCCTTGGTGACGGCGGCTGCCGACAGTCCCGCCCGGCCGGCCATGTCGGACCGGGTGAGCGGGCCGTGGGACAGGACGGTGGTGAAGATCTGGGCAGCGGCCGGCGTGTGGGCCGGGAACGCCTCGGTGGGAGGAGTCGAGCGCATGTCCGGAACCTAGGGTGATTATTTTCCGCCGTCAATGAAAGAAACAAAGATCGTTTCAAACAAGGCTCAACGGCTTCCTGAACCTGCGATTACGCTCATCTGCTGGCCATCTGACCGCTGAACGAAGGGGAAGATTCCTCCGCTCCGTGAAGTGGGTCCATGGTCGGCGTCCTCCTGGCATGCTGCCCCCATGCCGACACCGACAGGACTGCGACCGCCAGGACTGCGTATCCACGTACGTCGGCTCACCCAGCGGGTGCGCGGAGCGGGACGGGTACTGCGCGAGGTGACGGTCGACATCGCCCCTGGGCAGCTCGTCGTGATCGCGGGCAGCAGCGGGGCGGGCAAGACGGTCCTGCTGGAATCACTGGCCGGACTGCGCGCCGCCGACGAAGGGGCGGTACTGCACGACGGCGGCCGACCGGGCGCACCGGGACCGGAGTTCGGGTTCGTCCCGCAGGAGGACATCCTGCACCGGGACCTGCCACTGCACCGGACCCTGGTGTACGCCGCCGGGCTGCGCATGCCGGTGGGAACCTCCGCCGCGGCGGTCACCGCGGCCGTGGACCGGGTCCTGACCTCCTTGGGTCTCTCCCACCGGGCCGGTACTCCGGTGCGTGCGCTCAGCGGCGGGGAGCGCAAACGGGCCGCCGTCGCCGCCGAGTTGCTCACCGGCCCGCGGGCGCTCTTTCTCGACGAACCGACCTCGGGGCTCGATCCGGTCACCGGCGCGGCCCTGCTGCGGACCCTGCGCTCGCTGGCCGAGGACGGCACCACGGTCGTGCTCACCACCCACGTCCTCGCCGATCTGCTCCGCGGCGACCACGTCGTGTTCCTCTCGCCCGAGGGGGAGGTCGCGTACGCGGGTGAACCGGGCGACCTGTGCGGGGCGTTCGGGGTGGACACGGTGGAGGACGTGTACGGCGCGGTGGCCGAAGGGGCCGTGCCGGCCGGGGCCGTGTCCGAGGCGGCCGTGTCTGAGAGGGCCGTGTTTGAGAGGGCCGTGTCCCAGGGGGCCGTCCCCGAGGGGACGCGGGACGAATCAGTACCGGACGAACCGGTGCCGGAGGAACCGGTCGTCCCCCGTGCCGGTGCGGCGGCGCGGCCCGTCCCCCGGCAGCGCGTCGGCGCCGTACGGCAGTGGTCCCTTCTCACCCGGCGCGGCACCGCCCTGCTGCTGCACAACCGGCTCTCGGTCGCCGTGCTGGCGGGCTCGCCCGTGATGATCGTGGCGATGTTCGCGGTGCTGTTCCGCGCGGGCGCCTTCGAGCCGGCGGACCCGGATCCGGGGTCGACCGCGATGATCATGTTCTGGATAGCCTTCGGCGCCTTCTTCTTCGGGCTGACCTACGGGCTGCTGCAGATCTGCACGGAGTTGCCCGTGCTGCGCCGCGAGTGGCTGGCGGGCCTGCGGATCGGCCCGTACGTCGCCTCGAAGCTCACGATCATGCTGCCGGTGCTCGCCGCCGCGGACGCCCTGCTGCTCGCCGTGCTGCGTGCCCTGGACCGGCTGCCCGCGGCGGGCTGGGACACCTGCCTCTCCCTGTTCGTGTCGAGCGTGCTGGCCTCCGCCGCCGCGCTCGCGCTGGGCCTGCTCGCCTCGGCCGCGGTGACCGATCCGGGGCAGGCCACGCTGATGCTGCCGCTGCTGTGCTTCCCGCAGGTGCTCTTCTCCGGGGCCTTCGTGCCGGTTCCCCGGATGACGGCGGCCGGGGAGGCGATCAGCTGGGCGATGACCAACCGCTGGGCGTTCGAGGCGCTCGGCGCCGGCGTCGGCCTCGAAGCGCTGTGGCGCGACGGCTCCTCCCGGCTGGGCCCGCCCCTGCTCGATGCGTACAGGGACTCGTTCGCCGGTCCCGCCGGCCACGACTGGCTGATCCTGACGGGGTTCACGCTGGCGTTCCTGGCCGCGACCTGGGCGGTGCTGGTGCGCAAGTGCCGCGGCGGTGTGGTGCGCGCCCGGTCGGGAGGCTGAGGCGCCGCCCGACCGTCAGCAGCCGGCCCTCGCCTCCAACCCGGTCGCGCCCGGCACCCGGTCCCGGTAGGTCTCCCGTACGAACCGCAGGAACGTGTCGATGTCCCTGGGCTGTGACGACAGACCGAGTGAGACACGGACCGCGCCCGCCGACGGCAGACGCAACAGCTCCAGGTACTCCTCCAGGGACGTGAGCCGGCGGCGGGCGGCCGAGCGCAGCAGGCGGAGCGGCAGGGCGAAGGCCGCCTCGCCCGCGCCCGGATTGCAGAAGCAGCCCGTGCGCAGCGAGATGCCCCGTGCGGCGCTGTCGCGGGTGACGACCCGTTCGTCGACGACCCCGCCGTCGGCGTCCAGCAGGTTGAGCGCGACGGTCCCGCCGCGGGCCACGAGGTCGCGCGGGCCGTACACCCTGGCCATCGGGGACCCGTCGCTGTGCCGCAACACCGCGAGACCCGCGAGCAGCCGGGCCGTCAGCGTGGTCACGTGCGCGTGCACCCGGTCCATGCCGATGGCGTCGATCCACTCCAGCCCGGCCGTCACGTCGGGGATGGAGAGGAAGTTGACCGTGCCGTCCTCGAAGGCCGCCTCGTCGTCGGCGAGGACGTGCCACTGCGCCTGTGCGCTGACCGCGTAGATCGTGCCGCCGGAGAACCAGGGTCTGCGCAGCCGGGCGAGCGCGTCCCGGCGGGCGATCAGACTGCCGACGCCGGTGGGGTGGCCGAAGACCTTGTACCAGCTGACGACGGTGAAGTCGGGGTGGTACCGGCTCAGGTCGAGGGAGTTGGCGGGGACGAAGGCCGCCGCGTCGAGCAGGACGTCGTACCCGCGCGCCTGGGCGGTCGCGATCCAGTCGAGTGGATGCTGGACGCCGGTGAAGTTGCTCTGCGCCGGGTAGGCGAGCAGTCCCTGTCCGCGCTCGCCGGGTCGTGCCGGGCGTCGGGCGACGCCGCGTCCGCGTGCGGGCAGGGCGGCCCGCAGCCGTTGTTCGTCCACGCGGAGATCGGGGCCGACCACGGGTACGTAGGCCGTGCGCGCGCCGCGTGAACGCGCGTACTCGCGCAGGCCGTTGACCGAGTTGTGGTTGTCGAGCGGGAGCACCAGTCTGCTGCGGCGCCCGAAGGGGTACGCCTCGCCGACCAGGCGCAGGGCACCCGTCGCGTTCGGGGTGAAGATCACGACGTACTCGGCAGGGTCGGCGTGGAAGTGGCGGAGCACCGCCCGGCGGGCCCGGGCCAGCAGGAGGCCCGAAGCGCGGGAGGCCGGGCTCTCGGAGTGCGGGTTGCCGAAGACACCGCCGGTGATCCGTGCGGCGCTCCCCCGGACGAGTGAGACCGGCGCGAGGCCGGCTCCCGTGTGGTCGAGGTACGTGTGGCCGTCGGCGTCGAGATAGCCGAATTCCTGACTCCGCAGTTCCGCGAAATCCGCCAGATCCCTGGGCTCCGCGGGAGCGGCGGGTCTCGCGGGATTCACCGGGTCTGCCGGATCCGCGCGGTCCGCCGGTTCGGCGCGTGTCGCCGCATCCGCGCGTTCCGCCGGTTCCGCGCGTTCCGCCGGTTCCGCGCGTTCCGCCGGTTCCGCGCGTTCCTGGGCGTTCAGCGCGCGGGCTTCGCCGTCGGGTATGTGGCCGGTGGTTCCTGTTCTGTCCACGGATCCTCCCCCATGTGGCCTGCCCTCCCCCGTGCCGGGGCGGGGCGCGGTTCTCCTCACATGATGGTGAGATCCGCCCGGACAGGAAGGGGTTGCCGGTCATCGGCGCGTCCACCCGCCGGCCGACCGCCCGCCGCCCGCGCACCGGTGCGGCCGTCCGGTCGCGGGCTCCGGGGGCCTGCGCGACGATGCGTACAGGACTGGGGAAGGAGCCGGACGAAGGAGTGAGCGGCGATGACCGACCTTCTCGGTTCCCTGCCCGAGGCTCAGGCACGGCTGCTCCGTGCCGCGGCCCCAGGCGTCGAGCTGGCCTCCCGGCCGATGCTCGCCACGCTGAGCGACCGGCGCGACTTCCCCGACGACTGGATCTTCGAGCGGAAGCTCGACGGCGTCCGCGTGCTGGCGGTACGCGAGGCCGGACGGGTCCGGCTGCTCTCTCGCACCGGCAACCGCCTCGACGAGACGTACCCGGAGATCGTGGACGCGCTCGCCGCCCAGTCCTGCGCCGACTTCACCGTGGACGGGGAGATCGTGGCGTTCGCCCGGGGCCGTACCGACTTCGGCCTGCTCCAGCAGCGCATGGGACTCACCCGCCGCCGTGACGTCGAGGCGAGCGCGGTCGCCGTGACGTACTGCCTGTTCGATCTGCTCAGGCTGGAGGGCGCGGACACGACGCGGCTGCCGCTGCGCGCCCGCAAGTCGCTGCTCCGGCGCGCCCTGACCTACCGGGCGCCGCTGCGTCTGACCACCCACCGCAACGAGGGAGGCGCCGATCTCCTGGCCCACGCCTGCACCAGGGGGTGGGAGGGTCTCATCGCCAAGCGCGGCAACAGCCCCTATGTGCCCCGTCGTTCACCGGACTGGCTCAAGCTGAAGTGTTCCCTGGAGCAGGAGTTCGTGATCGTCGGGTTCACCGAACCGGGCGGCAGCCGCGCCGGGTTCGGTGCCCTGCTGGTGGGTCACTTCGAGGGCGAGGACCTGCGGTACGCGGGCAAGGTGGGCACGGGATTCGACCGCCGTACGCTCCTCGCGCTGCGCGGCGCCCTCGACGAACTCGCCCTGCCCGCCTCGCCGTTCACCGACCGGGTACGCGAGCCGGGGGCCCACTGGGCCGAGCCGGTACTGGTCGCGCAGATCGCGTTCACCGAGTGGACTCGGGACGGCATGCTCCGCCACCCGCGCTTTCTCGGACTGCGCTACGACAAGCCGGCACAGGACGTCGTCCGCGAGAGACCGCGATAGACCCTGAAGGGACACCCGGGGACCCGGGGACCTGGGAGCTTGGAGCTTGGAGCTTGGAGCTTGGATGGATCAGGTGGGGCCTGATGGGTCCCCTGCGATCAGCGGGGCCGTTCGGCCCGGATGATCACCAGCTCCTCGGTCTCCTCGCGGGCCGCGATCCGGCCGGACTCCCTCAGCCAGGGCAGCCGTGAGCGCAGGACGGGCCCGAACGGGATGTACGCCCGGTCGCCGACCGTGCCCGTCAGACCCGATCCGGCGAGCCGCTCCAGCGTCTCGTCGGTGCCGCTGAGCGCCGACTGGGCGATGAGCAGGACACCACCGGGCCGCATGACCCGCGGCGCGTCGGCGCAGATGCGGTCCAGGGTCGCGCGCCCGTCGGGTCCGGCGTTCCAGGCCCGCTCGCGGCCCCGGCCGTCCGACGGCTCCGACGGCGGCGTGGGGACGTACGGCGGATTGCTGATGATCAGGTCGAAGGACCGTCCCCGTACCGGTTCCAGGAGGTCGCCGTGGTGGAGCGTGAGGCGCTGTCGCGAGCGCAGGGCGTTGAGCCGGGCGGTGAGCACGGCCCGCCAGGCGATGTCGACCGCCGTGACGCGGGCGCCCTTCCGGGCGGCACAGATCGCCAGGGTTCCGGTCCCGGTCCCCAGATCGAGCACATCCATGCCGGGGGCCGGGCCCTCGCGGTAGAGGGCGCGGGCCAGCAGGAAGGTGTCGGCCTGCGGCGCGTAGACACCCGGAGGTGCCAGCACGGGGCCGGGCGGGCGTGACGGGTCGACGAGAAAAGCCATGAGGGAATTCCTCCGTCCGGGCGCCCCTGTCGGGTGCGGGAGGTGGGTGCACACGGCGGCTGAACGCCTGGTCGGGCACGTCTTTTCAGCACCCGAGTGCCCCTGGATCACCTCTCCACACCTCCCCGCGCCTCTTCCGCCACGGGTGCCCCGCAGGTCGCGGCCGGTGCGACCGGGCGCGACCAGTGGTGGTCAGTGATGGCCAGTGATGGCCAGCGGCGGCCGGTTGCGACTCGCCGTGCTGGACGCGTGAACGCCCCCGGCGGTCGCGGCGGGAACCGGAGACCCTTCGGGGGCGTACGCGTGAAGCGACCGGCGCGCTCTACGGGCCGGACTTCTACCGGCCGGACTTGTCCATGTGGCCCTTCATCTGGCCGGCGGCCCTGTCCTTGAGCTCCCCGGCCTTGCCCGTCATCTGCTCGCCCCGGCCCTCACCCTCCATGGACCTGTCGTCCATGGCCTTGCCGGTGGCCTCCTTCATCTTGCCCTTCATCTGCTTGGCCTTGTTCTTCGCCTTGCTCATGGTGTTCCACCTTCGTACGGGGGGTTGGACTGCCGTCTTCACCCTGCGCCCGGCGGACGACCTTCGCAATCCGTGAGAATTCGTGACGCTCGGTGACATCGCGCTGCCGGCGGCGGGCGGCGCGCACTGGCACGGGTGCGGTGGAGTGGAGACGATGGACCGCGACCGTGTTGAGCCGCGACCTGGAGGGGACGAATGACGCCAGACGCCGGATCGGGCACCCAGAAGCCCGGCGGCGGCCGACAGGACCGCGCCACGTCCGAGGAGGAGACGCCTCGGATCGTCGAGCTGCAGGAGGAGATCGGCCAGCTCAAGGAGGCCGTGACCTCGCACGCCGTCGTGGACCAGGCGATCGGCATGATGGTCGCCCTCGGCCGGGTGACACCGCGTCAGGGATGGTGCGTACTGCGGGAGGTGTCGCAGCACACCAACCTCAAGCTGCGCAACGTCGCCGAGCTGATCATCGTGTGGGGCCAGCGGGGGGAACTGCCGCCCGACGTCCTGGCCGCCCTGGAGGAGACGCTCGACCAGTACGGACCCGCCCTGCGGCCGGGATACGGCCCACCCCCGTGACAAGGGGGTTTTATTGGGTCCCCGTTGGTTACTTCGGTGTGTGGCAGGCCGCAGGCGAATCGCTCCCGGGAGGGTTCGGCAGTGAGCTCGCCACGCAGCCGCCCGGCTCGGGGGCAACCCGGGGCGGGCGGCTGGGTCCGTGGGACCCCGTGGCCCGACCGCTCCGCCGGCCGTGCTCGCCGGAGCCCCCACGGCGATGAACGTCGTCCTGCTCACGGTCATGATCATCACCGCGCTCACGATCGTGACCGCCACCGTGAGCACCATCGTGAACGTCATCGTGAGCACGATCGTGGCGGTCACCATCATGCTCACGGTCGTCACCGCCACCTCGCTCGCGGCCGTGTCCGTGACCGTCATCCTGATCGCGATCGGCGAGCGCCTCGTCGCGCACCTTGGCGCAGCAGCCGCTGAGCAGTCGCGAGACATGCATCTGCGAGATGCCCAGCTGCTCGGCGATGCGCCCCTGGGTCATGCCTCTGAAGAAGCGCAGATACAGGATGGTCCGCTCACGCTCGGGAAGCGCGGCGATACAGGGCTTGACCGCTTCACGGTCGATGACCAGATCGAACCCGGTGTCGGCCTCGCCGAGGGCGTCACCGAGCGCGTAGCCGTCGTCGCTGCCGGGCAGTTCGGCGTCGAGCGAGAGGGCGGTGAAGCTGTCGAGGGCCTCGAACCCGGCCCGTACGTCGTCCTCGGTCATCTGCGCGTGCGCGGCGATCTCGGCGACGGTCGGTCTGCGGCCGGGAATCGTCTGCGACAGCTCCTTCGCTGCGGCGCGGACCCGGTTGCGCAGGTCCTGGACGCGTCGCGGTACGTGCAGCACCCACATGTGATCGCGGAAGTGGCGTTTGATCTCGCCGGTGATGGTCGGGATGGCGTAACTCTCGAAGGCGTTGCCGCGCTCGGGGTCGTAACGGTCGACCGCCTTGACGAGGCCGAGCGCCGCCACCTGGGTGAGGTCCTCGGTGGACTCTCCCCTCCCCCGGTAGCGCATCGCGATGCGGTTGGCCATGGGAAGCCAGTCCCGCACCAGATCGTCGCGCAGGGCCTGCCGCTCGGCGCCGTCGGGCAGAGCGGCCAGCCGTTCGAAGGCCGCCGCCGTGTCGGGGGCGTCGTCATGCGGATGCTGCTTCGTCCTGATGGTGATTGGCATGCTGCGTCGCATCTCCTCAGAGGGTGCTCACGGAAACAGTCACCGTGGGAGGGCGCACCAACGGGCCGGCCGGGACACAACCGGGGCCTGGCTCACCAGCTCCCGCGGACGTGCCTCCAGTCCGAAGCACTATGGATAATTTCCCCCGAAGCGGACATCCCCAAACTTTTCATTTCATAACATGACTTTATGATTCTTGCCTGTCATACGGAGTAACGCGTCACCACAACGTCACGGGCCGGCGGCGGGGTCACGCCGGAAAAACTCCTGTTTCGGCTGGTGGGACAGGGTACTCGTGGGCAATGGACTTCAACGCGACACCCCTGGCCGCTTCCGGCGCCGCCGTGGGCGGAATCGTGCCGTTCCTGATCGGCGTGATTCTCGTCGGCGGCCTGATCTGGGCCGTGGTGTGGGGCCGCCGGCAGCGCGCCCGCCAGCCCGCGCCGCCCCGCCCCGAGGAGCAGCCCCGCCTGCCCGACTCCGGGCCCGTCGGCCCGGTGACCGAGCGGCGCGAGCCCGACGGGATCACCGAGGACGAGGAGCGCCTCACCCCGCACCAGCTCGGTGGTGACTCCTCGCACCGCGCCGCCGACCAGGAGCGCCCGACCTGGAACGACAACGACAGCGGCGGTTTCGGCAGCGGTGGCCCCGGACGCACCTGACCGGCGACCTCGCTCACGCCGCGAGCCCGCCCTCGACCCCGCCCCGCTCGCGCGCAGGCCCACGCGCCGGACGACGAAAAGGCCACCCGGCCCCCACGGACATCTGCTTCACTTCGGCCCATGGTGAAGATCGGGTCCGTGGTACTGGGTGTGTCGGACGTCCGGCGCGCTGCCGCGTTCTGGACGCGGGCGCTGGGGTACGAGCCGCGCGAGGCGGCCGAGGACGACTGGGTGGTGCTGGTCCCCGTCGACGGCACCGGTGTCCAGCTCGCCCTCGGCCTGAGCGGCACCCCGGTGCAGGACCATCCGCGGGTCCACCTCGACCTGTACGCCGGCGACGCCGCCGAGCAGGCCGCCGAGGTCGAGCGGCTGGTGTCCCTAGGCGCGCGGCGGGTCGACTGGGATCTGTATCCCGAGGATCCGGACTTCGTCGTACTCGCGGACCCGGACGGGAACCGCTTCTGCGTCATCGACACGGGGCGCGAGTGAGACGGACGCCCTCCATGCCGTGACGCCCGTAAGGGACCTGGGCCCGGCCCAGGGTGAGTCCTCGCAGGTGAGGGCTCCTCGATCACGGGTACCCGGTACGCATGGAACCAGCATCCAAGCGCCCGTACGCGGAACCGGAACTCCCGCCGAGCCGGGGAGAGATCTCCGCGGCGCTGATCGAATACCTCCGCGGCACGGGACCGCTGCCCGGCGATGCCGTACTCGCCGGCGCCGAGCCGCTCGGTGACGACCTCCAACTGGCGCTCTACCTCTGCTACGAACTGCACTACCGGGGCTTCGCGGGTGTCGACGGAGCCCGCGAGTGGGACCCCGAGCTGCTGCGGGTCCGCGCGGCGCTGGAGAAGCCGTTCCTGGCGGCCCTGCGCGCCGGGGCGACCCGGCACACCCGCGCGGACGAGGCACTGGACGAGTTGCTGGTGGAGCCCGTCGACGGACAGGGCGTCTCCCATTTCCTGCGGGACAAGGGCGAGCTGTGGCACCTGCGCGAATACGCCGCCCAGCGCTCGGTCTACCACCTCAAGGAGGCCGATCCGCACGCCTGGGTCCTGCCGCGCCTGTGGGGACGCGCCAAGGCCGGCATGGCGGCGGTGGAGTTCGACGAGTGGGGGGCAGGGCGCGCCGAGCGCGTGCACGCCCGGCTGTTCGCCGATCTCATGACCGACCTCGGCCTGGACCCGTCGTACGGGCGCTATCTCGACGCGAGCGGCGCCGAGGCGCTGGCCGTCGTCAACCTGATGTCGCTCTTCGGTCTGCACCGCGAGCTGCGTGGCGCGCTCGTGGGCCATTTCGCCGCGGTGGAGACCACCTCCTCCCCCGGCTCCCGGCGGCTCGCGAGCGCGATGCGGCGCACCGGGGCGGGCCCGGCGGCCGAGCACTTCTACGCCGAGCACGTGGAGGCGGACGCGGTGCACGAGCAGGTCGTACGCCGTGAGGTGGTGGCCGGCCTGCTGGAGGAGGAACCGCATCTCGACGCCGACATCGCGTTCGGTGTGGACGCCACCGGCTGGGTCGAGGACCGGCTCGCGGACCGGCTGCTGGCGGCCTGGCGGTCCGGCGGGTCCTCGTTGCGCGTCGCCGTGTGACCGCCGTGGAACAGCGTCTTCACAGCACCTGGAGCATGTCGTCGAGAGAGAGGCGGTGATCGGCCGTGCCGGAGAGCCCCGCCGAACGCCCGCGCCGGATCGTCGCCCGCCGGGAGGGCCCGATACTCGTCGAGGGGCCGGTCGAGATCGTCCTGGAGGACGGTACGACCGTGTCCTCCGACCGCTTCTGCGTGGCCCTGTGCACGTGCCGGCGCAGCCGCATCTTCCCCTGGTGCGACACCAGCCACCGCCGCCACTCCGCGCATTAGCACACCTCATTAGTACACACATTCGAATCAGCAGGTAGCCTGGAGGCATGTCCACGCACCTCCAGGGATCACTGTTCGACCAGAGCGACGCCGTCCGCCTCGGTCCGCTCACCGGTCTGCGCCGGACCGTGCTCGGCGACGGGGCGTGGATCGACCTGCTGCCCGGCTGGCTCCACGGCGCCGACCCGCTCTTCACCCGGCTCGCCGAAGAGGTCCCCTGGCGGGCGGAACGACGTCAGATGTACGAGCAACTGGTGGACGTACCGCGGCTGCTGGCGTTCTACCGGGCCGAGCACCCGCTGCCGCATCCCGTGCTGGACGAGGCGCGCGACGCCCTGTCCGAGCACTACGCGGACGAGCTGGGGGAACCGTTCACGACGGCCGGGCTCTGCTACTACCGGGACGGCCGGGACAGCGTGGCCTGGCACGGGGACCGGACAGGACGCGGCGCCCACCGGGACACCATGGTCGCGATCCTCTCCGTGGGAGCCCCGCGGGATCTGCTGCTGCGGCCCCGGCACGGCGGCGGCACGGTCCGGCGCCCGCTCGGACATGGCGACCTCATCGTGATGGGCGGTTCCTGCCAGCGCACCTGGGAGCACGCGATCCCCAAGAGCACGCGGGCGGCGGGCCCCCGCGTCAGCATCCAGTTCAGGCCGCACGGCGTGCAGTGAACACGGGGATGCGGCGCACGCGGGAATGGCGCGACCGTGAAGACGGCGCGACCGCGGGGGCGCCGCTTCGGCGGGCGCCCCCGGCACGTCACGGATGACCCGCGGACTCCATCGGCTGTACCGGCTCCACCGGCTCCCGATCGCGGCGGAGCCACGTGCGGAGCCACTTACGGGGACGGCGCGGCTCCTGGTCCGGCAGCCAGCCGAAGGCCAGGCAGCTGCCGACGACACCGAGGAGGAGGCCGATGAGGAATCCGCCCAGGTTCGAGGTGATCCAGGAGCCCAACGAGAACAGGACGCCCAGGATCGAGTAGAACAGGCGCTGCGCGGGGTTGAAGAGGATCAGCAGTCCGCAGATGACCATCAGGACCGGCAGGAGGTAGCCGGCCAGTCCCTGCATACCGATGTGCATGACAACCTTCAGCGACGCCTTCTGCGTGAGCAGGATCTCCGCCCCGCCCAGGGTGAGCAGCAGCCCGCCCAGGAACGGACGGTCCGCACGCCAGCGCCGGAAGGCGGCCATCAGCAGCCCTTGTCGCTGAAGCTCAGCTTCAGACCGGGAAGCTTGAACACCGCGGCCGTGGTGGCGTAGTTGGTCTGCCGCAGGTTGCCGATGTGGACGGTGTCGGCCTGCTGGCTGAAGACACCCTTCGGGCCCCGCGTGTGGGACTTGTCGAGCGTGCTGGCGTCGTTGCCGATCTCGATGTTGTCGAAGGACGCGTTGCCCGACAGCTCGGTGGAGTCGGTGGTGAGGTTGACCGCGGACACCTTGTCCTTGCCCTCGCCGGCCCTGATGAGCAGATTGGTGCCGCCGAGGTCGACGCTCTGGCAGAGCTTCTCCAGGGTCGCCTTCTTGATCGCGGAGACCACGACCAGGACCTGGCCGCCGGTGTCACCCTCGTTCGGGCTGCCCTCGGCCATCTGGTCGAGGCCGCCGAACTGGGCGAAGCCCTCACCGTCGAGGTTGGTCGCGGTGACCGTGAACGGCATGCCGGATATCGCGAACTGCACGCCCAGGGCTCCCTGGGCGGTGAGGATCATCAGGCCCGCGGCGATCAGGGTGGCGGGCACCGCCATCACCGCGGCGCGGCGTGGAAGGACCCGCCCACGTCTCGCGGGGCTTGCGGGCGTCTCCGCCGTGGAACCGCTTTCCGGCACTTCGGAGGACTCGGGGGTGGAACCGGCGGTCGAGCCGGCGTCCGAGGACGAGGCCATATGTCTGCTCCCAGGGGCATGGTCGACGCTAGGTAGGACTTCGGACGGCACGCTGTCCTGGCGCGGACAGCCCATGCGGCGCACGTCTCCCCACAACTCCCGGCGGATGCAAGGGCTTTCACGTTACGCAGCAGTAGCCGCGACGGAAGTTACCCGCGGTAAGTGGCGAGGGTCAAGCACTCTGTGCAAAAACGAAGTCGAAGATGTGGCGAAGCCATGAAGGCGCCCTCCGCGCAGCCCGCAGGCGCAGCCGGGAGCCGGTGTGACACGGCTTCGCCGTACCCCGCCAAGCGCGCTGATCGAACGTCAACTTGCCTACTGTGTCTTGACGTTGAACATCCGTCAGGTCTACAACTCTCTCTGGCTGCGCATGGATCCGTGGCGCCGGATCCGATCGACGGCGCAGATCGTTCCCGGGTTTCACCCCGTTGCACGGCACCGCATCCCGCCGCACGGCGTTCCGGACCACCGCTCGGCCGCCGGGGCGCCCATCGCGGACCGGCCACCTGCGCGTTCCGCGTTCTCTCCTCCACGGCACCGGCACGGCCACTTCCCCCCTGGGCCGCGTCCGGTCGCCCTGATCGCCGGTCACGTGCCGGGGGTCGTCCTTCGACGCCTCCGGCCCACCTCCCGGCAGCCGCCGTCGGCCCGTCGCGTTCGGAGAAGGCGCGACGGACCGACGACGGCGACCACTTCCACCCTCACTCCCGAAAACGAGGCACCCGCATGCGTACTCGCACTTCCCTCACCCTGGCCGCGGCAGTGACGACCCTCGCCCTCGCGGCGGCCGGCCCGGCCTCCGCGGCCGACGGCTCGGTCCTCACCACCGCCGACGGAACGGCGGTCGCCGCCGGTGACGTCCTCAGCGCCTCGCTGGCCACCGGCACGAACGCCACGCTCTACTCCAGCGCGACCGGTACGAGCGGCATCTCCTGCTCGTCGTCGGCCTTCGTCGCCACGGCCGTCAACAACCCGGCCGCACCCGGCACGGCCACCGAGTCGGTCACCAGCCATACCTTCAACAGCGCGAGTTGCACCAGCAACGTGGTGGGCGTCCTCGGTGTCACCAGCATCAAGGTCGACAACCTGCCCTACACCACCGCTGTGACCTCCGGAGGCTCCCTCGTCATCACCCCGGCCGCCGGATCGTCCGTCCAGACGACCGTCGTACTGCGCACGCTGCTCGGCAGCATCACCTGTGTCTACCGGGCGCCCAGCCTGTCGGGTACGGCCGACAACGCCGACAACAGCATCTCGTTCACCAACCAGCAGTTCACGAAGTTCTCGGGTTCGTCGCTGTGCTTCAGCAACGGCTACTTCACCGCCAAGTACGCCCCGGTGAGGGACACCACGCAGAGCGGCAGCCCGGCGGTCCTCGTCAACTGACGCCGGCCGGCGGCCCCCACGTACGGGTGCGGGGCAGGGAGGTTCGTCTCCCTGCCCCGCACCCGTACGCCCGGCGGCCCCCGCGGCCTACTTCAGGTCGCTCTTCTTGATGTAGCCCGAGTCGACGAGCACCTGCTCGTAGTTGGCCTTGTCGACGCCCACCGGCTCCAGGAGGTACGCGGGGACGACCTTCTTGCCGTTGTCGTACGTCCTGGTGTCGTTGAGTGCCGGCTTCTTGCCGTGGACCACGGAGTTGACCATGTAGGCGGTGACCAGGGCCAGCTCGCGGGTGTCCTTGTAGACGGTCTGCGACTGGTCGCCGTCCATGATCGCCTTGATCGAGGGCACCTCGGCGTCCTGGCCCGTGACGAGGGGCAGCGGCTTGGCGGCGGTGCCGTAGCCGTGCGCCTTGAGCGCCTTGATGATGCCGAGCGACATACCGTCGTACGGGGAGAGGACCGCGTCGATGTCCTGGTCGGAGTACTCGGCGTCGAGCAGCTTGTTCATGCGCTTCTCCGCCGTGGGGCCGTCCCAGCGCAGCGTGGTGATCTCGTTGAGCTCTGTCTCCCCGGATCTGACGATCAGGTCGCCGCTCTGGATGTACGGTTCCAGAACCTCCATGGCGGCCTCGTAGAAGTACTTGGTGTTGTTGTCGTCGGGGGACCCCGCGAAGAGTTCGACGGTGAACGGGCCCTTGCCGCTGCCGTTGACGAGCCCGAGGCCCTCCGAGATGTAGTCGGCCTGGATGGTGCCGACCTTGACGTTGTCGAAGGTCGCGTAGTAGTCGACGTTCGGAGTGCCGAGGATCAGCCGGTCGTAGGAAATCACCGCCACGTCGGCCGCTTTCGCCTTCTCCAGGACGTTGTTGAACACCTTGCCGTTGACCGAGGCTATGACCAGGGCGTCGACGCCGCTGTCGATCATGGCTTCGACCTGCGCGACCTGGTTCTTCGGGTCGTTGTCGGCGTACTTGAGGGTGGTGGTGTAGCCGAACCCCTTGAGCTCGTCGACCATGTTCTGGCCGTCGTTGATCCACCGCTGGGACGTCTTCGTGGGCATGGCGATACCCACGGATGCGGCCTTTCCGTCGCTCCCGGAATCGGATCCCTCACCACACGCGGTGAGGGAGATGGCCAGGGCCGTCGAAATGGCCGCAGCTACGGTGGTGCGGGCGCGCATGCTCATGGTTCCTCACTGGATGAAAGGCAGTCGGCGGAACTCGGCGGCCGGCTGTGCACCGGAGGGCGTCCGATCCCGGCCGGACCGGCAGGTCCTGATGGAGCGGTCCGCGGCGCACGGTTCCTTGCGGAGTCCGTGGTGCGTTCGTTTCGGTGCCGAGTTCGAGCCGAGGCTGCCCTGACGGGGTTCGGGACGCCCTGCCTGCAGGACCGCACTGTGGGTACGGGCCGACGGCGGACGCCAAGCTTGATCGGTGCCCGGCTGCGTGGAGCCTTCCGGGGGTGGACTTGGTTCACCGGGTCGCGGTGAGGGTGGAGCGTCAGACCGGACGGTATGTCTCTCGCGTTGGGGCTCTGCTGAACCCGCACACGAGCAGGCCGGGATGACCGGCCCCCCACGTGCGGGGACTCGAACGTGGGGTGCGCGGGGCAGCGTATCCCGGTGTGGGGTCACTGTGGCGCTCTTTCGTCACATTAGTTGCGCCGGCGCACGATCGGTGGTGTCAAGGTGATCGGCCCTCGGTGCGATTTATGGACGATCCACACCCAACCGCCCTGCCCAGGCGTGGCGTTGTCTGATCACTCGGACAGGGTGACCGGGTACCGCCGCGAGGGCGCACGCGAGCAGGGAGGCGGTCGGCCGGATCCGGCCCACGAACAGGCATCACAACTCGTTCGAACGACTCGAACTGCCGTGGTCGGCCGACGGTCAGTGGCCCGCGTCGCAGCACCCCTCGAGCCGCATCAGCCGCCCCGCCTCCAGCCAGTCCACCTCGCGTGCCGCACGGCGGGCGGCGGGCGCGGACACGGGCTCGTACGCGGCCACGAGGTCGTCGGTCCTGTACGGGACCCCGCCCCGCAGCACGGCGACCGTACGGACGAGGGTGTCGAAGTCGGTGAAGGGGTCGCCGTCCACCACGGTCAGGTCGGCGAGCCTGCCCGGCCGCACCGTGCCGAGGTCGCCCTCCAGGCCGAAGAGCCGGGCGGGCAGCACGGTCGCCGTCCGCAGGGCCTCGACCGGGGACAGGCCGCCCCGGTGCAGGGCGCGCAGACCGAGGTGGAGGGAGAGGCCGACCGGGACGAGCGGCTGGTCGGTGCCGAGGGCGACGAGTCCGCCCGCGGCCAGGATCCGCCGGTAGATGTCGGTCTCCGTGCGCAGGGTGGCGAGTTGGGCGGCGGACGGCGGCACGGTCGCGCCCTGCCGGACGAGGGCGCCGTCCCAGGGCGGCATCACGGCGGTCACCCTGGGATCGTCCGCCAGGCCGGGGTCCGCGCCGAGCAGGGGCGTGGAGGTGAAGAGGGTGGCGATGAGCCCGAAGTCGACCCCTCGCGCCGTGTAGATCTCCAGCAGGTCCTGGTAGGCGTGCCCCGTCGCGGTGGTCGCGTGTCCGACCTCGTAGCGCTGGGTGGCCTGCAGATGGGTCGTCAGGTCCTGGCCCAGTTGCACACCGGGCGACAGAAGATGGCTGCCCGAGCGCACGCCGAGCCGCTCGTGCCCGAACCGCGCCGCCTCCTCCATCACCCAACTCGGCGCGCGCACATAGGTCTTGACGAAGTCCCAGTCCAGTGCCGCGCCCCGCTCCAGCGAGCGCCGCAGCCCGGCCCTCGTACGGTGCGCGCGTCCCATGCTGTACGCGACCCGGGAGCCGTCGAGGAGTTCTCCGGTGGTCAGCAGGCGCGGACCGGCGAGCTGACCCGCTGTCACCGCCTCGCGGATACGCGCCTGTTCGTGGGCGAAGCCGCCGAGGGACACGGCGGTGGTGATGCCGTAGGTGAGCTGGCCGACCGTCTGGCGGCCTCCGTAGGTGGCCTGCCACGGGTGGGTGTGCGTGTCCCACAGGCCGGGGACGACGGTCTTGTCCGAGGCGTCGACAGCGGTCGTCGCCGCGCGTCGTCCGCGGTGCGGTTCGACGGCGGTGACGCGTCCGCCGCGTACGACGATGTCGACGTCGTCGCGTACGGACTCGCCCGTGCCGTCCCAGAGCCGCCCGGCGTGCACCACGGTGTCGGCGGGCGCGGGCCTTCGCCGGTCCAACGGCACCCGGACGGTACGGGCCGGTCCGCCGCCGGCGTCGATCAGCCGCAGGGCGGCTCCGGAGAGGTACAGCAGGGTCCGCGAGTCGCCGGACCAGGAGGGGTGGTCGGCCGGTTCGGTGGTGAGGGTGCGCAGGTCGCCGCGCGGGGTGCCGTCGGGCGCGACGGGCAGCAGACAGAGCGCCGATTCGACGATCACCGCCATCCAGCGTCCGTCCGGGGACCAGACGGGGCCCGAGTCGTACCGGTCGGCGATCGACACGTGAGGTGCCACCGCGTGCAGCCGGTCCTGCCCGGTCGTGGTGTCGACGACCCGGACGAGGTTGTAGCCCTCCCGGAAGCGGAGGTTGAGGCGGTTGCGGTCGCAGAAGGCCACATACCGGCCGTCGGGCGACCAGCTGGGGCGCCCGGGCAGCCCTCCCGCGCCGAGCGGGGTGGCGAGCACCTTCTCCGTGCCGCCTTCGAGATCGCGGACGACGAGCCGTCCGGTCAGGTCCAGGCAGGCGAGGCGGGTCCCGTCGGGCGAGAGCGCGGGGTGGACCCGTCCGCCGGTCGCGAGGGCGCTCTCCTCGCCCGTGGCCGGATCCAGCCGGTACACACCGAGCAGACCGTCCCGGTCGTCCGCGTACAACAGCGTACGTCCGTCGCGTGACCACGAGGGCCCGAGCAGATACTCCGTGGCCGCCGCCCGGCGCAGCCGCCTGGGTGCCTTCCCGCCCGAACTGCTCGCCAGCCAGAGCGAGTTGAGCGCGGCGAAGGCGATCTGCCGCCCGTCGGGAGAGAGAGCGGGCAGATGGATCCCCCGCACCGGCCGGGCCCGCCCCTCCCCCAGGTCGTACTCCTTGACCTCGTAGCGCGGCCGGTCGACGGGCAGCACACCCTCGAAGGGGATGGTGTCCGTCTCCGTCGGCCTCTCCGGGCGTACGAGGGTGAAGTCGCCGTCGACAGTGAGCAGCAGGTCGCCCTCGGGCGTCCAGCGCGGCGGTACGGGTGCGAGGTCCCCGGCGAGCGCGACGGGCTCGCCGTCGACGACCAGCGTGCAGGAGCCGTTGGGGGCCGCGGTGGTCCGCAGGTACGCCAGCCGGCGTCCGTCCGGCGAGAGGGCGGGAGTCATGAGCTGGGCGGTCGTGGTGTCGGTGTGCTCCGCGACGACCGGTCCTGTGCCGGAGGCGGGGACGGCGGCGACGGTCCGGGCGTCGAGCCCCGCTCCGTTCGCGGTGGTGACGCCCTTCGCGCGGACGAACAGGATGCGCTCCCCGTCCGGTGACCAGGTGGGATCGAAGTCCTCCCAGGCCCCGTCCTGTACGGGGCCGGTCTGGCCGGGCAGACCGGTCACGCGGCGGAGGTCGCCGGTGCGCAGGTCCAGCACGTGGATGCGGTACGGGCTGCCGGCCACCGGGTCGCCGCCGCGCTCGGAGGCGAAGGCGATCCGGGTGCCGTCGGGCGACCAGGCCGGGCCGCGGTCGTCGAAGGGCCCGTCGGTGCGCCTGCGTACGTCGGACCCGTCCGGCCGCATCGTCCAGAGGTGGAAGCCGCCGCCCCGGTAGGCGCAGAAGGCGACGAGGCCGCCGTCCGGCGCGTACACGGGCCGGTTGGGTTCCAGGCCGGCCGGGGTGAGCGGGACGGCTCTGCCACCGGTGCGCGGGATCGACCACAGCACGTTCTGGATCTCGGCGATCAGCCGGTCCCCGCCGGGCGCGAGGGTCGCCGATCCGTTGGTGGCCCCGGTGAAGGACAGGGAGTGCCCGGTACGCGGCTGCGCGGCGGCGGGTGCGAGGCCGATGGCGGTGACGGCACCGGCGGCGCCCGCGGCCGCGAGGAGCCGGCGGCGGGAGAGGGAGAGGGCGGCGTCGCCCCGGTCTCGGTCCATGACTCAGCACGCTCGCGCACCACCCGGCCCGTGGGCAACACCGCCATTCCCGCCAACGTGGTGTCGTGTTGACGGGGCGTCAGCCCTTGGTGGCGCTCCCGTGCAGGGTCCGTGCCAGCCTCGGGCCGAGCCAGCGCTTGAGCCTGCGCAGGGATTCGAGCCGCCCGGCCGCCCGGTCGAGCCGGTAGTAGAGCTGCGGTGGCACGTACGGCAGCAGCGGTGAGTGCCGCTGGCCGAGCAGGGCGAACATCTGCGCCGGGGGCAGGTCGATGTACCGCGGCAGGTTCTCGTACCACTGGGCGCTGTGGCGGGCCGCGCTCTGCACGGACAGCAGTTCGGCCTTGCGCACCTTCTCGTACGCGGCGAGGGCCGGGGCGAGTCCGGCCTGCCCCGGCGTCCCGGCCCCCTCGCCGAGTGCGTCGGCCAGGGCGATGGCGTCCTCCAGGGCGAGGGTGGTGCCCGCGCCGATGGAGTAGTGCGTGGTGTGGGCGGCGTCGCCGAGCAGGACGACGTTCCCGTGGGACCAGGTCCGGTTGGTGAGGGTGCGGAAGTTCAGCCACTGCGCGCTGCCGCCCGCGCTCGCCCGTCCGATGAGCCGGTGGCCGTCCAGCAGCTTGACGAAGAGCTCTTCGAGGCGGGCGAGCCCCTCTGCCTCGTCGGCCCGGTCGAGGCCGAGGCCCGTCCAGGTCTCGGGCGAGCACTCGACGACACAGGTGCTGCGGTCGTCGCCGAACCCGTAGGCGTAGCACCAGATCCAGCCGTGCGGTGTCTGTACGAAGGCGAAGGTGAACGCCTCGAAGACCTTCGTGGTGCCCAGCCAGATGTATCGGTTGCGGCCGAGTGCCACCTCGGTGCCGAAGTGGGCGGCGTGGCGCTCGCGCACCCCGCTGCGCACGCCGTCGCAGGCGACGACCAGGTCGGCCTCGGGCAGTGCGGCCCCGTCGGCGATCTCGTCCTCGAACTCGACGCGTACGCCCAGGGCGCGGGCCCGCTCGGCGAGGATGTCCAGCAGCCGGCCGCGGCCGATACCGAAGCCCTCGTCACCGTGGTGCGTGGTGGTGCGGTCGCCGACGTGCGCGACCCCGTCGCTCCAGCGGACCGAGTTCTCCCGCACGGCCCGCGCCGACTCGGGGTCTCCCGCCTCCAGTTTGCCGAGCAGGCTCCCCCAGTACGTCACGCCCCAGCCGTAGGTCGATCCGGCCGGGTTGCGTTCATGGACCGTGATCTCGTGGTCCGGGTCCTGGCGCTTCAGCAGGATCGAGAGGTACAGGCCGGCGGGCCCACCGCCGACGCAGGCGATCTTCACGCGCGCATCCCCACATTCTTCGGTCGAGTAGCGGTCGAGCAGCCGTCGAGTCACCGTCGAGTCGCCGCCTGCCTGCCGACGGTCGAGCGTCACTCAAGGTCGTCGGTCGACAGCAAAGAGTAGGGGTGCGGCGGGCGGCCCCTCGACGCACCGCGCCGTGTGTCGCCACGGTCCGGCTGTGATGACAGGGTGAACCTGGGCATCCGGACAGCAGCACCGGACGCGTCTGGGAAGGGCTCATGGACACCAACTTGTGGATTCTGGTCATCGTCGCCGCGGTGGTACTGGCGGCGGCGCTCGCGGGGGCGGTCGTCCTGACCGTCCGTCTGGTCCGCACGCGGCGGAACCTGCGCCGCGCCGGGCTGCCGACGGGCCCCCGCTGGGTCTTCTGGGGGGCGATCGCCTATGTCGTGCTGCCGACCGATCTGATGCCCGACCCAGCCTACTTCGACGACATCGCCGTACTGCTGCTGGCGCTGCGGTCGATGCGCGCTTCGTCCGCCCCGCTGCGCCGGGACACCCGCGACTCTGCTTGGCTGACTCCGTCAGACAAGGACCTCTAGGTTCGGAACGAACATGCAGGCAGACATCCGTCAAGTCGCCGACGGCGTCCATCTCGTGCACGGCAGCAACACCAACTGGGTGATCCTCACCGAGGGGGACGCCGTCACCCTCGTGGACACCGGGTATCCCGGAGACCGCGAGAAGGTGCTCGCGTCCCTTTCCGCCGTGGGCGGTTCACCCGAGGCCGTCACGGCCGTTCTCGTGACGCACGCCCACAACGACCACCTCGGGTCGGCCGAGTACCTCAGCAGCACCTACGGCACGCCCGTCTACACCCATGAGGCCGAAGTCCCGCACGCGCGCCGGGACTTCCTCCATCAGGTGAGCATCGGACAGGTCCTGAAGAACGCCTGGCGGCCCGGGGTGGCGCCGTGGGCCGTGCACGCGCTGAGGTCCGGCGGCACCGCCCAGGTGCCGGTCGCCCGGCCGCGCGCGTTTCCCGCCCAGGGGCCGCTCGACCTGCCCGGCCGTCCCGTTCCCGTGCACACCCCGGGGCACACGGCGGGCCACTGCGCCTTCCACCTGCCCGAGGCGGGCGTGGTGATCTCGGGCGACGGGCTGGTCAACGGTCACCCCACGTCGCGCGTGACGGGGCCACAGCTGCTGCCTGTCATGTTCCACCACGACCGGGGCGGGGCGCTGGCCTCGCTCGACGCGTTCGAGGCGCTGTCGGGCGACATCCTGCTGCCCGGGCACGGCCCCGTGCACCACGGCTCGATACGGGAGGCGGCGGCGCGGGCCCGCGAACGGGCGGCCTGACTGGCTCCGATCGCAACCGGCCGCGCAGTTCCCCGCGCCCCGTGCTTCAAAGGGGCGCCGGGAACTGCGCGGCCAACCACAGCGGACCCGCACCCGAACACGAGCCCGGCGGCCCCACCCCCCAGGGGCGCGGGGAACTGCGCAACCGGCCACCACCGGCCCGCAGCCAGGTACGGAATCCCCGGCCCCGGCCCCGCCTGAAGCGCCCCCGCTACCAGCGGGATTCGACCTGGGGCCTGATGCGGCGGTCGTACAGGTCCGAGATCGCCGACAGCGTCTCCGCCGGAAGCGGCGCGAGCTTGCCCGCCGCCGCGTTCGCCCGGGCCTGTTCCGGCGTGCGCGCGCCGGGGATGACCGACGTCACGCCCGGCTGCTGCACGATCCACGCCAGCGCGAGCTGCGCCGGGGTGACCCCCTCCGGCGCCAGCGCGGAGAACTCCGCCGCCGCCTCCACACCGGTGGCGTAGTCGACCCCCGAGAAGGTCTCGCCCTGGTCGAACGCCTCACCGTGCCGGTTGAACGTCCGGTGGTCGTTCGCCGCGAAGACCGTGTCCTTCGTGTACTTGCCGGACAGCAGCCCGGAGGCGAGCGGCACGCGGGCGATGATGCCGACCCCCGCCTCCCGCGCCGCCGGCAGCACCTGCTGCAGCGGCTTCATCCGGAAGGGGTTGAGGATGATCTGCACACTGGCCACACCCGGCCGGGCGATCGCCGTCAGGGCCTCGTCGACGGTCTCCACACTCACGCCGTACGCCGCGACACGCTCCTCCTCGACCAGCGTGTCGAGCGCGTCGAACACCTCGTCCGACGAATACACCGCCGTCGGCGGGCAGTGCAGCTGCACCAGGTCGATCCGGTCGACGCCGAGGTTGCGGCGCGAACGGTCGTTCCAGGCACGGAAGTTGTCAAGAACGTAGTTCTCCGGGAGCTGGTCGACCCGGCGGCCCATCTTCGTCGCGACCAGCACGTGCAGGTCCGGCCGGCCACTCAGGAACGCGGCGATGGTCTCCTCGCTGCGCCCGTCCCCGTACACGTCCGCCGTGTCGAAGAACGTCACCCCCGACTCCGCGGCGGCCTCCAGGACCGCCAGAGCGTCCTTGTCGTCCACGTCCCCCCAGTCGGCACCGAGTTGCCACGTGCCGAGTCCGACGACCGATGCGTGCTGTCCTGACCTGCTGAATTCGCGCTCGTCCATGAGGTCAGTCTGGCACCCGGCCGGCGCCGCGCCGGACGCCGCCCCCGTAGGACGGGGCCGTTCAGGCGACGGCCGCGGGGAGGGCTACGCCGGTGAGGCGTTCGGACACGGCCCACAGCCTGCGGTTCGCGTCCGTGTCCCGGGCGCGGCGGGTGACCCGGGTGGCGGTGGTGGGGCCGACCAGGCCGAACCTGTCGCCGGGCCCGTAGTAGCCGCCGGCCGTCGCCTCGGGGCTGGTGGCCGCGTACAGGAGCGGTTCCGTGCCCTCCTCGACCTGCTGCCTGGGCAGGAGGAGGCCGAGCCGGAGCAGCAACGTGCGCTCGGGCCTGTCACGGCCGAGCGTGGCGCCCGCGGTCTGGAGGTTGGTCGTGGTGTAGCCCGGGTGGGCGGCCGTGCTGAGGAGGTTCCAGCCGCGCTCGGCGGCGAGGTCCGCCAGGTGGACGGCCATCATCAGGTCCGCGAGTTTGGACTGGGCGTACGACAGGTTGGGGCTGTAGCGGCGGCTCTCCCACTGGAGGTCGTCGAAGTGGATGCGGCCGAGGTTCGCCATACCGCTGCTCATGGTCGTCACGCGCGGCGCCGGTGCGGCGAGCAGGGCGGGCAGCAGGCGCAGGGTGAGGGCGAACGGGCCGAGGTAGTTGCTGCCCAGCTGCAGCTCGAAGCCGTCCGCGGTGGTCAGCCGGGTGGGCGGGGCCATCACTCCCGCGTTGTTCACGAGCAGGTCGAGCGGAACGCCGTCGGCGAGGACCCCGTCGGCGAACGCTGCGACGGAGGCCAGGTCGGCGAGGTCCACGCGGCGCACCTCCAGCTGCGCGTGCGGATGCCGGGCGAGGATCTCGGCGCGCGCCCGCTCCCCCTTGCCGACGGTGCGCACGGCCAGCACCACGCGCGCTCCGGCCTCCGCGAGACGCCGTGCGGCCTCTTTGCCCGTGCCGCTGTTGGCGCCGGTCACGACGGCGGTGCTGCCCGTCCGATCAGGGAGGACGTAGGACATGGACACGGTTGCTCCTTCTGGACGCGCGGCCCGCCGGAGACCAAAAGACCGGCGGTCTGTTGCGCTGGAAACTAGCAGACCGGCGGTTCGATAACAAGAGACCGGGGGTCTGCCGGCCGTACGGCAACAGACCCCCGGTCGGTAGACTGCGGCCATGGCAGACACCTTCCAGCGCGCCCGCAGCGAGGAGCAGCGCGCCGTTCGCCGCAGGGCGATCCTCGACACCGCGGTCGCGATGCTGGGGGAGATGCCGGTGGCACAGGTGAGCCTGAACGAACTGAGCCGCCGGGTGGGGCTCGCGAAGTCGAACGTGCTGCGCTACTTCGAGTCACGCGAGGCCGTCCTGCTGGAGCTGCTCTCCACCGCCTCGCAGGAGCTGATCGAGCACCTCGACACCGCGCTCCCCGCGGCCGTCGACGCCGCCGCCCCCGTCTCCGAGCGCACGGACCGGGTCGCCGCGGCCATGGCGCACGCCCTCGCCGAACGCCCCGTGCTGTGCGACCTGATCAGCGCTCAGGCGGCCGTCCTGGAGCGGAACGTGTCGACGCGGGTCGCCGCCGACTACAAGCGCGCCTCCATCGCCCACGCGTTCGCCCTGGCGCACCGGGTCCGGGTGCACGTACCCGAACTGGACGAGCGGGACGCCGTACGGTTCACCGCCGGGGCGCTCCTGATGACCACGGCCGCCTGGCCGCACTCGAATCCGTCGGCGGCCGTGCTCGAGGTGTATGAGTCCGACCCCGAACTGGCGGTCCTGCGCGTCGACTTCACGACGACCCTGCGCGAGTCGCTGGAAGCCCTGCTGTCCGGCCTGCTGGCACGGGCGTCGCGCTGATCGGCAAGAATTCACTCTCTACGATGCAACCCGCGGGTGGGTTCCGCGCGTAGAGATGATGACGGCACCGTGATCCACGGTGCCGTACTCGCATGTTCCGCTCTGCGAACGACCACGCAGCGCACGACCGATCACGACAGATCACGACCGATCGCGGGGAGAACCACACAGATGGCGGCAAGAATGATGGGCAGGGGTACGGCGAGGAGCACGGCGGCACTGGGGGCGGTGCTGCTGTCCGTGCTGGCGGTTCCGGCGCACGAGGCGACCGCGGCACCCGCCGACACCGACGACCGCGCCATGAGCGCGAGCCCGGCGGCGACGGAAGACCTGGCGGCGCCCGACGTGGCGGGGCTGCGCGAGGTGCTGCGGACGGCGCTGACGCAGGGGGCGCCCGGCGCCATGGCGCGGATCGACGACAACGGCACGGTCCACAAGGTCGCCGAGGGCGTCGCGGACCGGACCACCGGACGGGTCATCGACAACGCCGACCGCTTCCGCGTCGGCAGCGTCACCAAGAGCTTCACGGCCGTCGTCCTGCTGCAGCTCGTCGACGAGGGCGTGCTCTCCCTGGACACCTCGGTCAACACGTATCTCCCGGGCCTGCTGCCCGACGACGGCATCACGGTGCGCCATGTGCTGAGCCACCGCAGCGGGCTGTACGACTACACCAACGACATGTTCGCCGACACGGTCCCGGGCTTCGAGGCCGTACGCAACAAGGTGTTCAGCTACCAGGAGCTGGTGGACCTGTCCCTCAAGCAGCCCCTGGGCAACGCGCCGGGGGCCGCCTACTCGTACTCGAACACCAACTTCGTGGTGGGGGGCATGCTCATCGAGAAGCTCACCGGGAAGTCCGTGCGGTCCGCGTACCAGAGCCGCATCATCAAGCCGCTCGGCCTGAAGGACACCTCGTACGTGCACCCGTCCACGGCGATCGCCGGCCGGCACGCCAAGGGTTACCTGCCGCCCGACGTGGCCGACGGAACCCTCGTCGACTCCACCGAGCAGACCGTGTCGTGGGCGCAGAGCGCGGGCGCGGTCATCTCCAGCACCCGGGACCTGAACACCTTCTTCTCGGCCGTCCTGCGCGGCAGGCTGACCTCCGCCGCGCAGCTCGACCAGATGCAGCAGTGGACGCCCGTCAACAGCACCCAGGGCTACGGACTCGGCCTGCGCCGGCGTGACCTGTCGTGCGGGGTCTCGGTGTACGGCCACACGGGCACCGTGCAGGGCTACTACACGTACTCCTTCACATCGAAGGACGGCAAGCGCAGTGTCACGGCGCTCGCCAACACCTCCAACAACGGGACCGTGCTCAACACCATGGCCCGGACCCTGGAGTCCGCCTTCTGCGGCAAGCCGGCCAAGGCCGCGGCGACTCGCGGCCAGGCGTCCGTGGAGCGGTACGAGGACATCGCTCCCGACGTCGCCCTCGACTGACCGGTTCCCGGCCCCTGACCCCGGTCACCCGGTGTCAGGGGCCGGGAACCCGCGCGCAGCCGTGGGGCGTTGTCCTGTCGACGCCCCACGGGGCGCGCACAGTGATCCGGCACCCGGACAGGCGGCGCGATGGACGACTTGGTACCCGGCGGCAATCTGCCCCTGCCCGGCGGTGTCCTGACCCTCGGGGTGCCCGGGCCGTTCGACGTGTCGGCGCTCGTCACCGACGACAGCGGCAAGGTGCGCGGGGACGGCGACTTCGTGTTCTACAACCAGCCGGCCGCCCCCGGCGCGCGGCTGAGCGGGCAGACCCTCACGGTCGATCCGGCCGCGCTGCGGGCCGGGGCGAGCCGGGTCACCGTGGTCGTCAGTCCCGCCGAGCCCGGGGCCGAGCTGGGACGGCTGCCCGCGCCGACCTTGCGGGTCACCGGCCCCGGCGGGCGGCTCCTGGCCCGGTTCACGCCGGCGCGTCCGCAGCGGGAGACCGTGCTGCTGCTCGCGGAGATCTACCGCCGCGGCACCACCTGGAAGCTGCGCGCCCTGGGCCAGGGGTATGCCGACGGACTGGCCGGGATCGCACGGGACTTCGGCGTGGAGGTGACCGAGGACACCGCCCCGAGTCCGGCCGCCCCGGACCTACGCCTCAGCACGAGAACCGCCACCGATCCGGGAACCGGCGGCCCCATGGCAAGCGACCCCGGGACCGGGACGGGCCGGTTCCTGGCGCTCGTGAACTCCGCCCGTGCCGCCGTCGGCTCGCCGGCCGTCGTGCTCGACGCGCGGCTGACCGCCGCGGCGCGGGCGCACGCCGCGGACATGGCGGCGCGCGGGCGTCTCGGGGCGGAGGGCGCGGACGGGCTGTCCGTGCACCAGCGCGTGACCGCCACGGGCTACGCGTATCTGGCGGTCGGCGAACACCTCGTCTCCGGGCCGCGCGACGCGGCGGAGTTCGTGGAGTACTGCCTCTCGGGCGAGCGGACCCGGCGAACGGTCCGGGACCCGGCCTTCACCGAGACCGGGGTGGCCTGCGTGCCCGACAGGCGCTCCGGCACGCTCTACTGGACGGCGCTGTGGGCGACCCCCTTGACCCCGGCCGGGCTGGCGCGCACCGCCGCCGAGGTCCTCGCGCTCACCAACGCCGAACGGGCCGCGGCCGATCTGCCACCACTGGCCGAGGACCCCCCGCTCACCCGCGCGGCGCAGGCGCACAGCGCGGACATGGTGGCGCGCGCCTTCTACTCCCACACGGCCCCCGACGGCAGCGAACCCTGGGACCGGGCAGCCGCCGCGGGCAGCGCCCGTCGCACCATCGGCGAGAACATCGCCTGCGGCCAGCGCTCCCCCGCCGAGGTCGTGCGGGGCTGGATGGACAGCCCCGGCCACCGCGCCAACATCCTCAAGCCCGCCTTCACCCACCTGGGTGTCGGTTTCGCGGGCGGCGGCGCGGCGGGCACGTACTGGACACAGCTCTTCGGCGCCTGACCCCGGCCACCCGGCAGTCCCCTGCCCGCTCCACATCACCGCAGGTCAGCGGCGTACTAACGATGATGACAACGGTCACCGATGCAGCCTTTGCCGATCTCCGCGAGGTGCGCTTCACTGCGGGTGTCGGACACCCGTCGGACACCGCAACGAGGGGGACTCCCATGAGCGCGCACCACGGCCACGAGCACGGGTCGGGCGGGCACGCCGGGCACTCGCACGGTGTCACCGTGGACGCGGACCGCCGCTGGCTCGCGATCGCGCTGACGCTGATCGCGACGTTCATGGCGGTCGAGGTCGTCATCGGCGTAGTCGCCCAGTCGCTCGCCCTCATCTCCGACGCCGCGCACATGCTCACCGACGCCGTGTCCATCGTGCTGGCCCTGATCGCGATGCGGCTCGCCGAGCGTCCGGCCCGCGGCGGTTTCACGTACGGCCTGAAGCGGGCCGAGATCCTCTCCGCCCAGGCCAACGGACTGACGCTGCTGCTGCTCGGCGCCTGGCTCGCGTACGAGGCGGTGCGGCGGCTGTTCGATCCGCCCGCGGTGGAGGGCGGGCTGATGTTCTACACGGCGCTCGCGGGCATCGCGGTGAACGTGGCGGCGGCCTGGTGCATCTCGAAGGCCAACCGCACCTCGCTCAACGTCGAGGGCGCCTACCAGCACATCCTCAACGACCTGTTCGCGTTCGTCGGTACCGCGATCG
Organism: Streptomyces ortus; assembly: GCF_026341275.1. NCBI lineage: Bacteria > Bacillati > Actinomycetota > Actinomycetes > Kitasatosporales > Streptomycetaceae > Streptomyces > Streptomyces ortus. The sequence goes on from NZ_JAIFZO010000002.1 coordinate 3,944,191, forward strand.
CCGGCCTCGTGGTCCTGCTGACCGGCTTCGCACGCGCCGACGGCATCGCCACGCTGGTCGTGGTGGCCCTCATGTTCAAGGCCGGCTACGCACTCGTACGGGAGTCGGGGCGGATCTTCCTGGAGGCGGCGCCCGCACATCTCGACCCGGACGCCATCGGGGACCGGCTGGCCGCCCACTCCTCGGTCGCCGAGGTGCACGACCTGCACGTGTGGACCATCACGTCGGGGACGCCCGCCCTGTCCGCGCACGTCCTGGTCGAACCGGTCGCGGACTGCCACACCGTGCGCCGGGACCTGGAGAAGATCCTGCAGTGCGACTACGAGGTCGGCCACACCACCCTCCAGGTCGACCACGCCCCCGAGGAGGTCCTGGACGTCCGCACCGGCGGCCCCGCCGACGACGCGCACTGCGAAGCCGCGCACGGTCCGGTGCACCGGGACGAACCGCATCTGCACTGAGGGCGGGCAGGCGGTGATTCGCCGAGGGCGGAACGCGCCGGGGTCCCCGAAACGGGCCGGACTTCCTAGGGTGGAGGGGTGAGCAGCCACGCGTCGAACCGAGCCCGCGCCATTCCCCTGCGCCCCGTTCCGGCCGAGCCGTCGGAGCCCTCGGAGCCGGCCGGACCGACACCGAGGGAGCCGTTGTGGCGGGACGTCGTGGGTGAGGTCCTGCGGCGGGAGCGGCTCGCGCAGGAGCGGACGCTCAAGGAGGTCGCCGAGGCGGCCCGTATCTCGATGCCGTACCTCTCCGAGCTGGAGCGCGGGCGCAAGGAGGCCTCGTCCGAGGTCCTGGCTGCCGCCGCGCACGCGCTCGGGCTCGGCCTCGCCGATCTGCTCGCCCTGTCGCACCGCCGCCTCGTGCGCCAGGAGCCGCCCCGGCCCCTCAGGTCGCGTACGGCGCCCCGCCGGACGGAGGCGACCTCCCGGTACGGCGAGGTCCGTCTCGCCGCCTGACACCCGGGGCGGGCGTACGACTCCTCAGGCGGCGACCGCGGACAGCCGCCGGCTCAGCACCTCGTCGGCGAGTCCGTACGCCACGGCCTCCCGCGCCGTGAAGACCTTGTCGCGGTCCATGTCGGCGCGCAGGGTCTCCACGGAGTGGTGGGTGTGCAGGGACAGGACCTCCTCGACCTGGGAGCGGATCCGGATCATCTCCTTGGCCCGGAGGCCCAGGTCGGAGACGGTGCCCTGCGCGCCGCCGCTCGCCGGCTGGCCGAGCAGGACCCGCGCGTGCTCCAGGATGAAGCGCCGGCCGGGGTCCCCGCCCGCGAGGAGCACGGCCGCGGTCGAGGCGGCCTGGCCGACGCAGAACGTCGAGATGGGCGCGCCGACGAAGCTCATGGTGTCGTAGATCGCCATGAGTGAAGTGAAGGAGCCACCAGGTGAGTTGAGGTAGATCGCGATCTCCTGCTCGGGGGCCGCCGACTCCAGGTGGAGCAGCTGCGCGATGACGACGTTGGCCACGCCGTCGTCGATCTCGGTGCCGAGGAAGATGATCCGCTCGGAGAGCAGCTTGCTGTAGATGTCGTAGGCGCGCTCGCCCTGCGGGGTGCGCTCTACGACGTTCGGGATGGTGTACGAGCCCATGCGCGTCGTGTGCCGGTCCATGTCAGAGTCCCATCCGTCGCTTCGAGGAGGCCGGGCGGACGTCGTCGAGCGCCTCGACGACCCGGTCGACCATGCCGTATTCCCTGGCCTGTTCGGCCGTGAACCAGCGGTCGCGGTCTCCGTCGCGGGAGATCGTCTCCACGCTCTGGCCGGTGTGTTCGGCGGTGATGCGCTCGATGGTCTCCTTGGTGAACTGGAGGTTCTCGGCCTGGATGGCGATGTCGGCGGTGGTGCCGCCGATGCCCGCCGAGGGCTGGTGCATCATGATCCGCGCGTTCGGGAGCGAGTAGCGCTTGCCGGGGGTGCCCACGGTGAGCAGGAACTGCCCCATGCTCGCGGCGAATCCCATGGCGAGGGTCGACACGTCGTTCGGGATGAGCCGCATGGTGTCGTAGATCGCGAGGCCCGCGTGGACGGAGCCGCCGGGGCTGTTGACGTAGAGGCCGATGTCGGTGCGGGGATCCTCGGCGGACAGCAGGAGCAGTTGCGCGCAGATCCGGTTCGCGGAGACCTCGTCGACCTGGGTGCCGAGGAAGATGATGCGCTGGTTGAGGAGCTGGGCGGCGAGATGGTCGTCGAACCGTGACGGCGGGGTGTCCCCCTCCTCGGCCCGCGGCCCTGGGTGGAATCCGGTGCTGCTGAGTGCCATCGCTCCTCCTGGTGGTGGCGCGGCCCGGTGTGCCGCGGTTCCTCCACCCTCGGTCCGCCGCCCACGGCACGGAAGGAATCTCGGCCCTCAGCAGATTCGCCGACGGCAGAGCGCACCGCCCCACCGGGCACAGAGCGCCGCCGCACCCTGCGGTGCGACGGCCGCTACTTGGTCACCACCAGCGAGAACTCGTACAGGTCGCCCCGGCACAGCGATTCGCCGTACTCGACGACGTGGCCGGTCCCGTCGAACGCCGTGCGGCGGACGAGCAGGGCGGCGGAGCCCTCCTTGACGCCGAGCAGCCGGGCCTGGCGGCCGGTGACGTTGACCGCGCGGATCTGCTGGGTGGCCCGTACGACCCGGACGCCCTGGGTGTTCTGCAGGGCTTCCGAGAGCGAGCCCTTGAGCAGTGACTCGTCGAGGTCGGGGAAGCGCTCGGCGGAGAGGTGGACGGTCTCCAGGCAGATGGGGAAGCCGTCGCCGAGGCGCAGGCGTTCGATGCGGTGGAGGGTGGTGCCGGGGTCGACGCCGAGGGCCGTGGCATGGTGCAGGTCGGCCTCCACCAGCTCCGCGGCGAGGAGTTCGGCGCTGGGCCGGTAGCCGCGCGAGCGCAGGTCCTCGGAGAACGAGGTGAGTGCGGACGTCTTGGTGACGTGGGGGTGGGAGACGAACGTTCCGACCCCCCGCACACTGCGGATGAGGCCGTCCTCGCGGAGGGCCTGGAGCGCGCGGCGGGCGGTCGCCCGGCTGACGTCGTACCGCTCGGCGAGCCGCCGTTCGGTGGGCAGCGCCTCGTCGGGGCGCATCCGGGCGATGTCGGCCTGGAGCCGTCGTCGCAGCGCCTCGTGCTTGAAGGAGTCCGTCTCGAAGGACTCCGTCGGGCCCGTCGTGCGGGAGTCCTCGTCGTGGGGATCCGTCGCCGGGCCGTCGTCTGAGCGCCTGTCCTCGACCGTCACATTCACTCCGCGGTTCGCGCCTGTCCGCTATCTCGGCCGTCCTCGAAGGACGCGGTAGCGGGGCATCAGAGTACGCACCGCGTCAAGGGTCGTCGGGACGGTGTCCGCCTCCGGTGCGGTCGTGCCGCTGCGGGCGGTCACCCACCGCTCCTCCTGGGCGAGCAGGGACGCCTCGAACTCCTCGGCCCGGTAAGGGTTTCCGGTCTCCAGTGCCCGCGCGATGTGCTCGTACCAGCTGCGCCAGCGGGGCAGATGGAACGTGCCGACCAGGCCGGCCCAGTGGCGGCCCGAGTAGTCGTGCAGCTTGCTGTGGGTGTGGCCCCACAGGGTGAGCAGGCGGCGCGCGTCGGTCTCGTACAGGTCGGCCTCGGCCGGGGTGGTGGCCCAGCCACGGGCGTCCGCCAGCCAGGTGTCGAGCCGGTGTTCGGGGCGGGTGGCGAGCAGGACGTCCAGGTCCTCGATGGTGGTGAGCAGTGCGCGGGCGGCCCGGTGGAAGGCTTCGGTGTCCCGTGCGAGGGCCGCGTCCGCCGCCCGCCACTGCCGCTCGCAGGCCGCGTGGGTGAGCACCTGGGCGGTGACGTCGCACAGGTCCCGGCCGAGCGGTCCCGCGCTGTCCTGCGGTGTCGCCTCGTCGGCCAGCAGTTCCCAGGCCTCTGCCAGGGCCGGTGGTACGTCGGGCGACGGCGGGTCGGCGAGGTGGACCGGCAGTTCGTGCCGCAGATCGCCTTCGAGTGTGGGCCGGCCGATGATCACCGAGCCGGGCGGGCCGGGTCCGTCGGACGCGTAGACGCTGTCGTGCAGCAGGTCCCAGGCCCGCAGCAATCCGGGAGTCGACCGCCCGTACCGGGCCCGCGTCCACGTCTCCAGCCATGCCTGTACGTCGTCGACGGCGCCCTGCCAGGCGACGTCGGCCAGCAGCTCGTACAGGACCGGGTCGCTGCCGAAGGCCTCCATGCTCGCGCCGATCCCCGACAGTGAGCCGCCGCGTGCGTCGGCGTGCGCGCCGGCGGGGCCGGTGGCGATCTCGTCCAGTTTTCCGTAGAGCCCGGGTCGGCCGCCGAGGCTGTGGAGCATGCACCACACCCAGGGCTTCTTGCGGTAGCCGTCGGTGCGCCGCCAGACGGGCCGGTGCTCGGCCCACAGGTCCAGGATGAGCATTCCGTCGTCGGGGATGGCGTCCAGGAAGGCCGCGGTCCGCTCCGGTGTCCAGTAGCGGGCCCGGTAGGAGAAGGGCCAGGCCTGGAGCACCCAGGTGGCCCGCTCGTCCACCGCGGTCAGCACGCCGTGCACCGCCCGTGCGACCTGGGCGAGGCCGGCGGGGTCGGTCACCGGGGGTGTCGTCTCGATGAACGGGTCGGCGGCGTAGAGGTGGTCGGTGCCGAACAGCCGGGTCTGCTCGGTCAGCAGGGTGGTGCCGAACTCCTCGAAGAGCGGGTCGCGCGGGTCCAGCATGCCGACCTCGAAGTCCCACCACGGAAGCGTCGTCGACCGGGCACCCCGGCTCGCGATCAGCTCCCGCGGAACGTGCCCGGAGAAGCCCTGGAGGATCGGCCGCATGCCCAGGGCGCGTTCCCGGTCGAGGATGCGGCGGCCGAGGTCTAGGTGTGCGTCGATCCAGCTCTGCGGGAGCGGGCCGGACCAGCCGTCGAGGGAGGCGAGCCAGTTCCACGGCAGGTAGGCCGGTCCGCCGAGGAAGCCGCGGGCGGTGCCGTCGTCGAGGCCGGTACTCAGGAGGGCCTGCTGCCAGGCCGCTTCCAGGCCGGTCATCGCCAGCGGGGTGCTCACGCCGTGCAGGGCCATCCAGTCGATGTGGCGCTCCCAGCGCGTCCAGTCCCAGTACGCGGTGGTGTAGCCGAAGGTGCAGACGTTGAAGTGGTAGCGGTGCTGGTGGGGTGAGGTCGTGCGGGGTGTCGTGCCGGTGTGCGGCAGCCGGTCGGGGAGGCGGGGCACGGGGGCGTCCCAGGTGATCTGCGTCCCGCAGACGCTGCGCAGGTACCAGCGCAGCGCCGAGGCGACCGCGACGCCGCTGGACCCGCGCAGGGCGACCGCGCCCGGCCCTGCATCGACCTCGTACCAGTCGGGTCCGGCGCCCCCGGGGACGACCTCGGCGGTGAACTCCGCGGCCCGGTCCCCCAGGAGACGCCGCAGGAGTTGCCGGGCGGCCGGGGTTCCCGCGCCCGCTTCCTCGGGAGGTGTCATCGTCCACCACTCCTGACGGGTCGGCGGTGCAATGGACGGCGGACCGGTCGTGGTACGTACCACAGAACTCTCGAAGCTAGCCGCGCCACTCGGGGGCGGTCAAGGAATTAGACCGGAAAGAAGGCGTCCCGGTCGCGGGGCTGGGCAACCCCGGACCGCTCTGGTACGGTCCACAGCCACCATCAGCGGCTCCGTTCGACACCTCGGGTGGCCTCGACACGATGAACGCCGACCTCGTCTACTTCGCCGCTCTCCAGGAGAACCTCACCGCGCTGGCCACCGCCGAGCGGCCCGCGATCGAGCGTGCCGCCCGGGCCGTCGCGGACAGCGTCGCGGCGGGCGGAGTCGTCCACTACTTCGGCAGCGGCCACTCGCAACTCGTCGCCGTCGAACCGCTGCAGCGGGCCGGCGGGCTCGCACCGGTCAACGTCATCGCCGACCCGGCGCTCTCCCCCGTCGCCCCCCGTCACGCCGGCGCGGCCGAACGCGTCAGCGGCTACGCGGCGGCCGTCCTGAGTACGGCCGACATCAGGCCGGGGGAAGTGGTGGTCGTGATCTCCAACTCCGGGATCAACGCGGTGCCCGTCGAATTCGCGGTCGGCGCACGGGAGTCGGGGGCGACGGTCGTCGCCGTCACCAGCCGGGCGCACTCCCTGGCGGCCGAGTCGCGGCACACCGGCGGCCGGCGGCTGCTCGATGTCGCCGACATCGTCATCGACACCCACGGCAGCCCCGGTGACACGGTGGTGCCGCTGGGCGGCCTGGCCGTGGGAGCCCTGTCGACGGTGCTGGGAGCGGCGCTCGTCAACGCGCTGACCTGCCGGGCGGCCGAACTGCTCGTCGAACACCACGGGCAGGAACCACCGTTGATCGTCAGTCAGAACACGGACGGCGACGCCCGGCATCGCAACGACGAGCTGCTGAAGCGGTACCGGGACCGCTGCCCGAGGGACTGACGTACCGATCCGACCGACGAGGCAACGCCAGGAGGCCGATGATGGACAGCACACACCGGGTGGGCCGCCGCCTCGCCGCGACGCTCTGCGCCGTCGCCCTCGTGCTCCCGCTCGCGGCGTGCGACGCGCTCACGCCGGGCAGCGCGACGGTGGTGCCGGGCCCCACCGGCGTGCCGTCGTCCACCGCGGTGCCGAACGGGGACGTCACTTTGCGTCTCCAGTTCGCCGACGCCCCGTTGATGGTCGACGCGCTGATCGCCGCGTTCGAGAAGGGCCACCCGGACATCGCCGTCGAGCCGCAGTACAAGACGTTCTCGGACTACGTGCAGAACCTGAAGCTGACCATGACCTCGGACACCGCCCCCGACATCGCCCAGTACGCGGTGGGCATGACCGACCTCGCGGCGGACGGCCACATCCTCGACCTGGCGCCCTACCGGGAGGCGTACGGCTGGGACAAGGCCATTCCCCCGGTCAGCCTCGACCAGCTCACGGCGGGGCAGACGAGCGCGGCGACCGGCGGGCGGGCCCTGTTCGGGGTCCCGGCGGGCCTGTCCATGACCGGCATCTACTACAACAAGGAGCTGGCCGAGAAGGCCGGGATCGACGCTCCCCCGAAGACACTGGCCGAGTTCGAGAAGCAACTCGCCGCCGCCAAGGAAGCGGACCTCACCCCGCTCGGGGTCGGCGCGCTCGACTCGGGCGGACTGCATCTGTGGGCCGCCCTGCTCAACCAGCTGATGCCCACGGACGAGTACTGGGACTGGGTCAACGGCAAGAAGGGCGCCACGATAGAGAACCCGGCGGCGGTCGAGGCCACCGAACTCGTGATCGACTGGGGCCGCGAGGGGTACTACAACGAGTCCGCGAACGGCACCGCGCAGGTCGACTCGACCGCCCAGTTCACCAAGGGTGACAGCGTCTTTTTGATCAACGGCAACTGGGCGGCCGGACAGCTCGCCACCGTCATGGGGGACAACGTCGGGTTCTTCCCGATGCCCGGCGAACAGCCCGGCTCCCCCACGGTGGCCTCGGGGTTCAGCGTGTCGTACGCCGTGTCCGCCAAGACCGAACACCCCGAGGCGGCAGGCGCGTTCCTCGACTTCCTGACCACGCCCGAGGCGGGTCAGATCATCAGCGACAACGGCTTCATGCCGCCCAACCCCGACGCCGTGAAGAAGCCGACGGGCGTGCTCGCGGACATCGCGGAGGGGCACGAGCGGGCCGTCGCCGACGACGGCATCACGACGTTCCCCGACTTCGCCGCGCCCGCGATGCTCGACCGGCTGCGCTCCGGCGTCCAGAAGCTCATCGCGGACCGCGTGAAGCCGGCCGACTACCTCGACTCTCTGCAGGACGAGTGGGAGGACCATCATGGGGAGTAGGCCGCCCGTCCGCAGCCGGGAGGCACGCAGGCGGTGGCGCGGGTACGTGTACGTACTGCCCGCGTTCGCCTTCTACGTCGCCTTCGCGGTGCTGCCCGCCCTGCACACGGCGTATCTGTCGCTGTTCGAGTGGGACGGTGTCACGCTCGGCGAATGGGTCGGGCTCGGCAACTACGCGGAGATCCTCCAGGACCCGATCCTGCGCCGGTCGGTGTTCAACGCCCTGGTGCTGGTGGTGTTCTTCGCCCTCGTGCCGATCGTGCTCGGGCTGCTGTCGGCGGGCCTGCTGGCCCGTTACCGGCGGCCGGGCATGGGCGCGTACCGCTTCCTGTTCATGCTGCCGCAGGTCGTGCCGCTCGTCGCGGTCGGCGTGACCTGGCGGTGGCTGTACGGGGACGACGGGGTGGTCAACCAGGCGCTGCGCGCGGTGGGTCTGGACAGTGTGGCGCGGGCGTGGCTGGGCGACTTCGACTTCGCGCTGATCGCCGTGGGGCTCGTCGGCACCTGGGTGCTGAGCGGGCTGTGCATGATGCTCTTCCTCAGCGGTGTGCAGAAGGTGGACCCCAGCCTGTACGAGGCGGCGCGGATCGACGGGGCGGGTCCGGTCCGGGAGTTCGTGTCGGTGACGCTGCCGCATCTGCGCGGTGAGCTGGCCGTCGCCATGACCGTGACGACGGTGGCCGCGCTGGCCAGCTTCGACATCGTGTACGTGACGACGAACGGCGGGCCGGGTGAGCAGACGACGGTCCCCGGCCTCCTCGTGTACCGGTTGGCGTTCTCCGAGGGCAAGGTGGGGCTCGCCGCCGCCCTGGCCGTCGTCCTGAGCGTGCTGATACTCGGGATCGTCTACCTCATCAACCGACTGTCGAGGGATCGGACATGAAGACCGTCGCGCGCTCGGAACGCTGGTCCGGCTATGCGCTGCTGACCGTCATGGCGATCGTCGTCGTGATCCCGTTCCTCAGTGTCTTCCTCGCCTCGCTCCAGCCCGCGGGCACGCCGGTGGTGGGGCTGACCTGGCCGGAGCGGTGGAGCTGGGACAACTACGAGACGGCGTGGTCGGTGGCCGGTTTCTCGCATCTGATCCGGCACAGTCTCATCATCGCGGTCGGTGTCGTGCCGGCCTGTCTGGTCCTCTCCGCGCTGGCGGGGTACGCGCTGGGCACCATGAGGCTGCCCGGCGGCAACGCGATGGCGGCGTTCTTCATCGCGGGGCTCACGATCCCGGTGGAACTGATCGTGGTGCCCCTCTACTTCGACCTGCGCAGCCTGGGGCTGACCAACTCGTACCTGGGCGTGATTCTGGTGGAGATCGCGCTGTTCATGCCGTTCAGCGTGTTCTGGATGCGTACGCACTTCCTGTCGACGCCCACGTCACTGGTGGAGGCGGCGCGGATGGACGGGGCCTCGTCGGCGACGATCCTGGTGCGGATCCTGCTGCCGCTGGCCCGGCCGTCCCTGATGACGCTCGGGCTGCTCGTCTTCATGTGGTCGTGGAACCAGTTCCTGCTGGTGCTGGTCCTCATCCAGGACACCACCAAGCACACGGCGCCCGCGGGTCTCGGGTTCTTCGTCGGCCAGAACAGCACGGACATCCCCACGCTGGCGGCGGGGACGATCATCGTGATGCTGCCGATCCTGATCCTCTTCGTCGTCTTCCAGCGCAGCTTCATCGCGGGACTGCTGCAGGGGGCGATGAAGGGCTGAGCGGTGAAGGGGGCAGCCGTGCGGGGGTGTTGGCGGAGGCGGGCCGCAACCGCCGGGCGGTCAGGCCGCCTTCGAGGAGTCCGCGTCGGGCCTGGGGGCGGCGGCCGCCCACTCCAGGACCAGTCGTTGGTAGTCCCGCCGCTGCTCGCCGCTCAGTGTTCCGCCGGCCCGGAGCCACAGGGCCCGGATCTCTTCGTTGACCTCGGCGGCTGATCTCTGCGTGGCTCCCGGCGCACGACGGCAAGTGGTGGACATGCCGTGAATCATACGGGGCCGAGCGTGAAGACCATGTGAGTGGAGACTGTGATCCTTACCGCCTTTCGGCGGCTGTGACAAGGGCCACTGCGTCAAGTTGCCGTAAGGAACAGCCGTACGGCCGGTCGTTCAGACCCGCCCCGGCCCGGACACGGGACCAGAACCGGGCCCGGAGCCAGAACCGGAGCCGGAGCCCAGGACCAGTGTCTGGATGGCCAGTACTGCGCCGCCGCGCGCCCAGTCGTGGAAGTCGGACACCTTGGTCTCCAGGTTGACCGGGTCGGCCTGCGGATGGCGGTTGGCGAGGACCGCCTCCTCGACCACCGGCCCGGCCACGTCGACCAGGCCCACCCCCTCCCCGGCGAGGAGGATCTTCTCGGGCATCGCGAAGTTGGCGATCTGCGCGACGAGGGTGCCCAGGGCGCGCGCCGCCTCGTCGACGACCCGGGCGGCCATGGGCTCGGCCTCGGCGGCCAGCGCGAGGATCTCGTCGTACGGGACGTCGCGGCCGGTGGCGGCCCGGATCTGGTAGCGGATGCTCGGGATGGTCAGCAGGGAGATGGCGCTGCCGCGCTCGCCCTCGGGGGTGAGCGGGCCGTTCGGGTTCACCATCCAGAAGCGGCCGACGCCGCGCCCGTCCTCGGCGGTCACAACCCGTTTGCCGCCGCTGACCAGGCCGTAGCCGAGGCCCGCGCCGATGGTGAGGACCGCGAACCGGTCGAGCCCTCGGCCCGCGCCGAACCAGCTCTCGGCCTCGACGAGCGCGTTCACGTCGTTCTCGACGACCACGGGCAGTCCGGTGCGCTCCTCCAGGAGCCGCGCCAGCGGGACGTCGCGCCAGCCCAGGAAGGCGGACTCGTCGACGACGGAGCGGTCCGAGGCGCGTCCGCCCAGGCCGATGCCGATCCCGGCGAGGCCGGGGAACCTGCGGCCGAACTCCTGGGTGACCGCGTGCAGCACCTCGACCACATGCTGCGGATCGTGGCCGGACAGGGGCAGGTCGTGGCGGGCGACGATGTCGCTCCTGAGGGTCGTGACGACGCCGTAGACCATGTCCTCGGTGATCTTGAAGCCGACGAAGGTGCGGGACTCGGCGACGATGTCGAGGGGCTGGGAGGGCCGGCCCTGGCGCACCGCGGCGTCGGGGAGCGCGCCGCCCTCGGGGACCTCGACCAGCAGACCGGACTCGATGAGCGGCTTGGTGAGGCGGGTCAGGCTGCCCGCGGACAGGTCGAGCCGCCGGGCGATGTCGGTGCGCGACAGGGGGCCGTGCGTGAGGACCTCGATCGCCACGGAACGTTCACCGGGACTGAGCGGCAGCCAACTGGCGGCGCGTGCGGTCATGACCGACCCCCTCATTTTCTTTCGATGCAGAAGTAATCATGCCATCACTGCTCGCTTGATCCCAGAAAACTCCGGAAGAGAAAGGTGAGTGCAGACCTCTTGACGGCAGGATTCTTTCGGGCCAAAAGTAAGTGAGGCCCGAGGACGAGCCGCAGACGAGGGAGTCTCCCGATGACCGTCGCCTCAAGCAGCCCACCGTCACACCTGCCACCGCGCGACGTCGAGGAGACGGCTCCGAAGCGCAGGAGCGTCGGGAAGCGAGAACGTGACGGTGGCGGCAGCGGTGACGGCGCTCTCGCGGCCCTGTTCATCGGGCCGGCCCTGCTGGGTTTCCTGGTCTTCCTGTTCTGGCCGACCCTGCGCGGCATCTATCTGAGCTTCACCCGCTTCAACCTGCTGACCCCGGCCGAGTGGGTCGGCCTCGACAACTACCGGCGCATGGTGAAGGACCCCATCTTCTGGGACTCGCTGAAGGTCACCGTCGAGTACGTGTTCATCAACATCGGCGTCCAGACGGTCTCCGCGCTGGCCATCGCCGTCCTCCTGCAGCGCCTCACCCAGTCCGCGGTGCTGCGAGGGGTCGTGCTCACCCCGTATCTGATGTCGAACGTCGTCGCGGGCATCGTCTGGCTGTGGATGCTCGACACCCAGTTGGGCATCGGCAACGAGATCATCGCGGGCCTCGGCTTCGACCGCATCCCGTTCCTGGCGGACGAGACCTGGGCGATCCCGACCATCGCGCTGATCAACGTGTGGCGGCACGTCGGCTACACCGCGCTGCTGCTCTTCGCCGGACTGCAGGCCATCCCGAACGACATGTACGAGGCCGCGAAGGTCGACGGCGCGAGCGAGTGGCGGATGTTCTGGCGCATCACCATGCCGCTGCTGCGGCCGGTGCTGGCGGTGGTGCTGATCATGACTGTGATCGGCTCGTTCCAGGTCTTCGACACGGTGGCGGTGACGACCAACGGCGGCCCCGCGAACGCCACCAACGTGCTCCAGTTCTACATCTACGGCTCGGCGTTCGGCCGCTTCCAGTTCGGCTACGCCTCGGCGATGTCCGTGGCGCTCCTGGTCGTGCTCAGCGCGATCACCATCCTCCAGTACCGGCTCACCCGGGCCGGCCGGACCGACCTCGGCTGAACGAAGGGAGCGACCGACATGAGCGCCGTGACGGCGACGACGACGAAGGTACGGCCGGAGCGCCGAAGGCCCTCCCCCGGAAAGGTGCTGGCCTGGACGGTGACGGCCGCGATGGTCCTCATCACCCTGCTGCCGTTCTACTGGATCCTGCGCACCGCGCTGTCCTCGAACACGGCGCTCGCGGCCCACCCCGGTGACGTGCTGCCCGTGGACCCGACGACCGGGGGCTTCGAGCGGGCGCTGGGCCTGCAGTCCACCGAGGAGGCGATCGCGCAGGGTGGTTCGGGCGGCGGACTGAAGTTCTGGCGCTATCTGCTCAACTCGGTGATCGTGTCCACCCTGATCACCGTCTGCCAGATCCTCTTCTCCGCCATGGCCGCGTACGCCTTCGCCCGGCTGCGGTGGCGCGGGCGGGACACGGTGTTCGGGCTGTTCCTGGCCGGGCTGATGGTGCCCACCATCTTCACACTGCTGCCGAACTTCGTCCTCATCAAGCAACTCGGCCTGCTCGACAGCCTGTTGGGCATCTCACTGCCGACGATGTTCATGACCCCGTTCGCGGTGTTCTTCCTGCGCCAGTTCTTCATGAACGTGCCCCGGGAGGTCGAGGAGGCCGCGCTGCTCGACGGGGCAGGGAAGATCCGGATCTTCTTCCGCGTCATGCTGCCGATGGCGTCCTCTCCCGTCCTGACCCTGGGCGTGCTGACCTACATCACCTCCTGGAACGACTACTTCTGGCCGCTGATGGTCTCCTACAGCGACAGCTCACGCGTGCTCACCGTGGCCCTGGCCATCTTCCGGGCGCAGACACCGCAGACCGGTTACGACTGGTCCGGCCTGATGGCGGCGACGCTCATCGCCGCTCTCCCGATGCTCGTGCTCTTCGGCTTCTTCGCGCGCCGCATCGTCAGCACCATCAGCTTCACCGGCATCAAGTAAGGGGACGGGCATGCGAATTCGTACGCGTACGGCCGTGGCGCTGACCGGGGCGCTGGCGCTGTCCCTGGTGACGGGCTGCGCGCAGGGCGGGGCCGCCGGAGCGGGCGCGGACACGGTGACGTACTGGCTCTGGGACTCCAACCAGCTGCCCGCCTACCAGGCCTGCGCCAAGGACTTCCAGAAGGAGCACCCGGGTCTGAAGGTGAAGATCACGCAAATGGGCTGGGCGGACTACTGGACCAAGCTCACCGCGAGCTTCATCGCGGGTACCGAGCCCGATGTGTTCACCGACCACATCCAGAAGTTCGGGCAGTTCGCCGATCTGAACGTGCTCGAACCACTGGACGACCTGGGCATCGACGAATCCGCCTATCAGCCGGGCCTCGCCGCCAACTGGACCGGCCAGGACGGCCACCGCTACGGCGCCCCGAAGGACTGGGACACCGTCGCCCTCTTCTACAACAGGAAGATGACCGAGGAGGCCGGGCTGACCGCCGGGGAGATCGACGGCCTCTCCTGGAACCCCGAGGACGGCGGCTCCTTCGAGAAGGCCCTCGCGCACCTGACCGTCGACAGGAACGGCAAGCGCGGCGACGAGAAGGGCTTCGACAGGAACAACGTCAAGGTGTACGGGCTCGCCACCGGCGGCGCCGGCGACAGCGACGGGCAGACCACCTGGAGCCCGTTCGCCGCCTCGGCGGGCTGGAAGTACACGGACAAAGCACGCTGGGGCAGCGCCTACCGGTACGACGACAAGACCTTCCAGTCGGTGATCGACTGGTACTTCGGCCTCGCGAAGAAGGGCTACCTCGCCCCGTTCACCGACTACACCGACGGCGCCAACCCGGCCAACGCCCAGGTCGCCTCCGGCCGGGCGGCGACCGCCCTCGACGGGGCGTGGATGATCTCCACGTACTACGGCACCAAGGGCCTCGACGTCGGCACCGCCGTCACCCCGGCCGGTCCGACCGGCAAACGGGCCACCATGATGAACGGCCTGGCCGACTCCATCACCAAGAACGCCCGCAACAAGGCGGGCGCGAAGAAGTGGGTGCGGTACCTGGCCTCCGACGAGTGCCAGAAGACCGTCGGCGGCTACGGGATCGTCTTCCCCGCGACGCCGGACGGCACCGCGGCGGCCGTGGCCGCGTACAAGAAGAAGGACATCGACGTGTCCGCCTTCACCGGGCCGGTCGAGGGCAAGAAGGACTTCACCACCTTCTCCTTCCCGGTCACCGACTACGCGGCGGACGTGTACGCCCTGATGCGCCCCGCGATGCAGGACGTCTACGCCAACAACGCCCCGGTGAAGGGCCTGACGAAGACCAACGACCAGATCAACTTCATCCTCGGCCAGTGACCCGGACAGAGGCCCGGACAGTGAAAGGCTCACACTTCATGACGTTCTCCCTCGGCATCGTCGGCGCCGGCCAGTTCTCCGGCCAGTTCGCGAAGCTGTTCCTTGCCCACCCGGGGGTCGGCGACGTGTACGTCACCGACCTGCTGCCGGAGCGCGCCGAGCAAGTGGCCGCCGCCGAAGGGCTGGCGGGCACCTTCCCCTCGTACCAGGCGATGCTGGAGTCGGAGGCGGTCGACGCCGTCGCGGTCTTCACCCAGCGCTGGACCCACGGCCCGCTGGTGATCCAGGGCCTGAACGCCGGCAAGCACGTCTACTCCGCGGTGCCGATGGCGATCACCTACGAGGAGATCGCCTCGATCATCGACACGGTACGGGCCACCGGGCTCACGTACATGATGGGTGAGACCAGCCAGTACAACCCGGCGACCGTCCATGCCCGCAACCAGATCGCGGACGGCGCCTTCGGCCGGCTCTTCTACGCCGAGGGCGACTACGTGCACGACATGGACCTCGGGTTCTACGAGGCGTACCAGTACAGCGGCGGCGAGAACTGGAAGGCGACCGCCAGCTATCCGCCGCTGCTCTACCCCACGCACTCGGTGGGCGGGGTCCTCGGGGCATGGCGGACGCACGCCGTGAGTGTGTCCGCGATCGGCGTCAGGGACGACCGCGGGGACGGGGTCTTCGACGAGGAGATCAGCCAGTTCGGCAACGACCTCTCGAACGCCACCGCGCTGTTCGAGGTCGCGGGCGGCGGCTCGTTCCGTACCAACGAGTTCCGGCGGGTGGGCTACCCCTCGCACATCCGGGAGTCGCGTTTCCGGTTCTTCGGGACGGACGCCAGCATGGAGCAGCTCGCCACGGTGGCCTTCTGGCAGGACAAGAAGGGAGTCAAGGACATCAGCGAACTCCTGGAACCCAAGCCCACCATGTCCCCCGACGACCCCTCGTTGCGGCACATCGCGCCGGAACTGCGGGCGGCCTTCACCTCCGGGTCCGCCCCGGTCCACGACCGGGCGCGGCTGCCGAGGGAGTTCGACCACCTGCACAACGGCCACGAGGGCAGCCACCACTTCCTCGTGGACGACTTCGTGACCGCCGTCAACACCCGGACCCTGCCGTCGGTGAACGCGTGGGTGGCCGCGCGCTACACCCTGCCGGGGATCGTGGCGCACGAGTCGGCGCGGCAGGGCGGGGCACGGCTGGAGATCCCGGACTTCGGGGACGCGCCGGAGGCGTGAGCGGTCGCCGCCCGACGCGGCGGGGGCCGGTCCCACCGGGGACTCACCCGGACGGTGACCGGCCCATTCCGGCGTCACGGGCGCGGGCGACGGCCGCGGCGCGGTCGGAGACCTGGAGCTTGAACAGGATGGCGGAGACGTGGTTGCGGACCGTCTTCTCCGACAGGACCAGCCGCCCGGCGATCTGGTGGTTGCCGTGCCCGAGAGCGACCAGGTCCAGCACCTCCCGTTCCCGCTCGGTCAGTTCGGGGAAGACCTGGGCGGCGTACGCGCGGTGGGTGCCGGTGAAGAAGGCGATGATGCGGTGGGCCACCGCCCTGCCGTAGACCGCGTCCCCGGCGGCGACGGTGAGAACGGCCCGGACGATGTCCGCGCTGTCGGCGTCCTTGAGGAGGTATCCCCTGGCTCCGGCGCGCAGCGCCCCGAACAGGGCCTCGTCGTCCTCGTGCATGGTCAGTACCAGTACACCGAGGGCGGGGTGGCGGGCCAGCAGGGCACGCGTGGCCGCGGTGCCGTCGAGGCCCGGCATGGCCAGGTCGGTCACCACGACGTCGGGCGCGGTGCGCTCGACGGCCGCCAGCAGACCGTCGCCGTCGCCGGCCTCGGCCACGACGTCCGCACTCCCGTCGGCGGCGAGCACGGCGGCGAGGCCGTAGCGGTACATGGGGTGGTCGTCGGCGATGACGACGCGGACGGTGCCGCCGCCCGTACCGCCGACGGGGCCGACATCAGCTCCGGTACTCATCGCCCCTCCCTGATCCTGGCTCGTGCCCCGGCGTCCCGAGGGCGTGTCCCGTTCGCGGCGGACTGTCCTCCCGGCACCGACGGGACCTGTGCATCAGGACGGCGACGCGGTGGACGGCCACGCTGTCGAGCACTCGTGCCGAGTCCGGCACCGGAATCGAGGGAGCGCCTTGCCGAACTTCCCACCTCTCTTCGCCGCTACTCCCCGGACGACAGCCGCCCTGCAGTCCCTTCCTCCCCTGGTGGCCGCCGCCCTCACCTTGGTGCTGCACACGAAGGACGCCGAGCAGATCGCCCAGCTCGCCGCCTGCGCGGCCGGGCTGATCCTGGCCGGTCTGCCCGTGCTGCAGCGCTCCACCAACGACGACTGCCGCCGGGCCGCCGGGCCGCCCGCCGACCGCCCCCGGATCATCGGTCCGCGCCCGCGGATAGAGCCGAGCCGCAAAACGGTCGTCCTGACCGTGGCCCTCGGTACCGCCGCGCTCTGCCTCCTCGACCTGGTGGCCACCTGGGTGGGCCTGGGCAGTCTGGGTTACTGGAGCGGCAAGCATCCCAGTGACCAGGCGGAGGTCTACCGTTCGGTCGCCCTGCGCGGCCTTCCGGTCCTGGTCCCCGGGGTGTTCGCCGTCGCCGTCGCCATGGCGCACCGTCTCCATGACCGCGCGGGGAGGGCCCTGTGTCTCACGAGCGCCCTGTACACCGGGGCGCTGCTGCTCACCAACGCGGTGATGGTGAGCCACAGGAACAGCGAGCCGCTGCCGGAGAACGTCTATCTGCCCGTCCTGCTCGGCGCGCTGGCCGTACTCGTCTGCGACGCCGGCCGCCGGTACGCCGGGCGCACCCAGGAACTCTTCGACCATGTGCAGGCGCTCAAACTGCACTTGCGCCGTGTCGCGCAGGCTCCGCGGGCCGGGGCCGGGGCCGGGGCCGGGGCTGTGGCGGCGGGGAGGGACTGAGGCGTTCCGGGTCATGCGAGCGCCAGCAGGCCCCTCAACAGGGCCAATGCGCCGTCGACATTCACGAGTCCCGCTCCTGTCGCACCGTCACTGGCGGACAGACCACCGGTGTCCTCATTGCTCCACCCCTCGTAGACCGGGCGGGCAGTCTCCATAAGCAGCTTCTTGACCCTGTGCGGTGTCAGAGAGGGGTCGTTCTCCAGCAAGAGCGCGCAGGCTCCTGCCACCTGCGGCGCCGCGGCCGACGTGCCGCTCAGAAGCGCCCATCCATCCCCGGGCGTCGTGCCGTCCGCGGCCCTCCTCGACTGATCCTGGTCGATCGTGGAGCCGCGGGGCGTGGGCAGCAGGATGTACGTCGCGTCCGGGCGCTGCCCTACCAGGCCGCATACGTCCGGAACCTTGCGATCGTAGAAGGCGCTGGTGAACGCACTCGCATAGTTCGATGCCACTAGTTGGCTGTCCTCGGTCCGGTAGACCCCACCGACGGCAATGGCCTCGGGATGCTGGGCCGGGAACGCGAAATGACCGTTGCCGGCGGCACACACCACGACGATGTTCTTCTTGACCGCGAGCGATACCGCCGCCGCCAGAACCGGGTCAAGGGCCGCCAGCTCCGTCTTGCGGTCGTACTGGAGACTCATGCTGATGATCTGCGGCGGCGGATCCTGCCGAGCCGCCTCGATGAACGCTCCCAGCAGGTTGGTCGTGAGTGCCTTGACCATGGTGAAGTCGATGCCGGGTGCCACCGCGAAGGCGTTGGCCGACTCACTGGTGCCGTGTCCGTCCTCGTCGACCTCCACGTCGGTGGTGCCCGGTCCCAGACGGACGGTCCCGCACAATCCCCGTTCGAAGAAGTGGGGATGATCTTCCCACCCTGTGTCCACCATCGTCAGCCGGACGCCGGCGCCCTTGCAACCGCGGTCGTGCGCCGCGCTTGCGCCCAGATAATCGGCGACCTGGCCAGTGGTGAGATGGAAGTACCCGGGAGTCGGCATCCGGCTGGCGCCGCGCAGCGTAGTGGCCGGTTGTTCCAGGGCCACGCCTTCCAGAAAGTTTGCTGCAGGCAGCCTGCCGGTCGAGATGAAACCGGGCAGGTCGGGCCTGGCCGTGTCGATGTACGTGCGGGTCCTGCGTAGGTTGACCGCGCCCGGCTGGATAACCTCCCGCTCCTCCGTGACGAGGATCGTGTCGAAGTATTCCTCGTAGACGTACGGCGGAGCTGCGATGTTGATGCTCACCGTGCTGCTGTCGTCGGGTGTGCCGTCTCGGGTGTCGAGGATGGTGAAGCCGTGCTCGGCGAGTTCCCGCCGGGCAAGCCGAACAACGTCGGCATCCGAGACGAACTGGTCCGCGTTGTCCGACGTGATCGTGCCGGCAGCGAAGAGGGACACACCGCCTCGCGATTTGGGCGATGCGTGTGCGTATATCTTGCTGGGCAATCGGTGTTCGATGCTGTAGGCCATAAGCGTGTACCCCCGATGAGTCAGGGCCGGGTAACCGGGACGGCCAGAGCCACGTTCCTGGGGCCGTCCCTGAAGACGAGCCCGGCCTGCGCGAATTCGTCAAGTGCTTGCTGCACCCGTTCCACAGGTCCGCGCAGTCCGAGACGCTCATGCACAGCGGTCGCCGTCACAGGGCGGTCACAGCAGGCGAGATACAGATCTGCCGTCGGGCCTTCAAGGACGTAGGTGCCCTCGTCCTCCTTCCTTCTGCCGTCGTGGATCTGGACGTAGTGCGGCGCCTGCCGGTACTCCAGAACAGGCGGCTCGACGTCGCCCTGCCACGCACCCCGCCAGTCGGCGACCGCCTCACGCAGGGGCCGGTAGTCGGCGTCGGGAAGAGCTCCCTCGATCTCGCAGCGGAAGAAGTACGCCACGAGATCGAGATCGATGTCCGCTGGATACACCCGTGCGTAGCCGGGTGCGGGGTGCAGGTCGCGCAGGATCTTGTCCTGGTCGGAGAACAGCGGGCTGAACCGCTCCATGATGAGACGGCCCATGTCCCCCGGCGGCGTCAGATGCCAGAGGTCCCGTATCGCGGCGGCCTGCTCGGAAGAGTCCTTCGGGCTTTCGCCCGGAAATCCCCACAGGAGGTTCCACCGCACATCCATACCGTAATGGCGCGCCCAGCGCAGGAGGTTCACATTCTGTGCCGCCGTCACACCCTTGCGCATGAGACTCAGCACGTGCGAATTCAATGACTCGATTCCGGGTTGGATCTGTGAAACGCCGGCGTCGGCGAGCAGTTTGATCTGGGCCCGGGACAGATTGGCCTTCACCTCGTAGAAGATCTCATAGTGTGCGCCACTTTCGACCAGAGCGGGAAACAACGTCCGGAAGTAATGGGTGTCGAGGATGTTGTCGACCGCCTCGAATCGAAAACTCCCGTATCTGCGGGCCTGGTGGGCGAATTCCTCGAGAACCCGCCCGGCCGATTTGGAGCGGAAGTGCATGGCCTCCCCGTTGAGGCCGCAGAAGGTGCAGTGATGTCTCATCCCCCACCAGCAGCCGCGGGCGGTCTCCAGAGGAATATCGACCGCCCGGGACACTGAGCGCGGCTGTAACCGAAGATTCTCGGCTCGTTGGAAGTACTCGTCGTAGTCCGGCATCGGAAGGTCGTCGAGACTCCGAACAGGCTGCGCCGGAGGTCCCGTCACCACGTTCCCCGCCTTTCTGCGTGCCAGCCCGGGGACCGCGTCGAGGTGGCTGCCGTCGGCCAGCGCAGACAGCAGCATGGGAAAGGCAACGTCCGCTTCTCCGATGACCGCCGCGTCGATGCTCTCGACCGTGCGTACCCACTCCGGGCCCATGGGAGCGTCGAAATTGGCGCCCCCGAAGAGGGTGAACAGGTCCGGGTACCGTCGCTTGAGCCGTCGGGCCAGTGCCATGGATGCCGCGTTCTGCTGGAAGGTCGAAGTGAAACCGGCTACACGGAACCGGTCCCACGGGTACGCCTCGACAAGGGCGTCGAGGTAGGCAGGCACGTCGTCGCGCCTGATGCGAAGGAGTCGGTCGCACACTTGAGGGACAGGGCTACCGAGGGCGGGCGCAAGGCCCTCGGCGTACAGGTCGAGGAACTCACTGTGCGGGTCGGGCGCGGCGGACCCGAACGCCTCAAGGGAGAACAGCCAGTCCCCGACCAGGCGACCGCAGTCGTCGGCCAGAGCGCGGTACATGTCCACGCCGAGACCGGCGGCGAAGTCCAGGTTCGCGTGGAGAGTGGTTGCGGGGAACCCATGTGCTGTCGCAAGGGCGCTCAGCAACCCGGCTTGGAGAGAGGGTCGGCGGTCGTCCATGAAGGGCATGCACACCAGAACGACCGGCCACTCCGCGCGCCGCGGAGCGCTCGCATCAGACATCACGAAGTTCCCTACCTCATGGCCATCCGCGTCCCCGTGGCCCGTTCGGCCCGTTCGCAGATCCGTCGTCCTGCGCCACGTAAAGCAGGTTGACCTTGACCGCTTCCTGAGACCTGCGGGAGTCGGAACCCTTCCTGAAGCGGGTTCCCAAGTACTGTGCCTCCCTCCTGCCGGTGAGCTGATCACCGGCAGCTTCGAACACTAATTGCAATAACCTTCTGTCGTCCTCGGAGAAGCTGTTCCTCATCTTCACCAAAGTGTTCGCAAGACGTTCGATGTCCGCCCAGTCCACAAATTTCTCTTTCACGGCGCCCCCTTCTGAACTTTCGTGGGCAGCACTGAATGCCGGGGAGTCTGGCGCCAGGCCATCCGTACGTCAAGGGCCCTTTTCTTCCGGCACCCCGCCCTCCACTTCACCAGCGAGCCGGGCCCGTACATGGGCCGCCTGCCGGTGGCCCAGTTCCTCCAGCAGCGTCGCCGCCCGCCCCCATGCCGCCCCCGCCGCACCGCGGTCGCCCATGGCCAGGAGCACGTCGCCGAGGGACGAGAGGGTGTCGGCCTCGTTGTACAGGTCGCCGATCTCCCGGTAGATGGTGAGCGCCCGTTCATAACTCCCGGCGGCCTGCTCGTACTGCCGGAGGTCGAGGTGGATGTGACCGAGGCTGTCCAGGGTGTCGGCCTGGTCGAACCGGTCCCCCGCCTCCTCCATCAGCCGGAGCGCCAGCCCGCAGTGGCCGAGCGCCTCCTCGTGCCGGCCGAGCCGGGAGCAGAACCAGCCCACGGCGTTCAGCGCCCGCGCGCGGCCGGTGCGATGGCCGGCCGCCTCGAAGGACCCCAGCGCCTTACGGGCGTGGTCGAGCCCTTCTTCGTACTGCCCTTTCTCGTCCTTGAGCCAGGAAAGCGTCCGGTGCACGTGCGCCTGACCGAGGACGTCCCCGAGCGCCTCGTACAGGCCGAGTGCCTGCCGCATGTGGGTGGCGACCTCCTCATACCGGCTGAGCCGCATGTACGCATAGGCCAGGCAGCCATGGCTGACGGCCTTGCCGCGAGCGCTCCCCTCGCGGCGTGCGGCCTCAAGGGCGCGTTCGTGTGCGGCGGCGGAGTCGTGCCAGTGTCCGCCCCGGTCGAAGTAGGGCTGCAGCGCCCACGCCAACTGCCAGACATGGGTGTCGAACCGGCCGCGCCCGGCTTCCTGTTGCATCGCCAGCAGCACGGCGTGTTCCCGCAGGAACCACGACAGTGCCTCGTCGTGATCCTTGAAGTGCTCACCGGTGACCGGTGGTGCGGGCGGGCTCAGAGTGATGGGGTCGTCCCGGTGCGGACTCACGTACAGGCTGGCCCGGTAGGCACTGTGCAGATAGTGGTCGAGCATGCGGTGCAGCGCGGCCGGCCGGTCGGCGGGCAGGTCCCGCGTGAGGGCGAGTTCGGCGGCGTAGGCACGTAGCAGGTCGTGCAGTTCGTAGCGGTCCCCCGAGGGAGAGGCCAGCAGGTGACTGCCCGTCAGTTCGGTCAGCAGTGTCCGGGCGCGGTCGAGGGGCAGCCCCGCCAGGCTCGACGCGGCGGCTGTGCTGATGTCGGGGCCGGGGTGCAGCCCGAGCAGCCGGAACAGCCGGGCGGCCGGTTCGGACAGCCGCTGGTAGGACCAGGAGAAGACCTTCCGGACGTTGGTGGCGGAGTCGCCGCCGTCGAGCAGGTCCAGCGCGCTGCCCGCGGCGTGCAGTTCCTTCGCCAGGGCTTCGAGCGGCTGCTGCCGACGTGTGGCGGCGTGGGCTCCCACGATGGCCAGTGCGAGCGGAAGACGCGCGCAGGAGTCGATGATGTTGCGCACGGCGTCGGGGTCGGCGGCGAGACGGTCCGTGCCGATCCGGCGGCCCAGTACGCCCTCGGACTCCGCGTGGGACATCAGACCGAGACCGAGCGGCTGCGCCCCGTGCGTGATCATCAGCCCGGTGAGCAGATTGCGGCTGGTGACGACACTGAAGCAGTCCGGTGAGCCGGGCAGCAGCGGGCGTACCTGGTCGGCGTCCTGCGCGTTGTCCAGGACGACCAGCATGCGCCGGTCGGCCAGCAGACTCCGGTAGAGGGCGCTCTGTCCGTCCAGCTCGACGGGGATGCGCTGGGCCGGCACACCGAGCGCGTCCAGGAATCCGCGGATCGCCTCGGCCGGGTGCATGGCGCTGCCGCTCGGGTCGAAGCCGCGCAGGTTGACGTAGAGCTGGCCGTCGGGGAACCGGTCGCGGACCCGGTGGGACCAGTGCACGGCCAGGGTGGTCTTGCCGACCCCCGCCGTGCCGTCGATCGCCGTGATGACGACGGTCCCGCCGTCACCACCCGGCCCCGCGCCCGCACCGGCACTGGCACTGGCACTGGCACTGGCAGTCGCGGCAGTCGCACTCGCACTCGCACTCGCACTCGACAGGAACGAGTCGAGCCTCGCGATCGCCTCCTCCCGGCCGACGAAACCGGTCACGGGATGCGGGAGTTGAGCGGGTACGACGGTCGTGGGCAGACCGGTGCCCGCTGTGGGACGGGGCGTCTGCGGGGCCGGTACGACGGTCGGGCCCCGGCCGCCCCCGGCCGTGTCGAGCCCCGGATCGTCGGCCAGGATCCTCACGTGCAGGCGGCGCAACCGCTGTCCCGGCTCGATGCCGAGTTCGTCGCGCAGCAGGCGGCGGGCGCGGTGGAAGGCGGCCAGCGCCTCCGCCTGCCGCCCGGCACGGTGCAGGGCCAGCATCAGCAGTCCGTGGAAGCCCTCCCGCAGCGGGTGTTCGACGGTGAGCCGGTGTATCTCGCCCACGAGGTCGAAGTCGTCGCCGAGGGACAGGTCGACCTCCATGCGTTCCTCCAGGACGCTCAGGCGCCGCTCCGCCAGCCGGTCGCGCTCGGCGTCGACCAGCGGTCCGGTCATGCCCTCGCAGAGCCGTCCCTGCCACAGGTCGAGAGCCGCGTGCAGAGCCTCGGCGGTCCCGACCCGGTCACCCCGGGCGCGGGCCGAGTGCGCCCGTCCGATGAGGTCGTCGAAGGTGCGCACGTCCAGCCGCGCCGGTCCGGGAGTCAGCAGATAACCGGCCTCGGTCCACGCGAGCAGCCCCGACGGCGCCCGGGGCGGACGCTCGGGTTCCAGTACGCGACGCAGGCCGGAGACGTGCCGTTGCAGCAGGTTGGCCGCGCGCGCCGGCACGGCCCATCCCCACACGGCGTCGACGAGCTGGTCCCGGCCGATCGGGGCGTCGGCATGCAGGAGCAGCACCGCGAGCACCACACGCTGCTGCATCTGTCCCAGGTCCAGCTCGGTCGAGCCCCGCCACGCCCGCAGCGGTCCGAGCAGTTGGAAACGCAGGCCGGTGAACGGCTCAGGCCCAGTCATCGCGGGCTCCCACCTCAAGCGGCACCTGCCGTCCACGCTAGCGCCAAACCGGCGCGAAAGCCGCTGCCCGGACTGCAGCGGCTCCTGCAGCGGGGGCTGCAACCCCGGCCCGCAGCCTGGTGTCCGGGGCCGGGCGGGAGGTGACGAACCCCTCCCCCTCGGCCCCCACGACACGGACACCGAGACCGAGACCGAGCCGGGGACCGAGACAGAGATCGGCACGGAGATCGACGCGGCGCTGACATCGGCGCCGCCGTCGGCACGGACATCGCGTCGGCTTCCACAGCGGCTTCAGACATCCACGAACGCGGGGGCACCCATGACCGACCTACTGACCGCGGCCCGGGCCGAGGCGCTGTTCAGCAGCGACCTGGTCACCGGATCCGAGCCGACCCGGAGCGAACTCACCGACGCGATCCGGCGTTCGATCCGGCGCAACGGCGGCAGCCGCGGCTGCGCGGGCGCACTCGCGTGCGCCTACGGCGAGCGCCCGGAGACCGCCGTGCCCCGGATGCGCTGGGCGCTGCGCCAGGTGCTGGCCGCGCACCCGCGGACGGCCGGGCACCCGGTGCGGGGGACCGACGCGTGAAGAGCAGGACGCGCGCCGTCATGGCCGTGCCGGTCTGCCTGGCCCCGCAGTTCGCCGCCCTCGGCTTCTTCTCGGCCCGGGCCGACGCCGTTCTCGCCCTTTACGGCCTCGGGTCGCTGTGTGCGGCGCTCACCGCCGCGGTTCCCGCCCTGCTGCGCCGCGGCCCGTCCGACGCGCACGTCCAACAGGCCGTCGCCGTGGAGCGGACCCGGATCCGGCACGACCTCCATGACGGGCTCGGCCCGCTCCTGTCGGGCATAGCACTGTGCGCCGGGGCCCTGTCGGACCGGCTGGACGGGCGCGGACCGGACGCAGAAGACAGTCCGGACACCGAAGACGGTCCGGACGTCGAGCCCGGTGTGGGCGTAGGGCCCGGTGTAGGCGTAGGGCCCGGTGTGGGCGTCGGGCCCGGTCTGGACATCGAGCGCGCTCTGGTGCACCGGATCCGCGCCGAGGTGTCCAACGCCGTCGTCGAGGTACGCCGTCTGGTCGACGCGCTGCCTCCCGCCGCGGTCGCCTCGCTCGGACTCGTCGAGGCGTTGCGCGACCACGCCCGCTTCGTCCCGCCGCCGACGGCCGTCGAGATCGTGGCGTCCGCGCTGCCCGCGCTGCCCTCGGCCGTGGAGAGCGCGGTGTACCGGATCGTCACGGAGGCGATGACCAACGTCGTGCGGCACGCCGGTGCCCGGCACGCGCGGGTCACCCTGGCCGGCGGGCGCCGCGCACTGCTGGTCACGATCGCCGACGACGGACGCGGTATCGCCCGCGCGCCGGCCGGAGTGGGGCTGACGTCCATACGGCACCGCGCCGAGGCCGCGGGCGGGACCCTCTCGGTCCGCACGGTCCGGACCGTGCGGGGCAGCGGCACCGAAGTGCGCGTACGCCTCCCGCTGCCGGACGCGGCCTGAGGACGTGCCCGGGCCCCGCCCCGGCTCGTCCCACGGCTGCCGGGACGTCGTCCCGCCCCGGACAGGACGCCTGCCTCTGCTCCGAACGGGCCGGGCGCCGCACCGTTGGAGATGTCCACAACCGGGCAGTTCCCGACAAGGAGTCATCGCATGGCCTCTGGAACCTTCCAGTCCCTTCCCGTCCCGACCACGGCACTCGACGGCCGCATCAGCGCCATCGTCCTGGACCCCGGCGGCAACCCCGCCGACGTCGTCAACAAGGGCACGCCGATCACCGTACGGATCGAGTGGAACCTCACCGGTTTCCTCGTACCGCTGCTGGCGGGCACCTGGAACCTGCATGTCAGCGTGGACGAGATCGGCGGCCCGCACGACTTCAACGAGCCGTCGGCGCCCGTGCCCGTTCCGCTGAACGGCACTCCCGACTACCGGCGGGAGATCGTCCTGTCGTCGCTGCAGCCCGGGCGGACCTACTCGCTCATCGCCTCCCTGGCCTACCGCAACCCCGCCGGGTCGCCCGCACCGCTGGGCGGCTACGTGAACGTCGGCACCGTGAACGTCCTGCTCTGACGTTCTGACGTGCCGGTGCTCCGACGTACCGGCGCTCCGACCATTTCCGCACGGGGGGAGTCCGCGTCCCGTCCCGCCTTCACCGGTGGGGCGGGACGCGGGCGTTCACGCAGTCACCGCTCAGGTGCCCGGCTTGCGGCCGTACACGTAGACGTCGTCGTTCTTCTTCAGCAGCGACCAGTACTTCTTGGCGTCCGTCTTGGTCATGTTGACGCAGCCGTGCGAGCCGGGCGGGTTCCACATGCTCACGCCCACGGAGTGGAAGGCCTGGCCGCCGTCGAAGAACTGGCTGTAGGGCATCGGCACGTCGTAGATGGTCGAGACGTGGTCGATGTTGCGCCAGTAGATCTTCTTGAGGCCGGTGCGGGTCTCATACCCGTTGCGGCCCGTGCGCACCGGCACCGGTCCGTACACAAGGGTCTTGCCGTCCTGGATCCAGCTGAGCTGGAGCGTCAGGTTCACGCAGGCGATACGGCCCTTGTTGACCGGGCATTTGCCGTCTTTGTTCGGGTTACTCCCGACGGCCTTCTGCTTGGTCATCAGGCCCATCACGCCCCAGGTGATGGAGCCGGCGTAGCCGATGTTCGGGGTGATGCCGTGCTTGGTCTGGAAAGCCTTGATCGCCTTGCAGTCGGCGGTGGACTGCTTGCCGTCGACAGGCCGGCCGAGGAACTTCTCCACCTTCTTCTGGTACGGCCCGCTCGACGTGGTGCAGCTCGCCGCCTGCGCGGGCGCCGCCCCCAGTGCGACGGTCAGCGGCACCACCATCCCGGTGATCCCCAGTGCGACGGCTGCCCGTCTGCGCGTGTCCCCCATGGCCAGGCCTTTCCGCTTCGGTTCTTCTTGGATCCGGTCGATCTCTGCCAGCTAGACACACCCTGGGGGAGATCGGTTGTGGTAATGGGGCGACTGGAACGAAACGGTGACCTGATCTTGAACCGGGTCATTCGGCACACGGGCGGGCCGCCGCGCCGAGGTGGGGCCAGTTCCCCGCGATTGGCTCCTGCTTACGGCCCGGTCGCCCCCTACGCTGCCGCCATGCACCCCACGCTCGCCGACGATCTCTCCCGGCTCCCCGAACTCCTCCGGTCCGCCCGTGACTTCGCCGCCCGCGAGGTGTCGGGGGTCGGGGCCCGGCCCGTGGTCCAGCAGGACG
The DNA here is from genome assembly GCF_026341275.1 of Streptomyces ortus. Lineage (NCBI taxonomy): Bacteria > Bacillati > Actinomycetota > Actinomycetes > Kitasatosporales > Streptomycetaceae > Streptomyces > Streptomyces ortus. The sequence continues at coordinate 3,971,583 of NZ_JAIFZO010000002.1, forward strand.
GGAAGGCCCCGGACGCACGGTCCCTGCCGGCCGAGGGCGTCGGCGCCGAGGGCGCGCTCACGCGGTTCGCCGAGCGGTGGGCGCCCGGTTTCGCCGCCACCGCGGGTCCCCGCTATCTCGGCTTCGTCACCGGCGGCGCGACTCCGGCCGCGGTCACCGGGGACTGGCTGACCAGCGCCTACGACCAGAACGCCGCCGGGGGTGACGGTTCCTCGGCGGCGGCCCTGGAACGGGAGACCCTGGGCTGGCTGCGGGAGCTGTTCGGCCTCGGCGAGGCGCACAGCGGCGCCTTCGTGACGGGCGCCACCATGTCGAACACGGTCGGACTGGCCCTGGCGCGCGAATGGCTGGGCGAGCGTGCGGGGATCCGCGTGTCCGAGGCGGGCGCCGCCGCGCTCGGCCCCGTCGACGTGCTCTCCGGCAGCCCGCACTCCAGCATCCCCAAGGCCCTCTCCGTCCTGGGCATCGGCCGCGACCGGCTGCGTCCGGTGCCGGTGCTGCCCGGCGGCCGGGAAGCGGTCGACGTACCGCGGCTGGCGGAGGCGCTAGAAGCGCTGGACGGGCGCCCGGCCGTGGTGGTGGCCAACGCGGGCACGGTGAACACGGTCGACTTCGACGATCTGCGGGCGATCACGGCACTCAAGGAGCGGTACGGCTTCTGGCTGCACGTGGACGCCGCCTTCGGCGGGTTCGCCGCGCTGTCCCCCGCGTACGCGCACCTGACCGACGGCATCGACGCCGCCGACTCGGTCTGCGTCGACCTGCACAAGTGGCTCAACGTCCCGTACGACGCGGCCGTGCAGTTCACCCGCCACCGGGACCTGCAGGTGCGGGTCTTCCACAACGCGTCGCCGTACCTCGGACTGCCCACCGGCGAACCCGACTTCGTCCACCTCACGCCGGAGAACTCTCGCCGGCTGCGCGCGCTTCCGGCCTGGTTCTCGCTCACCGCGTACGGCCGCGAGGGGCATCGGGAGATCGTCGAGCGGAACGTGGCCCAGGCCCGGCGGCTCGGTGAGGGGATCGCGGGCGTACCGGGTCTGCGCCTGCTCGCGCCGGTCCGGCTGAACGTCGTCTGCTTCACCCTCGCCGGGTCCGCGACCGGGGAGCGGGTGCACGCGCTGGGCCGGGCGGTCGCCGAGTCCGGCGAGGCGTTCCTGACACCGACCGTCCTGGACGGGACGCATGCGCTGCGGGCCGCGTTCAGCAACTGGCGGACGTCCGAGGCCGACACGGACCGGGTGCTCGCGGCCCTGACGCGGGCGATGGGCGAATTGGGGTCCTGAAACCGCCGGGTCCCGGCAGGTGCCCGATGTCACGGCAGGCCCTTCCGCCCTGCCGCCCCTTGTGCTTGTCTGGGTGCCGTTTTTCGGTGGCGGGGGCGGGAGTTGCCGTATGGGCAGGCCGTGGAGCGTCGGAGTGCTGACGGGATGGGTACTGGCGGGAGCGCTGCTGCTCACCGCGTGCGGGGATCCCTCGTCGGGGCCCGAGACCGCGTCCACGCCCTCGTCCCCGAGAACCGCCTCGACCACGCATCAGCGCCCGGCCGCCACCCCCGGAGCGGGCGCCGGAGCGAGCGCCGGAGCCGGCGCCGAGGAGGCCGCCGCCGAGCGCCCCACCGTCCTGTACCTCGGTGACTCCCTCGCCATGGAGAACCAGAAGGTCCTCGGCGGACTCCTGCGGGAGGAGGAGAGGGCGCGCTACACCAGCGTCCCCTACTCCGGCACCACCCTGTGCGACTACCTGGAGGGCTCCGGCGAGAAGTCCCTCGTTCCGCCGAAGGACAAGGCGGCAGCCCTGGTGCGCCGGCTGCGGCCGGACTTCGTGGTGCTCCAGTTCTGGGGCAACGCCTGGGGCTACACACCCTGCATGGACGGCATCACGTACGACAAGGAGCGGGACAGGTACTTCGCGCGCTACAGCGCCGACGCGGGGCGGCTGACGGACCAGATCGCGCATGCGGCGAGCGGCGCGAGGATCGTCTGGGTGCTGCAGGGACCCGATCCGGTCACCCCCGACCGGGTCCGGCGTGTCAACGCGCTGTACGAGCGGCAGGCGCGGGCCTCGGGCGATCTGCTCGCGGACGCCGGGAAGGCGGTGAGCGGGGCCTCGGCGCGCTACACCTGGACCCAGTACCTGCCGTGCACCGCGTACGAGCGTGCGCACGGCCCGTACTGCACACAGCCGGGCAGTGGCCGCACCGCCCTGCACCGCGACGACGACTACCTGCACTTCTGTCTGGCCCCGACCACCTCGACACCCAGGCCCTGCCCGGTCCGCTCCCCCGGCATCCTGCGCATCAGCCGGGTGATCAGCGAGGCGATCGGCGCGGCCGTGGCATCGGCTTCCGCTTCGGCGGCGGACTGAGCCAAGGCTCCGGACCTGGGCCAGGACCCGGGCACTCGGGCACTCGGGCACCGGACTCAGCGTCCGCCGTCGCCCAGTTCCGTCTCCACCAGCCGGTACATGTGCCGGCGCGCGTCCTCCGTGCTCAGCGGGGGCGCCTGGCGCAGCCGCTGGAGGGCCAGGCCGTCGGAGAGCGCGGCGAAGCGGACGGTGAACCCGGCCGGGTCGACGCAGACGAACTCTCCGTCGGCGACGCCCCGTTCGACCAGTGCGCGGATCTGGCCGTGCCAGTCCTCGTACCGCTTGGCCTGCCCGCCGGCGAAGGCCTGTTCGGGGTCCTGGTCGCGGTCGCCGGCACTCCAGTAGTCGAACCACATCCGCCAGTGCCGGTCGGTGTCCTCGGTGAACAGCGCGTCGATCAGCAGCCGCAGTGCCTCCGCGCCGCCGGACGCCTCCTGGGCGGCGTCGTTCAGTGCCGCGTAGTAGCGCTCGATGTTGAGCACCATGGCCTCGGAGAGGATCTCCTGGACGGAGCCGAAATGGTAGGTGACCGTCCCCACCGACACCCCGGCCGCGGCGGCGACGTCCCGGACGCCCACGGACGCGTAACCGCGCTCGGCGATGAGCGGGACGGCCGCCTCCACGATGAGCCGGCGGCGGACCTCGGTGGGCTGGCGCGTGCGGTCGGCCGCGGCGACCGCACGGCGGGGCGTCTTCGCGGGCTTCACGCGGACGTCCTCGGGGTGGTGCGGTGCCATGCGCGCTTGACCACTGTCTCTCCGTCCGCCCGTGCTTCCATCCGGCTGTCCATGATGAACTCCGTTGCCGTGGCCAGCAGTTCCGTACGCGTGATGATCTCGGCGTCCCAGTCGTCGCCGCGCCGCAGCCGGATCGCCCACTCGGAGACGGCCCGCGCGGACAGGGGGTCGTCGGAGCGGATCCGGTACGTCTCACGGGCGCTCTCGTCGTAGCGCAGCCCGTCCGGATAGACCCGCGAGCCGCCGTAGTTGGGGTCGACCTCCAGCGTCCACTCCCCCTTGGCCACGTCATGTGTGACCAGCCGCTCCGGTCCGGGGTCGACGGCCCGTTCGTGCTCCACGGCCAGCGGTAGGGCCTGTTCGGGTTCCTCGAAACGGATGGGTGCGCGGTTCTCGTCGGCCGCGGGGTCCCGCACGGGGAGGAGTACGGCGCTGTCGGCGGGCAGCACGGTCAGCGCGCCGCGTTCGCCGTGCGGCCACACCCAGGGCCAGTACGCGTCGCAGACGGCGACCCTGACACGGTGTCCCGGCGGGAAGGCGTACCCGACGCCGTTCAGCTCGAACTCCACCGTCTCGTACGTCCCCGGGGTCCACTCCACGGCCTGGTCGCGCCCGTGCCTGCTGAGCAGGTTGAGGACGCCGCGGGTGACGAGGGTGGACGAGCCGTCGGGGGCGACGTCGCAGACGCGGGCGATGACGTGGGCGCGGGGTGTCGCGCTGTCGAGGCGGAGCCGGACGCGGGGGCGGCCGAGGATCTCCAACCGCTCACGCAGCGGCTCGGAGTCGAAGCAGACCGAACGGCCGTCCTCCTCCCGCTGGTCGGGCGGCAGATCGCTCGCGTTGCCGAACGGGAAGAACCGGCCGGCGTCGAGACCGGTGTGCTGCGGCGACCGTACGAGGACGGGGCTGGCGCCGGTAGCCCCCTCACGGAGGGACCGCTCGTCCCAACTGACGGCTGTCGACGGCCAGTTGTCCTCCCCCACCCAACGGCCCGGCAGCACGTCGTACGAAGGGGCGGGCGGGACCGGGTCGTTGAGCCAGGCGCGCAGCAGCGGCTCGCGCATGATGCCCGTGTCCTCGTCCTTCAGGTGCTGGTCCCACCAGCGCAGGGTCTCCTGGAGGAAGCCGATCGCGGGGCCGGGCGGCAGGCCGCGGTCCGGGTACTGATGGGACCAGGGGCCGACGAGTCCGCGGACGCGGTCGCCGGGCAGGTGTTCCACGAGCCGCAGCACGGTGTCCCGGTACGGGTCGTTCCAGCCGCCGACGGCGAGGACAGCCGCGTCGATCGCCGTGTAGTCCTCGCAGACGCTGCCGTGCCGCCAGTAGTCGTCGCGCCGCTGGTGGGCCAGCCAGGTGTGCAGGAAGGGTTCGAGGGCTTCGAGGCGCTCGCGCCACATCGGCAGCCAGCGGTCCTTGCCCACGCTGGTGGGGTCCGGGGGGCGGGCGGCGAACGCGAGCATCGTGCCCGCCCAGGCGAGCATGTCGACGCCCAGGACGGCGCCGCCGATGTAGTGCACGTCGTTGTCGTAGCGGTCGTCCGTCGAGCAGACGGTGACGATCGCCTTGAGGGGCTCGGGGGCGAGGGCGGCGATCTGGAGGGCGTTGAAGCCGCCCCAGGAGATGCCGAACATGCCGACCTTGCCGGTGCACCAGGGCTGCTCGGCCAGCCAGTTGACCACGTCCACGCCGTCCGCGAGTTCCTGGGCGTCGTACTCGTCGCCGGGGGTGCCCTCGCTGTCGCCGTGGCCGCGGATGTCCACGCGGACGGAGGCGTAGCCGTGGCCGGCGTACCAGGGGTGGCGTTGGGCGTCGCGGGGGGACGTCCAGTCGGTCTTGCGGTAGGGGAGGTATTCGAGGAGGGCGGGGACGGGGGTGGCGTCTGCGGGGCGCCAGATGCGGGCGTGCAGGTGGGTGTGCGGGTCCCTGGTCGGGATCCAGACGTCCTCGACGGTGACCTGCCGGTCGAAGTGTTCGCGGTAGCGCAACGTGGCTCCTTGCTCAAGTGGATCAGGGTGGACACGAGAGGTTCCCGCCCCCGCCGCCCCTACCCGTTCCCGTCCCGCATGGGGGCTGCGCCCCCTCGCCCCCCTTGTCCTCAAACGCCGGACGGGCTGGAGATATCCGCCCGTCCGGCGACACTTCAGCCCGTCCGGCGTTTGAGGACCGGGGGTTCGGGGGCGGAGCCCCTGAGTACGTGACGGGAACGGGTAGGGGCGGCGGGGGCGAGGTGAGGCCCGTCAACCCACCCGCGCCACCAACGCCGTGGCCACCGCCAGAAGCCCCTCGTCGCGCCCGGCGAACCCGAGCCCGTCCGTCGTCGCCCCGGACACGGACACCACCGCCCCCACCGCCGCGGAGAGCACCCCCTCCGCCTCCGCCCGCCGCTTGCCGATCTTCGGCCGGGACCCGACCACCTGCACCGCCACATTGCCGATCGTGAACCCCGCCGCACGGACGATCCGCGCCGCCTCCGCGAGCAACGTCACTCCGGACGCGCCGGACCACTCGGGCCGCCCCGTACCGAAGTGCTGGCCCAGGTCCCCCAGCCCCGCCGCGGAGAACAGCGCGTTGCAGGCGGCGTGCGCGACGACGTCCGCGTCGGAGTGGCCCGCGAGACCGGGCCCCTCGCCCTCCCACAGCAGGCCGGCGCACCACAGCTCACGGCCTTCCTCGAAGGCGTGGATGTCGGTACCGATCCCGACCTGCGGCAGCAGAGGCACGGCGGGCACCGACTGCACGGCCTGCACCGGCTGGGCAGACTGCGCGGACTGCGCGGGCCGCACCGGAGATGTCTCAGAAGCCATCGTTCAGCCTCCGCCGCGTCAGGACCGCCTCCGCGAGGACCAGGTCCAGCGGACGCGTCACCTTGAACGCCTCCTCGTGGCCGGGCACGACCACGACCCGCAGTCCGAGCTGCTCGACCATGCTCGCGTCGTCGGTCACGTTGTCCGTGACCGTCTCGTGGGCCCTTACGAGGGTGGCGCGGTCGAAGCCCTGCGGTGTCTGGACGGCGCGCAACCGCGCCCGGTCCGGGGTGGCGACCACGGGCTCGGGCTCCCCGGCCGCCCCCGCGGGCTCGACCTGCTTGACGGTGTCCGTGAGCGGCAGCGCGGGTACGACGGCCGGCGCCCCGTCGCGTACCGCCTCGATGACGCCGTCGACCGTGTCGACGGGTACGAGCGGGCGGGCCGCGTCGTGCACGAGCACGATGTCGATGCCGGACGGCAGCGCTTCGAGCCCGAGCCGCACGGAGTCCTGGCGGCTGTCGCCCCCGGGCACGACGTGGAACTCGGTCCGCTCGGGAAGTGCGTGCGAGTCGAGCAGCGTCTTGACCTCCGCGGCCCCGTCGGGCGGCGCCACGACGACGACCAGGGAGACGGCACGCGACGCGGCCATGGCCCGGACCGCGTGGATCAGCATGGGGGTGCCGTTCAGCGTGCGAAGCGCTTTGGGCGCGCCAGGGCCGAGGCGTACGCCCCGGCCTGCGGCCGGAATCACGGCCGCGGTACGGGCCCCGGGAGGCGTGGGGCGCGAATCGTCAGACATCGGTTCCTGTCAGGTTTGTATGCTCGGCCGACGTGGGTATGGCCTGGGCGTACCCCGGCCGACGGGCTGGGGGAGTGCCGGGCGCGACGCTTTGACCGGACCCTTCCGTGAAGATGGTCGAGCCAGCTGTCCGGGCCCGGCACTCTGAGTATCGGATCCCTGAATTGTCGGGGGCGTCCGAGTGCGGGATGTACACCGTGTGCGTGTGTGATGCGGTCTGCATGATGCGGGTCTGCGTGATGTGTGCGCACGGTTTCCCGGTATGGCCATGACGGGTACGGCCGGCCATGACCGGTACGGACGTGAACGGTATGGACATGCGCCGGGTGCGAAATGCGTCCGGGGCCGAACATGCCGCAGCGCCCGGCGACAGTGAATACGTCATCGGGCACCACGGCATTTCATTGCGCCGAACCGCTCGTTTCACCTCTGGTCAGAAAGCGATCAGAGCGCGACGGGCGTCAGGACGCGAGGACCTCGTCGAGCAGGGCCTCGGCCTTGTCCTCGTTCGTGTTCTCCGCGAGGGCGAGCTCGCTCACCAGGATCTGGCGGGCCTTGGCGAGCATGCGCTTCTCGCCGGCGGAGAGTCCACGCTCGCGCTCACGACGCCACAGGTCACGGACTACCTCCGCCACCTTGATGACATCGCCGGAGGCGAGCTTCTCAAGATTTGCCTTGTAACGACGCGACCAGTTAGTGGGCTCCTCGGCGTACGGCGCGCGCAGTACCTCGAAGACGCGGTCCAGTCCGTCCTGACCGACCACATCACGTACGCCGACGAACTCCGCATTGTCCGCTGGCACACGCACTGTCAGGTCGCCCTGGGCGACCTTCAGCACCAAGTAGGTCTTGTCCACGCCTTTGATCTGACGAGTTTCGATAGCCTCGATCAGCGCGGCCCCGTGATGGGGATAGACCACGGTGTCGCCAACCTTGAACGTCATGTGACAGGTACCCCTTCCGTGGCTATCCAGGGTAACACGGAAACCGCGTGTTCTGAATGGCGTTTTCGCAGGTCAGGGCATATCTCGGGGCTTGACAATCGCAACATGAACGTGCTGCGGAGGGGTCGCCGACGACGGTATTCGCAGGTCGGAGCGGCTCTCCCGGCGAGGAGAAACGCGCACGTTACAACACCCTCGACCCCCGCCCACGTGCCTGATCGTCCAGATTTGTCGGGTTCCGAAGGCCCATCTTCCGCTACTCCGTTCGGTGAACGGAGTCACGTACGAGCCGAATCGGAAATTGATCACTCGGCCCGGGAGATCGATCGAAGACCGGCCGGAGATCATCCGGAGATCGGGATCGGCTCGGTTGGAGATCGGCCGGAGATCGAGGGGAGAACGAGGCGGGAACGACCGGAGTTCAACCGAAGATCGATTTCTCGGACCGCCCTGCATTCCGCACGGGAAATCCGCAAGACCGCACCGGAGACTTACCGGGGGTTCTCCGAGGGTTCTCTCCGAGGGTTCTCTCCGAGGGTTCTTATGTGAAAGACGGACGAGTGCGTGACGGATGAGTCCATGCGGGATGCAACTACAGCGGGTGACGCGTGCGGCGGAAGGCCGGGGAAGTGGCGTACGGGAGCGGTCGCGGGAGCGGTCGGCCGGCCGTAGGGGCGGGTCGGGTGCGGCGGCGCGGGAACGGCTCGGTAACCTGAGGCCGCTGACCGACCCTTAGGGCGGCTTTATCAAGTGAGCCGCTCTGATCCGCCCACGTTCTAGGAGTTGCCGCCGCCGTGAGCAGCAGCCTTCGACGCGGCAGCCTCGCCGCCGCCGCCATCGCGTTCTCGATCGCCTCGCTCGCCGCGTGCGGTGCCGGCAACAAGGCCCAGACGCTGGAGATCAAGCCGGACAACGCCGCCGTCACCGTCGGCGAGATCAAGATCCAGAACGCCGTGGTCATCACCCAGGCCGAGCCGGAGTCGACGGGCCCGTCCGCGGTCTCCGCGACCGTGTTCAACAACGGCGACACCGCCCAGACCCTGGAGTCCGTCAAGGTCGAGGGCGTCGGGCAGGGCGCACAGCTCAAGCCCGCCAAGGGCGCGGGCAAGCTCACCGTCCCGGCCGGCGGCTCGCTGGTCCTCGGCGGCAAGGGCAACGCCTCCGCCGTACTGGAGAACAGCCGCGAGGCGTTCGCGGACGGCGACGCGCACCCGGTCACCTTCGCCTTCAGCAAGACCGGCGACGTGAAGCTGGAAGCGTTCGTCGTGCCCGCGAAGGGCTACTACGCCGAGTGGGGTCCGAGCGCGGCCCCCGCGGCGTCGAGCACCGAGCCGTCCGCCGAGAAGTCGGAGTCCGGTACGGCCACCGGGTCGCCGTCGCCCACCGGGTCCGCCTCGGGTGAGACCGAGGAGACGGGTGAGGCGGGCGCCCGGTCCACCGACGCCGCCTCGGCCAGCGCCGACGCCGCGGAGTCGGCCGCGGGCCACTGAGCGGCGTACAGCCACCGTTCTCCCGTACGGGCAGGTCTCGTGCGGACGCGACGCATGACGAAGGGCGGGTCCCCTGTCGCAGGGGACCCGCCCTTCGCAGTACCTACTGTCGTGCTCCCGTGGCCTCGGGCTGTCGTGTGCGGTTTACGGCTCGAACTTGTAGCCGAGGCCGCGGACCGTCACGAGGTAGCGGGGCGCGCCGGGGTCCGGCTCGATCTTCGCCCGCAGGCGCTTCACGTGGACGTCCAGCGTCTTGGTGTCGCCCACGTAGTCGGCGCCCCAGACCCGGTCGATGAGCTGCATACGCGTCAGGACGCGGCCCGCGTTGCGCAGCAGCATCTCCAGGAGGTCGAACTCCTTGAGCGGGAGGTCGACCTTGGAGCCGGAGACGGTGACCACGTGGCGGTCGACGTCCATGCGGACCGGGCCGGCCTCCAGTGCGGCCACGCTGACCTCCTCCGGCTCGCCGCGGCGGCGCAGGACGGCCCGGATGCGGGCGACCAGCTCACGCGACGAGAAGGGCTTGGTCACATAGTCGTCGGCTCCTATTTCGAGCCCCACGACCTTGTCGATCTCACTGTCCTTGGCGGTGACCATGATCACCGGAACGTTCGAACGGCTGCGCAGCTGACGGCACACCTCGGTGCCCGGCAGGCCGGGCAGCATCAGGTCGAGGAGGACGAGGTCGGCGCCATTGCGCTCGAACTCGTCGAGTCCGTCGGGCCCGGTGGCCGCGATGGCGACCTCGAAACCCTCTTTGCGGAGCATGTAGGACAGGGCGTCGCTGAAGGACTCCTCGTCCTCGACGACGAGCACTCGGGTCACGGGTGGACCTCCGGGGCAGAAAAGGGTTCGTACGGGGATGAGACGGTGGTCGTCCCGTCGGTCTGACCGGCCTCGTCGCCTTCGTCGAGGCCGGGTGTCCGGTCGCCGCTCGCGCGGTCGCGGGCGGCGACCGCCTCCGGCAGCCGCAGGGTGAAGGTGGAGCCCTGACCCTCGGAGCTCCACACCGTGACCTCCCCGCTGTGCGAGGCTGCCACGTGTTTGACGATCGCGAGCCCGAGTCCCGTACCGCCGGTTGCGCGGGAACGGGCCGGGTCGACGCGGTAGAAGCGCTCGAAGACGCGCTCCTTGTCCTTCTCGGAGATGCCGATGCCCTGGTCGGTCACGGCGATCTCGATGAGGTCTCCGCCGGGCGCGGTCACCCTGCGCGCGGCTATGCCGACCCGGGTGCGGGCGGGCGAGTAGTTGACGGCGTTCTCCACGAGGTTGCCGAGCGCGGCCGCCAGCTGGCCGCGGTTGCCCCACAGGCGCAGGTCGGCGGTGCCGCCGGCGGCCATGGTGATCTGCTTGGTGCCGGCCTGGTGGCGGCAGCGGTCGATCGCCTCGGCGACCAGTTCGTCGACGCGGACCGGTTCCGCGTCCTCCAGCGGGTCGTCGTTCTGGACCCGGGAGAGGTCGATGAGCTCCTGGACGAGGTTGGTGAGGCGGGTCGCCTCTATCTGCATGCGTCCCGCGAAGCGCTCCACGGCCTCCGGATCCTCCGAGGCGCCCATGACGGCCTCGGAGAGCAGGGAGAGCGCGCCGACCGGGGTCTTGAGCTCATGGCTGACATTGGCCACGAAGTCGCGTCGTACGGCTTCGATCCGGCGGGCCTCGGTGAGGTCCTCGACCAGGAGCAGTACGAGCCGGGAGCCGAGCGGCGCCACCCGGGCGGACACGGCGAGTGCCTCGCCGCGGCCGGTGCCGCGCCGGGGCAGGTCCAGCTCGACCTGGCGTATCTCGCCGTCCCTGCGGGTGTCGCGGGCCATCAGGATCATCGGCTCGACGGCCAGTTTCCCGCCGCGCACGAGCCCGAGGGCGTACGCGGCGGAGCTGGCCTTGACCACGGCGTCGGACTCGTCCAGGACGACGGCGGAGGAGCGGAGCACGGACAGAACGGTGTCGACGCCCGGTGGCAGGACGGGGTCGGTGTGCAGAGAGGTACGGGTGGGGCGTTTCTGTTCCCGCTCGCTCCAGCGGAACGCCAGCACGGCGATGACACCGGTGAGTACACCGGCGATCGCTGCCACTGCGGCGACCGCCGCGTTCACGTCCATGGCTCCAGGTTAGGCACGCTGTACGCCCCGGTCACAGTCGTCCGAGGGTGGACTCGAACACTCGTCGCCCAGAGTTCACCCTGGAGACCCTGCTGGTTCACTTCGTACGACCGGCCCGCGCACCCTTCCCACCTGCGGGAAGAGGTGGCGTCGCCCAGAATTCACCTGGGTGCCGGTGATGGTTCATTTGAGGGGACGTAAACCGACGCGTTCAGGCCGGAGCGTGGGACCGTGGGGTTCACGAGCCCCAGTGAACCTCCGAAGCAGACGTAGGAAAGGGACATCCAGATGCGGGACGCGTACCACGAGGAACTTGACTCGATCGGCGAGGGCCTGGTCGAGATGGCCCGCCTCGTCGGCTCGGCCATCGGTCGCGCCACCACGGCGATCCTCGACTCCGATCTGAAGCTGGCGGAGAGCGTGATCGCGGCAGACCAGAAGGTCGACGATCTCCAGCACGACCTTGAGGCACGGGCGATAACCCTGCTGGCCCGGCAGCAGCCCGTGGCCACGGACCTGCGGATCGTCGTCACCTCGCTCCGTATGTCGGCCGACCTGGAGCGCTCCGGCGACCTCGCCCAGCATGTGGCGAAGCTGGCGCGGCTGCGTTTTCCGGACCGTGCCATTCCGCAGGACCTGCACGCCACGATCCTGGAGATGGGCCAGCTCGCGCAGCGGCTGATGGCGAAGGCGGCCGAGGTCATCATCACGAAGGACGTCGACCTCGCCCTTCAGCTGGAGCAGGACGACGACGCGATGGACCTCCTGCACCGCACGCTCTTCCAGCACCTCCTGGACGACCGCTGGAAGCACGGCATCGAGACCGCGGTGGACGTGACGCTGCTGGGCCGCTACTACGAGCGCTTCGCGGACCACGCGGTGTCGGTGGCGAACCGCGTGGTGTACCTGGTGACGGGCGAGCACGCCGACGAGTTGCAGACGGCTCCGCAGGTCGAGGGCGCGTAAGCCGGGTACGGGCGGGGGCGGGCCTGGAGCGGGCCGGGAACGGGAGCCCGATGCCGTGGGGCCGGGATCCGGCCACCAGGGGGCGCATCGGGTGCGGGCGGGAGCCCGAAAGCCTCCGTGCGCCGTTGATGCGCCCGGCCCCGGGGGAATGCAATGGGAGTAGGCACAAGCCTTCGAGGAGGGACCCATGGCCGATTCCCCCACCACACCCGACCCGACCCAGGAACGCGAGACGCAGCAGCCCGTCGAGATCAAGAGCCTGCCGCTGTTCGGCGCCTGCGGCTGCGGCTCGGGCTGCGGATGCGGGTGCCAGTCCGGCAATCCCTGTCAGTGCGGCTGACGCGCCTGGGGCGTGAGGTGGTGTGGCCCGGCGTTACGTTGCCTGGCCGTGAACGCGGAAGGGCCCCGCTTCAGGTGCGGGGCCCTTCCGTTCGTTCACCGGTTCACGCGCCGGCGGTCGGCGGCTACCGGTTGGTGGTGCGCACCGCGTCCAGGTTCGGCTGCGGGGCCGCGGTACCGGTCGCCCGCTGCGCGGTGTCGCTCGCGACGCCGGGGGCTGCCGAGCGCGCGGTCGCCTGCGCCGGGGCGAGGCCGTTGTAGTACGGCCGGTACTCCACCAGCGAGCTGCCCGCGCTGATGGCGGAACCCGCCGCGGTCAGCTCGGCCGCGGAGACCGACCCGGTTCCGCCGAAGGCGATGACGGAGTTGACGCCGGCCGCCTGCTGACGCAGGTAGGTGGCGCTGGTCTCCGACAGGGTCGTCTCGTCGGTCCACAGGACGGGGCCGTAGTTGAGCATGCCGGTGCTCGCGGAGACCCCGCCGCGCCAGCTGTCCGTCCAGGCCAGGCCCACCTGGAACGGGGAGCTCCACCAGAACCGCGCCAGCTCAGCGGACGTACCGTCGTGGCCGCTGCCGCTGATCGGGTAGTACGAGAAGGTGTCGGGCCAGTTGGAGAAGGCCGTGTGCGTGAGCGCGTACTTCGCCGAGGTGCCGACCGGGATGACCAGGGTCTGGTCGGGGTCGATCGAGTTGAGGTACGACTTCACCGACGACGACAGCGTGTTGCCCTCGTTGAGGACGACCGTGCCCCGGCCGCCCGTGCCGAGGGCTCCGGCCGCGGCGGAGGCCGCGATCGCCGAGTGGTAGTCGGTGCCGGTGGCGATGAACACATACTCCGGGGAACTGGTGACCGCCTTCGCGACCGCCACGGACGTGGAGTAGCGCGAGGTGCCGGACAGCCGCTTCGGGGTGAAGCCGAGCGAGCTGACCTTGGTCGCCACCGCGCTGGACAGGATGTCCGTGTTGCCCACCAGGTAGACGGTGGCGCCGGGCTTCAGCGAGCGCTTCAGCTCGGTCTGCACGGCGGTCGACACCGAGGTCTTCGACGTCATCAGCAGGGGGCCCTGCTTCTGGGCGGCGAGGGTCTGCCCGGTCAGGGCGTAGGACGGGCTGTCCTTGCTGATGAGGACGGCGGTCTTCGCGTCGATCAGGCCGGGCTCGCTCTGACCGGTGGTGTTCCAGGTCCAGCGGGACGCGGCGATGTTCGTACCGTACGAGTCGGCGCCCCAGACGCGGCCCACGCTCTGGCTGCGCAGCGGCTGCCAGGCGGGGTCGAGGGCCGACGACGTACCCGGCGGCAGCGCCACCGTCGTGACGTCGCCGGTGGCGACGTCGACGATGCGCGGGATGGCCACGTCCTCGTCGGTGCCGTTGGTGACGACGATCCGGGTGCCGGTGGGCGACCACGCCGGGGCGTACGCGGCGTCGGTGAAGGTGAGCTGGCGCTCCCCCGTGCCGTCGGTGTTGACGACGAAGAGCCGGCTCTGGCCGTCGGCCTCGCGTACGAAGGCGACCTGGGTGCCGTCGGGCGAGATCGCGGGGTTGGTGCCGGAGTCGGCCAGCTTCGTGAAGCCGCCGGTGGTGTCCTCCCAGAGCCAGATGGCCGAGCCGGTCGGCGAACCGCAGGTGTCGCCGGTGCGGACGAAGGCGACCAGGCCGTTGACGGACGCGCTGGGCTGACGGTCGCAGCCGTCCTCCGTGGTGGAGAACAGCGGCTGGGCGTAGCGGGAGCCGTCCGAGGACGCGTACCGGAGGCGACCGCCGCCGGAGTAAACGACCGTGTTGCCCGACCGCAGGAACGTCGGGTGGCCGACGCTGGTCATCGAGCCCTGCTCCTGGATCTTGACCAGGGTGGAGCCGGTGTAGCGGCGGGTCTCGACCCGGTTGTCCTTCACGTACGCGACCCGGCTGCCGTCGGGCGACCAGGCAGGCTGGCGCGCGTCGGCGAGGAAGTCGGTGTACGTGCTGCTGCCGGGGTCCTGCGTCTGCATGACGTTACGGGCGCCGTTGACGAACGTCAGCTTGCCGTCGGCGGCCGGCCAGGTGACGGGTTCCGCGGCGACCGCGCCGGGCGTGGCGGTCGCCATGCCGGCGGCCACGGCCACGACGGTGCCGAGTGCCGCGAGCACGCGGCGTCTGTGAATCTTCATGTGCCCCCACAAGAATGATGACGTGACAGAAGTGGCGAAATGGGCTGTCGTTCGCCTCCCCGACGCGGAACGGCAACATCACGTTCCTTTACGACAGCTGGGTCACTGTAGCGGCACACATGATCAGAAAGGAACAGTTTTGAACGAACGTTGCGCGGACGGGCGTCCAGTCCTCTTCCTCGACGTGGACGGACCACTCATCCCGTTCGGCGGGCCGACCGAACGAGGGCCTGAGGGACAGCTCGACCGACTGCCCGACGGGCTTCCCGGGCGACTGCCCGGACGCCCTGCTTCTCCTGGTTCCCCGACTTTCCCGGCTTCCCCGGCTTCCCCGGCTTCGGGAAACCCGTTGCTCGGGCGGCTCGATCCCACCGTCGGGCGGCGTCTGCTGGCGCTGGGATGCGACCTGGTGTGGGCTTCGACGTGGCTGGACGACGCGAATGAGGTGGTCGCGCCCCGGATCGGGTTGCCGGTCCTGCCCGTGGTGAGGTGGCCTGATGCGTCCACGTCCATGTCCACATCCACGGTCGCCGAGGAGGGTCCGCGCGGGCTGCACTGGAAGACGCCGCACATCGTCGAGTGGGCCGGGAGCCGCCCGTTCATCTGGGTCGACGACGAGATCGGCGACATGGACCGGTTCTGGGTCGACGCGCAGCACCCGGGGCCGTCGTTGCTCCACCGTGTCGACCCGGGCCGGGGGTTGGGAGACGCCGATTTCGTCGCGCTCGCCGGCTGGCTCGGTGCTGCCGTGCCGAGGGCATGACCGGTCGGCCCGCCGGTAGCGTGAGGCCATGATCGTATGGCTCAACGGCACCCATGGGGCGGGCAAGACGACGACCAGCGCGCTTGTGCAGCAACTGATCCCGGATTCACGGGTGTTCGACGCCGAGAAGGTCGGCGAGACGCTCATGGACATCACGCCGGGGCTGCCCGGACCCGGGTCGGACAACTTCCAGCACTGGCCGCCATGGCGACCGCTCGTCGTGGAGACCGCCCGCCGCGTACTCGACTACACGGGCGGCACCCTGGTGATGCCGATGACCGTCCTGGTGGAGCAGTACTGGCGCGAGATCAGCGCGGGCCTCGCTCAACATGGCATTCCGGTAAGGCACTTCGTGCTGCACGCCGACCAGGACACGCTCCGGGGCCGCATCGCGGGCGACACCGTCCTCGGCCCCGACTCCCCGTTCCGTCTCCACTACCTGGAGCCCTACGCGGAGGCGGCCCGCACATGGCTGCACGCCGAGGCCGAGGTCGTGGACACGACGCACCTCACGCCCGCGGAGGCGGCGGCGCGGATCGCGGAGGCTGTCAGCTGTCCGTAAGAAGACGTGCCCGTCCGCCCCTCCCGCGGGGGCGCGCAGGGGGATCGCACTCCCCGCCCTCACCACCCGATCCCCTCCTCGCTCCATCACCCCCCTCCAAGCTTCCCCACGCCTCTCCGTCACTCTTCCGGGACCGTGACCGGCGTCGCGACAATGGCTCCTCGCGCCGCCACTCACCGCAGTGGTTGCCGAGTCTGTCCCGGGCCGGGGGGAACGGCGCCGGGCAGTCACCGGACAAGAGGGCGGCCTGACGGCCGTCGGGGAGTATGGCGGCAGCCAGGCCGCCGGGGGGCAACAAAATCATGTCCGATCACATGGCCACGGCTGCTGGACGCCCGGTCACGGCGGTGAAAGACCCGTCAAGTCCGTTAGCGGAACACAATGAGGGAAGCCGTCACGGGGGCGGCCCAGGTCACAGCAGGGGCAGACGTACGCAAGGCGCGCACCGGCGACGTCTGGTCACCCAGGGAGCGGCTCCGCTGATGGAGACCGCCGTGATCCTTCCCGCCCGCAACGAGGAGGCCGGCGTGCTGTTGGCGCTGGAATCGCTCGCGGCGCAGAGCGCACCACCCGACCTGATCGTCATCGTGGTCAACAACTCCTCGGACCGGACGGAGGAGTTCGCGCACCGGTTCGCCGACCGCCCAGGTGTGCCGCACACGGTGGTCTTCAACCTGCCGGACAACCCGCACAAGAAGGCCGGCGCCCTCAACCACGGCATCCACTGGCTGCACAGCGCAGTCGGCGGACTCGCGGCCACCGCGAAATATCTGCTGATCATGGACGCCGACACCAGCCTGCACCCGAAGTTCCTGGAACGGGCGCGCAACGTGATGGCGTCCGACCGAAGGCTGGGCGGACTCAGCGCCACCTGCCACGGCCGCACCGGACTGTGGAAGAACCTCTGGCAGCGCTACCTGCTGGGGATGCAGATCATGGAGTACGGGCGCTACGCGCGCGGGCGCTACCGGTTCGGCATCCACAGCATGTCGGGCGCCGGCTCCTTCTACCGCACCGAGGCACTGCTGAGCATCCTGCGCTGGCGCGGCGAGGTGTTCTGGGAGGACCACGCCAACCTCGTGGAGGACTACGAGACGACGCTCGCGCTGAAGGAAGTGGGCTGGAAGGTCACGGCCAACCAGAACTGCATCGCCTACACCGACCTCATGCCCACCCTGCGTGAGCTGATCGGTCAGCGCGAGCGCTGGGGGCGCGGCACGGTCGACACTCTGCGGCGCCGCGGCTGGACCAGGCACACGTGGTTCTCCATCACCAGCATGGTGCTGGGTTTCGTCGGCTTCCTCTACACATTGGGGTGGCTGGCCGTCTGGACCGGCGTGATCGCGAACACGGGCTTCGTCCTGGACCCCGTCTGGCTGTGCCTGGTCGCCTTCTGGATCGTGTACGCCGCCTTCCGCACCCGGCACCTCGGCTGGAAGGGCGTCCTGGTCGATGTGCTGATGCTGCCCGGACTGGTCTTCTCCACGGTGCGCGCGTACTGGTTCATCTCCTCGGTCGTGAAGTCGTACGCCACCCGTGTCTCCACCTGGAAATGACCGAGACGCAGCCCCAGCAGCACGCCCTAACGCCCTAACGCAGGCACTCATCACTCGATCTCTCAGACCCACCTGATCCGACGCGGCCGACAGGCCGCCGAGAGGAAAACGATCGTGAACTACCTCAGCGGTACCGGAACCGGCCTTGTCACCGGAGGAGCCTCCCTCGCGGCCACCGGCACCTCCTCCACCGCCAGCCTGATCATCGCCGCCAGCGTGGCACTGGTCCTGGGCGGCCTGACGACCTACGCCGCGGCAGTCCACCGCCGCCGCCGCGACGCCGACGCGGCAGGCCACTGACCCAGAAACCACCTACCATCGCCAGGCTCTGGGGCCGCAAGATCACACGAACTGAGGTCCCAGAGGTCCCATGGCATGAACATGCCCCTGAGCCGCGCCGTATGCGCAGCTCAGGGGCATGATCGCGGAACCTACTTCTTCTTGCCTTGGTTCTTGACCGCCTCGATCGCCGCCGTGGCTGCCGCCGGGTCCAGGTACGTGCCGCCCGGGGTCAGCGGCTTGAAGGATGCGTCCAGTTCGTATGCGAGCGGGATGCCCGTCGGGATGTTCAGGCCCGCGATGTCCTCGTCCGAGACGCCGTCGAGGTGCTTGACCAGGGCGCGGAGCGAGTTGCCGTGGGCGGCGACCAGGACCGTGCGGCCCGCCAGGAGGTCCGGGACGATGCCGTCATACCAGTACGGCAGCATGCGGACGACGACGTCCTTCAGGCACTCCGTGCGCGGGCGCAGCTCCGGCGGGATCGTCGCGTAGCGCGGGTCGTCCGACTGGGAGAACTCCGTGCCGTCCTCAAGCGGGGGCGGCGGCGTGTCGTACGAGCGGCGCCACAGCATGAACTGCTCCTCGCCGAACTCCGCGAGGGTCTGCGCCTTGTCCTTGCCCTGCAGCGCGCCGTAGTGGCGCTCGTTCAGGCGCCAGCTGCGGTGGACCGGGATCCAGTGGCGGTCCGCCGATTCGAGGGAGAGCTGCGCCGTGCGGATGGCGCGCTTCTGGAGCGAGGTGTGCAGCACGTCGGGGAGCAGGCCGGCGTCTTTCAGCAGCTCACCGCCGCGGACTGCCTCCTTCTCGCCCTTCTCCGTCAGGTTGACGTCCACCCAGCCGGTGAACAGGTTCTTCGCGTTCCATTCGCTCTCGCCGTGGCGGAGGAGGATCAGCTTGTACGGTGCGTCGGCCATGGCCCCGAGCGTAATCGAAGCCCCCGATCGACCGCTCGCCCGCCCGGAACCCGGACACCCCTGGGCCGCCTCCCCCGCCCGCATCCGCGACACTTGACGACTTCTGTTAATTGAGTGGCCGCCGACCGTCCCGTCCTCGTAATTTGTGCTCACCGCATGCACCACTTACATGCGCCACGCACACGCACCACCTACATGCGCCATCTGTACGCCTTACGCCTTACCTGCATGCGCTACCTGCGTGCGCCACCCGCGTGCGTCACCTACATGAGCCGCGCTCGCGTCAAGAGCGCTCAGCAGACCTGGGAGTCCCCGATGCCGTTCACGTCCCTGAGCGTGAGACGTGTCGCCCGCGAGACCCTCTCCGGGCTCCCCCGTGAGTTCTGGTGGCTGTGGACCAGCACGCTCGTCAACCGGCTCGGTGCCTTCGTCGCCACCTTCATGGCCCTGTACCTCACGCTCGACCGCGGCTACTCCGCCTCGTACGCCGGACTCGTCGCCTCGCTCCACGGGCTCGGCGGAGTGATCTCCTCGCTCGGCGCCGGCGTGATGACGGACCGGCTCGGGCGGCGGCCCACACTCCTCATCGCCCAGTCGTCCACGGCCGTCTCCGTCGCGCTGCTCGGCTTCGTGCGCGACCCGGTGTCCATCGCGGCCGTCGCCTTCCTCGTCGGCATGGCCAGCAACGCCTCCCGGCCCGCCGTGCAGGCGATGATGGGCGACATCGTCAAGCCCGAGGACCGGGTGCGGGCCTTCTCGCTCAACTACTGGGCCATCAACCTGGGCTTCGCCGTCTCGTCCGCCGCGGCCGGGTTCATCGCCGAGGCCAGTTACCTCGCCGGCTTCCTCGTCGAGGCCGGGATGACGATGGCCTGCGCGGTCGTCGTCTTCGTGAAACTGCCCGAGTCGCGGCCCGCGCCGACCGCCAAGACGGCCGACGAGCCCGAAGTCGGCCTGGGGACGGTCCTGCGCGACGGGCGTTTCATGAGCGTCGTCGGGCTGTCCTTCCTCGTCGCGCTCATCTTCCAGCAGGGGTTCGTGGGCCTGCCGGTGGCGATGGGCCAGGCCGGCTTCACCCCCGCCGACTACGGCCTGGTGATCGCGGTCAACGGCGTCCTCATCGTCGTACTCCAGCTCCCCGTCACCCGTTTCATCCAGTACCGGGACCCGAAGCGACTCCTCGTGGTGTCGTCACTCCTCGCCGGGTACGGGTTCGGGCTCACCGCCTTCGCGGGCTCGATCGGCGTCTTCGCGCTCACCATCTGCGTGTGGACCGTCGCCGAGATCGTCAACGCGCCCACCCAGACCGGCCTCGTCGTCCGTCTCTCCCCCACCCACGGCCGCGGCCGGTACCAGGGCATGTACACGATGTCCTGGTCCGTCGCCGCCCTCGTCGCGCCCCTGCTGGCCGGTGTGGTCATCGACCGCTTCGGGGCGGCCTGGCTGTGGGGCACGTGCGCGGCCGTCGGCACGGTGGCCGGGCTGGGGTACGGGCTGCTCATGCGCAAGCTCCCGGACGAGGAGCCCACCGCCGGGCCCATCACCGATTCCGTCACCGATCCCACCGGGCTCACCGCCGAACCACCCCGGCCCCAGACCCCGTCCCAGACCCCGTCCCAGTCCCAGCCCCAGCCCCAGCCCCACTCCCAGCCTGAAAAGCCCGAGGTCAGAGCCGGTTAGTACCCGGCAGCGGGCCGCGACACCCCGTACGCCTCAGTGGTGCATCCGTGCCCCCTTCACCACCTTGTCCACCGCGTTGCGCGGGCCGTACACCGCGAGGCCCACCAGGTCGAGGTCCGCGGTCGGTACGGCCCGGACAGCCGCCCGGTTGTCGCGGTCGTTGCCCGTGGTGAACAGGTCCGCGGTGAACAGCGCACGGGGCAGGGCGCGGGACAGGGCCTTGCCGTGGGCCGCCTTCAGCGTCTCCTTCGTACCCTCGAAGACCAGCACCGGCTGGCGGAACATCGGCAGGTAACCGACGCCGTCGGCGTCCTCGTACGGCTCTCCGACCACCTCGGGGACCGCCGGTCCCAAGCCGCTGACCAGGAACGCGGTCACGTTCAGCCGCTGCCACGGCTCCAGGTCCTCGCGCAGCAGGACAGCGATCTTGGTGTCGAAACGGACGGGTGCCGGGGCGACGGCCGGGGCGTTCTCAAGGGTTTCGTTGCTCGTGCTGCTCGTGCTGCTCATGCTGCTCATGCTTCGAGACTGCCGAGCCGCGTACGTTCCCGTCTTGTACGTTGTTTGCATGGTGGTCCGGCGTGAGGTCTCCGCCTGGCGCCCCAGCGTGCCGGGTGTCGTGGAGGTCTTCCACGCCCACTTCACGGAGTACGCGTATCCGATGCACGTGCACGACGCGTGGACCCTGCTGCTCGTCGACGCGGGCGCGGTGCGCTACGACCTCGACCGGCACGAGCACGGCACCCCGGACGGCACGGTCTCGCTGCTCCCGCCGCACGTGCCGCACAACGGTTCGCCGATCACCGAGGACGGCTTCCGCAAACGTGTCCTGTACCTGGACCTCAGCCGCCTCGACGAGACGTACATCGGACCGGCCGTCGACACCCCCGACTTCCTCGATCCCGTGCTGCGGCGGCGGGTCGGGCAGCTGCACACCGCCCTGGCCCACCCCGGGGACGAGCTGGAGGCGGAGAGCAGGCTGACCCTGATCGGCGAGCGGCTGCGCGGCCATCTGCGGCCCGCGCTCGTCAAGGACGGCCGGGACGCCGACCACCCGCTCGCACACCGGCTCCGCGAACTGCTCGACGAACGACTCCTCCAGGGCGTCACCCTCCAGGAGGCCGCCGGGCTCGTGCACGCGCACCCCGCCCATCTGGTGCGGGCGTTCAGCGGCGCGTACGGGATACCGCCGCACCAGTACCTGATGTCACGCCGGGTGGAACGGGCCCGCCGGCTGCTGCTGGCGGGCGGCGCACCGGGCGAGGTGGCCGCCGAGACCGGCTTCTACGACCAGTCGCATCTCAGCCGCCACTTCAAACGCCTGGTCGGAGTGGCGCCGGGCCGCTACCGCGACAGCTCGGGTCCAAGGTCGCGCTGAGCGTCGTACAGGTTCCGGGGGCGTACGGCGTCCGTGGTCCCGTACAGCTCCAGGCGGGAGTGCGGCGGCCCGGTGAAGTCGGGTACGTCGGTCTGGTCGAACTCCGTCACCTCGTTGATGCCGACCGTGGCGCTGTACGGGGCCAGGCCGTCGATCCGGATCAGCCCGGCGCGGCCGTTGGTGACCCGGATGTTCCAGTGGGTGAAGCGGGCGCCGAAGAGCGGACCCGCGCTCGCGTCCCCGCCGTGGCGGCCGTTGTTGACGACCGTGATGTCGGTACGGACGTTCGCGAAGGGCATCCCGCGATGCGAGTCGAAGGTACCCATGCGCATGTCACCGCGCGACCAGACGTTGTACGAGGACAGCCCCTCCACGTTGATGCCGTGGAGCTGGGTGTTCGCGGGGGCGGGTGTGGTGCGTTCCTCGATGGTGAAGCGGTCGACGAGGTTGTCGTGCGACCCCTCACGGCAGAAGTACGGGTGGTGCGAACCGCGCCCCGCGACCCGGGTGTTCCGCAGGGTGCAGGCGGAGGCGGCGACCAGCCCGAAGCCGTTGTCCATGTGCCGTACGACGATGTCGTCGGCCCAGCAGTCGTACGCGCACTGGAAGGTGACGCCGTTGTAGCCCTTGTCCAGGAGATGCGGGGACTGCGGGGTCTCGACGGCCTCCAGGGTGAGGCCCTCCACCCCGGATCCCGTCAGCGCCTCCACATGGGTGGTAAGACGCGGGTCCCACTCCGGGCGTACGTCGAGCGGAAGGGGCCGCTCCAGGGTGATGTGCCGGCCCCGCACGCGCGCGACGCGTACCGGCCACTCGTACGGGACGTAGCTGGTCAATTTTGTCTTGTCGTCCCAGACGTACGCCTCCGGGCCCGCGCCGTCGCCCGCCATGTGTTCCAGGAGAGTGTGGGCGGGGTCGTCCGCGAGGCGTAGAAGGACGAGGTCTCCGGGGGCGAGCCGGTCCGGGTCCGTGACGGTCACCGTCCAGGAGCCGCGGCGGGCCGGTTGGACCGTGGTGAGCGTCCGCCACTCGTCCCGTTCGTTGCCGGTCCAGCCCTCGAAAGGCCACTCTTCGGTACGGATGGCGTCCGTCAGGGTGGTGAAGCGGTCCGTGGGGCACAGCCAGATGAGTCCGCCCGCCCAGGACCAGGACGACTTGTCTCCGCCGTAACGCGACCCGTAGACACCGATCACCTCGGTGAGACTGCGGGTCGCGCGGAGTTTCGTACGGGTGCTGCCGGCGCCGCGCAGGACGACGTTCGAGCGTCCGATGTGGATCAGGCCGTCGAGGCGGTAGGTGCCGGGCGGGATGAGTACCGTGCCACCGCCGGCCCTTCCGGCAGCGGCGATGGCACGGTTGATCGCGGGTGCGGAGTCGGCCGAGCCGTCCGCCGTGGCGCCGTACGCGCGGACGTCGGCCACGGCGGCGGCGCCGGGGCTGCGGGGGAAGCGCGCCGCCCCGGCGCGTTGGCCGGCCCGGCCGATGTACGGGATCTGCGGGTGCGTGCAGGGGGTGCGGGCGAGCTCCCGCCAGAGTGCGGGCACCTGCGGGCGGGAGGTCGCGGCGGATGCGGGTGTGCCGCCGGTCGCGAGGCCCGCCACCACCGCTGTCGCACTGCCGAGCAGGGCCCGTCTCGTAAGGGTCCGTCTTGTGAGGGCCCGGCTCGTGCGTGCCCGGCTCGTGAGGGTCCGGCTCGTGCGTGCCCGGTGGGTGTTCTCCGCGCCACGGTCGCTCATGCCCGAACCGCCTTCCAGGGATGGGGATTCCATGGATGTGAACAATGTTCATAGGTGCGTTGGCGGTGAGCATGACACGGTGTCCGCACGGCGGGAAAGAGCCGTGCGGCGGTTGATTGGTATGGACTACCCCTACGGACTACCCACTCAGTCGGTCGGACGCTGTGTCAGGTGGCTGAACGCGTCCAGATTGCGCGTGGACTCGCCGCGTGACACCCGCCAGGCGTACTCCTTGCGGATCGCGGAGGCGAAACCGAGCTCCAGGAGGGTGTTGAAACTGCCGTCGGCGGCCTCCAGGACCGAACCGAGCAGCCGGTCGACCTCGTCGGCGGTGACCGCGCCGAGCGGCAGCTTGCCCGCCACGTAGATGTCACCGAGCGGGTCGACGGCGTACCCCACGCCGTAGAGCTTGAGGTTGCGCTCCAGGAGCCAGCGGTGCACGGCGCCCTCGTTCTCGTCCGGGTGCCGGACGACGAAGGCGTTCAGCGAGAGGGAGTGCCTGCCGACGATCAGCGAGACGGTCGTAGACAGCTTCCGGGTGCCTGGGAGTTTCACCACGAAGTGACCGGACTCCGGGCTCTCCCACTCCAGTTCGGCGTCCTTGAGGAACTCCTCGACAGTCCCCGCCGCCCGCTCCGCAGCCATCGTGTCAGCCATGGTGGGAGCGTACGTGACGGCGGTGTTCGTGCATGGCTGCCGTGTAGACGTCGGCCGTGGCCGCCGCCGCCGTGTCCCAGCCGAACGACTGGGCGTGCCAGGCGGCTGCCGCGCCCATCCGGTCGGGGAGCGCACGGTTGTCGGCGAAATCGCGCAGCACGCGCGCGTAGTCGACGGGATTGTGCCCGGACACCAGAAAGCCCGTCTCCTTGTGGCGGACCGCGACCGGCAGACCGCCCACCGCGGCGGCGAGCACCGGAGTACCGGCCGCCTGTGCCTCTATGGCGACGAGGCCGAACGACTCGCTGTAGGAGGGCATCACCAGGACGGACGCGGCCCGGAACCAGTCCGCGAGCTGCTCTTGGCCGACCGGCGGCCGGAAGCACACCACGTCGGCGATGCCCAGCCGGGCGGCGAGTTTCTGCAGTCCCTCGGGCTTGGCGAGGCCGCTGCCGCTCGGGCCGCCCACCACCGGGACGACGATGTTCGAGCGCAGCTCGGGGCGCTCCTCCAGGAGGACGGCGACCGCGCGCAGCAGCACGTCGGGCGCCTTCAGGGGCTGGATGCGGCCCGCGAAGAGCGGTATGAGGGCGTCCTGCGGGAGGCCGAGCCGCGCGCGGGCGGCGGCTCGTCCGTCGGCCGGGCGGAAGCGGTCGAGGTTCACGCCCGGGTGGACGACCGCGACCTTGTTCCGCTCGGCCTCGTAGTGGCGTATCAGCTCGTCGGCCTCTTCCGAGGTGTTGGCGATGAGCCGGTCGGCGGCGCGGACGATCTGGGTCTCGCCGATGACACGGGCGGCGGGCTCGGGGGTGTCGTCCTCGGCCAGGGCGGCGTTCTTGACCTTCGCCATGGTGTGCATCGCGTGCACGAGGGGGGCGCCCCAGCGCTCGGCGGCCAGCCAGCCGACCTGCCCGGAGAGCCAGTAGTGCGAGTGGACGAGGTCGTAGTACCCGGGGCGGTGGCCGGCCCAGGCCTGCATCACCCCGTGCGTGAACGCGCACAGCTGGGCGGGCAGGTCCTCCTTGGCGAGGCCTTCGTAGGGGCCGGCGTCGACGTGCCGGACCAGGACGCCGGGCGCGAGTTCCACCTTGGGCGGCAGGGCCCCGGTGGTGGCGCGCGTGAAGATCTCGACCTCGATGTTGATCGCGGCGAGGCGCTGGGCCAGCTCCACGATGTAGACGTTCATGCCGCCCGCGTCGCCCGTGCCCGGCTGGTGCAGTGGTGAGGTGTGCACGGAGAGCATCGCCACGCGGCGTGGCCTGCGGTGCAGGCGAAGCCTGGTCGAGGCCGCCGGCGAGCGGCGCCCGAGCCTGCTCACGTACTGGCTCACGTGGCGTTCCTCCTTCGTACGGACGTGCTGCGGGCATGCCGGTGGCGGGCGTAGAACGCCCTTCAAGTCCTGAACATCGGAAACCTCCGCGCCATTTCCTCTTTACCGAATCATTGCCGTTGGTCGCTCAACCGTTCGACCCTGAATCGCGTTCCGGGCCGGCGCTTTTCAGCGCGTCGGGCGGCTTGCGCTTTCGACCTGTCCGGCGGGCTGTGCTCTTCAGGCCTGTCGGGCGGCTTGCGCTGTTCGGCCCGTCCGGCGTTCGAGGACGAGGCCGTTCAGGCCGACAGCGGGGGCCCGGGGGCGGCAGCCCCGGACGTCCACACCGACCCGGAGTCCGCACCGCCCGCACCGCCTACCCTTGACCCCATGAACGCCCGCGCAGCGAAACCCGTGGGGACGGTGACGCGCGGGACCACCAACCCGAACCGCCTCCGCCGCATGGACCGCTGGATCGCGGCCACCCACGGCGCCGCACTGCGCCGCGCCGACGACCCCGTGGCGGTCGACCTCGGGTACGGCGCGGCCCCCTGGACCGCGGTCGAGCTGCTCCAGCGCCTGCGTACCGCCGCTCCACGCGCGCGCGTGGTGGGCGTCGAGATCGATCCGGCCCGGGTCGCCGCCGCGAAGCCGTACGAACGCGACGGCCTCCGTTTCCGGCACGGCGGCTTCGAGATCCCGCTGCCCGTACGGCCGACACTGATCCGCGCGGCGAACGTCCTGCGGCAGTACGAGGAGGCCGAGGTCGCCGCGGTGTGGGCCCGGCTGTGCGCGCGCCTGGCCCCGGCTGACGCGGGCTCGCGCGGCGGGCTCCTCGTCGAGGGCACGTGCGACGAGATCGGCCGCCGGCACGTGTGGATCGCGCTCGGCCCCGAGGGCCCCCGGACCGCCACGTTCGCCACCCGCCTCGGCTCCCTGGACCGCCCGTCCGACCTGGCCGAACGCCTCCCCAAGGCCCTCATCCACCACAACGTCCCGGGCGAGCCGGTGCACGCCTTCCTGCGCGACTTCGACCGCGCCTGGGCATCGGCCGCGCCGTACGCCTCGTACGGCGCCCGGCAGCGCTGGATCCGGGCGGTCCGCGATCTGACGGCCGACTGGCCGGTCGTGGACGGGGTGACGCGGTGGCGGCAGGGGGAAGTGACCGTGCGGTGGGAGGCGTTGGCGCCGGGCGCGTAGGACGCGACGGGGATGCGACGGGAACGATCTCGGTGAGTCGTTCGTCACATTGGCGGGGAACGCGAGGGAGATCACCACCGACCGGGCAGTGAGGGGGAGGGAAGGGGCGGAAGGGAAGCGGGAGTTGTTACCCGCCTCTGTCGTATTCCGCGCCGACATGGCACGATCCCCGGGGCGTTCCTAAGTTACTGACGGTAAATCAGTTTGGGGGTCGGTTCATGGGGACCGGTGTGCGGAGCGTGACCACTACGGCCATGGCCCTGGCCTGTGCGGCAGTCATACTGGCCGCGCCGGGGGTGGCCTACGCGGCCCCGACGCCGACACCCAGCCCGGCACCGACCCGGACGCCCGTCCCGACCCCGAGTCCAACACCCGTGAGCACCGCGGACCTTGAAGCGGTCCGCGTGAAGCTTGAAGGGCTGTACCACGACGCGGCGGTCGCCACGGACGCGTACAACCTCGCCGAGGAGCGGACCGAGAAGCAGTCCACGCAGATCGTCGGGCTCGCCCGCGAGATCGTCGAGGGCAAGGCCAGGCTGGTCGAGCTGAAGAAGCGGGTGGGCGCCGCCGCCCGCGCCCAGTACCGCGTCGGCGGACTGCCCGACCAGGCCCAGCTGATGCTCAGCGACGACCCGGAAGCCTTCCTCGACGGCGCGGGCCGGATCCGCCAGGGGGCACAAGCCACCAAGGGTCTGCTCGCCGAAATGCGGCGCACGCAGGAGGACTTGGAGCAGTACGCGCGCGACGCGGCGGCCCAGTGGACGAAGCTCGAGGCCAACCGCGAGGCGAAGGCCAAGGCCAAGAAGAAAATCAAGAAGCAGATCGCCGCCGCCGAGAAGCTCGAGTCCCAGCTGGAGAAGAGCGAGAAGGAGCGGCTGGCGAAGCTGGAGCAGCAGGCCGCGTACAAGGCGCAGACGACCTGGCTGGACTCCGGCATCCTCGACGAGATCAACGGAAAGGCCTCGGCCCAGGGCAAGAAGGCCGTGGAGTACGCGACGGCACAGATCGGCAAGCCGTACGAGTGGGGCGCCGAGGGGCCGAAGACGTTCGACTGCTCCGGGCTCACCTCACAGGCGTGGGCCGCCGCAGGACAGGGCATCCCGCGTACCTCGCAGGAGCAGTGGAAGCAGCTCGACCGCGTCGCCGTCGAGGCCATGCGCCCCGGCGACCTCATCATCTACAACGCCGACGCCAGTCATGTCGCGATGTACATCGGCGACGGCGCGATGGTCCACGCGCCGCGCCCCGGTCGTACGGTGACGATCGCGGGGGCGGGCTCGATGCCGATACTCGGCGTGGTCCGGCCGGGCAAGTGAGGTTCGCGCGGGGCGCGCGTCCTGCCTGACGCGCCCCCCGTCCGGCCCCCGACTCCGACTGCTCCCACCACCACCGCAATCGCCGTCGCCGCGCCGTCGCCGCAATCCCCGTCGCCCAGCCGTCGCCGCGCCATCGCCGCGGCGAACTACCGCAGCGACCTGCCACAGGGTCTTGCCGAGTGACTTGCTGAGTGACTTGCCGCACGTGACACGCGGCACGTTCGAGGCCGGCGCTAAACCGGTGGGGCGTGATGTACGTCATCCCGTACAAGCGCACATCCTGCCCAATTGCGGTACAGGATGCGGCATATGACGGCGGCCGTTTTCCCCGCGCGCGGGCTGCCACCATTCCTATGTGACGGCGCCTGACGCTATGGTCCCCGTCGGTGGATCGAGATCCCTCGACCCGCCATGCCCTCGGGGGGAGGGAAAGGAACCCAAGACGATGCCCGTACCCGTACCGCGGCAGAGAGCGATCCCCGCCGTGGAAGGTGGACAGGCTCACGCCGCGTCTCCATCCGGCGGACCGGCACAGGCCGCGCCCGCGTCCGGCGCCCTGTCCGGCCAGGAGCCGTCCTCGACGAGGCACGGCACCTCCGGCGACGCCTCCCACGGCGACCACGGCGCCACCGCCGACAGCGGTGCCGCCGTACAACGTGCTGATGCCGCACACAGCGGTGGTGCCGTGCACAGCGGTGATGTCCCATCCGGCGGTAGCGGTGGCGGTGGTGTCAACGGCACCGCTCCGCTGACGCTGCTCGTGATCGAGGACGATCCGGCCGGCGCGCTGACCCTGCCCGAACTGCGGGACGCCGCCGGCAGGCAGATCCGGGTCCGTACCGCCCGCAACCTCACCGAGGCCGAGCGGCTGCTCACCGACGACGTCCAGTGCGTCCTGCTCGACCTCGCGCTGCGGACACCCGCCCCCGCGATCACGTCCGAGGGGACGGCGGCCGAGCCGGAACCGGACGACGAGCTGGCCACGCTCAGGCACGTGCTGCGGCTCGCGCCCCGGCACGCCGTCCTGGCGCTCACGCCGGCCGAGGACACCGAGCGCGGCGCGGAAGCCGTACGCGTCGGCGCTCAGGACTATCTCTTCCGCGACGAGCTGGACAGCCGGCTGCTGAGCCGCGCGGTCCGCTACGCGGTGGAGCGCAAACGTTCCGACCGGGCCGAGCGACGGCTGACCGAGTCCAAGCTGCGCGCGCAGGAGAACGCACGCCTTGAGCGCGGGCTGCTGCCCACACCGCTTCTGGAGGGCTCCTCGCTGCGGTTCGCCGCGCGCTACCGGCCCGGCCGCTCGCGCGCGCTGCTCGGCGGCGACTTCTACGACACGGTCCGCACCCCCGACGGCACCGTCCACGCCATGATCGGCGACGTCTGCGGTCATGGCCCCGACGAGGCCGCGCTCGGCGTGGAGCTGCGGATCGCCTGGCGCGCGCTGACCCTGGCGGGCCTGTGCGGCGACCGGCTGCTGTCGACGCTCCAGCAGGTCCTGGAGCACGAGCGCGACAACGACGAGATCTTCGCGACGCTCTGCACGGTGGACATCGCACCGGACGGCCGCCGCGCGGGCCTGTGCCTGGCGGGCCATCCCGCCCCACTGATCTCGCGCCCGGCCCGCTCAAGGGCCCTGGTGGGCGCGGACGGGGCCGGCGACGCGGGAGTGCCTCCCGTCGCCGAGCTGCTGCCGTACGAGAACGGCGGCCCGGCGCTCGGTCTGCTGCCGAACGCCCGGTGGCCGCGCCAGCAGGTGGAGCTGGGCGGCGAGTGGAGTCTGATGCTCTACACGGACGGCCTGATAGAGGGCCGTACCGGCGAGGGCAAGGAGCGGCTCGGCCAGGACGGGATGGTGGACATGGTCCGCCGCCAGCTGGCACAGGGCCTGCGGGGCGAGGAACTGCTGAGGGCCGCCGTGAACGAGGTGCGGGACCTGAACGGCGGCGAGCTGACGGACGACGTGGCCGTCCTGCTGCTGGACCGGGTGGCGTAACCGCCGTCCCGCAGCCGCTTCCGCTTCAGGCAGCAGGCAGCAGGCAGCAGGCAGGCAGGCAGGCAGTGCAGCCGATCGGCCGACGGGGCTCTTGAAAAGTGCGGCGCCGTGGGCGCGCCCACCACCCAGTTCTCCGCACTCCCAACGACAAAAGGTCGGGGCGCGGCCCCTGCCCGGCCCCGGCCTCGCCGCTCAGCGACCGCCGTTGTACGGCCCGTACGGACCGTCGCTGCTGCTGCCGCCCCGGCGGCCACCCCGGCCGCCGCCCGAGACCTGCTGGAGAGCGGGCCGGACGTCCACGAAGAAGACGATCGTGGCGACGAGGAACGCGATCTGCAGGAAGAGCATCGGCACCAGCAGGTTCACGGCCACCGCGAGGCCGAGAAGGATCAGCCAGAACATCTTGGTCTGCTTGTTCGCGGCGCGGTAGGCGTCCTCGCGGGCCAGTCCGGCCATGACCAGCGCCACCACCGCGAGCACCAGCATGGCGGTGTAGAGCAGCCACATGAGGCCACCGAATGCCGTCAGGAGCACGTTGCCCACCACCCGTGTCGATTACGTCGTCTCTACGCGGTCACCGTACCCGCAGAACGGGCCGGGAACTCCGATCGTGCCCGGAGTACCCGACCCGTACTCGTTGCGTGCGCGACCCGTTCGCGAGGCGTGCCCGTCGCGTACGCGGTCGGCGTCCTACTTCGCGGGCGGCGTCGGCTTCTTGGCCGTGGCGGTGGTCTTGCGGGCGGCCGGGGCCTTCTTCGCCGGAGCCTTCTTGGCCGGGGCGGGCGCGGTCGTGGCCTCGGCGGGCGTCGCGATCGTGCCCTCGGCCGGCTCGGGGTTCGGCTCGACGGCGATGGCCAGCTCCTCGATCTCCTCGGCCGCCTCGCCGCGCCAGGTCTTCACGGTCTGCTCGCCGTGCTCGGCGACCTTCTCGTACGTCTCGCGGGCCTTCACCGCGTACTCGGCGGCGACGCCGACACCACGCAGGGCGAAGTCCTGAGCCGTCTCACCGATCTTCTTCAGGTCGGTGTCCAGCGTGCTGATGAAGCCGTTCACCTTGGTCTGAAGGGTCTCCTGCGCCTCCTTGGCGCGGGCGCTGGCCTTCTCCTGAACGGCGTTCGGGTCGATGCCCCGGACGGCGTCGATACGGGCCGGCGCCTCGGCGCGCAGCTGCTCGACGAGCCCCGGCACCTTCTTGGCCTGCTGGATGGCCAGATCGGCCGTACCGGCGGCGAAGTAGAGGGGGGTCGGGTCGCTGAGGGTCTTGCGCAGGTCGTCGGTGATGGCCATGGTGACGGTCCTCCCGGAATCACTATCGCGTTGAGCGTGAGGGTGTGGTCTGTCTGTCGGTACTCTCCGCGGCCGGTCTGCCGGCCGGCCGACCGGCCGGTGGGCCTGCCCGAACGAGGCCGGGCATGCCGCACCCGGTCGTGGCGCCGGGCGAGGTCAGCTCGCGGAGGACTGCTGGTCCTTCGGGTCGTGCGGGTTGTGCGGGTTGTGCGGTTCGTGCTGATGCAGCGGGTCGAGCGGGTCGAGCGGGTCCTTCCGGGCGGCATCGCTGCCGTCGGCCGTGCGAGCGCTGTCGACTGCGGGGTCCCCGCCGTCCGTTACGCGCGTGACGGCTGACACGTCCGACACACTCGCCACGTCCGACGCCTCCAGAGCGTCCTCGACCGCCTTGATCTCGAACCCGTTCTCCTTGCGGAAGGACTCGTAGATCTGGAGCAGCACCTGCTTCTGCCGCTCGGTGAGCGTCGGGTCGGCGAGGATGACCGCACGCGTCTCCACCTCGTCCCGGTCACGCTCGGCGTCGAGGATCCCGGCCCGGACGTACAAGGTCTCGGCGGAGATCCGCAGGGCCTTGGCGACCTGCTGCAACACCTCCGCGCTCGGCTTGCGCAGCCCGCGCTCGATCTGGCTCAGATACGGATTGGACACCCCGGCGGCCTCGGCGAGCTGCCGCAGACTCAGCTGCGCGTTGCGCCGCTGGTCCCGCAGATACTCACCAAGATTGCCGACGTTGAGCGATGCCATGCGCCTAGCCTGCACCACACGCGCTAACTATTGCAAGCACATGCTTGCAAAAGTGCGCCACGCCACTACCGACCCGCTGAACCGCTAAACCGCCGAGCCGCCCCACCACGAGCCCGCCAACCCTCGACCCGCCCGATGGACGCCCCGCCCCGCCGCCCCGCCGCCCCGCCGACGACAAGGACTGCCCCCGTATGCGACCCGACGCCTGGTACCTCACCGAAGATGTCGACGAGTTCCTTGCCCGAGCCGGTGGTTTCCTGCGGTCGCGGCCCGGGCTGCACGTCATGCCGTTGACGTGGACCGCGCGGCTGCGGGCCCGTGGGGCTGCGGCTTTCGGGACCGAGCCACCCCTCTTCGGCCTGCTGGAGCAAGCCGGTGAGGCCCGCGCCGCCTTCTACCGTCTCCCGCCCCGCGGGCTGGTCCCCACCCCGCTCACACCCGAGCAGGCCGACGGCCTCGCCGCCCACCTGGCCGCCCTCGGACACTCCCTCCCCGCCGTCAGCGCGGACGACGGCACCGCCACCCTGTTCGCCGAGGCATGGCAGCGGCACACGGGCGCGACACCGGAGCTCCGTGACCTCCGGCTCGGGCTGTACCGCCTCGGCACGCTCACCCCGCCCGATCCGCACCCGGCGGGCCGGAGCCGTCTGCTGGGCGAGCAGGACCTCGACGAGGTCATGTACTGGTGCGGCGAGTTCGCCCGGGCCACCGGGGAGGACGTCACCATCGACGCCGCCTCCTGGGCCGGCACCCGCTACGCCGACAAGACCTACACGCTCTGGGAGACCCCGGACGGCACCCCCGTCTCCGTCGCGGGCATGAACCCCGTGATCGGCGGCCAGGTGCAGGTGGACGTCGTCTACACCCCGGCCGAGCTGCGCGGCCACGGGTACGCGGGTGCCGTCACGGCGGCGGTGAGCCGGGCCGCACTGTCCGCGGGCGCACGGGAGGTCGTCCTGTTCACGGACTGGGCCAACCCCACCAGCAACGCCCTCTACCAGCGTCTCGGCTACCGCCTGCTCACCAACTGGTCGGCGTACGACTTCACGAGGAGCATGAAGACACCGGCGGGTGCGCTGCCGCCTACCAGATGATGATTCCGCCCCCGACGGCCGACGCCCGCCTGGCCGCGTCCACGATGTTGTCGAGGCTGCGGCTCATGTCGTCGACGCGGCTCATGTCATCGGCGCGGCTCACGTCGTCGGCGCGGCTCACGTCGTCGGCGCGACTCACGTCGTCCGCGCGGCTCACGTCATCCGCGTGTCCGGCGATCCGCCCCAGATGCGTACGGATGAGGTCGCACTCAGCGAGGAAGGCGGGCACCTCGTCCGGTGCCACGGTGAGGTCTTCGGTGGCGAGGCGCGGAAGGAACCGCGCGCCCAGCGAACGGACCGGCTCCGACCCCCACACCTCGGTGCGCCAGTCCTCCCGGCCCGCCGCGTCGGAACATCCGGGCGGAACGTCCAGCACCTCGATGCCGCCCTCCGCACGGGGCACGTACACATCGACCGACAGACTCATGGCAAGGAGTCGACCACGGAGGGGTACCGGCGGTCCACCGGGCACCGGTCACGGCTCGACAAAAGAGCCTTCACGGCAACCCCCTTACTCGACCGCCATTGCCGGAACCGCATCGCCTGATCCGCATCGCCTGAACTGAATCGCCTGAGCTGAATTGTCCGAACGGCATTGCCTCGACGGCATCGCCTTGACGGCATTGCCTTGACGCGCGCTATCCCTTAGCATTTCCGCCGTGACTGCCGGGTCGGCCATGGGCCAGAAAACAGTAGGGTTCCCGGCCTCCGAGTGAGGCCCGGGCGGGCCAGAGGGCCGCCCCTTTACGCGTACGCGCACTCGCACTCGCACTCGCACCTAGTGCCGCAGCACGCTGCCACCGCACGTTGCCGCCGCACGTTGCGACCAAGTGCGCCTTCGCGCACGTATGCGCATCTCTCGTCGCGCGCCGCCACCATCCGCGCCGCGTCCGCGCTGCCCTGCGCCCAATTCACCTTCACCGCGGGTTCCGCCGTGCACGGTGCGCACCGTACGCACGGCGTGCACCGCGTGCAATTCACCCCGCGGCAATTCCCCATGCCCATTTCCGCGCCCAATTCCGCAACAGAACACGCGGAAACCAGTAGAGAGAAAAGAATGCCCAACGACTTCAACCAGCAGATCATCGAAGAATTCCGCGCCAACGCCGGGGAGGTCGGCGGCCCCTTCGAGGGCGCCCGGCTCATCCTCCTGACCACCACGGGAGCCCGTAGCGGGGAGCGGCACACCACCCCGGTCGCCTACTACGCCGACGGGGACGGAGACGTGCTGGTCATCGCCTCGGCCGGCGGCGCTCCGAAGCATCCCGACTGGTTCCGTAACCTCGTCGCGCATCCTCAAGTGACCGTCGAGAGCGGGGTGTTCACATACGAGGCCACCGCGGAGGTCCTGGAGGGCACGGCACGTGACGACGCGTTCGCCCGGGCGGTCGAGGCCGACCCCGGTTGGGCCGACTACCAGGCCAGGACCAGCCGGGTGATCCCGGTGGTCGTCCTCCACCAGATGCCGAGCGACGGCCCGCCGAACGTCAGCGCCTCCTCGATGGGCCAGTACGTGCGACTGATCCACGACGCCTTCCGTCGCGAACTCGCCCTGATCCGCAAGGAGATCGGCAACGCGGGCCCCGCACTCGGCGCCCAGCTCCGGATCAACTGCCTGACGTTCTGCCAGGGCCTGCACAACCACCACACCGGTGAGGACATCGGCATGTTCCCGTTCCTCGCCGACAGCCACCCGGACCTCGCCCCGGTCCTCGACCGTCTGCGCGAGGAACACGAGCGGATCGCCGAACTGACGGCGGAGTTGAAGCAGGTCATCGGCGCGGACCCGGCGGCGGCCACGGGCCCGGCGGACCCAGCGAGCCCTCAGCGCGTACGCGAGGAGGTCGAGCGTCTCACCGCGGCGCTGGAGGCTCATCTGACGTACGAGGAGGAGCAGTTGATTCCCGTACTGGACGCGCCGCCACGACCGGCACGACCGGCAGGGTCGACAGGAGCGACAGGGGCGACAGAGGCGACAGGGCCAGCAGGGTCGGCCCGCTGAAACAGCACCTGCCGCCACCCACTCGCATCACTCGAACGGCAGTGGCCGCGCGTGCACGACGTCCAGCCTGGACACGGCCCGCGTCAGCACGACGTACAACCGCCGCAACCCCCGCCCCGCATCCCCCTCCGCCACCTCCGCCCCTCCCCCGCTCCCTCCCCCGTGGCCCTCCGCGATCGCGGCCGGCTCCACGGCCACGACGTGGTCGTATTCGAGCCCTTTCGCGACACGGGCCCCCAACACCACTACTCGGGCGCCCAGTTGGTCAACGTCGGCCGCCTCGATCCCGGCGGCGGCCAGCGCCTCCCGAACCCGTACGACGTCGGCGTCGACGGTGACCACCCCGATGGACCCCTCGAACGTGAGCGCGCGGCGGACGCACCCGGCCGTCTCCCGCAGTACGTCCGAGGGGTCCGTCGGGCGGATCCGCAGCTCGCCGTCCTTGCGCAGGGACCGGCCCGGAGGCACTCCTACGTCGAGCCGGGCCAGCACGCGGTTCGCCAGTTCGACGACCGCCTCGGGCACCCGGAACCCGGTGGTCAACGGCACCACGGACGCCTCGGGCTTACCCAGGTGCGCGAGCAGTTCGCCCCACTCCCGCGCGGCCCACGGCGTGGTCCCCTGGGCGAGGTCGCCGAGGACCGTGACCGACCCGAAGGCGGCTCTCCGGCCGATCGCCCGGCACTCCATCGGCGACAGGTCCTGGGCTTCGTCGATGACCACGTGGCTGTAGCCGTCGGGGTGTTCGACCAGGCCCGCGACCTCGTCGAGCAGGACCAGATCGGCCGTGGACCAGCGGGCGGACTTCCACGACCGGGGCGACCGCCGTGACTGGGGCGACCGGGGCGACCGGGCCCACAGGATCGCCTTCTGCTCCTCCGCGTCCAGCACCCCGTCCGCCGCGGCGGCCAGTGCGTCCGGATCGCCGAGCAGTTCCGCGACGACCTCCTCCGGCCGCACTTTGGGCCACACCGCGTCGACGTACGCGCCGATGGGCCGCGCCCGCGAGATCTTCTGCAGCCAGGCACTGGACTGGACCCCGGCCCGCCGTTCAGCCTGCGCCTGTACGTGGCGGACGATCCGGGTCCGTACGCGCTCACGTCCGACGGCGTACGGCGGCTCCTCGGTCCGGACGCCCGCGACGATCCGTGCGAGTGCGCCGGCGGACACCCGCCAGTGGTACGAACCGTCGGGCACGGCGAGGCCACCAAGGCCCTCGGCCCCCGCCGGGTCCACCCGGGCGTACAGGGCGCGCCGCAGTACCCGCGCCATGCGGGCGTCGTGCTTGACGACGGCGGTGTCCTCGTCGTCCTCGGCCCGGACCGGGTGCCGGCCGATCTCGTCCCCGACCGTCGACTGCCGCACACCGGTCTCACCGAGCGCGGGCAGCACCTCCGAGATGTAGGAGAGGAAGGTGGGGTTCGGCCCGAGGATCAGCAGTCCGCCGCGCCGGATGCGCTGCGGATGGGTGTAGAGCAGGTACGCGGCGCGGTGCAGCCCGACGGCCGTCTTACCGGTGCCGGGGGCGCCCTGCACACAGACGGAGACGGCGAGACCGGCCCGTACGAGGTCGTCCTGGTCCGGCTGGATGGTCGCGGCGATGTCGCGCATCGGGCCGACGCGGGGGCGCTCGATCTCGCCGGCGAGGATGCGGCTCTCCTGGCCGGAGGCTTCCGGGCGCGCATCGTCCAGGTACTCGCCGTCAAGTCCCGCCAGATACTCGCCCTCAAGTCCCGCCGCATGCTTGCTCTCGGGCTCAAGTCCCGCCAGACACTCGTCCTCAAGTCCCGTGAGGTCGGACGAGTCCCCCCGGCTGCCCGGCGCCCAGCCGAACCGCCGCCGTACGTCCACACCCTGGGGACGGCGGGCGCTCGCCTGGTAGAAGGCGCGGGAGACGGGGGCGCGCCAGTCGACGACGAGGGGCGTGGCCGCGGGATGCTCGCTGATCCGGCGCCGGCCGATGTGATAGCTCTGCCCGGCGTGGTCACCGCCCGCCGGGTCCGTACGGAAGTCCAGCCGGCCGAAGAACAGCGGCCCCGCGGGCAGTTCCCGCATCTCCTTCGCGCGGCTGCGGAGCGCGTACCCGAGCACTTCGGCATCGGCGCCGGACGCGGATACGTCCTCTCCGGTGACGACGTGTTCCTGGGCGCCGTCGACCATCGCGGCCAGGGCGGTCCGGCAGAGGTCGTGGTGTCCGCGCTCACGGCGGAGGGCGGCGGCAAGGCTGCGATCGGGACCGGGACCGGGACCGGGATGGAGTCCAGGACCGGCATCGGCATCGGCATCGGCATCGGCATCGGGACCTGCATCGGCATCGACTGACGTCATTCGGGCAAGGGTACCGGAATGACGTAACCGAGTTACATTATTTACTCCATCTCGTAAGCGGGCAGACCCGCCGACAGCCTCGCGAAAGCGCCCTCGGCCGCCACGACGGCGTCCTGCCGCACCTTCGCGATGTCCGCACCCCCGGCGATCCGCCGCCAGTTGTCCATCGCGAGAATCCGCTGGACGGCGATGATCTGCCCGGCGGCGAGCCGCGCCTCCAGGTCGCCGCCGAGCGCGGCGGCCAGCGCGTCCTCGGAACGCTCCAGGTACTCGTACAGCCGGGCCACGAGCGACGGAGTCCCGTACAGCAGCCGGTGGAAGGCGAGGACCTGGGGATCGGCGTTGACCCCGGTCACCGGGTCGCTCCGTTCGATCCCGGCCAGGAAGTGCAGCCGCAGGGCGTCCGTCGCGGACTGCCCCGGCCCCCGTTCGCCGACCACTCGCGCAGCCTCGGCCTGATGATCGGCGAACCGATGCAGGACGAGGTCCTCCTTGGAGGAGAAGTACCGGAAGAGGGTCGGCTTGGAGATCTCGGCCGCGGCGGCGACCTCCGCGACGGAGACGCGCTCGAACCCCTTCTCCAGGAAGAGCGCGATGGCGATGTCGGAGACGTCCTGGTACATCCGCAGCTTCTTGCGCTCACGCAGTCCCATGGCGCGCGCGGCACCCACCGTGCCTCTCACACCGGACGCACCGCTCGCATCAGCCGCGCCCCACGCACCCGTCTCGCCCATGCCCCGAGACTACGCAGTTTCCGGACTCCCGCCCTCCCCTTGGCGTCAACCAAACTCCGAACGGAACCCGGCATCCGAGCCCGTGCTCCCTACTTGTCCACCGGGAGGGTAAGGGAGAGAGGTGTACGGCTCTTAGAGGGCGCGGTGACGATGGAGCTGCGGACTCGTAAGGCCGACAGCCTCGGTCAGGGTGCCGTCCCTCGACGCCAACTCGGTGTCGCCGCCAAACTCCAGAGATCGTCGAGATGCTTGTTCCATGTGTCGACGACGATCCATGAGTCCTCGCTGCTGCTACGGGCCCACACGTTGAGTTCCGTGTTGTACCCCTTGGGATCGTAGAACCCGGGGTCGGTGCTCCGCTGCACTGTTCGGGCGACCACGTCGTAGAGGCCGTGCAGCACCTGTTCCCGGTTGAAGATACAGATCTTGTCTCTTGGTATACCGGGGTAGAAACGGTACTCGCATTCCGCGGTCACCCGGCCCGCGACGGCGAGCCGCTCCGCGATCGCCGTCAGCCTCTGCTCGTACTGCTCGCACTTCGACTCCAACCCCCGACGGAAAACCGGATCGTCCACAGGCGCACCGTTCGGGCCCACGCGTGACGGGACGGTCATCGGCTGTCCGAAGTCCGGGATCAGAATGCGCACGGAGACGTGCCTCGTCGGCCCGGGATCGTCCAACAGACCTTCCAGTCGGTGATACAGCTCGTTATAGAGGGTCTCGCCCGTATAACCGAGAAACCGGATCTCCACCTCGCGGGCCCGGAACGCCTCGCTCACGAAGCTGCCCAGGTCCCGAGACTGGACGCGGACTTGTGGAGGCAACCTGAGCGACGCGGCCAACTCCCTCACCGAGTCGTACAGGACGTAGCCGACCAGGCTGAGCAGAGCGCCGCCGAGGGCCGCCTTGCCCTCCAGCGCCTCACCGACCGGCTTGACGAACTGCGCCGTCAACCCGATGGCAAAGATCCCTAGGAGCAGTGTGCGCGTCACGAGAGGTTCGAATCTCGCGTGGTACCGCTTCAGGCGGTCACCACCTCGCGCCGCAGGACCGCCCCGTACACCGGACATGGCCAGCCCTTCTCTTCTGAGGCCGGCCAGTCCGATGCACTGGTTCAAGGACCGGCGGACAACCCCACCTGTCTGGTGATGCCATGGTCCCCATTCGGCAGCGCACGGACAAGGTAGGGGTTCGACAGTTCATGCGGGGGCAGTCCGAGCGAGCCCTTCGCGGCCCGCAACGTCATCCCGTACGAGTTCACCGCACGGCTGACATTGGGGGCGTCGAGGCTGGCACCCGTGACCATGCGGTCGAGATCCACGTAGGCGGAGCGGATGTTCTCGATCCAGCGGTAGAGATGCCAATCCCGCTTCCAGTCCTTCGTGTGGGTGGCGGGGAGCGCGCTGCTCCAGCGCAGAAACATTCGGTCGCGGATCTCGGGCCGGTTCGGTGTGAGATGCATGTGCCGGACCATGTCGTACAGAGGGTCACCGACCAGCGCCATTTCCCAGTCAATGATGGTCAGCGCATACGCGTCGTCCCGGCGCACGAGATTCCAGGGGTTCAGGTCGCCGTGCAGCAGAGATGGCGAACGAGGTGTGACCTGGTGCCGGGACAAGATCTGCCCCAACCGGTTCGCGTCCGGCAGCCCCAGTACCCTCGCCAGTTGCTGGGACTCCTTGGGCAAGCTGTGTACAAGAGCGACGAGTTGGTCGCGGAGCCACTCGTAGAAGTACCCCTCCTGGGCCAACTCCGTGGCCGCCGGATCCACCGACGGCAGGTCAACCCTGGTGAGCGCGCAGATCTGGTCGACGAGACCGTCCGCCTCGTGAGGCAGGAGACCGTTCACCGGGTGGCTGGGCGGCTGGCTGCCGTCACCCGCACCCTCATAGGTATGGATGGCGAAAGGATCCCTGGTATGGCTTTCGCCCAAAGCAAGGACCCTTGGCGCCGTCACGGCGATCCCGGATCGTTCGATGGCCCCGAGGACGACGTGCTCGCTCAGGTATCCGCGTTCACGGCGACAGACCGACGCCACCTTGCGTCGCACCATGACCGGGAAATCGACGCCCGGCACCCGCACCACCGAGTTGAGATGAACCGTCCCCTTGAACACACGATCCGCCGGTGCCGCGCCTTCGGCGATCAGGGCGTCGAGTACGGACGAACGGGGAAAGTCGGGGCGCTCGGGGACTCGTTCGTCCGGCGTCCAGCTGTGGACCGTGTTCGTGCTGTGGCCGCCCGGACGACGATCGTGTCGGGATGCCTGCCATCGGACGAGAACTCGTTCGACCTCCGCCTCGTCCGGCACGCGACGGAGCCTGAGCGGTCCGGCCGCGGCTCGGAGAGCCCCGGTGACCGACGCGGTGGCCTGGTCCAGACGGTTCTGGTCGAGCGAGTACTCCAGCGATCTCGCTGCCCGCATCACATCCGGATAGACGGATTGCGCGCGTTCGAAAGCCACGTAGTGGCGGAGGTCTTTGGAGAGGCCGTTCGCGGCCATGGGCCGGGCGGCCTGCATGGCCACCGCCCAGGATTCGACGACCTCGTCCCACTGGAAATCCGGATACCGCATACGGACCAGATGCGTAGCCAGGTCGTGCAGGGGGTCACCGTAGGTCGCGAGTTCCCAGTCCACACAGATCAGTGGCGGATCACCCAGATACGTGACGATCACGTTGTCCCGGTGGAGGTCCGCGTGGCACAGGCTGGAAGGACGACGGACCATGGCGGGGGTGCGCTCCGCCAGGCGAACCAGGGCGTCCTCAGGGATGCCAAGTGCGGCGAACAGGCCTCCGAAGGCAGACCAATTGGGCTGCCGGATCTGCCGGTCGGCAAGATGCGCCAGCTTGCGCAGAAAAGCCTGACCGTCCTTGTCATTGGCTGGCCAGCCAGCGGGCAGTGAAGGTAGTGCTTCCCTGCGTACCTGGGACATCTGCGCCAGCAGCTCAGCCAAAGCACCGATCAGCATGCTGTCGACCGGCTTGCCGTTCGGACACACTGTGGAGAGCGGGACACCTTCCACATAGCTGTGGACGGCCGAACCGGGCCGCTGGGCCAGACACTGCGGTACGTGCGGCAAAACGCCACCGATGGCGGCAAGGATCTCCGACTCCCGCTCCCAGGTCCTGATGACCACCGGAACGACTTCGGGCCGACGGATCCGGACGGTCACTTTCGTCCCCGGCTCACGCCTCACGCCCTGCGCCATCGCCTCAGTCAGGGGCAGCACATAATTTTGGTTGTGGTGGCCGCCACTCATCACGCCGACTTGCTTCGCCTGTTCCACGAAATCGTCATAGTCGGCATCAGTGACATTTGGTTCACGCTGAGCACGCGTGGGAATCCGAGGTGTACCCACGGGCAACTCCTGTAACTGTGGTTGCGCTGACCCTAAACGTCGTTGAATACGTCTGTCGCGCCGTGTTCGTCTCAATGAGGTAAACGTCGAACATGGCTCCGAGGATGTGGGGCACCCCGCATCGGCCCCTCCCGGTCGGGCGAAGTCACTCCGCGAGCAGATTCCGAACAGAGCCGGACCAGGACGCCCTCTTCTTCCTGCTGACGCTCCAGCTTCAGGCCTGACCCCTCAAGGCCCGTAGCACCAGCTCCAGCGAACCCACCACGTGCTCGGCTCCGGCATCCCGCAGCAGTTTCTCTTTCTGACTGTTACGCGCGTAGCCGAGGAACTGGACGCCCGCCCTTTCCGCGGCCCGGTGGTCCGAGGGTGCGTCACCGATCATGAGGGTGGACCGCGGGGCGGCACCGAGGGCGTTCATGGCCCGGTTGAGGCAGTGCGGGTGCGGCTTGAGCTGCTCCAAGTCGTGCGTGCGTCCGTAGATGTTGGGCATGAAGCAGTCGGTCAGACCCCGGCCTTCCAGATAAGCGGCCGCTGTAAGGGGTGAGTTGTTGGTCGCCACCGCCAACCGCACGCCGATCGCACTCCAGGTCCGGACCAGCGGGTCGGCGAATTCAGTAGGCCAAGCGGAGGGCGCCGCTTTGAGTTCCTGCTGGGTGAGGCGGTCCTCCAGTTCGACCACGAGATCACTGTGTGGATGACGGCGGTTGACCGCGTACAGGACCGCCATCGGGTCGGGATGGACACGCTCCTTCTCTGTGAGGAGTTCACGCAGGCCCTGCTGCTCGAGCCATCTCACGAGGTCCTTGGCCACGTCCTCCGCCGAGTGCCCCGCGAAGAGCCGGCAGATCGGCCCGTCGAAGTCGAAAAGGACGAAACGGGCTTGCTCGATCAACGAGTAGAGGTTCTCTGTCTCTGCTGTCACCGGACCAGTCTGCTGCGTATCGGTAGTCACTAGGAGAGTGTCAGGTCCGTGGTGATGGTTTCCCAGAGCCCGTCGAACCACTTCTGGGACTCCTCCACGAACGCGGCGTCGCGCTGGCCCGACCTTGTCAGGAAGGAGAAGAGGAGGGATTCGGAGCCGAGGGCGTCGTACATCTCCAGGGTCTGGCTCTCGTACGGCTCCTCCCGCCGGGTCAGGACGTAGTAACCGATCAGCGCCTCCTGGCCGTTGAGGAGGTAGAGCTTCACGGGCGGGGTGAACGGCAGCGCGCGGAACGTGACCTTCACGTCGATGCCGTGCGAGGAGCGCAGGGAGCGGAGGTTGTGCCGCAGGACGTGCCCCTGGGCGTTGCGCATGTCCAGCCAGCGCTGGTGGACCGGGTCGTCGTCGGCGTCGCTGTCGACGGAGACGGGGAAGGCGAGGGTGATCTCCCGGGACGGCACCAGGATGCGGACGTCGAGCGACTCGGGGCGCAGGCTGCCCTCGTGGATCCGGCGGACCGGATCGCCGATGGCCAGCATCAGCGTCTCCGCCGTGTGGCAGACGACGTCGATCCGTACGTGCTGCGCG
Source organism: Streptomyces ortus (assembly GCF_026341275.1). Taxonomy (NCBI): domain Bacteria; kingdom Bacillati; phylum Actinomycetota; class Actinomycetes; order Kitasatosporales; family Streptomycetaceae; genus Streptomyces; species Streptomyces ortus. The sequence goes on from NZ_JAIFZO010000002.1 coordinate 4,014,624, forward strand.
GCGAACGCCTCCACCAGCCGCGGCGCGAGGGCGACCATCGTCGGCTGGGGTTCGTCCCGCGGGTGGGTGACCTCGGCGATCCGGGGCGGGCTGCCCTTGCTGACGTTGCTGAGCAGGCCGTCGTCCTGGAGCGCGCGCAGGGCCTGGCGGACCGTGCCGCGCTCCACGCCGAACTCCTCGGCCAGCTCGGCCTGGGTGGGCAGGCGGTCGCCGGCGCGCAGGTCGCCCGCGCGGATGCGGTCCCGCAGGATGTCGGCGATCTCCTGCGGCGAGAGCCTTCTGCTGCCGTTCACTGCCACGTTCTCCTGGGTCACGACCAAACGCTACAACTTTGCCCCATCTAAGGGGAGTTGTTTGAAACTTGTTTTGAGATAGGCACCAACTGGGGATAAGTTAAGCACAGTTGGTTGCCAACTTGGCGAAGATGGCGGAAGTTCTCCCTCCTCTCGCACATAGTTGGCAACTGGGAAGGTTCTCCACCTCACCGCAGCGCCATCGCACTCCTCCCGCTCGACCGCTCAACGGCTCAACTGCTCGCCCGCACGGCCGCCCGCCCGCCCGCGCAAGACCCGAAGGAGGATCCACCATGCCCGCCCTAGCCCTTTTCTCCGCCCTCCTCGTCGTCGGATTCGAGCAGTTCGTCGAATGGCAGTACGGCCCCAGCGGCGCCGTCGGCCTGCTACTGCTCACGGTGGGTCTCAAGATGAAGAGCCCCACCTGCAGCTCGATCGGGGCCGTCGTCCTGGCGCTGATGTTCGCGGGCCCGGCCCTATGACGTGAGCACCAGCTCCGAGCTGATGGTCTCCCACAGCGCGTTGAACCACAGATGCGACTGCTCCACGAACGTCGTGGCCCGCAGCCCCTCCCCCTGCTCGAAGGCGAACAGCGTCGACTGGGTCCCCTCGGCGTCGTACGTCTCCAGGTACTCACTCTCGATCTCCGCCCCCCGCCGCGACAGCGTGTAGTAGGCGAAGAGCGCCTCCGCCTCGTTGAGCAGGTACAACTTCACCGGCGGGGTGAACGGCAGGGCCCTGAACATGATGTGTACGTCGATGCCGTGCGTCGCCCGCAACGCCAGCAGGTTGTGCTTGAGGACCTGGCCCTGTGCGTTGCGCTGGGCCAGCCACCGCCGCTGCACCCGCTCGTTGTCCTCCGTCGCGTCCACCGCCGACGGAAAGGCGAGGTCGATGTCACGGGACGGCAGGAGCACGCGGACGTCGATCCTGGCCGGTTTCAATCGGCCCTCGTGGATGAGACGCAGCGGTTCGCCCATCGCGAGCGTCAGGGAGACAGCCGTAAGACACAGAGCGTCTACTTCCACGTGGGGTGCCGAGAAGGCGGCCGTGATGCGCGGGGCCAGCGCCACCATGGTGGTCCGCGGTGGAGCCGCCGGCCCGGTCAGGCCCTTCTCCACGCCGTCCGCGACGGTCGCCGGGCTCCCCTTGGAGACATTGGCCAGCAGGCTCTCCGACTGCAGGATGCGCAGCGCCTGCCGTACGGTCCCGCGCTCGACTCCGAACTCGTCGGCCAGCCTGGCCTGGGTGGGCATGCGTTCTCCCGCCCGCAGCTCGCCCGACACGATCCGGCTGCGCAGCGCGTCGGCCACCTCTCGGTGTGACATCTGTGGCCGTTGTGCCCTCTTCCGCCCGTTGACGGCGGCATGTTCCGGGTCCACGGCCAAACACTACAACTTCGCGCCATCTTTGGGCAGTTAACGAGAAGGTGGTTATGAGACGCATCCAAGTGGAGATAACTTCATTGAAGTTGGTCACCAACTTGAGCAACATGGTCAGGCTTCCGGGGGGTTGGCCGCCAGAGTCGCAGCAGGCGATCAGGTGGATCGGTCCCGGCGGGGGTCCGCCTCCCCGTCCCGAAGGAGGGACCGCATGCCGCTCATCGCCATCCTCGTCGCCGCCCTCGCCATCGGCCTGGAGCAACTGATCCAGGTGAAGTACGGAGTGATGGGCGTCGTCGCCTTCGCCGCCCTCGCCATCGGTATCAAGGCCAAGAACTCAATGATCGGCGGCATCGGGGCCCTGATCCTCGTGATGCTGCTCGCCCAGTCCGGCTGACGGGGCCGCACCGCCCGTCAGTCCGGTCGACCGGGTTCCCTTCCGGAGGGGAGCCGGGAGCCCGGTCGGCCCGCACCACCGCACCACCGCACCACCGCACAACAACTGAATCGCTACGGATGAACAGCACGACAGCAGAAGGAAGGAAACAGAAGCAGAAACAGCAGCAGAGGAAACAGCAGAAGAAGAGGAAGCAGAAGAAGAGAAAGAAGGGGATCAGAAGATGTCCGGGCACCACGGTCGCCTGGACGTACGCAGCAGGGCGTCGGCCACCAGGGCGGCGCCCGCTCGTTCTTCCCGGACCCGGCCCAGCGCCACGAGCCGCACCGCGGACTCACCCCCGAGCCACAGCTCCGCCAACTCCCCCACACCCAAGGTCAGTTCGGCGGTTTCGGTGGTCCGGACACAGTCGGCGCCCTCGGGCGAGGCATCCAGCCGGTACCGCCCCCCGGCCATCCCCTGCCCGTCGGTCACCTCCAGGACCAGCGCGCCGGCCGCCCCGTACGTCCGCGCCTCCAGGGCCGCCACGACGTCCAGGATGCGTACCCACAGCCAGTCGGCCTGCGAGGTGATCGCCGCCGCGCGCGGGTCCGGCAGCAGATGCGGCAGCAGATCGTCCGGTGCCCGCCGGCCCGTCCTGACCCGCGTGACCCAGTCGATCGAGCAGACGTAGCGCCACAGAGCGCGCTCGGCGGCCGGCGTGACGGCGATCAGGTCCGTGACCTTCGCGGTCTGGAGCGGCTGCTTCGCGTCCCCCCAGTGGTCGTCCACGGTGTACGAGAGCAGGCCCTCGACCTCTCCCCCCGCACCGCGGTACACGGCGTGGAAGGGGTCGGTCGACGGGACCCGGTCCAGCACCAGCGCACCGGTGGCGATCCGCCACCACCGCTCATTGCGGTCGACCGCGCCCGGCTGCGCCCGCCGGAAGCGCTCGTACAGCTCCGGCCCGGCCTTGCGTACGTCGTCGCCGTCCACCAGATCGACCCGGCCGCCGCCGTCGGGGCCGGCCAGGCGGGGATCGAGCCCCGCCCGCGGGACGTCGATCGTCCACTCGGCGGTCGTCGTGGCCGCCCCGAACCCGTACCGTCCGTAGATCGGGTACTCCGCGGCGATCAGCGTCGCCACGACATCCCCGCGCTCCTCGGCGGCGGCCAGTTCCCGGTTCATCATCCGCGTCAGGATGCCCCGCCTGCGGTGCGTCGAGGTCACGGTCACGTTCGTGATCGCGTCGGCCCGCACGGCGGCGCCGCCCACCGCCGTGATCTCCTGCTCGAACGACCGGAAGGTCCCCACGCACCGCTCGCCGTCGAAGGCCCCCACCGTCCGTTCGGGCACGAGGTAGGTGCGACGGTCCTCGATCTCGGCCTCCGACACGCTGGGCGGTCGCAGGAACCCGGTGTTCATCGCACGGATCCACTCCGGGAACCCGTCGTCACGGATGGCGCGTACATCGATGTGCTGGTGCGGACTCATGCGCTCACGCTAGGCATCCGGCCCGGAACTGTCGTCCGGATTTCCGCGCCGGCTGCCGGCTACCGGCTACCGGCTACCGGCCACCAGCTACCGGCCACCAGCTACCGGCCACCAGCTACCGGCCACCAGCTACAGGAGCAGGTCGTCGACCTGGGCCTCGCCCTCGCGGTATCGGCGGGCGATCTCCGCGCTGCAGTCGTCCGCGGTCCGCTGCAACTGCTGCCGACGCCGCGACACCTGCTGCTCGTAGCGCACGAGCCGCCCCATCGCGGCGCTCAGCTCAAGATCCGTACGCGCCTCCAGATCGGACAGCTCGACCTCGGAGAGCATCTCGGCGGCCAGCAGCCGGTACTCCTCGCTGTACGGCGTCCCCACGGTCACGTGCCGCGCCGAGGAGCGGTGCCGGGCGGGTCCGTCCGTCAGGATCTCCGACAGCCGCGCGACGACCGACGCCTCACCGAGGGCCGGCAGCCCGCGGCCGTCGTCCCGGTCCTGCCGGGGCGCTTCCGTACGCCGTCCCACCTCGGCCCGCAGGATGTCGATCCGCCCCTGCAACAGCCGCCGTACGTAACTCAGATCGGCCTCGTCCCGCTGCGCGTCCCTGCGCAGGCCGCGCAGTTCGGTCAGGCGCAGGACGCCCAGTTCGGGTGCGGGGGGCGCGGTCTCCGGCATCGGACTGACCCTTCGCTGAGTGGGCGGACGCACCGCTGGGACCAACGGCGGCGACAACGACGGCGGCTCCCCCCGGATCAGCGATACGAACCCGGGTGACTGCCCCGTACTCGGTGTGCTCATGTGCCTCAACCGTCCCCTCGACCGGCGCGTGTGAGCATCGTGCCACCCCAAGTGGCCGCTATGTGACCGAGTGCCCCCGATCGGCCCCAGATGGACTGTTAAGGATCAATAAGAAAGCCCCCGTACGGAGGCAGGCCGGGCGCACGGCATGATGGATCCCATGCGTGCGGTGGTGCAGAGGGTGGACGGCGCGAGCGTCGTCGTGGACGGTGAGACGGTCGGGGAGATCGACGGCGAGGGACTGTGCGTCCTCGTCGGGGTGACCCACGAGGACACGAAGGAGAAGGCGGCCCAACTGGCCCGCAAACTCTGGTCCGTACGGATGCTGTCCGACGAGAAATCGTGCTCCGACCTGGACGCGCCGCTGCTCGTCATCAGCCAGTTCACCCTCTACGGGGACGCCCGCAAGGGGCGGCGCCCCACCTGGAACGCGGCGGCCCCCGGCGACGTGGCCGAGCCCCTCGTGGACGAGGTCGTGGCCCAACTCCGTTCGCTGGGCGCGACGGTGGCCACGGGCAGGTTCGGCGCGAAGATGCGCGTCTCACTGACGAACGACGGCCCGTTCACGCTACTGATCGACATGTGATGACAGTCGTGTGAAGACAGTCGTGTGATGACTGTCGTGTGATGACTGTCGTGTGAAGCCCGGTCGGCCTACGGCTCGACCACGACCTCCTGGGCGGCGGCCGTCTCGTCGGCCGTCAGCCGGGCGTCGAGGGGCACGTTCCGCTTGACGAGGGCCAGGGCGATCGGGCCCAGCTCGTGGTGGCGTACGGACGTCGTGATGAAACCGATCTTGCGGCCCTCCGCGCCCTCGTCCGCGAGGCGCAGCTCCGTGCCGTGCGGCGGCAGATGGACCTCGCTGCCGTCCAGGTGCAGGAAGACGAGCCTGCGCGGCGGCTTGCCCAGGTTCTGGACGCGGGCGACGGTCTCCTGGCCGCGGTAGCAGCCCTTCTGCAGATGGACCGCGCTGCCGATCCAGCCCAGCTCGTGCGGGATGGTCCGGTGATCGGTCTCGAAACCGAGCCGCGGCCGGTGCTGCTCGACGCGCAGGGCCTCGTAGGCGAGCAGCCCGACGGCGGGCCCGGCCGCACCCGCGGTCCCGTCCCCGGCGAAGGACTCCAGGTCCGCGCGCGGCAGGAAGAGATCCCGCCCGTACGAGGTCTCGCGGACGACGACACCCTCGGGGACCTCGGCGATGGAACCGGCGGGCAGATGCACGACCGCGAGGTCTCCGGTGCGGTCGGCGACCTCGACCCGGTAGAAGAACTTCATCGACTCCAGGTACGCGATCAGCGCGTCCTGCGTGCCGGGCTCGACGTGCGCCCAGGTCGTCGTGCCGTCGTCGACGAGATACAGCGCGTGCTCGACATGGCCGTTCGCGGAGAGGATCAGCGCCTCGGTGGCCCGGCCCGCCGGGAGATCGCTGACGTGCTGGGTGAGCAGCAGATGCAGCCAGCTCAGCCGGTCCGAACCGGTGACGGCGACCACCCCGCGGTGCGAGAGGTCCACGAAACCGGTGCCGTCGGCGAGGGCACGCTGCTCGCGGAACAGGTCGCCGTAGTGGGCGGCTACGCCTTCGTCCACTCCCTCGGCGGGAACGGCACCGGGCAGGGACAGCAGAGGGCTCTTCATATCCACACAGCCTACGACCCGGTACCGGCCGATTTTATTTCCCGGCGGGGCCCGTACCGGTGCGCGTGCCCGTATCGGTACGGGCACCGCTACCCGTATCGGTACCGGTACCGGCCTTCGCCGCGCACTCTTCGCAGCGGCCGAAGATCGCGAAGTGCTTCATGTCGGTGACGAAGCCGAAGGTCTCGCGCAGCTTGGCCGTGAAGTCGGCGGCCACCTCGACGTCCGCCTCGATGACGTTCGTGCAGTCACGGCAGACGAGGTGGAGGTGATGGTGCCGGTCCGCGAGGTGGTACGTGGGCGCGCCGTGACCCAGATGCGCGTGCGAGACCAGCTTGAGCTCCTCCAGGAGCTCAAGGGTGCGGTACACCGTGGAGATGTTGACCCCCGACGCCGTCTTCCGCACTTCCACGAGGATGTCGTCGGGAGTCGCGTGCTCCAGGGTGTCCACCGCTTCGAGCACGAGCTGCCGCTGAGGCGTGAGCCGGTAGCCACGCTGCCGCAGATCGCTCTTCCAGTCGGCGCCCGCACCCGTCGTGTCCGCGCCCGTGCCTTCGGTGCTGCTTCCAGTGCTCACCACACCGGAAGTCTAGGACTACTTGAAGAAGGCGATGCCGTCGTCCGGCATGTCGTCCGGGAGAGCCTTCGCCCAGCGCTCCACGTCGTCGGGGCTGACGACCTTCTTGAGCTGCGCCGACATGTACGGGCGGAGCGGGACCTCGGGGGTCTGCTTCTCGCCGACCCACATGAGGTCGCTCTTCACATAGCCGTACAGACGCTTGCCGCCGTTGTACGGGCCCGAGGCGGCCGTGCGCGCCACCGCGTCCGTGACCAGGTCGATCTGCGGCTTCTTGGCGGCCAGGTCGCCGTACCAGATCTCCACCACGCCGTCGTCGCGGACCATCACGACCTCGACCTTGCGGTCCTTGTCGATGCGCCAGAAGCCCGACTCGGACTCCAGCGGGCGCACCTTGTTGCCCTCGGAGTCGAGGACCCAGGTGTGCGAGTGGTATTCGAGGAAGTCCCGGCCGTCGTGGGTGAAGCTGACCTCCTGGCCGAAGTTGCACTTCTCGGCGCCGGGGAAGTCGTGAACACCCGCGCCGGTCCACTCACCGAGCAGGAAGACGAGGGGGACGAGGTCCTTGTGCAGGTCGGACGGGATCTCGATCATGAGGTCGGCAGTTCCTTGATGGGGGTCAGCGCTGGCCCTGGTACAGCTTCTTCACGGCGAGCCCGGTGAAGGCGAGAACGCCGACACAGACCAGGACCAGCAGAGCTTCGAAGAAGTACTCAAGCACGGGGTGCTCCTCGGGTGACGCGGTGGTGGGCGGTACAGAGCCGGTCCCCACTCTAGTCGGGCGGGGACCGGCTCTCTCTCCGAGGTCCGCCGGTCAGCCCAGGAGCTGGCTCTGCAGGACCACGGTCTGCTGGAACGGGACCTTCTTCGCGGTGCCCTTGCGGGACTGCACGATCACGGCGACGGTGTCGGCCGCCCCCAGATACGCCTGCCGTACGTGCTCGGCGCCGTACGGCTTCGCCTCGTCGCCGATGACGCGCTCGACGCCGTCGACCACGGAGGTCACCGGGAACCCGTCGTCGCCGTCGGCCGTCTCCGGACTCCCGCGCAGCTCGTAGCGGGGAATGTCGTACGAGGTGAGCTTGCCGGCGAACAGTTCGTCCGCGACGGCGGCCGTGGAGAACCGCAACAGGTAGATCCGGGTGCGGGTGCCGTCCGGTGTGGTCCAGCCGCGTGCCGTGATGTGCCGCAGGCCGTTGTCGGTGAGCAGCTGCCCGAAGGGCTCTCGGTCGTCCTTGACGTACTCCGCCAGGAAGGTCTTCGTCGGGAGCCAGCCGTCCTCGCCGCGCAGCACCGGGTCGGCCTTCGCGCCCTTGGGTGCCGGGAGTACGAGTTCGCGCAGGTCGGCGTGGTGGACTCCGGCCCTGTTCGACTCGGCGAAGGGGCCCGGGCTGCCCGCGGGCAGGGGCGGCCGACTGATCTCCGGGTAGTCCCAGCGTCCGTCCGACGCGGTCTCCAGGCCGGGTACGTCGGTGCGGTCCAGCCGGGTGACGCCGTACGCGGATGCCGTGCCGAGAGCCGCGAAGACCGCGACGGCGGCGGTCCAGCGCAGGGCGGCGCGCAGTACGCGCCGGTCCTTCTTCGCCTTCACCTCAGGCTGTGTCTGCGTCTCCCGCTGTGTCTGCGTCTCCGGCTGCGGCTGCGGCTGCGTCTGCGCCTCGGGCGGGGAGGGCGGCGCTTCGGGCAGAGGTGGCGGGGGTGGCTGGGAGGCCTGGTGGTCGATCAGCTCGGTCATACCGCCTCCCCCGGTTCGGCGATGCGGTCGAGCTGTTCGCGCAGGAACACCGCGACTCCCTTGGTGTTGAGTGGCTTGACCCCGTAAGCGGTGGCGCTGACCAGCACGTCGCCCTTGTAGGCGGAGCAGACCATCAGGTCGAGCTTCTCCTCGGCGTCCTTCGGCGGCAGGAAGCACTGGGCGTTCCTGTGGCCCTCGATCTTCGGGCCCTTGCGGAAGATCTCCAGGGCGTCGAGGAACTCGTTCTGGAAGGTGGCGAGGTCGCGCACGGTCTTCTTGTCCATCTGGGACAGCACGATGTCGACCGTGAAGACCTTGCCGTTGTGGTCGAGGCTGTCGGACGGGCTGACGTAGCTGCGCATCGCCATGCCCTGGATGTGCTGCTTGTCGATCTGCTTCTCCAGGCGCAGCCGCTGGGAGCGGGGCAGGTCGCGGATCGACTGCTTGCGCAGTTCGGTGGCCTGCCGGCCGCTGAACCGGGAGTCGGAGCCGAACTCGTCGATGTCGGGGCCCCGGGTGAAGCCGTCGGCGTCGGGGTCGGTCTCGTAGGGCACGAGCAGGCCGGCAAGGCCGCTCTTGGCGCCGGCCGCCGCCTCCTTCGGCTCTCCGTCGTCCGCCGACTTCTTCGGGAACCGCCACACCGGGGCGCCGGCGTCACGGTCGGCGCCGTCGACGGCCACGGCGGTGAACCCGACACCACCGACGACGGCGACGAGCAGCGCGCCGACCGCGACACCGGCGACGACCCGCGCGGGCCGCATGCGCCGCCGGGGCGCCACGGGCGTCTCCGTGGACGCGGCCTCGCGTGTCTCCGTGGACACGGTCTCGGGCACAGGCGTGGACGCGGTCTCGGGCGTAGGCGTGGGTGCGGCCTCGGGTGCGGGCGCGGGGGCGTCCGGTCCGGCGGGGTTCTCGTTCACAGCCGCTCCATCTGCCGCTCGGCCAGGTCCATGATCGTCTTCTTGGGGACCGGCTTCGTGTCGTAGATCCAGATCTCCATGGCGATGTCGCCGCGCCAGGCGTGTGCCTGGGCCGAGTACAGCGGCTGGTAGCCCGCCACCCGCTGGGGCTCGTCATGGACGTACGCCATGCCGTCCCCCGTACCGGGAACGGACCAGCTGTGGTTGTCGCCCAGGTCCTCGGCCCAGTAGTGCTGGCCTTCGGCGTTACCGGCCGCGGCGGTCTTCTCCTCCTGGCGGTACTGCACGAGGCGGACCTCGACGTCGCGCGTACCGCTCTCGCTCCAGGTGGTGACGGCCGCCCGCCGGAACTCGTCACCGACGAGGTTGCGGAAGGCGTCGCCGGGCTTCGTGTACGAGTCGGCGTACTCGGCGAGCGTCATCCACTCGCCCTCGTCGTCGGTCGCGTAGGCGCCGTCCCCGGCCCCCTTCGGCCGCTCGACCAGCAGCTTGCGCAGGTCGCCGTCGACCTTCACCCGGCGGTCCTGCGCGGCCGACAGCGGCTCGGGGCCCTTGCCCTTGGCCTGCTCGACGACCGGCTGCGAGAGCGACGGCAGCCTGGTGGGCTCGCGGTCGGCCTGGACCAGGTAGCCGGCGCAGGTGCCGGCGATCGTCCCGAGCACGGCGGCCGTGGCAATCAGGAGCGTCGTACGCCCCCGTCGGCGCACCCGCGCCGCCACCGGACCGGAACCCGGCGCTTCTGTTCCTGCAAACGCTTCAGGTCTTTCAGGTACTTCAGGTACTTCGGGTACTTCGGGTCTTTCGGGTACTTCCAAGACGTCGTCCCCCACAGAACGCGAAAGGCGGATTCCGTATCCGCGCGCACAGGAGACCCCTGACCCACTCCCCGGGTTGCAGCGGAGTTGATTACGATTCGGCCATGGCGAAGAAGCTCGTGATCAAGGTGACGGCAGGGGCCGACGCCCCGGAACGCTGCTCGCAGGCCTTCACGGTGGCCGCGGTCGCGGTGGCCAGCGGGGTGGACGTCTCGCTCTGGCTCACCGGGGAGTCCGCGTGGTTCGCGCTGCCCGGCCGCGCCGCCGAGTTCGAGCTCCCGCACGCGGCCCCGCTCCCCGACCTGCTCGACTCGATCCTGGCCGGCGGCCGTCTCACCCTGTGCACGCAGTGCGCGGCCCGCCGTGACATCTCCGAGAAGGACGTCCTCGACGGCGTACGGATCGCGGGCGCGCAGGTCTTCGTGCAGGAGGCCCTGGCGGACGACGCGCAGGCACTCGTCTACTGAGGAGTGCCGCCGTCAGCGGCAACCGGGCCTACCGGCGGCGCTTCTTCCCGTCCAGCTCGTCCCACCACTCGTCGGACCTGTGGTCGCCCGAGGGGTCGTCCCACCAGCGGTCGTCGGGGCCCCGGCGGTTGGCCGTCATCGCGGCGAGCGGCGGGATCACCATCGCCACGACGCACATGCCGACGGCCACGGGGACCGACCAGAGCCGCACGACTCCCCAGGCCAGCACGAACAACCCGATGCACGTCCCCATCATGGCGAAGTAGACGTGCCGCCTTCGCGCATACATACGTCCAGGGTAAGCCGGTTCCGGGCAAGCGGGACAAGCCGAAGGGCCACACCCCGTACCGGAAAGCGTCCAACCCCCGGGGGTGCGGCCCTTCGGCCGTTCATACGGTGCGAACCGCCGGACGGTTCAAGTGGTTCGGAGTTCAGACGGCGATGGCCACCTCGGCCAGGCCGCCCGTCTGGGCGACGACCGTACGGTCGGCCGTGCCGCCCGGCACGAGGGCGCGAACGGTCCAGGTGCCCTCGGCCGCGTAGAACCGGAACTGTCCGGTCGCCGAGGTCGGGACCTCGGCGGTGAACTCGCCCGTCGAGTCCAGCAGGCGGACGTAGCCCACCACCGGCTCGCCGTCCTTGGTCACCTGACCCTGGATGGTGGTCTCACCGGGCTTGATCGTCGAGGCGTCGGGGCCGCCGGCCTTCGCTCCACACATGTTTCGTTTCCGTCCTTGAGTCCTGGTGGCCGTGAGGGGCGGCCCGGAGGGTTACTTGTTGGCGCCGAGCTCGATCGGCACACCGACGAGGGAGCCGTACTCGGTCCACGAGCCGTCGTAGTTCTTGACGTTCTCGACGCCGAGCAGCTCGTGCAGCACGAACCAGGTGAGCGCGGAACGCTCACCGATGCGGCACAGGGCGATGGTGTCCTTCGACAGGTCGACCTGCTCGTCCTCGTAGAGGGCCTTGAGCTCGTCGTCCGACTTGAAGGTGCCGTCGTCGTTGGCGTTCTTCGACCACGGGATGTTGCGCGAGGACGGCACGTGGCCGGGGCGCTGCGACTGCTCCTGCGGCAGGTGCGCGGGGGCGAGCAGCTTGCCGGAGAACTCGTCGGGCGAACGGACGTCGACGATGTTCTGCGAGCCGATCGCGGCGACGACGTCGTCACGGAAGGCGCGGATCGCTTTGTTCTGCGGCTTGGCCTTGTATTCGGTCGTGGGGCGCTCGGGGACCTGCGAACCGTCGACGAGGTCGCGGGAGTCGAGCTCCCACTTCTTGCGGCCGCCGTCGAGGAGCTTCACGTTCTCGTGGCCGTAGAGCTTGAAGTACCAGTAGGCGTAGGACGCGAACCAGTTGTTGTTGCCGCCGTAGAGGACGACCAGGGTGTCGTTGGCGATGCCCTTGCCGGAGAGGAGCTTCTCGAAGCCCTCCTGGTCGATGAAGTCACGGCGGACCGGGTCCTGGAGGTCCTTGGTCCAGTCGATCCGGATGGCGTTCTTGATGTGGTTCTTCTCGTACGCGGACGTGTCCTCGTCGACCTCGACGACGGCCACGTTCGGGTCGTCCAGGTGCTCCTGGACCCAGTCGGCGTCTACCAGGACGTCACTGCGGCTCATGCTCGTTCTCCTCCGGGGCAGTTACGGCGGGGCTGTGCGTCGGTGCGGGGTGCTGGGGTGCGGGTACGCGCTCTGCGGCCGGGGCCGCACGGGCGTACGCGGCGCGGGGGTGGCCCCGACAAGAGGAGTCGAGGGGCCGGTGCGCGGAAGGACGAGGGCTTCCGCTCAGAAGGTGCGACAGAGCATGGCGGCGACGCGGCACAGGTCTACTGCCCGCCGCTTCGTGAGGTCCGCCTGTTGCGTCATGCCGTCGATCGTAGGGACGGAAAGCCGGACATGTCACCGGCGTGTCGCATGTTGAGACGCGATCGTCCGCGATGTGGGATGCGAGGGGCGCGCGGTCTGCCCTCGCGCGCCCTGTGGGTCCTCGGGACGGGCACGGCCCGGGTCCCGCCGCCCGCCGATCTGCTGTGCGGACGGCTCCGTCTCGCCTTTCGGACGGTCGGCGGTTCCCCCGCGAGATCGGTACGTCCGCGAGACCGGTACGTCGTCGGCCGTTGTGCCTACTACCCGACGAGGCTGACGTCCGAACCCTTCACCTTGATGTCGACGCCCTTGGCCGCCGCCTCCACCTTGTCGAGCTTGATGCCGCCCGGCAGGCCGTCGATCTTCTGCTGGAAGTCGGTGATCAGACGGACCTTGTCCTCGGCGAGCTGCACGCCCAGGTTGGGGAGGGAGTCCGCGTTCACCATGACGTTGTCGCCCTTGACGCTGACCGAGCTGAGCACGGAGACCGGGCGGGGCAGCTTCGTGCCGAGCACGGTGGCCTCCACCTCGACCTTGATCTTGCCGTTGCCGCCGTCGGAGAGGCCGACGACCTGGGCGGTGACGCCGGTCGCGACGTCCACGGGCTCGGCCTTGGCCGCCTTCAGGAGCTCGGCGTACGAGATCGTCGCCGTGCCCGTGGCGGTGGCCGCCTTCGCGGAGCTGTAGTCGCCGGAGAACGCGACGCCGCGCATCTGTGCGGTGAGGTTGTCGATGCGGATCTTGGCGGGGACGTCGGCGTCCGTGCCGTTCGCCGCGCCGCTCGTGTCGGCCTCGTAGTCCTTGATGCCGACCTGCACCTCGTCCAGTTCGCCGCCGGCCACCTGGGTGAGGAAGGGGAAGCCCTTGATCGAGACGTCCGGGGTGGTGGAGAGGTTCTCGTTGGCCTTGAGGCGGTCCGCCGCCTCGTCCTCGGCGAAGCCGACGGCCACGCGGTCGGCGATGACGAAGAGGCCGCCGAGGACGATGGTCACGATCAGAAGTATTCGCAATGCTCGCATGTTTCCGTGTTCCCCCACCTCGGCCGGTCTTCTGTACGCGAGGGTAACCCCGGGCGGGGGGCCTCCGGCCGGGGGACGGATCTGTTGTCGATCAGCTGTGACAGGGGGTGGCCGTGATCAGGCCTTTTCCCGCCCCCGCCGCCCCTACCCGTTCCCGACCACATATGGGGGCTGCGCCCCCTCGCCCCCCTTTGTCCTCAAACGCCGGACGGGCTGAGATGTAGCCGGACGGGCTGAAGATGCGCATCTTCAGCCCGTCCGGCGTTTGAGGACGAGCGCGGAGCGCGATCAGGGGGCGAGGGGCGCAGCCCCATGCAGTGACGGGAAGGGTAGGGGCGGCGGGGGCGAGGAAAGAGGAAAAAAGGTCAGATCAGGGCTCGGCCCAGCAGATAGACCGCCGGGGCCGCCGCCGCGAGCGGCAGCGCCACGCCCGCCGTGAAGTGCACGAACCTCGACGGATAGTCGTAACTCGCGACCCGGTGCCCGACCAGCGCACACACCCCCGCCCCGGCCCCGAGCACAGCCCCGCCCGCACCGAGATCCGTGACCCCGCCCATGGCGACCCCCGCCCCCGCCGCCGCGAGCACCGCCACCACGACCGACGCCGCCGTCGGCAGCGGAAGGGCGCGGGCCAGCACGGCCACCGCGACCGCCACCCCGCCCACGACCACCGCGTCCGGCTCCGCCGCGAGATACCCCGTAGCGATGATCGCCAGCGCCGCCGAGACGACCGTGGCCATCAGACCGAGCATCCGCTCGTCGGCCCCGGCACGGCTGCGCAACTGCAGAACCAGGGTCAGCAGGACCCACACGCCGAGCGTGCCGAGAATCGCGGCGGGGGCGTTCTCGCGCCCGGCCACGAGCAGGGCCACGTCCGCCGTGAGCGCACCCGCGAAGGCGAGCGCGATGCCCTGCCGCGCGGGCCACATCCCGTTGAGCCGGAACCAGCCCGCCGCCGTCACCGCCTGCAGGATCACCAGCGGTACGACCAGCGCGTACTGCCCGACCGCCGCCGCGCCGGCGAGCAGCAGTCCGAGGACCCCCGTCAGCACGGCCGGCTGTGCGCCGGGCTCGATGATCGGCGAACGTCCCTCGGCGCGGGCACGCTGTGCGTCGGTGACCCGGGTGTTGCCGGTGACGGTCGCGGGACCGTAACCGTCGGCACCGCCCGGAGCGGGAGCAGGCGCGGAAGCAGGCGCAAGCGCGGCGCCGGGCGCGGGGTTCGCTCCGACCGGAGCCTGCTGACCGGGCATGGGCTGCCCGACCACCCCGTACTGAGCCCCGTACGGCTGCTGCTGCGCCCCGTACGTCCCGTACGCCGCCTCCGCCGGACCCTGCTGCGGCAGATACGCCGTGTCAGCGGCCGGAGCCGCCGGAGCAGCCGACCGGAGCGGCGGCTGGACCTGCGTCTCCCAGGTCTGGCCCTCCCACTGCTGGGTGTACTGCTGCTGCGCGGCGGCCTCGTCGTACTGCTGCTGCCCCGGCCACCCGGCCTGCGGCGCCTGTTGCCCCTGCTGCGCCTGCGGCACTTGCTGCTGGTACGGGTCGTATCCCTCGTAAGGGACCTGGCCCTGGTTCTGCCCTTGGCCCTGATACGGACCCTCGTAGGGCCCCTCGTACGGCTGATCGCTCATCGTCCCGTCACCCTCCTGCGAACGGCGGGAGCACCTCGACCGTGCCGCCCTCGGCCAGCCGTACCGTCTCATGTCCGCGGGTACCCACGGGATCGCCGTCGATGAGGAACGAGCATCGCAGCAGGACGCGGGCGAGTTCGCCGGAGTGTCGTGCGCGTGCCGCGTCCAGCGCCTGCGCGAGGGTCTCCGCCTCGTACGGCTCCTCGGCGACGCCTGCCGCGGCCTTGGCGGCGGCCCAGTAACGCACTGTGCCCTGTGCCATCTGGTTCCTCGATCTTCGGTCAGCTGTGCGGGAAACGGGTTACGGACCCCGTCAGGCTAGGCCCTGTCGACTAACCCGCGTGCGCGGCGGCCCATTCCGCGACGCGGGACAGGAGCCGGTCGTCCGCCGCGTTCTCCGCGTGGCCCATGCCGCGCTCCAGCCACAGGTCCGCGTGGCCGCCGGACGCGGCGGCCAGCATCCGCGGATGGTCCAGCGGAAAGTAGCCGTCGCGGTCGCCGTGGACGATCAGGAGGGGCGTGGGGGCGATGAGGGGAACCGACTCCACCGGTGAGGACGGGACCGGGTCCCATTCGCGGTGATAGATGCGGGTTCGCAGACCGTAGCGGCCGACCGCGCGGCCCATCGGGCGGGTTACCAGCCAGTGCAGGCGCCGCATAGGGGCCGTACCCCGGTAGTACCAGCGGGCGGGTGCGCTGACCGAAACCACCGCGTCCGAATGCGCTCCCGTGCGCCCCTCGTGCTCCCGCTCGCTCTTCGGGTGCAGGGCCGCGTGCCGGAGCACCACCGAGCCGCCCATGGAGAAGCCGACGGTGGCCACCCGGGTGTGACCGAGTTCTCTCGCCCACTCCACCGCCGCCGCCAGATCGAGCACCTCGCGGTCGCCGACCGTGGAGCGTCCGCCGGAGGCGCCGTGGCCGCGGAAGGAGAACGTGACCACGGCCGCGTACTGCGCGAACGCCGTGGCCGCCCGCCGGACGTGCGGACGGTCCAGATCGCCCGTGAAGCCGTGCGCGACCACGATGACCAGGCCGGTTCCGCGTTCGGCCGCGTCGAGTCCACCGGATGCGTCAGATGGGCCGGAGGTGTCCGATGTGTTCGTTCCGGGCTCGTACGCGGCGTCGATCGTCACCCCGTCGGCGGTACGCAGAAACTTTCTCAGCACCCCTCGGGAAGATCGTTCGGCGGCACTTTCCGTACATCCACCCGCCGTCTCAGGTTCTGGACGAATGAAAGATCGCGTCACATGACCTGCCGGACCTTGGCTCATGTGGGCTATTCTCCTTGGCAGAGGACTCGGGCAGCGAAGCCCCCGGGTCCTTTTGCGCTTTCTGGAGCGTTGTATACGAACGCTGTATACGACGTTGAGCAGTGCCGAAAACGTCCTCGCAGGGACCGAGGAGGAACCAGACGTTATGGGCGAGCGAACCGTGCGTGACCGTAGGACGACCCAGGCAGGTGGGGCGCGATGAGCTCTCTGCTGCTCCTCACCAATGCCCTTCAGCCGTCGACGGAGGTGCTTCCCGCCCTCGGCCTGCTGCTGCACAACGTGCGCGTGGCTCCGGCGGAGGGACCCGCACTCGTCGACACCCCCGGTGCCGACGTCATTCTCATCGACGGCCGCCGTGACCTCCCGCAGGTCCGCAGCCTCTGTCAGCTGCTGCGCTCCACCGGGCCCGGCTGTCCACTCGTGCTCGTCGTGACGGAGGGCGGTCTCGCGGCCGTCACCGCCGACTGGGGCATCGACGACGTGCTGCTCGACACGGCGGGTCCGGCGGAGGTCGAGGCACGGCTGCGGCTGGCCATGGGCCGCCAGCAGATCGTCAACGACGACTCCCCCATGGAGATCCGCAACGGCGACCTCTCCGTGGACGAGGCCACCTACAGCGCCAAGCTCAAGGGCCGGGTCCTCGACCTGACCTTCAAGGAGTTCGAGCTCCTCAAGTACCTCGCCCAGCACCCGGGCCGCGTCTTCACCCGCGCCCAACTGCTGCAGGAGGTCTGGGGCTACGACTACTTCGGGGGCACGCGGACCGTCGACGTGCACGTACGGCGCCTTCGCGCGAAGCTCGGCCCCGAGCACGAGTCGCTGATCGGTACCGTCCGGAACGTCGGCTATCGATTCGTCACACCCGAGAAGGTGGAGCGGGCGGCTGGGGGCACCTCCCGGTCGAGCGAAGCCGAGAGTGGGGGAGAGGCGAAGGCCAAGGCCGTTCGGCCAAAGCCGGAGGATGCGGACGAGACGGCGCACCTCGACGCGGCCGGTGCCGCGAAGGCCTCGGCGCCGGCCCCGGCGAAGGCCCAGGAAGAAGCCGTACGGCCTGCCCAGCGGTAGGTCCATCCGCGTAGACTCCGCGCGTGGCCAAGGTGACTCGGGATGACGTGGCACGACTGGCGGGTACCTCCACCGCCGTCGTCAGCTATGTCATCAACAACGGACCCCGGCCGGTTGCCCCGGCCACGCGCGAGCGTGTACTCGCCGCCATCAAGGAGCTGAGTTACCGCCCGGACCGGGTCGCCCAGGCCATGGCGTCCCGGCGGACGGACCTCATAGGCCTGATCGTGCCGGACGCGCGCCAGCCCTTCTTCGGGGAGATGGCGCACGCGGTCGAACAGGCCGCGTCCGAGCGCGGCAAAATGGTGCTCGTCGGCAACTCCGACTACGTCGGCGAGCGCGAGGTCCACTATCTGCGGGCCTTCCTCGGTATGCGGGTCTCGGGGCTCATCCTCGTCAGCCACGCGCTGAACGACCTGGCCGCCGCCGAGATAGAGGCGTGGGACGCCCGCGTGGTGCTGCTGCACGAGCGGCCCGAGGCGATCGACGACGTCGCGGTCGTCACGGACGACGTGGGCGGGGCGCATCTCGCCACCCAGCACCTCCTTGAGCACGGGTACGCGTACGTGGCCTGTCTCGGCGGTGTCGCGGAGACCCCCACGGTCGGCGACCCGGTCTCCGACCACGTCGAGGGGTGGCGTCGGGCGATGCACGAGGCGGGCCGCTCGACCGAGGGCCGCCTCTTCGAGGCGCTCTACAACCGGTACGACGCGTACCAGGTGGGGCTCCGGCTGCTGGCCGGGCCGGACCGGCCGCCGGCGATCTTCTGTTCCACGGACGACCAGGCGATCGGGGTGCTGCGGGCGGCCCGGGAGCTGCGGATCGATGTGCCGGGGGAGCTGGCCGTCGCCGGGTTCGACGACATCAAGGAAGCGGGGTTGACCGATCCGCCGCTGACCACGGTCGCGAGTGATCGGTCCGCGATGGCCCGGGCGGCCGTCGACCTGGTGCTCGACGACGGGCTGCGGGTCGCGGGTGCGCGGCGGGAGCGGCTGAAGCTGTTCCCGTCCTCGTTGGTGGTGCGGCGCAGCTGCGGGTGTTAGGGCGGTGGGCCGCGGTGTGAGGCGCGGCTGAGCGCCCACGTGGACGAGGGCACCCCTGCGTTTCCGCGGTATCCCCGGGCTCCGGCGTCTTTATATCGGGCATACGAGGTTCTGTCGGGCTTCTCAGGGAGCACTCAGGGAGCTCTCATGGTCGGGCGACAGAGTCTTACTCATGACCGAGAGCTTCCGCCGCAGCGGCGAGTACCCCCAGGGCGACCAGCAGCAGTCCGCGTACTCAGGACAGCCGTACGAGCAGTCGCACGAGCAGCCTTCCGCCTCCTCCACCCACCCCACGACCTCCTACCCGGCCGCCCACCCCGCTTCCTCCACGGCCTCCTCCGTGAATCCGGAGTGGCCGGCCCCGCCCGCGCACCAGCCGGCTCCGGCCGCGGACGCGGGTGCGCGGGGCGGGGCCCCCACCGCGCTCCTCACGGAACCGGTGCCCGCCTCCCCCGCCGTGCCCCGCAAGCGCGCCAAGGGTCCGCTGGCCCTGCTCGCCGCCGTGGCGATAGCCGCCGCGGCCGTGGGCGGAGGTACCGCGTACGCCTTCCAGGAGCTGACCGGCAGCGACACCGCGGCCGGCAGCGCGACCAGCACCAGCGTCGTGGCCACGAGCAAGAAGGGCACGGTCGCCGGGGTCGCCGAGGCCGTCAGCCCGAGCATCGTCGAGATCAGCGCGACCTCGAACGCGGGCTCCTCCACCGGTTCCGGCGTGGTCATCACGACCGGCGGCGAGATCATCACCAACAACCACGTGATCTCGGGCGCCTCCCAGATCAAGGTGCAGCTGAGCAACGGCAAGTCGTACACCGCGAGCGTCGTCGGCACCGACAGCAAGAAGGACCTCGCGCTGATCAAGCTGGAGAACGCGCCGTCGGGCCTCACCCCCGCGACGCTCGGCAACTCCGACGCCGTCAAGGTCGGTGACGAGGTCGTGGCGATCGGCTCCCCCGAGGGCCTGACCGGCACCGTCACCAGCGGGATCGTCTCCGCACTCGACCGGGACGTCACCGTCTCCACGGACGAGAGCCAAGGCCAGCAGCAACAGCAGCCCGGCGGAGGCGGCGGCAGCGGTCAGTGGCCGTTCGAGTTCGGCGGCCAGGAGTTCAACGGCGACACCGGCTCGTCCAAGACGACGTACAAGGCGCTGCAGACCGACGCGTCCCTCAACCCGGGCAACTCCGGCGGCGCGCTGATCGACATGAACGGCAACATCATCGGCATCAACTCCGCGATGTACTCGGCCGCCACGGACTCCTCGTCCTCGTCGAGCGCCGGCAGCGTCGGCCTGGGCTTCGCCATCCCCGTCAACACCGTCAAGGCCGACCTGGCCTCGCTGCGGTCCGGCGGCTCCGACAGCTGACCCAGGGCCACCCCCGACCGACCCGCCCCCGACCCCGGAGGTCGTCATGCAGACCGAGCAGACCAAGCAGGGCACGCAGGTGACGCAGATTCCGCAGATCCCGCAGATCCCGCAGATCAGGACCGTGTCCCACACCCTCGTCGGCGGCGATCCGGCCGGACTCGCCCTGGCCCTCGCGGTGGCCCGCGAGCTGCACGCGCCGGCGCCGCGCGCACCCGAGATGGCCACCGCGCGGGCCCCGCGCGGCACCGCGCGCCGCAGCGGCGCCACGGCCCGCACCCGCCGCACCGTACGGGGCTGACCCCCCGCCCTCCCGGCGGGCTCCGGCTCTACGAGAACAGCCCTGAAACGTGCGAGGCTGAAAGCGCCCCGAGCACGTCCCACCGCACCCGAGGAACTGACCGCGATGAGCCCCGCCGAAGGCGACCGTGAACCCCAGCGCATCCTGATCGTCGACGACGAGCCGGCCGTGCGAGAAGCACTCCAGCGCAGTCTCGCCTTCGAGGGGTACGACACGCAGGTGGCCGTCGACGGCGCGGACGCGCTGGAGAAGTCCATCGCCTACCAGCCGGACCTGGTCGTCCTCGACATCCAGATGCCGCGGATGGACGGCCTGACCGCCGCCCGCCGGATGCGCGGCGCGGGCACGACGACGCCGATCCTGATGCTCACCGCCCGCGACACGGTCGGCGACCGGGTCACCGGACTCGACGCGGGCGCCGACGACTACCTGGTGAAGCCGTTCGAACTGGACGAGCTGTTCGCGCGGGTACGGGCGCTGCTGCGGCGCAGTTCGTACGCCGCAGCCGCGGTCGGCGCCCCGGTGGACGACGCGCTCACCTTCGGCGACCTGCGCATGGACCTCGCGACCCGTGAGGTCACGCGGGCCGGGCGGCCCGTCGAGCTGACGCGCACGGAGTTCACCCTGCTGGAGATGTTCCTGGCCCACCCGCGCCAGGTCCTCACGCGGGAGCAGATCCTGAAGGCGGTATGGGGCTTCGACTTCGAGCCGTCGTCCAACTCGCTGGACGTGTACGTGATGTACCTCCGCCGCAAGACGGAGGCGGGCGGCGAGCCGCGCCTCGTGCACACGGTGCGGGGTGTGGGGTACGTGCTGCGGTCGGGCGGGGCGGAGTGAAAGGGTTCGTACGGCTGGTACGGACCCTGCCGCTCCGGTCGCGGTTGTCGCTCCTCACCGCGGCGGCGGTCGCGTTCGCCGTGGCAGCGGTCTCCGTGACGTGCTGGTTCATCGTCCGGGACCAGCTCTACAACCAGGTCGACGAGCAGCTGGAGAGCGCGCAGGTCTCGCCGCCACTGCTTCAGAGCATGCTGCGCAACTGTCAGCTCGCCGAACCCCAGGATCTCCAGCAGCCACCGAGTTCCCCCATCGTCACGATCTTCTACTCGGACGGCTCCACCTGCACGAATCCGATCAACCCGACCGTGCCGGTACAGTCAGCCGACCTGGAGGTGGCCAAGGGCACGGCCCATAGCGCCACGCACTCGGCCACGGCCGACAACGGCGCCGAGATGCGCGTCTACAGCCAGCAGGTCCTCGACGGCAAGACCGGACAGGTACAGAACGGCATCGCGGTCTCCATCGCCAAGCCCTTGAAGGACGTCACTGCACCCCTGTCCTCACTGGCCTGGATCCTGCTCATCGTGTCCGGCATCGGAGTGGTGGTCGCCGGAGCGGCCGGTCTCTGGGTCGCCCGGGCGGGTCTGCGTCCCGTGGACAAACTCACCGAAGCCGTCGAGAACGTGGCCCGCACCGAGGACTTGACCATCCGCATCCCCGTCGGGGACGACAGCGAGGACGAGATCGCCCGCCTCTCGCGTTCCTTCAACTCGATGACCGCCTCCCTCGCCAGCTCCCGTGAGCTGCAGCAGCAGTTGATCGCCGATGCCGGTCACGAACTGCGCACCCCCCTCACCTCCCTCCGTACGAACATCGAGCTGCTCACCCGCAGTGAGGAGACGGGCCGGCCCATCCCGCCGGCGGACCGCAAGGCGCTGCTCGCCTCGGTGAAGGCGCAGATGACCGAACTGGCCGCGCTCATCGGCGACCTGCAGACGCTGTCGCGGTCGGACGCGGGCACGCCGGCCGACCGCGTCCAGGTGGTGGCGCTGCAGGACACCGTGGAGTCGGCCCTGCGCCGGGCCCGGCTGCGCGGCCCGGAGCTGACGATCACGGCGGACGTGCACCCGTGGTTCGTCCGGGCGGAGCCCACCGCGCTGGAACGGGCGATCGTGAACATCCTCGACAACGCGGTGAAGTTCAGCCCCGAGGGCGGCGCGATCGACGTCGCGCTCAGAGGCGGCGAACTGACCGTACGGGATTACGGTCCCGGCGTGGCCGCCGACGAACTCCCGCACGTCTTCGACCGCTTCTGGCGTTCCCCGAGCGCCCGCGCGCTCCCCGGCTCGGGCCTGGGCCTGTCCATCGTGGCGCGTACGGTCCAGGAGTCGGGCGGCGACGTGGCGCTGGGCCCGGCCCCGGGCGGCGGCACGGTCGCGACGATCCGCCTGCCCGGCGCCCCGACCCCGCCGCCCGCCCTGGACGGGGGCTGACCGGGTCTCATCTCGATGTACGTCACATCGAGATGCCCGAACACCTCAAGCGCCGACCTCCCGCACGAACAGGCCCCACGATTCCACGCCGAACAGCAGCACCGGGCCTTGCGGGGCCTTGCTGTCCCGGACGGGTACGAGGCCGGGGTAGCCGTCGGCCACCTCGACGCAGTTCGTGTCTCCCCCGTCGCTGTACGACGACTTGCGCCAGACAGCGCCGTTCAAGTCGGGGGTTGGGTTCATCATCTGCACTCCTCCAGCAGGCGCTTGATGAACGCCGTCGACTCCACCGGAGTCAGCGCCGCGTCCCTGACCAGATCGTAGGACAAGCGGAAGGCAAGGACTTTGTCCGGATCGTCGATCAGTTCACCGATCCTGTTGCCTTCCACGTAGGCAACAGGCTCCCCGACCCTCTGCCACATCAGCGTCAGGTGGCTGTCCATGAGGTCGTGCACGCCTGCCGTGAAAGGCAGCACCTGAAGCGCGACTGACGGCAGCTCTCCCACCTCGACCAAGCGGGACAGCTGGTCCGCCCACACCCGCACCCCGGAAACGGGTCGTCGCAGCGCTCCCTCGTCCAAAATGACCCGGACACACGGCGCCGGATCGCGGTACAGCAATTCCTGCCGTCCCATGCGCGCGGCGACCTGCTCCTCAATGTCCTCGCCGTTGCCAGCCGTTGTCTGGGCGCCGGACAACCCTGACAACACCGCCCGGGCATAGCCCTCGGTCTGCAACAGGCCGGGCACCGCGAGCTGGAACTTCCACATCACGCTCGCCGTCGCCTCCAGCTCCATGAACGCCTTGTACTTGTCCTTGATGACGTCCTTGCGCGCGTCCCGCCAGAGGCGAACCAGCAGGTCACCGGAGTCGTAATAGCGGTCCAGGTCCTCCATGACGGTCACCTTGGACAGCCGTTTGCCCGCTTCCAGGCGGCTCAGGTAGCTCTTGTCGTACGCCGTCTCCTGGGCCAGTTGCCCCAATGACTTACCCGCCTTCTGACGCAGGTGCCGAAGGGTCCGGCCCAGGCCCGCGAGCCCCGACTCCCCCTCCGCGTCAACGCGTTCGTCCACGTCACCCCTCGCCGTTGTCCGGGCGCCCAGGCAACGGGCGCCCCCTTCCGCAGCGTACGGGCGTGCCGTGACGATGTGGACACGAACGGTGATCGCCGCTCGTCACAGCCCCCTCTGTCACGAGGAGTTCAGCCATGAGTGGACCCGGTACGAAACTCTGCGCGGCGCTGTTGCGCGTCCTGCTGCCCGCCCGGGGACGGCACCGGGCGGCGCCCGTGCGGCGCGGGTGCCGCTGCCGGCTCGTCGCGGCGCACGCGTGAACGGGCCGTTGCGGCTGCTGCCGTGGACGACACCGGACGGCAGGCCCTGCTACCTGAGTACCGACAGCGCGGACAGCAGGCTGTCCCGGCTCGCCGACGATCTGGAGGCGGACCAGCTGGACTCGGGCGAACAGGTCCTCGCCGGTGCCAGGGCCGTTCTCGCCGACGACAAGGCGGGCGAACCCGCCGTGCGCTTCGCGCTCACGCGCGCGGTGGAGTCTCTGGGAGAGGTGCTGCGCGTCGCGGCCAGTCGAGGCGCGCGCGTCCCCGCCGCGCGGGGTGTCACTCGTCGAGGGACTCGGGGGGCAGCCGGCCCGTGAGCAGGGCGCGGGCGAGGGTGGTGAGCGGGATGGTGTGGCCGAGGGCGTAGGAGCGGAGTCTGAGGAGGGCCTGGGCCGGGGGTATGCCGAGCCGGTCCGAGAGATATCCGGTGGCCTGGTGGATCTCGGCGCGCCGCAGCACCAGGTCGGACCGCGGTCCCGTCTCGTCGGCCGGGGCGGCGTCCGCCGTGTCCAGCAGCAGGGCGACCAGGGTCCGGGACAGGCGCCGCAGGTCCCGCCACTGCGTGTCGGTCAGGGCGCCGGGGGCGGTGCGGTACCCCGTCAGTACGCCGACCGTGGCGACACCGAGCAGGAGGGGTACGGCGACGACGGCACGGACGGCGGTGTTCACGGCCTCGGGCAGGAAGGCGGGCCAGCGCGCGGGATCGGTGGCGGCCAGGTCGGGCTCGGCCAGCGGACGGCTCCGGGGGGCGGCCTCCAGGGTGGGGCCGTCGCCGAGGGCGAACTGCAGTTCCTCCAGCTCGGCACCCAGCCCTCCGGACGGTTCGTCCCATACGAGTTCCGGTAACCCGCTGTGGGTGACCGCGCTCAGCGCGAGGAAGTCCAGGCCGAGCAGCCGGGCCAGGCCCGCGGGCAGGCCCCGTAACCCGAGCCCGGTCCGGGCGGCGCGGGCCGCGCAGGACAGGAGCGAGGTCGGTCCGTCAGCGGGGCACGGCGTACCGTCCCTTGCGTGGTCCTCCGCGTGGTCCTCGTCACCGCTCGGCACGGGCTTGCAGTTCCGGCGGGATGGAGCCGTTCGCGACCCGGGTGGCGACGTCGCCGAGTTTCTCCCGCTGGGAGCGGGCGTAGCCGCGCAGCCGGTTGAAGGCCTCGTGCACGTCGACCCCCAGCTTCGCCGCGAGCACGCCCTTGGCCTGTTCGATCACGATGCGGGTGTTCAGGGCCGTCTGCAGCTGTTCGATGAGCTCGTCCTTGGTGCGCTGCAACTGCCGTTGAACCAGCCAGGCCCCGGCGGCGTCGGCCAGGATCTGCGCCAGCCGCATGTCCCGCGCGTCCAGCGCGCCGGAGTCGGCGCCCATCAGGTTGACGGCGCCGAGGGTGTTCGTCCCGGCGCGCAGCGGTACGGAGGCGACCCAGGTGATGCCCTCGCGCAGCGCCCGGGGGGCGAACCGGGGCCAGCGCAGGGCACCGACGCTGCCGGGACCGAGCATGACCGGCGCGAGTGCGGCACCGGCACGGGTGCTGTCGACGCAGGGGCCCTCGTCGAGGTCGCGCTGCTCCTCCTCCAGGCTCCTGCACATCTCGTCGGAGGCGGTGAGGTAGTCCACCCGTCCCGCCTCGTCGAGGATGGTCGTGCCGGCGCCGCGCAGCCCGCAGAGGGTGACCAGGTGCGTGGTGAGGTCGTGCAGGAGACCCAGCACGTCGCTCTGTTCCGTACGAGCGGCCATATCGAGGACGGCCTCGGCGACCCGCACCTCACGTTCCGTGGTGTGCATCGAGAACCCTCCAGTTTTCGAACCGATCGGGGAGCGTCGCCGCGCCGCCGTGGGCACCGCCGACGCTGTGGGCACTGCCGTCACTGCCGGCCGCGTCACGTCCAGCCAACTCCCGGGCCGGGTCGCCGCGACATGCGGGGAACGCAGCGGTCGGCATCGGGCGTGCGGAAAACGCGGAGCCGGGCGGCGGCGGCCGGTCCGGTGGGCTCCCGCGCGGGCTCCGTCTCTTCCGGTGTGCCGGACCGGCACGGCACGACACGGCACGGGACGGCACGGCACGGCACGGCACGGCACGGGACGGGACGGCACGGCACGGCACGGCACGGGACGGCACGGGACGGGACGGCACGGGACGGGACGGCACGGCACTGCACGGCACGGGACGGGACGGGACGGGACGGGACGGGACGGCACGGCACTGCACGGGGCACCACGGCACGGACCTAGAACGCTTCAAGTGCCGTGCCGCAGCAGGGCCTCGTGGGCAAGCCGGCCGGACGCCGCGGCGATGTCGGCGAGGCCGAGGCCGGTGTGCGCGTACGCGTGCTTCTGCGGGGCGTAAAGAAAAACGCCCCCGGGGCCGAAACAGTCTTCATCGCCGTCGGGAGAGAACTGCCGGACAATACTGCCCGTCCGTACATTGCCCAGGCAGATCCGGCTCAGGACCTGCGCGTCGTGCCGCATGTCGTAGTCGAATTCCAGATCTTCACTGTCGAAATCCAGCGTCTCAATCACGGTTCCCCTGGTGAATCACAAGGCCCTAGCAGCCACGCGCACCGAAGAGGGCGAAGCCGAAACATCCCCCTCACTCTTCCACCCCGCGCACCCCGAATCCAGCGTTGGCCGTCGAAATAAAAAAGCGCACCGAAAGGAAACGCATATATCCAATGGACCGCGATATTCCGGTTGTCCCCACCCGTAGAGCTCGTAACACGATCATGATCGGCGCTTCTTGAGCCGTCTCCAGCAGATGAGGCTGCAGGCGAGGGAGATGAACGCGTCGTGGAGTTCTGTGCGGCGTTCCCATCGCACGGCGAGCCGCCTGAACTGGTGGAGCAGGGCGAACGTTTGCTCGACGACGTAGCGGAGTTTGCCCAGGCCCTTGATGTTCGGGGCGCCCTTGCGGGAGATGACCGGCAGGATCCGGCGCCTGCGCAGCTCGTCGCGGTTGGGGTTGGAGTCGTAGCCCTTGTCCCCGAGCAGCGAGTCGGGGCGGCGGCGTGGCCGGCCGGGACGGCCGGCGACATGCGGGACGCCGTCGACGAGAGCGAGGGTCTGGGTGACGTCGTTGACGTTGGCCGCGGTGGTGATGACCTTGAGAGGGGTGCCGCGTCCGTCGCAGATCAGATGGTGTTTGCTGCCTGTCTTCCGCCGGTCGACCGGTGACGGACCGGTGTCGGCTCCCCCTTTTTCGCGCGGATGTGAGAGCCGTCCACGCACGCCCTGGACCAGTCGAGTTCGCCGGCCGCGTTGAGTTCCGCGAGCAGGATCCGGTGCAACTGGTCGAAGACACCGGCCTGCTGCCACCGCTCAAGCCTGCGCCAGCAGGTCTGCCCGGAGCCGAACCCCAGCTCCAGGGGCAGCAGTTGCCAGGCTATGTCGTTGTGGAGCACGTACAGGATGCCCTGCAGACACAGCCGATCCGCCACCGGCCGAGGCCCGGGTGACCGCTCCGGCCAGGGCGGCAGCAGCGGTTCGATCAGGGCCCACAAGTCGTCGTCCACGATCCACGGTCGAGTACTCACACCTTCCCGAACGGCCGGATCACCCAACGGTCACGCCCGGCCAGGGCACTTCAACAAGATCGTGTTACGAGCTCGTAGGCGCGGGACAGCGGCGGCCGTCGGCGTCCCACCGGCCCCGGCCGCCTCCTGACCCGGACAGCCGGATCTACGGGCTCGACCGCAGCAGCGGCAGGGTCGTCTCCGTCGGGAGCGGGCGCGCGAGAGCCGCGTACGTCCCTCCGCGCGCGAGCAGTTCCTCGTGCGTGCCCTGCTCCACCAGCCGTCCGCCGTCCACGACGAGGATCCGGTCGGCGTCCGGGGCGAGCGTCAGGTCATGGGTGATCAGCACGGTCGTACGGCCGGACACCAGGCGCCGCAGCGGCTGTACGACCCGGCGCGCGGCGAGCGCGTCGAGGCCGGCGGTCGGTTCGTCGAGTACGAGGACGGGGGCGGCCCGGAGCATCGCGCGGGCGATGGCCACCCGTTGGAGCTGCCCGCCGGACAGCACGGCCGTGCCGGGCGTGATCGGCGTCTCGTATCCGTCGGGCAGGCGGCGGATGAACGCGTGGGCGTCCGCGTCGCGTGCGGCCCGTTCGATCTCCTCGTGCGTGGCGCCCGGCCGCCCGCACGCGATGTTCTCGCGGATCGTGCCGTGCAGGACGAGGGTCTCCTGCGGCAGCAGGGCCACGTTCTCGCGCAGGAACGCGAGGGTGACGTCCGTGAGCGGGACGCCGTCGAGGCGGATCGCGCCCGCCGAGGGGTCGTAGAAACGGGTCAGGAGTTTGGTCAGGGTCGATTTTCCGGCCCCGCTCGCGCCGGCGATCAGCACGAACTCGCCGGGCCGCGCGGTGAACGTCACGTCGTGCAGGCTGTCGTGTGCCGCGCCCGGGTAGCGGAAGGAGGTGTGGTGGAAGGAGATCCGGCCCTGTACGGGCCATTCGTCGGCCGGGGTGGCGGGGTCGATGACGGCCGGTTCGGTGTCCAGGATCTCCTGGAGCCGCCGGGCTCCGGCGGTCGCGGCGGTCAGGGTCAGGCCGAGTTGGCCGAGGTCGCGGATCGGCGGGTAGAGGTAACCGAGGAAGGCGGCGAAGGCGAGCAGCTGGCCCAGGGACATCCGGCCCTGGGCGATCTCCCAGGCGCCGAGCCCGATCACGGTGAGGACGCAGAGCGTCTCGACGACCTCGACGAACTGCTCGTACAGCTCGCTCGCGCGGGCCCCGCGCACACTGGCGCGCAGCCAGGCGCGCGCCTCGCGGTCGAGCCGCTTCTCCTCCGCGCCGCGCCGGTTGTACGCCTGGGTGAGCACGATGTTGCCGAGGGACTCCTCGACGACCGAGGTGATCGCGCCGTCGGCGGTCCGCTCGTCCCTGGCCGCCTTCTGGACGCGGCCGGCGAAGCGGCGGGCCGCGACGAGGAAGAGGGGGGCGAGGAGAAAGGTGACCAGGGCGAGGTCCCAGCGGAGCCAGAGCGCGGCGGCGGAGTAGAAGAGTGCCGAGAACGCGGCGGAGACCGCGCCGACCGCGCCCGAGACCACCAGCTGCTCGATGGCCTCGACGTCACCCGTGAGCCGTTCCACCAGGTCGCCGCGGCGGTACCGCTGGAAGAAGTGCGGGGGCAGGTCCTGGACATGGCGGAAGACGCCCGCGCGCAGCCGCAGTACGAATCTCTCGGCCGTGCGGATCGCGAGGGAGTTGCCGAGATAGCCGACGGCCGCGCCGAGCACGGCCACCGCCAGCC
Organism: Streptomyces ortus; assembly: GCF_026341275.1. Lineage (NCBI taxonomy): Bacteria > Bacillati > Actinomycetota > Actinomycetes > Kitasatosporales > Streptomycetaceae > Streptomyces > Streptomyces ortus. Next base: position 4,043,512 of record NZ_JAIFZO010000002.1, read on the forward strand.
AGGCACCGGCCGGAGTCCAGAAGGCGCTGAGCGAACCGGCCGTGAGCGCGTGGTCGGTGAGTTCCGCGAAGAACAGGATCGAGGCCGTCTCCGCCAGCGCGGCCCCGATCACGGAGCCGATGATCAGCACCAGTCGGCCGCGGTCGCCGCGCGTCAGCGGCCAGAAACGCGCGAATGCCTCCCGTACTTCTCGCATGGCGTTCCATTCCCTTTCCCTGCCCGCGTCCTGCCGGTTCTCCGCCGGGGTGGTCATCCACTTCCCGGGTCCGGGAAATGGCCGAGGCGGGGTCCCCGGATCGAATCCGGGGACCCCGCCTCGTGGCGTCTCCTACTTGTTGCCGACCGGGCGGCGGCGCTGCTGCTTGGCCGCATGCTTCGGCGCGGGCTTCGCGGCCTGCTTCTTGGCCGCCGGAGCGGACTTGCGGGACTTGCGGACCGGGGTGACCTTGTGGAAGCTCATGCGATGTCTCTTTCCTGTGCGGGTGTTTCCTTTGCCGTAAGCCCTGTTCGGCTTCGACACGGAAAACACTACGGGCACACGGAGACGGAAATCGCCAATTCCGCTGAGACCTCGATGAATTGCGACTGAGACGGTTCTCAGACGCATTCGGGAACCAGTTCCCTGTTCACACAGGCTTTATTACGTGGCTTACCCCGGCTTCAGAGCCTGTGTCATACACAGGCTCTTACTGGACGACGGTGATGCGGTTCGCCGCGGGCGGCGCGATCGGGTTCGTCGCGGAGGAGTTGGCCAGCAGGTACTTCTCCAGCGCGGCGAGGTCGTCGTCGCCCACCAGGTCGTCGGTGCCGAGACCCAGCGTGGTGAAGCCGTCGCCGCCGCCCGCCAGGAAGCTGTTCATCGCGACGCGGTAGGTGGCGGCCGGGTCGATCGCGGCACCGTTCAGCTTGACCGAGTCGGCGACGACCCGGTCGGCACCGCTCTTGGTGAGGTCGAGCGTGTAGGTGAGGCCCGACGACACCTGCAGCACCTTCGGCGAAGCCGCGTTCGAACCGCTGACCTGCTCCTTCAGCACCTGCACGAGCTGCGCGCCGGTGAAGCTCTGCAGATTGACGGTGTTGGCGAACGGCTGGACCGTGAAGCCCTCCGCGTACGTCACCACGCCGTCGCCCTCGCTGCCCTTGGCCGCGTAGGTCAGGGGGGCCCGGATACCGCCCGGGTTCATCAGCGCGAGGTCGGTCTCGGGGTCCAGCTCCTTGCCGTACGCGAGCTGCGCGTCGGCGATCAGGTCGCCGATCGGGGACTCGGTGCCGACGTTGGTGATGTCACCGGAGATGTAGCCGATGGGCTTGTTGCCGATCGGCGCCGCGAGGGTGTTCCACTTGGTGATCAGCTCGGTCATGTCCGGGGCCTTGGCCACGTCACGCGTCACCACGTGGTTCGCGGAGGCGACGGCGGTCCGGGCGATGTCGCCGGTGCGGCGGTCGTACGTGAGCGTCGTGTCGGTGTAGAGCCGTCCGAAGGACGCCGCCGAGGTGACCGTGCGGGGCTTGCCCGACGGGTCGTCGATCGTGCACGCGTACGCGGCGTGGGTGTGGCCGGTGACCAGCGCGTCGACCTTCGGCGTGACGTTCTTCGCGATGTCCACGATGGGGCCGGAGATGCCGTCGCCGCCACCGGGCGAGTCGCAGTCGTAGTTGTACGACGCGGAGGCCGGCTGCCCGCCCTCGTGGATCAGCGCGACGACCGACTTGACGCCCTGCTTCTCCAGCTCCTTGGCGTACTTGTTGATCGTCTCGACCTCGTCCTTGAACTTGAGGCCCTTGACACCCTCGGCGGAGACGACTCCCGGGGTGTTCTCCAGCGTGACGCCGATGAAGCCGACCTTGACGCCGTTCTTCTTCCACACCCAGTAGGGCTTGAGGACCGGCTTCTTGGTCTTCTCGTCGAGGACGTTCGCCGCGAGGTACGGGAAGTCGGCGCCCTTGAACTTCCGGCCCTCCACATAGCAGCCGTCCGTGGGGTGGCAGCCGCCCTTCTGCAGCCGGCCCAGCTCCTTGGCGCCCTCGTCGAACTCGTGGTTGCCGACGCTCGTCACATCGAGGTCGAGCTTGTTCAGCGCCTCGATGGTGGGCTCGTCGTGGAAGAGTCCCGAGATCAGCGGCGAGGCGCCGACCATGTCACCGCCGGCCGCGGTGACGGAGTACTTGTTGCCCTGGCGGGCCTGGCGCAGATGCGTCGCCAGGTATTCGACACCGCCCGCGTCGATCGTCTTGGTGGTGCCGTCGGGCTGGTTCTCGGTGACCCGGCCGGAGGAGCCGGAGGGCGGCTCCAGATTGCCGTGCAGGTCGTTGAAGGACAGCAGCTGGACGTCCTGGTAGCGGGACGGGCTCTGGTGTCCGTGCTTGTTCGTCGACTTGCCCTGCTCGCCCGCGGACGCCGGGAGCGCCGCGACCAGCGCGCCGACGGTGGCGACACCCGCCGCCGCCGCGATGAGGCGGGTGGTACGGCGTCTCGGGCGGTACGGCTGAGGTATGGCTGACATGCGCCCCCCTGTGGGTCGGCTGATATGTGGGCCCCGTCCCGGCGCAGCCTAGAGTCAACGCGCGTAGCGCGACAGGGGGTTCGGGGTTACGGACTGGTTGCCACGAGGGGTTTTTCACCATGAAACGGACAGGGCGTGTACCGGCCACGCCCTCGTCCCGCCCCGGCCGCCGACCGGCCGCGCGCCCCTCCGGATACCGCCGGGCGGCCCACTTCGCCATGAACCGGACACGCCGTACTCTCGTACCCATGACCAGCGACGACACCGCACCGGCTGCCCGCAAGCTCTCGGCCTCGCTCGGCCAGGGCGGCAATCCCACGGCCCGCTCCATCGACGTCCTGACCGCGCTGAGCGACGAGCAGGCCGACACCGTGCTGGCACTCATCGCGGAGGCCGCCCGGACCGACGGACAGCAGGCGGTCTCCGAGCAGGGCCGGCTGCATCTGCGCGGCGGCGCACGGGACGGAATCCGCCATCTGCTGCTGCACACCGAGGACCTGCTCGTCGGGTACGCGCAGTTGGAGGACACCGACCCCATCGAGGCGCCGGCCGCCGAACTGGTCGTCCACCCGGTACACCGGGGGCACGGGCACGGACGGGCGCTGGGCAACGCGCTGCTCGCCGAGTCCGGCAAGCGGCTGCGGGTGTGGGCCCACGGCGGGCATGCGGCGGCCCGCCATCTCGCCCAGGTCCTCGGTCTCGCGCTGTTCCGCGAACTGCGTCAGATGCGGCGGCCCCTGACCGGCCTCGACCTGCCCGAACCGACGTTCCCCGACGGCGTACGGGTGCGTACGTTCGTGCCCGGCGAGGACGACGCGGCCTGGCTCGCCGCGAACGCCGCCGCCTTCGCGCACCATCCCGAGCAGGGTTCCCTCGGACAGCGCGACCTCGACGAGCGCAAGGCCGAGCCGTGGTTCGACCCGGCCGGGTTCTTCCTCGCCTTCCGCGGCGACGAACTGATCGGCTTCCACTGGACGAAGGTCCACGAGGCCGAGGGGCTGGGCGAGGTGTACGTCGTCGGTGTGCGGCCCGACGCACAGGGGGGCGGGCTGGGGAAGGCCCTCACCGCGGTTGGCCTCCGGCACCTGGCGGGTACCGGGGTACCGGACGCGATGCTGTACGTCGACGCGGACAACCTGGCCGCGGTGGCCGTCTATGAACGGCTCGGCTTCGCGGTTCACGAGACGGACCTCATGTACCGGACGGAGTCCTGAGGGGGTCCTGACGGGGTCCTGACCGAGCGGGCCCCGGCCAGAGAGCCGGGCCGGACAGGGGCGGGGCACTCCTAGAGGGCGCGCGGCCTCAGTCTTGCCCTCAGAGGCTCCACGCACGCCCTCGCCCCCACCACCGCCGCCACCGTGAGCAGCGCAGCCCAGCGGTCATGGGTGTCTGCCCAGCGGGGGTCTTCCGGGGTCACGAAGAGAACCCAGTCGTGCGGCAGCAGAAGGAACGCGGCGGCACCCGTGACCACCAGCCAGGCCGATATCGCCGCTCCCGGCTCCGTGGCCTGGGTGCGGCGTACGACCAGGGCCGCAGCGGCGAGGGCCAGTACCGCGGTGGCCGCGGCCTCCAGGGTGAGCGCGCCGACCGGTGGCCGGGCCTCCTCCGGTACGAGGAGCAGCGCCGCCGTCCAGCAGAGCGCGGCCCCCGGGGCGACCAGCGCCACGCGCAGGGCGACCCGCACCGGGCGCCGGGCCGGGACCGCCGAGGTGATGTGCCGGGCCGGGTCGTCCAGCAGGAACGCCAGGCCCAGCGCGAAGACGAGGGCGGCGGCCCGCAGCGCGTAGAGGCCGGCCAGCGGATCGGGCGGGCCTGACCGCAGACGCGGAAGGCCGGCCAGCAGCAGCCCCAGCGCGGCGGCTGCCGCGAGCGCCCGCCGGGGCAGGGCGCGCCACACGGGCGGGAGAAGAGCGCGCGTCATGACCGTCACTCCTCGCACGCGTCACCGTCCGAGGCTGCCTCGGCCGACACGTTCAGCAGTTCCGCCACCCGTGCCAACGACGTGTCGGGCGAGGTGAGCTCCGTCCACTTGGCCTTCACCTTGCCGGCGACGTCGTAACGCGGCTTCTTGAGCAACTCCGCGACGATGCGTGTCTGTTCGGCGCTCATGCTGAACGGTTCGGTGGGTGACAGGACGAGCGCGGGGCCCGAGACGCTGTCGCCGACGCGGACGTTGCGCAGCGCGGACAGCGGGTCGGACTCGCCGCCCAGTGCCAGCCACATGATGGTCACCACCCGGGCGTCGCAGATCTCGGTGCCCGCCTTCTCGTCACCCGCCACCAGCACCGACGCGACGGCGACGGCGAACTCGGGAACGCGGTTGCCGCCCCAGTCGGTGCGGACGGTCACATGGCCGGGCTCGGTGGACGGGGGGATCACGGTGTCGGCCTGCGGTCCGTGGCGCGCGTCGATGCGCTGGTCCACGGTCAGCCGCTCACCGCCGGCCCTGCCGCCCGCGAGGTTCTGCACCCGGTCGACCACGGCGGCCCAGTCGGCGGTGCGGCCCGTCCACTCGGGGAAGGCGCAGTACGAGGACCTGCCGTGCTCGATGCACTTACGGACCTTCTCCGGGGTGACCGATGCCACCTCTCGGGCCGGTGTCGAGCCGTCCGGGGTCCCGTCCCACTGACCGGCCGCGCCCACCAGCGCGAGGGCGAGCGTTCCCGCGACGGCCGCCTTGACGACCGTCGAACGGCCGCCGCTGACGAGCACCGCGAGAAGGGCGACGGACGGGGCGAGCCCTATGAGGTACAGGGCGTGCCAGGCGGCGGGGCGTTCCAGCAGATCGGAGGGCAACGGGTCGGAGCCGGTCTCCGTGACGACCACGCCCAGCCAGCTCGCCCAGTCGCTCCCGGAGGGGGGCGCCACGAAGACCTGCACGAAGAGCAGCAGGACGAGGACCATCGGCCCGGCGACCACGGAAGGGAACAGACGGGCGAAGAGGACGCCCAGCATTCCGAACAGCAGGACCGTCAGCGGGCCGACGGCGAGCTCGGCCGGCGAACCGTGTCCCGCCGCGCCGGGCTTGAGCGCGGCCCAGGTGAACTGGACGGCGACGCACACGGCGGTGAACAGCACCGCGGGGACCACGGAGAGCGCGTGGGCGGCCGCACGCCGCCAGGGCTCGACGACCAGGACATCGAAGTGGCGGTCGGTGTCGCGTCGGCGGGAACGCAGGACCGCGCGATTGACGTGCAGCATGACGGCGAGCCCGAGGACCATCGGCATGCCCTGCGTGTCGCGGTCGACGTCCTGCAAGGTCGGGAAGTCGCCCTGGCGCTGGGTGGTCTGCCAGACGATCAAGGCCGCGTAGAGGGCCGCGAGGGCGAGGATGGACATGTTCATCCTCAGCTCGCGCGCCTCGAAGCGGGCGAGGGCGAACACCGCCGCCCAGGGACGCGGCGGATGCGTCGGCCCGGCGGTCCGCGCGGGTGTCTCCAGGACGGTGCTCATGCGGCCGTCACCTCCGAGGACTCCCCGTCGAGGGTGAGCAAGTAACCGTCCTCCAGGGTCGGTTCGACGAGCTCGGCGCCCTCGGGGGGCTCGCCGACGTTACGGAAGGAACCCGTGCCCGTGCGCCAGCCGGCCCACGCGCCCGGGTCGCGTTCACTGCTGCTCCAGACCCGGCCGGCCGCCCGGGCGGTCAGGTCGGCGGGGGTGCCCTCGAAGCGGATCCGGCCGCGGACCATGACGATCACGCGGTGGCAGAGCATCGCGACGTCCTCGGTCTGGTGAGTGGACAGCAGGACGGTCCGCCCCTCCCCCGCCCGGGCGATCAACTCGCGGAAACGCATGCGCTGTTCGGGGTCGAGGCCGACCGTCGGCTCGTCCAGGACCAGGAAACCGGGGTCGCCGACGAGGGCGGCGGCCAGCGCGACCCGCTGGCGCATCCCGCCGGAGAGCTTCTTGATCCGCTTGCTCCGTACGTCGGACAGCGCGACGGCGTCCAGCACCCGGCGCACCTCGCGGTGCCGGGCGGTGCGGTTCGTCAGCTCCTTCAGGATCGCCACGTAGTCGACGAACTCGAACGCCGAGAAGTCCGGGTGGAAACCGGGTGCCTGCGGCAGATAGCCCAGCGCGCGCCGCACCTCCTGCCGGCCTGCCGAGGTGCCCGGGTCGTTGCCGAGCACCGTGAACGCTCCCTTGTCCGGGGGCACAGCCGTGGCCAGGACCCGCAACAGGGTGGTCTTGCCCGCCCCGTTGGGCCCGAGCAGCCCGGTGACGCCCTCACCGAGTCGCACGGACACGTCGTCCAGGGCGGCCGTTCCCCCATAGCGGAGGGTCAGCCCGGCGGCGGACACCGTCGGTACCGAAAGAGGTGCCGGGGACAGGTCGGACATGCGTGACTCCAGTGGATCCCGTGGATGAGGGCGATGGCAGGAGGGGCGGGAGGGGACGGAAGCAGAGGACGAGGGGCGAAGCGGCCCTCATCCGTCGCCCCCGTCGGAGGAAGAGGAGGACGACGAGCCCCGCTTGCCGGAGGAGACGGCCAGGAGGACCAGGACGGCGAAGTAGAGCACCTTGTAGAGCACCGAGGCGATCATCAGCAGTACGGCTCCGAGCAGCTTGAAGCGCCTGCGCCAGGCGACCGACATCACGCCGCACCCCCGTCCCTGTAGCCCGTGAAGTCCCCGAACGGTGTATGCGCCGAGGTCGAGTCGAAGCGGTCGCGCCGGAGATAGAAGAACCCGGCGGCGAGCACGGCGACCGCGGCGGCGGCGCTCTGCCCCGCCACCGTGTAGGGCGCGGGAGTCCCCTCGGCGGTCGTCCTCTGCGCGATCAGCAGCAGGGCGATCCACGTACCCCCGACCAGACCCGGCGCGAGAACCGGGCCGAGCCGGGGCGTCAGCGCGAGCCCGGTCGAGGTGAGCGCGAGCGCCGGCAGCAGCCAGGCCAGGGCCCGCAGTCCGTACGAGGGGAGCGCGAGCGTCGCCAGACCGTTCAGAGCGAGGGCGGCGGCCAGCACCGGCACCGTGCGGATCATCAGCAGCCGGAACCCGTGCGTCGGCGACACCACCGCCATCTCGTACGTCGGGTCGAGCACCGGCCCGTACGACAGCGCGACCCCGGCGAGGGGCAGCAGCGGGGCGAGAGCGAGGAACAGCGACGGGCTGTCGGGTGCCCCGGCGAAACTGGTCGCGAGCACCGTGAGGAACAGCACGGCGACGACCGCGACCAGCCACGACCGGCGCAGCACCGGCGTCGCGGCCAGCAGCCGCGCGGTGTGGTCGGCCACCCCGGCCCGGACGAGCAGCGACTCCAGGAGCCCCGGTCGCGGCACGTCCAGTTCGGCGTCGAGCCGCTCCCAGCCCTCGTCCAGCGGGACCGGGTCGCTCACCTCGGCGAGGGCCGCCCGGCAGCGCGCGCAGGCCATGAGGTGGGTGTCGGCCGACCAGAGCATCGGGGCCGCCAGCTCCCCCCGTACATACGCGCGGAGGTCGTCCTCCGCGACGTGCCAGGTCATGCCACTGCCGTCCTGATCGCGCATCCCGCTCGTGTCGTCGTCGCTCATGCCAACTCCTCCCGCAGCTGCTTGCGGGCCCGAAGCGCCCGTGTCTTGACCGTCCCCGGCGGGATGCCGAGCAGGACGGCCGCCTCCCGGGTGGTCAGCCCGTCTATGACCGTGGCCTGCAGGACCGACCGCAGCTCCGGCGACAGCCGGACGAGGGCGCCCGCGAGGTCCCCGTGCTCCACCCCCGCGAGCACGCGCTCCTCCGCGGACGCCTCCTCGCGGTGCCGCAGCCGCGCCAGCGCCTGCCGCATCCGGCCCCGGGCGCCGTCACCCCGCAGAGCGTCGATGAGGCGGCGCGAGCCGATGCGCCACAGCCAGCCGGCCACGTCGCCCTCCTCGCGGTAGCGGGCGCTGCCGCGCCACACCGCGAGAAACGTCTCCTGCACGACCTCGTCGACCGTCCCCGCGTCGGAACAGCGGCCCCGCAGCCTCGCTCCGAGCCACGGCGCATACCGCCGGTACAGCTCTTCGAAGGCGCGCCGGTCACCGTCCGCTGCGATGGCCCGCAGCAGCTCTCCGTCGCTTCTCGTTTCCCTCACACCCCCTCATCGCACGAGCCCCCCGGATCGGTTCACGCCACCGCGAGAAGTTTCCGGAATCCTCGATTCACCTTGTGAACGCCCGATCCACCTTGACAGGCCTCCGGGCTTCCATCACCCTTTCACTACTCAATTAGTGCAAGGGTGATGGTCGCGTGGTCGAGTACCGCATCGACCGGCGCAGCGGTGTCGCCACGTACGTCCAGATCGTCCAGCAGACGAAGCGGGCGCTGCGCCTGGGCGTGCTCGAGCCCGGCGACAGGCTCCCCACGGCCCGCGAGGTCGTGGAGGCCACCGCGATCAATCCGAACACCGTGCTCAAGGCCTACCGCGAGCTGGAACGCGAGGGCCTGGTCGAGGCCAGACGCGGACTCGGCACGTTCGTGCGGCGCTCCCTGGGCTCCGCACCCGCCGACCACACCGCCCTGCGCTCGAAGCTGACGGCCTGGCTGGACGAGACACGCAAGGAAGGCCTGGAGCGCGAGGACATCTCCGCGCTCTTCACCTCCGTACTGGACGAGAAGTGCCCTGAGGGGGAGCGATGAACAGGGACGGCGAAGGGACCGCGCTCGAAGCGGCCGGGCTGGGCAAGCGGTACCGGCGCAGGCGTGGACCTGTACTACAGGAGTGCTCCTTCCGGCTGCCGTCGCCGGCGGCGCGCTGGTGGGACGCGAGCTGGAGAACGGCACCGCCGAGCTGGCCTGGACCCAGTCCGTCTCCCCGGCCCGCTGGCCGGCCGCCAAGCTCGCGGTGCCCGCGCTGCTGCTGACGGCCGGCGGGACGGTGTTCGTCCTCGTGTTCCGCTGGGCGTGGGCGGCCGACCGGGACCTGATGGGCGACGACTGGACGTTCCACGACGTGTTCGCCGCGCGCGGGCCCGCGCTGGTCGCGTACGCGCTGTGCGGGCTGGGGGTGGGAGCGCTCGCCGGATTGAAGGCAGAGACTGCGCCGTTCCCCGCGCTCCTTTCGGGGCGCAGCCCCTGCCGTGGGGTGCGGGACGGCGTGCCGGGCGGCCATGTGGACGTCGGGGGGTCTCCCGCCGATATCCCGCACGTCATGTCGCCGTAACCAGTGATTCAGACAGGCTTGCGACCCTCGGGCAATGAACCCCGCCCCGCCCGAGCCCTCGCCTCCGCCGGAGCGCGAGCCCTCCCCGCAGAGGAGGAACGGAAGCACGCACATCGTCGCGGCGCTTCCTCCCGCTCTCTCCGACGCGCCTGTTTCCGGCCCGGCACGGAAGAATGGGTTCATGAGCCAGCCCAATGCCCAGGCACAGGTGCAGCACCCGCAGCCGTCCGTCGGCTCCATAGCCGCTCACCGCCCGCACACCGTGGCGGCGAACGTCTCCGACCTGGAACCCGACCTCGACGCCGACCTCGACGAGTACGAGGATCTCGTCCAGGACGGCGTCCAGCTTCCGCAGGGCCGGTTCCTCGACCGGGAGCGCAGTTGGCTCGCGTTCAACGAGCGAGTCCTCGAACTCGCCGAGGATCCGAACACACCTCTCCTCGAACGGGCGAAATTCCTGGCCATCTTCGCCAGCAACCTGGACGAGTTCTTCATGGTCCGGGTGGCCGGTCTGAAGCGGCGCATCGCCACCGGTGTGGCCACCCGCTCGGCCTCCGGCCTGCAGCCCCGCGAGGTCCTGGAGATGATCTGGGCCCGCTCGCGCGAACTGATGGCCCGGCACGCCGCCTGCTACCAGGAGGACGTGGCACCGCAGCTCGCGGAGGAGGGCATCCACCTCGTCCGCTGGAGCGAGCTGTCCGAGAAGGAGCAGGCCCGCCTCTTCACCCTCTTCCGCCACCAGATCTTCCCCGTCCTGACCCCCCTCGCGGTCGACCCGGCGCACCCCTTCCCGTACATCTCGGGTCTCTCCCTGAACCTCGCGGTCGTCGTGCGCAACCCGGTCTCCGGGCACCGCCACTTCGCCCGCGTCAAGGTGCCGCCGCTGCTTTCCCGCTTCCTGGAGGCCTCCCCGAACCGCTTCGTCCCCATCGAGGACGTCATCGCGGCCCACCTGGAGGAGCTCTTCCCCGGCATGGAGGTCCTGGAGCACCACACGTTCCGCCTCACCAGGAACGAGGACCTGGAGGTCGAGGAGGACGACGCCGAGAACCTGCTGCAGGCCCTGGAGAAGGAACTCATGCGGCGCCGCTTCGGCCCGCCGGTGCGCCTGGAGGTCGAGGAGTCCATCGACCGGTACGTACTGGACCTGCTGGTACGGGAGTTGAAGATCTCCGAGGCCGAGGTGTACCCGCTGCCGGGTCCCCTGGACCTCACCGGCCTCTTCGGCATCGGCGCCCTCGACCGGCCCGAGCTGAAGTTCCCGAAGTTCATCGCGGGAACCCACCGCGACCTCGCGGAGGTCGAGTCGGCGTCCCCGCCCGACATCTTCGCCGCCCTGCGCGAACGCGACGTCCTGCTGCACCACCCGTACGACAGCTTCTCCACCTCCGTCCAGGCGTTCCTCGAGCAGGCGGCGACGGACCCCGACGTGCTGGCGATCAAACAGACGCTGTACCGCACGTCGGGCGACTCCCCCATAGTGGACGCCCTCATCGACGCCGCCGAGTCCGGCAAGCAGGTCCTCGTCCTCGTCGAGATCAAGGCACGCTTCGACGAGCAGGCCAACATCAAGTGGGCCCGCAAACTGGAGGAGTCGGGCTGCCACGTGGTCTACGGCCTCGTCGGCCTCAAGACCCACTGCAAGCTGTCGCTCGTGGTGCGCCAGGAGGGCGACACCCTGCGCCGCTACAGCCACGTCGGCACGGGCAACTACCACCCCAAGACCGCCCGCCTGTACGAGGACCTGGGGCTCCTGACCGCCGACCCACAGGTGGGCGCGGACCTCTCCGACCTCTTCAACCGGCTCTCCGGCTACTCCCGCCGCGAGACGTACCGCCGGCTGCTCGTCGCGCCCAAGTCCCTGCGCGACGGCCTGATAGCGCGCGTCAACAAGGAGGTCCAGCACCACCGTGCCGGACGCCCCGCCCATGTCCGCATCAAGGTCAACTCGATGGTGGACGAGGCGCTCATCGACTCGCTCTACCGCGCCTCCCAGGCCGGCGTACCGGTCGACGTCTGGGTACGCGGAATCTGCGCGGTACGCCCCGGCGTCGCGGGCCTGTCCGAGAACATCCGCGTACGGTCCGTCCTCGGCCGCTTCCTCGAACACTCCCGGGTCTTCGGCTTCGGCAACGGCGGCGAGCCCGAGGTGTGGATAGGCAGCGCCGACATGATGCACCGCAACCTCGACCGGCGTATCGAAGCCCTGGTGAGGATCACCGACCCGGCCCACCGGTCGGCCCTCACGCGGCTGTTCGAGACCGGTATGTCCGACACCACTTCCTCCTGGCACCTGGGGCCCGACGGCGAATGGACCCGGCACGCGACCGACGCCGAGGGCCAGCCCCTGCGCAACGTCCAGGAGATGCTCATAGACGCCCGGAGGCGCCGGCGTGGCACAGCAACACCTTGACCCGACGGCCGGACCCGTGGCCGGGGACGCCCTCGCGGCATACCTGCGGGCCCAGGCCACGGAGTTCCTCCGCGCGCTGCGCCAGCACCGGGAGACCGGTGGCGCGGCGGGTGGGGGTCCCTCCGCGCGAGCGCAGTCGAGCGTGGGGGAGAACGGCTCGAAGGAGGCCGTGGACGCGGCGCGCGCCCTGCGCCGCTCGGCCCGCCGTATCAGCGGCACCCTGCACACCTTCCGGCCCCTCCTCGACGAGGCCTGGTCGGAGGGCATGCGCCCCGAACTGGCCTGGCTCTCGGGGACCCTGGCCCGCGAACACGCGTACGGGGCCCGTCTGGAACGGCTGCTCGCGGCGCTGCACCGCCTTTCCGGCTCGGCGGCCTTTCCCGTGCAGGCCGCCTCCGAGGTACGGCCGGAGAAGGGCCAGCTGACCGTCGGCGCGGCCAAGGCGGGCGCCCTCCTGGAGCGCCAGCTGACCCTCGCCCGCACCCGCGCCCACTCGGCCGCGCTGCAGGCCCTGGGCTCCAGCCGCTTCCACGCCGTCGCCGACAACGTGGCCGTACTGGCCAGCGAGGTCCCGCTGACCGCCGCGGCGACGAAAGCCGGGACGGGCGGGACAGCCGGGACAGCCGGGACGGGCCACGCGGCTTCCGCCGGGCTCCAGCCGCTGGCCGCCGCCGCGGAGGACCGCCTCAGCGACGCCGTCGCCGGGCTGCCCCTGGTCACCGCGGGCCACCCCTACAACTCGGAGGCCCTCGTCCACGGCCTCTCCACCGACACGGCCCCGCAGCCCCAGGACGCCCCCTGGCACCAGGTACGCCTCCTGCTGCGCCTGCACCGCTACGCGCGCGAGGTCGTCCTCGGCGACGAAGTCCTCCTGGACGTCCGCCTGTTGAACGCGGGCCAGGCCCTTGACCGGCACCGCGACGCGGCGGAGGCCGCCGCCGCGGCGGCCTCGGCGGCCCGCACCCCGCGGATCGCACCCGCGACGGCGTACGCGCTCGGCGTGCTCCACGCGGACCAGCGGCACGAAGTGGAAGCGGCCAGGTTCACGTTTCAGCGAGCCTGGATGAGGGAGACGGTCGGCACTCCGTGAGGGCTCGACCCGACGGAGGCCGCCACTCGCGATCGGAGGCCCAGTGCACGCGAACGGACATCCCGCGCCCATGGACGCAGAACCGGTGCTCGCGGCGGGCTGCGTCCTGTGGCGCCGCTCACCGGCCGACGGCGAACTGCAGATCTGCCTGGTCCACCGGCCGAAGTACGACGACTGGTCGCACCCGAAGGGCAAACTGAAGTCCGGCGAGGACACGCTCGCCGCGGCGCTGCGCGAGGTCGAGGAGGAGACCGGGCACCGGTGTGCGCCGGGGCCGCGGCTGACGACCCTCCGCTATGTGGCCAACGACCGGCCCAAGCAGGTCAGTTACTGGGCCGCCGAGGAGACGGGCGGCACCTTCGTCGCCAACCGTGAGGTGGACCGGGTGCTGTGGCTCGCGCCGGCTGCCGCGCGCGGGAGGCTCACGCAGGCGCGGGACCGAGGGCTGGTGGACGAGCTGGTGTCGGTGCTGCGGCGCGTGTAGCCCCGCACAGGACAGACGACCGCGCCGTTCCCCGCGCCCCTGAAGGCGCGGGCCTCACCTGGCCGCGGTCAGATGGTTCTCGGCGTCCGTGCGGGCCAGACTCCGGGCTCTTCTCGCCGGGCCCCGCCAGCCGCAGATGCATCGAGCCAGGCAGAAAGGCCCTTGCTCGACCGTCGTCGTCCGGTGTTCCAGGGGAGTGATCTCTTCCTGCTGCGCCACGCGCCCCACCGTACCGATGCCCGGTAAACGCTTCCCCATGCCGGGCGTCCGCGTGACAACACCCCCCACCAGTCGTTAAGGGAACGACACGAGACCCGCCCAAGGACGTCCCGGCTGGGGGTAGCAGGCGATGGTGGAGCGGCGAAAACGAGGAGACGGGGCGGTGGCCCTGGCCGCCGCGGCGACGGGGCTGCTGCTCTGCGCCACCGGATGCGCGGGCGGCGGGGCCGCCTCCGACGACGCCCGGACCGCCGAGGACCCCGTCGAGGTGCTCCACGGAGCGGCCGGCAACCTGGTCCGCGCCGGTACGTCCAAGGCGCGTACGTCCATGGAGATGGCGACCGGCGGCACCCGCGTGACCATCCGCGGCGAGGGTGTCTACGACTTCGCCGACCAGGTGGGCCGGCTGAAGGTACTCCTCCCGCAGGACCCGGCCGGCGACGACGCCCACCGCCCCATCACCGAGCTCCTCGCACCGGGCGCGCTGTACATGAAGAACCGCGGCGCGGGTGTACCGAGCGACAAGTGGGTGCGCGTCGACACGGCCACGCTCTCCGACGGGAACCTGGTCACGGGCGGTGCGACCGATCCGTTCGCCGCCGCGGAACTGCTGCGGGGCGCGCGCACGGCGACGTACGTGGGCAGGACGGCGGTCGCGGGCACGGCGGTACGGCACTACCGGGGCACCGCCGACCTCACGGTGGCCGCGCGCGATGCCTCGGCGGGCAACCGGAAGGTGCTGCGGGCGGCGGCGAAGGGCTTCGCCACGGCGACGGTCCCCTTCGACGTCTACCTCGACGAACAGGGGCGCATCCGCAAGGTCCGCCACCGCTTCAGTTTCGTGAACGGGCAGCGGAAGGACACGGTCGCGGTGTCCTCCACGACGCTGCTCTACGACTTCGGCGCCGCTGTCGACGTACGTCTGCCGAAGACGAAGGACATCTTCGCCGGGCGGATCGCCGAGTGAGGGAACGGTGGCGGGCGGGGCCGGAAATGGTCCGTTGGTGCCATGCGCTGTCCGTGGACCGCTCCCTACTCTAGGAAGTCGGTATCGGCAGGAAGAGGTGATGCACGTGGCTCCGGCGCGCGGTACGGCAGTTCAGGACCACGTGGCCCTGGCCGAGATCGAGCTGTGCGGCGACCTGATCATCGCGGCCTCGGCCGCCCGCGAGGACCGCCTCACCCCCGACCAGATCGACGAGGTCCTAAAGGTCGCCGAAGAACGCTACCCCCCCCTCCCCCGCCAACACCCCCACCCCCTAACCCGGTCCAGGGGTCACGGGGTTCCCCCCTCAGAGGCGCGGCCCCCCAGGGGCGCGGGGAACGGCGCAATCTTTTGCCTTTGCCCTCCCGGGCCACGGGGGAACGCCACAATCTTCCGTTCCTGCTCCCCCCAAGGGGCGCGGGGAACGGCGCAATCCTTTGCCTTTGCCCTCCAGGGCCACGGGGGAACGCCGCAGCTTTTCAACCCCGCCCCGCCCGGCCAGGGCTCACGTGCGCAACAGCCGAGCAATCGCCTTGGTGGCCTCCTCCACCTTCGCATCCACCTCGGCACCCCCCTTGACCGCCGCGTCCGCGACACAATGCCGCAGATGCTCCTCCAGAAGCTGCAGCGCGAACGACTGCAACGCCTTCGTGGAGGCGGAGACCTGCGTGAGTATGTCGATGCAGTAGACGTCCTCGTCGACCATCCGCTGCAGCCCCCGCACCTGCCCCTCGATCCGCCGCAGCCGCTTGAGGTGCTCGCCCTTCTGCTCGTGGTAGCCGTGGATCCCGCGATCGTGATCGGTCACGATCTCCGTCGCACCGCTCTCCCCGGAGGGCGTCGTGGCGCCGGCCTCGGTGGTCGTCATCGCGTCCTCCTGCTGACTGATACCCCTACCGGGTATATCGTAACGAATTTTGCCGGGTATGGGCCCCTTGCCGGATGCCGTCGCGGGCGCCCTCACGGGACCCCGTGCTGATCACTGTGCCCGATGGGCGACACTGGGGGGCGGCCGGTTAGCCGTGGCCGGATGATGCGCCTAGCATCAGCCTGACCGACACCGAAGCAATCCGAGGACCCCACGTGCGATTTCGTCTGACCCCCAGGGAGACGAGCTTCTACGACATGTTCGCCGCTTCCGCGGACAACATCGTCACGGGCTCCAAGCTCCTGATGGAACTGCTCGGGGCGGACTCGTCCGGCCGAGCCGAGATCGCAGAGCGTATGCGGGCCGCGGAACACGCCGGTGACGACGCGACGCACGCGATCTTCCACCAGCTGAACTCCTCGTTCATCACGCCGTTCGACCGCGAGGACATCTACAACCTCGCCTCGTCCCTCGACGACATCATGGACTTCATGGAGGAGGCCGTCGACCTGGTCGTCCTCTACAACGTGGAGGAGCTGCCCAAGGGCGTCGAGCAGCAGATCGAGGTACTGGCCCGGGCGGCGGAGCTGACCGCCGAGGCCATGCCCAACCTGCGCACGATGGACAACCTCACCGAGTACTGGATCGAGGTCAACCGTCTGGAGAACCAGGCCGACCAGATCCACCGCAAGCTGCTGGCCATGCTCTTCAACGGCAAGTACGAGGCCATCGAAGTGCTGAAGCTGAAGCAGATCGTGGACGTCCTCGAAGAGGCCGCCGACGCGTTCGAGCACGTGGCCAACACGGTGGAGACCATCGCGGTCAAGGAGTCCTGACCCCTTCATGGACACCTTCGCCTTGATCGTGACCATCGGTGTCGCGCTCGGATTCACCTACACCAACGGCTTCCACGACTCCGCGAACGCCATCGCAACCTCCGTGTCGACGCGCGCGCTGACGCCCCGCGCGGCGCTCGCGATGGCCGCCGTGATGAACCTCGCCGGCGCCTTCATGGGCAGCGGGGTCGCCAAGACCGTCAGCGAGGGCCTGATCGAGACCCCGCACGGCAACAGGGGCATGTGGATCCTGTTCGCCGCGCTGGTGGGCGCGATCGTGTGGAACCTCGTCACCTGGTACTTCGGCCTGCCGTCCTCCTCCTCGCACGCGCTGTTCGGCGGCATGGTGGGCGCGGCGCTCGCGGGCGGGATCGATGTCATCTGGTCCGGCGTCCTGGAGAAGGTCGTCATCCCGATGTTCCTCTCCCCCGTCGTCGGCCTGGTCGCCGGTTATCTCGTGATGTGCGCGATCATGTGGCTCTTCCGCCGCTCCAACCCGCACAAGGCGAAGCGCGGTTTCCGTATCGCGCAGACCGTGTCGGCGGCCGGCATGGCGCTCGGCCACGGCCTCCAGGACGCCCAGAAGACGATGGGCATCGTGGTGATGGCCCTGGTCATCGCGGACGTCGAGGACGCGGGCGACCCGATCCCGGTCTGGGTCAAGATCGCGTGCGCGGTGATGCTGTCGCTGGGCACGTACGCCGGCGGCTGGCGCATCATGCGCACGCTCGGCCGGAAGATCATCGAGCTGGACCCCCCGCAGGGGTTCGCGGCGGAGACGACGGGCGCCTCGCTGATGTTCACGACGGCGTTCATCTTCCACGCGCCGATCTCGACGACGCATGTCATCACGTCGGCGATCATGGGCGTGGGGGCGACGAAGCGGGTGAACGCGGTGCGCTGGGGTGTCGCCAAGAACATCATCCTCGGCTGGTTCATCACGATGCCGGCGGCGGCGCTGGTCGCGGCGACGAGCTTCTGGCTGGTGAACGCGGTATTCCTTTAGGCCTGCTCCCTCCCTGGGGGCTGCGCCCCCAGACCCCCTGTCGCGCTTGCGCGCTCGTCCTCGAACGGCGCTTGCGCGCTCGTCCTCGAACGCCGGACGGGCTGGACGGTGACCGGGGGCCGGAACAAGCCAATGGGCCCGCCCCCCGTGACCGGGGAGCGGGCCCTATCGGTCCCCGCGGTGGCACCGCCATGCAGCACCGCGAGGGGTCCGGGAAACGTACGAAGGACGTCGGCCCGAAGACGTCGGCTCAGCCGAAGCGCCCCGAGATGTAGTCCTCGGTGGCCTGCACGGACGGGTTGGAGAAGATCCGCTCGGTGTCGTCGATCTCGATGAGCTTGCCGGGCTGCCCGACCGCGGACAGGTTGAAGAACGCCGTCCGGTCGGAGACCCGCGCCGCCTGCTGCATGTTGTGCGTCACGATGACGATCGTGAAGCGCTCCTTCAGCTCGCCGATCAGGTCCTCGATGGCCAGCGTCGAGATCGGGTCGAGCGCCGAGCACGGCTCGTCCATGAGCAGCACCTTCGGCTCGACGGCGATCGCCCGCGCGATGCACAGCCGCTGCTGCTGACCACCGGAGAGACCGGACCCCGGCTTGTTCAGCCGGTCCTTGACCTCGTTCCAGAGGTTCGCGCCCTTGAGCGACTTCTCCACGATGTCGGCCAGCTCGGACTTCTTGTAGCTGCCGTTGAGCCGCAGCCCCGCCGCCACGTTGTCGAAGACCGACATCGTGGGGAAAGGGTTGGGACGCTGGAAGACCATGCCGACCTCGCGCCGCACCGACACCGGGTCGATCCCGGCGCCGTACAGGTTCTCGTCGTCGAGCATGACCTTGCCCTCGACGCGCCCGCCCGGCGTCACCTCGTGCATGCGGTTGAGGGTGCGCAGGAAGGTGGACTTGCCGCAGCCGGAGGGGCCGATGAAGGCCGTCACCGAGCGGGGTTCGATGGCCATCGAGATGTCCTCGATGGCCCGGAACGAGCTGTAGTAGGCGCTGAGGCCGCTGACGTCGATTCGCTTGGCCATGGGGATCACTGCTTCTTTCGAGGGGGAAAACTGGTCGCTGGGTGGCCGCGTCAGCGACCGGTCTTGGGGGCCTTCCAGCGGGCGATGCCGCGAGCCGCCAAGTTGAGGATCATCACGAACGCGATCAGCGTGAGCGCCGCCGCCCAGGCCCGGTCGTACGCCGCACCGGAGCCGCCGCTGTTCGCGTACTGCTGGTAGATGTACATCGGGAGCGAGGCCTGCGGGCCCTCGAAGGGGTCCGTGTTGATGAACGTCGAACCCCACACCAGCAGCAGCACCGGCGCGGTCTCACCCGTGATGCGGGCGACCGCGAGCATCACACCGGTGGTGATGCCGCCGATGGAGGTCGGCAGGACCACCTTCATGATGGTGCGCCACTTCGGTACGCCCAGGGCCAGCGAGGCCTCGCGCAGCTCGTTCGGTACGAGCTTGAGCATCTCCTCGGTGGAGCGGACGATCACCGGCAGCATCAGGATGGTCAGGGCCATCGAGCCGGCGAAGCCGGAGTAGCCCATGTCCAGGATGATGATCCAGAAGCTCAGGACGAACAGCCCCGCGACGATCGACGGGATACCCGTCATGACGTCGACGAAGAAGGTGACGGCCTTGGCCAGCTTGCCGCGCCCGTACTCCACGAGGTAGATCGCGGTCAGGATGCCGATCGGCACGGAGATGACGGTGGCGATGCCGACCTGTTCGAGCGTGCCGAGGATCGCGTGGTAGATACCGCCGCCGGGCTCGGTGTCGGTGACCAGGCCCATCGAGTGGCTGAGGAAGTAGCCGTCGAGGACCTTCACCCCGCGCTTGACGGTCTCCCACATGAGCGAGACCAGCGGGACGACGGCGAGGAGGAACGCGACCCACACCAGGCTGGTCGCCACCCGGTCCTTGGCCTGCCGGCGGCCCTCGACCTTCGCGGCGATGCCGTACGAGCCGAACACGAAGAAGATCGCGGCCAGCAGGCCCCACTGGACACTGCTGTGCAGTCCGGCCGCCGCGCTGATGCCGAGGCCCAGGGCGACCGAGCCCGCGGCGATCGCGTACGGACTCCACTTCGGCAGCGTCGCGCCCTGCAGGGAGCTGGGGCGCCGGTCGTTCACGGTCTGGCTCATGCGTTGGCCCCCGAGTACTCCGCGCGGCGGGCGATGATGAGCCGGGCCGCGCCGTTGACCAGCAGGGTGATGACGAACAGCACCAGGCCGGAGGCGATGAGCGCGTCGCGGCCCATCTCGCTGGCCTCGCTGAACTTGCTGGCGATGTTCTGGGCGAAGGTGCCGCCGCCCGGGTCGAGCAGGCTGGCGTTGATCTCGAAGCTCGGGGACAGGACCGTGGCCACGGCCATCGTCTCGCCGAGCGCGCGCCCGAGGCCGAGCATCGAGGCGGAGATGACACCGGAGCGGCCGAAGGGCAGCACCGACATGCGGATGACCTCCCAGCGCGTGGCGCCGAGGGCCAGCGCGGCCTCCTGGTGCATCAGCGGAGCCTGCCGGAAGACCTCGCGGCTCACGTTGGTGATGATCGGCAGGATCATGATCGCGAGCAGGATGCCCACGGTGAACAGCGAGCGCGGTGCGCCGCCCTGCCAGTCGAGGATGCCGGTCCAGCCGAAGTAGTCGTCGAGCCAGCCGTAGAGGCCGCTCATGTGCGGCACGAGGACGAGGGCGCCCCACAGGCCGTACACGATGGACGGTACGGCGGCCAGCAGGTCGATCACGTAGGCGATGGTGCCGCCCAGCCTGCGCGGGGCGTAGTGCGTGATGAACAGGGCGATGCCGACCGCGATCGGGACCGCGATGACCATCGCGATGATCGACGAGATGACGGTGCCGTAGACAAGGACCGCGATGCCGAAGCTCGGCTCCGCCGCGGTCGGGTTCCACTCGAAGGTGGTGAGGAAGCTCGTCTCGTCCTTGCTGATCGCGAGCACGGACCGGTACGAGAGGAAGACCGCGATGGCGGCCATGATCACGAGCAGGAAGATGCCCGACCCGCGGGACAGGCCGAGGAAGATGCGGTCACCGGGCCGGGTGGCCCCGCGGGCCGCGCGCTTCTGCTCGGCCTCGGTGGGTGGGGAGAGAGGGGGAGGTGCTTCAGCGTTCTTGGTGGATATGTCCATGGGGTTCTCCGGTCTGCGGGGCCACACACTGCGTGCGGCCCCAGGCGGCGGTGCACCGGACGGCGCGCGGTGCGGCCCCTGCCGAGGGAAACCGGACCGCGCGCTCGGAGCCTGTGTCATGTCCCCGGCCGGACGCCGCGCGCCCGGCCGGGGAGATGACACAGGCCCTCAGGTCAGCTCAGGCCCGCGACGGTCGTACGGACCTTCGCGATGATCTCTTCGGGGATCGGGGCGTAGTCGTTCTCGGCCAGGATCTTCTGGCCGTCCTCGCCGGCGATGTACGTGAGGAACGCCTTGGTGGCGGCCAGGGTGTCGGCCTTGTTGCCCTTGTCGCAGACGATCTCGTACGTGACCAGGGTGATCGGGTAGGCGCCGTCGGCCTTGGTCGCGCGGTTCAGTTCGAGCGCGAGGTCCTTGCCCGTGCCGACGATCTTGGCGTCCGCGATGGCCGTCGTGGCGTTCTCGACGGTGGCCTCGACCGGGTCGCTGGCACCCGTGTCCAGCTTGGCCGCGGTGATGCCGTCCTTGGCGTACGACAGCTCCATGTAGCTGATGGCGCCGGAGGTCTGCTTGACCTGCTGGGCGACACCGGAGGAGCCGGACGCGGACTGGCCGCCCTTGGCCTGCCAGGCCTTGCCGCCCTCGTACTTCCACTCGTCGGGCGCGGCGGCGATCAGGTACTTGGTGAAGTTGTCCGTGGTGCCGGACTCGTCCGAGCGGTGGAACGCCTGGATCTTGAGGTCGGGCAGCTTGGCGTCCGGGTTCAGCTTCTTGATCGCCGCGTCGTTCCACTTGGTGATCTTGCTGTCGAAGATCTTCGCGAGGGTCTCCGAGTCGAGGACGAGGCCCTCGACACCCGGGACGTTGTAACCGACGGCGATCGGGCCGCCGACCATCGGCAGGTTGATGCCCTGGCCGCCCGAGCAGACCTTCTTGGAGGCGGTGACCTCTTCGGGCTTCAGCGCGGAGTCGGAACCGGCGAAGGCGACCTGGCCCTGGGTGAACGCCGTGACACCGGCGCCCGAACCCTCGGACTTGTAGTTGATCTGCACGTCCTTGCAGGCGGTCACGAACTGCTTGACCCACGCGTCGATCGCGTTCTTCTGCGCGGAGGAGCCGTTGGCCAGGAGCTGGCCCTTGGCGTCGTCACACTTGATGGAGCTGTTGGCGGCGGTCGTGCCGCCGTCACTGCCGGAGCCGCCGCCGGTGTCGTCGGAGCCGCACGCCGTCAGCGCAAGGGCGCCGGAGACGGCGACAGCACCGAGGGAAAGGGCGCGAAGCCGGTTCTTGCGCTGAAGCTTCACTTTCGTGAGTTCCTTCCAGGAGCCGCCGTTGCGGCGGCGTGCGATGTCATGGGCCTGCTTGTTCATCGACCGGCACGGGTGCTCGCTTCCGTCCGCACCACGCACCGGGTAAGGCCGAAATTAGGCAGAACAGGTGAAGCCGCCGATGGCCGTGAGTGAACGCAGGGTGAACCCCTGCCGTCAGTGCGGTGAGGTCACGGAACGCTCACGGGGAGAACACGCGGGGGTTCCGACTACCGGAACCCCCGCCTTCGCTCACGCGCCCCCTCCGCACCTCTCCGTCCCCCACCTCTCCGCGCCACTCAGTCCCGCACCGCTCCGCCCCGCCCCCTCCTGGCCGGAACCCGCCGCCTCCCCTTTGCGGACTCATGGGGGTTGTCGGTCGCCGCCTGTGGAACCCGCCGGGCGGTTGACCCGTCTCGTCCAACGGGAGCCACGGGAGGCGCACATGCAACGGCGTACGTTCATAGGCGGTACGGCGGCGGTCGCGGTGACGGCGGCGTCGGCGGCCTGCGGCGGCAAGGGGCCGGGCCCACGGCCGGCCGCTTCGGCACGTACGTCCGGCACACCGGCCACCGGCACGGGGGCGACCGCGACGGCCGGCGGCACCCGGGCCGGCAGCCCGACGATCACTCCGGCCGCCGACCTGCGGGCGCTGGCCACGGACCTGGACGGCGCCCTGGTCCGCCCGGGCGACGCGGACTGGGCGGCGGCCCGACAGCTCTACAACACCCGTTTCGACTCCCTGCGGCCGACGGCGGTCGCGTACGTGGCCCACCCCGACGACATCCGTACGGTCCTCGCGTACGCCCGCGCCCACGACGTCCGCGTCTCGATCCGCAACGGCGGCCATTCGTACGCCGGTTGGTCCTCGGGGAACGGCCGACTGATCGTCGACGTGTCGAAGCTGTCCCGGATCCGCGCGTCCGGCGACGAGGCGGTGATCGGCGCGGGCGCCAAACTGATCGACGTCTACCGCGGGCTCGTGGCGAAGGGCGTGACCGTCCCCGCGGGCTCCTGCCCGACGGTGGGCGTCTCGGGACTGGCGCTGGGCGGCGGCCACGGGGTGGTGTCGAGGGCGTACGGCCTGACGTGCGACAGCCTCACCCGGGCGACCCTGATCACGGCGGACGGCAAGGAGCTCAGCGCGAGCGCGACCGAGCACAAGGACCTGTTCTGGGCGCTGCGCGGCGCGGGCAACGGCACTTTCGGCGTCGTCACGGAACTCCGCTTCAAGACGCACCCGGCCCCGCGGGGCGTGGCGGCGAACATGTCCTGGCCGTGGTCGAAAGCTGCGGCGGTGCTGGCGGCCTGGCAGGAGTGGGGCCCGGACCAGCCGGACGAGATCTGGTCGTCGCTGCACGTGGAGAACGCGGCCGGCGGCACCCCCACCGTCTCCGTCTCCGCGTTCTCGCTGGGCACGTACGGGGAGCTGCAGAACGCGGTGGACCGCCTCGCCGACCGCGTGGGCGCCTCCGCGCGGAGCGTCTCCCTCAAACGGCGTTCCTACGAGGAGTCGATGGAGGTGTACGCGGGCTGCTCGTCCTTCTCGTCCGACGCGCAGTGCCATCTGCCGGGCGGGACACCGGGCCGCTCGCCCCAGGGGGCTCTGAACCGGGAGACGTACGCGGGCCGCTCCGACTTCTTCGACCGCTCGATCTCGGCGGCGGGCATCCGGACCCTGCTCTCGGGCATCTCGGGGGTGCGGGGCGGTACGGGCAGCATCGCGCTGACCGCGCTCGGCGGCGCGGTCAACCGGGTCGATCCCACGGCCACGGCGTTCGTCCACCGCCGCTCGCGCATGCTGGCCCAGTACATCGCGGCGTGGCGCCCGGGCACGTCCGGCAGCGCGTCGGAGTCGTGGCTGACGGCCACCCACACGGCCATGCGCCCGTACGCGTCGGGCGCGGCCTACCAGAACTACACGGACCCCACGCTCAAGAACTGGCGCAAGGCGTACTACGGCCAGGCGGCCCCCCGCCTACATTCCCTGAAATCCCACTACGACCCCAACACCTTCTTCAACTCCCCCCAGCCCCTATAACCCACCCAGATCCCACAGCCGACAACCTTGGCTTCGCCCTCCAGGGGCGCGGGGGAACGCCGCAGTCTTGGCTTCGCCCTCCAGGGGCGCGGGGAACGGCGCAATCTTTTCGTCTTTGGGGGCGAGGGGAACGCCGCAGTCGTGGCTTCGCCCTCCAGGGGCGCGGGGAACGGCGCAATCTTTTCGTCTTTGGGGGCGCGGGGAACGGCGCAATCCTTTAGGGGCGCGGGGAATTGCGCAACCACCCACAGCCCCGCCCCGCCCCCCACCTACGCCGCAAGATCCCTCTCCGCAGGATCAACATCCCGCCGAGACCCAGGAAGAACCTTCCCCCCACCCCCGCGGGAGCGATCCGCCCGAACCACCCACCCCACCCGCCCCGACCGCTCGACAGCCCTCACCACAGGCGTCAACAAAGCAGTCGCAAGCGGCGAAAGCAGCAGCACGACAGCCGTCCCCAGCGCGAACCCCCCGACCACGTCGGTCGGATAGTGCACGCCCATATAAATCCGGCAGAACCCACCGAGTAGCGCGAGCCCTATCCCGACAAGCCCGAACTTCCGGTTGGCGACAAACAGCCCGACCCCCATGGCCATCATGAGAGTCGAGTGATCGCTCACAAAGGAATAGTCGCTCTTGCCGCCGATGAGAACCTCAAGCCCCTCGTGGTCCACAAAGGGCCTGGGCCGTTCGACAAATCCCCGTATCGGCACATTCACGAGTACGGCGACCCCGGCGGCCAGCGGCGCCCAGATCAGCGCGGCCACGGACGAGGCGGCCTCGTCCCCGCCCCGCCGTCTGACGTTCCACCAGCACCACAGCACCAGCAGAACCATGACGAGCAGGAGCCCCCACTCGCCCACGAACTCCATGACGCGGTCGAACCAGTGCGGCGCGTCTTTGGCGAGACCATTGATGTCGTAGAGCAAGTCGACATCGGGGTTCGATCCGGAGTCGGCGAGTCCAGCCATGGTGCAACGGCTCCTTCGTCGTCATCTTTCCGACGCACCCACCGGATGCGTCGCGCCACAACCCCCGTCGTCGGCTACAAGAACAGGAACGCACACTCCCCTTCAATACGTTCCGCTCTCCACCGAATGATCACGCAGACGTTATCGAAGAGAGATACATCGCCGCAGCTCAGGGGTGGGTTTCACACAGAGGTGGGCAATGCTTTCGCGCCATCTTCGGTCACCCGCGTCGCCCCGAAGTAGTCAGGCGTGTCGATGGAGTCGAAGCGGATCACGGCACCCGTCCGAGGGGCGTTGATCATGTATCCGCCGCCGACGTAGATGCCCACGTGCCGGATGGCCCTGGAGTTGGTGAGGTCGTCCGAGAAGAAGACCAGGTCACCGGGTAGCAGCTCGTCCCGCCCGGGGTGCGGGCCGGCGTTGTACTGGTCGTTGGCGACCCGCGGCAGAGTGACCCCCACCGTCTCGTACGCGGCCTTGGTCAACCCTGAGCAGTCGAAGCGTCCTCCCTGCTCAGGGGTGCCGTTGCCGCCCCAGAGGTAGAGCGTGCCGAGCTTCTTCTGCGCGAAGTAGATGGCACCGGCGGCCTGCTCGGAGGGCTGCACACGACCGACGGGCGCGGCGAAGCTCTCCTGCAGCGTGGTGATCGTCTTCACGTAGTTCTGGGTTTCCTTGTACGGCGGAACGCCCCCGTATTTGATGACGGCGTACGCCCCCGCGTTGTACGCGGCGAGCATGTTCTCCGTCTGGTTCCCGGGCGCGTCCTTGACGTACTTCGCGAGCGTGCAGTCGTACTTCGCGGCCGATGGAATCGCGTCATTCGGATCCCATACGTCGCGGTCGCCGTCACCGTCGCCGTCGATTCCGTGCGTGGCCCACGTGCCGGGGATGAATTGCGCTATCCCCTGCGCGGCGGCCGGGCTCTTGGCATCGGGATTGAACCCGCTCTCCTGATAGAGCTGCGCGGCGAGAAGGGCCGGATTAATGGCGGTGCACAGATTGCCCCACTTCTGCACGAGCGTCCGGTACGCCGCCGGCACGGACCCCTTGGCGAGGCCGACCGCTCCCTGTCCCACCCCGTTGGCGAGGTTCCCGGCGACCATGTAGACGCCGACGACCAGCACCATGACGAAGCTGAGCCCCGCCCCCACGGCGGCGGTCGCCAAGATCCAGCCCTTACGCACCGTCAACCGCCCCTCGCCGCACGGTAATCCGAACGTCAGTGTAGAGGCGGAAAGCCCACCGCGGAATGATCACATGCCGCCCACCGCACGGTCCCCGGTACGCGTGGATCGCGTGGGAGCCGAGGAACGCGGGCCCGGGACGGGGATACGGTGGCCGCCGAAGGCCACCGCCGCACTCGTCCCCCGTACTCGAAGAGAGCCCAGACCATGTCTGACATCCCCGCGAACCTCACCTGGGAACGTGCCGCCCCGCCGGAGGCGACCGGGCCGGGCCCCTGGATCGAGCTCGCCTTCGGCGACGACGACTTCGTCTACATCCGCGAGACCAGCGACCCCGAGAACGTCGTCACGACCACCAGGAAGAAGTGGGACGCCTTCGTACTCGGCGTACAGGCAGGCGAGTTCGACCACTTCGTGGAGGGAGTGGAAGGGTTCGAGGGAGCAGGGGGATCAGGGGGATCAGAGGCGCCAGAGGGGCCAGAGGGGCCAGAGGGATCCGCGGGCGGCCGGCCCTAGGCGGTCCTGGCCACGCGCCGCGCCCACAGCACCAACGGCACCTGCAGCGGCAGCCGGGCCAGCGCCGCCGCCTTCCGGGGCGCCGGCCGGTGACGCCGGTCCACCGCCATCTGGACATTCGCGGGGAACACCCCGACGAAGAACGCTGTGGTGGCCAGCGCCGCCAC
This sequence comes from Streptomyces ortus, assembly GCF_026341275.1. Lineage (NCBI taxonomy): Bacteria > Bacillati > Actinomycetota > Actinomycetes > Kitasatosporales > Streptomycetaceae > Streptomyces > Streptomyces ortus. Next base: position 4,070,365 of record NZ_JAIFZO010000002.1, read on the forward strand.
CCGCCTCGTACGCGGCACCGCCACCCCGGCCGCCAGCGCCAGCTCGACGGCACCGCTCGCGTACGTCCAGGTCCGCGGCGAGCCGGGCAGCGCGCGCGGGACGATCGCGTCGAACTGCCTCGGCACCGCGAAGTGGGCGACCGCCGCGGAGGCCAGCAGGCCCGCGAGCAACAGGGGTGAGCGTTCCGACCTTGGCACGGTTCCTCCTCCGAGAGCCCACGAAAGGCTGTGGCAACGGCTGCCGTGCGAGGTTACTCGAAAGTAAGTACCTGGTTCAGGAAGGCTCCGGCTCCGCCCCCGTGTACGCGGCGGTCGTCCGGTCCGCCCTCCCCCGCGCGACCTCCTCGGCCTCACCGCCGGCGACGGCAGCCGCGTACCAGCCCTCGCTGCTCAGCCGGACGAACCGCAGCCCATCCTCGGTCCCGAACCAGGCCATGGCCTCCTGAGGATCCACGGCCGCGCCGGAGGACAGGTGGAGGGTGAGTCCGATGAGCGCCATGTCCCAGCCGACACCGACGGCCCCGGGCCCGAACTGCTGCCACTTCTCGTCGTCGTCGGGAGCGATGTGGTCCAGCTCGAAGCGCGTACCGCCGTCCGCCACGGGGGTCAGCCGGAGCTCGATCCAGCTGACGTTCCCGCCGAACTCCCAGGTCGCGGTGAAGCCCTTCGGCGGATCGCAGCGCTCCACGGTGCCACCGGCGTTGCCCTCCAGCTGGTATGTGCCGCCGGGACGCAGTTCGCCGGTGACGGGCAGGAACCAGCGCAGGATGCGCTCGGGATCGGTGCAGGCCTCCCAGAGGTCCTCGACGGTCGTGTCGTACGTCTGACTTACGGTCACCACGTGGGCTTCGCCCGCCTCGATGACCCGGCTGCCGACCGTGCGCCGCACGGCGTTGATCTGATGACTTACGTCGATCATGCGCTGCTCCTCCTCCATGTCCTTCGCTACAGGAGTTCACCAGAGATCACTGCAAGGGATCGCTACAGGGGATCGCCACAGGGGATGGCTGCGGGGGACGGCTACGGGGGACGGCTACGGGGAATCGCTGTCGCCGGGCCGCTCACGGAGCCGGCGTTCGCGCTTGCCCCGGGCCACCTCGGTGGACAGGGCGTCGAGACGGGGCGTCCAGAACCGCCGGAAGCGGTCCAGCCAGGCGTCGACGTCCCGCAGGGGGTCGGAGTTCACGGCGTACAACCGCCGGGCCCCCTCCGGCCGGACCGTGGCGAAGCCGTTCTCCCGCAGGACCTTGAGGTGCTGCGAGACACCGGGCTGCGATATCCCGAACTCCTCCCGCACGACCTCGCTCACCGCCCCGGAACTCATCTCGCCCTCCGCGAGCAGCTCCAGGATCCGCCGGCGAACGGGGTCACCGAGTACGTCGAATGCGTGCACCCGGCGAACGTATCACCGAAAGCTTATATAAGCGCAAGGCGATAGGAAGTGGGGGTACCCGCTCAGCGCCCGTTCGCCCCGGCACACCCGCCCCCCCGTCCGGGATAACCTGCACCACGACAGAACGGGTGGCGTCTACACACCAGAAGACGCACGGCCCGGAGGACATCGGCACGACGGACCGGCGCACTCGGGACGGAGTCGGGCTCGATGGCCGGGCGGAATCGGCCACTATCAGTTGGCGCTCACGCAAGAGAAGCTAACGACGGAACCACACCACAGGTTTCGCACGACTTCGTTGCCCGGCGTGACCTGCCGTGATACACAGAGTGACGATGCATCCCCCGCCAAACCGGCCTGCGCCCCCCTGAGGGGTCCCGCGAGCACCGGTGACAAGGGATTCGCACGAAAACCGCCAATCAATGACGCCAAGTCGACATGCGACCGCATCATTGTCAGCGACAATAGCCGTGACCTCTGCGCAGAGTGGCAGAGGAGGCAGAACAACCCACTAGGGGCGGTGACTTACATGCTTTTCGCAGCCGAAAAGGGCGACATCAACACGATCATCGGCGGAATCGCTCCGGACTGGGGCCCGTTCGGCACCCTGGGCAACGAAGCCCGCGTGATGATCGAGGTCGTGATGGCGGTCGCCATCCTGCTGTGCCTCGGCATCGCGATCTGGGGAGCGGCGAAACAACGTATCGGCGCGACCGCCCTCCGCGACACCTTCAGCGCGGAACAGGGCAAGGGTCTGATCATCGCGGGTCTCACCGGGGTCTTCATCATCGGCTCACTGGGCACGCTCTTCACGATCGTGTACGGCATGGCCGTCTAGGCGGCCGCCGGCCAGGTGCCCCCGCGCCCGGCCGGTCCCGCACCTTCACTCCTCTACCCCACCCGTCCGTCGTGCCCACCGGCTGAGGTTGCGTCTCCTGATGTCCAGTCACCACACCGCGCCCACGCGGGAACCAGCGGGGCCACCGTCGTACGACGACGTTCCGCATGAGGTCGAAGGGGCGTACGCGGCATGAATCTCGGCGACGAACACGGAGCGCGTGGCGAGGACGGCGGGTACGGAGGTACCGGCCAGACACGCACACGGCTCCCCGACAGTGCGGGTGACGTCTACGGAGGGGCACGACGCGGCGGCCGTTCGTCCTCCCGCAGCCTCGTCACGGTGGTGGGCGTCGTGGTCCTCCTGATCGCCGCCATCGCCTTCGCGAACCGAGGCGACGGAAACCGCGACTCCCCGGACAACGGCGGCACCGCCAAATCGGGCACGACCCCCACGTCCCCCTCCGGCGAACACCCGGTGAAGTCCAAAACGGGCGGCATCCCGACCGGGTACACCCAGGACGACCACGGCGCCCAGAGCGCGGCAGCGAACTACTCGGTGGCGCTGGGTTCCGACGCCATGTTCAACACCGCCAAGCGGCACGAGATCCTGCAGACGATCGCCGACCCTGGCTCGCTCGACCGACTCCGGTCCGATCTCGACGCGGACTACTCAGCGGGGCTCCTGAAGAAGATCGGTCTCGACGAGGACGGCGGCACACCCGCCGGCAGCACCTTCGTCAACCGCACCCTGCCGGTGGGCACCAAGGTCACGTCCAGCGGCGGCGGGTCGGCCACCGTCGAAGTCTGGTGCAACAGCCTCTTCGGTCTGACCGGAGAGGCATCCACCAAACCCGTGACCAGCGGCTGGTTCACCTTGACCGTGAAGTTGAAGTGGGCCGACGACGACTGGAAGGTCCGGGACACCAGCCAGAAGACCGGTCCCACCCCCGTCAACGGTGACAACCCCGTCTCCGGGTCCGACGAGATCGGCAAGGCGGTCGAGGAGTTCGGAGGGTTCACTTATGGCCGGTAACCCGCAGCGCGTGCTCAGGTTCACCAGCGTCGTAGCAGCCGTGCAGGCCACGGTTGTTCTGCTGGCTTCGCGGGCCCACGCGGCTCCGACGCCGACACCGAGCCCTTCGGAAGATTACTGCTCACAGATTTCAGGTCAGGCCAGGGACTACTGCGAACAGGGCAGTAACAACCGCAACGCCCCCTCCCTAGACGACCCCACCACCGCCCTCGACCCCCTCGCCTCCCTCGCCAAGGGCTGCGCGAAAGCCGCCTCCTGGACCATCGACAAGCTCAGCGACGCCGTCCAGAACACGGCGACCGTCGACTTCACGAACCCCACGTTCCTCCAGCAGTACGCAGTCGTCTTCGCCGCGTCGACCATCCTCACCCTCCTCCTGTGGCTGCTCGCGGTGGCCAAGCGCGCCGTGCGAGGCGTCCCCCTCAGCACGGCCATCGGCGAAGCCATCGGCTTCCTCTGGCTGACCGTGCTCGCCTCCGCCTTCACCCCCCTCGTCCTCTACACCGTCGTCTCGGCGACCGACGGCATCGCCGAGGTCCTCGCCAAGACGACCGGCAATCAGACCGACACGTTCTTCGGCAACTTCTCCGGCGCCCTGAACAAGGGCACCGACATCGGCGGCGGCCCGATCATGCTGATCGTGGTCTCCCTCGTGTCGATCCTCGCCGCCGGCGTCCTCTGGCTCGAACTGGTGATCCGCGCCGCCCTCCTCTACGTGGGCGCGCTCCTCGGCACCGTCGTCTACGCCGGACTCGTCGACAAGAACCTCTGGGGCCACGTCCGCCGCTGGGCCGGCATCATGATCGCCGTCATTCTCGTCAAACCCGTCATCGTGATCGTGCTCGGCCTCGCCGGAGCCCTCTCCGCGGAGGACGGCCCGGACTCCTTCTCCGCCGTCGTCTCCGGCCTCGCGATCATCCTGCTCGCCATCTTCGCCAGCGCGATGATCTACCGCTTCGTCCCCGGCTTCGGCGACGAGATCGCGGGCGGCCGCAACAACCGCATCATGCAGGGCGCCGAGGGCAAGGCCGCGGCGGCCATCAGCTCGCCCGCCCACCTCGTCGCCCAGGGCATCAAGACCCACAGCACCCGAGCCGACAACAACGGCGGAGGCGGAGGCGGCGGCAACGCCGGCGCCCGCCCCTCGAACCCCGTCTCCGGCGGCGTCGCGGCCCACAGCACACGCGGCGCGGGATCGGGCGGCGGTGGAGCAGTCCCCTCCGCACCCCCACCCCGCTCCAGCCCGATCAACACCCCCCACGCCGGGAACAATCGAAACAACAGCAACAGCAGCAACCGCACGGGAGGTGAAGGGCGTTGACGACTGATTCCCACGTGGCCCATACGTCCCATCCGGTCACGCCCCGCCGTACATATCTGATCGGCCGCGCCCGGCCGAGCGCGATCGTCGGCCGCAACCGCGAGTCCGGCGAGATCGGGCTCATCATCGCGGGCGCGTTCCTCGGCATGATGTGCGGCCTGATCGTCCCCGTGCTCTCCCTGCGCATCGTGCTGCTCATGGGCTTCCCGATGCTGGCGCTGGCCGCGGTCTACGTCCCGTACAAGCGGCGGACCTTCTACAAGTGGTTCGAGATCAACCGCAGTTACAAGCGCGGCCTGCGCCGCGGCACCGCCTACCGCAGCGACGTCATGGAGTCGGGCACGCGCATCGACGGCCGCGAGGTCGAGATCGGCCCGCCCCCGGGCATCGGACGCATCTCCTGGCTCGCGGCACCGTTCGGCCCGGACGAGATCGCCGTCCTCCTGCACGCCGACCGCAAGACCGTCACCGCCGCCATCGAGATCGAGGGCCCCGGCGTCGGCCTGCGCGACAGCGAGGACCAGGAAGCCCTCGTCGACCGCTTCGGCACCCTCCTCAAGCACGTCGCCAACGGAGACGGCTTCGTCACCCGCATCCAGATGCTCGCCCGCACCCTCCCCGCCGACCCGGACGCCCACGCCAAGGACGTCTCCGTACGCGGCGACGACCGGGCACCCGGCTGGCTGCGGGAGTCGTACGAGCAGCTCTCCTCCATGGTGTCGACCAGCAGCGAACAGCACCGCGCCTACCTCGTCGCCTGCATGCACTACTCACGCGAACTGGCCGCCGAGGCCCACGCGATGGCCCGCGCCGCCCGTCCCAAGGGCGGCAAGAGGCTCGACAAGGACTCCGGACTCGCCGTCGTCATGGCCCGCGAGCTCACCGACATCTGCTCCCGCCTCCAGGAGGCCGACATCCGGGTCCGCCAGCCGCTCGGCCAGGGCAGACTCTCCTCCCTCGTGCACTCGATGTACGACCCGGACCACCCCATCGACCACATCCAGGCCATGACCAAGCGCAACGCCTGGCCGGCCGAACTGGACGCCATGGAGCCGACCTACCTCCAGGCCAAGACCCGCGAGTCCTCCACTCGCGCCCCCTGGTGCCACTCCACGGCCTGGGTGAAGGAATGGCCGATGACCCCGGTGGGCGTCAACTTCCTCGCCCCGCTGCTGGTCCACACCCCGGACGTCATCCGCACGGTCGCCGTCACGATGGACCTCGAACCCACCGAGGTCGCCATCGAACGGATGCTGACCGAAAAAACCAACGACGACGCCGAGGCCAGCCGCCAGGCCAAGATGAACCGCACCGTCGACCCCCGCGACGTCGCCTCCCACAACCGCGTCGACCAGCGCGGCCAGGACCTCGCGAGCGGCGCCGCCGGCGTCAACCTCGTCGGGTACATCACCGTCTCGTCCCGCAACCCCGAGGCGCTCGCCCGCGACAAGCGGACGATCAGAGCCTCGGCCGGCAAGTCGTATCTCAAGCTCGAATGGTGCGACCGCGAGCACCACCGCGCCTTCGTCAACACACTCCCGTTCGCGACCGGCATCCGGAGGTAGGACTACATGCGGGACCCGCTGTCCGTCCTCACGGAAAGCTTCACGTCCTTCCTCTTCGGCAAGGTCGAGACGACCCGCCCACCGGTGCGCACCTCCACCGGCCAGGCCCAGGCCGTCTACCTGCCGACCGCGGCCCCCGGCCTCGGCGACTCCGGCGTCATCATCGGCCGCGAGGTCTACTCCGGGAAGGGCTACATCTACGACCCCTTCCAGCTCTACGGACAGCAGCTCCCGGCGCCGCACTGGCTGGTCCTCGGCGAGTCCGGCAACGGCAAGTCCGCGCTGGAGAAGACGTACGTCATGCGGCAGCTGCGGTTCAAGGACCGCCAGGTCGTCGTCCTCGACGCACAGGGCGAGGACGGGGTCGGCGAGTGGAACCTCATCGCCCAGGAGCTGGGACTGACCCCCATCCGCCTGGACCCGACCGCCGCCCTGGACATGGGGATCCGGCTCAACCCGCTCGACCCGGCGATCACCACGACCGGCCAGCTCGCGCTGCTCCGGACGATCATCGAGGTCGCGATGGGCCACGGCCTGGACGAGCGCTCCGGCTTCGCGCTGAAGGTCGCGCACGCGTACGTCAACGAGACGATCATCGACCGCCAGCCCGTTCTGACGGACATCGTCGAGCAGCTCCGCCACCCCGAACCGGAGTCGGCGGAGGCGATGAACGTCGCCATAGACGACGTACGCGCCTGGGGCCTCGACGTTGCCCTGGTCATCGACCGCCTGGTCGACGGTGACCTGCGAGGCATGTTCGACGGCCCGACGACCGTCGGCATCGACCTCGACGCCCCGCTCATCGTCTTCGACCTGTCCCACATCGACCGCAACTCCATCGCCATGCCCATCCTCATGGCGATCGTCGGCGTGTGGCTGGAGCACACCTGGATCCGCCCCGACCGGAAGAAGCGCATCTTCCTCGTCGAAGAGGCCTGGCACATCATCAACAGCCCGTTCGTGGCCCAGCTCTTCCAGCGCCTGCTGAAGTTCGGCCGCCGCCTCGGTCTGTCCTTCGTGGCCGTCGTCCACCACCTGTCCGACGTCGTCGACGGAGCCGCCGCGAAGGAGGCCGCGGCGATCCTGAAGATGGCCTCGACCCGGACGATCTACGCCCAGAAGGCGGACGAGGCCAGAATGACGGGCCGCGTCCTCGGCCTGCCCCGCTGGGCGGTCGAGATCATCCCCTCCCTGACCCCGGGCATCGCCGTGTGGGACGTCAACGGCAACGTCCAGGTCGTCAAACACCTGATCTCCGAGACCGAGCGCCCGCTGGTCTTCACCGACCGCGCCATGACGGAGTCGTCGGCCGACCACCTCGCGGACGACGCCCTGCGCGCCGCCGAGCTGGAGGCCGAGGAACGGGCGGCGGCGTTCATGGAGCACCACCTGAGCGATCTCGACGACTCGTCCGAGTCCACGGTGGCGTAAGTGCCGTGAGTGCCGTGAGTGCCGTGAGTGCCGTGAGTGCCGTAAGCGGCGTTAGTTGAGTTAGTGGCGATAGTGGCGCATAGGAGCGACCCGAGATGAGACCGGACGACCGCGATCGCGATCGCCACCACGGCGGCGGCCGAGGCGGCGGCCAAGGGGGCGTCCCCGACGGCCTGCTGCTCGGCCTCCTGGCCTTCGTCCTCGGCATGACCGTCATGATCTGGACGGCCACCGGCCTCGCCGGCCTCTTCTCGCACGGCTCCTGGCCGTCCGAGGTCACCTTCCGCCGTACGCCCCTGGCCATACGCCAACTCGTCGCGGCCCCCCACGACCTGCCGACCGCCTGGCCCGACACCCCACCCGGCCAGCTCTCCGGATACGGGCTCTTCTGGGGCCTGTTCATCGGCCAGCTGATGATCCTGGTCGTCCTCACGGTGTTCGTCCTGGGCACGGTGGCGAGATGGCGAGCGGGCAGAGCGAGACGCAGAACGCTTGCCCTGGCACCGGAACCGGCGCCGGCGCCGGCGGCCGAGGACGAACCACGCGAGGTTCCTCGGGCCCGGGCGGCGGAACGGCCGGACGTGCACGAGGTACCGGCACAGTCCGCAGCCGAGCAGGTCACGACGCCGCTGGAGTCGGCCCCTGTGGAAACCGCCGAACTGGCGGGCGGGTGGGAAAGCCCCGTATCAGCCCCGCACGGGGTCGTGCTGGGCCCGCCCAAGACCCGCCACCCCCTCGCCGTCCAGGCGATCCGGGACGCGGACGGCCCCGCCCTCGTCATCACCTCCGACCCCACTCTCTGGTCGAGCACGAAGGACGCCCGCGCCAAACTGGGCCCCGTCCTCCTCTACGACCCCTCCCACCTCTGCGACACCCCGGCCCGCCTCCACTGGTCCCCCTCCGCGGGCTGCGAGACCAAGGACACCGCGCAGGCCCGGGCCGCAGCGCTCCTCGCCCCGGTCCGCCCCACCGCCAAGATCGACCAGGCGGTCGCCGACACCGCGGAGACCCTCCTGCGCAGCTACCTGCACGCCGCGGCGGTGGACGGCCGCACCATTCGCCACGTCCACCGCTGGGCCCAGGGCAGCCAGGTCCAGGACGCCGTACGCATCCTCCGTACGAACCCCAAGTCGGCAGCGGGCTCCGCGGGCGAACTCGAAGCGGCCCTCACCTCGCACCCGGAACGCCGTGACATCGCCCAGGAACTGACCGCCCGAGCGCTCTCCGCCCTCTTCACCGTCAACGTCCGGGAGGCGTGCACTCCAAACCGAACCGACAGCCTCACCTTGGATTCCTTCGTCAACGAAGGGGGCACGCTTTATGTGGTCGGTGAACCCATCGAGGACCCAAGGTCGAACCCCGGCGCCATGCCGCTCCTGACGGCCCTCGCCTCAAGCGTGGTCGAGCGCGGCCGGCGCATGGCCGAACGGTCATCCTCCGGTCGCCTCGACCCACCACTGACCCTCGTCCTGGACGACGTGGCCGCGGTGGCCCCGCTCCCCCAGCTGCCGGACCTGCTCGCCGCAGCCGACGGCACGGCCCCGGACCGAGGCCTCCCCACCCTGGCCCTCCTCCGTTCCCAGGAACAGGCCCGCTCCCGCTGGCCCCACCAGAACCTCCCGGTGTGACCCGCGACGCCTAGGACCGCTCGAACACGAACTCCAGCTCCCGCGCATCCACATCCCCGGGTACCGGAACGCTCTCCCCCGTGGGCACGAACCCGAACTTGCGGTAGAAGGACTCGGCCCGCCCGTTCCGCTCGTCCACGAACAGCCGCACCCGCTCCAGGCCGGCATCCTCCCAGGCCCACCGCAGCGCATACGCGAACAGCCGCTCGGTGAGCCCGATCCCCCGCACCTCGGGCCGCACATACACACCCACCAAATGCCCCTGCCGTACGGGGCTCACGGCCCCCAGCGCCCCGACAGCTCCGGCCTCCTCGACCAGCACGACCACACACCCGATCCACCGCCCACCGGGCTCCTCGGCGACGATCTGCTGGCGTTCACGCACCCCCTCCGCGGCTCCGGCGGCCCGCTCCTGCCAGAAACTGTCGGGCCGCCCCACCGCGACCTCGTACGTATCCAGAAAAGCCAGATGCGCCACCGGATCCTGCAGAGCGGCAAGCGCCAGCTCCTTCACCGCGGGCCACTCGTCACTGCCTATCGAACGGATCAGGTACTCAGAATTCATGAGGGTCACGGTAACGAAACCGAATGCGCCTCCATGCGCCGGAACGCAAAAAAGCCCCCGCACCGAAGTGCGGGGGCTTTTCCGTAATATTTGTTCGGCGGCGTCCTACTCTCCCACAGGGTCCCCCCTGCAGTACCATCGGCGCTGTAAGGCTTAGCTTCCGGGTTCGGAATGTAACCGGGCGTTTCCCTCACGCTATGACCACCGAAACACTATGAAACTCTCAAACTGCGGCACCACACCCCGTGGCCACACGGGTATGGGATTGTTCGTGGTTTCAGAACCAACACAGTGGACGCGAGCAACTGAGGACAAGCCCTCGGCCTATTAGTACCGGTCAGCTCCACCCCTTACAGGGCTTCCACATCCGGCCTATCAACCCAGTCGTCTACTGGGAGCCTTAACCAATCAAGTTGGTGGGAATACTCATCTCGAAGCAGGCTTCCCGCTTAGATGCTTTCAGCGGTTATCCCTCCCGAACGTAGCCAACCAGCCATGCCCTTGGCAGGACAACTGGCACACCAGAGGTTCGTCCGTCCCGGTCCTCTCGTACTAGGGACAGCCCTTCTCAATATTCCTACGCGCACAGCGGATAGGGACCGAACTGTCTCACGACGTTCTAAACCCAGCTCGCGTACCGCTTTAATGGGCGAACAGCCCAACCCTTGGGACCGACTCCAGCCCCAGGATGCGACGAGCCGACATCGAGGTGCCAAACCATCCCGTCGATATGGACTCTTGGGGAAGATCAGCCTGTTATCCCCGGGGTACCTTTTATCCGTTGAGCGACGGCGCTTCCACAAGCCACCGCCGGATCACTAGTCCCGACTTTCGTCCCTGCTCGACCCGTCGGTCTCACAGTCAAGCTCCCTTGTGCACTTACACTCAACACCTGATTGCCAACCAGGCTGAGGGAACCTTTGGGCGCCTCCGTTACTCTTTAGGAGGCAACCGCCCCAGTTAAACTACCCATCAGACACTGTCCCTGATCCGGATCACGGACCCAGGTTAGACATCCAGCACGACCAGACTGGTATTTCAACGACGACTCCACCCGAGCTGGCGCTCAAGCTTCACAGTCTCCCAGCTATCCTACACAAGCCGAACCGAACACCAATATCAAACTATAGTAAAGGTCCCGGGGTCTTTCCGTCCTGCTGCGCGAAACGAGCATCTTTACTCGTAGTGCAATTTCACCGGGCCTATGGTTGAGACAGTCGAGAAGTCGTTACGCCATTCGTGCAGGTCGGAACTTACCCGACAAGGAATTTCGCTACCTTAGGATGGTTATAGTTACCACCGCCGTTTACTGGCGCTTAAGTTCTCAGCTTCGCCAAACCGAAGTTTGACTAACCGGTCCCCTTAACGTTCCAGCACCGGGCAGGCGTCAGTCCGTATACATCGCCTTACGGCTTCGCACGGACCTGTGTTTTTAGTAAACAGTCGCTTCTCGCTGGTCTCTGCGGCCACCCCCAGCTCACCGAGTAAATCGGATCACCAGTGATGGCCCCCCTTCTCCCGAAGTTACGGGGGCATTTTGCCGAGTTCCTTAACCATAGTTCACCCGAACGCCTCGGTATTCTCTACCTGACCACCTGAGTCGGTTTAGGGTACGGGCCGCCATGAAACTCGCTAGAGGCTTTTCTCGACAGCATAGGATCATCCACTTCACCACAATCGGCTCGGCATCAGGTCTCAGACTTATGTGAACCGGATTTACCTGGATCACGTCCTACACCCTTACCCCGGGACAACCACCGCCCGGGCTGGACTACCTTCCTGCGTCACCCCATCACTCACCTACTACAGGTCTGGTCCGTCGGCTCCACCACTTTCCATTCCCCGAAGGGTCCGGAACGGCTTCACGGACTTAGCATCGCCTGGTTCGATGTTTGACGCTTCACAGCGGGTACCGGAATATCAACCGGTTATCCATCGACTACGCCTGTCGGCCTCGCCTTAGGTCCCGACTTACCCTGGGCAGATCAGCTTGACCCAGGAACCCTTAGTCAATCGGCGCACACGTTTCTCACGTGTGTATCGCTACTCATGCCTGCATTCTCACTCGTGAACCGTCCACCACTGCCTTCCGGCGCGGCTTCACCCGGCACACGACGCTCCCCTACCCATCCATACTCCCGTTGGGGATATGTGTATGAATGACACGACTTCGGCGGTACGCTTGAGCCCCGCTACATTGTCGGCGCGGAATCACTAGACCAGTGAGCTATTACGCACTCTTTCAAGGGTGGCTGCTTCTAAGCCAACCTCCTGGTTGTCTGTGCGACTCCACATCCTTTCCCACTTAGCGTACGCTTAGGGGCCTTAGTCGATGCTCTGGGCTGTTTCCCTCTCGACCATGGAGCTTATCCCCCACAGTCTCACTGCCGCGCTCTCACTTACCGGCATTCGGAGTTTGGCTAAGGTCAGTAACCCGGTAGGGCCCATCGCCTATCCAGTGCTCTACCTCCGGCAAGAAACACACGACGCTGCACCTAAATGCATTTCGGGGAGAACCAGCTATCACGGAGTTTGATTGGCCTTTCACCCCTAACCACAGGTCATCCCCCAGGTTTTCAACCCTGGTGGGTTCGGTCCTCCACGACCTCTTACAGCCGCTTCAACCTGCCCATGGCTAGATCACTCCGCTTCGGGTCTTGAGCGCGCTACTATACCGCCCTATTCGGACTCGCTTTCGCTACGGCTTCCCCACACGGGTTAACCTCGCAACACACCGCAAACTCGCAGGCTCATTCTTCAAAAGGCACGCAGTCACGACGCAAGGAACAAGTTCCTTGCGCGACGCTCCCACGGCTTGTAGGCACACGGTTTCAGGTACTATTTCACTCCGCTCCCGCGGTACTTTTCACCATTCCCTCACGGTACTATCCGCTATCGGTCACCAGGGAATATTTAGGCTTAGCGGGTGGTCCCGCCAGATTCACACGGGATTTCTCGGGCCCCGTGCTACTTGGGTGTCTCTCAAACGAGCCGTTGATGTTTCGACTACGGGGGTCTTACCCTCTACGCCGGACCTTTCGCATGTCCTTCGCCTACACCAACGGTTTCTGACTCGCCTCACAGCCGGCAGACTGTGAAAGAGAGATCCCACAACCCCGCATGCGCAACCCCTGCCGGGTCTCACACACATACGGTTTGGCCTCATCCGGTTTCGCTCGCCACTACTCCCGGAATCACGGTTGTTTTCTCTTCCTGCGGGTACTGAGATGTTTCACTTCCCCGCGTTCCCTCCACACACCCTATGTGTTCAGATGCGGGTGACAGCCCATGACGACTGCCGGGTTTCCCCATTCGGAAACCCCCGGATCAAAGCCTGGTTGACGGCTCCCCGGGGACTATCGTGGCCTCCCACGTCCTTCATCGGTTCCTGGTACCAAGGCATCCACCGTGCGCCCTTAAAAACTTGGCCACAGATGCTCGCGTCCACTGTGCAGTTCTCAAACAACGACCAACCACCCATCACCCCCGGAAAACTCCGGAGTGCACTGGGGCCGGCACTGAAGATCCAGACTTGAAGTCCGTACCCTCAGACACCCAACAGCGTGCCCGACACTCTTCCCTCTCCTCATCGCTTTCCACGCCGAAGCAGTACTTGCGACCCAGAGCAGGTCAAGTGTGCCGAATAATCAACGTTCCACCCTTGAGCAACCACCGTCGAACGTATGCCGACGTAATGGCCCTGGACCACCAAGCAAGCTTGGCGGCCTAGATGCTCCTTAGAAAGGAGGTGATCCAGCCGCACCTTCCGGTACGGCTACCTTGTTACGACTTCGTCCCAATCGCCAGTCCCACCTTCGACAGCTCCCTCCCCACAAGGGGGTTGGGCCACCGGCTTCGGGTGTTACCGACTTTCGTGACGTGACGGGCGGTGTGTACAAGGCCCGGGAACGTATTCACCGCAGCAATGCTGATCTGCGATTACTAGCAACTCCGACTTCATGGGGTCGAGTTGCAGACCCCAATCCGAACTGAGACAGGCTTTTTGAGATTCGCTCCACCTTGCGGTATCGCAGCTCATTGTACCTGCCATTGTAGCACGTGTGCAGCCCAAGACATAAGGGGCATGATGACTTGACGTCGTCCCCACCTTCCTCCGAGTTGACCCCGGCAGTCTCCTGTGAGTCCCCATCACCCCGAAGGGCATGCTGGCAACACAGAACAAGGGTTGCGCTCGTTGCGGGACTTAACCCAACATCTCACGACACGAGCTGACGACAGCCATGCACCACCTGTCACCCGACCACAAGGGGGGCACCATCTCTGATGCTTTCCGGGCGATGTCAAGCCTTGGTAAGGTTCTTCGCGTTGCGTCGAATTAAGCCACATGCTCCGCTGCTTGTGCGGGCCCCCGTCAATTCCTTTGAGTTTTAGCCTTGCGGCCGTACTCCCCAGGCGGGGAACTTAATGCGTTAGCTGCGGCACCGACGACGTGGAATGTCGCCAACACCTAGTTCCCACCGTTTACGGCGTGGACTACCAGGGTATCTAATCCTGTTCGCTCCCCACGCTTTCGCTCCTCAGCGTCAGTAATGGCCCAGAGATCCGCCTTCGCCACCGGTGTTCCTCCTGATATCTGCGCATTTCACCGCTACACCAGGAATTCCGATCTCCCCTACCACACTCTAGTCTGCCCGTATCGAATGCAGACCCGGGGTTAAGCCCCGGGCTTTCACATCCGACGCGACAGACCGCCTACGAGCTCTTTACGCCCAATAATTCCGGACAACGCTTGCGCCCTACGTATTACCGCGGCTGCTGGCACGTAGTTAGCCGGCGCTTCTTCTGCAGGTACCGTCACTTTCGCTTCTTCCCTGCTGAAAGAGGTTTACAACCCGAAGGCCGTCATCCCTCACGCGGCGTCGCTGCATCAGGCTTTCGCCCATTGTGCAATATTCCCCACTGCTGCCTCCCGTAGGAGTCTGGGCCGTGTCTCAGTCCCAGTGTGGCCGGTCGCCCTCTCAGGCCGGCTACCCGTCGTCGCCTTGGTGAGCCACTACCTCACCAACAAGCTGATAGGCCGCGGGCTCATCCTTCACCGCCGGAGCTTTCAACCCCCACAGATGCCTGCAGAAGTATCATCCGGTATTAGACCCCGTTTCCAGGGCTTGTCCCAGAGTGAAGGGCAGATTGCCCACGTGTTACTCACCCGTTCGCCACTAATCCCCACCGAAGTGGTTCATCGTTCGACTTGCATGTGTTAAGCACGCCGCCAGCGTTCGTCCTGAGCCAGGATCAAACTCTCCGTGAATGTTTACCGGTAATCCGGTTCACATCATGAGAGCGGAACGACCAACCGGAATAAGGAAGGCCGTTCACAGCGTCCTCGCTGATGCGCCTGCCGTGCTTGCGCCCGGCAGGACTTTTTCAAAGGAACCTCCACCCACCACCATGCGGTGATGGACGGGGTATCAACATATCTGGCGTTGATTTTTGGCACGCTGTTGAGTTCTCAAGGAACGGACGCTTCCTTCGTACTCACCCTCTCGGGCTTTCCTCCGGGCTTTTCCCTTCGGTCTTGCGTTTCCGACTCTATCAGACCGTTTCCGGTCCCGATTTCCTCGGTGCTTTCCAGGTTTTCGCTTTCGCGTTTCCCTTTCCGGCGATGTTGACTCTATCAGATCCTTTCGGGCCTGACTCCCGGTCAACCGGGTTTGTCTTTGCGGCTGTTGGGCCGTTCCGACGTCCAAAACTTTAGCGGATCCTGTCGGCAGTTCCTAATCGAGCTGCTGACCCCGAATCGAAATCAATTCGGGCACGCCGAATTGGATCCCGTTGGGAGATCGTGCTGGTGGTTTGGTGTGCCGCATCTGCGGCGGATGAGCTGTCGCAGAACCGTTACGGCTCCGTGGCAACTCGAAGAACCTTACGGTTCCACGAGGGGAGTGTCAAGTCTCCCCCTGGCTGGCGCCCGGCAAACCCTCAACTCGCCCCGCGCGGGCCTCAGTCGAGGTCGGTGAGCCGGCCGCCGGCGTCCGGCTGCGCGTCCTCCACGCGTCGCAGCAGCCTGGCCAGCACGTCTTCCAGGGCACCCCGCTCCGCCTGTGAGAGGTCCTGGAGCAGGTCCTCCTCGAAGACGGTGGCAAGGCGCATGGCCTCCAGCCACTTGTCCCGGCCCTCGTTCGTCAGCTCCACGATCACGCGGACCCGGTTGGACTCGTCGCGCTCCCTGGTGACGAGCCCCTCCCCCACCATCCGGTCGATCCGGTGGGTCATGGCCGCCGGAGTGAGGCCGAGTCTCTTCGCCAGGTCGCTGGGGCCCAGGCAGTAGGGCGCTCCCGACAGGACAAGCGCCTTGAGGACCTCCCACTCGGCGTTGCTGATGCCGAGGGCGGCGGTCTGACGGCCGTACGCGACGTTCATACGGCGGTTGAGGCGGCCGAGGGCCGAGACGATCTTCTCGACCTGGGGGTCGAGGTCCTGGAACTCGCGCTGGTAGGCGGCGATCTGCTCGTCCAGCGTCGGCTCGTTCGCGGCGGGGGTGTCACCCATGGCCGCAGTATGGCACGCGCCCGCTTGGCATTGAAGTCCTTCGAGATGTACTGTTTAGCTTCTAACTTTAGCTTCGAAGCCTTCAGCCCTAACTCCTGAGGTAGGCGTAAGACTTCTTGATCAAGGCAGGTGAAAGTGACCAGGGCGATGGGCGCGGAGATGCGCCGGATCCATGTGGGCAACGCACTCAGCGCGTTCGGCCTCGGCTTTACCGTCCCGTATCTGTACGTCTACGTGGCGCAGGTACGGGATCTCGGTGCCATGACGGCGGGACTCGTGCTCGCCGTCTTCGCCGTGGCCGCGCTCGTGGTGCTGCCGTTCGCCGGGCGGGCCATCGTCCGGCGAGGGCCGATGCCCGTGCTGCTCCTCGCCCTGGTCGCCGCCGCCGTCGGCTCGCTGAGCCTGGGACTGTCGAGCAGCTCCGCGGCCGTACTGATGTCGGCTGCCGCGCTCGGTGCCGGGCAGGCCGTGATGCAGCCCGCGCTGGCGACGATGATCGTCGACTGCTCGACCGCCGAGACCCGCTCCCGCGCGTTCGCCACCCAGTTCTTCCTGCAGAACCTCGGCCTCGGCGTCGGCGGGCTCATCGGCGGTCACCTCGTCGATGCCTCGCGGGCGAGCTCGTTCACGCTGCTGTTCGCGATCGAGGCGGCGATGTTCCTGCTGCTCGTGGTGGTCATGGCGACCGTACGGATGCCGAAGGCGCCCCGCGTCGAGAGAGCGCCGAAGCAGGCCGGGGGCAGCTGGAAGCAGCTGCTCGGCAACCGGGCCATGGTGCAGCTGTGCGTGGTGGGCTTCGTGCTGTTCTTCGCCTGCTACGGACAGTTCGAGTCCGGGCTGAGCGCGTACGGCGTCGAGGCGGCCGGCATCTCCACCTCCGCGCTCGGGACGGCTCTCGCCGCGAACACCGCGATGATCGTCGTCGCGCAGTTCGCCGTGCTGAAGTTCGTCGAGCGGCGCAAGCGGTCCCGGGTGATCGCCGCCGTGGGACTGATCTGGGCTCTCGCCTGGGTCATCGCCGGGTACGCGGGCCTCGGGCACGCCAGCCAGACCATGGCCACGGCCGCGTTCGTGTCGACATACGCGCTGTTCGGGCTCGGGGAGGCGATGCTGTCGCCGACCGTGGCTCCGCTGGTCGCGGATCTCGCGCCCAGCGGGCTGGCCGGGCAGTACAACTCGGCCTTCGCCCTGGTGAAGCAGCTGGCCCTCGCGGTCGGCCCGGCGGTGGGCGGCCCGATGGGTGCCTCGCTGCACGCGCCGTACATCGTGACGTTCCTGCTGTTCTCGCTGGGGATCACCGTCCTGGCCGTACGGCTGGGGCGGCAGCTCACCCCTGTGCAGAACCAGCCCTCGCTCGCGAAGAGCCGGGTCGTGGTGCGGGGCGGGGCCTCTACGGAGTCGGTGCGGACCGCGGCCTGACGGAACTGACGCTCGGCAGGGCGAACTCGCACCACACCGCCTTGCCGCCGCCCGGGGCACGGCGGGAGCCCCAGTTCGAGGCGATGGCGGCGATGATCGCGATGCCGCGGCCCGACTCGTCGGCCGGTTCCGCGCGGCGGCGGCGCGGCAGGTGGTCGTCGCCGTCCGTGACCTCCACGATCAGCCGGCGGTCGGTGCGGCGCAGTCTCAGGCGCATCGGCGGGGTGCCGTGCTGGAGGGAGTTGGCGACGAGTTCGCTCGCGGCGAGTACGCCGAGGTCGTGCAGGTCGGGTGCGAAGCGCCAGCTGGTGAGGACGCCGGAGGCGAAGGCACGCGCGCGTGGGGCCGCTTCCGTGCCGCCGAGCAGCTCCAGGGCCGCGTTGCGGAAGAGGTCGCCGTCCGGGCCCGTACGCGCCGGGTGCTGGAGGACCAGGACGGCGACGTCGTCGTCGTGCTCGGCTGTCACGCCCATCGAGCGGACCAGGCGGTCGCAGACCACCTGGGGGGTGCCCGTGGCGCCGGCCAGTGCGCCCTCCAGGGAGGCGATTCCCTCGTCGAGGTCCGCGTCCCGGCGCTCGACCAGGCCGTCGGTGTAGAGGACGGCGGTGGAGCCGGGGCCCAGCGGCACCGAACCGGAGGCGTGCATCCAGCCGCCCGTGCCGAGCGGGGGCCCGGTGGGCTCGTCGGCGCGGTGGACGGTGCCGCTCTCGTCCCGTACGAGGATCGGGAGGTGGCCGGCGGAGGCGTACACCAGCCGGCCCTCGTTCGGGTCGTGGACCGCGTACACGCAGGTGGCGATCTGGTTGGCGTCGATCTCCATGGCGAGGCCGTCGAGCAGCTGGAGGACCTCGTGCGGGGGCAGGTCCAGGCGGGCGTACGCGCGGACCGCCGTGCGGAGCTGGCCCATGACGGCCGCCGCGCGGATGCCGCGGCCCATCACGTCGCCGATGACGAGGGCGGTGCGGCCACCGCCGAGGGTGATCACGTCGTACCAGTCGCCGCCGACCGCGGCCTCCGTGCCGCCGGGGTGGTAGGTCGCGGCGACGCGCAGGTCGTCCGGCTCCTCCAGTTCCTGGGGGAGCAGGGAGCGCTGGAGGGTGACGGCGGTCTCGCGCTGCCGGCGCTCGCTGGCCCGCAGCCGCTCGGCGGCCTCGGCGTGGTCGGTGACGTCCACCGCGAAGATCAGCACACCGCCCCCGTCCGGGGTGGCCGTGACCTCCACGGGGGTGCACGTGAACGTGTACGAGCGACCGCCGGGGACCTTGCGGGACTTGACCGTGCGCGGCTTGGAGCTGCGCAGGACCTGGTCGAGGAGCGGCAGGAGACCGGTCTCGGCCAGCTCGGGCAGCGCCTCACGCGCGGGTTCGCCGGGCGGACGGGCTCCGAAGGCCGTCACATAGGCGTCGTTCACGTACGCGAGGCGGTGCTCGGGTCCGTGCACCAGTGCGACGAGGGCCGGGATGCGGTCCAGGACCTCACGGACCGGCAGCTCGTCCACGGCGGGGGCGAGCGCGACCGAGGTCCCCTCGGCGGTCGGCCGCTCGGCGCGTGCCGCGGGCACGGAGCCCTCCGGGGGGAGGGCCGTGGACAGTCCGTCGGCCCGCGCCGCCGCGCGGCGCTGCGTTCCGGGGAGCCGAGCGCTCCAGCGCGTGAAGTTCACTGTGGGACAGGCCTCGTGGGATCGAAGGGCGAGCGGTCGGCCCGCCCATGGTCGTGATGGACCAGTGTGTCCGACGGGGCCGACATTCGTCAGACGCCGGTCCCGCGGGCGAAGTTCCTGACTCCGGTCAGGACGACCCCTTCGGGTGGTCCTGGGGAGGCTTTCCACCGGCCGCGAGTTCGAACTCCGCGCGGGGGTGTTCGAGCGAACCGAGAGAGACGATCTCTCTCTTGAAGAGGCCCGACAGGGTCCATTCGGCGAGCACGCGGGCTTTTCGGTTGAAGGTGGGCACCCGGCTCAGGTGGTAGACGCGGTGCATGAACCAGGCAGGGTATCCCTTCAGCCTGCGTCCGTAGACGTGCGCGACCCCCTTGTGCAGCCCCAGGGAGGCGACCGATCCCACGTACTTGTGGGAGTACGTCTCCAGCGGCTCGCCGCGCAGGGAGTGGGCGATGTTGTCGCCGAGGACCCTGGCCTGGCGGACGGCGTGCTGGGCGTTGGGGGCCGTCTCCGTGCCGGGCGCGGACGCGGTCACGTCGGGTACGGCGGCGGCGTCGCCCGCGGCCCACGCGTGCGTGGTGCCTTCCACGGTCAGCTCGGGGGTGCACTTCAGCCGACCGCGTTCGTTCAGCGGCAGGTCGGTGGCGGCGAGGATCGGGTGGGGCTTCACGCCCGCCGTCCACACGACCGTGCGGGTCGGGAAGCGGGCGCCGTCGCTGAGGGCGGCGACGCGGTCGGTGCAGGAGTCGAGGCGCGTCCGCAGGCGTACGTCGATGTTGCGGCGGCGCAGCTGGGTGACGGTGTACTTGCCCATCTCCTCGCCGACCTCGGGGAGGATGCGGTCCGAGGCCTCTACGAGGATCCACTTCATGTCCTCGGGCTGGACGTTGTGGTAGTAGCGGGAGGCGTACCGGGCCATGTCCTCCAGCTCGCCGAGCGCCTCCACTCCGGCGTAACCGCCTCCTACGAAGACGAAGGTCAGGGCGGCGTCGCGGATCGCGGGGTCGCGGGTGGAGGAGGCGATGTCCATCTGCTCGATGACGTGGTTGCGCAGACCGATGGCCTCCTCGACGGTCTTGAAGCCGATGGCGAACTCGGCGAGGCCGGGGATCGGAAGGGTGCGCGCCACGGAGCCGGGGGCCAGCACCAGTTCGTCGTACGGAAGCTGGTCGGGGCCCGTGCCCTCCTCCTCGGTGGCGAGGGTCGCGACGGTCACGGTGCGCTTGGCGTGGTCGATCGACGTGGCCTCGCCGATGACGACGCGGCACCGGTCGAGGACGCGACGCAGGGGTACGACGACGTGGCGCGGCGAGATGGAGCCCGCGGCCGCCTCCGGCAGGAAGGGCTGATAGGTCATGTACGGGTCGGGAGTGACCACGGTGATCTCCACGTCTCCGCGTTTCAGCTCCTGTCTGAGCTTCCGCTGGAGACGCAGGGCGGTGTACATCCCGACGTAGCCGCCGCCGACAACGAGAATGCGCGCACGTTCCTTCACTCACCCATGACGCACCGGCTACGGGCGTTTGTCCACAGGCCCGTCAATTTGTGTGACCGGCGGCCGAAGACGAGCGGAGCGGGCCGTTTCGCCGGAGCGCGAGGAAGGTTCGCAGGTCAGCAGGTGTGAGCTGGGTGGCATTAGGGGGCGCAACCGGGACGTAACCGGCCCGTACTCCGATCGGGGGGCGCTCCGTGCGGAACCTCCCCCTTCTGAATTGACTCCGCCTCAACTATGTTCGTCTGTCATCGGGGTGTAGGGGGATGCGCTCGACGGGTCCGTACGGTGGGGTCCTACGGCGAAGGTTGTTCCGCTGACTCCGGTCTGTCGATGGCGGGGAGAGTCTCCGGGGGGAGACGTCATTACCGGGGGAACACACATGCATATTCAGGACACTCATTGGACATCCGCGTCCGCCCTTCCAACGGGCGGCGCGACCCAGGCGGCGAGCAACGGACGCGCGGGGGACGTATCGCGCACCACGCCGCTGCGGGTGGACGCACAGCGCAATCTGGAGCACGTACTGCGCGCGGCGCGTGAGGTCTTCGGGGAGCTGGGGTACGGCGCTCCCATGGAGGACGTGGCACGGCGCGCGCGGGTCGGTGTGGGCACGGTGTACCGGCGCTTTCCGAGCAAGGACGTCCTGGTCCGGCGTATCGCCGAGGAGGAGACCTCCCGGCTGACCGATCAGGCGCGCTCCGCG
This sequence comes from Streptomyces ortus, assembly GCF_026341275.1. Lineage (NCBI taxonomy): Bacteria > Bacillati > Actinomycetota > Actinomycetes > Kitasatosporales > Streptomycetaceae > Streptomyces > Streptomyces ortus. Next base: position 4,091,928 of record NZ_JAIFZO010000002.1, read on the forward strand.
CTCGGGCAGGAGGACGAGCCGTGGTCGGCGCTGTCGCGCTTCCTGCGGACGTCGGTGGCGTCGGGCGCGGGGCGCCTGCTGCCGCCGCAGGTGCTGCGGGTGGGGGTCGGCGAGGACGGTTCGGTCCTCGACGGGACGTCGGTGCGCGACGGAGTCCCGGTGCTCGACGGAGTTCCGGTGCGCGACGGGGCGCGGGTTCCGCAGCAGCGGTCCCAGCCCGGCGGGCCCGATCTGCGGCTCGTGGAGCAGCGGCCGGTTTCCCTCGGGGAGCCGGACGAGGACGACGCCGGGGCGGCCCAGCTGCTTGAGGTCGTGGGGCGGCTCGTGGATCGGGCGCGGGGCGCGGGTGCGCTGCGGGCGGATGTGACGGTGTCGGACGTGCTGCTGGTGATAGCCACGGCGGCGCCGTCTCTGCCGGATGCCGCGCAGCAGGCTGCGGCGTCCGCGCGGCTGTTGGACATCCTGCTGGAAGGGTTGCGTTCGCGTCCTGCGTAGGCGCGTGGCACTTGGCGTGCGGCGGCTGTGCGTGGGGGTGCTTGTCCGCGTGCGGTCGCCTCCGGCGGGGGTGGGGGGTGGTCGGGGGTGGGTGCGCCCGGGGGGTGAGTGCGCCGTTCCCCGCGCCCCTATGGCAGTCGAAGGCGAGCCCTGTTGCGTAGTGCGGGTGGGTTTCGGCTGGAGTGCGCCGTTCCCCGCGCCCCTATGGCAGTCGAAGGCGAGCCCTGTTGCGTAGTGCGGGTGAGTTTCGGCTGGAGTGCGCCGTTCCCCGCGCCCCTTTAGGGAGTCGGGGTGAGCCCTGTTGGGGAGTGCGGGTCGGTTTGGGCTGGAGTGCGTCGTTCCCCGCGCTCCTATCGGGCGTCAAGGGGTGGTTGGGTGATCCATACGGATGAGTGGTTGCTGCGTTCCTGTGGGTAACACGGTTGAGGGCTTGTGGCACTCTTTCCCGGTGTTCGGGTCCGAGTGTGCAGGCGGGGGCTTTCCGCGATGAGCGTTGACGAGCAGGACGAGCCGCTCGACAGCGCCGTACCGGAAGCCGTTGTTCCGCCGCAGCGCGAGCGGCGTGAGCAGCAGGACGGCGGAGTGCTGCCGCCGCCCGCCGAGATCGTCGAACCGCCGCCCGCCGACGCCGAGTTGATCGGGTGGATGCGTTCGGGCGACGACACGGCCTACGAGGAGCTGTACCGCCGCCACGCGGACGCCGTCCGCCGGTACGCGCGTACCTGCTGCCGCGACGCCCACACCGCGGACGACCTCACCGCCGAGGTCTTCGCCCGCATGCTCCAGGCCGTCCGCGGCGGCAGCGGCCCCGAGCACTCCGTACGCGCCTATCTGCTGACGACCGTACGGCGGGTCGCGGCGGGCTGGACCAGGTCCGCGCGGCGGGAGCACCTGGTCGACGACTTCGCCGTGTTCGCGGCGCAGGCCGCGCGCGGCTCCGAGCTGTCGGACGACACCGCCTCCCAGGAACTGGGCGCGGACGTCCGCGCCATGCACGAGGCCGAGCAGTCCATGGCCATGCAGGCGTTCCGGTCGCTGCCGGAGCGCTGGCAGGCCGTGCTGTGGCACACCGAGGTCGAGGACGAGTCGCCCAGCGAGGTCGCCACGCTGTTCGGCCTCGACGCCAACGGCACGCGCGTACTGGCCAGCCGGGCCCGTGAAGGCCTCAAGCAGGCCTATCTGCAGGCCCATGTGAGCGCCACGCTCACCACGGACGAGGAGTGCGCGCGGTACGCCGACCGGCTCGGCGCGTACGCGCGGGGCGGCCTGCGCACGCGGGCCGAGCGCGGGCTGCGCAAACACCTGGAGGAGTGCGCCAAGTGCCGGCTGGCCGCCGGCCAGATCAAGGACGTCGCGAACGGCATCCCGGCGGTCGTGCCGATCGCGGTCATCGGCTGGTTCGGTGCCGCCGGATACGCGAAGGCGGCTGCCCTCATCGCCGGCGGGACCGGCGTGGGTGCGGCCGGGGCCGCGGGAGCCGCCTCCGCGGCCGGCGGCGGTTCGGGTGGCGCGGGGGCCGGCGGGGCCGCGGCGGAGGGGCTCGGCACGCCCGCGAAGGCCGGGATCGTCGCGGGGATCGTCGCTGCGGCCGTCGCCACGGTGGTGTTCGCGCTCACGGGCGACGACGCGGCCGTCAAGAAGGACGAGGCCGGGCCGCGCCCGCCCGGCCCGGTCGTCGAACCGAGCGTGCCGTCACCGTCACCGTCGCCCTCCCGGTCCTCGCCCCCGCCGAAGGCCGCACCCGAGCCCGCGGCGGTCGCGGCGGCGCCGAAACCCAAGCCGAAGCCGCCCTCGGCACCGGCCCGGACGCCCGCGCCCGACCCCACCCCGAAGCCGAAGCCGCGGCCGACGCCCGCTCCGACACCCCCACCGAAGCCCACGCCGCCTCCCGCTCCCGTTCCCCCGCCGCCCCCGGAGCCCGAGGACTTCCAGTGGAACGAGCTGAAGTACGGCATCACCGGGGACGGCACCGAGCCCGAGATGCGGCTCGGCGAGAGCAGCTGGGTCTGGCAGCGTTACGGCATGTCCGTCGCCGGCAAGCGGTACGCGAACGGTGTCACCGTGCACGGCGCCTCCTCGGTCACCATCGATCTCAACCGCACCTGTTCCTCGTACGACGCGATGGTCGGCGTGGACGACCTGACGATGGGCCTCGGTCAGGTGCGGTTCTCGGTGTTCGCGGACGGTGTGCGGAGGTGGCGGTCGGGGCTGATCCGGGGCGGTCAGGCCGCGGTGCCCCTGCACGTCGATCTGACGGGCAGGAAAACGATCCGCCTGGTCGTCGAACCGTACTCGGGCTTCGGCCCGGTGGCCCTGGCGGACTGGGCCGACTCACGTTTCCGGTGCCGGTGACGCCTCGGCCAGTTCCTCCAGGACGCCCAGGACGCCGCCCCGGGTGAGCGCGGCGCCGGTGGCGCGCTCGGTGTCGTAGGCCCGGCGGCCGAGTGCGGCCAGTGCCGTGGCCTCGATGCGTTCGAGGTCCGTCCGGTGCGGCAGCGGGCGCGGGTGGCCTTCCCGCCAGCAGGAGGCGGCCGTGAGTACGCGCACCACGCGCGCGTGCTCGCCGATGCCGGAGAGCACCCCCGCCGCCTGCTCGGCCAGGGTGGCGAGGACCACCTCCGCGCAGCTGTCCGCCATGGCCTTGCGCAGCGCGTCGGCCAGGCGCCGCAGGCCCTGTCCCGGACCCGACTCGACGGCTGTGAGAAGGCCGTCGACGCCGTTCAGCGCGGCGATGAACTGGGGCGGCGGGGTGCCCCGCGTCGTCTCCTTGCGGGCCGCCTCGCAGAGTTCGCGAGCGCGCCCGAACTCCCGGTCGTCGAGCGCCATCTGGGCCCGTACGAGGAGGACGAACGCCCGTGAGTCCGGCACCGCGTAGCGGTCGGCCGCGGCCGTCGCCTCGTCCAGAGCCCTGAGCGCCGCCGCCCGGTCGCCCTCGCGGTAGGCGATCTCGCCGAGCCGCGCGATGAGGAACGGCTTCTCCGCGTACGCCCGCACCTCGTGGGCGAGCCGCAACGCCTCCTCGAACTCCGCCTTCGCCTCCTCGAACCGACTGCGCGCCATGGCCGCCTCGCCGACCGCGCCGCACACCTGGGCCCGCATCCAGCGGGCACACCTGGGCCCGCATCCAGCGGTCACCGACGCGCAGGGAGACGGTCCGCAGTTCCTCGACGTACCCGTCGACGTACTCCATGCCGCCGGGCATGTCGACGGCCACGTGTACGGAGAACAGCAGGGCGACGCCGATCTCCCATTCGCCGCCGTGGGCGCGGCAGTTGGCGAGCGAGGTCTCCATCGTCCCGCGCACGCCGTCGGTGTTGCCGATCAGGAATCCGATCAGCGGCCAGAGGATGCCGGGGAAGCTCGCGGCGTCGGGGCCGCCGCGCGCCAGTGTGCTCCGCAGGCGGGCGACGTACTCCACGGTCCGCTCTTCCGTCAGCGGTACCCTCCCGAGTTCCGAGGCCAGGAAGATCTGCAGCACCCGCAGCTTGAGCCGGACCCTGTGCAGGGGGTGCCCGCTCTCACCCTCGGGGTCGGCGAGGAAGGCCCCGACGGGGTCGATGTCGATGCCGAGGCCGAGACCGGCTCTCAGGGGATCCCTCGTGTCGAGGCAGATCGCCAGGGGGTCGACCGTGTCGAGTTGAACCCCGGCGAGGCCGGCGAGACCGGCGGTGGGGAGACGCGGAGGATCCGCCCTCCCCGGACCTGCCACCACGGGATCCGCCCCGACCGGGCCCGTCGCCGCGGGATCCGCCCCCATCGGGCCCCTCGCCACCGGACCCGCCCTGACGAGACCGGTCGCTGCCGGACCCATCGCCACCGGATCCGCCCTGACCAGACCCGTCGCCACCGGATCCGCTCCGACGAGACCGGTCTCCGCCGGACCCATCGCCACCGGATCCGCCCTGACCAGACCCGTCGCCACCGGATCCGCTCCGACGAGACCGGTCTCCGCCGGATCCATCGCCGCTGGGTCCGTCCCCACCGGACCCGCCGCCACCGGTTTCGTCGGCGCAGGGTCCGCCCCGACCAAACCAGTCGCCGCCCGGTCCGTCGCCGCCGGATACGTAGCCGCCTGATCCGTCGCCGCCGGATTCGTCCCCGCCGTCGCGTCGAGTGCCGCTCCCAGGAGCAGGACTCGGTTGGTCCAGGTCGCGCCCTCTCTGCGGAAGTTGCGCAGCCACCAGAACCAGCCCATGGAGAGCACCAGCGCCGCGGCCTCCGGTTCGTCCGCCGCGAGAACGCTGCGGTGCAGGGCCGCGCGGATGTTGTCGAGGTCGCTCTCCAGGCGGTCGATCCAGCGGAGTTGGTCGGCGGACCGCAGGAGGGGGTCGGCCTGTTCGACCAGCGCGCGGGCCCACGCGCGATGCCTGCGCTCGGCCTCGGCGCGCAGTTCGGGGGTTTCGGCGACGCGCTCCACCGCGTACTCGTGGATCGTCTCCAGCATGCGGTAGCGCATGGCGTCGTCGCCCCGCCTGCCGGGTGTCGCGACGATCAGGGACTTGTCGACGAGCGCTCCGATCAGCTCGGCCACGGGCCCGCTGCACACCGCTTCCGCGGCCTCCAGGTCCCAGCCGCCGGCGAAGACGGACACCTCACGCAGGACGGTCCGCTCGGGCTCGTCGAGGAGGTCCCAGGACCAGTCGACGACCGCGCGCAGGGTCTGCTGGCGGGGCAGAACCGTACGGCTGCCCGAGGTGAGGAGCCGGAAGCGGTCGTCGAGCCGGTCGGCGATCTGGCGCGGGGCGAGCATCCGCAGCCGGGCGGCGGCCAGTTCGATGGCCAGCGGCAGACCGTCGAGGCGGCGGCAGATCTCTTCCACGGCGGCGTCGTCGGTGACATCACCCTCGGGGTGGGCCGCCGCCGCGCGCTCCCTGAAGAGGCGGTGTGCCGGTGCCGGCAGGAGGGGCTCGACCGGGCGCACGGACTCACCGGGCACTCCGAGGGGTTCACGGCTGGTGGCGAGGATCGTGAGCCCCGGGCAGCGGGTCAGGAGCGTCTCGGCGAGCTCGGCCGCCGCGTCGATGAGGTGCTCGCAGTTGTCAAGGATCAGGAGTTGCGTGCGCGGGGCGCAGTACTCGACGAGCAGGGCGACCGGGTCGTGCTGCTGACCCGCCATCTCATGGGTCATCAGCGCGGTCTCCCGCAGGCCCAGGGCGCTGACGACCGCGCCCGGCACCGCCTCGGGCCGGTCGAGCGGGGCGAGCTCGGCCAGCCAAGCCCGTGGATGCCCGGAGGCGGCCTCCTCTGCTAGACGGGTCTTTCCTGAGCCGCCCGGTCCGGTGAGGGTGACGAGACGGGCCCGGTGCAATTCGGAACGAATCGCGTCGAGTTCGGGTTCCCGGCCCACGAAGGAGTTGAGGCGGGGACGGATGTTGCCGGTCGGTTCGCGGTGTTCGGGGGCGGGAGTCGCCTTCGGGTTCGGCGGGGCCGCGTGCGGGGTCAGCAGTTGCGCGTGCAGGGCGCGCAGTTCCGGGCTCGGGTCCGTGCCGAGGCCGTCGGCGAGGGCACGGCGGGCCCGTTCGTACGCGTCCAGCGCGTCCGCCGGACGGCCCGTGTCACGCAGGGCCCGGACGAGAAGGGCGTGCAGCGACTCGTCGTACGGGTGGGTCTCGGTGAGGGCCCGCAGTTCCGGTACGGCGTCGTGGGCGCGGCCGTTGCGCAGATCCGCCTCCACGCGCGCGCGGGTCGCCTCCTGCCGGAGGGATTCCGGTCGGGTGGCCGCCGTGGTGCGGTCGGGGAGGTCGGCCAGGGCCGGGCCCCGCCACAGGTCCAGGGCCTCTCGGAGGATGCGGGCCGGCGTGCCCGTCCAGCATGTGCCTCGGCGGTCCAGGAGGCGGCGGAGCCACAGTTCGAGGGAGACCAGGTCCGCGAGGCCTTCCAGGGGGAGGGGCTCGCCGTCGGCCGCCGCTCGGAGGGCCTTGCGGACCACGCGTGCCTCGACCAGACCGGCCTGGGCGAGCAGGGGCGTGTCGAAGAGGGCCACCAGTTCGTCCACGGCGACCCGTACCCCGATGCGCGCGGCGGCGTTGGACGACGCGTGGGAGGGGGCGCCCCAGCCGGGCGGCAGGTCCGCCACCCCGGCGCCCTCCAGGACCGTACGGAGGATCGCGGCCCGCGCCCCGGGCCGCACCCGCAGCGCCTCGGGAAGGGCGCGACAGGCGCGTACGACCTGGTTGTCGAGGAAGGGGGCGTGCAGGCGCTGGAAGCGGACCTCGGCGGCCTGCTCCAGGATCCGGAGGTCCGCGGCGTGCCGGGTGAGCGCGGAGCGGGCCCGGAAATCGCCGGGCCGCTGGCCGGGACCGACGTTCGCGCGGGTCGTCGCACCCGTCAGGCGAACCGATACTTCAGCGAGGGCCTCACCCGTCAGCCACCGTGCGGCGGGGCCCGGCCTGGCCCAGGTGAGCGCGGCGAGGGACGCCCCGACCGCTCCCGCCGGCTCCTCGAACCGCTTGTGCAGCAGCCTGTCGGCCAGGCTCTCCACACCCACCACGTAGGACGTACGGGAGAGTCTGCGGGCCGCGCCGTACACGCGCGCGGGGACCATGACGGAACCGTCCGCCTTCGTCAGCGCCGCGACCGGACGCACCAGGTGGCGCCGCTTGCGGTCCATGAGCAGGTCGGCGAGACGGGCCGGATGGGCGTCCAGGACCTGTCGGGCGCCGTACCCGGTGAAGTGGTCCGCGCTGCCGGAGGCCAGGCGCGCGCGATGGCGGGCGGCCGTCACCAGGGACGGGCCCGGCTCGTCGGTGAGCGGGCCCTCCAGTTCGGCGTAGGGCAGGACTTCCTCGCCCCCGGCCACCACCACGTGGTGCAGGCGCGGGTTGGCAGCGAGCGTGCCGGCCCGTTCCAGCTCGGCCTCCCGGCCCTTGACCACCATGTCGTTGAAGGTGACCGCGAGGAGGCGTTCGCCCGCGCCCGTGCCGTGTCCGAGGACGGTGCCGGGGGCGCCGGGCAGTCCGGCGGCGAGGAGGGCGAGCGTGCCGGAGGCGGGTCCCCCGGAGAGGTCGGCCCCGATGCCCGGAACCGGCATGCCGCGCGCCGCACGCCGCTCCGCGGGCCCCATGCCCGGCACAGGTCCGGGATCTATGTCCGCTCCCGGTACGTGCCGGGGGGCGGCCAGCCGCGTGCGGACGGCCTCCACCAGGGCGTCCCGGACGCCGTCCACCGCGCTGTCGGCGTCGGCGGTGGGGGCCGCGACGGCGAGGGAGGCCACCGGCTCGTACCCGGCGATCTCCCGCGCCCCGGCGCGCAGGATCAGCGCGTGCCCCGGCGGAATGCGCCGTACGCCTTCGTAGGGGGTCGAGTCCTGGAGTGCGGCCGGTACGTCGGGGGCCGCGAGCAGAGCCGCCAGATGCCCGAAGTCGAGGTTGGCCTCGATGAGGTCGGCGAGGGGCAGGGCGGCGGTCGCGTACGCCGTACCGCTGGCCCACGGGGTGTAGAACACCGGTCTGAAGCCTGCCAGATCGCCACAGACCATGACACGGCGGCCCACCTGGACGACGGCCGTGTAACTGCCGGACCAGGCCGTCAGATGCCGAAGTGCCCCGCCGCGCGCGGCGAACAGGCCCACGCGCAGTTCCTCGTCGGAGGCGCCGCACGTACCGAGCACCGCCATGCGGTTCTGGTCGTCGGCCTTGACGACCCGCACCTCGTCGGGGCGCCAGTCGCCGACCGCCCAGAGCGGATCGGGGTCGCCCCACAGGAGTTGGGACCCGACCGGATGGACGGTCTCGCCGTTGCCGCCGGTCGCGCCCGCCGAACCGAACTCAGGCGCACGAGCGGCGGTGCTGCTCCATCCCACCAACCATCGCATCGCCGCCTCCACAGGCTGTGGACAACCAGTGCACCGCACGAACCGGTCACCATGCTGCCACGAAGAAAGCGCGCCGGAGAGCCGACGGCGCCGGTCGCGCTCCCCTTTGTGCGCCCCTGGGAGATGCCCCCTCGGCGGTGAACTCACGCGCGGGGAAAGGCGATCGCGAGGAATTGACTATTGGCGTACGACGCGAATGCGCCCCCAAAACACTCCCCAAAAACACCCAACGCGCCCTCAAGTACCGTGGTAGACGCGGTTTTTGGCTCCCGAAGGCAGGGGCGATATTCAGCCAAATCGGGGATGGACAGACAGGCTTGCACACGCTCCGTACAGGCTGTGCGCAACGCACAGTCCGGGAGGCGGACTCCGCCTCCCGGACCGGTCCGCCGCCCGCGGGGATGTAGGCGGCGGTGTCCCCCAGCCCACTGGATCCAGTACAGCGGGCCGACCCACGCGCGATCCATCGAAGCGCTCCCCCGTTGGCCGGAGAAGAGCGCACGGACGGGCGCACTGCCACACAGCGGGAGCACGACACGACGCTCCGTGCTGACCCGCGGACCACAATCCCGCCATCCGGAACAATGCCCCTTAACGCTTGGGATGCGGCGAACTACCCTGTGTTTGCCTGTGTTTTCGCGGGAGGCATATTCCTGAGGGCTCAGCCACGTGCTTGTGCGGGTGGGGTTCCAGGGGTTGGCGGCCCGGGAAGACACAGCACGAATGCCGCGTGGCTGAACCCGCGCGGCAGCCGTCTGTGTCGAGGGGTGGCGCATGTCCAGGGAGCAACGCGGGCCGAACGAAAAACTCGGCACCGTTCTCGCCCTCGCGGGAATCAGCAACGCAGGACTCGCGCGTCGCGTCAACGATCTTGGCGCCCAACGCGGGTTGACTCTTCGCTACGACAAGACGTCGGTGGCGCGCTGGGTGTCCAAGGGCATGGTGCCGCAAGGCGCCGCGCCCCACCTCATCGCCGCTGCCATCGGCCAGAAACTCGGCCGCCCGGTGCCGCTCCACGAGATCGGCCTGGCGGACGCGGACCCCGCGCCGGAGGTGGGCCTCGCCTTCCCCCGCGACGTAGGGCAGGCCGTGCGGTCGGCGACGGATCTGTACCGCCTCGACCTCGCCGGGCGCCGGGCCGGTTCCGGCGGCATCTGGCAGTCGCTCGCCGGCTCGTTCGCGGTGAGCGCGTACGCGACTCCCGCCTCCCGGTGGCTGATAACCCCGGCCGACACCTCGGTGGCACGGGACGCCGGCCCGCTGGAGGGTTCCCAGGCACCACTGAAAGTCGGCCACAGCGACGTGCTGAAGCTGCGGGAGGCCGCCGAGGACGCCAGGCGCTGGGACTCCAAATACGGAGGCGGCGACTGGCGTTCGTCCATGGTGCCGGAGTGCTTACGGGTGGAGGCGGCACCGCTGCTCCTGGGCTCGTACTCGGACGAGGTCGGCCGCTCCCTCTTCGGGGCGAGCGCCGAACTCACCCGGCTGGCCGGCTGGATGGCCTTCGACACGGGCCAGCAGGAAGCGGCACAGCGCTACTACATCCAGGCCCTGCGCCTGGCCCGCGCGGCGGCGGACGTCCCGCTCGGAGGTTACGTACTGGCCTCCATGTCCCTCCAGGCGACCTACCGCGGCTTCGGCGACGAGGGCGTGGACCTCGCGCAGGCCGCCCTCGAACGCAACCGGGGGCTGGCCACGGCCCGCACGATGAGCTTCTTCCGCCTGGTCGAGGCGCGGGCCCACGCCCGCGCGGGTGACGCCCACGCGGCCGGGGGCGCCCTGCGGGCGGCGGAGGGCTGGCTGGAGCGGGCCCGGGACGGCGACCAGGATCCGTCCTGGCTCGGCTTCTACTCGTACGACCGTTTCGCGGCCGACGCGGCGGAGTGCTACCGCGACCTGAAGGCTCCGCGCCAGGTCCGCCGATTCACCGAGCAGGCCCTGTCGAAGCCGACGGAGGAGTTCGTACGCTCGCACGGGCTGCGGCTGGTGGTGTCGGCGGTCGCCGAGCTCGAATCGGGCAATCTGGACGCGGCGTGCGAGCAGGGGGTGCGGGCGGTGGAGGTCGCCGGGCGCATTTCCTCGGCGCGCACGACCGAGTACGTGAAGGACCTCCTCCACCGGCTGGAGCCGTACGGGGACGAGCCGCGGGTCGTCGAGCTACGGGAACGGGCGCGGCCGCTGCTGATGGCACCGGCCTAGGGCTCAGCGCTTCCCGGCGCGCCGCCTGCGGGTGCGCCGGCCTGGTCGTGCCCACTTCCCCGCACCCCTGAAAAAGTACCCGGCCTGAATCGTGGTTTGAGGGCGTTGTCAGTGGCGCAGTGCACTATCGGTGGTGGCTGAGTCGGAAGGGGAGGTGGGCGGGCGGATGGTGCGGGAGATCGCTTACGACTGTGACGTGCTGGTGATCGGCGGCGGGATCGTCGGTCTGTCGACGGCGTATGCGATCACGCGTGCCGCACCGGGCACCCGCGTGACGGTGCTGGAGAAGGAAGCCGGCCCCGCCCGACACCAGACCGGCCGCAACAGCGGAGTCATCCACAGCGGGATCTACTACCGCCCGGGCTCCCTGAAGGCACAGTTCGCGGCGCGCGGCGCGGCCGAGATGGTCAAGTTCTGCGCCGAGTACGACATCCCGCACGCGGTGACCGGCAAGCTGATCGTCGCCACCGAGCGGGACGAGCTCCCCCGCCTGCACGCCCTGGTCCAGCGAGGCCGGGAGAACGGCATTCCCGTACGGGAACTGGGCGCCCCCCAGATCGAGGAGTACGAACCCGAGGTACAGGGCCTCGCCGCGATCCACGTCTCCACCACCGGGGTGTGCGACTACGGCGCCGTGGCCCGGCACCTCGCGAACGCCTCCGGCGCCCGGATCCGGTACGGCACGAAGGCCGCGTACATCGACCGCCGCCCCGACCTCGGCGTGGCCGTCCGCACGGACGACGGCACGGTCGTCCGCGCCCGCGTCCTGGTCAACTGCGCCGGCCTCCACTGCGACGAGATCGCCCGCCGCACGGGCGACGAACCGAACATGCGGATCGTCCCCTTCCGCGGCGAGTACTACACCCTCGCCCGCCCCGACCTGGTCCGCGGCCTCGTCTACCCCGTGCCGGACCCCGCGTTCCCCTTCCTCGGGGTCCACCTCACGCGCGGCATCGACGGCAGCGTCCACGTCGGCCCGAACGCGGTTCCGGCCCTGGCCCGCGAGGGCTACGACTGGCGCACCGTCCGCCCCCGCGAACTGGGCTCGACCCTCGCCTGGCCCGGTTCCTGGCACATAGCCCGCCGCCACTGGCGCTACGGCACCGGCGAACTGCACCGCTCCCTGTCCAAGGCGGCCTTCACCCGAGCGGTCCGCCGCCTGCTGCCCGCCATCACCTCGGACGACCTGATCCCGACCCCCGCGGGCGTCCGCGCCCAGGCGGTCCTGCGCGACGGCACCCTGGTGGACGACTTCCTGATCCAGGAGGGCCCCCGCACGGTCCACGTACTGAACGCCCCCTCCCCCGCGGCCACGGCCTCCCTCCCCATCGGCCGAGAGGTGGCCCAGAGAGCCCTAAAAACCCTGGCAGCGGCCTGACCACTGCAACCGCCGCGACCACTGCGACCACTGCGACCACTGCGAGAACGGACGCCGCGAGGGTCCGTGCCGGTACGTCGTGGTCCGCCGCGTAGCCCTTCCACACCATGCCTGCCCTGCCGGCATGGTTCCGTATGCCCGGGGGCGGCGGACCGCGGCGTACCGGCACGGCCCCGACCCACGACGGACGCCACGCCGCACGACGACCCACCACGCCGTAAAATCAACGCACTGTGTCTGATGCATCCCGAACCCCCCGCCCGAAAAGCGAACCCCGCTTCCCCGACGGCCCCCAGCCCGACCCGGCAGGCTCGCACTTCGAGCGACGGATCCGCAGCTTCCAGCCCCGCCGCAGCCGCGTCACCCAGGGCCAGGCGGACGCGCTGCAGCGGCTCTGGCCCAAGTGGGGCCTGGACATCGACGGGCAGCGAACCCTCGACCTCGCCGAACTCTTCGAGGCCGACATCCCCGTCGTCCTGGAGATCGGCTTCGGCATGGGGGAGGCAACCGCCGAGATGGCCGCCGCGGACCCGGACACCGGCATCCTCGCCGTCGACGTCCACACCCCCGGCCAGGGCAACCTGCTGAACCTCGCGGACCGCGCCGGCCTGTCCAACATCCGCGTGGCCAACGGCGACGCGATCATCCTGCTCCGCGAGATGCTGACCCCGGACTCCCTCGCCGGCCTGCGCGTCTACTTCCCGGACCCCTGGCCCAAGAAGCGCCACCACAAGCGGCGCCTGATCCAGCCGGAGTTCCTCACGCTGGCCGCGTCCCGCCTGCGCCCCGGCGCGCTGCTGCACTGCGCGACGGACTGGGAGCCGTACGCCGAGGTGATGCTGGAAGTTCTCTCCGCCCACCCGGATTTCGAGAACACCCGACCCACACTCCCCGACGCCGCCGGCGACCACGTCACCGGCTACGCGCCGCGCCCCGACTTCCGCCCGCTGACCCGTTTCGAGGCGCAGGGCCTGGACAAGGGCCACGTGGTGAACGATCTCCTGTTCCGCCGCGTACCGCATGGCACGAACAGCGGTCCGGACAGCCCGGGCACCTGAGCGGCGCCTCCCCACCCCGGGACGGGGCGCTCTCGCGGGCCGAGCCCCTCCCTCGTTAGGGTTTTTGTCATGGCCACCAGTCCCCCACCCCCGACACCCCCCGGCCTCCCCGCCGAGGCCGCCCGTCGGCACGCGCACTGGTGGCAGCGCACGTGGGTGCGCTACGCCGCGCTGACCACCCTGCTCGCCCTGTCGGGCCTGGTCATCCTGGCCCTCGTCCGCAAACAGACCGGCACCGAGGGCTTCCTGGTGGGCCTCGGCCTCGCCGTCTTCCCCGTCCCCCTGCTCGTCGCGGCGTTCCGCTGGCTGGACAGGGTCGATCCGGGCCCCTGGAGAAACCTGCTCTTCTCCTTCGCGTGGGGCGCCTGCGCGGCGGCGCTGATAGCCATCGTCGCGAACAGTTTCGCGACGCAGTGGATAGCGACGGCGACCGCGGACCCGTCCCACGCGGACACCCTCGGCGCGACGGTGATAGCGCCGGTCGTCGAGGAGTCGGCGAAGGCGGCGGCGGTCCTGCTCGTCTTCCTGTTCCGCAGACGGGACTTCACGGGGATAGTCGACGGCGTGGTGATAGCGGGCGTCACGGCGACCGGTTTCGCGTTCACCGAGAACATCCTCTACCTGGGCACGGCCTTCGGCACGGACCGGCTCAGCGGCGACACCGGCCTTTTCTCCGTCACCGCGGCGACCTTCTTCGTACGCGTGATCATGTCGCCGTTCGCGCACCCGCTGTTCACCGTGCTGACGGGCATCGGCTTCGGCATCGCGGCGCGCTCGGCGGACCGCCAGCAGGTGCGCCGCGTACTTCTGCCCCTCGTCGGGCTGCTGCTCGCGATGGGCATGCACGCGATGTGGAACGGCTCGTCGGCCTTCGGCGAGTACGGCTTCTTCGCGGTCTACGCGGCCTTCATGGTCCCGTCCTTCGGGCTGCTCACCTGGCTGGCCGTCTGGACGCGCCAGCGCGAACTGGGCACGGTCCGCACGGAGCTGCCCTCGTACGCCATGGCCGGGTGGCTGGCCGCACCCGAGCCGTTCGTCCTGGGCTCGATGAAGGCGCGCCGGCTGGCCCGGGAGTACGCGACGCATCACGGCGGTCGGGACGCGGGGCGGGCGGTGGCGGAGTACGAGGCGTACGCGACGTCGCTGGCGTTTCTGCGCCATCGGGGGCGCCGGGGCCGGGCAGGTGCCGACTTCGCCGTACGGGAGCGTGAGTTGCTGAACGAGCTGTGGGCGCGGCGGGAGCCGGCTCGCCCGGCGCTGGCGTACGCGGCGCGGGCGACGGCACCGGCTCCGGCGCCGTGGCCCGCGCCGGGGTACGGGTACCCGCCGCCGTACCCGGCGTACAACCCCTACAGGTCCTGACGCGCCGCAGCGCCGGTTTGCGCAGTTCCCCGCGCCCCTAGGTGCGTGAGGGACGGCCGGGATCACGACCGCAGGCCGCCGGGGGCTGAGCGCACAGTTCCCCGCGCCCCCAAAAGCCCCACGACACGCGCGTCGGCTCTTCCTCGTAGCGGCGTAGCGGAAGGCTTACGGGTTGAGGCCCTTGCCGCGCAGCCACGTCATCGGGTCGATCCCGCTGCCGCCGGCCGTGTGGACCTCCAGGTGGAGGTGCGCCCCGGTGACGTTGCCGGTGGCACCCACGCGCCCGATGACATCGCCCGTGCTGACCTTCTGCCCGACGCTGACGCCGATCGACGACTGGTGGGCGTACCAGAGCTCCGTACCGTCGTCGAGCGTGAGGACCGTGCGGTAGCCGTACGAACCGCTCCAGCCCGCCTCGGTGATCGTGCCGCTGTGAACGGCCTTGATCGGGGTACCCGTGGGAGCGGCGAAGTCCAGACCCGTGTGCTGACCGGAGGACCACAGCGAGCCGGACTGCCCGAAGGTGGAGGTGATCGTGTACGAGGAGGTGGGCAGTGTGAACTGCTTGGCGAGCGTGGCGAGGCGCGCGGCCTCGACCTTCGCCTCGGCCTCCTTCTCCTTCTTCGCCTTCGCGGCGGCGGCCTTGGCCTTCGCCGCGTCCTGCTCCTTGGCCGCGAGCGTGGCGGCCTTCTTCGCGGCGGCGGCCTCGGCGACGGCCTGGGCCTCGCGGTCGACCTGGTCCTGCTGGAGTTCGGCCTGGAGCATGATGCGCGAGCGCAGGGCCTCGCCGGCGTCGGCGTTGCCCTCCTCGGCGTCGGCCTCGGTGAGTCCCGCGGCGGTGAGCGCCTTGCTGGAACCCTCGGGGGCCGCGTCGTCGTCGGAGATCAGCGAGCCGACGTTCGGCAGGTCGGGGATCGAGATCGACACCGGCGGCTTGCCGGTCTGCGCGGAGGCCATGCCGCCCGCGCCGACGGCGGCGATGACACCGACGCCGAGAACGGTGGAGCTGCGGGCGAGTCCCCCGCCACGCTGCTTGGAGACGCGGTGCTTGCCCCGGACGGGAAGGACGGTCTCGGCGCTGGGGTTCCAGGGCTCGAAGGGCTCGTCGTCCCTGCGGGCGCCGAAGGCGAAGGTGTCGGGCTTCTTGCCGCCCGAGGTCTCTCCCGTCACCTCGTCCGGTATGAACGACGGTGTGGGGGCAGGCCTGTTGAACGCCACGTGGGCGCGCTCCTTTCCTTCCTTCTCGCCTACCGGGTTAGCTGACGGGTTCGGAGCAGGAAGGTCTCCTACGCGAGTCGACCGCGGTGTTCACCACCACGAAAGACACGCGATTCACCCCATGTAGGTGGTTCCCCGGTTCCCTTGCGGGATTCGGCGCGTGCGCACGGAGCCGTCTCTTGTGACGGCTGGGACACCGCGCTGCGTTATCGAACGTTAATAGACTCAGGCACCGGATTCCAAGCTGTTCCTGATGATCGTTACGGCTCCTGGCCTGGACTTAAACGTTCCGAGCGGGGTAAATCGGGCGAGTTGGTCGGCATTCACGGGCACCGATTTTGTTGATGGTGTGTCAGTTGTGATGCGCAGGGGCGTCGTTCGACTACTGCAGGTGATATAGGTCCGCAGAAGGTCCTGCCCGGAGTAGCTCCGGAAGCAGGTCCGGAAGCGAGTCAGGAAACAAGTCAGGAAGAGTCTCCCGACCCCCTCACGGCCGTCGCACGGCGAGCAGCGCCATGTCGTCCGTACCGCCGCCCCCGGTGTACCGCAGCACCTCGTCCACCAGCGCGGCGAGCAGCGCGTCGGGCCCGGCGAACTCCCGCCCCGACAGCCGCGTCACCGGGTCGAAGAAGACCCCCCGCCCGTCCCGGGCCTCGGACAGTCCGTCCGTGTAGAAGAGCAGCGTGGACCCGGCCGGGAAGTCCTCCTCCTGCGCGCGGTCGGGCCACGCGCCCAGGTCGCCCATCCCGAGCGGCAGCGCGGGTTCCGCAGCGGCGAGCGTGCGTACGGTTCCGTCGCAGCGCAGCAGGAGCGGCCCGGGATGGCCGCGGTTGACGAGTCGTACGCGCTGGGCGCCGTGTGGGATCTCGGCGAGCACGGCGGTGATGAAGCCCTCGAAGACCTCGACGCTGTCGCGCCGCACGCCCTCGCGCATCAGCGACCGCTCCAGCCGCTGGGCGACCGCCTCCAGGGTGCTCTCCTGTTCGGCGGCCTCCCGGAAGGCTCCGATGACGACGGCCACGGCGGCGACCGCGCCCATGCCCTTCCCCCGCACATCGCCCACGACGAGCCGTACGCCGTGCGGGGTGTCCTGCACGGCGTAGAGGTCGCCGCCGATGAGCGCGTCGGTCTGCGCCGCCACGTACCGGACCGCGAGGTCGAGGCCGCCGGTCCGCGCGGCCGGTTCGGGCAGTAGGGCCCGTTGGGCGGCCTCGGCGATCTCGTGGGCGGAGGCCAGCCGGGCGTTGCCCAGGCTCACGAGCCGGTTGATGACGACGGCGAGGCAGGCCACGACGGCCACGGTCGCGATCTCGGTGATCCCGCTCGCGTCGAGGGTGAACCGCAGGCTGACGAGGACCATGGCCGCCGTGCCCGCGACACCCGTCCAGACGGTGGCGCCCAGCGACAGCAGCGGGGCCGCGATGAGTGAGGCGGCCGAGAGGAAGGGCGCGGCGGTGAAGTACTGCGGGGTGAGTGCGTCGTACAGGATTCCGGCGACGATCAGCAGCGCCGGCAGCGCGCGGACGACCGCGCGGGTACGGGGGTACGGGCCGGCCTGCTTGTCCGGCCGCGGCCCGGCGGAGCCCGGCGACCGCTGCTCGACCGCTCGACGCCCGATCACGTGTCTCCTGCCCTCGACCACCTCGCTCCGTACAGCGTTCCGGGACGGGCGGGGAGTGGCGAGCGGACGGGGACCGGGAGGGTGAGCACCAGGTCTCCGTGCCGTCGTGCCGTCCTGCCGTGGAAACACCTGAGGCCGGAATCCAATGGATTCCGGCCTCAGGTGTTCAGTAGCGGGGACAGGATTTGAACCTGCGACCTCTGGGTTATGAGCCCAGCGAGCTACCGAGCTGCTCCACCCCGCGTCGTTGAGACCACTGTACGCCATTCGCGGGACTCGGCGCACACGGGTAAATGTCAGCCCCGGTTCTGGTGCCGGTCCAGGTGCCGGTTGGGCGCCTTGGCCGCGCTCTCGTGGTCCGGGAGTACGACGACGTCGGCGCCCTCAGCCGTGAGCAGGCCGTTCCCGTCGGCGGCGGCCACGAAGGTGTCGGGCTCGCGCCAGGCGGTGACGACCCGGCGCACGCCCGCGTCGAGGATCAGCCGGGCGCAGGGCGCGGGCCGCGAGGCACGGTGGGCGCAGGGCTCCAGGCTGCTGTAGACCGTGGCGTCCGGCAGCCGGGGGTCGTCCGGCGCGATCTTGGCCAGCGCGGCCTCCTCGGCGTGCGCGACGGGGTCGGACTCGCGGGAGTACCCGCGGGCCAGCTCCGTGCCGTCGGCCGCGACGACGACCGCGCCGACGCTGAAGGCGGTCCGCGAGGGCGGACACTCGGCGGCCAGTTCGCAGGCGAGCGCCAGCCACCGGTGGTCGGCGGCGGAGGGTACGGGTCCGGTGCCGGGCGCGGTGGGCACGTACCGCATGAGCACCACGTCTCCCACGGGCCGGGTCTCGACGAGCCGCAGCCGGCTGCGCGGCCCGCCCGGGTACGGGCCGTCCCCGAACAGCTTCGGCGCGTGCGGCTGCCCCACCACGAGCGGTGCGAGCGCGAGCTGCAGTTCGTCGGCGAGACCCTGCTGGAGGAGCTGGGTGTGGACCCGGCCGCCGCCTTCGACCATGAGCCGCCGTACGCCGCGGACGTCGTGGAGGTGGGTGAGCACGGCCCGCCAGTCCAGCCCGGCCCCCACGGACACGACGTCGACGCCGAGCCCTCGCAGAGCCTCCACCGCCGTCACGGCGCCGTCGTCCGTCGTATAGACGACCTTCTCGCCGCCGGTGGACCAGAAGTTGGCGGTGGGGTCGAGGTCGCCGGTGCCGCTGACGGTGACCTTGAGCGGGTAGGCGGGCCTCCCCGCGGCGACCCGGGCGGCGCGGCGCTCGGCGGAGTTCACGAGGAGCCGCGGGTTGTCGGCGCGCAGGGTGCCCGCGCCGACCAGGATGGCGTCGGAGTCGGCCCGTACCTCGTCGACCCGGTCGAAGTCGGCGGGGCCGGAGAGCAGCAGCCGTTCGGGGCCGGTGTCGTCCAGGCGGCCGTCGAGGGAGACGGCGGCGGACAACAGGACGTAGGGGTGGGGCATGGACGCGCTCTCTTTCGCGGGGCGGGGTGGGACGCGGGCGGGGCGGGACCTGGGCTTCGGCTCGGCTCGGCTTGGCTCGCTGCATACGGCTGCGGCTCGCGGCTTGGTTCAAGTTTGAAACAAACTTACACTGGAGGCATGACGACCCGCTGGCTCGCCCCCGAGGAGCAGCGCGCCTGGCGCGCCTACATCGCCGCCTCCCACCTCCTGGAGGACGCGATCGACCGGCAGCTCCAGCAGGAGGCCGGTATGCCGCATGTCTACTACTCCATCCTGGCGAACCTCTCCGAGGCGCCGGACCGCCGCCTGCGGATGACCGATCTGGCCGAGCGGACGAAGATCACGCGCAGTCGGCTGACGTACGCGGTGACCCGCCTGGAGAAGGACGGGGCGGTGCGCCGTGAGGGCTGCCCCAGCGACAGGCGGGGCAGCACGGCGGTCCTGACCGGCGAGGGGATGGCCCTGCTGGAGCGTACGGCTCCCGGTCACGTGGAGACGGTCCGCGCGGCCCTCTTCGACCGGCTCACCGCGGAGCAGGTGGGGCAGTTGGAGGAGATCTGCGCGAGTGTCGCGCGGGGCCTGGAGGGCGACGACGCGCAGGCACCCCCGGACGACGTCCCATGGCGCCGCCGCTCGCAGGGTTCGTGTACGTAATCCTCCCCACGGGGCCCTCCCCGCTCCACACGGCACCATTGCTTTAACTTTAAAGCATGGACTAGGGTCTCGATTCGAGGATCTGCTTCAAATCTGAAGCAGACGAGTACCGTGGACCGGAGTACCCGCATGCCCCACTACCCAGCCGCCGCCACCCAGCGCTCGCGCGTCCGGGTGCCCCTGCGCTTCCACGACGGCTACAGCGTCGACGCCGAACTGGTCACCTTCCACGGCCTGACCGACGGCCGGGAACACGTGGCGATGGTCCTCGGCGACCCGGCCGGCGCCACACCCCTGGTCCGCCTGCACTCCGAGTGCCTGACGGGCGACGCCTTCGGCTCCGCGCGCTGCGACTGCGGGCCGCAGCTGCGCGAGGCCGTCGAGCGGATCGCCGAGCGCGGCGGCGTCCTCCTCTACCTCCGCCAGGAGGGCCGGGGCATAGGCCTGTACAACAAGCTCGACGCGTACGCCCTCCAGGACGAGGGCCTCGACACGTACGCCGCCAACACGGCCCTCGGCCTGCCCGAGGACGCCCGCGACTACACGGCGGCGGCCCAGATGCTCACGGCCCTCGGCATCACGGAGCTGGACCTCCTGTCCAACAACCCCGACAAGGCGGACCAGCTCCGGGCGCTCGGCGTGGACGTACAACTCCGGGTCCCGACAGGCGTGTTCACGACGGCCCACAACGTCCTGTACCTGCGGGCGAAGGTCCTCCAGACCCAGCACACGCTCCCGCTCGCGGAGCTGACGGCGGGCTGACGCGGTTTGCCGCCGGCTGCGGAAGCGGTGACTCCGCGCGACTGCGGGGCAGGAAGACGAACGTGGGGGACGACAGTGACGCCGACGCACGGGCCCAGGCGCTGGCGCAGCGTTTGGCGGAGGACGGCAGACTCTGGCAGCACACGCTGCACGAGAACACGATGCTGTTCTCGCGGGGGAATCTCTTCCTGGTGGGCCAGTCGCTGTTCGCCGTGGCGTACACGACGCTCCTCACCTCGGAGCAACACCTCGTGGCGGCACGCGTCCTGGCCGCCTTCGGCCTCGTACTGGCCCTCACCTGGCTGTACGTGGGCCACCGGCACCGCCTCTACTACCAGCACGTACAACGCCGAGCGGTGGAACGCCTGCCTGAGTACGCGGCGACATGGTCGAGCTGGTCCACGCGAGGCCAGGGCCGTGGCCGGGGCCGCTCGATCGTCCTGATCGCGTACTTGCTGCCGACGTTGGCGGTGGTGATGTGGGGGGCGTTGCTGGTGATCACGTGACCCCCGCCACCCGCACGGTCATACGTCTATACGTCGTAGACGGTGGACCGGTGTCCGACGTGAACCACCCACACCACCAGTTCACCGTTGTCGAGCGTGTAGATGACCCGGTGGTCCCCGACGCGGAGGCGGCGCCGGTCCGGCTGGGAGACGAGCGCGGTGCTGTGGAAGCCGAGCGGGTCGGTCTCCAGCTCGGTCAGCTTGGCAAGGATGCGGAGTGCGGCAGCACGGGGAATCTTTCGCAGCTCCGACCGGGCCTCCGGCCGAAAGACGGTGCGATACGCACGCGCACCGGGCTCACTCACCGCGGGCCAGCGTCTCCCGCATGACGTCCTCGATCGGGGCACCTGCCGCCTTGCTGGCCATGCGCTCGTCGATGATCCGGTTGATCTCGCGCTCTTCCCACTCCTGATACCTGCGCAGGACCTCGATGGACACGACGGCGGCCACTTCCCTGCCCCGTCGGGTGATGACCGTGGGAGTGTCGTCGCGGTCGGCCCGCTCGACCACCTCGGCCAGGTGGGCGCGCACGTCACGGATGGACTCTATGGGCATCTGGGTCATGCGCCCAAGAGTACCGAGTGCACCATGTGTACACAACGCGTCCACCAGGCCTTCGGTGCGTCTGCGCCTACTCGCCGCCGGGCAGGCGCATGCCCCGGGACTCGGCGACGCGCAGGGCGTCACTCAGGCACTCGGCGAGCCGACGACCGCGAAGCGCAGCTCCGCGGCCGGGGACGCCGGGTCGTCCAGCAACGGGCGGGCGAGGCCGAGCACGTCGGCGCCGGTGGCGAGCAGGACGGCCTCCAGGTCGTCGGCGAGCCGGGACAGGTGGCTGCCGCCGTGGTCCATGACCAGACAGCAGGGCTTCCCGTCGAGGGACCGCCAGGGCAGCGGACGAGGTGCGGTGTCGAGGGGGCGCTCCATCAGGCGGCCACTTCCCGCGCACCGATCAGATGCGTTCTGCCTCTGCGGTACGCGTAAGGCTGCGGCACCGTGGGGGGATGAGTGAGCTTCCGCGCTACGAGTACGTGAAACTCGCCGACGCGATCGAGGCGGACATCGCGTCCGGCAAGTTGCCGCAGGGGGCCGCGCTGCCCGGCGAGCGGGCGATGACGGAGCTGTACGGCGTGAGCATCGGCACCGTGCGCCGCCCCATCGTCGAACTCCGCAAACGGGGACTGGTCGCGACCCTGCCCGCGAAGGGGACGTACGTCATCGACATGCCGAAGGCGCCCGGCGACGGGAGCGAACCCCGCCAGACATGACGGACAAGACGAGCCCCCAGCTCAAGCGCCTCTGAGCTGGGGGCTTTCGTGTAGACCCTGTGGGACTCGAACCCACAACCAATGGATTAAAAGTCCACTGCTCTGCCAATTGAGCTAAGGGTCCGTGCGCCGGGCATCGCCGGCGCACGCGCCGACCGTGGTCGACGCAGGAACGAGCATAGCCGGACGCGGCCGGGACTCCGATCGGGTATCGGTGTCCCGGCCGCGCCGGGCGGTCGCCATGGGGCGCCGGACGTCACGGATCCAGCGGTTCCGGGGCGCCCGCGCGGGCCGCCTCGCGGGCGCGGGTGCGCTCGTGGTCCGGGTTGAGGAACCAGTGCCGGGCCGAGGCGAACCACCACGCCGCCGCGAAGCCGAGGACCGCCAGGACGGCGACGGGCGCGTAGTTGAAGGTCTCCCAGGTGACCGGGGAGACCTGCGGGAGCATGAAGAGGATCGTGATGACGGCGACCCAGGCCACCGCCACGATGCCTGTCGGGCGGGACCAGCGGCCCAGGTGCCACGGGCCCCGTTCGAACGCCTCGCCCTTGCGCAGCCGGAGCAGGGTGGGGATGACGTACGCGATGTAGAGGCCGATCACCGCGATCGACGTCACCGCCGCGTACGCGGTCACGTTGATCAGGTACGGCAGGCCGAGGACCAGCGCGCCCAGCGCCGCGAGCCACACCGCCGCGACGGGCGTACGGGTGCGCGGGTTCACCGTGTGCCAGAGGTTGGAGTACGGCAGCGCCCCGTCCCGCGAGAAGGCGTAGATCATGCGGGAGTTGGCTGTCACCGACGCCATGCCGCAGAAGAGCTGCGCGCCGATGACAACGAGGAGCAGGAGCTTGCCCGTCGTCGCGCCCAGCGCGTCCAGGAGGATCTGGGCCGGCGGTACGCCCGTCGGCGACGTGCGCGCGCCGTCGTACGACTGGATCGCGAAGGTGAAGCCGAGGAGGAGGACGAAGCCCGCGATCCACGAGGTCCAGATGGACTGGACGATGCCCTTCGGTCCGGCCGTGGACGCGTCGTGCGTCTCCTCCGTCATGTGCGCCGAGGCGTCGTACCCGGTGAAGGTGTACTGCGCCATCAGCAGGCCCAGCAGCACCACGTAGAAGCCGCTGCCCCAGCCCGTGTTGTTCACGAACTCCGTGAAGACGAAGGACGCCGACTGGTGGTGGTCCGGTACGAAGGTCAGCGCGCCGACGATGACCGCGACGCCCACGACGTGCCACCAGACGCTGACGCTGTTGAGGAGGCCGACGATGCGTACGCCGAAGGTGTTCAGCAGGCCGTGCAGGACCAGGATGGCGGCGAAGAGCAGGATCGTGCGGCCGGGGGTGACCTCGAAACCGAACTGGAGGTTCAGGTACGCGCCCAGGAACGAGGCCGCCCCGAAGTCGATACCGGCGGTCACCGCGACCTGCCCGAGGACGTTGAACCAGCCGGTGAACCACGCCCAGGCCGCCGCCGTACGCGCCGGAGCCAGGCGGTGGGCCCAGAAGTACAGGCCCGCGGAGGTCGGGTACGCCGAGCAGATCTCGGCCATCGCAAGTCCGACGAACAGGGTCATCAGGCCGACCGCGACCCAGCCCCAGGTGATCACGGCGGGACCGCCGGTGTTCATGCCGAACAGGTAGAGCGTCAGGCAGCCCGACAGGACCGAGATGATCGTGAAGGAGACCGCGTAGTTGGAGAACGCCGACATGCGGCGGGCGAGAACCTGCGTGTAACCGAGCTGGGTCAGCCGCTCTTCGTCCGACAGCCCACTCACTCTGGCGTCTTCTGTCATGCCCCCAGCAATTCCCTCGCCGGAGGTATGACATGCGCCACAGTGCGGTTGATCTGGCCGAAACACGGCCGGTGGGGTCCCGGCCGGGCCGGGACCCCACGTCCGCTGCACGTCCACTGCTCGTCCGCTACACGTCCGCCATTCCGAGCCGCAGGTGGATGACCTGGTCCGAGGTCAGCACCCCCGCGTGGACGTGCACCTCGTCGACCACGCCGTCCAGGTACTCGCCCCAGCCCCCGGCCACCCGCGACCGCCCGACCTCGATGCCGGTCTTCGCCGTCCAGCCCGGCCGGTACGACGTCCGCGCCGAAACGTCTCCGTCGACGTACAGCAGGATCTCGTCGGCCGCGTCGTCGTACACGAGCGACAGGTGGTGGTCGTCGTCCGGGGACGCCCACGCGTTCCCCGCGGTGAGCGTGGTCTCCTCGCCGTCCGCGTCCGTCAGCACCGCCTCGAACCGCTCCGAGGCCCCCGAGTAGCGCACCGCGGCGAGAGAGCCGTCCGCACCGGGCAGCGACAGCACCGTCATCGGCCGGTCCCGCGACGCGCCGTCAACCCGTACGTGCGCGGAGAGCGAGAAGCTGTCCCCGGTGTCGACGACCGGCCCGTCCGCCGCGGCGAAGTCGCCGTCGCCGTCCAGCACCAGATGTCCGGCCCCGACGATGGGCAGGGGCACCGGTGCGCAGTCCGGGTCGGCCCCCGGGTCGCAGGAGTTGTCGTCGTTGTAGATCGTGGCGTCCCCACCGAACGTCAGCGGCAGTCCGCCGTCCCGCTCCGGGCTGCCGCCGTCCGCCACCTCGTCCAGTGCCCAGTACCCCTTGCTCGCGGTGCCGCGTTTCGCGAGCGCGGCGGCCTCGGGGGCGACGACCACCCGGTCCCACACGCGGACGTCGGCCAGCGCGCCGTGCCAGTTGGCGCCGACACCGCTCCGGGTCCGCCCGACCTGGAGGTTCCCTGACGCCGAGGGCGCCGTGACGTTCTCGGCGGTGCCGACCGACCTGCCGTTCACATACAGACGGGCCGTCCCGGCCACCGGGTCGTGGACGCCGGTCAGCTGCGCCCACTCCCCGCTCTCGGGCACTCCGCCCCGTACGACCGAGTCGCCCACCGTGAACGACCAGGCTCCGTCGTCCGTCCCCAGCCCGAACGCCGCCGCGTCCGCGCCGCCGTCCTGGCTCACCGCCGCCAGGTCCTCGGCCAGGGAGTCCGGGCGTACCCAGGCGCTGACCGTGAAAGCCGCGGCGGGGTCGGCCGCCGGGGCGCCGCTGGTCAGGTACGCCCCGGCCGTGCCGTCGAACTCCGCCGCTCCCGTCACCGCGGTCCGCGCGGGGCCCTCGGCGCCGAACCCGACCCCGGCACCCGCCGTCGCGGGACGGCCGCCCGCGCCTGCCGCGGCCTCGGTGGCCCCGGCCGCGTCGGCGAGCTTCCAGGCGGCTACGGGCGTACGGCCCTCGCTCACGCGGAACATGTATTCCCTGGGCGCGCTCGCGTTGCCCGCCCGGTCGACGGCCTGGACCGTCAGCCTGGGGATGCCCGCGGACTGCGGCAGGTAGGTGAGCACGACCGGGCCACCGGGCTCCGCCGGCTTCGCGGTCCGGGTGCCGCCGCCCGAGAAGTAGTAGAGGTACGACACCGTGTCGTCCGACGTGGAGTCGACGGTGAACGTGCCGTACTTGCCCACCCCGTCGTGCCACTCGCCGTCGTCGGAGTAGTCGGGGTATTCCGGGGACGACACCGAGGGCTTCGCGGGCGCCTCGTCGTCGTACACGAAGGCGCACGACCGTCCTTCGTTGTCGGAGCTCCACGGTCCCCACACCGTGCCGTCGTGCGCCCGCACCCGCCAGCTCACCTCGGTGAAGACCGGTATGTCGGACGGTACGGTCCAGCTGAACGTGGATCCGCTGGTCCGGTGGGTCGTCTCGACCGTACGCACCTGGGGGTCACCCGCGTCGTCCGTCCAGGACACCTCGAACTGGGCGCTCACCCGGTTCCCGTCCGGGTCGCGCAGCACCGCGGACAGCGTCGGTGCCGAGCGCACGTACGTCGGATCCGCGGCACCCGCACAAGCCGCGCTCCCGGTCGAGAGACCGGCCCCAGCGGGCTGCGACGGCGGCCGGTTCTCGGCCGCCGAGGCCGCTGAGGCCGCCGAAGCCGCCGTGGCCGTCCACGGGCCGAGCGCGACGGCCGACGACGCGAGCGTCACGGCGATCGCGCAGCGTACGAGGGCATGACGAACTGGTGGCTTCAACGGGTCCCCTCCCCTGGGCCCGGCGATCCGCCGGGCCGTCCGATTGCGCGCCGGAGCGTAACAGCCACCGCTGCCAGGGAAGTTGTCATTTTTCGGCACCCCGCACCCCGCACCCGGCACCCGGCACTCGGCACTCGGCACTCGGCACCCAACACCCGGCGCGAACGCCGAAGGGCCCGGACGACCGAGGTCGTCCGGGCCCTTCGCGTTTTACGTCGCTACGGCGTCAGCTGAGGCGCGTCAGCCGTTGCGCTTCCAGCGCGGCTTGTCGTCACGGCGGCCGAAGGACGAGCCGGAGCCCGTGTTCGAACCGGAGCCCGAGCCGCGGTGGTCGTCGCGGCGGCCGGACGGACGGTCGTGGCCGGAGCGGAAGCCGCCGCCGGTGGGACGGTCGCTCTGCCGGTCACGGTTGAACGGACGGTCGCTGCCCCGGTGACCGCCGGAGGGGCGGTCGTCACGGCGGAAGCCGCCGCCGGTGGGACGGTCGCCGTCACGGCGGTCGCGGTTGAAGCCGCCGCCGGAGCCACCCGAGGGACGGTCGTCGCGGCGGAAGCCGCCACGGTCGCCACCGCGGTCGTCACGACGGTCGTCCCGGCGGAACCCGCCCGACGGACGGTCGTCACGCCGGTCGAAGGAACGGCCGCCACGCTCGTCGTCCCGGCGGAAGCCACCGGAAGGACGCTCGTCACGACGGTCACGGTTGAAGCCACCCGACGAACGGTCGTCGCGACGGTCACGGTTGAAACCGCCCGAGGGACGGTCGCCGTCACGGCGGTCACGGTTGAAGCCACCACCGGAGCCACCCGAGGGACGGTCGTCGCGGCGGAAGCCGCCACGGTCGCCACCGCGGTCGTCACGACGGAAGCCGCCGGACGGGCGGTCGTCGCGACGGTTGTCGCGGCGCTCGTAGTTGCCGCGGTCGTCACGACGCTGACGCGGCTCGTCGCGCGGGTCGGCGGCCTGCGCCACCGGCTCCTGCGCCACGGCGGCAGCCGCGGCCTCGACGACAGCCGCCGCCTCGGCCAGCGCGGCCTCCGGGTCCTCGCCGCGCTCACGCGCGGAACGGGCGACCAGGCGGTCGGCCTCCTCGCGCAGCTCGACGGCACGCCGCTGCGCGCGCTCCAGCTCCTTGGTGAGCTGCGACACCTCGCGCTCGGCCTGCTGCGCCGCGTTGCCCGCGGACTCGGCCTGCACCTCGGTCATCGACCGGGCGCCCGTGATCTCCGCGACCTCCGGGTCGAAGGCGGCGCCGCCCTGGATGATGTGGCGCGTGGCGTCGACGCCCGCGTCCTCCATCTGACGGAAGATCTGCCGGCGCTGGTGCGGCAGGGAGAGCGACACGACCGTGCCGCTGCGCCCCGCACGGGCCGTACGGCCGGAGCGGTGCAGGTAGTCCTTGTGGTCACCGGCCGGGTCCACGTTCAGGACCAGGTCGATGCCGTCGACGTGGATGCCTCGGGCGGCGACGTCGGTCGCGACGAGCGCGTTGACGTAGCCCTTCTTGAAGTCTTCGAGAACGCGGGTACGGGCGCCCTGCGTCATACCGCCGTGCAGCGCGTCGGCCTTCACGCCGGAGTCGCACAGCTGCTCGGCGATACGGTCGGCGCCCAGCTGGGTGCGGACGAAGATGATCGTGCGGCCCTTGCGGGAGGCGATCGCGGCGGTGACCGGCGCCTTGTCCTTGGGCTTCACGATGAGGATGTGGTGCGACATGGTCGTGACGTTGCCCTGGGCGCTGTCGACCTCGTGCGTCACCGGGTTGGTCAGGTAGCGCTTGACCAGCGTGGAGATCTCGTTCTCCATCGTGGCCGAGAACAACATGCGCTGGCCGCCGCCGGGGATCTGGTCGAGCAGCTCGGTGACCTCGGGCAGGAAGCCCAGGTCGGACATCTGGTCGGCCTCGTCGAGCACGGCGACCTGGACGTTCTCCAGGGAGCAGGCGCCACGGTTGATGATGTCGCGCAGCCGGCCCGGGGTGGCGACGAGGACGTCGACGCCGCGCTCCAGGGCGTAGATCTGGTTGCCCATCGACGTACCGCCGCAGACGACCTTCATCTTCAGGCCGAGCACGTCGCCGTACGGCTGGAGGGCGTCCGCGACCTGCATCGCGAGCTCACGGGTCGGCGTGAGGATGATGCCGCGGGGCTTCTTCTTCTCGGTGTGGCCGCCGGAGAGCTGAGTGAGCAGCGGCAGACCGAAGGAGAGGGTCTTGCCGGAGCCGGTACGGCCGCGGCCGAGGATGTCCTTGCCGGCCAGGGCGTCCGGGATGGTCGCGGCCTGGATCGGGAAGGGGCTGGTCACACCGTTCTGGCCGAGCTTGCGCACGACGCCCTCGGGGAGACCGAGGTCGGTGAAGGTGACCTCGGGGGCCCCGGGAGTTTCGGGGGTCTCAGAGGTCTGGGGAGCCGCGGAAAGCTCGGGGGCCGCGGTCTCTTCGGTCACCTCGGGTGCCTCGTTCTCGGGCACGACGATGTGATCAGTACTGGAAATGGACATGCGAATGCGAAACCTTCCGGAGTCTCTTCGGCACGCGCCCGTCAACTCCGTGATTTCGCAAACGACCGCCTCAATGCGGTCAGCCACGGCAAGGGAGAGTACGCGCCACGCGGCGCTCTGTGATGGCGCCGGGCGATGGGATCAAACGATCTACTACCATACGCACCCTGTGCCCCTCAAGGCAAACCGACGTCGAATGTCCAGGTCAGAGGCCCGTACGGCCTCCTGACGCCGGGGCTCCACCGGGCCTGCGCCGGTCCTGGGCCACGGCTGCCGGACCCCGCTCAGGCCTGAATCCCTGCCTCCGGCGCCGGCTCCCGACGCTGGGCGAGCTGCGGTTCGGGCTCCGGGTGCGCCGAGGACGACGGCTCGGCGGTGGTCGGGTCCGGGGACGGCGGAGGGGTCTCCTTGGGGGGCGTCGGCTCCGGGTCCTGACGCGTCGGCGTGGGCTGCTCCTTCGTCGGCGAAGGCACCCCTGGCCTGGGCTTCTTCCCGCCGGTGGCGCCCTTGGCCGGCTTCTTGGGCGCGGCCGAACCGCTCTCCCCCGCCGACGGCGACGCCGACCCGGACGCGGACTCGTGCGGCTTCATCCGAGCGTGTTTTCCGTCACTCGTCCCGCGCCCCGCGGCGCCCTCGCCGGTCACCGCGGACCCGCCGTCGGCCTCCTCGCCGCCCTGCTGCCCCGCCGAGTGGGAGGGCCTGGTCCGGCCGCTCCCCTCGTCGTCGCCGACGCTCATGCAGCCGGCGGAGGCGGCGACCGCCAGGGCCGCGGCGGCCAGACGGACGGGTACGTACATGGCGCGCACGGGCAGCTACCTCCGGATGGGGTCCCCTCCTGTCCGGCTGGGCCGGGAACCCGGGGACGGGAGCGCGAGGAAGGGGACGAGTGGTCACCCTGCCCAACTCCCGCCGCCCGCAAGAGGACACGCCGCCGTACGCGTACGTACCGTCACACCCGTACACGTGCGTACCCGTCACAGTCGTACGCGCACGTCCCTGTCGCACCCGTGCGCGTACGTACGCGTCGCACCCGTGCGCGCCGGGCCGCGCGTACGTCAGCCGTAGCCGAGCGCGTGCAGGCGTGCGTCGTCGATGCCGAAGTGGTGGGCGATCTCGTGCACCACCGTCACCTCGGTCTCGGCCACCACCTCCTCGCGCGTCCCGCACATCCGCAGCGTGGGCCCCCGGTAGATGGTGATCCGGTCCGGCAGCACCCCGGCGTACCACTCCCCGCGATCGGTCAGCGGAGTCCCCTCGTAGAGCCCGAGCAACTCGGGATCGTCGGCGGGCGGTTCGTCCTCGACGAACACCGCCACG
Source organism: Streptomyces ortus (assembly GCF_026341275.1). Classification (NCBI taxonomy): domain Bacteria; kingdom Bacillati; phylum Actinomycetota; class Actinomycetes; order Kitasatosporales; family Streptomycetaceae; genus Streptomyces; species Streptomyces ortus. Next base: position 4,121,569 of record NZ_JAIFZO010000002.1, read on the forward strand.
TTGTCCATCAGCCGCGTCAGCTCCGGCGGAATCCGGTCCAGGGCCTCGGCGACCAGTTCCTCGAACTCCTCGCGCGTCATCTCCAGCACAGGACCATTGTCCGGTACGCACGCCCGGACGCCAGGGCCACCGCGTACGGGAGGGCGCGTGCGAGGGCGTACGGAAGCCGCACCGGACGCACACCCGACGCCGGCCGGCGCGCCGCATACCGACCCCGCCCCTTGGGCATACGGGCCCAATGGCCCGCGTCCCCGCTGCCGCCGCTCTGCTCCGCGTACGGAAGGCTCCCCGCATCCTCGTACGGCACTACCGCTCACGCCGTTCCCAGCCCGCCATCGAACTCGTCCAGCAACCGCACCCCTATACCCGTGCGCTCGGGCTCGTCGCCGTCGTGCTGCTCGGCGCGTGGCTCGGACTGCTGGTCGTCGGGAACGTCCGGGCGCCGGTCGGCCCCATGGACACCACGATGACCCTGCGCCCCTCCCTCACCGGTGGCACGAAGATCAACGTCTCGCCGCTCGGCGCCCTCGAACTGCGCAGCCACACCGCCCCGCTGCGGCTGGACGTGGACGTCGACCAGCTCGACCCGGTCCGCTCACAGGCCCTCGTCGACCACCCGGAACGGCTCTCCGGCCTACAGGACGAGGTCGCCGAGGACGTCGGCGCGGGCACGCTCGACCTGGCCGTACGGTCCTGTGCCGCCGTGGTCGCCGGTGCGACAGGTCTGGGCCTCGCGGTCTACCGCCGCCCGCGCCGGGCCCTCGCGGCGGGCGGCCTGGCACTGACGCTGCTGGCCGCGTGCGGCGCGACGGCCTTCGCCACCTGGAACCCCAAGTCGGTCCTCGAACCGAAGTTCTCGGGCCTGCTCTCCTCGGCGCCCTCGGTGGTCGGCAACGCGCGCAGCATCGTCAGCGAGTTCGACGTCTACCAGAAGGAACTGGCCCGCCTGGTCACGAATGTGACGAAGCTGTACGACGTCACGTCCACGCTGCCCGCGTACGCGCCGGACCCCTCCACGATCCGGGTCCTGCACGTCTCCGACATCCACCTCAACCCGGCGAGCTGGAAGATCATCGCGTCGCTGGTGAAGCAGTACAAGATCGATGTCGTCATCGACTCCGGGGACACGATGGACCACGGGACGGCGGCGGAGAACGGCTTCCTGGACCCGGCGGCCGACCTCGGCGCCCCGTACGTGTGGGTGCGCGGCAACCACGACGGGCAGGTCACGCAGGACTATCTGGAGCGCATGAAGAACGTGCACGTCCTCGACGACGGCCGGGCGGTGTCGGTCGCGGGACTGCGGTTCGCGGGGATCGGCGACCCGCAGTTCACACCGGACCGCTCGGCCGGGGTGGGCGGCGCGGGCCAGTCGGAGGTGCTGGCGGGTGCCCGTCTCGCCTCCTCCCTGCGCGACCAGGAGGCGGCCGGGACCCCGGTCGACATCGCGGTCGCGCACAACCCGACGGCGGCGCGCGAGACGGACGGGGACGTGCCGCTGGTGCTGGCGGGCCATGTCCACCACCAGGAGATGGAGGTCCTGAAGTACGGCACGCGGCTGCGTATCGAGGGCTCGACGGGTGGCGGCGGGCTGCGCGCGCTGGAGGGCGACGACCCCGCGCCGATCGAGACGTCGATCCTCTATCTGGACCGCGACACCCGTCGGCTGCAGGCCTGGGACGAGATCAAACTGGGCGGGCTCGGACTGACGACGGCCGAGGTCAGCCGCCATCTTCCGAAGGAGAACCAGCCGGGCGCGCCCGCCTCTCGCACCCCTTCCACCCCCACCCCGTAAACCGTTTTGGCGATCCCTCCCGACATCCCATATGCTTCTCACGTCCCCGACGCGCTGCGAAGCGCCCAGGTGGGCCGATAGCCCTCATCGTCTAGCGGCCTAGGACGCCGCCCTTTCAAGGCGGTAGCACGGGTTCGAATCCCGTTGGGGGCACGTAATACCGTGTGCGAGACTGAGTTCGCTCGCTTGCGCACAAGCTTGGTCCTGTGGAGCAGTTTGGAGTGCTCGCCACCCTGTCAAGGTGGAGGCCGCGGGTTCAAATCCCGTCAGGACCGCTTGCAGATCACTTCGGTGAACTGCGTGGCTGGGTAGCTCAGTTGGTACGAGCGATCGCCTGAAAAGCGATAGGTCGCCGGTTCGATCCCGGCCCCAGCCACCATTCGAAGGCCCCGTCCAGGTGGACGGGGCCTTCGCTGTGCGCCCGGCGCGGGGTCGTTCGGCCGGGGGCCGCCACCGGGGGCCGTTTGCGCCGTTCCCCGCGCCCCTGAAGACACCGGCGTGACACTCAGGGCGCCGGCACAGCCGCGAGGCCGTTGCCGCTGGACGCGCAGTTCCCCGCGCCCCCAGAAAGACGGCGGTCACGGCCGGGGCGTACCCGACGCGTGGGCCGGGGGTGCGGCGCGGCCCCCTGGGTGGCGGTGGCGCCAGGTCCAGAAGACCGCGCAGGAGAGCAGCGCCCAGCCGGCCAGGACCAGGAACGGGAAGACGTGCTGGTGGCCGGCGAAGTACACCGCCGTGTGCTGGGCGTTGACCGAGCCGCCGGGCGGGAGCCAGCGGCCGATGACGCCGAGCGGGGACGGCAGCAGGGGCCAGGAGACGGCACCGCCCGACGAGGGGTTGCCGAGCATGACCATCAGCCCCCACGTGGGAAGCATCGCCCAGCGCCCGAACAGGGTGTTGAACATCGTGAAGACCATGCCGGACGTGAACATGGTCAGCGCGAGGATCAGCCACGACTCGACGAACGGCAGCTTCAGGGCTCCGAGGATCCAGTCGACCGCCACCACGATCGCGAACCCGCCGAGCAGCGCGTACGCGGCGGTGAACGCGATCCGTTCCATCGGGTTCAGCCCCCGCGCGTGCACGCTGAGCTGGATCGCCCCGATGAAGCCGATGATCACCGCTGCCAGCGAGATGTAGAAGATGGCGAGCCCCCGCGGGTCGCCCTCCTGGAGCGGCTTGATGTCCCGGACCGTGACCTCCACCCCCGTCGCCCTGCCGACGGCCGGCGCCGCCTTCTCCAGCAGCTCCGCGACCGACGCCCCGGACGCCCCGGAGACGTCGAGGACCACCTTCTCGCCGGCGTCCCGCGTATCGAGGATCGCGAAGACCTTCTGGTCGTCCACCGCCCGTACGGCCGCCGCCCGGCTGTCGTACGCGTGGATCTTCAGGGAGGCGTCCAGCGCCTTCTCCATCCCCGCGAGGAACGCCTTGCCCCGCCCCTCCTCGTACGAGCCCACCACCGCGGTCGGCACATGGCGCGGGGTCGGGTCCGCCATGGAGTACGTGTACGAGCCGGCGAAGAGGCCCGCCGCTGCGGCGAGGATCAGCACCAGCACCGACGCGGGGAGGAAGGGGGACTCCTTGAAGGAGGCCCAGCGTTCGCGCCGCGTGGGCGGTCTGCCATGTGCACCGTGTGCACCCTGTGCGCCGTGCGGCATCTCGGACATACGCCCACGCTAAAGGGACGTACGGGATATTTCTCCGCGACGTCCGCCCGGCGCGACCCCTGGAGGAGCACCCCTGCGTCCGTCGCCGGAACCCCCGAGCGCAAAAGCGTTCGCCCCACGTTTCCCCGAGGTGAGATCCTGGACCGCGTATGTCTACGCATCCTGCCCCCGCCCTCGGCGATCTCGCCTCCCGTCTGGCCGAGCTGTCACTGCGCGACGCGCACCGGCTCGGGCGCAGGCTCGAGGGCGCGCGCCGGATCCGCAAGCCCGAGGCCCGCGCCGCCGTCACCGCCGAGATCGAGACGGAGGTGGCGAAGGCCGAGACCCGCATGGCCGAGCGGCGTACCCGCGTGCCCACCGTCTCGTACCCCGAGCAGCTGCCCGTCAGCCAGAAGAAGGACGTGATCGCGGACGCCATCCGTGATCACCAGGTCGTCATCGTCGCGGGTGAGACCGGCTCCGGCAAGACGACCCAGATCCCCAAGATCTGTCTGGAGCTGGGCCGTGGCGTCCGCGGCATGATCGGGCACACCCAGCCCCGCCGCATCGCCGCCCGTACCGTCGCCGAGCGGGTCGCCGACGAGCTGGACACCCCGCTGGGCGAGGCCGTCGGCTGGAAGGTCCGCTTCACCGACCAGGTCAGCCCGGAGGCCACCTTCGTCAAGCTGATGACGGACGGCATCCTGCTCGCCGAGGTCCAGACGGACCGCGAGCTGCGCGCGTACGACACGATCATCATCGACGAGGCCCACGAGCGGTCCCTGAACATCGACTTCCTGCTCGGCTATCTGGCCCAGCTGCTGCCGAAGCGGCCGGACCTGAAGGTCGTCATCACCTCGGCGACCATCGATCCCGAGCGGTTCTCCCGGCACTTCGGGGACGCGCCGATCGTCGAGGTCAGCGGGCGTACGTACCCCGTCGAGGTGCGTTACCGGCCGCTCCTCGAAGAGGACGGCGACGACGCCGACCGCGACCAGATCACCGCGATCTGCGACGCCGTCGAGGAGCTGCAGGGCGAGGGCAAGGGCGACATCCTCGTCTTCCTGTCGGGCGAGCGGGAGATCCGCGACACGGCCGACGCCCTCACCAAGAAGAACTACCGGTTCACCGAGGTGCTCCCCCTCTACGCGCGCCTCTCGCACGCCGAGCAGCACCGCGTGTTCCAGCCCCACACCGGGCGCAGGATCGTTCTGGCGACCAACGTCGCCGAGACCTCCCTCACCGTCCCGGGCATCAAGTACGTGATCGACCCGGGCAACGCCCGTATCTCCAGATACAGCCACCGCACCAAGGTCCAGCGGCTGCCCATCGAGGCGATCTCGCAGGCCAGCGCCAACCAGCGCAAGGGCCGCTGCGGCCGTACGAGCGACGGCATCTGCATCCGGCTGTACTCCGAGGACGACTTCCTCGCCCGCCCGGAGTTCACCGACGCCGAGATCCTCCGTACGAACCTGGCGTCCGTCATCCTCCAGATGACCGCGGCCGGGCTCGGCGAGATCGAGAAGTTCCCCTTCATCGACCCGCCGGACCACCGCAACATCCGCGACGGCGTCCAGCTCCTGCAAGAGCTCAACGCGCTCGACCCGACGGAGAAGGACCCGCGCAAGCGCCTCACCGACACCGGGCGCAAGCTCGCCCAGCTGCCCGTCGACCCGCGGCTGGCCCGGATGGTCCTGGAGGCCGACAAGAACGGCTGCGTCCGCGAGGTCATGGTGATCGCCGCCGCGCTCTCCATCCAGGACCCGCGCGAGCGGCCGGCCGAGAAGCAGACGCAGGCCGACCAGCAGCACGCCCGCTTCAAGGACGAGACCTCCGACTTCCTCGCGTACCTCAACCTCTGGCGGTACGTGCGCGAGCAGCAGAAGGAGCGCGGCTCGTCCTCGTTCCGTCGCATGTGCAAGCAGGAGTACCTGAACTTCCTGCGCATCCGCGAGTGGCAGGACATCTACACGCAGCTGCGGACCGTCGCCAAGCAGATGGGCATCCATCTGAACGAGGACGACGCGCCCGAGCAGCACGTCCACCTCTCCCTCCTGGCCGGCCTGCTCTCCCACATCGGCATGAAGGACGTGAAGGAGACCGGGAAGGAGGGCGGCAAGGACGGGGGCAAGGACGGCAGGAGCAGCGCGAAGAACGACTACGTGGGCGCCCGGAACGCCAAGTTCGCGATCTTCCCCGGCTCGGCCCTCTTCAAGAAGCCCCCGCGCTTCGTGATGTCCGCCGAACTCGTCGAGACGTCCCGGCTGTGGGCCCGCGTCAACGCGAAGATCGAGCCCGAGTGGATCGAACCGCTCGCGGAGCACCTGCTGAAGCGCACGTACAGCGAACCGCACTGGGAGAAGGACCAGGCGGCGGTGATGGCGTACGAGAAGGTCACGCTGTACGGGGTGCCGATCGTCGCCCAGCGGAAGGTCAACTACGGGCGGATCGACCCCGAGATCAGCCGGGAGCTGTTCATCCGCAACGCGCTCGTCGAGGGCGACTGGCGTACGCACCACAAGTTCTTCTCCGACAACCGGCGCCTGCTCACCGAGGTCGAGGAGCTGGAGCACCGGGCGCGGCGACGGGACATCCTGGTCGACGACGACACGCTCTTCGACTTCTACGAGGAGCGGGTGCCCGCCCATGTCGTGTCCGGCGCGCACTTCGACTCCTGGTGGAAGCACAAGCGGCAGGAAGAGCCCGAACTCCTCGACTTCGAGCGGTCGATGCTCATCCGGGAGACGGCCGGCGCGGTCACCAAGGACGACTATCCGGACTCGTGGCGGCAGGGACGGCTGAAGTTCCCCGTCACGTACCAGTTCGAGCCGGGCGCCGACGCGGACGGCGTGACCGTCCACATTCCGCTGCAGGTGCTGAACCAGGTCACGGACGACGGCTTCGAGTGGCAGATCCCGGGGCTGCGCGAACAGGTCGTCACCGAGCTGATCCGCTCCCTGCCGAAGCCGATCCGCCGCAACTACGTGCCCGCGCCCGACTTCGCGCGACGGTTCCTGGAGCGGGCGGTGCCGCTCCAGGAGCCCTTGACCGTGACGCTGGCACGCGATCTGAAACGCATGGTCGGAGTACCCCTCACCGCCGACGACTTCGACTGGTCCCGGCTCGACGACCACCTGAAGATCACCTTCCGGATCGTCGACGAGCGGCGCCGCAAGCTGGCCGAGGACAAGGACCTGGAGGCCCTGAAGACCCGGCTGCGGCCGAAGGCGCGCCAGGCGATCTCCAAGGCCGCGGCGGCCACGGCCGAGCGGCAGGGCGGCGAGTCCCTGGAGCGCACGGGGCTGACCGACTGGACCATCGGCTCCCTCAGCCGCCTCTTCGAGACGCGCCGGGCGGGCCAACCGGTGAAGGCGTACCCGGCGCTGGTCGACGAGGGTCCGGGGGCGAACACCGTCGCGGTACGCCTCTTCGACACCGAGGCCGAGCAGCAGCAGGCGATGTGGCAGGGCACGCGGCGGCTCATCCTGCGCAACATCCCGGTGAACCCGGCGAAGTTCGCGTCGGACAAGCTCACCAACGCCCAGAAGCTGGCCCTATCCGCGAATCCGCACGGGTCGATCCAGGCCCTGTTCGACGACTGCGCGACGGCCGCCGCCGACAAGCTGATCGGCGACTTCGGAGGCCCGGCCTGGGACGAGGAGTCGTACCGGAAGCTGTACGAGAAGGTGCGCGCCGAGATCGTCGACACGACGGTCCGCACGGTCGGCCAGGTCGAGCAGGTGCTGGCCGCCTGGCAGGCCTGTGAGCGCCGTCTGAAGGGCGTACGCAGCGCCGTGCTCCTGGCCAACCTGACGGACGTACGGACGCAGCTGGACGCCCTTGTGCGGCCCGGCTTCGTCACGGCGACGGGCCTGCGGCGGCTGCCGGACCTGATGCGCTATCTGGTGGCGGCGGACCGCCGGCTGCAGCAGATGCCGACGAACGCGCAGCGGGACACCAGCCGGATGGAGAAGGTCCACGAGATGCAGGACGAGTACGCCTGGCTGCTGGAGCAGTTGCCGCAGGGGCGCCCTGTCCCCTCCTCCGTGCGGGACATCCGCTGGATGATCGAGGAGCTGCGCGTCAGCTACTTCGCGCACGCGCTGGGTACGGCGTATCCGGTCTCCGACAAGCGCATCGTGAAGGCGATCGACGCGGTCGCACCGTAACGGGGTCCGCACACCGGGTGAGTTCGCTCGGGGGGCCAACCCTCCTGTACAGTCTTGTCTCGCAGCGCAACGCAAGATCGCACTGCGAAACAAGGTCCTGTGGAGCAGTTTGGAGTGCTCGCCACCCTGTCAAGGTGGAGGCCGCGGGTTCAAATCCCGTCAGGACCGCAGAAGAAGAAACAGAAGGCCCCGCTTCCGGTAACGGAAGCGGGGCCTTCTGTGTTGCGCCCTCCAGGGGCGCGGGGAACTGGGCAACAAGCCCCGCACCGACCCCACAGGCCTCAGGGGGCCCGTCCGCCGTCCACACGCCCTTGACGCCGTCACATTCCGCCAGTACCTACGAACCAGGGCCCCAGACCCCACCGGAGGTGACCATGGCGGCGACTGCTCGGCATGAGACGCGAGCCCTGCTCCGCGCCCATCTGTCGGCCGCCTCCGGCCACCGCCACCGCACCAGGCACTGCCCGATCTGCCACCGCCTCCTGCGACTGGCCTCGGAGCCCGGCCCCGAGGACCTGGACGGCACCCCGGAGGACGACGCGCCCTCCCCGGCGTGAGCCACCGCGCCACCGCCGCGCACGCGAGGACCGCGCATCAACTGCCCCTCGCGCGGCCCCAGATGAACGAGTCCTCCATTAGCGCAGGTATGCCACGCGCAACAAGGACTCCGGCATGTGACGGGTGTCACCGCATAAGTTTTCAAACCCGCGGATCTTACCCCTCACCTACAACTGGTCAATTTAATATGTGCAATTGCACCGGCCCCAAGGGGACTCACAGCCGATCCGACAGCCTCGCCCAGAGTGCGACAAGGCCACTCACAGACCGACCCGCCAAGCGCGCACAGCCCATGACCAGCGCACAAAAAAGATCGCGCTGGACCCGGCGGAGTCCAGCGCGATCTACGACGCACCCACAGTGCTTGTGGTTCTTGCTCGGGCGGGGACCCCGTTGGGGCGGGATCCGCGTCGCTTGGTACTTGGGTGGTGCTTGGATGACGCGTGAAGCGGTACTTGCGTCAGGGCCCTGCCGACAAGTTGGGGGACCTGCCGAAATACCCTGCTATGTGGCTATGCAGTTGTTGTTCAGGCTTCGCTGCGCTGCTGCGGGATGCCCGCGAGCAGAGCACGTACCTCTGCTTCGCGGTAACGGCGATGCCCACCCAGCGTGCGGATCGACGTGAGCTTGCCGGCCTTCGCCCACCGCGTGACCGTCTTAGGGTCCACGCGGAACATCGTGGCGACCTCAGCCGGGGTCAGCAGCGGCTCGGCATCAGGGGTGCGAGCGGTCATGAGCGGCCTCCTCGGGAGAACCGATCGTTCTCGGTTCTTTCCTCTAAATTCTGCACCTTGACCCGCGTTGCCCGAAATGGCGGATGCGGGTCGAGTCGGTTATAGGACGAACGGCTTGTCCTCGGCACTACAACTACACCATCCGTCCAGCCGCGTCGGCCAAACCGATGGAATTGCCCTCCCAGGTGTTCATCAGCGACGGAAGCCGATGGACCATGCCATAGCGGACAGTCACGCCTCTGTGACGATCAGTCACAGGACGATCAGGAGTCACGGGACCCCCCTGCAGCGCAATGCCGAGATTCCACCCAAACGTGTACAGAGAGAGCCCTCCCCGGACTCCTTGTCCTATTTTGGCATGAGGAGGGGCGTTGGGCGCAAGGTCCGTGTTAGTGCCGTCCGTCACCCTTACCCCCTACGACCCGGATCGGGACTTACGTCCTGTCAGGCTCCGTGACACACCGGAACCGGGCGCCCGAAGAGCCTCCGCGCGCCCCTCAGTTAGCCGAGCGACGGTCCCGCACCGAGCGCCACCGCTCCACCAGCCGCCCGTAGGCCTCCCCCGCGGCGGGCCCGTCGCCCGTGCGCAACGCCTCGATCCCCTCGGCGACATCGGCGGCCGAGTGGTCGCCGTCGAGCTCCCCCGCGGGCAGGACATGTACGAGGCCGCCGTAGTCCAGCTCCACCAGCGACCGCGGATGGAACTCCTCCAGCCAACGCCCCACGTCCACCAGACCGTCGATGAGCGGCCCCTCGTCGAGGGTGTCCCGCAGCGTCCGCAGGGCCCGCGCCACCCGCCGCCGCGCCTGCACCATCGGCGTGCGGTAGCGCAGCACGGGGGCGTCCTCCTCGGCCCGTGCGCCGCCCCCGGACCCGGCACCCTTGTCGTACTCGCGCTCCTCGTCCGAGACCAGCACGAACCAGTGCAGCGGGACCTGCCAGGTCGAGGTGCGGATCCAGGGCCGGGCGTCGGGGTTGCGGGTCAGCCAGCGCTCGTAGTCCTGGGCCGCCTGACGCCGTACGAGCTCCGGCAGCGCCGCGTCCAGGACGGGGGCAGGCAACTCCTCCGCCAGGTCGCCCAGGGCCTCCCAGCCGCGCAGCCGGGTCCGCCAGGGGCATACGCACAGGACGCCGTCCACCTCCGCGACGAACGCGTCACCGCTCTCCTGCACCGGCACCGGGACCGGCGGCACGGGCAGCAAGTCGGCCAGCGAGCGGCGCAGTTCGTCCTGGTACGAGGGCCGCTCGGGCCGGCGCGCATAGCGGTACCAGTGGCCGCGCTCCGGTTCCGGGAAGGCCGCGAGCGGCTCGTACACCCGGAGATAGGACGCGTACGGGATGATCAACGAGGACACCTTGGGCACGCTTGCTCCCTCCCCAGCCGACCCGGTGGAAAACCGCGCGGCGTGTGCGCCGGCACGCGGGAAACCCCAGCAAATCGTCCCACGCCCGTCCGTGACCGTACTCCCGGCGGGGGTGATCCTGACCACTGGGCCGATGGCGGTCCCGCACAGGCTCTAATCTCGTGCCACACGGACCCCCGCCACCCGTACGAGGGCCGCCCCGACCCGCCGCTACTTACCTGGGAGTCACCACCGTGACCGACGTAACCGGCAGCCCTGACGACGTACTGCACACCCTGTTCCGGACGGATCAGGGCGGCCATGAGCAGGTCGTGCTCTGTCAGGACCGCGCCACCGGCCTCAAGGCCGTCATCGCCATCCACTCCACCGCCCTGGGCCCGGCCCTCGGCGGCACCCGCTTCTACCCGTACGAGAACGAGGCCGCGGCCGTCGCCGACGCGCTGAACCTCGCCCGCGGGATGTCGTACAAGAACGCCATGGCCGGACTCGACCACGGCGGCGGCAAGGCCGTGATCATCGGTGACCCCGAGCAGATCAAGACGGAGGACCTGCTCCTCGCGTACGGCCGGTTCGTGGCCTCGCTCGGCGGGCGGTACGTGACCGCCTGCGACGTCGGCACCTACGTGGCCGACATGGACGTCGTGGCGCGCGAGTGCCGCTGGACGACCGGGCGCTCCCCGGAGAACGGCGGCGCGGGCGACTCGTCCGTCCTGACGGCCTTCGGGGTCTTCCAGGGCATGCGGGCCTCCGCGCAGCACCTGTGGGGCGACCCGTCGCTGCGGGGCCGCACGGTCGGCGTCGCGGGCGTCGGCAAGGTCGGCCGCCACCTGGTGGAGCACCTCCTGGAGGACGGCGCCCGGGTCGTGATCGCGGACGTGCGCCAGGACGCCGTGGGCCGCATCGCCGACAGGCACCCCTCGGTACAGGTCGCCCAGGACACCGAGCGGCTGATCCGGACCGAGGGGCTCGACATCTACGCCCCGTGCGCGCTCGGCGGAGCCCTGAACGACGACTCCGTGCCGGCGCTCACCGCGAAGATCGTCTGCGGCGCCGCCAACAACCAGCTGGAGCACCCGGGTGTGGAGAAGGACCTCTCCGACCGCGGGATCCTCTACGCGCCGGACTACGTGGTGAACGCGGGCGGGGTCATCCAGGTCGCCGACGAACTCCACGGCTTCGACTTCGACCGGTGCAAGGAGAAGGCCGCGAAGATCTTCGACACCACGCTGGCTATATTCGCTCGTGCGAAGGAGGACGGGATTCCGCCGGCCGCCGCGGCCGACCGGATCGCCGAGCACCGCATGGCGGAGGCCCGCCGTCCCTGATGTTCCCAGGCCGTTCGGGAAGCCGTTCGGAGGCCGTCCTGAAGGCGTCCGGACGGCTGTGCGCGCGGCCCGGCGGGGTCCCGTCGGCGGGTGTTGGAGAGAACTCTCACGTTCGTCGGCGGGTCGCTCGCCGAGAAGAGGTTAAAATCGCGGTTGACCAGCGAGGACAGGGCACCTCGCGGGTCCTGTGCACACGAGCTTCCTGCGGGCGACGTACCGTATGGGCGTGGGCTCAGGTACCGTGGAAGCCCTACGGACCGGTCTCTCCACGGAGAGCCCGTTCCAGATCATGAACGCGTGTCAAGACTCTGGGGCCGTCGAGCCCCGTATCCGAGGGGGTCGAGCCATGGGGCGCGGCCGGGCAAAGGCCAAGCAGACGAAGGTCGCCCGCCAGCTGAAGTACAGCAGCGGCGGGACCGATCTGTCGCGTCTGGCCAATGAGCTGGGCGCTTCGACCTCGCAACAGCCGCCTAATGGCGAGCCGTTCGAGGACGACGACGAGGAAGACGACCCGTACTCCCAGTACGCGGATCTCTACAACGACGACGAGGACGAGGACGATGAGTCCGGTCCTGCGTCGCAACGCCGCGGGGCTTGACGTACCGGCTGCGTTCGTCGTTCTAGCTGCGCTTCACCCGGTCCGGGGTTGATTGCCGGACCGGGTTTTGTGCATGCCGCTCCGCGGGTTCGCTCCGCTGGGGTGGCGGGGGTGCGCTGTGGGGTGCTTCTACGGCGCCGGTATCTCGTGGCTGAGGTGGCGCAGTTCCCCGCGCCCCTGACGGGGGCGCCCCGGCGGGCGCCCCTGCTCGCGGCTACCGGGGGGCGTAGTCGCCCGTCAGGGTTGCGCCCGTCCCGTGGGTGCCCCTGTCGGTGATCTCGCCTGCCACCCAGGCCTCCACTCCTCGGTCCGCCAGGGTGGTGAGGGCCGCGTCCGCGGAGTCCTGGGGGACGATCGCGATCATGCCCACGCCCATGTTCAGCGTCTTCTCCAGCTCCAGGCGCTCGACCTGGCCGGTGGTGCCGACGAGGTCGAAGACCGGGGCCGGCGTCCAGGTGGCGCGGTCGACGGTCGCGTGCAGGCCGTCCGGGATCACCCGGGCCAGGTTGGCCGCGAGGCCGCCTCCCGTGATGTGCGAGTACGCGTGCACCTCGGTCGTGCGGGTCAGCGCCAGACAGTCCAGCGAGTAGATCTTGGTGGGCTCCAGGAGCTCCTCGCCGAGGGTGCGGCCGAACTCCTCGACGTGGCGGTCGAGCTTCAGATTCCCGCGGTCGAACAGGACATGGCGGACGAGTGAGTACCCGTTCGAGTGAAGACCGGAGGACGCCATGGCGATCACCGCGTCACCCGTACGGATACGATCCGCGCCGAGCAGCCGGTCGGCCTCCACGACACCCGTACCGGCGCCGGCGACGTCGAAGTCGTCCGGGCCCAGCAGGCCGGGGTGTTCGGCCGTCTCGCCGCCCACCAGGGCGCAGCCCGCGAGGACACAGCCCTCGGCGATGCCCTTCACGATGGCGGCCACGCGCTCCGGGTGGACCTTGCCGACGCAGATGTAGTCGGTCATGAAGAGCGGCTCGGCGCCGCACACCACGATGTCGTCCATGACCATCGCGACCAGGTCGTGGCCGATGGTGTCGTACACGCCGAGCTGCCGGGCGAGGTCGACCTTCGTGCCGACGCCGTCCGTGGCGGAGGCGAGCAGCGGGCGCTCGTACCGCTTGAGGGCGGAGGCGTCGAAGAGGCCGGCGAAGCCGCCGAGGCCGCCGAGGACCTCGGGGCGCTGCGTCTTCTTCACCCACTCCTTCATCAGTTCGACGGCGCGGTCGCCCGCTTCGATGTCGACGCCCGCGGCTGCGTAGCTGGCACCAGTTGTCTCAGACATGACGGTGAGAACTTTCGTGTCGTACAGCGGTGTTGCTGCGGGGTTGCTGCGAGGTCCCGGATCTTCGGCGGGGCCCGGCGGGACTCGGCAGGTGCTACGGGCGACGGATCGCTTCGGACGCGGCCGACGCGGGGCCGGCGGCCAGCTCGGTCTCCAGGAGCTGCTTGCCGAGCAGCTCGGGGTCCGGGAGGTCCATCGGGTACTCGCCGTCGAAGCAGGCACGGCAGAGGTTCGGCTTGTCGATGGTGGTGGCCTCGATCATGCCGTCGATGGAGATGTACGAGAGGGAGTCGGCGCCGAGCGAGGTGCCGATCTCGTCGATGGACATGCCGTTGGCGATCAGCTCCGCGCGGGTCGCGAAGTCGATGCCGAAGAAGCAGGGCCACTTCACGGGCGGCGAGGAGATCCGGATGTGGATCTCGGCCGCGCCCGCCTCGCGGAGCATCCGGACCAGGGCGCGCTGGGTGTTGCCGCGCACGATCGAGTCGTCGACGACGACCAGGCGCTTGCCCTTGATGACTTCCTTGAGGGGATTCAGCTTCAGCCGGATGCCCAGTTGGCGGATGGTCTGTGAAGGCTGGATGAAGGTCCGGCCGACGTACGCGTTCTTCACGAGACCCGCACCGAACGGAATGCCGGAGGCCTCCGCGTAACCGATGGCGGCGGGCGTGCCCGACTCCGGTGTCGCTATGACCAGATCGGCCTCGACCGGAGCTTCCTTGGCGAGACGGCGGCCCATCTCGACGCGGGAGAGGTACACGTTCCGGCCGGCGATGTCGGTGTCCGGACGGGCCAGGTACACGTACTCGAAGACGCAGCCCTTGGGCTTCGCTTCCGCGAATCGGGACGTTCGCAGTCCGTTCTCGTCGATGGCGACGAACTCGCCCGGCTCGATCTCGCGGACGTAGGCCGCCCCGCAGATGTCGAGGGCGGCGGACTCGGAGGCGACGACCCAGCCGCGCTCAAGACGGCCGAGGACCAGCGGGCGGATGCCCTGCGGGTCACGGGCCGCGTACAGGGTGTGCTCGTCCATGAAGACGAGCGAGAAGGCGCCCTTGACCTGCGGGAGGACCTTCGCGGAGGCCTCTTCGACGGTCAGCGGCTTGCCGTCGTCGTCGACCTGGGCGGCCAGCAGGGCCGTCAGCAGGTCGGTGTCGTTGGTCGCCGCCACACGCGGGGTGCGGCCCTCCTGCTTGGGGAGGTCGGCGACCATTCCGGCGAGCTCCGCCGTGTTGACGAGGTTGCCGTTGTGGCCGAGCGCGATCGAGCCGTGCCCGGTGGCACGGAACGTCGGCTGGGCGTTCTCCCAGGTGGAGGCCCCGGTGGTCGAGTAGCGGGCGTGACCGACCGCGATATGACCGAGCAGGGAACCGAGGGAGGCCTCGTCGAAGACCTGGGAAACGAGCCCCATGTCCTTGAAGACGAGGATCTGAGAGCCATTGCTGACCGCGATTCCCGCGGATTCCTGGCCTCGATGCTGGAGGGCGTAGAGCCCGAAGTAAGTGAGCTTGGCGACCTCTTCACCGGGAGCCCAGACTCCGAAGACGCCGCAAGCGTCCTGGGGGCCTTTCTCGCCGGGGAGCAGATCATGACTGAGTCGACCGTCACCACGTGGCACGCCACCGAGTGTAGGCGAGATCGACCACTGGTCCGAATTGGGGAAGTGCCCGGGCGGCGCGGTGAGACGCCGCCCGTCCGGGATCACTTCGCGGCGACGGCTTCCAGGCCTGCGCCGTTTTCGCTGGTCAGGGTGAGGTTGCTGCCCTTGAGCGTGTACTTCACGGTGCCGCCGAAGAGGGCCAGCAGGGACCTTTCGGTGTCCATGAGTGAGTCGGAGCACATCTTCCGGGTGGTGCCGGGCGCGCCCAGAGTGATAGTGCCGTCGCCGACCGTGGCCTTCGCCGTGACCTTGTTGCAGCCGAGCTCGCCGCGGACGGTGCCCTTCTCGTCGAAGGTGAGGTGGGCCTTGCCCTCGGCCTCGGAGGGCAGGGCGACGGCGGAGCCGCCCTTGGTGCCGTCCTCTGTACCGTCCTTCGTGTCGCCCTTCGCGTCCGTCTTGACCGTGCCGGTGACGTTCCACTTGGTGCCGTAGAGGTCGGCCTGCTTCTCAGCGGTGAGCTTCACGGTGTAGCCGTCCTCGTTGGTGAGCGTCAGCTTGTCGCCGTTGACGTCGGCCTTGATCGTGCTGTCGGAGATCAGCCCGCCGAGTTTCGACTCGAAGCTCATGGTCCCGTCGTCCGTGCAGGCCATCTTGGTCTTGACCGTGTCGTCGCCGATCGTGATCGTGTCGCCGTCGATCTCGGCGGTGGCCCCGAAGTGGTTGCAGCCGTAGTTGCCGCCCACCTTGCCGTCCTTGCCGAACTCGACGTGGGCGCCGGCCGGGGCGGCCTGCGTCTTGCCGTCGGCCGTGACGCTGTCGACGTTCCACTGCGTGCCGGTGAGCCCGGTGTCCTGCCGGGTCCCGACGGAACTGGCACCGGATTCCTTGCCGCCGCTGCCGCTGCCACTGCCGCTTTCCGTGCCGCAGGCGGCCGTGGCGAGGAGTCCGGTGACGGCCAGGGCACTGAGGCCGACCCGCGGGCTGAGGGCGCTGAGGTTGCGTCGCTGCGTGTGCATGCCGCTTTGACGGGGCGGGTGGGGTGCTTGGTTCCCTGTCGGGGCCCGTACGGGGTAACGGGCGCGCAACGGGTGGCAACGGGCGTTCTCGGGGCGGCCGTCGGGTTCAGCTCATGAGGGGGAGCAGTGCGCCCAGGTCGGCGCGCTCTCCGCTCGCGCGGACCTTCGCGTCGTCGAGGGCGGCCCGCCACCCCGTCCGGCCCGTGGCGAGGCGGATCCAGGTGAGCGGGTCCGTCTCCACGACGTTGGGCGGGGTGCCGCGGGTGTGGCGCGGGCCCGCCACGCACTGCACGACGGCGTACGGCGGTACGCGCACCTCCGTGGAGGCGCCGGGCGCCTTCGCGGCGAGGGCGTCGGCGAGGAGGCGGGTACAGGTGGCGAGGGCGTGGCGGTCGTACGGGATGTCGAGCGCCGGGACCGCCGCGTTGAGGTCGTCGGTGTGGACGGCCAGCTCCACGGTGCGGGTGACGAGGTGGTCGGCGAGGGTCATCGCTCCCACGCGGGTGGTCAGCATCCGGCTGTCGGGGGCGTGCGTCAGTCGCTCGGTGAAGCGGGCTTCCGTGCGCTCGTACAGCGCGTCGAGGTCCGGGTGGGCGGTGGCCAGCGCGTGTACGTCCTCGTCGACCTCGCCCGCGCGGGGGGCCGTGGTGGACGGCCAGTCGAGCAGGGCGAGCGCGGGGCCGGTGGGCGCCGGCCCGTCCAGGCCCCGGCTCACGGCCTCCAGCGCCATGGTCAGGTGCGCGGCCAGCTCGCGAACGGTCCAGTCACCGAGGCCGGCGGGTGCGGCGAGCTGTGCGGGGGTGAGGGTGCGCACGGCGGCCCGCACGTTCCCGAACTGCGCGAGAACCGCGGCGCGGGTCTTGGCCGGGTCGTAGACACGGGGACGCTTCTTGGCCGGGGGCATGGGGGGAGTTTATGGGGGCGGTGACCTTGCGACGGCGACGCGGTGGGGGCGTGGGTGCGCAGTTCCCCGCGCCCCTGAAGGCGGCAAGGGCTGGCCGGACTCACTCGGCACAACCGTGCCCACCGGCGCCCCTCAGGGGCACGGGGCCCCGCCGCAAGCCGAACACGGGCCCAGCCACCCACCCGCCCTAGGGTCTGTCTGACAATTCCCGTCGTCGCCCGTAGGGCGGCTGCGCGGCGTCAGGTGCGTGCTCTCGGTGTGCCGGGCGTAGAGCCTCGTACTGGACGTACTTGGCTCTGCGCCCGGTGCGGCGAGAGTGCGTGCATGGCGTCGCGCGGCAGACGGGAATTGTCAGACAGACCCTAGGGGCGCGGGGAACTGCGCAATAGCCACCCACCCGCCGCAGGACGCAAACCCAGCCCAGCCACCCTCCCGCCTCAGGGGCGCGGGGAACTGCGCAGACCCGCCCCGGAGGGGGCGGGACGCGCGTCCCGGCCCCTCGGAGGGGCCGGGACGCGTGGCGCTACGCGAACAGGTTCGGGATCGTTGCCGTGTGCGCCGCCCGCAGCTCGGACAGCGGCAGGGTGAACTCCCCCTGCACCTCCACCGCGTCCCCGTCCACGACACCGACGCGCGTGGCCGGCAGCCCCCGCGCACCGCACATGTCCGTGAAGCGCAGCTCCTCCGACCGCGGGATCGCGACAACCGCACGCCCCGCGGACTCGGAGAACAGGAACGTGAACGCGTCCAGCCCGTCGGGCACGACGAGCCGCGCCCCCTTGTCACCGAGCAGCGCCGACTCGACCACGGCCTGGATCAGACCCCCGTCGGACAGATCGTGCGCGGAGTCGATCATGCCGTCACGGGACGCGGAGATCAGGATCTCGCCGAGCAGGCGCTCCCGCTCCAGGTCCACGGCCGGGGGCAGCCCGCCGAGGTGGTCGTGGACGACCTGCGACCAGGCCGACCCGCCGAACTCCTCACGCGTGTCGCCGAGGAGGTAGAGGAGCTGCCCCTCTTCCCGGTAGGCGACCGGTGTGCGCCGGGCCACGTCGTCGATGACGCCCAGGACCGCGACCACCGGCGTCGGGTGGATCGCCGCCTCGCCCGTCTGGTTGTAGAGCGAGACGTTGCCCCCGGTCACCGGCGTACCCAACTGCAGGCAGCCGTCGGCCAGTCCGCGGATGGCCTCCGCGAACTGCCACATGACCGCCGGGTCCTCGGGCGAACCGAAGTTCAGGCAGTCGGAGACGGCGAGCGGCTTGGCACCGGTCGTCGCGACATTGCGGTACGCCTCGGCGAGCGCGAGCTGCGCCCCCGTGTACGGGTCCAGCTTCGCGAACCGGCCGTTGCCGTCCGTGGCGATGGCCACCCCGAGCCCGGACTCCGCGTCGATGCGGATCATGCCCGAGTCCTCGGGCTGCGCCAGCACCGTGTTGCCCTGCACGAAGTGGTCGTACTGGGAGGTGATCCAGGACTTGGAGGCCTGGTTCGGCGAGGAGACCAGCTGGAGGACCTGCTGCTTCAGCTCCTCGGACGTGGCGGGCCGCGGCAGCTTGTTCGCGTCGTCCGCCTGCAGCGCGTCCTGCCAGTGCGGACGCGCGTACGGACGCTCGTAGACCGGGCCGTCGTGCGCGACCGTGCGCGGGTCGACGTCGACGATCTTGCCGCCGTGCCAGAAGATCTCCAGGCGGTCGCCGTCGGTGACCTCACCGATCACCGTGGCGATGACGTCCCACTTGTCGCAGATCTCCAGGAAGCGGTCGACCTTCGACGGCTCGACGACCGCGCACATGCGTTCCTGCGACTCGCTCATGAGGATTTCCTCGGGAGAGAGCGTGGAGTCGCGCAGCGGTACGTCGTCCAGGGTGACGCGCATGCCGCCGGAGCCGTTCGACGCCAGCTCGCTCGTCGCGCAGGACAGGCCCGCCGCGCCGAGGTCCTGGATGCCGACGACCAGCTTCTCGGCGAAGGCCTCCAGGGTGCACTCGATGAGGAGCTTCTCCTGGAAGGGGTCGCCGACCTGGACCGCGGGGCGCTTCGAGGGCTTGGCGTCGTCGAAGGTCTCGCTCGCCAGGATGGAGGCGCCGCCGATGCCGTCGCCGCCCGTGCGGGCCCCGTACAGGATGACCTTGTTGCCCGAGCCGGACGCCTTCGCGAGGTGGATGTCCTCGTGCCGCATGACGCCGATGGCACCGGCGTTGACCAGCGGGTTGCCCTGGTAGCAGGCGTCGAAGACGACCTCGCCGCCGATGTTGGGCAGGCCCAGGCAGTTGCCGTAGCCGCCGATGCCCGCGACGACGCCGGGGAGTACGCGCTTGGTGTCGGGGTGGTCCGCCGCACCGAAGCGCAGCGGGTCGACGACCGCGACCGGACGCGCGCCCATCGCGATGATGTCGCGCACGATGCCGCCGACGCCGGTGGCCGCGCCCTGGTAGGGCTCGACGTACGACGGGTGGTTGTGCGACTCGACCTTGAAGGTGACCGCGTAGCCCTGGCCGACGTCGACGACGCCCGCGTTCTCGCCGATGCCGACGAGGAGGGCGTCCGACTGGGGGGCCTTCTCGCCGAACTGGCGCAGGTGCACCTTCGAGGACTTGTAGCTGCAGTGCTCGGACCACATGACCGAGTACATGGCGAGCTCGGCGCCGGTCGGACGGCGGCCGAGGATCTCCACGACCCGCTCGTACTCGTCCTTCTTCATGCCGAGTTCGGCCCAGGGCAGCTCGACGTCGGGGGTCCCGGCCGCGTGCTCGACCGTGTCCAGAGGCGTCCGGCTCATGCGTTGACCAGCTTCTTGAGGATCGAGGTGAAGAAGGGGAGGCCGTCGGTGCGGCCGGACCCGACGAGGGGTTCGACAGCGTGCTCCGGATGCGGCATCAGACCGACGACGTTGCCCGCCTCGTTCGAGATGCCGGCGATGTCCCGCAGCGAGCCGTTGGGGTTGCCGAAACCGTCGGCGAACTCGCCGCCGACCACGTAACGGAAGACGACGCGGCCCTCCGCCTCCAGCATGTCGAGGGTGCGCTCGTCGGCGACGTACCGCCCGTCCATGTTCTTCAGCGGGATGTTGATCTCCTGGCCGGACTCGTAGTCCAGGGTCCAGGCGGTTTCCGCGTTCTCCACCTTCAACTTCTGGTCGCGGCAGATGAAGTGGAGGTGGTCGTTGCCGAGCATCCCGCCGGGGAGGAGATGGGCCTCGGTGAGGATCTGGAAGCCGTTGCAGATGCCGAGCACCGGCATTCCCGACTTCGCCTGCTCAATCACCGTCGCCATGACCGGTGAGAACCGCGAGATCGCACCGGCGCGCAGATAGTCGCCGTACGAGAAACCACCCGGCAGGACAACGGCGTCGACCTGCTTGAGGTCCTTGTCCTTGTGCCAGAGAGCGACGGGTTCGGCGCCGGCGAGCTTGATCGCGCGCTGGGTGTCCCGGTCGTCGAGGCTTCCGGGGAAAGTGACGACGCCAATACGAGCGGTCACTTTCCGGCCTCCGCGACTTCCTCGACCTTGACGGTGAAGTCCTCGATCACGGTGTTGGCGAGGAAGGATTCGGCGAGTTCGTGGATGCGGGCGAGCGCGGCGTCGTCCACCGGTCCGTCCACTTCCAGTTCGAATCGCTTTCCCTGACGGACATCGGAGATGCCTTCGAAACCGAGGCGCGGCAGTGCACGCTGCACCGCCTGGCCCTGGGGGTCGAGGATCTCCGGCTTGAGCATGACGTCGACTACGACGCGTGCCACTGGCACTCCCGGTGTGTGGTGCTGAGCAAGTTCCTTCAGACTACCCGTACAAAATTTCTACGCGGGTAGATTCGTAGGAATCTACGTGACGGTCATCACGATTCCGCATCGAGAACCTATCGTCGGGCTGCCTTCACGAAAAATCCTGGGAAAGATCCAGGATCGGGACCCGGTCCCTATTGCCTGGAGACACGCCAAGAGATTTAGTCGAGCTTCACATTGCATTGCCGGGCACTGTACAAATGAATTGGCAATAGCCGATACTTTGCCCAATCACCCATAAAAGCAGTCGGACAGTCGGCATCTCGGCACGTCAACGCGTGTCACCGGATAGGTGCCGCACGAAGGGACCGATATTCGTGGCGCAGCGTGTCGTAGTGACTCTCTCCGACGACATCGACGGCTCGGAAGCGGCGGAAACGATCGCCTTCGGTCTGGACGGCAAGTCGTACGAGATCGACCTGAATCCGGCCAATGCCGAGCAGTTGCGCAGGGCGCTGGAGCCGTACGTGGAGGCGGGGCGGAAGCGGTCGCGGTCCGGGAAGGCGTACCGGCAGACGGCGGTGGCGCCCGATCCGGCGGCGGTTCGCGCGTGGGCGCAGTCCAACAAGCTGGAGGTGCCTGCGCGGGGGCGGATTCCCAAGCGGGTGTATGAGGCTTTTACCGCTGCGCAGTAGGGGCGGGGCGGTTCCCTGCGGGGTGGTTCCCTGCGGGGCGGTTCCCCGCGGGGCGGTTCCCCGCGGGGCGGTTCCCCGCGGGGCGGTTGCCTGCCGGGGGAGGCGGGGAGCTCGGCCGCTCGGGGGTCGGGCTCCTGCGGGTGCGTGTGCGTGTGCCGTGTGCGGCTGCGCTTGTGCGCCGTTCCCCGCGCCCCCGGGTGGGTGAGGGTGATGTCGGTCGTCGGTGGCGGGTTCGTCGGGGTTGAGCGCGCCGTTCCCCGCGCCCCTGGGTGGGTGGGGGTGGATGTCGGTCGATGGGAGCGGGTCCGTAGGGGTTGAGCTCGTCGCTCCGCGCGCCCCTGCGTGGGTGTGGTTGTCGGGGGTCATGCGGGCCTGGGGGTAGTCGACTTGCGTTCTACCCCCGGCAATCGGCTAGAGTTCGGAGCACGCCGAGGGGCAAGGCCGAAAGGCCCGGCTCACCGGAGTCACGCGGGTGTAGTTCAGTAGCAGAACATCCCCCTTCCAGGGGGAAGGCGCAGTGTGCAATTCCTGTCACCCGCTCTGCATCGCCGGTCCGGTCGTTCTTACGATCAGGTAGGCTGATGCTCGCGCCGATCGGTGAAAGCCGGTCGGAGGCAATGCGGACGTAGCTCAGTTGGTAGAGCGCAACCTTGCCAAGGTTGAGGTCGCCAGTTCGAACCTGGTCGTCCGCTCCATGAAAGAGACCCCGGTCATATGACCGGGGTCTCTTTCATGTGCGGGCACGTTCGCACCCCTGACATTTGTCATGTGCGGCGGTGACAGCGCGCACTGCCGAACCCCGCCGTCGGCCGGGACGCTTGAGTCATGAATACGAATGAGCCCGTGATCGAGGTCACTGATCTCCGACGCGTCTACGGGGGAGGGTTCGAGGCGGTCCGAGGGGTCTCCTTCGAAGTCGCCCGGGGCGAACTCTTCGCACTGCTCGGCACCAACGGCGCGGGCAAGACCTCCACCGTCGAACTCATCGAGGGCCTCGCCAAGCCGGCCGGCGGCCAGGTGCGCGTCCTCGGCCACGACCCGTACAGCGAACGTTCCGCCGTCCGGCCGCGTATCGGCCTCATGCTCCAGGAGGGCGGCTTCCCCTCCGAGCTGACCGTCGCGGAGACCGTACGGATGTGGGCCGGCTGCACGAGCGGAGCCCGGCCCGAGAGCGAGGCGCTGTCACTGGTCGGCCTCACCCGCCGGGCCGGCGTACGCGTGAAGCAGCTGTCCGGCGGCGAGAAGCGCCGCCTGGACCTGGCACTCGCGCTGCTCGGACGGCCCGAGGTGCTCTTCCTGGACGAGCCGACCACCGGCCTCGACGCCGAAGGGCGCCAGGAGACCTGGGAGTTGGTGCGCGAACTGCGCGCCCAGGGCACGACCGTGCTGCTCACCACCCACTACCTGGAGGAGGCGGAAGGGCTCGCGGACCGGCTCGCGATCCTGCACGCCGGACGGATCGCGGTCTCCGGCACCCCGGCCGAGGTGACCGCCTCGCAGCCGTCGCGGATGTCGTTCGAACTGCCCGCCGGCTACTTCCCCGGCGATCTGCCGCCGCTCGACTCCCTCGGCGTCACCGGGCACGAGGTCTTCGGACGCGTGATCCGGCTGCGTACGAACGAGCTGCAGCGGGCCGCCACCGGGCTGCTGACGTGGGCCGAGCGGACCGGTGTCGAGCTGCGGGGGCTCGACATCCGGTCGGGGTCCCTGGAGGAGGCGTTCCTGCGCATCGCGCGGCACGTCTCGGACCAGGAGGACCAGGAGGCCCAGACGGAACAGGCAGGCCTGACGGGCCAGGCAGGGCAGTCTCAGCCCTCCGAGAAGGAGCACGTGGCATGAGCGCGGACACCGTGACCAGGACCGCCGGCCCGGCATCGACCGTGACCGCGGTCGGCCGGATGACCTCCCTCGCCAGGGCGGAACTCACCCTCCTCGCCCGCAGCAGGGCCACCTTCTTCGCGGCGGTCTTCGTGCCGCTGGTCCTGCCGCTCAGCCTTCGCTCGGCGACCGATGACATGGACCTGAAGGGGGCCGGCCTCTCGGTGGGCACGGTCATCCTGCCCTCCGCCGTCGGCTTCTCCCTGCTCTTCGCCGTCTACAGCTCGCTGGTGAGCGTCTACGCGGCCCGCCGCGAGGAACTCGTCCTCAAGCGGCTGCGCACCGGGGAGCTGCGGGACGCCGAGATCCTCATGGGCGCCGCGGTGCCCTCGGTCCTCATAGGCCTCGTGCAGTGCCTGGTGCTGACGGCCGCCTGCGCGGCGCTCATGGACGTGGGAACGCCCGAAGCGCCTCTCCTCGCCGTCCTGGGACTGCTGCTGGGGCTCATGATGTGGCCGGCGCTCGCGGCGGTCACCGCCAGCTTCAGCAGGAGCGTGGAGGGCGCCCAGGTCGCCGCGATGCCGCTGCTGCTCGTGTCGATGGTGGGCTCCGGCACCGTCGTACCCTTCGAGGTCATGCCCGACCGGCTCGCCTCCCTTTGCGAACTGCTGCCGTTGTCCCCGGTGATCACCCTGATCCGCGGCGGCTGGGCCGGCAACCTCTCCGCGTACGACGCCCTGGGCGCGCTCGCGACCGCGCTGGCCTGGACCGTTCTCGCGGTGTTTGCTGTACACAAGTGGTTCCGCTGGGAACCGAGGCGCTGACTGGAACGCGGACGGGGACAGGGACGGTCGGGCATGGGAATCGGGAGTACGGGGATGCGCAGGCCTGGGCGCTGGTGGCGCGGGAAGAGCACGCTGGCGAAGGTCGAGACGTACACCCGCTGGTCCTTCCACTTCTTTCCGCTGGTGGAGTTCACCGCGATCGGGCTGCCGGTCTTCGGTCGGGTGGGCAACGGTCTCGCCGTCGGGCTGGTCCTGCCGCTGTGCGCCCACGCCGTGCTGTGCGGGGTGACCGCGTCCAGGTCGCTCGACTGGACGCGCGGCACCCGTGCACAGCCCGTACGCCTGCTCATCGTGCTCGGCGTGGTCTCCGCGCTGCTGGGAACCGCCGCGATCAGCCTCGTGAAGCACGGGCCGGGCGGCAAGGACCTGGTGTCGACGATGGTCCCGCTCTGCGTGGGCGTGCTGGCCTTCGGGGCCGGCACCATCGCCCTCGGGGTACGCGGCCGGCTGCGCGTCCTGGGGATCGTGACAGGCTTCGCCGCGTATACGGGCGTCATGGCGTTCGCGCTGGGCCTCGACGGGCGTGCCGCGCTGGGAACGGCGTTCGCGGTCCTGCTCGGCGGCGGCGGCCTCTCCTTCACCTCCGTCTTCTCCGTCTGGCTGCTGGACGCCGTGTACGAGCTGGACGCGGCCCGCGAGACCCGGACCCGGCTCGCCGTCGCCGAGGAACGGCTGCGCTTCGGCCGCGACCTGCACGACGTGATGGGCCGCAACCTCGCGGTCATCGCCCTGAAGAGCGAGCTCGCCGTCCAGCTCTCCCGCCGCGAACGCCCCGAGGCCGTGGACCAGATGATCGAGGTGCAGCGGATCGCCCGCGAGTCGCAGCGCGAGGTCCGCGAGGTCGTACGGGGCTACCGCGAGGCCGACCTCGGTGCCGAACTCCACGGCGCACAGGGCGTGTTGACCGCGGCCGGGGTCGACTGCTCGGTGACCGGCTCCGCGACCGGGCTGCCTCCTGCGGTCCAGTCGGCGCTCGGCTGGGTCGTACGGGAGGCCACCACGAACGTACTGCGGCACGGCGACGCCCGGCGGTGCCGCGTGACGCTGGAACCCGCGGGCCACCACGTGGTCCTCACGGTCGAGAACGACGGCGTGGAGCGGACCGCCGCGCAGGGGGCGGCCGAGGGGCCGGGTGCGCGCGGCGGAAGGACCGGCGGATCCGGGCTAGCCGGGCTGCGGGAGCGGCTCGCCGCGGTGGCCGGGACGCTGTGGGCGGGACCCGTCGACGGCGGTCTCTTCCGGGTCGTCGCCGAGGTGCCCCTGCCGCCGTCCGCCTCCGACGCACCCGCGTCCACCGCACCCGCCGACTCAGCCTCCGCCTCCGCCGTTTCGCGCTCAGTGAGTTCAGTGAGTGAAGAGGTCACCCCATGACATCCGTACGACCCATCCGGCTGCTGCTCGCCGACGACGAGCACCTCATCCGGGGGGCGCTCGCCGCGCTGCTGGGTCTTGAGGACGATCTGCTGGTGGTGGCGGAGGCGGCCGGCGGGCCCGAGGCGCTGGCGATGGCGATGGCGCACGAACCCGATGTGGCGGTACTGGATCTGCAGATGCCCGGGGCCGACGGTGTGAGGGTGGCCACATCGCTGCGGACCGAACTGCCCGCCTGCCGTGTGCTCATCGTGACGAGCCACGGGCGCCCCGGGCATCTCAAGCGGGCGCTGGCGGCGGGTGTGCGCGGTTTCGTCCCGAAGACCGTGAGCGCACAACGGCTCGCGGAGATCATCCGTACGATCCACGCGGGAAACCGCTATGTCGACCCCGAGTTGGCCGCCGACGCGATCTCCGCCGGGGATTCGCCGCTCACCGCGCGTGAGGCCGAGGTGCTGGAGCTGGCCTCCGACGGGGCGCCCGTCGCAGAGATCGCGGAACGGGCCGCGCTCTCGCAGGGGACCGTGCGGAACTATCTGTCGTCGGCCGTGTCCAAACTCGGAGCCGAGAACCGTCACTCGGCGGTGCGTCTCGCGCGCGAGCGAGGTTGGGTATAGTTGCTCTCGCGCCACGGTGAGAGCCACCCGGTGAAGCCACGGCGCGGCGCGGACGTAGCTCAGTTGGTAGAGCGCAACCTTGCCAAGGTTGAGGTCGCCAGTTCGAACCTGGTCGTCCGCTCAAGTGAAGAAGAAAGCGGAAACCCCCGGTCGTCGACCGGGGGTTTCCGCGTTCACCGCGGCTCCATGGGGCCGCGGGCCGCTCAGGTCCAGGGCGTGCCCGTCAACCGCTCGTACGCCTCCACGTACTTGGCGCGGGTCGCGTCCACGACCTGCTGGGGCAGGGCCGGGGGCGGCTGCTCGCTCTTGCGGTCCCAGCCGGACTCCGCCGAGGTCAGCCAGTCGCGCACGTACTGCTTGTCGAACGAGGGCTGCGCGCGGCCCGGCTCCCACTGGTCGGCGGGCCAGAAGCGGGACGAGTCCGGGGTCAGCACCTCGTCGGCGACGACCAGCGTCCCGCCGTCGAAGCCGAACTCGAACTTCGTGTCCGCGAGGAGGATGCCGCGCTCGCGCGCGATGTCACGGCCGCGGCCGTAGACGGCGAGCGTCGCCTGCCGCAGCTGGGCCGCGGTCTCCGTGCCGACCTGCCGGGCGACCTCCTCGTACGAGACGTTCTCGTCGTGCTCGCCGACGGCGGCCTTGGTCGCCGGGGTGAAGATCGGGGCGGGCAGCTCCGAGCCGTCGCTCAGCCCGTGCGGCAGCGCGAGGCCGCAGACCGTACGGGTCTCGTTGTACTCGACGAGCCCGGAGCCGGTGAGATAGCCGCGGGCGACGCACTCGACCGGGACCATCTCCAGGGACTTGCAGACCAGGGTGCGGCCCTGCCACGCGGCGGGAGCACCGGCCGGCGGTTCGGTGCCGAGGACGTGGTTCGGCATCAGGTCGGCGAGCTGGTCGAACCACCAGAGCGAGAGCTGCGTCAGGACGCGGCCCTTGTCGGGGATTTCCGTGGGCAGCACCCAGTCGAACGCGGAGATGCGGTCGCTGGCGACCATCACGAGGTCGCCCGCCTCGTTCCGGTACAGGTCGCGCACCTTGCCGGTGTGCAGGTGCACCAGACCCGGAACCTCGACAGGCTCGGGCTTTTCGACGAATCCGGACACGGTTCCTCCGCGTGGTTCTGGCTGAATGGCTCGATTCTCCCGTATGGGAGGCGCCGCCTCGGCCAGGGGGCTGTGCGGCACGCGGGGCGGCGGCCTCAGTCGCGTCTCAGTCGCGCTTCAGTCGCGCTTCAGTCGCGTTTGCAGATGCGGTCCAGGAGGTTGGCCGTGGCGCGCTGGACCCGGGCGTCGGTGTGCCCCGGCCGGTCCAGGGCCGGGGACCAGGCGAAGGTGCCGGCCGCGAAGACGAGGGCACCGGAGTGCGCGCGGTACAGGGACGTCTCCTGGTGGCGGATCGTCCCCTCCGTGTCCCGGTACGGGGAGTGGGAGAGGAGGATGCGGCCCTGGTGCTCGGGGAGCGCGACCCGGGGGAAGTAGCGGTCGGCCTCGCCCGCGACCATGCCCTCCAGCTCGTCGCCCTCATGGGCGCCGGTCGCCTCCCACAGCCAGTGGTCGGCGTTGCGGACGACGAGGGGGTGGGCCTCGGGGACCCGGCCCGCGTACTGGATCCCCAGAAGCTCCTGCTCCGGGCGGTCGATCTCCCGCCACAGCGCGGGCCTGCCGGGTCCGCGGCGCTTCAGGCAGGTGAGCAGCCGGTCGGGGGTGCCGGACGGCGAGGGCGCCAGGTCCACCTGCCAGTACATGGTGTTGGCGGAGAGGAAGACGAGCGAGGTGCCCTGCTCGCGGGCGACGTCCACGGTGCGGCGCATGGTCGTCGACCAGTACTCGTCGTGGCCCGGGAAGACCAGGCCTCGGTAGCGCGTGGGGTCGACGCGGCCGGCGTGCAGGTCGCGGGCGTCGGCGTAGGCGAGGTCGTAGCCGTAGCGCTCGGCCCAGCGGATGAAGTCGTAGGCGTGGCCCACGTGCAGGGGCAGGCCCGCGCCCGCGTACGGGCGGTCGAAGGAGACCGTCGTCGCGGCGTCGGCCTCGCCGAGCAGCCGGCCGTCCTCGTCCCACGCGTGGTAGAGACTCGCGCCCGTGTGCCCGTCCTCCGGGTAGAGGTTGTACGCCTGCCAGGTGATGTCCGGCAGCACGAGCAGCAGGTCGGCGGGGTGGTCGTCGCGGACCGTGAACGGGATGTGGGAGCGGTACCCGTCGTCGGTGGTGAGGACGGCGACGTACGCGCCGATGCTCCAGTACGACGGGACCTGCAGCCGCCAGGAGAGCCACCAGTGGTGGCAGGAGACCGTGCGGTCCGCGGTGAGCGGGGCCGGCTGGACGATGCCGGCGAGGCGCGGGCTGGTGGTGATCTTGCTGGCGCCGTCGCCGCCGTAGTGGCCGATGCGGTAGATGTCCACGCTGAACTGCTGCGGGGGGTCCACGGTGATGTGGAAGTCGAGGGCCTCGCCGGGGGCTACCGCGCCGGTGGAGGCGAACCCCTTCACCTGCCGGTGGACGTCGTCGGCGGAACGGGGGCCTCCGTCGTTGGCGCGGGGGGTGGGGACGCGCGGTCCGGAGCTCCGGTAGCGGTCGCGGGTGGTCGTCGCGCCGGGGGGCGGGGTGGGGTCGACGTACCAGGGGACCACGTGGCCCGTGTCGTCGAAGTACTGCTCGCTGCCGCGCAGCCAGGGGACGGGGCCCAGGCCGAAGGGGTCCGTGACCGCGTGCGCCAGCGCTCCCGACTCCCATCGGCGGATCTGCTCGGTCCCCATGTGACGTTCCCTCCCTCGTACGTCCTTGCCCACACGTGCCCCCGTGCACGGGTGAGCCCAGCACATCACATTACGCATGCGTGCCGTTACGGTTCGTCGCGAATTACTTACGGGGGTGGGCGCGTTGCGGCGTGCGGGGTGCCGGGAGTTGGGGGGTGCCTTGCGGCGTGCGGGTGGTTGGGGTGGCGAGTGCGCGGTTCCTCGCGCCCCTGGGTGGGCCCGGGTGAGCCGGGGGAGCCGGGGGCGGGGTCAGACCAGTCTTACTGGTTTTTCTGGGCGTACTCCCAAGTTCAGGAGCCAGGCGCGCAGGGGGGCCGGGTCGCCCTCCTCGATGAGGCTGAGGACGCGGGGGCCCAGGTCCGCGGAGCGCTCGCCGTTGACGAGGAGCGACGGGCCGTCCAGCCAGTCGAGCCCCGGCATCGCGCCGGCCGTGTCCATCGCCGCGCAGCAGACCATCGCCGTCACATGGTCGCTGAGCAACTCGCGCCCCGTCCGCGGCGGTTGCAGGGGGAAGAGCGGCAACGTGCCGTCGTCCCAGAGCGCCAGGTCGGGACCGCCCTGTCCCGCGGAGGCCGCCGAGGACCCCGGGGACGCCGTCGGCCCGGCGCTCGTCGCGGCCTCCTCGCGAGCCAGCTCGGCGCTCAGCACCGCCGCGAGCTCCGCGCTCCGCTCGGTCGCCGGACCGCCGTCCTCGTCGCTCTCCGGCCCGGCGTCGGCCTCGTACGCCGTCGCGCCGCTGTCCGTGGCCGAGGCCGCGGCCTCGGTGGCGCGCTGCTCGTCCTCCGGGGGCGGAGGCGCGTGCGGAGACGGGGACGGGGACGAGGACGGGGACGAGGACTGGGACGTGAAGGACGTCAGGTGGGCCATGACGCGGTCCAGCGTCGGGCCCTCCGGCTCCGACGCCCCCGCCCCCGCGGTACGGCTCACGCCGAGCCCGTCCAGTACGCGATGGAGCCGCGCCGCGTCCGTACGCCACTTGCGGTCGACGACCTCGTCCGGGTACTCCGCCCAGTCGACCGGGGCCCAGTCGGGTCCGGTCTCGGCGGGGCCGCCGTGGAAGAGGCGCGCCGCCAACAGGGACGTCGCCTCGTCGATCGCGCCCGGCTCCTCCAGGAGATCGCAGGCGGGGCGCTCGCCGAGCCGGGAGGTGAAGCCCTCGGCCAGCCGGTCACGCCGTGACAGCTCGGTGAGCGCCGCGACGACACCCGCGTCGAGCCGCGACGGCCACCGCCCCATGCGCCAGGCCGGCAGCGCGACCCTGGTCAGCAGCCGGTCCCAGCCCGCGTACGCCAGCCCCACCTGCTCCTGGGCGACGATCCGCAGCCCGTAGTCCACGGTCTGCGCACGCTCCGCCGCCGCGGTCGCCACGCCCCGTTCCATCTCCGCCGCGTGCACGCGGCAGCCGCGCAGCATGATCCTGGCCACCCAGCCGGCCACGCCGAGCACCGGGCGGGTCAGCGGTCCGCGCGTGGACGCCGACGCGACCGCCACGGCGGCGTCGAGGCCTCGTACGAAGCGCCGGGCCGCGGCTATGTCGGGGTGCGCCGAAGGTCCCGTACCCGCGACGACCGGGGCGAGCACGGCCCGCAGCTCGCCGACCCGCATCCACCACAGGAAGGGGGAGCCGATGACGAGGACGGGCGCGGCGGGCGTACGCCGGTGTGCGGGGCCGCCGAGTCCTCGGCCGCCCTCCATCTTGTCCTTGTCCTTCCCCCTGTCCTCGTCCTTTTCCTCCTCCTCGTCCGCGGACTCATGGCGGGGCGCGGTGTGGGCCGGGTGGGTCCGGTCCTCCAGCCAGCTGTCGCAGTCCGGGGTGAGCGCTATCGCGGAGGGCGCGGGCACTTCGAGGCGGTCGGCCAGATCCCGCACCATGCGGTACAGATCCGGCGCCGACTCCTCGGCGACCGGGACCGTGGGGCTCATGGCGGGCCGCGACCGGGCGACGAGCAGCGCGACACCCACCGCGCAGAGCAGCACGAGGACGGCGAACCCCGTCACGACCGCGCGCACCACGCCCCAGCCGGGGCCGTCGATGTGCCCGGTCGACCCGCCGACGAGCAGGACGACGGCGACGGCCGCGGGCAGCAGGGCGAGGGCCAGCGCCCTGCTGCGGATGCGCAGCACGGCGAGAGCCCGTGAGCGCGCGGTGTGCGCACCCAACTCCACTCCCATACCGGACACGACCGGTGTCACCCCCTACTGCCCGCCCGGCGTGTGCATACCCAGCCACCGCCGGCGGACGTCCATGGTGTTGCTCACTCCCCCACTGTGGCACCCGTGACTGACATCGCAATGCCGATGGGCCAAGTGCCGGAGCGCTTTGCGCCGCACCATAGTTGGGGCCCCGGCCGTCGTCAGCCGGATGGGGGATCGGTCACTCGATGGAATGGCTTTGGCTAAAGGTGGCTGACGGAAGGGCCCCGGATCCTGTGCCGGATCCGGGGCCCGAGGGTGCGGGGGCGGTGCTGGGCGCGTACGCCCGCGCGTGCTGGGCGGGGACGCGCGGGGGACGCATGGGGGACGCGCGGGGGGTGCGTCATGGTTCGTAACGGTGCAGGTGAAAGCCCATTACCTAGGGTCACGTAGCCGGGGCTTACACGGCCGTGGGTTACACGGCCGTGGGTTACGTAACCCGCTCGCCTACTCCGCGGCGGCTTCCGCGACCTTCGCCGCGATGTCCGTACGGTGCTGGGAGCCGTCGAGGCGGATCCGTTCGACCGCCCTGTACGCGCGGGTGCGGGCCTGGGTGAGGTCCTTGCCGCTCGCCGTGACCGAGAGGACCCGGCCGCCCGCGCTGAGGACGGTGTCGCCGTCGCGCTTCGTACCGGCGTGCAGGACGTACGCGTGCGGGGCGTCCTCGGCGGCCACCTCGGCGAGGCCCTCGATCGGGTCGCCGGTACGCGGGGTACCGGGGTAGTTGTGCGAGGCGATGACCACGGTGACGGCCGCGTCGTCGCTCCAGCGCAGCGGTTCGAGGTCGGCGAGGGTGCCGTTCGCGGCCGCGAGGAGGATGCCGGAGAGCGGCGTCTTCAGGCGGGCGAGGACGACCTGGGTCTCGGGGTCGCCGAACCGGGCGTTGAACTCGATGACCCGCACGCCGCGCGAGGTGATCGCGAGCCCCGCGTACAACAGCCCGGAGAACGGGGTGCCGCGGCGGCGCAGCTCGTCGACGGTCGGCTGCAGAACGGTCTGCATGACCTCCTCGACCAGCTTCGGATCAGCCCACGGGAGGGGCGAGTACGCGCCCATGCCGCCGGTGTTCGGGCCCTGGTCGCCGTCGAGGGCGCGCTTGAAGTCCTGGGCAGGCTGCAGCGGGACGACGGTGACGCCGTCGGTGATCGCGAAGAGGGAGACCTCGGGGCCGTCGAGGAACTCCTCGATGACGACGCGGTCGCAGGCGTTGGCGTGGGCGGCGGCGGCTGCGAGGTCGTCGGTCACGACGACGCCCTTGCCGGCCGCGAGCCCGTCGTCCTTGACGACGTACGGGGCACCGAAGGCGTCCAGTGCCTCGTCCACCTCGGCGGGGGTCGTGCACACGTACGAGCGGGCGGTGGGGACGCCCGCACCCGCCATGACGTCCTTCGCGAAGGCCTTGGAGCCCTCCAGCTGGGCAGCCTCCTGCGAGGGGCCGAACACCGGGATGCCCGCCTCGCGCACGGCGTCGGCGACCCCGGCCACGAGGGGCGCCTCCGGGCCGACGATCACCAGCCCGGCGCCGAGATCCGTGGCCAGCGTGGCCACGGCCTTGCCGTCGAGGGCGTCGACCTCGTGCAGCTCGGCCACGTCGGCGATCCCGGCGTTGCCCGGGGCGCAGTACAGCGCGGTGACGTCGGGGTCGAGGGAGAGGGAACGGCACAGGGCGTGTTCGCGGGCACCGCCGCCAATTACTAGGACCTTCACGGGGGTCAGCCTAGCGGGGCGCCTGGCCGGCGGGGTTTGGCGCGGGCCCTCGCTCGGGGCCCTGGCGGAGGGGGCGGACACTTCGGACGGGAGTAAGGATGGGAGTGGGGATGGGTGGGGTGGGGATGGGGCTCTTGGGGCGGTTTGCGGCGGAGGGGTCGTGGGCCCGCGGGGGCCGATTGGCAGCAGACCGGCTGGCAGCAGACCGACTGACAGTAGGCCGACTGGCCGGCTACTCGTTCGAGAACTCGTCCAGCACCGTCGCTCCCAGCTCCCGGACGATCAGTTCGTGACCGGACAGCGCCGACTCGTCGAGGTCGGGATCGTCATCCTCCGGGGTGTCGTCCTCCGGTGAGATGGGAGGGGGCTCCTGGGCGGCTGGGCGGGGCGGGGGCTGGTGAGCGGGCGCGGACGAGGACGCGCCGCCGGGGGCGGACGCCGGCCGCCCCTGGGACGCCGAGGAGGACGGTCCGGGCGCCGGAGTTTGAGCCGGGGCGGCGGGCTGCTGCGGGGCAGGGCGGGGCGCACCCTGCCCCTGAGCGGCACCGCCACCGGACGAGTAGCCTCCGCCACCACCGCTACCGCCGCCGTAACCCCCGCCACCACCGAAGCCGCCGCCGAAGCTGCCACCGGGTGCGGGTGGCGGCGCCGAGCCGCCGGACGGATCGATGACCGCCTCGATCTTCCACTGCACGTTGAACAGTTCGGACAGCGCCTGCCGCAGCACCTCCTCGCTGCCGCTGCTCGCGAAGTTGTCCCGCGCGCCGACGTTGACGAAGCCGATCTGGAGGGTGGTGCCGTCGAAACCGGTTACCTGGGCGTTCTGACTGAGCAGGATCCAGGTGAAACGGCGCCGGTTCTTCACCGCCTCCAGGATGTTCGGCCAGAGAGTGCGGGGGTCGGGCCCACCGCTCGGAGCGGCGGAGAACGCGGCGGGACCCGCACTCCCCTGCGAGGGGGCGACGGCGGAGGCAGGGGCCTGAGGAGGCCCGGACGCGGCGGACGGGGGCTGCCCCCCGCCCGCGGCTGCCGTGGTCGGCCAGCCGCCCGGACGCCGCCCACTGCCCACGGCGGTGGCGGCGGGCCAGGCACCGGGCGCACCACCGGCGGCAGGGGCGACCGGCTGCTCGGCAACGGGAGCGGGACTGGCACTAGGACTGGGACTGGGACTGGGACTGGGACTGCCCGCAGACTCCGCGGGAGCGGGCGAAGGCGCGTAAGCGGTAGCGGGCGCAGGCGGGACCTGCGCGGGCCCGACCCCGGGCCCAGGCCCTACATCGCTACCGGAACCGAGCCCGGAACCAGAACCAGAACCCGAACCCGAACCCGAACCGGAACCAAGAACTCCACCCCCTTGCCCCGCTCCTCCTCCGCCCCCTCCCCGCACGGCGGCGCGGGCAGCGGCGGGCCCGCCCTGCACCCCCACATGCCCAGGTTGCCCCCCGTGCCCTGCATGGGCTCCCGGATGGGCATCGGCCCCAGGCACGTAACCAACGGCGGGCCCGCCGATCCCAACCCCTCCGCCTGGCCCTACCCCTCCCCCTGGCACTCCCCCGCTGAAGTTCACACCGCGCTCGATCCGGTCGAGCCGGGCCATGACTGACCGCTCGTCCCCGTAGGCGGTGGGCAGCAGCACGCGCGCGCAGATGAGTTCGAGCTGGAGGCGGGGCGAGGTGGCGCCCCGCATCTCCGTCAGACCGGCGTTGACCAGGTCGGCGGCGCGGCTCAGCTCGGCGGCGCCGAAGACACCGGCCTGGGCCGTCATCCGCTCCATCACGTCCACGGGGGCGTCGATGAGCCCCTTCTCGCCGGCGTCCGGCACGGCCGCCAGGATCACGAGGTCCCGCAGCCGCTCCAGCAGGTCGGCGACGAACCGCCGGGGGTCGTTGCCGCCCTCGATGACCCGGTCGACGACCTCGAAGGCCGCGGCACCGTCGCCCGCGGCGAAGGCCTCGACCACGGAGTCGAGCAACGAGCCGTCCGTATAACCGAGGAGGGAGGTGGCCATGGCGTACGTCACACCGTTGTCCCGGGCCCCCGCGAGGAGCTGGTCCATGACGGACATGGAGTCACGCACGGATCCGGCGCCGGCTCGCACGACGAGCGGCAGCACCCCGTCCTCGACGGGCATGCCCTCGCGTCCGCAGACCTCGCCGAGGTACTCCCGCAGGGTCCCGGGGGGAACCAGCCGGAACGGATAGTGATGCGTACGCGACCGGATCGTCCCGATGACCTTCTCGGGCTCGGTGGTGGCGAAGATGAACTTGAGGTGCTCCGGAGGCTCCTCGACGACCTTCAGTAGCGCGTTGAACCCGGCCGACGTGACCATGTGGGCCTCGTCGATGATGTAGATCTTGTACCGGCTGCTGGCGGGCCCGAAGAAGGCCTTCTCGCGCAGGTCACGGGCGTCGTCCACACCACCGTGCGAGGCGGCGTCGATCTCGATGACGTCGATGGAGCCGGGCCCGTTGCGCGCGAGGTCCCGGCAGGACTGGCACTCACCGCACGGTGTGGGAGTGGGCCCCTGCTCGCAGTTCAGACACCGCGCGAGGATGCGCGCACTGGTCGTCTTCCCGCAGCCGCGCGGCCCACTGAACAGGTACGCGTGATTGACCCGGTTGTTCCGCAGCGCCTGCTGCAACGGGTCGGTGACATGCTCCTGCCCGATGACCTCGGCGAACGACTCCGGGCGATAACGGCGGTACAGCGCGAGGGACGACACACATACGAGGTTATAGGCGCCCACTGACAACGGGGAACGCCCACCGTCTGCTGCCCGGCCGGCCCCACCGACACCGGCCCGAACCCCCGGGCCCAGGCGCCCGGATCAGCCCCGAGGTCCGCCCGCAAACGCAAGCGCCCCCCACGCACCCGCCAGAGCCAACCTACCCTTGCTGCCTTCCGGCCCTGGGGGAGTTCAGTCAGATAGCGCCACGTGAGGGGCTGCGCACACAGTACCCGATCCGAGCGGGGGGAACGAGTTCGCGAGCACGGCTCAACGTCTTGTATTGTTTGCCGCGGAGGATTCGCCTAGTGGCCTAGGGCGCACGCTTGGAAAGCGTGTTGGGGGCAACCCCTCACGAGTTCGAATCTCGTATCCTCCGCCAGTGCCTCACCGGGCACGACTCGAAGGGCCCCGCTGTTCGCAGCGGGGCCCTTCGACGTGCGTGGTTGCAGTTTTGGTTGCGTTTATAAGTATCCATTTCGGATATCTCGTCATGCGATTGAGCCTCTCGCGCCGCAATTGAGGCGGGCCGCAGGCCGCCGGCGCCCGCCAGGGGGGAACCTGCCCTCGTACGGCACCCTCGGATCACGGGATACGCCATCCTTGAAGCAGGTCGCGGGGCTCCGGCCCGCTACGAAGCTCCCTGGTCCGACGAGGTGTGAGGGGTGCCCCCGATGAAGTCCCGATCAACGCTGGCGACATGGCTGGCCAGCCTCGACGGCTCTCGTCTGGCTCGCGTGCTCGGGACGCGGAAGGACGCCGTGGCCCTTCCGGAGCCGCGCTCGCTGGGGGAACTGGCGGACCGTCTGCAGCGCCCAGGGTCGGTGGCACTGGTCCTGCCGCGGCTCGCGCTGCCGCACCTCCAGGCGGCCGAGGCGCTGGCGGCGTTGGGAGCGCCCGCGTCGCGCGACGCCCTGGCCGCGCTGCTGGAAACAGCGGACGACGCAACCGCTCGCGAACTGGACGCCGTACTGGAGGTGCTGGCCGATCACGCTCTGGTCTGGCCGGACAGCGCAGGGCAGCTCCGCATGGCCGGGCCGCTGCGGCAGGCATGGGACGCGCCCCTGGGGCTGGATGCTCCGCTGGAGCAACTGCTCGCGGGCGCGGCCTCCGACGAGCTGCGCGGCATGCTGGTGGCACTGGGCGTCAAGCCGCCCGGCAGCAAGGCGGCGCGACTGGTCGCCCTGGTGGAACACCACAGCGCCCCCGAGCAGATCGCCTCAGTGGTCGCCAAGGCTCCCGCGGATGCCCGGAAGCTGCTTGAACGCCGGGCACTGACCAAGCCGGAGCCGCAGTTCATCATGTTCGGGCATCCCGGCCCCGGCCTCGACCCGGGCACCCGATGGGCAAGGGAACGTGGATTGCTGATCGAGGACCGCCACCGCTACGGTCCCGCCCGTATGCCCGCCGAGGTGGCGCTCGTGCTGCGTGGGCCCGGCTGGCACGCGCCGTTCGCTCCCGTACCGCCTTCCGCGCGATGGGCGTCTGTCACCCCGGTGGAGGTGGAACGCGAGGCGTCAGCCGCAACCACGGCGTTCGCTTCCCGAGCCGCCTCGGTCCTGTCGGCCTGTTCCGCGACTGCCCCGGCCCGGCTGAAGTCCGGCGGGATCGGTGCCCGTGAACTGGCCCGGATCGGCAAGGCCGCCCAGGCCGACGACGCCGTCGTACGCCTTGCTCTCGAAACCGCGTACGCTGCCGGGCTCCTGGGCCGGGACGGCGATCGCGTTGTACCCACCGAGGCGTACGACGCCTGGGCGGAACAGGAACCCCCGGAGCAGTTCTCCGTACTGCTTCAGGCATGGCGGAACCTGCCGCTCACCCCCACCACAGCGCGCGACGAGGACAACAAGGCGCTTCCCGCGCTCGCCGGAGCACCGCCTTGCAACGGCTGCGTACAAGCCCGCCACGGGCTGTTGGCCGCAGCCGCGCAGTTCCCAGCAGGGCAGGGCCCGAGGGTCGGCTCGGATCTGGGACCCCTGATCGCATGGCACCGACCACTCGCCGACTCATCACCCCGGGACGGAACACCGTTCGCCACCGTGATCCGCGAGGCCGAGCTCCTCGGCGTACTCGCTCGCGGCGCCCTTTCCCCCCTCGGCGCCCACCTGTGGACCGACGACGTGCAAGGACTGAGTGCCGTGTGTCGGCGGCTGCTGCCCCCGGCCGCCGCGACAGCCCGGATCGGCGCCGACCTGACCGCCGTCGTGACCGGCACACCGTCCGCGCGGCTGGCCGCGATCCTGGACTCCGTCGCCGACCGGGAGACCAGCGGCACGGCATCGGTGTGGCGGTTCAGCGTCGGCAGCATCCGCCGGGCCCTGGACGCCGGCGGTCTCCCCGACGACATCACAGCCGACCTGGCGGCTGTCGCCGCCGGCCCCCTGCCACAACCGCTGTCGTACCTGATCACCGACACCGCACGCGGCCACGGGCGCGTGCGCATCGCCCCCGCGGCCTGCGTCCTGCACGGCGACGAGCCGGCGCTCCTGGCAGAACTCGCTGTCCATCGAAGGCTTGTCAAGCTCGGACTGCGACAACTGGCGCCGACGGTGCTGGTCAGCCGCAGCCCGATCGACACGACCCTCGCCGCGCTCCGGGCCGAGGGATACGCCCCTGTCGCCGAAACGGCCGAGGGCACGGTGCGCATCGAAAAAGCCCGACCTCAGCGGACCGCCGCTCCCGTTCCGACTTCACGCGGCGCCGACGCGAGGAACAGCCGCCGAATCGCTGCCACGCGCGCGGCGAAGGCACCCGCCGCCATCGACCTGAACACCTTGGCGACCCAACTGCTGGCCGCCCCGCTCACGACGCCCGAACCCGCGCCGTTCGACGGAGGAGCGCCCTTCGCCACGGACACCGAGGAGATCGTCGCAGGGTGCGCGAAGCTCCTGCCGTACAGCGATGTCCGCCAGCTCGCCCATGCCATCGATGCCGGTCAGGCCATCACCGTCGAGTACGTCGCCACCTCGGGCAGCCAGACCGTGCGCACCCTGAGCCGACTCATGCTCGACCCGCCCTACCTCGAAGCCTGGTGTCACCTGCGGGACTCTGAGCGCGTTTTCACCCTCTCCCGCATCCACAGCGTCATGAGCGTCATGCCCGAATGAAAGGGAAGATGGTATCGATAGAGATAGTATCTCCGTCGAGACCATCGCCTGCGGGAGGCTTGCCGTGCGTCGCTTCATCGGGCGGGACCGCGAGCTGAACGTGCTCGGCAACGCCTTGCAGGCGGTTCATGATGCCGCCGGGTCGGCGAAACCAGGCCAGTGCATCCTCATGCGCGGACGGCGGCGGGTCGGCAAGTCCAGCCTCGTCGAGGAATTCCTCCGGCGCACGGAGACGCCGTACCTGTTCTTCACCGCTGCGGGCGGCACGGCGGACGACGAGCTGACGGAACTGCTCGACGCCGTCGCCAGATCCACCCTCCCGGAGCGGGGACTGTTCTCGGAGGAGGCCCCGGAGCAGTGGAATGCGGCATTCAGGCTGCTTGCGGAGGTCCTGCCCGACGACAGCCCGAGCGTGGTCGTCATCGATGAGGTTCCGTATCTCATGGACCGAATCGACGCGTTCGAGGGGATGTTGCAACGGGCCTGGGACCGGCTGCTCAGCCGCAAGCCCGTGCTCCTCCTCCTGGTCGGATCCGACCTGTCGATGATGGAGGCGCTGAACAGCTACGACCGCCCCTTCCATCAGCGGGGACGGGAAATGGTCGTGGGGCCGCTGAACCCGGCCGACATCGGCGAGATGCTCGACCTGTCGCCGGCGGTCGCCTTCGACGCCGCCCTGATCACGGGCGGTCTTCCGCTGATCTGTGCGGAGTGGCGGGCCGGAGCGGACGCCTGGGAGTTCCTCCGTGACTCGCTCGACAACCCGATCTCGGCGCTGCTGGTCTCCGCCGAACGTTCACTGGCCGCGGAGTTCCCACCGCAGGCGATGAGCAGGGAAGTCCTACGGGCCATCGGAGCCGGAGAACGGACCTTCACCAACATCGCGCGCGCCGCCGGAGGCATCGCCCACACCACGCTTACCCGGGCAACGGACGTCCTGACCGAGAAGCGGGTGGTGGCAGCCGAACTGCCCCTCTCCCTGCGTCCGTCGAAAGAACGCCGCTACCGAGTGGCAGACCCCTACCTGCGGTTCTGGCTCGCGTTTCTGGATCCGCATATGGCTGAGATCGAGCGGATGCGGGGAGATCTCACACTGAGCCGGATCAGGGAGCAGTGGACGAGCTGGCGGGGCCGCGCGATCGAGCCCCTGGTGCGGGAATCCCTCGCCCGCCTCCTGCCGGACGGACTCCTGCCCGCCACCCCGGCGGTCGGCGGTTACTGGACCCGTAGCAACGACGTCGAAATCGACCTGGTGGGCGCCGACAGGCAACCTGTGGCCAAGCAGCTGTTCTTCCTCGGCTCGGTCAAGTGGCTGGAGAATTCCGCGTTCGACAGCCACGACCTGGCCGCTCTGCAGAAGCACCGGGCGGCGATCACAGACGAGCCCGTACCGCTTGTGGCAGTCTCACGCAACGGGGTCAGCTGTTCCGGACTCCAGGCGGCATACGGCCCCGAGGAGCTGCTCAGCGCCTGGCGCAGGGCATGAGCAGGAACTGAACCCCCGTGGTTGCAGTTCTGGTTGCATTCACCGCTGTTCAGCACTGTCCGCCACCTGCCCTCAGCACCATTGCGCCGCAGGTCAGGACACCCATGATCACTCCCGACCCCCCAGACGAACACTTGGAAAGCGTGTTGGGGGCAACCCCTCACGAGTTCGAATCTCGTATCCTCCGCCAGTGCCTCACCGGGCACGATGTCGAAGGGCCCCATCGCGAGGTGGGGCCCTTCTTCGTGCGTGGGCGCAGTTTTGGTCTCAGTTGCAGTGATCGGATCGGCTCGGACCTGAGCGGACGGCGTGCATCTGCCGGCGCTTCTGACGCGTCCCCGTGCGTTCGTGATCCAGCCCGTGGACGAACAAGCAGCAGATGAGGCCGTGAACGAGGCGATCGCGTGACCACCGATATCGACCTTGACGCACTTCCTCCGGACACCCTCGACGCCGAGAACGGTCGGATCACCCCGATCGGGGAGCCGGTCATCGCGAAGACGGCCAAGGAACTGGCCGACGCCTGCCGACAGGCTGACGACCCGCTGGCCGCGCTCCAGGTGGTCCTGGAACTCCTCCCCAAGTACATGGCGGAGATCGTCAGCCGGCGCACCAACGTCGCCCCAGCAAGTGTCTGGAGCGACGCCCCGGCCGCGACCCACTGACCGGCGATCGGATGGATGGCCAGCCAGACACCGGCGACACCTGGTCCGACCGCCCGCCGTGCACCCAGCAGCACTTGGCGGTCAAGGCCGGGTGCCGGAGTGCGGAGTGCCGGAGTGCCGGAGTGCCGGAGTGTGCCACCGTTTGCACCTTGCGAGATATACTTCACCCCATATTTGATATCAGGGAGGCACTCGTGAGTCGGACGGTTATCGATCTGGACGACGACCTGGTCGCGGACGTGGCCAAAGCCCTCGGGACGAGCACCAAGAAGGAGACCGTCAACACGGCTCTTCGCGAGGTGCTGGAGAGTCGGCGTCGCGCCCTGGCGCTCACCCGACTGCGGACCGCGGCCGGAGACGGCGCATTCGATCTGGAGCTGTTCGAGAACAAGGGGAACTACCGCCGGTGAACGCGGCCCAGTTCCTGATCGACACCAGCGCGCTCGCCCGGTTCATGCGCGAGGACGCTGAGCAGTACGGCTGGGACCAGGCGGCAGCCGCCGGGCTCATCGCCACCTGCCCGATCACCGAGCTTGAGTTCTTCTACAGCGCCCGGTCGGCTGCCGACAGAGCGCGCGGCATCGAGGACATGCGACTGATCTTCGGTTGGGTTCCCGTCGACGATCGCGCCTACGACCGGGCCTGGCAGGTCCAGGAAGCTCTCACAAAACAGGGAAAGCACCGCGGTGCAGGTGCCGTGGACCTCGTCGTCGCCGCGACGGCCGAACTGCAAGGACTCACCCTTCTGCACCGCGACCACGACTTCGCCTGCATCGCAGCCGTGACCGGCCAGGCTCTCCAGTGGTACGGCCCGGAGAGCGGCAAATAGCCGGGCGGTGGTTGCAGTTCTGTGATGCCGCGGGTGCCGCGGGTTTCGGCGGGATCCGGCGGGAGCTCGCCCCGGACCCGAGGGCTCCCTGAGTCCGCCGTCACCGCGCGCCTCCTCGGCGACCGGCGACCGGCGACCGGCGACCGGCGACCGGCGACCGGCGACCGGCGACCAAGGATTCGCGCGGACCTCCGCCGCCCTGCATCTCCTCGCCCACTGGGATCCCGAGTGAGGAGGAAAGTAGAGGAGGAGGGGAACCGCTTACGCGGGGTGGGTGCCTGCGTCCGTCAGGCGGTCGCGTAGGCGTGCCGTGTGCTGGCCCGGCGGCAGCCCGTACGTCCGCCGGTACTCGCGGTTGAACTGGGTCGCGGACACGTAGCCCACCTTCTCCGCGACCAGCGCCGCCGTGGTGTCGTCGGCGAGGAGGAGCCGGCGGGCCTCCTGGAGGCGGAGGTGCTTCTGGAAGCGCAGGGGGCTCATCCCCGTGGCCGCCTTGAAGTTGCGGTGCAGACTCGCGGTGCTCATGTGCGCCGTCGCCGCGATCTCTTCGACGGTGAGCGGCTCGGCGAAACGCGCGCAGATCCACCGGGCCGCCGTACGGATCCTGGCCGCGGGCGAGTCGGTCAGGGTGTAGTGCCGCAGGGTCGGACCGAGTGCGGTGCCGAGCAGCCGGTAGAGGATCTCCATCTCGAAACGGCCCGCCAGCGCGCGGATGTCCTGCGGTGTGTCGAGCAGCCGCACCCAGCGGGTGACCGCGTCGGTGATCTCGGGGGTCATCGGTGCCGTGACCGGGCCGGTCAGGCCCGGACCGGGAAGGGCGGGAAGGGCGGGGTGCTTCGTGCCGTCCGGTTCCGGGTCCAGTTCCGGTTCCGGGTCCAGTTCCAGGAGGAGTTCGGCGAGCCTGCCGCCGTCCAGGCGCAGGACCGCACA
This sequence comes from Streptomyces ortus, assembly GCF_026341275.1. Taxonomy (NCBI): domain Bacteria; kingdom Bacillati; phylum Actinomycetota; class Actinomycetes; order Kitasatosporales; family Streptomycetaceae; genus Streptomyces; species Streptomyces ortus. The sequence goes on from NZ_JAIFZO010000002.1 coordinate 4,164,031, forward strand.
GCGGTACGGCATCTCCTCGAACGTCGCCGTGACCGGCAGGACCAGCGAGTTGAGGAACACCTCCCCGCTCCCGGTCGTCCAGCTCCGCTCGCCCGCGACACTGCTCTTGGAGCCCTGGACGATGAAACAGAGCATCGGCTCGTAGAGCACGTCGAGCGGTGCCTCCACCTTGTCCAGCGTCACCAGTCGCTGGCGCGGCACGGCGGTGTCGGACCACATGTCGCCGCCGTGCCGGGTGATGACCGCGGCGAGTTCCTCCAGCATGCGCGCTCCCTGCTTTCTGCCCCTGCGACCTGCTACCTGATCTCCGGTCTCTGGTCTCTGGTCTCTGACTGCGTTTGGAGGCCGGGTGGCTCTGAGAGGATCAGGCAATCCTATGCGGTAGACGGCCCATGCCCCGTGACGTGCGCGCTCCTAGCGTTGGCGGCATGACACAGCAAGGCAATGGACAGCAGGGCAAGAGCAGTGGGCTGCCCGTACGCGCTCTGGGCGGGCAAGGACTGACCGTCGGCGCGATCGGTCTCGGCACCATGGGCATGACCATGGCGTACGGCGCCGGTGACGAACCCGGCGGCATCGCGACCATCCGCCGCGCGTACGAACTCGGCGTCACCCTCTTCGACACCGCCGAGCTCTACGGCATGGGCACCGGCAGCAACGAGCAGCTGGTCGGCCGTGCCCTGCGGGGCATCCGCGACGGCGTCGTGATCGCCACCAAGTTCGGCTTCGACATGGACGCGCCGCAGAACTCCGAGGGTTACGCCCTCAACAGCCGCCCCGACCACATCCGCGAGGTCACCGAGAACAGCCTCCGCCATCTCGGTACCGACCACATCGACGTGCTGTACCAGCACCGCGTCGACCCGGATGTCCCCATCGAGGACGTGGCGGGCACGATCGGCGAGCTGATCGCCGAAGGCAAGGTGCGGTATCTGGGGCTGAGCGAGGCCGGGCCCGACATCCTCCGGCGCGCCCACGCCGTCCACCCGGTGTCCGTGCTCCAGACCGAGTACTCCGTGTTCGAGCGGGCCGTGGAGGCCGACGTCCTGCCCGTGGTGCGCGAGCTCGGCATCGGATTCGTACCGTATTCGCCGCTCGGCCGGGGGTTCCTGACCAGCAGCGTGAAGCCCGCCGCCGAGTATCCCGCCGACGACATGCGCAGCTGGGACGACCGCTGGCAGCCCGGCAACTACGAGCGGAACCTGACCGCCATCGGCGAACTGACCACCCTCGCGGCGACCAAGGGGATCTCCGTCACGCAGCTGGCTCTGGCGTGGCTGCTGGCCCAGGGCGACGACGTCGTCCCGATCCCGGGCACCCGCAGCCCTGAGCGCCTCGCCGAGAACGTGGCCGCCGCGGACGTCACGCTCACCGAGCGGGACCTGGCCCGGATCCAGGAGATCCTGCCCAGGGGGGCCGCCGGGTCCCGGTATCCCGAGGCGATCATGCCGGCCTGGTGATCGCTCCAGCCTGGTGATCGCCCCGGCCTGGTGATCACGCCTGTTTGTCCGATCGCGCTGACCTGGTGATCGGAAGACCATAGGGACGAGAGACCGACGCAGGTCAGCGGGCGATCTTCACTTGCCGTGTCTCCGACACCTGGTCGATGTCCGACGTACGGACGGTGACCTTCATCGTCCAGGTGCCGGCCAGGGGCAGGTTGAGGGACCGGGTCCCCCAGTAGCCGCCCTGGTCGGTGAGCTTGGCGTCGATGGGGCCGATCTTCTGGGCCCCGAGTGTGAAGGAGAGCTTGATCTCGGGGACGGTGGCGATGCCGCCGTCCGGGCCGATCACGACCGCCTCGACCGTGTTCTCGCCTACGCGGCCCGGTTCCAGGACGATCTGGACCTTGCCGTGGCCGCCCGGGGTGCCGACGTCGAAGGGGATCAGGGTCGTGGACGCGGTCGGGCCCCCGGCGGCGGCGCTCGCGGTGGACTCGGCCGCCGCTGCCGTCTCCAGTTCGGCGCGGCCGGGCTGGGTGCCGGTCAGTACCGTCGTGATGACCAGCACCGCCACCCCCACGACGACCTCGGCGAGCACCGAGCGGCGCAGGGCGCGGTGACCGGCACCGCCTCCCGCCCCGGCCGCCGACGACGGCGATGAGGACGGCGAAGAGGACGGCGAAGAGGGGGACGAGGGTGATGACGGCGAGGGGGCCGCGGTCGTCGGGCCCGGTGTCGGAACTGACGTCGGGTCCGACGCGGCCACGGACACCGACACCGCCACCGCCATCTCCGGCACCCGCGTCTTCGACGGTCGCGTCACCTCCGTCAGCCGGCCCGTCCAGCGGCGCGAGAAGGCCGCCGCGGCCAGCAGCAGCACCACCGCGCACACCTTCACGACCAGGATCCGGCCGTACGACGTGTCGAACACCGCGTCGAATGAGCCGAGTCCGCGCCAGGACTGGTAGACGCCGGTCAGCACCAGCACCGTGACCGAGCCGAACGCCAGGCGCGAGAAGCGGTGCACGGACGCGGCCGGGAGCGGGGTCTCCGACCGGTGCAGCGCGGTGAGCAGGGCGCCGAGGCCGCCGAGCCAGACCGCCATCGCCAGCAGATGCAGCACGGTGGACGTCATCGCCAACGGCACCTGGATACCCGCGGACGCGTGCTCGGCGACGGCCCACGTGCCCGCCAGGGCCAGCGCCAGGGACCCACCTACCGCGAGAACGGCCGGCGTGGGTCGCGATGCCAACGTCGGTGCCGATGCGGTCGTCGGTGGCGATGCCGACGCCGGTGCCGACACCGGTGCCGGCGCGAGTTCCTCGGGCCCGGGCCTCCGCAGCGCCGCCTCCGTCCGTACGAGGAAGACCGCCACCCCCGCCAGCAGCACGAGCCGGGCGAGCAGCGCCCACCCGGGCCTGCTCGTCAGGGTGTTCCCGATGAGCTCCGGGTCCAGGAGGGTCGAGGGGCCGGTGCCGCGTTCGTACGGGCCGCGCAGGAAGACGAGGACGACCGTGGTGCCGAGGAGGGTCCACCAGCCGGCGCGCACGAGCCCGCGGAGCGGTTGGGTGCTCGGCGGGCGGCAGGCCAGGACGAAGACGGTCACGCCGATGAGCAGGGCGACGGCGGCGTACGCGGCATAGCGGGCGATGTCGTAGAGGGCACCCGAGGCGGGGTTCACGGCCGGCTCGGCGGAGATGGCGGCCGTCGTAGCGGAGGGTTCGCCGATGGAGAAGGTGAAGGCGCCGGAGATGGGATGGCTGTCCGCCGAGACCACCCGCCACGCGACCGTGAACGTACCGTCGGGGAGGTCGTCGCGGAGCCGCACGCGGACCTTGTCGGAGCTGCCGGAGACGTGTTCCGTGTCGCCGGCGTTGACCCGGCGGTTCTCGGGGCTGAGGACGCGCAGCGAGTCGTCGGTGATGCCGACCGACTCGGTGAAGGTCATGGTGACCTCGCGCGGCGCGGTCTTCAGGACGGACCCCTCGCGCGGGTCGGTGTCCCGCACGGCCGAGTGGGCGGACGCGGAGGGCGCGCCGCCCAGCAGGAGCAGGAACTGGAACAGGAACAGCGTGCCCAGCAGGGTGACGAGGGCCCCGGCCCGGTGTGTACGGCGCACTCGGCCCACGTCGGCTCTCCCTGCTTCTCGTGCTCGGCGCGTGTACGTCCGCGGCCTCTGTGGGAGTACGGATGTACGCGGCACGTTGTTCAACGCGCTCACCACGTCGGCCGCGCCGAGATCCCCCCGTCCACGACCAGGTCGTGCCCCGTGATCCAGGAGGCCATCGGCGAGGCGAGGAACACACAGGCGTCGCCCACGTCCTCCGGACGCCCCAGCCTCCCGGTGGGCACCGCCTCTTCCCAGCGGCGTACGCCCTCCGGCCAGGCCTGCGCGAGGCCTTCGCGGTCGATCAGCCCGGGCGAGACGGTGTTCACGCGGATTCCGTAGGGACCGTACTCCAGGGCCGCCGAGCGCGCGTGCATGACGACGGCCGCCTTCGACGCGGAGTAGTGCGCGTGGTGCGGGGCGGGGTGCGTGGCCTCGACGGACGCGATGTGCGTGATGCTGCGCACACGTCCACCGGCCTCGCCACTCCCCTCACTCCCCTCAGTTCCCTCAGTTCCCTCAGTTCCCTCAAGCCCCGCAGTCCCCTCAATCCTTTTACTAGCCTCCCTCCCCCCACTCCCCTCACTCGCGTCCCGCATCAACTCCGCCGCGGCCTGCGTGCACGCGAACACGCTCGACACGTTGGCGTCGGCCACCGCCCGCCAGTCCGCCAGCGTCATGCCGGGCAGTTCCTGGACCGGTTGGACGCCCGCGTTGTTGACCAGTGCCGTCAGTACGCCGCCGCCCCAGTCCGCGGCCTCGCGCACCACCCGGTGGCACTCGGACTCCACGGTCAGATCGGCCCGCAGGGCCACCGCACGGCCGCCCGAGTCCGCGATGCGGGCGACGACTTCGTCCGCCGCCTCCGCGTTCGTACGGAAGTGGACGGCCACGGCCGCGCCCGCCGCCGCGAACCTGAGCGCGATCCCCCGTCCGAGGCCGCCCGAAGCACCGGTGATCAGCGCCACCTGGCCCCCGAGCAACCGGCCGCTCACGCCGTGCCTGCCGCTCGTACCACTCGCAGCTCTCTCACCGCTCGCGCCCGTCACGGGCGGCTCAGCGCGGTGATGCGCGCCGCCTCCGCCGGGTAGCGGGCGGCGAGTTCGGTGCCGTCCCCGTGCTCGTACCCCTCGTAGGTGAAGCCGGGTGCCATCGTGCAGCCGAACAGCGACCAGGCGCCGTCCGCGTCGACCCGCGCGCCCATCCAGGTGCGTGCGGGCACGGTGAACTGGACGTGCTGGCCGCCGAGGACGTCCGGGCCGAGCAGGACCGTACGGGACGTGCCGTCGGGGGCGAGGAGCAGCATCTCCAGCGGGTCCCCCAGATAGAAGTGCCAGGTCTCGTCGGCCGGGAGGCGGTGCAGGGCGGAGAAATCGCCGGGCCGGGAGGTCAGGAGGGCCACTATCGCGGAGCCCTCGGGCCGTCCGTCGGGACGTTCGGGGCCCGCCCAGGTGCGGCGGAAGAGGCCGCCCTCCTCGGGGATGGGCTCAAGTCGGTAGTGCGCGGCAAGGGCTTCCGGAGTGATGTCATCGGCCACCCCCCGACCATGCCTCACCTGGAGTCGCCGACGCACCGTCCCGCACGAGAAAAGCCAGCTGGGCCTCCTTCTTCGGCAGGTACACCTCCGGGAGGTCGATCTCCGGCAGCACGACCGACGGGCCCAGCACGAAGCCCTGGCGGAGCAGACGGGCGATCGCCTTCTCGTTGCGGAGGTCGGGCTCGACCACGACCCGCCGTCGGCCGAGTACCCGCAGGACGTACGTGGTGAAGGCCCCCAGCAGGGCCGTGCTGTGGCCGGGCCGGCCGATGCCGTCGGGCGCCGGGGCGATCAGCAGGTGGACGCCGATGTCACCGGGTTCCACCTCGTAGCACTCACTGACCCGGTCGGCCTCCGGTTCGTACGTCTGGAAGAGCGCGGCCGGTTCGCCGTCCAGGACGGCGAGGAACGCGTGGTGCGTGTCGAGCGAGCCGAGATGCCGGTAGGTCTCCAGCACCTGCTTCCTGGTGAAACCGCGCATGCCCCAGAAACGGGCCCGTTCGGCCGTCACCCAGGGATGCAGCACGTCCAGGTCGGCCTCCGCGTCCACGGGCACGATACGGACGGTGCCGAGACCTTCGACGGCTTCCTCGTGGACGGCCGCGCGGTCTTGGAGGGACGAAGTCCCAGCCCCAGTCATAGCCCCCGTCACAGTCGTGGTCGTGGTCGTGGTCGTGGTCGTGTGTGGCGTCATGCGGGGTCCTCGTTCTCGTTGTTCGGCCGGTCCGGGCGGAGTCGGTTCCAGTCGGTGGTCACGGGGGCCAGTTCTCCGCCGAGCCACAGGGGAAGTTGGTCGCGGTGGTGCGGTGAGCCCGGGACGCCCGACGTGCCGAACGGCACCACCCAGAGGCTCTCCTCACGCCGTGCCAGGTCCCACACGTAACGGGCGGCCGGGCCGCGTGCCGCCCGGTCGGTGAGCCCCGGCACGGCCGAGGTGCACAGCACGCAGTCGTGATCGCCGGAGAGCCCCGGCTCGTTCGCGTCGTACGAGGGGTCCGGCAGCGCCCGCCACGGGGCGAGGCGGTGGGTGTCACCCCACACACCTTTCGGCGGGGTCCCGGCCACCTCCTCCAAGGCCGCCCTGACGACTTCGGCGCGGTCGATCCCGTACAACTCCTCGGCCGTGAGGAGGTTTTCGAGGGCGAAGGCGACCCGGGGGAGGAGGGCCAGCCAGGGGCGGAACACCTCGGGGTACGGCAGGGGTTCGGTCAGCGGGGCCAGGGCGGGGTGGGCGGCGAGGCGGCGTACGACGGCGCCGCGGACCGCCGCGTAACCGGCCGCCTCCGTGCTGTCCGCGGCCATGTGACGGTCCCAGCGCAGGAGTTGTGCGCGCAGGGCGGCGGCCTCGGGGCTGAGGTCTTGGAGGGCGGCGAGGTGGTTCAGCAGCGGGGCCGCGGAGGCGAGATGGGTGTCCATGTGGAGGTCGGCCATGTCGGCGGCCGTCCAGTTCTTCCGCGCGTCGAGGAGGGCGCGCAGGCGGGTGGCCCGGTGCGGCGGGGCGAACTCGACGCCGAGGGGGGTGGCGGGGCCGCGCTGGTTGGCCATGACCGCGATGCCGTCGTCGACCGTGCCGCGCGGCATGGGGGCGTACCAGCCGTGCCATGCGTGGGCGGGTTCCCAGGCCGGGACGATCCGGGTGCCGTTCAGCGGGTCGCGCACCGGCACGCGGCCCGCGACGCGGTGGAGCAGGCCGCCCTCGGTGTCGGCCGCCTGGACGACGTTGACGGGCTCGGCCCAGGCGTCGAGGGCGCGGTCCACGTCGGCGACCCGGCGGGCGCGGAGGAGGGGGAGGAGGGCGCTGAAGCCGAGGTCTTCGCGGACGCGGGGCGGGTAACGGAGGGTGATGGGGCCGCCGGTTGTGTCGTCGACGTCGGCTTCACCACCCGCGTCGGCGTCGGCGTCGGCGTCGGCTTCACCACCCGCGTCGGCGTCCGCTTCCGCTTCCGCTTCGGTGTTGATGATGACCGGGCCGCGGTCGGTCTCGATCACCTCGACCTCCACCGGGTCGGCGCCGGCCACCTCGATCAGCTCTGTGTGACGGGCGGCGGGGTGCCACAGTCCGTCCGGGCCGAGTGCCTCGACCAGCCGTTCCGCTCCGTCGCCGGACCGGCGGAGCCGCTCCCGGTACAGGTCCTGGTAGTCGGCCATCGCGTTGGTGATCGCCCAGGCCACCGTGCCGGTGTGGCCGAAGTGGGCGATGCCGGGGACGCCCGGTACGGCCAGGCCCACGACGTCGAACTCCGGGCAGCACAACCGGACTTGCTGGTAGACACCCGGCGCCTCGATGAAACGGTGGGGGTCGCCCGCGATGACCGGCCGGCCGGTGGCCGTGCGCTCGCCGGTGACGAGCCAGCCGTTGCTGCCGGAGGTGCCGGGTCCGTCGGTGGCGAACAGGGCGACGGCGTCCGGACCGAGCCGGCGTACGACCTCCTCGCGCCACAGCTTGGCCGGGAACCCGGCGAACAGGATGTGCGTGGCCAGCCAGACACCCAGCGGTGTCCACGGCTCCCATCGCCCCGGTACGAGCCCGACGGCCCCGAACTCGGGTGCGCGGCGGGCTCCTTCGGGCAGGCCCTGATTCACCCCGTCGACGTACGCCCGGACCCAGGCGGCGGTCTCGGGGTCCCGTCTCTCCAGGGCCGTGAAGCAGCGTCTCGCCGTGTCGTCGAGCAGGGCCTGTCTCGCGAACCGGTCCCAGGCGAGCGCGTCCGCGCCGAGGAACGCGGCCGAGGTGCCACGCGCCCTGTGCCGCTCGACCTCGATCTGCCAGGCGCGGTCGTGTGCCGTGACGAGACCCTGGGCGCGGGCCAGTTCGAACGCGTCGCCCGCGCGCAGATGCGGTACGCCCCAGGCGTCACGGTAGATCTCGACAGTCACCCTGCGTCCTCCATTTGATTAGGTTAGGCTCACCTAAGTAGATATCCCGGAATCGTACGCGAGGGGCGAAAAACGTCATGGGGCAGGGGCAGGGGCAGGAACGGAGGCCGGGGCCGGGGCGGGAACGGAGGCCGGGGCCGGGGCGGGAACGGAGGCCGGGGCGGGGGCAGGGGCATGGCTGGGAGGGCGCGGTTCTCAGACTGTTCCGGGGCAGGGACTTCGCGTTCACGGTTCTGGGCGCGGAGGACGTCACCGAGCACTACCGCCGACTGCGCCTCTCCGACGGTGGCATGCTCGGGGTGACCGGGGTGCATCCCACGATGTGGGTACGGCTCTGGTTCGACAACGCGGGCAAGCCGCACCAGCGGGCATACACACTCGTGGATCCCGATCCGGTCGCGGGCACCTTCGGCCTGGAGTTCGCGCTGCACGCCGGGTGCGCGAGCGACTGGGCACGGTCCGCGCAGCCGGGGGACACCATCGAGGCCACCGTCCAGGGCACGGGCTTCACCGATCCGGACCCGGTCCCGTCCCGGGTACTGGCCATCGCCGACGCCGCCTCGCTGCCCGCCCTCAACTCCCTGCTGGGCGCGGTGGGGACGGCACCCGCGACGATCTGGTTCGAGACCGCAGGGAGCGGCGGGCCCTCCGGGAGCGGTGCGGGTGGGGATCCCCGGGGCGTCGACGGGCTGCCCCTGCGGGTGGACCCGGCCCGCCACGACCTGCGTACGGTTCCCCGGCTCGACCGGGGCGCCCACCTGGTGGCACAGGTGCGGGCCGCCGTGCCGGAACTCCTCAAGGAGACCGCAGACCCGTATGTCTGGATCGCCTGCGACACCGCGACGACCCGCTCGCTGTCCGCGTACTTCCGCAAGGAACTGGCCCTTCCGAAGCAGCGGGTGAACGCGCTGGGGTACTGGCGAGCGGCCTGAACCCGCACGGGCGATGATCGGGACATGGACGTCAACGTCACCCTGCACCTCGCCCAGCGGCCCGAGGCCGACGAACTCCTCGGCCGCAGCCCGCTCGCCGCACTCGTCGGCATGCTGCTCGACCAGCAGGTACCGATGGAGTGGGCGTTCGCGGGCCCGTACACGATCGCGCGGCGGCTCGGCGGGGAGAACCTCGACGCGCACGAGATCACGGCGTACGAGCCGGAGGCCTTCGCGGCCCTGCTGTCCACGAAACCGGCCGTCCACCGCTACCCCGGCTCGATGGCCAAGCGGATCCAGCAACTGTGCCAGTACCTCGTCGAGCACTACGACGGGGACGCGGCGAGGGTCTGGGAGGGCGCGGGTACGGGCACGGGGACCGGAGCGGCGACGGGGGCGGAGTTGTTGCGGCGGCTCAAGGAACTGCCCGGCTTCGGTACGCAGAAGGCGCAGATCTTCCTCGCCCTGCTGGGCAAACAGCTGGGCGTACGCCCGAAGGGCTGGCGTGAGGCCGCGGGCTCCTACGGCGAGGCCGGCTCCTTCCGCTCGGTCGCGGACATCACCGGCCCGGAGTCGCTGACGAAGGTGCGGGCGCACAAGCAGGAGATGAAGGCGGCGGCGAAAGCGGCGGCCGAGACGACCGCGAGGGCGGCGAAGACGGTGAAGGCGGTGAAGGCGACGAAGGGCGCGGAGGGGGCGGAGGGGGCGTAGACCTCCCGTAAGTGAGGTTCTGCTGGGCGGGTCGTGTCATCGCGTCATCGTGTCCTCGTGTCCTCGCGTCCTCGCGTTCAGTCGTTCGGGTGGCACGAGTGGCAGGGGTACCGGTCCCGGCTGAGCATGAGGCATGGCCGAGGTACCGAATGGCGGCCCCTGGGGCCCTGAATACGACGACCGACGAGCCCACGCGGCCCGTGACCCGCGCCGGACCGGCGATCTCCACGAGCCGGACGACCGACTCGAAGGTCCCCTCTTCCTGCTCTCCCGCACCGCCTGGCAGACCGTACTGGCCGCCGGGATCGCCGCACTGGCGCTCGGCGTCATGATGCTGGTGTGGCCGAAGGCGACGCTGCTCGCGGCGGGCGTGCTCTTCGGGCTCTATCTGCTGTTCAGCGGCGTACTCCAACTGGCCTCCGCCTTCGGGACGCACGCGGCGACCTCCCTGCGGGTGATGGCGTTCATCAGCGGAGCGCTGTCCATCCTGCTGGGGCTGTTCTGCTTCCGGGGCGCGATGCAGTCGATCCTGCTGCTCGCGCTGTGGATCGGCATCGGCTGGTTGTTCCGCGGTGTCACGTACACGCTGGCCGCCGCGTCCGACCCGTCCGTGCCCGCCCGGGGCTGGCAGATCCTCCTCGGGATCCTCAGCTTCCTCGCCGGTGTCGTCCTGATCGTCTCCCCCTTCGAGTCGGTGGCCGTCCTCACCGTCGTCGGCGGCGCGTGGTTGCTGGCGCTCGGCGTCACGGAGATCATCACGTCGCTGCAGATGCGCAAACGGGCCCGATCCGTGCCGCGCGCGCTCTGAGCGTGGTGGCGTCGTGCGGGGCCGGGCCTCCCCTGGCCCGTGGGCGCCGCCCTACGCCAAGCGGGCGGTTCTACGGGGGTGACCGATGCGCTCGGCCCTTCGACCGGGGACATGACGTCGCATGAGCCCCGACCGGAACCTGGCCCGGAGCCCCGACGGGAGTCTTGAGGGGAGACCCGGAGGGAGTCTTGAGGGGAGACCCGGCGGGAGCCCCGACGAGACTCCGGCCGGGACTCCCATCCGGACCCCCGTCTGGATCGGCGTCCGGACTGCCATCGGGACTCCCGTCCGGACCCCCGTCTGGATCGGCGTCCGGACTACCGTCGGGACCCGCGTCCGGAGTGCCGTCGGGACCCGCGTCCGGACTCCGGTCAAGTTTCCCGCCCGGACCACCGCCCGGCCTCCCGCCGGGACGTCCGTCGCGAGTCGCGTCCCGAATCCCGCCGGAGCTCCCGACCGGTTCAGCCCGCGCACGCCGTGCGGGGCGGCCCGGCGGCGGCTCCTCGTGCTGCTCGCCTCGCTGCTGTGCGCGCTGTGTGCGGCGGGCGTAGTCGGCGCGGCCGGTTCGGCGGGCGGACACAGCGGGATCCGTACGGCCCCGCCCGCCGCCGTCTCCACCGAGCCCGGTCTCGAACACCCCCAAGACGTCCAGGACACCGCTTTCCGATCGGCCGGCCGACAAGGCCACCGCCCTCTGGCACCCCGGCGCCCGGCTGAGCGGTCCGCGCCACGCCCCGCCACCACCACCGCCACCGAGCGCCCCCACTCGCGGGCTCGCGCCCTCCACCACGCCCCCGCCCCGCGCACCCTGCGCTGCATGGTCCTCCGCTGCTGAGGAGCCCGGCTCCGGCCGAACCGCTCCCCTCCCCCCAGCAGTACGAGCAGCACGAGAGGACCCTCTCCATGCCGACGGACCCGTACGCGATCCTGCACGCCCTGGTACGCGCCGAATCCCTCCGCAACGCCCCGAAACCGCCCCCCGCTACCCACCGGGCCGCGCCCGAACCGAAGGCGGCGCAGACACCATCACCGTCACCGTCACCGTCACCGTCACCCGGTTCGGAGTCCGCGTCCGCGTCCGCGTCCGCGTCCGCGTCCGCGTCCGCGTCCGCTTCGGCTTCGGCTTCGGAGCAGATCCCGTCCCGGAACCGCGAGCGGGACTGAGTCGACCGGCGGGGGCGGCCAGGCCGCAGCCGACCCGTCCCCGCCGCAGCCCTCGCCGCCGGGGAAGCGATCACGGTCCGGCTACCGCCTGCGCCGGGCCGTGCCGAAGACCGACCGGGTGATCTCGCGCCCGATCTGCGTACCCAAGCTGCGGGCCAGGGACTTGAAGACCCCGCTGCTGACGACCTGCTGGACGACGGAGGGGGCCTCCTCGGCCGTCCGGGATTTCGGGGAATCACGGGGATCACGGGAATCACGGGAAGGCTCAACTGCCTGCCCAGCCGCCCGCCCGGCTGGTTGCCCTGTGGTCTGCCCACTCCGCCCCCGCCCCCGCCTCCGCCGCCCGCAGCTTCTCGTACGCCGAGTCGCGGTCGACCGCGGCGGCATAGCGCGCGTGCAGCGGCGACTGTTCGACCGCCCGGTCGAGGACCGCCGGGTCCACCGGGCCCATCAGGGACTCCGGCGCCCGCAACCGCGTCGCCGCGACCGGCGTGGGCGCGCCCTTCTCGCTGAGGACGGTGACGACGGCCTCCCCGGTGCCGAGGGCGGTGAGTACCTCCTCCAGGTCGTACGGGGAGTCGGGGAAGGTCTTCACCGTGGCCTTGAGCGCCTTCTGGTCGTCGGGGGTGAAGGCGCGCAGCGCGTGCTGGACACGGTTGCCGAGTTGGGCGAGGACGTCCGCGGGTACGTCCTTGGGGGTCTGCGTGACGAAGAAGATGCCGACCCCTTTCGAGCGAATCAGCCGGACGGTCTGCGTGATGGAGTCCAGGAAGGCCCTGGACGCGTCGCTGAACAGCAGATGCGCCTCGTCGAAGAAGAAGACGAGTTTCGGCTTGTCGACGTCACCGACCTCGGGGAGGTCGTGGAAGAGATCGGCGAGGAGCCACATCAGGAACGTCGAGAAGAGCTGCGGTTTGTCCTGCACGGCGGGCAGTTCCAGGACGGAGACCGTGCCCCGGCCGTCCGCCGCCACCTTCAGCAGCTCGTTCGTGTCGAACTCCGGCTCGCCGAAGAACGGGCTCATCCCCTGGGCCTCGAACGCGGTCAGCGAGCGCAGGATCACGCCGGCCGTGGCCGTGGAGAGACCGCCGATGTCCTTCAGCTCGGACTTGCCCTCGTCGGAGGTGAGGAAGCCGACCACGGCCCGCAGGTCCTTGAGGTCGACCAGCTCCAGGCCCTTCTGGTCCGCGTAGTGGAAGATCAGGCCGAGCGACTGCTCCTGCGTCTGATTCAGCCGGAGCACCTTGGCGAGCAGGACCGGACCGAAACTCGTGACGGTCGCGCGTACGGGGATGCCGTGGCCCATGCCTCCGAGGGCGTAGAACTCACACGGACAACCGGTCGGCGTCCACTCCTGGCGGACCTCCGAGGCCCGCGTCCGCACCTTGTCGTTCTCCTCGCCCGGTGCGGAGATCCCGGAGACGTCGCCCTTCACGTCCGCGAGGAACACCGGCACCCCCTGCGCCGACAGCTGCTCGGCGATGAGCTGCAGGGTCTTGGTCTTGCCGGTGCCGGTCGCGCCGGCCACCAGACCGTGCCGGTTCAGCATCCCCAGCGCGATACGGATCTGCGCGTCCGGCAGACACCGCCCGTCCCACAGCAGAGCCCCCAGATCGAGCGCGGCCCCCGGGAAGGCGTACCCGGAGGCGATCGCCAGCGCTTCCGGCGGCGGAGCGGGGGTGGAGGCAGGGGTAGAGGCGGGGGTGGGGGTGGCGCCAGGGGCGTCAGCCGTACCCGGCCGCCGCGTTTCACTGTCAGTCATTCAAGGCCCCTGTTCCCGGGTTTCCCCAGTCCGTTTCCGAGCCCGCTCTGAGTCCGTCTCCGAACCTGGTCTCGGGTCGTTTCCGAGCACGTTCTCGGGTCGTTTCCGAAAGGATCATGAACGGGTGATCCGGGAGAATTACCGGTTTGCCCATATTTACGACGTCATTTCCAGCGTCGCACTCCGCCGCCATGGCTGCGCCCGGAAGCTCTTGACCGGTAGGCTTTCCGTGTGATCTTCAAGCGCATCGGAAACGGACGGCCGTACCCCGACCACGGCCGGGAAAGCACCCGGCAGTGGGCGGATGTCGCGCCGCGCCCGGTCCGCCTCGATCAGTTGGTGACGACCAAGGGCCAGCTCGACCTGGAAACGCTGCTCGCCGAGGACTCCACGTTCTACGGCGACCTCTTCGCGCACGTCGTGAAGTGGCAGGGCGACCTGTACCTGGAGGACGGCCTGCACCGCGCCGTCCGTGCCGCGCTCCAGCAGCGCCAGGTACTCCACGCCCGCGTCCTCGAACTGGACTGAGCCCTCCCTCGACGGGCACGGGCGGGCATGAACCCGTCCGGGTTGGCCCTTATGGGTTGGACTGAGCCCCGGTCAATGATCATCTAGTAGGCATCGCCGCCCAAGCGCACTACGCTGCGCACATGAGCATGCTCACTCCCCCAGGCATGGGCGGCCAGTACCGGATCACGGGGGACAAGTACCCACGGATGCGTAGAAACCGGGGGCGCCGCAGGATCGTGCTCGCGGTCGCCGCCTCCGTCACCGCACTCGGACTGGCCGGCTGGGGAACCCTGCAGCTCATCGACGTCTTCACGGGCGGCGGCGACAAGGCGTCCGCGGCGGGTTCGGCACCGGGCTGCAAGCCGTCCCCTTCGCCCTCCGCGCGCCCGGTCAAAGCTCTGCCCGAGCCCGGCCGGATCACCGTGAACGTCCTCAACGCCACGGCCCGCAAGGGTCTCGCCAAGGACACCGCGGACGCGCTGAAGAAGCGCGGCTTCAAGATCGGCGAGGTGGGCAACGCGACCAAGGCGTACGACAAGAAGGTCGACGGGCCCGGCATCGTGCTCGGTGCGAAAGCGGCGGCCGACGCCGCGCTCCCCGTTCTCGCGACCCAGCTCGCCGGTGCCGAGCTGAAGACCGACACCCGGGCCAAGCCCGCGGAGGTCGATCTGATCCTCGGCAAGGCCTACAAGGCCCTGACGACGAAAGAGGACGCCGACAAGGCACTGACCACACTGGCCAGGCCCGAACCGGCGCCCTCGACGAAGAAGGACTGCAGAAGAAGGACTGCTGAGGAAGGTCGGCTGAAGAAGGACGGCTGAGCCGGATTGCCGCTCGCCCCGCCGTCCGGCCGTCCGGCTATGCAGCCGTCCTGCATGCGCTATTCGGCTATTCGGCCGCGCCGTACATACGGTCTCCCGCGTCGCCCAGGCCCGGGACGATGTAGCCGCTCTCGTTCAGGCGCTCGTCGACCGACGCGGTCACGACCGTGACCGGGGCGCCCGCGAGGTCGCGCTCCATGACCTCCACGCCCTCCGGGGCGGCGAGCAGGACCACGGCGGTCACGTCGTCGGCGCCGCGCTTGATCAGCTCCTGGATCGCCGCGACGAGGGTGCCACCGGTGGCCAGCATCGGGTCCAGGACGTACACCTGGCGCCCGGAGAGGTCCTCCGGCATACGGGTCGCGTACGTGGACGCCTGGAGCGTCTCCTCGTCGCGGATCATGCCGAGGAAACCCACCTCGGCGGTGGGCAGCAGACGCACCATGCCGTCGAGCATGCCGAGGCCCGCGCGCAGGATCGGTACGACGAGGGGGCGCGGGTAGGACAGCTTGACGCCCGTGGTGGCGGACACCGGGGTCTCGATGTCGACCTGTTCGGTGCGCACGTCCCGCGTGGCCTCGTAGGCGAGCAGGGTGACCAGCTCGTCGGCGAGCCGACGGAAGGTCGGGGAGTCGGTGCGGCGGTCGCGCAGCGTGGTGAGCTTATGAGCGACCAGGGGGTGGTCGACGACGTGGAGACGCATGTCCACCAGGGTATCCGGGCCCGTCCAGACCGCCCGTCGCCCGTCGCCACCTGGTACGAGAACACTTCGCCGTTACCACCGCGCAAACCTCCGCTGGCATCAAACCGCTCGTCGGGGGGAAAGTGGGAGTGACCGAACTGGGGGTGTTGCGGATGCCGGACCCGGAGCGACAGAACCGGGAAGACCTGGAGAGCGACGCGCAGCGCCGCAGGCGCAGGGCCCAGTTCCTGCGGGAGCTCGCGGAGGCTCGCGAGCTGCGCGACCGGGTGCAGCCGCGCCGGGCGAAAACGGCCCGCCTGCGCCACGCGATGCGCATGCGCACGTTCCGCTGGTAGCCACGCCGTGACGGACCCGCCGCCCGAGCACAGCACACCCCACTCCCGGACACCCGCGGACCGCGACCAGCCACCGGATCCGCCCGAAGGCCCGCCCGTGGGGGCATCGCGGCGCGACCCGCCGGGCCGGCCCGGGGGACGGCGCGTACGAAGCCGGGGCCCGGCGGCGTACGATCCCGCTGTCGGTGGGCGCCGGGCGCCCAGGTGAGGCCATGCGGCGGCGTGACGCACGCGCCACGCGACCGGGCGTGGGAACCCGACCGGGACACAGCGAGCCGAAGACCTCTCCTGAACGCTCTGTTTCTGCCACGATTCCGAGTGGGCGGGGCTCGGAGCACGTATCCGCCGCCCACAACCTCCGCCGGGGGGACCCCCAACCGGCACGCCTAGGACCAGTGGGAGAGTCACGGTGTACTTCGCCGCACTGCTCGCGCGCACCGAAGACGGGTGGGAAGCGAGCGACACAGAGCTCGACGATGTGGAGACCCTGTCGGATCTAGCCGACCTGGCCCGCGAAGCCTCGGTCGACGACGACACGGTGCTCGTCTACATCGAGCAGGAGGACGCGTGGTTCGGAGTCGTCCGCGTGGACGGCGAGGAGGACCCTCGCGTCTACGTCTCGGACGGCGCGGCCGCGGCCCGCAGTTCGTACGGCGAGATCCTGCTCACGGACGAACTGCTCGGACGGGAGCCCGGCGACGACGATGTCGCCGACCTGGACTCCCTCGACCTCGACGGCACGGAGGACGGTGAACCCGAGGACGAGACCGACGACGAGGAAGAGGACGACGTCGGCACCACCTCCAAGGGTGCGACCGTGCCGTCCGGACCCATCGGCGACCGCGAGGTCCTCACCGATCTCGGTGTGAACGAGAAGGAGTTGCTGGCCCTGGACGGCACCGACGCACTCGGCGAGATCGCCGAGGTCCTCGGGGTGGCAGAGGTCCTGGAGACCGTCCGCTGACTCCGTCGAACCCCCAGGAGGAACAGGACCCGGCCGACGGTCCCGTACCCGTACCCGTACCCGCGCCCGCGCCCGCGCCCACACGAGATCCGGTACAGGATCTTGTACGCGATCCCGTACAAGATCTTGTGCGAGGTCCTGTACGAGGTCCTGTGCAGGATCCCGTACGCGACCGCTGGCGGCCCGCGATGCGGCTCGCCCTGGAACAGGCCGGACTCGCGGGCCGCGGCAAGGACGTACCCGTCGGCGCCGTGGTGCTGGCCCCGGACGGCACGACGGTGCTCGCCACCGGGCACAACGAACGTGAGGCGGCCGGTGACCCGACCGCCCACGCCGAGGTGCTGGCGATCCGCCGGGCCGCCGCGAGGACCGGGGAGTGGCGGCTCACCGGCTGCACGCTCGTCGTCACCCTCGAACCCTGCACGATGTGCGCCGGCGCGCTCGTCCAGTCCCGGGTGGACCGGGTCGTCTACGGCGCCCGGGACGAGAAGGCGGGCGCGGCCGGCTCCCTCTGGGACGTCGTACGCGACCGCCGGCTCAACCACCGGCCCGAAGTGATCGCCGGAGTGCTCGACGAGGAGTGCGCCCGGCTGCTCACGGAGTTCTTCAGGGGCCGCTGAACCGATTTCCGAGCACGGCCCATCGTGGGCTAGGATCTCTCTCGGTAGCGTGTCCGAGCGGCCGAAGGAGCTCGCCTCGAAAGCGAGTGTGGCGCAAGTCACCGAGGGTTCAAATCCCTCCGCTACCGCAGGTAGATGAAGGGCCCGGTCCACTGGACCGGGCCCTTCGTGCTGCCCGCCCGTCCTGCTCCGCTTCGCCCCATTGAAAGATCGTCAGATCAACTGCCTGGGGTTACACTCGCCGCCGACACCACGGGCCCCGCCAGGCACAGCGCCCTCAGGGCGCGGGCAGTGCGTAGCGGGCAGCAGGCACAGACAGCCAGGCACACGGGGAGGCCGCGATGGCGGTGAATTCGAAGAAGATCGCCGTCTACGTAGTCGTGGTCTTCGCGCTGTACGTGATCATCACCGACCCCGAGAACGCGGCGGACTACGTCCAGATAGGCTTCGAGGGCATCTCGAACGCCGCGCAGTCCGTCGGTGACTTCATGACCTGGATCGCCGACGGGGCCAAGGACTAGCGGCGGCCCCACCGCCCCCTTTCCCCGTTCGTCCTGGGAGTGCACGTGATCCGCCACCTGGTCCTCTTCAAGCTCAACGAAGGCGTCGCACGGGACGAAGCCCGCGTCGTCGAGGGCGTCGCCGCCTTCCGTGCGCTCGGCGGGACGATTCCCGAACTGCAGTTCTGGGAGTGCGCGTGGAACATCACCGACCGCCCCATCGCCTACGACTTCGCGATCAACTCGGCGGTCGAGGACACGGACGCGCTCAAGCGGTACATCGAGCACCCCGCCCATCAGGCGGGCGTCGCCCTGTGGCGCGAGTTCGCCACCTGGGTGATCGCCGACTACGAGTTCTGAGCCCCGCGGAACAGCGCAACGGCGGAACAGCAGCCCCTCGCCCGAATGGCGGGGGGTTTCTTCATGCTCCCGCACGCCTCTGACCCGGAGCTGGTTTCAACACGGAGTGATGAGGTGCTTGCACACAGTGCACATGTCTTGTGATGCTATGACCGCTTTTGACCGATGAGTTGACGCATGTGTCTGACGGACGTCGTTCGGACTTGTGTTTTCACGGGTTGACGGACCCAGAGGTGGAGTTGACCGTGCCGGCCAGTACAGCGCCTCAAGCACCCGCACCTCCCCAGCAGAAGCCGCAGGCCCTCGAACGGCTCGACGAGCCGGGCGACGCCCGGGACCAGAGCCCGCAGCGGCGCCGCGGGGCCGACACCCGGGCCCTCACCCAGGTCCTCTTCGCCGAGCTCAAGAACCTGGAGCCCGGCACCGCCGAGCACGGCCGGGTGCGGGCCGCGCTGATCGAGGCGAACCTCCCGCTCGTGCGGTACGCCGCCGCCCGCTTCCGCTCGCGCAACGAGCCCATGGAGGACGTCGTCCAGGTCGGCACCATCGGCCTGATCAACGCCATCGACCGCTTCGACCCCGACCGGGGCGTGCAGTTCCCGACCTTCGCGATGCCCACCGTCATCGGCGAGATCAAGCGGTACTTCCGCGACAACGTCCGCACGGTCCACGTACCGCGCCGGCTGCACGAGCTGTGGGTGCAGGTGAACAGCGCCACCGAGGATCTCACGACAGCCTTCGGACGTACGCCCACGACCGCCGAGATCGCCGAGCGGCTGCGCATCACCGAGGACGAGGTACTGGCCTGCATCGAGGCCGGACGCTCGTACCACGCGACCTCCCTGGAGGCCGCCCAGGAGGGCGACGGGCTGCCGGGCCTCCTCGACCGGCTCGGTTTCGAGGACCCCGCACTGGACGGCGTGGAGCACCGCGACCTCGTACGGCACCTGCTCGTCCAGCTCCCCGAGCGGGAGCAGCGCATCCTTCTGCTGCGTTACTACAGCAATCTGACGCAGTCACAGATCAGCGCCGAACTCGGTGTCTCGCAGATGCATGTGTCAAGGCTCCTCGCCCGTAGCTTCGCTCGGCTTCGATCCGCAAACAGGATCGAGGCGTAGCTCCGGGGAGCGAATCGCTTCCAAGGCCTTTTCCCGACGTTTCTGCGCCGAAAAACCGTCAGACCCCCTTTTTCCAGGGCCTATTCACCCTTCTCGTGTCGACATGTCACTACAGCGTGTTGCCGACATGTGACATTCTTCCGGTGACGCGTTTGCCGCAGCTCCGCCTCCGGTATTCAGGTGGAGGCTGCGTTCCTTCGACGGGAGCGTCCGCCGCGACCGTCCGCGACCCAAAGGGGGTGGCATGTCCGCAGACCAGGGCAGCTCGAAGGTGCTCACGCTCACGAAGAGCGAATCCGCGCCAGACGTGCTTCACAGTGTCGTTGTCGAGGTTCCGGCCATCCCGGCCGCGGAAGCCCCGGCCTTCCCCCCGACCCCGGAAGTGATCGACACCCGCACTCTGTCCCGCTCCCTGTTCCTGCGGCTCGCCGCACTCGACGAGAACAGCCCCGAGCGCGGCTACGTGCGGGACACCCTCATCGAACTCAACCTCCCACTGGTGCGGTACGCCGCCGCCCGGTTCCGGTCGCGCAACGAACCGATGGAGGACATCGTCCAGGTCGGCACGATCGGCCTGATCAAGGCGATCGACCGCTTCGACTGCGAACGGGGCGTGGAGTTCCCGACGTTCGCGATGCCGACGGTCGTGGGTGAGATCAAGCGCTTCTTCCGGGACACCTCGTGGTCGGTGCGCGTCCCGCGCCGGCTCCAGGAGCTGCGGCTCGCGCTGACCAAGGCCAGCGACGAGCTCTCCCAGAAGCTGGACCGCTCGCCGACCGTCGCCGAACTCGCCGTCGTACTGGGCGTGTCGGAGGAGGACGTGGTCGACGGCCTGGCGGTGGGCAACGCCTACACGGCGTCGTCCCTCGACTCCCCGGCTCCCGAGGACGACGGCGGCGAGGGCTCCCTCGCGGACCGCCTCGGCTATGAGGACACGGCACTGGAGGGCGTCGAGTACCGCGAGTCCCTGAAGCCGCTCCTCGCCAAACTCCCGCCCCGCGAGCGGCAGATCATCATGCTCCGCTTCTTCGCCAACATGACGCAGTCGCAGATCGGCGAGGAGGTCGGCATCTCGCAGATGCACGTCTCCCGGCTGCTCACGCGGACGTTGTCCCAGCTGCGGGAAGGTCTCATCTCCGACTGAGCCATCGCCCGGAACCTCACGAGGGGTTCAGAATTGACGGGTCGTCAGCCACACTGGCGCGATGCGTCGACAGGTGGGACAGCGGTCGATACGTGGTCGCCGAGGGGCCCTTGGGGGTGCCTCGGCGGCTGTGTTCTGTCTGGGGGCGGTGACGCTGGTCGCCTGCGGCATCGGGGGCGATGGCGGCGACAGTGACGGGTACGTCGCCGTGCAGCGGCCCTCGTCGTCGGCGAGTGCCGTCGCGCCCACGGGGGACGTGGAGTTGGTGCCGCTGGAGGGTGCGTCCGCGGGCAAGGGGAGTGCGGGGCAACCGGGTTCGGCGGCAGAGCCGAGTTCGGCGGCCTCGGCGCCCGGCGGTACCGGGTCGGGGGAGCGGGGCGCGGGCTCTTCGGCGTCCGGTTCGTCGGCGGTCGGTTCACCTGCGGACGGCCCGTCCGCTTCCGGTTCGTCCGGGGCAGCCGCGCACGACAGCGGTCGTACGAGTCCGCCCTCGTCCGGGGGCGACAGTACGGGCGCTACGGGCGGCGCGGGTGGCGCGGACGTGCCCGCCGGCCCCGCCGTGCTGGTCGTCGGCGAGCCCGAGCGGGAGCCCGCCGACCAGCGGTGGTGCGAGAAGGTCACCGCCGGGTTCCGCAACACCGGGGGCAGCGCGGTGCGTTCGGGGACGGTGACCTTCGGGACGCACGTCATCGGCGCACTCGGCATCGACTGGGCGACCGTCGAGTCGACCGAACGGCTGCCCGTACCCATCGCTCCGGGCAGCCGGACGGAGAAGACCTGGACGGTGTGCGTCGACGCCTGGCGCGTACCTCTGGGCATGCATGTCGAGACGCGGGACGTTTCCGTCCGGTGGGAATGACACGCCCCTCCGACGACGGAAGTGACGTGTCCGCCCTGTGGGAGCGGGGCGCCGGGCGGCGCCCCCACGCGCTTACTTGAGTGCGAGCCAGGCGACCACGGCGACGATCGCGACGGCCACGATCACACCGACGATCAGGCCGACCCGGGGACCCCGGGTGGTGGCCGCCTGCTGCTGCTGGCGGCTCTGCGGGTCGTCGACGAACGCTCGGAACATCTGGGTGCTACCCGCGGGGTCGTAGTTGCCCTCGGGGCCCTGGGTGTTTGCCATGCGCGTGACCCTATCGGGTGCGTTCTGTGGCCCCAAGTTTTGGGGCCGTCTTCTGTTGTGGGCACCGCCCCAGGGGCTCCGCCCCCGGACCCCCGTATCGGCCTTGGGGCCTCGTCCTCAAACGCCGGACAGGCTGAGGGGGGAACGCCGCTCAGGCGTCGAGCAAGCCGGGGGCAACCCTGGAAACCCCCTCACCTGCGAGTTTACGTTCGCCAATACTTGCCTTTGCCAAGCTTTTAGCCCGCGGAGCCCCATTTCGTTTGCCTGCAGCAACCAACCGTATTTATGGTTGCCTCAAGCAACAAAAGAACATGAGGGAGGTGCGATGGCCGCTCGACGGCAGTACGAGGAGCTGGCCCAGCAGCTGAGCGCCATCGGCGCCGTGAAGCGGGGGCTGGGCCGGATCCTCCCGCACGAGTGCCCGGCGGGTTCCGCCGCGGTGCTCACGCTGCTCGACCGGCACGGCGAGATGCGGATGAGCCGTCTCGCCGAGCTGATGGCCATCGACATGTCGGTGACCAGCCGGCACGTGGCGCACGTCGCCGAGCACGGCTGGATCGACCGGGCCCTCGACCCGGCCGACAAGCGCTCCCGCATCCTGCGGCTCACCCCCGCCGGACGCGACATGCTCGCCGACCTCTCCGAGCGCTATATGAACGCGCTCGCCCACTACCTGGCGGACTGGTCCGACGACGAGGTCGACCAGCTCAACACCCTGCTCGGACGACTGCGCGCCAGCTTCGGCGACTGCCGGGCCGTGACGTCCGTACCGGCCGGTCCGGGCGCTGTGACCACACCGGACGCACCGGACGCACCGGACGCATCCGCCGTGCCCGCCGCGGCGACCCCCGAGCGGACCACCCGTACACCCGTATGACGCGACACAAGAAAAGGAAGCCCATGGCAACGACCACACCAGCCGGTGTGCGGGGCTCACACGCCAAGCACGGAGGTGCCCCCGACGGCGCTCCGATGACGCACCGGCAGATCATGGAAGCCCTGTCCGGGCTGCTGCTGGGCATGTTCGTCGCGATCCTGTCGTCGACGATCGTCTCCAACGCACTGCCCGAGATCATCGGCGACCTGGGCGGCGGCCAGTCCGCCTACACCTGGGTCGTCACCGCCGCCCTGCTGTCCATGACCGCGACCACTCCCCTGTGGGGCAAGCTCGCGGACCTCTACAGCAAGAAGGCGCTCGTCCAGATAGCCCTCGTCGTCTACGTCCTGGGATCGGCCGCCGCCGGCCTGTCGCAGAACGCGGGCATGCTGATCGCCTGCCGCGTGGTGCAGGGCATCGGCGTGGGCGGTCTGTCCGCCCTCGCACAGATCGTCATGGCCGCGATGATCTCCCCGCGTGAGCGCGGCCGGTACTCCGGTTACCTCGGCGCCACGTTCGCGGTCGCGACCGTCGGCGGCCCGCTGCTCGGCGGTGTCATCACCGACACCAGCTGGCTCGGCTGGCGCTGGTGCTTCTACGTCGGTGTCCCCTTCGCGGTCATCGCGCTGATCGTCCTCCAGAAGACCCTGCACCTGCCCGTCGTGAAGCGGGACGTGAAGGTCGACTGGTCCGGCGCGTTCTTCATCTCCGCCGCGGTCTCGCTGCTGCTCCTGTGGGTCACCTTCGCGGGCGACAAGTACGACTGGGTGTCGTGGCAGACGTACGCGATGGTCGGCGGCTCGATCGCGCTCGGACTGATCTTCGTGCTCATCGAGTCGAGGGCCAAGGAACCGATCATCCCGCTGCGGCTCTTCCGCAACCGGACCATCGCGCTCTCCTCCCTCGCCTCGCTCTTCGTCGGTGTCGCGATGTTCTCCGGCACCGTCTTCTTCAGCCAGTACTTCCAGCTGGCCCGGGACGAGTCGCCCACCATGTCCGGTGTGCTGACGATCCCGATGATCGGCGGTCTGTTCGTCTCCTCCACCGTCTCCGGCCAGATCATCACCAAGACCGGAAAGTGGAAGGCGTGGCTGGTCGGCGGCGGTGTGCTGATCACGGCGGGCCTCGGTCTGCTGGGCACCATCCGCTACGACACGGACTACTGGAAGACCGCCGTCTTCATGGCGCTGCTGGGTCTCGGCATCGGCATGATGATGCAGAACCTGGTGCTCTCCACCCAGAACCAGGTGGCGCCCCAGGACCTCGGCGCGGCCAGCTCCACGGTGACCTTCTTCCGTTCCCTCGGTGGCGCGATGGGCGTCTCGGCGCTCGGCGCGGTGATGGCCAACCGCATCACCGACTACGTCAAGGACGGCCTCACCGGCATCGACCCCAAGTACGCCGCCGCGGCGAGCCACTCCACCGGCAGCATCCCCGACATGGACTCCCTGCCCGCGCCGCTGCGCACGGTCATGGAGAGTGCGTACGGGCACGGCATCGCGGACGTCTTCCTGATCGCCGCCGCCCTGGCCCTGCTGGCCTTCCTCATCACGCTGTTCATCAAGGAGGTCCCGCTGCGTACCTCGGGCGGGCTGGCACAGGCCGCCGAGGCGCAGGCGCAGGCGGACGGCACGGTCGCTGTCACCGAGGCCGCGCCGGCGGCGGGCTCCCCGGCCGACGCCTTCCCGGCAAAGACCGAGGAGCGCGTACCGAGCTGGGCCGTCACGGACACCGGCTCAGGCTCAGGCTCAGGCGTCGGCTCAGGCTCAGGCACGGGTGAAAGTGCAGGTGAGGGCCTTGGAGCGGAGCCCGCGGGCACCCAGCGGCTCGCCGCCGTCGCCACCCTGGCGGCCGGTACCGACGCCGCCGCGAGTGCCGATTCCGGTTCGGATTCGGGTTCCGGTTCGCGCGGGGTTCCCGTCCACGGGTTCGTGCGCGGCGCCGAGAGCGCGCCCGTGCCCCGGGCCGCGGTCACGCTGATCTCCCTCGCGGGCCGTCAGCTCGGGCGCTCGGTCGCCCAGGCCGACGGTGCCTACGCGGTGGACGCGCCCGGCACGGGTTCGTACGTGCTGATCGCCTCCGCGGACGGTTTCCAGCCGCAGGCCTCGACGGTCGTCGTGAACGGTGAGCCGCTCGCGTACGACATCCTGCTGAGCGGCACGAGCGGGCTCGCCGGTGCGGTGAAGTCCGCCGGGAGCGGACAGCCGATCGTGGGCGCGATGGTCATCGTGACCGATGTGCGCGGTGACGTGCTGGCCACCGGGACCACCGGTGAGCAGGGCGAGTTCACCTTCGCCGAGCTGGTGCCCGGCGCCGTGACCGTCGCGGTGAACGCCGCCGGACACCGGCCCCGCGCCCTGCCCGTCGAGGTCGGCGGCACCGGTGTCACCCGGGTCGAGGTCGAACTCACCGCCGGAGCGCGGCTCCAGGGCGTGGTGCACGCACCCGCGGGACCCCTGGGCGACGCCCGGGTCACGCTCGTCGACGCGGCGGGCAACGTGGTCGGCACCGCCACCACCGGGACGGACGGGGCGTACGCCTTCGCCGACCTGGACAGCGGCGAGTACACCGTCATCGCGACCGGCTACCCGCCTGTGGCCACGGCCCTGACCGTGAGCGGCGGCGGCGTGGACGGCCACGACATCCGGCTCGCCCACCCCGGCGAGTAGTCGCAGGACCACCCGCGAAAACAGCAGTTGAAGACCCCGGCCCGTGGGGCGCGTCCCTGGCGGAGGCGCGCTCCGCGGGCCGGATCCACGAGATGAGGTTGTGAGCAATGGGACTGACCGCGCGGATCCGTACGCGGGACGGCTGGGCCGTGTCGCACGCGGTCGTCACCGTGACCGACATGACGGGCGCCCAGGTGGTGCGTGCTGAGGCCGACGAGGAAGGCGCCGTGCGGGACGCGGTCGTGCTCGTGCCCGGCGCATACACGGTGATCGTCACGGCCGTCGGGTACGCGCCCGTCGCGTCGAGCGCCATCGTCACAGCGAGCGGCCGGGCCGAGATCGGCACCGTGACCCTCGCCCGGCAGGGCGGCACCGAGCTGCCGCCGCCCGGCCCCTGGACGGTGGACCCGGCCCACTCCTCCGTGGGCGCCGTCGCCCAGCACCTGGGGATCTCCAGCGTGCACGGCCGGTTCACGCGGTTCGCCGGGTCGATCGAGATCGCCCCGGACGAGGTCGCCAAGTCCCGGGTGGAGGCGGTGATCCGGGCCGACTCGATCGACACGGGCAACGCGATGCGCGACGGCCATCTGAAGTCGCCGGACTTCCTGGACGTGGAGCGCCACCCGGAGATCAGGTTCGTCTCGACGGGCCTGACCCCGGCCACCGGGAGCGACCGCTGGACGGTCCACGGCGACCTCACCCTGCACGGGGTCGTACGCCCGGTCGACCTGGACCTCGCTTATCTGGGCACCGGCGCCGACCCGTGGGGCGGCACCCGGGCGGCCTTCCGCGCCACCACGGAACTGCGCCGCGAGGACTTCGCGATGAACTACAACCAGGTCGTGCAGGCGGGCATCGCGGCGATCGGCACGACGCTGAAGGTGGAGCTGGACATCCAGGCGGTGCAGGGCGAGACGCTCCCGCAGGTATAGGCGGCGGGCATGGGCGGCGACACAGGTGGCGGCATACGTGGCGGCATAGGTGGCGACACAGCCACGGACGTAGGTCCAGCAGGGTCAGCCTGGGTGGGCCGTCGTACCCCTAGGCTGCCCCCATGGCACCGAACATCGCTACGAACACCTCCGTATCGTCGGCCGAACTGCTCGATTTCGTACGTCCTCGGCATCGCGCCATCCTGCTGACCCGCCGGGCCGACGGGAGCCCGCAGGGGTCGCCCCTGACCTGCGGGGTCGACGACTCGGGCCGCATCGTCGTCTCCACCTACCCGGAGCGCGCCAAGACCCGCAACGCCAAGCGGGACGAGCGGGTCAGCCTGATCGTCCTGAGCGACGACTGGAACGGCCCCTGGGTCCAGATCGACGGCACGGCCGAGGTGATCGACTCCCCCGACTCGGTGGAACCCCTGGTGGAGTACTTCCGCAACATCTCGGGCGAACACCCGGACTGGGACGAGTACCGGCAGGCCATGCTCAAGCAGGGCAAGTCGATCATCCGCATCACCCCGGAGAGGTGGGGCCCGGTGGCAACAGGCGGCTTCCCGCCCCACCTGGCCTAGGGTCTGTCTGACAATTCCCGTCGTCGCCCGTAGGGCGGCTGCGCGGCGTCAGGTGCGTGCTCTCTCGGTGTGCCGGGCATGGAGCCTCGTACTGGACGACTGGCTCTGCGCCGGTGCGGCGAAGTGCGACGCTGCAGTCGCGCGGCAGGCGGGAAGTATCAGACAGACCTATACCGCCCACCAGAGGCGCAGGGAACAGCGCAGTCTTTGCCGTTGGGGGCGCGGGGAACGGGGAACGGGCGCAATCTTTCGTTTTGCCTTCAGGGGCGCGAGGGAACGGCGCAGTCTTTCGCTTTTTTGCCTTCAGGGGCGCGGGGAACAGTGCAGTCTTTTCGTCTTTGCCGGCGGCGCCGCGAGGGGGGCGCGGTCAACCCCCCCCCCCCCCCCTCACCCCGCGGAGCACAACCGTCTCGATCCCCGCGATCACCAGATCCAACGCGAACCCGAAGTCCCGCTCGTACATCTCCTCCACCGTGCTCCCCCCACGCGCCCGCATCAGCTCCTTGGACTCCTCCAGAACGTCACCGAGTCCAGGAGCCGCCCGCACCGCGCTCAGCGCCTGCTGGAAGAGGCGTCAGGACTCATCCCCGCCTCCGCGGCCCGCGCCGTGAAGTGCCCCTCGATCGTGCCGAAGCCGTAGACGAACTGGAAGACGGCCGAGATGGCCCCCGCCAGCCGGTGCGTGGGCAGTCCCGTCCGGCGGACCACCCGCCGCACGGTCCGCGAGAAGGCGACCGACCTGGGCCCGATGTTGAGGAACGTCCCCGCGAGCGGCGAAGCCCAGGGATGCCGTACGAGAAGTGCCCGGTACCCGGAGGCGATCGCCCGGAGCTGGTCCCTCCAGTCCTCGTCCGCCGCCGGATCGGGCAGTTCCAGTTCCCCGTAGATCGCGTCGAGGGCGAGCTCAAGAAGGTCGTCCTTCGTGTCCACGTACCAGTAGACGGACATCGCGGTCACATTCAGCTCGGCGGCCAGGCGTCGCATGGAGAACCTGGCCAGCCCGTCCGCGTCGAGCAGCCGTACCGTCGCCTCGGTGATCCGGTCCCGGTCGAGCGCCGCCGGCCGGCCGCCCCGTGCGCCACCACCCCGGGGGGCCTTTCCCTCCAACCACACGCTGGTCCGGGCCGGGCGCCCGGCCCGGTCGACTGCCCTCACCATGGCGCACCCTCCTCGGCACTCCCGCACCGGGACGCCTCGGAACACCGAGTTCCGTCCCGGCCCTCATGACGAACGGCCCTCACCTCACCACCGCCGCCACCGCGGAGTCTGCCCCCTGGTCCCGCCTCAGCAACGCGGCGGCCAGCAGTCCGCCATGGCAAGGGGGCGGTGGCCGGGGCACTCTCACCCCGGTCACCGCCCCCTGCGGGCGAACCGTCGATCGCGGGCGAACCGTCAGCCGTTCGCGGCCTGCGTCAGGTCGTAGAAGGTGGACGAACCCACCGTCACCTTCTTGAAGTTGGCCTCCACCCACGCGCTGATCTTGGACGCGGTACCGGAGTCGCCGCTGCCGCCACCGCCGCCCATGGAGCCGGACGAGATGAAGTAGTGGATCTTCCCGTCCGCCACGTACTTCTTGAACTGCGCCAGGGTCGGCGAGGGGTCGCTGCCGTTGAAGCCGCCGATCGCCATCACCGGGTCGCCGGTGGAGAGCTGGTAACTCGCGGCGTTCTGCGCGCCGACGGCCGCCGCCGCCCAGGTGTAGTCCCCGGAGTTCTTCTCCAGGAGCGCCTTGGCCTCGGAGCTGACGCTCGCGCCGTTGAGCAGACCGCCCATGCCGCCGCCTCCGCCGCCCATGCCGCCACCGGGCTGGGTCCGGCCGTTCTGCTGACCCTGTTGGCCTTGCTGGCCCTGTTGACCTTGCTGGCCCTGCTGGCCGTTGCCGCCGCCCGGTATACCGCCGGTCGGAGGCTGGCCCATGCCGCCGCCCTGCTGGTTCCGACCGGTGCCGCCCTGCCCGTTGCCGCCCGGCATACCGCCACCGCCGCCACCGGGACCGCCGCCCATGCCGCCGCCCGGACCACCGCGACCGCCGGAGACCGAGGGCCCCGCCGTGACGATCGAGCCGCTGTGCCCCTCGTTCAGCGTGGTCAGCGTGTACGCCGTCGGGCCGGCGAGGGCCGCGACGAAGCCGAGCCCGACCACCGCGAGGGACAGCCCGCGGCCCAGCCGCGCGATGAAGATCAGACCGAGTGCCGCGACCAGACCGCCGACCAGGACCAGCCACTTCAGCCAGGGCAGGTAGTCGGAGGAACGGTTCAGGAGGACGTACCCCCAGACCGCGGTGGCCGTACTGCCGGCCGCCATGGTGAGCGAGATCCACAGTCGGCCGCGCTCTTCCCAGAGCACGCTCACGCCCATGCCGACCACGGCGGCGACGTACGGGGCGAGGGCCACGGTGTAGTAGTCGTGGAAGATGCCCTGCATGAAGCTGAAGATGACCATGGTGATCAGCAGTGAACCGCCCCAGGCGAGGAAGGCGGCCCGGGCCGTGTCGGTCCGCTTCGCCTTCCAGGTCAGGGCGATGCCCGCGGCGAGCACGATCAGCGCGGCCGGGATCAGCCAGGAGATCTGACCGCCGATGGACGAGCCGAACATCCGGTCCCAGCCGGTCTCCCCCCAGCTGCCGCCTCCGCCGCCGCCCCCTCCGCCGCCTCCGACACTGCCGGTCTCCTCGCCGTTGAGGCGGCCGAGTCCGTTGTAGCCGAAGGTGAGTTCGAGGAAGGAGTTGTTCTGCGAGCCGCCGACGTACGGGCGGGAGGACGCGGGCCACAGCTCGACCAGCGCCACCCACCAGCCGCCCGCGACGATCATCGACAGGCCGGCGAGGAGCACCTGCCCGATGCGCCTGCGCAGGGTCGTCGGCGCGAAGACCACGTAGACGATCGCGAGGGGCGGCAGGATCAGGAAGGCCTGGAGAGTCTTCACCAGGAAGGCGAGACCGACGGCGGCGCCCGCCCACACCAGCCACTTCGTCCCGGCCTTCTCCATGGCGCGCAGCACGCAGTAGACCGTGACGGCCATCAGGAGCGCGAGTGCCGCGTCCGGGTTGTTGAAGCGGAACATCAGCGCGGCGACGGGCGTGAGCGCGAACACCGCCATGGTGAGGAAGCCCGCCGCGGGGGTGAACCGGCGGCGCACGGCCCCGTACAGCACTCCGGCCGTGGCGACGGCCATGAGGACCTGCGGGAAGAGGATCGCGAAGGAGTTCAGGCCGAACAGCCGCACCGACAGGGCCATCGGCCACAGGGAGGCCGGAGGCTTGTCGACGGTGATGGCGTTGGCCGAGTCGAGCGAGCCGAAGAAGAAGGCCTTCCAGGACTGGCTGCCGGCCTGCGCCGCCGCCGAGTAGAAGGAGTTGGCGTACCCGGAGGCCGTGAGGTTCCAGGTGTAGAGCGCGCCGATCAGCAGCAGCGCGCCGAGGAACGCGGGGCGCACCCAGCGGTTGTCCTCGGGCCGCCCGCGCCACAGGCGGCGTACGAAGGGCTGCCGGGGACTGCCGTCCTCGGGGGTGGCGGGTGGGGCGGTCGGCTCCGCCGGAGCGACCGGTTCCTGTACGGCTGTCGAGGCGGGTGGTCGCCGGCCGGGATCGGCGGCCCCCGTGTCCGGATACTCGTGCTGAGTCGTCGTCATCGCGCGTCCCTCGGATCATGGTCGTTCGGGTGCACCGGCTGCATCTGCATCGTCGAGTCCCCCCAGGTCTGGTGGTCGTGCGGAACGTCGGCCGTGCCGTAGAGGGACTGCGTGCCGTACGGGGACTGCGGCGTCGTCGCGTAGACGGGGGACGCGGGTCCGGCCGGTACGGTCGGCGGCACGTTCGGCATGGCGGGTGTGTGCGCGGCGACGACCGTCGACGGTGACGCGTCGTGCCGGTCCGGGAACACCCAGGCCCGGAAGAGCAGGAACCGCAGGACGGTCGCCGCGAGATTGGCGACGATCAGCACCGCGAGTTCGGTGGCGTGCGCCGGCTCGGTCGTCGCCGCGTTCAGGGCGGCGAGCGAGCCGCTGGTGAGGGCGAGTCCGATACCGAAGACGACCAGGCCCTGCGCCTGGTGGCGAACCGCGCCGCACTTGCCGCGTACGCCGAAGGTCAGGCGCCGGTTGGCCGCCGTGTTGGCGACCGCCGAGACGAGCAGGGCGAGCGCGTTGGCGGTCTGCGAACCCGAGAACGTACGGAAGCCGCTGTAGAGCACCAGGTAGAACAGCGTGGACAGGACGCCCACGACCGCGAACCCGATGAGCTGGCGGGCCAGGCCCTTGGGCACACCGCTGATCTCACGGTCGCGCGGGTCGTCACCGAACGGCCGGGCGAGGCGGTCGAGCGTCAGTGAGCCGGTGGCGAGGGCGCGTCCCACGCGCCACACGCCCTTGAGGTCGTCGGTCGCGGTCTTCACGATGTGCACGGTCGAGTCCGGGTCGTCGACCCAGTCGACCGGTACCTCGTGGATGCGCAGTCCGGCCCGTTCGGCGAGGACCAGCATCTCGGTGTCGAAGAACCAGCCGGTGTCCTCGACGAGCGGGAGCAGCACCTGCGCGACATCGCGCCGGATCGCCTTGAAGCCGCACTGCGCGTCGGAGAACCGGGCCTGCAGCGACCCCCGCAGGATCAGGTTGTACGTACGGGAGATGAACTCCCGTTTCACTCCCCGCACCACCCGCGAACTGCGGGCGAGCCGCGAGCCGATCGCCAGGTCGGAGTGACCGGAGATCAGCGGGGCGACCAGCGGAAGGAGCGCGTTCAGGTCGGTGGAGAGGTCGACGTCCATGTAGGCGAGGACCGGGGCGTCCGAGTCGGACCAGACGGTCCGCAGCGCCCGGCCGCGGCCCTTCTGCTCCAGCCGGTACGACCTGACCTCGGGGAGCTCCGCCGCCAGCCGCGCCGCCACCAGGGGAGTGGTGTCCGTGGACGCGTTGTCCGCGACGGTGATGCGGAAGGCGTACGGGAAGGTGCGGGAGAGGTGCTCGTGGAGTCTGAGCACACACGGCTGGAGGTCCTTCTCCTCGTTGTAGACGGGGATCACTACGTCCAGGACAGGCGTACCGGCGTGTCCGGCCGGGAGGTGCTCCCGCGCCGGCAGGGTGCCGGGAGAAGGTTCGGTTCGCATGACGACGACTGTCGTCAAGCGCCCTGTCGCACCCATGTGGTCGTGCTGTGCTGTGCCTGTGAGTACGGTTGCGCGGAGGTTTCCGAGGTGAACGCCTCATGAAAAAGGGGCGTTTGAGGGGCCGGCGCGGGCAGATGCACGGTAAAGACCGTGTGCCCGGGGACGCTGTCGACGGTCACCGCTCCGCCGTGCGCGGCGGCGACGGCCTGCACGATGGCGAGCCCGAGCCCGGTGGACCCGGAGGCACGCGAGCGCGAGGAGTCACCCCGCGCGAACCGTTCGAAGACGTGCGGCAGCAGGTCCGGCGAGATGCCCTGTCCGTCGTCCTGGACGTCCACGCACACCCAGGCGCCCTGGCGGCGCACCCGGGCGGTCACGGTCGTGCCCGGTGGTGTGTGGGTACGCGCGTTCGCGAACAGGTTCACCATGACCTGCTGGACGCGGGCCGCGTCGGCCAGTACCACCGCGGGTTCGTCGGGCAGTTCGAGCCGCCAGTTGTGCTCGCGGCCGACCGCACGGGCGTCGCTCACGGCGTCCACGACCAGCGGGGAGAGGTCGGCGTGCTGGTAGCTGAGCGGCCGTCCCGCGTCCAGGCGCGCGAGCAGCAGCAGGTCCTCGACGAGGCCCGTCATCCGCCCGGCCTCGGACTCGATCCGGCCCAGCGCGTGGCGTGTGTCGGGTCCGGTCTCCTCGCGTCCGCGTCTGGTCAGCTCGGCGTACCCGCGAATGGACGCGAGCGGGGTACGCAGCTCATGGCTGGCGTCCGCCACGAACTGCCGTACGCGCGTCTCGCTCTCCTGGCGCGCGTGCAGGGCGCCGTGGACGTGGTCGAGCATGCGGTTGAGCGCGGCCCCGACCTGCCCGACCTCGGTGTGCGGGTCGGTCTCGGACTCGGGGACCCGTTCGTCGAGGGTCACCTCGCCGGTGTGCAGCGGCAGTTCGGAGACGCGGGTGGCGGTGGAGGCGACCTTGCGGAGGGGGCGCAGGGCGACGGTCACGATGGTCGCCCCGGCGAAGGAGGCGGCGATGAGACCGGCGACGGTGACGCTGACCTCGACGAGGATCAGGGTGTTGAGCGTGTTGGTGACGCCCTCGGTGGGCACGCCGACGTAGAACGAGCCGTTGTCGCCGGTCTGGAACTGGACGTGGTACTCGCCGAGGCCCGGCAGGGTCACCGTGTGCGGCCGGCCGTCCTGCGGCACGCTCGCGAGGGCGGACGTCTGCGCGGTGGTGAGCGACTCGGCGTTGAGGTCAGGTATCCCGTCGTCGCTCTTGGTCTTCTTGCCGACCCGGGCCTCGGTGATGCTGCCGCCCGTGACCTCCGCGGCGACCGTGCCGCTCGGCTGCGGCCCCTGCCTGACGAACTCCGACAGTGACCTCTGCTGCAGCTTGCCCTTGCCAGCGAGGTCGGGCCCGCCGCCCTCGATCCGCGAGGGGCCGGCCGCCCTCATGGTGGCGTCGCGCAGCGTCTCGTCGAGCTGTTCGTACAGGTGGGAGCGGAGTGCGATCGTGGTCACCGTGCCGATCACCGCGCACACCACCGCGATCAGCGCCACCGCCGAGACGACGAGCCGCGTCCGCAGGGTCCGAGGCTGCCGGCGCCGCCGCGTGGGCGGGGTCCCGGACGGCCGGCGCCGCTGCGTACGCGAGGTCCCGGACGGCCGGCGCCGCTGCGTACGCGAGGTCCCGGACGGCCGGTGCCGCCGCGTACGCGGCTGTCGCCGACCGCTCACGACGTCGCGGGCTTGATCAGATAACCGGCGCCGCGCCGGGTGTGGATCATCGGCTCACGGCCGGCGTCGATCTTGCGGCGCAGATACGAGATGTAGAGCTCGACGACGTTGGCCTGGCCGCCGAAGTCGTACGACCACACGCGGTCGAGTATCTGCGCCTTGCTGAGCACCCGCCGCGGATTGCGCATCAGGAACCGCAGCAGCTCGAACTCGGTCGCGGTGAGGTGGATGCCGTCACCGGCACGCGACACCTCGTGGCTGTCCTCGTCCAGGGTGAGGTCACCGACGACGAGCACCGAGTCGGAGCGGCGGTCGGCGGCGCCGGAACGGCGGATGAGGCCGCGCAGCCGCGCCACGACCTCCTCCAGGCTGAAGGGCTTGGTGACGTAGTCGTCGCCGCCGGCCGTCAGCCCCGCGATCCTGTCCTCGACCGCGTCCTTCGCCGTCAGGAAGAGAACGGGCACGTCGGGCAGCTCCCGGCGCAGCCGGCCGAGGACGGCGAGGCCGTCCATGTCGGGCAGCATCATGTCGAGAACGACGGCGTCGGGCCGGAACTCACGGGCGGTCTGCACCGCCCCGGTGCCGTCCGCCGCACTGCGGATCTGCCAGCCTTCGTAGCGAAGGGCCATGGACAGCAGCTCGGTGATCGACAGCTCGTCGTCCACGACGAGCACGCGAACGGGGCTCCCGTCCGGCCTCAGCAGTTCGGTGCGCCCCTGGGGCGAGGTCGTGGTCATAGCCAACACATTGGTGGCCGGCCCTGAGAGCACCCTTTCGGGAACCTGTGAATGCCCTGAGAAACACACAGCTGCTTCTCAGGGGAGGGTGGGGAGGGCTTGAGGCCGCTTGAGGCCGCTTGAGGCCGCTTGAGAACGGTCTGCGACTGTCGCGGTCGCTTGCGGCTGCTCGCGGTTTTTACGACTGCTTGCCCGGGTGCGCGGCGGTAGGCCTCCGTCACAGCCCGAACAGCCGCGCCCCGTTGTCATGGCAGACCGCCCGCAGCCAGCCCTCCCCGAGCCCGAGCCGCTCCAGCGCCCGCAGTTGATGCTCGTACGGGTACGGGATGTTGGGAAAGTCGGTCCCGAGCAGAATCCGGTCTCCGAGACCGGAGAGGCGGGGAAGCGCCCGCCGGGGGAACGGCGCGACCTCCTCGCTGAAGTCCGTGAACGCCATCGTCGTGTCCAGCCGCACCTCCCCGAACCGCTCGGCGAGGTCGAGGAAGTCCTCGTACTCCGGCATCCCCATGTGCGCGATCACCAGCCGCAGCCGCGGATGCCGCGCGAGCACCCGCCCGACCGGTTCGGGACCGGTGTGCTTTCCGGGCGAGGGCCCCGATCCGCAGTGGATCACGACAGGGGTCCCCGCCTCGGCGAGCAGCCCCCAGGCCGGATCGAGAAGCGCGTCGGCAGGGTCGTACGCCCCCACCTGGACGTGTGCCTTGAAGACCCGCGCCCCGTCGTCCAGCGCCTTGCGCACATACTCCGCCACGCCCGGCTCGGGGAACAGCGTCGCCGTGTGGAGGCAGTCGGGGGTCCGGCGGGCGAAGTCGACGGCCCACTGGTTCAGCCACTCCGCCATGCCCGGCTTGTGGGGATAGAGCATGGCGGTGAAGGCACGCACGCCGAACTCCCGCAGCGTCCCGACCCGTTCGTCCTCCTCGGCCCGGTAGGTGATGGGCCACTCGACACCGCCGGTGAGCGGCCCGAGCCCGTCGAAGTACGCCCAGACCTTCTTCAGGACGGACTCGGGCATGAAGTGGGTGTGCACGTCGACGAGCCCGGGAAGACCGAGGTCCTCCCAGAACCGCCGCACCCCGACGACCTCGTTCAGGTTCATGTCACCCACCCTCGATCCGGCCGACACACCAAGTCCATCCCGTTCGCCGAAGAGGATCTCCAAGGAACACTCTCCCGCCCACCCGAGCGCCCTCTGCCCTCTGCCCTCTGCCCTCTGCCCTCTGCCCTCTGCCCTCTGCCCTCTGCCCTCTGCCTGCGGGATCATCGGCCCCCTCCCTCAGAACAGCCCGTCCTGAACTCCCCCGAAATCCCGCACGGGCACGGTGATCTCCCCTCGCTCGCCGGGCCCGGCCGCTCCGGTCAGTTCCCACCCGGTCATGAGCCGCGTATCGAGCACGACGACCCCCCGCCCGGTCAGCAGATGCAGATCGGGCCCGGCGGCGGCGACCAGCTCTCCCCGCACGGCACCTCCCGGAACCAGCTCGCCGACGACGGCGACGGCCGGCGGCAGCCTGTCGAGCCCGAACGCGTCGGTGTGATCGACGGGCTCGAACGGCAGCCGCTCCAGAGCGTCCGGCCATCCGTCCAGCCCCACGGCCCGCGCGTGCAGGTCCCGGACCTCCGCCACCCGCACCCCCGCCTCCGGCAACGCACTCCGTACGGCCCGCTTGGCCTCGTAGGCGAGCCGGTCGGGCACCCCCAACGCCGTACGCAGCAACTCCTCACTGCGCCGGGCGGACATCAGCGGCCCCCGACCCAGCCAGGTGAAGACGACGGCTCCCTGCTCAAGCAGCCGGGCCGACCCGCGCTCGACGGCGGTGATGCCCACCTTGACCAACCCGGGTCCGAACCAGGCCAGATAGACGGAGTAGGGCCGGGGGTCGTCGGCGATGGTGTCCGCCGCGACGGAGTGCGCCCGATCCAGCCGTGCGCACTCCTCGCACCGGGCCCCGACACTGCGCCCGGACACCGCGGCCCCCACGAAACAGCCGTGCCCGCGCGCTCCCACACACCGCCGCTCACCCCCGCCCACGACGGCGAACGCGACCTGCTTCCCCCACGGCAACACACTGCGACGCCCCCCGTCCCAGGCCAGCACAGGCTCCCGCCCGACCCACCGAAGCCCCTTGCATTTCCACACCAGTGCCATCACTCACGAGCGTAGAGGCCGGCACTGACAGTGGGGCCACGCCCGGCAACGACCTCCCCGAAACCACGCGCCGAACTCCCGCGCCCGGCCATCCGACACCCGACGCAGCCAGGATGGCCGCCTTGCGCCGCGCGATCCCGCACCCACATGCCGCGCTCCGCCACGGGCCGGATCCCGGGCGCCTTGCCCCACCCGGTCAAGTGCAGCCCCCAGGTCACCACCGCACTGAGCACCACGCCCCCGACGGACCAC
The DNA here is from genome assembly GCF_026341275.1 of Streptomyces ortus. Classification (NCBI taxonomy): domain Bacteria; kingdom Bacillati; phylum Actinomycetota; class Actinomycetes; order Kitasatosporales; family Streptomycetaceae; genus Streptomyces; species Streptomyces ortus. The sequence goes on from NZ_JAIFZO010000002.1 coordinate 4,200,610, forward strand.
CTGAACGAGATCCGCCGAAACCCGAGGCCCTGAGCACGCGCCCCACAACCCCTGGCTCGACAGCGATCGAACGGATTCGCCATCCACGGCTGCAAGCCGTGCCGGCGGGGACTACCCCATGCTTTTGGCGCCGTCGAGGGCCTCTCGGATGATGTCGGCGTGGCCGGCGTGCTGGGCCGTTTCGGAAACGATGTGCATCAGCACTTGCCGGACCGACCACCGCGCACCTGGTTCGGACCACGGGGCCTTCGGCAGTGGCCAGGTGGCATCCAAGTCGGGCAGAGAGGCCACCAGTTCATCGGTCCGGCGGGCCGCCTCCGCGTAGTCGGCCAGCACACCGGTCAGCGTCTCCTCGGGCAGCAGCCGGAACCCGTCCGCCCGACGCGCCCAGTCGGCGTCGGTCATCGCCGTGAAGTCCGGCATCGACGACGGGCCGTTCAGGATGAAGTCCCCCCAGGCCCGTTCGACCTCCGTAACGTGCTTGATCAGACCGCCCAGGCACAGCTCACTGGGGGTGGTCCGCTGACGGGCCTGCTCGTCCGTGAGATCCCGGGTCGTGAAGCGCAGGAAGTGCCGGTGCTTGGCCAGTGTCTCGAGCCAGTCGGCGCGCTCGCCAGTGATCGTCGGACGCTCGCTCAAGTCGCGGGTGGTCCGCACAGTGCCAGTCATGATCTCCGCCTTCGGGTGGTCCCGTTCCGTCGCCAGGACCACGCTAGAGATCATGTAGGTCAGGAGCTGTCCTAATGAGGCGGGACATCTGAGGGCGGGGTGGCGGCACCGACCTGGACGACGATCACGATGCGACCGGCGTCCCGGCAGTCGTCCGAGTCATCCCGCGTTCACCACCTGACATCGCCACGTGACGCGGCTGCCGTCAGACACTGCCGCCAAAGCGAAAGCCAGAGGCCCCGTGGATTCCTCCACGGGGCCTCTGGTGTGCTGTGCACTCGGCAGGATTCGAACCTGCAACCTTCTGATCCGTAGGCGGGTGCGACGCTGCTGAGGATCACTCAAGCTCAATGACCGAGCCTCGCAGACCTACCAGCGGGGTAAGGCCCGGGGTTGTCGCCGTCCGTCGGTGTGCGCCCATGTTGATGTCAAGGGTTGATGTCATCGGCCCCCTCCAGGCCGGGGCGACGGCTCCAGCTGGCTCGGGGCTGCAATGTGTAGAAGCTGGAGACCATACATTGCGGCGTGGAACGCCGCGGCAATCTCGCGTGCCCTCTCTTCGGTCTCGATCGGCCACATGGAGATGTAGTCAGCTCCGATGTTGGCCTGCTCCACGGTGCCGTCCAGGACGAGCGCTTCAGCCGCTGATTGCAGGATGGCCATCGCTTGATCCGGCACGTAAGGCTTGCGGCTGGCCATGACGTCAAGCTGCACCTTCCAACGCTGCCCATGGCGAGCAATGCATACAAAGATCGCGTTGTTGGCCTTGGCTGTCCTGTAGGCAGCACGGTGAGCCTCCGGCTCGGTGCAGTCGGGAATGAGCGCGGCTTGGAGAGGTATTCCAGGCTTCGGCATGACGACATCGTTGCAGGCAATCGCGCCGTTGATCAGGCGAATGGCACGACTGTCGTCAACGCACAGGATCGATGCCGGCCCTCAGCGCTAGCAGAGACGGGGACTGGTGGGCCGGTCGGCAAGACGATAGGTTCAGCCCAGATTAGATCACGTGTTCGGTTTATTTGAACACGTCACCATGAGCAGCCGGTTCATTTTTACGCGTCACTTACTGGGATGGGGTAGAGTCATGCGGCATGAGCGAACAGCAGGATGCACTTGAGGACCTTGAGTCCAGTGGTGTTCTCGCGACCCTCACATGGGCTAGCGCGTCGGCCTACCGACGCACCATGGAGGACTACGACCCCGACACGGGTCATGACCAGGGCTGGGTCGGATCTACCGCCCACAAGCTCTTCGTTGACCGACTGCATCGAGCCTTCTCCACGGGGAAGCACGGCGTGGACTCACCAGAGTCCGCCTCAGCTGGCCTGGACCTCGTGGCCGCCGGATTGGCCCCGGGCGAGCACCGGAAGATGCCGCTCATCACCCCAGGCACAGTCGTTTGGTCCGACCTCAATCAGTCGCCGGGGTGGCGGTATGGGGATTGGCGGTTCCTGCTCACATCATTCGTGTTCGGAGAGAGCAATCGCATCCCGTGGCCCCAGAAGAGCCCCACGAAGCAGCGCGTTGCGGCTCAGGGGAAGCCGTCAGGGTGGCTGGACCCTCACCCCACCCTTTGGGAGGACGAGGCCGAGTCGCTCGCCGCCACCATCCAGGCACTGAGGGAAGAGAACGCGGAGCTCAACGCGACAACGCTCATCGTCGCCCACAGCATTGAACGAGAGCTGAACATCCGAGAACTTTACTTGGGGCGCTCTCGTTTGAATCGTGGGGGCGGAGATGCTTGGTACTGGAAGCATGATCTACTTGCAGCCGAACCGGGTACTCCCACTTCGGTACCGATTCCCCTTTCGCCCGACCCTCGTCCCGGATTGTCCGGCATCCAGGACGCACCCGTTCGCCTTCGCCGTCAGTCGTCGGAAGGGAGCGGAGAGCGTCGCCTGACGTCGGGAGAGAACGACAAGTAATGAAACGAGTGGATAGTCATGGATTCCTCACGCCGCACAGATGTGCAGGTTAGTGACGCCTCTCGCCTTTTCGACGGACGACGTTTGACGCTCGCGCGACAGCTGATCGGCCTAAGAAAGAACGCACTCGCGACGAAAATCGACAAAAGCGCTACAGCTATCGCTGCGTATGAAAACAACACAAAGCGACCAGCGCCCGCTACGGTTGCTCAGCTATGCCTGACGCTTGGAGTGGATCCAGGTTTCTTCCTCCCCGGTCCTCACCAATCCACAGCTAGCGACTCCGTACCCCACTTTCGCTCGTTGCGTTCGACGACGCAGTTGGCGCGAGATCAAGCATTCGCGTACGGAAGAATCTCTGGAGATGTGGGCGCCGCTCTGGAACGGCACGTCGAGTTCCCGGAACCCAATCTGCCGCGGCTAAGCGTGGACGTGGAGGACGAGTCGAGCACGCTCCCTGAGGAAGCGGCTCGTCTTCTTCGCAAGCACTGGGACATCGGCCCAGGGCCGGTTGGCCACCTCGTGCGCCTTGCGGAAAACCATGGCGTCGTGGTGGTGTTCAGCCCCACGCAAACTGCCACAGTTGACGCCTACTCCTTTGACGACGGCTATAGGCCGACAGTGGTATTGAATCCAGCCAAGGAAGATTATTACCGCCAGCGCTTCGACGTCGCCCACGAAATCGGGCACCTCGTGATGCATGTGGATGCCGAACCAGGGAGCAAGGTAGTTGAGAACCAGGCTCACCGATTCGCGGCTGAACTCCTCCTTCCAGAGGATGAGTTGCGCGACCTTTTGCCCAGCAAGGCAGACTGGAGAATCCTCGCAACGCTGAAGGAGACTTACGGGGTAAGCCTTCAGGCTCTCCTGTATCGCTCCAGGGCTCTCGGCGTAATGAGTGACGTGACGTATCGCAACGCAGTCGCCTACCTGTCATCGAAGGGATGGCGCCGTCGAGAACCAGGAGAGATGCCCGCCGTAGAGCAACCGTCGCTCTACCCCAAGGCGGTTGAAATCCTGTCGAGCGTAGGGATAAACGAACTCTCATTGGCCAAAGAATCCCGGGTAACTCCGGGAATTTTTCGAACCGTGACAGCAAGAACCCCCGTACGTGAGGATCTATTTCTTGAGCCTCAAGAAATGCATAGCCAAGACGGCGTGATTCCCCTATTTGGAAGCAAGCTTGATAAGCCCGGGACCTAAATCCCCGGGCTTGATCAATTCCGACTCAGACGGAAACTGAGACTGATCAGCACGGAGGGCCCGGTTCTGATGAACCGGGCCTTTCATCTGCCTGCGGTAGCGGAGGAGATTTGAACCGTCGGCGAGTTGCGCCACACTCGCTTTCGAGGTCTGTTCGTGTTGGTCATAGCGCGGTATAGGGCCGTTCAGCCTCGTTCATTCCCGTACTCCCGCCCGACGCGTGAACCGCTGCGGACACCTTCGGACGGGGGTGAATGAGACGGAAACCGAGACGGAGCGCGCGAGTGCTGACCAGCCGTTATCCCCACTCGCAGAAGGCAACGGACGCGTCGTCCCCCGACTTGTAGCGCGGCCACCGTTGCCCATGAGGGTCTGTGGCCTCCACCTTGCGAACCGCATCGATCAGCTCTCGCGGCCCCCCGGCGCGGAGCGTACTGAAGACTTCGGGCCAGGTCGCCATCGAGTAGTCCGTCACGAGGCACGATGCACCGTCGGACAGGAGCGCGGCGGCGCGCAGATCGTCGGCGGGAGCACTGCCGGTCAACGCATGCTCTGCAGCTTCGGGCCCGGAAGCCGCGACCCAATACCCGGTGGTCGTGTTGCGGGTCTGTCGCTGCGCGAGCACCAGACGGCGCAGAGCCTCTTTGTGCTCTGCCGTATGGGTTTCGTACTGATCGACTTCCGCCTTCAGCTCCGGAAGGATCTCCTTCACACGTAGGTCAGTGATCACGGAGAAGTCTTGGCGGCCTTCGAGCACGATCGGGGAGTCAGCCAAGACGAGGTGATCGAAGAAGCCTTCGCGCTGCCGGAGGACGGCCACCGTTGCGGATGGAGTTCCCGGATTCCCCAGGTCGCATTCGGGGTGCTCAGCCGCCACGTGTTCGAGGGCATCGGCCAAGCCGGTCGACAGTGAGCGCTCCGGGTCGACCAGTGCAGCCACGAGCTGACTGCCCAGGTGTTCGACGTACCACGGAACCCCGTGGCGGCATCCCGTGTCCAGGCCCGCAGTGCTGAGCCCGTCCAGCACAACGGCAAGAGCCGGAGTGCCGGCCACCCAATCTTCGTTGGGGGCGGCTCCACCGGGTCGGGTGTCGATCGCGACGCGCATGTTCAGCCTTCGTGTCGGTACAGCGGAGTGACGCGTCGACTCTCCAGCACTTCGAGCGTGGTCGGGTCGTAACGGCACGAAATCAGAGTGGAGAAGCGACGCGTGCGGACCTCTCTGTAAAGCTCTGCCAGGTTGTTCTCCAGGAAGTGAACGACGCCGTTCGCTCCGATGGAGTGGATACCGGCGATGTAGAGAAACGTCCCCTTTCCGTCCAGGCGGGGGAGGCGTCCCAGGTAACCGACGTCGCCGGCCGATCCGTCCTCATCCTGTGGGGACCGGAACTCTTGCCCGGCCACCTGGTCGACCAGGTGCCACGCGTGATCCTTGGCAAACCGAAGGTTGTCGTCCCCTTCGAGCACCTGCGCGACGATCGGGGACAGGCGGGGGCCACAGACAACGACGTGGTTGTCCCGGTTGAGGTTGACGATTCCACTCGGTGGGATCACCTCGTACTGAGCGTCTAGTTTCATGCCGCCCAGCAGCTTGCGAAGGTGTTCGAAGTTGTTGAGGTCTTCCCGCGTGACCACTTCGCTGGGGTTCTGGTCGGGTGCCTTCCCTGCTTCGTACTTGCCCCCGAGCGAGACCGTGACCAGGTCTGTGCCGAAGAAGGCTCGCTCTGGTGGTGGCCCGGATGACGCGAGCTGACCGACACGCCCGCGGCTGACTCCGAGCCGCTTCGCAATCTCGGCTTGGGTCATGCCCGACGCCTGCGCCTCTTCGATCGCTTCCCGGCGGATGCGGGACAGCTCGTTCACGTGGCTCTGATACCGCGCCATCAGGTCGATTGCGGCTTTGGCGCGGTCTACGGGGTCCGCGATCCCAGGGACCTGCTCCATGTCGTAGTGCACGACTCTCCGATCATCGCCTAGGGGGGATAGCAGACTCTATCGCGAGAGGGGGTTGCGCGCAGCCCTCGGTTTGCCTACCGTACCTATCAAGCAAGACGGAAACCCCCCCTAAGCAAATCGGGGGAGAGTCTGTCGTGGCTGTTTGACCTGCACAGATAGCGCTCGGAGGAAAGCCCGCAGGGGCGAGTACGAAGAAAGCGCCAGTTGGTTGAGAACTCAACAGCGTGCCTATAGAAGCCGCCCACCTCACGAGAGGGCGGCATGGCGGGGATGTGTCCCCGCTACGTGAGATGTGAATCGACCTTCCCGCAGCTCAGCGGCTGTGGACCGGTTGCCTCCGCTGCTCGTCTCGTACGAGCAGCGCTGAGGGGAGCCGGATCTTTCCGTCTTCAACGGCGTGCGGCCCCAGTGCGGGAACACCGGGGCCGCTGTACGGGCCGTTCCACTACTGAAGGAGTCACGACCCATGAAGTGCATCGTTGCTGGTCATGAAGCCGTTACCGCGTCAGAGTTTGCGGAACTGGCGCTCGGTATCGACATCGAACTGTTCACCGGCCTGACTGCCGAGTCGGACACCGACCGCGCGGCCCGCCTGGACGTGGCGCGGGAAGTCCTCGCGGAGCTGCGCGAGAGCGACCCGCAGACCGCGGCCTACGCGCAGTCCCTGCTCCGCACGAGCCCGCTCAACCCGCGGTCGGCCGTCCGGCGTTCGCGCCGGACCTCGCACCGTCCGGCCCTGCACCACACCGTCCACACGGCAGCCGCGGCGTGAGCCGCGAACCCCGCGGTCGGATGGCGGATTCGCTGAGTCCGCAGCAGATTCAGTCCGCGGAGAGGACGCTGGCTGCGGGCACGTGGACGATCACCGCTGGTGCGGTGCTGTTCTCGGTGCTCACGGTCACGCCACTGGTGGAGGAAGTCACACCGGCCGAGTGGGATTGGACGGCGCCGATCCTGCCGCTGGTGGTCGACGCGGCAGTCGTGATCGTGGTCCGCCTGGACGCGGTCGTGGCACGTCTCGGGGGCGACTCCGGGCGGTGGCCGGCCGTGCTGCGGTGGATGACCGGTCTGATGACGCTGCTCCTCAACGTCGGCAACAGCGCGCTGAAAGGCGACCAGGTCGGCGTGGCCGTGCATGCGGTCGCACCCCTGCTACTGATCGTCACCGCGGAAGCCGGACTCGCCTACCGGCGGGCGATCAACACGGCGTTGGAGCGCATCGAGCGTTCACGAGCCGCCGAAGCCGCGGAGCGTGAACAGCGGGTGCGGGCGGAGCGTGAACACGAGCGGCAAACCCGTGAACAGCGTGAACACGCCGCCCGCGAACACGCCGAACGGCTGGAGCGCGAGCGGGCCGACCGCGAAGCCAGTGAGCGCTCCGCAGAGCGTGAGCACGCGGAGCGGTTGGAGCGTGAACGCCTGGAGCGCGAGGCGGACATGCGGCGTGAGCAGCGCGAACACGACGACCGCATCCGGCGCGAGACCCAGCAGCGTGAAGACGCGCTGCGCCGTGAACAGCAGGAGCGAGCAGAGCGTTCACGCACCGTTCAGCCGGCCCGCGAGACGACCGGCCACGCCGTCCGCGAGCCGAGCGGGGCGGAGGCCGTGAACACGGCAGATGCCGCCGTGAACACGGCCGTGAACGGCCCGGCGGGCATGTTCACGAAGATGCCGGAGTCCGACGCTCGTTCCTACCTTCGGTCCTTCCGTGAGGGTGAGCGGACGGTGCGGCAGCTCTCGGAGGACACCGGCTGGTCGATCGGCTGGGTGTCCGCCCGGGTGCAGGAAGCCCGCGAGCAGAAAGCCAGCAAGGCGCCGCAGGTTGAGGCGATGTTCTGATGCCGACTGCCTACGCGAAGTGCTTCGACCCGTCCGGCGCTCGCTACGGGCTGCCCACCTACCCGTGGCGCATGGCCCCGGACGGCTACGCCACCCGCCGCCAACTCCGCGCCCGCGGACTGCGGCCCGGTGGCCAGCCGATAGCAGCACAGCTCATGCGGTTCAACCGCCGCACCGGCGGCCCGCGGGTCGCCTTCCTGTACCGCGAGGAGCTGGCCAAGCCTGTCCGCCCGATGACGTCGCGCAAGTGGGGCGCGCTCGCTCTGGCGATGCTCGCCCGCCGCACCTGCCCCCGCTGCCGGCTCGACGTCGGCTACTGCATCCCCCGCTCCTACGGCATCTGCGGGGCCTGCATCGCCTCCGAGGAACAGCGCACCGCCTGAACATCCCTCACTTCATCTGGGAGTTTCGCTGTGACCAGCCGTACCCGCCCCCGCCGCGCCGTGAAGGTGCCCGCTGGGGCCACCACCGTCCGTATCCCGCGCCAGCGCGGGCGCCGCAACGCTCAGCCGTTCGTCGTCGTGATGCCCGAACAGCCCTCCCTGACCCGCGAGGCGCTGTCGGTCGTGGGATCTCTGCTGTGGCACTTCCGCAGCGCGCTGGCCCCCACCGGCTTCGCCGTTCTCGCCCTCGCGGTGACCGCGCTCCTGCACGTAATCGCGTGGTGGTCGGGGCTGATCCTCGCCCCCACCGCCGCGGCTCCGCTGGTGTGGCTGCTGGTCATGCAGCGCCGCCGCCCCGCCGCCGGCACCCCCCTCGCCTACCGCATCACCCTCGCCACCCTGGCTGCGTCGTCGCTGGCCTGGTTGGCGCTGGCTGCCGGGTTCGGGCCGCTGGCCGGAGCGCTTGAGGTGTGGTGGCTGCTCACCTGGCTCACCGCACAGACCGCGTGGCTCATCATCCGCCGCACCCACTGACCCCGCAGGGAGATCTTTCGATGGCAGCACACGCACGTCCTCAGCGCGCCGCCGGCTCCGGGGCCAACGGCGCGAACAACGGCAAGGGCAACAAGTTCGCCAACGCCGGCGCCGCCGCCGGCGGGTTCGTCGGCGCGATGGGCAGCTCATTCGTCCCGCCGATCAACGTCACCGTGAACAACAACAAAGGCATGGCCCGCACCGGTGGCGGAACCCACGCTCAATCCCTGCTCCCCGCGCCGGAGTTCACCTCGCCGGCGATGGTGCGCAACTACTGCAACACTCTGCGCGCCGCCGCCGTGACGCTGTCCATCGAGGTGGCCATGGGCGCCGAAATCCTCAAGGGCGTGCTCGCCACCGTCCCTGACCCGGACGGCCGGCCGTTCGGCTCCCGCCTGAGGGCGGCGAAGGTCGCGCGGAAGATGCAGAAGTCTGCCGACGATCTGCGCCACGCGGCGAAGAACGCCGCCGCCTGCTACGCGACGTTTCAGCAAGAGTTCGAGGAAGAGATCAACCGCGTGCGCCACCGCGCACGTAAGCCGCAAGCGCCGGTCATGAACTGGGCCCAGCAGTAAGGAGGCGACACCATATGAGCAGGAACAACCGGCACGGCCGGAGCGACTTCCCCGACAACGCGACCGTCATGTCTCCCTACGCGCTGGCCGACAACGGTTCCGGTGGCAGCATCGGTGCCTATCTCCTCAACCGGGCCAAGCCGCATCTCCCCCCGTGGTTGGGGGTGGGTGCGGTGGGTCTGGCCGGAGCGCTCGGTAACTGGCGCTGGGACGAGTCCGCTGCCGCCGGGGTCGGTCTGACCCTCGCGTCGGTGGCGCTGTCCGGCGCCACCTGGTGGATCGGCCGATCCACCAGCACCCAGCGCCGCCTGCACTCCGCGATCACCGTGGCGTCCGGGTCAGCGTGGGTCACCGCTGCGTGCCTGGCCGGTCCGATGGCCGGTCCGTTGGACGACTTGTACCTGATGGGCGGCCCCGTCCTCGCGCTGTCGTGGAACGTGCGGATGCTCCTGCGCACCTCCGACAGCACCGGCGAAAGCTCGGACAAGGGGCTGCTGGAAAAGGTCGGACTGGCCCGCGCGCAGATCGGTGCGGCGAAGGTGGAGCCGAACCGGGTCACCGCTCCGGTCGCGTTGGAGGCGGGCGAGCAGACGAATGAGGACGTCACCAAGAGCCTCGCCCGTCTCGCGTCCGCTTTGGATCTGCCGCGCAACGCCGTGCGCTACACCCCCGACCCGGGTTCGGAGCGGCGCGGGGAGCTGGTCATCGTCCCCGAGGACATGCTCTCTGAGGTGGTCGAATGGGAGGGTCCGTCGAACGTGGGCGGCTCCATCGCTCAGCCGCTGGTCATCGGCCGCTACGACGACGGCGCCCCACTCGTCATCTGGCTGCCCGGCGACCCGGAAGCGGGCCGCAACGGCACCCACGTCCTGGTGGCCGGCGGAACGGGCTCCGGCAAGGGCGATGCCGCCCTCAACCTCCTCACCGAGGTTGTCTCCCGCCGGGACGTCATCGTGTGGTTCTCGGATCCGAAGATGTACCAGGACTTCGCCACCCTGCGCCCCGCACTCGACTGGGCCGCCGAGGGCGGAGCATCCACCGAAATCATGGTCGCCGCGGTGGAAGCCGTCATCCCCGCCCGTACCCGCTGGCTGGGTGCCCACGGCTACCGCCAGTGGGTCCCCGAAGCTGCCGAGACGCAGAACAGCGCTGAGCACACCTGCCGGACGGACGGCACGGCGTGCGGGTGCGAGGGGATGCCGTTCCTCGTCACCTGGTTCGAGGAAGCCGCCAACACCCTCCGCGCGCTCGGGGATGACGCGTTCACCGGCATCGCCCAGGAAGCCCGCTCCGCGGGCCTCTCCCTGATCGTGTCGCTGCAGCGTCCCTCCTACGACCAAATGTCCACCAGTACGCGCGCCTCCCTCCCGTCCGTGATCGCGCTCGGCTGCGACCCGCGCGACGAGGGATTCTCTCTCCCTGACGAGGTGCTGGCCGCGGGTGCGCATCCGGGGGCGTGGGGCAACCGGCGGCCCGGCTACTGCTATGCCGTCTCACCCGGTATCCCCGAGGACCGCTACGCCTCGCCGGGCCGCACCCGGCGCTTCACCCACCGGGCGGTGCCGGTCATGGAAATGCTCGCCACCTGGTCCCAGCGCAACGGCGCCCTCGCCGACCCCATCACCGCCGGCGCCGCCGTCAGCATCGCCGGCACCGCCTACACCGGCCGCCCCGACGAGAACGGCGACGCACAGCCGGCAGGGCTGCGGGTGGTCGAGGAGGACGCCATGGACCAGGACGGGCCGCGGGTGGACCCCGAGGACGCGCACATCGACCCGGAAGCCGACCTCCCCGAGACGGAGGAAGGCGACGACGCCCCGATCTTCGGGCAGGACTCCGGGCGCAAGCCGACTCCGCAGGAGGCGCGGGAGCTGTTCGCCCGCGCGCTCACGGAGTTCGAGCAGAGCGGCCAGATGATCGTGGGGCCGGTCGACTTCCTGGAGTGGTGCGACCGCAACCAGCTCTCCCGCCCCTGGGTGTCCGCCCGACTCAAGGAAGCCGCCATGGACGGCCGGCTGGAGGCGACGAACACCACCGGACGGTGGCGCATCGTCCCCGCCCTGACAGCCGCGTGACGCCTGACACCGTCACGGCACCCTGACACCCAAACCCCTAGGCACACGCGGTGTCACGCACTCCTGACACCCCGCCCTGACACCCGCCTGACACCTCACCCACGCACGCCCACGGCGCCCCTGCGCCCGCTCGCGCGTGCCTCACCCGAGGAAGGCTCCGATGACCCACCACGACCCGCCGGGGATCATCGCCCCGCACATCCCCGCCGATGCCTACCGACGCGCGCAGACCACCGGACAGCCGGTCGTCATCGTCGTCCAGACCAACAACCCGAACGCCCTCCCGTGGCCCCGGATCGTGACCGCGCTCGCTGTGGCCGGGGCCGCGGCCCTGGGTGGGTGGGGGCTGGTCGTCGCGCTGTGCGCGCTGCTCGATGCCGCCGCACACACCGCGACCGTCATCGCCGGCGCCGCCGGACCCATCGGATTCGGCGGAATCACCCTCCGACTCGCCCGCACCAAGCACCTCTAGCTACGCCAAGGGCGGCCCCCTCGTCTCGCCAAAGTCGCGGGGCCGCCCTTGTCAGCCAGCATCCATTTACGGAACTGGAGACCTCCAGCATGACCCATGACCCCCGATCCGCGCTGCTGTCCGCAGCACTGGACGTCGCCGCGCGCGGCTGGCACGTCTTCCCCCTGCGGCCCGGCACGAAGCGGCCCGCTCTGCACGGGGCCGACCGGTGCCGCGCCACCGGCGACTGCGCCCGCGGCCACCTGAAGTGGCAGGAGCGGGCGACCATCGACCCACACCGCATCACGCAGTGTTGGGAGACCAGCCCCGCCAACATCGGCCTCGCCACCGGCCCTTCCGGGCTGGTCGTTGTCGACCTGGACGTACGCAAGAACCAGGACAACGGCAACAGCAGTGCGGACACGCCTGACGGCGCGACGACCTTTAAGGCGCTCTGCGAGCGCACCGGCCACCCCGTCCCCACCACCTACCGCGTCCGGACCGCGAGCGGCGGACAACACCTGTTTTTCACCGCACCGGCCGGTATCAGGCTGGGCAACACCGCGGGCACCCTCGCCCCACTGGTCGACACCCGAGCATGGGGCGGATACGTCGTCGCCGCCGGCAGCACCACCCCCGCCGGCTTGTACGAGACCGTCAACGACACCGCCCCGGTGCCGCTGCCGGGATGGCTGCTGGAGTTGCTGCAACCGGCCCCCGCACGCCCGGTGGTGCCGTTGCGGTTGCCCGCGGTCGACGGTAGCCGCGCAGCGCTGGCCGCGCTGGAAGCCGAATGCGCGACCGTGGCCGCGGCCCCGGAGAAGCAGGGCAACATCACGCTTAACCGGTGCGCTTTCAAGGTGGGGCGGTTCGTCGCGTGGGGCGACCTCCCCCGGCACGTGGCAGAGAACGCCTTCCAAGCGGCTGGGGAGTCTCGGGGACTCACCGCTGCGGAGTGCCGCTCCACCATCCGCAGTGCCCTGGACAGTTCCCTGCGCAAGGTCCGACCCCGGGAGACGGCATGAACACCCCTCCCCGCCCCCGCTTGGAAGGCCAACCGGTGGCGAGCGGCCCGCGCCCCGCCGAACCGGCCGTGCCCGAACTGGTCGTGGGCGACCCGAAAGGCGCCGCCCGTCAGGGCGTCCGCACTGCTCCTGGTCCTGACTCGCAGACCGGAGACGGCCGGTACCCCGTGGCGTGGCTGCACATCGTCGCTCCGCGCGGCGCGGTGCCTACCGCCACCTCGAAATGCCTGTGCGGACGTGATCGCAGTGCAGTCGGTAAAGCCCGAGTGCTCGCCCTGATCACCGACCACGAAGCGCACCGCGACACCTGCCCGCTCCGCACCACCCAGGAAGGGAGGGCCGCCGCATGACCGACTCCATCGACGGCGCCGCACTGCTCAACGAGGTAGAAGCCTTCCACCGCCGTTTCAACGTCTTCCCGCTGGAAGCGGCCTACGTTGCCGTCACGCTGTGGGACGCGCACGCTCATCTGCTCGACTGCTTCGACTCCACTCCCCGCCTCGCGTTCCTGTCACCCGAACCTGGTTCCGGCAAGTCCCGTGCGCTGGACGTAGTCGAGACGCTCGTACCCCGTTCCATGGCTGCTGCAGACGCGTCCGCAGCAGCGCTGTTCCGGTCGGTGGCCGGCATCGACGGTGGCCGGCCCACGATCCTGTTCGACGAGATCGACACCATCTTCGGCCCCAAGGCCGGAGACAACGAGCAGCTTCGAGGGTTCATCAACGCCGGTCACGCGCGCGGACGTCCCATGTACCGGTGCGTGGGGGATGGCTCCAACCAGCAAGTACAGGGCTTCCCCTCGTATTGCGCCGTCGCCGTCGCGGGACTCGGCTCGTTGCCCGACACCATCCTGACCCGCTCCGTCATCATCCGCATGCGCCGCCGGGCCAGGAACGAGAAGGCAGAGCCGTTCCGCTCCCGCATTCACGTCCGTGAGGGCAACGAGATCCGTGACCGCCTGGCCAAGTGGGCGGAGTCCGTGGAAAAGCGCGTCGCCGGCGCGTTCCCCGCTCTGCCGGACGGCGTCACCGACCGGCCCGCGGACGTGTGGGAACCCCTGCTCGCCGTCGCCGACGCTGCCGGGGGCGAGTGGCCGAACCGGGCCCGCGAAGCCTGCCTGATCCTCGTCAACGCATCACGCGCCAACGACAAAGGCAGCATCGGTATCCGACTCCTGACAGACCTACGCGATCACGTCCTGATCGGTATCGACCGGCTGCCCACCGTCGCCATCCTCGACCGCCTCAACGCGCTGGATGACGCACCCTGGGCCGACCTCAACGGCAAGCCGCTCGACAACCGGCGCCTCTCCAAAATGCTCAGCGAATACGTCACCGCTGACGGGGACCCGGTCGTCTCCCGCAACATCCGCACCGCCGGCGGAATCCTCAAAGGGTTCTTCGCCAAAGACCTCGAAGACGCCTGGACCCGCTACTGCGCGCCCTCAGGGGCCGCTACATCCGCTACGCCGCTACTTCCCAGCTCAGAGCCCCTGAATCTGTAGCGGCACCTCCCGATGTAGCGGCTACGGCCCCCCACCCCGAAACGGCCGTAGCCGCTACATCGAACCTCTCCGCTACAAAAATCATGCCGCTGACCTGCGATGTAGCGGCGTAGCGGATGTAGCGGACTTCCAGAAGGACTCCAAGGCCCCTTTTGCTCCCGGAGGTTCGTCCTCGTGCCCAGCGTCGCCCCTGCTCTGCCTGAAGCACTCACCGTCCCGGAAGTCATGCACGCGCTGCGCCTCAGCCGCAGCAAGGTCTACGACCTCTTCCGCTCCAAGCAGCTCGAAAGCTTCACCGCTGGCCGCGCCCGCAGGGTCCCGGTCACCGCCGTACGCCAGTACATGCAAGACCGACTTGAGGAGGCAGCCTGATGGCCAAGCGCCGCGCGAATGGCGAAGGAACGATCACCAAGCGCAAGGATGGCCGTTACCAGGCAGCCGCTTACGTCTTCCGTCCCGACGGGACCCGGACGAGGAAGTTCGCCTACGGCAAGACTCGTGAGGAAGTCGCCTCGCAGCTCACGGAGATGCAGGAGATGACCCGGCAGGGCATCCCTGCGGCCTCGTCCACGATGGCATTCGGGGACTACCTCACCTACTGGTTGGCCACCATCGCCCCGGAACGGCTGAAGCCCGCGACGCTGAACAGCTACGAGGGGCTGTCCCGCCTCTACATCCGTCCCGCGCTCGGCAAAAAGCGCCTCAACCGGCTCTCCCCGGCAGACGTCCGGCGATTCCTCGCCGAATTCAAGGCAGCCTGCCTCTGCTGCCTCCGGGGTGCCGACGAGGAGCGGCCTGAGGACAAGCGCACGTGCTGCGCCGTGGGCCGCTGCTGCAAGCGCCGCCCGTCGGCCCGCACGGTCCAGTACATCCACGCGGTGCTGCGGTCCGCGCTGCAACAGGCGATGCGCGAGGAACTGATCGCACGCAACGTCGCCCGAATCGTGGAAACCCCCACGGTCGAATCGAAGGAGGTGCGTCCACTGGACGCGGCCGAGGTCCGCCTGTTGCTCAAGACCGCTCAGCCTCATCGCCTCTACGCCCTGTGGCTGCTGCTCGTGTCCACCGGGTTGCGGCGCGGGGAAGCTCTCGGGCTCACGTGGGCGGACATCAATCTCACGGCCGGCACTCTCCGGGTCCGGCGGAACGTCCAGCGCATCCGACGAGAGCTGATCTTCGGCACGCCCAAGACGATGCGCTCCGTCCGTACGATCTCCCTGCCCAAGCACTGCGTGCGGGCCCTCACCACGCACCGGGCGCAGCAGGAGCGAGAGCAGAAGGTAGCCGGAGCGAAGTGGCAGCCCACCCCGGGGCATCCGGCCGGACTCGTCTTCACCACGGTGACCGGACGGGTGACGGACCCGCGCAGCCTGAACCGGATGCTCACCATTTTGTGCAGAGACGCGAAGGTACGACGGGTGCGCGTGCACGACCTCCGGCACACCTGCGCGTCCCTGCTGCTCGCTCAGGGCGTCGACGCGCGGACCATCATGGAGACGCTCGGGCACAGCACGATCACGATGACGCTCGACACCTACGCGCACGTGATGGGGTCGACGCTGCGGGCGGCTGCCGAGCGGATGGATGACGCGCTCGGACTCGAAGATGGGGACGACGCCCCGGAGGGCGAGAACGCCCCCTGAGCGGCCTTTCCGGGGGCGTTGATGTCAGCCGCTGATGTCAAAGGCCCCGCCGGGCGAACCGGCGGGGCCTTTGACCTGTGTGCACTCGGCAGGATTCGAACCTGCAACCTTCTGATCCGTAGTCAGATGCTCTATCCGTTAAGCTACGAGTGCTTGTGTGTTCTGTTGTTTTTGCTCTTCCCTCCGGACTTTTCTGCCCGGTTGGCGTTGCGGGAACAACATTACATGACTGGCGGCGTGAGGCGAAATCCGTTTGCCAGACCATGCCTGACCTGCGGAAACGATCCTCTGACGCCCTTCGCGCGGGTCCTGGCACGGTCCCGTGGAGCGCCTGGGACGATCAAGGAACGACGAAGCCCCGGTCGTGGACGACCGGGGCTTCGTGACCTTCTGCGGAGGCGGAGGGATTTGAACCCTCGATGGATCGTAAAACCCAAACCGCATTAGCAGTGCGGCGCCATAGACCGGACTAGGCGACGCCTCCAGCACAACCATCCTCGCGGGTGCGAAATGGTGCGTGCAGATGATGACACAGTCGAGCGGGCTGTCACCAATCGCCCCCCACGGTACTAGGCGGCAAGGTCCGAGGGCAAAGCCCTTGTCGGCGGCGCAACGTCGGGGCGCGGACGGCGTTAGAGCAGGCATAAGAGCTGTCTCAGCTGTCTCAAGGGCAGTCGCCTGAGCGATCGCCCCAGCTGTCGCAAGGGCAATCGCCAGGGCTGTCGCCTGGACAGTCGTTCAGAACCGTCGTCAGGGGAGTCATCATGCTGCGCCGCATCGCCCTCACCGTCGCCACCTCCGCCGCCGCCTCCTTCGCCGCGCTGTCCGGAGCGCCGGCGGTCGCGTACGCCGATTCGTTTCCCCTCCTGCCGCCGCCGGTGAGCGGGGCGGACCGGACCGACCACCTCACCGTGACGGTGAGCGGGGCGGGTGACGGGCGCGACGGGAAGTTCGAGCTCGACTGCCATCCGGCGGGCGGCAGCCATCCGCAGGCTCAGGCCGCCTGCGACCATCTGGACCGGAACACCTCGTGGGGCAAGAGCCCGTTCGCACCCGCGCAGGAGCGGGGGATGTGCACGATGCAGTACGGCGGGCCCGCCACCGCGCACGTCACGGGCACCTGGGCCGGCCGGCCCGTCGACGCCACGTACCGGCGCGCGGACGGATGCGAGATCTCGCGCTGGGACGCCCTCGTGCCCGTACTCCCGGATCTCGGCGCGTAGAAACAGGCCTGGACACGAGGGCGCGTCGAGGAGGGCGTGCGGGTGGGGTACGCGGGCGGGGTCTGGCGGATGTGCGGGATCGGGCGGCGGCCGGGGCCGCGAATCGCATGGTCACAGGTTCTCCAGGCCTTCTGCGTGCGTTCTGCGTCCCCTCTACGTGCGACCTCCCTCTCATCCGGCGTCGCGAGCGCAACCACTGCCCGTAGACTCCCTCGCGTGACACGTCGCGGCCCCGTTGGCAAGATGGCTACCGCGGTCGGCAAGGAGCGGTAACAGGGAGGAAGCGTCTCGTGAGCAGCAGGCCATCCCGAGGCGCTGCTCGCCTCGCAGCCATACTCGACGCACTTCCCGACGCGTTGGTGCTGGTCAACGCCAACGGAACGGTCGTCAACGCCAACACCATCGCCCTGGAGGCCTTCGAGGCCCCGGGCACCGCGCTCGTGGGACGCGGGCTGCTCGACCTGCTGCCGCAGTTCGACTCCCGACTCATCCCGGGCACGATGCGGCGGGCCGAGACCGTCGACGAGAACGGCCGCACCCGGCCCACCCGGATGATCGCCCGCCGCACCGACGGCAGCGAGTTCCCCGTCGAGGTCACCAGCGCGAACCTGGAGAACGGGCAGCAGGCGTACGACGGTCACGGCTACACCGGCGACGAACTGCTGATGATCGTCGTACGGGACCTCTCCGGCACCGTCGACACGGAGGCGGAACTCGCGCGCTCGCAGCGGCAGACGGAGATGATCCTGCGTGCCGCCGCCGAGGGTGTGGTGGGCACGGACACCGAGGGACGGGTCGTCCTCGTCAATCCCGCCGCCGCCCAGATCCTCGGCTTCCGGGCCAGCGACCTCGGCGGGCAGGAACTGCACCCGCTGATGCTGCACTCGCGCGCGGACGGCCAGCCCTTCCCGTACGAGGAGTCGCCGCTCGCCGACACCCTGCGTTCCGGGCGCAAGCACCGGGTGCGCGGACAGGTGCTGTGGTCCAAGAGCGGCGACCGGGTGCCGGTCGACCTCACCACCGCGCCGGTACGGGACGGCGACCAGCTCGTCGGGGCCGTGATGACCTTCACGGACCGCCGGCCGTACGACGCGCTGGCCGAGGAGAAGGACGCCGAGGCCGAGCGGCATCAGCAGGAGCTCGCGCAGGCCGCCGAGACGCACGCCGGGGAGCTGGCCGCGCTCCGGGAGGAACACGCCGGGGTGCTCGCCGGACTGCGCGAGCAGCACGAGGAGGAGCTGGCCACCGGGGACGACCGGTACGCGGCCCTCGCCGAGCGCGAGAAGGACCGTTACGAGGCACTGTCCGCACGGCACGAGCAACTGCTGGCCGTGCTGGGGCGCTCTCTGCGCGGGCCTCTCGACCAGTTGCGCGGTGAACTCGCGACCCTCGCAGCGGACGACGCCGGGCAGTTGTGGCCCGAGGCCAACCAGGTGCTGCACCACCTCTCGGCCGGCTACTCGCGCATCACCACACTCGTCGACAACGTCCTCGCGTACCAGCGCCTCGACTCCGGGACCGAAGGCGTCTCCCGTACGAAAGTGATGCTGGACGCGGTCGTCGCCGCCGGGGTCGACGGGGCCGTCGAGCTGATCGGGCCCGGGCGGGTGCAGTTCGCCGTGCACGCGCCGCCCATCGAGGCCGAGGTCGACCCGCAGCGGCTCGCGACCGCGCTCGCGCACCTCATCGCGGACGTCGCGGGCGTCGACTCCACGGGCAACTCGCCGGCCTCGGCCGGCGGCTACATGGACAACACGGTCGTCGTGGCGGCGGCACAGCGGGGCGAGGGCGTACGGATCGAGGTACGCGGGCCGTACGCCGGAGGAGACCCGGTGCACGAGCCCATCGTGCGCGGAATCGTGCGCGCACACGGGGGAGTGCTGCAGACGCACGAGGTCCCCGGGATGAGCGGCAGCGCGTTCGTTCTCGAAGTACCCATCGGCGGCGGGGCCGGGTCGGTCCCGCCGCCGATGGGTACGGGTGCCGGTCAGGGTACGGATGGCTTTTCCGATGCGGGTTCGGGCCCGGGCGGGGCGCCGGACGGTGACGGTCCTTTGGCCGTGGAAGCGGGCTCCGGCGCGGTCGGTTCCGCTCTCGCCTTGCCCGAGCAGGCTTCCTCGCAGGGCGGCGGGCGGCGGCGGGCCCGGCGCGCGTCCGTCGACGCCTTCCTGGAGAGCGAGGTGGGGCCCCCGACGGAGACGGCCGTGCCCACCGGGCGACGCAGGCGGGCCGCTGAGGCCGCGGGGCAGCCCGCGCTGCCTGCCCGGGCCACCGAGGACGACGGTGCTTCCGCTTCCGAAGGCAACGGCGGAACCGGACGTCGGCGTGGGCGGCCCAGCCCCGTCGAAGGCGGTGTCTCCGAAGGCGCGGTGGTGACCGCCGCCGAACATGCGGCCGGCACGGCGGCCACGGGGTTGGGGGCGACCGTGCCTCCGCAGGGCGTGCCCGCGCCCGCCGACGGACGGCGCGCCCTTCAGGACGTCGGCCGACAGGCTCTGCCGGCCGCTCTGCCCGCGGCTGCACCCGCCGGGACGGGCCCGGGTTCGGGTGGGGACGCGGGGGAGAACGCCGAGGGTGGCGGCGCCCAGCCGACCGGGCGGCGTCGGCGTGCGCTGGCCGCCGCGGCGGAGCGTGCGGCGGCTCAGGAGGCGGGGCCTCGCGCGGTGTTCGCGCTGCCGCCCGCCGAGGCGGACCGCTCTCCCGAGTACACGGCGCAGCAGTTCACCGAGGGACAAGACCAGGGTCAGGGCCAGCAACAGGGCCAGCAACAGGGCCAAGGGCAGGGGCACCACCAACGCCAAGGTCAGGTCGCCGCCGGTGGACGGCATGACGTCGCCCTGCGCGATCCTGCCGACGATCACACGCCGCCCCAGCCGCATCCGGTGCAGGCGCCCAGTGGACGCCGACGGGCTCGGCAGGCCGCCGGCGAGGCAGCAGGCGCTGGCGCCGGTGGTGGCAGCGACGCCGGCGCTCTGGCATCGGACGGGGCGACCGGAATTCCCGGGCAGCAGCCAATGCCGGGCCACCTGCCGCCCGCCCAGGCCGTTCCCGCGCACCCGGCTTCCACGCACACCGTTCCCCCGACGGGCGCGCCCGCCCAGTCCGTCGCCGGCCAGGTCAGCCCCGGACAGCCCGCCCCCGGACAGCCCGCACTCGCACCCGCGGCGTCCCCGGGTCAGGCCGTGCCCCCGCAAGGCGTCCTCCAGCAGCCCGTCCCCGGGCAGGCCCTCCCTCCGCAGGCGGGGCCCCTCCCCGGTCAGGCCCTGCCGCCGCAGGCCATGCCCGGCCAGGTCGCCCCAACCGGTCTCGCCGGACCCACGACACCCGCGGCGCCCATGGCACCCATGGCACCCACGACGGCCGAGGGCGTCCCCGGCCACATCGGCGTCCCGGCGCCCGGCACGCCCGCCCAAGGCACCCCCGCGGCGGGCCCCGCCCAGCCACAACCGCAACAGC
Source organism: Streptomyces ortus (assembly GCF_026341275.1). Lineage (NCBI taxonomy): Bacteria > Bacillati > Actinomycetota > Actinomycetes > Kitasatosporales > Streptomycetaceae > Streptomyces > Streptomyces ortus. The sequence continues at coordinate 4,221,071 of NZ_JAIFZO010000002.1, forward strand.
AACAGCAACAGCAACAACAGCGGCACCCGCAACCGCAGACACCCGCAGCCGGAGTTCCGAACGCCGACCCGGCCGCGCCCCCTCAGCCGTGGCCCGGCGCGGCCGGCACCTCCGGCGCCGGAGTACCCGTACCGCCGGAAGCCGTGGCGGCGCAGCCGTGGCCGGGTACGGCCGATACGTCGGCCGCCCCTGAGGCCGCAGCGGCCCCGGAACAGCCACGCGCCGCACAGCCCCTCCCCGCGGAAGCGGCGCCTCCCATCGACCCCAACTCGACGCAAGGCCGGGCGATCAGCGTCCGTACGCTCGGGCAGGGTGTCCCGTTCGGTCGTCGTATGACCGACGCCCAGCAGCCCAAGCCCGGTCGGACGGGGTCTCCCGCCCCCCAGCCCCACGCGCAGGCACAAGCGCAGGCGCAACCCGGTGCTCAGGGCGGAGCCGCGCCGCAGCCCCAGGCGCCTACGCCTCCCCCGCACTCCACCAACGGCTCCGGGCGGCGCCGCAAGCTCGGTACGCGGCCCGATCCGGTGGCCGAGCAGACGGACACGGCGGCCCGCGCGCACCCGGGTTCCGGCGGGCAGCAGTCCCGGCTGGCCCACGCCACCGAGGGCACCGGCCGTTCGTACGCCATAGGGGCACCGGACCAGAACGCCGACGAAGGCCCCGAGCCGCTCGACGGCCCCGGCGGCGCGGTGGAGGTCGCGAACCAGCCCCACCCCCAGCCGATGGACGACGAACTGCCCCCGGAGCCGCTGGACAACCCGCGCCGGCTGCTGGTCTGGCCCGCGCCGGACATCACCACGCAGCAGGCCCTGAGCGACCGAGGCTACCGGCCCGTCATCGTGCACTCACGCGAAGAGGTCGACGCGCAGATCGCCGCTTTCCCGGCCGCCCTGTTCGTCGACCCGCTCACCGGTCCGATCACGCGTACGGCCCTTCAGTCGCTGCGTCAGGCCGCCGTCGCCGCCGAGGTGCCGGTCCTGGTGACGGCCGGTCTCGGTCAGGCGACACGTGAGGCGGCGTACGGCGCCGACCCCGCCGTACTCCTCAAGGCGTTGTCGCCGCGCGACAGTGAGCAGCATCCGCCGCGTGTCCTCCTCATCGAGGAGCATGCGGAGATCGCGCTCGCGCTGACCTCGACGCTGGAACGGCGCGGTATGCAGGTGGCGCGGGCGTCGTCCGACGAGGACGCCGTCACGCTGGCCGGACAGATGCGGCCCAACCTGGTGGTGATGGACCTGATGCAGGTACGCCGCCGACAGGCCGGGATCGTCGACTGGCTGCGTGCGAACGGTCAGCTCAACCGCACCCCGCTGGTCGTCTACACCGCCGCCGTCGACCAGAGCGAACTGCCGCGGCTGGCCGCGGGGGAGACGGTGCTGTTCCTGGCCGAGCGGTCGACGAGCGCCGAGGTGCAGGACCGGATCGTGGATCTGCTGGCCCGTATCGGTACGAACTGAGCGCCGGGGCCGGGCCAACCAAGCGCGTACAGCAACCGGTTGGGGCGTTGTTTCACGTGAAACAACGCCCCAACCCGCGTATACAGCCCTACTTCGCGCAGGAAGCCACCCCGCGCCCGTCACCCGCTGTGGCTGTCACCCGCTGTGGCTGTCGCCCGCTGTCGCTTTCGCTGTCAGAGCTGGGTGACGTCCAGTTCGCCCGCCGCGTACTGCCTGCGCAGCACCTTCTTGTCGAACTTGCCGACGCTCGTCTTCGGCACCGACGTGATGATCGTCCAGCGCTCGGGGAGCTGCCACTTGGCGATCTTGCCCTCGTCGGCGAGGAAGGACCGCAGGGAGTCGAAGTCTGCGCTCGCGCCCTCCTTCAGCACGACGGTGGCGAGCGGGCGTTCGCCCCACTTGTCGTCCGGGACGGCGACGACCGCCGCCTCGGCGACCTCGGGGTGGGCCATGAGGGCGTTCTCCAGGTCGACCGAGGAGATCCACTCCCCGCCGGACTTGATGACGTCCTTGGCGCGGTCGGTGAGGGTCAGGAAACCGTCGGCGCTGATCGTGCCGACGTCACCGGTCTTGAGCCAGCCGTCCTCGCTGAACTTGTCGTCGGGGCGCAGGACTTCGGCACCCTGACCGCCGTAGTACGCGCCCGCGATCCAGGGACCCCGTACCTCCAGCTCGCCCGCGGACTCGCCGTCCCAGGGCAGCCGCTCGCCGCCCGGACCGGTCAGCCGGGGCTCGACACCGGCGGGGAAACGGCCCTGGGTCAGCCGGTACGCGAACTCCTCGTCGGAGCCCACCTCCACCTGGGCCGGCGGCCGGGCGATCGTGCCGAGCGGTGAGGTCTCCGTCATGCCCCAGGCGTGGCAGACGCGCATGCCCAGCTCGTCGAACGCCTTCATGAGGGCGGGCGGACAGGCGGAGCCGCCGATGGTGACCTGGGTCAGCGAACTCACGTCACGCGGCTTGGCCTTGAGCTCCGCGAGCAGGCCCTGCCAGATGGTGGGGACGGCGGCTGCGTGCGTCGGACGCTCACGCTCGATCATCTCGGCGAGCGGTGCGGGCTGCAGGAAACGGTCGGGCATCAGCACGTTCACACCGGTCATGAACATCGCGTGCGGCAGACCCCAGGCGTTCACGTGGAACTGCGGAACCACGACGAGGGACGTGTCCCCGTCGGTGAGCCCCATGGACTGCGTCATGTTGACCTGCATCGAGTGCAGGTAGATGGAGCGGTGCGAGTAGACGACGCCCTTGGGGTCGCCGGTGGTGCCGGAGGTGTAGCACATGGCCGCGGCCTGGCGTTCGTCCAGCTCGGGCCAGTCGTAGCTGTCCGGCTTGTCCGCGATCAGCTCCTCGTACTCGTGCACCTGGACGGCCGCCCCGTCGAGCAGGGCGCGGTCGCCGGGGCCGGAGACGACCACGTGCTCGACCGACTTCAGGTGCGGGAGCAGCGGGGCGAGCAGCGGGAGCAGCGAACCGTTGGCCACGATGACCCGGTCGGCGGCGTGGTTGACGATCCAGACGAGCTGCTCGGGGGGCAGCCGGAGGTTCAGCGTGTGAAGGATCGCGCCCATGGCCGGGATCGCGTAGTACGCCTCGACGTGCTCGGCGTTGTTCCACATCAGGGTCGCGACCCGGTCGTCGTCCCGGACTCCGAGGTCGTCGCGCAGGGCGTGTGCCAGCCGTGCCGTACGTGCCCCGATCTCGGCGAACGAACGCCGGTGCGGCTCGGCCTCACCGGTCCAGGTGATCACCTGGGATGCCCCGTGGATCGTCGACCCGTGGGTCAGGATCCTAGAGATCAGCAGTGGTACGTCCTGCATCGTGCTCAGCACGGCGTCCTCCCGGGGGCGACATTGCCTACGCGGTAGTAAGGGTTGGGCTGATTCTGCTCACATACCGCGCGGTATGTCACTACTACCGGGTGATCGATCACGTCACGGCAAGGATTGCTTGCCCGGTCCCACGCCGTGTGCTGCCACCGCGCCGGTCAGCGCACGGGGCCCAGCTCAGGGTCCTCGCGGAGCTTGCCCAGTGCGCGCGACACGGCTGACTTGACCGTACCGACCGACACGCCCAGCACCTCCGCCGTCTGCGCCTCGCTCAGGTCCTCGTAGTACCGCAGGACGACCATCGCCCGCTGCCGCGCGGGCAGCTTCATGATCGCGCGCCACATCGCGTCGTGCAGCGCCTGCTGCTCCGCGGGGTCCCCGGCCGGCGGAGCCTGCGGCTCCGGCATCTCGTCGCACGCGAACTCGTCGACCTTCCGCTTGCGCCACTGCGACGTCCGCGTGTTCAGCAGCGCCCGCCGCACGTAGCCGTCGAGTGCCCGGTGGTCCTCGATCCGCTCCCAGGCGACATACGTCTTGGTGAGGGCGGTCTGCAGCAGGTCCTCGGCGTCGCACGGGTTCGCGGTCAGCGAGCGCGCGGTACGCAGCAACACGGGTTGGCGAGCCCTCACGTACGAGGAGAACGACGGGTACGCATGGGTCCGCGTCGCCACGTTCGAAGCGCTGGTGCAGACGGATGTGGTCATGGCTCCACGCTAGGATCGCCCCTGCTCCACCGGATCGGCCGCAGGTCCCGAAGCCTTGTCCGCCTCAGGTTGTAGGAGGGGGGCAGGCCCCACCTCCTGAAGGTGGACACGAGGCTCAGGCCCCCTGAGGGTTCACCCCTGAGAAGCGGGCCCGGGCGCACCCCCGGCGCACTCCCGTCCCGCACCCGGCGCACTCCTGGCGCAGTAGCCCGGACCCCGGGCGTGGTGCCTGAGTAGTACGACGCCCGGGCACGGAGGCCGCGCCGCCCGACGTCCCCGCCCGACGTCCTCGACCGACGTCCTCGACCGGTGTCCCCGGCAGCTCAGTCGACGCGTGCGACCGGCGCGTGCATCAGGTTGCGGTCGATCACCAGTGTCCGGCCGCCGTGCCGTTCCCGTACGTTCCCCGCGTACTGGTGGATCCGTCGCGCGGGCGCCCACGCGGTCTTCCGCAGCACGGGCTCACGGTGCAGCCCGTTCTTCACGCCCCAGCGCGCGAACCACACCACCGCCGGCAGGTCCCGCACGCCGGCCCGCCGCGAGCGCTCCATGTGGCGGACGCCCGACTCGGCGCTGCTGTAGAAGCCCGGCAGATAGCCCCGGCGCGACACCTCACGGTTCCACCCCCGTACGAACAGGAGCGTGGTCCGGGCACACCGCTTGTTCCCGTACGCGTACGCCTCCATGTCCAGGAAGAGCGGGCTGCCGGGCCTCATGCCGAGCGCCGCCGCCCTCTGCGCCGCGTCGCGGGCCTCGGCCGTCCCCTGCTTCCAGGGATGCCGGCCGATGCGTACGTTCTTCTTGTGCCGCGCGAACACACAGGTCGACTGCGAGCCCACGTACAGGGGGAGGACCCGCCAGCCCTGGTCCCGCACCGTCCGCATCCAGCGGTGACTCAGATGGGGCTGGGAGTGGCAGGCCCGCCCGCGACCGCCGAAGTAGACACCGACCGCACGGTACGGGGACGCCCGCCACCGCCGCATGGTGTCCGCGGACGGCGCCCGGCACGTATCGAACGCACGGCCCTTGAACGTGACCGCCTTGGGTCTCGCGCCGGACTCCTGTCCAGGAGAGCCCTCCGAACCCACCGCACCACCCATGGGGTCGGTGGCACCCATCGGGTCGGTGGCACCCATCGGAGCGGCGGTGCCCGGCGACCGGGTCCCTGCCCCTGTCCCCGCCCCCGCCTCCGCGGGTGGTGCCGCCGTGAGCCCCAGCAGGAGCAGCACGAACCCGAATCCGACGATCATCTTGTGACATCGCAGCCAACGCATAGGCCGAGTCAACGGCCCCGCCCTCGCCGACGGGCCCGGACACGCGCCACGTTCATCCGTCCGCCCCGCAATCAGCCCCGATCGTCCGAACCGGGGCCGGGGCGGACCCCTGGATCAAACCCTGTCCGAACCCGGAATCAGGCCCCGTCGTCCGAACCCAGGATCAGCCCCGAGGTCGGCACGCCCGTCCCCGCCGTCACCAGCACCCGGCGGGCCCCGGGTATCTGGTTCACGGCCGAACCGCGCAGTTGCCTGACCCCTTCCGCCACGCCGTTCATGCCGTGCAGATACGCCTCCCCGAGCTGTCCTCCGTGCGTGTTGAGCGGCAGCCGCTCCTCCGCCACGAAGTCCACGGCCTCGCCCGGCTTGCAGAACCCGAACTCCTCCAGCTGCGTCAGCACGAACGGCGTGAAGTGGTCGTACAGGATCCCGACGTCGATCCCGGCCGGCGTCAGCCCCGACGTACGCCACAACTGCCGCGCCACCACGCTCATCTCCGGCAGCCCCGTCAGATCGTCCCGGTAGAAGCTGGTCATCTGCTCCTGGGCCCGCCCCGCGCCCTGGGCGGCGGCGACGATCACGGCCGGCGGGCGCGGCAGGTCGCGCGCCCGCTCCACCGAGGTGACGACCAGGGCCTGTCCGCCGTCGGTCTCCTGGCAGCAGTCGAGCAGCCGCAGCGGCTCGACGATCCAGCGGGACGCCGCGTGATCCGCGAGCGTGATCGGCCTGCCGTGGAAGTACGCCGCCGGATTGGTCGCCGCGTACTTACGGTCGACCACCGCGACCTGCCCGAACGCCTCGGACGTCAGCCCGTACGTGTGCAGGTAGCGCTGGGCAGCCATCGCCACCCAGGACGCGGGCGTGAGCAGTCCGAAGGGCAGTGCCCAGCCGAGCGCGGCGCCCTCGGCGGACGGCGTCCGGTGCTGGACCCCGGAGCCGAATCTCCGCCCCGACCGCTCGTTGAACGCCCGGTAGCAGACCACCACCTCGGCCACCCCCGAGGCCACCGCCAGCGCCGCCTGCTGGACGGTCGCGCAGGCCGCACCGCCGCCGTAGTGGATCCGGGAGAAGAACGACAGCTCGCCGATGCCGGCCGTCTGGGCGACGGTGATCTCGGGGCTGGTGTCCATCGTGAACGTCACCAGGCCGTCCACATCGCCCGGTGTGAGCCCCGCGTCGTCCAGCGCGGCCCGCACCGCCTCCACCGCGAGCCGCAGCTCGCTGCGCCCCGAGTCCTTGGAGAACTCGGTGGCCCCTATCCCGACGACGGCCGCCCGTCCGCCGAGGTTGTCCCTCGTCCGCACGCTCATGGCCGGCCCTGCGCGTTCGGCGTCGTGACCGCGACCGGGACCGGGACCGGGACCGGGACCGGAACCGTGACCGAGACCGGAACCGTGACCGGGACCGAGACCGGGACCGGGACCGGGACCACGACCGTGACCTTCCCGGTGACGTGGTTGCCGAGGCTGTTGGCTCCGACGATCCGCACGGTCGCCGTGTCGCCCCGCACGTCCTCCACCACCCCGGTCAGCACCATGGTGTCGCCCGGATGGTTGGGGGCGCCCAGCCTGATCGCCACTTTGCGCAGCACGGCCCGGGGCCCGAAGTGGTCGGTGATGTAGCGCCCGACCAGCCCGTTGGTCGTCAGGATGTTCATGAAGATGTCCGGCGAGCCCTTCCGCCGTGCCGCGTCGGCATCGTGGTGCACGTCCTGGTAGTCGCGCGAGGCGATCGCCCCGGCGACGACGAGCGTGCGGGTGATCTCGATCTCCAGCGGCGGCAGCGCGTCTCCGGCCCGCACCGGCCCGGCATCGGTGCTCATGCGTCCCCTGCCCCCTCTGTCCCGCGTTCTGCCCTGCCCTCTGTCTCGGCCTCTGTCCCGCGCTCTGCCTCCCGCTCTGTCTCGCCCCGGACGATCGTCTCCCCCAGTTCCTGGAGCAGCTCGCTCCCGCCCCCCAGGTACGCCTCCAGCTGCCGCCCCCACAGGAAGTGCCGGTGCACGGGATGCTCCAGGTCGGCCCCCGTACCGCCGTGCAGGTGCTGCCCCGCGTGGACGACGCGGTGCCCCGCCTCCGACGCCCACCAGGCGGCGGTCAGCGCGTGCGCGGCGTGGTCCAGCCCTTCGTCCCGGCGCCAGGCCGCCTCGTACGCCGTGACCCGTATCGCCTCGGTGTCCAGGTGGGCGTCCGCCGCGCGGAGCTGGACCCCCTGCTTGACCGCGAGCGGCCGGCCGAACTGCTCGCGGGTGTTGGTGTGCGCCACGGCCCGGGCGACCGAGCCCGCGCACACCCCCGCCTGCAGCCCCGCGAAGGCGGTACGCGCGGTGGCCAGCACGTCTTCGTACGCCTCGTCGCACGCATCGACGTACGCATCGGCATCGGCATCGGCATCTGCATCGGTATCGGCATCGGCATCGGCATCGGCATCGGTACCGGCCTGCGCGTACGCGTCGGCGCCGCCGAGTCGTTCGGCCGGTGTGGCGTCCAGGGTCAGGCGTCCGGCCGACCACGGGGCCGTCGATTCCACAGGTTCGCACCGGGCGTCGGCGGTCCGTACGAGCCACAGCCGGTGTTCGCCGTCCGCGACCAGCACGTGTGTGGCGTCGCGAAGCCACGGCACGAAGGGGACCACCCCGCTCAACTCGCCCGGTACACCCCCTCGGACGGCGGTCGCGGGCAGGGCGCCGGTCACCACGACCGACCCGTCCGCGATCCCCGGCAGCAGCCGCTCCCGCTGCCGCGCCGAGCCGTGCGCCGACACCGCCAGCAGCCCGTAGACACAGCTCGCGGCGAACGGCACCTGGGCCGTCGTCCGGCCCTGCTCCTCCAGGAGGAGCACCAGGCCGAGGAGCCCGATGTCCTCGACGGCGGCCGGCAGCCCCGCCTCGCACAGCGCCTTCCACAACTCCGCGTCGCTGCCCGTCCCCGCGGCGGTCAGCCGCTCGTGCGTGGACAGGTCGCCGAAGATCCGCGCGGCCAGCTCGCGAGCCGCCGTCTGCTCCTGGGTCGGCGTGAAGTCCATCAGCCCCCGCTCCCCTCGGCGGCGCGGAAGACCGGCAGGTCCAGTTCCTCGTCCACCCGCTCGAACTCCAGCCGCACCGGCATCCCGATCCGCACGCGGTCGTAGGGCACCCCCACCACGTTGCTGATCATCCGGACGCCCTCGGCGAGTTCGATCAGCCCCACGGCGTACGGGGGGTCGAAGGCCGGAAAGGGCGGATGATGCATCACCACGTACGAGTAGACGGTCCCCCCGCCGGCCGCCTCGACCGTGTCCCACTCCAGGCAGCCGCAGGAATTGCACCCCGGCAGCCAGGGGAAACGCAGCGTCCCGCACTTTTCACAGCGCTGGATGAGCAGCCGGTGCCGGGACACGCCCTCCCAGAACCCGGCGTTGTCCCGATTGACGACGGGGCGGGGCCGCGGGGGCCGGGAGGGCGGCGCGGCTTTCGCGGCGCCCTCCACCACCTCCGCGGCTGTCGTCGCCGCCGCGCCCGTCGCGGTCTCTCCCGGGCGCCGCCCCGCGGGTACGTACTTGAGGATCCGGAACCGATGCGTCCCCGCCGGCTCACCCCCCGCCCGTACATCCGTCCGCGTCGTGACGAAGTACCCCGTGCCCAACTTGGTCGTCTTGCGCGCGGAGACCGACTCGATCACCGAATCGAAGGTGATCCGGTCCCCCGGCCGAAGCGGACGCAGATACTCCTGCTCGCAGTCGGTGGCGACCACCGAGGTGTACCCGGCGTCGTCGAGCAGCCCGAGCATCTCGACGTACGCCTCCGAGCGCCCCCCGTGCCCGGAGAGGCCCCCCATCGTCCAGGCCTGGAGCATGGTGGCCGGCGCGACGGCGTCCGCTCCCGCGTACGCCGGGTTCGCGTCTCCCATCGCCTCGCACCAGTGCCGGATCATGGGTTCGTTGACCAGATCCTTGCCGACGCCTCCGACAGCGGTCAGCCCTTCGTACGTCTTCAGCCGCGCGTGGATGTCGTGGATGTCCTCGTGCCCCCGCTCGGCCGCATCCCTGCCGGGCACACCCCTCTTGCTCACCGCCGCCGCCCCCTCGTCATCCCGAGCCGCATCGTCGCCACGATCTCCCGCTGCACCTCGCTCACGCCGCCCCCGAACGTGTTGATCTGCGCCGCCCTGTTCATCCGCTCCAGCTCGCCGTCCCCGAACACGCCCGGCGAACCGGACCGGATCAGCGCGTCCGGTCCGACGATCTCCTGACACATCCGGTACACCGCGACGGCCGATTCGGTCCCCACGACCTTCACGCCGCTGGCGTCACCGGGCGCCAGACGGCCGGCCCCCACATCACCGACCAGCCGCCAGTTGAGCAGGCGTGCCGCGGCCAGCCGGGCGTGCACCTCGGCCAGCCGCGAACGCACCCACGGCTCGTCGGCCCTGCGCCGCCCGGTCACCGGGTCGGGGACGCGGGACGCGGTGAGCGCGGCCAGGTAGAAGTCCTCGGCCTGCATACCGAGGGCGGCGAGCGCGACCCGTTCGTGGTTCAGCTGGTTGGTGATGAGATCCCAGCCGCCGTTCTCCTCGCCGACGAGGCGGGAGGCCGGGACCCGGATCCCGTCGTAGTACGTGGCCGTCGTGGTCAGCCCGCCCACCGTTTCTATCGGTGTCCACGAGAACCCGGGCGCGTCCGTGGGGACCAGCAGGATCGAGATGCCCTGGTGTTTCGGCGCCTCGGGATCCGTACGGCAGGCGAGCCAGATCCAGTCGGCGCGCTGGGCGTTGGAGGTGAACACCTTCTGCCCGTCAACGATCCACCCGCCCCCGCCTCCGCCCTCAGGGCCGCCGACCCGCACGGCCCGGGTCCGCAGCGCGGCCAGATCCGTACCGGCCGACGGCTCGCTGTATCCGATCGCGAACACGAGCTCTCCGCGCAGGATCCGCGGCAGGAAGAAGTCCTTCTGCTCCTCGGTCCCGTACTTCATGAGCGTGGGTCCGACCGTGTTCAGCGTGACCATGGAGATCGGGGCACCCGCCCGGCAGGCCTCGTCGAAGAAGACGAACTGCTCGTCCGCGCCCCGCCCTTGACCCCCGTAAGCCTCCGGCCAGCCGATGCCGAGCCATCCGTCGGCACCGATCCGCCGCAACAGCGCCCGCCGCTCCGCGGCACCGGTATCGGTATCGGTATCGGTATCGGCACCGGTGGTACCGGCCCCCTCCGACAGCACCGGCGTCACCGGCATCAGTTCCCGGAAGTAGGACCGGAGTTCGGCCCGCAGTCGTCGCTGACGTTCGGTGGGGGCGAGATGCACGACGACGGCCCTCCCGGACCTCGTACGAACAAGGGTTTCTGACTGTCCGTCAGATACTGCGCACTGTCAAGGTCGAAAACGTCTGCGCGGCGATGCAGAAGCACCGCCGCGCAGACGTGTTACCACCCCACAAAGCACCCCACCAAGGAGGCATACGGCCGTCGGGGGTCTCCAGTTCCCGGCGGCCGACGGCTCACCAGAGGTGGGTGAAGTTGACGGCGACGTTGTCGTTCGACTGGTCGATGGCCGTGAACGCGGAACCGTTCACCTGCGCCGTGTTGCTCTGGTTCGAGGCGCCGGAACCGACGGCCTGCTGCTGCGTCGTGGACGAGGTGCCGTAGTTGTCACCCCCCACTCCGCCGCCACCGACAGTCGCCACCGCGGCGTTCGATCCGTTGTCCGCGAAGGAGCCGTTGTCGGCCGTCGCCACCCCCGAGAGGAGGGCCGCGGCGAGCGGCAGGGCTGCCACGGCGGCGAGAACGCGGGCGGTACGGATGCTTGCCATGTGTGTTCCTCCAGGAAGCGAGTAGTACATGCCGGCCAACCGGCTGAGTACGGCTGGTTCCGGGGCAGTTGGCCGACTGCCTCGGTGTTCGTTCACGACGTCGCGAGATCAGAATTGCCCACCGAATCCCCGGCGAACCACCCCGGAAGCCGCTATTCGCTCGCAAGCGTGAGTACATGTCGATAAACCCCCTTCACGCCCCCAAAACCGCAGTTCAGGATGGTGTGGGCACCTCAACCCCATACACCGCAAGGAGGTGAAGCGTTTCGTAACCTTTCAGCCACCCCCTGTAAGCGGATTTCCCCCCTCCACCCTTCCCTTTTTCGAACACTCGTACGAACATAGAAGCATGGCCACCATCGACCGGCAGGCCACGACGCTGGCCCTCGCGCACGCCCTGTCAGCCGCCGAACGCGGACTGGCCGTCATCCCGCTGTCCCGGACGAAGCTCCCGGCGCTGCGCTCCCCCCACCGCGACGACCCGACGGCACCGCCCTGCCACGGCGAGTGCGGCCGCTTCGGACACGGTGTGTACGACGCCTCGACCGACCCCCGCCGCATACGCGCCCTCTTCGCCGCCGCACCCTGGGCCACCGGCTACGGCATCGCCTGCGGCCTGGACCCCCACCATCTGATCGGCATCGACCTGGACACCAAGTCGAGTACGGACTCGTCCGCGGCTCTTCGCGAACTGGCGCTGCGCCACCTGTTCACGATCCCCGAGACGGTCGTCGTGCTGACCCCCAGCGGCGGCCGTCACCTCTGGCTGAGCGGACCGCCCGACGTCGTCGTCCCCAACTCCGCGAGCCGGCTGGCGCCTGGCATCGACATCCGGGGCGCCGGCGGCTACCTAGTCGGCCCCGGCTCCCGTACCGAACACGGCGTCTACAGCACGGCACCGGGCACCGCGCAACTGCCGCCCGCCCCCTGCCCGGCATCACTGCTGCACCTCCTGACGCCACCGCCCCGCACCCCCGCCCCGACGGCCACGACGCCTGACCGGCAGGGCCAGGGCCTCGTCCAGTTCGTGCTCGCCGCGCACGAGGGCCAGCGCAACACCCGCTTGTTCTGGGCGGCCTGCCGCGCCTACGAGAACGGCTTCGGCCCGCAACTGACCGAGGCCCTGGTCGACGCCGCCGTCCGCACGGGCCTCACGGAACGCGAGGCCCGCTCGACGATCACATCGGCATCCCGCATGACGCCCCACCACCCGTAACCACACCCGGCACACGAGAACGGCCCCTGACCGATGTACCTGGTCAGGGGCCGTTCTTCTGCACTTCGGCGGTGGGTGTGGGATTTGAACCCACGGTCACATCGCTGCGACGACGGTTTTCAAGAGCGTCGTCGTTCGTCCATCCATAGCCCGCCTGACCTGGCCAAATCCAACGAAAGTCACCCATGGTGTAGCCGCTGGCCCACAGATGGCCCACACGCTCCTGAGATGACTCGCCCCAACACGCTTTCCCATTGCCCGCAGCAGGGTTCAGGGGCGTTCGCAGAGGTCCGCGAGGCAGGTCAGAGCCGTCATACGGACAGCGGCGAACGCAGACGTTGCCGGCGCACGGGACAACGATCAGGGAAACGGATGCCGCCTCTCCTGTTACTCAACTCTGCGTCCCGCGAGAGCAGAGCCGTTATTTCGGTGGGGCGTTGTCAGTGGTCGCCCCTAGCATCTGGCGTATGGAGCTTGGTGACTTCCTCTACAAAATCGGCACGACCTTCGGGGTTGGCGACGACCAGAGCATCAGCAGCGACGTAGCTCGCCTAATCCGGGCCGCTCCTGCAGAGGTTGGGCACTTGGTGCCTGGCGGCTACCTGGTTGTAGGGAGTCCAGGGAAGGGCAACTTGGCTGTCTGCCCCTGGGTTTCGATTTTCGACCCAGACGAGACAACGACAGCCACGCGAGGGATGTACCTCGTCTACCTACTTGCCGAGGACAGGAAGACTTTTGCACTCAGTCTGAACCAAGGCGTCACTGAGATCACCAAAGCACTTGGCGCGCGCGAAGCACGTACGAGGCTTGCCGCCGAGGCTGCGGCGATCCGAGACGCTCTTTCCGTCGACGTCAAAACAGGGCTGAGCACGACGATCGACCTCGGCGGGCGCTCCGGCCTGCCTCGCTCTTACGAGGCCGGGAACCTCTTGGCTATCACCTACGAGATCGCCGCTCTACCCAGTGAACAGACCCTGCGTGCAGATCTTGCCCGCATGATCACGCTCTACCAGGAAGCCTTGGCCGTCCGCGAAGAGGTGCGCCAGACCACGCGCGACACCATCGTCACCGTGGTCGAACAGCCACCCACCAAGGCGACAGAACTACTACTGCACTTCGCACCCAAGAGCGATACCGAGTACACGCAGACGGTCGTGGCACGCAAGCTGCGCAAGAGCCGAAGCCACGAAACGCTGGTAGCTCGGTACGGGCAGTTCCTGCGTGACCGACAGCTGGAGGTCGGAACGAACGTCCACCCACGAGACATGGTGATCATCAAAGACGGCCTGCACTGGCTCGTCGAAGCCAAATTCATCAGGCGCGGCAACGCCACCGGGGCAGTACGTGAGGCTCTGGGACAACTGGCGACCTACGCATTCTGCCTGTACCCGCACGACGCTCAACCTCGACAGCTAGCGCTGTTTTCCGAGCCGGTCGGCGAGGTCTACACACGGCTTCTGGAGCACCACGGCATCGCGGCAGTATGGCCCACAGACGAGGGGTGGGCTGGGTCGCCGACTGCTCTAGCAACAGGCCTCGTGTGACACCGCTTCCGAATCTGGGAGCGGCTCTTTAAGCGCTTGTCAGCTCGTGCAGGACCAACGACATTCGCCCATGGTGCAACTGCCGGCCCGACGGCGACCGCACTGGTCAGCTAGCCGGCGAACACCGCCACCAGATGTCCATCCTCACGGCATGCTGCAGTCGTGGAACGCTAGTTCGAGTCGACTAGGAGACTGGAGGATGGAAGGAATCACGATCAGCGGGTTCTGCGGAACCGATACCTACGATTACAGTAGGTATCGGTTCGTTGCTGATGGTGCTGGGGGGACAGTCCATGGAGGGCACTCGTTGATTCCGCCGTTGACCTCTGGGGGGATGCTGCCCGTAGGGCGTCACCCAGCGACGCTAGAGGAGATCCATGACGTGTTCGTGGTGCAAGCCCCTCACTCAATGCACCGGCAACGCCTCTACTCTGCACTAGAACTCTACGTGGCCCTGGTGCGCGACCTGCTTCCGCGCGCCACACTGTGGATAGATGGCGGGTTTTGCACTCACAAGGCGACACCTCCCGCAGATATCGATCTTGTGCTATTCGCGTCGCGCAGGCTCGTACAGCATTTCGACCAGGAGAGGTGGACGCGGATGAATCAACTCATAACGCTCCAAAACCTCACTGCGATGGTGCCGCACACTGTTGAGCGGAGGATCCAGCCGATGGGAGGCCTCATCGACGCGTTCTTTGCCGAGGAGGGAAACGCTGACGACGTCGCTCTTTGGGATTATAATTGGTCCCTAGTTAAAGATGACGACGGGAAGATCGTTGACGGCGAGCATAAGGGCTACCTGGAGGTAGCGCTGTGAGCACTCACCTTCACGCCCTTTGGCAGCGAGCAATGGACTCGACTGCCGGGGATGATCCGTTTTCTTGTTTGCGGCGATCCTCATTGCAAGTGGCCGCCTCCGACTTCGGAATCACCGCGTCGCCAGAAGATAAATCTGCTGCCGTTCAATTGCGCCTATCGGATACACAGTCTGACTCTGGTGCAGTTTCTGCATTGGAGGCCGGCGATTTTTTGCGGCGTGTCCAGCGTGCAGTCGCACGTCTCGCGAAAGCGCGTCGCGCTCGGCTCGCGGATGTGGCTCGCCTGACATCAGTTGACTTTGACCTTGCCAGACTTAACGTCGCCGCCGCTTCCCTAGGGTCCTGGGTGGTTGACCTTAGCTACCCAGTAATAGAAGAAAGTTCACGCACATCCGAATTCTCGACTCTATGGACAGAGATCGGAGTGGTAGAACTAATTCGAGCGCTTCCGGAAAATGACGCCGACGACCAATCAATCGATTCAATCGACGCGGCATCCCCGGTTATCCGGAGAGCTGTCGCAGACCTGGTCGCTAGAGATTCCGATGAGCGTCCCGAGTTGAGCCTTTCCCTTTCTGTTCGCCGCATTTCGGGTGAAGTGTTGAGGTCATCGGTGACTCCACGACAGGCTTCGATTCTGCGGGAAAGGCTATCTGTAGCCAGAGAAGAGCGTGGAATTGTTCGAGTGCGTGGACGTTTGGATGGCCTGCGAACTCGAAGGCAAATTTTCTATCTGGAGATTGCCGATGGGCATGAAGTTCACGGATTCGTAGATGAATCCCTCATGCCAGCCGTGAGGGAAAATCTAGACCATGAAGTGGAAGTAGAGTTGGAGACATTTGTAATGCGAGCTCGATCGGGAAGGGCCTCACAGAAGCAATATCGCCTGATTAGAGTAGGAAAGCAGCAAAGTCAACTCCCCGCCGGTGATGACGTAGCGCTTTAAGGTCCTCAGCCGGTTCGCTTCACGCAGTCGTGGGCTGTCTTTAGCGCTCCCCGCACACCCCGTGAACCCACAACCGTACGAGCTGGACACCGTAGGTCGCGCCTGCTGGTCCACTAATGGACTGCGCGGTGGGGTGACTCACCTCAGCATTTGATTCGAGTGGCCCGCTCCGACGTGGCCGTTCGATGATATGGAGAGCTCTCTCGTCCACCACTCCAGGATCCCTGCTCTGATCGTTCACTCCGGGTTGTCTGCGCTGTCCTGCGCGGCGCTCCCATCAAACGTAATTTCGTGCGATCCCATACTATCTGTCACCACGATCTCGGGCAGAGAGGATGTCAATGTCGTTGACTCCAATTCGCCAGAAACTACGGCCTGGATCAGGACATCATTTGCCTCACGTGCCTTTTGCTGGCCTCTCAAAACAAAAAGCCAAGCACATGGAATCAGCAACAGAACCCCGGGACTTTCCTGCGCCGCGACGGCGCTGACGAGGACCGATGCACTGAAGCCAACATTTACCCTGAGATCTGCCTCCGCCGCAGCACGATCATACGTTCCATAAAGATCTAAATTTCGCACCTGAAGTCGAATAGCAAGCTGATCCAGCTCATCTCCGAACCTGTTCAAGGCCGAGTACAGGTCCACCCTAGACCCACCAAGGTGCTTCACATGCACGGCTAGATCAATTAGAGCAGAGCGGGAAACGCGATTACCCCAGTCAGGTATTCTAACGCCAGTGAAGGACTCTACCCCAGAGATAAGATCGCCTGGGAGCGAAGGACTCCGTCGACTCTTTGCGGTCTCAGACCATCGCAATAGTAGCGGGTCACGAAAAACGTCGACTGGATATCTCTTAGAGAACTTCCGGCGAAGAGTCCACCACCATTCGCGATATCTGAACCAGTGAACTATAGAGCGGGCTCGAATTTCAAGCAGACTACCGATCAGATACGCTACAAAACTGACAGCGGCAAGCATTGCTGCCGTACCCACCGTAGAGCTTAGTTGATACACACCCTTCCATAGACCTCTCGCCTCTTCTCTTTTTGGTACGTACTCAAAAAAGGCAATCCATAGACTAAGCAGCCAGATGTAACCAGATGCTAACGGCGCACGGATTTCACGAATTCCCGGCAATAGATTTGCGAGCATGTCATCATTTTGCATCGACAAACGTGTTGTGCCAAGGGTTTTGAGAAACCCAGGGGGCGGTTAGGCATCTATGGATCACGCATGACCCATACTCTGTGGATTCAGTCGCGCAACAGGTCACTGAGTTCCTGCTTCGACCAGTGGCCCGCCGCGCCGGGGCAGGTCGCAACGTACGAGGCGACCGTCTCGACGTCCCACGCGCCTGAAGAAAGCAGTCCTGCGGCCAAGTAGCGCACGTAGGCCGACGACGGAGGGTTCCATCGGACGTCCTTCGAGTCCCAAGGGGCGGTGAAGGTCAACACCGGTAGTCCGTCCACTTGGCCGGCGCACACCAGCGTCTCGTATCGCCCTTCGCCCAGAGTCGCTGTCCCTCGGGTCAGCACCTCCGCAAGATCGATATCTGAGCCGGGCGCCCTGTACATTTCCTGAGCCGCGATGTCCGAGAACTGGTCCGTTGTCACCAGGTGCGCTCTCGCCAGAACTCGACCGGCAGCCCTCGGGTCATAGAACGCCCTGCCACCTCCCCAAACCGGCGAATCGGTTGCGAAGTACAGGGTGCCCTCAAGCTCAACCGGGATTGAGCGACTGGGCATCCGTTGGTCTCGGCAACCGGGATACGTCTTCGTTGTGCCGGGCGGTTGGCCACCTCGGATGTAGAACCCGAGACGATCCATGTGCATGTTGGACCCGTACGACGTGTACCAGACGCACTCAGGGTTGAGATCGTCTGGCATGGTCGGGTCGATGGATTGCAAGGCTTTCACGCGTACGCGCTCCTGGGAGACGTCTTTACTCGGCTGATACGTCGTACCTGATGACATGCCGGTCTCCCGGAAGGATCGTGATCATTACTCGTAGGGGCCGACTATTTTCGTCGTAGCCCGTACGCATATGGACAGCAACCGGAGTCGCAGCGGGCAGAGAAAGCCTTTCGACCTCTGCGCGCGTCGGCATGCGCACCGTGATCTCGTCTCGGTATCGGGCCTGAACCAGCCCGACGCTGGCGAGAACACCGCCGGGTGCCGAGACGTCCTCCGGGAGCATCAGGGGTGTGCCTCGCACCAGCTCTTCGGGAAAGTAGGAGTCCGCCAGGGCGTATGGGTCCTGGTCGACGATCCGGATCCTTTCTCGTACAACGGTCAGATCCTTCTCGGGGTCCAGCCCTAGGCGTTCTGCCACCTCAGTCGGAGGGCGCCGGATTGATACGCGCACTTCTTGCCGCGGCTGGCGCCCGCTTTCGGCCACAATGCTGGCCCACTGGTCGCCCTGCTCGTCCGACGTGTGACGGGTGCGCGACTCCAGCACCGACCAGTCCCAAACCGCTGGTTTCAGGCTGCGCCGCACGAAGCTTCCGCGTCCCTGACCAGCGATGACGAGCCCCTCTTCAGTGAGGCGTCGGAGCGCAAGCCGGACCGTGTTGCGGCTCGCTTCGTACTGCTCGACCAACTCGAACTCGGTCGGAAGCTGCCCGCCCGGCTCAAGCTCTCCTCGCTCGATCTGTCCGCGCAGGTCATCCGCGATCCGGTGGTACCTCGGCC
Organism: Streptomyces ortus; assembly: GCF_026341275.1. Classification (NCBI taxonomy): domain Bacteria; kingdom Bacillati; phylum Actinomycetota; class Actinomycetes; order Kitasatosporales; family Streptomycetaceae; genus Streptomyces; species Streptomyces ortus. Next base: position 4,239,335 of record NZ_JAIFZO010000002.1, read on the forward strand.
GCTGCTCCCTCACCGCATCCCCTTCGTTTGGCTGACTTGTTCCAACAACATACGCGCTTTGGCTTGACGATCCCAGCCGCTTGGGGTGAGACTCAGGGCATCAAAGTTGTTGGTACAACACCACCAACACTTCCGAGTCCATCTTTATGTCGGATGGGAGTGCTTGCCGTTCCTTGGCGGGCCCCATGCCGGTCGTTACTTGAAAACTGAACAGTGTGCCTGAGGTAGTCCGTCCCACCTCTGCAAATAAGAGGGCGGCGTGCGCGGGTTCCGTCCCCGTGTGCGGTACAGCGCGACTGACCTTTCCGCAGCTCAGCGGCTGCGGGCCGGTTGCCTCCGCTGCTCGTCTCGTACGAGCAGCGCTGAGGGGAGCCGGGCATCCGACTTCAACGGCGCGCGGCCCCGGTGCTCGAACACCGGGGCCGCTGTTTCGGGCCGTTCCACTGACTAGGGAGACATGACCCATGAGGTACATCGGTGCTGTTCAGGCGGTTGTTACCGCCGACCTTTTCGACCGCGAGCCGACGGCCGCGGAGCTGGACGCGATCGAGCGGGAGATGCCGGTCATCCTGGCCGGTGTCGAGTTGCTGGACGCGCAGATCACCACCCTTAACCGCACCCCGAGCGAGCTGGACGCGCGGCGGATCCGTCGGGCGCACCGCCGGGTCCTGGCCGCGCGTCGTGAGCTGGCCAACGGCTCGATCACGATCGCGGGTGTCGGGGCATGAGTGAGCGCAAGGTTCTCGACAGCTTCCCCGCCGGTCACCCGCGCGGGAGCTGGCCGGCTGAGGAGCGGGCCGCCGTACTGCGGGAGCAGGGCGAGAGCGCCACGGTCGTCATGGACCTGCGTACGGACCGGTTCCTTGTCGTGTCCAAGGCGGGTGCGGCATGAGCGGGATCCTGACGCTGGACGATGTGGCCGCGCCGTTGCGCACGCTGCGTCTGCTGGCTGTGGACTTCGGGCACCTGCCGGCTCCGACCGTGCACGTGTCGACCATCTACCCGGAGCGGTTGGAGCTGTCGTTCTACGACGACTTCCCCGGCTTCGAGATGTGGCGGGAAGCGCTGGGGATCGTCCCGGACGTGGTGACCTACCGCGAGCAGAACGACGGACGGACGGGAGTCCTGCGTGCGGACGTCGACCACGCAGGCGCCACGGTACGTCTGACGGGTTACGCGGATGTCGTCGCCCCGGTGCCGGTCGGGGGTGCGGCATGAGTGCCGCGGCCCGCGTCGACGCATCGTCGACGCCCGTCGAAACCGCGTCGGCGCCCGCCGCGGTGGATCACGCGATCACCGCTCTCGCGGCCGTGCTCACTGTGCTTTTGACGGCCGTGGCGTTCTGGCTCTCCTACGAGCACTTGCAGGAAGTAGCCGCCCGTCACGGCATGGCTGATGCGGTCGCCCGTTCGTGGGCGTGGCCAGCCACGGTGGATCTGTTCATCGTGATCGGGGAGCTTTTGATCTTGCGTGCCTCGCTGGCTCACCGGGTCGACTGGTGGGCGATCGGCCTGGTCACCGCAGGTGACGGGGCCTCGATCGCGTTGAACGTGGCCGGTGTCGGGCAGGATGCCGACGTCCTGAACTATGTGGTGGCCGCGGTTCCTCCGGTGGCCGCGCTGCTGGCGTTCGGTGCGTTGATGCGGCAGGTGCACGCCTACCTCGCCCGCCGAGCGTCGACGGGCGTCGAAACACCCTCGACGCCCGTCACCGTGCGCGTCGACCGCGAGTCGGCCGCGCCACCCGCGCCCGTGGTTCCGGTGCTGGATCCGGTGTCCGCGGCTGTGGCCGTGCCGGCGACGGCCGTGGACACGTCGACGCCCGTCATCCCGGATCCGGTCCCCGTCGACACCGCGTCGACGCCCGTCGACCTGTGCGCCCCGGTGGTCTACCCGAACCGGGTCGATCAGTTGGTGCGCGCTCTGTACGGGATGGATTTCACCCAGCCGAGCACGGCGCGGATGACGCAGGCGATGGCCGCAGCGGGATTGGGGGCGTCGGAGTCGACGGCCCGCACCGCACGCGGACGGGTCAAGACTCGTGAGCCGCACCTGGCCGACCTCCCGACCGCGCTCACCGGCTGAGCGGAAGGACCGGGCTCATGTCGTACTCGTTCGTGAAGTGCTTCGACCCCGACGGCGCCCGCCACGGGATCCCCACCTTCCCGTGGCGGATGGCTCCGGACGGCTACGCCACCTTTCGCCAACTGCGGGCCCGTGGCCTGCGTCCCGGTGGTCAGCCGGTCGCCGGGCAGGTGCTGCGTCCGCGCTATCGGCGTGGCCCGCTGGTCGCCTACCTCTACCGGCTCGACCAGGCCAAACCGGTTCGGCCGATGACGCCGGGCAGGTGGGCGGCGCTGGCCAAGGCGAACACCGCACGCCGCACCTGCCCGCAGTGCCGCTCGGATGCCGGCTACGTCATCCCCACCTCACTCGGCATGTGCGTGCCCTGCGCGTACCCCGACGACGAACAGCGCGCCGCCTGAACATCCCTCACTCATCTGGGAGTTTCGCTGTGTCCAGCCGTACCCGCCCCCGCCGTGCCGTGAAGACGACCGCCGGGGCCACCACTGTCCGTATCCCGCGCCAGCGCGGGCTCCGTTCCTCTCAGCCGTTCGTGGTCGTCGTGCCCGAACGCCCCTCCCTCACCCGCGAGGCACTGTCCGCCCTCGGGGGCCTGTTGTGGCGCTTCCGTCGCGCGTTGGCCCCGACCGGTCTGGCGGTGCTGGCGCTGGTTGTGGCCGCGCTGCTGCATGTCATGGCCTGGTGGTCGGGGCTGGTCCTCGCCCCCGCCCCGGCCGGCCCGCTGGTGTGGCTGCTGCTGATGCAGCGCCGCCGCCCCGGCACCGGAACGGTCCTCGGGTGGCGGGTCGGCACGGCGGCGTTCGCGTCGTCCGCGCTGGCCTGGCTCGCGCTGTCCGCCGCGTTCGGCCCGCTGGCCGGCGCGCTGGAGCTGTGGTGGCTGCTGATGCTCATCACCGCTCAGTGCGCGTGGCTCATCGTCCGCCGCACCCGCTGACCCGGGAGGCGTTCATGACCGGAGCGCCCGGCGGTGCCTACCGCGGCCGGCTGCGGACGGAACTGCTGAACGATGAGCAGATCCGCGCCAAGGAATACCCCAGGTGGAGCCAGTGCCGCAGCGCATTCACCCGCGGCAAGCGCCGCCAGATCGTCGACCGGCACAAGGCCCAGATCGCCCAGCACGGCGTGCCGGAGTTCCCGCTTCTGCTGGACGTCAGCCGTGACACCGGCTGGGTGTACGTGGGCGACGGGCACCACCGGGCCATCGCGCTGATGGAGCTGGGCATTAAACGCTTCCCGTTCGTGTGGCGCTACATCGACAACACGCTGTTCGGACTGGGTCAGCCCAAGCCGTCACGTGACCCGTTCCCCTACCACCTTCTCGGCCTGTAACCGTCTGACCTGGAGGAAAAGCCGATATGGCAGACAACGGATCAGCCAACCGCGCCAACAACCGGCGTTACCGGCAGGCACAGTCCGCGGCACGGCCGCGCGTGAACGTCAACGGCGGGGCCGGCGACAAGGGCAACAAGTTCGCCAACGCGGGCGCCGCCGCCGGCGGGTTCATGGGCGCGCTGGGCGGCTCGATCGTCCCGCCGATCAACGTCACCGTGAACAACAACAAGAACGGCGCCCGCCGCGGTGGTGGCCGCTCGCACGCCGAAAGCCTGCTGCCCGCCCCGGAGTTCACCTCTCCGGCGCAGGTACGGAACTACTGCAACACCCTGCGGGCCGCTGCCGTGACGCTCTCGATCGAGGTGGCCATGGGCGCCGAGATCTTGAAAGGCGTGCTCACGTCGGTGCCGGACCCGGAGGGGCGTGCGTTCGGCTCCCGGATCCGCGCGGCGAAGGTGGCACGGAAGATGCAGCGCTCCGCGGACGCCCTGCGCGACGCGGCCAAGAACGCGGCCTCCTGCTACTCGACGTTCCAGCAGCAGTACGAGGAAGAGATCAACCGGGTTCGCCACCGCGCCCGCAAGCCACAGCAGCCGGTCATGAACTGGGCCCAGCAGTAGGAAGGGGAAACGACGATGGTGGTTGAGCGCAACGTTGATGAGCTGCACGAGGTGCAGTTGCAGGGCGGATCCGATGGCGGTGGGGTCGGCCGCTACCTGCTGCACCGTGCCAAGCCGCACCTTCCCCCGTGGCTGGGGGTCGCCGGGACCGGCCTGGCCGGCTTCCTGGGTAACGCCCGGTGGGGCGAGTCCGCCGCCGCCGGTGTCGGCCTCACCCTCGCCTCCGTCGCGCTCACCGGCGCGACGTGGTGGGCGGGGAAGTCGACCAGCCAGCAGCGCCGCCTGCACTCGGCCATCACGGTGGCTGCGGGCTCGGGGTGGCTGACGGCCGCGTGCCTGGCCGGTCCCACCGCGGGGCCGATCGGTGACCTGTATCTGATGGGCGGGCCGGTCGTGGCCCTGTCCTGGAACGTGCGGATGGTGCTGCGCCGCAACGCCGACCCCGCCGGCGAAGGCTCCGACAAAGGGCTGCTGGCCAAGGTGGGTTTGGCGCGGGCGCAGGTGGGTGCGGCGAAGGTGGAGCCCAACCGGGTCACCGCGCCCCTCGCCCTGGATCCCGGTGAGCAGACGCACGACGACGTGACCAAGAGCCTGAACCGGCTCGCGTCCGCCCTGGATCTGCCGCGCACTGCGGTGCGCTACCGGCCCGACCCCGGCTCGGAGCGGCGTGGGGACCTGGTCATCGTGCCGGAGGACATGCTGGCTGAGGTGGTGGAGTGGGAGGGTCCGTCGAACGTGGGCGGCTCGATCGCCGATCCGCTGGTCATCGGCCGCTACGACGACGGCGCCCCCATGTACCTGTACCTGCCGGGCGACCCTGAGGCCAAGCGCAACAGCACGCACGTCCTGCTGGCCGGCGGCTCCGGATCCGGCAAGGGTGACACCGCCCTGAACCTGCAGACCGAGATCCTGTCCCGCACGGACGTGATCCTGTGGCTGTCGGACCCCAAAGCCTTCCAGGACTTCCGGCCGCTGCTGGACGGCATCGACTGGGCCGTTGAGGGCGGCACCCCCACCGAGGTCATGGTCGAAGCACTCCAGGCCACGATTCCGGCGCGGACGCGGTGGCTGGGTGCGCACCGCTACCGGCAGTGGACACCCGCCTGCGCACAGCCGCAGAACGATGCGGAGCACTCGTGCCGCACCGACGGGCGGGCGTGCGGGTGTGAGGGGATGCCGTTCCTGGTCGCGTGGATGGAAGAAGCAGCCAACACCCTGCGCGCGCTCGGGGACGACGCGTTCACCGGGATCGCTCAGGAAGCCCGCAGTGCGGGAATCTCCCTGATCGTCTCGTTGCAGCGCCCCTCCTACGACCAGATGAGCACGAGCACCCGCGCATCCCTGCCGTCCGTGATCGCGCTCGGCTGCGACCCGCGCGACGAAGGATTCAGCCTGCCCGAGTCGGTCATCGACGCCGGCGCCCACCCCGGAGCCTGGTCGAACCGGCGCCCCGGCTACTGCTACCTCGTTACCCCCGGCATCGACGAGGAGCGCTACGCCTCCCCGGGCCGCACCCGCGCCTTCACCTCCCGCGCCATCCCGGTCATGGAACAGCTCGCCGCGTGGGCATTGCGCTACGGCGCGACCGCGGACCCGGTCACCGCCGGGGCCGCCGCGAGCGTCGCCGGCAACGCCTACACCGGCCGTACCCGCACCGCCGACACCCGCGCGGAGGGTGCTGTGGGTGGGGGTCGGCTCAGCGTCGTGCAGGGGGAGGACGACATGGAGTACGGCAGCAGGCACGTCGATGCCGAGGACGTCGACATCGACCCGGAAGCCGACCTTCCCGAGGCGGAAGCCGGCGACGATGCCCCGATCTTCGGGCAGGAGACCGGCCGCAAGCCGTCCCCGGAGGAAGCGCGGGAGCTGTTCGCCCGCGCGCTGGAGGAGTTCGAGGAAGAGGGCCGCATGATCGTGGGCCCCAAGGACTTCACCGACTGGTGCGACCGCAACCGGCTCTCCCGCCCGTGGGTGTCCGCACGGCTCAAGGAAGCGGCCATGGACGGCCGGCTGGAGGCGACGAACACCACCGGCCGGTGGCGCATCGTCCCCGTCCTGACAGCCGCCTGACACCTGACACCGTCACGCCCCCCTGACACCCAAACCCCTAGGCAGGCGCAGGTGTCACGCTCCCTGACAGCCGCCTCTGACGCCCCTGTGACACCTGTCTGACACCTCACCCGCACGCGCACCCGCGCCCCCGTGGGCACGGGCGCGCGCCTCACCCGAGGGAGCCCTCTATGGCTCGCTACGACCCGCCGGGGATCATCGCCCCGCACATCCCCGCCGATGCCTACCGCCGCGCCGAAGCGACCGGCGCACCGGTCGTCATTGTCGTCCACGCCACCGACCCGAGCGGCCTCCCGTGGCGCCGGATCCTGGCCTCGCTCGCCATCGCCGGGGCCGCCGCACTCGGGGGCTGGGGTCTGGTCGTCGCGCTGTGCGCGCTGCTCGATGCCGCCGCCCACACCGCGACCGTCATCGCCGGCGCCGCCGGACCCATCGGCATCGGAGGGATCACCCTCCGGCTCACCCGCGGCAAGCACCTCTAGCTACGCCCGGGGCGACCGCACCTCTCGCCAAAGATTCGCAGTCGCCCCGGCCCAACCAGCCCACAACAGACCTGTTGGAGGTCTCCAGCATGACCCATGACCCCCGAACCGGGCTGCTGTCCGCAGCCCTGAGCGCCGCTGAGCGCGGCTGGCCCGTCTTCCCACTCCGACCCGGCACCAAGCGGCCCGCACTGCACCGCGAAGCCGCCTGCACCCGCACCGGCCCCTGCGCGAACAGTCACCGCAAGTGGGAGCAGCGCGCCACCACCGACCCCGACCGCATCCGCGCGGCCTGGTCGCAGGCGCCGTTCAACGTCGGCATCGCCACCGGCCCCGCCGGCCTGGTCGTCATCGACCTGGACAAGCCCAAAAGCCAGGACAACGGCAACAGCAGTGCGGACGCGCCTGACGGCACGGCGACCTTTAAGGCGCTCTGCGAGCGCACCGAGCAGCCCGTGCCCCGCACCCGCACGATCCGGACCGCGAGCGGTGGCAGTCACCTGTACTTCACCGCCCCCGCCGCCGTACGCCTGCACAACACCGCCGGGACCCTCGCCCCACTGGTCGACAGCCGCGCATGGGGCGGCTACGTCGTCGCAGCCGGCAGCACCGTCGACGGCCGGACGTACGAGGTCGAGGGCCCCGCGCTCCTCAACCCCCTGCCCTCGGGGTTGTTGGCGCTGCTCATCCCGCCGCACCCGTCCACCACACCCCGGCCCGCGCTGGCGCCGGTACCGGCGCGCACGGGGCGGGGTGCAGACGCAGCCCTGATCTGGGCACGCAGGAACGTGCGGCAGGCGCCGGAGGGCGCCCGTAACGTCCGCTTGCTGGAGAGCGCACGCGCCATGGGCCGCTTCGTCGCATGGGGCGACATCCCCCGTCACGTGGTCGAAGACGCTTTTCAAGGGGAGGGAGAGGCGGTCGGACTCCCCGCGGCCGAGTGCCGGACCACGATCCGCAGCGCACTGGACTGGTCCATCCGCACCTGCCGCCCCAGGACAGCCGCATGACCCGCCACCCCACCCCCCTCTTGAAAAGCATCGTGGGCACCCCCACCGGGCCCAGCCCCGCCGAACCGGCCGCACCTGCAACCGGCCCTAGCGCGCCGAAGATCGCCGCCGAAGGCGTCCGCACTGCTCTTGGCCCTGATCCGCACCGGGGCGACGGCCGGTACCCCGTGGCGTGGCTGTCCATCGTCGCGCCACTAGGCGCAGTCCCTACCGCCACCTCGAAATGCCTGTGCGGCAGGGACCGCAGCGCGGTGGGCCACGCCAAGGTGCTCGCACTGATCACCGATCACGCTGACCACCGAGACGCCTGCCCGCTCCGTACCCCCCAGGAAGGTAGGGCCGCCGCATGACCGCACCCGACCCCATCGACGGCGCCGTACTGCTCGACGAGGTGGAAGCCTTCCACCGACGCTTCAACGTCTTCCCCACCGAGCACGCCTACACCGCCGTGGCCCTGTGGGACGCGCACGCGCACCTGATCGAGGCACTCGACGGCACCGCTCGCATCGCTTTCTTGAGCCCCGAACCGGGATCGGGGAAGTCACGGGCACTGGAGATCATCGAAACGCTCACTCCGCGCTCCGCGACCACGGTCAACGCGTCCGCCAACGCGCTGTTCCGGCTGGTAGCGGCCGACGCGGGAACGCCAACGCTGCTGTTCGACGAGATCGACACCGTGTTCGGGCCCAAGGCCGGCGGGAACGAAGAGGTCCGCGGGTTCCTCAACTCCGGCTACCGGCGCGGAGCCAAGTCCCTGCGCTGCGTCGGAGAAGGCTCCGACCAGAAAGCAGGCTGGTTCGACTCGTTCTGTGCGGTCGCCATGGCGGGGCTCGGATCGCTGCCGGACACGATCCTGACCAGGTCCGTCATCATCCGCATGCGCAAGAAGGCGCCCAACGAGACGTGCGAGCCCTACCGGCGCCGCGTCCACGAGAAGCAGGGCCACATCCTGCGGGACCGGCTCGCAGAGTGGACCGCCACCATTGAGGACCAGATCGCGGACGCGTGGCCGGAGATGCCCGAGGGTGTCTCCGACCGGCCGGCCGACGTGTGGGAGCCGCTGCTGGCGGTGGCGGACGCGGCCGGTGGTGACTGGCCTGAGCGGGCCCGTGCCGCCTGCGTGGCACTCATCAAGGCCGCGGCGCAGGGCGGTGAGGCGTCCTTGGGGGTGCGGCTGCTGACGGACCTGCGCGACAAGGTGTACTGCGGCTCCGACCGCATGCCGACTGCCGCGATCCTCGAAGTGCTCCTCTCCCTCGATGACGCCCCGTGGGCCGACATGAGCGAGGACGGGCAGAACGTCAAGCCCCTCACCGCGCGCGGTCTGTCCCGGCTCCTGAGCCACTACGTGCGCCCCGACAACACCCCCATCAAACCCCGCGGCATCCGGGTGGGCAGCGGTACCCCCAAGGGCTACTACGCGGAAGACCTCAGCGATGCGTGGGCGCGCTACTGCCCCCCTTCCCCTGAGAAGTCCGCAACATCCGCAACGTCCGCAACATCGCAGGTCAACGGGGGTGAATCTGTGGCGGATACCCCTTCCGAGAGCCGCCACATGCCCGCGGAAACCGACACACGCCAACTCCGCATCGCGAGCTGACCAGCCACAACAACCGATGCCGCCACGTGCCTCGCGTGGCGGCATCTATCCGCAACAAAAACGGCATCCGCCACAGATACAAGCCGCTGACCAGCAATGTTGCGGCGTGGCGGATGTTGCGGATTCCCCAGAAGGAAGAAGACAGAAGGAGTCCCACCTTGGCCGGCACCAAGATGCTCAAGCTCCGCGAAGTGCTCGAAGAGATCGAGATGAGCCGCGCCGCCTTCTACCGCATGCGCGCCCGTGGACATGCTCCCCGCCTCCAGAAACTCCCGAACGGGCAGCTCCGCGTGCGCCGTTCCGACCTGGACACGTGGTGGGCGCGGTGTGAGGAAAACGCTGCGTAGTTCTCCAGCAACCAACCGAGGGGCCCGCCGATCTGGTGGGCCCCTCTCCTCATGGGAGAGAAATGCTCACGTACGACGTCGACATCTGGTCCATCCGCAAGCGAGCAGGACGTCCGAAGCCCTACGAACTGCGCTGGCGAGTCGGTTCACAACCGCACTCCAAGAGCTTCAAGCTCAAGCCACAGGCGGACGGTCGCCGCTCCGAGCTGATGACCGCGCTTCGGGAGCGCGAGCAGTTCGACGAGGACACGGGCGTACCGGCGCGCGAGTTGGCCGTACGTACCTCGCCGACCTGGTACGACCACGCCACCGCGTACGTGCTCATGAAGTGGACGCGCGCGGCGGCCAAGCACCGTGCCAGCATCGCCGAAGCACTCGCGGTCGTCACTCCGACACTGGTCACGACCACCCGGGGCGCCCCGGATTCCAAGATCCTGCGAGCAGCGCTCTATCAGTGGGCCTTTCGCGCGGCGCCGGGGCCGGACGGTCGGTTGACCGCCCGGCATGCCGTCGAAGAGCCCCCGCAAGAGATCCGATCGGCCCTCTCCTGGATTTCCAAGCATTCGATGCAGGTCAAGGCCCTCGAAGATCCCGCGCTCCTGCGCCCCGCCCTCGAAGCGCTGTCGCGCCGCATGGACGGCAAGAAAGCCGCTGAGAACACCGCTCGCCGGAAGCGCATGGTGCTGAGCAACTTCCTTCGGTACACAGTGGAGGAGAAAGGACTGCTGTCCGCCAACCCGCTCCTGCGTGTGGACTGGACACCACCGGAGACGGACGACGAGATCGATTTCCGGTACGTGCCCGGTCCGACGATGGCCCGTTCGTTCATCACCGCCGTGCGGGACTCCGGGACGCGCGGACAGCACCTCGAAGCGTTCTTCGGGTGCCTGTACTACGCCGCGATGCGCCCCTCCGAAATCGCCTCGCTCAAGGCCTCAGACTGCACGCTGCCTCCGGACACCGAGGACGCTGCGGAGCAGTGGGGCGAGCTGCTGTTGGGGGAGAGTCGCCCCGAAGTCGGGGGTGGCTGGACGGATGACGGCGCGGCCTATGAGGCGCGCGGCCTCAAGCGTCGGGCCCGTGGGGCGACACGGTCCGTACCGATCCCCCCGCTCCTCGTACGGATGCTGCGGGACCACATCGCGGCCTACGGGACGGCCCCTGACGGTCGTCTGTTCCGTGCGGCGAAGGGTGGTCGGGTCGGGTCGAACGAGTACTGCAGTCTGTGGGAGGCGGCTCGGGCCGCGGTGCTCTCAGAGGCGGACGCGGCAACGCCTCTCGCTCGCGTCCCGTACTCGCTCCGTCACGCCGGAGTGTCCCTGTGGATCAAGTCGGGGGTGGACCCCGTGGAAGTCGCCCGCCGTGCCGGCCACAGCATCGCCGTGCTGTTCCGCTTCTACGCCAAGATCCTGCGGGGCGAGCAGTCGCGCTCCAACCAGCTCATCACGGAGGAGCTGAACAAGGGCGGGTAGCGGGCCCACTCTGGCCCACAGATGGCCCATACGCACTGGTCAGATGTGGGACAGAGGCGAGTCAGGGTGAGACAGGCTGAACACAGAAGGGGTGCCCCTCCGGAGAGGGGCACCCCTTCTGACCTGCACAACATCTGACCTGCGCGGTGGGTGTGGGATTTGAACCCACGGTCACATCGCTGCGACGACGGTTTTCAAGACCGTTCCCTTAGGCCGCTCGGGCAACCCACCCCGCGCCGCTGAGAGATCGGCGCGGGGACAAGACTAACCGGTCAGCTGTCGCCTTCGCGCTGGCCCAGGGTCACTTCGGCCGTCCGCTGCTTGCCGTCGCGCGTGTAGGTGAGCTTGACGGTGTCGCCGGGCTGGTGGGTCCAGATCTCCCCGATGAGGGTGGGGCCGCTGTCGATCACCCGGTCGTCGAGCTTGGTGATGACGTCGCCGGGCTTGAGACCGGCCTTGGCGGCGGGGCCGTTCGGTGTGATCGCGTCGGAGTTGCCGGCGCCCTGTTCGGTGATCTTCGCGCCCGTGCCCTCCTCCAGGGAGACGGAGGCACCGATGACCGGGTAGACGGGCTTGCCCGTCCTGATGAGCTGCTGGGCGACGTTCTTCGCCTGGTTGATCGGGATCGCGAAGCCCAGGCCGATGGAGCCGGACTGGCTCGTGCCGCCCAGGCCGCCGCCGGTGGACTGGATCGCGGAGTTGATGCCGATCACCGAGCCCTTGGCGTCCAGGAGCGGGCCACCGGAGTTGCCCGGGTTGATCGAGGCGTCGGTCTGCAGGGCGCTCATGTACGAGGCCTTGCTGCTGGAGCTGCCGTCGCTGGAGGCGACCGGGCGGTTCTTCGCGCTGATGATGCCCGTGGTCACCGTGTTGGAGAGCCCGAACGGAGCGCCGATCGCGATGGTCGAGTCGCCGACCGCGATCTTGTCCGAGTTGCCGAGCGGCAGCGGCTTGAGGTTGTCCGGCGCCTTCTTGAGTTTGATGACCGCGACGTCGTAACCCTGGGCGTGGCCGACCACCTCGGCGTCGTACTTCTTGCCGTTCGAGAAGGTGGCCGACAGCTTGCCGCTCTCGACCGCCTCGGCGACCACGTGGTTGTTGGTGAGGATGTGGCCCTGCTTGTCGAAGACGAAGCCGGTGCCCGTGCCGCCCTCGCCGTTGCTGCCCTCGGCCTCGATGGTGACCGTGCTCGGCAACGCGGTGGCGGCCACGTTCGCGACCGTGCCCGCGTCGCGTTTGAGGTCGCCGCCGCTCTCGGACGAGGAGACCGTCGTCGAGCCGGAGGAGTCGTCGTTGCGGTCCGCCGCCCAGTAACCGATACCACCGCCCACGCCGCCCGCGATCAGCGCCGCCACCAGGACCGCGGCGACCAGGCCGCCGCGTCCGCCGGACTTCGCCTTGGGGGCGGGCTGCTGGTACGAGGAGCCCCAGACGTCCCCGGAGCTGCTTTCGCCGCCGCCTCCGTAGGGGCCCGAACCGCCTTCGCCCCCGCCTCCGTAGGGACCCGGACCGCCCGTGCCCGCGCCTCCGTACGGGCCGGAGCCGCCTTCGCCCGCTCCCGCGTACGGGCCGGAGTGCGCCTCGTTCGCGTACGCCGGTGTCGTCGGCGGAGGGGGCGGCCAGGCGCCTCCTTCCGGAGCCGGAACGGCACCCTGGGGCGCCCCGGGAGGCGTCGGGGGCAACGTGGCCGTCGGCGCGTCTCCCGGGGAGGAGCCCGGCCCCTGGGGCCGGTTCATGCCCTCATGGGGGCCCGCGGGACCCGCTCCGGGCGCTGCCGACTGCTCCGGGGGCACGGAAGCAGCGGGAGTATCCACCGGCACGGGAGGTGCAGACGGGGCCGGGGGTACCGCAGTGCCCTCGTTCTCGGTGCTCACAGCTCTTCCTCTCGATCCACGGCTGTTCAGTAAGTTCGTTTCCGGTCGCGTACGGTCGCGTTCGGTCGCACGTGTTCGGAACTCCACCACGCACGCTCAGGAACCGGCACGATTCAGCTGTGCATGTGCTTTTGTATGCCGTCAGCTTTTCCCACGGGACGTCAGGGCGCCATAAGCGGCACCTGTGACTTGGAGATCTTCATTTATATAGGACAGGTCTGACAAAAACACTGCACCGCCCGCGCTGCCGACCCCGCCGCCACCCCGCTGCCGATCCGGCCGCCACCCCGCCGCCGATCCGGTCACCAGTTCAGCCGCCGGTCCCACGCGTACCCACCAGCGATGGCACCATGACGCGGTGACCCACGCACGACAGCACCCGACCCAGGTCGTCGCCCACCGCGGGGCCTCCGAAGAGGCCCCCGAGCACACCCTGGCCGCGTACGAGAAAGCGATCGAGGACGGGGCCGACGCCCTGGAATGCGATGTACGGCTGACCGCGGACGGGCATCTCGTCTGCGTCCACGACCGCCGCGTCAACCGCACCTCCAACGGTCGCGGAGCCGTCTCCGCCCTGGAGCTCGCGGATCTCGCCGCCCTGGACTTCGGCTCCTGGAAGAACCGCGACGAGGCACCCGACTGGGAGCAGCAGCGGCCCCCCTCCTGGGAACAGCAGTCCGTCCTCACACTGGAGCGCCTGCTCGAACTCGTGGCCGACGCCGGCCGTCCCGTACGGCTCGCCATCGAGACGAAACACCCCACCCGCTGGGCCGGCCAGGTCGAGGAGCGGCTGCTGGTCCTCCTGAAGCGCTTCGCCCTGGACGCGCCGTCCTCGCCCGCCGAGTCGCCGGTACGCGTCATGAGCTTCTCGGCGCGCTCCCTGCAGCGCGTCCGCGCCGCGTCCCCGATGATGCCGACGGTCTATCTGCTGCAGTTCGTCTCACCCCGGCTGCGCGACGGGCGGCTGCCCCCGGGGGTCCGGATCGCCGGTCCCTCGATGCGGATCGTGCGCAGTCACCCGGCGTACATCGAGCGGCTGAAGCGGGCCGGCCACCAGGTGCACGTGTGGACGGTGAACGACGCCGAGGACGTCGACCTCTGCCTCGGACTCGGCGTCGACGCCATCATCACCAACCGCCCGCGCGCGGTGCTGCGCCAGCTGGGCCGCTGAAACCACTCCCCTCCCGATCCCCACAGGCCCCACACGTTCCGCCCACCAGGGGCCGCATCTCGGCCATATGGTCGATTTCCGGCCGGTCGATTACAGGGAGTGCTCCGGCGCACTCGTTCCGTGTTCGATCGTTGCGAGTGCGTCACCGCACGCGCACTGGCCGGTTTCCGGCCCATCCCAGAAGGGCATTCACACCGTGGCGTGGGGCAAAGGAGGTCTCGGGGGTGGCGTTGATGGTGGCACAAGAGGTGCCCGCGTCGTCGAGCATGGCCGTACCCCATGGCCCTGCGGGCGTGGGAGAAGCAAGACACCGGATGCGGGATCAACTACGCACCGGGGGTGTGGCGGAAACGGTCATCGACGACGCCGTACTGATCCTTTCCGAACTACTGAGCAACGCCTGCCGTCACGGCAGGCCACTGGGTGAAGCCCTGGCCGGGGACGGCGACGTCCGGGCCGCGTGGCGTGTCGAACCGACCGGCAGACTCACCGTCGAGGTGACGGACGGCGGCGGACCGACGCGTCCGGTTCCGGCCACCCCCTCGGTCACCGCGCACGGCGGCCGTGGGCTGAACATCATCACGGCGCTGGCCGACGACTGGGGCGTCCGGGACGACGCCCGGGGCGAGGTCACGGTGTGGGTGGTCGTACACAAAGGCGCCTGTGCCGTACGTCGGCGCAACGACTTCAGCGCGCGGGTCACGGCACCGGCGGTGTCCGCGGCCTCCACCGTGTCCGCGATGTCCGAGCTGGACTTCGGGGACACCTTCGACGGCCTGGACTGACCGGCCGGCTGGGCTGGTTAGGCCGTGCCGACCACTAGGGCCGAGTCGGCAGCTTGAGCCGTACCGGCCACCCGGGCGACCGGGCAGGTCGGGTCGGCCGCGCGGGTAGCAGGGGGACTCCCGGGTCCAAGCAGACGGAAGCGCCGGTTCCGGGACGAACCGAACCGCCGCCGCGCATACGACCCGGCACGTTGTCCACAGGGTCCCGTCGGCCCTCGTACGAACGGCTAGGCTCGCGCCCGTACGAGTCGAGCCGTAACCGGGAGACATCCACGATGGCCAAGAAGCGACCCCAGACCAAGGCCAAGCAGCCGCAGCGCCAGGATGGGGCCCGCGCCGCCGGCGCAGACGGACACGTCCCGGTTGTCGGAGCACGCGAGCCCTGCCCCTGCGGCAGCGGCCGTCGCTACAAGGCGTGTCACGGACGCGCCGCCGCGCACGCCGTGACCGAGCTGGTCCACCGGCCGTTCGAGGGCCTGCCGAGCGAGGGCGACTGGATCGCGCTGCGCGAGCTGGTGCCCGCGGCGACCGTCGAGCTGCACCTGAAGGAGGCCCTCCCGGAGGGCGTCCCGTCGGTCACCCTCGCGACGGTGCTGCCGATGGCATGGCCGGCCCTGCGCCGCGAGGACGGCTCGGTCCTCATCGGTCTGCAGAACGACACGGCGTCCGGCGACATCAGCCGCGACCTGGCCGACACGCTCCAGCGCGCACTCACCGCGGAGCCGGGCACTCCGGTGCAGGGCCGCCGCGCCCCGAGCGACGGAGTGCGCCTGCAGGATCTCCTCGACCCCGAAGGCGCGTTCGAGCCAGTTGTGCACGCCGGCTTCGAATTCTGGGTTCCGGACGCACAGAACGCCGCCACGGAGGTGACCGCCTCCCTGGAGCGCGCCAACGCCGCCGCCATCCCGACGGTGAAGCTCGCCGGTGTGGACGCCGCGTACTGGTGCGAGACCCCCGACAAGAACCACCTGCGCTGGGTCATGCCGCACCCCGAGGAGCAGCTTCTGGACGCACTCGCGCGGCTGCACGCGGAGGGCCGGTCGAGCCTCGGGGAGGGCACCCGACTGGTCGGTTCCTTCCGTGCCCACGGCCTCACCGTCCCGGTCTGGGACCTGCCGACGGGCGTTTCGGCCGAGGACATCGAGAAGCCCGCGTCCGAGTTCGCCGAGCGGCTCGCCGCGGCGCTGGCCACGGACGCACCGCTCACCGCGGACGAGCGACGGGCACGCGGCGGCCTCACCAATCGCCAGGTCACCCTCAGCTGACACCCGGCGGACACCCGGCCCCGGCCGACCGACCGATCAGCCGGGCGACAGGTGCGCAAAGCGGGTGACTCCTGTCACAACTCCCGGTCGTGACAAGCGAATCCGTGTCTGAATAGCCGAGATCGAATTTGCGAACCGCCGATCTCTTGTTACCGTTCCAATAGCCCGGTTGCTGGTGCATCCCCCGTCGCCAGCAACCGGGTCTTTTCATGTCCGGACCAGGGACCGCCCTCGGCGAAGTTCTCAACGCGCTTTCTGTACAGGCGAGTTGCTCCCCGAGCGCAACAGCAGCGGCCCGCCGGCACCCTCCGCGGATCCGGCGTACTCAGCGATCGCCGCGTACGCCGAAGCGTCGCCCGCCGTCCGCTCCCGCGGTGTCTCGCACACCCCCGGCTCATCGTCCGCGCCCACCGCGCAGTGCATCAGCACAGTGCGGCCGCCGGGCGCCAGGAGAGTCAGTACGGACGTGAGGGCATCCCCGGTCGCGTTGCGGTAGTAGGTACGCGCCCAGGTCTCGCGACCCTGCGTCAGCACGCACGTCTGCGCCTCGACGCCGTCGGGGGAGGCGAGTTCGGGTCCGCAGCGCGCGGCGGTGGCGAGTCCCACACCGAGCGTCAGGGAGCGTTCGGAAGCCGGGGGACGCCGCTCGGCCGCAGCCACCTCACCGCCGACGCCAGGGCCTCCGACGCCAGTGCCTCCGGCATCACGGCGGGCAGCATCACGGCCGTCGGCATCACGCCCACGCGCATCGCGGCCGTCGTCGCCCACCGGCCGTGCGGACGCGCGCCCGGACGAGACCGAGGAGGCGGAGGAGGACGCGGAGGAAGACGCGGGCGACTCGCCGCCCACCGGCCCCGCGGAAGCCACCGCCAGCGGCAGGGCGACCGTGAGAACGACGATGACCGTCAACATCGCCAGCCGGACCCTCCGGGAACCCGGCCGGTCGGGGCCCATGGAGCGAGGGGCGTGCGGTGAGAGGGGTGGAGGCGGTGAGTACAGGGAGTCCAGGGGTCGTCCCCCGGAGTGACGCAGCATAAAGGGGACGATAACGAGCGAGGGCGGGCGCGCGGTTCGCCGCGCGCCCGAGTCCCCTACAACTCGGGGGCGCTCACACCCGTACGAGTGAGAGCCTCCACCACCGCGTCCACCACGGCCTCGACGTCGGGCACCCAGGGAGCGGCCGAACCCGGCAGCGGAGCCCGCTCCCAGCGGATCCCGCCCTGCCCGGTCTCGGACGGCGGCAGGGCCACGTAACCGCCCTCGCCGTGGAAACGCAGCGAGCCGGGCACGAAGTCCTTGGCGTAGAGCAGCTCACCCAGCTGCTCCAGGGAGTACGGCTTCACGAGCAGCGCCCAGCGCGTCGGGGACGCGATCACGGGGCCGAGGCGCATTTCCTTGAGGTCGAGGGCGGCCAGCGCCCAGGCCGCGGCCGGAGCCGGCAGGCTCACCGCGCACGGCGCCTTTCCTCCGGTGGCGAGGATGATCGGGGCTGTCGGCCGGTTCGTCCACCACCAGCGCGCCATGCGCTCGTCGGTGGTGGCCGCGAGCAGGCCGGGGTCGAAGGGGTGGGCACCTGGCACCGTGCACTCCGGGTCCGGGCACCCGCATCGGGCCCGCCCCTGCGGGTCCGGGGCCACACCCGGGAGTACGGGCCACTGCCATTGGGTCGCGAAGGTCAGGGCCGCGCTGAGCATCTCAGGCCTCCCAGCGTTTCGCCTGGACAGGAGCCTGCGTCGCCTTCCGAGGATCTCGCGCATGTGCGCTCGTTCCTTTCCGTTGAACGCCGAGGAGCCACATCACACCATGTGTCGATCACTTCGCTGTGCGTACCTGCTGGCGCTTCACACCCTCGTCAGAGACAAGGGGAACCCCTCCGGGCCGAGCGTTGGTTGCGTCCGCGTCCATACTGCGTCTGGCTAAAGCACGGGCATGGCGTGGGGTGGCGGCGCCTGGCGTTTGCAGTCCCGCGTAGATCTCGCCGCCTCCGCCACGGGAGGATGGGGCACAGTCGTCGGTGGTTAAGACGCCCGGGTCCGTCGCCAGGTTCCGGGAGGGTTCTGTGAGGATCCCCACCACACCTGGCCTTCACCGAGTACGTACCCATCACGACCGTTGTGACGCTCTGTGGAGCTAGGCCAGTCGACCGCAATACACCGTGACTAGAGTCAGTTTTAAGCCAACTTTACCTTTCCGCAGCGGTCCCACGGACACCACGAATCCCAGCAGGACAATGCTGGACATCCCCTCACGAGTGCGTGTACATGTGGAGACACTGCCAGCGGCGCAGAATCACATGGGGGTTTGCGATGCTATCGAGCAATACGCACCGGTCGGAAAGCCGGACACCATGAACGCCCCTCACCTTCCGAAAGTGGCCGGAATCGATTCAACGGTTCCCTCACCCGCACACACTGTCGCGCCGACACGTGCCACCACGGGTTCCCCAGCGGCCCCGTCCCCACACGCCCCGGGCGCCGTCCTCCAGGACAGACTCGCAGGCTGGGTGTCCGACCTCACCACCCTGCACGAGCTGACGGAGCGACTGGCACGGACCGGTTCCCTGGCGGACGCCCTCCAGGAACTGCTGCGCGCCGGAGCCGCCCTCGTGGGCGCCCGGCGCGGCCTCGTGGTGCTGGAACCGGGCGACGGCCTCGGCCCGGACACCACGATCGGCCTGGGCCTCGCCCGGGCGGATCTCGGGCACATCGAGACCGTCCCGCGCAGCTGCATGTCGTACGGCAGGATCCTCGACGGGCTCCCCGGGGGCGAGGGCGAGATCGCCCAGCCCGACCTGCTCTCCGAGGACGGGCTCGACCCACGGCACCGCGAGGTGGCCGCCCGGCTCGGCTATGCCGCGAGCTACGCGCTGCCGCTGTCCACGGACGCGGCGGGCCGGCTGGGCGCGGCCGTGTGGCTCTACGACGAGCCGGCCGAGCCGGTCGAGCGGCAGCGCCATCTGGTCGGCCTCTACACGGCGTACGCGGCCGAGCACCTGGCCCGCCTGGTGGAACTGGAGCGCACGCGCGCGTGCATCACGACCATCTCCGAGGAGCTGCTCCCCTCCCGGCTGCCCCGGGTCTCCGGGGTCCAGCTCGCCGCCCGGCACCGCACGGGGCCGCGCGGCGGCGGCGACTGGTACGACGCGCTGCCGCTGCCCGACGCCGCGCTCGGCCTCGCGGTCGGGTCCGTCACCGGGTCGGGCCCCAGCGCCGTCGCCGCCATGGGCCGGCTGCGGGCCTCCCTGCGGGCGTACGCGGTGATGGAGGGCGAGGATCCGGTCGCCGTCCTGTCCGACCTCGAACTGCTGCTGCGGCTCACCGAACCGGCCCGCTCCGCCACCGCCCTGTTCGCCTACTGCGAGCCGGCGCTGCGCAAGATCACGCTGGCCGGGGCCGGCCACAGCCCGCCGCTGGTGATCGGCGAGCGGCGCACCGAGTACGTGGAGACCTCGCTCTCGGCGCCCCTGGGCATGCTCGCCTGCTGGGAGGCGCCCAGTGTGGAGTTCCGGGCGGAGGCGGGAGAGACGGTTCTGCTCTACACGGACGGGCTGCTGCACCGGACCGGCGATCCCATGGACCGGGCCTTCGCGCGGCTGCACGCGTCCGCCGCGAGCGTGCCCAGGGCGCTGCGGGCGGACCCGGGAGCCGTCGCCGACCACGTCCTGCGGACCATGCTGCCGGACGGCCTCGACGACGCCGACAGCGACGAGGACGTGGTGCTTCTGGCGGCCCGCTTCGAGTGAGCCGCACGCCCCTCCTCCGGGGAGCCGGCGCGGGCCCTGTGCGGCCCGCGCGCCGACGGGTCTTCCGGCCCTGGGCGCTCTTCCGTACGACCGTACGATGGTAGGCGTCCAGAGTCGTATCGAGGAGGCAGATCGTGTCGGAGGCGCTCATTCCGGAGACCCCGGAAGCCGTGCTTGAAGATGCCGCCGACCAGGCGGATGAAGAAGAGCCCATCAAGCAGCGCAAGAACGGCCTGTATCCGGGCGTGTCCGACGAGCTGGCCGAGAGCATGAAGTCCGGGTGGGCCGACACGGAACTGCACGGCCTGGAGCCGATCGCCCAGGCCGCGCACACGGCGGCCCGCCGCGCCGCCCTCTCCGCGCGCTTCCCGGGCGAGCGCCTGGTCGTCCCCGCCGGGAACCTGAAGACCCGTTCGAACGACACGGAGTACCCCTTCCGTGCCTCGGTCGAGTACGCGTACCTGACCGGCAACCTCACCGAGGACGGCGTCCTCGTGCTGGAGCCGTCCGCGGACGGCCACAAGGCCACGATCTATCTGCTGCCGCGCTCCGACCGCGAGAACGGCGAGTTCTGGCTCTCCGGCCAGGGCGAGCTCTGGGTCGGCCGCCGCCACTCCCTGGCCGAGGCCGAACAGCTGTACGACATCCCCGCCTCCGACGTCCGCGAACTTCCCGAGAAGCTGCGCGAGGCGACCGGGCCCGTCCGGGTCGTACGCGGTTACGACGCCGGGATCGAGGCGGCGCTCACCGACAAGGTCACCGCCGAGCGCGACACCGAACTGCGGGTCTTCCTCTCCGAGGCCCGGCTGGTCAAGGACGAGTTCGAGGCCGGCGAGCTGCAGAAGGCGGTCGACTCGACCGTCCGGGGCTTCGAGGACGTCGTACGGGTCCTGGACCGCGCCGAGGCGACCAGCGAGCGCTACATCGAGGGCACGTTCTTCCTGCGCGCGCGGGTCGAGGGCAACGACATCGGCTACGGCTCGATCTGCGCGGCCGGACCGCACGCGTGCACGCTGCACTGGGTGCGCAACGACGGCCCGGTGCGCTCCGGGGACCTGCTCCTGCTGGACGCGGGCGTGGAGACGCACACCCTGTACACGGCCGACGTGACGCGCACGCTGCCCGTCAACGGAACGTACTCGGAGATCCAGAAGAAGATCTACGACGCCGTGTACGAGGCCCAGGAGGCCGGCATCGCGGCCGTGCAGCCGGGTGCCAAGTACCGGGACTTCCACGACGCCGCCCAGCGTGTGCTGGCCGAGAAGCTCGTCGAGTGGGGGCTCGTCGAGGGCCCGGTCGAGCGGGTCCTGGAGCTGGGACTGCAGCGACGCTGGACGCTGCACGGCACCGGTCACATGCTCGGCATGGACGTCCACGACTGCGCGGTCGCGCGGACGGAGACGTACGTGGACGCCACGCTGGAGCCGGGCATGTGCCTGACCGTGGAGCCGGGGCTGTACTTCCAGGCGGACGACCTGACCGTGCCGGAGGAGTACCGGGGCATCGGTGTCCGGATCGAGGACGACATCCTCGTCACGGAGGACGGCAACCGGAACCTGTCGGCGGGGCTGCCTCGCAGGTCCGACGAGGTCGAGGCGTGGATGGCCGCGCTCACGGCCTGACCCGCGGTCGACTGACCGACAGTGACATGAAGTGACGTGAACGGCCGGGCACCGAACGGTGACCGGCCGTTTTCGTCCGCGGGTGCGCTGTGGCCTGCCACGGCCCCTCAGGCGTCGGCACGCGCGCGTGAAGGGGTGATCGTCGAGGACGACTACGACGGGAAGTTCCGTTACGACCGGCAGCCCGTGGGAGCCCTCCAGGGGATGGCCCCGGGCAGGTGGCGTAGCTGAGGACGGCGTCCAAGACGCTCGGGCCCGCGCCGCCGCGGCTCGGCCGGATGTGCTGCCGCCGCACCTCGTCGACGCGGTCGCCGACGCCAAGCTGCAGCGCGCGTGGCCGACGCCGTGCCCGCAGGCCGTCCGCCCCTGGAACAGCATCACCGCACCGGTGTTGAGCACGAACAGCACGGAGACCATCCACACGGGGGTGACAGTGGCGCGGACGCTGGGCCCGCTGGTGCTGACGGCGCTGCTCGTGGGCTGGGGGACGCCGGGCCGGCTCCTCCTCGGCGCTCCGACACGGGCGGCCTCGTACGCGATGGGTCCCGCGGTGCGGTGGGCGACGGGGAGCCG
Source organism: Streptomyces ortus (assembly GCF_026341275.1). Classification (NCBI taxonomy): domain Bacteria; kingdom Bacillati; phylum Actinomycetota; class Actinomycetes; order Kitasatosporales; family Streptomycetaceae; genus Streptomyces; species Streptomyces ortus. Next base: position 4,261,384 of record NZ_JAIFZO010000002.1, read on the forward strand.
GGCCGACACACCGACGGGTGACCGGCCCACCGCTCGGCCTCCCGGCCCGGCCACCGCGCCGAACTGGACGCGCCGTCAGGTGGCCAGCAGCGGTGTTCCCTCGCGCCATTTGAGGATCTTGTCGAAGCTGACCACGGCGCCGCCCCTGACGGAGCTGCCGATGTGGACGTGGTCGGCGAGTTCCTGGATGAGACACAGGCCCCGCCCGTGCTCCGCGTCGCTGGGGGAGGGCCGCAGGGGCGCACGACCACGTCCCGAGGGGAACCCCGGGCCGGAGTCGGTCACCTCGATACGGCACTTCTCGCCGTCCAGATAGGCGGTGACCCGGTAGGCCTCGGTGGACTTCCCCCGGTCCGTGTCACCCCCGTGCTCGACGGCGTTGGCACAGGCCTCGCTCAGCGCGACGGAGATGTCGTAGGAGATCTCAGGATCCACCCCCGCCGACTCCATCGTGCCGATCAGCAGGCGCCGGGCGAGCGGAACACTCGCCGCCTCACGCCGGAGATGGAGGGACCACCAGATGCTCATGCTCCAGCCTCCTGGCCGCGGCTCGACATACCGATACGTATTGCCGCCTGGACCCTGAACTAAGCGTGCGGTGGACGTGACAACGCCCATACGGGGGATGTACCGAGGCCATCTGCCGGTGTATGGCGGCTGTGTATCCGACACACCGCCGACACATGTAAGGACGAATTGCCATAGAGCCCCATCTTCCGGTCCGCACGTCACCTTGTGGACCTGCCGTATGGGGCGGGTAGGGCCAGTGCGATGATGAGCCCGCCATGACTGCCTCCCACCAGCGCGCGCGCACCGGAGGTGATCTCCGGGTCCTGAGGGCCGCGGTGTTCACCGCCGTCTGTGTCGTGCTGGCCGCGGCCGGCCACTCCATCGCCTCCTGCGCGACGGTTCCCCTGTGGTCGCTCGGGGTGGGCTTCCTCGCCGTCTTCGCCGTCGCGGCGCCGCTCGCCGGGCGTGAGCGCTCGCTGCCCGGCATCACCGTGCTCCTCGCGACCGGCCAGACGGTGCTGCACACGCTCTTCGGACTCGGACAGCACGGCACGACGGTCACCGCGTCCGCCACGTCCACCGCGTCCGTCGCCTCCAGCGGCGTGGACGCCTCACTCGTGGCCCGGGCCGCGCGGCTGGTGTGCGGCGCCTCCATCGCGACGCTCAGCCCCGCCCAGGCCCAGCGAATCCTCGCCGACGCCCAACTCGGCACCGGCAACGGCAACGGCGCGGGTACGGGCGCGGGCACCCCGCACGCCGTGCACGAGCAGGCGGGTGCCCTCCCGACCGCCCTCGGATCGCCGTCGTCGGGGCTGGCATCGGTGCTGCCGTCGCTTCCGATGCTCCTCGGTCACGTTCTCGCCGCCGTCGCCACCGGGTGGCTGCTGCGCCGCGGCGACATCGCCCTGCGGCGCCTTCTGCGGCTCTCGGCGCACGGCATGGCGGAAGGGCCGCTGATCTCTCTGCGCGGCGCCCTGGCGCTCGTACGGGCCCTGTTGTCGGGCCTGCCCGGCGGGGTCCCGGCGATGCCCGGCGCACCGCGCGGCTGGGCGTACGAGCCACCGGTCGCGTGTACGACCGCTCTTCAGCACTCGGTCAGCCGGCGCGGTCCGCCGGCCGGCGAGGCACTCGCCCTCGCCGCCTGACACACCGCACCACTTCGGACGTAGTACTCCAGGGGTGCCGTCGTGCGGCACGCGCGCGTGCCCGCTCTCTCACGCGCGCAACCCCCAGTTCTCGACCGAACGGTTCTTCACCGAACCAGTGCTGAAAGCGAAGTGTTTCCTGCATGAAGGTTTCTCGTATCGCCGCGACCGGTGTCGTCGCCGCCTCCGCCGTCCTCGTCCTGTCCGGCCCCGCGTTCGCGCACGTCAGCGTGCAGCCCGAGGGCACGGCCGCCAAGGGCGGGTACGCGACGGTCAACTTCAAGGTGCCGAACGAGCGCGACAAGGCCTCGACCACCAAGCTGGAGATCAACTTCCCGGCCGACCACCCGCTCGCCTCGGTCATGCCGCAGCCCGTCGACGGCTGGAACGTCAAGGTCACCAAGTCCAAGCTCGACAAGCCGCTCGAACTGCACGGCGAGAAGATCAACGAGGCCGTCACCAAGGTCACCTGGACCGCGGACGGCAAGGGCATCCAGCCCGGCTTCTTCCAGAAGTTCCCGCTCTCCATCGGGGCGCTGCCGGAGGACGCCGACGAGCTGGTCTTCAAGGCGATCCAGACGTACTCCAACGACGAGGTCGTGCGCTGGATCGAGACCCAGGAGAAGGGCGGGGAGGAGCCCGAGACGCCCGCTCCGGTGCTCGCGCTGTCCGCCGCGACCGACGACCACCACGGCTCCGCCGCCGCCGACGACGACGCCGATGAGGACGCCGACGACGCGAAGGCCGCCGCCTCCACCACCGAGGCCGCCTCCGCCGACAGCAGCGACACCACCGCCCGTGTGCTGGGCGTCGTGGGGATCGTCGTCGGCGTGGCGGGCGTGGCGTTCGGCGTTCTCGCCGGCCGCCGGCGTACCAACGCATAAGTCCCGTACGACCCACGCGTGAGCCGGACCGGCCCGCGCGCCCGTCAGGACGGGTCTGCGCGCGAGTCCTCTCCGGCCTCCGCGCAGGTCCGGTCCGACCGATCCGACGCCGGACGCCCACCGCGATCACCGGCCGGTCCGTATCCGGCCGGGGGCCGGTCCCGTACAAAGGAAAAACGGGTGTGGCGTCCCAGGAGAATGCACTATGCGCAAGAAGAAGTACGCCGTGGCCGCTCTGTTCGCCGCGGCCGCTCTGACCCTTTCCGCCTGCGGCAGTGGCGACAGCGGTGACAACGCCGTCGCCGAGGTCTCCGCCGAGTCCGGCTCGGAGAAGGCCGCCACGGTCCTCGACAAGCCGTTCGAGAAGCCGGATCTGGTCCTCACCGACACGCAGGGCAAGAAGTACGACCTCCGCGAGGCGACCGAGGGCAAGCCCACCCTCATCTACTTCGGCTACACCAACTGCCCCGACGTCTGCCCCCTGACGATGAACAACATCGCCGTCGCCAAGAAGCAGCTCGCCCAGAACAAGAAGCTGTCCCAGGCCGAGAAGGACTCGCTCCGGGTCGTGTTCGTCACCACCGACCCGGAGCGGGACACCCCTGCCGCGCTCGGCAAGTGGCTCAAGGGCATCGACCCGGACGTCGTCGGCCTGACCGGCTCCTTCGACACGATCCAGGCGGGCGCCCGGACGGTGGGCATCTCCATCGAGGCGCCGACGAAGGGCAAGGACGGCAAGGTCACCTCCATGCACGGCACGCAGGTCATCGCCTTCTCCCCGAAGACCGACGGCGGTTACGTGCTGTACGGCGAGGACGCCACCGTCGACGACTACACCAAGGACCTCCCCGCGCTGATCAAGGGCGCGAAGCCGTGACCCGTCGTACGGCGTCCGCGGCTGCCCTCGTGGCCGCCGCCGCACTGATCCTGACGGGCTGCGGGGACTCGGACTCCGGCGGCTCGGGCGGCTCGGACGCCTCCGGGAGCGGACTGTCGGTGGGCTCCGCCTACATGCCGCAGCCCGTGTCGGACTCCATGGCGGCCGGGTTCCTGGTCATCTCCAATGACGGCGGCGCGGACGACCGGCTGTCCTCCGTCACCAGTGACGTGGCCGGCGAGGTCACCATCCACACGACCGTCGGGCAGTCGATGGAGCAGGTGAAGGACCTCGACATCCCCGCTCACGGCAAGCTCGTCCTGGAAAGCGGCGGCGACCACCTCATGTTCGAGAAGCTGAAGCGCAAGCCGAAGGAGGGGGACACGGTGTCCCTGGAGCTGCGCTTCACCGAGTCCGATCCGATCAAGGTCGAGATGCCGGTGAAGTCCGCGACCTACCAGCCGTCGGCGGTGACGAGATCGTCCTCGCGGTCGTCTATCCCTCCGACCACTCCGACCGCTCCGACCCCCTTCACCGCTCCATCCGTCCCACCTGCCTCGTCTGTTCCATCCACCTTGTCCGCTCTGTCCATCACATCGCATCACTGAGGGAGGGACCACCCTTGAGTCAGACCATCGCTCCCCGTGTGCGGACGCTGTTGCTGCTGCTCCTCGCCGTCACCGGCGCACTCCTTGCCGGAGCCGTGCCCGTCTCCGCGCACGCCGCCCTGACCGGGAGCGACCCGCAGCAGGGAGCGGTGGTCACCGAGGCCCCCGCCCAGGTGTCGCTCACCTTCTCCGAGCAGGTCGCGATGTCCGACGGCTCGGTGCGCGTGCTCGACCCCAAGGGCGAGCGCGTCGACACCGGCAAGACGTCGGGGCAGGGCGGCAACACGTACGCCGTGAAGCTGCACTCCGGGCTGCCCGACGGCACGTTCACCGTGACCTACCAGGTGGTGTCGGCGGACAGCCATCCCGTCTCCGGGGCCTTCACCTTCTCCATCGGGGCGCCCTCCACGACCACGGTCGCCGTGTCCGACCAGGAGGCCGGCGGCGGGCTCGTGGGCGGCCTCTACGGCTTCGCGCGCTATGTGTCGTACGCGGGATTCATCCTGCTCGTCGGCGGCTCGGCCTTCGTGCTGGCCTGCTGGCAGCGCGGCACCGGTGTCCGGGCGGTGCAGCGGCTCGTGGTCTCCGGGTGGCTCGCCCTGACCGGGGCCACGCTCGCCATGCTGATGCTGCGCGGGTCGTACACCGGCTCGGGGAAGTTCGGGGACATCTTCGACCTGAACCTGCTCAGCGACGTGCTGCAGACCAAGACGGGCGCCGCCCTGGTGTCGAGGCTGCTGCTGCTCGCCGCCGCCGCGCTGTTCATCGCCGTGCTCTTCGGGGCGTACGAGAAGCGTGAGGACGAGGAGGAGAAGGGCGATCTGACCTTCGGGCTCGCGATCGGCGGGTTCGTCGTGGCGGCCGGTCTCGCCGCGACGTGGGCGATGGCCGAGCACGCCTCGACCGGGCTCCAGGCGGGGATCGCGATGCCCGCCGACGTGCTGCACCTGCTCGCCGTGGCGGTCTGGCTCGGCGGGCTGTCGACGTTGCTGGTGGTGCTCTACCGGGCGCCGTCGATCGAACGGTCCGCCGTACAGCGCTTCTCCCAGGTCGCGTTCGGCAGCGTGGCCGTGCTGGTCGTGACCGGGATCTACCAGTCGTGGCGGCAGGTCGGCTCGTGGTCCGCGCTCACCGGGACCTGGTACGGGCAGCTGCTGCTGATCAAGGTCGCCCTGGTGGTCGTCCTCGTCGGCATCGCGTACGTCTCGCGACGCTGGACCGCGCGGCTGGCGCAGACGCCGACGTCGGCGGCCAAGCAGTCCGTGAAGGCCTCGGTCGGGGCCGCGGCATCGAAGAAGTCGAACGGATCGGCTGCACCGACGGGGGGCAAGGGAGCCAAGGCGTCCAAGAGCCCGAAGGGAGCCAAGTCGTCCAAGGCGTCCAAGGTGTCCACCGGGTCCGAGGAGAACCCGGACGACAAGGTGACGGTCCCAGCGGGCGGCGAAGGCGGTAGCAGCGGCGGCGGCGCCGGTGGCGGCGGCAAGCGAGCCGCCCAGCTGGCCCGGCAGCGGGCCGCGGTGGCCACCGCGCGCGACAAGCGCCTGCGCGACGCCGACCCGCTCCGCTCCGGCCTGCGCCGCTCGGTGCTCGCCGAGGCGGGCGTCGCGGTCGTCCTGCTGGCCGTCACCACGGTGCTCACGTCCACCGAACCGGGGCGTACGGAGGAGGAGGCGAAAGCCGCCACCGCCGCCGCGTCCGCGGCGCAGACCGGTGAGGCGCTGTCGCTGGACATCCCGTTCGACACGGGCGGCGAGGACGGCAAGGGGATAGCCCGCGTCGAACTGGACCCGGCCCGCGTCGGCGGCAACGACATGCACGTCTACGTGGAGCGGCCGAACGGCAAGGCCTTCGACATCCCCGAGGTCAAGGTCTCCTTCACCCTCAAGGCGAAGGACATCGGACCGCTGCCCGTGGTCCCCGACCGCATCGCCACCGGACACTGGACGGCGAGCGGGGTGCAGATCCCCATGGCGGGCAACTGGCAGATCGAGGTGACCGTGCGGACGTCCGACATCGACCAGGTGACCGTGGACAAGAACGCGCAGATCGGCTGAACGACACCATGGCTGAACAGTCCACCCCGAAGACCCCTGCTTCGAAGCCCTCTGCTTCGAAGTCTTCTGTACCGAAGTCTTCTGTACCGAAGTCCTCTGCTTCGAAGCCCTCTGTACCGAAGACCCCTGCTCCGGAGACCTCTGTTTCGGAGACCCCCGCTTCGAAGCCCTCCCCCACCCGGGTCGTCTCCCGACGGCGGTTGTTGGGCACCGCCGGTGCCACCGGTCTCGCGCTCGGTGCGGTGGGCGGAGCCGCCGGTTACGCCGCCGCGCCCGCCGCCGACCGGACCGCGCTCCTCAGTTCGGTGGGCGCGGACGAGGTGATGTTTCACGGGAAACATCAGCCGGGCATCACCACCGCTCTGCAGGCCAAGGGTCATCTCGTCGCCTTCGACCTGGCGGCGGGCGCGGGCCGCAAGGAGGCGGCCACTCTGCTGCGGCGCTGGTCGACGACGGCCGAGCGGCTGATGGCGGGCGAGGCGTCCGCGAACGACGACACGGACGTGGCGCGCGATGCCGGCCCCTCGTCCCTCACGCTCACCTTCGGCTTCGGCCACAGCTTCTTCGCCCGTACGGGACTGGAGAAGCAGCGCCCGATCGCCCTCGACCCCCTGCCCGACTTCTCGTCGGACCACCTCGACAAGGCCCGCAGCAACGGCGACCTGTGGGTCCAGATCGGCGCGAACGACTCCCTCGTCGCCTTCCACGCCCTGCGCGCGATCCAGCAGGACGCGGGCCGGGCGGCCAGGGTGCGCTGGCAGATGAACGGCTTCAACCGCTCGCCGGGCGCCACCACCCGTCCGCTCACGGCCCGCAATCTCATGGGCCAGATCGACGGCACGCGTAATCCCAAGCCCTCGGAGTCCGACTTCGACCGGCGGATCTTCGTGCCCGAGACGAGCGACCCGGCGTGGATGGCGGGCGGTTCCTACGCCGTCGTACGCCGTATCCGGATGCTCCTCGACGACTGGGAGGCGCTTTCGGTCAAGGACCAGGAGGAGGTCATCGGGCGCCGGAAGTCCGACGGGGCACCGCTGTCCGGCGGCACCGAGACGACCGCGATGGACCTGGAGAAGACCGGCGGCGACGGCAAACTGGTGGTCCCCGTCAACGCGCACGCCCGGATCACCCGGCCCGACGAGAACGGCGGCGCGGCGATGCTCCGACGGCCCTTCTCCTTCCATGACGGCATCGACGCGGACGGTGTGCCGGACGCGGGGCTGCTCTTCGTCTGCTGGCAGGCCGACCCGTTGCGCGGCTTCGTACCGGTGCAGCGCAAGCTCGACCGCGGGGACGCGCTGTCCGCCTTCATCCGGCACGAGTCGAGCGGGCTCTTCGCGGTGCCGGGCGGGGCGTCGGAGGGGGAGTACGTGGGACAGAAGTTGCTGGAGGGCTGAGATCCACCCATCGGGGCGTGGTTCCGGAAGCGTGAGACCAGTTCCCACAAGGCCCATTAGGGTGAGGCCATGCCAGCCAGCTACGCGTATCTCGGCCCCGAGGGCACCTTCACCGAAGTGGCCCTGCGGACTCTTCCGGAGTCGGCCACCCGGCAGCTCGTCCCGATGGTGTCCGTTCCGGCGGCCCTCGACGCCGTCCGGGCCGGTGAGGTCGAGGCCGCGTTCGTGCCGATCGAGAACTCGGTGGAGGGCGGCATCACCACGACGATCGACCAGCTGGCCGTCGGCGAGCCGCTGATGATCTACCGCGAGGTGCTCCTCTCGATCACCTTCGCGCTGCTGGTCCGCCCCGGTACGAAGCTCTCCGACATCAAGACGGTCAGCGCGCACCCGGCCGCCCAGCCGCAGGTGCGCAACTGGATGAGGGACAACCTCCCGGACGTCGTGTGGGAGTCGGCGGCCTCCAACGCGGACGGTGCCCGTCTGGTGCAGGAGGGGCGTTACGACGCGGCCTTCGCGGGTGAGTTCGCGGCGGCGCGGTACGGCCTGGAGGCCCTGGAGACCGAGATCCACGACGCGGAGAACGCGCAGACCCGGTTCGTCCTGGTGGGCCGGCCCGCCCGGCCCGCGGCGCCGACCGGTGCCGACAAGACGTCCGTGGTGATCTGGCAGCGCGACGACCATCCGGGTGCCCTGCTCGAACTGCTCCAGGAGTTCGCGGTCCGCGGGGTCAACCTGATGCTGCTGCAGTCCAGGCCGACCGGCGAGGGCATCGGCAACTACTGCTTCGCCATCGACGCGGAGGGGCACATCGCGGACCGGCGGGTGGCCGAGGCGCTGATGGGGCTCAAGAGGTCCTGCCCGAAGGTGCGGTTCCTCGGGTCCTATCCACAGGCCGACGTCGATCCGAAGGACATGCGCGCACCGCGGGCCGGTACGTCGGACGGCGAGTTCGCGGCGGCCTCGGACTGGCTGGCGCGCTGCCAGGACGGCCGCTTCTAGCCGATCCGGCCGCTTCCGCCCGATCCAGCCGGATCGGCCGGAAGCGGCCGGAAGCGGCTGGAAGCGGCTGGTCCTACCTGCAGATTTTCTTCATCCACAGAAGTTATCCACAGGCGCGCTTCTCGACCTGGGGACAAGTCGACAACGAAGCACGACACAGTCGACAAATCGCCCTACAACCCGCAACCGCGTCCACAGTCCCGCAGGCCACCCTTCGTACACCCGTTTTCCCTGACCAATCCCTTAGAGGGACCCATTTCCACTCGAACGTGGGTGTAGAGAGGGTTTGACTCGGGAATTCCTCGTCCCGGATGCGGCTTTCGGAACGATCACTTCCGATGTCCACAGATCTTTCGCACAGCCTGTGGATAACTTTCCCGGGGTGTGGATTCCTGTGGACAAACCCCGCACCAAGTCCCTTGGCCCGCAAGGGAATCGAGTCAACCCGCCGCATCCCGACTGCCCCGTTCCAGGGAGCCGGACCTCTTTCGATTGACGCGGATCCGCACAATTCAAACGATTCGACAATTCCCGCAAAACCTGACAGAAGCGACAGATCGGAATACCGGGTCGTGACCCGGAACCCGGCACCGGTAACCTTGTGGCGTGATTGACCTTCGCCTGCTTCGTGAGGACCCCGACCGTGTTCGCGCCTCCCAGCGCGCCCGTGGAGAGGATGTCGCGCTCGTCGACTCCCTGCTCTCCGCCGACGAGCGGCGCAGGTCGTCCGGCGTCCGCTTCGACGAGCTGCGCTCCGAGCAGAAGGCGCTCGGCAAGCTCATCCCCAAGGCTTCGGGCGACGAGAAGGCCGAGCTGCTCCAGAAGGCCGGCCGGCTCGCCTCCGACGTCAAGGCGGCCGACGCCGAGCAGCACGAGGCGGACGAGGAGACCAAGCGGCTCCTGCAGCAGCTCGGCAACCTCGTGCACCCCGACGTCCCCGTCGGCGGCGAGGAGGACTTCGTCGTCCTGGAGACGCACGGCACGATCCGCGACTTCGGCGCCGAGGGCTTCGAGCCCAAGGACCACCTGGAGCTCGGCGAGGCGCTGGGCGCCATCGACGTCGAACGCGGCGCCAAGGTGTCCGGCTCGCGCTTCTACTACCTGACGGGGGTCGGCGCGCTCCTGGAGCTCGCCCTCGTCAACGCGGCGATCGCGCAGGCCACGGAGGCCGGCTTCGTCCCGATGCTGACCCCCGCGCTGGTCCGCCCGCGCGCCATGGAGGGCACCGGCTTCCTCGGCCAGGCCGCGGAGAACGTGTACCACCTGGAGAAGGACGACTTCTACCTGGTCGGCACCTCCGAGGTCCCGCTCGCGGCGTACCACATGGACGAGATCCTGGACGCGGACAAGCTGCCGCTGCGCTACGCGGGCTTCTCGCCGTGCTTCCGCCGCGAGGCCGGCACGTACGGCAAGGACACCCGGGGCATCTTCCGCGTGCACCAGTTCGACAAGGTCGAGATGTTCTCGTACGTCGATCCGGCGGACGCGGAGAACGAGCACCAGCGGCTCCTCGACTGGGAGAAGCAGTGGCTGACCGGTCTCGGGCTGCCCTTCCAGGTCATCGACGTGGCCTCGGGCGACCTGGGGTCGTCCGCCTCGCGCAAGTTCGACTGCGAGGCGTGGATCCCGACCCAGGGCAAGTACCGCGAGCTGACCTCGGCCTCGAACTGCGACGGCTTCCAGGCCCGCCGGCTGTCGGTACGCATGCGGGACGGCAAGAAGGTGCAGCCGCTCGCGACACTGAACGGCACGCTGTGCGCCGTTCCGCGCACGATCGTGGCGATCCTGGAGAACCACCAGCTGGCCGACGGCTCCGTACGGGTGCCCGAGGTGCTGCGTCCGTATCTGGGCGGCCGTGAGCTGCTGGAGCCGATCTCCAAGTGACCGGCACCACCGAGCCCACCGGATCGGCCGGATCCACGCGGGCGTTCCCGTACAGGCTTGTCGCGACCGATCTCGACGGAACGTTGCTGCGCTCCGACGACACGGTCTCGGAGCGCACGCGCGAGGCACTCGCCGCGGCCACCGTGGCGGGTGCGGCGCACCTCGTGGTCACCGGCCGGGCGGTGCCCTGGACCCGGCACATCCTCGACGACCTCGGGTACGAGGGCCTCGCGGTGTGCGGCCAGGGCGCCCAGCTGTACGACGCCGGGGCGCACCGGCTGCTCACGTCGGTGACCCTCGACCGGCAGCTGGCGGGGCTGGCGCTCGCCAAGATCGAGGCGGAGGTCGGCCCGCTGTCCCTCGCCGCGAGCCGCGACGGTCTCGACGGCGACGTCCTGGTCGGCCCCGGCTACCGGGTGCAGGGCCTGTTGCAGTCCGTCCCGTTCACCGATGTGGCCGAGCTGTGGGCCGCGCCCCTGACCAAGATGTACATCCAGCATCCGCGCCTCACCGACGACGAGCTGACGTCCGCGGCGCGGGCGGCGGCGGGCTCGCTGGTGAACATCGTGATGGCGGGCGAGGGCATCGTGGAGATCCTGCCCCTGGGTCTGTCCAAGGCCACGGGGCTCTCCCTGGCGGCCCGCCGCCTGGGTGTGAAGGCCGCAGACACGATCGCCTTCGGCGACATGCCGAACGACATACCGATGTTCGCGTGGTCGGCGCACGGCGTGGCGATGGCCAACGCCCACACCGAACTCAAGGCCGTGGCCGACGAGCTGACCCTGTCGAACGACGAGGACGGCATCGCGGTGGTGCTGGAGAGACTGCTGGGCTAGCCGCTCCGCGGCTTTTGGGGAACCCCGCCCGGGAGGGGCGGCCCGCGCGGAGGTACGCGCTCGAAGCGGCCGCCCCGGGCAGCTCCCTCGCGGGGCGGACTCGACGGAGCTGACTGCTCCGGAGCCCGCACGCTGCCCTGCCGGGAGCCCGACGAACCGCCACTGACGGGCGTCGTCGTGCTCCTCACCCGGACTGCGGCACCGGAGGAATCCGGCGCCCTGAACATGACCACTGTGCCCCGGGGGACGAGTCGGACGCCACCGAATAATCGGACGCCCCTGAATAAAAGGGCGCTTGGCGCGCAGTGGGCAGGCAGGTCAGCTCCGCCGCCACCTGCGCCGCCGCGCCTTGCTGAAGAACCATCCCGCGGGTGGCTCGTCGGAGCGCCAGGGCTGCGGATCGGGGCCGCCGTCGCGCCAGCGGGCCGCGAGCATCCGGGCGCGCGCGGACGGCTCCTCCGTATCGGCGGACCGTATGAAGTCCTCGTCCAGGACGAGTTCGTCCCAGACCTCTCCCGCGGGCTCCCCAGGGCCTTCGCCGGGTCCCTGTCCGTCACCGCGTGGTGCCTGCGCCGCCATCCCCGTTCCTCCTCGTCGCATCCCCTCGGGCCAGTGTGCCGTCACCGGCGTAAAACCCACTTCAAGATCTTCAAGATCAGAAATCGACTGCGGGATCAAGGACGGATGCGGCTCCACGCGCGCGTGGAGCCGCATCGACCAGGCGGGCCCGCCACCCACTCCGGCAGGGCTACTCCTCGCCGGCCAGGGTCAGCGTCCGCAACTTCTGTCCCGCGAACCAGGTGGCGGCGACGGTCACCACGACCAGCAGCACCGTGCCGGTGGTGAGGCCCACGTCGGAGGTGACGAGATCGCCGCCGGACACCTTGTGGGCCACCGCGAGCGACCACTGCTGGACACTGAGCGTCCTCGCCCCGGAGACCAGCGTCCCGAAGAGCGCCTCCCACACGAGGGCGTAGACGAGTCCGAAGACCACCGCGTGCCGCGTGATGGTGCCGAGCAGCAGGAAGAGCGCCGCGTACGCGATGGAGGCGACCAGAGCCGCCACGGTGTACGCGACGGCGACCTGCTGGCCGTTGCCGTTGAGGATCAGTCCGGCGAGGAACGTCGGGACCGCCGAGAACACCATGGTGACGGCGACGGCGACGATCAGCTTGGTGAAGATGATCGTGGGGCGCTTGACCGGCTTGGCGAGCAGGTAGACGACCGAGCCGTCGTCGATCTCGGGGCCGATCGCGCCCGTTCCCGCGATGACACCGATGATGGGCACCATCGTGGCGAGCGCGAAGCCGCCGAGGACGTCCGCGGCCACCTGGTCGTCGGCGCCCGTGAAGCTGCGCACGGCCACGGAGAGGACGATCAGCAGGACGGGCAGGGCGCCCAGGATGAGGGCCCGGCGGCGGCCGAGGAGGCCGCGGTAGGTGAGTCGGGCGACTGTGGGGTCGTACATCTTTCGGCCTCCTACGCCGCGACGAGATACGAGAAGACGGACTCGAGGGACTCGTCGGACGGCGAGACCGTGAGCAGTCGGATGCCGTGGTCGCGGGCCACTCGCGGCAGCAGTGCCGTGAAGCGCGGGAAGTCGACGGCCTGGATGCGCAAGGCGCCCTCCTGGAGGTCCACCTCGATGCCGGACGTCGACGGGTCGGCGATCAGCGCCGCCGCGAGCGCGCGGTCGTCGCTGGAGCGGACCAGGTAGCGGTGCGGGCGGTCGGTCATCAGGCGGCGGATCCGGCGGAAGTCGCCACTGGCCGCGTGCCGTCCGGCGACGATCACCTCGATGTGCGAGGCGAGTTGCTCGACCTCCTCCAGGATGTGCGACGAGAAGAGGACCGTACGGCCCTCGTCGCCCATGCGCCGCAGCAGGTCCATCAGCTGCATGCGCTGGCGCGGGTCCATGCCGTTGAAGGGCTCGTCGAGCAGCAGCAGCGAGGGGTCGTGGACGAGCGCCGAGGCCATCTTCACGCGCTGGCGCATGCCCTTGGAGTACGTCGAGATCTTCCGGTCCTGCGCGTACTCCATCTCGACCGTGGCGAGGGCGCGGTGGGCCGCCTTGTCGCCGAGGCCGTGCAACTCGGCGTTGGCGACGACGAACTCGCGGCCTGTGAGGAAGTCGTACATCGCCTCGCGCTCGGGGACGATGCCGATCTGCTTGTAGATCTCCTCGTTGCGCCAGGTCGGCCGGCCGTCGAGGGTGACGGAGCCGGTGGAGGGGGCGAGGAAGCCGCCCATCATGTTGATGAGGGTGGATTTTCCGGCGCCGTTCGGGCCGAGCAGGCCGGTGACTCCGGGGCCGATGGTCATGGTGATGTCGTTGACGGCCACCACGTTGCCGAACCAGCGTGAGACGTGGTCGATGGTGAGGGTGCTCATGGGCGCGGCCCGTTCCTTGGAAGGGTGGTGGCGGACGACGGGCGGGCGGTCACAGTCCGACCTTTCGGTAGCGGCGCATCAGGATGCCGTAGCAGCCCGCGACGAGCCCCAGGACGGCGATCAGATACACGACGCCCAGGCCGCTCGAAGGACCCTCACCGCCGGGGAACGCCGATGTGGCGCCCAGGAAGGCGGTCTGCACCCCGTCGATCAGCGTGATCGGCGAGAAGAGGCCGAGCCAGGAGATCGCGTCGGTGCTGGACTGGTCGTAGGCGATGGCCTGGACGGTGGACACCGCTCCGTAGGAGATGGTCAGCACGGCGATGACGGCGGCGATGCCGAAGCCGCGGCGCGGGGTGATCGCCGAGATGACCAGGCCGATGCCGGCGAAAAGCAGGGAAAGCAGTGCCACGGAGACGAGCCCTTGTCCGAAACCCTTGGTCTGGTCCCAGAAGTCGAGTTTGGCCAGCAGCGCTCCCACGTACAGCACGAGCAGCGGGGCGGCGGTGAGCAGGAACAGCGCCGAGGCCAGCGCCGCGTACTTGGCGCGTACGTAGTCGGCGGTCTCGATGGGGCGCGAGAAGTACAGCGGGACGGTCTTGAAGCGCAGGTCCCGGGAGACGGACTGCGGTCCCTGGGAGGCGACGTACAGACCGATGACGGCCTGCATGATGATCGCGTAGCGCGTGTAGTCGACGGGCAGGTCCTTCGCCTTGGTGGCGACGGCGACCGCGACCATGATCAGCGCGGGGACGCACATCACCACGAAGAGCAGCATCGGCAGCACTTTGGACTTCACCGAGCGGCCGAGGCCGTACGAGCCGCGCAGGGACATCGAGTAGAGCGAGCGGCGGGCGTACGCGCGTCCCAGACGCGGGCCGTCGTAGTTGCGGTAGCCGATGTTGTGGATCCGGGTCTGCTCGCCCGCGCCTGCCGGAGCCGGGACCTGTGCCTGGGGCTGCTCAACCGCCATGGCCGACCGCCTCCTTCCGCTGTTCGTCGCCGTTCTTCGGGGCCGAGCGCGCTTCGGCGTCCCTGGCCGCCTGCTCGTCGCTGTCCTTGAAGACCTCAGCGATGTGGTGCCTGCGCTGCTCCATGCGCACCAGACCGAGGCCCAGGTCGGCGACGACGTCCCGTACGAGGTCGTACGTCTCCTCGCCCTGCGCGGTGAGGAGCAGGATGTGGCCCGCACCGGGGAGTCCGCTGCCGTCGTGGGTGTCGACACCGCGCGCGTGCAGCACGTCGCGCAGTGCGCCGGTGCCGTCCGGGTGCTCGTCCGTGTCGGTGACCTCGACGGCGAGGATCGCCGTGCGCTGCGTGAAGTCCGTGGTGGAGCTGGACCGCAGGAGCTTGCCGCCGTCGATGACGACGACGTGGTCGCAGGTGCGCTCCAACTCGCCGAGCAGGTGCGAGGTGACCAGGACGGAGATGCCGAAGTCGGTGTGGATGCGGCGGATCAGGCCGAGCATCTCGTCGCGGCCGACCGGGTCGAGGCCGTTCGTCGGCTCGTCGAGGAAGACCAGTTGCGGGTCGTGGACCAGCGCCTGCGCGAGCTTGACGCGCTGCTTCATGCCCGTCGAGTAGCCGCCGATGGGGCGGTACCGCTCCTCGTAGAGGCCGACGTGGCGCAGCGTGTCCGCCGTGCGCTCGCGGGCCGCCGCCGGGGGCAGACCGGACATGCGCGCCATGTGGACGACGAACTCGGTGGCCGAGACGTCGGGCGGCAGGCAGTCGTGCTCGGGCATGTATCCGACGCGCTCCCGGATGTCGCCGCCCTTGGTGGCGACATCGAGTCCGAGCACCGCGGCGCGGCCCTCGGTGGCGGGGGACAACCCCAGCAGGATCTTGATCAATGTGGACTTGCCGGCTCCGTTGGCTCCGACGAGTCCGGTCACACCGGGTCCGACGTCCACGGAGAGCCGGTCAAGAGCGGTCACCCTGGGGAACCGCTTGCTCAGGCTTTCGGTCGCGATCACAGTCACATTCCGAAGGTAGTGGCGCACAACACATCAGTCGTCAGACCTGGGAGCTGTATCGCTCTCACTCTCCGGTCGTACGGGTCCGTAGGGGTCACCCTCAGGTCGAACAACCGGCGGCCGTCGGCGTGCCCGGGTGGCCCGGGGTCGCCCGGGTCGGCCGGGTTGTCCACAACCACACGGTTTTCCACAGGTCTCGCACCCCCCTCTTGACGCAGCCGCCGACAATGGTCACATTCATCAGTGTCAAGTTGCGGGCGCGTACGGCAGCCGGCTTGGAACGGACGGTGGCATGACCTCAGCAGTGGCCTCGCCAGGGGCCTCACCCGGTCCGCTCACCGCGGGGCTCGCCGGATTCGGGCGGGCCGCACCGGCTCGTGTGCGCCGGGGCGGTGGTCGCACGGCGAGGGCCGCACCGCCCAGAGCGCGTTCCGGCTGGACGACGACGTGCCGCATGTGCGGCGTAGGGCGGAGGACAAGTGAGCCGTGGTGAAGGGCAAGTGCCCCTCGGCGAAGGACGAGCGGCCCTCGCGGGCGCGCGTGAGCGCCGGGTGCGTACGGGCGGCGTCGAACTGTGTGTCGCCGAGTGGGGCGATCCCTCGACGCGGCCCACGGTGGTGCTCGTGCACGGCTATCCGGACTCCAAGGAGGTGTGGTCCGAGGTCGCCGGGCGCCTGGCCGAGCGCTTCCATGTGGTGCTGTACGACGTGCGCGGCCACGGCGGATCCACCGCGCCCCGGCCCCTGCGCGGCGGATTCACCCTGGAGAAGCTGACGGACGACTTCCTGGCGGTCGTGGACGCGGTCAGTCCGGACCGGCCGGTCCATCTGGTCGGCCACGACTGGGGGTCGGTGCAGGCCTGGGAGTTCACCACGGTCAAGCGCACGGAAGGGCGGATCGCGTCCTTCACCTCGATGTCCGGCCCCTCCCTCGACCACTTCGGGCACTGGATCAAGAAGCGCATGTCCCGCCCGACACCGCGCAAGGTCGGGCAACTGCTCGGCCAGGGCGCCAAGTCCTGGTACGTGTACCTGCTGCACACCCCCGCCCTGCCCGAACTGGCCTGGCGCGGCCCCCTCGGCAAGCAGTGGCCGAAGATCCTGCGCCGCCTGGAGAAGGTCCCCGCCGGGGACTATCCGACCTCGTCGCTGCCCAGGGACGCGGCCAACGGCGCGTGGCTGTACCGCGACAACATCCGTCCCCGCCTGGGCAGGCCCCGCGGCGACGCGTACGCGCACGCGCCCGTGCAGCTCATCACGCCCCTGGGAGACGCGTTCCTCTCCGAACGGCTCTACGACGATCTGGAGCAGTGGGTCCCACGGCTGGTGCGCCGCACTCTCCCGGCCAAGCACTGGATCCCGCGCACCCGGCCCGACCAGGTGGCCGCCTGGATCACCGAGTTCGTGACCTCGACGGAGGACGGACGGCCCGCGCCCGCGGTGAGCGGTCCGCACGCCGAGCGCTTCGGCGGGCAGCTCGTCCTGGTCACCGGCGCGGGCAGCGGCATCGGACGGGCCACCGCGTTCGCGTTCGCCGAGGCCGGCGCGCGCGTGGTGGCCGTCGACCGGGACGCGGAGAGCGCGGCACGCACCGCGGAGCGGTCCCGGCTCGTCGGCGCCCCGGAGGCCTGGGCCGAGACGGTCGACGTCTCGGACGAGCGGGCCATGGAGCAACTGGCCGCCAAGGTCGCCGCCGAGTACGGGGTGGTCGACGTCCTGGTGAACAACGCCGGGATCGGACTGTCCGGCTCCTTCCTCGACACCACCGTGGAGGACTGGCGCACGGTTCTCGACGTCAATCTGTGGGGTGTGATCCACGGCTGCCGGCTCTTCGGGAAGCAGATGGCGGAGCGCGGACAGGGCGGCCACATCGTCAACACCGCGTCGGCCGCCGCGTATCTGCCGTCGAAGGCGCTGACCGCCTACAGCACCTCCAAGGCGGCGGTGCTGATGCTCAGCGAGTGTCTGCGCGCCGAGCTGGCGGGCCAGGGCATCGGCGTCTCGGCGATCTGCCCCGGCTTCGTCAACACCGCCATCACCTCGACCGCGCGCTTCACCGGAGTGGACGCCGAGGAGGAGAAACGGCGCCAGAAGAGATCGGCGCGGCTGTACGGACTGCGCAACTACCCGCCGGAGAAGGTCGCCGAGGCCGTGGTGCGGGCCGTCGTCCGCAACCAGGCCGTGGTGCCCGTCACGGTGGAGGCACGAGGCGGCCGTCTCATGTCCCGTTTCACCCCCGGGGCACTTCGCGCGATCGCACGGATGGAGCCCCCGCTGTGAGAGAGCACCACGCCCTCACACCCCGCCGGCTCTCCTTCGACTCCGGCGCTGGACCGGACACCGGCCCGGGAGTGGCTGCTGCTCCGGTATGCGCGCCGGGTGGCCGGCAGTGCGGTGACGGCTCCGGTCGGCAGGGCGGGGAACCGGAAGGGCGGGGACTGTGACCGACGAGTCGGCCGGCGCCGCGTACCGGATCGAGGAGCTGGCGCACCGCAGTGGTGCCACGGTCCGGACGATCCGCGCCTACCAGGACCGCGGGCTGCTCCCCCGCCCGGAGCGGCGCGGGCGCGCGAACCTCTACGCGGACACCCATCTGGCCCGGCTGCGGCAGATCGCCGACCTGCTCGACCGCGGCTACACCCTGGCCTCGATCAAGGAGCTGCTGGAGGCCTGGGACGCGGGGCGCGGTCTGGGCGGCGTACTCGGACTGGTCGCCGAGGTCGACGGTCCGTGGACGGACGAGGAGGCGGTCCGTATCTCCCGGGCGGAGCTCGACGAACGGTTCGGCGGTCACCCGGACGACGCGGCGGTGGCCGAGGCGATCGCGCTGGGAGTACTCGAACGGATCCCGGGACAGGAGGACACGTTCCTCGTGCCGAGCCCCCAAGAGCTGGCCGTCGCCGCGGAGTTGTACGAGGCGGGCGTCCCGCTGTCCGCGATCTCCGGTCATCTGCGGGAGTTGAGGGGTCAGGTGGAGCACATCGCCGCCCGGTTCCTGGAGTTCACGGCCGAGCACGTCTTCGCCCGCTATCTCGGCGAACACCCGCCGAACGACACCGACGCCACGGAAGCAGCCGCGCTCGTACGCCGGCTCCGGCCGCTCGCCCGCCAGACGGTGGACGCCGAACTGGCGCGGGCCATGCAGCTGTTCGCCCATCGGCAGCTGCGTCGGCACCTCGGTGTGGAGCAGCCCCGAAAAGACCCGGAGGGGACGCGTACCGTGATCCTTCCGGCGGAGACAATGACCGCGGTGGAAGGGCTTGTCGGCGCGGAGCGGGCGGCCGAGTTCATCTCCCTGGCCGCTGAACGCGAGGTCAGGGCACGGGCCTTGGACGCATTGGTCCCATCCCGCTCTCAAACGACTGAAGTTGACGAACCAGCCTAAAGTGTCCACGAGTTGTCCACAGATTCCTCAACTACGCCTGTGGAAAACGTACTTGGCTGTGGATCAAACCTTCGGGTCAAAATCACCTGCGTGATCCGTGTCTCTTCAGGCACCCTGTCGGGATGAATGAGAGACCCAGGGACGAGAGGCGCACCGTCAAGGTGTCGAAGTACCTCTCGAAGCATCTGCGGCACCAGCCCGAACGGATCGGGCTGGTGCTCGACGACGGCGGCTGGGTCGAGATCGGCACGCTGATGACCGCGGCGTCGGCGCACGGCTTCCCGTTCACCCGGGACGAGCTCGACCACGTGGTGACCCACAACGACAAGCGGCGCTTCGCGATCGAGGGCACCCGGATCCGCGCCAGCCAGGGCCACTCCGTGGCGGTCGACCTGGGACTGCCGTCGGCGACCCCGCCCGCGTACCTCTACCACGGCACCGTCGCCCGCACTCTGGACGCGATCCGCGCCGAGGGGCTGCGGCCCATGGACCGGCACGACGTGCACCTCTCGGCCGACCGCGAGACGGCGGCCCGCGTCGGAGCGCGCCGCGGGCGCCCCGTCGTCCTCTCCGTGGACGCCGGCGCCATGCACCGCGACGGCCATGTCTTCACGGTCAGCGCCAACGGCGTCTGGCTCACGGCCACCGTGCCGCCGCGCTACCTGCGGTTTCCGGTCACGCGCTGAGGAGCGAGGGATCAGTGACCGCCGGCCCCGGGCGGTCCGCCGTGCCGCACGGCTGCGCTTAGGCTCTGCGGCATGAGTCTGCGCCTGAGCACCGTGATCCTGCCCTACCTCCGCTGGCACGAGGGAGGCCGTTCCACCTGGCAGCGGGCCGAGCAGCTCGGGTTCCACACCGCCTTCACCTACGACCACCTGGCATGGCGGACGTTCCGCGAAGGCCCCTGGTACGGCGCCGTACCGACGCTGACCGCCGCCGCGGGCGCCACCGACCGGCTCCGCCTGGGCACGCTGGTGACCTCGCCGAACTTCCGGCATCCGGTGGCCCTCGCCAAGGAACTGATCTCCCTCGACGACATCTCCGGTGGCCGGATCACGCTGGGCATCGGCGCGGGCGGCTCCGGTTTCGACGCCACGACACTGCTGCGCACCGGCGAGGAGCCCTGGACGCCGCGCGAGCGGGCCGACCGCTTCGGCGAGTTCGTGCCGCTGCTCGACCGGCTGCTCACCGAGGACACCGTGTCGTACGACGGCACGTTCTACTCGGCGCGTGAGGCGTACAACATCCCCGGCTGTGTGCAGCGCCCCCGGCTGCCCTTCGCGGTGGCCGCCACCGGACCGCGCGGCCTGAAGCTCGCCGCCGCGCACGGACAGGCGTGGGTGACCACCGGAGACCCGAAGCTCTTCGAGGCGGGCACCCCCGAGCAGTCGGTGGACGCCCTGCGCGGCCAGACGGAGAAGCTGGCCGCGGCGTGCGAGACGGCCGGGCGCGATGTGCGCGAGCTGGACAAGGTCCTGCTCACCGGCTTCACCCCGGACCGCGGACGTCCGCTGGAGTCCCTGGACGCGTTCGTCGACTTCGCGGGCCGCCATCTGGAGCTGGGCTTCACGGACATCGTGATCCACTGGCCCATCCCGGAGTCCGACTTCGCGGCGGACGAGAAGGTCTTCGAGCAGATCGCGCTGGAAGCGGTGGCCCAACTGGGCTGACGTCCGGTTGCGGGCCGACGCCGGTCCCCCGCGCCGTTCGCCACGCCCCTTGCGGGGTGCCCCCGCCCGGCGGCCCCCGGTCCGCAAAAGGGCAGGTGAAAGGTTACGTCACTCACATGTGCGGACCACCGCACGCCCGTGCGCGCATATGCGGGAGAATGACGGAGTGACCTCAGCGACCCGACGGCCCGGGATCCCGGCCTCCCCCCTCGCGCCCCGCCTGATCGCCACGGACCTCGACGGCACCCTCCTGGGCGACGACAAGTCCGTCTCACCGCGCACGGTGGCCGCCCTGGCCGCCGCCGAGGCGGCCGGCATCGAGGTCTTCTTCGTGACGGGGCGCCCGGCCCGCTGGATGGACGTCGTGAGCGATCACGTCCACGGCCACGGGCTTGCCATCTGCGGAAACGGCGCCGCCGTGGTCGATCTGCACGGCGGCCCCGGCGCCCACCGCTTCGTCAAGGTGCGGGAGCTGGCCCGGGAGAACGCCCTCGACGCGGTACGGCTGCTGCGCGACGCCGCTCCGGGCACCCTCTTCGCCATCGAGCAGACATACGGCTTCTACCAGGAGCCCGCGTACCCGAAGCTGCACCTGGAGGCTCCCGACACCGTCGCGCCCGCCGAGAAACTTCTGGCGCCGGACGCCCCGGGCGCCGACGAGCCGGTGCTCAAGATCCTCGCGTACCACCACGAGATCGCCCCGGACGACTTCCTGATGACCGCCCGGCTGGCCATCGGCGACCGGGCCGACGTGACCCGGTCCAGCCCCAGCGCGCTCCTGGAGATCAGCGGCCCCGGCGTCTCGAAGGCCAGCACCCTGGCGCTGTGCTGCGCCGAGCGCGGCATCTCGCACGAAGAGGTCGTCGCCTTCGGTGACATGCCGAACGACGTGGAGATGCTCACCTGGGCGGGCACGTCGTACGCGATGGGCAACGCGCACCCCGATGTGATCGCCGCGGCGTCCGGGCGTACGGCCGCCAACACCGAGGACGGCGTGGCTGTCGTGATCGAGCGGATACTCGCGGACCGCCGGTAGGAACGGACCGCGGCCCGCGGCGAACCTCCCGCGCGCCGGCCGCCGGCCCTCTTCCCGGGGTTACAGCCGGACGTCCCGCTCGGCGAGCCACTCGCGCGGATCGACTCCCGAGCCCGGCTGCGGCGTCAGGCGTACCTCGAAGTGCAGATGCGGGCCGGTCGAGTTGCCGGTCGTGCCCGACTGGCCGACCCACTGACCGGTGGACACCCGCTCTCCCTGCTCGACGGTGACGGCCGCCAGATGGGCGTACTGCGTGTAGTAGCCGCCCGCGTGCCGCACCACGACCTCGATGCCGAACGGGCCGCCGCACGACACCTTGACCACCCGTCCCCGGCCCACCGAACGCACCGGTGTACCGATGTCCACCGCGAAGTCCTGACCGGTGTGCCGGCTCGCCCAGCGTTCACCGCCGCTGCCGAACCCCGCGGAGAGCCCGTACGTCTCCACCGGGGGGATCCACGGCTGGGTGAAGTCCGTGTCCGGCTGGTCGAGCCGGACGGGCCCCCGGCACGCACCGGCGGCGGCCGAGGCGTCCGCCTGGCCCTGGAGTGTGCCCTGGGCCTCCGTCAGCTTCCGCTCGATGCCGCGCTTGATCCCGGCGAGTTCTTCGTTGCGCCGCTCCAGCGCCTGCCAGGCGGAGGCCGCCTTCGATTCGTCGGCCGCGAGCCTGTTCCGGGCCCGGCGGCTCTTGGTGACGGCGTGGTCGACCGCCAGATCCGCCTGCCGGACGGCTCGCTGACCGCGCATCAGCTCCTCGGGGCTGTCCGCCAGCAGCAGCCGGGCGGTGTACGGGAGCCCGCCGCCGCTGCGGTACTGGGCACGCGCGATGCGGCCGAGGTCCCCGTCCAGCGCCGCGGTGTCCCGCCGCTCCCGGTCGAGAAGCCGTTCCAGCCGCCTGGCCCGGCTCCGCTGTTCCTCGGCCTCGCGGCGCCCCGCCTCGTACCGCTGCGTCGCCACTGACGCCTCCTCGTACAGCCGCACGACCTCGGCGCCGGCCCCGCCGCCGCTGTCGGTGTCGGTGTGCCCGGTGGCCGCCGTGGGCACCGCCATCAGGACGGCCAGCGCGCACGAGAGCGCCGTGACGAGCGGGGGACGGCGACGTCGGCGTGAG
The DNA here is from genome assembly GCF_026341275.1 of Streptomyces ortus. NCBI lineage: Bacteria > Bacillati > Actinomycetota > Actinomycetes > Kitasatosporales > Streptomycetaceae > Streptomyces > Streptomyces ortus. The sequence continues at coordinate 4,284,149 of NZ_JAIFZO010000002.1, forward strand.
CGCATGACACGAATCGTGTCGCGCGGGGACGGCTCCGGTCCTGTTCACGTCGTACACCTGGGGGAGCGGTGGGCACGGACGGAGCACTGCGCTGGGCCGAACAGGGGTCCCGCCGGAATCACTTCGGCGAGCCGCGCCGCACGTCCGTACGTACCCGCGAACGCCCGTACGTGCCCGCGAGCGCCCGCACGTGCTCGTGAGCGCCCGTCAGGACCTGCCCCGGACTCAGTACGGCGCCTCCCAGACCACCGACGTGCCGCCCGCGTCCTTCCCGGACCCCGGGCCGTACCAGCTGTCCCCGCCCAGCGACTCCGCGCGCCGCTTGAGGTTCTTCAGCCCGCTGCGCCGGCCGCCGTCGGGGATGCCGACGCCGTCGTCCGTGACCGTCAGACGTACGCCGGTCCCGTCACCCGGAAGCCGTACCGTCGCGTCCACGGTGACGTCGATCCGGGACGCTCCCGCGTGCCGGAAGGCGTTGGACAGGGCTTCGCGCAGGGCCGCGACGAGGTTCTTGGCCGTGAGCTCGCCGACCACCGTGTCCACCGATCCGACGAAGCGGTGCGACGGCTTGAAGCCGAGCGGTACGGCAGCCATGTTGATCTCCCGCAGTACGCGCGCCCGCAGCCCGGTCGGAAACTCCGCGGGTCCCTGCTGGAGCGCGAAGATGGCCGTACGGATCTCCTGGATGGTGACATCGAGTTCGTCGACCGCCTTGCCGACGCCCTGCCGCACCTCGGGCAGCACGGACCGCCGCTGAGCGCTCTCCAGCAGCATCCCGGTGGCGAACAACCGCTGGATGACGAGATCGTGCAGGTCACGGGCGATCCGGTCACGGTCCTCATAGACCGCGAGCTGTTCCCGGTCCCGCTGTGCCTCGGCCATCATCAGCGCGAGCGCGGCCTGGGAGGCGAACTGCGTCGCCAGGGTGCGCTCGGCATCCGTGAACGGGCGGGCGCCCGCCGCGCGTGCCATGACGAGGCTCCCCAGGACCCGGCCGCCGCTCCGCAGCGGAAGGAGCAGCGTCGGCCCGTAACCCCGCGAGAGGTCGGCGGACATCCGCGGATCCGAGGCCGCGTCCTCGACGAACACGGCCTTCCCCGCGAGGATCCGGCCCGCCACCGCGTTCTCGGCCGGCACGACGAGGCCCAGTGCCCTCGACGGGCTCTCGGAGGCGACGGCGACGATCTCCAGTCCGCCCGCCGCCGCGGGCAGGAGCACGAGCCCGGCCATCGAGTCGGAGAGCCGACGGGCCTGTTCGGCGACCACCTGGAGGGCTTCGTCGGCGTCTCCTCCGGAGAGCAGCGCGGTGGTGACGGCCACGGATCCGTCGATCCAGCGCTCGCGCCGTCTGGCGGCCCCGTACAGGCGCGCGTTCCCCACCGCGATGCCCGCCTCGCGCGCCAGTACGCGCACCATGTCGAGGTCGTGCTCGCCGAACGGGCCGCCGTCGCGCTTCTCGGCGAGGTGGAAGGTGCCCACGCTCTCGCCCTGGACGCGGACGGGCACGGCCAGGAAGCCGGCCTCGGGCGGAGGGCAGGTCCCCCCGGCCCCGGCGGTCTCCTCGTACCCGTCCGGCAGCCGCCCGATCCATCGGACCGCCTGTCCGTCGATGTCCTCGCCCACGCGCTCGGCGAGGCCGTCCCCGCACTCCGCCGTGAGCCCGACCGCCGCGTACCGCGCGTCCGCCAGCTCCGCCGCGGTCTCGCAGATCCGCTCCAGGGTGGACCGCAGCCGCAGACCGCTTCCGACCGCCCGCATCGCTTCCAGCAGCCGCGGTACGTCGGCTGGATTCGGGACGCCACCGGGGCCCGGCTCGACTGACATGCACCGAGCCTAGTTAGTCCCATTTGTCAGGTAAAGTCGAGCGTGTGCGGAACCGTCACCGCGCGAAACCCTCACCGCGCCAGTCCTCACCGTGCGAAGGCCGGCATCTCCGTGCGGCGTTCCCGCTCGGACATCTCCCGCAACGGCCCCGCCGCACGCACCAACTCGTCGTACGCGCCCCGCTGCACCACCTGCCCGCCGGCCATGACGATCACCTCGTCCACCGCTTCGAGGCCCGCCAGCCGGTGCGTGATCATCAGCGTCGTACGCCCCTCGGTCGCGGCCAGCAGATCGGCGGTGAGGGCGTCTGCGGTGGCCAGGTCGAGATGCTCGGCGGGCTCGTCGAGCACCAGCACGGGAAAGTCCGCGAGCAACGCGCGGGCGAGCGCCAGCCGCTGCCGCTGCCCGCCGGACAACCGGGCCCCGTGCTCCCCGATCAGCGTGTCGATGCCGTCGGGCAGGCCGTCGGCCCAGTCGAGCAGCCGCACCCGTCCCAGCACGTCCCGCAGCGCGGAGTCCGTCGCGTCCTTCCGTGCGAGCAGCAGATTCTCGCGCACCGAGCTGTCGAAGAGATGCGCGTCCTGCGCACAGAGTCCGACCAGCCGCCGCACATCGTCACCGTCCATGCCGTACGCGTCCACGCCCCCCAGCGTGTACGTCCCCCCGTGCGGGTCCAGGAAGCGCAGCAGCACCTGGGCCAGCGTCGTCTTGCCGGATCCTGACGGCCCGACGACGGCGGTCCGGCGCCCGCGTTCGAGCACCAGGTCCACCCCGGCGACCGCGTCCCGCTCCTGTCCCGCGTATCGGGCGGCCAGCCCCTTCACCACGACCGGGAACGGCGACGCGGGCGCCTCCGCGGGCCGCTCCGGTTCCCGTACGGGGTCGGGCGCGTCCAGGACCTCGTACACGCGCTCCGCGCTCTTGCGCACCCGCTGCCGGTACTGGGCGGCCAGGGGCAGTCCCAGGACGGCCTCGAAGGCGGCCAGGGGGGTGAGGACGACAACGGCCGCCGCCACCCCGGCGAGTCGTCCGTCGACGACCGCCTGGGCGGCCACGAACGCCGCCGCCGTGACGGTGAGGCCGGAGATCAGCGCGGTCAGTCCGTCGCCGAGCGCGGTGGCGGTGGCGGCGCGCGAGGTGATGCGCGTGAGGTCCGCGTCGGCCTTCCGTGCCTCGGCGGTACGGGCGGGCAGCGCGCCCGCGACGGTCAACTCGGCCGTTCCCGTGAGGAGATCGGCCACCCGGGTCGCCAGTACGCCGCGTGCCGGTGCCAGCCGGCGCTCGGCGCGACGCGCGACGGCGCCGGTCACCAGCGGAACGCCCACGCCCGCGGCCAGCAGCCCGACGGCGAGAACGGCACCCGCCTCGGGGAGCAGCCAGGCCGTGAACCCGACCGCACCGGCGGACACGACGGCCGCCGCGGCGGCGGGCAGCAGCCAGCGCAGCCAGTAGTCCTGCAGCGCGTCGACATCGCTGACGAGCCGGGAGAGCAGATCGCCGCGCCGGGTGGTGCGCAGCCCCGCAGGCGCCAGCCGTTCGAGGCGCCGGTACACGGCGACCCTGGTGTCGGCGAGCATCCGCAGCACCGCCTCGTGCGACACCAGCCGCTCGGCGTACCGGAAGACGGCCCGTCCGATCCCGAAGGCCCGTGTGGCCGTCACGGCGACCATCAGATGGAGCACGGGCGGCTGCTGTGAGGCCCGGGAGATCAGCCAGCCCGAGGTGGCCATGAGGCCGACGGCGCTTCCGAGCGCGAGACTGCCGAGCAGGAGGGCCAGCGCGAGCCGTCCCCGGCGCGGCCCGGCCATGGCACGGACACGCGCGAGCACGTCACCACGCTTCTGGGGAAGCGGGGCCGCCTTCTCGTTGCCCGCCGTGGGCACGGACGCCACCGTGTCGGAGCGACCCGGCCGCGCATCGCCGGGCGCCGCGGCGGCCCGGTCCGCCGAAGCCGCCGGTTCCAGGCGCACCACGCGGTCGGCCACGCCGAGCAGGGCCGGCCGGTGGACGACCAGAAGGACGGTCCGTCCGACGGCGAGGCGCCGGACCGCCTCCACCACCTCGGCCTCGGTCGCCCCGTCGAGCGAGGCGGTCGGCTCGTCCAGCAGCAGCACCGGCCGGTCGGCGAGGAACGCCCGGGCCAGGGCGAGCCGTTGGCGCTGCCCGGCGGAGAGTCCGGCACCGTCCTCGCCGAGGAGCGTGCGCGCACCGTCGGGGAGCGCGTCCACGAACTCCAGGGCCCCGGCGTCGGCCAGTGCCGCCCGCACCGCGGAGTCGTCCGCCTCCGGCCGCGCCAGCCGTACGTTCTCGGCGACGGACCCGGCGAACAGATGGGGCCGCTGCGGCACCCAGGCGAGGTGCGAACGCCATTCCTCCAGGTCGGCTTCCGCGAGGTCGACTCCCCCGACCTCGACCCGCCCCTCCGTGGGCCGGACGAAGCCCAGCAGCACGTTGAGCAGAGTCGTCTTGCCCACTCCGCTGGGGCCGACGAGCGCCACCGTCTCTCCGGGCCGGACCGCGAAGGACACGTGGGACACCGCGTCGGACGACCGCTCGGGATAGCGGACCGTCACTCCCTCGAAGCACAGCTCCCCGGCGGCGGGCACGACACCGGACCCGGACTCCCGTACCGGCGTCTCCAGGACCGAGAAGATCTCCTCGGCGGCCGACAGCCCCTCCGCCGCCGCGTGGTACTGCGCCCCGACCTGGCGCAGCGGCAGATAGGCCTCGGGGGCGAGGATCAGGACGACCAGTCCGTCGTACAGCGCCATCTCGCCGTGGACGAGGCGCATTCCGATGGTCACCGCGACCAGGGCGACCGAGATCGTGGCGAGCAGTTCCAGCGCGAAGGACGAGATGAAGGCGATCCGCAGGGTCCGCATGGTCGCCTGCCGGTACTCCCCGGTGATCCGCCGGATGGACTCCGCCTGCGCCTTGGCCCGTCCGAAGACCTTGAGGGTGGGCAGCCCCGCGACGACGTCCAGGAAGTGGCCCGAGAGCCGGGACAGCAGCCGCCACTGCCGGTCCATCTGGGACTGCGTGACCCAGCCGATGAGCATCATGAAGATCGGGATGAGCGGAAGCGTGCCGACGATGATCGCCGCCGACACCCAGTCCTCGGTGACGATCCGCGCCAGTACGGCGACGGGCACGACCACCGCGAGCCCCAACTGCGGCAGATAGCGCGAGAAGTAGTCGTCGAGCGCGTCCACTCCGCGCGTGGCGAGCGCGATCAGTGAGCCTGTCCGCTGTCCGCTCAGCCACTCCGGACCGAGCGCTCCGGCCCGTTCCAGCAACCGTCCGCGCAGCTCCGACTTGACCGCAGCACTCGCCCGGTGCGCCGCGAGTTCGGTGAGCCAGGAGATGAGCGCGCGACCGATCGCGACAGCCGCCAACAGGAGCAGCGGCGTGCGGAGTTCAGCCGTCGACAGTCCGTGCTGGAAGGCGCCGACCACCACTTCGGCGATGAGCATGGCCTGCGCGACGACCAGCCCCGCTCCCACAACGCCCAGCCCCACGACCGCCATCAGGAAGAGACGGGTGGCACGGGCGTAGCGAAGAAGTCGCGGGTCGATCGGTTTCACGTGAAACACACCCTTGGGTCAAGCCGGCGTGTTTCACGTGAAACACACCTTCTTCTCATGGGGCATGTTTCACGTGAAACATGCCCCCGGATCTACGGGCTTCAGTGCACGGCGTCGGCAATGTGCTGGGTACCGATCCGCTTGCGGAACACCCAGTACGTCCAGCCCTGGTAGAGCATGACCACCGGTGTGGCGATCACCGCACACCACGTCATGATCTTCAGCGTGTACGGGCTCGACGAGGCGTTGGTGACCGTGAGGCTCCACTCGTCGTTCAGCGAGGACGGCATGACGTTCGGGAAGAGCGTCAGGAACAGCATCGCAATCGCGGCGACGATGGTGAGGCCCGACAGTCCGAACGCCCAGCCCTCACGTCCCGCCTGGTTCGCTCCGATCGCCGCGACCAGCGCGACGACCGCCACGACCAGCGCGACCAGACTCTTGGCGTCACCGTTCTCGACCTGCGTCCAGAGCAGGAAGACCAGCGCGAGCACGGCCGTCACCAGTCCGAGCCGCAGCGCCAGTCGGCGCGCCCGTTCCCGGATGTCACCAAGGGTCTTGAGCGCGGCGAACACCGCTCCGTGGAAGGTGAACAGCGTCAGCGTCACCAGGCCGCCCAGGACTGCGTACGGGTTGAGCAGGTCCGTGAGGCCGCCCACGTACTCGAAGTTCTGGTCGATCTTCACCCCGCGGACGATGTTGCCGAAGGCCACACCCCACAGGAACGCCGGGAGCAGCGAGGTCCAGAAGATCGCGTTCTCCCAGTTGCGCTGCCACTGCTCCTCGGGCCGCTTGGCCCGGTACTCGAAGGCCACTCCGCGCAGGATCAGGCAGACGAGGATGAGCAGCAGGGGCAGGTAGAAGCCGGAGAAGAGCGTGGCGTACCACTCGGGGAAGGCGGCGAAGGTCGCGCCTCCCGCCGAGAGGAGCCACACCTCGTTGCCGTCCCAGACCGGGCCGATGGTGTTGATCAGTACCCGCTTCTCGGTCCGGTTCCGGGCGAGCAGCTTGGTGAGAACGCCGATCCCGAAGTCGAAGCCCTCCAGGAAGAAGTAGCCGATCCACAGGACGGCGATGAGGACGAACCAGATGTCGTGAAGTTCCATGACTCAGCAGCTCCCTGGGCCTAGTACGAGAAGGCCATCGGCTTGTCGGCGTCCCGGGGGTCGCCGCCGATCTTCGTGGGCGGGTTGAGGTCGGCCTCGGTGAGCTCGGGTGGTCCGGCCTTGACGTACTTCGCGAGCAGCTTCACCTCGACGACGGCGAGGATCGCGTAGATCGTCGTCAGCACGGCCAGCGAGATGATCATCTCGGTCTGCGACACACCGGGGGAGACCGCGTCGCGGGTCTGCATGACGCCGTAGACGACCCAGGGCTGCCGGCCCATCTCGGTGAAGATCCACCCCCACGAGTTGGCGATCAACGGGAAGGCCATCGTCCAGACCGCCAGGAGCCAGTACAGCCGGGTGAGCCTGGAGCCGAGCGGCTTCCTGAGCAGCACCAGATGCGGTACGTCGTCCTCCCCCGTCCGCTGAGCGGCCGGCAGCAGGAACCTCTTGCGGGTCAGCCACAGTCCCAGCAGGCCCAGGGAGAAGGACGCCATGCCGAAGCCGATCATCCAGCGGAAGCCCCAGTAGGCGACGGGGACGATGGGCTTGTAGTCGCCGGGTCCGAACTTCTCCTGCTCGGCCTTGTTGGTGTCGTTGATGCCGGGCACGTACGAGTCGAAGTCGCTGTGGGCGAGGAAGGACAGGAGCCCGGGAATCTCCAGGGCCACCGTGTTGTGCCCCTTGTCGACGTCCCCATAGGCGAACACGGAGAAGGGCGCGGGCTCCTCGCCGTCCCACAGGGCCTCGGCGGCGGCCATCTTCATCGGCTGCTGCTCGTACATGACCTTGCCGAGGGTGTCGCCACTGATCGCGGTGAGGAGGCCGCCGACCGCCATGGTGACCAGGCCCAGCCGGAGCGAGGTCCGCATCACCGGGATGTGCTTCTTGCGCATCAGGTGGAACGCCGCGATGCCCACCATGAAGGCGCCGCCCGTCAGGAAGGCCGCCGAGAAGCTGTGGAACACCTGGTTGAGCGCCGTGTTCTGGGTCAGGACCAGCCAGAAGTCGGTGAGTTCGGCGCGCCCCTTCTTCTCGTTGATGCGGTAGCCGACGGGGTGCTGCATCCAGGAGTTGGCCGCGAGGATGAAGTACGCGGACAGCAGCGTGCCGATCGAGACCATCCAGATGCAGGCCAAGTGGATCTTCTTCGGCAGCTTGTCCCAGCCGAAGATCCAGAGCCCGATGAACGTGGACTCGAAGAAGAAGGCGATCAGGGCCTCGAAGGCGAGCGGGGCACCGAAGACGTCACCGACGAAGCGCGAGTAGTCGGACCAGTTCATTCCGAACTGGAACTCCTGCACGATCCCCGTGACGACACCCATCGCGATGTTGATCAGGAAGAGCTTGCCCCAGAACTTGGTGGCTCTGAGGTACTTCTCCTTCTCCGTGCGCACCCATGCGGTCTGCAGGCCCGCGGTGAGCGCGGCGAGCGAGATCGTGAGCGGGACGAAGAGGAAGTGGTAGACGGTGGTGATGCCGAACTGCCAGCGCGCTATCGTCTCCGGCGCCAAAGCCAATTCCACGTCGTCAACTCCTTACGTCGCCGTGGTTACCGCGGCGGTTTGCCCTGCTTGCCCCAGACCTCCAGGGAGCAAATAGGACGCGCTTGTGAACGCGTTCACATTCACAAGCAATTATGACGCATGGCCGTTCGAGAGGTGACAGGCGGGGGCACCCAGCTGCGGACCTCGCCGCGTGGAACGCAAAGCCGCAGCTCAGGGGGGTCCGGAGAGCTCGGGACGAGACGAACACCACAAGGCCCCGGCACCCCGCGAACCTGGGATGCCGGGGCCTTGATCAACAGCCTCAGTCGACGGTTCGGCTAGATCTCCTTGCGGAAGCCCTCCGCCGTCATCAGAAAGATGTCGTTGGCCTCGGTCTCGCCCACCGTCACCCGGACACCCTCGCCCGCGAACGGCCGGACGACGACCCCGGCCTGCTCGCACACGGCGGCGAAGTCGACCGTGCGCTCCCCGAGCCGCAGCCACACGAAGTTCGCCTGGGTGTCCGGCACCGTCCAGCCCTGGCCACGCAGCGTCCCGACGACCCGGGTGCGCTCGGAGACCAGCGAACCGACCCGGCCGAGCAGCTCGTCCTCGGCGCGCAGCGAGGCGACCGCCGCGTCCTGAGCGAGCTGGCTCACCCCGAAGGGCACGGCCGTCTTGCGCAGCGCCGCCGCCACCGGATCATGAGCGATCGCGAAGCCGACCCGCAGCCCGGCGAGACCGTACGCCTTGGAGAACGTCCGCAGCACGCACACGTTCGGCCGGTCCCGGTAGAGCTCGACGCCGTCCGGCACCTCCGCGTCGCGCACGAACTCGCGGTACGCCTCGTCGAGGACCACCAGGACATCGGCCGGCACCCGGTCGAGGAATCGTTCCAGCTCGGCCCGGCGCACCGCCGTACCCGTGGGGTTGTTGGGGTTGCAGACGAAAATCAGCCGCGTCCGGTCGGTGATCGCGTCCGCCATCGCGTCGAGGTCGTGGACGTCCCCCGGCGTCAGCGGCACCTGGACCGGCGTCGCCCCGCTGACGCGGGTGATGATCGGGTACGCCTCGAAGGACCGCCAGGCGTAGATCACCTCGTCACCCGGTCCCGAGGTCGCCTGCACCAGCTGCTGGGCGACGCCGACCGAGCCGGTGCCGGTGGCCAGATGCGTCAGCGGCACCCCGAACCGGTCCGCCAGCTCGCTCATCAACCCCGTGCACGCCATGTCGGGGTAGCGGTTGAAGGCACCGACCGCCGCGCTGACGCTCTCCAGCACTCCCGGCAGCGGCGGATAGGGGTTCTCGTTGGAGGACAGCTTGTAGGCCACCGGACCGTCCGAGACCGCCGCGGGCTTCCCGGGCTTGTACGTGGGAATACCCTCCAGCTCGGCTCGCAGCTTCGGGCTCGTCTCGCTCACCGCAGTCCTCCTCGTGACCGTCTCCGGCTCATCACCACCACCGGCTACCAATACTGCTCACCTTAAGAGGATTCGAAGCCGCTGAGTACGGCCCGGGACCGACCTCCCGGCCGGCGGCGAGGATCCGTGTGCGCACTCCCGGGCATCACCGCACGAAGGCGTACGAAAGAGGGGGCGCGCCGCCGGTCACAGTTCGCGCTGGTGGCTCGCGCCGTGGCGCGCATCCCTCGTGCAGGTGAGTTGAGACCTCTTCGAGACATGGCCCCTTTGGCAGGCTCATGCGCGCCGACAAGTGACGTACTGCCATTGAATCGGTCAACCCTCTTGCTTTCCAAGGCAGTTAGCTATTGATGATCATGCAGAAACGTGCCTGTCAACGAGTGCATATGCGTCCGCACTACCCCACCACATGAGCCCTACTATCGGCTCGCCATGACAGCAGCAGGGAAGCACCAGGTGAGCCGGTCGGATACCTCTCGTCGAGGAAACCGGCCGGGCCGGGCGGGCATCAGAGACGTGGCCGCGGCCGCCGGAGTCTCCATCACGACGGTCTCCGACGCCCTCAACGGCAAGGGACGGCTCCCGGACGCCACCAGACGCCATGTCCGCGAGGTCGCCGATCGGCTGGGTTACCGGCCCTCCGCGGCGGCCCGAACCCTCCGTACCGGCAAGTCCGGCCTCATCGGCCTGACCGTGACGACCTACGGGGACGAACCCTTCACCTTCACGGAGTTCGCGTACTTCGCGGAGATGGCCAGAGCCGCCACCTCGGCCGCGCTCGCCCGGGGCTACGCCCTGGTCATCCTCCCGGCGACCTCGCGCCACGACGTGTGGTCGAACGTGGCCCTGGACGGGACGGTCGTCATCGACCCTTCCGACCAGGACCCGGTCGTCAGCGAACTCGTCCGCCAGGGCTTACCGGTGGTCTCGGACGGCCGCCCGGCCGGCACGCTGCCGGTGACCGCCTGGGTGGACAACGACCACGAGGCCGCTGTCCTGGGCATCCTCGACCACCTGGCCGCCGCCGGAGCCCGCAGAATCGGCCTGCTGACCGGGACGACCACGGACACGTACACCCATCTCTCCACGACGGCGTACCTGCGCTGGTGCGAGCGCGTGGGCCAGGATCCTGTGTACGAGGCGTATCCCGCGCACGATCCGTGCGCGGGGGCGGTGGCCGCCGACCGGCTGCTCGCCCGGCCCGACCGGCCCGACGCCGTCTACGGACTCTTCGACCCGAACGGCACCGATCTCCTCGCGGCGGCCCGGCGCTACGGCCTGCGCGTACCGGACGACCTGCTTCTCGTGTGCTGCAGCGAGTCCACGGTCTACGCCAACACCGAACCGCCCGTCACGACGCTCTCGCTGAAACCGAGACGAATCGGCACGGCCGTGGTCCAGCTCCTGATCGACGCCATCGAGGGGGTCGAATCGGACCAACCGGTCGAGCAGGTGATACCGACGGAGCTGATCGTGCGCACCTCCTCCGAGCGACGGCCGCCGCGGACGACCGTCAGTCCGCCGAGGTCTCCGGAGCAGGGGTGACCTCGGACGCGGAAAGCCCCTCCCAATTCGGGAGAAAACCACGGTGAACTGGGGTTCTGCTCCGATTCACCACCCCTGGGTCATCACATGGCGCGATCCGCATTCCTATGATGGGCGGACGACACCGCGGGCCGCTGCGACCAGGCAGTCCGACGCGGTGCAGATGCGGCGCGATGGTGGTGGAGGGGTCGATGACTCAGGGGGCCGGTCAGGGACCCGAGATGCGGACGCCGACGGTGCGCGACTTCCGCGTACCGGCGTATGTCCACGAAGCCGGTCCGTACGCGCAGCCACCCGGACCGCACCCGGCACCGCCCGGGCCGTACGACCGGCCGGCCGAACCGTACGACCGCTCCACCGAGCCGTACGACCAGGCCGCCGACCCGTACACCGGGCCTGCGGAGCCGTACGTCCGATCCGGTTCCTACCCGGGCGGGCCGCCGCACAGCGAGGCCGGCGTCCCCGCCGCCGAACCGGAGGGCTACACACCGACCGAGCGCGATCTGCCGGTCATCAACCGCGGTGACACGGTTCAGATGCCGGTCGACCCCGAGACCGGGCAGCTTCCGCAGCCGGAGGAGGGACCGGGTCCGCTGTACGTCGTCGGTGACGTGCACGGGTACCTCGACGAACTCGTCTCCGCGCTGCACGAGAAGGGGCTCATCGACCTCGAAGGCCGCTGGGCGGCCGGGACCTCCCGGCTGTGGTTCCTCGGTGACTTCACCGACCGCGGGCCCGACGGGATCGGCGTCATCGACCTCGTGATGCGCCTGTCCGCGGAGGCCGCCGCGGTCGGCGGCTACTGCAAGGCGCTGATGGGCAACCACGAACTGCTGCTTCTGGGCGCCAGGCGGTTCGGGGACACCCCCGTCAACTCCGGGGCGGGGACCGCCACCTTCCAGGCCGCCTGGCTGCTCAATGGCGGCCAGAAGACCGACATGGAGCGTCTCCAGGACCACCATCTGCAGTGGATGGCCCGCCTGGACGCGATGGAACTGGCGGACGGGCATCTGCTCGTGCACTCCGACACGACCGCCTATCTCGACTACGGCGACTCCATCGAAGCGGTCAACGACACCATCCGGGAAACCCTCACCCGCAATGACGCGGACGAGTGCTGGGACCTCTTCCGCAAGTTCACCAAGCGCTTCGCGTTCCGCGACGACGGCGGTGCGCAGGCGGTCCGTTCCTTGCTGGAGACCTACGGCGGTTCACGCATCGTGCATGGTCACAGCCCCATTCCCTACCTCCGCGGCGAGGTCGGCTCGGAGGACGGGGACAATTCGCCGCCCCTGGCGGTCGAAGAACCTCATGTGTACGCCGACAAACTCGCGATCGCGATGGACGGCGGCGTGACCATGGCCGGAAAACTGCTGGTCCAGCAGCTACCCCTGGACAGCTGAGCGTTCCCGGGCACGCGTCCTTCGATGGAGGACGCGTGCGGTCCGGGAGCAAATTCTGGAAACCCCCTGTCACCCCGTGCCGTCATCGCTCTACCATCGGCTTATCCGTAGCAGGCTCCCCTCCGTTTCTGCCCGACGGCTCGTCACCATGCCGAGTCACCCAGCCCTACGGAGCATCGGGGGATGCACATGAACAGCGTTCCGCAGCACCTGCTGAGCGAGGACCGCCAAGAGTACGAGCGGATCCTCGACGAGGCGCTGCGCTCCGCACCACACCGCCCGGAACTCGCCGCTGTCGGTCAGCGGCTCAACCCCGAACAACTGCGCACGATGGCGCTCAACGCCACGGCACTCATCACGGCCGCCGCGGCGAGCGAGTACCAGCACTATGTGAAGGTCCGCGAGGAACTGCGCCAGCCCACGCCGTCCGCCCCTCCCGTCCGCGAAGGGTCCGGCAGTTCCGCGGATCCGGGCACCAGCGCGGTGGGGCTCGCCACCGCCATGGGGGAAGTCGCCGAGACGGCAGGGGCCGGTGCCGCCGCGGTCGTCGCCGTGCTCGCCCCGGTCCTCGCCGGCACCGCCGCGGCGATCTTCCTGCTCGTCGGCTACATCCTGAAGATGCTCGACCCCGAACCGGGCATCGCGGGGACCCTGCTCGGCACCGGCTGGGTCTTCGGCGCCATCACCGCGGTCTCGATCCTGGTCGCCGCCGTCTGCCTGCTGCTCGCCGCCCTGCGCAACGGCGCCAGCTCGCTCCAGGCCGGTGTCCACGGCGAACGGAGCGAGGAGGTCGCCCTCGCCAGGGAAGCGTGGCACGAAGCTCTCCTGGAGCGCGGTCTCATGCCGTTCCTCCGGGAAGCTCTGGCCGACCCGGGCACAGCGGCCCTCGGCCGTACGAAGCCGACGGAACCGATCAGCCGGATGCCGCAGCTCGGCTACAACCGCCCGGGCTTCAGCAGCCCCGACGGAGGTGCGGCGGCGGGCCCGCGCCCCAGCTACTCAAGTCCGGACTTCAGCAGCCCGGACTTCGGGGGCCCGGACCACGCGCCGGAGTAGGTGAGTCGAGAGGAGACAGCGCCTCTCCTTCGCCACCGGCCTCACCCGCGCGACGGACGGGCCGGATCACCGAGGTCCTGGAAATGATCGCCCAGGACCTCGGCGTCACGGCACCACGACCGGTCGGCCGGCTGTCAGTCGGCCATGGGCAGATAGACCCGGTTGCCCGCCGCGGCGAACTCCTTCGACTTCTGGAGCATCCCGTCGGCGACCTCTTCCGGCGAGGCCCCCGCGGCAGCCGTACCGCCGAACTGCTCGTTGATGCTGTGGCTGATCTTCATCGAGCAGAACTTCGGACCGCACATGGAGCAGAAGTGCGCCGTCTTGGCCGGTTCGGCCGGCAGGGTCTCGTCGTGGAACTCGCGGGCGGTGTCCGGGTCCAGGGCCAGGTTGAACTGGTCCTCCCACCGGAACTCGAAGCGGGCGTCCGACAACGCGTCGTCCCACTCCTGCGCGCCCGGATGCCCCTTGGCGAGGTCCGCCGCGTGAGCCGCGATCTTATAGGTGATGACGCCCGTCTTGACGTCGTCGCGGTTGGGCAGGCCCAGATGTTCCTTGGGCGTGACGTAGCAGAGCATCGCCGTGCCCCACCAGGCGATCATCGCGGCACCGATACCGGAGGTGATGTGGTCGTACGCCGGGGCGATGTCCGTGGTCAGCGGGCCGAGCGTGTAGAATGGAGCCTCCTCGCAGATCTCCTGCTGAAGGTCGATGTTCTCCTTGATCTTGTGCATCGGGACATGTCCCGGCCCCTCGATCATGGTCTGCACGTGGAAACGCTTCGCGACCTTGTTGAGCTCCCCGAGGGTCCGCAACTCCGCGAACTGCGCGGCGTCGTTGGCGTCCGCGATCGACCCGGGCCGCAGCCCGTCGCCGAGTGAATACGTGACGTCGTACGCGGCGAGGATCTCGCAGAGCTCCTCGAAGTGCTCGTACAGGAACGACTCCTTGTGGTGCGCCAGGCACCACGCCGCCATGATCGAGCCCCCGCGCGAGACGATGCCGGTCTTACGGTTCGCGGTCAGCGGGACGTACGGCAGCCGCACCCCCGCGTGGACGGTCATGTAGTCCACGCCCTGCTCGGCCTGCTCGATGACCGTGTCCTTGTAGATCTCCCAGGTCAGTTCCTCGGCGCGCCCGTCGACCTTCTCCAGCGCCTGGTAAAGGGGGACCGTGCCGATGGGGACGGGGGAGTTGCGCAGTACCCACTCCCGCGTGGTGTGGATGTTGCGGCCGGTCGACAGGTCCATCACCGTGTCGGCGCCCCAGCGCGTCGCCCACGTCATCTTCTCGACTTCCTCCTCGATGGAGGAGGTGACCGCGGAGTTGCCGATGTTGGCGTTGACCTTCACCAGGAACCGCTTGCCGATGATCATCGGCTCGATCTCGGGATGGTTGACGTTGGCCGGCAGCACGGCCCGGCCCGCCGCGATCTCCGCACGGACGACCTCGGGTTCGACGTTCTCCCGGATGGCCACGTATTCCATCTCCGGCGTGACCTCGCCCCGCCGCGCATAGGCGAGTTGCGTCACCGCCTGCCCGTCACGGCTCCGGCGGGGCAGCCGGGGACGCCCCGGGAAGACCGCGTCGAGGTTGCGCAGTCCGCCGCGGGGCGAGGTGTGCTTGATTCCGTCGTCCTCGGGGCTCACGGGACGGCCCGCGTACTCCTCGGTGTCGCCACGGGCGATGATCCAGTTGTCGCGCAGGGCTGCCAGACCCCTGCGTACATCGGTGTCGACGACCGGATCGGTGTACGGGCCCGAGGTGTCGTAGAGGGTGACCGATTCACCGTTGGTGAGATGCACCTGACGGACCGGCACCCGCAGATCGGGGCGCGAGCCCGCGACATACGCCTTGTGCCAGCCGATGGACTTCGCGGGGCCGGACTCCCCGGTAGCGGATTCCTCGGTAGCGGACTTTCCGGTTGCGAACTTTCCGGTTGCGGAATCCCCGACTGGGGGCTTTCCGGCTACGGACTTTCCGGTTTCGCCGTTTCCGGGCGAAGCAGCTGCCCCGCCCGACTGGCTGGAGGCAGGCGTGCGTACGTCCTTGTTGGTCATGAGACCTACTCCCTACGCCGGCATTACCCGGTAACAGGTTCGGCGGTCGACGCAGCGTTTCCCGTCCGGCGATGTTCCACGTGAAACATCGCGGATACGGAGGTCAGCGCCCTCTCAGCCCGGTGCTCCGAGCTCCCGCGTGTGCAAAGGTGCTTCCACGCTAGCGTCACAATGGGCGCGGTGAACAGTGGGCCCCTCCCGTTCTTGCGATGATCGGTCGGTGACCACGACGCAGCAGCCCCCACTTCCGCCGCCCGAACCGCCCCACGGACACGGCCACGACGGCCACGGTCATGGGGAAGGATCCGGCCACGGAGCCCACGGCCCCGGCGGGGGTGGCGGAGGCAATCGGCCCGGTGGGGGCAGCGAAGGAGCCACCGGCGGCGGGCACGGCCACTCACACAGTCATGGCCCCGCGGCCCCTGTCTCCATGCACCTGCGCAAGATCATCGCTGCTGTGCTGATTCCTTTCGCCGCAGCGGTCGTTGTCGGTCTCGCGGTGCTCTGGCCGGGCGGCGCCCCTGGACACGAGCGCACGGGCGTCGGCTTCGACCGGCAGACCCAGCAGGCCACCGTGACCAAGCTCGACCAGGTCGACTGCAAATCTGTGAACGCCTCGGGCGGGACGCCGACCGGCGACACCTCGACAGCCGAGGGCTCGGCGGCGCAGCAACAGGCATCGGGCACCTGCAAGAAGGCGACGATCCGGGTCGACTCCGGCAAGGACAAGGGCCGTACCTTCACGGAGATCGTCCAGCCCGACTCCTCACGCCAGTTGGAACAGGGCCAGGAGGTGATCGTGGCGTACGCGCCCGACGCCCCCAAGGAGCTCCAGTACTCGGTCACCGATGTGAACCGCAAACTCCCCATGGCGCTGCTCGCCGGCATCTTCGCCCTCGCCGTGGTCGTGGTGGGCCGGATGCGCGGTGTCATGGCGCTGATCGCGCTGGCCGTCAGCTTCTTGATCCTGACGTTCTTCATCCTGCCCGCGATTCTGCAGGGTTCGAATCCGCTGGTCGTGGCGGTGGTCGGGGCCAGCGCCATCATGCTGATCGCCCTCTACATGTGCCACGGCCTCTCAGCGCGGACGTCGGTCGCCGTACTGGGCACGCTGCTGTCCCTGGTGCTGATCGGGCTGCTCGGCTCACTGTTCATCGACTGGGCCGCGCTGACCGGCAACACCGACGACAACACCGGCCTGATCCACGGTCTCTACCCGTCCATCGACATGAGCGGTCTGCTGCTCGCGGGTGTCATCATCGGTTCGCTCGGAGTGCTCGACGACGTCACCGTGACGCAGACGTCGGCGGTCTGGGAGCTGCACGAGGCCAACCCGACGATGGGCTGGCGCGGTCTGTACCGCGCGGGCATCCGCATCGGCCGTGACCACATCGCGTCCGTGGTCAACACGCTTGTCCTCGCCTACGCGGGCGCGGCACTGCCTCTGCTGCTGCTCTTCTCCATCGCGCAGAGCAGTGTGGGGACGGTGGCCAACAGCGAACTGGTGGCCGCGGAGATCGTCCGTACTCTCGTCGGCTCGATCGGACTGGTCGCCTCGGTGCCGGTCACGACCGCTCTCGCGGCCCTGGTGGTCTCGGCGGACCGACCGGGCGACGCCGCCCCGGCCCGGCAGCCGCAACAGCCGCAGGGGCAGGCGCAGCAGCCTCAGTCCGGCGCGAAGGCCCCCCTGCGCGGGGGGAGTGGCCGCCGCCGCAAGCACTGAAGCCGGCGCGACACCGGGGCGGTCGGCGGGAAGCGTCACCTCGCGTCGGCCGCCCGCGGTCGCCTCACCCCGCGCTCTGCTCCTCCGCCAGGATGCGGTCCAGGGCCTCGTCCAGGTGCGTGTCGAAGTCGGCCAGGGAACGCTCCTGGCCCAGCGGAACCAGCCGGTCCGTACGGTCGAGGAACGCCAGCAGAGGCGCCGTACCACAGCGGAACAGGGCCTGGTCCACGCCCACCTGGAGCCGGATCAGCACATCGCCGAAACTCTCGGAGTCCGAGGGAGTGATGTGCACGTCTCCGTCCCCGCACGGCCGGCCCACCCCGTCGATCAGCAACTCCCGGCCGAAGGCCCAGGTCACCGGAGCGTCGCCGGGCAGGTGGAAGGTCAGACGCACGGCATAGGGATCACAGGTCTCGTAACGCAGCTCCACCGGGATGCGGAAGGAGAGCTCCTCCGAGACGACGAAGCTCATCATGACCTCTGCCTGTACTACCGACTCGCGCATCGCCTACCCCGTCGTTTGCCGTCCATGGCCGGGAATCGTCCACCTAAACACTTCTGGCATCTTGCTTAACGTGTACACCAGATCACAAGGAGTGAGTTTTCAGATGCTGATAGAGACCGAGCCCGCCCCCAGCAGCGTGTCGATCTCGATCTGGAGCCGCCGCACCGCGGGCAGCAGCCGGTCGGCCTGGTGGGACGGCATGGAGAGGGCCACCGTGGCAGCCGTGCTGCCCAGCGTGAGGGGGATCGCGGCGCAGACCGTGCCCAGTGCGTACTCCTGACGCTCGATCACGGGCTGCATGCGTTTGGTCGATTCAAGACGGCGAATCAAGGTCTGATCGTCACGCACCGTGTACGGCGTGACGGATCGAACGGGGTAGCGGTCGAGGTGGTCCCTGCGCCCTTCCGTGTCGAGCTGGGACAGCAGACACTGGCCGACCGCGTGCGCGTGCCCCGTCTCCCGGAAGTCCGCCCATTCCTGGACCGCGGGATTGCCCGGGGTGTCGGCGACGCACTGGACCTCGATCTCCCCGCCTCGGTAGACCGCGTAGTAGATGGGAGCACCGATCGAATCGCGCCAGGTTCCCAGGGCATCGGCGATCGTGCTGCGACGTTTCTGCTGGGCGCCGCTGAGGCTCAGCCGCACGGCCGCCTCACCGAGGAAGAACAGCCCTTTCTCGCGGCGCAGATAACCCTCGTGCACCAGGGTGCGCAGCAGGTGGTACGCCGTGGGGAGAGCCAGCCCGGCCTCTCGGGCCAGTTGCTTCGCGGGAGCCCCGTGTCCGTGCCGCGCGACGGACTCCAAAAGACGCATCGCACGCTGCACCGAGCCGATGAGGGTGGTGGGGTGCGGCTCGGGGGCGGAAACCTTCGGTCCGAAGGGTGCGGTGTCAACCGTGGCCAAAGGTCACTCCCGAAACGCGAGGGGGCCGCCCGTGCGAGGGTGACACGAGAGGCTTCGGAACGTCGCTCCCGAGGATCAACCCCGCGACGAGTTCCGGACTTTAACCGTCTGCCACCGATCGCTGACGACATGCCTCGAAAACTTCGCCCACCCGAGGGAACCGACCGTTCCCTGCAGCGGTGCGGGCTTGCCGGACGGTGGGGTCCGGCAGTCCGCCTGTCCCTCGCGCCGCGCGTCTACCAGTCACTCCGCGACGAGGAGCCCGACATGAACTTCCGTACGACGTAGATCAGTCCACCGACCAGTGCCACGAAGAGCAGCAGCTTGAAGAGCAGGCCGATCACGAATCCGACGACACTCGCTATCAGGCCGCCGAAGACGACCAGAGCGATGACCGGCACCGCGACCCACTTAACCCACCACGGCATCCCCGCGAAGATCTCTCGCATCGCCCTGTTCCTTCTCTCTGCCCGTTTCCGAGTGCTGTTCCTGACCGCTCCCGCCGTGCCGGCGGGCCACGAATGTCCTGCCTCGATGCTAGGCGCGGCAGGGGTGCCCGCGGGGGCCTCGCACCCCTTGTCTGCCCCTGACCGTCCCCCTAGGGAACCCTGAGACGGATGTCAGCTCTCCGGCGGAGAGAAGACCACGACGACCCGCAGATCCTCGCTGATGTGATGGAACTTGTGAGCCACGCCCGCGGGCACGTACACGACGCTGCCGCGCGCCACCTGGGTCGTCTCCATGCCGACCGTGATCGCGGCACGGCCGCTGACGACGAGGTAGACCTCATCCTGGCGGTGGGGCTGCT
This sequence comes from Streptomyces ortus, assembly GCF_026341275.1. Lineage (NCBI taxonomy): Bacteria > Bacillati > Actinomycetota > Actinomycetes > Kitasatosporales > Streptomycetaceae > Streptomyces > Streptomyces ortus. Next base: position 4,303,574 of record NZ_JAIFZO010000002.1, read on the forward strand.
GCGGGTCCTGTGTGCCCGCGTCCAGCGCGTACAGGCCGACCGACATGTTCTTCTCGCGCAGGAACTGGAGGTACGCGCCGTCGTTGGCGGCGCGCTCCGCCTCCAGTTCGTCCAGCCGGAATGCCTTCATCGCCGTTGTCCGCCCTTGCCCCGCTGCTCGTGATCGATCTCTTCTGTCACGATCAGACACATGAAGAATTTCGTAGTCAAGACGATCGCCAACGCGGGCGCCCTGGCGGTGGCCGTGTGGTTGCTCGACAAGATCACCCTGACCGGTGACAGCAAGGGCAAGGAGATCGGCACGCTGCTACTCGTCGCACTGCTCTTCGGTCTGGTGAACTTCCTGGTCAAGCCGGTCGTGCAGGTCCTCACCTTCCCCCTGTTCATCCTCACGCTGGGGCTGATCACGCTGGTGGTCAACGCCCTGATGCTGCTGCTCACCTCGTGGCTGGCGGACAAGCTCGACCTGAGTTTCCACGTCGACGGCTTCTGGACCGCCGTCCTGGGCGGCCTGATCATCTCGATCGTCTCCTGGGCCCTGAACGTCGTCCTGCCCGACGAGGACTGAGCGAACCGGATGCCCTATCGCGTGTGTTTCGTATGCACCGGCAACATATGCCGTTCCCCGATGGCCGAGTCCGTCTTCCGCGCGCGGGTGGCCGAGACGGGGCTCGATCATCTGGTCGAGGTGGACAGCGCGGGTACCGACGGCTGGCACGAGGGTGACGGCGCCGATCCGCGCACCGTCTCCGTACTGGAGACGAACGGCTACGACAGCGGCCGTGCGGCCCGCCGGTTCCGCCCCGACTGGTTCTCCCGGCTCGACCTGGTGATAGCGCTCGACGCCGGGCACCTCAGAGCCCTGCGCCGCCTCGCGCCGTCCCCGGCCGACGCCGAGAAGGTCCGGCTGCTGCGCTCGTACGACTCCGCCGCCGGCGCCGATCTCGACGTACCCGATCCCTATTACGGGGGGATGGACGGTTTCGAGGAGTGTCTTGAGATGGTGGAGGCGGCGAGCGCCGGACTGCTCGCCGCGGTACGCGAGCGAGTGGAGGAACGGGCGGCATGACGCATTCTTTCGAGGAAGCGGGTTCGGATTCTTTCGAGGAGAGGGATGCGGAGAGCGTGGGTGACGGCACCCGCGCCGTGCGGGCGGGGCTGCCCGAACCGGTCAAGCATGAGCCCACCCTGCCCGGCCCGGTCTTCGCCGCCCACTTCCACCTGCCGGGCGATCCCACCGGCCCCTACACCTACGGACGCGACGAGAACCCGACCTGGACCCACCTGGAGCGCGCCATCGGCGAGCTGGAGGCTCCGGGCCGGGACGGCGTCGAGACGCTCGTCTTCGCCTCCGGCATGGCCGCCATCTCGGCCGTCCTCTTCTCCCAGCTGAGCGCCGGTGACACGGTCGTGCTCCCCAACGACGGCTACCAAGCTCTGCCGCTCGTACGCGGCCAGCTGGAGGCGTACGGCATCGAGGTGCGCACGGCGCCGACCGGGGGCGATGCCCAGCTCGACGTCCTCGACGGGGCGAAGCTGCTGTGGATCGAGACCCCGTCGAATCCGGGGCTCGACGTGTGCGACGTGCGACGGCTGGTCGAGGCGGCCCACGCGCGCGGGGCCCTCGTCGCGGTCGACAACACCCTGGCGACGCCGCTCGGGCAACGGCCGCTGGAGCTCGGCGCGGACTTCTCCGTGGCCAGCGGCACCAAGCAGCTCACCGGGCACGGAGACGTCCTCCTGGGCTACGTCACGGGTGGCGACGGCTCGGCGATGGCCTCCGTACGGCGCTGGCGCAAGATCGTCGGGGCGATCCCGGGCCCCATGGAGGCCTGGCTGGCGCACCGCTCGCTGGCCACGCTGCAGATGCGCGTGGACCGGCAGAACGCGAGCGCCCAGGTGCTCGCCGAGATGCTGCGGGACTGGCCCGAGGAGCTCGGGGTCCGCTATCCCGGGCTGCCCGGCGACCCTTCGCACAAGCTCGCCGCACAGCAGATGAGGCGCTTCGGATGTGTGGTGTCGTTCACGCTGCCCACGCGCGCGCGTGCCGACCGTTTCCTCGACGCACTGCGGCTCGTGGACGACGCGACGAGCTTCGGCGGGGTGCGGTCGACCGCCGAACGGCGCGGGCGCTGGGGCGGCGACGCGGTCCCGGAGGGCTTCATCCGTTTCTCGGTCGGTGCCGAGGATCCGGAGGATCTGGTGGCGGATGTCCGACGGGCGCTCGACGAGTCCGCGACCTGAGTGCTTGCTGAGTGAACGGCCAGTAGCCGCGGTCGCCCGACGGACGGTCCGAGCCTCCCCCCTCGTGGCTCGGACCGCCCCGGTTCTCCGCGCGAAGAACCGCCCCAACAAGGCTAGTTGACTCTGTGTCAGTGTCCAATCACGGTAGCGACAGGGGGCTATCGACTTATTTATAGTTGGGGGCTTCCGGGAAGCTGGAGAGCGAAGGGAAGCCATGGATCTGGCCCTGCTGCGGACCTTTGTGACCGTGCACCGGGCCGGCTCCTTCACCCGGGCCGCCGCCCTGCTCGGCCTCTCCCAGCCGGCCGTCACCTCGCAGATCCGCACCCTCGAACGGCAGCTGGGGCGCCCCCTGTTCCTGCGCCAGGCCCGTGGAGTGACCCCCACCACCATCGGGGACGAACTCGCCCACAAGGCCGCTCCGCATCTCGACGCCCTCGTGGAGATCACCGAGACCGGCCTCGACGCGGACTCCTCCCTGCGCACACTCCATCTCGCCGGGCCGCCGGAGTTCACCGCCGAGCGTGCGCTGCCCGCGCTCACCGAGCTGATCGGCGACGACGGCCACGGCTTCGCGCTGCGGGCCTCCTTCGGCAATGCGGAGGAGACGCTGGAGGGGCTCGCTGCCGGGCATCATGATCTGGCCATCACCACGGCACGCCCTCGGGGGGCTCTACTCACCGCGACTCCGCTCTGCGACGAGGAACACGTGCTGGTCGCCGCCCCGCGCTGGGTCGCCCGCATCGGCTCCGACACGCTACGAGGCCGGGGCGCGCCCGTGCTGGAGAACCTGCCCGTGGTCGAGGTGCACGAGTCACTGCCGTTCATCGCCCGCTACTGGGCTTCCGTCTTCGATTCCCTGCCCGCCGCGTCGGGCACCGTCATCGTTCCCGACCTGAGGGCGGTGCTGGCCTGTGCCACCACCGGCGCGGGTCTCGCGGTTCTGCCGCGCTATCTGTGCGGACCCGCTCTGGAGCGGGGCGACGTAGTGGCGCTGAGCGAGCCACCGGTTCCCCCTCTTCGTACATACTTCCTGGTGGTACGGACCGGCACACTGGCCATGCCGCATATCGCGCGGGCCCACGAGTGGCTGATGCGTGCCGCTGCCGGCTGGTCGTGACGCAGATGCTTCGGCTGGTCCGGACGGCGATGTTTCACGTGGAACCAACCGGGCCACATTCCTCCCATGACCGACCGACCCGTGGTCAAGCGCACCGCTCGGGCCGTCCTGCTGGACGGCGACGACTTGATCCTGATCAAGCGGACCAAACCCGGCGTAGATCCCTACTGGGTGACACCCGGCGGCGGGGTCGAGCCCGAGGACACGACCGTCGTGGACGCGCTCCACCGTGAAGTGCACGAGGAACTCGGCGCCAAGATCACCGATGTCGTGCCGTGCTTCGTCGACACCGTCGAGCACATCGGCGAGGACAGCAGCTCCACGGGGGTGAAGGTGCAGCACTTTTTCGTCTGCCACCTTGAATCCATGGATCCCGCGCTCCGCCATGGCCCCGAGATCGAGGAACCCTGCGGCGACTACGAGATCGTGCGGATCCCCTTCACTCGCGTGGGCATCGCGTCCGTCCACCTCGTACCGCTGTCGCTGCGGCACTATCTCGACGGGAACATCGAGGGCGTACGGGCGATGCAGGCACCCGACCTCGGCTGAGCGGCCACGCGGGTTCGCGGTACGAGGTTCGCGCTTCGCGGTACGCGGTTCGCGGTACGCGGTTCGCCGTTCGCCGTTCGCCGTTCGCCGTTCGCCGTTCGATGCAGGATTCCGGCCCGGTTCGGTCCCTTTCGATGCGGTCCTGTGTCAGTCCCGGGCCGCGACCAGGTCTTCCACCGCGTCGTGACGGATACGCGCCGACGGGATACCGATGTCCCGGAGCGCGTCCACCCCGTTACGGATCATGCCGGGCGGCCCCGACAGGTAGGCGTCGTACTCGTCCCACGGGCCGTACTCGCGGACCGCGTCGGGCAGTTGCAGGTGCGCCTGCTGGTCGACGATGGGACGCACGGCGAGCCATGAGTGGCTCTGCTGGAGCCGGAGCATGGTGTCGATGTCGTACAGGTCGTGACCGGTGCGGGCCCCGTAGAAGACCTCGACCGGGCGTCGCTGCCCGTGCTCGGCAACGTCCTCGACCAGTGCCTTGATCGGCGCGATACCGGTGCCGCCGCCCAGGCAGAGCAGTCCGCTGTCGGTGGTGTGGTCGACGGTCATCGAGCCCGCGGGCGGGCCAAGCCTGACGGTGTCGCCGGGTCGGGCCCGGTGCACCAGTGCGCTGGAGACCCAGCCGGCCGGAACCGCCTTCACATGGAACGACAGCAGTCCGTCCGAGCGGGGGGCGGAGGCGAACGAGTAGTGCCGCCAGACGCGGGGCCACCACGGGGTCTCCAGGCTCGCGTACTGACCGGCGAGGAAGGGGTACGGCTGATCGGGGCGGACCGTGACGACAGCGACGTCCGGGGTCCTCAGCTCGTGCGAGACCACCTCGGCGTACCACCAGGCCGGCGCGCGCAGTTCGTCCGCGGCGGCGGCGTCGATCATGACCTGGGAGATCTTCGTGTACGCCCGGACCCAGGCCGCCTCGGTCTCCCCGTCCCAGGCCTCTTCGGCGAAGCGGCTGAGTGCGCCGAGGAGGCACTCCCCGACGGCGGGGTAGTGCTCAGGGCGCGTGCCGTACTTGCGGTGGCCGCGGCCGAGGTTCTGCAGATACGAGACCAGGACGTCGGTGTTGTCGATGTGCTCGGCCGCTGTCAGCAGAGCCTTGAGCAACCGGTCCCGCTGCGTGTCCATCGCGGCCGGGAAGAGGGGGCGCAGATCGGGATGGCGTACGAAGAGCAGCGCGTAGAAGTACGAGGTGACCTTGTCCGCGACGGGCGCCACCTCGGCCATGGTGCGGCGGATGAGGACGGCGTCCGGAGAGGCGGGCGTCGCGGGGGCCGGGGTGGCGGCAGCGGGCACGGAGTCCGGCGCGGGCGCGGAGCGCGCTGTGGGGACCGTGGGGGCTGCGACCGCCGTACGGGCGGTCGGCGGAGGCCCGTTGAGGGTCGCCGCGGGGGGTGTCACCGCGCGCGACGCCATCGGAGGCGCGGACGAGACGGCACGTGCGGTGCCTTCGCTTTCACCGGGGACGCGCTTGGGGCCGGAACCGGAGCCGGGGCCGAGGTCGGATCCAGGGCCGGGGCCAGTTCGGGCGGCGTCGGTTCGAACCGCACCGCTTCGATCTGCACCGCTTCGCTCGGCACCGGTTCGGTCCGTGTCCGGGCCGGCCTGCGCCTTGGGGGGTATTCGCCGCTGTGCCGGGCCGCCCGCTCCGGCCGCGGACCTGCCGACGGGCCTCAACGCGGCCAGGCGCCGCCCCTCGGTCGCCCCCTGCTCACCGCCCGCGGGCGGGTCCGGTGGCGTGTGCGGTGTGAACCAGCCGCCTCCGCCGCCACCCCCTGAAGTGCCGTTGTCGGCCGACGTGGTGGTCGGAGCGTCCATGCTGTGCCTCGCCTCGAACATCTTTCGGTCGGTCTGCGCACCTCCTCAATCGGAAGATGCCTGCTTTCCCCCGCAGACTGCTTGCTTCGCCCCGTTCCGTCCTGTCGGCCAATGCGCCCATATTGGACCGCGCCCTCGCACGCCGGAGACAAGAGAGCCAAGAATGTGACATTGGCCGCACTACAGCCATGTCGGAATCCCGCCCATTACCCCCGGCCCGGCCGCATAAGCGGACATGCGATTCTTCGATCCTTCTGTCCCGTTGGGCTGCATTGCCGCGTGATCGCCCCGACGGGATGTGCGGACACCTTGTCGGACACGAACCGGAGTCGACCATACCGGCCGCGGTCCGACACACAAGTCCCCGCTTCCTTACGTCAGGAATTGCGTGTGGACGTCTCATCAATTCTTTCAATTACCGGACAGGAGAAGCCATTTCACAGCGCGTACGCCGAGGCTGGTAGACAGGGGTACTCCCCCTGTCAGACGCGTCAGCCGCTCGCGCCCGGCACGGTGTTTCACGTGAAACTAAGCCGCCCGGCACGCCGGGCCAACCTCGTCGTCCATGTAGCCGCGTCCGCGTGCTGGCTCGGGCTCACGCTCGGGCTGCTCGCCCTGGGAATCACCGCGAACACCACCGGGTCCGCGGTGACCGTGGAAGCTTCCGTCCGCGCCATGAAGACCTTCACCGACTGGCTTCTGCTCCCCCTCGCGTTGCTTACACTCCTCACCGGCCTGGTGCTGTCCCTGGGCACACCGTGGGGGCTCGCGCGGCACCGGTGGGTCTACACCAAGTTCTGGCTGACGCTGGCCACCGTCACGGCCACGGTTCTGGCCCTGCGCCCCGGGGTCGACACCGCGGTCGCCGCGGTGTCGGACGGCGGACCGCTGCCCGACCCCGGTGACGTCCTGTTCGGACCGATCGTCTCGCTGACCGCGTATCTCTTCATGACGGTGATCTCAATTCTCAAACCCTGGGGTCTGACCCGGCGCGGGCAAAAGACCCGTACGGCCGCCCGCAAACCGGTGGACGTGACAGCCGCTCGTCGGACAGCCTGACCTGCGTGCCGACTCCTTCCCCCGCCGCTCTGCCCATTCGCCGTCTGACGCCTCGCGATCTCTCCGCCTGCGCCGACCTCTCAGAGAACCGGGGCTGGCCCCGTGAAGAACACAAGTGGGGTCTGCTGCTCGCGGCCGGCACGGGTTACGGCATCGACGACCCCTCAGGCGGCCTTGTCTCCGCCTGTGTCGTGACCGCCTACGGGCCTCGGGAACAGCCGGATCTGACGGCCATCGGCATGGTGCTGGTCGCCGAGCGGTACGCCCGCCAGGGCATCGGGCGCCGTCTCATGCGCCATGTGGTGGCCGAACTCGCGACCACTCCGGTGACCCTGCACGCCACTCCGTACGGGCGTCCGCTGTACGAAGAACTGGGCTTCAAGACCATCGGGCGCGCCGAGATGGTCCGTGGCCGCTTCCGACCTCTGGGTCCGGAGCCCGAGGTGGCCACGCGTGCGGCCAGGGCCGAGGACCTCGCCCCGATCCTCCGCCTCGACGAGGAGGTCTTCGGCGCGGACCGGACGCACATGATCACGCGGCTGCCCGCCTTCTCCGACCACCTGCGCGTCGCCGAGGAGGACGGCCGGATCATCGGGTACGCCGCCGCCTGGCCCAACATGGACACCCATGTCGTCGGCCCGTTGATCGCCCGGGACACGGAGACGGCCAAGGCACTCATCGCCTCGCTCGCCTCCCTGACCGACCGTCCACTGCGCACGGACGTCGATGTGCGTCATGAGGACCTGCTGGGGTGGGTCAAGGAGCGCGGGCTCGCCCCTCTCAGCTTCAACGCCGTCATGACCTACGGGATCGGGGAGTTGCCCGGCGACTGGAGGCGGCGCTTCGCTCCGCTCACCGTGGCAGCGGGCTGAGCCGGAGCGACGACGGATGAACCGGACGAACCGCCCGCTCAGGGATGAGCGGGCGGTTCGCTGATACGGGACGCTCGGAGCGTCGGTCCTTCTAGGCGAGGGTCTGCACCGCGGCGGCGGCGAAGCCGTGATCCTGCTCGGGCGCCCCGCCGCCGACACCGATCGCGCCGATCAGCCGGCCGTCACGGTGGACCGGCACACCTCCGGCGATGAACAGGAGCGGACGGTCGAGCGCGGTCGGCAGGGTGTGGAAGAGCCCTCCGGGCTGGACTGCTTCGACGAGGTCCGCGGTGGGAGTGCCGAGCTGCAGTGCGGTGTAGGCCTTGCGGGTGCTGGTCTCGCCCGAGATCAGGACGGCGCGGTCGTCCCGCCGGAAGGCGAGCAGGTGGCCGCCCGCGTCGAGGACCGTGACGCTGACCCTGACGTCCGCCGCCTCCGCGGCGCGACGGGCTGCCGTGACGAGCGCCTCGGCGTCCTGGATGGTCAGCGGGGTGACGGTGGTGGTGCTCATGAGGGGTCTCTCTCCTTGCGGGGTGGTGCGGTGTGGGGGATTGCGGGCGACGCCGAGTTGTGGACGACGCTCAGTGGTGGACGACGGTCTGCTGCTGCACGGAGTGCGCCTGTTCCGTCTTCGCGGTGACCGGGTCCGCCGCGGGAGCAGGAGCCGCGCGGCGCTCCAGTGTGGCCGAGAGGACGGCGAGCAGCAGGGCGGCGGCGGCCAGGACGGCGCCGACCCAGTTGGGGGCGGTGTAGCCGAGGCCGGCCGCGATCACGACGCCGCCGAGCCAGGCCGAGAGGGCGTTGCCGAGGTTGAAGGCACCGATGTTCACGGCGGAGGCGAGTGTCGGAGCGCCGTGCGCCTGGTCGAGCACCCGCTTCTGCAGCGGCGGAACGGTGGCGAACCCGAGGGCTCCGATCAGCGTGATGGTCACGGCCGCCGCGATCTTGTTGTGCGCGGTGAAGGTGAACAGGGCGAGCACGACCGCGAGGGCGCCCAGTGACACGCAGAGCATCGGCATCAGGGCACGGTCGGCGAACCTGCCGCCGACGAGGTTGCCTCCGACCATGCCGAGGCCGAAGAGGACGAGCAGCCAGGTGACGGAGCCGTCGGCGTAACCGGTGACGTTGGTCATCATCGGTGCGATGTAGGTGATCGCCGCGAAGACTCCGCCGAAGCCGAGCACGGTCATCGCCATGGCGAGCAGGACCTGGACGTTCTTGAAGGCGGCCAGCTCGTGACGGAGTCGCACGCCTTCCGGCTTGGGCATGTCGGGCACCAGCCTGGCGATGCCGGCCAGGCCGAGGACGCCCAGCGCGGCGACGACCGTGAAGGTCACGCGCCAGCCGGCGGACTGCCCGATGAGGGTGCCCAGCGGTACGCCGACGACGTTGGCGACGGTCAGGCCGGTGAATATCATCGCGATGGCGCCGGCCTTCTTGTCCGGCGCGACCAGGTCGGCCGCGACGACCGATCCGATGCCGAAGAAGGCGCCGTGCGCGAGCGAGGCGATCACGCGTCCGATCAGCATGAGGGTGAAAGTGGGGGCGACCGCGGAGATCAGGTTGCCGACGATGAAGAGTCCCATCAGCAGCATCAGCATCCGCTTGCGGGACACCTTGGTGCCGAGCACCGTCATGAGGGGCGCGCCGAACATGACTCCGAGCGCGTAGCCCGTCACCAGGAAGCCCGCGGTGGGGATGGAGACACCGAAGTCACCGGCGACCTCGGGCAGCAAGCCCATGATCACGAACTCGGTGGTTCCGATTCCGAAGGCCCCGATCGCGAGGGCCAGAAGCGCGAGAGGCATGGGGGACGACCTTCCCAGAAGATTGCAGGAGCGCTTTACGTGCGTTGACAATAGTTGCAGACGCGGGCTAAGTGCAAGCGCAGGATATTGCGGACGTGCCCTATCCTGGGATCAGCCGCTCCGGGACGGAGGAAATGCCATGACAGCGACGGACCCCGCACTCACCGCTCTCGCCCAGGGCTGGTGCGCCCTCTCCCTGCTGCACGGGAGGATCGAGGCGCACATCGAACGGGCCCTGCAGACGCGGCACGGCCTGAGCGTGCGCGAGTACTCGCTCCTCGACGTCCTCAGCCGCCAGCACGACGGCGACGGCGGGCATCTGCAGATGAAGCAGGTCGCCGACGCGGTCGTCCTCAGCCAGAGCGCCACCACACGCCTGGTGACCCGGCTGGAGGACCGTGGCCTGCTCTCGCGCTACCTGTGCCCCACCGACCGCCGTGGCATCTACACGAACGTCAGCGAGGCGGGCCTCAAGCTCCTTGAGGAGGCTCGGCCCACCAACGACACGGCCCTGCGGGAAGCTCTGGACGAGGCGGCCAGGAACCCCGAGCTGGCTCCGCTGGTGCGCGCCGTCGAGTCGGCGGGCCTGCCCGCGCCCGCCTAGGCGCATCGACCGCGGACGCGGACGCGCCGTCCTCGTGCTCCATAGGCTGACGCCATGGGAGATCTTGAGATACGCCCCGCCGTCGCCGACGACATCCCCGCGATCGTCGCGATGCTCGCCGACGACCCGCTGGGCTCGCAGCGTGAGTCACCGGACGACCTGACGCCGTACCTGGCCGCGCTGGAACGCCTCAGCAACGATCCGAACCAGCACGCGGTCGTCGCGGTGCGGGAGGGTCGAGTCGTCGGCACCCTCCAGTTGACGATCATTCCGGGGCTGTCCCGCAAGGGAGCGACCCGCTCGATCATCGAAGCCGTGCGCGTCCACGCCGACGAGCGGGGCAGCGGTCTGGGCACCCGTTTCATCGAGTGGGCCGTGGACCGTTCCCGCAGCGAGGGCTGCCAGTTGGTACAGCTGACCTCGGACGCCACTCGGACGGATGCGCACCGGTTCTACGAGCGTCTCGGCTTCACGGCCTCGCACGTCGGGTTCAAACTGCAGCTCTGAGGGCCGCACCGGCGAAATCGGGATATGGATCATGACGTTCACCTCATGCGGAGGGGCGTCGTGTTCACGTGAAGCGACGCCCCTCCACGTCACATCCATGCACCACGGCCAGGAAGCACCGAGGAAGCAGTCGGCGGGACGGCTACTTGATCCCGCGCCACCCCTCGGGGTCTACTCCACCCGGGACCGGAGCGCCCTCACCGTACGGCTGACGCGTGAACACGAACGAGCCGAGGTCCAGGTGGGTCACCGACCCGTCAGGCCCTTCAACGGCCCGTAGAAGCTCGCCGGCGTAATAGCCGTCGAGCCCGGTCCAGGTCCCGTCGCTCCGGACCCGGAAACGCGAGCGTCGGCCGTTGCCCGCCAGGGGCCCGAGCGTGACGTCCCCGTCGGAGGTGAGACGCAGCGCGAACGGGTGCGTCCCCCAGTACCAGGGCCCGGCCAACTCCAGTACGGACCGGTCGACTTCGGGCAACGGCCGCCACGGCTCGGGAAGCCGGGGCTCGGCCTCCGCGACGATACGCACGAGGTCGGCCGCGACCGTCGCCACCGGCGGACCCGATGTGCAGTTCGCGAGCACGACGGCGGCGAGATCGTCCTCGACGCTGATCATGAGGCCGGCGAGAAAGCCCGGCAGGGAACCGCCGTGCCCCACCAGAGTCCGGCCGTCCCGATACTGAACCTGCATACCGAGCCCGTACGCGGCACCGGCCGCCACCTCCTCCGGTTCGGCCGGCGCGGCGGGTGTACGCATCTCCCGTACGGACTCCGCGCTCAGCACCCGCTCGTCGCCCCGCGCCAGGAAGACGGCGAAGCGCGCCAGATCGCCGGTGGTCGACCAGAGCTGACCGGCCGGCGCCATCAGTCCGAGGTCCTCGGCCGGTTCGGTAAGCATGACGTCCGCCCAGGGATGCACCGCCCAGCCGCCCGCATGAGGTGCGTGCGGCTGTCCGCTCGTCCGGCGCAGTCCCAGCGGTTCGAGCACCTCGCTGCGCAGTACCTCCTCCCAGGGGGCACCCCGCAGCTCCTCGATCAACGCGCCCAGCAGGGTGTAGCCGGGGTTCGAGTAGTGGAACCGCCGCCCGACCGGATGCCGGTACGGCTGCTCGCCAAGGACGTCGGCGAGTCCGGGACGCAGCGCCCCGGGGGTGCGCTCCCACCAGGGACCGGGTGACTCGGCGGCCAATCCGGCGGTGTGCGCGAGGAGTTCGGCGATCGTCGCCTCCCCCGCGCCGGTGCCCGGCAGGTGCTTCTCCAGCGGATCGCCCAGGTCGAGCAGGCCCTCGTCGCGTAGCCGCAGGACCAGGACGGCCGTGAAGGTCTTGGTGATCGAACCGATGCGGTACTGCACGTTCTCGTCGGGTCCGTGCCCGTCCACCGAGGTGCGGGACCCGTGCCACACCGTGTCCCGGCCCCGCACCACGGCCGCGACCAACGACGGCGCACGCCCCTGCGCCTGGGCGGTGGCGATTCTGTGCAGCAGGGCCCGGCGCGTGGCGGGAAGCAGTTCTTCCGCGGATGTCGTCGTCATGCCCCCAGTCCACCCGCCCCGAGGTCCCGCGTCGAGCGCATTTGTCCGCGCCCCGGCCCTCACCAGGCTTGCCGGAGGGTTCTGCCTCGCGGTCGTGTCACTTCTCATGGCTCCGAAACGTAGCGCCTCTCATTCCGCAGCCACGAGAATCAGCTCCGCCCGCATTGGGGCTCCGTGATTCAGAGCGTCTTGATGGCGCCACCGTCGATGACGTGGTCGGCACCAGTGATGTTGCCCGCGACGTCGGAGAGAAGGAACGCGATCAAGGCCGCCACTTCTTCGGGTTCGGTGACGCGGCCGGTAGTGATGTTGAACGCTTCCGGGATCTGCTGAAGGAACGCGGCATGCTCCGCCCGAGTGTGGCCAGGGCCGCCTTGGCGGCACTGTAGGCGACCGGGGCGGCGGCGGGCAGCCGTGAGTTGATGGACGAGACGTTGACGATCGACCCACGGCGCTCGATCAGGCTCGGGAGAGCCGCGCGGGCGGCACGGACGGCACTGAGCAGGTTGAGGTCGAGGATGCGGGTCCATTGGGTGTCGTCGGTGTCGAGGAAGCCGATGGGCTCCACGTCGTCCCCGGCTCCGACGTTGTTCACCAGCAGGTCGATGCCGCCCAACTCGGTGAGGGCACTGTCCATGAGAGTGGCGACGCTTTCGGCGGAGCTCAGGTCGGCCGACACCGGTAGGCGCCGGTTTCCTTCAACTCCGGCGTAATGGTGCGGGCGGCGCCGACGACGCGTACGCCTTCGGCCGTGAGAGTCCGGACGGTGGCGAGCCCGATGCCCCGACTGGTACCGGTGACGACGGCCGTCTTGGCGGTGAGATTGAGCCGCATGACGCTCCAGTTCTTGAACTCTAAGTACAAAATATGGGCAGTGGACACTCCAGACGGAGCGAGTGCCGCGGTGCGGGCTAGAGAGATCCGGGCTAGAGAGATCCGGGTGAGAAAGATCCGGGTGAGAAAGATTCGGGTGAGAGAGAGTCGACCGTCGCGTCGATCACTTGGACAAGCAGATCAGGGCTTTCGGCAATGCGCGCCATGAGCCGCAGCCCTACGACCGTGTTCAGCAGCAGGCTCCCCAGGGCTGCGGGATCACGTTCCGGTGCGATCTCTCCCGAGCGTTGCCCCTCTTCGATCAGCGCACGGAAGGCGTCCTCGGTTCGGGCGAACATGCGCTGGACGAGTTCGGTCGCCACCTGGTCCGTGGCGGCGAGTTCCGCCGCCGTGTTCACGGCCATGCAACCCCGACGGTCCGGGTCGGCGAGGTCCGTCTCGACAAGGAACCCCAGCGCCTTGCGCAGACGCGCCTTGACCGGCCCGGGCTCCTCCAACATCGCGATGAGGCCGACGGCCTGGCCGTCGCGATAGCGGCGAAGCGCCCGCTCGAACAGGTCGTGTTTACTACCGAAGGTGTTGTAGAGGCTGCCCTTGACCCGGCACAGGCGGAGATCAGGTCTGTGCCATGTCCACGAAGCGGGAGTAGTGGCCCTGGAAGGCGACCGTGATGGTGGCCGTCGGGCCGTTACGGTGCTTGCCCACGATGATGTCGGCCTCGCCCGCGCGCGGCGACTCCTTCTCGTAGGCGTCCTCCCGGTGCAACAGGATCACCATGTCCGCGTCCTGCTCGATGGAACCGGATTCACGGAGGTCGGAGACCATCGGCTTCTTGTCCGTGCGCTGCTCGGGGCCACGATTCAGCTGGGACAGCGCGATGACGGGCAGCTCCAGCTCCTTGGCCAGCAGCTTCAGATTTCGCGACATGTCCGAGACTTCCTGCTGCCTGCTCTCGGAGCGCCCCTTGCCGCCCGACTGCATCAGCTGCAGATAGTCGATGATGACGAGCTTCAGGTCGGCACGCTGCTTGAGGCGGCGGCACTTGGCCCGGATCTCCATCATCGACAGGTTCGGGGAGTCGTCGATGTAGAGGGGAGCAGCCGAGACGTCCGGCATCCGGCGGGCGAGCCGGGTCCAGTCCTCGTCCGTCATCGTGCCGGAACGCATGTGGTGCAGAGCCACCCGCGCCTCGGCGGACAGCAGACGCATGGCGATCTCGTTGCGGCCCATTTCGAGCGAGAAGATCACGCTCGGCATGTTGTGCTTGATCGAGCAGGCTCTGGCGAAGTCCAGTGCCAGCGTCGACTTACCCATCGCGGGACGGGCCGCGATGATGATCATCTGACCGGGATGCAGACCGTTCGTCAGCTGGTCGAGGTCGGTGAAGCCGGTCGGCACACCGGTCATCTCGCCGGAGCGCGAACCGATCGCCTCGATCTCGTCGAGCGCGCCCTCCATGATGTCGCCGAGCGGCAGGTAGTCCTCGGTCGTGCGCTGCTCGGTGACCGCGTAGATCTCGGCCTGGGCGCTGTTGACGATCTCGTCCACGTCGCCGTCGGCCGCGTAACCCATCTGCGTGATGCGCGTACCCGCCTCGACCAGTCGGCGCAGGACCGCACGCTCGTGGACGATCTCCGCGTAGTACTCGGCATTGGCCGCCGTCGGGACCGTCTGGACCAGGGTGTGCAGATACGACGCGCCGCCGACCTTGGTGATCTCGCCGCGCTTGGTCAGTTCGGCGGCGACCGTGATCGGGTCGGCCGGCTCACCCTTGGCGTAGAGGTCGAGGATCGCGCCGTAAACGGTCTCGTGCGCGGGCCGGTAGAAGTCGTGACCCTTGAGCACCTCGACCACGTCGGCGATCGCGTCCTTCGAGAGCAGCATGCCGCCGAGGACGGACTGCTCGGCGTCCAGGTCCTGTGGGGGCACTCGCTCGAAGGACGATCCCCCGCCGTCCCAGCCACCGCTGTCCGAACCGCGGTCGTGCTGGTCCTCCCTGCCTCGGCCGCCACCGTCGCGGCGCTGTCGGGAGGCGGGCAGACGATCACTGGGACCGCTGTCGGCCCACGGGTCGTCCAAGGGCTCGGAAATACTCACCGGGCCACCTCCTCCCGTCCGCCGAGCGGACCTCGCCGTGCCCTCTATTCCTACGGCACGACACTGACAAATAAGACGCCCAACTCCGGTTCTGACGCGTCGGTTTTGCGAGGTTTCCGAGGACGGAGGAGGGAGAGGGTGCCGCACCACGGTAGGCCCGCAGGCACCGTCAGCCAATCTGGTTATCCACAGGCCATGTGGACGACGGCCCCGATGCTGTGGAGAACTCCGTAAAACCTGTGCACGAGCCGGTGGACAGGCCTGTGAACAAGCACTCAGCCCGTTTTCCACACCAGCCCTGACCTGCACGTATCCCATCCACCGGCTGTGCAGAAGAAAAACTTTCCGACTCGGGCCAAGATCGATGCGAATGGCGTGCAACGGCAGGTCGCACGAGTTTGCCAGTAAGGGTTGCTGCACAGTTGCATCTCTTACCTGTGGAAGATTAGATTGATGTGCATGACACAGGCTCCACAGGCCCCCAAGGCCACTCGGCGACGGCATGACCGAGAGATCGTCGCGCTGGCCGTACCGGCCTTCGGCGCGCTCATCGCCGAGCCTCTTTTTCTCATGGCCGACACCGCCATCGTCGGCCATCTCGGCACCGCTCAACTCGCCGGCCTCGGAGTCGCCTCCGCTCTTCTCACCACGGCCGTCAGCATCTTCGTCTTCCTCGCGTACGCCACCACGGCCGCTGTCGCCCGACGGGTCGGGGCGGGCGACCTTCCGGCGGCCATCCGCCAGGGGATGGACGGCATCTGGCTCGCCACGCTGCTCGGGATCGCTGTCATCGCCGTCTTCGTGCCCACGGCACCCGCCCTGGTGGAACTCTTCGGGACCTCGGACACCGCCGCGCCCTACGCCGTCACGTATCTGCGCATCTCGGCGCTCGGCATCCCCGCGATGCTCGTCGTCCTCGCCGCCACCGGTGTGCTGCGGGGTCTGCAGGACACCAGGACACCGCTCTACGTCGCCATCGCCGGCTTCATCGCCAACGCGGTCCTGAACGCGGGCCTCGTCTACGGCGCGGACCTCGGCATCGCCGGATCCGCCTGGGGCACCGTCATCGCCCAGTTCGGGATGGCCGCCGCCTACCTCTTCGTGGTGGTCCGCGGTGCGCGCAAGCACGGGGCTTCCCTGCGGCCCGACGCCGCCGGGATACGCGCCTGCGCCCAGGCCGGTGCGCCGCTGCTTGTCCGCACCCTCTCCCTGCGAGCGGTTCTGATGATCGCCACCGCCGTCGCCGCTCGGCTCGGAGACGCCGACATCGCGGCCCACCAGATCATCCTGTCCCTGTGGAGCCTGCTCGCCTTCGCACTCGACGCCATCGCCATCGCGGGCCAGGCCATCATCGGCCGCTATCTCGGTGCGGGCGACACCCAGGGAGCCCGTGAGGCCTGCCGACGCATGGTCGAGTGGGGCATCGCCGTCGGAGTCGTACTCGGCGGCCTGGTCATCGCCTGCCGCCCCCTGTTCCTCCCGCTGTTCACCAGCGACTCCGCCGTCCATGACATCGCGCTGCCCGCTCTGCTCATGGTGGCGCTCTCCCAGCCGATCTGCGGCATCGTTTATGTCCTGGACGGCGTACTGATGGGCGCGGGGGACGGCCCCTACCTCGCGCGGGCCATGCTGCTGGTCCTGGCGGTCTTCGCTCCGGTGGCGCTGCTCATTCCCACCCTCGGTGGCGGTCTCACCGCCGTCTGGGGAGCGATGACCCTCATGATGACCGTCCGCATGCTGACCCTCTGGCTGCGCACCCGCTCGGGCCGCTGGATCGTCACAGGCGCCACGCGCTGACTGTTTCACGTGAAACGGAGGAACCCGTGCTGCACGTGAAATAGAAGTGCCCATGTTTCACGTGAAACCAGCCGCCGCCGTTTCACGTGAAACAACCCGCGCATCAACACGGAAACCCGGAGCCCGCCCAGTCGGCGTCGGCGTCGGCGTCGGCGTCGGCGTCGGCGTCGGCCAAATGCGAACAGCAAGAAGGGCCGCACCCACGCGGGGTGCGGCCCTTCTCTCAGCTCTGCTGAGCGCAGCGATCAGGCTGCGACAACCTCGATGTTGACCTTGGCGGCCACCTCGGGGTGCAGACGCACGGACGTCTCGTGAGCGCCCAGCGTCTTGATCGGCGAGCCCAGCTCGATGCGGCGCTTGTCGACCTCGGGGCCACCGGACGCCTTGATCGCCGAGGCGACGTCGGCCGGGGTGACGGAGCCGAAGAGACGGCCGGCGTCGCCGGAGCGGACGGCCAGGCGGACCTTGACGCCCTCAAGGCGCGCCTTGATCTCGTTGGCCTGCTCGATCGTCGCGATCTCGTGGATCTTGCGAGCACGACGGATCTGCTCGACGTCCTTCTCGCCGCCCTTGGTCCAGCGGATGGCAAAGTTCCGCGGGATCAGGTAGTTGCGAGCGTAGCCGTCCTTGACGTCGACGACGTCGCCCGCGGCACCGAGGCCGGAGACCTCGTGGGTGAGGATGATCTTCATGTTTCGGTCACCCTTCCCTTATCGCGCGGTGGAGGTGTAGGGCAGCAGCGCCATCTCACGGCTGTTCTTCACTGCCGTGGCGACGTCACGCTGGTGCTGAGTGCAGTTGCCGGTCACGCGGCGGGCACGGATCTTGCCGCGGTCGGAAATGAACTTCCGCAGCATGTTCGTGTCCTTGTAGTCCACGTACGTGACCTTGTCCTTGCAGAATGCGCAGACCTTTTTCTTGGGCTTGCGCACAGGCGGCTTCGCCATGTGTGTCTCTCCTGTTTGATCAAGAAGTGTGGGTACGGCCCACCCTCTTCGGCCCTGGGCCTAGAAGGGGGGCTCGTCCGAGTAGCCGCCGCCGGAACCGCCGGAACCGCCGGAGCCGCCGGAGTTTCCACCCCAGCCACCACCGCCGCCACCGCCGCCCTGGTTGCCACCGCCCGCAGGAGCGCCGGTCGCCCAGGGGTCGTCGGCGGGAGCACCGCCGCCGCCCTGCTGCTGGCCGCCACCGGAGTTTCCACTCCAGCCGCCGCCACCGCCGCCGCCGCCCTGCTGGCCGCCGCCCCCGAAGCCGCCGCCGCCACCCTGGCCGCCACCACGACCACCAGGGGCCTTGGCGACCTTGGCGGTGGCGTAGCGCAGCGAGGGGCCGATCTCGTCGACCTCAAGCTCCACGACTGTCCGCTTCTCGCCCTGCTGCGTCTCGTACGAACGCTGCCGCAGTCGTCCCTGAGCGACGACGCGCATACCGCGCGTCAGCGATTCGGCGACGTGTTCCGCGGCCTGACGCCAGATCGACGCACGGAGGAACAGCGCGTCGCCGTCCTTCCACTCGTTGGTCTGACGGTCGAACGTCCGAGGCGTCGACGCGATCGTGAAGTTCGCGACGGCCGCGCCGGACGGCGTGAAGCGCAGCTCGGGATCGTCGGTCAGGTTTCCGACGACGGTGATGACGGTCTCGCCTGCCATGGAGGAACCTCTCGGCGGTTTTGCTGCGGGTGTGCTGCTACTCGGATCTCAAGCACCGCTGAACGGGGAAGTTCAGTGGGTCTCGGGACGGAGGACCTTGGTCCGGAGGACCGACTCGTTCAGGTTCATCTGGCGGTCGAGCTCCTTGACGACCGCAGGCTCGGCCTGCAGGTCGATGACCGAGTAGATGCCCTCGGGCTTCTTCTTGATCTCGTACGCGAGACGACGACGGCCCCAGGTGTCGACCTTCTCGACCTTTCCGTTCGCCTCACGGACGACGGAGAGGAAGTTCTCGATCAGCGGCGAGACAGCACGCTCTTCGAGATCGGGGTCGAGGATGACCATGACTTCGTAGTGACGCATGTGTAACCCACCTCCTTTGGACTCAGCGGCCACGGTCGTTCCGTGGCAGGAGGGTTGTGATGCGTTCGCAACGGTATCGGCGGCCACGGACAATCGGACCGCCGATCAGCGAACTGAGCGAGGGACCGTGCCATGGCCTGGGCAGACACCGGTGCAGACGCTACAGACTACCCGCTCACCGGCCTCCGGTTGAAATCAGGGCCGGGTGACCGTCAGTCTGTACTCATCGGGTGTGTATGGCGCTACGATGCGCCACCTTCCGCAGGAGGTGCCAGATGGCACAGACGTTGCGACCCAACACCGCCGGCTCTCTCTTCGCCACCGACCACAAGCCCCATCCGCTCCAGCACGCGCTGCTCGCCGTGACGGCGGTCCTCGGCGTGACGGCCTTCGTCACCGCGATGTTCCACAACCTGCATCTGCTCAGTTCCTGGGCGGGGCTGATCGGCATCATCACCGGCGCGTACGGACAGTTCGTCTCCGAGACCACCCGGGAGCGGTTCGCGCTGATCCTGGGTCTGGGTGCCTCGGCCGTCGGTTTCCTCCTCGGCATGGCGCACGGCGGCCTCTTCGGCGGCGTCATCGGCTGACGGCGTCCCGGACCACGTCTCGGGGCCCCGGCCGCACACCGGTCGGGGCCCGGGACCCATACGGCCAGACGGGGCGCTCGCAGGGCGCAGTAGGCTTCGGCGCGAGAGCCGGAGCCCCTGTACCCATGGGGACACACCAGCCGAGGAGCGCCCCGAATGAGCCTGACCCTGAGGACCATCAGCCGCGAGCAGCATCTGGCGTACATCCAGAGCCTGCCCGCGGCCAGCCACATGCAGGTCCCCGCCTGGGCAGATGTCAAGGCGGAGTGGCGCTCCGAGAGCCTCGGATGGTTCGACGACAGGTCCGGTGAGATCGTCGGTGCCGGCCTGGTGCTGTACCGCCAGCTGCCCAAGATCAAGCGCTATCTCGCCTATCTGCCCGAGGGCCCGGTCATCAACTGGTTCGCGCCGAATCTGACCGAGTGGCTGGATCCGATGCTCGCGCACCTCAAGCAGCAGGGCGCCTTCTCCGTGAAGATGGGCCCGCCGGTGATCATCCGGCGCTGGGAGGCCACGTCGATCAAGCGGGGCATCCAGGACCCGGACGTGAAGCGCCTGCGCGACATCGAGGCCGACTTCATCGAGCCGCGCGCCTTCGAGGTGGCCGACAAGCTGCGGCGTATGGGCTGGCAGCAGGGCGAGGACGGCGGGGCCGGCTTCGGCGACGTACAGCCCCGCTACGTCTACCAGGTGCCGCTGGCGAACCGGTCACTGGAGGACGTCCACAAGGGCTTCAACCAGCTGTGGCGGCGCAACATCAAGAAGGCCGAGAAGGCCGGCGTCGAGGTCGTCCAGGGCGGTTACCAGGATCTGGAGGAGTGGCAGCGCCTCTACGAGATCACGGCTCTGCGCGACCATTTCCGGCCCCGGCCGCTCTCGTACTTCCAGCGCATGTGGACGGCCCTCAACACCGAGGACCCCAACCGCATGCGGCTCTACTTCGCCCGGCACGAGGGTGTGAACCTGTCGGCCGCGACGATGCTGGTCGTCGGGGGGCACGTCTGGTACTCCTACGGCGCCTCCGACAACATCGGCCGCGAGGTCCGGCCCTCGAACGCGATGCAGTGGCGGATGCTGCGCGACGCCTACGCGCTCGGCGCCACCGTCTACGACCTGCGCGGCATCTCCGACTCGCTGGACGAGACCGATCACCTCTTCGGCCTCATCCAGTTCAAGGTGGGTACGGGCGGGCAGGCGGCCGAATACCTCGGGGAGTGGGACTTCCCCCTCAACAAACTGCTCCACAAGGCGCTCGACATCTACATGTCGCGCCGCTGACGCACCAGAATTCGTCTTCGTACCTCCGACTCATCCTGCTCCACCGCTGCCACGAGAAAGGTTCCAGGTCCGGCCATGGCGCTCACGCTCTACGTCGACACCGCACGCTGGCGGGCGCACCACAAGCACGTGTCCGAGCAGTTCCCGGGACTCGTCCCCGTCTGCAAGGGCAACGGCTACGGCTTCGGCCACGAGCGGCTGGCCGACGAGGCCACCCGCATGGGCTCGGACGTCCTGGCCGTCGGCACGACCTACGAGGCGGCGCGGATCAAGGACTGGTTTGGCGGCGACCTTCTGGTGCTGACGCCGTTCAGGCGGGGCGAGGAGCCCGTACCGCTGCCCGACCGTGTCATCCGGTCCGTCTCGTCCGTCGACGGGGTCTACGGCCTCGTGGGCGCCCGTGTCGTCATCGAGGTCATGTCCTCCATGAAGCGGCACGGGGTGAGCGAGCGGGACCTGCCCCAGCTGCACGCCGCCATCGAGAACGTGCGCCTGGAGGGTTTCGCCATCCACCTGCCCCTGGACCGTACCGACGGCTCGGACGCCGTCGAGGAGGTCATCGGCTGGATGGACCGGCTGCGCGCGGCACGGCTGCCGCTGCACACGATGTTCGTCAGCCATCTCAAGGCCGACGAGCTCGCCCGGCTGCGGCAGCAGTTCCCGCAGACCCGTTTCCGGGCCCGTATCGGCACGCGGCTGTGGCTGGGGGACCATGACGCGACCGAGTACCGCGGAGCCGTCCTGGACGTCTCGCCGGTCGCCAAGGGTGACCGTTTCGGCTACCGGCAGCAGAAGGTCGCCTCGGACGGCTGGCTGGTGGTCGTGGCGGGCGGTACGTCGCACGGGGTGGGCCTGGAGGCCCCCAAGGCCCTGCACGGCGTCATGCCCCGTGCCAAGGGCGTCGCCCGGGCCGGCCTCGCCACGGTCAACCGGAACCTCTCGCCGTTCGTCTGGGGCGGCAAGCAGCGGTGGTTCGCGGAGCCCCCGCACATGCAGGTCTCGATCCTCTTCGTGCCCTCGGACGCGCCCGAGCCGAAGGTCGGCGAGGAACTGGTGGCCCATCTGCGGCACACCACCACGCAGTTCGACCGCGTCGTCGAGCGCTGACCGCGCGGCGCGCCCCGCGCCGGGCCCGCACACGGGCGAAAGGCCGTACACGGACTCCGTGTACGGCCTTTCGTGTGCCTGCCCCTGTGGCCCTGTTCGCTCAGAGCGAACCGGGATCCCTCCCTGCGTTGCCCTCGCCGCCGCCCCACTCCACGTGGGGGCCGTCGAAGTGCGCCGCGTGGCGGGGCGGACGGGCCGCGGAACCGAGGACGAAGGCGTCCTGGGCGCCGTCCAGCACTCCGCCCGACGGATCGTCGTCCCCGGAGCGGCGCACCACGTCCCGCTCGGGCATGAGGATGTCGCGCACGATCACGGCGCACAGGAACAGCGTCCCCAGGAGATGGACGGCGATGGCCAGCTGGTAGCCCTCCTGGGGCAGTCCCTTGTGGGCGTCGCCGCTGGTCGTGTAGGCGAGGTACATCCAGATCCCGAGGAAGTACGCGACCTCGCACGCCTGCCAGATCAGGAAGTCCCGCCACTTCGGGCGGGCCAGTACCGCGAGGGGAACCAGCCACAGTACGTACTGCGGCGAATAGACCTTGTTGGTGAGGATGAAGGCCGCGACGATCAGGAACGCCAGCTGGGCGAAGCGCGGCCGGCGCGGAGCCCCCAGCGTGAGAGCCGCGACGCCCGCGCTGGACAGCAGCATCAGTACCGAAGCCCACATGTTGACGGCGTCGGTGTCGAGCGGCGTGTCACCGCGCTGGGACAGGATCAGCCAGAAGGAGCCGAAGTCGACTCCTCGTTCCTGGCTGAACGTGTAGAACTTCGACCAGCCCTCGGGCGCCAGGAGCATGACCGGAAGGTTCACGACCAGCCAGGAGCCGGCGGCGCCGAGCAGGGCGGTGCCGAACGCGCGCCACCTGCCCGCCCGCCAGCAGAGCACGAACAGGGGTCCCAGCAGCAGCACGGGATACAGCTTGGCGGCCGTGGCGAGCCCCAGGAGGACCCCGAAGGCGAGCGGACGGCTCCGGGACCACATCAGCATCGCCGCGGCCGTCAGAGCGACTGCCAGGAGGTCCCAGTTGATGGTGGCGGTCAGTGCGAAGGCGGGCGCCAGAGCGACCAGCAGGCCGTCCCAGGGACGCCGCCGGTGGGTGCGGGCCACGCAGACGGCGATGACGGCCGTGCAGGCCATCAGCATCGCGGCGTTGACCATCCAGTAGACCTGCTCCTGCTCCTGGATGCTTCCGCTGCCCGGCGTGAGCCAGGAGGCGACCTCCATGAACACGCCGGTGAGCACCGGGTATTCGAGGTACTCCATGTCGCCTTCGAGCTTGTCGAAGTACGGCACGAGCCCGTCGGCGAAGCCCCGCCCCTGGTAGAGGTGCGGAATGTCCGAATAGCAGGCGTGCGTGTACTGGGAGCTGGCCCCGAAGAACCAGGCACCGTCGTAGCAGGGCAGTTTCTGCACCATGCCGAGGGCGAACATGCCGATCGCGACGAGTGCGACGACCCGGACGGGAGTCCACCAGGACACCCCCGTCAGCGCGCGCCGCCCCAGGGGGCCGCCGAACAGTTCACTGCCGGTCGCCGCGACCGGGTCCTCCTTGGTCGGCGGCACCAGATCTGGCTCGTGCACGCTCGCGCGCGTGGTCTCTGCACTGGGCATGCCGCACATCCTGCCGTACGTGCCCTGGAAGACGCCGAGGGCGGGCGGGTTCGGGCCCGGCAGGAGCTCGGCGGGGCGCCGAACCTCCCACAAAAAGCGAGTGGCCGCCGACCGGAGCCGGCGACCACGTCGCGTCGAAGGAATGTCCGCCCGCTAGCCCGAGGTCCCCTGGAACAGGCCTCCGTTGCCGTTGCCTCTGCTGTTCCCGCCGTTCTCCTCCGTGGACTCGGAGCTCGTGGGACTCGCGCCGCCGTCCGTACCGCCGGTGTCGGTCTCACCGGTGCTGGCCCCGCCGTCGTCCTCGCACCCGAAGCCGAAGGCGCCGCAGGACTCACTCGTGGTGGGGCTCGGAGGCTGTTCGCTCTTCGTCGGTGTGGGATCCGGCGACTCGGTCTCTTCCTCCTCCTCCGTCTCGGTGGGAGTGGGAGTGGGAGTCGGGACCACGACGTCGTTGACGACCTCGCCGATGGGCTCGGGCGTCGGGAACTGCTCGACCTTCGCGCCCTTGAGCGCCTGCTCCATGTAGTCGTGCCAGATCTCGGCCGGGAACGAGGCGCCGTGGATCTTGTCCTGGCCACCCGTTCCGTACATCTCCAGGAACTCGCGCTTCTTGTTGGACTCGTCGTCGTCCAGGCGGTACATGGAGATCGCGGTGGAGAGCTGCGGGGTGTAGCCGACGAACCAGGCGGACTTGTTGCCGTCGGTCGTACCGGTCTTGCCCGCCACCGGCCGGTTGCTCAGCTTCGCCGCGGTACCGGTGCCCTCGTCGACGACGGTCTTGAGGACGTCGGTGACGTTGTCGGCGACCTGCGCCGTGAAGGCCTGCTTCGCCTTGGCGGAGTTCTCGTGCGTGAAGACCGTTCCGTCCTTGTCGGTGATCTCGTCGACCGAGTACGGCTCGTTCTGCTTGCCGCTCGCCGCGAAGGTGGCGTACGCGCCGGCCATGCGGATCGCGCTCGGGTCGGAGGTGCCGATGGAGAAGGACGGGAAGTTGGCGCTGGCCAGGCTGCCTTCCTTGATGCCGGCGTCCACGGCGGACTCCCGCACCTTGTCCAGACCGACGTTCATGCCCAGCTGGACGTAGGCGGAGTTCGAGGAGACCCTCATCGCCTCACGCAGGTCGATCTGGAAGGTGGGCGGGTTGTACGACTCGTCGCCGTCGTTCCGCTGCAGCCATTCCTTCTCGTCCTTGTCCTTCCAGACCGTCCCGTCGTAGTCCTCGATCTTCAGCTTGTTCTTGCCGCTGTACAGGCTCTTCGGAGAGACCTTGATCCGCTCGTCCTGGGCCTGGGTCGGCTCCAGGTCGGGATCGCGCACGCCCCACTTCATGGCCGCCGCGAGGACGAACGGCTTGAAGGTCGAACCGACCTGGGCGCCCGTCTGGTCGGCGTTGTTGGTGAAGTGCTTGGTCGCGTCCACACCGCCGTAGATGGCCTTGATGGCACCGGTCGCCGGGTCCACCGAGGCTCCGCCGAACTGGACGTGCTTGTCCGTCTTCGGCCGTTCCTTCTCCTTGATGTTCTCCTTGCGGACCTTCTTCACCGCGGCTTCGAGCTGGCCGACCTTCTTCTTGTCGAAGGTCGTGTGGATCTCGTAGCCGCCGTCACGCAGCTGCTTCTCGGTGATCCCGGTCTTCTCGCTGTTGTTGACGATGTACGCCTTGGCGAGGTCGACCAGATAACCGACCTGACCGCCCAGCTGGGCGTTCGACCGGGGACTCTGCAGCTTCGGGAAGTCGGGGTACTTGGCGCGTACCGACTCCTCCAGGTGCCCGTCCTTGACCATCTCGCCGAGGATCCAGCGCCAGCGGATCTCCGCGCGCTCGCGGTTGGCCGCGGGGGTGGCCGACGGGTCGATCGACTCCGCACCCGCCGGGTCGTAGTACGTGGCGCCCTTGAGCACCGCCGCCAGGAAGGCGCACTGGCTCGGGTTGAGGTCCTCGGCGTCCTTGTCGAAGTACGTACGCGCGGCGGCCTGGATTCCGTAGGCACCGCGGCCGTAGTAAGCCGAGTTCAGATAGCCGGCCATGATGTCTTCTTTGTCGACGTTGGCGCCGACCTTGATCGAGACGAAGAGCTCCTTGAACTTACGGGAGATCGTCTGCGACTGGTCCTCCAGCATGGCGTTCTTCACGTACTGCTGGGTGATCGTGGAGCCGCCCTGGGTCTGACCGCCCTTGGCCATGTTGAACAGCGCCCGGCCGATACCCATGGGGTCGACGCCCCGGTCGTTCTCGAACGTCTTGTTCTCGGCCGAGATGACGGCGTAGCGCATCTCCTTGGGAATCCGGGAGTAGTCGATGATCTGCCGGTTCGTCTCACCACCGGTGGCGACCATCTGGGTGCCGTCGGCCCAGTAGTAGACGTTGTTCTGCGCCTCCGCCGTCTTGGCGACGTCCGGCAGGCCCACCAGCGCGTACGCGACTCCCGCGACCGCCATCATGCTGCCGAAGAAGCCGATGACCAGTCCCGTCACCAGCTTCCAGGACGGCACCCAGCGGGTCGCCCCGTACTTGCCCGCGCGCGGGTAGTCGATGATCCGCTTCTTCGGCGGTACGGACCCACGCCCCCGGCCACGGCCTCCCTGCCCCGCGCCGTCGGCCGCTCTGCGTCGACCGGCGCCGCCGCCGTTTCTCTGTGCCGCCCGCCGGGCCTCGGCGCGACTGGCGAACGGGCGTTCCTCACCCCCCGAGTCATATGAATCGGAAGGAGACTCGGTTGCGCCTCGCGGTGCCGCACGGCGGCCGGAGGACGAGCCGGTCTGGCCGCGTCGGGCCGCGGCCCGACCGCCACCTTGCGGCTGCGGCGATTTGCGACGGTGCTCGCTCATCGAACGATTACTCCTCGGGCAGGCGCACCTGAGCGCACCTGGAAACGGCAGCTGGTTTCCGGTCCCCCCGAAGTACGGATGCGGTCGTTTTTACATTCATCCGTACTGCACCGAGGACAAGGACGTCCCCAGGCGTCACTCGGTTCCCGGTGGTTTGCATGGCGGACAGACTACGCACCGTCAAAACCTGCCTAGCACCGAAGTTCACCCCAAAACAGGCAACTTGCTTCCTACGAATCGGTGATGTGACGCCGTTCACCGTGCCCCCTCTTGTCGCAGGCGGAGTACCGATCTATCGTTCTGATGTATCGAGTCGATACATCAGCTCGGCATAAAGACCGTCACGGCAGGGCCGCGGCAGAGAGGAGGCGACGATGAGCCGGCGTTCCGGGATCCTTGAGTTCGCCGTCCTCGGCCTTCTCCGCGAGTCCCCGATGCACGGCTATGAGCTGCGCAAACGTCTCAATACGTCACTGGGAGTGTTCCGTGCGTTCAGCTACGGGACGCTCTACCCCTGCCTCAAGACGCTGGTCACCAACGGCTGGTTGATCGAGGAGCCGGGGAACACCTCCGAGGACGCCCTCGCGGCGCCACTCGCAGGACGTCGCGCCAAGATCGTCTACCGGTTGACGGCCGAAGGTAAGGAACACTTCGAGGACCTTCTCTCGCAGACGGGTCCCGACGCGTACGAGGACGAGCATTTCGCCGCTCGTTTCGCCTTCTTCGGCCAGACGTCACGGGATGTACGGATGCGGGTCCTCGAAGGCCGCCGCAGCCGTCTCGAAGAGCGCCTGGAGAAGATGCGCGCCTCGCTGGCACGCACCCGGGAGCGACTCGACGACTACACGCTTGAGCTCCAGCGCCACGGAATGGAGTCCGTGGAGCGCGAAGTGCGCTGGCTGAACGAGCTCATCGAGAGCGAGCGGGCGGGCCGGGACCATCGGCGTCCCGGACCCGACGTCTCCGCTCAGCAGGACAACACATCTGGGGAGTCGGGCGGCCTGCCCCGGCCCGGGGGCACCCCCGGGCCGGATCCGTCCGACGACACTGCCACGTGAAGTCCGCCAAGGGCTTCACCGAGTACACACAGGGAGCAACCGGAATGGGTTCGGTTCGCGTAGCCATCGTCGGCGTGGGCAACTGCGCCGCCTCGCTGGTTCAGGGCGTCGAGTACTACAAGGACGCCGACCCGGCGTCCAAGGTGCCGGGCCTGATGCACGTCCAGTTCGGCGAATACCACGTCGGTGACGTCGAATTCGTCGCCGCCTTCGACGTCGACGCGAAGAAGGTCGGCCTCGACCTCTCGGACGCCATCGGCGCCAGCGAGAACAACACCATCAAGATCTGTGACGTCCCGAACAAGGGCATCACGGTCCAGCGCGGCCACACCCACGACGGGCTCGGCAAGTACTACCGCGAGACCATCGAGGAGTCCACGGAGACCCCGGTCGACGTCGTCCAGGTCCTCCGGGACAAGCAGGTGGACGTCCTCATCTGCTACCTGCCCGTCGGTTCCGAGGACGCGGCGAAGTTCTACGCCCAGTGCGCCATCGACGCCAAGGTCGCGTTCGTCAACGCTCTGCCGGTCTTCATCGCCGGCACCAAGGAGTGGGCGGACAAGTTCACCGAGGCGGGCGTCCCGATCGTCGGCGACGACATCAAGTCGCAGGTCGGCGCCACCATCACGCACCGCGTGATGGCGAAGCTGTTCGAGGACCGCGGTGTCCGTCTTGAGCGCACCATGCAGCTCAACGTCGGCGGCAACATGGACTTCAAGAACATGCTGGAGCGCGACCGCCTGGAGTCCAAGAAGATCTCGAAGACGCAGGCCGTCACCTCGCAGATCCCCGACCGTGACATGGGCGCGAAGAACGTCCACATCGGTCCCTCGGACTACGTGGCCTGGCTCGACGACCGCAAGTGGGCGTATGTCCGCCTTGAGGGCCGCGCCTTCGGTGACGTCCCGCTGAACCTGGAGTACAAGCTGGAGGTGTGGGACTCCCCGAACTCCGCTGGTGTCATCATCGACGCCCTGCGCGCCGCGAAGATCGCCAAGGACCGCGGCATCGGCGGCCCGATCCTCTCCGCGTCGAGCTACTTCATGAAGTCCCCGCCGGTCCAGTACTTCGACGACGAGGCCTACGCGAACGTCGAGAAGTTCATCAAGGGCGAGGTCGAGCGCTAAAAGCTCGCTCCACGCACGGCTGTTGAGGGTCCCCGGGGGCATCGCTCCGGGGGCCCTCTGCCTGTGCGAGGCTTTGACCCATGGCTGTCGTGAGTGACCTGCGCGTACTCCTGCGCTTCAGGAACTTCCGGCGTCTGCTCGCCGTCCGGCTGCTGTCGCAGGGCGCCGACGGTGTCTACCAGGTCGCGCTCGCCACCTACGTCGTCTTCTCGCCGGAGAAGCAGACCTCGGCCGCCGCGATCGCCTCCGCGATGGCGGTCCTGCTCCTCCCGTACTCCCTCGTCGGCCCCTTCGCGGGCGTCCTCCTGGACCGCTGGAGACGCCGCCAGGTCTTCCTGTACGGGAACCTGCTGCGGGCGCTCCTGGCGTCCCTTACGGCCGTTCTGATGCTCAGCGGTGTCCCGGACTGGCTCTTCTACGCCTCCGCGCTGTGCGTGACCGCCGTCAACCGGTTCGTGCTCGCGGGCCTGTCCGCCGCGCTGCCCCGCGTGGTCGACTCCGAGCGCCTGGTGATGGCCAACTCCCTGTCGCCCACGGCCGGCACACTCGCCGCGACCCTCGGCGGCGGCCTCGCCTTCGTCGTACGCCTCGTGGGCTCCGACTCCGACGCGGCGGTCGTCCTGGTGGGAGCGGCCCTGTACGTGTGCTCCGCGCTCGCCGCACTGCGACTGGCCCCGGATCTGCTGGGCCCCGAACGGCGGTCGGTGCGGCCCCGGCTGAGGACGGCCGTACTCGGCACGGCGCGCGGCCTGGTCGCGGGCGTGCGTCATCTGGCCGAGCCCGCGCGCCGCGAGGCCGCCTGGGCACTGGCCGCGATGACCCTGATGCGGTTCTGCTACGGCGCGCTGACGGTCATGGTACTGATGCTCTGCCGGTACGCCTGGTCGTCCGGCCCCGACGACGACGGGCTCGCCCTGCTCGGCCTGGCCGTGGGGATCTCCGGGGCGGGCTTCTTCGCCGCGGCCGTACTGACTCCGGCGGGCGCGAACCGGTTCGGACCCGGCGGCTGGATCATCGCCTGCGCGGCGTGTGCCGCGGTCCTGGAACCGGCCCTCGGCCTGTCGTTCACCGAAGTCCCCCTCCTGATCGCGGCCTTCGTCCTGGGACTCATCACCCAGGGCGCGAAGATCGCCACGGACACCGTCGTCCAGTCGTCCGTCGAGGACGGCTTCCGTGGCCGGATCTTCGCGGTGTACGACGTCCTGTTCAACGTCGCCTTCGTCGGCGCCGCAGGAGTAGCCGCCCTGATGCTGCCCTCTGACGGCCGATCCGTGGCGCTTGTGGTCACGGTGGCCGTTATCTACGGGGCGGTTGCTGCGGCTATGGCCCGCTTTGAGCACCAGTAAGTGTCACATCAAGGACACAGAGGCACTCCGGGCTACGGAGTTGTCAGTGGGGCCGGATAGCTTACGTGCGTCTTATTTCGCGCCACGCGCTCCACGTTCGAGGGGGACCTCCAAGTGACCACACCACCGCCGCAGGGCCAGAATCCGTTCGCTCAGGGCCAGCCGGCCGAGGGAAATCCCTACGGCCAGCAGCCGCCCCAGGGCAACCCCTACGGGCAGCAGCCCCCGCAGGGCTACCCGCAGCAGCCGAACGCTCCCTACGCCCCGGTCACGCCGGAGCCCCCGAAGCGCAACCTCAAGAAGTACCTGCGCTTCGCCATCCCCGTCGTCGTCCTCATAGTCGCCGTGGGCGGCTGGATCGCGAGCCGGGACGATGCGTCCAGCGCCAAGGTCGGCGACTGCATGAGCATCGGCAACCCGAACAGCACCACCGACCCGGAGCTTGAGGTCGTGGACTGCGGCGACTCCAAGGCCGCGTACAAGGTCGAGCAGAAGAAGAGCGACAACTCCGGCTGCGACCGCACCAAGTACGCCGAGTACACCGAGACCGGTGGCAGCAGCGACTTCACTCTCTGCCTGTCGGAGTACTCCTCGAAGAAGTAAGAGCCTGCTGACGCACGAGGGCCGTTGTTTCACGTGAAACAACGGCCCTCGGCGTATCCGGTGACAGTGGGGCGTGCTCATGTTTCACGTGAAACATGAGCACGCCCCACGCGTGTGTGCGTTCTCAGTTCTGCTCCGCCCACCACTCCTTGAGAGCCGACACCGCGGCGTCGTACTCCATCGGCCCGTTCTCCAGACGCAGCTCCAAGAGGAACTTGTAGGCCTGGCCGATGGCCGGGCCCGGTCCGATGTCCAGGACCTTCATGATCTGGTTGCCGTCGAGGTCGGGACGGATCGCGTCCAGCTCCTCCTGCTCCTGGAGCTGGGCGACGCGCTCCTCCAGACCGTCGTAGGCCCGGGAGAGGGCGGTCGCCTTGCGCTTGTTCCGTGTCGTGCAGTCGGAGCGGGTCAGCTTGTGGAGGCGATCAAGGAGGGGGCCGGCGTCCCGGACATAGCGGCGGACCGCCGAGTCCGTCCACTCCCCGGTGCCGTAGCCGTGGAAGCGCAGGTGCAGCTCGACCAGGCGCGAGACGTCCTTCACCAGCTCGTTGGAGTACTTGAGCGCGGTCATCCGCTTCTTGGTCATCTTGGCCCCCACCACCTCGTGGTGGTGGAAGGAGACCCGCCCGTCCTCCTCGAAGCGACGCGTCCGCGGCTTGCCGATGTCGTGCAGCAGCGCGGCCAGGCGCAGAGTGAGGTCCGGGCCGTTCTCCTCCAGCGCCATCGCCTGCTCCAGGACGATCAACGAGTGGTCGTAGACGTCCTTGTGCCGGTGGTGCTCGTCCCGCTCCAGACGCAACGCGGGCAGCTCGGGCAGCACGTGGTCGGCCAGCCCCGTGTCCACGAGCAGGGTCAGTCCCTTGCGCGGGTGGGCCGACAGGAGCAGCTTGTTCAGCTCCTCACGCACACGCTCCGCCGAGACGATCTCGATGCGGTCGGCCATGGCCTTCATCGCCGCGACGACCTCCGGCGCCACCTCGAAGTCGATCTGCGCCCCGAAGCGCGCCGCCCGCATCATCCGCAGCGGGTCGTCGGAGAAGGACGACTCGGGGGTCCCCGGAGTCCGCAGGACACGGGCGGCGAGATCATCGAGCCCGCCGTGCGGATCGATGAACTTCTTCTCGGGAAGCGCCACCGCCATCGCGTTCACCGTGAAGTCGCGCCGGACCAGGTCTTCCTCGATGGAGTCCCCGTAGGACACCTCGGGCTTGCGCGAGGACCGGTCGTACGACTCGGAGCGGTAGGTCGTCACCTCGATCTCGAAGCTCTGTACGCCATCACCGACACGCGCGTCCTTCTGCGCCCCCACGGTGCCGAAGGCGATGCCGACCTCCCACAGGGAGTCGGCCCAGGGCCGCATGATCTTCAGTACGTCCTCGGGGCGGGCATCGGTCGTGAAGTCCAGGTCGTTGCCGAGCCTGCCGAGCAGGGCGTCCCGAACCGAACCGCCGACGAGGGCGAGAGAGAACCCGGCCTCCTGAAAACGGCGGGCCAGCTCATCGGCGACGGGGGACACCCGCAGCAGCTCGCTCACCGCGCGGCTCTGCACCTGACTCAGTGCACTGGGACTGTCTTCGTTGGCGTTCGACACAACAGAAAAGGTTACGTGGCCCCGATGCCCGAGAGCGCCTTCATTAAAAGTGCACAGGTCTCACCCCTTGTCCAGGGTGGGGACACCGACCCAGATACAGCCACATAGAGGGACAGCCGGGTTTCGTTCTCCGATCTTGTGGAGCGGACCGCGGCACTTACCCTCGGCGCGCATCGTTACCATGCGTGGACGCACATTCCGACGACCACTGACGACGACGAGGGACGGGCGAGCGCGTGGCCGAGGCGGCAGACTTCCAGGGGACCAGTCCCTCACCTGCCCGCCGGTGGCTTCGGCGCACCGGAGCACTGCTCGCCGGGGCGCCTCTGCTGGCAGGCGTCCTACAGCTGCCCACTTCTTCGTCCTCGTACGCCTCTGAACCGAGCGCCCCGGCCAAAGCCACCGGCTCGCGTACGGTGGACGTCTCGCTGGACTCGCTCAGCCCCAGCATCCCCTCGGACGACGACACACTCACCGTCTCCGGGAAGATCGTCAACAACGGCAAGCAGGCGGTCACCGCCGCGCACGTGGGGCTGCGGGTCGGCCCGGCGCTGAACGGCCGCTCGGCCATCGACGACGCCGCGAAGAGCAACCCCTACGCGGGCACGGAGGTCGGCGGCAAGTACGTGGCCACGTTCGCCAGGCTGGCCCCGGGCGTCCCGCAGACGTTCAGCATCTCCGTTCCCGTCGACAAGCTGGACCTGGGCTCCGACGGCGTCTACCAGCTCGGTGTCACCCTGACCGGCCGGACCACCGCCGCGGCGTACGACCAGATCCTCGGTATCGAGCGGACCTTCCTCCCGTGGCAGCCGGAGGCCGCGGACACGAAGACCAGGACCACCTACCTCTGGCCGCTGATCTCAACCTCCCACATGACGGCCGAGACCGGTTCGAACGAACAGCAGACCCCCGTCTTCGCGGACGACGACGTCCTGGCCGCCGAGCTCTCACCCGGTGGCCGTCTGGAACAGCTCCTCAGCCTCGGCAAGGACCTCGACATCACCTGGGTCATCGACCCGGACCTGCTCGCCTCCGTCGACGCCATGACCCGCAGCTACCGGGTCCAGGCGGACGGCTCCGGCGGGACGACCACGGCCGGTACGCACCAGGCGGTGGCCAAGCAGTGGCTCAGCAAGCTGGAGAAGGAGATCAGAGGCGAGGAGGTCGTCGCTCTCCCCTTCGCCGACCCGGATCTGGCCTCCCTGGCCCACCACGGCA
Source organism: Streptomyces ortus (assembly GCF_026341275.1). Taxonomy (NCBI): domain Bacteria; kingdom Bacillati; phylum Actinomycetota; class Actinomycetes; order Kitasatosporales; family Streptomycetaceae; genus Streptomyces; species Streptomyces ortus. The sequence goes on from NZ_JAIFZO010000002.1 coordinate 4,336,788, forward strand.
CCAAGGTGACCGGATCGCTGAGTCACCTCAAGGACGCCACCACCGCGGCCGCGATCACCGTGGAATCGGTCCTCCACGTGACCCCCGGCACCGAGTACGCCTGGCCCGTGAACGGCGCGATCGACCCGTCGATCGTCAAGGTCGCGACCTCGGCCGGCGCCGACACGGTGATCGCCCGCAGCGACAGCCTCCAGGAGACCGGCGCCCTCCCCTACACGCCCTCGGCGGCCCGGCCGATCGGCGGCGGCACCACAGCGGTCGTCACGGACGCCCGGCTGTCCACGGCTTTTCAGGGCGACATGACGGTGGCCGGCAACTCCACCCTCGCCGTGCAGCGGTTCCTCGCCCAGAGCCTGATGCTCAACCGTCAGGCCCCGGACAAGCAGCGCAGCGTCGTGGTCGCCCCGCAGCGCACGCCGACCGCCAGCCAGGCGCAGACGATGGCACAGGCGCTGACGGCGCTCCAGGACGGGAACTGGTCGGAGTCCGCCGAGCTGTCCGCGGCCACCAAGGCCAAGCCGGACGCGGGCGCCACCACCCGGGTGCCGTCGGCGTCCGCGTACCCCTCCTCGCTGCGCAAGCAGGAGCTGCCGCTGGAGGCCTTCACACAGATCGAGGAGACACAGAGGAAGCTCAACAGCTTCCAGGTGATCCTCTCCGACAAGTCCCGGGTGGTCACACCCTTCGGACGGGCCATGGACCGGTCGATGTCCACCTCCTGGCGCGGCCGTGCCGACGAGGCGCAGGCGTTCCGCGACGCGGTGGAGAAGTACCTCGTCGGGCTCACCGAGGGCGTCGGGCTGATCGACAAGTCCGAGGCGAAACTCTCGGGCCGCAGCGCCACGATCCCGGTCACCGTGCAGAACAACCTCGTCCAGGGCGTCGACCACCTGGTGCTGCGTCTGACCTCCACACAGCCGAGCCGCCTGAGCATCGGTGACGGTGCCTGGCAGGAGCAGCCGGTCGCGGTCGCGGGCGGGCACAGCCAGTCGGTGAAGTTCACCACCAACGCGCATGCGAACGGCCGGGCCGGAGTGATCGCCCAGCTGTACACCGAGGACGGCCAGGCGTACGGCCCTCCGGTCGCCTTCGACGTGAAGGTCACCGAGATCACGGCCACGGTGATGCTGGTCATCGCCGGCGGTGTGCTGCTGCTGGTGCTCGCCGGGTTCCGGATGTACACGCAGCGCAAGCGGGAGGCCGCCCGCCAGGCCGCGCTGGAAGCGCACGCCACCTCCACGGACGACCCGGCGGAGCACGCTCCCGACACCGGCACGAAGAGCACCGACGCGGAGAACACGGGCGCGCGCACCGCGGCCGAGGCGGAGGGCGACCGCGACCGGACGTCCACGCCCGGGTCGAGCGCACCCGACCCGGAGCACCCGAGTGACCCGTCACCGGACACCGCACCGGAAATCACCGACCCGTCCGGCACGGGTGAGAGAGTGGACCGTTGAGCGATGTCGTGGCCGGTGGGCCGGGGACGATGAGGTGGGGTAACCATGAACGCGCCGTACGACGGTGACCGCGGTCAGGGCGCGGGGGGCTCCGGCCACCCCGACGGCCCGCCGCAGGGCCCGCCGGATCCTGGCGAGGTGCCTCCGCAGCCCGCGGCCGAGGTGTACTTCCAGGACGCCTACGCCCAGGACCCCTACCGGGCCCAGGACCTGTCCGCCCAGGACCCGGTCACCGAGGCCCTCTACGACCGCGCCGCGCATCCTCCGCCGCCGCCCGGCACGTATCAGCCGCAGCAGCCGCTCTACGGCCCGCCGCCCCAGTCCCCGTACGCACCCGACCCGCGGGTGTGGGCACAGACCCCGGCGCCCGAGCCGGAGGGTCCCACCCAGTACCTGCCCTACGGGGACGATCCCCGCACGACACAGTTCGTCGGCGTCGACGACCTGGTGACCCAGGCCGGTGAGGAACGCCACGAGCCGGACGCGTTCGCCCATCTCTTCCGGGACCAGCAGCAGGGCGGTGCTCCGGCTCCCGCCGGGCCGCCGCCCAGCGTTCCTCCGCCGACGCGGGAGCCGGCTGCGGCCACCACGGCGCCTCCCGCGCCCGCGGCGGCTCCGGCCAAGAAGTCCGGGGGCCGTGCGTCGGGCCTGCTGAAGTCCAGCGCCGTGATGGCGGCCGGAACCATGGTGTCCCGTCTCACCGGCTTCATCCGCTCCGCGCTGATCGTCGCGGCGCTGGGTGTCGGCCTGCTCGGTGACACCTTCCAGGTCGCCTACCAACTGCCGACGATGATCTACATCCTGACCGTCGGCGGCGGACTCAACTCCGTCTTCGTACCGCAGCTCGTGCGTGCCATGAAGGAGGACGACGACGGCGGTGAGGCGTACGCCAACCGGCTGCTGACCCTCGTGGTCGTGGTTCTCGGCCTGCTCACCGCGCTCGCGGTGCTCGCCGCGCCGCTGCTGGTCCGCGCGCTGTCGGCGCCCGTGGCGGGCAACGCGGCGGCCAACGACGTCGCCGTCACCTTCGCCCGCTACTTCCTGCCCACGATCTTCTTCATGGGCATCCACGTGGTGATGGGCCAAATCCTCAACGCGCGCGGGAAGTTCGGCGCGATGATGTGGACCCCGGTCCTCAACAACGTCGTCATCATCGTGACGCTCGGCCTGTTCATCTGGGTGTACGGCACCGCGAGCAGCTCCGGCATGAAGGCCTCGACCATCCCGCCGGAGGGCGAGCAACTGCTCGGCATCGGTGTGCTGCTCGGTCTCGTCGTCCAGGCCCTCGCGATGATCCCCTACCTCCGTGAGACCGGCTTCCGGCTGCGGCTGCGCTTCGACTGGAAGGGCCACGGACTCGGCAAGGCGGCGATGCTCGCCAAGTGGACCGTGCTCTTCGTCCTCGCCAACCAGGCGGGCGCGATCGTGGTGACCCAGCTGTCCACCGCGGCGGGCAAGAACTCCCCCGTCGACGGCACCGGCTTCGCCGCCTACGCCAACGCCCAACTCATCTGGGGTCTCCCGCAGGCCATCATCACGGTCTCGCTGATGGCCGCCCTGCTGCCTCGGCTCGCCCGTTCGGCCCACGAGGGTGACACCGGGGCCGTCCGCGACGACATCTCCCAGGGGCTGCGCACCACGGCCGTGGCGATCGTGCCGATCTCCTTCGGCTTCGTCGCACTCGGCGTCCCGATGTGCACGCTGATGTTCGGTGCCTCCGGAACCGGCGAGGCCACGAACATGGGGTACATGCTGATGGCCTTCGGCCTCGGCCTGATCCCCTACTCCGTGCAGTACGTCGTGCTGCGTGCCTTCTACGCGTACGAGGACACCCGCACCCCCTTCTACAACACGGTCATCGTGGCCGTCGTCAACGCCAGCGCCTCCGCGCTGTGTTTCTTCCTGCTTCCTGCGCGCTGGGCGGTCGCGGGCATGGCCGCCTCGTACGGTCTTGCCTACGCCACCGGTGTCGGGGTCGCGTGGCGGCGGCTGAGCAAGCGGCTGGGCGGCGACCTGGACGGCGGCCGTGTGCTGCGTACCTACGCGCGGCTCGCGATCGCCGCGGTACCGGCCGCGCTGCTCAGCGGCGCGGCCTGCTACGGCATCAGCAAGTCGCTGGGCCAGGGCGTCGGCGGCTCGCTCGTCGCCCTGTTCTGCGGTGGTGTCGTACTGCTCGGTGTCTTCTTCGTCGCGGCGCGACGGATGCGCATCGAGGAACTGAACGGAATGGTGGGCATGGTCCGCGGGCGCCTTGGGCGCTGAGAGCGGGGTAGGCGCACAACCATCGTCCGCGACCGCGTGTCGTGCAGAGGGACGGACTGTGGGCACAATTGGCTTTGGCGTCGGACAGCGCGCAACGAATGGGGAGGCAGGAGCGACGGTGGCGGAACGGAGCACGGCTGCCGTCGACGTGGCGGACAGCAGCGGCGATGAGCCGCTGACCGCGAAGGCGGACCAGTCCACGGCCGACGGGGTGGCCCAGAACCGGGAGCGGGACACGGAGAGCGAAGAGGCACAGGGGAGCGGGGGGAACGAGAACCCCGGCAGGACTTCACCGCCCGAGTTGCACAGTGGTCACAAGCTCGCCAGACGCTATCGCCTGGAGGAGTGCGTCACCCGTCTGGACGGTTTCAGCAGTTGGCGTGCGGTGGACGAGAAACTCCGCCGTGCCGTCGGTGTGCACCTGCTGCCCGCCGACCACCCTCGGGCGCGTTCCGTCCTCGCGGCGGCCCGTTCGTCGGCCCTGCTGGGCGATCCCCGGTTCGTCCAGGTCCTGGACGCGGTCGAGGAGAACGACCTCGTCTATGTGGTGCACGAATGGCTGCCCGACGCCACGGAGCTCACGACGCTCCTGGCCGCCGGAACGCTGGAGGTGCACGAGGCGTACCAGATGGTCAGTCAGGTGTCCTCGGCGATGGCCGCCGCACACCGCGAGGGGCTGGCTCATCTGAAGCTGACCCCGGGCGCCGTGCTGCGCACCTCGTCCGGCCAGTGGCGCATCCGGGGCCTCGCCGTGAACGCCGCGCTGCGCGGCATCACTTCCGACACCCCGCAGCGCACCGACACGGAGGCGATCGGCGCCCTCCTGTACGCCACGCTCACACAGCGCTGGCCGTACGAAGACGACGCGTACGGACTCTCCGGGCTACCCAAGGGCGTCGGCCTCATCGCGCCCGATCAGGTACGGGCAGGCGTGCACCGCGGTCTGTCGGAGCTCGCGATGCGGGCACTCGCCAACGACGGCGCCACCGCGTCCCGTCAGGAACCTCCGTGCACCACGCCGGAGGAACTGGTGAAGGCGATCGGCGAGATGCCGCGCATCCGTCCGCCCGAGCCGACGTTCACCGCACCGCCCGAGTACCAGCGCACGACGTACCAGCAGGGCAACTACGGCCGCCCCGCGCCTCACCCGGGATCCCCCCAGGCGATGCCGACGCCGCTTCCCCCGCTGCAGACCCGCACCGGCAAAGCCCTCAAGTGGGCTGTGTCCGCGCTTCTGATCGCCGCGCTGGGGCTCGGCAGCTGGCAGCTCGCCGACGCGCTCATGGATCACGGGAAGTCCGACGAGACGGGCGACACCCAGATCACGGACGGCAACGACAAGAGCAGCGACAAGACGAAGCCGGCCCGGCCTCTCACGATCCAGAGCGCCGCGGAGTACTACCCGGACGGCAAGCCCCAGCACGCGAACGACGTGGGCCTGACGTACGACAAGGACAGTTCCACCTACTGGAGGACGTACTCCTACCGGGGCGGCCCCAAGCTGGCGCCCTTCAAGCAGGGCGTGGGCATCGTCTACGACCTGGGGTCGGAGAAGGAAGTGTCGGCGGCCTCGATAGGGCTGTACTACGCGGGCGACCACACAACGGCCACGCTGTACGCGGCCAACTCGTTGTCGTCCTCGGAGAGTCTGGGCTCGATGACGAAGATCGCGACCGGCACGACCAGCACCACGGACTTGAAGATTGCGGCCAAGAAGGCGGTGAAGACCCGGTACGTTCTGGTCTGGATCACCGCGGTGCCGAACGCGGCGGGCGACCAGTTCAGCGGCGCCGGTTACAAGCAAGCGATCACCGACGTGAAGTTCACCGGCTGAGGAGTAGCCGAGGGGGAGGGGGTTCGATGGCGGACGGCGCCTACCGCGAAGTAAGCGATCAGGACCTCCTCGCCCGTCATGTCGAGGGCGATCCCGATGCCTTCGGCGAACTCGTACGGCGTCACCGCGACCGGCTCTGGGCTGTCGCCCTGCGCACGCTCGGCGACCGCGAGGAAGCCGCTGACGCCGTCCAGGACGCTCTCGTCTCCGCCTACCGGGCCGCCCACACCTTCCGCGGCCAGTCGGCCGTCACCACCTGGCTGCACCGGATCACGGTGAACGCCTGCCTGGACCGGGCCCGCAAGACAGCCTCCAGGAAGACCTCCCCGGTGGACGACACGGAACGCCTGGAGCAGCTCCTGGAGCCGCACGAGTCGGCTTCCGCACCGGCCGAGCGCAATGATCTGCACCGTGAGCTGCTGGCCGCTCTGGGCACCCTGCCCGCCGATCAGCGGGCCGCTCTCGTCCTGGTGGACATGCAGGGCTACCCCGTGGCGGAGGCCGCCAGTCTGCTCGACGTGCCGACGGGAACCGTCAAGAGCCGCTGCGCTCGCGGCAGAGCCAGACTTCTCCCCCTGCTCAAACACCTGCGCACGGACAGCGGGAGCGACAGATCGAGCAAGAAGTCGGGCGAGGGAAGGAACCGTACGCAGGGGACATCCGTCCCACCCGCAGCGGGACCACATGACGGACCAAGCGATTCAGCGGCTGTGAAGGGCGGAGGTGGGCGAGCGTGACATCCACGGCCGACACGACCGGACACCCGGACGTCACGGAGATCTCCGACCTCACCGAGGGTCTGCTCCCCCCGTCGCGTTCAGCGGATGTACGACGTCACCTCGACGACTGCGCGCCCTGCGCCGACGTGTACGACTCGCTGGAAGAGATCCGCGGCATGCTCGGCACGCTGCCGGGCCCCCTGCGGATGCCCGACGACGTCGCGGAACGCATCGATGCCGCCCTCGCGGCCGAAGCCCTGCTGAATGCCACCGTGCCAAGCGCCTCTGGCATGGGCGCCCTGTCGTCCGTGAGCGAGTCCCGCCCGCCGGCCGACGACGAGCGCAAAAGCGTGAGCGGCGGCAGCGGCACGCATGTTTCACGTGAAACATCGACCGTGGCCGACCGCCCCGCAGGACATTCCCGTGCCGCCACCGGGCCGGGTCGCGCGCGTCGCCCCCGTCGCGGTCGACGCAGCACCGTCGTCCTGGGCGCCATGTTCACCGCTGCCGCGCTGGGCCTCGGAGGCCTGCTCATCCAGTCGATGGGAAGCGATGGCGGGGACAACGGCTCCGCGTCGCCGTCCCCGAAGCAGAGCGACTCCGCGAAGACCTTCGCCGGGGAGAAGCTGGAGAATCAGGTCGCGGATCTCCTCACCGAGGTGAAGGAGAAGAAGGACGGCGGCCCTCGTAGTTCCCGCCCTCAGGGCACCGCGTCCACCGATGGGCCGAAGGTTTTCAACACACCCACGGACGCGGTACCCAGCTGCGTGATGCAGGGGATCGGCCGCGACGCGATTCCCCTCGCTTTCAAGGAAGGCTCCTACGACGGCACGGACGCGTATCTCGTCGTGCTGCCCGCAGCCACCGACCAGACACAGGTCACGGCGTACGTGGTCGACTCCGCCTGTGTGGACAAGCCGTCGGTCTCCGGTGGCAAGGTCCTGCTGGAGCACACCTACCCGCGCAGCTGAGCCGTCTCGGCTCCGCCACGGACGGTCGGCGACGCTCTCCACCCCTGCTCTGACCCCTGCTCGCGGTGACTCGTCTTCGTGTGCCCGGACACAGTGGGAATGCGCGCCCCTTAGGATCCGTTGGGTGGGGTGAGAGTTCCGAAAGAAGCTCCCCCGGTCGTACGTAGCAGTCCCCAGAGACGAGGAATCAAGCCGTGACCGACGTCCGTAACGTGATCATCATCGGCTCCGGCCCTGCCGGCTACACGGCGGCGCTCTATACCGCGCGCGCGTCACTGAAGCCGCTGGTCTTCGAGGGCGCCGTCACCGCGGGTGGTGCCCTCATGAACACGACCGAGGTGGAGAACTTCCCCGGTTTCCAGGACGGCATCATGGGCCCCGAACTCATGGACAACATGCGGGCACAGGCCGAGCGCTTCGGTGCGGAGCTGATTCCGGACGACATCGTCTCGGTCGACCTCAGCGGTGAGATCAAGACCGTCACGGACACCGCGGGCACCGTCCACCGGGCGAGGGCCGTCATCGTGACCACCGGCTCGCAGCACCGCAAGCTGGGCCTGCCGAAGGAGGACGCCCTCTCCGGACGCGGCGTCTCCTGGTGCGCGACCTGTGACGGCTTCTTCTTCAAGGACCAGGACATCGCCGTGATCGGCGGCGGCGACACCGCGATGGAGGAGGCCACCTTCCTCTCCCGGTTCGCCAAGTCCGTGACCATCGTCCACCGGCGCGAGACGCTGCGCGCCTCCAAGGCGATGCAGGAGCGCGCCTTCGCCGACCCGAAGATCAAGTTCGTCTGGGACAGCGAGGTGGCCGAGATCCAGGGCGACCAGAAGCTTGCCGGCCTGAAGCTCCGCAACCTCAAGACCGGCGAGACGTCCGACCTGCCTGTCACCGGCCTGTTCATCGCGATCGGCCACGACCCGCGCACGGAACTCTTCAAGGGTCAGCTCAACCTGGACGGGGAGGGCTACCTGGAGGTCGAGGCGCCCTCCACCCGCACGAACCTGACGGGTGTCTTCGGTGCCGGCGACGTCGTCGACCACACCTACCGCCAGGCGATCACCGCGGCCGGCACCGGCTGCTCCGCAGCTCTCGACGCGGAGCGATTCCTCGCCGCCCTCGCGGACGGTGAGCCTGCGGAGCCCGAGAAGACCGCTGTCTGACCCCCATCCGCCCGACCGCACCAACCAGTTAAGGAGCCCGCCGTGGCCGGCACCCTGAAGCACGTGACAGACGACTCTTTCGAGCAGGACGTACTGAAGAGCGACAAGCCCGTACTGGTCGACTTCTGGGCCGCCTGGTGCGGTCCGTGCCGCCAGATCGCGCCGTCCCTTGAGGCGATCGCCGCCGAGTACGGCGACAAGATCGAGATCGTCAAGCTCAACATCGACGAGAACCCGGGTACGGCCGCCAAGTACGGCGTCATGTCGATCCCGACCCTGAACGTCTACCAGGGTGGCGAGGTCGCCAAGACCATCGTGGGTGCGAAGCCGAAGGCCGCGATCGTGCGGGACCTTGAGGACTTCATCGCCGAGTAATGCAGCAAGCCGTCGCTCGGGCGACGATGTTTCACGTGAAACATGGATGGGCCGACCCCTACGGGTCGGCCCATCCGCATGTTCAGCACAGTCAGCCCCTACAACGGGCGCAGGGCTGGTTCCTTCTGTACGGCTCCCAGCAACCGGTCGAGCGCCAGCTCCACGTCTTCCTTCCAGGAGAGCGTCGTCCGTAGCTCCAGACGCAGACGCGGGTAGGTCGGGTGCGGCCGGACCGTCTTGAAGCCCACAGCCAGCAGATGGTCTGCGGGCAGGACGCAGGCGGGCTCCTTCCACCGGGCGTCCCCGAAGGCCTCGATGGCCTTGAAGCCTCGCCGCAGCAGATCCTTGGCGACCGTCTGGACCATCACGCGCCCGAGTCCCTGTCCCTGGTACTCCGGCAGGATGAAGGCCGTCATCAATTGAATCGCGTCGGGCGAGACCGGGCTGGTGGGAAAAGCCGTTGAGCGCGGTACATAGGCAGGCGGGGCGTACATCACGAAGCCCACCGGTACGTCGTCCACGTAGACGACCCGGCCGCAGGATCCCCACTCCAGCAGAACGGCGGAGATCCACGCCTCCTTCTCCAGATCCGGAGTGCCTGCCTTTACCGCGGCCTGGTCGCTGACTGGGTCCAACTCCCAGAAGACGCACGCGCGACAGCGCTTGGGAAGGTCCTGAAGGTTGTCCAGCGTGAGCGGTACGAGCCGGCGCCCCATGAAGGCAGTTCCTCGCTTCCCTCGCCCGCGGCATCGCGAGCGGCCGTCAGAGCGCTCCGTTCCCTGAGCAGGCTGCCGACGAATCCGCCGACTGCGCCAAGCCCCAGACCCGCGCTCACCAGTCCTGTGCGGCTCACCGTTCGCATGGCCTCCGCCTCCCCACAGAAGGTACTGCCAGGTGAATGCGCCATACCCGAACGCATCGTATCCACGATGCGATTCCCTCGATACCGACAGAAAGCAAAGAGCGGGCCGTGTTCCGGTACACACCGGACACAGCCCGCTCCGCTGGCCGGCCGGTCACACCCGACCGGCCGATCAAGACTCAGAACTCACGACTCACGACTCAAGAATCAGCATCCTCGGAGTCGTCGTCCAGGAGGCTCTTCTGCAGAACCGGTCCCTCGCCGGGAGCGAGCGAGCCGAGGATCCGCTCAAGGTCCTCCATCGAGGCGAACTCGACGGTGATCTTGCCCTTCTTCTGGCCGAGGTCGACCTTCACCCGGGTCTCGAAGCGGTCCGAGAGACGACCGGCGAGATCGCTCAACGCGGGAGAGACCAGAGCACCGGCTCGCGGCCCTTTGGAGCGCGGCGCCGACTGCGGCCGTGAACCCATGAGGGTGACGATCTCTTCGACGGCCCGCACCGAAAGCCCCTCGGCCACGATCCGATGAGCCAGTCGATCCTGTTCCTCCGAGTCCGCGACGGAGAGCAGAGCCCGGGCGTGTCCGGCGGAAAGAACTCCGGCGGCCACGCGGCGCTGCACCGACGGCGAGAGCTTCAGCAGACGCAGTGTGTTGGAGACCTGAGGACGTGACCGCCCGATGCGGTCGGCCAGCTGGTCGTGCGTGCAGTTGAAGTCCTGGAGCAGCTGGTCGTAGGCGGCAGCCTCTTCCAGCGGGTTCAGCTGCGCCCGGTGCAGGTTCTCCAGCAGAGCGTCCAGGAGGAGCTTCTCGTCGTCCGTCGCGCGCACGATCGCGGGAATGGCCTCAAGTCCCGCCTCCCGGCAGGCCCTCCAGCGCCGCTCGCCCATGATGAGCTCGTAGCGCGTCGGTCCAGCCTGTCGTACGACGACCGGCTGGAGAAGCCCGACCTCCTTGATGGAGGTGACGAGTTCGGCGAGAGCGTCGTCGTCGAACACCTCGCGGGGCTGACGCGGGTTCGGCGTGATGAAGTCGAGGGGGAGCTCGGCGAAGTACGCACCCACAGGTGCCGCCGGAGCCTCTCCGAATACGCTCGTCGACGGCTCTTCCGGCTCGTGTGAAACCTGGGCCGGCGGGAGTGCGGCGACCTTGGCCGCCGCCACTCCCCGCTCCGCGGTGAGTACCGGTACGGCTCCCGGCGAGGTGGACGCTCCGCCCATCGCCGGCGGTACTGCCTTCTCCCCTGTCGGGGCAGCCGGGATCAGTGCGCCGAGACCACGGCCCAACCCCCTCCGTCGCTCGCTCACTGGATCCCCTCCACCATGCTCTGTTCATTGTGTGCGCCCATGTGGGCGTGTTGCGCGTCGTAGGCGACGCCGGCTCCGCGCAGAGCGATCTCGCGCGCCGCCTCAAGATAGGAGAGAGCGCCACTCGACCCCGGGTCGTAGGTCAGCACCGTCTGCCCATAGCTGGGGGCTTCGGAGATGCGGACAGACCGCGGAATGCTCGTGCGCAGTACCTCTTCGCCGAAGTGGCTGCGCACCTCGTCGGCGACCTGGGATGCGAGACGCGTCCTGCCGTCGTACATGGTGAGCAGGATCGTCGACACATGCAGGTTGGGGTTGAGGTGTCCCCGTACCAGGTCGACGTTGCGCAGCAGCTGGCCCAGGCCCTCCAGTGCGTAGTACTCGCACTGGATCGGGATGAGGACCTCGGCGCCCGCGACGAGCGCATTGACCGTCAGCAGTCCCAGGGAGGGCGGGCAGTCGATGAGGATGTAGTCGAGCGGCTGCTCGTACGCCAGGATCGCCCGCTCCAGCCGACTCTCACGTGCCACCAGGGACACGAGCTCGATCTCCGCACCGGCGAGATCGATCGTGGCGGGTGCGCAGAAGAGGCCTTCGACATCCGGGACCGGCTGAACAACCTCGGAGAGTGGCCTGCTGTCGATCAGCACGTCGTAGATGGACGGAACTTCGGCGTGATGGTCGATACCCAGCGCGGTGGACGCATTGCCCTGAGGATCCAGATCGATCACCAGGACCCGGCCGCCGTGCAGCGCGAGAGAGGCAGCAAGGTTGACCGTGGTCGTGGTCTTTCCGACCCCGCCCTTCTGGTTGGCGACCACCATGACGCGGGTCTGCTCGGGCCGTGGCAGGCCCTCGCCGGCTCGACCTAGAGCCTCCACAGCAAGTTGGGCAGCACGACCGATGGGAGTGTCGTCCATCGGGGGCGGTGTTTCACGTGAAACATCGTCCCCGATCGACTCGGTTCGGGGACCGGGGACCGGATCGGTCATCGGTCCCGCGATGTTGGCGTCGGACCGCAAGGATTCACTCTCCTCGACTTCAGGCTCGCAATGAACAGAGCCTCCCATGCCATCGGGGTCGTGAACCAGCGAGGCCCGTGCTTCTGTGGAGAAATCCACCTCTGTGGACAACTCCACACCCTCTTCGGGGGACGCCCTTCGGGCAGGAGAGGCTCTTTTCCCGAAGGATCCCAAGGATCCCAGCGGGTTCCGGTCGCGGGGTTCGGCTGCGGCACGACCGCGACCGATGATGCCGTGCAGCAATGAGCGACGTTTCACGTGAAACACGATGCACAGCGGCTGGGGTCGCCATCGCGCGACACTCCGGCATGCATAGGTTTGGCAGCTTGTGTGGAGTACGTCTCGTCGTCAGGACGGATCAGTCAACCTGTCTCCGCCCCGACGACGTAGCCGCGCGGTCCGATGTACTCGACGCGCGGTCCGATGTACTCAACGCGTGATCCGACGTACTCGCCGGATGGCGATCAGCGGCGCCTGCGGGTCCTCCCCGTCCGCGCTGCCTTGGCCCGTTTGGCCGCGAACCGTACACCTCCGGGGCTCTCTCCGACCTCTACGCGCACCACTGTGGCCAGGGGATCCACCACGCCTTCGCCGACGTGCAGCACCGAGGTGTCCACCGCTCCGAGCTTGCTCAGGGCGGCTCCGGCGCTCTTGACCTCTTCCTCCGCGGTGTCGCCCTTGAGAAGCAGCATCTCTCCGTACGGGCGCAGGAGCGGGACTCCCCAAGCCGCGAGGCGGTCCAGAGGAGCCACCGCCCGGGCCGTCACCACATGCACGGGAGGCAGCTTGCCGAGGACCTCCTCGGCGCGCCCTCGGACAACGGTGACATGGTCGAGCCCGAGCAGCTCGACGACCTCGTTGAGGAAGTTCGTGCGCCGCAGCAGCGGCTCCAGCAGCGTGATCTTGAGGTCCGTGCGCACCAGGGCCAACGGGATGCCGGGCAGACCGGCCCCGGACCCGACGTCGCACACGGTCACGCCCTCCGGAACCACTTCCGAGAGCACGGCGCAGTTCAGCAGATGCCGCTCCCACAGACGAGGTACTTCGCGGGGACCGATCAGACCGCGCTGAACTCCCACATCGGCCAGCAACTCCGCGAAACGAACCGCGTCCGCGAAGCGATCACCGAATACCGCCCGAGCCTGCTCGGGCGCAGGGGGGAGCTCCGCTGCCTCCGTCACGGGGAACCGTCCTTCCGTACCGCTTGAGCGCATGGCGCGCTGACTACCAGGACTATCAGGAACTATCGAGAAACACCGGGCTGACAAAATTCGGCCCCGCCTGCGAACACAGACGGGGCCGGACGTACGACGTGCTGGATCAGGCGGGGAGCACGACGACGAAGCGCTGCGGCTCCTCACCCTCGGACTCGCTGCGCAGACCGGCGGCCTTGACGGCGTCGTGCACGACCTTGCGCTCGAAGGGCGTCATCGGATTCATCTTCACCGGCTCGCCGGAGCTCCTGACCTCGGCCGCGGTCTTCGCGCCCAGTTCGGAGAGCTCCTCACGCTTCTTGGCGCGGTAGCCCGCAATGTCCAGCATCAGCCGGCTGCGGTCGCCGGTCTCCCGGTGCACGGCCAGGCGGGTGAGCTCCTGGAGTGCTTCCAGCACCTCGCCGTCGCGGCCGACCAGCTTCTGCAGGTCGCGGCTGTGGGAATCGCTGATGATCGAGACAGCCGCACGATCGGCCTCGACGTCCATGTCGATGTCGCCGTCGAGGTCGGCGATGTCGAGCAGACCCTCAAGGTAGTCGGCCGCGATCTCGCCCTCCTGCTCCAGGCGAGTCAGGGTGTCGCCACCCTCAGGGGCAGCGGCGGTGGTGCCTTCCGTCACGGGATGGACTCCTTCTTACTTACTTCTTGGACGGGGACTTGGGCCGCTGCGGACCCTTGCGCTGTCCGGACTGGGCCTTGCTGCGGGTGCCACCGGACGCGGGCTTGGCACCGGACGCGGGCTTGCCACCCGCGGGCTTGGGAGCGGGCTTGGCGTCCTGCGGTTCGTCGGACTTGCTGAGGGAGGTCTTCGGCTCGGGCTCGCCCGCGGCCTTGGCACCGCCCTGGACCGTGCCCGACTGGCGCTGGGACTTGCTCTGCCGCTTGGGCTGCTGGCGCTTGGGCGCCCCGCCTGTCGCCGGGGTGCCGTCCTCGTTCTCGACCAGGGTCGAGGCCTCGCTCTTCACCACACTGCCGTCGGCCTGGGCCGCCAGGCCCGCCTTGGTCAGACCGTTGATGAACTTGCGCTCGAACTCGTTGCGGTCACGGCCCTTGGCGACGATGGCCTTGACGATGGCCTTCTCGCCGCGGCCACGGGTCTTGCCGTGCTGCGTGACGTGCTTGTGCAGGCGCTCCAGGTAAGAGGCCTGCGCCTTGGAACCCGGCGTCGGGTTGTTGCGGATGACGTACATCTGCTGGCCCATGGTCCACACGTTGGTGGTCAGCCAGTAGACGAGAACACCGACGGGGAAGTTGATGCCGAAGACGGCGAACATGACCGGGAAGACGTACATCAGCATCTTCTGCTGCTGCATGAACGGCGTCTTGACCGTGGTGTCGACGTTCTTCGTCATCAGCTGACGCTGCGTGTAGAACTGCGAGAACGACATCAGGACGATCATGATCGCCGTGACGACGCGCACATCGGTGATCGAGGAGCCCAGCGCTTCGACCTTGGCGCTGCCGTCCGTGAACTTCGCGGCCAGCGGAGCGCCGAAGATGTGCGCCTTCTGCGCGCTCTCCAGCAGCCTGTCGTTGATCACGCCGATGGTGTCGTTCGACGCGATGCCGTTGAGCACGTGGTACAGGGCGAAGAAGAACGGCGACTGCGCCAGGATGGGAAGGCACGAGGAGAGCGGGTTGGTACCCGTCTCCTTGTACAGCTTCATCATCTCTTCGGACTGGCGCTGCTTGTCGTTCTTGTAGCGCTCCTGGATCTTCTTCATCTCGGGCTGCAGCGTCTGCATCGCCCGGGTGGCCTTGATCTGCTTCACGAAGAGCGGGATCAGGCAGATACGGATCAGGATCACCAGGGACACGATGGACAAGCCCCAGGCCCAGCCCGTGTCGGGGCCGAAGATGGCGCCGTACACGGAGTGGAACTGGACGATGACCCAGGAAACGGGTGTCGTGATGAAGCTGAAAATACTGGCAATCGTGTCCACTAATCAGGCTCCTTGAGCATGGGACGAGGTCTCGGCGGCCGGGCTTGAGGAGTGGTTGGACATACCGTGCCCCTCGGTGGCCGGTTCGGCGGCGGAGTTCCCGCCCTTGCGTGCGCGCCAGGCGTTGCGCGGCACCTCGTGCCACCGCGGACGCTTGCGCGGCGGAACATGGTCCACGCCGCCCGGCGACCACGGATTGCACCGCAGGATGCGCCAGGCGGTGAGTGCCGTTCCCTTGATCGCACCGTGCCGGTCGATGGCTTGGTACCCGTAGTGGGAGCACGACGGGTAGTACTTGCACACCGGCCCGAGCAACGGGCTGATGATCCACTGGTACATCTTGATGAGAGCCAGCAGCGGGTACTTCATCGCGCGCCCCCTCCCAGTAGCCGCTCCAGAGCGGCGTCCAGGTCTCGGGCCAGCTGTGCATGGTCGGCGTCGCCCGCACCGGGCAGCGCTCGTACGACTACCAGGCTACCGGGGGTCAGCCGAGCCACTCGCGTACGCATGAGATGGCGAAGACGACGCTTCACCTTGTTGCGTACGACGGCTCCGCCCACGGCTTTGCTGACAACGAAACCCGCACGCGTCGGGGGAGTGTTCTCCCCAGGCACGTGCGGGTCCGTTGCACCGCTACGAAGGTGGACGACGAGGAGCGGGCGTCCGGCCCGGCGTCCTCGGCGTACCGCGGTCGCGAAGTCCTCGTGCCGCCTCAGCCGATGCTCGGTAGGCAGCACGTCATGACCTGTTTAGGTAATCAGGCGGACAGGCTGCTGCGACCCTTGCCACGGCGGTTCGCGAGAATCGCGCGGCCGGCACGGGTACGCATCCGCAGGCGGAAGCCGTGGGTCTTGGCGCGACGGCGGTTGTTCGGCTGGAAGGTGCGCTTGCTCACTCGGGGGCTCCAGTAAGAATCGGTGGCGGCGGAGTGCCGTCCTGGCTGTCACCGTGCGCCAACGAGTAGCTCGCATTACGCCCGAGTGCACCGCTTCCCGATCACTCTTCGCGATCTGTGCCCATCGGAGGCAGGCGGCAGCAGCCATCGACAACTCGACCTGGTCACGGTACGCGCGGCTACGCCATCCGGTCAAACCGGCGCTGCCCGGGAGACACTGTCCACAGGCTGGGGACAACAACTTGAACCGCATGGGTCGCCCTGACTACCGTGGCCGGACTCCGGTTCGTTCCCTTCTCCGCGCTCCATCGCATTCGTTCCGGCCGCTCCAGCAGCTTCGTCCACCCCGTTCACCGAGTTCCACCCCGACCCGTCCCAGGAATCACACGTTCGTGGGACCCGTGAGAGAGCGTGCCCTGTGGCTGACGTACCTGCCGATCTTGCCGCAGTGTGGCCACGCGTATTGGAGCAACTTCTCGGTGAGGGCCGCGGGCAGGGTGTCGAGACGAAGGACGAGCACTGGATCAAGCGCTGCCAGCCGCTGGCGCTGGTGGCGGACACCGCACTGCTCGCCGTTCCCAACGAGTTCGCGAAGGGCGTCCTCGAAGGGCGCCTCGCGCCGGTCGTCAGCGAGACGCTGAGCCGTGAGTGCGGCCGGCCCATCCGGATCGCGATCACCGTCGACGACTCGGTCGGGGAATCCCCCGCGCCGCCGTCGCCGCCCGTCCAGCAGTCGCAGCAGCGGTACGAGGAGCCCGAGCGCCCGCCCGCGCAGAACCGCGACGGTTACCGCGGGTACGGCCGGCACCGCGCCGACGATCGCATGGGCGACCGTATGGACGATCGCATGGGCGACCGTATGGACGACCGGATGGACGACCACCCGCAGGGCCGCTCCGGGCAGCAGCAGCCCTCCCACGAGGACCAGCTCCCTACGGCCCGCCCCGCGTACCCCGACTACCAGCGCCCCGACCCGGGTGCCTGGCCGCGGCCCACGCAGGACGACTACGGCTGGCAGCAGCAGCGGCTCGGCTTCCCCGACCGCGACCCCTACGCGTCGCCGCCGCGGGACTACCGGCAGCAGCCGGGCCGCTCGCCGTACGACCAGCGGTCCGACTACGAGCAGCAGCGGCCCGACTACGACCAGCCCCGCTCCGACTACGACCAGCGTCCGGACCGCCGTGACCGGTCCGAGCCGCCGTCCCCGTCCGGCATGGGCCATGTCCACCGCGGCGGCCCCGTGGGCTCCTCCCTGCCCGCCTCCAGCGGCGCACCGGGCCCGCTGGCCGCGCAGCCGGCGCCCGCGACGGGCCCGGGCGAGCCCACCGCGCGCCTCAATCCGAAGTACCTCTTCGACACCTTCGTCATCGGCGCCTCGAACCGTTTCGCACACGCGGCCGCGGTCGCCGTCGCCGAGGCGCCTGCCAAGGCGTACAACCCGCTGTTCATCTACGGGGAGTCCGGCCTCGGCAAGACGCACCTGCTGCACGCGATCGGGCACTACGCGCGCAGCCTCTACCCGGGCACGCGCGTGCGGTACGTGAGCTCGGAGGAGTTCACCAACGAGTTCATCAACTCGATCCGCGACGGCAAGGGCGACAGCTTCCGCAAGCGGTACCGCGAGATGGACATCCTGCTCGTCGACGACATCCAGTTCCTGGCGGACAAGGAATCGACGCAGGAGGAGTTCTTCCACACCTTCAACACCCTCCACAACGCGAACAAGCAGATCGTGCTCTCCAGCGACCGGCCGCCCAAGCAGCTGGTGACGCTGGAGGACCGGCTGCGGAACCGCTTCGAGTGGGGTCTGATCACCGATGTCCAGCCGCCCGAGCTGGAGACCCGTATCGCCATCCTCCGTAAGAAGGCGGTGCAGGAGCAGCTCAACGCCCCGCCGGAGGTACTGGAGTTCATCGCGTCCCGCATCTCGCGCAACATCCGCGAGCTGGAGGGCGCGCTGATCCGGGTGACGGCGTTCGCGTCGCTCAACCGGCAGCCGGTCGACCTCGGTCTCACCGAGATCGTCCTCAAGGACCTGATCCCCGGTGGTGAGGACTCGTCCCCCGAGATCACCGCGCCGGCCATCATGGCGGCCACCGCCGACTACTTCGGCCTCACGGTGGAAGATCTGTGCGGCTCCTCGCGCAGCCGGGTCCTGGTGACGGCCCGCCAGATCGCTATGTACCTCTGCCGCGAGCTCACGGACCTCTCCCTGCCGAAGATCGGCGCGCAGTTCGGCGGTCGCGACCACACGACCGTCATGCACGCCGACCGCAAGATCCGCGCGCTGATGGCGGAGCGCCGCTCGATCTACAACCAGGTCACCGAGCTCACGAACCGCATCAAGAACGGCTGACACCCACGGCGGTACGTCGCTGAAGGCGCCCCGGGACTCGTTCCCGCGGGCGCCTTTGCCGTGCCGCGGACGACCGCTCCCGCCCCTCCCCGCCCCTCCCCGACCGTCCCCGACCGTCCCCGGACGCGCTCGGACGCTCCCGTACGCGCGCTGCGGACCGCTCTCCGGAAGGCTCCGACGCGCTCCGGGACCCCTCCAGACCTCCTTCAGGCCCCCTCCGAGACCCCACCGAGACGCTGCGGGGCCCCGTCCGGAGCCGTTCCGCCGTTACCCGACAGCTATCAGCCGTTCGATTACGCGCATGGTTACGGGTGTCCTCCACAGATTCGGGGACTTTCTTGTGTCCACACCCTGGGGACTGCGAAGTTGTCCAGATCGTGTCCACAGGGGCGGCTGCTGAAAGAGAATCAGCCCAGCTCAGTCGCCTGTGGATCCGTGGACAAAAGATCTCCACAGCCTGTGGACAAAGAAATGATCCACAGGCTGTGCGGAGAGTTGTCCACCGGCGACCCACAGGCTAGGGGCAGTTGTCCCCAGTGATCGTCAGCTTCTCCACATCGCTGTCCACTGTTCGGCAACACGACGCGCGATCTCACCGGGTCGAGTGAAAGGCGTCACACGAAGGTGCCGGGTTGGGCTGTGGGGAACCTGGGTAAAGCTGGGGACGGCGCTGGGGAGAACTACCCCTCGCCTGTGCATGGAGTGTGCAGAACTTTTCGCCGTCCACAGAAGAGGCGTGTTATCCACCGCCTCCACCCACAGGGCCAGTGGACAAAAAACCAACCCTGACCTGCGAAAACGGGGTTATCCACGGTATCCACAGCCCCTACTACTACTGACAACCAGAGAGAGTCAGAGAACCGTTTCGAAGTCTGGGCTGTGCACAACTCTCGCTCGGCGCCCCGACCGCCGCTTTGGACGACTTGACCCCGAGCGGCAACGACTGTCAGTGCGGTGCGTCAGACTGGTCCCCGGTGTCCGGCCCGTCGATGGGCCACGAGACGCCGAGTCAGACGACGAAGACCGAGCAGGGCGAGAGCGCCGGCAACAGACGGAGGCGGCAACGGTGAAGATCCGGGTGGAACGCGACGTACTCGCGGAGGCAGTGGCCTGGGCGGCACGCAGCCTCCCGGCCCGTCCGCCGGCGCCTGTGCTCGCCGGCCTCCTTCTGAAGGCCGAGGAGGGCGCACTGAGCCTCTCCAGCTTCGACTACGAGGTCTCGGCACGTGTCTCCGTGGACGCGGAGATCGACGAGGAGGGCACGGTGCTCGTCTCCGGCCGTCTGCTCGCCGACATCTGCCGCGCCCTCCCCAACCGTCCGGTCGAGATTTCCACAGACGGTGTACGGGCGACCGTGGTCTGCGGCTCCTCCCGCTTCACCCTCCACACACTGCCTGTGGAGGAGTACCCGGCTCTGCCGCAGATGCCGTCCGCGACCGGCACCGTCCCCGGTGAGGTCTTCGCCTCGGCCGCGGCCCAGGTGGCCATCGCCGCGGGCCGCGACGACACGCTGCCCGTGCTCACCGGTGTCCGCATCGAGATCGAGGGCGACACCGTCACCCTGGCCTCCACCGACCGCTACCGCTTCGCGGTCCGCGAGTTCCTGTGGAAGCCGGAGAACCCGGAGGCGTCCGCCGTCGCCCTGGTGCCCGCCAAGACGCTCCTGGACACCGCCAAGGCGCTCACGAGCGGCGACAGCGTCATCCTGGCGCTGTCCGGCTCCGGAGCCGGTGAGGGCCTCATCGGTTTCGAGGGAGCGGGCCGGCGGACGACCACGCGACTGCTGGAGGGCGACCTCCCGAAGTACCGCTCGCTGTTCCCGACGGAGTTCAACTCGATCGCCGTCATCGAGACGGCCCCCTTCGTGGAGGCCGTCAAGCGTGTGGCCCTGGTCGCCGAGCGCAACACCCCGGTGCGGCTCAGCTTCGAGCAGGGCGTGCTGATCCTGGAGGCCGGCTCCAGCGACGACGCACAGGCTGTGGAAAGGGTCGACGCGCAGCTGGAGGGCGACGACGTCTCGATCGCCTTCAACCCGACGTTCCTGCTCGACGGGCTGAGCGCCATCGACTCCCCGGTCGCGCAGCTCTCCTTCACGACGTCCACCAAGCCGGCGCTCCTCAGCGGCAGGCCCGCCCTGGACGCCGAGGCGGACGAGGCCTACAAGTACCTGATCATGCCGGTGCGGCTCAGCGGCTGACGAAGAGCCGCAGGTGAGGGCGTACGTCTGAGCGGCTATGCCCACAGGTGTGCAGGAGAGTCCGGGTTTAGGCTCGGGCGCGTACGAAAGTGCTCTCCTGCCACATCGCTAGTGAAGGAACAACCTGATGGAGCTCGGTCTCGTCGGCCTCGGCAAGATGGGCGGCAACATGCGCGAGCGCATCCGCCGCGCAGGCCACACCGTCATCGGATACGACCGCAACGCGGATCTCGCCGATGTCCACAGCCTCGAGGAGCTTGTGGGCAAGCTCAAGGGTCCGCGGGTGGTGTGGGTGATGGTTCCCGCCGGTGCCGCGACCCAGTCCACCATCGACGAGCTCGCCGAGCTGCTTGAGCCGGGTGACGTGGTCGTGGACGGCGGCAACTCCCGCTGGACGGACGACGAGAAGCACTCCGAGGAGCTGGCGGCCAAGGGCATCGGCTTCGTCGACGCCGGCGTCTCAGGGGGCGTGTGGGGCCTCAAGAACGGCTACGCGCTGATGGTCGGCGGCGACGCCGAGCACATCGCGAAGGTCCAGCCGGTCTTCGACGCCCTCAAGCCCGAGGGCGACGCCGGGTTCGTGCACGCCGGCAAGGTCGGCGCCGGGCACTTCTCCAAGATGGTCCACAACGGCATCGAGTACGCCATGATGCAGGCCTACGCCGAGGGCTGGGAGCTGCTCGAAGCGGTCGACTCCGTCACCGATGTGCGCGAGGTCTTCCGTTCCTGGCAGGAGGGCACGGTCATCCGGTCCTGGCTGCTGGACCTGGCGGTCAACGCGCTGGACGAGGACGAGCACCTGGAGCGGCTGCGCGGCTTCGCGCAGGACTCCGGCGAGGGCCGCTGGACCGTCGAGGCGGCCATCGACAACGCGGTACCGCTGCCCGCGATCACCGCGTCGCTCTTCGCCCGGTTCGCGTCCCGGCAGGACGACTCGCCGCAGATGAAGATGATCGCGGCACTGCGCAACCAGTTCGGCGGCCACGCCGTCGAGAAGAAGTAGCCCGGAGGCGGTCCGGAGGATTCCGGCGGCGGTTCCGGAGAAGAAGCAGTCCACGAGGTCCGCTCCGCGGATCCACAGCGCTGGGGGAGGTCGGCGAACGACCATGCACGTCACGCATCTGTCGCTGGCCGACTTCCGCTCGTACGCCCGGGTCGAGGTTCCGCTCGACCCGGGCGTCACCGCGTTCGTGGGGCCCAACGGACAGGGCAAGACCAATCTTGTCGAGGCGGTCGGCTATCTCGCCACCCTCGGCAGCCACCGGGTCTCGTCCGACGCGCCCCTCGTGCGGATGGGCGCCGAACGGGCGATCGTCCGGGCCAACATCCGCCAGGGCGACCGGCAGCAGCTCGTGGAGCTGGAGCTGAACCCCGGCAGGGCGAACCGCGCCCGCATCAACAGGTCCTCGCAGGTCAGACCCCGTGACGTGCTGGGCATCGTACGGACCGTGCTGTTCGCGCCCGAGGACCTGGCGCTGATCAAGGGCGACCCCGGCGAGCGCCGGCGGTTCCTCGACGAGATGATCACAGCGCGCTCGCCGCGGATGGCGGGCGTGCGCTCGGACTACGACCGGGTCCTGAAGCAGCGCAACACCCTCCTGAAGTCGGCCGCCCTTGCCCGCCGCCACGGCGGTCGCACGATGGACCTCTCCACGCTCGACGTGTGGGACGAGCACCTCGCGCGCGTGGGCGCCGAACTGCTCGCCCAGCGGCTCGATCTGGTAGCCACGCTCCAGCCGCTCACCGACAAGGCGTACGAGCAGCTCGCGCCCGGCGGCGGTCCGGTGGCCCTGGAGTACAAGCCCTCCTCGCCCGGGATCACCGGGCACGCGCGCGAGGAGCTGTACGAACAGCTGAGGGCAGCCCTGGTGGAGAGCCGCAAGCAGGAGATCGAACGAGGGGTCACCCTCGTGGGCCCCCACAGGGACGAACTACTGCTCAAACTTGGTCAGCTGCCCGCGAAGGGATACGCCTCGCACGGCGAGTCCTGGTCGTACGCGCTGTCGCTGCGCCTCGCCTCGTACGACCTGCTGCGGGCCGAGGGCAACGAGCCGGTGCTGGTCCTCGACGACGTCTTCGCCGAACTGGACACCCGGCGCCGCGAACGCCTCGCCGAACTGGTGGCCCCCGGCGAGCAGGTGCTGGTGACGGCCGCGGTCGACGACGACGTGCCGGGTGTGCTGAAAGGGACGCGGTACGCCGTGTCCGAGGGCGCGGTGGAGCGCGTATGAGCGAGAACACATCCGACCCGAAGAAGACCCCCGGGAGCACCCCCGAGCCCTCCGGCGTCGACCTCGCGCGCGTGGCCCTGCGCGCGGCGAAGGAGCAGGCACGCGCGCGCGGCGACGCGGTGCGGGACAGGAAGCAGGCGCGTCGTGGCGGTCTGCGCTCCGGCGCGCACGCCGACGGGCGCGACCCCATGGCGCTCGGGTCCGCCATCAACCGGCTCATCACCGAGCGGGGCTGGGAGACCCCGGCCGCCGTCGGCGGGGTCATGGGCCGCTGGCCGCAGATCGTCGGGGACGACCTGGCCAAGCACTGCGTACCGGAGAAGTACGACGAGGACGAGCGGGTACTGGTCGTGCGGTGCGACTCGACGGCCTGGGCCACCAACCTGCGGCTGCTCGCTCCGCAGCTGGTCGCCCGCCTGAACCAGGACCTCGGGCACGGCACGGTGAGGCTGATCAAGGTGCTGGGCCCCGGGGGTCCCGCCCACCGCTACGGCCCCTTGCGAGCCCCCGGCAGCACGGGTCCCGGTGACACCTACGGGTGAGCCGGACCGGACGGTATGCCGTCCGTAGCGCGGGGTTGACACCCGGAAGCGCTGAGTGCCGCTCTGCGCCTCTTTGAGCCCGGGTCCGCATATGGGGAGTCGGTGGAGACCGGTTCAGGGCGGCACATGCGGACTCAGGTACCGGCAAACCCCCATCACTGTCGGCGCTACCGGTAGACTGGAAGCTAATCCCGCCCCACTTGTGGGACACACCGAGCAACGCTGACAAAGGCTTACCGACGTAACACGCCGCAGCCGCTCCGGACACCCTCCCCCGAGGGGACCCGGAGCTTGGCTTGTGCTGTGCCAGAAAGGGCGCTTCGTGGCCGATTCCGGCAACCCCAACGAGAACATCCCGTCCACCGACGCGGCCGCGACCAGCGGGTCCCACTCCTCGAACGGCGAGGTCACGGCCTCGTACGATGCCAGCGCCATCACCGTTCTTGAGGGCCTGGACGCGGTTCGCAAGCGACCCGGTATGTACATCGGGTCCACCGGCGAGCGTGGACTGCACCACCTCGTGTACGAGGTGGTCGACAACTCCGTCGACGAGGCGCTGGCCGGCCACGCGGACACGATCGACGTCACGATCCTTCCCGACGGCGGCGTCCGCGTCGTCGACAACGGCCGCGGCATCCCGGTGGGCATCGTCCCCTCCGAGGGCAAGCCCGCCGTCGAGGTCGTCCTGACCGTGCTGCACGCGGGCGGCAAGTTCGGCGGCGGCGGCTACGCGGTCTCCGGTGGTCTGCACGGCGTGGGCGTCTCCGTCGTGAACGCGCTGTCCACCAAGGTGGCCGTCGAGATCAGGACCGACGGACGCCGCTGGACGCAGGACTACAAGCTGGGCGTCCCGACGGCCCCGCTGGCCGAGCACGAGGCGACGGACGAGACCGGCACCTCGGTCACCTTCTGGGCCGACGGCGACATCTTCGAGACCACCGACTACTCCTTCGAGACGCTGTCGCGGCGCTTCCAGGAGATGGCGTTCCTCAACAAGGGTTTGACGATCAAACTCACCGACGAGCGCGATTCGGCGAAGGCCACGGTGGGCGCCGACGAGGCCGGTACGGACGAGCCCGTAGAGGTCAAGACCGTCACGTACCACTACGAAGGCGGCATCGTCGACTTCGTGACGTACCTCAACTCCCGCAAGGGCGAGGTCATCCACCCCACGGTGATCGACATCGAGGCCGAGGACAAGGAGCGCATGCTCTCCCTCGAAGTCGCGATGCAGTGGAACGGCGGCTACAGCGAGGGCGTGTACTCCTTCGCCAACACCATCCACACCCACGAGGGCGGTACGCACGAGGAGGGCTTCCGGGCGGCGCTCACCGGTCTCATCAACCGGTACGCGCGCGACAAGAAGCTGCTGCGGGAGAAGGACGACAACCTCACGGGCGACGACATCCGCGAGGGTCTGACGGCGATCATCTCGATCAAGCTGGGCGAGCCGCAGTTCGAGGGCCAGACCAAGACCAAGCTGGGCAACACCGAGGCGAAGACCTTCGTACAGAAGGTCGTGCACGAGCACATCAGCGACTGGCTGGACCGCAACCCGAACGAGGCCGCGGACATCATCCGCAAGTCCATCCAGGCGGCCACCGCGCGCGTGGCGGCCCGCAAGGCCCGCGACCTCACCCGCCGCAAGGGGCTCCTGGAGACGGCGTCGCTGCCGGGCAAGCTGAGCGACTGCCAGTCGAACGACCCCACCAAGTGCGAGATCTTCATCGTCGAGGGTGACTCCGCCGGCGGCTCGGCCAAGTCCGGCCGCAACCCCCAGTACCAGGCGATCCTCCCGATCCGGGGAAAGATCCTCAACGTCGAGAAGGCGCGGATCGACAAGATCCTGCAGAACCAGGAGATCCAGGCGCTGATCTCGGCCTTCGGCACCGGCGTGCACGAGGACTTCGACATCGCCAAGCTCCGTTATCACAAGATCATTCTGATGGCGGACGCCGACGTCGACGGCCAGCACATCAACACCCTGCTGCTGACCTTCCTGTTCCGCTTCATGCGCCCCCTGGTCGAGGCAGGGCACGTCTTCCTGTCCCGTCCGCCGCTCTACAAGATCAAGTGGGGCCGCGACGACTTCGAGTACGCGTACTCGGACCGTGAGCGCGACGCCCTGATCGAGCTCGGCCGACAGGCCGGCAAGCGCGTCAGGGAGGACTCGATCCAGCGCTTCAAGGGTCTCGGCGAGATGAACGCCGAGGAGCTGCGCATCACGACCATGGACCAGGAGCACCGCGTGCTGGGCCAGGTCACCCTCGACGACGCCGCCCAGGCCGACGACCTCTTCTCGGTGCTGATGGGCGAGGACGTCGAAGCACGCCGCGCGTTCATCCAGCGCAACGCCAAGGACGTCCGCTTCCTCGACATCTGAGTCGGTCTCAGCTGACCGCGTCAGAAAGGATCTGCACCAGCAATGACCGACGAGACACCCATTTCCCCCACCGGTCCGGGCATCCCCGCGGGCATTCCCGTGGAAGAGGACGGGACCGCGCTGCGTGTCGAGCCCGTCGGGCTCGAAACCGAGATGCAGCGCTCGTACCTCGACTACGCGATGTCCGTCATCGTGTCGCGCGCCCTGCCGGACGTACGGGACGGTCTCAAGCCCGTCCACCGCCGCGTCCTGTACGCCATGTACGACGGCGGCTACCGGCCCGAGAAGGGCTTCTACAAGTGCGCCCGCGTCGTCGGCGACGTCATGGGCAACTACCACCCGCACGGCGACTCCTCGATCTACGACGCGCTGGTCCGTCTCGCGCAGCCGTGGTCGATGCGGATGCCGCTGGTGGACTCGAACGGCAACTTCGGTTCCCCGGGCAACGACCCGGCCGCCGCCATGCGGTACACCGAGTGCAAGATGATGCCGCTCTCCATGGAGATGGTCCGCGACATCGACGAGGACACCGTCGACTTCACGGACAACTACGACGGACGCTCCCAGGAGCCGACCGTCCTGCCCGCCCGCTTCCCGAACCTGCTGATCAACGGCTCGGCGGGCATCGCGGTCGGTATGGCCACCAACATCCCCCCGCACAACCTCCGCGAGGTCGCCTCCGGCGCCCAGTGGTACCTGGAGAACCCCGAGGCCTCGCACGAGGAACTCCTGGACGCGCTGATCGAGCGCATCAAGGGCCCCGACTTCCCGAGCGGCGCCCTGGTGGTGGGCCGCAAGGGCATCGAGGAGGCGTACCGCACGGGTCGTGGCTCCATCACGATGCGCGCGGTCGTCGAGGTCGAGGAGATCCAGAACCGCCAGTGCCTGGTGGTCACCGAGCTCCCCTACCAGGTCAACCCCGACAACCTCGCGCAGAAGATCGCCGACCTGGTGAAGGACGGCAAGATCGGCGGCATCGCGGACGTCCGGGACGAGACCTCGTCGCGTACGGGCCAGCGCCTGGTCATCGTCCTGAAGCGGGACGCGGTCGCCAAGGTCGTCCTGAACAACCTGTACAAGCACACCGACCTGCAGACGAACTTCGGCGCCAACATGCTGGCGCTGGTGGACGGCGTGCCGCGCACCCTGTCGCTCGACGCGTTCATCCGGCACTGGGTGACGCACCAGATCGAGGTCATCGTCCGGCGTACGCGGTTCCGGCTGCGCAAGGCCGAGGAGCGCGCGCACATCCTGCGCGGCCTCCTGAAGGCCCTGGACGCCATCGACGAGGTCATCGCGCTGATCCGGCGCAGCGACACCGTCGAGATCGC
The DNA here is from genome assembly GCF_026341275.1 of Streptomyces ortus. NCBI lineage: Bacteria > Bacillati > Actinomycetota > Actinomycetes > Kitasatosporales > Streptomycetaceae > Streptomyces > Streptomyces ortus. The sequence goes on from NZ_JAIFZO010000002.1 coordinate 4,363,849, forward strand.
GCGTGAGGGCCTGATGGGCCTCCTGGAGATCGACGAGATCCAGGCCAACGCCATCCTCGAGATGCAGCTGCGCCGACTGGCCGCCCTGGAGCGCCAGAAGATCGTGGCCGAGCACGACGAGTTGCAGGCGAAGATCCGCGAGTACAACGCGATCCTGGCCTCGCCCGAGCGGCAGCGCGCCATCATCAGCGAGGAACTGGCCGCGATCGTCGACAAGTTCGGTGACGACCGGCGTTCCAAGCTGGTGCCCTTCGACGGCGACATGTCCATGGAGGACCTGATCGCCGAGGAGGACATCGTCGTCACCATTACGCGTGGCGGCTACATCAAGCGCACCAAGGCCGAGGACTACCGCTCGCAGAAGCGCGGCGGCAAGGGCGTCCGCGGGACGAAGCTCAAGGAAGACGACATCGTCGACCACTTCTTCGTGTCGACGACGCACCACTGGCTGCTGTTCTTCACCAACAAGGGCCGGGTCTACCGAGCGAAGGCGTACGAGCTGCCCGACGCCGGGCGTGAGGCGCGCGGCCAGCACGTCGCGAACCTGCTGGCCTTCCAGCCGGACGAGGCGATCGCCGAGATCCTCGCGATCCGCGACTACGAAGCGGTGCCCTATCTGGTCCTCGCGACCAAGGGCGGACTGGTGAAGAAGACATCCCTGAAGGATTACGATTCGCCGCGTTCCGGAGGCGTCATCGCGATCAATCTCCGTGAGACGGAGGACGGTTCCGACGACGAACTGATCGGAGCCGAGCTGGTTTCGGCAGAGGACGATCTGCTTCTGATCAGCAAGAAGGCCCAGTCGATCAGGTTCACCGCGACGGACGACGCGCTGCGCCCCATGGGCCGTGCCACCTCGGGCGTCAAGGGAATGAGCTTCCGCGAGGGCGACCAGCTCCTCTCGATGAATGTTGTTCGACCCGGTACGTTCGTGTTCACTGCCACAGACGGTGGGTACGCGAAGCGGACCCCTGTCGACGAGTACCGCGTCCAGGGTCGCGGTGGCCTGGGTATCAAGGCCGCCAAGATCGTCGAGGACCGGGGCTCGCTCGTCGGCGCGCTGGTGGTCGAGGAGACGGACGAGATCCTCGCCATCACACTGTCCGGCGGTGTGATTCGCACGCGAGTCAACGAGGTCAGGGAGACGGGCCGTGACACCATGGGCGTTCAACTGATCAACCTGGGCAAGCGCGATGCCGTCGTAGGTATCGCACGTAACGCCGAGGCCGGTCGCGAGGCCGAGGAAGTCGACGGGGTGGTCGACGACTCGGACGAGGTCGAGACGGTCGCCGGCACGGACGAGGGCGAGCCGTCCTCGGACGAGTAGCGCGAGGAGTGAGTCATCGTGAGCGGAGCCACGGGCGCCGGTTCGACCGATACGGAAACGGACGGCGGCCGTGGCTCCGCCACGGAGGCGACTGACTCCCATGACTCTCATGGATCCCAGGGGGGAACTGTGACGGACACCCGAGGCCCACAGACGCCGCAGTACGCGGCCGGTGCGGCCCCAGGCTCGCAGGTGCCTCCGGGCCCGGCGGCACCTTCCGGCGCGGCCGGGCCACCGGCACCGGGTTCGCCCCTGCCGGGCGAGCGGCAGCCGCAGCAGGCCGCCCAGCAGCCGTACCACCCGCCGCAGGCGTACGCGGCGCACACGGCGCCCGCCGCGGGCGCCGTACGCCGGCCGCGCACCGGGGCGCGCACCACGCCCCGTACGCGCAAGGCCCGGCTGCGGGTGGCCAAGGCCGACCCCTGGTCGGTGATGAAGGTCAGCTTCCTGCTCTCCATCGCGCTCGGCATCTGCACGATCGTCGCGGCGGCCGTGCTGTGGATGGTCATGGACGCCATGGGCGTCTTCTCCACCGTGGGCGGCACGATCTCCGAGGCCACCGGCTCGAACGAGTCGAACGGCTTCGACCTGCAGTCGTTCCTGTCGCTGCCGCGCGTCCTCGTCTTCACGTCGGTCATCGCCGTGATCGACGTCGTCCTCGCCACCGCGCTCGCCACCCTCGGCGCGTTCATCTACAACCTCTCCGCGGGCTTCGTCGGCGGAGTCGAGCTCACGCTCGCCGAGGACGAGTGAACGAGTGAACGAGGTCGCGGACGACTGAACGGCGACGAGTAAACGTTGTCAGTACCGCTTCGCCGGGAAGGCGCACCCTCTGTCGGGGGTGCGCCTTCCCGCTGTTCGGGCGGGCCGAAGGGGGTCCGGGATACCGATTTTGGGACTGGACCCGTCGTGCGCTAATCTTCAGAGGTCAGCGCGCGGGACATACACCGCAGAGCGCGGCGGGGCTATAGCTCAGTTGGTTAGAGCGCATCCCTGATAAGGATGAGGCCACAGGTTCAAATCCTGTTAGCCCCACATGCGAAAAGGCCCCCAGTCGATCATGGCTGGGGGCCTTTGACATCCATGGCTGACATCAGCCGATGAGCGGATCTTCCAGCAGCTCGGCGAGCAGCGCCACGGCCTCCCGCTCCCCGTCGCCCACCACATGCGTGTAGACGTCCATGGTCATGCTGATCTGACTGTGCCGCAGGATCGCTTGGGCGACCTTGGGATGCACCTTCAGGAAGGCCAGCAGAGTCCCGCAGGTGTGCCGGGCCAGCCGGACCGTGATGCGGCGCACACCGGCTCGCTTCACCAGCCGCTCGAAGCTCCGGGAGAAGCCCATCGGGTCGATCGGGCCGCCCCGCTCGGACGAGAAGACGAGATCCTGTTCCGGCTTCTGGGCCCAGCCGTCGCCGACGATCCGGCGTTCGAGGTCTTGGAGCTCCTGGCGCTCGCGGAGGGCCCGGGCGCAGAACTCCGGCAGCGGCAGCACCGCATGAGAGGACTCGGTCTTGAGGTCCTTGAGGACCAGGCCGATGCCCTTGACCCGCTGCACCTGCTTGACGGGCGTGAACTGCCCTCGGTCGAAGTCGATGTCCCGCCACCGCAGGCCCAGTACCTCGCTGCGGCGCAGGCCGAGGACGAGCACCAGGACGCACGCCGCGTACAGCCGGTGCGCCCGTGAGGCCCGCAGGAAGGCGACGGCCTCCTGAGCGTTCCAAGGCCGAGCCTCCCCCTTGCTGACCTTAGGCATATCCACCAGCAGCGCGACGTTCCGGGTCACCAGCTCCTCGCGCATAGCGCGGTTCAGGGCGTTGCGGAGGACGCGCAGCACCTCGAAGCGAGCGGCAGCGCCGACACCGTCCGCTTTGAGCTTCGCCATGAAGGTACGGATCTGCGCGGGCGTCAGCCGGATCATGGCCTTCTTGCCGAGCTGCGGGACCAGGTACAGCCGGACCTTGGACTCGTATTTCACGTACGTGTTGTGCTCCCGTTCCGGCTTCACGATGTGCTCCAGCCAGTAGGCCAGCCACTCGCCAACACTCCAGGAGCGGGAGGGGACGGGAACGCCGTTGCGCTCCTGGTCCTGGAGCTTGCCGAGCTTCTCGTTCGTCTCGTCCCAGGTCCGGCCGTACACGTACTTACGCACGCGGTTGCCGTCCGTGTCGGTGACGTAGGCAGCGCCCTGGTACCGGCCATCGGACCGCTTCGTGATGGTGCCGCCGCCGTTGGGCCTTCGCTTGGCCATCAGGCAGCCTCCCCGATCTGACCGACGATGAAGTTACGGATCGAGTCGTCGGGGATGCGTCGGCATCCGTCGACCTTGATGGAGACCAGGCGGTGAGTGCGGATCAGGTCGTAGACCTTGGTCCGTCCGACCTTGAGCCGTGCCATGACCTCGGGGACGGTCAGCAGCGAAGGCGAGGCGGTGGTCATGCGTCGGCTCCTTCCAGGGCCAGCTGGCCGGGTAGTTCTTCGCGGGCGGTCTCTCGGTTCAGCTCGATGTCCCGTCTGATGGTGGTGGCGAGCCAGGATTCGCCGGGGGTGTTGCCGTGGCCGGCATAGGTCCAGTGGGCGAGCACGCGGATGGTCGTCTCGGGGTGGTCGTCGGGGTCGGGCAGTCCGAGCGCGGCGCGTTGCTGGGCTGCTCGGTAGTCGGCGCGGACCTGGCGGAGGGCGCCGAGGGTGGTGGAGTAGCGGCGGGATTTGGTGGAGAAGTGGCCGCGGAAGCCGAGCATGTGGGCCCAGTCGCGGAGCTTGCGTTCCGGGTAGAGCGCGTGCAGGTCGAGGCAGGCCGCGATGAGCCGGGCGGGGTGGTCGGGTACGCCGAGTAGGGTCAGGGCCTCTTTGTTGCCGATGCGCCGGTCAACGGTGCCGGTGGTCTCGGCGGCTTTGGTGGCGTATTTGGCGACGTAGGAGGCGACGGCCTGTTCGGTGATGTCCTCGCCGTTGCCGAAGGCTCCGATGGGCTGTACGTCGAGCTGGGTGCCCCAGCGCAGGGTTCGGGCGGGCTGGTCTCCTGCGGGCGGGACGTCGACCGCGACGCGGGCAGCGGCGGCGTGGATGGCGTCGGTGAGCAGGTCGAGGGTGGCCCAGGCCGGGGGCGGGGAGTCGGGGCCCTCGGGTCCGTCGAAGCGGATGAGGGCGTGGAAGTGGACGGCGCCGCGCTTTTGGTACTCGGCGACTTTGCCGAAGGCGACGCGCGATTGTTCGTGGGCTGCCTTTTGGGTGAGGCCTGCGCGGCGGGCGATCTCGCGGCGGAGGTAGATCGTGAAGTAGCGCCACAGGTCGGAGGCGTGGTTGTTCCACAGCACCGCGCCCGCGTAGTCGTAGGTGGCCGGGTTCAGGGCGGTGCCGAGTTCGGGCGCGTCCTCCTGGTGGCGGGTGCCGCAGGCGCACGGCCGGTTGCCGGGCCGGTTGTGGACGGGGCCGAACGAGGGTGCGGTGAGGGTGGCGAAGACGCGCGGGTGTTCGCGGATGGTGGGAGGGGTGCCCTTGGCGGGGTCGCCGATCAGTCCGGCGCGGATGAGGTGGTAGGTGTCGCCCGCGTAGGTCCAGGCGCAGGAGGGGCAGCGGGAGGCGCGGCGGTTGCCGCAGGCGAGGCGGAGTCGGCCGCCGGGTTCGGCGTCGGTGGAGTAGGAGTGCAGGACCTGCCCGGTGATCCGGTCGCGGGTGATGGTGGAGCCTTGCAGGTGGATGGGGTCGGAGCAGCCGCCGGTGCGGCGGATCTGGTCCTGGATGCGGTCGAAGCCTTCTGACCCGGCCAGCCTCAGCACGTCGGCGAGGGTGGCCGGGTCCAGGCCCGCCATGGTGGCGGTGTCAGACACGGGCGGTCTCCCGCCGACGAGCCGGGGTGGTGTGGCCGGTGCCCTGGCAGGCCGGGCAGGTGACACGGAGGGTGACGCGGGTGCCGTCGCGGTGACGGGTGCCGGTGGTGATCACAGCAGCGGCGAAGCCGTCGCAGGCACGGCAGATACGGGCGCGGGCAGGGGCGAGCTGGGCCATGATGGAGCTTCCCTTTCGGGTCCGTCGGATCTGGAAGTGGTGCAGGCGCCCGGAGCGGCGGAAGTTTGGCGACCGAGGCCGCTCCGGGGGCCGTTAGCGCTGGTTGTTGAGGTCCTTGAGCAGCAGGCGCAGGACGACGGCGACGACAGCGACCGAGATGCCGGTGACGGCCACGGCCAGGAGCATCGAGACCAGGACGGCGCCGACGACCAGGACCACGGCGGTGCCGCCGCCGACGAGGGCGAGCGCGCTGCCCGCGGTGAGCTGAACCGTGGGCCGTGCGGAGACCGGCGCGAGCGGGGCCGGGGCGTCGGCCGTAGGGACCGGGGTGGACTGGGCCGGGGGCGGTGCGGTGTCGGGGGTCGGATACCTCGGGGTGAACACGATGGCTGTCCCTTCGAGTCGGGTTACTTGATCGCGGTGTCGACGGCGGGGCCGAGAAAGCTGTCAGCGACGAGGTAGCCGCCGAGCAGAAGCACAGCCACCAGCCACCACGGCGGGCGGGCGAGCTTGACGCCCAGGACGCCGACGACGAGCAGGGCGAGCCACAGCGGTACGTCCATGACGAGATCTCCTGTCAGGCCTTGCAGCGGTGGGTGCGGGCGGTGAGTTCAGCAGCCGAGCGGTCGTCGTGCTCGGTGGAGAAGCCGCAGCCGGGGGTGGCGCAGGCGGCCGTGTGCTTGTCCCGGCCGCGCCCGTCGTAGTAGGTCGCGACCTTGACCGGCCCCATGCGGACCACGTTGCGGAAGCGGCGGTAGGCAGCCACGGGCGATCTTCCTTTCAGGCGAGTTGGAGTTGCGTGGTGATCGCGTCGGTCATCGGAGCGGGCAGTCCGAGCCGGGCCGACAGATCAGCCGCGGGCATCGGTGAACCAGTCGAAGCCCGGTGTGCTTCGGCGATCTTGCGTGCGTGGTCGAGCAGGGCGACCGGGACCGCGGGGGCACTGGCCGGGGGTTTGGGTGGCGCGGCTGTCAGCTCCGGTGCCGGTTCGGGAGCCGGGGCGGGCGCGGGTTCGTCGGTGCGCTGCATCTCGACTTCCTGCGGAGCCGGTTCGTCCTTCACTGGCTGCGTGGGAGCGACTGGCGTCGCAGGGGTTGAGTGCACCAGGAGGGTGCCGCCGAGGAAGGCCAGGGCGGGCCAGCCAGCGACGAGGATGCAGAGCCAGGCCGGGACGGCGTTGAGGTCGAGGAGCCCGGCGGTGGCGATGTTCGCGCCGAGTGAGGCGACCAGCGCGATGACGAACCAGGTCCAGGCGGAGCGGTCCCGGCGGGCGGTGCGCAGCCGACGCCAGGCGGCGACGAGCAGCAGGTCGACGGAGATCGGATAGGCCCAGGCTTTCCAGCCGGTCTGTCCGGCGGCGTCGGCAAGGTCGTGCAGGTGGGCGAAGGACAGCGCACCGGCGATGACGGCCTGGACCATGACCGCGTCCGGACGGATCGAGCGGGACATGAGAACCACCTCCCTTCCAGGGGGTTCAGCTGGTGACCGGCCGGGCCTTGCCCAGCGGAGGAGAAACGGCCGGCATGGCAGCGGGCACGTAGGGGCGGAAGGGCTTGAGGGCGGGGAAGTCCGGGACCAGGTGGGCGAACTCGCGGCAGATGGCGGCCACCTCGTCGCGAGGCGTGTCCGGGGTGCGGATTTTCGACCAGCCGCCGGAGGAGTCCGCCGCGACCGCCGTGCCGGGGCGTTCCATCGGGATCAGGCTCGCGACGGGGACCGCGTCGGGGGCTACGTCGTTGAGGCCCATTTCGGCGGTCTGCTTGTCGTTGACCCGGTGCACCACCCGGCCGGTGAGCTGGGCCCGGAGCATGGTGGCGCCCTTGCCCAGGTCGGAGCCGAAGCGCTGCCCGCAGATCTCCAGGTAGATGCCGACCGAGCGGGCCATCTGCGCCAGCCGGATCAGCGCCGTGACGATTCGCTCGCGGCGTTCCTCGTCCTTCTTGGCGGAGATCAGGAACAGCTCCGCCACCTCGTCCACCAGGACGACGACCGGCACCGGCCGCAGCTCGGCAGGCAGCTCCCACATGTCCGAGACGCCGTGCTGCCGCAGTTGGTCGAAGCGGTCTTCCATCTCCGCGACCAGGACCGCCAGCAGCGAGGCCGACTCGTCCGGAGTGGTGGCCAGCGCCGACAGCCGAGGCACGTAGGCGGTCTGTTCCACCCCGCGCTTGCAGTCGATGCCCACCAGCGCCACCGGCAGTTGCGCGAGCCCCTTGATCAGGTTGCGCTGATACATCGACTTGCCCGAGTGGTTCGCGCCCAGGGTGAGCGCCATCGGCGCCTTGCGGTAGTCCCGCTCGAAGGCGGTCCCGTCCTCCCGCAGCGCGACGGGGACGACCATGTCTCGGGGGCGTGCCTTGCGCGGCATCCGCACCCGGCGCAGCACGTCGTAGCCGGTCATGCGCAGCTCGACGTATCCCGGCTTGGTCTCCGCCACGGTCACCGAGTACACGCCCCAGGCGTGACGCAGCCGTTCCGAGGTGGCGATCAGGTCGGCGGGCTCCAGCCCGGCCGGAAGGCGCAGGGTGACCCGCAGGCCGGTCGACGTGCCGCGCACCCGGCGGATCTTCGGGGGCACCGGCTGTACCTCGCGGCGGGCGACGTTGCGCGTCATGAAGGCCCGCAGGCCCGAGGGCTGCACCGTCAGCCCGCAGACGTCCATGGTCGAGCGGTACGAGAGGACGAAGCGCCCCCAGGTGACCGGCATCCCGACCAGCGACCAGTACACGCGAGGAGCGCGCACCTTCGCATAGCCAAGACCACCGGCACCCGCTACGGCTCCAGTGGCCTCCAGCCACACCGACAGGTTCGTCATGATCAGACCGCCGAGGTGATCGCGACCGCACGGAACGAGATCCCGTGCCGCTTCTGGCCGTTGAACTCGTTCTCCCAGTCCCGCGCCTTCAGGCCGACCACCTTCACCGGCAGACCCGGCGCCAGACCCTCCGGAATACCCGTCTCCGGGATCGTCACCTGGTAGAGGTTGCCCTCCCCCTCGTCCGAGACCAGCAGGCCCACGGTCGACAGACCCGCACCGGTCTCCCGGTCCATGGCACGCTCCCCGGTCTTCTGATTGATGAGCTTCGGCGTCGGCGCGGTCGCCACGAACACCACAGCGGTCGAGACATCGATCTTGAACGACGGCATGAAGTACTCCCTGAGTCAGTGCGTAGGGCAGCCCAACGGGAACCACCCTGCTCGCTGTCCTAGGACTGCGAGCGACTTAGGGAGACTGTGGCACGCAGTCCCAGGACTGTCAACAGTCCTGGGACTGTGTTTGACTGGTCCCGTCGAGAGGAGCCACCAGATGACGCCCAAATGGCGAGAGCTGGCGGACAAGCTGGCCGAGCAGATCAGGAGCGGTGAGTACGCACCGGGGCAGCAGCTTCCGCAGATCAGGGAGCTGGTGGCGGAGGGCGAGGGCTCGAAGTCCACCGTCCACGCGGCCTACAAGGCGCTGGAAGCCGAAGGGCTGGTGACCTCGTCCCGAGGCCACGGCACCGTCGTACGGCAGCAGGTACCGCTCAAGCGGCTCGGCATCGCCCGGTACGACAAGGCCAAGTGGCGGGACGGCGACGAGGTCGCGTTCATCGCGGACCGCGTGGCTTCCGGGCGCAGCTACCGCCGGAACGAGCAGACACAGACGGTCAGCCTCGTTGAAGCGCCGCCCGCAGTGGCAGCCGCACACGGTCTCCCTGAAGGAGCGCCGGTGTACGCCCGAGCGCGTCTCGTCAAGGAAGGCGACCAGCCGACTCATACCCTGACCAGCTACTACCGCCCCGAGCACGTCGAGGGCACACGGATCGTGGATCCGACTCCAGGACCGGCCGGCCGCGGCGGCGGATTCCGGGTCCTGTACGACGCGGGTTACGAGATCGACCACATGAAGGAAGCCATCTTCGCCAGGGCCGCGACGCCGGACGAGACGAAGCTGTTGCAGCTCCCCGCGGGCGAACCTGTCGTCGAGCTGCATCGGACGACCTACACGGCTTCTGGCACAGTGGTCGAATTCGCCATCGGTGTGCACGCAGCTTCGCGCTTCGCCTGGGAGTACGACTTCAAGGTCCCGGACTCGGCGAAGGGCGAGAAGGGGCAGCAATGATCTCGACGCAGGCCTGGGACGACGCGCGATGCCTGTGGGACTACCACCAGATGGGCCACGTCCTGCGGCCGTGCTCGGTCGCGGTCGGCCTGGGCAGCCACGACCTGGGCGTGGCCGACACGGCGGTGGACCTGTACGAGCGCGGCATGGCCCCCCTGCTTGTGTTCACTGGCGCCACCAGCCCGACGACGCGGGACCGTATGCCGCGAGGCGAGGCGGTCCACTACCGCGAACGGGCCCTCGAACTCGGCGTGCCCGCCTCAGCGGTCCTCGTGGAACCGCGCGCCCGCAACACGGGTGAGAACATCCGCTTCTCCAAGGCCGTGCTTGAGGAGGCGGGGGTGGACGTCTCCTCCGTTCTCCTGATCAGCAAGCCGTACGAGGAGCGGAGGGCGTACGCCACGGCGCGCAAGCTGTGGCCTGGGGTAGAGATCGTCAGCGCCTCAACTCCGATGACGTTCAGCGAGTACGTGGATTCCATCGGGGATGTACGTCTGGTCATCGACATGCTTGTGGGAGCGCTTCAGCGTCTGCTGATCTACCCGGAGCAGGGGTTCATGATCAGTCAGCAAGTCCCGGATCACGTGCTTCGGGCGTATGAGCGGCTCTGCCACGAAGGCTTCACCAGTCGGCTCCTCCACACCGACACGGCTTCCACCTGATCAACTCAGCCCGGATCAGCCCACGCTGCGAGGAATCCGCCCATCCGACCGGCCGCAGCGTGTTGTTACAGGTTTCTCTACCTCATCAAGTCCGGCTGCGCTCCGCTCCGCCGGGCGCGCTTTCCGGCTCCGCCGCCCTCCGCGCTCCTGCCTCCGGCCCGCGCTGCGGGCGCTGCGCCGACGCACGCCCACGGGTAGATAGGCCGGTCTGACGAGGGCGATCACTGCACGAACGCGGCCACGGTCAAGGACATGCCTCCGGCGGGGGCGCTCCGACTCCGGGATGGAGGGGGCGCCGCTGGCGGGTACCGGCCGAGTGGGGCGTGCGTGGGGAGCTCCCATCCCGTCCACCGCCGACCCAGGCAGAGCCGAGCAGACGCGGCCCAGGGGCGTCAAGGTCGTTCGTACAGTGGCGCGCTCCACCTTGACGCCCCTGAACCACGCCTGCTCCACGGTGTGTGGGTCGACGGCGGACGGGATGGGAGCTTGGGTAAGTGGTGGGTTGCGGCATCGACGGAGCCTGCTGCGATGTTTCACGTGAAACAGTCCTCGACGGTGAACAGGTCCATTTGTGGAGCTGGGTGCACGCCTCCAAGAGGCTGAAATCACTGGCCGCACCCATTTGACCTGCGGAAACGGCTTGATTTCCGGGGTTGTCAAAGGTGACCGGTAAGATGAGCGCAGCTACTTCGCAAAGCTCTCTACGAACTGCGCCTTGGGGAAGGTGAGTTCACCGTCTCCGGCCCATGGCGGGTCGGTCTGGAGAGCGGAAGGAGGTGGCTAGATGAGCGAGATCGTTAAGACGCGCCGACGATGGACCGGCCCTGAAAAGTGGCAGGTTGGCTTGGCGGCTGTGGCACTGATGTTCGCGATCATCGATCGAGCGGGTTGGTTTTGGTGACCCGTCAGGAGGCCGGTCGGAGGCGACACGTGATGAGCTGTGAATGCAGCGAGTCCGGTCGGTATCAGCTCGACCGGACTCGCTAAGGCAGGGGGTTTGGTCCTGGTTGGCGCCGGGGCCAAACCCCCTCTGTCTACGGTTGTTACTAGAAAAGCCCTGATCAGGGCCCTAGTCCGAGACAATCTGTCTACTACAATACCTCCGCTTTGACCTCGCTGGCCAGCTAGGACGGTCCATGGTTGTAGCTACACGCAGCCCCATCGTGTAGCTACAGCTCTACGGATCTCTCTCCAATTGCGCATTGCTAGCGCCATGGTGGTTGCACGATGCCCCTCAGAGCGTCCCCACTGATCGTGCATCTCTGTGCCGCCCGGCGGCTGAATCAGGTAGAGGCTCTATTCGTCAGGCCCGGCTTAGTGGCTGGTTCGGTTCTTGTCGGACGCTTTGGGCAGTGCGGGCCGCACTCGTACACCTCGACAGACAGATCGTGTGCACCGCAGTGTCCTTCGGCGCGGCCGGCCGATCTGGCGCCCTCCCAGAGCAGTCCGCCACACCAGCAGCAGCGCCAGCCGAGATACTGCCAGCCGCTGAGTTCCCCGGCGGGCGGCGGCTTCGGCCGCCAAGTCCCAGTCATGGCCGGTCGGAGAACGGGATCAGGTCGTGCTGATCGCGGCATGGGCCGCAGGCAGATTGAGCACCCCCTGGCCCGGAACCCTGCTCATCCACACTGATGATGCGGATGTCGATGCTGTAGCCGCGGTGCCATGAGCAGTAGCCATAGGCGACGGGCTCCGTCTTCGCCGTGTTCGGGCTGTTCGGGGCGGTTGGGTTCTGCTTACCCTCGTTCACGTCGACTCCATCTCAGTCGTCCATGCCCCCGGATCGGTTGCGCGATCGCGGGGGTGATGTGCGTGCACGCAGCGTAGTACTAGGTAGCTAGGGTAGCTAGGTTAGACAGGCAATCTCGACTCGCCGATCAGGCTCATCCTGCCTAGCTTCGGATCATGGACTGGAAGCCGGATATCCCGCGCTGGAAGCAGGTGTACGCGATCTTCGAGCAGCGGATCGCAGACGGCGACTACCCGCCGGGGAGCCAGTTGCCGGGCGTTCTCGCGATTCAAGGTGAGTTCGGTATCGCGCAGATGACGGCCCGCCGCGTCCTCACCGAACTCCGGGATGCGGGACTGGCGCAGATGCAACCGGGCATCGGGACGTTCGTCACCGAGCTGCCAAAGCCGTAGGTGTCAACCCCGGCTTGGTGTCTGACATCAATGGCTGACACCAACAGCAGCGTACGGAGTCGGACCAAGGCGAACCGTGGCGACCAGCGACCGGCCACCAGGCAGGCGAGAGTCAGGCTCGATGGGACGCCATGATCGACCTGATAAGGATGAGGCCACAGGTTCAAAAGCTGTTAGCCCCACCAGTTCACAACCCCCAGGTCATCGCACCTGGGGGTTTTGGCATTCACGGCGCGTATCCCGGCGCCTGTTCCCGTGGCGTCGGTGGGCCTGGGCTCGATGGATGACCTTGGAATGGGAACAGGTACTTGTTCACTGCGAAGATCCGGCGGCCCTGGGGCAGTGGTGGGCCGACGCTCTCGGCTGGGTGGTCGTCCACTCCTCCGACGACGAGTTCGAGATCCGGCAGACCCCCGACCGTCTGCCGGGGATGGACTTCGTCCGGATCGACGAGAGCAAGAAGGTGAAGAGCCGACTGCATCTCGATTTCAGGCCCGACGACCAGGCCGCCGAGGTGGCCCGTCTTGAGGCGCATGGCGCGAAGCGCGTCGACATCGGCCAGGGCGAGCAGTCGTGGGTGGTCATGGCCGACCCCGAAGGCAACGAGTTCTGTGTCCTTGGACAACGGCAGCAGTGAGACCCGGCTCCCTCGGAGCCCGGGGTTCCTCCCGGCTGCGGTACTCAATAGGCAAGTAGATGGAGATGGAGATGGAGAGGTAGACGGTAGACGTTGATGTAGGTCAAGGGGTGGGGCGTGTTTTCCGTCGGGTGAAGCGTCTTCTCCGTGGGCCGTGGGCCGTGGGCTGTGAGCCGTGAGCTGTGAGCTGTGAGCCGTGAGCCGTGAGCCGTGAGTCGTGAGCCGTGACGGCTTCAGCTCAGTGGCTCGCTCTGACCGGCCGTGAGCCCGTACAGGTCCTGCTGCCGGAGCGCGGTCATCCCCGGGTCGCCGTACCGGCCGCGGCCAGGACGGGTGCCGGGGGCTGGACCGGGGCCGAGGACTGCGAGGGAAGAGTGACGGCGGCGACGGGTGCGGCAGACGCGGCCGGTGCTGCGAGGGCGTGGCGTGTGCACTGCGTGGTCGGCGTGACTGCAGAACGAGCGGCGAGTTCGGCGCCGAGGCCAGCGGCGTGACCCGCGGGCTGCCCGACGGCGGTGGTACCGGTGTCGGGGGAGCCGGCGTCGATGGAGCCGGTCGTCCTGCGTGTGGCGCCTGAGGGGTGGGCGGGGGCCGCGGCGCTGTCCCGTGTGACGGAGGCGCCGGCGTTCGAGCCCGCCGCATCGGCGGCATCGGTGGCATCCGCGGGACCGAAGGCATCCAGGGCCTCCGTCGACGGGCGGTGTCGGCAGGACGGCGAGGAGCCGTGCGCCTCCGCGTGGATGCGCTGTTTCATCGTGGGTGGCAGGGAACTCGCCCCCGGACGGGCCCAGATGGGCTCCTCCTGCGCCGCCGCTTCCTGCGGGGCGTTGGTGTTGCGTGCCGTCTCCGTCGCGGGTACGGCGGCGACGGCGGTCGTCGTGATCAGTCCGAGTGACGTGCACAGCGCGAGGAAGGCGGTGACGACCGCGGTCCACAGGTTCATGACCTGGTTGCGAGTCATGGTCCCTCTCCTTTGGGGTGGGTGGATTTGCATACTTTCCTCATGATGTGTATGTCGGTTGCGAAGTGACGGACCGACGCCCGTGGCGCGGCGATCTTCTGATGAACACCACCCGGATGGGCCCATTGCTCATTAAATGAGCGGAAGCATGAGGAAAGCAGGGCGAAATCACCCTCGGTGAGAGTGTGATCACCCTCCGATCCGAGTGGACGGCCCCGGTCGTATTGCGCTGCCCCAGCGGGCAGTTGAGGCCCCGACGCAGGTCACCGATCGGTATCGGCCGGTGTGTATAGTCGGGCGCCAGAAGTCCCCAACGCCCAAGAAAGACGAGGTCTCGCGGTGAAGAAGCTTCTCCTGGTCGCACTGGCCGCCATCGGCGGGCTCCTCGTGTACCGCCAGATCCAGGCGGATCGCGCCGAGCAGGACCTGTGGACGGAGGCGACAGACTCCGTGCCCACGGGTTCGTGAGTGTCGACGACATTCCCAGTACAGACCCCGGCCGCCTTGCCGCGACCGGGGTTTTGTCTTGCCCGGGCGTCACAGGAAGCGCTTGTGTCACCGAACAGGGAGCGGCGTGGCGGTCCTGCGGGGCAGGATGGTCGAGGCTTCGCGGGCGTTCGGGACAGTGTCGGAACAGCGACGGCGCCGGTCCGTGGGAGGCCGTCGGGTGAGGGTCCGGGTGACGGCGAGGGGGCGCGTGATGAGGCGGCGCAGGGAAGGGTGGCGCGGCCGTAGCCGTGCGGTCCTGGCGGGGGCGGCGACGCTGCTCGCGATCGCCGCACCGGTGGGCCGGGCGACGACGGCGACGGCGGCCGACGCTCCCCCTCCGTACCGCTTCGCCGCGGATGCCGAGCGGATCGAGGGCGCGACCCAGAGCATCGACACCGAACCCCTGACACCCGGCACGTACTACCGGAGCACCATCCGCGACAACGGAAAGCTCTACTACGGGCTGCGGCTCGACGAGGCTTCCGGCGCGTCCGGTGCGTACGTGTCGGCCACCGCCGTACCGAAGCCGGGCACGAAGGTCGGGTACTCGGACGGCATCAAGGTGTCGCTTCAGGATCCCGACGGCCACAGATGCTTCTCCGGGGATGCCGGCATCGCCCGTTTCGGGCCGACGAAGAGCCCGCGCCCGCTCACGGCCTGGGCGTCACGCAAGGCCGGCCCCGGCGCGTACACCTGCAAGGAGGCCGGTACGTACGCGGTGCTCGTCGAGCGGACGAGCGGGCCCGGCTCCTCGTTGGACGACTGGGAGCTGGAGCTTCAGTACGTCTCGGAGCCCGCTGTGGCGAAAACCGCTTCGACGGCCGCCCCGCAGGTGTGGGACTCCGCCTCCCCCCAGGCCGTCGAAGGCCTCGCCCGCACCCGGCAGGGCGGTACGGGCTTCAGTGGGGCGCGCTCGCTGGAGCAGGGCGTCTGGAAGGACGGGATCAGGGCCGGGCAGACCCTCTTCTACCGCGTGCCCGTCGACTGGGGACAGCAGCTGGACGCCACCGCCGAACTGGGCCCGGCGAACGGCGACGGTTATCTGGGGAACGCGCTCGTCCTGTCCCTCCACAACCCCGTGCGCGCCCTGGTGGACGACGCCACCACCGGATACGACGGCTCGAAGAAGCAGACCGCGCTGGAACCGCTGCCTCCGGTCGCGTACGAGAACCGGTTCGCCGTCGACGACCAGGTCGGCGGGATGCGGTTCGCCGGCTGGTACTACCTCGTCGTGCATCTCGCGGCGGAGACGGCGGACAAGTTCGGCGACGGGCCGGTCGAGCTGACGCTGCGCGTGCGGGTGAGGGGTACGGCCGGGGAGGCACCGGCCTACAGCGGTGCCGCCGTGCCGCGCGACGTCTTCGAGGTCACCGCGGGGGACAGGCACGCTGCGGCGAGCGGCAGCGCGGCGACCGGTGGGGACGGCGGTGACGGTGGTTCGGCGGGCGGGAACACCGCGATGCAGGCGGTGGCCGTGAGCGGCATCGGTACGGGGTGCGTCCTGGTGCTGGGGCTCGCGATGTGGACGGTGGTCGCCCGGCGGCGGGCGGGGGTGAAGGCGGAGCCGCCCGAGGGCGCCGTGCCGGTCGCGGGCGCCGGAGCCGCACGGACGTACGGGCGGGCCCGGGCCAGGTAGTTCAACGCTGCCGCCGGCCGGTGCCGGTGCCGGTGCCGGTTCTGGTGCCGGTTCTGGTTCTGGTGGTTCAGGAGGTCCGGGCCCGGTTCAGATCCGCGCCAGTGCCCAGAATCCGACCGCGAAGCAGATCAGCGCGAGCAGGAGCACCGGAACCACCACCGCGAGGGGCGGGCCGGGCCGCCGCCGTGCCCGCCTGGCGCGGTGCCGCGCGACCGGCTGCGGCTGCGGCGGAACCTGAACGCCCTGAGCGGTGTACGAGGCGGTGGAAGCCGTCTCACGCGGCTGTGACGGAGGCAGAGGCTGGGGCAGGGGCATGGACTGCGGCAGCGGCAGGGCCGGTGGGGGTGATTGCGGCTGTGGTCGTGGCGCGGGCGCGGGAGCCGTCGGGTACGGGGCCTGGGGGGAGGGCACGTGGGTGGGCTCGTACGACGGCGACGGGGAGTAGGCGGAAGCCGGGAGCCCGGGCGGGGCAGGGGGAGCGAGGGAGTGCTTCTCCCGCAGCGGCGGCGGCAGGTGGAAGCTGCCGGTGTCCGACGGGGTGAGGGGCTGCGAGGGGGTGGGATCGCTGGTCGGCTGGGGCGGTATGCCCCCGGCCCACCGCCCGGCGGCGGAATGGCCCGGGGAGGGACCGGTCGCCGGGGGACCGCCCGCTGGGGAGGCGGTTCCCGTATCGGCCTCCGGAGAGGGTGCGGAAGCGGTCGTCCGGGGCGTCGTGGTGGGCCTGGTGGCTGTGGTGGTCGTGCGCGTGAGGGGGCCCTCGGGGCCGAACCCCTCGGGAAGCGGACCGAGTTGGTCGAATATCTCGATCAGCTCGTCGTCGGGGCCGGGCTCCGCGAGGAGCTCCCTGGCCGAGACGAGCGCCTTGCGCGCTCCGTTGGCGGTGCGGAACCTGGCGGCCGGATCCGGTTCGAGCAGGGACGCCACGACCTGCCACAGGGGCTCGGGAATCCCCTTGGGGGCGCTCGGCGTGCCGTGCGCCTCGAAATGCTCGACCAGCGCCTTGGCGTCGGGTTTGGCACCCTCCAGGAGGAAGAGCGCGACCAGGCCCACGGCGAAGAGGTCGGCGGGGAAATCCGGATCGGCGCCCTGCAACTGCTCGGGCGCGAAGTAACCAGGTGTTCCCACCACGTAGTTGGTCTCGGTGAGGCGCGGATCACCCAGGCGCATCGAGATGCCGAAGTCGGACAGCCGCAGCCGCGGGCGGGCCGTTCCGGTCGACTCCAGCAGGATGTTGGCGGGCTTGATGTCACGGTGCACGATCCCCTCGGCGTGCACCGCGGCGAGTCCCGCGAGGAGTTGGTCGAGCAGGGTGCAGACGAAGACCGGCGGCAGCGGGCCGTAATCGCCGATCAGGTGGACCAGGGATCCGCCACCGACGAGGTCCATGGTGAACAGGACCTTGTCGTCGTCGGCCGCCCAGCTGGCGGGCGCGAGCACATGGGGGTGGTCGATCCGGACCGCCTGCTCGCGCACGAACCGCAGCAGCGAGTGCGCGTCGCTCTGCTGGAGCACCTTGGCGGCCACATAACGGCTCCGCCGGTGGTCCCAGGCGCGCCAGACGGCACCGACTCCCCCGCGTCCGATCGGGTCGACCAGTTCGTACCGGCCGGCGAAGACCTCACCCATGGTCGTGCGTCGCTCCCCCTTCGGCGGTCGGTACTGCGGCGTCCTCTTACCGAGGTGCCCGGCTGCCTGGCTTCCGGCTCCCGGGAACCCCGACAGGGCTCCGGTGGCGGGCTGTTCGGCTGCCGGGCGGTGTACTCAGTTCTGGTGGGACTGGTAGTGGGCGACCGCGTCGGAAGTGCGGCCCGCGCCGTACACCCGGAGGAACTCTGCCAGTTCCGGGTGGGTCGGGGCGAGGGTGTCCGCCGCGTCGATGATGTCCCCGGCAGCGGAGACCGAGCGGAGCAGCGACTGGATCTCGCGCACCACGCGCTTCACCGTGGGCGCACCGCCCGAAGTGGTCGTCGACTGAGTGGTGTTGCTGAGCACCGAGCCCCCCTGGGACTTCTTGATCTCGTCCATCCGTTCGGTGGCCTCGGCGGCGCTGGCACTGCCGTCCGCGACCTGACCTGCGAGATCCTGCAGCAGCTGTACGCGCTGAACCACCGCGGGATTGCCGATCTTGGCGCGCTGACCGCTCATCAACTGAGACAGCATGGGCGCGGACAGACCGAGCACCCCCGCCAGACGGGCCTGGTTGAGTCCCAGGTCATCTATGAGCCTACGGAAGAGCGCCCCCAGCGGCTCCCCGTACCAGTTCCGCTGCAGCTCGCGGGCTCTCGCGGTTGCTTCCTGCTGTGCGGCGTCCATGCGCGTCTCCCCATCGCTTCCCCAAGTACCGCGGTTCGCTGTAGCGAACCACGTCGAGCATCTTACGGAGAGTGGTCGTGCACGGGGACCCCCCATCTTTTTTGCGGGATACCCGGGGTGACCCGGTACTCTGGTCTGCGGCGGCTGTCCGGAGGGAGATCTTTCCGGTACGTGCCTCCCTTTCGGGGCCTTAGCTCAGTTGGTAGAGCGCTGTCTTTGCATGGCAGATGTCAGGGGTTCGACTCCCCTAGGCTCCACGAGAAAAACCCCCTCGGACCGGCTTTACGCAGGTCAGAGGGGGTTTTCTCATGAGGTGGGGCGGGAGGCGCGGTCGAGTGCCGGCGCTCCCGGAGGTCGTGGGGAAGTGGTGATCCCTCGCTCCGTGCCGCTGCTCGTGGTGCTGGGCGCGACGGCTGTGAAAAATCTGGCCCCCGCTCGGATCCGCGGTGATCCCGCTCGGCGTCGCCCTCCTCAACGCGTCCGGGGCGGAAGGCAATTGGTGTTTCGTCGTGACGTGACGTGGCCTCATCAACCTTCAGGATGCACCTTTCCAGGGGTGCCGAGACTCCAGTGGGTCATGGGCGGTGATGTGCGTCACAGGATTTCGTTGCGATCTTTGCAATTGTTTGCGCAAAGAAGTGCCCGGGAGTGGGGGTGGGTGTTCGCCCTTGAGGGAATTCGGGTGACGTGAGGGCGGCATGCAGGAGTCGTGAAGGCATGCGTGAGCTGCCGTGAACGAAACTGCGTAATCAGAACGCTGCGCTCCGTTAATCGGGTCCGCGCGAACGTTGCACAGTCGGTCGGTTGCAAACGTCATCGCGGGTCGAGGGCGTGAACAAGGGCGTGACGCGGCTCGCGGGGCGAGGCCTGTTTCACGTGAAACATGGCTGTAGGCAGGAGACTTGAAGCCTTCCTGCCTACAGCCCTACTGCCCTGCACGTGCCGAACGATCCGGTCGCGTCAGCCGCGTTCGGTGCGGTCCGCTGCCTTAGCCTCGGCTTCGGCCTGCTTGGCCTGGACCTCCGGGTCGAGGTCTTCCTGGCCGCTGCCGTCGACCGAGGTCAGACGGCCGGTCTCCGGGACCTCGGTGGCGGCCGGCGGTTCGACCAGCCAGTCCGGGTTGGCCTGCTTGTCCCACCACTTCCAGGCGGCGAAGGCGCCACCGGCCAGGAGGCCCAGCACGGCCAGCCTCTTGGCGAGGCGGCCGTTCCTGGCCCGCCGCTCGTGCTTGCGGACCAGCTTCTCGACCTCCTTGGCCGAGACCTGGCCGCGCAGCGCCGCGAGCGCCGCCGCGCTACGGGACGCGGCCTCCTCGCGTACGGGTCCGGCCGCGGCCCTGGCCTGCTCGATCCGCGGGCGGGAGTAGTCCGCCGCCTGGCGAGCCGCCTTGCGCGTACGGACGGCGGCCTCGTGCGCCGCGTGATCGACCTTCGGCGGCACGTGGGTGCGCGCCTGCTCGATACGCGGTGCGAGATGGGCGGCGTACTGAGTGCGTGCCTGTTCGGCGGCTGTGACGGCGGTGGACGACACCTTGGGCGCGAGCTTCACGCGGGCTTCATGCGCGTAGTGGGTGGCTCGGTCCTTTGTCGTGTCGGCGTAGGGCGCCACCACTTCCGCGGCGTGCCGCACGCTGTCCTTCGCCGACTCGGCCGCCGCGCGCACGCTGTCCTTGCGGGTCACGGGATCCTCCTCCTCGGTGGCGTACATGGGGGCTCGGGGGCCGTCCCCCGGAAAGTCACAGTTCGCCTTTCCACCCTTATCCGGATCATGCCTGCAGGAGCGCTCCGGGGCATGTGAGGACAGGCATCCGGGTCATGAATGGTGACTCCGGGTGTACTTGGTGCAATAACCGATCAATATGGTGCAACAGGAGTCTGCGACGACAATGCCACGGATCCCAGGTCCGCGCGCCTGTTTGGCGCGAAGCGGCTGAACCCGTGTGTACGGCGGTGACGGAAGACTGGCGGCGCGGTCCGTGCGAGGATCGGACGTCACAAAGGACAACGGAAGGCAGATCGTGGCCGAGCAGCTTTACGCCACCCTGAAGACCAATCACGGCGACATCGAAGTGCGGCTCCTGCCGAACCACGCGCCCAAGACGGTCCGGAACTTCGTGGAACTCGCCCAGGGCGAGCGTGAGTGGACCAACCCGGCCACGGGTGCGAAGTCGACGGACAAGCTCTACGACGGCACGGTCTTCCACCGCGTGATCAGCGGTTTCATGATCCAGGGCGGCGACCCGCTGGGCAACGGCACCGGCGGTCCCGGCTACGAGTTCGAGGACGAGTTCCACCCGGACCTGGCCTTCGACAAGCCGTACCTGCTGGCCATGGCGAATGCCGGCCCGGGCACCAACGGCTCGCAGTTCTTCATCACCGTCTCCCCGACGGCCTGGCTGACCCGCAAGCACACCATCTTCGGCGAGGTCACCGAGGGAGCCAGCCAGAAGATCGTGGACGCCATCGTCGCGCTGCCGACCAACCCGCGCACCGACCGGCCCCTCAAGGACGTCGTCATCGAGTCGGTCGTCGTCGAGACCCGCTGATCCGACAGCCGCGGTCTCCCCTGCGGGTGAGCCCTCGTCCGGCCCGGTGCCGGAGGGCTCCCGCAGGGAACCAAACGCCCCGCCCGTCCGTAAGGATGAGCGGGGCGGTGCGTTGCGCACCCGGTGCGTACCCGCGTGCTCGCGAGCTTGCGTACCTGCGCACCTGTGTACAGAAGGATGAGGGGAACCCGATGGATCAGGCACCAGGCAGCCCGCAGGAACCGCAGGGTGCCCCGAGCCTGCCCACCTGCTACCGGCATCCGGACCGGGAGACCGGCATCCGCTGCACCCGGTGCGAGCGCCCGATCTGTCCCGAGTGCATGGTCAACGCCTCGGTCGGCTTCCAGTGCCCCGAGTGCGTCCGGGAGGGCTCCGGTACCGGGCACGCGCCAGGGGCCTCGCAGCCCCGCACCCTCGCGGGCGGCACGGTCACCTCGGATCCCCGGCTCGTCACCAAGATCCTCGTCGGACTCAATCTCGCCGTCTACCTGGTCCAGCTCTCCGTGGGGGACCGCTTCACCGACAGCTTCGACCTGATCGGCCGGGCGTTCGTACCGATCCTCGGAGATGTCCAGGGTGTCGCCGAGGGCCAGTGGTACCGGATGGTCACGGCGATGTTCCTGCACGGGAGCTATATCCACATCGCCTTCAACATGCTGAGCCTGTGGTGGATCGGCGGTCCCCTGGAAGCGGCCCTGGGCCGCTTCCGCTACCTCGCCCTGTACGTGACCTCCGGCCTCGCGGGCAGCGCGCTCACGTATCTGATCGCCGAGCCGAACCAGCCCTCGCTCGGTGCCTCCGGGGCGATCTTCGGTCTCTTCGGCGCGACCGCCGTCCTGATGCGGCGGCTCAACTACGACATGCGCCCGGTCATCGCCCTGCTGGTGATCAACCTGATCTTCACCTTCGGGTGGAGCAACATCGCCTGGGAGGCGCACATCGGCGGCCTCGTCGGTGGTGTCCTCATCGGTTACGCGATGGTGCACGCGCCCCGGGAGCGGCGTGCGCTCATCCAGTACGGCGCGTGCGCGCTGGTGCTGCTCGCGGTTGTGGTCATGACACTCATCAGGACTGGTCAGCTCACCTGAGCGCGCACGTTGTCCACAGACCGTGGCGGATCTTGTGCATGCTGTGCGGGAACAAGTGTGCCCCCTGTCTCTGACCTGGGTTTCCCCAGGCAGGACAGGGGGCGAACATGTTTGCGGATCCCGGTAGGTCAGTCACACCGGCGTCAACACGACGCCAGTCCCGAGGGGTTATCCACAGATCTTCTGACCTTTTCCCCACTGTGGAAATCTCTGTGGATAACTCAGTGGACACCTAGGGCCAGGGCTTTACTTCCACTGCGTGGAGACACCGAATCCCGCCGCGATGAAGCCGAAGCCGACCACGATGTTCCAGTTGCCCAGAGAGTCGATCGGCAGCGAGCCGTCCGTCACGTAGAACACGACGATCCAGGCGAGACCGATGAGGAACATGGCCAGCATGACCGGGGCGACCCAGGCGCGGCTGTTCAACTTGATGTTGGTCGCCTGCTTCGCCGGGGGCGGCGTGTAGTCGGCCTTCTTGCGGATACGTGACTTCGGCACGAGGGTCTCTCCTGTCGATGCGCTGCGTGGCCGCGCAGGGAACGTGGGCTGCTGAGGCAGCGTACAAGGGGACTCTTACGGTGTCCCGGGCGTCCGTTAGCGTAGTGCTTCCGCGGCGCCGAAGGAGATAAGGGTACGTTGAGCAATTCTGCCGACTCCCCCCAGTCGGGTTCCAGCCCTGACCGTATCCGGCGATTTCGGCCGGTGCGGTTGCTGACCATGGCTGTCTTCGCGCTGGCCGGACTGATCTTCTTCACCAGCTTCGACACCGCCAACGGCACCGACATCCGTACGGACGCCTCGCTGCTGAAGCTCTCCGACCTCATCCAGGAGCGCAGCCACAAGAACGGCCGGCTCGACGAGAGCAACGGATCGCTGCGCGACGACGTCGAGACCCTCGCCGAGCGGGACAACGGCAGTACCGCGGCCGAGGCGGCCAAACTGGCCGCCCTGGAGAAGCACGCGGGAACCCAGAGCCTCAAGGGCCAGGCCCTCACCGTCACGCTCGACGACGCGCCCCCGAACGCGACGGCCAAACTCCCCGGCTACCCCGAGCCGCAGCCCGACTACCTGGTCATCCACCAGCAGGACCTGCAGGCCGTGGTCAACGCGCTGTGGCAGGGCGGGGCCAAGGGCATCAAGGTCATGGACCAGCGGCTGATCTCCACCAGCGCCGTCCGCTGCGTCGGCAACACCCTGATCCTCCAGGGCCGCGTCTACTCGCCCCCGTACAAGATCCAGGCGGTCGGTGACCCCGAGAAGCTGCAGAAGGCCCTCTCCGCGTCCCCGTCGATCCAGAACTACATGGTGTACGTGAATGTCTACGGACTCGGCTGGAAGGTCGAGGAGGACGGCACGCGCACCATGCCGGGCTACTCGGGCACGGTGGATCTCCACTACGCGAAGCCCGTGGAGTAGCCGGGCGGCGGAGCACCGGAAGAGCCGGACCGAATTCCCAAGAGTTCTCAAGGTCCCGTGCGGCGGCGGCCGTCGGGGTAGCAGGCTGTGGAGTACGGGAACAGCTGCCGCTGGGGGACCTTGTGTCGGTACGAGTGGTCGTCAGGACGTTCAGCGAACTGTGCATCACGGTCGGCACCGTGATCGTGCTCTTCGTGGTCTACGTGTTGTTCTGGACGGGCGTGAAGGCCGACACCGCGATGGACGACCAGATCGAGCAGCTGCACGAACAGTGGGCCGCGGACCCCGCGACGGCCGAACCCCGCGCCTCCTCGTCCACCACCAGGAGCCCGGGCACGGCTCCGGAGAAGCCCGCCGCGTACAAGGACGGGCGGCCGTTCGCCGTCATGTACATCCCGAGGCTTGGTTTCACGTGGAACAAGCCCGTGCTCGAAGGCACGAGGACGAAGACCCTCAAGAAGGGCCTGGGCCACTACGCGAGCACCGCGCAGCTCGGTCAGCGGGGCAATTTCGCCGTGGCCGGCCACCGCCGGACGTACGGGGACCCGTTCAAGGACTTCCCCCGGCTGCGCCCCGGGGACCCGGTGGTGCTGACCGACGGCACGTCCTGGTTCACGTACCGCATCGACACCAAGCCCTACCGGACGCTGCCGAGTGACACAGCAGTCATCGACCCCGTCCCGAGGAAGTCCGGGTACACGCGGGAGGGCCGTTATCTGACGCTGACCACGTGCGACCCCGAATGGGGCCACAGCCACCGGTTGATCGTCTGGGCACACCTTGACGAAACCCAGCCCGTGGAGGCTGGGAAACCGGAGGCTCTACGCCGTTAGTCTGAGTGGGTACGGCGTGAGTCCGGTGCCGTGGTGCGAAGGAAGGGACGGCATGTACGGCTTTATCTGGCGGCTTCTGCCGGGGAACACGTGGATCAAGGCACTGCTTTCGATCGTGCTGGTCCTCGCGGTGGTCTACGTGCTCTTCCAGTACGTCTTCCCGTGGGCCGAACCGCTGCTCCCCTTCAACGATGTGACGGTGGACAACCAGTGACCGCGCGGATCCTCGTCGTCGACAACTACGACAGCTTCGTCTACAACCTGGTCCAGTACCTCTACCAGCTCGGCGCCGAGTGCGAGGTGCTGCGCAACGACGAGGTGGCGATGGCGCACGCACAGGACGGGTTCGACGGCGTGCTGCTGTCGCCCGGGCCGGGCACTCCCGAGGAGGCCGGGGTCTGCGTCGACATGGTGCGGCACTGCGCCGCGACCGGGGTCCCCGTCTTCGGGGTCTGCCTCGGGATGCAGTCGATGCAGGTGGCCTACGGCGGGGTGGTGGACCGCGCGCCCGAGCTGCTGCACGGCAAGACCTCGCTCGTCGAGCACGAGGGCCGGGGCGTGTTCGCCGGACTGCCGTCGCCCTTCACCGCCACGCGCTACCACTCGCTGGCCGCCGAGCCCGGGACCGTGCCGGCCGACCTCGAGGTCACGGCCCGTACCCACGACGGGATCATCATGGGTCTCAGACACCGCGAACTCCCGGTCGAGGGAGTCCAGTTCCACCCCGAGTCCGTGCTGACCGAACACGGTCACCGCATGCTGGCCAACTGGCTGGCCGAGTGCGGCGACCGGGGAGCCGTGGCCAGGTCGGCGGGGCTCGCCCCGGTGGTGGGCAGGGTCACGGCGTGACCGCGCTGCGCCCCGAGCGCGACAGTGCCGCCCCGTACGGCGAGGACGCCGGGTACGGGGGCGCTGCGGCGTTCGAGGCGCCGGGCGCCGGCGGTGCGATGCGGGCCGCCGTGGACGGGCTGGCGGACCCGCTCAGCGATCCCCTGCCGGGACGGCGGCAGCCCGCGGCGCCGGAGCAGGGGTGGTACGACCAGCAGACGTACGCGCAGCCGCAGCCCCAACCGCAGCAGCCCCGTCCCGGGGCGGCGCAGTCGTACGGGCACGCGCAGACCGCGTATCCCGGGTACCAGGAGGTGCGACCGCCCTACGGCGAGGCGTACGCGCCTGCCGCCCCGGCTGCCCCCGCCCCGGCCGCCCCCGCCGCTGCCGCGCCCGTCGCGCAACCGCTCCCGGAGGCCCAGCCGTACACGCCGTCGTACGAGGTCTCTCCGTCCGCCGAAGAGACGGTCGCGTTGCGCGTCGCCGACATCGCGTCCGCGGCGAGCCGCCGTGCGCCCTCAACGCCCTCTGCGGGCCCAGGGACGGCTCCGGGGCCCGCAGGTACCCCGGGGGGCCGCGCGGCCCGGCGGAAGGCCTCCAAGCGCCATGGACGGCGCGGCGGGACCGACGCCGCAGGGGTGCACGAGGAGCAGCCGGGGGCCGACGGGGTCGACGTGCCCCTCTCGCGCGCGGCGGCCAGGCGCGCGGCGAAGGCGCGCAAGCCCGGCGCGGCCGTGATGGCGAGCCGCGCGATCGGCGAGGTGTTCATCACCACCGGTGTGCTGATGCTGCTGTTCGTGACCTACCAGCTGTACTGGACGAACATACGGGCCCACGCGCAGGCGAACAGCGAGGCGAGCAGCCTCCAGGACGACTGGGCGAGCGGCAAGGGCGCTCCGGGCACGTTCGAGCCGGGGCAGGGGTTCGCCCTGCTGCACATCCCGAAGCTCGACGTCGTCGTACCGATCGCCGAGGGCATCGACAAGAAGCGGGTCCTGGACCGCGGCATGGTGGGCCACTACGCCGAAGAGGGCGTGAAGACCGCGATGCCGGACGCCAAGAAGGGCAACTTCGGGCTCGCGGGGCATCGCAACACCCACGGTGAACCGTTCCGTTACATCAACCGTCTCAAGCCCGGCGACGCGATCATCGTGGAGACGCAGAACAAGTACTTCGTCTACAAGATGGCCTCGATCCTGCCGGTGACGTCACCGAGCAACACGTCCGTCCTGGACGCGATCCCCAAGGGGTCGACCTTCAAGACGGCGGGCCGCTACATCACTCTCACCACCTGCACGCCGGAATTCACCAGTAAGTACCGGATGATCGTCTGGGGCACGATGGTCGAGGAGCGAGCCCGCGACAAGGGCAAACCGGACGAACTCGTCGGCTGACTGCACGGGCGGGGCCTCAGCCGGCTTCCCGCACAGCTTCCCGAACGCCTTTTTCACAGCTTCCTGAACACCTTCCTGAACACCTTTCTGAACAGCTTTCTGAGACACCAGACGGGGAAAACGCAGTGGCAGCGACGACCGACCACGAAGAGCACACGGACGCGCCGGCGTCCCCGCCCCCGCCGCGGCGGCGTGGCGGCGGCCCGATCGCGACGGCCGTCAGCGTCCTGGGCGAACTCCTCATCACGGCGGGCCTGGTCCTCGGCCTGTTCGTCGTCTACTCGCTGTGGTGGACGAACGTGATCGCGGACCGCGAGGCCGACAAGCAGGGCGACAAGGTGCGCGACCACTGGGCCGAGGACCGCGGCCCGGTCGGCCTGGACACCAAGGACGGCATCGGCTTCCTGCACGTCCCGGCGATGAGGAACGGCGAGGTGCTGGTCAAGAAGGGCACCTCCACGAAGCTGCTCAACAACGGCATCGCCGGCTACTACACGGACCCCGTCAAGTCCGCGCTCCCGCAGGACAAGAAGGGCAACTTCTCGCTGGCCGCCCACCGCGACGGCCACGGCGCGAAGTTCCACAACATCGACAAGCTCAAGAAGGGCGACGCGATCGTCTTCGAGACCAAGGACGACTGGTACGTCTACAAGGTCTACGCGACCCTTCCGGAGACGTCGAAGTACAACGTCAACGTTCTCGGGCCCGTCCCCAAGGAGTCGGGCAGGACGAAGGCGGGCCGCTACATCACGCTGACGACCTGCACGCCGGTCTACACGTCCCGCTACCGGTACGTGGTGTGGGGCGAGCTGGACCGCGTGGAGAAGGCGGACGACGAACGGACGCCTCCGGCGGAGCTGCGCTGACAGCCCGCGTACGACGAAGAGGCCCCGGCCCCCTGAGATGGGGGGCCGGGGCCTCTTCGTAGTGCCGTGCGGCAGCCGGTGCGACGGAGGGGGCGTCAGCCCGAGCCGCCTCCCAGGAAGCCGCCTCCGTTGCCGCCGTTGTTCCCGCCGCCGCCGGTGTCGACCGTGACGAGGTTGACCTTGTCGCCGGGCTTCACCTCGTTGCCCTGGCCCGGGTCGCTGGCGAGGACGATGGCGTTGTCGTCCTGCGACCCGTTGATGTTGCCGACCTGGAGCTGGCTCCCCGCGAGCACCTGCTTGGCCTGCGCGAGGGTCATCTGGGTCACCTTCGGCATGGCGAACTTCTGCGGCTCTTCTTCCTTCTTCTTCTTGCCGATCTGGATGGTGACCGTGGATCCGGGGTCGGCCGGCGAGCCCGCCTGCGGCGAGGTCGTGATGACCTTGCCGACCAGGTTGTCGTCGTCGGTCTCCACCTCGGTGCAGGTACCCGTCAGGTCGTTCTGCTCCATCTGGGCCTTGGCCTGGTCACAGCTCTGACCGCCGACGTCGGGAACGGTGGACTGTTCCTTCTCCTTGGCGACGGTGAGCGTGATCGTGGAGCCCTTCTCGACCTCTTCGCCCGAGGACGGGTCCTGGTCGAGGACGGTGCCCGGGTCCTCGCTGGACTCCTTGCTCTTCGTCTTGACCTCGAACTCGTACTTGTCGCCCGCAAGCTTCTTGGTCGCGGCGTCCACGGAGTCGTCGATGACGTTGGGAACCGCCACCTTCGGCGCCCCCGTCGACACCGTCAACGTGATGGTGTCGCCCTTTTCGACCTGGGTCTTCGCAGCCGGGGACTGGTCGCAGACGCTGTTCTTGGGCGTGTTCTCACACGGCTTCTCGTTGATCGTGAGTTCGAGGTCGACGTTTCTCGCCGTCTGTTTGGCGTCGGCCACGGTCCGGTTCACGAAGTTGGGCGTGTCCACCGAGTTGTCCGCGTCGTTCCCGCTGAACACCCACTTGCCGATGAGGATCGCGCCGACCAGCACGAGCACACCGGCGACGACCAGAAGGATCGTGGAGGTGTTGTTCTTCTTCTGCTGGCGGCGCCGGCCGGCCCGGTCGTCGTAGCCGAAGGCCCCGTCGTCCGGGTTCTGCGGAGGCAGCATCGTGGTGTGCTGGCCGTCCGAGGAGCGCATGGCGGTGGTCGGCTGGTCGTCCGGGTAGCCGCCGTAGCCGACCGAGCCCATGGCGGCGGTGGCCGCGACCGGCTGGCCGTCGAGACAGGCCTCGATGTCGAGGCGCATCTCGTCGGCTGACTGGTAGCGGTAGTCCGGGTCCTTGGTCAGCGCCTTCAGGACGATGGCGTCCATCTCGGGCGTGATCTCGGGGTCGAAGACGCTCGGCGGCTGCGGCTCCTCGCGCACGTGCTGGTACGCGACCGCCACCGGGGAGTCCCCGATGAACGGCGGGCGCACCGTCAGGAGCTCGTACAGCAGACAGCCCGCCGAGTACAGGTCGGAGCGGGCGTCGACCGGCTCGCCCTTCGCCTGCTCGGGCGAGAGGTACTGCGCGGTCCCTATGACCGCCGCGGTCTGCGTCATCGTCATGCCGGAGTCGCCCATCGCGCGGGCGATGCCGAAGTCCATGACCTTGACCTGGCCGTTGCGCGTCAGCATGACGTTCGCCGGCTTGATGTCGCGGTGGACGATGCCGGCGCGGTGCGAGTACTCGAGGGCCTGGAGGATGCCGATGGTCATCTCCAGGGTGCGCTCGGGCAGCAGCTTGCGCCCGGAGTGCAGCAGTTCGCGCAGCGTGGACCCGTCGACGTACTCCATCACGATGTACGGGATGGAGATGCCCTCGATGTAGTCCTCACCCGTGTCGTACACGGCGACGATCGCGGGATGGTTGAGCGAGGCGGCCGACTGGGCCTCCCGGCGGAACCGGGCCTGGAACGACGGGTCGCGCGCGAGGTCCGCCCGCAGCGTCTTCACCGCCACCGTGCGGCCGAGCCGGGTGTCATGGGCGAGGTGTACCTCCGCCATGCCACCACGGCCGAGCACGTGGCCCAGCTCGTACCGGCCGCCGAGGCGACGCGGCTCTTCCATAGCTACCTACCAGCCTTTTCCGACGGTCCCGACCACACCACGTGTGGTCCGGCGGTGTGCTGTCCGGGCATACCGTACCCGGACCGCCTTGACTGACCTGGCCACAACCGTCACCCGATACAGGACCGGTATCGCATCGTGCACCGATGTGAAGGGGACGTGAGCGGGGTCACTTCTTGCTGTCGATGACTGCCTTCATCACGTCCCTCGCGATCGGAGCGGCGAGACCACCGCCGGAGATGTCGTCACGGTTGGCGCTCTCGTCCTCGACCACCACGGCGACGGCGACCGGAGAGCTGCCGTCGTCGAGTTTCGCGTACGAGATGAACCAGGCGTACGGGTTCTCGCTGTTGTCGACACCGCGCTGGGCGGTACCGGTCTTGCCGCCGACCGTGACGCCGCTCTCGTTGATCTGGGCGTTGGTGCCGGTGCCCTTCTCGACGACCGTCTCCATGATCGACTGAAGGATCTGGGCGTTCTTCTCGGAGAGCGGCTCGCTCATCTTCTCCGGGTCGGTCTGCTCGATGACGTCGAGGCTCGGCGCCTGGAGCTTGTCGACCATGTAGGGCTTCATGAGCGTGCCGTCGTTGGCGACGGCCGAGGCGACCATCGCCATCTGCAGCGGAGTCGTGGCGGTCTCGAACTGGCCGATCGAGCTGAGCGCCGTCTGCGGCCGGTCCATCTTCTCGGGGAAGTTGGAGGCACTGGAGCGGATCGGAACGAACTGCTCCTCGTTGAATCCGAACTTCTTGGCCGTCTCCAGCATGTCCTCCTTGCCGACGTCGACGCCGAGCTTGCCGAAGACGGTGTTGCAGGACACGCGCAGCGCCTCGCGCAGCGTCGCGTTCTTGCAGGGGATGTTCCCCTCGTTCTTCAGCTCGGTGGTGGTGTCCGGCAGGGTGTACGGAAGAGGGGAGTCGGTTTTCTCATCGGCGCTGTCGACGATTCCATGCTCCAGCGCCGCCGCGGCCGTGACCACCTTGAAGGTCGACCCGGGCGGGTAGATCTCGCGCAGCGCCCGGTTCTGCATCGGGTCGTCCTTGTTGTTCTTCTTCTGGAGCTTGTTCCATGCCTTGCCGTCGACCTTGTTGGAGTTGCCGGCGAACGTCGAGGGGTCGTACGAGGGGGTGGAGGCCAGCGCCAGGATCGCGCCGGTCTCCGGGTCGATCGCGGCGACCGCGCCCTTGCCCTGCTTCAGCAGCCCCTGGTACGCGGCCTTCTGCGCGGCGGCGTTCAGCGTGGTGACGACATTGCCGCCCTCCTGCTTCTTGCCGGTGATCATGTCGAGCGTACGGCGGAAGAAGAGCCGGTCGTCGTTGCCGGTGAGGATGCCGTCCTCGATGCTCTCCAGCTGCGTGGCACCGAAGGCCTGCGAGGCGTAGCCCGTGACGGGGGCCCACATCGCGCCGTCCTTGTAGGTGCGCTTGTACTCGAAGTCGTTGAAGTCGTCGCCGTTCGTCTTGGTGGAGCCGGTGATCGGACGGCCGTCGACGATGATGTCGCCGCGCGGTGTGGCGTACCGCGCGATGGCGACACGGCGGTTCTTCGTGTCGTCCTTCAGGGAGTCCGCCTGGACGTACTGGATCCAGTTGTCGCGGATGAGCAGGGCGAGGACGAGGAGCCCGCAGAAGATCGCGATCCGGCGCAGGGGCTTGTTCACGGTCGGACCACCTGGGTCATCTCGGCGTCGGGGTTGGGTGCGGGGGCCGGCGCGGGCCGGCGGGCGGTGTCGCTGATGCGGATCAGGATGCCGATGAGCGCCCAGTTGGCGATGACGGACGAACCTCCGTACGCCAGGAACGGCATCGTCATACCGGTCAGCGGGATCAGGCCCATGACGCCGCCGGCGACCACGAAGACC
Organism: Streptomyces ortus; assembly: GCF_026341275.1. Taxonomy (NCBI): domain Bacteria; kingdom Bacillati; phylum Actinomycetota; class Actinomycetes; order Kitasatosporales; family Streptomycetaceae; genus Streptomyces; species Streptomyces ortus. Next base: position 4,395,050 of record NZ_JAIFZO010000002.1, read on the forward strand.
TGGAGGGCGAAGGCGCCCGAGAGACCGATGGCGAGCAGCTTGCCGAAGGGGTCGCGGGCGGCGAGGGCGGTGCGTACGCCGCGCTCCACGATCAGGCCGTACATCAGCAGGATCGCCATCACGCCGGCCAGGCCCAGTTCCTCGCCGAAGGTGGCGAGGATGAAGTCGGAGTTGGCGGCGAAGCCGATGAGGTCGGAGTTGCCCTGGCCGAGTCCGGTGCCGAGGGTGCCACCGGAGCCGAAGGCCCACAGGGCCTGCATGGACTGCTCGGTGTGGCCGATGACGCCCTGCTGGCTGAGCTCGTACTCGTGCATCGGGTCGAGCCACGCCTGGACGCGCTGCTGGACGTGCGACTCGAAGGAGGCCACGCCGACGGCACCGGCCGCCGACATCAGCATGCCGAAGACGATCCAGCTGGTCCGCTCGGTGGCGACGTACAGCATGATCACGAACATGCCGAAGAAGAGCAGGGAGGTACCGAGGTCGGTCTCGAAGACCAGGATCAGGATGGAGATGATCCAGACGACGATGATCGGGCCCAGGTCGCGTCCGCGCGGCAGGTAGATGCCCATGAAGCGGCGGCTGGCCAGGGCGAGCGCGTCGCGCTTCACCATGAGGTAGCCGGCGAAGAAGATCGCCAGGACGATCTTCGCGAACTCACCGGGCTGGATGGTGAATCCGGCGATCGAGATCCAGATCCTGGCGCCGAAGACGTTCAGGCCGAGGCCCGGGACCAGCGGCAGGAGCAGCAGGATCAGCGCGCCGACCATGGAGATGTACGTGTAGCGCTGCAGGACGCGGTGGTCCTTGAGGAAGACCAGCACGACCACGAAGAGGGCCACGCCCAGCGCGGAGTACAGCAGTTGGCGGGGGGCCGCCTCGACGAACGTACTGCTCGCCTGCAGCCGCTTGGACTGGTCCAGGCGCCAGATGACGACCAGACCGATGCCGTTCAGCAGCGTCGCCAGCGGCAGCATCAGCGGGTCCGCGTACGGCGCGAACTTTCGTACGACGACATGGCCGACGGCGGCGAGCAGGCCGAGACCGAGCCCGTAGCTCAGCAGGCCCGGCGGCACCGAGTCATTGATGGCCAGCCCGACGTTGGCGTAGGCGAACACCGGGATGACCACGGCGAACACGAGCAGCGCGAGCTCGGTGTTGCGCCGGCTCGGTGTGCCGATCGAGCCGATCGTGGACGTGTGGTGCGTCGGCGTGTTGGAAGTACTGCTCATCGTGTGACAGGGCCCCTCACGGCTGCTTACTGCTTACCGCACAGCGAGACCAGCTTCTGCTCTTCGTCGGAGAGGCTGGGGCCGGGTGTCGGAGTGGGTGCGGTCGTGGACTTGGACGGGTCGGACGACGGGCCCGACGGAGGCGCCGTCGGTGTCGGTGTGGCCTTGGACGCGGCGGAGGTCCGCGTGGTTCCCGTGACCCCGCCGGCCTCGCCCTCGCCGTTCTTCGCTTTCTCCTCGCTCTCCGCCTTGCGGCGGTCGGCGTCCTTCTTGCACGCGGACGCCTGGGTCTGGAGTTCGTCGATCTTCGACCGGGCGTCGTTCAGACCGCCCTCGGTGATCGTCGCCTTGACCTGCTTCTGCTGGTACGGCGGCAGGTACTTGAGTTCGATCTCGGGGTGGTCCTGTTCGACCTTCGAGAGCGAGACCCAGGCGAGGTCCTGGCTGATGCCGCGGTACAGCGCGACGTGTTCGTCGTTGGCGCCCACGTAGTACTGCGTCTGCGTCCAGCGGTAGCCGCCGTACAGCCCGCCGCCGATGACGCCGAGCGCGAGCACGATGTAGAAGGATCTCTTCAGCCACTTGCGGCCGGAGCGCGGCTTGACGAAGTCCTCGTCGGTGTAGTCGCCGAACCCGCCGGTGGGTACGTACCCGGTGGTGTCGCCGCTGCCGGGCGGGCCGAACTCACCGCCGCCACCCTGCCCGGGGACCTGGCGGCCGAGGCCGGAGGCGCGGCCGGCGGGCGTCTGCATGGCGCCGTTGTCGTGCAGCTGGTTCTGGTTCTCGGCGACCGCGCCCACGACGACCGGGGTGTCGGAGAGCTGCCCGGCGAGGGTGTCCCCGCCGTCGATGTCGAGGACGTCGGCCACGATGACGGTGATGTTGTCGGGGCCGCCGCCGCGCAGCGCGAGCTCGATCAGCTGCTGAACGGTCTCCTGGGGGCCCTGGTAGCTGGCGAGGGTGTCCTCCATCGTCTGATGGGAGACGACGCCCGAGAGCCCGTCGGAGCAGATCAGGTAGCGGTCGCCGGCGCGGACCTCACGGATGGAGAGGTCGGGCTCGACGTGGTCGCCGCTGCCCAGTGCCCGCATGAGGAGCGACCTCTGCGGGTGGGTGGTCGCCTCTTCCTCCGTGATGCGTCCCTCGTCGACGAGGCGCTGCACCCACGTGTGGTCTTGCGTGATCTGCGTCAGCACGCCGTCCCGCAGCAGGTACGCGCGGGAGTCGCCGACGTGCACGAGGCCGAGGCGCTGACCGGTCCACAGGAGGGCGGTGAGGGTCGTCCCCATGCCTTCGAGCTGGGGGTCCTCCTCGACCATCATCCTGAGCTGGTCGTTGGCGCGCTGCACGGCCGTGCCGAGCGAGGTGAGGATGTCGGAGCCGGGCACGTCGTCGTCGAGCGCGACGATCGTGGAGATCACCTCGGACGAGGCGACCTCACCGGCGGCCTGGCCGCCCATCCCGTCCGCGATCGCGAGCAGCCGCGGTCCGGCGTAACCGGAGTCCTCGTTGCCCTCTCGGATCATGCCTTTGTGCGATCCGGCGGCGAAGCGCAGTGACAGACTCATGCGCACCTCGCCCGTCGGCTCCGGGTACATCCGCACGGTGGCCACCCTCCGGTCGGGAGCGCGCCGGGGTCCGTCGTGGGGACCGCCGCTGCTCGCTCGCTCCGCTCGCGCTCATTCATGACGTAGCACTACTTCCGCAGCTCGATGACGGTCTTGCCGATGCGGATCGGCGCGCCCAGCGGAACCGGCGTGGGGGTCGTCAGTCGGGTCCGGTCGAGATACGTGCCGTTGGTGGACCCGAGATCCTCGACGATCCACTGGCCGTCACGGTCGGGATAGATCCTGGCATGTCTGCTGGATGCGTAGTCGTCGTCCAGCACGATGGTGCTGTCGTGTGCGCGGCCCAGCGTGATGGTCTGTCCCTGAAGGGCAACGGTCGTGCCCGTGAGGATGCCCTCCGAGACGACCAGCTTGGTGGGTGCGCCGCGGCGCTGGCGGCCGCCGCCGCTGCCGGACGCCGTCTGCTGTCGCTGCGGCGGTGGTGCGCTCTGGCGCGCGGCGGCCTGCTGCGGCCTCTGGGCTTCCCGCCGCGACCCGCGCTGTGTGACGCGCGTTCCGAACAGGTCGCTGCGGATGACCTGCACGGCCACGATCACGAACAGCCACAGTACGGCCAGGAAACCCAGCCGCATGACCGTGAGGGTCAGCTCTGACATTGCCCCCGCTTCACCCTTCGGCTTGCCGGTAAATGATGGTGGTGCTGCCCACGACGATCCGCGAGCCGTCGCGGAGCGTAGCGCGGGTGGTGTGCTGTCCGTCCACCACGATGCCGTTGGTGGACCCAAGATCCTGGACGGTCGAGGGCGTTCCGGTCCGGATCTCGCAGTGCCGGCGCGAGACGCCGGGGTCGTCGATCCGCACGTCGGCTTCGGTGCTGCGGCCCAGCACGAGCGTCGGGCGGGAGATCTGATGGCGGGTGCCGTTGACCTCGATCCAGTGCCGCGTACGTCCACCCGGCTGCGGGGCCGCGGCGGGCCGCTGGCCCGCGGGTGCGGCGCCCGGGCGTCCGCCGGGCGGCGGAGCGGCGGGCATGGGCGGAGCGGCGGCGGGCGGATATCCGTAGCCGCCGGGCTGACCGCCCGCCGGGCCGCGGCCGGCCGGCGGGGGCGGGCCCGCGGGGGCGCGCTCGGGAGCGCCCTGCTGGTTGGCGGAGGAGGCGAGCGTACGGCTGCGGACCCGGTACAGGCCCGTGTCGAGGTCGTCCGCCTTCTCCAGATGGACCTTGATGGTGCCCATGAAGGTGTAACGCTGCTGCTTGGCGTAGTCGCGCACCATGCCGGCCAGCTCGTCGCCGAGTTGGCCCGAGTAGGGGCTGAGACGCTCGAAGTCCGGCGTGCTCAGCTCCACGATGAAGTCGTTGGGGACCACGGTGCGGTCGCGGTTCCAGATGGTGGCGTTGTTGTCGCACTCGCGCTGCAGCGCTCCCGCGATCTCCACCGGCTGGACCTCGGACTTGAAGACCTTGGCGAAGGTGCCGTTGACCAGACCTTCGAGGCGTTGCTCGAACTTCTTCAGGACTCCCATGGGGCACCTCCTCCTGTGTCGTCGTCCTGGTACTGCTTACTGATCGTATCCACGCGCCGGGAAATCGGCTGGTTCCCCCTGTCGGCCCGGTCGACGGATGTCGACGCCCGCTGAAGTCCCCTCCCGCTGTTCCCGCCGAAGTCCCTCTTCGAACTCCCCCGAGGCACTCCGTATGGGGAGGATCGTAGAGGCGGCTTCACCACAGTGTCCCGCACGCGGCAGCGCACCCCGGCCCCCTGACGGGGAGATGGCCGGGACCGGTACGAGGTTGATACGTGAACCGGTTCCGCTTGATACGTGGCAGCGGGGGTCGGTGGGATCCGGGGCGCCACGGGAGTCGGTCCTGCTGGTGGCGAGGGGGTGGCGAAGGCAGGGGGACGGGGTGGGAGCGGGGGCGGGAACCGGGTGGCGGGGCGGCCGGCAGCGGCTCCGCGCGCCTGCGGGCGGCCTCCCGTGGCCCTCGGAAACGGATGTGAATCCACCCCCACCAGCGTGCTAATCTTCTGGATGTCGGAAGGCGCTCACCCCCTGGTGGGAGACGGACGACACACAGAATGCGCGAGTGGCGGAATGGCAGACGCGCTGGATTCAGGTTCCAGTGCCCGCAAGGGCGTGGGGGTTCAACTCCCCCCTCGCGCACCAGCAGAGACGGGTCCCCGTCAGAACGAAAGTTCTGGCGGGGGCCCGTTTCTCATTTCCCCGGGGGCTACGCGGGTACGCGGTTACGTAGCCACGCGGTTGCGCGGTTGCGCGGTTGCGCGGCGGGGCTGGACCCGGGCCGAGGGACGGCGCGGGAGGCGGCACGGCGCGGCGATACGGAGCGGAACGGCCCTGGCGGTGAGGTATCTCACGGCTGGGGCTTTGTGGGTTCCGGGGGCTTGGCTGGTGGGCGGCCGGAGAAACGACTCGGCAGGTCAGCCGGATACCACTTGATCACTCAAGTCGGTGAACCATCCCATCATCCAGAAACATGATCGACGCTGCGGCGTTCATTCCGGTCGGAAGAGATTCTCCGCCGGAAAGGATTGTTCATGGCCGCGCTTTTTCGGTCCAGGCTTTTCATCGCAGCCGCCGCCGCATGTGCTCTCGTGCTGACGAGTCCCTCGGCCGCGCAGGCGGGCGCCGTCGGGTCGACCCCGGTGCGGACCTTCGAGTACAGCGTCGGCGGTATGACCATGAAGGTCCCGACCGGCTGCTTGTTCACGCACATCATCCGTGGTGGCGGGAAGAGGATCACCTACCAGAACGCCGGTGTGGACTGCGCCTTCGTTGCCGCGCTGGGCAGCGGGTTCTGCAACTGGCGGATCGATTTCACGTACGCCGACACCAACAACAAGACGTACCGCACGTCCCGGGGGCGAACGCATCCCGAGTGCAAGATCGATCCGATGCGGAACAACTCTCCTCGGACGCTGCCTCGTTATGGAAAAGCGTGTGCGCACCTCTATGTGACCGGGGTGCGCCGAGTGAGTCAGTGTCATCACATTACGAAGTGAGTTGTTCATGATCGATCAGCAGCAAGATCGGGAGCAGCGGGAGAAGTCGCGAGGGCGCTCGGCCGAGATCGCCGCGTTCGTGGCGGGCCTCGTGGCGACCTTCGCCTTCTTCGCCTTCTTTCCCGGGCTCCCGCATGTCATCGACTGGGGGGCGATCGTTGTCTCCGTTCTGGTGGGTGCGCTCGCCCGGTGGGGCTGTCGGCGGTGGATGGAAAGGGGTGGCAGCGGCGACACGGGGTCCCCGCGTTCCTGAGGGGCGGGGGCGCGGGACGGTGATGTATCTCACGGTTGGGAGGGCCTAGGGTGCCTGTCCGGACTACGTGGCGGGAGTGGGGCTCTGTGAAGGTGATCCTCTTCGGGGCGACCGGGATGGTCGGGCGCGGAGTTCTGCGGGAGTGTCTCCGGGACGCGGCGGTCGAGAGCGTGCTCGTGATCGGCCGTACGACGGTGGGAGTCACACATCCGAAACTGCGCGAGGTCGTCCGGGCCGACCTCACCGACCTCACCGGCCTCGACGGGCCGGAGGGTGAACTCGCCGGACACGACGCCTGTTTCTTCTGCCTCGGCGTCTCGTCGGCGGGCATGAAGGAGGCCGCGTACCGCAAGGTCACGTACGACCTCACCCTCTCGGTGGCGCGCACACTGGCCGCGTCGAGTCCCGGGCTGACCTTCTGTTACGTGTCGGGGCAGGGGACCGACAGCTCCGCGCGCGGGCGGCTGATGTGGGCGCGGGTCAAGGGGGAGACGGAGAACGCCCTGCTCGCGCTGGACGGCGTGGACGCGTACATGTTCCGGCCGGGGCTCATCCAGCCGCTGCACGGGATCACGTCCAAGACGCGGGTCTACCGGGCGGTCTACGCGGCGACCGGGCGTCTGCTGCCCCTCCTGCGGAAGCTGGCGCCCCGCTGGATCACCACTACGGAGCAGGTGGGTCTGGCGATGGTCGCCGTGGCCCGTGGCGAGTCCGGGGTCCGGGTGCTGGAGACCGAGGAGATCAACAGGCTCGCTGGGGCGTGACGCGACGCGCGCCCCGCCCGCGGTGGCGAGGGCGAGGCGCGGGTCCGTGCGGGTCCGTGTGGTGGCGTGCCGCAGCGCGGATGGGGCGTGGACCTCCGGCGAGGTGTCAGGCGGCCCTCGGGGCGAGCTGCTCCGCGAGGGTCCGTCCCTTGGTGGCCGCGTCCTCAAGGGCCTTGTCGCGGGATGCCTCGAAGAGCGGGACCAGGTCGGCCAGCGCCGGCATGTGCGGGGCCATCGTCAGCTCCGGGACGATGAACTCGACGTCCAGGCCGAGCATGTCCCTCAGGACGGCCCCCAGGTAGTTCTGTACGTACTCGTAGCCCTCGCGCGGCGTGCCAGGACCGTAGGCGCCGCCGCGGCTGGCCACGATGGTGACCGGGGTCCCCTTGGCGGACTGGACGTCGCCCGCGGTGCGGCCCACGACGATCACGTTGTCCAGCCACGCCTTCAGGGTCGAGGGGATCGAGAAGTTGTACATGGGCGCGCCGATCAGGACGGCGTCCGCCCGCTCCAGCTCCTCGATGAACTCCAGGCGTCCGGCGAAGGCCGCGGCCTGCTCCGGGGTGTGCTCCGACGGGTCCGCGAAGGCGGCGCTGTGGGCGTCGGCGGTGATGTGCGGGACCGGGTGCGCGGAGAGGTCGCGGTAGATCACGGTGCCCTCCGGGTGCTGCTCCTCCCAGGCCTTGCGGAAGGCGTCCGTGACGGCGCGGGACGCCGAGGCGGAACCGGGAAGGACGGACGAGTCCACGTGCAGCAGGGTGGCCATGAGTTCTCCATTTGGGGTGGGTGAAGGGAGTGCGTGAACGGAGTGGGTCAAGGGGGTGCGTGAAGGACGTGCGTGAAGACGTGCTGTGCCGTGGGCGGGCCGGATCAGGGCCTGCCCGCGGTGTTGCTTTTTCGTGCGTAACTATGAATAACACAGGAGCTTACTTTTTTTCATCCCCGTACGGGACGGCAAGTACCCTGAAGGCATGGCGGTCCAGGAAAACCACGACCCCGCGTCGTGCAGGCGGGTCGACGACGGCATCACCCGTGTCTTCCAGGTGATCGGAAAGCGCTGGACGGGCCCGATCGTGGCCGTGCTCATGCCCGCCCCCGTGCACTTCGCGGACCTGCGCCGGGCCATCCCGGGCATCAGCGAGCGCATGCTCTCCGACCGGCTCACCGAACTGGCCGGCGTCGGAATCGTGGTGCGCGAGGTCGACGAGGGGCCGCCGCTGCGCGTCTCCTACCGGCTGACGGAGGCCGGTTCCGCGCTGGAGCCCGCGCTCCGGGAACTGGGCATGTGGGCGGAGAAGTACCTGCTGGAGGACGGCCGTTGCGCGGAGCGATTCCGGAATTAGCGGAACGTTCCGAGCCTCGTTCTCCCCATTGAGCTGGGCTGTTGTCCACAGGCGCGGAGTTGTCCACAGGGGCTCACGCGAATCGGCGCCCGGCGGTACGGTCGTCCCGAGTTGATGTTCGGGTGCCGAGTCGAAGTTCGTGGGCGGGGGAGGCGGTTCCGGTGAGTGAGACCGGTGGAGCGGTGAGCGGCACGGATGGCACGGCCGGAGTTGGCGGAGGGGCCGGAGGGGCCGGAGAGGCCAGGACGGTGCGGATTCCTGCGGTGCGCGGGTTCGCGCCGTGGCCGGTGGAGGACTCGGCCAAGAAGGAGGGCAAGGCTCTCAGGGCACGCGTTCCGCGCGGCGCGCACGCGTCGCTCGACACGGACGGCGACCGCCCGGACGCGGTGCGGGCCGTCGAGGAGTCCGGCCGGGGCCGGATAGCCGAGCTCACCCCGATCCGGGTCGGCAGGATGGCGGCCACACCCTTCGCGTTCCTGCGCGGTGCGGCCGGCCTCATGGCGTACGACCTGGCGCGTACGCCCGTGACAGGCATCGGTGCCCAGATCTGCGGCGACGCGCACGCGGGCAACTTCGGCCTGTACGGGGACGCGCGCGGCGGCCTCGTCATCGACCTGAACGACTTCGACGAAACGGTGCGGGGGCCGTGGGAGTGGGACCTCAAGCGACTGGCGACCTCGCTGGTGCTCGCCGCGCGCGAGGCGGGCGCGGACGAGGACACCTGCCGCCAGGCCGCGCACTTCACGGCCGGTTCCTACCGGCGCACGATGCGGCTGCTCGCCAAACTCCCGGCCCTGGACGCGTGGAACGCCATCGCCGACGAGGAGTTGGTCTCCCACGCCGACGCACATGACCTGCTCGGCACCCTGGAGCGAATCTCGGAGAAGGCGCGGTCCAACACCAGCGGACGGTTCGCGGCGAAGTCGACGGAGGCGGTCGAGGGCGGAGGGCGCCACTTCGTCGACGCCCCGCCGGTGCTGCGCCGGGTCCCGGACGGCGAGGCCACCGCGGTGGCGCTGGCACTGGAGGAGTACCTGGGCACGCTCTCCCCGGACCGCCTCCCGCTCCTCGCCCGGTACGCGGTGCACGATGTCGCCTTCCGCGTGGTCGGCACCGGAAGCGTGGGCACCCGTTCGTACGTGGTGCTGCTGCTGGACCACCGCGACGAGCCGCTCGTCCTCCAGGTGAAGGAGGCCCGAGCGTCCGTCCTGGTGCCGCATCTGGAGACGGCCGGTCTGCCGTTGCCGGAGGCGGAGCACGAAGGCCGCCGGGTCGTCCTCGGCCAGAAGCGCATGCAGGTCGTCAGCGACAACCTCCTCGGCTGGACCACGGTCGACGGCCGCCCCTTCCAGGTGCGGCAGTTCCGCAACCGCAAGGGCAGCGTGGACCCGGCGGCTCTGGCCGCGGACCAGATAGACGACTACGCCCGGATGACGGGGGCGTTGCTGGCGCGGGCCCACGCGCACAGCGCCGATCCGCGGCTGGTCTCGGGCTACTGCGGCAAGAACGAGGAACTGGACGAGGCGATAGCCGCCTTCTCGGTGGCGTACGCGGACCGGACCGAGGCCGATCACGCGGAGCTGGTGACAGCCGTGCGCTCGGGGCGGATCGCCGGGGAGCTGGGGGTCTGAGGGCTCCGAGGGCTCTGAGGGGGAAGCGGGCGGGTTGTTTCTGCCTCGCCCTGTTCTGTCCGGGCCGGGTTCGGGTGGCGGGTGGAGTGGTGGCCTAGGCTGGGCGGGTGACGACCCCGGAAGCTGATCAGTCCCCGTCCGAGCCGCCGTCCGAGCCCTCCGCGGAGCCGGTCGCCGGTGCATCGCGTGCCGGTGAGACGGGTGCCGAGGCGGCCCCCGTCGCAACGGGTGCCGAGGCGCCTGCCGGCGGGGGAGCCGGTACGGGCGCCGAGCCATCCGTCGCGACCGGTGGCGAGTCATCCGCCGACGCCGGTGCCGGTGCCGGTGAGCAGCTCGGTGGCGCATCAGGCGGTGAGGTCCGTGCGGAGACCGGGGCCGAGTCGGTTGCTGAGGACGGTGCTGCCTCGGGCGCGGATGCGGATGCGGACTTGGGCACGGATACGGCTGAGGACGCGGACTCGGGTTCGGAGGTCGGTGCGTCGGAGGGGGCCGTCGGGGGCGGCGAGCCCGTTGATGGTGCCGTGGACGACGGGGGCGAGCGGCCCGAGGAGCGGCTTGAGCGGGCCGTGCGTGCGGCCGAGCAGGCGTTGATCGAGTTCGAGATCGCGGTGGAGACGTTCCGGGTCGAGGTGGAGAACTTCTCCCGGCTGCACCACCAGCGGCTCGGCCCGATGTACTCGCGGCTCGACGAGCTGGAGGCGCAGATCGCCGAGGCGCGCGCCGCGAGCACCGGTGACCCGGAGGATGTGCGCAAGGCGAAGGAGGCCCGGGCCAGGGTCATGCCGATGCCGGGCGTAGAGGAGCTGTTCCACGGCTGGCTGGACTCGGACGGACTCTCCCCGGAGGCCTCGGCGATGCTGACCGAGCAGCCGGTGCGCCCGCCGCAGCGGGTGCGGCCCAGCGATGAGGCCCGCAAGCTCTACCGCGAGCTCGTCCGCAAGGCGCACCCCGACCTGGCGCAGGACGACACGGAGCGCGCGCGGCGCGACGAGTTCATCTCCCGCGTCAACGCCGCCTACGGCCGTGGCGACGAGACCCTGCTGCGGGAGTTGTCCGCGGAGTGGGCCGCGGGGCCGGTCACGGAGGAGTGGCGGCCGAGCCGTAGCGAGGAGCTGTACGCCCGTCTCGAATGGCTCGCCCAGCGCAAGGAACTGCTCTCGCTCGTGGCCCGCGACCTGGAGGAGAGCGCGATCGGCGGGATGCTCAAGATCGCGCCGGACGACCCCGACCGGTTGCTTGAGGAGATCGCCGAGCAGCTGCTCGCGCAGGTGAGCGAGCGGGAAGCGGAGCTGGCGGACCTGCTCGGCAGCGGCGCCTGACCGCCGACCGCCTCAGCCGTGACGGTCGGGTAGCGTCGGGGCCATGAGTTTCGGAGCTGGTGTGCCCACGGTCGAGGTCGGAGATCTCGCGGACGGAGACTTCCTGCTGGACGTCCGGGAGGACGACGAGTGGCAGGCGGGTCACGCCGAAGGGGCCCTGCACATCCCCATCAGCGAATTCGTGGCCCGCTACGGCGAGTTGACCGAGGCGGCCCCGCAGGACGGCAGGGTCAACGTGATCTGCCGCTCGGGCGGCCGGTCGGCGCAGGTCGCCATGTATCTGAACCAGCAGGGCGTCGACGCGGTGAACGTCGCCGGCGGCATGCAGGTCTGGGCGGCCGAGGGCCGCCCCGTGGTGAACACGGAGGGGAAGCCGGGGTTCGTGCTGTAGCGAAGCGGACCTACGGCCGGTCAGAAGGTCAGCCCAGGGGGTGGGTCGCCAGGAGGTCGCCCAGGGCCTCCTCGTGTGCCGCCGCCGGGCCGAGGGACAGCTCCAGGTGCTTGGCCCAGGCGTGGTACCGGTGCAGCGAGTAGTCGGTGTCCGCGCCGAAGCCCCCGTGCAGATGCTGCGCGGTCTGCACGACCCGGCGTACGCCGTCCGAGGCCCAGACCTTGGCGACGGCCACGTCGCCGGAGGCGGGCAGCGCCCCGCCCGCCCCCGTGCTGATCCGCCACGCGGCCTGCCAGAGGGTCGCCTCCATCGCGCGCAGATCGATGTAGCGGTCGGCGGCCTGCACGGCCACGGCCTGGAACGTGGCGACCGGGAAACCGAACTGCTCCCGTTTGCCGGTGTAGTCGCTCGTCATATCGAGGACCCGCTCGCCCAGCCCGAGGGCCAGTGCGCACGTTCCGGTGGCGAGCAGGTTCCGCAGGCCCTCCCACGCGCCGTCGGCGTCGATGACGTCACGGGCGGGGATCCGTACGGAATCCAGGCGGAGTTCGCCGAGCAGTTCGCCCGTCGTCGAGACCTGCTCGGCGAGCGTCACGCCCTGGTGGCCGCGCGGCACGAGGGCGAGTACGGAGCGGCCCGTGTCGGTACTCAGCGCGGGTACGAGGACGAAGTCGGCGGTGTGCGCCCATGGAACGGCCGTCTGCAGCCCGTCCAGTACCCACGCGCCGTCTTCCTGCCGTGCGCTCACGGCGAGTTCGGCGCTGTCGTGTCCGGTCCGGCCGTTCGCGGCGACCGTCAGGACCAGCTCGCCCCGGCCGGCGCGTGCGAGCAGGTCGGCCCGCAACTCCTCGCCGCCGTAGGCCAGTACGGCCACCGTGGCCGCCGTGCTCTCCAGCAGCGGGACCCTGGCGAGTACCTTCGCCGACTCCCGCAGCACCAGGCACAGGGCGACGGCGTCCAGACCGGCGCCGCCGTGGCGCGCGTCGAGCAGCAGGCTCAGCAGGTCCGCGTCGGCGAGCCGGGACCACAGCGCACGGTCGAAGTCGTCCGCGACGGCGCCCGCGGTGAGTGCGGGACTCGGTACGCCGTCCGGCGCGACCCCCGCGAAGACCGCCTTCGCCGCCTCCACGGCCGCCTGCTGTTCCTCGGTGAAGGTGAAATCCACGGTCCCGTCCTCCCGGTCGGTTCGGCGGAGCGTCAAGATAGAACAGGTTCTACAAAAAGGGAACGGTGGCGGCTGCGGGCGGTGGCGGACGGCCGCTCGGCGTCTTCGGTTCGGCGGTTCGGGGGAAGGGCGGGCCGTAAGGTGTCCACCGCTCCGCCGTGCCCCCTGGGCTGTGCCGGGCGGGTGGGGCTGAGTACCGTTCCGGTGCGGCCGTCGCCCTCGTGGCACGGGCGGCGACAATCGGGCAGACCTGGGGAAACGGGGCGCAATGGATGCGTACGACGAGGGCGCGAACGCCCGTCCCGTTGCGGGCGAGCGCCCGGAGGCCCCGGAGCGCCCGGAGCCCCCGGAGCCCCCGGAGGCTCCCGCTCGCGCCGCGGGCCGGCTCCCCGGCGACTTCCCTCCGGGCGACTCCCCTCCCGGCGGCTTCCGTCCCGGTGACTCCCCTCCAATCGACTCGGCCGGTCCTCCTCGTGAGGGCATCACCGCTCTCTCCCTCCCCTTTCAGATCGCCGCCGCCCTCGCGTTCGCGCTCGTCGGGGTGGTCGCCTGTGCGCACCTGGGCATGGTCTTCCTGCATGTCGCGCCGTCGAACACGGTCACCAAGCAGCACGGGCAGGTGATCGACGACTGGATCTACCCGGAGTTCGAGCAGAACTGGAAGCTTTTCGCGCCCAACCCGCTGCAGCAGAACATCGCGGTCCAGGTCCGGGCCGAGGTGGCGGGCGCGGACGGCGACATCAGGACGACCCGCTGGTACGACCTCTCCGCACTGGACGGCCGCGTCATCGACGGCAATCTGCTGCCCAGCCACACCGAGCAGAACGAACTGCGCCGGGCCTGGGACTTCTTCACGGCCACGCACGACAACTCGAACCGTCCCAACGGTCTGCGCGGCGACCTCTCCGAGCGCTATCTGCGCCGTATCGCGGTGCTGCGCCTCGACCGCGAGGAGGCGGGCGGCCGGGGCGCCACCGTCCAGCAGGTCCAGATCCGTTCCCGTACGACCAATGTGCCCCCACCGGAGTGGAGCGAGGAGCAGGTGTCCGACAAGCCCGTCCTGCGCCAGCTGCCCTGGTGGCCGGTGTCGGACACCGACCGGGCGGCGGGGACGCGGCCCGTCGACTCACCGGAGACGGCGGCGAGCGCCCGATGAGCAACCGAGAGAGCACTCCGCCGAGCAGTTACGAGAGCACTCCGGCGAACGACCGGGCCGGCGGTCCGGTGCGCGGTCCCGGGCGGGAGCGGCCGGCCGGACGGATCAGCCGTTTCGACCGTGAGCACCGGCTCGACGGGAAGCTGGGGTACGCGATCTCCCGCCTCACCGGGCAGGCTCTGGGGCCTTACCAGAGCGCGGTGATCCGTATAGGTTTCGCCGGGACCTGGCTGCTCTTCCTGTTGCGGGAGTTCCCGCACCGGCAGGAGATGTACGGGCCCGACGGACCCTGGAGCTGGGACCTGGCCCAGCAGCTCATCGCGAACAACCACGCCTTCACCGCTCTGATGTGGGCCGACAGCCAGGTCTGGTTCGAGATCGTCTTCGGGTTCGCCGTGCTCTCCGCGGGCCTGTTCATGCTCGGCTGGCGCACCCGCACCCTGTCCGTGCTCTTCCTGTTCGGGGTGCTCTCCCTCCAGAACCGCAGCATCTTCATGGGCGACGGCGGCGACAACGTCATCCACCTGATGGCGATCTACCTGGTCTTCACCCGCTGCGGCCAGGTGTGGTCGCTGGACGCGCGGCGCGAACGCCGGACGGCGGCGGCACGCGCGCGTGAGGGGCTTGCGGGCCGGGAGGACCGGACCGGTATCGCTCTGTGGGCCGTGCTCGGCCTCGCCCTGGCGGCCGTCACGCTCGCGGGGAAGATCGACGGCGGCACGCTGGGCGGCTGGCGGACCGTCTACTGGGGGCTGTGGGCGCTCCAGGCCCTGTGGTGGCTGGCCGGCCGGTACGCCGGCCGGAACGCCCAGCCGCGGATCTTCCTCGACGTCGTCGCCAACCTCGTCCACAACGCGGCCCTCTTCGTGATCATGGCCGAGGCGTGTCTGATCTACGCGACCGCCGGCTGGTACAAGATCCAGGGCTCGCGCTGGCAGGACGGCACGGCCGTGTACTACCCGCTGCACCTGGACTACTTCTCCCCCTGGCCCGCGCTGTCCGACCTCCTGTCCGCGAGCGGCACGATGGTGATGCTCGTGACGTACGGGACGGTGGTCGCCCAGGTCGCCTTCCCCTTCACGCTGTTCAACCGGCGGGTGAAGAACGTTCTGCTGGCCTGCATGATGACCGAGCACGCCGTGATCGCCGTGGTGCTCGGCCTGCCGTTCTTCTCCCTCGCGATGATCGCCGCCGACGCGGTCTTCCTGCCGACGTCCTTCCTGCGCCGCCTCGGCGGGTGGGCCGCCCGCGCGCGCGAATGGCTGCCCTCCCGCCTCTCCCGCCTCTCGCGGCTCCCTGGGCCCTTCCGGCTCGGGCGCTTCGGGCGCTTCGGGCGCTCCGGGCGTGCGCGCACCGGGTCGGGTGAGAACTCCGGCTCGGGCTCCGGCGGGAACCCCGGTGAGGGTTTCGGCGAGGAGGCGGAGGACGAGCCGGGCGAGGGGGGCCCGCGTCCCCCGGAAGCGGCCGATCACCCGCACGTAGGCTTCACCGCATGACGGACTCCCCCGACCGCGAGCCGCTGAGCGACTGGCACCGGCTCGCCGGCTCCGCCGTGCTGCTCGACGGCTTCCACGCCCTCAAGCACGCGCTGCGCTTCGGCGCCGAGGTCCCGGTGGCCGTCACCACCGACCGGACGGCCGCGCTCGCCCTCGCGGACGAACTGGCTCCGGACGTACGGGGGGCGCTGGACGTCCTCCTGGTGGAGGTCCCGGAGACCGCGTACCGGGCGCTCGTCGCGCGACCGCACCCCACCGGGGTGGCCGCCCTGGCGGTACGGCCCTCGCGTGACGCCAACCTGCGGGCGCTGGCCCGTACGCCCCGCACAGCGCCCGTGGTCGTCCTCGACCAGCCGCGCAATCTCGGGAACGCGGGGGCGGTGATCCGGCTCGCGGCTGGGTTCGGGGCGACCGGGGTCGTCACGACCGGCCCGCTCGATCCGTGGCATCCCACGGTCGTGCGGGGCGGGGCGGGGCTGCACTTCGCCACGGCCGTCGAGCGGCTGGCCGTGGACGAGTTGCCCTCCGGGCCGGTGTTCGCCCTTGATCCGGAGGGGGCGGACATTCGGGCGGTGAAGCTGCCCGACGATGCGGTTCTCGCCTTTGGTTCCGAGCGCAGTGGGTTGTCCGGGGAGTTGCGGGCTCGGACGGATCACCTGGTGTCCCTGCCGATGCGGGCGCAGGTGTCCAGTTACAACCTCGCCACCAGTGTGGCGATGGCGTTGTTCCACTGGAGTGCGTCTTAGGGCGGGGGGTGGGGGCTGCGGGTCCGGCGTGGCCGGTTGCGCCGTTCCCCGCGCCCCTAAAAGATTGCGCCGTTCCCCGCGGCCCCCAAAGGATTGCGCCGTTCCCCGCGCCCCCAGAAGACGGGCGGTTCCCCGTGCCCCTTGAAACCCGTGCCCCTAGCCTGAAGGACCGCGTGGTTCCCCGTGCCGCTGAAAGTCTCCGGCCCCCTGTGCCGCGGGGGTTACGACGGGGTGAGGGAGTCGCTGCGGATCTCCACCACTCGGAAGCGGTTCGCGACGAAGGCTCCGTCGCACAGGGCCGCGTTGGCCGCCGGGTTGCCGCCCGAGCCGTGGAAGTCGGAGAAGGCGGCCGTCTGGTTGACGTACACCCCGCCGGTGAGGTTCAGGGAGAGCTGGGCCGCCTCGTCCAGGCACGCCTCCGTGACGGCCTCCTCGACCTCCTCCGAGGTCGTGTACGCGCCGACGGTCATCGCGCCCTTCTCGCGGACGGTGCGGCGCAGCAGCTCCACCGCGTCGGCCGCCGAGTCGACGGCGACGGCGAACGAGACCGGGCCGAAGCACTCGCTCATGTAGGCGGCCTGGTCGTCCGGCTTGCCGCCGTCGAGCTTCACGATCACCGGCGTGCGGACCACCGCGTCGGGGAAGTCGGGATTCGTGATCTCCCTTGAGGCGAGGGCGACTTCGCCGAGGCCGGCCGCCGCCTCGATGCGGGCCTTCACGTCCGGGTTCACGATCGCGCCCAGCAGGGCGTTCGCCCGGGCGTCGTCCCCGAGGAGTCCGTCGACGGCCCGCGCGAGGTCGGCGACCACCTCGTCGTACGTCTTGGGGCCCTCCTCCGTACGGATGCCGGCGCGCGGGACGAGGAGGTTCTGCGGGGTCGTGCACATCTGGCCGCTGTAGAGGGAGAGGGAGAAGGCGAGGTTCGAGAGCATCCCCTTGTAGTTGTCCGTCGACTCCACGATCACCGTGTTGACGCCGGCCTTCTCCGTGTACACCTGCGCCTGGCGGGCGTTGGTCTCCAGCCAGTCGCCGAACGCCGTCGAACCGGTGTAGTCGATGATCCGGATCTCGGGGCGGGTGGCCAGGGTCTTGGCGATGCCCTCGCCGGGACGCTCGGCGGCCAGCGCCACCAGGTTCGGGTCAAAGCCCGCCTCGGCGAGCACCTCGCGGGCGACCTGGACGGTGAGGGCGAGCGGCAGCACCGCGCGCGGGTGGGGCTTGACCAGCACCGCGTTGCCCGTGGCCAGCGAGGCGAACAGGCCCGGGTAGCCGTTCCACGTGGGGAAGGTGTTGCAGCCGATCAGGAGCGCGACGCCGCGCGGCACCGGCGTGAACCGCTTGGTGAGGACGAGCGGGTCGCGCTTGCCCTGGGGCTTGGTCCACTCCGCCGTGTCGGGGGTGCGGACCTGTTCCGCGTACGCGTACGCCACCGCCTCCATGCCGCGGTCCTGGGCGTGCGGGCCGCCCGCCTGGAACGCCATCATGAAGGCCTGGCCGCTGGTGTGCATGACCGCGAGCGCGAACTCGTGCGTGCGGTCGCTGATCCGCTTGAGGATCTCCAGACACACCACCGCGCGTGTTTCCGCGCCCGCGTCGCGCCACCCGCGCTGCCCGAGCCGCATGGCCGGCAGGAGGGTGTCGACGTCGGCGTGCGGATACGTGACGCCCAGCTCGATCCCGTACGGCGAGACCTCGCCGCCCACCCAGTCGTCGGTGCCGGGCTGGCCCAGGTCGAGCCGGCCGCCCAGCAGGGCGTCGAAGGCGGCCTTGCCCTCGGCCATCCCCAGGCTGCCGTTCTCCCCGTACGCCTTGGGGTGTTCGGGGTGCGGCGACCAGTACGCGCGCGTGCGCATCGCCTCAAGCGCCTGGTCGAGGGTCGGCCGGTGCTTGGCGATGAGCTCGTGCGCGGTCAGTGCGGCGGCGGCCATGCGGAACCATCTCCTCGTTTCATGAACTCTTCGTCGAGCTCAGGACCTGGCAATTCGGCTCAGGACCGGGCAGTGCAGGTCATGACCTGGCAGTCCAGGTCATGATCCGGCGGTCCGGCTCATGACCTGGGCAGAAACAGCCGGACAGAGTTAGAGTAACCGAACGATCGGTCGGGACAAGGGGGTCCGCTGAACCTGTGGAAAACCCCGTGCGGGAGGATCGCGAGCATGACAGCACTCGACCTCGCCGGCCCCGTGGCCGTCGTCGGCACCGGCACCATGGGCCAGGGCATCGCCCAGGTCGCGCTCGTCGCGGGCCACCCCGTGCGGCTGTACGACACCGCCCCCGGCCGTGCCCGGGCGGCGGCCGAAGAGATCGGCGCCCGGCTCGACCGGCTCGTCGAGAAGGACCGGCTGACCGGCGCCGAGCGCGACGCCGCACGTGCCCGGCTGCGCCCCGCCGAGAGCCTCTCCGAACTCGCCGACTCCGGCCTCGTCGTCGAAGCCGTCCTGGAGCGACTGGACGTCAAACAGCGGCTGTTGCGCGAACTGGAGGACATCGTCCCGGACGACTGCCTGCTCGCCACCAACACCTCCTCCCTGTCGGTCACCGCGATCGGCGGCGCCCTGCGCAACCCCGGCCGCTTCGTCGGGCTGCACTTCTTCAACCCCGCGCCGCTGCTGCCCCTGGTGGAGGTCGTCTCCGGGTTCGCGACCGACGTCACGTCGGCCACGCGCGCGTACGAGCTGGCCCGCGCCTGGGGGAAGACCCCCGTCGCCTGCGCCGACACCCCCGGGTTCATCGTCAACCGCATCGCGCGGCCCTTCTACGCCGAGGCCTTCGCGGTCTACGAGGCCCAGGCCGCCGACCCCGCGACGATCGACGCGGTCCTGCGCGAATCGGGCGGCTTCCGGATGGGCGCCTTCGAACTGACCGACCTCATCGGCCAGGACGTCAACGAGTCCGTCACGCGCTCCGTGTGGGAGGCCTTCTTCCAGGACGTGCGCTTCACCCCCTCGCTGGCCCAGCGGCGGCTCGTCGAGTCGGGCCGCCACGGCCGCAAGACGGGGCACGGCTGGTACGACTACGGGGACCGGGGCGAGCGGCCCGAGCCGCACACCGCCGAGAAGGTCCAGCCGCCCGCGTACGTCGTCGCCGAGGGTGATCTGGGCCCCGCCTCCGAACTGCTCGCGCTGATCCGCGAGGCGGGCATCCAGGTCCGCGAGGACGAGGAGGACCACGGCACGCGCCTGGTCCTGCCGGGCGGCGGTCAACTGGCCCTCGCGGACGGCCAGACCGCCGTCGAGTTCCGTGACGTCGTCTACTTCGACCTCGCGCTCGACTACCGCAGGGCGACCCGGATCGCCCTGTCCCACTCCCAGGACACCCAGACGCAGACCCTCGCCGAGGCCACCGGGCTCTTCCAGGCGCTCGGCAAGGACGTCAGCGTCATCGGGGACGTGCCCGGCCTGATCGTCGCGCGCACGGTGGCCCGGATCATCGACCTCGCGCATGACGCCGTCGCCAAGGGGGTCGCCACCGAGGAGGACATCGACACGGCGATGCGCCAGGGCGTCAGCTATCCGCTGGGCCCCTTCGAGTGGAGCCGCAGGCTCGGCCGGAGCTGGGCCTACGACGTCCTGGACGACCTGCACATGCGCGACCCGTCGGGGCGTTACGCGCCGTCCCTCGCGCTCTACCGCCACGCGTACGCCTCCGAGAAGCGGGAGGGCACCCCATGACCGCGGGAGGGCACCCCATGACCACCGCCAAGCGCGACACCTACACGCCGGAGACACTGCTCTCGGTGGCCGTGCGGGTCTTCAACGAGCGCGGCTACGACGGCACCTCCATGGAGCACCTCTCCAAGGCGGCGGGCATCTCCAAGTCGTCGATCTACCACCACGTCACGGGCAAGGAGGAGCTGCTGCGCCGGGCCGTCAGCCGGGCGCTCGACGGCCTCTTCGGGATCCTCGACGAGGAGCACGCGCGCGAGGGGCGTGCCGTGGAGCGCCTGGAGTACGTCACCCGGCGCATGGTCGAGGTCCTCACCGCCGAGCTGCCCTACGTGACGCTGCTGCTGCGGGTGCGCGGCAACACCGACACCGAGCGCTGGGCCCTGGAACGGCGCCGGGACTTCGACCACGAGGTGGCCGCGCTCCTGAAGGCGGCGGCGGCCGACGGGGACGTACGCGCCGACCTGGAGGTCCGGCTCGCGACCCGGCTGGTCTTCGGGATGATCAACTCGATAGTCGAGTGGTACCGCCCGGACGGGCGCGGCATGGGAGAGCGCGAGGTCGCCGACGCCGTGGTGCTGATGGTCTTCGGGGGACTCAGACAGGCGGGCTGAGCGGCATCTCACGGGGCGCGTGGGCCGGACGGCGCGCCCCCGCGCACCCCGCTCACCCCTGCGGTTCCAGGTCCTCCTCCTCGAACACCAGCAGTGTCCGGGTGCTGAGCACCTCGGGGATGGCCTGGAGACGGGTGAGGACCAGTTCGCGCAGGGCCCGGTTGTCCGGCGTGTGCACCAGCAGCAGGACGTCGAAGTCGCCGCCCACCAGCGCGATGTGGGACGCCCCGGGGAGCCTCCTGAGCTGCTCGCGCACCGTGCGCCAGGTGTTCTGCACGATCTTCAGCGTGATGTAGGCCGAGGTGCCGTGTCCCGCGCGCTCGTGGTCGACACGGGCACCGAAGCCGCGGATCACGCCGTCCTCGACGAGGCGGTTGATCCGCGCGTAGGCATTGGCGCGGGACACGTGGACCCGCTCGGCGACCGACCGTATCGAGGCGCGTCCGTCCGCCTGGAGCATCTGCAGAATGTCCTGATCGGTGGAGTCGAGCGGACGCGGCGGCGGCAGGGCCGCTCCCGGCTCCGGCCCCTCGGCCATTTGTTCAGGTGCCATGTCCCCCCGCCTCCCTACCATGGACGTACTGCGTCCATCTCAGGCTGTGCAGAACCGTTTGTCCACAGCCTGAAGGTGCCTGTAGCCAAAATGTGCCGACGACCGAACAATCGGTAGGTGAGGCGCGTCACTCTCGGCGGCCTCTCGAAGCGACTCCCACGAGGAGGTGCCGACATGACGGTCATGGAGCAGCGAGGCGCGTACCGGCCGACGCCCCCGCCCGCCTGGCAGCCACGTACCGACCCCGCGCCGCTGCTGCCCGACGCGCTGCCCCACCGCGTCCTCGGCACCCGTGCGGCCGATCGGGTCGACCCGGATCTGCTGCGCCGGCTGTACGCGGAACTGGTACGGGGCCGCCGGTACAACACGCAGGCCACAGCCCTCACCAAGCAGGGTCGTCTCGCCGTCTACCCCTCCTCCAACGGCCAGGAGGCCTGCGAGGTCGCCGCCGCGCTCGTCCTCGAAGAGCGCGACTGGCTCTTCCCGAGCTACCGGGACACCCTCGCGGCGGTCGCCAGGGGCCTCGACCCCGTCCAGGCGCTGACGCTCCTGCGCGGCGACCGACACACCGGCTACGACCCGTACGAGCACCGCGTCGCCCCCCTGTGCACCCCCCTGGCGACCCAGCTCCCGCACGCCGTGGGCCTCGCGCACGCCGCCCGCCTCAAGGGCGACGACGTGGTCGCGCTCGCGCTCGTCGGCGACGGCGGCACCAGCGAGGGCGACTTCCACGAGGCACTGAACTTCGCGGCCGTCT
The DNA here is from genome assembly GCF_026341275.1 of Streptomyces ortus. Taxonomy (NCBI): domain Bacteria; kingdom Bacillati; phylum Actinomycetota; class Actinomycetes; order Kitasatosporales; family Streptomycetaceae; genus Streptomyces; species Streptomyces ortus. Next base: position 4,416,723 of record NZ_JAIFZO010000002.1, read on the forward strand.
GGCAGGCCCCGGTGGTCTTCCTGGTCCAGAACAACGGCTTCGCCATCTCCGTCCCGCTCGCCAAGCAGACCGCGGCCCCCTCACTGGCCCACAAGGCCGTCGGGTACGGGATGCCGGGCCGCCTGGTCGACGGGAACGACGCCGTCGCCGTGCACGAGGTCCTCGGCGAGGCGATCGCCCACGCGCGCGCGGGTCTCGGCCCCACCCTCGTGGAGGCGGTGACGTACCGCATGGAGGCCCACACGAACGCGGACGACGACAAGCGCTACCGCGAGGACACGGAGGTCGAGGCCTGGCGGGCGCACGACCCGATCGCCCTCATGGAGCACGCGCTCACCGAGCGCGGACTGCTCGACGAGGACGGTGTGCGCGCCGTGCGCGAGGACGCCGAGGCGATGGCCGCGGACCTGCGCGAGCGCATGAACCAGGACCCGGTCCTCGACCCCATGGACCTGTTCGCGCACGTCTACGCCCGGCCCACCGCGAACCTCCTGGAGCAGGAGGCGCAGCTGCGCGCCGAACTGGACGCCGAGGCGCGCCACCACGACGACGAGCACGACGACGAGTACGGCGGCGAAGCCACGGACGCGCGCTCGCACGAGCCGGAAGGGAACACGCGATGACCACCGTCGCGGTGAAGCCGGCCACCATGGCGCAGGCCCTCGGACGGGCCCTGCGCGACGCCATGACCGACGACCCCACCGTCCATGTGATGGGCGAGGACGTCGGCACCCTCGGCGGTGTCTTCCGGGTCACCGACGGCCTCGCGAAGGAGTTCGGTGAGGACCGCGTCACCGACACACCGCTGGCCGAGGCGGGCATCCTCGGCACGGCTGTCGGCATGGCCATGTACGGGCTCCGGCCGGTCGTGGAGATGCAGTTCGACGCCTTCGCGTACCCGGCCTTCGAGCAGCTGATCTCGCACGTGGCGAAGATGCGCAACCGCACCCGCGGGGCGATGCCGCTGCCCCTGACCGTGCGCGTGCCCTACGGCGGCGGCATCGGCGGGGTGGAGCACCACAGCGACTCCTCCGAGGCGTACTACATGGCGACTCCGGGGCTGCATGTCGTCACCCCCGCGACGGTCGCCGACGCGTACGGACTGCTGCGTGAGGCCATCGCCTCCGACGACCCGGTCGTCTTCCTGGAGCCCAAGCGGCTGTACTGGTCGAAGGACTCCTGGAACCCCGACGAGCCGCAGGCCGTGGAGCCGATCGGCCGCGCGGTGGTCCGCCGCCGGGGCCGCAGCGCCACGCTCATCACGTACGGGCCGTCCGTGCCCGTCTGCCTGGAGGCCGCGGACGCGGCACGGGCCGAGGGCTGGGACCTGGAGGTCGTCGACCTGCGCTCCCTGGTGCCCTTCGACGACGAGACGGTCGCCGCGTCCGTGCGCCGCACCGGCAGGGCCGTCGTGGTGCACGAGTCGGGCGGCTACGGAGGACCCGGCGGGGAGATCGCCGCGCGGGTCACCGAGCGCTGCTTCCACCATCTGGAGGCGCCGGTGCTGCGCGTGGCCGGGTTCGACATCCCGTATCCGCCGCCGATGCTGGAGCGGCACCATCTGCCCGGCGTCGACCGGATCCTGGACGCGGTGGCCCGGCTGCAGTGGGAGGCACAGAGCTGATGGCCCAGGTCCTGGAGTTCAAACTGCCCGACCTCGGTGAAGGGCTCACCGAGGCCGAGATCGTCCGCTGGCTCGTCCAGGTCGGCGATGTCGTGGCGATCGACCAGCCCGTCGTCGAGGTCGAGACGGCGAAGGCGATGGTCGAGGTGCCGTGCCCGTACGGGGGCGTGGTGACGGCTCGTTACGGGGAGGAGGGCACCGAACTGCCCGTGGGCTCCCCGCTGCTGACGGTCGCGGTGGGAGCGGCTGCCTCCGGTGGCGCGGGCTTCGGTACCCCGGCCTCCGGTAGCGCGGGCTCCGGCGCGGCGGACCCCGCCCTGTCCGGCCTCGCCTCCTCCGGTCTCGACGCTCCGGCCGCCGTCGGGGCGGCTTCCGGGGCACGGGCTTCCGGCGATGAGGACGAGGGCTCCGGGAACGTGCTCGTGGGCTACGGCACGCAGGCCCCTCCGGCGCGCCGCCGCCGCGTACGACCGCCTGCGCCTGCGCCTGCGTCTGTGCCTGTGTCTCCGCCCGCGCAAGCCGCGGGCGCCGGTGGCGACCCCGGCCGCCCGTCCGACGGCCCCGTCGCGGTCATCTCCCCGCTCGTGCGGCGGCTGGCGCGGGAGAACGGGCTCGATCTTCGGGCGCTGGCCGGTTCGGGCCCCGAGGGGCTGATCACGCGCGCGGACGTCGAGCACGCCGTACGGGCCGGGGCGTCCGTGTCCGCGCCGGCGGTCGCGCGGCCGGAGCGGAGCCCGGCGGCGGCACCCGCCCCGGCCGCCCCGCGCGCGTCCGGCACCGCGGTGCCCCGGGCGGGCACCCGCATCCCCCTCAAGGGCGTCCGCGGCGCCGTCGCCGACAAGCTCTCCCGCAGCCGGCGCGAGATCCCCGACGCGACCTGCTGGGTCGACGCCGACGCGACGGAACTGATGCACGCGCGCGTGGCGATGAACGGGGCCGGCGGACCGAAGATCTCCCTGATCGCGCTCCTCGCCCGTATCTGCACCGCCGCGCTGGCCAGGTTCCCCGAGCTCAACTCGACGGTGGACATGGAAGCCCGCGAGGTCGTACGGCTCGACGAGGTGCATCTCGGGTTCGCCGCGCAGACCGAGCGCGGACTGGTCGTACCGGTGGTGAAGGGGGCGCACGGCCGGAACGCGGAGTCGCTGAGCGCGGAGTTCGCCCGGCTCACCGAGGCGGCCAGGACCGGGACGCTCACCCCGGCGGACCTCACCGGCGGGACGTTCACACTGAACAACTACGGGGTGTTCGGCGTCGACGGCTCGACCCCGATCATCAACCACCCCGAGGCGGCCATGCTCGGCGTCGGCCGGATCGTCCCCAAGCCGTGGGTGCACGAGGGCGAGCTGGCGGTACGGCAGGTCGTGCAGCTCTCGCTCACCTTCGACCACCGGGTGTGCGACGGCGGAACGGCGGGCGGTTTCCTGCGATATGTGGCGGACTGCGTGGAACAACCGGCGGTGCTGCTGCGGACCTTGTGACCCTCTGGGCCCCGGGGAACGCGTGGCGGTCCGTCGCCACCCCCGTCCACATGCTGTGCGCGGGGGTGGAAATGATCCATCGGACACCCATACTCGTGGGGTGACCGCGTTCGAGCCACCCAGCACACCCGGTTCCTCCGACGCGTTCGGTTCCTCCGGCGCGGCCGGTACGGACGGCCATGACGCCGTCGTACTCGCCGGAGGCGCCGCCCGCCGCCTCGGTGGAGCGGACAAACCGGGGGTCCGCGTGGGCGGTCGCGCACTGCTCGACCGTGTCCTCGCCGCCTGCTCCGGCGCGGCCGTCACCGTGGTCGTCGCGGAGCCCCGGCCCACCGAGCGCCCCGTGGAGTGGGCACGTGAGGACCCTCCTGGCGGGGGCCCGCTCGCCGCGCTGGACGCCGGCCTGCGGCACACCACCGCCGAGTACGTCGTCGTGCTCTCCGCCGATCTGCCGTTCCTGGACCGGGAGACGGTACGGAACCTGCTGACGGCCCTTCACGAAGGCCGCGGCGACGGTGTGTTGCTCACCGACCCCGGCGGACGCGACCAGCCCCTCGTGGCCGCGTACCGCCGCTCGGCGCTGCGACGCGAGCTGACGGCGCTGCGCGCCGAGCACGGCGAACTGACCGGTCTGCCGCTGCGACGGCTCACCGGCGCGCTCGAACTGACCCGTATCACCGACCCCGTCGCGTCCTTCGACTGCGACACCTGGGACGACATCGCCGCCGCCCGGGCACGTATCAGGGAGCATGGGCACGTGTTGGATGAATGGATCACCGCAGTCAAGGACGAACTGGGCCTCGACCTGGACGTCGACACCGACGTCCTGCTCGACCTCGCCCGCGACGCCGCCCACGGGGTGGCCCGTCCGGCGGCGCCGCTGACGACGTTCCTCGTCGGGTACGCGGCGGGCCGGGCCGAAGGGGGCCCCGAAGCGGTCGCGGAGGCCGCCCGCAAGGCCGCGGCCCTGGCGCTGCGCTGGGCGGCGGAGGCGGAATCCACCGGCCCGGACGCCGGATGACCGCCTCGGGGCGGTTCGAGGAGGTCGACTTCGACGTCGAGGAGGCCCTGGCCCTGGTGAAGGAAGGCGGTGCCCCGGTGCCCGACGACCCCGGATCCACCGGCGCCTCCCGTCCGGTGCCCTCACCGGCCCCCGGAGCCGGAAGCGCGAAGGACCCCGCCGAACAGCAGGACGCCGGGCGTCAGGACGCCGGGCACCGGGCCGCCGAGCACCACAGCGCCGAGCACCCCGCCGCCACGCCCTGGCCGAGGGCCCGCGCCATCGCCGGGCGAGCCCCCCGCCGCCCGGACACCGCCGTCTCCGTGACGCTGGAAGCCGCGCTGGGCCTCGTCCTCGCCGCCCCGCTCGCCGCGCTCTCGGACCTGCCGTCCTTCGACACGTCCGCGATGGACGGCTGGGCGGTCGCCGGACCCGGACCGTGGGACGTCCGGGCCGAGGGAGTGCTCGCGGGGCACGGCGGACCGCAGCGGCTCACCGACGGCGAGGCGGTCAGGATCGCCACCGGCGCGCGGATCCCGCAGGACACCTCCGCCGTGCTCCGCAGCGAACACGGCCGCACCGACGAGAAGGAGCGGCTGTACGCGACCCGGGACGTCGTGCACGGGCAGGACATCCGGCCCCGCGGCCAGGAGTGCCGCTCCGGCGACCCCCTGCTGCCGACCGGCACGCTGGTCACCCCGGCCGTGCTCGGGCTCGCCGCAGCCGCCGGATACGACACCGTCGCGGCCCTCCCCCGGCCCCGCGCGGAAATCCTGGTCCTCGGCGACGAGCTGCTCACCGAAGGACTGCCGCACGACGGGCTGATCCGGGACGCGCTCGGCCCGATGCTGCCGCCCTGGCTGCGCGCGCTCGGCGCGGAGGTCATCGCGGTGCGCAGGCTCGGCGACGACGCCGAAGCCCTGCGCAAGGCTCTCAGGAGTTCCGACGCCGACCTGATCGTCACGACCGGGGGAACCGCCGCCGGTCCCGTGGACCACGTCCACCCGATCCTGCGCCGCCTCGGTGCCGAACTGCTCGTGGACGGCGTCCAGGTGCGACCCGGCCACCCGATGCTCCTGGCACGAATCAAGGAGAACCAGCACCTCGTCGGGCTGCCGGGCAATCCGCTCGCCGCCGTCTCCGGCCTGCTCACCCTCGCCGAGCCGTTGCTGCGCACCCTCGCGGGACGCACGGCCCCGGAGCCGTACGCGCTGCCCCTTCGGGAAGGCGTGCACGGCCACCCGTACGACACCCGGCTGGTCCCTGTCGCCCTGCGCGGGGACCGGGCCGTGCCGCTGCACTACAACGGGCCGGCGATGCTGCGGGGTATCGCCGTGGCCGACGCGCTCGCGGTCGTGCCGCCGGGCGGCGCCCGGGCGGGTCAGGAACTGGAGATCCTCGAACTGCCCTGGGCCATGGCCGGGATCGAGGTGTGTTTCACGTGAAACTTCCGGGCCATGACGCGATCGCCCGCCAGGCGGACGAACGCCTGGTCACCCATCGGGTGGAGCTGCCCCGCCAACGGGTGGAACGCCCCCTGTTCCAGGTCACCAAACGCGTCCTCATGGCGCTGCTGGTGCTGCTCGGTACGGCCTTCATCGTCTATTTCGACCGGGAGGGCTACACCGACAACTCCGATAAGTCGGTCGACCTGCTCGACGCCTTCTACTACGCGACCGTCACGCTCTCGACCACCGGGTACGGCGATATCACCCCGGTCAGTGACGGCGCCCGCCTCACCAACATCTTCCTGATCACGCCGCTGCGCGTGCTCTTTCTGATCATCCTGGTCGGCACCACTCTCGAAGTTCTCACCGAACGGACCCGGGAGGAGTGGCGACTGAACCGCTGGAGGACCGCTTTGAGGGAGCACACCGTTGTCATCGGGTTCGGCACGAAGGGCCGCTCGGCGATCCAGACCGTGTGCGCGACGGGGCTGAACAAGGAGCAGGTCGTGGTCGTCGACCCCAGCTCCAAGGTGATCGAGGCGGCGACGGCGGACGGGTACGCGGGGGTGATCGGTGACGCCACGCGCAGTGACGTACTGCTGCGGGCCGAGGTCCAGCGGGCCCGCCAGATCATCATCGCGACCCAGCGCGACGACACCGCCGTGCTCGTCACGCTGACGGCCCGGCAGCTCAACCGCAAGGCGAAGATCGTGGCCGCCGTGCGCGAGGAGGAGAACGCGCCCCTGCTGAAGCAGTCCGGCGCCGACGCCGTCATCACCAGCGCGAGCGCCGCCGGCCGCCTGCTCGGCCTCTCCGTGCTCAGCCCCAGCGCGGGCATGGTCATGGAGGACCTCATCCAGCAGGGCAGTGGGCTCGACATGACCGAGCGGCCCGTCATAAAGGCCGAGGTCGGCAAGGGGGTCCGAGAGGTCGAGGACCTGGTGGTCAGCGTCGTACGAGGGCATCGGGTGCTCGGTTACGACGATCCGGGCATCGGAAAGCTGCAGTTGACGGACCGGCTGATCACCATCGTGCGGGTCAGCCCGCACAGCCAGATCGCCCCGGACATGAAGCCGCTGCCGCAGGATTGAGCTCCTGGCGGGCCGGACCCCACGGTGGCGCATCGAACCCCCACGTGGCGGCCGGTTTCCCCACGTGACGGGCTGTCGGGAGTAGCCTCGCCCGCATGCGAGCGATCACGATTCCTGAACCTGGTGGGCCCGAGGCGCTGGTGTGGGACGAGGTCCCGGACCCGGTGCCCGGGGAGGGCGAAGTACTGGTCGAGGTGGTGGCGAGCGCGGTCAACCGCGCCGATCTGCTGCAGCGGCAGGGCTTCTACGATCCGCCGCCCGGCGCGTCCCCGTACCCGGGGCTCGAATGCTCCGGACGGGTCGCCGCGCTCGGGCCCGGTACCGCGGGGTGGAACATCGGCGACGAGGTGTGCGGGCTGCTCTCGGGCGGCGGGTACGCCGAGAAGGTGGCCGTCCCGGCCGGGCAGCTGCTGCCCGTCCCCGAGGGCGTGGACCTCGACAAGGCCGCCGCGCTGCCGGAGGTGACCTGCACGGTCTGGTCGAACGTCTTCATGATCTCCCATCTGCGGCCGGGCGAGACGCTGCTGGTGCACGGCGGATCGAGCGGTATCGGCACGATGGCGATCCAGCTGGCCAAGGCGGTGGGCGCGAAGGTCGCCGTCACCGCCGGCAGCAAGGCGAAGCTGGACTTCTGCGCAGAGCTGGGCGCGGATGTGCTCATCAACTACCGCGAGCAGGACTTCGTCGAGGAGGTCAGGGCGGCCACGGACGGGGCGGGCGCCGATGTCGTTCTCGACAACATGGGTGCGAAGTATCTCGACCGCAATGTCACCGCTCTCGCCGTCAACGGGCGGCTCGCGATCATCGGGATGCAGGGCGGGGCCAAGGGGGAGCTGAACATCGGGGCGCTGTTGAGCAAGCGCGGCGCTGTCACCGCGACGTCGTTGCGGGCCCGGCCTGCTGAGGAGAAGGCGGCGATCGTCGCGGCCGTGCGGGAGCATGTGTGGCCGTTGCTCGCGGGCGGGCATGTGCGGCCGATCGTCGATCGGGAGCTGCCGATGCGGGAGGCCGCGCAGGCGCACCGGGTGCTGGAGGAGAGCAGCCATATCGGGAAGGTGCTGCTCACGCTTCCCTGAGGCCCGACGGGGTGTCTCTCGGGTGCGGCTCGGCGGGGGCCGGGTGCGTAGTTCCCCGCGCCCCCATGGGCGCAGGATTCAGCCCCGGCGGGTTCGTAGGGCCAGGAATGCCAGGCCCAGGCCCAGGCCGATCAGGACCAGACCGCTGCCCAGGGGCAGTACCTGGAGGACGGGTTCCGAATCTCGTACCGGGTGGTCGGCCGCCTGGCGGGCGTCGACGGGGCGGGCGGGCGGTTCCGGCGGTGCGGGAGAGGCCTCCTGGGCCTGGTTCTCGTCGCCGACCGGGCTCTCTGCGCTGTCCGGGTGAGCCGAGGCGCCGTCCTCGTCCGGCGGGGGCGTCTGACGGCCCGGACGCTCGCGGCCCTCTCCGGCCCGGCTGCCGGCCCGCGACTCGGCGGGAACCGGCTCGTGCGCGGCGGCGTACGGCGTGAACGCGGGGCCCGCCAGCAGGGGCAGCAGCAGGCCGGTCACGCGCAGGGTGCGAAGCCATGGAGTCACGTCGGTGACCCCCTCCCGGTACGGAGGATCCAAGATCAGCGGCTTCAGCCTCACACGGGGTGTCCGCACCGGCATCCGGAGCCGGGGCCGCTGGGCCCGGAACCATAGCCCCCGGTCCCGGAGGCCTTGTCACGCTCGGTGATGGCCGTGGCGCGCACAGGTGTACGGGGTACAGATCGGGTATGTCGATACGACATGGCCTGCTGGCGCTCCTGGAGCGCGGTCCCCGCTACGGCTCCCGGCTGCGCACCGAGTTCGAGGCGCGCACCGGCTCGACCTGGCCGCTGAACATCGGCCAGGTCTACACGACCCTCGCCCGGCTGGAACGGGACGGCCTGGTCGTACAGCAGGGCGCCGACGAGGCGGGCCACGTGCTGTACGCGCTGACGGACAGCGGGCGGGCCGAGCTGCGGTCCTGGTTCATCCGTCCCGTGGAGCGCTCCAACCTGCCGCGTGACGAGCTGGCGATCAAGCTGGCCATGGCGGTGGGGGCGCCGGGCGCCGACCTCCGGGCGATCGCGGAGGCGCAGCGGCGGTATCTCTCGGAGGCCATGCACACGTACACCCGGCTCAGGGCCCGGGCGCTCGCGGAGGCGCCCGGCCACCGCGACGAGGTGGCCCGGCTGTTCGTGCTGGAGCATCTGATCTTCCGCGCGGAGGCCGAGATCCGCTGGCTGGACCACTGCGAGGCCCGGCTGCTGCGACTCGCGGAGGCGGCGGCCACGGAGCCACCGCCCCCGTCGGCGCCGCCCCCCTGACGCGGGGCGCCCGTTCGTACAGGGTGGATCACGCCTCGTAGGGGGCACCACGCTGGTGACGTGTGTGAGTGCGAGAGAATGGCGGCATGGAGATGCCGAGGAACGAAGGATCGCCGGAGAACCCCCAGATCCTGGTCGTGGGCCAGGACGGGATGGCTCTCGGTGGCGGTGGAGACGCGGACTCCCGAGAGATTCCGGTGACGGAGATGGTGGAACAGCCGGCCAAGGTCATGCGGATCGGGAGCATGATCAAGCAGTTGCTGGAGGAGGTGCGTGCGGCACCCTTGGACGAAGCGAGCCGGGTACGGCTCAAGGAGATCCATGCCAGCTCGGTGAAGGAGCTGGAGGACGGGCTCGCTCCCAATCTCGTCGAGGAACTGGAGCGGCTCTCCCTGCCGTTCACGGACGACGGTATCCCCTCGGACGCCGAGCTGCGGATCGCGCAGGCTCAGCTGGTCGGCTGGCTGGAGGGTCTCTTCCACGGGATCCAGACCACCCTGTTCGCCCAGCAGATGGCGGCCAGGGCCCAGTTGGAGCAGATGCGCCGGGCGCTGCCGCCGGGCGCGGGCGGCGAGGAAGAGCTGGTGGATCCGCGGGCGGGCGGCCGTTCGGGCGGTCCGTACCTGTAGGAGCGCAGTCGCACGAGAGGGGCCCGGCGTAAAAGCCGGGCCCCTCTCGTGCTGTCCCGCGGTGTCCCGCGACGGATCAGGAGGGGTTGCCCGTCGACACATAGAGCTGGATCTTGGGCATGTGCTCGGGATCCACGTCCGACTGCGCCTCGGGGATCTGGGTCATGACCGTGCCCTCGCCGTAGGCGTTCTCGTCCACCGACTTGGCCTCGTACTGCCAGCCCGCCGCCTGGAAGCACGCCTTCACCGAGTCGATGTTCTTGAACTCGAAGTCCGGGACCTTGATCTTGTCCTCGTCGTTGTACGACTCGTCGGGCTCGGTGCACTCGGTCGTGTCGATCTTCTTCGTGGTGTCCGGCCCCTTGTGCCCGGCCACCTCCTCGGAAGCCGAGGCACGGGCGCTCTCGGAGGCGTCCTTCTTCTTGTCGTCGTCGCCACCCATCGTGAGAGCGGCGATCAGCCCGCCGACGGCGAGCAGCGCGACGACGATCGAGCCCACGATCACCGGCATGTTGTTCTTGCGGCCACCGCCGGGGGCGCCCGCGGACTGGGGGGACATCGTGTACGGCGGCGGGGTCGTCAGACCCTGCTGCGGGGAGTACGCGGAGGTCTGATGCGGTGTCGGGTAGCCGCCCTGCTGCGGATAGCCGTACGACGGGGCGGGGGCGGGAGTCGGCGCCGGTGCGGGCGTCGACGGTCCGTAGGGGCTGGGCTGGTACGGGGTTTGTACGCTGCCCTGCGGTACCTGCGCCGAATTGTCGACCGGCGGGAACACCGCGGAGGCCACACCGGCCCCGCTGGACGTCTGCACACCCGGGACGATGCTCGGGGGCACGGGCTGCACGGACTGGGCCACGCGCAGGCACTCGTCCCGCATCGACTCCGCGCTGACGAAACGCTCGTTCGGGTTCTTCTTCAGCGCGCGGGCGATCAGCGCGTCCACGGCCGGAGGCAGCGAGCGGTTGACCGAGGAGGCCGCGACAGGCGTCTCCTGGACGTGCGCGTACGCGATGGCCAGCGGCGAGTCCGCCTCGAACGGCAGCCGCCCGGTGACCAGTTGGAAGAGCATGATGCCGACCGAGTAGAGGTCGGAGCGGGCGTCCACACCGCGGCCGAGGGCCTGCTCGGGGGAGAGGTACTGCGGAGTGCCGACGACCATGCCGGTCTGGGTCATCGAGGTGACACCGGACTGCATCGCGCGGGCGATGCCGAAGTCCATCACCTTGACCACGCCGCGCTTCGTCATCATGACGTTGCCCGGCTTGATGTCGCGGTGGACCAGCCCCATCTCGTGGCTGATCTCCAGCGCGGCCAGCACGTCCGCGGTGATCTTCAGTGCCTTGTCGACGGGCATCGCGCCGTACTGCGCGACGTCCTGGTCGAGGACCGAGCCGAGCGGCCGGCCCTCCACGTACTCCATGACGATGTACGGGGTCGGCGTCCCGGACCCGCCGTCGAGCTGGGTGTCCTCGCCGGTGTCGAAGACCGAGACGATGTTCGTGTGCGTGAGCTTGGCCACCGACTGCGCCTCGCGGCGGAAACGCTCGCGGAAGGCCTGCTCCCGGCCGAGGTCGGTGTGCAGTGTCTTGATGGCGACCTGCCGGTCGAGCACCGAGTCGTAGGCGAGGTGCACCGACGCCATGCCGCCCTCGCCGAGCAGGTCGCGCAGCTGGTAGCGCCCGCCGGCGACCGATCGCCCCACGTACTGGCCGTGTGCGCCGTCCTGGCTCATCTTTCCGCGTCCCCCATCGACAGTGCGCCGTCACGCGGGCGAAAGTCGCCTGATGTGGCTCCCGCGGCCGGTGATCTCTGGTGTTATTCCAGCCAAGTCTGCCGGAGGGCACTGACACGTCAAGCTCGGTGCCCGTTCCGTGACCGTACGGGACAGAAGCGTCGCGGAAGCGTTACAGGTGCTGTACGGCCGGCACACACAATGTGCACCCGCGGACCGGCCGCGGGTTCCGCGAGCGGGTCCATCACGGACCGGCGCTTCGCGCGGAGGCTGTAGCGTGGCCCGACGGAGACCGTAACAACCACCGCGCGTACTACGTCGACCGGTGCGGACAGAAACGACGGCGAGGACCGATGGCACAGCAGCAGCGCGCTCAGGGCCCGTCCGACCCCGAGGCGACTGGCGGCGGTATGTCAGATGCGCCGGAGTTGTGGGGTAACGGCGGACTGGTCGGGGACGGCCGGTATCGGCTCACCCACAGACTCGGCCGGGGCGGTATGGCCGAGGTGTTCGCGGCCGAGGACGTCCGGCTGGGGCGGACCGTGGCGGTCAAGCTGCTCCGTTCCGACCTGGCCGAGGACCCGACCTCGAAGGCCCGCTTCACACGCGAGGCCCAGTCGGTCGCCGGCCTCAACCACCATGCGGTGGTGGCGGTCTACGACTCGGGCGAGGACGTCCTCCCCCACCAGGTCGTCCCGTACATCGTCATGGAGCTCGTCGAGGGCCGCACGATCCGCGACCTCCTGATCAACGCCGAGGCCCCGGGCCCCGAGCAGGCGCTGATCATCGTCTCCGGTGTGCTCGAAGCGCTCGCCTACTCGCACCAGCACGGCATCGTGCACCGGGACATCAAGCCCGCCAACGTGATCATCACCGACACCGGTGCGGTCAAGGTGATGGACTTCGGTATCGCGCGCGCCCTGCACGGCGCCCAGTCGACGATGACCCAGACCGGCATGGTCATGGGCACGCCCCAGTACCTCTCCCCGGAGCAGGCGCTCGGCAAGGCGGTCGACCACCGCAGCGACCTGTACGCGACGGGCTGTCTGCTCTACGAACTCCTCGCGCTGCGGCCCCCGTTCACCGGTGAGACCCCACTGTCGGTGGTCTACCAGCATGTCCAGGACATCCCGGTGCCGCCGTCCGAGGTCTCGGACGCGGTGCCGCCGGAGCTCGACGGCCTGGTCATGCGCTCCCTCGCGAAGGAGCCGGACGACCGGTTCCAGACCGCCGAGGAGATGCGCGGACTCGTCCAGTACGGGCTGCAGATGCTGTACGACCAGGGCGGCCACACCGGCACCTGGAACACCGGCCCGGTGACTCTGCACGAGGGCATGACCACTCCGGCGCTGGGCCTCGCGGGCGCGGCCGGACTGCCGCACCCCGGTGACTCGGGCACCGCCCAGATCCCCTCACCGCTCCTGCCTCCGGGCCGGGGCGGAGGCGACGACGGCGGCTTCGAGGGCCACGGCAACCGGGGCAGCGGTCGCGGCAAGATGTGGATCCTCGCCGTCTTCGCGGTGATCGCGATCGCGGCGGGTGTGGCGCTGGCGCTGAACGGCGGCGGCAGCGGTGGTGGCGGGGGCGGCACGAAGACGACGCCGACCGCCTCGGAGACCGAGAAGGACGACGCCCCCAGCAAGGACACCTCGGACGAGCCCACGGAGGAGCAGACGGACGAGGACACGAGCACGGGCGGCAACCAGGACTACACGCCGTCGTACAAGCCGTCGCCGACCTACTCGCCCTCGCCCACGCAGTCCAAGCCCTCGGCCGACCCGACGACGAAGCAGCCCACGACGACGCCCCCGCCGGACGAGGAGACGACCCCGCCGGGCAATGAAAGCCCTCCGGACGAAACGCCGGCCGACGCCGGTGGTACGAACGGGGATCCCGGAGCCGACGACTGACCGCCCGGCGGGGCCTCACCCTCACCCCACGAACGCCTCGCACACCGCGTCGTACTCCCGTGTCCACCACACCGCCAGTGCGGAGGCCGCGGGGAACTGCGGGTCGGCCCGGGTGTCCCCGCGTTCGTAGTGCCAGCGCAGTATCCAGAAGTCGTTGAGCCGCTCCCACCACACCCGGTGCACGGCGGCCGCGAGCTCCGACGGGGTGGCCCGCGCGGAGCGGCGGTACGCGCGCGCGTAGGCCCGCACCTTCGGCAGGTCGAGCGTGCCCGCGGGGCGTACGAAGAAGATCACGGCGGCGCGTACCGCCTCCTCGGCCCGCGGCTGGACGCCGAGCCGGTCCCAGTCGACGATCGCGGCGGGGGCACTTCCTTTGTAGAGCACGTTGAAGGGGTGGAAGTCCCCGTGCGTCCAGCCCACCGTGCCGCCTTTCGGGGGCAGCCGGTCCGCGTGCCGTTCCAGGAGGGTGCGCCGCTCCAGAAGACGGTGGCGGGCCAGTTCGTCGAAGGTGTCCGCCGGGCGGTGGCGGCGTACCCGGGCGAGCAGGTCGTCGATGAGCGCGAAGGTGTCGCGGGGGTCGGCGCTCTCGGCGCGCTCCTCGGACCCCCGGGGCGGCATCACCCGTTCCAGGGAGGCGTGGACGACTCCCAGGAGGGCGCCGAGGCGGCGGCACTGCTCGGGGGTGAGCTGGGCGCCGCTGCGGTGCCGTCCGTCGACCCAGGGGTGCAGCGCGTACGCGTGACCGCCGATCACGGCGACCGTGCGGCCGTCCTTCCCGGTCAGCGGCGGGGCCACCGGGACGCCCAGGTCGGCGAGCCGCTGGGTCGCGCGGTGCTGACGGGCGATCGCCGCCGGGTCGGCCGTCTCGGGGTCGAAGTGGTGCTTGAGGAAGTACCGGCCCCGGGTGGTGGCGAGCCGGTAACCGCGGTTGAGCAGGCCCTGGTCGACGGGTTTGCAGGCCAGCGGGGTTCCGGCGCCGTACCGGCGCAGCAGGGCACCCAGCGGAGGTGCGGGGGAGGGAGCGGGCGAAACAGATGAGCGCGACACGCGCCAGATGTTAGGGCACCGCAGGAGCCCTCCGTATCGATCTCATTACTTATTGTGCTCGTTCGGGTGCTCCATCGGTGATGCCCAGGGAGTGCACGGTGGCCAGGCTCGGGGCGATCTCCAGGTAGACGGCCTCGAAGGGATCGCCGTCCACCCGTCGCGGGCCGGGGCCGAAGCGGTCGAGCTGGGCGTCGGTCGGCTCGGCGTTCTCGCACCACCCGACGATCTGCACGGACCACCGCTCCGTGCCCGCGGGGGCGGAACCCAGGTTGTCCGCGCCGTAGGCGACGACGCTGCCCGCGCACACCCGGTGGTGGCCGTGGCCCCGGTGCATCCTCAGCAGGAGGCGGTCGGCCACGACGATATGGCGGGCCGGTGCCAGGAAGGGCAGGGCGCGCACGCTGGCCGCCACCCGGCCGTACTCGACGCGGCCGAGCAGGCCGGCGGCGATGTGCTGGTCGGTCGGCATGCCCCCAATCTGCGGCACCGGGGGAGCCGGGAGAAGAGGCCGCCGGGCCCCCGGGCGCGGGCCGGAGGTCCCGTCCCCCGCCGCGAGGGGGCCTCCGCCTCAGCTCACTGCTGCCGGCCCGCCTGCATCCGGGCCACGTAGGCGGCTGCCTGCGCGCGCCGCTCCATGCCCAGTTTGGCCAGCAGACTGGAGACGTAGTTCTTGATGGTCTTCTCTGCGAGGTGCAGCCGCTCGCCGATCACACGATTGGTGAGCCCTTCGCCGATCAGGTCGAGGATCCTGCGCTCCTGGTCGGTGAGCTTGGCGAGCCGGGCGTCCCCCTTGGGGCTGCCTCCGTCACGCAGCCGCTCCAGGACGCGGGCGGTCGCCTCCGGGTCGAGGAGCGACTTGCCGGCCGCGACGTCCCGGATCGCCGAGAGCAGTTCGTCGCCGCGGATCGCCTTCAGCGCGTAGCCCGAGGCGCCCGCCATGATCGCGTCGAAGAGGGCCTCGTCGTCGGCGTAGGAGGTGAGCATCAGGCACTTGATCGACTCGTCCTTGGAGCGGATCTCGCGGCAGACCTCCACTCCGCTGCCGTCCGGCAGCCGCACGTCCAGGACGGCGACGTCGGGACGCGTGGCCGGAATTCGCGCCAGCGCGTCGGCGGCCGTACCGGCCTCGCCGACCACCTCGATGTCGTCCTCCATCGAGAGCAGCTCATGGACTCCCCGGCGGACCACCTCATGGTCGTCGAGAAGAAAAACGGTGATTTTTCCCTCTTCGCGCACGGAGTCAGTTTCACACACGATCTTTCCGCTTGCGCCAGTCGAGCCCTTCCCGTCCCCGGGGTGACCGGGATAACGTGCCGGTGTTCCGGCCCCCTGCCAGGCTGTTACCAGTGCTGTGACCAGCGACTGTTCCCGACGTGTGCGAAGTACTTGGAAGTCCGAGTGGAAAGTACTTGGAACTCCGAGCAAAAACGCAGGTCAGGAGGGGTTTCACAGAAATGTGAAGCACTGGGTAACGTGCTTGTTGCAGGGCGCTCGCCGGGGCACCTGTCACGCCTGTTCCCGGCCGAGGGCACCCACCCCGTGCACGGGTACGAGGACCAGGCGAGCCGCTCCCCCGGTTCTCGACGAGCTGGGGGAACCCCAGTTCCCGGCAACCCCGGGGGCCGGACCGACGGAGGAGCACACGTGACCGTGGAGAGCACTGCCGCGCGCAAGCCGCGACGCAGCGCCGGTACAAAGCGCACCGCTGCGAAGAAGCCGCCGGGCGCCCAGCCGGACCTCGTACAGCTGCTGACCCCCGAGGGGAAGCGCGTCAAGAATGGCGAATTCGACGCGTACGTAGCCGACATCACCCCCGAAGAGCTGCGCGGCCTGTACCGCGACATGGTGCTCACCCGGCGCTTCGACGCCGAGGCCACCTCCCTGCAGCGTCAGGGCGAGCTGGGCCTGTGGGCCTCGCTGCTCGGCCAGGAGGCCGCCCAGATCGGCTCCGGACGGGCCACCCGCGAGGACGACTACGTCTTCCCGACCTACCGCGAGCACGGCGTCGCCTGGTGCCGCGGCGTCGACCCGGCCAACCTGCTCGGCATGTTCCGCGGCGTGAACAACGGCGGCTGGGACCCGAACAGCAACAACTTCCACCTCTACACGATCGTCATCGGCTCGCAGACGCTGCACGCCACCGGCTACGCCATGGGCATCGCCAAGGACGGCGCGGACTCGGCCGTGATCGCGTACTTCGGGGACGGCGCCTCCAGCCAGGGCGACGTCGCTGAATCGTTCACCTTCTCCGCGGTCTACAACGCGCCCGTCGTGTTCTTCTGCCAGAACAACCAGTGGGCCATCTCCGAGCCCACCGAGCGCCAGACCCGCGTCCCGCTCTACCAGCGCGCGCAGGGGTACGGCTTCCCGGGCGTCCGCGTGGACGGCAACGACGTCCTCGCCTGCCTCGCCGTCACGAAGTGGGCGCTGGAGCGGGCCCGCCGGGGCGAGGGGCCGACCCTCGTCGAGGCGTTCACGTACCGCATGGGCGCGCACACCACCTCCGACGACCCGACCAAGTACCGGGCCGACGAGGAGCGCGAGGCCTGGGAGGCGAAGGACCCGATCCAGCGGCTGCGCACGTACCTGGAGGCCTCAAACCACGCGGACGAGGGATTCTTCGCGGAACTCGAAGCCGAGAGCGAGGCGTTGGGCAAACGAGTACGCGAAGTCGTCCGCGCCATGCCGGACCCGGACAGCTTCGCCATCTTCGAGAACGCGTACGCGGACGGGCACGCGCTCGTCGACGAGGAGCGGGCCCAGTTCGCCGCCTACCAGGCGTCGTTCGCCGATGAAGGGGAGGGCGATCAGCGATGACAGCGGAAAAGATGGCGCTGGCCAAGGCGATCAACGAATCGCTGCGCACGGCCCTCGACTCGGACCCCAAGGTCCTGATCATGGGCGAGGACGTCGGCAAGCTCGGCGGTGTGTTCCGGGTGACGGACGGCCTGCAGAAGGACTTCGGCGAGGACCGGGTCATCGACACCCCGCTCGCCGAGTCGGGCATCGTCGGCACCGCGATCGGCCTCGCGCTGCGTGGCTACCGCCCGGTCGTGGAGATCCAGTTCGACGGCTTCGTCTTCCCGGCGTACGACCAGATCGTCACGCAGCTCGCGAAGATGCACGCGCGGGCGCTCGGCAAGATCAAGCTCCCCGTCGTCATCCGCATCCCGTACGGCGGCGGCATCGGTGCGGTCGAGCACCACTCCGAGTCCCCCGAGGCGCTCTTCGCGCACGTGGCGGGCCTGAAGGTGGTCTCCCCTTCGAACGCGGGCGACGCCTACTGGATGATGCAGCAGGCCATCCACAGCGACGACCCGGTGATCTTCTTCGAGCCGAAGCGGCGCTACTGGGACAAGTCCGAGGTGAACCGCGAGGCCATCCCCGGTCCGCTGCACAAGGCGCGGGTGGTCCGCGAGGGCACCGATCTGACGCTGGCGGCGTACGGGCCGATGGTGAAGGTCTGCCAGGAGGCCGCGGCGGCAGCCCAGGAAGAGGGCAAGTCCCTCGAGGTGCTGGACCTGCGGTCGATGTCCCCGATCGACTTCGACGCCGTCCAGGCCTCGGTCGAGAAGACCCGCCGCCTGGTCGTGGTGCACGAGGCGCCGGTGTTCCTCGGGACGGGCGCGGAGATCGCGGCCCGGATCACGGAGCGGAGCTTCTACCACCTGGAGGCACCGGTGCTGCGGGTCGGCGGCTATCACGCCCCGTATCCGCCGGCCCGCCTGGAGGACGAGTACCTGCCGGGCCTGGACCGGGTGCTCGACGCCGTCGACCGCTCGCTGGCGTACTGAGGAGAAGGTCGTGACGACGATGACGGAAACGGCCTCGGGGCTGAGCGAGTTCAAGATGCCCGACGTGGGCGAGGGCCTGACCGAGGCGGAGATCCTCAAGTGGTACGTCCAGCCCGGTGACACGGTGACCGACGGGCAGGTGGTCTGCGAGGTCGAGACCGCCAAGGCCGCCGTCGAGCTGCCGATCCCCTACGACGGGGTGGTGCACGAGCTGCGCTTCCCCGAGGGGACGACGGTGGACGTCGGCCAGGTGATCATCGCGGTGCGGGTGGGCGGTGGGGACGGCTCGGCCGCCGGGGCGGCTGCGCCCGCTGACACCGCTGCCCCCGCCTCAGCCGGTCCGCCTGCTTCGACCGCCTCGACCGCCTCGACCGAGGCTCCGGCCGCGGTGACTCCGGCCGAGGCACCGGCTGCGACGGCATCCGCGGAGGCCGAGCCCGCGCCGGAGGGCCGCAAGCCGGTTCTCGTCGGGTACGGGGTCTCGGTGGCCTCCACCAAGCGCCGTCCCCGCAGAGGGGTGCCGGCCCGGCAGCCGGAAGCCGCCGCCGCGGCCGAGGCGGTCCAGAACGAGCTGAACGGACACGCGGCTCCGGCGGCCCGTCCGCTGGCCAAGCCTCCGGTGCGCAAGCTGGCCAAGGACCTCGGGGTCGATCTGGCGGCGGTCACGCCCTCAGGCCCGGACGGGATCATCACCCGCGAGGACGTGCACGCGGCGGTGGCCCCCGCAGCCGCCCCCGCCCCGGCCGCGACTACGGCCTCCGTCCGGGAGCCCGCGGTCACCGCGGCGCCCGCGCCGGCATCGGAGGCCCCGGCGGGCGCTCCGGCCGCGCCCCCGCTCGCCCCCCTCGCCCCGTCCGTCTCGTACGACGGCGTGCGCGAGACCCGGGTCCCGGTCAAGGGGGTCCGCAAGGCGATCGCCGCCGCGATGGTCGGGTCGGCGTTCACCGCGCCGCATGTCACCGAGTTCGTCACGGTCGACGTGACGCGCACGCTGAAGCTGGTCGAGGAGCTCAAGCAGGAGAAGGACATGCAGGGGCTGCGGGTGAACCCGCTGCTGCTGATCTCCAAGGCCCTGCTGGTCGCCATCAAGCGCCATCCGGACGTCAACGCCTCCTGGGACGAGGCCAACCAGGAGATCGTGCGGAAGCACTATGTGAACCTGGGCATCGCGGCGGCCACCCCGCGTGGCCTGATCGTCCCGAACATCAAGGACGCCCACGCCAAGACGCTTCCGCAGCTCGCCGAGGCGCTGGGTGAGCTGGTGGGGACGGCTCGTGAGGGGCGTACCTCGCCGGCGGCCATGCAGGGCGGGACGGTGACGATCACGAACGTCGGGGTGTTCGGGGTCGACACGGGTACGCCGATCCTCAACCCCGGTGAGTCGGCGATCCTCGCCGTCGGGTCCATCAAGCCGCAGCCGTGGGTGCACAAGGGGAAGGTCAGGGTCCGGCAGGTCACGACCCTCGCGCTGTCCTTCGACCATCGGCTGGTCGACGGGGAGCTGGGCTCCAAGGTGCTGGCCGATGTGGCGGCGATCCTGGAGCGGCCGAAGCGGTTGATCACCTGGGGGTAGGGCTCGGGCGCGCGGCGGGGGCCGGTCGCGCCGTTCCCCGCGCCCCTGAGAGCGAAGAGCAAAAGACTGCGCCGTTCCCCGCGCCCCCGAGAAGGGGCGCGGGGAACGGCGCAGTCGGTTGAGCTGAGCTGGTTACCTGGCGAAGCCGTAGTTCATGAGCTTCTTCGCGTCCGACTCGCGCGCCGAGATGGACGTCGAGGCGAGGACCGTCCCGACGACCGTCTTGCCGTTGCGGGTCGCGGCGAAGACCAGGCAGTACTTGGCCTCCGGACCGGAACCGGTTTTCACACCGATCGTGCCGGAGTAGCTGCTCAGCAGACCGTTGGTGTTGGTCCACGGAGCCATCGTGCGGGTGCTGCCGGTCTTCGTGATGGTCTTGGCCGTGTACTTCTTCGTCTTGACGATCGCGCGGAAGTTGGCGCTCTTCAGCGCGCTCCTGGTGATCTTCGTGAGGTCACGCGGCGTCGAGTAGTTCGAGCCGTTGCCGATGCCGTCGAACGAGTCGAACTTCGTGTTCGTCAGACCGAGGTCCCTGGCCTGCTTGTTCATCTTGCCGATGAACGACTTCACCCGGGCGGCACGCGTGGAGCCGGAACCGAACTTGTCGGCGAGGGCGTACGCCGCGTCACAGCCGGACGGCAGCATGAGGCCGTACAGCAGCTGGCGGACGGTGACCTTGTCGCCGACGATGAGGCGGGCCGAGGAGGCGGTGTTGCGGACGATGTAGTCGCTGTACGCCTTCTGGATGGTGACCTTGGCGTCCAGGTTGAGGTTCGGCTGGGCCAGGACGACCTTGGCGGTCATGATCTTCGTCGTGGAGCCGGTGGAGCGGCGGGTGTCCGCTGCCTTGGTGTAGAGCGACGAGCCAGTGCCGCTGTTCATCACGAAACCGCCCTTGGCGGCGATCGTGGGCTTCGTGAGGGCCTGCGCGGGCGCCGTGCCGAGAGCACCGGTCGCGAGCACGGCGCCGGTGGTGAGGACCACTCCGGCCGCTCTGCGGACGCGCATACCCTTAATGGCAGTTATCAAGTCGATTACCCCGATTACGTTGGAAACACCGAACTGGTGTCAAATGCCCCAAGAGAGCGCTCACTTGGCAGTAGCGCCTTCTCTTCAGACACACGAGTAGCACAAAAGGATGTGCAGTTCCCGGAGTGGGGTGCCCCTTTTTACCTCGTCCATATCCTGGACCACCCGGGACGATGCGTACGTGTTGTATCTATGCTGTGCGCATGCCTTCCGCCCCGTCCCCCGCAGTGAAGTCGCCGCCCGCCGCCGAACGCGTATACGCGCACGTCAAACAGGCTGTACTGGAGCGCCGGTACGAGGGTGGGACCCTGCTCACCGAGGGGGAGCTGGCCGACGCCGTCGGTGTCTCGCGGACACCCGTGCGCGAGGCGTTGCTCAAACTGGAAGTCGAGGGGTTGATCCGGCTCTACCCGAAGAAGGGCGCCCTCGTCCTGCCCGTCTCCGCGCAGGAGATCGCGGACGTGGTGGAGACCCGGCAGCTCGTCGAGGCGCACGCGATCCGCAAGGCGGTGCCGGCCGCGCCCGCGCTGATCGAGCGCCTCACCGAACTCCTGGCGCAGCAGCAGGAGCAGGCCGCCGCCGGTGATCTGGCCGGAGCCGCCGTCACCGACCGCTGCTTCCACGCCGAGATCGTCCGCAGCGGGGGCAACGAGATCCTCTCCCGCCTCTACGACCAACTGCGCGACCGGCAGCTGAGGATGGGCGTCGCCGTGATGCACGCCCACCCGGACCGGATCACCAAGACGCTCACCGAGCACCAGGAGATCCTCGACGCGCTGCGCTCCGGCGACGCCGAGGCGGCGGTCGACCTGGTCCACCGCCACGTCAGCTGGTTCTCGAACCTGGCCCGGGGTGACGTCCGATGAGCTCGTCCCCGTCGCTGAGTCTTCCCGGTGATCCGCCGGGTGGGCGCCGGGCCGTCACGGTGTGGTCCGTCGGTGTCTCCGTCTACTTCGTCGCGGTCATCTTCCGTACGTCGCTGGGCGTGGCGGGCCTCGACGCCGCCGACCGCTTCCACGTCAACGCCTCCGCGCTCTCGACGTTCTCGATCCTCCAGCTCCTCGTCTACGCGGGCATGCAGATACCCGTCGGCCTGATGGTCGACCGGCTGGGCACGAAGAAGGTGCTGACCTTCGGCGTCGTGCTGTTCACGATCGGCCAGCTGGGCTTCGCGTTCTCACCGACGTACGGGACGGCGCTGGCCTCGCGCGCGCTGCTCGGGTGCGGTGACGCCATGACGTTCATCAGCGTGCTGCGGCTCGGCTCCCGCTGGTTCCCGGCCCGGCGCGGACCGATGGTCGCGCAGCTCGCGGGCCTGGTGGGCATGGCGGGCAACCTCGTCTCGACGCTCGTGCTGGCCCGGCTGCTGCACGGGGTCGGCTGGACGGCCGCGTTCGCGGGCAGCTCGGTCGCCGGCGTGGTCGTCCTCGTCCTGATGCTGGTGTTCCTGAAGGACCGCCCCGAGGGGCACGCGCCCGAGCCGTTCCCGCACCGGGGAGCCGCCTACGTACGCCGTCAGATCGCGGCGTCCTGGCGGGAGCCCGGGACGCGGCTGGGGCTGTGGGTGCACTTCACGACCCAGTTCCCGGCGATGGTGTTCCTGCTGCTGTGGGGGCTGCCGTTCCTCGTCGAGGCCCAGGGCCTGTCCCGGGCGACGGCCGGTGAACTCCTCACCCTCGTCGTGCTCTCCAACATGCTCATAGGCCTGGTGTACGGGCAGATCGTCGCCCGGCACCATGGGGCGCGGCTGCCGCTGGCGCTGGGCACGGTCCTGTCGACGGCGGTCGTGTGGGCCGGCACGCTGGCGTATCCCGCCGAGCACGCGCCGATGTGGGTGCTGGTCGTGCTGTGCGTGGTGCTCGGGGCGTGCGGGCCCGCGTCGATGATCGGGTTCGACTTCGCGCGGCCGGCGAATCCGCCGGAGCGGCAGGGGACCGCCTCCGGGATCACCAACATGGGTGGGTTCGTCGCGTCCATGACGACGTTGTTCGCGGTGGGGGTGTTGTTGGACGCGACCGGGGGGAGTTACGCCGTCGCGTTCTCCGCGGTGTTCGTGTTGCAGGCGCTGGGGTTGAGTCAGATTCTTCGGCTGCGGAAGCTTGTGGCCCGGCGGGAGCGGGAGCGGTTGGTCGCCAGTCGGGTGGCGACGGTGCACGTTCCGGCGTAGGCGGGTGGGGGCAGGGGGTGTCGCCCCCGCCGCCCCTACCCGTTCCCGTCACTGACTCAGGGGCGCTGCCCCCGAACCCCCGGTCCTCAAACGCCGGACGGGCTGAGAAACGTAACTACGGCGTGACCGTGAAGTTGTGGAGGATTGCTGATGTCAGGTCCGGGTCGCCCTCTGTTTTGAGGCGGTCCGCGACCGCTTCCGGGGTTACCCGGCCGCAGGCCAGGCGGAAGTAGGTCTCCCAGTCGAGGGCGAGGGTGGCGGCCGGGCCGAGGGAGGGGGAACCGTCTATCGAACCGACGCCGTCCGCGTCGACGCGGACCGTGCGCAGGAACTCGACGGGCCCGTGGACGTCGAAGACGATCGCCGAGTTCGCCGGTGCGCCCGCGTCCTTGGCGACGACCTTGGGGAGCCTGGCGAGCAGGACGTCGCGGGCGACGTACGCACCCGGGGAGTCGAGGTTGCCCGGCCGGCCGAGGGTCGTGCGCAGGTCCTGCTCGTGCACCCACAGGTCGAACGCCCGGTTGCGCATGGACTCTTCGAGGGTGACCTCGGTGCCGAGCGGGCCGCGCACCAGCGCGTCGGGTCGGCGTGACTCGTTCCGCAGCTGACGGTTGCGGCGGATGATCGTGTACTCCAGCTCGGAGGTCATCTCCGGGGCGGTGTGGTGACGGCGGACGTCGACCTGCATCTCCATGTACCGCTGGTGCTCGTTCGTCACGTGGTACAGGTCGCGGGGGAGCGTGTGGATCGGCCGGGGGTCGCCCAGCGCCTCGCAGTCGAGGCCGATCACATGGGAGACGATGTCGCGCACCGACCAGCCGGGGCATGGAGTCCGCCGATTCCATTCACCCTCCATCAGCGGTGACACGAGATCGGATATCGCGTCGATGGAGTGCGTCCAGGCGTCGGCGTAGGACTGAAGGCTGGGATGCAGACTCACGGAACGGGACCCCTCGGGCGGTTGGGCGCGGGCAGAACACAGGCTGCGGGTGTCTTGGGACGCTAAGTTACGCTGCTGTGAGGCACCCCGGCAGTGCTTTCGTGTGACGATCGTAGGCCCGTATCAAAGCCTCGAATGCCAGGACGGTGGTAGTGTGCGCGCCTCTCTCCTCCAGATCGACGTGGACGAGGCCGAATCGGTCGACGCCCGCAGACAGCGCGTGGCCTCGCTCGTACGGCGGCAGACCGGGTCCGACCTGGTCATCCTGCCCGAACTGTGGACGACCGGCGCCTTCGCCTACGAGTCGTTCGACACCGAGGCCGAGCCGCTCGAAGGGCCCACGTACGAAGTGATGGCCAAGGCGGCGAGCGACGCGGGCGTGTGGCTGCACGCGGGGTCGATTCCCGAACGGGTGACGGGGGCTGATGGGGCGCCCGGGGGGCTGTACAACACCTCCCTCGTCTTCTCCCCCTCCGGGGACCTCGTCGCCACGTATCGCAAGATCCACCGCTTCGGCTTCGACAAGGGCGAGGCCGTGCTGATGGGCGCCGGCTCGGAGCTGGTCACCGTGCGGCTGCCCGAGACCACGGTCGGGCTGGCCACCTGTTACGACCTCCGCTTCCCCGAGCTCTTCCGCGGGCTCGTGGACGCCGGGGCCGAGACGCTCGTCGTCTCCGCTGGATGGCCCGAGCGGCGGCGCTCGCACTGGACACTGCTCGCGCGGGCGCGGGCCGTCGAGGACCAGGCGTATGTGCTCGCCTGCGGGACGGCGGGGGCGCACGCGGGCGTGCCGCAGGCGGGGTACTCGATCGTGGTCGATCCCTGGGGGGAGGTTCTCGCCGAGGCGGGGGCCGGGGAGGAGGTTCTGGTGGTGGAGTTCGATCCTGGGCGCGTGGGGGTGACGCGGGAGCAGTTCCCCGCGCTGAAGGACCGGCTGCTGGGGGTCGCGGCACCGCGGCGGTAACGTGGGCGACGGGGGACGGTGCGAGGGCGGGGACAGCGACCTCAGTCGCCGTCCCTCTCTCCCTCCGCCAGGTGGATCACGCACACCGCCACCGCGATCAGCAGCGCCGGATCCGCGTCGTCCCGGACGACCTCGACGCCGTACGTCTCCCGCACCCGCAGCCAGCGGCGCGAGATGAGGGCGAGCAGTTCGCCGTCGTACTCGACGACGAACTCCCGGTCCAGGATCTTGCCGCTGACGTCGAGTTCGGTGCCGTCCGCGAGCGTGACGCGGTAGTGGTTGCGCAGCAGGGACAGCCGTTTGCGCCGGATGGTCGCCAGCGGCTCGCCGTCCCGCTCGACGACCATCGTGTCCCGCAGCGCGAGCATCTTCTTGTGGATGTCGATCAGGACGCGCCCCTGCCGGTCCTTCAGCTCGAAGGTGTCCCGCAGCCGCATCGCCTTGCCGTCGACGAGGAAGGCCTTGCGGCCCTGCTCGTCCTCGATCCAGTAGTCGTCACCGAAGCCCAGGAGCCGGTCGCGTACGAGGAATCTCATGCTTCCAGGGCTTCCCCGGCAGAGGGTCCGAAACGCCGCCGATAGGCCGTCGGGCTGAGTCCCGTCCCGCGCCGCAGCCGGGCCCGCAGGTTGGCGGCGGTGCCCAGACCGCTGCGCCGGGCCACGACATCGAGCCGTTCCTCGCCGCGTTCGATGAGCCGGCAGGCCAGCGCCACCCGCTCGGCGGTCAGCCACGCCAGCGGAGTCGTACCGAGCTGGGTCCGGAAACGGCGGTGCAGTGTGGCCGGGCTGACCGCCGCGTGCGCCGCCAGGTCCGTGACCGTCAGGGGTTCACCGATCCGTTCGCCGGCCCAGGCCAGCAGCGGCGCCAGCGACTCGTCCGGGACGTCCGGCACCGGGCGTTCGACGAACTGCCGCTGCCCGCCGTCGCGATGGGCGGCGAAGACGAGCCGCCGGGACACCGCGTTCGCGATCTCGGCGCCGTGGTCGCGCCGGACGAGGTGCAGCCCGAGATCGAGGGCCGCGGCGCTGCCCGCCGCGGTCAGTACGTCGCCCTCGTCCACGAACAGGACGTCCGGCTCCAGGAGGACCTTCGGGTGCAGCTCCCGGAAGTGGGCAGCCCACTGCCAGTGCGTGGTGGCCCGGCGCCCGTCCAGGATCCCGGCCTCGGCGAGCGCGAAACTCCCGGTGCACAGGCTCACGACGCGGGAGCCCCGCGCGTGGGCGCGCCGGACGGCGTCCAGGACGGCCTCCACGCGGGGTACGACGTTGTCGGGGCGGCCCGGGACGACCACGGTGTCCGCGCCGTCCACCGCTTCCAGCCCGGGTACTCCGCTCAGCGTGAAGAAGCCGTGGTTCATGCGGATGCCGGGGGTGGGGGTGCACAGCGTCAGCTCGTACAGGGGGGTCGGGAGGCCGAGTTCGGGGCGGGGCAGCCCGAACAGCTCGGTCGCGACCCCGACCTCGAAGGGGTTGGTGCCCTCGTCGACGATCACGGCCACGCGGTGCGAGGATCCATGCGGCATGTGCGATTTCTAGCACTCGTACGCGGCGGCCGTCACGTCCACGATGAGTCCATGGCCAATCAACCCACCGCGACGCCGACCACCGCGACCTCGTCCACCGCGACCCCGTCCACCGAGACCGGGGCCACCGCGACTCCGACCGTCGGGAACGCCGTCGGGAACGCCGTCGGGAACGCCGTCGGGAACGCCGCCGTGAGCGAGCCCGTCGCGATCTCCGATGTCCTCGACACCTTCACCGACCTGTGGAGTCCTCGTA
This sequence comes from Streptomyces ortus, assembly GCF_026341275.1. Lineage (NCBI taxonomy): Bacteria > Bacillati > Actinomycetota > Actinomycetes > Kitasatosporales > Streptomycetaceae > Streptomyces > Streptomyces ortus. The sequence goes on from NZ_JAIFZO010000002.1 coordinate 4,443,262, forward strand.
TCGCCGGGTCGGTCAACGACTACGACGTACGCCTCGCCAAGGTCCGGGGCGAGCACATCTGGCACACCCACGACCACACCGACGAGTTCTTCCTCGTCGTGGAGGGCGAACTGCGCATCGGACTGCGTGAGCCCGCCGGTGAGCGCACGGTCACGCTGTCGAAGGGCTCGCTCTTCACGGTGCCGCGCGGTGTCGAACACAAGCCGTCCGCCCCGTCGGGTGCCGTGATCATGCTCATCGAACCCACCGGCACCCTGACGGTCGGTGACCGCCACGAGGAGGTTCCGGCCCACGTGGACGTCACCACGGGCCACCCGCTCGCCTAGGGTCTGGGTCAGCCGCCGTAACCGTCGCTGTAGCCGGTGTGGTTGTGGTGTCGCTGGTCGTCGATCACCGTGGTGGTCGGCGGTGCCACGACCGCCCGCCGACGCCTCGCGATGCTGCTGAAGGTCGCCACGCCGATCAGGCCGACGATCATGAAGATGACGCCGACCAGGTCGAGGTTGACCCCCTGCATGTCCCAGTCGGTCGCGAACGTGAGGATCGCTCCTGCGGCGATCAGAATGATGCATCCGCCCAGGCCCATTGGATGTCGCCTCCTGTTGCGCACGGTCTCGTGCCGGGCCCGGAGACCGTACGCCCCGGGCCCAGTGCGGGTACCCGGACGCGGGCCCTCCATGCGGCCGGGGGCGACTCGCCCGGCAGCGGGACGCGGACCGACTCGCGGTACGGCGGCGCCAGTTGGGGAGACTCCTAGCCCTCCAGGAACGCCACCAGCGCGTTCGCCAGCAGGAACGGGTCGTCCGCGCCGCACAGTTCGCGGGCGCTGTGCATCGACAGGATGGCCACGCCGATGTCGACCGTCTTGATGCCGTGGCGGGCCGCGGTGATGGGCCCGATGGTCGTGCCGCAGGGCATGGAGTTGTTGGAGACGAAGGTCTGGAAGGGCACACCGGCCTTGTCGCAGGCCGTGGCGAAGACGGCGCGGCCCGAACCGTCCGTGGCGTAGCGGTTGTTGACGTTCACCTTGAGGATCGGGCCCTGGCCGGCGCGCGGGTGGTGCGTCGGGTCGTGCCGCTCCGCGTAGTTCGGGTGCACGGCGTGGCCCGTGTCGGAGGAGAGACAGACGGTGCCCGCGAAGGCCCGCGCCTTGTCCTCGTACGATCCTCCGCGCGCGAAGACCGAACGGTCCAGGACACTGCCGAGCAGCGGCCCGTCCGCTCCGGTGTCGGACTGGGAGCCGTTCTCCTCGTGGTCGAACGCCGCGAGGACCGGGATGTACGGCAGGGTCTCCTCGGCGGTGGCCACGGCCGCCAGCGCCGCCGTACCGGCGTGCACGGACAGCAGGTTGTCCATGCGCGGGCCCGCCACGAGGTCCCTGTCGCGGCCCAGGTAGGCGGGCGGTTCGATCGAGTGGACCATCAGGTCCCAGCCGATGGTCTCGCCCTCGGGGATGCCGGCCTCCTGCTCCAGGAAGCGGATCAGATCGCCGTCGCGCACGTCGTCGCCGAGGCCCCAGACGGGCTGGAGATGCCGCTGCTTGTCGAGCTTGAGGCCCTCGGCGGTGACGGAACGGTCCAGGTGGACGGCGAGCTGCGGCACCCGCAGCAGCGCGCGGTCGACGTTCACGAGGCGGGTCGAACCGTCCCGCAGCGACAGCCGTCCGGCCAGTCCGAGGTCGCGGTCGAGCCAGGAGTTGAGCAGCGGGCCGCCGTAGACCTCGACCGCCACCTGTCTCCAGCCGTGCCCGCCGCTGTCGGGGCGCGGCTTCACCCGCAGGTTGGGGGAGTCGGTGTGCGCCCCGACGATGCGGAAGGGGGTGTGCGGCTCGGCGTCCTCCGGCACGTACCAGGCCACGATCGCGCCACCGCGCAGCACGTACTTGCCGCCCGTGGTCCCGTCCCACGCGTCGGTCTCCGCGACCTGGCGGAAGCCGGCCTTCTCCAGCCGCTCGGCGGCGTTCGCCACCGCGTGGTACGGGGACGGGCTCGCCGCCAGGAAGGACATCAGGTCGTCGGTGTGTCCGCGGTCGAAGCGGGGGGGTGTGCGCATGGGTTCACCTTAACGACGGACGAGGGCCCGCTCCCGGGGACGGGAACGGGCCCTCCGCCCGGGAGGGGCCGTGTTGTCGGGTGCGGGCCGGTGGGGGCCGGCCGCGCGGTTCCCCGCCCCGGAAGGGTGGGGCTGCGCCCCTGCCCCGCGTGGGCTGTGTTCTCGGGTGCGGGGCGCGTGTGGCCGGTCGCGCAGTTCCCCGCGCCCCCGGGAGGGCGGGGCTGCGCCCCGGTCTTTCAGCCCGTCCGGCGTTTGAGGACGAGGCCGTTCAGGCCGATGCGGGGCCCCGGGGGGCGGCAGCCCCCGAGGTGGGCCCCACTCGGGATCAGAACGCCGCCTCGTCCAGGGACATCAGGTCCAGCTCGACCCCTTCGGCGAGCTTGCGCGCGCCCGTGACGCCCGGCAGGACGTTCGCGGCGAAGAACTTCGCCGCCGCGATCTTGCCCGTGTAGAACGCGCGGTCCTTCGCCGAGGCCGTCTCCAGCTTCTCGGCGGCGACGGCCGCGCCCTTCAGGAGCAGGTAGCCGACGACGACGTCACCGGAGGCCATCAGCAGCCGGGTGGTGTTCAGCCCGACCTTGTAGATGTTCTTGACGTCCTGCTCGGTCGCCGCGAGGTCCGTGAGCATCAGGCCGACGATGGCCTCCAGCTCGACGGCCGCCTTGGCGAGGTGCTCACGGGCGCCGGACAGCTCCTCGCCGCCCGTGCCGAGCGCCAGGAACTTCTTGATGTCCTCGGCGAGCGAGTTCAGCGCGGCGCCCTGGTTGCGGACGATCTTCCGGAAGAAGAAGTCCTGGCCCTGGATCGCGGTCGTGCCCTCGTACAGGGTGTCGATCTTCGCGTCGCGGATGTACTGCTCGATCGGGTACTCCTGGAGGAACCCGGAGCCGCCGAAGGTCTGCAGCGACTGCGCGAGCTGCTCGTAGCCCATCTCGGAGCCGTAGCCCTTCACGATCGGCAGGAGCAGGTCGTTCATGGCCTCCAGGGCGGCGGCGTCCGCTCCCTCGGCCTCCTTGACCTGGATCTCGTCCTGGATCGCGGCGGTGTGCAGCACCAGCGCGCGCATGCCCTCCGCGTACGCCTTCTGCGTCATCAGCGAGCGGCGCACGTCCGGGTGGTGCGTGATGGTGACCTTGGGCGCGGTCTTGTCCATGAACTGCGCGAGGTCGGGGCCCTGGACGCGCTCCTTGGCGTACTCCAGGGCGTTCAGGTAGCCGGTGGAGAGCGTGGAGATCGCCTTCGTGCCGACCATCATGCGGGCGAACTCGATGATGCGGAACATCTGGCGGATGCCGTCGTGCTTGTCGCCGACGAGCCAGCCCTTGGCGGGGTGGCGGTCGCCGAACGTCATCTCGCAGGTGTTGGACGCCTTGATGCCCATCTTGTGCTCGACGTTCGTGGCGTACACGCCGTTGCGCTCGCCCAGCTCGCCGGTCTCGAAGTCGAACTCGTACTTCGGTACGAGGAAGAGGGACAGGCCCTTGGTGCCGGGCCCTGCGCCCTCGGGGCGGGCGAGCACGTAGTGGAGGATGTTCTCCGACATGTCGTGCTCACCGGACGTGATGAAGCGCTTCACGCCCTCGATGTGCCAGGAGCCGTCCTCCTGCTGGACCGCCTTCGTGCGGCCGGCGCCGACGTCCGAGCCGGCGTCCGGCTCGGTGAGCACCATGGTGGAGCCCCACTGCTTGTCCACGGCGATCTTCGCGATGTGCTTCTGGACCTCGTTGCCCTCGTCGAAGAGGATGCCCGCGAACGCGGGGCCCGAGGAGTACATCCAGACCGCCGGGTTGGCGCCGAGCACCAGCTCCGCGTACGCCCAGATCAGGGAGCGGGGCGCGGTGGTGCCGCCGATCTCCTCGGGCAGGCCGAGCCGCCAGTACTCGGAGTCCATGAAGGCCTGGTAGGACTTCTTGAAGGACGCCGGTACGGGCGCGGTGTTGGTCTCCGGGTCGAAGACCGGCGGGTTGCGGTCGGCGTCCGTGAACGACTCCGCCAGCTCGTTCTCCGAGAGGCGGGTCAGCTCCGCGAGGACGCTCTTGGCGGTCTCGGTGTCCATCTCCGCGAACGGGCCGGTGCCGTACAGCTTGTCGCGCCCGAGCACCTCGAAGAGGTTGAACTCGATGTCGCGGAGATTCGACTTGTAGTGCCCCATGGCGACGGCTCCGTTAAAGGGATCGGGGAGGTGGTGGTTCCTCGTACCTGGTTCACGTACCAACTAGTAGCTACGATGATGCTACCCGTCGGTAATAAGACGCAACCCCTGTTTGCCCAAGTGTGAGCAGGGTCTACGTTCGGCTGCGAGTCGACGGGCCCGCCACCTGTTCGAGGAAATCCGCCAGGGACGACCTTGGGGCCCCGTGCCCTCGGTACTCTTGCCCGCATGTACGGCTACGACCAGAACGTGGGACCGGGACAGCAGCAGTACGCGCAGTCCCAGCCGCCGCCGCAGCAGCAGATGCCCGGTGGGGTCGGCGGGGTCGGCGGGTACGGCCAGCAGCCGCCGCTCTACCCGGAGCCGTCGCCGCCGTCGCTCGCGGACGCGGTGCGCGCGTTCACCACGGGGTCGCTGACCCCCGAGGACTTCCAGCAGGTCTTCGCCACGTCCAAGGTCTACTGCCCGCGCGGCGACAATCCCGGCTTTCTGGCGCTGCACAACACGCAGCAGCCCGTGATCCCGATGTTCACCTCGCTCAAGGAGCTGCGCCGGTACGCCGGCAAGGAGTCCAAGTACTTCGTGATCACCGGGGCCGAGGTGATCGACCTGCTCCCGACGGGCTACGGCTTCGTCCTGGACATGGAGGGCGAGCACCGCATCGTCTTCGACGCGAAGGCGGTCGAGCAGATGGTGGACTTCGCGATGCGCCGCATGTACGGCTGAGCGACCGCCAAGGACTGCGCCGTTCCCCGCGCCCCGTCTGGGGGCGCGGGGAACGGCGCAGTCTTTAGGGGCGCGGGGAACTGCGCGATCAGCCACGGACGGCCCGCAGCCGCACGACGACCTCACCCCCGCCCCACCCAGGACGCTTGGAGGGAATTCCCTCCAAGCGTTCCGTGTTGCGGGTGGCAAGAAGTTCTACGTTCAACTAAACTCCGAGCACAAGGAGGTACCGACATGCCTGCAGTGACCGTCGAGAACCCGCTGACCCTGCCCCGTGTGGCGGCATCGGCAGAGGCCGTCGCCCGTCCCGTGCTCACCGTGACCACCGCGCCGAGCGGTTTCGAGGGTGAGGGCTTCCCGGTTCGACGCGCGTTCGCCGGGATCAACTACCGCCACCTGGACCCGTTCATCATGATGGACCAGATGGGTGAGGTGGAGTACGCGCCGGGAGAGCCGAAGGGCACCCCCTGGCACCCGCACCGCGGCTTCGAGACCGTGACCTACATCATCGACGGCGTCTTCGACCACCAGGACTCCAACGGTGGCGGCGGCACGATCACCAACGGCGACACCCAGTGGATGACGGCCGGCTCGGGCCTGCTGCACATCGAGGCCCCGCCGGAGTCGCTCGTCGTGTCGGGCGGCCTCTTCCACGGCCTCCAGCTCTGGGTGAACCTCCCGGCCAAGGACAAGATGATGGCGCCGCGCTACCAGGACATCCGCGGTGGTTCGGTCCAGCTGCTCAGCACCGCCGACGGCGGCGCGCTCCTGCGGGTCATCGCCGGTGAGCTGGACGGTCACGAGGGCCCCGGCATCACGCACACGCCGATCACCATGGTCCACGCGACCGTGGCGCCCGGCGCCGAGCTGACCCTCCCGTGGCGCGAGGACTTCAACGCCCTCGCGTACGTGATGGCCGGCCGCGGCAGTGTCGGAGCGGAGCGCCGTCCGGTCCACACCGGCCAGACGACCGTCTTCGGCGAGGGCTCCTCGCTCACGATCCGCGCGGACGAGAAGCAGGACGCGAACACTCCGGACCTGGAGGTCGTCATCCTGGGCGGCCGGCCGATCCGTGAGCCGATGGCCCACTACGGCCCGTTCGTGATGAACACCCGCGACGAGCTCCAGCAGGCCTTCGAAGACTTCCAGAAGGGCCGCCTGGGCACGGTCCCGGCGGTGCACGGGATGTCCGAGGGCGGGCTCTAGAGCTCACCGAGCACCTAGCAGCTCACCCAGCATGACGAGAGGGGCCCCGTCCGAACCGGACGGGGCCCCTCTCGTCATGCAATCTCGTCATGCACCGCTGGTCTCCCCGCCGCCCCCGGACCCCTCCTCGTACAGCTCGAACCAGATGCTCTTGCCCTCGCCCCGAGGGTCGACGCCCCATGCGTCGGCGAGCAGTTCGGTGAGGACCAGGCCACGGCCCGAGGACGCCAGTTCGCCCGGGTGGCGCCGGTGGGGGAGGTCGTCGCTGCCGTCCGTCACCTGGATCCGTATCCGGCGGGTGCCCGCCGCGCCCGTCATCTCGGCGACGAGCAGCGCGTCCGCGTCCGTGTGGACGAGCACGTTCGTGACCATCTCGGAGACCAGCAGGACTGCCGAGTCGACCTGGTCGACGGAGGGCCAGTCGTGCAGGAACTCCCGCAACTGCTGCCGTGCCAGCGCGACCTTCTGCGGCTCGGCCTGCGCGACGGTCAGCATCGTGCGCCGCACGGTGGCCCGCGTGGGCACCGACGCCTCGTCGGGATCGCAGCCCTCCTCCCCCGCCCGGCACAGCAGCAGCACCGCGATGTCGTCCTCGCGACGGTCCGCCAGGGGACCTGTCATGTGATGCGAGGAAGGCCCGTGCACGGCCCTGACCAGCGCGTCTGCGAGCTCCTCCATGTCACCGTCATGGCTCTCCAGGATCTTGCGGATCCTCAGCCAGCCGGTCTCCAGGTCGTGCCCGCCGGTCTCGATCAGCCCGTCCGTGCACATCAGCATGGTCTCGCCGGGCTCCAGCACGAGCCGCGTCGTCGGATAGTCGGCGTCCGGGTCGATGCCCAGCGGCAGCCCGCCCGCCGTGGGCCGGGTCAGCACGGTCCCGTCCGCCATGCGTATCGCCGGGTCCGGATGCCCGGCCCTGGCTATCTCCAGCACACCGCTCTCCGGGTCCACCTCCACGTACAGGCAGGTCGCGAAGCGCAGGTCCGCGGTGTCGTCGTCGGAGGTGATCCCGTACAGGAAGCGTGAGGCGCGGGAGAGGACCGCGTCCGGGCGGTGCCCCTCCGAGGCGTACGCCCGCAGCGCGATCCGCAGCTGGCCCATCAGCCCGGCCGCGCGTACGTCATGGCCCTGTACGTCGCCGATGACCAGGGCGAAACGGCCGCCCCCGGGGCTGGTCCGCGAGGTGCCGCCGGGCAGCGGGATCATGTCGTACCAGTCGCCGCCCACCTGGAGCCCGCCGCCCGTGGGCACATACCGGGCGGCGACGCTCATGCCGGGGATCTTGGGACCCAGGGTCGGCAGCATCGAGCGCTGTAGCCCGTCGGTGAGCTCCCGCTCGGACTCGGTGACCCCGGCCCGCGAGAGAGCCTGCGCCAGCATCCGCGCCACCGTCGTCAGTACGGACCGCTCGTCGGGCGTGAAGGTGACCGGGTAGGTGAAGGCCGCCATCCAGGCGCCCATCGTGCGCCCCGCCACCGTGAGCGGCAGGAACGCCCAGGACTCCCGGCCGAAGCCCTCGGCCAGCGGCCAGGCGGCCGGATAACGGCCGCGGTAGTCGTCCGGGGAGGAGAGATAGACCGCGCGGCCGGTGCGGACGACCTCCGCCGCCGGATAGTCCGTCTCCAGCGCCATGTGCGAGAACGGCTCCTCGTCGCCCGGCTGCTGCCCGAAGTGGCCGATGACGGTGAGCCGGTCGGCCTCCGCGCCGAAGACCGCGAGCCCGTCCGGCGAGAACCCGGGCATCGACAGGCCGGCCGCGACCCGCAGCACTTCCTCGGTGTTCCGCGCCTCGGCCAGCGCGCGCCCCGCGTCCAGCAGGAACGCCTCGCGCGAGCGCCGCCAGTCACCCGTCACGGGCGAACGCGCCGCGGCGCCCGGCGGCGGCTCGGTGACCTCCTGAAGGGTGCCGATCAGCTGGTACGCCCCGGTGTCCGGGTCGATCGCGGGCTTGGAACGGCTGCGTACGGTACGGAGCACGCGGCCCTGGTCGTCCATGACCCGCAGCCGCAGCTCGGCGAGCGTCTTCTCGGCGGCGGCGAGCTGGACGACCCCGTTGACCTCGTTCCAGTCGACGGGGTGGAAACGGGCCCGTACCCCTGCCTCCGTCAGCACGGTCGGCTGCGAGAGCAGCCCGAGAAGCCGGGCGGCCTCGGCGTCGAGGGTGACCTTCCCGGCGGCGTCGTCCCACCTCCACAGGCCGGTGGCGAGGGTGACGAGGACATCCCCCACGGACGGAAGGGGATCACCTGTGCGCATTGACCCACTGTATGAACAGGTGAACGAAGGGTGCCACTGCGGCCCCGCGAACTATTGCGGACGGCGATCACGGGGCGGCCGGTACCCTTGCACGTGTTTCACGTGAAACATGTCCCCGACCGCGAAGACTGGATGAACGACGATGCATCGGTACAGGTCCCACACCTGCGGCGAGCTCCGCGCCTCTGACGTCGGCAGCGACGTCCGGCTGAGCGGCTGGCTGCACAATCGGCGCGACCTGGGCGGCATCCTCTTCATCGATCTGCGCGACCACTACGGCATCACGCAGCTCGTCGCCCGCCCCGGCACTCCCGCGTACGAGGCCCTCGACAAGGTCTCCAAGGAGTCGACCGTCCGCGTCGACGGCAAGGTCGTCTCCCGCGGCACGGAGAACGTGAACCCGGAGCTGCCGACCGGTGAGATCGAGGTCGAGGTGAGCGAGGTCGAGCTGCTCGGCGCCGCCGCCCCGCTGCCCTTCACGATCAACACCGAGGACGGGGTGAACGAGGAGCGGCGCCTTGAGTACCGCTTCCTCGACCTGCGCCGCGAGCGCATGCACCGCAACATCCTGCTGCGTACGTCGGTCATCTCCGCCATCCGGCACAAGATGACGGCGCTGGGCTTCAACGAGATGGCGACCCCGATCCTCAGCGCCACCTCCCCCGAGGGCGCGCGCGACTTCGTCGTCCCCTCCCGTCTGAACCCGGGCCGCTTCTACGCCCTGCCGCAGGCCCCGCAGCAGTTCAAGCAGCTGCTGATGATCTCGGGCTTCGACCGGTACTTCCAGATCGCGCCCTGCTTCCGTGACGAGGACGCGCGCGCCGACCGCTCGCCGGGTGAGTTCTACCAGCTCGACGTGGAGATGTCCTTCGTTGAGCAGGAGGACGTCTTCCAGCCGATCGAGAAGCTCATGACCGAGCTGTTCGAGGAGTTCGGCAACGGCCGGAACGTCACCTCCCCCTTCCCGCGGATCCCGTTCCGCGAGGCGATGCTGAAGTACGGCTCCGACAAGCCGGACCTGCGGGCCCAGCTGGAGCTCGTCGACATCACCGACGTCTTCCAGGGCTCGGAGTTCAAGGCCTTCGCGGGCAAGCACGTACGGGCCCTGCCGGTGCCGGACGTGGCCGCACAGTCCCGCAAGTTCTTCGACCAGCTCGGTGACTACGCGGTCTCGCAGGGCGCGAAGGGCCTCGCCTGGGTGCGGGTGGCCGAGGACGGCTCGCTGACGGGCCCGATCGCCAAGTTCCTGACCGAGGAGAACGTCGCCGAGCTGACGAAGCGCCTGTCGCTCGCCCCCGGCCACGCGGTCTTCTTCGGCGCGGGCGAGTTCGACGAGGTCTCCAAGATCATGGGCGCGGTACGCGTCGAGACCGCCAAGCGCGCCGGGCACTTCGAAGAGGGCGTCTTCCGCTTCTGCTGGATCGTCGACTTCCCGATGTACGAGAAGGACGAGGAGACCGGGAAGATCGACTTCTCGCACAACCCGTTCTCGATGCCGCAGGGTGGTCTGGAGGCCCTGGAGACCCAGGACCCGCTGGACATCCTGGGCTGGCAGTACGACATCGTCTGCAACGGTGTCGAGCTGTCCTCCGGCGCCATCCGGAACCACGAGCCGGAGATCATGCTCAAGGCCTTCGAGATCGCCGGCTACGACCGGGAGACGGTCGAGGAGCAGTTCGCGGGCATGCTGCGCGCGTTCCGCTTCGGCGCCCCTCCGCACGGCGGCATCGCCCCCGGTGTCGACCGCATCGTCATGCTCCTCGCCGACGAGCCGAACATCCGGGAGACCATCGCGTTCCCGCTGAACGGCAACGCGCAGGACCTGATGATGGGCGCGCCCACCGAGCTGGACGAGACGCGGCTGCGTGAGCTGCACATCTCGGTACGCAAGCCGGTGAACCCGGCGAAGTAGGGCCGTACGCGCGGCTGTGAACGATGAACGACTGTGGGGCGGGGCCACCTTCAAAGAAGGTGGCCCCGCCCCACAGTCGTTCACTGCCCGGGCCCGGAGGCGCCTGCGGCGGAGTGCTCAGGTGTCGTACGTGCCGTCCCAAGGCGGGCCGAAGCCCAGCTGGTCCGGGTAGAGCTCGGCCCACGGCTCGCCGTCGTCCTCACCGGTCAGCAGGCCGAACAGCACGCCGTCGCGGGTGAGCCGGAAGGGCTGGACCGCGATGTCCGTGTACCGGCGCCGGGGGAGGCTCCGGAGCAGCTTCGCGAGATGGGCCTGTGCCTGGGCGAGGACCGAGTCGGGCCCGTGGGGGTTGCGTTGCTGCTCGGCCCAGCTACCGGCGCACCAGATCTCCGAGTCGCGGTGACGGCCCTCTGTATCGAAGGTGTGCAGCACCGTGAAGAGCCGTTTGTGCTCTTCCCAGCCGTCGTCGGGGCGGTAATCCTCGGGGAAGGCGTAGGTGACCGACCCCAGGAATTGCCCCTCCGCGTAGTGACCGACGGCATCGGTGCGGTGGCGCGGCTCGTACGTGATCGGGATGACCTGGGGAACTGCCATGACGAAACCATACGGATGAATCGTGCACATGCCAGGAGCGGGGTCCCGTAACGGGGGCGCCCCCACGGGGCGTTATGGCTTCGTTATTCGCTGAGTCAGAACCCAACACCTCGCGTATTCCCTCTTGATACTCATGACCATGATCAACCGCCGCGCGACCAAGCCGTCCCCGACCGCGAGATCAGGCCGCCGTCGCAGGGGCTCCGCGGGCGCTAACGGTGGCAACGGCGGCAACGGCGGCAGGGGAAAGGGCCCCCTGTTGTGGGGCCTGGCGGCGCTGGCGGTGTTATCGGCGGCGGCGCTGGCGGTGAACGGGGGGACGCCGGCGGCTTCCAGCTCCAGCGGTACATCCGACCGCGAACCGGAGGCGACGGGCGAGAAGTCGAACCGGCCCTCGCCCGAGAGCAAGCCCAGCGCGACCCCCGGAAACGAGGAGTCCCCGGACTCGGTCTCGTCCCCTTCCCTCTCCCCCTCCCCTTCGATCCCCGCGTCGGGGCCCGGGACGTTCACCACGGCCGGCGGCGGCAGCGGGACGGTCGGAAAAGGCGCCCGCACCCTGCGCTACAAGGTCGTCGTCGAGAAGGGTCTCGCGCAGTCGGCGACGGACGTGGCGGGCCAGGTGGAGGAGATACTGGCGGACCGGCGAGGCTGGACGGCCGACGGCAGGTCGGGCTTCAAGCGGGTGTCGACAGGTACGGCCGACTTCGTCGTACGGCTCGCCACTCCGGGGACGGTGGACGAGATCTGCGGTCGCTACGGCCTGCGGACCCGCGGCGAGGTCAACTGCAGCGTGGGCAAGGACGTGGTGGTCAACCTCAAGCGCTGGCTGCTGGCGACCCCGGTCTACGCCGACGACGTGGACGCCTACCGCGCCCTCATCATCAACCACGAGGTCGGCCACTTCCTCGGCCACGGCCACGTGACGTGCCCCGGAGCGGGCAAACCGGCCCCGGCGATGATGCAACAGATCAAGGGGATGCGGGGTTGCACGCCGAACGTGTGGCCGTACGACGCGAAGGGGCGGTTGGTCACGGGGCCCGCGGTGCCGTGAGCATCGGCGGACCTGGGACCCGGCCCGCTGCCGGAACAGCGAGCCGGAACAGCGACACATGGAAACGATCATGATTGTTGCCGTTGGGTAAAACCGCCATGTGCTCCGCTGCCGCCCACGACCTGCTGGAGTACTAGTGTGATGCGCCAGAAATCCTGTTGATTAGTTCTGCTGTGTTTTTTGACCGGTAGTTCCGACTTTGGCGAGGTAGTCGACGAGGGAGTTGAGGATCTCGTCGGCTGTCTTGGTCCAGGTGAACGGCCGTGGGTTCTTGTTCCAGTTGTCGATCCATACGGTGATGTCGTCCTCGAGTGCCTTCACCGAGGTGTGGACGCCGCGGCGGATGAGCTTGTCGGTCAGCAGGCCGAACCACCGCTCGACCTGGTTCATCCAGGAGGAGCCGGTGGGGGTGAAGTGGACGTGGAAGCGAGGGTGTTTGCCAAGCCACGTCCTGATCTCGGCGGTGTTGTGGGTGGCGTAGTTGTCGCAGACGAGGTGCACGTCGAGGTCGGCGGGCACCGCCTTGTCGATCCGGATCAGGAACTTCTTGAATTCGATGGCCCGGTGGCGGCGGTGCAGTGCTGATATGACGGTGCCGTCGGCGATGTTGAACGCGGCGAACAGGCTGGTGATGCCGTGCCGGTAATAGTCGTGGGTGCGGCGTTCGGGCATGCCCGGCATCATCGGCAGCACCGGCTGCGAGCGGTCCAGTGCCTGGATCTGGGACTTCTCGTCCACGCAGAGCACGACCGCCTTCTCGGGCGGGTGGTGGTACAAACCGACCACGTCGACGACCTTGGCGACGAACTGCGGATCGGTGGACAGCTTGAAGGAGTCCTGCAGGTGGGGCTTGAGGTCGAACCGTTTCCAGATGCGCCCGATCGTGGACTTCGACAGCCCGGTGCGCTGGGCCATGGAGGCCCGTGACCAGTGCGTGTCCTGGCCCGGGACCGACTCCAAAGTGGCCACGACAATCTCCTCGACCTGGTCGAGGAGGATTGAAGGCGGCCGACCCGAGCGCGGCTCGTCCTGCAGACCATCGAGGCGATGTGCGAGGAACCGGGCCCGCCAGCGGTCTACGGTCGACCTGTCGACGCCGAGGTCGGCCGCGGCCTGCTGATTCGTGCCGCCCTCCGCGCAGCGCAGCACGATCTTGGCTCGCAACGCCAGGAACTGGGCGGTCTTCGCCTGCCGCGCCCACTGCTGCAGCTGCCTGCGCTCGGCATCGTCCAAGACCAGGTCGGCCTTCGGCCGGCCGATCCAGCCGGCGTCCTCAAGCCCGGCCATCCGCTGGGCGGCGAAGGCCCTACGCCACTTGCTTACCGTCTTGGCCTGGACCCCGACGACCCGCGCCACAGCCGCATTCGACATGCCCTCAGCACACGCCAGGATGATGCGGGCCTTCTCGGCCGAACGCCGGTGCGGCCGTTCCGTCCAGCTCACCAACTCGAGGCGCTCGGCCTCGGACAGCGTGATCTCCACAGCAGAGGGCCCCGGATGCGACATGCCAACAGGGTAGTAACTAATCAACAGGATTTCTGGCGCATCACACTAGTGCTCTGACCGCATACCTTCGCCGGGTTGGGCGGGTGTGGGGCCATTAATGCCAGCTATCTGGCCGAGGCATCCGCCTATGCTCGGCTCGTGCAGCCGCTTTCCGACCGTAGCAATCCGTTGATCACGGCGTTCCCAGCCGAGCTTGCAAGCGATGCCGAGGCAGTCCTGGCGGTGATGCCTGATTCTCGGCTCCAGCCGCATGCCTCGTTCTCGGTCACGGTCGAGGGCCAGCAGGTTTTGATCCCCGGCCGCCTCTACAACGACGAGCCGCCAACTGACAGGGTGGCGTCGCTTTCGTCGCGCCAACAACAGCTTCTGCACTGCCTGTACTCAAGGCACTGCGACGGCATGGTCAGGCAGCGCCACCTGGAGAAGGTCGTTGGCTCCACGGACCCATGGTCCGTCCCCTTAGTCGTGCAGCTAGTTGGCGAGTACGTCTTGGAGATCCTGGTCGTCATCTGCGATGAGCTCCGTGATCTCGCCACGCCCGGCACCTGCGGCCACCTCGCTTACGGGCAGTTCCTCGTGGACAACCCTGACTTCTTCGCGCGCATTCAACGGCGGGTGGTGAGCTACTGGAGCTGCTACTACCGCGGCACCCACGCGAGCTTTCGGGGCTACCCGGGGTGCACGATTCTTGACCTCCTGCGGTCTGCCGCCTCCGACAGAGCAGGACATCCCTGGCCCAACCTCGCTCCAGCCGGCGCCAGGGTGGACGGCTACTGCTAGGACCCGACCGGGCGAGGTCGCCGGGCTGGTCAAGCGGCATCGGCGAGGGGACGTCCGCCCCAGCGGATGCCTTTCTCGCTGCGGATGCGAGCGCGCTCGCGGCGCTGGGCTGCCAGCACGTCGGGGTGACGGGCATTCGCGTTGTGCCAGCGCAGGTAGGCGTGCAGGGCTCGGTCTGCACGGTGTGGTTGCGGTGGTTGCGGTGGTTGGAGTTGGCGATGGTGAACTGCCGTAGCGGCCCGAAGTGCGCCTCGATTGAGTTGGCCCAGGACGCGTATGTCGGCGTGAAACACAGCTCGACGCGGTTCTTCTTCGCCCAGCGGCGGACCGTCTCGCCCTTGTGGGCGGACAGGTTGTCCAGGATGACGTAGATGGGGGCGCCGTCCGGTCGGGCGGCCCGGACCGATCTGAGCGCGGCCAGCGTGTTCGCGGCGCCCTTCTTCCGGCGGTTGACGCCCCAGAGGGTGTCGTCACCGACCGAATAGCAGCCGTGGAAGTACCTGACCCCATGCGTGCGGTGGTAGGTCGCCGGGTGCCGCTCGGGGTGACTGGCCGGGGCCCAGCACGCACCGCCGGTGGGGCGGATGCCGAGCGGGCCGAACTCGTCGAACGCGAAGACCCGATCCGGGAAGCGGTCCAGAACCTCCTCGATCCGGTCCAGCTTCGCCTCGCGGTCGGGGTCCGGGGACTCCTTCCACGTCTTGGTGCGCTGGAAGGTGATGCCGCGGCGGGCGAGCAGACGGCCTAACGCCTCGCGGCCGATGCGGATGAACCGCCCATGGACTCTCCGCAGGTAGGCGACGAGTTTGCGGATGGACCAGCGAGTGAAGGGCTGGCCGAGCTTGGTCGGGTGGGTGGTGGCCGTCGCCACGACGAAGTCCTCGTCGTCAGGACTGAGCAGGCGGGGACGGCCTCCCTCCCCCCGAGGGCCCAGACAGGCCATGCCGATCTCGTTGAACCGATGGATTACATCCCGAACGGTGCCCTCGTCGGCCTGCACCAGCTGAGCGATCACCGGGACCCGGTTCCCGCCGGCCGACGCCAGCAGTATCATCGCCCGCCGGAAGCGGACCGAACTGGTGCTGCCCCGACGCACGATCTGCTGCAGCTTCTGCCCCTCCTGGTCGGGCAACCTGCGCACGCGGACAGGCTCAGCCACCACACCCCCAGCACTCGGATCGGACGTCACGCAACCTCCAACCGCCCCGACCACCAACCCGGCGAACCAAGGGGTCAGAGCACTAGGCGGTGAAGACGTCTTCGGCGGTCGGCGCGGTGATGGCCCGCCGGTGCCACTGCCGCAGGATGTCGAGGTCGTCGCAGCCGGTGATGCGTTCCCGGACGGCTTCGGGGACGTCGATGCCGCGCACCTCGAAGACTTCGAGGATGTCCTCGGCCAGGCCTTCCACCCGGCCTTCCACTCGGCCTTCCACTCGGCCTTCCACCCGGCCCTGCGTCTGGGCCTCCTCGCGGATTTCTTCGAAGATGAATGACTTGTAGAAAGAAAGGTCCACGGCCACGAGTGTCCTCCATGTTGCTGCGGCGGGCAGTTTGCTCAGGCCGCGTGCGATGAATTCGATGACAGGGTTCTTGACCGCGTCAGGTTCGTCCCGCAGAACGGTCGTCACTGCTTTGAGTATGGGCCCGATCTCGGGACTCTTGGCGTGAGTGATCGCGGACAGGGTGGCGAGCGCGAGGTCCTTGCGCACCTCGGCCGGATCCTTGATCACCGGCATGTTGTGCGGCCCCGCGACCAGCGGGGTCAGGGTGAGCAACGGCCATTGGGGCGGCCCGAACCGGACGGGTTGTTCCGCCCATTTGGCCGTCGCGTGATCCTGGCAAACGACCAGCAGTATCGGCTGCAGCCGGTACTTCGCCAGCAGGTAGGAGGCGTAGTACGCCCAGCTCGCCGGCTTGTCCGGGTCTTTCTTGCCCTGCGCCTCGATGGCGAGCAGGAGCGGTTCGTCGTCCTCGGTCTCAAGCCGCAGCAACGTGTCGACGCGGCGTTCGAGCGGGCTGGCCTCGGTGAGGTCGGTCGGCATGAGAGTGACCGAGGTGGGCGGAGCGAAGTCGACGCCCAGCACCTTGGACACTCCGGAGAAGAGGTCCGGGTGGTCCTGGAAGATGCGGTGCATCGCCTCGTGCGGCGCGCTGACCATGAAGGTTCCTGGCGGTGGGAGATATGCCATTGGCGTATGCCAAAGGCAGGTTGCCGTGAGAGCCTAAAGCCCCAAAGCGACCTGATAGCCACACAGTTGAGGATATTCACCCACCCGAGTGAGTCTCCGTACGGGCCCCCAAGCCGCGCCACGCCACGGTTACGTGGCTGGTGAGGTGGTGGAGGCCCGCCCCGAGCCGCCCTTATGCCTTGCCGAGGGTGCCGGAGCGTATGCCGTGGAGGAGGTGGGCGAGGGGGGCGGGGGTGGTGATGAGTTGTGTGGAGGGGTCGTCGCTTTCGCGGATGTGGATGGCCTGAGGGACGGCGGCGAGTTCGACGCAGGCGTTGCCGTCGCCGCCGCCGGAGAAGGATGACTTCTGCCAGTTGTCGAGAGTCGTCATGGGGCGCCTCACAGCTCCTTCGCCAGCCGGTGGATGAAGTCACGCGACCGATCGGGTTCGAGTGACGATCCTTCCACCCTACGGAAAAGGGTTCGAAAACTGCTGAGTTGGGCGTCGGAGTCGACGAATGCCGAACCGTGAGGCGCATCCCGCACGACCGTGTCCAACTTGGGGACGGCGCCTCCCGCGAAGACCATCGCGCTTCCGGCGTCGATGAAATCGTCGAGAGTGAACGGGATGACGCGCACGGTCACGTGATCGGCTTCCGAGAGTTCCTGGATGCGGGAGAGCTGGGCCTGTGCGATCGCCCGGTTGCCGACCTTGATGCGGAGTGCCGCCTCGTGCACCACCGCCGTGTAAGGAATGGGCCGGTCGCCGTCGATGATGGTTCGTCGCGCCATCCGGTGCTCCACACGCAAGTCGAGCTCAGCTCGCGGGAGTTCAGGCACCCTGTGCGAGAAGACCCGTTGGGCGTACTCCTCTATCTGAAGAAGACCGGGCACATACAGGCAGTCCACATCCCACCGGAAGGTGGCATGGTGCTCCAGCTCGGACAGGTCCATGAATGATGTGGGCAGCAGGCCTCGGTACTCCTCCCACCAGCCATGTGTCCGATCGTTCGCCATGATCACCAGGGCCTCGACCAAGTCTGTGTCCGAGCAGGAGTAGTGAGCGGCGAGTCTGCGTAGGCGCTCTTCGCTCACGCCCCCGATCCCGGACTCCATCTGGCTCATCTGTGCCGAGTCGGATCCAACCAGCGCCGCAGCCTCGCGCGCCTTGAGACCTGCGGCTTCGCGTAGCTTCCGCAGTTCGGTCCCCAGACGTTCCTGTCGTGCGGTGGGCTGCCGTCTACGCGGCATGACGTCCTCCTCGCCTCAACTGTTGTGAGGCACTTACTCGTTCGAGTGGCAGATAACGGTGGCGGCTTGCGAGGTACCAAATTTTACCCATACCTTCAGTGACGCTACGCACACGCTGCGAATTTCGGGGACTCCGGAAGCGCACCACTCCGTCCTGCCACGACGGCTGCGGCATGCCACTACTCCCCACCCTCACCTTCCCCCTCATGGAACGGAGTTCCCGCATGCCGCAAAACACCCATGAACTCAAACCCTGGGAGTACACGCTCAGCATCCCCAACGACCCCCGTGCGGTGACGGTCTGCCGCCGTACTCTCCGCCTCATCCTCACGATCCACGGCCTGATCCGCCTCACCGACACCGCCGAGCTACTGGCGACGGAACTGATCTCCAACGCGGTGTGTCACGCGAAGGGCCCCGCCGCCCTGCGCCTGCGCTGGCGGGACGGAGTCCTGCGGATCGGCGCGTGGGACGGCGACCCCGACCCTCCGCGGCCGACCGCGAACTTGGCGGACTTGACGGAGTCGGGCCGAGGCCTCGCCCTTGTTCAGGCCTGCGCGGATGTCTGGGGCTGGTATCCGCTGCCGAGGAACGGCAGTGGGGGCAAGTACGTGTGGTGTGACCTGGGCGTCGCGTAGTTCGTTGATCACATCGGATGGATCGGACAGAAAGGAGACCCGATGGTCAGCTCGTCACACGAGGCCCTGCATCGCATCTTCCAGAAGGACCCCGCACTACTCACGCGCGCCCTTCAGCGCGTACTGCGCATCCCGTTCCCCGAGCCCACAGACATCGCGATCCTGAACGCGGACCTCACGGAGATCGAACCGATCGAACGGCGTGTGGACACACTCTTACGGGTGGAGACGGACGTGGGGACGTTCCTCCTGGTCGTCGAGGCGCAGGGGAAGAAGGACGAGGCCAAGCGCGGAAGCTGGGCCTACTACCTTTCGTACCTCTACGCGAAGTACGGCTGCGAGCCGATCCTGATCGTGCTGACGCAGAGCAGTTCGACGGCCCGCTGGGCGGCGCAGCCCATCCGGATGGGTCTGCCCGTCTGGAACTCGCTCACCGTGAGGCCGCTGGTCCTCGGCCCGGAGAACGTGCCGCTGATCACGGACGAACACGAAGCCGCACGGGACGTACCACTCGCTGCGTTCTCGGCGATGACACATGGCCGGGGCTCACAGGCCGCCGCCAT
Organism: Streptomyces ortus; assembly: GCF_026341275.1. Lineage (NCBI taxonomy): Bacteria > Bacillati > Actinomycetota > Actinomycetes > Kitasatosporales > Streptomycetaceae > Streptomyces > Streptomyces ortus. Next base: position 4,462,117 of record NZ_JAIFZO010000002.1, read on the forward strand.
ACTGGAACCCCTTGCAACCGCCCTGCAAACCCTCGACCCCGACACCGCGGCGGTCTTGGCGCAGTTCACCGAGTCATGCCTGGTTGACTCCCAGGCGAAGCAGATCTGGAGGGACCTGATGACGGCGATCAATTACTTCTTCCGGCACGAAGTCGCCGAGAAGGTACGTGAAGAGGGGCGTGAAGAGGGGCGTATCGAGGATCGTGCCGAGATGACCCTGAACATCCTTCAGTGGCGCGGCATCGAGATCCCGGACTCGGTACGTGAGCGCGTGCGCGGCTGCACGGACCTCGACGAACTCGAACTCTGGGCGCAGCGGGCCGTTCATGCGACGGATGCGGCGCAGCTCTTCGGCGAGGAGTAGTAGTTCCTCGGCTCCGTGTACGGGAACGGGGTGGTCGGGCACCGTCGTCGTGCGGTGTCCGGCCACCCCGGCCGTCGGAGGAGGAGCCAGGTCGTTACTCCGGCGCCCCGCCGAAGCGCTCCTTGTACGTTTCCAGGTCCTCGTCCGTGATCTTGGCGAAGAGGACCGGGGGGACCGTGAAGGGAGTGCCCGCGGGGAGGGCGGAGAGGGAGCGTGCCTCCTCCTGCGTGGCCCACGTCGCCGTGTCGGCGGGGAGGGTGAAGGCTGCTCGCATCGCCGCCGACGAGGACGGGATGAACGGCTCCGAGACCACCGCGTACAGGTGGATCAGGTTCATCGCCGTGCGGAGCGTGAGCGCCGCGCCCTCCGGGTTCGTCTTGATCTCCAGCCAGGGGGCCTTCTCCTCCAGGTAGGAGTTGCCCGCCGACCACAGGGCGCGCAGCGCCGCCGCCGCCTTGCGGAACTGGAGTGCCTCCATCTGGGACTCGTAGTCGGCGAGGAGTGAGGCGATCTCATCGCCCAGCTTCGCCTCCGGCGCGCCCGCCTCCGCGCCCGCCGGGACCTCCTCGCCGAAGCGCTTCTTCGAGAAGGACAGGACGCGGTTGACGAAGTTGCCGAGCGTGTCCGCCAGGTCCTTGTTCACCGTCGCCGTGAAGTGCTCCCACGTGAACGACGAGTCGTCCGACTCGGGAGCGTTGGCGATGAGGAAGTAGCGCCAGTAGTCCGCCGGGAGGATGTCCAGGGCCTGGTCGGTGAAGACGCCCCGCTTCTGCGAGGTGGAGAACTTGCCGCCGTAGTACGTCAGCCAGTTGAAGGCCTTCAGCTGGTCGACCTTCTTCCACGGCTCCCGTACGCCCATCTCCGTCGCGGGGAACATCACGCTGTGGAAGGGGACGTTGTCCTTCGCCATGAACTCCGTGTACCGCACGTCGGAGGCGCCCGCCGGCTCGTACCACCACGACTTCCAGTCGCGGTTCTCCTCCGGCGCCGCGTCCGCCCACTCCTTCGTCGACCCGATGTACTCGATCGGCGCGTCGAACCAGACGTAGAAGACCTTGCCGTCGGCGGCCAGCTCCGGCCACGTGTCGGCCGGCACCGGTACGCCCCAGTCCAGGTCACGGGTGATCGCGCGGTCGTGCAGGCCCTCGGTCAGCCACTTGCGGGCGATGGAGGACGCGAGCTGCGGCCATTCGTCCGCGACCTCGTCGATCCACGCCTCGACCTCGCCCTGGAGCTTCGACTGGAGGAGGAAGAGGTGCGTCGTCTCGCGTACTTCGAGGTCCGTCGAGCCCGAGATCGCCGAGCGCGGGTTGATCAGGTCGGTCGGGTCCAGGACGCGCGTGCAGTTCTCGCACTGGTCGCCGCGCGCCTTGTCGTAACCGCAGTGCGGGCACGTGCCCTCGACGTAACGGTCGGGCAGGAAGCGGCCGTCGGCCGGCGAGTACACCTGCCGGATCGCGCGCTCCTCGATGAAGCCGTTCTCGTTCAGCCGGCGGGCGAAGTGCTGCGTCAGCTCCGCGTTCTGCGGGGAGGAGCTGCGGCCGAAGTGGTCGAAGGCGAGCGCGAAGCCGTCGTAGATCGCCTTCTGCGCGTCGTGCGCTCCGGCGCAGAACTCGGCGACCGGCAGGCCCTGCTCCTTCGCCGCCAGTTCGGCCGGGGTGCCGTGCTCGTCCGTCGCGCAGATGTAGAGGACGTCGTGGCCGCGCTGGCGGAGGTACCTGGCGTACACGTCGGCCGGGAGCATGGACCCCACCATGTTGCCCAGGTGCTTGATCCCGTTGATGTACGGAAGGGCGCTGGTGATGAGGTGTCGAGCCATTGCGGGCTGCTCCCGAGTCGCTGCGTGTGGTGACGTCCGGCCGAGTACTGCTTCGGCTTTCGGCCGTCTTACGAACCTTGGATACGAACCTTGAAATCGTAGCCGACATGGGTGGGCCGCCCGCTCCTCGTTTTATGGGACGAGGAGCGGGCGGCCCGGGTGGCCCTGTGGTGTGTGGTTACGGGCGCCAGTTCGCCAGTACGCCCTCGTAGATCTCCGCGTCCGTGAGTTCGCGGGGTGTCGGGCCCGCGTGGAAGAACGCGGTGTTGTCCGACTTCAGCTTGCGGAGGTAGTCGAAGGCCTTGTTGTCCTGCTCGCCGAACGCGACGAAGGAGAAGAAGAGGCCGGGGTGGCTCTTCGCCGCCGCCGTCAGGGCCTGGGTCGCCGGGGTCTTGGCGTCCGGGGCGCCGTCCGTCTGGAAGACGACCAGGCCGGGCTCCGCGGGGGCGCCCGACTTCTCGTGCAGGGCGATCACTTCCGCCACGGCCGCGTGGTAGCTCGTACGGCCCATGCGGCCGAGGCCCGCGTGAAGTTCGTCGATCTTGTTGTCGTGCTCGGCGAGGGTGAGCTCGCCGGTGCCGTCCAGCTCGGTGGAGAAGAAGACGACCTGGACGTTCGCCTCCGGCGTCAGGTGGGCCGCGAGGGCGAGGGTCTGCTCGCCGAGCGCCTGCGCGGAACCGTCCTTGTAGTACGGGCGCATCGACGCGGAGCGGTCGAGGACGAGGTAGACCTTGGCCCGGGCGTCGGTGAGGTCCCGGTTCGCCAGGGCGGTGGCGGCGGCCTTGTAGGCGCTGAGGAGGGCGGGGGCCTGGGAGGCGACCGCGTCCTCGCCGCCACCTGCGGTGGCGGATTCCGCGGTGGCGGGCTCCGCGACGGCGGGTTCGGCTTCGGGTGCCGTTTCGGCCTTGGCTTCGGGGGCCGACGGCTTCTCGGTCTCCGCCGCGACGGGCTCGGTCTCCGCCGCGAGGGGCTCGGGCCCGGACTCCGGCGCAGGCTTCGACTTCGGCTCCGGCTTCGAGTCCGACTTGGGCTTCGAGTCCGACTTCGGCTCCGAGTCGGGCTCAGGTTCCGGGGTGACCTCGGCGGCAGCTGCCTCGGCGGCGGCCTCCGTCTCGGCTGCCTCGGCGGCGGCTACGGCCTCGACCTCGGGCTCCGGCTCGACGACCGGCTCGGCCTCGGGCTCCGGAACGAGCTGGATGACCAGCTCGGGCTCGGCCTCGGCCGCGGCGATGACGACGGGCTCGGGGGCCGGGTCGGGAGTCGGCTCGGCCGCGGTGACGGGCTCGGCCTCCGCCTTCGCGGGCTCGGTGACCTCTTGGGCGACCTCGGCGGCGACCGGCTCGGGCGCCACGACGGGCTCCGGCTCCGCCACCGGCTCGGCCTTCGCGGCAGGCTCCGCCTTCACGACGGGCTCGGCCTTCGCGGCAGGCTTCGTCTCGGCCGCAGCCTCGACGTCGGCCTTGGCGGCAGCCTCAGTCTCGGTCGACGTCTCCGTCGACGCCTCAGCCTTCGCCGCAGGCGCCGTCCCCTGCTTCGGGACCGTGACGTTGTCGAACGCCGCCGAGACCAGGTCGTCCACCGAGGACGCCTTCGGCTCGGTCTTGCGCTCGGTCTTGCGCTCGGTCTTCGGGACGGCCTTGTGCTCGGCCTCGGCTGTGGCCTCGGGCTCCGTGGCCGGTGCGGGGACAGAGACCTCAGGCTCGGCTGCCGCAGGCGTGGGCTCGGGAGCCGTCTCCTGCCGGGCCGCCGGCACGGTCGGCTCGGCGGCGGCAGATGCGGAAGGGACCGCGGCAGCTTCAGCGTCCCCCTTGCGTGACTTTCCGAACGCATTCCGCAGGCGGGTGAGAATGCCCATGTGCGCAACCCTTCGCATGAGTTGGTTCCGTCAATCCCTGGCCAGGACGGACACGTAAGGTTAGCCGCCAGGACCGAAGATCTTTATCGGGCCCAAACACGGACCCGCTTCCCGCACGCCTGTCGGGGTCAAAGCCCTGTTGGCTGGGCCCGGTTCACTCTCCGTTCACCTCGCGTCCGCGCCCTCGCACGCGTGTGCCCCTAGCGTCTCGCCAGACAACAGACATAGGGGAGAGACCGTGCGCAACCTGCTGCCTCTGCTCGGCTCGACGGGTTCACACCCGGGCGGCCGTTCCGAGATGACCTGTCGGTACCGCTGTGGTGACGCCTGCTTCCACCCGGCGCCCAACACCAGCGCCAACGAATACGTCGGCGATGTCATCGCCGGAGCGCTCAGCCGTCGCTCGATGATGCGGGCCGCCGCCGCGGTGACCGTGACCACCGCGGCCGGCGGGGCGCTCGTCGGCGCGGGCGCGGCCCCGGCCGCCGCCCAGCCCGCCGAGGGCGCGGCGGCCACCTTCGGAACCGGCTCGCACGGCTCCCACGGCCCCCACGGCTCGAAGGGCAAGGCCGCCCGCGGCCTGCGCTTCACCCCCGTCGCGCCCAACACCACCGACGCGGTCACCGTCCCCGAGGGCTACGGCCAGAACGTGGTCATCCGCTGGGGCGAGCCCATCCTCCGAGGCGCTCCCGCCTTCGACCCGGACCGGCAGACCGCCAAGGCGCAGGCCGGCCAGTTCGGCTACAACTGCGACTTCCTCGCCCTGCTCCCGCTGCCGGGTGAGCGTGGCCGTCAGCTGCTCGTGGCGAACCACGAGTACACGGACGAGGTCCTGATGTTCAAGGGCTACGACCCCGCGAACCCGACCCGCGAGCAGGCCGAGATCGCCTGGGCCGCGCACGGTCTGGGCGTCGTCGTGGTCGAGGAGGAGCGGAAGACGGGCAGGCTCACCGCCGTGCCCCGCCACCCCCTCAACCGGCGCGTCACCGCGACCACCGAGTTCAAGGTGACCGGTCCCGCGGCTGGATCGAGCCTCCTGAAGACCTCTGCCGACCCGACCGGCAAGAAGGTCCTCGGCACGCTCAACAACTGCTCCGGCGGCGAGACCCCCTGGGGGACGACGCTGCACGGCGAGGAGAACTTCAACCAGTACTTCGCCAACGCGAGCCGCACGACGGACGCCCGCTACGGCATCGGAACCGGCGCCACCGAGCGCAAGTGGGAGCGTTTCGACAAGCGCTTCGACGTCGCCCAGGAGCCGAACGAGGTCCACCGCTTCGGCTACATCGTCGAGCTGGACCCGTACGACCCGACCTCGACGCCCCGCAAGCGGACCGCGCTCGGGCGGTTCAAGCACGAGGGCGCGACGATCCGTCTCACGGACGACGGCCGCCCGGTCGCCTACACCGGCGACGACGAGCGCTTCGACTACATGTACAAGTTCGTCGGCAGCAAGCGGATGCGCCACGGCAGCAGCCGCGCCGCCCGCGAGCACAACCTGACCCTCCTCGACGAGGGCACGCTGTACGTCGCCAAGCTCACCGGCGACTCCCCGGCGATCGAGATCGACGGTACCGGCAAGCTCCCGGCGGACGGCGAGTTCGACGGCGGCGGTACGTGGATCCCGCTGGCCACCGCCACCGCGAAGGGCGCCGTCTCGCACGTCCCCGGCATGACCGCCGAGGAGGTGTACGTCTTCACGCGCCTCGCCGGTGACAAGGTGGGCGCCACGAAGATGGACCGCCCGGAGGACATCCAGCCCTCCCCGCACACCGGCAAGGTGTACGTCGCCCTGACGAACAACACCAACCGCGGTGTCGGCTCCAACGCCAAGGTCGACGAGGCCAACCCGCGCAACGCCAACAAGCACGGGCACGTCCTGGAGCTGACCGAGCGCCGCAACCGCGCCGACGCCACGGCCTTCGCCTGGTCGCTGTTCCTGGTCGCGGGCGACCCGAAGGACCCGGCGACGTACTTCGCGGGCTACCCGAAGGACAAGGTCAGCCAGATCTCCTGCCCGGACAACGTGGCCTTCGACCCGCACGGCAACCTGTGGATCTCCACCGACGGCGCCCAGCTCGGCTCCCACGACGGCCTGTTCGGCGTGGCGACGAAGGGCGAGCGGCGCGGTGAGCTGAAGCAGTTCCTGACCGTGCCGACGGGCGCCGAGACCTGCGGCCCGCTCGTCCAGGACCGCCGTGTCCTGGTGGCGGTGCAGCACCCGGGTGAGATCACCGGGGCGACCGTCGAGAACCCGGCGAGCACCTGGCCCGACGGCCCCGGCAGGATCGTGCGCCCGGCGGTCGTGGCCGTCTGGCGCAAGGACGGCGAGGACATCGGAATGTGAGACGAGTGGGGCGCCCCGCCGACGGTGGGGCGCCCTCCCCATAGGGGCGGTCCCGCACGACCGCGAGCCGTGCGTCACGCGGTGACGAGATTCAGCCACTCCCCATAGCCGGGGGCATCCCGCGCCACCTCCGCGTACGCCTCCCACAGCTCGGGGAACACCAGGTCCAGCTCCCCCTCCGTACGCGCCGCGAGCACCAGCCGGACCCCCAGCGGATCCCCCTGGATCCGCCGCACCGCCATCTCCGGGCGCGGCTGGCACGTCGGCTGGCAGACCGTGACGACCTCGCCGGTCGCGACCAGCGAGGCGGCCGTGTGGTAGTCCCCGTGCAGTACCCGGGGCCGCAGCCCCGCCGCCCGCAGCATGCGGTGCACGGCGTCCCACTCGCCGTCGACCGTCGGATCGACCATCCACCGGTCCCCGGCCAGGTCGGTGAGCCGCACCTCCGTTCGCGCGGCGGCCGGATGGTCGGCCGGCAGGGAGACGAACTGCGGTTCGCGGTCGACCAGGACGCGCAGGGCCAGCCCGTCCGGGACGCGCAGCGGGCTGCCCTCCACCTCGTGCACGAAGGCCACGTCGAGCCGGCCGGCGGCGAGCATGCGCAGCAGGGCGTTCGGGGAGACGTCCATCTGCAGGACCGGTTCGTGCTGGCGGGCGCGCAGCCGGCGCAGCCAGCCCGCGAGGGCGCGGCTCGCGGTGGAGCCGATACGGAGCTGGGGCCCGTCGGCGTCCGTCGCGGCGGCCCGGGCCTCCGCGACCAGTGATCGCATTTCGGCCACCAGCGGGCGGGCGCGGCCCAGGACGACCAGGCCGAGCGGGGTCGGGCGGCAGCCGGTGCGTTCGCGGAGGAAGAGGGGGCCGCCGAGCTCCTGCTCGATGCGTTTGAGCTGGGTGCTCAACGACGGCTGGGCCACGCCGAGCTGCCGGGCGGCCCGGTGCAGGCTGCCGGTGTCGGCTATGGCGCACAGTGCGCGGAGGTGCCTGACCTCTAGGTCCATGCCGCCGGAGCCTAAGGCGGAAGTACGGCTTTCACCAGATGCACAAACCCCGACCAAATCAGGGGAGTCGGGCGATCGGATCCGTACGGATAGCTGCGTCCTATCGCCTGTTGCCATCATCACAGCCGCCCCACAGACGCCGAAACTCCTCGTGACGACTTCACCCCCCACACGAGGAGTCCTCGATGCGACTGTCCACACCCATGCTCTCCGCCGCGCTCGGCCTCGGCCTCACGGCGGCGGCGATCGGTACCGTCCCGGCCTCGGCGGCCCAGGCGCCGGAGCCGGCGTCCAGCGGGTCCGTCACCTCCGCCTCCGTGGCGGGCGCTGGCTACAACGGTTCCGGCGAGGAAGCCAAGGCCAACGAGGCCTTCTTCGAAGCCGTACTGAAGTCCGTGGCCGAGAAGCGCGCCGCGAACCCGACGTCCGCCGCCGCCGTCACCGTGGTCTACAACGCCTCGGCGGCGCCGTCCTTCGCCACCCAGATAGCCCGCAGCACGTCGATCTGGAACAGCTCCGTCTCCAACGTCAAGCTGCAGGCCGGCACCAGCGGCGCCAGCTTCACGTACCGCGAGGGGAACGACTCGCGCGGTTCGTACGCGTCCACGGACGGGCACGGCAGAGGGTACATATTCCTCGACTACCGGCAGAACCAGCAGTACGACTCCACGCGCGTCACCGCCCACGAGACCGGGCACGTGCTCGGACTCCCCGACCACTACTCCGGTCCGTGCAGCGAGCTGATGTCGGGCGGCGGGCCGGGCACGTCCTGCACGAACTCGATCCCCAACAGCGCGGAGCGCTCCCGCGTGAACCAGTTGTGGGCCAACGGGCTCGCGAAGGCCCTGGCGAAGGTCAACCAGGACTGAGCAGGCAGTACTGATCCTGTGTCGGGGCGGTGCGGAGTCGGCGCCGCATCGCCCCGACGCCGGGACCGACAGGTCCCCCTCGGATGTACCACCCACCCCCCACGGACGTGGGCCGCCCCTCCTGCACAGTGGGCGGCCCACGTCGTATGTCCGGGTACGGAGCGCCCTAGGTGCTCTTGCGGAGGACCAGGTCCACGACCAGGGCCCGGTGGTCGGTGTTCCCCAGCTCCAGGAAACGGGTCCTCGTCGCGGTGAAGCCCCGGGACACCAGGACGTGGTCGATCTGCGCGCCGAAGGCCGGAGCCGTCAGGGCGGGCCAGCTCGGGGTGCGGGTGTCGCCGGTGAGGCGGGCGCCGTCCATGAAGCCGGTGTCCAGGATGCGGCGGAAGGCGGCGTGGTCCTGGGTGGCGTTGAAGTCGCCCGCGACGACGGTGGGCCGGCCGATGTTCGCGGCGGCGTAGTCGCGCAGGGCGGCCAGTTCCTCGCGCCAGGTGCCGAGCGTGGACGGCAGCGGCGGCATGGGGTGGGCCAGCTGGAGGTGGATCTCTTGGCCGTCCACGTCGGCGGTGGCGCCGGGCATGCCCATGGTGGCGGGGATGCCCTTCGCGGGCGTGAGGGGATGGCGGCTGAGGATGACGGAACCGTCGGATCCCTCGGAGGTGGCGCTCGCGACGACCTGCCGGTAGGGGTAGACGCCGGTCTTGGCCTTGCCCTTCTCCTTGCCCTTCTCCCTGCTCTTTTCCTTGAGCTTGTCGGCCTTGTCGGCCTTGCTCGCCTTGCCGAAGGCCTGGTCGAGTTTCTTCTCGCAGGTGTCCTCGCACTCCTGGACGAAAACCAGGTCAGGGCGTTGTTCCGAGACCGCCTCGATCAGGCCGTCCGTGGCCTTGCCGAACTCGACGTTCGCGGTGAGGACGCGGATCTCGGCGACCGGGACGCCACCGGGTTCCATCGTCTTGCCGTACGGCTCGATGTACCAGGCGGTCACCGCGAGGGCGGCCACGCCCCAGACGAGGCCGATGCGCCAGTGGGACAGGGCGGCGAAGAGGAGGGCGACGGCGGTGGGGGCGAGGAGCCAGGGGAGGAACGCGAGCAGTTGGGGGACGGGGGTGATGGCGTCCGTGTCGGCCGTGCGGCAGCCGAGGACGACGCTCACGGTGAGGAGGAGGAAGGCCGCGAACCAGGCGCCTGCCCTGGTGTTGCGGGGCCGTCGGGGCGCGGGGGTGTCGTGGTCCCTCGTCCTCGTGCCCGTCTCGGCTGTCGTCGTACTGCGCACGGCCACGCCTTCCACCTCTTCCGCCCCCGCCCACCCCGGTCCATCTGCATGGATCCTCTCTCAAAGACGGGGGGAGTGCGTGCGGGGTTCCGTGGGCGGAGCCCACGGGGGTCGTTCGTGCCGTTCCCCGCGCCCCCGAAGGCAAAGGACTGCGGCGTTCCCCGCGCCCCTAGAGGCGGACTTCGGGGGTGCAGCGGGTCAGTAGTTCCGTCAGGGACTCGTTGAAGGCCGTCGGGCGTTCGAGGTTCGGCATGTGGGCCGCGCCCCGTACGACCCGGAGCACAGCCCCCGGCACGGCCGCGTGCATCGCCTCCGCATCCCGTACGGGGGTGAACTCGTCGTCCTCCCCCACCACCACCAGCGTGGGAACGCCGACCCGGGTCAGCAGTTCCCGGTAGTCGGGCCGCTCCGCCCGCCCCCGCAGGGCCGCCGCGGCCCCCTCCGGCGACGTACCCGTCATCATGCGACGCACCCGCGCCACCACCTCCGGGCGGGCGTACGGCGCGACCATCTTGTACAGGACCTCCTCCGCGTACCCGTCCATCCCCTCGCGGAGCAGCCGCTCGGCCGTCGCGCTCCGCGACTTCCTCCCCTCCGGGGTCTCCGCCGCCGGGAACGTGTCCGCCAGGAGCAGGCCCCGGATCCGTTCCGGGAACAGCCGGTAGCACTCCATGGCGATCTGGCCGCCCATCGACAGTCCCCCGAGGACGAATTCGGGTACCCGGAGTTCGTCGAGGAGGGCCGCCACGTCCTCGGCGAAGACGGAGAGCGGGGTGACTCCGGGGACCACCGGGGACGCGCCGTACCCCCGCAGGTCCGGCGCGATCACCCGGCGGCCGGGGGAGAAGGCGGCCACCTGCGGGTCCCACATCGTGCGGTCGAAGGGGTGGCCGTGGATCAGGACAAGGGGCAGCGCCGAGGCATCCTGCGGGCCTTTGTCCTCGTATGCGAGGAAGGGAGCCATGATCGGACCCTAGATCCCCTCAACTCCTCGGTGCAATAAGGTGCAATGGGATCTTTGCTCTCGGTGCAATCCGGATGAATCCCAGAAGGATGTGTTCCAGAAAGACCAGTTCCAGAAAGACGAGTACCAGAAAGGGGCCGGCGTGGAGGACTACCGGCGTATCGCCGACCGGCTGGCCGAGGAGATCTACTCGGGGCGGCTGAAGGCCGGTGAACGGCTGCCGCCGCAGCGTGTGTTCGCCCGGCGCCGGCACATCGCGGGATCCACGGCCGGGCGCGTGTACGGAGAGCTCGTGCGACGCGGCCTGGTCGTCGGCGAGGTCGGACGCGGCACCTTCGTACGGGCCGCCCCGCCCCCCTCCGGCCGCGCCCTCGCGGAGGCCACCCACGACCAGGACCCCCGGGTGAAGGTCAACCTGGAGCTCAACTACCCGTCCGTACCGGGGCAGTCGGAGCTGATGGCCGACGGACTCGCGCCGCTGCTGCGGGCCGACGTGCTGGGTGACGCCACCCGAACCCTCCCGGCCACCGGGACCGCCGCCGCGCGCGAGGCCGTCGCGGGACTGCTCGCGGGATGCGGGTGGCGGCCCGCGCCCGAGCAGCTCCTCTTCGCCGGGAACGCCCGGCAGGCCATCGCGGGCGTGCTCGCCTCGCTCGTACGGCCCGGCGGGCGGGTCGGCGTGGAGGCGCTGACGTATCCGCTGGTCAAGGAGATCGCGGAGCGGATCGGCTGCACGCTCGTGCCGCTCGCCACGGACGAGGAGGGACTGCGGCCCGACGCCGTCGCCGCCGCCCACCGCACCGCGCCGCTCTCCGCGCTCTACGTCCAGCCGACGCTGCACAATCCGACCGGGGTGACGGCGGGAGACCGGAGAAAGCGTGAACTCGCCGTAGTCGTACGGGACTTGGGGCTGCCCGTCGTCGAGGACCGGGTCTGGGCCTTCCTCCACGAACAGGGCGTGCCGTTCGCCGCGTACGCCCCCGAGCGCGTCCATGTCGTCGACGGACTGTCGAAGCGGGTCGCGCCAGGACTGACCGTCGGTTTCCTCGTCGTGCCCGAGGAACGGGTCGCGGCGGTGGGCGCGGCCCTGCGGTCGGGCGGCTGGACGGCGGGGCGGTTCGCGCTGGAGGCGGGCACGCGGTGGATCCGGGACGGGACCGTCGAGCGGCTCGTCGGCAGGAAGCGGGTCGACGCGGCCCGGCGCCAGCGGGTCGTCGCGGAACTGCTCGACACGTTCACGGTACGGGCCGACCCGAACGCGTATCACGCCTGGTGGGAGCTGCCCGCGCCCTGGCGCGCCGACACCTTCACGGCTGCCGCCGCCGCACGCGGCATTGCGGTCACCCCGGGTCCCGCCTTCGTCGTGGAGCACGCGGGCCAGCCGGGCCAGCCGGGCCAGCCGGGACGGTCGGAACGGTCGGAACGGTCGGGTCAGGCAGGACCTCCGGGGCGGACGAGGTACGTGGGATACGCGAGGTCGCAGGGCGCGCCGGACGCCGTCAGGCTCGGGCTCGCGTCGGTTCCGGTACCGGCGCTGGAGCAGGCGCTGCGGACGCTGCGCGACGTCGCGCGCGGGCGTCCGTGAGCCAGGTCGCCAGCGCCACCGTGAGGCCGAGGGCGAGGATGAACCAGGCCGCCGTGCGCAGGGTCTCGGTGAGGGCGTCGTAGACCGCGCCCGCCGCGGCGTGGGAGACGTGCTCGGGCAGGCCCGCGAGGGTCAGGGCCCGGCCGACGACCGTGGCGAGGGCCAGCAGGGCGGCGCCCAGGGCCATGCCGAGCGCGGTGGCGGTGACGGCACGGCGGCGGCGTACGGCCAGCAGGATGCCGCCGAGGGCCAGGGCGACCGCCGCCAGCGGCAGCCAGAAGCCCGCGATCTCCAGCATGGGGAAGCCTTTCCGCAGGGAGCTCAGCTCCTGGGCGCCGAGGACCGTGACCTCGGTGTGCTCGACGGGGATGCGGTTCGCCAACGGCACGCGGTCGTCGGCCAGTTGCGCCTTGAGGCGGGCGGTGACCGGAGCCAGGTCGAGCGTGACGGCACCCTCGCTGTCGCTGCGCAGGGCCCGCAGGACGGCGTCGTGCGCGGCCCGGTTCGCCGTGGCCCAGGCCGCGCGGAAGGCCTCCGTACCGGTGAAGGACCGCACCGCCCGGTGGACGTACGCGCGGACCTCCCCCTCCAGCGGGCCGACCTCGACCTCGCTCATGATCCCGTCCGTGACGGTGTCCGCGATCGCGTCCTGGACGTCGGGGCCCGCGGCGAGCGGCGCCATCGTGTCGACGTACCGGGCGGTGTCGCCGATCTCGTACTTCGCCCAGGCCGAGAGCCCGCCCAGCGGGACGAGGACGCAGGCGAGCACGATCAGCAGCGCCGAGAGGACTCCGCGCAGCGCCGACGGGTCGGTGTCAGGGCCTGTGTCTTTCCGCACCCCTCAAGGAAGAACCCCGGCCGCGCCCTCCGCCATCGGGGCACGGCCGGGGTGACTGCATCCGGACGCGGATTGCGTTCTTCCGGGGGACCCGGGGGCCCGGAGGGCTTCCGGGAAGCCCTGGAAGCCCGGGGGCCTGAGGGGCCGGGGGATTACTTCCGGTTGTAGAGGCGCATCGTGATCGGGCCGAAGACCGCGACCAGTACCCCGGCCCAGCCCAGTGACCAGGCGATCTCGGTGGTCGGCCAGGAACCGTCCATCAGACCGCGGACCGCCGAGGCGAGGTGGGTGACGGGGTTGTTGTTGACGAAGGCCTGCAACCAGCCCGGCATCGTCTCCGGGCGGACGAAGATGTCACTGAGGAAGGTCAGCGGGAACAGGATCATCATGCTCATCCCCATCACGGACTTCTCCGTGCGCAGCAGCAGACCGAACATCGTCCACACCCACGAGAAGGCGAACGAGAAGACGATCAGGAGGACGACGCCCGCCACCACTCCCTGGACGCCGCCGGCCGGCCGGAAGCCCATGATCAGGCCCACCGCGAGCATCACGACCGACGCGATCGTGTAGCGCAGGGCGTCCCCGAGCAGATAGCCGACCAGCGTCGACGGGCGCCAGATGGGCAGCGAGCGGAACCGGTCGAAGACGCCCTTCGCGATGTCGATGTTGACCGAGACGCCCGTGTACATCGTGATCATGACGACCGACATCACGAGGATGCCGGGGAGCAGGTACTGGATGTACTCCTCGGGGGAACCGGCGAGCGCGCCCCCGAACAGGTACGTGTACATCAGCACCATCATGATCGGGAACGCCGTCACGTCGAAGAGCTGCTCCGGCACGTGCTTGATCTTGAGGATCGCCCGCCAGCCGAAGGTGAGGGAGGCCTGGAGGGCGTTCGGGCGCGGCGGGCGCTCGCCGGCGACCAGGATCGCGGCGAGGCTCTCGGTGCGGACCGGCGCGAGGTCCGCGGCGTCCGCGGTTGCGGTGCCGGTGCCGGTTCCGGTGCCGGAGGACTGGGTCGCGGTGCTCATGCCGTGGCCTCTTTCTTCAGCGTCGGCTGGGGTTCGGACCGGCTGTCGTGCCGGTCGTCAGGCCGGTCGTCGTGTCGGCCTTCGTGCTCGCCGGTGAGGGCGAGGAAGACCTCGTCCAGGCTCGGCTGCCCGAGGGAGAAGTTGTCGACGGTGATGCCCGCGCGGGCGAGCTCGGCAAGGGCGCGGGACGCCTTCTCGGCGGCTGCGGCGCCGTCCGGCGAGCCGTTGCCGACCCGGGCCGTCAGGGCCACGGGGTCCGGTTCCAGCTGGACGTCCGTGCCCAGGGCCTGCCGCAGCACCCGTTCGGCGTCGGGGCGGCGGTCCGCGTCCCGCAGGCGCAGGTGCACGGCGCCCGCGCCCACCGACGCCTTCAGCTCGCCCTTGGTGCCCTCGGCGATGACCCTGCCCTTGTCGATGACGGCGATCCGGGACGCCAACTGGTCGGCCTCGTCGAGGTACTGGGTGGTGAGGAGGACCGTGGTGCCCTGCGCGACGACCGCCCGCACGATCTCCCACACCTGGTTACGGCTGCGCGGGTCGAGCCCCGTCGTCGGCTCGTCCAGGAACAGCAGGTCCGGGGTGTTGAGGATGGACGCGGCGATGTCGATACGGCGCCGCATGCCGCCCGAGTAGTTCTTCACCTGCCGGCCGGCCGCCTCCGACAGGCCGAAGGCGTCGAGGAGTTGGGCCGCGCGGTCGTACGAGGCCTTCTTGGCGTGGCCGGTCAGGCGGGCCAGCAGCACGAGGTTCTCGGTGCCGGTCAGGTCCTCGTCCACGGAGGCGTACTGGCCGGTGAGGCTCACCCGGCCGCGGACCGCGTCCGCCTCCCGTACGACGTCATGGCCGAAGACGTGGGCCTCGCCGCCGTCGGGACGCAGCAGGGTCGCCAGCATGCGTACGGTCGTGGTCTTGCCCGCGCCGTTCGGGCCGAGCAGGCCGTAGACCGTGCCCCGCTCGATCCGCAGGTCCACGCCGTCGACGGCGCGGGTGTCGCCGAAGGTCTTCACCAGGCCCGCGGTCTCGATGGCGGGCCCGGCCCATTGGTCGGTGCGGTTGCTGCTTGTCATGTCGGTCCGCCCATCCGCGTCATTCCGGTGACTGATCCTGTGGCTGGTTCCGTAACTGGTTCCGGAATGCAGACCCCTGGGGTCGCGGAAACTCATCGGTGACCGTGGTGCTCCCAACAGAACGGGGCCCCGGCGTGCGGCCGGGGCCCGTCGTGATGGGTACTGACCTCGGTCTCAGTCCTCGGTGGTGTAGTAGCGGTAGAAGACGACCGCGAGGACGCCCGCCGTGATCACGAGGGACAGGCACACGGTCTTGACGACGCCGGCGTCCGTGAGGCTGTAGATGAAACCGAACGAGATGCCCGCGAACGCCGCCCAGGTGGCCGCGCGCAGTTCGCGCGGCAGGCGGGGGGCGAGGGCGTGGACGCCGTAGGCCGCCGCGGCGAACGCGAGGGCCGAGACCACGCCCAGGAGGACGTTCCAGCCGGTGATCGGGCCCGCGTGGCGGTCTATGCCGGAGGTCCAGAGGCCGTAGACGATGCCGGCGAGGGCGGGCAGTACGAGTTTCGCCTTCAGCGGGATGGTGGGGTGGTGGGTGGTCCTTGCGGGTGCCGTGTGAGCCATGACGGCGCTCCTCTCTTCCTCGCGCCCTTGCCTTCCAGGGCACACCTGGGGGGTGGGGACGGCAAGTCGTACGGTTCGGCGGAGCTGGTTGCGCCGTTCCCCGCGCCCCGGAGGAGGGGAAGGGTTGCGCCGCTCCCGCGCCCTGGGAGGGCCAAGGGACTGCGCCGTTCCCCGCGCCCCTAAAGACAAAGACTGCGCCGTTCCCCGCGCCCCTGAGGGTGGAAGGGTCGCGCGTTTCCCGCACTTCGGGAGGGGCGAAGGATTGCGCCGTTCCCCGCGCCCCTAAAGACAAAAGACTGCGCCGTTCCCCGCGCCCCTTGGGGGCTGCGACCAGGGGCAAAAGCCGGGGCGTAGCCCCGCTTTTGAGGGGCGCGGGGAACTGCGCGGCCGGCACTGGTCGGCCTGGGCTTGTGAGCCCCGTCAGGTTTTCGCTCTCAAGGGGCGCGGGGAACTGCGCGGCCGGCACTGGTCGGCCTGGACCGTAAACGGCGGTCAGTTGTCGTCCCGCAGAGGGTGGGGGGAGCCACCGAGGTGGACGCCCCGGCGTGCGGCGGGGCCGCGTGCGTGTTTCGCTGGGCGGGTGAGCGGCGGCGCGGAGCGCAGAACCCGGGCCCAGCGGCAGCAACTGCTCCGCGTGCGCGGACGCAGCGTCGCCTGGGCACCCCCACTGCTCCTCCTCGTCGCGATCGCCGTGATCGACAGCAACACCTCGGGCGAGTTCAGGGTCATCTCCTGGATCGTCCTCGTCCCCGGCATCGCCGCGGCCATCTGCGGAGTCAGAGGCACCGCCGTCCTCGCCGCCCTCGCCCTCGTCACCTACATCGAGGTGGACGCCGCCTGGCCGCACCAGGACCAGACCGGCCTGCCCGACTTCATCCTCGTCGCCGTGGGCGGCGCCCTCGCCACCACCGCCTGTGCCGTACGCGTCCGGGAGGAGCGGCGCGCGCTGCACATGCGGGACGTCGCCGACACCACCCGCCGTACCGTCCTGCGCCCGATGCCCACCCCCTGGGCCGGCCTGGACCACGCCGCCGCCTACCTCGCCGCCGACAGCGAGGCCCGCGTCGGCGGCGACTTCTACGACATCCAGCCCGGCCCGCACGGCACCCGCGTCCTCCTGGGCGACGTCCAGGGCAAGGGCCTGCCCGCGGTCGACGCCGCCGCCGCGCTGCTCGGCACCTTCCGCGAGTCCGCGTACCACGAGGCGTCCCTGGCCGTCGTCGCCGAACGGCTGGAGGTGCGGATGCGCCGCCAGCGGCAGTACGTCGCGGACCTGGGCGAGGAACCGGCCCGCGGCGTGGAACGCTTCGCGACCGCGGTCCTCGTCGGGTTCCCGCCGCCGGGCGCTGCCGGCGACGGGTACATCGAGGTCGTCAACTTCGGGCACGAACCCCCGCTGGTGGCCGGAACGTCCGGCGTGCGCCCGCTGCCGCCCGGCGACGGTCTGCCGCTCGGCTTCGGCGGGCTGGCCGGCCCGTCCTCGGACGTCCCGCCGGTCCACCGGGTGCCCTTCGCCCCCGACGAGACCCTGCTGCTCGTCACGGACGGCGTGACCGAGGCCCGGGACGCCGAGGGGGCCTTCTTCCCGCTGCACGAACGCGTCGCCCTGGCCGTCTCCGTCGACCCCGCCGCCGCCCATCCGGGCCACCTGGTGGAACTGGTCCGCGAAGGTACCCTGCGCCACAGCACGGGCCACCTGGTGGACGACACGACGATCTTCGCCGTCCGGCCGGTCCCCCCGGCCCACCAGGTCCACCAGGTCCGCCCGGCCCGTGAGTGAGCCGGAGGTCGAACAAAACGCCACCACCCACCCTCTATCACCCCCTTCACAACCCCCTTTGCACCCGCACCGGTTACCGTGCTGCCGTACTGATCGAAGGGGAAGCGATGGGGAGGGACACGGCGATGCCCGGAACCGTACTGCTGATCGCGGCGTCACCGGCCGGCAAGGGCTGCCTCGTCGACGCCGCGTCCGTGCTCCCCGTACTCGCCGCTGTGGCCCCCGCGGTGCTCTCCGGCACGGACACCGCGAACGTGGTCGAACTCGCGGATCCCCTCCAGCCGCAGGCGGTCCTGACCCGGCTGCGGGCCGCCGCGACGGCCCCCGGCCCGCTGACGGTCTTCCTCACCGGGCAGCTCCAACTGGACCGCAGGCAGCGGCGTCCGCATCTGGCGCTCGCCAGGACGACCCCCGCGACCGTCCGCTACACCGGCTTCCCGTGGCACTGGATCCGTGAGGAACTCCGCCTGCGCGCCCCGGGCAGTACGACCCTCCTCGTCGACCTGCACACCGACGCGGAGACCTGGCAGCAACTGACCGCGCAGCCCCTCGCCGGGGGTGCAGGGGTCGCGCTGTACGGCCGCGTGGCCCCGCCTCCCCCGCGACGCGCGGTGGCGGTGCCCACGTACATGAAGTCCCTGGCCACGATCCTGCGCAGCGGTCACCGTCCGCCGCTCGCGCAGCTCCACCAGCAGGCGCTGACCCGCTCGTACGCCGAGGACCCGGACTCCGCCCACCGGGACCTCGTACTCGCGGTCGAACCCGGCTACCAGGCCGGCGCGCCGGTGCCCATGCCGATGCCGATGCCGATGCCGACGGCGATGCACATGCCCGCCACGGCCCCCGGTTACGCGGTGGCACCGGCCCCGGTCCCGGTACCGGCCCCCGCACCCACGCCCGTGGCGGCTCCCGTGGCGGCTCACCTGGCGGCTCCCGTGCCCGACCCGGTGGACCCGCACGCCGAGATCACCGCCGCCGTGCAGAGCGGTCGGCACGCCGAGGCCGCCGATCTGGCCGAGCGGTGGGAGCGGACGGCGCTGCGGACGTACGGGCCGGGCGCCGACGAGGTCGTGCACTGGATGGAGGTACGCGCGGACCTGGCCATGTTCGCGGGCGACGCCGAGCTGAGCTGCCGGATCTGGCTGGCGGTGGCCGACGCGCGGCTGACCGCGGGGCAGCCCCCGGACGCGGCCGGGGTCGAGGCGGCCGTCGACCGGGCGCACCACCAGTGGGGCCGGATCGGCGACTCGACGCGCGCCCGTGAGCTGGGGCTCGCGCTGGCCGGTCTGCGCGGCCGGGTCCCCGGGCGCCGGCAGGGCGCGCTGGACGACATCCGGCGCAACCTCAGCCGCCTCCAGACACAGACCTGACCCGAGATACCCGAGACGGCGGCGCCCGGTCCGGTGGCCGCGTGTCACCCGTATGGCGGTGTTCAGCGCGGTCGTGGCCGGGTGGCACTGCTATCCACGAGGGAGGGGGACGACACCCACCGAAGGAAGTGCGGCATGGCAGGCACGCTCGCCATCAACTTCACCCAGGGGCTCGACGACGCCTGGTCGAAGATCGCGACATTCGTCCCCAAACTCATCGGGTTCCTCGTCATCCTGGTGATCGGCTGGGTCATCTCGAAGATGATCGCCCGCGTCCTTGACCGGGTCCTGCGCAAGGTGGGCTCCGAGCGCCTGTCGGAGCGGGCGGGCACGGAACGGCTGCTCAGCGACTCCAAGTACGACATGACGGGGATCGTCTGCAAGATCGTGTACTACGCGCTGATGCTGATCACACTGCAGCTCGCGCTCGGCGTCTTCGGCGCCAACCCCGTCAGCGAGATGATCAACGGAATCGTGGCCTGGCTGCCGCGCGGCATCGTCGCCGTGGTCCTCGTGGTGATCGCGATGGCCATCGCCAACGGGGTCCGCACGATCGTGGGCAGCGCGCTGTCCTCCGTCTCCTACGGGAAGACGGTGGCGACCATGCTGTGGGCCTGCATCCTCGCGCTGGGCGTGATCGCGGCGCTCGGCCAGGCGGGCATCGCGACGGCGGTCACCCAGCCGGTCCTGTACGCGGCACTCGCGGCCGTGGCGGGCATCCTGATCGTCGGTGTCGGCGGCGGCATGATCATGCCGATGCGGCAGCGGTGGGAGCGGTGGCTGGACACGGCCGAGCGGGAGTCGGCGAACGCGAAGGGGAGCATGTCGGCGTACCAGTCGGGCCGCGAGGACGCCCTGCGCGGGCAGCCGGCGCGTGAGCGGACGGAGCGGGCGGGGGGCCGGGACGCCGGCTCTGGTTCGACCATGGACATGTGACGCGCCGGTGCCTCAATCGCGGGGCGGTCGAGGTTGGCCGCGCAGTTCCCCGCGCCCCTGAAAGATGAAAGGCAGGGGCGCGGCCCCGCTTTCCAGGGGCGCGGGGAACTGCGCGCTCAGCCCTCACGGCCCGCACCCGTGCACCCACCCCCGCACGAGTGCCGGCCCGCCCCCACGCCTAGTGGTCGCGCTGGGGCGGGATCAGCGCGTGGCGGTGGACCAGCCACGTGATCGCCGTCAGACGGCACACCGCGTAGTCGTGACCCACCGGCTCCCGCCAGTCCGTCTCCGCGAGCCCGTCCAGGAAGCCGAGTGCGTAGTCCGTGAGGATCTCGCGGTCCGGCGCGAGCGGGACCAGACCGGGGCCCGCCGCCGTCAGCCGGTCACGCAACTCCGCCACGTGCTGGTCCACCGCCGCCGTGAACGCCGGCTCGAACGCGAACTCCGCGAAGCGCGGCGCGTACGTGCGGGTGATCTCGACGAGGGGAGTCAGGGGGACGGCGGATGACATTCGTCCACGGTAAGGCGGCCGGCGCGATGCCAGGAGGGGTATTTCGGATGGTTTCCATCACATCATGCCGCCCCGCCGCCGTGCCGCCCCGCCGCCCCGCCGCCGTGCCGCCCTGTCGGTCAGAGGGGTGGGTGGGCCGGCGCCGGGCCCAGTGTCGTCGTGCCGGGGGCCGTCCGGTGCCCGAGCCCCGTCCGGTACGCGTCCAGCGCCGCGTCGATCCGGCCCGTACGCCGCAGCAGGTCGCCGAGTAGGCGGCACAGGTCGGCCAGGTCACCGGCCGCGCCCGCCCGCTCCAGCAGGCTGAGCGCGCGCACGTAGTGCTCCTCGGCCGTCTCGGTGTCCCGGCTGTCCTCCGCGATGATGCCGAGCAGCCGGTGCGCGCCCGCGGAGTGGACGGCCCCGCGCTCCGAGCTGAGGTCGCCCAGCACGCCGTGCAGGAGGCTCGCGGCCTCCTCCGACTTGCCGCGCCGGTGGAGCACGTCCGCCAGTTCCACCGCGACCTGGCTGGTGTAGAGCGCGGCGCGCTGGGCGGAGTGCATGGCCTGCGCCTCGCGCAACTCGCTCTCGGCGCGCTCCAGGTCGCCGTTCTGCGCGTACAAGTACCCGCGCATCCAGTGGCAGTTGGCCAGTTCGGTACGGATCTGGAGCTGCCGGTACAGCTCCGCCGCCTTGCCCAGGGAGATGTCGGCCTCGGCCATCCGTCCCTCGGCGATCATCGTGCGGGCGACGGACCGGTGCATACGCGCCAGCAGCGCGGGATCGCCGACCTGCGGGGCCAGTGCGAGCGCGAACTCCGCCGCCTGCGCAGCCCGTGCGTGCGCCCCCATGTCCATGTACGGCGCGATCACCGCCGCGTAGAGCAGCAGCAGGGCGTCCGGGTCGTGCAGCCCGCCCTTGTTCAGCTCGTCGATGGCGGATTCCAGCAGGTAGCAGGCGTACCGGAGTTCGCCCGCGAGGTAGTGCGAGACCGCACGGCCGCGCAGGGCCGGGACGCGGACGGGCAGCGGTTCGTCCGCGAGCCGTTTCTCCGACTCCTCGAAACGCAGCCGGGCCGTCGCCAGGTCGCCGGTGTCCATGGCGCACTCGCCGAGGCCGAGCAGGGCGGCGGCGCACTCGGCGTCCAGGCCGTGGGCCTGCGCCTCCGCGAGCAGCGCGGTGTACTGCTCGGCGGCGATCCCCGCCTCGCCGGTCGCGAGCGTGCGCTGGGCGTCCGTGAGCCTCAGCCGCAGGTCGGTGGCGAGGTGGGCGGGGCGCCCGGTGGCGAGTTCCTCGTAGGCGACCCCGAGCCGTTCGGCGATGTGCCGCAGCGCCTCCTCCGAGGGCCGTACGCGTCCTGCCTCCAGCGTGGAGACGTACGCGGGGGTGTAGGCGGGTTCCGCCAGTTGTTTCTGTGTCAGCCCGCGTTCCGTACGCAGTTGCTGCACTCTGCGCCCGATGATTCCCGGGTCGTCGCGCTCGGCCATGGCGTAAGCATGCCAGTAAGCGGACTTACACCTGTCCCCTATCCAACTTCCTGTTGAAACGGTCAAGTTAAGTCTTGCGGGCAGGCCGCCGATCGGCTCAATGCGGCCCTTGCCCCGGAGGCGAACACGCCCTAGGTTAAGCGGCGCATTAAGCGCACGATGAAGCACATTTAATACGCTGGCCTACGTTGACGTTGCGAGGTTGTCGCCGTGTTCCGACGCATTGCCACGCGCTACCTTCCGGCTCGTTTCATCGCGGCGTTCGGCGCGGCCGTGATCGCCTTCGCCGCACTCATCAGCGCCGCGAACGCAGTCCCCCACTAGGGCGCTTCTGACGGATCTCCGCGGCGTCGCGACGCCCGGCACGCTCCCCCAGCCTCCGGCCGGGGGGACCCCCACTCGCCGCACCGGGCACAGACCCAAGTACGTCCAGTACGCGGGCCTGTGCCCGGCACGACGAGAGCACGCACCGGACGCCGCTCCTTCACCCACCGAGATCCATCAGAAACGCCCTAGCTCCTGCCCGAACATCCCGCCCCGGCCCCCAGCCCGAAGCCGCCGACCGGGGACCCCCTCGGACCCGTACGACAGGCGATGAACCGTCGAGCCGCGCCGCCGACCTGCCGCATGCGTGATGCAAGTCGTCCGATCGGGGTCGATATCCCTGATTCCGGCGTTACAGTGCCCTCCTGATGCGCACAGAGTGGGGGGCGCGTCACACATCGCGACAATGAGCCACCAGGCAGCTCCTGGTCGGCGGTGCATCTGGGGGGCCTCGTGCACGAGATGGTCAAGGGCGCCAATGTCGAACTGACGGCGTTGAGCGAAGACGTGGGCTCCGTGATGGTGAGCCTGGGCTGGAGCAGTCCTACGGGCGAAGGCGACGCGGACGTGTCCGTCCTCCTCCTGACACCGGACGGCAAGGTCCGCAGCGACGCGGACTTCTACTTCTACAACAACCCCGTGGCGGCCGACGGTTCCGTGCAGCTGTTGGGCAAGACACCCACCGCGGACGGCAGCGAGGACCGCATCACCTTCGATCTGGCCGCGATCCCGGCGGACGTCGAGCAGATCATCGTGGCGGCGAGCCGTTACAACGGAGCCAGGTTCGGGGACCTGGACGACGTACGGGTGACCCTGGCCGACGGTTCCGGTGAAGGGCTGCTGCGGTTCTCCATCGAGGACGCCGGGGCGGTCGGCGCGCTGCTCTTCGGCGAGCTCTACCGCCGGGCCGGCGACTGGAAGTTCCGCGCCATCGGACAGGGATACGAGTCCGGACTCGCGGGCCTGGCGCAGGACTTCGGCGTCGATGTCGACGACGACGCGGGCGAGGTGGAGGAAGCCGAGGCGGCGGAGGAGGCGGGGGCGGTGCCCCCGGCGGAGGCGGCGTCGATCGCTGCCCCTGCCCCTGCCCCTGCCTCTGTTCCGCCACCCGCTCCTGCCCCGGCGTCTGCCTCTGTCCCAGCGCCTGCTTCTGCCCCCGCTCCCGCTCCCGTTCCCCTCGTTGAGCAGGGCGTGGGGGAGACGGAGGCCAAGGGATCGGCCGAGCCCGTGGCCAAGGCGGTGCCCCGGCCCCGTACGGCCAAGAAGAAGGTCACCTTGCCCAAGGCGACCAGGAAGTCCCTTGCCGAGAACGACTCCTGGCGGCCGGCCCGGCTCTTCCCGGTCTCCGCTCTCAAGAGCGACCGGGACAGGGAGACCCGCGCGACGTCCGTGCTGCTGTCCGTGATGGCGCAGGTACCGGAGTTCGGCCGGCGCCTCACCGCGGTGTTCGGCGCGCCCGCCGGACGCATGGAGACCTTCACCGAGGTCTCGCTGCCGAACGGCGACTCCCCGCGTCGGCCGGACGGTGTGATCCGGGTGGAGCGGGCGGGGAAGCTGTGGACCGCGTTGGTCGAGACCAAGACCAATGGCAACTCCCTGAAACCCGACCAGGTACAGGCCTACACGGACATAGCCGCCCGCCGGGGCTACGAGGCCGTGATCACCCTCTCCAACGACGTGGAGCTGGACGGCAGCCCGCTGGTCGATGTGAAGACGGACGGCCGCCGCAAGCACAAGGTGGCGCTGCGGCACCTGTCGTGGGCCGACGTCACCCACCAGGCCCAGATGCTGATCCGTCACGAAGGCGTCGGCAACGCGGCGCACGCCTGGCTGCTCCAGGAGCTCCTGCACTACCTCCAGCACGACAACTCCGGATGCCATGGATTCCAGAACATGGGTCCTGCCTGGGTGCCCGTGCGCAACGGCATCGACGACGAGACCCTCTGCCAGGGTGACAAGCGGGCTGTGGAGGTGGTCGAGAACTGGGAGCGCCTTGTGCGGCAGGTGTGCCTGCGGCTGGGCGGTGAGCTGGGGCAGAGGGTACTCCCCGTGCAGCGGGCGAAGCGCGGAACCGATCCCCGGGTCCGTCGCGAGGTCCTCGCCGACCAGCTCTGTCTGGCGGGCAGACTGGACTCCGAGCTCCGTATCGAGGGCACGCCGGGCATCCTCGCGCTCTCGGCGGACCTGCGGACCGGCAAGCTTCGTACGTCCATCGAGATCGCCGCCCCGGAGCAGGGCTACCCGCTCACCTGGGCGAAGCGGCTGATCCGTCAGCTTGCCGACGCCCCGGCCGACGTGCACGTCGAGACCTTGCTGGTGGGCCAGACGGGCGGACCCCGCGGAACTCTGGAGCGACTGCGTCCGGAGCCCGGTGACCTTCTTCCCAGGAACGACGCCGAGATCGCCGGCTTCCGGCTGTCGCTCTTCCGGAGCATGGGCAGCAGCCGGGGCAACGCCGAGTCCGGGTTCATCCGCAGTGTCGACGAGGCCGTGGACCGATTCCATGACCACGTCGTCACACGTCTGGACCGAAGCCCGGCCGCGGCCCGGCGCTGAGTCCCCCACGCCCACCCCCCCTGCGGGAGCCGTCGACCCCCTCCTAAGGAACCGGCGCTGCCGTGGGTTCCGGGGCCTGGGGTGGTTGGCCTGCGGGGGTGTTGGCCATGTTCCATATTTGGTTGGCCGTCTGGGTTGCGTGGGTGTCCGGGGGGAGGTCGCCCGTCAGGTTTGCTACCCGGGCGGGTTTTCCGTCGCGTTCGGCGAACAGGGCCAGGGTCAGGGCGAGGCGGGGTGAGTACACGCTCCGCCAGGCCGTCCGGGCGCCCGGACCGCTGCCCGCGCCGGCCGAGTGGCCGACCGGTCCGGTGGGCACGGGCCTGGCCGGCAGGAAGGAGGTCCCGTCCTTGATGGCGGGGCCGGGGCCGGGCGCGTAGGCACCGTCCTTCGCGGCCGACTCGTTCACCAGCTCGGTGACCACCGCCGCCGCCTTCCCGTCCAT
The DNA here is from genome assembly GCF_026341275.1 of Streptomyces ortus. Taxonomy (NCBI): domain Bacteria; kingdom Bacillati; phylum Actinomycetota; class Actinomycetes; order Kitasatosporales; family Streptomycetaceae; genus Streptomyces; species Streptomyces ortus. The sequence goes on from NZ_JAIFZO010000002.1 coordinate 4,487,079, forward strand.
CGCGGTACGCGTCTTCGGACGCGCGGTGTGGACCGTACGCCCCGCTTTGGTGATCTTCGCGACGGTGTACGGGGCCGCGTAGGTGCCGTCGGCGGCCAGCGTGGCGTACGCCGAGTTCAGGCGCAGCGGGGTGGGAGCCGTCTCCTTGACGAGTCCGCCCAGCGGGTCGCCCAACCGCAGGCCCCGGTGGGAGAACGGTTCGAGGACCGTGCCCGCCTCGACCGCCCCGTCGACGGCGTCGTTGAACGGCTGGTGCGCGTAGTCCGCCCCGCCGTACAGCACCCGGACCGCGCCGTCGCCGGGAACGGTCGCGACGACGGCCGTGTGCAGCCGGGCTCCACCCTTCACGGCCGCGGGACTCTGCTCGCGCACCAGCTCCGCCGTCTCGTCCTGGAGGCCGAGGTCGAAGGTGGTGTGCACCTTGTAGCCGCCGCGCGCCAGCTGGTCCTCCGTGATGCCGAGCCGGTCGGCGGCCTCCGCGGACGCCGTGTCGATCAGGTACTGCCGCTGGCCGTTCGTGCCGCCCGGCGGGTAGAAGCGGAAGGCGGGGAAGCGGGCGTCCGTCCGCTCGCGGGCGCTGATCGCGCCCGAGTCCGCCATCGCGTCGAGCACCCACTCCCAGCGCCGCTCCAGCGTCCCCGTCACCTTCGCGTCGGCGCCCGCCCGCTCGTAGTACGAGGGCAGGTTGAGGATGGAGGCGAGGGCGGCGCCCTGGGAGACCGTCAGGTCGTGGGCGCCGACGCCGAAGTAGTTGCGTGCGGCCGACTCGATACCGGCGGCGCCGCGGCCGAAGTACACGGTGTTGAGGTAGCCCGCCAGGATGTCGTCCTTGGCCCTCGTGCGGTCCAGCTTCACCGCGATGAGGGCCTCGTGCGCCTTGCGCTGGAGGGACTGCTCGGGGGTCAGCAGGGCGTTCTTCACGTACTGCTGCGTGATCGTGGAGCCGCCCTGGCGGTCGCCGCCCGTCACGGTCGCGAGCGCGGCCCGCAGGATCGCGGAGGGGGCGACCCCCGAGTCCGTACGGAACGAGCGGTTCTCCGCGGCGATCACGGCGTCCTGGACGTGCCGCGGGACCTGCTTGAGGGGGATGTCCTGGCGGTCGACCGGTCCGCGCCTGCCGAGGTACTCGCCCCCGGCGTCCACGAAGACCGTGCTCTGGCTGACGGTCTCCGGGTGCGGCTCGGGGACGGGCGTCATCCGGTAGGCGACCACGACCGCGGCGCACACCAGGAGGAACAGCGTCAGCAGGGCGGCCAGCACGCGGCGCAGCCGGCGGGCGCGGGTACGGCGCCGGCGGACCCGTATCCGCCGCAGGAACGTGCCGATGCCGCGCAGGCGGGCACCGCAGCGGCCGAGCAGGCCACGGGCGTTCACGCGGCTCTGCACGCGGCTTTTCACGCCGGTCTTCACGCCGGTCTTCACGCGGGCGTTCATGAGGGGGAGTCCGTCCGTGCGAGGAGGGTGCCGGCGGAGTCGTACGCCTTCACCGTGATGTCCGACGACGACGTGCCGCCGCCGGGGAGCTGGGCGTCCACGTACCAGGCGGACCAGCCGGGGGAGCCCGCCAGGGTGAGCAGCCGGGCGGTGAACGTGCCCCCGGCGGTGCGGACTTCGACACGGGACGCCTCGCGGGGGCCCCGGTGGACGCCGGAGAGGAAGACCCGTTTGCCGTTCCCGGTCGTGGAGTCCACCCAGAGGGTCACCCCCCTCTTGTCCTCCCCGGCGTCGCGGAACTGGTTCGGCTGCCCCGGTGCCGACACGTGCGTGCCGTCCTTCGAGAGCCAGAACTGCACACCGGGCGCGGCCTCGACGCGTTCTCCGGGTGTCACGACCCGGACCGCCGCCCTCTCCACGGAGACCGTGACCCCACCGGACCCGGAACCCGTGCCGCGTACCGCCCCCACGACCAGGGGTACGAGGAGCAGGGCGCCCACCGCGGTGAGCACCGCGGTGGTGCGCCGGCGCCGCTTGCGGAGCGTGCGGCCGGCCGCCTCGATGGCGGGCCCGGGGAGGGGCGGGCCCTCGGACGGGCCCTCGGACGGGCCCACATCGTGCGCGCCTTCGCGGTACGCGGGGTGGGTGCGCAGCGCTTTCTCCGCCCGGCGGCCCGCCGTCTTCACCGTCCCTCGCGAGGAGTTGAGGAGCGCGGCGATCTCGCGGTGGGTCAGCCCGTCCCAGTGCCGCAGCACGGCCACGGCCCGCCGCCGGTGCGGAAGCCCCGCCAGCACCTCGGTGAGCGGGTCGAGCGGATCGGGCGCGTACGGCTCCGGCGTGTCCCCGGACCGCGCGGACCGCCCGGAGTGCCGCGAGTGTCTGGCTCCTCCGGAGTGCACCGGGCGCCCGGCGCCCCAGGAGCGCCCGTCGCGCAGAAAGCCCCGTACCAGCGCCCGCCGTACGTAGAACTCCGCGTCGTCGCCCGGGATTCGGCGCCGCGCGTAGACCTCCGCCACCGCCGCTCTCGCGCGTCTGTCCGCGTCGGCGGCGTTCCCCGTGAGCAGGCGGGCCGTGCGCGTGAGCCGGGGCCAGTACTCCCCGGCGCGGGCGGTGAAGTCGTCGTCCATGGTCGGTCGAGCGCGACGATGCGCGCCACTCCCTTCGGATCGGCCCTGCGGGGCGCTTGTGCTTCGATGTACGCGACCTACGCGACCTGTGTTGCGTACGTGACGTACGTGACCTGTACGCACGACAGAGGCAGCCGGGTTGCACGGGACTTCCGAGAACAGCGGCAGGGGGTGTGGCGGGGGGTATGACCGAGGACGAGTTCGACGGGTTCTACGCGGCCGCGTTCCCCCGGCTGACCGGGCAGCTCTACGCCTTCACCGGTGACCACGGTGAGGCGCAGGACGTCGTCCAGGAGGCGTTCGTCCGGGCCTGGGACCGGCGGCGGGAGTTCCTCGCCGACGGGGCGCCCGAGGCCTGGATACGCACGGTCGCGATGCGGCTCGCGGTGAGCCGGTGGCGGCGGGCCCGGCGTTGGCTGGAACTCGTACGCCGCAATCCGCCGCAGGAGCACACCCCGGGGCCGGGTCCGGAACGGGCCGCGCTCGTGGCCGCGTTGCGGGAACTGCCCGAGGCACAGCGCATGGCTGTCGTTCTGCACCATCTGTGCGACTTGAGTGTCGAGCAGGTAGCCTCCGAAACCGGTGCGCCCACAGGGACGGTCAAGGCCCGGCTGTCCCGTGGCCGGGCGGCGTTGGCGCGTCGGCTCGGTGAGGCCGACGAACTGGGTGAGAGGGAGGACGACCGTGTCCGATGAGCTCACGCCCGGCCACCGGTTCGCGGACGAGGACCCCGGCGAAGGTGCGAACCGCTCCGAACTGAGCGTCGCACTGCGCGAGTTGGCTCAGGACCACGAGACTCCCCTGGTCGTCACGGGGGCGGAGATCCGCCGCCGTGCGGTACGCCGCCGCCGGCGCCGCAAGGCCTCGCTGGCCGCCGTCGGCACCGCCGGAGCGGGAGCGCTGGCCGCCCTTCTCCTGGCCCTGGTGCTCACTGATGGCGAAGATGCCCGGTCGGTTCCGCCCGCGGCCAGTTACGGCGTGAAGACGCCCCCCACGAACGCCCAGCCCTCGCCGGTCGTCGTCGCCGCCACGGTGGACCTCGACCGGCGGACACTGATCGCCGGGGGACGCACCGTGCCCATCTCCGCCGGAACGGGCGATGCGCCCACGCCGACGGGGCTGATGACCATCACCGCCAAGTACCCGGCGACGATGGTGCCGGGCGCGGTGGCGGGCTGGCACGAGTACGAGGTCAAGGCGGCCTGGGTGATGCGGCTGCGCGGCCCGGACGACCGTACGAACTATCTTCTCGCCCTCGGCTGGGACGAGAAGGCGCCCGGCACCTACGACGCCACCGGGGGCGCGATCGGTTTGCGCACCGTGGACGCGATGTGGCTGTACAAGACCCTGAAGCCGGGAGCGGTGGTGGAGGTGGTGGGGTCGGCCACCTCTCGCCCGACCCCGGCGCCCGAGCCGTCGGCCAGCGGTCCGCGGACGCCGCCCACGGCGAGGGAGACGGCGACGTCGGATCCGAGCAGCTTGGCGACGTCGGATCCGAGCGACGCGGCGCGGGCGGAGGATTTGGCGGACGCGGCGCGCGCGAAGGAACTGGCGGACGAGGCGCGCGCGAAGGAGTCGGCGACGACGGCCGACGGCACGGACACGAGGCCCTGAAGCATTGCGGGCCAAGTCCTGGGGTGAGCTTTACTGCGTGTTAGTTGCAGGAGCGGTGACATGGCGTGAGGGTGGGAGCAGTTCCACGGAGGTCCGCACGACTGCCTCCCGATGACCACCCCCTCCTCCTGGCGTGCCTCCCTACTCTCGGGAGGAGCGGGTGTGGCCGGGGGTGGCCGGCCGTCAGTGGTGGGGCGTGCGTCATTGGCAGGGCTTGGGTCAGTGGTGGGGCATGAGGCGGTCCACCACGCGGCGGGCCGCTCCCGGGCGCGGTCCGGGGACCACCGCCGGACGCTCCCAGTCGCAGGGCGGGGTCGGACGCCGCGGCGGGACCGCGCCCTGCTCCTTCAGCGCGACACTCACCAGCCCCAGCAGGAGCTGGACGTCGGCGTCGCAGTCGAGGAGCACGGTGATCCAGGAGGCGCCGGGGCGCACCCGGATCGCGCTGGCGTGCAGGAGTGGGGGAAGCAGGCGCTCGACGGCCGTGGGGGTGAGGTAGAGGTCGGCGGAGTCGTCGGAGTGGAAGTGGACGATCTCGTGTCCCGCCGAAGCGAAGGCATGCCCAACGGCGCACCGGGGCGGGCCACTTACCAGGTTCGGCCAGGTCTCCAGAAGAGCAATGGCGCGAGGGGCCGCGGTCATGACCCCATCCTCGCGCACGCTTCACCTGGAGGACCACCCCCAGCAACCTCCGACTACGCGCACCGCACGGCCGGTTACGCGGTCACTGACCGGCGAACCTGAACAGGTTGCAGCGGTACGCCCCGATGTCCCGGCGCCTGAGCGTCGCCACCACCGGAAGCAGGAGGCGGTAGCGCAGGGGCAGCCGGTGCGTGACCGGGCCCGGCAGCTGGGCAAGCGTGCGGGAGTCCGTGAGGCTGAGACCCGGCTCCCACTGTTCGAGCGCGCCCGGGTTGTCGCACCCCCAGCGCATCCGGGCGGTCACCTCGGCCCGGACGTCATGGCCGTCCTGGGCGTCGACCACGCGGGACGCGGCGGTCTCCAGGGCGAAGCGGGCCCCGGGCAGCTCCTCGCCGACCTGCTGGAACACCGTACGGACCAGCTCCGCCTCCAGATAGACCAGCACCGCCTCGGCGACCAGGAAGTACGGTCCGGGGCTGCTGTCGCGCACCTGCTCCATCCACTGCGGATCGGTGACCGAGGCGGAGACCATGTGCCGCCGGTCCGTGTCCTTGAAGAAGCCCCGGCGCAGGGCGATCACATCGGGCAGGTCGAGGTCGAACCAGTGGACCGTGCCGTTGTCGAGCCGTTCGAACCGCGTGTCGAGTCCCGTGCCGATCTCGACGACCGTGCCGGACGGGTGCCGTTCCAGGAACTCCCGTACCCACTGGTCGAAGAGCAGGGTGCGCAGGTTCACCCCGAGCAGGCTGCGCGCGCCGTCGAAGCGGGAGAAGTCGTAGTCGAGGGAGTCGACCATCTCCACAGCCTGTGGATCGCTGAGCAGTCCGTGCGCCTTACGGGTCTCGACCGCGCGGGCGTAGAGGGGGATGAGCAGGGTCTCCTGGACCTCGCCGAGTCGGGGCGTGCGCTTGTCCACCGGCCCTCTCCTCTCCACGGGGCCATCGGCCTCTCCGCAGGGCATTGGCCTCTGTCCCGGTCCACCGGCCTCCGCCGCGGTCCATCTGGCTCTGCATCGGCCGGCTGGGCGGGGCGGGTCCCCACGACGCAAGCTAACCGAGCCGCCGCCGGCTGGCAGCCCCCCGCGTCAACGGCGCAGCAGGTCCCGTATCGCCTCGACGACGAGGTCCGGGGCCTCCTCCGCCATGAAGTGGCCGCACTGGACAGTGCTGTGCCGCAGGTCGTCGGCCCACGCGGACCACAGCGCGGCGGCGTCGAAGCCGAGGGCGGCGCCCCAGTCCTGCTGGAGCACGCTCACCGGCATCCGCAGCCGGTTGCCCGCCTCGCGGTCGGCGCGGTCGTGGGTGACGTCGATGCCCGCGGACGCGCGGTAGTCCGCGACGATGGAGGGGACGGCCGCGCGGGACGCCGCGAGGTAGGCGGCGCGGACGTCCGTCGGTACGGCGGCCGGGTCGCGCGTCCAGGCGTCCAGGAAGTGGCCGAAGAACGCGTCGGGGCTCGCGCCGATCAACTGCTCGGGCAGGCCGGGCGGTTGGGCCATGAGGTAGAGGTGGAAGCCGACGGCGGCGGACGTTCCGTGCATCACCTCCCACATGTCGAGCGTCGGCAGGACGTCCAGCGAGGCGAGGTGGGTGACCGTCTCCGGGTGGTCGAGGCCGGCGCGGATCGCGACGAGGGCGCCGCGGTCGTGGCCGACCAGCGCGAAGCGGTCGTGCCCGAGCGCCTTGGCGACCGCGACGACGTCCGCGGCCATCGTGCGCTTGGAGTACGCGGTGCCGTCGGGGTCGGCGGGCTTGTCGCTGGCGCCGTAGCCGCGGAGGTCGGGGCAGATGACGGGGTGCTCGATGGCGAGCTTCGGGGCGACGTGGCGCCACATGAGGTGGGTCTGGGGGAAGCCGTGGAGGAGGACGACGGGGGTGCCGGTGGCGGTGTCGCCTCCGACGGCGACGTTCAGCTCCGCTGTGGTGGCGCCGGGGATGCGGTGGTGGGTGAAGCCGGTGATCGTGGGTGGCATGGGGTTCCTCGGGTGGGTGTCGCCCCTTTACGGGCGAAGGACTGCGCCGTTCCCCGCGCCCCTGAAGGCGAAAGACGAAGGACTGCGCCGTTCCCCGCGCCCCTGGGGGCGGGACTGGCTGGGCTCGGGTCTCAGCGTGTGGGGTGTGAATCAGCGGGCGGTCAGCAGGTGGGTGTGGCGTGTCCGGCGCAGGTAGCGTGAGCTGGGAGGACGCGGTGTGGGAGAGGTCGGTGTGGAGCAGCGGGGCGTGCGGGTGGTGTTCGGGGTGCTCGGGCCGACGGTCGCGTGGGACGAGCACGGGCGGGAGCTCGCCCTGAAGGGGCCGCGGCACCGGGCCGTGCTGGCCCGGCTGATCGTGGCCCGCCGCCGCGTCGTACCCGTGTCCCGGCTGGTCGAGGACCTGTGGACGGAGCCGCCCGCCGGAGCCGTGGGGGCCGTCCAGACCTTCGTGGCGGCCCTGCGGCGCGCCCTGGAACCGGACCGCCCGCCCCGCACCCCGGCCCGGCTGCTGGTCACCGAAGGCCCCGGTTACGCGCTGCGTGCCGCGCCGGACACGGTGGACGCGTGGCGCTTCGAGACGGCGCTCGGCACGGTGGCCGGTCTGCCCGCCCCGGCGGCGCTCTCGACCTTGGAGGAGGCGCTGGGCTGGTGGCGGGGTCCGGCGTACGCCGAGTTCGCCGGGGAGGGGGAGGACTGGTCCCGCGCCGAACGGGCCCGCCTCGCCGAGCTGCGCCTGCAGGCCGTGGAACGCCGGGCCGAGACCCTGCTCGCCCTCGGCCGCCCCGCCGACGCGGTCCCCGACCTGGACGCCCACCTCACGGACCACCCCTGGCGGGAGGACGCCTGGTGCCTGCTGGCCCTGGCCCTCTACCGCCAGCACCGCCAGGGAGACGCCCTGGCCGTCCTGCGCCGGGCCCGCACGGTCCTGACCACCCAACTGGGAGTGGACCCGGGCCCCCACCTACGCCGCCTGCAGTCAGACATCCTCACCCAGTCCCCAACCCTGGACCTACCCCCCACCCAGAACAACGAGGCCGCCGCCCCACTCACTGAGGGGCGCGGGGAACGGCGCACTCACCCTCCACGGCCCGCACCGTCCGGCGAGGCCGCCACCCCACCCACCCAGGGGCGCGGGGAACGGCGCACTCACCCTCCACGGCCCGCACCGTCCGGCGAGGCCGCCACCCCACCCACCCAGGGGCGCGGGGAACGGCGCACTCACCCTTCACGGCCCGCACCGTCCGGCGAGGCCCCTGCCCCACTCACCCAGGGGCGCGGGGAACGGCGCACTCACCCTTCACGGCCCGCACCGTCCGGCGAGGCCGCCACCCCACCCACCCAGGGGCGCGGGGAACGGCGCAGTCCTTTGTTTGCGGGGGGCCCGGGGAACGGCGTCGCCGGCGACGACCCGCCCGTACCCGACGCCACCGCCCAGCTGTGGACCCGCGCAGCCGAGTCCTACCACCGCACCGTCGCCGAAGGCGCCCGTACCCGCCTCCACTCCACCATCGGCCTCCTCCGCAACCTCGCGGTCACCGGCGGCGCCGGCCTGGCGGAGGCCCGCCGCCACCGCATCGCGGCCATCACCGCGGCGGAGGAGTTCGCCGACCCTGAGCTGACCGCCCGGGTGATCGGCGCGTACGACGTCCCGGCGATCTGGACCCGCGTGGACGACCCCACGGCCGCGGCCCACATCGTGGCCGCCGCGGAACGCACCCTCCGAGCCCTGCCCGCAGGCACCCGCGCGCACGACCCGGCCCGCTGCCGCCTCCTGGCCACCATCGCCCTGGAAACTCGCGGAGCGGCCGACGCGCACGGCGGGCGCGGCCCCGACGCCGCCCGCGAGGCGGAAGCACTCGCCCGCCGGCTCGACGACCCCACCCTGCTGGCCTTCGCCCTGAACGGCACGTTCATGCAGTCCTTCACCCGCGCCGGCCTCGCCCCGCGACGCGACGCGATCGGCGCCGAACTCGTCGAACTGGCCGCCCGCCACGGTCTGGTGACCTACGAGGTCCTCGGCCACCTCATCCGTCTCCAGGCGCGCGCGGCACTCGGCGACCTCGCCGGCGCGGACCGCCACGCGAAGGCCGCGGACCACCTCGCCGAACGCCACGAACTGCCCCTCGTGGGCGTCTTCACCGAGTGGTACGGAGCCCTGCGGCTCAGCGCGACCGGCCGGCCGGCCGAGGCGGAGACGGCCTACCGCGCCGCCGCCACCCGCCTGGAGGGCGCCGGAATGCCCGGCCTGGAACACGGCCTCCTCCCCCTCGCCCTCCTCTGCCTCCGCCTGACCCACGACCTCCCGACGGACCCGGACCCGGACCCGGACCAGGACCCGGACCCGAATCCGGACCAGGACCCCCGACCCGACTACGGTCCCTACCGCCCCTGGGCCGAACCGTTCACGCTGCTCGCGGTGGGCCGCCGTACCGAGGCCCGTACCGCCCTGCGCGCCCTCCCGGAGCCCCCGCACGACCTCCTGTACGAGGCCTGCCTCGCGCTGGAGGCCGAGGCCGCCCGCCGCCTCGGCGACCACGACGCCCTGGAACGCGCCCGCGACCGCCTGCGCCCCGCCGCCGCCGAACTCGCGGGCGCGGGCAGCGGGTTGCTCACCCTGGGCCCGGTCGAGCGCTACCTCACCGACCGGCCCTGACGGCCGTACCCGCGCCCCGCATCAGTTCAGCTCATCGAAATCGGCATCGGCATCGGCATCGCCAGTGCCAGCGCCAGTGCCATCGGGATCCTGCTCGTCCGCATCCGGCGGGGGAACGGACGCCGCATCCGAGGCGGAAGGCGAATCCCCCGCCGGTTCGGAAGCCGGCCGCGACGCCGGCTGCGAAGCCGACTCCGACGCGGCGGCCGGCGCCGAGCGCGCCGCCGCCGTCGGCGTCCGCCCGGCCAGGACCTCCTCCAGACGCCGCGTACCGGCCTCGGCGGCCCGCCGGACGTCCTCGGCGTCCACCTCGTCGAGTCCGCCGTCGGTGAGGGACAGCGCGCTGTCGCCGACCCGCACCGCGGCGAAGTCCAGGGTGAGGACGGCGGGCCAGCCGCCGCCTTCGCCGCTCACGGTCACCCGCAGCCCCTCGGCCGCCTCGCCCAGGCCGGGCAGCGGCGCGGCGACGGCCCGGACGGTGAACTGCCCGCCCCTGACATCCGTGGCCGTGAACTGCCCGCACGTCTCCGGCACCGTCTTCAGCCAGGCCAGCGAGGAGTCCAGCGCCGCCCGGTCGTACGCCCCGACCTGGTACCGCAGCTGCGTCCCGGCGCCGGTGTCGTCGTAACCGGCCACCGCGCGGGACCCCGCGGGCTCGCCCAGCAGGTTCTCGGCGTACAGGCCGTCGAGCAGCCGCTGGCAGTCGGTGACGTCCGCCTTCCCTTTGAGGAGGGCGTCCCGCCAGGTCGCCGCGCCTTCGGTACCCGTCCAGCCGTCGCCGAGGTCGGCGGGGGTGACCAGCGCCGCCTTCGCCTGCGCGTCGGTGAGCGTGTGCGCGACGGTGACCGACGGGGAGGGCGAGGGGGCCCGCGCGGCCACGGCGGAGGCGGAGGCCGCCGCGTCGTCCGCGGCACCGGCACCGGCCCCGCCGCCACCGCCCGAGCATCCGGCCGTCGTGAGCAGCGCGGCCACCGCCAGGACCGGGACGAGGGCCGGTACCAGGGCGGGGACGGAGACGGGGACGGTACGCCGGTGACGGCACCGACGGCGGGGCGGACGGTTCAGCACGGATGCCTCCTACGGCTCCCGACTACAGGGGAAGGGCCGGATCTCCTTCCACGGCACCATCGCGCGGCACCTCCCACCAGCGCACCGGGCCGACCGGGTGAGCCGGTGGACCCCTTCGAGATGCCCCCGCCCCCGCCCACGGCCACACTGGCCCCATGCCGGGACGGATCGAGGACTACGCCCTCGTCGGAGACCTGCTGACCGCCGCCCTCATCGGCCGCGACGGCAGCCTCGACTGGCTGTGCCTGCCCCGTTTCGACTCGCCCGCCTGCTTCGCCGCGCTGCTGGGCGACGAGAACAACGGCCGCTGGCGGATCGCCCCCGTGGCCGCGTACGACGGCTCCGGCCCGCCCACCGCCTCCACCCGCCGCTACCGCGGGGACTCCCTCGTCCTGGAGACCGCGTGGGAGACGGACACCGGCCGGGCCACCGTCGTCGACTTCATGCCGCGCCGCGACGGCGCCCCCTGCGTCGTACGGATCGTCGAGGGTGTGTCCGGCACGGTCGACCTGCGCATGGACCTGCGGCTGCGGTTCGAGTACGGGAGCGTGGTGCCCTGGATGCACCGTGAGCGCGGGCAGCTCACCGGGGTCGCCGGACCCGAGTCGGTGCGCCTGTCCACCCCCGTCCCGCTCACCGCGCACGGCCGCGCCCACACCGCCGACTTCACCGTCACCGCGGGCGAGCGGATCCCCTCCGTGCTGACCTGGGGGCCCTCCCACCTGCCCGCCCCCGACCCCGTGGACCCCTTCGAGGCGCTGCGCCGCACCGAGGAGTACTGGCGCGACTGGCTGCGGCCCCTCACCTACGGCGGCACCTACCGCGAAGCGGTCGTACGCTCCCTCATCACCCTCAAGGCCCTCACCTACGAGCCGACCGGCGGCATCGTCGCCGCACCCACCACCTCCCTGCCCGAACAGCCCGGAGGGGTACGCAACTGGGACTACCGCTACTGCTGGCTGCGCGACGCCGGGATGACCCTGGAGGCGCTGCTGCGCAGCGGCTTCACCGCCGAGGCGGACGCCTGGCGCGGCTGGCTGGAACGGGCGGTCGCCGGCCGCCCGCAGGACATCCAGATCATGTACGGCATCGGCGGCGAGCGCAGGCTCACCGAGTGGACGGCCGACTGGCTGCCCGGGTACGAGGGGTCGCGGCCGGTGCGGATCGGCAACGGCGCCGCCACGCAGCAACAACTGGACGTGCCGGGGGAGTTGATGGACACCCTGGCCCTGACGCTGAGTTCGGGGCTGCGGCCCCAGCGGCATCTCGTCGCGCTCCAGCGGACCGTGCTCGACCATCTGGAGAAGGTGTGGTCCCGGCCCGACCAGGGCCTGTGGGAGATGCGGGGCGAACCCCGCCACCACGTCCACTCCAAGGTGATGTGCTGGGTCGCCTTCGACCGTGCGGTCCGCCTCGCCGAGGAGCACGGGCGTCCGGGGCCCGTCGCCCACTGGCGTGAGATCCGGGGCCGTATCCACCGGGAGGTCTGCGAGAGGGGCTTCGACGCGGCGCGCGGCACGTTCACCCAGTCCTACGGTTCGCGCGCCCTCGACGCGGCGCTGCTGCTCATCCCGCGCACCGGGTTCCTGCCGCCGGACGACCCGAGGGTGACCGGCACGGTCGCCGCCGTCGAACGCGAACTGTCGAGCGACGACGGCCTGGTCCGCCGCTACTCGACGAACGCCGGCGGAGCCGCGGGCCCCGACGGGCTGGCCGGCGGCGAGGGCGCCTTCCTGGCCTGCTCCTTCTGGCTCGCGGACGCCCTGCGGCTGACCGGCCGCGAGGACGAGGCCAGGACCCTGTTCGAGCGGCTGCTGCTCCTGCGCAACGACGTCGGCCTGCTGGCGGAGGAGTACGACCCGGTCGCCGGGCGCCAACTGGGCAATTTCCCGCAGGCGTTCACGCACGTGCCCCTCATCAGAGCGGCCTACGAACTCGACCGGCACGCGACCGGCCGCCGTTGAGCATGTGTTCCGTGAAGTACCGGTGAATCGGTGGCGACTTCTGCGAGGCTGACCCGATGCCGACCCTTTACAGAAGACTGCTCGGAATCCTTCCCCGGATAGGCGTGAAGGTGGTCGATCTCGGTCCCGGTACCTCGCTGTTGTTCCGCCGGGGCGAGCGGACCGTCGTGCCGGTGGGGAGCGGCGCGGATCTGGTGACGCGCGGCAGGAGCCGGTACGCGGTCACGGACGCCGGGACGGACACCTGGGTGGTGGCCCGCGGGTCGGGGCAGCGGAACGTGAAGAGTGTGCCGCTCGGTGACACGGGCGCGCGTCTGCTGCTGGACAAGGCGGTGCCGGCGGACGGGGAGCGGGAGTTCCAGCTCGCCGCCGCACACTATCTGTGTACGCAGCATGTGGCCGCGCTGCTGGAACTGAACCGGGTGAACTGCGTCTTCGACGTCGGGGCCAACAGCGGGCAGTACGGGAAGGGTCTGCGGCGCTTCGGTTACACGGGGCGGATCGTGTCGTTCGAGCCGGTCTCCGCGACGTTCGAGAAGCTGCGGAAGTCCGCCGAGAACGACCCGGACTGGCATGTGTACAACTTCGCGCTCGGCCGCGAGGAGGCGACGCGGTCCATCCACGTGGACTGGAAGTCCATGAACTCCCTGCTGCCGCCGAGCGAGTACGGCAAGGAGCGCTACCGGCGGTTCGCCAAGGGGCGTACGGAGGAGATCGAGATCCGGCGTCTGGACGACGTCATGCAGAAGGCGCTGGAAGGGGTCGAGAACCCCCGGCCGTATCTGAAGATGGACACGCAGGGCTTCGACATGGAGGTGTTCGCCGGGGCGGGCGAGCGGATCTCGGAGTTCGTCGGGATGCAGTCCGAGGTGGCGGCGCTGCGCCTGTACGAGGGCAGCCCCGCGATGGGGGAGGCTGTCGCCGCGTACGAGGCGGCGGGATTCGGGGTCACCGGGATGTACCCCGTGACCCGCGACCCCGCGACGGGCCGGGTCGTGGAATTCGACTGCGTGATGGTCCGCGCGGAGAGATGAAAGGCAGGGGCGCAGCCCCGCATTTCAGGGGCGCGGGGAACTGCGCGGTCCACCACGGGCAACCCGCACCCGACATCCCGCGCACACCCACTCCCTCAGGGGCGCGGGGAACGGCGCGGACGCCCCCGTGGCCCGCGGGGCGTTCCGGGGGTCGGGGGATCGGTAGGCTAAGGGGACTGCGAGTCCCCCCATCCGCGCGCTTCCGCACCGCTGAAGTGCCGTTCGCGGTCGTCGTGTTGGCCTTCTGCTGTTGAGGATGATTCGCTGGTGCTCGTCGCGGAGCGGTATCGGTTGCAGGCGTCCATCGGCCGAGGCGGGATGGGCGAGGTGTGGCAGGCCACCGACGAGGTGCTCGGCCGCGCCGTGGCCGTCAAGCTGCTGCTGGGGGACGAGGCGGACAGCGCCGCGTCCGCCCGCTTCCGCCTGGAGGCCCAGACGGCGGCCCGGCTCAGCCACCCCTACGTCGTCGCCGTCTTCGACTTCGGCGCCTGGGACGACCGCTTCTACCTGGTCATGGAGCTCGTCGAAGGCCGCAGTCTCGCCCAGGAGCTGACCGCGTCCGGCACCCTCGGGGCGGACCGGGTGGCCACCATCGCCGCCCAGGCCGCCGCGGGCCTCGCCGCCGCCCACCGGGAGGGGATCGTGCACCGGGACATCAAGCCCGGCAACCTCCTCGTGGACGCCCAGGGCACCGTGAAGATCGGCGACTTCGGCATCGCCCGTTTCGTCGACGACCCGTCGTCCGCGCTCACCACGGCCGGCCAGATCGTCGGCACCAGCCTCTATCTGGCCCCCGAACGCGCCCTGGGCCGTCCGGCGTCCGCCGCCTCCGACGTGTACTCGCTGGGCTGCGTGCTCTATCAACTGCTCACCGGCAGACCGCCGTTCCAGGGCGAGAGCGCCACGATCACCCTGCACCAGCACATCGACATGGCGCCGGTGCCGCCCCGCGAGCGCGGGAGCCAGCTGCCGCCCGCCTTCGAGAACTACCTCCTCGGCCTCCTCGCCAAGCAGCCCGAGGACCGCCCCACGGCCCAGGAGGTCGCGGACTGGTTCGGCACGGGCGCCTGGCAGGGACGGGCCGAGCCCCTCCCGGTGGCCGCACAGCAGCCGCGTACGCAGGTGTCGTACGCGACCGCGCCCCCGCGGCAGCAGCCCGGCGGGGCCGACAGCGGGGCCCCGACGACGTACCGGCTCCCGGCGACCGCCGCGCAGCCCAACGGACGCTCCGCCCACGGCGGACGCTCCGCCCACGCCGCCCGCTCCGGGCCACTGCCCGCCCCGGCACCCTCCTCGCACGCCTCGCACTCCGCCCGGTCCGGGCCCTCGCGTCGCGCACGGCCTTCCGGCGGTGGTGGCGGACGCGGCGGTGTCGGGACCGCCGTCCGCCGCAGACCCCGGGTGTTCGGCATCCTCGCCGGTGCCGTGATCTTCGTACTGGCCGTGCTCGCGGGCATGTCGATGTTCTCGCCGGACGACACCACGCCCGAGGGCGGATCGAAGGACGCGCCGCCCTCAGCCGGTGCGACCGAGAACTCGTCCGGCAGGTCGGCCACCGGGGCGCCCGTGGCCGGAACGGTGGACCAGGGCCAGGACCAGAACCGGGGAAGGGAGCGGGGCGGGGAACAGGGCCAGGAGGCCGGTACCGCGCCGGACGTCGATCCGGCGCCCACCGCCTCCCCCTCCGTCACGAAGGAGATCCCGGAGGGCGGGCCGGACCCCGCCGCCGGGGACGCGGAGAAGCCGCGCAAGCCGGGCAGGGGCGGGGAAGAGCTGCCGGACGGCGCCGACGACGAGGACGACACGGACGACGGCGAGGAATGAGCGCCGGCCGAGGAGGGTGCTCCTCGGCGGCCCTCAGAAGTCCTTCTCCGGCCAGTCCAGCAGCCGCGCCCCGATGACCGCGGTCTGCAGCGTGTACCGGTGCACCGGGTCCGCCGGGTTCGCCCCGGTCAGCTTGTGGATGCGTTCCAGCCGGTAGGTGAGCGCGCGGACGCTCAGCGCCAGGCGCCGGGCGGCCTCCGCGGCGACACAGCCCGAGTCGAAGTACGCGGTGAGCGTGTCGAGGAGCGGTTCGGCGCCGCCGCGGGCCGTCCGCAGCGGTCCGAGCGCGCTGACCACCAGATCGGCCATGGCCTGCCGGTCCCGGGTCAGGACGGGGTAGACGAGCAGGTCGGCGGAGCGCAGCACGGGCGTGTCGAACTCCAGCCGCTCCGCCAGGTCGAGGGCGTTCAGCGCCTCCTCGTAGGACTGGACGACCCCGCCGGGCCCGGGCCGGGAGCGGCCGATGGCGACCTGCCCGCCGTCGGTGGCCGCGTACGCCTGCTTGGCGAAGAAGGCGAGTACGTCGTCCTGGTCACCCGGGGCGATGCACACCAGGCGGCCGTCCTTGGTGGTCACGAGGATGCTGCGGTCGCCGAACCTGGCGATCAGCGCGCTCTCCACCTCGCGAGGCACGGTGTCCCCCTCGTCGTAACCGTCGTACCCGTCGCGACCCGCACTGCCCCGCGCCACGGCGACCGCGTGCGCGTGCGAGAGGCGCAGCCCGAAGCGTTCGGCACGCTCCGCGAGCAGCCCGAGGTCGCTGCGGCCGTGCAGCAGGTCGTCGATGAACTCCCGGCGCGCGGCCTCCTCCTGCCGTACGGCGAGGAGCTGTGCCCGTTCGTAGCCCTCGGCGAAGGCGTCGACGGCCTGCTCGACGGCGGCGAGGGCGCTCTCCCCCGCGGTGGCGGGCCAGTGCACGCGGGCGGCGGCGAGATGCGCGCCGACCAGGGCCCGCAGTCCGAACCCGGCCTCGGCGGCCCGTTCGCCCAGCGCCCGCCGGGAGTCGAGTTCGTCACGGGTCAGCCGGCGGCCCGTCGCGGAGGCGTCTGCGACGATACGCGCGTACCCGTCCAGGTACTCCTCGGGTACGTCCCGCCCCGCCATGCGCGCCCCGCTTCTCCCGATGAGCCGTTTTCCCTCGATGAGCTGGTCACGCCTTTCTAGCGCACGGGGCGGGGGTGTGGTGCGGTGAGGGTGGGGCTCGCTGCCGGAAAACGGCAGAGGCGGGGCCCCGGTACCGGCCGTCCACCGACGGTGTTCGATACCGGGGTCCCTGCCCGTCCCCCGTGGGCTCCCCCGTTTCTGCCGGACCATCGTGCACCCGGGGGCGAGAACTCCGCATTGCCGGATCCCGGCAGTCTTCGCGCGTTCTTGATGCCGGGCGGTGTCGTGACTGTGGGAACCACGGGGCTCCTGTGCCAAAGCGGCACCAAGAAAGCGTAAAGACTGCCGGGATCCGGCAATGTGTATAGCGCATGCATCTGACAGGATGCGGGTCCGACGAGGTGATCGGCACAGTTGGGGGGAGGTGGCCGCATGACCCTGTTTCTCGGTCTCGGCATCGCGGGTGTCGTGCTGCTGCTCGTGACGCTGGTCTTCGACGGCGTACTGGAGGGGCTGTTCGGCGGGGCAGGAGTCCTGGACGGGCTCTTCGACGGCCTGCTCTCGCTGCCGGTCATCGCCGGCTTCGTGTCCATGCTCGGCTTCGGCGGCGCCCTCGTGCTCGGCACCACCGGACTCGGAGCCGGGCCCGCCACCGCCGTGGGCATCGGGGCCGGAGCCGCGGCGGGCGGACTGACCTGGCGGTTCAGCAGGGCCCTGATGCGCGACGAGCCGTCCGCCACCCCGCGCGGCACTGACCTCGTCGGCAGTCCGGGTTCCGTCGTCACGCCGATCCCGGTCGGCGGGTACGGGGAGGTGCTGGTGTATCTCGCGGGTCAGCCGCTCAAGCTCGCGGCGAAGAGTCCGGAGGCCGTGGCCCGGGGCACCGAGGTCTGGGTCGAGGAGTCCTTGTCGCCGACGTCGGTGGCGGTCCGCCCGGTCCAGCGCTGAGGCGGTGAGCGGTCACCGTTTTCTTGCACCTACTTCTTGCACCTGCTTTTTGCACCTGCTTCTTGCACCTGCTTATTGGTTCTGTTCCATAGCGATCTGCCGCCTTGGGGGTGGCAAGGGGGGAATTCCTCATGAGTCCCGTACTCGTCGCGGTCGTGGGAGTCGTCGTACTCCTCGTCCTGCTCGCACTCGTCGTCGTCACCCGGTACAAGGTGGCCGGGCCCAGCCAGGCCTTCATCGTCACCGGGCGGCGCGGCAAGAAGTCCACCGACCCGGAGACCGGGCGCGTGTTCACCGACAACAGCGGCCAGAAGGTCGTGGTCGGCGGCGGCGTCTTCGTCGTGCCGTTCGTCCAGCAGAAGTTCACCCTCGACCTGTCCAGCCGGCACATCCCGATCACGGTGCGCGGCGCGGTCACCCTGCGCGGGGTCAAGGCGAACCTCGAAGGGGTCGCCATCGTGAAGGTCGGCGGCACCGAGGACTCCATCCGCGCCGCCGCCCAGCGCTTCCTGATGCAGCAGAACGGCATCGTCGGCTTCACCCAGGAAGTGCTCTCCGGCGCGCTGCGCTCCATCGTGGGCCGGATGTCGGTGGAGGACATCATCCGGGACCGTGCCGCGTTCGCCGGGCAGGTCGCCGAGGAGGCCGAGGCCAGCCTGTCCGGGCAGGGCCTGGTGCTCGACGCCTTCCAGATCCAGGACATCACCACCGAGGGCTCGTACCTGGAGGACCTCGGGCGCCCCGAGGCCGCCCGCGCCAAGCAGGAGGCCGACATCGCGGAGGCGGTGGCCCGGCGCGCCGCCGAGCAGGCCCGGCTGAAGGCCGAGGAGGAGATCGCGATCGCCCAGCGGACGTTCGCGCTCAAGACCGCGGAGATCAAGGCCGAGACGGACGAGGCGGCGGCCCGTGCCGCGGCGGCCGGTCCGCTCGCCCAGGCGGCCCGCAGCCAGGAGGTCCTCACCGAGCAGGAGAAGGTCGCCCAGCGGCAGGCCGCGCTGACCGACCGCGAGCTGGACACCAAGGTCCGCAAGCCGGCCGACGCGGCGCGTTACCAGGCCGAGCAGGAGGCGGAGGCCCGCCGGGTCGCGCTGGTCAAGCAGGCCGAGGCGGACGCCCAGCGGTCCCGGCTGACCGGTGAGGGCGAGAAGGCGCACCGTGCCGCGCTCGCCGACGCCGTACGCATCGAGGGTGAGGCCGAGGCCGCGGCGATCGGGGCGAAGGGCGCCGCCGAGGCGGAGGCCATGCGCAAGAAGGCCGACGCGTTCTCCCAGTACGGCGACGCGGCGGTCCTGCAGATGCTCGTCGAGGTGCTGCCGCAGGTGGTCGCCAAGGCGTCCGAGCCGCTCAGCGCGGTCGACAAGATGACGGTGATCTCGACGGACGGGGCGAGCCAGTTGTCCCGTACGGTCGCGGACAACGTCGCCCAGGGGGTCGAACTGCTCAGCTCCACCACCGGGGTCGACCTGCCCGACCTGCTGCGCAGGATCACCGGGCCGGCGGCTGCCCCCGCCGCGCCGGCCGCGGCGCCCGCCAACGGCAAGGTCGACGTGACCGACTGACGGCACGGGGTCCGGCCGCGCGGTTCCCCGCGCCCCTGCGGAAAGGGGGGCGGGAACCGCGCGAGCGGGGTCCGCCGCCCGCCGTAGGGTTGACGGATCAGCAGATCGACATCGGACAGGGGACCAGTCATGGGCACTCCACGCCTGAGCAGTACGCCGTTGCCGGGAATCGGGGTGCGGTACGACCTCACGACCCGCGAGCAACGCCGCATCTCCGTGGTCGCGCACCGCGACGGCGGCCGGACGCTGAGCGCGTACCGCAAGGACGACCCGGACGCCTGCGCCCTGTCCGTCCGGCTCTCCGCGGGGGAGTCCGCGGCGCTCATCGACGCCCTGATGCCCGCCCACCACAGCCCCAGCCTGCTGTCCACGACCGAGCTGGGCCTGGTCGCCGAACGCATCGAGCTGTCGTCGACCTCGCACTGGAACGGACGCCTGCTGGGCGACACGTGCATGCGGACGGAGACCGGTGTGTCGATCGTCGCCGTACTGCGCCGCGCCGAGGCCATCCCCTCGCCGACGCCGGACTTCCGGCTGGCCGGCGGGGACACCCTGATCGTGATCGGCACCCGCGAGGGCGTGGAGTCGGCCGCGACCATACTCGGAAGGGAGTGACACGTGCACTCATCCGCGGTCTTCTTGATCGAGTTCGGTGCGATCATCCTCGGTCTCGGACTGCTCGGCAGGTTCGCCGGACGCTTCCAGTTCTCGCCGATACCGCTCTATCTGCTGGCCGGGCTGGCCTTCGGCGAGGGCGGGCTGCTGCCGCTGGGCACCAGCGAGGAGTTCGTCGCGATCGGCGCGGAGATCGGCGTCATCCTGCTGCTGCTGATGCTCGGGCTCGAGTACACGGCGACCGACCTGGTCTCCAACCTCAAGACCCAGTACCCGGCAGGGCTGGTGGACGCCGCTCTGAACGCCCTGCCCGGCGCGGCGATGGCGCTGCTGCTCGGGTGGGGGCCGGTGGCCGCCGTCGTCCTCGCCGGAGTCACCTGGATCTCCTCGTCCGGAGTCATCGCCAAGGTCCTCGGCGACCTGGGGCGGCTCGGCAACCGTGAGACTCCGGTGATCCTGAGCATCCTGGTCCTCGAGGACCTGTCCATGGCGGTCTACCTGCCGATCATCACGGCGCTGCTGGCCGGTGCGGGTCTTGCGGCGGGCAGTGCGACGCTCGCCATCGCGCTCGGGGTCGCCGGGCTCGTGCTCGTCGTCGCGGTGCGGTACGGCCGCCACATCTCCCGGTTCGTGTCGAGCGACGACCCGGAGAAGCTGCTCCTTGTGGTGCTGGGGCTGACCCTGCTGGTCGCCGGTGTGGCGCAGCAGTTGCAGGTGTCGGCGGCCGTGGGGGCGTTCCTCGTCGGGATCGCGCTGTCGGGGGAGGTGGCGGAGGGGGCGCACGGGCTGCTGTCGCCGCTGCGGGACCTGTTCGCGGCCGTGTTCTTCGTCTTCTTCGGGCTGCACACGGATCCGGCGAGCATCCCGCCGGTGCTGCTGCCGGCGCTGGCGCTGGCCTTGGTCACGGCTGGGACGAAGATCGCGACGGGTTACTGGGCCGCCAAGCGGGCGGGGATCTCGGCGAAGGGGCGGTGGCGGGCCGGGGGGACGCTGGTCGCTCGCGGCGAGTTCTCGATCGTCATCGCGGGGCTGGCGGTGACGTCCGGGATCGAGCCGCGGCTCGGGCCGCTGGCCACGGCGTATGTGCTGATCCTGGTGATCGTGGGGCCGCTGACGGCGCGGTATACGGAGCCGGTGGCGGCGTGGGTGGGGAGGCGGGGGTCGGCGCGCGCGCCGGAGCCGGCGGCCGACGCAGCACAGGACCGGGACCTGGTCCCGAGCCCGGACGCACCTGCGGAGAAGTAACGAGGCGCATGGCGCCGGTGACCGGCCACGCCCTTGAGACGCGTGGGGGACCCGCACCGACAGCGTCGACAGACACCGTCAGAACCGCAGAGGCTGCGTTCCTCCGGGATCGGAGGAACGCGCGAGGCTTTCCCGGATCACGCGGTCGCTGGCGCACAGAGCCGCCATCAGTTCTCCTCGCAGTTCGTCAGTCGAGTCGAACTCGGCCGGCCAACCGTGAGGCGGATCTCGGGACACGGAGTGTGTCTGGAGGCGTTCGCGATGAGCTCTGTGATGATCAGCGCAGCACGGTCGGCGAGATCATCGAGATGCCATACGCCGAGGACGTCCCGGACAAGATCGCGACCGAGCTCGGCTGTGGACGGCTCGCACGGGAAGGTCTGGCTGTACGTGGGGTGGCCGGCGGAGAGGGCCGCAACTGGTGTTCTCAGACTCGTCATCGGGGTGGAGCCTTCGTGTCGTCTCGGCGCCCGGCCCTCCCCCGCGGGGGAACTGCGGGGGAGGGCCGGGCCGTCAACAGCCGCCCGTACGGTTGAGCGCGGCGGGCGACCAGCACCCAGACAACTCCCTTTCAAAGCATGTTGGTTAGGGCGTTCAGGCACTCAGCCGATGGAGTCACCTAGGGCGTTTTGACCTCTGCTTTACCTGGTGAGCGGGGATCGAGCGGGCTACCGTGCCCGTATGGACACCACCCGCAACACCGTTCTTGAGGCGTGGATGACCGAACACGGCTACAGCTCCAACTGCCTCGCCGAGGCCGTGAACAGGGCCATTGAACGGTTGACCGGGCGCCCTGGAGGACTCGACGGCTCATCGGTGCGCGCGTGGAAAGCGGGCCGGGTCACCTGGCCGAAGTCAGCCGCCCGCAAGGCACTTGAGGACGTCACCGGATTACCCGCCGTCGCTTTAGGGTTCGTGCCACGGAGCCGGCCTTCGTCCACCCCGGCCCCACCGCAGCAGGAGGACCTCGACATGAAGCGCCGTACTCTCGTCGGCAGCATCGCGGCGGCTGCCGCAGCAGCAGCCGCGCCCGGCGCCGCGTCACCGCGCCGTATCGGCATGAGCGACGTCAACCGCCTGAACAAGCGCTTCGCCGAGATCATCGCCAGCGACCACCGCCACGGCGGACAACTCGGCATCGAGCAGCGGGCCGCCGCCCTCGCCGACGAGGCGCTCAACCTCCAGAACGCGGGCAGCGCCACCCAGCGCGTACGCAGCAACCTCTACGCCTCCGCAGCCGCCTTCCGCTCCTCCGCGATGTGGGCCGCCATCGACGGCCGGCGCTACGACGTCGCCAAGGCGCACATGCGCGAGGCTCAAGCCCTCGCCGAGATGTCCGGCGACCAGACGATCAAGTTCCGCACCTGGAGCCACGCGGGCACCATGTACCGCCACATGGGCCGCCCGGCGGACGCTTTCGCCGCCAACGACGTCGCCCGCAACCTGCACCTCACACGCCGGGATCCCCTGTTCGCGTCCCTCGGCCTGGCCCGGCAGGGCGCCATCCACGGCGCAGCACAGGACCGCACCGGCACCCACCGAGCCTTCGAGCAGGCACAGGACGCCATGCTGCGCGCCGACCCCGCCGACTACCGGCCGGTGTGGATGCTCGCCTTCTACGACCAGGCCGAACTGGACTCCCTGGCACTGTGTGCTCACTTGGCGCTCGGCGACTACTCGACCGCCGAGTACCACGCCCACCGCTGCATGTCCGCGCTCCGGCCCCACATGATCCGTTCCCGGGCCATCACCACCACCCGGCTCGCCCACGCCCAGCTCGCACAGGGCGCCCCCGACGCCGCCACGGCCACCGCGATGAAGGTCCCCGCCGAGGCCGCCACCCAGCACGCCCGGGTCACTCGCATGCTGCAGGAGTTCGGGGCCGCACTGCGAGCCGCCGCGCCGGGCAACTCCACCGCACAGACCTGGACCGAGCACACTGCCACCTGGAGGATGGCCGCATGACCACGGCGCCCGCCCTCGAACTGCGCACCTTCACCACCCTCGACACCGCCCGCGGCGACCTCCTCGACGTGTACGCCGACGTGCGCGCCCCCCTGCTCCACCTGCCGAACTACGCGGTCACGGCATTCGGCGAGCGTTTGGACCGGCACTGCATGGAGTCGGGGTTCACAGTTGTCCTCGCATACGCAGACGGACAGCCGGTCGGCTACGCCTACAGCAACACCATCGAACACGGCGACCGCTACTGGCAGCGCACCAGCCCGACGCCGGCCGAGAAGTACACCGAGCGCCCGGCGGTGGCCCTGAAGGAGATCGGTGTCCGGCCGACCTGGCGGAAGACCGGTACCGCCCGCCGCATCCACGACGCCCTCCTCGCCACCCGCGACGAGCTGTACGTGACCCTCATGGTCAACCCGGCCGCCGGGGACGGAAAGGTCCACGCGCTCTACAAGTCCTGGGGGTACGAGGACATCGGACAGAGCCAGCCGTCACCGGCCTCGCCGGTCCTGACCGTGATGATCCGCGTCATCGACTGACTCCCGCTATCGGGGCCTTCAACCCGAGCAAAGCAAGGTCCGCTGGAAGAGTCAGGATCACGGTTGGGATCGGCCGCCCCTGGGCGAGGAGACTCCCCGTCGAACTGGTCGGTGTCTGTAGGCTAAACCCCTATTTTTGTGATCTTGGGTGAATCCGCAACCGTGGTTCGCTTGAGGGTTACGTGCAGATCATGCGAGGTGCTCTGCGTGAGCGATGCGGGAGCGGACGGTCCGGCTGGAGCCGTCAGGCATCAAACCTCCTCGCTGCATGACGAAGTGCTCTTGACCAAGCGGTTTCGGACGCCGACAGAACGTCCGGAACCACCCGTCATGCTCTGAGCCAGGGCTGTTAAGCCTTCCCGCCCGCCTGAAGCGCGCGGGGAACAGTGCAGTCAGCCGCAGGCGAGCCGTGCTCGATCCATCGGCCCCCGTTCAAGCCCCCGACGGCGGCGTCGGTGGATCCTTCGGGGGGACGACCTCCCCCCGGACCACCCGCGGCGCGCCCCCCTCCGCGCCCCCCTCCGCCGGCGGCTCCGCGGGCGGCTCCGCCGCCCTCTTCTCCGCCTTCAGGATCCGCGCCGACTTCCCCGCCGAACGCGCCAGATCCGGCCCCTTCTTCACGGCCAGGACGACGATGACGACGACGAGGACGACGGCGAGCTCGCTCAGCCCGAACACGCGCGACCCCTCCCCTTCCGCCCCGCCCCCTCAGACGCCGACGCCGAAGTCCGAGGCGATGCCCGCGAGCCCGGACGCGTACCCCTGGCCCACCGCACGGAACTTCCACTCCGCCCCGTGCCGGTACAGCTCGCCGAAGACCATCGCCGTCTCGGTGGCGGCGTCCTCGGACAGGTCGTAACGCGCGATCTCGGCGCCGCCCGCCTGGTTGACGACCCGGATGAAGGCCCCCCGCACCTGCCCGAAGCTCTGCCCGCGCGCCTCGGCGTCATGGATGGAGACCGGGAAGACGATCTTCGCGACCTCGGCCGGCACGGCCGCCAGGTCCACCTTGACCGACTCGTCGTCCCCCTCGCCCTCACCCGTGAGGTTGTCCCCGGTGTGCTCGACCGACCCGTCGGGGCTCTTCAGGTTGTTGTAGAAGATGAAGTGCTGGTCGGAGAGGACCTTGCCCGACTCGTCGACCAGCAGCGCCGACGCGTCGAGGTCGTAGTCCGTGCCCGTCGTGGTCCGCACGTCCCAGCCGAGGCCGACCAGCACGGCAGTCAGGCCCGGCGCCTCCTTGCTGAGCGAGACATTGCCGCCTTTGGAAAGGGAAACTCCCACGCCGATCTCCTTATTGGTGCGAACGTACCTCGTGAGGCAGAATCTACAGCACTGTAGAAAATAAGGAAGGAGACAGGACGTGACGGACCGACGGCAGCGTCCCCCACGGCGGGGACAGGGCGAGCTGGAGGCGCAGGTCCTGTCGGCCCTGTGCGCGGCGGAGGGGCCCGCGACGGCGGGCTGGGTGCAGGAGCGGCTGGACGGCGATCTCGCCTATACGACGGTCGTCACGATCCTGACCCGGCTGCTCGCCAAGGGCGCGGTGACGCGGGAGCGCGTCGGCCGGTCCTTCGCGTGGACCCCGGCCTCGGACGAGGCGGGCCTGGCCGCCCGCCGCATGCGCCGGGTCCTGGACGGCGAACAGGACCGGGAAGCCGTACTCGCCAGCTTCGTGACGTCCCTGGAACCGGACGACGAGCGACTCCTTCGTGACCTGCTGACCCACCCCGACCACCCCGGCGCGGACGGTGACGGCTGAGCCTCGACCTCCGCGCCGGAGCGGGCCTCATGGGTGACGGCGAGCCGTCAGCCCTCGTCCTCCCCCGCTTCCTCCCCCGCTTCCTCCTCCTCGCCCGAGTCCTCGTCCTCCTCGAAGAAGTCGCCCACCTCGTCCACGACCTCCGCCGCCACGAGTCCGCCGGCCACCCCGACCGCGAGCCCCGCCGCACCCGCGGCGACCCCCGTACCGATGCCGGGGACCGACCGCTCGTGCACCTCATGCGTCTCGTGCCGGTCGTGGCCGTACGCCGCGTCGGGAACGTAGGACTCCCGGTGCTCGACCAGCTGCCGGACCCAGCCGTCGACCACGGCGTTCCAGTCCTGGTGGCCGACGCCCTCGTGGGAGACGGTGAACCGGGTGAGCGTGTCGTCGCCCGAGGAGAGGAGGCCGCCGCGCTTGTCGGCCTCCAGGACCACCTCCATTCCGGCGGGGGCGGCGAGGAAGGTCACCTCGATCTCGTTGACCGCGTGGGCGTACGCGGGCGACGGGGTGAGTTCGAGCTCCTGGTAGAAGGGGAGCTGCTGGCCCGTGCCACCGATCCGGCCCAGTTCCAGGTCCGCGGACCTGAAGCCGAAGCCGAGCTGCCCGAACGCCTCCAGGATCGCCTCCTGCACGGGCCGGGGCGCCACGGTCAGCCGGTCCAGGTCGCCCTTGTCCCGCGCTCCCGCCACCGAGAGCTCCGTACGCAGGCCGAGGGTGATGCCCAGCTCCTGTCCGTACAGCTCGGTGACCGGGGTCTCCCACGGGAGCGTGACAACGAACGGGACGGTCCGCTCCTCGCCCTCGGCGAGCCGGAAGCCGCCGCCGACGGCGAACCGGTCGAAGACGACCCCGCCCTCGCTCTCGCTCTCGCCCTCCTCGTGTTCGGCCTCGACGCCCGCGACCAGTTCCAGCGTGATGTGCTCGATGTCGGCGTCCGAGCCGCCGCCCCTGAGCCGGATCTCGCCCGAGAGGGTGCCGCCGGGCAGGGCGGGCGCGGGGCTCAGGACCGTGTCCACCGTGGGGCCGCCCACGCCGAGGGATCCGAGCAGCCGTTTGAACACCATTGAGGGGTCCACTCCTTCATGTACGGGTGGTCGTGCCGGGTCGTGCTCTACTTTCATGTAGAGGTTAAGGGCGGCCCGCCGTACCGGAATCAGGTACCCCCGGCCCACGCCCCACCTGGGAGAACGTGAGCTGCGCCACTCGTGCCCGGCACCTCTGGACTACGTACTTTGCGATTCCTTTACACTGGGGGGAACGCTTGAAGACGACGAAGGAGCAACGGTTCCACCATGGGTGAACCTCCTAGTACCAGCCGTGCCACCCCCCGCCCGCGCCACACGCGTACGGGAGCGGGGGTGGCACGGTGACCGAGATCCTGCTGCTCCTGCTCGCCCTGTCGCTCACGCTCGCCTGCGCGGTGTTCGTGGCGGCCGAGTTCTCGCTGACCACCGTCGAGCGCGGTGACCTGGAGCGGGCGGCCGAAGCGGGCGAGCGGGGCGCCGACGGCGCGCTCAAGGCCGTACGGAAGCTGACGTTCCAGCTGTCCGGCGCCCAGCTCGGCATCACCGTCACCTCCCTGGTGATCGGCATGCTCGCCGAACCCTCGCTGGCCGTGCTCCTGCAGGGACCGCTCAAGGCCGTCGGCCTGGGCGGCGCGGCCTCCACGACGGCGACCCTGCTCGGCGTGGTCATCTCCACCGTCGTCCTGATGGTCGTCGGCGAACTGGTCCCGAAGAACTGGGCGATCTCCCGCCCGCTGGCCGTCGCCAAGGTGGTCGCGGGACCGCAGCGCGCCTTCACGGCGGCCTTCGGCCCCTTCATCCGGCACCTGAACAACACCGCGAACCGGTTCGTACGACGCTTCGGCCTGGAGCCCGCCGAGGAGCTGGCCTCCGCGCGCGGCCCCGAGGAACTGGTCGCGCTGGCCCAGCACTCGGCCGCGCAGGGCGCCCTGGAGCCGGACTCCGCCGAACTGTTCGTCCGCACGCTGCACCTGGGCGAGCTGACCGCACAGAACGTGATGACACCGCGCGTCGACGTGCGGGCGCTGGAGGCGCACGCCACGGCCGCCGACGCCGCCAACCTCTCGCACGCGACCGGCCTGTCCCGCTTCCCGGTCTACCGCGACAGCCTGGACGAGGTCGTCGGCACGGTCCACATCCGGGACGTCCTCGCCCTGGAACCGGGCCTGCGGACCGCGACCCCCGTCACCGAGCTGGCCACGGCCCCGCTCCTGGTGCCCGACAGCCTGCCCGCCGACCGGCTCTTGGAGCGCATGCGCACGGCCCGCACGATGGCCGTCGTCATCGACGAGTACGGCGGCACGGCGGGCGTCGCCACGGTGGAGGACATCGTGGAGGAGGTCGTCGGAGAGGTCCGCGACGAGCACGACCCCGTCGAGATCCCCGACCTGCTGCCCGCCCCCGCCACGGCGGACGGCCGCCCGGCCTGGGATGCGGACGGCGGCGTACGGCTGGACGAACTCGCCGCGATAGGCCTGCGCGCACCGGACGGCCCGTACGAGACGGTCGCGGGCCTCGTCGCCACCCGGCTGGCCCGCATCCCGGCCGAGGGCGATGCCCTCGACCTGGCCGGCTGGCGGCTCGACGTCCTCGCCGTGGAGCACCACCGTGCCGACCGCGTCCGTATCACCGGACCGGCCGACGAGCCGGGCGGCGATCACGACGGCGGGGGCGACGACGGTCACGACGGCGATCACGACGGTGAACCGGTCGGTCAGAGCGCGCGGGAGTCACGATGAGTACATCCACCACCATCCAACTGCTCATCGGCGCCCTGACCCTGCTGACCAACGCGTTCTTCGTCGGCGCCGAGTTCGCCCTGATCTCCGTACGCCGCAGCCAGATCGAGCCGCTGGCCCAGGCGGGCAACAAGCGGGCCCGGATGACCCTGTGGGGTCTGCGGCACATCTCGGCGATGATGGCGACCGCCCAGCTCGGCATCACCGTCTCGTCGCTGGTGCTGGGCGCGGTCGCCGAACCGGCCATCGCGCATCTGCTGGAGCCCGCCTTCGAGGCGGCGCACATCCCGCACGGCCTGGTGCACCCGATCGCGTTCGTGATCGCGCTCACCGTGGCGACGTATCTGCACATGCTGTTCGGCGAGATGGTGCCGAAGAACGTCGCGCTCGCCGCGCCCGCGCAGACCGCGCTGCTCCTCGGCCCGGCGCTGGTGGCCCTCACCCGGGCCCTGCGGCCGTTCGTCTTCGGCATCAACGCCTTCGCCAACGCCCTGCTCAAGCTCCTGCGCGTGGAGGCCAAGGACGAGGTGGAGTCGGCGTTCACGGACGACCAGCTCGCCCGGATGGTCGTCGACTCCAGCGAGGCCGGGCTCCTGACGGCCGCCGACGGCGAACGGCTGCGCGACGCCCTGGAGCTGGGCACCCGCCCGGTCGGCGAGATCCTCGTCCCGGCCCAGCGGATGCGTACGGTCGACGACACCGTCACCCCGGCGCGGCTGGAACGGGCGGCGGCCGAGGCCGGCTTCTCCCGGCTCCCGGTGACCGGCGGGGACGGCACGCTGCTCGGTTACCTCCACATCAAGGACACCCTCGGCGTCGTCGACCGTGACCGGCCGTTCCCCCGGAGCGCCCTGCACCCGGTGACGCGAGTCCGCATCGACACCCCGCTCGACGACACGCTCACCGCGCTGCGGGCCACGGGCAGTCACCTCGCGGCGGTCACCGGCGAGGCGGGCAAGGTCCTCGGCTTCGTCACCATGGAGGACGTCCTGTCGGAGCTGGTCGGACCGTCCCCCGCGGGGGTCTGACCGGTACGGCGGGTGTCCCGCCCGGAAGCCCGGCGGGACATCCGCCGCCGGGCACCGGGGGGTCACCGCAGCGGTCTGCGGATCCAGACCTCCCGGGCCACCGAGTCCGGGCCGGGACCGGCGCCGTAGGAGAGGTCCAGGGCGGTGTGCGGCCCGAGGAGACCGAATCTCGACCATCCCCAGGCGCGGAACGCCTCCGCCGCGGCACCCGGCGTCCCGGCGCCTCCGACGGGCCCGTCCCCGTCCCCGTCGCCGTCGGAGTGGCCGTCGGAGTGGCGCTCCGTGGCCGCGACGACCAGGTCGGCGTCGAGCCGGCTCAGCAGCCGTTCGACCAGGCGGGTGGCGATGCCGTGGCGGCGGTGGGCCGGCACCACCATCAGTTCGGCGAGCACGAACGTACGGCCCGAGGCGGTGAGTTCCTCGATGTCCGTGGGCAGTTCCCCTTGGAAGTCCGACCAGAACTCGCCGGTACGCGGCACCCGGAACCCGTACGCGCAGCCGACCGTCCCGGCCGTGTCGGCGACCATCATGTCGAAGCCGGTGTGCTGCACATGCTGTTCGAGCCGGTGCAGGAAACCCCGGCGGTCTCGGTATTCCGCCCCTGCCGCACCCCGGTACGCGCTGACGTACACGTCCGCGACGGCGTCCCGCTGCTGCTCCGCCTGCCACCGGGACAGTCTGCGCAAGTACACCTCTGCCATACGGGCCTCCCCCCGGCCGCGGGACGGGTGTCCCCGGACTCGGCATCATCCCGGCAGGAGCCGCCGCGGTAAACGGTGCCTTCGCAATGTGCGGTGATGCGCCGTCATATCGGGGAGCCTCGTCGGCCCTTCGCGTGGCCGTGGACGGGGTCGCCCGACGGATGACGGTTCACAGGGCTGTGCAGGGCCGCCGGTCTCGCTTACGCTCGGAACAGAATGCTGAGCGAGGCTCACCTGACCGCGTGGTCAGGACCCGAGCCCGCCGATGACGACGAAGCCGTGGTCCACGGCTTCCCTCGCGCCCCCGGCCCCCGGGTGCACCAGTCCCTGATTCCCGGTGCCAGGACGAGGCGATCGAGCACTCCGGGCGAGCTCCGGCTCCCCTTCCCGCCGCTTCCCTTTGCGAGCGGGACCCTGTCCACATGTCCCTTGCGGACCCGACGGCGGTGCACTCCCGCGTGCCGCCGCGGCCCCGACGAGGGATTTCAAGCCCTGCAACCGCTGCCGGGGGGCGGCGCGAAAGGGCGGTGCGGTCGCCGCCGGTGGGCACGACACCGGCGGCGACCGTCACACCACGGGCGGGCACCGGAGACATGACACAGGTTCTCAGCCGATGCAGAGCACCAGCAGGCAGAGTTGCGACGGCGACGTCGCCGACGGCGAGGGGCTCGCCGGTGACGTGGCCGGGTCCGACCCGCCCGTACCGCCGGAACCGTTCGTCCCGTCGGTGCCGGCCGGTGCGGACGGCTGCGGTGCCGTGCCGCCGGACGTGTCCTCGGACGAGGACGACGAGGACGACGACGCGGCCGAGGAGGAGTCCGCGGACGAGCCCGAGGCTGCGCTTCGTGACCGCCGGCCGGACGCCGACGCCGTGTCCGACGCGGGCGCGTCGGGCCGGGAGCCCTGCGGGGCGACGGAGGACGGGGCGACGGGACCGCGCTCGGCCGACCGGCCGCTCGCGGGCGACCGTGTGGACGCGTCCGCCGAGGGCCGACCGGCGTCGGGCCGTGTCGAGGGGGGACGCGTGTACCGCGTCTTCTCCTCCTGCGCGGAGCCCGCGTTCGTCCCCGCGTTCGTCCTCGTATTCGCGCCCGGGCCCGCCGCGTCCGGAGCCGACGCGGCCTCCGCCCGGTCGGCCGAGAGCCGGTCCATGGCGGTGAAGGTCAGACCGCCCCCGACGAGCGCGACGGCGGTCGCGACGACGGCCCGGCGCTGGTTCTTCTTCCACCGGGCGCGCTGACGGCGGCGTGCGGCCCGCCCCTGGGGCGCGGGCGTCGCTCCAGGGAAGCCCTCGTGGTCGTATGCGCCCTCGCCCTCGGTGTCGCCGTCGTACGTGCCGTGGCTCGGCGAGTCGGAGAGGTCCGGCACCTGGGCCGCCGGTGTGGTCGCGGCGGCCAGGGTGACCCGGGGCTGGACGGGAGGGCGGCTGACGGTGACCGGGGCGATGTCGGGGGCGTAGGCGCCGCATCCGGGGCACACCAGGGCGCCGTTGAGATGCCGGCGGCACGAGGAGCAGTAGTCCATCAGCGTCTTCCTGAGTTGACTGTCGCCGCCCCTCCGGTTCCCTGCCCGGTCATGGTCGTACGTGGGTACGTGGGGTCGAACGCCAGCCACGCTAACGACGCCGCCCAGGCACTGTGTGCAGCCTGTGTGACGCTCCTGCGCGGATTCACCGGGGGCCCGAGGGCATTGCCGCGCGCATCAGGACATTCGCGCCCGGGCGAGGCCGGGTTCAGGACGTCTTGGGGCCGTCCGCCGCCGTCCGGCCCGCCGCGCGGCGGTACTCGTCGTTGATCCGCTGCGCTTCCTCGAGCTGGTCCTCAAGGATCACGATGCGGCAGGCGGCCTCGACCGGGGTGCCCCGGTCGACCAGCTCGCGCGCGCGGGCGGCGATCCGGAGCTGGTAGCGGGAGTAGCGCCGGTGTCCGCCTTCGGAGCGCAGCGGAGTGATCAGCCTGGCCTCCCCGATGGCCCGGAGGAAACCGGGAGTGGTGCCGAGCATCTCGGCGGCCCGGCCCATCGTGTACGCGGGGTAGTCGTCGTCTTCCAGTCGATCGCCCAGCGGATTCTCTGCTGTCATGTCACCTCGTTCTGCAACGCGTCGAGGGGCCCTGGTGCCGTACGGCACCAGGGCCCCGAAGGAAATTGAACACCATCTGCCGGCGCTACTGACGCGCCGACCTTCTGTTTCCGTCACCCGGCCCGGGAGAGGGCAGGGAGTACGGGGACCGTGGTTGCGTGACCGGGGACCACCTTCCAATCCGGGGTCTGGCTGGCCCTGCCGAACGTTCTCGGCGGGGCGATCCTGATGGCGTCTGCTCCTTCCGTCCTTTCTCCAAATCCATTGGTGGTACTGGTGGCGGCTCCTCGACCCGCGAGCCACCCAGCGCGGTCGTCAGTCCCGTCACCGTCCTGCGAAACACCTGGCTTCGGAACTCCACAACCGCTCTGAACTGCGTACTTCTCGTACTTCGACTTGTACTGCGACCCGCCAGTTCGTGTCTGGGGGACTTGCTCGACCTCGTCTACGAGAGAAACCTTAGCCACGTGCACGCCCAATGTCTACTCTCGCCAAGGTAGATTTTTGGCGGCATGAATCCCAGGTATCTTGGTGTCAGCCCCACGGGAGGTGGGTAGGTGCGACCGCTGGATAGAATCGGCTCTCATGTCGAACCCTGACGAACTGCTCGTCGGTATCTCAGCCCTGGTGGAGTCCGGGCAGAGCAATCGGATGTCGCTGACCGTGGTCGCCGGTGGTGCTGTCATCACCGGCAGACTGGCTCCCGAAGCCGTGTGGCGGGAGCGGGTCTCGGAGGTGCTGAAGGACTCGGACCATCTGGGTCCGTTCTCCGGCATCTTCCTCGCGGACCGGCCACAGGACCGTGCCGACCGGACAGACCGAGCCGATCATGCCGACCACGCCGACCGTGACGATCACCCGGACCGTGCCAAGGCGCCCACGCATCTGCACTTCCATCTGGCCCGCATCCTGCAGGGCAACGTCGGCATTCCCGAGACCGGCGGGATGTACCGCGTCGCGATCACGGACGTCAGCGCCTGGACCGTGGGCGACTTCAGCTACTCCGACCACTGAGCCGCGGGTACCCGCCGTACCCGCCCACCCATGACGAAGGGCCCTGCCGACACGAGTCGGCAGGGCCCTTCACTGTTCCGCGGGTCAGCCGGCGACGGCCGCCCCGGCGTTCGTGGCCGCGGGGGCCGC
This sequence comes from Streptomyces ortus, assembly GCF_026341275.1. Taxonomy (NCBI): domain Bacteria; kingdom Bacillati; phylum Actinomycetota; class Actinomycetes; order Kitasatosporales; family Streptomycetaceae; genus Streptomyces; species Streptomyces ortus. The sequence continues at coordinate 4,519,864 of NZ_JAIFZO010000002.1, forward strand.
CGCGGCGGGCTGGGTCTCGCCGAGCATCGCCGAGGCGTTCTGGAGCGGGGTCAGGGCGGCGGGCGCGGCGGGCGCGGCGTCCTGGACGCCGCGGCAGGTGAAGCCGAGCCGGGTCATGGCGCGGGTGACCTCCGCGCCGCTGAAGTCGCGGCGGTCCTGGCGGGTGATGATCTCGCCCACCTGCTTGACCGGGTACTGGCGGCGGCCGATGAGCACGGACTCACCCGTGATGGCCTCGGGCTTGACGCCCTTCATCGAGTCCAGCACCCCGTTCTTGGTGAGGTCGAACGGGAACCGGGCGATGACACAGCGCATGATGCCTCACAGACACAAAGGGAGAAGGGGGGGCCGACCCGGACGGGGACGGGGGGTGCGCAGGAGTCTCAGGCAGCCGCGTCGACGGCGGACGAGCGCGGCGCCGGACGGCGGGCCGCGTCACCCGTGAAACGGCTGCGGCTGCCACGCCCGCGCCGGCCGCGGGACGCCGCGCCGGGTGCGGAGGAGGTGCTGCGCCGGGTCCGCTCGGAGGCGGGCGCGGTGATGGTCACCGGGATGCCCGAGGGGGCCTGGGCGCCGGTGATGCGGCCCAGCTCGGCCTCGCCCGAACGGACCTGCGTGGTCGTCGGGTTGATGCCCGCGGCGACCATCAGCCGGCTCATGTCGCGGCGCTGGTTGGGGGTCACCAGCGTGACGACGCTGCCGGACTCGCCCGCGCGCGCCGTACGGCCGCCGCGGTGCAGGTAGTCCTTGTGGTCGGTGGGCGGGTCGACGTTCACGACGAGGTCGAGGTTGTCGACGTGGATCCCGCGCGCGGCGACGTTGGTCGCCACCAGCACCGTCACATGCCCGGACTTGAAGCGGGACAGGGTCCGGGTGCGCTGCGGCTGGGACTTGCCGCCGTGCAGGGCCGCGGCCCGTACCCCGCTGTTCAGCAGGTGGTCGGTCAGCCGGTCCACCGCGTGCTTGGTGTCCAGGAACATGATCACGCGGCCTTCGCGGGCCGCGATCTCGGTGGTCGTGCGCTGCTTGTCCGCGCCGTGCACATGCAGGACGTGGTGCTCCATGGTGGTCACGGCGCCCGCGGACGGGTCGACGGAGTGGACCACGGGGTCGGTCAGGTAGCGGCGGACCAGCAGGTCGACGTTGCGGTCGAGCGTGGCCGAGAACAGCATCCGCTGGCCCTCGGGGCGCACCTGGTCGAGCAGCGCGGTGACCTGCGGCATGAAGCCCATGTCGGTCATCTGGTCGGCCTCGTCGAGGACCGTGATGGCGACCTGGTTCAGACGGCAGTCGCCGCGGTCGATGAGGTCCTTGAGGCGGCCCGGTGTGGCGACGACGACCTCGGCGCCGGCGCGCAGCGCACCGGCCTGCTTGCCGATCGACATGCCGCCGACGACGGTGGTCAGCCGCAGCCGCAGGGAGCGGGCGTACGGGGTGAGCGCGTCGGTGACCTGCTGGGCCAGCTCGCGGGTGGGGACGAGGACCAGGGCCAGCGGCTGCCTGGGCTCGGCGCGCAGGCCCGCCGTGCGGGCGAGCATCGCGAGGCCGAAGGCGAGGGTCTTGCCCGAGCCGGTGCGGCCACGGCCGAGTACGTCGCGGCCCGCGAGGGAGTTCGGCAGGGTCGCGCCCTGGATCGGGAAGGGCACGGTCACACCCTCGTGGCCGAGCGCGTCCAGCAGCTGCGACGGCATGTCGAGGTCGGCGAACGCCTCGACGGCGGGCAGGGCCGGGGTGATCGTCTTCGGGAGGGCGAACTCGCCCTGGGGAGCGCTCTGCCGGCGGCCGTGGCCGCCGCCGTAGCCGCCGCCGTCGGACCGGCGCGGGGAGCTGGAGCGGCTACCGCCGCCGCTGCGGCCGGCGCTCGGATTTCCGGCGCCGCGGGTACGGGAGTAGCGGTCGTTCGTGCGCGTGCGGTTCACGTGGAACCTTCCTTGACATGGCGCGTATCAAGGAATTCCCGCGAAGAATGAACAGCGCAGAGAATTGCAAGAACGAGCCGAAGTAATGGGAAGCCGAATCGATGGGTGAATCGAAGCGGCGGGGAATATTCGCGGGTGGTCCCGCCGGAGCGCGTTGCGCGTTTCCTGGGACGGGGCCGGTCGTTCCGTGCGGGTGGCTCCGAAGGATTTTCATTCGGAGCTCGGACGGAGAACCCGTCGAGCGGGTCGCGTATTCCCTGGAATGCAGCGAGCTGGGGCCCGCACCCCAAGGTGCGGGCCCCAGCTGCGAAGTGCGTGCCGACGTCAGGCGGGAACGATGTTCTCGGCCGTCGGGCCCTTCTGGCCCTGCGCGATGTCGAACGTGACCTTCTGGCCCTCGTTCAGCTCGCGGAAGCCCTGGGCGGCGATGTTCGAGTAGTGGGCGAAGACGTCGGCGCCGCCGCCGTCCTGCTCGATGAAGCCGAAGCCCTTTTCTGCGTTGAACCACTTCACGGTACCGGAAGCCATGTTTTTCTCCTTCGGGGCGGTGCGTGCGGAGCGCACCATGTGTGCACTCCGTGTCGCCGTGATGATCACCCCACCGGAAAGCCAACCGGAGCCATAAAGGATCCCCACCCGTAACGAACTGGCGGGGATGCCTGTCAAGATTTTCGGGAACCACAACATGCAACTGAGATCAAGACTAGCACGCTGCGATCGGCGACGCGTGATGAATGATTTCGCTCAGCCTGTCGAGTAAGTAATATTCATCGCGCGTCGGAGTCAATTCTCATGTGGCGGGCACAGGTATTTATCCGCCCGGGGGACATGGTTTCTGCGGGGGCCAGGGCGGCGGTCAGGGCTGGACCGGGAGGGTCCAGCAGTTGGAGGTGGTGGGCTCGCCCGCCAGGCGGTCCGTCAGCCAGTCGATGGCGTTTCCCTGGTCGGTCAGCAGCGGGGCGAAGTGGTTGAGCAGCGCGCTGCCCACGCCCGGCAGGACCACCGGCTTGTACGTGACGTCGGCCCCCTTGCGGCACCAGTCGACGGCGAGGTCCCGGGACTGGCCGTGGGGGACGAGGTTGTCGCTGACGCCCGTCGCGAGCCGGACCGGGCCCGACGGCTTCAGCCTGCCGATGCGCTGGCCGTCCAGGAACGTCCTGAGTTCGGGCGTGGCGGCGATGATCTCGCTGAGGGAGCGGCCGTCGGTCGTCCACCGGGTGCTCCTGGTGTAGCCGTAGCCGAAGAGGGCGTCGCCGACGCACATGGTGGACAGATCGGCGAGGGCCGCCTTCCCGGCCGTGTTGAGGTGCGCCTCCGCGATCGGCTTCAGCTCCGGGTCGGACTGGAGGAAGCCGTTCAGGGACCAGCCCAGCGCACCGGCCAGCTCACTGCCGTCGATGGCCTCGGTGACCGCGGCCAGGTCGGCGGGCGGTGCGCCCGCGTAGGTTCCGGCGAGGGTGACGTCGGGGGCGTACGAGGCCTGGAGCTCGGCGGCTGCGGCGGTCGCCCCGCCGCCCTGGCTGTAGCCGAACAGCCCGACCGGGGAGTCCGCGGTGACGGAGGCGCCGCCGAGCGAACGGGCTGCGCGGACGGCGTCGAGGACCGCGTGCGCCTCGTCGACCCGGTCGACGTAGGTGTGCAGCCGGTCGGTCGCGCCCAGGCCGGCGTAGTCGGTGACGACCACGGCGGCGCCCTTGGCGAGGAGCCGGTAGATCGACAGGTCCTCGTAGCCGACGGAGACCGTCTCGCCGTTGAACGACAGCGGGTGTTCCAGGCCCATGGACGCGGCGCACTGGTCGCCCTGGCCCAGGGTGCCGGGTGCCAGCGCGACCAGGGGCCGCGGTCCGCCGCCCTTCCAGCGGGCGGTCGGTTCGAGGTACGCCCCGGTGACGGCGACCGGCTCGCCGTTCGAGTCGGTGGACTTGTACATCAGCCGGGTCGCGGTGCCCGGCAGCGGTCCGTGGAGGCTGGGCAGGCTCAGGGCCAGCGGGAGCGGTTCGCTGCGGACGAGCGTGCCGTTCGCGGCGGGCAGGGTGCTCGGCGGGTGGTAGAAGGCGGGGATCGTGACGCCCCGGGACACGACCTCGTCCGCCGCCGTGGCGGCGGTGGCCGTGAGCGCCTGGGTGGTGAGGCAGGCGACGGCGGTGACTGCCGCGGCCAGCAGTTTTCGGCGTGCGGGCATGGCGAACCTCCTGTGGAGCGGCCTACAGGTGAAAGTCCGCCTGGAACTTACCTGTCAGTAAGTTACTCGCGGTAGCAGCCGGAAGGTTACGGTTCGGTAACTTGGCGGGGCCAGACCAGAGGCTGACACGGCGTCCTGCCCCGTCGTCCCGGAGACGGAGCCCGCGCCCTGTTCCTACTGCGAACCGAGTAGCGAAATGTGTCGGCAGACGCACGACGACAGGACAGGCCTCCACCGGACAGCCTTGAGGGACATTCGGCACCAGATGTGGAGACCTTCTGCCGTGGCTACTTTCCTGTACCGATTGGGCCGTCTGGCCTTCCGGCGTCGCTGGTACGTCGCCCTGGTCTGGGCGGCCGTCCTGGCCGCGGTCGGACTGGGCGCGATGAAGGCCCCGGCGGCGGCCGAAGAGGGTTTCTCCATGCCGGGCATCGAGTCCCAGAAGGCGTTCGACCTGATGGAGGAGCGCTTCCCCGGGACCTCCGCCGACGGTGCGGCCGCGCGGGTCGTCTTCGTCGCGCCGGACGGCGGGAAGGTCACCGCGGCCGAGAGCAAGAAGGCCGTCGAGAAGACCGTCAAGGGGCTGGGCGACGGCTCGCAGGTCGCGAGCGCCGTCGACCCCTTCCAGGCGAAGGCCGTCAGCAAGGACGGCACGACGGCGTACGCGACCGTCACCTACAAGGTCGGGCCCGAGGAGCTGACGGACGCCAGCAGGTCCCAGCTCGTGGAGGCGCTCGACGGGGCCCGGGACTCCGGGCTGACCGTCGAGGCCGGCGGGACCGCGATGGAGGAGAACGGCGGTCCGGGCGGAGCGGCCGAGCTGATCGGCGTCGCGATCGCCGCGGTCGTCCTGCTGGTCACCTTCGGCTCCCTCGCCGCGGCCGGGCTGCCGCTGCTGACCGCCGTCATCGGCGTCGGCGTGAGCATGGCCACGATCCTGACGCTGGCCAGCACCCTCGGCCTGTCCACGACCACCGGCACCCTGGCGATGATGCTGGGCCTCGCGGTCGGCATCGACTACGCCCTCTTCGTGGTCTCCCGCTACCGGGAGGAGCGCGCCAAGGGCCGTACACCCGAGGAGGCCACCGCGCTCGCGACCGGTACGGCCGGTTCCGCGGTCGTCTTCGCCGGACTCACCGTCGTCATCGCCCTGGCCGGACTCGCCGTCGTCGGCATCCCGATGCTCACCAAGATGGGTCTGGCCGCGGCCGGCGCGGTCGTCGTGGGCGTCCTGATCGCGCTGACCTTCGTACCGGCACTCCTCGGCTTCTGGCCGAACGCCGTGCTCACCCGGAAGGCCCGCAGGAGCGGCCGGGTCGAGAAGGAGGCCGCGGACAACGGCGGCACCCGCTGGGCGCGCTTCGTCCTGCGCAGGCCCGTGCCCGTACTGCTCCTCGGCGTGGTCGGTCTCGGGGCCCTCGCGGTGCCGATGGCCGATCTGCAGCTGGGCATGCCCGGCGACGAGGCGAAGTCGACCTCCACCACCGAGCGCCGCGCCTACGACGCGCTGGCCGAGGGCTTCGGTCCTGGCTTCAACGGTCCGCTGACCGTCGTCGTGGACGCCAAGGGCGACTCCGACGCGAAGGGCGCCGTCGAGACGATCTCCAAGGAGATAGGCGCCACCGAGGGGGTCGTGTCCGTCTCCCCGGCACGCTTCAACGAGGGCGGCGACACCGCCGTCTTCTCGGTCGTGCCCTCCACCGCGCCGACCGACCAGAAGACGACCGACCTGGTGAACACCATCCGCGGCGAGCGGACCGGGGTCGAGGCCGAGACCGGCGCGACCTTCGAGGTCACCGGCACCACCGCGCTGAACATCGACATCTCCGACAAGGTCTCGGGCGCCCTGGTCCCGTACCTGATCGTCGTCGTCGGGCTCGCGATCATCCTGCTGATGGTGGTCTTCCGGTCCCTGCTCGTCCCGCTCAAGGCGGCCCTCGGCTTCCTCCTGTCGGTGCTGGCCTCCCTCGGCGTGGTCGTCCTGGTCTTCCAGCAGGGCCACGGCGCCGACCTGATGGGCGTGGAGCAGACCGGCCCGATCATGAGCCTGATGCCGATCTTCCTGGTGGGCATCGTCTTCGGCCTGGCCATGGACTACGAGGTCTTCCTGGTCTCCCGGATGCGCGAGGCGTACGTCCACGGGGAGTCGCCCGCCGAGGCGGTGACCAGCGGGTTCCGGCACAGCGCCCGGGTCGTCGTGGCCGCCGCCCTGATCATGATCGCGGTGTTCGCCGGCTTCATCGGCGAGAGCGAGTCCATGATCAAGATGATCGGCTTCGGGCTGGCCACCGCCGTGCTCTTCGACGCCTTCGTCGTCCGCATGGCCATCGTGCCCGCCGTCCTGGCCCTGCTCGGCCACAAGGCCTGGTGGCTGCCGGGCTGGCTCGACCGGCTGCTGCCCCGCGTCGACGTGGAGGGCGAGGCGCTCAGCCGCCGCTCCGAGGAGGACCCGGCGCCCTCCGAGCCGGCCGACCTGGAAGTGGCCCGCACCTGAGACCCGCCCGAGACGACCGCCTCCCCCCGCGGTAGGGGCCGCCCGTGATCGACGACACGGGCGGCCCCGTCGGCCGTTCACCCCCGGAAGCGTCCAGGATGGACGCAGCCCACCCCCGGAGAGCCCGATGTCCAGCAGCCTGGAGCGTTACACGGACCGCTTCGAGCAGTACGCGGACCGCCATCCCCGCGTGATCGACGTGGCCCTGGCCGCGGGGCTGATGGGTTCCGCGACCCTCGGCAGCTCGATCACGCTGCCCGGCGTCGTCCCACCCGACCACGACAGCGCCGGGACCGTGCTCATGGGCGTGTCCTGCCTGGCCCTGCTGCGGTACCGCAAGTACCCGCGCATCACCGTCGTCGTGATCACGGTCTGCACGGTGATCGCGGTCGACCTCGGATACCTGGTCACCCCCCTGCTGCTCGCCCCGGTGATGGCGGCGCTCTACTGGCTGGCCGTCTTCTGCGACCGCAAGACCACCCGCATCTACGGGGGCACGGTCATGGTGGCGCTGACCGCCGGCTCGGTGATGTCCAGCTCCCTGGGCTCGCACTCCCTGCTGCTCAGGACGATCGGGCCGATCTTCTGGCTCATGCTGCCGATCGCCGTGGGCAACATGACCCGGCTGCGGCGGGCCTATCTCGCGGCCGTGCAGGCCCGCGCCGAACACGCCGAGCGCACCCGGGAGGAGGAGGCGCGGCTGCGCGTCACCGAGGAGCGCATGCGCATCGCCCGGGAACTGCACGACGTCGTCGCCCACCATCTGGCCCTGGCCAACGCGCAGGCCGGTACCGCCGCCCATCTCGCGCGCAGCAACCCCGAGCAGTCACGGAAGATCCTCACCGATCTGACCGGGACCACGTCCTCGGCGCTGCGCGAGCTGAAGGCCACGCTGGGGCTGCTGCGCCAGAACGACGACCCGGCCTCCCCGTCGCTCGAACCGGCCCCCGGCCTCCACTGCCTGCCGGATCTGGTGGCGGCGTGCGCGTCCGCGGGGGTCGCCGTCTCGGTGACCACGGAGGGCGTGCCCCGGCCGCTCCCTCCGGGGGTGGACCTCACGGCGTTCCGGATCGTGCAGGAGGCGCTGACCAATGTGACCAAGCACGCCGCCGCGGAGCGCGCGCACGTGCGGCTCGGGTACGCCGACTCCCGGCTGCTGATCACGGTCACCAACGACGGCCCGGCGGCCGTCGCGGTCGGCGCGAACGCCTCCACCGCGGCGCCGGGCCGGGGCTTCGGGGTCATGGGCATGCACGAACGCGCCCGGTCCATCGGCGGGGAGCTGCGGGCGGGGCCCCGCGCGGGAGGCGGTTTCGAGGTCACCACGGCACTCCCGCTGCAACCGCTGATGACGGCGGCGGAGGGGGCGGCCGGTGACACCGGGGCGGCAGGGATGGCCGAAGTGGCCGGAGTGGCCGCAGTGGCAGGAGAGGCAGGAGTGGCCGTGGAAGCCTCCGACACCTCTACCTCCGTGGAAGGACACAAGCCATGAGCATCAAGGTGCTGCTCGCCGACGACCAGGCCCTGCTGCGGGCCACGTTCCGGATCCTGATCGACTCCTGTGACGACATGGAGGTGGTCGGCGAGGCCTCCGACGGCGCGGAGGCGGTGGACCTGACCCGCGCCCACCGCCCCGACATCGTTCTCATGGACATCCGTATGCCGGGCGCGGACGGCCTCACGGCCACGTCCGAGATCTGCGCGGACCCGAAACTGTCCGCCACCCGCGTCCTCATCCTCACCACGTTCGAGACGGAGGACTACGTCGCCCAGGCGCTGCGCGCGGGTGCCAGCGGGTTCCTCGGCAAGGACGTCACGGCCGACACCCTGCTGGACGGGCTGAGAACCGTGGCGTCCGGCGAGGCCCTGCTCTCGCCCGGCGCCACCCGCACGCTCATCACCCGCTTCCTCACGTCCCCCGCGCCCGGGGGTCACCTGGCGCCCCCGGAACGCCTGGCCGAACTCACGGTCCGCGAACGCGAGGTGATGGCCCTCGCGGCGGAGGGCAAGTCCAACACCGAGATCGCCGAGGACCTCACGGTCAGCCCGCTGACCGTACGTACCCACGTCCACCGGGCCATGACGAAGCTGGGTGCCAGGGACCGGGCCCAACTGGTGGTCATCGCCTATCAGACGGGCCTGGTGCAGGCCGGGCCGACCGCGCTGTGACAGCCGCCGGGTCGGCGCTCAGGTCCCGGTCAGGCTGATCGCGATGTCCGTGACGTTCAGCGGGAACTGCCCGACGGGCGACGGCTCCCCGGTGAGGACGTTGACCTCGTAGAAGAACGGGGTGTCGGCGCCGTACGGGGTGAGCGAGGCGAAGGCGGTGTTCGAGACCGTCCTGCCGTTGGACAGGACGCTGTAGATGTCCAGGCCCGCGTCGGTACCGGCGTCGAAGCCGAGGAGGCCGGTCGGGACGAGGTTGCCCGCGTTGGGCGGCGACTGGATGACGACCTGGTCGTTGTACGTGTCGATGTCGAACAGGGTCGTCGCGGTGGACCCGACCTTGTCGTTGTTCGTGTAGCCGGCCGCGGTGACGCCCTGGGCGGCCGTGGTGAGCGGCGGGAGGTTCAGCGCGCTGTCCGTGGCCGTGGTGCCGTCGTTCAGGTTGTGCCGCAGGTTCTGGCCGTAGTTGCTGATCACCCGTAACCGGTCGGCCGCCGGGTTGAAGTCGATGTCGAAGACGGTGCCGTAGAGCGCGACCGTGAGCTGGGAGACCTTGGTGACGACCACGTCGGTGGTGGTCGGCGGGAAGGTGATCGTGTAGATCCCGCCCTTCTCGCCGACGCCGTACAGGAGGCCGTTCTGCACGCGGAAGTCGATCCCGATCAGTTTGGTGTCGCCGACGAGCCCCTTGATGGTCTTGACCCAGTTGAGGGTCGTCGGGTCGTCGGTGAGGAACGTGGCCATCGTGGTGCCCGTGCCGAAGATCCCGTACGCCCGCAGGCTGGAGGTGGCGTCGGGGGCGGCGGAGCTGGCGCCGGGCGCGCTCACCGTGAGCGCGGTTGCCGCGGACACGACCGCTACCGCCGCCGCGATTCTCTTCCTGACCGCTGCTTTCATTGTTTTCCCTCCCGTACTACCCATGCGAAACGACCCATGCGAAAGAATTCCGCATTTCGGTGCGCGCGGTGCTTCGAGCAGTCCCGCGTGGTTTCCATTAAGCCCAGGCGGGATCGGCCCGACAAGCGAATCGAGCCACGAGTGGGGCCGGATCAAGGAACTTTGCGCACTGTGACAAATACGCGGTCGGCACATCCTTCATCGATTCACCCTGAGTGATAAGTGCCCGTCCGGATTTCATCTGGCGGCGCCCTGGCTCTCGGTGGCATGCTCACGCTCATGGGGAGCCTCTTCGCCGAGCTGGCCCGGCAGGCGTCGGCCAACGCGCGCCGCGAGGTCGACACGTATGTGCGTGAGATTCCGGAGCTCGGCTCGCTGGACGTGAACTCCCGGGCCAGGGACGAGACGCTGGAGTACGCGGTGTGGTTCAGGCGCCGCACGCTCGAACTGGCCCCGGACAGCGGCGTCCTGACCGACGCCGACCTCGGCTACATCGCGTCGATGGGCGAGGCGCGGGCCGGGGCGGGGATGTCGCTGGACTCACGGCAACGGGTCCTGCGCGTGCACACCGAACTCATGCTGCGCGAGATCAACGAGGCGACCGAGGCCCAGCGCGGCGGCGATGTCGACGAACTCATGCGGATCATGAGCTGGTTCGCGCCCCAGGGCGAGCGGGGCATCGGCGCCTACCGGCAGGGCTTCGTGACGGCGCTGCGACGCCGGCTGCCGTACGTGGAGCAGGTCGCCCTGCTGACCCGTTCCCTGCTGGCCGGGGACCCCGTCGCGGCGGAACTCGCGCTGCTCACGGGAGTGGAACCGGCCGAGTACTACGAGGTGACGGTGATCCTGGTGCCCGACTGCCCCGTCGGCGACCGCGACCTGGAGAGCGGGATCGAGACGCTGGTGAGGAGCCACCGGGTGCCCGTCACCTGGTGTCCGGAGCGGGGCGGCAGGGGCGGCGAGCTGATCGCGCTGGTGCCGGGAGGGGCCCGGAGCGGGCAGGTTCCCACCGCCACCGCCACCGCCCCCTCCGCCGCCGCCACAGCCACCGACCTGCCGGCGGCGCCCTACGCGGCCGGGTCCGAGCCGATCGTGTCCGAGCCGGCCGTGTCCGGTCTTCTGCGGGACTTCGCCCAGGCGCTCGGCCGGCACTGTGCCGTCGGGACCGCCGGCGCGCCGGCGTCCGAGCTGGCCGGCGCGCTCGACCGGGCCCGGTGGATCAGCAGGGCGGCCCCCCTGCGGCGTACGTCCGGACGGCTGCGGGCGCACACCCTGGCGGACGTCTTCGTCGAACTCGCCGTCGCGGAGGTGCCGTTCGTCGACGACTGGCTCCGCTCGGTGGCCCGGAGCCTCGAAGCGGGCCCGGACCTCCTACTCACCCTCGACGCGTACTACCTCCACGACATGAACCGCGGTGCCACGGCGGAAGCCCTCACCATCCATCCGCGCACCCTGGACTACCGCCTCCGGCGGGCGAGGGAGCTCACGGACATCGACCCCGGCTCGACGCGCGGCGTACGGATCCTCAGCTCGGTCGTCACCCGGAACCTGTCGGGAGCGTGGCGGTGACCGGTCAGCCGGTGATCTCGAAGGAGGCGGCGCGGGACACGAACCCCGTGTCGCCGTCCTCGGCGGTCGCCGGCGCGGAGATGTGCCAGGTGCCCCGGTCCCTCCCGGACTCCTCCTTCTCCGTGATCTTCAGCGTGTAGGTGCAGCGGGACGTCTCGTCCGAGGTGCTCCGGCACTCGGCGCTGTCCACGGACCGCAGCTCCGCCTCCGTCGGGTCGAGCTTCGAACTCGCGGGCCACGCGATGACCTTGAGGCCCTTGACGCCCAAGTCGTCCCGCACGTCCGTGGTGAAGGTGAACGAGGCCATGGCGAACCCGCCGACGGCGATTCCGCCGACGACGACAGCGGCGAACGACGAGATGAGAATGCGCCTGGACATGGATGTCCCCCTGAATGGAACTGCGTCGAATTGCATGCGATGGCTATAGCGATGGCTATGGCTATGAATCTATTGCTATTTCTATTTCTATTGCGTCGAGTCGGAGCGGTACGGGAATTCCCTTCGGCGGGTTTGCTTCGCGTGCCGCTGCCGGATGACTGCCGTCCCCGCGGACCTCCACCCCTGGTAAGCGACGGGAATCCACCCCCGGCCGGAGTCGGGCCGCTCGGTCGCGGCCATGGCCTGGCCGCCGTGAACCGAATCGACGACCGGCTGCTGCCGGTCCTGCTGCTCTGCGCCCAGGCCCTGGTGGCCCGGCGCGGCGCTCGCGCGCGGGGCGGTGCCGGACGCGTCCGCGCTCCTCGTGGCGGTCCTGGGGGCCGCGGGTGTCGGGCTGGCCCTGTTCACCGTGGCGACCGAACGGGACACCTTCACCGCCGTGCTGTGCGGGCCTGGTGGTGTGGGCGTTCGTGGTGAGCGCGAGCGACCGTTCGGACGGGTCCATGGCGGCATTCATCCCGCTGTTCGCCACCGCCCCGGGCAGTCTCGTGCCGCTGCTGTTGCTGCCGGTCGGCGCCGCGATGTTCGTCGTCGCCGTCGTGTTCGGGGCGCTGGTCAACGCGCTCGTCATCGGCTGGTGCGCCCGTGCGCCGCGTCGGGGCCGGGACCACCACGGCCCGGTGTCCTGAATTGGCTCGGATCCCCGAGTCTTCTCCCCCGCAGGCCTGGACCAGCACGCGACCGTCCTTCATGATGACGCTGCCATGACAACGTAATCCTCGGGGCGGTGGCCGTGCGCGGATCCTTCGGTTGGGCGACTCTGGCAGCCGCACTCCTTCTGGTGCCCCTCGCTCCCACGGCCTCGGCCGGCCCGGAGCCCGCCGCCCATGAGGCCGCCCAGTCCGCTCCGGCCGCGGCGGACTGGACGGCGCCGCTCAGTACGCGGGGCCGCTGGATCGTCGACGCGAACGGCGACCGGTTCAAGCTGCGGTCCGGCAACTGGCACGGGGCCAGCGGCACCTGGAACGGCTCCGGCAGCGTGGACGACGACGCCAGTCATCACGCGGGCGAGAACTCCGGGCGGATACCCCTCGGCCTGGACCGGGCGCCGATGGCCGAGATCGTCGCCGGCTTCCGGCAGATCGGGATCAACAGCATCCGGCTGCCCTTCTCCAACGAGATGGTCCACGACAGCCGCCCCGTCACCGACGACGCCGTCGCCGCCAATCCGGCGCTGCGCGGCAGGACCCCGCTCCAGGTGTACGACGCGGTGATCGGCGAACTTACCGGCGCCGGGCTCGCCGTGATCCTCAACAACCACACCAACACGACCCGTTGGTGCTGCGGGGTCGACGGCAACGAACGCTGGAACGCCGGCCAGTCCGTGCAGACCTGGGAGGACGACTGGCTCTTCATGGCCCGCCGCTACAAGGACAACAAGCGGGTCGTCGGCGCCGACCTCTACAACGAGGTGCGCCGCACCATCTGGGACGACCCCAACTGGGGCCTCGGCGACGACCACGACTGGTTCGCCGCCTCCCAGCGCATGGGCGACCGCATCCTGACCGAGGCCAACGCCGACCTCCTCATCGTCGTCGAGGGCATCAACTGGACCGGCATCCCCATCGACGGCTTCGCCCACGAACGCCCCACGCTGGCGCCCGTACGCACCCTCTCCCACACCCTCGTCGACTCCGGCAAGCTCGTGTACTCCGCCCACTTCTACGACTACACCGGCCCCAACCACAGCGGGGCCACCGGGACGGGCGAGACCACCGACCCGCGCTACCGGGACTTCAGCCCCGCCGAACTCGTCGACGTACTGAACCGCCAGGCCTTCTTCGTCACCGCCGAACAGGACCAGCACTTCACCGCGCCGGTCTGGATCAGCGAGTTCGGGGTCGGCGGCCGGTCCGAGACGAACCCGGGGGCGCGGGCCTGGTTCGAGAACTTCGTCGACCATCTCGTGCGCACCGACGCCGACTTCGCGTACTGGCCGCTGGTGGGCTGGCACGAGAACCGCGGCGGCAACGGCTGGGCCCTGCTGCACTGGGACTCGGCGGGCCACCGCATGGGGGTGTACGACGGTGACGACTGGCGGGCCGCGGCGTGGAGCCGGCTCGTCGGGGCGACGGGGCGTACGGGGCAGGTCGCGCGGGTGGCGGAGTGGTCGATGCTCAGCCCCGACCACGGGGACTTCATCGCCTCGCGGCGGATGCGGGGGGTGCCGGACTTCGACTCCGGCGCGCGCAAGGCCGTCTGCCCCGACGGGCAGCGCCTGCTCGGGCTCGCGCACACGGGCAACCGCGGGCTGTGCTCCGACGTGACCACGGCGGCGCCGGCCGCTTCGGGCGGCGGGTACGAGGTGGTCAAGGACGAGCGGTACGTGAAGGCCGGGGGTGACTGGGCCTCCGGGTACACCAAGCTGCAGTGCGCCGACGGGCAGGTGATGACCGGCTACAGCGTCCGGGGGGCGGCGGTCTCCGGTGCGCTGTGTACGGCCGTCGCGGCCGGGGTGATCACCGGTACGGCGGGGCGGACGGTGTGGTTCGACCGGGGGGACAACCGGGGGGCCGAGCCCAAGGGCGGGGACTTCGCGAACGGGCGGTACAAGGGGCAGTGCGCGGACGACGAGTACGTGGCGGGGGTCGCGTACACGGGCCGCATCGGGTCGTCCCGCACGCCGGACGCGCTGTACTGCCGAAGCCTCCACTGACCAGAAGACTGCGCCGTTCCCCGCGCCCCTGGATGGGGGCGCGGGGAACGGCGCAGTCTTTTGGCTTTCAGGGCCGCTATGCCGGGACGCGGACCCGTTGGGACTCCGCGTCCGACAAGCGCGCCGCCCGCGTCCGCGTGCCGAACGCGGCCAGCGTCACCGCCCCCACCAGCCACGTCCCCGCGATGAAGTAGAAGACGCTCCGGTACCCGTGCCCGGTGTACAGCGCCGCCACGATCAGCGGACCCGCCGCGTTCGACAGCCGCCCCAGCCCGTAGGACACGCTCGTCCCCAGCGACCGCGCCCGCGTGTCGAACAGCTCGGGCGAGTACGCGTACGCCAGCGCCGTGTAGCCCCGCTCGAAGAGGTTCACGAGGAAGCCGAACACGATGATGAGCACCGGGTCGAAGGTCAGCCCGTACAGCAGCCCGCACACCGCGATCACCGTGCCGAAGGCCACCAGGCACCACTTCCGCTCGAACCGGTCGGTGACCAGCGACGCCAGATAGCAGCCGAGCGGCGCTCCGACCGTGGTGAGCGCCACGTAGAAGACGGACTTCTCGACGCTGAAGCCCTCCTTGGCCAGCAGGGTCGGCGCCCAGCTCGAATAGCCGAAGAAGCCGATGGTCTGCGTCATCCACAGGACGGACAGCAGCAGCGTCGGGAGCAGGTACTTCTTCTGGAGCAGCAGCCGCAGCGGCGCCTTCGTCGACGGCGTCCCGGCGACCGGCGGCGCGGGCTCGGGCAGCGGCCCCTTCTCCGCCGCCACGGCCGTCTCGATCTCCCTCAGGACCGCGTCCGCCGCCGCGTGCTCGCCCCGGCTCTCCAGCCAGCGCGGTGACTCCTTGAGGCGGCCGGAGAAGAGGACGAGCAGGACACCCAGCGAACCCCAGAGGTAGACCAGCCGCCACGACCAGTCGTTGAGCGGGACGACCGCGCTGGCGATGAGGTTGGTGACGGGCGTCCCACAGATGCCGATCGCGATGGCGTACGCCTGGTACTTGCCGCGGATCGCCGACGGGTACATCTCGTTGACGTAGACGACTCCGACGACGGTCATCGCCGACAGGCCCGCCGAGGTCAGCACGCGGAACACGCCGAGCGAGACGAGGTCCCAGGAGAACACCGCCGCGAACGACGAGACGCCGAAGAACAGCGTGGTCCAGATCAGGGCCCGTTTGCGGCCCCACCGGTCGGCTATGGACCCGGCGACGACCGCCCCGATGAACATGCCGACGAAGGAGAGGGACGTGACGTAGGCGACCTGGTCGACCGTCAGGCCCCACAGCCTGATCAGTTTCGGCGCGGTGGTGGCGAAGCTGTTGATGTCCGCGAACTCGAAGAAGTACGCGAAGGCGACGGCCAGCAGGGTGACCTTGTGGAACCGCGAGACAGGCAGCCTGTCGAGCCGGTTCAGCGCGTTGGAGTGCTGCATGTCAGAAGTCCTCGCCGGGCCAGTACAGGCCCATCGGGTTGGCGACCAGGAGCTTGTGCCGCTGCTCGGCCGTGACCGCCATGTGCGGGATGTGGTCGACGAGCAGACCGTCGTCCGGCATGTGGTCCGTGAGATTGGGGTGCGGCCAGTCCGTGCCCCACAGCACCCGGTCGGGGAACTCCGCCACGACGCGGCGGGAGAAGGGGACGACGTCGGTGTACGCGTGGCGTTCGCCGTCCAGCGCAGCTGGTCCGGTCTTGGTGAGGCGCTCCGGGCAACTCACCTTCACCCAGACGTCGTTGGCGTCCATGAACCGCAGGAAGCGGGTGAACTCCGGCCCGTCCACCGGCCGTGTCACGTCCGGCCGGCCCATGTGGTCCACCACGAGGGGGACGGGCAGCGACGCGAAGAAGTCCTCAAGGTCCGGCAGGTCGGCGCTCTCGAAGTACAGGACGACGTGCCAGCCCAGCGGGGCGACCTTCTTGGCGACGGTTAGCAGGTCGTCGGGGGGTGAGGTGTCCACCAGGCGGCGTACGAAGTTGAAGCGCACCCCGCGCACCCCCGCCGCGTCCAGCGCGAGGAGTTCGCTCTCCTCGATGTCCGGGCGGACCGTCGCGACACCGCGCGCCCGGCCGCCGGCCGCGCGGACGGCGTCCACCATGGCGCTGTTGTCCGCACCGTGGCAGGTGGCCTGCACGATGACGTTGCGGGCCACCCCCAGGTGGTCGCGGAGCGCGAACAGGTCCTCCTTGCCGCCGTCGCAGGGCGTGTACTTGCGCTGTGGCGCGAAGGGGAACTCGGCCTGCGGGCCGAAGACATGGCAGTGCGTGTCGACGGCCCCCGGCGGCAGCCGGAAGGCCGGTGCGGACGGGTTCTCGTACCAGTCGAGCCAGCCGGGCGTCCTGGGGGAGCCGGCGGAGTCCACGGGGGCGCTCACGCGGCTCACCGCCCCTGTCGCTTCAGCAGCGCGTCCAGCCGCGGGTACACCGCGCGGGCGTTGTGCTCCTGGACCGCCGCCAGGTCGTCCGGGGAGAGGCCGGCGGCCTCCGCGTACCTGCGGGTGTCGTCGAAGTGGTGGCCGGTGCACGGGTCGATGTCGCGGACCGCGCCGATCATCTCCGAGGCGAAGAGGAGGTTGCGGGCCGGCATCACGTCGTACAGGAGGTCCGAGCCGGGCTGGTGGTAGACGCAGGTGTCGAAGTAGACGTTGCCCAGGACGTGTTCTTCGAGCGGTGGTCTGCCGAGTGCCATCGCCAGGCCCCGGAAGCGGCCCCAGTGGTAGGGGACCGCGCCGCCGCCGTGCGGGATGACGAGGCGCAGGGTGGGGAAGTCGGCGAACAGGTCCCCCTGGACGAGCTGCATGAACGCCGTGGTGTCGGCGTTGAGATAGTGCGCGCCGGTGGTGTGGAAGGCCGGGTTGACGCTCGTACTGACATGGATCATCGCCGGGATGTCGTACTCGGTCAGCTTCTCGTAGAGCGGGTACCACGAGCGGTCGGTGAGCGGCGGGGCCGTCCAGTGGCCGCCCGAGGGGTCGGGGTTCAGGTTCACCGCGACCGCGCCGTACTCCTCCACACAGCGGGTGAGTTCGGGGACGCAGGTGGCGGGGTCGACGCCCGGCGACTGCGGGAGCATCGCGGCGGGCACGAAGCGCTCCGGATACAGCCGCGAGACCCGGAAGCAGAGTTCGTTGCAGATCGCGGCCCAGGCGGCGGAGGTCGCGAAGTCCCCCACGTGGTGGGCCATGAACGACGCGCGCGGCGAGAAGACCGTGACGTCGATGCCGCGCTCGTCCATCAGCCGCAACTGGTTCGGCTCGAGGCTCTCGCGCAGCTCGTCGTCACCGATGCGCAGGTCCGCGGGGTCCGGCGCGGCCGACGGGTCGGTGAGGGCGGCGATCTGCCGATCGCGCCAGGCCCCCAGGGCGGGTGGGGCGGTCGTGTAGTGACCGTGACAGTCGATGATCATGACGGCGTCCTTCACAGGCCGGGCTGCTCTGCTGGGTGCCGTGCAGCCTCACCCGGGCCCGCGCCGCCGCACGAGGGGCCCTGGCACAGAACTAACGTCCCCTTAACACTCCGGCGGGTGCGGGGCCGGTGTGGTCTACATTCGGTTGCGTGGCTACGGGGAGTGGCCGGGGTTCCCCGAGCGGTCCGAGCGGCCCGAGCGGCCGAAGGAGGTGGACAGGGTGCAGGTACTGCTGGCCGAGGACGACGACGGCGTGGCCGCTGCCCTCGTCGAGGCCCTGTACGACCACGGCCATGAGACCCGGCGGGTCCGCTACGGCCAGGACGTCCTGACCTACCACCGAAGCTCCGACCTGCTCCTTCTCGACCTGGGCCTGCCCGACACCGACGGCCTGGACGTGCTGCGCGCGCTGCGGGCGGTCAGCGACCTGCCCGTGGTGGTGCTCACCGCGCGCGGCGACGAGCGCTCGGTGGTGCGCGGGCTGCGCCTCGGCGCCGACGACTACCTCGTCAAGCCGGTACGCCTCGCCGAGCTGCTCGCCCGCATCGACACCGTCACGCGGCGTAACGCCGCCCGGCACGCGCCCACCGCCGCCCGGACCGTCCGCGCCGCCGACGTCGAGGTGGAGCTGGACGCGCGCCGGGTCCGGGTCGGCGGGGCGGAGGTCGAGCTGACCACGAAGGAGTTCGACATCCTCGCCGTGCTGGCCGGGCGCGCGGGGACGGCGGTCAGCCGCGAGCAACTGCTCGACGAGGTGTGGGGCGACGCCCACCACGGCGTGTCCCGCTCCCTGGACGTCCACCTCACCCAGCTGCGCGCCAAGCTGCGCCGCCCCGATCTGCTCACGACGATCCGGGGCTTCGGCTACCGCTTCGGCGCCTCGACGAGGGCCGACGAGGACTGACGAGGACTGACGAGGACGGAGGAGCGAGGCGTGCGCACGAGGGTCCAGGCCGCACTGCTGCTGTTCGTCGTGATCGCGGTGGCCGCGTTCGCCGTACCGCTGCTGCTGTTCACCGCGTCCGACCGCACCCAGCAACTGGTCCTGGCCCGCAGCGCCGACCTCGACCGTTTCGCGGCCCTCATGGACCAGGCCGCCGCGACCGGTGACACCTCGGCCGTCGCCGCCGAGGCCCGGCGCTACACCGAGCTGTACGGCGAACCGCTCGTCGTCACCGACACGCGCCGCAGGACCGTCGTCCAGACCGGCGGCATGCGGGCCGCCGACCCCGCCGTCGCTCGGCTGCTCGACGCGGCGCTGCGCAACCAGACCGAGCATCCCTCGGGGGCGTTGCGTCCCTGGTCACGGGGGCACCGGATGTTCGCCGAGCCGGCCGGCACCGGGACCCGTGTCTCCGGGGCCGTCGTGCTGCGGGCCTCGGTCGGCACCGCCGCGGACGAGATCACCCGGCGCTGGGCCGCCGTTCTCGCCGGGGCCGCGCTGGTCGCCGTCGCCTGCGCGGTGCTCGCGCAGGCCGCGACGGGGTGGGTGGTCAGCCCGCTGCGCCGGCTCGACCGGGCGGTGGGCCAGCTCGCCGCCGGGCTCCCGCCCGAGCAGACCCGGGCCGGCGGGCCGCCCGAACTGCGGCAGCTCGCGATCGGCTTCAACCGGATGGCGCGTACCGTCACGGCGGCCCTGGAGCAGCAGCGCAGGCTCGTCGCCGACACCTCGCACCAGATGCGCAACCCGATGGCGGCGCTGCGGCTGCGCGTCGACGCCCTGCACACCCACCTGGCGCCCTCGGGAGAGCGCACGTACACCGGGGTCACCGCCGAACTCGACCGCCTTGAGACCCTCCTCGACGACCTGCTCGCCCTCGCCACCGCGGAACACCGGGCCGGGGAACTGGCCATGACCCACGGCCCGGACGTCCACTGCGACGCGGCGGCGGTCGCGGCGGACCGCCACCGCCTGTGGGAGCCGGTCGCCGCACGCGCCGGCGCCCGGCTGGCCCTCACCTCGGCCGCGCCCCCGCTCCCGGCCGCCTGCACGGACCGCGAACTCGCCCAGATCGCGGACATCCTCCTGGACAACGCCATCAAGTACGCGGGTGAGGGCGCCGAGATCTCCCTCGACTGCGCCTCCGGGGCAGGGGCCGAGCCGGGGTCCCGCTCCGAGTCCGGATCCGGCTCGGTGGTCCTCACGGTCACGGACGACGGCCCCGGCCTCGGCACGGACGAACTCGCCCTGGCCACCACCCGCTTCTGGCGCGCGGGCCACCAGCGCGAGAACCGCACGGCGGGTACGGGCCTGGGCCTGGCCATCGCCGAACAACTCCTCGCGGGCCGCGGCGGCCGACTGGAACTGACGGCGGCCCGACCGCACGGCCTGCGGGCGAGAGCGGTGGTGCCGCGCGCGGCGGCGGGCCGAGCGGCCGGTACCGGCGGCCGGGACGAGCGGGGCGGACCGGGCGGTATCGGCGGCCGGGGCGCGCCGGGTGGGCCGGGTGGACCGGGCGGGACCGGCAGGCGGCACGAGCCGGGTGAGGCCCGGTGAACCGCCCCCGCCTCCGCCCCGGACCCCGCCCCCTGGACCGCCGTACCCTCCTCCACGCCGCCCTCGGCACCGCCGCCGTCGCCGTTCTCGGGGGTGCGCTCACCGGCGACGCGTCCGGGCAGCGTCCCGGGCCGAGCGGCGTCCTGCGGATCGCGACCGGTGAACCGACCGCGTTCTACGAGGCGTTCGGCCGCCTCCTCACCGCCGAACTGGAATCGGCGTACCCCCGGCTGAACTGCCGCGTCCGCACCACCGCGGGCAGCCTCACCAACATCGAACTGCTCCGCGACCGCCGCGCCGACCTCGGACTCGTCCTCACCGACACGGCGCTGGCCGCCCAGGGCTCCGGCCTCCTCCCGCGGCCGGTGCCCCTGCGCGCGATCGGCCGGGTCTACGAGACCTACCTGCAGTTCGTCGTGCGCGCAGACTCCCCCGTGCGCGAGGTCGCCGACCTGGCCGGACACCCCGTCTCGCTCGGCGCGACCGGCTCGGGTGCGGCCGTGCTCGGCGCCCGGATCCTGCTCGCGGCCGGCCTCACCCCGGACACCGACGTGCCCGTGCTCCATCTCCCGCTGGCCGACGCGGCCGAGGCGATGCGGGCGGGCTCGGTCGACGCCCTGATCGTCGCGGGCGGGGTGCCGCTGCCCACGCTGTCCGGCCTCGACGAACGCCCCGGTCTGCGGTTCCTGCCGCTGGCCGGGCTGCTGCCCGAGCTGGACGGGCGCGAGGGCCGGGCCGGTTCCGGTCTGGAGAAGGTGTCCCTGCCGCAGGGCGCGTACCGGTCGGCGGGCGGGGTCGCGACCATCGGGGTGTCCAACCTGCTGGTGTGCCGTCCCGATCTGCCGCACGCCGTCGCCGAGGCGCTGACCCGTCTGCTGGTCACGCGGGCGGGCGCCCTGGTCCCCGACAACGCCGTCGGCACCCAGTTCCTCGACGTCGGCAGCCTGATCGGCACGGGCGGCATCGCCCTGCATCCGGGGGCGGCGGAGGCGTACCGGGCCCTGCACGGCTGAGGTGCCGGCTGCGGTGCCGGGCATTAACCGGGTCACCTTTGTCACTGTCATGCCATACGCTGCGTCTTCGACCGCGGGTACGCACCGTCGACGGTGCGAGGGGAACACGCGGTCGCTTCGAGCACGCCCGGCGAGTACCGGGCTTCTTTGTGGGGGGTCACATCACTGTGCGCAGGCGCAGCATGTCGATCGCGACAACACTCGCGGTCGTCCTCAGTTCCGCGGCTCTGGCCGCGGGCACAGCGGGTCCGGCCTCGGCCGACTCCGCGAAGGTTCTCCCGGTGGCGTCCGTGGGCGACATCGTCGTGGACGGCGCCCACCGGCGCGTGTACGTCTCCGATCCCACCGGCGGCAAGATCGTCGTCACCGACTACACGGGTGCCGTACGGGCCACCCTGACCGGGCTCTCCGGAGTGAGCGGCCTCGCGCTGTCCGCCGACTCCGGGCAGGTGTACGCGGCCGTCAAGAACGGCAACCGCATCGTCTCGGTGGAGACCGGGACGTACACCCAGAGCGCCAGCTACCCGGTGGGCGCGGCCCCCGGCGACCTGGAGGTGGTGGACGGCCGGATCTGGTTCTCCCACGGCACCGACATCGGCTCGCTCGACGTCTCGGGCACCGAGCCCGTCGTCCACCTCGCCCAGCGCGGGGACGTCGGCTTCTCCGGCGCCTACGGCATGTTCCTGGCCTCCGACCCGGCCGTCCCCGGCGTCCTCGCGGTCGGCAACGGCGGCGATCTCGCCGTGTACGACGTGTCCGCCGACGGGGCCGCGCTGCGGGTCAAGGGCGACATGGACACCGCCGTACGGCAGATCGACCTGACGCCCGACGGCGGCCAGGTCCTCACCTCGTGGGGCGACCCCGAGTACGGCTACGGCATCGGCGCCTACGCGACCACCGACCTGGCCGAGCAGACCGGCTACCCCATCGACGCCTACCCGAACGCGGTGCGCGTCGCGCCCGACGGCAGCGTCGCGGGCGGCAGCGACTCCTGGTACGAGCCGGACGTCCACATCCACCGGCCCGGCGACCAGACCCCGGTGCGGGAGTACGACTTCCCCAACACCGGCAACAGCAGCGGCGCCGACACCCTCGTGGACGGGGCGCTCGCCTGGGCGCCGGACGCGAGCCAGGTCTTCGCGGTCTCCGTGAACACCTACGGCACGTACACGCTGCGCGCCCTGTCCGACCCGACCAAGGAGCTGCCCACCCTCAAGGTGTCGGCCCCCACGAAGGCGGACCGTGCCAAGAAGCTCACCGTCACCGGCAAGCTGACCTCGAAGTCGGCGCTCCCCGCGGGCACCTCCCTGAGCGTGACCCGCACCGACGTCGAGTCGCCGAGCGGCAAGGCGCTGGCCGCGGTGAAGACGAAGGCGGACGGCGGCTTCTCGTTCACGGACACCCCGCCCGCCGGCGGCAAGGTCACCTACAAGGTGTCCTACGCGGGCGACGCCACGCACGGCGCCGTCTCCGGCTCCGACGCGGTGGAGGTCTCCCGCAAGGCGACCACGCTGACGCTCACCAACAACGGCAAGCTGTACTCGTACGGCAAGGACGTCTCCTTCACCGCGCACCTCGGGACGACGTACAAGAACCGTACGGTCGCGATCTACGCGGACCCCTTCGGCTCCGACAAGCCGAAGAAGCTGCTGAAGTCGGCGAAGGTCAACTCCGGTGGGAACCTGTCGGCGACCGTCGACATGACCCGTGACACCACGGTCACCGCGGTCTTCACCGGAGACGCCCGCTACGCCGCGAAGACCGTGAAGTCGACGGCGTACGCCAAGGCGAAGGTCTCCACCACCGTCTCCAAGCACTACAAGACGGCGAAGATCGGCTCCACGACGTACCAGTGGTTCCACAAGAACACCGACCCGAAGTTCACCACCACGATGAACTACTACTCGGGCCGCAAGCAGCGCTTCCAGGTGCAGGTGTACTACCAGGGCTCCTGGTACGACTCGGGCTCCGAGTACTTCTCCGTCGGCACGAACGGCAAGTCGGTCGTGTCCCTGGAGGCACCGGGCGAGTCCGGCATCCGGGCCCGCGTCCGCTCGTCGTACATCAACAGCTCGTCCGGTGACACGGTCAACTCCACGACCCACGGTGCCTGGAAGTACATCACCTTCACCAACTAGGCGGTCCGCCCCCCGGCCGCCGCAGGCGGACATGTACGGGCTCTCCCGGCCGGGGGGCCGGGCAGGCAAGATGTCCCTATGAAAAAGCTGTCCGTACGACCGGTCGGTCGTGGCTCCTCCGGTGCCGGCTCCACGGGGTCGGCGCTGTCGCTGTGGTCGCAGGACTCCGTGCTGTCGATCGGCTCGGTGGGTTCCGTGCTGTCCGTGGGGTCCGTCGGATCGGTCCTGTCGGTCGGCTCGATCGGAAGCGCCCTGTCGGCCGGCTCGATCGGCTCGTCCCTGTCGCTGATCTCGACCGGCTCCTGGCTGAGCACGGGGTCGCTGTTCTCCGCGCAGTCGCGGTGGTCGGTGCTGTCGTGGCGCTCCACCGGCGGATTCCTGGCGGTGGGAGCGGTGGGCGCCGCCGCCGGTGGCGCCCTGCTGCTGGCACGGCTGCGGCCCAGGGCCCAGGGGTGAGGCCGGAACCCGAACGGTGATCCCCCCGTCTTCCCCTGCCGAGAGGCCCGCCCCGGGCCTGCCCACCCCCTAGCAAATCGACTGAAGACTTGAAACACATAAAATCGCAGGTCGCCGCCCGAATAGACCCCCGCGTCGCGTCCTCCCTGTGGCGTCGGCCACGGGCGAGACTCTGGGCCGTGGTGGGTGTGGCGTCCCTCGGGTTCATGATCGCGCTGGAGATCGCCGCACGGCACTACGGCCTGCCGGGGCCGATGACCAACCAGGTGCGAGAGGTCGTCTTCGCCCCCAAATCGGGCGGCCTGCTGTACGCGAGTATGGCGCTGACGCTGGTGGTGCTCCCCTGGCGGCAGCGGTTCGTCGCGGTCGGCGCCGCGGTCGGCATCGACGCCGTCATCTTTCTCGTCCGGTGGGCGGCCGACGCCAGGGCGACCGACGGCCACCCCTTCGGGAACGGGGCGCTGTGGGTGATCCTGGGCTGTGCCGTCATCGCCTTCACGCGCCGCACCGGCCAGGACCGGGTGCTGCTGCTGAAGGGCGTGGGGCTCGGCCTGCTCCTGGTGGTCGGCCGCAAGACCGGCGACACCTGGCTGCTCATCACCTCCAAGACCCGCCCGATGGTGCTCGACCAGTACATGGCGACCGCCGACCACGCGCTGGGCAACCTCTCCTGGCCGCTGGGCAGACTTGTCACCGCGACCGGCCGGCTCGGCTTCAACCTCCTCGACTTCGTCTACGGCCAGCTCGCGGTGGCCGCGGTCGTCGTCGCCCTGTACCAACTGCGCAATGTGGCGGCCGAGCGCCGCTTCCCGGTCCACCATCTGGTGCGCACCTTCCTGCTGGTCGGCCTCCTCGGCCCGGCCGTCTACATGCTCTTCCCGGTCGTCGGACCGGTCTTCGCCTTCGGCACCGGCGCCCAGCACTGGCAGGGGATCAGCGCCTGGGCGGACAGTGCCCCCTCCAGCGTCCAGTGGGCGGTGGGCGATCTGTGGCCGCGTACCCCGCCGCCGATCGGCGCCCCGCAGGCCATGGGCTTCGACGAGATCACCCCGCGCAACTGCATGCCCAGCCTGCACACGGCATGGGCCGTCACGATCTTCATCCACTCCCGCAAGGGCCCGCGGTTCCTGCGGTTCGCGGGTACGTTCTGGCTGATCGCGACCCTCGCCGCGACGCTCGGCTTCGGCTACCACTACGGGGCGGACCTCGTCGCCGGTGTGGTGTTCGTCCTCACCATCGAGGCGGCCCTGCGCGCGTACGACCGCGGCTGGGACCGTTCGGGGATCCGGCTGGCCGCCCATGGCGCGACCGTCTTCGCCGCGCTCCTGGTGTCCTACCGCTTCCTGTCGCCGGAGATGGCCCGCTACCCGTGGATCTACGGCCCCCTGATCCTCCTGGCGATGGCCTCGGTGGTCCACGGCTACGTACGCACCACGACGGCGTGGGAACCGAAGCCCGCACCGACACCGCAGCTGGACCCGCAGCCCGAACCGGCCTGACGCGCACGGCCGGCGGCCGGCGGCCGTGCGGGCAGCGGTCTTCTGGGCGGGCCGCTCCTCAGGAGAACAGCAGGCGCCAGGTCAGCGGGCCGGGGATGCCGTCGGCGTCGCCGCGCAGCTCCTTGCGTGACTTCTGGAAGTCGCGCACGTTCAGCCGGTCCGCCTCGCCCCAGTTCCTGCTCGGGCCGACCTTGTAGTGGTCGCCGAAGCCGCGCTTCACCAGCTGCTTGCCGAGCTGCAGCACGTACGCGTTCGACGCGCCCGCCGCGAAGTACTTGCGCCCGGGGAACGCGGGCACCGCGGGCGTGGTCGTCCCCGGGGTGTCGTCGTCCACGTCCAGGTCGGCCTTCGCGTACTTGAGGATCCTGGCGAAGTCGATCGCGCCCGGGTCGCCGTGGACGTTCTCCGGCACGTGCATGTGCCCGCAGACGCCCTTGAAGGCCGTCCACTTCGCACCCGACATCCGCTGACCGCCGCCGTTCGCGTACGACGAGGGGTACGCGGGCCACGTCTTCGGGCCGGACAGCGGTACGCCGTGCTCCTCGTGCATCCAGGAGAGGAAGCCGGCGACCGCCCGCAGGGCCCAGTCGGGCGCGTCCGGCCAGTAGACGTGCGACCGGCCCGCCGACTTCCACTTCGCGTGCGTCTTCGGGTCGCAGGTGCCGACCAGCTCGACCTGGCACACGTTCAGGGTGTTCGTCTCGACCCCGCCGGACAGATTGACCAGCGCCCGTGACGAGGTCTCGATGTCGAAGTGCTGGTACCACTTCAGCTTCTTGGCGGCGAGGTCCGGCACCGCGGTCAGGTTCGGCGCGGAGGAGCCGCCGCCGTAACCGGGCAGGGTGGAACCCTCCGTGGTGTGCAGGACGACGACGTTGACCTGCATCGGGTCACCGCCGAAGTCGTCCTGGTACCAGTGGGTCCGGCTCGCGGAGGGGTATCGCTGGGGTCCTGTCCTGGTGCTCATCACAGACTCCTGGGTCGAGTACGTCCTGCACCCTGAAGAACGGCCGCGGGGGCACATCGACTCAGAAGCCGGTCCACGGTCCGGTCAGCCGAAGGGGACGGCGTCGGCGGGGGAGGTGTGCCAGTTGGTGACGACCGGCTTGTCGACGGTGATGGTGCCGACCCGCAGGGAGACCGGGTTGGGGTCGTCGTTGCCGACGGCGACGATGATGTGCTCCAGCTCCTTGCCGCCGTCCGCGTCGGTCGTCTTCGGGTTCACGCCCGCGTAGGCGGTGACGTTCCCGGTCAGCTTGATCTGCTCGCCGACGCTCTGCTCCGCGGGCCCCGCCTCGGTGCCGTCGGAGCCGAACGCCACGGTCGGCAGCTCCGCGGGCAGGTAGCAGGTGATCCCCGCCTTCGCCTTCGCGATGATCAGCACGTATCCGCCGGCCTGGCTCTCGGACCTGGTGCTCCAGGTGATGTCGTTGGCGCCGCAGCCCTGTTCGACCTTCTCCCGCGTGCCGTCGCCGGTGTCGACGCCGGAGCCGTCCGTGTTCCCGGACCCCTTGCTCGTGTCGTTCCCGGCGCCCTTGCTCGCGTCGGAGCCCTTCGACTTGTCCGCGGCTTGGTCGCCGCTCGTACGGGCGGAGGAAGAACTCTTCCCGCTGCCCGAGTCCTTGACCCCTCCCGAGTCCTGGCACGCGGTCATCGTCAGGGCGCTGCCCACGACGACGGCGGAGACGAGGAAGGCCCTGCGACGGTTGCCAGACATGAAGTTCCCTTTGCTGAGAGGTGGTGGGGTGGGGCGTGTTCGATCACTAGGAGGGGTGCGGGGAGGCGAAGGGATCCCGCCGCCGTCATTCCAGGACAGCGCTGTCACCGACCGGTGACATGGTCACGGCGGGATCCCGTGAGGCCTCCTACCAGAAGAGGGCGTCCGCCGCGTTGTCCTGCCAGTACGTGACGGCGGCGGCGCTGTTGAAGAAGACGCCGCCGTCCGGCAGCCGCAGGCTCTTCTCGGAGCCGGCCGGGCGGCCCGACCTGTCGGTGAAGAGCACACCGAGGTCCTTCACCTGGCTGCCACCCTCGCCGTCGGGGGAGTACGTCAGGATGCCGGCGTACGCGGTCCGGCCGGGCTCCAGCGTCAGCACGGACTGCGGGGTGCTGTCCTCGACCCACCGCAGCGGGGCCTGGGCGTCGGCACCGGCCCGCAGGAAGGGGGCGCTGTAGGCGTAGCAGGGCTTGCTGCCCGTGTTGGTGGCCTTCAGCAGCAGGTGGTTGATCGGCCGGGACGCCTTGCCGACGGTCACCTTGGTGTTCGCCGTCGTGCAGGCGGCGATCGAGGACGCCTTGGCGGTCGCGGCCGTGGTGGCGGCGGACGCGGACTGTGCGGTGGCCTGGAACCCGACGAGCGCGAGAGCGGCGACGGCGAGGGAGGAGGCGGTGGTGCGGGAGAAGGAACGGGTGCGAGTGCTCTTACGCATGGGTGGACTGCTTTCTGTGAACATCGGGCGGGTGGCCCGCGGTGAGGCGCCTCGGTGGGCAGTGACCCCACCTTGTGCCGCCCGTCGTCCCAGCCGCCACCTCCCCGGGAATTACGGGACGCTGGAATGCTCAAACGGGCCCTGACCTGCGAAGTTACAGGCCGCCTGGAACGCCGGACGGAACGCCGTCGCACCACCCTCCGGAGTGTGCTGACCGTCGCCCGTGACAGCTGAACCGGGGACGGTCCCAGGGGGAGCGGTCCGTACGTCGTCCCTGGCGAAGTCCGTCACCGGCGTCGCCGCCCAGGGCATGCGGACGACGGGCACCCCGCAGAGCGTGGACGCGCTGAGCCGCGCGAGCGCCGGTCCGGTACGGGTCGACATGAGCGCGAGCACCCGCAACACGGACGCGGCGGAGGCGAACACCCTTATCACCGGGCTCGCTTACTCCACGGACGACGGCGCGACCTGGACGGACGCGCCTGTCGCGGCGGACGGCTCGGCGACGGTCGACGTCCCCGCGACGGCTTCCTTCGTCTCCCTGCGCGTCACCGCCGCACCACGGCAAACGCGACGACCTCCACCTGTGAGGCGCGGTTCGCCTACATCGAGCCGCGCCGGTCCCTGGGCCGCAACGCGCTCGCCGGTACGTGGAAAGTGGCGGCGTGGGCGGAGTCGGCGGACGGCGGACGGCAGAAGCCTCGCCGACGTACACGCGGCCAGGACGGTCCCCGTCCTGCGTGACGCGAGGCTGACGGCCAACGCGGCGCCCGAGCCGGTGAAGAAGGGCAAGGCCCTGACCGTCACGGGCAAGCTGTCCCGCGCGGACTGGGAGACGTCCGGCGGCTATGGCGCGTACACCGGCCAGAAGGTGAAACTGCAGTTCCGCAAGAAGGGAGCGTCCGCGTACACGACCGTGAAGTCGGTCATCACGGACGGCTCCGGCAACCTGAAGACCACGGTGAAGGCGGCCACGGACGGCTACTGGCGTTACAGCTTCGCCGCCACGTCGACGACGGCGGCGGTCAACGCGACGGGCGACTACGTGGACGTGCGCTGAAGTCCTGCGCTGCCGCCGTCCTGGCGGGCACCGGTTCCTCCACGGACCGGGGCCCGCTGTGCTGTGCTGTGTTGTGTTCCGCTGAGTTGGGAACGGTCAGCGCACCGGGAACCCGAAGGAGTACCCCTCCTGCTTGAGCTGCGGCAGGATCCGGCGCAGGGCCTCGACGGTCTCGGCGCGGTCGCCGCCCGCGTCGTGGAAGAGGATCGTCGGCCCGTCGGGCAGTTCCCGCTCGACGGTGGCGACCATGGTGTCCGCGCTCGGACCCTCGAAGTCCTTGGTGTCCACGTTCCAGCCCAGCGGACGCATCCCGTGCGAGGCGGCGAGCTTGCGGCTGTACGGGGTGAAGGCACCGCCCGGCGCCCGGTAGTACATCGGCCGTACCCCGCCGGACGCCTTGGTGATCATGCGCTCGGCGTCGATGATCTGCTGCTTCTGGTAGGCCTGGGACTGCTTGTCCATGGTGGTGTCGTGCGACACCGAGTGGTCGCAGAGCCGGTGCCCGGCGGCGACGACCTTCTTGACGAGGTCGGGGTGGGCCTCGGCCTGCGTCCCCACCATGCAGAACGTGGCCTTCACCCCGTTCTCCCGCAGCACGTCGAGCATCTGCGGGGTCCACACGGGGTCGGGGCCGTCGTCGATGGTGATGTTGACGCCACGCGCGCCCTTGTCGGAGGCGTGCACGATCGACGTCGCGACGGGCTTGACGGCGCTGTCCGACGCGGCCGGCTTCGACGAACCGTCCACGACACCGGCCTGCGCGGTCCACACCGAGGCACCCCCGGCGAGCATCGCCACCCCGAGGGCCGCGCCGAGCACCTTGCCGTACCACCCGCGCCCGCCACTGTGCCGCGCCATATCCGCCCCGCTCCCCCGAAGTCGCCCACCGAATCCCCCCGGTCTCCCGGGAACAGCCTGAACAGTACGAGCAACGCAGCGCCGCGAACGCCCCCGTTACGGATCAAGGACAATCCCGAAGGGGTTCAGGGACAACTGGGGTTGGGGGGTGGGGTAGTTGGGCCGCGTGTGCCGAGAGCCCTGTGATCCGGCATGCTGACGAAGGAGAGGCAGGCGGGCCTGAAGCAGTGGGCCGCCCGGGTGACGGACACCCGGCGGCGGGTTCGTCAGACGAGCCCGGCGGAGAAGGCGCCCACCCGACCGGCTCCCCGACCTCCACCGCGAACTCACGGCCTAGCGAACGGCGACCACGCCCCGCGACGCACCCCTCGTCCCGGGAGATCGGGCACCATGACCATGAATGAGACGGCGGCGGGTTTCGGCGCCGAAGCCCGCCGCGGCGTCAGGACCGTGCGGGAAGTTCCGGCAGCACCTTCTCGGCGATGTCGAGGAGAGCGCTGTCGTTCGGGAGGGTCCCGGACGTGCTCCACACGGAGATGTCGCAGGAGCCGCCCCGGTCGTCACGGTCCAGCGCCACGGTCACCGACCTGGCCAGGGGACCTTCCTCGACCGGCCCGCCGGACGCGCTGCCGCCGAGATCGATCTCGAACTTCATGGTGTGCGCCGAGGCGAGAACCGCGGGACGACCGGCAACCGTCACCGCCCTGACGTCCGTCTCGTCCCCGAACTCCATCAGCTTCACGTACTGGTCGATCGACAGCTTGTTGTACGTGGCCGAGACATTCACGGTGTACGTGTCGAAGGCGACCGTGGCCTCCGGCTGGGCGACTTTCTCATCCGTCAGGGGTGCGGTGTTGTTGCTGCTGGAGACGGAGGTCGCGGTCTCTCCCGGCGTGCCGAGGAGTTCGGCCAGGTCCGGCCGGTTGAGCGCCTCGCACAGTTCTTCACCGGTCACCGGCCGGGACGAGTCCTCGTAAGCCTTCGGAAGCGCCTCGCGGGACGACTCGTCCGAACAGGTGGGAGGCGGCGGGGCGTTGTCGTCGGCCGGCATATAACGCGGCAACGCCCACAACGCGACCGCAAGCGCCCCGAACAACCCCACGGCGGCAGCGGCCTGCCCCCAGGCGTTGGGCTCCTTCTCGGGAGTACGGGGGCTCGGGGGCGCGGTTACGGCGTGGGGCGGCGCGTGGTGCGGAAGTTGTTGTTGTTGCTGTTGCTGTTGCTGTTGCGGCGGCGGCTGGGTCTGGGCCTGGGTGACAGGCCCGACCGCCACCCCGTCCCTACTTTCCCCCGCGCCCGCGCCCGCGGAGGCGGAGGCGGAGGCGGTCGGACTCGGATTCCGTCGCGGACTCCGTTGCGCACGCAGAGCCCGGATCACCGTATGGACACTTACCGCCGCGAGCACGAGGAACGCCGCGCCGATACCCGCTGCGACCCAGTCGCGATCGTGGGCAGCGAGATACATGATCCGTACGCCGAAGACAGAACCGATCACGATGAGCAGAGGCTCACGGACCCAGAACGGCAGAAGACGGATGAGGAAACCGAGCATCCGGTGATCTCACCAGGGCAAGATCACATCCGCTGTGATGGAGGCCACAATTCCGGGCAGGTACGGAGTATGTCGCCGCCGGTCCGCCGGGGGCGGTGCGATTGGTGCGGTCTACAAACTCTTGGCCCCGT
This sequence comes from Streptomyces ortus, assembly GCF_026341275.1. Taxonomy (NCBI): domain Bacteria; kingdom Bacillati; phylum Actinomycetota; class Actinomycetes; order Kitasatosporales; family Streptomycetaceae; genus Streptomyces; species Streptomyces ortus. Next base: position 4,551,222 of record NZ_JAIFZO010000002.1, read on the forward strand.
CGGTGCGGTCACTCCCGATGCCGCTCCCGACGTCGCTCGTCTTGTCGCCCAGCCAGCCGGCCGCCTTTTCCGCAGCCCCACGGTCTTCGCTGCCGCGCCGAACCCGCCGACCGTCCCGACCGTCCAGGGGGTGGCCTGCCCGGCGCGGGTGACTGCCTGCCCGGAGTGGGTCAGCCCGCCGTACGTGCGGGGCCATAGGGAGCGTCGATTGCTCTCGCGTATCCGCAGGAGTCTGCCGGGCGCACCACTGCAGGCTGGACAGCCTCTCTCGCTGCCCTGCGACCGGTTCAGATCTGGCCGAGGTCGATCTCCGCTGCGAAGGGAGCGGTGATCTTCAGGGCCCCGACGTGCACGTCCCCTTCGCGGTACGTCTTCGTCGCGGGATCGAGCAGGTACGTATACACAAGCGGTGTGCCCGTCGCGGCCTGCTCGACCCGCCAGTAAAAACCGATCCCGGCTTTGGCGTACTGGTCCACCTTTACGATCCGATCGGTGGTCTCCGAGCCCGGCGACACCACCTCGACCACGAGCAGTACATGCTCCGGACGGGTTGGCGTGATGTCGATCGTGTCCGCACGGTAGACGATGACGTCGGGGCGGCGATTGGTCAGCGGGACGTCCTGAAGCCGTACGTCGAAATCCGTGTCGGCGTTCCAATCGGGGCCGGCTGCGGCGTCCAGGGCGTTCGCCAGGAGCCGGGCCAGCCGATTGTGACGCTTGGAGGCGCTAGGGCTTACGACGACCATTCCGTCCACGATCTCGATGCCGGCGCACTGTTCCTCGGACCACGACTCGTACTCCTCGGCCGTGATCTGCTGGTGCATCCACGCAGGAGCCACCATCTCGGCAGTCATGACACGCCTCCCGGACACTGTGCGGCGGGCCCTGTCCCGCCGCACTCAGAGTACTGACTCCCACGCGCCGGGGCGGTACGGAGACCCTGGTCGCCTCGACGCTTTCCCCTACCGAGGGCAAGAGCGGTGTGTTGTGCTCGTGAGCGTCGGGCTCGACCCACCACGCTGCCGATCCGGCGCCGGCCTGCGATTCGTTCAACGGCTCTGCCACCACACCAGGCCGCACCCGAGAAGAGCAGAGCCCGCAGCCGTGGCGAACCCTCGTACGGCGGCGAACAGGGCGGCACGCCCCGGACGACGGACGGTTCGCCGCCGCTTTCGTTCCGTGAGCTTGCTCATCGGGATCTCCTCCGGTCAGCACGTTGCTGCTGCGAGCTGGCGGTCGGAGTTTCGTGCGGTGACGTGGAAGAGACCCGGCAGGGCGGGAGGACCGGGCATTTCTCGTTCAACGCTGCTGGCCGAAGAGGTGCCCGCTGTACCCGCGCGGGCGGTCCCGGGCGCGGCGGTCAGGAGGGGGAGCGCGGGTGACAACACGGTCGCGGGAGGGCGACTGCTCTACGAGCAACTGCGCGCACTCGCCAAACCTCCGTACGGGAGGAGAGTCGGCAATCAGCGGATCAGCGACTGGGTGCCGACAACGGACAAGGAACCGAAGGTACTGCCGACCCGGGCCTTCTGCGCGGAGCGGGTGACGAGAATCGAACTCGCACTCTCAGCTTGGGAAGCTACGGGGCTCGGGTGCTTGCGCGGACTCCGGCCCGCGGGTGGGCGCTCAATGATGACGGGGTGATCCTTCGGGACGCACGCTGGTCGACCGTGACTGCCCGCTCTGAAGGGCACACGGCGGACAGGCCCGCGAGTCCATCCGTTGTGAGGCGGACCCGCCAAGAGGCCACGGCGTGCATAGCGATGCAATCCGGCGATGCGGGTGAGGAACTTGTGGTGGTCGGCGGCCGAGCGCGAGCAGGCCGTCGAGGCGGCGGGGAACCACGGCGGTTGACGGCAGCACCGCACGCCGAGTGGGGAGCAGTGCCTGGACACCGAGTACGCGGTTGTGCCGCGGAGCGACAGGTCTCTGCGGTCTTCAGGACCGCACTCACGACGAGCATCAGCCGCACCGATGTCATGCCCCACCGATGTCATGCCGCACCGATGTCATGCCGCACCGACGTCAGGCCGCACCGACGTCAGGCCGTAGGTGACAGCTGCTGGTCGCGCGGAGATTTTTCTTGAGTGGCCATAAATCCACTAAAAAATACCTCCGCCTGCATCTGACCTCCTCGTCGATTGGCATTAACTTCCGGCGATGCGCAGAAAATTACTCCGCGTACAGTGCCGGTTGGTCTTTGTAATGTCATGATCAATCGCTGGGTCAGCGCTGTCCCGTCATTACTGGTGGGTTGGCGGACGGGCGGCATTGAGTGCGGTGCGGCGCAAGGCGGAGAGTATTGCCATACTGGGCACATTCGGGCGATATGGGCAATGTGGCGAAATGCTGTGGCTATCGTCGTGTGCCCCGATGTGGGCTGACGCGGCAACTCGTGGCGCGCTGTCAGTGGGTCATCGCGGAGAATCTGGAAAAAGAGGTATGTCCGGACTCCACGACCGCGCGCGAATCCACCAAGGGCAACCCCGCCCCCGCGTATCGATCCGGTCACTCTGGTCGTCCGCGGCGCGCTTGCGGTGTCACCGGCGGCCCATGGCGACGAGTTCTGTAATGCGAGCATTATCACGCAAGAAAGAGGGATAAGTTGTGAACATGCGTAATCGGGTGGCGGGGTTTTCTGCCGCAACCGCACTGGCCTGCACCTCGCTCACCGCGTGCAGTGGCTGGACCGACGAATCGCCAGGAATTATTATCGGGATGTCGGACGAAATCCTTTCCACGGACCCGTCTTCCGGTTACGACCCGGGTTCCTGGCTGCTTTTCAACAACGTCTTCCAGACTTTGCTGAGTTTCCCGAATGGAGGTACGGATCCGCAACCGGAGGCTGCGGAGAGTTGTGCCTTCGAGGGGGCTGGGGTGCGGGTTTATCGTTGCGTACTCAAGGACGACCTGAAATTCAGTAACGGTGATCCGCTCACCGCCGAAGATGTCAAGTTCTCCTTCGACCGCGTGCGGCTCATCGATGACGCGGCCGGCCCAGCCGTCATGTTCACCATGCTCGACTCCGTTGAGGCACCCGACAGTAAAACTGTAGTGTTCCGCCTCAAAGTTCCTGACGCCACTTTTCCCAGCAAAATAGCATCGGGCGCCGGTTCCATAGTCAACCACCGGCAGTACGAGGCCAAATCCTTACGCGAGGACGGTCAGGCTTCAGGCTCCGGGCCTTACAAGCTCACATCAATGAGCAAGGACGAGGCCGTCTTCTCCCCGAACGAAAATTATAGAGGCCGCGCCGAGGTGAAGAACGGCGGAGTCACGCTGAAACTCTTCCATTCCGACCAAGCCCGTCTGAGGCAGGGCCTGATGGACCACGACATCGACATGGCCTTCCGGGGCCTGCCCGCGAAGGACCTTGTCGGCGCCGACAGTCTCGCCGATGAGCCGGGGATCCAAATAGTCGAGGGCGACAGTGCTGAGGTCCAACATCTGGTCTTCAACATGAACGACCCGGTGGCCGGAAAAATCGGCTTCCGCAAGGCCATGAGTCACCTGCTGGATCGGGACGCTCTGATCAAGCAGGTGTACCAGGACACGGCGATTCCTTTGTATTCGATCATTCCTGCCGGGGTCATCGGTCATACAACGGCGTTCTTTGACACCTATGGAGACCGTCCTTCCCAGGAAAAAGCCGAAGCGGCGCTGCGCGCCGACGGGATCGAGGGAAAGGTGGAGCTGACACTGTGGTCCACCCCGTCCCGTTACGGCCTTGCCACCGATCAGGAACTGCGGGTCATCGCCGAGCAGCTCAACAGCAGTGGCCTCTTCAAGGCCAAGGTCAGGTCCGTACCCTTCGATCGCTATGAGAAGGACATTGCCGCGGGTAAGTACGGCGTGTATGTGAAGGGCTGGCTGCCGGACTATCCCGACGCCGATAATTTCACTTCTCCGTTCTTCGGCGACGGCAACGTACTGGCCAATAATTATTCGAACCGAACGATAAGCGAGACGCTGATTCCGCGCTCAGCCACCGAGAAGAACCGCGCAGAGGCGAGTGACGACTTCGGCAAGATTCAGGACATCGTGGCCGACGATGTCCCCGTGTTGCCGATCTGGCAGGCGAAACAGTACGCGGCGGTACACGATGACATCCGTGGATACCAGTACTGCCTGGACGCCTCGACGGTGTTCAGGTTCTGGGAACTCAGCAAGGTCTGACGGGGACCGAGCTGACATCGGAGAGCGCCGTGTGCGGGTTCCAGCCCGACCGGCTACGACGCCGGTCCTGCCGTCGTAGCCGCAGAACGCGAACTGGTACTCGTAGGCGCTGAGTACCAGTTCGCGCATGCGCCGGTCCCGCGGTCTGCGCGCGGGCGCGGGACGCGCGGTCTCCGCCGGCGCCGGTTCCAGGCCGACGCACTCGCACAGTTCACCGTGCGGCGACGGCGGGAAGTGCGGGTCGAGCAGCAACCGCGCGATCCGCCCGCGCAGTTCGGGCTCATCCCGCAGAGCGGTTCTGAGTTCCGGTGCGGGCCGGCCAGTGGCACAATCCGGGGTTCCCGGCGAACGTGCGCATGCGGCGCCCGGAAGCCGGTGACGCACACGGGCGCGGCCTGCTCCTGGGTGACTCGATCACCGACTCGTGGCGCTCCGGACCGACCCGCTTCGGCGGGCGGGTCTGCCTTGGTGGCCGGCGCTTGGCCGTCGAGCCGAAGGGTTCGGCCCCTTCTGCTGGGACCCTTTTCGCGCGGGGAGCTCCGGTGGCACCTGGAGGCGTACGCCGAGCCGGCCCCCGAAGGGCTGCTCCTTGTCGGGGAGGAGGGCGCAGGGAGTTGCAGCCGGACTCGACGGGACCGTCCGGAAGGCGTGCGAGGAAGCTGTGGCTGTGCCGGACGAAGACACCGGTGCTCCGGGCGATCAACCATCCGGCACGGATCCGGCACACGGCGAGCGTTCCGCGAGACAGCAAAAAGGCCCCGGTCGATGACCTGGGCCTTTGTCGCTCGCTGGAGCGGGTGACGAGAATCGAACTCGCACTCTCAGCTTGGGAAGCTGCGGTCATTTGCGCTCCCTTTCGGGCGCTGACCTGGGTGAATGTTCGGCCTGTGCTCCTTGCGGGCACACCCGCTTTGACCGTGGTTCCCCGCTGTTCCCCGCTCGTTCTGGTGCGGTAGTGGTGCAGAGCCGCGACGACGGGCAGGCGATCAGTCGTGCACGTGCCATTCATCGAGGCGGATCTTCACCTGGCGGTTATGTTCCGCGTGCCAGATCACTTCACCAGCGACGGTGACACCCAAGGTAGGCAGCTCCATGTGATGAGGCATGGCTGTGATTTCGGCGAGGCCGACTGCATTCGGCACGCCATCAAGGAGGAGGAAGACGCCGAACGGCTGGCGGCCGATGACTCGTCCGCTGACGCGAGATCCGAGGGGGAGGGCGGAGACTGTTGCTGGCCAGCTCTGGTCTACAACATCAGAGGCCGGCACTAGGGAACGGTCCGGCCAACTGAACTCGCGCATAGGCCAATCATGGTCAGAGCGGTGGACGTTGTCGACTGGAGGTCGCGTCGCCGCACCGCTCGGCCGCACGGGATCAACACGCTTTCCAACTGTGTTGGTGGGGCAGTGGGCGTCGTTTGGGGCGTTCACCTGTGTTCATGTACGGCTGGTCGGGGTGCGGGAGCGGATCTGTGGTCTCGCGTGAACGTCCGCGAACGGTGGTGAATGAGACGGAAACGGAGACGGTGGGGGCCGACCGGTTGCCTGCCCTTGCCCGGGTGGACCTATGTTCCTCCGTCCGGCCCCGGCGGAGGTGGCGGAGTCGTCCTGGATCGACTGGCGGGGAGCGGGGCCAGAGCACCTGGGGCAGGAGACGAGCGGGTGATGGTCCGGTGGCTTCTGGCGAGAGGGCTCACAGCGCTCGGCGTGGTTCCACGTAATGACATCTTTCCCGCCGGGTGTAGCCCCCGGGAACATCCACGCTGACGAAATCCCAGAAGGGCTCGGACTCGCGGAAGTGTCCGCCACCTGTGTGCCACTGAAACCCGGGATAGGCTCGGCGTAGAGACCGGAGAGCGGCCGAGGCCAGGCCGCAGCGCTTGTAGCCGTCGTAGGTGTAGGGCGATTCGACCCAGCCGATCTTGCACTGATCGCACACCACATACTCGACTTCGAAAGCCAGGTCGGATCTGTAGTAGGCCGCTCGGATGCGCCAGCCTGTCCGCTCATAGTGCTCGGCGGGCCGGTCGACCCAGGGTTTTGGTGGTGTGGCGGACCCGTCGAAGCGGTACGACTTGGGGAATGCCCATCGACGGAGTCGGTCACGCCAGGTCGGCTTGTCCGGCCACTCCCGCACCCACTGCACATCGTCAGCGAACTGCGCCACGACGGAGGCCACCGCTTCATTTTCTGCCACCAACTCCTCTTCTGTCTCATCAGGCGTCCGCGTCGTCCGAAGCTGTCCGTGCGTCTGACGGGGGGCGAACGCGTACGCCATGTCGGATGTACGGGCTTCGGCCGGCGATGCGCCGATGCATGCGATCGATCTTCACGCTGCCGGATCCTGGCCGCCGCACGGGCGCCGGAGCATAGGACCAGTTCGGTGCGTCAGGCAGTGGCGCCTTCAGTACCTCCTCCCCTATCCCGTGATTGACGCCCTGGCACCCGCAGCCGCACAGCGAGCCTGGTGATGCCGGCGCGCAGTTGGCTGAGCTACAGAGCAGTGTGCCGTCGTCGTCCGGATGCAGACACAGTCCAGGCAGCGTCACCTGTGAGCCGCCGCAGTCGCGGCCGAGGTTCTTACGTGTGGTGCCGCAGACAACTTCGCTACTACGCCCCTCTTACACCGAAGTCGGGAGGTACCGTTGCGTCCCTGTCTACCCGCCGCCGAGGAGGCACAGCCAATGGGCATTCTTGAAGAAGTTGAAAGTAGCCGTCAGAATATTCGATCAGACGGCTACACGATGTCGATCGGTGAAGTAATAAACCTTTATCGCGACAAAGAAATCCAAATCAGGCCCGAGTATCAAAGGCTGTTCCGATGGCCTATCGAGAAGCAGTCTCGTCTGATCGAATCAATTTTGTTGGACATTCCACTCCCCACTATCTTCGTCGCGCAGCGAGAAGACGGCGTGTGGGAGGTTGTTGACGGACTTCAGCGACTATCAACGATCCTGTCATTTATGGGGGAGCTTCGAGACGAAGGTACGGGCGAGATTTACCCGCCGAGCAAGCTAACCAAGACCAAGTATCTGCCCTCCCTGGAAGGGATGACCTTCGCAACCGACGCGCCACACTTCTCCCCTGAGCTGAAAATCCACTTCAAGCGAGCGCGCCTGGATTTCAGGATTCTGCTGCGTGAATCTGACGACCGCGTCAAATATGAACTCTTCGACAGATTGAACAGCGGTGGCGTCCCGACTTCTCCGCAAGAGGTCAGGACCGCTCAATTGTTGATGATAAATTCTAGCTTCTTCGAATGGCTGGATCGCCTGCGCTCAGAAGGGCCCTTTTTGGAGTGCACCCCGCTCACTGGTAGGCAGATCTCCGAACAGTACGACTTGGAGCTCGCAACTCGATTCTTTGTCCTGCGAAACGCCACCTCGTCACAGCTAAAGGGCTTCGCCGACATGGACACTTTCCTTTCGGATCAGGTTCTAGAAATGGCTGTTTCTCCAGACTTCAACTCCGCGGAGCAGCAAGTAGTTTTTGAGAACGTATTCGAGGTGCTTTCCTCGTTCGGTCCAGATATTTTCCGGCGTTACGACGTCCGAAAGGAGCGGCCTTCAGGGGCGTTTAGTGTATCCGCTTTTGAAGCGGTGACTCTCGGTGTTGCTCAGAATATCGATGGCTGGAAAGCCTTGGAGCGTAGCGCCCAGGAAGCCTTGCTACGCGCTAAGCTCTCTGAACTTTGGAACGACGAGCAGTTCCGGAAGTACTCGGGCGCTGGCGTGCGTGCTACATCGCGCGTGCCGATGATGGGCCCTGTGGGTGGTCGAATCTTTGTGGCGAGTTGACGATGACCACCATCCGCACGATTGATCATCTTGAGTCGTCGTTGACGGAAGACCTCAAATGGCGGACCCACGAGATGCAGCTTTGGGAGCAGGTTGCTTCATCATGTCGGGCCCATCAGGTCGCCGGGGTACTCCGCGGGGGCCTGGCCCTTGTCTACGCTCACTGGGAGGGCTACGTAAAAGAGGGCGCTCGCGCCTATCTTGAGTACATAAGCAGAAAAGGACTCAAGGTGAACGAATTGCGGTCCGAGATCGCAGCCGTTGCTCTTAGGGCGCAGCTAGGTCGGGGCGAGGCCTCGAAAAACTCTTCCGCGCATACGGCGATTGTCGATTTGCTAAGGGAGGCCGACACTCTACCCGCTAACCTTCCTTATGTTTCTTCAACGATTCGCACCCGATCGAACTTGAAGTTTGAGGTTTTCGCGGACATCATGCATTCAATCGGCTGCGACGCAAGCCGTCACGAGATTTATCAGTCCACGATCGACAAGCGCTTGCTGAGGCATCGTAATGATATCGCGCACGGCCGCGAGGAATACGTCAGCCTGTCCGACTGGATCGACATCAGGGATCGCGTATTGGTGATCTTGAAAGACGTGAGAAGTCAGATTTCAAATGCCGCAGCGAACGAGGAATACCGGCGAAAAGCCTGAGAAGAGAATGCGAGGTCGGTGGAGCGGCTTTGGGGTGGCGCTGCTTTGGCGCGAGTGATCATGGCCCCGTAAGCTTCCGGCGCGTCGGGCAGTCTGTGGACCTGCCCGGTAAAGCACGACGTTGGGGCCATGATCTTCGAGGCTCGCGCCAAAGTGGCTCCGTAAAGCCGTGGAGCCGACCGCCCCAGCCACGACGTACCCCTTTCTTTGGCATCAGGCGGCTGCATGCTCTGAGCGCGGCACGGGGCGCCGGTCGGGCTGGAGCGGGGCGGAGACAGGAGCGCAGGCCCGGCTGGGGGCCGGGCCGCGCGCGGGGAGCGGAGCGAGCCGCACTTGAACTAGTAGAGAGAGTTGTAACTCAGTTGGTCTGATTGCCGTGCCTTGCGGCGGTGGCTTACAGACCACTGAGCTGAGGTGCTGTGGCACGACCCAACGGGCCGTTGAAGCCATCCATCACTGTTGACCAGCGTGGTGAGGCGGGGTCGGAGCTGCGGCGGACATGCTGAAGGAGTCGTAGATGCGCTGAAGTGTCACAGTTCGTCAACGCTAGTGCCATACGGCATCTGCGAACTGGCTGCGATCTGCTTGGGTTGTTCAGGCGAGTGCCTGACGATTGCTTTAGGGAGTCGGAGCATCATGAATTTAGCGCAATGGGCGACTCTCCTTGTTGCTATGGGGGCGGTAATCGCAACGCTCGCCGGATTGGTGAAGCAGCGGATGATGCTGGTCCGCGTCAGCGCATCGCTTCTCGCTCTTGCCCTCGTTGTTGCTTTGGTCAGTATCATCTTCGAAACGGAAGATGGTGGTGCACAAGCATCGGATGCTCGGCCTATCGAGAGCAATCCTCTGGCGCCGACCACCTCGACGACATCTCCGCCCGCCTCTCCATCACAACCCGCACCTGAAGTGCCGTCCTCACAGGAAGCGGAGCCCAGCTCGGCAGACACAGCATCGTCGCAGGTGGAAACGCCTTCGCAAGCGGTGACCTCATGGACTGTTAGTCCGATCCTGTTGGGTCATGAGGGGGTGGATTTTGATGCTAAGCCAGCTGCTCGAAACGAGGAATACGTTGATCTTAGGGCGAGACGACGTGAGGGGCAGGCTGTAATAATTAGCATTGCCTACGGAGACCAGAAATTGGTTTCATTTACTGGTACGCCATCGCTGGCGAATTGTCGTGCAGCTTTCGACGAAGCGCAAGCTACGGACGAAGACCTGCCGGCCGGTGTTGGGGATTCTTTCTGTATCGCCACCGATTACCAGCAAGTGGGATACATTAAGATTACTGAAACTCGACCATCTGACAGTTATCAAAAGTCGCAAGTCAGATTGGTTGGCACCATGTGGCACGACCCCGGTACCTACGACGCGGATTGAACGCACGGAGTACTCAGAGCTGCCACAAAGGGGCTGGCCCGACGGTGAGCGCATTCGCGCTGACGAGACCTTCGAGACGAAGAAGGATGCAGAGGTCTGGCTGTCCCAGGTTGAGGCAGATCTCAGCCGCGGGGACTGGCGTGCTCCGGACGTAGGGGCAGTCAACTTCCGGATCTACGCAGAGAAGTGGGTCGAGGAGCGGGAGCTGGCCGTTCGCACCGTTGACCTGTACAAGCACCTGTTGCGGCTCCACATTCTTCCGGCATTCGGCACGCTCGACCTGGACGAGATCACCGCTCCTCGTGTCCGTGAATGGCGGGCTGAGCGGCTTCGCACCACCAAGGCCAAAACCACCGTTGCCAAGGCGTACCGCCTCCTCAAGGGCATCTTCGAGACGGCCGTTGATGACGACCTGGTGAGCCGCAATCCGTGCCGGATCAAAGGCGCGGGCAAGGAGTCTGCCGCTGAGCGGCGTATCGCCACTGTTGCCCAGGTCGACGCTCTCGCCGACTCGATCGGTATCCGCTGGAGGCTCATGGTCTACCTCGGCGCGTACGGTCCCATGCGACCCGAGGAACTGGCTGGTCTGCGCCGGCGGGATGTCGACCTCGACAACCTGGTGATCAGCGTCCGTGTCGCCGAGCCGGAGCGGACCAACGGCAAGCGTGCTCCCGGTGAGACCAAGTCTGACGCGGGTGTCCGGGCCGTCGTCCTCCCGGCCTTCCTCCGGAAGGAGGCGAGGCAGCATCTTGCCTGGTTCGCCGAGAAGGGGCCTGACGGCCTGATCTTTGTCGGGGAGAAAGGGGCACCCTTTCGGCGTACGTCTTTCGGTCGGAAGTGGCGCCGGGCCCGTGCCGCCGCCGGCCTTCCGGACGGCTTCCGCTTCTACGACCTTCGTCACACCGGCCACACCCTCTCGACCCGCTCGGGCGCCACCCTCAAGGACACGATGGTCCGGGCCGGACAGTCCTCGGAGAAGGCCGCACTGATCTACCAGCACTCCGACGAGGAGCGGCAGCGCGACGTGGCGGCCGGGCTCGACGACATGGTCCGGGCCGAGCGCTCGAAGCACCACAGCGGGGACCGTGCGCACCACTCGGAGGAGCCCACCGGCAGCTAGCCACGCCTTGTGGTGCGGATGTGGTGCGCGCCCCGCTCACCGGTCTAGACAACAAGAAACCCCCGGGTCAATGACCTGGGGGTTCTGCGTGGAGCGGGTGACGAGAATCGAACTCGCACTCTCAGCTTGGGAAGCTGATGTTCTACCACTAAACTACACCCGCGTGAGACGCCGGATTTATGTCGTTCGTGCCGGTGTCGGAAACGCGGATTCACCATACCTCATGCCAGGCCCCCGGTGCTGAAGCCGTGGGGTCCAGGGGTGTTTCGGGGGGTGGACGGGGCTGCGATGCGCGGGAGTTGAGGCGTACGGTGGAGGAGCTGGAGAGGGGGCGGGTGGGATCGGAGTGCCGCCTGGAAGGCCGTCCCTTTCATCCCGTAATGTGGCTTCCTCTTCAGTCAGACGCGGCTCGTGGGGAAGGGACTCTGAGGACTTGATGGAACGCAGCACCGTCGTCCGTTGTGCCGAGGGGCACGTATTCAGCACCGCATCACTTCCGATGCAGCAGGCCGAGCGGCTCGGTCCTGGCCGGCTGATCCGTTGTCCCCGCTGCACCCGGCTCCGCAACGTCGTACCGGTGGAGTTCGAGAAGCGCTGAGCGGTCGGCAGACAGCAGTGCCGGCAGCGGTCAGTAGTTCAGGAGCCCGGGGGCCCGCCACGATCACCGGATTGTGGCGGGCCCCCGGGCTCTGCGTATCCTCGGGGCGTGCTTCTCTCTGACAAGGACATCCGGGCCGAGATCGACGCCGGGCGTGTACGGATCGACCCCTACGACGAATCCATGGTGCAGCCCTCCAGCATCGATGTGCGGCTCGACCGCTACTTCCGGGTGTTCGAGAACCACCGTTACCCCCACATCGACCCCTCCGTCGAGCAGGCGGATCTGACGCGGCTCGTCGAGCCCGAGGGGGACGAGCCGTTCATCCTGCACCCCGGGGAGTTCGTGCTGGCGAGCACGTACGAGGTCATCTCACTTCCCGACGACCTCGCCTCGCGGCTCGAGGGCAAGAGCTCGCTCGGGCGGCTCGGGCTCGTCACCCACTCCACCGCCGGGTTCATCGACCCCGGGTTCTCCGGGCATGTGACCCTCGAACTGTCCAACCTCGCCACCCTGCCCATCAAACTCTGGCCGGGGATGAAGATCGGGCAGCTGTGCATGTTCCAGCTCAGCTCGTCGGCCGAGTTCCCGTACGGCAGCGACCGGTACGGGTCCCGCTACCAGGGGCAGCGCGGCCCGACCGCCTCCCGCTCCTTCCTCAACTTCCATCGGACCCAGGTGTGAGCGGCGACGAGGGGAGCGGGGAGGGGAGAGCGTGAGTGACGTGCGGGAGAACCTGACGTACGAAGGGTTCGGGAGTGCCGTTCGTGAGCTTGCTCAGGCCATCGCCGACGACGGGTACGCGCCCGACATCGTGCTCAGCATCGCGCGCGGCGGTGTCTTCGTGGCCGGTGGGCTCGCCTACGCCCTCGACTGCAAGAACATCCACCTCGTGAACGTGGAGTTCTATACGGGGGTCGGGACCACTCTCGACATGCCGGTCATGCTGGCCCCCGTTCCCAACGCCATCGACTTCTCCGACAAGAAAGTGCTGATCACGGACGACGTGGCCGACACCGGCAAGACGTTGAAGCTCGTCCACGACTTCTGCGTCGGCGCCGTCGCCGAGGTTCGCTCCGCGGTCATCTACGAGAAGTCGCAGTCCCTGGTGAAGTGCGAGTACGTGTGGAAGCGCACCGATGAGTGGATCAACTTTCCGTGGAGTGTTGAACCGCCTGTGGTGAAGCGGGCGGGGCAGGTGCTCGACGCCTGAGACGCCTGACGTTCGCGGGAGCGTCGAGCGGCTGCCCCGCCGTCAGGGTGTCGTGCGGGTCACCGGGATCCACAGTTCCGCGTCCGCCTCCGTGGCGTCCTTCGACAGGTGGGTGCGGAGGATCTCCGGACCCGGCCTGCTCTCGTACGGGTTGGACGGGAACCACTGCGTGAACACGTCCCGCCACATGTGCTGCAGTGCCAGCGGGAACGGGCCCGAGCTTTCGAAGACCGCCCATGTTCCCGGTGGGACCGTGAGGGAGTCCAGGTCCTCCGGGACGGTCGTCCCGGTGTCCGTCACCACCGCGTGGTAGTAGTCCAGTTCCGTTCCCTCCGCCCTGCTCGGGGCGAGGTTGTCGCTCACCCCCACGATTCCCCGCGGCTGCTGGACAGAGGGGTCGGTGGGGTCCGACAGGGCCTTGATCCGTTGCATTGTCTCCGGGGGGAGGCCTCGGATGAACTTCGCGATCTCCGGGTTCATCCCCTCGTGGACCAGCGGGACCCTGATCCTCTTCCCCACCACCTGGAACGCCTCTTTCCGTACGATCCTGTAGCGCATACTGCTGCTCCCCTCTATGACCAGGCGGAAGGACAGCCGGGGCTGGGAGGTCAGCGAGGTTCCGGTTCGGCGGGCCTCGCCCGGGCCCACGCCGTGCACCGCGCGGAACGCCCGCGCGAACGCCTCTCCCGAGCCGTAGCCGTACCGCACCGCGATCTCCAGCAGCGTCCGCTCCCCGGCCAGCACCTCGGCGCCCGCCACGGTGAGCCGTCTGCGCCGGATGTACTCGGACAGCGGGAGCCCCGCCAGCGCGGAGAACAGCCGGCGGAGGTGGTACTCCGACGTCATCGCGATCCGCGCCAGCTCGGTCACCTCGATCTGCTGATCGAGCCGTGACTCGATGTGCTCCAGAGCCTCGTTCAGTCGCTCCAGCAACTCGGCCTCCTTCCTTTGCGTCCCCCACGTTAGGAACGTCCTACGTTGCCGGACCCGACAGTCCGTGCCCGGTTCGGTCGGGTCCGGTTCGGTCGGGTCCGGACGGCCTGGATGGTCTGGTGGCCCGTTATAGAAACGCTTGCGTTTCGGTTTTGGGTTACGTAGGTTGAGTGTACGAAACCGTTTCGTATCGATCTGATCCATGTTTGTCGGAAGGTAGTGAACGTCGAAAATGACCATGACCACCCTTGAGATTCCCGTACGGGCCGCCGTGCGCGCCGCCGGACTCGTGGACGTGCCCGCCGTGGTGCGGTTGATCACGCGGAGTTCCGCCGGGCACTCGGAGCAGGCTCAGCGCGCCATGCGGCTGGTGCTGGCCCATCACGCCCTGGAGGAGGGACGGGTGTGGGTGGCCGAGCGGGACGACGACGGCACGTTGCTGGCCGCCGCCATCTGGCTGCCGCCCGGAACCGGTACCGATCCTCCCGGCCCGCGGCTGAAGAGCGTTCTCTCCCGTGAGCTTTCGACCGGGCATTCCACGGGGAGGTCCACCAGGCGTTCCGCCGACGCGTCCGTCTTCTGTCTGCCTCCGCAGTCGGCGCCGTACTGGACGCTGGTCGCCGTCTGCGCTCCGGACGAGACGGACGCCTGGGACCGTACGGTGGTCGACGGGCTGCTGGCTCCGGGGCTGCGGGCCGTCGACGAGCAGGACGCCACCGCCGTCGCGGTCACGATGTCGGCCCGGCACGGGGACCAGTTGCGGCACCTCGGGTTCCGCGGGCCGCGGCAGGCGCGCGTCGCGCCGGGTGCGAGTGTCTGGCTCACCACCCGGCCTCGGCCCGCCGGGCCCGCCTGGAGCCGGGCAGCCGCCTGAGGAGTTGCCGACCGGCCCCAGGCGGATCCCGGTGGTCGTTCTACTGGCAGACCACCGGGATCCGCTGGACCTCGTTGTTGGCGAAGCCGCCCCGGTTCCACGGCTGGGTGAGAGGCTGGGCCGCGCCCTCGGCGTCCGTGGCGCGGACCGTCAGGACATGGCGGCCGGGGGTCGCCGTCCACGGTGTGTGCCAGTGGCGCCAGGACCACGGGCCGCTCTCCGGCGCGGCGAGTTCGGCGGTCTGCCAGGACGCACCGTCGTCCGCGCTGACCTCGACCTTCGTGACCGGAGCCCGGCCCGACCAGGCCCGCCCCTCCAACCGCACGGGACCGGGGCGTACGACCCGGGTGCGGGACATGAAGTCGGGGAAGCCGGGCGGGATCATCAGCGCGCGCGGGGCGATACGGGTCACCGGTTCGCCGGTCTCGTCGGGGGACTGGCGGAAGCGGTACGCCACCGACTGCTGGAAACCGGTGAACGGAGTGTCGGTCAGCTCGATGTCCGTCAGCCACTTCACATGGGCCATGCCGTACCAGCCGGGGACGATCAGACGCACCGGGTAGCCGTGCTGCGGTGGCAGCGGGGCGCCGTTCATCTCGTACGCCACCAGCACCTCGGGGCCTGGGGCGGCGGCAGTGGCGTCCGCGAGGGTGAGGCTGCGGGCGTAGTCCTGCTCGACGCCGCGTTCCACTCCGTGGTCGGCTCCCGTGAAGACCGCCTCGACGGCGTCCGGCTCCACGCCCGCCTCGGCGAGCAGCGTCCGCAGGGGTACGCCCGTCCAGTCCGCCGTGCCGACCGCCTCGACCAGCCAGGGCTGGCTCACGGGGCGGGGGGAGAGCCGGGCCCGGCCGTTGCCCGCGCACTCCATCGTCACGCGGTGGGTGACCCGCGGGAGGGCGCGCAGGGTGGCCAGGTCCAGGGTCAGGGGCGTACGGACGCGGCCGTGGACCTTGAGGGTCCAGGTGTCGGCGTCGGCGGCCGGTATGTCGTAGTGGACGAGGATGTAGTGCAGGCCGGGCGGGGTCACGTCGTAGCGCAGGGCCTCCAGGGGGAGGCCGTGGTTGCGGGCCGCGAGGGCGAGTTCCTCGTGGCCGATCCCCTCGTCGGGGGCGGCCACGCGGCCGGGTGCGCTGACCTCCGCGAAGGCGTCGCGTGCGTCTGTGGCGTTGTCCGTAGCGTCCGTGGCGTCCGTGGCGGCCATGGCTTTCGTAGCGTCCATGGCTTCCATGGTGCTCCCGTCGGGCGCGCCGGGCACCCATGCGACATGCGCTCCACCCGGGGCCGGACATGCCGGGAGGCCGGACCGCGAGCGGCCGGCCTCCCCTGCGCGGGACGTGTGCGGGACTGCTAGAACGTGCCCAGCTTGATGATCGACAGCAGCGCGGCCAGCTGGATCGCCGACGCTCCCAGGGCCTTGGGCCACGGAAGGTCGTGCGACTTGCCGACCATCAGCGTGAACAGCGCGCCGGCCGCCACCCAGGTCGCCCAGCCCAGGATGCGTACGAAGGGCGCGTCGCCGCTCGCGAACATCGCGACGACCAGACGCGGCGCGTCCGTGAGCGACATGATCAGCATGGAGAGGCCGACCGTGGGCTGCCAGGCGCCGTCGCCGCCGAGCTGGCGGGCCAGGGTGTGGGTGACCACGCCCAGGATGAACGCGCTGAGCACGATCGCGACCGCCGTCACGAGGACGATGGGGACCGCGTTCGACAGGGTCGCGTTGATGGCGTCCGCGCGGGCGCCGTCGAAGCCGAAGACGGCCAGCAGGCCGTAGAGGAACGTCACGATGAGGGCGGGGCCCCACATCGTGTAGTCGCGCATGTGCAGGAAGGTCTGGTTCGGGCGCATGACGACGCCGCTCAGCAGTTCCTTCCAGTGCAGGGGCGGGCCGACGGGCGGCGCGGGCGTGCTGCCCGCACGGTAGGTGTCGCCCTGGTTGTACGGGTCCTCGCCGACGGAGAACGCCGTCGTGTGGCCCGGCTGGTTCGCCGCGTACGGGTCGTGGCCCTGCGGCTGCTGACCCCGGGGCTGGTGGCCCTGGGGGTGACGGCCCTGCGGGGAGTGGCCCGGGTCGCCGAAGTACTCCGGCTCGCCGTGTCCGTTCCCCTGCGGCCACTGCTGCGGGCCGTTGCCGCCGCCACCGCCGTACCGGGGCTGCTGAGGGTGGGCCCCGGGCGCGGGGGGATAGCCGTACGACGGGCCGCCCTGGGGGGCCTGCTGTCCGTACGGCTGCTGCCGCTGTTGTTGCGGAGGCGCCTGCTGCGCGCGGTTGTCCCGGCCGCGTCCGATCCTGAATCCAGCCACGTAATCGAACGTACCTGGTCCCGCTGAGTCACGGGCCGGGCCCGGGGCGTCGGGCCCGGCTTTGCTGCCGACCTGTGACATCCCCTAGGGGGTCCGTCAGAGGTCGGCCGACGTTTTGTCAGAGGCTGCTCAGGGTTTTGCCGTAGGTGAGCGCGCTCGTCGGGGCGGGCAGGTCCAGCCGGGCGGGGGTGAGGGCATAGGAGCCGTCGACGCTCGCGCGCGGGAAGGCCCACAGGCCACCGGAGTTGGCGTTCTCGCCGGGGGAGCCGACGGCCAGGTCCTTCCTGCCGTCGTGATCGTAGTCGCCGGTCGCGACGGCCGCGCCGAAGGCGTCGCCCGCCTCCGCGGCGCCCGGTACGCGCGGGGTGTTCTGGTTGTACGCGACCGCGACGCTGTCGCCGGACTCGTCGACCAGGCCGTCCTTCCTGCCGAACAGCACGGTGGCCGCTCCCGCGCCGGCCTTGGTACCGATCGCCTCGCCGGGTGCGCCCGCGACGAGGTCGTCTCGGCCGTCGCCGTCGAGGTCACCGACGGCGAGGGCCGCGCCGAAGCGGTCGCCGTCCTCGGCGCGGCCCGGTACGCCGGCCGTGTCCTGGTTCAGGGTCTGCTTGCGGAAGCCGAAGGAGCCGTCGGAGCCCGCGCCGTAGTGGATGTGGATGCCGCCGCCCTTCGCGTACTCCTCGGGGCCGCACGGGTCGTCGATGTTCTCGTCGGCGATCTCGCGGCACTCGCCGAGGACCAGGTCGTCGTGGCCGTCGCCGTCGAAGTCGCCGGCGGCGAGGGCGGAGACGCCGGCGTTGTCGGTGTTCCACACGTTGGCCAGGGCCTGCTCGGCCCTCTCCCACGCCCAGATCCGTACGTGGGACTGGGTGAACGGGTCGTTCGTCCAGTACCCCACCGCCAGGTCCGCGGCGCCGTCGCCGGTGAAGTCGCCGGTGGTCAGGATCGGGGCCCGGCCGCCCATGGGGGCGCTGACGACGGTCGCGGCGAGGCCGTCGGCGGTGCGCAGGACCACCTTGTCCCTGCCGCCGACCACGATGTCCCTGCTGCCGTCGCCGGTCAGGTCGGCCGCGGCGACCGACAGGCCGTACGCGGCGGAGGCGGCGGGGCCGGTGGTGACGTTGGCGCCGGGGCCGGGGCCGCCCTTCGCGCCGCCCACGACGACGACCACGCCGGCGTCCGTGCCGCGTCCGGTGATGTCCTCGCCGGGGGCGCCGGCGAGGAGTTCGGCGATGCCGTCGCCGTTGAGGTCCTCCAGGGCCACGGAGGCGCCGAAGCGGTCGCCCGCCTCGGGGGTGCCGGGTACCTCGGCGGTGGCCTGGGTGATGCGGATGCTGCCGTGGGCGCCGATGCCCCTCTTGCCGCCCCACAGGATGTTGACGTACCCGGCTCTCGCCTTGCCCGCGACGGCGGCGTCCGGCACGCCGACGGCCAGGTCGGCGTAGCCGTCGCCGTTGAAGTCGCTGGTGGAGGGTGAGGGGGAGGGGAGGGCGGCTGCCGTGGGGGCGAGGGCCAGGGCCGAGGTGGCCGCCGCGGCGACGGCGGTGGCGAGGGTGGCGTACGTCCGTATGCGCACGGGGGCCTCCAGAGGGCGGGGGTGGCTTCAAACGGGTGGCCGGGTGGCCGAGACCGCGGGGGTCCGGTGGGTCCGCTCGGTTCACCTGTGTGACACCTGGAGTATCGGGTCCGTGTCCCAGGCGCCGAGGCGGAGGGTGGGGCCGGACTGTCTGAGCTTCAGGGCGGCGGGGCCCTTGGTGTGGCGGATGGCGTTCCCGAGCAGCTCGGAGGCGAGCAGCTCCGCGGGTTCCACGAGGCCGGGGAGGTGGTGGCTGGTCAGGATGTCGCGCAGGGCCCGACGGCAGATGCCCACGGCTCGGGGGTCGTGGGGGATGTAGAGGGTGTACTCCCAGGGCGGGGGTGCGGGTGCGGGTGCGGGTTTGGGCGCGGACGTGGGCATGCGGGCTCCCGTCACGGGGTGGGGGTGGGGACGGAGTGGTGGCTGTTTCGCGCTGCCGTAGGCATGGCAGCACGGTGCGCTTCCGCTCCGCTGGGTGTTCGTTACGTGACTCAAGGTAGGGGAGTAGCTTGACCCGGGTCAAGCTACTCCCCTACCTTGAGTCACGTAACGCATGGGAAGAGAGGGGCAGATGGTCGCCAGGACCGTGATCACGGTGAGGCAGGAGCGCTTGGGCACGGAGCTGCGCAAGCTGCGGGAGCGCTCAGGGCTGGGACTTCGGGAAGCTGCCCGTGCGACGGGGATCAACGAGAGCAAGCTCTCCAACGTGGAGACGGCCCGGGTCGGGGTGAGCGCGGAGCGCGTCCGGTTCCTGGCCAGTCACTACGGAGTCGGAGACAGCCCACTCGTCGACGCGCTGACGGTCATGGCGACCGAACGGGTGCGCGGATGGTGGGAGAAGTATCGCGGTCGACTCCCGCGGAGCTTTGTCGATCTCGCCGAACTGGAGTACCACGCGACCTACTTGAGGTCGTTCGAGATGGTGAGCATCCCCGGTCTGTTGCAGACCGAGGAGCACGTTCAAGCGCTCTACGGCGAGACGTTCTGGGGGATGGCGGAGGAGCAGCGCACAGCCAGAGCGCTGTTCAGGCTGCGGCGCCAGGAGGTTCTTGAGCGGGACGACATGGTGTACGAGGTGGTGATCCACGAAGCCGCTCTCCGTATCAGGAGAGCCGATCGCGGTGTCGCCCGACGGCAGCTGCGCCACATCCTGGAGCAGTCCGAGCGGCCCCAAGTCACCCTGCGTGTCGTGCCGTTCGACGTGGACGGTTTCAAGGTCCTCTACGCCACCCTGCTTCTGGGGGGTCCCGTCCCGGCGCTGGACACGGTCCTGCTGGACGCCGCGCACGCAGGCACCTTCCTGGACGCGGAGGCGCAACTCGACCGGTATCGCCGGTCTTTCGTGGAGGTGCAGAAGTCGGCATTGGGCATCGTAGAGTCGAGGGACTTCATCCACCGACTGACCCTGGACCAATGAGAAACCCTTACACGGCACAGGCTCCCTGGCAGAAGTCCTCGTTCTCCGGCGACCAGGAGGGCCCCAACTGCCTGGAGATAGGAGCCGCCCACTCCACCCTCCTCCTCCGCGAAAGCGAAGACCCCGGCACCGTGCTGGAAGCGACCGGCGTCGGGCTCGCCGGGCTCATACGGCATCTGCGTCGGGACGCAGAGGTCCCCGTGCCGCGGTGAGCGCCGGCCCCCTGGGGGGACTGTCGGGCTCACTTCAGGCGCAGGGACGCGCGGCCCCGTCGGCGTGGCGCATCAGCGCTCCGCGCCGAGGAAGTCCGATGTGGAGAAGGTCAGCGCCGGCTTCCGTGCGATCAGGTCCTTCTTCGCGCCCGGGTATACCGCGATCGTGTCCTCGGTGTCCCCGCGGTAGGCGCGTACCACCAGGTCCGCCCGCTTGTCGCCGTCGAAGTCGGCCACCGTCAGGACCCGGGTGGTGCCCCCGGCGGGCGGTTGCACGGTCACCATGCCGGTCGTGGACAGGCCGCCCGCGCGGCTCTTGAGGATCCTCAACCGCGAGCCGCTGGAGACCAGTTCGCTCAGTCCGTCGCCGTCGAAGTCCCCGGTGTCCAGGACCGTGCCGGCGACGGCCAGTTCACCGCGCAGGGTGCCCGGGACCTCGTACCGCAGGGCCGTGCCGCGCATCGTGCCGATGGCCGCGTCGAGGCCCTTGCCCCTGCCGAACTGGCCGAAGGCGACGTCGACGCCCTTCGGGAGGGCGACCGCGGTGCCGGTGGGGCCCGTCGGCCCGCCCAGGACGAGGGAGGAGTCGGAGGTGCCGGACCCCTCGGCCGTACGCACCAGCAGGTCGTCGTAGCCGTCGCCGTCGACGTCCACCGCGGGGGCCGCCGGGGCGTTGCCGGGCGAGGCGAGCGGCGCGCCGGCCGCCTTCGGGGCTCCCTTGCGGGTGAAGGGGCCGCGCAGATGGCTGAGGCGGCCGTCGGAGGCGTGCACAACGAGGTCGGCCGCCCCGTCGCCGTCGAAGTCGCCGCACACCGGCTGGTCCGGCCAGTCGTTGCCGAAGCGCGCCTGCGCGGGGATCGTCAGTTTGACCGCCTTGCCGGACAGGCCCCGGGCGGAGCCGAAGAGGATCTGCAACGGCACCGGCGGCTGCCCCTGGCCGTCGTACGGCGGGTCGGTCGACACGACGAGGTCGGTGAAGCCGTCCTTGTCCAGGTCGCAGCTCGCCTCCGCGTCGAAGACGGCGGGCGACTGCCCCTTGGTGGTGGCCGCGTGCCGCGCCGGGCTCAGCAACTGCCGTGCGCCGGGCACCAGTCCGTCGGCCGAGCCGTACACGATCCCGATGCCGGCGTCGTCCCCGTGCGTGTCCCGCTTCACCAGATCGTTGAGTACGAGGTCGCGGTGGCCGTCGCCGTTGAAGTCGCTGTCGACCTTGCTGCCCCTGCCCAGCGGTACGGGGATCCGGGCGGGGGCCTTGGCGACCGTGAGGGGCTCGCGGTCGGCGGCGCCCGGCCCGTTCCCGCCGTCCGGACCGCCGCAGCCCGCGAGCAGCAGGGCGCAGCCCGCCACGGCGCCCGCCGCGCGTATTCGGTTCAACCGTATGGCCACGTCAACCCCGACCGCATCGCGAGACAACAACCTGCACATGATGCGGTCGGGGTGGGTCATAAGTCATCAGGGATGGCCGTTTTCAGCCCTTGTCGACACCGTGGCGCTCATCACGACCTTGCTGGACCTGCTACGACCTGCTGGTGTTGGAGCGGCCGAAGAACTCGATCTCGGCGATGGACACCTGCTTCTTGGCGTCGGCGGCGTAGGCCGACTGCAGGATGAACCGCACCGCGCGGACCTCGCCCACCCGGAACTTGCGGGCCTGGCCGCCGGCGAGCCGGTCGAGGGTGATGAAGCGGTTGCTCTTCTTGCCGTCGGCGGTCGTGATCTGCACCTCGACACGCTTGGGGAGGGCCGACTCCTGAAGGTGCTCCTGCTTGGCCGAGACGCCGGAGGTGATGACCACGTCCAGCAGCCGGGTCGGGGTGTCGAACCGGGCCTCCACCCACTCCCCCTCACCGGACTGCGAGACTCCCGGGCCCCACCAGGTGTTGCTGAGGCCGTCGAAGGCGAGCTGAGCGCTGTGACCGGGGTACGAACGGGACGCCTTGACACTGTCCGGGCCGACCGGGGCGCGCTTGGCGAAGTGGTCGCGGGTCGCGTTGATCCCGTCGCCGATGTTGAGGATGAGGGCGATGACCAGGCCCAGTACGGCGGCGCCGACGACCCAGTTCATGATGCGGCCGAAGCCGCGGCGCAGGCGGGGGCGCTCACCGGCCCACGGGTTGACCGGGTTGCCGAAGTTCAGCAGGCGGCGCCACCAGGTCTGCCGCTCCGGCGGGCGCGGGCCGCCCTCCATGGGCATGGCGCAGCGGGCGCAGAAGTGCCGGTCGGGCCGGTTGGGGGTGGAGCACCACGGGCACGGCGGGCCGTCCTGGGGGCCGGACTCGGGGCCCGGGGCGCGCACCTGCGGGCGGCCGGCCAGCGGGACGCCCGGCAGTACGGGGGCGACGGCGGGGGTGACGGGAGCCCGGGGTTCGGGGTCGTTCACGGGGATGAGGAGGGACCTGGCCCGCTCGTCCGCGCTGTCCGCGGTGGAGGGGGGCGGGGCTCCGTGGCCGAGGGCCACCCTCGGCTCGGTGTCGGTGTCGTCCGTGTGGGCGCCGCCGGCCGTGCGGGGGGTGAGAGCGGAGAAGATGTCGGGCGCGGCCGGGTCGGGGGCTGCCGGGGAGGCGGGCGCCGGGGCCGGGGCGGGGTTCCGCTGCTCGGGGATGGCGGCGGTCGGCGCGGTCGGGGCATGCGGGACAGGCGGGGTGGACGAGGCATGCGGGGTGGACGAGGCGGGCGGGGTGCTGCCCGAACCGCCGCCTGTCCCGCCGTTCCGGTCCGGCCGGCCTTCCGCCGCCGGGCCGGTGGCCCCTGCGGCGCGCCGGTGGGTGTCGTCCCCAGCGGCGGAGGCGGAGGCGGGGGCGGCGGGCGAACCGGCCGCCGGGGCCGGTGTGTCGTGGCCCGTGCGGGCCGTGCCCGTACCGGCGGCGGGCACGGCGAAGCCGTCCCAGCCGGGTTCGCCGGCCGGTTCGCCGCCCCGGTTGCCGCCCGGCGTGCCGCCCGCGTTGTTGTCGGTCCCGCGGCCGGCCGCGGAGTCCCGCGCCGGGGTCGCGGCTCCCGCGGCCACCGGGGCCGCGGCGTTGCGGCCGGTGCCCCAGCCGAGTACCGCACCGCAGGAATCGCAGAAGGACTGGCCCGGCTCCGCGCGGGTGCCGCACTCGGCACAGCTGCGCGCCGGCTCCTGTCCCGTGCCGGAGTTCTGGCTGGTCATCTCTCGGGAGTCCTCTCGGTGGCGGTCACCTGGACCGTGTAGGGCATGTGGGCGGGGCGGGCGGCTGCCACGAGGCTGTCCAGGCGGTGTTCGTCCGCCTGGGTCGGGTGGGGCAGCCGCAGCGCGACGTGCAGGCGCGGGCGGCGGTCGCCGGGGACCGGGCCGAGCGGCCGGGCGTCCCAGGAGGCACCGCCGCTCTCGGTGATCTCCGGGGCCACGCCGAACACCAGGCGCACGGCCTCGGACAGGCCGCGGCTGGTACCCCGTACCCGGTGCAGGAATGCGGCGGCGGCGACGGCGGCGCGCAGCCGGTCCTCGGGCTCGCTGCCGTCGGTCTCGGCGCCGACCCAGCCGGCCAGCCACCGGGTGAAGTCCACCGGTGCCAGGGACGGCGTGAAGTACGAGTCCAGGTTGTCGAGGACGGCCAGGATCGGTGCGAGGACGTCGTCGAGCCCGCCGACGAACCGCTGCGCCAGATCGTCGTCGGCGAACACGGCGGGCAGCGTCTCCCCGATGGGCGCGGAGGATCCCAGCCCGTCGATGGAACCCCTCACGGCCGCACTCCCTTCGCGCGCGCGTACCCGCCGGGGACCGCGGCGGCGGCACCCGAGCAGCCCGCGACCGGACGGCCCGGACGGGCGGCCCCGGCCGTACGCCCCGCGGGGCGCGGCGACGCGGTGGCCGTACGGCGGACCCCGTCGTGCGCGGTCCGCACCCGGGACCCCCGCGGGGCCGTGGCGGGCGGGCGGGGGCCGGAGGTCTTCGGCCGGCGGGGGGTCACGCGCGGTCTCCGATCACTCGGACGCGGTGGTCGAAGGAGAAGACCAGGGACGGGGCGGCCAGGTCGATGCGGTCCGTGGGGTCGCCGCGCTTGCCGGTCAGGGGGTCCGCCGGGTGGAGCTGGACCTCGTCGACCAGTTCGACGCCGGGGACCCGCTGCAGGACGGCGAAGACCTCGCCGGACTGCACGGGCCGGCCGAAGCGCCAGCCCCGCCCGTCGGCGCCGCCGGTCAGCGGATCCAGGTGCCGGTACAGGGCGTCGTGCGCCTGACGGCGTACCCGGTCCGTGTCGGTCCCGCGGAACGCGTGCACCGTGGCGACCACCGTGATGCCCTGGTAGAAGGGCGGGCCCACCGCCAGACGCGTACCGATCAGGCGCCGTTCGTCGAGGTGGCGGGTGATGCGGTGCAACAGCGCGTCGCCGGGCACCAGTTGCTCGAACCGCAGCCGACCACCCGGGTCCGGTACGGCCTGGGGGACCACCAGCACCCGTACCGCGTACGCCCCGTGCTCGCCCTCGTCGCCCTCCAGGCAGGTGATGCGCGCCGTGTCGGGCGCGGCCCGGCGGGCCAGCTCCTCGTAGTCGCGCAGGGTCACCGCCCGCTCCTGGGCGCGCAGCGTGATGGGCGCGCGGGTCTTCGCCTCCTCCACCGTCTCGCCGTCGACCCCGCCGCGCGCCGCCTCCCGGTTGACGACCTCGGAGACGTACGGGACGGACGTGCGCAGCACCTGGACGGCGCCGCGCGCCACGTTCCCGGCCCGGCCGCCGCCCGTGCGGTAGCGGCGCGCGCGGATGACGGCGCCCTTGGGGGGCACCGCCCCGTACTGGCGCAGGCTGCCGTCGGGCTCCCGTACCGCCGGGCCGAAGGCGATGTCACCGGTCGCGGCGTCCAGGGTGATGTGCCGGTCGTGCGGGGTGGACGCGGCGAACGACGGGACGACCTCCCAGTCGGTCCAGCCCTCGTGCTCGGCGGTCTGCAGCAGCACCGGGGGCGTGTCGCCCACCACGGGGAAGTGGGCCAGCCGCAGCCGCTGGCCGGGCAGGCCGCTGGACTCGCCGAGCGCCTCGTCGGTCACGGTCTCCGCGTGCACGGCCGTGGTGGTGCCGCCCAGCGTGAACGCGTCCACGGACCGCACGGTCGGCGAGGTCGTGTAGAAGGGCTGGTCGGGCAGCGGCTCGGTGACCCGGCAGCGCAGCCAGCCGGCCTCCTGGCCACCGGTGCGCGACAGGGTGTGCCCGCCGGGCATGTGCAGGACGACCTCGCCCGGCCGGTTCAGCCCGCCGGTGCCGTCCCGGTCGACCTCGCAGACGACCCAGCCGTCCTCGGTCCACGCCTCCCACAGCAGCGGGGGCTGGCGCGGGTCCACACCGACACCGTCGACGCGGCTGTCGAGCTCCATCGCGACCGCGCAGTGCGGCACGGCGGCGTTCAGCCCGATCAGCATGCAGTCACCGGGCCGCGGGGACTCGGCGAAGCACATCAGGTCCTTGCCCTCGGCGAGGTCGGCGGTCCTGTCGGTGACGGGCTCGCCGTCACGCTGCAGCACGAGGTAGCGCAACTCGCACGGCACGATGGCCAGTTCGTCCTCGGTGGCGAAGACCGCGGCCTCCTGGTTCTCGGTGCGCGTGGTGGCGACCTCGGTGCCCACCGGCAGCAGCACCGGCTCCTCCTGCGGCGCGGACAGCCAGAACGTGACGTCCGTGCGCGCGGCGGAGGGCGGGAAGAGGGTGATGCCCACCAGGTCCAGGAACGCCAGGTGGTTCTTCTCCGGCACCCGGTTGAGCCGGTAGACGATCTGGTCGGCCATGTGGGCGACCGTCTCCACCAGGGTGATGCCCGGGTCGGAGACGTTGTGGTCGGTCCACTCCGGGGCGCGCTGCTGGATGTAGCGCTTGGCGTCGTCGACGAACTGCTGGAAGCGGCGGTCGTCGAGGTTCGGGGAGGGCAGTGCCATCAGTGGTCGCTTTCAGGGGAGTCGCCCGCACCGGGAATGTCGGGCTCCTCGTGGTAAGGGATGACGTAGAACGGGAAGACGAGGCTGCGCGGGTTGTTGGTGCCGCGGATCGAGTAGCGGACGTCGATGAAGAGCACGCCCTGCTCGGTGTCGGAGCCGGCGGTCACGTCGACGTCGCTGACCTCGATGCGCGGCTCCCAGCGGTCGAGGCTCGTGTACACCTCGTGCTGGATACGGCCGGCGGTCGCCTCGTTGACGGGGGCGAACACCAGGTCGTGGATGGCGCAGCCGAACTCGGGGCGCATCGGCCGCTCGCCCGGCGCGGTCGCCAGGACCAGCCGGATGGCCTCCTCGATCTCGCGCTCCCCGCTGACCATGGCGATGCCCCCGGTGGGGCCGATGCGCAGCGGGAACGCCCAGCCGGAACCGACGAACTGCTCGGCCATCAGTGACCCACCCGCCCTCTCGTCCTGGTCGTTGTCGTGCTCGTCGTCGTGCTCGTCGTCGTGGTCGTCCCGGCCGTCACGGGATCGGGTACGGCTTCTTGTTGACCGTCACGAGGCCCATGAGGTCGATGTTGACGGCCCGCATGCCCACCTGGCCGATGGTGTTGATCTGCACGGTGCCAGCCGCGTTCAGCGTCGCGGCACCGGCCGCCTTGAGGTTGAGGGCGCCCACCGCGTCCACGGACACGGCCCCGCCGAGCGACTTGAGGCTGACGATCCCGCGGCCCTGGAGGGTGAGCGGCCCGCCGCTCTTGATGCTGATGCCGGTCCGGGCGCTCAGCGAGAGACTGGTGCCCGCGTCGATGGACACCGCGGTACCGCCCGTGATGCTGACGGCGCCCTTGCTGTCCACGGTGATCTCGGTCTTGGTGCGGTCCAGGTTGATGGTCAGCCGGTCGTTGCCGGTGGCCAGCCGGACGCCCTGCTTGCGCAGGCCGGTCTGCTGGCTGAGCAGGTCCATCCGATTGCCGTCCCGGTCGGACACGGTGTGCCGGATCGCCTTCTTCTTGACGGGGTCGTGCAGCCACACGTCCTTCACCACGGTCGGCTTGTCGACGCCGTTGTAGAGGCCGCCGATGACGAACGGGTGGTCCAGGGCGCCCCGGTCGAAGGCGACCAGCACCTCGTCCCCGACGTCCATCGGGAAGATCCCGCCGCCCGCCTTGCCGCCCAGCTGCACGGTCCGCGTCCAGTCGCTGACGTACGCGTCGTCCAGCCACGGGAACTGCAGCTTCACCCGGCCCTGCTTCAGCGGATCCTGTACGTCCGTGACGAGCGCGTTGGCCACACTGGGCAGCCGGGGCGCGGACGCGCCGCCGCCGGA
Organism: Streptomyces ortus; assembly: GCF_026341275.1. Taxonomy (NCBI): domain Bacteria; kingdom Bacillati; phylum Actinomycetota; class Actinomycetes; order Kitasatosporales; family Streptomycetaceae; genus Streptomyces; species Streptomyces ortus. The sequence goes on from NZ_JAIFZO010000002.1 coordinate 4,578,684, forward strand.
CGTCAGCCCGAACAGGGAGCGCCACTGCCGGCCGCTCACGGTCACCAGCGTCTCGTAGTGACTGCCGGCGCCGAAGGTGTGCCGTACGGAGGTGACGGTGTACTTGCCCTCGAAGGGGACGCCCACGTCGGTGAGCGCGATGGCCACGCCGGGGCGCAGCACGGGATTGCCCTTCACCGTGACCTCCAGCTCGGCGAACGACGAGGTGAGGTCGTCCGCGAGGGAGGCGGCGGCGAACTTGACCTCGGGCCTGCGGTCGTACGGCGTGTCGGTCTCGACCAGCTTGGCGGCCTTGAAGGCGTTGGCGGCCTTCTGCGGGGTGGTCCCGATGGAGAAACCGGAGTAGGTGCCCGCCTTCGTCAGCTCGACGATCTTCTTCTTGGTCGGGATGTCCCAGCCGCGCGCCTCGACCTTGTCGACCTGGTCGGCGGCGGTGACGGCGGCCCGGCAGCGCAGTACGTCCACGCGGCCCCGCAGCACCCGGGGGTTGGGATCCTCGGGGGAGGTCGACAGGGGTGCCTTGGAGGCCGGATCCGGCTCGGCGAACTCGAACTTCCCCTTGGCGTCCAGCGACATCACCATCTCGTTCTCGTCGGCGAGCCGCGCGAGAAAGTCCCAGTCCGTCACGTTGGACTGGGAGATGAACTCGTAGACCGTCTTCGTCGTCTGGATCTTCCCGATCCCCACACCGTTCATCGAGGCCAGCTTGCGCGCGATGTCGGAGGCGGTCTGGTTGCGGTACGCGGCCACCCGGCGCACCCGCATCAGCCGGTGGCCCGGGTCGTAGCCGCGCACGACACTGAACGTGCCCGTGCCGTCGTAGTCGGTCTCCATCCCGGTGACCTCACCGGTGATCAGCGGGTTCCCGGCGCCCTGGCCGTCGGCGACGGGGGCGAGGACCACCTTGGAGCCGAACCTGATGTTCAGCTTGCCGAGCACGTCCCGGTCCGGGTCGCGGAAGGTGAGCCGGAACTCGCCCGGCACGCCCGCCCCGAGGTCGGCCCAGCCCGCGACGAGCAGCTTGATGTAGTCCGGCGGGATCTTCTTGCCGTCGATGGTGACGTGGATGATGTTGGAGAAAGAGGGCTTCGCCATCAGTGGCGCACCTCCTCGGCGGAGGGGAGGACCAGCTCGACACCGGTGGGCAGGTGCGCGGGGTTGTCGATCCCGTTGGCCTCGGCGATCGCGCGCCAGGCGGACGCGTTGCCGTACTCGCGCCAGGCCAGCGACTGCAGGGAGTCGCCCGCCACGACCCGGTGCACCCGCTGCGCGGTGAGCGCGCCCGAGGTCGGGTTCTGGCCCTTGACCGTGCTGGGGATCTCGTGCAGCGCCACCTGGCAGGTGGCGCGGATCGGCACGCCGGTCGTGCTGAACAGCGAGTAGGTGACGTCCACGGAGTTCACGTACGAGGTGAAGCGGGCCGTGGAGAACGAGCCCCACTGGAAGACCACCCAGGGCGGCGAGGGCTGTTTCGCGGCGATGCTCTTGGCCGTCACCTCGCAGCAGTCCAGCAGGGACTCCACGTTCTTCAGCACGACGTTGCTGGTCGGCTTGGCGGACGTGTCCAGGAAGATCTCGACCGTCAGGTGCCGCGGCTCGGGCCCCATGAACTCCGGGACCGTGCCGTCGCGTACGGCCGCGGCGGGTGTGGACTTCCACTGGGAGCGCCGGTTCAGCTGCAGCTGCGAGGGGTTGAAGTCGAAGTTGAACGTCTTGATCAGGCCGCCCGGGGTGGTGCTGGATCCGACGGGCGGTTCGTGGATGGCGATCGTGGCGCGTACGAGGCTCTTGCCCGCGCCCTTGCTTCCCTTGGCCATGGTGGTGTCCCGCCCCTCAGTCCGTGAATCCGTGGTGGGTGATCTCCAGGACCTCGGTGGCCACGCTCGGGTTGGCCGGGTCCAGGGAGGGGCCCGTCCAGCTCACCGGCAGGACGTCGATCAGCCCCCAGTGCGCCACCTCGGAGCCGTCCGCGCGCAGCGCGGCGATCTGGGCGGTCGGCCGCTTGATGCCGGTGGCCACGGAGGAGATCCAGGCCGCGACCTTGGTCGTGTCGGGGGTCAGCGGCCGGGTCAGCCGGATGTTGGAGAAGGTGACACGGGACGGAAGCTGCCAGACGAACCCGTTGTTGCCGCCCTCCTGGCGTTGCTCGATCTCCACCGCGGACGACAGTCCCTCGCACCCGTTGAAGTAACCGAGGCTCTCGCCGTCGATGGTCAGGGTGAAGAAGATGGTGGAGCCCGGGTCGAGATCGCGGGGCATCGGGGGCGGCCTTTCTGCGGACGTCGGTCGTGCGGGGTGGTGCCGGGTGGAGCGGGGCGCTGCGGGTCTCGGCCGGTCGGCGGTGGCGGCTCAGCGACGTGGGTCGCGGAGCTTGCCGACCCGCTCCCGGTCGAGCCGCAGTTCGGTACGGATCAGCCGGGTGATCCGGCCGATCAGGCGGTGCGTGAACTCGTCGAGCTGGAAGTCGCTCAGGGCGCGGGGCTCGAACTGCTTCGTGATCCGGCCGATCAGACGGCGCGCGAGCACGTCGAGCTGGAACTCGGTCAGGGCGTTGGGATCGAACTGGCCCGTGGCGACCGCGGTGTACGCGGGCGGGGGGCCACCCGGCTCGTACGGCGGCGGCGGACCGTTGCCCGAGCCCGACCCGGAAGAGCCGTGCGACGAACTGCGGTGAGCCGTGACCGCGGACACGGCGGTGGTGGTTCTGGCGGGCGTGGGCAGCGGGGCGCGTTGTACGGGCGCGGGCCCGGGGGCCGGAGCGGTGGGGGCGGGCGCCGGGGCCGTCCGGGGGGCGGCGACCGCCTGCCGCTGGACGACCGGCGGTGCCGGATAGGCCTTCGGCACCGTCAGCGGCTGCGCGGGCGGAGCCGTCCTGACGGGCCCGGCGGGAGCGGACCCGCCGGCCTTCCCGGCCGCGAGAAGCGGCACAGCACGGCCCGCCGGAGCACCGGGCGCGACGGCGGCCCGCTGTACGGCCACCGGTCCGGACCGGGGTGCCGGGGGGCGCAGGGGGGCGGGGGCCGGGGATGCGGGGCGCTGCTGCGCGGGGGGCGCGGCGGGCGCGAGGACCGGCGCGAGGGAACGGGCGGGGTGAGGGCACGCATGGGCGCCGGCGGTGCGGGTGTCGGCATCCGTGCGGGTGCCGGTGCCGGAGCGGGTGCATTCGCACGGCTGGGGCCGGAGCTGGTGCTTGGCCGCTGTTTACGGGGACCACGGCCGCGGGGATGGCCTTCGCGCGCTGCACGGAGGCCGTCGGCGCGCGGGGCGAGAGCGGTACGGCCGGGCGGCGAAGGGGCTGGGTCGCCGGTGAGGGGCTTGTGCCTGCGCGGGGCACGCTGCACGGAGGGCTGCCCGGCGGGGGCGGAGAGGCGCGCCGAGCACGGGCGCTGCCGGGCGGCGGGCGCGGTGGCGCGCTGGACCGTGGCGGACGGGGCTGCGGCCGGAGCCGGAGCCGGAGCCGGAGCCGGAGTTGGGGTCGGGGCCGGGAGCGTCGGCGGTACGGCCGGGGCGGTGGGCGGTCGGTCGGCGGGGGCCGCGGATGCGGTCGGGCCGGGGCGGTGGGCCGTCGCGCGGGTGACGGAGGGGTTCCCGTCGTCGGCGCGCCCAGACCCATACGCCGTACGCCGCCGGCAGCACCCGCTGCACCGAGGGCGTGCCTGAGCCGGCCGGGGTTTCCGAGGCCGCCCCGACCGGGCGGGGGTGGGCCGGGTTCGCGGCGGGGGTGGGGGCAGAGCCTTGGGGGTGGGCCACCGGGGCGGGTCCGGTGACGGCCGAGGAAGAGGGCGCGGGGCCGCTCGAACGCGGCGTGCTCCTCTGGACGTTGAGCGCGGGTTCGCCGGTACGGGTCACCGCGCTGCCCGGCGTGGCTGCCGTGCTGCCACCGGATGCGGGCCGTACGGGTTCGGCCGGGGCCGGGCTGCCTGTACGGAGCGGCGCGTCGGACGAACTGCGCGTGCTGGGAAGGACGTTGAGTGCGGAGCCGCTGGTGCGGGTCACCGCGTCGCCGGGAGCGGTCCCTGCGCTGCCACTGGACGCGGGCTGCACGGGTGCGGTCGGGCCGTCCGCCGGGGCCCGCTGGACGTTGACGGCTGGTCCGGTGGCAGCCGTAGGACTGTCCGCGCGGGCGGGCGCCTCGGGCGAACTGCGCGTGGCCCGCCGGACGTTGAGCGCGGGTCCGCCGGTACGGGTCACGGGGGCGCCCGGAGCGGCCGTCGAACCGCCATCGGGAGTGGGCGCGGGCGCGGCCGGGGTCGGGGGGCCCGTGCGGGTCGGCGGTGCGGTCGGGCTGGTTGCCGGGGCTCGCTGGATGTTGACCGCGGGTTCGCCGGTACGGGGCACCGCGTTGGACGCGGGCTGTACGGGTGCGGCCGGGGTGGGGCTGCCTGTGCGGGCCGGTGGTGCGGTGGGGCCGGGCGCGGGGGCCCGCTGGACGTTGAGCGCGGGTCCGTCGGCACGGGTCACCGGGGTGCCCGGAGTGGTCGGCGTACCGCCACTCGACGTGGGCGAGGACGCGGGCCGTACGGGGTCGGCCGGGGTCCGGTTGCTTGTACCGGCCGGTGGCGGGGGTGAACTGCGCGTGGCGCGCTGGACGTTGAGCCCGGGTCCGTCGGTGCGGGACACCGCGTTGGCGGGAGTGGTCGGCGTACCGCCACTGGACGCGGGCTGTACGGGTGCGGCCGGGGTGGGGTTGCTTGTACGGGCCGGTGGTGCGGTGGGGCCGGCCGCCGGAGCCCGCTGCACATTGAGCGCGGGTCCGCTGGTACGGGTCACCGGGGTGCCCGGAGCGGCCGTCGTACCGCCACCGGACGCGGACGCGGGCGAGGACGCGGGCCGTACGGGGTCGGCCGAAGCAGGGGCACTGGGCCTCGCCGGCGTCGCGCTGTCCGTGCGGGCCGGTGTCGCGGTCGGGCCGGACGCCGGGGCCCGCTGGACGTTGACCGCCGAGCCGCCGGAACGGTTCACCGCGTTGCCGGGCGCACTCGCCACCGGGCCGGCGGAGCCTGCCCGCGCGGAACCCGACCTCGCAGCCCCGGTCGTCGAAGCCCCCGACGCGCCGGGGCCCGGCGAAGAGGGTCCGGACGACACGGGACCCGACGAGGCGGGACCCGACGTCCCGGGACCCTGTGAACCGGAGCCGGACGGCGCGGGCCTGGCCGAAGCAGGCCCGGACGGAGCGGGCCCGGACGGAGCGGGCCTCGACGGCACGGAGCCCGATGACACGGGACCCGACGAGGCGGGACCCCGCGAAACAGTCCCGGACGAAGTCGGCCCGCCCGGGGCTGGCCCAGTCGCAGCGGGACCCGACGAGGTAGGTCCAGTTGTAGTGGGACCCGACGCGGCAGACCCAGTCGTAGTGGGGCCTGACGAGGTGGGCCCGGCCGTAGCGGGGCCCGACGTCGTGGACCCAGTCGTAGCCGGGCCCGGTGTCGTTGTGGTGGGTGGGGTCGGGCGGCGGGTCGCCGGGAGGGTTCGGCGTTGTACCGCGGGGGTCGCGGGTGCCCTCGTCAGCGGGTTCGGGCGGGAGGGCCTGGGGGGTGCCGCGGTCACCCGCGGGCCCTTCGGGCGGGACGCCGTGACGGGCAGGGACGCGCGCTGTACCGGTGGTGACGTGTCGCCGGCCGCCGGGGCGGGGTCGGCCTCGGGCCCCGCCACCGGCAGGACCCGCGACGGCGGTTCGAGCCCGGCGACGGGCGCCGCCGACGTGGTGAGCGCGTTCCGGATCAGCCCGCCGGGCGCCCCGTCGAGGACGGCGTGGGACAGGGTCCCGGTGAGCGAGGGGTTCTGCCAGGTGCTCAGCCGGCCGCCGAACCCGGAGTCCGCCACACCGGTGTGCACCGGCGCGGCCCGTTGGATCGGCGGCAGCGCCGCCCAGCCGACCACGGGCACCGGAGCCGAACCACCGCCTCCGGCACCCGGGTTCGCCTCAGGAGCCGGTGTCGCCGCCGTAGCCGGAGCCGACACCGGTGCCGCCGCCGGCACCGGCGACGTACCGCCCCTCAGTCGGTCGAGGAACCCCACCGATCAGCCCTCCGCCCCGCCCCGGGTCACCAGGGACGCGATCTGTTCCGTAAAGCGGCGGCGATCCTGGTGTTCGAGATCCAGGATCGTCTCCAGGCTCCAGTGGAAGTGGTAGGCGACGTACGCGATCTCCTCGTGCAGCCGGTCGGTCGCGTACGTCACGATTCCCCCAGGCGGCTCCCGCCGAGTTCGACCTCGAAGGGCTCCGAGCAGTGGGGGCACTCCACGGAGGCGCGGGTGTGGCCCTCGGCGTTGACCTGCCGGTAGAAGTCCTGCAGGAACGCGAGGTCCGAGGCGAACATGTTCTCGACGATCCCGTCGTGGACCATCGCCAGCGTGCCGAGGCGGGTGATGACCCGGCCCAGCAGGACCACCGACAGATACGCGGGGTTCTCCTGGACACGGACGTCCCGCAGCGGGATCAACTCGTCCCGGGCGGTGGCCAGGCGCATCACGCCGTCCCGGTGCACCGTGCCCGCGTCGTCGACGTAGCCGCGCGGAAGCTCGAAGGGGAACTCCGTGCGCAGCGGTTGTGCCACCGGCGCGGGCGCCGGAGCCGGAGCGGCGGCGGGCGCCGGAGCAAAGGTCTGCTCCGGCGCCGCCACCGGCTCCGGTACCGGTGCGTCCACGACCGGGCCCGCGCCCGCCCTGGCAGCAGTACGGCGCATTACTCGATGACCAGTTCTTCGAAGACGATGGTCACGGTCTCGGTGAGCGCCTGGGCCTCGCCGGCCTTGAGCGCACTGGCGTCGATCTTGCTGCACCAGGCGTTGCGCATGTTGTACCGCTTCACCGGGTTGTTCTGGTAATCCATCATGATGATCGACGCGTTCTTGCGGGCCGTGCTCATCTGGCCCGTGATCGAGTCGTTGATCCAGGTCGTGAAGGCCGGGGACTGGGTCATGCCGCGCACCACGGTGCACTGCCCGTCCTTCTGGACGCCGGGCATGAGGCTGACCTCGGGGCGGCCCTGCGCCGAGTTCGACAGGTGCTTGATGACGTCCTGTTCGATGCTGAGGCCGTTGACCTCGGCGAGGTACTCGACCATCACGCCGTCGATCTGGAGACCGAAATTATGTGAAGTGAGGGCGTCACCCGGGCTGAGACTCATCTGTTCTCTGTCCTTCTGAGGGTTCTTGCTGAGGGGTCTTGGCTATGACGTGCGCGGGGAGCGGGCCGGGGCCTACTCCTCCAGCTCGCCGCTGCCGCTGGAGAACTGCGCGAGGCGGAAGATCACGAACTCGGCGGGCTTGACGGGCGCGATGCCGATCTCGCAGATCACGCGGCCGAGGTCGACCGACTCCGGGGTGTTGGTCTCCTCGTCGCACTTGACGTAGAACGCCTCTTCCGGCCGCTGCCCGAAGAGGGCGCCGCTGCGCCACTCGTTGACGAGGAACGCCGAGACGTTGCGCCGGATCCGGGCCCACAGGTTGTGGTCGTTCGGCTCGAACACCACCCACTGGGTGCCGAGCAGGATCGACTCCTCCAGGTAGTTGAAGTACCGGCGCACGTTCAGGTAGCGCCAGGCCGGGTCCGAGGACATGGTGCGGGCGCCCCAGACGCGGATGCCGCGGCCCGGGAAGGCGCGGATGCAGTTGACGCCGATGGGGTTGAGCAGGTCCTGCTCGCCGCGGGTGATCTGCAGCTCCAGGTCCACCGCGCCGCGCACGACCTCGTTGGCGGGCGCCTTGTGCACACCGCGCTCGAAGTCGTTGCGGGCCCAGATGCCGGCGACGTGGCCGCTCGGCGGGGTCAGCCGGGACTGGCCGCTCGCCGGGTCGAAGACCTTCACCCAGGGGTAGTACAGGGCCGCGTACTTGGAGTCGTACCCGGCGGTCTCCTGACGCCAGACACGGATCTCACGGGCGTTCAGGCTGGGCGGCGGGTCGATGACGGCGACGCGGTCGCCCATCAGCTCGCAGTGCGCGATCAGGCCGAGCTGGACGGCCTTCACGGCCTCCAGGTCGATCGCGCCGCTCTGGTAGGCGGCCATCAGGTCGGGGACGGCGACCATGGAGATCTCGTCGATGGCCTCCAGGCCACCGAAGCCGGTGCGGTCGGCGGAGTCACCGAGGTACTGGGCCGGGCCCGGGTGCGAGTCCTCCGCACCGGCCGGCACGGCGGGAGCGGAGGAGGCGGCCGAGGGGGCGGCCAGGGCAACGGTCTGGTTCTCGGGGCGCGCCAGCTGCGCGGTGGGCGCCGCCTCCTGCACGGTGATGAGCTTGGAGCGCTCCTTCACCTGCGTGACGACGTAGTTGCGGCCGCCCTTCTTGGCGGTCACGTCGAAGGACTCGACGGGCTTGTCGCCGTCCTTGACGATCAGCTTGAAGCGCTCGGCGGGACCCTCGCCCTCGGGGTCCGCGACCTCGACGCTGAGCGAGCCGCCCGCGACCGCGGTCACGCTGAAGGTGCCGAGCTGCTTCGGCTCGCCGGCCGTGAGCGCGGCGCGGCCCGCGGAGCCGGAGACGGCAGCCGGGGAGCCGTTCGCGGACGCGCCGTTCTCCGCGGTGCCGTCGGACGCGCCGCCGACCCGTACGACGTACGCGGCGCTGCCGCCGTTGTTGAAGAACCCGTACACGGAGTGCGCGAGGTAGTAGCCGTCGGTGAAGGCACCGAAGGCCGCGACGTACTGCGACCAGTTGGTCACCAGCGTCGGCTCGTTCAGCGGGCCGTGCGGGGCGAGCCCCACGAAGGCCGCCACCGACGTGCCCACTCCCTCGATGGGACGCGAGCCGCTGGCCACCTCCTCGACGTAAACGCCGGGCGACAGGTAGGACGGCATGCTCTGCTCTCCTCGGGATACGAGACAGGTCTGTTCCGACCTTCACGCGCGCGGGTGCCGGTTGAAACGTCCTGCGGTACCTGATCGGGGGCAGACTCCCTGCCCGCAAGGGCAGCGTGCGGCTCCGGCTGCCCCTCGATCCCGGTGCCCTGCCCCCGCGGCTGCCCGTACCGCTCTGCCCGTGCCGGGCCCCTTCCGGTAATGCTGGTGGACCAGCCGTGGAGGGGAACGTCATGCGCGCGCAGGAAGCCCAGGCCGAGAAGGCCGGTGGTGATCAGGTCAGGGTCCGTCCGACGACGACGGACCGCGGCCCCACCGCGGACCGGATCCTGGAGCTGCAGCGCGCGGCGGGCAACGCGGCGGTGACCCAGGCCGTGCAGCGCGGGCAGCACCAGCACAGCGACGGCTGCGGGCACACCCCGGACGAACAGCGCGCGATGGTCGACCAGGTGGTGAAGTCCCCGGGCAGCCGGATGAGCGGCTCGCTGCTCAAGGAGACGGCGAGCTGGTTCGGCGGCGAGGACTTCAGCGGCGTGAAGCTGCACACGGACACGGTCGCCCTGCAGTCCGCCAGGGCGATCGGTGCCCGCGCGTACACCGCGGGCGACAACGTCGTCTGGGACGGCAAGGACAAGCCGACCCTCATCCACGAGCTTCAGCACGTCAAGGACCAGCGCAGGGGTGCCGTCCCCGGTACCGACAACGGCTCGGGCATGAAGGTCTCCAGCCAGGGCGACTGGGGCGAGAAGCGGGCCGAGGCGATCGAGGCGCGGGCGAGGAGCGGGGCGCCGCCGGTGCAGCGCGCGGCCGATCCCGAGAACGCCACCGAGGAGCCCGGTACGGGGCGCGCCTCGGGCGGGCACGCCGTCCAGCGCGCCACCTGGACGTTCAACGGCAGCACCCGGACGCACCACGCCCTGGGGCAGGACTCGGGCACGTGGTTCGACAGCAACGGCCAGACCAGGACCACCGCCGAACTGGGGGTCGACTCCACCTCCCTGCGGCACGGCGACAAGTACGACGACGTCACCCGGCAACTGCACAGCAGCGGCGCCGTCGACGTCACCAGGCGCGGGACCATCGCCGACCACCGGTTCCCGCAGCGCGAGAACAGGACCCGCAAGGCGGTGGTCGAGGCGCAGGAGAAGATGGCCGCCGCGCTGGCCCTGCTGAGCTCGTCCGGCGGCACGCCGAGCGGCCTGCTGCTGCAGGCGCTGAAGTCCGCGTTCCCGCTGTTCCAGACGGCGACCCCGCAGCAGATCGGCGAGCTCCTGCCGCGTATCTCCGAGGTGCTGCGACGGGTACAGGTGGGCCTGAACTCCCAGGGCGCGCAGATCGCGCTGGTCGGACAGCCGTCGATGTTCGACACGAGTGCCAAGGGGGCGACCGCGGCCGGCGCGGCCGGCTGGGTCGACCCGAGCGCCAAGGACTACATGACCCGGCTGAACCCGGACCACATGAAGAGCGAAGAGCTGCCGTCCATGGACTCGGGGCGCAGCGGCGCGATCAACCTGCGGGAGGAGGGCGAGGTCGCCTGGTACGTCATCCACGAGGCCACGCACCGCTTCGCCGGAACGCTGGACTACCAGTACAGCTCCTACGACCACGAGTTGTCGGAGGACGCCGCGCAGGCGGGCCTGGCGACGGTCCTGGACCCGGCCACCGCCGCCACGCACGACGCCGCGATGCTCGGCAGGCGGGTCGCCCGCGACCCGGGCACCTACACGGGCGACAACGAGACACAGCGTCCGAAGCGGCAGGAGAACTGGTACGCCATGGGCCGGCGCGCGCTGATGAACGCCGACTCCTACGCGCACTTCGTGATGACGGCGACCGGCTCGCCGATCCCCAGGAGCTGACGGCCCCGCCCGCGGGCTTTTCGGGCAGCACGGCGTGCACCTGGGTCCGCTGCCCGCGGCTCGTCCGCTGGCTAGCGTCGTTGTGTGAGCCTTTGGACTTCTCTGGAGCCCGCCTCCGCGACCGTGGACCCGGGTGGCAGTACGACGGTGCGGTTGCGTCTGCGTAATACGGGTGACGTGGTGGACGAGTACCGCTTCGAGGCGGTGGGTCCGCTGGCGCCGTGGGCGAGGGTGGAGCCGCAGGTGTTGCGGTTGTATCCGGGGACGACGGGTTCGGTGGACATCGCGTTCGCGCCGCCGCGTACGCCGGATGCGACGGCGGGGCCGAATCCGTACGCGGTGCGGATCACGCCGACGGAGCACCCGGAGGCGACGACCGTCCCGGAGGGCAACCTCACCATCACCCCGTTCACGGAGGTGCGGGCGGAGCTGGTGCCGCCAACCGTGAAGGGCCGTTTTCGTGGCCGCCCCAAGCTGGCGGTCGACAATCTGGGCAATACGAAGCTGACGGCGTCGGTGAGCGGCAGCGACAACGGTGACCAGCTGTCGTACGACATCCACCCGTCGAACGTACAGATCGAGCCGGGCCGGGCGGCGTTCGTGAAGGCAACGCTCAAACCCCGCCAGATCAGTTGGTTCGGGTCGAAGGAGTCCCGCCCCTACACGCTCGCCGTGCAGCGGTCCGGCGTGGGCCCGCTGGACGTCGAAGGCACGTACATCCAGCGAAGCTTCCTGCCGCGCTGGCTCGCCACCTTCCTCGGCGTCTTCATGGCGCTCGCCCTCACGTTCGTCCTGCTGTGGATCGCCTACAAGCCGCAGGTGCGCAGCGCCGCCACGGAGAAGCTGCAGGAGGCCGGCATCAGCACGCTGGCTCCCTCCCCCTCGCCGACCCCCGAGGCGCCGAAGGCCCCGTCCGTCGAGCCGGTGGCCTCCGAGCCCGCCGCTCCGACGGCGACCGGCGACAGCGGCGGCGGCGCCGGCGGAGGCGGGGGGAACCCGAAACCGAAGCCGAAGCCGAAGCCGGTCGTACCCGCGACCGAGATCCTCCTGCGGAACACCACCACCAAGATGTGCGCCGACCTCCCGGGCCGTGAGAAGGGCAAGGCGACCGGCCGCGTACAGCAGGCCACCTGCACCGAGAACCCGGACGAGGACAACCAGCTCTTCGACCTGGAGGTGCGCGAGCCGAAGGGCGGCCCCGGCGGTGCCGCCCTCTTCGTGATCCGCAACGTCAAGGACCAGCTCTGCGTGGACCTGCCGAACGCCGGCGCGCAGCCCGTGACGACGGGGGTGTACGAGTCCCCGTGCGACGGCACCACGGCCGACAACGACCTGTGGTGGATCGACAAGCAGGAGAGCGGCGCCTACTGGATCCGCAACTTCGCCAGCAACAACAAGTGCCTGGACGTCGCCGGGTTCAGCACCGGGGGCGTGGACACGAACCTGACGCTGTATCACTGCTCCAACACCGATGACCAGGAGTGGCTGATCATCCACCCATCCAGGGACTGAGGACCGGGGCAGTGCGTGCGCCTGTTCGGGCACCCATCGTGCCCCGCTGCTTCCTGACTCGGCACCGCGGCGGCGTTTAGGTTCTCGGTGTGAGCCTTTGGACTTCCTTGGAGCCCGCCTCCGCGACCGTGGACCCGGGTGGCAGTACGACGGTGCGGCTGCGTCTGCGTAATACGGGTGACGTGGTGGACGAGTACCGCTTCGAGGCGGTGGGTCCGCTGGCGCCGTGGGCGAGGGTGGAGCCGCAGGTGTTGCGGTTGTATCCGGGGACGACGGGTTCGGTGGACATCGCGTTCGCGCCGCCGCGTACGCCGGATGCGACGGCGGGGCCGAATCCGTACGCGGTGCGGATCACGCCGACCGAGCACCCGGAGGCGACCACCGTCCCGGAGGGGAATCTCACCATCACCCCGTTCACGGAGGTGCGGGCGGAGTTGGTGCCGCCAACCGTGAAGGGGCGCTTCCGTGGCCGCCCCAAGCTGGCCGTGGACAATCTGGGCAATACGAAGCTGACGGCGTCGGTGAGCGGCAGCGACAACGGTGACCAGCTGTCGTACGACATCCACCCGTCGAACGTACAGATCGAACCGGGCCGGGCGGCGTTCGTGAAGACGACGCTGAAGCCGAAGCAGATCATCTGGTTCGGCTCGAAGGAGTCCCGGCCCTACACCCTCGCCGTGCAGCGCTCGGGTGTCGACCCGCTGGGCATCGAGGGCACGTACGTCCAGAAGGGTTTCCTGCCGCGCTGGCTCGCCACCTTCCTCGGGGTGTTCATGGCGCTCGCGATCACCTTCGTGATGCTGTGGATCGCCTACAAGCCGCAGGTGCGCAGCGCTGCTACGGAGAAGCTCCAGGAAGCCGGCATCAGCACGCTGCCGCCCAGCCCCACGGCGTCCCCTCCCATACCGAGCGCTCCCACCGCCGCCCCCTCGACGACCCCGCCCGCCGCGCCGACGCAGGCCGCGGGCGGAGCCGGAGCCGCGGCGGGGGCCGGCGGAGGCGGCGGTTCCAAGGACAAGGAGACCAAGTCCCCGGAGCGGACCGCGGCGACCGCCGTCCAGGAACTGGCCACGGACGAGCCGGACAAGAAGCACATCTGCTACCGGGCCTTCGTCAAGGGCAAGGGCTGGACGGAAGCGGCTTGCGACGGCGAGACGGCCGGTACGGTGGGCAAGAACACGCCCCTCAAGAGCCTCAACATCGCCGTGTCGGGGACCAAGGGGACGGCGAGCGCGGCGTTCGTCCACGACCCGGAGTCGACCAACGGGCGGGGGCACTACATCGCGCCCTGGTCGGGGGCGGCGGACGGCATCGACAACTACATCGGCAGTACGAAGAAGGACGCGCCGAATCTCCTGGGATTCACCATCAACGTCGGCGACGGGGCCGGGGCCGTCTGCCAGAACGCGCATGTGCACGACGCGGCGTGGCTGGGCCTCGGCTGCGACAAGCCGGGTGAGGGCGAGGGATACATCTTCGGCGGTTCGCTGGAGAACGCCCGCTGGCTGGAAGCGGTCAAGTTCACGGTGTGACGACGCCCGGGCGCGGGTCCCCCCGCGCCACGTTCGTCCGGACCGCTACCAGTTGCCCTCTCCGGGGACCAGCCGGCCCGCCTTGCGGTACTCGCGTTCCGCGCCCTCGCGCAGGTCCGCCGTGGTGACCGGGGCGCCGCGTCCGGCGGCGGCGTACGCGGCGGTGACGACCGCGCTGCGGATCGAGCCGCCCGCCAGCTCGAAGGCGTCTGCGACCGCCGAGGGGTCGGTGCCCTCCTCGCACGGCACCGCGGCCAGGCTGTGCCGCCACAGGGCGAGGCGCTGCCCGGCGTCGGGGAACGGGAAGTCGACCACCATGTCCAGGCGCCGCGTGAACGCCTCGTCGATGTTGGCGCGCAGGTTGGTGGTCAGCAGCGCGATGCCGTCGAAGGACTCCAGGCGCTGGAGCAGGTAGGCGCTCTCCATGTTGGCGTACTTGTCGTGCGAGTCCTTGACCTCGGAGCGCTTGCCGAAGACCGCGTCCGCCTCGTCGAAGAGCAGCACCGCGTCCGTGCGGTCGGCCTCCGTGAAGATGCGCTCCAGGTTCTTCTCGGTCTCGCCCACGAACTTGTCGACGATCGAGGAGAGCTGCACCACGTAGAGGTCCAGCCCCAGTTCGGCGGCGACGACCTCGGCCGACAGGGTCTTGCCGGTGCCGGACTCGCCCGCGAAGAGACCGAGGACACCGCGGCCCCGGCCGCCGCCCGCGCTGAGCCGCCAGTCCCCGAGGACCTGGTCGCGGTGGCGGGCGCGCAGGGCCAGTTCGTGCAACTGCACGAGGGGCTTGTCGGGCAGGACGAGGTCCTGCCAGCCCACGTCGGGCCTGATCCGCCGGGCATGCCGTTCAAGCCCCGAGGCGGACTGCTGCCGGGCCGCGAGCCGCAGATGCGCGGCGGTCACCGCCGTGCCGTCGAAGCCGGCGAGGCTCTCGGCGGCCTGCGCGGCCCGCAGGATGCGGTCGCCGCCGAGCCGGTAGGGGGCCACGGTGGCCGCGAGGTCGAAATCGGGCTCGTGCCGCAGGGCGGCCGACCAGACGTCCACCGCGCCGGCCCGCTGCCGGGGCGCGTCGAGGACCAGCGGGTCGTGCTCGCACCACTGCGGGTCGTACGGCCGTGCCCCGGTGAGCAGCACGGGCACCCCGGAGTGCGCCAACGCCCGTACCAGCGGACCGGGTTGCTCGGGCAGGGCGGACGCGACGACGGCGGCGTCGCGCAGCCTGGCCTCCCGCAGGAGTTCGGGTACGCGGTCCTCGGGGCCCGTGTAGTGCAGGGTCTCGTATCCGGCGGCCCGCAGAGCGGCGGCGGCCCCGGCGAGCCCGTCGCCCTCGCGGTGTTCGCGCAGATAGACGGTGAGGGGCGCGGCACTCAGCCGGGCGGCGAGCTTGGCGGTGAACCCGTCGTCGTGCGA
Organism: Streptomyces ortus; assembly: GCF_026341275.1. NCBI lineage: Bacteria > Bacillati > Actinomycetota > Actinomycetes > Kitasatosporales > Streptomycetaceae > Streptomyces > Streptomyces ortus. The sequence goes on from NZ_JAIFZO010000002.1 coordinate 4,593,794, forward strand.
GGGAGCGGCGGTCGCGAGCGGGTGGACGTGTCCGGCGAGCGCGGGGTCCAGGGTGTCGTCGCCGAGCAGATGCGCGATGAGCCGGTCGGGTACGCGCAACGCCCGGCTGAGGAAGGGCCGTTCGGAATCCTCGACGGTCAGCAGACCGAGCGCGCTCAGGGGTGCCGAGGGATGGAAGCGGGCCCGCGCGGGGGCGAAGTGCACGGGCAGCCCGCACAGGTCGAGGGCGAGGCCGGTGGTGGCCCGGCGCCTGCTGACGTCGTCGTTGAGATACCCGTACAGCGACTCGAAGGAGCGCTCCAGTTCGGGGGCGAGGGCGATCAGCAGGATCCGCAGGTCCAGTTCGGTGAGCCCGAGCCGTACCGCGAGCAGCTCCAGCCGGTCGGCACCGGCGCCCTCGTGCCCGTCGGCGGCACTGCCGCCGCCGTCCCCGTCGCCCGCCCCGTCCTCGAAGACGGAGGCGGTGGCGGAGGCGTACGGGGCCGTTTTGGGCCCGAGCAGATGACGTACCGCCTCGTCGGAGAGGTACAGGCCGCGCAGCGGATCGCCCGCCGTGGGGTCATCGGCGGTGCGCTCGTCGACCAACTCGGCGACCCGGTCGCGCAGTCGGGTCAGCCGGAGCAGGAGCGTGTCGGGCGTGGGCGGGGCGTGGGTGGTCACTTCTGCCGTTCTCCGGTCTCGTGCTGACCGGTGGTGTTCTCGCGGGTACCGGTGCCCAGGGGCGAGGACTTGAGGTGCCGCGGCCGGTGCCGGCGTTCCTCCGAACCCTCCAGCGAGCCGTCGATGCCGCGGATACGCACGCCCGCGCCCTCCGTGACCGGCGGACCGGCGTCGTACTCGGGGTAGGCCGGGAAGGGCGCGGTGACGACGAGGTCCAGGGACGGCTTCAGCTCGCCGCCCATCGCGGACCAGATCTCGGCCAGCGACCGGGACTCGGTGTGCAGCCCGGCCACCGTGAGCGGGATGGACAGGCCCAGCGCGCCGAGCGGACCCGGCAGTTCGTCCGAGGGCATCAGCTCGTGCGGCAGCAGGGTCGCCAACGCGGCCGACAGCAGCCGGTGTTCGTCCAGCGGCTGCTTGGTCCACGCGGTGACCAGGTACGACAGCCGGAACCAGCGGGGCGGCTGACGGCGGCGTACGACGATGTCGCGGTCGTCGCGGACGGCGGTGTGGCCGCGCTGGCGCCGGGAGACGTCCTCACGGATGTCGTACAGGTAAGTGTTGATGGTCGGCGCGTTGCGCCGGGCCGCCCAGTCGCGGGTCGGGGCCTCGAAGGAGACGTCGATGCCGGACCCGGCCAGCGCACCACCCCCGAGCAGCCGCTTGAGGACCTCGTCCACCTCGTGGATCACCGTCGCGCTCCCGCCCTGCCGTGCCCTGCCGTACCGCCACGGAGGACGGGACAGCTGTCGTAACCGATCGTGCCTGGGAAGGCTCCGTCTCCGCAGGCACGCCGGGGACGACCGGCGGGCACAGAGTCCTGCCCCCGCGTCCGTCCCGGCTGCCCGTTCGATCAGATGTAGCCTTCACGCAGGGCATGTGCCACCGCATGCGCCCGGTTGCGCAGATGCAGTCGGGTGGTGAGCCCGTGCATCACGTTCTTGACGGTCCGTTCGGAGTAGGACAGCTTGCTGGCGATCTCCCCGGTGTCGAGCCCCTCGGCGACGAGCCTGAGCACATCCACCTCACGCGGTGCGAGCCCCGAGGAAGGAGTACCGGGATTGCTGCTCGCCGTGCGGTGCAGCGAACCCACCTGGCTGATCAGCCGGCCGAGCAGATCGGCGGGCAGATCGCCGTCGCCCCGGGAGGCCGCGACGACCGCCTGCACCAGCCGGTGCGCGGTGGCCTCGTGGCGCCACACGATGGCGCCGACCCCGCACTCGATGACGTCGAGCAGCTCGGTCTCGCGGATCATGCTCACCACGAGGACGGCACGGGCGCCCTCGCTGCGCACCAGTCTGCGCAGCCGGGAGAGCGCGGCCTCGTCCAGCGTCTCGCTGATCAGCAGGGCGACGGTGTCGGGCCCGGTCTCGGTCTCCTCGCGGAGGTCGATCACCGGGTGCTGCCGCAGCTGGCTGGCCGCTCCCTCCCGGGTGATCGGGTCCGAGGCGTGTACCGCCACCGGTATTCGGGACTCGGGCTCTGCCGTGCCCGGAGCCGCGGTCCCAAATGAGCTGCGCAACGGACTCCCCTATGTTCACGAGCCCGTCACCTCTGTGGCGTCCGTGACGGGCGTGCAGTCATCACACTTCTGGGGGCCGTGTACTCGGCGCAATCGTGGAGAACCACGAGACACACCACGAGATCGGGAAGCAGATCGAAAACGGTGTCGCCCACATGACAGTGGGTCATCTCACTCAACGGGAGCCGCCCGTTCCGCCGTCTCACACAGTGGGCCGCACCACGGCCGCGAGGGAGGCAGGGATGTACGTACCACTGCTTGAGCGCCGCCAAACCCTGGAACTGGTCGCCGCCGAGGCCGCGCGCGCCCGTGCCGGAACCGGGCGGCTCGTTCTGCTGCGGGGTGCCACCGGCACGGGCCGTTCCGCCCTCCTCGAAGCCGCCGCCGAGCAGGCGGAGAAGGCCGGGATGCGGGTGCTGCGGGCCCGCTGCTCGCCGGACGACACAGCTCTGCCCTTCGCGGCCGTACGCCAACTGCTGGGCCCGCAATCGGAGTTCTCGGAGGAGCGGGAGGTGCCGGACGAGCGGGCCCGGGGGGCCTGGCTGTGGCGGCTGCTGCGTTCGTTCACGGCCGGACCGCCCCTCCTGGTGGCCGTGGACGACGTCCATCACGCGGACGACGCCTCCCGGCGCTGGCTCGTCGACGCGGCCCGGCGGGTGGACCGCTTACCGGTACTGCTGGTGGTGACCGAGCGCAGCCAGTACGACATCGAGGCGCCGTCGGCAGGCCTCGCCCACACCCTGTCGCCCGCCCTCGTCCGCACGCTCACGCTCGCCCCCCTGAGCGCCGACTCCACGGCGCGGCTGGTGCGTTCGGACTTCGGCACGGTGCCGCGGGCGTGGGTGGAGGACTGCGTACGGGCGAGCGCGGGCAGTCCGCTGCTGTTGCGCGCCCTGCTGGACGACCTGCGCGGCACGCTGCCCGCGACGGTGCCGAGGGCGAGCGCCGCGCTGTATCCGGGCGCGTACCAGGCCGCGCTCTCCTGGTGGCTGGACAGCGCGGGCCCCGCGACGACGGAGGTGGCCCGCGTGCTGGCGGCCCTGGACGACGCTTCGTCGGCACCTGACGCCCGGACGCCGTCCGAGTCGTCGAACGGCGGACCGCGACCACCACAGCCACCCGACCCCGACCCAGACCCAGCCCTCGACCCAGACCCAGACCCCGAGATGGAAACCAGACCCGAACCCGAACCCGAACCCGAACCCGAAGCCCAACCCCGACCCCGACCCCGACCCCGTCCCGACGATCTGGCCTCCGACGGGTTCTCGGCGGGCGGCGCGGCGCCGGTTTCGGGTGAGTTCGCCGAGTTGCTCGGTGGGGTCACCGGTGCCGATCCCGCTCGGGTGGTGGGGTGGCTCACCGCCATGACGCGGCTGGGGTTCCTGCGGTCCGGCGCCGCCGGGCGCCCCAGCTACGCCCACCCGCTGCTGCGGGACGCGGTGCTGAGCGGCTGGCCCGTGGCCCGGCGGCGGGCCGCGCACCGCAGGGCCGCCGAGGTCATGCTGCGGCGCGGCGAACGCGCCGAGACCGTGGCCGGCCAGCTGCTGCGGGCCGACGCCGTCGGCGAGCCCTGGGTCACCGGCGTCCTGCTGGACGCCTCCGCCGTCGCCGTCCACGCCGGCCGCACCACCGACGCCCTGCCCTATCTGCGCCGCGCCCTGGACGAACCGCTCCCCGACGACCACCGGCAGCGGCTCCTCACCGAACTGGGCTCCCTGGAGTACGCCACCGTCCGCTCCTCGGCCGGCATACCGCGCCTCGCCGAGGCGGTACGCCTGCCGGGCGTCCCGCAGGACCGGGTGCGCGCGGCCGTGGCGCTGGGCACCGCGCTGGCCGGACGGGGCGAGGCCCGCGCCGCCGTCGACGTACTGCGGTCGCTGGACTCGCAGCTCACGGGCCACCCCGACCTGGCCCGTACCCTGCAGATCGCCTCGGCGCTGCTCTCCGACCAGGACCACGAGATCAGGCAGGAGGTCTACCGCTGGCTGCGGGAGAGCGCCGCCCGCTCACCGCACCTCGTCGGCAGCGCGGGCCAGGCACTGCTCGTACGGTACGAGGCCACGGCGGGCCTGCTCCCGGCGGACGCCGCCATGACCCGCGTACGAGCCCTCCTCGCCGAACCGGTCGACCCGCTCGCGGAGCCCTTCCTGCTGGGTACGGCCGCCGCGGTCGCGCAGTGGGCCGACGAACTCGACGAGGCCGAACGGCTCGTCGGCCGCGGCCTCGCCCGGCAGCGTCCCTCCCTGCTGCACCCGATGCACCGCGCCCTGCTGAACGTCCGCGCCGACATCGCCGCCGCCCGCGGCGACCACGCGCGGCTGCTCACCGGCCCCGAGGCCCGGCCGTCGTCCGGCACCCGGCTGGGCCCGGGCAACGGCCAGGCCCACGCCCTGGTCGCGCTGGTCGAGACCGGCCGGACGGTGGAGGCCCGCAGACTCGCGGGCGGCTTCGACCTGCGGGACGCGAAGGACTCCTGGGAGGTGAACCGTTTCCTGTACGCGCGAGGCGTGTTGCGGGCCACCGGCGGGGACCCGGCCGGCGCCCTGGACGACTTCCTCGAATGCGGACGCCGGCAGTCGGCGCGCGACGTGGTGAGCCCGGTCGTCACCCCCTGGCGGAGCGCCTCCGCGGAGTGCCGGCTGGCCCTCGGCCGCCCCCGGGAGGCGCTGGAACTGGCCGAGGAGGAACTGCGCCTCGCCCAGGTGTGGAACACCCCGCGGCCGGTGGGCCGCGCCCTGCGGGTGCTCGGCCTGGCGACCGGCGGGCGGCGCGGCCTGGAACTCGCCGACGAGGCCGTACGCGTACTGCGGGACGCCTCCGCGGACGTCCCGCTCGACACGGAACTGATCCCCGCGCTGATCGCGCAGGGACGTCAGCTCACCGCCGCCGGGGAGCGGGCCCGCGCCCGCGACTGCCTGCGGGAGGCGGCCGAACGCGCCGAACGGCTGGGCGCCGTACGGCTGCGGGCCGACGCCGAGCAGGCCCTGCGCGAGGGCGGTGCCCGCCGCACCACGACGGCGCTCACCGGATCGGGCGCGCTCACCGGCAGCGAACGCCGGATAGCCGAGCTGGCCGCCGAGGGCCGTACGAACACGGAGATCGCGGAACTGCTGCACCTCGCGCGGCGCACCGTGGAGACCCATCTGACCAGCACCTACCGGAAGTTGGGCATCCGCCGCCGCGGCGAACTGCCGACCGCGCTGGGCGGTCGGCAGGGTGGGTGACGGTACGGGCGCCACGCTGCCGGATATCTCTTTGCGGTGCCCCGCACCCGCCTCGCACACTGACCCGGTGCTGACACGACGTGAGGCACCCGCCGACGTGCCCGCCGCCCGAGCTGTGATCGCGGCGGCCTTCGCCCATGCGGACGCCCCCGACCGGGATCCGGTGGAGGCGACCCTGCTCGACGCGCTGCGCACCTGCGACGGCTGGCTGCCCGAACTGTCCTACGTGGCGGTCGAGGAGAACGGCGGGAACGAGGTCGTCGGCCATGTCGTCTGTACGCGCGGGCACGTGGACGGCGTACCGGTTCTCGGACTCGGCCCGATCGGCGTGCGCCCGGACGTGCAGCGCCTGGGCACCGGCCTCGCCCTGGTGCACGCGGTGCTCGGCGCGGCGGACGCGCTCGGCGAACCGCTCGTCGCCCTGCTCGGCAGCCCCGCCTACTACGGCCGCTTCGGCTTCCGTCCCGCCGCCGACCTGGGCATCCTGCCGCCCGACCCGGCCTGGGGCGAGTACTTCCAGGTCCGCACCCTGACGGCGTACACCTCGTACGAGCCGGCGCCGCGCGGCACGTTCAGGTACGCGGAACCGTTCGACAACCTCTAGGCGGTTGTGCGAACGGCCCCCGCCGACGGGCGGGGGCCGTTCATCTCACTTGCCTGTGCGCACGCCTACTTGACGGGCTCGGGCTGAGGCTCGCTCTCCTCCTCGGCCGTACCCGTCGGAGGCTCTTCCGGCACGGTCCTGACGGAGTCGAGCAGCAACTGGGCCACGTCCACGACCTGCACGGACTCCTTGGCCTTGCCATCGTTCTTCTTGCCGTTGACCGAGTCGGTCAGCATGACGAGGCAGAACGGGCAGGCGGTCGAGACGATGTCCGGGTTGAGGCTGAGAGCCTCGTCGACGCGCTCGTTGTTGATGCGCTTGCCGATCCGCTCCTCCATCCACATCCGCGCGCCGCCCGCGCCGCAGCAGAAGCCGCGCTCCTTGTGGCGGTGCATCTCCTGCTGGCGCAGGCCCGGGACGGCGGACATGATCTCGCGCGGGGGCGTGTAGATCTTGTTGTGCCGGCCCAGGTAGCAGGGGTCGTGGTAGGTGATGAGGCCCTCGACCGGGGTCACCGGGATCAGCTTGCCCTCGTCGATCAGGTGCTGGAGCAGCTGGGTGTGGTGGATGACCTCGTAGTCGCCGCCGAGCTGCGGGTACTCGTTGCCGAGGGTGTTGAGGCAGTGCGGGCAGGTCGCGACGATCTTCTTCGCGGACTTCGGCTTCCTCGACTCCGCGGTGACCTTGCCGTCGTCGTCCATCTCCTCGCCGAAGGCGGCGTTGAGGGACATGACGTTCTCCATGCCCAGTTCCTGGAACAGGGGCTCGTTGCCCAGGCGGCGGGCGGAGTCACCGGTGCACTTCTCGTCGCCGCCCATGATGGCGAACTTCACGCCCGCCATGTGCAGCAGCTCGGCGAAGGCCTTGGTGGTCTTCTTGGCCCGGTCCTCCAGGGCGCCGGCGCAGCCGACCCAGTACAGGTACTCGACCTCGGAGAGGTCCTCCAGGTCGCGGCCGACGACCGGGATGTCGAAGTCGACCTCCTTGGTCCACTCCAGGCGCTGCTTCTTGGCGAGCCCCCAGGGGTTGCCCTTCTTCTCCAGGTTCTTGAGCATCGTCCCGGCCTCGGACGGGAAGGCGCTCTCGATCATCACCTGGTAGCGGCGCATGTCGACGATGTGGTCGATGTGCTCGATGTCGACGGGGCACTGCTCGACGCAGGCGCCGCAGGTGGTGCAGGACCACAGGACGTCGGGGTCGATGACCCCGTTCTCTTCCAGCGTGCCGATGAGGGGCCGTTCGGCCTCGGCGAGGGCGGCGGCGGGTACGTCCTTGAGCTGCTCGGCGGAGGCCTTCTCGTTGCCCTCCATGTCCTTGCCGCCGCCGGCCAGGAGGTAGGGGGCCTTGGCGTGCGCGTGGTCGCGCAGCGACATGATGAGCAGCTTCGGGGAGAGCGGCTTGCCGGTGTTCCAGGCGGGGCACTGCGACTGGCAGCGCCCGCACTCGGTGCAGGTGGAGAAGTCGAGGAGCCCCTTCCAGGAGAACTGCTCGACCTGACTCACACCGAAGACGTCGTCGTCACCGGGATCGGTGAAGTCGATGGGCTTGCCGCCGGAGGTCATGGGCAGCAGCGCACCCAGCGCGGTGCCACCCTGCGCGTCCCGCTTGAACCAGATGTTCGGGAAGGCGAGGAAGCGGTGCCAGGCGACACCCATGTTGGTGTTGAGCGAGACGACGATCATCCACACGAAGGACGTGCCGATCTTGATCGTCGCGACGAGGTAGACCAGGTTCTGCAGCGCGGTGAGGCTCAGGCCCTTGAAGGCCAGCACCAGCGGGTACGAGGCGAAGTACGCGGCCTCGTAGCCCTCGATGTGGTGGAGGGCGCCCTCCAGGCCGCGCAGCACGTAGATGGCGAGGCCGATGGTGAGGATGACGTACTCGACGAAGTAGGCCTGGCCGGACTTGGAGCCCGCGAAACGGGACTTGCGGCCGGCCCGTGAGGGCAGGCTCAGCAGCCGGATCGTGATGAGGACGGCGATGCCCAGGATCGTCATCACGCCGATGAACTCGATGTAGAGCTCGAACGGCAGGAACCCGCCGATGACCGGCAGGACCCAGTCGGCCTGGAAGAGCTGGCCGAAGGCCTGTACGAGGGTCGGCGGCAGCGTCAGGAAGCCGATGGCCACGAACCAGTGGGCGAAGCCGACGATGCCCCATCGGTTCATCCTGGTATGACCGAGGAACTCCTTCACCAGCGTGACGCTGCGCTGGTACGGGTTGTCGGTGCGGGCTCCGGCGGGGACCGGCTGGCCGAGCTTGAAGTACCGGACGAACTGGCCGATGGCGCGGGCGATGAGGGCGACGCCGACCACGGTCAGGACCAGCGACACGATGATCGCGGCGAGTTGCATTTCGGGGCTCCTCGGGCCTGCGAGGGTCATTACTGAGCGGTAGCTTACGCAGTCCTACGAGACTACCCATTCCGCTGTCCGCACTGTAGTCAGCGCCACGGTGATCTGCGTCGCTGAGGCATACCTGGGTACGCGTGGCGGGTCGAGCCCGCTTGGGGCGCAGCCCCACCCTTCAGGGGCGCGGGGAACTGCGCGGCCCACACCCGCCGACCCGCACCCGGCATCGACGAGGCGCCGTCGTGCGAGGGTGCGTAACCGCAGGTCACACCCCAATCTGCGCGTAAGCGAGAGATAAGAGTTGAGCCCCCACGGCTCACCTCTGTTGACCAAGCGCCAAGCGTCATGCACACTTGAGTCCGTTCCACTCAAGTCATTGCTGGAGGAATTGAAATGGCACGTGCGGTCGGCATCGACCTGGGCACGACTAACTCCGTCGTCAGCGTTCTGGAGGGCGGTGAGCCCACCGTCATCACCAACGCCGAGGGCGCCAGGACCACGCCGTCCGTCGTCGCCTTCGCCAAGAACGGCGAGGTGCTCGTCGGCGAGGTCGCGAAGCGCCAGGCGGTCACGAACGTGGACCGGACCATCAGGTCCGTGAAGCGTCACATGGGCACGGACTGGAAGATCGAGCTCGACGGCAAGCACTTCAACCCGCAGCAGATGAGCGCCTTCATCCTGCAGAAGCTGAAGCGCGACGCCGAGGCGTACCTGGGCGAGAAGGTGGCCGACGCGGTCATCACCGTCCCGGCGTACTTCAACGACTCCGAGCGCCAGGCGACGAAGGAGGCCGGCGAGATCGCGGGCCTGAACGTCCTGCGCATCGTGAACGAGCCGACGGCCGCCGCCCTGGCCTACGGCCTCGACAAGGACGACCAGACGATCCTCGTCTTCGACCTCGGTGGCGGCACGTTCGACGTGTCCCTCCTGGAGATCGGCGACGGCGTCGTCGAGGTGAAGGCCACCAACGGCGACAACCACCTCGGTGGTGACGACTGGGACCAGCGGGTCGTCGACTACCTGGTGAAGCAGTTCGCGTCCGGCCACGGCGTGGACCTGGGCAAGGACAAGATGGCCCTCCAGCGTCTCCGCGAGGCCGCCGAGAAGGCCAAGATCGAGCTGTCCTCCTCCACGGAGACCTCGATCAACCTGCCCTACATCACGGCCTCCGCCGAGGGCCCGCTGCACCTGGACGAGAAGCTCACGCGCGCCCAGTTCCAGCAGCTCACGGCCGACCTCCTCGAGCGCTGCAAGACGCCGTTCCACAACGTCATCAAGGACGCCGGCATCCAGCTGAGCGAGATCGACCACGTCGTCCTCGTCGGTGGCTCCACCCGTATGCCCGCCGTGGCCGAGCTCGTCAAGGAGCTCACCGGCGGCCAGGACGCCAACAAGGGCGTCAACCCGGACGAGGTCGTCGCCATCGGCGCCGCCCTGCAGGCCGGTGTCCTCAAGGGTGAGGTCAAGGACGTCCTGCTCCTCGACGTGACCCCGCTGTCCCTCGGTATCGAGACCAAGGGAGGGATCATGACCAAGCTCATCGAGCGCAACACCACGATCCCGACCAAGCGCTCCGAGATCTTCACGACGGCCGAGGACAACCAGCCGTCCGTCCAGATCCAGGTGTACCAGGGCGAGCGCGAGATCGCGGCGTACAACAAGAAGCTCGGGATGTTCGAGCTGACCGGTCTGCCGCCCGCCCCGCGTGGCGTCCCGCAGATCGAGGTCGCGTTCGACATCGACGCCAACGGCATCATGCACGTGACCGCGAAGGACCTCGGCACGGGCAAGGAGCAGAAGATGACCGTCACCGGCGGCTCCTCGCTGCCGAAGGACGAGGTCGACCGCATGCGCCAGGAGGCCGAGCAGTACGCGGACGAGGACCACCGCCGCCGCGAGGCCGCCGAGGCCCGCAACCAGGGCGAGCAGCTCGTCTACCAGACGGAGAAGTTCCTCAAGGACAACGAGGACAAGGTCCCCGGCGACGTCAAGACCGAGGTCGAGGCGGGCGTCGAGGAGCTGAAGGCCGCGCTCAAGGGCGAGGACACCGCCGAGATCCGTACGGCCACCGAGAAGGTCGCCGCCGTCTCCCAGAAGCTGGGCCAGGCGATGTACGCCGACGCCCAGGCCGCTCAGGCCGGCGCGGGCGCCGAGGCCCCAGGCGCGGGTCCGGACGCCGGTGCCAAGGCCGCGGACGACGACGTGGTCGACGCGGAGATCGTCGACGAGGACCGTGACCGCAAGGACGGTGCCGCGTGACGGAGGAGACCCCGGGCTTCGACGAGCAGCCCGACGTCCCCTCCGGCGCCACCCCTGAAGACGCCGAGCCGAAGACCGCCCCCTCCTCCGCGGAGGACGGGGCGGCCCCGGCCGGGGACACGGCAGCAGCTCAGTCAGCAGCCCAGATCGCAGGCCTGACGGCCCAGCTGGACCAGGTTCGTACGGCGCTCAACGAGCGCACGGCGGACGTCCAGCGGCTCCAGGCCGAGTACCAGAACTACCGCCGCCGGGTGGAGCGCGACCGGATCGCGGTCAAGGAACTCGCCATCGCGAACCTCCTGACCGAGCTCCTGCCCGTGCTCGACGACATCGGCCGCGCGCGGGAACACGGCGAACTGGTCGGCGGCTTCAAGTCGGTGGCCGAGTCGCTGGAGACCGTCGCGGCGAAGATGGGCCTGCAGCAGTTCGGCAAGGAGGGCGAGCCCTTCGACCCGATGATCCACGAGGCCCTGATGCACTCGTACGCGCCGGACGTCACGGAGACGACGTGCGTGGCGATCCTGCAGCCCGGGTATCGCTTCGGCGAGCGCACCATCCGCCCCGCGCGGGTGGCGGTCGCCGAGCCGCAGCCGGGAGCGCAGCCCGCCAAGGGCGACGAGACGGATGCGGGAACCGCGGCGGCCGACGACAAGGAGAGCGGTGGCCCGGACGAGGGCTGACGTGAAACAGGGCGTACGCGCGCCCCTTTGCACGGAGAACGTCGAGCGCGTACGTGACGGTGGCGTACGGAAGGAGGGGCGTCGAGGATGAGCACCAAGGACTTCATCGAGAAGGACTACTACAAGGTCCTCGGTGTCCCCAAGGACGCCACCGAGGCCGAGATCAAGAAGGCGTACCGCAAGCTCGCCCGCGAGTTCCACCCGGACGCCAACAAGGGGAACGCGCGGGCCGAGGAGCGCTTCAAGGAGATCTCCGAGGCGAACGACATCCTCGGGGACCCCAAGAAGCGCAAGGAGTACGACGAGGCCCGCACCCTCTTCGGCAACGGCGGCTTCCGTCCCGGCCCGGCCGGTGCGGGCGGCTCCTTCAACTTCGACCTGGGGGACCTCTTCGGAGGCGGCCCCCAGGGCGGAGCGGGCGGTGGCGGTCCGCAGGGCGGTGCCGGCGGTTTCGGCGGCGGTATAGGGGACGTCTTCGGAGGTCTCTTCAACCGCGGCGGCGCGGGTCCCGGCGCCCGGACACAGCCGAGGCGCGGCCAGGACATCGACACCGAGGTCACCCTCAGCTTCACGGAGGCGGTGGACGGCGCGACCGTCCCGCTGCGGATGACCTCGCAGTCGCCCTGCAAGGCCTGTTCGGGCACCGGCGACAAGAACGGCACACCGCGCGTGTGCCCGACCTGCGTCGGCACCGGCCAGGTGGCGCGCGGTTCGGGCGGCGGGTTCTCGCTGACCGACCCGTGCCCCGACTGCAAGGGCCGCGGCCTGATCGCGGAGCACGCGTGCGCGGTCTGCAGCGGCTCGGGACGCGCCAAGTCGTCCCGGACCATGCAGGTCCGTATCCCCGCCGGGGTGTCGGACGGCCAGCGCATCCGCCTCCGCGGCAAGGGCGCGCCGGGCGAACGGGGCGGGCCCTCGGGCGACCTGTACGTCACGGTGCATGTGGACACCCATCCGGTCTTCGGCCGCAAGGGCGACAACCTCACCGTCACCGTGCCCGTCACCTTCACGGAGGCGGCACTGGGCGGAGAGGTGCGCGTGCCCACGCTCGGGGGGCCTCCGGTCACCCTGAAACTGCCGCCGGGCACACCCAACGGCCGTACGATGCGGGCCCGCGGCAAGGGCGCGGTCCGCAAGGACGGCAGCCGCGGGGACCTTCTGGTCACCGTCGAGGTGAGTGTCCCCGCGGACGTGACGGGGAAGGCTCGTGACGCGCTCGAGGCGTATCGCGAGGCGACCGCGGAGGAGGATCCGCGGGCTGAGCTGTTCCAGGCCGCGAAGGGAGCATGAGAACACCATGGACGCACCCGGACGTCGCCGGTCGAACTCCTTCACCGGCAGGGCTTATGAGCTGACGGAAGAAACACCGGTGTACGTCATCTCGGTGGCCGCCCAGCTCTCCGGTCTGCACCCGCAGACGCTGCGTCAGTACGACCGCCTCGGCCTGGTCTCCCCGGACCGCACGGCCGGGCGCGGCCGGCGCTACTCGGCCCGCGACATCGAACTGCTGCGCACCGTCCAGCAGTTGTCCCAGGACGAGGGCATCAACCTCGCCGGCATCAAGCGCATCATCGAGCTGGAGAACCAGGTCGCCGCACTCCAGTCCCGGGTCGCGGAACTGTCCTCGGCCCTGGAGGGCGCGGCGGCGACCATGCAGCAGCGGGAGGCCGCGGTGCACGCCTCGTACCGCCGCGACCTGGTCCCGTACCAGGAGGTCCAGCAGACGAGCGCGCTGGTGGTGTGGCGCCCCAAGCGCCCGCCGACGGACTGAGCGGACGGACGCGTCAGGGCACGCTGTCACGTCAAGGGGCACGGTCGCACAACAGGCCCGGAGGTTCATTCGAACCTCCGGGCCCGTTGTCTGTGCGCTATGCCCCCTGCTGCGGGGATGCCCCTGCGCCCGGCGCGGGCAGCCGGGCGGTGGAGTCCGTGTACTTGAGGAGGAGGCGGACGAATTCGAGCCGCTCGGCCTCGGGCCAGTCGCGGGTGATGAACTCGAACGCCTGCCGCTGCTGATGGCGGAACCGGTTGAGGAGGGCGAGGCCTTCCTCCGTCAGGTGGAGCACGGTGCGGCGGCCGTCCTGCTGCGACGCGGCGCGGACCAGGTAGCCGTGGGAGATGCAGTCGCTCACCATGCGGCTGGCCACCGAGGGGTCCACCAGCAGATGCTCGGCGAGCCCGCCGACCGTCATCTCCGTGTCCGTCTCGGCCGCCTCGTCGACGATGTTGAGGACCAGGTTGCGCTTGAGGTCCTTGGGACCCGACGGCGGATCGACCGGGGCCTGCATGGTGCGCCGCCGCAGCCGGGTGAAGGCCACGCCGACGGCGTCGAGGAGGTCCTGTTCCCGGGCTTGGTCCCGTTCCCTGCCCTGTTCCCGACCTTGCGGTGGCGAGGCGTCCGTGTCAGTCACCCACGCAGCCTATCGCACACATGACATGTATCTGCAGCTGGCATTTACATGCAGACTCGCATGGAGTTGCAAGTTGCATTAGTGTGGTCCTCGCGGTGGGAGCACTCGGCACCGGCTGAGGGACCGACCTGCCCGGAGGAGAGAAAGTCATGATCACAGCCATCATCAACGGCCGGGTGTTCGACGGTGAGCGCGTGCTGGAGGACACCACGGTCGTGCTGGACGGCTCGCGGATCACCGCCGTCGGCGGCGAGGTGCCCGCCGGAGCGGAGATCGTCGACGCCGCCGGCGGCACCCTGCTGCCCGGCCTGTTCGACGCCCATGTGCACACCTCCGACGAGGCGCTCGCGCTGGCCCTGCGGTTCGGGATCACCACCGAACTGGAGATGCAGGGCATGAACACCGGGCCCGCCCGCAAGCGCGTCTCGGAGAACGACTCCCTCGCCGACGTCCGCTCGGCGGGCTTCGGCATCACCCCTCCCGGAGGCCACCCCAGCGAACTCATGCCGAAGGGCTTCAAGCCGGGCGGCCACCGCGGGCCGGGCGAGGGGGGCGCGCCGCGCGAGAGGCCCCTCATGCCGTTCTCGACGACGCCCGAGGAGGCGGTCGGTTTCATCCCGCGGCTCGTGGAGGCGGGCTCGGACTACATCAAGTTCATGGTCGACGACGGCAGTGTCGAGGGCCACCCCGGTCTGCCCATGCTCGACCAGGCGACGCTGACCGCCGGGGTCGCGGAGGCCCACCGGCACGGGATGCTCACCATCGCCCACACGCTGACCGTCGACGCGACGCGGATGGCGCTCGAGGCCGGCATCGACGGCTTCGCCCACCTGTTCATGGACCGGCCGCACACCGACGAGATCATCGAACTCATCGCCGCCTCCGGGGCGTTCGTCGTCCCGTGCGTCGTCCTGAACGCCTCCATGATGGGCATCACCGGCGCGCCCCTCGCCGCGGACCCGCGCGTCGCGTCCCGCCTGGACGAGCCGTGGACGAACGTCCTCAACACCAGCTACGACCGCTATCCGCAGGGCAGTCTTGAGGACGTACTGGCCTCGGTCGGCGCCCTGCACGCCGCCGGAGTCGACCTCCTGGCGGGCACCGACGCGGCCCCCATGCCGCTGATGTTCATGGGCGGCGTGGTCCACGGCGCGAGCGTCCACCAGGAACTGCAGTACCTCGTACGGGCCGGCCTCACCCCGGCCCAGGCCCTGCGCGCGGCGACCGCCACCCCGGCCCGACGCTTCGGCCTGCCGGACCGCGGCCGTATCGCGGAGGGCCTGCGGGCGGACCTGCTCCTCGTCGACGGCGACCCCACGACCACGATCACCGACACCCTCAACCTGCGGGAGGTCTGGCGCCGGGGCACGCGCACGACGCTGACGGCGTCCGCCGCATAGGGCCAGGGCGTGGGGTCCGCCCGCGGCCATCCCGGGCCGGATGCGCGGCCGGCCCGTGCTCCGTCGCCGAACCCGGGTCGACGGCAGGGTCAGTCGACCCCGGTGGACGGGGCGGCCCGGGAGGCCGTTTCCGGCCGCTGCGCGACGAAGACGAACTCGCGGCCGGGCCGGTCGGGGGCGTCGCGAACGCCCCGCACGTCAAACCCCTGGCCCCGCAGGTCCCCCTCGACCTCCCGCCGCTCCCGGAACCGCAACGTGGAATCCGAGGTCAGCTCCTGCCCGTCCGCGGCGAACACATAGGTCTGCCGGAAGCTCACCAACTGCCCGCGAACATCGCCCACTTCAACCCAGTTCTCGACCGCGCCGACCCCCGGGATCTCCGTCACGTGGTACGAGGCCTCACGCGTCCACTCCTCCCAGGCGCGCCGGGCGGGATCCCGGGTCTCGAAAACGAGATGCCCACCGGGCCGCAGGGCGTCGTAGGCGCCCCGCAGGGTGTCCCGCCACGCCTGGTCGTCGGTGATCTGCTGGGCCGCGTTCGCCGTCATCGTCGCGAGGTCGACGCGCAGGGGCGGAAGCATGGTGGCGTCCCCGTGGATCCAGCGGACGCGCCCGCCGCCGGGTTTGGCGCGGGCCACGTCGAGGGACGCCCGCGCCGGATCGACGCCGACTACCTCGATCCCGCGCCCGGCGAGCAACAGCGCGAACACGCCGGTCCCGCAGCCGATGTCCAGCACGCGCCGCGCCCCGAACTCCTCGACGACACGGACGTACGCGTCGAGATCACCGCGATCGGGATCGAGCGGGTCGTAGATCGCGGCGAGCCGGGGGTGGGCGAAGGCCTCGTCAGTCACGGCGCTGCGCGGGGCGCCGCGAGTGAAACAGCAGTCCGGCGAGGGCCTGCGGCTCGGTGGCGAGGATGACGTCGGGGGTGTCGCTCTCCCGGAGGCGGAGGGTTCCGTCGGGGGCGGTGGCTATGTAGAGGCAGTTGCCTTCTGGTCCACCGCTGAAGGATGACTTCTGCCAGTCCAGCTCAGACATACGGGCCTCCCTAGAGGGTGTAGAGAAGATGCTGGATGAGGGCCAGCGAGTCCTTCACCGAACGTGCTTCGGGGGCCAACGATACGTCGATGGGGGGTAGGGCGCTTTCGGTGAGCCGGTCGAACAGAACCCTGTACTCCAGTAGTTGGTGTTCGTGGGTCAAGTAGCTCGATCCCAAGGGCGCTTCGAGCAGAACGGTGCCGAGCTTCGCGTTGTCAGGGACGAAGTGAGCGAAGTTCCCACTGAGTGCCGCGTAAGCCTGGGCGCTGAACGGGTAGATCTGGATCGTTACGTGGGGCAGGCGCGCCAGCTCGACCAAGCGCAGCAACTGTTCTCGTACGACGTCGGAATCCCCGAACCGCATGTGCAGCGCCGCTTCGTGGATAACGGCGTGCACTGACGGCGGATCGTCACGAGTGAGAATGCGCTGCCGCTCCATACGGAATTGCAAGCCCTCCTCGATGTTGTCGAGCCCCAGCTTGGGACTGGTGAAGATGGCGCGCGCGTAATCGGCGGTCTGGAACAGGCCCGGGATGAACAGCGGCTCGTGCGTCCGGATGCTCACCGCCCCCGATTCCAGCTCGGCAAGGTCGAGGGCACCGGGGCCTCTGTGCTTCCTGTGCGCACTCCACCAGCCCCTTCCGCTTGCCTCGGACATCGCAACGAGTGCCGTGACATAGGGCTCGTCCGCGCACCCATATACATCGCACAGGGCGCGGAGTCGGTCCGTGAGGATCGAGGTACGGCCCAGCTCGATGTGGCTGAGCTGGCCACGGCTCATGCCAATGCGCTCGCTCGCCTCTCCTGCGCTCAGCCCGGCCTGTTCGCGCAGTTGTTTGAGTTCGAAGCCCAGTCGGCGCTGGCGTTCGCTGACGTTGGACCGCAGTCCCATGCGTGTCTCCCTGGTGGCGTACTTCGGAGTCTGGCGCCTGCACGGTAGTCGATCCACTATCTCGGTGTAGTGGTTGCGCATTCGAACCCTCAGTCACTACCTTGGGTGTTGAAACGGTCACTCAATGAAGCCAGTCCACCTCCCCTGCCCACAAGCCGACAGAGCACCCGCCCCTCCATCCGGGAGCGCGCGGGCATCGCCATCGCTGGGCCCGTACCACGATTGGAGCCCACGCCCATGGATCCCGCCCGCATCGCCGCCCACCGCCCCACCCAACTCGCCCACGACTACAGCCTCTTCGCGTCCGCCGACGCCACCGCGCCCCGCGTCTGCCGGGACTTCGTGCGGGCCGTGCTGTACACGCACGGGCACGAAGCCCTCGTCATGCCCGCCGCGCTGTGCACCTCGGAGCTGGTCACCAATGTCCACCTGCACACCAAGGGCGCCGCCATACTCCGAGTCCGCCTGACCTCGGCCCGCCTCCACGTGAGCGTCTTCGACGAGAGTCCCGATCCACCTGTCGTGGCCCGCCCCGCCGCCGGGGCCGTCGCCTGCTGGGGGCGAGGGCTCGCCCTCGTGGAGGAGGTGGCGGACATGTGGGGCGTCGCCGACGCGCGGACGGGGCGGTACGCGAAAGGCGTGTGGTTCGAGCTGCGGCCGACGGTGTGAGCCGTTTCCGCGGCGACCGAGGCGGCGGCCGGTGCCGCGCTGCGGCGAATACGCTGGTGCGCGGCGCCCACGTAACCGGGTACCGTCGTTGTCATGTTCTTCCAGACGCCGATTTACGAGTGAGAGCGTGACGGGTCCCGCCGACGTCTGACGTCCGAAGTCCTTCGACGTCGCCGCCGCCCGTCCCCCACCGACGAATCCGTAGATCACTCCACATCAGCACCGGGAGAACCCGTGACCGTGAGCAAGAACATCAACAACCCCGTGGGCCAGGGCGGCGGCCAGCGCAAGAAGCAGTCCCGCGCCGAACGGGCGAACAACGGCCCGTACCGCAACCTCGACCGCCAGGGCGCGGCCGACCAGAAGGCGGAGCTGGTGCGCAAGATGCGCGAGAAGGCAGCGGCTGCCGAGGTCGAGGCCGCCCAGCAGGCGGACGACGACAGCGCCAAGAGCTGACGCACCGCCGCAGGTAGCCAGACAGCAGACAGCAGACAGCAGACAACAGACGGCAGGGCCC
The DNA here is from genome assembly GCF_026341275.1 of Streptomyces ortus. Lineage (NCBI taxonomy): Bacteria > Bacillati > Actinomycetota > Actinomycetes > Kitasatosporales > Streptomycetaceae > Streptomyces > Streptomyces ortus. Next base: position 4,612,024 of record NZ_JAIFZO010000002.1, read on the forward strand.
GGATCGCTACACGCGGTCCGGGCCCTGCCGTCTGTTGTCTGCTGTCATACCGGGCTCGGCCCCGCCGAGTCGTTTCTGCTTCGCCGGTTCGGGTGAATGGACGGCGTTTTCGCAGGTGAGACCGCATTTCCGAGACACTTGTGATCATGACCGACACCAGGCCCGCGCCTCCCCGCCCGCCCGAGAACGGGCCCGCCCTCGAAGAGGTCCTGCGGCAGGCATGGGAGTCCATGGAACTCCCCGAGAACTACCGGGCCGAGATCATCGAAGGAGCCATCGAAGTGTCACCCACGGGCCGCTACGCGCACAGCCAGACCGTCTTCCTCCTCCACGAGGCGCTGGGAGGCTTTCTGAAGGGCGGGGACTTCGCCGCCCGGAACGACACGAACGTCGTCCACGCGGGCTGCGTATGGGTACCGGACCTGTTCGTCGTCCCCAGGGACACGGAGCGGTACGTCACCGCCGACGGCGTGGGCATCACCGCGACCGCCGTCCGGCTGGTCGTGGGGGTCGTCTCCCCGGACGGACCCCGCCAGGAGCGCGACCGCGTCAAGAAGCGCCACGAGTACGCCCGCGCGGCCATCCCGGTGTACGTCGTCATCGACGCGTACGACGACCGGGGCACCGTCACCGTCCTCACCGAACCCCGCCCCGACCGGGCCGACTGGGTGGGTGTCCACCGCGTGCCCTACGGCACCGAGGTCACCGTCCCCGAGGGCCCCGCCAAGGGTTTCGTCATCACGGAGGCGATCACAGGACCCGCACGAGCCACGCAGTGAGCGGCTAGTGGCCCGTCGTCTGCCACACCGTGACCGCCAGGGCCAGGCACGACGTGGCCGCCGCCAGCGACGGCAGCGGCCAGCGTGCGCGTTCCAGCGCCTCGATACGCGCCTCGTGCTCGTCCAGGGCCTTGTCGGTCTGGTCGACGCGCTGGAGGAGGAGTGCGAGGTCGCCCCGGGTGGTGGCGAAGCCGACGTCGACCGAACGACGCACGCGCTCCAGTTCCAGGACGACCTCCTCGGTCTCGGTCGTCGTCATCGGGTACCTCCCGTATTCGTCACCGTCGGTTGTCGGTTGTCGGTTGTGGGTTGGGCTCGGCCTCCAGCACCCGTCGGCACGCGGGATTGACGCATCTGACCTCGGCCCGTTCCGGGAGCGCCCGCAGGGACACGTAGTCGCACGCGGGGCAGCGGCCGGGCAGCCGTACGAGCTGTTCCGGGTCGCCGAGCGCGCGGGCGCAGCGTGCGGCCATCCGCCGCGTCTCGTCCTCGACGTGCGGAGCGAGCAGCGGGTCGGCGGCGATACGGTCCAGCAGCCCGGCGATCCGGCGCAGCCGTACCGGTACGGGCGCCGGGGGCACCGGCCGCAGCCCGAGCCGTTCCCGTACGGCCTCCTCCAGTTCGACGACTCCGTCGGTGATGTCCCGTACGGCGTCGGAGACATGGAGGCGGACCGGAGCGGTCGTACCGCCGACGGGTCCGCCGCCCCGCCGTTCCCGCAGCGCGCCGCGGCCCGTGGGGGACAGCTCGTCGACGAGGTCCGGCCACCGGCGGACGAGCGAGGCGATCCACACGGCTCCGCCCTGCTTCCCGCTCATCGGGTGACCTCGCGTCCGTCGCGCCCCAGCCGGCCGCAGGCGCGTAAGACGGGTTCGGCCTCGGCCGGTACCTGGATGGACACCGGGTGCTCGGGTGTGGTGACGGTGGCCTCGGACGGTTGATCGTGCACGTGCAACCCCTCCTCATGTATGGGAACATGTGTTCGACAGTTGCGGGCGAGCGGTCAGGGTTGCATGTTGCGAGCGCGTACGCAAGTGATTACGTTCCGTGAGGAGTGATGCGGTGACGGCCCATCAATCCCGTTTTCGCTGCGCAGAGTTACCGAAGTTGCCGGATCTCCACAATTACGTGCGAGCGCGCACACAGGTGGACGCGGGTGTGATCGGTACGCTGCCCCGGCGACGAGGGGAGAACGGACACATGGCTTCGAGCGCACGGGCCGGGGCCCGTACGGATCAGGCGTACCGGGCCACGGGGCTGCGGGAGTTCGCCGGCTGGATCGAGGAGCTGCTGCGCGCCCGGGGCTACGACATCGACAGCCCGCGCGGCGGCGGCCGTTCGAAACTGGCCGACGACGCCGGGGTGCACCGGGCGGCCGTGAGCCGGCTGCTCCAGCGGCAGTCCATGCCCGACCTGGAGACGATGCGGCGCATCGCGGCCGTACTGGGCGTACCCCTGCGGGAGATGCTCATCCGCTCGGGCCGGCTGACCGAGGACGATCTGCCGCTCACCGGCACGGGCCGCCCCGCGGACGGGGAGGAACATCCCTGCCTCAGCCCCGAGGAGGCGGCCTGCCGGATGGGTGTCCCGCCCGAGCTGCGGGAGCTGTTCGCCAGGGTGGCACGGCAGTTCCTGCCGGAGGGCGCCTGACGGCGGAGGGAACGGAGCGCGGCATGGGTGAACCGGGAAACGGCCGGGGTGCAGAGGCCGAGAGCGTCGCCGAGGTCGTGGAAACTGTGGGCGAACTCCTCGGCGTACTGGCCGAGAAGGTACGGACCGCGGGCCCGGACGGGGTGCGCGTCCTCACCGAGGAGGAGCTGCAGCGGCATCAGCTGAACTGGTTCCGCGCGGGCTGGGAGGAACACGCGCGGGCGTCAGGGCAGGAGGACCAGGTGGGCCCTGACCGCCCGCCGGCCCGCCTCCTCCCCTTCCCCGAGCGCCCGCGGGGCCATGAACACCCTTCGGACGACGGCGGTTGAGGGCGACCTGGGGGCAGCCGGCTCCTGTATGCGCCTACACCTGCGGCCTGCGCCTACGCCTGCGTCTGCGCCTCCGCGGCCGGGTCCGCGCCCTCGCGCGTGTAGTGCAGCAGCACCACTCCGTTGCCGAAGCTGCGGGACTCGACCAGGCGCAGGTGGGCGAGCGCGTCGGTGTCGCGGAAGAGGGGGCGGCCGTGCCCCAGGAGCACCGGATGGACGTAGATCAGGTACTCGTCGATCAGGTCGTGCCGCCGGAACTCCGCCGCGAGTTCCGCCCCGCCGACCGCGAGGTCCCCGCCCGGCTGTGCCTTGAGCGCCCTGATGACATCGGGCGCGACCTCCCGTACGACGGTCGCGTTCCAGTCGGCCTTGTCCAGCGTCCGTGAGTAGACGACCTTCGGCATGTCCCGCCAGATCGCGGCGAACTCGCGGACCGGTTCCGGGGCGTCGGGGTCCTGGTCGGCGGTGGGCCAGTACTCCGTCATCAGTTCGTGGGAGACGCGGCCGGTCAGGAAGCCGCCCAGGGCGCCGATGCGTTCGTTGAGGTGCTGGTGCAGTTCGTCGTCGATCAGGTGCCAGTCGATCTCGCGGTTCGGTCCCTCGAAGAACCCGTCGAGGGAGACGGACATGCTGAGGACGATCTTTCGCATCGCGGGCCTCACCGGGTGGGGAGCGGGAGCGGGCTGGGACAGACGGTAGTCCAGGTTCCCGCCGGGCCGGAGGGGAAGCGCGCGGATCTCCAGGGATCCGCGCGCGCTCCCGCTCCGGCCGGGCCCGTCGGACGCGGGAAGGGTGAGAACCCGCGTCCTATTGCGGAGAGGAAAGGCGGGCCGGAGCGGGAGTCACGGAGTCCGACGGCCGGCATGCCGTCGGCTCGTCGAAGAGCTCCGCCAGGTCGCAGGACAACTCGGTCGCCCAGTCCCCGGCGTCGGCCCCCGTCCAGTCCTCCTCCTTCTGCCCTTCCTTCCTCTCCTCCTTCTGCTGTTCCTTCTGCTCGGTGGGCGGTTTCGGCGGGGTCTGGAGCCAGTCGGCGAGGTCGCGCCCGGTGTACGCCTCGACGCAGGCGACGATCGCCTCCTGGAGTGTGCCGGTGCCCGTGATCCCGGCCAGCCCGGTCCAGTCGACGTCACAGGCTGCGGGGACCGGCTCGGGCGCGGACCGGGGGGTGGCCGCCGCGGACGTGCCTGCCGTCGTCAGGGCGAGGCAGCCCGCGGCCAGCGCAGTTATGAGGGACCGGGAGAGAGTGCGCATGGGAACTCCGTGGTGAAGGAACGGGTTGTCTGGTCCCAGCAAGATCCGGGAGCCGCCCCGCCGCAATCCGTGCGCCGCCGATCAGGTGCTCACACTGACCCGGACGTGGGTTTCTATCTATTTCACTCAGATTTGGGCAGTTTCAGCCGGACTGATCACGCCCCTTGACGATCCGCGCGCTTCTGTCAGGTGAAGAGTGCGAGGGCCGTGTGGATGCTCACTGCGCGCATCCGCCCGACTTCGCCCCCGTCTCTTCACAGACTTCTGTTGCGAGGTCGTTAGCAGTTACTCCTTGACGCCCCGTGAACCCCCGCGTTGGCTTTTCGTCACCTGGGCCCGCACTGTCGCCCTCGTACGGAAGGCACCTGAAGTGAACCGCGCCACACGTCGTACCGCCCTGGCCGTGACCCTGTGCTCCCTGACCCTGACCCTCGCCGCGTGCGGGAGCGGTGACGACGGAGCCGAAGCGAGCCCCACCAAGGGCGACGACATCACGGTGGGCCTGCTGCTGCCGGAGAAGGCGAACTCCCGTTACGAGAAGTTCGACTACCCCATCATCAAGAAGAAGGTCGGCGCGCTCACGAACGGCAAGGGGAAGGTCGTCTACGCGAACGCCGAGCAGGACGCCGACGTGCAGAGCGGGCAGCTCCAGAAGATGGTGGACGAGAAGGTCGACGTGCTGATGGTGGACGCGGTGGACTCCGGCGCCATCGCCTCCGGGGTGCGGAAGGCCAAGAAGGCCGGGATTCCCGTGATCGCGTACGACCGGCTGGCCGAGGGCCCGATCGACGCGTACGTCTCCTTCGACAACGAGGAGGTCGGGCAGGTGCAGGGCCGTGCCCTCGCCGACCGGCTGGACGGCGACAAGTCCCAGAAGATCGTCATGATGAACGGCGCGGTGACGGACCCGAACGCCGCCCAGTTCAAGTCGGCCGCCCTCAGCGAGCTGAAGGACAAGGTCACCATCGCCAAGTCGTACGACACCAAGGACTGGAAGCCGGCCAACGCCCGCGCCAACATGATGGCGGCCATCTCCTCCATCGGCGTCGACAACATCGCCGGGGTGTACTCCGCCAACGACGGCATGGCGGGCGGCATCATCTCCGCGCTCAAGGCCGCGGGCGCCACCAAGCTGCCGCCCGTCACCGGCCAGGACGCCGAACTGGACGCGGTGCAGCGTGTCCTGGCCGGCGAACAGTTCATGAGCGTCTACAAGCCGTACCCCGAGGAGGCGGAGGCCGCCGCCGAGATCGCCGTGGCCCGCGTCCGCGGTTACGGCATCGAGTTCGACTCGCTCACCCCCGACCGGGTCGCCAGCCCCACCGACAAGAGCATCCCCGCCAGCCTCGTCCAGGTCACCTCCCTGACCCGCAGCACCATCGAGTCGACGGTCATCGAGGACGGCATCTACTCGGCGGAGGAGATCTGCACGGCCAAGTACCGCTCGGCCTGCGAGGACCTCGGCATCAAGTAGCCGGTCCGCCGAACCGGTGGCAGGTCTCGGGGGTGCCCGCCCGGCGGGCGCGCCCCGGCACGCCGACCGCTCGAAGAACCCCCTGGGCCGAGCGCGACGGCGGCACCTCGTGGCTGCGTGGTTTCCCCTTCTCTTCTTCGCGAGGGGGGTGTTCGTGGTGTGCGGTGGGGTGTATTGGGTTCATATCGGTCGTCGCCGGGTGGCTTGTACTCGTGGTGCCGGAGCCTTCGGCGGGCGGGACGTCTTGGTGAGCGGGGGCGTCATGTGCTGGGCTGCGTGCCGTCCCGCCACCAGGTTGTTGCAACGCGTCATGCGGGGGTAGGGGCAAAAGCGGAGCAAGTATGCCGATAGGGCGCTTCGGTGTCCCGGAGCCGTGTTGCGGAGCCGGGGGACGCCGCGCATAGTTGCGCTCCGACGAGGCTGGAACCGGGGGTTGGGGCAATGGCCGGGCACACGACGGAAGCGCATCCACACGGTGCTGACCGCCTGTGCGATGCCGGAGACCGGGTGTACTCCCGGGCGGTCCGGCGCGGCCGGGTGTCCCGGCAGGACGCCGAATCGGTGCCCTGCCTCGTCGAACTGGCACTCCTGCACCCCGACCCCGACGACATGGGCTGGCTCGTCCCCACCTCACCGCAGGAGGTCATGACACGGCTGCTGCGCGAGATGCACGAGCACGTCGTCGCGACCCAGTCACGCATGGGCGAGGCGGTGTCCGCCTTCGAGTGGTACGCGGCCCTCGGCGGCGACTCGCGCTCACCCGCCGAGGGAGTGGCCATCCGGGTGCTCGACGGACTGCCCCGCATCCGCGCCGCCATGGACGAGGCGACCGAGGCCTGCACCTCCGAGGTGCTGGCCGTCCAGCCGGGCGGCATCCGCCGCGAGGACGAACTCTCCGAAGGCCTGCACCGGGCGCTCGCGCTGCGCCGCCGCGGGGTGCGCATGCGCGACCTGTACACGCACGTCGCCCGGCACGGCCAGGGCCTGCGGAACTACATGGAGCTGATGGAGGAGGCGGCGGAGGCCCGTACCCTCGACGAGGTCACCGAGCGGCTCATCGTCTTCGACCGCACGGTCGCGTTCATCCCCGCGAGCCCCGACCGCACCATGGCCCTGGAGCTGCGCCACCCGGCGCTGGTGGGTTACCTCGTCACCGTCTTCGAACGGCTCTGGCGGCTGGCCATCCCCCTCACCGCGCCCCTCCCGGACACCGGCATCGAGGGCATCACCCACCGCGAACGCTCCATCGCGGCACTGCTCGCCGAAGGACACCAGGACGCGGTGGTCGCCGAACGCCTCGGCATCAGCGTCCGTACGTGCCGGGCGCACATCGCCCGGCTGTCGGAGACGCTGGGAGCCGCCAGCCGTACGCAGCTGGGGGTGCGGATCGCCCAGGCGGGCCTGGACGGGCCGCCGCGCTCCGCGGAACCGCAGCCGCTCACCGTTCCCGATCGGCCAGGAACCCCGAGCGACCACTGAGACAACACGCGCCGACCGGGCACAGGTTTTCCCCCTCGTGCGCCGCGTGCGCGGCTCTCACTCCGGGGGCCCCTCCTGCTTCAGGATGCCCGACATGGCGATCAGGTAGCCCAGCTGCGCACGGCTTCCGCTGCCCAGCGCGGTGGCCAGCTTCGCTATGTGCGCGCGGCACGTCCGTACGTTCATGCCGAGGCGGCGGGCGATGGCCTCGTCGACGTGGCCCTCCACCAGGAGTTTGGCGATCGAGTGCTGGATGTTGGTGATGCCGTCCGGGGAGGTTTCGTACGGCGCGCCGGCGGTCAGCGGGACGGCTCGGCCCCAGACGAACTCGAAGACCTTGATCAGGTAGCGGACGAGACCGGGGTGCCGCAGTTCCAGGGCGACCTGCTGGTCGTCGCGAGTGGGGATGAAGGCGACCGTCTCGTCACAGACGATGAGGCGTTCCACCAGCTCGTCGATGGTCCGGTACTCGACCTTGCCCTCCGCGAGCTGCGCCACGTAGGCCAGCCGCTCGGGGTTGTAACGAGCCGTGTGCTGATACAGCGTCCGTATGCGCACACCACGTTCGATCATCGGTTTGTCGCGCTCCAGCCCCTGCAGCAGGCTGCGCTCCGAACCGCGGTCGCTCGGCTGGATCGTGAGCATCTCGGTCTGGCACTGGGACGTGGCCAGGTTGAGCGCCGCGTTGATACGGTCGCCGCCTTCCAGGACCGTGATCGAGTTGCTGTTCGTCGTCTCCTGGACCCGCAGGGCCATGAATGGCTCGAATGCATCGGCCAGCTGCATCGAGAGGCGCCTGCGGTCGGAGATCTCCCGCTCGATGGGGTCAAGTCGTTGCGCCAGCACGACCGACGGCGGTACGGGGCGCAGCCACTCCGCGTCGTCGGGGTCGGGGTGAAGCAGCGCGAACTCCATCAAACAGGGAGCCGCCTCCACGTCCGTGCGGGCGATGCGACCCACTCGTAGAGCGTCTGCGTAAAGACGTCCACCTTCCTCACACAGTTCGGCCACCGAATGGGGATGTGTCGCTTTTGTTTTATTTATTGTCAAATCTCCACCCCCCAGGGTCCTGAACGTGCAGGAACATGATGCATCGATTATGTGGTCACGACGTGCCCGAATGAGCCATCGTCGTACCCGACGGGGGAAGACGGAACTTTCAAGTGAGGACGAAGCCGACTATGCGTAAGAAAATGCTTCGCTCGGTGCTTGTCGCCGCCTTCTCCGCCGTCGTGGCATTCGGAGCATTGAGCGACGCTTCTATCGCGAAGAGTGACGATCAGGCCGACAGTCACTGGCCGGCGGCGGCGATCGACTACCAGGCGACCGGCGTGCCGGACTCCCACTGGCCGGCCCCGCCGGTGGTGGACGACGGCTCCGGAGGCTGACATGAGCACTCCTCCCGACGACCGGTCCTTCCGCAGAGAGATGGCCACCGCCTATCGCTCCGGCTGGCACTTCATCGACCTGGCCACCGCCATCCCCCACAGCGGTGACTCGTTGATGGTGACCGTCTTCGGAGAGCCGGTCGTGGTGACGCGGGACGACGAGGACGACGTACGGGCGTACCGGTGTCTGCGGCGGCCTCGGGGGGCGCCGCAGCCGGTACGGTGCGCCATTCGGTACGGAATGATCTTTGTGAACCTCGATCAGCGCGATCACCGGCTGGACGAGCCGGAGGCCCCGGACGTACGAACCATCGCAGCCACCCCCCGCAGTGCCTGAAGCGATTCCCCCGTCGTAGTAGATCGCTCAGGCGCTTCCCCCCGCAGCGGCGTCACCGTGACCTGAACACGGTGACGCCGCTGCAGTTTTCAGGCAAGTTCCGGCAGGCATGTTTCAGCAGGAATGCTTCATGCCTCCCCCACCCCTCCACAAGGGTGAAAACCGGCCTCGCGCCGCGACCGGCCCCAAGGGCGGCCCTCAGCAGTTGCCCATCGCCGACGTCAGGGCGATCTCGATGACCACCCGGGCCGGATTGGGCGACGGCGTCCTGTTGTACCGCTCGGCATAGTGGCGCACCGCCTCCGCGACCCGCTCCGGATCCCCGGACACCGTCGCGCGCCCCTCCAGCGTCGCCCACCGCCGCCCCTCGAACTGGCAGACGGCGACCGGCATCCCGCCGGGCCCGGCGGCCAGCACGTTGCGTACCTTCTTGCTGGAACCGGAGGCGATGACCCGAGCCAGACCGGCCCCGGGATCGTATGTAACGCCGACGGGCACCATGTGCGGGGTGCCGTCGGGACGGAAGGTGCTCAGGGTGCACACGTGGCGTTCCCGCCAGAAGCCGAGATAGGAGTCGCCGGGATCGCGCGGGTTCACGGGGTACGAGGCCATGAACCGGAACCTAACCCGTCGAGTCCCCCCGAGCGCCCCCGGGTTTCCCCCGGGACCCGCACGGCCCTCCATCCCCCCATGACCCCCCATGGCTTCCTTGAGTGGAATAGACTCAACTTTGTGTACGTTGGTTGGGTCAGCCAACACCGCACGAGCATGCGCACCAGCACCAGCACCAGCACCCGCACGAGGAGGAGAACGCGAACGTGGACGCCGAGCTGACCAACAGGAGCCGGGACGCCATCAACGCGGCCAGCAGCAGGGCCGTGTCCGAAGGTCACCCCGACCTCACCCCCGCGCACCTGCTGCTGGCGCTGCTGGCCGGGCAGGAGAACGAGAACATCACCGACCTGCTGGCCGCGGTCGAGGCCGACCAGGCCGCCGTACGGACGGGCGCCGAGCGCGTCCTCGCCGCGCTGCCCAGCGTGACCGGCTCCACCGTCGCCCCGCCACAGCCCAACCGCGAGCTGCTGGCGGTCATCGCCGACGCGAGCGAGCGGGCCAGGGAACTCGGGGACGAGTTCCTCTCCACCGAGCACATGCTGATCGCGATCGCCGCCAAGGGCGGCCAGATCGGCGACATACTCTCCCAGCAGGGGGCCAGCGCCAAGAAGCTGCTGGAAGCGTTCCAGAAGAGCAGGGGAGGGCGCCGGGTGACCACCCCGGATCCCGAGGGCCAGTACAAGGCACTCGAAAAGTTCGGTACCGACTTCACCGCCGCGGCCCGGGACGGCAAGCTCGACCCGGTCATCGGCCGCGACCAGGAGATCCGCCGCGTCGTCCAGGTCCTGTCGCGGCGCACCAAGAACAACCCCGTCCTGATCGGGGAGCCCGGCGTCGGCAAGACCGCCGTGGTGGAGGGCCTCGCCCAGCGGATCGTCAAGGGCGACGTGCCCGAGTCCCTCAAGAACAAGCGGCTGGTCTCGCTCGACCTGGGCGCGATGGTCGCGGGCGCCAAGTACCGCGGCGAGTTCGAGGAGCGGCTCAAGACCGTCCTCGCGGAGATCAAGGACTCCGACGGCCAGATCATCACCTTCATCGACGAGCTGCACACCGTCGTCGGCGCGGGCGCGGGCGGCGATTCGGCCATGGACGCCGGAAACATGCTCAAGCCCATGCTGGCCCGCGGCGAACTGCGCATGGTCGGCGCCACCACCCTCGACGAGTACCGCGAGCGGATCGAGAAGGACCCCGCGCTGGAGCGGCGCTTCCAGCAGGTGCTGGTCGCCGAGCCGACCGTCGAGGACACCATCGCCATCCTGCGCGGCCTCAAGGGCCGGTACGAGGCACACCACAAGGTGGTCATCGCGGACAGCGCGCTCGTCGCCGCCGCGACCCTCTCCGACCGGTACATCACCTCCCGCTTCCTGCCCGACAAGGCCATCGACCTCGTCGACGAGTCCGCGTCCCGGCTGCGGATGGAGATCGACTCCTCGCCCGTCGAGATCGACGAGCTGCAGCGGGTCGTCGACCGGCTGCGCATGGAGGAATTGGCGCTCGACAAGGAGACCGACGCGGCCTCCAAGCAGCGGCTGGACAAGCTGCGGCGCGACCTCGCCGACAAGGAGGAGGAGCTGCGCGGGCTGACCGCCCGCTGGGACAAGGAGAAGCAGTCCCTCAACCGCGTCGGTGAGCTGAAGGAGCGGCTGGACGAACTGCGCGGCCAGGCCGAGCGGGCCCAGCGCGACGGCGACTTCGACACCGCCTCCAAGCTCCTGTACGGCGAGATCCCCACCCTGGAGAGGGACCTGGAGGAGGCCTCCGAGGCCGAGGTGGAGGCCGCCAAGGGCACGATGGTCAAGGAGGAGGTCGGCCCGGACGACATCGCGGACGTGGTCGGCGCCTGGACCGGCATCCCCGCCGGCCGCCTCCTGGAGGGCGAGACGCAGAAGCTCCTGCGCATGGAGGAGGAGCTGGGCCGCCGGCTGATCGGCCAGAGCGAGGCCGTACAGGCCGTCTCCGACGCCGTGCGCCGTACGCGCGCGGGGATCGCCGACCCGGACCGCCCCACCGGCTCGTTCCTCTTCCTCGGCCCGACCGGTGTCGGCAAGACCGAGCTGGCCAAGGCCCTCGCGGACTTCCTCTTCGACGACGAGCGGGCCATGATCCGCATCGACATGTCGGAGTACGGCGAGAAGCACAGCGTGGCCCGTCTCGTCGGCGCGCCGCCCGGCTACGTCGGCTACGAGGAGGGCGGCCAGCTCACCGAGGCGGTCCGCAGGCGCCCGTACAGCGTCGTGCTCCTGGACGAGGTGGAGAAGGCGCACCCGGAGGTCTTCGACGTCCTGCTCCAGGTCCTCGACGACGGCCGGCTCACCGACGGACAGGGCCGGACGGTCGACTTCCGCAACACCATCCTGGTCCTCACCTCGAACCTGGGCAGCCACTACCTGATCGACCCCCTCACGAGCGAGGAGCAGAAGAAGGAACAGGTCATGGAGGTGGTGAGGAGTTCTTTCAAGCCGGAGTTCCTCAACCGGCTCGACGACCTCGTGGTCTTCTCGGCGCTGAACAAGGAGGAACTGGAACGCATCGCCAGGCTCCAGGTCGGCCGTCTCGCGAAGCGGCTCGCCGAGCGCCGGCTCACCCTGGAGATCACCGACGAGGCACTGGCCTGGCTCGCGGACGAGGGCAACGACCCGGCGTACGGGGCCCGGCCGCTGCGCCGGCTCGTGCAGACCGCCATCGGTGACCGGCTCGCCAAGGAGATCCTCTCCGGCGAGGTCAAGGACGGCGACACGGTCCGCGTGGACGCCTTCGGTGACGGCCTCATCGTCGGACCCGCGACGGGGCCCGTGACGGTCGCGGCGGAGGGCCCGGCGACGGGTGCCGCGCAGGGTACGGCGGGCGGTCCCGCGGACGGGCCCGCGGATGGTTCCGCACCTGGCTCCGGGAGCGGTCCGGCGCCGGGCAAAACGCTCTGAGCGGAATTCCGTCACCGGCGGGGGCGGGGGTTGCGGGCCCCCGCCCCGGATGGGAGAGGATGGCGGAATCCGTACGAAGGGAAAATCACGGTGAGCATCGACCCGTCCTCGATTCCGAACTTCGGGGGCCAGCCAGAGCCGAACCCCGGCGGACCGGCGGGCCCCGTCGTCCCGGATCAGGACCTTGTGAAGCAGCTCCTGGACCAGATGGAGCTGAAGTACGTCGTCGACGACGAGGGAGACCTCGCGGCGCCGTGGGAGCAGTTCCGTACGTACTTCATGTTCCGCGGTGAGGACGACCAGCAGGTCTTCTCGGTGCGGACGTTCTACGACCGGCCGCACCAGATCGACGAGAAGCAGCAGCTGCTCGAATCGATCGACGACTGGAACCGCCGCACGCTGTGGCCCAAGGTCTACAGCCACACGCACGACGACGGCACCGTCCGCCTGATCGGCGAGGCGCAGATGCTGATCGGCACGGGCGTCAGCCTGGAGCACTTCGTGTCGTCGACGGTCAGCTGGGTGCGGGCCGCCATCGAGTTCGACAAGTGGCTCGTCGAGCAGCTCGGCCTGGAGCAGGAGATCGACGAGGCCGAGAAGCCGCAAGAGGACGAGTAGTCCGAGTAGCCCGCCCAGCGGACCGGCGGCCCTGTGAGCCACCGGCCCTACAGTGGCTTGTGGGCCAGTACGACCAGATACGCCCCGTACGCGAACGAGAGCCCGGCCAGGGCACCGACCACCAGGGTCGCGTGCCACGGCCGGGCTCTCGCCGTCCGCGCCAGTGCGCACGCGAGGGGCAGCAGCAGCGGGAACGCCGGCAGCAGGAACCGCGGCTTGCACTCGAAGAACCCGGCGCCGCCGGCCGCCACGAACAGCAGCACGCCCGTGTAGACCAGCAGTGGCGCGGGAGCGCGGTCCGCGAGCAGCAGCCCGTACAGCAGGAGCGCCGCCGCGACGATCACCATCGACATGGGGAAGACGAGCAGGTCGCCCTCCAGCAGCAGATGCCGTACGAAGCGCAGCGCGTCCAGGCCGAAGTCGAAGCGCGAGCCCCACAGCCGCTGCACCTCGAAGTAGCCGCCGAGCGGATCGCCCTGCCGCCGCCCCACCCACAGCACGTACGCAGTCCAGCCGAGCGGGGCGAGCGCCGCGCCCGTCCACAGCCTGTGGGTAACTTTTCCGCGCCGCCGGTACAGCTCGTACGCCGCCGCCGCGAGGACCGCCGCGGCGACCGCGAACCCGTTCGGCCGGGCCAGCCCCGCGCCCGCCGCGAGGGTGCCCGCCCACACCCACCGGCCGGTGAGGACGGCGTACAGCGACCAGGCCGCGAAGGCGGTCAGGACCGGCTCCGTGTACGCCATGGACAGCACGACGGAGTGCGGCAGCAGGGCCCACAGGAGGACGAGGGCGGTGGCGACGGCCCGGTCGTGCAGCCGGGCCCCGATCGCGTAGATCCCGCAGGCGGCGACCGCGGCGGCCGTCCACGAGACCAGCAGGCCCGCGCCGGGCCCGCTGAGCGGGGTCAGCTCCATGACGGCCCGCAGCAGCCCCGGATAGAGCGGGAAGAACGCCAGGTCGCTGTGGACGACGTCGGGGTGGAACCGCAGACTGCGGCCGTAGCCGTCCCCGGCGATCCGCAGATACCAGATGGAGTCCCAGGACCGCCCGAGCAACAGCACAGGGTGCTGCCCGACCGCCCAGGCGGTCAGGGCGACGGCCGCGGCCCCCAGCAGCCGGGCCGCCAGGAACAGTCCGAGGGCGGTGCGCATGGCGGCGGCCGGGACCGGCAGCCGGGGGCGGGCGGGACCCTCGACGGCGGTGGGGGACGTGACGGCGGGCGGAGCGAGGTCGGGTGCGAGGGTCACATGAGCAGATTGAGGGTAATCCCGCCCATTTGCGAGCACCGCGCGGCCGAGCGGGTCCGGTTCACCCCCATATCCGGCCGCACCGGCGCGCCGCCGTGACAAGGGGGCGTCTCAGCTGTGCTCGGCTTTCCCAGCTCGCCTGGTCTGTGTGCTCGACTGCCTCAAACGGACACCTCTGCCCATACGGTCTTGCCCACGGGGTGACGAGGCGCCGACCCCCAGCGCACGGTCAGGGCGTCCACGAGGAGAAGTCCTCGGCCGGACTCGCTCCCGGGATGCGGTGCGGACGGGACCGCGGGTGGCCGCTTCACGGAGGCGGCGTCCGCGACCTCGATACGCACCAGACCCGCGGCGGCGTCGAGGGTGAGCCGGAGGCTGAAGCCCCGCCCCGGGACCCGGCCGTGCGCCACGGCGTTCGCGGCGAGCTCGCCGACGACGAGGGCGACCGCGCAGGTCGCGTCCGACGCTGCGGGATGACCCCAGTCCTCCATGCGCCGGACGGCAAGACGGCGAGCGAGCCGTGCACCTCGCGGCGAGGCGGCGAACCAGGTTGCTGCGCGGGGGAGTTCGTTCATCGTTTCTGTCGGCACGGCTGGTCAGTCCTTGTCCGTCGAGCCGGGACTCATCCCGGCCTGTATGTGGGTCGTCACGTTCCGTGCTCAAGAGTCGTCCGTTCGCCCTACGCTCGACAGATGACACAGCCTTACATTTCATCTCGTAAGGAACGGAAGTGACGCTTTGGCCAACGGAATTGACCCCAGCACGTCGATGGCGGCGCTGTTCGGGTCACGGGTACGCAGGCTCCGTACGGCGGCCGGGCTGACCCAGGCCGAACTCGGCGCCTGCACGCATGTGGTGAGCACGCGGATCACACAGATCGAGCGGGCGTCCGGAGCGAAGCCGACGCTGGAACTGGCGCGTGCGTTGGACGCGGCGCTCGGCGCGGACGACCTGCTGGTCGAGTTGTGGCCGTACGTGTACCGGGAGGCGTTTCCGGACTGGTCGCGGAAGTTCATCGCGTACTCGGAGCGGGCTGTGACCATCAGGCAGTACGCGGCTCATGTGGTGCCGGGCCTGCTGCAGACCGAGGACTACGCCAGGGCGGTGCTCAGTCTGGATGCTCTGTTGGACGATGACGAGCAACTGGAAGAGCGAGTCACAGTCCGAATGACACGTCAGGAACGCCTGAGCTCGCCTGACCGGCCGGAGCTGGGGGTGATATTGGACGAGGCCGTACTGAGGCGCCCCATCGGTGGCGATGCGGTGATGCGTAAGCAGTTGGCGCGACTTCTGGATGCGGCAGGGGAACGCCGTATCACTGTGCAGGTACTGCCGTTCGACCAAGGTGGACACGAGGCCATGGGTGGCTCGCTGACAATCCTGACCCTGCCGAACGACTCAGAAGTGGCTTACACGGAGGGCGCGGACTACGGCCAACTCGTCGAGGAACCGGTCAACGTCAGTCGCTACAAGGTGATTTACGATCGGCTGCGGGCGGCAGCCCTGCCCCCGCTCATGTCACTCGACATGATCCGGTCTGCGATGGAGGGCAATTATCGTGCCTCGAATCTTCCGTCCCGATCTGAACGGCGTCGCTTGGCGCAGGAGCAGCTACAGCAATCAGGCGGGGGGCGACTGCGTGGAGGTGGCCGACGGGTTCCGGGGCGTCGTCCCGGTCCGTGACAGCAAGGTCCCGCACGGCTCGGCGCTGTGCTTCGGGACCGCCTCCTGGACCGCTTTCATAGGCGAGTTGAAAGCTGGACCCCACCGTCCCTGAGACGACCGGGCCCCGGCGGCCGTCCGCGTTGCGGGCTTGCCGGGCCCTTGTCCGCGAGGGTCCGGCAAGCCACTGACCTCCTGAAAGAACCGGGGAAAGAACTGCCACCCACCCGCCTCCCTGACGCGGAGCCCGCGTCACCGTCCGAGTGACCGGCTTGCGGCAGCCAGATCCAGGCGGCTACGTTCGCCGCGACAACCGAAAACAAATACGGCCCCCGGCCGGGACTGGCATCCCGAACGAGGGCCTGACCAACTAGGAGAACACCTTCCCGATGGCTGATTCGCAGTCTAACGCGCACTCGCGCGCCGACGCCGGAACTCCGACTTCCGGCGTGATCCGTGTACGCACCCGCCTCACCGCCGGCTTCACCGTCCTCGCCAACGCCCTCGTCCAGCGACGCGGCAGCGCGATCACGATCGGCGTCGCGGCGTACATTTCCTCCCTGCCCGACGGCTCCCCCGTGACCATCACTGCCCTGTGCGAGCACTTCAGCGAGGGAGAGATCCTGATCTCGCGGGCGCTCAGGGAACTCGAAGCGGCCGGATACCTGGAGCGCCGCCGTGAGCGGACGCCCACCGGGCAGGTCCGTACCCGCACGTACTTCTACGACGTCCCCGGCGGCGTGCCGCATCCGGACGGGCCTCCTGAGCCGCCCGAACCGCCCCGGCCCCGGAGGCAAGCCCCTGTCGCGGAGGCGATTGCGCCCGCGCGAGAAGCGGTGCGGGAGACAGTCCAGCCGCATACATACGCCGAGGCCGAGCCACCGGTCCCGCTCGCCGACACCGCTACCGACCCTCGAGCTGTCGCCGTGCTCGCCGCCCTGCGCCGGGTCGACCCCCGCCTCGTACTGTCCGAGCAGGAGGCCGCCCGTCTCGCCCCGGCCGTCACCAAGTGGCTCGCGGCAGGCCTCCTGCCCACACACATCACGGACCACCTCACCGCACGGCTCCCGGACACCTTCCTGACCCGCCCGGTCGGCATCCTCGCCTACCGCCTCAAGGAAACTCCGCTCGCCCTGCCCGTATGGCTAGGAAGCGCGGAGTCCCCCGTACGTCCGTCGGTCGTACCCCTCCGGAACTGTGACGGCTGCGACCGGGGCTTCCGCGCGGCGGAACCCGGCCGTTGCCGGGACTGCCGCTCCCGGGAGCCACTCCGCGCGGCCGGCTGAGCCGATGACCTGGTGTGCCGCCCTCACCCGGCGAGCGTCTTGAGGCGGCCGACCGCCTCCTCCAGTACGGACGTCCGCTTGCAGAACGCGAAGCGGACGAAGGGTGCCCCGGCGTCCCGGTGGTCGTAGAAGACCGCGTTCGGGATCGCGACGACCCCGGCGCGCTCCGGCAGTGCCCGGCAGAACGCGAAGCCGTCGCTCTCGCCGAGCGGCCGGATGTCGGTGGTGACGAAGTACGTCCCGGCGGGCGTGAAGACCCCGAAGCCGGCCTCCGCGAGCCCGGCGCTCAGCAGGTCCCGCTTGACCAGCATGTCCGCGCGGAAGGCGTCGAAGTACGTGTCGGGCAGCGCCAGCGCCTCGGCGACCGCGTACTGGAAGGGCCCCGAGGCCACGTACGTGAGGAACTGCTTGGCCGAGCGCACCGCCGTGACCAGCTCGGGCGCCGCCGTCACCCAGCCGACCTTCCACCCGGTGAACGAGAACGTCTTGCCCGCGCTCCCGATGGTGACCGTGCGCCCGCGCATCCCGGGCAGGGTCGCCAGCGGTACGTGCTCGGCGCCGTCGAAGACCAGGTGCTCGTACACCTCGTCGGTGACGACCAGCAGGTCCCGCTCGACGGCCAGTTCGGCGATCGCGGTCAGCTCCGCGCGGGTGAGGACCGTGCCGGTCGGGTTGTGCGGGGTGTTGAGCAGCAGCAGCCGGGTGTTGTCGGTGACCGCGTCGCGCAGCTCGTCGAGGTCCAGCCGGAACCGCCGCCGCGCGACGCCGTCCTCCCCGGCCTCCTCGTGCGGCCGCAGGGTGACCGGCACGCGGGTGCCGCCCGCCATCGCGATGCAGGCCGCGTACGAGTCGTAGTACGGCTCCAGGGCGATCACCTCGTCGCCGGGCTCCACCAGGGCGAGCAGTGTGGCGGCGATGGCCTCGGTCGCGCCCGCCGTGACGAGGACCTCGGCGTCGGGGTCGTACGTCAACCCGTACCGGCGCTCCTGGTGCGCGGTGATCGCCGTACGCAGCTCGGGGACGCCCGGCCCCGGCGGGTACTGGTTCCCCCGTCCATCCCGCAGCGCCCGCACGGCCGCCTCCCGGACCTCCTCGGGACCGTCGGTGTCGGGAAAACCCTGCCCGAGATTGATCGAGCCGGTACTCAGGGCGAGGGCCGACATCTCGGCGAAGATCGTCGTCCCGAACTCGGCGAGACGACGGTTGAGGAGAGGGCGACGCGCGCTGGAGGTCATGACGGCCATCCTGCGCGCAACCTCTGGAGTTGCTCAACTCGGCTTTGGCGCGTGAGCCGGGAGGGCATCTCCCTCCCACGCAAGACGCACACGCAGGGCGCACACGCAAGACGCACACGCGAGAAGTGCACCCGAGACGTGCACGCGGCAAGCGCACCCGAGACGTGCGTGTGCGTGTGCGGCAGGAACCGCGGTAGGCAGTACAGCGGTCCGTACAGCAGTCGACACAGCAAGGATCTCGGCAGGGCACAGGCAGCAGGCAGACGAGAAGCAGAGCCCACGGGGGGCCGCTTCGGGGGAACGGAAGGAGGGTGGCGCCATGGTCATCGGCATCATCCTGGCGTTGTTCGTCGTGGGGTTCGTGGTCTTGATGGTCACGCGAGTGGCATCCGGCGGGGGCCGGGCGCGCGGTCGTGGCAGGGGGCGTTCGGGCCGCGACAGCGGTAGCTGGTGGGCCGACAGCGGAGCGGTGGGCGGGAGCGACGGCGGCTCCAGCTCCTGCTCGTCGGGCTCCTCGGGGCATCACTCCTCGTGCGGCGGGGGCAGTTCGTCCTGCGGCGGTGGCTCGTCCTGCGGGGGCGGCGGATGCGGCGGAGGCAGCTGACACGGGGCAGCTGAGCTCCGGGCGACGTCGTCCGGTCGTATGAGCGCCCCTCGGGAACCATCTCCCGGGGGGCGCTCAGTCGTTGTGGGGGCGTGCAGCTGTTTGCGAGCCCCCCAGGGGCGCACTTTCTTGTTGAACAGTTGAGCTGTGGAGCCCTCGGGGGGATGGAAACCCTACGAAGTTGGGTAAAAACGCTGTGGCGGACGCGCCGTTCATGATTCCCTCGTATCGCCGACGCAGACCCCGGAACAACCTTCTGACCTGGCCGACCGGGCCCGATCACCGCCCGGCGCCGGCCGGGGTGCGACGGACCGACCCCACCCTTGCGTGCAGCGGAGCCGACCCATGCTCACGACCCTCAACACCGCCTATACCGACACGCGCGCGGCCGACCTCGCCTGGGCCCTCGGACGCGAACCGCTGCCCGCGCTCGCCACCCTCGACATCGAACTCGCCGACGCGAAACTGCAGTTGAGACTGCTGGGCGCGTCCCATCAGGTGCTGCTCGAGGAGGAGCGCGGCACCTGTTCGGAGACCGTCGCGTGCATCGCGGGCAGCAGCTCCCCGCTGCCGCTCGGCGTCGCCAAACGGGCGGGCGACTGGGAGTACGAGTTCGCCGCGCGCGTGGAGACGCTGTCCCGCGGGTCCTTCGCCGGCCGGGCGCAGGAACTGCTCGCCCTCGTCGCCGACCATCCGAACGGACTGGCGGGGGTCTTCCCCGGCAGCCCCCACGCCTTCACCGCGATGCTCGCGCAGCGCCACGACGGCCAAGTGCACTGGCGCACCTGGCACGCGTACCCCCAGGAGGGCCAACTGGTCGCCACACGAACGAAGGTGGGCGTACGGGTGCCGGCGACCCTCTAGGGCAGATCCCTGGGCAGGCCCGGAGGCGGACCCCGGGGGCGGGGCCCCGAAACGGCCGAAGTATGCGCGGGCGACGGCATTTACACACGTGTGGGTGACAGGACGCAGCGAACCGGTGACGTAGCGTTCCCTGGGTGATCGAGCCGCACGCCCCCGCCCCGCCCGGTACGGCCCCGCCGCCCCGCAGCGGCGCGGGCCAGGCGCGTCTGCCGGTCAGGCCCGCCACCGGCCGGTTCCTCGTCCTCACCGGCGTGTTCGTCTGCGCGGCCTGCGGACTGGTGTACGAACTGGAACTGGTCGCCCTCGCCTCGTACCTGACCGGCGACTCCATCACCCAGGCCTCCGTCGTCCTGTCCGTGATGGTCTTCGCGATGGGCATCGGCTCGCTCCTCGCCAAACGGCTGCGCTGTCGCGCCGCGGCCGGCTTCGGCGCGGTGGAGGCCCTGCTCGCCCTCGTCGGCGGCTGCAGCGCGATGGTCCTGTACGCCGTCTTCGCCTGGACCGGCGGCTGGGGCGGCGCCTGGGCGGACGGCTCCAGCTACCTCCTCGTCGGCTTCTCCCTCGCCATCGGCCTGCTCATCGGCGCCGAGGTGCCCCTGCTGATGGAGCTGATCCAGCGCGTGCGCAGACAGGACGCGGGCGGCGCCGTCGCCGACCTGTTCGCCGCGGACTACGTGGGCGCGCTGGCCGGCGGACTCGCGTTCCCGTTCCTGCTGCTGCCCCTGCTCGGCCAGCTGACCGCGACGCTGATCACCGGGACGGTCAACGCGTTCGCCGGCGCGGCCCTCGTCCTGGGCCTGTTCCGGCAGGACCTGACCCGGCGCGGTCGCTGGCTGCTCGTCGTCACCAACCTCCTCGTCCTCACGCTGCTCGCCTCGGCCGCCGTCCTCGTCGACGACTTCGAGCGGTCCGCGCGGCACGCGATGTACGGCCGGGACGTCCGGGTGGCGATACACACCGACGTCCAGGACGTGGTCCTCACGGGCGGCACCGACGGCAGTCGGCTCGACCTCTATCTCGACGGCCGCCTGCGGGTCAGCGGCAGCGACGAGCGCCGCTACCACGAAGCGCTCGTGCACCCCGCGATGAACGGTCCCCACGCGCGCGTGCTCGTCCTCGGCGGCGGCGACGGGCTCGCCGTGCGCGAGGTGCTGCGACACCGGGGCGTACGGCGGGTCGACGTCGTCGAACTCGACGCCGGGCTCGTGGAGCTGGCGCGCACCGATCCGGCCCTGTCCGCGCTGAACGGCCACGCGTACGGGGATCCACGGGTGCGGGTCGTCGCCGCGGACGCGTTCGGCTGGCTGCGGCGGGCCCCGCGGGGCGCGTACGACGTGGTGATCTCCGATCTGCCCGACCCCGGGAACACGCCCAGTACGAAGCTGTACTCGCAGGAGTTCTACGGGCTGGCCCGCGAGGTGCTCGGCACGGGCGGGCGGCTCCTCGTGCACGCCGGGCCCGTGGCGGCACGGCCGCGCGCGTTCTGGACGGTCGACGCGACGGTACGGGCGGCCGGGCTGCGGACGGTGCCGTACTCGGTCGGCGGCCGTGACTCCGAGGTGACGGACGGGTCGCGGGTTCCGCACGACTGGGGGTACGTGCTCGCGTCGCGCGCCCGGCCGCGGCTGCGCACGGCGGCGGGGGCGCCGGACGTGCCGTCGCTCCAGGCGGGCGTCCGGGCGGCGGCGCGCACCCGGCTGGAGGGCCTGCCGCCGTCGACGCTGGTGCACCCGAGGTACGCCGACTGAGGCGGCGTACGCGTCCGTCCGCGGCGGATCCGGTGGAATCCCCGCATGTACGGGTGCGGTACGGGTGGTGCTGGGTAGGCTCGGCCGACATGGAGCATGAGGTGTTCGTTCCGGTTCCCGTCGAGCGTCTGCGCGAGGCTCTCGCCGATCCCGCGCGGGTGGCGCGGGCGCTGCCCGGTCTCCAGCAGGACGCGGGGACGGCGCCCGTCTCCGGGCGCCTGAAGGTACGGGTCGGCGGGCACTCCATCACGTACCGGGGGACGCTCGGTGTCTCGCCGCGCGACGACGGCTCGTACTCCGTCGAGGCCGACGCCACGGAGGCGCGGGGGACGGGGACGGTGAAGCTCGCGCTCACGCTGACCGTCCTGCCCGCCGAGGGGGGCTCGACGCTCACGTTCACCGGCACGGCCTCGGCCGACGGACGTATCACCGATCTGCCGGCGGGCGAGGTGGCGTCGGCGACGACGCGCCTGCTGAACCGGTTCGCGGAACACCTGGCACCGGAGCCGGAGCAGGAGCCGGAACCGGAACCGGAGGCGGCGTCCGAGCCGGAAGAGGCATCCGTCGAGCCCGAGCCCGAGCCCGAGCCCGTGCCTGAACCCGAGGCCGGGCACGATCCGGACGAGGAGTTTCCCTCCTCGCACATGCCGTTCGCTGAGGGCGACTTCGCCGGTGGCTTCGAGGACGACGGGAGCCTGCCGCCGGGGGCACCGGCCGAGGCGGCGCACGCGCGGCGCACGATGATCGGCCGCAGCGCGGAAGAGGTCGACCACGCGCCACCGCGGGGCCGGTACGCGCCCGTGCCCGCGCCCGAGTCCGCGGGCGGCGGCGCGGTCCTCCGCTGGGCCGCGCCCGCGGCTGCCCTCGCCGTGGCCTCGGCGATCGTGGTGGGCCGAGCCCTCCGCAAACGCCACTGACCGCAGGCGCGGGCCGACCGACCTCTGCCCGCGGGCGCCCTTCAGGGGCGCGGGGAACTGCGCGTCCAGCCGTGGGCGGCCCGCAGAGGGGAGACGGCGGGTCCCCTGGAGAGGCGGGAAACCACGCGCGCGACCGGCGGCGGCAGGCGGCAGGCGGCAGGTGTCCCCCAGGGGCGCGGGCAACTGAGCGACCGGTCGGTCGGGGCTCGGGGCTCGGTGCTCAGGGCTCAGGGCGCGGGTCGCAAGGGGCGTGCGCCGGGCGTGGGGGCCCCGGGATCCGGGCCCTGCGGGCCGGATCGTGCGTCGCACCCCGTAGGGTCTCCCGCGTGAGTAACGAAGACATCACGCTGACCGCCGGCAACGCGCAAGCGACCGTGCAGCCCGGCAACGGCGGACGCATCGGCGGACTGAAGGTCGACGGCGTCGAACTGCTGCGCCAGGGCGACAAGTTCGGCTGCTTCCCCATGGTCCCGTGGTGCGGTCGCACCAGGGACGGCCGCTTCTCGAACGGCGTCACCCCCCACCAGCTCCCCCTCAACTCCCCACCCCACGCCATCCACGGCACCGCCCGCGACGCCGCCTGGCGCACCGCCCGCAGGAGCGCCGACGAAACCGTCGTCACGTACGACCTCGTCGACCCCTGGCCGTACGCCGGCCGTGTCACCCAGGCGGTCAGGCTGACCGAGGACTCCCTGACCCTGACCATGTCGGTGGAGACGTACGGCGACTCCTTTCCGGCGCAGATCGGCTGGCACCCCTGGTTCAACCGCCACCTCGAAGGCGGCGGGGCCCAGGACACCGACAGTGGTGTACGTGTCGACTTCAGCGCCGCCTGGCAGGAGGAGCGCGGCGCCGACCACCTGCCGACCGGCCGCCGTATCGACCCCCTCCCCAGCCCGTGGGACGACTGCTTCGGGATGCCCGACGGCGTCGACGTCACCCTCACCTGGCCCGGCCGGCTGGAGCTGAACGTGGCAAGCCGCGAGCAGTGGGTCGTCGTCTACGACGAGCAGGAGGCGGCCGTGTGCGTCGAACCGCAGACAGGACCGCCCAACGGCCTCAACACCCTGCCCCGCCTGGTCACCCCCATCGACCCCCTGGAAGCCGCCACCACCTGGACCTGGCGCCGCCTCTAAGCTGACCCGCATGAGCGACGACGTACGCGGCGAGCTGCTGCAGCAGATCAAGGACAAGGCCGTGGTGCACGGCAAGGTGACCCTCTCCTCCGGCATCGAGGCCGACTACTACGTGGACCTGCGGCGGATCACCCTGGACGGCGAGGCCGCCCCGCTGGTCGGCCAGGTGCTGCTCGACCTGACGGCGGACCTGGACTTCGACGCGGTCGGCGGCCTCACCATGGGCGCCGACCCGGTGGCCGCGTCGCTGCTGCACGCCGCCCACGCGCGCGGCAGGCGCGTCGACGCCTTCGTCGTGCGCAAGGAGGCGAAGGCGCACGGCCTGCAGCGCAGGGTCGAGGGCCCGGACATCGCGGGCCGCCGCGTACTCGTCGTCGAGGACACCTCGACGACCGGCGGCTCCCCGCTCGCCGCCGTCGAGGCCGTGCGCGAGGCCGGCGCGGAGGTCGTCGGCGTGGCGACCATCGTCGACCGCGCCACCGGCGCCGCGGAGAAGATCCAGGAAGGCGCCGGGGTCCCGTACCTCTTCGCCTACTCCAAGGACGAGCTGGGCCTCGCCTGACCCGGTCCCCGCATGGATTCCCGTCCCCGGCCGGAGCATCCGGCGACGTCTGGGAAGATGGGGCCGACGATGACGTCGCCCCCTAGGTCAGGGCCGTAAGCAGAACGCCACCCGCACATACAAGGAGCGGACAGATGCCCATCGCAACCCCCGAGGTCTACAACGAGATGCTCGACCGGGCGAAGGCAGGCAAGTTCGCCTACCCGGCCATCAATGTGACCTCGACGCAGACCCTGCACGCTGCGCTCCGCGGCTTCGCGGAGGCCGAGAGCGACGGCATCATCCAGATCTCCACGGGCGGTGCGGAGTTCCTGGGCGGCCAGTACAAGAAGGACATGGTCACCGGCGCGGTGGCGCTCGCCGAGTTCGCGCACATCGTCGCCGCGAAGTACGACGTCACCGTCGCGCTGCACACGGACCACTGCCCGAAGGACAAGCTCGACGGGTACGTACGTCCGCTGCTCGCGGTCTCCGAGGAGCGCGTCAAGGCCGGCCGGAACCCGCTGTTCCAGTCCCACATGTGGGACGGTTCCGCGGAGACCCTCGACGACAACCTGGCCATCGCCCAGGAGCTGCTGGCCCGCGCCGCCGCCGCGAAGATCATCCTTGAGGTGGAGATCACCCCGACCGGTGGCGAGGAGGACGGCGTCTCGCACGAGATCAACGACTCCCTCTACACCACGGTCGACGACGCGTTCCGCACCGTCGAGGCCCTGGGCCTGGGCGAGAAGGGCCGCTACCTGCTGGCCGCGTCCTTCGGCAACGTGCACGGCGTCTACAAGCCGGGCAACGTCGTCCTGCGCCCCGAACTCCTCAAGGAGCTCAACGAGGGCGTGGCGGCGAAGTACAACAAGCCGTCCCCGTTCGACTTCGTCTTCCACGGCGGCTCCGGCTCCTCCGAGGAGGAGATCCGCACGGCTCTGGAGAACGGCGTCGTGAAGATGAACATCGACACGGACACGCAGTACGCGTTCACGCGCCCGGTCGCGGACCACATGTTCCGCAACTACGACGGCGTCCTGAAGGTCGACGGCGAGGTCGGCAACAAGAAGACGTACGACCCCCGCACCTGGGGCAAGCTCGCCGAGGGCTCGATGGCCGCGCGCGTCACCCAGGCCTGCGGTCACCTGCGTTCCACGGGTACGAAGATCAAGTAAGCGCCTCCGTCCACAGGGCGGGGTCCGGTTGTCCACAGGGGCAGCCGGGCCCCGCCCTGTGTCCGTATGATCCGGAACATGGCTGCCCCCACGCCCCCACCGCAGGAGTCACCGGCCCCGGGCCCGTCCCCGGCACCGGCCGTCCGGATGTCCTCCTCCACGGGCAAGTGGATCCTGCTGACGACGGTCCTCGGTTCGAGCATGGCGATGCTGGACTCGACCGTGGTGAACGTCGCGCTGCCGACGATCGGCCGCGACCTCGACGCCGACCTGGCCGGTCTCCAGTGGACGGTCAACGCCTACATGCTGACCCTCGCCGGGCTCATCCTCCTGGGCGGCGCCCTGGGCGACCGCTTCGGACGGCGGAAGGTGTTCGTCGTCGGCGTGGTGTGGTTCGCGGCGGCCTCCCTGCTGTGCGGACTCGCACCGAACGCGGGCGTGCTCGTCGCCGCCCGCGCCCTCCAGGGCGTCGGCGGCGCGCTGCTCACCCCCGGCTCGCTGGCCCTCATCCAGGCGTCGTTCCACCCCGAGGACCGGGCGCGGGCCGTGGGCCTGTGGTCCGGTTTCGGCGGCATCGGGGCGGCGGTCGGCCCCTTCCTGGGCGGCTGGCTGGTGGACGGCCCCGGCTGGCGCTGGGTGTTCCTGCTGAACGTCCCGCTCGCCCTGCTGTGCGCCCCGATCGCCCTGAGACACGTACCGGAGTCGAAGGACGGCCGGGTCCACGGGCGCGGCTTCGACGTGCTCGGCGCCGCCCTCGGCGCACTGTCGCTGGCCCTGGTGACGTACGCCCTCATCGAGGCGCCCGGCGGCTCGGTGCCCGTCGTCGCGGTGACGGCGGCGGCCGGGGTCGCGGCGGGGGTCGCCTTCGTGGCCGTGGAGAAGCGGCGGCCCGACCCGATGATGCCGCTCGACATCTTCGCGTCCCGCCAGTTCACGGCGGTCAACCTCGTCACCCTGTGCGTGTACGCGGCCTTCGCCGGCTTCTTCTTCCTCTCCGCGGTCCAGCTCCAGGTGGTGGTCGGCTACTCGGCCCTCGGCGCCGGTACGGCGCTGCTGCCGACGACCGTCCTGATGCTGCTGCTGTCGGCCCGCTCGGGCGAGCTGGCCCAGCGCATAGGACCCCGCATCCCGCTCACCGTGGGTCCGCTGCTGTGCGCGAGCGGGATGCTGCTGATGCTGAGAGTGGGCGAGGACGCCTCGTACGCGGCCGACGTGCTGCCCGCCGTCCTGGTGCTCGGCACCGGCATGGTGACGCTGGTGGCGCCCCTCACGGCGACCGTGCTGGCCTCCGTGGACACCGGCCGGGCGGGGCTGGCCAGCGGCATCAACAACGCGGCTGCCCGTGCCGCCGGTCTGGTCTCGGTGGCCGCGCTGCCGCTGCTGGCCGGGATGAGCGAGGAGGCGTACCGCTCGGCGGACGCCTTCGACGACGCGTTCCGGCGGGCCATGCCCCTGTGCGCGGGCATCCTGGTGGTGGGCGCGGTGATCGCCTTCGCGACCGTGCGCAAGCCCCCGCCGGGCTGCCTGCGCCCGGAATGCCTCACGCACGGCAGCGTGACGGCCCCGCCGCTGGAGCCGAACCGATCACGGGGGCGGCTGGAGTAGCCCAAGGAGCCCGGGGCGGGCGTGGATAGCGCAAACTGGAGACCATGTCGATTCACGAGAACCTCCTCGGGGGACCGCCCCCGACCCACCTGCCCGACGACCCGGAGCCGCGTGAGCTCCTCGCCAACGGCACGGCGCCCGCCGACGTCGCCGCGAAGTACCCGACCTCCTCGCTCGCCTGGGCCCAGCTGGCCGACGAGGCGTACGAGCGCGGCAGTGTCGTCGAGTCGTACGCGTACGCCCGTACCGGCTACCACCGGGGTCTCGACTCCCTGCGCCGCGGCGGCTGGAAGGGCCATGGCCCGGTGCCGTGGGAGCACGAGCCGAACCGCGGCTTCCTGCGTGCCCTGCACGGCCTCGCCCGCGCCGCCCAGGCGATCGGCGAGCAGGCGGAGTACGAGCGCTGCGCGCAGTTCCTGAAGGACTCCTCCCCGGCGGCGGCCCAGACCCTGGGCTGACCCCGCGGGCCCGTCGAGGGTCGCGGACGTACAGGTCCGCCTGGTGTGACCAGGCGGACCTTGCGGTTTCGGGGCACGATTGTGGAGGATGCCGGTTGGGGACCGGGGCCCCCGTGTCGGAATTCGGCAGGGGCGGACCGCTACCCGGAGGACAGCAGGAGACAGCGATGTCCCAACAGGCTCAGGACGGCGAGGCCCACGCGGCGGCTTCGGAGCCCGAGACCCCGCATCTCGACTTCCAGGGCACGACGCCGTACGAGGACTACGTGCAGGCGGACGTTCTCACCCACCTCCAGCACACCCTCTCCGACGACCCCGGAGAGATGGTCTTCCTGGTGACGACCCAGGTCATGGAGTTGTGGTTCACCGTCATCGTGCACGAGTGGGAGACCGCGGCGAAGGCGCTGCGGGAGGACCGCGTGCCGGTCGCGGTGGCGGCCCTGAAGCGTTCGGTACGGGAGCTGGAGGCGCTGAACGCCTCGTGGAAGCCCCTCGGCCAGCTCACTCCGGCCCAGTTCAACTCGTACCGCAGCGCCCTCGGCGAGGGCTCCGGATTCCAGTCGGCGATGTACCGGCGGATGGAGTTCCTGCTCGGCGACAAGTCCGCGTCCATGCTCGTACCGCACCGGGGCGCGCCCCGCGTCCACGCCGAGCTGGAGAAGGCCCTGCACGAGCCGAGCCTGTACGACGAGGTGCTGCGGCTGCTCGCCCGGCGCGGTCACGCGATACCGGCCTCGGTCGTCCAGCGGGACGTCTCCGGCCGCTACGAGCCCTCGCCCGAGGTCGAGGCCGTCTGGACGGACCTCTACGCGGGCGACGAGAGCTCCGAACTCGCCCGGCTCGGCGAGGCGTTGACCGACGTCGCCGAGCTGGTCTGGCGCTGGCGCAACGACCACCTGGTCGCCACCCGGCGGGCGATGGGCTCCAAGACGGGCACCGGCGGCTCGGCGGGCGTGGCCTGGCTGGAGAAGCGGGCCCGCAAGAACGTGTTCCCCGAGCTGTGGACGGCACGGTCCCATGTCTGAGCCGTACGCGGACTCCGGCCGCGAGTCGCTCGCGGGCAGGGCGGCGGCGCTGGACGCCGCCGACGAACTGGGCAAGGTGCGGGCGCAGTTCGTCCTGGACGACACGGTGTACCTGGACGGGAACTCGCTCGGCGCGCTGCCGCGCTCGGTGCCCGGCCGGATCGAGGACGTCGTGCGCCGACAGTGGGGTTCGCTGCGGATCCGGTCCTGGGACGAGAGCGGCTGGTGGACCGCGCCGGAACGGATCGGCGACCGGATCGCCCCGCTGGTGGGCGCGGCGCCGGGCCAGATCGTGGTGGGCGACTCGACGAGCGTGAACGTCTTCAAGGCGGTCGTGGGCGCGGTGCGCCTCGCCGGCGGGGGCGAAGAGGGAGGGGGCGGGGGAGGGGGCGCCCGCGGGGAGGGCCGGGACGAGATCCTGGTCGACGCGACGACGTTCCCCACGGACGGCTACATCGCCGCGTCGGCGGCGCGGCTCACCGGCTGCACGCTGCGCCCTGTGGCGCCCGACGAGGTGCCGGACGCCCTGAGCGGACGTACGGCCGCGGTGCTTCTGAACCACGTCGACTACCGCACGGGCCGCCTGCACGACCTGCCGGCGCTGACGGCCGCGATCCGGGCGGCGGGTGCCGTCTCGGTCTGGGACCTCTGCCACAGCGCGGGTGCCCTGCCGGTCGGCCTGGACGAACACGGCGTGGACCTGGCAGTCGGCTGCACCTACAAGTACCTGAACGGCGGGCCGGGTTCACCGGCGTACCTCTACGTCCGCCGGGACCACCAGCCACGCTTCGACTCCCCGCTGCCGGGCTGGAACTCCCACGCCGAGCCCTTCGGCATGACGGCGGACCACGTGCCGGCCGACGGCGCACTCCGCGGCCGGGTCGGCACGCCGGACATCCTCTCCATGCTCGCCCTGGAGGCGGCCCTGGAGGTCTGGGACGACGTCTCGATCGAGGCGGTCCGCACCAAGTCGCTCGCGCTGACGGACTTCTTCCTGGAGTGCGTGGCGGCGTACGTGCCGGGGGGTGCGGTGGAGTCCGTGACGCCTGACGCCCACGCGGAACGGGGGAGTCAGGTCGCGCTGCGCTGCGCGGACGCGGGCGGGGTGATGCGCCGGCTGATCGAGCGGGGCGTGGTCGGTGACTTCCGCGAGCCGGTCATCCTCCGCTTCGGCTTCACCCCGCTGTACGTGGGGTTCAACGAGGTGGAGAGGGCGGCGGGAGTGCTGGGCGGGTTGTTCTGACGAACGCCGGGGGGCGGAGGAAAGCTCTACGCCACGAACACCCCGTCCCGCGCGGCGGCGACCGCCGCCGTCGCGGCCCGCTCCGCGGCCCCCGCGTCCGGCGCCACCCCCGCCGTGAGCAACGCGTAGTACAGCGGCGCGGAGACAGCCCGCACCACCTCCCCCGCATCGGTCCCCACCGGCAACTCCCCCCGGGCCACCCCCTCCTCGACACAGGGCGCCCACTCGGTGACCCGCACGTCGTAGAACCTCCGCAACGCCTCCTCCGTACGCGCGTCGCACGCCGCCGCGGCGATCACCGCCCGGAACAGCGCCCCCTGCCGGGGATCGGCGAGCGTGCGGCACACGAGCGCGGCATTGGCCCGCAGGTCGCCGAGCACGGAGCCCGTCTCGGTACGGGGGAGCGACTGCTCGGCCATGTCGGTGAGCAGGTCGGCGACGAGCCCGGTGACGGAGCCCCAGCGCCGGTACACGGTCGTCTTCCCGACCCCCGCCCGCCGGGCCACGTCCGCCAGATCGAGGTGGGCGAACCCCCGCTCGGCCAGCACGTCCCCGGCGGCGCGCAACACGGCCGTACGAACCCGGGCGGTACGCCCTCCGGGCCGGACGGTCCCGGGCTCGGGCTCGCTCCCGGGTTCCGGTTCGGTCCCCGGCCCGCTCTCGGTGTCGTCGGGGGCGGCGGTCATGAGGGGACTCCTTCGCGGTCAGGCAGGGAAGGGGAAGGGCGACGCGGGGCGGCACTCCACCAGCGTAACGAAACACCAGCACCGTTTACCCCTCACCGAGCGTCACGGCGGTGTGTAGGCGCACGTCACCGGCCTGATACCGTCCCGCCAACGACCCGCGCCCCGGAGCACGTTGACCGCGAGCTCCGTGAGCTCACGAGAGCCAGGGAGCGTACGGGCCGCAGAACGAACACCGCACCGCTGAGAGGCTTGGAGCATGCCGGACGACGCCCGCGACGCCGCGGAGGAGGAGTCGGCCTTCTCCCACCCGCCCGTCGACCCCGACGCCACCGCCGCGTACGGCGACCACCCCGACCAGGTCGTCGACTTCTACGCACCGCGCGGCGGTGAGGAGTCGGCCCCGCTCGTCGTGGTCCTGCACGGCGGCGCCTGGCGTGCCCCGTACGACCGGCGGCACATCACCCCGTTCGCGGACTTCCTGGCCCGGCGGGGCTTCGCCGTGGCCAACGTCGAGTACCGGCGCGGCGGCACGATCCCGGCGCAGGGCGGCACGGGACCGGTGGCGGGGCGCTGGCCCGACACCTTCGACGACGTCGCGGCGGCGCTGGACGCGATGCCGGACCTCGTACGCAAGGCCCTGCCCGCAGCCGACGCGCGCCGCACGGTGGTCACCGGTCACTCGGCCGGCGGCCATCTGGCGCTGTGGGCAGCCGCCCGTCACCTGCTGCCGGCCGACGCGCCCTGGTACCTGGAGCGGCCCGCCCCGCTGCGCGGTGTCGTCGCCCTCGCCCCGATCGCCGACTTCACGGTCGCGGAGAAACTGGACGTCTGCTCCGGAGCGGCACTCCAACTCCTCGGCGGAGAAGAGAAGTTCGGGGAACGGCAGCCGTACGCCGATCCGGCCCTGCTCCTCCCGACGGGTATCGCCACGACGCTGGTCCAGGGCCGGACGGACACCGTCGTGCCCCAGGCGGTCTCCGAGGCGTACGCGGACGCCGCGGCGAAGGCCGGCGAGGTGGTGGGACTGACGCTCCTGGAGGACGTGGGCCATTTCCCGCTGATCGACCCGGCGGCGGACGCGTGCGCGGTGGTGGCGGAGGAGATCGCCCAACTGGCCTGGTAGAGGGGGCAGGTCCGCGGTCCGGTCCGGCACCTGTAGTACCTGAGAGGGAGGCTTCAGAACCCGTCTCACTGGTGACGACCACCACCCCACCCCCGCCTACGGTTTGTGCATGACCGAGACGACCCAGATACAGATGACACAGCCAGGCGGTGGCCAGCCGCGCAGTCCCGAGTTCCAGTTCGCGATGGGCGTGTTCCAGTTCGCGACGGGCGTGTCGCGGTGGCTGTGGCAGGACCTGTTCCAGGACGCCTTCGCCGTCCGCCCCCTTCCGAGGATGCGGGTGGACGGCCCCCTCACCCGAAGGCTGCCGTCGCCTCTTCGGGAGCAGGCCACCTGGCTCCCGCACGCCTTGGTGGTGCTGGCCGGCGTGGTGACGCTGCTCATCTCCCTCGCGGCCAACGGCGGCGGCGACCAGCCGCGGTTCTGGACCGGCCTCATGGGACTGGGCGCGATCGTGCTGACCCTGCTCAGGCCGGTCGGCGCTTTCTGGGTCTCCCTCGTGGTGACACTGGTCGCGGCCCAGTTCGGCAATCCCTGGGACGTTGACTGGCCCTGGGCGCCCGGCGCCCTCGCGACCCAGCTGGTCGTGCTCACGGTCGTGGCGTTGCGGACCAGGCCCCGCACGGCGGCCTGGATGTGGGTGCTGACCGCGGCCTACGGCCTCATCGCGGAAACCTTCTTCAAGGGCAGCCCCTACTACAACACGAACACCATCCCCTTCCTGCTCGTGAGCGCGTTGGCCCTGCTGGTCGTCACGGTGTGGCACGTGCGTCACGACGCCGTGCGGCGGGTGACCGCCCAGCGGACGGTGACCGCGCACGAGCGTTCCAAGCGCACCCTTCTCGAAGAGCGCACGACGATCGCCCGCGAGCTGCACGACGTGGTCGCCCACCACATGTCCGTGGTCGCCATCCAGGCGGAGGCCGCGCCCTACCGTGTGGAGAACCCCCCGCCGGAGCTGGAGTACGCCTTCAAGGTGATCCGGGAGAACGCGGTCGTCGCGCTCTCCGAGCTGCGCCGGGTCCTGGGGGTCGTACGCGCCGAGGACTACGAGGCCCCGGACGCCCCGCAGCCCAGACTCGCGGACCTGGACCGCCTGCTGGAGAACGTGCGCGACGCCGGCCTGAAGGTGGACAGCACGGTCACGGGAGCCGTGCGGGAGCTTCCGCAGGGCGTCGAGTTGTCCGCCTACCGGATAGTGCAGGAGGCGCTGAGCAACAGCCTGCGGCACGCGCCGGGCGCGACGGCCAAGGTGGAGGTCAGCCATGTCCTCGGCGGGCTCGGGCTGCGGGTGGTGAACGGTCCGGCGACCGGGCTGGTCAAGCCGTCGCCGGGCGCCGGGCACGGCATTACGGGCATGCGGGAGAGGGTGTCGATGCTGGACGGGGAGATGACGGCGGAGGCGACGGACGACGGGGGTTACGAGGTCGCGGTCTTCCTGCCGGTCTCCTCGGCTGCGGCGGCGTCTTCGGCGGCGGCGGAGGACACGGCATGAGCATTCGGGTACTGATCGCCGACGACCAGATCATGGTCCGCGAGGGGTTCTCGGTACTGCTCGGCGCGATGCCCGACATCGAGGTCGTGGGCGAGGCGGTCAACGGCCGGGAGGCGGTCGACCGGGTCAGGGAGCTGGCGCCGGACGTCGTCCTGATGGACATCCGGATGCCCGAGATGAACGGCATCGAGGCGACGCGCGAGATCGTGGCGGCGGACGGCGCGGCGAAGGTGCTCGTGCTGACGACCTTCGACCTCGACGAGTACGTGTACCAGGCGCTGCGCGCCGGGGCGTCGGGCTTCCTCCTGAAGGACGCCTCGGCCCGGCAGCTCGCGGACGGGGTACGGGTGGTGGCGGCCGGCGAGGCCCTGCTGGCGCCCTCGGTGACGAAGCGGCTGATCACCGAGTTCTCGAAGCTGTCCGAGGAGCCCCGCTACTCGGCCGCGGCGCGCGCGGCGTACGGCGACCTGACCGACCGCGAGACGGAGGTGCTGGTCCTCATCGCGCAGGGCCTGTCCAACGTGGAGATAGCCGGCCGCCTGGTCGTGGCCGAGTCCACCATCAAGACGCACGTGAGCCGCATCCTGGTGAAACTCGGCCTGCGAGACCGGACCCAGGCGGCGGTCTTCGCCTACGAGGCCCGCCTGGTGACCCCGGGCTGACCCCCCTGTCCGGACAGGGGCACCACCGGCTAGCGTCCGGACATGGCAGCCATCAACCCCCCGAAGTCCTTCGACCCCTGGGACCAGGCCTTCCTGGCGGACCCGTACCCCGCGTACACGGACCTCCGCGCCCACGGCAGGGTCCACTACTACGAGCCCACCGACCAGTGGCTGGTCTCCCACCACGCGGACGTGTCGACGCTGCTGAGGGACCGCAGGCTGGGCCGTACCTACCAGCACCGGTTCACGCACGAGGACTTCGGACGGACGCCGCCCCCGCCCGAGCACGAGCCGTTCCACGTGCTGAACGACCACGGCATGCTCGACCTGGAACCGCCGGACCACACCCGGATCAGGCGGTTGGTGTCGAAGGCGTTCACCCCGCGCACGGTCGAGCGGCTGCGGCCGTACGTGGACCGGCTGGCGTCCGACCTGGTCGGTGAGCTGGTCGCGGCGGGCGGCGGAGACCTGCTGACGGTCGTCGCCGAGCCCCTCCCGGTGGCGGTGATCGCGGAGATGCTGGGGATCCCGGAGTCGGAGCGGGCGCAGTTGCGGCCCTGGTCGGCGGACATCTGCGGGATGTACGAGCTGAGCCCGTCGAAGGAGACGGCGGAGAGGGCGGTACGGGCGTCGGTCGAGTTCACCGAGTTCCTGCGGGAGCTGATCGCCGTACGGCGCGAGGAGCCCGGGGACGACCTGATCTCGGGACTGATCGCGGCGTACGACGAGGGGGACCGGCTCAGTGAGCAGGAGATGATCTCGACGTGCGTCCTCCTGCTGAACGCGGGCCACGAGGCGACCGTGAACGCCACGGTGAACGGCTGGTGGGCGCTGTTCCGGCACCCGGAGCAGCTGGCGGCGCTCCGCGCGGACCGGGGGCTGGTGGGTACGGCGGTGGAGGAGCTGATGCGGTACGACACCCCGCTGCAGCTGTTCGAGCGGTGGGTGCTGGACGAGATCGAGGTCGACGGGACGGTGATCCCGCGGGGGAGCGAGGTGGCGTTGCTCTTCGGGGCGGCCAACCACGACCCGGCGGTGTTCGCCGAGCCGGAGGCGCTCGATCTGTCCCGGGCGGAGAATCCGCACATCTCCTTCAGCGCGGGGATCCACTACTGCATCGGGGCGCCGCTCGCGCGGATCGAACTCGCGGCGTCCATGCGGGCGTTGTTGGAGCAGGCTCCATCGCTTCGGCTCGGTGCCGAGCCTTCGCGGAAGCCGAACTTCGTCATCCGGGGGTTGGAGGGGCTGCTGGTCGAGGTCTGACGGGGCGGTCGCGCAGTTCCCCGCGCCCCTAAAAGCAACCGATTGCGCCTTTCCCCGCGCCCCAAAGGCAAAAGCCAAAAGATTGCGCCGTTCCCCGCGCCCCTAAAGGCAAAAGCCAAAAGATTGCGCCGTTCCCCGCGCCCCTAAAGGCAAAAGCCAAAAGACTGCGCCGTTCCCCGCGCCCCTGAAGGCTGAAGCCAAAAGACTGCGGCGTTTCCCGCGCTCCTGGGAAGGTCAGCCCGTTGTCAGGTCGCGGTGCTTGAATACTGTCAGGCCTGCCGTGGTCAGGGCTGCTGCGATTGCCGTGAGTGTCAGGACCGGGGTCCAGGTCATCTCGCCGCCGGGGAGTTTCGGCAGGTGGCCGTAGGGCGAGAGGTCCAGCACCGCGGCGGGGAGGTCCAGGGCCGGGCCGATCCAGCCCAGGAGCAGCGCGGTGCCGGCCACCGCCCACGCGGCCGGAGCCACCCGCGGGGAGACCCCGTACAGGAGGACCGTCAGGGCGCCGATGGTCCAGATCGCGGGGAGCTGGACCAGGCAGGCGCCCAGGACGGCGCCGGGCGAGTGCCCGTAGCCGGCCGTCAGTCCCAGGCCGCCCAGGAGCATGATGAGCACGGCCCCGCCGAAGGCGATCAGCAGATGGCCGCCGGCCCAGCGCAGGCGGCCCACCGCGCCCGCCAGGACCGGTTCGGCCCGCTGCGAGGTCTCCTCGCTGTGCAGCCGCAGCACGGACTGGACGACGTACAGCGCGGCGACCATGCCGAGCATGCCGACCATCGTGGCGAGGAACGCGTCGGTGATGCCCGACTGGCCGCCCATGCGCTCGATGATCTCGCGGGTGCGTTCGTTGTCGCCGACCAGGTCCGTCGCGCCCTTGGTCACCCCGCCGAAGGCGGCGCCGGCGGCGAGGAAGCCGAGACTCCAGCCGAGTACGCTGCCGCGCTGCAGTCGCCAGGCCAGCGCGCCCGCCGTGCCGAGGCGGCCGGCGGCGGGCCCTGGCCGGGTCGGCAGGAAGCTCATCCCGACATCGCGGCGCCCGGCCAGTTCGTAGGCGACCATGCCCTGGAGCGCGACGGCGGCGGCGAACAGCAGCAGGACCCACCAGCGTTCGCCGGCGAAGGCCCGCAGGTTCTCCAGCCAGCCGACGGGGGACAGCCACGTCAGCACGGACGAGCCGTCGGTCACCGAGGAGTCACCGGCCGCCCGCAGGGCGAACGCCGTGCCCAGCAGCCCTCCCGTGAGTCCCTTGGCGAGCCGTGCGCTCTCCGTGAGCTGGGCGACGACCGCCGCCGCCGTCGCGAAGACCATGCCGACCCCGGCCGTGCCGAGCCCCAGCGCCAGGGCGCCCGACGCGCCCTGCGCGGCGAGGCCGGCGGTGATGAGCAGGGCGAGGGCCGCGTTCGCGAGGAGGGCGGCGAGGAGTGCGGCGGTCAGCGGGGCGCGGCGGCCCACCATGCCCGCCGAGACCATCTCCTGACGGCCGCTCTCCTCCTCGTCCCGGGTGTGCCGTACGACGACGACCAGGCTCATGATCCCGGCGAACACCCCCGCGTACGCGCCGATGCGCCACGCCACGAGAGCGCCGAGCGAGTCGCCGAACACCGGTCCGTACAGGGCGCGCAGGGAGCTGTTGGTGAGCATCTGGTGGGCGAGTTCGGTGCGTTCGGCGGCCGTGGGGTACACGCTCTTCAGGGAGCCCGGCAGGGAGACCATCATCAGGGCGACGACGCCCACCCAGAGCGGGATCACCACCCGGTCGCGGCGCAGGGCGAGCCGCAGCAGGGGCCGGGTGCCCGCCAGTGGGCGCGAACCCCTGCCCCGTACGGCGGTGGGTCCGGGTGCCGGGGTCACGGCGGTCATCGGGACACCGCCCCCGCTTCGTCCCGGACGTCCTCCTGGTAGTGGCGCAGGAAGAGCTCCTCCAGGGTGGGCGGTGTCGAGGTCAGGGACCGTACGCCGGACTCGGTGAGTGAGCGCAGTACGGCGTTCAGGTGGTCGCTCTCCACCTGGAGCCTGACCCGGGAGCCCTGGATGTCGAGGTGGTGGACGCCGGGCAGGGCGGCCAGTCCGTCGGGGGGACCGGAGAGTTCGGCGGTGACGCTGGTGCGGGTGAGGTGCCGCAGATCGGCGAGCGAACCGGACTCGACCGTGACGCCCTTGCGGATGATGCTGACGCGGTCGCACAGCTCCTCGACCTCACTGAGGATGTGGGAGGAGAGCAGGATGGTGCGGCCCCGGTCGCGTTCCTCCTCGACGCACCGCTGGAAGACCTCCTCCATCAGCGGGTCGAGGCCGGAGGTGGGTTCGTCGAGGATCAGCAGGTCGACGTCCGAGGCGAAGGCGGCGACGAGGGCGACCTTCTGCCGGTTGCCCTTGGAGTAGGTGCGGCCCTTCTTCGTGGGGTCCAGTTCGAAGCGCCGGACCAGGTCGGCGCGGCGCGCCTCGTCCAGACCGCCGCGCAGGCGCCCGTACAGGTCGATGACCTCGCCGCCCGACAGGTTCCGCCAGAGCGTCACGTCACCGGGGACGTACGCGATCCGGCGGTGCAGTTCCACCGCGTCGGCCCACGGGTCGCGGCCCAGCAGCCGCGCGGTGCCCGAGTCGGCGCGCAGCAGGCCCAGCAGGACGCGGATGGTGGTGGACTTGCCTGCGCCGTTGGGGCCGAGGAAGCCGTGCACCTCACCGGACTCGACGTCGAGGTCGAGGCCGTCCAGAGCGTGCGTGCCGCCGAACGACTTGTGCAGTCCGGAGACGGTGATTGCCTTCGTCATGTTTCAGAACGTACGCTGATTTCACAAACTTGTGAAGTTAAGGAAGCGTATAAACGGCGCCTAGAATCGGCCCCTGGTGAAGGCGCAGGCAGGCGGGGGCAGGGGAGAGGATCACGGCATGGCGGAACCGGGCGGGACGCGTGACGCCGAGGCGGTCTCGAAGTTCGTCGAGAGCTTCGCCGCGCAGCTCGTCGAGGCCGGCATGCAGCGGATGCCGGCCCGGGTGTTCGCCGCGCTGCTCTCCTCCGACTCCGGGACGCTGACCTCGGTCGAGCTGGGCGAACAGCTGCGGATCAGTCCGGCCGCCGTGTCCGGGGCGGTGCGCTATCTCGCGCAGCAGCACATGGTCTCGCGCGAGCGGGAGCCGGGATCGCGGCGCGAGCGGTACCGGGTGCACAGCAACCAGTGGTACGAGGCGCTCACCAACCGTGAGGCCGTCATCAAGGGGTGGGAGCGGGCGCTGCGCGAGGGCGTGGACAGCCTGGGCGGGAGCAGTCCGGCGGGGCGACGGCTGGCCGAGACGCTCGCGTTCTTCGAGTTCGTCGACGGGGAGCTGGCGCTGATGATGGACCGCTGGCGAACCCACCGTGAACGCCACTTCGGCGCCGGCTGAGTCCCGCCCTCCCCGTCACCGCATGGGGGCTTCGCCCCCTCGCCCCCTTTGTCCTCAAACGCCGGACGGGCCACCGGGTACCCCCGGCAGCGTCAACCCCCAGGCCGCCTCCCGGAC
This sequence comes from Streptomyces ortus, assembly GCF_026341275.1. Classification (NCBI taxonomy): domain Bacteria; kingdom Bacillati; phylum Actinomycetota; class Actinomycetes; order Kitasatosporales; family Streptomycetaceae; genus Streptomyces; species Streptomyces ortus. The sequence goes on from NZ_JAIFZO010000002.1 coordinate 4,650,341, forward strand.
GGTCCACGTCCGGGTCCGTACCGGTCCGCCCACCACCGCGTCCGCCCGGTAGCGGAAATCCGCCCCCGAGACGGTGATCGTCCGCGCCACGGCCTCCAGCGGCGCGGCCTCCGCGCCCACGGAAACGGGCCGGACCTCGACGCGCGCACCACCCCCCGCACCCCCCGGCGTGATCGACACGGCCTCCACCGGCTGGTCCAGGTCGACGAGGGTCCGCCCGTCGACCTCGACCCGCAGCCGGGCGGGCCCGGGCGAGGCGGACGCCGGCGGCCGGGCGGGCCGGGCGGCGAGCGTGCGGACGAGCGACTGACAGGTCCGCAGCCAGTGGGAGGGGTGATGCGGACCGTCCCCCTCCGCGGAGCCCCCGCCCCCGCCCCCGTCCCCGCCCAGCGGCGGAATCCGCAGCGCCCCCAGCACCACCCCGTCACTGTCGTCCACCAGCAGATCGAGCCGCCGCTCGGACCCGTCGAGCACCGCCCGGGCCGCCGCTACGGCCCCCATCGGCACGCCAAGGGCCCGCGAGAGCGTCAGCGCCGCGTCGTCCGCGCCCACCGGCACCAGCGACAGCGCACATCCGGCCAGCTCGCGCCGCCGGTGCAAAACGGACACCGCGCGCGACAGCGCCCGGTCGTCCCCGATCACGACGGGTCGCCGCGACCCTCTCCTGGCCAGTGCCCGATCGAATTCGTCGGGCCCGTCAGGGAGGCACACTTTTGTCGTCGCACCCGCGCTGAGCACGTCTTTTGCGATCCGTACCGCCTCACCGTCACCGTGACGGGCGACCGGGTCGATGACCACCAGGAGCTGGTCGGAAGTCGCCACCTCGGTCATGCCTCGCTTCCTCGGGTAGCATCTTTGTGCAAGAGCCCCTTGCGCTATTGCGCCAGGGGCTTCGTCTATTCCGGGGCATCCGGTCCGACGGTCGCGGCCAAAGGTGGTCGCCGGCGTACGCAGCCGTACCAGATACAGCCGCGTACGTCCCCGACCTTGGACATGCCCCGCCCGGAAGGGGTGTACGCGCGTGCCCGCACTTGTGCTGCTCGGTGCTCAGTGGGGTGACGAAGGCAAGGGAAAGGCCACCGACCTGCTCGGTGGTTCCGTGGACTATGTGGTGCGCTACCAAGGCGGCAACAACGCCGGCCATACGGTAGTCGTGGGCGATCAGAAGTACGCCCTCCACCTCCTCCCTTCCGGAATCCTCTCGCCGGGGTGCACCCCGGTCATCGGTAACGGAGTCGTTGTCGACCCGTCGGTCCTGTTCTCCGAGCTGAACGGACTGAACGAGCGAGGCGTCGACACGTCCAAGCTCCTCATCAGCGGAAACGCGCACATCATCACGCCGTACAACGTGACGGTGGACAAGGTGACGGAACGCTTCCTCGGCAAGCGGAAGATCGGCACCACCGGCCGGGGCATCGGCCCGACCTACGCCGACAAGATCAACCGCGTCGGCATCCGCGTCCAGGACCTGTACGACGAGTCGATCCTGACGCAGAAGGTCGAGGCGGCCCTCGACGGCAAGAACCAGCTCCTCACCAAGGTCTTCAACCGCCGCGCGATCGAGACCGACCAGATCGTCGAGGAACTGCTGACCTACGCGGAGAAGCTGCGCCCGTACGTCGCCGACACCGTCCTGGTGCTCAACAAGGCGCTCGACGACGACAAGGTGGTCCTCTTCGAGGGCGGCCAGGGCACGCTCCTGGACATCGACCACGGCACGTATCCCTTCGTGACGTCGTCGAACCCCACCGCGGGCGGCGCCTGCACGGGCTCGGGCGTCGGCCCGACGAAGATCAGCCGGGTCATCGGCATCCTGAAGGCGTACACGACCCGGGTCGGCGCGGGTCCGTTCCCGACCGAGCTGCTCGACGAGGACGGCGAGGCGCTGCGCCGCATCGGCGGCGAGCGCGGCGTCACCACCGGCCGCGACCGGCGCTGCGGGTGGTTCGACGCGCCCATCGCGCGGTACGCGACCCGCGTCAACGGCCTGACCGACTTCTTCCTCACCAAGCTCGACGTCCTCACCGGCTGGGACGAGATCCCGGTCTGCGTGGCGTACGAGATCGACGGCAAGCGCGTCGAGGAGCTGCCGTACTCGCAGACCGACTTCCACCACGCGAAGCCGATCTACGAGAACCTGCCCGGCTGGTCGGAGGACATCACGAAGGCCAAGACCTTCGCCGACCTCCCGAAGAACGCGCAGGCGTACGTGAAGGCGCTGGAGGACATGTCCGGCGCCCCGATCTCGGCCATCGGCGTGGGCCCGGGCCGCGACGAGACGATCGAGATCAACTCGTTCCTGCGGTAGAGCTGTCCGCGCTGATCGAGCGGCACAGGAGAAGGCCGCCGCCCCGTACGACACCTTCGTACGGGGCGGCGGCCTTCTCGTATGAGGCCCTTGTGTACGCGGCCCGCGGGCAACTAGCTGAAGACGATCATCGAGCCCTGGGCCAGGCTCCGGGTCGCCGCCGCGTGCAGGCCCAGCCATACGTGGCGTTCGCGGGCGAAGGGGCTCGCGTCGAAGGGGGCCGGGGCGGCCGGCTCCTCCAGCTCCGTCGGGGCCATCGGCGGCTGCGGCGGCACCGGCGGGTTGGCGGGGTCGATGCCGATCGACGGGGCGACCAGCTCCAGCTCGCGCAGCAGCACCTGGGAGGAGCCCAGCGGGCCGCCGCCCGCGAGGAGTTCGTCGCTCGACAGCGGGTGCGGGAAGTCCACCGGGACGTACGCGCCCGCGTGGTCGTAGTGCCAGACCAGGTGGGACTGCTGGGCCGTCGTGTCGAACATCTCCAGCAACTGCTCGTAGTCGCCGCCCAGTTCGCCGACCGGCGTCACCGGCAGCTGGCACACCTGGAGGAGGTACGCGCGGCGCAGGAAGTGCAGCGCGTCGTAGTCGAAGCCCGCGACCGGCGCCACATCGCCGGAGAGGCCCGGCATGTACGCGTACACCGGAACCGGCGGTAGTCCGGCCTCGCCCAGCACCTTGTCGTAGAGGGCGAGTTCCTCGGCGAAGGGGTTGTCGGGGGTGTGGCACAACACGTCGACGAGCGGGACCAGCCACAGGTCACAGGCCAACTGAGAGCTCCTCGTTCAGCACGGTGGTCAAGGCAGCGTAATGGGTGAGGGCACGGTCGGTCCCCTTCGTGCGGGTCGGATACCCCACACCGCCCGGCCCGCCCGCCGCCGACCCGCGGCTCCCGGCCCCCGGGCCCGCGGCTCTCAGCCCTGCGGCGGCGGTTCCGAGCCCTGTGCCAGCAGTTCGATGAGTGCCAGCGAGTGGGTGTTGTACGCCGCGACGATCTCGTGTGCCGCCGGGGCGTCCCGCCGCGTGAGGGCGTCGACGAGGTCGGTGTGCTCGGCCCACAGGTGGCCGCGCAGATCCTTGATCAGGCGCAGGTGCTGGACCGCGCACGCCCAGGACTGGACCCGCAGCCGGTGCAGGAAGTCGGCGAGGTAGGGGTTGCCGAACAGGATGCTCAGCTCGCGCCAGAAGCGCAGGTCGTAGCCGATCAGGATGTTCAGGTCGCCCGCGGCGGCGGCCCGCTCCGCCTCCTCGCCGCGGCGGCGCACCCCGGCGAGCGCGGCGGAGGTGCGCGGATCGTCGGTGCGGGTGGCGAGCGCGGCCCGGGCGCCCCGGGTGGTGGTGGCGGTCGCGTCCAGCAGCCCGTGGAAGATGCTCTCCGTGACGAGGCTGCGGGCCTCGATCATGCCCCGGTAGTCGCTCAGCGAGTACTCGTGGACGCGGAACCCGCGATGCTGGTCCGCGTCCAGGAGGCCCTGCGCCGACAGGTCGACCAGGGCCTCACGGACGGGGGTCGCGGAGACGCCGTACTGCTCGGCGATCTCCTTGACCGTGAACTCCTTGCCCGGCTGGAGGCGCCCGGCGAGCACCTCGTCGCGCAGCGCGTCGGCGATCTGCTGCCGCAGGGTGCTGCGGGTGACGGCCCCCTTGCCGCCGCCACTGCCGGTGCCGCGCATCGTCCGGGTCCTTCCCCCATCGAATAAGTACTTGCGAATAAGTACTCGCCCATGTCTACGAGCCAGTCACCTTACGCGTTCGATGTCGGGCCGACCGGATTGCGGGAGTCCTGCGTCACACCCCTCTGCCGGACCCCCTCCCGCACCCCCTTCCCCTACCCTTTTCACTCCTCCTGCGACGCCTCTCGGTCCCGCTGCCGGAGCGTCATCGGGCCGTGTGCTCGTCCGCCACGGACAGGGCCTCGTCCAGCGCGGCCAGACCCTCCTTGGCCTCCGCCTCCGTGATGTTGCACGGCGGCACGACATGGGTGCGGTTCATGTTGGTGAAGGGCCACAGCCCGTGGGCCTTGGCCGCCGCACCGAAGGCGGCCATGGGGGCGTTGGCCTCGCCCTGCGGGTTGTAGGGGACGAGGGGTTCACGGGTCTCCCTGTCCCGTACGAGCTCCAGGGCCCAGAAGACACCGGTGCCGCGCACCTCGCCGACGCTCGGGTGGCGCCGCGCCAGCTCGTGCAGCCCGGGGCCGAGGACGCTCTCGCCGATCCGGGCGGCCTGCTCGACGACGCCCTCCTCCTCCATCACGTTCAGGGTCGCGACGGCGGCGGCGCAGGCGAGCGGGTGCCCGGAGTAGGTGAGGCCACCGGGGTACGGGCGCCGGGCGAACGTGTCGGCGATCGCGCCCGAGATGGCGACACCGCCGAGCGGCACGTACCCCGAGTTCACGCCCTTCGCGAAGGTCAGCAGGTCCGGTACGACACCGGTGTGGTCGGCGGCGAACCACTTCCCCGTACGGCCGAAGCCGGCCATGACCTCGTCCAGGACGAAGACGATGCCGTGCGCGTCGCAGAGCGCGCGGACGCCCTCCAGGTAACCCGGGGGCGGGATCATGATCCCGGCCGTGCCCGGGATCGTCTCCAGGATGATCGCGGCGATGGTCGCCGGACCCTCGAACTCGATGGTGTCGGCGAGGTGCTGGAGCGCGCGCTCGCACTCCTGCCGCTCGGTCTCGGCGTGGAAGGGGGAGCGGTAGAGGAAGGGCGCCCAGAAGCGCACGACCCCGGCCGTCCCGCTGTCGCTCGGCCAGCGGCGCGGGTCGCCGGTGAGGTTGATCGCGGCGGCGGTGCCCCCGTGGTACGAGCGGTACGCGCTCAGCACCTTCGGGCGGCCGGTGTGCAGCCGGGCCATCCGGGTGGCGTTCTCGACGGCCTCGGCCCCGCCGTTGGTGAAGAAGATCTTGTCCAGGTCGCCCGGCGTCCGCCGCGCGATCAGCCGCGCCGCCTCCGACCGGGCCTCGACGGCGAACGCGGGCGCGAAGGTGGCCAGCTTCCCGGCCTGCTCCTGGATCGCGGCGACGACCTTCGGGTGCTGGTAGCCGATGTTGGTGAAGACGAGGCCGCTGGCGAAGTCCAGGTACCGCTTGCCGTCGTAGTCCCAGAAGTAGGACCCCTCCGCGCCGGCGACGGCGAGCGGGTCGATGAGCTCCTGCGCTGACCAGGAGTGGAACACGTGCGCACGGTCCGCGGCCTTCACGGCGGCGCCGGCCTGGGGATGGGGCTGAGGGGTCATGCGCCCGAGCGTAGGTGTCCGGGGCGCGGGCGCGACATCGGCGTCCTGTCTGCGGTGCGGCCCCGAAAGCGACAGGTTGTCGTGTGTGCGGAACCCCTACCCCTGTTACGGGAACCCGTACCCCTGTTGCCGAACCGTGGACGCCGCCCCTGCCGCCCCTCCGTCGCGCCGCACTATCCTCAGGCTGGCTGTCGCACATGCACGGGGGAGGGCGGCGTTTCGATGGAGAAACTCGGACCTGCGGATCCGCACCGGATCGGCGCGTACCGGCTGCTGGCGCGGCTGGGTGCGGGCGGTATGGGCCAGGTGTATCTGGCGCGTTCCGACCGCGGAAGGACTGTCGCGGTCAAACTCGTCCGCCAGGAACTCGCCGAGCAGGAGGAGTTCCGCGCGCGCTTCCGCCGGGAGGTGCGGGCGGCCCGGCGCGTGGGCGGCCACTGGACGGCGCCGGTGCTCGACGCGGACACCGAGGCGGCGGTCCCGTGGGTCGCCACCGGCTATGTGGCGGGGCCCTCGCTCCAGGAGGTCGTCGGCCACGACCACGGCGCCCTCCCGGAACGTTCCGTACGGATCCTCGCGGCCGGCCTCGCGCACGCGCTCAAGGACATCCACGCGGCCGGACTGATCCACCGCGACCTCAAGCCGTCCAACGTCCTCGTCACGATCGACGGCCCGCGCGTCATCGACTTCGGTATCGCCCGCGCCCTGGAGTCGGTCACCGACGGCGGCCTCACCCGTACCGGGGCGCTCGTCGGCTCGCCCGGCTTCATGGCCCCCGAGCAGGTCCGCGGCGACCGGGTCACGCCCGCGTGCGACGTCTTCTGCCTCGGCTCGGTCCTGTCGTACGCCGCCACCGGCGTCCTTCCCTTCGGCGCGGCCAACAGCGGGGCGCACGCCCTGATGTTCCGTATCGCGCAGGAGGAACCGGACCTGGAAGGGGTGCCGGAGGGCATCGCCGACCTGGTCCGCCAGTGCCTGCGCAAGGACCCCGCCTCCCGCCCGACGCTGGACGACATCCTGGAGCGCACGGGAGCGGAGGACACCGTCGCGGACGGCCGCAGCCGCGACCCCTGGCTGCCGGGGATGCTGGTGGCGCAACTGGGCCGCCACGCGGTGCGGTTGCTGGACTCGGAGGACCCGGAGGTCGCACCCCGCCCGACGACAGAGGACGAAAGGACTCCGGCCCCTCCACCTGCATCCGCATCCGCCCGGCCCGCTGCCCAGGTACCCCCTTCCGCACCCCCACCCACGGCCTCCCCGGAACACGCCCCCACCCCCGACGCCTCGTCCCTGCCCGTCCCGGACCCGCCGGCGGGCGCCCGCGCCGATCACCTCCCGACGATGACGGCGCCCGCCCCGCCCGCGCGCACCCCGGCCCCGGGCCCCCTCCACCCGGCCTACGGCTACCCCCAGCAACACCCCCGGCCCGGCGCATGGTCGACACCTCCGTACGGCCCGACACCTCCGTACGGTCCGACACCTCCGTACGGCGGGGGCTTCGCGCCGCAGCCGGAACCGGAGCCGCCGCGCAGGAACGGCCGTTCCACCGCCGTGCTGATCGTGGTGGCACTGGTCGTCGCGCTCGGCGCGGGCGCGTCCGTGTACGCGCTCATGAAGGGCAACGGGGACGGCAAGGCGGGCGCCGACCCCCGCGCGTCCCGGACGACGGGCGCGCCCACCCCCGGCCCGTCCACAGGGAAGCCCTCGACGCAGCCGCCGACCACGGGGAAGGAGACGCCGGCGGACGGCGCGATCCCCACGGGATACCTCGGCACCTGGACCGCGTCCATCGACAACGCCACGGGCCGCAACACCCGTCAACTCACCATCCGGCAGGGCGAGGTGGGCGCCACGGTCCTCTCGCTCACGGCGGACGGCGGCACGTACCACTGCGTGTTCCGGGCGGCACTCGCCGAGACCCCGAGCGAGGGAGGTCCGCTGCGGATCGGCCCGTCGGAGGTCACGGTCGGCGAACCGGCCACGTCCTGCACACCTGGCGCGGACACGGAACTGACCCTCCTCCCGGACGGCCGCCTACGCCGAGTGAACACGAACAACGGCGACGCACTGACGTACACGAAGCAGTAAGCCTGTCCGGCGTTTGAGGACGAGCGCGGAGCGCGATCAGGGGGCGAGGGGGCGCACGCAGCCCCCATGCGTGGACGATGGGGGTCCCCCCGGTCGAGCGAAGCCGAGAGTGGGGGAGGGTAGGGGCGGCGGGGGCGAGGAAACCCCTATCGCGCCTCAGGAGGCCGCTGCCGCGGCATGTTCGGCCGAGCCCCCGGAGGAACCACCGGCCGCCCGCCCGCAACGGAATCCCGCGCTCCCCCACCCCCGCCCGCCGCCCCCACCCGAAGCACCGACGGAGTCACCCCACCCCGAAACTCCACCATCCAGTCCCCGGTCTCCACCCGCACCAGCTCCGTCACGTCCTCGCAGAACCGCCGCAGCACCCCGAGACACCGCTCGGCGGCCTCCCCCGCGGTCCCCTCGGCCGGCCCGAGCACCTCCCGCACGCACTCGGACGCCCAGTCGAACTGAAGTACCTGCAACCGCCGCTGCACGGCCTGCGCGGTCGCCACGTCCCGCATCCACCCCGAGGTCACCCCGAAGAAGCGGTCGCCCGCCACACAGGCGACCGCCACCAGCAGCGCCAGATATCCCCAGCTCGCACCACCGCCGAGCACCCCGGCGAGATCCAGCAGCGGCAGCCCGGCCCCGGCGAGGGCCCCCGCGGCGGCCCCGGCGCGCAGGGCGCGCGCTCCTCGCCGCTTCCACACCCGGTCGGTGAGGTACCAGGACGCGGTGGCGAGGGCCCCCGCCTCCACCCACCGGTAGAGCTCGTCCAGCCGCTCGGCCGGCTCGCCCCAGTCGCCGAGCGGGAAGACCCGCCCCATCAGCTCGCCGGGCTCCACCAAACCGTCGCCCCGGCCGCCCGGGGCCGGCCCGTCGGGCTGCATGTCCGGCTGGCTCACCCGACGCTCCCTTGTTGTGACTGCGTGACTGCGTGACTGCGTGATGCGTGATGCGTGATGCGTGGCGCATGGTGCGGACGCGGTTGCGGTTGCGGTCGCGGTTGCTGTTGCGCTTGCGGTTGCGCCGCCCCCTTCCTACCTCCCCCCGGACGGAGGCAGTCCTGCTTTCGCGGCTTTTCCGCTCGGATGTGGGCCCTGATCAGGTACAGGCCAACCTGCCCTCTCACTCGAAAGAGTGCTGGGGCGACGGCCCCACAGACCACGTAGGCTCGTGCCAAGGCGGAATTCACGCCCGAAAGCCGTACTCGAAAGCCGTACTCGCAAGCCGTATCCGAAAGCAGTACTCACCGCAGTACTCACAGCCGTACGAACCAGGAGCTGATCGTGATTCCCGGTGGTGGCCAGCCCAACATGCAGCAGCTGCTCCAGCAGGCCCAGAAGATGCAGCAGGACCTCGCGAACGCCCAGGAGGAGCTGGCGCGCACCGAGGTCGACGGTCAGGCGGGCGGCGGCCTGGTGAAGGCGACGGTGACGGGCTCGGGCGAACTGCGCGGCCTGGTCATCGACCCGAAGGCCGTCGACCCCGAGGACACCGAGACCCTCGCCGACCTGATCGTGGCGGCGGTCCAGGCGGCCAACGAGAACGCCCAGGCGCTCCAGCAGCAGAAGCTCGGCCCGCTGACCCAGGGGCTCGGTGGCGGCGGCATCCCCGGCCTGCCGTTCTAAGTCAACCCGGCGGTCCCTTCTAAGAAGACCGGCCGCCAACTACCGTACGTACGAAGAGAGCAAGCGCGACTACGGTACGTACCGAGTCCGTGGGAACAGGAAGGCAATCCGTGTACGAAGGCGTGGTCCAGGACCTCATCGACGAGCTGGGGCGGCTGCCCGGCGTCGGTCCCAAGAGCGCGCAGCGGATCGCCTTCCACATCCTCCAGGCGGAGCCGACGGACGTCCGCCGGCTCGCGCAGTGCCTCATGGAGGTCAAGGCGAAGGTCCGCTTCTGCGCCACCTGCGGGAACGTGGCGCAGGAGGAGCTGTGCAACATCTGCCGCGACCCGCGCCGCGACCTCTCGGTCATCTGTGTGGTCGAGGAGCCGAAGGACGTGGTCGCCGTCGAGCGGACCCGCGAGTTCCGGGGCAAGTATCACGTCCTCGGCGGCGCGATCAGTCCCATCGAGGGGGTGGGCCCGGACGACCTGCGGATCAGGGAGCTGCTGGCCCGGCTCGCGGACGGCGCGGTCACGGAGCTGATCCTGGCCACCGACCCGAACCTGGAGGGCGAGGCCACGGCCACCTATCTCGCCCGCATGATCAAGCCCATGGGCCTCAAGGTCACCCGCCTCGCGAGCGGGCTGCCGGTGGGCGGCGACCTGGAGTACGCCGACGAGGTCACCCTGGGACGCGCCTTCGAGGGAAGGCGCCTGCTCGATGTCTGAACGACTGGTTGATGAACGACTGGTTGATGAACAACTGTTTGATGTATGGGACGAAGTTCTTGAGGAAGGCCGGCTCCTAGATGTCTGACGCCACGCTGCACGCGACCGATCCCGACCCCGACGACTTCTCGGTCCAGATCGCGGACCAGATCGAGAGTTTCCTCGTCGCGGTGACCGAGGTCGCGAGAGGCGACGAGCCGGACTCGGCCGTCCCCTTCCTGCTCCTTGAGGTCTCCCAGCTCCTGCTGGCCGGCGGCCGTCTCGGTGCGCACGAGGACATCCTTCCCGACGAGCGGTACGAGCCCGATCTGGGCCCCGAGCCGGACGTCGACGAGCTGCGCGAGCGCCTCGCCGAGATGCTCGACCCGGTCGACGTCTACTCCGAGGTCTTCGACCCGTACGAGCCCCGCAAGCCCCCGGTCCCGGCCCGTATCTCGGACGACCTGGCCGATGTCATGGCGGATCTGCGGCACGGCATGGCGCACTACCGCGCCGGCCGCACCACCGAGGCCATGTGGTGGTGGCAGTTCTCCTACTTCTCGAACTGGGGCTCCACCGCCTCGGCAACCCTGCGCGCCCTGCAGTCCCTGGTCGCGCACGTCCGGCTGAACCAGCCCCTCCAGGAGCTGGACGGCCTGGACACCGACCAGGACCTCAGCGAGGACGCCCTCGCGGAGGAGGCGGGCCGGGTGATGGCGGAGGAGATCGCGGGTCCGCTGGGTCTGCGCGAGGTCAAGTAACGTGTCGTGCCCCTTCTCGCGCGGACATATCGCTCCGGCCGTGTGACGAGGGGCACTTTGCGAGTGAGGTGCGTCCGGGACGGGCAGATGCGGTCCTGGAGCGGCCGGAGGGCCGGACTGCGGGAGCCGACCGATCGGCGGACCGTACGACCGGGCCCGACCGGACCGGGTGATCAACACGTGAGCGGGACATCTCACGATGCGATACCACTCGGGTGGAATTCGGCCGCTCGTTAGACTGAGCCGACCGCAGTCGTGCGGTACGGGACGGACTGAGCGAGGAGCGCACGTGGGCCTTGTCGTGCAGAAGTACGGAGGTTCCTCCGTAGCCGATGCCGAGGGCATCAAGCGTGTCGCCAAGCGAATCGTCGACGCCAAGAAGGACGGCCACCAGGTCGTCGTCGTGGTGTCGGCGATGGGTGACACGACGGACGAGCTGATCGATCTCGCCGAGCAGGTATCCCCGATCCCTGCCGGGCGTGAGTTCGACATGCTGCTGACGGCCGGAGAGCGGATCTCCATGGCGCTGCTGGCCATGGCGATCAAAAACCTGGGCCACGAGGCGCAGAGCTTCACCGGCAGCCAGGCGGGCGTGATCACCGACTCCGTCCACAACAAGGCGCGCATCATCGATGTCACGCCGGGCCGCATCAGGACGGCGCTCGACGAGGGCAACATCGCGATCGTCGCCGGGTTCCAGGGCGTCAGCCAGGACAAGAAGGACATCACCACGCTGGGGCGCGGCGGGTCCGACACCACGGCCGTCGCCCTCGCCGCCGCGCTCGACGCCGAGGTCTGCGAGATCTACACGGACGTCGACGGTGTGTTCACCGCCGACCCGCGCGTGGTGAAGAAGGCCCGGAAGATCGACTGGATCTCCTCCGAGGACATGCTGGAGCTCGCCGCCTCGGGTTCCAAGGTGCTGCTGCACCGCTGCGTCGAGTACGCACGCCGATACAACATCCCGATCCACGTCCGCTCGTCCTTCTCGGGACTGCGCGGCACCTGGGTCAGCAACGAGAATCCGCAAGGGGACGCGCAGGTGGAGCACGCCATCATCTCCGGAGTCGCGCACGACATCTCCGAAGCCAAGATCACGGTCGTCGGCGTCCCGGACAAGCCGGGCGAGGCCGCGGTGATCTTCCGGACGATCGCGGACGCCGAGATCAACATCGACATGATCGTGCAGAACGTGTCCGCGGCCTCCACGGGCCTCACGGACATCTCCTTCACCCTCCCCAAGGCCGAGGGCCACAAGGCCATCGAGTCCCTGGAGAAGGCGAAGGGTGCGATCGGCTTCGAGTCGCTGCGCTACGACGACCAGATCGGCAAGATCTCCCTGGTCGGCGCGGGTATGAAGACCAACCCGGGCGTCACCGCCTCGTTCTTCCAGGCGCTGTCCGACGCGGGCGTCAACATCGAGCTGATCTCGACCTCCGAGATCCGCATCTCGGTCGTGACCCGCCAGGACGACGTCAACGAAGCCGTGCGCGCCGTGCACAGCGCCTTCGGGCTCGACTCCGACAGCGACGAGGCCGTCGTCTACGGAGGCACCGGACGATGACCGTCCCCTCCGTCCCCTCCGTCCCCTCGTACGAAGGCGTACGTCGAGGCATACGACACGGCGTGCGGCGAGGCGTACGACGAGGCGTGCGGCGATGACCGGGCGGCCGACGCTCGCGGTCGTGGGCGCGACCGGAGCCGTCGGCACGGTCATGCTCCAGATCCTGTCCCAGCACGCGGACATCTGGGGCGAGATCCGCCTGATCGCCTCACCGCGCTCGGCCGGCCGCAAGCTGGCCGTGCGCGGCGAGCAGGTCGAGGTGGTGGCCCTGACGGAGGAGGCCTTCGACGGGGTCGACGTCGCCATGTTCGACGTACCCGACGAGGTGGCCGGACACTGGGCGCCGGTGGCCGCCGCCAAGGGCGCCGTCGTGGTCGACAACTCGGGCGCGTTCCGGATGGACCCCGAGGTGCCGCTCGTGGTGCCCGAGGTCAATCCGCACGCCGCCCGCGTCCGGCCGCGCGGCATCGTCGCCAACCCCAACTGCACGACCCTGTCGATGATCGTGGCCCTGGGCGCGCTGCACGCCGAGTTCGGGCTGCGCGAGCTGGTGGTCTCCTCGTACCAGGCGGTGAGCGGGGCCGGGCAGCGCGGCGTCGACACACTGCGGCAGCAGCTCAAGCTCGTCGCCGGTACGGAACTGGGGACGACCCCCGGTGACGTACGGCGGGCCGTGGGCGACAACACCGGGCCGTTCCCGGAGCCGGTGGCGCTCAACGTGGTGCCGTGGGCCGGGACCGTACGCGAGGACGGCTGGTCCTCGGAGGAGATGAAGGTGCGGGACGAGTCCCGCAAGATCCTCGGCCTGCCGAACCTCCCGGTCGCCGTCACCTGCGTCCGGGTGCCGGTCGTCACCACGCACTCGCTGACCGTCCACGCCCGTTTCCAGGGCGAGGTGACGGTGGGCAGGGCGCGGGAGATCCTCGCCACAGCGCCCGGGGTGGTGCTCTTCGACAATCCGGAGGCGGGGGAGTTCCCGACACCGGCCGACGTGGTCGGTACGGACCCCACCTGGGTCGGGCGGGTGCGCCGGGCCCTTGACGACCCGACGGCGCTGGAGCTCTTCGTCTGCGGGGACAATCTGCGCAAGGGCGCCGCTCTGAACACCGCGCAGATCGCGGAGCTGGTGGCGGCCGAACTGCGGCCCTGACCTGCACCGGAGCCCTCGGGAGCGGCCCGGGGCGGGGAATTCGCTGATCGTAAGTTGAATGTTTTGTAGGATCTGTGCGACTTCTATGGTTCGATCGTGGCCGAAGCTGTGGTCCGGACCACAGGAACCAAACCTCTGGCGCCCGAAGATTTCCCTCCCCGTTCTCCGCAACCGCGCGGAGGGCGGGGAGCGTCTTTGCGGTCGCCCTTCAGGGGTGACCGGACGCCACGTTCATATGGGGCATAGGGGATGGGCTTTTACGTATGAGGACACTTAGCGCACGGTCCGGCACGAGGTCCGCCGCAAACGTGATGCCTGTCGCGTACAACCCCGACGGGGGGACGCGTGTCCAACTGGCGTGGCTGAGGTTCTCGAATTCACTGTGGCGACGCGGGGCACTGCCCTCCGTCCGCCCCGCCGACCCCGCACGTCCGGCGCGTCCGGCGGCGGCATGCCGGTGATCGCCCCCATGCCCGCAGCGCGGTCGGCCCGCATCCCGAATCAGCGTGAAGGCGCTGACGAGGCCCTGGCGGCCGGCACCACCGTCGACCATCTCACCGAGACCTACCGCGCCCACTACAGGTCGCTCCTCGGCCTCGCGGCGCTCCTCCTCGACGACACCGCGTCCTGCGAGGACGTCGTCCAGGAGGCCTTCATCCGGGTGCACTCGGCGCGCAAGCGCGTACGTGACCCGGAGAAGACGCTCGCCTACCTGCGCCAGACCGTGGTCAACCTCTCGCGCTCCGCCCTGCGCCGGCGCATCCTCGGCCTCAAGCTCCTCTCCAAGCCGATGCCCGACATGGCGAGCGCGGAGGAGGGCGCGTACGACCAGCTGGAGCGCGACGCCCTGATCAAGGCGATGAAGGGGCTCCAGAGGCGCCAGCGCGAGGTCCTGGTCCTGCGGTACTTCGCGGACATGACCGAGGCGCAGGTCGCCGAGACCCTCGGTGTCTCCCTGGGCTCCGTGAAGGCGTACGGGTCGCGTGGCATCGCCGCGCTGCGCGTCGCCATGGAGGCGCCGGTATGAGCGGGCACGACGAGCGAGCACGCCACGACGAGCACGGTCGCCACGGCGACGACGAGCAAGAGCAGCACGCTGGGAACGGAACTGTGAATCACGGCCCCTCGCAGAACTCGGGCCCGGAAGGGTCGGGCCACACGGACACGGAAGGCCACCTGTCGGACACCCCGGCGACCGCCCCCGGCGATCCGGCCGACCCGAGCGATCCGGCCGACCCGAGCGATCCGGCCGACCCGGGCGAGTCGGCCGATCCGGTTGACCCGGTCGAGTCGGCCGAGCCGGAGGAGTCGGACGGCTCGTCGGACACGGCGCCGGCCGAAGTCGAGGCCGAGGCCAAGGTTGAGGTCGAGGCCGTGGGCAGCCCGCCGGAGAAGGCTTCCGCCGACGCGCCGACCGAGGTCGCATCTCTCGCTTCGGCCCCGAAGAAGTCGGCGAACGGCTCGGAAGACGTCGGCGGGTCGAACGACTCGGGCGACTCGGGCGGCTCGGTCGACTCGGGTATGGAGCCTGCCGGTACGGAGTCGGCGGGTACGGAGCCTGCGGGTACGAAGCCTGCGGGTACGAAGCCTGCGGGTACGCAGTCCATCGGCTCGGAGTCCGGAGGCGCGGCGGGCGGTTCCGATGCCGACGGCCCCGGAGCCGACGGCCCCGGAGCCGACGGCCCCGGAACCGATGGCATCGGCCTCGGTGCCGGCGAACCGGCACCGGACGGTTTCGGCTCCGACGAACTGGCCCTGCGACGCCTGCTGCACTCGGCCGTCGAGGAGATCGAGCCGTCCGACGGCACGCTGGACCACCTGCGGCGCGCGGTACCGGCCAGGCGGGCACGCAAGCGCCAGGCCGTCGTCGGCATGGCAGCCGCCGCGCTCTTCATCGGCACGGCGGTCCCGGCCCTCGTCCACGTCTCGAACTCCACGGGCTCCAACGCCGACCCGTCCGTGGTCGGCAACTCCTCGGCCACCCAGGGCGGCGCGAGCAAGGAATCCTCCTCGGGCAGCGGTTCCGGCGGTTCCGGCGGCTCGTCCAAGGGCTCCGGCAAGGGCGACAAGAAGGACAAGACCGATAAGGGCAAGGGAGGCGGCGGCACCGGGGGCGCCCAGCCCACGAGCTCCAGCGCGGTCGCCTCGATCTGTACGCCGGGCCAGCTCACGGCCGTCGCCGGGGGTGGCACACCCGACGCCACCGGCGCGGTCTACGGCACCTTCACGGTCACCAATGTCTCGACCGCCAGCTGTTCGGTCGTCGGCGGCGGCTCGGTGACCACGACCGCGATGGGCGCCGCGGACCAGTCCCAGCTCATGACGGCCATGCACATGGCGGGCGACGCCGCCGCCGGGTTGCCCGACCCGTCCACCTACGCCTCCTCCCTGGTGCTGCCGCCGGGCGGGACGTACAACGTGCGGTTCGCCTGGGTGCCCTCCTCGACCTGTCCGACCAGCGGCGGCAACGGCGGCGGGGAACCCACGCCCGACCCGACCCCCACGGCGGACCCCACGGGAGCCAGCGGCGGTACGGCCTCCGAGGGCACGAACGGCGTGGACACCCAGCTCATGCGGGCCGACGGGACCGTCGACGGCAGCGTCAGCGTGTCCTACACGGCCGAGGGCGGCGCCGCGGCGACCGCGATGACCGTGTCCAACGCGTGTGCCGGGACGGTCTACCGGACCGGCGTGCTGGCCGGTTCCTGATCACGACGGGCCCGGGCTGCGACCCGGGTCCGGGCCAGGGCCCGGAGGTCAGGCGCTGATCCGTGCCGGAGTCTCCTCGACGAGGCCGAGCTCCGCGTCCTGCGCGGACTCCGCCTCGCGCCGCATCAGCCGGAACCACATGAAGACCACGAAACCCGCGAAGACGAACCACTCACCGGTGTAGCCCAGGTTCTGGAAGGCCTTCAGATCCAGCCCCGTGTCCGAAGGCGCCGTGGCGGGCACGGCCTTCATCCCCGGGTCGGCCTCGGCGAGCGTGATCCACGCGTCGTACATCTCGTACGGCACGAGGTTCACCAGGGACGCCGAGCTGATCGCGCCGGTCTGTCCGGCAGGCAGTCCACCGGCCGCGGGCACGCCGTTCGACCCGGGTGTCTCCGACGCCTGGAGCGCACCGGTCACGGTGACCTCGCCGGCCGGAGCCGCCGGGACCTTCGTGGTGTCGGCGTCGCCGGCGAGCCAGCCCCGGACCACAGGCAGGGCTTTGCCGTCGTCGGTGCGCAGCATCGTCAGGACGTAGAAGCCGCGTTCGTCGTCGAGCTCCCGGTCGGGCACGAGCAACTGCTTCCCGTACCGCCCCGTCGTCGTGGCCTGCTTGCCCGACGTCCCCTTGTCCACGGGCAGCAGCCGGGCGAGCGGCCGGGGAGCCTGCGTCTTGGCAGCCGAGGCCTGTTCGCCCGCGTCGCGATGGTCCTGGACCCGGTCCTCGAAACGACCCAACTGCCATGACCCCATGAACACGCAGAAGGGGATGGCCAACAGCACGAAGACGTTGATCCCCCACCAGCGGGGCGTCAGCAGGAACCGGTACACAACCCCAAAGGTACGGGGCCCTTGCGGGGAGCGCGGTCGAGGGGGTCCCCCGGCCCCGGTCCTCCCCGCGAGGGCACCGCTCCGGTCAGCCGCCCAGGTGCCGCTCCGCGAAGTCCAGTTCCAGCCGGACCTGCTTGATCCGCTCGTCCACGACCAGCGAACCGTGTCCCGCGTCATAGCGGTACACCTCGTGGTCCGCGTCCCGCGCGGCGAGCCGGGCCACGTAGTTCTCGACCTGGCGGATCGGGCAGCGCGGGTCGTTGACCCCGGCGGAGATGTAGACCGGTGCCTTCACCGCGTCGACGTACGTCAGCGGGGACGACGCCTCGAAACGCTCCGGAACCTCTTCCGGAGTGCCGCCGAGCAGCGTGCGGTCCATCGCCTTCAGGGCCTCCATCTCGTCGTGGTAGGCCGTCACGTAGTCCGCGACCGGTACCGCGGCGATTCCCAGCGCCCACGCGTCGGGCTGCGTACCCAGACCGAGGAGGGTGAGGTAGCCGCCCCACGAACCGCCGGTCAGGATCAGCCGGTCCGGGTCGGCGGACCCGGACGAGACCGCCCACTCCCGTACGGCCGCGATGTCCTCCAGCTCGATCAGGCCGACCCGGTGCTTGAGGGCGTCCGTCCACTCACGCCCGTACCCCGTGGAGCCCCGGTAGTTGACCCGGATCACCATGTACCCGTGGTCCACCCAGGCCGCCGGGCCCGCCGCGAACGAGTCGCTGTCGTGCCAGGTCGGGCCGCCGTGGATGTCGAAGACGGTCGGGAGAGGACCGCTCGCTCCGGCCGGCCGCTGGACCAGGGCGTGGATCCGGCCACCGGGACCCGTCACCCACACGTCCTCGACGGGCACCGACCGCGGGGCCTTCATACCGGGCGGATCGAGGACGACCTCGCCGGACGTCGAGCGGACCACCGGCGCCTCGGCGGAGGACGACCACAGATACTCCACGCTGCCGTCGGGGCGGGCGGTCGCGCCCGAGACCGAGCCCTTCGGCGTCGGCACCCGCTCCAGCTTGCGGGCCGCCAGGTCGAACCGCCACAGCTCGCTGCGCGCCTCGAAGCTGTTGACGACGAGCAGGGCGGAGCCGTCCGGATACCACTCGGCGCTCAGGTCGCCGTCCAGCCGTGAGGCCAGCTCCAGGTCCGTCTCCTCGCCGGACAGCACGTCCCACACCATCGGCTCCCAGCGCCCGCGCCGCTGGTGTCCGACGAGCAGCCGGGTGTCCCCGGCCACCGGGGCGAAGCCCAGCACCTCAAGGCCCAGCTCGGCCGTGCCGCCCTTGGTGTCGTCCAGCTCGGAGACCGTCGAACCGTCCAGCCGCAGCACCCGCAGCGCGGAGTGCATCGCGTCACCGTGCTCGGTGTGCTCGACCGCGATCAGTGTGCCGTCGTGCGAGAGGTCGCCGACCCCCGCCGACTCACGGTGCCGGTAGACCTCGACGGGGTCCTCGCCGGTGCGGCTGACGTAGATCGTCGAACCGTCCTCGTCGGTCGATCTGCCGACGATCGCCGTCCGCCCGTCCCGGCCGAGCGCGAGTCCGGCGGGGTAGGAGGGGTCGAGCCCGGGTGCGGCAGGCGCGTCGGGACCGGCCGACCCCTCGCTTGTGTCCGTGTCCGTGTCCGTGCCCGTGTCCGTGCCCCCGTCCGCGTCCGCGGTGAAGGGCTGGCGGCGCCAGATGCCGAACTCGTCGCCGTCCTTGTCGTCGAACCACCAGATCCACTCGCCGTCGGGCGACAGCACGCCGTCCGTCGTTCCGTTGGGCCGGTCCGTGACCTGGCGCTGGGCGCCCGTCTCGCGATCCCACGCGTACAACTCGTATGTCCCTGTCGCGTTGGACACGAACAGGGACCGGTGCGGAGCGTCCTCCGCCCAGTCCGGCAAGGACACCCGCGGCGCCCGGAAGCGCTTCTCCCATTCGGGCATGGTTCCCTCGTGCGGGATGGCCTCGTTGCTCTCAGTCATGGCCCCATAGTGCACGCACAGGACGACCTCGCGCTGACGAGCCCCTCAGCCTGTGGATAACTGGCCGGCCGAAGCGGCTCGCGGCAGGACTGAACTGCGCTTTTCCACAGCCCGCACGAGAGTGTCAGTGGCCCGGTGCACTATTTCGGGTGCGGCGCCCCAGCAACTCGGCGAGGCCCCGCCGGGTGGCGGCGATGACCACCCGATCACCGGCGCCGAGCACGTAGTTCGGAGGCAGGTCCCAGACCAGGCCCGAAGGGCGGTGAGGGGAGGGGGCGTCGCGGTCCGAAGCCGACGGGGGCGGAAGCGGGGAGGGGAGTGGGGATGGGAGAGGGGATGGGGACGCGGGACTGTTCGGCGAGGGCGGGGCAGGGGCAGGGGCGGCCGTGTCCAGGGCCAGAACCCGCCACGCCCCCGCACGGAACGCCTCGGCGACGGTCCGCCCCTCCAGCTGCGGATGCCCCGCGACATCCAGCGCCGCGAAGAGCAGCACCCGGCGTTCCACGGGGATCGCCCCCAGGATCTGGCGGCCCATCATCGCTCCGGCGAAGGCGGGTGCGGCCAGATGGGAGACGCTCCGGCTGCGGGTGAGCGCGTGCGGGTGGGTGGCGCGCAGGGTGCGGTAGACGGCCGTGGCGAAGTCGTCGTCGTACAGCCGCAGGACGACGCGCAGGTCGGGCTGCACCGACCGTGCGTACAGGGCGGCTTCGAGGTTGGTGGTGTCGGCGCTGGTCAGGGCGAGCAGGGCATGTGCCCGGTGGATCTTGGCGGCTTCCAGGACGCCCTCCTGGGTGACGTCACCGAGCACGACGGGCACGCGCAGCCGGCGTGCCAGCGCGAGCCCGCGTGCCTCGGGGTCGGCCTCGACGCACACCACCGGGATGTGGAGTTCGCGAAGGCGCGCGAGGACCCGCGTACCGATCTTGCCGACCCCGAGGAGGACGACGTGACCGGAGAGACCCCGGGGAGGCTTGCGCAGCGCCGTCCCGCTGCGGAACGTACCGAGGCCCTCCAGGACGGCGGCGAGAAGTACGGGGAGCAGCAGCAACCCGACGAGTCCGGAGAGGAGTTGGAGGATCTGACGGCCGAGGGGATCGTCGAGGGCGGGATCGTTGATCGCGAAGAGGTCGAGGAGGGTCAGGTAGGTGGCGTGCAGCGGATGGGCGCCCGTGACGAGCATGGACGCGACCGCGAGCGCGACCACACAGGCCACCAGACCGGCGAAGGACCAGCGCAGCCGCCGCGAGAACAGCCTCCCGAGGGGCAGCCCGAAGGACATCCCGAAGGGCATCCCGCCCCGCAGGACACCGCGTTCGGCGGGCAGCGGGGGACCGGCGTACGACACGTTCTCCAGGACGATGGTGCCGCGGCCGGTCGCGGCGGCCACGGACGCCTCGTCGGGCAGCAGCCGCGGCCCGTGTTCCCCGCTGCTCTCCGAACCGTCCGCGCCGGCCGGGTCGTTGGTGGTGGCCGAGAGCAGGGCCAGGGTGCACAGCCCGGGGTCGGCGACCTCTCCCGGCCCCGGCGGCTGCCGTTCCACGGCCCGCAGCATCAGCCCGTCGGTCTGTACGACCTTGCTGGTCCCGGCGACGGCGGTGGCGGCCAGCGCGGGCGCGGCGGTGTCCGCGTCGGAGAGTACGGTCGTGGAGGCGTCCAGGAGACCGGGTGCGGGCGAGCCCGTGGACTCGCCGATGCCCGCCATGGCCAGGGCGGACGCCTGGTCGAGCAGGGCCTCGATGTGCTGGCCGAGTCGGCGGTTGTAGAGCCGTATGACCAGGCGCAGACGGGGGTTGAGTCGGCGGGCCATGAGGGCCGCGCGGATGTTGGTCTCGTCGTCGTCATGGACGAGGGCCAGCGCGTCGGCTTGCTCGACCCCGGCCTCGGCGAGCACGGCCTCGGTCAGGACGGCGGCCTCCAACACGTGCTCGGCGCGCGCCCCTTCGGAGCCACTCCCGGCACCGCCGCCGCTGCTTCCGTCCCCGCCGGTGACCCCCGTGACGCCGTTGCCCGCCGCCGCGCGGCCCATGGCGGCGGACACGCGGTCGAGCAGGGTCGAGGCGCGGGCCCGCCCCACGACCGGGGGCCGCGCGGTCCGCTCGGCGGACGGCACGACCAGCGTGACGCGCTCCCCGTAGACACCACGCAACTCGGCCGCCAGGCGGTGTGCGAGGGCGTCGTCCCCGCACACCACCATGTGCGCGGCCCGACTGTCCGCACCGCGAACGCCCGACCCGCGAACGCCCGACCCGCGACTGTCCGGCCCGCGACTGTCCGGCCCGCGATCGTTGGACCCGCTCTGATTCGGAAGGCTCCCCACAACTGCACAGAGTGCCGCACGCGTACGGGCGGTTCCACGGTGGCCTGCCGCAAGGGATCAGCTCACCGGAACCGCTGTCGGACCGGGATGAGAAGCTGTGCCGGAACGGGCGTACTGAAGGTGGAGGGCGATCCACCGACGAAGCCCCTCCCTACCGGAGGTACCTCTCCCGTGACCACAACCGACACCGCTGCGCCCGGGGTTGAGGAGCGCGAGCCGGACAAGCGCGAGCCGGACGAGCCGGACGAGCGCGAGCCGGACGAGCCCAGGGGCTGGCAGTTCAACTCCCCCCTCGTCCTGACCATGCTGCTGCTCGCGGGTGTGGTGCTCCAGGGGCCGATCCGCGGGGCGCTGTCGGCGCCGGTGACGCAGAGCTGGATGACCGTGTTCGTCGCGGTGATCGTGCAGGCGCTGCCCTTCCTCGTGCTCGGTGTGCTGCTGTCGGCGGTCATCGCGGTGTTCGTCCCGCCGTCGTTCTTCGCACGTGCATTGCCGAAGCGGCCGGCGCTGGCGGTACCGGTCGCGGGCATGGCCGGAGCGGTTCTGCCGGGCTGCGAGTGCGCGTCCGTGCCGGTGGCCGGGGCGCTGGTGCGCCGGGGGGTCACGCCCGCGGCGGCGCTGGCGTTCCTGCTGTCGGCGCCCGCGATCAACCCGATCGTGCTGACGGCGACCGCGGTCGCGTTCCCGGGCAACCCGGAGATGGTCCTGGCACGCTTCGTGGCGAGCCTGCTGGTGGCCTGCGCGATGGGCTGGCTCTGGCACCGGCTGGGCCGCGCGGACTGGCTGCGCCCGCCGGACCGCCCGTCCTGGGAGGGCCTCGGCAAGGGGGCGGCGTTCTGGGGATCGGTACGGCACGACGTGATGCACGCGGGCGGGTTCCTGGTGGTCGGCGCGATGGCCGCGGCGACGCTGAAGGCGGTGGTCCCGGCGGACTGGCTCGGGTACGCCGCCGACAACATGCTGGTGTCGATCCTCGCCCTGGCGGTCCTGGCCGTACTCCTGTCCATCTGCTCCGAGGCGGACGCCTTCGTGGCCGCGTCCCTCACCCAGTTCTCCCTGACGGCCCGGCTCACCTTCCTGGTCGTCGGCCCGATGATCGACCTGAAACTCTTCGCGATGCAGACGGCGACGTTCGGCCGCGGTTTCGCCCTGCGTTTCGCACCCGCCACGTTCACGCTGGCCGTCCTGGTGTCGTCCCTGGTCGGGGCGGTGCTCCTGTGAACCGCCAGGCACAGGCAGCGGTGCTCTTCCTCACCGGCGGAGCGATCCTGCACACGGGCCTCACCGACCTCTACCTGCGGTACGTCAAGGCGGGGCTGAGGCCGTTGCTGCTGGCGGCGGGGGTGGTCCTGATAGCGGCGGCAACAGCGACGGTCTGGTACGAACGCCGAGCCCAACGGACCGACGCCCACGCGGAGGTCCACCCTCACCGGGAACCCAGAATCGCCTGGCTGATGGCCCTCCCGCTCCTGGCGCTCGTCCTGGTGGCCCCACCGGCGCTGGGCTCGTACAGCGCGATGCGCACGGGGACGGCGCTGCAGAAACAGCCGTGGGGCTTCGCCGACCTGCCCGCGGGGGACACCGTCCGCCTGAGCCTCGTCGACTACGCGGGCCGCGCCGCGTACGACCACGGCCGCTCGCTCGACAACCGCCGCATCACGACGGCGGGCTTCCTGGCGGTGGGCAGCGACGGCACGCCCTACCTGGTGAGGATGGCGCTCAGCTGCTGCGCGGCGGACGCGCAACCGGTGAAGATAGGCCTGACCGGCCACACCCCCACGGTCCTGCGCCCGGACACATGGCTGGAGGTGACGGGCACGTACACCACGAAGCAGACGAAGGACCCGGTGAACGAGGGCATCATCCCGTTCCTGAAGGTCACGGAAGCGAAACCGACCAAGGCGCCGCGGGACCCGTACGACGAAAGCTGGAACGGCTGAGCGCGGCCCCAGGAACGGCACCATCGGTCAACCGACCGTGTGGCCAGCACAGTTGCCCCTCCCCGACGGCTTCCTCTCCGAAAGGACAGCGATCGACAGAGAGCCGTACGCGTACATGGGCTCGCGCGCGAACGGCGCGATCCACCGCACGGACCTGTGTACGGGCGAGGGCAGGACTCTCTTCACGGGCGCCGCCGGCCTGGTGGCGGTGGGCCTGAAGCTCGACCGCGACGGCCTGCTGTACCTGGTGGGCAGCACGGGCGTGGCCCGCACGCACGACTCCCACACAGGCGAGGTAGTGACAACACATCAACTGACTTCCGCTACGGGCCACTTCATCAACGACGTGGCGTTGCTGGGTGACCGGGCGTGATGCACGGACTCCCGCGGCCGCGCTGTACGGGGTGCCGTGGGGCCGCTCCGGAGTCGTACGCACCTGCCGCTCACCGGGGACTGGGTCCAACTCCCGGACGTCAATATTGCCAACGGCATCGTAGGGACCTTCGACGGCCGAGCCCTCATCGTGGTCAAGAGCACCCCGGGAGAGCTGTACAAGGTAAGTGTCCGGACGGGCTACGCCACACGCATCACCCTGGTCGGTGCACCGGACGTCGTGAACGGCGACAGCCTGTACCGCATCGGCCGCACCCTGTACGTGGTCCAGAACCGCCTGAACACGATCAGCGTGTTCCACCTGAACCCGAAGTCCACGACGGCCACCCTGACCGGCACGATCACGGACCCCCGCTTCGACGTCCCCACCACAGCGGCCCGCTTCGCCAACCGCCTGTACCTGGTCAACGCCCCTTCACGACCCCCTCAGACCCCGGAACGACGTTCACGGGGGTGGCGGTCGCGACCTGGCTTGAGACCGGTGCTGAGAAGCGGGGCTCCGTAACCGGGGCCCCGTTTTCTTTCTGCCCGGAGAACGGCTCAGCCGGGATCGAGGCAGTTGGCGCCGGCATTACGAACCACGCACCGCTCCGTCCACGTTCCCTCGGGGTTCAGGCTGCCTGTTCGATCAATTTGAGCTGTTGTGCAAATTAACAGGCCATATTGGCGTCGGATGCCTTGCCGACGAGGCCTGCGCGGCACCATGGTCGGGTCGCTCGTATGGCGTGATTCGCCGCGGAGTGGAATTTTCGGGGGTGCGGGGTGAACCACGAGTGGTCGACGTCCACTTTCCTCAGCAGGCTACGAGAAGCGAGTCGGAGCGAACTTCTCCAGTTGGGAATTGAGAGAAACTACTCTCCTCATCAGTCGCTGTTGCAGCAGGGTGACTTGAGCCGTCACGTACTGCTGCTCACTCGCGGTGTGGTCAAGGTGACGGCCAGCTCCGAAAGTGGGGACAATGTGCTTCTCGCCGTCCGTATAGCGGGTGATCTGGTGGGTGAGATGGCGGCGTTCGAGAACCTACCCAGGTCCGGCACGGTGGTGGCATGTAATGAGGTGACCGCGCGGATCATTCAACTCCATTCTTTGGAAACCTTCCTGGCCCAGAAGCCTGACGCGATGAAGGCGGTCCTGCGGATGCTGAGTGCGAGGCTGCGCTGGGCCAATCGTCGCCGGATCGACTACCGGTCCTACGACGCGCCCACCCGATTCGCCCGGGTGCTCGCTGAGTTGGGCCAGGCGTACGCCCAGCCGATGCCGGGCGAGGGCGGCAAGCGGCGTGTCCTTGACGTCACGCTGACCCAGAAGGAGCTGGCGTCGCTGGCTGGGCTCGCACTGCCGACGGCCGAAAAGAGCCTGGCCACCCTGACGGCGTTGGGGCTCGTGCAATGCAGTTACCGAAACATCACCATCTGTGACGTGCCCAGGTTGCTGGAATTCGCCAAACTTGGGGGAGAGAACCCGTACTGAGACGGGATCAGTTTCGGCCGCATCTCCTAGCCTCTGGTCAGCGCATTGCGCACAGTGCCTGCCCAGAGAGGATGATCGGGTGGTTGAGTGGCACGGGTACTACCCCTGTACCTGTATAGCCGTGGACGCACAGTCCTACGGAAGCAAGAACGATCGAAGTCAGTCAGAAACGCAACATGATCTGCCACGCATTCTCGACAGGGCGGCCAGAAGCGCCGGACTGAGTCGTTCGGAGTGGCATATCCAGCTGAAGGGCGACGAGCAGCTCGCCGTCCTGCCCATGAATGGCGACGAACCGCGCCTGGTCGACGACTACTTCCGTCACCTCGCCTCGGAACTCCGTCACTACAACGAGCAGCGGACGTCGGCGGCCCGCATGCGGTTGCGCGCTGCCATGCACCACGGCCCCGTGGAACTCGCCGACAACGGTTTTGCGGGAACAGCGGTGGTCGCCACGGCACGTCTGCTCAACTCCCGGCCGCTCTACGAAGCGTTGGACGCATACGCAACGGCCGACTTGGCGTTGCTGCTGTCCGACGAGGTCTTCCGCTCCACCGTGGCGGGCGGCCACACCACACTGCGGGCATCGGACTTCAGCCGCGTCACCGTCAAGGTGAAGGAGTACGAATCCACCGCGTGGCTCACGGTGCCCGTGATCGGCGCGCCGCCTGCCACGGGTGGAGACCGCGGTTCCGCCGACCGGCCTGCCACCGATGACCCGCACCGGGCCACTGACTCCCTGCCGGAACCGGTGGACCTGCCGGGCGAGGGCGAAGGGACGCTGGGCCGGGACGGTGGTGCGGGCGTCCGCAACGATTACCACGCGGAGCGGATGAACGTCACCAACATGAACGGCCCGGTGGACGCGCGGGGCGCCGTGTTCGGCTTCGGGAGTATCGATGCCTGACGGCGCCGACGACTTGGGCCGTCCCAACACGAACGACGGCTGGGACGTACCGCCGGTCACACCTGTCACACCCGTCGACGAGGACAGACCAGCGGTGTCACCGAAAGGGGGTGGCGACGCTCGCGCCACGGATGGTGGCACGGTACGGGAGCAGGTTGAGTACGACGACCAAGCGCGGGACCGGGTCCACGGGAAGCGCAAGGCCGAGCAGCAGGAGGGCGAGGAGGACGGTAAGGGGTACGAAGAGCTCCGGCAGGTCCAGCAGCGCGTCTACAACAACTTCTACGCCTCGGTGGATGCCTCCGGCGCAGCCTTCGGGTTCGCCGCAACCTCTGCGCCTGGGCTGGTGCCCGGCATCGTGGCACCGGAGGCGGTGGATGAGGCGCTGCGCTACTACGTTCGCCCCGAACCCTGCTTCAGGGAGGCGCTAGGCAGACTGGAGAGCGACTCTCTCGTCGTCCTGACCGGTCAGGACGACACCGGTCGCGGCGCCGGCGCCTTGGCGCTGCTCAGAAGGATCGCCGGCGACGTCGTACCACTGCGCAGCCTGTCTCCCGCCAACGCGTTGGCCGATCTGGCCGCGACGGCCGCCATTGAGCCGGGCCACGCGTACGTCATCCGAGACTACGTCGGCGAGACGAACATCGTGGCCGTACAGGCCTACGAGATCGGACGGCTGAGCGAAGAGTTGCAGCGCAAGGGCGCTTTCCTGGTGATCACCACGGACGACACGTCTCTGCGACGCCTGGCGCTCAAGGACCACTGCGTTCCGTGGCACACCCCGGACGCGGTGCAATTGTTCCAGTACTGCCGGGACAAGCTGCCGTACGTCGAGATCGACCCGGAGACGGAGAAGGAGCTACTGGAGAGCGTGGCCGAGAAGCGACGTCCAGCGGATGTCGTGGCCGCGGCGGTCGCCCTCTCCCAAAGCCCTCTGACGGCCCTCGAAACACTCCGGGACAGCGACAGCAAATGCGTCCATGAATGGTTCCAGGGCCGGCCGGGCGCAGACGACCTGCTGCCGGTGGCCGCGCTCGCCTTCTTGGAGGGGGTCCCTGAGCGGACGTTCGAGAAGGCGACCTCTCTGCTCTTTGCCCACATGCGCAACTGGGAATTGCACGGTGAGACACCCGTCACCGAGCAGGAGCCCGTCACTCCGCTCCCGACGCGAGGTGGCAGTTTCGAACAGTCCCGCGCCCGCTGGAAGGAGCGTGCGGTTGAACTCGTTGAAGTGCGGTCACACTCCTGGCCGGGCCAGGGCGACTCCCGGGGTGAACGGTGCCTCGTCTTCACCTCGCCCCGCATCCGTGACCTCGTCATCTGTGAACTGCACAGCTTGTACGGATACGAGCTGTGGTACCCGCTGCGGCAGTGGCTGGGCGACCTGTCCAGGCTGCCCGACCTCGACGCTCGTACGGAGGTCGCCCGTGGCACGGCGATGCTCGCCAGGTACGGGCCGGCCGAGGTCGAGGAGTACCTGCTGCGGAACTGGGCCGAAGGAATCACGAGCCAACGGGTCACGGCCGCACTGACTCTGCAGTTCATGTGCGAGGCCGAACAGCTCGCACCGCTGGTATTGACCATCGTGCTCCGCTGGGCGGACAACAACGGACCGGGCCCGGCCGTCACCGCGGCCATGGCGCTGACCGGAAGGCTCGGCTCGCTCTACCGCCTCGACGCACTCAACCTGCTCTGGTTCTTGACCGGGCGCGGCGAGCGCATCGCGTTTGCCGCACGCCGGTCTCTGGTGCTGTTGTTGCAGACCACGGAGCAGGACCCGGACCGCGCGCTCCTGACACTGCGGTACGCGCGCACCTGTGTCGAGTCGGCCGAGAGACGCTCCAAGGACCGCCTCGACGCCCTGCGCATGGTCGTTCAACTCATCGAAGCGGAGAGGCTGGAGGGGCCCGGGTCGGTTCCTGCGGCGCTTCTGCGACAGGTCCCGGACAGCGCCCGCCACCTCGGGGCCCTGTGGACGGCCGTGCTGCTCAGCAGCTTCCGCCGCCGGGCCGTCCAGGCGCTGTGCCGCACTCTGGTGCACCTGCGGGACGACCCCACCGCGACGGACGACGTCCGCCGACTCGGCGAGGCGATGCGGGCCGGAACGAGCGCCTCCCAGTGGAGCGCCCTCGCCCACGCCCTGTCCACCGCCCTGCGGAGTCCCGACTTCGCGATCCCGGGCACCCATGAACTGGCACGCGTGCTGGTCGGATCGTTGCACGGCCGGTCCCGACCTGACCCGGCCCGGCGCTTGTCGCCGCCCTTCACCCAAGTCGTTTCTTCTTCTGTCCAAGGAGGCCGAAGCAAGTGAACTACCCGGTCATCACCGAGGAGGTCTTGGACACCGTCCAGGGCAAACTGTGGTCACGGCGTCGACGACGTGACGACGTCCCGACGTTGCCGCCCGGCGCGGTCTACGTCTTCAGGGTCGGAGGCAACTACCGCGCGTTCCCAGAGGGCATGCTCTTCGACCCGTCCCATCCGGATGTGCTCGACGCGTCCTCCGTGAGCCTGGTGGACACCCGGGCGCGCCTGGTGGAGGTCGAACGCACGCTTCCCTCGGTGAGTGAGGCGGACAACTTCACGGTCCATGCCTCCTTCACCTGCCAGGTGACCGACCCTACGGTCATCGCACGGCAGGGCGTCATCGACGTCGTCGTACCCCTGCGTGCCTACCTGCTCGGGGACAGCGACCTTCCGAGGCTCAGCGCGGGGCATCGGGTGGAGGAGGTCAACGCGGTCCGCGCCGAGGTGGCCCGGAGAATGACCGCCTACAGCGCGGTGGTGCCGCCGCGGGTGGTCGGCATGAGCGTGGAGTTCGTCAGCGCCGAAGTGAGTACGTCAGAGAACCTGCGCGCTTGGGAGGAAACCCTACGCAACCAGCGTCGTACCGGCCAGCTCACCCAGCTGGAAATGGACGTGGAGACCCAGACCACGGCGCGGATCGCCGAGTTGCTTGCCCAGGGGTCCAATCATGCGGACGCGTTCGGCATCGCCCGGGCGGAGATCGACGTCACCGAGGCCGCGGCTCGTATTCACCGCATCACCGAAGAGACCGCGACCCGCCGCAACGAAGCGGAAGCCGCCGCCCAGGCCCATGCCCGGGCGCAGGAGACGGCCGAGACTCAGATGCGGCGCGACATGGTGCTGACCCTGCTGCGCCAGATGGGCAGCAGCGAGGGTGGCTACGTCGACTACCACCAGGTCCTCGAACAGGTCCTGCAGGACAGGGGCGCAGTTGCGGGCATCGGCTCGGGCACGACCGAAGCCCCCATGATGGAGCCCGGACAGAGTGCCCGCATCGCATCGGCACGGCAGGATCATGCGGCGTCCCCGAAGGACCGGCGTGAAGGCTTTGTCCAGAACGAGGAAGATCTCGTTGACTGATCACACCACCCACTCCGACGACACGGGTCCAGAAGGCACCGGTCCAGAAGGCACCGGCCCCGATGTCACGCGGAGGCCCACGCACAAGTTCGCCGGCCTGCGCACGAACCGCGTCACCGACCCCGCGACAAGCCGACCCGTCAACTTCTCCGCACGGCTACGCGGCCTGAGTGGCGTCAGCGAGGAGCTCCTCGACCGGACGCCGCACGAGCGTGCCAAGTACACGGCACTCGGGGGAGTGGTGCTCGGCACCTCCGTCATCGCGGCTTTCTCCATGTGGAACTTCGCGACGGAGGCGCTTGGCAGGGCATCCGTCCTGGCGGTGATCCCGACGGTGATCTGGATGCTGTTCGTACTCAACCTCGACCGGCTGCTGGTCAGCCCCCAGCCGAACGCGCGACGACAGACCGGTCCGCTGGTGCTGAGGCTGCTCATCGCCCTGATGCTGGGCGTCGTGATCGCCGAGCCTCTCGTACTGAGGATCTTCGCGACGGCCGTGGAGGCGCACGTTGCCGACGAACGCATCGACGACATAGACCGGCTGAGGTCGAACCTGGTCCGCTGCAACCCCGTGCCGAGCACCACCGCGACCAGCACACCGGAGGACTGCACCAGCACGTACGTATTGTCCTTCGCCGCGACTCCCGGACGGCAGAGTGACGAGCTGGCCGCGTTGCGTTCCGACGCGGCTGATCTCCAGAAGAGGGTGGATCGGGACGCGAACAGGCTGGAGGCAATCGACTCCGAGGTGCGAGACGAGTGCCGGCAAATGATCCGAATAGCCGCTACTGGCCTGTACCAGCGCTCCTCCGAATGCCTGCGGCTGCGGGAGAAGGCGAGCGACTACCGGACCACTCACCACACTGAGAAGAACGAGACGCGGCTGGCGGGGATGAACAACCGCATCGCACGCATCGAGGGACGACTGACCACAGCGCGCGGCGACTTCCTGGAGGCCCGTGCGGAAGGCATCGAGCAGCGGATCGTCGAGGAGCGGGCCAAGCAGAAGGAGATCGGAGTCCTGGAGCGCATCCGGGCACTCGACGAACTCGCCGGCGGCAACACGGTGGTTTTCGTGGGCATCTGGATGATCCGCCTGCTCTTCGTCCTGCTTGACATGCTGCCCGTCATCGTGAAGTTCCTCGGCCGGGAGAACTCCTACGACCAGATGCTCACCTTGCACAGCAACAGCGCGGTCAAGATCTACGGCGAGCAGGTGCGCCTCGACGAACGCCGGGCCCTGGCCGACATCGAGATCGCCCAGGACTCCATCGAGCAGGAGATCCGTCGCAACCGGGCCGAGTCGGAGGCCGCCTTGCGAGAGCACACCGCCGCGATGAACATCCGCGTGCGTCAGGCGGTGAACACGCTGGAGAAAGAACTCCGCCGCAGCTCCAGCGTCTGACGAAGACCGACTGGCCCGTAGGCCCGGCCCAGAGCGACATGGGACATGAGGACGCGGGTGTACGAGGAACGGCGCCATGGCCGCCCCGGTCACACACCGGGGCGGCTTCGTCACGGCAGTCGTAGCTACAACCGACAGGAGCACCATGGCTACAGGCGAAGGCACAACGGAGCCCACTCGCGACGCCCAACTCGTACGCACACTGCTGGCCGAGGCACGGGAGGAACTGCTGAAAGCCGACAACAAGGCCGGCTTCCTCCTCGCGTCCATGGGCGCCGCATTGACCGCACTGCTAGGTGTGATACTGGGTGGTGCCATAGAACCACGTGGCTACGCCGTCGTCTCGCAGATCCTGCTCTGGGCCGGCTGCGTCACCTGCTTCGTATCCCTCGTCCAGCTCGGTCTGGCCGTGACTCCACGCGTCGGCCGGCCTCACCATGCCCGTGCGCACTACTTCGGTGATGTAAACGCGACGGCGTCTGTCCTTTGCCTCGAAGAGGCCGTGCGACGTACCGACTCGAGGGAACGTGACCTCAGCCAGCTCACCATCCTGTCCCGCACGGTCTGGATCAAATACCGCTGCATCCGCCACGCGATGGCCTGGAGCGCGGCCTTCGTCACCCTCACCTCGCTGGGCATCTTGACGGGCACGCCGACGTGAGCGCACGCATCACGGATGCCGCCGCCTCCACACGGCGTCCGAGAGCTGTTTGGATCCGATCTCCGCCGGCTCCAGCTCCAGGCCGACGGATTGGCACAGGTCGGCGTGGAGTGAAGGGGGAAGTGCGGGTCGAGCAGGACCCGTGCCATCCGGCCGAGCAGCGCCGGTTCACGCCGCAGCGCTGTCCGCAGCTCCGGCGCCAAGCCGCCCCGCGGTGCCCGAGGCTCCCGTACCTCGATGCCGGGGCTGCCCGGTCCGCGGGTGCGTGCCTCCCACACGCCGTCGCTCACCAGGTGGCGGAACGGGTAGGCCGGAGTGGCACTGTTCGGCGGACCGTATTCGGCCAATAGCCGCGGCAGATCCTTCTCCACGACGCTCTACCGCAGTTCATCGGAGGCATCCTGCCGAAACGACCGAGGGCATACAACAACAGCAACGGCTTGTGCAGAGCACGGTCCCCGCTTCTGCTCCACTGCCTCAATTTCGCTGCACGCTCCGGCCAGTCCATGACCGGCGATCGTAGTGGTGCCTGGTGACCACCGGTCGCAGATCCGGCCCGTGATCCAGACCGGTGCCGTGGTCATGGACGGCATCTTCAAGCGGGGCCCCGAGCGGTAGTCACGCAGATAGACACGCATGCAGAAACAGGTGAGGCACCTACGGAGATCCGTAGGTGCCTCACCTGCTGTTTTGGCTGTCGGGGTGGCGGGATTTGAACCCACGACCTCTTCGTCCCGAACGAAGCGCGCTGCCAAGCTGCGCTACACCCCGATGTCGCTGGTGGCTGGCCACTCTCGTGGTGTGCCGTGGCGACGTCGTTTACTTTAGCCCACCGGTGGCCGGAGACGAAATCCGGTTTTCCGGGGCCCGGTGGCGGCGTGGGCCGGGCCTGATGTGGTCCAGGGCGACGAGGAGCACGGCCAGGGCGTAGCAGGCGAGGCCGAGGATCGTGACGTTGCCCAGGACCTCGACGAAGCCGTGCCGGGACACGTCGAGGAAGGGGTAGCGGTAGCGGGCCGGCGTGCCCGGGGGGAGGAGCAGGCCCCGGGTCAGCGTGTATGCCAGGTACGCGACCGGAAGGATCATCCAGGCAGCCGCGCTGTGCAGGCGTAGCGCCCTCGGGCGGGTCAGCAGGAGCCAGTCCAGCGCGACCGCCACCGGGACCACCGTGTGCAGCAGCTGGTTCGTGGCCGCGTGCCAGCCGGTGAGCGTCGCGGCGTCGCTCGTCATGGAGAAGGCGGTCGCGTCGTCGGCCAGGATCAGGTGGTAGAGCAGGCCCGTCCCGACCGCGTACAGCAAGGTGCAGGCGGTGAGGGAGGGGCGGAGGGGGTGGTGGGCCTTCCATGCCCGCCAGGCCGAGACGGTGAACACCCCGGCCACCAGGACGCTGCTCAGGATCGTGGCGTAGCTCAGGACGCGCAGCGGGGCACCGAGGAGCAGGTCGAGTGCCACTCCCGCGGCTGCCGCCAGGGCGATGACCAGGCGGAAGATGGCGACCACGGGGCGGCGTACGCGCGGGACCACGGCGTACGCGGGCACCACGGGGACGGTGGAAGCGGCGGCGGTGGCGGCTATGCCCGGGATCCTGGGTATGTCCGGGATGTCCGCAGGTATGGGAGTGGTCATCCCCTCACGCTAGGAGAGGATGACAAAAGGGGCTAAATCTATTCAACCGGACGGGGGAGGTGAGGGAGAGGCAGGGAAGACGGGGGCTACGCGGAAGTCCGGTCCGTGAGCGTCAGCAGTGTCACCTCCGGCGGGCACGCGAACCGCACCGGCGTGTACCTGCTCGTCCCGCAGCCCGCCGACACATGCAGGTAGGACGTCCGGTCCGACTCCTCCTCCGTGTACGTGGACAGGCCCTTCACCCGGTCGGTGTCCAGGTCGCAGTTGGTGACCAGGGCGCCGTAGAAGGGGATGCACAACTGCCCGCCGTGCGTGTGGCCCGCCAGGATCAGCGGGTAGCCGTCCGCGGTGAACGCGTCCAGCGCGCGCAGGTACGGCGCGTGCACGATGCCCAGGGAGAGGTCGGCCGCGTCGGACGGGCCGCCGGCCACGCGCGCGTACCGGTCGCGCTTGACGTGCGGGTCGTCGAGCCCGGTCAGCTCGATCTCGTAGCCGTCGATCTTCAGCGAGCCCCGGACGTTCGTGAGGTTGAGCCAGCCCGCCGCGTCGAAGCCGTCGCGCAGCTCCTCCCACGGGTTGTGGACGACGTTGACGGCGGGCGCGTTGCCGTTCAGCCCGTGCCGGCCCTGCGTCTTCTCGAAGAGGTAGCGGGCGGGGTTGCGGAGCGTGGGCCCGTAGTAGTCGTTCGAGCCGAAGACGTACGCTCCGGGGAACTCCATCAGGGGGCCGAGGGCGTCCATGACCTCCGGAACGCCCTCGGGGTCCGAGAGGTTGTCCCCGGTGTTGATGACGAAGTCGGGGCGCAGCCCGGCCAGCGAACGCAGCCAGCGCTGCTTCTTGCGCTGCCCGCTCACCATGTGGATGTCGGAGACCTGGAGCACGCGCAGCGGTCGCATCCCGGGAGGCAGCACCGGGACCGTCACCCGCCGCAGTCTGAACGAGCGGGCTTCGAACCCCGCCGAGTAGAGCAGACCGGCGGCACCAGCCGCCGCGATTCCCAGTGGTACTCCGTATCGCGCGCGCATACGCCCATCGTGTCAGACCCTGGACGCCCCGAACCCCACGGACGGCCCACGTACGGCTCATGGGCGGCCCGCAGAGGACTCCTGAGCGGTCCACGAGAGGCCGGCCGCCGAAATACAAGGGCGTTCGCCGCACCGCACCTGCGACAATCGACCCCATGACCACGCTCAAGTCGAAGCTGCAGGCAGACCTCAACGCCGCGATCAAGGGGCGCGACGAGCTCCGCTCCTCGACGCTCCGGCTGACCCTCGCCGCCGTCCAGAAGGAGGAGGTCGCGGGTACGCAGAAGCGCGAACTCTCCGACGACGAGGTGCAGAAGGTGATCGCCAAGGAGGCGAAGAAGCGCCGCGAGGCGGCCGACGCGTTCGCGCAGGGCGGCCGTGCCGAGTCGGCCGAGCGCGAGAAGGCGGAGGGCGAGATCCTCGCCGAGTACCTGCCCAAGCAGCTCTCCGACGACGAACTGCGGCAGCTCGTCGCGCAGGCGGTCGAGGAGGCGAAGGCGGCCGGCGCCGAGGGCCCGCGCGCCATGGGCCAGGTCATGAAGATCGTGAACCCGAAGGTGGCCGGTCTGGCGGACGGCGGTCGCGTCGCCGCGGAGGTCAAGAAGCGCCTCGCGGGCTGAGTTCCGAGCACCGCCAACGCCACCACCACCGCCAACGCCACCACCACTGCCGCCGCCAAGGCCACCACCGCCGGCACCGGCCGCGGTCGTACGCCGATGGGGGCGCCCCCTGAGAACAGGGGGCGCCCCCATCGGCGTACCAGCAGGTGATGGACGTCAGGCCGGTCTACGGCCAGGTGCCCCCGCCACCGTTCCCACCGTTCCCGTTTCCGTTACCGCCGCCGTTGTTGCCGTCGTTGCCGCCGATCGTCCACTCGTCGGGGATGGAGAAGGTCGGCGTGGGGATCTGGGGCGGGCCACCGTCGGTGCCGCCCCCATTGTCATTTCCCCGGTTCTCCCCGTTTCCGCCGCCGCCGTTGCCGTTGCCGTGGTCTCCGTTGTTGCCGTCGCCCCGGTCGCGGTCCTTGTCGCGGTCCTTCTGGGGGTCGGGGATGTTGACGAGGTTGAAGCTCGGGGACTCCTTGCCGGAGAGGGCGCCGGTCATGGCGTCCTTCCAGATCGGTCCGGGCACCGCGCCGCCGAAGACCTTCTCGTGCCACGTCCCGCCGATGGTGATGTTGACCATCTTGACCTTCTGGGTGGCACTGCCGACCCAGACCGCGCCGGACAGGTTCGGCGTGTAGCCGACGAACCAGGCGTTCTTGCGGTAGTCCGTCGTACCGGTCTTGCCGGCGTTGGCGCGGTCGGTGAGACCGGCCTCCTGACCCGTACCGGAGTCGACCACACCGCTCAGCAGCGTGTTGACCGTGTCCGCGGTGGTCTCCGACATCGCGCGCGAGCACGACGACTTCGGAACCGACAAGGACTTCTTCTCACCGCCGAGCTTCTGGCTGATCGACGCGATCGCTACCGGCGTGCAGTACGTGCCCCGGTTGGCGAAGGCGGCGTACGCGCTCGCCATGGTCAGCGGCGAGATACCGGTGGAGCCGAGGGTCATCGACGAGGGCTGCTCGGGCAGCTTGGTGCCGTTGCCCTGCACGACGCCCAGCTTGTCGGTCATGTCCACCACCGGGCACATCCCGATGTCTTCCAGCATCTGCACGAAGTAGGTGTTGACCGACAGCGCCATGGCTTTCTTCAGCGCGTACGGGCCGACCTCCGACTCGTCCTCGTTCTCGACCTTCGCGCCCTCGCTGTTGCGCCAGGTCTTTCCGCCGCACGCCTGGACGCTGTCGGGATACGGCATCTCGTACGGCGCCGGATAGGACTGCGTGACCGGCTTGCCGCCCTCCAGGGCCGCCGCGGCCAGGAACGGCTTGAACGTCGAACCGGTCGGGAAGCCGAAGTTCGAGCCGCCCATCTTCTGGTCGACCGAGTAGTTGATCTCGGTCTCGTTCTTGCCGTAGCCGTACGGCTTCGACTGGCCCATCGCCAGGATCTTGCCCGAACCGGGCTCGACCAGCGTCGAGGCCGCCGCGACCTTGTCCGACTTGTTGACATGGTTCTTGAGCGAGGCCTGGACCGATTTCTGCGCCTGCGGGTCGAGCGTCGTACGGATCGTCAGGCCACCCTGGTTCCAGACCTTGGCCCGGGCCTTCTGCGTCTTGCCGAAGACCGGGTCGGTCAGGAACACCTCACGCACGTAGTCGCAGAAGAAGCTGGAGTCCTTGACGGCCGTGATGCAGCCGTTGTTCGGCTTGCTGACCTTCAGGCCGAGCGGCTTCTTCTTGGCCTCCGCGGCCTCCGCCTGCGAGATGTCGTGCACCTCGGCCATGCGCTGCAGCACCACATTGCGCCGCTTGGTGGCCTCGGCCTCGTCGTTGACCGGGTCGTACCGGGTCGGCGACTGGACGATGCCGGCCAGCAGCGCGGCCTCCTGGACCTCCAGGTCCTTGGCGGACTTGGAGAAGTAACGCTGGGCCGCCGCCTCCACGCCGTAGGCCTGCTGCCCGAAGAACGTGATGTTCAGGTAGTTCTCGAGGATCTTCTTCTTGCCCAGCTCCTCCTCGACCTGGATCGCGAACTTCAGCTCGCGGACCTTGCGGCCGAGGGTCTGCTGGGTGGCCTGGGCGACCTTCGTCGGGTCGTCGCCGGCCTCCTCCACGAAGACGTTCTTGACGTACTGCTGGGTGAGCGTCGAGGCGCCCTCCGAGACGTTGCCGCTCTGCGCGTTCTTGTTGAGGGCGCGCAGGACACCCTTGAGGTCGACCGCGCCGTGCTCGTAGAACCGCGCGTCCTCGATCGCGACGATCGCCTTCTGCATGTACGGCGAGATGTCCTTGAGGTCGACCACCGTGCGGTCACGCGAGTAGACCGTGGCGATCTGACCGCCCTGGTTGTCCAGGATCGTGGTGCGCTGGCTCAGCGGTGGCCGCTTCAGGTTGGCCGGGATCTCGTCGAATCCCTCGACCGAACCCTTGGCCGCGAGACCGAGCGCACCGAACGCCGGCACGGCGATCCCGGCCATGACGGCCCCCGCGAGCACACTGACACCGAGGAACTTGGCGGCCTGTTGCGTGGGAGACAGACCACCGCCCGAGCGCTTCTTTGGCATGAGGGCAGCCTACGTTCTCATTCGCCGGACACGCGTATAGGCGTTGGCCTAAGCTGCTCTCAACTGTCACAGCAGTAGGACCACGTATCAATACGTCCGGCGACCCCGAATCGTCTCGGTCTTCACTCGACTTTTTTGTTGAGGGCGTGTCCGAATCCGCCTCATGTGTCAGCCGACGTCCGTTGTGACGCAAGTCAAGTGCCCCGGTCTGCCGGGAAAGTCACGTATGTCGTCGGGTCACTCCGTTGGGTGATCTGTCGCGTACCCATAGTCCATTCGGGCCATTCAAGATTGGGCCCGAAGGGGCTGGTTGACTGTGCCCACCTTCCGTAACGTCCTGAACTGGTGGCGGTGAATATGCCGCTGCCGCCGTGGGGGAGCCTCGATTCGGGAGAGGACGGCGCCGGTATGGGCTGGGTAACCGACTGGAGTGCGCAGGCGGCCTGCCGCACTACCGATCCGGATGAACTGTTCGTTCAAGGAGCAGCGCAGAACCGGGCGAAGGCGGTGTGCACCGGATGCCCGGTGCGCACGGAGTGCCTGGCCGACGCGTTGGACAACCGCGTCGAGTTCGGCGTGTGGGGAGGGATGACGGAGCGGGAGCGCCGCGCACTGCTGCGCAGGCGACCAACCGTCACCTCTTGGCGCAGGCTGCTCGAAACCGCGCGTACCGAGTACGAGCGGGGGGCGGGAATCCTGCCCCTCGACGAGGAAGAGGTGTACGAGAACTACGCAGCGGTGGGCTGACCGGGATCCGCCCACCTGGCGGACTCACAGCGGTTCCGTATGCGCCCGACACAGGCGCGAGCGGCTCCCTCGGGCTCAGAAACCTCCGGGTCGTGCTCAAGACCCTCGGGTCGTGTTCAAGAACCCTTCGGGTTGTGTTCAACAACCTTTCGGGTCGTGTTCAAGGCTCCTTCGGGTCGGGCTCAAGAACCTCCGGCCGGCGTGATGTCGGCCGCGAGCCGGTCCCCGATGTGCCGCAGCCCCGCGAGGTCGTGCACATCGCCGGGCAGCGCGGCCACTTCGGCCACCGCCACCTCGGGGTGGAGCGCGGTGAAGCGATCACGTGTGCGCTGCTCGCGGGAGAGCAGTTGCATACGTTCGGCGTGCAGCCTCAGCAGGCCTGCGGTGAGTTGATCGACGGTGCGGCCTTCCGTGCTGCTGTCGTCGCGGTCCGGGGTCTCGGGGTCCACGGTGTCGCGGTCGTCGTCCGTTCCTGCTCCGTCGGCACTGGTCCGGTCCGCGGCGGGGGAGCCTGCGTCGGATGAGGGAGCCTCGGGAACGGCGGTCTTCGAAACGCCGGTCTCGGTAGCGGGTGATTCTGAACTGCCGTACGTGTCGGGAGAGTTACGAAGTCCAGCTTTCCCGCCCACCTGATCCACAATGCGGGCCTCGGCAAGATTTTCCGCGGCGGCGAGTGCGCGCTCGGCGGACAGCCGGGTGGCGCCGCTGCCGTGGACCCGGTTCAGCACGAGACCGGCGAGCGGCATCTCCTCCGCGGCCAGCCGTTCCACGAAGTACGCCGCCTCGCGCAGCGCGTCCCGCTCCGGGGCCGCGACGACCAGGAACGCCGTACCGGGCGCCTGGAGCAGTTTGTACGTGGCGTCCGCGCGCGTACGGAAACCACCGAAGGTGGTGTCCATGGCCGCCACGAACGTCTGCACGTCCTTCAGGAGCTGACCGCCGAGCAGTTTGCCGAGGGTGCCGGTCATCATCGACATCCCGACGTTCAGGAACTTCATCCCGGCCCGGCCGCCCAGCTTCGCCGGCGCGGTCAGCAGCCGGATCAGCTTGCCGTCCAGGAACGAACCGAGCCGCTTCGGGGCGTCCAGGAAGTCGAGGGCCGAGCGCGAGGGCGGCGTGTCGACGACGATGAGGTCCCACTCCTCGCGCGCCCTCAGCTGCCCCAGCTTCTCCATCGCCATGTACTCCTGTGTGCCCGCGAAGCCGGCGGAGAGCGACTGGTAGAAGGGGTTGTTCAGGATCGCGGCCGCCCGCTCGCGGTCCGCGTGCGCCTCGACGATCTCGTCGAAGGTGCGCTTCATGTCGAGCATCATCGCGTGCAGCTCGCCGCTCGCGGAGTCGTCGATGCCCTTCACCCGGCGCGGAGTGTTGTCGAGCGCGTCGATGCCCATCGACTGGGCCAGCCTGCGCGCCGGGTCGATGGTCAGGACGACCACCTTGCGGCCACGCTCGGCGGCCCGCAGTCCCAGCGCCGCCGCGGTGGTGGTCTTGCCGACGCCGCCCGCGCCGCAGCAGACCACGATGCGGGTCCCGGGGTCGTCGATCAGCGCGTCGACCCCCAGGACGGCGGCGGACGCGGGATCGATCGCGCGGGCGGATCCGGGTGTGCCGGTGGAGCCGCGCTTGCCGGTGGCTCCGGAGGCGCCGGAGGCTCCGGGTGTGCTGCTGGCTCCGGGCGCGCCTGCGGCTCCGCCTTTGCCGGCGGGTTCGCGGGCAGAATCGTTTGCGCGGGCGGGGTCCTGACTCATGAGATCCCTTGCTGACGCAGTTCCTTGGCGAGTTCGTACAGGCCCGCGAGGTCCATTCCCTCGGCGAGCAACGGGAGTTCGTGCAGCGGCAGCTCCAGCCCATGGAGCACCGCACGCTGCTCACGCTCCAGCGCGTACCGCTCCGCGTACTCCTCCGCCTGGTTCAGCAACGGCTCCACCAGGCGCTCGGCGACCCCGCCGCGGCGCGCGCCGCCGAGTCCGGCGGCCGACAGCGACTTGGCGACGGCCGTACGCGGCGCCTCGCGCGCGAGCTCCAGGTCGGCCTCGTCCAGGATCGCGGGCCGCACCATGTTCACGATGGTCCGCCCCACCGGCAGCCGCGCGGCACGCAGCTCCGCGATGCCGTCGGCGGTCTCCTGGACGGGCATCTCCTCCAGGAGCGTCACCAGGTGCACGGCGGTCTCGGGCGACTTGAGCACCCTCATCACGGCCTGCGCCTGATTGTGTATCGGGCCGATCTTGGCGAGCCCGGCCACCTCGTCGTTCACGTTCAGGAAGCGGGTGATCCGCCCGGTCGGCGGCGCGTCCATCACCACGTAGTCGTACGCGAACCGCCCGCGCTTGTCCTTGCGGCGTACGGCCTCACAGGCCTTGCCCGTCAGGAGCACGTCCCGCAGGCCCGGCGCGATGGTGGTCGCGAAGTCGATGGCGCCCAGCTTCTTCAGGGCGCGGCCCGCGCCGCCGAGCTTGTAGAACATCTGGAGGTAGTCCAGAAGGGCCAGCTCGGGGTCGATGGCGAGTGCGTACACCTCCCCGCCACCGGGAGCGACGGCGATCTTCCGCTCCTCGTAGGGCAGCGCCTGCGTCTCGAAGAGCTGCGCGATGCCCTGTCTGCCCTCGACCTCGACCAGAAGGGCACGTTTGCCCTCGGTCGCGAGGGCGAGCGCGAGTGCTGCGGCGACCGTGGTCTTTCCGGTACCGCCCTTGCCGCTGACGACCTGAAGCCTGCTCACGTCTTCGAGCCTAATTCCTCACTGCGCGGTGCGGTGGCCGTGGGGCCCTGCTTCGCATACGGGTGCCCAGGGAGCGCGCTGCCCAGTCATCGGCCAGTCATCGGCCCGGTCGTCGGCCGGGCGGCGGGCGGAGGGCCGGGGAGGGCCGGGAAGGGCGGGCCGTGCCAGCGGATACAGTCGCCCCCATGACCAAGTGGGAATACGCAACCGTGCCTCTGCTCGTCCACGCCACGAAGCAGATTCTGGACACCTGGGGCGAGGACGGCTGGGAGCTCGTCCAGGTCGTGCCCGGGCCGAACAACCCCGAGCAGCTCGTCGCCTACCTGAAGCGGGAGCGGGCCGCGTGAGCGCTGTCGAGGCGAAACTGGCCGAACTGGGACTGACCCTGCCAGCCGTCGTACCGCCGCTGGCCGCGTACCAGCCCGCCGTACGGTCGGGTGTGTACGTGTACACGGCCGGCCAGCTCCCGATGGTGGACGGCAAACTTCCGCTCACCGGCAAGGTGGGCGCGGAGGTCACCCCGGAGGAGGCCAAAGAACTGGCCCGCACCTGCGCGCTGAACGCCCTCGCGGCGGTCAAGTCGGTCGCGGGTGACCTCGACCGCATCGCGCGCGTGGTGAAGGTCGTCGGCTTCGTCGCCTCGGCGGCCGACTTCACCGGCCAGCCCGCCGTCCTGAACGGCGCGAGCGAGCTCCTGGGCGAGGTCCTCGGGGACAAGGGCGTGCACGCGCGCAGCGCGGTCGGCGTGGCGGTGCTGCCGCTCGACGCGCCCGTGGAGGTCGAGATCCAGGTGGAGCTGACGCAGGCGTAGACCTCTCCGGAGGGAGCGATCGTCGCCTCTCGAACATCAGCTCACTCCGGGATAGCCTCCGCCCATGGCGAATGGGCAGTGGTACCCCCCGGAGTGGCCCGAGAGGATCCGCGCTCTCTCGGAGGGCACGCTCACACCGGTCGTCCCCAGAAGGGCGGCCACCGTCATGCTGCTGAAGGACACCGGCCCCGAGCCGGCCGAGACCACGGACCCTGAGCCCGCCGAGCACACCGGCCGCGAGCGCACCGGCTCCGAGGCGCTCAAGGGCACCGGCACCGGCTCCGGGGGGTCCGGCGGCTCCCGTCCCGCCGTGCACATGCTGCGCAGACGCGCCTCCATGGCCTTCGCCGGAGGCGCGTACGCGTATCCGGGCGGCGGGGTGGACCCCAGGGACGACGACCACCACGTCCGCTGGGCGGGCCCCACGCGCGCGTGGTGGGCGTCCCGGCTCGGCGTCGACGAGGCCTCGGCCCAGGCGATCGTCTGCGCGGCGGTCCGCGAGACGTACGAGGAGGCGGGCGTCCTGCTCGCGGGCCCGGCCCCGGACACCGTGGTCGGCGACACCACCGGGGAGGACTGGGAGAGCGACCGGGCGGCCCTGGTCGCCCGCGACCTCTCCTTCGCCGAGTTCCTCGACCGCAGGGGGCTCGTGCTGCGCTCCGACCTGCTGGGTGCCTGGACGCGCTGGATCACCCCGGAGTTCGAGCCCCGCCGCTACGACACCTTCTTCTTCGTGGCCGTCCTCCCGGCGGGCCAGCGCACCCGGAACGCCTCCACGGAGGCCGACCGCACCGTCTGGATCCGCCCCGCGGAGGCGATGGACGGCTACGACAGGGGCGACCTCCTGATGATGCCGCCCACCATCGCGACCCTGCGCCAGCTCGACGCGTACGGGAGCGCCGCCGAGGCCCTCGCCGCGGCGCCCGGGCGCGACATGACACCCGTCCTCGCACAGGCCAGGCTGGTGGACGGCGAGCTGGTCCTCAGCTGGCCGGGCCACGACGAGTTCACCAAGCACATCCCGACCGGTGGAGCCTCCGCATGACCGACGCCGCAGCACTTCCCGGCCAGCCGCGCGGCGGGGTGCTCTCGGGCCCCGCCACCCCGCGCGCCGTCAACGTCCTCGCCCCGAACGCCTCCGCGATGACCCTGGACGGCACGAACACCTGGATCGTGGCCGAGCCGGACTCCGAACTGGCGGTGGTGATCGATCCGGGGCCCCTGGACGACGTACACCTGCGTGCCGTCGTGGACGCCGCCGAGAAGGCCGGCAAGCGGGTCGCGCTGACCCTGCTGACGCACGGGCATCCGGACCATGCCGGGGGCGCGGCGCGGTTCGCCGAGCTGACGGGCACGAAGGTACGGGCGCTCGATCCGGCGCTGCGGCTCGGTGACGAGGGCCTGGCCGCCGGGAACGTGGTCACGACGGGCGGCCTGGAGCTGCGGGTCGTACCGACGCCCGGACACACCGCCGACTCGCTCTGCTTCCATCTGCCCGCCGACCGGGCCGTGCTGACCGGCGACACGGTCCTGGGCCGGGGCACCACCGTCGTGGCCCACCCCGACGGGCGGCTGGGCGACTACCTGGACTCCCTGCGGCGGCTGAGGTCCCTGGCGGTCGACGACGGCGTGCACACGGTCCTGCCGGGCCACGGGCCGGTCCTGGAGGACGCCCAGGGGGTCGTGGAGTTCTACCTGGCCCACCGGGCCCACCGCCTCGCCCAGGTCGAGACGGCCGTCGAGGACGGCTACACCAGCCCGTCCCAGGTCGTCGCCCACGTCTACGCGGACGTCGACCGCTCCCTGTGGCCGGCGGCGGAGCTGTCGGTACGGGCACAGCTGGACTACCTCAAGGAGCACGGGCTCATCGGGCGGGAGTGAGCCGGGCCGGGGCGCGCCGGTCCGCTACGGGCGCGGTTTCTTGACGCCGTGCACGCGCGCGTACTCCGCGGCGAGCCACGGCCCGAGGTCGTCGACGTACGACCGCAGGACGTCATGGTCACCGACCGGCTCCCGGCCGAGAACGGCGGCCTCCCGCAGCTGGGCGGCCCGCCGCGGATGGCCGCCCTCCGGGTAGTACGCGGCGAACACCTCGGCCATCTCCGCCAGATCGCTCGTCCAGCCGTTCCAGCGGGGCATGACGAGGGTGAAGCCGGTCCGGACGAGGTGGCGGGACATGTAACGCACCAGGGGCCGCAGGGCCGCCTCCGCCGGGCCGCCCGCCCCGGTGCCCTCAACGGCTCCGGCGATCCGCTCGCGCCAGCGCGGGAGAAGCAGTGCGAGGTCGCCGTTCGTCTCGCGGGCGAGGAGCGTGCCGGGCCGGTAGCGCGGCAGCTCCTCGGCGAGGTCCTCGCCCAGCAGCGGTGTACAGAGACACGCGACGAACCACCCGAGGTCGTGCCTCTCCAGCTCGCTGAGCACCTGCGCACGGCCGACCAGCAGCGTCCCGGCCCCGTCGATCTCGGTGAACTCCTTGTCGAGGGCCTCGTCGAGTGTGCGCGCGTCCGCCCGGTCCGCCTCCGTGGGTTCCTCACGCAGGGCCAGCAGCAGGTCGAGATCGGAACGGCCCACGCGCGCGGTCCCGCGCGGAATCGACCCGTAGAGGTACGCGCTGTGCAGCCGGGCCCCGAAGACGTCCGGCACCCGCTCGCGGGCCGCGGCGACCACCGGCCGGAACGCCTCCGGTACGCGACCGGGGGAGCCTTCGCGCTCGATGTACCCGAGGGCGTCGAGCCCTCTCTTCGCGGCCATGGCACCACTGTGCCGGGAGGCAGCGGCGGCGGCATGCCGTTTTCGACCCCGAAAGCCGGGAGGCCGTGCCGTGACGCCGAAGGGCCCCGCCGTTCGGCGGGGCCCTTCGGTAAGAAGTCGTGAGGTAGCGCTGACGCGAGCCCCGTGACGACGGCTAGCGCGAGCGCTTCGCGAGGCGCTCCACGTCCAGCAGGATCACCGCGCGGGCCTCCAGGCGGAGCCAGCCGCGGCCCGCGAAGTCGGCGAGCGCCTTGTTGACCGTCTCGCGGGAGGCGCCGACCAACTGGGCCAGCTCTTCCTGCGTCAGGTCGTGCACGA
The DNA here is from genome assembly GCF_026341275.1 of Streptomyces ortus. Lineage (NCBI taxonomy): Bacteria > Bacillati > Actinomycetota > Actinomycetes > Kitasatosporales > Streptomycetaceae > Streptomyces > Streptomyces ortus. Next base: position 4,694,845 of record NZ_JAIFZO010000002.1, read on the forward strand.
CGTGGATGCCCTCCTCGGACTGCACGCCGAAGCGGCGCGAGAGGTCCAGGAGCGCGCGCGCCACCCGGCCCGGTACGTCGGAGAAGACCAGGTCGGACATCTGGTCGTTGGTCTTGCGCAGCCGCCGGGCGACGGCGCGCAGCAGGGCCGCGGCCACCTCGGGGCGTGCGTTCAGCCAGGGCTGGAGGTCGCCGTGGCCGAGGCCCAGCAGCTTCACCTCGGTCAGCGCGGAGGCGGTCGCCGTCCGCGGGCCCGGGTCGAACAGCGACAGCTCACCGATGAGCTCGCCGGGGCCGAGGACGGCCAGCATGTTCTCGCGGCCGTCGGGTGAGGTGCGGTGCAGCTTCACCTTGCCCTCGGTGACCACGTACAGGCGGTCTCCGGGGTCGCCCTCGTGAAAGAGCGCGTCACCGCGTGCGAGGGTCACCTCACTCATGGAGGCGCGGAGCTCCGCGGCCTGCTCGTCATCGAGCGCCGCGAAGAGCGGGGCGCGCCGCAGAACGTCGTCCACGAGTTCTCTCCTTGTCGACCTGCTCAGGGGATCTTGGTCCCGGTGTACCAGGGGTCCGTGTTCCCCGTTTTGCTGGACGGTCCAAACAGTGTGATCAGTCACAAGTCTGCCGCACCGGCGTGTCCGACAGTGCGGCAGGGGGCCAATTGGGGGCTGATGGATGGTGGCCGGGGCAGATGTCAGTGGTGGGCTTTAGGCTGGCCGGGTGTCCAAATCGCCGGTGAGAGCACAGGCCAAGGGGGCTGGGCGCGTGGGTGTACGTCGTGATTCCGCTGTGGGCGAACAGGGTTCCGGTGGAGCGAGGAAAACGACAAAAGCGGCGGGGTCGCGACCGGCGACGACCGCGGCGGGAGCCGCCGGGAAGGCCGCGGGGGTCGCCGCCTCGGAGATGGCCGCGGCCGCGAAGAAGGTCGCGGTCGCCAGGAAGGCCGCCGCCGCGAAGAGGACCGCCAAGGAGAGCGCGAGGAAGACCGCGCCCACGAGGACGTCCGCCAGGACGCCCACCAAGGCGCCGGCGAAGAGGCCCGCACCGGGCGTGAAGGCCGCTGCGGCCAAGAAGCCCGGGTCGGCGGTGAAAGCCGCCTCGGCCAAGAAGTCCGTACCGTCCGTCAAGGCCGCTTCGGCCAAGAGGTCCGCACCAGGTGGGAAGGCCGCTTCGGCCAAGAAGCCCGCACCTTCCGTGAGGGCCGCCGCGACCAAGAAGTCCGCGTCGGCGGTGAAGGCCGTGAGGTCCGCGTCCGCCAGGAAATCCGCGCCCCCGCAGAAGTCCGCAGCCATCGAGAAGGCCGGGCCCGCCGAGAAGGCGGTGCCTGCCGCGAAGCCCGTCCGTGCGAGGAAAACCGTGCCCGCCAAGAAAGCTGTGTCCGGCAAGAAGGCCGTGCCGATCAAGAAAGCGGCAACCGTCAAGAAGGCCGTGACCGTCAAGAAGGCCACCGCCGCCGCGAAGGCCGCGCCTGCCGAAGAGTCCGCGCCGGGCAAGAAGGCCGGGCCCGCCAAGAAGGCCGTGTCGGCCAAGAAGGCCGTGTCGGCCAAGAAGGCCGCGCCCGCCAAGAAAGCCGTCGCCGGCGACGTGACCGCCGGTCGCGTCGCTCCCGCCAAGCCGCCTCGCGACGAGTCGCACACGGCTCTCGTCCGGCGGGCCCGGCGTATCAACCGCGAGCTGGCCGAGGTGTACCCGTACGCCCACCCCGAGCTGGACTTCGAGAACCCCTTCCAGCTCGTGGTCGCCACCGTCCTGTCGGCGCAGACGACCGACCTGCGGGTGAACCAGACGACACCGGCGCTCTTCGCGAAGTACCCCACGCCCGAGGACCTGGCCGCGGCGAACCCGGAGGAGGTCGAGGAGATCCTGCGCCCCACCGGGTTCTTCCGGGCCAAGACCAAGTCGGTCATGGGCCTCTCCAAGGCCCTGCGGGACGACTTCGGCGGCGAGGTGCCCGGCCGCCTCGAAGACCTGGTCAAACTGCCTGGCGTCGGCCGCAAGACCGCCTTCGTCGTCCTCGGGAACGCCTTCGGCCGGCCCGGCATCACCGTCGACACCCACTTCCAGCGGCTCGTACGACGCTGGGAGTGGACCGCCGAGAAGGAGCCCGACAAGATCGAGCGGGCCGTCGGCGAGCTCTTCCCGAAGAGCGACTGGACGATGCTGTCGCACCACGTGATCTTCCACGGCCGCCGTATCTGCCACGCCCGCAAACCCGCCTGCGGCGCCTGCCCCATCGCCCCGCTCTGCCCGGCGTACGGGGAGGGCGAGACGGACCCGGAGAAGGCGAAGAAGCTCCTGAAGTACGAGAAGGGCGGCTTCCCTGGCCAGCGCCTCAACCCTCCGCAGTCCTACCTGGACGCGGGCGGTATCCCGGCCCCGCCGCTCGGAGCGCCCGCCACCGCCCCGCCCGCCACCGCCCCGCCCGCGCCCGCCGGTCCCGATTCGCCCGCGCCCGGTTCCACCGCGCCCGCCCCGGGTTCACCCTCGCGTGGCACCGGATGACGGAACGATCTGCGGCGTCGCGGGCGTTGAGAGCAGCAGAACGGGGGTGGCGATGACGCGCACGAGCCATACGCACGACCTGCAGGACGGCACACCCGACCTGCGGCACGGCACGCACGACAGGCGGTACGGCGATCTGGCCCTGACCAAGGCCGGGCTGCCCGGCTGGCTGGACCCGGTGGTCCGCGCCGTCGAGACGGTCCAGCCCCGCCAGCTGAGCCGTTTCCTGCCGCCTGAGGACGGCGCCGGACGCCAGTCGGCCGTGCTGATCCTGTTCGGCGAGGGCGAGCGCGGCCCCGAGCTGCTGCTCATGGAGCGCGCCACCTCGCTCAGATCGCATGCCGGACAGCCGTCCTTCCCCGGGGGATCCCTCGACCCCGAGGACGGCGACCCGCAGGCCGACGGGCCGCTGCGGGCCGCCCTGCGCGAGGCCGAGGAGGAGACCGGGCTCGACCCCCGGGGCGTCCAGCTCTTCGGTGTGCTGCCGAAGCTCTACATCCCGGTGAGCAGCTTCGTGGTGACCCCCGTCCTCGGCTGGTGGCGTGAGCCGACACCGGTCGACGCGGTCGATCCGAACGAGACCGCGAGGGTGTTCACGGTGCCCGTGGCGGATCTCACGGACCCGGCCAACCGTGTGACGGCGGTCCACCCCAGGGGTCACCGAGGTCCGGCATTCCTGGTCGAATCGGCCCTGGTGTGGGGCTTCACAGCCGGAATCATCGACCGTCTGCTGCACTACGCCGACTGGGAGCGTCCCTGGGACCAGGACAAGCAGGTCCCGCTCGACTGGCGCGCATGACAGGGTGGCCTCTGTGCTGTGTCCTTCCGGGGGGATCTCCGTCTCCCTGTCGCTGTGCGGCGGGCCGGCCCCCCGGCCAGGACGTGGCTACCGCAAAGTGATGAGGCGAGGCTCGAAGCAGTGAACGTGCTGGACATCCTGTTGCTGGTCGCCGCCGTGTGGTTCGCGATCGTGGGCTATCGCCAGGGGTTCGTCGTCGGCATCCTGTCGGTGATCGGTTTCCTGGGCGGTGGCCTCGTCGCCGTCTACCTCCTGCCCGTCGTCTGGGGCGCGGTGACGGACGACGCGAAGGTCGATACGACCGCCGCCGTCGTCGCCGTGGTCGTGGTGATCGTCTGCGCCTCCGTCGGCCAGGCCCTCACCACCCACCTGGGCAACAAGCTGCGCCGGTACATCACCTGGTCCCCGGCCCGCGCGCTGGACGCCACGGGGGGCGCCCTCGTCAACGTGGTGGCGATGCTCCTCGTGGCCTGGCTGATCGGCTCGGCCCTCGCCGGTACGACGCTGCCGACGCTCGGCAAGGAGGTCCGCAGTTCCAAGGTGCTGCTCGGAGTGGCGCGCGCCCTGCCCGCCCAGGCCGACACCTGGTTCCAGGGCTTCTCCTCGGTCCTCGCGCGCAACGGCTTCCCGCAGGTCTTCAGCCCCTTCTCGGACGAGCAGATCGACCCGGTGAAGGCACCCGACCCGGCCCTCGCCACGAGCCCGGTCGCCACCCGTGCCCAGCGCTCCATCGTCAAGGTCACCGGCACCGCCCAGAGCTGCGGCAAGGTCCTCGAAGGCACCGGCTTCGTCTTTGGACAGCGCCGCGTGATGACCAACGCGCACGTGGTCGGCGGCGTGGACGAGCCGTACGTCCAGATAGGCGGCGAGGGCAGGCGGCTCGCCGCGAAGGTCGTGCTCTACGACTGGGAGCGCGACATCGCCGTACTCGACGTGCCCGAACTGCAGGCACCCGTCCTGCAGTTCTCCGCCCGGCCGGCGGCCCGGTCGGACGGCGCGATCGTCGCGGGCTTCCCGGAGAACGGCTCGTACACGATCAACGCGGCGCGGGTGCGCGGCCCCATCACGGCCAACGGACCGGACATCTACCACCGGGGCACGGTGAAGCGCGGGGTGTACTCGCTCTTCGCGACCGTGCGCCAGGGCAACTCAGGCGGCCCCCTGCTCACCCCGGACGGCAAGGTGTACGGCGTGGTGTTCGCGAAGTCCCTCGACGATCCCGAGACCGGTTACGCGCTGACCGTGGAGGAGATCCGGGAGGACATCATCAAGGGCCGCACCGCCAACCAGCAGGTGGACAGCGACAGCTGCGCGCTCTAGAGGGCGGGTTCCGGCGCGGGCGGCCCCGTCACACGGGCGGCGCGAGCCCTTGTCCGCACGGGCTGTGCGAGCCGTCTGCCCGCACGGGCCGCGCTGCTGAGGGTTCCTGAGCCGATCAGCCGCGGGGATGACGCAAACGCGCCGAGACCCATCGGGCCCGACGCCTCAGAATGTGCGGGATTCCCAGTCGGGGGTCCGTGCCCTGCAACTGCGGGGCGCCCCTTCGATGAGAACTCAGCCCGCCGATCGAGCGGCGGTTGCGTGCTGCGTCACTGTAGTCGTGCGTCCAGCCCATACACCGACGTCTGCCCCAGCCCCAAGGTCGATAACCGCCCCCACGCCCCCCAATTGGCCTATGCGTGAGGCAATTGGCGTTCGTAGAACAGACGTTCCTGGGACCCGTGTGACACATGGGGCCACAGACCCCGCCGCCGACCGTCGGACCCACGGCGCGACCAGCGGCGTAACCCCCCGTGGGCGTCCCGAACGGCCGTCTCAGCGGTCCGGCTCGGGGTCCTGAAGCCAGTTCACCAATTCGGTGGAGAACGCCACCGGGTCCTCCTCGTGCGGGAAGTGCCCGAGCCCGTCGAACAGCCGCCAGCGGTACGGCGCTTCGACGTACTCCCCGGACCCCGCCGCACTCCGTGTGCGCATCACCGGATCGAGAGATCCGTGCAGATGCAGCGTCGGCACCCGCACCGGCCGCTTCATCCGCCGGTTGAACTGGATGCCGTCGGGACGCGCCATCGAGCGGACCATCCACCGGTAGGGCTCCACCGAGCAGTGCGCGGTCGAGGGGATGAGCATCGCCCGCCGGTACGTCTCCACGACGTCGTCGTCCGGCAGCCGGGGCCCCGACCAGTCGCGGATCAGCCGGCCGACCAGGGCGCCCTCGTCGGCGATCAGTTGGCGCTCCGGGATCCAGGGCCGCTGAAAACCCCACACGTACGAACCGGCCGCGGTCTGCTTCCGGTCCGAGAGCATCGCGGAGCGCCAGCGCCGGGGATGCGGCATCGAGGAGACCACGAGCCTGCGCACCAGCTTGGGGCGCATCACGGCCGCCGTCCACGCCAGATAGCCGCCGAGGTCGTGGCCGACCAGCGCGGCGTCGGGCTCACCGAGTGACCGTACGACCCCGGTGATGTCGAGCGCGAGGTTCGCCGGGTCGTAGCCGCGCGGGGTGCGGTCGCTGCCCCCGACGCCCCGCAGGTCCATGGCGACCGCGCGGAAGCCCGCGTCGGCGAGCGCCACCAGCTGATGCCGCCAGGCCCACCAGAACTGCGGAAAGCCGTGCAGCAGCAGGACCAGCGGCCCGTCACCCAGCTCGGCGATGTGGAAGCGCGCCCCGTTCGCGGCGACATCCCGGTGGATCACCTCTTTGGCGCCGGGTACGTCGAGCCGTACGACAGAGGTGGGTTGCGCCGGGGGTGATTGCCCGGCAGGGAGGGAGGAGCCCGTCATGAGGACGAGCGTGTCACAGCCTCGACTCCCTCGCCGACCCGGTACACGGTGGTCATCTCACGGGGGTGCGGCTTCACGTTCTGCAGAACGGCCGCCGACTCCTTCACCGAGGCCGCCGTCTTCTGCGGGCCCTTCCCCTTCTTGGCCTTCTTCGCGAAGACCACACCGATCAGCGCGAGGACCGCGGCAACCAGCACGTTCGCGGCGAACGACAGCAGGAAGCAGACGGCCATGTTCCAGCCGCTCCAGGTACGGATGCCGTACGCCAGGGCGAAACTCAGCATCGGCAGGGAGAAGATCAGTACCGCGCCGGCCGCGCTGAACGCGCCGCCGCCGACCGCCCCGCGCTTGACGTCCCGCTTGAGCTGCGCCTTCGCCAGCGCGATCTCGTCGTGCACCAGCGCGGACATCTCGGTCGTCGCCGAGGCGAACAGCTGGCCGATGCTGCGTTCGGCGCCGACCGGGCTGCCGTCGGGTGCGCTCATCGCGTTCTCCCTGTTATCTGGGTTATCCGGGTTGTATGGGTTGTCGTGTTTGTCGTGTCGCCGGTGTGGTGACTGTCCGGATGGTGCGGCCGGTGGTTTCGGACCGTCAGGTCTTGGCCGTACCTTTCGGACCGTCTGTGTCAGATCATGCCGGACCGTCGTGCTCCACGCCTGCCCCGCCCGTCACTTCGGCAAGCCTTCGGTGTTCGGCGGCCTTGCGCTCGTAGATCTCGGCCATGCGCAGGTGGTAGGCCGGATCGTCCTGCTCGTACACGTCGGGGACGCCCGAGAGGTCCTCGTCGCGCTCCTCGTCCTCCCACAGCTTTCGGTACCTGGCGTTGCGCATCTTCAGCAGCACGCCCGACAGGACGGTCGCGATCAGGGAGCCCGTCAGGACGGCCGCCTTGACGCCGTCGCTGAGCGCCGGGTCGTCCGCGAAGGCGAGTTCGCCGATGAGCAGCGACACGGTGAAGCCGATGCCCGCGAGGGAGGCGACCGCGAAGACGTCCGGCCAGGCGAGGTCGTCGGAGAGGGACGCGCTGGTGAAGCGGGCCGTCAGCCACGTACCGCCGAAGATCCCGAGCGCCTTGCCGACGACGAGGCCGAGTACGACCCCCAGGGTCTCCGGCTGGGTGAACACGTCGCCGAGCGCGCCGCCCGACACGGCGACCCCGGCGCTGAACAGCGCGAACAGCGGTACGGCCAGTCCGGCCGACAGGGGACGTACGAGATGTTCGACCCGTTCGCCCGGTGAGTGCTCCTCGCCCTCGTCCACGCGGGTGGTGCAGCGCAGCATCAGGCCCATCGCGACGCCGGCGACGGTGGCGTGGATGCCGCTGTTGTACATCAGGCCCCAGACGACCAGGGCGAGCGGCACGTACACGTACCAGCCGCGTACGCCCTTCCTGAGCAACAGCCAGAAGACGGCGAGGCCGGCGACGGCGCCGCCGAGCGCGGCGAAGTTCAGGTCGTCGGTGAAGAAGACCGCGATGATCAGGATGGCGAGGAGGTCGTCGACGACGGCGAGCGTGAGCAGGAAGGCGCGCAGGGCGCTCGGCAGCGACGTACCGAGGACGGCGAGGACGGCGAGCGCGAAGGCGATGTCCGTCGCGGTGGGTACGGCCCAGCCGGCGAGGGAGCCGCCGCCGGTGACGCCGACCAGGGTGTAGACCAGCGCGGGCATCACCATGCCGCAGAGCGCGGCGACGACGGGGAGCGCGGCGGCCCGCGGGTCCCTGAGATCGCCCGCGACCAGTTCGCGCTTGAGCTCGATGCCCGCGACGAAGAAGAAGACCGCGAGGAGCCCGTCGGCGGCCCAGTGCTCGACGGAGAGGTCCAGACCGAGCGCGGCCGGCCCGAGGTGGAAGTCGCGGACGGACTCGTAACTCTCCCGCAGGGGGGTGTTCGCCCAGATCAGCGCGGCGACGGCGGCGATGAGCAGGAGGACGCCGCCGACCGTCTCGGTGCGCAGCGCGTCCGCGACGAAGGTCCGCTCGGGCAGCGAGAGCCGAGCGAGGACCTTGCGGTTCTTGGCGGCCTGGCGGTCATTGTCTGGCGTGGGGGTGGGCGCGGACACGGGGTCGACCTCCGGTCGGTGGGCAGGACGGAGTACATGCCGACCAGACTTCCCGGCGCACCTATGAAACCCCGGGCTCCTTCGGAGCTCGGACGTTGTGTTGTCGCGTGTTTACCTCTTTCGCAGCCTACCCGCGATGGAGAAGGGGCACCCGGCGGGTCCGCCACCGGGTGCCCCAGGGAGGCATGCGTCCGTACGGGACGTGGGTCGGTCCGCGTCCGTACGGGCCCCCTCTCAGTCCTCGCTGGACGCCCCGGGGAGCTTCGTCTGGATGAGGTCCATGACGGTGGAGTCGGTCAGCGTGGTGACGTCACCCAGCTGGCGGTTCTCCGCGACGTCGCGCAGCAGTCGGCGCATGATCTTGCCGGAGCGGGTCTTGGGCAGCTCGGCCACCGGCAGGATCCGCTTCGGTTTGGCGATCGGGCCGAGGGCCTTGCCGACGTGATCGCGCAGCTCGCCCACGAGGGTCTCGGTCTCCGACGCGGAACCGCGCAGGATCACGAAGGCCACGATCGCCTGGCCGGTCGTCTCGTCGGCCGCGCCCACGACGGCCGCCTCGGCGACCGACGGGTGCGAGACGAGCGCCGACTCGACCTCGGTGGTCGAGATGTTGTGCCCGGACACGAGCATCACGTCGTCCACCCGGCCGAGCAGCCAGATGTCGCCGTCGTCGTCCTTCTTGGCACCGTCGCCCGCGAAGTACTTGCCCTCGAAACGCGACCAGTAGGTGTCGATGTAGCGCTGGTCGTCGCCCCAGATGGTGCGCAGCATCGACGGCCACGGCTCGGTCAGGACGAGATAACCGCCGCCGCCGTCGGGGACCTCCCGCGCCTCGTCGTCGACGACCGTCGCGGAGATGCCCGGCAGTGCCCGCTGCGCGGAGCCCGGCTTGGTCTCGGTGACGCCGGGCAGCGGCGAGATCATCATCGCGCCGGTCTCGGTCTGCCACCAGGTGTCCACGATCGGGGTGCGGTCGCCGCCGATGTGCTTGCGGTACCAGACCCACGCCTCGGGGTTGATCGGCTCGCCGACCGAGCCGAGGACCCGCAGGCTCGACAGGTCGAACTTCGCGGGGATGTCGTCGCCCCACTTCATGAACGTCCGGATGGCCGTCGGGGCCGTGTAGAGGATCGTCACACCGTACTTCTGGATGATCTCCCAGAAACGTCCCTGGTGCGGGGTGTCGGGCGTGCCCTCGTACATCACCTGGGTCGCGCCGTTCGCCAGCGGTCCGTAGGTGATGTACGAGTGCCCGGTGACCCAGCCGATGTCGGCGGTGCACCAGTAGACGTCGGTCTCCGGCTTGAGGTCGAAGACGGAGTGGTGCGTGTACGCGGCCTGGGTGAGGTAGCCGCCGGAGGTGTGCAGGATGCCCTTGGGCTTACCCGTCGTCCCGGAGGTGTAGAGGATGAACAGCGGGTGCTCGGCGTCGAACGCCTCGGGCGTGTGCTCGGCGGACTGCTTCTGCGTGATCTCGTGCCACCAGACGTCGCGGCCCTCGGTCCACGCGACGTCCTGGCCGGTACGGCGCACGACGAGCACCTTGGCCACGCCGTCGACCCGGGAGACCGCCTCGTCGACGGCGGGCTTGAGCGCGCTGGGCTTGCCGCGGCGGTAACCGCCGTCGGAGGTGATGACCAGCTTGGCGTCCGCGTCCTGGATGCGGGTGGCGATGGCGTCGGCGGAGAAGCCGCCGAAGACGACCGAGTGCGCGGCGCCGATGCGGGCGCAGGCCAGCATCGAGATGACGGCCTCGGGAATCATCGGGAGGTAGACGGCGACCCGGTCGCCCTTCTCCACTCCCAGCTCGGTCAGGGCGTTGGCCGCCCTGGAGACCTCGTCCTTCAGCTCGGCGTAGGTGATGGCGCGGCTGTCACCCGGCTCGCCCTCGAAGTGGATGGCGACGCGGTCGCCGTGGCCTGCCTCGACATGCCGGTCCACGCAGTTGTACGCGACGTTGAGCTTGCCGTCCTGGAACCACTTCGCGAACGGAGGGTTCGACCAGTCCAGGGTCTCGGTCGGCTCGGTGGCCCAGGTCAGCCGACGGGCCTGCTCGGCCCAGAAGCCGAGCCTGTCAGCCTTGGCCTGCTCGTACGCCTCCGCGGTGACGTTGGCGTTCGCGGCCAGGTCGGCGGGCGGCGCGAACCTGCGTTCTTCCTTGAGCAGGTTGGAGAGGGAGGACGGCTCACTCATACTTCCCCCTCCTCGCTCAGCAGGTTGGCCAGGCTTTCGTTGCTCACGACATCTCCCTTGCGGTGCTGTGCCAGGGGCGCCCCTTGTGTCCCGAGCCACAGCTCATCAGACACGGCCCCTGGTGACAAGGGTCGTCCGAGAATTGGTTTAGACCTGTGTGCCGGATCGGGTGCGGGATCCTGTGTGCGTGTGGCCTGCCCGCGGACAAGGGCGGCCACACGTTCTCACGGACGAGGGAGTCGAGCGGTTCAGGCCGGGGGCGTGGAGCGGTCCTGGCCGGGGGCTGTCGCGCGGAGCCGGCGCTTCAGCCCCCGGGCGCCTTACAGGGCCGTCGCCGCGACCCGGTCGAAAAACTCACCCTCCTCTTCGTCGCGGGTGGCGGCCTCCGTGAGGAGGTAGGCCTGGGCCTCGCCCACGTGGAAGTACATCCCGTGCAGTTCGAGCACGCCCTCCCGCAGCGCCCGGGCCACCGACTCGTGTGCCCGCAGGTGCTCCAGCTGCTGTACGACGTTGGTGAGGCAGAGCTGCTCGGTGGTGTCGGCGGGCGCGCGTCCGGCGATCCGGGTCCAGGGCCGGTCCTGGGCGGTCATGCGCTCCACGCTCGGCAGTCCGTGCCGCAGCCACCGCTTCAGCGGTGTCTGCGCGCCTCCCGGTTCGGTGTTCATCAGCGCCTGCATCGCCCCGCATCCGGAGTGCCCGCACACGGTGATGGACCGCACCCGCAGCACCTCCACCGCGTACTCGATCGCGGCGGCCACCGAGTCGTCGCCGCTCTCCTCACCGGGCGGCGGCACCAGATTGCCGACGTTGCGTACGACGAAGAGGTCACCGGGGCCGCTGGAGGTGATCATCGATGTGACCAGCCGGGAGTCGGCACAGGTCAGGAAGAGTTGCGAGGGCTGCTGCCCCTCCCGGGCGAGCCGGGCCAGCTCGCCGCGCACCAGGGGTGCGGTGTTGCGCTGGAACGTGCTGATGCCGCTGGCCAGTTGATGCCCGCTGCGGTGCCCGCCGGGCGGTGGTGTCTCGGGGCTTTCGCAGTGGTGGTTGCGCCAGGGCGTCCAGGGACGGCAGTGGCAGTGCGCCGTCTGCCCGTCGTCGTCCTTGAGGTGCGGCTCCGCGAGCCGGGCTCCGGTGCGCCCGGTCAGTTCGACTGAGCCGCCCCGGTTGGTGTGCGAGCTCTGCCAGTCGTGCAGCGACTCGTACGCGGCGTGGTCCATGAAGGAGCCGTCCAGCTCGATCACGGCCTCGGCTCCCGGCGGCACCAGGTGCAGTGCTCGGCTGAGGCGGGGCACGGCGAGGAACGTCAACTGACCGCGCACGCGCACGTGGTGGACGCCGTCCGGGCCCACCGAGCGGGTGATCCGCGTCCGGGTGAGGCGGTGCAGGGCGACGCCGACGGCCATGGCGATCCCGAGCGCGACGCCCTCCAGGACTCCGAGGACGACGACGCCGAGGGTGGTGACGGCGTACACCAGCACCTCTCGGTGGCGGGTGACCGTGCGGATGTGGTGCAGGGACACCATCTGGATGCCGACGGCCATCACCAGGGAGGCCAGTGCGGCGAGGGGGATCAGCTCCAGGAGCGGCACCATCAGCAGTGCGGCCACCGTGATCCAGACGCCGTGCAGCATGGTGGAATTCCGGCTGAGGGCGCCCGCCCGGACGTTCGCCGAGCTCCGTACGGCCACGCCCGCGACGGGGAGCCCGCCGAGCGTGCCGGAGACGATGTTGGCGGCGCCCTGCCCGAGCAGCTCGCGGTCGAGGTCCGACCGCCCCTGCTGGGCCGGCCGTCTGGCCGTGAGCTTGTCCACGGCGACGGCGCCCAGGAGCGACTGGACACTGCACACGAGTGTGGTGGTGAGCACGGCGGCGATGATCCCGAGCACCGGACCCTCGGGCAGCCCGGCCAGCGCGTGACTCCGCCAGGACGGCAGGTCGACCTTGGGGAGGGTCAGCGAGGCGAGGGCGGCCGTCGTGGTGGCCGCGGCGACGGCGACGAGCGCGGCCGGAACGGTGCGCACCAGCTGCCCCACGCGCCCGGGGATGCGAGGCCAGGCCAGCAGAACGGACAGCGTCAGCGCGCTCATCGACATCGCTGCCAGCTGGGGGTGCGCCAACTGGGCGGGCAGCGCCCGGAGGTTGTCGACGACCGAGCTGCTCGGGGATCCGCCGAGCACGATGTGCAGCTGGGCGACGGCGATGGTGATGCCGATGCCGGCCAGCATGCCGTGCACGATCGCGGGGCTGACGGCCAGCGCGGAACGGGCCACCCGCAGGAAGCCCAGGCCGACCTGGAACAGTCCGGCGAGGACGGTGATGGCGCAGGTCGCACGCCAGCCGTACTGGTGAATGAGATCGGCGGTCACCACGGTGAGTCCCGCGGCGGGTCCGCTGACCTGGAGCGGTGAGCCGCCGAGCCGGCCGGCCACCAGCCCGCCGACGGCGGCGGCCACGAGCCCCGCCTGCAGCGGTGCTCCGGTCGCGAGGGCGATGCCCAGGGACAGCGGCAGCGCGATCAGGAAGACGGCGACCGACGCCGACAGGTCGGCGGCCGTGATCCGGGGGAGCCGAGGAGGCCTCGGAAGGCGGGAGATGCGTGGGATCCGGGAAGTACGGCGGGTGGACGGCTTGGGGCTGGGCGGCGAGGGGCTGTGCGGCCGCCCCTCGTCCGGGGTGTGCGAAGAGTCGTCGGTGCGAGTGGGGACGAAGGCAGTCATGGTTCCCGTCTCCTCCGGGGCTACGCGGTCGCTTGGGGGCGCGGCCGTGGGTCACGGCGTACAGCGGCGGGATTTATCAACGCTCGGTAAATGAATCGTAATGGAGAGTAAAGGACGTGTCAGGAAAAATCGCGCAAATAGTCCAACGGTTCATTCCGGAGGGTGATTAGTCATTTTGATCGGCTTGTCGTACCACCTCCTTCCGGGACCCCTGCGATCTTGACGTCGCCGTCTGTTTTGTCCCGATCGAAGGAAGAAGGTGGGCGGAGCATGGCCGCCACTCAGAGGTTCACCACGGGCGCCGCCGTCGTCGCGGTCTGTGCCGCCGCGCTCGCCGGATGCGGGATCGGCGACACCGGCGCCGGTAAGGGCACGCGGGGCGAGGGGGCTCACGAGGGGGGCGCGCACGGCGATGGCGCGCACGGTGCCAAGAAGGGCGTGGGTGCTCCGGCGCCGAAGAACCCGGTCCGGCTGATCGGCGACGGCTCCACCGCGTTCACCGGCGCGCAGCCGCACCTGCCCCGGGCCGCGAAGCTGCGGCCGGGGCAGCGACCGCCGCAGTTCGTGGTCTTCTCCTGGGACGGGGCCGGCGAGGACAGCCAGAAGCTGTTCTCGCACTTCCGCAAGGTGGCCAAGGAGAACCGGGCGACCATGACGTACTTCCTCAGCGGCGTGTACATGCTTCCGGAGGGCAAGCGCGACCTGTACCGGCCGCCGCAGCACTCACCCGGGCGCTCCGACATCGGCTTCAACGACGACCAGGGCATCCGGGACACCGTGAAGCAGCTGCGCGGCGCCTGGCTCGAGGGCAGTGAGATCGGCACGCACTTCAACGGCCACTTCTGCGGCAGCGGCGGCGGGGTGGGCGAGTGGTCGGTCGGGGAGTGGAAGGACGAGATCGCCCAGGCCAAGTCCTTCGTCAAATCATGGAAGACCAACACCGGTACGTCGAAGGGCTCCCCGCTGCCCTTCGACTACGACAAGGAGCTCATCGGCGCCCGCACGCCCTGTCTGGAGGGGCAGAAGAACTTCATGCGGGCCGCCCGCGAGCTCGGCTTCCGCTACGACACCAGCGGCGTCAACGACCAGGTCTGGCCCAAGAAGAAGGCGGGTCTGTGGGATCTGTCGATGCAGCTCGTCCCGGTCCCGGGCCGCGGGTTCGAGACGCTGACCATGGACTACAACTTCATGGTCAACCAGTCGGGCACCGCCTCCCAGGGCGATCCCGGCAAGCACGAGTACTGGGGCGACCAGATGCGCGACGGCCTGCTCAAGGGCTTCTCCCGCGCCTACCGGGGCAACCGTGCGCCCCTGATCATCGGCAACCACTTCGAGTCCTGGAACGGCGGCACGTACATGCGGGCCGTCGAGGAGACCATCGAGCGCGTCTGCACCAAGCGTGAGGTGCGGTGTGTCTCCTTCCGGCAGCTCGCCGACTGGCTCGACGCCCAGGACCCCAAGACCCTCGACAAACTCCGCACGCTGAAGGTGGGTGAGTCCCCGAAGCAGGACTGGGCGTCGTTCCTGTCGGACCGGTCGGCTCCGGCTCCGGCCCCGAAGGGAGTGCCGGGCGCCCCGGCCGTCAAGCCGTAGGCGTGTCCGCGAAGTCCCGTCGTCCGCACGCGGGGCAGACGGGACTTTACGGACACGGCCTGGCGCCGGGCCGCCGTGCGGCTCACGCCGTGGCGGTCTCGGCCTCCCGCAGGACGAACGCGGGGTCGACCTGGGCGGCCAGGTCGGCTCCCGTGCGCTCATTGCCCCACGACTGGGCGTTCTTCAGATGGAAGTGCACCATCTGCCGTGTGTAGCGCTCCCAGTCGCGCTGCCCGTAGGTCGCGTCGGCAGCCGCCTGGAGAGCGCTCAGCGCACGGCGGTTGCCGTCCTCCAGCTGCTCGAACCGGGGCGGACGGCCCTTCTCCATGGCGCGCACCCAGTCCGAGTGGCCGACCGTCAGCAGCAGATCGTCGCCGACCTCGTCCTTGAGGAAGTCGATGTCGTCCTGGCCCTGCACCTTGTTGCCCACGACCTTCAGGGTGACACCGAAGTCGCGCGCGTACTCCTTGTACTGGCGGTAGACCGAGATGCCCTTACGGGTGGGCTCCGCGACGAGGAACGTGATGTCGAAGCGGGTGAACATGCCGGACGCGAAGGAGTCCGAGCCTGCCGTCATGTCCACCACGACGTACTCGTCGGGGCCGTCGACGAGGTGGTTCAGGCAGAGCTCCACCGCTCCGGTCTTGGAGTGGTAGCAGGCCACCCCCAGGTCGGCCTCGGTGAACGGGCCGGTGACCATCAGACGAACGGCGCCGCCGTCGAGTTCCACCGGCCGCGCGCAGGCCTCGTACACCGGGTTGTCCTCGCGTACCCGCAGGAGCCGGGAGCCCTCGCCGGGCGGGGTGGTCTTGATCATCGTCTGGGCGGAGGTGATGCGGGGGTTGGCGCCGCGCAGGTAGTCCTTGATGAGGGTCAGGCGGTCGCCCATGGCGGGCAGGTTCCGCGCCTCGGTGTCGGTGAGGCCGAGTGCGGGGCCGAGGTGCTGGTTGATGTCGGCGTCCACCGCGACGACCGGCGATCCGGTGGTCGCGAGGTGACGTACGAAGAGCGAGGACAGGGTGGTCTTGCCACTGCCGCCCTTCCCAACGAAAGCAATTTTCATGTTCATGTAGCGTAGTGGTGCCCCTGTGCCGAAGGGCTGCCGGACGTGAAGAAGACCACTCGTTCGTGGGCCACGGGCCGGGGTGCGTAGTGTCGTACTCATGAGTACGACAGGAGCGAGTGCGACAGGTGCGAACGTCGACCCCCTAGCGGCGCTTGCCTCACTGCCCGGCGTGGCCGAATCCGTGGAGTCCGTGCGCAAGGCCGTGGACCGGGTCTACGGGCACCGCATCATGCGGCGTCGCAGCAACGAGATCACCGGGGAGGCCGCACTGCGGGGCTCCCGTGGATCCGCCGCGCTGTCCGGTGCGGACTGGGCCCTCGAAGAGGTACGCCGAAGGGCCGACTTCAGCGGGGACGACCAGGCCAGGGTGGTGGGCGCGGCCCTCAGGCTGACCGCCGAGTCGGGCGAACTCCTGTCCATCTGGCGGCAGTCGCCCTTGCGGGTGCTGGCCAGGCTGCACCTGGTGGCCGCCGCCGACAACGGGGACGCCGTCGGCCGTCCGCGACGGGACGGGGAGACCGCTACGGAGACCCCGGCGGCCGGCGCCGCGGGGCCGCCGCTGATCGGGCTTCCGCTGCCGGACGCCGACGAGGTCGCGGGCCGGCTGGACGGTCTGGCGCGGCTGGTCATCGCGGGGAGTTCGGCGCCCGCCCTGGTGACCGCCGCCGTGGTGCACGGCGAACTGCTCGCGCTGCGCCCTTTCACCTCCCACAACGGCCTCGTCGCGCGCGCGGCCGAACGCATCGTCCTCATCGGCAGCGGTCTCGACCCCAAGTCGGTCTGCCCGCCGGAGGTCGGCCACGCGGAACTCGGCCGCGCGGCCTACGCCGCCGCTCTCGACGGCTATGCCTCGGGCACTCCGGACGGGATGGCGGCCTGGATCGCCCACTGCGGCAGGGCGGTCGAACTCGGCGCCAGGGAGTCGACGGCCGTGTGCGAGGCGCTGCAACGAGGCGCTGCGTAGGTCCGGAGCGAGGGCCCAGGTCCCCCTGCACAGAGTTGCGGCGGTACGGAGTCCGTACCGCCGCTCGGCATGTCCATCGGGTTACCAAGCGTCCTCGGAATGTTGCCCATCAGGTCGGGAACTGTTGCCCGTCGCCTGGTGCGGCTGGCCCGTAATCGACGGGTCGACGTCGCGTGGGTGCCCGGTGTTCATGCGCGGTCCGTGGGGCCTCGGTTGCGGTTGAAGGTGTTCCTTTCGGATGTCCTTGGTCTCGCGGGCCGTTAATTCCTTTGTACTCCTGGTCCCAGGGAAGCGGAACCCCCCGCTGTACTTCTTTACTTTTGCTGCCAAAACCGAGCGAATCGGGCGACGGAGCTGGACTGGCCCCGGTGTGAAGGGGTCAGCTCACCGTCGCGCGGCGCCTGCTGGCGTACCAGACGAGCCCCGCGGTGGCCGCTGCCGCCCCTATGGCCGCCGCCGCGACGATGGCCGGCCGGGGCGTCACGGACAGCCGCTGCTTGAGGCGCACGGGGTGGTTGAAGTCGAGGACGGGCCACGCGCGCGTGAGGGCCTCGCGGCGCAGCGCGCGGTCCGGGTTCACCGCGTGGGGGTGGCCGACCGCCGCGAGCATCGGAATGTCGGTCGCCGAGTCGCTGTAGGCGTAGCAGCGCGACAGGTCGTACCCCTCGGACGCGGCCAGCTCCTTGACGGCCTCGGCCTTCGTGGGGCCGTACGCGTAGTACTCCACCTCGCCCGTGAAGCAGCCGTCGTCGCCCACGACCATCCGGGTGGCCACCACCCGGTCGGCGCCGAGGAGTTCACCGATCGGCTCGACGACCTCCGCGCCGGAGGTCGAGACGATCACGACGTCGCGCCCGGCGGTGTGGTGCTCCTCGATGAGGGAGGCGGCCTCGTCGTAGATGATCGGGTCGATCAGGTCGTGCAGGGTCTCGGCGACGATCTCCTTCACCTGCTGGACGTTCCAGCCGCGGCACAGTGCGGAGAGGTACTCGCGCATCCGCTCCATCTGGTCGTGGTCGGCGCCGCCCGCGAGGAACACGAACTGGGCATATGCGGTACGCAACACCGCCCGGCGGTTGATCAGACCGCCTTGGTAGAACGACTTGCTGAAGGTGAGCGTGCTGGACTTCGCAATGACCGTCTTGTCCAGGTCAAAGAAGGCCGCTGTACGAGGCAAGGAGTGGTTTTCCACGGGTTGAGCATATGCGCCCGCCATTCGGGCTAGTGTGGGACGTGTGGGTTTGCCTGAGAGAGCTCTCGGGTACACCATGGAAGTCACGGATCGTTCGCGACCGTGCTAACCCGGTTTGGCTCCTCCCCCCCCGAGTCAAACCGTGGGGACGACCCCCGCTCTCCCCCCCGGCGGGGGTCGTCGCATGTCCGGATGGGTTTTCCCGTCCGTTGTCGAGAGCGCCGGGTCCCGCACTGCGGGACCCGGCGTTTCTCTGTCTCCGCACAGGATTCGTCACCGTGCGTAGCTGTGGGGATCGAGCTCAGGAAGTCGCACAAGGGTCACCGGTTTGGGTGAAGGCGATATTCACAGGCGTCGTGTTGTCCACAGATATTTACCAAGATCCACACGATTTCCCAGCTTCGTTGCACCGTGATTCCAGCGCGCACCGCTTGCGGAAGTTCATGGCCGGTTCCGTTTGTTCGGCGGCTATGGCCGGTTCGTATCGGCGGTTCATATGGAGGGCCGGTTGGCGGCTCTTGCGCCGGGCGGGAATCGCGGGGCCGCAGAGGCTCCGCGGAGAAGCATCGAAGGGGGCTGGAGAGCGTGGCGGGAGCCATCACACACGACCGGCCGTCGGCCGCCGAGGGGCGGCAGGGCGGACCGTTGATCGTCACCGAGGACGCGGATCTGCTGGACGACCTGCTGCGGTTGTGCGCCGCGGCCGGTGCCCGGCCCGAAGTCCACCACGGGGTGCCGGAGCGCGGCGGCGGCTGGGACACGGCACCGCTGGTGCTCGTCGGCGACGACGCCGCGCGCCGGGTGCGGGGCGCTGCCCGCAGACGTGGAGTCGTCCTGGTGGGTCGGGATCAGGACGATCCCGGGGTCTGGAGAAGGGCTGTGGAGATCGGCGCCGACCATGTGCTGATGCTGCCGGATGGCGAACAATGGTTGGTCGACCGCATCGCCGACGTGGCCGAGGGAGTCGGACCGCCCGCTCTCACCGTCGGTGTGATCGGCGGTCGCGGAGGCGCCGGATCGTCCACGCTCGCCTGCGCGCTCGCGGTCACCTCGGCGCGCCAGGGAGCCCGCACCCTCCTTGTCGACGCGGACCCGCTGGGCGGCGGACTCGACGTACTCCTGGGCGGTGAATCCGTCGAGGGACTTCGCTGGCCCGCCTTCGCCGCCTCGCACGGACGGGTCGGTGGCGGCGCCCTGGAGGAGTCGCTGCCCGCACTGCACGCTTTGCGGGTCCTCAGCTGGGACCGCGGCGACTGCGTCACCGTGGCGCCCGAGGCCGTCCGCGCGGTCCTGGCGGCGGCCAGACGGCGCGGCGGGGCGGTGGTCGTCGATCTGCCGCGCCGGATCGACGAAGGGGTCGCGGAGGCCCTCGCCCAGATCGACCTCGGGGTGCTCGTCGTCCCGGCCGAACTGCGCGCCGTCGCGGCGGCCGGACGGGTGGCCTCCGCGGTCGGCATGGTACTGCGGGACCTGCGCGTCGCGGTCCGCGGGCCGTACGCGCCAGGACTGGACGACCGCGAGGTGGCCCGGCTTCTCGGACTGCCCCTGATGGGCGAAGTTCCCACGGAGACGGGGCTGTCGGCGGCCCAGGAACGGGGCGCCCCGCCCGGCGGGGACGGCCGTGGGCCGCTCGCCCGCTTCTGCTCGGCGTTCTGGGAGCGGGCCGCGATCGCCGGAGGGGGCGTATGAGCGGGGACGTGGGTTCGCGTGGCGGACATCCGGCACACGCGGGGCCCCCGGCGGGGCACTTCTCCGGAGGCCGCACCGGGCCGGGCACGCTCGGCCGCGCGGGCACACCCGGCCACTCGGGTACGGGGTCGTTCGTCGGCGGGCTGTCGCGCGGCGGCCCGGCCTCCGACACGGGACTGCTGGACGGGGTCCGGCAGTGGCTGGCCGCGAGCGGGGGCGAACCGACTCCCGCGCGCGTGGCGCAGGCCCTGCGGGAGCAGGGGCGGGTGCTCGGAGACGCCGAAGTCCTCGGCGCGGCCGAGCGGTTGCGGTCGGAGCTGGTCGGCAGCGGCCCACTGGAACCACTGCTGGGCGACCCCGCGGTGACCGACGTGCTGGTCTCGGCGCCCGACCGGGTGTGGGTGGACCGCGGTGGCGGCCTGGAACTGACAGCGGTGTCCTTCCCGGACGCGGCGGCCGTACGACGTCTCGCGCAGCGACTCGCCGCCGTGGCCGGACGACGGCTGGACGACGCCCACCCCTGGGTGGACGCCAGGCTTCCCGACGGCACCCGGCTGCACGCGGTGCTGCCACCGATCGCCGTCGGCTCGACCTGCCTGTCCCTGCGGGTCGTACGGCCTAGAGCGTTCACCCTGGCCGAACTGGTGGCCGCCGGGACGGTACCGCCGGGCGGGGACCGGCTGCTGCGCGCGCTGCTCGACGCGAGGCTGTCGTTCCTGATCAGCGGGGGCACGGGCAGTGGCAAGACGACACTGCTGAGCGCGCTGCTCGGCCTCGTCGGGCCGGAGGAGCGGATCGTGCTCGCCGAGGACTCGGCGGAGCTGCGCCCCGACCACCCTCATGTCGTACGGCTGGAATCCAGACCGCCCAACCAGGAGGGCGCCGGACTCGTCACGCTCCAGGACCTGGTGCGCCAGGCGCTGCGCATGCGCCCGGACCGCCTGGTGGTCGGTGAGGTCCGGGGGCCCGAAGTGGTCGCGCTGCTGGCCGCGTTGAACACCGGGCACGAGGGCGGCTGCGGGACCGTCCACGCCAACGCCGCCTCGGGGGTGCCGGCCCGCCTGGAGGCGCTGGGTACGGCCGCCGGGCTCGACCGGGCCGCGCTGCACAGCCAGGTGGCGGCGGCGCTGTCGGTGGTGCTCCATCTCGTACGCGACCGGACCGGGCGGCGGCGGATCGCCGAGGTGCATGTGCTGGAGCGGGATCCGGCCGGGCTGGTCGTGACGGTGCCCGCCCTGCGATGGGGCGCGGAGGCCTTCACCTACGGGCGTGGGTGGGAGCGGCTGCGCGAGCTGCTCGGCGGCAGGGGGTTCCGAGTGGCACGGGAGACGTGAGCCAGGTGGGAGACGTGAGCCAGGTGGGAGACGTGCGGGGCATGGGCGGCGTGAGCGAGCGGAGGGGTGAGCTGTGACGGGGGTCGCCGGGATGGCGGTGGTGGTGGCGACGGTGTGCGCCGGAGCGGCGGTCTGGCTGATGGGCGGGCCGGGATACGGGGCGCGGCGGGCGCGGCTGGTGTGTGCGGCCGGCGGGGCGGCGGGCACCGGGCCGCCGCCGTGGAAGCGGGCGCTGCCGACCGGGGAGCGGCTTCGGCGGCTGCACGGGACGCGGGGCGAGTGGTGGGCGCTGGCCGCCGGGTCGGTGCTCGGACTCCTCGGAGCCTCCGTGGTGCCGGTCGTCCTGGGGGCACTCGGAGTTCCCCTGGTACGGAGGGCCCGGCGGGCCGCAGCGGCACGGCGGGCACGGGAGCGGCGGGCCGCCGCGGTGATCGTGCTCTGCGGGGCGCTCGCGGGAGAGGTCCGGGCCGGACGGCAGCCAGGCGAGGCGCTGCTGGGCGCCGCCCGGGACTCCGGAGGGCTCGGGGACGTGCAGGCGTCCGTCCTGGCGGCTGCGCGCTTCGGCGGCGATGTGCCGGGCGCGCTCACCGAAGCGGCCCGGCGACCCGGAGCCGAAGGACTGCTGGGGCTCGCCGCGTGCTGGCGTGTCGCCGTGGACCGGGGTGCGGGCCTCGCGGCCGGGCTCGACCGGCTGGAGGGGGCGCTGCGCGCGGAGCGGGACCAGCGGGCCGACCTGCGGGCCCAGTTGGCGGGCGCCCGGTCGACGGCGGTGCTGCTCGCGGGGTTGCCGGCGCTCGGGCTGCTGCTGGGTACCGCGCTCGGCGCAGACCCGCTGCACATCGTCCTGCACACCGGGGCGGGCCTCGGCTGCCTGCTGGTCGGCGGGGCTCTGGAGGGCGCGGGCCTGTGGTGGGCGCTGCGGATCGTACGGGGAGCGGAGGACGGATGAGCGCGGAGGTTGTCCACAGGCTGGAGGTGGCGGTGTGCGTGGTGGCGGGACTGTGGGTGCTCGCCCGCTCTGTTGAAGCGGCACGGCAGCGGCGCGGGGCCCGCAGACGGTGCGCGGCGCTGCTGACGATCCCGGCCGATGAGCGCGAACCGGCTGTGGAGGGCGCCCACCTCGGGCGGCGCTCGCGACTGCGGGACGGGGCGCGGCGATGGCTGCCGGTGGTCGGAGCACTGAGCGCCTGCTGGGTGTTCGTCGGTGGTACGGCGGGTGTCCTGGTGGGGCTGGGGGCCGTGTTCGGGATGTGGCGGTGGCAGCGCGGATCGGCGTCGACGGCGGCGGCGGTGTCGGCGCAGGGGTTCGACGCGGTGCAGGTCGCGCGGCAACTGCCTCTTGCCGCCGATCTGCTGGCCGCCTGCATCGCGGCGGGCGCGAGCCCCGTCCTGGCCGCCCGGGCGGTGGGGGAGGCGCTGGAGGGGCCCGTGGGGGCTCGGCTGGCACGGGGAGCGGCAGAGATGCGCCTCGGTGGAGCGCCGGCGGAGGCCTGGAGCGCGCTGGCCGCGTTGCCCGGGGCCAGGGGACTTGCCCGGCTGCTGGAGCGGGCTGGTGAGTCCGGCGTACCGGCGGCGGTACCGGTCGCCCGCCTCGCCTCCGAGGCCCGCGCGGAACGGGAGCGCGCCGCCACGGCTCGGGCGCGACGGGCGGGCGTCCTGATCACCGCTCCGGTGGGGCTGTGCTTCCTGCCCGCGTTCATCGCGATCGGCGTACTGCCGGTGGTGCTCGGGCTGGCCAGCGGGGTGCTGGGTGGGGGTGATGGATGAGGGGGCTGGTTGAGGGCGGAACAGCGAGTGAGTAAGTCCGGTGGTCAAGGGCTGGACGTCAGAGGTCAACGGAACAGATCTGCACGGGGGTTCGGATGGGCAAGGCAGCGCGGGTACGGGCACGGGTCGGGGCGTGGCTTGTGGAGGGCTGGGCCCGGGTGGGACGGGGAGGCGCGAGGCGGAGGGACGCCGGAATGGTCACCTCCGAGTACGCGATGGGGCTGATCGCGGCGGTGGGGTTCGCCGCGCTGCTCTACGAGGTGCTGACCAGCGAGCAGGTGCGCCAGTTTCTGCAGGACATCGTGGGGCGGGCGCTCAGTGGGGAGTTCTGAGGCGGGTGCGCGCGGGGGTTCGGCGGCCCGGGACCGCGGTTTCGTGACGGCGGAGGCGGCGGTGGTGCTGCCGGTGCTGGTCGCCTTCACGATGGCGCTGATCTGGGCGTTGCTGGCCGCGGCCACGCTGATCCAGTGCGTGGACGCGGCCCGGGCCGGCGCTCGCGCGGCGGCCCGGCAGGAACCGCCGGGCACGGTGCTGGAGACCGCCCGCCAGGCTGCGCCGAGCGGGGCCCGGATCTCCGTCCGGCGGGAGAGCGACCTGGTACACGTCCGGGTCGAAGCCGAGACCCCGGGCCCGGACGCGCTGGCCCTCGACCTCACACAGGAGGCGACGGCCTTGGCGGAGGAGACGGTGGGGGCACTGCGGTGAGAACGGCGGGGAGAGCGGAGAGGGCGAGGTCAGTGGGTACGGCGGGGGCAACGAGGGCGCTGAGAAGGTCGGGAGGACAGGGAGGACAGGGAGGACTGGGCGGGCCAGGAGGGCAAGGAGGGCAGGCAGGAGCGGAGGGAGGTGGCCTCGGGCGGCGGCGTACGGGGTCCTGGGCGGCGGGAGCGGTGGCGGACCGGGGGTCGGCCACCGTCTGGACCGTGGGCGCGCTCGCGGTGCTGTGCGTGGTCTTCGGTGCCGTACTCGCGATGGGGCAGGCGGTGGTGGCCCGTCATCGCGCGGGTGGCGCGGCCGACTTGGCGGCGCTCGCGGCGGCCGACCACTGGATGTACGGCCGGACGGAGGCGTGCGCGCGGGCGGACCGTGTGGCACGGGCCCAGGGCACCCGGATCGTGCGGTGCGCCGTCCGGGGCGAGATCTCGGACGTCACGGTCGAGGCGGGTCGGGGGCCGCTGACGGCCGAGGTGAGGTCACGGGCAGGCCCGCCCGGACCCGCGGCGCCGGGTTCTGGTCCTGGCTCTGACCCTGACCCAGGCCCTGGCCCTGGCCCTGGCCCTGCTTCTGACTCTGCCCCTGGCTCTGACCCTGGCCTTTCGCGGGTTCGATCTCGGTGACGACATCCGGATCCGGCTCTCGGCCGCCCTGTCTCTCCGCCTCCCCCGGGAGGCGTTACCCCGGCTGCTCGCTGGAGCGCTTCCCCTGTTGCTCCCCCTGTGGCTCCTCGGGTCGTGCGTCCGGTGCCGTCGGTGCTCCCTGCAGGAGAACTGTCAGCAGCCGCACGGCTCCCCGTTTGTGCAGCGGCTCGTTGCCGTTGCCGCACTTGGGGGACTGGATGCAGGACGGACAGCCGGCGTCGCACTCGCAGGAGGCGATGGCCTGGCGGGTGGCGGTGAGCCATTCGCGGGCGGTGTGGAAGGCGCGCTCCGCGAAGCCCGCGCCGCCGGGGTGGCCGTCGTACACGAAGACGGTGGGCAGGAGGGTGTCCGGATGCAGGGGGATGGAGACGCCGCCGATGTCCCAGCGGTCGCAGGTGGCGAAGAGCGGCAGCATGCCGATCGAGGCGTGCTCGGCGGCGTGCAGGGCACCGCCCAGGATCTCCGGGTTCACCCGGGCGGCGTCGAGCTGGTCCTCGGTGACCGTCCACCACACGGCGCGCGTACGGAGTGTGCGGGGAGGCAGGTCGAGTTTCGTCTCGCCGAGCACCTCACCGGTCATGAGACGACGACGCAGGAAGGAGACGACCTGATTGGTGACCTCGACGGAGCCGTAGCACAACCGGCCCTCTCCCCAGGGGATCTCGACGTCCGTCTCCAGGACGGAGATGGCGGTGGTGTCACGGGCGACCGTCGAATACGGCGGGTTGGCCTCCGTGACCAGGGCGACCGAGTCGTCCAGGTGCAGCTCGTCCACCAGGTACGTGCGGCCCTGGTGGAGGTGGACGGCGCCCGCGTGGACGCTGGTGTGCGCGGCTCCGGCGTCGACCGTGCCGAGCAGCCGGCCGGAGCCGGTTTCCACGATCTGCACCGGGTTGCCGCCTCCGCCGCGGATGTCGGTCAGGTCGGCGGCCCGTTCCCGGCGGGTCCAGTGCCAGGCCTTCGTGCGGCGGCGGAGCAGCTTCGCGGCCTCCAACTGCGGCATCAGTTCGGCGGTGGCCGGGCCGAAGAGGTCGAAGTCCTCCTCGGTGAGGGGGAGTTCGGATGCCGCGGCGCACAGGTGGGGCGCGAGGACGTACGGGTTGTCCGGATCGAGGACGGTGGACTCCACCGGTTGGTCGAACAGCGCTTCCGGGTGATGGACGAGGAAGGTGTCCAGCGGGTCGTCCCGGGCGACCAGCACCGCGAGCGCCCCCTGTCCGGACCGGCCCGCGCGCCCAGCCTGCTGCCACAGGGACGCACGGGTGCCGGGGTAACCGGCGATGACGACGGCGTCCAGTCCGGAGACGTCGATGCCCAGTTCGAGAGCGGTGGTGGCGGCGAGGCCGAGGAGTTCACCGGAGTGGAGGGCGTGTTCGAGGGCGCGGCGTTCCTCGGGGAGGTATCCGCCGCGGTAGGCGGCCACGCGGCGGGCCAGGGAGCGGTCGACCTCGGAAAGCCGTTCCTGGGCGATCACCGAGATCAGCTCGGCCCCGCGGCGGGACCGTACGAAGGCGACCGAGCGGACACCCTGCACGGTCAGGTCGGTGAGGAGGTCCGCGGTCTCGGCGGTGGCGGAGCGGCGGACCGGGGCGCCCTTCTCGCCGTGCAGGTCGGTGAGGGGTGGTTCCCAGAGGGCGAAGACCAGTTCCCCGCGGGGTGAGGCGTCGTCGGCGACCTCGACCACGGGCAGGCCGGTGAGGCGGGAGGCGGCTACGGAGGGCTCGGCGGCGGTGGCGGAGGCCATGAGGAAGACGGGGGAGGAGCCGTAGCGGGCGCACAGGCGGCGCAGTCGGCGGAGCACCTGGGCCACATGGGACCCGAAGACGCCCCGGTAGGTGTGGCACTCGTCGATGACGACATAGCGCAGGGCGCGCAGGAAGGAGGCCCACCGGGGGTGGGAGGGGAGTATCCCGCGGTGCAGCATGTCGGGGTTGGTGAGGACGTAGTTGGCGTACTGGCGCACCCACTCGCGTTCCTCGACGGGGGTGTCCCCGTCGTAGACCGCGGAACGGACGGCATGACCCAGCGGATGTGAGAGTTTTTTCACGGATCGGCGCTGGTCCGCGGCGAGGGCCTTGGTCGGCGCGAGGTAGAGGGCGGTCGCGCCTCGGCCGTTCGGCGCCTCGGAACCGTCGAGGAGTGTCGACAGCACCGGGACGAGATACGCCAGGGACTTGCCGGAGGCCGTACCCGTGGAGACGATCACCGATTCGCCGTCCAGGGCGTGCTCGGCCGCGAGTGCCTGGTGGGCCCAGGGGTGTGCGATACCGGCGGACTGCACTGCCGCGACGACCTCCGCGCGGATCCGGTCGGGCCACACGGCATGGCGACCCTCACGTGGGGGCAAGTGCTCCGTATGAGTGATGCGCGAAGCCCGGCTCGGCCCAGAGGCCAGCCGGCCCAGGATCTCGCCCGGCGAGGGGCGGGACGCGGTGTCCGTCGAGGTGCGATCGGGTCGGAGATTGTTGGCCATCGGCATCGAGTGTGTCACTGGCATGACGGACAATGGGCCCAAGGCGTCGTGCACGCCTGCCGGTAAGTGATTGAATGCCATCGCGGCTGGCGAACCGTCCCGGGGGCTCCGCCGAGGTGTCCCTTGGGATGACCGCTCGATAGCAAGGTGCTGGAGGATCCGTGGACCTGTCCCTGTCGACCCGTACCGTCGGCGATCGTACGGTCGTCGAGGTCGGTGGCGAAATCGATGTATATACCGCGCCCAAGTTGCGCGAACAGCTGGTCGAGCTGGTGAACGACGGCAGTTTCCATCTTGTCGTCGACATGGAGGGTGTGGACTTCCTCGACTCGACCGGCCTCGGCGTCCTGGTGGGCGGCCTGAAGCGGGTGCGTGCCCATGAGGGTTCGCTCCGGCTGGTCTGCAACCAGGAGCGCATTCTGAAGATCTTCCGCATCACCGGTCTCACCAAGGTGTTCCCGATCCACACCTCGGTCGAAGAAGCGGTGGCGGCCACCGACTGAGCGGCCGTGGTCCGGCCCGTCCCTGCTGACTGGCCGGTCAGCCGCCACAGCCGGATCCCGGGCGCGGCCCGGGAGGCAGAAGTCAATGGAGGGGGGTCAGGTCTCGGCGACCCGACCCCCCGACCGCACGCCCGTAGTTCCGAGGGGGATGCATGGCCACCGTTGAACTCCGCTTCAGCGCGCTGCCCGAGCACGTCAGGACCGCCCGACTGGTGGCGGCAGCGGTGGCGCGCAGGGCCGGAGTGGACGAGGCCGTCCTCGACGAGGTCAGGCTCGCCGTCGGCGAAGCCTGCTCCCGGGCCGTCGGCCTGCACCAGAGCGCCGGTATCTCGGCTCCGGTGCGGGTGTCGCTGATCGAGGAGGAGAAGCTGTTCTCCATCGAGGTCGGTGATGAGGCGCCGCACACGGTTCCCGGTGACACATCGCCGGGTGCGCGTGGCGGAGCCGATGGCGCGGACGTCGAGACCGAGGAGGACGAGATGGGCCTCGCGGTCATCAGCGGCCTCGTCGACGACGTGGAAGTGACCGCCGGTGAGAACGGCGGACTGATCAGGATGAGCTGGCCCACCACGCCGCCGGCCACGCTCGTTCCCTGATCCACCCCTCTTGGTACTGCCTGAACCTGTGCGAAAGGGCCCTGCTCACCAGGGCCCTTTGGCATGTCCGGCCGCTGCCCGGCACCCCCGCTTGCTCAGCCGGGGGGCCAGACAGCGGCCGTGCTGCTGCCGACCTCCCTGCTGCCCGGCCGAGAGCGGCCTCGGACGCCGGACCGCTGCTGCCCGGGTGGCGTGGCGCCCCTCGTTGCCCGGACAGGCCGTCGGCCGTGGCACCCATTGCTGCCCGGACAGCCCGTCGGTCGTGGCTGTGGTCCGCTCAGGGCGGCGCTGACGGCCCTGCCAGGCGCTGTCCGGCGTCTCCCTGGGGCCGTGCCCCAACTCGCCCCCCCCCGGAGCGGCGTCCCCCTAGGGTGTTGCCCCGCCTCGCCCTCCCCGGAGCGGCGTCCCGGCAGCCCTGCCGATCGCTTGTCCGGCGCCGACCAGGCCCCCCCATCGGCCCCCCATCGGCACCCCCGGCGGCCCCACCGCCCTCCGGATCAAGCCACGCCTATTTCGTGAATTCATTCACGATCCGGATTTCGATCAACAATAAGATCAGCTTTACGCCGTGCCGCACGGTAATGGACCTGGCGTCAATGCGTTTGAGGCATTACCACTTTCGAGCCCCCCGCGGATCCCCGGATCATTCACTGAAGGGCATGTGAAGGCCAATTCCGCTTACCGCGCACTGTTTTGATCAGGTTCCGGTACCTACAATCCGTCCACATCTTGAGCTCGGTCCAAGCGTCAAGGAGGACGAATGGCGGGGCTTTCTACCCCTCATCAGTTTGACCAGCCCACTACCCTCGCAGCCGCAGTACTGACGGACGACAACCGCCTCATCGTGGTGGTGATCGCGGTCGTCGCCCTTGCGGCGCTTGCCGTCGCCGGGGTCCTGGTCCGCCAGGTGCTCGCGGCGGGCGAGGGCACCGAAAGCATGAAGGAGATCGCGGTCGCGATCCAGGAGGGCGCGAATGCCTACCTGGGGCGGCAGATGCGTACCCTCGGGGTATTCGCCGTCGTGGTGTTCTTCCTGCTCATGCTGCTGCCCGCGGACGACTGGAATCAGCGTGCCGGCCGATCGGTCTTCTTCTTGATCGGCGCGGCGTTCTCGGCGACCACCGGATATATCGGCATGTGGCTCGCCGTACGCAGCAATGTCCGCGTGGCCGCCGCGGCACGGGAAGCGACCCCGGTGGAGGGTGAGCCGGAAAAGGATCTCACCGCCGTCTCGCACAAAGCAATGAAGATCGCTTTCCGCACGGGCGGCGTCGTCGGCATGTTCACGGTGGGGCTCGGTCTGCTGGGCGCCTCCTGTGTGGTGCTGGTGTACGCGGCCGACGCGCCGAAGGTCCTGGAGGGCTTCGGTCTCGGCGCCGCGCTGATCGCCATGTTCATGCGTGTCGGCGGCGGCATCTTCACCAAGGCGGCCGACGTCGGCGCCGACCTGGTCGGCAAGGTCGAGCAGGGCATCCCGGAGGACGATCCGCGCAACGCCGCGACCATCGCGGACAACGTGGGCGACAACGTCGGCGACTGCGCCGGTATGGCCGCGGACCTCTTCGAGTCGTACGCCGTCACGCTCGTCGCCGCACTGATCCTCGGCAAGGCGGCGTTCGGGGACTCCGGGCTCGCCTTCCCGCTGATCGTGCCCGCGATCGGCGTACTCACCGCGATGATCGGCATCTTCGCGGTCGCGCCGCGCCGTGCGGACCGCAGCGGGATGAGCGCCATCAACCGCGGCTTCTTCATCTCCGCGGTGATCTCGCTGGCGCTGGTGGCCGTGGCCGTCTTCGTCTATCTGCCGTCCTCGTACGCCGACCTGGACGGTGTCACCGACGAGGCCATCCTCGGCAAGTCCGGTGACCCGCGGATCCTCGCGCTCCTCGCGGTCGCCATCGGCATCGTGCTGGCCGCGCTGATCCAGCAGTTGACCGGCTACTTCACGGAGACGACCCGTCGCCCCGTGAAGGACATCGGCAAGACCTCGCTCACCGGCCCGGCCACCGTCGTCCTGGCCGGTATCTCGCTCGGTCTCGAATCGGCCGTCTACACCGCTCTGTTGATCGGCCTCGGCGTCTACGGGGCCTTCCTGCTCGGCGGTACGTCGATCATGCTGGCCCTGTTCGCGGTGGCCCTCGCCGGCACGGGTCTGCTCACCACGGTCGGCGTCATCGTCGCCATGGACACCTTCGGGCCGGTCTCCGACAACGCGCAGGGCATCGCCGAGATGTCGGGCGACGTCGAGGGCGCGGGCGCGCAGGTGCTCACCGACCTGGATGCCGTCGGCAACACCACCAAGGCCATCACCAAAGGCATCGCCATCGCCACCGCGGTACTGGCGGCGTCGGCGCTCTTCGGCTCGTACCGGGACGCCATCCTCACGGCCGCGAACGACGTGGGGCAGAAGGTGTCGGGCCCGGGCGCGCCGATGAACCTGATGATGGACATCTCGCAGCCCAACAACCTGGTCGGGCTCATCGCGGGCGCCGCGGTCGTCTTCCTCTTCTCGGGGCTGGCGATCAACGCGGTGTCGCGGTCGGCCGGGGCCGTGGTCTACGAGGTGCGGCGGCAGTTCCGTGAGCGCCCCGGGATCATGGACTACAGCGAGAAGCCCGAGTACGGGCGCGTCGTCGACATCTGTACGAAGGACGCGCTTCGCGAGCTGACCACACCTGGTCTGCTCGCCGTGCTGACGCCGATCGCGATCGGGTTCACGCTCGGGGTGGGCGCGCTCGGCGCCTTCCTCGCGGGCGCCATCGGCACCGGCACGCTGATGGCGGTCTTCCTCGCCAACTCCGGAGGCGCGTGGGACAACGCCAAGAAACTCGTCGAGGACGGCCACCACGGCGGCAAGGGCAGCGAGGCCCATGCCGCGACGGTGATCGGCGACACGATCGGCGACCCCTTCAAGGACACCGCCGGGCCCGCGATCAACCCCCTCCTGAAGGTGATGAACCTGGTGGCGCTGCTCATCGCGCCGGCAGTGGTCAAATTCAGCTACGGCGACGACAAGAGCGTGGGCATGCGGATCCTCATCGCGGTGCTCTCGCTGGCCGTCATCATCGGCGCGGTCTACGTGTCCAAGCGGCGCGGTATCGCCGTGGGCGACGAGGACAACTCCGAGCGGGTCGCCAAGCCGGCCGATCCGGCGGTGGTTTCGTAGCCCCGGGTCGCGGCTGAGCGGATTCCCTCCGCACAACGGGCGGGCGGACGGTGCGTACTGACGCACCGTCCGCCCGCCGGTCTGTCCGTCCGCCCTCCCGTCCGGGTGTGCTCCTGTACGCGATCCCGTGTGTACGCCCTGTTTCGTGAGCCTTATCTCGCCGCTCCCTCCCCTGGTGCAAATGGCTTCAATAGCGGTCCAAACGGATGTTCGTCACGGTGGTGTCGCCCGATTGGCGTGTATGTTCCGGGGCCGAGAGCCATGGAAGGGACCAACCCGGTGAACAAGAAGCTCGCGGCCGCGCTGTCCGGCGGTGCGGTACTGGTACTGGCGCTGTCCGGATGCAGCAGCAGTGACGACAACAGCGAAAAGCTGAACTCCTGGGCCAAGCAGGTCTGCGACGCGGTGCAGCCGCAGGCCAAGAAGATCTCGGCCGCCAACACCGCCATCCAGAAGCAGACCTCGGACAACAGCAGCCCGGCGGACGTCCAGAAGACCGACGCCCAGGCCTTCCAGGACATGTCCGACGCCTACAAGGCGATCGGCGGCGCCGTGAACAAGGCCGGGGCGCCGGACGTGGAGGGCGGCGAGAAGAAGAAGACGGACGCCGTCAAGGAGCTCAACACCATCTCCGCGTCGTACGGCGACCTCAAGAAGCAGGTCGACGACCTCGACACCAAGGACCAGGCGAAGTTCGCCGACGGTCTGAAGGGGATCGCGACCCAGCTGGACAAGCTGAGCCAGAGCGGCAACGACGCCCTCGCGAAGCTGGAGGAGGGCGACGTGGGCAAGGCGATGGCCAAGCAGGAGAGCTGCAAGAGCGCGTCCCCGTCGGCCGCGAAGAGCTGACCCTCGCGGCGCGACGGCCGGGCAGCGCCCGGCGCGGGCGGGTGCGGTGTGTACGGCGCGGCCCGGCGCGAAGGGTGTCCAGGCACTCCGGCGCCGGGCCCCGGCCCTGTGGCGTCCCGGCTTCGGAGGGCCCGGTCGGCGCGCCGAAGAAGTGCCGGCAGTGGTGGCGGGCCGCTCGCGTGTGGTCGGTCGCGCGTCACAATGGGCGGGTGAGTAACACCAGCCTGGCACCGCTGCCCTCGTCCGACCGCATCGACGTCACCGCGCGGCTGCGGGACGCCCTCCTGGGCGCCTCCTTCAGCGCCGATGGGCTGCTCGACCTGCTCGGCGCCCCCGCGTACGCGGCGCTGGCCCGCAGCGAGACCGTACCCGCGCTCCGGGCCACCCGCGGCGACTCCCCGCTGGAAGCCCTCGTACGGCTGTTCCTGCTGCAGCAGCCCGTGCCGCACGCGCGCGTGGCGGACGTTCTGCCGCTGGAGGACTGCCTGGAGGGCGGCTGGCTGACCCGCGTCGGCGGGGACGAGGTCGCGGCGGTCGTCGACGTACGGCCGTACGGCGGACCCGGCGGCGAGGACTGGTTCATCGTGTCCGACCTGGGCTGCGCGGTCGGCGGGGCCGGCGGCATCGGCAGCCATGACGAAGGTGTCGTACTCGGCGTGGGCGGCGCGTCCACCACGCTCGCGGGCATCACCGTGCGCGCCCCCTTCGGCTCCGCGCTCGACCTCGGCACCGGCTCCGGGATCCAGGCGTTGCACGCAGCCCAGCACGCCACGCGGGTGAGCGCCACCGACCTCAACCCCCGCGCGCTGCACATCACCGCGCTCACGCTCGCGCTGTCCGGGGCCCCGGCGGCCGACCTGCGCGAGGGCTCCCTCTTCGAACCGGTGGGCGACGAGACGTTCGACCTCATCGTCTCCAACCCGCCCTTCGTGATCTCGCCCGGCGCCCGGCTCACCTACCGCGACGGCGGGATGGGCGGGGACGAACTGTGCCGCACGCTCGTGTCCCAGGCGGGCGACCGGCTGAACCAGGGGGGATACGCCCAGTTCCTGGCCAACTGGCAGCACGTGGAGGGCGAGGACTGGCACGACCGGCTGCGCTCCTGGGTGCCGCGCGGCTGCGACGCGTGGATCGTGCAGCGCGAGGTCCAGGACATCACGCAGTACGCCGAACTGTGGCTGCGCGACGCGGGCGACCACCACGCCGATCCCGTGGAGTACCAGGCGCGGTACGACGCCTGGCTGGACGAGTTCGAGGCACGCAAGGTGAAGGCCGTCGGCTTCGGCTGGATCACACTGCGCAGGACGGACGCGGCACTGCCCTCCGTCGTCCTGGAGGAGTGGCCGCACTCCGTCGAGCAGCCGCTCGGCGACACCGTGCGCGCGCATTTCGAGCGTGTCGACTATCTGCGTGAGCACGACGACGCGGCCCTGCTGGCGGCGCACTTCCGGCTGGTCGACGAGATCGTGCAGGAGCAGGTCGGCCTGCCCGGTGCCGAGGACCCGGAGCACGTCGTGCTGCGCCAGCACCGCGGGATGCGGCGGGCCACGAAGGTGGACACGGTCGGCGCCGGTTTCGCGGGTGTCTGCGACGGCACGCTGAGCGCGGGACGCATCCTGGACGCCATTGCCCAACTGGTCGGAGAGGATCCGGTGTTGCTCCGCGACCGGACACCGGCCCAGATCCGCCTGCTGGTCGAGCAGGGATTCATCGAGCCCGCGGCCCGGTGACGACGCGGGGCACCTGGAGGCGGGCGGGAGCGGCCGGCGGGGCGGTGCTCCGGCCCGCCCGTCGGATGACGTGAACTCGTCGGCGTTGGCGTGGGCGTGGGCGTCGGCGGCCGGGAGCGAGGCGACCGATGTGTATCCGCGCAGGGGCCCTACCAGCCCTGGAATCCGTGTGCGAGCGATCCCTCCTCGCTGGGCGCCCATGGTCCGCCGTCCCCGCAGGTCCCACCCTCGGCACCCTCCTCGCCGTACGCCGGCGGCGGGTACCCGCCCTACGGGAGCGGTCCGACGGCGGTCACCGGCCCCGACGGCGGTCAGGGGGGCGCTGGGGTGGTCGCGGCGGCAGGCGTCGCAAGCTGCCCACCGCGGCGGTCGTCGCGCTCGTCGTGGCGCACGACAACCAGGTCATCGGCGTCGTTCCGGCCCCGGCGCACATGAACTGCAAGAAGGGCCTCGACAACGCGAACGAACTCTGCGGCAACAAGTTCGAGTCGACCTGGGCGCCCGACGTGGAGCGGGTCGGCTACGGCTGCATAGCCGACGAGTACTCGTGGAACCAGTGATTCACCAAGGCGGTGTGCACGGTGAGTCGTGCCGACGGCGTGCAGACGAGCGGAGAGGTACCGGCGCCCGGCGCGGTGTGACGGACTCCACCCGAAGCCTGGCCCGGGCGGGCTCCGTGCGCGCGGTGGCCGGCCCCTTCCGGGCGGTCCGCTTCCGACCCGCTCCGACCCGCTCCGACTCGTGTCGGTCCGCTTCAAGCCCGTTCGCGGCACACTTCCGGCCCGCTTCGGCCCGTTTCGCTCCCCTCCCGGTGCGGACGCGGTGTGACGGAAGCGAGACGGAAGCACGACGGAGGCGCGACGGAGGTGCGGCCGTAGTCGCGGCGTGGCGGCGGCGCGACGGGGACGCGGCGGTGGTCGCGGCAGCGGGCGGCAGCGGTGCGGGGCGCGGTGTGAGCCGTCCCGCACCCGGGGCGCACGGTGCCGGCCGCCTCCCGTTCACCCCGGGTTGGGGTTCCGGTTTCCCGGAGCTGCCAGCGTCCCGACCAGAGCCCGCGAGGGCGGGACCCGGGGCCCGCCAGGACGGGACCCGGTGGCACACGAGGGCGGAGGCGCGAGTCATGGAGAGCGGACCGGCGATCTTCACGGGATCGGTGTTCGCCCTGTTCGGGGGCGGACTGCTGGTGTGGACCGCGGTCCGGCTGCGGCAGCGCGCCCCCGTCGCCCACGGAGTGAGCCCCGTCGCGTCGGCGACGGCCGCGGGCCTCGCCGGGACGGCCGCCGTGCTCCTCGCGGTGTGGTGTTTCACTCGCCTCTGAGCGTCGGCCACCGCCGACGCGCCGGTCCGCCCCGCTCTTCGGGCAGCACCTCCCGCGGTCCGCGCGACGCGGCCCCGCCGCCCGCGCAACGCCGCCCCGCTGTCCTGGAAACACCGTCCCCACTGTCCTGGAATCGCCGTACGGCGGCGGGCGCGGCCAAGATCGACACCGCTCGGAATTCCCCTCTCCGGTAATTGAGAGGTCACGCTCCGGATGTCTCCGAAAGGGCAGGTCGGCACTCCGGGCGGCAGGAATGGCGGGAGTCGGGTTACCGTTCGAGTGGCCGTTGCGGGCTTTTCCCGTTTGACAGGGGGGCGGGATGTACCGTCACACTCCGCAGCGTCAGCATGACCCGACCCCCGGGTTCAAGGCCTGGGGCGAGACCCCCTGCGTCGACCGGAGAGAAGAGCGAAGTTGTCCCCGACCAGCGAGACCGCACACGGCGGCCGCCGACTCGTCATCGTCGAGTCGCCTGCCAAGGCGAAGACGATCAAGGGCTATCTCGGCCCCGGATACGTCGTCGAAGCGAGTGTCGGGCACATCCGCGACCTCCCCAACGGCGCCGCGGAGGTGCCCGAGAAGTACACCGGCGAGGTGCGTCGGCTCGGCGTGGACGTCGAGAACGACTTCGCGCCGATCTACGTGGTCAACGCTGACAAGAGGGCGCAGGTAAAGAAGCTCAAGGACCTGCTGAAGGATTCCGACGAGCTCTTCCTCGCGACCGATGAGGACCGCGAGGGCGAGGCCATCGCGTGGCACCTCCTCGAGGTCCTGAAGCCCAAGGTCCCCGTCCACCGGATGGTCTTCCACGAGATCACCAAGGACGCGATCCGCAGCGCCGTCGCCAACCCGCGCGAGCTCAACCAGCGCATGGTCGACGCCCAGGAGACCCGCCGTATCCTCGACCGCCTCTACGGCTACGAGGTCTCGCCGGTCCTGTGGAAGAAGGTCATGCCGCGGCTGTCGGCCGGCCGCGTCCAGTCGGTCGCGACCCGCCTCGTCGTCGAGCGGGAGCGCGAGCGCATCGCCTTCCGCTCCGCCGAGTACTGGGACCTGACCGGCACCTTCGGCACCGGCCGCGCCGGCGACCGCACCGACCCGTCGAACCTGGTCGCCCGGCTGACCGCCGTCGACGGCAAGCGTGTCGCCCAGGGCCGCGACTTCGACTCGCTCGGGCAGATCAAGGGCGCGAACACCCTTCACCTGGACGAGGCCAACGCCCGCGCGCTGGCCGCCGCCCTGGAGAACACGGACTTCTCCGTACGGTCCGTCGAGTCGAAGCCGTACCGACGCTCGCCGTACGCACCGTTCCGTACGACCACGCTCCAGCAGGAGGCGAGCCGCAAGCTCGGCTTCGGCGCGAAGTCCACGATGCAGGTGGCGCAGAAGCTGTACGAGAACGGCTTCATCACCTACATGCGTACGGACTCCACGACCCTCTCGGACACCGCGATCAGCGCGGCCCGCGCTCAGGTCACGCAGCTCTACGGCGCGAGCTACCTGCCGGACAAGCCGCGTACGTACGCCGGGAAGGTGAAGAACGCGCAGGAGGCGCACGAGGCGATCCGCCCCTCGGGCGACCGCTTCCGCACCCCCGCCGAGACGGGGCTGACCGGCGACCAGTTCCGGCTGTACGAGCTGATCTGGAAGCGGACCGTCGCCTCGCAGATGAAGGACGCGGTCGGCAACTCCGTCACCGTCAAGATCGCGGGCAGGGCCTCCGACGGCCGGGACGCCGAGTTCAGCGCGTCCGGCAAGACGATCACCTTCCACGGCTTCCTGAAGGCGTACGTCGAGGGCGCGGACGATCCGAACGCCGAGCTGGACGACCGTGAGCGCCGCCTCCCGCAGGTCGAGGAGGGCGACCCGCTGTCCGCCGAGGAGATCTCGGTCGACGGCCACGCGACCAAGCCCCCGGCCCGCTACACCGAGGCCAGCCTGGTCAAGGAGCTCGAAGAGCGGGAGATCGGCCGCCCGTCGACGTACGCGTCGATCATCGGCACGATCCTCGACCGCGGCTACGTGTTCAAGAAGGGGACGGCCCTCGTGCCCTCCTTCCTGTCCTTCGCCGTGGTCAACCTCCTGGAGAAGCACTTCGGGCGGCTCGTCGACTACGACTTCACGGCCAAGATGGAGGACGACCTCGACCGCATCTCGCGGGGCGAGGCCCAGTCCGTCCCGTGGCTCAGGCGCTTCTACTTCGGCGAGGGCGACGCGACCGGCGCCGCGGAGGCGGGCAACGGCGACGGGGACCACCTCGGCGGCCTCAAGGAGCTCGTCACCGACCTCGGCGCCATCGACGCCCGCGAGGTGTCGTCGTACCGGGTGGACGGCAGCGACATCATGCTGCGCGTCGGCCGCTACGGCCCGTACGTGGAGCGCGGTGAGAAGGACTCCGAGAACCACCAGCGCGCCGACGTGCCCGAGGACCTGGCGCCCGACGAGCTGAACGTCGAGCTCGCCGAGGAACTGCTCGCCAAGCCCAGCGGTGACTTCGAGCTGGGCTCCGACCCCGAGTCCGGTCACCAGATCATCGCCCGTGACGGCCGCTACGGCCCGTACGTCACCGAGGTGCTGCCCGAGGGCACCCCGAAGACCGGCAAGAACGCCGTGAAGCCGCGTACGGCCTCGCTCTTCAAGTCGATGTCCCTGGACACGGTGACCCTCGCGGACGCGCTCAAGCTGATGTCGCTGCCGCGCGTCGTCGGCAAGGACGCCGAGGGCGTGGAGATCACCGCGCAGAACGGCCGCTACGGCCCGTACCTGAAGAAGGGCACCGACTCCCGCTCCCTCACGAGCGAGGACCAGCTCTTCACGATCACTCTCGAGGAGGCTCTCGCGATCTACGCGCAGCCCAAGCAGCGTGGCCGCGCCGCCGCCAAGCCGCCGCTGAAGGAACTGGGCGCCGACCCGGTCAGCGGTCAGCCCGTCGTCGTCAAGGACGGCCGCTTCGGCGCGTACGTCACCGACGGCGAGACCAACGCGACCCTGCGGTCCGGCGACAGCGTCGAGGAGCTCACCCCGGAGCGCGGCTTCGAACTGCTCGCGGAGAAGCGGGCGAAGGGGCCGGCGAAGAAGACCGCCAAGAAGACGGCGAAGAAGGCACCCGCCAAGAAGGCGCCGGCGAAGAAAACGGCGACAAAGAAGACGGCTGCCACGAAGACGGCGGCAAAGAAGACCACCACCGCCACGAAGACGGCAGCCAAGAAGACCACCGCGAAGAAGGCCACGGCCGCCAAGGCGACGGCCGAGGACTGAGCAGGCTGAGGACTGAGCAGGCTGAGGACCGATCAGGCCTAGGACCGGGCCGTTCTTCACAGAGGCCGCACAAAGGGCTGAGCCGCTCTCCGTCCTAGGTCGACGACCGGTCCGACGACGGTCCGCAGACGATCGACAGGTGGACCGGAGGCGGACTCGATCTTTCACCTTCGGTTCCCAGAACGAACGCCCTCACACCAGTTGGTGTCGAGGGCGTTCGCATGTTCGGGGCCCTCTTCGGGGACCGGGTGCGTCCGGATAGGCTGGCAGGATGACGCGAGCCGAGCAGCCAACGGCCCCCCCTTCGGCCCCCGACGACTCCCTGGTCGCAGACTCACGGGAGCGAGCCGTGCGGGCGCTGTTGCGTGTACCGCAACTGAGGCGGCTGTGGAGCGCCCAACTGGTGAGCGGCGTCGGCGACGCCCTCGCCCTGCTGGTGCTGGTCCTGCTCGCCCTGCAGGCGGCGGTGTCCGACGGCTCCTTCGGGGGCGGTTACCGCGGCGTGGCCCTCGCCGTATCGGCGGTCTTCGGAGCGCGCATCCTCGCGACGCTGCTCTTCGGAGCGGTGCTCCTGGGCCCGCTCACCTCGCTCACCGCCCAGGACGGCCCGCTCGACCGGCGCTGGACCATGGTCGGCGCGGACGGCGTACGGGCCGCACTGCTGATCATCGCGCCCCTGTGGATCGACTGGACCCCCGAGAACGCGCTGGCCGTGCTCCTCGTGACGGCGTTCGTCATCGGGGTCGCCGAACGCTTCTGGACGGTGTGCCGCGAGAGCGCGGCGCCCGCGCTGCTGCCCGCGCCGCCCCTGGAGGGCGCGACGGTACGACCGCTGCCGGACCACATGGACGCCCTGCGGCGCCTCGCCCTGCGTACGGGATTCGTCGCGGCGCCCCTCGCGGCGGCGGTGCTCGTCGTCGCCGGGCTCCTCAACAACCTGCTGGGCGCCGGACTCGCGTGGTTCGACCAGCACCAGGCGGCGCTCGCCTCGTACGTCGCCGCGGGCCTGTTCGCCGCTTCCCTGTCGGTGCTCACCTTCCTCGAACTGCCCGACGTACGCACCCCGCGCGCGCGCTCGCCGCTCGAAGGGCTGCGCCGTCCCAGGACGGGTTCGGGCATCGACAAGGGCCGTACGGGGGCCATCCCGCTCCTGGTGCTCGCCTGCGCGGCCGTCGCCGGAGCCGTCGCGGCGGCCGTCGCCGTGGCCGTGCTGCACGCCAAGGACCTGGGCGGCGGCCCGGTGACGTTCGGGCTGCTGGTCCTCGCGGTGACCGGCGGGGTCGTGGTCGGCATCCGTACGGCGCCCAAGCTGCTGCCGTCCCTGTCGCGCCGCCGACTGCTCGCCCTCGCGATCGCCTTCACGGGCATCGCGCTGCTCGCCGCCGGACTCGTCCCCGACGTCACCACCGTGCTCCTGATCACCGGCCTCGCGGGCGTCGGCGCGGGCGTCGCCGCCAACACCGGCCACGCCCTGCTCGACCAGGAGGCCGAGGACTACCGCCGCGCGCGTACGACGGAACACCTGCACGCGGTCGCACGGGTCTTCGTGGCCGTGGGCGTCCTGGTGGCGCCGCTGGTGGCGGCAGCCATCGGCCCGCACCGCCTGGAGAACGGCAAGTTCGTGTTCGCGCACGGCGGCGCCGCGTTCACGCTGATGCTGGTCGGCGCGCTGCTCCTGCCGGTCGCCGCACTGGTCCTCGCCAAGGCCGACGACCGCTCCGGAGTACCCCTGCGGCACGACCTGCGGGACGCGCTGCGCGGCGGGGACGACCCGGTGCAGGCACCCACCGACGCCGGGTTCTTCATCGCCCTGGAGGGCGGCGACGGGGCCGGCAAGTCCACCCAGGCCGAGGCCCTCGCGGAGTGGATCCGCGCCAAGGGCCACGAGGTCGTGCTCACGCGCGAGCCGGGCGCCACCCCCGTGGGCAAGCGGCTGCGCTCGATCCTGCTCGACGTCTCGTCCGCCGGGCTCTCGCACCGCGCGGAGGCACTGCTGTACGCCGCCGACCGCGCGGAGCACGTGGACACCGTGGTGCGGCCCGCGCTGGAACGGGGCGCGGTCGTGATCTCGGACCGGTACATCGACTCCTCGGTGGCCTACCAGGGCGCGGGGCGCGATCTGTCCCCCACCGAGGTCTCCCGCATCAACCGCTGGGCCACCGGCGGGCTCGTACCGCATCTGACGGTGCTGCTGGACGTGGCGCCGGAGACCGCGCGCGAGCGGTTCACCGAGGCGCCGGACCGACTGGAGTCGGAGCCCGCCGAGTTCCACGCGCGCGTGCGGTCCGGTTTCCTGACGCTGGCCGCCGCCGACCCCGGCCGCTACCTGGTCGTCGACGCCGGGCAGGAGCCCGAGTCCGTCACGACCGTGATCAGGCACCGGCTCGACGTGGTGCTGCCGCTCTCCGAGGCCGAGATCAAGGCCAAGGAGGAGGCACGCAAGGCCGCCGAGGAAGAGGCGCGCCGCAAGGCCGAGGAAGAGGCCGCCCGCAAGGCCGAGGAGGAGCGGCTGGAGCGTGAGCGCCAGGAACAGCTCGCCCGGCTGCGCGCGGAGGAGGAAGAGCGCAAGCGGCTCGAACTGGAAGAGGCCCAGCGCCGCGAGGCCGAGCGGCAGGCCGAGGAGGCCCGGCAGCGCGCCGAGGCCGCACGCGTGCGTGCCGAGCAGGAGAAGGCACGGCAGCTCGCCGAGGAGAAGGCCCGAGCGGCCGAGGAGGAGCGCCGGCGCAAGCAGGCCGAGGAGGAGGCGCGGCTGCGGGCCGAGGCCGAGGAGCGGCGCCTGGAGAAGCAGCGCAAGGCCGAGGAGGCGCTGGTCCGGGCCGAGGAGGCGCGGCGGGCGGCGGAGGCCGCGGCGGCGGTGGTGGCGGCGACCACTGCGTCGGCGGCGGCTGCGGCGTCGGCCGCTTCGACTGCTTCGGCACGGGAGGCTGCTGAGGCTGCGCCTTCTGCTCGTACCGCGCCTACCGCGCCTACCGCGCCTACCGCGCCTGCGAGGCCTTCCGGACGTGCTGATTCCGGTCGGGCGGCGGGTGGCTCGGGTGCCGGGAGCTCGTACAGCGAGAGCCCGGCGGACGAAAGCCCGGCGGACGAGAGTCCGGACAACGAGAGCACCGTACAGACGCCTCTGGTGGCGCCCACGAACGCCTCCGGTGGTCCGGCGGACGAGACGGCCGTGCTGCCGCAGGTACCGCAGCCCCCGCAGGGAGCCGTCGACGAGACCGCGGTGCTGCCGCCGGTCCGGCCGGAGCCCGCCGCGGACGAGACGGCGGTCCTTCCTCAGGTACGGGACGAGCGTGGCGGTGGGCCCGAGGACCGGGTGCCGCCCGGGTACGGGGCCGGGAGCGGCGGGGTTTCGGACGGTGGCACGCGCGAGCTGCCCCAGGTCGACGCCGAGGGCAGGCCGCGGCGGCGCCCCCGGTCGGACTGGGCGGAGGAGACCCCGCTGGACGATCTGCCGACGCTGGCCGACGAACTGCTCGGCCCGCGTGACGACGACGAGCGGGACGAGGGGAACAGGCGCCGGCGGCGCTGACGGCCCTCCTCGGCGGCGGGACCGTGCCGGTGTCAGTGTCAGTGTCAGTGCCGGTGCCGGTGCCGGTGCCGGTGTCAGTGCCGGTGCCGGTGCCGGTGCCGGTGCCGGTGTCAGTGTCAGTGCCGGTGGCGGCGTCGGGCCTCGTTGTCAGTGCCCTCCCGCACAATGGGACGCAGCAGGCACAGATGCGACAGCGAGCGTGATCGCTGTCGCATGTGGCGGCTGTCAGCATGGCTGCGGCTGCGGCTGCGGCTGCGGGTGTGGGTGTGGGTGTGGCAACGACGGCAGGTTCGACGAAAGGGCGGCGCCCCATGACCGTATGGGACGACCTGGTGGGCCAGGAGAAGGTGAGCGGGCAGCTTGAGGCCGCCGCGCGGGACGCCGACGCCCTGGTCACCGCGGTCGCCGCCGACGCCCCGCTGCCCGAGGCCTCGAAGATGACGCACGCGTGGCTCTTCACGGGGCCGCCGGGTTCGGGCCGTTCCACCACGGCGCGTGCCTTCGCGGCGGCCCTGCAGTGCACCAGCCCCGACCGCGCCCTCGGCGGGATCCCCGGCTGCGGATTCTGCGACGGCTGCCACACGAGCCTGATCGGTACGCACGCGGACGTGCAGATCATCCGTACCGACCTCCTCTCCATCGGCGTGAAGGAGACCCGCGACCTGGTCCGCCGCGCCCAGCTCTCCCCGGCGGTCGGCCGCTGGCAGGTCATCGTCATGGAGGACGCCGACCGCCTCACCGAGGGCGCGGGCAACGTGCTGCTGAAGGCCGTCGAAGAGCCCGCCCCCCGTACGGTCTGGCTCCTGTGCGCGCCCTCCCTGGAGGACGTGCTGCCCACGATCCGCTCCCGGTGCCGCCACCTCACGCTCCGGACGCCCTCGGTGGCCGCGGTCGCCGACGTCCTCGTACGCCGCGACGGCATCGAGCCCGACATCGCCGCCGTCGTGGCCCGCGCCACCCAGGGTCACATCGGGCGCGCCCGGCGCCTCGCCACGGACGAGCGGGCCCGCGCGCGCCGGGCCGCCGTCCTGAAGCTGCCGCTGCGCGTCGACGACGTGGGCGCCTGCCTCAAAGCGGCGCAGGAGCTGATCGACGCGGCTTCCGAGGACGCCAAGCAGGTCGCCGAGGAGACCGACGTCAAGGAGACCGAGGACATGAAGGCGGCCCTCGGCGCGGGACAGGGCGGCCGGATGCCGCGTGGCACCGCGGGGGTGATGAAGGAGCTGGAGGACAAGCAGAAGCGCCGCAAGACGCGTACGCAGCGCGACAGCCTGGACCTGGCGTTGATCGACCTCACGGCTTTCTACCGCGATGTGCTCGCCCTGCAGTTCGGTACGGATCTCGCCCTCGCCAACACGGAGATGCGGGACGCGCTCGACCGGCTGGCCCGGGGGTCGTCGCCCGAGGCCACCCTGCGCCGCATAGAGGCGATCGCCGCCTGCCGGGAGGCCCTGGACCGGAACGTGGCGCCGCTGCTCGCGGTGGAGGCCATGACGATGGCGCTGCGGGCGGGGTGACGCGGACCCGCACAAGGTGACGGGCCCCTTGAAGGGGGCCGCGTCGGGCGGACATCGGCGGTGGGCGGAAGGATGGGCGGAAGGACCACGGGGCCGGTGCGGCAGCACGGCGGGCGGACCTCGATGGTTGGCGTGGTGGGTCGGCGCAGGTACAACGGGGAGGAGACGGCATCACTCGTACGAGGCATGCGCGCGACTCTGAGCAATCAATTCGTCGCACAGGGTTACGCTCGGTCGATGCACATCAGGCGCCGGCCCAGGTCATCCCGGGCCCCTCGTTCCCTCCGCGCGTACGGCACTCTGTTCGCCGTCGCCGGATTCCTCGTCTCCGCCTGCTCCGCGGGGAGTTCGACGACCGCCGCGAGCCCGGCCGGCTCGGTGGCGCTCCACGCGCTGCCCGAGGCCACCCCCTCCGCGCTGGCCCCGTACTACGCCCAGCGCCCGAACTGGCGGGCCTGCGGTGTCGCCGGCTTCGAGTGCGCCACCTTGAAGGCCCCGCTCGACTACGCCGAGCCGACCAAGGGCGACATCCGGCTGGCCGTGGCCCGCAAGAAGGCCACGGGGCCGGGCAAGCGGATCGGCTCGCTGCTGGTCAACCCGGGAGGGCCGGGCGGATCGGCGGTCGACTACCTCCAGTCGTACGCGGGGATCGGCTACCCGGCGAAGGTGCGCGCCCGCTACGACATGGTGGCGGTGGACCCGCGGGGCGTCGCCCGCAGCGAACCCGTCGAATGCCTCACGGGCAAGCGGATGGACGCGTACACGCAGACGGACACAACCCCCGACGACGCGCGCGAGACCGGTGAGCTGGTCGACGCCTACAAGGAGTTCGCGGCGGCCTGCGGACAGCGCTCTGCGAACCTGCTGCGCCATGTGTCCACGGTCGAGGCGGCCCGTGACATGGATCTCGTACGGGCCGCGCTGGGCGACGAGAAGCTGCATTACGTGGGCGCCTCGTACGGCACGTTCCTCGGGGCGACCTATGCGGGCCTGTATCCGGAGCGCGTCGGCAGG
Source organism: Streptomyces ortus (assembly GCF_026341275.1). Taxonomy (NCBI): domain Bacteria; kingdom Bacillati; phylum Actinomycetota; class Actinomycetes; order Kitasatosporales; family Streptomycetaceae; genus Streptomyces; species Streptomyces ortus. The sequence continues at coordinate 4,738,810 of NZ_JAIFZO010000002.1, forward strand.
CTGGTCCTGGACGGCGCGATGGACCCGTCCCTGCCGGCGCGACAGCTGAACCGGGACCAGACGGCCGGCTTCGAGACGGCCTTCCGGTCCTTCGCCAAGGACTGCGTGGGCGAGTCCGACTGCCCGCTGGGCGGAAAGGGCACGTCACCGGAGCAGGTCGGCAAGAACCTGAAGGCCTTCTTCAAGCAGCTGGACTCCGCACCCCTCGACGCGGGCGACGCGGACGGCCGCAAACTGGGCGAGGCGCTGGCCACGACCGGGGTCATCGCCGCGATGTACGACGAGGGGGCCTGGCCGCAACTGCGCGAGGCCCTCACCACGGCCATGAAGGACAAGGACGGCGCGGGCCTGCTCGTCCTGTCCGACAGCTACTACGAGCGGGAGGCGGACGGTACGTACGCGAACCTGATGTCCGCCAACGCGGCGGTCAACTGCCTCGACCTGCCCGCCGCCTTCGACTCCCCCGAGGAGGTCGAGAAGGGCGTCCCCGACTTCGAGAAGGCCTCCCCGGTCTTCGGCGAGGGCCTCGCCTGGGCCTCGCTGAACTGCGCGTACTGGCCGGTGCGGCCGACCGGCGAGCCCCACCGCATCGAGGCGAAGGGCGCGGCGCCCATCGTCGTCGTCGGCACGGTCCGCGACCCCGCGACGCCGTACCCCTGGGCGCAGGCCCTCGCCACCCAGCTCTCCTCCGGGGCGCTCCTGACCTACGACGGCGACGGCCACACGGCGTACGGGCGCGGCAGCGCCTGCATCGACGCCGCGATCAATCAGTACCTGCTCGAAGGCACCCCGCCGCAGAAGGGAAAGCGCTGCTCGGCGGCCTGATCACCGACCCTCCGGGGGTGCCTCCAGGGGCAGTACGGAGCACCCCCGGAAACTGTGTAGACTTGCTGACGTTGCCGATCGCACCATAGTGCTGGCAGCGCGCCGCCTTAGCTCAGATGGCCAGAGCAACGCACTCGTAATGCGTAGGTCTCGGGTTCGAATCCCGAAGGCGGCTCTGTAGAAGCCTCAGGACTCACTCGCCGTGACCTGGGGCTTTTGCTTTTAACGGATGCGGCGGCGACGGAGAGCGCGGGCCGCGGGGCGGTCTCAGTTCTAGGTGCAGTAACGGGTTCCAGCATGGGGCTGTATGTGCCGCAGGATCTCTATGATCGTGGGCATGTCGACTCCCGTCTCGTTCAGGATCGTGCCGGCCGTGGAGCGGGTGGTGGAGTTGCCGCATCACGTACAGGGCGGACGGGACTGTGGTGGAGTTCGCTATCGAGGCTTGGTAGTCACGAGCTTGGCGTGGCGGACACGACCGCTGAGCTCTATCGACACGGTATGGCACTGCTCATCGTGTTCACCGGTGCCACGAGTCGCAAGCCACACGACGCGCGACTGCATGCCGCGAGGCGAGGTTGATCAATCGGCGACGCGTGCATCCCCAGCGACATGCTGGTTGGTCGCAGCACAAGCTTATAGAGTATCCCCGACATGGGGGGATCAGGCGCCTGATATGCCAGCTATTAGGCGCCTACCGTTGGGAAGTGCGTCCCGCCGTGACTGCGAAGCGGGAACTTATGTAATCAGCGGTCAATTTTAAATCGCCGCATGGCGATTGTCGCTTGGCGCAGCTTTATCGTGAAGTCGTCGCTGCGGGATACCTTGTCAATCCCTTGAGCCCTGTTTCCTCTGAGGGCGCTTCGGTATTCGCGATCCAAGAGGTTCACCATCGTACCCAGGACGGCGTCCGTCAGATGCTCGATCCGGATGTTCAGGAGATCACTTTGTTCTGGGTTACGCAAGCGGGTGAGGGTGAGCCTGCTCATGTATGAGATATGGTATCGCCAATTTTCCATCGTATCGCCCAATAGCGGACGGTCTTTGGAATACTCCGCCAGGAATTGGCCGATGCGCATATGTACATCAAGCACAAGGCCGTACAGGTCGATATCGGTTTCAGTCGAGAAAACGCTATCGTAGTGCGATCCTCCCAGTAGGTACGTGTCCAGGTGTTTAAGAGCCGAATGCGGTTCTCCCAAGACGAACGCTGTGTACTCCCGCGCCAGTCGCGACATGCTGACCACTTGTTCCAGAGGGATGCCCAAATTTAGATAGTAATTCGACCTCCGCTCATAGCGGTAGCCGTACCGCGCGAGAGACTCTTCAAGATCCTTCTGGATTTTCTCTGTAGCTCGCAGGGCGCCTGCCGGTAGCTCGGTCTGACTGTTGGTCGCACGGATGATTACATCCCTCGCGCTGCCCGAAGATGGTGGAACAATGATCCGGACGAGGATCGATCGGTCATTATGGCGACCAGAGTTCTGGAAATGGTTGAAGATCTCGTGGCTCGTTTGCAGGCCGTTCACGATTTGTGGATCTGTGACTACAATCTTCTTCCCGGCGATCCTGACGTCTTCTGCCACAATCGTCACGCCATTGTTGAACCACCAAAAATCCTCGCGGTGACCCGACCTCAACGTCCCCTCTATCGCGGTGTTGACCGCCGTGCGTCCTGCGTAATCCCGAACGTTGGATTCGAAAAGCTCAAGACGCAGAGCGTCGTTGTGTGAGGTGATGAAATTGTAGTACTCGTCAAGGCGTACCAGACATACGTAGCCTTCACCGAGCGACGTGCTCATCGGTGTCTCGATGTAAGTCATTTCGAGTGACGTTGATGCGCCGCGACCCGACAGTTCCCTAAGCTCTGCGGCTCCTAGGTAGTCTATGTGGCACTTCGTGCGGGAAGCGATTTTCTCTAGTTCGCGGGCGAGCCTATTTCCTTTCGCCTTGACGTTCGGGTGTGGAGACTCCACGGCGCGGGTCGCATATATGACCCGGATTGAAATCTCCTGAAAGGTGGAGGCCAGCGCATCCAGGACGTTGAGGAACCTGCCGGTCCGGTCCAGTAGTTTAGCGTTCGTCGAGTTGGAGAGCTCTTTGGTGTCGCGGTCCATATCGAAGAGCAAGGGGAGGTGATAGTGGAGTTTCTCGAAAGCTGTTTCGGAGTACCCTGAAGTAGTTTTTGCTTGCAGGATGACGAGCTGTATTTTTTTTCCTCGGAAGGTTGTGTGGCGATCAATGCTGGCCGACATGTATCGATCGTCGACCAGAACCCAGAGGCCATCGACACCGCAATCGTGAGAGCCGTCCACGATTCCATCGCGAAGTTCATCGACGTTGAGGTCGAAATCTTGTAACGCTGCGCTTGCCGCGAAATAGTTGAAGAAATCATCCATCTTTTGATTCGGAGCAAGCAAGCGCCTTTTGTCCTCAAGAACGCGGTCAAGCAGGCGTTGATCGTTACTTTTCACAGCCATCTGCGAGGCCCCCCACGAGCGATGCGCGTACGTGAATCGTCGACTGCTATCTTCGCGACGAGGTGCATAGTGGGCAAGATGTGAGGCTCAACTTGGTGGGGCAGGTATCCGGATGTAACAGCCGGACAGGGAGGCTTGTTGCCGGGCCAGGTGCGCACATCTCGAAGCGCGCAGGGACTCTTCCAGCGTTCCGGTGGCCACGCTTTGCGGCAACATCGACAGGCTCTGTGGAAGCCCCAGGACTCACTCGCCGTGACCTGGGGCTTTTGCTTTTTTTGGTGTCGCCGGTGTCGCCGGTGTCGCCGGTGCGGTGAGGGCTGCGGGTGCTGGGGGGTGTCGTCGCAGGTGTTCGTTTGGGTGGGGGCCGGTTGTGGGGGGTGTGCGGGGTCGATACTGGAGGTCTGGATGACCTAGGGGGGCAGGATGGTCGGCGGTCCGGTGCTCGCACAGTTGCATTTCGGGCGTGAGGATGCCGAACGGGACGTGACCGAGGGGCTGTTGCTGCGGGGCGGGTTCGTGCCCAACGCCGCCTACCGGGGTGCTCTCTCCGGGCGGAAGATGCTGATCATCGGGCGCAAGGGGTCCGGCAAGAGCGCGATCTGCATGCAGTTGCTGGCGGACGGGCCCGGGGGACACCGCGGCGGCAAGATACTCGTCACGCCCGACGAGGCGGCGGGAGAGGAGATCCGGCGGTTCGAGTTGCAGGGGCTTCCCGGGGACTCGGCCAAGGCGCTGATCTGGCGGTACGTGTTTGCCGTCCACGCGGCTCGGCATCTGGTCGGCCACGCCAAGGAGGCGCATGGCAAGCGGCCCGACTCGGTGAAGGCGCTCGCCCGCTTTCTGAAGCAGAACGGCGAGGCGGCGGTCGGGGACCGGCTGGTGGAGCGGCTGGCGCAGGGGGCCCGTGGGTTGCAGAGTTCGCTGTCCCTGGAGGCCTTCGGCGTCAAAGCGAGCGTGGACCTCGCGCAGTCCCCGTCCGAAGGGGCCCGGGCAGCGCGGCAGTTGGAAGTCGTCGAGCAGGGGGTGACCCGGGCCTTCACCGACCTGGGGTGCGGCGGGGGAGCGCATCCTCCCTTGCTGCTGATGGTCGATCAGCTGGAGCAGGTGTGGTCCGCCGAGCCGGACAGCAATTCCATGGTGATCGGGTTGCTGCTGGCGGCCAAGCACGCGGCGGGTCTGTACGGGCGGTCGGTGCGGTTCCTGTTGTTCCTGCGGGCCGACATCTATGACTCGTTGTCCTTCGGGGAGGGCGACAAGTTCCACGGCGACGAACTGCGGATCGCCTGGACCGAGCGGGCCCTGAGAGACCTCGCGGTGGCCAGGGCGCGCGCGTCCGTCGGCGAGGATCTCGATGAGGAGCGGCTGTGGACGGAGCTGTTCCCGCAGACGGTGGGCGGGGAGGAGACCGCGAAGTACCTCTTCCGCCACTGTCTGCCCCGGCCGCGCGACGCCATCCAGTTCCTCAACCTCTGCCAGGAGAAGGCCTGGCTGGAGCACCAGCGGGAGTGGATCACCGAGGCGGACGTACGGCAGGCGGGCCGGCAGTTCTCGGAGTGGAAGCTCAAGGACCTGAGCTCGGAGTATCTGGTCGCGCACCCGTTCCTCAATCAGCTGCGTCCGCTGTTCCAGAACACCGGCTACGTGGTCACGCGCGTCGCGCTCGCACGTCGCTTCGAGGCCGCGGCGGAGACCCTCCACCACGATTTTCCCGCGTACGCCGACGCGCTGACCCTGTCCGGAGTCATCGACGTGCTCTACGGCGTCGGCTTCCTCGGCGTCCGGCGGGGGAACGACGTGGTGTTCGCCGGGGACGACGACCTGCCCGTCCAGCCGCATGAGACGGAGTTCCACGTCCACGCGTGCTTCAGGGCGGCGCTCGGCGCCACCAGGCCTTTCGACCTGCGGCCCTACGAGGTGCAGTTCGCGGACGTGCGGAACACGCTGGGGTACCCCGGTTCCGTGACGTCGGGCGGCACCCCCCGCAACCGTGACGACCGGTTGCTGAGGGAACTCCGGCAGTCCTGCCATTCCATCCGGGCCCAGGTCCACCGGGCGGTGGCGCTGTCGTGGGACGTCGGGGACGAGATCAAACGCCAGATCGGTCGTGTCAGTGACGACGCCGGCCGCATCCCGGCCGGGGCTGCCGCGTCCGTCGGTGTCGACGTCGACGAGTATCTCCTCACCACCAGCCACTACTTCACCACCCTGGCCGCCCAGCTCATCGACAGCGGACTGGACGAGACCACGGGCGTCAACGATGTCGCCCGCCGTATCGAGGAGGAGGCCCGGCGGTTGCGGCGCCTGGCGGGCGGGTCGTTCGGCAGTTCGGGGAGTTCCTGAGGGGCGACGAGTTCCGACCTGCCTCGGGGACCTCAGCGGGTCAGAGGATCAGAGGTCAGAGGATCAGGGGGCAGAGGGACTTGGCGGGCGGGACCCGGCTGGCCGGTGAAGGCGCCATACTCGTAGGGGAGTTGTGAGCCGTACCGTCGTGCGGCGGTGGCGGTTCACCGACGGGGGAGGGGACTGGTGCAGGGCGTACTGCTCGCCGAGCGGTTCCGGATCGGTGACCGGCTGGGCGCCGGCGCCTCCGGGCAGGTCTGGGCGGCACAGGACGAGCGGATGCGGCGGGAGGTCGCCGTCAAGGTCGTTCATCCGCAGTACGGCATGGACGAGGCGGAGACGCAGGCCCGCTTCCAGCGCGAGGTGCAACTGGCGGGACGGCTCTCCCACCAGAACATCGTCACCGTGCACGACTGGGGGGAGGTGTCGGTCGACGGGCGCCCGACCCTCTTCCTGGTCATGGAGCTCGTGCGGGGCGTATCCCTCCACAGGCGGTTCAAGGAGTCCACGCCGTCCTGGCCGCTGGCCGCCGGGTGGGCCGCGCAGATCGCGGACGCGCTGCACGCCGCGCATCAGCAGGGTGTGGTCCACCGGGACATCAAGCCGGCCAACGCGTTGCTCACGCCGGACGGGGCGGTGAAGGTGCTCGACTTCGGCGTCGCGAAGTTCATGGGCGACACCATCGGTGCCCGCGCACTCACCGTCACGGGCACTCCGCTCGGCTCACCTGCGTACATGTCTCCCGAACAGGCTGAGGGCGACCGGGAGATCGACCCTCGCAGCGACCTGTACTCGCTGGGGTGTCTGCTCTACCACGCGGTGGCCGGGCGGCCACCCTTCACCGGCACCAACCAGTGGGCCGTGCTCCGCAAACAGTTGGAGGCCGTCCCGGAACCGCCCTCGGCCCACGCCGACGGCCTCCCCGCCGCACTGAACGACCTCATCCTGAGCCTGCTCGCCAAGCGCCCGGGGGACCGGCCGGCGGACGCGGCCACGGTGTACGAGGCACTGGGCACCCTCCTCGTGGACCACGCCGCCACCGAACCCGGCGGAGACCTGCTGGAGGTCGTCCAGCTGGGGGACAGGCACTCCGTGTCCGGGATGATCCTGAAACGGTCCTGGGAGCTTCTGGAAGAGGCTCGGGCGGACGCTTCGCGGATCGTCACGGAGGCCACGAGGGTCGAAGCCGAGGCGCTCCGGGAGGCGAGGCGCACCACCGCGCTGGTCAGACGCGAACTGGAGGTTCTTCTCCGGCGCAGCGAGGAGATGGACGCCAAAATCGAGAAGATCACCGCGCGTCGCAGGTCCGTGGAGGATTCCCAGCCGAGCGAGGAGGACTACTACCTCGTCTTCAAGAAGGCGATCGACGGCAGCTATCCCGACGCGTACCAGTTCGGCGAGGCGGTGGAGGCGACGTACGGCTTCCTCGTGTCCGACGACGAGGCGAACCGCTTGGTCAACCGCTTCATCACCCGCCACGTCGCGGAGCTGCAGGAGGACCACATCGCGTAGCCGATTATGTGATCGGTTACGGCACCGACCACGTGATCGGTTGCGGCACCGACCATGTGATCGATTACGTGATCGATTACGTGGTCGGTGACGTCACTGACCATGTGAAGCAGGTGTTACGAGGCCAGGGTCGCCAGTGCCGGGCCGAACGCGATCAGGAGCGGGACCAGCGGGGCCAGTGCGGCGGCCGTCGTGGTGCTTCTGCGGTGGGAGCGGGTGAGGCGGGGCGGCGGGTCCAGGAGGCGTTCCACGCGTTGGTGGAGGAGCGGCCTGGGCGTGGCGCAGGAGAGCACGCCGCGGTGCTGGTTCAGCTCGATCAGGGCCAGCGCGGTCGTGAGGTGGCCGCAGCGGCGCGAGGCCGTGTCGTCGGCGGACAGTTCGACGAGGCGGTGCGTCTGGTCGCGGAAGTCACGGAAGACCGGGATGCCGGGGAAACCGCCGGCCAGCGCCTGGGACAGATGCAGGAGCCAGTCGTGGCGGGCGCGCGCGTGGCCCAGTTCGTGGGCCTGGATGGCGTCCAGCTGGTGGTCGGTGAGGCGGTGCAGGGCGCCCGTGGTGACGACCAGCTGGGACGGGCTGCCGGGCATCCACCAGGCGTCCGGGTACTCGTCCTCCAGCACGAGGAGCGGGCCGCGCGAGGTCGGCAGGCCGGCCGGCAGCTCGGGGGCCCGTTCGCGCAGGTGCTCGCGGCGCAGACGGCTGCGCCTGCGGGCCTCCGTCACCTCGCGGGCGAGCATCGCCGTGGTCCAGGCGGCGCCGCCGGCCAGCAGCAGGGTCAGCGCGGTGGTCCAGGGCGGGGCGGCGGCCAGGTCGTACGCCGCGGTGACGGAGGGCGGCGCGGGGGCGAAGACATGGGCGCGGACGGTGTGGAAGACGGCGGAGGCGCTCAGTACGAGCGACGACAGACAGCACAGCAGGACCGTGGCGACCAGGCACTGCCACACCCACAGCGCGAGTACGGGCTCCCGCTCGGGCCATGAGGCGCCGGTCAGGACGCGGGGTGCCACGACCGCGGCGGTCAGGGCGACGGCCGCCATCAGCATGAGGGAGATCGTCACGGTCATGTCCTGGGCCCCTTCCTCTCCGCTTCGGTCCCACGGTCCTGGGGGTCCTGCGGGATCCGCGGGTCCCGCAGGACGTGCCGGCTGTCGGTCGGCGGCTGCCGGCGGTGGTGTCGTGGGTCATGGCTCATGGCTCATGGCTCGTGAGTCGTGAGTCATGGACACGCTACCGGTCGGTGGGGTCCCGAGGCACCCGCCGGAGGGACGGTCCGAGGGAGGCCGCCGGGGAGGGCGTCCGGGGCGCGTGCCGCGACACCCTTACGTGGTCGCGTACTTGAGGAGTCCGCAGCGTGAACGGCTAGCATCGGCCCCTGATTGTCCGACGAGGTCGAGATCGGGGTGGGCGTCATGTCGGTGGGACCGCGGATCGCGGTGGCCGTGGTGACGATGGGGACGCGGCCCGACGAGGTCGACGCGCTGCTCGCCTCGGTGGCCAAGCAGGACGTCGCACCCGAGCGGATCGTGATCGTCGGCAACGGCTGTCCGCTGCCGGAGTTCGCCGAGCGGCTCGGCCTGCCCGGTGAGGTCACCGCCATCGAGGTCGACGAGAACCTCGGCTGCCCGGGTGGCCGCAACGTCGCCCTGCGGCGCCTGCGGGAGTTCGGTGACGTGGACGTCGTCGTCGAGCTGGACGACGACGGGCTGCTCGTCGACCCCGATGTGCTGCGCACGGTACGGGACCTGTACGCCGCCGAGCCGCGCCTGGGCATCGTCGGTTTCCGCATCGCCGACGAGCACGGTGAGACCCAGCGGCGCCACGTACCCAGGCTCGGCGCCAAGGACCCCCTGCGGGGCGGCGAGGTGACCTGCTTCCTCGGCGGCGGGCACGCCCTGTCCATGGAGATGCTCGCGCAGACCGGGGACTGGCCCGCCGAGTTCTTCTTCGCACACGAGGAGACCGACCTGGCGTGGCGGGCCGCCGACGCCGGCTGGACCATCCGGTACGAGCCCCAGCTGCTGCTCCAGCACCCGAAGACGTCGCCCGCCCGGCACGCCATCTACTACCGCGTCACCGCCCGCAACCGCGTCTGGCTGGTCAGGCGCCGGCTGCCCCTCCCGCTCATCCCCGTCCACCTGGCGGTCTGGATCGCGCTGACCCTCGTACGGACGCGGTCCTTCGGTGGGCTGCGCGCGTGGTTCGGGGGCTTCGTGGAAGGGCTGAGGGCGCCGGCCGGGGAGCGCCGGCCGATGCGCTGGCGGACCGTGTGGCGGCTTACGCGGCTGGGGCGACCGCCCGTCATCTGAGACGGACCCGGTCGCGACGGCGACACTCCCCCGAGTCGCGGCGACCTTCGACGCCTACCGCGTACCGGAGCGACCGGATCCGACGCGATGATCAAATCAGGCCACGCCAACCGATCGCCAACATGGGGCGGACGGTGCGGCGGGGCACGGAGTTCCGCCCGCGGGTCGGCGGAGCGTCGGATTCCGGCCGCCCGGCGCCGTCGGCGGGGAGGGCGAGCAGGTGGGCGGCGGGACGCGGTCGGGTCGGGATGCCGGTCTGCCCGGTCCGCCTGACGTGCCCGGTCCGCCCGGCGCGGCTGGTCCGTCCAGCGCCTCGGCCTCCACCCCAGCCCCGGCCTCTGCCGCTGCCTCTGCGTTCACGCCCGTGAACGCGTGCCGGTTGCGTTTCGGGCTGCTCGGGCCCACGGTCGTGTACGACGCCGGTGGCGCCCCCCGGCCGGTCAGCAGCGCCAAGGGGCGCGCCCTGCTCACTGCGCTGCTCCTGGAGCCGGGGCGGGTCGTCTCGGTGCACACGCTCAAGGAGGCGTTGTGGGGCGCGTTCCCGCCCGCGTCCGCGCACGCCTCGCTGCAGAATCACGTGACGCGTCTGCGGCGGCTCCAGCTGTACGTACGCCTGCATGGGGCGACCCCGGGCGTGCCGCCGCTCACCGCCGGGCAGGCCCTCGCCGCACTGCTCCGCGACCTCGGTGCGGAACCGCGAGGCGTGCCCGAACACCCGGACGCGGCCAGCGCGTTGCTCCGGTCGCTGCTGGCCCCCACCCGCACCCTGCTCGTACTGGACGATGTCGCGAACGCCGCCCAGGTCCGCCACCTGCTGCCTGCGGGCGCCGGCTGCGCGGTGATCGTCACCAGCCGTTCGCCCCTCACCGCGCTGGACGGCGCGACGCGCTCTCCGACCTGGCGGGGCTGCGCTTCATGCAGGGCCGGGCCGGCGAGGCGCTCGTGCTGACCGACCAGGCACTCGCGCGCTGGCGCGGTCTCGGTGTCCTGCCGCGCGTCCAGCGCTGTCTGAACAACCGGGGTCTGCTGCTCGAAGGTCTGGGCCGGTACGCCGAGTGCGAGACCGCACTGCGGGAGAGCCTCGCACTGGCACGGCAGGCGGGCGACGCGGACGGCGAGGCCGTCGTCTACAGCAACCTCGGCAATCTGTACGAGCACAGCGACCCGCGCGCCGCCATCGAGTGGCACGAGCGGAGCCTCGCGCTCGGGGAGGTCATGGGCGACTCACGGGTCCGCGAGTCCGGGCACTGCAACATCGGGTACGCCCACCTCACGCTCGGCGAACCGGCCGGTGCGCTGGAGCACTTCGACCGGGCCCTGAGCATCTCGGACGGGGTCGACTGGCAGAGCGGTTCGCAGACCAGGCTCGGTCTGGTGCGTGCCCTGCGCGACCTCGACCGCTCGGAGCGGGCGGCCCGGGAGTGCGCCCTCCTGCTGGAGCGTGCCGAGCGGCGTGCCGACCGCTACACCACTGGTCTCGCCAGGCACCAGCAAGGACTGCTGCACCGGTCGGCCGGCCGTACGGAGGAGGCGTACGAGCAGTGGGAACTGGCCCTCAACGACCTCAACGACCTCGACGACCTCGACGACCTCGACGGCACCGACAGCCCGGTGGCCGAGGAGTTGCGGGATCTGCTGCTGAGCCGCGTCGGCTGACCACCACGCACCGGGGCGCACCGGGGGCGCACCGAGGGCACACCGCTCAGCGCGCTCACTTCGCGTCCGCGTAGCACTTCACCACCGCCGTGGTGAACGGGAACCGTACCGGTGTCTCCCCGAACGTCAGGCGGCCCGCCTCCTCCGCCGCCTCCCGGATCGCCCGGACCACCGTGTCGGCCTCCTCCGCCGGGCAGTGCACGATCACCTCGTCGTGCTGGAAGAAGACCAGCTCGGCCGCCATGTCCCGGCAGGTGCGCCGCAGCCCGGCGAGCACGAGGAGGGTCCAGTCGGCGGCGCTGCCCTGCACCACGAAGTTACGGGCGAAGCGGCCCCGGGCCCGGGCGTTGCCGGACGCGTAACCGGGCACCCAGCTCTGGGCTCCCTCGTCGGGACCTCCGGCGCCGCCGGTCCGCAGGCCGCTGCGCCCGCCCGTCCGCTCGTCGGCCTCCTCGCTGTCCGGGATGCCCGCCTCCTCACCGGCGGCGTCCGACCCCGCCGCCGGTGGGCAGGTGCGGCCCAGCCAGGTGCGTACGAGCCGGCCCTCCTCGCCCGCGCGGGCCGCGTCGTCCACGTACGCCACCGCCTTGGGGAAGCGGCGGCGCAGCAGCGCGAGGTTCTTGAGGCCGTCGCCGGACGTCTGGCCGTAGACCGCGCCGAGGACGGCGAGCTTCGCCTGGGCGCGGTCGCCGGAGAAGGCCCGGTCGGAGACGGACTGGTAGAGGTCGCTCTCGCGGCCCGCCACCTCCATCAGACCGGGGTCGCGGGAGATCGCGGCCAGTACGCGCGGCTCCATCTGGTCGGCGTCCGCCACGACGAGCCGCCAGCCCGGGTCGGCGACCGCGGCCCTGCGGATGACCTTGGGGATCTGCAGGGCGCCGCCGCCGTTGGTCACCCAGCGGCCGGTGACGGTGCCGCCCGCCTGGTACTCCGGTCTGAACCGCCCGTCGCGCACCCAGTCCTGGAGCCACGACCAGCCGTGGGCGACCCAGATCCGGTACAGCTTCTTGTACTCGATCAGGGGCTTCACCGCCGGGTGGTCGATGGACTCGATCTCCCAGCGCCGCGTGGACCTCACCTTGATCCCGGCCTGCGCGAAGGCCTTGACGACGTCGGCGGGCAGGTCGGGCCGGACCCGGCGGCCGAACGCGGCCGAGACCTCCTCCGTCAGCTCGGCGAGCCGCCGTGGCTCACCGCCGCCCGCGTACCGCTCGCCGAGCAGTTCGTGCAGGACCTCACGGTGCACGTCGGTGCTCCACGGCAGCCCGGTCTCGTTCATCTCGGCCGCCACGAGCGTGCCCGCCGACTCGGAGGCCGTGAGCAGCCGCATCCGCTCGGGCCGCGCGGTCGCGTCGTGTCGTCGCTGCTGGTCCCCGTACACCTCGATGAGCTGGGCCAGCGACACATGGCTGCCGGGGCCGGGGCGCGGCTCGAAGAGGGAGGACTGCGAGCCGGGCTCGGCCGAGCGCTGCGGGGGATCGGGCGGTACGGGGCCGCCGCGCAGCCTGGCCAGGGCGGCGGCGGCCGAACGGGGTTCGCCGAGCCGTCCCTCGTGGCCGAGCAGGAGGGTCTCGGCCACCTCCAGGTCGTAACACCGCTCCACGCGGACGCCCTCGGCGCGCAGACGTGGGTAGACCTCCGTCGTCGCCCGCCACACCCAGCGGGTGACGCCCGGCCGGGACCGTACGGACTCGGCGAGGTCCGGTTCGCGCAGGAGTGGTCCGGCGGGCAGCCCGTCGGGGCCGAGGGGGGCCAGCTCGGCGCCGCCGTCCTCGGCCGGCGCGAGAGCCCACCGTCCGGTCATGACGCGAGTCTCGCAGGAGGGTCTGACAATCCGGCCGTACCGCGATCTGCTCACCGCTCACGGCTCACGGCTCACGACTGGAGGGTGCTGAGGGGGGGCTTACTGGAGGGGCTTCGTCACCTCCTCCAGCGATTTCGCGATGTCCGCCTCCGTCGCCGCCTTGGTGATCCCCAGTCCGCTCAGTACGCCCGTACCGGCCTCGTGCTCCAGGAGGGCGAGCAGGATGTGCTCCGTACCGATGTAGTTGTGACCCAGGCGCAGAGCCTCACGGAAGGTGAGTTCGAGAGCCTTCTTGGCGCCGGCGTCGAAGGGGACGAGCGCGGGCATGGTCTCCGCGCGCGGGGGGAGACCGGCGTTCGCGGCCTCGCGTACGGCGTCCAGGGTGACGCCCTGCGCGGTGATCGCCTTCGCCCCGAGGCCCTCCGGCTCGGCGAGCAGGCCGAGGACCAGGTGCTCGGTGCGGATCTGGTCGTTCGCCGCGGTCCTGGCCTCTTCCTGGGAGGCCACCACCACGTTCCTGGCGCGTGGGGTGTAGCGGCTGAAGCCCTGGCTCGGGTCGAGGTCCGACTCGGCCTTCGGTACGAAGCGCTTCTGGGCCGCCTGCCGGGTGACCCCCATGCTCCTGCCGATGTCCGTCCAGGAGGCGCCCGAACGCCGGGCCTGGTCCACGAAGTGCCCGATCAGATGGTCGGCCACGTCGCCGAGGTGGTCCGCGGCGATCACCGCGTCCTGGAGCTGGTCGAGGGCGTCTTCGTGGACCTTCTTGATGGCCTCGATGAGGTCGTCGAGGCGTACGGAGGTGGTGCCGCGTGGGTTCGTGGTCATGTGTCAACCGTAGGTTGACGCCCCCGCACTGTCAACCTCGTGTTGACAGTGCATTTCGGGATGGCCACTGCGGGCCGCCCCACCGTTCGGCTACTTCAGGGACGCCACGAGCAGACGTAGGGCCAGGCCCGTGAAGACGAAGCCCATGACCACGATGAACGTCATGCCGGGGCCGAGGCCGGGGCCGGGGCCGGGACCGGGGCTCACCACGAGCGCGAGCGCGGCGACCAGGAACGCTGCGTACAGAGAGGCGTCGACCATGGGGGCGTGGTCGGGGCCGCCGGCCGATGGGTCGAGCGGTTTTCACCCCCTGAGACGACAGGCCCCCGGTGGCCCCATGACACGATCGAGGTATGAGCAGTACGTCCTCCGCGGTGGAGCGCGCCTTCGCCGCCGCCCTCTACGCCGACTCCGACGCGGCCCTCGACGCCGGCGCCTCCCTGCTCGCCGCCGACCCCGCGTCCGACACCGAACTCGCGCGTCGCGGCGAGGAGTTCGTCGCGGCGGCCTGGCGGCGCGGCTGGCAGCCCGCGGACGTCGTACGGATCGTGCGGCGCGAACTGGACGACGTGCACGAACGCCTCGTGACGGAACTCGTCCTCGCCGAGGCCGCCCGGGACCGTACGCCCCGGACCCCGCGCTGGACGGCACAACTCGACGAACTGGACGCCGGCCCGTCAGCCCCTCGCCCGGACCGCTTCTCGTACGCGACCGCCGTCCTGGAGCTGTACCGCCTGCTGCTGCGGCTGCCCTCGCTGGAGCCGCTGGACGCCCACGTGCCCCGCGCGCCCCGCACGCCCGGGGGCGGCGCCGTCCCGCGGGACACCCGCATGCTCACCCGTATCCGCGCGCTCCTCGCCAAGGCGGAGGCGACCGGGTTCCCGGAGGAGGCGGAGGCGCTGAGCGCCAAGGCGCAGGAGCTGATGGCGCGGCACAGCATCGACGAGGCGCTGCTCGCGGCGCGCACACACGCCGAGGACACGCCCGGTGCCTGCCGGATCGGCGTCGACCCGCCGTACGAGACCGCCAAGGCCGTCCTCCTCGACGCGGTGGCCGGCGCCAACCGCTGCCGGGCGGTGTGGAACGAGGCCCTCGGCTTCTCCACCGTCGTCGGTTTCGAACCCGGCCTGGAGGCGGTCGAACTCCTCTACACCTCGCTCCTCGTGCAGGCCACCGCCGCGATGACGAAGGCGGAGGCGGCCCAGCGCGCGGGCGGAAGGAAGCGGACGAAGTCCTTCCGGCAGTCCTTCCTCGCCGCGTACGCGCACCGCATCGGCGACCGGCTGGCCGACGCGGCCGAGGGACAGGTGTCCGCCACGGAGGGGGAGTTGCTGCCGGTCCTCGCGGCGCGCGACGTCGCGGTCACGGACGAGACGGAGCGCATGTTCCCGGACACCGTCACGACCCGGATGCGCGGGGTGAACGACGCGGCCGGCTGGCAGGAGGGAGCGGCGGCGGCGGACCGCGCCCAGGTCAGGGCCCGCCCACCGCTGCACAGCCCCTGACCGCGTCCGGCCCGGGCCGGCTGCCCGGGCCCGCGGATCGACCGCGCCGCTCAGTCCCCCGTGCGCTGCAGCGGAGTGACCGACGCGTCCGGCTCGTTGCCGCCGGCGCTCCGCAGCGCCACCTCGCCGTACTTCCAGGCGAAGGACAGCTCGGCGTCGGCGCCGGGCAGGGCGAACTTGGCGGTCGTCACGGCGGCGGCCTTCTCGGCGTCGCCCGCGGGACCGCGTACGTACGTGATCGTGAAGCCGACCGTCTCGTCCTTCTTCACCGTCAGCTTCTCCGGCGCCGCGGACTTCTCCGGAGCGACGGACAGCGCGGTGCCGCGGACGTCAAGGCCGACGGTGGGGAAGCCCTTCAGCGTGCAGTCGGCTCCGGAGCCGTTCGTCAGGGTGACGGAGACGGTGCCGGTGTCGCCCGCGGCCGGGGCCTCGCTGGCGACGACCTCCTGGGTGAACTTGTCGGCCGCACAGGCGGTCGACAAGTTCGACGCACCGCTCTTCTCGCTGCTGGTCTTCTTGTCACCGCCGCCACCGTCGTCGCCGCCACAGGCGGTCAGGGTCAGGGCGAGCGTCGCCGCGAGGGCGGTGACGGCGATCGGCAGGGTGCGCATGGATGTCCTCTGGCCTCAGGGTCGTACTGCTGATGGTGATGCTGCCACTGCCACTGTCACTGCCACTGTTGGTGGCAGTGACAGTGACAGTGACGGTCACGGCGATGGTGATGCCGGGTGATGGCGATGGTGATACCGGGTGATGACGGTATCCGTGGATCATCATGGCTCCTCCGTCCCTCCGGTCCCTCCCGTACGCTGGCGCAGTGAGCTGGCGACGAGCGCTTAAGGACACCGCGCGCTCGGGGCTCGCCGTGGAGAAGACACGGCTCGAACCTCTCGTCGCGGTGCGCGGAGCGGTGGGGCTCGCGATCGTGATCGCGGGGAGCCTGTGGGCCTTCGGTCCGGCCGTCGCCGCGAGTTCGGCGTTCGGCGCGTTCCAGGCGGCGATCGCCACGTTCCAGCGCAGCTGGCGACCCCGCCCCGAACTGGCCCTCGCCTCCGGTGCGAGCCTCGCCGTCTCCACCTTCCTCGGTTATCTGACGATCTCCCAGGAGCCGCTGTTCCTCGCCCTGCTGGTGGTGTGGACGTTCGTCGCGGGGATGAGCTGGGCCGCGGGCCCGACCATAGGCCTGATGGCGACCTCGAACGTGGCGATCATGCTCGTGACGGTCACCCTGCCGACCTCCGTCGCCCAGGCCGCGGGCCACGCCGCGATGATGATCGTGGGCGGCGTCGTCCAGGCCGCGCTGGTCGTGCTCTTCCCCGTACGCCGCTGGGGCGCCCAGCGCGACGCGCTCGCCGACGCCCTGGCCGCCGAGGCGGACTACGCGCGGCGGCTGCGCCACGATCCCGTCGCGCCCTTCGACCCGCTGCCCCTGATGGAGGCCCGCGACGCCGCCGCCGTCACCCCGCGCCAGGCCCGCCGCCGCCCCGCAGAACTCCACGGCGCCCGCGGTGTCGCCGAGCGCATCCGGCCGGTACTCGCCTCCCTCGCCGACCCGGCGATGGGCGTACCGGCGGAGGGGCACGCCCGCGACCGTGTCCGTGAACTGCTCGCCGCCGCCGGCACCGTCCTCGACGCGGCGGCCCACGCGATCCGCCGGGGCGAGCCCGTGACCGTCCCGGGCGCGGCCCTGGCCACCTTCCGCACCCCCGACACCGGAAGCATCCTCACCGGCCGCCCCTACCGCGCGGCGGCCCGCCTCAACACCCTCCTCCAGGACGTGCTGGAAACGGCGGGCGGCAGCACACCGAAGGGCGGCGACCAAGGCACGGGTGCCGGTGTCGCGCCCTCCGCCGACGCCACGCCGGCCGCTCCGCTCCACCGCCCCCGCAGCCGTCCCACCCTGTTCGCCCTGCTCCCCACCGCGCTCAAAGCCATGCGCAAGGAACTCGGCAGGGGCTCCCCGATCGCCCGGCACGCCACGCGGGTGTCCGCGGTCGCCGCCGCCGGATACGTCCTCGGCACCGCGCTGCCCCTCGGTCACGGTTACTGGGTTCCGCTGATCTCGGTCATGGTCATGCGGCCGGACTTCTCGCAGACGTACAGCCGGGCGGTGGGCCGGTTCGGCGGCACCGTGGTCGGCGTGGCGGTGGCCACCGCGGTGGTGCGGCTCGCCGACCCGGGCACGTACCTCTCCGGCGCGCTCGCCGTGGGGAGCGCCGCGCTCATGTATCTGCTGATGCGTACGGGCCAGTTCGCCGCGCAGGGCTGTGTCGCCGCGTACGTCGTCTTCCTGCTCGGCATGGGCGGCGAACAGTGGACGCAGACCGTACCCGAACGCGTCCTGCTCACCCTCCTCGGCGGAGTGCTGGCGATGCTCGCGTACGCCGTCTATCCGGCGTGGGAGACCCCGCGGCTGCGGACGCGCCTCGCGGACTGGCTGGCCGCGCAGGGCCGTTACGCCGCCGCGGTCTTCGACGCCTACGCCGATCCGGCCCTGCGGAACGCCCCGGACGTCCGTGAGGCCCTGCTCGCCGCGCGCACCGCTCGGGCGGCCTGGCGCGGCCGTGGCCCGTGCGACCGCCGAGCCGGTGCGCCACCGCGGCCTCTCGCGGACCGCCGCCGACGACGCCGAGGACGCGCTCGCGCAGCTGGGCCGCTTCGCCATGCTTCTGGAGGCACATCTCCCGGAACGCGGCGCGACACCGGTGCCGGCCGCCGCCCGCCTCGCCGAGGCGCTGCGCGAGTCCACGCAGCAGGGGGCGAAGGCGATCCGGGAGCGGCGGGTGCCGGTGTGGGACGCGGTACGGGCCGCGGTGGAGGCCTGGGAGAAGACGGACAGCCCGGCCGGGGAGGAGGCGTCCCCGGCCGGGGAGGGAGCTGCTCCCGTCCCCTCCGACGACGCCTTCGTGGGCGGCGCGGCGCGTCTCGTCCTCGACGCCCTGACCGAGCTGTCCGAGGCGCTCGACACGGCGGTACCGCCCATGACGCTCGACGGGACGTCGGCGGGCGCGGGGCCGGGTACCGGGTCGGGTACGGAGCGGGGCGCGAGGTCGGGCACGAAGGCGGCCGGGGTCAGGAACCCAGGCTCGCCGTAGGCAGGCCGGGCGGCAGGCCCTCGCCCTCGGACCGGGTGTACGTCTCCGAGCCGAAGCCGTCCCAGGTGACCTTCAGGGTGGTGGAGTCGACGGAGTCCACCGTGCCCTCGGCCCGGTCCTTGTTCCCGTCGGTGCACTTCAGCGTGATCGTGTGCGCGTCGGAGTCCTTCCCGGCGGTGCCGCTGCAGATGGATCCGCTCGTCGAGAAGAGACCGGCCTCCTTGCCGGTGATCACCAGGGCCACGGCCTTGCCGCCCTTGGTGGTCAGCCAGTTGCCGTTCAGCTTGTCGTCGCCCGGGGCCGCGGACCGGGTGGGTGCGGCGCTCGCCGTGGACGACGGAGTCTTATCGCTGTTGCCGCCGTCACTGTCACCGCCGCCGTCGTCGCTGCTGCAGCCGGTCGTCAGCGCGAGTGCGGCTGCCAGGCCTGCGGCTACGGCCGCGCTGCGCGCGTGCGTGCGGGTGCGCGGGAAGATCGCCGAAGTCACCGAAGCCTCCAGGGGTGTGGCCGGACGGGTCCAACCGCTGCAAGCTACCAGCAGCAGCGGCATCCACCCGCGGTCTGTGAAACCGCCCCCGGGGCGAGCGGCCCATCCGCGCAGTTCCCCGCGCCCCTGGAGGGGCACGGCCCGTGTGGGTGAGGTGGGTTCGTTCGTGCGGCCCGACGGGTGCTGGCCGCGCAGTTCCCCGCGCCCCTGGAGGGGCATGGCCCGTCTTGGTGAGGTGGGTTCGTTCGTGCGGGTCGGCGGGTGCTGGCCGCGCAGTTCCCCGCGCCCCTAAAGGGGCACGGCGGGTGCTGGCCGCGCCGTTACCCGCGCCCCTGGAGGGGTGGCCCTGCGGGCGCCCCTCGCACTCACCGCCTCGTCTTTAGGGGCGCGGGGAACTGCGCGCTCAGCACCCACTGCGCCGCAGTCACAATCCCGCCCAGCTGTCCCACCTAAGGGGCGCGGGGAACTGCGCGGCCAACCCCTACTGGGCCGCAGTATCAGCCCCGCCCAGTCATCCCACCCCTGAGGTTTCTCTCCGACCGCGGAAAGATTCGCAGTCGCAGGGTCCCCCGGGTGTCCGCCCGGCAGCAGCGCGCGCTGGCCCGAGCGGTCAAGAACCCCCCGGAGACGGCTCTGCTGCCCTACGCGTCACGCCAGTCCCGGCCGCAGCGGCTGCCCCGGCCGGTTCCGGAAGGCCCCCGCGGCCTTCCGCGGCCCGCCGCCGCCCAGGTCTCCCAAGGTCCCCCCGGCCCCCGGGCCCCAACCGTCCCCGCCGGTCCGCCGGACCCGCCCCGTCCGTTCATTCTTCGGACGCGGCGGCGTCGTTTCGGAACAGGAACGGCCCGGTGTGCGTCTCTCTCCATGGACGGGACGCGGAGTTGGAACGATTCGGGCTTCGCGACCGTCAAATCTGTAACCACGAGACCACCCCCCGTGCACGTGCATCTGCCCATGCATCTGCATGTGAAGACAGCTATGATCCGGGGCAGTTGACCATTGCATCTATGGCAGCAGACGCCAATGCACCATCGGGGAGCGACCTGTGGACCACGACGTGTACAACGGCATGGCTGCCACGGAGCTGCACGAGGCGGCCTGGCAGAAGAGCCGGCACAGCAACTCGCAGGGCTCCTGCGTGGAGTTCGCCCGCCTGCCCGGCGGGGAGGTGGCCGTGCGCAACTCGCGCTTTCCCGACGGCCCGGCCCTCGTCTACACCCGGGCGGAGATCGAGGCCATGCTCCTGGGCATCAAGGACGGCGAGTTCGACCACCTGATAGCGGGCTGACGGCTGCGGGCCGACGGCAGTGGGCCGACGCCGACATCAGCGAGGGGCGAGCTGAGGGACGCGCGGGCGTGGGCGCGGCGGGTGTATACGGCCTGCGTGCCGTGCGCCTCGCGGCGGCCGACGGCTCCCGACGGCCCGGGGAGCCCGTAACGCGCGTAGAGCCGCGGCGCGAAAAAAGCGCCGCGGCCCGTCAGGCGGAGGGCCCCAGGCGGAACAGCGCCCACACGACCTTGCCGTTGATCGTGTTGGCGAGCGGGTGCCATCCCCAGCCGTCGGCGAAGGACTCGACGAGGAACAGGCCCCGTCCCGACTCGGCCGAGAAGTCGTCGGAGTCGCCCGCGACCGGACTGTCGTGGCTGGGGTCGCGCACCGCGCACACCAGTCTCCCGGTCCACCGCATCAGGTGCAGCCGCACGGGCGGATCCTGGTCGGCGGAGCGGGGGGCGTCCTCGGGCAGCGCGTGCCGCAGCGCGTTGGTGACGAGTTCCGAGACCACCAGGCAGACGTCGTCGAAGCGGTTGCCGACGTCCCACTGGTCGAGCGTGCGGCGGGTGAACTGCCGTGCGTCGCGCACCGCTTCGTATCGCGGCGGGAGGGCGCAGGAGGCCGCGTTGGAGACGGCCGCCGGGTCCAGTGGCGGAAGCCCCTGCCTTAACGGCTCCAGCATGGTCGATCCATTCGTCCCCATGCGAGGCACTCCCGGGGTTCGCGGTCGTTGCGATGCAGCGGTGGCGCGAGACCATCGTTCCGTCTGCGTTCGGCAGATGCAAGGGCAGATGCACGTGCACGCGCCCGAATTGGACCTTCCCATACCGCTTCTTGATACTTTTTTCCGCCATCTCGGCGTCACTTTTCTGGGTCTGGCTTGTCTTCTCCTTGTCGTTTCCTGTGTAACTCCTCTGAAAGCTTGCCGTTTCTGTAACCGAACGAGTACTGCTTGAAGTGTTTTAGTGGCAGACTGCGGCCCTTGAAGACGGGTTGGGGAGGCTGGCGAACGTGAGCGCGCAGGAGTCGGGATCGGTGGTACGGCGCATGCTGCTCGGCTCACATCTGAGGCGGCTGCGTGAGTCGCGGGGGATCACCCGGGAGAAGGCCGGTTACTCGATCCGAGCCTCCGAGTCGAAGATCAGCCGTATGGAGTTGGGCCGGGTGAGCTTCAAGACGAGGGACGTCGAGGATCTGCTGACGCTCTACGGGATCGCCGACGAGGCCGAGCGCAAGTCACTGCTCTCGCTCGCCAAGGAGGCCAACGTCGCGGGCTGGTGGCACAGTTACTCGGACGTCCTGCCCAGCTGGTTCCCGACCTATGTGGGACTTGAGGGCGCGGCGGCGACCATCCGTTCGTACGAGGTGCAGTTCGTGCACGGTCTGCTGCAGACCGAGGCGTACGCGCACGCCGTCGTCACCCGGGGCATGAGAAGCGCGAGCGCGGCCGACATCGAGCGGCGTGTGGCGCTGCGCCTCGAACGCCAGAAGTACCTCGTGGCGGAGAGCGCGCCCGAGTTCCATGTCGTGCTGGACGAGGCCGCGTTGCGGCGGCCGTACGGCGACCGCGGCGTCATGCGCGGTCAGCTCCAGCACCTCATCGACATCTCCCAGCGCCCCAACGTACGGCTGCAGGTGATGCCGTTCAGCTTCGGCGGGCACGCGGGCGAGAGCGGGGCCTTCACGGTGCTCAGCTTCCCCGAGTCCGACCTTTCGGACGTGGTCTACCTGGAACAGCTCACCAGTGCGCTGTATCTGGACAAGCGCGAGGACGTCGCCCAGTACGAGAAGGCGATGAAGGAGCTCCAGCAGGACAGTCCGGGCCCCGACGAGAGCCGCGATTTGCTCAGAGGACTGCTCCAACTCAGTTGAAACACCCGTACGATGACATGTGATCAGACCGTGAAGATGCATGGGCTGTTGCCTCGGGCAGCAAGGGATTGAGGGATCACATGTCGTCGTCCTACTTCACCGACCTGGCTCAGCAGTACATCGACGGCCGATGGCGTCCGGGTACGGGGTCCTGGGACATCATCGACTTCAATCCGTACGACGGTGAGAAGCTGGCCTCGATCACGATAGCCACGGTCGACGAGGTGGACGAGGCCTACCGGGCCGCCGCCCGCGCCCAGAGGGAATGGGCGGCGACGAACCCGTACGCGCGGCGGGCCGTGTTCGAGAAGGCGCTGCGGATCGTCGAGGAGCGCGAGCAGGAGATCGCCGAGGTGATCGTCGCGGAACTGGGCGGCACCCGCCTGAAGGCCGGCTTCGAACTGCACCTCGCCAAGGAGTTCCTGCGCGAGTCGGTCAACCTCGCGCTGCGGCCCGAGGGGAAGATCATCCCCTCGCCCGGCGACACCAAGGAGAACCGCCTCTACCGCGTCCCGGTCGGCGTCGTCGGTGTGATCAGCCCCTTCAACTTCCCCTTCCTGCTGTCGCTGAAGTCCGTGGCGCCCGCGCTGGCCCTCGGCAACGGCGTGGTCCTCAAGCCGCACCAGAACACCCCGATCGTGGGCGGCTCCCTGGTCGCGAAGATCTTCGAGGACGCGGGCCTGCCGGCCGGCCTGCTCAACGTGGTGATCACCGACATCGCGGAGATCGGCGACGCCTTCCTCGAGCACCCGGTCCCGAAGGTCATCTCCTTCACCGGCTCCGACAAGGTCGGCCGCCATGTCGCGACCGTCTGCGCCGCGCACTTCAAGCGCTCGATCCTCGAACTGGGCGGCAACAGCGCCCTGGTGGTCCTGAACGACGCGGACGTCGACTACGCCGTGGACGCCGCGGTCTTCAGCCGGTTCGTGCACCAGGGCCAGGTCTGCATGGCCGCGAACCGCGTTCTCGTGGACCGCTCGGTCGAGGCGGAGTTCACCGAGAAGTTCGTGGCGAAGGTGAAGTCCCTCAAGGTCGGCGACCCGAGCGACCCGGAGACCGTCATCGGCCCGGTCATCAACTCCTCGCAGGCGGACGCCCTTTCGTCCGTCGTGAGCCAGGCGCTCGCCGAGGGCGCGACCGCGCTCGTGCGGGGCACCACCACCGACAACCTCGTCGAGCCGACCGTGCTGACCGGTGTGCCCGCCGAGTCCGACCTCCTCCGGCAGGAGATCTTCGGCCCCGTCGCGCTCCTCGTGCCGTTCGACGGCGAGGAGGAGGCGGTACGGATCGTCAACGACACCCCGTACGGGCTGAGCGGCGCCGTGCACACCGCCGACGTCGAGCGCGGTGTCTCCTTCGCCAAGCAGATCGACACGGGCATGTTCCACGTGAACGACGGCACCGTGCACGACGAGCCGCTGGTCCCCTTCGGCGGCGAGAAGTCCTCGGGCGTGGGCCGGCTGAACGGCGAGGGCACGGTCGAGGCGTTCACCACCCAGAAGTGGATCTCGGTCCAGCACGGCCGCAGCGCCTTCCCCTTCTGAGCGGCCCCTGGCTAGTTCTGCCCAGTTCTGGTTTGTTCTGAGTATTTCTGAGTATTTCCGTGCCGACAGATCGGCGCCGGGTCCCGGTGGGCCCGGCGCCCGCGGCGTCTCCTGGCGTCCTACGCTTGACCGCATGTCAGCGATCCGCCTCCTCGTCCTCGGTGCCGTACGCCAGCACGGCCGGGCCCACGGCTACCAGGTGCGCAACGACCTGGAGTACTGGGGCGCGCACGAGTGGTCCAACGCCAAGCCGGGCTCGATCTACCACGCGCTCAAGCAGATGGCGAAGCAGGGAATGCTGATCGCCCACGAGATCGCGCCCTCCACGGTCGGCGGTCCGCCGCGCACGGAGTACGAGATCACCGAGAAGGGCACGGCGGAGTACCTCACCCTTCTGCGCGAGTCCCTGACCTCGTACGACCAGAAGCCGGACGTCCTCTCCGCGGCGCTCGGCTTCGTGGTGGACCTCGGCCGCGAGGAGGCGCTCGAACTCCTGGAGGAGCGGGTGCGGGGCATCGAGGAGTGGCGCACGGCCGTCACCGAGCACTATGTGCCGGACGACGGGCCCGGCCAGCTCGGCCACATCGGCGAGATCATGAACTTCTGGGTCCACTCCGCCGACAGCGGCGCCGAGTGGACGCGCGGCCTGATCCAGCGGATCAAGGGCGGCGCGTACACCTTCGCGGGCGAGGGCGAGCCGTTCGTGGGGGTGCTCTCCGAGGGCGAGGAGAACCCGTATCGCACCGATGAAAGCCTCAGTGATGAAAGCCTCAGTGATGGAAGCCGGTAGCCGCCTCCTTGTCCCTCGTCAGGGGCCGTGACTGGCAGCGCAGCTCGGGCAGCAGGCGGCGCAGGTCCTCCAGGAACAGCTGGGTGAGGTCCGAGGAGAAGCCGTTGCGGCACACCACCCGCAGTACGGACAGGTCCTCACGGTTCGCGGGGAAGGTGTACGCGGGCAGCAGCCAGCCCCGCTCCCGCATGCGCCGGGACACGTCGAAGACGTCGAACGCGGTGACATCCGGAGCGGTGGTGAACGCGAACACCGGCAGCTGATCACCCCGGGTGAGCAACCGGAACTCGTCCAGGGCCCCGATCCGCTCGGCGAGCCCCATGGCGACGTCCCGGGTCGTCTGCTGGACGGCCCGGTAGCCCTCCCGGCCCAGCCGCAGGAACGTGTAGTACTGCGCCACCACCTGGGCCCCGGGACGGGAGAAGTTGAGGGCGAAGGTCGGCATGTCGCCGCCCAGGTAGTTCACCCGGAATACCAGTTCCTCCGGCAGCTCGGCGGGCGAGCGCCACAGCGCCCAGCCGACACCCGGGTAGACCAGCCCGTACTTGTGCCCCGAGGTGTTGATGGAGGCCACCCGCGGCAGCCGGAAGTCCCAGACCAGGTCCTCGTCGACGAAGGGCGCCACCATCGCGCCGGACGCGCCGTCCACGTGCACGGGGATGTCCAGGCCGGTGCGCTCCTGCAACTCGTCCAGCGCGGCGCACAGTTCGGCGACCGGCTCGTACGACCCGTCGAAGGTGGAGCCGAGCACGCCGACGACCCCGATGGTGTTCTCGTCGCACAGCTCGGCAGCGGCCCGCGGGTCGAGGTGGAAGCGGTCGCCCTCCATGGGCACCTGGCGGGCCTCCACCTCCCAGAAATTGCAGAACTTGTCCCAGCAGACCTGCACGTTGACGCCCATGACGAGGTTCGGGCGGGCGCCCGGATACCGGTCCGCGTTGCGCTCGGCCCAGCGGCGCTTGAGCGCCATGCCGGCGAGCATGCACGCCTCGCTCGACCCGGTCGTCGAACACCCGACGGCGGCGGCCGGATCCGGCGCGTTCCACAGATCGGCGAGCATCGCCACGCACCTGCGCTCCAGCTCGGCCGTGCGCGGGTACTCGTCCTTGTCGATCATGTTCTTGTCGCGGCACTCACCGAGCAGTATGTCGGCCTGCGGCTCCATCCAGGTGGTGACGAAGGTCGCGAGGTTGAGCCGGGAGTTGCCGTCCAGCATCAGCTCGTCGTGCACCAGCTGGTAGGCGGTGGAGGGGGCCAGCGGTCCGTCGGGCAGCCGGTGCTGGGGCGGGGCCTCGGTCATGCCGTCGACCGGATTGGCCGCCCCGTAGAAGGGGTTGACGGTCGAGGGGTGCTCGTCGGACTTCGCGGGGCCTTTGTGCAGCGCCATGGTGCCTCCGGTCGTCTGGGCAGAGCCAGGGTTCGAGGGTCCGGAACTCCATCGTGGGCCACCCCTCGCCAAAAGGGGGTAGAACCGGCTCGGCGCGCGAGGGATCTCCCGCTTGCACCTCACGTGACGTGAGGCGTCAGCCTGGACCGCGTACCGAGCGGTGTACGAGAAGACCGTGTACCGAGCGGAGTACGGAGAAGGCCGCGTACCGAGCCGCGTACCGAGCCGCGTACCGAGCCGCGTACCGAGCCGTGTACGGAGAAGAGGGAGCGGAGATCGTGAGCCACCCCGTGGGACAGGTCGCCGGTTTCACCGGAGTGACGGTGCGGACGCTGCACCACTACGACGAGATCGGGCTGCTCGTGCCGAGCGGGCGCAGTCACGCGGGCCACCGGCGCTACAGCGACGCCGACCTCGACCGGCTGCAGCAGATCCTGTTCTACCGGGAGCTGGGGTTTCCGCTCGACCAGGTCGCGGCCCTGCTCGACGACCCGCGGGCCGACCCGCGCGAGCACCTGCGCCGGCAGCACGACCTGCTGACCGACCGGATCGAGAAGCTGCGGAAGATGGCCGCGGCCGTGGAACACGCCATGGAGGCACGCACGATGGGCATCGACCTCACACCCGAGGAAAAGTTCGAGGTCTTCGGGGGCAAGGACCCCGAGGAGCACGCCGAGGAGGCCGAGAGCCGCTGGGGCGGCACGGACGCGTACGCCGAGTCGCAGCGCCGCACCTCCCGTTACGGCAAGGACGACTGGCAGCGCATGCGGGCCGAGACCGCCGCCTGGGGCGGGCGCTACGACGCCCTCATGGTGTCCGGCGAACCCGCCACGGGGGAGCCCGCCATTGACATGGCCGAGGAACACCGGCAGCACATCACCCGCTGGTTCTACGCGTGCTCGTACGACATCCATCGCGGGCTCGGCGAGATGTACGTGTCCGACGAACGGTTCAGGGCGTTCTACGACGCCCTGCGCCCGGGGCTCGCCGAGCACCTCAGGGACGCGATCGCGGCGAACGCGGCACGACACGCGTGACAGCCGGGCCATGACAGTCGGGCAAAGAGTGTCGGGCAAGGAGTGTGGGTCAAGGAGTGCCTGGTAAGGGGCGCCCGCATTGGCGGACACCCCTTACCCGGCACCCCTTACCGACCGGTCGCGCTACTCCTTGACCATCACCACGGCCGTGCCGTACGCGCACACCTCCGTGCCCACGTCCTGCGCGTCCGTCACGTCGAAGCGGAACATCAGCACGCCGTTGGCGCCCCGTGCCCGTGCCTGCTCGACGAGCCGTTCCATGGCCTGGTTGCGGGTCTCCACCAAGGTCTTGGTGAGGCCCTTCAACTCGCCGCCGATCATCGACTTCAGCCCCGCGCCGATCTGGCTGCCCAGATGCCTGGAGCGGACGGTCAGCCCGAAGACCTCACCGATGACCTGCTCGACCCGGTAACCGGGTACGTCGTTCGTCGTCACGACCAGCACGTCGGGCGCAGGGCCCTGACCGCCGCCGTATTCTTCGATACCCATGGCCCACAGCTTTGTCCCAGTCGGGGCACAGTGCATCCTGTAGGAGCCGGTGGAACCTGGTCAGTCCGTGGCGCGTTGATAACTTTGGTCGGCCACACCTTCGCCCGCCGCCGCATCCACCACCCCTCAGGAGCCCGGAAACGTGACGACGCTTGCCCTTGGCCCAAGCTGGTTGGATCCGGACTACCTGCTGGACTCGTTCGGCATCTGGGGCCTGCTCCTGATCGTCTTCGCCGAGTCGGGCCTGCTCATCGGCTTCTTCCTGCCGGGTGACTCGCTGCTGTTCACGGCGGGCATGCTGATCACCGCCGGCACCCTGGACTTCCCGCTGTGGGCCGCGATCGCGCTGATCTGTGTCGCCGCGATCCTCGGCGACCAGGCGGGCTACATGTTCGGCAAGAAGGTCGGCCCGTCGCTCTTCACCCGGCCGGACTCCCGCCTCTTCAAGCAGGAGAACGTCACCAAGGCACACGAGTTCTTCGAGAAGTACGGCCCGAAGTCGCTGGTGCTGGCCCGTTTCGTGCCGGTCGTGCGCACGTTCACGCCGATCATCGCCGGCGTCAGCGGCATGAAGTACCGCTCGTTCCTGACCTTCAACGTGATCGGCGGCGTCCTGTGGGGCGCGGGCGTCACGGCGCTCGGGTCCTGGCTCGGCCGCATCGAGTTCGTCCACAAGAACATCGAGCCGATCCTGCTCCTGATCGTCTTCATCTCGGTGGTCCCGATCATCATCGAGTTCCTGCGCGCCCGCGGAAAGTCCAAGAAGAACGGCGCGGACGGACCGGCGGCCGAGCCCCAGGCCGGTCACGCCCCGCAGGCGGCCCCCGTCATGGACGACCGCACGGCCCAGCTCCGCCAGATCCCGCAGCCCCACCAGAACGGCTACGACCAGCGGTACGGTCCCCAGCACGGCCAGGACCAGGGTTACGGCGACCAGGGCGGCCGGCAGCACGACCAGTACGGCAACCAGAACCACGGCCAGAACCAGGACTACTACCAGCAGCAGCCATACGGGCAGGACCAGAACTACGGCCAACAGCAGTGGCAGTACCCCGAGGAGCAGCAGCAGTACCCGCAGCCGTACCAGCAGGGACAGCACGGCCAGCACCAGCAGGGTCAGCACGGCCAGCAGCAGTACCCGTACGGCCAGGAGTATCCGAGGAACTGACCGGGTCTCCCCGCGCGCCGGGGGGTGCCGCGAAGGGGGGCGCGCGGGGAACCGCGCGCGCCCGCCTAGAACCCTCGGGTCCGCTTCGCCGCGCGCCGCGCCCCCGCCGCGGCCCCCGGCAGCCGCAGGAACAGCCGCGAGATCTCGGACCCCAGGTTCATCCCGATCGCGATGGCCATCGCGAGGGCCGCGGCCTTGGAGAGCTGCACAAGGCCCTGGTCGACGTCGTTCTGGGCGATGGCGAGCAGCCCGAAGTACGTGGCGGAACCAGGCAGCAGCGGCCCGATCGCGGCGGTCGTGTACGGCAGCGCGGAGGCGAAGCGGTAGCGCGACATGAGCTGTCCGAAGAGCCCCACCAGACCGGCGGCCACCGCCGTCGAGGCGACCGGCGAGATCTCGCCCGCGTAGTGCATCGCGCCGTACACGCTCCACGCGACCCCGCCGTTCAGGGTCACGATCAGCACGGTCGAACGTTCCTGCTGGAGCAGCACCGCGAAGGCGAGCGTCAGGAGCATCGACGCGCCGATCTGCCACAGCGGCCGGTTCGTGGACAGCAGGGCCGCGTCCGGGTTGAGCTCGGCGCCCAGCGTCACGCCGAAGTACAGGATCACCAGGACGCCGATGACGATGCCGACGTAGAAGTACATGACCTCCAGGAGCCGGGCCGACGCGGTGATGTAGTAGCCGGTCAGTCCGTCCTGGACGCCCGCCACGAGCGCCCGTCCGGGCAGCAGCGCGAAGAGCCCACCGGTGATCACCGCGGACGCCCGTACGTCGACGTGCGCGACCGTGAGCGCGGCCCCGATCGCCGCGGCCGGCATCGCGGCCACCGTGAACTGGTAGAACTCCGGCAGCCCGCGCCCGGCGCACAGCCACGCCAGCCGGTCGCCGAGCATCGCGCCGACGACGGCCGCGACGAACACGATGAGGTCACCGCCGACGAGCACGGAGGCCGCGCCCGCGAGCAGCCCGGTGGCGAGCGTCAGCACCCAGCCGCTGTACGGGTGCCGGTTGCGGCGGATCTCCGCGAGCCGTCGGTAGGCCTCTTCAAGGGAGACCTCGGTCTCGTCGTCGCTGATGTCGTCGACGAGCTGGTACACGGCCGCCAGCCGCGTGTAGTCGGTGCCCCGGCGCCGCACGGTCCGCGACGCGGTCACCGGGTCGTCGACCAGCGACGGCTGGTACGAGATCGACAGCAGGGTGAAGGTGACGTTCGGCTCGCAGCGGTCGAGGCCGTAGGAGCGGCAGACGGCGAACATCGCCGCGTCCACGTCCTCGGCGCCCTCCCCGCCCGCGAGCAGCAGCTCGCCGACGCGCAGGGTCAGGTCCAGGACGCGCGGCACGGCGGGGCCCTCGGCCTCGGACTTCTGCACGGTCTCGGGCACGGGCCGGTCGGCGACCGGCATCCGCAGCATCGTGCGCATCCGGTCCTGCCAGGGGGCGTCCTTGATGAGGTCGACCCGCGGTATGCCCGCCGGGGGCGTGAAGGCGGGCGCGTCCCTGGAGCTGTACGTCCTCGGCATGCTGAACGCCGACCCCTCGGAGGGATCGGCGGCGGGCGCCTGCGGCACGCCGTAGCCCTTGGGCAGCGCGAACTCGGACGTGGTCGAGGACTCCTCCTCGACCGGCGGGGCCTGTGTGACCACACCGCTCGGCGGTACGAAGGCGCTGCGCGCCTCGTCCGACTGCGGTTTGCGGTCCTCGGCGTCCGATTCCGTCACGTACTACTCCTGCTACTCCTGGTTTGCACATCCAGTACGCCCCAGTATGCGCACCGGTACACAAACGGGCCGCGCGACCCGGTCGGGGTCGCGCGGCCCGCAGGACACAGACGGATCAGTGACCGCCCGCGTCCTTCGCGCGCTTGTACGAACGCTCGATCTCGGCCTCGGCGTCCGTGCGACCCACCCAGTTGGCGCCCTCGACGGACTTGCCCGGCTCCAGGTCCTTGTAGACCTCGAAGAAGTGCTGGATCTCCAGACGGTCGAACTCCGACACGTGGTGGATGTCCCGCAGGTGCTCCACGCGCGGGTCGTGCGCGGGAACGCACAGCAGCTTGTCGTCGCCGCCGGCCTCGTCCGTCATACGGAACATGCCGATCGTGCGGCACTGGATGAGGCAACCCGGGAAGGTCGGCTCGTCCAGGATGACCAGCGCGTCCAGCGGGTCGCCGTCCTCGCCGAGGGTGTTCTCGACGAAGCCGTAGTCGGCCGGGTAGCTGGTCGAGGTGAAGAGGCGACGGTCCAGACGGATCCGACCGGTCTCGTGGTCCACCTCGTACTTGTTCCGTGAACCCTTCGGAATCTCGATCGTGACGTCGAACTCCACCGGTGACTCCTCCATGATCAACACATAGTTCTGGTGGTTAAGTGTCCCTCACGCAGGTGTGTGATCGCGAAAGGGGCTGGTGGTCGTGCCGGAGCTGAGGTCCTGGCGGGCCGCGAGACCGCATGTGGCGCGGGTCGCGCGAGCCGTGCGACCGCGTCTCGTCCGGGCGGCGGAAGCGGTCAAGCCCCCGCTCGTACGGGCGGCGGAAGCTGTGAAACCACCGCTCGTCCGGGCGACCGAAGCCGTGAAACCGCTGGTCAAGCGGCCGTCGACCGTGCAGTTCACGACAGGCGCCGCCGCCCTCGGACTCGTCGTGGCGGCCACCGTGGTCACCGCGGCCGGACCCTGGGACTCCACCGGTCAGCGTACGGCGGAGCGCGACTGGGCCGCATCGCGGGAGCGCGCGGGTGGCGCAGATCACGGCGCGGTGTCCGGTGCGTCCGGCAAGGAGCCGGCGCCCGCGCCGAGCGCGGTGTCGGTGCTCGCGGGCGTCGGCGGCGCCGTGGGGTCCGCGCCGTCGCCCTCGGAGAAGGCCCTGAGCGGCGTTCTGGGGCCGCTGCTCGACGATCCCGCGCTCGGCGGCGGC
Organism: Streptomyces ortus; assembly: GCF_026341275.1. Taxonomy (NCBI): domain Bacteria; kingdom Bacillati; phylum Actinomycetota; class Actinomycetes; order Kitasatosporales; family Streptomycetaceae; genus Streptomyces; species Streptomyces ortus. Next base: position 4,770,116 of record NZ_JAIFZO010000002.1, read on the forward strand.
CGGGCGGGCGCCGTCGTCGACGTCGCCACGGGCAAGCGCCTGTACGGGAAGGGCGCGGACGCCGCGCGCACCCCGGCCTCCACCACGAAGATCGCCACGGCCGTGGCGGCGCTCACCGCGGCCGGCCCGGACCACCGCATCGCGACCCGGGCGGTCCTGGAACCCGGCACCGAGGAGGTCGTCCTCGTCGGCGGCGGCGACCCCACGCTGACCGCCCGCAAGGACGCGGCGGGCAACGCGAGCCTGCGCGCCCTCGCCGACGACACGGCCCGCGCGCTCAAGTCGCGCGGGACCGCCAAGGGCGAGAAGGACGCCAAGGGCGAGAAGGACGGCAAGGGCGACAAGGGTGCTGAGGTCGCCGAGGTGACGCTCTCGTACGACACCTCGCTGTACGCGGGCACCGCCGTGCACCCCATCGGCGCGGACAACACCAACCTGGCCCGGGTCACCGCCCTGATGGCCGACGAGGGCCGCCTGGACGACTCCTCCAGCGGGCCCGCCGACCGCAGTGCGGATCCGGCGGGCGACGCGGCCCGGAAGTTCGCCGACCTCCTCCACGAGCGCGGCATCAAGACCACGGTCCCCGGCACCTCGAAGGCGTCGGCCCGCGCCAAGACCCTCGCCACCGTCAAGTCGCCGCCGCTGTCTGCGCTCGTCGAACGCATGCTGACCAGCAGCGACAACGACATCGCCGAGGCCCTCGCGCGCCAGACCGCCCTCGCGGCGGGCGAACCGGCGAGCTTCAAGGGCGGTGGCGCGGCCACCCGCGAGCAGTTGAAGAAGCTCGGGCTGCCGCTCAAGGGGGCGAAGTTCGCGGACGGCAGCGGGCTGGACCGCGCGGACAAGCTCACCGCGGACCTGCTCACGGCGCTGCTGGCGAAGGCGGCCGACCCGGACCGCCCCGAACTGCGCCCGGTCCTCACGGGCCTGCCCGTGGCGGGCTTCACGGGCACGCTCAGCAAGCGGTACGCGGGACGGCCCGGCACCGGCCTCGTCCGGGCCAAGACCGGCACGCTGACGGGCGTGCACACCCTGGCGGGCACGGTCGTCGACACCGACGGCCGCCTCCTGGCGTTCGCCTTCCTCACCGAGTCCGACCCGCCCGCGAACCCGGCGACGGCCCAACAAACCCTGGACGACCTGGCCTCAAAACTGGCAACCTGCGGCTGCGACTGACCAGCAGCCCGACGCCCCTCCAGGGGCGCGCCGTAGGGGCGCGGGGAACTGCGCGCTCAGCGCCGGCGGACCCGCAGGTGATGGTCAGGGCGGTACCCCGGCGGGGCGAGGTCGACGATGCACCCGGCGGCAACGGGCGAGGGGGCGTGCGCCCGTAAGGGGCGCGGGGAACTGCGCGCTCAGCGTCGGCGGACCCGCAGGTGATGGTCAGGGCGGTACCCCGGCGGGGCGAGGTCGACGACGCACCCGGCGGCAACGGGCGAGGGGGCGTGCGCCCGTAAGGGGCGCGGAGGGCGCCCCCGGACGTCGCCCCCGCGAACGCACCCCACCGGCCCACCCCTGCCCCAAGCGCCAGCGCTCACGTACGGTTGGCAGCATGACGAGCATCCGTGGTGCCGAGATGGTCGACTGGAATCTCGCGGTGGCGACCGCGACCCGACTCGTACGGCCGGGCCCAGAGGTCAGCCGCGACGAGGCCAGGGCCGTCGTCGCCGAGCTGCGCCGGCATGCGAAGGCGTCGGAGGAACACGTCCGCGGCTTCACGAGGATGGGCGGCGACGACCTCGACGACACCCCCGTACTCGTCGTCGACCGCCCCGGCTGGGTCCGGGCGAACGTCGCCGGCTTCCGGGAGGTCCTCAAACCGCTGCTCGACAAGATGCAGGAACGTCGCGGCAGCTCCCCGGGCGGAGCCGTCCTCGGCGCCGTCGGCGGCAAGGTCACCGGCGTCGAGCTGGGCATGCTGCTGTCCTTCCTGTCCTCCAGGGTCCTGGGCCAGTACGAGACGTTCGCCCCGGCCACCCGGGAACTGCCCGCCGGGCAGAACGGCGGCGGCAGGCTCCTCCTCGTGGCGCCGAACATCGTCCACGTGGAGCGCGAACTCGACGTCCAGCCCCACGACTTCAGGCTCTGGGTCTGCCTCCACGAGGAGACCCACCGCACGCAGTTCACGGCCGTGCCCTGGCTGCGCGACCACCTCGAGGGCGAAATCCAGTCTTTCTTGGGGGAGACCGAGGTCGACCCCATGACCGTCCTGGAACGCGTCCGCGAAGCCGCCCAGTCCCTCGCCGGCGGCCGGCCCGAGAGCGAGGAGGGCGACGAGGGCCGCTCCCTCGTCGAGATCGTGCAGACTCCCGCCCAGCGCGAGATCCTCGGCAGGCTCACCGCAGTCATGTCGCTCCTGGAGGGCCACGCCGACTTCGTGATGGACGGCGTGGGCCCGGCGGTCGTCCCGTCCGTCGCCGAGATCCGCGAGAAGTTCCAGCAGCGGCGCGCCCGCGGCGCCTCCCGCCTGGACCTCGCCCTGCGCAAGCTGCTGGGCCTCGACGCGAAGCTGCGCCAGTACCGGGACGGCGAGCGCTTCGTCCGCGCGGTCGTGGGAGAGGTCGGCATGGACGGCTTCAACCGCGTGTGGACCTCGCCGAACACACTTCCCACCAAGTCGGAGATCGCCAAACCGGCGGACTGGGTCGCGCGGGTGCACCGTAAGGCAGAGTCGTGAACTGAATTCGGCCGACGGCAGGTGAACGCCCCTCCAATCACCCGTCCGAGGGACCGTGGGGCATGGGTAGGCGTGCAATGCTCGGGGAACGGCCCGGCCCTGTCACCATCGACACACTCTGAGTGACCGAACCCGGGCTCACCCCCCGACAATTTCATGAAGGGAACCGGACATGGGTCCCCATCCTGCGGTCGCGGCGATACGCCTGGCGGTCCGCCGCGTACTCCACGACGTCCTCACCGATCACGCCCCCGGACGCGCCCCCGGCCAGGCCCCCGACGCGCCCTCGCGCGCGCCGCTCGTACTGGTCGCGTGCTCCGGCGGCGCCGACTCCATGGCCCTCGCCTCCGCCCTCGCCTTCGAGGCGCCCAAGCTCGGCGTCCGCGCCGGCGGCGTCACCGTGGACCACGGACTGCAGTCCGGGTCCGACCTGCGCGCGGACGAGGTCGTCCTGCGGCTCACCGAGCTCGGACTGACCCCCGCCGAGTCCGTCGCGGTCACCGTCGGCCGGGAGGGCGGACCCGAAGCCGCCGCCCGCGACGCGCGGTACGCCGCTCTGGACGCCACCGCCGAGCGGCACGGAGCCACCGCGGTCCTCCTCGGGCACACCCGCGACGACCAGGCCGAAACCGTCCTGCTGGGCCTCGCCCGCGGCTCCGGGACGCGCTCCCTGTCCGGCATGGCCGCCGTGTCCGGCGGGCCCGGCGCCGACCGCCGCTACCGCCGTCCCTTCCTGCACCTGGACCGGCAGACCGCCCGCAAGGCCTGCATGGTCCAGTCGCTGCCCGTCTGGGACGACCCGCACAACGCGGACCCGGCGTACACCCGCTCCAGGCTGCGCCACGAGGGGCTGCCCGCCCTGGAGAAGGCGCTCGGCAAAGGCGTCGTCGAAGCACTGGCCCGTACGGCCCAACTGTCCCGCGACGACGCCGACGCGCTGGACGCCTGGGCCGGCCGCGCCGAGGACTCCGTACGCGACGCGGCGGGTCTCCTGGAGTGCGCCAAGCTGTACGCCCTGCCGCCCGCCGTGCGCCGCCGCATCCTGCGCCGGGCCGCCATCGGGGCCGGGGCGCCCGCCGGTTCGCTGTTCGCCCGGCACATCGAGGAGATCGACCGGCTGATCACCGGCTGGCGCGGCCAGGGAGCCATCAACCTCCCGGGCAAGGTCGTCGCCCAGCGGCAGGGTGGCAGACTGGTGATTCGGCAAGGCTGAAAAAGAGTCGCCCCTCGGGCGGCGACTTTCCCGGAGGGCAACCCCTTCGGGGAGCGGACCCTCTTCGCCGGGGGACCGGGAGGCAGCCGGTGGGACGACCGAAAGTGATGCGGGTGGACGCGAAAGACCTGGGCACCGACCTCAAGTCGGTGCTCATCACCAAGGAAGAGATCGACGCGAAGCTGGCCGAGCTGGCCGCGAAGATCGACGCGGAGTACGCGGGCAAGGACCTGCTCATCGTCGGTGTCCTCAAGGGCGCCGTGATGGTCATGGCGGACCTGGCCCGGGCCCTGTCCACCCCCGTCACCATGGACTGGATGGCCGTCTCCTCGTACGGGGCGGGCACCCAGTCCTCCGGCGTGGTGCGGATCCTCAAGGACCTCGACACCGACATCAAGGGCAGGGACGTCCTGATCGTCGAGGACATCATCGACTCCGGTCTGACGCTGTCCTGGCTGATCTCCAACCTCGGCTCCCGCGAGCCCGCGTCCCTCAAGGTGTGCACGCTGCTGCGCAAGCCCGAGGCCGCGAAGGTCGCGATCGACGTGGAGTGGGTCGGCTTCGACATCCCGAACGAATTCGTCATCGGATACGGCCTCGACTACGCGGAGAAGTACCGGAACCTCCCGTTCGTCGGTACGCTCGCGCCCCATGTCTACGGCGGCTGAGGCACCCTGGACGGGTGACTCCCCCTGACAAGGGTCCAGTCCCTGTAGGACGGCCGGGAACCCCAGAGGGTTTCGCGCCGTTGGAGCATACGTAGACGGGGCTTGTCAGCCGGACCGAGCAGCTTCCGGTGGCAATGCTGGGGTACCGTCCGAATAACAGTCTTATCAAACTCACTATGGCAGGAGGGACGGGGCGGCACCGCTCCGTATGGATGGACGTGAAGCGATACTTCCGTGGGCCGGTCATGTGGATCGTGCTGGCCGTCCTTGCCGTGGTCGTGTTGATGCAGGTCGTCGGCTCGTCCGGCGGCTACAAGACGGTGGACACCGGCCAGGTCGTCCAGGCGATCAGTGACAACAAGGTCAAACAAGCCAAGATCACAACCGGCGACGAGCAGGTCATCAAGGCCGAGCTCAAGGACGGCGAAAAGATCGAGGGCAGCTCGAAGATCCAGGCGAGCTACATCGGCGACCAGGGTGTGAACCTGGCCACGACCCTCCAGGACAAGTTCCAGAACAAGCAGATCCCGGACGGCTACACGGTCTCGCCGACCAAGCAGAACGCTTTCGTCGGCATCCTGCTGTCCCTGCTTCCCTTCGTCCTCATCGTCGTCGTCTTCCTGTTCCTGATGAATCAGATGCAGGGTGGCGGCTCCCGGGTCATGCAGTTCGGGAAGTCCAAGGCGAAGCTCATCACCAAGGACACCCCGAAGACGACGTTCGCCGACGTGGCGGGCTCGGACGAGGCGGTCGAGGAACTCCACGAGATCAAGGAGTTCCTCCAGGAGCCGGCGAAGTTCCAGGCCGTCGGCGCCAAGATCCCCAAGGGCGTCCTCCTGTACGGGCCTCCCGGTACGGGCAAGACGCTGCTCGCGCGTGCCGTCGCGGGCGAGGCGGGCGTCCCCTTCTACTCGATCTCCGGTTCCGACTTCGTCGAGATGTTCGTCGGCGTCGGTGCCTCGCGTGTGCGTGACCTGTTCGAGCAGGCCAAGGCGAACGCCCCGGCGATCGTCTTCGTGGACGAGATCGACGCGGTCGGCCGCCATCGCGGCGCCGGCCTCGGCGGCGGCCACGACGAGCGCGAGCAGACGCTGAACCAGCTGCTCGTCGAGATGGACGGCTTCGACGTCAAGGGCGGCGTGATCCTCATCGCCGCGACGAACCGCCCGGACATCCTCGACCCGGCCCTGCTGCGTCCCGGCCGTTTCGACCGCCAGATCGCGGTCGACCGCCCGGACATGCTGGGCCGTCTGGAGATCCTCAAGGTCCACCAGAAGGGCAAGCCGGTCGCGCCGGACGTCGACCTGTCGGCCGTCGCGCGTCGTACGCCGGGCTTCACGGGTGCGGACCTGTCGAACGTGCTGAACGAAGCCGCGCTGCTCACCGCGCGCAGCAACCAGAAGCTGATCGACAACCACATGCTCGACGAGGCGATCGACCGTGTGGTCGCGGGCCCGCAGAAGCGGACCCGGATCATGTCGGACAAGGAGAAGAAGATCACCGCGTACCACGAGGGCGGACACGCCCTGGTCGCGGCGGCCTCACCGAACTCCGACCCGGTGCACAAGATCACGATCCTCTCCCGAGGCCGTGCTCTGGGCTACACGATGGTCCTGCCGGACGAGGACAAGTACTCCACGACCCGCAACGAGATGCTCGACCAGCTGGCGTACATGCTGGGCGGGCGCGCGGCCGAGGAGCTCGTCTTCCACGACCCGACCACGGGCGCCGCGAACGACATCGAGAAGGCCACGGCAACGGCCCGCGCGATGGTCACGCAGTACGGCATGACCGAGCGCCTCGGCGCCATCAAGTTCGGCGGCGACAACACCGAGCCCTTCCTGGGCCGGGAGATGTCGCACCCGCGCGACTACTCGGAAGAGGTCGCCGCGCTCGTCGACGAAGAGGTCAAGAAGCTCATCGAGAACGCGCACAACGAGGCCTGGGAGATCCTGGTCGAGAACCGCGACGTGCTCGACGCGCTGGTGCTCCAGCTGCTGGAGAAGGAGACGCTGAGCAAGGAGCAGATCGCCGAGATCTTCACTCCCCTCGTCAAGCGTCCGGCCCGTCCCGCGTGGACCGGCTCCTCCCGCCGCACCCCGTCCACCCGCCCGCCGGTGCTCTCCCCCAGGGAGCTGTCACTGACGAACGGGACGAACGGCTCGGCTCCCGCCATCACCACCTCGAAGGCCAACACGTCCGCCGAGACCCACCCGGTGACCGAGACGGCCCCCGAGGACCGCACCGAAAGCTAGACAGCCCCCGGGCCCCAGGTGTTCTCACCAGGCCCGGAATGCATGCCGCGCCCCCCAGGTTCTAGCCTGGGGGGCGCGGCATCTTCGTATGCCCGTACATGAGACGTGTTCTCCGTATGCGTCGAAGGCTCAGGAACGAGGCACGAGATGACCGACCCCGTGGCGCTGGACGGCGAGGGCACGATCGGCGTATTCGACGAGAAGCGGGCCGAAAGCGCCGTGCGAGAACTGCTGATCGCGGTCGGCGAGGATCCGGACCGCGAGGGGCTGCGAGAGACGCCGGGGCGAGTGGCCCGGGCTTATCGAGAGCTTCTGGCGGGGCTGTGGCAGGAGCCCGAGGACGTTCTCACGACAACGTTCGACATGGGCCACGACGAGATGGTCCTGGTGAAGGACATCGAAATCGTAAGTCTGTGCGAACATCACTTGCTGCCGTTCCATGGTGTGGCGCACGTCGGGTACATCCCGGCGACTACAGGCAAGATCACCGGCCTGTCGAAGCTTGCCCGGCTGGTCGAGGTGTTCGCCCGGCGTCCGCAGGTGCAGGAGCGGCTCACCACGCAAATCGCGGACTCTCTGGTCCGGATCCTCGAAGCACGCGGTGCGATCGTCGTCATCGAGGCCGAGCACATGTGCATGTCTGTGCGAGGCATTCGCAAGCCGGGAGCCAAGACCACGACATCGGCGGTGCGTGGACAGCTCCGGGACGCTACGACCCGAGCAGAGGCGATGAGCCTGATATTGGCGCGCTGACCCGATCGTTGTCAGTGGTGCCCGATACGGTCCCAGATCGGTGGAGTTGGCCCTGGTCAGGGAGGATCGCGATGGGGTACGGATTGCCGAGCAGGCAGACGGTCAACGCGGTCGGCGGGCGTGCGCGCGCGTGACGTCCGAGTGGGGTCCTGTCTGTGGGCGCTGGACGCGGAACGCACGGTGTGCACGACGGTCACGGAGGTGACGACCGTGCAGGTGCGCGAAGTCGTGGAGGTGGTCACCGACCAGGTGACATTCACCGTCGCGGCGGACCAGATGCTGGGCACGCCCGACGGCTGGGTTCATGCAAGGGACGCCGTGGACACCGTTCTTGCCTGGACCACCGCGAGGAAGCTCTGCCGCACACGGCTGGCAGTGCAGCCCGGTTACGACCTCGGTTATCTGATCGGGGCTACGTGCTCGGACGGGACGGTCGGCAATAACTATGTGTCGTTAGTGGTCAACGACAGATCATTCGCCGAGCGGTATGCCCGATGCCTGACCGTCGTGACGGGCTTGGATGCCCGTATCGAGTCCGTCACTCGTCCTTCGGGGTATCTGCGGCGTGACGTGCCGGGGTTCCGCGTTCGAGTCGTTTCCTCCTTCCTGGCGGACTTGATGCGCCAGTACGTTGGCGGGGACGCACACCATATGCGCCAGGGTTTCCCGCGCGTCGTGCTGTCGGACAGGCAGAGTTTCGAGGGATTTCTGGACGGCTACACCGACGGCGACGGGTTCCGCAGCAAGAGGTGGGCCGGACGAGTCCTGGTCAGTTCGAACGTGCCGTTCCTGAGCGAGTTGTCGGAGGTTGTCGGAGCGAGCTTCACTCCTCGTACCAATGGCTTGGCGTCTCACCTCGTCGTGATGGACAGCTGGCCGTCACGAGGCTGGTTCAAGCCCGAGCGGCATCCCGTTCAGCTCAGGGAGTCCTCATGGGCCCAGGTCCGAGAAGTGCGCCACCGGACTGCCGGCAGCAAGCCGTACACGCTCTACGCGTTCCGGCTCGACCCGCACCCCACCTTCCTGGTCAACGGGCACTTGACCAGGCAGCCCTGGTGAACGCTAGGCCGCCGAGGCCGTCGTGCCGTTTGTGTCGTCGTCTTCCGGGAGTTTGCAGACTCGCTCCAGGAAGAAGGCGGCCGCTATGACGGCCAGGCCTGCCAGGACCGAGAAGCCGGCGTAGATGGCCTGGTCGCGGCGGGCGGGGATGTCCAGCGACTCCAGCAGGAACGCGCCCGTGCCGCCGTACATCCCGGCCACCAGGGCCGCGACCAGCGCGCTGGCCTGGCCGAAGACGACCGCGCGGGCGGCCATCAGGGGGTCGACCCCCTTGGCGCCGGCCACGCGCTCGCGCTGGGCCTTCAGCCGGGCCCGCAGGGAGATCGCCGTGGCCAGCAGGACCACGGCGATCAGCGCCAGGACGATGGGGGCCGCCAGCGGGACCCGGGGCAGCGTGCCCACCGAGTTCCACAGGCGGGCACCTGCCCAGGACAGCACCCCGGCCACGAGGAACACCGCGGCCAGCGTCCTGATGCGCAGCTCTTTCACTCAGTCCCTCTCACGATGGTGTGTCCTGACGCGTTGTGACCTTAACGACTACTCGGGCAGCTGAAGTTCCAGGTCGGCCCGGGGCGCGACTCCGTCACGGGTGACCGCGGCGAGCAGCTGTGCCACGGCGCCCCGGCCGGGCAGTTCGGCCTCGGGCTCCACGTCGTGCCAGGGGGCCAGCACGAAGGCCCGTTCGTGGGCGCGCGGGTGGGGGAGGGTCAGCGTCGGGTCGTCGGAGACCACGTCCGCGTACGCCACGATGTCGACGTCGATCGTGCGGGGGCCCCACCGCTCGTCCCGTACCCGGTGGAAGGCCTCCTCCACCGCGTGGGCCCGCTCCAGCAGCGAGGTCGGGGGGAGGGTCGTCCTCAGGACGACCACCGCGTTGAAGTACGACGGCTGGCTGTCCGCTCGCACGCCCCACGGCTCGGTCTCGTACACCGGGGAGACCGCCCTGACGCGGACGCCGGGGGTGTCCTCCAAGGCGTCGACGGCGCCCTGCAGGGTCTCCAGGCGGTTGCCGAGGTTCGAGCCGAGGGAGATCACGGCCCGCTTCGGGTTGTGCAGGGTCGAGTCGGCGGCGTCCACCTGCTCGACCACGGAGGCGGGCACCGGCTGTACGGTCGGGTCGCTCCGGCCCTCGGCGAACGCTGTCATGCACGGCTCCGGACGATGGTGACGGTGACGTCGTCGAAGGGGACCGTGATCGGGGCGTCCGGTTTGTGGACGCACACCTCGACCTCCTGGACCCCTTCGTGCCGCAGACAGGTCGTGGCGATCCGCTCGGCGAGGGTCTCGATGAGGTTCACCGCGTCGCCCTGGACGACGGCCACGACCTCCTCCGCCACGATGCCGTAGTGCACGGTCTTCGTGAGGTCGTCGTCGGCCGCGGCGGGCCGGATGTCCAGGCCCAGGACCAGGTCCACGATGAAGGTCTGGCCCTCTTCGCGTTCCTTGGGGAAGACGCCGTGGTGACCACGGGCCCTGAGGCCGCGCAGCGCGACACGATCCACGCGAATCACTCCTGCAATCGTCGTCGGTGAGGGCCGGTGCCACCGGGTGCGGACGGTGCGCCGGCCTGGAACGAATCTACCCGCGGGCACTGACACGGCCGCTCGGCCGGACCGGGGGCCGGCGCCGCGATCACCAACGTACTACGACGGTGATCGCCCGCCCGGCCCGCGGCGGGGTCTCGGCGGGCCTCAGGGCATCGGGTCGTCCGGCTCGTCCTCGTCGGTCTCGGCGAGGACGGGGGAGGCGTGGTGCGACCAGAGCTTCCAGCCGTCCGAGGTGCGCCGGAACACGTTGGTGGCGACGACGAGCTGCCCCACGAGCGGCCCGAGTTCGTCGCTGTCCTCGGGCGGGGGGCCGCCGCTGAGGATGTTCTCCGTGCAGGTCACCAGCGCGGTGTCACCGGTGACCGAGACATGCACATCGGTCAGGAAGAACTGGATGTACTCGGTGTTCGCCATGATCAGCGCGTACGACCGCAGGACCTCCCCGCGACCGTTGAGGACCGGCCAGCCGGGATGCACGCAGGAGATCTCACCGGCCTGCGCGGGGTCGTGGTACTCCTCGTCCTGGCCCAGGTCGGACGGCGTCAGCCAGAGCGAGGACAGTTCCTCGAAGTCGCCCTGTTCCAGCGTCTCGTAGAAGGCCGTGTTGGCGAGCTCGACCTGCTCGACGTCCGTGTGCGGGGCGCTCACCGGGCTCCCTCACCACTCGTGGCTGCCTCGCCACTCGCGGCTCCCGCGGTGGCCCGGCCTTCTTCCGCGGTGCGGGCGCCCTCCACGGCCCGGGCGACCCTGACGGCGTCGGCGGTGGCCCGTACCTCGTGGACGCGGACCGCCCACGCGCCCTGGTGGGCGGCGAGCGCGGAGACCGCGGCGGTGGCCGCGTCCCGCTCCCGGGCGGGCGGCGGGGCGCCTTCCGGGCCCGCCAGTACGCGGCCTAGGAACCGCTTGCGGGACGCCGCCACCAGCAGGGGGTGGCCGATCTCCCGGAGACGGTCGAGGTGGGCGAGGAGGACGAGGTCGTGCTCGGCCTCCTTGGAGAAGCCGAGGCCCGGGTCGACGACGACGCGGTCCGGGGCGATGCCGCCCGCCAGAACGGCCTCCACGCGTGCGTGGAGCTCGTCGACCACTTCGGAGACGACGTCCTCGTACGACCCCCGGACGGTGCTGCCCTGGAGGAAGCCGCGCCAGTGCATCACCACGAAGGGGGCGCCCGCGGCGGCGACGGCCGGGATCATCGCCGGGTCGGCGAGGCCGCCGCTCACGTCGTTGACGAGGAGGGCGCCCGCCGCGAGCGAGCGCTCGGCCACGCAGGCGCGCATGGTGTCCACGGAGACCGTGACGCCCTCGGAGGCGAGGCCGCGGACGACCGGTATGACGCGTTTGAGCTCCTCCGCCTCGTCGACGCGGGCGGCGCCGGGGCGGGTGGACTCGCCGCCGACGTCGACCAGGTCCGCACCCTCCGCGACCAGGTCGAGGCCGTGCTTCACGGCGGCGGTCGTGTCGAAGAAACGGCCGCCGTCCGAGAAGGAGTCGGGGGTCACGTTCACGACGCCCATGACCGCGCAGCGGTCCCACGCCGGGAGCCCTGACACTTGCCCTCGCCCGCTCATCTTGCTCATACCGTCCAGCCTAGGCCCAAGGGGGCAGGGCGCCCCTCGCGCCCGCAGGCCCGCCCGTACCGGCCGCCGCGCGGCAGGGGGTGTGCGTCGCGAGACGGCCGGGGCCCGGTCGGAGCGGGGACGCTCAGGCCGCCCGTACGTCGCGTTCCGCCGGGGCGTGGGCGCACGGACGGGGGGCCTTGGGGCGGCGGCGCAGGACGCGCGGCAGGGCGAGGCTCACGAAACCCTCGGCCTGCAGGGCGGCCAGACCGATACGGGGGAGGTCGCGGGAGGTGCGGTAGACGACGAAGCGGGGCTCCCAGCAGGGGCGGAACTTCGCGTTGAACTTGTAGAGCGACTCGATCTGGAACCAGCGGGACAGGAACACCAGCAGACCCCGCCAGATCCGCAGGACCGGGCCCGCGCCGATCTTCTCGCCGCGGGCCAGGGCCGCGCGGAACATCGCGAAGTTGAGCGAGAACCGGGTGATGCCCAGGCGCGGCGCGGCCTGGAGGGCGGCCACGATGAGCAGTTCGTTCATGCCGGGGTCCGCCGAGCGGTCCCGGCGCATGAGGTCGAGGGAGACCCCGTCCGCGCCCCAGGGGACGAAGTGGAGGACGGCCTTCAGGTCGCCGGACGGGCCGGGATCGCCGTCCGCCTTGTGGGCCGTCGCGATGAGGCAGTCGCCGTCCGCCGGGTCGCCGATGCGGCCGAGCGCCATGGAGAAGCCGCGCTCGGTGTCCGTGCCGCGCCAGTCCTCGGCGGCTGCGCGGATGCGGTCCAGCTCGCCCTCGTCCAGGTCACGGATGCGCCGTACCCGGGTCTCGTAGCCGGCCCGCTCGATGCGCTTCACCATCTGGCGCACGTTGCGCATCGCGCGCCCGGCCAGGGAGAAATCCGCGACCTCCACCACCGCCTCGTCGCCCAGTTCGAGGGCGTCGAGGCCGGTCTCGCGGGTCCAGACCTCGCCGCCCGTCTCGGAGCAGCCCATGACGGCGGGCGTCCAGGAGTGGGCCGTGGCCTCGTCCATGAACCGTTCGATCGCGCCGGGCCAGGCCTCGACGTCGCCGATCGGGTCGCCGCCGGCGAGCATCACCCCGGAGACGACGCGGTAGGTCACGGCCGCCTTGCCGCTGGGGGAGAAGACGACCGCCTTGTCGCGGCGGAGCGCGAAGTGGCCGAGCGAGTCGCGTCCGCCGTGCTTGTCCAGCAGGGCCCGCAGGCGCGTCTCGTCGTCCTCGGAGAGGCGTGCGGCCGGGTGTTCGGGGCGGAAGGCCAGGTAGATGGTGGTCACGGCGGTCAGCAGGCCGAGCGCGCCGAGTGAGAAGGTCACCGTCGAGGACGTGGGGCCCGTGTAGTCGAGGGGCCCCACCAGGCCGAACAGGCCGTACAAGACGTGTTCGATACGGTCCGCGAGGCTCGGGTCGCCGACCATGTGGTGCGGGTGGACGCTGACGATCACCAGGCCGAGGACGAGCGAACCGGCGCCCATGAGGACGAAGTTGGCGAGCGCCCGCCAGCGGCTGCGCGGATCGGGCAGCGCGGTGAACTCGTCCCGGTGACGCAGCAGCGGGGCCAGCAGCGCCAGCGAGATGATCACGCCGACGAGCGAGTGACGGTACGTGAACTGGGCGAGGGCGCCCGCCGGGAGCAGCCCCACCGCGGCCCGCCACGCCCGGCGCTTGCGCCGGCGCAGCCCATGGGCCAGGAGCAGCAGCAGGAGACCCGTACTGAGCGAGAGGGCGGCGGCGAACGGGCCGAGCTCACCCGGCAGCACCTCCGCGAGCGTGTGCATCCGGCTGTGGCGGAAGCGCGGGAAGACACCCGCGGCGATGTCCATGACGCCGACGAGCGTGCAGGCTCGGGCGATCCAGGCGGGGACGGCCTCGGGACGCGGGCCGTGCAGGATGCGGCGCGGACCGCGGAGTATGCGGCGCGGGCCGGGCGGGAGACGGCGCGCAGCGCGCGGTGCGCCGTCCGGACGGCCGAGTGCGCCCCGCGGCCGGTCCGTTCGTTGCGGAACCTCACCCGACTTTTCCCCATCTATCCTGACAGACATCGCATCCCGTGGTTCTGCGAGAGACCTTGAATCCGGTGCCAATCCGGCATCCGGCGACATTGCGCCCTCTAGGACGGTGTCTTGAGGAGCCGGGTTCACTCCCCTGCGGAAAACCGCTCCAAAGGGAAAGGAAAGACCGGGGCAAGGCACCTTGGAGGCGGCGGTGCGGCCCTCCGTCGGAAAGCGCAGGCAGGAACAGCTCATGGGACTCACGAGCAACAAGGTGCTGGCACTGGTGGTCCTCGTCGCGGTGCTGCTGTTCGTCGGCACGGTGTGGTGCTGGCCGCTGCTCGCGCGCCGCGACCCGCGGGCCGTGGCGGGGCGGATCGTCCTGCTGACGGCCACTCAGGCCGCGGTCCTCGTATCGGTCGGCGTCGGCGCCAACCAGGCCTTCGGCTTCTACGCGAGCTGGGCCGACCTCCTCGGCCGGGAGTCCGGACAGGGCGTCGTGGTAGACCACGACCCCGGGGACGCGGCGGGTCCGCTCCAGGTGGTCGGCACCCGGCAGGTCAACGTGTCCGGCGGGGCGCGGCCACAGATCGGCGGCCAGCTCCAGAAGGTCGAACTGGTGGGCAGGCGGACGCACATCGCCAGTCCCGCGTACGTCTATCTGCCGCCGGAGTACTTCCAGCCGCGGTACCGCACCCGTACGTTCCCGGCCGCTGTCGTGCTCACCGGCTACCCGGGCACCGCGGAGGCGCTCATCAAGGGCCTGCACTTTCCGCAGACCGCCCACGCGCTGGCCAAGGACGGCCGTATGCAGCCGATGATCCTGGTCATGATGCGGCCGACCGTGGCGCCACCGCGCGACACCGAGTGCGTGGACGTCCCCGGCGGGCCGCGGACCGAGACGTTCTTCGCCCAGGACCTGCCCGACGCCGTGTCACATCACTACAGGGTGGGCCCGAGACCCGGCAGCTGGGGTGTCGTCGGCGACTCGACGGGCGGCTACTGCGCGCTGAAGCTCGCGATCCACCACCCGGGGACGTACGCCGCCGGGGCGGGCCTGTCCCCGTACTACCGGCCGCCGTCCGACCCCACGACGGGCGATCTCTTCCACGGGGACCAGGGGTTGCGCGACCGCGCCGACCTGGTCTGGTACCTCGAGCACCGGCCCGCGCCCGACACCTCGCTGCTGGTCAGCAGCAGCCGGCAGGGCGAGAGCAACTACCGGGAGACGCTGCGGTTCATCGACCTGGTCGAGGCGAGGAAGCCGACCCGGATCTCGTCGATCATCCTCGACAGCGGCGGCCACAACTTCAACACCTGGCGACGCGAGATCCCGGCGACCCTGCAGTGGCTCAGCGGGCGGCTGAGCGATCGGTGAGCGGCGGTCGGTCAGGGCTTCCGGCGGCGGTCGTACGCGAATACGCGGCGCGGTCCGCCGAATTCACCGGCCCTGGGATTTCCGCCGATCTCGGGAAGTGCGGTGGCAAGGCCTTCGATCTCGGCCCGGTAACGAATGCGAGGAGCTTGATCGAGAAGTGGCGCGGCGGCCACGGGGGAGTCCGCGCCGAATAGGCGGACGGCGGACGGGCGCCGCGGGACCCTTGCGGCTGCTGGTGGCGGGCCCAACTCGTGTTCGGCGAGGGGCCGGTGCGGGGATTGTCCGTCGAAGGGGCGGTGAGAAGGTTTCGGTGTGGCTGCGTTTTTGCCTCGCGGGGCACCATCATTCGCCTACGCGCGGTAAGTTTCTGGCCATGCCACGAGGACGTCACCGCCATTCCCCACCTTTGCACCGGCTGTTGCCCCCCTCGGCGATCGCAGGCGTATCCGTCGTCTGCGCCGTGGGGCCATGGCTGTTCTCCGAACCGATGGTGCTCCGAGGGCTGGCCGCGGGCGCCGCGCTGACGGCCGTCGTGGGCGCGGTCGTCATGCGCCGCTGGGACGCCTCGGCGGGCAGGCGCGTCGCCGATCTCGCACGCGGGCGCGCGAGCGACGAGTGGCGCCACGAGGAACGGGTCGCCGAACTGGAGAGCGACCTCGACGAGTCGCGCGAACTCCGTACGAAGCTGGAGCAACGGCTGCGCGCCAAGCGTGCCGAGCTGGCCGGGCTGCGCAATGAACACGCCGCGCTGCTGCGGCGGTACGCCACGGCGGAGACCGAGCGGGCCACCGCGCTGGAGGGCCGCCGGCTCCTTGAGATAGAGGCCGCGCCGGACCCGGAGGCCGCTGTCGAGACTCCGGCGGCCGAGGAGACGGCTCCCGAGGGATCCGCCGGCACGCTTGCCGAGGAGGCGGTGCCCGAGGCGACGACGGCGACGGTCCAGGCGGCCCTGGCGGCGTCCTCCGCGGCGTCGGTGCTCTACGTGAAGGCCAACTCGGCGCTGGACCGGCTCCTGGGGGCCCGCAACGGCGTCGCGGCCGAGGAGACGGCTGACGCGTCCACCGCGGGCGACGACGGGGCCGCGGTCAAGGCCGGGGGCGCGGACGCCACCGGGAACGCCGTCGGGGACGACACCGCGGCAGAGGCCGCCGTCGAGGCCGTCCCGGAGGCGGCGGGCCCGGTGCGGGGCGACGCGCCTACGGACGGCTCCATAGCCGCCGAAGCTGAAGCTGAAGCCGGAGCCGGAGCCGGAGCCGGAGCCGGAGCCGGGGCTGGAGCGAAAGCGGCAGCCGGAGCGGCAGCCGGGACTGACCTCGCTTCCGACGTCGACGCTGACGCCGCCTCCGACGCCGAATCCGCATCGGACTCCGACTCCGACCCCGCCGCCGAATCCGGTTCGGCGCGGGCCGACGCGGCGGCGGACGGCGCGACCCCCGACGACCCGGCTCCGGAAGACCCCGGTACCGGTGGTCCCGCGCCGACCACGCCCCCCAAGGGCGGCCCGGCCAAGCGGACTTCCGCTTCCGTGAAGGGCGGTACCCGCAAGGGTTCGCCGTCGCCCGGCGGCCCCGGCAAGGGTGCCCCCAGGCCGGGCGGTTCCCCGAAGGCCGCCGCCGCTTCCACGGCGGGCGGCGCCATGACGGGCGCGCCGGTGACGGGCGACACCTGGCAGGAGGGTGAGTCGCTGGGGAAGCCCGAGGCGGTCGGCGGGCATGAGCGCACGGCCGCCGCGACCGCCCCGAGTCCCACGCAGGCCGCCGGGACCGACACCCGGAACAAGTCCGAGACCGAGACCGAGACCGAGACCGTACGGACCCACGCGCAGCCCGTCGGGACCGCGCAGCCCGCCCAGGGTGCCCGGCCCCGCGTACGGTCCGGGCCCGTCGGCGTGACGTCCCTGCAGTCCACCGCGACCCGCGCGGCGTCCCGGCCCGCGCCGGACACCGCGCAGGCGCCGGAGCCGTCACCGGGCAGCGCCCTCGCGGGTCCCGCCCCGGCGGGTGCGACCGCGCCGACGCCCGCCGCGCGGCCCGCGCGCCCCGCCGGACACTTCACCGTGCCCACGGCGGTGGCGGTCGCACCGGCCACGCCCGTGCGGCGCCCCGCCGTCGAGGGCGGCTTCGACTTCTTCGGTACGCAGAAGGGCGCGGAAGCGCTGGAGGCCGTGCAGAACGAGGACCTGGCCGATGTGGTCGGGCAGGAGGCGCTCGCGCTCCACAAGGCCGAGTCCGAGTCCGGCTTCAAGCCCGTGAGCGAGGCGTCGCGCGGTGTCGGCCAGGTCATCGACCTGACCGCGCACGACGAGACGGAACAGATCGACCTGACGGAACTGCGGAGCGCGGTCTCCTAGAGGGGGCCGCGCAGGTCGGGGCGGGCCATCCAGCGGTCCGGCCCGGCCTCGCGCCGGCCGGTCAGCGCACGGTCCGCCTGCGCGTACAGCAGCTCCGCCGCCTCCGTGGCGTCCCGCAGCCGGGCCGTCACGGTCTTGTTGGCCCCGGTGTCCACCCGGACGTCGGCGAGCCCCTGAAGGCGCTGCCAGGGCCCCTGCTCCAGGCGCACGCTCTGCACCTTCGCGTGCGGTACGAGCGAGATGCTGCGGCGAAGCAGCCCGTGCCGGGCCACGAAGACGGCCTCGGTGACGGCGATCCCGTAGCCCCGCCACCAGAACGGCAGGCACCGGCCCGCCCGGCGCGGGGGGCGCGCGAGGTCGCCCGGCACGATCACGCCGGGCAGCACGCGCGCGATGACCGACTCGGCGACCTCGCGCGGGGCGACCGGTACGAGTACGGAGTTGGACGAGCCCGCCACGTCCAGCTCGATCCGGACCCAGCCGCGCCGCCGCCACAGGAGCGGCTCGACGATGTGGATGGTCTGGACGCGCCCAGGGGGCACGGTCTCGTGCGTGCGGTCGAGCAGTCCGTGGTCGATGCGCAGTCCGTCCGGCGACTCGCCCACGGTCCAGTCGTACTCGGCGACGAACCGGCCCACGCTGCTCGCGCCCGCCGCGCCGAGCAGTGGCAGCGCCGTCGCCAGCACCGACCACACGCTGTGGGTGGCGAACCACAGCAGGGGCGGTACGACGAGGGCGGCGGCCAGCGTCCCCCAGGTGGCCCCGGTCAGGACGAGCGAGACGGCGAGGACCTTGGCCGGCACGTGCAGCAGTCGGCGCACCGGTGCCTCGCCCACCTCGTGGACGGTCTCGGGGGCGAAACCGGCGGCACGGGCGAGCAGTTCGGCTCGCAGGATCCGGGCCTCCTCCTGGCCCAGGTAGGCCAGCTCGTCCTTCTTGTCGGTCCCGACGACGTCGAGTTTGAGTTTGGCGACACCGGCCACGCGGGCCAGCAGCGGCTGGGTGACGTCGACGGCCTGGATCCGTTCGAGCCGGATGTGCGCGGTGCGCCGGAACACCAGGCCCGTACGGATGCGCAGTTCGGTGTCGGTCACCGAGAAGTGCGTGAACCACCAGCTCAGGAAGCCGTAGAGGGCGCCTCCCAGGACGGCGGCGGCGAGGGCGGCCAGCAGGACGGTCGTGGTGAGCCGCATCAGCTGCCGCTGTGCCTGGTCGGGGTCGTGCACGGCCCAGCCGGCGATCACGGCGACCGGCGCCCAGGCGCGGCGCAGCGGCGTCACGGGATGCAGCCGCCGCTCACGCGGCACGGATCCCGCAGCGGGACGGGCCGCACTCCCGCTACCGCTACCGCTTCCGCTCCGGCTGCCGGTCGAGGCCCCGGCCTCGGGCTTGGTCCCGGCTTCGGGCCCGGTCTTCTGTATGTCCTGTACGTCCTGTACATCCTTGGGGGCGTCCGGTGAGGTCGTCACAGCCCCGCCGATCGGGCCTCGCCCAGCTCGGTGAGCCGGTCGCGCAGTCGTTCCGCCTCCGCCGGTACGAGCCCCGGGATACGGGCGTCCGTCGCCGCGGCGGCCGTGTGCAGCTGCACGCTCGCCAGGCCGAAGTGCCGCTCCACGGGACCGGAGGTCACCTCGACCAACTGCATGCGCCCGTACGGCACGACGGTCTCCTCGCGCCACAGGACGCCCCGGCTGATCAGCAGGTCGTCCGCGCGCTCGGCATAGCGCCAGGAACGCCAGTTGCGCCCCACCATCGGCCAGCCCCACAGCAGCGCGGCCAGGGGCAGCAGGGCGAACGCCGCCCAGACCGGCCCGGCGAACAGACCGAGCAGCAGGCCCGTGGCGAGGGCCAGCAGCCCCAGCCACACCACCAGCATCAGCCGTCGCATCCTCAGCAGCCCCGGCGGCAGCGCGATCCACACCGGCTCGTCCGCCGGTACCCCCGCTGCCCGCCCGGCCGGCCGGCCCGTCGTCTGCCCCGCGTTCTCCGAGGTCCCCGTCTCCATGCAGCAAGCGTACGTACGACACACTGTCCGCATGACTCCTACGACGGAGACCATGGTCGGGATCGGCGGCGCCGCGGAGAGCACCGACATGGTGCTCAACATCGGGCCCCAGCATCCGTCCACCCACGGCGTACTCCGGCTGAAGCTCGTCCTGGACGGGGAGCGGATCCAGCACGCGGAGCCGGTGATCGGCTACATGCACCGCGGCGCGGAGAAGCTCTTCGAGGCACGCGACTACCGGCAGATCATCATGCTGGCCAACCGCCACGACTGGCTCTCCGCGTTCTCGAACGAGCTGGGCGTGGTCCTCGGTGTGGAGCGGATGCTCGGCATGGAGGTGCCCCCGCGCGCGGTGTGGACCCGCACGCTCCTGGCGGAGCTGAACCGGGTCCTGAACCACCTGATGTTCCTCGGGTCGTACCCCCTGGAGCTGGGCGGCATCACCCCGATCTTCTACGCGTTCACCGAGCGCGAGGAGCTGCAGCACGTCATGGAGGAGGTCTCCGGCGGGCGCATGCACTACATGTTCAACCGGGTGGGGGGCCTCAAGGAGGACCTGCCGGCCGGCTGGGCCACACGCGCGCGGGAGGCCGTCTCCGGGGTGCGCTCCCGCATGGACCGGTTCGACGGCCTGGTGCTCGGCAACGAGATCTTCCGGGGGCGTACGCGCGGCGTCGGAGTGCTCTCCCCCGAGGCGGTGCACGCCTACGGAGTGAGCGGGCCGATCGCGCGCGCCTCCGGCGTCGACTTCGACCTGCGCCGGGACGAGCCGTACCTCGCGTACGGCGAACTCCAGGACACCCTGAAGGTCGTCACGCGCCAGGAGGGCGACTGCCTGGCCCGTTTCGAGTGCCTCCTGGAGCAGACCCACAACGCGCTCGACCTCGCGGACGCCTGTCTGGACCGGCTCGCGGAGCTGCCGCCCGGCCCCATCAACCAGCGGCTCCCCAAGGTCCTGAAGGCCCCCGAGGGCCATACGTACGCCTGGACCGAGAACCCCCTGGGCATCAACGGCTACTACCTCGTCAGCAAGGGCGAGAAGACTCCGTACCGGCTGAAGCTGCGGTCGGCCTCGTACAACAACATCCAGGCACTCACCGAGCTGCTGCCGGGCACGCTGGTCGCGGACATGGTGGCGATCCTGGGGTCGCTGTTCTTCGTGGTGGGGGACATCGACAAGTAGGGCCCGTCAGGGGAGCGGGGCTCTACGTAGAGGGTCGTTTCGTTTCCGGGGAGCGTTTCCGGAGCTGGTCCGGCCGGTGGTCCTGGAACGGGTTCGGGATGCCGATCGGCTGGGTCAGCCAGGCGAAGTCGCCCAGGCCGCCGCGGGCGGTCAGTTCGGCGGCCTCGCCCGCGCCCGCGAGGGCCCGTACGTAGGCCGCGGGGTCCGTGGAGGCCAGGGACAGGGGCGGCCGTCCGCCGCTCACGCCCAGCGCGCGCAGCGCCTCGCGCTGGCTCAGCAGCCGGCCGCCGGGCAGTGCGCAGGCGTCCAGCGCCACATGCGCGGTGATGTCGCACGAGCCGTCCGGCACGGGTGCCGTCTCCCGGCCCTCCCTGAAGCCCGTCAGCGTCCCGAAGGGCGGTCGTGCTCCCGCGCTGTGCCCGTAGTCGACGGCGACCGCCAGACCGCGGCCCAGGGCCGCCACGGCGGACGCCCAGGCGTTGTCCCTGGGGAGACCGATCTCGGCCCGCAGACCTTCGACGGGGAGAGCGTCGTCGGTCGTGGCCCCGAGCGGCCACCACTTCTCCAGCCAGCGCGCGTCCGCGCCATCCACCGGTTCCCCGAGGGACTCCGCCCCGGCCGCGTCCACGAGGACGAGGCGGGGCACTCCGCGCGCGTCCACCTCGACCGCGTCCACCGGTACGTTGTCGAGCCACTCGTTGGCGAACAGCAGACCCGTGACGCCCGCCGGAGGTTCCGCGAGCCACGCGATCCGGTGGTCGAGTCCGGCGGGGCGGGCGGCGCGTTCCACCGCGTACCCGCGCGCGCGGGTGGCCACGTCGGCGGGGAGCGCCTTCAGGACGGCGGTCACCAGCTCGCCGCGGCCCGCGCCCAGGTCGACGAAGGCGAGTTCGGCGGGGTGGGCGAGGGCGTCGTCGACGAGCCGCAGCAGCCGGGCCACGGCCCCCGCGAACAGCGGTGACGCGTGCACCGAGGTGCGGAAATGGCCCGCCGGGCCCTCCGGCCTGCGATAGAAGCCGCGCGGCCCGTACAGCGCCTCCTCGGTCGCCGCGCGCCATCCGCGCGTCCCGCCCGCCGCCTCACGCTCCACTGCGCCCCCTCCTGTTTTCCCCACTGCGACCGCGCCAGGCTAAGCGCCAAGTTCGGTGCGGCCTCCACCTTGGGGAGTACAAGCACCGGTTACGGATCGACCCTCCGGTTGACCCCTGCACACAGCACGCTTCCCTACGCTGGGTTACGTGCAGCGCCTCTATGATTTTCTCCGCAGGCACCCGACATGGGTCGACGGCTTCTGGGCCGTCGTCCTGCTCGGGATCTCGGTCGCGAGCGGAACGACCCCTCAGGAGAATTCCGACTCCGGGATCGGCCAGCTGGCCGTCACCCTTCCGATCACCCTGCTGCTCTGCCTGGTGATCGCGCTGCGCAGGCGGCTGCCCGAGCCGATGCTGATCCTCGCCGTCTCCATGGCCGTGGCGCAGCTGGTGCTGGACATGCCGTTGGCACCGGCCGACTTCGCGCTCCTGGTGATCACCTACACCGTTGCCTCGAACGGCACCCGCTGGGCGTCCCGGCTCGCCCTCACGGGGGGTCTGCTCGCGGCCCCGCTCGCGCAGCTGCGCTGGCCGGAGGAGCATCAGAGCGCCGTCGAGCAGGTGGCGATAGTGATCTTCCAGACGGTTCCCTTCGCCCTGGCCTGGGTCCTCGGCGACTCCCTGCGGACCCGCCGCGCCTACTTCGCGCAGCTGGAGGAGCGGGCCGCGCGGCTGGAGAAGGAACGCGAGGCGCAGGCCAAGGTCGCGGTCGCCGCCGAGCGCGCTCGGATCGCCCGCGAGCTGCACGACGTCGTCGCGCACAACGTCTCGGTGATGGTGGTCCAGGCCGACGGCGCCGCGTACGTGCTGGACTCCGCGCCCGACCAGGCCAAGAAGGCCCTGGAGATCATCTCCGGGACGGGGCGGCAGGCCCTCGCCGAGATGCGCCGCCTCCTCGGGGTGCTGCGCACCGGCGAGCACCAGGAGTCCGGCGAGTACGTGCCGCAGCCCGATGTGGAGCAGCTCGACGAGCTGATCGAGCAGTGCCGGGGCTCCGGACTGCCCGTCGACTTCAAGATCGAGGGCACTCCGCGCCCGCTGCCCAGCGGTGTCGAGCTGACCGCGTACCGCATCGTGCAGGAGGCGCTCACCAACACCCGTAAGCACGGGGGGCCGAACGCGGGAGCGAGTGTCCGCCTGGTCTACTTCGACGACGGCCTCGGTCTGCTCGTCGAGGACGACGGCAAGGGCGCCCCGCACGAGCTGTACGAGGAGGGCGGGGTGGACGGCCAGGGCCACGGACTGATCGGTATGCGCGAGCGCATCGGCATGGTCGGCGGCACCCTGGACGCCGGGCCGCGTCCCGGTGGCGGCTTTCGCATCAGCGCCCTGCTTCCCCTCAAACCCGCTCACTGACACGTGCACGTGTGCGAAGGCACGTGTACGTATTCGATCCGACCCCGGAGGACCTCCCTATGCCGATCCGCGTGATGCTCGTCGACGACCAGGCGCTGCTGCGCACCGGGTTCCGGATGGTGCTGGACGCCCAGCCGGACATGGAGGTCGTGGCGGAGGCGGGGGACGGCGTGGAGGCGCTGCAGGCCCTGCGGGGGAGGGATGTCGACGTGGTCCTGATGGACGTCCGCATGCCCAAGCTGGACGGGGTGGAGACGACTCGTCGGATCTGCTCGGACCCGAACCCGCCGAAGGTGCTGATCCTGACGACCTTCGACCTCGACGAGTACGCCTTCTCGGGGCTCAAGGCGGGTGCCTCCGGCTTCATGCTCAAGGACGTGCCGCCCGGTGAGCTCCTCGCCGCGATCCGCTCCGTGCACAGCGGTGACGCGGTGGTCGCGCCCTCGACGACCCGGCGTCTGCTGGACCGCTTCGCGCCGCTGCTGCCGAGCGCCGGCAAGGATCCCCAGCACAAGGAGCTGGAGCGGCTCACCGGCCGGGAGCGGGAGGTCATGATCCTGGTCGCGCAGGGTCTGTCGAACGGGGAGATCGCGGCGCGGCTGGTCCTCTCCGAGGCGACGGTCAAGACCCATGTGGGCCGCATCCTCACGAAGCTGGGGCTGCGGGACCGGGTCCAGGTGGTCGTCCTGGCGTACGAGACGGGTCTTGTACGGGCGGGCGGACAGGGCTGAGCGGGTCGCCCGGCTCGGCGCGGTCTGTGGCCGGGTGTTCGTTGTCGGCTGACGGCCGGGTGGGGGGTGCGCAGTTCCCCGCGCCCCTAGGTGGTTGGGGGCGGGGGATGGCGCATGAGTTCCCGTCCCCCTGCCCCTCACCCCCAGGGGCGCCGAGGGCCGGGTATGGCGCATGAGTTTCCCGTGCCCCTGCCCCTCAGGGGCGCGGGGAACTGCGCACGGTAACCCCTGGCGGCCCGCACCTGGAAACAACCGGCACCCTCCGCGGAGCGGTCAGCGGAGGAGGCCCTCCAGGAAGTCGCTGCCCAGGCGCGCCACCATCGTGACGTCCAGCTGGTGCAGGACGTACCGGCCGCGGCGGCGGGTGGTCAGCAGACCTGCCTTCTTCAAAACGCTCAGGTGCCGCGATATCTCGGGCGCCGTCATCCCGTACGTCTGCGCCAGCTCGCTCGTCGTGAACGCGCTGCGCGCCAGGCTCCGGCAGAGCCGCATCCGCATCGGATGGGACAGGGCCGTCATCCGCAACGTCAGCTGCTCGACCGAGGTCGGGACCGTCAGCTCGGGGGAGCCGACCGGATAGTGGATCACCGGCTGCCAGCCGTACCGGTGCAGCACCATGAGATGCGGCCAGCCGAGGCTCGTCGGGATCAGCAGAAGACTGCCCGCCCGGATCGACGTGCGGCCGTGGCCCAGCTTGTCGACGACGATCCGGCCCGCGGCCTCGTCGAGCGTCACTGCGGCCGACACGGACGCCAGGGCCTCGCCCAGGCCCAGCCGGCCGAGCAGGTCCGTCTTGCGGCGGGCGTCCGCCGCGAGCTGATGGCGCAGCTGGGACCAGGTGTCGGCGAAGAACGCCTCGTCGCAGTCCTCCAGGAACTGCCGCAGCCAGGCCCGGATCCGCGGCGGATCGGCCAGCAGTCGCTCGGTGAACTCCGCCGGCCGCGGCCCGCGCGCGGCGGCCAGCTCCAGGGCCCGCCGACGGGACACGGGGTCGGCCAGGGCGCCGGCGCCCTGCGCGTCGTACGGGAGCGCGCAGGTGAACTCCAGGGCCGCGTCCACGAACTGCTTGTCCGTCAGCTTGTCGAGCAGGTCCAGCTCCTCGGCGAGCGTGGCGCCGGGGAGCGTGCTGCCGTCCGTCGCTCCCGCGTACGGCAGGAAGAGGTCCGAGAACGTCGTCCGCCACAGGAAGTCGGCCTCGCACATCCGGTCGGCCAGATGCGGGTCCAGGCGGGCGGTCACGCCGGTCGCCCAGCCCTGGAGGCCGGGGTGGTGGCCCGGCTCGGCCAGCGCGTGCAGTGCCATGCACAACTCGGCCAGGGGCGAGGGCACGACGGCCACCCGCTCCCTGCGCAGCCCGGAGATGTCGATGGTCACGCTCATGAGCTCATGGTGCACCCCGCCACTGACAACGCGGCCCCCGATTGACGAGCGCCGTCAATCGCCGCGACGGCGACGGCGACGGCGACCGCGGGCCCGGCCAGGGCCACGGGTACGCGTACGGGCACGGCCACGGGCACGGGTAGGCACGGTCTGGGTACGCCGGTTCGCCCGCCCGCCCGCCCGCCTGCCCGCCCGGTCAGCAGCGGGGGACGCGCGCCACGAACTCCCTGACCGCGGCCCGTACGTCGTCCGCCGTCCACTCCAGGCCGGGCGCGCCCACCGTGACCTCGGTGCACGCGAGGCCGGGGCCGCGCCGGTCCCAGACCTGCGGGAAGAGCGACACGCCCGTCTCCTCCGCCTGCAGCGTCCCCGCGTCGGTCAGGACGTCGGCCTCGTACGGCAGCCACACCTGGAACTGGTGCGTGTGAGGCTCCTCCGGGTGGACCCGCGCCCAGGGGAGCCCCACCCCGGCGAACCCCTCGCGCAGCGCCGCGGCGACCACGCGCGCGTGGGCCACGTACTCCGGGAGCCGGGGCAGTTCCCGCTCCAGGCCGATCAGCGCGGACAGGGCGGTGGGGAACTGCTGGAGGATCTGGCCGCCGTACCGGTGGCGCCAGGCCTTCGCCTCGTCGACGAGCGTCCTCGGGCCCGCGAGGGCGGCGCCGCCGAAGCCGCCCAGCGACTTGTAGAAGGACACGTAGACGCTGTCCGCGAGGTCCGCGATCTCGGCCACGGACCGGCCGAAGTGCGGGCCGCACTCCCACAGGCGGGCCCCGTCGACGTGCACCACGGCGTCCCGCTCGCGTGCCGCGTCCGTGACGGCGGTCAGCTCCTCCCAGGAGGGCAGGAGGAAACCGGCCTCCCGGAGAGGCAGTTCGAGGAACAGCGTCCCGAAGGGCTCGTCCAGGTCGCGCACCTCGTCGGCGGAGGGCATCCGCGGCTCCCGCGTGGGATGGACGGTCCGCAGGCCGCCGAGGGCGCTGAGCGCGTGCCTCTCGTGGACCTCCGGGTGGGACAGGGGATGCATCGCCACCGTCGCGTTGCCCGTACGGCCCGCCCAGCAGCGCAGCGCCACCTGCTGGGCCATGGTCCCCGACGGGAAGAAGGCGGCGGCCTCCTTGCCGAGCAGGGCGGCGACGCGCTCCTCCAGGGTCTCGACGATCCCGTCGCCGTACATGTCCACCGGCAGGTCCAGGTCGTACACGTCCGGCGCGGCGTCCGTCAGCCCGGTCAGCAGCTCACCGACCGTGGCGCGGAAGCCGGGCCGCCACAGCGCCCGCCGGGCCCCTCGCCAGGCGACCCTGCGCCGCTCCCGCCGCTGTCCGGGCGTCCGCTCAGCCGCTTCCGACCCCTGTGCCGCATCATTCATGCTCCGGATGATGCAGGACGCCCTGACGAGGGGCACGCGAATTCAACGGCGACCCCGTGCCGCGGGCGGTGGATTTCCCACAGGCTGTGGACAAGAACCTGTGGACAGAAAAACGGCCTCGGACCGATCGCGTTAACATGACGAGAAAGCGTCCGGTACCCCGAGCGGACTGGAACGGAAGGCCGCCGTCGAGTGAGTACATTCCCCCAGGCAGACCCCAAGGACCGCCCCGCGCGGCTCACCGTCGGCGTCGTCGGCGCCGGGCGGGTGGGCCCCGCGCTGGCCGCCTCGCTCCAGCTCGCCGGGCACCGCCCGGTGGCCGTGTCCGGGGTCTCCGACGCCTCCCGGCGCCGCGCCGCGCAACTGCTGCCCGACGTGCCGCTGGTGACCCCCGAGCAGGTCCTTCAGCGGGCCGACCTGGTCCTGCTGACGGTCCCGGACGACGCCCTGCCGGGGCTGGTCGAGGGGCTCGTCGACACCGGTTCCATCCGGCCGGGCCAGCTCCTCGTGCACACCTCGGGACGGTACGGGGCGAGGATCCTCGACCCCGCCCTGCGCGCCGGCGCCCTGCCGCTGGCCCTGCACCCCGCCATGACGTTCACCGGCACCCCCGTGGACGTACAGCGACTCGCCGGATGCTCCTTCGGGATCACCGCGCCGGAGGAGCTGCGGCTGGCCGCCGAGGCCCTGGTCATCGAGATGGGCGGCGAGCCCGAGTGGATCGCCGAGGAGTCCCGGCCGCTCTACCACGCGGCCCTCGCGCTCGGCGCCAACCACCTAGTGACGCTGGTCGCCGAGTCCATGGACCTGCTGCGCACGGCCGGGGTCGACGCCCCGGACCGGATGCTGGGCCCGCTCCTGGGCGCCGCACTGGACAACGCCCTCAGATCGGGCGACGCGGCCCTCACCGGACCGGTGGCGCGCGGCGACGCGGGCACGGTCGCCGCGCACATCACCGAACTGCGCGAGCACGCGCCGCAGACCGTCGCCGGCTACCTCGCGATGGCCCGCGCGACGGCCGACCGGGCCCTGGCCCACGGCCTGCTCAAGGCGGAGCTCGCCGAGGACCTCCTGGGCGTGCTCGCCGACGGCCCCGACGGACCGGACGTCCCCGAAGGAGACGTCCGGTGACGCGCGCGGGTTCAGGCCCGGCCGCCGCGGACCCGGGCGCCGGGACGCGCCCGGGACGGGGCGCCGGGACAGTTTCAGGCTCGGGCACCGACAGCCGGGGCGCCCGGAACGGAGCAGTCCGATGACCACCGTCCTGCTGAGCACCGCCGACGCGCTCCACGCGCGCGTACGCACGGGCCGCCGCGCCGTCGTCATGACGATGGGCGCCCTGCACGAGGGACACGCCACCCTGATCCGCACCGCCCGCCGGCTCGCGGGCGGCGACGGCGAGGTCGTCGTCACCGTCTTCGTGAACCCCCTCCAGTTCGGCGCGGGCGAGGACCTCGACCGCTACCCGCGCACCCTGGACGCCGACATCAAGATCGCCGAACAGGCGGGCGCGGACGTCGTGTTCGCCCCTTCCGTGGACGAGGTCTATCCGGGTGGCGAACCCCAGGTCCGGATCAGCGCGGGCCCGATGGGGGAGCGGCTCGAGGGCTCGACGCGGCCCGGGCACTTCGACGGCATGCTCACCGTCGTCGCCAAGCTGCTGCACCTCACCGGGCCCGACGTGGCGCTGTTCGGGCAGAAGGACGCCCAGCAGCTCGCCCTGATCCGCCGCATGGTGCGCGACCTGAATTTCGGCCTGGAGATCGTCGGCGTCCCGACCGTGCGCGAGGCGGACGGTCTCGCCCTGTCCAGCCGCAACCGCTATCTGTCGGCCGGCGAGCGCCGCACCGCGCTCGCCCTCTCCCAGGCCCTGTTCGCGGGCAGCGACCGGCACGCCGCCCAGGAGGCCCTGTGCGCACGGGCCCGCGAAGTGCCCGCCACGCACGCGCGTGCCGACGCCCTGAGCGCCATCGGCGAGTCCCGCGCCGCCGCCGACACGCACGCCGTCGCCAAGGCGGCCCCGGGAGGCCCCGCCGCGGTCCGCGCCGCCGCCCGGCTGGTCCTGGACGACGCGGCCCGGCTCAGCCCGCCGCTCGTCCTGGACTACCTGGCACTGGTCGATCCGTCCGACTTCACCGAGATCCAGGACGGCCACACCGGTGAGGCGGTCCTCGCCGTCGCCGCCCGGGTCGGGGCGACCCGGCTGATCGACAACATTCCTCTGACCTTCGGAGCCGCCTCGTGACCAGCACAGGCACCAGCACGGGCGCCGGTACGGGCACCGGCACAGGCATACGTCTGCACGCGCCCGCGCCCGGCTGGTCCGTCACCGCCGACGTCGTGGTCGTCGGCTCCGGAGTCGCCGGACTCACCGCCGCGCTGCGCTGCGAGGCCGCCGGTCTGCGGACGGTCGTCGTCACCAAGGCCCGCCTCGACGACGGCTCCACCCGCTGGGCCCAGGGCGGCATAGCCGCGGCCCTGGGGGAGGGCGACACCCCCGAGCAGCACCTCGACGACACCCTGGTGGCGGGCGCCGGCCTGTGCGACGAGGACGCCGTGCGCATCCTCGTCACCGAGGGCCCCGACGCCGTACGCCGTCTGATCGAGACCGGTGCCCACTTCGACGAGTCCGAAGGGGGCGGCCTCGAACTGACCCGTGAGGGCGGCCACCACCGCCGGCGCATCGCCCACGCGGGCGGCGACGCGACCGGCGCCGAGATCTCCCGCGCCCTCGTCGAGGCGGTCCGCGCGCGCGGGATGCGCACGGTCGAGAACGCGCTCGTCCTGGACCTGCTCACGGACGCGGACGGACGCACCGCGGGCGTGACCCTGCACGTCATGGGAGAGGGCCAGCACGACGGCGTGGGAGCCGTCCACGCGCCCGCGGTGGTCCTCGCCACCGGCGGCATGGGCCAGGTCTTCTCGGCGACCACCAACCCGTCGGTGTCCACCGGCGACGGCGTGGCGCTGGCCCTGCGGGCGGGCGCCGAGGTCTCCGACCTCGAATTCGTGCAGTTCCACCCCACCGTGCTGTTCCTGGGCGCGGACGCGGAGGGCCAGCAGCCGCTCGTGTCCGAGGCGGTCCGCGGCGAGGGCGCCCACCTCGTCGACGCGCACGGCGAGCGCTTCATGCTGGGGCAGCACGAACTGGCCGAACTGGCGCCCCGCGACATCGTCGCCAAGGGCATCACGCGGCGCATGCAGGAGCAGGACGCCGAGCACATGTACCTGGACGCCCGGCACTTCGGGGCGCGCATGTGGGAGCACCGCTTCCCGACGATCCTGGCCGCCTGCCGCGCCCACGGCATCGACCCGGTCACCGAGCCGATCCCGGTCTCCCCGGCGGCCCACTACGCCTCCGGAGGCGTCCGCACCGACTCCCGGGGCCGTACGACCGTCCCCGGCCTGTACGCGTGCGGCGAGGTCGCCTGCACCGGCGTCCACGGCGCCAACCGGCTCGCCTCGAACTCCCTCCTGGAAGGCCTCGTCTACGCCGAGCGCATCGCGGCGGACATCGCGGACAGCCACGACGGGGACGGCACCGGCACGGCCGGTCACGAGGAGCCAGGTCAGGACGAGAACCGGCTCCACGCGCGCGTGCCTTCGCCCGGCGACGCCCGGCCGCGGAAGCCCGAGCACCCGCTGCTCGCCGCCGAGGCCCGGTTCGCGATCCAGCGGATCATGACGGACGGCGCCGGCGTCCTGCGCTCGGCCGGCTCCCTGAAGGGCGCCGCCGACCGCCTCCAGCAACTGCACGCCGACGCCCGCGACGCCCTCGACGAGAACGGCAAGACCGCCGAGCCCGGCGTCGACACCTGGGAGGCGACCAACCTCCTGTGCGTGGCCCGAGTCCTGGTGGCCGCCGCCCGCCTCCGCGAGGAGACCCGAGGCTGCCACTGGCGCGAGGACCGGGACGAACGGGACGACGAGAACTGGCGGCGCCACATCGTCGTACGGCTCAATCCCGACCGGACGCTCGCGGTACACACCACCGACACCGCAGACTTCCCCCCGACACTCTCCCCGGCCCGCGACCGTGTGCGTACCGGGAAAACCCCCACGCCCAGCCCCCAGGAGCAGTGACAGAAGTGAGCACCCCGGACCTTCCCCTCCTCGACGGCGGTGGCTGCGGCGACGGCTGCGGCTGTGGCGAGTACAGCGCCGACGACGCGGAGTACGCCGAGTGCGGGCTCGACCCCGCCCTCGCCCAGCTCCTCGCCGACGCCGGGCTCGACCCCGTCGAGGTCGAGGACATCGCGCATCTGGCCATCGAGGAGGACCTCGACCACGGGGTGGACGTGACCACGGTCGCGACCATCCCCGAGGAGGCCGTCTCCACCGCCGACTTCACCGCCCGGGAAGCCGGTGTCGTGGCGGGCCTGCGGATCGCCGAGGCGGTCGTCTCCGTGGTCTGCACCGACGAGTTCGAGGTCGAGCGGCACGTCGACGACGGCGACCGCGTCGAGGCCGGCCAGCGGCTCCTGAGCGTCACGACCCGCACCCGGGACCTGCTGACGGCCGAGCGCAGCGCGCTCAACCTCCTGTGCCGTCTGTCCGGCATCGCGACGGCCACGCGCGCGTGGGCGGACGTCCTGGAGGGCTCCGGCGCGCGCGTACGGGACACTCGCAAGACGACGCCCGGGCTGCGCTCACTGGAGAAGTTCGCGGTCCGCAGCGGCGGCGGGGTCAACCACCGCATGTCCCTCTCGGACGCGGCCCTCGTCAAGGACAACCACGTGGTCGCCGCGGGCGGCGTCGCACAGGCCTTCAAGGCCGTCCGGGAGACCTTCCCCGAGCTGCCGATCGAGGTCGAGGTCGACACCCTGGACCAGCTGCACGAGGTCCTGGACGCGGGCGCCGACCTCATCCTCCTGGACAACTTCACGCCCGCCGAGTGCGAGGAGGCCGTGGCCCTGGTGGGCGGACGCGCGCTCCTGGAGGCCTCGGGCCGTCTCAGCCTGGACACCGCCGCGGCGTACGCGCGCACGGGCGTCGACTTCCTCGCGGTGGGCGCCCTCACGCACTCCTCGCCCATCCTGGACATCGGCCTCGACCTGCGCGACGCCCCCGAGTCGCCCCTGAGCGAGGCTGAGTAGGCATGCTGCTCACGATCGACGTCGGCAACACGCACACCGTCCTCGGGCTCTTCGACGGCGAGGACATCGTCGAGCACTGGCGCATCTCCACGGACGCGCGTCGCACCGCGGACGAGCTGGCCGTGCTCCTCCAGGGGCTGATGGGCATGCACCCGCTGCTCGGCGACGAGCTGGGCGACGGCATCGACGGCATCGCGATCTGCTCGACCGTCCCCTCGGTCCTGCACGAGCTGCGCGAGGTGACCCGCCGCTACTACGGCGACGTACCCGCCGTCCTCGTCGAACCGGGCATCAAGACGGGCGTCCCGATCCTGATGGACAACCCCAAGGAGGTCGGCGCCGACCGCATCATCAACGCGGTGGCGGCGGTCGAGCTGTTCGGCGGGCCGGCGATCGTCGTCGACTTCGGTACGGCGACGACCTTCGACGCGGTCTCCGCGCGCGGGGAGTACGCCGGCGGCGTCATCGCGCCCGGTATCGAGATCTCCGTCGAGGCGCTCGGTGTCCGGGGCGCGCAGCTCCGCAAGATCGAGATCGCGAGACCGCGCACGGTCATCGGCAAGAACACGGTCGAGGCGATGCAGTCCGGCATCATCTACGGCTTCGCCGGGCAGGTCGACGGCGTCGTGCGCCGCATGGCCCGCGAACTCGCCGACGATCCGGACGACGTCACGGTCATCGCGACGGGCGGGCTCGCGCCGATGGTGCTCGGCGAGGCGTCGGTGATCGACGAGCACGAGCCGTGGTTGACGCTGATCGGCCTGCGACTGGTCTACGAACGAAACGTCTCCCGCACGTAGCCGCTCCGCTGGGGTGACCGCGCTTGGCAGGTGCGGGCCGGTCGGGGTTGATGTTGCGCAGTTACCCGCGCCCCGACCCATCCAGGGGCGCGGGGAACTGCGCAACACCAGCCCCGGCCAACCCGCAGGCATCCAGCGCCCTCGCCCCGACCCACCCAGGGGCGCGGGGAACTGCGCAGCTCACCGCAGCGGACCCGCAGGTGTCCACTCGCCCCCGGCGGCTCCTCGGTGGCACCCCGGGGGAGCCGCCACGATGCAGCCACGCCGCACAATGGGCGGTATGTGGGTTTTGTCTGATTAGCGCGTATCGTCGCGGCCATGCCCACGCCTCACGGATCCCGCGGCGGCATGGCGTTCGGTACGGAGGAGCTGCGTGTGCTCCGACGTGCGCTCGCTCTCGCCCTTCACCCCGGCCCCGCCTCGGCCCAGGACCTCCAGGACTGCCTCCGCCTGGCGGAGAGTGTCGACGAGGCGGCCCGCGAGGGCGCCCGGCAGCGCGCCTTCCTGCTGGCCGACCTCGCCCGCTACCGCGCCGCGCTCCCGGGGACGGCCGCGGGCTATCTGACGCTCCTGGAGGAGGCCCTCGGTGCCGGCCACCGTCCGGTCCCCGACGACATGGCCGCCCTGCGCGCCCTGTGCGGCAACCCCGTGGCGGCCCTCCTCCTCGACCGCTGCGAGGAGCTCGTGGAGCAGGACGTGCGCACCCGCCTCGCCCGCCGCTCGGTACCGGCCTCGCGCACCCGCCCCCGCGCCCGGCTGACGGCCCTCCCCGGCGGGAAGCCCGCGGAACGGCCCGCCGGCGACCCGGCCCCCCGGCCCGCCCCGCAGGCGCCGCGCCCCGACCGCCCCATCCCGACCCCGGGCGAGGTCTTCCCTCCCAAGCGCAAGCCCGCCGCCCCGTCGCCAACCCCCGACAGCCCTTCCCGGCAGCTCGCCGCCGTCTAGGACACGTCCCGGGCGGGTCCCTGACCCCGATCCCCGCCCGGCCCGGCACCCTGGCTACTCTGGGCGGCATGGAATACGTCTCCGCGCTCGTGCCCCCGGTCGTGATGGCCGTGTTCTTCGTCGGTCTGATCGTGACGATCGTGAAGACCCAGGGCGGTGCCAACAAGGCCAAGGAGGACGCGGCCGTCGACGCGGTCCTCGCCCGCGCCGAGCACGCCCGCCAGACCCACCGCGACACCGAGACCTGAGCGCGGCTCCCGGCCCACCGCCGCTCACCGCACGGCGTACGACTCATACGTTTTACGAGTCGTACGCCCTTTTTGTTGCTGTTTGCCGGCCGGTGCCACGTCCACCACGTGATCGGTGACATCTCCCCCTATTGTTCTGGCTGTGCCTCGCCCATTGGGAGAACTCGAAGACTCGGTCATGACGCGGGTGTGGAAGTGGAACCGCCCGGTGACCGTACGAGAAGTCCTGGAAGACCTTCAGCAGGAGCGGTCCATCGCCTACACCACGGTGATGACCGTTTTGGACAATCTCCATCAGAAGGGCTGGGTGCGTCGCGAGGCGGAAGGCCGGGCCTATCGATATGAGGCGGTCTCCACCCGTGCCGCCTACTCGGCCGCACTCATGAACGACGCCTGGACGCAGAGCGACAACCCGGCCGCCGCTCTCGTCGCCTTCTTCGGCATGATGTCCCCGCAACAGCGCGAAGCACTGCGCGACGCCGTACGTATCGTCCAAGGGCCGGAAACGCCCGCACCGCAGAACACGGCACCGCAGAACACCGCACCGCAGAACGCGGCAGGACAGAACACGGCAGGACAGAACACGGCCGTCGAGAACCCCGCCGCCGCAGAGGGCGCGAGCGGGGGATAGCGTCCGGTTCATGCCAGCAGAGCAGCCCGAAGTCAGCACTAATGCCCTCACTGTCCGCCGGGCCAGGACCAGCGATGTCCCGGCGGTTCGCGGCCTCCTCGACTCGTACGTCCGCGGTCGCATCCTGCTCGACAAAGCGACGGTCACGCTTTACGAGGACATCCAGGAGTTCTGGGTCGCGGAACGCGGTACGGGCCGGAGTTCGGAGGTCGTGGGCTGCGGAGCTCTCCACGTGATGTGGGAAGACCTCGCGGAAGTACGCACTCTCGCGGTGAACCCCGTGATGAAGGGGGCGGGTGTGGGCCATCAGTTGCTGGGGAAGTTGCTGGAGACCGCCCGCTGGCTCGGTGTTCGCCGCGTATTCTGCCTGACCTTCGAAGTCGACTTCTTCGCCAAGCACGGCTTCGTCGAGATCGGTGAGACGCCCGTTGACACCGATGTCTACGTCGAGCTGTTGCGTTCCTATGACGAGGGCGTGGCCGAGTTCCTGGGGCTCGAACGAGTGAAACCGAACACCTTGGGCAACAGCCGGATGCTTCTGCATCTGTGATCGCCCGTGCGTAAAACTCCGGGCCTACCTCCGCACCGGCGCGTCGGCCCATGCCCAGTGCCTCTATGTCCGAAACGCGCATGTTTCCGGTCTTCCCGGGTCTCGTCGGTCTCTCCCAGGGGTTTGTGTTTTTCCATCAAAAGCGGTTTGCTTTCCGACGTACTGCAGTAGTGCATATAACAGGGGACATGAAACTGCGGCGGCTGCCGTGGATCCTCGGCCCTGAAGATATCGATGAAAGGAAATCCGGTGGCACAGAAGGTTCAGGTCCTTCTTGTCGATGACCTCGACGGTGGCGAGGCGGACGAGACCGTGACGTTCGCGTTGGACGGCAAGACGTACGAGATCGATCTCACGACCGCCAATGCGGACAAGCTCCGTGGACTTCTTGAGCCGTACGTCAAGGGCGGCCGTCGTACCGGAGGCCGTGCTTCGGGTGGGCGTGGAAAGGCGCGCGCCGCTTCCGGTGGCAGCCAGGACACCGCGCAGATCCGTGCCTGGGCGAAGGAGAACGGTTACGAGGTCAATGACCGTGGCCGCGTTCCGGCGTCCATTCGCGAGGCCTACGAGAAGGCCAACGGCTGAGCACAGCCATGGCGCAGCCGGATGCGATGGCACTCCGAGGCCATCGTCTCCACGAGTCGTACGAGATCGGGGGCGCCCCCACCGCCCCCGCCGAGCGCCGACAGCGTGGGCAGCGACGACTCCACCTCGCAGCCGGGCTCAGGGGGCCGCAGCCATACGGCGGCCCCCTGCGAGCCGGTGACGCGGCCCCGTTCCGCCCCGCCGGGATCGGCCGCCCCGCGCGCGTCATCACCAGCGCAGCCACCAGCACCACCGCCACCGGCCTCGCCGGGGCCCTCGTGCGCGCCGCGTGCCGGGCCCGGCGGCAGCGGAGCCTCCACGCGCCCGCCCGCGCCGGTCGCCGTGAGATCCAGCTTGAGAGAGCCCCACTCCAGCCAGTCGAGGAGTCCCGGCAGCTCCTCCGCGCTCCCCGCCGCGACGAACAGCCGCATCCGGTCCCCCCGCACGGCCACCGGAGAGCCGGGACCCAGATGCCGCAGCGCCGCGTACCCCGCCTCCGCGGGCGCCTCCAGGACGTCGAAGCGCAGCCCCGTCAGCAGGCCGACCGGCGCGCCGGGCACCGTCGCCCACCCAAGTTCGTTCTCGTACCAGTGCCGGACCGTGTCGTCCGGACGGACCGCGTCGGGCGGACGACGGGGAAAGGGGACCGTGGAGACCATGCAAGGCCAACCGCCGGGGGAGCGCCCGGGTTACGCTGGGTGGTCCGGCATGTGCGAAGGGTGCCCGGAAAGCGGGCGCCCGGAGGCGGTCGGCGACGCAAGGGTGTTCGCCCGTAGCGGAGGGAACCGGCGCACTCGGCATGGAGTGTCAGTGCCTGCGGGTAAGACATCCCTAGTGGGAGGGGCGACACGCATGGATCGGGCATCTCGCGTTCGCCATCGGCGTACTGATGGTGGGGGTATCTGTCTGGCCTGCGGGAACATCGTCTCGCACCATCGGGTTGAGGCAGATGTCGGCGTTCGGGGTCAGGAGGCCAAGGACGGTGTCGGCAGTTGGAATGAGCGGTCCCCGCTTGCGGGACTAAGCTGCGGAAGGACAGGGAGGGGAGCGTCCCCTTACTGCCTGACCGCTCTGAGGAGCGATTAACGATGTTCGAGAGGTTCACCGACCGCGCGCGGCGGGTTGTCGTCCTGGCTCAGGAAGAAGCCCGGATGCTCAACCACAACTACATCGGCACCGAGCACATCCTCCTGGGCCTGATCCACGAGGGTGAGGGTGTCGCCGCTAAGGCCCTGGAGAGCCTCGGGATTTCACTTGAGGCGGTCCGTCAGCAGGTGGAGGAGATCATCGGGCAGGGCCAGCAGGCTCCGTCCGGTCACATCCCCTTCACCCCTCGTGCCAAGAAGGTCCTGGAGCTCTCGCTCCGCGAGGCCCTTCAGCTGGGTCACAACTACATCGGCACGGAGCACATCCTGCTCGGCCTGATCCGTGAGGGCGAGGGCGTCGCCGCCCAGGTCCTGGTCAAGCTGGGTGCCGATCTCAACCGGGTGCGGCAGCAGGTCATCCAGCTGCTCTCCGGTTACCAGGGCAAGGAGACCGCCGGCGCAAGCGGCGGTCCTGCCGAGGGCACCCCCTCGACGTCCCTGGTCCTCGACCAGTTCGGCCGGAACCTCACCCAGGCCGCTCGTGAGTCCAAGCTCGACCCGGTCATCGGGCGCGAGAAGGAGATCGAGCGGGTCATGCAGGTGCTGTCCCGCCGTACGAAGAACAACCCGGTGCTCATCGGCGAGCCCGGCGTCGGCAAGACCGCCGTCGTCGAGGGCCTCGCCCAGGCCATCGTCAAGGGCGAGGTGCCCGAGACCCTCAAGGACAAGCACCTCTACACCCTGGACCTCGGCGCGCTGGTCGCCGGCTCCCGCTACCGCGGTGACTTCGAGGAGCGCCTGAAGAAGGTCCTCAAGGAGATCCGCACCCGCGGCGACATCATCCTGTTCATCGACGAGCTGCACACGCTGGTCGGTGCGGGTGCCGCCGAGGGCGCCATCGACGCCGCGAGCATCCTGAAGCCGATGCTGGCCCGTGGTGAGCTGCAGACCATCGGTGCCACGACGCTCGACGAGTACCGCAAGCACCTGGAGAAGGACGCCGCGCTCGAGCGCCGCTTCCAGCCCATCCAGGTCGCGGAGCCGTCGCTGCCGCACACCATCGAGATCCTCAAGGGCCTGCGCGACCGCTACGAGGCGCACCACCGCGTGTCCATCACGGACGAGGCCCTGGTGCAGGCGGCGACGCTCGCCGACCGGTACATCTCGGACCGCTTCCTGCCCGACAAGGCGATCGACCTGATCGACGAGGCCGGTTCCCGGATGCGCATCCGCCGGATGACCGCGCCGCCGGACCTGCGCGAGTTCGACGAGAAGATCGCCGGCGTCCGCCGCGACAAGGAGTCCGCGATCGACTCGCAGGACTTCGAGAAGGCCGCCTCGCTGCGCGACAAGGAGAAGCAGCTCCTGGCCGCCAAGGCCAAGCGCGAGAAGGAGTGGAAGGCCGGCGACATGGACGTCGTCGCGGAGGTCGACGGCGAGCTCATCGCCGAGGTCCTCGCGACCGCCACCGGCATCCCGGTCTTCAAGCTGACCGAGGAGGAGTCCTCGCGTCTGCTGCGCATGGAGGACGAGCTCCACAAGCGGGTCATCGGCCAGGTCGACGCCGTCAAGGCGCTGTCGAAGGCGATCCGCCGTACGCGCGCCGGTCTGAAGGACCCCAAGCGCCCCGGTGGCTCGTTCATCTTCGCCGGTCCGTCCGGTGTCGGTAAGACCGAGCTGTCCAAGGCACTCGCGGAGTTCCTCTTCGGTGACGAGGACGCGCTGATCTCCCTCGACATGTCGGAGTTCAGCGAGAAGCACACGGTCTCGCGTCTCTTCGGCTCGCCCCCCGGCTACGTGGGGTACGAGGAGGGCGGCCAGCTGACCGAGAAGGTCCGCCGCAAGCCGTTCTCCGTCGTCCTCTTCGACGAGGTCGAGAAGGCCCACCCGGACATCTTCAACTCGCTGCTGCAGATCCTGGAGGACGGTCGCCTGACCGACTCCCAGGGCCGGGTCGTGGACTTCAAGAACACGGTCATCATCATGACGACCAACCTCGGCACCCGGGACATCTCCAAGGGCTTCAACCTGGGCTTCGCGGCCTCGGGCGACAAGAAGACCAACTACGAGCGCATGAAGAACAAGGTCTCGGACGAGCTCAAGCAGCACTTCCGGCCCGAGTTCCTCAACCGCGTCGACGACGTGGTCGTCTTCCCGCAGCTCACCCAGGACGACATCCTCACGATCGTCGACCTGATGATCGGCAAGGTCGACGAGCGCCTCAAGGACCGGGACATGGGCATCGAGCTCTCCCAGTCCGCCAAGGAGCTGCTGTCCAAGAAGGGTTACGACCCCGTCCTGGGCGCGCGTCCGCTGCGTCGCACGATCCAGCGCGAGGTCGAGGACACCCTCTCCGAGAAGATCCTCTTCGGTGAGCTGCGCCCCGGTCACATCGTGGTCGTGGACACCGAGGGCGAGGGTGAGGCCAAGACCTTCACCTTCCGCGGCGAGGAGAAGTCCGCACTGCCGG
This sequence comes from Streptomyces ortus, assembly GCF_026341275.1. Lineage (NCBI taxonomy): Bacteria > Bacillati > Actinomycetota > Actinomycetes > Kitasatosporales > Streptomycetaceae > Streptomyces > Streptomyces ortus. Next base: position 4,809,105 of record NZ_JAIFZO010000002.1, read on the forward strand.
ACGTTCCGCCGATCGAGCAGGCGGCCGGTGGGGCAGGCCCCAACCTGAGCAAGGAGGCGTGACCTCCGGGTCCGCCTGAGGGCGACCGCCGGTCGGACGATCGCCGATCGAACGACCGGCAGGCGCACAACCGATGGGGCCGGTGCTTTCGAGCACCGGCCCCATCGGCATGTCCGGGCCGCCCCGGGCCCCGGCCCTACCTCGTCCTGTCCGTCAGGACAGCTGGCCGTCGTAGTCCGGCAGCTTGTACGTCTTCTCGGCGTGCCCGCCCGACAGGTCGGTGGCGCTGTTGCCGATGTTCGCGATGATCGTGTAGCCCTTGGCCTCGACGGCCGCCCGCTGCGCGGTCTTGTAGGCGGCCACGTCCTTGAAGAGGTCGATGAAGCCGCGTACGTACAGGCCGGAGACGCGGTAGCCGACGTGCTTGAGGTTGTAGTCCGTCACCGACTTGATGATGTCCGGGCGGGCCGTGACGAAGAACAGGGCGACGCCGTGGTCCTGGGCGTACCGGGCCACGTCGAGGACGGGCGCGTTGGCCGGCGAGGGATAGCTGAAGCCGAAGTCGGTCTCCAGCGTGGTGTTGTCGATGTCGAAGACGATGGCCTGCTTCTCGCCGGCGGCCGCACCGGCGATACGTTCCTTCAGGTAGGGCAGCGCCTCGGCCATGACGGCCCGGCAGTCGTTCTGCCAGGTGGCGTACTCGACGTCGGCGGCTGCGGCGGTCACCGCGGTGGTGGCCGGGGTCGCGGCGGCGGCCGGGCTCATCAGGGCCGCGGTGGCCGCCGTGGCGGCGACGGTCACGCCGATCAGGCGCTGCAGGCTGCTTCCGGTCATGGGTGGGGGGTTCCTCTCGCGTGGGAGCGCTGCGGGACATGGCTCATGGACATGCTCACGGGCGTGGGGGGCCGGCTGGGGGCGACGAGATTACCGAGCGGTAACTGTAGGGGGCCCAGGCGGGGTTGGGATAGGCCCCGGGGCCCGGAAGGGGCCTGGAGAACGGTGTCCGTCTCTCCTGGGCGTGTGTACGCCGCCGGTCTTGGCGTGACAAAAGCGGTGGCCGCGCGACCCGGTGCGGCGGGAGGATCCAGGGTGTCCCGAACCGTTCCAGGAGGGAACCGCCATGGATGTCGACCGACCCGAAGTCCGTACGCAGGCCGGGGTGTTGAGGGGCGAGGCCGGGAGGGCGGGTACGGCGGTGTTCCGGGGTGTCCCGTTCGCCGAACCGCCCGTCGGCGCGCTGCGGTTCGCGGCGCCGCGGCCCGCGCGGGGCTGGGACGGCGTACGGACGGCGACCGCGTTCGGGACACCGCCCCCGCAGTCCGCGGCGTTCGGCATGGACGTGCTCGCGCCCCCGGACACCGACGACGGCGACTGGCTGACCCTCAACGTCTGGACACCCGATCCCGCCCCCGGCGCCGGACTGCCGGTGATGGTGTGGCTGTTCGGGGGCGCGTACGTCATCGGCATGTCGGGCCTGCCCGAGTACGACGGCGGGCGGTTGGCGGGGGAGGGCCGCGTCGTCCTGGTGACGCTCAACTACCGCATCGGCATAGAGGGGTTCGCGCACATCGAGGGTGCGCCCGCCAACCGCGGGCTGCTCGACCAGGTCGCCGCCCTCGCCTGGGTGCGGGACAACATCCGTGCCTTCGGCGGCGACCCGGACCGTGTCACGGTCTTCGGCGAGTCGGCGGGCGCGGGATCCCTCGCCGCGCTGCTCTCGATGCCGAGCGCGGCCGGGCTCTTCCGGCGGGCGGTCACGCAGAGCGTGCCCGGCCCGTTCCTGTCGGCCCCGCTGGCCGCGGACATCGCCGGGGAGCTCGCGGCGGAGCTGGGACTGCGGCCGACCGTGGACGACCTGAGCACGGTCGCGCCGCATTCGCTGCCCGCGGCGGCGGACACGGTCGGGGCACGACTGGAGCGGTACGCGGACCGGTGGGGCGTGCTGGCGCACACGGCGATCCCACTGGCGCCCGTGGTGGACGGGGACGTGCTGCCCCGCGCGCCCTGGGAGGCGCTCGCCGCCGGTGCCGCACGCGACATCGAGCTGGTGTCCGGCCATACGCGGGACGAGTACCGGCTCTTCATGGCGCTCGACGGAACGCTCACCGAGGAGCTGACGGAGGACCGCGCGACGGCGGCGCTGCTGACGTTCTCACCCATGACCGGCGGGGTGGCCGGCTCGGGTGGCGCGGGCGGCTCGGGGGGCGAGGAAACGTACCGGAAGGCCTTTCCGGGGCTCGACGCGGCGGGGCTGTACGAGCTGGTCCGCTCCGACTGGCTGTTCCGGATGCCGTCGCTGCATCTGGCCGAGGCCCAGATCGCGGGCGGCGGCCGGGCCCACGTCTACGAGCTGGTCTGGGAGGCGCCCGGCATGGGCGGGCTGCTCGGAGCGTGTCACGGGCTCGACGTCCCGTTGGTCTTCGGCAACCTGCGCGGCGGGCTGCCCGCCCTGCTGTTCGGGGAGGAGCCGCCCGCGGCGGCGGAGGAGGTGTCGGCGCTGTTCCGGGCCGCGTGGACGGGCTTCGCGGCGGGGGAGGGGCCCGGGTGGCCGGCGTACGACCTCGATCGGCGGCCGGTACGGCTCTTCGACGTACGGCCGACCGTGACGGCGTACCCGGAGGAGGTGTCCAGGGAGCTGTGGCAGGGGCACGTCTTCGGGGCGCTGCCGCTGCTCGGGCCGGGGGCCTGACGTGGGCCCTGACGGCAGGAAGGCGGGGAGGGGCTGTAGTCGCGGTCACATCTCGGGCGTCTTGGATCTTGCCGCCCGGTGACATGACGCACAGGCGTTTCGCGCGCTACTAGCGGCGGTAGTGGTCGACACGGGGTGGACAAAAAGGACCTTTGACCCTGGGGGTGGGTCCGAGGTCCTCCGGGGTGGACGGGGCGGTCGGCGCGGTGGGGTCCGGCCCGTCCGGGGCGCGTCTGAAGTGGGGGTAAACCAGACTTCCGATACAAAAAGGGGAGGTTCTCGTATTCGTCGGTTGTTCTGTCAAGGAGTCGGAAGTTTCGGGGTCAAGTACGACTTGAGGTCGTAGAAGGGTGTTTTGGGGGTCGGCGGGAGTACGGGTTACCAAGGGATGACCCCCGCCCGGCGCACCGACAGCGCGCCGGGTGTGTTGTTGCCCGTCCCCCGGAGGTAGTCCCCATGTCGCAGCGCACCACGTCCCGCATACCCGGCACGTCCCAGCTCCGTACCCGGGCGGCCGTCCTGGCCCTCGGCCTGGGAGTGACGACCGCCGTCGGAGCCGGGGTCGCGGTCGCCGCGGACGCCAAGCCGAGCGCGGTCTCCCTGTCGAGCGCGGCTGCCGCCTCCGTGCAGGAGCAGGCCGCCGCGCAGGCGAAGGCCGCGCAGAAGGCCGCCCAGGCGAAGAGCGAGGCTGCGAAGAAGGCGGCTGCCAAGAAGGCCGCCGCCAAGCCCGCCGCGAAGCCGGCGTCCTCCTGGGTCGACCCGGTCGCGAAGTACAAGCTCTCCGCGAGCTTCGCCCAGGCCGGAAACCTGTGGTCGTCCACCCACTCCGGGCAGGACTTCGCCGTCTCCTCCGGCACCCAGGTCGTCGCCGCCCACGGCGGCACCGTCGTGAAGACCGGCGGCAACGGCGCCGGCGACGGACCCGCGTACGGCAACGCCGTCGTCATCAAGCACGGCAACGGCACGTACTCGCAGTACGCGCACCTGTCCCGGGTGGACGTGAAGCCCGGCCAGGTCGTGAAGACCGGCCAGCGGATCGCGCTGTCCGGCAACACCGGCAACTCCAGCGGGCCGCACCTGCACTTCGAGATCCGTACGACGGCCAACTACGGCTCGGCGGTCGACCCGGTCGCCTTCCTGCGCTCCAAGGGGCTCAGCCTCTGACGGACCTCGCGATCCGGGTCCGTGATCTCAGGACTCGCGCGGGCCCGAGTGCGCCCGTGTGACCAGCTCGATGGCGACCTCCAGGACGGCTTGCCGCTTGTCCTCGGGGTCGCCTTCGATGTCCTTGAGGGCGAACATCCCGGCGTGCATGGTGAACAGGGCGCTCACGCAGCGGACCTGGTCCGTCAGCGGGGCGGCGGGTTCCCTGATGATGTCCAGCATCTTGACCATGCGGTGCTTGAAGGACTCGCCGATGCTCAGTTCGCGGACCGTCGCCTGGTTCTCCTGCATGAAGCGGAAGACGGGGGTCGCGTCGTTGAGGGCCTGGCTGTACCGGCGCAGGAGTTCCTGCTTCGTGTCGAGTGAGTGGGGCTGTCCCTTGCCCCACTCGATCAGCTCGTCCATCGGCCTCGTCATGTCTTCGAAGAGGCTGATGAGGATGTCTTCCTTGGTCTTGAAGTGGTAGTAGAGCGCGGCCTTGGTGACGTCCAGCCGCTCGGCGATCTCGCGCAGGGACGTCTTCTCGTAGCCCTGCTCGGCGAACAGCTCGATGGCCACGTCCTGGATGCGCTGGCGGGTGTCTCCGCGCCGCCGCTGCCTGCTGCCGCCCATCGTGGCCGCCCCTCGTCCTGGTCGCACGCCGCAGCGTGGGTAAAGAAAAACTTACTTGACGCCCGGCTAGTTACGGGTCTACTTTCCCCAGTGTAGTCAACTTGCCGGTCGGCAAGTAAGTGGCAGTGCGGTACCCAGGGGAGTGGGCGAAGTGGCGAACACCAGGACGGCCGGAGCGGCCGGAGCAGCGGACGAGGCGGAGCCGGCGGACGCGGTGCCGGGGGCGGCATCGGCTCCGGCGTCGACGGCGTCGGCGCCGAGCGGGTCGGGGAGGGTGCGGAGGCCGCGCAGGCCGATCAAGCCGATGAGGCCGGCGAAGAAGACGGCGTCGGGGTCGCGGCCGGCGACGGACTCCGCGGGCGCCGTGGACGCCGCGGGCGCCGCGGACGCGGAAAAGCAGCCCAGGAGCGTACGGGTCGTCCTGCTCGCGCTGATGATCGCGATGCTCCTCGCCATGCTCGACAACATGATCATCGGCACCGCGATGCCGACCATCGTGGGCGAGCTGGGCGGCCTGGAACACCTGTCGTGGGTCGTCACCGCCTACACGCTCGCGACCGCCGCCTCCACCCCGATCTGGGGCAAGCTCGGCGACATGTACGGGCGCAAGGGCGTCTTCATGACATCGATCGTGCTCTTCCTGATCGGGTCGGCGCTCAGCGGAATGGCCCAGGACATGGGCCAGCTCATCGGGTTCCGGGCGATCCAGGGACTGGGCGCGGGCGGTCTGATGGTCGGCGTCATGGCGATCATCGGTGACCTGATTCCGCCGCGTGAGCGTGGCAAGTACCAGGGCATGATCGCCGGCGTGATGGCCCTCGCCATGATCGGCGGACCGCTGGTCGGCGGCACGATCACCGACAACTGGGGCTGGCGCTGGTCCTTCTACATCAACCTCCCGCTCGGTGTCATAGCCCTGATCGCCATCAGCGCCGTACTGCACCTGCCCAAGAAGCGGGTGGACGCGCGGATCGACTACCTGGGCGCCGGACTGCTCACCGTGGGCATCACCGCGATCGTGCTCGTGACCACCTGGGGCGGGACCGAGTACGCCTGGGGCTCCGCCCGGATCATGGAACTGATCGCCATCGGGGTCGCCGCGCTCGTCGGCTTCGTGTTCGTGCAGACCAAGGCCGCCGCGCCGATCATGCCGCTGCACATCTTCCGCAGCCGCAACTTCACGCTGATGTCCGTCGTCGGCTTCGTCGCCGGGTTCGTGATGTTCGGTGCCGTGCTGTTCCTCCCGCTGTACCAGCAGTCGGTGCAGGGCGCGTCCGCGACCAACTCCGGGCTGCTGCTCCTGCCCATGCTCGGCGCGATGCTCGTGACGTCGATGGTGGCGGGGCGGGTGACGACCAGCACCGGGCGCTACAAGGCCTTCCCGATCGTGGGCAGTGCGCTGATGGTGGTCGGGCTGTACCTGCTGTCGCTCATGGACACCGACACGTCGAGGCTGACGTCCGGTGTGTACATGGCCGTGGTCGGGGCGGGGATGGGCTGTCTGATGCAGATCACCATGCTCGTCTCGCAGAACAGCGTCGAGATGAAGGACATGGGCGTCGCGTCGTCCAGCACCACGCTGTTCCGTACGCTCGGGTCGTCCTTCGGTGTCGCCATCATGGGGGCGCTGTTCAACAACCGCGTCCAGGACGTCATGTCCGAGCGGGCCGGGGCGCTGGGGTCCAAGGTGACCGAGCAGTCGGCGCAGCTGGACGCGGCGAGCTTGGCGAAGCTGCCGGAGGCCGCGCGGGAGGCGTACCAGCACGCGGTCGCGTCCGGGACGCACTCCGCGTTCCTGCTGGGAGCGGTTGTCGCGGTGGTGGCGCTGGTGGGGGCCGTGTTCGTGAAGGAGGTTCCGCTTCGGGGGGCGGGTGCGGGCGCCTCCGGCGGGGAGAAGGCGCCGGAGGCGGTCTGAGTCCGGCCGCTCCCTGAGGCCCCTGGTTCCGGACGGCGTCCGGGGCCGGGGGCCTTTCTCCGCCCCCGCCGCCCCTACCCGTTCCCGTCCCGTACTCAGGGGCTCCGCCCCCGAACCCCCGCTCCTCAAACGCCGGAGGGGCTGAAAAACGGGGCTGCGCCCTGCTCCCCGTACGCACACGCGGCGGCGTGCGTCAGGCGTGCCGCCGCCGACCCGGGAATCGGGGCGCAGCCCCGTTCCCAGGGGCGCGGGGAACTGCGCGGCCAGCCCCGTCCGGCCCGCACCCCCTCCAGCCCGGTCGGCTCGCACCTCCTCCAGTCCTGGCCGGACCCGCACCCCCTCCAGCCCGTCCGGCGTCTGAGGACGAGAAAAGGGGGGGGCCGGGGCGGCAGCCCCGGGGTGGTTACTCCGGGAGCATGGGGTAACTGCCCGTGTTCGTGGGGGCGTGCTCCGGAAGCCACAGCACCGCCACCGCCCCCTCCGCGGGAACCCCCTCCGCCGCCCCCACAGCCCGCACATTGCGGAACGTGAGCCGCGCCCCCAGCACCCGCGCCTGCCCCGCCGCGATCGTGAGCCCCAGCCCGTGCCCGTGCCCCGCCCGGTCACTGCTGCCGGTGCGGAAACGGCTGGGGCCGTCGGCCAGGAGCGCGTCGGGGAACCCGGGACCATGGTCGCGGACCCGGATGACCCGCCCCTCGACGGTGACCTCGATGGGCGGCTTGCCGTGCTTGGCGGCGTTGACCAGCAGGTTGATGAGGACCCGTTCCAGGCGGCGCGGGTCCGTCGTGACCGCCGACTCGTGGACCACCCGGACGACGATCCCCGGATCCCGCGCGATCACCCGCCGGGTCACGAACTCGCCCAGCAGGATGTCCTGCAACTCCGCCCGCTCGGACGCGCTGTCCAGCCGCGCGACCTCCAGCACGTCCTCGACCAGTTGCCGCATCGCCTGCGCCCGGTCCCGTACGAGCTCCGTGGGGCGCCCCGGCGGCAGCAGTTCCGCCGCGGTGAGCAGCCCGGTCACCGGCGTGCGCAGCTCGTGCGCGATGTCCGCGGTCACCCGCCGCTCCGCCTCGATGCGCTGCTGCAACGCGTCCGCCATCGCGTCCACGGCCCGCGCGAGGTCATCGGTCTCGTCGCGCACGACCCCGCCGATGGAGTCCCGTACGCGCACATCCGGTTCGCCCTGCGCCACGCGCCGGGCCGCCGTGGCCGCCTTGCGCAGCCGTCGGGAGAGCTGGCCGCCGATGAGTACGCCGAGCGCGCAGCCGCCGAAGACGACCGCGATCGAACCGATGAGCAGCGCCTCGTCGAGATCCTTCAGAACGGTCGTGCTGCGGTCGGTGAAGTTCGTGTGCAGCGACAGGATGCGGCCGTCCTTGAGCGGCACGGCCGCCCAGATGTCGGGCACGCCGTCGGAGTGCTCCGTCACATACGTCGCCCGCCGCCCCGCCGTCGCCTTGGCCAGCAGGTCCTTCGGCAGGGCGGGGTCGTCGATCCTGACGCCGGGGAAGTTCGGCCGCCCGGACGCCTCGTAGTTGCGCTGAGCGATCTGGACGCGTTCGTCGGCGAGGTCGCGCGCGTTGTCGAGCATCGAGACCCGGGCGGCGTTGTGCACGACCAGGCTCAGCGCGACGGCCACCAGCGCGCCGACCGCCGCGATGGCGGCACTCAGCTTCCATCTGATCCCCGTACGCGGCATCAGGCGCCCGAGTCTCTCGCGCCGCCCGGCCACACCGACCCGCCCCCGCCCCTGCTCGGGCACAGGCGCGGGCACGGGCCTTTCGACGGGCCCGTCTCCGCGCCCGTCTCCGGATCCCTGCCCGTGTCGGTGTCGGTGTCCGCGTCCGCGTCCGTCGTCGTCGCCCACGTCACCGTCTCCGTCGGCCGGGCTGCCGCTCGTCCCCCGCATCGTCCGCTCCGCTCAGGCCTTCAACTTGTAGCCGAAGCCGCGGACCGTCTCGATCCGGTCCTGGCCGATCTTCGTACGCAGCCGCTGCACATGGACGTCGACGACCCGGGTGTCACCGCCCCAGCCGTAGTCCCACACCCGCTCCAGCAGCTTGTCGCGCGACAGGACCGTACCGGGTGAGGACGAGAACTCCAGGAGCAGCCGCATCTCGGTGGGCGTCAGCGACACCGGGACGCCGCCCCTGCGCACCTCCATGCCCTCCGTGTCGATCTCCAGCTCGCCGGGACCGGAGCCCGCGCCGAAGGTCAGCACCCCGCCGCCGGGCTCGGCCGACGTGCCGTCGTGCCCCTCGGCGGAGCGCGGGCCGCTCGCGTGCCCGAAACGCCGCAGCACGGCCCGGATACGCGCGACCAGCACCGCTCCGTCGAAGGGCTTGGTCACGTAGTCGTCGGCGCCCGCCTCCAGGCCCAGCACGACGTCGATGGAGTCGGCGCGGGCCGACAGCATGATCACGGGAACGGTCGACTCGTCCCGGATCCGGCGGCACAGCGACACCCCGTCGAGACCCGGCACCATCACGTCGAGGAGCGCGATGTCGGGCCGGTCCGCGCGGAACGCCTCCAGCCCCGACAGCCCGTCGGGCATGGCGGTGACCACGAAGCCGTCGCGCTCCAGCGCGAGCTGGGTGGCCTCGCGGATGACGTCGTCGTCCTCGACGAACAGGACATGGGTGTGCTCTGCCATCCGGGTGCTCTCGTCTTCTCGGTCGGTCGGTCCGTCGGTCGGTCCTACTGGTCGGTGGGTGCCGCCGACTCGCCGCCCACCACTTTGCTGTAGTCGTTGTGCGTCCTGGCCCGCTCGGTGAAACGGGTCGCCGTCCAGTGGTACGTGATCACTTCCTCGCCGGACGGATACGTCACCGAGTCGTTCCTCTCGTACACCTGCTGGGTGATCACCAGGTCGCCCCGGTCGATCTCCGCGTACACCGGGGGCTCCTCGGCGCGGAAGACGTTCTTGTACCCGTCGCCCTCCTCGCGGTACACGTACGAGCCGACGCCGACCGCGTCCCCGCAGGTCATCACGTTGATCACGACGTCCGCACGGGAACCGCCGGTGAGGTTGCCGTACGACACGTCGACCGGGTACTCGTCGCCGACGCAGGGCTTCAGATCGCGCTTGACCGCCGTGCTGACCCCGGGGTCGGACCTGACCAGCCGGACCGCGTTCACCCGGTCGGGAGTGGCCGACGCGGGGGCCGAGGCGGAGGGCGCCGCGTCCCGGGCGCTCCCGGCGGCCGAGTCGGAGAGGGCCGGGCCCTCGTCCCGGGCGCCGGTGCCGCCCGTACCGCAGGCGGACACGGAAAGGCCGAGGGCGGCGAGCACGGCCGCTGCCGTGATCACCGCCTTCCGGACCCCACGGGCCCGCGGAGCCTCTGGGTCTAGGCCGCGCAACGCTCCCGCTCCTCACGCTTCGGCACCCGTACGCCGAGCCTGCCGTTCCCGCCGTTGTCGCCGACGCCGTTCCCACCGGGGGTTCCGCCGCCGGTCCCGTCGCCGCTCGCGTCGTTCTCGGCACGGGCCCGGCGCTCCAGCTCCTCACGGAGCCGGGCGAGTGCCCGGTGCAGTGTGCTCTTGACCGTGCCGGCCGACATACCGAGGGCGGCGGCCGTCTCCTCCGTGGACATCTGCTCCCAGTGTCGCAGCACGACGACGCTGCGCTGCTTGGGAGCCAGCACCTTCATGATGTCCATCAGCAGCGCGCGGTCCGCGTGCTGCTCGGTGGAGTCGTCCACGCTCGCGTCCGGCAGCTGCTCGGTGGGGACCTCCTCCAGCTTGCGGGCCCGCCACCACTCCGTACGCGTGTTGATCATGACGCGGCGCAGATAGGCGTCGGCGAGGCGCTTGTCCGCGATGCCGTCCCAGCGTCCGTACGTCCGCACCAGCGCGGTCTGCAGGAGGTCCTGGGCGTCGACGGGGTCGGGGACCAGACGGCGTGCGCTGCGCAGCAGCGCGTCCTGCCGAGTGCGTACGTACTCCTCGAACTCAAGCACCTCGCCGTGCGCCATTCCAACCGCCTCCGTCCCCGTTCCGGCCTGGGTGCTGCCGGCTGTCCGTTGCCTGCCGTACCGCCGGTCCGCGGTACGGCACTGAAGTTACGGAGCTGTTGTCACGGGGTTGTCCGAGCGAGCATGCGAGGAGCGCTCGGCTGTCCATAGGTTGTGTAACGGAAGTAGGGCCTGGGTAAAGGGGGGTGCCGACTGGGGCGGGTACGAGGCGTTTTGCCCGCCGAGCCTCTGTTACGTGGCCCGGTGACGCCCGTCATCCAGCTCGGACCGGGTCAGCCGTGCGGGAGCCGGTACAGACCGCCGACGAGCGGTTCGACGAGTCCGTCGGCCACCAGTCCGTCCAGGGCGCGGGCCCGCTGCACGGGCTCCTCCCAGACACGGTCGAGGACCGACTGCGGGACGGGGGTGACCGCCTCGCGCAGTACGGCGAGCAGCCGGCCGCGCACCTGCCGGTCCGTACCCGCGTAGGTCTGGCCGCGCCGCGGCGGCCCGTCGTGCGCCGGCTTCCCGGCCAGCCGCCAGGTGCACAGGGCGGCGATCGGGCAGCGTACGCACGTCTCGTTCTTCGCCGTGCAGACGAGCGCGCCGAGCTCCATGGACGCGGCGGCCCAGAGCGCGGCCGTGCGCTCGTCGTCGGGCAGCAGCGTGCGGGCGAGCTTGCGCTCGGCGGCGGTCGTGGCGTTCGGCGGGTACTGGACGCCGGTGACGGCCCGCGCGAACACCCGCCGCACGTTCGTGTCGAGGACGGTGTGCCGCTGCCCGTACGCGAACGAGGCCACCGCCGCGGCCGTGTACTCGCCGATGCCGGGCAGCGCGAGCAGCTGCGCGTGCTCCGTGGGTACGTCGCCGTCGTGCCGCTCCGTTATGGCGACCGCGGCGCCGTGCAGGCGCAGGGCGCGGCGAGGGTAGCCGAGACGGCCCCAGGCGCGGACGGCCTCGCCCGGGGTGTCCTCGGCGAGATCGGCGGGTCGCGGCCAGCGGGCCATCCACTGCTCGTACACCGGGAGCACGCGGCTCACCGGTGTCTGCTGCAGCATGAACTCGCTGACCATCACCCCCCACGGGCCCGCGTCGGGCCGCCGCCACGGGAGGTCGCGGGCGTGCTCCTCGAACCAGTCGATGACGGGGGCGTGCAGGTCGTCGCCGACGGTTTCGGCTGCGTCGGCCTGGGCGGGGATCGTGGGTTTCGTGGGCGCAGTCATGGCACGGCCGATTCTTTCACGCGGTGGCGCGTACGGAGGTGTGGCGGGGGTCGCGGCGTGTGGTGGCCGCGGACGGGTGGGAGCCGACCGCACCCCTCGAAGTAGGGCTTTGGAGGGCCCTCGAAGCAGTCCCGAGCTGATGATCAGAAAAAGTTGGGGCCGTTGACGGCGGGTGAGGCCAGTGAACTCCCCGATCTCTCGTACAGTTTGCGCCGTGGGATCTCTGCGCAATCCGGTCGGGCCGCTTCCCTCCTCCATCTACTGGCGACGGAGGGCCATTCTGGCGTCCATCTTCGCCGTGATGGCCCTGTTGGTCACCTGGGTGGTGACCAACGACGGCGGAGGCGGCGGAAAGAACGACGCCGACGGGTCCAACGGCAAGAACCCCACCGCGTCGATCACGCCCGGCCCCTCGGACTCGGAGTCCGCGATCAGCCAAGCGCCGGGCGGGCGCGACGAGTCGAGCGACGGCGGTTCCCAAGGTTCGGGCGGCTCCGGGGGTTCTGAGGGTTCCGGTGGCTCGGGCGGGTCGGGCGGTTCCGGCACGGGCGGAGGCGGTTCCGGCTCCGGTTCCGGCGGTGGTGGCGGGGACGACGGCGAGGGCGGCGGTGGCTCGGGCGACACGGTGCCGGCCGGGTCGAGCCTCCCCAACTGCACACCGGGCTCGGTGAAGTTGACGCTGCGCAGTGTCCACAACTCGTACACGCCCGACGAGAAGCCCACCTTGGAACTGGTCGCCAAGAACTCCTCGGACAGCGACTGCAAGCTCGATCTCGGTCCGAAGAGCGCGGTGCTGACGATCACTCAGGCGAAGGGCGACGACGAGATCTGGTCCTCGGCCGACTGCCCGACGGGTGCGGCGAGTGTGCTGTTCCGCATCCCGGCGAACGATCAGGTCATCCGCACGGTCGAGTGGAACCGCAAGGCGAGCGCGCCGCAGTGCGCGACCCCGCCGGCGCTCTCGGCCACGCCCGGCACGTACCTGGTCGAAGCGAAGTCGGCGGGCCTGCCCAAGGCGCAGACCTCCTTCGTCCTGAAGCAGGACTAGGACCGGACCAGCAACAAGGGCCCGGCCGCGCCCGCCGCGCACCTGCTTTCAGGGGCGCGGGGAACTGCGCGAACGGTGCCCGCATCGGGCCCGCACCCGAGAGCCGAGGCCGCCCCAGGCCCGCTGCTTTCAGGGGCACGGGGAACTGCGCGATCGGTACCCATAGCGGGCGCGCACCCGAGAGCCGAGGCCTCCTCAGGCCCGCTGTTTTCAGGGGCGCGGGGAACTGCGCGATCGGTGCCCGCATCGGGCCTGCACCCGAGAGCCGAGGCCGCCGCCCCAGGCCCCCTGTTTTCAGGGGCGCGGGGAACTGCGCGAACGGTACCCATAGCGGGCGCGCACCCGAAAGCCGAGGCCGGCCCCCACCCCCAGGGGGCCACGCCAAACCGCCGGACGGCTACACGTAGCGTTCGAGGATCGACGACTCCGCCAACCGCGAGAGCCCCTCCCGCACGCTCCGCGCCCGCGCCTCCCCGACCCCGTCCACGGTCTGCAGGTCGTCCACGCTCGCGGCGAGCAGCTTCTGCAGCCCGCCGAAGTGCTCGACCAGCCGGTCGATGATCGCGCCGGGCAGCCGCGGCACCTTCGCCAGCAGCCGGAATCCCCGCGGCGACACCGCGGAGTCGAGCGCCTCGGGCGACCCCGTGTACCCCAGCGCCCGCGCCACGGTGGGCATTTCGAGCAGCTCCGCATGGCTGAGCGCGTTCAGCTCGAACAGCGCCTCGTCCACCGTCCGGGACCGCTTGGCCGTCGGCTCGGGCACATAGTCCCGTACGACGAGGGACCGCTCGGGCTCGACCCCGGCGATCAGCTCGTCCAGCTGGAGGGAGAGCAGCCGCCCGTCCGTGCCCAGCTCCACCACGTACTCGGCGATCTCCGTGGCGATCCGGCGCACCATCTCCAGGCGCTGGGCCACCGCCGACACGTCCCGGACGGTGACCAGGTCCTCGATCTCCAGCGCGGACAGCGTGCCCGCGACCTCGTCGAGCCGCAGCTTGTACCGCTCCAGCGTGGCCAGTGCCTGGTTCGCGCGGGACAGGATCGCGGCGGAGTCCTCCAGGACCCGTCGCTGCCCGTCCACGTACAGCGCGATCAGGCGCATGGACTGGGATACGGAGACGACGGGGAAGCCGACCTGCTTGCTCACCCGGTCCGCCGTGCGGTGCCGCGTGCCCGTCTCCTCGGTGGGAATGGTCGGGTCGGGGACCAGCTGCACGCCGGCCCGCAGGATTTTGGTGATGTCCTTGTCCAGCACGATGCCGCCGTCGAGCTTGCACAGCTCGCGCAGCCGCGTCGCGGTGAACTCGACGTCCAGCACGAATCCGCCGCTGCACATCGCCTCGACGGTCTTGTCCCAGCCGAGCACGATGAGCCCGCCGGTGTTGCCGCGGAGGATGCGCTCCAGGCCGTCGCGCAGTCCTGTGCCGGGTGCCACAGCGCTGAGAGCCGTGCGCATCAGGCCATCGGTGCCGGAACTCCCGCCGGACTTGCCGGGAACCGCTGCCCGGTCGTTGGCTGCCACTGCACTCCTCCGGTCGCAGGCTTTCTGAGGGCGCCCTGGGTTCGTACGGACGGGCGAGACCTGGGCAAAGTCTACCGGCGCTCTTCCTCGTCCCGTGGGGCGTCTCGCCGACGCGACCTCGGGAGGACCCGGAGCGCGTCCCCCATGTCGGCCACTTCCAGGACCTTCATACCGGGAGGGACCTTGCCCGGGTCGCCCGGAACAAGGGCGTGGGTGAAGCCCAGACGGTGGGCTTCGGCGAGTCTGCGCTGGACGCCCGTGACCCGTCTGACCTCGCCCGCGAGCCCCACCTCACCGATCGCGACGAGGTTCTGCGGGAGCGGGGTGTCGCTCGCCGCGCTGGCCAGCGCGAGCGCGATCGCGAGGTCCGCGGCGGGCTCGGACAGTTTCACGCCACCGACCGTCGCGGTGTAGATGTCCCGCTTCCCGAGGGCGCTGATCCGGCCGCGCTGCTCCAGGACGGCGAGCATCATCTGGACGCGGGAGGTCTCCAGGCCGGACGTCGTACGCCGCGGAGTGGGGATCTGGGTGTCCACGGTGAGCGCCTGCACCTCCGCCACCAGCGGGCGGCGGCCTTCGAGGGTGACGGTCAGGCAGGTGCCGGGGACGGGCTCGGACCGGCGGGTGAGGAAGAGACCGGAGGGGTCGGCGAGCCCGGTGATCCCCTCGTCGTGCAGCTCGAAGCAGCCGACCTCGTCCGTGGTGCCGTACCGGTTCTTGACGCCTCGTACGAGGCGCAGGCGCGCGTGCCGGTCGCCCTCGAAGCTCAGGACGACGTCCACGAGGTGCTCCAGGAGGCGCGGTCCCGCGATGGCGCCGTCCTTGGTGACATGGCCGACCAGGAGCGTGGCCATGCCGCGCTCCTTGGAGGCGCGGATCAAAGCCCCGGCCACCTCGCGGACCTGGGACATGCCGCCGGGTGCGCCGTCGATCTCCGGAGAGGCCACCGTCTGCACGGAGTCGACGATGAGCAGGGACGGCTTCACCGCGTCCAGGTGGCCGAGGACCGCCGACAGGTCGGTCTCCGCCGCCAGATACAGATGGTCGTCGATCGCCTTGATGCGGTCGGCGCGCAGCCGGACCTGGCTCGCCGACTCCTCACCCGTGATGTACAGCGTGCGGTGCTCGTCGCTCGCCGCCTTGGCCGCCACGTCCAGCAGCAGCGTCGACTTGCCGACGCCCGGCTCGCCCGCCACGAGCACCACCGCGCCCGGTACGAGACCACCGCCGAGGACGCGGTCCAGCTCGGGCACACCGGTCGAGCGGGCGGTCGCCTGCCGGCCGTCGACCTGGCCGATGGGCAGCGCGCTCGTGGTGACGCGGCCGGGAGCCGTCGTGCGCACGGCGGGCGCGCCGTACTCCTCGACCGTCCCCCAGGCCTGGCACTCGGAGCAGCGGCCGAGCCACTTGGCCGTCTGCCAGCCGCACTCGGTGCAGCGGTAGGACGGCCGGTCCTTCGCGGTCTTCGTACGGGCAGCCATGACACGAACCGTAACCGCCGCCACTGACAGCGCCGTGACGAGCCGTTCGACACCCTTCGTCGATAGCGGGACACCCTTCGCATATCGGCCGCTTTGCAGGGCGAGTCCGGCAGGGACACGACATGGAATACAGGGTGCCTGCCCTCATTTGAGGGATCGTTTCACCCGTATGGATTAAATGTGCTCGAGCAGGGAGAAGGGCCCACCACAAGGCACCTACGGTCGCACGGGTGATGAGCAGCAGTCCCGAGACCTCGACCCGCACCACCGGCGCACACCGGGCGCACCGCGAGGCGCGCGACCGGGCCGCGGCGCGCACGGTGGCGCAGGGCCCGCCGACCCGTTACGAGCCGTACCTGGACGGCCTGTTCACCTACTGCCTGTCGGTGCTGTGCGACCACGACACGGCGACCGCCGCACTGGGTGACGTCCTCGCGCTCGCCGAACGCCGCGGCCATCGCGGCCGGGAGACGCCCGACGACCGCAGGGCCTGGCTGTACGCGCTCGCCCGCTGGTCCTGCCTGCGCAAGCTCGCCGAGGCCAGGCAGCGGCCGCCCGGCGCCCACGCGTCGGGCCGCCCCGAGGGCGCCGCCGCCGGCTCGCGGGCGGGGAGCAGGACCGGTCCGCGGGCGGACGCCCGGACCGCCTCACGCGCGGAGGGCGAGGCCGGGCCCGGCCCCGGCCCGCACGCGGCGGGACAGTCCGCGGCAGCCCGCCCCGCCGCCCGCCGCACTCCTTCCCCCGTCCCGGACGGCTTCGGAGGCCGCGCCGCCGATCTTCCCGACACCGCCGCCGAGGCGGAGCGGCGTCGGCGTGAACTCGCCCTGCTGGCCTGGCCGGAGGCCGCCGGCACGACGCCCGAGCAGCGCGAGGCGCTCGAACTCGCCGTGCGCCACCAGCTCACCGCGCACGAGGTCGCCGCGGTCCTCGGCACCGACCCGGTGGCCGCCCGCGAACTCCTCGCGGCGGGCGCCTGCGAGGTCGAGCGCACGCGCGCGGCCCTGGCCGTCGTCGAGACCGGCACCTGTCCGGGCGTGACCCGGCTCACCGGCGACAACCGCCTCGTCCTCGGCGCGGCCCTGCGCCGCGAACTGGTCCGGCACGTCGACGACTGCCCGCGCTGCCGCCGGACCGCGGAGCGCGCGGGCCCCGGCTCCTGGCCCGGCACCAGCGTCACGCCCGCCGCGCTGCCCGTACTCGAAGCCCCGCGCGCGGCCCTCCACAAGGCGATGACGCGCCTCCCGCGCGCGCGGGGCGCCGGCCCGCGCTTCGACCGGCGCGGCTTTCCGATGGACCCCAAGGACCACGCGGCCCGGCGTGACCGGCTACGCGCGCGTGCCGTCACGACCACGGTCGTCGCCACCGTCGTGGCCGCCCCCGTACTCGCCCTGTGGGCGGCCTACCGGGGGGCACCCCTCATCGGGGAGGGCGCCGACGGCCGGCCGGTCACCGCCAACGAGGGGCAGGACTCCGAGACACTCGGCGGCGAGGGCCCCGGCTACGAGAACGCGGGCAACGCCCGTAACCGGCCCGGCTCCCGCTTCACCCCGCGCAGCGGCTCGTCCGACGTCTCCGTGGAGGTCGTCAGCGTGGCGCCGGGGCAGCAGGGCGGGCTCTCCGTAGAGGCCAGTTCCGACGGTGGCACGACACTGATCACCCTCACGGCGACCGGCGATTCGGCGGTCCGCTGGTCGGCGCGGACCGCGGCGTCCTGGCTCTACCTGAGCCGGTCGTCCGGGACTCTGGAACCGGGGCAGTCGCTCACGGTCAAGGTGTACGTCGACCATCTGCGTGAGCCCAACGGGGCGTGGAACGCCCGGGTGGCGGTCGGCCCGGCGGGGGCGGTGGTCACGATCAGCGGTTACGGGACCGCGGGTCCCACGCGGCCGGGGCCCCGGCCGGATCCGCCTGCGCCGAGCGGGCCCGGGCCGTCGGATCCCGGGCCCGGACCCGGTCCCTCGGATCCCGGGCCCGAGCCGACGCCGTCCGGGCCCTCACCGTCCGATCCGGGGCCGTCCGAGCCCGAGCCGGAGCCGACGCCGTCCGGGCCGGGGCCGTCGGATCCGGAACCGGAGCCTCCGCCGGGCTCCCCCGGAGGGGATGAGCCGACGTCAGGGGGCTCCGGTGACCCGAGTCCCTCAGGGAGTTGAACGCTCCCCAGGGTGGCTCTCCGGGTGCGGGTCCGTCGTGGCGGCGCGCGCAGTTCCCCGCACCCCTGACGGGACCCGCACGCTGCCCCTACGGGAGGCGGGGCGGGTCAGCCGGGTGAGGGGCCAGGAGGGGGAGCTGGGAGGCCAGGCGCTCCTCGCACAGGTCCACCAGCCGGTCGTAGCCCGACTTGCCCATCAGCTCGATCAGTTCCGGGCGGTACGAGACGTAGACCGGGTCCCCCGCGCCGTGGGCGGACGTCGCCGACGTGCACCACCAGTGCAGGTCGTGCCCGCCGGGACCCCACCCGCGGCGGTCGTACTCGCCGATCGAGACCTGCAGCACCCGCGTGTCGTCGGGCCGGTCGATCCACTCGTACGTCCGCCGGACCGGCAGCTGCCAGCAGACGTCCGGCTTGGTCTCCAGGGGCTCGCGGCCCTCCTTGACGGCCAGGATGTGCAGCGAGCAGCCCATGCCGCCGGCGAAACCGGGGCGGTTCTGGAAGATGCAGGACCCCTCGTAGGGGCGCGTCTGCCGGTCCCCGTCCTCGTCCTGCGAGACCCAGCCGGTCGTGGTCCCCACGTCGTGGTGCTGCCAGATGTCCGGCGTGAGCCTCGCCACGTGGTCCGACACGCGCTTCTCGTCGTCCTCGTCCGAGAAGTGGGCACCCAGCGTGCAGCATCCGTCGTCCGCCCGGCCCGCCTGGATCCCCTGGCAGCCGCTTCCGAAGACGCAGTTCCAGCGAGAGGTCAGCCATGTCAGATCGCAGCGGAAGACCTGCTCGTCGTCGGCCGGATCCGGGAACTCCACCCACGCACGCGCGAAGTCGAGCCCCTTCTCATCGCCCTTGGGGGCCCTCGGGGTCTTGGGGGCCTTCGGAAGCTTTCCGGGCTTGGACGGCTTCACCCGAAGCGAGTCCTTCGCGGGCCCCGCGGCGGAATCCTCGGCCGATTTGTCGCTCTTCGCCTTTTTCGTCTTTGGCACCAGTCCAGAGTAAGTCGCTCACGACCACTCTGGGGACGGCCGGACGGGCCGGGCGCAGTAGCGTGCCGTACATGAGACTCGGTGTCCTGGACGTGGGTTCGAACACGGTGCACCTGCTGGTGGTGGACGCACACCCCGGCGCGCGCCCGCTGCCCGCGCATTCGCACAAGGCGGAGCTGCGGCTCGCCCAACTTCTGGACGACAGCGGCGCGATCGACGCCGAGGGCGTCGACAAACTGGTCGCCGTCATCCAGGAGGCGCTGGAGGCCGCCGAGGACAAGGGCGTCGAGGATCTGCTGCCGTTCGCGACCTCGGCGGTGCGTGAGGCCAGCAACGCCGACGAGGTGCTGGCCCGGGTGCGCGAAGAGACCGGGGTGGAGCTGCAGGTCCTCACCGGCGCGGAGGAGGCCCGGCTCACCTTCCTCGCCGCCCGCCGCTGGTTCGGCTGGTCGGCCGGGAAACTGCTCGTCCTGGACATCGGCGGCGGTTCGCTGGAGATCGCGTACGGGATAGACGAGGAGCCCGACGCGACGGCCTCGCTGCCGTTGGGCGCGGGGCGGCTGACCGCGGGCTGGCTGCCGAGCGACCCGGCGGACCCGGCGGACGTGCGGGCTCTGCGGCGCCATGTGCGGGCCCAGATCGCCCGTACGGTCGGGGAGTTCAGCCGGTTCGGGGCGCCCGACCATGTGGTCGCCACCTCCAAGACGTTCAAGCAGCTCGCCCGGCTGACCGGTGCCGCCCGCTC
Source organism: Streptomyces ortus (assembly GCF_026341275.1). NCBI lineage: Bacteria > Bacillati > Actinomycetota > Actinomycetes > Kitasatosporales > Streptomycetaceae > Streptomyces > Streptomyces ortus. Next base: position 4,828,592 of record NZ_JAIFZO010000002.1, read on the forward strand.
GGTCGAGGGCCTGTACGTCCAGCGCGAGCTCAAGCGCCGGTCGCTGGAGGACTGGGTCCCGCGCCTGGCCTCCATGACGACCGCCGAGCGCGCGGAACTCCCCGGCGTCTCCGAGGGCCGCGCGGGCCAGCTCCTGGCCGGCGCGGTGGTGGCGGAGGGGGCGATGGACCTCTTCGAAGTAGAAACGCTGGAAATCTGCCCCTGGGCCCTGAGGGAGGGAATAATCCTCCGAACCCTGGACCAAATGCCCCCCACCCTAGCCCGCAAGGGGCGCGGGGAACAATTGCAGCAAACCCCCGCGCCGGCCCAGCCGCGCCCACCCCACCCCCGCCGCCCGGCCAAACAACCCCGCCCGCCCCACCGACGGACCCACCCCGTAACCTGTCCCCGTGGCAGAACCAGTCGTGCGCATCCCGGATGCGAAGGTCGCCCTGTCCACGGCCTCCGTCTATCCGGAGTCGACGGCGACGGCCTTCGAGATCGCCGCACGCCTCGGCTACGACGGCGTCGAGGTGATGGTGTGGACCGACCCCGTCAGCCAGGACATCGAAGCCCTGCGCCGCCTCAGCGACTACCACCGGATCCCGATCCTCGCCGTACACGCCCCCTGCCTGCTCATCACCCAGCGCGTATGGTCCACCGACCCGTGGATCAAACTCCAGCGCGCCCGCGCGGCAGCCGAGAAGCTCGGGGCGAGCACGGTCGTCGTCCACCCCCCGTTCCGCTGGCAGCGCCAGTACTCCCGTGACTTCGTCACCGGAATCTGGCAGATGGCCAACGAGACGGACGTACGATTCGCCGTCGAAAACATGTACCCCTGGCGCTACCGCGATCGCGAGATGCTCGCGTACGCACCCGACTGGGACGTGACGAAGGACGACTACCGGCACTTCACGATCGATCTGAGCCACACCGCGACGGCCCGCACCGACGCGCTCCAGATGGTCGACCGCATGAGCGACCGCCTCGGCCATGTCCATCTCGCCGACGGCAGCGGCTCCCTCAAGGACGAGCACCTGGTCCCCGGCCGCGGCACCCAGCCCTGCGCCGAACTGCTCGAACGGCTCGCCCTGTCCGGCTACGACGGCCACGTCGTCATCGAGGTCAACACCCGCCGCGCCATGTCGGGCGCCGAGCGGGAGGCGGATCTCGCGGAGGCGCTGGCCTTCACCCGCCTCCACCTGGCCTCGGCGGTCCGGGTCCCGCGTACATGAGCGCCGCCGCCCCCGCCCCGCGACGCCGCGGACGCCCCTCCCGTACGGACGCACAGGACGCCCCCGCGGCCCGCGACCGCATCCTGGCGGCGGCCCGCGAGGAGTTCGCGGAACGGGGCTTCGAGAAGACCTCCATGCGCGCCATCGCGAAGGCGGCGGACGTGGACTCGGCGCTCGTACATCACTACTTCGGTACGAAGGAGCAGGTTTTCGAGGCGTCCATCGCGGTCGTCGTCGGCCCCCTCCTGAGCGCGCCCGACTCGGTCGGTGAAGGCCCCCTCGACGGCGTGGGCGAGCGGCTGGCCCGCTTCTTCTTCGGCGTCTGGGAGAACCCGGCCACCCGCAAGGCCCTGCTCGCGATCGTCCGCTCGGCGGTGAACAACGAGACCGCGGCCGGTGTCTTCCGCCGCCTGATCTCCACCCAGCTGCTGCGCAGAATCGCCCTCCAGCTGGACCTCCCGGACGCCGAACTGCGCGCGGAACTGGCTGCCGCGCAACTCGTGGGCATCGCGATGCTGCGGTACGTGATCAAGGTGGAACCCCTCGCCTCCGCCGCCCCGGAACAGATCATCGACCGGGTCTCCCCGGTGATCCAGTCCCACCTGACAGCCCCCTGATCAGGGGCGCGCCCAGTCCCGTACGGCCGACACCCGAAACCCGAGCACCCGGACCCTGAACACCCGGAACCCGAGACGACAATCCCGCATACCGGACACCCCGTCCGAACCCTGGATGCCGGGCGTACGCTCGACAGCAGTCAACACTCTCCGAAGGAGCGAGCGGCCATGCCCGAGCTGAGGTCCCGCACAGTCACCCACGGACGCAACATGGCGGGCGCCCGCGCCCTTATGCGCGCCTCCGGTGTACCGGGCGCGGACATCGGCCGTAAGCCGATCATCGCGGTCGCCAACTCCTTCACGGAGTTCGTGCCCGGCCACACCCACCTCCAGCCGGTCGGCCGGATCGTGAGCGAGGCCATCACGGCGGCGGGCGGCATCCCGCGCGAGTTCAACACGATCGCCGTCGACGACGGCATCGCGATGGGCCACGGCGGCATGCTCTACAGCCTCCCCTCCCGCGACCTGATCGCGGACAGCGTGGAGTACATGGTGGAGGCCCACTGCGCCGACGCCCTGATCTGCATCTCGAACTGCGACAAGATCACGCCCGGCATGCTGATGGCGGCCCTGCGCCTGAACATCCCGACGGTCTTCGTCTCCGGCGGCCCCATGGAGTCCGGCCGCGCCACGCTGGTCGACGGCTCGGTCCGCACGCTCGACCTGGTCGACGCGATCTCCGACGCCGTGAACGACAACATCTCGGACGAGGACATCCTCCGTATCGAGGAGAACGCCTGTCCGACCTGCGGTTCGTGTTCGGGCATGTTCACGGCCAACTCCATGAACTGCCTGACCGAGGCCATCGGCCTCTCCCTCCCCGGCAACGGCTCGGTCCTCGCCACGCACACGGCCCGCAAGGGCCTGTACGAGGACGCGGCCCGCACGGTCATGGACATCACCCGCCGCCACTACGAGCAGGACGACGAGTCGGTCCTGCCGCGCAACGTCGCCACGTTCGCGGCCTTCGAGAACGCCATGGCCCTCGACATCGCCATGGGCGGCTCGACCAACACGATCCTGCACCTGCTGGCCGCTGCCGAGGAGGCGGGCGTCCCGTTCGGCCTGGACGAGATCAACGCCGTCTCGCGCCGCGTGCCCTGCCTCGCCAAGGTCGCCCCGAACGTGGCGAAGGACCGCACGTACTACATGGAGGACGTGCACCGGGCCGGCGGCATCCCCGCCCTGCTCGGCGAACTCCACCGCGCCGGCCTGCTGAACGAGGACGTGCACTCGGTGCACAGCCCGTCCCTCGCCGACTGGCTCAAGACCTGGGACGTCCGCGGCGGCTCCCCCTCCCCGGAGGCCCTGGAGCTGTGGTTCGCGGCGCCCGGCGGCGTCCGCTCGTCCGAGGCCTTCTCCCAGTCCGAGCGCTGGGCCGCCCTCGACGAGGACGCGGAGGGCGGCTGCATCCGCTCGGCGGAACACGCGTACTCCAAGGACGGTGGCCTCGCGGTCCTGAAGGGCAACCTCGCCGTCGACGGCTGTGTCGTGAAGACGGCGGGCGTGGACGAGTCGATCTGGACCTTCGAGGGCCCGGCGGTCGTCTGCGAGTCGCAGGAGGAGGCCGTCGACAAGATCCTCAAGAAGGAGATCACGCACGGCGACGTCGTCGTCATCCGCTACGAGGGCCCCAAGGGCGGCCCCGGTATGCAGGAGATGCTCTACCCGACGTCGTTCCTCAAGGGCCGGGGCCTGGGCAAGACCTGCGCCCTGATCACCGACGGACGCTTCTCCGGCGGCACCTCGGGCCTGTCCATCGGCCACGCCTCGCCCGAGGCGGCGTCCGGCGGCACGATCGCCCTCGTCCGGGACGGCGACCGCGTCCGCATCGACATCCCGAACCGCAGCATCGAGCTGCTGGTCTCCGACGAGGAACTGGCCGAGCGCCGCGAGGCACTCAAGGGCGTGTACGCCCCGGTCGCCCGCGAACGCAAGGTCTCGGCCGCCCTGCGCGCGTACGCCGCGATGGCGACCAGCGCGGACCGCGGCGCGGTCCGGGACGTCTCGCTGCTCGGCTAGGGCGTTTCTGATGGATCTCCGTGGGTGCCGGGCGTCGCGACGCCGCGGAGATCCATCAGCCCTAGCCCGACGCCTTCGCCGGATCTCCCGGCGCGTCCGAACCCGCCCGGTTCTCACCACCGGGCGGGTTCGCCGTTCACGGGGTTCACCAGTCGGCGGGCCTGCGGGCGTCGACGCCGAAGACGCTGCCGTCGGGCGCGCTCGCGTAGACCCGGTCGCCCACGACCATGGGCGCGAGCACCTCGGCCACGACCCGTTCGCCGTCGTCGCCGAGCCGGGTCGGGGTCTGCCCCACGAGCCTGCCGGTACGCACATCGGCCGCGAGCAGCCGTCCGTCCGGGGCGCTGACGTACACGTTCCGGTCGTCGGCGGCCGGCGCCGAGGCCCTGCTGACCGAGGTCTCACGACGCCAGCGCTGCTTGCCCGCCTCGATGTCGACGGCCACCAGCGCGCCTCCCGCGGCCAGTAAATAGACCGCGTCACCGTGCAGGGCGGCCGAGGCGGACGGCAGCGGCAGGTCGAGCGGAATCCGCTGCTCCTTCCCACCGTCCGACGTGCCGTCCGGTGTGTAGCCGACGATGCTCCGTGTCTCCTGGGACGCGTTCACGGCGGTCAGCCAGAGAGTGCCCCTGCGCGTACCGACCGGGGTGAGCAGCCCGTCGAGGCGGTGCCGCCAGCGCACGTCCCCGGTCCGTGGATCCACCGCGATCACCCGCGTGCCCGTACCGTCGGGCGTCAGCGTCGTCGCGTACGCGAGTTCGCCGCCGAAGTACGCGAAGGCGGGCTGGGCCCCGCCGGCCGGGCGGCCCTGCCAGAGCCGCTCCCCGGTCCGTCCGTCGATGCCGGTGACCGTGCCGTCGCCCGCGGTCAGCAGCACGGTGTCGCCCGCGTACCGCGCACCGCCCCCGTACGCCGCGGTGTCCAGCTTCCAGCGGGTTCGGCCCGTGTCAGGGTCGAGGGCGACCAACTGCCCGCCGGCCGCGGTGACCGTGTGCACGAGGCCGCCGGACAGGACGGGCGCGGAGACCTGACCGTCCTCCCCGTTCTTCGCCGGGCGTGTCCACCGCGCCTTTCCGTCCCGCGGGCCGAGGGCGCCGGCGAGTACACCGGGACCGGCACAGAGCAGGGCTCCACCGCCGTACGTGCACTTGGCCATGGCGTCCCGGCCCGTACCCACCTTCGTGACCCACGGCCGGAACGCCTCCCCGGCGGACGCGCCCGTGCCACCCGCTCCCGAGCCCGGTCGCCGTCCGGAACCGTCGTCACCCGGCAGCCCGGCCAGCAGCGCACCACCGACCGCGAGCGCGACCACGCCCCCGAACGCGCCGACGAGAACGCCCCGGCGCCGGAAACGCCCCGAACCCGGCCTCCGATCCGTCCCCGGCTTCGGATCCGCCCCCGGCTTCGGATCCGCGCCTGTATCCGAGCCGTCGGATCCCGCAGGCGTACGCAGCTTGCCGCGCACGTGAGTCGTACGGTCGCGGGAGTCGGCCACGGCTTCCGCCGAAGGCGCGGGTATGCCCGCCGAGGGCTCCGCCGCCGTCTCCGCCGTCTCCGCCGCGCGCTGTGCCGGTATGAAGGCCTGCGTGTCGTAGAGGGACGAGACATGCCGCAGTTCGGCCATGAGCTCGTCGGGCGTCGGCCGTTCGCCGGGTTCCTTGGCGAGGCAGCGGGCGATCAGCGGAGCCAGGTCGTCGGGGACGTCCGTCAGATCCGGTTCGTCGTGCACCACCTGGTAGGCCACGACATAGGGACTGTCGGAGTCGAAGGGCCCGCGCCCGGTCGCCGCGTGCACCAGGACGGACCCGAGCGCGAAGATGTCGGCGGCCGGTCCCACCTCGCGCGGGCGGCGGAACTGCTCGGGGGCCATGAAGGGCGGAGTGCCGATCAACTTGCCCGTCTCCGTGCGCAGTTCGCTGTCCGACGGCCGCGAGATACCGAAGTCGATGACCTTGGGGCCGTCCTCGGCGAGAAGGACGTTGCTCGGCTTGAGGTCGCGGTGCACCACACCGGCACGGTGGATGTCGCGCAACGCCTCTGCGAGCCCGGCCATCACCTGACGCAACTGCGCGGACGACAGCGAACCGTTCCGCTTCACGTGCTCCGCGAGCGTCGGTCCCGGAATGAAGAGGGTGGCCATCCAGGGCCGGTCCGCCTCGGGGTCGGCGTCCACGACGGGCGCGGTGAACGCACCGCTGACCCGCCGCGCGGCAGCCACCTCCTGCTTGAACCGCCCTCTGAACTCCGCGTCCCTGGCGAACTCGACGTTGATGACCTTCACCGCGAGCCGCAGTCCCGACGCCGAGCGGGCCAGATGGACCACGCCCATGCCGCCCGAGCCGAGGCGCGACTCAAGGCGGTACTGCCCTGCGTACTCGGGAAGTTCCGCTTCTGGATCCGACCCGGCAGCCGATCCGGCGATGCGTCTTGGCGGCATCGTCCACCCCCGTGAATTGCGTACGCACGCGCGACGCACGGAGCCTAGTCGATGGTTCGTACGAGACCCACGCGGCTTGCTAGCCTCCGCGTGCACAAAGCAAGGACAGCGTTTCGAGACACCACATTCGAGACAACGCGTGCACCACATCCAACGGGGAGACACAGATGGCAGTCGAAGAGGCCAGAGAAGCCACCGAGCCCGAAGCGGCCGAGGCGGCCGAGGCGGTCGAGGGGAACGCGGTGAGCGAGGCGGCCCGGGCAGCCGCGGCGGTAGCGGCCCAGGCGCTCTACTCGATCGCACCCGGCCACACCCTGAACGTCCGCAGCGGCCCCGGCACCCAGTACCGCCTGATCCGCACGCTGGCGCCGGGCTCCAGGGTGCCGATCTTCTGCCAGCGCCCGGGGGAGACGATCAGCGGTCCCTACGGGACGACGAAGATCTGGGACAACATCGAGGTCGGGGAGTACGTCTCCGACGCGTACGTGCACACGGGCAGCGACGGTTACGTGGCATCACGCTGCGCCTGACGCACAGGCCGATCGTCGCCTCGGCCGCAAACCCGGTGGGCCGCCGGCCGAGGCGATAATCAACCTGTGAGCGACAAACCAGTCAAACCAGCCAAACCAGCCATGCCCTCCGCAACCCCCGCGACCCCCGCAGGCGGCGCAAGCACCACGGGCCCCCACCCCGAGCCGATCCGCTTCTTCGCGGTGACCTGGGTGAACCACGACGGCGGCTACGCGGTCCGCCGCGCCGCCGTGACCGCCGGTTCGCTCGTTGCGATCGCGGTGAGTTGTCTGGTGCTGCGCTTCGCGTACGAGGGGCTGGAGATCGCGGCCGTGGGCGGTTTCGTCACCGCACTGGTGGTGGTGATGTCCGCCGTCTGCAGCGCCCTCGCGTTCCGCCACACCTGGGCGGGCTATGCGAGGCGTCCGGATCCGGACAGCCAGTCCGCTCTGCGGGGGCTGCTGACCATCGGTTTCGTGGGCGCCCTCGCGGCCTACTTCCTCCGCTCGCTGACGGAGGCGCCGGGCGAGGCCCTGCACCGCACCGAGTACGAAACGGCCCGCCGCCGCCCCCGGACGGCCAGGTAGAGGAGGACTACCAGGCCATCCCCGTCGTCGCCCCGACTGCTTGACGAGGTGCCCACTCAGGCGCATTATTCATCACATGATGAATAATGCGTCCGGCGCCCCTGCCCCCGCACCCCCCCCCCCCCACCACCCCGGCCCAGCCGTCCACGCCGCCGGCCTCACCGTCGTCCGAGGCCCCCGCCAAGTCCTGCGCGGCCTCGACTTCGACATCCCCCGCGGCCGGATCACCGGCCTGCTCGGCCCCTCCGGCTGCGGCAAATCCACCCTGATGAGGTCGATCGCCGGTACCCAGGCCAAGGTCACCGGCACCCTGGACGTCCTCGGCCTCCCGGCGGGCCACGCCGCACTCCGCTCCCGCATCGGCTACGTCACCCAGGCACCCTCCGTCTACGACGACCTGTCGGTCCGCCAGAACCTGGACTACTTCGCCGCGATCCTCGATCCCGGCCGCACCGCCGCCGACCGCCGCCGCGAGAACGTCGAGCACGCCATCGCCGACGTGGACCTCGCCTCCCACGCCGACGCCCTCGCGGGCAACCTCTCCGGCGGCCAGCGCAGCCGCGTCTCCCTCGCCGTGGCCCTCCTCGGCACCCCGGAACTCCTCGTCCTCGACGAACCCACGGTCGGCCTCGACCCCGTACTCCGCCGCGACCTCTGGCAGCTCTTCCACACCATCGCCGCCGACCGGGGCGCCACCCTCCTCGTCTCCTCCCACGTCATGGACGAGGCCGAGCGCTGCCACCGCCTGCTCCTGATGCGCGAGGGCGAGATCCTCGCCGCCGACACCCCGGACGCCCTGCGCACCCGTACCGGAACCGACACCGTCGAAGCGGCCTTCCTCCACCTGGTCGACGAGGCGATCGCCACCGCCGCGGACAACCGTTCCCAGCAGCCCGACCAGCCCCACCAGCCGCGCAAGGAGTCCGTCCGATGACCCGTCCGCCGACCCCTGAAGCGACCACGACCGCCGCCCCGTGTAAGAGCCCGTCCACGCACCCCGAGCCGCACGCGATCAACCTCGCCCGCACCACCGCCACCGCGACCCGGGTCCTGCGCCAGCTCCGCCACGACCCGCGCACGATCGCGCTGATGATCCTCATCCCGTGTCTGATGCTCCTGCTGCTCCGCTACGTCTTCGACGGCAGTCCGCGCACCTTCGACTCCATCGGCGCCTCACTGCTCGGCATCTTCCCCCTCATCACGATGTTCCTGGTGACCTCCATCGCCACCCTGCGCGAACGCACCTCCGGCACCCTGGAACGCCTCCTCGCCATGCCCCTCGGCAAGGGCGACCTCATCGCCGGCTACGCCCTCGCGTTCGGAGCGGTTGCCGTCGTCCAGTCCGTCCTCGCCACCGGCCTCGCCGTCTGGGCCCTCGGCCTCGACGTCACCGGCTCCGCCTGGCTGCTCCTCCTGGTCGCGCTCCTCGACGCCCTGCTCGGCACCGCCCTCGGCCTCTTCGTCTCGGCGTTCGCGTCCTCGGAGTTCCAGGCCGTCCAGTTCATGCCGGCCGTGATCTTCCCCCAGCTCCTCCTCTGCGGCCTGTTCACCCCGCGCTCCGAGATGCACCCCGTACTCGAAGGCATCTCGAACGTCCTCCCCATGTCGTACGCCGTCGACGGCATGAACGAAGTCCTCAAGCACACCGACGTCACCGCCACGTTCGTCCGGGACGCCCTGATCGTCGCCGCCTGCGCCCTCCTCGTACTGACCCTGGGCGCGGCCACCCTCCGCCGCCGCACCGCCTGACCGCGTCCCGCCCAGCGGACGGCGCGGCCCGCCCCGGGCCCCCGGTGCGAGGATGGGCCCCGGACGACGCACCCCCGGAGGGCAACCGAACATGACCCAGAAAGTCGCAGTGCTCGGCACCGGCAAGATCGGCGAGGCCCTGCTCAGCGGAATGATCCGGGCCGGCTGGGCCCCCGCCGACCTCCTGGTCACGGCCCGCCGCCCCGAGCGCGCCCAGGAACTCCAGGAACGCCACGGCGTCACCCCGGTCACCAATCAGGAGGCCGCCAAGACGGCGGACACGCTGATCCTCACGGTCAAGCCCCAGGACATGGGTACCCTCCTCGACGAACTCGCCCCGCACGTCCCCGCCGACCGCCTGGTCATCAGCGGCGCCGCGGGCATCCCCACCTCCTTCTTCGAGGAACGTCTCGCCCAGCGCACCCCCGTCGTCCGCGTCATGACGAACACCCCCGCCCTCGTCGACGAGGCCATGTCCGTCATCTCCGCGGGCAGCCACGCCACCGCCGCCCACCTCGCGCACGCCGAGGAGATCTTCGGCGCGGTCGGCAAGACGCTCCGCGTCCCCGAGTCCCAGCAGGACGCCTGCACCGCCCTCTCCGGCTCCGGTCCGGCGTACTTCTTCTACCTGGTCGAGGCCATGACGGACGCCGGCATCCTGCTCGGCCTGCCCCGCGACAAGGCGCACGACCTGATCGTCCAGTCCGCGATCGGCGCCGCCGTGATGCTCCGCGACAGCGGCGAGCACCCCGTGAAGCTCCGCGAGAACGTCACGTCCCCCGCGGGCACCACGATCAACGCCATCCGCGAACTGGAGAACCACGGCGTACGGGCCGCCCTCATCGCGGCCCTCGAAGCGGCCCGCGACCGCAGCCGCGCACTGGCCTCCGGCAACAGCTAGACCCCGACGGTGCGGGGCGGCCCACTCCACCGCGCCCCGCCCCGCACCGCCCTCCCGGCGTCACCCCGCGGGCAGCAGCCCGATCGCCCGGTACGCCGCGTCCACCCTCGGCCGCGCCATCTCCCTCGCCCTCTCCGCACCCTCGCGCAACACCCCTTCCACGTACGAGGGATCGGCGCACAGCTCCTGGTGCCTCCGCTGTACGGGTTTGAGGAGCTCCACCACGGCCTCGGCGGTCTCCTTCTTCAGGGATCCGTACGTCTCGTACGCACCGGCCAGTTCCTCCGGATCCCCACCCTCACAGGCCGCGAGGATCTCCAGCAGATTGGAGACCCCGGGCCGGGCCTCCCGGTCGTGGACGACATCGCTCCCGCTGTCCGTGACGGCCCGCATGATCTTCTTCCGCACGGTCTCGGGCTCGTCGAGCAGATAGACGACTCCGGGCCCCACGTCGTCGGACTTCCCCATCTTCGACGTCGGATCCTGCAGATTCATGACCCGCGCCGCCACCTCGGGATGCGTGGTCCGAGGCACCACGAACGTCCGCCCGTACCGCTGGTTGAACCGCACCGCGAGATCCCGCGTCAGCTCCACATGCTGGGTCTGGTCGTCCCCCACCGGCACCTCGTCGGTCCCGTACGCCAGGATGTCCGCCGCCATCAGCACGGGATACGTGAGCAGCGACAGCCGCACACTCCCGCCCCGCGCCCGCTCGGCCGCCGCCTTCTCCTTGTACTGGATCATCCGGCGCATCTCGCCGTCCGTGGCCACGCACTCCAGCAGATACGACAACCGCGCGTGCTCATCCACATGACTCTGTACGAAGACGGTGCACAGCCGGGGATCGAGCCCGGTGGCCAGCAACAGGGTGGCCGCCTGCCGGCTCAGCCTGCGCACCCGCCCGGGATCGTGGTCCACGGTCAGCGCGTGCAGGTCGACGACACAGAACAACGCGTCGGCCTCGTGCTGGTCGACCTCGCTCCAGCGCCGCATCGCCCCCAGGTAGTTGCCCAACGTCAGATGCCCGGTCGGCTTGATCCCGCTGAAGACCCGCTTCATCCCGCTACCTCCTGGTCGAGGCCGCCACCACCGCCGGCCGGCGCTCCAGGACGGAGATACAGAAACGGCCGCCGAGGAGGCGGCCGTTGAGTACACGCGTAGGTACGGCCGCCGTCAGGCGGCCCACCACAGCTGGGTGCACGCGTGCGTAGTCATGACCCAGAGGGTACGCCTGAGGGGTGGTCCCTGTACCCGAGTTGACACGCCCTTCCCCGCTACGTAGTGTTCTCCGAGTTGTCCGACGTGAGCGCCGACTTCGGTTGGTCCCCGGACAGACATTCCGCAACAAGCACACAGCGATCGACGACCCGTCGTCGGTTCGTTTTCATGCGTGTTTGCGAAATGAGGAATCCGCGTTCGAGAGAGCGCAACCCCGATTAGCTCGGGGGCCGGGATTCCGCTAAAGTCTCACTCGTCGGAACGGCCCAACAGCCGGGAAGACAACCCCCACTTCGACTGGGAATCGGGCCTGAAAGGGTCTGGTAGAGTCGGAATCGCCGGAAAGGGAAACGCGAAAGCGAAAACCTGGAAAGCGCCGAGGAAATCGGGACCGGAAACGGTCTGATAGAGTCGGAAACGCAAGACCGAAGGGAAAAGCCCGGAGGAAAGCCCGAGAGGGTGAGTACAAAGGAAGCGTCCGTTCCTTGAGAACTCAACAGCGTGCCAAAAATCAACGCCAGATATGTTGATACCCCGTCTCCGGCCATCAGGTCGGGACGAGGTTCCTTTGAAGTAAACACAGCGAGGACGCTGTGAACCATCGGATTATTCCTCCGGTGGTTCCGCTCTCGTGGTGTCATCCCGATTACGGGAAAACATTCACGGAGAGTTTGATCCTGGCTCAGGACGAACGCTGGCGGCGTGCTTAACACATGCAAGTCGAACGATGAACCACTTCGGTGGGGATTAGTGGCGAACGGGTGAGTAACACGTGGGCAATCTGCCCTTCACTCTGGGACAAGCCCTGGAAACGGGGTCTAATACCGGATGATACTTCTGCAGGCATCTGTGGGGGTTGAAAGCTCTGGCGGTGAAGGATGAGCCCGCGGCCTATCAGCTTGTTGGTGAGGTAGTGGCTCACCAAGGCGACGACGGGTAGCCGGCCTGAGAGGGCGACCGGCCACACTGGGACTGAGACACGGCCCAGACTCCTACGGGAGGCAGCAGTGGGGAATATTGCACAATGGGCGAAAGCCTGATGCAGCGACGCCGCGTGAGGGATGACGGCCTTCGGGTTGTAAACCTCTTTCAGCAGGGAAGAAGCGAAAGTGACGGTACCTGCAGAAGAAGCGCCGGCTAACTACGTGCCAGCAGCCGCGGTAATACGTAGGGCGCAAGCGTTGTCCGGAATTATTGGGCGTAAAGAGCTCGTAGGCGGTCTGTCGCGTCGGATGTGAAAGCCCGGGGCTTAACCCCGGGTCTGCATTCGATACGGGCAGACTAGAGTGTGGTAGGGGAGATCGGAATTCCTGGTGTAGCGGTGAAATGCGCAGATATCAGGAGGAACACCGGTGGCGAAGGCGGATCTCTGGGCCATTACTGACGCTGAGGAGCGAAAGCGTGGGGAGCGAACAGGATTAGATACCCTGGTAGTCCACGCCGTAAACGGTGGGAACTAGGTGTTGGCGACATTCCACGTCGTCGGTGCCGCAGCTAACGCATTAAGTTCCCCGCCTGGGGAGTACGGCCGCAAGGCTAAAACTCAAAGGAATTGACGGGGGCCCGCACAAGCAGCGGAGCATGTGGCTTAATTCGACGCAACGCGAAGAACCTTACCAAGGCTTGACATCGCCCGGAAAGCATCAGAGATGGTGCCCCCCTTGTGGTCGGGTGACAGGTGGTGCATGGCTGTCGTCAGCTCGTGTCGTGAGATGTTGGGTTAAGTCCCGCAACGAGCGCAACCCTTGTTCTGTGTTGCCAGCATGCCCTTCGGGGTGATGGGGACTCACAGGAGACTGCCGGGGTCAACTCGGAGGAAGGTGGGGACGACGTCAAGTCATCATGCCCCTTATGTCTTGGGCTGCACACGTGCTACAATGGCAGGTACAATGAGCTGCGATACCGCAAGGTGGAGCGAATCTCAAAAAGCCTGTCTCAGTTCGGATTGGGGTCTGCAACTCGACCCCATGAAGTCGGAGTTGCTAGTAATCGCAGATCAGCATTGCTGCGGTGAATACGTTCCCGGGCCTTGTACACACCGCCCGTCACGTCACGAAAGTCGGTAACACCCGAAGCCGGTGGCCCAACCCCCTTGTGGGGAGGGAGCTGTCGAAGGTGGGACTGGCGATTGGGACGAAGTCGTAACAAGGTAGCCGTACCGGAAGGTGCGGCTGGATCACCTCCTTTCTAAGGAGCATCTAGGCCGCCAAGCTTTTGTTTGGTGGTCCAGGGCCATTACGTCGGCATACGTTCGACGGTGGTTGCTCAAGGGTGGAACGTTGATTATTCGGCACACTTGACCTGCTCTGGGTCGCAAGTACTGCTTCGGCGTGGAAAGCGATGAGGAGAGGGAAGAGTGTCGGGCACGCTGTTGGGTGTCTGAGGGTACGGACTTCAAGTCTGGATCTTCAGTGCCGGCCCCGGTAAAGCATCGCGTAAGTGGTGTGTGACGGGTGGTTGGTCGTTGTTTGAGAACTGCACAGTGGACGCGAGCATCTGTGGCCAAGTTTTTAAGGGCGCACGGTGGATGCCTTGGTACCAGGAACCGATGAAGGACGTGGGAGGCCACGATAGTCCCCGGGGAGCCGTCAACCAGGCTTTGATCCGGGGGTTTCCGAATGGGGAAACCCGGCAGTCGTCATGGGCTGTCACCCACATCTGAACACATAGGGTGTGTGGAGGGAACGCGGGGAAGTGAAACATCTCAGTACCCGCAGGAAGAGAAAACAACCGTGATTCCGGGAGTAGTGGCGAGCGAAACCGGATGAGGCCAAACCGTATGTGTGTGAGACCCGGCAGGGGTTGCGCATGCGGGGTTGTGGGATCTCTCTTTCACAGTCTGCCGGCTGTGAGGCGAGTCAGAAACCGTTGGTGTAGGCGAAGGACATGCGAAAGGTCCGGCGTAGAGGGTAAGACCCCCGTAGTCGAAACATCAACGGCTCGTTTGAGAGACACCCAAGTAGCACGGGGCCCGAGAAATCCCGTGTGAATCTGGCGGGACCACCCGCTAAGCCTAAATATTCCCTGGTGACCGATAGCGGATAGTACCGTGAGGGAATGGTGAAAAGTACCGCGGGAGCGGAGTGAAATAGTACCTGAAACCGTGTGCCTACAAGCCGTGGGAGCGTCGCGCATCAAGTTTACTTGGTGCGTCGTGACTGCGTGCCTTTTGAAGAATGAGCCTGCGAGTTTGCGGTGTGTTGCGAGGTTAACCCGTGTGGGGAAGCCGTAGCGAAAGCGAGTCCGAATAGGGCGGTATAGTAGCGCGCTCAAGACCCGAAGCGGAGTGATCTAGCCATGGGCAGGTTGAAGCGGCTGTAAGAGGTCGTGGAGGACCGAACCCACCAGGGTTGAAAACCTGGGGGATGACCTGTGGTTAGGGGTGAAAGGCCAATCAAACTCCGTGATAGCTGGTTCTCCCCGAAATGCATTTAGGTGCAGCGTCGTGTGTTTCTTGCCGGAGGTAGAGCACTGGATAGGCGATGGGCCCTACCGGGTTACTGACCTTAGCCAAACTCCGAATGCCGGTAAGTGAGAGCGCGGCAGTGAGACTGTGGGGGATAAGCTCCATGGTCGAGAGGGAAACAGCCCAGAGCATCGACTAAGGCCCCTAAGCGTACGCTAAGTGGGAAAGGATGTGGAGTCGCACAGACAACCAGGAGGTTGGCTTAGAAGCAGCCACCCTTGAAAGAGTGCGTAATAGCTCACTGGTCTAGTGATTCCGCGCCGACAATGTAGCGGGGCTCAAGCGTACCGCCGAAGTCGTGTCATTCATACACATATCCCCAACGGGAGTATGGATGGGTAGGGGAGCGTCGTGTGCCGGGTGAAGCCGCGCCGGAAGGCAGTGGTGGACGGTTCACGAGTGAGAATGCAGGCATGAGTAGCGATACACACGTGAGAAACGTGTGCGCCGATTGACTAAGGGTTCCTGGGTCAAGCTGATCTGCCCAGGGTAAGTCGGGACCTAAGGCGAGGCCGACAGGCGTAGTCGATGGATAACCGGTTGATATTCCGGTACCCGCTGTGAAGCGTCAAACATCGAACCAGGCGATGCTAAGTCCGTGAAGCCGTTCCGGACCCTTCGGGGAATGGAAAGTGGTGGAGCCGACGGACCAGACCTGTAGTAGGTGAGTGATGGGGTGACGCAGGAAGGTAGTCCAGCCCGGGCGGTGGTTGTCCCGGGGTAAGGGTGTAGGACGTGATCCAGGTAAATCCGGTTCACATAAGTCTGAGACCTGATGCCGAGCCGATTGTGGTGAAGTGGATGATCCTATGCTGTCGAGAAAAGCCTCTAGCGAGTTTCATGGCGGCCCGTACCCTAAACCGACTCAGGTGGTCAGGTAGAGAATACCGAGGCGTTCGGGTGAACTATGGTTAAGGAACTCGGCAAAATGCCCCCGTAACTTCGGGAGAAGGGGGGCCATCACTGGTGATCCGATTTACTCGGTGAGCTGGGGGTGGCCGCAGAGACCAGCGAGAAGCGACTGTTTACTAAAAACACAGGTCCGTGCGAAGCCGTAAGGCGATGTATACGGACTGACGCCTGCCCGGTGCTGGAACGTTAAGGGGACCGGTTAGTCAAACTTCGGTTTGGCGAAGCTGAGAACTTAAGCGCCAGTAAACGGCGGTGGTAACTATAACCATCCTAAGGTAGCGAAATTCCTTGTCGGGTAAGTTCCGACCTGCACGAATGGCGTAACGACTTCTCGACTGTCTCAACCATAGGCCCGGTGAAATTGCACTACGAGTAAAGATGCTCGTTTCGCGCAGCAGGACGGAAAGACCCCGGGACCTTTACTATAGTTTGATATTGGTGTTCGGTTCGGCTTGTGTAGGATAGCTGGGAGACTGTGAAGCTTGAGCGCCAGCTCGGGTGGAGTCGTCGTTGAAATACCAGTCTGGTCGTGCTGGATGTCTAACCTGGGTCCGTGATCCGGATCAGGGACAGTGTCTGATGGGTAGTTTAACTGGGGCGGTTGCCTCCTAAAGAGTAACGGAGGCGCCCAAAGGTTCCCTCAGCCTGGTTGGCAATCAGGTGTTGAGTGTAAGTGCACAAGGGAGCTTGACTGTGAGACCGACGGGTCGAGCAGGGACGAAAGTCGGGACTAGTGATCCGGCGGTGGCTTGTGGAAGCGCCGTCGCTCAACGGATAAAAGGTACCCCGGGGATAACAGGCTGATCTTCCCCAAGAGTCCATATCGACGGGATGGTTTGGCACCTCGATGTCGGCTCGTCGCATCCTGGGGCTGGAGTCGGTCCCAAGGGTTGGGCTGTTCGCCCATTAAAGCGGTACGCGAGCTGGGTTTAGAACGTCGTGAGACAGTTCGGTCCCTATCCGCTGTGCGCGTAGGAATATTGAGAAGGGCTGTCCCTAGTACGAGAGGACCGGGACGGACGAACCTCTGGTGTGCCAGTTGTCCTGCCAAGGGCATGGCTGGTTGGCTACGTTCGGGAGGGATAACCGCTGAAAGCATCTAAGCGGGAAGCCTGCTTCGAGATGAGTATTCCCACCAACTTGATTGGTTAAGGCTCCCAGTAGACGACTGGGTTGATAGGCCGGATGTGGAAGCCCTGTAAGGGGTGGAGCTGACCGGTACTAATAGGCCGAGGGCTTGTCCTCAGTTGCTCGCGTCCACTGTGTTGGTTCTGAAACCACGAACAATCCCATACCCGTGTGGCCACGGGGTGTGGTGCCGCAGTTTGAGAGTTTCATAGTGTTTCGGTGGTCATAGCGTGAGGGAAACGCCCGGTTACATTCCGAACCCGGAAGCTAAGCCTTACAGCGCCGATGGTACTGCAGGGGGGACCCTGTGGGAGAGTAGGACGCCGCCGAACAAATATTACGGAAAAGCCCCCGCACTTCGGTGCGGGGGCTTTTTTGCGTTCGGCCGCTTTCGGATCGGCTTAGGGTCGGTGTCATGCGCTATGACCTGGTGATCTTCGACAACGACGGTGTCCTCGTGGACAGCGAGCCCCTCTCCAACACCCTGCTCGCCGCGTATCTGACCGAGCTGGGGCACCCCACCTCGTACGAGGACTCCCTGCGTGACTACATGGGGGCCGCCATGCATCGCGTACACGATCTGGTTGCCGAGCGGACCGGGGAGCGGTTGCCCGAGGATTTCGACGATGTCTTTCATCGGCGGGTGTTCGCCGCCTTCGAGCGGGAGCTGGAGCCGGTTCCGGGGGTCGTGGAGGTCCTGGAGAAGCTGGCCGCGGACGGGATTCCGTACTGTGTGGCGTCGTCCGGGAGTCATGAGCGGATCCGGGTGGGGCATCGCAAGACCGGCCTCGACCGGTGGTTCGACGACGGGCGCGTCTTCAGTTCGCAGGATGTCGGGCGCGGGAAGCCCGCGCCGGACCTGTTCCTGTACGCGGCCGAGAGGATGGGAGTGCCCCCGGAGAAGTGCCTTGTGGTGGAGGACAGTCCGCTCGGGGTGCGGGCGGCCCGCGCGGCCGGGATGGACGTGTACGGCTTCACGGCGATGACGCCGGCCGAACGGCTGGCGGACGCCGACCGGCTCTTCGCAGATATGGGCGAGCTCCTGGAACTTCTCCAACCCCTCCAGAGCTGACCCACCGCCGAAGCTGAGCAGAATTCATCTTCTAGTTTCTCTACCCACGAGTAAGCCTGAGCCCTACGCTGAGCCGCCATGACAGATGTGCTGCGGCGTGGCCGGGCTTCCTTGGCGTTCAGCTTCTTCGCCCAGGGCGTCGCCTTCGCTCTGCTCGTGACGCGTATCCCGGCGATCCAGGACCGGTACGACGTGTCCGACGGGCTGCTGCCCGCCTTCCTCGCCGCCGTACCGATCCTCGCCGGCGTCGGGAGCGTCTGCACCGAGCACCTGGTGAAGCGGGTGCCGCCGAGTCACGTACTGCGCTGGGCCCAGCCGGTCGTGCTGCTCGCGCTGCTGGGGGTCGGAGCCGGGGACGGGCTGTGGCAGCTGGGACTCGCCCTCGCCGCGTTCGGACTGGCCGTCGGAGCCCTCGACGCGTCCATGAACATGCTTGGCGTGAGCCTCCAGCACACATACGGGCGCAGCATCATGCTCGGGTTCCACGCCGCGTTCAGTCTGGGCGGGATCGTCGGTGCCTCGCTCGCGTGGGCGGGGGCGCACTGGGATCTGGCGCTCTTCGTTTCGTATCTGCCCGCCGTGCTGGTGCTGCTGCCCGCCGCGTTGGTGGCGAGCCGGTGGTACGTCGACGGGAGCGGCCAGAAGGGGGCCCAGGCGGGACCCCAGGCGTCGGACGCGGCCGGAGGAGCCGGCGGGGCCGGTGGGGCGGGTGTGGGGTTCAAGCTGCTGCTGCCGCTGTGTCTGGTGATGGCCATCGCGTACATCGGTGACTCGACCGTCTCCAACTGGAGTGCCAAGTATCTGCAGGACGTGCTCGGCAGTTCGGAGCAGTTGGCGACCGTTCCGTACAACGTCTATATGGTCACCACACTGCTCGGGCGGGCCGTGGGGGACTTCGGGGTGCGGCGGTTCGGGGCCGTGGCGGTCGTGCGGGTGGGGGCGGTGGTCGCGGCGGCCGGCTTCGCGGTCGTGGCGGTGGCGCCTGGAGCCTGGGTCGGGATGCTCGGCTTCACGCTTGTCGGGTTCGGACTGTGTGTGATCGTGCCGCAGACCTTCGCGGCGGCGGGCAGGCTGTTCCCCGGGGCGGCGGACGTGGCCGTCGCGCGACTGAACATCTTCAACTATGTGGGGTTTCTGATCGGTTCGCCCCTGGTGGGTGCTCTGGGTGATGCGTGGAGCTATCGGGGCGCGATGCTCGTACCGATGGCGTTGGTGCTCGTGACACTGTTCTACGCCCGGTCGTTCGCTTCTGGACCTTCCCGATACGGTGACGGACATGAGCGGCCGCGCACAGCTGATGTGGGACGAGGCAGTAACGGACTATGACTTCGGTCCGGATCATCCGATGGATCCGGTCCGGCTGGCACTGACCCGGCGCCTGGTCGACGCCTTCGGGCTCGACCGGGAGGTGGAGGTCGTCGCGGCCAAGCCCGCCGGTGACTCCACCCTGCGGCTGGTCCACCGGGAGGACTACGTCGAGGCGGTCAAAGCCGCCTCCGTGGATCCCGGGACGGCCGACGCGGCGTACGGGCTCGGGACCATGGACGATCCCGCGTTCGCCGGGATGCACGAGGTGTCCGCGCTGATCGCCGGCCAGTCGGTGGGCGCCGCCGAGGCCGTCTGGCGGGGTGACGCGCTGCACGCCGTGAACTTCGCGGGCGGGCTGCACCACGCGATGCCGGGCGGCGCGTCCGGGTTCTGTATCTACAACGACGCCTCGCTGGCCATCGCCAGGCTGCTGGAACTGGGGGCCGAGCGGGTCGCGTACGTGGATGTGGACGTGCATCACGGGGACGGTGTGCAGGCGGCGTTCTGGGAGGACCCGCGGGTGCTGACCGTGTCGTTGCACGAGCATCCGCGGACGCTGTTCCCGCAGACGGGGTGGCCCGAGGAGACCGGGGCCGCAGGAGCGGAGGGCTCCGCCGTGAATGTGGCGCTGCCGGCGGGGACCGGGGACGCGGGGTGGCTGCGGGCCTTCCACTCCGTGGTGCCCGAGCTGATCGCCGACTTCCGGCCGCAGGTGCTCGTCACCCAGCACGGGGCCGATACGCACTTCGAGGATCCGCTCGCGCATCTGGCCGTGTCGCTGGACGCGCAGCGGGCTGTGCAGGTGGCGTGCCATGAGCTGGCGCACGAGTACGCCGGGGGGCGGTGGGTCGCGCTCGGTGGGGGCGGGTATGCGGTGGTGGACGTGGTGCCGCGGTCCTGGACGCATCTTGTGGCCATCGCCGCGGGGCGGGAGGTGGCGCCGGAGTCCGTGATTCCTGAGAGTTGGCGGGCGGAGGTTTTTGCTCGTACGCGGCAGTTGGGGCCCGTGCGGATGACTGATGGGCGGTGGCCTGTGTCGTTCGTGGGGTGGGAGGCGGGGTATGACCCCGCGGATCGGGTGGATCAGGCCGTGTTGGCCGCTCGGCGGGCGGTGTTTCCCCTGCGGGGGTTGTTGGCCTAGGGGTTTTCGCCCCCGCCGCCCCTACCCTTCCCGTCACTGCATGGGGCTGCGCCCCTCGCCCCCTGATCGCGCTTCGCGCTCGTCCTCAAACGCCGGACGGGCTGAAGATGAGCCTCCTTCAGCCCGTCCGGCGTTTGAGGACCGGGGGTTCGGGGGCTGGCCCCCGTTACGCCAACTGTGGGGTGCTCCCGTCGTTTTGGGCGTGGGGGTGTGGTGTGTGCGGGAGCATCGGGGGGTGGTGAGTACCGGGGCGTTGCGGGCGCATCTGCTGGCTGTGGGGCTGGCCGGGGCTGTGGCCACCTCTCGGGAGGTGAGTCTCAGGAGTTATCGGCTGTTCGCCGCTCGGGATCCGCGAGTGACGATCGGACTCGATCCCGAAGGGGACTGGAAGCAGTCCGATCTGATCGCTCTGATGGCGGAGAAATGTGGCGTATCGGCTGATTCACGGCATACCTCTGGGCCCGATGTGATCGATCCCGATCGCACGCTCAGGGCGCTCGACGCCTTCGCGGAGCGCCTTGCGGAAGCCGCGCGGAACCGTTCCTCCGTGCTGTTCGGCACCGGACATCCGCACCGCCTGCTCGGCTTCTACGCCGCTCTCGCGGACGTTCTGTCGGCGGCCGGATGTACCGTCCTCACCCCCGCGCATGGCAACTGTGTCGACATAACGACCCGGTTCGGCCTACGCACGTACAACCTTGACTACGTACGAGGAGTCGCGCTGGTGCGCGAACCCGGGGCGCGGGGCGCCGGTCGCGGGACCGGCGCGCACACACACTCCCCCCTCCCGGTTCGTACCGCTCTGGCTGCCGCCGCGGAGGCCGGCGGACCGCTTCCGGACCTCGTGGTGGGAGACCACGGGTGGGTCTGCGGAGCAGGTCAGCTGGGGTTCGAGGCCATCGGCCTGGGTGACACCGATGATCCGGCGCTGTTCGTCGGCGAGGCAGAGGGGCGGGTGTCCGTCGTCGTTCCACTTGATGACGCTGTGCGGTCTGATTACTACCGACCGCTTACTCGCTATGTAATCAATCGAGCGTGTCTGTCACAGTAGGCCGCCGATGGGGGCTCCTCTTCCCCACTCGCATCACCCGCCCCTACTCTGGGGAGTGAGCACGCAACGACGAAGTGTCACCGGAAGGGGAAGCCGGCGACCGTCGAGTGCGGAAGGTTCAGGTGTGTCATGGCTGCTGGCGAGAGGCCTCTGAACGAGGTTCAGTTCCTTACCGTGGCGGAAGTCGCCTCGGTGATGCGAGTGTCGAAGATGACCGTGTACCGCTTGGTGCACAGCGGTCATCTGCCCGCGATCCGGGTGGGGAGGTCCTTCCGCGTCCCGGAGCAAGCGGTTCACGAATACCTTCGCGAGTCCTACGTGGGGGTGGAGACAGCCTGACGGCGGTCCGGGGGAGGTCCCGGGGTGCTTGATCGCGGCCCCGGGATGTCGTCCGGAACCCCTCGATTACAACCTCTGGCGCTCAGGCGGGTAGGCTGGCCCCTCATAAGTCGTGTGGGCCCATGCAGCCCAGCAACGAGTAAAGAGAAGTGAGCGAGGGTAGTCGTGGGCTCTGTTATCAAGAAGCGGCGTAAGCGGATGGCCAAGAAGAAGCACCGCAAGCTGCTCAAGCGCACTCGCGTTCAGCGACGCAACAAGAAGTAGTCGCGACCTGCGGCGCTCGCCCACCCGCGCAAGCGGGGTGTGGGTGACACCGCGACAGTGCGCTCTGTGGCCCCCCACCGGTCGGTGGGGGGCCACAGTCGTGTGCGCCGGGCGGGCCGAACAGCCCCTCCGTGTCCGGCGGTACGAACACCGTGCGTATGTCTGAGCGTACGTTCCGTGCGATGAATGGCTTGGTCTGATCGTATGTCCGCGGGTGCGGTCACCTCGTGCATCGGGCAGTCATCACAGCGCAACACCGACCCGCTAACGTGACCGTCACGGGGAACACGGCAGAGTACGAGCAGATGTCGTCGACGGCTGGAAGGAAGGCGCTGATCTTGGGGAAGGTCGTGCTCGTGACCGGAGTGGCCCGTCAGCTGGGGGGCCGGTTCGTACGACGGATCCAGCGTGACCCCGAAGTGGACCGGGTGATCGCCGTGGACGCGGTCGCACCCGAGCACCACCTGGGCGGAGCGGATTTCGTACGCGCCGACATAAGGCAGCCCACCATCGCGAGACTGCTGGCCGAGCACTCCGTGGACACGGTGGTGCACATGGACGTGACGGGCACCCCGCTGGGCAGCGGCAGCCGGACCACGGTCAAGGAGACCAACGTCATCGGCACCATGCAGCTGCTCGGTGCCTGCCAGAAGTCGCCGACGGTCAAGCGCCTGGTCGTGAAGTCGAGTACGAACGTCTACGGCTCGGCGCCCCGTGATCCGGCCGTCTTCACCGAGACGACCTCGCCCAAGTCGCTGCCCAGCGGCGGCTTCGCGAAGGACACGGTCGAGGTCGAGGGGTACGTACGAGGGTTCGCGCGGCGGCGGCCCGACGTCGCCGTGTGCGTGCTGCGGTTCGCCAACATCCTCGGGCCGGGCGCGGACACCCCGCTCGCCGCGTACTTCTCGCTGCCTGTGCTGCCGACCGTCCTCGGCTACGACCCGCGGCTGCAGTTCGTGCACGAGGACGACGTGATCGACGTCCTGCGGATCGCCTCGCACGAGCCGGAGCGGGGCACGCTCAACAGCGGCACGTTCAACATCACCGGCGACGGCGTCCTGCTGCTCTCGCAGTGCGCGCGCAGGCTGGGCCGGCCCACGGTCCCGCTGCTGATGCCCGCGATCAGCTGGGTGGGCTCGGCACTGCGTACGGTGGGCATGACGGACTTCTCGCCCGAGCAGCTGAGGCTGCTCACGCACGGCCGGGTCGTGGCGACGAACCAGATGCGCGAGACGCTCGGATACCGGCCGAAATTCACGACGGCGGAGACGTTCGCGGACTTCGCCCGCAGCCGGGGCCCCGGACTGCTGCCGCCCGAGGCCCTCGCGGGGGCCGTCGAGCGGATCGCCGCACTGCCCGCACTGGGCGGTGGCCACCCCCCGACGCAGAGCGCCAACTGAGCGCCAACCGAGGAGCGCATCAACGATGGCGGACGCCAAGGTCATTCCGTTCGACGACGACCGGTCCCGCGGGAGTGCCGTACAACGGCCCGCCCGGCGCCGGGGCGCGGGGAGCAGGCGCAAGGGCGAGCCCGCGGCGGTTCACGGGGTCCAGCCCCTGCCCGCACGAACGATTCCGCAGGATGATGTTCCTGTGACGCGTGAGGAACCGGCCGCCGGATCGCCCGCTGACCCGGCGGCCGGAGAGGCCGCCGTGGAGGGCTCCCGCGGTGACGGCTGGGAACAGCGGATCGCCGGCGGTCTGTCGTTCCTGCGGCGGCGCCTGACCGGTGACTACGAGGTCGACGACTTCGGTTACGACCAGGAGCTCACCGAGCAGGTCCTGATGTCGATGGTGCGCCCCCTCTACGAGAAGTACTTCCGCGTCGAGGTGAAGGGCATCGAGAACATCCCGTCCGAGGGCGGGGCGCTGATCGTCGCCAACCACTCCGGGACGCTGCCGCTGGACGGCCTGATGATGCAGGTCGCCGTCCACGACAACCATCCCGACAACCGGCATCTGCGGCTGCTCGCGGCCGACCTGGTCTTCATGCTGCCCGTGGTCAACGAGCTGGCGCGCAAGGCCGGTCACACCCTCGCGTGCGCGGAGGACGCCGAACGGCTGCTGCGGCGCGGTGAACTGGTCGGGGTGATGCCGGAGGGCTTCAAGGGCATCGGCAAGCCGTTCAGTGAGCGCTACAAGCTGCAGCGCTTCGGGCGCGGCGGGTTCGTGTCGACCGCGCTGCGCCAGGGCACGCCGATCATCCCGTGCTCCATCGTGGGCGCGGAGGAGATCTACCCGATGATCGGCAACGCGAAGACCCTCGCGCGGCTGCTCGGATTCCCGTACTTCCCGATCACGCCGACGTTCCCGTGGCTCGGTCCGCTGGGCGCGGTGCCGCTGCCGACGAAGTGGACGATCCAGTTCGGTGAGCCGATCCGCACGGACGGCTATCCGCCGGAGGCGGCCGAGGACCCGATGCTGATGTTCAACCTGACGGACCAGGTCAGGGAGCAGATCCAGCACACGCTCTACAAGCTGCTGGTGCAGCGCCGTTCGGTGTTCTTCTGACCGCTGCGCACGCGAGCGGGGGCGCCCCTTGTGGAAAGGGGCGCCCCCGCCTTCGTATCGGCGCGATCTAGTCCGCGTCCTCGCTGTCGATGCCCAGGCCCGGGAGCAAGCCCGGGAGGAGGGGCGGCAGGGTCACATCCGGCTCGGGGGTCGGGGCGTCCTTGCCTGACGGGGAGGCGCTGCTGTCGTCCTCGGGCGGGTCGAGGAGGCCACCGGTGCTGCCGCCGAGCAGACCGTCGTCCTCCGTCCTGGACGTGGACGGCTTGGGCTTGCCGCTGCCCGTCCCGGTGCCGGCGCCGTCGGACGCGTCGCCGCCCGAGGCGCTGGGCGGGACCGAGCGGTCCGACCCCGAGGAGCCGGGGGAGTCGGAACTCGGGCCGCGATGGCGGCCGGTACCCGCCGGTGCGGGCGGCTGCGGGAGCAGGGCGCGCAGCGGCTCGACCTCTTCGTCTATGGCGTCGAAGACCGAGCTGACCTGCCGGCTGACATCGCCGAGCTGCACGGGCAGCCGGTCGCGCAGGGCGCCCCAGGCGTCGCGGTGCGACTGCGAGAAGGCGGAGAGCGTCTGGATGGGGCCCAGGGAGTCCGGGTCCCGCGCATAGGCCTCGTGCAGCAGGCGGTGGCCCTCGGCGGCGTCGTGCTGCATACCGAACAGCGCGCGCCTGATCTCGCCCAGGGACTCGTGGTCCAGGGGGCCCGAGCGACCGCGCTCCATCAGGCGGCGCGCCTCGCTCAGCCGGTTGGAGGCCTGGTCGAGATAGAGCTCGCCGCGGTCGCTGCTGCCGTCGGCCATGCCCAGCTTGAGGTCCTCCATTCCGCGCTTGAGCCCGTAGAGCGAGTCACCGGGCAGGGCGTCGGAGCTGGCAGCGGCGACCCCGCTGAAGGCTCCGGCTGCCACACCCACGGTGAGTCCGCCCGCGGCGAGCCCTTTCGACAGCCGGGAACGGGGCCGCAGTTTCCCCAGTCCGGTCGCCCTGTGCGCGCCCCTGCCCCGATGGGACCGTTGCTCGGGGACCGAAAGGCCTGTCGTGTCGCCTCCCGCGGCCGTGCCCTCCAGCAGCATGGCCTCCATGGCGGCCACCAGCTGGGCCCGCTGGACGACCTTGACCTCGGGGTCCAGCTGGGGTTTGGGCAGCTCACCGAGGCCGGTCGCCAGGGACAGCATCCGGCTCTGCTCGGACCGGTCCGCGACAGCCGGAGCAGGCCCTTCGGACTGCTCGGCCGCCGTGCCCCTGTCGGACTGCTCCTCCAGGGCCTGGGCGAAGGCGTTCGTCCGCCGGTGCGCCGATACGTTCGCGATCACTGGCGGCACCTCCTCTCGTCATGACGGTCGGCTCCCCAGGGGGTCCTGAGGGTCACACCCCCTGACCACGACGACTCGATCGGGTGATCGAAGACGGCCAGGGTGTGACCACAGGGAGCCTGTATCCCGCACAACGAGCGGCTCGGCACTTGGGTTACGGACGACGGATGATCGGACCGCGAAGTCAACGGACTTTCACGGAGGGTGAGTTGGTCGTCGCTGAGCGTATGGATTCGTACGGGGTCGTACCGGTGTCGTGCCGGGGCCGGTCCGTCGGGCCGGCCGCGTGGCATCGAGCCTGCGGCGTACGGGGTCTCAGCGGGCGTCTTCCGGGAGGAGCCGGGCCAGCGTGCGCACCGCCCGGTACTGGAGGGTCTTGATCGCGCCCTCGTTCTTGCCCATGACGCGGGCGGTCTCGGCGACCGAAAGGCCCTGGAGGAAACGCAGGGTCACGCACTCCTGCTGCTGCGGGTTGAGGCGGCGAACGGCGTCCAGCAGCGCCGCGTTCGAGAGGGACTCCAGGACGGAGTCCTCGGGGGAGCGCTCGACCTCGTTCGCGTCGAGCATCTCGCCGGTGGTCACTTCGAGCCGGAACCGGCTCGACTTGAAGTGGTCCGCGACGAGGTTGCGGGCGATGGTGACCAGCCAGGCGCCGAAGTCACGGCCCTGCCAGGTGAACGTCCCGATGCGGCGCAGTGCGCGCAGGAACGTCTCGCTCGTCAGGTCTTCCGCGGTCGCCTTTCCGCCGACGCGGTAGTAGATGTAGCGGTACACAGTGTCGCTGTACTGGTCGTAGAGCCGGCCGAAGGCCTCGGCCTCACCGGCCTGTGCGCGCTCCACGAGATCCATCATCCGGGCGCTGTCACTGTCGGCGGCCGGGCGGCGTGCGGGGGTGGCTGGCGCGCTCGAACGTCCTCGTCTGCCGACCGCCGCGCTTCCCTCGGCCAGTGCGTAGCACGGACCGACGGGCGCGACGGAGACAGCGAGGGCGGGGACGGCGTACGCGGTGGGGACGAAGCCGCGCAAGCGGTCCAGGACCGTTGCGCGCAGCGTAGCCAGGCCCGAGGCGTCAACCCCGACGTGTGGGTACACGGGACTCCCAGAGGCAGAGCTTCCATCACGTGCAGTACCGGACCGTTCACCCGTCGTAGCGAAGAGTGGGGTCCGTTATGCGTCTGAGGAGAATAACGCTTCGTACAGGCAGTGCTACACCCAGTTGCTCAAATCATCGATTACGTCGCTTCTGTATCCGAATGACACCTGATCAAGTGCCGGATAGTGACCGCTTGTTGATCGATTCGGTTCGCGTTCCGTCTGAGTCCGGGGCGTGTTGTGGCCGGGTGCCGTCAACGGGACAGCTGTGTCCCCCGCGGAGGACGCGGGGGACACGGGAGGCGGGGGGGGCGCGTACTAGCGGCGGCGGCGGTGCAGGGCGATGGCCGCGGCCGTGCCGCCGGCGACCGCGCCGACCCCGGCGGCGGCCGGGATGCCGACCTTCGCGGCCTTGCGGCCCGTGCGGTAGTCGCGCAGCCGCCAGTCGAGCGTGCGGGCGTGCTTGCGCAGCTTGGCGTCCGGGTTGATGGCGTAGGGGTGCCCGACCAGCGACAGCATCGGGATGTCGTTGTGGGAGTCGCTGTAGGCGGCGCAGCGGCCGAGGTCCAGGCCCTCCGCGGTGGCCAGGGCGCGGACCGCCTCCGCCTTCGCGGGGCCGTGCAGGGGTTCACCGACGAGCTTGCCGGTGTAGACGCCGTCCACCGACTCCGCGACCGTGCCGAGGGCGCCGGTCAGGCCGAGGCGGCGGGCGATCACCGTGGCGATCTCGACGGGGGCCGCCGTGACGAGCCACACCTTCTGGCCCGCGTCCAGGTGGGCCTGGGCCAGGGCGCGGGTGCCGGGCCAGATGCGCTCGGCCATGTACTCGTCGTAGATCTCCTCGCCGATCGACATCAGTTCGGCGACGCGGTGGCCCTTGACGATGGACAGGGCGGAGTCGCGGGCGTCCTGCATGTGCTCGGGGTCCTCGACGCCGGCCAGCCGGAACCAGGCCTGCTGCCAGGCGAAGCGGTACAGGTCGCGGGACTCGAAGAACCTGCGTTTGTACAGGCCGCGGCCGAAGTGGAAGATCGCGGCGCCCTGCATCACGGTGTTGTCCAGGTCGAAGAACGCGGCGGCCTGGTCGTCGCCGTGGACCGGGAAGTCCGGTTCGGCGGCTCCGGGGGCGGCTGCGAGTTCTTCCAGCTCCTGGGAGGTCTTGCGCGCTGCCTCAGCCGAGGCCTCGCCTGCCAGCACGCTTCGCGCTGTGGCGGAGCGCCTGCGGGGGGTGAGCCATCCGAGAGCGGCCATGGCGTGAGCATAGCCAGTTTGTTCGGGGTGGCTGGAGTCGGGAGGTTTGGATGCGGTGAACTCTTTGCGGCGTTGTTGTTGCGGGGGCTTGGGCTTCGCCGAGTGTGGGGGCGGGGGCTTGCGGTCGGCGTAGGCCTGGAGGTGTGCGGCCTGGCCGGGGTGAGCGTGCGCAGTTCCCCGCGCCCCTAAAAGACTGCGCAGTTCCCCGCGCCCCTGAAAGATTGCGGCGTTGGCCGTGCCCCGGGAGCTTGCGGTCGGCGTAGGTCTGGAGGTGGGCGGCCTGGCCGGGGTGGGCGTGCGCCGTTCCCCGCGCCCCTGAAAGACTGCGCCGTTCCCCGCGCCCCTTAAAGATTGGGGTGGGCGGAGAATGGGGGGATGAGGGTCTCTTTTTGGGTGAGGTGGGCGGGTGGAGCGGGTCGTTACGTTGATTGGGAAGCCCGGCTGTCATTTGTGTGAAGACGCACAGAGTGTTGTGGAGAAGGTCTGCGGTGAGCTCGGGGTGCGGTGGGAGAAGAAGGACATCACCGAGGACGCGGAGCTGCACCGGGAGTACTGGGAGCAGATCCCGGTCGTGCTGGTGGACGGGGCGCAGCACACCTTCTGGCGGGTGGACGAGGCGCGGTTGCGGCGGGCGCTGACTGCGTAGGGGAGGCCGGTGGGGCGCGAGAGTAATCGGACCGTGGCCTGACTGAGCAGTCCGGTCGGGCCGGAATGTCACTTAGGATCGAGGGCGATTCGGACTCGGGGGCGGGGATCGTAGAGGAGAGTGTGCGGTTTTGCCCCCAAGATGCGAGGAACGAAGGTGCGTGTGCGCCGGTTCCGTACGGGTGCGCCGGGGGTGCGTGACCCCGGTCACGTTGCCCGGGCAAATCGGACACCATCTTTGTGCACGCGTTCACAAAGACATAGCCTGCATTCGACGGGGCGGTCCAGGAACGTGTGACCGCCTGAAGCCCCGCGCTACCCGCAGGAGCACCGTGGCAACTGGCCGAACTCACCGAACGGCGACCCGCAGCCGAGGGATTCCCGAGGCCACCGTCGCCAGGCTTCCCCTGTATCTCCGGGCCCTCACCGCTCTGTCGGAGCGCTCGGTACCCACGGTCTCCTCCGAGGAACTCGCGGCCGCGGCGGGGGTCAACTCCGCCAAGCTGCGCAAGGACTTCTCGTACCTCGGGTCGTACGGGACGCGCGGTGTCGGCTACGACGTCGAATACCTCGTCTACCAGATCTCCCGTGAGCTGGGGCTCACCCAGGACTGGCCCGTGGTCATCGTCGGGATAGGGAATCTCGGCGCGGCCCTCGCCAACTACGGCGGGTTCGCCTCCCGTGGGTTCCGGGTCGCGGCGCTCATCGACGCCGATCCCGCGATGGCCGGCAAGCCCGTCGCCGGGATCCCCGTGCAGCACACCGACGAGCTGGAAAAGATCATCGACGACAACGGTGTGTCGATCGGTGTCATCGCGACCCCCGCCGGGGCCGCGCAGCAGGTCTGCGAGCGGCTCGTCGCCGCCGGTGTGACCTCCATCCTGAACTTCGCGCCGACCGTGCTGTCCGTGCCGGACGGCGTCGACGTACGCAAGGTCGACCTCTCCATCGAGCTGCAGATCCTCGCCTTCCACGAGCAGCGCAAGGCCGGCGAGGAGGCCGAGGCGCAGGCCGACGCCGTGCTCGCGGCCGAGGCCGCGGCGGCCAAGGAGGCCGGGAAAGGGCCCGACGGGGACGTCCCCGCCGTGATGCCGGCATGAGTCTCCTCGTCGTCGGGCTGAGCCACCGCAGCGCTCCGGTCAGCGTCCTGGAGCGCGCCGCGCTGTCCGCGGACGCCCAGGTCAAGCTGCTCCAGGACACGGTCGCCGCCGAACCGGCCGCCGAGGCCGCGGTGCTCGCCACCTGCAACCGGATCGAGCTGTACGCCGACGTGGACAAGTTCCACGCCGGTGTCGCCGAGCTCTCCACGCTGCTCGCGCAGCACAGCGGGGTCGGTCTGGAAGAGCTCACCCCTTATCTGTACGTGCATTACGAGGACCGGGCCGTCCACCATCTGTTCTCGGTGGCCTGCGGGCTCGACTCGATGGTGGTCGGCGAGGGGCAGATCCTCGGCCAGATCAAGGACGCGCTCGCCACCTCGCAGGAACTGCACTCGGCCGGCCGGCTGCTGAACGACCTGTTCCAGCAGGCGCTGCGGGTCGGCAAGCGCGCTCACTCCGAGACCGGCATCGACCGGGCCGGGCAGTCCCTGGTGACCTTCGGCCTCGAGCAGTTCGCCGGGGACGCGACGGTCGACGCCTGGGCCCGGGACAAGCGGGTCCTCGTGATCGGCGCCGGTTCGATGTCCTCGCTGGCCGCCGCCACCCTGGCGCGCGCGGGCGTGGCCGAGGTGGTCGTCGCCAACCGGACGTTCGACCGGGCCGAGCGGCTCGCCACGCTCCTCGTGGAGCAGTACGCGCGCGGTGCGGCGGAGGAGGGCGGCACCGGTGTGCCGGCCCGTGCCGTGCCGATCGACGCGGTGGCCGAGGAACTGACACGTGCCGACGTCGTGGTGTCGTGCACCGGTGCGACCGGTCTCGTGCTCCCCGCCGAGGTCGTCGCGACCGCGATGGAGGGGCGTGCGGTCCGCGTGCCCGGTCCCGCTCCGGCCGGCCCGGGTGCCGGTGTGCGCGGTACGGGTGACGCGGCCGTCGTACGGGGTGAACTGCCGCCCACCAGCGTCGGCACCGAGGAGAACTGTCCCCTCGACCCCGCCGCCGCGCAGAGCGCACAGGGTGTGCAGAGCGTGCAGGCCACCGCCGGGTTCTCCGTGCTCGGCGAGGCCGCCGTGGCCGGGATGGGCGCGGCCGAACTGGAACAGCACGCCGCCTGGGTGGACAAGGGTGTGTCGGCGACGGCCGCCGAGGGCCAGAGCGGCTCCGTCGCGCTGCTCGACCCGGCCGCCGAGGCCGAGGTCATCACCGCGCTCGCCGCCGCGGCGACCCTCCTCGGACGGGTGCCCGAGCGGCGCCGGCCCGAGCCCGTCGCCGAGGTGCCCCGGCCCACCCCCGTGCTCTCGCTGCTCGACCTCGCCATGCCCCGTGACATCGACGCCGCCGCGCACCGGCTGCCCGGGGTGCGGCTGGTGGACATCGAGTCCCTCGCCGAGGCGTCCGCGGACGCGCCGATGGCCGCCGACGTGGACCAGGTGCGACGGATCGTCGCCGACGAGGTCGCCGCCTTCGGCGCCGCGCTGCGGGCCGCGCACATCACCCCGACCGTCGTGGCGCTGCGCACGATGGCGGCCGACGTCGTCGCGGGCGAGATCGCCCGGCTCGACGGACGGCTGCCCGGCCTCGACGACAAGCAGCGCAGCGAGATCACCCAGACCGTGCGACGCGTCGTGGACAAGCTGCTCCACGCGCCGACCGTACGGGTCAAGCAGCTGGCCGCCGAGCCCGGCGGTGCCGGGTACGCGGACGCGCTGCGGACCCTGTTCGACCTGGACCAGGAGACGGTCGCCGCCGTTTCGCGGGCCGCGGGCCGGGACGCCGACAGCGACAACTTCGAGAGCGCCGAAAACAGAGGGCGAGCATGACTGAGCAGGCACTGAGGCTCGGGACCAGGCGGAGCAGACTCGCCATGGCCCAGTCCGGGCAGGTGGCGGACGCCGTGAGCCAGGTGACCGGACGGCCCGTCGAGCTCGTGGAGATCACGACCTACGGGGACACGTCCCGTGAGCACCTCGCGCAGATCGGCGGCACGGGCGTCTTCGTGACCGCCCTGCGCGACGCGCTGCTGCGCGGGGAGGTCGACTTCGCGGTGCACTCCCTCAAGGACCTGCCGACCGGGCAGCCCGACGAGCTCGCGCTGGCCGCCGTACCCGTCCGCGCGGACGTCCGTGACGTACTGGTCGCACGCGACGGTCTGACGTTCGCCGAGCTTCCGGACGGCGCGCGGATCGGTACCGGCTCGCCGCGTCGCATGGCCCAGCTGAACGCGTACGCGCGTGACCTCGGGCTGACGATCGAGACCGTTCCGATCCGCGGGAACATCGATACGCGCATCGGGTTCGTGCGAGCCGGGGAGCTGGACGGCGTCGTGCTCGCCGCCGCCGGGCTGCAGCGCGTCGGACGGACCGGTGAGGTGACCGACTTCCTGCCGGTCGACACAATTTTGCCCGCCCCCGGCCAGGGGGCCCTCGCGATCGAGTGCGCCGCGGACAACGCGGACCTCGTCGCCGCGCTCGCCGAGCTCGACGACCCGTACACCCGGGCCGCCGTGACCGCCGAGCGCTCCCTGCTCGCCGCCCTGGAAGCCGGTTGCAGCGCACCTGTGGGTGCCTTCGCCGACTTTCTGGCCGACGGGCAGACTGTCAAGGAATTGCGCCTGCGCGGCGTCGTCGGCACGACCGACGGCTCGACGCTGGTGCAGTTGTCCACCACCGGTCCCGTGCCCGAGACACATGACCAAGCAATGGCGCTCGGCCGTGAACTCGCTGCCGAGATGCTTGCCAAGGGCGCGGCCGGTCTGATGGGGGAGCGAGTACATTGAGCCCCACCACCCTTCCCATCGGCCTCGAACACGGGCACGTCACCTTCCTCGGTGCCGGACCCGGTGATCCGGGACTGCTGACTCTGCGCGCCGTGGAGGCGCTGGGGAACGCTGATGTCCTGGTCGCCGAACCCGAAGTGCTCGACGTCGTCCGCACGCACGCCAGACGAAACGTCACCGTGCTCGACACCGATACGGGCGCGAGCCCGGACACGCCTCAGCTGAAGGTAGTTGACGGCACGTCAGCCACCTCTGGCGTCCCCGCGTCGAAGGACGCGGCCAATATTGTCATGGAGGCCGCGAGGGGTGGCAGGCGGGTCGTCCGTGCGGTCTCGGGCGACCCCGGGCTCGACGCGTACGCGGCCGGCGAGATGCTCGCCTGCGCCGCGGCGGGTGTGCCTTTCGAGGTCGTGCCGGGTGTCGCCGCCGCCGTGGGTGTGCCCGCGTACGCGGGTGTGCCGTTGCGGGACGCCGAGGGTGCGGACGTGCGGTTCGTCGACGCCCGTACCGCGTCCGCGCGGTGCTGGGCCGAGGTCGGGGCGTCGGACGGGACCGTGGTCGTCTCCGCCGCTCTCGACTCCGTGGGTGCGGCGGCTGGGGAGCTTGTCGCCGCCGGACGTAAGCCCGATACGCCGATGACCGTCACCGTCGCCGGTACCACCACGCGCCAGCGGACCTGGTGCGCGACGCTCGGCACCATCGCGCAGACGCTGAAGCAGGCCAAGGTGCTGCCCTCTCCCGAGGGCGGCCGGCCGGTGATAGCCGTGGTCGGTGAGCGTTCCTCCGCCGCTCAGCGTGAGCAGCTCTCGTGGTTCGAGTCCAAGCCGCTGTTCGGCTGGAAGGTGCTCGTGCCGCGTACGAAGGAGCAGGCGGCGTCGCTCTCCGACCAGCTGCGGTCGTACGGGGCCGTGCCGCACGAGGTGCCCACGATTGCTGTCGAGCCGCCGCGTACGCCTCAGCAGATGGAGCGGGCGGTCAAGGGGCTCGTCACCGGGCGGTACGAGTGGATCGCCTTCACCTCGGTGAACGCCGTCAAGGCCGTGCGGGAGAAGTTCGAGGAGTACGGGCTCGATGCGCGTGCCTTCGCGGGGATCAAGGTGGCTGCTGTGGGTGAGCAGACCGCGAAGGCGTTGATCGCTTTCGGGGTCAAGCCCGATCTGGTGCCCAGTGGGGAGCAGTCCGCCGCGGGGCTGCTCGAGGACTGGCCGCCCTATGACCCCGTTTTCGATCCGATCGACCGGGTTTTCCTGCCTCGGGCCGACATCGCCACCGAGACGTTGGTGGCCGGGTTGATCGAGCTCGGGTGGGAGGTCGACGACGTCACCGCCTATCGGACGGTGAGGGCTTCGCCGCCGCCTGCGGATACTCGTGAGGCGATCAAGGGGGGCGGGTTTGATGCCGTTCTCTTCACCTCGTCCAGCACGGTGCGGAATCTGGTGGGTATTGCCGGAAAGCCTCACAATGTGACTGTGATCGCGTGTATCGGGCCCGCTACGGCCAAGACCGCCGAAGAACACGGGTTGCGCGTCGATGTCATGTCGCCCGAGCCGTCCGTGCATCGGCTGGCCGAGGCGCTGGCGGAGTTCGGGCTTCGGCGGCGGGCCTCCGCGGTCGAGGCGGGTGACCCGGTCACCCGGCCCAGCGAGCGGCGGCCGGGGTCCCGTCGGAGGCGTACCACCACGTAGGTGCGCGCCGTTTTCGTCGGTGCGTCCACCGGTTTCGGGGTGGGGTCGGGGCCGTGCCGGTACGTCGGGTCCGTCGCCTTCCGGGTGTACTGCCGTATGCCTGGAAGTGTGGGGTTTTTTGCAGGAGCCCTATGCGACGGACCCGACGTACCGGCACGGCCCGCTCCCGTTGCGTGGCTGTGCTGGCTCCGACTGGGCGTCGGTAAAGGTGGTTCCGGGGCGGGCGTAGCGTGGATGTATGACGAGCTACGGATCCTTCCCTGGTACGCGGCCTCGGCGGTTGCGGGGCAGTTCTGTGATGCGGCGCATGGTGGCCGAGACCCGGCTGCACCCCGCCGACTTCATCCTTCCCGCCTTCGTGCGGGAAGGGGTGACCGAGCCTGTGCCGATCGCGGCCATGCCGGGGGTCGTGCAGCACACCCGGGACAGTCTGAAGAAGGCCGCCGCCGAGGCGGTGGCCGCGGGGATCTCCGGGATCATGCTGTTCGGAGTGCCGGAGGAGTCGAAGAAGGATGCCGTGGGGACGGCCGGGACCGACCCTGACGGGATTCTGCAGGTCGCCCTTCGGGATGTGCGCAGCGAGGTCGGGGACGAGCTGCTGGTGATGTCCGATCTGTGTCTCGACGAGACCACCGATCACGGGCACTGCGGGGTGCTGGACGCGGAGGGGCGGGTCGACAACGACGCCACCCTGGAGCGGTACGCCGAGATGGCTCAGGTGCAGGCCGACGCGGGGGCGCATGTCGTGGGGCCCAGCGGGATGATGGACGGGCAGGTCGGGGTCGTCCGTGACGCTCTCGATCAGATCGGGCGCGAGGACGTGGCGGTGCTCGCCTACGCCGTCAAGTACTCCTCCGCGTTCTACGGCCCCTTCCGGGAGGCCGTCGGGTCGTCGCTGAAGGGCGACCGGAAGACCTACCAGCAGGACCCCGCGAACGCGCGTGAGTCGCTGCGGGAGCTGGCGCTCGATGTGGAGGAGGGCGCCGACATGGTCATGGTGAAGCCCGCCGGGCCCTACCTCGACATCCTGGCGCGCGTCGCGGACGCCGTGGACCTGCCCGTCGCCGCGTACCAGATCTCCGGGGAGTACTCGATGATCGAGGCCGCCGCGGAGAAGGGGTGGATCGACCGGGACAGGGCGATCCTGGAGACGCTGACGGGCATCAAGCGGGCGGGTGCGCGCAACATCCTGACGTACTGGGCGACGGAGGTCGCGCAGAAGCTGCGTTGAGTGCGCACCGATGGGGGACACGACCTGTTCCCGCGCGGTGGATCCGGGACGTCTAGAAAGGTGCGGTCGGTGGCGGGGGACGAGTTCGGTGAGCTGTTGGGGCAGCTGAAGGAGCGGTCCGGGCTCAGTTACGGGGTGTTGGGGAAGCGGCTGCACATGAGTGCGTCCACGCTGCACCGGTACGTCAACGGGGATGCCGTGCCGACGGACTACGCCCCGGTGGAGCGCCTCGCGCGGGTGTGCCGAGCGACCCCCGAGGAACTGGTCGAGCTCCATCGGCGGTGGGTTCTCGCGGACGCGCTGCGTAGGCAGAGGCCGAGCGGAGGAGCTGCGGGGGCAGGGCGTGAGGCCGCGGCCGGGGAGGAGCCTGCGGCTGCGGTGGAGGCTCCGGCAGCGGTCGCTTCCGAGGGGGTGCGGGAGGAGTCGCCGGGCGCGGCCGGTCCCGACGATCTGCTGGTCTCTCCCCGGGTTACTTCTCCGGGCTCGCGACGGCGGCGCACCGTTGTGCTCGCCGGTGCCGCCGTGGCCGCCGCCGTCGTGTCGGTGGCGCTCGTCGCGCGGGTCGTGGCGGGCGACGGAGGTGACGGAGACCAGCGGGCCGATGGGGCCCTCGCGTCCGCCGACGACCGTCCACGCGCCGGCGCGTCCGCCGGGGCGAAGGGCAAGTCCGCTTCGCCGTCCGCCTCGCGCTCGGCGCGTTCCTCGGTGTCCGCGGCCCCCTCCGCCTCGCGGAGTGGCGGAGGGGCCGGGGCGGCGGGTGCCGGGGGCGTGGCAGGGGCCACCGCGCCCGTCGTCGCCGTCAATCCGTACAAGTGGGACGGCCCGTGCAGTCAGCACTATCTGATCGACCGTGAGCCCGAGAAGGTGCCCCCGCCGCCGAGTGAGCCCGACGCGCGCGGATGGGTCAACGCGCTCGGCGGGGTCGCCGCCGGGCAGCAGATGCTCGCGCTGACCGTCCAGGGCAGCGGGAAGGCCACCGTCGTCCTGGACGATCTGCATGTGCGGGTGGTGGACAAGAGCGCGCCGCTCGCCTGGAACGACTTCGCGATGGGCGTCGGGTGCGGGGGCGGGGTGGAGACCACGTCGTTCGCCGTGAACCTCGACGACGGGCGACCCGACACCTCGCCCCGGGCCGGACAGCGCGACTTCCCGTACAAGGTGAGCGAGTCCGACCCCGAGGTGTTCTACATCTTCGCGGACGCCCGGACGTACAACGTGAGCTGGTATCTGGAGCTGGAGTGGTCGAGCGGGGGGAAGAAGGGGACCGTACGCGTCGACGACGACGGCAAACCCTTCCGGACGAGTGGGAACGTGGGGCGGCCCGCCTACGACTTTCCACTCGGCGACTCGGCCTGGGGGCGCGACCCGTACGAGCCCGACGTGCGCGGCTGAGCGTCCCCGGCCCGACCACGCGGCGCCCGTGCCCGAGGAGCCCGAGGCGGGTTACTTCGGCGGCCTCGACGGCATCGAGAAGGTCCGCTACCGGGACATCAACGATGTGACGGACGCCGACATCGACGTGTACGCGGGCACCGGACGCAAGCCCTGAGAGCGCGGCGGCGGGGTCGGGCGGTCAGTCCCACCAGAAGGTCCAGGAGCGTGCGCCCAGCACCTCGCGCTCGGCATACGCCCGCAGCGAGGCATGGCCGCCCTGGGTGATGTCGGCCGGGCAGAACGCGTAGTGCTCGGCGGCTATCGCCTCCGCCTCGGCCGCGGTCCTGGGCGGGGCCGCGACGGAGACGATCAGCTGGTCGTAGGTGAGTGCCACGACCCGGACGCCGAATCGGTCCTCCCAGGAACGCAGGACCGCGCACAGCTCCGCCACGTCGTCGGTGAGACCGACCGGACCGCACCAGCCGATGGCGGCCGGGATGTCCGCGCTGCGGCGGGCCGGGACGAGCGCGAGGCGCGGCTCCTCCAGCCGACTCGGGCCGCCCACGAGCGCGTCCGCCACCTCGGCGGCCCACACGTCCGGGTCGACGTCCACAACGCCTGCCGCGGCGAGGCCGGGCCAGTCGGCGTCCTGCGCCTGGGCCGAGTGCTCCTCCCAGAGGTCCGCGAGGACCTCCTCGGCGTCGTGGTCGCCCGGATAGGACGCGAGGTCCGGGTCCAACTCCCACTTGTCCGGGTGCGGTTCGCTGCCCGTGCGCCCGCCGACCAGGACCGGGCACAGGCCCGCCGTGCGGCGCGCGGACGCGAGGCGCAGCCAGTCGCCCGGCGCCGCCGGGGCGTCGGCGCGCCACAGCAGTGGTTCGTCCCAGGAGCCCTCGACCGTCGTGTCGAGCAGGGCGCCGGGCGGGAGGTCGAGACCGAGCGAGCGGCCGGCCGGGTCGGCCGCGAGCGTCGGCAGCTGGTTCGGAAGAGTGGCCATGTCCGTGACTCTAGAGCCCGCCACTGACAACGGCCTCGGAGCGCGGGACGGGGCGGGCCGTCAGTCGGTGCCGAACCAGGTCCGCGCGAGCGAGTCCAGCGTCGGCTCGGGCGGCTTCGGCAGTACGCGCAAGTACGAGGACAGGTTGCTGTAGACGTGCAGCAGCGTGTACGCCATGACCGTGTGCGGGTCGAACGGCGGGCGCCCGTAAGCCTCGTAGAACCGTTTCAGGAGCCGGGGCCGGCCGCACGTGAGGAACAGGCCGACGCTCACGAAGTCGTAGGCGGGATGGCCGGCCAGCACCGGCTCGAAGTCGAAGAGGCCGGTCAGCCGCCAGCCGTCCGGGTCCACCGTCAGGTGCTCGCGCATGAACTCGGTGTGCAGCAGCACCCGTCGTGAAGGGGCGGGCAGCGGCACCGAGTTCAGGAACCACGGGATCTGGTCGAGCCAGACCTCCGGCAGGCCGGTCTCGCGCTGCTGCTCCACCGCGTTCGCGCGCTGGGCGTCGACGAACAGGCCCCAGTCGGACGGGCCGACGACACCCGCGAGTGCCCCGACACTCAGCGAGTGCAGTGCCGCGAGCGTCTCACCGGCCTCCGTGACGATACGGTCCTGGTCCGCCGCCGGGATCCGCGGCCACGCCTCCGCGAGACCCATGCCGGGCAACCGGGACATCAGGACGAAGGACCAGCCGTTCTTGTACGCGCCCGCCGAGTACAACTGCGGTGTCGGGACCGGCAGTTTGCCGTACACATGGCCGAGCATCCGCTCCTCGCGCCGGGCGTCGAGCTTCTCGAAGGCGGGGAACAGCTTCAGGACGTGCGCGGCGCCGATGGAGTACACCGGGAGCGAGCCCTCGATGTAGCGGACCATCTGCTTGGGGACCAGGCCGAGGCGCTCGCACAGGTCCGCCACGGCCGGCCGCAGCAGGGCCTCGTCGCGGACGACCGCGTCCAGCTCCTCGCCGGTCTCAACGAGTGGCAGCATGACTGGCGCACACCCTCCGGCCGACCGGAGGGATGGAGAAGGGCAGTGCACTGCTCATTGCGCTCCCAGCGTGCGGTTCGACAGGGCTCAGGCGTTCCC
The DNA here is from genome assembly GCF_026341275.1 of Streptomyces ortus. Classification (NCBI taxonomy): domain Bacteria; kingdom Bacillati; phylum Actinomycetota; class Actinomycetes; order Kitasatosporales; family Streptomycetaceae; genus Streptomyces; species Streptomyces ortus. The sequence goes on from NZ_JAIFZO010000002.1 coordinate 4,867,576, forward strand.
CGGACTCGGGGTCCGCGGCCCCGCAGCCTCGCATACTGGGGGGTGCGCCCCGAGACCTCAACCTTTGGCCAGCGCTTTGACCTGCGTGACGTCCGCAACCCCTCACCCGAACGGACGTCGTGGTGAGGGGTGCTGACGGGGCGTCGGCGGGCGCTCCCGGTGTGCGCTTCGACAGGGCCTAGAGGCGCTCGGGGGTCCTGATGCCGAGCAGCGCCATGCCCTGGTGGAGCGTGCGGGCCGTCAGGTCGACGAGGAACAGCCTGTTCTCGACGACCTCCCGCGGGTTCGCGTCGCTCAGCACCTGGCACTGGTCGTAGAACGTCGTCAGGTGCGACGCCAGTTGGTACAGGTACGCGGCCAGCTTGTGCGGCTCGTATCCCGCGGCCACGTCCAGGAGCAGCTCGCCGAACTGGTCCAGGTGCAGCCCCAGCGCACGCTCCGCCGGAGCCAGCGCCAGCTCCGGGTGGGCCACCGGACGCGCGTCCCCGGCTTTGCGGAGGATCGACTGGATACGGGCGTACGCGTACTGGAGGTACACGCTCGTGTCGCCGTTCAGCGACACCATCTGGTCCAGGTCGAACTTGTAGTCCCGCACGGCCGACGTCGACAGGTCCGCGTACTTCACGGCGCCGACCCCGACGAACCGGCCGTTCTCGACGATCTCCTCCTCGGAGAGGCCCATCTTCGCGGCCTTCTCGCGGACCACCGTCGTGGCACGGTCGATCGCCTCGTCCAGGAGGTCCACCAGCCGGACCGTCTCGCCCTCACGCGTCTTGAACGGCTTGCCGTCCTTGCCGAGGACCGTGCCGAAGGCCAGCTGCTGCGCCTTGGTCTCCTCGTTCAGCCAGCCCGCCCTGCGGGCCGTCTCGAAGACCATCTTGAAGTGCAGCGACTGGCGGGCGTCGACCACGTACAGGAGGGTGTCCGCCTTCAGGTCGAAGACGCGGTTCCTGATCGCGGAGAGGTCGGTCGCCGCGTAGCCGTAACCGCCGTCCGACTTCTTCACGATCAGCGGGACGGGATTGCCGTCCGGGCCCTTCACGTCGTCGAAGAACACGCACAGCGCGCCCTCGGAGCGGACGGCGACACCCGACTCCTCCAGGAGGCGGCACGTCTCGTCCAGCATGTCGTTGTAGCCCGACTCGCCGACGATGTCCGCGTCCCGGATCTCCATGTCCAGCTTCTCGAAGACCGAGAAGAAGTAGACCTTCGACTCGTCCACGAACCGCTGCCAGGTGGCGAGGGTGTGCGGGTCGCCCGCCTGCAGGTCGACCACCCTGCGGCGGGCCCGCGTCTTGAACTCCTCGTCGGAGTCGAAGTGCGTGCGCGCCGCCTTGTAGAGGCGGTTGAGGTTCGACATCGCCTCCTCGCCCGTCTCGGCGGCACCGTCCGCGGTGGCTTCGCGGTCCAGTTCGTGCGGGTGCTCGTCCAGGTACTGGATGAGCATGCCGAACTGGGTGCCCCAGTCGCCGATGTGGTGCCGCCTGACGACGCTCTCGCCGACGAACTCCAGGATCCGCACGACCGCGTCCCCGATCACCGCGGAGCGCAGGTGGCCTACGTGCATCTCCTTCGCCACGTTCGGCTGGGCGTAGTCGATGACCGTCGTGCCCGGGTGCGCGGCGAGCGGCACGCCGAGGCGGTCCGCCGGGTCCGTGGCGCGGGCCGCGAGGGTCTCCGTGATCGCCCGGTCCGTGAGGGTGATGTTCAGGAAGCCGGGGCCCGAGACCTCGATGTCCTTGATCAGGTCACCCGTGACGACCTGGTCGACGACCTTGGTCGCGAGGTCCCTGGGGTTGGCCTTCGCCTTCTTCGCCAGGGCGAGGATTCCGTTGGCCTGGAAGTCCGCCCTGTCGCTGCGTCGCAGCAGCGGGTCCGCGTCCGCGGTCTCCGGCAGGGTTGCCGTGAGGGCGGTCGTGAGGCGCTGGTGGACGTGGGCGGTGAGGGACGTGACCGGGGGCATGGGGTGGGTGCCGTTCTCCTCGTGGGTATGGATCGGACCAGTATCCCACGGTGGTAAAGGGGTTATCCGCCCCCGCCCCCGCCCCCGCCGCCCCAGCCCATCCCGTCACCGCGAGGGGCTGCGCCCTCGCCCCCTGATCGCGCTCCGCGCTCGTCCTCGAACGCCGGACGGGCTGAAGGTGGTTCAGCCCGGCCGGCGTTTGAGGACCGGGGGTTCGGGGGCTGGCGCCCGAGTACGGGGAAACGCGTTTTCGTGGTTGGGGGACTAGCTGGGACAATGGTGCCGTCAGCCGTGTGGACCGTAGGAAAGAAGGCGTGCCGATCGTGGCTCAGAGCACCGAGACCACCGACTGGGTCTCCCGTTTCGCGGATGAGGTCATCGAGGAGTCGGAGCGCCGAGCCCCCGGCAAACCCGTCGTCGTCGCGTCCGGACTGTCACCCTCCGGCCCCATCCACCTGGGCAACCTGCGCGAGGTCATGACCCCGCACCTCGTCGCCGACGAGATCAGGCGCCGCGGGCACGAGGTCAGGCATCTGATCTCGTGGGACGACTACGACCGGTACCGCAAGGTGCCGGACGGCATTCCCGGGGTCGACGGGTCGTGGGCCGAGCACATCGGCCGGCCCCTGACCTCCGTACCCGCCCCGGCCGGATCCGCGTACCCGAACTGGGCCGAGCACTTCAAGGCCCCCATGGTCGCCGCACTCGCCGAGCTGGGCGTCGAGTTCGACGGGATCAGCCAGACCGAGCAGTACACGTCGGGCGTCTATCGCGAGCAGATCCTGCACGCGATGAAGCACCGCGGTGACATCGACGCGATCCTCGACCAGTACCGGACCAAGAAGGCACCCCCGAAGAAGCAGGGCCAGAAGCCCGTCGACGAGGCCGAGCTCGAAGCCGCCGAAGGCTCCGGCGCCGCCGCCGAGGACGACGGCACCGGGTCCGCCGGGTACTTCCCGTACAAGCCGTACTGCGGCGGCTGCGGCAAGGACCTCACCACCGTCACGGCCTACGACGACGAGACCACCGAGCTGACGTACAGCTGTACCGAGTGCGCCTACGCGGAGACCGTCCGGCTCAGCGAGTTCAATCGCGGCAAGCTCGTCTGGAAGGTCGACTGGCCGATGCGCTGGGCCTACGAGGGCGTCGTCTTCGAGCCGAGCGGTGTCGATCACTCGTCCCCCGGGTCCAGCTTCCAGGTCGGCGGGCAGATCGTCGGCAGCATCTTCGGCGGCAAGCAGCCCATCGGGCCCATGTACGCCTTCGTGGGGATCTCCGGGATGGCGAAGATGTCGTCCAGCAAGGGAGGCGTGCCCACGCCGGGCGACGCGCTGAAGATCATGGAGCCGCAACTGCTGCGCTGGCTCTACGCCCGCCGCAGGCCCAACCAGTCGTTCAAGATCGCCTTCGACCAGGAGATCCAGCGGCTCTACGACGAGTGGGACAAGCTGGAGGCGAAGGTCGCCGGGGGCACCTCCCAGGCGTTCGGCTCCGGAGGAGGGTCCGCCCTGCCGGGGGACGTCGCCGCCCACGCGCGCGCCGTCGGCACCGCGGCCGGGGAGCTCGCCAAGACGCCCCGGCCGATGGCCTACCGCACGCTCGCCTCCGTCGCCGACATCACCGCCGGCGCCGACGACCAGACCCTGCGCATCCTGAGCGAGCTCGACCCCGCGGACCCGATCACCTCGCTCGACGAGGTCCGGCCGCGGCTCGACAAGGCCGAGGCCTGGATCAACACCCAGGTCCCCGCCGACCAGCGGACCGTCGTGCGCAAGGACGCGGACGCCGAACTCCTCGCGTCCCTCGACGACCAGGGCCGCGCCTCGCTGCGGCTGCTGCTCGACGGACTCGACACGCACTGGTCGCTGGACGGGCTCACCCACCTCGTCTACGGCGTTCCGAAGGTCCAGGCCGGCTTCTCCGCCGACGCCACGCCCAAAGAACTCCCGGCGGAGATCAAGGTCGCCCAGCGCACGTTCTTCGCGCTGCTCTACCACCTGCTGGTGGGCCGCGACACCGGCCCGCGCCTGCCCACCCTGCTGCTCGCGGTGGGCCAGGAGCGGGTGAGGAAGCTGCTCGGGGAGTAGAACCGGCCTGTACGTGAGAGGGGGCGCCCGGAGTTCACCGGGCGCCCCCTCTCACGTACACACGTCTCGCCCTACGCGATGTGGTCCTCCTGGAGCTCCGCCGTGTGGCGGTTGGTGAAGCGGTTGACCATCCGGTCGGCCTCGCGCTGCGGGAGCTTGGTGCCGTACGTGTCCTCCACGTTGCCCCGGAACTGGCCCGAGGTCGGATAGCTGCCGTCTATCGACTTCTTGAAGACCAGGTAGTAGTCGTCCTCGGTCGGCTCCGAGCCGCCGCCCGCACCCAGCTCGCGGGTACGGCCGGGGCCGGACGGGATCGGGAAGGTGCCGGTGTCCTCCATGGACGGCTCGGGAGCCGGCTCGGCAAGGGGGGCGGGCTCGGGAGCCTGCGCCTGCGCCTGCTGCTCGAAGCGTCGCCGCTCCTGGAACCGCCGCTCGTCCTGGAGCCGCTGCCGTTCCTCGAACTCCTCGGCCTGCTGGTCCTGCCACCACTGGGTGTCCGCGGCCTCCGGGTCGTACGTCGGGTCGTAACCGCCCTGGTACTCGACCGACTGAGGGTCGCGGGCGTGCAGCCACGGGTTGTGCGGCTCCGCCTCTTCCTGCGCCTGCGGATCCGGAGGCTCCGGGAACTCGTCGTGCTCGGGAGCGGGGCGCCGCGTGCGGTCGGGAGCCGCCTCGTCCCGTACGGCGGGCGCCGCGGGGGTGCGACCGCCCGCGGACGCCTCGGCCGGTTGCGGCGCGGACTCCAGGGCGGGCTGCGGCGCCGGGGGCAGCAGCGCGGGCTCGATGCCCGCCGCCGCGAGGCCCGAGGGGGCGGTCTCGGCCAGGGGGACGCCGTAGCGGGCCAGCCGCAGGGGCATCAGGGACTCCACCGGGGCCTTGCGGCGCCAGGAACGGCCGAAGCGGGAGCGCAGCCGCGCCTGGTAGACGAGACGTTCCTGCTCCAGCTTGATGACCTGCTCGTAGGAGCGCAGCTCCCACAGCTTCATCCGGCGCCACAGGAGGAACGTGGGGAGCGGGGAGAGCAGCCAGCGGGTGAGGCGTACGCCCTCCATGTGCTTGTCGGCGGTGATGTCCGCGATCCGGCCGATCGCGTGCCGGGCCGCCTCCACGGAGACCACGAACAGGATCGGGATGACCGCGTGCATGCCCACGCCGAGCGGGTCCGGCCAGGCGGCGGCGCCGTTGAAGGCGATCGTCGCGGCCGTCAGCAGCCACGCCGTCTGCCGCAGCAGCGGGAACGGGATCCTGATCCAGGTGAGGAGCAGGTCGAGCGAGAGCAGGACGCAGATGCCCGCGTCGATGCCGATCGGGAACACGTAGCTGAAGTTCCCGAAGCCCTTCTCCAGGGCGAGTTCGCGGACCGCCGCGTAGGAACCGGCGAAGCCGATCGCTGCGATGACGACCGCTCCGAAGACGACCACTCCGATGAGGATCTTGTGCGTCTTGGTGAGCTGCATAGGCGCGGCCACCCGTACTCCCCTCCCCTTACGACCTGTTGCGCGCAACAGAGTGGCACATGTGTACGGGGTACGGATGCCCGGTACGGGTGGAGCCCGGCCTCCGTGGGGGCCGGGCTCCACCAAATGTCCTGGTAGGGCTGCGAGTGGGAGGGCGGCCGAAAGGGAGGCCGAGGTTCCCGGCTCGGGCCCTGTGTCAGTCCTTCTTGGTGGCGGACTTGCGGGGGCTCGCGCTGTCGTCGGAGCCGGAGCCGGAGCCGGAGCCGGAGTCGGAACCGGCGCCGAGGTCCGAACCCTTGCCGGAACTCTTGCTCGGGGACTCGGTCGCGGACTTGCTCGGGGACTTGCTCGGGGAGGCGTCGGCGTCCGACCCGGCCCCGGCTCCGCCGCCGTTCGCGGTCACGACCGCCTGGACGGCTTCCTTCGCGGCCTTCTCCGCCGACTTCGTCAGATCGGCCGCCTTCGGGGAGTCGTCGCCCGCCAGGCCCGCGCCGTTGTAGTCGACCGTCACCACGACGTTCTCCACGCGCGTCACGAGCGTCTGCTGCCTGAAGGTGCCTTCCTTCTTCTTCAGGTCGTACGTCACCAGCGTCGCCTCGTTGCCCGTGCCGGAGACCGGCTGCGACTTGATGTTCTTCGCGTCCTCCACCGCACGCGCGTCCTCGGCGTGCTTGGCGTAGTACTCCGAAGCCAGCTTCTCGCCCGTGCCCCGGCTCTGGTCCGACTCGAAACGCAGCAGCGACACGTTCAGCCAGCGGAACTGCGAACCCTTCACACCCTTGTTGTCCAGGCTGTCCCAGGAGCAGTTGCCGCGGGTGCCGATGTCCTCGGACTTGCCCTCCTTGCCGGACTTGGCGCCCTCCGGGACGAGCTCCTTCAGCGTCTTCGACGCGAACACCTTGCACGGCTCGGGAAGCTTCGCGTACGTCGCCTCCTTCACCACCGCCGCCGCCTCCGTGGCGGAGGACGACGCCGAGGCGCCGGAGTCCTTCTTCGCGTCGTCGCCCGAGCCGCCGCCGGAGTCCGAGGAGCAGCCGGAGGCGACGAGCATCACCGGGACGGCGGCGGCCCCGGCCAGGATGCGGGTGAGTCGCTGACGGTGTCGCTGTACGGATCGGTGCATGGTTCCTTCACTCAAGACGCTCGGGTGTACGTGCGGACGGCCGCGTTCTCCGCCGGACCGCACTCGGTCGGGTCCGAGGAGCCACGGTAGCCCGAACGGGACATGTGCGGCTCAGGTTCCGCCGAGGCCGAAACCCCCGCCGAACGTCCCTAATCGCTGAACGACTCGGCGAGCTGACCCGCCAGTTTCCGTGCCCTGTCCTGCATGTCCTCGCTGCTGGGGACGTCCGTCGTGGTCGCCGGCTGCTCGTCGTACTGGATCGTCACGACCACGTTGGACGTGCGGAACACCACAGTCACCGTGCGCTGCTTGGAGTCGTTCAGCGCGTCGTCGAGGAACGCCGTGTCGCCCAGGCCGTCGAGCGTGCGGGGCAGGAGGGCGCTCGGCGTGGAGCCCGAGGCGCCGCTGGCGGAGGGGTCGCCGGAGGGGTCCGTGGACGGGTCCGCGTCCGCGGAGGAACCGCCGTCGCTGTCGCTGTCGCCGGTGGCTCCGTCGTCCGACCCGGACTTGGACCCGGACTTGGACGACTCGGGTGCGTCAGGCGTTTTGGAGGAGTCGGAGGAGTCGGAGGAGTCGGAGGGCGACGCGGCCGGTGCCGGAAGGTCCGCCGTCACCTCCTTCTTCCCGTAGATCTCCTCCGCGCGGTCCTCGTCGCTCACCGTGTTGTCGTAGGAGACCACCCGCTCGAAGTCGACCAGGAGGTGGTCGGTCGCGGTCGCCGACTCCGCCTTCCAGCGGCAGCCGACCTTCCGGTCCGTGTCGTACGTGACCGTCGCCGTGCCCTCGTAGGCCTTCTCGCGCGCCTCCTCGTCCGTCAGCTGCTCGATGCCCGGCAGCAGGGAGTCCAGGGTGCTCTGCGACACCGCGCCGCAGGGCTCGGGGAGGGTGCGGTACTTGCCGGGCTGTGCCGCGGCGGCCGTCGACGTCGGGCCGCCCGGCTTCGGGTCGTCCTGGCCGTCGCTGTCCGGCGATCCGCCGGTGCAACCGGCCAGCAACGCCGCGAGGAGCGCGGCGACGCCGGGTACGTACGCCTTCCGCTGCACGGTGGGGCTCCTCTCGACGGGTCGATCGACTGTGCTCACGACCAGGGTGTCCTGTGGTTATTCGGTTGCCGCACGGGGGTGGCCCCTGGAGACAATGTGTATCGCACGCACTGCCGTGGACGCCGGTCCGTTGTCCCAAACGTTGGCCTTGGCGCCGGTTTTGCGATGTGGGACTTCTGTTGGTTTTCCGGGGGAATGAGGACGATATGTCGTACGTGGAGATGCCGGGGGCGAAGGTTCCGATCCGGATGTGGGCGGACCCGGCGTCGGTGGAGGAAGGGGCGATGCAGCAGCTCCGCAACGTCTCCACGCTCCCCTGGATCAAGGGCCTTGCCGTCATGCCGGACGTGCACTACGGCAAGGGCGCGACGGTCGGATCGGTCATCGCGATGCGGGGTGCGGTGTGCCCTGCGGCGGTCGGCGTGGACATCGGCTGCGGTATGTCCGCGGTCAAGACGTCCCTGACGGCCAACGACCTGCCGGGCGACCTGTCCCGGCTGCGGACGAAGGTGGAGCAGGCGATTCCGGTCGGGCGGGGCATGCATGACAGCCCGGTCGATCCGGGCGGCTTCCATGGTCTTGCCACCGCCGGGTGGGACGATTTCTGGGGGCGGTTCGACGGCGTCGCGGAGGCGGTGAAGTTCCGTCAGGGGCGGGCCACCAAGCAGATGGGCACTCTGGGTGGCGGAAACCACTTCTGGGAGTTCTGCCTCGACTCGGACGACTCGGTCTGGATCATGCTGCATTCCGGTTCCCGGAACATCGGCAAGGAACTCGCCGAGCATCACATCGGTATCGCGCAGAAGCTCTCGCACAACCAGGGGCTGATCGACCGCGACCTCGCCGTATTCATCGCGGACACCCCGCAGATGGCGGCGTACCGGCACGATCTCTTCTGGGCGCAGGAGTACGCGAAGCACAATCGCGCGATCATGATGGCGATCTCGAAGGACGTCGTCCGCCGGGAGTTCAAGAAGGCGAAGGTGACCTTCGAGCCGGAGATCTCCTGCCACCACAACTACGTGAGCGAAGAGCGGTACGAGGGCGTGGACCTGCTGGTCACCCGCAAGGGCGCCATCCGCGCGGGCTCCGGCGAGTACGGGATCATCCCGGGCTCGATGGGCGCCGGTTCGTACATCGTGAAAGGGCTCGGCAACGAGAAGGCGTTCAACTCCGCCTCACACGGCGCGGGCCGGCGGATGAGCCGCAACGCGGCCAAGCGGCGCTTCACGGTCAAGGACCTGGAGGAGCAGACGCGGGGCGTGGAGTGCCGTAAGGATTCCGGCGTCGTGGACGAGATCCCGGCCGCGTACAAGCCGATCGAGCAGGTCATCGACCAGCAGCGGGATCTGGTCGAGGTGGTGGCGAAGCTCAAGCAGGTTGTTTGTGTGAAGGGGTGAAGGGGTGAAGGGGTGACGGGTGGGCGACGCGTGAATGCGTCATGCCGCCGAGCGACAATCCATGCCGGGTGCATTCACCCGGCATGGATTTTGTCTTTTCTGCCGCACTGCGGTGCCTACAGCTCCCGGTGGACCTTCGTGTTGGAGGCCTGGGCGCGGGGGCGTACGACCAGCAGGTCGATGTTGACGTGCGAGGGGCGCGTGACCGTCCAGGTGATCGTCTCGGCCACGTCCTCGGCGGTGAGGGGCTCGGCCACCCCGGCGTAGACCTTCGCCGCCTTCTCGGTGTCGCCGCCGAAGCGGGTCAGGGCGAACTCGTCGGTCCGCACCATGCCGGGCGCGATCTCGATGACCCGGACCGGGGTGCCGACGATCTCCAGGCGGAGGGTCTCGGCGAGGACGTGCTCGGCGTGCTTGGCGGCCACGTAGCCGGCGCCGCCCTCGTAGGTGCCGTGGCCCGCGGTCGAGGAGACGACGACCACCGTGCCGTCGCCGGACGCGGTCAGCGCCGGGAGGAGGGCCTGGGTGACGTTCAGGGTCCCGATGACGTTCGTCTCGTACATCTGGCGCCACTCCGCGGGGTCGCCGGACGCGACCGGGTCGGCGCCGAGTGCGCCGCCCGCGTTGTTGATCAGGACGCCGATCTTCTTGAAGGCTGTCGCGAACTCGTCGACCGCCGCACGGTCGGTGACGTCCAGCGCGTAGGCCATCGCCTCGCCGCCCGCCGCGCCGATCTCCTCCGCGAGCGCCTCGATGCGGTCCTTGCGGCGGGCCGTGAGGACCACCCGGTAGCCCGCGGTCGCCAGTTGCCGGGCCGTCGCCGCGCCGATTCCGCTGCTCGCGCCGGTGACGACGGCGATACGGGACGCGGCGGCGGGCGCGGTGGGGGTGGCGGGTGCGGGGGCGGTCATGGGTGCTCCTTGGCGGAGGGGCGGGCGGGGCGGACTGCTGGCGCCGCTCGCTCGCTCGTGCGGTCGATTGCGTTCGACTGGGTCGATTGCTCTTCCGGCCAGGATAGGGGGTGTGGGGCGGCGCCTGGGGGTGGCGGCGGTGAGGGGGCGGCTAAACGATGCGCCGTTCCCCGCGCCCCTGGGGGAGAGGGGGAGGTTGCGCTGTCTGGTGCGGCTCTGGGGGGGTGAAAGGACTGCGCCGTTCCCCGCGCCCCTGGGGGAGGGGGGGAAGGTTGCGCTGTCTGGTGCGGCTCTGGGGGGGAAAGGACTGCGCCGTTCCCCGCGCCCCTGAAGGGGGGTGGAGGGGTGCGTCGTTCTGGTGCGGCTCTGGAGGGGGCTAAACGATTGCGCCGTTCCCCGCGCCCCTGTTCAGGGGTGCGGGGAATAGCGGGGGTGGGGGGTGTGTTTGTGGGTATAGTTGAATCGTCAACAAGTTGGAGGATGAGGTAGCCATGCAGTTCGGGATCTTCACCGTCGGCGATGTCACGCCGGACCCCACCACGGGCCGGACCCCGTCCGAGCATGAGCGGATCAAGGCCATGGTCGCCATCGCGCAGAAGGCCGAGGAGGTCGGGCTCGACGTCTTCGCGACCGGCGAGCACCACAACCCCCCGTTCGTGCCGTCGTCGCCGACCACCATGCTCGGCTGGGTCGCCGCCCGCACCGAGAACCTCATCCTCTCCACCTCCACCACCCTCATCACCACCAACGACCCGGTGAAGATCGCCGAGGACTTCGCGATGCTCCAGCACCTCGCGGACGGGCGCGTGGACCTGATGATGGGGCGCGGCAACACCGGCCCGGTCTACCCCTGGTTCGGCAAGGACATCCGCCAGGGCATCAACCTCGCCGTCGAGAACTACGCCCTGCTGTACCGGCTGTGGCGCGAGGAGTCGGTGACCTGGGAGGGCAAGTTCCGTACGCCGCTGCAGTCGTTCACCTCGACGCCGCGGCCGTTGGACGGCGTGCCGCCGTTCGTCTGGCACGGCTCGATCCGCTCGCCGGAGATCGCCGAGCAGGCCGCGTACTACGGCGACGGGTTCTTCCACAACAACATCTTCTGGCCGGCCGACCACACCAAGCAGATGGTCGAGCTGTACCGGTCGAGGTACGCGCACTACGGGCACGGCACGCCCGAGCAGGCGATCGTCGGGCTCGGCGGGCAGGTGTTCATGCGGCGCAACTCGCAGGACGCGGTACGGGAGTTCCGGCCGTACTTCGACAACGCGCCGGTGTACGGGCACGGGCCGTCGCTGGAGGACTTCACCGAGCAGACGCCGCTCACGGTCGGTTCGCCCGAGCAGGTCATCGAGAAGACGCTGTCCTTCCGGGACTACGCCGGTGACTACCAGCGGCAGTTGTTCCTCGTGGACCATGCGGGGCTGCCGCTGAAGACCGTGCTGGAGCAGATCGACATGCTGGGCGAGGAGGTCGTGCCCGTGCTGCGGGAGGAGTTCGCCAAGAGGCGGGCGGCCGGGGTGCCGGACGCGCCCACGCACGCGGCGCGGGTCGCCGCGGCGGCGACCGAGGTGGCCGAGGTGGCCGAGGTGGCCGAGGCCGGCCAGGAGGTGAGCACGTCATGAAGAAGCTGGTCGTCGTGTCGGCGGGGCTGAGTGTTCCGTCGTCCACGCGGTTGCTGGGGGACCGGCTTGCGGCGGCGGTCTCGGCCGGTGCCGATGCCGGGACGGGGGCCGGGGTCGAGGTTCAGGTGGTCGAGCTGCGGGATCTCGCGGTGGAGATCGCGCACAACCTGACCACCGGGTTCCCGGGGCCGGCGCTCGGGGCGGCGTTGGCCGCGGTGGCGGGGACGGACGGGCTGATCGTGGTGACGCCGGTCTTCTCCGCCTCGTACAGCGGGCTGTTCAAGTCGTTCTTCGACGTGCTGGACCGGGACGCGCTGGCGGGTAAGCCGGTGCTGGTCGCCGCGACCGGGGGGTCGGCCCGGCACTCGCTGGTGCTGGAGCACGCGATGCGGCCGCTGTTCGCGTACCTGCGGGCGGTGGTGGTGCCTACCGCGGTGTACGCGGCTTCGGAGGACTGGGGGGCGGAAGGGCTGGCCCAGCGGATCGGGAGGGCCGCCGGGGAGTTGGGGGCGTTGATGTCTGCGACTGCGGGGGGTGCGGGGTCCGCGGGGTCCGCTGTGGCCGCGGGGGCGGTGGGGTCGGGGGAGGCTGTGCAGGTCGGTGGGTTCGAGGTGGTGCCGTTCGCGGAGCAGCTCGCTGCGTTGCGGGTGCCCTGAGGGGGCGGCGGGGGTGGGTTGCGCCGTTCCCCGCGCCCCTACGAGCTAAAAGCCAAAGACTGCGCCGTTCCCCGCGCCCCTAGAAGCCAAGAGCTACGGCCAAAGCTTGCGCCGTTCCCCGCGCCCCTGCGGGGGCCGTTTCCCGCGCCCCTACGGGGTGGGGGCGGGGCCGGGTTTCGGGTGGGGGGTGGGGCGGAGTTTGCGGGTTTGGCGGCGGGTCCAGGCTGCGGCGCGGGCACGTGAGCGGGCCCACGCCCGGCGCCTCCGCGTGGACGTGAGTTCCGTGAACAGGTCCTCGTAGCGGGCCACGATCGGCTCCGCGTCGTAGCGGTGCGAGCCCGCCAGCGCCGCCTCGCCCATGGCGGCGCGCAGCGGCTCGTCCGTGATCAGGTCGAGCATCGCCTCGGCCAGCGCGCGGGAGTCGCCCACCGGGACCAGCCGCCCGTCGACCCCCTCGGTGATGATCTCCGCGGGTCCCAGCGGACAGTCCGTGCTGATCACCGGCACCCCGCAGCGCATCGCCTCGACCAGCGTCATCCCGAACGACTCCGCGTCCGAGGCCGACACCACCATCGCCGCCTTCGCGAACTCCGCCTCGATGGGCGTACGCGGCCCCATGAGGCGTACATGCCCCGAAAGCCCGAGGCCGTCGACCAGGTCCTGGAGGTGGTCGCGCTGCGCGCCGCCGCCGTAGATCCGCAGCCGCCAGTCCGGCTCCTTCGAGGCGACCGCCGAGAACGCCTCTATCAGCAGGTCGAAGCGTTTGCCGGCGACCAGCCGCCCCGCCGCGGCCACCACCTTCGTCGTCCTGTCGCGGGTGATGCCCTCGGGCGCCGGCACGATGTTCGGCACCGCCGCGATCCGCACCCCCGGCAGGGTCATCCGCTGCCGGTACACCTCCGCGTCCGCCTCCGTGGTCGTCACGACCGCGTCCAGCCGACGGTAGTGCCGTGCCAGCACGCCCCGCAGCCGCTTGGAGTGCGAGTCGTGGCGCAGGTGCTCCTGGGCGATGCGCAGGGCCCGGCGCGGTGCGAAGAGGGAGACGTAGACGTTGATGCCGGGCCGGGTGCCGACGATCACGTCGGCGTCGCAGCCGGCCAGGTACGCGGCGGCCCGCCGGTCGGTGAGGCGCGTGTACTGCTCGTACCGCTTGTCGGTGGCCGGGAAGTCCGTCGCCGCGAGCGCGTACTCGGGGTCGGCGGGGTCCGCGCTGCCGTCCCGTTCGTCGACCAGCGGTACGACCGTGATCCGCGGGTCGATGGTGAACCGCGGCTCGTCCCGGTGCCGCCGCATCGACACGATCTCCACGTCGTGGTGGTCGGCGAGCGCCGCCGCGAGATTGAGCGTCGTACGGACGGTGCCCCCGATGGCGTACGCGTTGTGCAGCAGGAACACGATCTTCCTGCGTTCCGTACGCTCCGTGCGTCCAGTGCGCTTCATCGGTGCGTGGCCCTCCCCGTCGCGGCGCTCGCCCTTGGCACGGAGGACACAGTGGCTGGGCGAGGTAAGCCACCGGTCCCGGCGGGGTGAGAGCCGGGTAAGAGGCCCGGCCCCAACACCCCTTCATCAGGTAGTACGTACAGAAGTGCTTGGCAGACTGGTCCCGTGCCCCACAATCTGCTGCTCGCCGAGGACGACCGCGCGATCCGCCATGCCCTGGAACGGGCCCTGAGCCTGGAGGGATACGAGGTCACCGCCGTCGCCGACGGTGTCCAGGCGCTCGCACAGGCCCACCGCACCCCTCCCGACGTGCTCGTTCTCGATGTGATGATGCCCGGCATCGACGGCCTCCAGGTCTGTCGCGTCCTGCGTGCCGAGGGCAACCGCACCCCCATCCTGATGCTCACCGCTCTGGTCGAGACCGCGGACCGCATCGCCGGCCTTGATGCCGGCGCCGACGACTACGTGGTAAAGCCCTTCGACGTCGAGGAGGTCTTCGCCCGGCTCCGGGCCCTGCTCCGGCGCACGGGCGCCCCCGACGACGTACCCCCCAGCGAACCGCAGCGCGCGCCCGCCGGCCAGATCGCCGCCGCGGGTCTGCGCCTCGATCCGCAGGCCCGGCGGGTCTGGCGGGGCACGCGGGAGATCGAGCTGACGCGCACCGAGTTCGACCTGCTGGAGTTGCTCGTCCGCAACGCGGGCATCGTCCTCGACCACACCACCATCTACGACCGCATCTGGGGATACGACTTCGGGCCGGGTTCCAAGAACCTCGCCGTGTATGTCGGCTACCTGCGGCGCAAGCTCGACGAGCCCGGGGCGGCCGGGGCGGCAGGGGTGGCCGGTGCGCCCGGTTCGGCCGCCGTGCCCTCGGTGATCCACACCGTGCGGGGCGTGGGGTACGTGCTGAGGGAGGACTGAGTGCGGCCCACGGGCGTGCGGACCGGCCGGGCGGGCCGGCTCGGGAGGTGGGTGGCGCGGGCCAGGCTGTCGTCGCTGCGGACCACCTTCACGGTGTCGTTCGCCGCCGTCGCCGCGGCCGTCACCGTCCTCGTCGGGTTCCTGTCGTACGACGCCGCCGCCCGGCTCGTGCGCGTGGACCAGCAGACCGTGTTCGAGGGCGTCGTACAGGATCTGCTCGACGAGGTGCGCCGCAAGCCGCTGGAGACCGCCGACTTCGCCACCACCCGCCCCGACGGCGGCCCGCGCGGCGAACTCGTGCGGCCCGGCGGCACGGTCGTCCAGGTCCTGGGACCGGACGGAGCGGTCGTCGACCGGGGCCGTACGCCGCTGCCCGTGGACGCCGCCGACCGTCCCGTCGCGGCGGCGCGGACCGCCGGGCGGCTGGTGGAGCACCGGGACGTCGACGTCGGCGACGACGTCTACCGCGTCGCGACCGTCTCGCTCGGCGGCGGGCGGGGCGCCGTACAGGTGGCGCAGGAGTTCAGCGGTACGGAGGACCTGCTGCGCGACCTCCAGCAGCGGACCGTGCTGCTGGTGGGCGCCGTGGTGATCGCCGCCGGGCTCTTCGGCTGGTGGCTGGCCCGGCGCATCACCTCGCGGCTCGTACGGCTCGCGGGGGCCGCCGAGGACGTGGCGCGCACCGGGCGGCTCGCCATCCAGGTGCCGGTCGCCGGGTACGACGAGGTGGCCCGGCTCGGCCGGTCCTTCGACCGCATGCTGGGCCGGCTCGCGCAGTCCGAGGACGACCAGCGGCGCCTGGTCCAGGACGCGGGACACGAGCTGCGTACGCCCCTGACCTCGCTGCGCACGAACATCTCGATACTGCGCCGGATGGACGAACTGCCGCCCGCCGTCCGCGAGGAGCTGGTCGACGACCTCGCGCAGGAGTCCCGCGAGCTGACCGACCTGGTCAACGAGCTGGTCGCGCTGGCGGCCGGCCAGTCCGGCACCGAGCCGCAGCGGCGGGTGGCCCTCGGCGACCTCGCGGACGACGTGGCGGTGGCGGCGCGCCGGCGCACGGGACGGGCCGTGACCGTACGGGTCTCGGGGGACACGGTGGCCGACGGGCGGCCCGCGGCGCTGCAGCGGGCGATGTCCAACCTGGTGGACAACGCGGCGAAGTTCGACCGGGGCGGCAGCGGGCCGATCGAGCTCGTCGTGACGCGCGCCGACCGTGACACCGTCCGGGTCGAGGTCCTGGACCGGGGGCCCGGTATCGCCCAGGAGGATCTCGACCGGGTCTTCGACCGCTTCTACCGCGCGCCGGACGCGCGGAGCCTGCCCGGTTCCGGGCTCGGCCTCTCGATCGTCCGCGAGGTGGCCACCGCCCACGGGGGAGAGCCGTTCGCCGGGCGCCGGGAGGGCGGCGGCTCGGTGACGGGCTTCACGGTCACCGTCACTGGCTGACCTGGCTGACCCGGCGGATCGGGCTGAGCCTCCGCTGCCGTACGGGATCGAGGGTGTCGCTGAGTACACCCCCCGATACGGGTTCTGGGGCCAATGTGCCCGTCTCCCCTGCTCCGTAGCGTCTTCGGCGGGGCACAGGCAGTGCCCGACACGGGGCGCGGACCGTGCCCGACGGAGGCTGATGACGATGTTTCGCCGAACCGGCACCGATCGACGTACCACCGACCGACGTACCACCGACCGACGTACGCACAGCGAGGGCGGCAAGGGCGGCAAGGGTGGCAAAGGCGGCAAGGGCGGCCACGGCGCGGGTGCCGCCGAGATGGCCCTGCGGCTGGTCAAGGTCAGCAAGACGTACGGGAGCGACGACAGCTCCGTGACCGCGCTGGACGAGGTGACGCTCAGCCTGGCGAGCGGCACCTTCACCGCGGTGATGGGCCCCTCGGGCTCCGGCAAGTCCACGCTGCTGCAGTGCGCGGCGGGGCTCGACCGGCCCGACAGCGGCATCGTGATGGTCGACGGTGCCGAGATGACCGGCGGCACCGAGACCGAACTGACGAAGTTCCGGCGCAACCGGATCGGCTTCGTCTTCCAGCAGTACAACCTCCTCGACACGCTCACCGTGGCGCAGAACACGGTCCTGCCGCTGAAGCTCGCCCGGCGCCGCGTGCACCGGGACCGGGTGCGGGAGACCCTGACCGCCGTCGGTCTCGGCGACCGCCTCGGCCACCGGCCCGACCAGCTCTCCGGCGGCCAGCGCCAGCGCGTCGCCATCGCCCGCGCCCTGGTGACCGAGCCGAGCGTCATCTTCGCGGACGAGCCGACCGGCGCCCTGGACACCCGCGGCGCGCGGGACGTCCTGCGGCTCCTCCAGGACGCGGTACGGGTCCACGGCCGTACGGTCGTCATGGTGACCCACGACCCGGTCGCCGCCTCGTACGCCGACTCGGTGCTGTTCCTCGCGGACGGCCGGCTCGCGGGCGAGATGCGCCGGCCGACCGTGGACGCGGTGGCCGAGCGCCTCGCGCACCTCGGCGACGACGTGATGGCGGGGGCGTGAGCGCGATGTTCACCATGCTCACCCTGGCGACGCGTTCCGTGCGGCAGCGCCCCGGCCGCTTCGCCGCGACCCTGCTGTCCGCCTTCCTGGGCGCGGCGATCATCATGACGTTCAACTCGATGCACGACACGGCGGGGGCGCCCGGCGTGGACTCCGTCAGCTCGGAGACCCTGTCCACCGCGGCGGGCGTCGTCGGCGGCTACGGCACCCTCCTGGTGTTCTTCGCGGTCGCCTCCACCCTCACGGTGAACGTGCGCCAGCGCTCCGCCGAGATCGAGCTGCTGCGCTGCTCCGGGGCCACGCCCGCACAGCTCAAGCGGATGGTCGTCGGGGAGGCGGTGGCCGTCGCCCTGGTGGGCGCGCTGCTCGCGATCGGCCCCGCGATGCTCGGCGGGCGGGTCCTGCTGGACGTCTTCCAGGACAGCGGGCAGGTCGCCGAGTCCGTCGACCACACCTTCGGACCCATCGCCCTGTACTCAGGACTCGACATCACGGTGCTCGCGGCGGCGGGGGCGGCGTTCCTCGCGGTGCGGCGGGCGGCCGGCGGCCGGCCCCGGTCCCGGAGCAGGGGGCGCAGGTTCCTCGTCCTCGGGTCCCTGGTCCTCGGCGCCCTGTCGATCGGCACCACCTTCGTCCTGTCCTCGACCGACGCCGCGCTGATGGCGCCGCCCGCGTACGGCGCGATCCTGCTCTCGGTCGGCCTCGCGCTCCTGTCGCCGGGGCTGCTGCGGGCGCTGCTCGGCCGGCTGCCGCTGACGGGGCCGAGCGGCTACCCCGCCGTACGCGGCCTGCGGGTACGGGTCGCCGAACTGCCGGGTGTCATGGTGCCGTTGACCCTCTTCATCGGCATGGCCACCGCGACGCTCTCCATGCAGGGCGTCGAGAACGACGCGATCCACGCGGCGGGCGTCCCCAAGTCCGTCGACGCGAAGAACCTCGAAACGCTCAACCTCACGGTCGTCGGAATCATCGTGGTCTTCTCCTGCGTCATGCTGATCAACTCCCTGTACGCGGCCACCACCTACCGGCGCAAGGAGTTCGGGCAGCAGCGGCTCGCGGGGGCGACTCCGGGGCAGGTGCTCGGCATGGTGGGCATCGAGTCCCTGGTCCTGACGGTGACGGGCGTCGTCCTCGGTACGGGGGCCGCGCTGGCCGGGATCGTCTCCTTCACCACGGTCCGCACGGACGCGGTCCTGCCGGAGCGGGGGCTCGGGATCTGGCTCGGGGTCGTGGCGGTGGCCGTGGCGGTGACGATGGGGACGAGCCTCGTCACGGCGTGGCGGGTGCTGCGGACGCCGGCGATCAGCGCGGTGGCGCCGGCCGCTTAGGGGGGTGTGGGCGGGCGCGGGTGCGGGTGCGGCGTGGTCGGTCGCGCCCGCTCCGTGCGTCGTCTCTTTTCGGCCGGAGGACCGGCAATCGTGATGAATTCGAATCATGGTGAAGTCGTGGAAGATTGACGGGAGTTGTGAAAGCGAGCAAGAATTCGGATCACTTCCCTCCGCTGTGTCTGAAGCGAGTGAAGTGGCGCAAGTGACTCAGTCGCGCACGCTTTCGTTGCGTCGCCCCCGTTGGTCAGGCGCGCTCAGCCACCTCCCACACGGCCCTATCCGCAGAGGTTCACCTTGTCGCGTTCGCAACAACTCAAAAGACCCGCTGCCCTCGCAGCCTCCGCCTTCCTCGCCGCTGCCGTCGTACCCCTGTTCGGGGCGGGCGCCGCAAGCGCCACGCCCGGCGGGACGTGCCGGTCGGCCACCGTCCAGTACCGCATCGTCGGCGCCGACGGAGGTGTCGTGGGCGCGGACTGGACCTCGCAGGGCGGATTCCGCTCCTGGGACACCGTCCCCGGGTCCGTCGAGGTCCGGCTGGCCCCCGGAGAGAAGGTCGGCGACGGCTGCAAGTACCCGGTCTCCCTCGCCGAATACACCACCGAGGGGCCGAACTGGCAGACCTCCGGTCGTCAGACCATGGTGGACAAGGCCACCGTCTACCTCACCGCCGCGGACGTGGCCGGCGACGGCGCGAAGCAGACCTGGCAGAAGCTGTCCGTGAAGCAGCCGGACTGCTTCGGCCAGATCGATCTGTACGGCGACGACATCGCCTACGACGGCAAGACGGGGGAGGGGCACGGCCCCGCCCCCTACCAGCCCGACGGCGTCAACACTCCGTACCACCTCATAGCGGCGTGGAACGGCGGCGAGAAGGCGTGTGCCGACAGCCCGCCGGAGTCGCCCACCCCGACCCCGACCCCCACCAAGCCGGAGTCGACCCCGTCGACTCCCGAGGGCAGCAAGCCGCCCGCGGAGGAGACCACTCCGCCGACCACCCCCAAGCCGGCCACGACGCCTCCCACGACGGCGGACGTGCCGCCGCTGTCGTCGAAGCCGTCCGCCACTCCGAAGCCGACGCCCAGCGACAGCACGCGACCGCTGGCGGAGACGGGAGCCGGCACGCCGGTCGGCCCGATCGCCGGTGGCGCCGCTGTGGTGATCGTCCTGGGCGCCGGGGCTGTGTACGCGGCCTCCCGCGCACGTCGCTCGCGCCGCGCGTGACGGATCGGCACGGGATCACTCCCGTGCCCTAGCGCACATGTACGACTCCGCCTCCCGTACGGCACTTTCCGTGCCGTACGGGAGGCGGAGCCGTGTCGTCCGGCACGAACTCCTCATGACGGCCTAAGGGCCCCGCCCGGATCCGCGAAATCCCGGGCTACGGCCACACCAGGCAGTACGGCTGGTGGCCCGCCTCGTGGAGGCGGTGGCTGAAGTCCTGCCATTCGTGCAGGAGTTGGTAGACGTTGTACGCGTCGCGGGGACCGCCGCGGTCCGGGACCGTCGACCAGATGAAGGCCGCCGCGCCCACGGCCTCCTCACCTATGCCGCGCAGCGGGTCCACGACCGTCATGGGAAGCCTGACGACGGCGTAGTCCGGGTGGAGGACGACCAGTTCGAGCGGGGGCACCTTGTGCAGGGGTATGCCCTCGATACCGGTGAGGACCATCGCGGCCATCGTCTCCGGCTTGATCTTCGTGAACATGCCGTTCATACCGAGCTCGTCGCCGCCGAGCTCCTCCGGGCGCATGGAGATGGGGACGCGGGCGGCGGTCGCGCCGTCCGGAGCCCCGAAGTATTTGTAGGTCACCCCCACCCGGCCACCATTCCCGCTGCTTCCTGGCCTGAGCTGGTCTGCCCCGCGGTCCGTGTAGTCCATACCGTCCATACGCGCGGACGGCTCGATCCGCTCAGGTTCGCTCTGTGACCCTTGAGTCTGCCGTGCCTCGGCAGCTTCCGCCTCGCGCCGGTGCTTCCCCCGCCGGGCACGCCGAGGACCGAGGTCATCGGTCCCCTCGCCCAGTCCGCCACCGCGATGCATATCTCCACCCGACTGCTTTTCTAGGGTGCGCGACCCCCGCCACGCAACCCGATCATCGTGACAGTGACCTCCCCCACGGCCGCACGCCGAAACGTGCGTTGAAACACCTGTCCGCAGGATCTTCGCAGCCTCTGACACCATGGTCCGTGTGAGCTATCCGTACGAAGCCCCAGTTTCGCAGACTCTTTTCGACCGTGCGGCGGCCGTGACGCCCGGCGGCGTGAACTCTCCCGTCCGCGCGTTCCGCGCCGTGGGCGGTACGCCCCGGTTCATGGTGTCCGGTAACGGTCCATACCTGACCGATGCCGACGGGAGGGAGTACGTCGACCTCGTTTGTTCCTGGGGGCCGATGATCCTCGGCCATTCCCACCCCGAGGTCATCGAGGCGGTCCGGGCGGCCGTCTCCCGCGGCACCTCCTTCGGTACGCCGGGGGAGGGCGAGGTCGCGCTCGCCGAGGAGATCGTCGCCCGCGTCGCCCCCGTCGAGCAGGTCCGCCTGGTGTCCAGCGGCACCGAGGCGACCATGTCCGCCATCCGTCTCGCGCGCGGGTTCACCGGGCGCGCCAAGGTCGTGAAGTTCGCCGGCTGCTATCACGGGCACGTCGACGCACTGCTGGCCGCCGCGGGCAGTGGCCTGGCCACGTTCGCGCTGCCCGACACGCCGGGCGTCACCGGGGCCCAGGCCGGGGACACCATCGTCCTGCCGTACAACGACCTCGACGCCGTGCGGGCGGCCTTCGCCGCGCACCCCGGCGAGATCGCCTGTGTGATCACCGAGGCCTCGCCCGGCAACATGGGTGTCGTGCCGCCGCTGCCCGGCTTCAACCAGGGACTCAAGGACGCCTGCGCGGCGGACGGCGCCCTGTACATCTCCGACGAGGTCATGACCGGCTTCCGTACGAGCCGGGCCGGCTGGTACGGGGTGGACGGGGTCGCGCCCGACCTCATGACCTTCGGCAAGGTCATGGGTGGCGGTTTCCCGGCCGCGGCCTTCGGCGGGCGGGCGGACGTGATGGCGTACCTCGCGCCCGTCGGTCCCGTCTACCAGGCCGGCACGCTGTCCGGGAACCCGGTCGCGACCGCCGCGGGCCTCGCCCAGCTGCGGCTGCTCGACGACGCCGCGTACACCCGGCTCGACGCGGTCTCCGCGCAGATCCGTACGCTCGTCACGGACGCCCTCACCAAGGAAGGTGTGGTGCACACCCTGCAGAACGCGTCCACCATGTTCTCCGTCTTCTTCACCGGGGAAGACGTACGCGATTACGAGGACGCGAAGACGCAGGAGTCGTACCGCTTCAACGCCTTCTTCCACTCGATGCTGGCGCAGGGCGTCTACCTGCCGCCGTCGTCGTTCGAGTCCTGGTTCGTGTCGACGGCGCACGACGACCGGGCGGTACAGCGGATCGCCGACGCCCTTCCGGCGGCGGCACGGGCAGCAGCGGAGGCCACGGCAGTATGAGTGACATCACCGTCGTACATGTGATGCGGCACGGCGAGGTCGAGAACCCGGACGGGCTGCTCTACGGGCGGCTGCCCGGGTATCACCTGTCCGAGCTCGGACAGCGGATGGCCGAGCGGGTCGCCGAGCATCTCGCTCCGCGTGACATCACCCACGTCGTCTCCTCGCCGCTGGAGCGGGCCCGCGAGACGGCCGCGCCGCTCGCCGAGGCGCACGGGCTCGACGTCGCGACCGACGCGCGGCTGATCGAGGCGGAGAACGTCTTCCAGGGCAAGACCTTCGGGGTCGGGGACGGGGCGCTGCGCAACCCCGAGAACTGGAAGCACCTGGTCAACCCGTTCAAGCCGTCCTGGGGCGAGCCGTATCTGGAGCAGGTCGTCCGGATGATGGGGGCGCTGGACGCGGCCCGGGACGCGGCTCGGGGGCATGAGGCCGTGTGCGTCAGCCACCAGCTGCCGATCTGGATCGTGCGGTCCTTCGTGGAGCGGCGGCGGTTGTGGCACGACCCGCGGAAGCGGCAGTGCACGTTGGCGTCGTTGACGACGTTCACGTATCGGGGGGACAAGATCGTGTCCGTGGGCTATACGGAGCCTGCGCGGGATCTGGTGCCCGCGCATCTCCTTGCCGGAGCGAAGCCGGTGAAGGGGCAGTCGAAGGCGTTCGGCGCGTAGTCTCTCGGCTCCGCCGGGCGGGTTCCTTGCTTGCACCGTGCGGGTGAGTGGGAGCGGGGTGCGCAGTTCCCCGCGCCCCTGGGGTCAGTGGGACGGTTCCTTGCTCGTGTCGTGCGGGTGAGTGGGTGTGGGGTGCGCAGTTCCCCGCGCCCCTGGCCACTCAGGGGCGCGGGGAACGGCGCAAAAGCGTCCCCTCTCGCCGGGTCGGCTGTCCAAACCCGTACCCCGCCCCCTCGTGCCGCGAGCCCGTCAGACCTCGGCCCCCGGAGCGGTTCCGCCGCGTTCGTCACAGGTTCGCCATTTCGTGGGTGGCGAAATATCCGGGCCTGCGCGGGAACCCCCCTCTTCGTCGTCCCCTCTAACTCTGTGTCCAGATTGCTTGGGCGCCGAGCACGACGAATGGGGACGGAAATGCGCGACATCAGCCGAAGGGGAATGCTGGGGATCGGAGCCGGGGCCACCGCCGCGGCGGCCATGGGGATCGCCGGCTGCGGCACCGCTGTCGGAGGCGGCTCCCCCCACGTCAGCGATTCCGCAAAGCCTGGTGACAAGGGTGGCGGCCGTCCCGCCCGTCCCCTCGGTGACGGCTCCACCTCCTTCACCGGCAAGCAGCCCAAGCAGCCCGAGAAGCCCGTGCCTCTGCAACCCGGTGAAACCCCGCCACAGTTCGTCGTCTTTTCCTGGGACGGCGCGGGAGACGTCGGCAACGGCCTCTTCGAGCGTTTTCTGAAGCTCTCCGAAGAGCACGACGCGCGAATGACGTTCTTTCTCTCCGGGCTCTATCTCCTGCCCGAGTCGAAAAAGCGCACGTACCGCCCGCCGAACAACCCGCCGGGCGCGTCCGACATCGGTTATCTGACGGACGGCCACATCAAGTCCACGCTGAAGAACCTCCGGCGGGCCTGGCTCGACGGCCACGAGATCGGCACCCACTTCAACGGCCACTTCTGCGGTGGCACCGGCACCGTCGAGAACTGGACGCCCGCCCAGTGGCGCAGCGAGATCGACCAGGCGAAGGCGTTCGTCAAGGAGTGGCGCACGAACACCGGCTGGAGCGAGCAGGAGGTGCCCTCGCTGCCCTTCGACTACGAGAAGGAACTCGTCGGCGGACGCACCCCCTGTCTGAAGGGCCAGGACAACCTGCTGCCCACCGCCCGCGAGCTCGGCTGGCGCTACGACGCCTCCTCGCCCGGCGGCACCCAGGTCTGGCCGGACAAGAAGGAGGGCGTCTGGGACCTGCCGCTCCAGGCGATGCCCTTCCCCGGGCACACCTTCGAGGTCCTCTCCATGGACTACAACATCCTCGCGAACCAGTCGGTCAACTCCACCCAGGCCCCGCCCGCCAACTACCCGGCCTGGCGCAAGCAGGCGACCGACTCGTACATAGCGGGCTTCACGCGTACCTACGAGACCAACCGCGCGCCCTTCTTCATCGGCAACCACTTCGAGGAATGGAACGGCGGCATCTACATGGACGCCGTCGAGAACGCGCTGAAGCACATCGCGGGCAAGAAGGACGTACGCCTGGTGTCGTTCCGCCAGTTCGTGGACTGGCTCGACGCGCAGGACAAGGCCGTCCTGGAGAAGCTGCGGACCCTGGGCGTCGGGGAGGAACCGACCGGCGGCTGGAAGGCGTTCCTCGGCCAGGACAAGGCCGCCTGAACCCCGCGAGGGGGGTGCGCAAGATCCCCGGAACGGACATGCGAAACTTTTCACATGAGTGCCGCCAGCCGTGCCGTCCAGCGCACCGACCGGACCCGTAGCCGTGCCGCCGTACTGACCGGAGCGGCCGTCGCCGCGGCGCTGCTCCTGTCCGCGTGCGGATCCGGGGGCAAGTCCGGCGGGTCGGGTGACACCGGTTTCGTCACCGGCTCCGACGGCATCGCCACGGTCGACAAGGGCAGCCGCGCACAGGCGCCCGAGCTGTCGGGCAAGACCATCGACGGCAAGCAGCTCGACGTCGCCGACTACCAGGGCAAGATCGTCGTACTGAACGTCTGGGGCTCCTGGTGCGGCCCCTGCCGCCTGGAGGCCAAGAACTTCGTCAAGGTCTCCGAGGACCTCAAGGACCAGGGCGTGCAGTTCGTCGGCATCAATACCCGGGACACCAGCACCACCCCGGCCCGCGCCTTCGAGAAGGCGCACGGCGTCGAGTACCCGAGCCTGTACGACCCGACGGGCAAGCTGATGCTCCGGTTCGAGAAGGGCACGCTCAACCCGCAGACGATCCCCTCCACGCTCGTCCTCGACCGGGACGGGAAGGTCGCCTCCCGGTCGCTGTCCGCGCTCAGCGAGGACAATCTGCGCAAGATGCTCAAGCCGATCCTCGCGGAGAAGTGACCGCTCGTGTCTCTTCTCGTGGCCGCCGGCACCGACCTCAACCGGACCGTCCTCGACGGGGCGCTGGTGCTCGCCATCCCGATCGCCCTGCTCGGCGGGCTCGTCTCCTTCTTCTCCCCGTGCGTACTGCCGCTCGTGCCGGGCTATCTGTCGTACGTCACCGGCGTCAGCGGCACCGACCTCGCCGAGGCGCGACGCGGCCGGATGGTCGCCGGGGCCTCGCTGTTCGTGCTCGGCTTCACCGCCGTCTTCGTCTCCGGCGGCGCCCTCTTCGGCTACTTCGGCTCGACCCTCCAGGAGCACAAGGACACGATGTCCCAGGTGCTCGGCGTCCTCATGATCCTCATGGGGGTGTTCTTCCTGGGGATGATGCCCTGGCTGACCCAGCGCGAGTTCCGCTTCCACAAGCGGCCGGTCGCCGGCCTGGTCGGGGCCCCGCTGCTGGGCGCGCTCTTCGGGATCGGCTGGACGCCGTGCATCGGACCGACGCTCGCCTCCGTGCTGGCGCTCTCCTCCGACCAGGCGAGCGCCGGTCGCGGGGCCGTACTGACGGTCGCGTACTGCGTCGGGCTCGGCGTGCCCTTCGTCGTCGCCGCCGTCGCCTTCCGCAAGGCGCTCGGCGCCTTCGGCTGGGTCAAGCGCCACTATGTGTGGGTCATGCGCATCGGCGGCGGAATGATGATCGCGACCGGTCTGCTCCTGCTGACCGGCGCGTGGGACGGCATCGTGCAGGAGATGCAGGGCTGGTCCGACGGCTTCACGGTAGGGATCTGAATTCATGGGCACGACACGGGACACCGACGTGCGGACCGAGGGCGAGAACGGCGACCGGGCCGACAGGAACGGTACGGGGGACGCCGCGACGCGGGACGCCGGCGATCTCGGTGCCGCCGGGGCCCAGTTGTCCACCGCGCCCCGGGACACGGTCGTGCCCGGCTCCTTCGGCGGTACGCGCACGCCGGGCGCCACGGGCTGGCTCGCGTGGACCGGCCGCGAGGTCATCGGCTGGGCCCGTTGGATCTGGCGGCAGCTGACCTCGATGCGGGTCGCGCTGCTCCTGCTCTTCCTGCTGTCCCTCGGCGCGATCCCCGGCTCGCTGATCCCGCAGTCCGGGACCGACGAGACGAAGGTCGCCGACTTCCTGGCCCGGCACACCACGATCGGGCCCCTCTACGAGAAGCTCGGGCTGTTCCACGTCTACAGCTCCGCCTGGTTCTCCGCGATCTACATCCTGCTCTTCGTCTCCCTCATCGGCTGCATCGTGCCCCGCACCTGGCAGTTCGTCGGCCAGCTGCGCGGCCGGCCGCCGCGCGCCCCGCGCCTGCTGACCCGGCTGCCCGCGTACACGACGTGGCGGACCGGGGCCGCGCCCGAGGAGGTCCGGGAGGAGGCGCTGAAGCTGCTGAAGAAGCGGCGCTTCCGCGCGCACCTCGACGGGGACGCGGTCGCCGCCGAGAAGGGCTACCTCCGCGAGGTCGGCAACCTCGCCTTCCACATCGCGCTGATCGTGATGCTGGTCGCCTTCGCCTGGGGCCAGCTCTTCAAGTCCGAGGGCAACAAACTGATCGTCGAGGGCGACGGGTTCGCCAACACCCTCACGCAGTACGACGACTTCAAGTCCGGCAGCCTCTTCGACACGGACGACCTGGAGCCGTTCAGCTTCGTCCTGGAGGACTTCGAGGGCACGTACGAGCAGACGGGTCCCAACAAGGGCACGCCGCGTACGTACCAGGCGAAGGTCGACTACAGCGTGGGCGCGGACGGCAAGGAACAGAAGAAGACCGTCAAGGTCAACGAGCCGCTCGACATCGACGACTCGAAGGTCTACCTCACCGCCCACGGCTACGCGCCCGTCGTCACCGTCCGGGACGGCAAGGGCGACATCGTCTACCGGCAGGCCGTGCCGCTGCTGCCGCTCGACTCGAACGTCACCTCGACCGGCGCGATCAAGGTCATGGACGGCTACAAGGACGCCGACGGCAAGCGGGAACAGCTCGGCTTCCAGGCGTTCTTCCTCCCCGCGTACGGCGGCGAGGGCACCGCGGTGGTCTCGCAGTTCCCGGCGCTGCTGAACCCCGTGCTCAACCTCGCGGCGTACCACGGCGACCTCGGCGTCGACGCGGGCCTGCCGCAGAGCGTGTACCAGCTCGAAAAGAAGAACATGAAGGAGTTCAAGGACTCCAAGGGCAAGCAGCTGCGGGAGAACCTGAAGCCGGGCGAGACCATGCAGCTGCCGAACGGCGCCGGCTCGATCACCTTCGAGAAGGGGGTCAAGGAGTGGGCGAACTTCCAGGTCACCCGGCAGCCCGGCGCGGGCTGGGCCCTCGCCGGTGCCTTCGGCGCGATCTTCGGCCTCGCCGCCTCCCTCTTCATCCAGCGCCGCCGGGTGTGGGTGCGGGCCGTGACCGGCCCCGACGGGGTCACGGTCGTCGAGATGGCGGGCCTCGGCCGCAGCGAGTCCGCCAAGGTCCCCGAGGAGCTGGGCGTCCTCGCGGGCCATCTGTACGACCTGGCGCCCGGCGCACCCGACACCCCGGACCGACCGGAGAAGGACACACCGGATCAGCCCGAGAACGAGCACCCCACCCCCGAACCTCCCGCCGTACCTGCCGAAGGGGCTGAGACGAAGTGACTCTCGCCGCCGCAACCGACCTCTCCGCCGCGACCGACCTGGCCGCCGCGACCAACGAGCACCTCGCGAACGTCAGCAACACGCTGATCTACTCCGCGATGGCCGTCTACACACTGGCCTTCTTCGCGTACATCGCCGAATGGCTCCTCGGCAGCCGCAGCAAGGTCGGCCGTACGGCCGCCGCGCTGACCGCCGAGCGGACCGGCACGAAGCCGGCCGCACCGGCGGTCACCGTGCAGAACGCGGGCGGCACCGCCGTGCTGGAGCGGCCCAAGGTCGTCACACGGGCCGCGGCGGGCGCGCGGGACGTGCCGGACGGGCCCGGCGCGCACGGCGGTGACGAGCAGGGCGACCTGTACGGCCGGATCGCCATCTCCCTCACCGTGCTCGCCTTCCTCATCGCGTTCGGCGGCGTACTCGCCCGCGCCCTGTCGGTGCAGCGGGCGCCGTGGGGCAACATGTACGAGTTCAACATCACCTTCTCCACCGTCGCCGTCGGTGTGTATCTCGCGCTGCTGGCGATGAAGAAGAACGTCCGCTGGATGGGCCTCTTCCTGACCACCACGGTCCTGCTGGACCTCGGCCTCGCCGTCACCGTCCTCTACACGGCGAGCGACCAGCTGGTGCCGGCGCTCCACTCGTACTGGCTGTACATCCACGTCTCCACGGCGATCTTCTGCGGCGCGGTCTTCTACGTGGGCGCGGTCGGCACGATCCTGTACCTCTTCAAGGACAGCTACGAGAACAAGCTCGCGACCGGCGGCAAGCCCGGCCGGTTCGCCACCTCCGTGCTGGAGCGGCTGCCCGCCTCGGCGTCGCTCGACAAGTTCTCGTACCGGGTGAACGCCGCCGTCTTCCCGCTGTGGACGTTCACGATCATCGCCGGTGCCATCTGGGCGGGCGACGCGTGGGGCCGCTACTGGGGCTGGGACCCCAAGGAGACCTGGTCGTTCATCACCTGGGTCGCCTACGCCTGCTATCTGCACGCCCGTGCCACGGCCGGCTGGAAGGGCCGCAAGGCCGCGTACATCGCGCTCGCCGCCTTCGCCTGCTGGCTGTTCAACTACTACGGCGTGAACATCTTCGTCACCGGCAAGCACTCCTACGCCGGGGTGTAGGTCAGGTCTGGGGCAGGTCCAGGGCAGGTCTAGAACAGGTCCGGGGCCCGTCCCGCGGTCCGGCCGAGGCGGAGGGGGCGGCCGGACAGGGCGTCCTCGGGCCAGTGCACGGACGCCCGCAGCAGCGGCTCCACGTCCGTGGTCCGCAGCCTCGACAGCTGCCCCAGCTCGGACCGCAGCCGCTCGGCGACGACCGGATCGGGCAGCGCCAGCGGGTCGGTGACCTGCCAGACCCCGTACAGGAGCCGGCGTATCCGCAGATGCAGCGCGGTGTCCGCGCCCTCCGGCGGTGGCGGGCCGGCGCCGACGCGGCCGAGCGCGACCCGGGCGCGGGCGTCGTACGCGGCGCAGCCGTAGCCGTCCGGGGTGGGCGCGGGGTGGTACGGCGCCGACGCGAGGAAGACCAGTGCCCGCAGCCACGCCTTCATGCAGTGGCGGGCGAAGGTGTCGCGGAGATACGTGACGGCCGGTTCGGCGGCGCCGAGGGCGAGTTCGTGCTGGAGCCGGTAGAGCGTCCGCTGCTCCGCCGCCCCCGGACCGGCGCCTTCCCCGGCGTCTTCCCTCGGGCGGTCCGGCGCGGCCGGGAGGTCCGTGTAGTGGGCGACGAGCGTGCGGTGGGCGGCCTTCCAGGTGCCGTGGTCCGGTTCCCTGCGGTGCAGACCGAGGAGCAGCAGCGCCCGCAGGAACGGGTCGCCGACGAACTGGCCGGGGACCGTGGGCAGGCCCTCCTCGGCGAGCCGTGCCTCCAGGGCCAGGACCCCCACCGCGCCGAAGTCGCCGGGGAGCCGGGCCGCGGCCAGCGCGAACGCCGACTCGCGGTCGTGGGCCACGGCCAGCAGCGCCAGCTCGTCCCGGCGGCCGGCCGGCACCAGCCGGTCGAGAAGCTCACGGTAGGCGGGCCGCCCACCACGCGTCCCGCACGCCTCGTGTGTCTCGTGCGCCCCGCACGTCTCCTGTGCCTCGTGCGGTACGAGGTCCGCGGTGAGGAGTTCGCCGGGTGTGCCGGCGCCCCGGGGCAGGTTCTGCCGGGCGGACTCGGCGAACAGCGTCGTACCGAGCGGACTGCCGCGGGTCAGCCGGTGGGCGGCGCCCGGCAGCCGGGACGGTACGGCCAGACCCCGGCAGGCCGCCTCGACGACGCGCGGGGTGTCGTCGCGGGACAGCGGTGACAGCGGGACGAGCAGCGCCCGGGACGAGGCCGTGCCACCGGGCTGCCAGCCGCTCGTGCGGGCCAGCTGGGACAGGGGGCTGCGGGTCGCGTTGCGCAGGGCCGGATGACCGTGGCCGCGCAGACCGGCGAAGAAGGCCACCCGGTCGGCGATGCCGTCGGCCCGGTCCCGCAGCACCGCCGCGATCAGCCCGATGCCGGGCGCGGTCTGCGCGTTGTCGATGAGGACCACCGGACGCCCGGCCCGGTGCCCGCGCGGCAGCGACCCGCCGTACGCGTCGTCGAGATCGGCCAGCAGGGCCCGTACGAGATGGCCCTCGGCGTGGGTGCGGGCATCGCCGCCCGTCCTGAAGTGGCCGGAGAGCAGCAGGAGTCCGCGCTTGGGGCTGCCCTCGGCGTTCGGGTGGTCGCGGTACCAGGCGGCGGCCTTGCGCAGCCGGCGGTGGGTGGGCGAGACCCCCTCGGAGAACGCCTCCAGGGCGGCCTCGACGACCGGCTCGACCACCGGGCCCGTACCGGGGAGTGGGCCGGAGAGCGGGTCGGTGAGGCGGGCCGAGACCCGGCCGACCCAGCGGCTCCTGTGTCCGCCGGCCCAGGATCCCGCGGGTGCCCGTGCCCCCGCGGGTCCGCCGGTCCGGGATCCCGTGTCGTTCAGCAGCAGGATCCGTTCGGCCTCCCGGCGGACGCGGGGCACGTCCCGGTCGTGCCAGCCGCCCGCCGCCACGGCCAGCAGGCCCGCCGCGAGTCGTGGGAAGGGGATCCGCCCCGCGTCGGCCACCGGCTGCGCGAGCTGCTCGGCGAGCGTCACCAGCGCCTGTGCCACGGGCGACCAGACCTCGTGCGGCAGCCCCTCGGGAGGTCCCGCGAACAGGTCCGCCTCGCAGTCGATCAGCGCGAGGGGCGTCCGGCCCTCGTACGCGGCCCGCAGCTCCGCCAGCACCGCGCTCTTGCCGAGCCCGCGGGCCCCGGCGAACACCACGAAGGGGATCTCCGTCGGGTGTTCGCAGGGACTGGACCCGTGCTGGAACGGGCGCAGGCCGACGAGCCGTGGAGCGAGGCCGGGCGGCTCCGTGTCGAACAACGCCCCTCGGCCGTGCAGCCCTCTGCGCACCGCATCTCCCCCTGGGACCCCTCTGGTCCGGTTCTCGTAGAGGTGAGGTGTATCAACCATGGCCGGGTCAGGGGCCGTTGCTTCGGAGTGGACCGATCGATGTCCGCGGGCTTACGGAACTGTCGACACCGCCGACGGAGTCCGACCGGGCCCGACCGGTCGTCGCACACGGCATCCACCTCCCCCGGCCGGCCCTGCCGATCGCCGGCCAAGCCTAGGGGGATCGACCTGGGCCGCACGGGTGTCCGGCGACATCGGTGGCATCGCTCGTCGGGGCATCGGCCGGGGTGTCGGTGACTCCGGATGCGTGCCGTCGAAGGACTTTGCCTTCTCTTTACAACCCGGTCCGCCGCTGCCTCGTCTCTCCGCTCACCATCCGTAACGCAGCCGTCCGCCGTACCACCGTGCGGACGGACCGACGAGAGAGAGCCCCCATGCGCCGAACTGTCCTCAGCGCCCTGGCACTGGCGTGCACCGCCGTGCTGGCGAGCACGGTGCCCGCGTTCGCCGACGCGTCGTCCCCGAGCCCCGTCCCCGCCTCGGAGAAGCCGAGCGCCGAACCGACCACGGCCCCGGCCCCGGCCGAGAGCAAGACCCCGGCCACCGGGTCGAGCGCCGCGCCGACCCAGGCGCCCTCGGACGCCGAGGTCTCCGTCGTACCGAGCGGCGCGCCCGACACCGGTGAGGTGCCGACCGGTTCGTCGTCCGGTGGCGACGGCGCCCTGATCGGCACGGGCGCCGCCGCGTTCGCGCTGAGCGGTGCGGCGGTCTACGTCGTACGCCGCCGACGGGCGACCGGGGCGTGACCCTGCCGCCGTCCAGGCGCGCCTTCGTCACCGCGGCGATGGCCACCCTGCTCGTGGGCTGCGGCGGGGGAGGGGGCGGCGTGCGGGACGGGGCCGCCCCCGACCGCGGCGGCGAGAGCTCGTCACCGCCCCCGCGGTCCACCGCCACCGGGAAGAACGTGCGTGCCCTCGCGCGTTCGGTGCCCGTCGGGCTGCGCATCCCGGCCATCGAGGTCGACACCCCGGTGATGAAGCTGGGGCTGGCCCCGGACGGCAGCGTGGAGGTGCCTCCGATCGAGGCCGACGACCGGGCGGGCTGGTACGGCCACTCGCCGACGCCCGGCCAGAAGGGCCCGTCGGTGATCCTCGGACACGTCACGGTCGGCTCGTACGGGGACGGTGTCTTCCGCGATCTCAAGCGGCTGCGCCGGGGCGACCGGATCGAGGCGCGGCTGGCGAACGGCACGGCGGCGCAGTTCACCGTCAGCGCCGTACGGACGGTCCCGCAGGCGAAGTTCCCGACGGACGACGTGTACGGCGACGTGGGCCGGCCCGAACTGCGGCTCATCACCTGCGGCGGCCCCCGCAGCGGTGACGGCTACCGCGACAGCGTGATCGTCTTCGCCGAGCTGAGCGGCGGGAGCGGGAGCCCCTGACCCGGCGCCCCGCACGTCCTGGATTCCGGACCGACGGAACCGTATGCCGCCGGTCCGGGATCCTTCCCCACGAGGCACCCGAGACCCCCCGGGGGCCGGCCCCGACGGGCGGCCCCACAGATGTCGTCACGACCTGGAGAGCGTTGAAACGGTCCCGCGAGGAGGCAGCGTCCGCGCTGTTCGCCGCCCTCTACCCGCGCCTGGCCGGCTGGTGCCGCCGGCTGGTCGACGACGACGAGACCGCCCACGAGATCGCCTCGGAGGCGTTCACCCGGCTCTGGGCCCGCTGGACCTCCGTGGCCGAACCCCGCGGCTTCCTCTACGTGACCGCCGCCAACATCGTCCGGGACCACTGGCGCAAAATGGAGCGCGAACGCAGGGCGGTGCGCCGTGCGACGGCCGAGGCCGCCGTCCGCCCGGAGACCGAACAGAGCGACCCGTCGGTGCGCCTGCTCGTACAGTCGCTTCCGGAGCGGCTGCGCGTTCCGATCCTGCTGCACTACTACGCCGACATGCCGATCCGGGAGGTGTCCGCGCTGACCGGGCGCAAGGAAGGAACCGTCAAGGCCGATCTCCACGCGGCCCGCGAACTGCTCCGCGCCCATCTGAGGAGAAGCGTTGATCACACACTCTGACGACGGCCCGGACTTCGACCCCGACGACCCGCTCGCCGTCATCCTGCGGCCCGCCTCCGACTACCTCGGCCCGCCCCCGGGCCGGTTCGAGGCGATCCGGCGCGGCGCCGCCCGCCGCCGGGTGCTCCGTGCCGCGGCCGGGGCCGGTCTGCTGTGCGCGGTCACGGCTCTCGTCGTGCTGCCGGTCCGGCTGGCGGCACCCGACCGGCCCGTGTCCCCGATGGTCCCCCTCGCTCCGCCGTCCACGAGCGGTCCTCCGGCCTCGCCCACCCCGTCGCAGAGGCCGTCGACCGGGCGGAGCGAGTCCCCTGCCGGCAAGCCGACCGAGGAGAGCAGGAAGCCCCCGGTCACGGGCCCCGACGCGTCGACGGGGCCGTCCGCGGCCGTCCCCGGCAACGCGCCGTCGGACTCGCCGTCAGCCGGTGCGGCACCCACCACGGCGCCGTCCGAGAAACAGATGCCGACACCGACGCCCTCCGCGAAGTGACGGTATGTCAGGTGTGAGCCGCACTCCCGGGGTGGGGCCGGCCCCACCCCGGGACCGGTAGGCCGCTTCATGGCGGCGGCGGGCGGGCGGCGGCACAGTGGAAGAACTTCGACAGCAACCGCTCCGCGTACCACGCAGGCGTTCTGCCGGCTGGCCGGATCCGCCGGGAGCTGATCCCGCGCCGTGCGCCGCCCGCCCCCGGCGGACCGTCAGGACTTCGGCGGAGCGGCGTCCTCAGGACCCTCGCCGCCGCCGTCGTCCTTCTTGTCGCCCTTGTCGTTCTTGTCGTCCTTGTTGTCCTTGGTGTCGTCCTTCTTCTCGTCCCTGAGGGACTTGAGGAAGTCCGGGTTGTCGTCGGGCGCGACCCAGCCGCCCCGGCGGGACGACGAGGCGCCGCGCGGGGTGCGGACCCGGCCGACGATCAGCCACGAGATGGAGCCGACCAGCGGGAACAGCAGTACGAGGATCGCCCAGAGGGGCTTCGGGATGTAACGGACGTCCTTCTCATCGGTGGTGATGCAGTCGATGAAGGCGTAGATGCTGAGTGCCAGCGGCACCAGGATCATCAGCACCCGAAGCATGCGGTGGTTCCCCCTGCTGTGGAGATGCGTACAGAAGCATTCGTGGCCGTCGGGGCCGGTCGGGCGCCCCCCTTACAGAGCCAGCGTATCGAGTAGCCGATACTGGAACGCATGGCTTACGACGATCTTCGCTCCCTGCTCCGGGCGCTGGAGCGCGAGGGCGACCTCCAGCGCATCAAGGCCGAGGTGGACCCGTACCTGGAGGTCGGGGAGATCGTCGACCGCGTCCAGAAGGCGGGCGGCCCCGCGCTGCTTTTCGAGAACGTACGCGGATCGGCGATGCCGCTGGCGATGAACGTCTTCGGAACGGACCGCCGCCTGCTCAAGGCGCTCGGCCTGAAGTCGTACGCCGAGATCAGCGAGAAGATCGGCGGACTGCTGAAACCCGAGCTGCCGCAGGGCTTCATGGGGGTGCGCGAGGCCTTCGGGAAGCTCGGCGCCATGACGCACGTACCGCCGAAGAAGGTGAAGTCCGACAACGCCCCTGTGCAGGAGGTCGTGCTCACCGGCGACGACGTCGACCTGGACGCCCTGCCCGCGCTCTTCACCTGGCCGCAGGACGGCGGGTCCTTCTTCAACCTCGGGCTCACCCACACCAAGGACCCCGAGTCCGGGATCCGCAACCTCGGTCTCTACCGGCTGCAGCGCCACGACAAGCGCACCATCGGCATGCACTGGCAGATCCACAAGGACAGCCGCAACCACTACGCGGTGGCCGCGCGCCGCGGCGAGCGGCTGCCGGTCGCGATCGCCTTCGGCTGCCCGCCGGCCGTGACGTACGCCTCCACCGCGCCGCTGCCCGGCGACATCGACGAGTACCTCTTCGCCGGGTTCCTCCAGGGCAAGCGGATCGAGATGGTCGACTGCAAGACGGTGCCGCTCCAGGTGCCCGCGCAGGCCGAGGTCGTCATCGAGGGCTGGCTGGAGCCGGGCGAGATGCTCCCCGAGGGCCCCTTCGGCGACCACACCGGCTTCTACACGCCGCAGGAGCCGTTCCCGGCGCTGACCATCGACTGCGTCACGATGCGCAAGCGCCCGCTGATCCAGTCGATCGTGGTCGGCCGGCCGCCGACGGAGGACGGTCCGCTGGGCCGCGCGACGGAGAGGTTCTTCCTCCCCCTCCTCAAGATCATCGTGCCGGACATCGTGGACTACCACCTCCCCGAGGCGGGCGGCTTCCACAACTGCGCGATCGTCGCGATCGACAAGAAGTACCCGAAGCACGCCCAGAAGGTGATGCACGCCGTCTGGGGCGCCCACATGATGTCCCTGACCAAACTGATCGTGATCGTCGACTCCGACTGCGACGTCCACGATCTGCACGAGGTCGCGTGGCGCGCGCTGGGCAACACCGACTACTCCCGCGACCTCACCGTGGTCGAGGGCCCGGTCGACCACCTCGACCACGCCTCGTACCAGCAGTTCTGGGGCGGCAAGGCGGGCATCGACGCCACGCGGAAGTGGCCCGAGGAGGGCTACACGCGCGACGGCGGCTGGCCCGAGATGGTCCTCTCGGACCCGGATACGGCGGCGAAGGTCGACCGCCGCTGGAAGGAGTACGGACTCTCGTGAGCAGCGCATCAGCGGCGATCCCGCAGCCCGGGCGCACGAAGGCGTTCCTGCGGCTCGTCATGATCGAGCACTCCGTCTTCGCGCTGCCGTTCGCGTACATCGCGGCGCTGACGGCGATGTTCCTGACGGACGGCAGCATCCAGTGGGGCCGGCTGCTCCTCGTCACCGTGGCGATGGTCGGGCTGCGGACCTTCGCGATGGCCGTGAACCGGATCATCGACCGGGAGATCGACGCCCGCAATCCGCGTACGGCCCAGCGTGAGCTGGTCACCGGCGCGATGTCGGTGAAGCACGCCTGGACGGGTGCGCTGGTGGCCCTGGTGTTCTTCCTCGGCGCGGCGGCCCTGCTCAACCCGCTCTGCCTGGCGCTGGCCCCCGTCGCGGTGATCCCGATGGTGGTCTACCCGTACGGCAAGCGGTTCACGAACTTCCCGCAGGCCATCCTGGCTCTCGCCCAGGCGATGGGCCCGATCGGCGGCTGGCTGGCGATCACCGGCGAGTGGTCCTGGGACGCGGTGATCCTCGGCCTCGCGGTCGGCATCTGGATCGGCGGCTTCGACCTGATCTACGCCTGCCAGGACGTGCGCACGGACCGCGAGGTCGGCGTGAAGTCGGTACCGGCGCGCTTCGGTGTCCCGGCCGCGATCTGGGGCGCGCGCGGCTGCCACGCCGTGACGACCGGCCTGCTGGTCTGGTACGCGCTGGCCACCGACGCGGAGGTCTTCTTCTGGCTGGGCCTGCTGATCGTGGCGGTCGCGTTCCTGTACGAGCACACGATCGTCCGCCCGACGGACCTGTCCCGCCTGAACCGGGCGTTCTTCCAGGTCAACGGTTTCATCGGCATCGCGCTGTTCGTGTGCGCGCTGCTGGACCTGCTGGTGCGGGGGCTCACGGTCTGAGCGACGGCACGCTTCGGCACCCGCCCCCGCGCCACCGGTCCTGAGTCAGTGGCGTCGCGCCGGTAGGCTCAAGGTGTGAACGCAGGAGAAACAGAGCGTCGGCCTTGGATCGTGGGGGTCTCGGGTGCGTCCGGAACGCCGTATGCCGCCGCCGTGCTGCGTGCCCTCCTCGCGGCCGGTGAGAGCGTCGACCTCGTCGTCTCGCGGGCCTCGCGGCTCACGCTGCTCGACGAGACCGGGATCGGTTTCCGGGACGCCCACTGGCAGGACGATCTGCGGGAGTGGCTCGGCCGGGGGGCCGACGGCAAGCCCGGCACGTTCGCGGTGGACGTCGACGCCGTACGGCACTGGAGCGCGGGGGACCTGGCTGCGGGCCCCTCCTCCGGCTCGTACCCCTCCAAGGGCATGCTCGTCGTGCCCGCGTCCACGGCGTGCGTCGCCGGGGTGGCGCTCGGCCTCTCCAAGGACCTGCTGCAGCGCGCCGCGAGCGTCGTCCTGAAGGAGAGGCGCAGGCTGGTCGTCGCCGTCCGGGAGACCCCGCTGAACGGGCAGACCCTGCGGCACCTGGTGACCCTCGACGACGCGGGCGCGACCGTGCTGCCGGCCTCCCCGGCGTTCTACGCGGGGGCCACGCACATCCAGGACCTGGTGGACTTCGTCGCCGGGCGCGTGCTGGACGCGGCGGGCGTCGGGCACACGCTCTACCGCCGCTGGGAGGGCGAACTCGGCGGCGGCTCCCGCACCACCTGAGCACAGCGGTACCAGAGCAACCCGCAACGCGGCAGTAGGCACCCATCACTTCAGGAACTTTCAGCGGAAGGCTATCGATCGCATGGACGCGGTGGACAGGCAGCTCATCCAGGCTCTCAGGGAGAACGGCCGGGCCTCCTACGCGGAGCTGGGACGCCTCGTCGGACTCTCGGGGCCCAGCGTCACCGACCGCATCAACCGGCTGGAGGCGGCCGGTGTCATCACCGGCTACCGCGCGACGGTCGACTCGGCCTCGCTCGGACTCGGTGTCATCGCCCTCATCGGCATCTCACTGTCCGACGCCGCCGACCACGAGGACGTGGCTCGCCGGATGAAGGACCTCGGCGAGATCGAGGACTGCTGGTTCATCGCCGGCGACGACTCCTACATGCTCAAGGTCCGGGCGTCCGACGTGGACGGCCTGGAGCGGACCATCCGCCGGCTGTCCGGGACCAAGGGCGTCTCCAGGACCCGTACCACCATCGTGCTCTCCACGAAGTGGGAGAACCGGGTGGGCGAGCTGCCCGAGGAGGAGTAGTCCGGGCCCGGGAGTACGGTTGGCAGAGCTTGTCGCAGGTCACGCAGGTCACGAGGAGAGGTACACGCATGGACGTCGGGCTCAAGCGCGAGCTGGAGGACAAGGTCCGGGCCGGTGAGCGGCTGACCCGCGAGGACGGCATCGCGCTCTACGAGTCGGACGACCTGGCCTGGCTGGGCGGGCTCGCCCACGAGGTGCGCACCCGCAAGAACGGTGACGTCGTCCACTTCAACGTCAACCGTCACCTCAACATGACGAACGTGTGCACCGCGTCGTGCGCCTACTGCTCGTTCCAGCGCAAGCCGGGCGAGAAGGACGCGTACACGATGCGCATCGAGGAGGCGGTGAAGCTCGCCAAGGCGATGGAGGGCGAGAACCTCACCGAGCTGCACATCGTCAACGGGCTCCACCCGAACCTGCCGTGGCGCTACTACCCGCGCTCGCTCAGCGAACTGAAGAAGGCCCTCCCGAACGTCTCCCTGAAGGCCTTCACCGCCACCGAGATCCACCACTTCGAGACGATCTCCGGGCTCAGCGCCTCCGAGATCCTCGACGAGCTGATCGACGCGGGGCTCGAATCCCTCACCGGCGGCGGCGCGGAGATCTTCGACTGGGAGGTCCGGCAGCACATCGTCGACCACCGCACCCACTGGGAGGACTGGTCGCGCATCCACCGCCTCGCGCACGAGAAGGGTCTGAAGACCCCGTGCACGATGCTGTACGGGCACATCGAGGAGCCCCGCCACCGGGTGGACCACGTCCTGCGCCTGCGTGAGCTGCAGGACGAGACCGGCGGCTTCCAGGTCTTCATCCCGCTGCGCTACCAGCACGACTTCGTGGACATGAAGGACGGGAAGGTACGCAACCGGCTGCAGGCCCGTACGCAGATGGCGACCGGCGCGGAGGCCTTGAAGACCTTCGCGGTCTCCCGGCTGCTCTTCGACAACGTGCCGCACGTCAAGGTCTTCTGGGTCATGCACGGCGTCCAGACCGCGCAGCTCGCGCTGCAGCACGGGGCGGACGACATGGACGGGTCGGTCGTCGAGTACAAGATCACGCATGACGCCGACAACTACGGCACGCCGAACAAGCTGACGCGGGAGGATCTGCTCGACCTGATCCGCGACGCGGGGTTCCGGCCGGTGGAGCGGAACACCCGGTACGAGATCCTTCGGGAGTACGAGGGTGCGGATGCGGGGCGGCGGGAGGCGCCGCAGCCGATGCGGTTCTGAGTCTCCTGGGCTCCGCCCCGAGGATTGCGCAGTTCCCCGCGCCCCCAGGCACCTGGGGGCGCGGGGAACTGCGCGTATGGGGGCGCGGGGGCGGAGCCCCCATACGGTGACGGTGGGGGAGGGCAGGGGCGGCGGGGGCGAGGGAAAGCGTTTCAGGAGCCACTTGAGTCACGGCCGGGGTAATGATTAGCCTGGCCGCATGGCCCTTACGTTCGAGCTCGACCCCTCCGTCGACCTCACCCTCCGCGACGGAATACTCGACCTCTGGGCCGACGTGTCCAACGCGGGCGGCTCCGTCGGCTTCGTACCGCCCGTCTCGCGCGAGACCGTACGGCCGGAGCTCGTGAAGCACTTCACCGCGATGGCCGAGGGCCGCACCCGGCTGCTGGTCGGGCGCGACGAGGACGGCACCGTCGCCGCGACCGCCTTCCTCGCCCACAACACCCACCGCCTGATGGCGCACTGGCTGTGGCTGTACACGGTGATGGTGCATCCGGGGCACCAGGGCAAGGGCTACGGCCGCGACCTGCTCACGGCCGCCGCCGACGCCGCCCGGGGTCTCGACGGCATAGAGGCGATACGGCTCACCTGCCGGGGCGGCGAGGGCCTGGAGCGGTTCTACGGATCGTGCGGCTACAAGGAGGTCGGCCGCGTACCGGACGCGATCAGGGTGGCGCCGGGCGACGACCGGGACGACATCACGATGCTGCTGCCCCTGGGCCGCCTCGACTGAGGCCCGCGCACACCCCCGCACCCCCCTACAAGATCGTGGCACGCCCGTGCTTCACTGGACGGTGCCCTTTGGGAACGTTCGGAACGGGAAGAGTGGATTGAGATGCTCCGCTACACACTGATGCGCCTGGGGATCTTCGTGGGCTGCCTCGTGGTCGTCTGGGGCCTCGTCCACTTTGGCGTCGCGCCGCGCGGCCTCGGCGACTCCAACGGCATGTGGG
The DNA here is from genome assembly GCF_026341275.1 of Streptomyces ortus. NCBI lineage: Bacteria > Bacillati > Actinomycetota > Actinomycetes > Kitasatosporales > Streptomycetaceae > Streptomyces > Streptomyces ortus. Next base: position 4,907,664 of record NZ_JAIFZO010000002.1, read on the forward strand.
TCGTCATGCTGGCCCTGGTCGTCTCGGCGCCCATCAGCTTCGTGGTCCTGCGCAAGGAGCGCGACCGCGCCTCGATCCAGGTCGTCGAGCGCGTCGACCGCATGAAGTCCAACCTGGAGGCGAACCGCAACCAGGAGGACGACGCGGCGGACGCGGCACCGCTCAAGACGTCGACCGAGGCGTCGGCCAAGTCGTCGACCGAGGTGGCGGGCGAGGTGTCCGGCGCCCGGAGCCGGACGGCCTGAAGACGACGGCCCGCCGCATCAGGACCCCACGGCGGGCGCACCTCGCCCCGGCGTAGCCGCCGGCAGAACATACTCTTTCCTGTATGGGTGCAGTGAAGAGCAAGCGGATGCCCCGTGCCGTGCGCGAACAGCAGATGCTGGACGCGGCCGTACGGACCTTCGGGCAGCGGGGCTACCGGGCCGCCTCGATGGACGAGATCGCCGATCTGGCGGGCGTCTCCAAGCCGTTGGTCTACCTGTATCTGAACAGCAAGGAAGACCTCTTCACCGCGTGCATCCGGCGGGAGGCCGCCGCCCTGACCGCGGCGGTGCGCGCCGGAGTCCGTCCCGGCCTGCCCGCCGACCGCCAACTCTGGGAAGGCCTGCGGGCGTTCTTCACGCACACCGCGCAGAACCCGGACGGCTGGGCGGTGCTGCACCGTCAGGCGCGTACGCACGGGGAGCCCTTCGCCGCCGAGATCACCGCGATGCGCGAGGAGATCGTCGCGTTCGTCACCCAGCTGATCGTGGTCGCGGCGCGGGAGGCCCACCGGAACCCCTCGCTGGCCGAGCGCGAGGTCGCGGGCCTCGCGGAAGCCCTCGTCGGCGCCGCGGAATCCCTCGCCGCCTGGGCCAACGCCACCCCCGGAACCTCCGCCCGGCAGGCCGCCGCGACCCTGATGAACTTCGCGTGGGCGGGCCTCGGCAACCTGATGGAGGGGCAGCCGTGGGCGGAGGCCCCGGAGAGCGCCGGGACGCCCGGGCCGCGACCCTGACTGCATAGTCCTCAACGCATATTCACGAGACCCCTGACATCAAGGATCCTGTGCAGGGTGCCGCCCTCTTCAGGTGAGCGGCAGTACTTCCCCCGTCAGATGCAGCCGGCCGCCGTCGCCGGCCCCGCGCAGCTCGAAACGGCTGCTCCTCGCGCCGTACGACACCCTCCCCGGCAGCAGCACCGGCGCTTTGAACTCCGCCCGTATACGGGCCGCTTGCGGGGTACCGCGCTCGGCGAGGCAGCGCGCCACCGTCCACATGCCGTGTGCGACGGTCCGGGGGAAGCCGAACATCCGGGCGGTCAGGGGGTGCAGATGGATCGGATTGCGGTCTCCGGACGCGGCTCCGTACCGGCGCCCGACATCCTCCGCGAGCTGCCACCCGGCGAGTACGGGCAGCGGCTCGGGCTCCGCCGCGGCGGTCTGCCCGGGCGGCCGGCCCGCGACGGCGTGCCGTGCCAGATACGTACTGCGTGACTCCCAGACGAGTTCCCCGGCCGCCCGCACCTCGGTCACGACGACGGCCTCGGTGCCGCGCCGGTGGGGTATCAAGTCATCGACGCACACGGCGAGTTCGTACTCCCCGGTGGCCGTGAGCGCCTTGCGCTGAGTGATCCCGACAGACGTGTGCACCAGGCCGAGCAGCGGCAGCGGGAACGTCCGCGCGCTCATCAGCCGCATGGCCGCCGGGAAGCCGAGCACATGCGGATACGTCGGCGGCAACTCGTCCGCCCCGACCCCGAATCCGCAGGCCCGCTCGTACGCGGCGAGTCTGGCCAGATCGACCCGGACACCGGGGAGGACCAGCCGGATACGGACCGCGGTGACTCCGGCCCGGGGCCGCTTGAAGGGGAAGAGCACCGCTCCCCGGGCCAGCAGGGGCCACAGGGACGGCGACCGGCCGAGGGTACGCGTACGGATCCCACTGTTCACGACATCCACCAGGTCACCCATCTCCAACTCTCCTCCACAACAACCCCGCCCCCTTTGCCTTCAGGGGCGCGGGGAATGACGCAGTCTTTGGCTTCTGCCTTCCAGGGGCGCGGGGAACGGCGCACCCCGGCCGCAACCGCCCGCCCCCAGGGGACCGCTCACGCACCCAGAAGACTCTGCCCGCACACCCGCACCACCTGCCCGTTGACCGCCCCCGACCCCGGACTCGCGAACCACGCCGTCGTCTCGGCGACATCCACCGGCAGCCCACCCTGCGCGAGCGAGTTCATCCGCCGCCCCGCCTCACGGATGAACAACGGCACCGCCGCCGTCATCCGCGTCTCGATGAAGCCGGGCGCGACGGCGTTCACCGTCACCCCGTACTCCGACAGCGCCCGCGGCCCGAGGGACCGTACGAGCCCCACGATCCCCGCCTTGGAAGCGGCGTAGTTCGTCTGGCCCGCGTTGCCCGCGATCCCGGCGATGGACGCGGTCGCCACGACCCGCCCGCCCGGCCGCAGCGTGCCGCCGGACAGCAGCGCGTCGGTCGTGCGCAGCACGCTGGCGAGGTTGACGTCGAGCACCGAACTCCACCGCTCGGCAGGCATGTTGACCAGCCGCCGGTCCCGCGTGATCCCCGCGTTGTGGACGAGGACGTCCAGCCCCTCGGGCAGCGCGTCGGCGATCCGCGCCCCCGCGTCGTCCGCCGTGATGTCCAGCGCGAGGGCGACCCCGCCGAGCCGTGCGGCGACCGCGTCCAGGTCGGCCCCGGCGGCGGGCACGTCCAGGCACACCACCCGCGCCCCGTCCCGCGCGAGCGTCGCGGCGACGGCCTCGCCGATCCCGCGCGCGGCCCCGGTGATCAGGGCGGTCCGCCCGGCGAGCGGCCTGCCCCAGTCCGCGGGCGCCCCCACGACGCCGGAGCCCGCACCCGCATCCGTACCCCCACCGTCGCCGACCTCGATCACCTGCCCGCTGACGTACGCCGACCGGGGCGAGAGGAGGAAACGGAACGTCGACTCCGCCGCGCGCGCGTCCGTGAGCCGTACGAGATTCACGGTCCTGCCCCGCCCGATCTCCTTGCCGAGCGACCGTACGAACCCTTCGAGGCCCTGCTGCACGGCGGCCCGGTGGTGGTCGGCGGGGTCCGGGGGCGACCCGAGCACCACGATCCGCCCGCTCCCGGCGACGGACCGGACGACGGGGTGGAGCGCCGCGTGCACCTCGGCGAGCGAGTCGACGTCATGGACACCGGTGGCGTCGAGCACGACGGCGACCGGGTTCTCCGTGCCCAGGTCCAGGGCCGAGCCGGCCGGTACGAGGTCCAGGTCCAGCCCCGCGAGGGCCAGCACGGGGGCCAGGTCCAGGTCGGACTTGCCTGCCGTGAGGTGCAGCAACCGGCCCTGCAGGGTGGGCTGTTCGGCGCTCCACCGCCGTAGCCGCGCCGGTTGGGGCAGGCCGAGCCGCCGGGTCAGGAGGCGGCCGGGCGCGGTGCCGGTGAAACTCAGATAGCGGTCGGCCATGGTCCAGCTCCCAGCTCGTCGGACGCGCTCGGCCGAAAGGGCACGGGCGCAGGCTCGCGCGGGCGCCCCTCCTGCTTACTCTGGAGTAAGGTTACCCGAGGTAATGCTACGTCACCGTGAGGGAGCAGGTCGAGATGAGCCCCGCCGAACCCAGCCGCGCACCCCGGCCGCCCCGCGCCGCCGAACCCCTCGCCCCCGCCGAGCCCGCCCCCACCGTCGGATCCGCTGCCGCCGCCGAGCCCGCCCCCGTCGCGGGATCCGCGCCCGCCGCCGGGCCCTTCCGGATGCCACAGCCGCGCCGCGTCGCGGTCGTCGGCGGTACGCGCATCCCCTTCGCCCGCTCCGACGGCCTGTACGCCACCGCCTCCAACCAGGAGATGCTGACCGCGGCCCTCGACGGCCTCGTGGAGCGTTTCGGGCTCGAAGGGCCGGGCGCGGTGGGGGAGTTGGTCGCCGGAGCCGTTCTCAAGCACAGCCGCGACTTCAACCTCGCGCGCGAGACCGTGCTCGGCTCGCGGCTCGACGCCCGCACCCCCGCGTACGACATCCAGCAGGCCTGCGGCACCGGCCTCCAGGCCGTGATCGCGGCGGCCAACAAAATCACCCTCGGGCAGACCGAGTCCGCCGTCGCGGGCGGCGCGGACACGGCCAGCGACGCCCCGCTCGGCGTCAACGACCAGCTGCGGCGCATCCTCCTGGAGGTCCGGCGCGCGAAGTCGGCGGGCGCCCGGCTGAAGGCGCTCGCCCGCGTCCGCCCCGGCCACCTCGTCCCGGAGATCCCGCGTAACGCGGAGCCGCGTACCGGTTTGTCGATGGGGGAGCACGCGGCGGTCACCGCCCGGACCTGGGCCGTCACCCGCGAGGCGCAGGACGAACTGGCGGCGGCCAGCCACCAGCGGCTCGCCGCCGCCTACGAACGCGGCTTCTTCGACGACCTCGTCGTACCCTTCCGGGGACTGGCGCGCGACCAGAACCTCCGCCCCGGCTCGACGGTCGCCGAACTGGCGTCACTGAAGCCCGTGTTCGGCGTCGACGGCCCCGACCCCACCATGACGGCGGGCAATTCGACGCCCCTGACCGACGGCGCGGCCACCGTGCTCCTCGCGAGCGACGCGTGGGCGTCCGGGCGCGGCCTGACCCCCCTCGCATATCTGACGGCGTACGAGACGGCGGCCGTCGACTTCGTGGCGGGAGACGTGGTCGGAGGGGGAGCCGGCGGGGAGGACGGGCTGCTCATGGCGCCCGCCCACGCGGTGCCGCGCATGCTTGAGCGGGCCGGGCTCGGCCTCGGCGACTTCGACTTCGTCGAGGTGCACGAGGCGTTCGCGTCCCAGGTGCTCGCCACCCTGGCGGCCTGGGAGAAGCAGGGGCTCGGCCAGGTCGACCGGAACCGCCTCAACGTGGCGGGCTCGTCACTGGCCACCGGCCACCCCTTCGCGGCCACCGGGGCGAGGATCGTGGCGACCCTGGCGAAGCTGCTCGCGGAGCGGGAGGGGCCCGGCCGCGGCCTGATCTCGATCTGCGCGGCGGGCGGCCAGGGCGTGACGGCGATCCTCGAACGCCCCTGACAGATGCGGGTCCGCCGCCGGGCGCGCCCGGCGCCGTACCCCGCCCCGGGGGCCCGGATGCGGCACCCATCCATGCCCACATCCTCGGCAGAAGATGAACAACCGTCCGAACGCGCACGAACCTCTCACTCTTGTGCACACAAGCCCCCCGGTTTCCCGGGTGAACCTGCCCCCTCACGGGTCCGTAATGGGAGAAGTACGAGAGTAAGGAGCCGTCCGTGTCCCGCGATCCCTCTTCCCGATCCCACCCCGCCCTGCCGGAACCCGAGATCAGGCGGCTGGACGGGGTCGTACGAGAGGTCGCGGTCCCGCCGCTGATCCTCCCCGTGACACACGGCTCGCTCGCGGACATCCCGTTCGACAACGCGGACCAGGTGCCGAACGCCCCGGTGCTCAGCCGCAAGGGCCCCGACGGCAGCTGGCAGGATGTCACGGCCGCCGAGTTCGCCGAGCAGGTGCTCGCGGTCGCCAAGGGGCTGATCGCCGAGGGCCTGATGCCGGGCGACCGGCTCGCGATCATGGCGCGTACGACGTACGAGTGGACGCTGCTGGACTTCGCCGCGTGGGCCGCGGGCCTGGTGACCGTCCCCGTCTATCCGACCTCGTCCGTCTTCCAGACGCGCTGGATCCTCCAGGACTCGGGCGCGGTGGCGATCGCCGTCGAGCATGTGTCGCAGGCCGCCGCACTCGGCCCCGAACGCGACCGGCTGCCCGACGTCCAACACGTGTGGATCTTCGAGAAGGGGCACACGGACCGGCTCGCCGAGCTGGGCCGGGGCGTCCCCGACCAGGAGGTCGCCGTCCGCCGCGGGGTCCTCGGCCCCGACTCGCTCGCGACGGTCATGTACACCTCCGGCACCACCGGACGCCCCAAGGGCTGCGCGCTGACGCACGGCAACTTCTTCGCCGAGGTCGACAACGCCGTCGAACTGCTCCACCCCGTCTTCAAGTCCACCTTCAAGGAGCCCGCCTCCACCCTCCTCTACCTCCCGCTCTCGCACGTCTTCGGCCGGATGGTCGCCGTCGCGTGCATGCGGGCCCGGGTACGCCTGGGCCACGCGCCGAGCATCCGTACGGAGGAGCTGCTGACCGACCTCGCAGGCTTCAGCCCGACCTTCCTGCTGGCCATCCCGTACGTGCTGGAGAAGGTCTACAACAGCGGGCGCGCGACCGCCGAGAGGATGGGCCGCGCCGCCTCCTTCGACCGTGCCGCCCGGGTGGCCCGCCGCTACGGGGAGGCGCTGGAGGCCCAGCAGCACGGCACGGGCTCCGGACCGAGCGCGAAACTCAGGGCGGCCCGCGCCGTCTACGACCCCCTCGTCTACCGCCGTATCCGCGCGGCCCTCGGCGGCAAGGTCCGCCAGGTGGTCTGCGGCGGGTCCCCGCTCGGCCGCCGCCTCGCCTCCTTCTACGCGGGCGCCGGCATCCAGGTGTACGAGGGCTACGGCCTCACCGAGTCGACGGCCGCGGCGACCCTCACCTACCCGCACCGGCCGCGCCTGGGCACGGTGGGCTGGCCGCTGCCCGGCACCCGGGTGCGGATAGCCCAGGACGGCGAGGTCCTGCTGAACGGGAACCAGGTGTTCCGCGGCTACTGGGACCCGCAGGCGGGCGGAGTGGTCCCGGCCGCCCAGGACGGCTGGTTCGCCACCGGCGACATCGGCGAGCTGGACGACGACGGCTACCTCACGATCACCGGCCGCAAGAGGGACATCCTGATCACCACCAGCGGCAAGAACGTCGCCCCGGCACCGCTGGAGGACTGGCTCCGCGCCCATCCCCTCATCAGCCAGTGCGTCGTCGTCGGCGACAACCGCCCGTACGTCACCGCGCTGGTCACCCTGGACGGCGAGGGCATGGCCCACTGGTGCCGGATGACCGGCAGGACGGAGGTCCCGACGGCCACGCTGGTCGGCGACCCCGACCTGCTCACCGTCCTCCAGCGGGCGATCGACGACGCGAACCGCCTGGTCTCCCGCGCGGAATCGATTCGCCGCTTCACCGTGCTGCCCCTCAACTTCACGGAGACGGCCGGCCATCTGACCCCGACGATGAAGCTGCGTCGGGCGGTGGTGACCCGGGAGTTCGCCGGAGAGATCGAGACGATGTACGACGGGGCACTCGGCAGCGAGTAGCCGAGACGGAAAGCGCGGGCAAAGGGACGCGAGAAAAGGCAGGAGCCCCTGCACCTGACGGTGTGGGGCTCCTTGGGTCTTGCTTCTAGGTTCCGGATCAGAGTGCCGGGCTCGGGGAGTCCGGACTCAGCCGAAGGATCAGACGGGGGTGACGTTCTCCGCCTGCGGGCCCTTCGGACCCTGGGTCACGTCGAAGGTAACCGCCTGGTTCTCTTCGAGGGAGCGGAATCCGCTCGCGTTGATCGCGGAGTAGTGGACGAAGACGTCCGGGCCGCCGCCTTCCTGGGCAATGAAACCAAAGCCCTTTTCGGCGTTGAACCACTTCACGGTTCCGGTAGCCATAAGCCCTCCTTGGGCCCAAAGGGTTGCCCTGCTCCAGAACCTGCAAGGTGTAAACAAAAGCTTGTGAACAAAACCTTGTAAACAACTGCATTCGTCTGAAAACGACGAGAGCCCGCGGTCACATGCTCCGCAGGCTCTGTACTGCAAGGGAAACCAAACTGCAACTTGCGGACGACCTTACCCAGGAGGGCAGCCGAAAGCAATAGAGGGCAAGATCACGTCACCCGGAAGTTTGGCGGTCTTCCCGGAGGGGCTGACGTAGCGGTATCACTCGGTGTCACAGGGGTTGACACGGAAGGCGGAAGCGGTTTCGGACCCCGCTCGGACACCCTGGATCCTGCACCGTACCGCATGGGGGTTAGCCTCGCGATGTGGACAATTCTCCTGAGTCTCCCGAGGGGCGTCCCGACGCCCGCCGCTCACGGCCGCGCGTCGGCCACATCCAGTTCCTGAACTGCCTGCCCCTGTACTGGGGGCTCGCGAGAACGGGCACGCTGCTCGACTTCGAGCTCACCAAGGACACCCCGGAGAAGCTCAGCGAGAAGCTCGTACGGGGCGATCTCGACATCGGGCCCATCACCCTCGTCGAGTTCCTCAAGCACGCCGACGAGCTGGTCGCCTTCCCCGACATCGCGGTCGGCTGCGACGGCCCCGTGATGTCCTGCGTGATCGTCTCCCAGGTCCCCCTGGAAGAGCTGGACGGCGCCCGGGTCGCCCTCGGCTCGACCTCGCGTACGTCCGTACGCCTCGCGCAGCTCCTCCTGTCGGAGCGGTACGGGGTCGAGCCGTCCTACTACACCTGCCCGCCCGACCTCAGCCTGATGATGCAGGAGGCCGACGCGGCGGTGCTGATCGGCGACGCCGCCCTGCGCGCCAACCTGCTGGACGGCCCGCGCTACGGCCTCCAGGTGCACGACCTCGGCGCCCTCTGGAAGGAGTGGACGGGCCTGCCCTTCGTCTTCGCGGTCTGGGCCGCCCGCCGCGACTACCTGGAGCGCGAACCGGCCCTCACGCGCAAGGTGCACGAGGCGTTCCTCGCCTCCCGCGACCTGTCCCTGGAGGAGGTCGGCAAGGTCGCCGAGCAGGCGGCCCGCTGGGAGGCCTTCGACGAGGACGTCCTGGAGCGCTACTTCACGACGCTCGACTTCCGCTTCGGCGCACCGCAGCTGGAGGCGGTCACGGAGTTCGCGCGCCGAGTGGGACCGACGACCGGCTTCGCGGCGGACGTGCGGGTCGAGCTGCTGGAGCCCTGAGCCGCCCGGCCCCGGGTCCGCGGGGCGCGCGGCACTACCCTGCTGGTGGAGTGCGTAGGGGCCGTCCGGGGGACGACAGACATACGCACACGGGTCTACGGGGCCACGAGTTCATGCGGCTACGGGTCCATGGGGCTGTGGGCCCACAGGGGACGGGGAGGTGCGGCGCATGAGGCCGCTCGATGTCGGTGAACCCACCACCGTGGGGCCCTACCGGCTGCTCGGCCGGCTCGGCTCCGGCGGGATGGGCCGCGTGTACCTGGGCCGCAGCGCGGGCGGCCGTACCGTCGCGGTCAAGATCGTGCACCCGCACTTCGCGCTCGACGACGAGTTCCGCGCCCGGTTCCGCCGCGAGGTGGAGGCGGCACGGCGGGTGGGCGGCGCGTACACGGCCCCGGTCCTCGACGCCGACCCGGACGCCCCGGTCCCGTGGGTGGCGACCGGTTACGCCGCGGGCCCCACGCTGACCGCCGCGGTCACCGACACGGGCGCCCTCGCGGACCACTCGGTACGCGTCCTCGGCGCCGGCCTCGCCGAGGCGCTGGCGGCGGTGCACGGCCTGGGCCTGGTCCACCGCGACGTCAAGCCGTCGAACGTGCTGCTGACCCTCGACGGACCCCTGCTCATCGACTTCGGCATCGCCCGCGCGACCGACGGCACGGCGTCCCTCACCGCGACGGGCGCCTCCATCGGCTCGCCCGGCTACATGGCACCCGAGCAGATCCTCGGCAAGGGCGTCACCGGCGCGGCCGACGTCTTCTCGCTCGGCGCGGTAATGGCGTACGCGGCGACGGGCTCGTCCCCGTTCCCCGGCGACTCCTCGGCCGCCCTGCTCTACAAGGTGGTCCACGAGGAGCCGCAACTGGGCGCGCTCTCCGGCGAGTTGCGGGAGACGGTGGCGGGGTGCCTCGCCAAGGACCCGGCCGCGCGCCCGTCCCCGGAGGCCCTCGTCGGCGCACTGGCCCCGGAGGGCACGGCCCGGCTGGTGGCGGCGGGATGGCTGCCGGGCCCCCTGGTGGAACAGGTCAGCCGCAGCGCCGTACGCCTGCTGAACCTGGAGGTGGCGGACGGGGCGGCGGAGGCGACGCCGTCGGGGGTGGTGGGGTTCAGCAGCCCTTCGGTGGGGAGTCCCCCGGCGACTGCGGGGGAGGGGAATCCGCCTGGGGCTGGGGCTGGGGCTGGGGCTGCGGGTGCGGCTCCGGGGGAGGGGCCACAAGGGGTCTTCGGCCCGCCGGACCCCTCCTACGCGTCCTACTCCTCGCTCTCTCCCTCCCCCTCCCTTCCACCCTCCCCGTACTCGCCGTACGCTCCAGCCCTCGACTCCGACCGCCACCCCGTCCCTGTCCCTGTCCCCGACGCCGTCCCGGGCAAGGTGTCCGTCAGTGTGGCCGCGACCTCCGCTCCGGGGGCGGGCGGCCGGGGCCGGAAGCTGAGTTGCACGGTCGCCCTCGCGGTGGCCGGGGCGCTGGCGGCGGTGACGTTCGGCTCGGTGTTCGTGTTCGACTTGCTGCCGGGTACCGGCGCGGACGGCAACGACGACTCGGGGGCGGCCGACCGGCCGCCCGCGGCCAGCACCACCCCCAGCACCGTCCCCACCGACGGCGGTCCCACCGACGGCGGGGGCAGCACGGTACCCACGTCGTACCTCGGCACCTGGGAGGGCGACGGCTTCGCCCTCGACGGCAAGCTCCCCATGGGCACGTTCCGGGTCACGGTCCGCCAGGCCGAGAAGGGCGAGCGGCTCGGCACGTTCCGCCAGACCGACCTCATCGGCGGTACCTGCGACACCGACCTCTACCTCAAGAAGGTGACGGCCGGCCGGCTGATCGCTACGAGCGTGGCCAAGCCGTCCACCACGTCCGAGTGCACGACGGGCCGCCACGAGGTCCGGCTGATCCCCGTCGGCGACGACCTGCGCTACGAGACGGACAACGCGAAGGCGGGGGATCCGGTGGCCCGGATGTCGAAGGTCGGGTAGCGGTCGGGCCGGGGGCGGGCGGGGCGGGTCCGATCAACCGCCCGTCCCCTCCCCGCCTTCCCGTCTTCCCACTTCCCTGCCTCCCCGCGCGTCCCGCCCGCCCCGGCGATTACTACTGTGTCTCCGACAGCCGGCACTCACGACGCTCCCGGCGCCTCGGAGGACCGGCGGACCCGAGCGATTGCGATGATCAGCATGTCTGCAGATTCGACGTCGGCGTCAGCGTACGAAGTCCCGTACACCTGGACGCCTTTTCAGCTGCTCAGCGGTGCGTGGGCGAAGCGGCTCGTCGCGTTCCGCGTCGACGAGAGCGGAGTGACCCTGGGGGGTGCCCCCGCCAGATACGCGAGCCAGACCGCCTTCGTCCCCTGGGCGGATGTCGAAGCGGTGGTGCTGTGGCAGCAGGAGACGACCGCGCCGACGCCCATGCGCTACGTGGGTCTTCGCCGCCGCCCGGGCGCGCCCGCCCTGCCGGGGCCCAACTCCGCGCTGACCCGGGAGCAGACCGGCCGGCTCGCGGCCCACGTCGATCACGAGGTCTTCCTGGCGAGCAGGCACATCAACCTGTGGACCCTGGACCGCGAGCGCCTGGCCGAGGCCCTGCGCACGTTCGCTCCCGCGGTGGCGGTGGAGGAGAACGGCCGGCCCGGCTAGTCCTCCCCGGAATGTGCACAGACGAGCCACCCGAACGGCTGAGCAGTGCGAGCTAGGCTCTGGACTGCGTATTTTCAGATCTTGACCTGCAGGATCCCAAGGGGAGGGGACACGTCCCGATGAGAGTGCGGGCGACCGTGGTCCGGGAAGGAGCCGCACCGCAGGACGCGGTCATCAACGTCGACGACGGTACGACCGCGGCCGAAGTCGCCGCGGCGGTGGAGCGGCTCCGGGTGCGGGGCGGCCCCGCGTCGTTCGCGGCTCAAGGGGTGGTGACACCCCTGCCCGGCCAAGCCCCCTCGTGGCAGCGGCCCGCCGCCGCGGCCGGCCTGTGGGTGGACGGCAGGCTCTGCGATCCGGAGGCGAGGATCGGGGGCGCGCTGCGGGACGGCGTGCGCCTCACCACCGACCCGTCCGTCGGCCCGTTCATGGTCAACGGCGAACCCATCGGCAGGTACGAGGTCACGGTCAGCGGAGGCGCCGGGGCCGGCCGAGTGGCGCGGCTTTCCGCCGGGGTCAGCACGATCGGCTCCGCACCCACCGCCACGCTCTCCGTCGAGGACCCCTACCTGGCACAGCTGGCGGCGCGCGTGAGCGTCGACGTCAAGGGCCGGGTGGAGATCGCTCCGTACGACGGCGCCGAACTGTTCCTGGACGACGAGCCGGTGTCCGCTCCGCGGGAGTGGCAGCCCGGTGTCCTGCTGAAGTCCGGCGAATCGCTGTTCAGCCTCTCCGAGGTCGGCGAGCCCGACGCCCACCTCTCCCCGGCGGGAGCGGGCGGTCTCGCCTACAACCGCCCTCCGCGCCTGACCTCGCCCCGGGCCAACCCGCGACTTGTCGTCCCCGCACCGCCGAAGAAGGACGAGGCGCAGCGGTTCCAGCTCATCTCGGCGATCCTCCCCCTCTTCTTCGGGGTGGGCATGTACTTCGTCACCAAGATGATCTACATGCTGCTGTTCTGCCTTCTGTCGCCCCTCATGATCTTCGGCCAGTGGGTCAGCGACCGGCGCCACGGCAAGAAGAAGTACCGGGCGGCCATGAAGGAGTACCGGCAGGCCAAGGCCGAGCACGAGGCCGAGGTCGAGCGGCTGAGCGAGCTCGACCAGCGCCGCAGGCGCGAGGCCTACCCGGATCCGGGCCAGCTCCTGCTGTTCGCCACCGGCCCGCGGCGGCGCCTGTGGGAGCGGCGGATCACCGACCCGGACGCGATGCACCTGCGGGTCGGCTTCAGCGACCTCCGGGCCGAGATCGACGTCGCCAACGCCCGCAACGCAAGCTCTGACGCGGAGGACCCTGAACCTCCGGTGGTCACCAACGTGCCGCTGACCCTGCCGTTCGCGGAGCTCGGAGTGGTCGGCATCGCGGGGGACAGGGCGCGGGCGGTGGCCAGCGCCCGCTGGATGACCGCCCAGGCGGCCGTGCTGCACAGCCCCCGCGACCTCTCCCTGGTGGTGCTCTCCTCGGCGGCCGACGCGGAGCAGAACTGGAGCTGGGCGCAGTGGCTGCCGCACACGAGCCCGCAGCAGGGCCAGAACTGCGTCGCCCTGATGGGCACCGACGCCGAGTCCATCTCGCGCAGGGTCACCGAACTCCTCGCCGAACTCACCAGACGGCAGGCGGTCGCCAAGGAGAACGGCGGCCTCAACGCGCTCCGTCCCGACGCACAGGTACTGCTCGTCCTCGACGGCGCCCGGCTGCTGCGCAGGGTGCCCGGTGTGCCCCAGCTGCTCCAGGAGGGGCCGGCCCACGGGATCTTCGCGCTCTGCGTGGACGAGGACGAACGCCTTCTGCCGGAGGAGTGCCGCACAGCGATCTGCTGGACCCTGGAGTCGGCCACCAGGGTTCACCTTCGCGGGTACGGGTACGAGGCCGCCGGCGACGTACTGGCGGACCAGGTCTCCATCGCCTGGTGCGAACGAACGGCCCGCGCTCTGGCGCCCGTGGTGGACGTGAGCCGTGACGACGCCGACAGCGCGCTGCCCACCGCGGCCCGCCTGCTCGATCTGCTGGAGATGCCCAACCCCACCGGCGCCGACATCGCGAGGATCTGGCAGCGCGGCGGGGCGACGACAGCCGCACCGATCGGACTGGCCGCCGACGGACCCTTCGTCCTGGACATCCGGCGGGACGGACCGCACGCTCTGATCGCCGGCACGACCGGCGCCGGTAAGTCGGAGCTGCTGCAGACCATCATCGCCTCGCTGGCCGTGGGCAACACCCCGGACGCCCTCAACTTCGTACTGATCGACTACAAGGGCGGCAGCGCCTTCCAGGACTGCGCGCGGCTGCCGCACACCGTCGGCATGGTGAGCGACCTCGACGCCCATCTGACGGAGCGCGCGCTCGCCTCGCTCGCCGCTGAGCTCCGGCGCCGGGAGGAGATCCTCTTCCACGCCGAGACCAAGGACATCGAGGACTACAACGACGCCCGCAGGCTGCGGCCCGACCTCGAGCCCATGCCGCGGCTCATGCTGGTCATCGACGAGTTCGCCTCGCTGGTCGCGGAGCTGCCCGACTTCATCGCCGGTCTGGTGGACATCGCGAGGCGTGGCCGGTCGCTGGGCGTGCACCTCCTGCTGGCCACCCAGCGCCCGGCGGGTGTGGTCAGCCAGGACATCCGGGCCAACACCAACCTTCGTATCGCGCTGCGCGTCACCAACGGGGAGGAGTCGCGCGACGTCATCGACGCCCCCGACTCGGGCAACATCTCGAAGGCGACACCGGGCCGCTGCTACGTACGGTCCGGCGCCCAGTCACTCATCGGTGTGCAGTCCGCGCGTATCGGTGGACGGCGGCCCGGCCACGACACGGCACCCCAGGTCACCCTGAACTTCCTGGACTGGGTGGCCTACGGGCATCCGCCGCCGCGAGCCGCCCAGGCGGACGGCGACGACGGCACGATGGTCACGGACCTGGCCGTGCTGGTGGAGGCCATCGGCGCGGGGGCGCAGCAACTCGGCTGCGCGCAGCCCCGCAGCCCGTGGCTGCCGCCGATCCCCGCGCAGGTCCTGAACTCCGAGCTGCCCGCACTGCCCGAGGCCGGACCCGGCGCCGACACGGTCCGCCCCGTGGCCTTCGGGCTCACCGACCTGCCGGCCCAGCAGGCCCGCGCGGCCCTCGCGCTCGACCTGGCCGACGGCGAGCATCTGATGATCGCGGGCGGCCCGCGCTCCGGGCGGTCGACCGCTCTGCGGACCATCGCGGGGGCCCTCGCGCAGAACTGCGCACCGAGCGACGTCCACATCTACGGAATCGACTGCGGGGCCAACGCGCTGCTCCCGCTGACCAGCCTCCCGCACTGCGGTGCGGTCGTCACCCGGGACCAGACGGCCCGTGTCGACCGGCTGCTGGGACGTCTTCTCGACGAGGTCACGCGACGACAGATGTTCCTCGCGGAGAAGGGCCAGTCGAGCGCGGCCGAGCAGCGTGCCGCCGCGGCGCCCGAGGACCGGCTGCCCTGGATGGTCGTGCTGATCGACGGGTGGGACGCCTTCCGCCTGGCCTTCGAGAACTTCGACTACGGGCGTCTCGTCGAGGCGGCGAAGCGGCTGTTCCGCGAGGGTGCCGCCGTCGGGGTCAAGGTGGTCCTCGCCACCGACCGGAGCGGCCTCATGGGAGAGATCTCCAGCTCCTTCGCCGAGCGGCTCGTGCTGCGGCTCGCCGACCCGCAGGACTACTCGTTCGCGGGGATCACGCCGAAGGACGTACCCAAGGAGGTGCCGTCCGGCAGGGCCCTCAAGGGGACCGACGACGGGGTGCAGGAGAGCCAGATCGCGCTGCTCGCGGAGAACCCGAGCGGCCAGGCGCAGGTGGCGGCGCTGCAGGAGATCGCCCGGCTGGCGGCGCAGACCTGGGCCCGTCCGGCCCCGCACCAGCGGCCCATCCGGGTCGACGTGCTGCCCGCGCGGATCAAGGCCTCGGAGGCCATGGCGCTGCAGCCCGACTTCGTGCCGCCGTCGGACCTGTGGGCCCTCTTCGCGGCCGGCGGGGACGAACTGTCGCCGCTCGGCATGGACCTGGAGGAGGCGGGGCCCGGCTTCGTCATCTCGGGACCGCCGAAGTCGGGACGTTCAAGCACCCTGGTGGTGGCGGCGATGTCCCTGCTGAGCCGCGGCACCGAGGTCGTCCTGATCACGCCGAGGCGTTCACCCCTGCGGGACCTGGCCGCCGAGCCGGGTGTCCTCGGTTCGCTCGACAGCGAGGGCTCGGCGGACGAACTCACCGCGCTGACGAGCAGCGCGCGGGGGCCGTACGTCATCCTCGTCGACGACGCCGAGCTGATCTACGACACCCCGCTCGACGAGGCGCTCGAGGAGGAACTGCGCCGCGGTATGGACGGGGGCCTGGGGCTGATCATGGCGGGCGCGGTCGACACGCTGTCCTCGCAGTACCGCGGTTCCGTGGTGCAGGCACGGCGTTCGCGCAACGGCCTGCTGCTCTCGCCGCAGGGCACGGCGGACGGCGAGATGTTCAATATCCGCGTCTCGTCGAACAGCGGCGGCGGCCCGACCGGCCGCGGACTCTTCGTCCAGAGCGGGGAGGCCATGCCGGCGCAGGCGGTGCTGCCGGGCTAGCGGCGTCATTCTCGCTTGTTGCCGCGGATATGGACGACGGCGAACGCATTCGGGCCGGGCAACTCGTAGGTTGCCCGGCCCGAATGCGTGTGCCTGATGCGGGGTCGACTCCCCGTCATCAACGACCGTCGCTCACCTAGTCGTTGATGGTGTCGTTCGCCTGGGCGGCGTCGCTGGTCTCCTTGCGGGCATTCTCGAGCGACGTGACAAAGTTCTGCAGCTGCGGCTTCAGCTTGTCCCATTCCTCCCGGAATCGGTTGGCTCGGCCGCCCTTCCAGAACTCCTCACTGTGACTCGTGCCCGTGGAGATGGCACGGATCAGGTCGTCGAGGTTGCCGTGCTGAGTCTTGAAGGTGGTGGAAAGACTCCGGAGTCGTGTGGTATCTGCGCCCTTTAGCGTCATGACTGCCTCCCCGTGTATCGATAGCCAGACGAACCTTCCGTCCGCCGGACCCGATGCTATCGCAATGGGTGTAGCCACGTCATCGGCTCAAGGCTCCTTGCTTGCGGTGCTGCAAGCTCCTTATTGTTGGTTCCCTGTAGGCGACAAATATTTCCGAACTGCAACTTGATGCCGCACTGGAGGCGCACGTGGGGGATACGAACGAGCAGCCGAAGGTCGATAACCCTTATCGAACCCAACTGGAGGCGTTGAAGAGCAATCTCGTCGAGGAGGTCAAAGAGCTCAAAAAATGCCTTAAAACGGCATCTCAGGATGTTGGGGACAAAAAGAAATCCTGGGTCGGCAAGACGGCCAACAAATGGCACGACGAAATCGAGGGCAACCGCGGCCGCATGATCAGGGAGATCGACAAGCTGATCCCGGCGGTGCAACGGAGGATCGACTCCTTGCCGGAGAAGGTGACCGTGTCCGAGGCGAAGATGATGCGGCTGGACCTGCGCTGACGGCGCGGACCGATGCCGCCACCGGACAATCTGAAGCAATTGAAGAAACTGAAACAACTTAAGCAACTGAACCAAACGGGGGGACATTTCCATGGCAGGCGATGAGGACGGTTTCTCCGGCATCGACCCGGATCAGCTGGCCAAGACGATCCAGTCGCTGCAGAAGGACCAGGAGAAGCTGAAGTCCAGCGCGACGTGGATCAAGTCGAGCTTCGAGCGGTACGGCGTCGGAACGGAACCGCTGACCGAGCTGCTCGCCATCGCCGGCTGGTCCGAGAACCAGCTCCCCATGCTCAGACGCCGACACCACCTCTCCATCGCCGAGGACGAGAAGTACGGCCACGGCTACAAGGGAATGGTGCGGATCAAGGAAAGCATGGTCGGCCAGACGAAGCAGTCGGTGGCGAACGGGAAGAAGCTGGGTGATGAGTTCAAGGAAAAGCTGGAGAACGGGGAGGACATCACTCCCGAAATGTTCGCCGACCTGCGTGCGAACAAATCGGATGCCGATTATGTGAAGTCCTTCTACGACGTGCTCGGTTCACGGAATCTGCTGTGGATGTCCCAGGAGATGGGGGACCGAAACAGTGATGTCTACAAGGACGACGCGGCTCAGCGGGAGAAGGACCGTAAAACTATCGCCGACACCTTCGGCACGTACACGAAGGTGGCCTTCGAGGGGAAGACGCCCAAGGAGAAGCAGCGGGCGTGGAACAAGTGGTTCGACGATTCGGCTGTGGACGAGCACTTCGGATTCCGGCCGGACCGCCTGACTCCGCTGCTCCGTGGTGGATCGCACGACAAAGACTTCCTGGTGGCGTTCGGGGACCGTGTGTTCCAGAAGGACGCCAAGACCAACGAGAACCAGTTCCTCGGGAACAGTGGAATCGGTGAAGGGGAATGGGGGAAGGACGGCTATGAGCAGCTGTTCGACGCCATCTCGCGGAACTCGGAAGCTTCCGGCGAGTGGATGGACCACAATGCTGACGGCGTCCAGTCGATGCTTTACACCACCGGCCCCTGGAAAGTCGATGAACCAAAAGAGCGCGGAGTGGCCTTCCTGAACATCCTGCAGGCAGGAAGTGTGACGCTGCGGAAGGACAACCCGGCCCTGGCGGAGAAGAACGCCGCACGCCTGATCTACGAGAACTATCAGCACAGCAAGGGCGATATGAAGGGCGTACATCCGATC
This sequence comes from Streptomyces ortus, assembly GCF_026341275.1. NCBI lineage: Bacteria > Bacillati > Actinomycetota > Actinomycetes > Kitasatosporales > Streptomycetaceae > Streptomyces > Streptomyces ortus. The sequence goes on from NZ_JAIFZO010000002.1 coordinate 4,925,722, forward strand.
GACGGTACGTCCGCCCTTTACACGAGCATCATGACCTCTTACTGGAAAGACGTCGAGCACAGTGTGACATCACCTGTGAGCAATGATCTGTGGAGCGGCGGCAAGGCGTGGACGGACAAGTCCTACTTCGCCGGTCAGGACAAGAAGCGTGCGGGGCTGGAGCTTTCCCAGGACATGTGGGGGGCGTTGACGGTGGAAGCCGGCCGCGACCCCAAGGGAGCGGGCATCATCGGAGCCCTTTTCCAGGGTTACAACCAGAAGATGATCGCCCAGGAGAACGACATCAACCAGGATCGTACGGGCGATTCGGTGCGATACATCTCGGCCCAGAAAGGGATGATGCAGCGCTTCTACTACGAGAACATGCGCACTGTCGGGGAGCAGTTGGGGGCCGAGCGTGACAAGTGGGTCGAGGACACCAACGCTTTCCGCGACGGCCTTATCGACCAGGTGACCGGCGTGGCCATGGGCGCCACCGGCGGAGCGGGCATGGCGGGCGCCAAGGGTGCCGCGATCGGCGCCGCCTACGGGATGGGCTCGGACATTCTCACCGGGTGGATCAAAGAGGGAGTCCATGTCGACGCGGCTGATGCGCCGGCCGAGCTTCGGCACCAGATCGCAGGTGTGAAAAAGGCGACCATCGACACGAGTTGGCAGACCTCTTACCAGGATCAGGCGAACGACCTCCTGCGCGAGAAGAATGGAGGATTCGACGCGCGGTACATCCCGGAAGTCGACGTGTGGAAGGTTGACGGAAGTCATGAGACGTACACCGGAAACCCGAAGGAATACATCAAGGGAGACTCGTCGCGAAACTTCCTGACGAAGGATGGAGTCGTGATGGATCCGGAGAAGATGTCGCCCACGCAGCGCACGGCTTATGGCGAATGGCTGCGCGACCCTGCCGTGGTCCAGAAGGTGTACACGCCGTTTTCCGACGGCCGCAATGCCTGGGACTGGCCCGGCCAGAACGGCTAGTGATGTACAGCAAGTAATTCTCGGTGTAGAGGCGAAAATCGGAGGCAGTGTGTTCGAGGAAAAGGCAAGGAAGCCCGACAGGATGGCACCGGCTGTTGGTCGGAAAGCCGTTGCGCTGACTTCCCTTGCCGCTGTGTTGTTCGGGGCCGCGGCGTGCGGGGATGAAACAGGGGCAGAACCGCTGAGCAAGTCGCAGATCTCCCGCGCGGTGCTGAGTCAGGGAGATGTGCCGGGATACAAGTTCTTCGATGAATCACGTGCCAAGACGGACAAGTCGGCACGAGCGGACAAGAAGGCTTGTCAGCCCATTGTGGCGTTCGCCATTGCTCCCGAGATCTCGGCGTACGACAAACGCTCGGCACGCCAGAGCATCACCAAGAGTGAGAAACCGGACGCGAGCTACCAGCTCATTTTGACAAGTGCTGAGTCGGGGTCGGCAGCCGAGGATGTATTGAAGGACCTCAAGACCGCTGTATCAGCCTGTTCTTCGGGATTCGATCTCACGTACTCGGGTCAGACGAACAAGGTGCGTCGGGTCACGTCCGACAAGTCGTCGTCCGACAACGAGATCAATATCCTGTTCGAGTATCAGGCGGGAATGAAGATTCGATATGTCGTGATGCGTGAAGGGGCGACCCTGATCAGAATTTCTGCGGCAACTCAGTATGCACATGAATTCGTCGCGGTGCCGAAGCAGATCATTGAAAAGCAGTTTCAGAAGCTGGACAAGGTAGCGGGCTGATGGGCTGACGGGCTGACGGGCTGACGGGCTGACGGGCTGACGGGCTGACGCAGTGTCCCTGGTGGACGTCATTTGACGTAGAATTCGATACCTTCAGAGCTCAGTGCAGTGGTGGATTTGGCTCCCTTGAGACGTGCCGTGAGTTGAATCTGCCCCTGCCATGAGCCCGCGCGAAGATCTCCGGTTTCCTTGATCCGGAAATGCAGAGGCTTGCTTTCGTCGCGTGACAGCGGGATGTCGGAGACGAGGGCCGCGTCATCCTCCAGACTCTGGACGGCATCGGAGGTCGGAGCGGGGCCGGGCGATGGAATCTCCAAGTCCTTCCAGCCGTCCGCTGTCTTCCACTGGACGGACAGGGCGGAGGTCGACTCGGCTGCTCGGCAGTCGCCTTCGACCTCTTCGCACAGGAAAGCCAGGATCTGGATCCTCGGGTAGTCCACCGCGGAGTGGTTCTTCACCGAGAAGTCATATTCGGACCAACCGCCTCCGCGCTGCACGTACTCGGCCCCCGAATCCTCCTCGACCTGAAAATTGGTCAACGGTGCTGAGCTACGGGCGACGGCCAGTGACGTGCGTGCTTTGCTCATCCTGGCGGTCACGCCGATGGATTGACCGCTGTCCGTAGGACGCATCCCAGGAGTCAGGCGAAGTTTGAGGGTGCTGCGACCTGATGGCAGGGCGGTCTGGAACGTGCCGGTGAGGCCCTCTTTGCCGCCGGTGGCCTTCGGCGAGAGGCGGAGATCCTTCCAGCGGGAAGATCCGAGGTCCTGGTACTCAATGGCGACGTCACCCTTGGGCGCGTGCTCCAAGCTGAGGGAAAGGCTGACGTCGACGTTGCTTCGTTCCGATTCGCTGTTGTCCACCGCGAGAGCCAGTGGCCCCGGCTCTCCCATCACGAAGTCGGACGAATTTTCAAACTTCATCCATACGGGACTTGTGGAGGGTTGACCCCCGTCCTGCGGCTTCTCGCTCGTGCAGGAGGCGAGAGCCGCGATGGACAATGCCGCGACCATCGCTCGGCTGTGACGCATCTCGTTCCGATCAGTTCGGTGATGTGAACGCCAAGAGCGTTGGCGATCCTCGGTCAGCCCTTCCGGCGCACGATACGTAGTCCCACTGCGTCCTGTTGTTCGACGTCGCTGTCCGTTGCCAGATGGATAGGTACGAACACGACCGTCCAGTAGAAGCCGAAAAGCCAGCGGCCGATGAGGCGGAGGAAGCGGGGGCGACCGCCGTCCGGGGCCCGGACCACACGCAGGCCCGTCACCAGCTTTCCCAGGCTGGCTCGGGTCGCCAGGGTGAGCAGGACGTGGTTCACGAAGGAGAGGCCCAGGGCCGTACCGAGCGCCGCACCCCACACCGCGGGTGACTGCGGCCGGAGTTCCACGACTCCGTCGACCACCTTCACGCCGATCGCGGCTCCGGCGGCGAGGCCGCACACCAGGGCGGTGAGCGCGTCGATGGTCGCCGCGGTGATCCGACGTACCGGGCTGGGGGACGAGACGTGAGTGGGGGTGCGTTGCTGGTTGGCGTTGGCCACGGCGCTAGTTTCCGGTCCCTGTCTTCTTCTTGTCCGCCTCTTCCTGCTCCACGCGCTTGAGCGCTTTGTCTATCGCGGCGCGGGCGTTGGCCACCGCGTCGGTGATCTGCTTCTTGTGGCCGGACCACTCGCCGCGGAACCGCTCGCTCTTGGGGCCCTTCCAGGTGTCGGTGCCACAGAGGTTCTGGACGTTGTCGACCGAGCGCTCAAGTTCGTCCGCGTACTTCTTGAGGAGACGTACGTCCTCTCGGCAGTCGCTCTCTCTGGACATGTTTCCTTCCTCAGCTGGAGACGGCCGGAGTGATCAGCTTGGTGATCGCCCGGTGCAGTGATGTCTTGCCGACGGCACGCGCCTCGATGCCGGTCGGGGCGTTCGGCTTCTCGACGTACACCGTCCACAGATCCTTGTCGGTCGCGTACGTCGTGAGGAGGGGGCCCGGGGTGTCGGCCAGAAGGACCGTCTGACCGACCACGAGCGCGGTGTTGATGGCCTCGCCGAGAGCGCGGCCGACGTTGTCGTCGCTGATCTGCTCGGGAGTGATCTGCTGGACGCGGCCGTCCTTGTCGGCGACCTCGAAGGGGTCGATGAAGAGCTGCACCATGTCCGCAGCGTCCTTGGCGGAACTGGCGAGGGTGAACATGTGCAGGCCGCCGCCCGTCACGCGCTCCACGAGGTAGAGATCCTCGGCATGTATGTAGACCAGCATGTGGGTCACGCCGCTCGACGTGTGCTGTTCGACGGCCAGTGCGCGGGCGGCGGTCCGCCGCAGGGTCAGGGCGAGGCTCACCTCGGGGGTGATGCGCATGTCGAGGTCCACGCCGGAGGGGACGGAACCGGGGTCCGTGCCGTCGCCGGAGTCGGCGTCGGCGCCGTCGGAACCGGAGTTCGGGAACGCCGCTCGCAGCACGGCGTCGAGTTCGTCGATATTGGTGACCTCGACCGCCTCACGCGAGACGAGGGAACGCAGCGCTGTGGCATAGACCCATTCGCGCTCCTGGCCGGAGAGCTGAGTGATCCGTGGCGTGGGAGCGACGCATTCGGTCAACGAATCGGGGTCGAGGATGGCGATCTCTTCATCGGTGAGCCGTAGGAGAGGTTGCGTTCCTCCTTCGGAGAGCGCCTCGGCCAGGATTCCGCGGAACTCCTGGAGGTCCATGTCGATTTCAGGGCTTTGCATGACTGTTAGTCCGATGCTCGCTTACCAGAAGCTGTATTTGCGGATGGCGTTGGGAACCAGGTTGGTTACGGCACTCTTGGCGCCGTCGACGATCTCGGCACCCTTGTCCTTGATGTCGTTTCCCCACTCCTTGGTGGCGTTCCAGGCCTGCTTGGCGCCGTCCTTGATGTCATCGCCCCATTTGTCCCAGGCCCAACTGCCCAGGAAGTAGGCGCCGGCCACGCCGAGAGCGACCCAGCCCACGACGGGCACCGCGGCGGCCACGGCGGCGGACGCTCCCAGGGCCGTGGCCATGCCCGCGCCACCCAGCACGGCCACGGCGCCCGCGGCCTGGACGCCTCCCATGCCGCGGTCGGCCCAGCCCTGGGCGCCTTCGTGTGTGGGGAGGAACATCTCCTTCACGCCGCTCACCACCGCCAGCGGAAGAAAGACACGCGTGGCGAGGAAGCCGGTGCCGGGCGCCTTGGAGAAGAGCTTCGCGGCATAGGGGATCTTGAGGCGCATGGCGGTGTTCCGGACCGCCTGCTGCCACTTCCAGGGCTCCTTGTACCAGTTGCGGATCCGCTGGTCCTTGAGAAGCTCCTGGAGGAGTTCGCCGCGCTTTGCGGCGGTGCGGGCGGCGGGGGACCCGAAGTACTTGTTCAGTTCCCATACGGCGCGTGCGCCCGCGACGTTCTGCCCCTGGGCCCACCTCTGGTAGAGGTGCATCGAGGCTTCGATGGCGGTGGGAATCTTGAGCACCTTGAAGGGCGTCTTGATGTCCTTGAGGGTGCCCTCCTTGAACTCCTTCCACGTCTCCAATGCGCCGGCGAGACCGGCGAAGGTGAGAACCGCCTCCGGGTCGTCCAGGGACAGCCCCAGGCGACGACGGATGTCCTTGGCCTCGTCCTGCGCCCAGGAAGCCTTCTTGGGGAAGTCGGAGACGCCTTCCGCCTTCGCGTCCCATTTCGCGAGGATGTTGCTGATCAGGCCACCCTGGATGGAAAGAGTCCCTCCCAGTACGTCGACTGCGGCGGCCAGTTTCGGCGCCTGGACGTCGTTCATTCCCTTGAAGCCCACTGGTTGATCCTTTTCTGGTTCTCTTCAGAGCGTGGGGTGACCGAGTGAGGGGCGACCGGCTTCCGCGGCACCGACGCCGGACTTGCCGCTGTCGCCGCTGGTGCCGCGGGTGGTGGACGACGGTAGGACTGCGGTCGCGGCGAGCGTGGCGGCAACGGGCAAGGAGCGGCGCTTCAACGTGAACCCCCGTGAGACAAAGACGCAGTCAAGAGCAATGACGGTATCCGTGGGGCGAACGGTTTCGCTACAGCGAAGTTCCTTGCGCGGTCGGGCGGATCCGGATGAATCAGGGCAAATTGAGGAGGTGTGCTTGTGATCGTGTCTGGGGCCACATGTGGATGCTGTGAAGCGGTGCGGGTGCAGCGCTCTTTGCTCCGTCGCACGGCAACGTGGACTTCCAGCCCTGGGGGGGCAGCTACCGATAGTGGCCGCGTGGCCGCGTGGCCACGTGGCACGCGAGGACTGCGGCGCGAACTGTCGTGCCCGTCGCTGGGCTCGCCCTGGCTCTGGCCGAGTGCGGTGGTGTGGGTGGCGGCATGGACGCCTGGTACCTGGCCCCGGCTGGTCGTGGGGCCGGTGGAGATGCGCTGACCGGGGGAGGGTGGGGGCCGTACGTCTGGACGTTCCCCGGTAGTGGTAGGTGGTCCTCTCAGCCCGGGAGCTTGGACGGAAGGTCGCACTTCGCGTCCTTGTGGGCTTGGCGGGCGAAGTCTGTTGCCAGGTCTTTGAGGGTCTGGCGGGCTTCTTTGTCCGAGGCCTCAAGGGGGTGATGGACCAGGGCGAACACGGTCATGTTCCAGGGCTGCTTGCTTCCTTTTTCGCTGGCGTAGCAGGGGACCCAGATTGCGGCTACCTCCGCGTTGGAGACGCCTTTGACGCCGGCGTTGAAGTTGGTGCGGTCGCCTCCTGAAGTCCGAGGGACTTCGTCCTCAACCCACTCTTGCCAGGGCCTGGCAGACCCCATTTCTGCGGCCAGGGTGAGGAGCAATTCATCTTCGTCTCCGTACACATTGCAGCGACTCTTAAAATACGAGTCCGGTGTCACTACTTGTCTTTCGCCGAATCGATAATCGGCGGCTGAGGGGAGTGACGAATTTAGCTTTTTGACCACTTTCCGCCTATCGGGTACGTTCTGGCAGACGTCATTTGCCTGAATAGTCCCGCGTTCTGCGAATGCTCCGAACAGATAAGCGACGAGCAGGGCGGCAGCCGCTGACGCAGTTATAGCAATGTAAACGAGAGGGCTTCTCAGGGATTTGCGTGCGCTCGACATCTTCAAGGCCAGTCACCCCTCCGCTTTGTACTGACTGTTCCCGGCCTGGTAATCGTCTACCAGATCGTTGGCGCTCTTGAAGCCCTCGCCGGCTCGGCCGCCCGCGAGGGACTCATAAGCCTCGGAGCCTGTGGCCGCCTTCGTGGTCTCCTGGGCCGTCCGTAGGGCGGATTCCTTGATGTCACCCATATCTTTTACATTCTGGTAAACTGTCTCCTTTTCTTCACCGTCGTTGCCGAACCCATCCAGAATGCCAGTAAAAACCTCATCTGCGGCCGTTCCCGCCAAACCGCCGAGTACGACTCCGCCAGGGCCGGTGAAAGACGTTGTTGCGATGGCTGTCGCGCTACCTACGAGCGAACTTCCCCACGTGCTCGCATTTTCCTTCCATGCATTGTCACGTGCAGTCGCTGCAACGCCGGTCTCATTGGCCTCGAAGTACCTGCCTTGCCCAATAATGCCTTGGAACAAGCCGGTGTCGTAGGTGATCCTCTTGACGCTTCCTTCGAGGTCCAGCGGGTAGCCGTGGACGCTGTGGTGCTGCTTCTGTTGCTCCATTAGTGTGGCCGAATAGGCATGCTGGGAGATGTTCAGGGCGTCGTACCCTTCTGTATTGCGAGCTACTGCGTGCAGGAAGCGGACAGCGTCATGCTCATCGATCTTGGCGGCGATTTTAGCGTTTGCGGTCCGATAAAGTTTGTATCCGTTAGTCTTGTCGTCGGTCAGTGCCCGGTGCAGATCAGGCATGTACTCGGCGGAGATGTTCGCGAAACTGTCCGACAAGTACTCGTGCTTGAGCAGGAGGTCCTGGTCCTCGGACACCGATCTCACCAAAGACAAGAACAAGTCGGCTTGAGCCCGGGAGTGTTTTACGTTTTCTGTTGTCGCCTCCTCGCCCGGGCGGTGGCCCGTCATTGCTGCTTCTAGTGCGTGGCCCAATGAGTTGCGGCCTGTGACGCTCTCCTCGCCCGGCCTGCTGTCGTTCGGCCACTCTCGGGATTCGAAGAGGTACTTGAAGTTCGATTCCGGCTTGCCAGCCTCGTTCTTCTGTTTTGCTGTGAAGAACACCGTTGCCGCGGCCGGGCTGTTCGACAGGGCCTTCATGTAGCCCGTGAGCGGGTCGTTGCCCTTGTCGTTGCCCACGTGGTTGAGCCTGCCCGTGGCTGCCCAGCCGGGGCCGGGGCCGTCCAGAGCCTGCCTGTCTTCCTTGACCAGCGCTGTTCCGTAGTTTTCGAGGAACTTGTCGTCGTAGTCGCCGAAGCGCATGAGGTTACTCATGACGAGGAAGCCTTTGGGGCCACCCGAGCTGCCGTACGGGGGAGGGCCCGGTTCCGCGATCGGGTTGTCGCCGAGCGCGACCATGTCCTTCTTCCACCGCACCATCGCCGGCGCATCGGAGTTGGTCGCCGCCGCAACGGTGAGGCTCAGGTTCTTCTGTACCTCGACGAGGGCTTCGGAGCTTTTGAACTCCGAGGGGCGGCCGTATCCCGGAGCGCTGCCCAAGTTGCTGATCCCGTACCAGAGCTGCAGCGTCTTCTGCGCTCCCAGAGCCCCTACGACCTTCTCGGCGAATGGGTACTGGTCGTGGTTGAGGGCGAAGAGGGTGTTCAGTTCGTCGAGTTCTTCCGGGGAAAGGTCCTCGGGGTCCTTCTTCGCGAGTTTTGTGGCGCGCTTGGCGTCCCTGGCCGCCGCCGCGTTGGCGGCTCGGGTCACCCTCGCCTCGTTGATCTGCACCATGCCCTTGAAGCCGGTGTACGGAACGTTGTCCATGTTCATGGACAGGTGGTAGCGCCTCTTCAGCATGGGCAGTTCGTCCCGGGCCCAGCTCGCCACGTGCAGGATGTCCTGCAGTTCCTCGGCGCCCAAGCCGTAGTAGGCGAGTTCCGCCTTGTAGTAGGACACCCGGTCCTGGAGTTTCTCCTGGTCCCGTTGCACGGAGTCGATTGTGCCCTTGAGTGCGTCTGGGTCAATGCCCGAGAAGACGCTCCCGCCACTTGCGTTGTCATCCTTGTCCATGCCCACCGTCCCCCGTTCGCAGCGCACCCGCTGCCGACCTTCAGCCGCTTTCAGTACATTCGCCTGTTGCGGTTCATCGCGCCGGCTTCCTCGGGCGTGACCTTCTCCGGCATACGGTCGATCTCACGCTGGATGTCCGTAAGTACCTTGTCGATGCGGGCTCGTACGGTCCTTCGGTGGCCGACGACATCGCCGTGCCACTTGTCGGCCGTCTTGCCCACCCATGACTTCGTGGAGTCCCGGCCACCCCTGCCGATGTCCCCCGCCCCCCTCTTCAGGGCGTCGACAAGGTCGGACCGTTCTTTCACAAGCTCTCGCCTCAGCCTCTGCAGTCTTTCCCGCTCGGGGTTGTCCTGCTTCGGCTTGGCGTCGTCCGCCGCCATTTCGCTCCCCCGTAAGTCAGCGGTTGACCGACTGGATTTCCTCGACCGTGATGTTCTGGACCGCTTCGATCGTGCCGTCCGGCATGCCTTGCGCGCCTGCCTGGCCCGTGCCTGTCCAGCTTATTTCCCAGGTGAGGGCTGCTTTGAGGGGGATTGTTTCGCCGTTTGAGGAGCGGTGGTAGGTGATTCCGCAGGGTGGGGTCTGCTTCGCTTTGCCCTTGGCGTAGGGCTCGCCGATCTTGCCGTCGACTATGGGGCAGCCGCCGTTTGCGGGGATCGTCGTGGCGTCCGCCGTGCCTGGGCTGAGCGTCAGCGACTTCGGCTTCGCCGTCGTGGTCGCGGTGATGGCGAACCCCGGCACGTTGATCGCGGCTGTTGCCTGGACCTCCTCGAATACTGCCTCGTCCAGCCATGCCCAGGTAGGCAGGTTCACCTTCGTGATCGCCTTGGGCGCCAGTGTCACCTTGGTGCCTGGCAATTCCATGTGCTGGTAGGCGAGGGCCGCCAGCATCTCCGGGGTGATGGCCTGCTCGTACCGCGCGGGCGGGGCCTCGCCGTTGTCGACCCAGAAGGGGAGTTCGCTGCACGACGTGCGCTTGAGGTAGTCCGGCTCGTTCGGGTTCTCGACGCCGGCCCAGAACATCCCCTCGCCGTCCTTGTCGACGTTGTAGTCCTTATAGCCGGGGGTGTCGGTCCAGCCGTAGTCGTCCTCGTAGTGGCGTTGCATCTCACCGATGGCCGAGCCCGCGGTTCCCGTGATGGCGGGATCGTTCTGCCATTTGTCGATGTCGCCGGACATCTTCTTCTTGAAGTCCTTGGCGCCCATGTAGGGGGCGTACCAGCAGGACGGCGGCGTCCAGTTGACGTCGGCGGAGGCGACGTTTCCGGCGCCGCCGCTCTTGGTCACGGCTCCGGAGTACTGGACGCTGGCGGCGGCGTAGATGCCTTTGCCGTTGCCGCCGCCTTTCTGATCCGTTTTGGTATTTCCGGCATTGCTCGGTGTCTCCGTCGCGCCGGCCGGTGTTCCGAGAACGAATGTGCTGAGAGTCAGTGCGAGGACAACTGTGCCGACGGTGAGGGGCGTACGCCGTGGTGTGTTCACTGGCACTTTGCCGCCTTCGTCTCGACGAGCACCTTGGATGCCTGCCACAGCCCGTCACCCGTGGGGAACTTGACCATGATGATCTTGAAGTAATCGAAGCCGTCGATGCTGGGCTTGGTCTTCAGGACCTTCCCTGTCTTGATCTCTACGCTGTAGAACTTGTTCGAATCTACGCAGAAGGCGACTTCTACCGAGTTGCCGTTCGTGGTGGACCGGGTGGTGGCCTGGTAGTGACGCCGGGTGCCGGTGGCCGTCCAGTCACCGTCCACCCTCCTGTCGATCTGTGTCTTCGCGTATGCCAGGCCCTCACCAGTGGAGTACGTGGTGACGGCCGCGTCCTTCGCTGTGCGTTTGTCGATGCCTCGGTAGATGGCGCGGATGTAGTTCGCGGCATCGTCCATCGCCGCCGCCTCGTTCTTCGCCTTCGGCTTGTCCCAGTCGAAGACCAGGTTCATGTCCTTGGGCAGGGACACGTCCACGCCGTCCGGCTTGTCCTTGGCTGCGCCCGTCGGCTCTGCCGACTTCGTCGGCTTCTTCGAGCCCTGGTCGGCGCCCGCGATCTTGTCGTTGTCGCTGGACTTGTCGTCCTCGCCCCCGCCGCACGCCGTCAGCAGAAGAGCTGCGGTCGCGGCGAGCGCGGTGGCAACGGGCAATGTGCGGCGCTTCACAGCGAACCCCCGTGAGATTTAGACGTATTCAAGAGCCACGACGGTATCCGTGGGGCAAACAGTTTCGCTACCGCGAACTTCCCTCTACCGCCGGTCGGACCTGGAGGAATCGGGGCAAGGCGACGGCGTAAGTGACCCGATCGTGTCTGAGTGCACAGGGGACCCGGATACACCCCCGGATATGAGCCCACCCGTGCCTCCAGGGCCCGAGGTGCCTCAGTTCTGCTGCGCCGCGCCACGCTCCGGCGTCCGGCAGTGCGGGCATCTGCAGGGTGGGTACGCCGACGTCTGTGGCAGTGGGGGTGGCAGCGGGCCCGATCCTCCGCGCGTCCGGATCTCCACCCTGCTTCGCTCCCCGGTCACGGTGCCCTGCCCGTCCACCGTGTAGACCCGCAGCGTGAGGCGGGCGCCTTGGCGGCGGGGTCCGGCCGGTTCCAGTACGTCCGTCACCGGCGGATACTGGTCCGCGCACTCCGGGCACGCGTAGACGTTGAAGCACGGGCCCGTTGCCGCGTGTACCTCGTGCACCAGTACCGGCCTGGCCGTCATGCGGTGGCAGCGGGCGCACATCCGCACCGCGGCGCGCGTCATCGGGCGGCCACCGGCACGCCGTGAATGCCCTGTTCCGCTGCGCGGCGGCCACGCACCGAGCTGAAGCGGGGCGGCGGGACCGGGATGAACCGGAGTGGTGGGAGTGATCCGAGGCGGTGACGGCCTCGCGGGCGCGGGGTGCACAGGTTCAGCACCCAGGCGAGGGCGCGGAGAGTAAGGTCCGGCACGTTGACGCTCCTTGAGTTTTAAGCGTTGGCCATGCCCCGGGACGGGTCGCGCCGTCGCCGGGGTGTTTCATGTGACAGGCACGGTACAGGGTGCAACTGGGAGGTGTATAGCGGTTTGCCGTGCTCCAAGGAGCCATGCAGTTCAGTGGTGTCGTACGTTGTTCGATATGACACCAGAGTCAGGGCAGTCGCCGATCGACCCGACGAAGATTGCTTACGTCTATATGCAGATGGCGGACCACATCGAGGCCCGCATCCGCTCCGGGGAACTGTCGCCAGGAGCGCGGCTGCCGGGTGAGCGTGACCTGGCAGAGGAGTACGGGGTCGCGCACCTGACCGCGCGCCGGGCGACGCGTGAACTGCGCGAGCGTGGACTGGTGCTCACCCTTCCCGCCAAGGGCACCTTCGTCGCCTACCCCGACACGTCAGGCGACGGTCAGGAGCAGTAGGGGGACGTAGAAGTTCGCGTTCACCACACCTGGGCACAAAACAGGCATGCCATGCTGCCTCGCCGCCCCGCACGCCCTCCTTCGAACCCTCCGCTCCGCAACCCGTCCCCCTGACGCCGTCTCCGCCGTCAATCTGGAACTGGTGACCCTCACCGAGGACCGGGCGGTCATCACCTGGCACACCGGTGTGAGTTCGGAGGGCGAGGTCGTCTACGGCACCCACCCCGCCCACCTGAACCGGACCGCCTCCGAGGGCCGCGACACCGCGCACCACCACGTGGAGCTGACGGACCTCGAACCCGGCCAGACGTACTACTACCAGGCCCGCTCCCACGGATCGGCGGCCACGCCCACCCCGCTTCACCTGGTGAAGGGGAACGCCGTCGGGACCTCCCTGTACGGATTCGGCAGCCACGGCGGTCCGTACTCCTTCACCACGCCCCAACCCCCGCCCGGCCGCCACCTGCTGTCGATCGCCCTCTGCAACGACCTCCACCTCGGCGAGACCACCGCCGGGCTCGTGACGGGCGTCCCGTTGATGCGCGGCATCTCCCAGCGCCTCGGCCTCGGCCCGTACCCGGAGATCATGGGCCGGGCCCTGGTGGAGGAGGCGCACCGGCGCGGGGCCCGCCAACTGCTGGCCGCCGGAGACATATCCGCCGGCGGGGCGCCGCGGGACCTGACCGAAGCCAGACACCTGCTGGACGGGTTCGGCACGCACGGGCAGGACTACTTCGTCGTGCGCGGGAATCACGACCGGCGTGGTCGGCAAGAGGCGCAAGATCAGCAAGGGCTGGAAGAAGGGCGCGGGGACACCTTCCTGGACGCCTTTCCCGCCCACGGCGGGCCGGGCGGCGAGTCCGCCTACTTCGCCCGTGACCTCGGTGGCCTGCGGATCATCGGGCTCGACACGTACGAGAAGCGAGGGAACGGGGCCGGGTCCGGCGGGCTCTCCGACGAGCAACTCGCCTGGTTCCGGGCCGATGTGCGGGCGCACAAGGACCAGCCCACCGTGGTCTTCGGGCACCACCCGCTGACCGTACGCAACTCACCGTTCCCCGTGACGAGCGGGCAACGCCTCAACCGCCGCCAAGCCCGGACGATCCTCGACGCGTACGCCGCCGCCCCCGGCGTCTTCCTCCACCACGCGGGCCACACCCACCGCAACAAGCGCACGGTCCTGCCGCAGGCGCGGCACGTCACCTTGCAGGAGGTGGGCGCCGTGAAGGAGTACCCCGGTGGTTTCTGTCTGCTGCGGATCCACACGGGCGGGTACGCCCTCAACTACTACAAGGCGAGCGGCGGCCCGGCGCGGGAGTGGAGCGAGCGGAGCAGGCGCGTCGCGGCGGGGCTGTGGCCGCAGTACGCCCTCGGCCGCTCGGTCCGCGACCGCAACAGCGTCGTCGTACGCGATCTCTCAGGCATCACGCCGACGGTGACGCGACGGCCCGCCCTGCGTGGCCCCGCCTGAGGCGCGACGCTGCCTGAAGCGCTACGCCGTCTGAAGCGTGGCGCCGTCTGCGGCGGCACACACTCGGCCCGCCGGGTCAGCGCAGCGCAGCTGAGCTCAGCTTCGCGTTCTCCGCCATGACCGACTTTGCGAGGGCGGTGGCGAGGTGGACCGCCACCCGCTTCACCTCTTCGTGCGGTTCGTCGGTCGGCGGCGCCTCCGCCCCCGGCGCCTCCGCCCCCCCGGTGCACCTCCGCCCCCGGCCCCCTCTGTCACCGAGAACCACCCGCCGCACACCCGCTGCACACCCGCCGCACACTCGCCGTCCGTCCGCCCGTGGCTCAAGATCATCGCCCGCTCCCGCAGCCCTCCCGTGAGCGTGTCGTGCAGGGATGATGGACGCAGCGTGACCGGCATCCGGCGGGGCGGGAGTGGATGATTCGCTGGTGCACAGCGGGGGCCCCGTCCGGAACCCCGAGTGCGGGCCCTTGTTCAGCAACGTCTCCAGCACGTCTCCAGCAGGGAACCGAACGCCTCGCGTTGCGCGTGGATAACGTCGTGGCGTGTGGGATTCGCGGTAGTGGTCGCGCCTTGAGGGGCTTATGTGCTGCTGATACGGTGCGGTGACTTGACACTCGTTCCGGCCATGGCTATTCGGGGCATTTCGACGGCTGTCCGACCAGGTCGGGCGGTGTGCGCGGGATGTCCGGCATGCCCGGTGTGGGCCCGGTGCTCGAAGTACGTCAAGTGCGCCGAGTGGCGTGCCAAGTGTCCTGGATGAAGAAAACCTTCTTGGGTGTACGGGGAGCGGTTGCGTGAAGATCCAAGAGCGTACGGGGGCGGGCAACAACCGTTCCTCCGCGCCGGTTCAGCCGACGATGGGGGAGCGCCTTCCCTCGCCGCCTCGCGAGCGCAAACCCGCGCTGGCCGCACTCGCGGTGCTGCTGATCCTCGTGGGTGCGCTCGGGGCGACCATGCTCGTGCTGCGCGCCGGTGACCGTATCGAGGTCGTCGCGGTGACCGCCGACATCCAGCCCGGTGAGTCCGTCGGGGGCAACGTGAAATCGGTGCTGGTGGCCGACGACGCCGGGGTCAATTACATCCATTGGACCCAGATCAAGACCCTCAAGAAGCTCAAGGCCAAGTCCACGATCTACAAGGGCACCCTGGTGATCGGCGAGATGTTCGGCACCGAGGCCAGCATCCCGGCCGGCAAGGCCATCGTCGGCCTCTCCCTCAAAGAGGGCCAGTACCCGGAGGGCATCGCGCCGGGTGACCTCGTGGCCGCCTACCAGGTCGGCAACAACACGTCCGCGAACTCGGGCGACAAGACGGACTCCGGTTCGACCGGCTCCTCCGGCTCCGCGGGCAGCGCAGGCACCCCGATCGTCGACGACGCCCGGGTCACCAAGGTGCCGGACGGCAGCGCCGACAGCACCATCAGCAGCACCAACCAGCGCGTCACCGTGACCGTCGACGAGAGCGATGCCGCCGCGCTGGCCCGCGCCGCCGCGGCGAACGAGGTCGCCCTCGTCAAGGTCCCCGGCAACTAGCGGCGGAGAGTCACACACACCATGGCCCTCATCGCTCTCGCCGCGGACAAAGGCTCCCCCGGCGTCACCACGACGGCCGTCGCGCTCGCGGCGGTCTGGCCGCGCCGCACGCTGCTCGCCGAGACCGACCCGGCCGGCGGCGACCTCGTGTACCGCAGCGCCGCGGCGCACGGCGGACCGCTGAACCCCAACACCGGCATGCTGTCCATCGCCGCGACGGCCCGCCGCGGCCTCGTACCGGATCAACTGTGGGACCACGTACAGCCGTTGAGCGGTGGTCTCGAAGTGCTCGTCGGGCTCGCGCACGCCGAGCAGGCGGCCGGGCTCGCCGGGCTGTGGCCCACCCTCGGCCGTGCCTTCGCGCAGCTCGCGGACTCCGAGCACGCGCCCGCCGACGTCATAGCCGACTGCGGACGGATCAGCGGCGAGTCCCCGGCCGTGGAGATGTTCTCGCAGGCCGCGCTCGTCCTGCTGGTCTCGCGCACCGAGCCGGAGGCCATCGCGCGGGTGCGCGACCGGGCCGCCGCGCTCACCGCCAAGCTGCACGGCGGTTCGCGCGGCGCGGCGGCGCTCGGCACACCCCTCATCGGTGTCGTGCTGATCACCGACCCCGGCGACTCCGCCAAGATCGTCCACCAGGTCGACGACATGCTGATGGCCGCGCAGACCGGTGCCCGGGTCGTCGGCACGATCGCCGACGACCCCACGGGCGCGGACCAGTTGGCCGGCCGCAAGCGCGGGCGGCTCGACAAGTCGCTGCTCATCCGCTCGGCGCGCAAGGTGACCTCGGACCTCTACCAGCAGTTCGGCGCGGCCTGGTCCGTACCGGCGGCCGGTGGTCCGCACGGCCAGGGCGGCGGCCCGGGCGGCCGGCCCACCGCCGGAGCCGGCCGATGACCGCGGCGCACAAGCAGACGCACAAGCAGACGCAGAAGCAGAAGCAGTCGCAGTCGCAAACGCAGACGCACAAGTGCACGCATAAGCACACGCACAGGGCGACGGGGGTCGGCCGATGACCGCTGTCGACCATCAGCTGGTCAAGCGGTTCCGGCAGGAGGCCGGTGACCGGATCGCCGAGCAGCGCCGCCTCGACCAGGTCTCCGGCGTCACGCCGATGTCCAACGAGGACGAGCGGCAGTACGCCCGCGCGGTCATCGCCCAGATCCTGGAGGAGTACGCCCGTACGGAGATCAACTCCGGGCGTACGCCCCTGGACGCCGAGACCGAGGAGCAGTACGCCGCCGCCGTGCACGCGGCGCTCTTCGGGGTCGGCCGCCTGCAGCCCCTGCTGGACGACCCCGAGGTCGAGAACATCGACATCAACGGGTACGACCAGGTCTTCGTCGGCTACGCGAACGGCGAGGAGGTCAGGGCCGAGCCGGTCGCAGAGACCGACGAGGAGCTCATCGAGCTGATCCAGATCCTCGGCGCGTACTCGGGTCTCTCCTCCCGGCCCTTCGACTCCGCGAACCCGCAGCTCGACCTGCGGCTGCCGGACGGTTCGCGACTGTCCGCCGTCATGGACGTCACCCGCCGGCCCGCGCTGTCCATCCGCCGCGCCCGCATGGGCAAGGTCTTCATGTCGGACCTGGTCGGCAACGGCACGCTCACCCCCGAGGTCGGGCACTTCCTCGCCTGCGCCGTACGGGCCCGTAAGAACATCATGATCGCGGGCGCCACCAACGCCGGGAAGACGACCCTCCTGCGCGCGCTCGCCAACGAGATCCCGCCGCAGGAACGCCTCATCACCGTCGAGCGCGCCCTGGAGCTGGGCCTCGACACCTTCGCCGACCTGCATCCGAACGTCGTGGCGTTCGAGGAGCGGCTGCCCAACTCCGAGGGCCAGGGCATGATCTCGATGGCCGAACTGGTCCGGCGGTCGCTGCGTATGAACCCCTCGCGCGTCATCGTCGGTGAGGTCCTCGGCGACGAGATCGTGACCATGCTGAACGCGATGTCGCAGGGCAACGACGGTTCGCTGTCCACGATCCACGCCAACAGCTCGCACGAGGTGTTCAACCGCATCTCCACCTACGCGCTCCAGGCCACCGAACGCCTGCCCATCGAGGCCAGCCAGATGCTCGTCGCGGGCGCCGTGAACTTCGTCGTCTTCGTCCAGCGGCGCAACAACTTCGAGTCCGGTGGCCGGCTCCAGCGCGTGGTCACCTCGATCCGCGAGGTCAACGGTGTCGACGGACGCGTCCTGTCCAGCGAGGTGTTCGCCGAGACACCGGACGGCCGGGTCCTGCCGCACGCGCCGATCTCCTGCCTCGAAGACCTGATCCAGTACGGCTATCGCCTGCCCGGCGGGAACTGGGGGTGAAGGGGATGGGGGGTGAATTGATCATGCAGGAACCGACCATGACGACGACCATGACGACGACGACCACGACCATGACCACGACCATGGACCGGCCGAACGTGACGCTGGCCGCTCTCGACTCGCTCGGCTCCATGGGCGGGCTGTTCTCCACGACCGTCCTGTACGCGCTCGCGTGCGGCATCGCGGTGGGCGGCGGCCTCGCCCTGCTCGCCGCCGCGGTCCGCGGGCTGCCCGTCAAGCCCGAGCACGAGAAGCAGAAGGCCTCCGAACGGGCCTCCGAGCTCGTACGGTTCGCCGGCCGGCGCGGTTCGATCGCCGCCATCGCCGGGATCGTCGTCCTGCTGCTCACCCGGTGGGCCGTCGCCGGTATCGCGACCGCCGTCCTCGTCTTCTTCTGGGACAAGCTCTTCGGCGGCGCCTCCGAGGAGAAGGCCGCCATGAAGCGCGTGGAGGCGCTCGCCTCCTGGACCGAGTCGCTGCGCGACACCATCGCGGGCGCGGTCGGACTCGAACAGGCCATCCCCGCCTCCGCGCGCGCCGCCGCGCCGGTCCTGCGCCCGCACCTCGACGCCCTCGTCGACCGCCTGCGCTCCCGTACGCCGCTGCCCGAAGCCCTGCAGCAGCTCGCCGACGAGATCGACGACGCGTCCGCCGACATCATCGTGGCCGCGCTGATCCTCAACGCGCGGCTGCGCGGCCCGGGTCTGCGCCAGGTGCTGGGCGCGCTCGCCAAGTCGGCGCGCGAGGAGGTCGACATGCGTCAGCGCGTGATGGCCCAGCGTGCCTCGACCCGCCGCTCGGTGCAGATCGTGGTGGCCGTGTCGATCGCCTTCGTGCTCGGTCTGTCCATCTTCAACCGCGAGTTCGTCGAGCCGTACGGAACGGCCGTCGGTCAGCTCGTACTCGCGTGTGTCTGCGGTCTGTTCGCGCTCGGCTTCTGGTGGCTGCGCAAGCTGTCGACCATCGAGACGCCGGAGCGGTTCCTGGTGCGGGACGAGTCGGCGGTCCAGTTCGTCCGCCCCCGGACGCCGGGGTCCCAGCCGGGGTCCCCGACGCCGTCCCAGACGCTGCCGCATTCGTCACCGGAGGAGGGGGTACGCCGATGAACTCGACCCTGACCCTGCCCGTCCTGGTCGGCGCCGTCCTGGGCCTGGGCGTCTACGTCCTGGTCCGCGCCCTGATGCCGACCAGGCGCAGCGCGGTCGCCCAGGTCGCCCGCATCGACGCGATGAGGGCGCGGGGAGCGGCGTACGAGTCCGCGCACCGCACCTCGGACGCCGACGGCGGACGGCTCGGCGGTGTACGGGCCCGGGTCGGGCAGCGCGTCGCCGAGCTGTATCTGCAGCAGGGCTGGGAACAGCGCTCGCTGCGGGCCGACCTCGCGGTACTCGACCGGAGCTGGGAGAACTTCCTGGCGACGAAGGTGCTGCTCGGGGCGGCGGGAGTGTTCTTCGGGCCGCTCATGTTCGCCGTGGTCTGGACACTCGGCTTCGGCCGCAGCCCCGCCATCCCGGTCTGGCTGGCCCTGCTCTTCGCGGTCGTCTTCTTCTTCCTGCCGGACCTCGAAGTGCGGCGGGACGCGGCCGAGAAGCGGCGTGACCTGCGGCGCGTGATCGGCGCGTACCTCGACCTGGTGTCCATGAGCCTGGCGGGCGGACGCGGTCTGCCCGAGGCGCTGATGGCGGCGGCCGAGGTCTCCGACGGCTGGGCCACGCAGCGCATCCGCAACGCGCTCGCGGACGCCCGGATCACCGGCATCAGCCAGTGGCAGGCGCTCGGGTCGCTGGGGGAGGAGATCGGGGTCGAGGAGCTGAAGGACCTGTCGGCCTCGCTGGCGCTGGTCGCGGACGACGGCGCGAAGGTGCGCGAGTCGCTCGCCTCGCGCGCCGAGACGATGCGGCACCGCGAACTCGCCGAGATCGAGGGCAGCGCGGGCGAGAAGTCGCAGTCGATGCTCGTGGCGCAGCTGCTCCTGTGCGCCGGATTCCTGGTCTTCCTGATCTTCCCGGCGGCGATGCGCGTGTTCCAGGTCTGAGCCCGGCAACCACCACTACTCCTGCTACTCCTGCTACTCCTGCTTTTCCTGCACCGACCTGAACTGTCTTGAACTGTTTCGAGAGGACAACTCACCATGACTGGACGGAACTACAGCACCGGGATCCCGGGGGTGGACTTCCTGATCACCTTCCTCCAGGGCCGGGTGCAGCGCGCCCGCTCCGGCGAACTCGACCGTGGTGCGTCCGCGGTGGAGTGGGTCATCATCTCGGCGGTCGTCGTGGCGATCGTCGGTGTGGTCGCCGCGATCATCAACGCCGCGCTCAGCGACGGTGCCAACAAGGTCGGCGACTGCATCAAGGGCGCGGACGCGGGCAGCACCTGCTGATCAGGCCGGCCCCGGGTCCGGGCCGACTCTGCGGATTCCGCCGACACCGCGGCTTCCGCAGCCGATTTCTCTCTTACGTACACGGGGTTGCCGGTGAGCGCACGACGCCTGGTCCGCTGGGTACGCCGCCGGGTGGAGGCCGCCTCCGCCCGCGGCGACTCCGGCATGACCGCGATCGAGTTCGTGCTGCTCACGCCGGTGCTCTTCTTCATGATCTTCGCGACGGTGCAGTTCGCGCTGTACTTCTTCGCCGACCACGTGGCGCAGGCGGCGGCCCAGGCCGGGGCGCGCAAGGCCCGTGCCACGGCCGACGAGTCACCGGGCGCCTGGCGGGGTGAGGCGAGGGACGTCGTGGACAGCTATATCGCCCAGCTGGGGCCGCAGCTGGTGCTCGGGCCCGACGTGAAGCTGCTCCAGCCGGACCAGAACACGGTCGGGGTGGAGATCACGGCGAAGGTGCCGTCGGTGTTCCCCGGGCTCGATCTGACCGTGCACGCGCAGTCGGTGGGGCCGGTGGAGCGGTTCGTCGAGGATGACGGGAACTAGAACCAGATGCGCCCAGTGGTGAGGCGACCGCTTTCGCGCGGCGCCGACCTCGGAGACCGGGGGCTGTCCACCGTCGAGGTGGTGATCCTCGCTCCGGTGATGATCCTCTTCATCCTGGTGCTGGTGGCCTTCGGGCAACTGGTGGACGGGCGGGGAGCGCTCGACGGGGCGGCCAGGGACGCGGCCCGCTCCGGTTCGCTCCAGCGCGACCAGGGTTCCGCGATGGCGGAGGCGCAGAAGGCCGCGGACGCGGATCTGGCGGACGTCTGCGCCGGTCCGGTGACGGTGACCAAGACCAGCGCCGGTTTCGAGGACGCGGACCTCTTCACCGTGGAGGTCAGCTGCGAGGTGCGGGGGCTTGCGATGCTGGGTCTGGACGTACCGACCCGCCTCGATGCGTCGTTCACCTCGCCGCTCGATCCCTTCAAGAGGAAGGCGTGAGGGTGTCTTTCACAGGGCGTGCGGGGGAGAGGGTGCACGGGTGGGCACGGGGCCGCCGCGCGCGCCTCGACGACCGGGGGTCGGGGGCCGGCGCGGTCATCATCTTCGCGCTCGTCTTCCTTTCCCTTTCGGCGTTCGTCATCGACGGCGGCCTGTCCATCTCCAAGCGCGAACGGGCCGCCGACATCGCGGAACAGGCCGCCCGTTACGCGGCCCAGGACGTCGACCTCGACGCGCTGTACGAGAACGAGGGCGGCGGCGCGCCGATCCTCTTCGAGAACTGCGGCGCCCGCGTGAAGGCCTTCGCCCGCGAGATGGGCATGACCGGCGCCGACATAGCGGCCACGAACTGCGTCGCCGCGAACGCCGACCAGGTCGAGGTGGAGGTCCAGCTCACCTACTCACCGGTCTTCACGGGCATGTTCTACGGCGGCGACGTAACGGTCCGGGGGCGGGCTGTGGCGGAGAACGAGGTGGGGTGAGCGGGCGGTCTGCCGGATTCCGGGAGCGGATGGTGATGAACCCGCCGCAGTCGAGGCTCGCACCTTCTCCCCACCCTTCGACAGGCTCAATACGATCTAAGTAGGCTCAGCACACCCCCGTACTCCCTCCCTCCCCACACGACATCAGGACACCCGCCATGGCGCGACGTACCACTTCCAACCCGCCGGGAAGCTCGCCGGGTCCGAGGAATCGGACGCCGCAGCCCCTGCCCCGGCGCCGCCGCTCGGTGGGGGACTTCGTCAAGGCGTTCCTCGCCCTGCTCGCCCTGCTCGTGCTGCTCGTCGGCGTGCCCGGCGCGCTCGCCGTGCAGATCGGCTGGCCGCTGCCCTCCGGGGCGCCGTCGACGGAGTGGCTCCAGCAGGAGATCACCGTCGACACGTTCATCAACGTGCTGACCGTCGTCGTCTGGCTCGCCTGGGCCCAGTTCACCGCCTGCGTGCTCGTCGAGATGAAGGCCGCGCTCTCCGGCGTCGGACTGCCCAACCGCGTACCCGGCGCCGGCCCGAGCCAGCTGCTCGCCCGCCAGCTCGTCGCCGCGCTGCTGCTGGTCGGCGCCGCCGCGGCGAGCTTCACGCCGGGTCTGTCGCAGCTGGGCCAGCAGTTGGAGGGCAACCAGCGGCCCGCCGTCGCGGCGGCGGCCCAGCAGACCCCGGGCGGGCTGATCGCACAGCAGCAGGCGCAGACCGCAGCGAGCGCCGCCGCACTGGCCGAGCAGGCCGCCGACGCCGCCGCGCACGCGGAGGGCGGCCTCGCGTCCGAGGACGCCACGAAGTTCTACCGGATCCAGCCGCCCGAGGGCCGCCACCACGACTCCCTCTGGGAGGTCGCCGAGCGCCATCTCGGTGACGGACGCCGGTACAAGGAGATCTACCAGCTCAACAAGGACCGCGCGCAGCCCGACGGTTCGAAGCTCTCCGAGGCCAGCCTCATCCGGCCCGGCTGGATCATGGAGATGCCCGGCGACGCCCGCGGCGGCGAACTGGTCGAGATGCCCGACGAGGCCCCGAAGGTCTCCCCGGACGTCCAGCGCCAGATCTCCGACTACGCCAGGACCGGCGGCGCCCGGGAACAGGGCCGCCCCGGACAGCACGAGGCGGGACAGCAGGGAGCGGGACAGCAGGGCGGCGGGGCCGGCGCGCGGGACCGTGACACCGCGCACATCACCCTTCCCGAGCAGCGCCCCGGCCAGGGAGCCGAGCAGGACGGGCAGGAACATGCCGCGCCCGCCGCCGGAGAGGGCAGCGGGTTCGGGCTGCCGCAGGCCCTCCTCGGCGCGCCCCTCCTCGCCGCGGGGCTCCTCGGCGCCCTCGGCAGGCGCCGCCGCCAGGCGCTGTGGCAGTCCGCGCTCGGTGCCGTCGGCGGGCGCCGCGGCATGGAGCCGCCCACGCCCACCGGTGCCGCCGCCGACGCGCAGGACGCGCTGCTGGTGGGGGCCGACCCCGAGGGCGTACGCCTGCTGGACCGGTCGCTGCGCGGGCTCGCCGCCTCGCTGGCCGGGGAGTCCCGTCCGCTGCCGACCGTGTACGCGGCCTGGATGGGCGGCAACGGCGATCTCCACCTCCAGCTCGCCCAGCCGGCCGGCCGGCCGCCCGCGCCGTGGCAGCTCGGGCAGGACCCGACGTTCTGGATGCTGGCCCGCGCCGACGCCGAGCGGTACGAGGAGGTGGACACGGCGGCCCCGTACCCCGGACTCGTCAGCCTCGGCACGATGGACGACTCGCGGCTGCTGCTCAACCTGGAGTCGGTCCCCGGCATCGTCTCGCTGAGCGGGCGCGAGCAGGACCGGGCGGGCGTCTTCGCCTCCGTGGCCGCCGAACTGGCCACCAACGGCTGGTCCGACCGCATGACCATCACCCTCGTCGGCTTCGGCGAGGACCTGACCCCGCTCGCCCCCAACCGGCTCCGCCACCTCGACGACATCGAGGCGCTCGTGGAGACCATGGAGGCGGAGACCCGGCAGCGGCGCGGCGCGCTGGGCGCCGCCGGTCACGACTCGGTGCTCACCGGGCGTACGGGCCCGGCCCAGCACACCCGGTGGGCCCCGCACCTCGTGCTGCTCGCCGCCGAGCCGTCCGCCGAGGACGCCGTCAAGCTCGCCGAACTCGCCGCCGACGCCAGTCGGCTCGGCATCGGCTACCTCGTCGGCACCCGGTCCGGCGAACTGCCCGGCGCCGCCTGGGAGATGGAGATCACCAGCGAGGGCAAGCTCCTCGCCCCGCTCCTCGGCCTCGAACTCGACGCGCAGCTCCTGCCGGTGTCCCAGCAGCGGGCCGTCGTCGAGCTGTTCACCGACGCCGACCCCGACCACGACGACGACCGGCCCACCCCGACACCGCCGTTCCTCGTCGACATCAGCGAACAGGGACGGCCAGCGGTGTACGCGCGGCTCGTCGGCCCGTACGAGATCATCGGGCTCGACACCCCGGACGGTGAACGCAGCGCGCTGCTCCACGAGGCGCTGGCACTGTTGCTGCTGCACCGCGAGGGCGTGCACCCGCGGGTGCTGTCCTCCGCGCTCTGGCCGCGCGGGGTCACCGACGACGTACGGGACGCCCTCGTCGAGCGGCTGCGCGCCTGGCTCGGCGCCGACCCCGACGGCACACCCCGGCTCGCCGCCGACGCGACCGGCCGGCTCAAGCTCGCCAAGTCCGTGGTGTCCGACCTGGACGTGCTGCGCTCGCTCTACCACGAGGCCACCCAGGGCCGGGGCGTCGGCAGCCGTGCGGTGCGCGGCCGGCTGCTCACCGACGCGCTGGTGCTCGTACGGGGTCCGCTGCTCGCCGAGCGGCCCGAGGGGCGGTACGGCTGGCTCACGCACGAGATCATCGACGCCCAACTGCCGCTGCTCGTCGCGGACATCGGCCTCGCCCTCTCCGCGTTCCACCTGGAGAAGGACCGGGCCGAGAAGGCGATCGAGGCGCTCGACGCGGCGCTGGGCTCCGCGCCCGGCGACGAGCGGCTGTGGCACGAGCTGCTGCGGGCCACGCACGCGACCGGCGACAGCGACCGGCTGAAGCGGCGCGCGGCGGACCTCGTCGCCCGCAGTGGCGCGCGCGGCCTGCCGCCGCGGACCGAGGCGCTGCTCGACGAGCTGCTGCCGACCTGGCGCAGCGGCGTCGCCGCCGCGGGATGAACGGCCGATGAGCAGCCTTCAGCCGATCGACCTGATGGTGATCGTCGGCGCCGTCCTGTGGGGCGGCGCCGCCGGTCTCTTCGTGCCCCGCCCCGCGTACCGCTTCTCCGTCGACCCCGACGAGCCGTGGGCGGACAGGTGCCCCGCCGGGCACCCCCTCGCCGCCGGACGCTTCGGGGGCTGGGTCGGCCCGGCCCGCTGCCGGGAGTGCGGGGGGCGCGCGTACGGTCCCGGCACCCTCCCCGTCGTCCTCGCCACCGCTCTCGTGTGCGGTGGCCTCGCCGTGGCCACCGGCATCCGCCCCGAACTGGCCGTCTGGCTGCTGCTCGCCCCCCTCGGCGTACTCCTCGCCGTCGTCGACTTCCGCGTCCAGCGCCTGCCGGACGTGCTGACGCTGTCCCTGGCGGGCGCCGCGCTCGTGCTGCTCGCGGGCGCCTGGGCGGTGCCCGAGCGCGCGGGGTACTGGCCGACCGCGCTGTACGGCTCCCTGGCCCTCGGCGGCGGCTACTTCGTCCTCTTCCTCATCAGCCCGAACGGCATGGGCTTCGGCGACGTGAAACTCGCCCTGGGCCTCGGCGCCGTCCTCGGCTGGTACGGCTGGGGGACCGTACTGCTGGGCACGTTCGCCGGGTTCCTGTTCGGCGGGCTGTACGGGATGGGGCTGGTCGTGGCCCGCAAGGCCGGACGCAAGACGTCGATCCCCTTCGGGCCCTTCCTGATCGCGGGTGGGTTCGTGGGCCTGCTGATCGGTGCGTACGCCGCCTGACCCGAGCCCCACCCCGGGGTACACCGCCTGACGTCGGGTGGCCGGATCGGCTGGCGTACGCTGGATCAGTCCGTCCACCCGTCTCCCACCACCACCCTTGTTTTGAAGCGCTTCGCGCCTTTCCTGATTCCCCTATGAAAGGGACCGCTCCGGTGACCGAGAAGGCCGACCTCCAGTCCGTCCTCGACCGTGCCGCCGAGGGTGGGCGGATCACCCCGGAAGAGGCGCTCGACCTCTACCGCGACGCTCCGCTGCACGCGCTGGGCTCCGCCGCCGACGCCGTGCGCCGCCGTCGGTACGCCGGTACGGAACACATCGCGACGTACATCATCGAGCGGAACATCAACTACACGAACGTCTGCGTCACGGCGTGCAAGTTCTGCGCGTTCTACGCCCCGCCGAAGGCCACCGACAAGGGCTGGACGCGCGACCTCGACGACATCCTGCGCCGCTGCGCGGAGACCGTCGAACTGGGCGGCACGCAGATCATGTTCCAGGGCGGGCACCACCCCGACTTCGGCGTCGAGTACTACGAGGAGCACTTCTCCGCGATCAAGGCCGCGTACCCGCAGCTCGTCATCCACAGCCTGGGGGCGAGCGAGGTCGAGCACATGGCCCGGATCTCCAAGGTCAGCGCCGAGGAGGCGATCCGGCGCATTCACGCCGCCGGGCTCGACTCCTTCGCCGGCGCGGGCGCCGAACTGCTCCCGGCCCGTCCCCGTAAGGCCATCGCCCCGCTCAAGGAGAGCGGCGAGCGCTGGCTGGAGATCATGGAGATCGCGCACAACCTCGGAGTGGAGTCCACGTCCACCATGCTGATGGGCACCGGCGAGACCAACGCCGAGCGCATCGAGCACCTGCGGATGATCCGTGACGTACAGGACCGGACGGGCGGCTTCCGCGCCTTCATCCCGTACACGTACCAGCCCGAGAACAACCACCTCAAGGGCCGTACGCAGGCCACGCTCTTCGAGTACCTGCGGATGATCGCCATCGCGCGGCTCTTCATGGACAACGTGGCCCACATCCAGGGCTCGTGGCTCACCACCGGCAAGGAGGTCGGCCAGCTGTCGCTGCACTACGGCGCGGACGACCTCGGTTCGATCATGCTGGAGGAGAACGTCGTCTCCTCGGCCGGCGCCAAGCACCGCTCGAACCGGATGGAGATCATCGACCTGATCCGCAAGGCGGGGCGGGTGCCGGCGCAGCGGGCCACGACGTACGAGCACCTCGTCGTCCACGACGACCCGGCGAACGACCCCGTCGACGACCGGGTCCAGTCGCACATCTCGTCGACCGCGATCGAGGGCGGGACCGCTCACCCCGAGCTGAAGCTGCTCGCCTCCAACTAGGCGGCCTGGAGCGCGGAGCGGGGGTTCTGGTCCGGTGGCGCTGACGATTCACGCGGCGGACGAGCTGCGGTACGGCTGGGACGACCCCGGTCCCGGCTCCAACTCCGGTTCCGGTTCCGGTTCCGTCAAGGGCGGGGCCGTCGCCGTGGAGGGTGACCGGGTCGCCGCGACGGGGTCCCTGGCGGAGCTTCGCGAGCGGTTTCCGGGGGCCCGGGTGCGGGTGTGGCCCGGGGTGCTCGGGCCCGGCCTGGTGCATCGGGGGGTCGTGCCGGACGCCCCCACGCCGCGGGAGCGGGTGCACGCTCTGCTGAAGCTGGGGGCGGTGGCCGTGTCGGCCCAGTACGCGGATACGGCCGAGTTGCGGGCCGCCGCGGAGCGCACGGATGTGGTCGTGCTGGCTGATCCGGCGCCGCGTGTGATCCGGCCGAGGGGGCGGGCCGATCTTGCCGTGTTCGACGAGGACGGCGTGTGCGTGGCGACGGTGTGCGCGGGGCGGTTGGTGCACCGGCGCCGGTAGCTCCGCTGGTTGGGCTCGTGGGTTGGCTGCGGGTGCGTCGTGGCTGGGTGCGCAGTTCCCCGCGCCCCTAAGAGGTGGGGGTGAGCCGTGCTTTGCAGCGTGGCTGCTCAGTTGATGGGCGCGAACTTCTCCTTTGCCGCGTCCGTCACCGGGGTGAAGAAGTTGACGAGGTTGCCGTCGGGGTCGCGGAGCAGGAGTGAGCGGTTGCCCCAGGGCATCGTGGTGGGCTCCGTCACGAAGTCGGTGACGTACCCGGTCAGGTTCTTGTGGACGGCGTCCACGTCCTCGACGAGGAACTCGGTGATCACGCTCTGGTTCTCCGCGGGGCGGGCCGAGCCGGGGGCGAACAGCGGAACCGTGCGGGTGCTCGCGATCGCGAGGGTGGCGTTGGGGGTGCCCAGCTCGGCGAAGTCGTCGTTGGCCCAGGCCGCCGTCAGGCCCGTAACCCGCTCGTAGAACGCGACGAGCCGGGCGACGTCGCCGGTGATGATGCGGATCGAGACGAAGTTCATGGTGATCTCCTGGTCGGAGCGGCTGTCTGCGGTGCTTCGCAGGCTAGGACAGATAGAGGACAGTTCCGGCCCGGTATCGCCGCTAGGCTGCGGACATGTCCAAACCCGCCGGCCGCGTACTGAGCCTCCTGGAGCTGTTGCAGTCGGGTGGCACCAGGTCCGTGGCCGAACTGGCCGAGCGGCTCGGCGTCGACCCACGTACGGTGCGGCGGTACGTGGGTCAGCTGACCGACCTCGACGTGCCCGTGGAGTCGGTGCGCGGCCGTTACGGCGGCTACCGGCTGGGCCCCGGATATCGCCTGCCACCGCTCATGCTCAGCGACGACGAGGCGCTGGCCGTGCTGCTCGGCCTGGTCGCCGGCCGCCGGACCGGGCTGGTGGCTGCGGGACACACGGCGAGTGGGGCGGTTGCTGGGACGGCGAGCGAGACGGCCAGCGAGACGGCGTCGGCGAAGATCCGGCGGGTGCTGCCCCGGCACGTGGCCCGTCGGCTCGACGTACTCCTGGAATCGCTCGCCTTCACGGATCGGCCCGGTGAGTTCGACGCTCCGGACGCCGACGTCCTGCTCACTTTCGCCGACGCCGTGAGCCACTGCCGGCCGGTCGCGATGAGATACACGGGCGGCGACGGCCGGCGCGGCGAACGCACGCTGCACGCCTACGGGATCGTCGCCCACTCGGGCCGGTGGTACGTCACGGGCCGGGACGCGGTGAGCGGCGAGGACCGTACGTTCCGGCTGGACCGCATCGCGGACGCGCGGACCCTGCCGGGGTCGTTCGAACCACCCGAGGGACTCGACCCCGCCCAGCGGGTGGTGACGGGCTTCGCGACGGCCGGGTACCGGTACGAGGTGTCCTTGCGGATCGAGGGAACGACGGAGCAGATCCGCGCCCGCCTCCCCGCGAGCGTCGCCACCCTGGAGGAGGACGAGGGGAGCGAGGGCTGGCAGCACGTCCGGATCCGGGCGGAGCGCCTCGACTGGCTGCCCCCGGTACTGGCCTCCCTGGACCGCCCGTTCGTCATCGAGTCCCCCGCGGAACTACGCACCCTGGTCACCGCATTCGCCACCCGCCTGACCTCATACGCCGACCACTCTTGAGGGGCGCGGGGAACGGCGCAGTCCTTTGTCTTTAGGGGGCGCAGCCCCCAAGGGGCGCGGGGAACGGCGCGATCTCTGGTTCCCGCTCAGCCCGTGAACGCCTCCGCGAACGCCCCCGCCTCCTGCTCGACCCCACTGCAGTCGGTCGCCGCGTCATCCGCAGAGGCATCGTCCCCGCACCGCTGGTCCCGGAACGTGGACCACATCGACACCCACGCGACCCCCTTCTCCTCCGCGAACGCCCGCACCTCCGCCGCGTCCGCCAGGGAGAACGTCTCGTTGTCCACGTCGTTGACCCCCAGCATCGACGTCAGCGCGAGCCCTTTCCACGCCCCGGAGTCCGACAGCCCGAAGACCGTCTTCAACTGGCCGTGGGCCGCCCGCGCCGACGTCTTCGCGTAGTCGCCCATGTCGTCGTCGTACGAACTGCCGTAGTTCATGGTCATGATGTTGACCGTGGACACCTCGACGCCGTGGTCGTTGGCGGACTCCAGCAGCGCGACGCCGTCGTCGTCGAGACCGGACGGCATGACGGGCAGCGTGAAGGTGACCGACAGGTCCTCGCGCTCCTTCTGCAGCAGCGCGATCGCCTCCGAGCGCAGCGCCACCGAGTCGGAGTCGGCCAACTGCGTGCCCTCGACGTCGAAGTCGGCCTCCGTCGTCCCGGCCGCGTCGAGCGCCTTCCCGTAGGCGGCGGCCAGCTCCGACGCGCTGTCACAGGTCGAGGCCAGCTCCTTCCCGGACGCCCCGCCGAAGGAGACCCGCACGGCCGAGCCCGACTCGGTGAGCGCCGAGATACGGGACTTCACCGCCGAGTCGCCGATCGCGGTCGTGCCGTTCCAGGACGGCGTGCAGGCGCTGCCGTCCGCGATGACGAAGGCCAGGTTGTACGTCGACGGGGAGCCGGCCGAGTCGTTGCCGGAGGCGGTGGTGGCGCTGACGTACGGGGCGTAGGCGGTGCCCGACGTGGTGCCCGACGCGCTCTCGGAAGGTGACGCGCCGCTCTGCGGACGGCCCGCGCCGGCCGCGTCGGAGGTGTCGTCCTTGTCCGAGGAACACCCCGCCGTGGCCAGGGTTATCGCACAGACGAGCCCGGCAGCCGGCTTCAGGAAAGTCCTCATCGCGCATGCTCCCACTCTCGTGATTTCCGAAGTGGAAATGTCTCACGGGAGATCCCGCCGCACGAAACCCTGTCCGGCGATCGCGGATTTTCTCAGGTAAAGGACAGGGTCGGTCATTTCTCATGGCCGTCTCACAACGGAATCAGAGTTTCGGACACATAAAGGCTCCCTAATATCCGGGGAATGCATTCCGAGCCTGCCATCGAATCCCGCGCCGCAGAGCGCGGCCGTCGCCGCAAACGCGGCAACGGGCCTGAAGACGGTCCCGTGTTCGTTGACAACTCCGGCCGCAGGGCCAGGTTTCTGCGCCGGATCGGCACCCTTCTCGGCGTCGTCTGCATCGGGTACGCGGTCGTCCTCGGCATGGCGTTCATGGGGTGGGGCCCCTCGCTCACTCCGTCCGCGCTGCTGCCCTTCGGGGCCGGCGGTCCGAACGCCGGCCGGAATTCTGGACCCGGCAGTCCGCCCGCGCGGCCCACCGGAGCCCCGCCCTCGGGCATCGCGACCGGCGCGGCGCCCACCGCCGCCCCGACGGCGTCCGCGTCCGCCTCCGCGGCTGCCAACTGACCGGAACGGACCCCCACTCATGGCTACTACGACGCCCTCGCGAGGCCGCCGGCGGGCCCCCTCCCGGATGACCCGGGCCGCGGGCAAGGCAGCGGCGCTGCAGAAACCGCGTGTCATCCTCGCCCTGCTGCTCCTTCTCGCGCTGACCAGCGTGATGCTGCTGGACGGCTATCTGCGCTCGGAGGTCGGCGGGGACGAGCGCGTGCGCAGCGACGCCGGTTCGAACAAGGTCCCGAACTCCGTCATCGACGGCGGTCCGATCCTCTCCTTCAGGAACGGCGAGGCGCAGTCCCGGTCCGTCCCGGACAAGACCATCGCGCTCACCTTCGACGACGGCCCCAACCCCACGTGGACGCCCCAGATCCTGAAGATCCTTCAGGAGAACGACGTCCCGGGTACGTTCTTCCTGGTCGGCTCGATGGTCTCGCGCTACCCGTCGATCGTGAACGACCTGGTCGACCAGGGCAACGAGGTCGGCATCCACACCTTCACGCACGTCGACCTCTCGTACCAGAGCGATGCCCGGATCCAGCGGGAGATGGCCCAGACGCAGCTCGCCCTGGCGGGCGCGGCGGGCATCACGACGACGCTGTTCCGTGCCCCGTACTCCTCGGAGACGGAC
The DNA here is from genome assembly GCF_026341275.1 of Streptomyces ortus. Classification (NCBI taxonomy): domain Bacteria; kingdom Bacillati; phylum Actinomycetota; class Actinomycetes; order Kitasatosporales; family Streptomycetaceae; genus Streptomyces; species Streptomyces ortus. The sequence continues at coordinate 4,956,779 of NZ_JAIFZO010000002.1, forward strand.
GCCATCGACAACTACAGCTGGCCCGTCTACAAGAGGCTCGGCGCCGAGGGCTACACCAGCGTCTTCGTCGACACCGACAGCGACGACTGGAAGCGGCCCGGCGTCTCGAAGATCATCAAGTGGGCCACGCCGTCGAAGAACAAGGGCGCCTCGGTGCTCTTCCACGACGCGGGCGGCGAGCGTTCGCAGACGGTGAACGCGCTCGGCACGTACATCAAGAAGATGAAGGCGAAGGGTTACACCTTCACCACCATCAGCGGAGCCACACAACTGGCGGACGCCGAGAACGCTGACAGCCGGCAGCCCGGCACCGGCGAGGCCCCCGGCGGCCGGCAGGGCGAGGGCCTGGGCCGGCAAGGTCAGGGAGCCCAGGGTGGCAACGCGCTCCAGGCCGCCCACCGCACCGCCACCGGTACCACCCTCTACGAGGGCAAGGCGCTCGTCGCCGCGGTCGCCGTCGCCGAGTGGACCGTACCGGGGCTCGCGACCGGGCTCGCGGTCGTCGGCGTCGCCGTCATGGGCCGCTTCGGGATGATGCTGATCCTCGCCCGCAGGCACTACCGCAGACGCAACAGGCGCCGGTTCAGCTGGGGGGAACCCGTCACCCGGCCGGTCAGCGTGATCGTGCCCGCGTACAACGAGAAGGAGTGCATCGCCAACACCCTGAAGTCGCTGGCGCAGAGCACCCATCCCATCGAGATCATCGTCGTGGACGACGGTTCCACGGACGGCACCAAGGAGATCGCCGAGGCGCTCGGCATGCCGAACGTGCGCGTCATCCGCCAGGAGAACGCGGGCAAACCGGCCGCACTCAACAACGGCGTGCGCCACGCGAGCCACGACATCGTCGTGATGATGGACGGTGACACCGTCTTCGAGGCGGACACCGTACGGCAGCTGGTCCAGCCCTTCGCCGACCCCGGCATCGGCGCGGTCGCGGGCAACGCCAAGGTCGGCAACCGCGACACCGTCATCGGCGCCTGGCAGCACATCGAGTACGTGATGGGCTTCAACCTCGACCGCCGTATGTACGACCTGCTGCGCTGCATGCCCACCATCCCGGGCGCGATCGGCGCGTTCCGCCGGGAGGCCGTGCTCGCGGTCGGCGGGATGAGCGAGGACACCCTCGCCGAGGACACCGACATCACCATCGCCCTGCACCGGGAGGGGTGGCGGGTCGTCTACCAGGAGCACGCCAAGGCCTGGACCGAGGCGCCCGGCTCCCTCAAGCAGCTGTGGTCCCAGCGCTACCGCTGGTCGTACGGGACCATGCAGGCGCTGTGGAAGCACCGCAAGTCCCTCACGGACAGGGGCCCCTCGGGCCGCTTCGGCCGGGTCGGCATGCCCCTGGTGGTGATCTTCCAGATCGTCACGCCGGTCTTCGCCCCGCTGATCGACGTGTTCACCGTCTACTCGATGATCTTCATCGACTTCGAGGCGTCGCTGCTCGCCTGGCTGGCCGTCCTCGGCGTGCAGCTCGTCTGCGCGGCGTACGCGTTCCGGCTCGACCGGGAGAAGTACCGGTATCTGCTGATGATGCCGCTGCAGCAGCTCGCGTACCGGCAGATGATGTACCTCGTCCTGATCCACTCCTGCGTCACGGCCCTCACGGGCGGCCGGCTGCGCTGGCAGAAGCTGAAGCGCACGGGTGAGGTCGGTACGCCGGCCGGGGTGGGCTGATGGGCTCGCACCGCCGTGGTGGTCCGTCTCCGGCAGCGGCCACGGAAGTCCCGCCGAAGCCGCGCCGTGCCGCCGGCCGTGACCGGTACTTCGACACCCTGCGGGCTCTCGCCCTCGTCCGTGTCGTGACCTACCACACCTTCGGCTGGGCCTGGGCGGGCATGGTCCTGCCCTCCATGGGGATCATGTTCGCGCTCGCCGGCACCCTGATGGCGAAGTCCCTGGAGCGGCCCGCGTTCACGGTGATCAGGAGCCGGGTCCGCCGGCTCCTGCCGCCCTTCTGGTTCTGGGGCTTCTTCGTGGTGGTCGCGATGCTGATCCACGGCTGGATGCCCGGCTGGCGGATCGTCTACTGGGTCGTGCCGCTCGGCGACCCGCCGGGCAGCGCGTGGGGCGAGCAGGCCTGGGAGATCCTCTGGTACCTGCGGACGTACCTCTGGTTCGTCCTGCTGTCGCCGCTGCTGCTGAAGGTCTTCCGGTCGGCCCCGGCCGCCGTCCTGGTCCTGTCGCTCGCGCCGATCGTGGTGCTCCAGTTCCTCCGGCAGCCGCCGGACGACCGCTTCGGTGTCGGACTCCTCGACCTGGCCACCTACCTGTTCTGCTGGATCCTCGGCTTCGCGCACCGGGACGGGGTGCTGCGGCGGCTGAAGCCGTTCCCTGTCGTCGTCCTCTCGCTCGCCGCGCTCGCGTACGGCGGCTGGTACGCCCTCACACACCGGGCCGGGACCGGCTCGTACGACCTCGATGACATCCCGTACGCGCAGGCGTTCTGGTCGGCCGGGTTCGTGACGCCGCTCATGTACGCGAAGGCGCGCCTCGGGATCGACTTCGCGTGGCTGGCCCGCTTCGGGCGCCTCGACCGGATCGTGCGGATCTTCAACGCCCGCGCGGTGACGATCTACCTCTGGCACGAGCTGGCGCTGATCCTCGCCGTCCCGCTGATCGACCAGTTCTGGAAGGTCCCCGCCTTCGAGACATATCTGCCGCTGGAGAGCCAGTGGTTCATGTTCGGCGTCGGCTGGCTCCTCATCGGCGTGTTCGTCCTGCTGTGCGGATGGGTCGAGGACGTGGCGGCGAGGGCGAGACCGCGACTGCTGCCCTGAGCCGTGTTCCCGGGATGCGTACTGCCACAATGGGACCGTGACCCGCGCATCCCTGAACAAACAGCCGCACGAAGTCGCCTCGATGTTCGACGACGTCGCGGAACGCTACGACCTGACGAACGACGTGCTGTCGCTGGGCCAGGACCGGGTGTGGCGCAAGGAGGTCGCGAAGGCGGTCGACGCGCGGCCCGCTCAGAAGATCCTGGACCTCGCGGCGGGCACCGCCACCTCCTCGCTGCCCTTCGCGCGCACGGGCGCGTACGTCGTCCCCTGCGACTTCTCCCTCGGGATGCTCCGGGTCGGCAAGAAGAACCACCCCTGGCTGCCGCTCACGGCGGGCGACGCCACGAAGCTGCCGTTCAAGGACGACACCTTCGACGCGGTGACGATCTCCTTCGGCCTGCGCAACGTGCAGGACACGGACACCGCGCTGCGGGAGCTGTACCGGGTGACGAAGCCCGGCGGACGGGTGGTGATCTGCGAGTTCTCGCACCCGACGTGGACGCCGTTCCGCACGGTCTACACCGAGTACCTGATGCGCGCGCTGCCGCCGGTGGCCCGCGCGGTCTCCTCGAACCCCGAGGCGTACGTCTATCTAGCCGAGTCGATCCGCGCGTGGCCCGACCAGCCCGCCCTGGCCGAACGCCTGATCGGGGCCGGCTGGTCGAAGGTGGCCTGGCGCAACCTCTCGGGCGGCATCGTCGCGCTGCACCGCGGTTACAAGCAGGGCTAAGGGCTGTCCCGTAACTCCCGGTGGATCAGCGTGCGGCGTCAGATGCGGCGCATCGCAAGGCGCCGGGTCGCCCTCATACCGGGTGTATTCGGGCGATCCGGCAACGCCGCGAGGTGCCGTAGCTGTCGTCGTGCGCCCGCCGGGAGTTACGGGACAGCCCTTGGGCGTCTGCGAGCGGCGTCCGGCGCTCACCTCAGGAGCGCGTAGGGGTCGTGCGGGGGGTCGAGTTCGCGGTGCAGGCCGCCCGACGGCGGCGGGGGCAGTCGTGGTTCGCGTACCCCCGCGCCCCCGCCGCCCTCACCCTCGCCGAGGTCGAACCACACCGTCACGACCGTCCCGCGCGGCACCTCGGAACCGGGCAGCGGGTACTGGCGTACGACGTAGTCGACGACCGTCAGGTCGAAGTCGGGCCGGTCGGGCGCGGCGAGCAGCACTCCACGCGCCTCGGCCGTCTCGCGCGCGTCCACAGCCATCAGGCCGACGAGCCGCGGTACGCGCACTTCGGGTGTCTTGCGTGGTATGCGCACAGACGTCACCCCCAGCGGTACCGGCAGGGTAAGCCCATGCCGGGCCCCGCCGGAAGGCGTGGGAGGGCGGGCCCCGGGAGGCGGCGGAGGGCCGGCCGCCGGTGGTCCGGGCCCGTCAGAGAGCCAGTCGGTAGCAGTGCCCGAACTGATCCGTTTTCGGTGACGTGAACGTCTCCGCCAGCTCCATGCCCAGGCGTCTGGTCACGGCGATCGAGCGTTCGTTGCGGGAGTTCACCATGGCCACCACCTGGCTGACGCCCGTCGTGCGCACCCGTTCCAGCGTGGCCCGCGCCGCCGCCGTCACGTACCCCCTGCCCCAGTAGTCCCGGCCGAGCCGCCAGCCGATCTCGATCTCGCCCTTGGGGCCCCACTCGTACGGCCACGGCTGGGCGCCGGTGAAGCCCATGACCCGGCCCTCCTCGTCCAGCATGGTCCAGAAGCAGAAACCGTGCTCGGCGTCGTGCCGGCGCTGGCGGGCCGTCAACTCCTCGTAGACGGACAGTTCGGCGGATTTCCCTCCGTGGAACTCCATCACGTCGGGGTGATCGAAGGCCCGGTGCCAGGCGAAGGCGTCCTCGTCGGTGGGGACGCGCAGGTGTACCACGGGGAGAGCTCGGTTCACGGGGCAGCCCTTCAGCCAGGTGATCAGTACCGCTGCATAGACTGCCCATGTCCCGTGCCCGTCAGCACGCGGATTTCGAGACTTCGCGCTCGAAGACCGCACTCACAGACTTCGAGCCTTCGAGACCTGGGGAGACCCCGCCGTGACCGAGTCCCAGTCCCAGCCCCTCTCCGAACACTCCTCGCCCCTCTCGGAACACTCCGCCGACGTGATCGTCGTCGGGGCCGGGCCGGCGGGTTCCACCACGGCGTACTACCTGGCCAAGGCCGGGCTTGATGTCCTGCTTCTTGAGAAGACCGCGTTCCCGCGCGAGAAGGTGTGCGGCGACGGACTGACGCCCCGCGCCACCAAACAGCTCGTCTCCATGGGGATCGACATCTCGGAGGAGGCGGGCTGGCTCCGGAACAAGGGGCTCCGCATCATCGGCGGCGGCGTCCGCCTCCAGCTGGACTGGCCGGAACTCGCCTCCTACCCGGACTACGGACTCGTCCGCAAGCGCGACGACTTCGACGAGCAGCTGGCCCGGCAGGCGCAGAAGGCGGGCGCGCGGCTGTACGAGCGCTGCAACGTCGGCGCCCCGATCGTCGACGACCGCACGGGCCGCATCACCGGCGTCCACGCGAAGCTCGGCGACGCCGACTCCAAGGAGAAGCGCGAAGTCACCTTCCACGCGCCCCTGGTCGTCGCCGCCGACGGGAACTCGACGCGGCTGTCCCTCGCGATGGGCCTGCACCGCCGCGAGGACCGCCCGATGGGCGTCGCCGTGCGTACGTACTTCACGTCCCCGCGCCACGAGGACGACTACCTGGAGTCGTGGCTGGAGCTGTGGGACCGCCGCGGGCCGGGCGAGGACCGGCTGCTGCCGGGCTACGGCTGGATCTTCGGCATGGGCGACGGCACGTCCAACGTCGGCCTGGGCGTCCTCAACACCTCGTCCTCGTTCAAGGAACTGGACTGGCGCGAGGTCCTGAAGGCCTGGTGCGCCTCGATGCCGGCGGACTGGGGCTACACCCCGGAGAACATGACGATGCCGATCCGCGGGGCCGCCCTGCCGATGGCCTTCAACCGCCAGCCCCACTACACGAAGGGGCTGCTGCTGGTCGGCGACGCGGGCGGCATGGTCAACCCCTTCAACGGCGAGGGCATCGCGTACGCCATGGAGTCGGGGCAGATCGCCGCGGACGTCATCGTCCAGGCGCAGGCCCGCGCGACCCCCGCCCAGCGCGAACTCGCCCTGCAGCGCTACCCGAAGGTCCTCAAGGACACCTACGGCGGCTACTACACGCTCGGCCGCGCCTTCGTGAAGCTCATCGGCAACCCGAAGGTCATGAAGATCGCCGCACAGCGCGGCCTCACGCACCCGATGCTGATGAAGTTCACCCTGAAGATGCTCGCCAACCTGACGGACCCGACGGGCGGCGACGCGATGGACCGCATCATCAACGGCCTGACGAAGGTGGCTCCCCGGGCCTGACCGCGCGCACGCTTGTGGGCCGTTCCCCCGCCGGGGAACGGCCCACAAAAGCGTTCAGCGCGTGCGACCGGTGGTCAGAGCACGCGTACCGCACCGCTCGCCGGGTAGCCCGACAGGTCCTGGATGACGACGCCCTTCGAGGGGTTCGCCGCGTCCAGGTACTGGCCGCCGCCGATGTACACACCCACGTGGTACGCCGAGCCCGCGCCGCCCCAGTACAGGATGTCGCCGACCTGGATGTTGGACAGGGAGACCGGGGTGCCGGCCACGGACTGGTCCTGGGAGACGCGCGGCAGGTCGACACCGACCTGCTTGAACGCCGCCTGGACCAGGCTGGAGCAGTCCCACGCGTCGGGTCCGGAGGCGCCCATGACGTAGGCGTCGCCGACCTGAGCCTTCAGGAAGCTGATGACGGTCCCGACGCTGCCGCTGGCGGGAGCCACGGCGTCGCTGCCGGCGGCCGTGGAGGCCGTGGAAGCCGTGGTGAGGGTCGTGCGGCCCGCAGAGCGGGTGGCGCGCTCGGCGGCCTCCTTGCGGGCCTCCTCGGCCTTCTCCTTGGCCGCGGCCTTCTTCTTCGCGTCCGCGAGGTCCGACTTGGCCTGCTTCGCGGCCTTCTGGGCGGCGGCATCCCGCTCGGCGCGCAGCTGGTAGTCGGCCGCGGCCTGCTGGGTCACCTCCGCGGACTCGGCGACCTGGGCGGTCATGTCTGCCGTGAGGGTGGGCAGCTCGATGGTCTGGGTCACCGGCTCGGCCGCGTTGGCCGTTCCGGCGGCACCGGCCACTGCCAGGGTGCCGAGGACGCCACCGGCGACTCCGGCGCGCATCGCGAGCGCCGAACTGCTGCGAGGCCGGGGTTTCCGGTGGCTTCGTATGTGAGCGGTGTGGGACATAGGGACAACCGGTATCAGGGGCTCCTCCATACCTTCAAGAAACGTGTGGTGCGCCACAATTGTTCAATGGGCGGGCGAATCAGCGTCGTGACGCCCCTTATTGACGCCGTAACGGGCATTGCGGACACAGTCCGGCACGCCTGTGATCACGGCCTTTTCGAGTTACGTCCGAATTGCCCCCGACCTACCATCCGTTGAGGCGGTTGGCCAAGCCCGGTTGTTTCCGGCCTGTTACCGATGTGACGCACGTCACGGAACGGTAGCCCCGGCGACCGCGTTGCGCGTGCGGATCGTGGGGAGACTCGGCGCCGGTCCGGAGGGCGGCCCGGGGTCGGGCCGGCGTCGGCCCGCGCTCGTGAACGGACGCACGTGCTCGCGCCGTCCACAACGGACGTCCCAACTCCCCCCGAGGTGTGAACGAGTTCCTCTATCAAGCGACCCCGTCCAGCGCCAATTTGCCTTGGCTTCGACGGGCTTGATAGTGCGCCAAGCCCCGGACCAGCGGCGACGATCGGGAATGTCACCTCTGGTGATCACTCGGACGCTTCTCGTACGAAGATCGGCACTCATCCGACTTCATGATCCTTCGCCGGGTGGTGGAGATCACAAAGGCGTTGTCGCACCCCGTGTCGCAGATCACAGACCGGCAGGCATAGGATGCGGGGCAGTTGGGCTTGTGACCTGCTTCACATGTGCGCGATCTTCGTGTGAGCCGCACGGAGTTCCGTACGCCGCACGAGGGTCGTGGGGTTAGTGGAGCGGGGGCGACGCCTGATGCAACCGCCAGCAGTCAATGCCGACTGAGAGGAGCGAGGAGCGGTGAACGCGTATGCGCCCATCCTCGTACTGGGAGCCCTCGGGGCAGGCTTTGCGATCTTCTCCGTGGTCATGGCCACGCTTATCGGTCCAAAGCGATACAACCGGGCCAAGCTCGAAGCCTACGAGTGCGGAATCGAGCCGACCCCCACGCCGGCGGGCGGCGGGCGGTTCCCCATCAAGTACTACCTGACGGCGATGCTCTTCATCATTTTCGATATCGAGATCGTCTTCCTCTATCCCTGGGCCGTCACCTTCGACGCGCTCGGGGTCTTCGGGCTCGTGGAGATGCTGCTCTTCGTGCTCACCGTCTTCGTCGCCTACGCGTATGTATGGCGGCGCGGCGGCCTGGAATGGGACTGAACCCCGTATGGGACTGAGCCCCGTATAGGGGACAGAGGAGCCATTGAGCATGGGACTCGAAGAAAAGCTGCCGAGCGGCTTCCTGCTGACCACCGTCGAGCAGGCCGCGGGGTGGGTGCGCAAGTCGTCCGTCTTTCCCGCCACCTTCGGCCTCGCCTGCTGCGCCATCGAGATGATGACGACAGGGGCGGGGCGCTACGACCTGGCGCGCTTCGGCATGGAGGTCTTCCGCGGCTCACCGCGGCAGGCCGACCTGATGATCGTCGCCGGGCGCGTCAGCCAGAAGATGGCACCGGTGCTGAGGCAGGTCTACGACCAGATGCCGAACCCCAAGTGGGTGATCTCCATGGGGGTCTGCGCCTCTTCGGGCGGCATGTTCAACAACTACGCGATCGTGCAGGGCGTCGATCACATCGTCCCCGTCGACATCTACCTCCCGGGCTGCCCGCCGCGGCCCGAGATGCTGATGGACGCGATCCTCAAGCTCCACCAGAAGATCCAGTCCTCCAAGCTCGGCGTGAACGCCGAGGAAGCGGCCCGTGAGGCGGAGGAAGCGGCGCTCAAGGCGCTCCCCACCATCGAGATGAAGGGGCTGCTGCGGTGAGCGACGCGAACGGCAACGGCAAGAGCCCGGCCGGCGACGGCACGAACGGCGCCAACCCCGAGAAGGACCTCGGCGCCTCCAACCTCCCGGGCCAGCGCGGCGACGGCGGCGAGGAGATCCGCGTCCAGCGCGGCATGTTCGGCGCCAACAACGGCGGGGACACCTCCGGCTACGGCGGCCTCGTCCGCTCGATCCGCCTCCCCGGCCCGGCCGCCCGCCCGTACGGAGGCTGGTTCGACGAGGTCGCCGACGAACTCGAAGGCGCCCTGGAGGAACAGGGACTGGTCCCGGAGAACGCGATCGAGAAGACGATCGTCGACCGCGACGAGCTCACCTTCCACATCGAGCGCGAGCATCTGCTCCAGGTCGCCCGGACCCTGCGCGACGACCCGGCCCTGCGCTTCGAGCTGTGCACCGGGGTGAGCGGAGTGCACTACCCGGCCGACAAGGGCCGCGAGCTGCACGCCGTCTACCACCTGCGCTCGCTCACCCACAACCGGCTGATCCGCCTCGAAGTCAGTGCCCCCGACAGCGACCCCCGCATCCCGTCCCTGGTCACGGTCTATCCGACCAACGACTGGCACGAGCGCGAGACGTACGACTTCTTCGGCATCGTCTTCGAAGACCACCCGGCGCTGACGCGGATCATGATGCCGGACGACTGGCAGGGCTTCCCGCAGCGCAAGGACTATCCCCTCGGCGGTATCGCCGTCGAGTACAAGGGCGCCCAGATCCCGGCTCCGGACCAGCGGAGGTCGTACTCATGAGCACGCAGTCAACGAGCGCGCAGTCGGCGGACGCACAGTCGGCATCCGCGCGGGAGACCACCGAGGGCACCGTCTACACGGTCACCGGCGGCGACTGGGACGAGGTCGTCCAGACCGCGGCCAAGGCCGACGACGAGCGCATCGTCGTCAACATGGGCCCCCAGCACCCCTCCACCCACGGTGTGCTCCGGCTCATCCTGGAGATCGAGGGCGAGACGGTCACCGAGGCCCGCTGCGGCATCGGCTACCTGCACACCGGCATCGAGAAGAACCTCGAATACCGGACGTGGACCCAGGGCACCACCTTCGTGACGCGCATGGACTACCTGACGTCCTTCTTCAACGAGACCGCGTACTGTCTCGCCGTCGAGAAGCTCCTCGGCATCGAGGACCAGGTCCCGGACCGCGCGACGATCATCCGGGTGCTCCTGATGGAGCTGAACCGGCTCTCCTCGCACCTGGTGTGCATCGCCACCGGCGGCATGGAGCTCGGCGCCACCACGATCATGATCTACGGCTTCCGTGATCGTGAACTCATTCTCGACATCTACGAACTCATCACCGGCCTGCGCATGAACCACGCGTTCATCCGGCCCGGCGGGCTCGCCCAGGACCTGCCGCCGGGCGCGGTGGACCACATCCGCGAGTTCGTGAAGAAGATGCGGAAGAACCTTCCCGAGTACGACAAGCTCGCCACCGGGAACCCCATCTTCAAGGCCCGTATGCAGGACGTCGGCCACCTGGACCTGACCGGCTGCATGGCGCTCGGAGCCACAGGACCGATTCTGCGGTCCGCCGGCCTCCCGCACGACCTGCGCAAGGCCCAGCCGTACTGCGGCTACGAGACGTACGACTTCGACGTCCCGACCACGGACACCGCCGACGCGTACGGGCGCTTCCTCATCCGGCTGGAGGAGATGCGCCAGTCGCTCGCGATCGTCGAGCAGTGCCTGGACCGGCTGGAGCCCGGTCCGGTCATGGTCACCGACAAGAAGATCGCCTGGCCCGCCCAGCTCGCGCTCGGCCCCGACGGCCTCGGCAACTCGCTCGACCACATCAAGAAGATCATGGGCACCTCCATGGAGGCCCTGATCCACCACTTCAAGCTGGTGACCGAGGGCTTCCGCGTCCCGCCGGGACAGGCGTACGCGGCCGTCGAGTCACCCAAGGGGGAACTCGGGGTGCACGCCGTGTCCGACGGAGGCACCCGCCCCTACCGGGTCCACTACCGGGACCCGTCCTTCACCAACCTGCAGGCCATGGCGGCGATGTGCGAGGGCGGCCAGGTCGCCGACGTCATCGTGGCCGTCGCCTCCATCGACCCCGTGATGGGAGGCGTCGACCGGTGACCACCATTCCTTCCGGGCCCGGCGTACAGCCACAGGGCACACAGCCGCAGAACCCCCGGCCCCAGGGCGTCGGCCTCGGGATGCCCCAGCTGCCCCCGCCCGACTATCCGGCCGACGTACGGGCCCGGCTCGAGGCGGACGCGCGCGAGGTCATCGCGCGCTACCCGGACTCCCGGTCCGCGCTCCTTCCGCTGCTGCACCTCGTGCAGTCGGAAGAGGGCCATGTCACGCGCACGGGGCAGCGGTTCTGCGCGGAGATGCTCGGCCTCACCACGGCCGAGGTGACCGCGGTCGCCACCTTCTACTCCATGTACCGCCGCAAGCCGAGCGGCGACTACCAGGTGGGCGTCTGCACCAACACGCTGTGCGCGGTCATGGGCGGCGACGCGATCTTCGAAGCCCTCCAGGAGCACCTGGGCGTCGGCAACGGCGAGACCACCGACGACGGCAAGGTCACCCTGGAGCACATCGAGTGCAACGCGGCCTGCGACTTCGCGCCGGTCGTGATGGTCAACTGGGAGTTCTTCGACAACCAGACCGTGGCGAGCGCGAAGGGTCTCGTCGACGACCTGCGCGCGGGCACGCAGGTCGAGCCGACCCGCGGCGCCCCCCTGTGCACGTTCAAGGACACCGCCCGCATCCTGGCGGGCTTCCCCGACGAGCGCCCCGGCGCGGTCGAGGCGAGCGGCGGCGCGGGCCCCGCCTCGCTGGTGGGCCTGCGGCTGGCCAAGGGGGAGACGGGCACCACGCGCGTGGTGCATCCGCGCGGGTCCGAAGCACCCGGATCCGCCGGGTCTCCCGGCTCGTCCGGCCCGTCGGGGTCTCCCGCTTCCTCCCGGGACGCGACGTCGCACGATCCGTCGCCGTCCGGCCAGCCCTCGTCCAAGCACCTCAGTTCGCACGACGCACCGCAGGACACGTCGGCGTCCGACCCGGACCACCCGGCCGGGCCCGCCGCCGAGGAGGGGGAGTGATGACCTTGTCCACTCAGTACGGGGGCGCCTCCCGGCCGGAGACGGGCGCGGACCCCGAGAAGGTGCTCGCACCGGTGCTGTCGGCCTTCTGGGACGAGGACAAGTCCTGGACGCTGGACACCTACCGGCGGCACGACGGGTACGAGGGCCTGCGCAAGGCGCTCGCCATGTCACCGGACGACCTCATCGCCTATGTGAAGGAATCCGGACTGCGCGGCCGGGGCGGCGCGGGATTCCCGACGGGAATGAAATGGCAGTTCATTCCCCAGGGTGACGGAAAGCCTCACTATCTAGTTGTCAACGCCGACGAATCGGAGCCCGGGACCTGCAAGGACATCCCGCTCCTCTTCGCGAACCCGCACAGCCTCATCGAGGGCATTGTGATCGCCTGTTACGCGATCCGGTCCTCGCACGCGTTCATCTATCTGCGGGGTGAAGTCGTCCCCGTACTGCGGCGGTTGCACGAGGCCGTGCGCGAGGCGTACGAGGCGGGCTACCTGGGAGAGAACATCCTGGGCAGCGGACTCGATCTCCAGCTCACCGTGCACGCGGGCGCGGGCGCGTACATCTGCGGTGAGGAGACCGCACTCCTCGACTCGCTCGAAGGCCGCCGTGGGCAGCCGCGACTCCGTCCCCCCTTCCCCGCGGTGGCGGGCCTTTACGCCTGCCCCACTGTGGTGAACAACGTCGAGTCGATCGCGTCGGTTCCCGCGATTCTCCACAAGGGCAAGGAATGGTTCCGCTCGATGGGCAGCGAGAAGTCCCCGGGCTTCACGCTCTACTCGCTCAGCGGCCACGTCACCAGCCCCGGCCAGTACGAGGCCCCGCTCGGCGTCACCCTGCGGCAGCTCCTCGACATGAGCGGCGGCATCCGGGCCGGACACCGCCTCAAGTTCTGGACGCCGGGCGGCTCCTCGACCCCGATGTTCACCGACGAGCACCTCGACGTCCCCCTCGACTACGAGGGAGTGGGCGCCGCGGGTTCCATGCTCGGCACGAAGGCACTCCAGTGCTTCGACGAGACGACCTGTGTCGTACGGGCCGTCACCCGGTGGACCGAGTTCTACGCCCACGAGTCCTGCGGCAAGTGCACCCCCTGCCGCGAAGGCACGTACTGGCTCGTGCAGTTGCTGCGCGACATCGAGGCCGGCAAGGGCGTCATGTCCGACCTCGACAAGCTGAACGACATCGCCGACAACATCAACGGCAAGTCCTTCTGCGCCCTCGGCGACGGCGCCGCCTCACCGATCTTCTCCTCCCTCAAGTACTTCCGCGCGGAGTACGAGGAGCACATCACGGGCCGCGGCTGCCCCTTCGACCCCGCGAAGTCGACGGCCTGGGCCGACAAGGACAAGCACACGGAGGTGAACGCATGACCGTGACCACGAGCGCTCCCTCCGGAGGCGGGGAAGCGGCGGTCCCGCCGGAGGACCTCGTCTCGCTGACCATCGACGGCGTGGAGATCAGCGTGCCCAAGGGCACCCTGGTCATCCGCGCCGCCGAACAGCTCGGCATCGAGATCCCCCGCTTCTGCGACCACCCCCTCCTCGACCCGGCCGGCGCCTGCCGCCAGTGCATCGTCGAGGTCGAGGGCCAGCGCAAGCCCATGGCTTCCTGCACGATCACCTGCACGGACGGGATGGTCGTCAAGACGCATCTCACCTCTCCTGTCGCCGAGAAGGCCCAGAAGGGTGTGATGGAGCTGCTGCTCATCAACCACCCGCTGGACTGCCCCGTCTGCGACAAGGGCGGCGAGTGCCCGCTGCAGAACCAGGCCATGTCGCACGGCGACTCCGAGTCGCGCTTCGAAGGAAAGAAGCGGACCTACGAGAAGCCCGTCCCGATCTCCACCCAGGTACTGCTCGACCGCGAGCGGTGCGTGCTGTGCGCCCGCTGCACCCGGTTCTCCAACCAGGTCGCGGGCGACCCCATGATCGAACTGATCGAGCGGGGCGCGCTCCAGCAGGTCGGCACCGGCGAGGGCGACCCCTTCGAGTCGTACTTCTCCGGGAACACCATCCAGATCTGCCCGGTCGGCGCGCTCACCTCGGCGGCGTACCGATTCCGCTCGCGCCCCTTCGACCTCGTCTCCTCGCCCTCGGTGTGCGAGCACTGCTCCGGCGGCTGCGCGACCCGCACCGACCACCGGCGCGGCAAGGTCATGCGGCGCGTCGCGGCCGACGACCCCGAGGTCAACGAGGAGTGGATCTGCGACAAGGGGCGGTTCGGCTTCCGGTACGCGCAGCAGCGGGACCGGCTGACGACGCCCCTGGTACGCGGCGAATCCGGTGAGCTGGAGCCCGCCTCCTGGCCCGAGGCGCTGGAAGCGGCGGCCAGGGGACTTCTCGCGGCCCGCTCCCGGGCCGGCGTCCTCACCGGCGGCCGGCTGACCGTCGAGGACTCCTACGCGTACAGCAAGTTCGCGCGCGTGGCCCTCGACACGAACGACATCGACTTCCGCGCGCGCGTGCACAGCGCCGAGGAGGCCGACTTCCTGGCCGCCCGCGTCGCGGGCCGCGGCCGGGACCTCGACGGTACGGGGGTCACGTACACGGCGCTGGAGAAGGCGCCCGCGGTGCTGCTCGCCGGATTCGAGTCCGAGGAGGAGGCGCCCGGCGTCTTCCTGCGGCTGCGCAAGGCGTGGCGCGGACACGGACAGCGGACCTTCTCGCTGGCCACGCACGCGACCCGGGGCCTGGAGAAGGCGGGCGGCACGCTGCTGTCGGCCGCTCCCGGCACCGAGACCGCCTGGCTGGACGCGCTCGCCTCCGGCGCCGGCCTGGAGGACGACGGGGCGAAGGCCGCCGAGGCACTGCGCCTGCCGGGCGCCGTGATCGTCGTCGGTGAACGGCTGGCCTCCGTGGCGGGCGGGCTCACCGCCGCCGTACGGGCCGCCACCGCCACCGGCGCCCAACTGGTGTGGATCCCGCGCAGGGCGGGGGAACGCGGCGCGATCGAGGCGGGGGCGATGCCCTCGCTGCTGCCCGGCGGACGCCCGGCCACCGACCCGCGCGCGCGGGACGAGATCACCCAGGCCTGGCGGATCGCCGCCCTTCCGCACCGGCACGGCCGCGACACCGGACAGATCATCGAGGCCGCCGCCACCGGCGAACTCTCCGCGCTCGTCGTGGCGGGCGTCGAGGCCGCCGACCTCCCCGACCCCACGCGTGCGCGTACGGCACTGTCCGAAGTGGGCTTCCTGGTCTCGCTGGAGCTGCGGCCCAGTGAGATCACCGAGCACGCGGACGTCGTGTTCCCGGTCGCCGCGGTCGCCGAGAAGGCGGGCACCTTCCTCAACTGGGAAGGCCGGGCACGCCTCTTCGAGGCCGCTCTCAAGCCCGACCAGATGACCCGCCGGGTGGCGCCCACCGACGCGCGCGTCCTGCAGATGCTGGCCGACGCCATGGACGTACACCTGGGGCTGCCCGACCTGCGGACCGTGCGCGCCGAGCTGGACCGGCTCGGTGGCTGGGACGGGCCGCGGGCCGCCGAACCCGTGGAGATCGCGGCCCGCTCGCCGCGGCCCGCCGCCGGGGAGGCCGTGCTCGCCGGGCACCGGCTGCTGCTCGACCAAGGGCGCCTCCAAGAGGGCGACGAGGCGCTCGCCGGGACCCGGCACGCCGCCCACGCGCGCGTGTCGCCCGCCACGGCCGCCGAGGCGGGCGTCAAGGACGGCGACACGCTGGCCGTGAGCGGCCCCTCGGGAGCGGTCGAACTCCCGCTGCTGATCACGCAGATGCCCGACCGGGTGGTCTGGCTCCCGCTGAACTCCGCCGGGGGAGGCGTCGCCTCCGACACGGGCGCGGCCCCCGGCGCACTCGTCCGCATCGGACCGGCGACGCTCGCCGGCGAGGCCCCCAAGGAGGTGGAGGCATGACCCCGAACCTCACCGCGCCGGTCTACCTGGCCGCGGAGGACCTCTCCGTGTTCGGCCGGGACGTGTGGTGGCTGGTCGTCATCAAGGCGGTCTTCTGCTTCGCCTTCCTGATGCTCACCGTGCTCTTCTCCATCGTGTGGGAGCGCAAGGTCGTCGCCTGGATGCAGCTGCGCATCGGCCCCAACCGGCACGGCCCCTGGGGCATGCTCCAGTCGCTCGCCGACGGCATCAAGCTGATGCTCAAGGAAGACCTGATCGTCAAGCGCGCGGACAAGGTCGTCTACGTCCTCGCGCCGATCGTGGCGGCCATCCCGGCCTTCATGGCGATCGCCGTGATCCCCTTCGGGCCGGCCGGCAACGAGATCTCGATCTTCGGCCAGCGCACCACGATGCAGCTCACCGACCTGCCGATCGCGATGCTCTACATCCTCGCGGTCGCCTCGGTGGGCATCTACGGCATCGTGCTCGCGGGCTGGTCCTCCGGGTCGACGTATCCGCTGCTCGGCGGCCTGCGCTCGTGCGCGCAGATGATCTCCTACGAGATCGCCATGGGCGCCGCGTTCGCGTCGGTGTTCCTGTACTCCGGCTCGATGTCCACCTCGGAGATCGTGGCCCAGCAGGAGGACCGCTGGTTCGTGGTCCTGCTGCCGGTGTCGTTCCTGATCTACATCGTGACGATGGTCGGCGAGACCAACCGCGCCCCCTTCGACATGCCGGAGTCCGAGGGCGACCTGGTCGGCGGCTTCAACACCGAGTACTCGTCCATCAAGTTCGCGCTCTTCATGCTCGCCGAGTACGTGAACATGGTGACCGTCTCGGCGGTCTCCGTGACGCTCTTCCTGGGCGGCTGGCGGGCCCCCTGGCCGATCAGCACCTTCTGGGAGGGCGCCAACCACGGCTGGTGGCCGATGCTGTGGTTCGTCATCAAGGTGCAGCTGCTGCTGTTCTTCTTCATCTGGCTGCGCGGCACGCTGCCCCGCGTCCGCTACGACCAGCTGATGAAGCTCGGCTGGAAGGTCCTGATCCCGGTCTCCGTGGTCTGGCTGATGCTCGTGGCGACCGTACGGACCCTGCGCAACGAGAACTACGACTTCGCCGACATCGCCCTGTACGTGGGCGGCGGCGTCCTCGTCCTGCTGCTGCTCTCGTTCGTCGCCGACATGTTCCGCGAACGCAAGGACGCCGAGAGCGCCCGCCAGGAGCTGGACGAAAGCGCCGCCTTCGACCCGATGGCGGGCGGATATCCCGTGCCGCCGCTGCCCGGACAGGAGTTGCCGCCGGTGCCCAGGCGCCGCCCGCGCCGGGAGCGGGAGTTGATTGTCAGTGGTGGCGTGAATACTGACAGTGACGGATCCGATGGACCTCGTGACGGAAAGGAGGCGTCCGATGGCTGATGAGCAGAAGGAGACCAAACCCGGTTTCCAGAATCCCGTCGCAGGCTTCGGCGTGACCTTCAAGGCCATGTTCAAGAAGCGGCTGACCGAGCAGTATCCGGAGCAGCAGAAGACCACCGCACCGCGCTTCCACGGCCGGCACCAGCTCAACCGGCATCCGGACGGCCTGGAGAAGTGCGTCGGCTGCGAGCTGTGCGCCTGGGCGTGTCCCGCCGACGCCATCTATGTGGAGGGCGCGGACAACACCGAGGAGGAGCGCTACTCCCCGGGTGAGCGGTACGGACGCGTCTACCAGATCAACTACGCCCGCTGCATCCTGTGCGGCCTGTGCATCGAGGCGTGCCCCACGCGCGCGCTGACGATGACCAACGAGTTCGAGCTGGCCGACAGCAGCCGCGCCAACCTCATCTACACCAAGGAGCAGCTGCTCGCCGGTCTGGAGGAGGGCATGGTCGAGTCGCCGCACTCGATCTTCCCGGGCACGGACGAGCAGGACTACTACCGGGGGCTGGTGACGGAGGCCGCGCCGGGCACGGTGCCGCAGGTCGCCGTCTCCAAGGGCGAGGTCCCGCAGGAGGGCGAGTCCACCTTCGGTCCGGACGAACCCGCCTCGGAGCAGGTGATCGGCCGATGACCGCCCACCTGGCCGCGCACTCCGGCTCGCTGGCCGCCGACGCCACGACCTCGCTGGCGGCCTACTCGACCTCCACGGGCGAGGCCGTCCAGTTCTGGATCCTCGGGACCGTCGCCGTGATCGGCGCCCTGTGCACCGTCCTCATGAAGAAGTCCGTGCACAGCGCGCTCTGCCTCGCCGGCACCATGATCATCCTGGCGGTGTTCTACCTCGCCAACGGCGCCTACTTCCTGGGCATCGTGCAGGTCGTCGTCTACACCGGCGCGATCATGATGCTGTTCCTCTTCGTGGTCATGCTCGTCGGTGTCACCGCGGCGGACTCCCTGAAGGAGACCATCAAGGGCCAGCGCTGGCTGGCCCTGCTGTGCGGTCTCGGCTTCGGCATCCTGCTGTGCGCGGGCATCGGCAACGCGTCGCTGAGCGAGTTCGAGGGACTGGCCCAGGCCAACGCCGGCGGCAACGTGGAGGGCCTGGCCGCCCTCATCTTCACGAAGTACGTCTTCGCCTTCGAGATCACCGGCGCCCTGCTCATCACGGCCGCCGTCGGCGCCATGGTGCTCACCCACCGCGAGCGCACCGAGCGGGCCAAGACCCAGCGCGAGATGGCCGAGGAGCGCGTACGGGCGAACAAGCAGCTCCCGCCGCTGCCCGCACCCGGCGTGTACGCCCGGCACAACGCGGTGGACATCGCCGGTCTCCTCCCGGACGGCACCCCGTCCGAACTGACCGTCATCAGCACGCTGCGCGAGCGCGGCCAGATCCGCGATGTGTCGGACCAGGCCATCAAGGACCTCAAGGCGCTCGAACAGCGCTCCGGGGAGCGGCTCGGCCGCGAAGGCCGCGAAGAGGAGGCCGCGAAGTGAACCCCGTCAACTATCTGTATCTTGCCGCCCTGTTGTTCACGATCGGCGCCTCGGGCGTCCTGATCAGGCGGAACGCGATCGTGGTGTTCATGTGCATCGAGCTGATGCTCAACGCCTGCAACCTCGCGTTCGTCGCCTTCTCCCGGATGCACGGCAATCTCGACGGCCAGATCATCGCCTTCTTCACGATGGTCGTCGCCGCCGCGGAGGTCGTGGTCGGGCTCGCGATCATCGTGTCGCTGTTCCGTTCCCGCCACTCGGCCTCGGTCGACGACGCCAGCCTGATGAAGCTGTAAGGGGTCGCTGAATCGTGGACAACTTGATTGCGCTGCTTGTCGCGGCGCCTCTGCTCGGAGCGGCCGTACTGCTGTGCGGCGGCAGGCGGCTCGATGCCGTCGGCCACTGGATCGGCACGGTCCTCGCGTCCGCGTCCTTCGTGATCGGCGCGATCCTCTTCGCCGACATGCTGGGCAAGGACGAGGAGCACCGGGCCATCGGGCAGCACCTGTTCAGCTGGATCCCCGTCGAGGGCTTCCAGGCGGACATCGCCTTCCAGCTCGACCAGCTGTCGATGACGTTCGTGCTGCTGATCACCGGCGTCGGCTCACTCATCCACGTGTACTCGATCGGGTACATGGAGCACGACGAGCGCCGCCGCCGCTTCTTCGGCTATCTGAACCTGTTCCTCGCGGCGATGCTGCTGCTCGTCCTCGCCGACAACTACCTGCTGCTGTACGTCGGCTGGGAGGGCGTGGGCCTCGCCTCGTACCTGCTCATCGGCTTCTGGCAGCACAAGCCCAGTGCCGCGACCGCCGCGAAGAAGGCCTTCCTGGTCAACCGCGTCGGCGACATGGGCCTGTCGATCGCCATCATGCTGATGTTCACCACCTTCGGGACCTTCGCCTTCGGGCCGGTCCTGGAGGCCACCGGTGAGACGGGTGAGGGCAAGCTCACGGCCATCGGCCTGATGCTGCTGCTCGCCGCGTGCGGCAAGTCCGCCCAGGTACCGCTGCAGTCCTGGCTCGGGGACGCGATGGAGGGCCCGACCCCGGTCTCGGCCCTCATCCACGCCGCGACCATGGTGACCGCGGGCGTGTACCTGATCGTCCGTTCCGGGGAGATCTTCAACGCCGCCCCGGACGCCCAGCTCGTCACCACCGTCGTCGGAGCGGTCACGCTGCTCTTCGGTGCGATCGTCGGTTGCGCCAAGGACGACATCAAGAAGGCGCTCGCCGGTTCGACCATGTCGCAGATCGGCTACATGATCCTCGCGGCGGGCCTCGGCCCGATCGGTTACGTCTTCGCGATCATGCACCTGGTGACGCACGGCTTCTTCAAGGCCGGGCTCTTCCTCGGCGCCGGTTCGGTCATGCACGGCATGAACGACGAGGTCGACATGAGGAAGTACGGCGGCCTGCGCAAGCACATGCCGGTCACCTTCGTGACGTTCGGACTCGGCTACCTCGCCATCATCGGCTTCCCGGGCCTGTCCGGCTTCTTCTCCAAGGACAAGATCATCGAGGCCGCCTTCGCCAAGGGCGGCACCGAGGGCTGGATCCTCGGCGGCGTGGCCCTGCTGGGCGCGGCCATCACCGCGTTCTACATGACGCGCGTGATGCTGCTGACGTTCTTCGGAGAGGAGCGCTGGCGGAACAGGCCCACCGCTTCCCCGGCCGAGTCGGACGTGGAGCCGGCCGCCGAGAACCAGGGCGCACACGCCGAACCGCACCCGCACGAGTCGCCGAAGTCCATGACGATCCCCATGATCGTGCTGGCCTTCGGGTCGGTCTTCGCGGGCGGCTTCTTCGGCATCGGCGACCGCTTCCTGCACTGGCTGGAGCCCGTCACCGAGCACGCGCACGGACACCCGCCGATCGGCGCGACCACCGTCACCCTCTCCACGATGGTCGTGCTCGTCATCGGCGTCGGCCTCGCCTGGCTCCAGTACGGGCGCCGTCCCGTCCCGGTCGTCGCCCCGCGCGGCTCCCTGCTCACCAGGGCCGCCCGGCGCGACCTCCTCCAGGACGACTTCAACCACGTCGTCCTGGTGCGCGGCGGCGAGCACCTCACGCGCTCGCTGGTGTACGTCGACCACACCCTGGTCGACGGGGTCGTCAACGGCACGGCGGCCTCGATGGGCGGTCTGTCCGGACGGCTCCGCAAGCTGCAGAACGGCTACGCGCGCTCGTACGCCGTCTCGATGTTCGGCGGTGCGGCGATCCTCATCGCCGCGACCCTGCTGATGAGGGCGGTCTGATACCGATGTCCTTTCCTCTGCTGACAGCGACGGCGGCCCTCCCGGCGATCGGGGCGATCGCCACGGCCGCCGTGCCGGCCGCCCGCCGCACCGCCGCCAAATGGCTGGCGCTGCTCGTCTCGCTCGCCACCCTGGCCCTCGCCGTCGTCGTCCTGGTCCGCTTCGACCCCGACGGCGACCGCTACCAGCTCACCGAATCCCACTCCTGGATCAAGGACTTCGGGGTCCGGTACGAGCTGGGCGTGGACGGCATCGCGGTGGCGCTGATCGCGCTGACCGCCCTGCTCATCCCCTTCGTGATCCTCGCGGGCTGGCACGACGCCGACCCGCTGGAGACGCACAGCAGCCGGTGGCGGCCGACCCAGGGCTTCTTCGCCCTGATCCTCGGCGTCGAGGCGATGGTGATCATCTCCTTCGAGGCCACCGACGTCTTCCTCTTCTACATCTTCTTCGAAGCCATGCTCATCCCGATGTACTTCCTCATCGGCGGCTTCGGGGACCGGGCCCACGCGGGCTCGGACGAACACGCGGCGGCCCAGCGTTCGTACGCCGCCGTGAAGTTCCTCCTCTACAACCTGGCCGGCGGCCTGATCATGCTCGCCGCGGTGATCGGCCTCTACGTGGTCGCGGGGAACTTCTCGCTCCAGGAGATCGCCGAGGCCCGCGCCAACGGCTCGCTGGACATGGCGACCAACACCGAGCGCTGGCTGTTCCTGGGCTTCTTCTTCGCCTTCGCGGTGAAGGCGCCCCTGTGGCCGCTGCACACCTGGCTGCCCAACGCCATGGGGGAGTCCACCGCCCCGGTCGCCGTGCTGATCACCGCGGTGGTCGACAAGGTCGGCACCTTCGCGATGCTCCGCTTCTGCCTCCAGCTCTTCCCGGAGGCCTCGAAGTGGGCGACGCCCGCGATCCTCGTCCTCGCCCTGATCAGCATCATCTACGGGGCGCTGCTCGCGGTCGGCCAGCGGGACATCAAGCGTCTGGTGGCGTACGCGTCGATCTCCCACTTCGGGTTCATCATCATGGGCATCTTCGCGATGACCAGCCAGGGACAGTCGGGCGCGACGCTCTACATGGTCAACCACGGGATCTCGACCGCCGCGCTGATGCTGGTGGCCGGCTTCCTGATCACCCGGCGCGGCTCGCGTCTGATCGCCGACTACGGAGGGGTGCAGAAAGTCGCCCCGGTGCTCGCGGGCACCTTCCTGATCGGCAGCCTGGCGACGCTGTCGCTGCCGGGACTCGCGCCGTTCGTGAGTGAGTTCCTGGTCCTGATCGGTACGTTCGCGCGCTACCCGGTGATCGGGATCATCGCCACCTTCGGCATCGTCCTCGCCGCGCTCTACACACTCGTCCTCTACCAGCGGACGATGACCGGCCCGGTGAAGCCCGAGGTGTCGGCGATGCCCGACCTCAAGGTGCGGGAGCTGGTGGTGGTCGCCCCGCTGATCGCCCTGCTGATCTTCCTCGGCGTCTACCCGAAGCCCCTCACCGACATCGTCAACCCGGCGGTCAAGCAGACCATGTCCGACGTACACAAGAAGGACCCCAAGCCCGAGGTGGAGGCCGCCAAGTGAGCGCTACAGCCGTCCACAGCCTGTGGACAACGGCGGCCGATCCGATCCAGAAGATCGACGCGCCGAACATCGAGTACGGGCAGTTGTCGCCCACCCTGATCGTCATCGGAGCGGCGGTCGTCGGGATCCTGGTCGAGGCCTTCGTGCCGCGCCGCTCCCGCTACTACGTCCAGGTGTTCGTGTCCGTCGTCGCCCTCGCCGCCGCTTTCGCCGCGGTCGTCGGGCTCGCGGCGGGCGGCTACGGCACCACGAAGGCCGGGATCGCCGCGATGGGTGCCGTCGCGGTCGACGGACCCGCGCTCTTCCTGCAGGGCGTCATCCTGCTGGCCGGCGTACTGGGCGTGTTCACGTTCGCCGAACGGCGCCTCGATCCCGTGGCGCACGGCAACCGCGTCGACTCGTTCGCCGCGCAGGCCGCCTCCGTACCGGGCAGCGACAGCGAGAAGTCCGCGGTCAAGGCGGGATTCACCACCACCGAGGTGTTCCCGCTGCTGCTCTTCGCCATCGGCGGCATGCTCGTCTTCCCGGCGGCGAACGACCTGCTGACCCTCTTCATCGCGCTGGAGGTCTTCTCGCTGCCGCTGTACCTGCTGTGCGCCGTGGCCCGCCGCAAGCGGATCATGTCGCAGGAGGCCGCGGTCAAGTACTTCCTGCTGGGTGCCTTCGCCTCCGCGTTCACCCTCTTCGGCATCGCCCTGCTCTACGGCTACGCCGGCTCCGTGTCGTACGCGACGATCTCCCAGGTCGTCGACGGCACGGTCGAGACGGTGAACCCGGCCCTCGCCGACACCATGGGCAACGACGCGCTGCTGCTCATCGGCGCCGCGATGGTCGTCATGGGCCTGCTGTTCAAGGTCGGCGCGGTGCCGTTCCACATGTGGACCCCGGACGTCTACCAGGGTGCGCCGACCCCGGTGACCGGCTTCATGGCCGCCGCGACCAAGGTGGCCGCCTTCGGCGCCCTGCTGCGGCTCCTGTACGTCGTCCTGCCGGGCCTGCGCTGGGACTGGCGGCCGGTGATGATGGGCGTCGCCGTCGTCACCATGCTGGGCGGCGCGATCGTCGCGATCACCCAGACCGACATCAAGCGGCTCCTCGCGTACTCGTCCATCGCGCACGCGGGGTTCATCCTCGCGGGTGTCATCGCGATGACACCCGACGGTGTGTCGTCGGTGCTCTTCTACCTGGGCGCCTACTCGTTCGTGACGATCGGCGCGTTCGCGGTCGTCACCCTCGTCCGGGACGCGGGCGGCGAGGCCACGCACCTGTCCAAGTGGGCCGGCCTCGGACGCAGGTCACCGCTGGTGGCGGCCGTGTTCGCGGTCTATCTGCTGGCCTTCGCGGGCATCCCGCTGACCTCCGGCTTCGCGGGCAAGTTCGCCGTGTTCAAGGCGGCGGCCGAGGGCGGCGCGGGCGCGCTGGTCGTGGTCGGTGTGATCTCGTCGGCCATCGCGGCGTTCTTCTACATCCGCGTGATCGTGCTGATGTTCTTCAGCGAGCCGCGTCCGGAGGGACCCACGGTCGCCGTGCCGTCGCCCCTGACGATGACGGCCATCGCGGTCGGCGTGGCGGTCACGCTGGTGCTCGGTGTGGCGCCGCAGTACTTCCTGGATCTGGCGGGACAGGCGGGCGTCTTCGTCCGCTGAGGTCTCCCGGTCCGTGAGCCCCGGTTCCGCCTGGAACCGGGGCTCACGGCGTTCTCCGGGCGCGCTGCGGCAGGCACGCCGCGCAGATACTCCGTAGCAGCCTGTGGATAACTCCGATGCTGTCGGTGCGGACCCCTATCGTGGACGCAGTGGTCGAGGCGCGACGTACGGGGGACGGGACGATGGGCGGGACGGGTGTGATGACAGAGGTGGCGGAGAGCGAAGTGCTCGCAACGCTCCACCGGGTCTTCGGTTACGAGGCCTTCCGAGGCGAGCA
This sequence comes from Streptomyces ortus, assembly GCF_026341275.1. Lineage (NCBI taxonomy): Bacteria > Bacillati > Actinomycetota > Actinomycetes > Kitasatosporales > Streptomycetaceae > Streptomyces > Streptomyces ortus. The sequence continues at coordinate 4,981,206 of NZ_JAIFZO010000002.1, forward strand.
GGAAGCCGTCATCGAGCATGTGGTGAGCGGCGGGGACGCGGTCGTCCTCATGCCCACGGGCGGCGGAAAGTCGCTCTGCTACCAGATTCCGGCCCTGGTCAGACCCGGCACGGGAGTGGTGGTCTCCCCGCTCATCGCGCTGATGCAGGACCAGGTGGACGCGCTGCGCGCGCTCGGCGTGCGCGCCGGGTTCATGAACTCCACGCAGGACTTCGACCAGCGGCGCACGGTCGAGGCCGAGTTCCTCGCGGGCGAGCTCGACCTGATCTACCTCGCGCCGGAGCGGCTGCGCCTGGAGTCCACGCTCGACCTCCTCAAGCGCGGGAACATCTCCGTCTTCGCCATCGACGAGGCGCACTGCGTGTCCCAGTGGGGCCACGACTTCCGCCCCGACTACCTCTCGCTCTCGCTGCTGGGCGAGCGCTGGCCGGACGTCCCGCGCATCGCGCTGACCGCGACGGCCACGCACGCGACGCACACGGAGATCACCCAGCGCCTGGGCATGCCGGACGCCCGCCACTTCGTGGCGAGCTTCGACCGGCCCAACATCCAGTACCGGATCGTGCCGAAGGCCGACCCCAAGAAGCAGCTGCTGGCCTTCCTCAAGGAGGAGCACGCGGGCGACGCGGGCATCGTCTACTGCCTCTCGCGCAACTCCGTCGAGAGGACGGCCGAGTTCCTCGCCCGCAACGGCATCCCGGCGGTGCCGTACCACGCGGGTCTCGACGCGGGCACGCGCGCCGACCACCAGTCGCGGTTCCTGCGCGAGGACGGCCTGGTGGTGTGCGCGACGATCGCCTTCGGCATGGGCATCGACAAGCCGGACGTCCGGTTCGTCGCCCACCTGGACCTGCCCAAGTCCGTCGAGGGCTACTACCAGGAGACGGGCCGCGCCGGCCGTGACGGACTGCCGTCCACGGCCTGGATGGCCTACGGCCTGAACGACGTCATACAACAGCGCAAGATGATCCAGTCGAGCGAGGGCGACGAGGCGTTCCGCCGCCGCGCGGCCTCGCACCTCGAAGCGATGCTCGCGCTGTGCGAGACCGCCCGGTGCCGGCGCGGCCAGCTGCTCGCCTACTTCGGCCAGGACGACGTGGCCGAGGCGTGCGGGAACTGCGACACCTGTCTGGTGCCGCCCGAGACCTGGGACGGCACGGTCGCGGCCCAGAAGGTGCTGTCCACCGTGGTGCGGCTGCAGCGCGAGCGGGGGCAGAAGTTCGGGGCGATCCAGATCGTCGACATCCTGCTCGGGCGCAAGACGGCCAAGGTCATCCAGTTCGACCACGACCAGCTGTCCGTGTTCGGCATCGGCGAGGAGCTGGACGAGGGCGCCTGGCGCGGTGTCGTCCGGCAGATGCTGGCCCAGGGCCTCCTCGCGGTCGAGGGCGCGTACGGGACGCTGGTCCTGACCGAGGCGAGCGGGACGGTGCTGCGGCGCGAGCGCGAGGTGCCGATGCGCAAGGAGCAGCCGAAGCCGGCGACGTCCCGCGGCTCGTCGAACTCGTCGGGCTCCTCCGGTTCCGGCCGGGCCGAACGCAAGGCGAAAGCGGCGGCAGCGGCGGCCGAGATGCCCGCCGAACTGCAGCCCGCCTTCGAGGCCCTGCGCACCTGGCGCGCGGGCCAGGCCAAGGAACAGGGAGTCCCGGCGTACGTCATCTTCCACGACGCGACCCTGCGGGAGATCGCCGCGCTGTGGCCCACCTCCGTCCCGGAGCTGGGCGGCATCAGCGGCATCGGCGAGAAGAAGCTGGCGACGTACGGGGAGGGCGTGGTCGGGGTGCTTGCTTCCCTGGAGCGGCCCACCGTGGAGCCGAAGGGCCCCGGGAGCGACGCCGGGGCGGCGCCCGCACCGGAGCCGCGGCGCCGGAGCTCCGGCGACCCCGACCTGCACTGGCCGGAGATGGAGCCGGAGCCGGAACCGGAGGAGTGGATGTAGGGGGCGTCCCTGAAGGACGCCCTGGCGGGAGGGACTGACCGGGAGGGCCCGGTCGGCAGGGGCCCGGTCGGGAGAGGCCCGGTTACGCGCCCGGCGTGATGCGGCCGGTCACCTCGCCGAGGCCCACCCGCGTCCCGTGCGGCCCCGGCGCCCACGCCGTCAGCGTCACGACATCGCCGTCCTCCAGGAACGTCCGCTTGCCGGAAGGGAGTTCAAGGGCGTCCCGGCCGTTCCAGGTCAGCTCCAGGAGCGAGCCCAGCTCCCCGCGGGAGGCCCCGCTCACGGTCCCCGAGCCGTACAGGTCACCCGTGCGCAGCGAGGCCCCGTTCACGGTCATGTGGGCGAGCTGCTGGGCGGCCGTCCAGTACATCGTGGAGAACGGCGGCTCGGACACCACGTGCCCGTTGACGGCGACGGAGATGCGCAGGTCGTAGCCGCCCGGGTCCTGGGCGGCGTCCTCGGAGGTGTCGTCCAGATAGGGGAGCAGGGGGTGGGTGCGCCCGGGGGGCGCGACCCGGGCGTCCTCCAGCGCGTCGAGCGGCGTGATCCAGGCCGACACGGAGGTGGCGAAGGACTTGCCGAGGAAGGGGCCGAGGGGGACGTACTCCCAGGCCTGGAGGTCGCGTGCGGACCAGTCGTTGAGGAGGCAGAGCCCGAAGACGTGGTCGCGGAAGTCGCCGAGCGGCACCGGCGTGCCCATCGGGGAGGGCGTGCCGACGACGAAGCCGACCTCCGCCTCGATGTCCAGCCGGACGGACGGGCCGAAGACCGGCGCCGGGTCCGCCGGGGCCTTGCGCTGGCCCGAGGGGCGGACGACGTCGGTCCCGGAGACCACCACCGTGCCCGACCGGCCGTGGTACCCGATGGGCAGGTGCTTCCAGTTGGGGGTGAGGGAGTCCTCGGCGTCGGGCCGGAAGATCTGGCCGACGTTACGGGCGTGGTTCTCGGAGGCGTAGAAGTCGACGTAGTCGGCGACCTCGAAGGGGAGGTGCAGGGTCACGTCGGAGAGCGGGTGCATCAGGGGCGCGACGGTCTCGCGGTGGGCGGGCACCGTCACCCACGCGGTCAGCGCCCGCCGGACGTCCGACCACGCCGTGCGGCCGGCCGCGAGCAGCGGGTTCAGCGTGGGGCGGGCGAGCAGGGCGGCGTAGGGGGAGCCCAGTTCCACCGCGGCGGCCCCCGCGTCCAGGACGTGGTTGCCGAGCCGGACGCCCACACTGCGGCGACCGGCGCCGTCCGCGGGACCGCCCGAGGAACTGCCCGAGGAGCCGTCCGGAGAGCTGTTCAGGGAGAACACGCCGTACGGAAGATTGTGCGGACCGAAGGGATCGCCCTCGGGGACATCGAAGGGGGGCATGGGGTGCTGCCTCGCTTTCCGTGTGGGTGGAACACACGTTACGGGGAGGCGCTGCCCGGGGGCAGTGTCTAAAGAGTTCGCAATGTCCGATTAGGGGTGGGGTCGGAGTGGTTCATTCCGGCTTAGCTTCCTTCAGGGGGGGCACGGACGGGGTGGGTCCGCGTCCAGGGATGTGTGGGACACGTGGGGGGACCCGTGGCCAGAAGCACTGCCAGCGTGCCGTTGTACCTGGACCGGGAAGTGCCCGGCCTGATCGTGAAGTTCGGCGCCTATCCGCTGCATCACGGCGGTGTGGGCGCGATCCGCAGCCTGGGGCGGCTGGGGGTGCCGATGTACGCCATCACCGAGGACAAGTACACGCCTGCCGCGGTCTCGCGCCATCTGCGGCACGCGTTCGTCTGGCCGACCACGGGGACGGAGCGGGCGGAGCGGCTCGTCGAGGGGCTGCTGCGCGTCGGACGGAGGATCGGCCGCCCCGCGGTCCTCATCCCGACCGACGAGGAGGCCGCGGTCCTGATCGCCGAGCACCAGGCCGAGCTCACGGGACGTTTCCTGTTCCCCGCGGTGCGGGCCGGGCTGCCCCGGCGCCTGGCCAGCAAGCAGGGGCTGCACGAACTGTGCAGGGAGCACGGCGTACCCAGCCCGGAGGCCGCCTTCCCGGAAACGTACGGGGAGATCGAGGACTTCGCGGCGAAGGCGAGATTCCCGCTCGTGGCCAAGAACCGTGAGGCGTTCGTGCGCCGTGCGCGGCCGGCCGTGCGCGGGACGACCCGCATCGCCACCCAGGAGGGCCTGTTACGGCTCGCCCGCGACTGGGGCGAGCGGCCCGGCGTGATCCTTCAGGAGTATCTGCCCCGGGAGGACGCCGAGGACTGGATCGTGCACGCCTACTTCGACGCGGACTCGGTACCGCTCGCGATGTTCACCGGCGTCAAGGTCCGCTCCTGGCCCCCGCACGCGGGCATGACGGCGAACGCGTACGTCGTCGACAACCCCGAACTGGCGGATCTGGCCGCGCGGTTCATCAAGGAGATCGGCTTCAGCGGCGTCATCGACCTCGACCTGCGCTTCGACCGCCGCGACGGCCGGTACAAACTGCTCGACTTCAATCCGCGGATGGGCGCCCAGTTCCGGCTCTTCGAGAACGAGGCGGGGATCGACGTCGTCCGTGCCATGCATCTGCATCTGACCGGCCGGGCCGTTCCGGAGGGGGAACAGCTCGCCGGCCGGCGCTACATCGTGGAGAACATCGACCTGCCGGCCCTGCTCGCGTACCGCCGCAGCGGCTACACCACACCCCACGCTCCCGACCGTGCGAGCGGTACGGAGCTGGCGTGGCTGGCGGCGGACGACCTGCGGCCGTTCTTCACGATGCTGGCGCGCTTCGTGCGGCCCGGCGCGAAGCACCTGTACCAGATGTGGCGGGACGGCCGCCGCGGCAGGGCGTGCGCGGGGTGACCACCAAATGACGAAGTGCATTTCTGGGGAGGGGACTTCGTGATGGATCCGGTGGCAGTGATCGGTGCCGGACCTTTCGGCCTGTCCACCGCCGCGCATCTGAGAGCGCGCGGCATTCCGGTACGGGTGTTCGGTGAACCGATGGTGAGCTGGCGGGCCAACATGCCCGAGGGGATGCTCCTCAAATCGACCCCGGCCGCCTCGAACATCGACGCCCCGCAGCCGGGGCACGGCCTCGTCGACTACTGCGACGCGGCTGGCGTGCCCCGTCTCGTCACGGACGAGGACATCATCCCGGTCGAGACGTTCGTCGCGTACGGGGAGTGGTTCCAGCAGCGGCTCGTACCGGACCTGGAGCGGGTGCGCGTCGTCTCGGTCGACCGCCGGGCCGACCCGGGGCAGGACCGGCGCGGACGGCGGCGCGTCACCCGGGGCGGGTCCGGGAACGGCCCGGGAGGCTTCGAACTCAAGCTGGACTCGGGGGAGGTGTTCGCCGCGCGGGCGGTCGTCGTCGCGACCGGCCTGTCCGGACTCGCGCACCTGCCCCGCGAGCTGGCCGAGGCCGCGCCCGACGGACCGACGCCCACCGGACCCGTCTCGCACAGCTCGCAACTGCACGACCTGACCCGGTTCGCCGGTAAGGAACTCATCGTCGTCGGCGCGGGCCAGTCCGCCCTGGAGACGGCGGCGCTCGCCGCCGAGACGGGCGCACAGGTGCGCGTGGTGGCGCGCGGAAAGGGGTCTGTCGACTTCGGCGCGCCCCCGTGGCAGCAGCCCCTGCTGCGCCCCGAGTCACCCTTCGGCCGGGCCTGGTCGTTGTGGGCCCTCACCTACTACCCCCACCCGTACCGTCATCTGCCGCCGCCACTCCGCCACTACCTCGTCCGCAGGGTCCTCGGCCCGCTCGGCGCGTGGTGGTTGCGCGACCGGTTCGAGGGAAAAGTGCGGGTGAGCGAGGTGGCGCGGATCCTGCGTGCCTCGGGGGAGTCGGCCGGGGGGCCGGCCCTCACCGTGCGGACTCTCGCAGGCCGCGTCGAGGAACTGTCCGCCGACCACATCGTCGCCGCCACCGGCTACCGCGTCGACCTCGCCGCGATGGACTTCCTCGGCAGTGAGCTGCGGACACGGCTGGCCGTGAGCCGGGGAACACCGAGGCTGGGCGCCGGTTTCAGCTCCTCCGTGCCTGGGCTGTACTTCACGGGGCTGCCCGCGGCGGCCTCGTACGGCCCGGTGATGCGGTTCGTGTGCGGGACGGAGTTCGCCTCGCCGCGGCTGGTCCGGCATCTGGCGGCACGGCACCGCTGAGGTCGGGGCGCGAGCGCGCTCGGCGGGAGCGCGCGGGCGCACGCGGGCGGTCGGGAAAGGGGCGCGCATCGGGTCGGCGGAGTGGCCGATTTGTCATGGGATCGGCCTGAACGCCAGGGGTCTGCCGGGGCCCGTGGCGACGCGTGGGGTGGTCGGGGTGCCGGACGACGTCCGGTTCCCGTCGAGTCGCTGGGGGATTCGATCCGTATTCTCTGATCATGGCCCCCCCGATTGCATATTCACTCATCGCCACTGACCTGGACGGGACGCTGCTGCGCGGCGACGACACCCTCTCGGACCGGTCGCGCGCGGCGCTGGCGATGGCGGTCGGGGCAGGCGCCCGGCACCTCGTGGTGACGGGGCGGCCCGCCCCGCGCGTACGGCCGCTGCTGGACGAACTCGGCAGCCAGGGGCTCGCGGTGTGCGGACAGGGCGCGCAGTTGTACGACGCCGGCGCGGACCGCATGGTGTGGTCCGTCACGCTGGAACGCGAGCTGGCCGAGGTGGCCCTCGGCAAGATCGAGGCGGAGGTCGGCGAGGTGTACGCGGCCGTCGACCAGGACGGCGTGGACGGCCTGACGCTCATCGAGCCGGGTTACGAGATGCCCCACCCGACGCTGCCGGCGGTACGGGTGCCGCGGCGCGACGACCTCTGGAGCCGGCCCATCAGCAAGGTGCTGCTGCGTCATCCGCTGCTCTCCGACGACGAGTTGGCGTCCGCCGCCCGTGGAGCGGTCGGTTCCCTCGCCACCGTGACGATGTCCGGGCCCGGGACCGTCGAACTCCAGCCATGCGGCATCACGAAGGCCACCGGTCTCGCGCTCGCCGCCGGCCGGCTGGGCCTGACCTCGGCGCAGACCATCGCCTTCGGGGACATGCCGAACGACATCCCGATGTTCGACTGGGCGGCCCGCGGGGTCGCGATGGCCAACGCGCATCCCGAACTCAAGTCCGTCGCCGACGAGATCACCCTGTCGAACGAGGACGACGGCATCGCGGTGGTCCTGGAGCGCATGTTCTCCACCGACCGGACGGGCCCCCGTGTCGGCCTGCCGGCCGACACGGGAGCCCGCTCGGGCGTCGGTCAGTAGGCGCCGAAGACGTTGTCGATCGAGCCGTAGCGCGCGGCGGCGTAGTTGCACGCCGCCGTGATGTTGGCGACCGGGTCGAACGGGTCCAGCGACGTACCGCTCACGTGGTACGCGGTGAAGGTCGGGTCGATGACCTGCAGAAGACCCTTCGACGGGGTACCGGCGACCGCGTTGGAGTCCCAGTTGTTCATGGCCAGCGGGTTGCCCGACGACTCGCGGATGATGTTGCGGTGGATGCCGTCGTAGGTGCCCGGGATGCCCTGCTGGGCCATGACGTCCAGCGACTCCCTGATCCAGCCGTCGAGGTCGTCCGTGTACGTCTTCGCGGAGGCCGGGGTGACGGCGGACGCCGTGGACGCGGTGGCCGTCTTCGCGGTCGTCGTCGAGCTCTGCCCGTTCTTCGTGCCGACGGTCAGCTGGAGGCCCGGCCGGATGACCGCCGGGTCGTCGCCGATGACCGCGCGGTTGGCCTTGTACAGCTTCTTCCAGTCGCCCGTGGTGTGCTCCCTGGCGATCTTGGACAGGGTGTCGCCCTGGGCCACCTTGTAGGTGACCAGCGAGACCTGCGGGACCGCGTTCGGAGCGGCGTTCGGGGCGGCCTGGGCGCCCGTGGCTCCCATGAGGGGGAGCGCGAGGGCGGCTCCGCCCGTCCCGGCCGCGACGAAACCACGGGTGAGGGTGCTGTTTTTGGGGCGGCGGTGTTTGCCTCGTGCGGGCATGGCGAATTCCTCTCCGGCGCCTGCGAGGTGAGCTGTCGGGTTCGGGCGGGAGATGCCCGGCCGCGTGGGTGCGCGACTTGACCCCTAGCCGTTCCGATATCCGGACCGGCGGCTTACCTGGGTCCCCCGCTCCTGCCGTACGCGAGTGAATGGGTGACGGGGATTTCCGGGCGGCGGCAGGATTAGGCGTTCCGTCCGGAGTGACGTGAACGTATGCGAGAGCACATGCCGTGAACAAGCCCCGAATTCAGGCGGCGACGGCTTTGAACTGCCTTGTCGGGCGAATATCCCTTGATCGAAACGGAAGGCGAAGTTCAACTTGCTTTCCGCAAAGGGAAATCGGTGGCCCCGATAAAACGATCACTCCTGATAAGCGTGACTCAATTCACTGGCGCGAATGCCGAATGTCCATAAAAAAGGTGATACGGAATAATCTGCGGACATCCACGCGTGGGCGTCTCCGCGTGTGCTTGGAGCTTGGTTCCGTCTGTCAGGGGAACTCGGATGTCCGGGTGGACGTCTCGCCGGGAAGGGTGTACGGATGCGCGGGCGTATCGCCCGACCTGGCCGAAGGTGCAAAAGGGATCAGCCGGAGGGTGTCCGGCAGGGTGGTGGCGGGTGACGGGCGGGCGCTCATCGTGATCGAAAGACGACCGGATACGCTGACTTGAGTGGCAGCAGCGACACATCGACAAACACTTCCAGCACAGAGCACCCCCAGAGCATCCAGAGACCGCCGTTGAGAGCGTCAGCAGACAGGAGACCCTCGTGACCGTCGTCGGGCCGTTCGGGCTGAGCGTGCGGGACCAGGCTCTCGAAGCCGATGTCCAGGCCGGATTGGCGGCTGTCGAGGAGGGACTGCTCGAAGCGACCAAGAGCGAGGTCCCGTTCATCACGGAGGCCGCGCAGCACCTCGTGCGCGCGGGCGGCAAGCGGTTCCGGCCGCTGCTCGTGATGCTCGCGGCCCAGTTCGGTGATCCGTACGCACCGGGGATCGTGCCCTCGGCGGTCGTCGTCGAGCTGACCCACCTCGCCACGCTGTACCACGACGACGTGATGGACGAGGCGGACGTGCGCCGCGGGGTGCCCAGCGCCAACAGCCGCTGGGACAACTCGGTCGCGGTCCTCACCGGCGACTTCCTCTTCGCGCGCGCCTCGCACATCCTGGCCGACCTGGGCCCCGAGGCCGTACGGGTCCAGGCGGAGGCGTTCGAGCGGCTGGTCACGGGCCAGATCCTGGAGACGGCCGGACCGCGCGACGGACGTGACCCCGTCGACCACTACATGGACGTGCTCGGCGGCAAGACTGGCTCCCTGATCGCCGTGGCCGGCCGGTTCGGCGCGATGATGTCGGGCGCCGACGAGACGGTCGTCGACGTGCTGACCCAGTACGGGGAGCGGCTCGGCGTCGCCTTCCAGCTCGCCGACGACGTGCTGGACATCGCGAGCGACTCGCACGAGTCCGGCAAGACCCCGGGCACCGACCTGCGCGAGGGCATTCCCACGATGCCCGTCCTGCGCCTGCGCGAGCGCGTCGAGCGGCTGGGACTCGCCGAGGACATCGCCCTCGCCGACCTGCTCGCCTCCGACCTGACGGACGACGCACGGCACGCGGAGGCGCTGGCCAGGCTGCGCGTCCACCCCGCGCTCGACCAGGCCCGCCGCGACACCGTGCGGTACGCGGAGGACGCCCGCGCCACGCTCGCGCCGCTCCCGGAGTGCGACGCGAAGGCTGCTCTGGTGGAGCTGTGCGACGCGGTGGTGCATCGAGCGGGCTGACCTGCGTGTCCTCCCGTTCGCAGCGTGATCGACCGACGGGATTCGACTTCCGGCACGCGCCGGACAACTGAGCCGGACAACTGGGCCGGACAACTGACCGGACCATCCCCGAACCGGACCTCTTCGGCGAGTCGCACGGACGGTGTCTCCTCGTACGACCCCTACGGGTCGGCGGGGGCACCGGCCACCCATGTCATACCCCAGGTGTACAAGGAGTTGGCTCCGAGGTCTGACGCATTCGGCCGACCGATTTGGTCAGATGGGACACACCACTTCACAGCGGTTCGGGTGACAATGGCGGCCAGGGTGGACGAGTGCGAGGACGGTCAGCCGCCGCCGACAACGGAGGTAGGGCACACATGGCACCGTACGGATCCGACGACAGCACGACCGAGGACGAGGCGGACGACAGGCGCGGCGGCAGGCAGAAGGCCGCCCGGTACGTCGTCCCCGTCGCGGTGGTGGGAGTGGCGGCGGCGACCATCGGGCTGGTCCCGGCGTTCGCGGGCTCCGGCGACCCCGACCTGCCGAAGGTCAGCGCACAGCAGCTCATCGAGAAGATCGCCGCCTCGGACGTACAGCAGCTGTCCGGCACGGTGAAGATCAGCACGGACCTCGGCCTGCCGGACCTCGGCGGCCTGGAGAGCAGCCTGGGCGGTGCCACGGGCAGCGGGCGCGACGGCTCTGGCTCGTCCGCGGACCCGTCCTCCAAGCTGATGGAACTGGCGTCCGGTACGCACACGCTGCGGGTCGCGTCCGACGGCGAGGACAAGCAGAAGCTCTCGCTCCTCGACAAGGCCGCCGAGTACAGCGTGATCCACAACGGCGACGAGGTGTGGGCGTACGACAGCGCGTCGAACGAGGCGTACCACATGAAGGACGGCTCCGCCGCTTCCTCCGACTCCACGGAGAAGGGGAAGAAGGGCAGGTCCGACGGGATGCCGGCGACGCCCAAGGAGCTGGCCCAGGAGGCACTGAAGGCCTCGGACGACACGACGTCCGTGACCGTCGACGGTACGGCCCGGATCGCCGGGCGGGACGCCTACAAGCTGCTGATCAAGCCGAAGCAGTCCGGTTCGACGGTCGGCGCGATCTCCGTCGCCGTGGACGCGAAGACCGGTCTGCCGCTGAAGTTCACGCTCACCCCCGCGAGCGGCGGCGCGGCCGTCATCGACGCGGGCTTCACCAAGGTCGACTTCTCCAGGCCGGCCGCGTCCACCTTCGACTTCAGCCCGCCGAAGGGCGCGAAGGTCACCGAGGGCGACGAGCCGAAGTCCGACGGCCCGGCGGGCAGGGGCGACGCGGGCAGGAACCACCAGCACAAGGGCGACAAGGCACGCCCCGGGAGCGGCGGCGAGGACCTGGGCAAGGAGTTCCAGGGACTGAACGTCATAGGCGAGGGCTGGAGCTCCATCGCCCGCTTCGACACCGGCGGCGAGGGCCTGCCGTCGGAGGGGTCCGGCGGGGGCGACGCGAGCCGCTTCCTGGACTCCCTGGGCGACCAGGTGAAGGGCGAGTTCGGCTCGGGCACGGTCTTCTCGACCCGCCTGGTCAACGCGCTGATCACGGACGACGGCAAGGTCTACGCGGGCGCGGTCACCAAGGACGCGCTGGTCAAGGCGGCCAACGCGGCGAAGTAGGCCCTGCCGGCCCCCTGAACGGCGGGGTTCCCCGAGGCACGGCGAAGTGAGGGAGTCGATGGCGGAACGGTCCACCACGGACGGGGACACGGCGGGGCAGGGCGGCACGGCGGACCCGGGCGGCTCGGGCGACACCGTGATCGCCACCCGCGCGCTGACCAAGCGCTACCGCGGTGGACAACTCGCCGTCGACGGCCTCGACCTGGCCGTCCCGGCGGGCAGCGTCTTCGGCTTCCTCGGACCGAACGGCTCGGGGAAGACCACCACCATCAGAATGCTGATGGGCCTGATCGAGCCGACCTCCGGCACGGCCCGCGTCCTGGGCCGGCCCATGCCGCGCGCCGCGGGGACCGTGCTGCCGCACGTGGGCGCGCTCATCGAGGGCCCCGCCCTCTACGGCTTCCTCTCCGGCCGCGACAACCTCCTGAGGTACGACTCCGCCGACCCGGCCGCCGACCCGCGCACCCGGCGCACGCGCGTGGCGACGGCGCTCGACCGGGTCGGACTGACCGCTGCCGCCGGCAAGAAGGCGAAGGCCTACTCGCTGGGGATGAAGCAGCGGCTCGGGCTCGCGGCGGCCCTGCTGCAGCCCCGCAAGCTCCTCGTGCTGGACGAACCGACCAACGGACTCGACCCGCAGGGGATGCGGGAGATCCGCGCCCTGGTTCGTGAACTGGCCTCGGACGGCACGACCGTGTTCCTCTCCTCGCACCTGCTCGACGAGATCGAGCAGGTCTGCACGCACGCCGCGGTGATGGCGCAGGGCCGGCTGATCACCCAGGGACCGGTGGCCGAGCTCGCGGCGGGCGCGCGCAGCCGGCTCGTGGTGACCACACCCGATCCGGGCGACGCGGCCCGGGTGCTGAAGGAACAGGGACTGAGCGATGTCGTGGTCGCCGAGGACCGGGTGAGCGCCGATCCACCGGACGGCGACCTCGCCGAGGTGAACGCGGCCCTGGTCACGGCGGGCGTCCGCGTCCGTGGCTTCGGGATCGAGCGGGCCTCGCTGGAGGACGCGTTCGTGGCGCTCACGGGGGAGGGTTTCGATGTCGCGGGCTGAGACCACCGAGCCGTCGGCGAAGACGGTCACCGGGCGGCCCGCCGCCGGACGGGCACCGAGCCCGCTGTGGACCCTCGGCCTGCTCGGCAACGAACTGGGCACCACGCTGCGCCGTTGGCGGACGATCGCACTGCTCGCGGTGCTCGCCGCCGTGCCGGTGCTGGTCGGCATCGCGGTCAGGATCGAGACGAGCGACGGGTCGTCCGCAGGCGGAGGCGGGGGAGGAGGGCCCGCGTTCATCGCGCAGATCACCAACAACGGCCTGTTCCTGGTCTTCACCGCGCTGGCCGCCACGCTGCCGTTCTTCCTGCCAATGGCGGTCGGCGTCATCGCGGGCGACGCGATCGCGGGGGAGGCCAACGCCGGGACGCTGCGCTATCTGCTGGTCGCACCGGCGGGGCGTACCCGCCTGCTGGTCATCAAGTACGCGACCACACTGGCCTTCTGCGTCGTCGCCACCCTCGTCGTGGCGACCTCGGCGCTTATCGTCGGCGCGCTCCTGTTCCCGCTGGGCGAGCTGACGACGATCTCCGGCACCCGGATCAGTTTCGGCGAGGGGCTGGGCCGGGCCCTGCTGATCGCACTGATCGTGGCCGCTTCACTGATCGGGATCGCGGCCCTGGGGCTGTTCGTCTCGACCCTCACGAACAGCGGGATCGCGGCGATGGCGACGACCGTCGGACTGCTCATCACCGTGCAGATCCTCGACCAGATCCCCCAGCTGCACGCGATACAGCCGTACATCTTCTCGCACTACTGGCTGTCCTTCGCCGACCTCATGCGCGACCCCGTCTACTGGGACGACCTGATACGCAACCTGGAACTCCAGGCGCTGTACGCGGCGGTGTTCGGCGCGGCGGCCTGGGCGCGCTTCACGGCGAAGGACATCACGGCGTAGCGAGCGGCGCGCGCCCCCTCGGAACCTGCTCGGTTCCCTCCGGGGCCTCGGAATCGTCCAGTACGTCTCCCGGGCCCGCCGCCCTGCTGCGGCGGGCCCGGAGACGGCCGGTACGCCTGACGGGACGGTTACTCCGACAGCTCCCACACCGCGTACGCGAGCGCGTCGCTGTTGCGGTTCAGGGCGGTGTCGTTGATGTTCGTCGTCGTGTCGCACGAGGAGTGGTAGCAGCGGTCGAACGCCACGCCCGCCGTGCCGCCCCACTTGGTCACCTGGGCCGCGGTCTTCCGGGTGCTGGCGCCGGTGAAGAGGCCGCCGACGGGGATGCCCGCGCTCTTGAAGTAGGCGTGGTCCGAGCGGCCGTCGCCCTCGGTCTCGATCTCGGTCGCGACGCCGAGACCGGCGAAGTAGTCCTTGAAGGTCTTCTCGATGGCCGGGTCGTCGTCGTAGACGAAGTAGCCGGGGTTCGGCGACCCGATCATGTCGAAGTTCAGATAGCCGCTGATCTTCGCGCGGTTGGCGGTGGTGAGGCTGTTGACGTAGTAGCGCGAGCCGACCATGCCCAGCTCCTCCGCTCCCCACCAGGCGAACCGCAGATGCTTCGTGGGCTGGTACTGAGCCCGGGACACGGCGAGCGCGGCCTCCAGGACGGCCGCCGAACCGGAGCCGTTGTCGTTGATGCCGGGCCCCGCGGAGACGCTGTCGAGGTGGGAGCCCGACATGACGACCTGGTTGGTGTCGCCGCCGGGCCAGTCGGCGATCAGGTTGTAGCCGGTGCTGCCGGAGGAGGTGAACTGCTGGATGGCCGTGGTGAATCCGGCCGCGTCCAGCTTGGCCTTCACGTAGTCGAGGGACGCCTTGTAGCCGGCGCGGCCGTGGGCGCGGTTGCCGCCGTTGGCGGTGGCGATGGACTGCAGTTGGGTGAGGTGGGCCTTGACGTTGGCCACGGGTATGTCCGGTGCGGCGGCCACGCGTGCGGGCGCGGCGTCGGCTATCGCGCTCGTCGTGAGCAACGCGGCGATCGCCAGGGCGGCGGCGCCCGTGGCGCGTCCGGGAACGGAGAGCTTCATGTGGGGGGCTCCGAATTCCTTTGGATTCCTTGGATTCCTTGCGGAAATGGGTGCCTGATGGTGAAGCTGAGGTTGACGCTCCGTCAAGAGCACAATCCGGTCAGCGGCGTTCGCATAGCGGATAGGCCCCGACGCGCCATCGGTGTGCCACCGGTGTGTCAGTGGAGGCAGAATTCATTGCCCTCCGGGTCGGCCATCACCACCCACGTGCCCGAGGGTTCCTTCACCTCCCGGACGACCGTCGCGCCGAGCCCGGTCAGCCGTGCGACCTCCGCGTCCCGTTTCCCGTTCTCGGCGTGCAGGTCGATGTGCAGCCGGTTCTTCACGGTCTTCGGCTCCGGTACGCGCTGGAACAGCAGCCGCCGCCCGAGCCCCACGCCGCTCTCCTCCTCGTACGGGTCCTGCGGGTGCCGTACGCCGGTCGCGTCCCGCCAGGCGTGGCGGCCGTGCGATTCGACGACGAGCTCGGGGGGTGCGGCGCCGACGTTCAGCAGGCGCTCGATCAGCGGGCTGTGGTCCTCGACCAGGTAGTTGAGGGCGGCGCCCCAGAAGTCGGCCTGGGCGTGCGGGTCGGCGGTGTCGACGACGAGCTTCCAGTGCAGGGGGGCGGGCGTGGGCCGGAGTGCGGAAGGTTCGGTCATGGTGACCATTTATAGGCGCAACCTGGGCAGTTCAGCCCCTCCGGCGTTCCCACCTGCCCCCCTCGAATTCGTCATACTGTTCGTATGACCGCAGACGCCCCTGCCGCCTCCGTCACCCTTCAGCGCACCCGCGTCGTTGTCGTGGGTGCCGGGCCCGCCGGGCTCACGCTGGCCAACATCCTGCGGGCCGCCTCCGTGGACTGCGTGGTGCTGGAGAACGAGAGCAGGCAGTTCATCGAGCGGCGTCCGCGCGCGGGGTTCCTGGAGGAGTGGGCGGTGCGCGCGCTGGACGCGCGGGGCCTCGCGGACCGGCTGCTGCGGAACACGGTGGTGCACACCGAGTGCGAGTTCCGGTTCGCGGGGGAGAGCCACCGGTTCCCGTACACGGGTGTGTCGGGGCAGCGGCACTACGTCTATCCGCAGCCGCTCCTGGTGACGGACCTGGTGCGGGAGTACGCGGACGTCCGCGGCGGCGACATCCGCTTCGGCGTCCGTGACGTCGAGCCGGCCGGGACGGACACCGACCGGCCCTCGGTCGCGTACACGGATCCGGAGACGGGTGAACGCGTGCGGCTGGACTGCGACTTCGTCGCGGGGTGCGACGGCGCGCGCGGTGTGACCCGTGGCCACATGCCGGCGGAGCACGTCACGATCGCCCGGCACGACCTCGGCGTCGGCTGGCTTGCGCTGCTCGCCGAGGCGCCCCCGTCCGCCGACTGCGTCGTCTTCGGTATCCATCCGCGCGGGTTCGCCGGTCACATGGCCCGCAGCCCGCAGGTCACCCGCTACTACCTGGAATGCCCGCCCGGCGACGACCCGGAGAACTGGTCGCACGACCGCGTCTGGTCCGAGCTGCACGAACGGCTGGCGGCGGACGGGGCCCCGCCGCTCGTCGAGGGCGAGCTGATCGAGAAGCGGGTCCTGGCCATGCACAACTACGTGGTGCAGCCGATGGCGTACGGGCGGCTGTATCTGGTGGGGGACTCGGCCCACCTGCTCGCGCCGATCGGTGCGAAGGGCATGAACCTGGCGATCCACGACTCCCTGCTGCTCGGCGACGCGCTCGTCGCCCACTACGGCGAGGGGGACGACAGCGGGCTGCTCGGTTACTCGCGGAAGTGTCTGCGGCGGGTGTGGCAGTACCAGGAATTCTCGCAGTGGCTGTCCGAGATGTACCACGGTGTCTCGTCCGGTGATCCGTTCCGTGCGGGGGTCGCGCTGGCCCGGATGCGGCGGACGCTGGGTTCGCCGGCCGCCGCGGCAGGCTTCGCCGAACTGTTCCTGGGCAAGGACACCGATTACTGACGCAGCGACTGCTGACGCACCGACTACGGCCGCACCGATTACTGGCGGCGGCCCGCCTGTTCCTGTTCGGCCTCCTCGGTAGCAGCGGCAGCGGCAGCCGCCGCTTCCGCCGTCGCCGAGGCCGCGGCGATCTCCGCGTTCCGCAGGACCGTCCGCGACCGGCGGGCCGTGCGCAGCGCGTCCCAGGTCAGCAGCGACAGCGCGGCCCACACCAGGGCGAACCCGGCCCACCGCTCCGGGGGCATCGCCTCGTGGAAGTACAGGATGCCGAGCAGGAACTGCAGCACCGGCGCCAGATACTGCAGCAGACCGAGGGTGGACAGCGGCACCCGGATCGCCGCCGCGCCGAAGCACACGAGCGGCAGCGCGGTCACCACACCGGTCGCGGCCAGCAGCGCCGCGTGCCCGGCGCCCTCGCCGCCGAAGGTCGCGTCACCCCGGGCCGACAGCCACACCAGATAGCCGAGCGCGGGCAGGAACTGGACGGCGGTCTCCGCGGCCAGCGATTCCAGGCCACCGAGGTTGAGCTTCTTCTTGACCAGTCCGTACGTGGCGAAGGAGAAGGCGAGGCAGAGGGAGATCCACGGCGGCTGGCCGTAGCCGACGGTCAGGACGAGCACCGCGGCGAAGCCGGTGCCGACCGCGGCCCACTGGGCGGGCCGCAGCCGTTCCTTCAGGAGCAGGACGCCGATCGCGATGGTGACGAGGGGATTGATGAAGTAACCGAGGGACGCCTCCACCACATGGCCGCTGTTCACGGCCCAGATGTAGACGCCCCAGTTGACGGTGATCACGGCCGCCGCGACGGTGATCAGGCCCAGCTTGCGCGGCTGGCGCAGGAGCGGGAGGGCCCAGGCCCAGCGCCGCATCACCACGAGGGCGATCAGCACGAAGCCGAGGGACCAGACCATGCGGTGGGCGAGGATCTCGCCGGCGCTCGCGGGTTCGAGGAACGGCCAGAAAAGGGGAACGAGCCCCCACATGCCGTACGCCGCGAAACCGTTCAGCAGACCGATCCGCTGTTCGCCCTTGGACTCCGGACCCGCGTCCGGACCTATGTGTCGCTTGCCCTCGGACTCGGACTCCACCGGCACGGCCTCTCCTTTTCTTTCGCCTCAAGCGCGGAAGCACACTCAAGCTCCAAGAAGGTAGCGCCAAGAACCCCCGCGCGTCATGCCCGTATCGCCATACGGTCATGACAGGCGGGGGTCGCGCGGCCCAGGCGGGACCGGCGTCGGGCCCCAGGGCCTCAGCCCTTGAGCGCCACCGCGATCGACTCCGTGATCGGCGTGGTCGGACGGCCGGTCAGCCGGGAGAGGTCACCCGTCTCGACGAGCAGCTCGCCCTTCTCGATGGACTCGTCCACGCCGGCCAGGGTCTCGGCGAACGGCGCGGGCAGGCCGGCGCCGGTCAGGATGCCCTTGAACGTCTCGGCGGGGACGGCCTTGTACACGATCTCCTTGCCGGTCGCCCGCGCCACCGCGGCGGCGTACTCGGCGAAGCCGAAGGCGGTGTCGCCGCCCAGCTCGTACGTCTTGTTCTCGTGGCCCTCACCGCTCAGCACGGCCACGGCGGCGGCGGCGTAGTCCGCGCGGGAGGCGGTGGAGAGCCGGCCCTCGCCGGCTGCCTGGACGACGGCGCCGTGTTCGAGGACCGGGGCCAGGTTCTCGGTGTAGTTCTCGTTGTACCAGCCGTTGCGCAGGAGGGTGTACGTCACACCGGACTCCAGGATCGCCGCCTCGGTGCCCCGGTGGTCGTCGGCCAGCGCGGCGGTCAGGGTGCCGGGGGCGCTGGTGTACGCGAGGAGCGCGACCCCGGCGGCCTTGGCGGCGGCCAGGACGACCTTGTGCTGGGCGACACGGCCCTTGGCGAACTCGTTGCCGGAGACGAGCAGCACCCGGTCGCCGGCGGAGAAGACGCTGTCGAAGGTCTCGGGCGCGTTGTAGTCGGCGACCGCGAGGCGTACGCCGCGGGCGGCGAGGTCCGCCGCCTTCTCCTCGTTGCGGACGACGGCGACGACCTGGTCGGCCGGGACCTTCTCCAGCAGTCCCTCGACGACGAGTCGGCCGAGGTTTCCGGTGGCTCCGGTGACGACAATGCTCATGGTGGAAGCAACTCCTTGTGGGGTGGGTGTACTCACCATAGGGGTTGCACTAACTCTGGGAAAGTACCCACCTTGAAGTAAGGTACATCTATGACGGTAAGCGCAGCGGCGGGGAAGAGTCCGGGAGGGAACGGCCTGACAGGGAAAGACCCGACAGCGAACAGCTCGGCGGCGAGTCCGATCGTGGACAAGTACGCCACCGCCGAGGGGATGTGCCCGTACCGCCTGGTCCTGGAGCACGTCACCAGTCGCTGGGGCGTCCTCGTCCTGATCGAGCTCGCAGAGCGCCCGCACCGCTTCAGCGAGCTGCGCCGGGCGATCGGCAGGGTCAGCGAGAAGATGCTCACCCAGACCCTGCAGACCCTGGAACGCGACGGCCTCGTACACCGCGACGCCAAGCCGGTCATCCCGCCGCGCGTCGACTACTCCCTCACCGACCTGGGCCGGGAGGCCGCCGAACAGGTCCTGGCCCTGGCCCTGTGGACCGAGCGGCGGATGGACGCGGTGGAGAAGGCCAGGCAGGCGTACGACGAGGCCCGGTCGTAGACACCACGACCGGGCCCGGGCCGAGCGCCTAGCCGACGACCGTCCAGGCATCCCCGCCGGTGAGCAGCGCCGACAGGTCGCCCTTGCCGTTCTGCTCGATGGCGGAGTCGAGCTGGTCGGCCATCTGTGTGTCGTAGACCGGCCGGTCCACGGCCCGCAGCACACCGATCGGCGTGTGGTGCAGCGTGTCGGGGTCGGCGAGCCGCGACAGCGCGAACGCCGTCGTCGGCGACGCGGAGTGCGCGTCGTGGACCAGGATCAGCGGCTCGTTCTCCGGCGTGACGGTGACGACCCTCAGATCGCCGGTCACCGCGTCGCGCACGACACCCTTGGACCCGAGGCCGTCCTCCAGCGGAGCGCCGAAGCGGATCTGCCGCCCGTGCTCCAGGCGGATCACCGCCTCCTCGGCCTGCTGCCTGTCCTTGAGGACCTCGAAGGCGCCGTCGTTGAAGATGTTGCAGTTCTGGTAGATCTCGACGAGGGCCGTGCCCGGATGGGCCGCCGCCTGCCGCAGGACCTCGGTGAGGTGCTTGCGGTCGGAGTCCACGGTCCGCGCCACGAACGACGCCTCCGCGCCGATCGCCAGCGACACCGGGTTGAAGGGCGCGTCCAGCGAGCCCATCGGCGTCGACTTCGTGATCTTCCCGACCTCGGAGGTCGGGGAGTACTGGCCCTTGGTGAGCCCGTAGATCCGGTTGTTGAACAGCAGGATCTTCAGGTTCACGTTCCGCCGCAGCGCGTGGATCAGATGGTTGCCGCCGATGGACAGCGCGTCCCCGTCACCGGTGACGACCCACACCGACAGATCCTGCCGCGACGAGGCGAGCCCGGTCGCGATGGCCGGCGCGCGGCCGTGGATGGAGTGCATCCCGTACGTGTTCATGTAGTACGGGAAACGGGACGAGCATCCGATGCCCGAGACGAAGACGATGTTCTCCTTCGCCAGGCCGAGTTCGGGCATGAAGCCCTGTACGGCGGCGAGGATCGCGTAGTCACCGCAGCCGGGGCACCAGCGCACTTCCTGATCGGACTTGAAGTCCTTCATGGACTGCCTGGCCTCGGCTTTGGGCACCAGAGTGAGCGCCTCGATCGTGCCCGAGCCTTCCGTGGTCGTCTCAGCCATCGATGGCCTCCTTGAGAGCCGTGGCGAGTTGCTCAGCCTTGAACGGCATGCCGTTCACCTGGTTGTACGAGTGGGCGTCCACCAGGTACTTCGCCCGGACCAGCGTGGCCAGCTGGCCGAGGTTCATCTCGGGGACGACCACGGTGTCGTAACGCTTCAGCACCGCGCCGAGATTGCGCGGGAAGGGGTTGAGGTGGCGCAGATGGGCCTGCGCGACGCGCTCCCCGGACGCGCGCAGCCGGCGTACCGCCGCGGTGATCGGTCCGTAGGTCGAGCCCCAGCCCAGTACGAGCGTGCGCGCGTCCCCGGTGAGGTCGTCGACCTCCACATCCGGTACGTCGATGCCGTCGATCTTCGCCTGCCGCGTACGGACCATGAAGTCGTGGTTGGCCGGGTCGTAGCTGATGTTGCCCGTGCCGTCCTGCTTCTCGATGCCGCCGATGCGGTGCTCCAGGCCGGGCGTGCCCGGGATCGCCCACGGCCGGGCCAGCGTCTCGGGGTCGCGCTTGTACGGCCAGAAGACCTCGGTGCCGTCGGCCAGCGTGTGGTTGGGCCCCTGCGCGAACTGCACCCGCAGATCGGGCAGTTCGTCCGTCTCCGGGATCCGCCACGGCTCCGAGCCGTTGGCCAGGTAGCCGTCCGAGAGCAGCAGCACCGGCGTGCGGTACGCGAGCGCGATGCGGGCCGCCTCGACGGCCGTGTCGAAACAGTCGGCGGGCGTACGCGGGGCCACGATCGGGACCGGGGCCTCGCCGTTGCGCCCGTACATCGCCTGGAGCAGGTCGGCCTGCTCGGTCTTGGTCGGCAGCCCGGTCGAGGGCCCGCCGCGCTGGATGTCGATCACCAGCAGCGGCAGCTCCAGGGAGACGGCGAGCCCGATGGTCTCCGACTTCAGGGCCACGCCCGGACCGGACGTCGTGGTCACCGCGAGCGACCCGCCGAAGGCCGCGCCCAGCGCCGCCCCGATCCCCGCGATCTCGTCCTCGGCCTGGAAGGTGCGTACGCCGAAGTTCTTGTGCTTGCTCAGCTCGTGCAGGATGTCGGAAGCGGGCGTGATCGGGTACGAGCCCAGGTACAACGGCAGGTCGGCCTGCCGCGACGCCGCGATCAGCCCGTACGACAACGCCAGGTTCCCGGAGATGTTGCGGTAGGTGCCCGTCGGGAAGGCCTGGGTGGCGGGGGCGATCTCGTAGGAGACGGCGAAGTCCTCGGTCGTCTCGCCGAAGTTCCAGCCGGCCCGGAAGGCGGCGATGTTGGCCGCCGCGATGTCCGGCTTCTTGGCGAACTTGGTCCGCAGGAACTTCTCGGTGCCCTCGGTCGGCCGGTGGTACATCCACGACAGCAGGCCCAGCGCGAACATGTTCTTGCTGCGCTCTGCCTCCTTGCGGGACAGGTCGAACGACTTGAGCGCCTCGACGGTCAGCGTGGTCAGCGGCACGGGATGGACCGAGAAGCCGTCCAGCGAACCGTCCTCCAGCGGACTGGTCGCGTACCCGACCTTCGACATCGCCCGTTTGGTGAACTCGTCCGTGTTGACGATGATCTCCGCGCCGCGCGGCACGTCGTCGATGTTCGCCTTCAGCGCGGCCGGATTCATCGCCACCAGGACGTTGGGCGCGTCGCCCGGGGTGAGGATGTCGTGGTCGGCGAAATGCAGCTGAAAAGAAGAAACGCCCGGCAGTGTTCCTGCGGGCGCACGGATCTCGGCGGGGAAGTTCGGCAGTGTCGAAAGGTCGTTCCCGAACGATGCGGTCTCGGAGGTGAAGCGGTCTCCGGTGAGCTGCATACCGTCACCCGAGTCCCCCGCGAACCGGATGATCACCCGATCGAGCCGGCGTACGTCCTTGTCGGCCGCCGGTTTGCGCTGTTCTCCTACGACGGCTCCGTCGGCCTGCTCAGCTGGGCTGCTGACCTGACTGGTCACTGAAGTGAACCTCCTTCGAGGCGGCTGTCCGGGTGAGGCCCTTGCGCAGGCCTCCACCCCGGGCCCAACCCTACGTCGGCAAGGGGGGCCCGCCCCGGGACGCTCTCATGACGGACGCCGTTTCGAGACTGTCGTACATCCTGTTTTGCCACGATTGCTCCGCCCCCTGGAGTTACCTGTGAAGACGCTCCGTGCACATTCTCGGTTCTCGCACTCGGACCACGCTGTACCGCGGAGGTCAGGGGGCCGGGCGGTTCAGTGCAGTTCAGGACTTCAGGTAGGTGAGGACCGCGAGAACGCGCCGGTGGTCCCCGTCGCTCTGGGACAGCCCCAGTTTCATGAAGATGTTGCTCACGTGCTTCTCGACCGCGCCGTCGCTGACCACGAGCTGCCGGGCGACCGCGGAGTTGGTCCGTCCCTCGGCCATCAGTCCAAGGACCTCCCTCTCCCGTGGAGTGAGTCCGGCGAGGACGTCCTGCTTCCGGCTGCGCCCGAGCAGCTGCGCGACGACCTCGGGGTCGAGGGCGGTGCCGCCGCGGGCCACGCGGACGACCGCGTCCACGAACTCCCTCACTTCGGCTACCCGGTCCTTGAGGAGATAGCCGACTCCGGTGCTGGAACCGGCGAGCAGTTCGGTGGCGTACTGCTCCTCCACGTACTGCGACAGCACCAGGACGCCGAGCCCCGGGTGCTGCTTGCGCAACTGCACGGCCGCCTTCACACCTTCGTCGGTGTGGGTCGGCGGCATCCGGACGTCCGCGACGACGACGTCCGGCAGCGCGTCCTGCGCCGCGAACTCCGTGATCGTCTTGATCAGGGCGTCCCCGTCCCCGACACCTGCGATCACCTCGTGCCCGCGGTCGGTCAGCAACCGGGTCAGGCCCTCCCGCAGCAGCACTGAATCCTCGGCGATGACCACGCGCACTCTGTCCTCCACGATTTTGGCCCCCCAGCCCGTCCCACGCCCCGCACATACGTCAGCACCTAGCATCCCAGCATCGGGACGCGTGCGGGGCATGTGTTGCCGATTGCGCAGTTCCCCGCGCCCCTGTTCAGGGGCGCGGGGAACTGCGCAATCTTTTGCCTTTGGGGGCCCAGGGGGCAAAGCCCCCGGTTTCGGGAAGGGGTGGGCCTGGGGAAGAAAACCCCGCCTCCCAGGAGGGAGCGAACCCTCAGGCCGCCCGCCAGGGCAACTCCGCGGTCACCCGAGTGGGCCCCGCCGCAGGCGAATCGACCACGAGTATCCCGTCCACCGCGTCGAGCCGCCCCGCGAGCCCCGCAAGCCCGGACCCCGCCCCGGCATCGGCCCCGCCGACCCCGTTGTCGACGACCTGGATCATCAGCCGGTTCTCGATCCGCCAGACGTCGACCGTCGCCCGCGTGGCCCGCGAGTGCTTGCTGATGTTCTGCAGCAGCTCGGAGACCGTGAAGTACGCGATCCCCTCGATGGCGGGCGCCGGCCGGGCCGGCAGATCGACCTCGACCTGCACGGGCACGGTGCACCGGGAGGCGACCGAGGACAGCGCGGCGTCCAGACCGCGGTCGGTCAGCACGGCGGGATGGATCCCGCGGGCGAGATCCCGCAGCTCCTGAAGGGCAGTCTTCACCTCACCGTGCGCCTCGCCCACCATCCGCGCCGCCTCCCGCGGATCCTCCGCCAGCTTCTCCTTCGCCAGCCCCAGATCCATCGCCAGCGCCACCAGCCGGGCCTGTGCCCCGTCGTGCAGATCGCGCTCGATGCGCCGCAGGTCGGCCGCCGCCGTGTCGACCACGACACCCCGGTCCGACTCCAGCTCCACCACGCGGGTGGCCAGCTTCGAGGGGCCCAGCAGCCCGCCCACGAGGAGCCGGTCCACCAGGGTCAGCGCCCGTACGATCCAGGGCGTCGCCAGGGTGAGCAGCAGCCCGACCAGCGCGGTCACGGTGATCTCGAAGGGGTTGTCCAGGTAGATCCGGTGCGCCTCGTCCCCGTACAGCTGCAGGCCGCCCTGGCCCCCGTACATCGGGAAGATCCAGAACCACAGCGGGTACGTCAGCAGCGTCCAGCCCGTCGTCCAGAGGGTGAGGGCCACGACGAAGGCGAAGACGGCCCACGGGAGGTGGAGGACCGTGTAGAGGAGGTGGCGCCAGGACGCGCCGCTCTTCAGCGTGGCCCCCATCCACCCCATGGGGCCCTGCTTGCGCATCCGAAGAGGTTCCGGCGCGGCGACGTCGAGTCCCAGCAGGCCGCGGGCGCGGGCCCGTTCCAGCGAGCCGAGTCCGCGGCAGCCGGCGAGCCCCGCGGCGAGTACCGGGACGCCGAGGAAGGTGATCAGCAGGCCCGCGCCGAGCGACGTCATCGTCACGGCGAAGGTGAACATGAGGATGCTGAGCGGCAGGCTCAGCATCAGGTAGACGAACTCACGCAGGCTGCGGGCCTCGATCGGCGCCCGCAGCGCGGTGGGGAGCCGGTGCCACCGCCCCGTGGTGCCCTCCCCCCGGAATCCGGGGCCGTCGTCCCACCCGTATCCCTGTCCGTACTCCGTGGCCATGACCGCCGTCCGTTCCTGTTCGTCAGCCGCTGCAGTTCGTCAGCCGCTTCGTCCGCTGGTGTAACTCCACTGTGCTGCGCGCGGCCCCCGTGGACCATGGAGCGCGTCGGCGTCTGGGCCCGGGGGTTTTCCCTACCCCGGGGACCGGGGACCGGGGACCGGGTGACGGGGCGACCTGGGGGGCACACGGGTACGCCTCGACCTGGGGGCACAGGGGTACGCCCCCGAAGACGCCCGGGTCGGGGGCGTCTTCGGGGGCGTTCGGGAGCGTTCGAGGCGCACAGCGGAGGACAGCCCGGCCGCGGGGCAGCCCTGAGGTCAGGGCCGGCCCCCGGCGTCCTCCGTCCGGTCCCGCCACGGCAGCTCCGCCGTGATCGTCGTCGGCCCGCCGACCGGCGAATCGATGACGAACAGCCCGTCCACCGCGCCGAGCCGGTCCGCGAGCCCCGCCATCCCCGTACCGCCGTCGAGGGAGGCACCGCCGCCGCCGTCGTCCCGGACCTGTATGAGCAGGCGGTTGTCCGAACGCCACACGTCGACCGAGGCGGACCGCGCACCGCTGTGCTTGCTGACGTTCTGCAGGAGCTCGGAGACCGTGAAGTACGCGATGCCCTCGATGGCCGCGGCCGGGCGGGCCGGCAGGTCGGCCGTCACCTTCACCGGCACCGTGCAGCGGGCGCCGACCGAGGACAGCGCGGCGTCCAGACCGCGGTCGGTGAGGACCGCCGGGTGGATACCGCGTGCCAGGTCCCGCAGTTCCTGCAACGCCAGTTTCACCTCGCCGTGCGCCTCGTCGACCATGGCGGCGACGGTCTCGTCGGCCTGCCCCTCCAGCAGCTTCTCCTTCGCCAGACCGAGCCCCATCGCGAGGTTCACCAGCCGGGCCTGCGCCCCGTCGTGCAGGTCGCGCTCGATGCGCCGCAGGTCGGCCGCGGCCGTGTCGACGACCACCCCCCGGTCCGACTCGAGCTCGGCGATCCGCTTCTCCAGCTCGTCCGAGGGCGACAACAGGGCGCGCACCATGGCCCGGTCGGCGTTGGCGAGGCCGCGCGCGAGGAACGGCAGCACCGGCCACAGCACGAACAACGACGTGAGCGTGACGGTGAAGGTGACGATGCTCCACGGCAGCCGCATCAGCTCGTAGAGCACCGTCCGCCAGCCGACCGGATCCTTCAGCCCCATCCACAGCCAGCCGAAGAAACCGCCCCGCCCGCGAAACGGCAGGGGACTCGGCTCCTCCACCCGCACCCCGAGCAGGGCCCTGGCCCGCATCCGCTCGAACTTCCCCAGCTGGCGCGCGCCGAGGAGCCCGAACGCGAGCACCGGCAGCCCGATCACCGTCACCGTCAGCCCGGCTCCGAGGAACAGCACGGTGACGATGTAGACGAACCCGACGAGGGACGTCGCCAGGTTGGCCAGGAGATGCGCGATCTCCTTCCAGGTGTGCCGGTCGTAGGCGAAGCGCGGGGGTGGGGGCCTGTCGGGGCCGACGCCCAGGGTGTCGACGGCCGCAATGCGTTCGGTCATAGGCGCCACCTTGCCGAACCGCGGCCTGCGGCGCCATGAGGTGGGCCGCCTTCGTCTCCTGGGGAAAACCCCACCATCGGCGGCGCGGGCCCTCTTCGACCGCGGCCCGGGAACACACCCGCACCATGCCTAACCGTGACGGGCTGCTTACGGTCCCTTTAGCAGGCCCTAGACTCCGGTGCGTACAGATCGTCGAACGCGACGGCAGACGACGGGATACGACGTCAGCCGACGGCTTGCGACGGCGTACGACGGCTTACGAAGGTCATCCGAGGCCAGGGAGCGAGGGGCGGACGTGCCGGAACCGACCATGGTCGCGCCGGACCATTTCCAGTCGTACTCGGTCGTCGGACTGCTCGCCGTCGTCGGCGTGCTGTTCGTCGCCGTCGCCTTCGGAGCGGGCCGCCTGCTGCGCCCCGTCGTCCCGACCCCCGAGAAGCTCATGACGTACGAGTGCGGAGTCGACCCCGTCGGCGAGGGCTGGGCCCACACCCAGGTCCGCTACTACGTCTACGCCTTCCTCTACGTGATCTTCGCCGTCGACTCGATCTTCCTCTTCCCCTGGGCGACGGTCTTCGCCGCGCCGGGCTACGGCGCGGCGACGCTCGTGGAGATGTTCATCTTCCTCGGCTTCCTGGCCGTCGGTCTGCTGTACGCATACAAGAAGGGCGTCCTCACATGGACGTGACCCCCAAGGCCGCCTCCGCCGAGTCGGCCCCCTCGGCCCGGCCGACTCCGTCGGTCCCGTCGGCTTCGTCGGCTCCCGAGCCGGTCCTGCTGCCGGAGCCGAAGCGGCTGGGCGCGCTCGCCCGGCTGGCTCCCGAGCCGATGAAGGTGGTCCTGAACTGGGGCCGCCGCTACTCGCTCTGGGTCTTCAACTTCGGCCTCGCCTGCTGCGCGATCGAGTTCATCGCGGCGTCGATGGCCCGTCACGACTTCATCCGCCTCGGCGTCATCCCGTTCGCCCCGGGCCCGCGCCAGGCCGACCTGATGGTGGTCTCCGGCACGGTCACGGACAAGATGGCCCCGGCCGTGAAGCGCCTGTACGAGCAGATGCCCGAACCGAAGTACGTCATCTCCTTCGGCGCCTGCTCGAACTGCGGCGGCCCGTACTGGGACTCGTACTCCGTGACCAAGGGCGTCGACCAGATCATCCCTGTCGACGTGTACGTCCCGGGCTGCCCGCCCCGCCCGGAGGCGCTGCTCCAGGGCATCCTCAAGCTCCAGGAGAAGATCGCCCGGGAGTCCCTGGGGGAGCGGTACGCATCCTCCTCCGCCGGCCGTCCCTCCACGGCCGCGCTGCAGAGCGACCTCGTCCGGCCGCCGGCCACGGGTTCGGCTTCAGCTTCGGCTTCGGCTTCGGACAGGGAAACGGATACGGCCACGGGGGACGCCCGATGACCGGGACGACCGGATGGCTCCCGGCCCCCGTGGAGGAACTCTTCGGCCCGGACGCCACGGCCGAGGAGTCGTACGAACTGCTGACGGTCGACGTGCCTCCGGCATCCTGGCTCGCCTCCCTGCAGAACGCGCGCGACGCCCTGGGCTGCACCTACTTCGACTGGCTGAGCGCCGTCGACGAACCCGGCACGGAACCGGGCGCGGGCTTCCGCGTCTCGGCCCATGTCGTGGCGCTGGCCCCCGTACGCCGCCTCCTCGTCCGCACGACGGTTCCGCACTCCGCACCCGTCCTCCCCTCCGCCGTCGAGATCTACGCGGGCGCCGCCTGGCACGAACGCGAGACCCACGAGATGTTCGGTGTCGCCTTCGAGGGCCACCCCGGCCTGGACCCGCTCCTCCTGCCCGAGGGCTTCGAGGGACACCCCCTGCGCAAGGACTTCGTCCTGGCAGCCCGCGTGGCGAAGGCCTGGCCGGGCGCGAAGGAGCCGGGGGAGTCGGAGCACGGCGGCCCGAAGCGCCGCCAGATGCTCCCGCCGGGCGTCCCCGACCCGAACGAATGGGGCCCTCTCAAGGGCCAGCTCCCCCCGGCCCCCGCCCGCCCGGCCCGAGGCGCGGGTCGCGCGGCGGGCGCGAGGGGCGCGGCGGCTGCGGGGGGAGCGGCAGGAACGGCAGGAACGGCAGGAACGGCAGGAACGGCAGGAACGGCGGGAGCGGCAGGTGCTTCCGGTGAGCGCCCGCCGCGACGAACCCGCACGGCGGCCGGCGGTTCGGCGAGCCAAGCCCGAACGACGCCAACCGCGCCGACCCCGCCAACCGCGCCGACCCCGCCCTCGCCTCCGTCGCCCTCAACGGAGGCGGCCACACCTGCGCCCGAGCCCGCGCCGCCGACACCGCCGACACCCCCGACACCGCCCACCGAGCCGAAGGCGCCCGCGGAGGCGCGCGGTTCGGACGCTCCGTGGCACCAGGCCCGCCCGGCCTTCGACGAGCCCGCACCACCGACGAAGCCCCCCGGAAAACCGTCGCCAGAGCCTGACGGCCCTGACGTCACCGACGGCCCCGGCGGTCCTGACGGCACCGGCGGGCCCGACGCCACCGGCGGTCCCGGCGGTCCCGACGATTCCGAAAGCCCCTCAGGAGGCGCGCAGTGAACGACGCGCTCGACGTCGCCCTGCGACTCCTCGTCGTCTTCGTCGTGTTCCTGACGTTCCCCCTCCTCGTGGGTCAGGCCGAGCACAAGGTGATGGCCCATATGCAGGGCCGCCTCGGCCCCATGTACGCGGGCGGCTTCCACGGGTGGGCCCAACTCGTCGCGGACGGCGTCAAGTTCGCCCAGAAGGAAGACGTGGTCCCGGCCGGCGCGGACCGCCGTATCTTCCAGCTCGCCCCCGCCGTGGCCCTCCTCCCGTACCTCATGGTCCTCCTCGTCATCCCGATCGGCCCGGGCGCGGGCGCGGTCGGCGAGGTCGTCGACGCGGGCATCTTCTTCGTCCTCGCCGTGATGGGTGTCAGCGTCCTCGGCTCGCTCATGGCGGGCTGGGCCTCGGCCAACAAGTTCTCCCTCCTCGGCGGCCTGCGCACCGCCGCCCAGCTCCTCGCCTACGAACTCCCCATGCTGCTGACCGCCGCCTCGGTCGCCATGGCGGCCGGCACGGTCTCCCTGCCCGGCATCGTCGACGCCTTCGAGTGGTGGTGGCTGCCCTGGCAGATCGTCGGCGCGATCGTCTTCTTCGTGGCGGGCCTCGCCGAACTCCAGCGCCCGCCCTTCGACATGCCGGTCGCCGACTCGGAGATCATCTTCGGCGCCTACACCGAGTACACCGGCCTGCGCTTCGCCCTGTTCCTCCTCGCCGAGTACGCCGGGATCGTCGTCCTGTGCGGCCTGACCACCGTGCTCTTCCTGGGCGGCTGGCACGGCCCGTGGGGCGCGGACGGCCTCGGCTGGGTCTGGACCCTGCTGAAGGCGGCCGTCCTCGCCTTCGTCGTCATCTGGCTGCGTGTCACCTATCCCCGCCTGCGCGAGGACCAGCTCCAGAAACTCGCCTGGACCCTCCTCGTCCCCCTCTCCCTCGCCCAGATCGCCCTCACCGGCATCGTCAAGGTGGTGATCGCGTAACCATGTCCCCCTTTCCCGGCTCAGGCCTGGCCAAGGGCCTGGCCGTCACCCTGCGCACGATGACGAAGAAGACCGTCACCGCGCAGTACCCCGACGCCCAGCCCGAACTCCCGCCCCGCACCCGCGGCGTCATCGGGCTCTTCGAGGAGAACTGCACGGTCTGCATGCTGTGCGCCCGCGAGTGCCCGGACTGGTGCATCTACATCGACTCCCACAAGGAGACGGTCCCGGCCGCCGCTCCCGGTGGCCGCGAGCGCAGCCGCAACGTCCTCGACCGCTTCGCCATCGACTTCTCCCTCTGCATGTACTGCGGTATCTGCATCGAGGTCTGCCCGTTCGACGCGCTCTTCTGGTCCCCCGAGTTCGAGTACGCCGAGACCGACATCCACGAACTCACCCACGAACGCGACAAGCTCCGCGACTGGATGTGGACCGTCCCGGCCCCGCCGGCCCTCGACCCCGGCGCCGAGGAGCCCAAGGAGATCGCCGCCGCCCGCAAGACCGCCGAAAAACTCGCCACGGCCCAGGCCCAGGCAGAGGCGGAGGCGGAAGCAGCGGCGCAGGCGCCGGCCGGAACCGCTGCTGCCCCCGAGCCCACCGACCCGCCGCGGGGAGGCGCCTCGTGACTCCCGCCGCGGCCACCGTCTCGGCGGCGCGGGCCACGACCGCCGCCGCCGAGACCCACGGCTTCCTCTCCCCGACGGGCGTCGAGATCGCCTTCCTCCTGGTCGGCCTGGTCACCTTCGGCGCCGCCGTCGTCACGGTCACCACGAAGCAACTGGTGCACGCCGCCCTGTGGCTGGTCGTCGCCCTCGGCGGCCTCGCCGTCGAATACCTCCTCCTCACGGCCGAGTTCATCGCCTGGGTGCAGGTCCTCATCTACGTCGGTTCCGTCGTCGTCCTCCTCCTCTTCGGTCTGATGCTCACCAAGGCCCCCATCGGCCGCTCCCCGGACGCCGACTCCGGCAACCGCTGGGTCGCCCTCACCGTCGCGGTCGCCGCTGCAGCCGCCCTCGTCTGGGTGGTCGTCGACGCCTTCCGGACGACCTGGATCGACCTGGACGGCGCCGCCGTCGGCTCCACCGCGGTCACCGGCGCGAGCCTCTTCCAGAGCTGGGTGCTCCCCTTCGAGGCGCTCTCGGTCCTGCTGCTCGCCGCGCTGGTCGGCGCGATCGTCCTCTCCCGCAAGGCGAAGACGAAGGCCGTGGCGAAGGAGACGGGCGGACGAACGACCGCCACGACCCCTCCGCGCCCGCCGAGCCCCCGAAGCGACGCGACCCGCAGCGACACGGCCCGGAGTGACGTGACCCGGAGCGAGGCCGCACGGAGCACCGCCACCCAGGGCGACAGCGACAAGGAAGGTGCCCGCTGATGCACCTCGCCTACCCGGCCGTACTCTCCGCCCTCCTCTTCTGCACCGGCCTCTACGGAGTCCTCGCCCGCCGCAACGCGATCCTGGTCCTGATGTCGGTCGAGCTGATGCTCAACGCCGTCAACCTCAACCTCGTCGCCTTCGACGTCTGGCTCAGCAAGACCGCCCAGGACACCCTGCACTCCGGCCAGGCACTGACCCTGTTCACCATCGCCATCGCCGCCGCCGAGATCGGCATCGGCCTGGCGATCGTCCTCGCCGTCCACCGCAACCGCGGCACCGCGGACATCGACAGGCTCCGCGACACCGCCGAGCCCGGCGACGACGACCCCGACGACCACTCCGACGGCTCCGAGACCGCCCGGAGCGAACCGGCCGAGAAGGCTGAGGCCACCGCGTGACCACGACCACCCTCGCCGTCCTCGTCCCCCTCCTCCCCTTCCTGGGCGCCGCGGCCGGCCTGCTCCTGGGCCGCACGGCCCCCGGCTTCACCCGTCCCCTCGCCGTCCTGCCCTCCGTCGCCGCCCTCGCACTCGCCGTGGTCGTCGCCGTACGCCAGGGCGGCGGACAGGCCGTGGACGCGGCGACCGAGCTCACCCCGACCGGTTCGGTCCCCGTCGAACTCGCCCTGCACATCGACGGCTTCGCCGCCCTCGTCGCGATCCTCGTCGGCCTGGTCGCGACCTGCGTGCAGATCTACTCGACGGGCTACCTGCGCAACGACCCGCGCTACTCCTCGTACGCCGCTCTCGTCTCCCTCTTCACCTCCGCCATGCTGCTCGTCGTCTACTCCGGCGACCTGATGGTGCTGCTGGTCGGCTGGGAGATCATGGGCATCTGCTCGTACTTCCTCGTGGGCCACTACTGGGAGACCCCGGAAGCACGCGCCGCCTCCATCAAGGCCTTCCTCGTCACCAAACTCGGCGACGTCCCCTTCCTGATCGGCCTGTTCGCGCTCGCGGCCGACACCGGTTCGTTCCGCATCACGAAGATCCTCGGCAACGTCGCGAGCGGCGGACTCGACCACCCCACGCTCATCGCGCTGCTGCTCCTCGCCGGCGTGGCGGGCAAGTCGGCGCAGTTCCCGCTCCACACCTGGCTCCCCGACGCGATGGCGGGTCCCACGCCCGTCTCCGCGCTGATCCACGCCGCGACGATGGTCGCCGCCGGTGTCTACTTCATCGCCCGGCTCCTCCCGGTCTTCGCCGCCTCCGCCGCCGCGCTGGTCGTCCTCGCCGTCATGGCCGCCGTGACGATGGCCGGCTCGGCCCTCGCCGCCCTCGCCCAGGACGACATCAAGCGGGTCCTCGCGTACTCGACGATCGGCCAGCTCGGCTACATGACCGGCGCCCTCGCCGTCGGCGACCGCGGTGCCGCCGTCTTCCACCTCCTCGCCCACGGCGCCTTCAAGGCGCTCCTGTTCCTCGCGGCCGGCGTGATCATCCACGCCGCCGGCACCAACTCCCTGGCCGCCATGTCCCGGATGAGGGACCTGCGCGCCCGCGTCCCCGACGCCTACTGGACGATGACCGTGGCGCTCCTCGCACTCGCCGCGATCCCGCCCTTCAGCGGCTTCTTCTCCAAGGAGTCCGTCCTCGGAGCCGCCGAGCACGCCGCCGTCGGCCACGCCGAGAGCGTCCCCGGAGCCGCGGGCTGGATCGTCCTCGTCTCCGGCCTGGTGACCGCGCTGCTCACCGCCGCCTACGCGATGCGCCTGTGGCTGCTCGCCTTCCACGGCCACGGCACCGAGGCCCCCGACCACGGCAAGCGGCCCGTGACCATGAACTCCGTGCTGTGGCTGCTCGCCCTCCCCTCACTCGCCTTCGGACTCGCCACCGGACTGCTGCCCGACTGGTTCGACGGCCGGAGCCTCACCCCGACCCTCACCACCGCCGTCCTCGGGACGGGGGTCGCCCTGGTCGGCGGCATCGTCACCTACGGCGCGTGGCGGCACACCACCGCCATGGCCGGCCGTGTCCCGCTCGGCGCGGTCGCGGCCCACCCGGACGCCGACGGCGGCCTGGTCGAGGCCGAGGCCATCGCCAGCCACACACCCGCGTACGGGGACGTGGCCTCGGCGCCCGACCCGGCGGATCCCGGACGCCTGCTGCTCGGCCCGTTGCACCGCCACGCGGCCGTCGGCTTCCACCTCGACGCGGTGTACGCGGCGCTCTTCGTCCGCCCGGTCCAGGCCGCGGCCACCCTCGTCCGGTTCCTCGACCGCGAGGTCGTCGACACCTACGTGCGCGGCGCGGGCGCCGTGCCCCGCTGGCTGGGCGCTGCCGTGCGGCGCTCCCAGACCGGCAATCTGCAGACCTATGTGAGCGCGCTGCTCGCCGGCACCGTCGTCCTGGTGGTCGCCGCCCTCCTCGTCGCCACCGCGGGAGCGTGAGCAGGCGTGATCGATATCAACGAGTCCGTGATGCAGTTTCTTCTGGCGTTCATGGTCGTCGCCCCGCTCATCGGGGCCGTCGCGGCTCTCCTGCCGGCCCCGCCCGGGCTGAAGGGGAAGTCGCCCGAGCAGGCCGTACTGCGGCACGGCACGACCGTCACCGGCGCCGTACTCATCGCCGCGATCGTCCTGGCGCTCGGCTTCGACCACGACACTCCGGTCAAGGCACAGCGGATGCAGGCCACGACGGACATCAGCTGGATCCCCGCACTCGACGTGCGGATCCACCTCGGCATCGACGGCATCTCCCTCCCCCTCCTCGTGCTGACCGCGCTGCTGACCTTCCTGTGCGCGCTGTACTCCTACTTCAAAATGCCGTCGGGCCCGTCCCCGAAGGCATTCGTGGCGCTCGTGCTCGTGCTGGAGTCCGGCACCCTCGCGACCTTCGCCGTCCTCGACCTGCTGCTGTTCTTCCTCGCGTTCGAGATGGTGCTCATCCCGATGTACTTCCTCATCGCCCGCTGGGGCGGTGAGCAACGAACCCAGGCCGCTTGGAAGTTCATCCTCTACACACTGCTCGGTTCCGTGATCATGCTGCTGGGCCTGCTCCTGATCGGAATCAGGGCGGGCACTTTCGACATGGTGGCACTCGCCACTGACAATCACCCCGCGCTGACCCCATCGGTGCAGGTCATCGCCGTTCTGGCGATCGGGATCGGGCTCGCGGTCAAGACACCGATGTGGCCGCTCCACAGCTGGCTGCCGGACGCGCACACCGCCGCCCCGACCGTCGGTTCGGTCCTGCTGGCCGGAGTCCTGCTGAAGATGGGCACGTACGGGTTCGTCCGGATCCTGCTGCCGATCACGCCGGACGGCATGAACACCTTCGCCCCGTATCTCGCGGCCTTCGCGGTCGTCGGGATCATCTACGGTTCGCTGGCCTGCCTGGCGCTCGCCAGGCGGGGCGCGAAGGGCGACCTCAAACGCCTCATCGCGTACTCCTCGGTCGGCCACATGGGCTTCGTGCTCCTCGGCATCGCGTCGATGACGCCGACCGGCGTGAACGGCGCGCTGTTCGCAAACATCGCCCACGGCCTCATCACCGGCCTGCTCTTCTTCCTCGTCGGGGCGCTCAAGGACCGCACGGGCACCACCGACCTCGACACCCTCGCCCGGACGAACGGGGCGGCGCTCTACGGCAGGGCCCCGCGCCTCGGCGGCCTGCTCGCCTTCGCCGCCGTCGCCTCGCTCGGGCTGCCAGGCCTCGCCGGGTTCTGGGGCGAGATGCTCGCGCTGTTCGGCGCGTTCGACCCGGCGGACGGTCTCAGCAGGCCCGCGTTCCTGACGTTCATGGCGATCGCCGCGTTCGGCACCCTGCTCACGGCCGCGTACATGCTCGTCGTGGTCCGCCGGGTCTGCATGGGCGACACCTCGCAGCACTCGGAGCACGCGCAGGGCTCACCGGGGGAGAGCCCGGAGCTGGCCGACGTCCGGACGTACGAGTTCGCCGCCTGGACCCCGCTCGTCGTCCTCACCGTCGTCGCCGGGCTCTGGCCCAAGGCCCTCCTCGGCCTGACCGACCCGGCCGTGCAGCAGCTCCTCTCAGGAGGCACCCGATGAGCCCCCAGGCCCAGGACCAGGCGCAGTCCCTGGTCCAGTCCGTCGACTGGATCGCGATCGCGCCGCCCACCGTCGTGGCGGTCGTCGCACTCGCCGTACTCGTGGCCGACCTCTTCGTGGACGGCAGGAGGAAGGAGCTGCTCGGCTGGGTCTCCGTCGCGGGGCTCGCCCTCGCCGCGCTCGCCCTGCTGCCCCTCCTGGACGGTGACCGCTCCACGTTCTGCCTGACGGGCGCCGCGGACGTGTGCAGCTACACGGCGGACCGGTTCACGCTGGTCGTCCAGTTCCTCGTCCTCGGCGGCGCGCTCCTCGCCGCCCTCCTGTCGATGACCACCCTGAAGGACGCGGGCAAGAACGTCGGCAGGGACGTAGGCAAGGATGTCGGCAGGGACGCCGTCAAGGACTCCGACAAGGCGCTTCCCGAGGGGGAGTTCTGGTTCCTGCTGCTCTCCTCGGCCGCCGGCGCCGCCCTGCTGCCCGCCTCGCGCGATCTCGCCACGCTGATCGTCGCCCTGGAGGTCGCCTCCCTGCCCGCCTTCGCCCTCGTCGGCATCAAGCACGGTGACCGGAAGTCCTCCGAAGCGGCCCTGAAGTTCTTCCTGTCCTCGGTCACCGCGACCGCCGTGAGCCTGATGGGCGTCAGCTTCGTCTACGCCTCGACAGGCACCCTGTACCTCACGGAGATCGCCGCCAAGATCGAGAAAGTCGATCCCCAGCTGCACACGCTCGCCCAGGCGGGCGTCGTCCTCACCCTCGTCGGCTTCGCCTTCAAGACGGCCGCCGTACCCTTCCACTTCTGGGTACCCGACACCTACGTAGGAGCCCCGCTGCCGGTCGCCGCCTACCTGTCGGTCGTCGGCAAGGCGGTCGGCTTCTCCGGCCTGATCCTCGTCACCGTGATCGCCCTCCCGTCGTACGCCGACGTCTGGGGCCCGGCCCTGGCCGCCCTCGCCGCCCTCACCATGACCATCGGCAACGTCGGCGCCCTGCGGCAGCGGGCCACGCGCGCGTACAGCGCGGTACGGCTCCTCGCCTGGTCCTCCGTGGGACAGGCCGGCTACCTCCTGGTGCCGATCGCCGCCGCCGCGTACTCCGATGACGCCGAGAAGGCCATCGGCTCCACCCTCGCGTACGCCC
Source organism: Streptomyces ortus (assembly GCF_026341275.1). NCBI lineage: Bacteria > Bacillati > Actinomycetota > Actinomycetes > Kitasatosporales > Streptomycetaceae > Streptomyces > Streptomyces ortus. Next base: position 5,017,261 of record NZ_JAIFZO010000002.1, read on the forward strand.
TGATGTACGCCGCGGTGAACCTCGGAGCCTTCGCGGTGGCCGCCCTGGTGGCCCGTACGAAGCCGCTGAACCGCATCAGCGACTACCGCGGCCTGTACGCCTCCCGCCCCCTCGCCGCGCTCGTCCTCGGCTTCTTCCTGCTCTGCCTGGCCGGTCTGCCGCCGGGGATCATCGGCCTCTTCGCGAAGGTCACCGTCTTCTCGGCGGCCGTCGAGGCGGGCCTCGGCTGGCTCGCCGTGGTCATGGCCGTCAATGTCGTGATCGCGCTCTTCTACTACCTGCAGTGGACGGCCCTGCTGTTCCGCGCCCCCGAGGGAGAACCCGAGTCGCACCGCGTCCCGGCCCCCCTCACCGCGGCGATCGCCCTGACCGCCGTCCTGGGCGTCGCGCTCTCCGGGGCACCTCAGCTCATCCTGCGCTTCTCGGACACCGGCCTCTTCTGACACCGTCCCCGACGCCCCACGCGCGCGTGAAGGGCCGCAAGCCCGCACGCGCGCGTACGAGGCTCCGCCGCGCCACCCGGACATCACCCGGACAGCCGACGCGCGAGCCGGTGCGCACAAGGGAACTAGTGCTCCCCGCCTGGCGTTGACCAGTGAGGGAGGGTCCACTGGACCGTGGAGTCACGAAACCAGTGACGTCAGAGATCGACAAGCAAGGGTTCCCCTGCCGCACGATTTGGAGGGCGTACCGTGCACCGCCGGCACAACGGGCTCAGGACCGCCGTACTCCTCGGGGGACTGTCCGCACTCATCATCGTCATCGGCAGTTTCTTCGGGCGTACGGGTCTCGTCGTCGCACTGCTCATCGCGATCGGCACGAACGCGTACGCGTACTGGAACAGCGACAAGCTGGCTCTACGCGCGATGCGCGCGCGCCCGGTGAGCGAGTTCGAGGCCCCAGCGCTCTACAGAATGGTCCGCGAGCTCTCCACCCAGGCCCGCCAGCCCATGCCCCGCCTGTACATCTCCCCGACGGAAGCACCGAACGCGTTCGCCACGGGCCGCAACCCGCGCAACGCCGCCGTGTGCTGCACCGAGGGCATCCTGCGCATCCTGAACGAGCGGGAGCTGCGCGGCGTCATCGGCCACGAACTGAGCCACGTCTACAACCGCGACATCCTCATCTCGTCCGTCGCGGGCGCCCTGGCCTCCGTCATCATGTTCCTGGTCAACTTCGCCTGGCTGATCCCGATCGGCCGCTCCAACGACGACGACGGCCCCGGCCTCCTCGGCATGCTGATGATCATGATCCTCGGCCCGCTGGCCGCGTCGGTCATCCAGCTCGCCATCAGCCGCTCCCGCGAGTACGAGGCGGACGCGTCCGGTGCCCAGCTCACCGGCGACCCGCTGGCCCTCGCGAGCGCCCTGCGCAAGCTGGAGGCGGGCACGAAACAGCTGCCGCTGCCCCCGGAGCCGCGCATCGAGACCGCGAGCCACATGATGATCGCCAACCCCTTCCGCCCGGGCCAGGGACTCTCCAAAATGTTCTCGACGCACCCGCCCATGGCGGAGCGCATCGCCCGGCTCGAACAGATGGCAGGTCGCCACCAGTGAAGACAATCCTCAACATCATCTGGCTCGTCCTGAGCGGCTTCTGGCTGTTCCTCGGCTACCTGCTGGCGGGCGTGCTGCTGTGCATCACCATCATCGGGATTCCGTTCGGCGTCGCCGCGTTCCGTATCGGGGCCTACGCGCTGTGGCCGTTCGGCCGGACGACGGTCGAGCGCCGTGACGCGGGGGCGCCGTCCTTCATCGTCAACATCCTCTGGCTGGTCCTGGCCGGCTGGTGGCTGGCCCTCGCGCACATCGTCACGGGCCTCATCCAGTGCGTCACGATCATCGGCATCCCCCTGGGCATCGCCAACTTCAAGCTGATCCCGGTCTCGCTGTTCCCCCTGGGACGTGAGATCGTGCGCACGGACCAGCCGTTCACGTCGTCGGTCAGGTAGGGCGCCCGCGCCTTCGGAACATCGACGGCAGTCCGTTCCGTGAGCCGGTCGTCCGAGGGTTGTCCACAGGCTGGCCCGAATGTCAGTGCCGCGCTGCATCATGAACACATGACCGAGAACGAGCAGTTGCTGGGACGGGTCCTCGCGGAGGCGCGCAACTCCCGGCCGTGGGGCTGGCCCTCGCTCCCCGAGCCCGTGGACGCCGCCACGCTGGCCCGTGCCGAGTCCGCGCTCGGCTTCTCCGTCCCGCCGCTGCTCGCCGCGCTCTATCTGCGGATAGGGGACGGAGGGTTCGGCCCGGAGTACGGTCTGCTGCCCCTGCTCGACAGTCCGCCCTCGGGAGAGCCGGCGGTCGTCGCGCAGTACCTCGCCCATCGCGAGAGCGGCCGAAAGGACCCCGACTGGCCCTGGCCCGAGGGCATCCTGCCGATATCCCACTGGGGCTGCGGCATGTACGCGTGCGTGGACTGCCGTGCGCCCGACGCCCCGGTGCTCCTGTTCGAGCCGAACGCCGACGACGCCGACCACGCCTGGTACGTGGACGCCCCCACCCTCACGGTCTGGCTCGACGCCTGGCTGCAGGGCACCGGCTGGTACGACGAACAGAACGACGACGCGGACCTGGCGCCCTGGGACGACTTCCGCATACGGACAGGGGCGGCCCGAGCGTCGTAGCGACCGGCTCCCGGCCTCCGGCACCGATCCTCAAGGGGCGCAAGGGGCGCAAGGGGGCGGGGGAACTGCCCGCCCAGCCCCCACAGCCGCGGTCGCGAGGGCTCAACGCGCGCGAAGCCGCCACCGCACCCCGTACGAGACCGCCCCGGCTCCCAGCACAGCGGCCCCCACGGCCACGGACATCCACGGCAGGGCGAAAGCCAGCGTCAGGCACCCCGCCAGCCCCACCACGGGCAGGGCCCGCGACACGGCCGTCGAACTCAGCGTCCACGCCGAGGCGTTGGCGATCGCGTAGTACACCAGCACCCCGAAGGAGGAGAAGCCGATCGCACCCCGCACATCCACCGTCGCGGCCAGCACCGCGACCACCGCTCCGACGGCGAGCTCCGCCCGATGGGGCACCCGGAAGCGCGGATGCACGGCGGCCAGCCCACCCGGCAGATGCCGGTCACGGGCCATGGCCAGCGTGGTCCGCGACACCCCCAGGATCAGCGCGAGAAGGGAGCCGAGGGCGGCCACCGCGGCGCCCACCCGTACCACCGGGACGAGCCCCGGTGCCCCGGCGGCGCGTACCGCGTCGGCGAGCGGAGTCGTCGCCTGCCCGAGCCCCGTCGTCCCCAGCACGGAGACGGCAGCCACCGCGACAGCCGCGTACACGACCAGCGCGATACCCAGAGCGAGCGGGATCGCTCGCGGAATGGTGCGCGCCGGATTCCGCACCTCCTCGCCGAGGGTCGCGATCCGCGCGTAACCGGCGAAGGCGAAGAACAGCAGTCCGGCCGCCTGAAGCACCCCTCCGACACCCCCGGACACACCCACCCCGAGCCGCCCTGCATCGGAGCCCCCGGAGGTCAGGCAGACGACCACGACGGAAGCGAGGACCGCGAGGACCACCGCGACGATCAACCGCGTCAGCCACGCGGACTTCTGCACCCCGCCGTAGTTCACCGCGGTGAGGGCCACCACCGCCCCGACAGCCGCGTGCGCCTGCCCCGGCCACACGTACGTGCCCACGGTGAGCGCCATCGCCGCACACGAGGAGGTCTTGCCCACGACGAACGACCAGCCCGCCAGATATCCCCAGAACTCGCCGAGCCGCTCACGGCCGTACACATACGTGCCACCCGACGCGGGATAGCGGGCGGCCAGGCGTGCCGAGGCGGTCGCGTTGCAGTAGGCGACCACGGCGGCGATCCCGAGAGCGAGGAGCAGTCCGGATCCCGCGGCCCGTGCCGCGGGCCCCAGCGCGGCGAAGATTCCCGCACCGATCATCGAGCCGAGGCCGATGACCACGGCATCCCCGACGCCGAGCGTTCGCCGCAGCTCGAGCGTGGATCCGGCCCCGGACGGACCTGGCCGGGAGGGATCGGACTGTGTCATGAACCGCACCCTACTGATCAGTGCAACCGGCCACCGTCGCGCGGACGTCCTCCCTGGTAACAGGGGACGAACAGTAGAGCGAAACGCAGAACGACAAGAAACAGCCGAGATCGGTATGACCACAGCGTTGTGCGAGCAGGATCACAGCACGGGTACAGCACGAAGGGGCAGGTTCACGGCATGGGCATCATCAGCTGGATCATTCTGGGGCTGCTGGCCGGAGCCATCGCCAAGTTCCTGCTGCCGGGACGCGATCCGGGCGGCTTCGTCGGCACGACACTGATCGGCGTCGCGGGCGCGTTCATCGGCGGCTGGATATCCGCCCGCTGGCTGGACCACCCGATCTCCAAGGACTTCTACGACGGAGCCACCTGGGCCGCCGCGATCGGCGGCGCGCTGGTCCTGCTGATCGGCTACCGCATCCTGTTCGGCAACTCGCGCGACTGAGCGCGCGCCTCCGAGACCGCGGCCAGCAGGCGGGAAGGGTGGGCACCCGAGGTGCCCACCCTTTCTCGTACGCGCGGCCGGCGTCCGCGGGACGACCGGTGTGTCACCGGTAGTTGACGTACTGCAGTGCGAAGTCGAAGTCCTTGCCCTTGAGCAGGGCCTGCACGGCCTGGAGGTCGTCACGGCTCTTCGAGCTGACCCGCAGCTCGTCGCCCTGCACCTGCGCCTTCACGCCCTTGGGGCCCTCGTCGCGAATGATCTTCGCGACCTTCTTCGCGTTGTCCTGGGAGATGCCCTCCTCGATCGAAGAGAAGATCTTGTACTCCTTGCCGGAGAGCTGCGGCTCACCGGCGTCCAGCGCCTTCAGTGAGATACCGCGCTTGACCAGCTTGGACTGGAAGACGTCGAGGATGGCCTTGACCCGGTCCTCGGAGTTCGCCTCCATGAGGATCTTCTCGCCGGACCAGGAGATGGAGGCGCCCACGTTCTTGAAGTCGTAGCGCTGCGAGATCTCCTTGGCGGTCTGGTTGAGGGCGTTGTCGACCTCCTGCCGCTCGACCTTCGAGACGATGTCGAAACTGGAGTCGGCCATGTCCTGTGGCTCCTTGTATCGGGGTGCGTAGTGGCGGCCACCGAACCCGCTTCGGTCCCGGGCCGCATCCGCATAAGCCTAGCCACCCCCTCCCCTCCGAGCACCGATCAATCGTGTGGCGAAGCACCCCCGGGCATCGGGTATCGTTTACGTCGTTGCCACGGAGCGCCGCCGAAAGACGGTTCGAATGGCAGCAACCCCGGCGGTGTGCCCGAGCGGCCAAAGGGAGCAGACTGTAAATCTGCCGGCTCAGCCTTCCCAGGTTCGAATCCTGGCGCCGCCACGCTGAGAGAAGAAACCCTCTCTGAAATGCGAGTACGCATTTCAGAGAGGGTTTCTTCATGTGGCAACGCGGAGCGCCCCAGCGGCGGTACTCCGCGTTCCCTCCGTACCCTGGACCCATGTCCTCCCGTCGCCGGATCTGCCCCGAGTGCCGTCGCGAGATCGCCGTCGTCGCGGGGCGGTTCGCCCGGCACGACCCGGCCGGGGCCCGGGGGAGCGAGGAACTGGTGTCCTGCCCCGGCTCGCGCAGGCAGGCGGAGCTCGGCGCCGCACAGCCGGCGCTGGACGGATACGCCGTGGCGGACTTCCCCGGCCAACTCCCCCTCTTCTGACTCACGCGTCTTCACGGCCTTGCGGCCTTGTGTCCCCGCGATACAGCGAGCCCGCGAGCCCGCGGCGTCACGACCCCGCGACCCCGCGACCCCGCGACCCCGCGGCGTCACGGCCTCGCGATCCGTGCGGCCTCGCCGTCAGGTCCCGGTCAGGCACTCGGCGGCGGCCCCGGTCAGTTGCCCGCCACCGACTTGACCGCCACCGACACCGGTGTGGAACCGCTGATCAGCTCCAGGGTCAGGCCCGCCGTCGCCGGAGTGTCCACCAGTTCCGCGAGGACCGCGGCGACGTCGTCGCGCGGGACAGGCCCGCGGCCCGTCGCGGCCTCCAGGCGGACGAGGCCCGTGCCCGCGTCGTTCGTCAGCATTCCGGGGCGCAGAATCGTCCAGTCCAGGCCGCGATGCGCGCGTACGTACGCGTCCGCCTCGCCCTTCGCGCGCAGGTACGCGTCGAAGACCTCGTCCCCGGGGTGCCCCGGATCCGCACCCATCGAGGAGACGACCACGTGGCGCCGGACCCCCGCCCGGGCCGCCGCGTCCGCGAAGAGCACGGCGGCTCCCTTGTCCACGGTCTCCTTGCGGGCCACCTCGCTGCCCGGGCCCGCGCCCGCCGCGAAGATCGCGGCGTCCGCACCCCGCAGATGCGCGGAGACCTCCTCCTCCGAGGCCGACTCCAGATCGCATACCACCGGCTCGGCGCCGGCCGCCCGCAGATCGTCACTCTGTTCGGCTCGGCGGATGATCCCCGCGACCTCGTCACCGCGCGCGGAGAGCAGCCGCTCAAGCCGCAACGCGATCTGACCATGACCTCCAGCGATAACAATGCGCATGTTTCCGACCGTACGCCCGGATGGAGACACTCGCCGCACAACCCTGTGGATAACTCGTGAGTCTCTTGAGAGATCACGCTGTACGAGGGGGACGCCGTCGGGCGTCATAAGGAGACCGTCATCACCGCCACACGCATGAGCCCCGCCGCCCGCAAGAGCCCTGCCATACGCAGGACGCTCACCGCGGTCGGCTTCACCACCGTCCTGTTCTCCGCAGTGGCCGCCTGCGGCACGGTGGAGAACCTCACCGCCGGCCAGAAGGTGGACCAAGCCGTCGAGGGGCTCGGCGAAAAGAAGTCGCTCGCCTTCGAGTTGGGGCTCGACGCCAAGCCCTCAGCACTCGTGAAGCTGGCCGGCGAGGAGGAGCCCGGCGAGGAGATGCCGCCCGAACTCGCGAAACTGTTCGCCGGAGTACGGGTCAAGGTGTCCGTCGAGTCGCGCAAGCCGCTCGCCGACTCGGGGGAGAAGGATCTCGTCGGTACGGGGATGTCCGTCTCGGGGCCCGACGGTGTCCTGGCCGAGTACCGTCTCGTCGGCGACTACACGTACTACCGGGCCGACATGAAGGCGTTCGGCGAGGCGATGGGTTTCCCCCTGCCGACCGCCGACGAGCTCCCCGAGAGTGAGAAGGAGCTCAGGCCCGTCCTTGAGGGCAAGTGGATCAAGATCGACAACCACGAACTCGACCGCGCCGCGAAGGACACCACCGGCAAGGGCGACAAGGCCGGCAAGGGCAAGGCCGGCGAGGCCGATCCGGCCGACGAGATCGACAGCAGGACCCAGCAGAAGATCCTCAAGGCCGTGCGCTCGGTCGTCGCCCGCGAAGTCACCTTCAGCGACAAGGGAGGCAGCGACGGCGTCGAACGGATCGTCGCCAAGGCCTCGTTCCGCGACCTGCTCACCGGCATCCTCGACAAGCTGCGGCCGCTGGCGGACGAACTCCCGGCGGGCGCCGAACTGCCCACCGAGGAGGACCTGAAGGACGCTCCGGACAAGAAGGTCGCCGTCAACTTCTCCCTGAAGAACGGTGACCTGACCCGCGTCTCCGTCGACCTCGCCACCCTGGCGGACGACCCGAAGGGCGCCAAGGTCCCGCTGGTCGTCAAGTTCGGCGAAGCCGGGGACATCAGCGCGCCGGCCGGCGCCACGAAGCTGCCCGCGGGACAGTTCGGCGGGCGGGGCAACCCGTTCACCAGCGGTCTGCTGGGCGGCTTCTGACACGCCGTTCGCCGGTCACGGCGTCCGCCGCACAACACCAGACGCCATGCATGCACGCACGCGCGCGTGGAGGTCGACGACCTCCACGCGCGCGTTCCGCGCACCTCACCCGTACCCCGCGCCCCGCGACCCATGGATCACCGTTCACCGCTGACCGCTGACCGCTGACCGCTGACCGCTGACCGCTGACCGCTGACCGCTCACGACCGCCCCGTCCGCCCCTGGCGCGGCAGGTCCAGTGCCACGGCCACCGCCGTGTCGCAGTACTCCCGCACCGCGCTCGTCCGCGCCACCACGCGCCCCCGGTGCACCACGATCCGGCTGTACGCCAGCGACAGCGCGCCGTCGAGCCGGTCGCCGCGCACCGCGAGCAGCTCCGCCGGGAAACCGGCCTCCACGCGCACCTCGGGCAGCCCCAGCACCGCCCGTGCCGACGAACTCACCGCGTCGTACGCGTCCGCGGACCGCAGCCCGTACTGCGAGGCCAGCAGATACGCCGCCTCCAACGGGTCCCCGCGTCCCACGGGGTTCGACAGGTCCCGCAGCGCGCCGCTCCCGGCCGCGACCCGTACCCCGGCCGCCCGCAGCAGCCGTACCGGAGCCGTGCCGCGCCGCTCCACGCCCGAACAGCCGCCCTGAGGCAGGCAGACGACGGTCACCCCGGCCGCGGCGAGCTGCTCGGCCGATCGCGAGGCCACCTCGGACGGCAGCCTGCTCAGTCCTCCGCAGGGGCCGAGCGTCACCCCGGGCCGCAACCCGCCCGCCATCGCCGCGAGCCGCCCGAGCCGGGCCGGATCGTCACCGTCCGTATGCAGATCGACCGGGCAGCCCTGTTCCGAGGCGACCTCCAGGACCGCCTCCACATATCCCGTCGGATCCGGGTCCAGATCCGGACAACCGCCCACTACGGAGGCGCCCATCTTCACCGCGTCCCGCAGCATCGCCAGTCCGTCGGCCCCGGCTAGCCCGGTGAGCACCCGGGGCATCGCCACGACCGTCAGTTCGACGAGCCCCCGCAGCGCGCGCCGCGCCTGAAGCACCGCCGCCATCGAGCCCAGCCCCTGCACATCGCCCACGCGCACGTGGGAGCGGACGGCGGTCGCCCCGTGCCCGAGCTGCAGGAGAGCGGCCTCGGTCGTACGGCGCTGGACCTCCTGACCCTCGTACGAGACCGGGCCCTCGCCGTCGGCCGACAACGCCGTGTCGCCGTGGGCGTGGGGCTCGGCCGGAGCCGGCAGGAGCAGATGCCCGGAGAGGTCCACGCGCGCGGTGTGCGCGGTGAGGCTGCCCGCCGTGCCGACCGCCTCGATGCGTCCGTCGGACAGCCGTACGTCCACGAGCCGGCCGTCGGTGAGCCGCGCACCGCAGAGCAGAAGGTCGGCCCCGTCGGCCCGGCCGGACGAGCCCGAGGAACCCGACGAGCCCGACGACGAGGAAGACGAGCCCGACGACGAGGACGACGACGAGGAGTGGTGCGGCTGCGGCTGGCTGTCTGGCATCGCGCTCCTGGGGCTCGGCGGCTGCGCAGGAGAGGCACAAGATCACGCAGCGTGAGTCGAGCCTAGGGTGACGATCGGCGCGCATCGAGGAGGAGCGGAATAGTCGTACCGGCGTGGTCCGTGGTGCCTGAGAGGCCGCTGGAACAGCCGGTGAGGACCCGGGAACGGGCCGGGGCAGGGGCCACGAAACGGATTTGGGCGATCGGCTGCCGAGCGTGTAATGTCTTCATCGCTCGCCCCAATAGCTCAGTCGGTAGAGCGTCTCCATGGTAAGGAGAAGGTCTACGGTTCGATTCCGTATTGGGGCTCTGGTGTGGGAAGTTCCCGTCGAAAGACGGGAACTGATCACATCAAAGCGGTGTAGCTCAGTCGGTAGAGCAAGCGGCTCATAATCGCTGTGTCACCGGTTCAAGTCCGGTCACCGCTACTGACGGTAGCCGATTGCGGGGTCGGTCCTTCGATCGGTTACTCTTCTATGCGTTAATCCATGTCCCATCCGTCCGGCAAGGAGCACTCACGTGGCTGCCACCGACGTCCGCCCGAAGATCACGCTGGCCTGCGTGGAGTGCAAGGAGCGGAACTACATCACCAAGAAGAACCGGCGTAACAACCCGGATCGCATGGAGATGAAGAAGCACTGCCCGCGTTGCAACTCGCACACTGCGCACCGCGAAACGCGATAAAAAAGGCTCGTTCACGAGGCCGTCCCCTGTAATGGGGGGCGGCCTCGCGTCGTTACATCAAGCTGCGACCAGTGCGAACCAGGAGGTGCCGAGCCGATGGCGCTCGACCAGTCCTTCGTAGGGCGGTCCTACCCGCCCACCGACCCGTACGAGGTCGGCCGGGAGAAGATCCGCGAATTCGCGGAAGCGGTGGGAGATCCAAATCCCGCCTACACAGACCCGGACGCCGCCAAGGCTCTTGGCCACCCCGATGTGATCGCGCCGCCGACCTTCGTGTTCGCGATCACTTTCAAGGCCGCGGGACAGGTCATCCAGGACCCGCAACTGGGTCTCGACTACAGCCGGGTCGTGCACGGCGACCAGAAGTTCGTCCACCGGCGCCCGGTGCGCGCGGGGGACCGGCTCACGGTCACGTCCACCATCGAGGCGATCAAGTCGATGGCGGGCAACGACATCCTGGACATTCGCGGCGAGGTCCGCGACGAGGCCGGCGAGCACGTGGTGACCGCCTGGACCAAGCTCGTGTCCCGTGCGGCCGAGGAGGCGTGAACCGATGACCGCGAAGATCGCGTACGACGACGTCGAGGTCGGCACCGAGCTGCCGGCCCAGACCTTCGGAGTGACCCGCGCCACGCTCGTGCAGTACGCGGGCGCTTCGGGGGACTTCAACCCGATCCACTGGAACGAGAAGTTCGCCAAGGAGGTGGGCCTCCCGGACGTCATCGCGCACGGCATGTTCACCATGGCCGAGGCGATCCGGGTCGTCACCGACTGGGTCGGCGACCCGGGCGCGGTCGTCGAGTACGGAGTCCGCTTCACCAAGCCTGTCGCGGTCCCGAACGACGACCAGGGTGCCACGATCGAGGTCAGCGGCAAGGTCGCCGTCAAGCTCGACGACAACACCGTGCGCGTCGACCTCGTCGCGATGAGCGCGGGCCAGAAGGTGCTGGGCATGTCCCGGGCGGTCGTACGCCTGGCCTGACGGACCGCGGGATTACGAGTAAGGGGCGCCCGCCAATTGCGGGCGCCCCTTACTTCGCCCCCTCCCCCCTCACGCCTCCTCCCCCGTCACGCCCTCTGCGGTCTCCCGACCGAGCCACCCCCTTGACTTAGTTAGTGATTGAGTACTAACTTCCTCGCATGGTCAGGATGAGCGCAGAGGAACGGCGCGAGAGCGTCGTTCGCGCGGCGATGAGCGAGTTCGCCCGGGGCGGCTACTACGGCACGTCCACCGAGGCGATCGCCAAGCGCGTGGGGGTCTCGCAGCCGTACCTCTTCCGGCTCTTCCCGGGCAAGAAGGCGATCTTCCTCGCAGCCGCCGAACGTTGCCTGGAGGACACCGTCCGCGCGTTCGAGGCGGCGTCCGAGGGGCTGTCCGGCGAAGCGGCCCTGCACTCCATGGCGGACGCGTACACCAGGGTCATCGCCGAGGAGCCCGAGCGGCTGCTCATGCAGATGCAGATGTATGTCGCGGTGGCGGCGGCCGAGCAGGCCGGCGACCACGAGCTCGGCGAGGCGGTGCGGGCCGGCTGGATGCGACTGTGGGAGACCGTCCACCTGCCGCTCGGTGCCGACGTCGACCAGACCACCGACTTCCTGGCCTACGGGATGCTCATCAACTGCCTGGTGGCCATGGGTTTCCCGGCCGAGCACCGCGTATGGGAAGGGCTGTACCCGTCGGCCCGGGCCAAGGGCCGGCTCGAACACTGAAGCGGGACCCCGAAACGGAACACCGACGCGGAACGCGGAACGCGCAACGCGCAACGCGACATCGAAGCAGAAGGCGGCGGAGACGGCGCTTTTTCATGAGCACAAAAGTTAGTCATCAATAACTAACCAAAACTAGCGATAACCCGCTGGGGGAGCGATGTCACAGCAGACCGAACGTCGCGGGGGAGCCGTCTGGGCCCTCGTCATCACCAGCGTCGCCGGATTCATGGCGGCCCTCGACAACCTCGTCGTCACCACCGCTCTGCCCTCGATCCGCGAGGACTTCGGGGGAGCGCTCGACGACCTGGAATGGACCGTGAGCGCCTACACGCTCACCTTCGCCGTGCTGCTGATGTTCGGCGCGGCCCTGGGCGACCGGTTCGGCCGGCGGCGGCTCTTCCTCGTCGGCATCACCGTCTTCACCGGAGCCTCCGCCGCCGCGGCCATGGCGCCCGGCATCGACTCGCTGATCGCCGCCCGCGCGGTCCAGGGCGTCGGCGCGGCCATCATGATGCCGCTCACCCTGACCCTGCTGACGGCCGCCGTGCCGGTCGCCAAGCGCGGGATGGCGTACGGGATATGGGGAGCCGTCAACGGTCTCGCGGTCGCCTCGGGGCCGCTCATCGGAGGCAGCCTCACCGAACACCTGTCCTGGCAGTGGATCTTCTGGCTGAACGTCCCGCTGGGTCTCGCCCTGCTGCCGCTCGCCCGGCTGCGCCTTGCGGAGTCGTTCGGCTCCGGCGCCCCGCTGGACATCCGCGGCACCCTGCTCGCCAGCGGCGGCCTCTTCGGAATCGTGTACGGGCTGGTCCGCGCCCCTGTCGTCGGCTGGAGCGACGGCGTGGTGCTGCTCGCCCTGTTCGGGGGTACGGCCCTGCTCACCGGCTTCGTCGTCCACGGCATGCGGGCCGAGAACCCGATGCTGCCGATGCGCCTCTTCCGTAGTCGCGCCTTCGCCGGAATCAACGCGGCGAGCCTGCTGATGTTCCTCGGGATGTTCGGCTCGATCTTCCTGCTCAGCCAGTACATGCAGGGCGTGCTCGGCTACTCGCCCACCGAGGCGGGCCTGCGCATGCTGCCGTGGACCGGAATGCCGATGCTCGTCGCGCCGGTCGCCGGCTACCTGTCGGACCGCGTCGGCGGACGTCCCGTCGTCGCGGCGGGCCTGTTCCTGCAGGCCGTCGGCCTCGGATGGTTCGCCGTCGTGGTCGAGGCGGACACGTCGTACGCCGCCCAGCTGCCCGCGCTGATCATCAGCGGCATCGGGATGTCCCTCTTCTTCGCCCCCGCCTCCAGCCTGGTCATGTCCAGCGTCCGGGCGCAGGAGCAGGGCATCGCGTCCGGCGCCAACAACGCGCTGCGCGAGGTCGGCGGGGCGCTCGGTATCGCCGTGATGGCCTCGATCTTCTCCGCGCAGGGCGGCTACGAGAGCGCACAGACCTTCGTGGACGGCATCAGGCCCGCGCTGTGGGTCGGCTCCGCGGCGGTGGCCGTGGCGGGGCTCGCGGCGCTGTACATCCCGCGCCGGCGGCCCGAGACCGGCGGCCCCGAGGAGGTCGCGAAGGCGCCCGCACCCGTACGGGAGACGGTGTCGCACTGAGAGCCTGCGTCCACGGGCCGGCGGGGGACCGCGCGACAGGGACCCCACCGGCCCGCACGGACGACGCGACATCGACGGAGGTGCCCGCGCCCCCTGTGAACGGCCCCTGTGAGCGGCCCCGCCCGGACCGGCGGGGCCGTTCTCGTACTCTGGGCACGTGCAGGAACTCCACGACACCGCCCTCGCCCCGCTGACCACCTTCCGGCTCGGCGGTCCCGCCGCCCGGCTGATCACCGCGACCACCGACGACGAGGTGATCGCCGCCGTCCGCGAGGCCGACGACTCAGGTACGCCGCTGCTTCTGATCGGCGGCGGATCCAACCTGGTCATCGGCGACGAGGGCTTCCCGGGCACCGCCCTGCGCATCGCCACCCGCGGCTTCGAGCTGGACGGTACGCGGCTGGAGCTGGCGGCCGGGGAGGTGTGGACCGACGCGGTCGCCCGTACCGTCGAGGCCCGGCTCGCGGGCATCGAGTGCCTCGCCGGAATCCCGGGCTCCGCGGGAGCGACACCGATCCAGAACGTGGGCGCGTACGGCCAGGAAGTGTCGTCGACGATCACCGAGGTGATCGCCTATGACCGCCGGAGTCGCGAAACGGTCACCATGTCGAACGCCGAGTGCGGCTTCTCGTACCGGCACAGTCGTTTCAAGAGCGATCCCGAGCGGTTCGTCGTGCTCCGGGTGCGTTTCGAGCTGGAGGACGCCGCCGGGCTGTCCGCGCCGCTGAGGTACGCCGAGACGGCCCGCATGCTCGGTGTCGGGCCCGGCGACCGCGTGCCCGTGGACGCGGCCCGCGAGACCGTCCTGAAACTGCGTTCCGGAAAGGGCATGGTGCTCGACCCCGAGGACCACGACACTTGGTCGGCCGGCTCGTTCTTCACCAACCCGATCCTCACGCACGAGGAGTTCGCCGTGTTCCACGCGCGCGTGGCGGAGAAGCTGGGCGACGGTGTGATCCCGCCCGCCTACCCCGCGGGCGACGGGCACACCAAGACCTCGGCGGCCTGGCTGATCGACAGGTCGGGCTTCACCAAGGGGTACGGCACCGGTCCCGCCCGTATCTCCACCAAGCACACCCTGGCCCTCACCAACCGGGGCGGGGCCACCACCGAGGACCTTCTCGCGCTCGCCCGCGAGGTCGTCGCCGGAGTCCACGACGCCTTCGGGATCACGCTCGTCAACGAACCGGTGACGGTGGGCGTCAGCCTCTGAGGTTCCGAGGCCGCCGCCCCGCCCCCGCCCCGCGTCCGCTTCAGGCGACCGGGGCGGTCAGCCAGTCGTCGGCCCCGGACAGCAGCTTCTCCTTGATGTCGGGCGGGGCCGCCGAGGCGCGTACCGACTGCCGTGCCAGCTCGGCCAGTTCGGCGTCCGTGAAGCCGTGGTGGAGGCGCGCGATGTCGTACTGGGCGGCCAGCCGGGAGCCGAACAGCAGCGGGTCGTCCGCGCCGAGCGCCATGGGAACGCCCGCCTCGAAGAGCGTGCGCAGGGGGACGTCCTCCGGCTTCTCGTAGACCCCGAGGGCGACGTTCGAGGCCGGGCAGACCTCGCAGGTGATGCCGCGGTCCGCCAGCCGCTTCAGCAGCCGGGGGTCCTCGGCGGCCCGCACCCCGTGTCCGATCCGCGAGGCGTGCAGGTCGTCCAGGCAGTCGCGGACGGACGCGGGGCCCGTCAGCTCACCGCCGTGCGGCGCGGCCAGCAGCCCGCCCTCCCGGGCGATCGCGAAGGCCCGGTCGAAGTCGCGTGCCATGCCCCGCCGCTCGTCGTTGGAGAGCCCGAACCCGACGATGCCCCGGTCCGCGTACCGCACGGCCAGCCGGGCCAGCGTGCGGGCGTCCAGGGGGTGTTTCATCCGGTTCGCGGCGACCAGGACCCGCATCCCGAGCCCGGTCTCGCGCGAGGCCGTGTCCACCGCGTCCAGGATGATCTCCAGCGCGGGGATCAGACCGCCCAGCCGCGGCGCGTACGACGTGGGGTCGACCTGGATCTCCAGCCACCCCGAGCCGTCCCTGAGGTCCTCCTCGGCGGCCTCGCGCACGAGCCGCTGGATGTCCTCGGGATCTCTGAGGCACGACCGTGCCGCGTCGTACAGCCGCTGGAAGCGGAACCAGCCGCGCTCGTCCGTCGCCCGCAGCTTGGGCGGCTCGCCGCTCGTCAGCGCGTCGGGCAGATGGATCCCGTGCTTGTCGGCCAGTTCCAGGAGGGTGGTGTGCCGCATCGAACCGGTGAAGTGCAGGTGCAGATGAGCCTTGGGCAGCTCAGAGACCTTACGTACGTGCTCCATTCAAGGATCCTGCCGCACGCCGGCGCCGTATCGGTAGCGCTTTCCCTGAACGTGGTCTTGCTCGCACGAAGAAACGGGCCGCCTCCCCGGAGGGAGACGGCCCGCGATGCTCGCAGTACCTACTGTGCCGCGCGGAATCAGGCCTTGGCCTCCGCCAGGAGCTTCTGGATCCGCGAGACGCCCTCGACGAGGTCCTCGTCACCCAGCGCGTACGACAGCCGCAGATAACCCGGCGTGCCGAAGGCCTCACCCGGGACGACCGCGACCTCGGCCTCCTCCAGGATCAGGGCGGCCAGCTCGACGGAGGTCTGCGGGCGCCTGCCGCGGATCTCCTTGCCGAGGAGCGCCTTCACCGAGGGGTACGCGTAGAACGCGCCCTCGGGCTCCGGGCAGAGCACGCCCTCGATCTCGTTGAGCATGCGCACGATCGTCCGACGGCGGCGGTCGAAGGCCTCGCGCATCTCGGCGACGGCCGTCAGGTCGCCCGAGACGGCGGCGATCGCGGCGGCCTGGGCCACGTTCGACACGTTCGACGTGGCGTGGGACTGCAGGTTGGTCGCCGCCTTGACGACGTCCTTGGGGCCGATCACCCACCCGACCCGCCAGCCGGTCATCGCGTACGTCTTCGCCACGCCGTTGACCACGATGCACTTGTCGCGCAGCTCAGGAAGTACTGCCGGCAGCGAGGTGAACTTCGCGTCCCCGTAGACCAGGTGCTCGTAGATCTCGTCCGTCATCACCCACAGGCCGTGCTCTATGGCCCAGCGGCCGATGGCCTCGGTGTCCTCGGCGCTGTAGACGGCGCCGGTCGGGTTCGAGGGGGACACGAAGAGGACGACCTTGGTCCGCTCCGTACGGGCCGCCTCCAGCTGCTCGACCGAGACGCGGTAGCCGGTGGTCTCGTCCGCGACGACCTCCACCGGGACACCGCCGGCGAGACGGATCGACTCGGGGTACGTCGTCCAGTAGGGGGCCGGGACGATGACCTCGTCGCCCGGGTCGAGGATCGCGGCGAACGCCTGGTAGATGGCCTGCTTGCCGCCGTTGGTCACCAGGACCTGGGAGGCGTCCACCTCGTAGTGGGAGTCACGCAGCGTCTTGGCGACGATCGCCGCCTTCAGCTCGGGAAGGCCGCCGGCCGGCGTGTAGCGGTGGTACTTCGGGTTCTTGCATGCCTCGATGGCGGCCTCGACGACGTAGTCCGGGGTCGGGAAGTCGGGCTCACCGGCGCCGAAGCCGATCACCGGACGTCCGGCGGCCTTGAGGGCCTTGGCCTTGGCGTCCACGGCGAGGGTGGCGGACTCGGAGATCGCGCCGACTCGGGCGGAGACCCGGCGCTCGGTGGGAGGGATTGCAGCGCTCATGGGCCCATCGTTTCAGACCGGAAACGTCCCCGGCACACTGGTTTCACAGACTGGGCAACGCGGGACGAACCCGGGGCCGGGCACGCACAAAGTCCTTACGGACACTTTCTGTTCGACGCCCGGCCGCCGACCACGTACACTCTCACCTCGTTGGCCTTCACCGGCCGCACCCATCCGGTGCACACCGAGCACCCGGGCGGATGCGGTACGTTGTGAGGGAAGCAGAGGGTCGTAGCTCAATTGGTAGAGCACTGGTCTCCAAAACCAGCGGTTGGGGGTTCAAGTCCCTCCGGCCCTGCTACACACTCCTTTCACCAGGATGTGTGCACATGTACGTACTGCATTGCATCGTCGTGCGGCTCACACCGGGCGCGGCACGGCCACGACCCGGAATCAGGTGAGGACGCGTGACGGACGCCGTGGGCTCCATCGACATGCCTGATGCCCAGGATGAGGCGCCGGAGTCCCAGAAGAAGGGCCGCAAGGGCGGTAAGCGTGCCAAGAAGGGCCCGCTGAAGCGCCTCGCCCTCTTCTACCGCCAGATCGTCGCGGAGCTCCGCAAGGTTGTCTGGCCGACCCGCAATCAGCTGACGACGTACACCACTGTGGTGATTGTGTTCGTTGTCATCATGATCGGTCTGGTGACTGTGATTGACTTCGGACTCGACAAGGCCGCCAAGTACGTCTTCGGCTAGGCCAAGCGCGAAGGGCGCCGTATCCGGCGCCCGCTTTCGCGTGTTCCACCCCCATGATCCAGGAAGAAGCAGCCACCGTGTCTGACCCGAACCTGAACGATGCCGTCGAGTCGGTCGAGTCCCGCGAGGACGAGCTCGACATCGTCGAGGGCGCGGACGTCGAGGACCAGGTCGAGGCTGCCGACGCCGCGGCGGGCGAGCCCGCCGAAGAGGCCGCGCTGCACGTCGAGGACGAGTCCGACGAGGACGACACCGCCTCCGTCGACGAGGACGCCGACACGGACGTGGACGCGACCGACGAGAGCGCCGAGGCCGACGAGGAGGAGGCGGAGGAGGCCGAGCCGGTCGACCCCGTCACCGCCCTTCGTGAGGAACTTCGCACGCTGCCCGGCGAGTGGTACGTCATCCACACGTACGCCGGTTACGAGAACCGCGTGAAGACCAACCTCGAACAGCGTGCCGTCTCGCTGAACGTCGAGGACTTCATCTTCGCGGCCGAGGTGCCGCAAGAAGAGGTCGCGCAGATCAAGAACGGCGAGCGCAAGACCATCAAGCAGAACAAGCTCCCCGGCTACGTGCTGGTGCGCATGGATCTGACGAACGAGTCCTGGGGTGTCGTCCGCAACACCCCCGGCGTCACCGGCTTCGTGGGCAACGCCTACGACCCGTACCCGCTGACGCTGGACGAGATCGTCAAGATGCTCGCCCCCGAGGCCGAGGAGAAGGCCGCCCGCGAGGCCGCCGAGGCCGAGGGCAAGCCGGCGCCGTCCCGCAAGCTCGAGGTCCAGGTGCTGGACTTCGAGGTGGGCGACTCGGTCACCGTCACCGACGGCCCGTTCGCGACGCTGCAGGCGACCATCAACGAGATCAACGCCGACTCGAAGAAGGTCAAGGGCCTCGTCGAGATCTTCGGCCGCGAGACTCCGGTGGAGCTCAGCTTCGACCAGATCCAGAAGAACTGACGTTCTTTCGGACCGTACGCTTCCGTCCAGGTCAGACAGGCTCTCGTAGCCGGTCTGACCTGCTCGGTTTCAGGCTGCGCACCGATACCCGTTATCGTTGTGCGGTATGCCTCCATCCGGATGATCCGGAATGGATGGCCGGAAACTCTCACTAGGACCCGGAGAGAGCAATGCCTCCCAAGAAGAAGAAGGTCACGGGGCTTATCAAGCTCCAGATCCAGGCCGGTGCGGCCAACCCGGCGCCGCCGGTCGGCCCCGCGCTGGGCCAGCACGGCGTCAACATCATGGAGTTCTGCAAGGCCTACAACGCGGCGACCGAGTCGCAGCGCGGCTGGGTCATCCCGGTGGAGATCACGGTCTACGAAGACCGCTCCTTCACCTTCATCACCAAGACCCCGCCGGCCGCGAAGATGATCCTCAAGGCCGCTGGTGTCGAGAAGGGCTCCGGCGAGCCCCACAAGACCAAGGTCGCCAAGATCAGCCAGGCCCAGGTCCGCGAGATCGCCACCACCAAGCTGGCCGACCTCAACGCCAACGACCTGGACGCCGCGTCGAAGATCATCGCCGGCACCGCCCGTTCCATGGGCATCACGGTCGAGGGCTGATCCCCACCTTCGCAGAACACCGTGGCAGGGCCTGCTCGGCCCCTACCACGACTCCTCAGAGCACACAGGAGCAGTAGTGAGCAAGCGCAGCAAGTCTCTCCGCGCTGCGGACGCCAAGGTCGACCGGGAGAAGCAGTACGCCCCGCTCGAAGCCGTCCGTCTCGCCAAGGAGACCTCCACCTCCAAGTTCGACGGCACCGTCGAGGTCGCCTTCCGTCTGGGTGTCGACCCGCGCAAGGCCGACCAGATGGTCCGCGGCACCGTGAACCTCCCGCACGGCACCGGCAAGACCGCCCGGGTCCTGGTCTTCGCGACCGGTGACCGTGCCGAGGCCGCGACTGCCGCCGGCGCCGACATCGTCGGTTCCGACGAACTCATCGACGAGGTGGCGAAGGGGCGTCTGGACTTCGACGCCGTCGTCGCCACCCCGGACCTCATGGGCAAGGTCGGCCGCCTGGGCCGTGTCCTCGGCCCGCGTGGTCTGATGCCGAACCCGAAGACGGGCACCGTGACCCCGGACGTGGCCAAGGCCGTGACCGAGATCAAGGGCGGCAAGATCGAGTTCCGCGTCGACAAGCACTCGAACCTCCACTTCATCATCGGCAAGGTGTCGTTCGACGACACGCAGCTGGTGGAGAACTACGGCGCCGCGCTCGACGAGATCCTTCGTCTGAAGCCGTCGGCCGCCAAGGGTCGCTACATCAAGAAGGCCACGATCAGCACCACGATCGGCCCCGGCATCACGCTGGACTCGAACCGCACCCGCAACCTCCTCGTGGAGGAGGACCCGGCCGCCGTCTGAGCCTGACGCTCACCGGTAGCCACGTCGCAGACGCGATTTCAGGACGGGCCCCGCAACCTTTCGAGGTCGCGGGGCCCGTCTCTGTGTCCGGGGTAGGGGATACGGGGTCCGAGATGCGGGGCAGGGGTACGGGGCGCGGGTCCGATGCGCGGCGGCCGGTGTCCGTTTCCGGGTCGGATGTCGGTGGCCTGCGCTAGCGTGCGAGGCACAGGAATCGCATAGGGGGACGAATGATGAGCTCGATCGTGCGCCGGGTGGCCGTCTCGATAGCGGTGGCCGCCGTTCTGACGGGAGCCGCGGCCTGTAGTGGCCCGGACTCCGACGGCGATTCCGGAGGGGACGGCAAGGGCTCGGCGGCGGACAGCGAGAAGACCGGCGAGGCCGGGACCCGGACGGACGCGGTGGTGGCCCTTCGCTCCGTGGCGAAGAGCACCGACGGCGCGGACTCCGCCAAGGTCGAGTCCACCACGACCATGGGCACGATGATGTCGATGGAGGCGGACGGCGTCCTGGGCTGGGCCGACGGGCTCACCGGCAACCTGATGATCACGTACACCGGCGGCACGATGGCCGACCAGATGCGTCAGCTGGGCACCACCTCCATGGAGGCCCGCTATCTGCCGGACGCCTACTACGCGAAGATGGGCGACAAGTTCGCCGAGCAGTCCGGCGGCAAGCACTGGATCAAGTACGGCTACGACGACCTGGCGAAGCTCGCCGGCGGGTCGGGGGTGTACATGAAGGACCAGATGCAGAACACCACGCCGAACCAGTCGGTGAAGCTGCTGCTGGCCTCCGGGGACGTCGAGAAGGTCGGCGAGGAGAAGGTGCGGGGCGAGGACACCACGCACTACTCGGGCACGGTCGAGGTCGCGGAGCTCGCCGGCCGCAGCTCGTCGCTCTCCGCGAGTCAACTGGCCGAGCTGAAGAGCCAGTTGGAGCAGGCGGGGGTGACCACCGAGACCATCGACATCTGGGTGAACGACAAGGACCTGCTGGTCAAGAAGGCCGAGAAGGGCGAGCTGGCGACCGGCTCGATGTCCTCGACGGCGTACTACAGCGACTACGGCGTCGAGGTCGCCGCCGAGGAGCCGGCGGCGGGTGACACCGCGGACTTCAAGGACCTGATGCGGAGCGGGCCGACGGACTGAGCCCTTCGCCGTCCGCCTGCCTCCGCCACCCCTACCCCGGTTCTGCCCCTCCCGGCAGTCACAGCAGTCACAGCTGTCACAGGCGTCACACAGGTCACCCACAACTAGCAGGACTGTTCGAACCCCGCTGGGATACGCTCGCGGCTTGTCTGTGAGTCGCATATCTGTTCCTTGGGGGGAACCATGACGCTTTCCGTGCGCACATCAGTACGTCATCGGGCGACGGGCGCGGTCGTCGCCGCGCTCGTCCTGGGCGGGGGTGCGGTCGGCTGTTCCAAGGCGGACGAGGAGTCCCCCGAGATGACGCCCGCCGCGGCCGTCGCCAAGGCGGCGAAGAAGACGGAGGACATCACCTCCCTCAGCTACCGGATGTCCGGCAGGACCCCGGAGGAGGGGCGCGTCAAGGCCGAGGCCCAGATGCGCATGGAGCCCGACCTCGCCATGAGCATGAAGATGACCGCCCTCGACCAGGGGAAGGACGGCAACGCCGAGATCCGTCTGGTCGACAAGGCGATGTACATCGGCGGGGGCGCCGCGGCGGCCAAGGAGATGGACGGCAAGAGCTGGATCAAGTTCGACATGTCCACGCTGGGTGACGACGCGCTGGGCGGCGGCGGGGCCCCGGGCGCCGGGACGGCCGACAAGAACCCGGCGCAGGAGTCCACCTTCCTCACCGGGTCCAAGGACGTGAAGAAGGTCGGCACCGAGAAGGTCGAGGGCGTCGAGACCACCCACTACAAGGGAACGGTCACCCTCGACGAGTTCCGCAAGTCCCTCAAGGGCGAGAGCAAGGCCACCCGCGAGAAGCGGGAGAAGAGCCTGGAGCAGTACGAGAAGCTGGGCCTGGACGCGCTCACGATGGACATGTGGGTCGACGGCGAGGACCACACCAAGCAGTTCCGTATGCAGGGCGACGCCGACAAGGGCAAGCTCGACATGACCATCACCTTCCTCGACTACAACAAGCCCGTGACCGTCAAGGCCCCGCCGGCCAAGGACGTCATGGACCTGGCCGAGATGATGGGCGACCTGGAGGGCTGAGGGCCCCGAGGGCGCGGATTTGCTTGACAGTGCCCCGTTCACGTAATCTTCCACAGAAGCCAAAGACCGCTGGTCGTTGCCGTGCTCTCGTCAGAGGACGCGGTGACCGAAGGATCCGCTGAATTGCGGACGACCCGCGTAGGTGACTGTGGATGAGCTCCCGGACAGTCCCGTACTTCGTACGGATTTCAGTCTGGTAGAGCCACGCCCCGTGCGCCTGCGCCGGGGCGTTTCGTTTTCCCAGTCTCCTTCTGAGCGGTCCTCATCACCCGGAAGGAGGCCACGCTTATGGCAAGGCCCGACAAGGCTGCCGCGGTAGCCGAGCTCGCGGACCAGTTCCGTAGCTCGAACGCCGCTGTGCTGACCGAGTACCGGGGTCTCACCGTGGCGCAGCTCAAGACGCTGCGTCGTTCGCTCGGTGAAGACGCCCAGTACGCCGTGGTGAAGAACACGCTGACCAAGATCGCGGCCAACGAGGCCGGGATCTCCACGCTCGACGACCTGTTCAACGGTCCGACAGCGGTTGCCTTCATCTCCGGTGACCCGGTGACGTCGGCGAAGGGTCTTCGTGACTTCGCCAAGGACAACCCGAACCTCGTCATCAAGGGCGGTGTCCTTGACGGCAAGGCGCTGTCCGCCGACGAGATCAAGAAGCTTGCGGACCTTGAGTCCCGCGAGGTTCTGCTCGCCAAGCTGGCGGGCGCCATGAAGGGCAAGCAGACCCAGGCTGCGCAGCTCTTCCAGGCGCTTCCCTCGAAGTTCGTCCGCACCGCGGAGGCGCTTCGCGTCAAGCTCGAAGAGCAGGGCGGTGCCGAGTAACTCGGCTCGCGCAATGACCGCCGCTTGAGGCGACGGTCGCAGCGGGCCGAACGTACGCCCGCCTCACCAGTACATCCCGGCACCTGCCGAATTAGTGGAAGGACGCCATCATGGCGAAGCTGTCCCAGGAAGAGCTGCTCGCGCAGTTCGAGACCCTCACCCTCATCGAGCTCTCCGAGTTCGTGAAGGCCTTCGAGGAGAAGTTCGACGTCACCGCCGCCGCCGCGGTCGCCGCCGGCCCCGCCGCCGCTGCCGCCCCGGCCGAGGCCGAGGCCGAGCAGGACGAGTTCGACGTCATCCTCACGGGTGCCGGCGAGAAGAAGATCCAGGTCATCAAGGTCGTGCGTGAGCTCACCTCGCTGGGTCTGAAGGAGGCCAAGGACCTCGTCGACGGCGCTCCGAAGCCCGTCCTGGAGAAGGTCGACAAGGCTGCCGCCGAGAAGGCCGCCGAGTCCCTCAAGGGCGCCGGCGCCTCCGTCGAGGTCAAGTGACCCGACGAGTCCGCAAGGGCTCCCGCGGGCCGCGTGAAGCCGCTTCCGTAGCGGTGTAACGCTGACGCACCGAAGAGCGATCACCCATCTGGGTGGTCGCTCTTCGGCGTTCGAGGGGGCCGTGCGGCGACTGCCTTGCGCTGTAGGTCGCGACGAGTATGGTGATCTTCGTTCGTGCCTCCGGCCGCCCGTGACGGGCTGCAAGACAGGTCGCAAGTGACGGTGGCAGCACCTGGTTCGGGCTTGGGGGGCCTTGACGAACCGCACGCAGCGCGCAATTCTCAGGACGCGTCGTCACAACGATCCGGATCCGAGGCATGGATCGGCGGCGAAGAGGGCAGTATCGATGTGCATCGAGGGCGTGGCTTGCAGCAGGGGTTGAGAACAACGAGGGTCTTCAAAAACCCGCACTGGACATCAGTGGGCCTAGTGGCTACACTGACCCTTTGCGCTGCCTGTTAGCTGCCTCCTGCCCGTCACCAGGGGCATACCCTCGCTTGAGCACCGTGGATGGAACAGACTCTGACCTGGTCGTATTCGGCCGGTTCGGAAGACGTCCCTCCTGGTGCCCCGCTTGGGACCGGTACGCGCGTAGTGAGTCCGAGCCCTCGGAAGGACCCCCTCTTGGCCGCCTCGCGCACTGCCTCGACCGCGAATACGAACAACGGCGCCAGCACCGCCCCGCTGCGCATCTCCTTTGCAAAGATCAAGGAGCCCCTTGAGGTTCCGAACCTTCTTGCGCTGCAAACCGAAAGCTTTGACTGGCTGCTCGGCAACGACGCGTGGAAGGCTCGTGTCGAGGCGGCTCTGGACAGTGGACAGGACGTCCCCACGAAGTCCGGTCTGGAGGAGATCTTCGAGGAGATCTCCCCGATCGAGGACTTCTCCGGGTCGATGTCCCTGACGTTCCGCGACCACCGCTTCGAGCCTCCCAAGAACTCGATCGACGAGTGCAAGGAGCGCGACTTCACGTTCGCCGCACCGCTCTTCGTCACCGCCGAGTTCACCAACAACGAGACCGGCGAGATCAAGTCCCAGACCGTCTTCATGGGTGATTTCCCGCTCATGACGAACAAGGGCACCTTCGTCATCAACGGCACCGAGCGTGTCGTGGTGTCGCAGCTGGTCCGTTCGCCGGGTGTCTACTTCGACTCCTCCATCGACAAGACGTCCGACAAGGACATCTTCTCCGCGAAGGTCATCCCGTCCCGGGGTGCCTGGCTGGAGATGGAGATCGACAAGCGCGACATGGTCGGTGTCCGCATCGACCGCAAGCGCAAGCAGTCCGTCACCGTCCTGCTCAAGGCTCTCGGTTGGACGACCGAGCAGATCCTTGAGGAGTTCGGCGAGTACGAATCCATGCGCGCCACCCTGGAGAAGGACCACACCCAGGGCCAGGACGACGCGCTGCTCGACATCTACCGCAAGCTGCGTCCGGGCGAGCCGCCGACCCGTGAGGCCGCGCAGACGCTGCTTGAGAACCTCTACTTCAACCCCAAGCGCTACGACCTCGCGAAGGTCGGCCGCTACAAGGTCAACAAGAAGCTGGGCGGCGAAGCGCCGCTCGACGCCGGGATCCTGACCGTCGAGGACATCATCTCGTCGATCAAGTACCTGGTGAAGCTGCACGCCGGTGAGACCGAGACCGTCGGGAACAACGGCACCTCGATCGTCGTCGAGACCGACGACATCGACCACTTCGGCAACCGCCGTCTGCGCAACGTGGGCGAGCTCATCCAGAACCAGGTCCGTACGGGTCTGGCGCGTATGGAGCGAGTCGTCCGCGAGCGCATGACGACCCAGGACGTCGAGGCGATCACGCCGCAGACCCTGATCAACATCCGGCCGGTCGTCGCCTCCATCAAGGAGTTCTTCGGCACCAGCCAGCTGTCGCAGTTCATGGACCAGAACAACCCGCTCTCGGGTCTCACCCACAAGCGCCGTCTGTCGGCTCTTGGTCCGGGTGGTCTCTCCCGCGAGCGGGCCGGCTTCGAGGTCCGTGACGTGCACCCCTCGCACTACGGCCGCATGTGTCCGATCGAGACCCCCGAAGGCCCGAACATCGGCCTGATCGGCTCGCTCGCCTCCTACGGCCGGGTCAACGCGTTCGGCTTCGTCGAGACGCCGTACCGCCGGGTCACCGACGGTGTCGTCACCGACGAGGTCGACTACCTGACCGCCGACGAGGAGGACCGCTTCGTCATCGCGCAGGCCAACGCCGTGCTCAACGACGACATGCGGTTCAACGAGGCCCGTGTCCTGGTCCGCCGCCGTGGCGGAGAGGTCGACTACGTCCCCGGTGACGACGTCGACTACATGGACGTCTCGCCGCGCCAGATGGTGTCCGTCGCGACCGCGATGATCCCCTTCCTGGAGCACGACGACGCCAACCGTGCCCTCATGGGCGCGAACATGATGCGCCAGGCCGTGCCGCTGATCACCGCCGAGGCCCCCCTCGTCGGTACGGGCATGGAGTACCGCTGCGCCGTCGACGCCGGTGACGTCATCAAGGCCGAGAAGTCGGGTGTGGTCCAGGAGGTCTCCGCGGACTACGTCACGGTGGCCAACGACGACGGCACCTACACCACCTACCGGGTGGCCAAGTTCTCCCGCTCCAACCAGGGGACCTCGGTCAACCAGAAGGTCGTCGTCAACGAGGGCGACCGGGTCATCGAGCACCAGGTGCTCGCCGACGGCCCGGCCACCCAGGAAGGCGAGATGGCGCTGGGCAAGAACCTGCTCGTCGCCTTCATGCCCTGGGAGGGTCACAACTACGAGGACGCGATCATCCTGTCGCAGCGCCTCGTACAGGACGACGTCCTCTCCTCGATCCACATCGAGGAGCACGAGGTCGACGCCCGTGACACCAAGCTCGGCCCCGAGGAGATCACCCGGGACATCCCGAACGTCTCCGAGGAGGTCCTCGCCGACCTCGACGAGCGCGGCATCATCCGTATCGGTGCCGAGGTCGTCGCCGGCGACATCCTGGTCGGCAAGGTCACGCCCAAGGGTGAGACCGAGCTGACCCCGGAGGAGCGCCTGCTCCGCGCGATCTTCGGCGAGAAGGCGCGCGAGGTGCGCGACACCTCGCTGAAGGTGCCGCACGGCGAGATCGGCAAGGTCATCGGCGTCCGCGTCTTCGACCGTGAAGAGGGCGACGAGCTGCCGCCGGGCGTGAACCAGCTGGTTCGTGTCTACGTGGCGCAGAAGCGCAAGATCACGGACGGCGACAAGCTCGCCGGCCGGCACGGCAACAAGGGTGTCATCTCCAAGATCCTTCCGATCGAGGACATGCCCTTCCTTGAGGACGGCACGCCGGTCGACATCATCCTCAACCCGCTGGGTGTCCCGTCCCGAATGAACCCGGGACAGGTCCTGGAGATCCACCTCGGCTGGCTCGCCAGCCGCGGCTGGGACGTCTCCGGGCTCGGCGAGGAGTGGGCGCAGCGCCTCCAGGCCATCGAGGCCGACAAGGTGGAGCCCGGTACCAACGTCGCCACCCCCGTCTTCGACGGTGCGCGTGAGGACGAGCTGGCCGGTCTGCTGCAGCACACGATCCCGAACCGCGACGGCTCCCGCATGGTGCTCCCGACCGGTAAGGCGCCGCTGTTCGACGGCCGCTCCGGCGAGCCGTTCCCGGAGCCGGTCTCGGTCGGCTACATGTACATCCTCAAGCTCCACCACCTGGTCGACGACAAGCTGCACGCCCGTTCGACCGGTCCGTACTCGATGATCACCCAGCAGCCGCTGGGTGGTAAGGCCCAGTTCGGTGGCCAGCGATTCGGCGAGATGGAGGTGTGGGCGCTGGAGGCTTACGGCGCCGCCTACGCCCTCCAGGAGCTGCTGACCATCAAGTCCGACGACGTGACCGGCCGCGTGAAGGTCTACGAGGCCATCGTCAAGGGCGAGAACATTCCTGAGCCCGGCATTCCCGAGTCCTTCAAGGTGCTCATCAAGGAAATGCAGTCGCTCTGCCTCAACGTGGAGGTGCTGTCCTCGGACGGCATGTCCATCGAGATGCGCGACACGGACGAGGACGTCTTCCGCGCCGCGGAGGAGCTCGGTATCGACCTGTCCCGGCGCGAGCCGAGCAGCGTCGAAGAGGTCTGACGGGTCTGGCCGGGGCTCGCTGAACACGAGCCCCGGCTAACCAACCCCGGACCCCAGTCAGACCAGTGAAGAATCGACCCCGAAAGAGGGATTGACGACAAGTGCTCGACGTCAACTTCTTCGACGAGCTGCGGATCGGCCTTGCTACCGCTGACGACATTCGTCAGTGGTCCCACGGTGAGGTCAAGAAGCCGGAGACCATCAACTACCGCACCCTCAAGCCCGAAAAGGACGGACTCTTCTGCGAGAAGATCTTCGGTCCGACCCGGGACTGGGAGTGCTACTGCGGCAAGTACAAGCGCGTCCGCTTCAAGGGCATCATCTGCGAGCGCTGCGGCGTCGAGGTCACTCGCGCCAAGGTGCGTCGTGAGCGGATGGGCCACATCGAGCTGGCCGCTCCCGTCACCCACATCTGGTACTTCAAGGGCGTTCCGTCGCGTCTTGGCTACCTGCTCGACCTCGCCCCGAAGGACCTCGAAAAGGTCATCTACTTCGCGGCGTACATGATCACGTACGTGGACGACGAGCGTCGTACGCGTGACCTGCCCTCGCTGGAGGCGCACGTCTCCGTCGAGCGTCAGCAGGTCGAGAACCGTCGCGACTCCGACCTGGAGGCCCGCGCCAAGAAGCTCGAGACCGACCTGGCCGAGCTCGAGGCCGAGGGTGCCAAGGCCGACGTGCGCCGCAAGGTGCGCGAAGGCGCCGAGCGCGAGATGAAGCAGCTGCGCGACCGTGCGCAGCGCGAGATCGACCGTCTCGACGAGGTGTGGACCCGCTTCAAGAACCTCAAGGTCCAGGACCTCGAAGGTGACGAGCTGCTCTACCGCGAGCTGCGCGACCGCTTCGGTACGTACTTCGACGGTTCGATGGGTGCCGCGGCGCTGCAGAAGCGCCTGGAGTCCTTCGACCTCGACGAGGAGGCCGAGCGCCTCCGCGAGATCATCCGTACCGGCAAGGGCCAGAAGAAGACCCGTGCGCTGAAGCGGCTGAAGGTCGTGTCTGCGTTCCTGCAGACCTCCAACAGCCCCAAGGGCATGGTCCTCGACTGCGTCCCGGTCATCCCGCCGGACCTTCGCCCGATGGTGCAGCTGGACGGCGGCCGCTTCGCGACCTCCGACCTGAACGACCTGTACCGCCGTGTGATCAACCGCAACAACCGTCTGAAGCGGCTTCTCGACCTCGGCGCGCCCGAGATCATCGTGAACAACGAGAAGCGCATGCTCCAGGAGGCCGTGGACGCCCTCTTCGACAACGGTCGTCGTGGTCGCCCGGTCACCGGTCCCGGCAACCGCCCGCTGAAGTCCCTGAGCGACATGCTCAAGGGCAAGCAGGGTCGTTTCCGTCAGAACCTCCTCGGCAAGCGCGTGGACTACTCCGCGCGTTCCGTGATCGTCGTCGGTCCGCAGCTCAAGCTGCACCAGTGCGGTCTGCCGAAGGCGATGGCGCTGGAGCTCTTCAAGCCGTTCGTGATGAAGCGCCTGGTGGACCTGAACCACGCGCAGAACATCAAGTCGGCGAAGCGCATGGTGGAGCGCGGCCGCACGGTCGTGTACGACGTCCTCGAAGAGGTCATCGCCGAGCACCCGGTTCTGCTGAACCGTGCGCCCACCCTGCACCGCCTCGGCATCCAGGCCTTCGAGCCGCAGCTGGTCGAGGGCAAGGCCATCCAGATCCACCCGCTCGTCTGCACCGCGTTCAACGCGGACTTCGACGGTGACCAGATGGCCGTGCACCTGCCGCTCTCCGCGGAGGCGCAGGCCGAGGCCCGCATCCTGATGCTGTCCTCGAACAACATCCTCAAGCCCGCCGACGGCCGTCCGGTGACGATGCCGACCCAGGACATGGTCCTCGGTCTGTTCTTCCTCACCACCGACGGCGAGCTGCGGAACGTCAAGGGCGAGGGCCGGTCCTTCGGCTCCTCGGCCGAGGCGACCATGGCGTTCGACGCCGGCGAGCTCTCGCTGCAGTCGCGCGTGGACATCCGCTTCCCGGTGGGCACCATCCCGCCGCGCGGCTGGACCCCGCCGGCCCGCGAGGAGGGCGAGCCGGAGTGGCAGCAGGGTGACACCTTCCGCCTGAACACCACCCTGGGCCGCGCGCTCTTCAACGAGCTGCTGCCCGAGGACTACCCCTTCGTCGACTACGAGGTCGGCAAGAAGCAGCTCTCCGAGATCGTCAACGACCTCGCCGAGCGGTACCCCAAGGTCATCGTGGCGGCGACGCTCGACAACCTGAAGGCTGCCGGCTTCTTCTGGGCGACCCGTTCCGGCGTCACCGTGGCCATCTCCGACATCGTCGTTCCCGACGCGAAGCGCGCGATCGTCAAGGGTTACGAGGACCAGGACGAGAAGGTCCAGAAGCAGTACGAGCGCGGTCTGATCACCAAGGACGAGCGCACGCAGGAGCTCATCGCGATCTGGACCAAGGCGACCAACGAGGTTGCCGAGGCGATGAACGCGAACTTCCCGAAGACCAACCCGGTCTCCATGATGGTGAACTCCGGTGCTCGCGGAAACATGATGCAGATGCGTCAGATCGCGGGTATGCGTGGTCTGGTGTCGAACGCCAAGAACGAGACGATCCCTCGTCCCATCAAGGCGTCCTTCCGTGAGGGCCTGTCCGTGCTGGAGTACTTCATCTCCACGCACGGTGCCCGTAAGGGTCTGGCGGACACCGCCCTGCGTACCGCCGACTCGGGTTACCTCACCCGTCGTCTGGTGGACGTCTCGCAGGACGTCATCATCCGCGAGGAGGACTGCGGCACCGACCGCGGTCTGCGCCTGGAGATCGCCGAGGTCGGCGCCGACGGCGTCCTGCGCAAGGCGGAGAACGTCGAGACCAGCGTGTACGCACGTGCGCTGGCCGAGGACATCACCGTCGACGGGCGGGTGCTGGCCCCGGCCAACACCGACCTCGGCGACGTCCTCATCGACGAGCTCGTCAAGCACGGCATCAAGGAGGTCAAGACCCGCTCGGTCCTGACCTGCGAGTCCGCCGTCGGTACCTGCGCCATGTGCTACGGCCGTTCGCTGGCCACCGGCAAGCTGGTCGACATCGGTGAGGCGGTCGGCATTATCGCCGCCCAGTCCATCGGTGAGCCCGGCACGCAGCTGACGATGCGTACCTTCCACACCGGTGGTGTGGCCGGTGACGACATCACCCAGGGTCTGCCCCGTGTCGTCGAGCTCTTCGAGGCTCGTACGCCCAAGGGTGTCGCCCCGATCTCCGAGGCCTCCGGCCGCGTGCGGATCGAGGAGACCGAGAAGACCAAGAAGCTCGTCGTCACCCCGGACGACGGCAGCGACGAGACGGCGTTCCCGATCTCGAAGCGTGCCCGACTCCTGGTCAGCGAGGGCGAGCACGTCGAGGTGGGCCAGAAGCTCACCGTGGGTGCCACCAACCCGCACGACGTGCTGCGCATCCTGGGTCAGCGTGCCGTCCAGGTCCACCTGGTCGGAGAGGTCCAGCGGGTCTACAACTCGCAGGGCGTGTCGATCCACGACAAGCACATCGAGATCATCATCCGGCAGATGCTGCGCCGTGTGACGATCATCGAGTCGGGCGACGCGGAGCTGCTGCCCGGCGAGCTCGTCGAGCGGTCGAAGTTCGAGACCGAGAACCGTCGTGTGGTGCAGGAAGGCGGCCACCCGGCCTCCGGCCGTCCGCAGCTGATGGGTATCACCAAGGCCTCGCTCGCCACCGAGTCGTGGCTGTCGGCGGCGTCCTTCCAGGAGACGACCAGGGTTCTGACGGACGCGGCGATCAACGCCAAGTCCGACTCCCTGATCGGCCTCAAGGAGAACGTCATCATCGGTAAGCTCATCCCGGCCGGTACGGGTCTGTCCCGCTACCGCAACATCCGGGTCGAGCCGACCGAGGAGGCCAAGGCCGCGATGTACTCGGCCGTCGGCTACGACGACATCGACTACTCGCCGTTCGGCACGGGCTCCGGCCAGGCCGTTCCCCTGGAGGACTACGACTACGGTCCGTACAACCAGTAGGCGGGTCGCCTGAAAAGGCACCTGATCGAGTCAGAGGGCGGCCACCTTCCGGGGTGGCCGCCCTTCGGCGTTCCGGGGCCGGCCGCCCCCAGCCGTCCCCTCCTCGTGCCGTCGGGAATTCCTGGCTTGAGTGGGGCGGGAACCAGTGGTGCGGGAACCTGTGCCGGAAATGCCGCGTTGAAGCATGATGGAGAGCCAGTTCGTCCGGGGGAGGTGCTTCCATGTCGTACCCGCCGTCGCCGTGGCAGCCGGGGCAGGGGTGGAATCAGCCCCGTCCCTGGCAGGATCAGCAGGCCGCCGCAGGCCATGCGATGCTCGCGTCCACCGCCGACCGGGAGCGGGCCGTGGACGTCCTCAGAGCCGGGTTCGGCGAGGGGCGCATGCAGCAGCCCGAGTTCGAGAAGCGGGTGGCGCGGGCCTACGCCGCCCGTACGGTGGGTGAGCTGGCCCTGCTGGTGTCCGACCTCCCGCAGGGGCCCGTAGCGCTTCCGGCGGTCTCTGGGCCCGTGCCACGGACGTTCCTGCCCGTCTCCGTGCCGCCGAAGACGAACGAGAAGGCCGTCGGGGCGGCCATCTGCGGGGTGCTGTGCCTGGTGACCGGCGGGCTGACCGGGATTCCCGCGGTGATCCTCGGCCACAGCGCCCGCTCCGAGATGCGGCACACCGGTGAGCGTGGCGAAGGTCTCGCGCTCACGGGACTGGTCTTCGGCTGGCTGTCCACGGTGGGCTGGGCGCTGCTGGTGACCTTGCTGTTCGTGGCCCTGGTGACGTCCTGACGGAGATCGCCGAGGAGGCTGCGGCTTGGCATGATCCGCTCAGGGATGTCAGTGCGGTCCATTTGTTTTGACCGCAGCCTATGAGGTAGGTACGCTCAGACCTTGTGCCTGGGGTGTGCCCTGGCTCCCGTGCGTGCCTTCAACCGCACTAGGGGAGTCGTCACCGGCCACCGCAATCTGCGCCCCTCCCGCCTCGCGGCGGGAATCCGCAGTGTTCGACACACCCGACCGCGTGGGTCGGCGGTGTTCCAGGTTAGCTTCACCATTCGGCACACAGAAACCGGAGAAGTAGTGCCTACGATCCAGCAGCTGGTCCGGAAGGGCCGGCAGGACAAGGTCGAGAAGAACAAGACGCCCGCACTCGAGGGTTCGCCCCAGCGTCGCGGCGTCTGCACGCGTGTGTTCACGACCACCCCGAAGAAGCCGAACTCGGCCCTGCGTAAGGTCGCGCGTGTGCGTCTGACCAGCGGGATCGAGGTCACTGCTTACATTCCGGGTGAGGGACACAACCTGCAGGAGCACTCGATCGTGCTCGTGCGCGGCGGCCGTGTGAAGGACCTGCCCGGTGTTCGCTACAAGATCATCCGCGGTTCCCTCGACACCCAGGGTGTCAAGAACCGCAAGCAGGCCCGCAGCCGCTACGGCGCCAAGAAGGAGAAGTAGAAATGCCTCGTAAGGGCCCCGCCCCGAAGCGCCCGGTCATCATCGACCCGGTCTACGGTTCCCCTCTGGTGACCTCCCTGATCAACAAGGTGCTGCTGAACGGCAAGCGCTCCACCGCCGAGCGCATCGTCTACGGCGCCATGGAGGGCCTGCGCGAGAAGACCGGCAACGACCCGGTCATCACGCTCAAGCGCGCTCTGGAGAACATCAAGCCGACCCTTGAGGTCAAGTCCCGCCGAGTCGGCGGTGCGACGTACCAGGTCCCGATCGAGGTCAAGCCCGGTCGCGCCAGCACGCTCGCGCTGCGCTGGCTCGTCGGTTACTCCCGCGCCCGTCGCGAGAAGACCATGACCGAGCGTCTGCTGAACGAGCTTCTCGACGCCTCCAACGGCCTTGGTGCCGCTGTGAAGAAGCGCGAGGACACCCACAAGATGGCCGAGTCCAACAAGGCCTTCGCGCACTACCGCTGGTAGTCGCTACCCCCATCGAGACCGAGAGAAGACCGAAGCCTTATGGCTACCACTTCACTTGACCTGGCCAGGGTCCGCAACATCGGGATCATGGCCCATATCGACGCGGGCAAGACGACCACCACCGAGCGGATCCTCTTCTACACCGGCGTCAGCTACAAGATCGGTGAGGTCCACGACGGCGCTGCGACCATGGACTGGATGGAGCAGGAGCAGGAGCGTGGCATCACGATCACCTCTGCTGCGACCACCTGTCACTGGCCGCTCGACGACAACGACTACACCATCAACATCATCGACACCCCCGGGCACGTCGACTTCACGGTCGAGGTGGAGCGTTCGCTCCGCGTCCTCGACGGTGCCGTCACGGTGTTCGACGGTGTCGCCGGCGTTGAGCCGCAGTCCGAGACGGTGTGGCGTCAGGCCGACCGCTACGGCGTGCCGCGCATCTGCTTCGTCAACAAGCTCGACCGCACCGGCGCGGAGTTCCACCGCTGCGTCGACATGATCTCGGACCGCCTCGGTGCGCAGCCGCTGGTCATGCAGCTTCCGATCGGCGCCGAGGCGGACTTCAAGGGTGTCGTCGACCTCGTCACCATGAAGGCGTTCGTCTGGTCCGCCGAGGCCGCCAAGGGCGAGATGTACGACGTCGTCGACATCCCGGCCACGCACGCCGAGGCTGCCGAGGAGTACCGCGGCAAGCTGATCGAGGCCGTCGCGGAGAACGACGAAGAGATCATGGAGCTGTACCTGGAGGGCGAAGAGCCTTCCGAGGAGCAGCTGTACGCCGCGATCCGTCGCATCACCATCGCGTCCGGCAAGTCCAGCGACACCACGGTCACCCCGGTGTTCTGTGGCACCGCGTTCAAGAACAAGGGCGTCCAGCCCCTGCTCGACGCGGTCGTGCGCTACCTCCCGACCCCGCTTGACGTCGAGGCCATCGAAGGCCACGACGTGAAGGACCCCGAGGTCGTCGTGAAGCGCAAGCCGTCCGTGGACGAGCCGCTGTCCGCCCTCGCGTTCAAGATCATGAGCGACCCGCACCTGGGCAAGCTCACCTTCGTCCGGGTGTACTCGGGCCGCCTGGAGTCCGGCACCGCCGTGCTGAACTCCGTCAAGGGCAAGAAGGAGCGCATCGGCAAGATCTACCGCATGCACGCGAACAAGCGTGAGGAGATCGAGGCGGTGGGCGCCGGCGACATCGTCGCCGTGATGGGCCTGAAGCAGACCACCACCGGTGAGACGCTCTCGGACGACAAGCAGCCGGTCATCCTGGAGTCCATGGACTTCCCGGCGCCGGTCATCCAGGTCGCCATCGAGCCCAAGTCCAAGGGTGACCAGGAGAAGCTGGGTGTAGCCATCCAGCGTCTCGCGGAGGAGGACCCCTCCTTCCAGGTTCACTCGGACGAGGAGACCGGCCAGACCATCATCGGTGGTATGGGCGAGCTGCACCTCGAGGTGCTGGTCGACCGTATGCGCCGTGAGTTCAAGGTCGAGGCCAACGTCGGTAAGCCGCAGGTCGCCTACCGTGAGACGATCCGTAAGGCCGTCGAGCGCGTGGACTACACCCACAAGAAGCAGACCGGTGGTACCGGTCAGTTCGCCAAGGTGCAGATCGCGATCGAGCCCATCACCGAGGCCGACGGCCCGGCGTACGAGTTCGTGAACAAGGTGACCGGTGGCCGTATCCCGCGGGAGTACATCCCGTCGGTGGACGCCGGTGCGCAGGAGGCCATGCAGTTCGGCATCCTCGCCGGGTACGAGATGACGGGTGTCCGCATCACGCTTCTCGACGGTGCCTACCACGAGGTCGACTCCTCCGAGCTGGCGTTCAAGATCGCCGGTTCGCAGGCCTTCAAGGAGGCTGCCCGCAAGGCCAGCCCCGTGCTCCTCGAGCCGATGATGGCCGTCGAGGTCACCACGCCCGAGGACTACATGGGCGAGGTCATCGGCGACATCAACTCCCGCCGTGGCCAGATCCAGGCCATGGAGGAGCGTGCCGGTGCCCGCGTCGTGAAGGGCCTCGTGCCCCTCTCGGAGATGTTCGGCTACGTCGGCGACCTCCGCAGCAAGACCTCGGGTCGCGCAAGCTACTCGATGCAGTTCGACTCCTACGCCGAGGTTCCCAGGAACGTCGCCGAGGAGATCATCGCGAAGGCCAAGGGCGAGTAACACACACCGTTTGCACGCTTTAGGCTTGACACCGACCGCCAGGGTCGCGGACCGGCAGGGGACGAGGGATCGTCCCGGACCGGCGAGGACCCGGGTGGGCGGCATCCCAGCAAAGATCACCCTGGCGCCGATGAGTAAGGCGTACCAGAACCACTCCGCAGGAGGATTCAGTGGCGAAGGCAAAGTTCGAGCGGACTAAGCCGCACGTCAACATCGGCACCATCGGTCACATCGACCACGGTAAGACGACCCTCACGGCCGCCATTACCAAGGTGCTGCACGACGCGTACCCGGACCTGAACGAGGCCTCGGCCTTCGACCAGATCGACAAGGCTCCCGAAGAGCGCCAGCGCGGTATCACGATCTCGATCGCGCACGTCGAGTACCAGACCGAGACGCGTCACTACGCCCACGTCGACTGCCCCGGTCACGCGGACTACATCAAGAACATGATCACGGGTGCGGCGCAGATGGACGGCGCCATCCTCGTTGTCGCCGCCACGGACGGCCCGATGCCGCAGACCAAGGAGCACGTGCTCCTGGCCCGCCAGGTCGGCGTTCCGTACATCGTCGTCGCGCTGAACAAGGCCGACATGGTGGACGACGAGGAGATCCTGGAGCTCGTCGAGCTCGAGGTCCGTGAGCTCCTCTCCGAGTACGAGTTCCCGGGCGACGACCTTCCGGTCGTCAAGGTCTCGGCGCTCAAGGCTCTTGAGGGCGACGCCGAGTGGGGCAAGTCCGTCCTCGACCTGATGAAGGCCGTCGACGAGTCGATCCCGCAGCCCGAGCGTGACGTCGACAAGCCGTTCCTGATGCCGATCGAGGACGTCTTCACGATCACCGGTCGTGGCACCGTCGTCACCGGTCGTATCGAGCGTGGTGTCCTCAAGGTCAACGAGACCGTCGACATCGTCGGCATCAAGACCGAGAAGACCACCACCACGGTCACCGGCATCGAGATGTTCCGCAAGCTGCTCGACGAGGGCCAGGCCGGTGAGAACGTCGGTCTGCTCCTCCGTGGCATCAAGCGCGAGGACGTCGAGCGCGGCCAGGTCATCATCAAGCCGGGCTCGGTCACGCCCCACACCTCGTTCGAGGCGCAGGCGTACATCCTGTCCAAGGACGAGGGCGGCCGTCACACGCCGTTCTTCAACAACTACCGTCCCCAGTTCTACTTCCGCACGACGGACGTGACTGGTGTGGTGACCCTCCCCGAGGGCACCGAGATGGTCATGCCGGGCGACAACACTGAGATGACCGTTGAGCTCATCCAGCCCGTCGCCATGGAAGAGGGCCTCAAGTTCGCCATCCGTGAGGGTGGCCGGACCGTCGGCGCCGGCCAGGTCACCAAGATCAACAAGTAGTCTCGGCTGCTGGTTGGGCTTGAACGCCTGGTAGCTCCGCAGAGAACGCAGAGCTCCTGAAGGGGCCCGTACGACTTCGGTCGTACGGGCCCCTTTGCTGTGCCGGGCGGGGCGGCATCATCCCGAGGCCAGTTGCTCCGCTATCTCCTGGATCCAACCCGCGGTCTTCGACGGGTCGTTGAGGCTCTCGGCCCATGCCTCCGGCGTCAGGTTGTGCTTGCCGGGGCCGGATTTGAGGGCGACGAGCAGTGCCCTCGCGGACTCCCGCATCTCGTCCGTGGTGCTCTTGGAGATGGCGGGTCCCGCCGCCAGGGCGTAGACCTCGCGGGCCATGGCCTGGCGTTCGCCCCTCGACACCTTCTTCCAGAACTTCATGGCGTGCTGCAGCGACTCCTTGCGGGAGGCGGCCTCCGCCGGGGTCTCGCCCTGCGGGGTCCAGCGCTCGGGGTGGTGGGCCTCTTCGTAGCGCTTCGTGGCGGCGCGGAGCGCCTTGTACAGGGTGACGCCGAGGACGAGGCCGGCGCCGGCTCCGGCGAGGCCCCAGCCGACCGGGTTGGTCGCCAGCCCGGCGGTGCCCGCCGCGACCGCCGTCACGACGCCGGCCGCCGCCTTGGTGGACTCGCCCACCGCGCCGCCGACCGTCTCCTTGCCGATCTTGGTGAGCTGCTTCTTCTTCGCGTAACCCTGGACCGTGCTCAGCTTCTCCACGTCCTGTTCGGCGCGCTGGAGGGTCTCGGCGGCGTCACGGGCCTCGCCCATCGCCTCCCAGGCGGCGTCGATGGCCTCGGAGACGAGTTCCAGCCGTCCCGGGTCGTCGTGGCGCCAGTAGGCGTCCAGCGCGACGTAGGCCTCCGCCGCCGCCCAGTTGGCCTGCTCCCGTGATTCGTTCAGCCTGGCCAGCGACCCCGCGTGAACGGCATGGGGGTCTCCCAGCTTCTTGATCTGCCGGTA
Organism: Streptomyces ortus; assembly: GCF_026341275.1. Lineage (NCBI taxonomy): Bacteria > Bacillati > Actinomycetota > Actinomycetes > Kitasatosporales > Streptomycetaceae > Streptomyces > Streptomyces ortus. The sequence goes on from NZ_JAIFZO010000002.1 coordinate 5,055,179, forward strand.
CTTGCCGGCTGCCCCCTTGGCACGGAAGGCGGCCCGCATGCCCTTGATGCCGCCGATGGAAGCACTGGCGATACCGCTCGCCTCGGACGCCACCGCGGCGTCCGCCGCCTTCTGGACCTTGGTCACTTCCTTGGCGATGGCGGCGCTGTAGCTGCCCGAACTGGTGGCACCGACGACCGCGTCGGTCCCCTTGGTCCTGGCCTTCTTCTTCGCCGTGTGGTGCTTGGCCCCGGTCTCGTGCGTCCGGGCGGTCTTCATGTTCTTGTACGCGTCCATGCCGCTGACCACGGTGCCGGCGGCCTCCGTGAGCAGGTTCCCCGACGCGGCGGAGGCCCCCGACGCGGCGGCGGAGTGCTTGAGCCCCTCGTTGGCCGCGACGGCCGCCTGCTGGGTGAAGGCCGCGTTGGTGGGGGTCTGGAAACCCTTGATGAAGGTGTCGATGGGTTCGAGGTTCTTCTTGAACCTGTCGAGGAGCGCGGAGATCCGGTCGCGGTAGTTCTTTTTCTTCTTCGCGGCGGCCGGGCTGCCTTCGGCGTTGTCCCGGGCGCCCTGCACCGCCGCGGTCGCGGCCCGGTTTCCGGCCCGGGACTGCAGCTCCAGGAGGTCACGCTCCGTCGAGCGTAAGGACGTACTCGCGGACCCCCCGGTTCTCCGGGCCTCTCCGGTCCCCCCGGTCCGGCTTCCTTCGCGACGCTGCTGGGCCGACGCCACCACGCTCGCGGACCGGCGGGGCGAGGTGCGGTGGATCGGGGTGCTCATGGATGTGCCTCTCCTGTACCGGACCGGGCGAGGCGAAAGCTAGCCAGCCTCGACGAACGGCAGGAGTGCGGCAGGGAAATTGTGTACGGACGCTGTGAGGCGCGTTTCGGGCGGCGTTGGCCGGCGGGCCCCGAAGCCGAGAGGCTGGGCGACGGGGCGGTCGGGGCGACCCGAAGAGTTTGACCTGCGTCCCCCCGGGGGTATCCTCTGGGGCTCGATTGGCCAGGTCGATACCCCGTATGGCAGACTGTCGGGGTTGCTCGGTTGAGTGCCGATGCTGCGCGCCTCCCGCCGGGAGGACCGGAAGCGAGTCCCACAGTACTCGTCGCTCCAACTGCCCGAGGGCAGCGCTGGAGCGGACGTACGGGAATCTTCCGGGAAGTGTCAGCGGGGTGCAGACCAGGCACCCGGTGGGTGTTCGGCCCCCGGTCCTGCGGTCGTCTTTGGGATGGGCCGTGTCCCTGGTAGGGAAATCCGTTAGCGGATATCCACGTGCCGAGGATGCGACACACCCGACCGCGTGGGTCGGAGACAGGACGCGAACCCCCGGGTTGCAGAGCGTTTCACTAGACAAAGGACTACTGAGTAGCCATGGCGGGACAGAAGATCCGCATCCGGCTCAAGGCCTACGACCACGAGGTCATCGATTCCTCGGCGAAGAAGATCGTCGAGACGGTGACGCGCACTGGTGCGTCGGTCGCGGGCCCGGTGCCGCTGCCCACTGAGAAGAACGTGTACTGCGTCATCAAGTCGCCGCACAAGTACAAGGACTCGCGCGAGCACTTCGAGATGCGCACGCACAAGCGCCTGATCGACATTCTCGACCCGACCCCCAAGACCGTTGACTCTTTGATGCGACTCGACCTCCCGGCCGGTGTCGACATCGAGATCAAGCTCTAAGGGATGTGGTCTGAGAATGGCTAAGCAGATCAAGGGCATCCTGGGCGAGAAGCTCGGCATGACGCAGGTGTGGGACGAGAACAACCGTGTTGTTCCGGTCACCGTCGTCAAGGCCAGCCCCAATGTCGTGACCCAGGTCCGTACGAATGACGTCGACGGCTACGAGTCGGTCCAGATCGCCTTCGGCGAGATCGACCCGCGCAAGGTGAACAAGCCCCTCAAGGGCCACTTCGCCAAGGCCGACGTCACTCCCCGCCGTCACCTCGTCGAGATCCGTACCGCTGACGCCAGCGAGTACGTCCTCGGCCAGGAGATCACCGCTGAGACCTTCGAGTCCGGCGTCAAGGTGGACGTGACCGGCAAGAGCAAGGGCAAGGGCTTCGCCGGTGTCATGAAGCGTCACAACTTCAAGGGACTCGGCGCCGGTCACGGCACCCAGCGCAAGCACCGCTCGCCCGGCTCCATCGGTGGCTGCGCCACCCCGGGCCGTGTGTTCAAGGGCCTCCGCATGGCGGGTCGCATGGGCAACGAGCGCGTCACCACCCAGAACCTGACCGTCCACGCCGTTGACGCGGAGAAGGGTCTGCTGCTCATCAAGGGCGCGGTCCCCGGTCCGAACGGCGGCCTCGTCCTGGTCCGCACCGCGGCCAAGGGGGCCTGAGGTACCGATGAGCACTGTTGACATCATTTCGCCGGCAGGCGACAAGACCGGGACGGTCGAGCTCCCCGCGGAGATCTTCGACGTCGAGAAGATCAGCATCCCGCTGCTTCACCAGGTCGTAGTCGCCCAGCTGGCCGCTGCCCGCCAGGGCACGCACAAGACCAAGACCCGCGGCGAGGTTCGTGGTGGCGGTAAGAAGCCTTACCGTCAGAAGGGCACCGGCCGTGCGCGCCAGGGCTCGACCCGCGCCCCGCAGTTCGCCGGTGGTGGCGTCGTCCACGGCCCGCAGCCGCGTGACTACTCGCAGCGGACCCCGAAGAAGATGAAGGCGGCGGCCCTGCGCCACGCCCTCACCGACCGGGCCCGCAACGCTCGCATCCACGTCGTCTCCGGCGTGATCGAGGGCGAGACCCCCTCCACCAAGGCCGCGAAGGTCCTGCTCGGCAAGATCTCGGAGCGCAAGAACCTGCTCCTGGTCATCGACCGTGCCGACGAGGCCGCGCTGCTCTCCGCGCGCAACCTGCCCCAGGTCCACATCCTGGAGCCGGGCCAGCTGAACACGTACGACGTTCTCGTCTCGGACGACGTGGTCTTCACCCAGGCCGCTTTCGAGTCCTTCGTGTCCGGCCCTCAGGCCTCTGACACCGAAGGGAGCGAAGCCTGATGGCTACGCGTCACCCGAGCATCGCCCCCAAGGCGGCCAAGGCCGCCAAGGCCGCGCGCATCGCCAAGGCGAAGCGCCACGAGGCCGAGGGCAAGAACACCGTCGAGACACCGCTGAGCAAGAGCTTCACGGACCCCCGTGACGTCCTCATCAAGCCGGTCGTCTCCGAGAAGAGCTACGCGCTGCTCGACGAGGGCAAGTACACCTTCGTCGTCGCGCCGGGCGCCAACAAGACCCAGATCAAGCAGGCCGTCCAGGCGGTCTTCTCGGTCAAGGTCACCGGGGTCAACACGATCAACCGCCAGGGAAAGCGCAAGCGGACCAAGAGCGGCTTCGGCAAGCGTGCTGACACCAAGCGCGCCATCGTGACCCTCGCTGAGGGCGACCGTATCGACATCTTCGGCCAGGCCTCCTAACGGAGCGCCCTGGTCCGAATATCGGACGAGGACTGAGAAATGGGAATCCGCAAGTACAAGCCGACTACGCCGGGGCGTCGTGGCTCCAGCGTCGCCGACTTCGTCGAGGTCACGCGGTCCACGCCGGAGAAGTCGCTGGTCCGCCCCCTGCACAGCAAGGGCGGCCGTAACAACGCCGGTCGTGTGACCGTTCGCCACCAGGGTGGCGGACACAAGCGCGCCTACCGCGTGATCGACTTCCGTCGGCACGACAAGGACGGCGTGCCGGCGAAGGTCGCGCACATCGAGTACGACCCCAACCGCACCGCGCGCATCGCGCTGCTGCACTACGCGGACGGCGAGAAGCGCTACATCCTCGCCCCTCGCAACCTGTCGCAGGGCGACCGCGTCGAGAACGGTCCCGGGGCCGACATCAAGCCGGGCAACAACCTGGCCCTCCGCAACATCCCGGTCGGAACCACGATCCACGCGATCGAGCTCCGTCCCGGTGGCGGTGCCAAGTTCGCCCGCTCCGCCGGTGCCTCCGTGCAGCTGCTCGCGAAGGAGGGCCAGATGGCCCACCTGCGCATGCCGTCCGGAGAGATCCGCCTGGTCGACGTGCGCTGCCGCGCCACCGTCGGCGAGGTCGGCAACGCCGAGCAGTCGAACATCAACTGGGGCAAGGCCGGCCGCAAGCGCTGGCTGGGCGTCCGCCCGACCGTTCGCGGTGTGGCGATGAACCCGGTTGACCACCCGCACGGTGGTGGTGAAGGCAAGACCTCCGGTGGACGTCACCCGGTCTCGCCGTGGGGTCAGAAGGAGGGTCGTACTCGTTCGCCGAAGAAGGCTTCGAACAAGTACATCGTCCGCCGCCGCAAGACGAACAAGAAGCGCTAGGAGCGGGTTTAGATGCCGCGCAGTCTCAAGAAGGGGCCCTTCGTCGACGACCACCTGATCAAGAAGGTGGACGTACAGAACGAAGCCGGTTCCAAGAACGTCATCAAGACCTGGTCCCGTCGCTCGATGATCATCCCGGCCATGCTCGGCCACACGATCGCGGTGCACAACGGCAAGACCCACATTCCGGTGTTTGTCACCGAGTCGATGGTCGGCCACAAGCTCGGCGAGTTCTCGCCGACGCGCACCTTCCGGGGTCACGTCAAGGACGACCGGAAGTCGAAGCGCCGCTAACGCGGGGTGGAATCGACCATGACAGACACTGGAAGGACAACCATGGAAGCCAGGGCCCAGGCGCGGTACATCCGCGTCACGCCCATGAAGGCCCGCCGTGTGGTGGACCTTATCCGTGGCATGGATGCCACGGAGGCTCAGGCGGTCCTGCGTTTCGCCCCGCAGGCCGCGAGCGTGCCCGTCGGCAAGGTGCTTGACAGCGCCATCGCCAACGCCGCACACAACTACGACCACACCGACGCCGACAGCCTCGTCATCTCCGAGGCGTATGTCGACGAGGGTCCGACCCTGAAGCGGTTCCGTCCGCGCGCCCAGGGCCGCGCCTACCGGATCCGCAAGCGGACCAGCCACATCACCGTGGTCGTCAGCAGCAAGGAAGGAACCCGGTAATGGGCCAGAAGGTTAACCCGCATGGGTTCCGGCTCGGCATCACCACGGACTTCAAGTCCCGCTGGTACGCCGACAAGCTGTACAAGGACTACGTCAAGGAAGACGTCGCCATCCGTCGGATGATGACGTCCGGCATGGAGCGCGCCGGCATCTCGAAGGTGGAGATCGAGCGCACCCGTGACCGCGTCCGTGTGGACATCCACACCGCGCGCCCGGGCATCGTCATCGGCCGCCGTGGCGCCGAGGCCGACCGCATCCGCGGTGACCTGGAGAAGCTGACCGGCAAGCAGGTCCAGCTGAACATCCTTGAGGTCAAGAGCCCGGAGACGGACGCTCAGCTGGTGGCCCAGGCCGTCGCCGAGCAGCTGTCCTCCCGCGTCTCCTTCCGTCGTGCCATGCGCAAGAGCATGCAGGGCACGATGAAGGCCGGCGCCAAGGGCATCAAGATCCAGTGTGGTGGCCGTCTCGGCGGCGCCGAGATGTCCCGCTCGGAGTTCTACCGCGAGGGCCGTGTGCCCCTGCACACGCTCCGTGCGAACGTCGACTACGGCTTCTTCGAGGCCAAGACGACCTTCGGCCGTATCGGTGTGAAGGTCTGGATCTACAAGGGCGATGTCAAGAACATCGCCGAGGTCCGCGCCGAGAACGCCGCGGCCCGTGCGGGTAACCGCCCGGCCCGTGGTGGAGCCGGTGGCGGCGGCGACCGCCCGGCCCGTGGCGGCCGTGGTGGCGAGCGTGGCGGCCGTGGCCGCAAGCCGCAGCAGCAGTCCGCGCCGGCTGCCGAGGCCCCCAAGGCCGACGCTCCCGCCGCCGCTGCCGCTCCGGCCGAGAGCACCGGAACGGAGGCCTGACCGACATGCTGATCCCTCGTAGGGTCAAGCACCGCAAGCAGCACCACCCGAAGCGCCGTGGTCAGGCCAAGGGCGGTACGCAGGTTTCGTTCGGCGAGTACGGCATTCAGGCCCTCACGCCGGCGTATGTCACGAACCGCCAGATCGAGGCGGCTCGTATCGCGATGACCCGCCACATCAAGCGTGGCGGCAAGGTCTGGATCAACATCTACCCGGACCGCCCGCTGACCAAGAAGCCCGCCGAGACCCGCATGGGTTCCGGTAAGGGATCCCCCGAGTGGTGGATCGCGAACGTGCACCCGGGTCGGGTCATGTTCGAGCTGTCCTACCCCAACGAGAAGATCGCCCGTGAGGCCCTCACTCGCGCAGCCCACAAGCTGCCGATGAAGTGCCGGATCGTCAAGCGCGAGGCAGGTGAAGCGTGATGTCGGCCGGTACCAAGGCGTCCGAGCTGCGCGAACTGGGTGACGAGGAGCTTCTCGCGAAGCTCCGCGAAGCCAAGGAAGAGCTGTTCAACCTCCGCTTCCAGGCGGCGACCGGTCAGCTCGAAAACCACGGTCGGCTCAAGGCCGTCCGCAAGGACATCGCGCGGATCTACACCCTCATGCGTGAGCGCGAGCTGGGCATCGAGACGGTGGAGAGCGCCTGATGAGCGAGAACAACGTGACCGAAGAGACCAAGACGAGCCGCGGCTTCCGCAAGACCCGTGAGGGTCTCGTCGTCAGCGACAAGATGGACAAGACCGTTGTCGTCGCTGTCGAGGACCGCGTCAAGCACGCTCTGTACGGCAAGGTCATCCGCCGTACGAACAAGCTCAAGGCCCACGACGAGCAGAACGCCGCCGGCGTCGGCGACCGGGTTGTCATCATGGAGACCCGTCCGCTGTCTGCGACGAAGCGCTGGCGCATCGTCGAGATCCTCGAGAAGGCCAAGTAGTAAGTACCTGGGGGGTTTCCCTCAGGTTGGTTCCGCCAGGCTCGGCAGGGGTTTCCGTCAAGGAGCCCCTGCCGGGAACCGGCAGACAATCAGGAGATAGACGTGATCCAGCAGGAGTCGCGACTGCGTGTCGCCGACAACACTGGTGCGAAGGAAATCCTTTGCATCCGTGTGCTCGGTGGCTCCGGTCGCCGCTACGCGGGCATCGGTGACGTCATCGTCGCCACCGTCAAGGACGCGATCCCCGGCGGCAATGTGAAGAAGGGTGACGTCATCAAGGCGGTCATCGTTCGCACCGTCAAGGAGCGTCGCCGTCCCGACGGCTCGTACATCCGCTTCGACGAGAACGCCGCCGTCATTCTGAAGAACGACGGCGACCCTCGTGGCACCCGTATCTTCGGCCCTGTCGGCCGTGAGCTGCGCGAGAAGAAGTTCATGAAGATCATCTCGCTCGCGCCGGAGGTGCTGTAAGCATGAAGATCAAGAAGGGCGACCTGGTTCAGGTCATCACCGGTAAGGACAAGGGCAAGCAGGGCAAGGTCATTGCCGCTTACCCGCGCGACGAGCGCGTCCTGGTCGAGGGTGTCAACCGGGTCAAGAAGCACACGAAGGCCGGTCCCACCGCTCGCGGTTCGCAGGCCGGTGGCATCGTCACGACCGAGGCTCCCATCCACGTCTCCAACGTCCAGCTGGTCGTGGAGAAGGACGGGAACAAGGTCGTCACGCGCGTCGGTTTCCGCTTCGACGACGAGGGCAACAAGATCCGCGTTGCCAAGCGGACGGGTGAGGACATCTGATGGCTACCACCACCACTCCGCGTCTCAAGACGAAGTACCGCGAGGAGATCGCGGGCAAGCTGCAGGAAGAGTTCTCGTACGAGAACGTCATGCAGACCCCGGGCCTCGTCAAGATCGTGGTCAACATGGGTGTGGGCGACGCCGCCCGCGACTCCAAGCTGATCGAGGGCGCCATCCGCGACCTCACCACGATCACCGGTCAGAAGCCGGCCGTCACCAAGGCCCGCAAGTCCATCGCGCAGTTCAAGCTGCGTGAGGGTCAGCCGATCGGTGCCCACGTCACGCTTCGTGGCGACCGCATGTGGGAGTTCCTGGACCGCACCCTGTCGCTCGCGCTGCCGCGTATCCGCGACTTCCGTGGTCTGTCTCCCAAGCAGTTCGACGGTCGTGGCAACTACACCTTCGGTCTCACCGAGCAGGTCATGTTCCACGAGATCGACCAGGACAAGATCGACCGCGTCCGGGGTATGGACATCACCGTGGTGACCACGGCGACCAACGACGCCGAAGGCCGTGCCCTTCTCCGTCACCTCGGCTTCCCCTTCAAGGAGGCGTAAGCGAGATGGCGAAGAAGGCTCTGATTGCCAAGGCTGCTCGTAAGCCCAAGTTCGGTGTACGTGGCTACACGCGCTGCCAGCGCTGCGGCCGTCCGCACTCCGTGTACCGCAAGTTCGGCCTCTGCCGCGTGTGCCTTCGTGAGATGGCTCACCGTGGAGAGCTCCCGGGCGTGACCAAGAGCTCCTGGTAGTCCCCTCAACAGGGACGACCGGACGCTCTCGGTAAGCAGTGGGTTGGCAGAGGCTCTCCCCTCCATGGCTTAGGCTGGGAGGGTTGGGCGTCTGCCGCCCGAACGCATGTGGGTACAGCCCACTAGTTAACGCTTACTACGCCGTAGGTCCCCGCACCGCACCCGTCCCGCCACTGAGTGGGGAGAGGGATGGCGCATACAGGAAACCCCGGCGAGAGAGGCCGAAGGCCAATTCATGACCATGACTGATCCCATCGCAGACATGCTTACCCGTCTGCGTAACGCGAACTCGGCGTACCACGACGATGTCGCGATGCCCCACAGCAAGATCAAGTCGCACATCGCGGAGATCCTCCAGCAGGAGGGCTTCATCACCGGCTGGAAGGTCGAGGACGCCGAAGTCGGCAAGAAGCTCGTCCTCGAGCTGAAGTTCGGCCCGAACCGTGAGCGCTCCATCGCGGGCATCAAGCGGATCTCGAAGCCGGGTCTGCGTGTGTACGCGAAGTCCACCTCCCTGCCCAAGGTGCTCGGTGGCCTCGGCGTGGCGATCATCTCCACGTCGCACGGTCTCCTCACCGACAAGCAGGCCGGCAAGAAGGGCGTAGGCGGAGAAGTTCTCGCCTACGTCTGGTAGCGGAAGGGAACGGAGGAAACAGCTATGTCGCGTATTGGCAAGCTCCCCATCACGGTTCCCGCCGGCGTGGACGTCACCATCGACGGCCGTACGGTTCAGGTGAAGGGTCCCAAGGGCACCCTCTCCCACACCGTCGCGGCGCCGATCGAGATCGCGAAGGGTGAGGACGGCATTCTCAATGTCACCCGCCCGAACGACGAGCGTCAGAACAAGGCCCTCCACGGCCTGTCCCGCACGCTGGTGGCGAACATGATCACCGGCGTGACCGCGGGTTACGTGAAGAAGCTCGAAATCAGCGGTGTCGGTTACCGCGTCCTGGCGAAGGGCTCCAACCTGGAGTTCTCGCTCGGCTACAGCCACTCGATCACGGTCGAGGCGCCCGAGGGCATCTCGTTCAAGGTCGAGAACCCGACGCACTTCTCGGTCGAGGGAATCGACAAGCAGAAGGTCGGCGAGGTTGCGGCCAACATCCGCAAGCTGCGCAAGCCCGACCCGTACAAGGCCAAGGGCGTCAAGTACGAGGGCGAAGTCGTCCGGCGCAAGGTCGGAAAGGCGGGTAAGTAAGCCATGGCATACGGTGTCAAGATTGCTAAGGGCGACGCTTACAAGCGTGCTGCCATCAAGCGACGTCACATCCGCATCCGGAAGCACGTCTCCGGTACGGCTGAGCGGCCTCGCCTGGTCGTGACGCGCTCGAACCGCCACATCGTGGCCCAGGTGATCGACGACGTTAAGGGTCACACCCTCGCGTCGGCGTCCACCCTGGACACGACCATCCGCGGCGGCGAGAACGACAAGTCCGAGCAGGCCAAGTCGGTCGGCGCCCTGGTCGCCGAGCGCGCCAAGGCCGCCGGTGTCGAGACTGTCGTATTCGACCGCGGTGGAAACCGATACGCCGGGCGCATTGCCGCTCTGGCGGACGCCGCCCGCGAAGCCGGACTCAAGTTCTGAGTCCTGGTTCCGGAGCTAGCGGAAACAGAGAGAGGTAATTCCAATGGCTGGACCCCAGCGCCGCGGGAGCGGTGCCGGTGGCGGCGAGCGGCGGGACCGGAAGGGCCGTGACGGTGGCGCAGCCGCCGAGAAGACCGCGTACGTCGAGCGTGTCGTCGCGATCAACCGTGTCGCCAAGGTCGTGAAGGGTGGTCGTCGCTTCAGCTTCACCGCGCTGGTCGTGGTGGGCGATGGTGACGGCACCGTGGGTGTCGGTTACGGCAAGGCCAAGGAGGTGCCGGCCGCGATCGCCAAGGGTGTTGAAGAGGCCAAGAAGCACTTCTTCAAGGTCCCCCGTATCCAGGGCACCATCCCGCACCCGATCACGGGCGAGAAGGCCGCGGGCGTCGTCCTGCTCAAGCCTGCTTCCCCCGGTACCGGCGTTATCGCCGGTGGCCCGGTGCGTGCTGTCCTGGAGTGCGCCGGCGTTCACGACATCCTGTCGAAGTCGCTCGGCTCGTCCAACGCGATCAACATCGTGCACGCGACCGTGGCGGCCCTCAAGGGCCTGCAGCGTCCCGAGGAGATCGCGGCCCGCCGCGGTCTGCCCCTTGAGGACGTCGCCCCCGCGGCTCTCCTGCGTGCACGTGCGGGAGCGGGTGCGTAATCATGGCTCAGCTCAAGATCACGCAGACGAAGTCGTACATCGGCAGCAAGCAGAACCACCGTGACACCCTTCGTTCGCTTGGCCTCAAGCGGATCAACGATGTGGTCGTCAAGGAGGACCGCCCCGAGTTCCGCGGAATGGTGCACACCGTCCGCCACCTCGTGACGGTTGAGGAGGTCGACTGATCATGGCGGAGAACAACCCGCTCAAGATCCACAACCTCCGTCCCGCCCCGGGCGCCAAGACCGCGAAGACGCGAGTCGGTCGTGGTGAAGCGTCCAAGGGTAAGACGGCCGGTCGTGGTACCAAGGGCACCAAGGCCCGTTACCAGGTTCCGGAGCGCTTCGAGGGTGGCCAGATGCCCCTCCACATGCGTCTCCCGAAGCTCAAGGGCTTCCGGAACCCGTTCAAGACCGAGTACCAGGTCGTGAACCTCGACAAGCTGGGCGCGCTGTTCCCCGAAGGTGGCGAAGTCACCGTCGAGGAGCTCGTCGCCAAGGGTGCGGTTCGCAAGAACAGCCTCGTCAAGGTCCTCGGCCAGGGCGAGATCTCCGTGGCACTGCAGGTGACGGTCGACGCCGTCTCCGGCTCCGCCAAGGAGAAGATCACCGCCGCCGGCGGTACCGTCACCGAGCTGATCTGATCACTTCAGGCGATTCGATGACTTGAGCGATCCCGACCGGGGATGCCCCACAAAAGGGGCATCCCCGGTTGGTCGTTCCTAGGGAAGCGGTGTCGCCGGTAAGGTGGCCTGCGCTGCTAATTTTCGCCCGGTGTGCCGCCAGGGAACTCCAGGTGGCTTCTGACTGTTAGTTAGCTGTCCGTTACTTATTCGTCGAACCTCAAGACCGTCACCTCTGGCGCACTTGCGCGGGGGTCGCAGGAGGCACCGTGCTCACCGCGTTCGCCCGGGCGTTCAAGACGCCCGACCTGCGCAAGAAGCTGCTCTTCACGCTCGGCATCATCGTGGTTTATCGGGTGGGCACGCACATCCCGATCCCCGGTGTCGACTACAAGAACGTCCAGATCTGTATCGACAACGCGAGCCAGAACCAAGGCCTGTTCGGTCTGGTCAACATGTTCAGCGGTGGCGCTCTGCTGCAGATCACGATCTTCGCACTGGGCATCATGCCGTACATCACGGCGAGCATCATTCTGCAGCTGCTGACCGTGGTGATCCCGCGCCTGGAAGCCCTCAAGAAGGAGGGTCAGGCAGGTACGGCGAAGATCACGCAGTACACGCGTTACCTGACGGTCGCGCTGGCCATCCTGCAGGGCACCGGCCTGGTGGCCACCGCCCGCAGCGGCGCGCTCTTCACCAGCTGCCCGGTCGCCGAGCAGATCGTGCCGGACCAGTCGATCTTCGTCACCATCACGATGGTCATCACGATGACCGCCGGTACGGCCGTCGTCATGTGGCTCGGTGAGCTCATCACCGACCGCGGCATCGGCAACGGCATGTCGATCCTCATGTTCATCTCGATCGCCGCCACGTTCCCGTCGGCGCTGTGGGCCATCAAGAAGCAGGGCACCCTGGCGGAGGGCTGGATCGAGTTCGGCACCGTCATCGCGGTCGGCCTCGTCATGGTCGGCCTGGTGGTCTTCGTCGAGCAGGCCCAGCGACGGATCCCGGTCCAGTACGCGAAGCGGATGATCGGCCGCAGGTCCTACGGCGGCACGTCCACGTACATCCCGCTGAAGGTGAACCAGGCGGGCATCATCCCTGTGATCTTTGCCTCGTCGCTGCTCTACATCCCGGCGCTGGTGGCCCAGTTCGCGGGTGGGACCTCGGGTTGGAAGACCTGGATCGAGCAGAACCTCACCAAGGGCGACCACCCGATCTACATCGCCACCTACTTCCTGCTGATCGTGTTCTTCGCCTTCTTCTACGTGGCCATCTCCTTCAACCCCGAAGAAGTCGCGGACAACATGAAGAAGTATGGTGGCTTCATCCCGGGCATCCGGGCCGGTCGGCCGACCGCTGAGTACCTGGGATACGTACTCAACCGGATCACCTGGCCGGGTTCGCTGTATCTGGGCCTGATCGCTCTCGTACCGACGATGGCGTTGGTTGGTTTCGGGGCAAACCAGAACTTCCCGTTCGGTGGCACCAGCATCCTGATCATCGTGGGTGTCGGTCTTGAGACGGTGAAGCAGATCGAGAGCCAGCTCCAGCAGCGCAATTACGAAGGGTTCCTCCGCTGATGCGAATCGTCCTCGTCGGGCCGCCCGGGGCGGGCAAGGGAACGCAGGCCGCGTTCCTCGCCAAGAACCTGTCGATCCCGCACATCTCCACGGGCGACCTCTTCCGTGCGAACATCAGCCAGCAGACCGACCTGGGCAAACTCGCGAAGTCGTACATGGACGAGGGCAACCTCGTGCCGGACGAGGTCACCATCGCGATGGCCAAGGACCGCATGGAGCAGCCGGACGCCGTGAACGGCTTCCTGCTCGACGGCTTCCCGCGGAACGTCTCGCAGGCCGAGGCACTGGACCAGGCACTCAAGGCCGATGGTGTGGAACTCGACGGGGTGCTCGACCTGGAGGTCCCCGAGGACGAGGTGGTCAAGCGCATCGCCGGCCGCCGCATCTGCCGCAACGATTCGAGCCACGTCTTCCACGTGACGTACAGCCCGCCGAAGAAGGAAGGCGTCTGCGACGTCTGCGGCGGCGAGCTGTACCAGCGGGACGACGACACCGAGGAGACCGTCCGCAAGCGCCTGGAGGTCTACCACACCCAGACCGAGCCGATCATCGACTACTACGGGGCCCAGGGCCTCGTGGTGACGATCTCGGCGCTCGGCAAGGTGTACGAGGTCACCAAGCGCGCGATGGACGCCCTCAAGGGTCAGGCCGAGGGCAAGAAGGACAGCCGGGGCGACGGCGACAAGTAGTCGTCCCGACCGGTTCGGCCGCGGTGCCCTCGCTGGGCGCCGCGGCCGTACTGTTGTGCAGGTAATCCAGTAGGCAGAGAAGACGGAGAGCGCGGGCCACCATGGTGCAGATCAAGACCCCCGAGCAGATCGCCAAGATGCGTGAGGCGGGCCTGGTCGTCGCCGCCGTCCACAGCGCGACGCGGGAAGCCGCGGTGCCCGGTGCCACGACCCGGGATCTCGACCAGGTCGCCCGCAAGGTGCTCGACGAACACGGCGCGAAGTCGAACTTCCTGGGCTACGGCGGCTTCCCCGCCACGATCTGCACCTCGGTGAACGAGGTCGTCGTGCACGGCATCCCGACCGATGAGGTCGTCCTGAAGGACGGGGACATCATCTCGATCGACGCCGGCGCGATCGTCGACGGTTGGCACGGGGACGCGGCGTACACGGCGTTCGTGGGTTCCGGGCATGCTCCGGAGCTGCTTGAGCTGTCCCGGGTGACCGAGGAGTCGATGTGGGCCGGGATCGCGGCGATGAAGCTGGGGAACCGGCTCGTCGACGTCTCCCGGGCCATCGAGACGTACATCCGGCGCCAGCCGAAGCCCGGTGGCGGCAAGTACGGGATCGTCGAGGACTACGGCGGCCACGGCATCGGGACCGAGATGCACATGGATCCGCATCTGCTGAACTACGTCGAGCGGCGGCGGGGCAAGGGGCCGAAGCTGGTGCCCGGGTTCTGCCTCGCCATCGAGCCGATGGTTTCGCTGGGGACGCCGCGGACGGAGGTGCTGGCCGATGACTGGACCGTCATCACGACGGACGGCACGTGGTCTTCGCACTGGGAGCACTCTGTCGCGCTGACCGAGGCGGGACCGCTTGTGCTTACGTCTCCCGACGGGGGTAGGGCGAAGCTCGCCGAGTACGGGGTCACTGCCGCGCCTGATCCGCTGGCGTAGCGGCCTCGCGCCGTTCCCCGCGGCTCCTGGGGGCTCCTGGGGGCTCCTGGGGGCTGCGCACCCGAAAGTCAAAAGACTGCGCCGTTCCCCGCGCCCCTTGGGGCTGCGCCCCTAAAGATTGCGCCGTTCCCCGCGCCCCTGGAGGGGCGCGTCTCGGCTTAGGGATCTTGTTCGTGGGGCAGACTTTTTCGATTCGTCTTTCCGGGGGGCCTGGCGTAGACTGACTCGTCGGCTCTCGTGCATCCGCATGCCTGCATGTGGTAAGTGCGGAGTCGATCAAGGTAGTCGATTCGAAAGGCGAAGCGTGGCCAAGAAGCAAGGTGCCATCGAGATCGAGGGCACTGTCGTCGAGTCTCTTCCGAACGCCATGTTCAAGGTTGAGCTCCAGAACGGCCACCAGGTCCTGGCACACATCAGCGGCAAGATGCGCATGCACTACATCCGCATCCTCCCTGACGACAGGGTCGTGGTGGAGTTGTCTCCGTACGACCTGACGCGTGGCCGGATCGTCTACCGCTACAAGTAGATCTTGCCTGTACCCCGCTTCCGCGGGGTGGTGGCACTGACCCGGAGAACCTCACCATGAAGGTCAAGCCGAGCGTCAAGAAGATCTGCGACAAGTGCAGGGTGATCCGCCGTCACGGCCGGGTCATGGTCATCTGCGAAAACCCGCGCCACAAGCAGCGCCAGGGCTGACGCACGACCGCACCTTCTGCACCCGCAGAACTTCGCGCGACGCACGTACATGTTCATACGCAGAGCCCGGATCCACTGTTCACAGTGATCCGACACCCCCGGTCGGAGGCCGGGGACCCGATCCGTACCGAATCTTCGAGGCTCGCGCCGAAGAAGAGGACGGCGGGCGGGAACCGGTTCTGTGGAAGACCTCCGAACGACAACTGGAGCCATTGAATGGCACGCGTTTCCGGTGTTGACATCCCGCGCGAAAAGCGCGTGGAGGTTGCCCTCACCTACGTGTTCGGCATCGGCCGGACCCTCTCGCAGAAGACGCTGGCCGACACCGGCGTCAACCCCAACACCCGCGTCCGTGACCTCTCCGAGGAGGAGCTGGTCCGGATCCGCGAGTACGTGGACAACAACTTCAAGACCGAGGGTGACCTCCGCCGTGAGGTTCAGGCCGACATCCGCCGCAAGGTCGAGATCGGCTGCTACCAGGGTCTGCGCCACCGTCGTGGCCTGCCCGTCCACGGCCAGCGCACCAGCACGAACGCCCGTACCCGCAAGGGCCCGCGTCGCGCCATCGCCGGCAAGAAGAAGCCGGGCAAGAAGTAGTCCTCAGCGGACAACGCTTCATCAGCGGTCTTCGCTGTAGGACCGACCACCTCCCCGTAGGAGTTATAGATGCCCCCCAAGGGTCGTCAGGGCGCTGCCAAGAAGGTGCGCCGCAAGGAAAAGAAGAACGTCGCTCATGGGCACGCCCACATCAAGAGCACGTTCAACAACACCATCGTCTCGATCACGGACCCCTCGGGCAACGTGATCTCCTGGGCCTCCGCCGGCCACGTCGGCTTCAAGGGCTCGCGCAAGTCCACCCCCTTCGCCGCGCAGATGGCCGCCGAGTCGGCCGCCCGCCGCGCGCAGGAGCACGGCATGCGCAAGGTCGACGTCTTCGTCAAGGGTCCGGGTTCCGGTCGTGAGACCGCCATCCGTTCGCTGCAGGCGACCGGCCTCGAGGTCGGCTCGATCCAGGACGTGACGCCCACGCCGCACAACGGCTGCCGTCCGCCCAAGCGCCGTCGCGTCTGACGCACGGTTGTCTTAGTTTTTCCTGGGTTCGGGCGGTACGGCTCTTCGGAGGCGTGCCGCCCGTACCCTTGCAGTACCAGTAGGGCGTCAAATAGCGGATGCCCCTGACTGAAGGATCGCACCATGCTTATTGCTCAGCGTCCGTCGCTGACCGAAGAGGTCGTCGACGAATTCCGCTCCCGGTTCGTGATCGAGCCGCTGGAGCCGGGCTTCGGCTACACCCTCGGCAACTCCCTCCGCCGCACGCTCCTCTCCTCGATCCCCGGTGCCGCTGTCACCAGCATCCGGATCGACGGCGTCCTGCACGAGTTCACCACCGTGCCGGGTGTCAAGGAGGACGTAACCGACCTCATCCTCAACATCAAGCAGCTGGTCGTCTCCAGCGAGCACGACGAGCCCGTCGTCATGTACCTGCGCAAGCAGGGACCCGGTCTCGTCACCGCCGCCGACATCGCCCCGCCCGCCGGTGTCGAGGTGCACAACCCCGACCTCGTCCTCGCCACGCTCAACGGCAAGGGCAAGCTGGAGATGGAGCTGACCGTCGAGCGCGGTCGCGGTTACGTCTCCGCCGTGCAGAACAAGCAGGTCGGTCAGGAGATCGGGCGCATCCCGGTCGACTCGATCTACTCGCCCGTTCTCAAGGTCACGTACAAGGTCGAGGCGACTCGTGTCGAGCAGCGCACCGACTTCGACAAGCTGATCGTCGACGTCGAGACCAAGCAGGCCATGCGTCCCCGTGACGCCATGGCGTCGGCCGGTAAGACCCTGGTCGAGCTGTTCGGTCTGGCGCGCGAGCTCAACATCGACGCCGAGGGCATCGACATGGGCCCGTCCCCGACGGACGCCGCCCTCGCCGCCGATCTCGCCCTGCCGATCGAGGAGCTCGAGCTCACCGTTCGGTCGTACAACTGCCTCAAGCGTGAGGGCATCCACTCCGTGGGTGAGCTCGTCGCCCGCTCCGAGGCCGACCTGCTCGACATCCGCAACTTCGGTGCGAAGTCGATCGACGAGGTCAAGGCGAAGCTGGCCGGCATGGGTCTCGCGCTCAAGGACTCGCCTCCCGGGTTCGACCCCACCGCCGCGGCCGACGCGTTCGGTGCGGACGACGACGCGGACGCGGGCTTCGTCGAGACCGAGCAGTACTGACAGCTCGGGGCTGACTGCCGGTTTCAGGGTGCGGGTGCGCTGTGGCCGGCCGCGCAGTTCCCCGCGCCCCTTCCAGGGCGCCTCTTCGAGGCCGCCCTGGATCTTCGACAGACAACCGTCTGCTCGGATACTGACCTCGGTACCTGATACGGCCGGGGCAGACACCTAGGAGAAACATCATGCCGAAGCCCACCAAGGGTGCCCGTATGGGCGGCAGCGCCGCGCACGAGAAGCTGCTTCTCGCGAACCTCGCGAAGTCGCTCTTCGAGCACGGCAAGATCACGACCACCGAGGCGAAGGCCCGCCGCCTGCGGCCCTACGCCGAGCGTCTGGTCACCAAGGCGAAGAAGGGCGACCTTCACAACCGCCGTCAGGTGCTGTCGGTCATCACGGACAAGAGCATCGTGCACACGCTCTTCACCGAGATCGGCCCGCGCTACGAGAACCGCCCGGGTGGCTACACCCGTATCACCAAGATCGGTAACCGTCGTGGCGACAACGCGCCCATGGCCGTCATCGAGCTGGTGGAGGCCCTGACCGTGGCCCAGCAGGCCACCGGTGAGGCCGAGGCGGCGACGAAGCGTGCCGTCAAGGAAGACACCCTGAAGAAGGACGACGCGCCCAAGGACGAGGCCGTCGAGGACGCCAAGCCGGCCGACGAGGCCGCCGAGGAGTCCAAGGACGCGTAAGCGTCGCGCAGTTCCCCGCGCCCCTTCGGCGGCGTGCTTGAGTGGGTCCGTTCCTTCTGGGAGCGGGCCCGCTTTCGTGTTCCTGAGAGGATTTCCAGGTGAGTGACGAAGTAGCGGCCGGTCATGTCCGTGTCCGGATGGACGTCTCGTACGACGGGAGCGAGTTCTCCGGCTGGGCCAAGCAGGCCAGCGGTCGCAGGACCGTGCAGGGGGAGATCGAGGACGCGCTGCGGACCGTCACGCGGTCGGGCGGCACGAACTACGAGCTGACCGTGGCCGGGCGGACCGATGCCGGCGTGCACGCCCGCGGGCAGGTGGCGCATGTCGATCTGCCCGAGGAGGTGTGGGCCGAGCATCAGGAGAAGCTGCTCAAGCGGATGGCCGGGCGGCTGCCGAAGGACGTGCGGATCTGGGCCCTGAGCGAGGCGCCGAGCGGGTTCAACGCGCGGTTCTCGGCGATGTGGCGGCGATACGCGTATCGCGTCACCGACAACCCCGGCGGGGTCGACCCGCTGCTGCGCGGCCATGTGCTGTGGCACGACTGGCCGCTCGACGTCGACGCCATGAACGAGGCGGCCCGGGGGCTGCTCGGCGAGTACGACTTCGCCGCCTACTGCAAGAAGCGGGAGGGCGCGACGACCATCCGTACGCTCCAGGAGCTGCGTCTTGAGCGGGGGAGCGACGGGGTGATCACCGCCACCGTGCGGGCCGACGCCTTCTGCCACAACATGGTGCGTTCACTGATCGGCGCGCTGCTGTTCGTGGGGGACGGGCACCGGGGCGCCGACTGGCCGGCGAAGGTGCTGGCCGCGGGGGTGCGGGACTCCGCCGTGCACGTGGTGCGCCCGCACGGGCTGACCCTCGAAGAGGTGGGCTACCCCGCCGACGAGCTGCTGGCCGCGCGGAACAAGGAGGCGCGCAACCGGCGGACCCTGCCGGGGGCGGTCTGCTGCTGAGGCGCGGTATGTCTTCGATGTCTCTCATGTGGCTGGAGGACATCCACATGTAACGCGGATCATGCATCCTTATAACGGACGTAAGGCGTCATGTCTGACTTACTTCCTCACGCGAATCTTACGTAGCTCATGAAACTCGGTTATGATTTCGCGGCCCGGCCAGTAGTTCGAATGGGGTGGCCGGGCAAGGGGCGGGGATCATCGGGCTTCTGCATGCCCGGGGGCAGGTTTTTTCATGACATCAGTAGGTCCTGTGCGGACCGGGGGGCGGCGCGGCACGCGCCAGACCGGGAGACGGAGAGCGGGGCGCGGCGGTCAGGCATCGCTCGGGCTGCTGCCTCTGCCGCCGACGGAGAGGGAGAAGTACTCCTACGCCAGACGGCGTCTGTGGATCCTGACGATCAGCTCGCTGATCAGTTTCTGCTGCCTGATCATGAGCCAGTTCAAGCTCGCGCAGTCGACTCCCGTGCTGTGGATCTACACGCCGCTGCTGGTCTTCACGGTGATCTACTACCTGATCTCGCTGCGGGTGAACGGGTTCACCAGGGACTTCGACATCAAGCACCACCGGTCGCTGGTGGCGAACTGGCGGCCCGGGACCTACCCGTCCGTGGACGTCTTCCTGCCGGTGTGCGGCGAGCCCATCGAGGTCCTGCACAACACCTGGACCCATGTGCGGGCGATGGCCGACCGCTACCCCGGGGTCTGTGTGCCCTTCGTGCTCGACGACGGCGCGAGCGCCGACCTTGAGGCGATGGCCCACGATTTCGGTTTCCGCTACGGGACCCGGGAGAACCGCGGCTGGTTCAAGAAGGCCGGCAACATGCACTTCGGCTTCGAGCAGTCGGACGGGGAGTTCATCCTCATCCTCGACGCCGACTTCACGCCGCGCGCGGACCTGCTCGAAGAGATGCTGCCGTACATGGACGAGAACCCGAGGACCGGGATCGTCCAGTCGCCGCAGTACTTCCGCGTCCTCGACTCGCAGAACTGGATCGAGCGCGGCGCGGGCGCGGTGCAGGAGCTGTTCTACCGCTCCGTGCAGGTCTCCCGGCAGGGCAGCGACGGCGCGATCTGCGTCGGCTCGTGCGCCATCTACCGGCGGGCGGCCCTGAACGACAACGGCGGTACGACGCTGATCGAGCACTCCGAGGACGTCCACACGGGCTTCGATCTGCGCGGCCTCGGCTGGGACCTGCGGTACATTCCCGTCGCCGTGTCCACGGGTGTGTGCCCGGACAGCGCGGGCGCCTTCTTCAACCAGCAGTACCGCTGGTGCTCGGGGTCGATGAGCCTGCTGGGCAGCAGGAAGTTCTGGCAGCGGAAGATCAAGTTCTCCAGCCGGCTCTGCTACATGTCGGGCTTCTTCTACTACATCCACACGGCGCTGTTCACGTTCGCGGCGCCCGTGATCCCCATCGTGCTGCTGCTGATGATGCCGGACAAGCTGAAGGTCGAGCATCTGCTCCTGGTGCTGCCGAGCATCGTCTACACCACGATCATCTTCCCGATGTGGCACAAGGCCCCCTACCGCCTGGAGGCGTGGGCGGCCCGCATGATGTACGGCTGGGCGCACTTCTTCGCGATCTACGACATCCTGCGCAAGAACCGCATGGGCTGGCAGCCCACCGGATCCGCCGGCGCGAAGAAGAACAAGACCCGCCGCTTCTGGATCGGCATGTGGGTCTGGGGCGGCGGCACCGCCGCGATCTGGGTGGGCGCCGCGGTGTGGCGGCTGTTCACGATGAACGCCCCCGACTTCGCCCTCATCCTTTCCACCGGACTCTTCTACGCCCTCGTCGTGGGCCGTGTTCTGGTGCAGCCCCGAGCGGAGAGCGCCGTCTGATGTTCCTGACACGTGTACGTACCACCGCGGCGGCCGGTGCGCTGGCCCTGTCCGCGCTGTTCACGCTGAGCGGCTGCTCCCTGCTGGACGACTCCGGTACGTCGGCGGCGTCCGAGGGCGGCGGCTCGCAAGGCGCGGGCGACGACTCACCGGGCGCGGACGCCGACATCCCCTACGACGTGACACCCCTGCTCAAGCCCGGGAAGAAGTACTTCGGCGCGGCCGTCGACGGGGCGCCGAACTCGATGAAGGGCGTCGACACCTACACCGCGATGACCGGCAAGAAGCCGAACCTCATCGAGTACTACGCGGCCTGGGGCGACGGCTTCGACGCCGCGGGTGTGCGCAACGCCTGGGACGAGGGCGCGCTGACCCTGGTCTCCTGGGAGCCGTTCGACATCACGCTCGCCGACATCGCGGCGGGCGAGAAGGACGCGTACCTCAAGAAGTACGCCGCCTCGGTGCGCAGGCTGAACCTGCCCGTCGTGATCTCCTTCGCCGACGAGATGAACGGCCACTGGGAGAAGTGGGGCACCAGGAACGTCACGCCCAAGCAGTACGTGGCCGCGTGGAAGCACATCCACGACACGTTCACGGACGCCGGCGCCTCCAACGTGATCTGGGCCTGGTCGCCCAACATCGTCAACCCGGTCAAGAGCGTCGAGCTGGAGCCGTACTACCCGGGCGACGGCTATGTCGACTGGGTGGGCGTGATCGGCTACTTCACGCATGAGGAGGACAACGCCTACCAGAGCGTCTTCGGGCCGACCCTGGACGAGATCCGGACATTCACGAAGAAGCCGACGCTGATCCTGGAGACGGCCGCCGAGCCGGGCGAGCGCCGCCGGGCCGACGTCCGGAACTTGTTCGCCGGGGTCGAGGCGGACGACGACATGCTCGGGTTCGTGTGGTTCGACCACAAGAAGCGCGCCGACTGGCGGCTGAAGGTCAGCCCGCTGGCCCTCAAGGAGTTCAAGCGACTGGCCGCCGACGATCTGTTCGGCTTCGACGTTCGGAAGCCGTGATGAATCGCAGCCAGAACCAGCACCCGTCGCAGCCGCAGGATCCGTACGGCGAGCGGTCGCACGGCGAGCGTGCATACGGCGACCAGCAGTACGGGGACCAGTTCGGGGAGCAGTACGGCGACCCGTACGGGGATCCCTACGGGGAGCGGGACCCGTCCTCCTGGTTCAACTCCAACGGGCGGCCCGCGCAGGGCTACGGCACGCGGACGGCCTACCCGCAGGAGCAGGAGCGGGACCAGCAGCGGTACGCGCCGGGGATTCCCGAGCAGCGGCAGCGCGAGGACCAGCCGACGTACGCGCTGCACACCGTCGAGGCGACCCCCGCCGAGCCCTCGTACCACATCCCCGTCACGCCCGAGGCGGGCTGGGACATGGCGGCGAGCCGGCGGCGGGCCTGGGTCAGCCGGGCCGTGCTGCTGTGCATCCTGCTGATCCAGACGGTGCTGTCGCTGCGGCTGTCCAACACGGCGTTCCAGGACGAGGCGCTGTATCTGGCGGCCGGGCACGCCGAGCTCGACCACCTGCTCAACGGCACCCCGCTGCCCATCGACTACGCCGCGTACTTCTCGGGATCGCCCCAGCTCTACCCGGTGCTCGCGGCAGTGGTGGACGGCTGGTTCGGGCTCACCGGCGCGCGTGTGCTCAGCCTGGTTCTCATGCTCTTCACCACCGGCCTGCTGTACTCGTTCTCGCGGCGGATGTTCAACGAGCGGGCCGCGCTCGCCGCCGCCGCGCTCTTCTCGGTGGTCCAGTCGACCGTTGTCATGGGTTTCTTCGCGACCTACGACGCGGCTGCCCTGTTCCTGCTGGCCCTCGCCGTCTGGATCGTCGTCCGCACGAACCGGGCGCCGGCCTACGCGGTCCTGCTCGCCGCACCCGTCGCGGTCCTCGCGGTCGGGGTGAAGTACGCCGCCGCGCTCTACCTGCCGACCCTCGTCGTGCTGGCGCTGCTGACCGCCTGGCCCTACCGCGGTGCCAGGTCGGCCGTCCTGCGGATGCTGCTGCTCGGCCTCGGCATGGGCGCGCTGGCCGGGATCGGGATCTACACCACCGATCTGCTCGCGGGCATCCAGCAGACCACCACCAACCGTGCGCACGGCACCGACAGCGCGGCATTCCTGCTGCAGCGCTCCGCCGAGTGGGGCGGGCTGATGTTCCTGGCGGCGGTCGGCGGCGCGATCTCGTACGTCCGGCGCAGCCGCATGAACGAATCGCCGCTGGCGCAGCGGCTCGGCAACCCCGGCTGGCGCTGGCGCGCCCTGATGGGGCTGCTCCTGTGCGGCACGGCCGTCCTGGCCTCGGCGTACCAGATCCATCTGGGCACCGTGGTCTCCCTGTTCAAGCACGTCGGCTTCGGGCTGCTCTTCGCCGCCCCGATGGCCGGGGTCGGGGTCACCCGCCTCGTCGGCGCGCACTTCCGCTACCCCCAGCTCGGCATCATGCTGTGGACGGCCGTGCTGTGCCTGGGCATCTCGCAGGCGGACTGGCGTTTCGGCGTCTGGCCGGACTCGTCGAAGATGATCCGCACCATCCAGTCCCACGTGGACTCCGAGGGCCATTACCTCAGCTCCACGCCCGAGGTGCCCGTCTACTACCTGCGCGAGAAGACCGACCACAGTCAGTGGCAGAGCGTCTTCGGCATGGAGTACAAGGCGAAGAAGGGCACGTACTACACCGGTGACGAGGCCTATCGCGCGGCGCTGCGCGACGGCGAGTTCGACCTGATCGTCCTGGACGGGATCACCAACCCGCGGGTCGACGACGTCATCGCCGGGGCCGTCAGGGGCAACCCGCACTACCGGCTGCTCGCCGACGTGCCGTGGCGCAACTCCAGCGGCACGGGGACCTACCGCATCTGGATCAAGACGTCCTGAACCGGGCTGTCCCCTGTCCCCAGTTCGCTTTTCCGCTTTTCCGCGCTGGGTCCACCAGCTGACTCTTCCGTACGAAAGGCAGTGCCATGCGGCTCACTGTCATCGGCACCGGCTACCTCGGTGCCACCCACGCCGCCTGTATGGCGGAACTCGGCCACGAGGTGCTCGGGGTCGACGTCGACCCCGACAAGGTCGCCGCGCTGCAGGCGGGGCGGGTGCCGTTCCACGAACCCGTACTGCCGGAGCTGCTCGCCCGGCACACCGCGAGCGGACGCCTGCGGTTCACCACGTCCTACGAGGAGGCCGCGGCCTTCGGCGAGGTGCACTTCCTCTGCGTGGGCACCCCGCAGCGCAAGGACTCCGAGGGTGCCGACCTGCGGTACGTGGACGCGGCGTTCGCGTCACTGGCACGGTACGCGGGCGAGGGCGCGCTCCTGGTGGGCAAGTCGACCGTGCCCGTGGGCACGGCCCGGCGGCTCGCGGACACCCACACCGGCGTGGAGATCGCCTGGAACCCGGAGTTCCTGCGCGAGGGCTTCGCCGTCGAGGACACCCTGCGCCCGGACCGGCTGGTCCTCGGCATCGGATCCGAGCGGGCCGAGACGTTGCTGCGCGAGGTGTACGCGCCCGTCATCGGCGCCGGGACCCCGGTCGTCACCGCGGACTTCCCGACCGCCGAGCTGGTCAAGACGGCCGCGAACGCGTTCCTCGCCACCAAGATCTCGTTCATCAACGCCATGGCGGAGGTGTGCGAGGCCACGGGCGGCGACGTCTCCGTACTGGCGGAGGCGATCGGCCACGACGACCGGATCGGGAAGAAGTTCCTGCGGGCCGGCGTCGGCTTCGGCGGGGGCTGCCTGCCCAAGGACATCCGGGCCTTCGCGCACCGCGCCGACGAGCTGGGGGTGTCCCTGGCGTTCCTGCGCGAGGTCGACGCGATCAACATGCGGCGCCGCGACCGGGTGGTCGAGCTGGCCCGCGAACTGTGCGGAGGCTCGGTCCTCGGGGCGCGGATCGCCGTGCTGGGCGCCGCCTTCAAGCCGGACTCCGACGACATCCGTGACTCCCCCGCGCTGAACGTGTCCGCGCGCTTGCGTCTCGACGGCGCCGATGTCACGGTCTACGACCCCGAGGCGATGGACAACGCCCGCAAGGCGTTCCCGCTGCTCGGGTACGCGCTGTCGGCCGAGGAGGCGCTGCGCGGAGCCGATCTCGTGCTGCACCTGACCGAATGGCCGCAGTTCCGCGAGCTCGCTCCCGAGCGGGCCCGCACCTTGGTCTCCCGTCCACGGATCGTGGACGGCCGGGGGACGCTCGACGGGGCCACCTGGGCCGCGGCGGGCTGGGAGTTCCGGGCGCTGGGCAGACCCGCGCCCGGTGGGGAGGGGTAAGGACATGACGTACGAGACATTCGACGACGTGGACGTGCGCGTCACGATCGTGATGCCCACGTACAACGAGGCCGCCAATCTGCCGAGAATGGCGGAGGCGGTGCTTCAACTGCCGCTGAACGGGCTGCACCTGAAGGTGGTGGACGACTCCAGTCCGGACGGCACCGGACGGATCGCCGAGGAGCTGGCCGAGAAGTACAACGCGGACGGGCGGCACCGGATGAGCGTGCTGCACCGCACGGAGAAGGACGGCCTCGGGCGCGCGTACGTGGCGGGCATGACCGCGGCGGTCGACGAGGGCGCCGCGTACGTGGTGCAGATGGACGCCGACGGGAGCCACCCCGTGGAGGCGGTGCCGCGGATGCTGGGTACCGCCGTGGCCTCGGGGGTCGGGCTGGTCATCGGGAGCCGGTACGTCGAGGGGGGTTCGCTCGACGAGGACTGGGGCGCGCATCGGGTGCTGCTGTCGCGGTTCGCGAACCGGTACGCGCGGACCGTGCTCGGCACGAAGATCCGGGACATCACGGCGGGGTTCAACCTGTGGTCCGCGCGGGCCCTGGAGGATGTGGACCTGCGGTCGCTGGACAGCGCGGGGTACAGCTTCCAGGTCGAGCTGAAGTACAAGGCCGTACGGGCCGGGCACAGCGCGGTGGAGATTCCGATCCGGTTCGAGGAGCGGACGGAGGGGGTGTCGAAGATGACTCTTCGTACGCAGCTTGAGTCGGCGTTGGTGCCGGTGCGGTTGCGGTTGCGGGGGTGAGGTCCGGGCGGGGGCGGGTCGTGGGGTGCGGGTCGGTGGGTGCTGGCCGCGCAGTTCCCCGCGCCCCTGAGGGCAAAGGGCGAAAGACTGCGCCGTTCCCCGCGCCCCTGAGGGGTCCTTGCAAAATGATCTTCGTGCGGCACGGTGGTGGGGGTGCGGGAGGTCAGTGACGAGTTGTGGGCGGTGATCGAGTCGGCCTGTCGGCAGCCGCCACACCGATGCCCTCGACAACACCACCTCCGTTGGCCGGGCGCAGGACCGGACAGACCGGCCCCGCTCCCGTCTGACGGAAGGATTCGAGATTGGACGTCCGGTCAAGCGGGCTTGCGGACGGGTCTTGTTCCCAAGAGCGGGTGGCTACCACCAGGGGGTGCAGGTGATGCCGCTGACGGGAGAGGGGCTGGTCACCTGTGCGCAGACACGGAAGGCCCGACTCGCCGAGTTGCTGGTCGGGTAGGCCGGGGTCGTGATCCTGGCGCCGCTCGCGCTCGTTGTGAACGGGCCGCACTGGATCCACGAAACCTTGTTGTCGTTGGTGACATCCATCCAGACCCATCCGACGGCACCGGGGCCCCAAGTGCTGGAGCTGGTGCTCAAGACGCCCCAACCCATTGATGTACCGCCGACGTTGCCGGTGTGCATCTGGTACGAGGCGACGGCCCACGGGGTGCCGCCGAAGTTGGCTATCACGGCTCCCGCGCCTCCCACACCGCGACCGCTGAGACTGTCCGGGATGTCGGTGAAACCCTTCGCGCCTCCCACGCAGTCCGACGGCGCCGCCTGCGCCGCACCGGAAGAACCGGCCAGGAGCCCGGCCCCGAGCACGAGCGCGGCCGTTCCCATGCTGAAGATCCGCCGAATGCTGTTCATGTCTTCTCCTAGTGCGAGTGCGGTTTTGCGCATCGCATCTCCGTGTTGAAAGGGGATCCAAGGGAGCTCTTTCACCGGCGGACGCCCTTTACGGGTGGCCGGGGCCTCCTCCGCAGCAGGCGGTGGTCTGGGTCTGGTCGGCGTTGGCATTGGCGAGCGGTGCTACCGCGAGCACCGCTGCCAGTGCCACGAGCAAGCCGAGTACGGTTTTGCGCACTGTCTTCTCCCTGATGGAGTTTGGATTCGGTGTTGTGCGAGGCGGTCAATGGCTTGCACTCGCGGCGAGCAGGTAGCAGAAGTCGATTCAGGACCGGTGATCTTTGAGTTCCGTCACTGGTGGGCCGGTCGGGGCTGCCGCAGGGTGGGCCTTGTCCGGGACGCAGCTCTGGGTGTCCATGGCTCGGACGCGGAAGCGCGGTTGCCCACATCAGGGCGAGGTGAAAGTTCCGTTGACGTTGAGGTACTTGCTCGACTGGACGTCTGATGCGATGCACAGGAGGCCCGCGCCCGACGGCATCTTCCGCAAGCTCATGCTGTGCCTTTCGGGGCCCTTGGTCGGGAGGGAGATCAAGTGACGGCCCGTTGAATATCACATGACCCGCGCAGGCATGTCATCGATCCAAGGGGTGCATGATGCCTGCTGGTTGATAACGTGCGCGTTATCGCGGCAGGTTAGACGACGGATGACATCGAACTGCGCCACCTGGCCACCGAGCCGCGAGTGGCCTGCTTCTGTGCCGATCACCCCTTGGCGAGCCAGAACCGCCTTACCTTGGCCCAGCTCTCCGGCATCCCGGTGGTCGACCTCAGCCCCTCCACGTCCGCCCTCGCCTGGTTGCGGAGCAGCGGATCGAAAACCGCCCCCGCGCCTGGTCGGCGGGCTGGCGTCTGCTGCACGCCGGATCCGCCGTCGACCGGCCCGCGCCGCGAGACCCGCTTGTGGCCCGCCCGGTCCGCGGGGGCGGCCACCAGCATGGCCGGCAGGGAGACCGGCACGCGGCCTTCGAGACGCACGTCGTGTCGCCGGTGCACGCGGAGGTCACCGAACGCCTCCGCGAACTCTGCGTCGCGGGGACGGAGGGGTACCGGCTCGGCCTGGTCGCCGGGAGGGGGTTCCCCGCGGCGCCTTGGAACAACGACGCATGCCGGCGGTCAGGCGCCGCAGGCCCCGTTTCCTCCGAGGCTGGTCATGGCGCGGTACAGCTGCTCCTCTGTGAGCGGCGGCGCCGGTAGCGGGTGGGCGCGGTCGGTTCGGAAGCCGTCGAGCAGAAGGTAGAGGTGGCGACGCCAGGCGTCCGGGGCGATGGCGTGGGTGGCCTCGGTGACGCGGCTGTGCGACCAGATGACGAAGGCAAGGTCCTCGGGGGTGAGGTCGGGGCGCAGGCTGCCCTGCTCCTGCGCACGCTCGACGATGTGTACACCGAGTTCGCGGATGCGGGTCTGGGCGCCCGCCAGGCAGGCGCTCTCCGGCAGCCGTATGGAGGCCAGGTCGTTGAACCCCCGGTCCTGTGACTGGAGTTCGCACATGGTCTCCAGGAAGTGGCACAGCCCCGCCCAGGCGTCATCCATGGTGACGGCCTTCTCGGCCGCCTCCCGCCAGACGGCCAGCTTCCCGGCGAAGGTCGCCTGCACCAGGTCCAGCCGGGTGGGGAAGTGCCGGTACAGCGTGCCGATGGCCAGGCCGGCCCGCTTGGCCACCTGCTCCAGGGGTGCCTCCATGCCCTGCTCGGCGAAGCAGGAGCGGGCCGCGCTGAGCAGGGCGTCGCGATTGCGCTGCGCGTCGCGCCGCAGGGGGCGGTCGGGGGCCGGGTTCCCGGCGGAGGCGGACAGGGGGTCGATGGCCATGTCGCTCAGGCTACCAACCGGAGGGGTGCCTCATATTCTCTGCTACGCTCCAGAACATGAGGCAAGCCTCGACTTTCCGTCCTGGCCGCTGTCGGGGCGGGAGGTGCCCCTCATCCGTCCAGCCCGTCCGACCACAGGAGCACCACCCATGCCCGTCATCGCCGTCATCGGGGCAGGCCCCGGCCTGGGCCTGTCCATCGCCCGCCGCTTCGGAAGGGAGGGTTTCCAGGTCGCCCTGGTCTCCCGGACCCAGGACAAGCTCGACGCGCTCGCCGCACAGCTCGCCGAGGACGGCATCGAGGCCGCAGGCTTCGCCGCGGACGTGACGCGTCCCGACTCGCTGCAGTCGGCGCTCGCCGCGGTCACCGACCGGTTCGGGGCCGTCGACGTACTGGAGTACTCGCCCGCCGACCCCGCCTTCGCCGGCGCCGCCGCCGTCGACGCCACGGCGCAGGACCTCCACAAGCAACTCGACTACTACCTGTACGGAGCGGTCGCCGCGGTCCGTCAGGTGCTGCCCGCCATGCTCGAACGCCGCAGTGGCACCCTGCTGTTCACCACGGGCGCCTCCTCCATCCGGCCGAGCGGCGGCGCGTTCGGCAGCATCGGCGTCGCGGCGGCGGCGCTGCGCAACTACGCCATGGCCCTGGGCATCGACCTCGCCGAGCGGGGGGTGCACGCCGCGCACGTGGCGATCGGGGTGTACATCGGCAGCGGTCCCGGCACCGAGCCCGAGACCATCGCCGAGCACTACTGGGACGCCTACACCAAGCGCGACCAGGCCGAGATCATCCACACCGTCCCCGGCGGCATCAGGTGAGCACCTCCGGCACACCCGCGGCGAACACGGCCAAACCCTGGCGGTCGCGAGTCCGTACTTCGGGCCGGTCGCGGATGGCGCATGGGTTGGCATAGCGCCATCGGCGGTCGGCGCATCGCCCGCAGATCCGAGCGTCGCTGTCCGGAGCCTTGTCCTTCAAGAGAAAAGGCGAAAGATTGCGCTGTTCCCCGCGCCCCTGGAGGGTGGGGGCGAGAGACTGCGTCGTTCCTTGCGCTCCTGAGGGCAAGGGCAAAAGATTGCGCCGTTCCCCGCGCCCCTCGGGGCGGGGGCGGGGGTTACTGGTTGGCTGCGGCTGAGGCCTGGGCCTCGCCTCTGCGGCGGATTTGGCGGAAGGTGAATTCGGCCAGGTCGTCGCCTGTGGTGAAGACCTTGGCGTCCTTCTCCGTCACGTCCTTGCCGTTGGTGAAGCCGGCGACCGTGAAGTAGGCGTAGCGGCCGTACGAGTTGGTCGTCGAGCGGCAGATCGCCGAGCGGCAGAAGACGGGGACGCCCTTACCGGGGAGGGACTGGACGACGCTCTGCTTGTCGGCGTCGGTCTTCGCCCTGAGTGCCTTGGCCTCGTTGTCGAAGACCGCCACACCGACGGTGACGGCCACCCCGTCCTTCGCGTACGTGACGCGCATGAGGCGGGTGCAGTCGTTGTCGGTGAGGACCTTGCCGAGCGTGCCCTGGGCGGCCGACGCGCAGTTCTTCGTGGACGCCGTCGCGCCCTTCTTGTAGACCGTCTCGCCCATCGTCAGCTGGGTGCCCGGGAAGAGGATGCCCGGCGCGAGCGTCGCGGTGTCCTTCTTCACATCGGATATGAAGTCCTTCGGGTCCAGCGGCGGCGGCGCGGAGGTCGCCTCGAAGGACGGGCCGGTCCCGGCGCTGTCCGACGGGATGTCCGCGGAGGCGGGCAGCTCGGAGGCGGGTTTGTTCGCCGCCGGGTCCTTGCCGTCCGCCGAGACCACGGCCACCGCGACGGCCGCGCCCACGGCGATGGTGGCCAGGGCGCCGCCGCCGACCAGCATCCACCTGCGACGCCGGTTGCGTGTTTCGGACGCCTCGGCCAGCGCCGCCCAGTCGGGAGACCGACTGCTCCACTGCGGCGGCTGAGAACCCGATCCCCCGGAACCCCACTGGGGTCCCCCCTGCCCAAAGCTCATGGGCCGCATCTTAGACGGGACAAGGGGACAAGGGATCCGCTGGTCCTCTCCCACAGCACTCGAAGCACGGATATGTCAAGCCCGAAAGAGAGCAAAGTGAGAGCAAGGGGGCATCTCAGAGGTGCCGGGCGGGTGCCGGGCGGGCTCGGACCCGCCGAGCGGACGCCCTCCGGCACGCGTTTTGACCCGTACGGGCCACCGAAGGTATTCTTGCGGTTCGTTATGTGTATTGGCTTGCTCATTCTCACGTGAGGGGCCCTTACACCGGTCCACCGGGCCGATGACCAGCGGCAGGACTCGGTTGCGTCCCGAGGTCCGCCAGGGCTGTCGTACATCGTCCGTGGTGGCCCATTGTCAGGACCCACTCACTGAAGAAGCGAAGGCATGACCGTGCGTACGTTCAGCCCCAAGCCCGGCGACATCACTCGCCAGTGGTACGTCATCGACGCCCAGGATGTCGTCCTGGGTCGTCTGGCCACCACTGCCGCGAACATTCTGCGGGGCAAGCACAAGCCGATTTACGCCCCGCACGTCGACGCTGGTGACTTCGTCATCATCATCAACGCCGACAAGGTGCACCTCTCCGGCAACAAGAAGACCCAGAAGCTGGCGTACCGCCACTCCGGTTACCCGGGTGGTCTGCGCTCCGTCCGTTACGACGAGCTGCTGGCGAAGAACCCCGAGAAGGCTGTCGAGAAGGCCATCAAGGGCATGATCCCCAAGAACACCCTGGGCCGTCAGGTGCTCTCGAAGCTGAAGATCTACTCGGGCGACCAGCACCCGCACGCTGCACAGCAGCCGGTGCCGTTCGAGATCACCCAGGTCGCGCAGTAGTTCCGGCCACCACCCCCCTAAGACTGAACAGAATCTGAGGAGAACCGTGGCCGAGACCACCGTTGAGCAGCCGGTCGAAGAGACCGAGGCTGTTGACGTAGAGAGCTACACCACCGAGTCCGAGGCCCCCGCCGTCGAGGGCGAGTACACCTCGGAGTCGCTCGCAGGCCGCTTCGGCGACCCGCAGCCGGCCGCAGGCCTGGGCCGTCGCAAGAACGCCATCGCCCGCGTCCGGATCGTCCCGGGCACCGGCAAGTGGAAGGTCAACGGGCGCACGCTCGAGGACTACTTCCCGAACAAGGTGCACCAGCAGGAAGTCAACGAGCCCTTCAAGGTGCTCGAGCTCGACGGCCGCTACGACGTGGTCGCCCGTATCTCGGGTGGCGGCGTCTCCGGTCAGGCCGGTGCCCTGCGCCTCGGCGTGGCCCGCGCGCTGAACGAGGCCGACGTGGACAACAACCGCGGCGCCCTCAAGAAGGCCGGTTACCTCAAGCGTGACGACCGTGCGGTCGAGCGCAAGAAGGCCGGTCTCAAGAAGGCCCGTAAGGCTCCGCAGTACAGCAAGCGCTAAATCTCGCTCGATTTCGCGCGCTGTTCCGCACGAATCGCCCCGGCGGCACGTTCTGTGCCGCCGGGGCGTTCGTTTATCGCGATCTGCGCACACGTCAGGATCTGCGCACACATCACGATCTGTGGCACAACCTGTGGGGCCGCCCGTGTGTCACAAGGTGCGGGGTACGCGTATACCGCGCGGCCGGGCGGTACGGCCGCGCGGTACGGCCTTTCGGCCATGGCCTCGGAACAGGTGTGGGAGACAGACAGGCCCGGGGGATATACCTGACATGGGTCGGAGCCGGACCCTCGCATGCTGAGCCGCACATTCTCATCAGAGCTGATCAAAGCCTGATCACAGCCTGAGCAAGTTCGGAGGACACCAGTGGGACGACTCTTCGGGACGGACGGCGTACGCGGTGTCGCCAACGCGGATCTGACGGCGGAGCTCACGCTCGGCCTCTCCGTGGCGGCGGCGCACGTACTGGCCGAAGCGGGAACCTTCGAAGGCCACCGGCCGACGGCGGTGGTCGGACGGGACCCGCGTGCGTCCGGGGAGTTCCTGGAGGCCGCCGTGGTCGCGGGCCTCGCCAGCGCCGGTGTGGACGTGCTGCGCGTCGGCGTCCTGCCGACCCCCGCGGTGGCGTATCTCACGGGTGCGCTCGGTGCCGACCTCGGTGTGATGCTCTCCGCGAGCCACAACGCCATGCCGGACAACGGAGTCAAGTTCTTCGCCCGCGGCGGGCACAAGCTCGCCGACGAGCTGGAGGACCGGATCGAGTCCGTCTACGAGGAGCACCGGACCGGCGCGCCCTGGGACCGGCCGACCGGCTCCGGCGTCGGCCGCGTCCGCTCGTACGAGGAGGGCTTCGAGAAGTACGCCGCCCACCTCCTCGCCGCCGTTCCGAACCGGCTGGACGGGCTCAAGGTCGTCCTCGACGAGGCGCACGGCGCTGCCGCGCGGGTCTCGCCCGAGGCCTTCACGCGCGCGGGCGCCGAGATCGTCACGATCGGCGCCGAGCCCGACGGCCTCAACATCAACGACGGCTGCGGCTCCACGCATCTCGGTCTGCTGAAGGCCGCCGTCCTCGAGCACGGCGCCGACCTCGGCATCGCGCACGACGGTGACGCGGACCGGTGCCTCGCCGTGGACCACACCGGTGCGGAGGTCGACGGGGACCAGATCCTGGCCGTCCTCGCGCTCGCGATGCGGGAGCGGTCCGAGCTGCGGTCCGACACCGTCGTCGCCACGGTCATGTCGAACCTCGGGTTCAAGCTGGCCATGGAGCGTGAAGGGGTGTCCCTCGTGCAGACCGGGGTGGGTGACCGGTATGTGCTGGAGGAGATGAAGAGCCACGACTACGCGCTCGGCGGCGAGCAGTCGGGGCACGTGATCATCCTGGATCACGCGACAACCGGCGACGGGACGCTGACGGGGCTGCTGCTCGCGGCCCGGGTCGCGCAGACCGGGCGTACGTTGCGGGATCTCGCGTCCGTGATGGAGCGGTTGCCGCAGGTGCTCATCAATGTGCCCGATGTCGATCGGTCGCGGGTGTCCACGTCCGCGGAGCTCGCGTCCGCCGTGGCGGAGGCCGAGCGGGAGCTGGGGGCCACGGGGCGGGTGCTGTTGCGGCCGTCCGGGACCGAGCCGCTTGTGCGGGTCATGGTCGAGGCGGCTGATATCGATCAGGCTCGGTCTGTGGCGGGGCGGCTTGCTGATGCGGTGAAGTCCGCGCTGGGGTGAGGTGGGGGTGGGGGTGCGGGTGCGGGTGCGATTGCGGGTGCGGTGTGGGTGGTTGCGCCGTTCCCCGCGCCCCTTGAAAGCCAAAAGATTGCGCCGTTCCCCGCGCCCCTTGCAAGCTAAAAGCTTGCGCCGTTCCCCGCGCCCCTGAAAGACAAAAGATTGCGCCGTTCCCCGCGCCCCTCAGGGGGCTGGGGAGCGGCCTTTCTGGCTTTTCCAGAGGTGTTTCTGGGTCAGGAGGGTGAGGGTGCCTGCCAGGGTGATGCCTGCCAGGTTCAGGAGCAGTTGGTTGGTGGAGCCGATCGTCTGGGACGTGTCTCCGTAGCTGAGGGCGACCGCCGCGTTGGCGGCGGCCGGGACCGTCGTGACGGAGATCGCCACCCCCACCAGCAGGCCCGACTTGGCCGAGGTCAGGGAGAGCGTGCCGGCGATGCCCGCGAGGACCGCCACGACGAACGAGAACGGGTCGGGGGCGTAGACGAAGGCCGTGTTGGGCCGGTCGCCCTCCAGCATGTCCTCGGTGAACAGACCCAGGCCGTCCATCAGCAGGCTGAACAGCACGGTCACCGCCATCGCCACCGCGAAGCCCACGAGCAGTGCGATGAGCGAGCGCAGTGCCAGGCGCGGGCGGCGGCGGACGACCGCCGTGCTGAACCCCGCCAGCGGGCCGAACTCCGGGCCCACCGCCATCGCGCCCACGATCAGGATCGCGTTGTCGAGGACCACACCGCAGGCCGCGATCATCGTGGCGAGCGTGATGAAGGCCAGGTAGGTGACCGAGAGCGTCGACTCCTCGTGGGTCGCCTCCGTCAGCTGCTCCCACAGGACCGCGTCGGCGCCCTCGCCGGGTGCGTCCTCCTCCGCCTGGTCCGCCCGCTTCGACAGCGACAGGTCGATGTCCTCGACGGCGATCGAGCCATCCGTGTCGATCTTCAGCTCGCACAGCCCGCCGATCAGTTCGTCGCCCGCCTCGCGGGCCACGTCGACCATGACGAGGTCGCCGGCGGGATCGCGGGCGGCGCCCGGTACGACCGCCAGATGGGTCGTACCGACGGTCGCCCCGATCAGGCGGATCACCGCCTCGGTCCGGTCGGACGGGGTGATCAGGCGTAGGTGCAGCATGGAGGCAGGGTAGTCGGGCGGTTGACGGCGGGCGGCGGCGGTCACCGTGGGACGGCGGCCGGGTGACGGTCAGAGCTTGCGCAGGCTGAGCTTCTGGACCTTGTGGTCCTGGCCCTTGCGGACCACGAGGGTGGCGCGCCCCCGGGTCGGGGCCACGTTCTCCAGGAGGTTGACCTTGTTGACGGTCCGCCAGGTAGTACGGGCGTAGTCGAGGGCCTCCTCCTCGGAGACCTGGGTGTACTTGCGGAAGTACGAGGACGGGTTCTGGAACGCCGTCTCGCGCAGCCGGCGGAAGCGGTTCAGGTACCAGCGCTCGACGTCCTCGGCGCGCGCGTCCACGTACACGCTGAAGTCGAAGTAGTCGGCGAGGCCGACGCGGGTGCGGCCGTCCTTGCCGGGCAGGGCGGGCTGCAGGACGTTCAGGCCCTCGACGATCAGGATGTCCGGGCGGCGGACGGTGAGGCGTTCGTCCGGGACGATGTCGTAGATGAGGTGGGAGTAGACCGGGGCCGTCACCTCGTCCTTGCCCGCCTTGATGTCGGCGACGAACCGGGTCAGCGCCCGGCGGTCGTACGACTCCGGGAACCCCTTCCTGGACATCAGCCCGCGGGCCTGCAGTTCCTTCGTGGGCAGCAGGAAACCGTCCGTGGTGACCCGCTCGACGCGCGGATGCTCCGGCCAGCGGGACAGCAGGGCCTGGAGGAGGCGGGCGACGGTGGACTTGCCGACGGCGACCGAGCCCGCCACGCCTATCACGAACGGCGTACCGGACTGCGACCCCTTCTCGCCGAGGAAGGTGTTCAGGGCGCCGCGCAGGCCGTCGGTCGCGCCCACGTAGAGGTTGAGGAGCCGGGACAGCGGCAGATAGATGTCCCGTACCTCGTCGAGGTCGATGACGTCGCCGAGACCCCGCAGTCTCTCCACCTCCTCGGCGGTCAGCGGAAGAGGTGTCTTCTCACGCAGCGCGCTCCACTGGGCGCGGGTGAGGTCGACGTAGGGAGTCGCCTCCGGCCTGGGCCGGTGGGCGCTCCGCGGCAACGGTGGGACCGATGAGATCACAGTCCATTGTTACGGGAGTTTGAACGAAGCGTCGGGTGGAGTCCGTCACGCCGGGCCCGCATCCGGGCGCGTCCGGACCCTGGACCGGCACGGCGTGCGGGCATAGCGTGCCGCCCACCCGGGAGCGAGCCGCCTTCCGGGACGCCGGTGATGGGGATGGTCGTCATGACCGTACGTTTCCGAGTGCGTGGCCTGGTGGGGGCAGGAACCGGGCGCCGAGGCCGGCCCGGTCCGGCCGACGTGGCGGGGCAGGTGTGCAGCGAGCTGGCGCTCGATCTGCCGGACGAGGACCTGGGGGAGTACCTCTACGACTGCGTCGACCTCTACCGGATGGGCAGCAAGCCGCGCTGCGAGGAGGCCGAGTACCTGGGGATGGTGCAGGACGCGATCGACCGCATCGAGCGCGGGGAGCGGTAACCGGCTCACGGCGCGGGAATTTCCGATATCGGGCACGCGGTGCCCCGGTGGGGCGGGCGGCGGCATTTAGGCTGCGGCCATGTGCGGAATCGTGGGTTACGTGGGGTCGCAGTCGGCGCTCGATGTGGTGGTCGCCGGACTGAAGCGGCTGGAGTACCGGGGGTACGACTCGGCGGGCATCGCGGTGCTCGCGGACGGCGGGATGGCCGCGGCGAAGAAGGCCGGCAAGCTCGCCAACCTGGAGAAGGAGCTGCTGGAGCGGCCGTTGCCGGCCGGTTCGACGGGGATCGGGCACACGCGCTGGGCCACCCACGGCGGGCCGACGGACACGAACGCGCATCCACACCTGGACAACGCTGGACGGGTCGCGGTCGTCCACAACGGCATCATCGAGAACTTCGCCGTGCTGCGGGCCGAGCTGACCGAGCGGGGACACGCGCTCTCCTCCGAGACGGACACCGAGGTCGTCGCCCATCTGCTCGCCGAGGAGTTCTCCGCGTGCGCCGATCTGGCGGAGGCCATGCGGCTGGTGTGCGGGCGGCTCGAAGGGGCCTTCACGCTGGTGGCCGCGCACGCCGACGAGCCGGACGTGGTGGTCGGCGCCCGGCGGAACTCGCCGCTCGTCGTGGGCGTCGGTGAGGGCGAGGCCTTCCTCGCCTCGGACGTCGCCGCGTTCATCGCGCACACCCGGTCCGCGATCGAGCTGGGGCAGGATCAGGTGGTCGAGCTGCGGCGCGACGGGGTGCACGTCATCGGGTTCGACGGTTCGCCCGCCGAGACCCGCTCGTACCACGTCGACTGGGACGTGTCCGCCGCGGAGAAGGGCGGCTACGACTACTTCATGCTCAAGGAGATCGCCGAGCAGCCGAAGGCGGTCGCGGACACGCTGCTCGGCCGTGTCGACGCGAGCGGCTCGCTGACGCTCGACGAGGTACGGATCGCGCCCGGCGCGCTGCGCGAGGTCGACAAGGTCGTGGTGGTGGCCTGCGGGACGGCCTTCCACGCGGGCCTGATCGCCAAGTACGCCATCGAGCACTGGACCCGGATCCCCTGCGAGGTCGAGCTCGCGAGCGAGTTCCGCTACCGGGACCCGATCCTGGACGCGCAGACGCTGGTCATCGCCATCTCGCAGTCCGGGGAGACCATGGACACGCTGATGGCGCTGCGGCACGCGCGGGAGCAGGGCGCCAAGGTCCTGGCCGTCTGCAACACGAACGGTTCGACGATCCCGCGCGAGTCGGACGCGGTCCTCTACACGCACGCGGGTCCTGAGGTGGCGGTCGCCTCCACGAAGGCGTTCCTGACGCAGCTCGTCGCCTGCTACCTGGTCGCCCTGTACCTGGGGCAGGTGCGCGGCACGAAGTGGGGCGACGAGATCCGGGCCGTCGTACGCGACCTGTCCCGGATCGCGGAGGACGTCGAACAGGTCCTGGAGACGATGGAGCCGGTACGGGAGTTGGCGCGCTCCCTGGCCTCGAAGAACACCGTGCTGTTCCTGGGCCGGCACGTGGGCTATCCGGTCGCCCTGGAAGGCGCGCTGAAGCTGAAGGAGCTGGCGTACATGCACGCCGAGGGCTTCGCGGCGGGCGAGTTGAAGCATGGGCCGATCGCGCTGATCGAGGAGGACCTGCCGGTGGTCGTGGTCGTGCCGTCGCCGAAGGGGCGTTCGGTGCTCCACGACAAGATCGTCTCCAACATCCAGGAGATCCGGGCGCGGGGGGCGCGGACGATCGTGATCGCGGAGGAGGGGGACGAGACGGTGGTCCCCTACGCGGACCACCTGATCAGGATCCCCGCGACGCCGGTGCTGCTGCAGCCGCTGGTGGCGACGGTGCCGCTGCAGGTGTTCGCCTGCGAACTGGCTACCGCCCGGGGCAACGAGGTGGATCAGCCGCGCAACTTGGCGAAGTCGGTGACGGTGGAGTAGTCGACGCCTTTGAGGGCGTCGACGAAGGGGGCGAAGGCTCCGGCCGGGAAGGTGAGGGGGGCCCTGGCCGGGGTTTTGGAGTCGCGGACGGCTATGAGGGTGGGGGTGATGGCGATTTCCACGCACTCGTTGCCGTCGCCCTCGCCCGAGTGGGACGACTTCCGCCAGTTGCTAGGGGTGGTCATGCGTTCTTCAGGGCGTTGACGAAGGCGAGGAAGGTCTCGGTCGGGAAGGTGAGGGCGGCTTTGGCAGGAGCTTTTGAGTCGCGGACGGCGACTTGGGAGCGCGAGTTCGCGATCTCTACGCAGTCGTTGCCGTCATCGGGGCCTGAGTAGGACGACTTCCGCCAGTTGTCCATGGGTGCCTCACAGCTCTTTCGCGAGTTGATGGATGAAGTTACGTGACCGCTCGGAGCCCAGCGATACGGCTTCCATTTTACGGAAGCGCGTGCGAAAGGCTCTGAGTTGAGCCTCGGAATCGATGAAGGCCGAGCCGTGCGGAACATCGCGCACCACAGTGTCCAACTTGGGTACAGGGCCACCCAGATACGTCATGGTGTTGGCGGCCGTGCCGAAGCCGTCCAGGTCGAAGGGGATGGCGCGCACTGTGACGCGGTCCGCGTCGGAGAGCTCCAGGAGCTGGGCGAGTTGTGCCCGGGTGGCGGCGCGGTCGCCGACCCTGATGCGCAGGGCTGCCTCGTGGATCACCAGCTCGTACGGGAAGGTGAAGTTCTGACGTGCCATGCGGTGCTGGATCCGCAACTCGATCTCTTCCTGGGTGAGTTCGGGGACTCTTGAGGAAAAGACGCCGCGGGCGTAGGCCTCGGTCTGCAGCGGGCCCGGCACGTACAGGATTGCCACGTCGCGCCGGAACGAGCTGTGGTGATCCAGCTCGGACAGATCCAGGAAAGAGGCTGGAAGCCGGCCCCTGTACTCCTCCCACCAGCCGCGTGTCCGGTCCGTGGCCATCGCGACCAGGGCGTCGATGAAATCCGTGTCCGTGCATGCGTAGTGGGACGCCAGTCGTCGCAGGCGTTCCTCGCTCACGCCCGTGAGGCCGGACTCGATGTGGCTGAGCTGGACGGGGCTCACTCCCAGCAGGGCTGCTGCTTGGCGACCGCTGAGGCCCGCCGCCTCGCGGAGTCTGCGCAGTTCGACCGCCAGGCGCATCTGGCGTGCCGTTGGTTCGCGCCTGGTTGTCATCAACTGCTCCTCGGTGCGGACTCTTTCGGCGTCAGATTACGCGAGCGACTTGCTCAACCGAAACATTAACCCCTACCGTCAGTGATGCGACGCACACTCTGCGCCACTCCGGGGCTCCGGAAGTGCACCACTCCGTCCTGCCGGGACGGCTGAGGCATGCCCACCGCCCGTGATCGGACGCAGATCTCCGAAACCCCACCACCGAACCGGAGTTGACGCATGCCTGAAATCGAGACCGACGTGCCCTGGGAGTACTCCCTCTACATCCCCAACGACCTGCGAGCGGTCACGGTCAGCCGCCGTACCCTCCGCCTGATCCTGACCATGCACGGCCTGATCCGCCACGTCGACGTCGCTGAACTCCTCGCCGCCGAGCTGGTCGGCAACGCCGTACGGCACACCAAAGGGCCCGCCGCCCTCCGCGTGCGCTGGTCGGCCGGCGTGCTGCGGATCGGCGCCTGGGACGCGGACCCCGGCCCGCCGGAACCGCCCTGCTCGGCGGGCGACCTGCTGGACCTGGCGGAGGAGGGCCGCGGCCTGGCCCTGGTCAAGTCCTGTGCCGACACGTGGGGCTGGCACCCCCTGACGAGCGGCGGCAACGGCGGCAAGTACGTGTGGTGCGAACTGGCCTCGACGGCGTGAACGCCGCATTCCGAGGCGCAGTCGGTCAGGGGCCATAAGGTGCCCTGATGAGCATCATCGGGGTCGGTATTGATGTGGCCGAGATCGAGCGGTTCGCGGTGTCGCTGGAGCGAACGCCGGGGATGGCCGAGCGGCTGTTCCTGGAGAGTGAGTTGCTGCTGGGCAGTGGGCAGCGGCGGGGGGTTGCCTCCCTTGCCGCCCGCTTCGCCGCGAAGGAGGCGCTGGCCAAGGCGCTGGGGGCGCCGGGGGGGCTTCGGTGGACCGATGCCGAGGTGTATGTGGAGGCCAGCGGTCAGCCCCGGCTGAGGGTGACCGGGACCGTGGCTGCGCGGGCGGCGGAGTTGGGGGTCAAGTCCTGGCACGTTTCGCTCAGCCATGACGCGGGCGTGGCGTCGGCCGTGGTGATCGCCGAGGGGTGACGCCTCGTGGGGGAGCGGGCCTCAGGGGGCGTGGCGGGATGTGTGGCCGCAGCGTACGACGACTCCCACCCACCGGTCCCTCAGGTGGGACACCCGTACGTTTCCGGCTGCGGACGCATGTCCCGACGCGCCCCCGACCCCGAGGAACCGACCCTCGCCCCACCCACCCAGGGGCGCGGGGAACTGCGCACCCAGCCACCCGCCGTCCGCAGCCGAGGAGCGCAACGTAGGGGAGACTCGAACGCATGCGTACTGCTTACAGCGTGGAGACGGTCAGGGCCGCCGAGCAGGAGCTGATGGCTCGGCTGCCGGACGGGGCACTGATGCAGCGGGCCGTGGCCGGGCTCACGGCCGCCTGCGCCGAGTTGCTGGGGCGGGTCTACGGCCGGCGCGTCGTGCTGCTCGTCGGCAGCGGGGACAACGGGGGCGACGCCCTCTACGCAGGCGCCCGGCTCGCGAAGCGCGGCGCCGGAGTCGTCGCCGTCCTGCTCGCCCCCGACCGCGCCCATCCCGGCGGCCTCGCCGCCCTCCGTCGCGCCGGCGGGAGAGTGGTGAAGGGGGTCGAGGCCGCGGAAGAGCCGCTGCGGCGCGCCGATCTCGTCGTGGACGGCATCGTCGGGATCGGCGGCAAGGGCGGCCTGCGCCCCGACGCCGCCCCGCTCCTCGACGTGCTGGGCGAGATCCGCGCCGTCGTCGTCGCCGTCGACCTGCCCAGCGGCGTCGAGGCCGACACCGGCGAGGTCCGCGGAGCAGCCGTACGCGCCGATCTGACCGTCACCTTCGGGACCCACAAGCCGGGACTCCTCGTGGATCCCGCGAGGGCGTACGCCGGGTCCGTGCGACTCGTCGACATCGGGCTCGCGCTCCCCGGCGAGCCCGAGCTCGAAGCGCTCCAGCACGCCGACGTCGCCGCCCTGCTGCCCGTACCCGGCGCCGAGAGCGACAAGTACCGGCGCGGGGTCGTGGGCATCGCCGCCGGATCCGCCCGCTATCCGGGCGCGGCCGTGCTCGCCGTCTCCGGTGCCCTGCGGGCCGGTGCCGGCGCCGTACGGTACGTCGGGCCCGCCGGCGACGCCGTCATCGCACGGTTCCCCGAGACCCTCGTGTCCACCGGCTCGCCGGAGCAGGCCGGGCGCGTACAGGCGTGGGTCGTCGGCCCCGGCGCCGGTGACGACGGCGACGTCGTCGCGGCCGTGCTCAAGGCGGACGTGCCCGTCCTCGTCGACGCCGACGGGCTGCGGCTCGCCGACCGGGACGCCGTACGGGCCCGCCGCGCGCCCACCCTGCTCACCCCGCACGCCGGAGAGGTCGCCGCGCTGCTCGGCGTCCCCCGCGAGGAGGTCGAGAGCGCCCGGCTGGCTTCCGTACGAGAGCTTGCCGAGCGGTACGGAGCCACCGTGCTGCTGAAGGGGTCCACGACCCTCGTCGCCTCCCCGGGCGGTGGACCCGTGCGGGTGAACTCCACCGGGACCGGCTGGCTCGCCACCGCCGGCAGCGGTGACGTGCTGTCCGGGCTGACCGGGTCGCTGCTCGCCGCCGGGCTCGACGCACTGGACGCCGGCAGCGTGGGCGCGTACCTGCACGGGCTGGCCGGGCGCCTCGCCGCGGACGGCGCGCCCGTGGGGGCGCACGACGTGGCCGAGGCGGTGCGCGAGGCCTGGCGGGACGTCGCGCACTGAGCGCCTGCGTGCGCGGGCGCACGCGGGCGTGCGGCACAACGGGCGACCCTGCCGCGCGGCTGACCGGGCCCCGGCACCCTCCCGGGTTTCGCTGAGCACATGGTCCGCAAGAGAGTCCGTAGGGTCCGTAGAGCCCTTAAAGTCCTTAAAGTCCTTAAAGTCCTTAAAGTCCTTAAGAGAACCGTCGTCGCGTCGGTCACCGCCCTGGTCGCCCTCTTCGCCGTGCTGTCCGGTCCGGGCGCCGTCGCCGCACCACCGCCCGCCCCCGGCGCCCCGGGCGCACCCGCACCGCGGCAGGAACTCGTGCCCGGCGTGCACCCGGGCCCGTACCAGCCCTGG
Source organism: Streptomyces ortus (assembly GCF_026341275.1). Classification (NCBI taxonomy): domain Bacteria; kingdom Bacillati; phylum Actinomycetota; class Actinomycetes; order Kitasatosporales; family Streptomycetaceae; genus Streptomyces; species Streptomyces ortus. The sequence continues at coordinate 5,097,622 of NZ_JAIFZO010000002.1, forward strand.
CAGTCGGACACCCCCGACCAGGTGCTCGCCCCGCAGGTCTACACCCCCTCCGCCGCGGAGAACGCCGTCGAGCCGCCGAGCCCCGCCGAGGGGAGCGACGCGCTGATCGAGTACGTACCGCTGAGCGAGGCCGTCGCACGGGAGGCCGGGGCGACGGCGTGCAGTCGGCACACCGGGCCCTACCAACGGCAGGTCGAACGGTGGCTGCGGCGGCACGTGGACGGGAAGCAGTCGGTGGCGGACTGCCGGGCCGTCCGGGCCTTTCAGAGCGAGCAGGGGATCCGGCCCGACAGCGGGTTCGCCGGGCCCGTGACCTGGGGCCGGATGCGGCTCCTGTCCGCCGCGAAAAAGCCGAACGCGGCCGGGCGATGCCCCGTACGGACCGGTCGCGTCGCCTGCGTCGACCTCCGTCGGCAACTGCTCTGGGTGCAGAAGGGGAAACGGGTGGTGTTCGGGCCCGTGCCGGTCCGCAGCGGCAAGGCCGGGTACCGGACCAGGACCGGGTGGTTCAAGGTCTACTGGAAGCACAAGAACCACTGGTCGACGCTGTACAACACCCCCATGCCGTACAGCCAGTTCTTCAGCGGCGGCCAGGCCTTCCACGCCATCTACGGCAGCGTCTACAGCCCGCCCGGCTCGCGGGGCTGCGTCAACATGCGGCTCGCGGACGCCCGCACCCTGTGGAGCAGGCTCTCCACGGGCGACCGTGTGTACGTGTGGGGCCGCAAGCCGGGTACCTGAGACCGGCACACGACAAGCGGGGTGGCCGGGACCCGGTGCCCGAGAGCGGTGTCGGACCCCTCTGAGACACTGGTCGGCGATGACTGAGACAGCACCCGCGCGTGCCCGCGCCGAGATCGACCTGGCCGCCCTGAGGGCCAATGTGCGGACCCTGCGCGCCCAGGCGCCGGCCGCCGCCCTCATGGCGGTGGTCAAGTCCGACGCGTACGGACACGGGGCCGTGCCGTGCGCCCGCGCGGCCCTGGACGCGGGAGCGACCTGGCTGGGCACGGCCACCCCTGAGGAAGCCCTCGCCCTGCGCGCGGCCGGACTGCCGGGGCGGATCATGTGCTGGCTGTGGACACCGGGCGGGCCGTGGCGGGAGGCCGTCGAGGCCGACCTGGACCTCGGGATCAGCGGGCTGTGGGCCCTTCGCGAGGCGGTGGAGGCCGCGCGGGCCGCGGGGCGTACCGCCCGCGTCCAGCTCAAGGCCGACACCGGCCTCGGGCGCAACGGCTGCCAGCCCGCCGACTGGGCCGAACTGGTCGCCGAGGCGCGGCGGGCCGAGACCGACGGCCTGGTCACCGTCACCGGCCTGTGGTCGCACTTCGCCTGCGCCGACGAGCCGGGGCATCCCTCCATCGCGGCCCAGCTCACCGTCTTCCGCGAGATGCTGGCCCACGCGGAGACAGCGGGGCTGCGCCCGGAGGTGCGGCACATCGCCAACTCGCCCGCCACGCTCACACTGCCCGAGTCCCACTTCGACCTCGTACGGACCGGGATCGCCACGTACGGCATCTCGCCCAGCCCCGAACTGGGCACCTCCGGCGACCTCGGGCTGCGGCCCGTGATGACGCTCTGGGCGTCGCTCGCGCTGGTGAAGCACGTGCCGGCGGGCCACGGCGTCAGTTACGGGCACCACTACGTCACCGACGGCGACACGACCCTCGGTCTCGTGCCCGTCGGGTACGCGGACGGCATCCCCCGTCACGCCTCCGGCACCGGGCCCGTCCTGGTGGGCGGCAAGTGGCGGACGGTCGCGGGACGGGTCGCGATGGACCAGTTCGCGGTCGACCTCGGCGGGGACGAGCCGCGGGTCGGCGAGCGCGCGGTCCTCTTCGGGCCCGGCGACCACGGCGAGCCGACCGCCGAGGACTGGGCCCGGGCCGCGGGCACGATCGCGTACGAAATCGTCACCCGCATCGGAACCCGCGTGCCGCGCGCGTACGTGGATGACGATGACTACGTGAACGAGTAACAAGCGGGGTAAACGCACAAGTGCGAGCACGGCGGCGCAGAACACGGCGGCGCGTGGAACGGCGGTGCGGAGCACAGCAGGGCAAGGCACGGCAGCGCACGGCACGGCAGGGCACGGCAACCGGAGCAGACGAAGAGGAGCGGTTCGTGAGCGAGAGCAGTGCGGAGACAGCGGTGGACGCGGCCACGGCCGCGGCCTCGGCGCTCTCCGCGGCCGGGCCCGCGAACTGGCGCAGGGCAGGCGTCGCCGGCGCCGCGATAGGCGTCGTCGCGGCGGGCGCCGCCGCCGGAGTCGCCATAGAACGGCTCACGGTCGGCCGCGGCATGCGCAGGAAGGCGCGGCTCGCCCTCGACTCGGCCGGTCCGTACGGGGCGTTGCGCGGCACGCCGGGCAAGGCCGCCGCGGACGACGGCACCGAGCTGTACTACGAGGTCGACGAGGTGGAGACCGACACCGCGCTGGCCCCGCGCCGCCGCCGGCTCTTCGGCCGCAAGTCGCCCGCCCCCGTCACCGTCGTCTTCAGCCACGGCTACTGCCTCAGCCAGGACTCCTGGCACTTCCAGCGGGCCGCGCTGCGCGGTGTCGTACGGACCGTCCACTGGGACCAGCGCAGCCACGGGCGGTCCGGGCGGGGCGTGGCCCAGGTCCGGGACGGCCAGCCGCTCACCATCGACCAGCTGGGCCGGGACCTGAAGGCCGTCATCGACGCGGCGGCGCCCGAGGGCCCGCTCGTGCTCGTCGGCCACTCGATGGGCGGCATGACGATGATGGCCCTGGCCGACCAGTACCCCGGCCTGATCCGCGACCGCGTCGTCGGCGTGGCGCTCGTCGGTACGTCGTCCGGGCGGCTCGGCGAGGTCAACTTCGGGCTGCCCGTCGCGGGCGTCAACGCGGTGCGGCGGATCCTGCCCGGCGTGCTGAAGGCGCTCGGGCAGCGGGCCGAGCTGGTGGAGCGCGGGCGACGGGCCACGGCCGATCTGTTCGCGGGGATCATCAAGCGGTACTCGTTCGCGTCCCGGGACATCGACCCGGCGGTCGCGCGGTTCGCGGAGCGGCTGATCGAGGCCACGCCGATCGATGTGGTCGCCGAGTTCTATCCGGCCTTCACCGACCACGACAAGACCGAGGCGCTCGCGTACTTCGCCGATCTGCCCGTGCTGGTACTGGCCGGGGTCAAGGACCTGGTGACGCCGAGCGAGCACAGCGAGTCCATCGCCGATCTGCTGCCGGACGCCGAGCTGGTGCTCGTGCCGGACGCCGGGCACCTGGTGATGCTGGAGCATCCGGAGGTCGTCATAGACCGGCTCGCGGACCTGCTCACCCGCGTGGGCGCCGTGCCCGCAGGGGCTACCGTTGGTGGCTATGGAAGCACCAGCAGCACCGCGCAACCCGGCTGACCCCGGTGTCGTGACCGCGGAGATCGTCGTCAACTCGCCCGATCAGATGGTGGAGTTGGGCCGCAGGCTCGCCAAGCTGCTGCGGGCCGGCGACCTCGTGATGCTCACCGGCGAACTGGGCGCGGGCAAGACCACGATGACGCGGGGGCTCGGGGAAGGGCTCGGCGTCCGGGGCGCGGTCACCTCGCCGACGTTCGTGATCGCCCGTGTGCACCCCTCGCTCGGGGACGGGCCGCCACTCGTCCACGTCGACGCGTACCGCCTGGGCGGCGGGCTCGACGAGATGGAGGACCTCGACCTCGACGTGTCGCTGTCCGACTCCGTGATCGTCGTGGAGTGGGGCGAGGGGAAGGTCGAGGAGCTGACCGACGACCGGCTGCATCTGCTGATCCACCGGGCGGCCGGGGACACGACGGACGAGGTGCGGCGGGTGGCGGTCACCGGCGTCGGGGAGCGGTGGGCCCCGGTGGATCTGGGCGTGCTCTCCGCCTGAGCCCCTCCGCCTGAGCGCGGGCTCCGTTTGTACGTTCGCCCCAACATTCCGACAGGGCGTCGGGAAGATGTTGCGGGGTAGGGCTTCGGCGTGTTCACATGGGCGGAGTAGTTGGTTAGGTCTACCTAACCACGCCTGCTCCCGGAGCCCTTCAGGAGGTCGCGATGCCTGCGTCTGCGTCAGCGTCTGCGTCGGGACGCGTTCCTTCTTGGAGTGGTGGGGTGTCCGTGGGGGAGTTGCTCGCGGTGGACGCGATGGTGCGGGCGGTGTCTGTGCCTCCGCCCGTGCCGGCGCCGATGCCTGCGCCTGTGACTGGGCCTGCGGTCGGGCCCGCGGCGGCTGGGCGGGGAGAGCGGCGGGCGGCTTAGCGGGTGCGGGTGGGTCGTGGCCGGCCGCGCAGTTCCCCGCGCCCCTTAGCGCTGCGCCTCGACGGGGCGGGTGGGTGGGTATGCGGGGTCGTGGTGTTACTTGATCACCGTGACAGGCGTGCCGATCGTGGCGAACGTCCACATCTCCGCCCCCGCCTCCCGCGGCTCGCGGATACCCCCCAGCTTCCGGCCGGGGTCCGGAGGCGTCACCGACCCGTCGACCGCCGCGCTGAAGCCGATCGCGACGCCGTTCAGACCGGCGAAGCGGACGACGTGTTCGACGGCCACACCGTCGGAGCCCACGATCGTCCCGGAGCGTGACGTCACGGCATACCGCGCGGGCAGCGGATCGACCGAACCGGGGCTGACCCGGAACGTGTACCTGACCCGCTCGCCCTCGTCCACCAGCCACACCCGGTCGTCGTCCAGCGAGTACACGACCCGCCGGCCGGTACCCGAACCCGCGGGCAGAGCGGTCGGGTGGTTCTTGTCCCGCGGGGCCTTCGACGCCGTGGCGGGCGAGGACGCGCCGGCCCGCGGGGCGGACAGGCCCTCGGGCGCGTACGCCGACGCCCGGTAGGTGAGGAAGCCGATCACGGCGAGCGCCGCCGCGGTGAGCCCGGCCACGATTCCCGAGCTGCTCCGAACCACCTGAGTGCCCACCTCTCGTACGATCTTCGATCTTGTACGGTATTTGTCCGTGTTGTGACGGTGTGACGTTAGCAGCAGCCACCCGCCGTATTGAGGCGGCCGTACGCCGGGTCCGGGCGCCGTAGGCTGTTCGCGTGCTCTTGCTCGCTCTGGATACCGCCACCCCCGCCGTCACCGCCGCGCTGCACGACGGCACGTCCGTCGTCGCCGCCCACAGCCAGGTGGACGCGCGTCGGCACGGGGAACTGCTCCTGCCGGCCGTCGACCGGGTCCTCACCGAGGCCGGGCTGCGGCTCGACGCCGTCACCGGCATCGTCGTCGGCGTGGGCCCCGGCCCGTACACCGGGCTCAGAGTCGGTCTGATGACCGCCGACACCTTCGGGCTCGCGCTCGGCGTCCCCGTGTACGGACTGTGCACCCTCGACGGCCTCGCGTACGCCGCCGGAGGCGAGGCGGGGATCGAGGGACCCTTCCTCGTCGCCACCGACGCCCGGCGCAAAGAGGTCTACTGGGCGCGGTACGCCGACTCCCGTACGCGGCTCACCGAGCCCGCCGTGGACCGGCCCGGAGAGCTGGACACCGGCGGGCTGCCCGCCGTGGGCGCGGGCGCGCTGCTCTACCCCGACACCTTCCCGGACGCCCGCGAGCCCGAGCACGTGTCGGCGGCCTCGCTCGTGTCCCTGGCGGCGGAGCGGCTGGCGGCCGGCGAGGAACTGGAAGCGCCCCGGCCCCTCTATCTGCGCCGGCCCGACGCCCAGGTGCCCAAGAACTACAAGGTGGTCACCCCCAAGTGACGACCGCGGTGCTGCGTGAGATGCGCTGGTGGGACATCGAGCCCGTACTGGAACTGGAGAAGGACCTCTTCCCCGAGGACGCCTGGTCGCGGGGCATGTTCTGGTCCGACCTCGCCCACGCGCGGGGACCCGAGGCGACCCGGCGGTACGTGGTGGCGGAGGTCGAGGACGAGGACGGCGGGGTGATCGTCGGATACGGGGGGCTGGCCGCCGCCGGTGACGTCGGTGACGTACAGACCATCGCCGTCGCCCGGGAGCACTGGGGCACCGGGCTCGGCGCGCTGATCCTGACCGAACTGCTGCGGGCCGCGACCGCCTTCGAGTGCGCCGAGGTGCTGCTCGAATGCCGGGTCGACAACATCCGCGCCCAGAAGCTCTACGAGCGCTTCGGCTTCGCGCCGATCGGCTTCCGGCGCGGCTACTACCAGCCGGGGAACGTGGACGCCCTCGTGATGCGCCTGAACGACCCGTCAACCTCCGTACAAGGAACCGAGGGAACCGAGATCAATGGCTGACGAACCTCTCGTCCTCGGCATCGAGACCTCCTGCGACGAGACCGGCGTCGGCATCGTCCGCGGCACGACCCTCCTCGCGGACGCGATCGCCTCCAGTGTCGACGAGCACGCCCGCTTCGGCGGGGTCGTGCCCGAGGTCGCCTCCCGCGCGCACCTGGAGGCGATGGTGCCGACCATCGAGCGGGCGCTGAAGGAGGCCGGGGTCAGCGCGCGCGACCTCGACGGCATCTCCGTCACCGCCGGACCCGGACTCGCGGGCGCGCTGCTGGTGGGGGTCTCGGCGGCGAAGGCGTACGCGTACGCGCTGGGCAAGCCGTTGTACGGGGTGAACCACCTCGCGTCCCACATCTGTGTGGACCAGCTGGAGCACGGGCCGCTGCCCGAGCCGACGATGGCCCTGCTCGTCTCCGGCGGCCACTCCTCGCTGCTGCTGTCCTCGGACATCACGAGTGACGTACGGCCGATGGGCGCGACGATCGACGACGCGGCGGGCGAGGCCTTCGACAAGATCGCCCGGGTTCTCAATCTCGGGTTCCCGGGCGGGCCCGTCATTGACCGGTACGCGAAGGAGGGCGACCCGAACGCGATCTCCTTCCCGCGCGGGCTCACCGGGCCGCGCGACGCCGCGTACGACTTCTCCTTCTCCGGGCTGAAGACCGCCGTGGCACGGTGGATCGAGGCCAAGCAGGCGGCCGGCGAGGACGTGCCCGTGCGGGACGTGGCCGCGTCCTTCCAGGAGGCGGTGGTGGACGTGCTGACGCGCAAGGCCGTACGGGCCTGTCGTGACGAGGGCGTCGACCATCTGATGATCGGTGGCGGCGTCGCGGCGAACTCGCGGTTGCGGGTGCTCGCGCAGGAGCGGTGCGAGGCCGCCGGGATCACCTTGCGGGTGCCCCGGCCGAAGCTGTGCACGGACAACGGGGCGATGGTCGCCGCGCTGGGGGCGGAGATGGTGGCTCGGGGGCGGGCCGCCTCCGACTGGGACCTGTCGGCGGACTCGTCGCTTCCCGTGACCGATCCGCATGTGCCGGGGCGCGCCCACGATCATGATCATGCCGATGCTCATGCTCACTCGCATGATCATGTGCATGAGGTCAGCAAGGGCAATCTGTACTCATGAGTGTGGCGTTGATGTGGGAGGCGCGGGCCGCCGAGGGGCGCGGGGAGGAACTGCTCGCGTGGGTGCGGGAGCAGGACCTCCCGGCGCGGCCCCTGCGGCGGGAGGTCCTGCGGGCTCCGGGGGAGCGGGTGCTTGTCATCACGTGGTGGGATGCCGCGTATGACGACTCGCTTCCTGAGCTTCCGGAGCCGGCTGGGGGGTTGGTCGCTCGGGCCGTTCATCGGTGGCGGTTCGAGTCCGTCGACGGGTGAGCGATCGCGCCGTTCCCCGCGCCCCTTGGGGGCTGCGCCCCCGAAAAGATTGCGCCGTTCCCCGCGCCCCTGAGGGCAAAGGCAACCGACTGCGCCGTTCCCCGCGCCCCTTAAAGGGCCGTCGTCCTGCATGTCAGTTGGCGGGTTGCGGGGAGGTGGCGTTCTGGGCCCGTCAAGGTCAGGTGGGTTGTGTGGACGGGTGTGGTGCTCGACCTGGAGAGCCGTAGTTCGAGGGCTCCTGGTTCCACCACTCGTTGGCCCCTGGCGTTCGTGAAGGCCGACAGGTCCGGGTGGAAGTGGAAAGTGACCTGACGGGCCTCCCCGGGGGCCAGGGTCAGACGGTGGTAGCCGATCAGGCGTACGTCCGGGCGGGTCACGGACGCCACCGGGTCGTGCAGGTACAGCTGCACGACCTCCGTGCCCTCTCGCGCGCCCGTGTTGCGGACCGTGACCGAGACGTCGTGCCCCTCGTCCGTGGTCGTCTCCGCGTGGACGTCCTCCGTGTCCTCCCAGGTGAAGTCCGTGTAGCCCAGGCCGTGGCCGAAGGGGTGCAGCGGGGTCGGGTCCAGGTTGCTGACCTCGCCCGCCAGGCCCAGCGGAGGCTGGAGGTAGGTCCACGGCTGGCCGCCCGGGGTCTGCGGGACGCTGACCGGGAGCCTGCCCGAGGGGTTCACCCGGCCCGACAGGACGCCCGCCACCGCGGGGCCGCCCTCCTCGCCCGGGAAGAACGCCTGGACCGTGGCGGCCAGCCGGTCGTGCCAGCGGCCCAGCGCGTACGGCCGGCCGGTGAGCAGGATCAGGATCACGGGGGTGTCCGCGGCGGTCAGGGCGTCCAGCAACTGTGCCTGGACTCCCGGGAGTTGCAGGTCCGCCACGTCGCAGCCCTCGCCCGACGTGCCCCGGCCGAAGAGGCCCGCCCGGTCGCCGAGCACCGCCACGCAGACGTCCGCCTCCGTGGAGCGGGCGACGGCCTCCTCGAAGCCGGACGTGTCCGGGTCGGTCGTGTCGCAGCCCTCGGTGAAGGTGATCTTCGCGTCGGGGAGTTCCGTGCGCAGGGACTCCAGGAGCGTGGGGATCTCGATGCCCATCGGCAGGGCCGGGTGGTTGACGCCCACGTGGGACGGGAACGAGTAGCAGCCCAGCATCGCCAGCGCGTCGGCCGCCCTCGGGCCGACCACGGCGATGCGGGTGTCGGGGGCCAGCGGGAGCAGGCCCTGCGGGTTGGAGAGCAGGACCACGGATTCCTCGGCCAGCCGGCGGGCCAGGACGCGGTTCGCCGTCGAGTCGAGGTCGACGGGGCCGGCCGGCTCCGGGGACCAGGCCTCGTCCAGCAGGCCCAGCTCGCACTTCTGGCGGAGCACCCGTGCCGCCGCCCGGTCCACCAGGGATTCCGGGACGTCCCCGGCGCGTACCGCCTCGACCAGCGGGTCGCCGTTGCAGTGGACCGTCGGCAGTTCGACGTCCACGCCTGCCGCGAGGGCCGCGTGGGCGGCCTCGGCGTCGGTGCCCGCGACCCGGTGCAGGGTCTTCAGGAAGCCGACGCCGAAGTAGTCGCTGACGACCGTGCCGGTGAAGCCCCACTGCTCCCGCAGGAGTTCGCTCAGCAGATACGTGTCCGCGGAGGCGGGCACGCCGTCCGTGTCCGTGTACGCGGCCATCACCGACCGCGCCCCGCCCTCGCGCAGCGCGAACTCGAACGGCGGCAGGGTGATGTCGGCGAACTCGCGCACACCGGCCCGTACCGGAGCGAGGTTGCGGGCGCCCGCCGAGGACGCGTACCCCGCGAAATGCTTGAGCGTGGCGACGATCCCCGCGGATTCGAGCCCGCGGACGTAGGCCGCGCCGATCGTGCCGACGAGGTACGGGTCCTCGCCGATCGTCTCCTCGACCCTGCCCCACCGCGGATCCCGTACGACGTCCAGGACCGGGGCGAGACCCTGGTGGACGCCGACGGAGGCGAGGTCCCGGCCGATCCGGTGGGCCATCTCCTCGACCAGCGCCGCGTCGAACGAGGCCCCCCAGGCGAGCGGCACCGGATACGCGGTGGCGCCCCAGGCCGTGAAGCCCGCCAGGCACTCCTCGTGGGCGACGGCCGGGATGCCGAAGCGGCCCGCCTCACTGATCCGGCGCTGGGCGCGGGCCAGTGCCTGCGCGCCCAGCGCGGGGTCCACGGGGGCCGTGCCGAACGAGCGGGTGAGCTGGCCGAGACCGTGGGTGATCAGCTCGTCCCAGTCGAAGTCCGAGGTCATCTCGTCCTGGTGCGGGGCGACTCCGTCGCCGTCCGTGGCGGCTCCCACCCACACGCCGTACAACTGGGCGGTCTTCTCCTCCAGGGTCATCCGGGCGAGCAGGTCGTCGACCCGGGCCTCGGCGGGCAGGGCGGGATCACGCCACGGGGGGTTGGACATGGAACTCCTGTCAGAGTCGAGTGGGTTCACTTTCCGCCCACGCCCATCAGGCCGCCGACCAGTGCACGGCGGGCCACCAGGTAGACGGCGAAGATCGGGACGCCGGAGAGGACGACCGAGGCCAGCAGCGCCGGGATGTTGACGCCGAACTGGCTGACGTAGTTGAAGAGGCCGAGGGTCAGGACGCGCGGCTCGTCGGACTGGGTGAAGATCAGCGGGAAGAGGAAGCCGTTCCAGGCCTGCAGCGCCGCGTAGATGACGACCGTGCTGATACCGCCCTTGGCCATCGGGACCGCCAGCTGGAACAGCATGCGCTGCGGTGAGGCGCCGTCCAGGGCCATCGCCTCGTACAGCTCCTCGGAGACGTCCCGCAGGGTGCCCACCAGGACGAGCACCGAGACCGGCATCGCGAAGGCCGCCGTCGGCAGGATGACCGCGAGCAGGCTGTCGTACAGGTCGAGTTTGGCGATCAGCAGGTAGAGGGGGACCACGACCGCCTGGGCCGGGATCGCCACACCCAGCAGGAACAGCCGGAAGGCCATCCCCGACCAGCGGTCGCGGGTGCGGACGGCGACGTACGCGAGCGGGACGCAGAGCGCGAGGACGATGCCCACGACCGCGACGGCCACGATCACCGTGTTGGCGAGCAGATGGCCGAACCCGCTGTGCAGCACGGTGTTGTAGTTGTCGAGCGTCGGGTCCGTCGGCGGGCTCAGCGGGTTGCCGGTGAGCGCCTTGTCCTGACCGGTGAGGGAGGCCGAGATCATCGCGTAGATCGGGATGATCACGACCACGAGCCACAGGAGCGAGCCCAGTCCCGCGACCGGGTTGGCGCGCTTCGTCCAGTGCCGGCGAGCGCGGCCGGCCGGGGGCGGTCCCGCCGGGCTCTTCCCGGCCTTCACCGGACGTGGACGCGGACGCGGCAAGGTGTCGTGTGACACACCGTCACATCCCTTCGCGGGTACTGCGCATGCCGCCGAAGCCGGTCAGCCGCACGAGGATCAGGGACAGGACGGTGGCGACCAGCACCAGGAAGGACGCGATGGCGCTCGCGTACCCGAAGTCGTAGCTCTTGAAGCCCGCCTCGTACATCAGGTACGGCAGGATCGCGGTGTCTGTGCCCGGACCGCCCTTGGTGAGGATCAGCACGGTCTCGAAGTACGTGAGCGAGCCGACGACCATCAGGACCGTGGACGTCGTGATGGTGTGGCGCAGCTGCGGGAGCGTGATCGAGAAGAACTGGCGGTAGCGGCCCGCCCCGTCGATCGCCGCGGCCTGGTAGAGGACCTCGGGTATCTGACGCGCGCCGCCCTGGTAGATCAGCGTGTGGAACGGGATGAACTGCCAGCCGCCGACGAAGACGATCGCGAGGAACGCGCCGCTGGAGGAGCCGAGGATGTTCTGCTGGATGATGCCGAAGTTCGGGTCGAGCAGGGCGTAGAACAGCAGCGCGATCGCCGTCGAGGACAGCAGGAACGGCACGAAGAAGATCGCGGACAGCACCGCCCGGTTGCGCTGGCGGCCCGCCGCCCAGACGCCGAGCAGCAGTGCGATCACCGTCTGGAAGGCCCAGCTCACCGCCGTCAGCAGGACGGTGAGCCACAGGGACTGCACCATCCGGTCGTCCTCGATCAGCTTCTGCCAGTTGGCCAGGCCGACGGGCTTCGGGTCGCCGAGGCCGTCCCAGCTGGTGAAGGAGAGGTAGAAGGCCAGGCCCATCGGGACCACGGCGAAGAAGCCGAAGAACAGGACGCCGGGCAGCGCCCAGGCGGCGTGCGGCCGGCCCGCCCGGGCGGCCCCGGACCGGCGTGGCCGCCCCGCCGCCTCGGCCGGCCCGGGCTCCGGGACCAGGCGGTCCGCCGGTGCCTTCGTGGGGGTCGGTGCGCTCACTTCAGCTCCTTGAGCGCCGACACGAACTCGCTCGGCGAGGACTTCCCCACGAACAGCTTGTTGATCTCGGTGAGCATCGGGGTCGCGGTCTTCGAGCCGACCGCCTGGTCCCAGGAGAGGGTGAAGGCGGGCGCCTTCTCGACCATCTCGTACTGGAACTTCGCGAACTCCGGGTTGGGCGAGGCCTCCAGGAGTTTGGCCGCGTTCGCGGTCGTCGGGATGTCGCCGTTGGCGATCAGCGCCTTGGCGTACGTCTCGGAGGCGCAGTCCCTGAGGAAGGCGATCGCGGCGTCCTTGTTGCCCGCCCGGGTGTTGATGGACCAGTAGTTGGTGGGGTTGCCGACGACGTTGCGGATGTCACCCTTGCCGCCCTCGACCGTGGGGAACGCGCACCAGCCGAGGTTGTTCTTCGCGAAGGAGGGGAACTTGCCGAGCTGCGTCGAGTACTCCCACGAACCCATCAGGTGCATCGCCGCCTTGCCCTTGGCGAAGACCGCGGGGGCACCGCCGTTGGTGTAGGCGACCGAGCTGTACTTCGAGCCGAAGGCACCGTCGTCGATGAGTTCCTTGACCGTCTCGGCGGCCTTCAGGACGGCCGGGTCGCCCCAGCCGGACGCGTCGCCCTCCTGGATCTTCGCGAAGACCTCCGGGCCGCCGATGCGGTCGACGAGGTACTCCAGCCACATCAGCTCGGTCCAGGTGTCGGCGCCGCCGAGCGCGAACGGGGTGATCCCCGCCTTCTTCAGCTTGCCGTTGATGTCCTGCAACTGCGCCCAGGTGGTGGGCGGCTGGAGCTTGTGCTCGGCGAACAGGGCCTTGTTGTAGAAGAGGATGACCGGCTGCATGCCGCGCATCGGTATCCCGTAGTTGCGGCCACCGAGTCCGCCCGCCGCCAGCACCGCGGGCAGGAAGCCCGACTTGAGGGTCGGGTCGTTCTCGATGGTGTCGGTCAGGTCGACGACCTGCTTCGCCTCCTGGTAGTCCTTGATGGACCCGCCGCCCCAGTTGAAGAAGATGTCGGGGGCACTCGGGGAGCCCATGGCGGTGCGCAGCTTGGCCGGGTACTCCGCGCCCGGGATCCGCTCCAGCTTCACCTTGCCCTTGGCCTTCTTGGCCGCGGCGGACTTGTTGAAGCGGTCCACGGCAGCCTGCTGGACCTTCACCGCGTCGTCCCCGTAGACGAAGGCGGTCAGGGTGCCGCCGCCCCCGCCGGAGTCGCTGTCGGAGCCGCAGGCGGTGAGGCCGGTGGTGAGCAGGGTGGTGGCGCCGGCGCCCAGGACCCAGCGCCTGCTGAACGCGCGGCTGCCGAGGCCGCCGCCCGTGTTTCTGCCCGGGCCCTCGCCCGTGGGCCGCCCGCTGTTGGACCGCCCGTTGATCGACTCCATGACAGCACCTCTTCTTGTCCGGCTCGCCCGCTCACCAGCGCGCTCGCGGCACGAATACGCGGCGCACAGCAGCTCGTGAGCAGCACGTGGCCAGCTCACGAGCAGCGCATTCGCGCGAATGTTTCGAGTAACACTTCGAATGTTCCGGGAACGTATGGTGGTCGAGGGTCTTCGTCAAGGGGTTGCGCAGGGATACGATCGCGTTCATGACTCGCCCGAATCCCGCCGTAGCCCAGTCAGCGACGCTCGCCGAGATCGCCCGCGAGGCGGGAGTCTCGGCCCCGACTGTTTCGAAGGTGCTCAACGGCCGCGCCGATGTGGCCCCCTCCACCCGCACCCGGGTCGAGGACCTGCTGCGTCAGCACGGTTACCGGCGCCGCCGGGCCGAGGCGTCCCGGTCGCCGCTGATCGACCTCGTCTTCCACGAACTGGAGAGCGCGTGGGCGATGGAGGTCATCCGGGGCGTGGAGAACGTGGCGCGGGACGAGGGGCTGAGCGTGGTCCTCTCCGAGAGCGCCGGGCGGCTCACCCCGGGGCGCACCTGGGCCGACCAGGTCGCCGCCCGCCGCCCGCACGGGGTCGTGCTCGTCCTCAGCGGGCTCGACGAGTCCCAGCGGGCGCTGCTGACCAGCCGCTCCATCCCGTTCGTGGTGGTCGACCCGGCCGGCGACCCCGGTGACGACGCGCCGTCCGTGGGTGCCACCAACTGGCAGGGCGGGCTGGCCGCGACCCGGCATCTGGCGGACCTCGGCCACCGGCGCATCGGCGTGATCAGCGGGCCCTCGCGGATGATGTGCAGCCGGGCCCGGCTCGACGGGTACCGGGCCGCGCTGGACACGGCCGGGCTGCCGGTCGACCCGGCGCTCGTGCGCTCCGGCGACTTCCACCACGACAGCGGCTACCGTGCCGGGCTCGAACTGCTGAGGCTCCCCGACCGCCCGACGGCCGTCTTCGCGGGCAACGACCTCCAGGCCCTCGGCCTGTACGAGGCCGCCCGCGAGCTGGGTCTGCGCGTACCGGAGGACCTCAGCATCGTCGGCTTCGACGACCTGCCGGTGGCCCGCTGGGTCGGTCCGCCGCTCACCACCGTGCGCCAGCCGCTCACGGAGATGGCCGAGGCGGCGGCCCGGCTCGTACTGGATCTCGGCCGCTCGGAGCGGCCCTCGACCGCCACGAGGGTCGAACTGGCGACGAGTCTCGTGGTCCGGAGCAGTACGGCGCCGCCGCCGGCGCCGTGAGCGGTATCGGCGCGTCGAAAGTTTCGACGCCTGATCTGAGAAAACTCAACGAAACCTGAGAGTTTCCGAAGTAAAGCCGGGAAGTGGTTCCTTGTTGAAATAATTCGGACTTATGTTCTTCGTGTGAGCGGCGCGGGGCGGGGAGCAGGAGCGTGGGCGTGAGCGGAGAAGACGGGTCCGGGGGCGACGGCGTCGCGATACCCGACGGCGGTGACCGCGGTGCCGTCGGGGGCAAGGGCGCCGACGGGGGCGGTGTCGGGGGCGGTGAGGGACGGTCGTGGTGGTCCGGCCGGTCACGGCTGTTCAAGGTGGCGGGCATCGCGCTCAGTTGCGCGCTCGTCGCCTCGGTGGCCGGCTCCGCGTGGGTGTACTGGCATCTGAACCACAACATCAAGAGCGTCGACATCGACAGCGCGCTCGGCGACAACCGGCCGGCCAGGGCCGTGACGACCCCGACGGGCCCCGAGTCCGCCACCCCGCTGCCCAGCGGCGCGCTCAACATCCTGGTCCTCGGCTCGGACTCGCGCAGCGGCAAGCGCAACAAGGCGCTCGGCGGCGGCAGCAGCGAGGGCGCCCGCTCCGACACGGCGATGATCATCCATGTCGACGAGGGCCGCTCGGAGGCGACCGTCGTGAGCATCCCGCGCGACACCCTCGTCACCCGCCCCTCCTGCCCGCTGGACTCGGGCGGCTCGACGGCCCAGGCGTACGGCGTGATGTTCAACAGCGCGTACTCGCTCGGCGGGCCCGTCTGCGCGGTCAAGACGGTGGAGACCCTGACCGACGTCCGCATGGACCACTACATCGAGATCGACTTCGCCGGCTTCGCCGATCTGGTGGACGCGCTCGGCGGGGTCACGGTGACGACGGACGACGACATCTCCGACGAGGACAGCCACCTTGAACTGGAGGCGGGCACCCACCACCTCGACGGTGCGGACGCGCTGGCCCTGGCCCGTACCCGGCACGGCATAGGCGACGGCAGCGACCTCGGCCGGATAGGCCTCCAGCAGAAACTGGTGAAGGGGCTCCTCGACCAGGTCTCCACCAGCAACCTCCTCACCAACCCCACCCGGCTGTACAGCGTCGCCGACGCGCTCACCGGCAGCCTCACCACGGACACGGGCCTGAACTCGCTGACCGAGCTCATGAGCCTCGGCCAGAGCCTGAAGTCCCTCACCTCCACCTACACCGAGACCGTGACGATGCCGGTGGTCCCGGCCCCGTCCGACCCCAACCGGGTGGTGGCGGAGGAGCCGGAGGCGGGGAAGCTGTGGGAGTCGCTGAAGTGACCTCCTCGAAGAGACTCCGATGAAGAAACTCCGATGAAGTCCGGCGGGTGTGTCGATCCCGGCGTCGGTCGTTCGACGCACGGGTGAGAGGCGAAGAGAGGCGGGGAACGGCCCCGGCTCCGCGCCGAGGACTCAGGGAGTCACCATGCCGCGCTACCTGTCGATGATCCGTATCGACGAGCAGAACGCCCCCGCCGAGGGGCCGAGCGACGCGCTCATGGAGCGGATGGGTGAGCTGATCGAGGAGATGACTAAGGCCGGCGTGCTGCTGGACACCTCCGGGCTGACGCCGACCGCGCAGGGCGCCCGGGTGCGCTGGGAGGGCGGCGAACTGTCCGTCACCGACGGGCCGTTCACCGAGGCCAAGGAGGTCGTCGGCGGGTACGCGATGCTCCAGGCCAAGGACCGGGCCGAGGCGATCGAGTGGACCAAGCGGTTCCTGCAGATCCACGAGGCGCACTGGACGGTGACCTGCGAGGTGCGGGAGATCGTCGAAGGCTAGGCCGCTGAGCCGCTGAGCCGCTGAGCCGCTGAGCCGCTGAGCCGACGAGCCGCTGAGCCGCTGTGGCCTGGCTCCGGCTCCGGCTCCGGCTCCGGCTTCTGCTCTTGCGTCGGCCTTGGCCGTACGGGGCCCGGGGTGTCTGATGGTGTGCCGTGACACCAGACAGCCCCGCCCAGGACCCCGACCACGCCATCGAGACGGTCTTCCGTATGGAGTCGCCCCGCATCATCGCCGGGGTCGCACGCATCGTGCGGGACGTCGGGATAGCGGAGGAACTGGCGCAGGACGCGCTGGTCGCGGCGCTGGAACAGTGGCCGAGGGACGGGGTGCCGGGCAATCCCGGGGCCTGGCTCACGGCCACCGCCAAGCACCGGGCGATCGACCTCGTACGGCGGCGCGAGCGGTACGCGCGCAAGCTGGCGGAGATGGGGCGCGACCTGGAGACGTCCGGGCCGCGGAACCATCTCGACGAGCCCGCCGATCCCGACGGCATCGACGACGATCTGCTGCGGCTGGTCTTCACGGCCTGCCATCCCGTGCTGTCCGCCGAGGCCCGGATCGCCCTCACCCTGCGGCTGCTCGGCGGACTGACCACCGCCGAGATCGCCCGCGCCTTCCTCACACCGGAGAAGACCCTCGCCCAGCGCATCGTGCGCGCCAAGCGGACCCTCGCCGCGAAGGGCGTTCCCTTCGAGGTGCCGTACGGGCCCGAGCGCGAGGCCCGGCTCGGTTCCGTACTGGAGGTCATCTACCTGATCTTCAACGAGGGGTACGCGGCCACGGCCGGGGACGACTGGCTGCGGCCCGCGCTCTGCGAGGACGCGCTGCGGCTCGCGCGGGTGCTGGCCGAGCTGATGCCCAAAGAGCCCGAAGTGCACGGGCTCGCCGCGCTGTTGGAGCTGCAGGCGTCGCGGTCGGCCGCGCGGACCGGGCCCGACGGGGAGCCCGTGCTGCTGAAGGACCAGAGCCGGGCGCGGTGGAACCGGGTGCTCGTCCGGCGGGGGTTCGCCGCGCTGGGCCGGGCGGAGGCGGTGTCCTCGGGGGGCGGGCCGGGGCCGTACGTGCTGCAGGCGGCCATCGCCGCGTGTCACGCTCACGCGCTGACGTACGCGGAGACCGACTGGGGGCGGATCGTCACGCTGTACGGGATGCTCGCCGTGCGGGCTCCGTCGCCGGTGGTCGAGCTGAACCGGGCCGTCGCCGTCTCCATGGCCGAGGGGCCGGGGGCGGCGCTGCCCCTGGTGGACGCGCTCGCCGGTGAACCCGCCCTGCGGGAGTACCACTTGCTGCCGAGTGTCCGGGGGGACCTGCTGGTGCGCCTCGGCCGTACGGAGGAGGCGGCGCGCGAGTTCGCCCGGGCGGCCGACCTCACGCGCAACGAGCGGGAGAGGGAGCTGCTGTGGAGGCGGGCCGAGGAGTGCGGGTGGCTTCGCTGAGAGTGCGCACTTCCCCGCGCCCCTGAAGGCGAGGGGGCGATGGCGCAGCCGAGCCTTCAAGGGGCGCGGGGAACTGCGCGGCCCACTACGGCGTGCCCGCACCCGTTGAAGGCCCGGCAGGACTGTGGCGTCGCCCGAACGGCTCTTCCGCCGTGAAGGTGTCCCGACGCCATGGCACGGTGGAGCCACCTGTCGGCACCACCGGACCCCGGAGCCTCGTATGGCTGATCTGCAGGACGAACTGCACTCCACCGCAGAGGTCGGGGAACTGGACCTGGATCACCCCGAGCAGCTGACCGGGCTCGCGCCGCCTGCCGCCGAGCCCGTCGCCGTACTCGGCGGTGAGACCGACACCGACCCGCTGGCCCGCGCCCACGCCCTCCTCGCCGACCACCCCGTCGCGGACGGCTACAGCGGCCTGGCCTGGGCCCTGCGGCGCCTGTCCTGGTACGACCTGGAACTCGGCGAGAGCGCCGTCGACACGGACGTGCCCCGGCTCCGTGAAGGGCACGTGGGGGCGCTCTTCTGGTCGCTGCACCTGCCCGGCGGCCTGGCCGGCGAACGGGCCGTCGGCGCCACGCTGGAGCAGCTCGACCTCGTGAAGACCGTGGTCGCCGCCCATCCGGAAGGCCTGCGCATGGCCCACAGCGCGGCCCAGGTCACGGACGCCAGGAACTGCGGGCGGGTCGCCGTGCTGCTCGGCCCGGCGGGCGCGGCGGCACTGGACGACTCCCTGGGCATCCTGCGCGCGCTGCACGCCCTCGGCCTGCGCGTACTCACCCTCTCCGGCGCCTCCTGGGCCGGCGAGAACGGGCTGACCCGGTTCGGCGAGGAGGTCGTGCGCGAGCTGAACCGCCTCGGCGTCCTCGCCGACCTCTCCGGCGCCTCGGACGCCACCGTCCGCCGCGCCCTGACCATCTCCAAGGCCCCGCTGATGTGCACCCGCTCCGCCGCCCGCGCCCTGCGTCCGCACCCGGCGAACCTCCCCGACGACGTCCTCGTCGAACTCGGCGCCGCCCAGGGCCTGTGCCTGGTCCCGCTGACCGCCGAGCAGACGGGCCCCACGGTCCGTGACGTCGCCGACCACCTCGACCACGTACGGGAACTCGCCGGACCCGGGTCCGTCGGCCTCTCGGGGACGTACGACTCGGGGGCCGCGCACCCGCAGGACCTGTCCGACGCCTCGGGCTACCCGCGGCTGATCGCCGAACTCCTCGGCCGCGGCTGGTCCGAGACCGACCTCGCCCTGCTCACCTGGGGCAACGTGCAACGCGTCCTGCGCACCGCGGACTTCACCTCCCGCGCCGCCCGGCAGCGCCGCGAGCCGTCCATGGCACGCATCGCCGAACTCGACGGATAGCCGCGCGTTTCCGGCTCAGCAGGCGCAGAGGCAGAACGGGTGGCCCGCCGGGTCTGCGTACGTCCGCCAGGTGCGCGTGCGGTCCGCCGCGTCCAGCACCTTCGCGCCCAGCGCCAGGACCTCCGCCTCCGCCGCGTCCAGGTCCTCGACCGTCAGGTCCAGATGGAACTGCTGCGAGGCCTCCGGCGAGGGCCACTTCGGCGGTACGTGCCCGGGGGCGGCCTGGAACGCCAGCGTTCCGCCGGCCGGTCCCGGCAGCCGCAGGTCGAGCCAGTCACCGTTGTCCTCGACCGTGCCGCCGAGGATCCCGGCGTAGAACGCGGCGAGCGCGTGCGGGTCGGGACAGTCCAGGACGACGGAGCCCAGCCTGGCGAGAGCCATGATCTTCTCCTCTGGACGGGGGTTTCGGGACGCGGGTTCCGGGACGGGGCCGAGGGGTTCAGGCGGTCGGGCGGCCCATCGCGCGGTACGTCCAGCCCGCGGCCCGCCACACGGCCGGGTCGAGCGCGTTGCGGCCGTCCAGCACCACGCGGTCCGTGGCGACCTCGCCCAGCGCCGCCGGGTCCAGCTCGCGGAACTCGCGCCACTCGGTGAGGTGCAGGACGGCGTGCGCCCCGCGGACGGCGTCCACGGCCGTCTCCGCGTACCCGAGCGTCGGGAAGAGGCGGCGGGCGTTCTCCATGCCCTTGGGGTCGTAGACGGTGACCTGGCCGCCCTGGAGGTGGATCTGGCCCGCGACGTTCAGCGCGGGGGAGTCCCGGACGTCGTCGGAGTCGGGCTTGAAGGTCGCGCCGAGCACCGCGATCCGCTTGCCGAGGAAGGAGCTGCCGCCCAGCGCCTCGCGCGTCATCTCGACCATCTGGCCGCGCCGCCGCATGTTGATCGAGTCGATCTCGCGCAGGAAGGTGAGCGCCTGGTCGGCGCCCAGCTCGCCCGCGCGGGCCATGAACGCGCGGATGTCCTTGGGCAGGCAGCCGCCGCCGAAGCCGATGCCCGCGCGCAGGAACTTCTTCCCGATCCGGTCGTCGTGCCCGATCGCCTCGGCGAGTTTCACGACATCGCCGCCGCCCGCCTCGCAGACCTCGGCCATCGCGTTGATGAAGGAGATCTTGGTGGCGAGGAAGGAGTTCGCGGCGGTCTTCACCAGCTCGGCGGTCGGGAAGTCGGTCACCACGAAGGGCGTGCCCTCGGACAGCGGCGTCGCGTACACCTCGCGCAGCAGCTTCTCGGCGCGCTCGCTGCGGATACCGGCGACGATCCGGTCGGGGTGCAGGGTGTCCTGGACGGCGAAGCCCTCGCGCAGGAACTCCGGGTTCCACGCCAGCTCGACCTCCTCGCCCGCCGGAGCGAGTTCGGTGAGCGTACGGGCCAGCCGGTCCGCCGACCCGACGGGCACGGTGGACTTGCCGACGACCAGGGCGGGCCCGGTGAGGTGCGGGGCGAGGGAGGCGAAGGCGGCGTCGACGTACGACATGTCGCAGGCGTACTCGCCGTGCTTCTGCGGGGTGTTCACACAGACGAAGTGGACGTCCCCGAACGCCGCGGCCTCGGCGAAGTCCATGGTGAACCGCAGCCGCCCGCTGGACCCCTCGATCCCGGCGACGTGCTTGCGCAGCAGCTCCTCCAGACCGGGCTCGTACATCGGGACCTCGCCCCGCTGCAGCATCTCGATCTTCTCGGGCACCACGTCCAGGCCCAGCACCTCGAAACCGAGCTCGGCCATGGCGGCGGCGTGGGTGGCGCCGAGGTAGCCGGTGCCGATCACCGTGATCTTGAGGGCCATGGGTGCTCCAGGAGGTAGCCGTCAGGTGCGCGGACAGAGCATAGTCGGGGCGTGCCGGAGCCCTTGACCGGGCAGATCCTCCCTGTCGGCAAGCTCACGTATCACTCGCGTGGGCAGGCGCATAAAATTTGGGTTACTTAACGGTAGTTAGCGTCAGCGTCACTGCATCTTTGGAGCGTGAGACACCTTGGCCGGATCGGCTGATTTCGACCTGTACCGCCCGTCCGAGGAGCACGACATGCTCCGGGACGCGATCCGCTCCCTGGCCGAGGCGAAGATCGCGCCGCATGCCGCGGCGGTGGACGAGGAGGCCCGCTTCCCCCGGGAGGCCCTGGACGCGCTGGTCGCGGCCGACCTGCACGCCGTGCACGTACCGGAGTCGTACGGCGGCGCGGGCGCGGACGCGCTGGCCACGGTCATCGTGATCGAGGAGGTGGCGCGGGTCTGCGCGTCCTCGTCCCTGATCCCCGCGGTCAACAAGCTCGGCTCGCTGCCCGTCATCCTCTCGGGCTCCGAGGACCTGAAGAAGAAGTACATGACGCCGCTGGCCAAGGGCGACGGCATGTTCTCGTACTGCCTCTCCGAGCCCGACGCGGGCTCGGACGCGGCCGGTATGAAGACGAAGGCGGTCCGGGACGGCGACTTCTACGTCCTGGACGGCGTGAAGCGCTGGATCACCAACGCCGGCGAGTCCGAGTACTACACGGTGATGGCCGTGACCGACCCCACCAAGCGCTCGAAGGGCATCTCCGCCTTCGTCGTCGAGAAGTCCGACCCGGGCGTCTCCTTCGGCGCCCCGGAGCGCAAGCTCGGCATCAAGGGCAGCCCGACCCGCGAGGTCTACCTCGACAACGTCCGCATCCCCGCCGACCGCATGATCGGCGAGGAGGGCACGGGCTTCGCCACCGCGATGAAGACCCTGGACCACACCCGCATCACGATCGCCGCGCAAGCGCTCGGCATCGCGCAGGGCGCCCTCGACTACGCGAAGGGTTACGTCCAGGAGCGCAAGCAGTTCGGCAAGCCGATCGCCGACTTCCAGGGCATCCAGTTCATGCTCGCCGACATGGCCATGAAGATCGAGGCCGCCCGCCAGCTCACGTACGCGGCTGCCGCCAAGTCCGAGCGCGGCGACAAGGACCTCACCTTCCAGGGCGCGGCGGCCAAGTGCTTCGCCTCCGACGTCGCCATGGAGGTCACCACGGACGCCGTCCAGCTCCTCGGCGGCTACGGCTACACCCGTGACTACCCGGTCGAGCGCATGATGCGCGACGCCAAGATCACGCAGATCTACGAGGGCACGAACCAGGTCCAGCGGATCGTGATGGCCCGCAACCTGCCGTAGGCGGTTCCGGAACATGTGTGAGGCCCCGGCAGCCAGTTGCTGCCGGGGCCCTCACACATGTTCCGGGTCTCGTGCGTCCTACCGGTCGCTCGTCACCGTGACCTTCTCGTCGTTCTTCAGCTGCTCGACCAGCTGCTTGACCTTGGCGGTGTCCCACTGGAGGTTGCCGTTGCCGGTGTTGCCCGAGATCGGCATGTTCATGGACTTGCCGTCACCGCTGGTCACGCCCTTCATGGCCAGGAACATCGAGCCGAGGTCCCACAGGGACATGTCCTTGTCGACGGTGAGGGTGTCGAGGCCGGAGCTGAGCGTCGGGTAGAGCTTGAAGGGGTTCAGGACCGTGGACGGGGTCGCCGTCTGGTTGGCGAGCGCCGAGAGGAACTTCTGCTGGTTCTTCGTACGGTCCAGGTCGCTGCCCGCGAGCGCGTACCGGGTCCGGACGAAGGCCAGGGACTGCTCGCCGTTGAGGGTCTGCTTGCCCGCCTCGAAGTCGGCGCCGGACTTGGTGTCCTTCATGCCGCCCTTGGGGATCTCGATCTCCACGCCGCCGACGGAGTCGACGATCTTGGCGAAACCGGCGAAGCCGATCTCCGCGTAGTGGTCGATGCGCAGTCCGGTGTTGGCCTCGACGGTCCGCACGAGCAGCTCGGGGCCGTCCTCCGCGTACGCCGCGTTCAGCTTCACCTGGCGGCCGGTGCCCTGGAAGGTCTTGCCGGACTCGGAGCCCTTGAAGGTGGGGATCGTGACGTTCGAGTCGCGGGGCAGCGAGATCATCGTGTTCCCGTTGTCCCCGACGTGCAGGATCATCATCGAGTCGGTGCGCTTGCCGTCGGCCGAGCCCGTGTGGAGCTTCTTCTTCTCCTCGGCGGACATGCCCTCGCGGCTGTCGGAGCCGACGATCAGGTAGTTCGTGCCCTCGCCCGCGTCGGGACGGTCGATGACCTTCGACAGGTCGACGTCCCGGTTGAGCTTGGAGTCGGCCCAGAAGTACGTGCCCACGGTCACCACGACGAACAGCGTGACCACGGTGATCGAGATCCACTTGATCCGCTTGCGCCAGTTCGGCGCGGGGCGGCCGGCCCGGCCGTCGGGGCCCTGCGGACCGCCGCCGCCCCCGTAGACCTGCCCCGTGTTGTAACCGCCGTAGCCGTCGTCACCGTGACCGTCGGTGTACGACTGCTGCGGCGGGACCCCGTGAGGAGGCGCCGAGGAGTGCGGGGCGCCGGCCGGGCCGCGCTGCACCTGACGCATCACGCGGGCGCCCTCCGGCTGGGTGCTCGCACTGCCGTAGCCGTGGCGCTCGCCACCGTGGTCTCCGGATCGCCCCTGGGGCCAATCGTTCATGCGACCCAGTGTGCAGTGCCCGAGGGTGTGGCATACAAGGGTCTTCGGAAAATCGGATCAGGGCTGTTGCCAAGCTGATGCAAAGCGCGTCCGGCGCGCCCCGGCATAGGGTGGGCGGCATGACAGACCAGGCCACCACCCCGGAATCCGATATTCCGGGCAAGCCGACTTCGGCGTCCCGCACCACGCTCAGCCACATCATGAGCCACAACGACACCAACCTGCTGGGGACGGTGCACGGTGGAGTGATCATGAAGCTGGTCGACGACGCGGCCGGCGCGGTGGCGGGTCGGCACTCCGGAGGGCCTGCCGTCACGGCCTCGATGGACGAGATGGCGTTCCTGGAACCGGTGCGGGTGGGTGACCTGGTCCATGTGAAGGCGCAGGTCAACTGGACCGGGCGGACGTCCATGGAGGTCGGGGTCCGGGTCCTCGCCGAGCGGTGGAACGAGTCGACGCCGCCGCAGCAGGTGGGGTCGGCGTATCTCGTCTTCACGGCGGTGGACGCGGACGGGAAGCCGCGGCGGGTGCCGGCTGTGTGCCCGGAGACCGAGCGGGACGAGCGGCGGTACCAGGAGGCGCAGATCCGGCGCCGGCACCGGCTTGCGCGTCGGCGGGCGATTCTGGACCTCCGCGAACGCCGCGCGGCAGAGGGCCTGGACTAGCCGTCCGCCCCCACCAAAAGCCTGCGCAGTTCCCCGCGCCCCTAAAAAGCCAAAAGATTGCGCCGTTCCCCGCGCCCCCAAAGACCAAAAGCCTGCGTAGTTCCCCGCGCCCCCAAAAAGCCAAAAGCCTGCGCCGTTCCCCGCGCCCCTGATGGGGCGCAGCCCCCTAGGGGCGCGGGGAACGGCGCAATCTTTTCAGGGGCGCGGGGAACTGCGCGGACAGACCCCGCCGGGTCGCGCCGGGGCTACGTCGGGGGGCAGGTCACCTGGTCGCCGGTGACCGCCCCGAACTCCCCCTGCGTCGGATCCTCCGCCCGCACCTTGCGAACTCCCGAGAAGTCCGCCCCCACCAGCACCTTCATCACGGGCCCCTGCCCGGTGACCGCGTGCAGCTCACTCCCAGGCAACGCCGCCGCGAGCGACTTCGCGGACCGGTCCCACCGCGGGTCGTACCGCACGACGGTCCGCCGCAACGTCCGGTCCTGCGCGTTCACCGGCGCCCGCGACGTACGGAACCCCGTCCCCGCCAGCCCGCTGTCGACCCGCCGCCCCAGCCCCGCGGTCATGGTCCCGTTCTCGACCTGCACCCGGATCTGCTGCGGAGCCACATCGACGCTGCGGGCCTTGGACCGCACCCGGTGCGGAGCGAGCGGCTTGTCGTCGCGCAGGGTCCTGAAGAGCCGCCCCGCCTTCTTCGGATCCCACTTCAGCGTCGAGCCGATGCCCTTGACGGCGTACCCCATCTGTCCGATCGGGACCGTCGTGAACTCCGAGGACGACGGCGAGAAGCCCCGCATCGCCCGCCCCAGGTCGACGAGTTCGTTCGTCCCGAAACCCCGGTCCGCCCGCACCGAGCCCAGCACGGACTGCGTCACCTCACGGAACCTGATCGGGTTGAGCAGCACCCCGGACGACGTGGCCCGCGCGATCAGCGCCGCCAGGAACCGTTGCTGACGCTGCATCCGGCCGAGGTCGGAGGCCCCGTCGACGTGCCGTGAACGCACGTACTGCAGCGCCTGGCCGCCGTCCAGGTCGTGCGTCCCGGTCGCGAGGTCGAGCCCGGTGACCGTGTCCTTCAGCGGCCGGACCGTGCAGATCCGTACCCCGCCGAGCACGTCCACGGTCTTCATGAAGCTGATGAAGTCGACCTCCAGGTAGTGGTCGATCTTCACGTCCGTCATCTTCTCGACCGTGCGCACGGTCAGTTGCGGCCCGCCCTCCGCGTACGCGGCGTTCAGCTTGACCGGGTGCGCCCGGTGCCGCTCGCCGGTGGTCCGGTCGATGTGCGGGGGCGTCTCGGCGTACGAGTCGCGCGGCAGACTCACCACGCTGGCCCGCCGCCGGTCCTCGGAGAGGTGCACGATCATGACCGTGTCCGTGCAGTGGCAGGGGGCGCCGCCGAGCCGGTACTTCTCCTTCTCCGCCGGGGTGATCCGGTCCCGTCCGTCGGTGCCGACCAGGAGCACGTTCATGCCGTGGCCGCGGGCGGGCCGGTTCTTCATGTCCTTGAAGGGGTCGATCCGGTTGATGTCGGAGTCGAGGCCGGTGACCACCGCGTGTCCGACGCCGGCCGCCGCGAGCACCGCCACGGACAGCGCGGTCGCCGCCCGCATGGCCCACTGCGGCCGGCCGCCCCGTACGGGCTGCCGCACCGGGCGCTGTCGTGGGGGAGGAGCGGGGGAGCTGGGCGGGGTGGACAAGGCGGACACCTCCGCGTAGGCCGGGTGTGGGGGTCCGTGAGCACCGTAGGCCCATACGATCTGCTGCCCGGTGCAGGGACCGGGCGGCGCGCGTCCGTGTCCCCCATTCGCGGTAACGTAATCCGCGATGAACGCCGAACCCGCCGTGCAGCTTCCCGCCGTGTCCGTGATCATGCCCGTCCTCAACGAGGAACGGCATCTGCGCGGAGCCGTCCAAGCGATCCTCGCCCAGCAGTACGCGGGCGAGATGGAGGTCGTGATCGCCATCGGTCCCTCCACGGACCGTACGGAGGAGATCGCGGCCGAACTGGTGCGCGAGGACCCCCGGGTGCACACGGTCCCGAACCCGACCGGCCGCACCCCCGCCGCCCTGAACGCCGCGATCAAGGCCTCCCGCCACCCGGTCGTCGTCCGCGTCGACGGGCACGGCATGCTCTCGCCGAACTACATCGCGACCGCCGTGCGCCTCCTGGAGGAGACCGGCGCGCAGAACGTCGGCGGCATCATGCACGCCGAGGGCGAGAACGACTGGGAGCACGCGGTCGCCGCCGCCATGACCTCGAAGATCGGCGTGGGCAACGCGGCCTTCCACACGGGCGGCCAGGCCGGTCCCGCGGACACGGTCTACCTGGGCGTCTTCCGGCGGGCGGCGCTGGAGCAACAGGGCGGCTACAACGAGGAGTTCATCCGCGCCCAGGACTGGGAGCTGAACTTCCGGATCAGGGAGGCGGGCGGCCTCATCTGGTTCTCGCCCGAGCTGCGGGTCTCGTACCGTCCGCGCCCCTCGATGCAGGCGCTGGCCAAGCAGTACAAGGACTACGGCCGTTGGCGCCATGTCGTGGCGCGCTACCACTCCGGCTCCATCAACCTGCGCTATCTGGCACCGCCGACGGCGGTCGTCGCGATCGTCCTCGGCCTCGTGGTGGGCGCGGCGGTGACCCCCTGGGGCTTCCTGGTCCCCCTCGGCTACCTCGTCGCGATCGCGCTGGGCTCGCTGCCCGCGGGCAAGGGACTGCCCCTGAAGGCGCGGCTGCGGATCCCGGTGGCGCTGGCGACCATGCACATGTCGTGGGGCTGGGGCTTCCTCACCAGCCCGAAGGCGCTGGCCCGCAAGGTCATCGCGTCCCGCCGCCCGGCGGTACTGAGCGAGACCTGAGCGCCGCACACCCGAACTGCCGAGGGGCCGCGACCGCTGTCGTCAAGACAGTGGCCGCGGCCCCTCGCCGCTGTGCCCGGTACCGCCGCCTCAGTACTGGTACGGCTTGTACACCGGCATACAGGCGTCCTTCTCCGAGCCGTTGAGGGCGTCCGCGCTCTCGGGCAGGTCACCCGCGTCGGGAGTGTCCTGCTTCGGATAGGCCGTGCCCTCCCGCCAGTCGCTGCCGATCGTCAGCGTGGTGGTGACCGCGTCGGCCGTGGCACGCACCTGACCGCTCGGCACCCCGACCGCCTTGGCCACGGACAGCGCGTTGGCCCTGCCCTGCGCCCCCGCGCTCTTCGGGTACGTGATCTGCGTCCGCGAGCTGGGATCGGCCTGCGCGCTCGCGGTGGCCTTGGTGAACCCCTTGCCCTGCAGGGCGCCCGCGATCGCCGTGGCCCGGCTGCCCACCGGCGCCTGCTCGCTGTCGTCGCCCGCGGTGCCGTTGACGACCGTGACGGCCAGCCCCTCGGCGGGCGCCGCGGCCGGCCCGGTCGCCGCCGGGCTCCCGGACGCGCCGTCCTTGCCCTTCCCGTTCTTCCCGCTCTTGCCGCCCTTGTCGAAGGACACGTCGTTGCGGATCATCGACCACACCTTGTCCGCGTCCGTGGGCTTGGGGATCAGGTGGTTCGCGTTCAGCGGGTCCGTCACGGTGGGCATCGTCGTCATCGTGAACCGGTCCGTCGGCACGGACTTGAGCTTCATCCCCAGGTCGTACAGCTTCTTGACCGTACCGATCTCCTCGGAGACCTCCAGGGAATCGGTGGCCGCCTCGGCCAGACCCATCAGCCTGCCGCTGTCGGTGAAGGCGTTCTGGCCCTTCAGCGTGCGGATCATCGAGTTCATGTACATGTGCTGGGCCTTGGCACGGCCCAGGTCGCTCTCGAAGGCGTGCCGGGTGCGCAGCCACTGCAGGGCCTGCTTCCCCTTGACCTTGTGGCTGCCCGCCTTCAGCTTCAGACCGGAACCGCCCGGGACGCCCGGCAGCGGACGGTCCCACACGTTCTGCTCCACGCACACCTCGACGCCGCCGACGGCGTCCGCCATCTTCACCACGCCGCCGAAGTCGACCATCATCCAGTGGTCGATGTAGACACCGGTGAGGTTCTGCCAGGTGGCCAGGGTGCAGCCGGCACCGCCGCGCTGCAGCGACATGTTGATGATGTTGGTCGTCTCCGGGTACGTGTCCCCGGTCTCGGGGTCCTCGCACTCTGGGATCTTCACCCGGGTGTCCCGGGGGATGCTCACCACGGAGGCGCTCTTACGGTCCGCGGAGACGTGCACCAGCATCTGGACGTCGGCCAGCGGCTTGCTGCCCACCTGGTCCTTGCTGCCGCCGAGCTTCACGTTCTCTTTGGAGTTGCGGCTGTCGGAGCCGAGCAACAGGACGTTCAGCGGTGTCTGGCCGGCCGCGTTGGGCTCCGCCTTCTTGACGTCCGACTCGCCGTTGTTGCGCTTGCCCTTTTCTATGTTGCCGTTCAGATGGCGGTAGTAGAGGTATCCGGCGCCGGCCGTCCCGAGTATCAGCACCGCGAGGACCAGCGCGAACCACCGGAGTACGCGCCGGGGTTTGCCGCCCGGCCGTCTCGCCCGTCTGCCGCCGTCCCCGCCGTCGTCGCCGTTCCCGCCCGACGCGGTCCGCGCCCGCGGTACCCGCCGCGCCTGCGAGGAGCCGCCGCTCGATTCCCCCGTATCCGGGGAACCGTCACTGCGGCTCCGCTCTCCCGCATGCGAGGCGCGTGGAGGAGCCCCCTCCCCACGCACACTGCTCTGCGCCATGTCCCTGCCTCCCCACCCTGCGCCTGACACAGGTCCGTCCTACGCCCTGTGAGACGTAGGACGGACCTGTTAGGTCACTTGGCGCACTCGACCTTGTCCGCCGTGGACTTCTCGACGTCCTCCGGCGCCGTCGACGGAGTGGTCAGAGAGACCCCGGCCCCCTTGAAGTCCTCACCGAGGGTCAGCGTGATCGCAGGGAGACCCTGGGAGTTGGTCACGCTCTTGCCCGGCTTCATGGCCGATCCGGACAGACCCATGAGATCGGCGAGCCTGCGTGCCTGATCGGCCTGGTCGGGAGCGTACTCGACGGTTGTCTTCTTCAGCGTCGCCCCGGCGTTGCCCGCGTTCTCGGACTTCGTGATGCCCTCTTCGAGCTGCAGCCAGTTGAGGGTCTCCTGCGCGGAACCGGCGACCGCGCCGCCGTTGAGGACCCGCACACGGACGTCGGCCGGATCGGCCTTGCTGCCCTTGAGGCGGGCGGCCTCGGCGGCCTTCTCCTTCTTCTTCTCCTGCTTGACCGCGGTCAGCGAGACGTCGTCCTTGATCAGGGCGAACATCTCCTTGGCCTTGGCCTCCTGGAGGACCACCGTGGCCTTGACCTTCTCGGCAGGGTTGTCGGCCACCGGCACGGTGGTGAAGGACAGGTTCTTGGTGGGGAACTTGCCCAACTCGGTACCCAGGTCACGCAACTTGGTGATGCTGCTGATCTTCGAGTCGACGGTCAGCGCCTTGGTGCCCGCCTCCGCCAGCTTCAGCATCTTGGTCGGACTGGTGAGTGTGTCGTTCGACTTCAGCTTGCGCATCAGGGAGCTGAGGAACTGCTGCTGGATCTCGATCCGGCTGAGGTCGCCGCCGAAGCCCACGGAGTGGCGCGTACGGACGAAGGCGAGCGCCTCCTCGCCCTGGATGCTGTGCTCGCCCTTGGACAGCTTCAGATGGGAGTCCGGATCGTCGATGTCCTTGGCGAGACACACGTCCACGCCGTCGACCGCCGCGGTCAGCGTCTTGACCGCGTTGAAGTCGGCGATCATGAAGTGGTCCATCGTGACGCCGGTGAGCGCGGTGACGGTCCGCATCGTGCAGCTCGGCGTCCGGCCCTCCTGGCCCAGGCTCTCGTTGAAGCGCGTGTTCGGCGTGCCCGGGATGACCTTGGTGGAACCGTCCTCCTGCTCCGTCGGGCAGTCCGGGATGTCGGTGATCAGGTCACGCGGGATGCTCATCGCGGTGGCGTTCGTACGGTCCTTGGAGACATGCAGCAACACCGTGGTGTCGGCATGGCCGGGGCTGTCCGAGTCGCCGTACCCGTTGTTGCCGTCACCGGTGCGCTTGTCCGTGCCCACCAGGAGGACGTTGATCGCCCGGTCCTTGCTGAAGCCGCCGGTTCCCGCGCCGTCGTCGGAGACGGACGTGATGTTGCCGTTTAGATGCTTCCAGTAGAGGTACCCGGCGGTACTCGTCCCCACCAGCAGGAAGGCCATCGTGCCGCCGGTCCAGAGCAGTATCTTCTTGCCCCGCGACTTCTTCGGCCGGCCCTTCCGCCTGCCCGGAGGCGGAGCCTCGGGCGCACGGCGCCTGCGCGGCCCGGGCACGCCGGGCTCCGGCGCCTCCTCCGGTGTTCCCTTCCGTTCCCGGCCGGGAACGGCGCGCCCGCGCGGGGGCGCCGCGGCGCCCGCCGCTCTGCGGGAACGGGGGCCCGGAACGGTCGACGACTGCGGTGCGGAATTCTGCAGTCGCAGTTCGTAGTCGCCGGTGTCCGGATTGAGTACCCACTGGTCTGCGGGGTCGATATCGTCCGCCCGCCCACGGCCTTGCGCGTCCACGGTTGCTTGAGTCCTCCGTCGGGGCCACGCGGCGTCTTTTCCCCCTCGTAAAGACGCTCGGTCAGTCGGTCCAACCAGTGCGCGACTCCCAGGACTGACCTCGGACGGGGTGCACCGGATCGCTCACACTATCCGGCCGGATCAGCGTCGAGCGACGACGGTGACGAATTCCACGTCCCTACAACCGGGCAATCCGCCCAATTCTTTGAACGTACGTTCCCGCTCTTGGTGTGCCCTTTACCCAGAGGCCTGTTCGGGCACTAACCGCACACATCCTCGGCGGCCGTGTTTCCCCGGAAAGTCGGCGCGGGACTCGGTGTGGCGTCCGGCCTGGCCGAGGTCCCGTCGGCACGCTTTTCGCCCGATGTGCCGTGGTCCGCACCCGAACCGGACCCGGAACGACCCTTTTCGGCCCCGTTGCCCGGCCGATAGCGCTCGAAGTCGTACGAATAACCGTGCCGGTCCGGGTCGTCGACGGGTTCCGGTGTACTCCTCTTTGCGCCGGAATCCTCCGGAACTTCCGTCGCGACCTCCAGCGGAGCGTCCCTGCGCAACCGCTCGAAGAGTTTCTGCGCATCGGGTTCCACGAGCTGGTCGCGATTGGCGTCGAGAGCGTACGACTCCCTCGGCACGGTAAGGAATTGCACCCGTTCGGTGGGGATGTCGCGCATGCCGCGCACCAGGTCGTACAACCCCCGCAGGTTCGCAAGGCCGGGGTCGGTCGTGAGGGACGACGTGGCCGCGTCCAGCACGGGATAGAGCTTCGCGGGATTCAGCAGTACGTCGTTGCTGCGCACCTTGTTGACGAGCGCGCCCAGGAAACGCTGCTGGCGGTCCATCCGGTCGGTGTCGCTGCCGTCGCCGATGGTCTTCCGGGCCCGTACGTAACCGAGGGCCTGCTCGCCGTTCAGCCGCACCTTGCCCGCGGGCAGCCGCAGTTTCGCGGCGGGGTCGTCGATCGGCTCCTTCAGGCACACCTCGACGCCGTCGACCGCCTCGACCATGTCCTTGAACCCGTGGAAGTCCACCACCATGTGATGGTCCACGCGCACGCCGGTCAGCTTCTCGACGGTACGGATCGTGCAGGCCGGACCGCCCTTCTGGAAGGCGTTGTTGAACATCGAGAACACCGGCGCGGTGCGGGCGCCGCCCGGCCGGCGGCAGCCCGGTATGCGGACCATGAGGTCGCGCGGCAGCGATACGGCGGTGGTGCTGCGCCGGTTCGCCGCGAGGTGCAGCAGGATCGTGGTGTCGGAGCGCTCGGTGCCGGAGTCCCTGCCGTACTCGCTGTTGCCGTCCCCGGACCGCGAGTCCGACCCGATCAGCAGGATGTTCTGCGCGGCGTGCACCAGCGCGGTGGGCCGTTCCTTCTCGTAGCGGGCGAGTTCGGCGGCCGTGTCGTCGTCCGAGGTGATGTTGGCGTTCAGCTTCTCGTACACCGCCCAGCCGGTTCCCGCGGCGCCCACGAGGGTCACGCCGACACCGACCCCCACCCACCGCACCCACCGCCTGCGCCGCCGCATCCCACCGACCACCCCGTCACCACGCCCACTGACCACGCCGCCACCTCCTCCCACCACCCATGCCCTCTACGACCATGACGCGGGTCGGGGCGAGGGGCCCCTGGCTGATGAGCCGAACGGGGGACGCGGCGGTCAGGGGCGCGGGGAACTGCGCAAAGGGGGGCGAGGGGGCGAAGCCCCCATGCGGTGACGGTGGGGGAGGGCAGGGGCGGCGGGGGCGAGAGAACGCTTACCGAGCCATCGATGTGACCCGCTCATCCTCGACCCGCTTGGCAACCGCATCCTCCCCCAACCGCTCAAGGTTCCGGCACAACACCACGGACCCCCCCACAGCCAACGGCGCGTACAACCCCGCACTGACCCCTTCCCACGTGTCAAAGGACAACGCGGACAACACCCGCCCCCCAGCCCCCACCAGCCCAAACCCACCCCCGTCCCCCCCAGCCCGCGCCACAACCTCCGCCCCCGAAAACTCCGCCCCCGCGACGACCAACGCCGCGGCCTCGGGGTCCACAGGCCCGTACGGCCGGAACACGTCCCCCTGCCCGGGCACCTCGACCGCGTAGTCGA
This sequence comes from Streptomyces ortus, assembly GCF_026341275.1. Lineage (NCBI taxonomy): Bacteria > Bacillati > Actinomycetota > Actinomycetes > Kitasatosporales > Streptomycetaceae > Streptomyces > Streptomyces ortus. The sequence goes on from NZ_JAIFZO010000002.1 coordinate 5,130,427, forward strand.
CGTATCCCCCCGGCACCTGCGCGAAGCGACGCCCCAGCGGCGCGAGCGACAGCGCCACCCGCTCCCCGGAGCACGCGAGCCCCGCCTCGAACTGCCCGGGCCCGGCGACCACATGATCGGCGTCCGCCGCGTCGCCCCCGACCTGCGCCACGACCCCCGCCGAGGAACACGCGAGCAGCCACACCGCCGTCTGCCAGTGCGCGGGCAGCAGCAGCGCCACCCGCTCGCCGGGCTCGGCGCCCAGTTCGCCCTGGAGCAGATTGGCGGTCTTGGCCACCCAATTGGCGAAGGTGGCCACGGACAGTTCCACGCGTTCGCCCGTGGCGTCGTCGTAGAAGGTCACCAGGGGGCGCGCGGGATCGGCGGCGAGCGCGGATCGCAGCAGGTCGGCAGGGGTGCGGTCGATGGCGGTCACGGGACGCAAGCGTACGCGGGCGGCTGCTCGGGCGGGGGAGACGGGGACACCGGTTCGGCGGAGCGGGACCGACGGTCCGTCATATCCCGGATGGACAGATAAGTCTGACTATGTCCAGGATCAGGGGCATGCGCGGACATCTAGCTTCCTCGATCGCCGTCACCTGTGCGGCCGCCCTGGCCCTTCCGCTGACCCTGTCCTCGGACGCGGCGGCCACCCCTTCGGCGGCCGAGAGACGGACCCCCGGAACATCGGCCCCGGGCGGCACGACCCCCGGCAGCACCCAGTCCCTCCCGCTCACCCCTCTCACGCCCAGCGCCCCCCGTACCCCGCACTCCTCGTCCCCGTCCTCGTCCCCGTCTGCGAGTGACCGCACCCTGCCGCTTCCCGCGCTCGCTCCCGTCCAGGGCCTGGCCCGCCGGGACGTCCGGCACTTCTCCCTGGTGGGCGTCGTCTGGGACGACCCGGACAGCGAACTCCACGGCCGGGTCCAGATCCGTACCCGCGCGACCGGCACCACGAAGTGGTCCGCCTGGCAGGACGTGGACACCCACAACCACGAGCACGCCGCCGACCCGGACACCGCGGAGCGCGCTTCCGGCCGGGTACGGGGTTCCACGGCGCCCCTGTGGGTGGGCGACTCGGACGGTGTGGAGGTCAGGGTCCAGGGGGAGGCGGACGGCCGGGCGGGCGCCGACGGAAGGGCCGTCACCGCCGAGCCCCTCCCCAAGGGCCTGCACGTCGAACTGGTCGACCCGGGCGCCGAACCTCCGCCCCAGGGCCCCGAACTGAACGCCCCGCCCCCCGGCGTCCTGACCGCCGAGTCCGCGGCGGCGGCCTCCGCCGTCAACGCCGAGCTGGCGCCCATCGGCGCCACCGTGATCCCGGCCCTGAGCCAGAAGGAGACCAGGGCCGACCTGTTGGCGACCCGCGGCGAGGACCAGAACGCGACCGCCACGACAGGCGCTGCGGCCACGACGGCCGCGACAGGCACCACAGCCGCGACAGGAGCCACGGGCACGGCTGTCGCCGCGAACGCGAACCAGCGCGCGAAGCCGTACATCGGAGCCCGTCCGCGCATCGTCACCCGCCGTGGCTGGGGCGCCGACGAGGGGCTGCGGGAGTCGAACTTCAGCTACACGAAGACGGTGAAGGCCGTCTTCGTCCACCACAGCGCCTCGGGCAACAACTACCGCTGCGCGCAAGCCCCTTCAGTCATCCGCAGTATCTACCGCTACCACGTGAAGAGCAGCGGCTGGCGGGACATCGGCTACAACTTCCTCGTCGACAAGTGCGGAAACATCTACGAGGGCAGGGCCGGTGGCGTGGCCAAGCCGGTGATGGGCGCACACACGCTCGGTTTCAACAGCAAGAGCATGGGGATCGCCGTCCTCGGAAGTTTCGGCACCGCGAACCCGCCCGCCGCCGCGGTGAAGGCCGTCGCGAAGCTCACGGCGTGGAAGCTCGGCCTCTACGGGGCGAACCCGCGCGGCAAGACCTACCTCAAGTCGGGGGGCGGAAATCTGTACCGAAAAGGAAAGAACGTACGACTCCATGTAATCTCCGGTCACCGGGACGGATTCGCCACCGAATGCCCGGGCGGCCGGCTCTACGCGAAGCTCGGCAAGGCCCGTACCACTTCGGCCCGCTACCAGGGACGATGACGTCCGGTCGGCGGGAACGGCGCGGCCCGGCTCGCCGGGCCGCCCGGACCCGGCGGCTCCCCACAGCCACCTCCCAGAGGCGCCCCACAGCCATCGAAACGGTCTGCATACACTGGCCGGCCGAATGACCGTTCGACCGGCCCCAGCAGGAAGCAGAGACGACAGGTGACAGAAGCGATCCTCCTGGTCGGCGGCAAGGGCACACGGCTGCGCCCCCTCACGGTGCACACGCCGAAACCGATGGTTCCGGCGGCGGGCGTACCGTTCCTCAGACATCAGCTGGCACGGGCGAGAGCGGCGGGGGTCGAGCACATCGTCCTCGCCACGTCCTACCTGGCCGAGGTCTTCGAGCCCTACTTCGGCGACGGTTCGTCGATGGGGCTCCACATCGAGTACGTCACCGAGGACGAGCCCCTCGGCACCGGCGGCGCCATCCGCAACGTCGCCTCCCGTCTGCGTTCCGCCCCCGGCGACCCCGTACTCATCTTCAACGGGGACATCCTGACCGGCCTGGACATCCCGGCTCTGGTCGACACCCACCGGTCCTCGGGCGCGGACGTCTCGCTGCACCTGACCCGGGTGACGGACCCGCGGGCGTACGGGCTGGTGCCGACGGATGCCTCGGGCCGAGTCCAGGCGTTCCTGGAGAAACCCCAGACCCCCGAGGAGATCGTCACCGACCAGATCAACGCGGGCGCGTACGTCTTCCGCCGGTCGGTCATCGACTCGATCCCCGTCGGCCGCCCCGTCTCGGTCGAACGGGAGACGTTCCCGGACCTGCTGGCCGCCGGGGCCCACCTCCAGGGCATGGTCGACTCCACGTACTGGCTGGACCTGGGCACTCCCGAGGCCTTCGTCCGCGGCTCCGCCGACCTGGTCCTGGGCCGCGCGCCCTCCCCGGCCGTCCCGGGCCGCTGCGGCGACCGCCTGGTCCTGCCGACGGCCTCGGTCGCCCCCGACGCCAAACTCACCGGCGGCACGGTCGTCGGCAGCGGCGCGACCGTGGGGGAGGGGGCGCGCGTCTTCGGCAGCGCGATCCTGGCGGACGCGGTCGTCGAACCGGGCGCGGTCGTCACGGACTCCCTGATCGGCGCCCGCGCGAGGGTCGGCGCCCGCTCGATCCTCACGGGCGTGGTCGTAGGCGACGGAGCAACGGTGGGCCCGGACAACGAACTCCGCTCCGGAGCCCGAGTCTGGTGCGACGCAACCATCCCCCCAGCAACCTTGCGCTTCTCCTCGGACCAATGAGGTGACCCCGCCCTCCCAGGGGCGCGGGGAACTGCGCAAAGGGGGGCGAGGGGGCGAAGCCCCCATGCAGTGACGGGAAGGGCAGGGGCGGCGGGGGCGAAAAAATCCCCAACCTCACCGCACCCCTCACAGCACCCCAATATCCCCGCGAGGCATCTTCGGATGCCTCCGCGCAGGCGTACGCCCACTCAACAAGATCAACCGAGCAGCCCGATGCCGCTGCCCCGCATAAGGCTCCAGCAAGGCCAGCATCACGGAGTCATCCGCATCCCGATCCCCCGCAAGCGCGAACCCCACGATCCCCGGCAGATGCAGATCCCCCACGGTCACCGCATCCGCCGCCCCATGACTCCGCTGCACCACCTCCGCCGAGGTCCACGGCCCCACCCCGACCACCACCTCCAGCCGCTCCTGCGCGGCGACCGGGTCGAACGCCACCGCCTCCTCCATCCGCCGAGCCACCCGCACGGCCCGCAGAATCGTCGACGCCCGCTTGTTGTCGACCCCGGCCCGGTGCCACTCCCACGAGGGAATCAGCGACCAGACCCGCGGCTCGGGCATCACGAACATGCGCCCCTCCACGGGCCCGGGCGCGGGCACGCCGTACTTCCGCACGAGCAGCCGCCACGCCCGGTACGCCTCGTCGGTGGTGACCTTCTGCTCCAGAATCGACGGAATCAACGACTCCAGCACCAGCCCGGTACGCGTCAGCCGCAGCCCGGGCCGCCGATGCCGGGTCACCGCGACCAGCCGGTGCCGGGGCTCGAAGGCCTCGGGATCGTCGGCTTCCCCGAGCAGCAGCGGGAGCCGGTCGAGCAGCCACTCGGCCCCGGGCCCCCACGCCTCTCCCCGCACCACACCCGCGCGCGCGGACACCCGCAGGGTCCCGGGCCCGACCGGGGTGAGGCTGGCCCGCCACACGGACCCGTCCGGAGTCGCGCGGAAGGTGGGATCGGCGGGCCCCCGCCGCAACGGCCCGAGCACGAGCCGCAGATCGAGCGGCCATGGAGGCACCCACTCCCGCGTACGCCCGCCGCCGGCACCGGCCGCCCCGGACCGGGGGCCGGGCACGGATACGGGCACCACGGCATGCCCCCCGCGCACGGTCGTACGCGTGGGCCGCTGTTCGAAGCGTCCGGCCACGGAAAAGGTCCTTCGGTAAGAAATCGCTCAAGATGCCCGCACAAGGCTAAGCGCCGGCCACCCGCCCCCAGCCCTCAACCCCAGGCCATCAGCTACCGGCCACGAGCCCCAGATCACCGCACCTCGATGAACGCCCCCGCATCCCGCCCGGCCCGGGCCTTCGGCTCCTCCGCCGCGTGCCCGACGGCGACGGCCCCCATGGGATCCCAGCCCGCCGGCAGCGCGAGCACGTACCGGACGACGTCCCGGCAGAACATCGTCGACGACACCCACGCTGACCCGAGCCGCTCCCCGGCGAGCGCGACCAGGAAGTTCTGCACGCCGGCGCCGGTGGCCACCACGAACATCTCCCGCTCGGCCCCGTCGCGCCGGGCGTCGCCGTACGTGTGGGACCCGTCCATGACGAGACACGGCACGACGAGATACGGGGCCCGGCGCAGCACGTCCCCGCGGCGCACCCGCTTCGCGATGGACTCCGCGCTCTTCCCGTCCCGCTCCAGATCGGCGATCCACGCGTCCCGCATGGCGTCCAGCAGCCGCGTCCGCGCCTCGGCCGTCTCCAGCAGCACGAACCGCCACGGTGTCGTGTGATGCGGGGCCGGCGCGGTGACGGCCGCGGCCACCGCACGCCGTACGGCGCCGGGGTCGACGGGCTCGTCGGTGAAGGCCCGTACGGTACGCCGCTGGGTGACGGCTTCCCGTACGGCTTCGGAGGTGCCGAGCCGGAACATGTCGTCGCGCGCGCCCCGGACCATGCCCCGGGTCCCCTCGTCCTCGCCGTCCGCCCCGTCCGTGCTCACCACGTGGGACAGCCCGCGCACGACGGCGACGGGCAGCCCGGCGGCCTTGCCCTTGACCAGGTCCCCGGCGGCGGCCAGCTCGTCGGCGGTGGCGACGACGGTGGCGCCCAGCGGATTCCCGTGCGCGTCCGTGCCACCCCGCAGATCGTCGAGTACGCGCACTCCGGCGGCCCCGATGGCGACATCGGTGAGCCCGGTCCGCCAGGGCCGGCCGAAGGTGTCCGTGACGAGCACGCCGACCTCGACGCCGAGCGCGTCCCGCAGGCCGTCCCGGATCGTGCGGGCGGAGGCGTCGGGGTCCTCGGGCAGCAGCAGTACGGTCCCGGCGGGGGTGTTGGAGGCGTCGACCCCGGCGGCGGCCATCACGAGCCCCTGCCGGTTCTCCACGATCCGCAGCGGTCCGCGCCGGGCCACGACCCGTACGGTCTCGGCGTCGATGGCGGCCTCCCGGTCCACCGCCTCGACGACGCGGCCCTCGGCCTTGGACACGATCTTCGAGGTGACCAGCAGCACATCACCGTCCACGAGCCCCGGCCCGGAACCGGAACCGGAATCGGGGCCTGGGCCGGATCCGGCAACGGCACTGGCGATCAGCTTGGCGAGATCGTCCCCCGGCCGTACCTCGGGCAGGCCGGGCAGCGCCCAGACGCGATAACCGGGCGCGTCGGGGAAGCCGCCGTGGTCGCTCAGGCGTCCCGCGTCGTTGCCGCTCAAGCGCCCCGCACCTCCTCGGCCAGCGTCAGCGCCTCACGGGCCATCTCGGCCGTCGCGTCGAGGTCGGTCATCATCAGCGGGACGGCACGGCACCGGATGCCCGCCCCGGTGACCCGCTCGACGACGTCGGCGTCCACGGTGTCGACCAGCCAGCCGTCCAGAAGTCCCGAGCCGTAGTGCTCCGCGACCGCGGCCGCGGTGGACTCGACGCCGACGGCGGCCAGGACCTTGTCGGCCATGCCCCGCACGGGCGCGTCCCCGACGATGGGGGAGAGGCCGACCACCGGCACCCCGGCCTCCGCGATCGCCTCCCGGATGCCCGGCACGGCGAGGATCGTGCCGACGGACACCACGGGGTTGGACGGCGGGAAGAGGATGACGTCGGCGGAGGCGATGTCCTCCAGCACCCCGGGCGCCGGCTTGGCCTGGTCGGCGCCCACGGGCACCACCGCGTGCGCGTCCACGGAGGCCCGCAGTCTTACCCAGTACTCCTGGAAGTGGACGGCCTTGCGCTCGCCGTCGATCTCGACGGCCACATGCGTCTCGACGCGGTCGTCGGACATGGGGATCAGCCGGACACCCGGCTTCCACCGGTCGCACAGCGCCTCGGTGACGGCGCTGAGCGGATATCCGGCGCTCAGCATCTGCGTGCGCACGATGTGCGTCGCGAAGTCCCGGTCGCCCAGCCCGAACCAGGAGGGGCCGGCGCCGTAGGCCGCCAGCTCCTCCTTGAGGTGGAACGTCTCCTCGGCCCGCCCCCAGCCCTGTTCCTCGTTGATACCGCCGCCGAGCGTGTACATCACCGTGTCGAGGTCCGGGCAGACCTTCAGCCCGAAGAGGTGGATGTCGTCCCCGGTGTTGCCGATGACGGTGATGTCCGCGTCCGGCGCGGCCTGCTGGAGACCACGCAGGAACCGGGCACCGCCGATGCCGCCTGCCAGAACCACAATGCGCATGGCATGCAGTCTTGCAGGCGGCTACGACAACGTGTCAGCCGGTTACGGCAAGACGTCAGCCCGTGACGGCGACACGGCGACGGGCGACGGCGACACGGCGACGGGTGACGGCGGAGCCCCGCCCCGTCACAGGGCCTCGGCCACCGCGCACCGGGCGTTGGGTGTCCCGGCGGCCGAACGGAGGTGCGACTGGGGCAGCATCGGCATCTCCGTCAACCCCGGGTGGTACACGTGCAGGCTGATGGCCGGTTCGAGCGAGTCGTTGAGGACCTCGTGCGCGTAGCCCGGCGCGAACACCCGCTGAGCGCCCGCGCCCAGGGCGCGCGTGCCCCGGGCGGTGCGCTCGGTCAGTGCGCCCTCCAGGACGGTGAGTACACCGGAGGAGGGGCCGTGGTCGTGCGGTCCGCTGCCCTGCCCGGGGACCCAGGACAGCAGCCACACCTCGTAGCCGGGCCCGGTGCGCAGCCGGTGGTACCAGCGGGAGGCCGCGTCGTAGCGGACGAGGTGCTCCCACTGGGAGCGGTCGGCGGCGATGGACCGGGCGAGGCCGACGAACTCGGCCACGGTGGACGGGTGTTCGCGCGGCGGCTGGAGGAGGTGCGGTACTTCGAGGATGTCGCCGGCGATCTGGAGGTCGCTGTCGCTGTTCATGGGGTGCGGTGGTTTCCTCGGCGGAAGAGAGTGCTGGAGGTCGGGGATGTCACGTACCGGCCGCCCGGATCGCGGGCGTGAGGTGTGCCCCGGTGGGGGCGGGCCCTGGTACGGGCGGAGGGGGACCAGCGGCCGGTCTCAGTGGACTCGGCGGCGGCGGGAGCGCGGTGAGCTCAACAGCCGCGACAGCAACAGCTACAGCGAGCGTGGACAGCACCGAGGGACCCGGCGGTGCGGGTCGAGGTGAGTGCCAAGTTCGCGAGCATGCCCACCAGCACACCGGTTTACACCCACACTGTCAACTCGACGTCCGATATGTGGGAGATCTTTCACCTCTTCCGGGCCACCTCGGAGGTGAAAGGTTTGTGCACGAGGTTGTCGGGACACATGGCGCACAACCGGGCGCACGAGCCTCGGAGTGACCTCTTGGTCCGTGTGTGGTCCCAGTGATCCAGATGTGATCCGGTTCGCTTCGTCGATCGTGTCGGAACGACATCGAACTCCCGGGCGTCTTCCTCTGTACACGTCAGGTGCGGAGAGGGCGTCCCACGGGCTCCCATTCGGCTGTCAGGGTTTATGCCGATTTGAACACTTTCCGCAAAGCCTTGGTTCCGCAGAGTGAATAAGGGGCCCAATAGCAGATCTCGGCTTGACTGGGCCGGAGCAGCGCAATTGTAATTTCACTCGTGTCGTTCAGCCGAAATCGGTAGCGGCAGCATCACGGGGACGCGAGACGGACGAGGGGCGCACATGACCGAGCTGTTTCAGGAACTGCTGGTCGACGAGGCCGAAGAGGAGATCGGCTGGCAGGAGCGGGCGCTCTGCGCGCAGACCGACCCCGAGTCCTTTTTCCCCGAGAAGGGCGGCTCCACGCGCGAGGCGAAGAAGGTCTGCCTCGCCTGCGAGGTCCGCTCGGAATGCCTTGAATACGCCCTCGCGAACGACGAGCGCTTCGGTATCTGGGGCGGTCTGTCCGAGCGTGAGCGACGCCGCCTGAAGAAGGCCGCCGTCTGACCGTGGCTCGACGGAGACCAGACGTGACCTGATCGCATCCGGTCGGATTCCGGTCACCCTGTGATCGCGTTCCGATCGAACGGCGCACACCCCTACGTAGTGATACGTAACGCACGGCCCGTCGCGGGTGGGTTGTCCACAGGCGGCGGGCCGCGCCGTTGTGCAGCCGTTAGTGTGGGCCTCCGTCCGAGACGCCCCGTGACCCCCTCAAGGACACAGGCGTCCACCGCAGTCCAGCGAACCGGGGCCCGTACCTCGATGTCCGTGCACAGCCATTCGGCAGGTCAGTACGACACTGCCCCCGCAGCGTTCGACCCGGCCGGCCCGATGGTGTCCGACCCGGGCCGCCCGCCCGAGTTCCCGAAGCACGTGGTCACCGCCGTGCTCGTCTCGCACGACGGCGCCCGCTGGCTGCCCGACGCCCTGTCCGGGCTGCTCGGCCAGGAACGCCCCGTACAGAACGCCGTGGCGGCCGACACCGGCAGCGCGGACGCCTCCGCCCAGCTGGTCACCGGCGCCCTCGGCGCCGACCGGGTGCTCCACCTCGCCCGCCGCACCGGCTTCGGCCAGGCCGTCGAGGAGGCCGTCCGCAGCGCGGGCGTGCTGACCCCGGACGACCTTCCGTACCTGAAGCGCCCCAGCGGCTGGGACCCGGTCACCCGCACCTGGCGCGACGACGCGTACGACATGCCGGAGCTGCCGCACGGCGAGCCCGAGCAGTGGCTGTGGCTCCTGCACGACGACTGCGCCCCGGAGCCCGACGCCCTGGCCCAGCTGCTGCGCGTCGTGGAGAACGAACGCGAGCTCGGCAAGGACGTCGCCGTCATCGGCCCCAAGCTCCGCGGCTGGTACGACCGCAGGCAGCTCCTCGAAGTCGGCGTGACCATCGCCCACAGCGGGCGCCGCTGGACCGGCCTCGACCGGCGCGAGCAGGACCAGGGCCAGCACGACCACGTGACGCCCGTACTGGCCGTCTCCACCGCCGGCATGCTGATCCGCCGCGAGGTCTACGAGGAGCTGGGCGGCTTCGACCGCCGGCTGCCCCTGATGCGCGACGACATCGACCTGTGCTGGCGCGCCCAGTCCGCGGGCCACCGCGTCCTGGTCGCCCCCGAAGCGGTCGTCCGGCACGCCGAGGCGTCCTCCCGCGAGCGCCGCACCGTCGACTGCGTGGGCCGCACCTCCGCCTCCCCGCACAAGGTCGACAAGGCGGGCGCCACCTACACCCTCCTCGTCAACGCCCGCACCGCGCTCCTGCCCTGGATCCTCGTGCGGCTCGTCCTCGGCACCGTGCTGCGCACGGTCGCGTACCTCGTCGGCAAGGTCCCCGGGCAGGCGGTCGACGAGATCCGCGGCCTCCTGGGCACCCTGCTGCGCCCCGAGCGGATCATCGCGGGCCGCCGCAGGCGGGGCAACGCGCAGGTCGACAAGGACGAACTGCGCGCACTGTTCCCGCCCCCCGGCGCCACCGTCCGGGCCACCGTCGAACAGGCCGCGGGCAACCTCGTGGGCCGTTCCGACCCCGAACTGAACGCGGCGGGACGCCACGGCAGCGCGGTCGAGTCCGGACCGGGTGGCGACGACGCCGACTTCCTCCAGGTCGAGCAGTTCGCCCGGCTCAAGCGCGTCGCCCGCAAGCCCGGGCCGATGGTCTTCGTGGTGCTCCTCTTCTTCACCCTCATCGCCTGCCGTGAACTCCTCGGCGGCGGTGCGCTCGCGGGCGGCGCGCTGCTGCCCGCCCCCGCGGACTCCTCCGAACTGTGGTCGCGCTACCTGGACGGCTGGCACCCCGTGGGCGCCGGCGGTACGCAGTCGGCGCCGCCCTACCTCGCGCTCGTCGCCATGCTGTCGAGCGTGCTGTTCGGCTCCGCCGGACTCGCGGTCACCGTCCTGCTGATCGGCTCGGTGCCGCTGGCCGGCTTCGCCGCCTACTTCGTCTCCCGGCCGCTCGTCGAGTCGCGCCTGCTGCGCGCGTGGGCGTCCGTCGCGTACGCCTTCCTGCCCGCCGCCACCGGCGCGCTCGCGGGCGGCCGTCTCGGCACCGCCGTGCTCGCCGTCCTGCTGCCCCTCATCGCGCGCGCGGGCATCGCGGCGAGCGGCCTCGCCTCGGAGTCCGGCCGCGGCAGCTGGCGTGCCACCTGGGCGTACGCGCTCCTGCTGACGCTGGCCACCGCGTTCACGCCGATCGTGTGGCCCATCGCGCTGGTGCTCGGCGTGGCCCTGGCGGTCGTGCGCCGCGGTGACATCGCCGCCTACGGGCTGCGCCTCCTGGTCCAGCTCGGCACCCCGCTGCTGGCCCTCGCGCCCTGGTCGCTCACCCTGCTCCCGTTCGGCTTCTTCCAGGAGGCCGGCATGGAGTACGACTCGGGGGTGGCCTCCGCGCTCGACCTGCTGGGCGCGAGCCCCGGCGGACCCGGCACGGTCAGCGGGCTGATGCTCATCGGTATCGTGTGCGCCGCCGTGGCCGCCCTGCTGCGCGCGGAACGGCAACTGGGCATCTGGGCCGCCTGGACGGCCGCCCTGGTCGCCCTCGTCTTCGCCGCCCTGTCGAACGGCTCCACCTGGGCCGGACCCGCCACCCTCGTCTACGGCCTCGCCTTCCTCGCCGCCGCCGCGCTCGGCGCCGACGGCGCACGCTCGCGCGTGGCCGAGCAGAGCTTCGGCTGGCGTCAGCCGGTCGCCGTCCTCATCGCCTTCGCCTCGGCCGCCGGGCCCCTGCTCATCGCCGCCGGCTGGATGATCCGCGGCGCGGACGGCCCGCTGGAGCGACGCGATCCCGTCCAGGTGCCCGCGTTCGTCGCCGAGGAGAGCGGCACCCGCGACCAGGCCCGCACGCTCGTCCTCGGCAGCGACGCGGCGACCAAGGTCGGCTACACCCTGGTCCGCGGTTCCGGCGCCCGCCTCGGTGACGCCGAGCTGGCGGCGGCGGACGGCGAGAACAAGACGCTCGACAAGGTCGTCGCCAACCTCGTGGCGGGCTCCGGCGCCGACCAGGCCGACCAGCTCGGCGGCTTCGCCGTGCGGTACGTCCTGGTGCGCGACGGCGCGCCCCGCGAGGTCGGCCGGGTCCTGGACTCCACCCCGGGCCTGAGCAGGCTGAGCCAGCAGGACGGCAGCGCCCTGTGGCGCGTCGACCGGCAGGTCGCGCGCGCGGCCGTCGTTCCGGCGTCGGGCGACCCGCAGCCCATCGCCGCTGGACCCGTCGAAGTGCACACCAAGATCTCCGCCGGTACCGAGGGCCGCGTCCTGCGCCTCGCGGACACCGCCGACGAGGGCTGGACGGCCACCCTCGACGGGAAGCCGCTCACCAGGACCACGGTCGACGGCTGGGCGCAGGGCTTCGAACTGCCCGCCACCGGAGGCCGCCTCGACGTCACCTTCGAGGCGCCGTTCGGCCACACCGGCTGGCTGTGGGCGCAGGGCGCGCTCGCCGTCGTCCTCGTGGTGCTCGCGCTGCCGGGACGCCGCCGCGACGTCGACGACGATCTCCCCGAGGAGGACGTCGCACCCGTCGAGTCCGCGTCCGGCGAGGGCCGCAGGGCCCGCCGTCTGCGCGCCCAGGCGGAAGCCGAACAGACGGAGCAGGCTGCCCAGTCCGAACAGGCTGTACAGACAGAGCAGGCTGTACACGCTGCACAGGCCGGGCAGTCGGAGCACCCCGACGCGTTCCCGCCCGGCGCCCCGCCCGCTCCGGGGGAGGCCCCGGCGGTCGCCCCGGTCCCGCAGCAGCACTCCTACGACGAGTGGGACGCGACGACGTACGGCGCCGAGTACGGCACCTATGAGCAGCAGCAGTACCAGGGCGCCCAGCAGTACCCCCCGGGCACCTACGAGCAGCAGCAGCAGTACCAGGCGGACCCGTACCAGGCCGACCAGTACGACCCGTACGCGGCGTACGGCACGGGGAACGCGGGCTACGACCCGTCGCAGACGTACGGCCAGGGGTACGACCCGGCGTACGACCCGGCACAACAGCAACAGCAGCAGCAACAGCAGCAGCAACAGCAGCACCAACAGCAGCAGCCGCCGCAACAACAGCAACCGCCGTACGGCACCGACAGTGAGCGCCCCGACGGGAGCCAGCAGTGAACCGCACCACCGTGTCCCTGATCGCCGGCGTGACCGCGCTCGCCGCCGTCACCGGCTTCGCCTCGATGTCCGAGCCGCAGGCCGCCGGGGAGGACACCGCCAAGGCTGCCGCCCAGCTGCCCGTGGAGCGCACCAGCCTGCTCTGTCCGGCTCCCAGCACCTCGGACCTCGCCGAGACCGCGTACACGTCCTTCACCCCCGTCACCAAGGGCACCAGTGAGGGCGGCAAGGCCGAACTGGTGGCCGCGGGCGCGCAGTCGGCCGACGGGACCGACGACACGAACGAGAACGAGAAGCAGGACAGCGAGCAGGACGGCAAGAAGGGCGGCAAGAAGGAGAAGCCCGTCCTGACGCCGAAGGAGCCGGGGAAGCCGGTCACGGCCAAGGCGTCCGGCGCCGAGTCGCCCGCACTGGTCGGCACGGCCGAGGGCAGGTTCGCACCCGGCTGGGCCGTCCAGCAGACCACCCAGGTCGAGGCGGGCACCGGCCGCGGCCTGCTCGGCACCAGCTGCTCGGCCCCGGACACCGACTTCTGGTTCCCGGGCGCCAGCACCGCCAAGGAGCGCACGGACTACGCGCACCTCACCAACCCCGACGACTCCGCCGCCGTCGCCGACATCGAGTTGTACGGCAAGGACGGCGTCCTGAAGTCGACGGTCGGCGAGGGCATCAAGATCCCGCCGCACTCCAGCGAGACGGTGCTCCTGTCGACCCTCATCGACGAGCCGGAGACCAACCTCACCGTGCACGTCACGGTCCGCAGCGGTCGGGTGGCCGCCGCCGTCCAGGCTCTGGACGACGCGCTCGGCGGCGACTGGCTCGCCCCCTCGGCCGGTCCGGCGGGCAGCCTCGTCCTGCCGGGCATTCCGAAGGACGCCACCTCCGTACGGCTGGTCGCGTTCGTGCCCGGTGAGGCCGACGCCGACCTGAAGGTGCGGCTCGCCTCGCCGACCGGCACGATCACCCCCGCCGGGCACGAGACGCTGCACGTGAAGGCCGGTATGACGGCCGCCGTCGACCTCGGCGACGTCACGCGCGGCGAGGCCGGTTCCCTGCTGCTGACGCCGACCGGGAAGTCCACCCCCGTCGTCGCGGCCCTGAGAGTCGTCCGCGGCAAGGGCGACAAGCAGGAGACGGCGTTCATCCCGGCCACGGCCCCGGTGGGCGCGCGTGCGACGGCCGCCGACAACCGTGCCAAGGGCTCCACGCTCTCCCTGGTCGCCCCCGGCCGCGGCGCGAAGGTCAAGGTCACGGCCTCCGCGGGCAGCGACGGCGGCACGGCCGCCTCGAAGACGTACACGCTCAAGGCCGGCACCACGCAGAACGTCGACCTGCCCGTGCCCGCCGGTCTCAAGGGCACCTACGCGCTCACGGTGGAGCCGCTGTCCGGCGGGCCCGTCCACGCGTCGCGCATGCTCGAAGCGGCCGAGGGGGGCGTGCCCATGTTCACCGTGCAGACCCTCCCGGACGACCGGGGGACGGTGAAGGTACCGGACGCCGAGCAGGACCTGTCGGTGCTGCAGAAGTAGGGCGGCACCGGCGCCCGGACAGGAAGCCCTGGACCGCCGGACCGCGGACGGCCGAACCGCGGACGGCCGGACCCCGGCCAGCCGGACCGCGGCCCGTCCGGAGCTTCAGTCCTCCCCGTACCTGGGATCGACGGTCTCCGGTGTCAGGCCCAGCACCTCGGCGACCTGTTCCACCACGACCTCGTGCACCAGCGCGGCCCGCTCGTCGCGGCTCTTCGTACGGATCTCGACGGGGCGCCGGTAGACGATGACCCGCGCGGGGCGGTCCTCGTGCGCCGGAGTGATGCCGCCCAGCGGAACGGTCTCGTCGCCCCAGCCCTCGTCACCGGCCGGCTCGAACCGGGGCACCTCCAGCACCATGAACTCGATGTCGGAGAGCTGCGGCCACCGCCGCTCCAGCCGTTCCACGGAGTCCTGCACCAGATCCGCGAACACCTCGGCGCGACTGGCCGAGAGGGGCACCTGCGGTGGTGCCACGGGGCCACGCATCCCGCGCCCGTGTCGATCACGACGACGGGGCCTGGGTTCGGCGGCGGGGGGAGGTACCGGGTTGTCCATCACTGACGAAGAGTAGTCCCCGCGCCCTGCCACCGCCCGCACACGGCACGCGTCCCGCCTGCGGCTACGGACCGCCGCCGCGTACGCCGCCGGGGACCCCGCACGCGGCATGGCGCAGGATGTGCATTCCAGCCAACATCGGGCTGGTTTCCGTTTCCTCAGGGATCGAACGAATAACGGGAATTGACATCTTTTAAGCGGTATCCGGACCGCGTCCGGGTCTGTCCGTCACCTCGTCAACACCCGTACCAGCAGGTCGAACAGGCACGCCGGACACCCCCTGTGTCAGGCGTCACAGCACGACACGGGGGAGTGAGGCGGGGAGGAGTCGTCGCGGCCCGCTCAAGAGTGCGGTACCGTCCAACATCGTGAGCCCTGTACGTCGCTGTTCGCGCACCGCTTGCGGCCGTCCCGCCGTAGCGACGCTGACGTACGTCTACGCCGACTCGACCGCGGTCCTCGGCCCGCTCGCCACCTACGCCGAACCCCACTGCTACGACCTGTGCGCCGAGCACTCCGAGCGCCTCACCGCGCCGCGTGGCTGGGAGGTCGTCCGGCTCGCCGACGCCTCCGCCCCCTCCCGCCCCAGTGGTGACGACCTGGAAGCGCTCGCCAACGCGGTCCGCGAGGCGGCCCGCCCGCAGGAGCGGCCCACCCGCGGGGGCGGCAGCAACGCCCGCAGCGCCGACCCGATGGAGGTCGCCCGCCGCGGCCACCTGCGGGTCCTGCGGTCACCGGAGTCCTGAACCCTCTCTTTCAGAGGGGCAATTGGCCCCTAAGCCCTCCGCGCCCTCCGCGCCCTCCGCGCCCTCCGCGCCGCGTGTGTCGCCCGTGCCGCCTGTGTCGCCTGTGTCGCCTGTGTCGCTTGAGGTCCGTGTGTTTTCGGTGCATGTTTCGCCCGGTGGTGCACGACCATTGACGTGCGCTTGTCGCGGACACGACCATTTTCCCGACCCGTGAGAAATTGATTTCCGCATGGCGGAATCGGGGGAGGCTCCGTGTACGTCCAGGAACTTGAGCCCTTGGCCGACTCGCTCGGCCTGTCCGCGCTCGTCGCGACCCTGCCCCTGGTTCTCGTCCTCGTCCTGCTCGGCGGGGTCCGCATGAAGGCGCACCTGGCCGGCCTCATCGGTCTCGCGGCGGCGGCCCTGGTCGCCACGCTTGCGTACGGCATGCCGGTGGGCCAGACCCTCTCCAGCGCCGTCCAGGGAGCGGTGTTCGGCCTCTTCCCCATCCTGTGGATCGTCGTCAACGCCCTCTGGGTCTACCGGATGACCGTTCGTACCCGGCACTTCGACATCCTGCGCCGCTCCTTCGGAAGGCTCTCCGACGATCCGCGCATCCAGGCGCTCGTCGTCGCGTTCTGCTTCGGCGCGCTCCTGGAGGCGCTCGCGGGCTTCGGCGCGCCCGTCGCCATCTGCTCGGTGATGCTCGTCGCGCTCGGCTTCGACCCCGTTCGCGCCGCGGTGGTCGCACTGGTCGCCAACACCGCGCCGGTCGCCTTCGGAGCGATGGGCACACCGGTCGTGACGCTCGCCCAGGTGACCGACCTGCCCCTGGACACCGTCGCCTCCGTGGTGGGCCGCCAGACCCCGTTGCTCGCCCTGGTGGTGCCCCTGGTGCTCGTCTTCCTGGTGGACGGCCGACGCGGCCTGCGCGAGACCTGGGTACCCGCGTTGGCCTGCGGAGTCGCCTTCGCCGTCGCCCAGTTCGCCGCCTCCAACTACGTCTCCGCGCAACTCGCCGACATCGGGGCCGCGCTGGCCGGCGCGGGCGCGCTGATGGCGGTGCCGCACGCGCGCAGGCCCGCCGCCGAACCCGTACGGGCCGCGGTCCTGACGGGCACCCGCAGCGAGGACCTGGACGAGGAGGACCCGCGCCGCGAGGTACTGCGCGCGTACGCCCCGTACGTACTGATCGTGGTGATCTTCTCCATCGCCCAGATCCCGCCCGTCAAGGACCAGTTGGCGAAGGCGACCCGGGTCTTCGACTGGCCCTTCCTGAACGTCGTGAACCCGGACGGCGACCCGGTCGGCGGCAACGTCTTCACCTGGCCGATCGTGTCCACCGGAGGCACGCTCGTGCTGCTCGCCGGAGTGTGCACGGCGGCCGTTCTCGGGGTGCACGCGCGCGTGGCGCTCAAGGAGTGGGTGGCCACCGTGCACGAGTTGCGGTTCGCGATCCTCACCGTCACCTCCGTCCTGGCGCTCGCCTACGTCATGAACCTGTCCGGGCAGGCGGCCACGATCGGCCACTTCGTGGCGGCGGCTGGCGCCGGCCTCGCCTTCCTGTCACCCGTCCTCGGCTGGTTCGGAGTGGCCGTCTCCGGCTCGGACACCTCCGCCAACGCGCTCTTCGGCGCCCTCCAGGTGACCGCGGCGAGGGAGTCGGGCCTGTCCCCGGAACTCCTCGCGGCGGCCAACAGCTCGGGCGGAGTCCTGGGCAAGATGATCTCGCCGCAGAACCTCACCATCGCCTGCGCGGCGGTCGGGCTCGCGGGCCGGGAGGGCGACCTGCTGCGCAAGGTGCTCCCGTGGAGCCTCGGACTCCTGCTGGTCATGTGCCTGATCGTCGTCGGCCAGAGCTCACCGGTGCTGGAATGGATGCTTCCGTAGGCCCGTCAGACGTCTGCCCGGCGTCCGCCCGAGGTCCGGCTGAGAACCGTGTGAGCGTACGGGTACTTTTGGGACCTCAGTCGAGGACTCCACCGAGGACTCAATCGAGAACTCTGTCGAGAACTCCGTCGAGAACTCCGTCGAGGACTCAAGGCTCAAGGAAGGCTGGCCGTGACCGCTGATCTGTCGCAGCTCGTGAAGGCGTACGACGTACGCGGGGTGGTCCCGGACCAGTGGGACGAGACGCTGGCCGAGCTGTTCGGTGCCGCCTTCGTACAGGTGACGGGGGCGGACGCGATCGTGACCGGCCACGACATGCGCCCCTCGTCACCGGGACTGTCCCGGGCCTTCGCACGCGGGGCGGCGGCGCGCGGCGTCGACGTCACCGAGATCGGTCTCTGCTCCACGGACCAGCTCTACTACGCGTCGGGGGCGTTCGGCCTCGCGGGCGCGATGTTCACGGCCTCGCACAACCCGGCCCGGTACAACGGCATCAAGATGTGCCGGGCGGGCGCGGCCCCCGTCGGCCAGGACACCGGCCTCACGGAGATCCGCGAACTGGTCGAGTCCTGGCTCGACGCGAAAGCGGAAGCCCCGACCGCACAAGCCCCGACCGCACAAGCCCCGACCGCACAGGCCGCGACCGCACAGGCCCCGATCTCGGACGCGACGCCGGGCACGGTGGTCCGGCGCGACACGCTGCAGGACTACGCGGCGCACCTGCGCGGCCTTGTCGACCTGACCTCGATCCGCCCCCTGAAGGTCGTGGTGGACGCGGGCAACGGCATGGGCGGCCACACGGTCCCGACGGTCTTCGCCGGCCTGCCCCTGACCCTCGTGCCGATGTACTTCGAGCTGGACGGCACGTTCCCGAACCACGAGGCGAACCCGCTGGACCCGGCGAACATCGTCGACCTCCAGAAGCGCGTCCGCGAGGAGGGGGCCGACCTCGGCATCGCCTTCGACGGGGACGCGGACCGCTGCTTCGTCGTCGACGAGCGCGGCGAGCCGGTCTCCCCGTCGGCGATCACGGCCCTGGTCGCCGCCCGGGAGCTGGCCAGGTACGGCGGCAAGGGCACGGTCATCCACAACCTGATCACCTCCTGGTCGGTCCCGGAGGTCGTCCGGGAGAACGGCGGCACACCGGTACGCACGCGTGTGGGCCACTCCTTCATCAAGGCCGAGATGGCCGCCTCCGGGGCGATCTTCGGCGGCGAGCACTCCGCGCACTACTACTTCAAGGACTTCTGGAACGCGGACACCGGCATGCTCGCCGCCCTCCACGTCCTGGCGGCCCTCGGCGGCCAGGAGGGCACCCTCTCCGCCCTGGTCGCCCAGTACGACCGCTATGCCGGCTCGGGCGAGATCAACTCCACGGTCGACGACCAGGGGGCCCGCCTCGCCGCGATCCGGGCGGCGTACGAGGGGCGCGAGGGGGTCACCCTCGACGAACTCGACGGCCTCACGGTCACGGCCGCCGACTGGTGGTTCAACGTCCGCCCCTCCAACACGGAACCGCTCCTACGCCTGAACGCAGAGGCAAGGGACGAACAGACGATGACGAGAGTCCGAGACGAAACCCTGAAATCATCAGAGCCTGAATCTCGGGCTCCGCCCCGAACCCCGGTCCTCAAACCCCGGATGGGCTGAACCACTTCAGCCCGTCCGGCGTTTGAGGACGAGCGCAGCGCGATCAGGGGGGCGAGGGGCAGCCCCATGCGTGGACGGGAAAGGGAAGGGGCGGCGGGGGCGAGAACAGCCTCGGACACCCACCCCCACCGGCGGTACCCTGACCAGGCCGCATCACCGCACCACCCCCTCACCACAAGATCACCCTCACGACGAAGGACCCCGACATGCCGCTAGAAGCCGGCCTCCTGGAAATCCTCGCCTGCCCGGCCTGCCACGCCCCCCTGAAGGAGACCTCGTCCAAGGAGACCTCCTCCAAGGAGCATTCCTCCACGGAGACCTCCGCCGCGGAGCAGCAGCAAGAACTGCTCTGCACAGGCCAGGACTGCGGCCTGGCCTACCCCGTCCGAGA
Source organism: Streptomyces ortus (assembly GCF_026341275.1). NCBI lineage: Bacteria > Bacillati > Actinomycetota > Actinomycetes > Kitasatosporales > Streptomycetaceae > Streptomyces > Streptomyces ortus. Next base: position 5,149,864 of record NZ_JAIFZO010000002.1, read on the forward strand.
CGACATCCCGGTCCTCCTGGTCGACGAGGCCCGCCGCCCCGCGTAACCACCCACCGCACACAAAGAAGCGACCCCGCGAAAGCGACCCGCAGTAGCGACCCCGCCCGCCGTACGTCGTCCGGAGGCTGCCCACCATGTTCGACGATTCACTCCTCGACGACCCGGAGGCGCTGGCCCGCGCGGACCGGCGGGACCTGCTCCTCGGCGCCGCCGAGGCGGGCGCCCGCGTACGCACCGCCGTCCGGCACGCCACCGAGGCCGGAATCGGCGAGCTGAAGCCCGACGGCCGCCCGCGCGCCATCCTGACCGCGGGCCCCGGCCTCGCCGCCACCTGCGTCGCCGACCTGCTCGGCACGCTCGCCGGCGCCGCCTGTCCCGTCACCCGGCTCACCCCCCGCGGTGTGGCCCCCGCCGCGGGCGCCCTGCTCTGGGAACTGCCGGGCTGGGCCGGCCCCGTGGACCTGCTCCTGATCGCCACCCCGGACGGCAGCGAACCCGGCCTCTCCCTCCTCGTCGAGCAGGCCTACCGGCGCGGCCTCACCGTCGTCGCCGTCTGCCCGCCCCGCACCCCGCTCACGGACGCGGTCGCCGGCGCGCACGGCCTCTCCGTACCGATGGCGACCGCCCCATACGAGCCGCAGGCCCCCGCCGCCGCCTCGGCCCCGGGCTCCCTCTGGGCGCTGCTCACCCCGCTGCTCGCACTGCTCGACCGCACCGGCATGCTGTCCGCGCCGCCCGACGTCCTGGAGAGGGTCGCCGACCGTCTCGACCAGGTCGCCGAGCGCTGCGGCCCGGCCATCGCGACGTACAGCAACCCCGCCAAGACGCTCGCGTCCGAGCTCGCCGAGGCACTGCCGGTGATCTGGACCGAGGGCGACTCCGCGGGCCCCGCGGGCCGCCGCTTCGTCGCGGCCCTGGCCGAACTCGCGGGCCGCCCCGCCCTCACCGCCGAGCTGCCCGAGGCGCTGGCCGCGCACAGCGTCCTCCTCGCGGGCACCCTGGCGGCGGGCGCGGACCCCGACGACTTCTTCCGCGACCGGGTCGAGGAGGCGCAGGTCGTCCACGCGCGCGTGGTCCTGCTGCGCGACCGCCCGGCCGGCGGCCGAACCGCCGCCCCGGCCGCCCGCGAGCTGGCCCTCAGCCACGACACGGCGATCAGCGAACTCGAACCGGAGGAGGGCGGCGACCTGGAAACACTCGCCGAACTGATCGCCGTCACGGATTTCGCCGCCGTCTACCTGGCGCTCGCCTCGACGGCCTGACCCGGAGCCCCGCCGCCTGACCGGCGTCCGCAGCCCCCGCCGGTCAGCACGCGTACCGCCACGCGTACGCGTACCAGCGCACGTACGGAGAAGAAGACAGAGCATGGACCGCCTCGACAACACCGTCCGCCCCTACGCCTGGGGCTCCACCACGGCCATCCCGCGCCTCCTCGGCACCGAGCCGACCGGCGAACCGCAGGCCGAGATGTGGATGGGCGCCCACCCCGGCGCACCCTCACGCACCCCCCGCGGCCCCCTCACCGAGGTGATCGCCGCGGCCCCCGAGCGGGAACTGGGCACCGAGGCGGTCGCGGCATTCGGCCCGCGCCTCCCGTTCCTGCTGAAGATCCTCGCCGCGGGCGCCCCCCTCTCCCTCCAGGTGCACCCCGACCTGACCCAGGCCAGGGAGGGGTACGAGGACGAGGAGCGCCGCGGTGTCCCGGTCGACGCGCCGCACCGCAACTACAAGGACGCCAACCACAAGCCCGAACTGATCTGCGCGCTCACGGAGTTCGACGGCCTGTGCGGCTTCCGCGCCCCCCTGGAGGCGGCCGAGCTGCTCTCGGCCCTGGAGGTCGACTCCCTCAAGCCGTACGTCGACCTGCTGCACGCGCGCCCCGAAGAGGCCGCGCTGCGCGAGGTGCTGACCGCAGTACTTACTGCCGACCGCGAGCTGATGGCCACCACGGTCACCGAGGCCGCCGCTGCCTGCGCCCGGCTCGGCGGCGCCCACGCTCCGTACGCCTCGATCGCCCACCACTACCCCGGCGACCCGGGTGTCATCGCCGCCATGCTGCTCAATTACGTACAGCTGCAGCCCGGTGAGGCCCTGTTCCTCGGCGCCGGTGTGCCGCACGCGTATCTGAACGGCCTCGGCGTCGAGATCATGGCCAACAGCGACAACGTGCTGCGCTGCGGACTCACCCCCAAGCACGTCGACGTACCCGAACTCCTGCGTATCGTCCGCTTCGAGGCGGGCGACCCGGGCGTACTGCGCCCCGAGGCCTCCCCGGACGGCGAGGAGGTCTACGAAACCCCCATCGATGAGTTCCGCCTCTCCCGGTACGTCCTTCCGGCGGGCGCCCCCGGCCGCGACCTCACCCGCGGCACCCCGCAGATCCTGCTGTGCACCGCGGGCTCCGTACAGGCGGGCGACCTCACGCTCGTGCCGGGTGGATCCGTGTTCGTACCCGCCGGCGAAAAGGTGGAAGTCTCCGGAAACGGGACGATCTTCCGGGCCACGGTCGTCGTCTGACGGAAACTGCGGGAAGCACTGTGACGACCTGGCGTTCCGCGTCCCGTCCGTGCTGCAACAATGGCCCATCGCAAAGGGCGGGCAAAGCGCGGATCGGCGGCCTGACGGCGGCCGACCGGGGCAGCCGGGTGACAGACGAATGCCAGGCCGGTGGCAGACGAGTGGCAGACGAAGGGACATCGGGAACACATGAGCGCGTCAGGCGGAACCAAGGCGATCGTGGCGGCACTCGCCGCCAACCTCGCGATCGCGGCAGCGAAGTTCGTGGCGTTCCTCTTCAGCGGTTCGTCATCGATGCTCGCCGAGTCCGTGCACTCGCTCGCCGACTCCGGCAACCAGGGACTGCTGCTCCTCGGCGGCAAGAAGGCCAAGCGCGAGGCGACCCCGCAGCACCCCTTCGGCTACGGCCGCGAGCGCTACATCTACGCCTTCCTCGTCTCGATCGTCCTCTTCTCGGTCGGCGGCATGTTCGCGATCTACGAGGGCTACGAGAAGATCAAGCACCCGCACGAGATCGAGCACTGGTACTGGCCGGTGGGCGTCCTCGTCTTCGCGATCATCGCCGAGTCCTTCTCCTTCCGGACGGCCATCAAGGAGTCCAACCAGACGCGCGGCAAGCAGTCCTGGAAGGACTTCGTACGCCACGCCAAAGCGCCCGAGCTGCCGGTCGTCCTCCTGGAGGACCTGGGCGCACTGGTCGGCCTGGTCCTCGCGCTCGGCGGTGTGGGCATCGCCCTGGCCACCGGTGACGGCGTCTGGGACGGCATCGGCACCCTCTGCATCGGCATCCTGCTCATCGTCATCGCGATCGTCCTGGCCGTCGAGACCAAGTCGCTGCTCCTGGGCGAGGCCGCCGGCATCGAGGCGGTCCGGAAGATCGAGACCGCGATCGTCGACGGCGACACGGTCACCGGCATCATCCACATGCGCACGCTCCACCTCGGCCCCGAGGAACTGCTGGTCGCCGCCAAGATCGCCGTGGAGCACGACGACACGGCCGCCGAGGTCGCCTCGGCGATCAACGCCGCCGAGTCCCGCATCCGCGAGGCCGTCCCGATCGCCCGCGTCATCTACCTCGAACCCGACATCTACAACGAGTCCGAGGCCCGGAAGGGCGCCGACCCGGAGGCCGCCCCGGGCGGCCCGGCCCCGACCGCCGAACACTGACCTCCGTACGAACGCCGAACACGTGACCGGGGCCCGCCGAACCATTCGGCGGGCCCCGGTCACGTCCGACCACGGGGCACGAGCACGGGCCGGCACCGCCGCCCCCGACCCGTCGGACACTCGAAATCCGCTCGATCTGTTCGCAGGCGGACTGGGGCCCACTGCGCCGATCGGTGTAGATTCGAAACCGAGCCAGACGTCGCTGCTGATGGCGGTCGGGCGGCCCCACGGGCCGGCCGAGGGAGAGAGGGCCTCCGACGGACTGCGCTGCGCAAGGCACCGGGCATTCGTGTGCCCCGTGGGGCGCTCACCGTGCCCGCCGCCGCGCAGACCAGCCGAATCCGACCTCGCCCCAACCCGAGGAGCAGCTCGCATGACCACTGTCGACAACCGACAGGACTTCAAGGTCGCCGACCTTTCCCTGGCCGACTTCGGCCGCAAGGAGATCACCCTCGCCGAGCACGAGATGCCCGGCCTGATGTCGATCCGCAAGGAGTACGCCGAGGCGCAGCCCCTCGCCGGCGCCCGCGTCACCGGCTCCCTGCACATGACCGTGCAGACCGCCGTACTCATCGAGACCCTGGCCGCCCTGGGCGCCGAGGTCCGCTGGGCCTCCTGCAACATCTTCTCCACCCAGGACCACGCGGCCGCCGCCATCGCGGTCGGCCCGAACGGCACGCCCGACAACCCCCAGGGCATCCCGGTCTTCGCCTGGAAGGGCGAGACCCTGGAGGAGTACTGGTGGTGCACGGAGCAGGCGCTGACCTGGCCGAACACCCCCACCGGCGGCCCGAACATGATCCTGGACGACGGCGGCGACGCCACGATGCTCGTCCACAACGGCGTCCAGTACGAGAAGGACGGCAAGGTCCCGTCCGTCGACACCGCCGAGAACGACGAGCACCGCGTCATCCTGGAGCTCCTCAACCGCACGATCTCCGGCGGCTCGCAGAAGTGGACCCAGCTCGCCTCGGAGATCCGCGGCGTGACCGAGGAGACCACGACCGGCGTCCACCGTCTCTACGAGATGCACCGCGACGGCACCCTCCTGTTCCCGGCGATCAACGTGAACGACGCCGTCACCAAGTCGAAGTTCGACAACAAGTACGGCTGCCGCCACTCCCTGATCGACGGCATCAACCGCGCCACCGACGTCCTGATCGGCGGCAAGACCGCCGTCGTCTGCGGCTACGGCGACGTGGGCAAGGGCTGCGCGGAGTCCCTGCGCGGTCAGGGCGCCCGCGTGATCATCACCGAGATCGACCCGATCTGCGCCCTGCAGGCGGCGATGGACGGCTACCAGGTCACCACCCTGGACGAGGTCGTCGACAAGGCCGACATCTTCGTCACCACGACCGGTAACAAGGACATCATCATGGCCGCGGACATGGCCAAGATGAAGCACCAGGCGATCGTGGGCAACATCGGCCACTTCGACAACGAGATCGACATGGCCGGCCTCGCGCAGATCCCGGGCATCGTCAAGGACGAGGTCAAGCCGCAGGTCCACACCTGGACGTTCCCCGACGGCAAGGTGCTCATCGTCCTCTCCGAGGGCCGCCTGCTGAACCTGGGCAACGCGACCGGCCACCCGTCGTTCGTGATGTCCAACTCGTTCGCGGACCAGACGCTGGCCCAGATCGAGCTGTTCACCAAGCCCGAGGAGTACCCGACGGACGTCTACGTGCTGCCCAAGCACCTCGACGAGAAGGTCGCGCGCCTCCACCTGGACGCGCTCGGCGTGAAGCTCACGACGCTCCGCCCCGAGCAGGCCTCGTACATCGGTGTCGAGGTCGACGGCCCGTACAAGTCGGACCACTACCGCTACTGAGCCCGGCGCTCACGTCACGGTTGTCAGCAGGCCCCCGCCCTCACCGGCGGGGGCCTGCCCCCTACGAGGACCCGAGCCACCATGCCCCGCGGCCGATATTCGCTCCATGACCCGCACGACCACACCCCCCTCGCCGAAGAACGATTCCACTGCGCGCCCGGCCCCTCCGGCTGGCGCTATGTCTCCCAACTGACCACCCCTTCCGGCACCTCGTCCGGCACCCCGTCCGAGGGTGCCACCCGGACAGGCACGCCCGCCGGTTCCGTCGATCTCGCCCTCGACGACCGCGGCCGGCCCATCCGCCTCGAACTCCACGCGTCGGGCTGGCAGGTCCGCGCCGCCGCCCTCGACGGCGTCACCTGGGTCCGCACCGACCCCACGGGAGATCACGCCACCGAAGGCAATGTCCGCGCCCACGCCTTCACCGGCTCGTCCCCCGCCTTCCTCGTCGCCACCGCACGTCTGCTGCGCCTCACCCCCGATGCCTCCGCCACCCGTGTACGCCTCGTCGCCTTCACGGACCCGGTCCTCGCCCCGCGCACCCTCGACCAGTCCTGGGCCCTGATGACGAGAGAAGCACACGCCACTGACAACGGCCCCCTGACCGTGGAGGAATACCAGGTCACAGCCCTGGACACCGGTGAACAGCACACCGTGCACCTCTCCGGCGACGTGGTGCTCTCGGCCCCCGGCATCGAGCTCGAAGACCTCGAATCACCGCCGTCGGTCTTCGCCTGACGCCGAAGCCGGGCGAACTCGTCCGTCGCTCAGGCGGGCGGGGCGAATCCGCTGGAGGGCCGCTCCGCCTCGGCCTCCTGCGGGACCGGACGAACCGGCACGTTCGCGGGGGCCTCGGCAGGTCCCTGAACCTGACTGGGGCCGTAGGGCACGCTCGGCGCCGTGCCGTACGGCATGTTCGGCGCGCCCCCGCCCGGTACCCCGGCAGAGCCACCGCGGGCAGCCCCGCCGGCGAACGCCCGCCGCGCTTCCCGCGCCTGTCGCTCCTGCATCACGGCCGCCAGAAACGCCGCCGGCGGCACACCGGGCGGCGCCGGAGTCCCCGTGCGCTCGGCGACATCGTTCGCGAGCCGCTCCGCCATCGCCCACCCGACCTGCGGGTCCAGCTGCTGCATCCGCGTCAGGTACTGCCGTACGGCCAGCCACAGCGCGTCGGGAATTCCGGACAGGTCAAGACCGGAGAACCGCCCCGACAGCCAGGGCGGCGGAGGAGGGACGAAGGACGTACGCCCGGTGGGAATCCGCTCCCGTACGACGAGGGTTCCGGCGAACACGTCACCGAGCCGCCTCCCCCGTGCCGACACGAGCGACGCGATGCACGCCACGACCCCGAACGTCATCAGGATCTCGACCACACCGACCGCCCCACGCACCAGCGCGTGCCGGAACCGGATGGGCCCGCCGTCGTCCCGCACCACGCGCAGCCCGCACGCCAGCTTCCCCAGTGAACGCCCGTGACTGAGCGTCTCCACGGCGATCGGCCCGCCCACCAGCAGAAGCAGGAACGCGGCGATCGCCGCGGCCGTCTGCGCCGCCTCGTCCAGCGAGGCCGTGGACAGGGCCAGGGCGATCATCACGACCACATAGGCGGTCACCGCCACCACCAGGTCGAGCACCACGGCCAGTACCCGGCTCGGCAGCTTCGCGGGGCGCAACTCCAGCGCCACCGCCTCGCCCGTCACAAGCTCACTCACGCCCGCCGTCCTTCCCCGAACCGCCCTGAGAACAGGCAGTCTGCCAAGCTGAGGCACATCGCGCCGCAGTGCGACAAGCTGACCACACGACGAGTACTAGACAAGTACAGGACGAGCAGCCGAGGAGCAGCCGACCCGATGGACCTCGATGTCTTCGTTTCCGCCCACCGGGCGGAGTGGGACCGGCTCGACACGCTCCTCCGCCGCAGACGCCGTCTCACCGGAGCCGAGGCTGACGAACTCGTCGCCCTCTACCAGCGCACGGCGACCCATCTCTCCCTGATCCAGTCCAGCGCCCCGGACCCCCAGCTCACCGGCCGACTCAGCCAGCTGGTGGCCCGCGCGCGCAGTGCCGTGACAGGCACCCGCCGTGCTTCCTGGCGAGACGTCACCCGCTTCCTTACCGAAGGCTTCCCCGCGGCGGTCTACCGATCACGCCACTGGTGGGTCCCGACCGCGCTCCTGTCCACCGCCCTCGCGGTCCTCCTGGGCTGGTGGATCGGCACGCACCCCGAGGTCCAGACGTCGATCGCGGCCCCCGCCGAACTACGGGAGCTCACACGCCCCGGCGGCCAGTACGAGACGTACTACTCAAGTCACCCGGCGGCGTCCTTCGCCGCCCAGGTATGGACGAACAACGCCCAGGCGGCCGCGATGTGCCTGGTACTCGGCGCCTTCCTGTGCCTGCCGGTCGTCTGGATCCTCTTCCAGAACATGCTCAACGTGGGTGTCGGCATCGGCCTGATGTCCTCGGCGGGCCGACTCGACACCTTCCTCGGCCTGATACTCCCGCACGGCCTCCTGGAGCTGACCGCGGTCTTCGTGGCGGCCGGCACGGGACTGCGCCTCGGCTGGACCGTCATCGACCCGGGTCCGCGAACCCGTCGTGCGGCCCTCGCCGAGGAAGGCCGGGCCGCCCTCGGCATGGCGATAGGCCTCGCCCTGGTCCTCTTCGTCTCCGGCGCCATCGAAGGCTTCGTCACCCCCTCCGGCCTCCCGACCTGGGCCCGCATCGGCATAGGCATAGCCGCCGAACTGCTCTTCCTCGCTTACGTCTACATCCTGGGCGGCCGTGCGGTGCGGGCCGGAGAGACGGGCGACCTGGAGGAGGCCGAGCGCAGTGCCTCGGTACCGACCGCGGCCTGATGTGCAGGCACCCCGATCAGGCTGCTAGTCTCCTCTTCGCCCCACAAAAACCGTTGACACGGGACGTGTGGGGAGGTAGATTCGAACAGTTGCCTAGAGCTGGACAAGCTCGGCGGTGGCAGTTAGCATCTGTCAGCTCCCTGGAATTCGATTTCGGTGGAGCACCTCCCGATAATTCAGAAAATGAGCGGCCGGTCAGGCTGGTCGAAAACTTCTGATAAAGTCGGACTCGCCAGAAAGGGAAACGCGAAAGCGAAAACCTTGAAAGCACCGAGGAAATCGGGACCGGAAACGGTCTGATAGAGTCGGAAACGCAAGACCGAAGGGAAAAGCCCGGAGGAAAGCCCGAGAGGGTGAGTACAAAGGAAGCGTCCGTTCCTTGAGAACTCAACAGCGTGCCAAAAATCAACGCCAGATATGTTGATACCCCGTCCATCACCGCAGGGTGGTGGGTGGAGGTTCCTTTGAAAAAGTCCTGCCGGGCGCAAGCACGGCAGGCGCATCAGCGAGGACGCTGTGAACGGCCTTCCTTATTCCGGTTGGTCGTTCCGCTCTCATGATGTGAACCGGATTACCGGTAAGCATTCACGGAGAGTTTGATCCTGGCTCAGGACGAACGCTGGCGGCGTGCTTAACACATGCAAGTCGAACGATGAACCATTTCGGTGGGGATTAGTGGCGAACGGGTGAGTAACACGTGGGCAATCTGCCCTTCACTCTGGGACAAGCCCTGGAAACGGGGTCTAATACCGGATGATACTTCTGCAGGCATCTGTGGGGGTTGAAAGCTCCGGCGGTGAAGGATGAGCCTGCGGCCTATCAGCTTGTTGGTGAGGTAGTGGCTCACCAAGGCGACGACGGGTAGCCGGCCTGAGAGGGCGACCGGCCACACTGGGACTGAGACACGGCCCAGACTCCTACGGGAGGCAGCAGTGGGGAATATTGCACAATGGGCGAAAGCCTGATGCAGCGACGCCGCGTGAGGGATGACGGCCTTCGGGTTGTAAACCTCTTTCAGCAGGGAAGAAGCGAAAGTGACGGTACCTGCAGAAGAAGCGCCGGCTAACTACGTGCCAGCAGCCGCGGTAATACGTAGGGCGCAAGCGTTGTCCGGAATTATTGGGCGTAAAGAGCTCGTAGGCGGTCTGTCGCGTCGGATGTGAAAGCCCGGGGCTTAACCCCGGGTCTGCATTCGATACGGGCAGACTAGAGTGTGGTAGGGGAGATCGGAATTCCTGGTGTAGCGGTGAAATGCGCAGATATCAGGAGGAACACCGGTGGCGAAGGCGGATCTCTGGGCCATTACTGACGCTGAGGAGCGAAAGCGTGGGGAGCGAACAGGATTAGATACCCTGGTAGTCCACGCCGTAAACGGTGGGAACTAGGTGTTGGCGACATTCCACGTCGTCGGTGCCGCAGCTAACGCATTAAGTTCCCCGCCTGGGGAGTACGGCCGCAAGGCTAAAACTCAAAGGAATTGACGGGGGCCCGCACAAGCAGCGGAGCATGTGGCTTAATTCGACGCAACGCGAAGAACCTTACCAAGGCTTGACATCGCCCGGAAAGCATCAGAGATGGTGCCCCCCTTGTGGTCGGGTGACAGGTGGTGCATGGCTGTCGTCAGCTCGTGTCGTGAGATGTTGGGTTAAGTCCCGCAACGAGCGCAACCCTTGTTCTGTGTTGCCAGCATGCCCTTCGGGGTGATGGGGACTCACAGGAGACTGCCGGGGTCAACTCGGAGGAAGGTGGGGACGACGTCAAGTCATCATGCCCCTTATGTCTTGGGCTGCACACGTGCTACAATGGCAGGTACAATGAGCTGCGATACCGCAAGGTGGAGCGAATCTCAAAAAGCCTGTCTCAGTTCGGATTGGGGTCTGCAACTCGACCCCATGAAGTCGGAGTTGCTAGTAATCGCAGATCAGCATTGCTGCGGTGAATACGTTCCCGGGCCTTGTACACACCGCCCGTCACGTCACGAAAGTCGGTAACACCCGAAGCCGGTGGCCCAACCCCCTTGTGGGGAGGGAGCTGTCGAAGGTGGGACTGGCGATTGGGACGAAGTCGTAACAAGGTAGCCGTACCGGAAGGTGCGGCTGGATCACCTCCTTTCTAAGGAGCATCTAGGCCGCCAAGCTTTTGTTTGGTGGTCCAGGGCCATTACGTCGGCATACGTTCGACGGTGGTTGCTCAAGGGTGGAACGTTGATTATTCGGCACACTCAGCCTTCTTCGGCTGTAAGTACTGTCCTTCGGGGCGTGGAAAGCAGACCTGAAGGGGTGAGGGTGTCGGGCACGCTGTTGGGTGTCTGAGGGTACGGACTTCAAGTCTGGATCTTCAGTGCCGGCCCCGGTAAAGCATCGCGTAAGTGGTGTGTGACGGGTGGTTGGTCGTTGTTTGAGAACTGCACAGTGGACGCGAGCATCTGTGGCCAAGTTTTTAAGGGCGCACGGTGGATGCCTTGGTACCAGGAACCGATGAAGGACGTGGGAGGCCACGATAGTCCCCGGGGAGCCGTCAACCAGGCTTTGATCCGGGGGTTTCCGAATGGGGAAACCCGGCAGTCGTCATGGGCTGTCACCCACATCTGAACACATAGGGTGTGTGGAGGGAACGCGGGGAAGTGAAACATCTCAGTACCCGCAGGAAGAGAAAACAACCGTGATTCCGGGAGTAGTGGCGAGCGAAACCGGATGAGGCCAAACCGTATGTGTGTGAGACCCGGCAGGGGTTGCGCATGCGGGGTTGTGGGATCTCTCTTTCACAGTCTGCCGGCTGTGAGGCGAGTCAGAAACCGTTGGTGTAGGCGAAGGACATGCGAAAGGTCCGGCGTAGAGGGTAAGACCCCCGTAGTCGAAACATCAACGGCTCGTTTGAGAGACACCCAAGTAGCACGGGGCCCGAGAAATCCCGTGTGAATCTGGCGGGACCACCCGCTAAGCCTAAATATTCCCTGGTGACCGATAGCGGATAGTACCGTGAGGGAATGGTGAAAAGTACCGCGGGAGCGGAGTGAAATAGTACCTGAAACCGTGTGCCTACAAGCCGTGGGAGCGTCGCGCATCAAGTTTACTTGGTGCGTCGTGACTGCGTGCCTTTTGAAGAATGAGCCTGCGAGTTTGCGGTGTGTTGCGAGGTTAACCCGTGTGGGGAAGCCGTAGCGAAAGCGAGTCCGAATAGGGCGGTATAGTAGCGCGCTCAAGACCCGAAGCGGAGTGATCTAGCCATGGGCAGGTTGAAGCGGCTGTAAGAGGTCGTGGAGGACCGAACCCACCAGGGTTGAAAACCTGGGGGATGACCTGTGGTTAGGGGTGAAAGGCCAATCAAACTCCGTGATAGCTGGTTCTCCCCGAAATGCATTTAGGTGCAGCGTCGTGTGTTTCTTGCCGGAGGTAGAGCACTGGATAGGCGATGGGCCCTACCGGGTTACTGACCTTAGCCAAACTCCGAATGCCGGTAAGTGAGAGCGCGGCAGTGAGACTGTGGGGGATAAGCTCCATGGTCGAGAGGGAAACAGCCCAGAGCATCGACTAAGGCCCCTAAGCGTACGCTAAGTGGGAAAGGATGTGGAGTCGCACAGACAACCAGGAGGTTGGCTTAGAAGCAGCCACCCTTGAAAGAGTGCGTAATAGCTCACTGGTCTAGTGATTCCGCGCCGACAATGTAGCGGGGCTCAAGCGTACCGCCGAAGTCGTGTCATTCATACACATATCCCCAACGGGAGTATGGATGGGTAGGGGAGCGTCGTGTGCCGGGTGAAGCCGCGCCGGAAGGCAGTGGTGGACGGTTCACGAGTGAGAATGCAGGCATGAGTAGCGATACACACGTGAGAAACGTGTGCGCCGATTGACTAAGGGTTCCTGGGTCAAGCTGATCTGCCCAGGGTAAGTCGGGACCTAAGGCGAGGCCGACAGGCGTAGTCGATGGATAACCGGTTGATATTCCGGTACCCGCTGTGAAGCGTCAAACATCGAACCAGGCGATGCTAAGTCCGTGAAGCCGTTCCGGACCCTTCGGGGAATGGAAAGTGGTGGAGCCGACGGACCAGACCTGTAGTAGGTGAGTGATGGGGTGACGCAGGAAGGTAGTCCAGCCCGGGCGGTGGTTGTCCCGGGGTAAGGGTGTAGGACGTGATCCAGGTAAATCCGGTTCACATAAGTCTGAGACCTGATGCCGAGCCGATTGTGGTGAAGTGGATGATCCTATGCTGTCGAGAAAAGCCTCTAGCGAGTTTCATGGCGGCCCGTACCCTAAACCGACTCAGGTGGTCAGGTAGAGAATACCGAGGCGTTCGGGTGAACTATGGTTAAGGAACTCGGCAAAATGCCCCCGTAACTTCGGGAGAAGGGGGGCCATCACTGGTGATCCGATTTACTCGGTGAGCTGGGGGTGGCCGCAGAGACCAGCGAGAAGCGACTGTTTACTAAAAACACAGGTCCGTGCGAAGCCGTAAGGCGATGTATACGGACTGACGCCTGCCCGGTGCTGGAACGTTAAGGGGACCGGTTAGTCAAACTTCGGTTTGGCGAAGCTGAGAACTTAAGCGCCAGTAAACGGCGGTGGTAACTATAACCATCCTAAGGTAGCGAAATTCCTTGTCGGGTAAGTTCCGACCTGCACGAATGGCGTAACGACTTCTCGACTGTCTCAACCATAGGCCCGGTGAAATTGCACTACGAGTAAAGATGCTCGTTTCGCGCAGCAGGACGGAAAGACCCCGGGACCTTTACTATAGTTTGATATTGGTGTTCGGTTCGGCTTGTGTAGGATAGCTGGGAGACTGTGAAGCTTGAGCGCCAGCTCGGGTGGAGTCGTCGTTGAAATACCAGTCTGGTCGTGCTGGATGTCTAACCTGGGTCCGTGATCCGGATCAGGGACAGTGTCTGATGGGTAGTTTAACTGGGGCGGTTGCCTCCTAAAGAGTAACGGAGGCGCCCAAAGGTTCCCTCAGCCTGGTTGGCAATCAGGTGTTGAGTGTAAGTGCACAAGGGAGCTTGACTGTGAGACCGACGGGTCGAGCAGGGACGAAAGTCGGGACTAGTGATCCGGCGGTGGCTTGTGGAAGCGCCGTCGCTCAACGGATAAAAGGTACCCCGGGGATAACAGGCTGATCTTCCCCAAGAGTCCATATCGACGGGATGGTTTGGCACCTCGATGTCGGCTCGTCGCATCCTGGGGCTGGAGTCGGTCCCAAGGGTTGGGCTGTTCGCCCATTAAAGCGGTACGCGAGCTGGGTTTAGAACGTCGTGAGACAGTTCGGTCCCTATCCGCTGTGCGCGTAGGAATATTGAGAAGGGCTGTCCCTAGTACGAGAGGACCGGGACGGACGAACCTCTGGTGTGCCAGTTGTCCTGCCAAGGGCATGGCTGGTTGGCTACGTTCGGGAGGGATAACCGCTGAAAGCATCTAAGCGGGAAGCCTGCTTCGAGATGAGTATTCCCACCAACTTGATTGGTTAAGGCTCCCAGTAGACGACTGGGTTGATAGGCCGGATGTGGAAGCCCTGTAAGGGGTGGAGCTGACCGGTACTAATAGGCCGAGGGCTTGTCCTCAGTTGCTCGCGTCCACTGTGTTGGTTCTGAAACCACGAACAATCCCATACCCGTGTGGCCACGGGGTGTGGTGCCGCAGTTTGAGAGTTTCATAGTGTTTCGGTGGTCATAGCGTGAGGGAAACGCCCGGTTACATTCCGAACCCGGAAGCTAAGCCTTACAGCGCCGATGGTACTGCAGGGGGGACCCTGTGGGAGAGTAGGACGCCGCCGAACAAATATTACGGAAAAGCCCCCGCACTTCGGTGCGGGGGCTTTTTTGCGTTTGTCTCCCGTCGAGGAACGCCAGGTTCAGAGGCCGGCAGAACTGTCAGAGACGGCCTGCGGCTTTGAGAGCCAGGTAGGCGTCCGCCAGGGCCGGCGGCAGGTTGTCCGGTGTCGCGTCGACGACGGTGACTCCGTGACGAGTGAGTTGCTCCGCCGTGCGGTGGCGCTCCGCCTGGCCCTGCGCCGCCGCGGCTGCCTCGTACACGGCTTCCGTGTTTCCCCGTGCTGTGGCCATGCGCTCGATGTGCGGGTCGGAGACCGAGGCGACGAGGACTGTGTGGCGCTGGGTGAGTCGGGAGAGTACGGGAAGCAGGCCCTCCTCGATGGGTGCCGCGTCCAAGGTGGTGAGGAGCACGATCAGCGAGCGGCGCGGGGCTGTGCGGAGCGCGGTGGAGGTCAGGCCGCGGGCATCTGTCTCGACGAGTTCCGGTTCGAGGTGGGCCATGGCGTTGACCAGCGAAGGAAGGACGTCGCCTGCGGCACGTCCCTGTACCAGGGCGCGTACCCGGCGGTCGTAGGCGAGCAGGTCCACCCGGTCGCCGGCGCGGGATGCGAGAGCCGCCAGGAGGAGGGCCGCGTCCATGGAGGCGTCCAGGCGGGGAGCGTTGCCGACGCGGCCCGCGGCCGTGCGGCCCGTGTCGAGGATCAGGAGGATATGCCTGTCGCGTTCGGGACGCCAGGTGCGTACGGCGACCCTCGACTGACGGGCGGTGGCCCGCCAGTCGATCGAGCGCGTGTCGTCACCGGGGACGTAGTCACGCAGGCTGTCGAACTCGGTTCCCTCACCGCGGGTCAGCACGCTGGTGCGGCCGTCGAGTTCGCGCAGCCGGGCCAGCTTCGAGGGGAGGTGCTTGCGGCTGGTGAAGGGCGGCAGGACACGTACCGTCCAGGGGACTTCGTGGTTGCCCTGACGGGCGAAGAGGCCCAGAGGACCGTACGAACGGATGGTGACGCGGTCGGCCCGGCGGTCGCCTCGGCGGGTGGGGCGCAGCCGGGTCGTGATGCGTCGGCGCTCGCCCGGAGGGACTGTCAGGCGGTGGCGGGACGCCGTGACTTCCGTGCCCGGCTGCCAGCTGCTCGGGGGCCAGGCGTCGCGGAGGCGGGCGCGCAGGGGGCGGCCCGAGGGGTTGGTGACCGTGAGGGTGACGTCGGCGGCCTCGCCGAGGCGGACGGAGGTGTCGCCGGAGCGGGTCAGACCCAGGCGGCGTACCGGTGCCGCCAGGGCGAAGTCGCAGGCGCAGGCGAGGGCCAGGGGGGCGTTGACGGCGAGGATGCCCGTCCAGCTGGGTTCCCAGATGCCCACGGGGAGAGTGCCGAGGGCCGCGAGGAGGGCGGTGCGGCCGGTGAGGGCCATCAGCGGGGGACGGGGACGTGGGAGAGGATCGCGTTGATGACCGAGTCGGCCGTCACACCCTCCATCTCGGCTTCCGGGCGGAGCTGGACACGGTGGCGCAGGGTCGGCAGCGCGAGGGCCTTCACGTCGTCCGGGATGACGTAGTCGCGACCCGTGAGCCAGGCCCAGGCGCGGGCCGTGGCCAGGAGAGCCGTCGCGCCACGGGGCGAGACGCCGAGGGTGAGGGACGGCGATTCGCGGGTGGCGCGGCAGATGTCCACCACGTAGCCGGTGACTTCGGGGGAGACCGCCGTTTTGGCGACTGCCGCGCGGGCGGCTTCCAGGTCGGCCGGGCCCGCTACGGGGCGTATGCCGGCGGCGCGCAGGTCACGGGGGTTGAAGCCCTCGGCGTGACGGGTGAGGACGTTGATCTCGTCCTGGCGGGACGGGAGCGGGATCGTCAGCTTGAGGAGGAAACGGTCCAGCTGTGCTTCCGGGAGGGGGTACGTGCCCTCGTACTCGACCGGGTTCTGGGTCGCGGCGACGAGGAACGGCTCGGGGAGGGGGCGCGGGGTGCCGTCGACCGTTACCTGGCGTTCCTCCATGGCCTCAAGGAGGGACGACTGGGTCTTCGGAGGGGTGCGGTTGATCTCATCCGCGAGGAGGAGATTTGTGAAGACCGGGCCCGGCTGGAAGGAGAACTCCGCGGTGCGGGCGTCGTAGACGAGGGAGCCTGTGATGTCGCTCGGCATCAGGTCGGGGGTGAACTGGACGCGCTTGGTGTCGAGTTCCAGCGCGGAGGCGAGAGCCCGGACGAGCAGGGTCTTGGCCACTCCGGGGACGCCCTCCAGCAGGACGTGTCCGCGGCACAGGAGGGCGACGACGAGGCCGGTCACTGCGGGGTCCTGGCCGACCACGGCTTTGGCGATCTCGGCGCGCAGGGTTTCCAGGGAGGCGCGGGCGGCGGCTGCGTCCCCGGTGTTCCCGGCGTTGTCAGTGGTCGGGGCCATCATGGACGGCGTACCTCTCTTTCGAGGGCGTCGAGTTGGTCGGCGAGTGCGATGAGGGCCGCGTCGTCGCGGGGCGGCGGCCCGAAGAGCAGGGAGTGCAGGGCCTGTCCTTCCTGGTGGAGCCGGGCGGACAGGGCGGGGAGCAAGGCCTCGGGCGTGTGCGCCTGAGCGGGAGATACGCCGACGAGGGGGGCGAGGCGGGTGCGGGTGGTGGAGCGAAGAGCTCCCGCGGCACGGTCGCGGGCGTTGGACTTGCGGTAGAGGCGGGCGCGGCCTTCGACGGTCTCGGAGGCGCGGATCGCGACGGGGAGCCGTTCGGGGACGAGCGGGCCGAGGCGGCGGGCGCGCCAGAGGGCGGCGAGCAGCGCGGCGATGAAGAGCTGCAGTGTGCCCCAGAGCCAGCCGGAGGGGACCAGGTCGAGGAAGCTGCGGTCGCCGGTGTCGGTGGCCGAGTCGTCGGAGAGCGAGGGGAGGTACCAGACCACGTGGGTGCGGGAGCCGAGGAGTTGAAGGGCGAGGGAGGCGTTGCCATGCTCGTCGAGGCGTTCGTTCTGGAGGATGTCGGGCGCGCCGAGGACGACGGTGTCGCCGGTCCCTTCGGATGCCGGGATGCGGAGCAGGGTGGGCCGGCCGTCGCTGGGGTAGCAGGTGTCGGCGCCGGGTGCGTCCGTCTCGTACCGGATGCCGCCCGTGTCGGCGGTGCCCGCTCGTCGGGCGGCGGGCAGGGCGCAGGAGGGGGAGAGCGTGGAGTCGTAGCTGGGTGCGGGGTCGGCGTCGACTCCGGGGGCGAGGGTGCCGACGGAGGGAGTGCCGGGGGCGACGAGGACGGTGCGGGCGTCGGAGTTCCGGTATGCGGAGTGCAGGCGGTCCTGTTGACGGCCGGTCAGCAGGTCGGGGCGGGCGACCAGGAGCGTCGTGTCGGGGTCGGCCGCGGTACTCGCCTCGTCCACGGTGGTCACCACGCGCGTGGACACGCCCCGGTCGGCGAGGAGTTCGGCGACGGCGCGGCTGCCGGTGGGGTCGGCGGAGCGCGGGTCGAGGCTGCCGTGCTGGGCGCCGGAGCGTACGACGGCGATGGCGACGGCGGCGACCAGCAGGATCACGAGCGCGAGAACGACACCGCGCGAGCGGGTCCATACCTGGCGGACGGTGGGCGACGCCGAGGTGGACGGCGGGGCGGTCGGGGTTGGCGTCGGGGTGGTGGGGGCCTCAGGGGTCATGGGGCGGTCCCTCCGCCGGCGGCGCCGGTGAGGACTGGTCTGGTGCGTTCCAGGTCCTGGTCGAGCTGTGCGAGCCGGTGGTACGTCTGCGGGGCGGCGGTGCGTCCGCCGTACGTGACGTCGTCGAAGTCCCGTGCCGCGCCGCGCAGTCGGTCCGTGTGGGCGGGCAGGGTGCGGCCCGCTTCGGCGGCGGCCTCGTCGGCGGTGCGTCCGGGGCGGTGGTCCAGCAGGGCGCGTTCCTCCAGGGAGCGGACCACGGCGCGCATGCGCTCCTGGACGGCCTGGTTCCAGTGGCCCTGGGCCGCGTGTGCCTCGGCTGCCGCGCGGTGCTCGGCGGCGCTGCGCGGCCGGTCGTCGAAGAGCGGGGCGGTCGAGGTGGGGCCCCGGCGTGGGGAGCCGAGGCGCCACCACAGGGCACCGATGAGTGCCAGGACCGCCAGGACGAGGACCAGGAGGCCGAGTCCGCCGCCCGGGGTCGCCGAGGAAGCCGCGCTGAGCAGTTTGCCGACCCATTTCCAGAAGGCGTCCAGGGCCTGGCGGAGGAGGCCGGGGTCGTTCTCGTGGTACATCCGTTTCGACAGTTCGCGCCGGGCGGCCTCCCGCGCGGGGTCGCGCGGGACGGTCACCGGTGGTTCGCCGTCGGCGCGTGGCAGCGCCAGTACCGCAGTGAGAACTGCCCCCGCCGGACTCACTCCGTCAGCTCCCCGGGGTAGGGCCGGGGGTGCCGGAGCCGTGGTCCTGGAGGCCGGTCGCGCGGGCCAGGTCGAGGTCGAGGGCCTCGCGGCGGATGCGCTGGTCGATATAGAGGAGGACGGTGACACCCGCGGTGATCGGGAAGGTGAGCATGGAGCCGATCACCGAGCCGATGCCGCTCACGATGAGGAACGTCCAGCCGAGGTCGCCGGTGCCGCTTTCGAGCAGGCTGCCGATGCCGTCGCCGCTGAGGGCGGAGGCGAGGAAGGCGAACGGGATCACGATGATCGACGCGACGATGTTCGCGATGATCGTGGCGAGGAGCTGGATGCCGAAGACCCGCCACCAGGAGCCGCGGACCAGCTTCGCGGAACGGCTCAGCGACTTCCAGACGCTCTGCTTCTCCAGCATGAGGGCCGGCGAGGCCAGGGAGAAGCGGATCATCATCCAGACCGCGACGACGGTCGCGGCCAGGCCTCCGAGGGCGCCGAGTGCGACGGCGCCGTCGCCGCCGCCCGCGAGACCGACGAGGACGCCGGGCAGGATGCCCACGGCGGCGATCGCGACCGCGATGAGCGGCAGCAGGAAGGTCAGGCCGAAGAGCTTGAGCAGTTGAGGCCGGGCGTCGCGCCAGGCCTCGGCGGTGGTCACCGACTTGCCGAGGACGGCGCGGCTGGTCACGGTCGTGAGGAGGGCCGTCGCGACGATCGTGCCCAGCAGGGTGATCAGCAGGACGACGCCGGAGTTCAGCAGGGTGTCGCCCATGGCGCGGGACAGTTCGCCCGCGGTGGCGCTGGGGTCGTTGAGGACGTCCGTGCTGGCGCTGTCGTCCAAAACGAGGCCCTGGAGCAGGATCACGAGGATCTGGGTGAGGACCGCGACGGCGAGCGAGATGCCGAGGACCGTGCGCCAGTGCGTGCGCATGGTCGACACCGCGCCGTCGAGGATCTCACCGACGCCGAGCGGGCGGAGCGGGATGACGCCGGGCTTGGCCGCGGGCGGGGGGCCGCCCCAGCCGCCGCCCCAGCCGGGGTGGCCGCCCGGGCCCGGTCCGTAGCCGCCGCCGTAGCCGGCGTAACCTCCGGGGCCCGCCGGGGGTTGGCCGCCCCAGCCGGGGCCGGGCGGTGGTGGCGGGGTCTGGGGCGGGGCGCCCTGCGGGCCGCCGCCGGGCGAGGGCCACTGGGCGGGCGGGGGCTGCTCCTTGGACCACTTCGGGCCGGGGCCGGAGGGGGCGGGGCCGGGCTGACCCGGTTCGCCCGTCGACTCCGGGGACGCGGGCCGGTCCGTGGGTTGGGCAGGTCCGGAAGGCGTCGGCTCCTGTCCGTTCTGCCCGTCGGAGGGGGCAGATCCGGGCGATGCCCAGCCCGGAGTGTCGTTCATCGTCGCTCCTTCACGGTGCCCGCCCGCGGTCGCGGCGGCAGGTTGGCTGCCATCGTGTCACGGTGTGGCCGGGAAGTGACCGGCCGCCGTATGGGCTGCACACCTTCAATTGTCTGCCCCGTACGGGGCAGACTGAGCAGATGGCTGATCAGTACGCGCAAATCCGCGAGGACAACCGGCCCATCGAGATACCCGCGATCCGGTG
Organism: Streptomyces ortus; assembly: GCF_026341275.1. NCBI lineage: Bacteria > Bacillati > Actinomycetota > Actinomycetes > Kitasatosporales > Streptomycetaceae > Streptomyces > Streptomyces ortus. Next base: position 5,169,896 of record NZ_JAIFZO010000002.1, read on the forward strand.
GGACGAGCCGCCGGAGGGGCCGGTGGTGGTCCTCCTCGACCAGACGAGGCTGCCCGCCGAAGAGGTCGAGCTGGTGTGCACGGACGCGTCCACGCTCGTGGAGGCGATCCGCTCGCTCGCCGTGCGTGGGGCGCCGCTCCTCGGCATCGCGGGGGCGTACGGGGTCGCGCTCGCCGCCGCCCGGGGGTTCGACGTGGACGGGGCGGCTGCCTCGCTCGCGAGTGCGCGGCCCACCGCGGTGAACCTCTCGTACGGCGTGCGCCGGGCCCAGGAGGCCCATCTCGCGGTGCTGCGGGCCGGTGGCGGCCAGGAGCAGGCCGCGGCTGCCGCGCTGGCTGCCGCGCGGGTGCTGCACCAGGAGGACGCCGAGGCCAGCGGGCGTATGGCAGTGCACGGGCTGGCGCTGCTCGACGAGCTGCTGCCCGGGGGCAGCCACCGGATTCTCACGCACTGCAACACCGGGGCGCTGGTCTCGGGCGGGGAGGGCACGGCGTTCGCGGTGGCGCTCGCGGCGCACCGGGTGGGTCGGCTTCGCAGGCTCTGGGTGGACGAGACGCGTCCGTTGCTGCAGGGTGCTCGCCTGACCTCGTATGAGGCGGCGCGCGCCGGAATGGCGTACACCTTGCTCACGGACAACGCTGCCGGGTCATTGTTCTCGGCGGGAGAGGTGGACGCGGTGCTCATCGGAGCGGACCGGATCGCGGCCGACGGTTCGGTGGCGAACAAGGTGGGGAGCTATCCGCTCGCCGTGCTGGCGAAGTACCACCATGTGCCGTTCATCGTGGTGGCTCCGTTGACGACGGTGGACCCGGGCACTCCGAACGGAGCATCGATCGAGGTCGAGCAGCGTGCCGGTCATGAAGTGACAGAGATCACAGCACCCTTGGTGCCCGTGGCGGGAGTCGAAGCGGGAGGCGGGATACCGGTGGCACCTCTGGGGACGCAGGCGTACAACCCGGCTTTCGACGTGACGCCGCCCGAGTTGGTGACGGCGATCGTCACCGAGGAGGGCGTCGTGTCGCCCGTGACGGCCGAGGCGCTCGCGGAGCTGTGTGACAGGTCACGCCAGGTAACGATTTAGTTAATGGGATGATGTCGTTTATGAAGGGACGAGTCCTTGTCGTCGATGACGACACCGCACTGGCCGAGATGCTCGGCATTGTGTTGCGTGGTGAAGGTTTTGAGCCGTCTTTCGTAGCCGACGGCGACAAGGCGCTGGCCGCTTTCCGTGAGAGCAAGCCCGACCTGGTGCTCCTGGACCTGATGCTTCCCGGCAGGGACGGCATCGAGGTGTGCCGCCTGATCAGGGCGGAGTCCGGGGTACCGATCGTGATGCTCACAGCGAAGAGCGACACCGTCGATGTCGTGGTCGGCCTCGAGTCGGGCGCGGACGACTACATCGTGAAGCCGTTCAAGCCAAAGGAGCTGGTGGCCCGGATCCGGGCCAGGCTGCGCAGGTCGGAGGAACCGGCGCCCGAACAGCTCGCGATCGGCGATCTGGTCATCGACGTGGCCGGTCACTCTGTGAAGCGGGACGGCGCCTCGATCGCGCTCACTCCGCTGGAGTTCGACCTGCTGGTGGCGCTGGCCCGCAAGCCGTGGCAGGTGTTCACGCGTGAGGTGCTCCTGGAACAGGTGTGGGGCTATCGCCACGCGGCGGACACCCGCCTGGTGAACGTCCATGTGCAGCGGCTGCGCTCCAAGGTCGAGAAGGACCCGGAGCGGCCGGAGATCGTGGTGACCGTCCGTGGCGTCGGTTACAAGGCCGGACCGAGCTGACGTGTCCCGGGACAGTGCCGCTTCGGCGCCCGGTGAGCCGGGGGTCCGCTCAGGGCGGCCTGTCGGCCGGAAGATGACGGGCTCCCGCTGGGGCCGGTTCGTCGAGGGCGGGCTGCTCCAGGGCGGAGTCCAGGGCAGCCCGGTCCTCCGGCTGTTCATGCGCTGGGTGCGCCGTCCGCTGCTGCCGGTCATGCGGCTGTGGCGGCGCAACATCCAGCTCAAGGTCGTCGCCACGACCCTGCTGATGTCGCTGGGCGTGGTCCTGCTGCTGGGGTTCGTCGTGATCGGGCAGGTGCGCAACGGCCTGCTGGACGCCAAGGTGAAGGCCTCCCAGAGCCAGGCCACGGGCGGGTTCACGGTCGCCAAGCAGGAGGCCGACAGCGCGGCGGGCGCGGGCGGGGACGACCGCTCAGGACCGGACGACAACCCCGTCCAGAACGTCAGCGGCTGGATGAGCTCCCTCGTCGAGTCGCTCTCCAGCGGCGGTCAGGGCGCGTTCAGCGTCGTCACGCTCAGCACCACCTCGGCGGACAGCAGCAGCCGGGGCCTCGGCCCGCGTGCGTCGGGCTACGTGGACTGGAGCCTCAGCGTGCCCCAGGACCTGCGCGAGCGGGTCGACGCCGGCACGGGCGCGGCCCAGAGCTACACGCGCGTCGTCTACACCAACGGCCAGGACTCCCAGCCGGCGCTGATCATCGGCACGCGGGTCAACGATCCCAAGGGCGACCCGTACCAGCTGTACTACCTCTTCCCGCTCACGCAGGAGGAGAAGTCACTCAGCCTGGTCAAGGGGACCCTTGCCACGGCGGGGCTGTTCGTCGTGGTGCTGCTCGGGGCGATCGCCTGGCTCGTCGTGCGCCAGGTCGTCACGCCCGTACGGATGGCCGCCGGGATCGCCGAGAGGCTGTCCGCCGGGCGCCTCCAGGAGCGTATGAAGGTCACCGGTGAGGATGACATCGCGCGCCTCGGCGAGGCCTTCAACAAGATGGCGCAGAACCTTCAGCTGAAGATCCAGCAGCTGGAGGACCTGTCACGGATGCAGCGGCGGTTCGTGTCCGACGTCTCGCACGAGCTGCGGACGCCCCTGACGACCGTCCGGATGGCCGCCGACGTCATCCACGACGCGCGCGTGGACTTCGATCCGATGACCGCCCGGTCGGCCGAGCTGCTCGCCGACCAGCTGGACCGTTTCGAGACGCTGCTGGCGGATCTCCTGGAGATCAGCCGCTTCGACGCGGGCGCGGCGGCCCTGGAGGCCGAGCCGATAGACCTGCGGGAGGTCGTCCGCCGGGTCATCAGCGGGGCCGAGCCGCTCGCCGAGCGCAAGGGCACCCGGATACGGGTCGTCGGCGACCAGCAGCCCGTGGTCGCCGAGGCGGACGCCCGCCGGGTGGAACGGGTGCTGCGCAACCTCGTGGTCAACGCCGTGGAGCACGGTGAGGGCAAGGACGTCGTGGTCAAGCTCGCTTCCGCGGGCGGGGCCGTCGCGGTCGCGGTGCGCGACTACGGAGTGGGGCTCAAGCCCGGTGAGGCGACCCGGGTGTTCAGCCGCTTCTGGCGGGCCGACCCGGCACGCGCGCGTACCACCGGCGGTACGGGCCTGGGGCTGTCCATCGCCCTGGAGGACGCGCGGTTGCACGGCGGCTGGCTGCAGGCGTGGGGGGAGCCGGGCGGGGGCTCGCAGTTCCGGCTGACGGTGCCCCGGACGGCCGACGAGCCGCTGCGGGGATCGCCGATACCGCTGGAGCCCAAGGACTCGCGGCGCAACCGCGGCCTGAACGACGCGGGGCTGCCCCTGGGCGGCACGCAGAAGCTGGCCACGGTGCCCGCGCAACCCGTCGAGCGGGCCGTGCCGCCGATGCCGTCGCGTGACCCCCGGGTGGCGGGCGCGGTGGATCCGGCGGCGCTGCCCGGCAGCGGCGCGCGCGTGGTGCCGCGGCCCGCCGCGGAGTCCAGGGGCCCGGTCGCGGCACCGGAGGAAACGCCGGAAGAGGCGCCGTCCGAGGACGGCCCGGAGGCCGGCGGGCGGCCGGAACAGCAGAAGCAGGGGGAGGGGTCTCGTGGGCGCTGACCGCGATCGGGGCGGCCGTCGGCGTCCGGCACGTGCGGTGGTGTACGCCGCCTGCGGGAGCGTACTGCTGGCCGGGTGCGCGTCGATGCCGGACGCGGGGGACCTGCGTGATGTCGAGGCCTCCCAGCGGCCGGACGCGCAGGTCAGGGTCTTCGCGATACCACCGCGGGAGAACGCGCAGCCCGAGGAGATCGTCCAGGGCTTCCTCGAAGCGCTGACCAGTGACGACCCGCGGTTCGAGACGGCCCGCAAGTACCTGACCGAAGGCGCCTCCAAGAAGTGGCGTCCGAACGCGTCGACGACGGTGCTCGCGGACGGGCCGAACGCCGTGGCGGAGCACAGCGGCAGCAGGGAGGCGACCGGCGACTACGTGTACTCGCTGATCGGCACCAAGGTCGCCACCGTGGACTCGCAGTACGCCTACAAGCCGGCCGAGGGGGCGTACGACGAAGTCGTGCACCTCACGAAGCAACAGACCGCGGACGGTGCCAAGGAGTGGCGCATCGACGCCCTGCCGGCCGGCCTGGTGATGGGGATGTCCGACTTCCAGCGCAACTACGAGTCCGTCAATAAGTACTACTTCGCCTCGAACACGCAGGGCAGGACCGGTGCCCAGCTCGGCGCGGTCGCCGACCCCGTCTACGTACGGGAGCAGGTGGACCCGGTGACGCAGATGGTCCGCTCGGTCCTCAAGGGGCCCACGAGCTGGCTCAAGCCGGTGGTCAGGTCGAGCTTCCCCACCGGTACGGCGCTCAAGAAGGGCGTCAAGTCGCTGACGCCCGACGACCAGAACCGGCTGACGGTGCCGCTGAACGCCAAGGCGGACCGGGTCGGGCAGGCCAAGTGCACGGAGATGGCCGCCCAGATCCTGTTCACGCTCCAGGACCTGACGCCCACGGGCATCGACGAGGTGGAACTGCAGCGCTCGGACGGCACGCAATCGTGCGTGATCAACAACAACCAGGCAGAGATCTACGTCGTCCACGGCCCGGCCAAGCGCGCCGAGTACGAGTACTTCATCGACGGGGAGAAGCGGCTGGTCCGGATACCGGGGGCCGGCAGCGAGCAGGAGCCCGAGCCGGTGCCCGGCGCGCTGGGCGACGGCGGCAAGGAACTGCGTGCCGCCGCGGTCTCCCGGGACGAGGACACCGCCGCCGGGGTGTCGCTCGACGGGCGCTCGATGTACGTCGGGTCGCTCGCGTCCGGGGGCTCCCTCGGGGAGCCCGTGCTGCGCAGCGAGGCCACGTCGCAGGACGACGGGCTGACGACCCCCAGCTGGGACGCGAGCGGCGACCTGTGGGTGGCCGACCGGGAGTCGAAGGAGTCCCGGCTGCTTCTGCTGCCGCAGGGCGCGGGTGACCCGCTGGTGGTCTCGACCCCCGGTCTTGAGGGCCGGATCGAGGCGGTACGGGTGGCCGCGGACGGGGTGCGGATCGCGCTCATGGTGAGCAACGACAAGCGGACGACCCTGCTCATGGGGCGGATCGAACGCGCGGAATCCGAGGGCGCGGACGGGACGGACACCGTCGCGATCCGTGAACTGCGCTCCGTGGCACCGCAGCTTGAGGAGGTCACAGCCATGTCCTGGGCGGGCGACAGCCGTCTGGTCGTGGTCGGGCGTGAGGCCCGCGGTGTGCAGCAGATCCAGTACGTCCAGGTCGACGGCTCCACGCCGGTCGGCCCGGCCCCCTCCGCGCTCACCGGTGTGAAGGAGATCGCCGCCTCCGAGGACGAACGGCTGCCGCTGGTGGCGCACTCGGAGGACGGGATCGTGCGGCTGTCGACCGGTTCGCAGTGGCAGACGGTGGTCAAGACGGGGATGGCGCCGGTCTATCCGGGCTGAGTGCCGGGGCCCCGGACGGGCCCCGGTCGGGTCGGGACGGGTCTAGTCCCTCGTGTGGGGGACAACGTGTCGACGTGTGCGAGGAGTTGTCCACAGGTAGTTGTCCACAGGGCTGGCCCGGGTGCTGCGGAATTTGGCAGAGTGGTGTGCATGCGGGGGTGGTGGCAGGACCTCACCGACCTGGTGCTTCCGGCCGAGTGCGGAGGCTGTGGACGGCCTCGCACGGTGCTCTGCCTGAAGTGCCGTGCCGCTCTGACGGGGAACGCGCCGTGCCGTGTACGACCGGACCCGGAGCCGCCGGGGCTGCCGGTGGTGCACGCCGCGGCTCCGTACGAGGACCAGGTGCGCGCGGCGCTCCTGGCCCACAAGGAACGGGGGGCGCTGATGCTCGCCGGGCCGCTGGGCGCGGCGCTGGCGGAGACTGTACGGGCCGGACTCGGGCCCGCCGGACAGGCGGTCGGGGCGGTGGGAGCGGCGGGATCCGGGACGCCGGTGCTGCTCGTACCCGTGCCGTCGGCGCGGTGGGCGGTGCGGGCGCGAGGGCACGACCCGGCGCGGCGGATCGCGCTCGCCGCGGCCGCCGGGCTGCGGCGGTCCGGGACGGCGGCCCGGGTGGTGGCCGTGCTGCGCCAGCGGCGTGCCGTGGCCGACCAGTCGGGGCTCAACTCACGGCAGCGGCTGGACAATCTGGCCGGTGCGTTGGAGGTGGCTCCGGGCGGTGCGCGGTTGCTGGCCGGTGGTGGGCGGGTCGTTCTCGTCGACGACCTGATGACGACGGGCGCGTCCCTGGCCGAGGCGGCGCGGGCCCTGAGGGCCGTTCTCCCGGAAAAAGGCGGATTCTACGGACGGGTAACACCTGGAACGACGGGAGAAGGGGTGAGACGGGCTCCGATGGCAGGTGTAGGCCGCGCAGAAGCGGTCAGGGAAAAGGGAGGCGTGAACAGCGCGGATGGCAGGGTCGGCGCGGCAGTGGTCGCGGCGTCTCCAGCTTCTTTCGAAATAAACCGGAACTGACAGAGAAGTTGCGTCGTTGCAGGTAGTAGGAGGTTCCATTCACTTGAATGGAGGTACGCAGCAGTAGAGGGTGACGACATCCGCCTGGGCGAGATATGTTCGGTTGTGAGGGAATGGCGGACGCCGTCCCTTGCATATCGGAATGCCGCGCCGTGGGTTTTCCTCATTCACCCGGGACAGTGGGGTGGAGATCTTGCCCGCGGGGGAGGAGGAGGTGGAAGTCACCGAGTCCGAGGCTCCGGAACGCGCTGGAGCCTGGTGCAAAAGGGAGATGCTCCGCCGTCGATGCGGAGCGATCCGGGAACGGAGTTCTGCGTGGACATCGTCGTCAAGGGCCGCAAGACCGAGGTGCCCGAGCGGTTCCGCAAGCACGTGGCCGAGAAGCTGAAGCTGGAGAAGATCCAGAAGCTCGATGGCAAAGTGATCAGTCTCGACGTCGAGGTGTCCAAGGAGCTGAACCCCCGGCAGGCCGACCGTTCCGACCGGGTGGAGATCACGCTCCACTCCCGCGGTCCGGTGATCCGGGCGGAGGCAGCGGCGAGCGATCCGTACGCGGCGTTGGACCTGGCGGCGGACAAGCTGGAAGCGCGGCTGCGCAAGCAGCACGACAAGCGGTACACGCGTCGTGGATCCCGCAGGATCTCGGCCGCCGAGGTCGCCGACCACGTCCCGGACGCGGCGACGCTCGACGGGAACGGCAGCGTCGTCCGCGACGAAGAGCCCGACGCGGTGCCGACCAAGAAGATCGGCTCGCTCGAGGTGAAGGGTGACGGCCCCCTCGTCGTCCGCGAGAAGACACATGTCGCGTCCCCGATGACGCTCGACCAGGCGCTCTACGAGATGGAACTGGTCGGGCACGACTTCTACTTGTTCGTCGACTCCGAGACCAAGGAACCGAGTGTCGTCTACCGGCGGCACGCGTACGACTACGGCGTCATCCACCTCAACACGGACCCGATGGTCGCCGAGGTGCAGCAGGACCCGCCCGGCGGGGCGCTGGGTGGCTGACCCCTACCGGTGAGCTCCCCCGGCCCTCGCGCCGGGGCGACGGCTCCAGCAGGTGCCCCTGGAGTGCTTGTGCGCCCCCAGGGGCACCGGTGTGCGACCCCTCAGTGCGGCGCTCTGTCATCCCGTTGTCGTCCGGGCATGAAATCATGGCCGTACCGGCCTCAACCGGTGTGTCGTTGCGCGAGGTTGGTGAGGGCACAGAAACACAGGCCACGGCCTTCAGGGGGCGGAACCATGGCGGACAGCTTCGGACCGATGCGTGACGAGGATGCCGACGACGGCGTCGTCGGCATGGGCCCGGACGCGGGCTCCCCGGGCAAGGAGCCGATCCGGGTCCTGGTCGTGGACGACCACGCGCTCTTCCGCCGCGGCCTGGAGATCGTGCTCGCCGCCGAGGAGGACATCCAGGTCGTCGGTGAGGCGGGGGACGGTGCGGAGGCGGTCGACAAGGCCGCGGATCTGCTGCCCGACATCGTGCTGATGGACGTACGGATGCCCAAGCGCGGCGGGATCGAGGCGTGCACCTCCATCAAGGAGGTCGCTCCCAGCGCGAAGATCATCATGCTGACGATCAGCGACGAGGAAGCCGACCTCTACGACGCGATCAAGGCGGGGGCGACGGGGTATCTCCTGAAGGAGATCTCCACGGACGAAGTGGCCACGGCGATTCGCGCGGTGGCCGACGGGCAGTCGCAGATCAGTCCTTCGATGGCGTCGAAGCTGCTGACCGAGTTCAAGTCGATGATCCAGCGCACGGACGAGCGGCGGCTGGTGCCGGCGCCCCGGCTCACCGATCGTGAGCTGGAGGTTCTGAAGCTGGTGGCGACCGGGATGAACAACCGGGATATCGCCAAGGAGTTGTTCATCTCCGAGAACACCGTGAAGAACCATGTGCGGAACATCCTGGAGAAGCTGCAGTTGCACTCGCGGATGGAAGCGGTTGTGTACGCGATGCGGGAGAAGATTCTGGAGATCCGCTGAGGCGTCGTTCTCCGCGCCCCTAAAGCGTTTTCGCCAGTTCCGTCGTCAGGGCTTCTCGTAGTGCGGGAGTGTTCGCCCTCTCCACCCTCACGTTCGTGCAGTCCACCCAGGTGGCTGCTTCCAGGAGGGCCTGGGCCACGGACGGGACGGACTTGGGGCTGTCCAGGGTGACCTGTTTGGCGATCAGGGTGGCGCCCTCGCGGGCCGGGTCCACCCGGCCGACCAGGCGACCGCCGGCGAGCACCGGCATGGCGAAATAGCCGTACACGCGCTTGGGCTTGGGGACGTACGCCTCCAGGCGGTGGGTGAAGTCGAAGATCCGCTCGGTGCGCGCCCGGTCCCAGACCAGTGAGTCGAACGGCGACAGGAGCGTGGTGCGATGACGGCCGCGCGGGGTCGTCTCCAGCGCCGCGGGGTCCGCCCAGGCCGCCTTCGACCAGCCCCACACCGTGACCGGGACCAGGCCCGACTCCGCGATCACCGCGTCGACCTGCTCGCGCTTGAGGCGGTGGTAGTCGGCGATGTCCGCGAGGGTGCCCACGCCCAGGGAGCGGCCCGCGAGCCGCACCAGCCGGCGCAGGCACTCCTTGTCGTCCAGATCGTCGTGCAGCAGCGATTCCGGGATGGCCCGCTCGGCGAGGTCGTACACCCGCTTCCAGCCGCGGCGCTCCGTGCACACCACCTCGCCGTACATCAGCGCGCGCTCGACGGCGACCTTGGTGCCCGACCAGTCCCACCACTCGCTGGTCTTCTTCGCGCCGCCCAAATCGGTGGCCGTGAGCGGGCCTTCGGCCTTCAACTGCTTGATGACCTGCTCGTACGTGCCGTCCGGCAGTGCGTGGTTCCAGTGCGGGCGGGCGCGGTAGGCGCGGCGGCGGAAGGCGAAGTGCGGCCACTCCTCGACGGGCAGGATGCAGGCCGCGTGCGACCAGTACTCGAAGGCGTGGGGCCGGGGCGGGGTCGTGCCCACGGGCGCCGGGGTCCAGTACGCCTCGTCGACCGTCCTGCGGCCGACGGCGCCGAGCCGCGCGTACGGGATGAGTTCGTGGGAGCGGGCCAGGACGGAGATGGTGTCGAGCTGGACCGCTCCCAGGTGCCGCAGCACGCCCCGTACGCCGCCCCGGCGATCGGGGGCTCCGAGGAACCCCTGGGCGCGCAGGGCGATCCGACGGGCCTCGTCGGCGGAGAGTTCGGCGGTCGGGCGCGGCAGACTCGTCATGGTCCGCACGATAGGCGGTGCCACTGACAATCGCGCCCGCCGGTCCCGCTGGTCCCGGCGATCAGGTGAGGGTGGGCGGAGGGTCAGCGGTGCTGCGGCGTGGGCGCGGGGAGGTACGGCGCGGTGGACGGCAGTCCGAGGTCCGACGGGAGCAGGGAACCGACCCAGGAGTCGCGGCGTACGCCCTTGTTGTTGACGCCCGCGCGCAGGGTGCCCTCCAGGACGAAGCCGGCGCGTTCGGCGACCGCGAGGGAGCCCGTGTTGCCCACCTCCGCCCGCCACTCGACGCGGTCCAGGGCCCGCTCGGTGAAGGCCCAGCGGCAGGCGGTGAGGGCGGCCTCGGTGATGTAGCCGTTGCCCCGGTGTTCCTTCGTCGCCCAGAAGCCGATCTCGCCGACACCCAGACCGCGCATCGTGATGGCGAGCATGCCGGCGAGTTCACCGCCGACCGGCAGGAAGACACCGAAGGTGAACATCGAGCAGTCCGCCCACCCGTCGGGCACCATCTGCTCGGTGAAGGCCGTGGCGTGCTCCCGCAGATAGGGCGAGGGGACCGTGGTCCAGCGCCGGATGTCGGGATCCTGGACGGCGTCGAACACGGCGTCGGTGTCGTGTGCCCCCACCGTGCGCAGCAGGAGCCGTTCGGAAGTCAGTGTGACGGAGTCCATCGGCCGATTCTGCTCGGGCTTCGGTAAGGAAGCCATCACTTTCGCACTGTGTGAGCCCTCGGTCACGTTTCGTGGCGCCGACGCGGCACCTTCCGCATCCTCCGCCCGTTGTCTCTATGGCTGTCACATGCAGACCTCCCGGCGCGGTGGGGTCCTCGCTTACGATGGCCGTTGCTCAAGCTGTGATTTGAATCTGCCATTGAAACCGACCGTCCCAGGCCCGACCGGCAAGGAGACAAACCCTCGTGTCCGTCCTCTCGAAGATCATGCGTGCAGGCGAAGGAAAGATCCTGCGCAAGCTGCACCGCATCGCGGACCAGGTCAAGTCCATCGAAGAGGACTTCGTCGACCTCTCCGACGCCGAGCTGCGAGCCCTGACCGATGAGTACAAGCAGCGGTACGCGGACGGCGAGAGCCTCGACGACCTGCTGCCCGAGGCGTTCGCGACCGTGCGCGAGGCCGCCAAGCGCGCCCTCGGCCAGCGCCCCTACGACGTACAGATCATGGGCGGCGCCGCGCTGCACCTCGGTTACGTCGCGGAGATGAAGACCGGCGAGGGCAAGACCCTGGTCGGCACACTGCCCGCGTATCTGAACGCACTCTCCGGAGAAGGCGTCCACCTCATCACGGTCAACGACTACCTGGCCGAGCGCGACTCCGAGATGATGGGCCGCGTCCACAAGTTCCTGGGCCTGACCGTCGGCTGCATCCTCGCCAACATGACGCCGGCCCAGCGCCGCGAGCAGTACGCGTGCGACATCACGTACGGCACGAACAACGAATTCGGCTTCGACTACCTGCGCGACAACATGGCGTGGTCGCAGGACGAACTGGTGCAGCGCGGCCACAACTTCGCGATCGTCGACGAGGTCGACTCGATCCTGGTCGACGAGGCCCGTACGCCGCTGATCATCTCCGGCCCCGCCGACCAGGCGACCAAGTGGTACGGCGACTTCGCGAAGCTCGTCACCCGCCTGAAGAAGGGCGAGGCGGGCAACACCCTCAAGGGCATCGAGGAGACCGGCGACTACGAGGTCGACGAGAAGAAGCGCACCGTCGCCATCCACGAGTCCGGCGTCGCCAAGGTCGAGGACTGGCTGGGTATCGACAACCTCTACGAGTCGGTGAACACGCCGCTGGTGGGCTACCTGAACAACGCCATCAAGGCCAAGGAGCTCTTCAAGAAGGACAAGGACTACGTCGTCATCGACGGCGAAGTCATGATCGTCGACGAGCACACCGGCCGTATCCTCGCCGGCCGCCGCTACAACGAGGGCATGCACCAGGCGATCGAGGCGAAGGAAGGGGTGGACATCAAGGACGAGAACCAGACCCTCGCCACGATCACCCTGCAGAACTTCTTCCGTCTCTACAAGCGCCACGACCACAACGGCAAGGAAGTCCCCGGCCTCTCCGGCATGACCGGTACGGCGATGACCGAGGCGGCCGAGTTCCACCAGATCTACAAGCTCGGTGTCGTCCCGATCCCGACCAACCGGCCCATGGTCCGCAGGGACCAGTCGGACCTGATCTACCGCACCGAGGTCGCGAAGTTCGACGCCGTGGTCGACGACATCGCCGAGAAGCACGAGAAGGGCCAGCCGATCCTCGTCGGCACCACCTCGGTCGAGAAGTCCGAGTACCTCTCGCAGCAGCTCAGCAAGCGCGGCATCCAGCACGAGGTGCTGAACGCGAAGCAGCACGACCGCGAGGCGCCGATCATCGCCCAGGCCGGCCGCAGGGGCGCCGTCACCGTCGCCACGAACATGGCCGGCCGTGGTACTGACATCAAGCTCGGTGGCAACCCCGACGACCTCGCCGAGGCGGAACTGCGTCAGCGCGGCCTCGACCCCGAGGAGCACATCGAGGAGTGGGCCGCGGCGCTGCCGGCCGCCCTGGAGCGGGCCGAGAAGGCCGTGCAGGCGGAGTTCGAGGAGGTCAAGGACCTCGGCGGGCTGTACGTGCTGGGCACCGAGCGGCACGAGTCGCGCCGTATCGACAACCAGCTGCGCGGTCGCTCCGGCCGACAGGGCGACCCGGGCGAGTCCCGTTTCTACCTCTCGCTGGGCGACGACCTGATGCGGCTCTTCAAGGCGCAGATGGTCGAGCGCGTCATGTCGATGGCGAACGTGCCGGACGACGTGCCGATCGAGAACAAGATGGTCACCCGTGCCATCGCCTCCGCCCAGTCGCAGGTCGAGACGCAGAACTTCGAGACCCGTAAGAACGTCCTCAAGTACGACGAGGTCCTCAACCGGCAGCGCGAGGTCATCTACGGCGAGCGGCGCCGCGTCCTGGAGGGCGAGGACCTGCAGGAGCAGATCCAGCACTTCATGAACGACACGATCGACGCGTACATCGACGCGGAGACCGCCGAGGGCTTCGCCGAGGAGTGGGACCTCGACCGGCTGTGGGGCGCGTTCAAGCAGCTCTACCCGGTGAAGGTCACCGTCGAGGAGCTGGAGGAGGCGGCCGGCGACCGGGCCGGTCTGACCGCCGAGTTCATCTCCGAGTCCATCAAGGACGACATCTACGAGCAGTACTCCGCCCGTGAGGAGCAGCTCGGGTCCGAGATCATGCGTGAGCTGGAGCGGCGGGTCGTGCTGTCGGTCCTGGACCGCAAGTGGCGCGAGCACCTCTACGAGATGGACTACCTCCAGGAGGGCATCGGGCTGCGCGCGATGGCCCAGAAGGACCCGTTGGTCGAGTACCAGCGTGAGGGCTTCGACATGTTCACCGCCATGATGGACGGCATCAAGGAGGAGTCCGTCGGCTACCTGTTCAACCTGGAGGTCCAGGTCGAGCAGCAGGTCGAGGAGGTTCCGGTCGAGGACGCGGCGCCGTCGCTCGACAAGAAGGACGCGGTTCCCGCCGGCGGGGGTGCTCGTCCGGAGATCCGCGCGAAGGGGCTCGACGCTCCGCAGCGGCCGGACCGGCTGCACTTCTCCGCGCCGACGGTCGACGGCGAGGGCGGTGTCGTCGAGGGCGACTTCGCCACGGACGACGAGCCGGTGCGGTCGGAGTCGGACGGGCTCACTCGGGCGGAGCGGCGTAAGCAGCAGAAGGGTGGGCGGCGGCGCAAGAAGTGAGCGTCGCGCTCCGCTGGGTTGGGGGCTTGTGGGGCTCGTGCGGCTTGTGCTGCTTGCGGGGCTAGCGGGTTCCGCTTTGTGAGTAGGTGAGTGGGTGAGTGAAGGGTCGGGTGCGGTTTGGGCGCCCGGCCCTTTGTGCTGCGTCTGGGGCGGGATGGGGCGGGATGGGGTGGGGCGGCTTGGGGGTGCGGGGCGGTGGGGGCTGGAGTGCGCGGTTCCCCGCGCCCCCGAACCGAGCGGGTCGGCGTGCAGGTTGGTTGTCCTGCTGCGGTCGGTGAGGGCTGGAGTGCGCGGTTCCCCGCGCCGCCGAACCGAGCCGGTGGGCGTGGGGGTTGGTTGTTCTGGCGTGGGGGGTGAGGGCTGGGGTGCGCAGTTCCCCGCGCCCCCCAGCCGGGTTGGGGGCGCGGGGGGGGGGGGTTGTCGGTGTGTGGTGGGGGCCATAGGGTGCCGCCCCGTTCAACCGCTGTGCAGCGCCAGCGGAGGTCCGGGCCCTGTTCCAGGCGGAAGGCCATGGCGCGGAGCCGGTCGCCGGCGCCGATCCGGGCGAAGGCCTCGACGGCGCCCGGGCGGGCCACGTAGTAGCCGATGTCCCGGACGAACGGGCGGGTGCCGCGAGTGCGGAGCGGGCTGTGTTCGGCGAGCCAGGCCAGTTCGTCGTAGGCGCGGCCCGCGGTGTGCCGGAGCATGCAGTGCACCGGGCGCCGTCCGCTGAGTACCTCGACGAGCCGGTCGGCGAAGACGTCGGTGGGACGGGGCCGCGGGGGCGGTGGTGGCGGGGCCGTGGAAGGGCCCGTCCTGGCCCGTGGCGTGCCCGGGGCGCCCCTGGGCGTCGTGCGTGGGGCGGAGCCGCCCGGGCGGCGTGTGTCGTGGCGTACGGGGGGTCGGGTGCCCTGGGTGCGCCTCGTCCTGGTCATCACCTTGTTCACGACGGAACCCCATTCGGTCGGACCGGTTGATACCGGTCGGTAACTTTCCGTTGGGGATCTTGTACGGGGCCGGGGCGAGTGACCGCAAGTGGGGTCGGCGAGTGCCGGGACCCGCGGGACGTTCACCTATCAGGGGGACGGGGGAGGGCTGCGCGCTTGGGGGGCCTGGGGGCTACCGGGTGACGGGCGGGACGGGGGTGGACGTCCGGGTGGGGGTGGGTGCGAACTCGAAAGGGGACACCCGGACGTATCCTGAGAGCCATCCGGGAGGTGCGGGGCGCGCCCACGGAACCACGTCTACGAAAGCGGTCAGCCATGCGTGTGTACGTCCCTGTGACCCTCTCCGGTCTCGCCGAGGCGTACAACACGGGTGAGCTCGGCTCGGCGCCTTTCGTCGCGTACGCCGTCACGCCCGCGCTGCGTGAGTGGTACCTCTCCGACGACATCGAGGAACTGGAGTACGCGGCGCTGAACCGGGCCGCGCTCGCCTCCCTGCGGCTGGTCGCGCTCGATCCCGGTGCTCCGCGCCGGCGGGTCGTCGTCGCCGTCGACGTGCCGGACGGGGCCGCGGTCGCCGATCCCGGTCTGGGGCCCGACCCCGCGTCCCTCGGTGAGCTGCGGGTCGGCGTGGACGTGGCGCTGGCCAGGGCCGCGGCCGTACACGTCGACTCCGACGAGGCCGAGGCGGAGGTGACGGCGGCGGCGGAGGCGCTGGGCGCGGCGGACCGGGGTGACGACGACGCGCAGTTCGTCGTGGACGGGGCCGCGGACCACGAGCTGCTGTGGTTCGCCACGCAGGAGATTCCGAACCTGGTGGGGCTCGGCGACTGAAGCACTCGGGGGGCGTGTTCCGCGCGGTCGGCGCTTCCATGGGGTGCTCGAAGCGCATATGGGGCTTTGTCAGTGGTGCCGGGTACTTTTTGGATATGGGGATGCGCGGAGCGACACATATCGTCTGGGACTGGAACGGGACCCTGTTCCACGACAACCAGGCAATCATCGGTGCGACGAACGCGGCGTTCGCGGAGCTGGGCATACCGTCGATCACGCTGGAGCGGTACCGGGAGCTGTACTGCGTGCCTGTGCCGAAGTTCTACGAGCGGCTGATCGGGCGGCTGCCGACGGACGACGAGTGGGAGGTCATGGACGCGGTCTTCCACCGGTACTACGCGGAGCAGCGGGCGGGGTGCGGGCTCACCGACGGGGTGCCGGGGCTGCTCGCCGAGTGGGTGTCGGGCGGGCGCAGCCAGTCGATCCTGAGCATGTACGGGCATGAGGAACTGGTGCCGTTGGTGCGGGGGTTCGGTATCGAGCCGCACTTCCTGCGGGTCGACGGGCGGACCGGGCCGTCCGGCGGGAGCAAGGCCGAGCACATGGTGCGGCATCTGAGAGCGCTGACGGGGGTGGACCCCGCTCGTACGGTGGTGATCGGGGACGCGGCGGACGACGCGATCGCGGCGCGGCATGTGGGGGCGAAGGCGGTGCTGTACACCGGGGGGTCGCACAGTCGGGCCAGTCTTGAGGGGGTGGGGGTGCCGGTGGTGGACACGCTTGCCGAGGCGGTGGCTCTGGCCGAGTGGGTGGCGGCGTGACCCCTAGCGGGGCCGTGGTTGTGGCTGTGTCCATGGCTCGGTGGGACTGCGGGAGCTAGGTGGCAGGTGCGGGTTTGCTGGGGCTGGTCGCGCAGTTCCCCGCGCCCCTGAAGGGCGCAGTTCCCCGCGCCCCTGAAAGGCAGGCGTGGTTGCTCGCTACCGAGGCCCTGGGACTGCGGGAGCTGAGTGGCAGGTGCGGGTTCGCTGGGGCTGGTCGCGCAGTTCCCCGCGCCCCTGAAAGGCGCGGTTGCCCGCGGCCCTTAAGGGCGTCGTTGCCTGTGGCCCTGACAGGCGCCCTGTCCGTGGCCCTCGGGCGTGTGTTCCCTTCGGAGGAGGTGGGGGACTGTGCGGAGTGGCTAAAAGTGGGGGGCTCTTTTGTACATATGCGGCTCATGACGGGGGGACCCGCAGGAGCGATAGCCTTGGCTCGTGATCAGCGCGATACGTCGCGGGGGCATCGTTGCCCCTGCCCTGCGCCCGGACCGCACGGACGACATCCGTGACCGGGCGGTCGCTGGTCTCCCCGAGCGGGCAGCCGCGGAACACGCACCGAGATCAGGGTCACACCCTCCGGTGCCGCCGAATATGGCCGATAACGCCCCGCTCATCTCTCATCGCGGCATAGCGTCGGATCAGACCGGACACCCCGCGTCGCGGCGCTACGTCACTTCACGTTCTACGACGTCACGCAACGGCGCGCGACAGGAGCCAGAGGACAATGCAGACCAAGCTGGACGAAGCCAAGGCCGAGTTGCTCGAACGGGCGGCCCGGGTTGCTGAGAACAGCCCGGTGGGGGGGAATCTTCACCTGCCGACCGGGAAGACGGGCGCGAGCGCTCCCGACCAGGACACATTGCTCGCGTTCCTCCAGCGCTACTACCTGCACACCGCCCCGGAGGACCTCGCGGACCGCGACCCGGTCGATGTCTTCGGCGCCGCCTTCTCGCACTACCGGCTGGCCGAGAAGCGACCCCAGGGCACGGCGAACGTAAGAGTCCACACCCCGACCGTCGAGGAGAACGGCTGGACCTGCAGCCACTCCGTCGTCGAGGTCGTCACCGACGACATGCCCTTCCTCGTCGACACGGTGACCAACGAGCTGTCCCGGCAGGGCCGCGGGATCCACGTCGTGATCCACCCGCAGTGCGTCGTGCGGCGCGACCTCACCGGCGAGCTGATCGAGGTCCTCAAGACCCGCCCCACCGGCGACCTCCCGCACGACGCCTCCATCGAGTCCTGGATCCACGTCGAGATCGACCGCGAGACCGACCGCGCCGATCTGAAGCAGATCACCGCCGACCTGCTGCGGGTCCTGTCCGACGCCCGTGAGGCCGTCGAGGACTGGGAGAAGATGCGCGACTCGGCGCTGCGGATCGCCGAGGAGCTGCCCAAGGAGCCCACCGCCGACGACCTGCGCGACCAGGAGGTGGAGGAGGCCCGCGAACTGCTGCGCTGGCTCGCGGACGACCACTTCACCTTCCTGGGCTACCGCGAGTACGAGCTGCACGACGACGACTCGCTGGCCGCCGTCCCCGGCACCGGGCTCGGCGTCCTGCGCTCCGACCCGCAGCACGGGGAGGACGAGAGCCACCCCGTCAGCCCGTCCTTCGAGCGGCTGCCCGCCGACGCCCGCGCGAAGGCCCGTGAGCACAAGCTCCTCGTCCTGACGAAGGCGAACAGCCGCGCCACCGTGCACCGGCCGTCCTACCTGGACTACGTGGGCGTGAAGAAGTTCGACGCCGAGGGGAACGTGGTCGGGGAGCGGCGCTTCCTGGGCCTGTTCTCCTCCGCCGCCTACACCGAGTCCGTGCGCCGGGTGCCCGTCATCCGCCGCAAGGTCGCCGAGGTCCTGCGCGGCGCCGGCTTCTCGCCCAACAGCCACGACGGCCGCGACCTCCTGCAGATCCTGGAGACGTACCCGCGCGACGAGCTCTTCCAGACCCCGCCCGACGAGCTGCGGGCGATCGTCACCTCCGTGCTGTACCTCCAGGAGCGGCGCCGGCTGCGGCTCTACCTGCGCCAGGACGAGTACGGGCGCTACTACTCGGCGCTCGTCTACCTCCCGCGCGACCGCTACACCACCGGCGTGCGCCTGCGGATCATCGACATCCTCAAGGAGGAGCTCGGCGGCATCAGCGTCGACTTCACCGCCTGGAACACCGAATCGATTCTCTCCCGGCTGCACTTCGTGGTCCGGGTCCCGCAGGGCACCGAGCTGCCGCAGCTCAGCGACGCCGACAAGGACCGTATCGAGGCGCGGCTCGTGGAGGCCGCCCGCTCCTGGGCCGACGGCTTCGCCGAGGCGCTGAACGCCGAGTGCGGCGAGGAGCGCGCGGCCGAACTGCTGCGCCGCTACGGCAACATCATCCCCGAGGGCTACAAGGCCGACCACAACCCGCGCACCGCGGTCGCCGACCTGGTGCGCCTGGAGCAGCTCGGCGACGGCAAGGACTTCGACCTCAGCCTGTACGAGCCGGTCGGCGCGGCCCCCGGAGAGCGCCGCTTCAAGATCTACCGCATCGGCGAGTCGGTCTCCCTCTCCGCCGTCCTGCCGGTCCTCACCCGGCTCGGCGTCGAGGTCACCGACGAGCGGCCCTACGAACTGCGCTGCCCGGACCGCGCCTCCGCGTGGATCTACGACTTCGGTCTGCGGCTGCCCGCGTCGCTCGGCGGCAACGGCGACCACCTCGCCGACGACGCCCGCGAGCGGTTCCAGGAGGCCTTCGCGGCGACCTGGACGGGGCGCGCCGAGAACGACGGCTTCAACTCCCTCGTCCTGAGCGCCGGGCTCAACTGGCGGCAGGCGATGGTGCTGCGCGCGTACGCCAAGTACCTGCGCCAGGCCGGTGCGACCTTCAGCCAGGACTACATGGAGGACACCCTCCGCAGCAACGTCCACACCACCCGGCTGCTCGTCTCGCTCTTCGAGGCCCGGATGTCGCCGGACCGCCAGCGGGCCGGCACGGAACTGACCGACGCCCTCCTGGAGGAGCTGGACGCCGCCCTCGACCAGGTGGCCAGCCTCGACGAGGACCGGATCCTGCGGTCCTTCCTCACCGTCATCAAGGCGACCCTGCGCACGAACTTCTTCCAGGAGGCGGGCGGCGGCGTACCGCACGACTACGTCTCCATGAAGTTCGACCCACAGGCCATCCCGGACCTGCCCGCGCCGCGGCCGGCGTACGAGATCTGGGTGTACTCGCCGCGCGTGGAGGGCGTGCACCTGCGGTTCGGCAAGGTCGCGCGCGGTGGTCTGCGCTGGTCCGACCGGCGGGAGGACTTCCGCACGGAGATCCTCGGGCTCGTCAAGGCGCAGATGGTCAAGAACACCGTCATCGTGCCGGTCGGCGCCAAGGGCGGCTTCGTCGCCAAGCAGCTCCCGGACCCGGCTGTCGACCGCGACGCCTGGATGGCCGAGGGCGTCCGCAGCTACAAGACCTTCATCTCGGCGCTGCTCGACATCACCGACAACATGGTGGCCGGCGAGGTCGTACCGCCCGCCGACGTCGTACGGCACGACGGCGAGGACACCTACCTGGTGGTCGCGGCCGACAAGGGCACCGCGACGTTCTCCGACATCGCCAACGGCGTGGCCGAGTCGTACAACTTCTGGCTCGGGGACGCCTTCGCCTCCGGCGGTTCGGCGGGCTACGACCACAAGAAGATGGGCATCACGGCCCGCGGCGCCTGGGAGTCCGTGAAGCGGCACTTCCGGGAGCTGGGCGTCAACACCCAGACCGAGGACTTCACGGTCGTCGGGGTGGGCGACATGAGCGGTGACGTCTTCGGCAACGGCATGCTGCTCTCCGAGCACATCCGCCTGGTCGCCGCCTTCGACCACCGGCACATCGTCATCGACCCGCGCCCGGACGCCGCGACCTCGTACGCCGAGCGCCGCCGCCTCTTCGAGCTGCCGCGCTCGTCCTGGGCCGACTACAACAAGGAACTGCTGTCGCAGGGCGGCGGCATCTTCCCCCGTACCGCCAAGGCCATCCAGCTCAACAGCCACATCCGGGAAGCTCTCGGCATCGAGGGCAACATCGGCAAGATGACCCCCGCCGACCTGATGCGGGCCATCCTCGCGGCACCGGTGGACCTGCTGTGGAACGGCGGCATCGGTACGTATGTGAAGGCGTCCACCGAGACGCACGCGGACGTCGGAGACAAGGCCAACGACGCGATCCGCGTGGACGGCGCCGACCTGCGGGTCAAGGTCGTCGGTGAGGGCGGCAACCTCGGACTCACCCAGCTCGGCCGCATCGAGTTCGCGCAGGCCGGCGGCAAGGTCAACACCGACGCCATCGACAACAGCGCGGGCGTGGACACCTCCGACCACGAGGTGAACATCAAGATCCTGCTCAACGCGGTCGTCGCGGAGGGCGATCTGACCGTCAAGCAGCGCAACAAGCTGCTCGCCCAGATGACCGACGAGGTCGGCACGCTGGTCCTGCGCAACAACTACGCGCAGAACACGGCGCTCGCCAACGCGCTCGCCCAGTCGCCGAGCATGCTCCACGCCCAGCACCGCTACCTGCGGCACCTGGTGCGGGCGGGCCACCTCAACCGCGCGCTGGAGTTCATGCCCACCGAGCGGCAGATCAAGGAGCGGCTCAGCGCCGGGCACGGGCTCACCCAGCCGGAGACGGCCGTCCTCCTCGCGTACACGAAGATCACGGTCTCCGACGAACTGCTGCACACGTCCCTGCCGGACGACGAGTACCTGCGGAGCCTGCTGCACGCGTACTTCCCGAGCGCGCTGCGCAAGCAGTTCACCGAGCAGATCGACAACCACCCGCTGCGCCGCGAGATCGTCACGACGGTGCTGGTCAACGACACGGTCAACACCGGTGGTACGAGCTTCCTGCACCGTCTGCGGGAGGAGACCGGGGCGTCCCTGGAGGAGATCGTCAGGGCGCAGACCGCGGCCCGCGCGATCTTCAACTCCAGCTCCGTGTGGGACGCCGTCGAGGCGCTCGACAACACGGTCGACGCGGGCGTCCAGACGCGGATCCGGCTGCACTCGCGCCGGCTCGTCGAGCGCGGTACGCGCTGGCTGCTCAACAACCGGCCGCAGCCGATCCAGCTCGCCGAAACGATCGGCTTCTTCCAGGAGCGGGTCACGCAGGTCTGGGGCGAGCTGCCCAACCTGCTGCGGGGCGCGGATCTGGAGTGGTACCAGCAGATCTACGACGAGCTGTCCGGGGCGGGTGTGCCGGATGAGCTGGCGCAGCGGGTCGCGGGATTCTCGTCCGCGTTCCCGACGCTCGACATCGTCGCGGTCGGTGACCGTATGGGCAAGGATCCGCTGGCTGTCGCGGAGGTCTACTACGACCTCGGTGACCGGCTGCGGATCACCCAGCTCATGGACCGGATCATCGAGCTGCCCCGGGCCGACCGGTGGCAGTCGATGGCGCGGGCGTCCATCCGGGAGGACCTGTACGCGGCGCACGCGGCGCTGACCGCGGATGTGCTCGCGGCGGGCGACGGGGCCGCCACGCCCGAGGAGCGGTTCAAGGCGTGGGAGGAGCGGAACGCGGCGATTCTCGCACGGGCGCGGACGACGCTTGAGGAGATCCGGGGGTCGGAGTCCTTCGACCTGGCGAATCTCTCCGTGGCGATGAGGACGATGCGGACGATGCTGCGGACGCATTCATAGCGGCTGCCTCTCCGTAGGGGCTGCCCTTTCGCGGGGGCAGCCTCCGCGCCGCGTCACCGGACGGGCCGGAACGTCTTCAGCCCGTCCGGCCTAGCCGCCCCTGCGGGGAGCTCCGGGGCGCGTTTAGGGTGAAAGGGATGAACGAGGACCGCCCTGACATCTCCGTAGTCGTGATCGTCTACAACGACGAGGCCCGGCTGGACACCGCCGTCCGCTCCGTGCTGGAGCAGACGCTGCGCAACGTCGAGGTCGTGATCGTCGACGACCGGAGCACGGACCGTTCGTACGAGGTCGCGCAAGGGCTGGCCGCGAGACACCCCGCACGCGTACGCGCCCACCGGCTGGACGAGAACAGCGGAGGCTGCGGCGCGCCCCGCAACCACGGCATCGACCAGGCCCGCGGCACGTACGTCCTCTTCCTCGACAGCGACGACGTACTGGAACGCAACGCCTGCCGGAACATGCTGGAGGCGGCCGAGACGACCGGCGCCGACCTCGTCTCCGGGCTGTGCGTGCGGGTCCACGTCGACTCGCGGGGCGGCAAGGAGGTCAAGTGGTACCCCTGGCTGTACAACCGCACCCGCACCCTTGAGTCGATCTCCGAGCTGCCCGACCTGCTGGTCTTCGACACCCTGTCCACCAACAAGTGCTATCGGCGGGAGTTCCTGGTCCGGGAAGGGCTCCGGTTTCCCGTCGGTATCCACTACGAGGACCTGCTCTTCTCCGCGCAGGCGTACGCGGCGGCCCGCAGGATCACCCTCATCCCGAACCGCGTCTACGACTGGCGGGTCGTCGACAACGCCGCGGCCAAGTCCATCAGCAACCGCCGAGCCGAGATCGCCAACTTCGCGCACCGCATGGAGATCCACCGACGGGTCGACCGGATGCTCGCCGACCGGGGGCTGGCGGAGCTCACGTTCTTCAAGGACGTCAAGTTCCTCAAGCACGACCTGGTGCTGCACCTGCGCGACCTGCCGTTCCGGGACGCCGCCTACCGACAGGAGTTCGCCGCCATCGCGCGCTGCTATCTGGAGTCCATCGACCGGGCCGCCTTCGACGAGGCCGAGCCCATCCACGCCATCTGCGCCTACCTGCTGGGCAGGAGCGACTGGGACAACCTCCTGCCGGCCGTGGACACCCTCACCAACCGCGACAAGATCTCCTCGCCGCTGGTCGAGCGCGACGGCCGCGTCTACTGGTGCGCCGAACACATCGACGACGACAGCAGCGCCAGCAGCGACAGCGGTGAAACCGGCGACAGCGGCGAAGCGGCCTTCGCGCGGCACGTTCTCGACGTCACCGAACTCGGTTATCACACCAAACCCGTCGAGAAGATGTTCCTGCGCAACGTCCTGACCGGGTACGAGGAGATCGCCGGTACCGGCCGTCGTGGCGGTACCGGCGGTCGTGGCGGTACCGTCCGGCTCGCCGGGCGCATCACCAACCCCCTCGGTGTCGTCCCGCCCGGCGCCCGGCTCACCGGCGAGCTGGAGTTCGGCGCCCGCCGCAAGGGCGTGCGCTTCCAGACCTTCCGTTTTCCCGTCCGCACGCTGCGGCACGAGGGCGAGTTCATCGCCTGGGAGGCGACGGTCGACCTCACCCACGGCCTGCGGCCCCTCGGTGTCGTGGACGCCGTGTGGGACGTACGGCTGCGCCTCGGTGTCGACGGTGTGCGCACCACCACCCGCCTCACCGCCTCCGAGCCCGGTCTGGCCGTCGGCCGGTCGCCCGTCAGGCCGCGGCTCACCCGGCTGGTCGCCGACCACATCGAGCCCGAGGTCTCGGCGCGCGGCCACCTCTCCTTCCGGGTCGTCACCCGGGAGAGGGTCGAGGCGCTCGTCGGGCGGGGAGTGCGGGGCACGCCCGGCCGGCTCGCCAAGTCCGGCTACCGCAAGGCGCGTACGGTCCGCAAGAAGCTCACCTCGGGACCCACCAAGATCCGGATCTACCACGAGGTGTTCAGCCGGCTGCCCGTGAAGAAGGGCCTGGTCGTCTTCGAGAGCCATCTGGGCCGGCAGTACAGCGACAGCCCCAGGGCGCTCTACGAGGAGATGCGCCGCCAGGACCTCGACTTCGACGCCGTGTGGTCGTACGCGGGCGGCACCCCGGCCGGTTTCCCGCCCGACGCCACGCTCGTACGCCGCTGGTCGCTGCCCTATCTGAAGGCGCTGGCGGGGGCCGAGTTCTGGGTCGACAACCAGAGCTACCCGCTGAAGCTCACCAAGCGGCCGCAGACCACGTACCTCCAGACCTGGCACGGTTCGGCGCTCAAGCGGATGGGTTTCGACGAGGCGGAGTGGAAGCTCAGGACGCGGGGCGCGCAGGAACAGCAGCAGCGCGTCCTCGACCGCTTCGACCGGTTCCTGATCCGCTCCGAGCACGACGTACGCACTCTCGCCCGCGCCTTCCGTCTGAAGGAGCGCACGCTGCTGCGCGTGGGTTACCCGCGCAACGACGCGCTCGTGGCGGCCCGGCGGCGGGAGGAGGAGACGGGGCAGCGGGAGCGCGGGGCGCTCGCCGCCGAGCTGGGGATCCCGGACGACAGGGCCGTCCTGCTGTACGCGCCCACCTTCCGGCAGCACGGCGGCAGGCAGCGGCGGTTCGAGCTGCCCTTCGACGTGGAGCGGTTCGCCGACGAGTTCGGTGACCGGTACGTCCTGCTGGTGCGTTCGCACTACCTCAACCACGTCGTGCTCCCGCCGTCCGTGCGCGGGCGCGTCGTCGACGTGTCGGCGCACCACGACGTGACGCCGCTGCTTGCGCTCGCCGACGGGCTGATCACCGACTACTCGTCCGTGATGTTCGACTACGCGCTCCTCGGTCGGCCGATGTTCTTCTTCGCCTACGACTACGAGGAGTACGTGCACGAGGGGCGCGGCACCTACTTCGACCTGCGCGAACGGGCGCCGGGTCCCGTCGTGCGCACCGAGGACGAGCTGTACGTGGCCCTCGCCTCCCTCGACGAGCAGGTGGTCAAGTACCGGGAGGCGCGGGAGGGCTTCGTCGCGGAGTTCGGCGAGTACGACACGGGCACCGCCGCGCGGAGCATCGTCGACCAGTTCTTCGCCCAGTGGAGGCGCGCGTGACCGCCGAGGCAGCCGGGACACACGAGACACACGAGACAGCCGAGACACACGAGTCCGCCGAATCCGCCGAATCCGCCGAGTCCGCCGAGTCCGCCGAGTCCGCCGAGCAGGCTCCCGCGACCGCGGATCCGCGCCGGGACGTCTTCTTCGTCTCCAACAGCGTCGACGAGCTGGGCGGCGTGACCAGCTGGTCGCACCAGATGGCCAGGCTGTTCACCGGGCGCGGGCACCGCGTCCACGTCGTCGGCATCACCCCGCCCGAGGTGGCCCAGGAACTCGGCGAGGTCCCGTACCCGACGACGACCCTGTACGCCGGACAGCCGCCGCGGCCCGGCCGGGCGCGCGAGGCGAGCATGCGCGAGGAGGCCGCGAAGCTCACCGCCCTCTTCCGGGCGGCGCGGCCCGGCGCGGTCGTGATCGTCACGCAGGTGTGGGCCATGGAATGGGTCGCCCGGGCCGACACACGCGGCCTGACCGTGATCGGCATGAGCCACGAGTCGTACGCGTACTCGAAGGCGTCCTCGCGCTTCCACCGGGTGCGCACGCACTACCGGGACGTCGACCGCATGCTGGCGCTGACCCGCGAGGACGCCGACCTGTGGATCGGGCAGGGCATGAACAACGCCTCGTACATGCCGAATCCGCTGCCCTTCATGCCCGAGGTGCCGTCGGCGCGTACCGAGGACGTGGTCGTCAGCATCGGGCGGCTGCACGACCAGAAGGGCATCGACATGCTCCTCGACACCTGGGCGGAGGTCGCGCCGCGCCACCCCGGCTGGCGGCTGCGGATCTACGGCTCCGGCGAGGACGAGGAGATTTTGCGGAAGCAGTGCACGGCTCTCGGGCTCGACGGCTCCGTGGACTGGATGGGGCGTACGAGCGATGTGCCGGGGGCGCTGCGGGGTGGCTCGGTGTTCGCGCAGTCGTCCCGGGGCGAGGGGTTTCCGCTCGCCCTCATGGAGGCCATGGCGATGGGGGTGCCCTGTGCCGCGTTCGACTGCGCGCCGGGTGTCCACGAGATCGTCCGGGACGGCGAGGACGGACTCCTCGCCGGCCCCGGCAACAGCGGGGAGCTGGCCCGGCGCCTGGACGCGCTCATGTCCGACCAGGGGTTGCGGGACGGCATGGGCGACCGGGCCCGCGCGAACATCCGGCGCTACGCGCCGGACACGATCGTGCGGCGCTGGGAGGACCTGTTCGGCTTCCTGGAACGGTGAGGCCGGACCGCCCCTCCCCGCGGACCACCCCTTCCCGCGGACTACCCCTTACCGCCGCCCCCAGTGAACTTCTCGTACTCCTTCAGTACCTCCCCCGTGGGGCCGTCCATCCGCAGCTCCCCCCGCTCCAGCCACAGCACCCGGTCGCACGTGTCCCGGATCGACTTGTTGTTGTGGCTCACCAGGAAGACCGTGCCCGCGCTCTTGCGCAGCTCCCTGATCCGGGCCTCGGAGCGCTTCTGGAAGGAGCGGTCCCCCGTCGCGAGGGCCTCGTCGATCATCAGCACGTCGTGGTCCTTGGCGGCGGCGATGGAGAAGCGCAGCCGCGCCGCCATCCCGGAGGAGTACGTCCGCATCGGCAGGGTGATGAAGTCGCCCTTCTCGTTGATCCCGGAGAAGTCGACGATCTCCTGGTACCGCTCGCGCACCTGCTCGCGGGACATGCCCATCGCGAGCCCGCCCAGGTAGACGTTGCGTTCGCCGGTGAGGTCGTTCATCAGCGCGGCGTTGACGCCCAGCAGGGAGGGCTGGCCGTCCGTGTAGATGCGGCCGTGTTCGACGGGCAGCAGTCCGGCCACGGCCTTGAGGAGGGTGGACTTGCCCGAGCCGTTCGTGCCGATCAGACCGATGGCCTCGCCCCGGTACGCGGTGAAGGAGACGGACCGCACGGCGTGCACCTTGCGCACACCCGACGCCTGCTCGGTCTTCTTGCCGCGCAGGATGCGGTTGAGCGCGGCGGTGGCGCTGCCCCGGCCCACGCCCGTGCCGTTGACCCGGTAGACGATGTCGACGCGGTCGGCGACGACGGTGGGGATCCGCCGGTCGTCCCCGCCGGTACCCGCACCACTTGTTTCGCCTGTAAAGACTGCGCTTTGTACTGTGCTTTGTTCAGCCACGGCCGTACGTCTCCTCAGCCTTCCAGAAGTAGATGAACCCGCCGACGCCGGCGAGCAGGGCCCAGCCGACCGCGAGTGCCCACACGTGTGTGGGCAGCTGGCTCGCGTGGAACGAGTCGATCAGCGCGAACCGCATCAGGTCGATGTAGACGGCGGCCGGGTTGCACTGCAGGGCGAGCAGTACGACGCGCGGCATGTCCGGGTGGCCGCTGAGCACCCGGTCGATGCTCCACATGACGCCGGAGACGTACATCCAGGTCCGCAGCAGGAACGGCATCAGCTGGGCGATGTCCGGTGTCCGGGCGCCCAGCCGGGCCACGATCATCGCCACGCCCGCGTTGAACACGAACTGCAGTGCCAGCGTCGGCACGGCCAGCAGCCAGGACACGCCGACGGGCACCCCGAAGCAGAGCAGGATCACGACCAGCGCGGCCATCGAGAACAGCAGCTGCTGGAGCTGCTGCAGCGCGTACGACACGGGGAGCGCCGCGCGTGGGAAGTGCAGGGCGCGGACGAGGCCGAGGCTGCCGGAGATCGCCCGGGTGCCCGCCATGATCGAGCTCTGCGTGAACGTCCACACGAACACGCCTGTGACCAGGAACGGAACGTAGTCCGGCACGCCCCGGCTTGTGCCCATCAGGACGCCGAAGATGAAGTAGTAGACCGCCGCGTTCAGCAGGGGAGTGGCCACCTGCCAGACCTGGCCGAGCTTCGCCTGGCTGTACTGGGCGGTGAGCTTGGCCGTCGCGAACGCCGTGATGAAGTGCCGGCGCGCCCACAACTGGCGGACGTACGCGGGCAGCGTGGGGCGCGCGCCGCTGACGGTGAGGCCGTAGCGGGCGGCGAGCGCCGCGGGGTCGTCGTCGGGCGGGTCCGACGCCGGGAACGGGCTCGCCGAGGGCGGTGTGTCGAGTGTTTCGAGGACCTGACTCACATCCGCTGCTTTCTTCAAGTCGGTAGCGTCGCTTGCGTCGGGACGGGACCGTATCGTCGTGACGTGAGCGTAGGCCCGCCCGACGTCGGAACGCAACCGTTTCGTCGTCACGCTTACCTATGCTGGACCCATGACGACGAACGCCGACGGAGCAGCGCAGAGCCCTCAGCCGCCGCAGCCGCGCCGCAGAGCTCCCGCCGGGGCGGCCGTGCTCCGGGAGGACGTCACGGAGGCGATCAGGGCCGCCGTCTTCGGGGAGCTCGCGGCCGTCGGATACGCGCGCATGTCCATCGAGGGGATCGCGCGCCGCGCGGGCGTCGGCAAGACCGCCGTCTACCGCCGGTGGCGCTCCAAGCTGCACGTGGTGCTCGACCTGGTCTCCGCGATCGCCGTAGAGGGGCTGCCCGCGCCCGACACGGGCACCCTGGAGGGCGATCTGCGCCTGCTGTACGAGGTCACCTCACGGGCCCTGCGTCACCCTGTGGCCTCGCAGGTCATCCCCGACCTCCAGGCGGAGGCGGCCCGCAATCCGGAGATCGCCGAGGCCCTGCAGAAGGCGCTGCGCGAGGGGCAGGCGGGCGTCGCGAACGGCATCGTCGAGGCGGCCCGGGCACGCGGTGAGATCAGGGCGGGCGTCGACGGCGAACTGGCCCTCGACCTGATGTCCGGACCGCTGTACTGGCGCGCGGTGGTGATCCGCGGCCCAAAGCCGCCGAAGGGATATCTGGAGAGCTTGACCCGGGCCACGGCGGCGGCACTCAGGGCGCTGTAGAAGACCGGAGAGGGCCGCTCCACCTGCGGTTCGGCGGGCCCTGCCGCCCTGCTCCGGGCACCTCCGGAAGGGCGCCCGACCCCCGTAGCGGCCGGATCGTTGTCATCCACGCCTCACTCTCAGGCCCTCCGGGGGCGCATACTGGAAACACGATGACGAAGCCATCCGCGCCCCGGCGCCACCTGTCCACCAGTCCCTTCAAAGCTCCGGTTGTCCCGGTCGCCAAGCACTTCGCCCTGGGTGACCGTGTGACGCACGACCAGTTCGGCCTGGGCAGGATTGTCGGCGTCGAGGAGGGCATCGCGATGCTCGTCGACTTCGGCTCCCGCCAGGCCCGTATCGTCAGCCCCTACACCCGTATGGACAAGCTCTGACGGATCCCTTCGGAGCACTCTCGCCGCGGCCCAGGACCACCTCCGGCCCGCGGCGAGTGCGTTTTCGGGCCGCGGAGCGGTGCGCTTTCGCCGCGGAGCGGTGCGGTTCCAGGTCTTGGGCCCCGGTCCTGGTTCCCGTTCCAGGCCTGCGGGCCCTAGTTCCGTCGTGCCTGCGGGTGGAGCCGCAGCCAGCCCTCCCAGGCCGACGTGATCATGTCGTCGAGGCCGTACTTCGCCTTCCAGGCGAGTTCCGAGGCGACGCGTTCGGCGGAGGCGACGACCCGTGCCGGGTCGCCCGGTCGGCGCGGGGTCACGGTGGGCGCGAGCGTGTGACCGGTGATCTCGGTGATGCGGTCGATCATCCGGCGGACCGAGACCCCCTCGCCGCGGCCGATGTCGAGGGTCAGGTCGGTGCCGGGGGCGGCGGCCAGGCGCCTGGCCGCCGCCACATGGGCCTCCGCCAGATCGACGACGTGGATGTAGTCGCGCACGCAGGTGCCGTCCGGGGTCGCGTAGTCGTCGCCGAAGATCCGCGGCGGCTCGCCCGCCGTGAGCTTCTCGAAGACCATCGGCACGATGTTGAAGACGCCCACGTCGGCCAGTTCCGGCGTCGCCGCGCCCGCCACGTTGAAGTAGCGCAGACAGGCCGTCGACAGGCCGTGCGCGCGGCCCGCGGCCCGCACCAGCCACTCCCCGGCGAGCTTGGTCTCCCCGTACGGGTTGATCGGCACGCACGGCGTCTGTTCGGTCACGAGGTCGACGTCGGGCATGCCGTACACCGCCGCCGAGGACGAGAACACGAAGGACGGCACCGCGGCGGCCGTGACCGCCTGGAGCAGTACGCGCAGCCCCTCGACGTTCTCCCGGTAGTAGTGCAGGGGCAGCTCCACCGACTCGCCCACCTGCTTCTTCGCCGCCAGATGCACGACACCGGTGATCGCGTGGTCCCGCAGCGCCCGCGCGACCCGCTCCCCGTCCAGGGTCGAGCCGACGACGAGCGGCACCCCGTCCGGGACGCGTTCGGAGAGCCCGGTGGACAAGTCGTCGTACACCACGGTCCGTTCGTCCGCCTCGGTCATCGCGCGGACGACGTGCGCCCCGATGTAGCCGGCGCCGCCGGTGATCAGCCAGGTCATCTACGGCCGTCCCCTCGTGTGTCCTCGGGTGTCCCTCATGGTGCGGATACGGATCAGTGAAGCAAACGCTTCAGTCTCCGGCCCAGCACGGTCGCCGTGCCCCGCAGGCCGGGCGCGATCCGCAGCGCGAGTGAGCCCGCGTGAGTCGCGTACGGCTGGACGAGCAGCACCCCGTGCCGGGCGCTCGGTACGACCGTCCGGCGCAGCAGGCCGGGGCCGGCGCTCGCGTGCGCGGTGGTCTCGCGGGTCGTGCCGTCGTGGAAGCGCAGGCACAGCCGCAGGTCCCAGGTGCCGGAGCCGAGCGCCGCGAGGTCGGCCCGCGCCTCGGCCGTCCAGGAGTCGGCGCCGGAGGCGTAGGGGGCGGGATCGGTGTCGTCCGCGTGGAAGCGGGCGGTGAGCGTGAGGCCCGTCCTGCCATCCCGCCGGTTCACGAACTCGGCGTCCACGGTCGCCGGGGCCGCGTCCGCCATCCGCCCGTACAGCTCGTGCAGGCGGAGCCGCAGCCGGGTGCCACGCGCGCGTGGCCGCAGTTCCGCGTCGACGGCCAACGGGAGGACGCGTACGGGCCGGTGCAGGAGGTGTTCCAGGGTGACGTGCGGCAGATCGGCGGACCAGACCGGCGTGCCGTCCTTGGCCCGGGCGTACGGGGGCCGCAGCCGGGCCGGACGCGCCGCGACCTCCTTGACGCGGGTCAGGTCGCGCGGTTTCTCGGAGGCCAGCACCACCTGGGCGATCACCCTGCCGGGCGCCGGGGCCAGCGCGAAGTCGGCGGCGTCGAACGTCGCGAGGTACGCGCGCGTGAGGGCCCACCACTCACGCCGGTACGCCGCCCCGCGCAGATCCAGCTCGCGCGCGTACATCCGCAGCGCGTGGTCGAGGAACCGCGCCCGGGACGCCCGGGCCAGCCGTTTCTCACCGGCGGCGAGGAGGATGTCGTACGCCAGGGCGTGGGCGGTGATCCTGGCCCGCCAGTTGTCGACGCCCGACCTGTCCAGCGAGATGGACAGCCGTTCGGCGCTCCGGCGCACGTGCCAGACGTAGACCGTGTCCGGGATCAGCGCGATGCGCGGACGGGCGGCCAGCACGCGCGCGGTGAAGACGAAGTCCTCGTAGGGGAAGCGCCCTTCGGGGAAGCGGATGCCGTGTTCGCGCAGGAAGCCGGTGCGGTACAGCTTGTTGACGCACAGCGTGTCGTGGACCAGGCGCACGCGCCGCCCCGGACGGGTCACCAGGGCGGCCCGCGCGTACAGCTCGGGCTGCCAGCGGACCTCGCGGCCGGAGGGCAGTTCGCGGCGCACGCACAGCCCCGCTGCGACCTCGGTGCCGCGCCCGGTGGCCGCCGCCAGCAGGGCGTCCACGGCGCCGGGCGGCAGTACGTCGTCGCTGTCGAGGAACATCACGTACGGAGCCGTGGCGGCGTCGATGCCGTCGTTGCGCGGGCTGCCGCAGCCGCCGCTGTTGACCTCGCGGCGGACGACCCTGAGGCGCGGCTCGTCCAGCGCGAGGCGGTCGAGGAGGTTTGCGCTGCCGTCCGTCGAGCAGTCGTCCACGGCGATCACCTCACGGACCGCGGGCCCCTGCGCCAGGGCCGAGCGCACCGCGTCCCCCACATGGTCGGCGTCCTCGTACCCGATGACGACGACGCTCACCTGCGCCCGGTGCGGCCGGGGGCAGTGAGACGCACTGGCTTCCTTGGCTGGTACGGCATCCACGAGACGCAATAGTAGTCAATGCGGGCAATTTCCCCTTATGGGGCGCTCGCCGTCTCGTGGGGGCGGTGCCGGTCGGGTGCGGGGCGCGCCCACGGAGTCCGGGGGCCGGCCGGAGGGGCCGCGGCCGTCCACAGGCGGTGGAAGGAGAGCCCGGCGGCCGTCACCAGCAGGCCGTTGCGGACGAGCATCAGCAGGGTGCCCGTCCAGGTGCAGGCCACGACGTCGTCGTACAGGACGGGATACGCGAGGGCGCTGACCGCGGCGGCTGCCGAGACCAGCATGGCGACCGGGCGCTGCGTGGTGTGCCGGGAGGTCAGGCACACGGCGGCCAGACCGATCAGCCACACCAGGTACTGGGGACTGATGACCCGGCTCGTCACCGTGAACAGGAGCACGGCGCAGAGCGCGGCGTCGTACGGGGTCGCCGGCGTCCAGTGTCGTGCGCGCAGCCGCCACAACAGCAGGGCGCCGAAGGCGGCGACGGTGAGCGCGAGCGACAGCGCGGCGATCGAGGTGACGTACGGGCCGGTGAACTCCATCGCGCCGTACCGGTAGCCCACGTGCCCCGGCCAGCCCGCGTGGCGCGCCAGCGACAGGGCCGTGCCGCCGAGGGACTCGATCTGCACGCCCCGGCCGCTCTGCTGGTGCAGGAAGTCGAACGGGTCGCGGAAGAGCGCGGCGAGCGTCAGCAGCAGCACGCCCGCGGTGACGGCCGCCGAGGTCCACGCCTCCTTCGTCGTACGGCCCCGTGGTGTGCCGATCAGTGTCAGCGCGGGCCACACCTTCACCAGGGCGCCCAGTGCGGCGAACGCGCCGCACGCACGCGTGGAGCGCGACAACGTCAACAGGGAGATGACGGCGAAGGCGGTGACCTGCACGTCGTAACGCGCGAGGGGGACGTGCAGGAGGAGGGGCAGGGCCGCCGTCCACAGTGCCGCGCCGCGCAGGCTGCGGCCGGGACGGGTGCCCGCGCGCGTGAGGACGGCGGTGACCAGGAGGTCGGTGGCCAGCGTGAGGGCGACGAACGCCTGGAAATACGTCAGTCCAGGCAGCAGACCGGGGGAGAGCAGGACGGGGCCCGCGCCCGGTGGGTACTGCCACAGGCGGTCGCCGGAGGGGAACGTGCCGGTGGCGAGGACGCCGTACCAGCGGGCGTAGAGCTCGTGCACCTCGCGTGCGACGCCGCCGACGCCGAGGGGGGTGCGGCCGTCCTGGGAGAGCAGCCAGAGCATCAGGGCGCGGGTGACCGACCAGGTCACGGCGAGGGTCAAGAGCTTCTCGCCGGACTCCTTGCCGGGCTTCGGGCGGAGCTTCTCACGGGGCTTGTCGCGGGGAATCATCCGGGAAATCATCCGGGGGATCGTAAGCCGCAAGGTGGCTCATATCGGCTGATGACGAGTCAATCAGCCGTAAAGGTCTACTAGTAGCACAAGATCGTGCGCATGACCGTCAAGTGTTCGAGGGGCGTCACCGACTCCGCCGTGGTCGTGATCGTGCCCGGGGTCGTCATGCTCGCGATCGGCCTGTGGGGGATCGACCGTGGCGGGATGTGGCGCGACGAGGCGGTCACCTTCCAGGTGGCGCGGCGCTCGCTGCCGCAGATCTGGCATCTGCTGCACTCCGTGGACGCGGTGCACGGGCTCTACTACCTCGCGATGCACCCCGTTCTGGCCGTCCACTCCGGCGAGGTCGCGCTGCGTCTGCCCTCGCTCTGCGCGGCGGCCGTGACGGCGAGTCTCGTCGCGGCCCTGGGGGTGCGGCTCGCGCGTCCGCGGGTGGGGCTGTGGGCGGGACTGCTGTACGCGGTGACGCCGATGGTGGGCCACTTCGCCCAGGAGGGCCGGTCGTACGCGTGGGTCGCCGCGGGGGTCGCCGCGTCCACGGTGCTGCTCGTACGGGCGGCGGGGGCCGGCCGGGCGGTGCCGCGCGCCTCCGACGGGGCCCGGTGGTGTAGCTATGGAGGCGTCACCGGGGTCACCGTGCTGCTCCACGAGTTCGCGGTACTGGTGCTGCTCGCGCACGCCCTCACGCTGGCGTCCGCGCGGATGCCCCGGCGGGTGTGGTGGGCGTGGGGGCGGGTCGCCGGGGGCGTGCTGCTCGTGCTGCTGCCGCTGGCGCTGGTCTCCAGCGGTCAGGCGGGGCAGGTGGCGTGGCTCAGGGCTCCCGGCGGCGAGGCGGTCGAAGGGCTCCTGCGGTCGTTCACGGGGTCGACGCCGCTGGTCCTGGGCCCGTATCTGCTCCTGATCGTCCTCGCCCTCGTCCCGCGCACCCGGCCAGCCCGCCGCGGCGGGCTCTCCCTCCCCGCGGTCGCCCTCCCGCTGCTGCTCGTGCCGCCCGCGACCCTCCTCGCGGTCTCACGCCACTGGCCGCTCTTCGACGACCGCTATGTGCTGTACGCGCTCGCGGGCGCGCCCCTGCTGGCGGCGGCGGGCGCGGAACGGGTCGCCGGGGCGGCGGCCCGCCTGTGCGGTCGCCGCGCGCGGTGGTCCCATCCGTACGCCGTCACGGGGCTCGGGGTGTGCGGCGTCGCGCTCGCCTTCGTCGCGCAGCTTCCCGTCCTGCGCGCGGACCGGGACCCCGCCCGCCGCCCCGACAACCTCGCCGCCGTCTCGGCCGCGGCGGCCGAGCGGACGGGCCCCGGCGACCCCGTGCTCTTCCTCCCGGCGCTCGCCAGGCGTGCGGCGGTGGCGTACCCGAAGGGCTTCCGCGCTACGGCGGACATCGCGCTGCGCGAGCCGGGGCCGGTCTCCGGAACCCTCTACGGACGCGAGAGCGGCCCCGGCGAACTGCGCCGCCGGCTCGACGGGCTCGACCGCGTGTGGGTGATCGCCGAGCCGTACGCGCTGCGGCCCGGCTGGTATCCGCCGGACCCCGCCGAACAGGTCAAAATCGCCCTGCTGCGCGCGGAGTTCGCGCCGCGGGCCGAGTCCGTGCGCAAGGGGTCGGTCATACGGCTCTACGTGCGCAGGTCCGCGGCGGCGGGTTCGGGGGCGAGGACTGGGACTGGGACTGGGACTGGCGCGGTCACTCGCAGCCCGGGGTCTCCTGGAGTGCCGCCGCGTCCAGCGCGCCCGTGAGCCGGTCGAGCCGGGTCCGCAGGTCGTCCATCTCGGCCGGCTCGAAGCCCGTCGCGGCGGCGATCCGGCGCGGTACGCGCAGCGCCCGCTCCCGCAGGGCCGCGCCTTCACCGGTGAGCCCGACGACCACGGACCGCTCGTCCAGCGCGCTGCGCTCCCGGCGTACGAGACCGGCCGTCTCCAGTCGCTTCAGCAGCGGCGACAGCGTCCCGGAGTCGAGCCGCAGGTGCTCGCCGACCTTCTTCACGGGCAGGTCCCCGTGCTCCCACAGCACGAGCATGACCAGGTACTGGGGGTAGGTGAGCCCGAGATCCTTCAGGACGACGCGGTACAGGCCCCCGAAGGCGCGCGTGGCGGCGTTCAGCGAGAAACAGATCTGCTGGTCCAGGCGGAGGAAGTCGTCGTCGGGCACGGGCGTCGTGGTCATGCCTCCAGGGTACCGCGGTACGTCATTTAGTTGTGCACAATTTAATTGTGTGCTCTACTTGTGGTTGTCGGCGGCCGGGATCCGAGGCCGCGGGCCCGAATTCGAACCTTTGTGAACCTCTGAGAGGGATGGTTTCCATGGACGCGATCTACACCGCCGTAGCCACCGCCACCCACGGCCGTGACGGCCGCGCCTACAGCTCCGACGGGCAGCTCGACCTGCAGCTCGGTATTCCGACGGAGATGGGCGGCAACGGCCAGGGCACCAACCCTGAGCAGCTGTTCGCCGCCGGGTACTCGGCGTGTTTCGCCAGCGCGCTCGCTCTGGTGGGGCGGGCGGCGAAGGTCGACGTCAGTGATGCGGCGGTGACCGCTGAGGTGGGGATCGGCAAGCAGGGGGAGGGGTTTGCCCTCAAGGTCACCCTGCGGGTGGAGCTGCCGGAGGCCGTCGACGCGGAGACCGGGCGGAAGCTTGTCGAGCAGGCTCACCAGGTGTGCCCTTACTCGAACGCCACGCGGGGGAACGTGCCGGTCGAGCTCGTCGTCGAGTAGGTTTCTCGCCCCCGCCCACCACAGTGGCGTGCCCACCACCGGCAGCAGCCACGCTGTCACCATCAACCGGTCGATCGCGATGTCGGGATGCGCGGCCATGCTCAGGACCCCCGTCGCCGCGGCGCCCACCAGCAGCACCCCGAACGCGGGCCGCGCCCGCAGCGCCCCCCACGCCCCCGCCCCGACCAGCGCCAGGAACAGCGGTTCGGCCAGTTGCCGGCGCAGCCACTCGGTCCAGAAGTTGACCTCCAGACGGAGGAACTCCCGCCAGGGCCGCTCCCGGTCGGGCCGCAGGAAGTGGTCGGTGAGCAGGTCCTGGAGGCTGTCCGACTCCGAGGGGTAGTGGAGGAGCCGGGCGAGCAGGACCGTCCCGACAGCGGCTGCTCCCGTCACCTTCAGCAGCGTCTTCACCGCGTCCCCGGCCGGCCGCCCCGCCCTCCTCCGGTGGACGCCGAGCACACAGCACGCCCCGCCGAGACACACCGCCAGGAACAGTGCCTGCGAGTGCTTCACGGTGAAGAGCAGGGCCAGGGACAGAGCGACCAGAGGGCCCGCCCGCCGCCCGCGCAGCACCAGCGCGCAGCCCCACAGCGCCGCCAGGGTGAGCGCCGTCATCGTGCCCTCGGTCATGGGCCGCATCGCGGTCGCGCCCGTCGGCAGCACGTAGTACAGCGCCTGCCCCGCCAGCGCGGGCCGCACCGGCACGTCCAGCGTGCGCAGGATCAGGAACACCAGTACGCCCCCGGCCGCCGCCACGCACACCCCCGCCGCCCACAGCCCCCACGTCACGCCGAACACCGTGACGAACGGCAGGAGCAGCAGCGGATAACCGGGCCGCACCTCGAAGATCCGCATGAACCGCTCGCTCATGAAGGGTGCCGTCCAGCCGGACGTCTGTCCCGCGTCGAGCCGCCGGCCGACACTCCGGTGGTAGTAGCGGTCGCACTCCGCCCGGATCCCCGGCCCCGGATCGGGGGCACGGAAGCGCCGGACGTCCACGCTGTGGTCGCGCGAGGCCCTCTCGCCCCGGCTCGCGCACACGTACGCGATGCTGCGGTCCGCCGCCCCGGTCTTGTCGGCGCCGCCCAGACTCAGCGCGTACGACAGGTAGTTGCGGCTGTCGGGGGTGTCCCGGCCGGTGACGTTGGCGAGCTGGAGCAGGCCGAACAGGGCGGCGAGGAACAGCACC
The DNA here is from genome assembly GCF_026341275.1 of Streptomyces ortus. Lineage (NCBI taxonomy): Bacteria > Bacillati > Actinomycetota > Actinomycetes > Kitasatosporales > Streptomycetaceae > Streptomyces > Streptomyces ortus. The sequence continues at coordinate 5,207,113 of NZ_JAIFZO010000002.1, forward strand.
CACGCGGCGGGGCGGGTCTTCATGAGCGGGTCAGTGCGTCGCTCGGAGCACCGGAAGCCGGCGCGGGAACCACGGGTACCGCCAGGTCCTCGCCGAGCATCAGCGTACGTACGACCCTCTCCGCGGCCCGGCCGTCGTCGTACCCGCGAAACCGGGACCGGAAGGCGGTCCGCAGCCGGGTCGACTCCTCGTCCCGCCACGCGCCCGACGCGAACAGCCGCGCCAGTTCGTCCTCGTCGCGGGTGACATGGCCCGGCGGGCGCTCGGTGACGTCGACGTACGTGCCCCGCGCCGCGAGATAGGTGTCCAGGTCGTAGGTGTGCAGGACGATCGGCCGGTCCAGGTGCGCGTAGTCGAACATCAGGGAGGAGTAGTCCGTGATCAGGGCGTCGGAGGCGAGCAGCAGATCCTCGACGTGCGGTTCGTCGGTGACGTCCAGGAGCAGGCCGCGCGCGGCCAGGTCCCGCAGGCCGAGGCCGCGTTCGTGGTGCTGGGCGAGGGACGGATGCAGACGGACCGCCAGGACGTGGTCGCCGGGCAGCCCGGCGATCAGCCGCTCCAGGTCGCAGTCCGGCGCGTAACCGCCCTGCCGGTGGTCCCGGTTCGTCGGCGCGTACAGGATCAGGGTGCTGTCGGCCGGGACGCCGAGGCGCTGCCGTACGGACTCGCGGCGGCCCTGAGCCGGGCGGACCAGGCAGTCGTTGCGCGGGCTGCCCGAGCGCAGCGAGGTGAAGCCGCAGGGGAAGGCGCGGTCCCAGACCAGTTCGGAGTGCGGGTTCGCGACCAGGCTGTAGTCCCAGCGGTCGGCCCGCAGCAGCATCTTCGGGACGCTGAAACCGCGCCGCGCGCCGGGGTACTTCAGCAGGTCCGCGCCCATCGACTTCACCGGGGTGCCCCGGTGCGTGTGGATGTGGACCGTGCCCTCGCGCTTGACCAGGTCGTTCGCCCAGTTGGCGTTGTTGATCAGGTAGGTGGCGCGGGCCGTGACCCGGCGGTAGGCGCGGCTGCCCGGCAGGACGTGCTCGACGCCCGGCGGCAGCGCGTCCACGTGGTCCTTGCCGACCACCCACACCGACCGGATGTGCGGGGCGAGTTCCTGGGCCTTGTGGTGGATCGCGGCCGGGTCGCCGAGGACACCCCGGTGCGAGAAGGCCGAGTACACCGCGAGGTTCGGGTCGAGCGCGCGGCGCAGGACCAGCCGCCTGTGCAGCGCGAGCAGCATCCTGCGCAGCCGGCGCCGCCAGACCCGCAGGCGCCTGCGCAGCCCGGCACGCTTCACCGAGGCGACCCGGTGCAGGGCGTGGAGGGCGTACGGGGCCCGGGCGAGCAGGGTGAACGACGTCCGCGGGACGTGCGCGCCGAGCCGGTGCCCGGCCGGCCGGTACGCGCGCAGGTCCCGGGCCGCCCGCCGGTGGAACTCGGGACGCGACGACGGCGGTACGCGGTCCGCCTGGCGCAGGATGAAGAGGTAGTGGTCCGCCATGTGGTCGTAGAGGAAACCGCGCCACCGCTCCAGCTCCGGCCGCTCCCCGAGGAACCGGAACAGCCGCTCGTACTGCGCGAACACCTCGAAGTGCTCCCGGCTGGGCGTGCGCATCGCGTTGCCCTGCCGACGCTGGCGGTAGTACACGCAGACCCGGTCGACGAGGGTGATCGTGCGGGCCGTCCACAGCGTCTGGTAGACGATCACCGCGTCCTCGTAGAAGCCGGTGGGGAAGGTGAAGCCGCCCTCGCGGAAGAAGTCGAGGCGGTACGCCTTGTTCCACACGACCGTGAACAGGTCGAGCAGTTCGGGGCGTTCGGCGACCGTGAACACCTCCGGGCCCGGCGCTCCGAACATCGCCGCGTCCCGGTTGCGCTTCACCGTGCCGTACCAGTGGGTGCGCGCGTAGTCGAACAGCACGATGTCCGGCCGGCCGGTGGCGTCGATGCGCTCGGCGATCGCCCGCAGCGTGCCGGGTGTGTAGCTGTCGTCGCTGTCCAGGAAGAGCAGGTACTCGCCGCGTGCCAGCTTCGCGCCGTGGTTGCGGGCCGGGCCGATACCGCCGTTGACGGGCAGGTGCACCGCCACGACCCGCTCGTCGCGGGCCGCGAACTCGTCGATGATCGCCGGGCTGCCGTCGGGGGATCGGTCGTCGACGACGATCAGCTCGAAGTCGCCGTACGACTGGCCGAGGACCGACTCCAGACAGGTGCGCAGGTAGCCCTGCACGTTGTGGACGGGCACGACGATGCTGAAGCGGGGCATGGCACTTCCAGGTCCGGGAACTTGCTGGGGCGCGGGAGCGGGCGAGGGCATCGAGGCGCCCATCAGTGCGCCGGCGTGCGGGGGCGTGCGACGACGGCGGCCGGTACGGGCAGGCGCTCCCGCAGGGGGATCCGGGCCGGCAGCTCCTCCTCGGGCCGGCCGAGCAGCACCCGCCGTACGACCCGCTCGGCGGCCTGTCCGTCGTCGAACTCGCAGAACCGCGCGCGGAAGGCGGACCGCAGGGCGGCGGACCGCTCGTCCGCCCACCGGCCCGACGTGAGGACCTGGATCAGCTCGTCCTGCGTACGGGCGACATGGCCGGGCGGCGCGGCGATCAGGTCGAAGTAGACGCCCCGGGTGTCCCGGTAGACGTCCCAGTCGTCGGCGTACGTGACGATCGGCCGGTCGAGGTTGGCGTAGTCGAACATGATCGACGAGTAGTCCGTGATCAGCGCGTCCGAGGCCAGGCAGACGTCCTCGGTGTCCCGCAGGGACGTCACGTCGATCAGCCGGCCGTCCGCCACCGCCTGCCGCAGACCGGCGTCGCCGTCGAGGAAGTAGTGCGCCCGCAGCAGCACCACGAACCCGTCGCCCAGCTCCGCGCAGAACCGCGCCAGGTCGAACTGCGCCGCCACGTCCCGCGGATAGTCCCGGTAGGTCGGCGCGTACAGCAGTGCCACCCGGTCCTCGGGGATGCCGAGGCGCTCACGGATCGCGGCGACCTCGCCGGGGGCCGCCGTGTAGAAGCGGTCGTTGCGCGGGTAGCCGTACTCCAGGTGGGTGAAGGCGCTCGGGTAGGCGCCCGACCAGACCTCCGTGGAGTGCGCGTTGGAGGACAGGCTGTAGTCCCAGCGGTCCACGCGCCGCATCAGCCTGCCGAAGCTGCCGGTGGCCGCCGCGACGGCCCGGTACTCGATCTGGTCGACGCCCATCCGCTTCAGCGGGGTCCCGTGGTGGGTCTGGACGTGCACGGTGCCGGGGCGCTTGACCACGGCGTGCTCGAAGTTGACGTTGTTGAAGGTGTACTTCGCCCGCGCCATCACCTCCCAGTACCGCCTGCTGCCGATCACCACGCTCTCCACGTCGTCCGGCATGTGCGGCAGTTCCTTCTCCTTCACCAGGAACACCGACCGGATGTGCGGGGCGAGTTCACGTGCCTTGCGGTGGATGGCCGCCGGGTTGCAGGCGTAGCCGCGCCCCCAGTAGGCGGCGAACACGGCCAGGTTCTCGTCCAGCGGCCTGCGCAGATACCACGCGTACGTCAGGGCGCGGCGTCTGCGCAGCGCCGAGCGGCTCGCGTACGCCCTCGCCCGCGCCGTCAGCCGGGCGAGGCCCGGCAGCGTCCGGAACGCCGTGTACGCGCCCCGCCGCAGCAGCCGCTCCCGCACGGTCGCGGCGCGGTGGCCCGCCGGGCGGTACCGGCGGTGCAGCCTGCCCGCGCGGCGGAGGAAGGCCCGGGAGCGGGGGGCGCGGGCCGCCACGTCGAGGACCTCGGCGAAGAGCTGGGTGAAGAGGGCGCGCGCCCGGTCCTCGGGGAGGCCCTGGGCGGCAGCCCGGTCCAGCACCAGCTCGACCTGGTCGAGGAGTTCGGGGGCGGGGGGTTCGGTTCGCGCGCCCGCCGCCGGGCCGCCGACCTGCCTGCGTTCGGGACGCCGTACGCACACCGTGCGCAGTACGGCGGTCGTGCCGGCCGCGAGCGCCACCAGACCGGACTGGCCGAGGTCCGCGTACGGGCCGCCGGGGAAGGTGAGCCCGTGATCGCGGAGGAAGGCGCGGCGGAGGACGGTGGCCCACACCGGCAGCCGTACGTCGGCCGGGTCCCGGTCCTCGAACAGCTCCGCGACCGGCTCGCCCTCCCACCACGGCACGCGCTCGTGGCCGAGGCGCAGGACGTCGATCCCGGCCTCGGCCCCGGTCCCGGACTCACGCAGCCGCGCGTCGATCCCGGCCAGCGACCCCGGCGTCAGCACGTCACCCGCGTCCAGGAGCAGCACGTAGGTCCCGGTGGCCGCCCGCAGTCCGGCCTCGCGGCCTCCGGTGACCGGGACGAGGCGGGAGTCCCGCTCGGCGTACTCGGCGACGAGGGCGCCCGCGGGCGCGTCCGGGTCCGGGCAGGCCACGATCAGCTCGAAGTCGGTGAAGGACTGGCCGAGCACCGGATCGAGGGTCGTGGGGAGCCGCCCCGCGACGTCGTGAACGGTGACGATGATGCTGAAGCGGGGCAAGGGGACATCCATGGGTCGGCTCGGGTCGGCTCGGTCGGGTCGGCTCGGGTGTACTGGCGGGGAACGGCCGATATGCGGGGGTCAGGGTGTGTCGACGGCGGGGACGGGGGCTCCGGGGGCCGCGACCGGGGTGAGGGCGGCGGCGGGGGTCCGGGAAGCCGCGGACGGTACCGGGCGGCGTTCGGACGGGGGGATCACCGCGGGCAGGCCGGCCGTCTCGCCGAGGACGACCCGGCGTACGACCCGCTCGGCGGCCCGCCCGTCGTCGTAGGGGCAGAACCGCTCCCGGAAGGCGGCCCGCAGCTGCGCGGAGCGCGAACCGCGCCAGTGGCCGGTGGCGAAGATGTCGATCAGCTCGTCCTCGGAGCGGGCGATCGCACCCGGCGGGAAGGCCCGCAGGTCGAAGTAGGTCCCGCGGGCGGCCTCGTACGCCTCGGGGTCGTCCGAGAGGATCACGATCGGCCGGTCGAGGCCCGCGTAGTCGAACATCAGCGACGAGTAGTCCGTGACCAGCGCGTCCGAGGCGAGGCAGAGCGACTCGACGCTCGGATGGTCGCTCACGTCGATCAGCCGGCCGTCGCTCCGGGCCAGCGGGGCCCCGTACGAGGGGTGCGCGCGGGTCAGCAGGACGAACCGCGGGCCGAGCCGGCGCAGCACCCGCTCCAGGTCGAGCGCGGTGCGCTGGGTGCGGCGGTAGTCGCGGTGCGTCGGCGCGTACAGGACGGCGACCGTGCCCTGCGGGATGCCGAGCGACTCGCGCAGCCGGGCCACCTCCGCCGAAGTGGCCCTCTGGAAGACGTCGTTACGGGGCTGGCCGTACTCCAGCATCGTGTACGCGGCCGGGAAGACGCGCTCCCAGACGAGCGTGGAGTGGCGGTTGCCGGACAGGCAGTAGTCCCACCGGTCGGCGTCGCGCAGCATCTCGGCGAAGTCGGTGCCCCGCGCCGCCGCCGGCCGCTCCTGGAGGTCCAGGCCCATGTGCTTGAGCGGCGTGCCGGCCTGTGTCTGGATCAGGATCTGGCCCGACCGCTTGACCAGCCCGCGGTCGAAACCGGCGTTGCCGACGACGTACTTGGACCGGGCCAGCGCCGTCCAGTACGCGGCGGACCCCGGCGTCAGCCGGCGCGTCCCCGTCGGGATCGTGTGGTGGAAGCCCGGACCCGCGACCCACGCGGTGCGCATCCCCGGGGCGTGCGTGCGGAACGCGGCCTCCAGCGCCCCCGGATTGCAGCCGTGGCCGCGCCCGCCCCGGCCCGCGAACACGGCGAGGTCGGCCCGCACGGGCAGCAGGCGCTGGACGCCGTAGTGCAGCCGCAGCGCGGCCGTCCGGACCCCGCGGGCCAGCGCCCCGGCGAGCCGCGCGGCACGCCGCTTCAGCCGCGTCGCCGTCCACAGGGCGCGGTAGGTGCGATGGCTGCCGAAGCGCACGAGGGTGTGCCGCAGCCGGTTGCCGGGCGGGACACCGGCGTCGCGTACGCGATAGCGGGCGTAGTGGGCGCGCGCCTTGCGCAGGAACGCGGCGCGCGAACCCCGCGGCAGCCGGTCGCGCTTGAGGAACACGGCCGACAGATGGTCGACCATCCGCCGGAACAGGACCGGCCGCCAGCGCGCCAGCTCGGGGTGCGCGTCGAGGTGGGCGAAGACCCGGTCGTACTGGTCGAAGATGTCGAAGTGCCTGGCGCTCGTCGTGCCGAGGATGTTCCCCTGCCGCCGCTGCCGGTAGTGGACACAGACCCGGTCGAGCGTCGCGATGGTCTGGGCGGCCATCAGGACCGGGTACGTCCAGGGCGTGTCCTCGTAGTAGCCGGGCGGGAACGCGAACTGCTCCCGCTCGACGAACTCCCGGCGGTACGCCTTGTTCCACACGACCATGAGGACGTCCAGCAGCCCCGGCCGGTCGTCGAGGGAGAACGGCGCCGGGCCCTCCTCGTGGAGCTGCCCCGCCCGTACGTTGCGGACCGTCTCGCCCGACCAGAAGGTGCGCGCGTAGTCGTAGACCAGGACGTCCGGATCGCCGGTCTCCTTGATGCGGTCGGCGATGTCCCGCAGCGCGTGCGGGGTGAGGGTGTCGTCGCCGTCCAGGAAGATCAGATAGTCGCCGGTCGCGGCCCGCATCCCCGCGTTGCGGGCCCGGCCGAGGCCCACGTTCTCCTTGAGGTGGACCGCCCTCACCCGCGCGTCACGGGCCGCGAACTCGTCCGCGATCGCCCCGCAGGCATCCGGTGAACAGTCGTCGACAGCGATCAACTCCAGGTCGCTGAACGACTGTTCCAGGACCGATGCCATGCACTCGTGCAGATACGCCTGGACCTGGTACGCGGGGACGATGACACTGAACCGGGGCAAGGGACATCCATGGGTCGGCGCGGCCATATTGCCCGGCAACGGCCGAAGGGGTTACGGGGTTACGCCGAATGCGGCATGTGGGGGACCCCCCGGGCGACGCGAAGGGGCGGACCGTCACCGGCCCGCCCCTCAACTCGCTTGCTGCGACGCCTACTTCACGGCGCCCGCCATGACGCCCGACACGAACTGCCGCTGGAACGCGAAGAACACGGCCAGCGGGATCACCATCGAGATGAACGCGCCCGGTGCGAGCGTCTCGATGTTGCCGGAGAACTGCCGGGTCTGCTCGGTCAGCGCCACCGTCAGCGGCCGGGAACCGGAGTCCGAGAAGATCAGCGCCACCAGCATGTCGTTCCACACCCACAGGAACTGGAAGATGCCCAGCGAGGCGATCGCGGGAGCGCCGAGCGGCATGATCACCGTCGCGAACAGCCGGGCCTCGCCCGCCCCGTCGAGCCGTGCCGCCTCCAGGAGTTCCCGGGGGATCTCCGCGAAGAAGTTGCGCAGCAGGAAGATCGCGAACGGCAGGCCGAAGCCCACGTGGAAGAGGACCACGCCGATGACGCTGCCGAAGATCCCCAGGTCGCCGAAGAGGTCGGCCAGCGGGATCAGGGCGATCTGGATGGGCACCACCAGCAGCGCCACCACGGCCACGAACCACCAGTCGCGGCCCTTGAAGTCCATCCAGGCGAAGGCGTACCCGGCCATCGCGCCGATCACGACGACCAGGACGGTGGCCGGCACCGTGATGTACACCGTGTTCAGCAGGGAGTCGGTGATCTCCTCCTTGCCGAGCAGCGTCGAGTAGCTCTCGGTGGTGAGCTGGGACGGCTTGCTGAAGACCTCCCACCAGCCGGAGGCGGCGATGTCGGTCGGGTCCCGGAACGACGACGCGAGCAGCCCCACCGTCGGTGTCACCCACAGCAGCGCGACCAGGATCAGGAAGACCCGCATCGCACCGCCGCCCGCGGTGCTCGCGAGCCGGGAGGCCACCGAACGCCTCGGCGGACCGGAGGCGTCCAGGGCCACGGACGGGTCCCCGGAGCTCCCGGGGCCCCCGGCGTCCCCGGAATCCCCGGGTCCCTTCAGAGGTACGGAGGATGTGGTCACCGTCGACGCTCCTTCCGCAGCCGGCGGATATTGACGATCATCACCGGCATCACGAGCAGCAGCAGGACGATGCCGATCGCACTGCCGAGCCCCTGGTTGTTGCCGCCGCCGAAGGACGCGTTGACCAGTTGCAGGGCCAGCACGTTGGCCTCGTCCTTGCTGGGCTGCGGGGCGATGATGAAGACCAGGTCGAAGATCTTCATCACGTTGATCATCAGGGTGATCAGGACGACGACGAGGACCGGCGCGAGCAGCGGGACCGTGACCCGGCGGAACACCTGCCACTCGTTGGCCCCGTCGACCCGGGCCGCCTCCAGCAGATTGCGGTCCACCCCGGCCAGCCCCGCCGCGATGAGCACCATCGCGAAACCCGCCCACATCCAGGCGTACGAACCGATGATGGCCGGCGTGACCAGGCTCGGGCCCAGCCAGTCGACGCCGTTGTAGGGCTCGGCGAAGTTCGAGGACGGCAGCCGCAGTTGCGCGCCCGCGGCGGACGCCGGCAGCGTGAACGTACCGTCGTCGCCGGCCTTCGCCGAGGCCACCACCTTGCCGTCCTTGACCGCCTCGACCTTGATGCCCGGCAGCGCCTTCTCGCCCGGATCGACGGCGCCCTTCGTACCGCCGCCGCCCAGCTTGAAGTCCAGCCAGACCGTGCCGGACACCCCGTCGCCCGAGGTCTTCGCGGCCTTGGCGTCCCCGGGACCGCCCGGCACCTTGTCGGGCGCGATACCCACCAGCGGCACCAGGACCGGCGACCCCGCGGCCACCGTGCCCGTCGAGGTGAACCCACCCCCGCCGGACGCCTTGAGGTCGCTCTCGGTGGACGGGCGCGCCTTCGGATAGACCGACGACTCGGCGAACGTGTCGTGCACGCCCACCAGCACGGCGTTCGCCACGCCCTGGTTGGGGTCCGCCTCGTACACGAGCCGGAAGATGATGCCCGCGGCGAGCATGGAGATCGCCATCGGCATGAAGATGACGAGCTTGAACGCCGTCGACCAGCGCACCCGCTCGGTCAGCACGGCGAAGATCAGACCGAGCCCGGTCACCAGCGCCGGGGCGACCGCGACCCAGATCGCGGTGTTCTTGACCGCCGTGAACGTGGCGTCGTCACGGAACAGGTCCCCGTAGTTGCCGAGACCCACGAAGCCCGAACCGTCGGCGTCGTACAGACTGCGCCAGACCGAGTACCCGATCGGGTAGACCACGAGCGCGCCGAGCAGCACGACCGCCGGCAGCAGGAACAGCCCCGCCACCCACCACCGCGTACCGAGCACACTCTTGCGTTTGCCGACGGGGGGCACCGGGTTCGCCGGGCCCCCCGCCGTCGCGAGTTGCGACGACATCGGCGGCCGTCAGCCCTTGTAGGCCTTGGCGGCGGCCGTCTCCAGCTGTTTCTGCGCACCCGCGACGTCCGAAGGCGTCTTCAGGAAGTCCTGCAGCGCCTTCCACTCGCCCGTGCCCTCGGTACCGCCGAAGGCGGCCGGCGCCTGGTCGGACATGTCGAAGCGGAAGGAGTCGCCCGCCTTCAGCAGGGCCTTGCCGATGTCCCGCGCCACGTCGTCCTTGTACTTGTCCGCGTTCATCTCCCGGTTGGGGGAGATGAAGCCGCCCTGCGCCGCCCAGATCTCGGCCGCGTCGGTGGAGGCCAGGAAGGTCAGCAGGGCCTGCGAGCCCTTGTCGTCCTTCAGCGCGACCGCCACGTCACCGCCGCTGACCACCGGCGACGCGTCGCCGACCGCCGGGAACGGGAACACCTTGGCGTCCGTGCCGATCTCGGCCTTCGTGTCGGCGTTGATGTTCGCCGCGACGAAGTCGCCCTCGAAGACCATCCCCGCCGGGGTGTCACCGGAGAAGGTGTTCGTCACCGACTTCGGGAACTCGGTGCGCAGCGCGCCCGCGTTACCGCCCGCGATCAGGTCGTTCTTGCCCCACAGCTGGGCCAGCGTGGTCAGAGCCTCCTTGACCGACGGATCCGTCCACTTGATCTCGTGCTTGGCCAGCTGGTCGTACTTCTCCGGGCCCGCCTGCGAGAGGTAGACGTTCTCGAACCAGTCGGTGAGGGTCCAGCCGTCCTGTCCGCTGATGGACACCGCGGGCGAACCCGCGTCCGACAGGGTCTGCGCGGTCTGCAGGAACTCGTCCCAGCTCTTGGGCTCCTCGGAGATGCCCGCCGCCTCGAATGCCGCCGTGTTGTACCAGACCAGCGACTTGTTGGCGGCCTTCGCGTAGACGCCGTACTGCTTGCCCTCGTACGCGCCGAGGTCCTGCCAGCCCTTGGAGAAGTTCTTGTCGAGCTGCGCCTTCGCCTCGGCGCCCATCGGCTTGACCCAGCCCTTCTGGGCGAACTGGTGGAGCACACCGACCTGCGGGAGGAACGCCACGTTCGGCGGCTTGCCACCCTCGATCTTCGTGCCGAGGAACGTGGAGGTGTTGTTGCCGGTCGGTACGTAACTGACCTCGGCGCCCGTCCGCTTCTCGAACTCGTCCAGGACCGCGGTGAAGTTGTCCTGCTCGGGCCCGGTCCACACGGCCGCGACCTCAAGCTTCTGGCCGTCGAGCTTGGGGAGTTGAACGCTGGAAGCGGCGCTGCTGCCGTTGTCGCCGCCGTCGTCCTTCTTGTCGTCGTCACCGCCGCATGCCGTGAGCGTGAGTGCCATCGCCCCCGCGACGACGGCCGCCGCGGCCTTCGCGGCTCCGCTCCTCCTGTGCGACCTGCTGATCCGAAGAGTGCTGCTGCGCATGGTGTGCCCCGTTCTCCGTCGAACGTCCGAGGTCCTGCCCGTGCGCTCTTGGTCTACGCCCGTCCGCTCGGCGTCGGCAAGGGCGCCTGCGCTGTCAAGGGGGTGATCGTGACCGCGTCGTGACGGTGTGGGCGGTTCCCACCACGGGGCTCCGCCCCGGACCCCCGGCCGCGTCGCCGGGTGCGGCCGGGCGGAGCCCGGGTGCGCAGTTCCCCGCGCCCCTGGGCCCCTCGGGGTGGGCGTGAGTTGCGAGTGCGGCCCGGGCAGGGCTGGAGTGCGCGGTTCCTCGCGCCCCTGGGGGGTCAGCCCGTCCGGCGTTTGAGGACGAGCGCGTTCAGCGCGATGAGGGGGGCTGGGGGCGCAGCCCCCAGGGAAAGGGGTGGCTACAGAAGCGAGGGGACCTCTGCCGCCGAGACCGAGCGCGACGCCCGGTCCAGCGCGCTGGCCAGGAGCGCCAGGTCCGTCGGCCCGTTGCCCAGTTCACGCACGGGCCGCCGCGCGGGCGGATCCCCCATCCGCGCCCACTCGAGCGGCACGACCGTCGGCCGCAGCGTCGCCGTACGGGGAATGCGCCCCGTGACCCGCCCGCCCTGGAACGGCACGGACCGCCCGCCCGGCCCCGCCGCCCGGAGCCTGCCCCGCCCCGGAGACGGCTCCTCCGCCCCCACCCCCGGCGCTTCGAGCACCACCCGCAGTCCGGCCCGCCGCGCCAGCTCCGTCTCGTCCGTACGGACCCCGCCCCCGGTGGCCGCCACCAGGTGCACCCCGAGCCGCTCACCGTCGCGGGCCACCCCTTCCAGGGCCCGTACGACGGACCCGGCCGCCGGGCGCCCGGGGGACCCCAGCGCGGGGGACAGCAGTGCGTCCAGGTCGTCGACGACCACGACGAGCCGCGGCAGCGGGGGCCCCGCGTCCGGCCGGGGCCGAGCCGCGGCGGGCCGCAGCCGCAGCGTCGAACCGGACATCGTGTCGATGTCCCCGGCACCGGCTGCGCCGGCTCCACCGGATGAACCGGACGGCCCGGCCGCCCCGGACGCGGAACCCGCAGACCGCTGCGCCACGACCCGCCCCGGCCCCTCCCGCCCGGCGTGCCACTCCGTGAAGTCGAGGCGCCCGAGCAACTCGGCCCGCCGCTTCAGCTCGGCGGACAGGGACTGCGCGAACTCCCGCATACGTACGGGATCGTGGGCGCCCAGATGCGTCGTGACATGAGGCAGATCCGTACACACCTGCAGCCCGTCCCCGCGCCCCGCCGAACCACCGGAACCCGTGCCGTCCCGCCCGTCGACCAGCACGATCCCCAGCCGGTCGGGCCGCTCCGCGGCGGCGAGCGACGCGGCGAGCGAACGCAGCAGCTCCGTACGCCCGCTGCCCGAGGGCCCCTCGATCAGCAGATGCGGGCCCTCGCCCACGAGATCCACGCAGACGGGGCCGCGCGGCCCGGCGCCGAGCACGGCCGTGGCCCGGCCCCCGACCGCCTCCGGGTCGTCGGCCGCGTCCGCCCAACGCGCCATCAGGGACGCCGGGGTCGCCCGCGCCAGCCCCAACTCGTCCAGCAGCCGTGCCGCCTGCGGCAGCGGCGCGGACACGCGGGTGTGCCGCTCACCGGCCCCGCCCTCCGCGCGCAACGGCGCAAGTGCCCGGGCGAAGCGCTCGGCCCACGCCATGGAGACGGCGTCCACCGCGGCGACCGTGCCATGTCCGACCGGCCCGCCGGAGGAAGCCGGAGAGCCCGACGAGCCGTGGGTCTGGGTCGCGGGCGCCACGCGCAGCAGCCGCAGGGCCGTCGCCACGTCACCGCTGAGCAGCGCGACAGCCCCGCACTCGCGGAACGCGGGCGACACCGCGCAGGCCTCCTCGTACGTGTCGATCACGGGCGAGGAGGGTGACGCGGCCGGTGTCTCGGCGAGGCAGATGACATGGATGCCCACCTGGGGCCCCTCGGCCGCGAGCCGTGACACCGCTTCCCGCACACCGGCCGACCCGGGGTCTCCGTCCACCACGACGACGGTGCGGGGACCGGACCACCCGGCCTGGGACGGGTCGTCCGGCCGCGCCCAGGAAGGCCGTCCGGACCTTCCCCGCGGCTCGCCGCCCTGGGTGCCGCTGCGGGGGAGTCCGAGGTGGGTGGCGTGGGCGTCGCGGGCGAGGGGACGGCTTCCGGGGGCGGGCGCGCCGGACGCGTCCTGGCCGGGTGCCGCCCCGGCGTCCGCCGGGTTCCTCGGGCGCGGCGCGAAGGCCCCGCTGTCGTCCGGCGAGCCCGCGCCGGAGCGGGATCCGTGACCCCGCTCGGCGGCCCGCCCGGTCTCGGTCAGGTGGTCCTCCAGGCGCCGGACCAGTTCCTCCGTGCGGGCCGTCGCCTGTTCGCGGTCGTAGGCGAGCAGCAGGCGGCAGTCCTGGCCGTGGGTGGGGCGCAGATGGGGCAGCCAGCCGAGCCACGACCACTCGGCGACGCGCTCCTCCAGGGAACGCGCGCGATCCGTGCTGAGGAGGGTGATCTCCAGGGAGTCGGGGGAGTGCAGCGCGGCGAGCTGGGCCACCACCGCGCGCGCGAGTCCCGACAGGCGCTCGCGCGGTCCGGCCAGGCCCAGCGCCCCGACCTCGCGCAGCCCGGCGGTCACCGGGACCGCGGACAGCAGTCCGGAGCCGTCGGGGGTGCTCCGGTCCGCCGTGCCCAGCCGGACCGTGAGGGTCTCCTGATGGCCCGGTCCGCGCTCCCACAGCCGGGGTCCCGGTCCGAGCGCCGCCAGCAGCAGCGCGGCCGGATCGGGCCACCGCTCGGGCGAGGGCACGCCCAGGGCGACGGGCTCGGCGAAGGGCGCCTCGTACGAGTCGTACGGGTCGTATCCGGCCGCGTCGCCGTCCTGGTCCTCGCTCCGCGACCCCGCCAGCCGGCGGGCCCACGCGGAGAGGCCGCGCTTGCGCGCGGTGCGCGGCACGGACGTCCCCCGGAGGGGAGTGCCCTTCCGCTTGCCCTCACCCGGTCCCTGGACATCGGCGCCGGGGTCGTCCTCGTACGGCTCCCCGGAGTCCCCGTACCCGACCCCGTACCCGACCCCGCCCCCGTACTCGCCCCCGTACCCGGCTCCGTCCCCCGGTTCTCCGTACTCGGCGCGGTCCCCGGCGTCCCTGCGCTCGGATCCGGGTGCCGTGCCCTGGCCCGGCACCACGTGCGGGCCCGTCGGCAGGTGCCCCTGGGAGCCCGGGGCGCCACCGCCGGAGGCGCCCCACCCGGCCGTGCCGTAACCGTGATGGGTCTCGGAGGCCGGCGGTACGACGCCCGAGCGGGAAGCGCCGGTGCCCCGGGCGTCTCCCGAGCTTCCGGAGCCCCGGGATCCCCCGGCGGAGTCCTCTCCGCGCGCCCGGGGCACCCTCGCGCCCCTGGCGCCCGCGTCGGTCCGGGACGCGGCCGGCGACTCGGATCGGGACGAAGCTCCGGAACCGGACTCCGCCGCCCCACCAGAAACGGCCGAATCTCGCCCCTGCCTCTGCCCCCGCGCCTCCGCCCGTCCCTGCTCCTGTCCCCGCGCCCGCCTCTGTCCTTCGGCCGCTCCGGACCCTCCGGCGCGCCCGGGGCTCGTCGAATATCCGGCTTCTCCGGGGGCACCCCCCGCTTGCCCCGGCCGTCCCCGGCCGGGGGCCCCGGCCCCCGTCGGCACCACTCGTACATGCCCCTCGCCGTCCGGCGCGGTCTCCAGGATGTCGGCCGGCTCGCCCGCGGGGGCCAGCAGCAGGGCCGACTCGCCCACCCGCAGCAGCGCGCCCGGCGCGAAGCGCACCGGGCGCTCCCCCACGCGCCTGCCGTCCAGCACCGTGCCGTTCGTGGAGCCCAGGTCCGCCACCGAGACCTGGCCGTCCGCCTCGACCGTCACGGCGCAGTGCAGCCGGGAGACGTCCGGGTCGTCCAGCGGTACGTCGGCGTCGGCGGAGCGGCCGATCTCGATCCGGCCGCCGTGCAGCAGATGGACGCCCCCGGCGTCGGGCCCGGCGACCACCCGCAGCTGCGCCGCCGCGGGATCGACATCGGGACCGGGCTGCGCGGGGGACCCCAGGGACAGCACGGCGCCGTCCATCAGGGGAGGCTCACCCAGCGTGCAGCGCTGTGCGTCGAGCCGCTCCGCCTCCGCGTACAGCACCCCGGGGCCCTCGCCCCCGACCGCCGAGGCGAGCCCGGAGGCCACCGCCGCGAGCGCGGTCCCCGCGGGTGCCGTGACCAGCACGTCGCAGGACGCGGGGCGTCCGTCGGGGCGCGTCCCCAGCGGGTCTACGACGGTCAGCCGGATCTGCATCGCCGTCAGCGGTCCCTTCTGTCGCGGGCGCCCGCGACGGGGCTCTCCCACGGTCCCCACCGCGGATTCCCCCACCGCGCACGGGCACGTCGGCCAGTACGGAAAGCATCCTCGCACTTGATACTGACAACACGCCCGTACTCCGCCAGCAAGTGATCTTGATTGGTCGGCTCTGCCCGCAAAAGTGCCTGACCAATGCCCGGTTGAGACCGCTCACGTCAAGATCGGGCAACCAAACCACCCGAAGCGAGCGTCTTTTCATCGAACACGTACGGGAAAGCCCCACGTAATGCATGGGTGGGCGGGACGGGGAAAACCGCTGCGCGACGACAACCCGGAGCCGTGTTCGGCGGCATTACAGTGGGTCGGAACCACCCGTAGCACGGTGGACGGACCAGCCAAGCAAGCAACAGGGAGCGCATGACGTGCGGCCGGTAGGCAGCAAGTACCTCCTGGAGGAGCCGCTCGGACGCGGCGCCACGGGCACCGTCTGGCGTGCCAGCCAGCGCGAGGCGGCGGGCGCCGAGGCGGCCGTGGCCGGTCAGCCCGGCGAGACCGTGGCGATCAAGGTCCTCAAGGAGGAGCTCGCGAGCGATCCCGACATCGTGATGCGGTTCCTGCGGGAGCGCTCCGTCCTGCTCCGCCTGACCCACCCGAACATCGTGCGCGTACGGGACCTCGTGGTCGAGGGTGATCTGCTGGCGCTGGTCATGGACCTGATCGAGGGTCCCGACCTGCACCGCTATCTGCGCGAGAACGGCCCGTTCTCGCCGGTCGCCGCGGCCCTCCTCACCGCCCAGGTCGCCGACGCGCTCGCCGCCAGCCACGCCGACGGTGTCGTGCACCGCGACCTGAAGCCGGCGAACGTCCTGCTCCAGCAGCAGGGCGGCCGGATGCACCCGCTGCTGACGGACTTCGGCATCGCCCGCCTCGCCGACTCCCCGGGCCTGACCCGGACCCACGAGTTCGTCGGCACGCCCGCGTACGTGGCGCCCGAGTCCGCCGAGGGCCGCCCGCAGACCTCCGCTGTCGACATCTACGGCGCCGGAATCATGCTGTACGAGCTGGTCACCGGCCGTCCGCCGTTCGGTGGCGGCTCGGCGCTCGAAGTCCTCCACCAGCACCTGAGCGCCGAGCCCCGCAGGCCCTCCACGGTCCCCGACCCGCTGTGGACCGTCATCGAGCGCTGTCTGCGCAAGAACCCCGACGAACGGCCCAGCGCCGAGAACCTCGCCCGCGGTCTGCGTACGGTCGCCGAGGGCATCGGGGTGCACGCGAACTCCGCGCAGATCGCCGCCGCCGAGGCCGTGGGCGTACTCCTCGCCCCGGACCCGGCGCCCGCCGCCGTGCCCGGCGAGTTCGGCGCCGCCGACCCCACCCAGGTGCTGCCGCAGGGCGCCGCCTCGTACGACCCGAACGGCGCGACCAGCGTCCTGCCGCACACCGGCGCGGGCGCGGCCGACCCGACGGCCGTACTGCCCCACCGCGGCGCCGCCGACCCGACGGCCGTGCTGCCGCCGGTGCCGCCGAACCAGCCCGGGGCGGGCCCCGAGGACCCGCACCCCTGGCAGAACCAGCTCCGCGCGGCCCGCGACCGCAACGAGGCGACGCAGGTGCAGTCGTACCTCGACCCGAACGAGGACCCGCTGCGCCGCCGCCCGCAGCGGCAGGTAGCCCAGCCGCCCCAGCAGCAGCCGCAGCAGCCGCCGTCCCAGCAGCCGCAGCCGCGCGGACAGCGCAGGCAGCGGAACCAGCAGCAGCCGCCCCAGAACCAGCAGGGATACGGCTACCCGCAGGGCGGGCAGCAGGGGTACGCCCCTCAGCAGCAGGCCCCCCAGCCCCAGCGGTACTCCGCGCCGCCGCAGCAGCCCCAGCAGCCCGCGCCGCGTCCGTCGCGCGAGCCCCGGCAGCGCAGCGCCAACCCGATGAAGATCCCCGGACTCGGCTGCCTCAAGGGGTGCCTGTTCACGATCGTCATCCTGGTCGTGGCCGGCTGGGCGATCTGGGAGTTCAGCCCGCTGCAGGGCTGGATCGGCACGTCGAAGGGCTACTGGGAGCAGTTGGGGGACTGGTACGGCAAGGTCTCCGAGTGGGTCGGAAGGCTCAACTGAGATCCCTGAGGTCCCTGAGGCAGTCGTAGTACGAGCTTGCCGGCATGCGCTCGCTCCCCCCCCCGAATCCCCGGAATCGCGCTGCGGTTCTGGGGATTTGTCGACACCTGGGGGGTGATTTCCGTCCCGGAAGTGAAGGTTGGTGCTTCGGGCGCGTAGTTTTGTCGCCAACACGCGCCCGTAGGAGCAGTCTTGGTACGGAAGATCGGCAGCCGGTACACCGCGCACCAGATCCTGGGACGGGGCAGCGCCGGCACGGTGTGGCTGGGTGAGGGCCCCGAGGGGCCTGTCGCCATCAAGCTGCTGCGCGAGGACCTGGCGTCCGACCAGGAGCTGGTGGGACGGTTCGTGCAGGAGCGGACGGCCCTGCTGGGCCTCGACCATCCGCACGTCGTCTCCGTGCGCGACCTGGTCGTCGACGGCACCGACCTCGCCCTCGTCATGGACCTCGTCCGCGGCACGGACCTGCGGACCCGGCTCGACCGGGAGCGGCGCCTCGCGCCCGAGGCGGCCGTCGCGATCGTCGCCGACGTCGCCGACGGGCTCGCCGCGGCGCACGCGGCGGGCGTCGTGCACCGGGACGTGAAGCCCGAGAACGTGCTGCTCGACATGCAGGGGCCGCTCGGGCCCGGCGGTTCGCACCCCGCGCTGCTCACGGACTTCGGCGTCGCCAAACTCATCGACTCACCGCGGCGCACCCGCGCGACGAAGATCATCGGTACGCCGGACTACCTGGCGCCGGAGATCATCGAGGGGCTGCCCCCGCGGGCGGCCGTCGACATCTACGCGCTGGCGACCGTGCTGTACGAGCTGCTCGCGGGCTTCACGCCCTTCGGCGGCGGGCATCCGGGGGCGGTGCTGCGGCGGCACGTCACCGAGACCGTCGTCCCGCTGCCCGGGATCCCGGAGGAGCTGTGGCAGCTGCTCGTGCAGTGTCTGGCGAAGGCGCCGGCGTCGCGGCTGCGGGCGTCCGAGCTGGGGGAGCGGCTGCGTGAGCAGCTGCCGCTGCTGGCCGGGATGCCGCCGCTGGACGTCGACGAGCCCGACGGGGAGGCCGAGGGGGCCTACGAGGACGCGGCGCCCGCCGCCGAGCCGGAGGCGCCGCGGGAGCGGGTGCGGCGCGGGGCCGTTCCGCTGGTGCCGGGGGCCAAGCCGGACTCGAACCGGGACACGCACACGTCCATGCGGGTGCCGGGGCCGGACGAGCTGGCGGGGTGCGCTGGGTACCGCGCGGGCGCCCCGGGCGGGGGGGCGCCGCGGCCGGGGTCCGCGCGGCATCGCGCTTCCGCTCGGCGGCGGAGGATCACGTTGGGGGTGGCGGGGTGGCGCTCGTCGCGGCCGTGGGGGTGGGCGTGGTTGGCCACGTCGGGGAACGACGGGGTGGTTCGCCCTCCGACCAGAGAGCAGCGCGCCTGCCTCTCCCTGACCGCGGGAGTCCGACACCGCATGGGGGCTCCGCCCCCTGGCCCCCGGTGCGCAGTTCCCCGCGCCCCTGGGTGAGTGGGGGTGGGTCTCGTCACGCATGGGGGCTGCGCCCCCTGGCCCCCGGGTGCGCAGTTCCCCGCGCCCCTTCAGGGGTTTCAGGGGTGGAACCCCCGCCCCCTAGGGGGCGCGGGGAACTGCGCGGCCAGCCCCCACCGGCCCGCAGACAAAGGCTTTCGGCCCCCCGGGCGGTTGCGGAGCCCACGGCCAGGGCCGTCCAAGTTGGCGGAGCCGTTACGCTGGGGGGCGTGGCAGTCGTCGATGTTTCCGAAGAGCTCAAGTCCCTCTCCTCGACCATGGAGTCGATCGAGGCCGTCCTGGACCTCGACAAGCTGAGGGCGGACATCGCCGCGCTCGAGGAGCAGGCGGCGGCGCCGTCCCTGTGGGACGACCCCGATGAGGCGCAGAAGATCACCAGCAAGCTGAGCCACCTCCAGGCCGAGGTGCGCAAGGCCGAAACCCTCCGCGGACGCATCGACGATCTCAGCGTGCTGTTCGAGATGGCCGAGGAGGAGGACGACCCGGACACCCGTGCCGAGGCCGAGACCGAGCTCACCGCCGTCAAGAAGGCCCTGGACGAGATGGAGGTCCGCACCCTGCTCTCCGGGGAGTACGACGCCCGTGAGGCCGTCGTCACCATCCGTGCCGAGGCAGGAGGCGTCGACGCCTCCGACTTCGCCGAGAAGCTCCAGCGGATGTACCTGCGCTGGGCCGAGCGCCACGGCTACAAGACGGAGCTCTACGAGACCTCGTACGCGGAAGAGGCCGGCATCAAGTCGACCACCTTCGCCGTCCACGTCCCGTACGCCTACGGGACGCTCTCCGTCGAGCAGGGGACGCACCGCCTGGTGCGGATCTCGCCGTTCGACAACCAGGGCCGCCGCCAGACGTCGTTCGCCGGTGTCGAGATCCTGCCCGTGGTCGAGCAGACCGACCACATCGAGATCGACGAGTCCGAGCTGCGCGTGGACGTGTACCGGTCGTCGGGACCGGGCGGCCAGGGCGTCAACACCACCGACTCCGCTGTCCGGCTGACCCACCTCCCCACCGGTATCGTCGTCTCCTGCCAGAACGAGCGCTCGCAGATCCAGAACAAGGCGTCCGCGATGAACGTCCTCCAGGCCAAGCTCCTTGAGCGCCGCCGCCAGGAGGAGCAGGCCAAGATGAACGCGCTCAAGGGCGACGGCGGCAACTCCTGGGGCAACCAGATGCGTTCGTACGTCCTGCACCCGTACCAGATGGTCAAGGACCTGCGCACGGAATGCGAAGTCGGAAACCCCGAGGCCGTTTTCAACGGTGAGATCGACGGTTTCCTGGAGGCCGGAATTCGCTGGCGCAAGCAGCAGGAGAAGTAAGCGACTTTCCCGGACGTCGTTTTGTCGACAGGGCAACTGCGGTCCAGTGGACGGCAGTTGCCCTTTCTGCTGCGCTCTGGTGAGCGATGTGTGGGTTTTGCATCACACTCACATGACGCTGTGCCGGTCAAAAGACCTTGATCTGGACATCGCGGTCGCAACGGCCTTGACGATGTCTTGAAAGATGGGAAAGCTGACGCGTGGCATGCGTATTTCTGGGGCGCGTGTGAACCGGGGGCCCCACTGGGCCATCCCCGAGGTCGCGGCCCCGGACGCTGCACCACTGACGATGAGCTACTGGGGGTAGCAACCAGATGACCAAGAAGACGCGGATCCGGATCGCGCGGATAGCCGCCGGCGCCGTGATCGCCGCCGGTGCCTCTCTGACCGCCGCCGGTGCCGCCTCGGCGCTCGACGTGGGTGTCGACGTCGCCGGGCTGAACGTCGGCGCCAGCGTCGACGAGGGCGGTGTCGCCGTCGGTATCTCCGCCGACGACCCGACGACCCCGCCGCCGACCGACCCGACCGAGATTCCGACGGACCCGCCGACGGACCCGCCCACCACGGACCCCACCGACCCCACGGAGGAGCCCACCGACCCCACCGAGGAGCCCACTGAGCCCACGGAGGAGCCCACCGACGACCCGACCACGCCCGGCAACGGCGGCGAGAACGGGACCGGCGGCGGGAACGGCAACGGCAACAGCAACGGCGGTGGCAACGACAACAGCGCCGACAGCGCCGACGGTGCCGGCTCCCAGGTCGTCGAGCAGGGTGCGGGCAAGGAGAGCCTGACCGACACCGGCTCGGACACCTCCGCCCAGGGCACCGGCGGCGAGCTGGCCGAGACCGGTGCCGCCGAGAACATCACCTACCTGCTGATCGGCGCCGCGACGATGATCGCCGGCGGCATCGGCTTCCGTATGCTGCCGCGCCTCGTGAACGGCCGCGGCGCAGCTGCCTGACGCATGACGTGTGACGCATGACGCATGAGATGTGACGCGGGAAGGGCCCGGAGCCATCGGCTCCGGGCCCTTCTTGTGAGGTCTACCGACTGACCGACCGCTGTGGGTTCTACCTGGCCCTTGAGCGGTCTATGCGGTCTGGTGGGCCAGCAGGGCCACCGCCGCGATCAGGATGGCGAGCAGCGCGATCAGGGTCATGGGGTTGAGCCCACCGCCCAGGGGGCCCTCGTTCTGCAGCCGTGCGCGGTTCGCGCGGCACACGGGGCAGCGGCCCTCGTTCACGGGCGCGGCACAGTTCGCGCACACCAGCCGGTCGTACGTCATGCGCTCGCCCTCCTTGCACCGGTTCAACGGACACAACGCTTTCGGGGACGGATACGTTCCCAGTCCACTGTGCCAGGTTCCGCCAGAAGGTGCGCGGGTTCCCCTGGGGCGAGGCCCTTTCCTTATGTGCCCGGTACAAATGCCCACAACCCTTGTGCAACCCGCCTCCGCGCCTGCGCGCGCCTACCCGGGTCGCGTAAGGTCACGCTCATCTAGCCCCCATACCCCCGACGGCCTGTGGTGCATCCGTGATCCGATTCGACAATGTCTCCAAGGTCTACGCCAAGCAGACCCACCCCGCTCTCCGGGATGTCTCCCTGGAGGTGGAGCGCGGCGAGTTCGTGTTCCTCGTGGGGTCATCCGGCTCCGGAAAGTCCACCTTCCTGCGGCTGATCCTGCGCGAGGAGCGGGCCAGCCAGGGGCAGGTGCACGTACTGGGCAAGGACCTCGCGCGCATCTCCAACTGGAAGGTGCCGCAGATGCGCCGCCAGCTGGGGACCGTGTTCCAGGACTTCCGCCTCCTGCCCAACAAGACGGTCGCCGAGAACGTCGCCTTCGCGCAGGAAGTGATCGGCAAGTCCAAGGGCGAGATCCGCAAGTCCGTGCCCCAGGTGCTCGACCTCGTCGGCCTCGGCGGCAAGGAGGACCGGATGCCCGGCGAGCTGTCCGGCGGTGAGCAGCAACGCGTGGCCATCGCGAGAGCGTTCGTGAACCGGCCCAAGCTGCTGATCGCGGACGAGCCCACCGGAAACCTGGACCCGCAGACCTCCGTCGGCATCATGAAGCTGCTCGACCGGATCAACCGGACCGGGACCACCGTCGTGATGGCGACGCACGACCAGAACATCGTGGACCAGATGCGCAAGCGCGTCATCGAGCTGGAGAAGGGTCGCCTCGTCCGCGACCAGGCGCGCGGCGTCTACGGCTATCAGCACTGACCGCGAGTCCCACGCGTCCGTCCACGGAAAGGCCTGAGAAGACGCCATGCGCGCCCAGTTCGTTCTGTCGGAGATCGGTGTCGGTCTCCGCCGCAATCTCACGATGACCTTCGCGGTCGTCGTCTCCGTCGCCCTGTCCCTCGCCCTGTTCGGTGGTTCGCTCCTGATGAGCGACCAGGTGAGCACGATGAAGGGCTACTGGTACGACAAGGTCAACGTCTCGATCTTCCTCTGCAACAAGTCCGACGCGGAGTCCGACCCCAACTGCGCCAAGGGGGCGGTCACCAGCGAGCAGAAGAAGCAGATCGAGACCGACCTCGGCAAGATGGCCGTCGTCGACAACGTCACGCACGAGTCGAGCGACGAGGCGTACAAGCACTACAAGGAGCAGTTCGGCGACTCCCCGCTGGCGGCCTCGCTGACCCCGGACCAGATGCAGGAGTCCTTCCGCGTCAAGCTGACGGACCCGGAGAAGTACCAGGTCATCGCGACCGCCTTCGATGGCCGTGACGGCGTGCAGTCCGTGCAGGACCAGAAGGGCATCCTCGACAACCTCTTCGGGCTGCTCAACGGCATGAACTGGGCGGCGCGGGCGGTGATGGCGATGATGCTCGTCGTCGCGCTGATGCTGATCGTCAACACCGTGCGCGTCTCCGCCTTCAGTCGTCGGCGTGAGACCGGGATCATGCGCCTGGTGGGCGCCTCCGGCTTCTACATCCAGGCGCCGTTCATCATGGAGGCCGCCGTCGCCGGACTGATCGGCGGTGGTGTCGCCTGCGCCTTCCTGGTGATCGCGCGGTACTTCATCATCGACCACGGCCTAGCCCTGTCCGAGAAGCTGAATCTGATCAACTTCATCGGCTGGGACGCCGTTCTCACGAAGCTGCCGCTGATCCTCGCCACCAGCCTTCTGATGCCCGCGCTGGCCGCGTTCTTCGCGTTGCGCAAGTACTTGAAGGTGTGACACATGCCAAGAGGGCCGTACCGGCAACCGCCGGTACGGCCCTTCTCGTTGTCCTAGACTCACCCGCATGTCAGGCCGTGACCTGTTCTGTCAGCCCCGCCGCATCCGCCGCGGGGCGGCCCTGACGTTGGTCTTCGCGAGCGTCCTCGCGGCGGGCGCCGCGACCGGCGCGTTCGACACCCCCGGCCGGAAATCCGTCACCCCGGCGGCCCGTACCGCGCAGGGGGGCCACCAGGGCGACGTCGCCGACGCCGCCGCCGAGGCGATGGCCGACGGCAAGTCGCCCGTGGAGGCCGCCGAGCGGGCCGTCAGCCGCAGCGGCGACCGCTGGGGCGCCGTCTACTCCCAGGGCGAGTACGAGGAGTTCGAGGACGCCCTCGACGGCCAGTACACCGGAGTCGGCCTCTGGGCCCGGCGCGAGCGCGGCGGACGCATCGAGGTGACCCGGGTCCGGTCGGGCTCGCCCGCTGCGACCGCCGGGATCCGCAAGGGCGACCGGCTGCGCAGCGTCGACGGCCACCGCGTCGACGGCAGGCCCGTCACCGAGGTCGTCTCGTTGCTGCGGGGCGACGCCACCGGCGCCGACGCGGGCACCACCGTCGACCTCGGCCTGCAGCGCGGCACGCACGCGTGGAGCGAGACCCTGCGCCGGGCGCGGCTGTCCACCGACTCCGTGAGCGTGCGCGAGCTTCCCGGCGGCGTCACCGTGATCAAGGTCGCCGCCTTCACCAAGGGCTCCGGGGACCTCGTACGGACCGCGGTGGCCGACGCGCCCGCGGACGAGGGGATCGTCCTCGACCTGCGGGGCAACTCCGGCGGCCTGGTCACCGAGGCCGTCACCGCCGCCTCCGCCTTCCTCGACGGCGGCCTGGTGGCCACGTACGACGTGAACGGCGACCAGAAGGCCCTGCACGCCGATCCCGGCGGCGACACCGCCAGACCGCTGGTCGCGCTCGTCGACGGCGGCACGATGAGCGCGGCGGAGCTCCTCACCGGCGGGCTGCAGGACCGTGGCCGCGCGGTCGTCGTGGGCTCCAGGACCTTCGGCAAGGGCTCGGTGCAGATGCCGAGCCGGCTGCCGGACGGCTCGGTCGCCGAACTGACGGTCGGCCACTACCGCACCCCCTCCGGGCGCACGGTGGACGCCCGGGGCATCACCCCCGACCTGGAGGCCGAGGAGGGCGCGCTGGAGCGCGCCGAGACCGTCCTGAGCGGGCTCGGGGACGCCGAATGACCGCCGAGTGAGAGGCCCGCACACGCCCCGCGCGGCCACCGGCCCGCACGTCGCGTAATCGGCTTTCCCTCCGGCCCCCCTGTAGTGCGAAAATGGCCAGCACTATGAGCAAGGGCATGTACGTACCGAAGGAATCCCAGCCGAAGCAGGGAGGTGGCGCCAAGGCCGCCGTCAAGGACGGCAAGCGCAAGATCGTCGCGCAGAACAAGAAGGCCCGGCACGACTACGCGATCATCGATGTCTACGAGGCCGGGCTCGTGCTCACCGGCACCGAGGTGAAGTCGCTGCGCCAGGGGCGCGCCTCGCTGGCCGACGGCTTCGTGCAGATCGACGGGAACGAGGCGTGGCTGCACAACGCCCACATCCCCGAGTACAGCCAGGGCAGCTGGACCAACCACTCCGCGCGCCGCAAGCGCAAGCTGCTCCTGCACCGCGAGGAGATCGACAAGCTGGCCTCGAAGTCGGAGGAGACGGGCCACACCATCGTGCCCCTCGTCCTGTACTTCAAGGACGGCCGCGCGAAGGCCGAGATCGCGCTGGCCCGCGGCAAGAAGGAATACGACAAGCGCCAGACCCTCCGTGAGAAGCAGGACCGGCGTGAGTCGGACCGGGCGATCGCGGCGGTCAAGCGCAAGCAGCGCGGCGAGTAGCGAGCGGGCACCCGACGGCGCCCGGCGGCCGGCCGCCGGGAATACAGTGGCATCGACGTGCGTTGGTCACGTACGATGGCAACGCACCCCACAGCGGGTGCACGCACCCTCCTCGGAGGGCCCTCTCCGGAGGGATTTGAAAAAACAACATGGGGATGATCGGTTTCGACAGCGGCTGTCGAAGCAGGGGAAGCGAGCCGAGGAAGCGGCAATGATCTCGTTAACCATATGTCGCAACCAATAATCGCCAATTCCAAGAGCGATTCCCAGTCCTTCGCCCTCGCTGCTTAATTAAGTAACGAGTGAAGGACCCTTAATGGGTGTCAGCCCGAGAGTGTTCCCGGCTCGGATCCTGGCATAATCAAGGGAACTAAACCGTCCGGCCCGGTCACGGGGTCGGACGGGAAATCAAACAGTGACTGAGCCCGTCGGAGACTTGTTCGCGTGATCTCCGGGGCTGAGAAAATCTAAGCGAACTGCGCTCGGAGAAGCCCTGATTCTGCACCGTTGGACGCG
Organism: Streptomyces ortus; assembly: GCF_026341275.1. Classification (NCBI taxonomy): domain Bacteria; kingdom Bacillati; phylum Actinomycetota; class Actinomycetes; order Kitasatosporales; family Streptomycetaceae; genus Streptomyces; species Streptomyces ortus. The sequence continues at coordinate 5,232,617 of NZ_JAIFZO010000002.1, forward strand.
GGTTCGATTCCCGCCATCTCCACTTTCCCATGTTCACAGCATGACCGGTCAGAAGCGAAGGCCCCGCTGCCATAGGCAGCGGGGCCTTCGTCGTGGATGCTGCTGTCGCATGAGACGACTCGCAGAGACCGGAGAGACCGGAGAGACCGGAGAGACCAACAGATCTCACAAGCCGCGCCGACGGGCGTGGACTTGGGCCGTGGTGCTCGGTGTGCTGGTGGCCGGGCTCGGCTGGAGCGCGCCCGCCGGAGCCGACCCGGGCACCAGCGGGCTGCCGGAGGCCATCGACACCATCCTCGGGGACAGCCGGATGGAGGGCGGGGCGGCGAGCGTCGTGGTCGCCGAGGCCGCGAGCGGGGACCTGCTCTACCAGCATGCGCCCACCTCACGGCTGATGCCCGCCTCCAACACCAAGCTGCCCACCTCGGCCGCGGCGATGGAGATCCTCGGCCCCGACCACACCTTCACCACGGACGTCCTCGCGGCCGGCCGCCGGCACGGCGCCACACTCAAGGGCGACCTGTATCTGCGCGGCACCGGCGACCCGACCGCCCTGGCCGCGGACTACGACTCCCTGGCCGCACAGGTCGCCGCGTCCGGCGTCAGCCGCGTCGACGGGCGGCTCCTGGCCGACGACACCCGCTTCGACCGGAACCGCCTGGGCCGCGCCTGGGCGGCCGACGACGAGTCCTCGTACTACTCGGCGCAGATCAGCGCGCTGAGCGTCGCCCCGGACACCGACTACGACACCGGCTCGGTGATCGTGGAGGTCGCCCCGGGTGCCGCCGCCGGTGACAAACCGAAGGTCACCGTCACCCCGAAGACGACGTACGTGAACTTCGACGTACGGGCCACGACCGTCGCCGCGGGCGGGGCGAACGACCTCACCGTGGAGCGCGAGCACGGCACCAACACGATCGTCGTCAGCGGTACGACCCCGGTCGGCGGCTCCGGCGCCCAGGAGTGGGTCAGCGTGTGGGAGCCCACCGGCTACGCCGCCGCCGTGTTCCGTGACGCGCTCACCGCGCACGGCGTGCAGGTGACCGGCGCGACCCGGCTCGGCCGCGCCACCCCCGCGACGGCCCGGCGGCTCGCCTCGCACGCCTCCATGCCGCTGAAGGACCTGCTGATCCCGTTCATGAAGCTGTCGAACAACATGCACGCCGAGATCCTCACCAAGACCATGGGCCTGAAGGTCTCCGGAGAAGGCAGCTGGAGCGCCGGGCTCGCCGCCGTCAGCGGCTACCTCAAGGGCGTCGGCGTCGACCCGGGCAAGCTGCGGCAGGTCGACGGCTCCGGGCTCTCCCGGATGAACAACCTCACCGCGGGGCAGTTCGCCAAGCTGCTGCTCGCGGTACGGGCCGAGCCCTGGTACGCCGCCTGGCGCACGTCCCTGCCGGTCGCCTGCGCCCCCGAGCGTTTCGTGGGCGGCACCCTGCGCACCAGGATGTGCGGGACGCCCGCGGCCCTCAACGCGGTCGGCAAGACCGGTTCGCTGACCGGGGCGTCCGCGCTCTCCGGGTACGTGAAGGACGCGGACGGACGCGAACTCGTCTACAGCATCGTGCTCAACAACTACCTCGCCGCGTCAGTGAAGCCGCTGGAGGACGCGATCGTGGTGACGCTCGCCCGGTCCACGGCGGACGCGACCGCGACGGTGAAGCCGACGGGTCCGGGCGCGCGCTCGGCCGAGCGGACCACGGACCTGGAGTGTTCGTGGCGCAAACCGGCAAGGTGCTGAGGGAGTGAGGCGCGGTGGGGGCGGCGGCCTGTTCGGCGCCGCCCCCACCGACGTCGCACGAATGGACGTCGGACACGGGTCAGGGGCGCGACCTGGTGCTCGTTCGTACCGTCAGTCGGGGCGGCAGCAGCGTGGCCTGCGGTACCGGCGCGCCACCCAGTTTCTTCATCAGCAGCTCCACCGATCCGGCGCCCACCTCGGCGGCCGGTATGGCGACGGAGGTGACGGGCACGCGGACGCGGCCGGCCAGCTCGTCCGGGCAGATCGCGGTGACCGACAGATCGCCCGGCACCCGCAGCCCGAGCGCTTCGAAGGCGTCGATCAGCGGTTCCAGGACCGGCTCGTTGTGGACCACGACCCCCGTCAGGGCGGGCCGTTCCCGCAGGAGCCGCTCGGCGATCTGCCGGGCCGCCGCCGGGTCCGCCTCGCACGGGTGGACCGAGGAGGAGAGGCCGTTGCGGTCGGCCGCCGCGGTGAAGCCCCGGACGACCCGCTGGGCGAACCCGGTCTCGCGCACGTACACCTCGGGCGGTGAGCCCACCAGGGCGATCACCCGGTGGCCGAGCCCCGCCAGATGCTCGACGCACAGCTCGCCCGCCGCCTCGAAGTCCAGGTCGATGCAGGTCAGACCGTCGGCCTCGGCCGGGAAGCCGATGAGGACCGAGGGCCGGTCCAGGGCCCGTAACAACGGCAGGCGTGCGTCGTGGAGCTGGACGTCCATCACGATCAGCGCGTCCACGAGGGCGGTGTCCGCGACCCGCCGCAGCCCCTCCTCGCCCTCCTCCTGGGTGAGCAGCAGCACGTCGTGGTCGTGGCGGCGGGCGGCCGTCACCACGGACACCGCGAACTGCATGACGACCGGCACGTGGATGCCGGCCCGCAGCGGGACCACGAGCGCCAGCACGTTCGACCGGCTGCTCGCGAGGGCCCGGGCACCCGCGTGCGGCCGGTAGCCCAGCTCGCGGATGCTGTCCTCGACGCGCTGCCGGGTCTCCTCGGAGATCGGGCGCTTGCCGCTCAGCGCGTACGAGACGGTGCTGGGGGAGACCCCCGCGTGCCGGGCCACATCGGTGATCTTCACCATGCTCAGCCCCGCTCCCGGCCCGGACCGCCCGTGGGCTCCGACTCCGGCTCCGGCTCCGGCTCCGACTCCAGTTCCAGGGAGAGGAATCCGGTCCCGGCCGCCGCCCGCGCGGTCCGGTCGCCCGCCGTCAGGGCCCAGGGCGCCTTCGGGTCGCTGGACGAGGCCCGCAGTGTGTCGCCCTCCCGTACGACGGTGAAGGTCACCCCGTCCACGACCACCGTGACCTGCGCGCCGCGCGCCAGACCGTACGCGTGGAGGGTGACCCCGTCGGCGTACGGGTAGTCGGGGCGGTCCTCGACGGCGCCCACCGGGATCACCGCGCCCGGCCGGACGAGGAGCGGCACGCTGGAGAAGCCGTGCGTCTCGCGCACCCAGCGCGGCCCGGTCACCGTCCGCCCGGTCAGGAAGTGCGTCCAGGCGCCCTCGGGCACGTAGTACGAGACATCCCCGTCGTCGGAGAACACCGGCGCGACCAGCAGGTCGGAGCCGAGCATGTACTGCCGCTCCAGATGCGCGCACCCGGGATCGTCCGGGAATTCGAGGACCATCGCGCGCATCATCGGCACCCCCTGCGCGTGCGCGGTGCGGGCGGCCTCGTACAGGTACGGCATGAGGCGCAGCTTCAGGCGGGTGAACAGGCGCAGGACGTCCACGGACTCCTCGTCGAAGAGCCACGGCACGCGGTACGAGGAGCTGCCGTGCAGGCGGCTGTGCGAGGAGAGGAGTCCGAAGGCCAGCCACCGCTTGAAGAGGGCCGGGGTCGGCGTGCCCTCGAAACCGCCGATGTCGTGGCTCCAGTAGCCGAACCCGGAGAGCCCGAGGGAGAGTCCGCCGCGCAGCGACTCGGCCATCGACTCGTAGGTCGCCTCGCAGTCGCCGCCCCAGTGCACCGGGAACTTCTGGCTGCCCGCGGTCGCCGAGCGCGCGAAGACGACCGCCTCGCCCTCCCCGCGGTGCTTGCGCAGCACGTCGAAGACGGTCCGGTTGTAGAGGTAGGCGTAGTAGTTGTGCATCCGCTCGGGGTCGCCGCCGTCCGCGTACGCCACGTCGAGCGGGACCCGCTCCCCGAAGTCGGTCTTGAAGCAGTCGACGCCCTGCGCGAGCAGCGCCTCCAGCTTGGCCGCGTACCACTCGCGGGCGGCCGGGCTGGTGAAGTCGACGAGCGCCATGCCCGGCTGCCACAGGTCCCACTGCCAGACACTGCCGTCGGGCCGCCGCAGCAGATGCCCGAGCGCCTTGCCCTCCGCGAAGAGCGGCGAGCGCTGTGCGATGTACGGGTTGATCCACACGCTGATGTGCAGCCCACGCTCCTTGAGGCGGGCCAGCATCCCCGCCGGGTCCGGGAAGACCCGCGGATCCCACTCGAAGTCGCACCAGTTGAACTCGCGCATCCAGAAGCAGTCGAAGTGGAAGACGGAGAGCGGCAGTTCACGCTCCTTCATGCCGTCGATGAAGGAGCTGACGGTCGCCTCGTCGTACGAGGTGGTGAAGGACGTCGACAGCCACAGCCCGAACGACCAGGCGGGCGGCAGCGCGGGCCGGCCGGTCAGGGCCGTGTACTTGCGGATGATGTCCTTGGGCGTCGGCCCGTAGATCACGTAGTACGTCAGCTGCTGGGTCTCGGCGCTGAACTGGACCCGTGACACCGCCTCCGAGCCGACCTCGAACGACACCCGCCCCGGGTGGTCGACGAAGACGCCGTAGCCCGCGTCCGTCAGATAGAACGGCACGTTCTTGTACGCCTGTTCGGTGGCCGTGCCCCCGTCGGCGTTCCACATGTCGACGACCTGGCCGTTCTTCACCAGCGGCCCGAACCGCTCGCCGAGCCCGAAGACGTGCGTGCCCACCCCCAGGTTCAGCTGCTCCCGCAGGTAGTGGCCGCCGCTGCCGGTGTCGCGCATGATGCCCATGCCCTTGGGGCCGCTGCTGGTGAGGGTGCGGCCGTCGGCGAGGAAGTCCACGTGCCAGGGGCCGGTGCGGCTGACCCGGACGGACAGGGCGCCCGCGGTGAGGGTGGCGGAGTCGTCGTCGTACTCGGCGTGGGCCTGGAACTCCTCCCCCGCGAGCCGGTTGAGCTCGAACTGCGGTCCTCTCGGCTCCTCGCCCTCGAAGTGGGTGAACGTGACGCCGATGACGTCGGGCATCGGGGCGTGCGCGCCGATGGTCACGACCGGTCCCTTCAGCAGATCGCCGCGGTGGCGGATGGGCTGGGTCGGCGCGTGGATCTCCAGGGCCCCTGATCCGGCGCTCACATCGAGGACCTCGACCGGGTGGGCCGCCGTCACGCCCTCGCGCAGCAGCCAGTAGCCGTCGGTGAACTTCACGCGCACACCCCTTGTTCGGCGGTTGAGGGTTGAGGGCTCACGGTCATTTGACGGCGCCCACGGCGATACCGCGGGTGAGCGTCCGCTGGAAGACGAGGAAGAAGACGATGGCGGGCAGGACGCCCAGGAGCGCGGCGGCGTTCGTCATCGTGGCGTCCATCAGGCGCTGGCCCTGGAGGACGCCGAGCGCCACCGACACGGTCTGGTTGTCGTTGGAGATCAGCATCACGAGGGGGAGCAGGAACTCGTTCCAGGTCCAGATGAAGAAGAAGACCAGGAGCACGCCGATGGTGGGCCGGCTGACGGGCACCACGATCCGCCAGAGCACCTGCCACTTGTTCGCGCCGTCGATGCGGGCGGCCTCGATGATCTCGCGCGGGAACTGTCCGAGGACCGAGGCGAGCAGATACGTTCCGAACGCGGCCTGGATCACGGTGAAGACGATGATCACGCTCAGCCTGGTGTCGTACAGGCCGGCTTCCTTGCTCAGGTAGTAGACCGGGTAGACCAGCGCCTCCTGCGGCAGCATGTTCGCCAGCACGAAGAAGGCGAGGACCCAGGTGCGGCCCTTGATCCGCCCGATGCCGATCGCGTACGCGTTGAGGACGGAGAGGATCACCGCGCCGAGGGCGACGGACCCGCTGATCAGCATGGAGTTCACGAGCTTCTGCCCGAAGTCGACGCGCTCCCAGAAGTCCTTGAGCCCGTCGAGGTAGACGCCCTCGGGCAGGCTCAGCGGGCCGTTCGCCGAGTACTCGGCGGGCGACTTGACCGCGTTGACGGTGACGATCAGGAACGGCAGGACCATGAACAGGGCCCCGATGACCAGGGCGAGGAGGACGGGGTAGCGGCGCAGGGCGGTCATGACCCACCTGCCCCTCTCTCGGTGCTGCTCATCGCACGACTCCCTGTTCGGCGTCCTCGGCACGGGTCTGGAGCTTCAGGCCGACCACGGCGAGCAGCAGGACGATCACGGTGAGGACGGTGGAGATCGCGGCGCCGTACCCGACCTGCGTCTTCTCGAAGAACGTGGTGAACGAGAAGTACGAGGGCACGTCGGTGGCACCGCCGGGTCCGCCCTTGGTGAGCACGTACACCGCGCCGAAGACCTTGAGCGCGGCGATCGTGCACCAGAGCAGCACGACGTAGATCTCGGGTCTGATCTGCGGCAGCGTGACGTGCCAGAACCGCCGCCACCAGCCGGCGCCGTCCAGTTCGGCGGCCTCGTACAGCTGCGGGTCGACGCGTTGCAGGCCCGCCATGAAGATCACGAGCGGGAAGCCGAGCTGCACCCAGACCATCACGCCCATGACGCTGTAGAGCGCGAGGTCGGGGTCGCCGAGCCAGTCCTGCTGGAGGCCGCCGAGCCCGACCGCCTTCAGCAGCTCGTTCAGCGAGCCGTTCTCGGGGGCGAGGATCCAGCTCCAGACGATGCCCGCGACCGCGATGGGGAGCACCTGCGGCAGATAGAAGCAGGCCCGCAGCACGGCGGCGATCCTGCTGCCGAAGTGCTTGCCCACGAAGTCGAACAGGGCGGCGGCCAGGACGAGCCCGAGGACGGTCGGTACGACCGCCATCGAGACCACCATGAAGAGGCTGTGCCGGAACGACGCCCAGAACTCGGCGTCGTCCATCAGCTCCCGGTAGTTGGCGAGCCCGGTCCACTTCGGGCTGCCGACGCCCTGCCACTCGGTGAAGCTCACGCCCGTGTTCATCAGGAAGGGCACGACGACGATCACGAGGAAGGCGAGGGCGCCGGGGAGGAGGAAGAGGGCGTAGGAGTCGCGGGGCGGTCGGTTGTTTTTCGTGCCCTTCGACTGGTGACGCGCTTCGACGACCGCGCTCCTCCGCCCGCCCCGCTCGTCGACGGTGAACGTCATCGGTCCTGTACGCCCTTGTCGTACGCCGCCTTCACCGCGTCCAGGTAGGCGTCCGGCTTCGCGCTCCCCGTCATCAGCTTCTGGGTCTCGGAGACGAGGACGTCGTAGAAGCCGGGGGCCGGCCAGTCGGGGTAGAAAGCCAGGCCGTCGCGCTCGGAGAGGGTGTTGAAGTTGGCGATGAGGCCCTTGGAGCGCGGGTCGGTGATGGCGGCGGGGTCGGCGGCCACCGGGACGCCGCCCTTGTTGCCGAGCAGGTTCTGGATCTTCTTCGACATGGTGATGTCGATGAAGTCGTACGCCAGTTCCTTGTTCTTGGCGCCCTTGGGGACCACCCACAGGTTGCCGCCCGAGCCGAGGGTCAGGTTCGAGTCGGGCCACAGGAACGTGCCCCAGTCGAACTTGTTCTCCGCGGCGAACCGGCCGAACCACCAACTGCCGGAGAACAGGATCGGGCTCTTGCCCCGCATGAACGAGACCCCGGCGTCCTCGGCCTTCGCGCTGGTGGTCCTCTTGCCGATGTAGCCCTTCTTCACCCAGTCCGCGAAGGTCTCGGCGGCATACGTCCAGGCGGCGTCGTGGAAGTCGGGCTTGCCCTTGTAGAGCTGGTACGAGTCCACCCAGGCGCGGTCGGCCTTCGACAGCGCGAGCTGGTAGAGGTACTGGTGGGCCACGTACTCGGCACCGCCGTTGGCGAGCGGGGTGATGCCCTTGGCGACGAACGTGTCCATGGCGGCGGTCAGTTCGTCGAACGTCTTCGGCTCGGCGATGTCGTACTTCTTGAAGAGGTCCTTGTTGTAGAAGACCATCGTGTACTCGGCGTAGTTGGGGACCCCGAACCACTTGCCGGAGCCCATCACACCCTTGGCGTCGTACTGGCTGGTGGTGCGCACGCCCGCGCTGAGCTTCTTGTCCCAGCCGTGCTTGGTCACCTCCGCGGACAGGTCGGTGAGCAGGCCCTGCTGGGAGAGGTGGCCGGCTGTCGCGTTGCCCTTGTTGTACTCCATGAGGTCGGGGGCGTCATTGGAGTTGAGGACCATCGGGGCGGTCTTCTGGATCTGCTCGAAGCCCTTCTCCTCGAACTTCACCTTGACCCCGGGATGGGTCTTCTCGAACTCCTTGATGGCCGCGTTCCAGGCCACCGCCATGGCGCTGTCCGGGCTCTCGTAGTGCCACAGCTTGAGCGTCTTGCCGTCGCCGCCGGACCCGCTGTCCGAGTCGCCGCAGGAGGCCAGCAGCAGGGTGGTGCTCACCACCGCGGCTGCCGCCGCCATCACGCGCCTGCGCCTTCGTGCCGTCAACATCCTGTGCCTCCGGGGGAGTCGGACGGGTATCGGAACCACACGCGCCGCTTGCGGGGTGCGCGCGTCGAATCGATTCGACGTAGGCCGTCGAAGCGCTTCGACGGGGGAACGTATGTGGGGGCTCCGGGGGAGTCAATGGGGTGCGCGGGAATTGGGGCGGGCGTTCGGTCGGTCGGACGGGGTGGGCGCGGTGCGGATGGGGATGCGGGGGACTGCGCGGATCACGTCAGCTGGCCCGCCACATGGGGGCCGCCCTGGTCTGTTTGGGGGCGCGGGGAACGGCGCGGGTAACCGGAACCGACCCGTCACCTGGTGGCTGGCCTGGTTTTTTTAGGGGCGCGGGGAACTGCGCGGGTGACCCCAGGCGGGTCGTCGCCTGATGTGACGCCCAGCTTTCACGGGCGGGGAGCATCGCGTCGCCCCGTCGTCAGCGCGATCAGCAGCGCCACCCCCGCCGCCCCGACCGGCACCCCATAGCCGGCCACGCCAGACGCACGCTCCACCACGAACCCGCCCAAGGCGGACCCGCACGCGATCCCGCCCAACAACCCCGTCACCGCCCACGTCATCCCCTCGTTCAACCGCTCCGCAGGCGTCCGGTGCTGCAACAGCGTCATCCCCGTCACCATCGTCGGCGCGGTCGCCATCCCCGCGAGCAGCAGCGCGGCGCCGAGCGTCACCAGACCGCCGCCACTCCCGAGCGTCGCCGCCACCAACGGCAGGCACATCAGCGGCACCATCGCGCCCACACTGAACAGGAACCGCCGCTCCACCGACCCGCCCAGCCGCAGCACCCCGTACAGCAGCCCCGCCGCACACGACCCCGCCGCCTGCAGGGCGAGTACCACCCCGGCCGCCGTCCGGTGCCCCTGTGCGTCCGCGAACGCGATCGTCACCACTTCCATCGACCCGAACACCGCGCCGGTGGCAAGGAATCCGACCAGCAGCGGCGGTATCCCGGGTGCCCGCAGCGGCGACGCGGAACCGGCTTCCGTACGCCCCCGCGCCGGCGGCTCCGTCGAGCGCTGGGCGCTGAACACCAGCACGCCGGTCAGCAGCAGCACGACCGCGACGAGCGTGCCCGCCTCCGGGAACAGCGCCCCGCACAGCAGCGCTGCCAGCACGGGCCCGAACATGAAACACAGCTCGTCCACGGCCTGCTCGAAGGAGTTCGCGGTATGCAGCCGGACCGGGTCCCCTTCGAGGAGGTGGGCCCAGCGTGCCCGCGACATCCCTCCCGTGTTGGGCGTGGTCGCCGTGGCCGCGTACGCCGCGAACAGCGTCCAGTCCGGCGCCCCGAGGCGGACGCAGAGCAGCAGCGCGAGCGAGCCGAGCGCGGCGACCGCGGTCGCGGGTACGGCGATCCGGGCCTGCCCGTGCCGGTCGACGAGCCGCGCCGTCCAGGGCGCGACGACCGCCGTCGCCGCCAGTCCGGTCGCGGTGACGGCACCGGCGAGCGCGTACGACCCCCGCGTCCCCGCGATCATGATCACGGCACTCACGCTGAACATCCCCATGGGGAGCCGCGCGATCAGATTCCCGATCGTGAACGCCCGCGCACCAGGAATGGCGAAAAGCCGACGGTAGGGATTCCTCGAGGGCGAGGGCGAGGGCGAGGGCGAGGGCGAGGTCGAGGCCGAAGGCGGTGGCACCGGCGACGGCTCAGGCGACAGCGGCAGTTTCTCGCGGCGGCGGGACGACTGAGGCGGCATGGATCAACGTTCGCCCGCCCCGCCCCACGCGGTCCAACACCTTCTCCGTACCGATTCACACACCCACGATGTAAGTTCACCCGATGTCCGCCCACCTCGACCCCCGGCTGCTGCGCGCCTTCCTCGCCGTCGCCGAGGACCTGCACTTCACACGCGCGGCGGCCCGGCTGTACGTCGCCCAGCAGGCCCTCAGCCGCGACATCCGGCGCCTGGAACGGGAACTGGGCGCCGACCTCTTCGTACGCACCACCCGGCAGGTGACGCTCACCCCCGACGGTGAGCGGCTGCTGCCCCACGCCCGGCGGGCCCTGGAGGCGCAGGACGACCTGCTCGCGGCCTTCGGGCGGACCGGGCCGTTGGGGAAGGCGGGCACCGAACGACCCCTGCTCGTGGACGTGAACAGCCCCGGCCTCGTCTCCGGCCGGATCCTGGCCCTGGCCCGCGAACTCGCCCCCGACTGCGAACTGATGGCCCGCTTCGAGAGCGGCCTCACCGGCGCGGCGGCCGAGCTGCTGGCCGGCCGGCTCGACGCGTCCTTCGGCCGGTTCGCCGGCCTCGACCCCGCGGTGCGCGCCCGCCTGGAGCAGCAGCCCGTACGGTACGAGCGGATGGCCGTCGTGCTGCCCGAGGACCACCCCCTGGCCGCACTGGACGCCGTACCGCTCGACGCCCTGGCGGGGGAGCGGGTGTACGCGGGGGCCGGGAACCCCCGGACGCTTGAGTGGACCGACCTCGCCCGTCAGCTTTTCGAGGGACACGGGATCGAGGTGGCTTCGCCCGCGCCGCTCGCCGTCGGCAGGGAGGAGTTCCGAAGGATCATGGCCAAGATGCGAACACCTGTTCTGGCGGTGGTGGACTTTCCGGCCATGCCCGGTTCAACGCTGCGTCCCCTGGTGGACCCCGTTCCGTTGTCACCGGTGTCTTTGGTGTGGCGAAAGGGGTTGGTGCATCGTGGAGTTGCGGCACTGAGAGCCGCGGCGGCGCGCCTCGCGGCGGACGAAGGATGGCTGGAGCGACCTTCCGAGGGGTGGATTCCGGCCACAGATGCACTCATCATGATGAGTCGGATCTGACACAGAACCCTCACTCATGGCTACGTGCGATACATTCGTGGCCCGGGTGCAGTGTGGTAAAGGGGGCGCTGGGACCGGGTGGGGGTCCGGTTCCGGACGATGACGTGCGAGTATCCGGGTCGCACGTGCCACCCCAGAACGATTCCCGTGGGGGGATGTACGTGCGCGTGAAAAGTTGGCCAGAAGACGCTCAACCAGGTCGGAATGATTCCGATCAGCCCGGTGCGGGTGGCGACGACCGCTCGGCCCGTGATGAGGCGGGCCGGTCGCTTCGAAATGGTCCTGATCAGCCCTTCCATATCGGTTCCGGATCCGCTTCGGGCTCGGGTTCCGGCTCCGGCCAGGCCGGTGGCACGGACGCGACCGAGGTCATGGGCGGCCCGGTTGCACCCGTCGGGCCAGGTGGCCCCGGTGCGTCCGATACGCGGGTCGCGTCCGACAGCTGGTTCCGTCGTGAGGCCGCCGCGGCCGTGCCGCGACAGCGGGACGACGCCCACGACTCCTGGCAGGAGTCCGAGCACCCCGAGCACACCCATGACCCGCACGAGGTCACGGTCCAGCTCGACGGTGTGGGACGGCAGCTGGAGGACTGGCTCGTCCAGCAGGCCAAGGGTGCCCCCGGCGCCCAGGAGGGATCGGACGGCCCGGTCTTCGTCGACGAGACGGGCCGCCGCAGCCGCAGATACCGCCGGATAGGCATGGCGGTGGGCCTGGCCTGCGCCGTCTACGCGGTGGCCATCCTCATCACCCTCGTATCGGGCAACTCGAACGCCCCCTGGCTGCCCATCAAGGACCAGCAGGAGGACGCACCGGCCGGCCAGGTCGAGCCCTCGCCGGTGCCCACCGACTCCGCCGGCCCGTCCGGCTCCGCGAGCGCCTCGCCCGAGGCGAGCGTCTCCGGCACCGAAGGCACGACGCCGTCACCCGGCGCCAGCCTCCCGGCCGACACCTCGGCGAGCGCGAAGGCGCCCGACACCTCGGCCGGCCCCAAACCCTCCGCCAGCACCACCAAGCCGGCCGCGGGCAGCAACAACTCGCCCGACCCCGGGGCGGACCCCACCGACGAAGTCCCCGCGTCACCGGACCCCGAGCCGGAACCGACCGACACCGATGTCACGGACGGCCCCACCACCGGGACCCCCGCCGGAAACGACACCAACGACGTCGCCGACGCCCCGCTCACGGCGGAGCCGACTCCCATCGAGCCGAGCCCCCCGTCCCCCTCCTCCCCGGAGAACATCCTCTGATGGCACGCCGCACCAGCACGCGCGGCGCGGGCCGGGGCGCCGTCCGGCGCCGACGCCTGCCCATGCGCTATCTGTTGCCCTCGCTCATCCTCCTCGCCCTCATGGCGATGCTGATGCTGCGCGGGTACGTACACAGCGAGATACTCGCGGACCACCGCATCCAGCCCGAGGCCGCCACCGACCGCGTACCCGAGAAGATCATCGACGGCGGTCCGGTCATCGACACCCGCGGTGACCGCACCGCCGGCATCAGCGTGCCGAAGCACCACCTCGTCCTCACCTTCGACGACGGCCCGGACCCCGAGTGGACCCCCAAGGTCCTCGACGTCCTCAAGAAGCACGACGCGCACGCGGTGTTCTTCGTCACCGGCACCATGGCCTCCCGCTACCCGGGCCTCGTCCAGCGCATGGTCGACGAGGGCCACGAGATCGGCCTGCACACCTTCAACCACCCCGACCTGTCCTTCCAGTCCAAGAGCCGCATCGACCGGGAGCTGTCCCAGAACCAACTGGCGCTCGCGGGCGCGGCCGGCATCCGTACGTCGCTGTTCCGGCCGCCGTACTCCTCGTTCGCCGACGCCATGGACAACAAGTCGTGGCCGGTGACGGAGTACATAGGCAGCCGCGGCTACCTCACCGTCGTCAACAACACCGACAGCGAGGACTGGAAGAAGCCCGGCGTCGAGACGATCATCCGCAACGCCACCCCCAAGGGCGGCAAGGGCGCCATCGTCCTGATGCACGACTCGGGCGGCGACCGCCACCAGACCGTCGAGGCACTCGACCGCTTCCTGCCGCAGATGCAGAAGCAGGGGTACGAGTTCGACAACCTCACCGGAGCGCTCGGCGCCCCCAGCGCCCACACCCAGGTCACCGGACTCGACCTGTGGAAGGGCAAGGCCTGGACCTGGGCGGTGCAGCTCTCCGAGAGGACGACCGACGGCCTCGTCGTCTGCCTCGCCGTCATCGGCACGCTGGTCATCACCCGCTTCGGCCTGATGCTCGTCCTCTCGATCGCCCACGCCCGGCGCGTGCGCCGCAAGAACTTCCGCTGGGGACGGCCGGTCACCGAACCCGTCTCGGTGCTGGTCCCCGCCTACAACGAGGCCAAGTGCATCGAGGCCACCGTGCGTTCGCTGGTGGCGAGTGAACACCCCATCGAGGTCGTCGTCGTCGACGACGGTTCGAGCGACGGCACCGCCCGCATCGTGGAGAACCTGCGACTGCCGAACGTCCGCGTCGTACGCCAGCTCAACGCGGGCAAGCCCGCCGCCCTCAACCGGGGCATAGCCAACGCCAAGTACGACCTCATCGTGATGATGGACGGCGACACCGTCTTCGAGCCGGCCACCGTGCGCGAACTGGTGCAGCCCTTCGGCGACCCGAGCGTGGGCGCCGTCGCGGGCAACGCCAAGGTCGGCAACCGCGACTCGCTGATCGGCGCCTGGCAGCACATCGAGTACGTGATGGGCTTCAACCTCGACCGCCGTATGTACGACATGCTGCGCTGCATGCCGACGATCCCCGGAGCCGTCGGCGCCTTCCGCCGCTCGGCCCTCGAACGCGTCGGCGGCATGAGCGAGGACACCCTCGCCGAGGACACCGACATCACGATGGCCATGCACCGCGACGGCTGGCGCGTCGTCTACGCGGAGGACGCCCGCGCGTGGACCGAGGCCCCCGAGTCCGTCCAGCAGCTGTGGTCCCAGCGCTACCGCTGGTCGTACGGCACCATGCAGGCGATCTGGAAGCACCGCAAGGCGCTCATCGAACGGGGCCCCTCGGGCCGCTTCGGCCGCGTCGGCCTGCCCCTGATCTCCTTCTTCATGGTCCTGGCCCCGCTCCTGGCCCCCCTGATCGACGTGTTCCTGCTGTACGGGATCGTGTTCGGCCCCACCGAGAAGACGATCGGCGCCTGGCTGGGCGTCCTCGCCATCCAGGCGATCTGCGCCGCGTACGCCTTCCGGCTCGACAAGGAACGCATGACCCACCTCGTCTCGCTGCCCCTGCAGCAGATCCTGTACCGCCAGCTCATGTACGTGGTCCTCCTCCAGTCCTGGATCACCGCCCTCACCGGCGGCCGGCTGCGCTGGCAGAAACTGCGCCGCACGGGCGTGGTGGGCTCGGCCCCGGGCGCCGCGGGCGCCCCCGCACCCATGCCCCGACAGCGTGCGCAGAGCGGCACCGGAAACGACCGGAGGCCCGTCGGATGACACACGGACACGGCCACGGCGGACACGGCCCCACCACGAACCCGCGGGTCGACGTACCGTCCGCGCCCTACCCCGGTGGATACCCCACTCCGGCGACACCGGGACTGACGACGACACCGGGACTGACGAACGGTGCGACAACGACTCAGGAAGTCCAGGACATGAACGCCCCGTTCCGTGCCTCCGACACGGCGCTGCTCACGGACGTGCCGCCGCCCCCGGTGCCCGACGACGCGAAGGCCACCAGACGAGGGCCCGTGCGGGACCGTTACTTCGACCTGCTGCGTGCGATCGCCCTGTTCCGGGTCGTCCTCTACCACTTGATGGGCTGGGCGTGGCTCCCCGTGGTGTTCCCGTCCATGGGCGTGATGTTCGCGCTCGCGGGCAACCTGATGGCGCGTTCCCTCAAGCGCCCGCCCCTGCAGGTGGTGCGCAGCCGTATGCGTCGGTTGCTTCCTCCGCTGTGGCTCCTCGGCGCGATCGGCGTGACGGGCATGCTGATCCAGGGCTGGGGGCCGGACTCGGAAGGGCACCCGGCCTGGTGGTGGCTCCACCTGACCTACTGGGTCCTTCCACTGAGCGATCCGCCGTATGCCGAGGGCCTCTCCGGAATCCACGGCATCATCGGCGACGACTGGGCGGCGGAACTCGCCGGCCCGCTCTGGTACATCCGCGCGTATCTCTGGTACGTGCTGCTGTCGCCCTTCATCCTGAAGCTCCTGCGCGCCGTTCCGTGGCCGACGATCGTGTCGCCCATCGCCGTGGCCGCGGCCCTGGAGTTCGGCTGGCTGCACATCCCGAGCGTGCGGATCGACTCCGCCGTCACGGACTTCAGCACGTTCGGCGCCTGCTGGATCCTCGGGATGGCGCACCAGGAAGGCATCCTGCAGCGCCTTCCCCGCTACATCGTCCCCTCCGTGGTGCCGTTCGTGGCCGGTTACGGCTTGTGGTACGCGCTGACACACGGGTTCAAGGAGGGGCACGACCTCGACGACCTCCCGTTCGCGCAGTCCCTCTGGTCGTTCGCGACGGTGATGCTGCTCCTGCACTTCAGCCCCTCGTGGCCCGAGTGGCCACGCGTGCTGCGGCACTGGGACAGGCTGGTCACCCTGCTCAACTCCCGAGCCGTGACCATCTACCTCTGGCACAACATCTGCATCCTCGTCGCTGCGACGCTGTGGGATCAGCTGTGGGGCTTCGACGTGCTGTCGGAGCACTACGCGGGGTTGCTGGAGAGCCCGTGGCCCGTCCTCCTGATGGTCTGGATCCTTATCGGCGCCTGCGTCGTCGCCTTCGGCTGGATGGAGGACGTGGCGGCCAAGCGCAAACCACGCCTGTGGCCGGACGGCAGCGAGAGCAAGCGCCCGAAGGCGAGGACGAAGACAGGTGCGAGGGCGCACCGAGCCTGAGGACGAACACTCGCTGAGACGAGCCTGCCGATGGACATCGGGCCGCCCGGATCGCTCCGGGTGGCCCGATGGATTTTCACCACGGGCACGGAGACGTCGGCGTCGCCGACCAGGACCGCCTCGACTGCCGCGGCCCACCCGAAGATCGGGCTGCCGTCGGGCACGCCCCGCGCCTCGCTCGAGTACTGCGAGGACCAGAGCAAGGGTTACGACATGTACCTGAAGCCGAAGCTACGTGTGGCCCCGAGTGGGCGCCGTCGGTTTCGGAGCGGTGAGGGCGACGAGTGTGCGATCGGCAACAACTGCCGCGTCGGCGACCCCGGGCCAAGGCCAAGGCCCACGAGATCCGATGCGCGGTGTGAGGTAGCTGCGCTCGCCGGGCGACGGCTCGTACCAGCTCCAAGCGACAACCACGGGCGTCAACGAACCTCCGGCCCGTGCAACCTGGTCGTTGCAGTTTCGCCACGAGCTTCGCTTTGCCGAAGTTCGCACTGGTGTCGTCTCCCGGCCCCTCGGTAGCGTGGCTGCCCTCAAGCCGCCTTCGCCTCACGGGAGACATCTGTGAACCGCCGTCCCACTCTGCTCGCAGCGATCACGCTGACCGCCGCTGCGGCCTTGACGCTGTCCGCCTGCGGTGGCGACAGCGACCCCAAGGACAAGGACAGTGACAAGATCGCGGGCGCCGACACCGGCAAGGAGAAGTCACCTTCGCCGACCGCTTCGGAAGAGGCTGCAGCCGGGCGCCCGAAGATCGAGCTGCCGTCGGACGTCAAGCTCACCTTCACGCCTGAGCAGGCGAGTGACGCCGTGAAGTCCGCAGTCCTGAAGGACAACGCGGAGTTCACTCGTGCGCTGAACGCCGCCATCGTCGCCCAGAACCCCCGGCTGCCTGCTCTTGAGTACTACACGGAGGGCGAAGGCGCGGCTGCGTCCGAGGAGTGGGTGAAGGCGTTCAAGGATGCCGGCTGGACGGTCACTGGAACCGTGCGCTTCTTCGACCGGCAGGTCACGGTCAACTCCAAGGACAGCGCTTCGCTCAGCTACTGCGGTGACGAGAGCAAGGGCTTCAGTAAGGTGATCAAGACCAACGAAATCAAGGGAAGCAAGGTCACCAAGGACAGCTACATCGCCTATGGAGCGCAGGTCCAGAAGAACAAGAAAGGGGTCTGGGAGCTCGTGAAGATTTCGTCCACTCGTGGGGCCGACAGGTGCCAGCCGTGATCAGACTTCAGCGTCTTGTCGCGATCACGATCGTGGCTGGGTCGGTGTTCTGGACCCTCTCTCCCTCAGCCGTTGCCACCCAGAATCCCGGTAAAGGGGGAATCGGTGCTGGTCCGGGCAAAGGTCCGTCGGGGGGTGCCGACGGCGACACCATCAACGCCTCCGTCGGCGCGATCGTCTACGACCGTTCCAAGAACGGCAGCGGCGGTTCAGTCGGGGCCGTGAGCCCCACGACGACCTGGACCCCGCCCGC
Source organism: Streptomyces ortus (assembly GCF_026341275.1). Taxonomy (NCBI): domain Bacteria; kingdom Bacillati; phylum Actinomycetota; class Actinomycetes; order Kitasatosporales; family Streptomycetaceae; genus Streptomyces; species Streptomyces ortus. The sequence goes on from NZ_JAIFZO010000002.1 coordinate 5,250,075, forward strand.
CTGCTGGTACGCCCCCAAGTACACCCCGGCACAGCTCAAGGCATACATGGAGCCGATCTGGGAGGCGGGGTCGACAGGGGACCAGTGGGACGCCGAGCAGCGCGAGAAGTACGTCAACGGTGGCGAGTACAAGGACTTCAACAAGGAGAAGACCGGCAAGGGCTACTTCTGGGACTCGTACGTCAACGACAGCTATCCGCCCGGCTGGGACAAGTGCACGGAGCCCCCGTTCTGGGTGGACACGGGCGACGCCCCGCCGCCCGGGATCCAGAACGCCATCACCCCGGAGATGCTGGCCCAGCTCGCGTACGCCGAGATCCGCGTGCCCGGCACCGAGATCGACCTGGCCCCCGAGGGCACGACCAAGGTGAACCTGCCGACCTGGGCCTGGCTGGACGGTGCCGACTTCAAGCCGGTCTCGGTCACGGCGTCCATACCCGCGATCGGCCTCCAGGCGACCACCACCGCCGAGCCGGTCTCCCTCAAGATCGAGCCGGGCACCGGCGACGCACAGACCTACCCGGCTTCCGGCGAGTGTGCGATCGGCAACGACGGCCGCATCGGGGAGCCCTACGCCAAGGGCAAGGCCGGCGAGACCCCGCCGTGCGGTGTGAAGTATCTGCGTTCTTCGGGCGACGGCTCGTACAAGCTCCAGGCGACGGTCACGTGGAAGATTTCGTGGACGGGCACCGGAGTCAATGACCCGCAGGACCTTCCTCCGGGCGAGTTTGGAGCCGATCAGGAAGTGATCGTGCAGGAGATCCAGTCGATCAACCGCTGAGCCGGAGCGGCCTGCACGACGTCTCCGACGGTGTGCAGGCCGCTCTGCTCTGACATCGCCTTCACCAGGAGCCGTTCGTGAACCGCCGTTCCACCCTGCGCGCAGCGATCACGCTGACCGCCGCCGCGGCCTTGACGTTGTCCGCCTGCGGTAGTGACAGCGCCGACGACGAGGGCGCGGGCGCCGCCACCGGTACGCGGAAGGCCGCTTCGCCGACCGCGTCCCAGTCAGCTGCCGTTGCCGTGGATCGCCCGAAGATCGAGCTGCCTGCGGATCTGACCTATACCTTCGCGTGGCCGAAGACCGGTGACCAGGAGAAGGACGCTGTTCTGAGCGACAGTGAGCAGTCCATCAAGGCCGTTGATCTGGCCATCGCCAATCAGGACGCCTTGGACAAGCCGTACCTTTTCTATTACGAGGGAGAGGCGGCTGCGGGGACTGAGCAGTTCATCCAGAACTACGTCAAAAACAAGGCTCGCACCACGGGTGCCTACCGTTTCTACGACCCGAACGTGGCCGTCGCCGGCAAGGGAACGGCTTCTCTCAGCTATTGCGAGGATCAGGGCAAGGCGTACGTCATGTATCTCAAGGGAAAGCAGGTCAAGAAGACTCCCGTTACCGCGCGGAGTTACGTCGCTTACCAGACATCACTCAAGAAGAACGAAAAGGGTGTCTGGGTGATTCAGGAGATCACCTCGCAGCAGGGGAGTGCCAAGTGTCAGCCCTGAAGTAGCCCCACACTGCTGGACGCAGGGTGTCCCGTACCCACCGGAGCTGATCGGCACATACGGGGCACGGCGTCGGTGTTCAGTTCGTCGGGGCGGGGCCCAGGCGCATCGCGTGGGGGCCTTCTCCCGGAGTGTTCGTGCAGCGGTGGTTGGCTGGGGTGCCGGTGAGGCCTCTCGGGCGAGAACCCTGGCTTCGGCCGATTGCTCTCGCCCACCCGAACTCTCTGACGCCAGCTGTGTCTGTGATCTGTGATCTTAGGGAGCAGGGGGCTGCGCCTTCAGGGCGCGTATTAGTTCGCCCAGGCGGGCGCGGGTTGTTATGAGCGTGCGATCGGGCGCGTCGCTCTCGCGGAGGTGTACGGCGCCGGTGGGTGTGGTGGCGACATAGACGCAGTTCGAGCTGTCGCCGCTGTACGTGGACTTCTGCCAGTTCATGGCGGGCATGGGCGGTTTCTCTCGGAGATTCCGCAAGTCAGCCCAGTGCGCGTGACATCGGGGACGGCTGTGCCTTCAGGCTGCGTATCAGTTCGTCCAGGTGGGCGCGGGTTGTTATGAGGGTGGTGTCGGGCGCGTCGCTCTCGCGGAGGTGGACGGCGCCGGTGGGCGTGGCGGCCACGTAGACGCAGTTGGCCGCTTCGGCGCTGTACGACGACTTCTGCCAGGTGAGTTCTCGCATGGGTCTCCTAGAGGTCTTGTGCGATGCGCTGGATGAGGTCTCGGGACTTCGGTGCGGGCAGGGCCCGCGATTCCATGCGGTCCAGCACGGAGCGGTAGCGCTGCAACTGCGCCTCCGCGTCGAGGAACTCGCAACCGTGATCCGTGTCCAGAACGACGGTGTCGAGCCCCGGCTCGGGACCGACGGCGCAGGTGATGGGCTGGCCGGAGGCCGGGAACCCCGCTTCCCCGAAGGGGATGACCAGGACGGCGATCGTGGGGTGATCACTTGCTTCCAGCAGATGGGCGAGTTGCGCCCGGCTGATCTCTGGGCCGCCGAAGCCCATCCGCAACGCCGCCTCGTGCACGATGGCCGTGTACGGCGTCGCGACTCCCTCGAACAGGACGGCTTGGCGCTTCGCGCGGTGCGAGACGCGGTGCTCGATCTCGTACGACCGTAGCGGCGGGACCGCTTCGCGCATCACCGCTCGGGCATGCTCCGTGGTCTGTAGCAAGCCTGGCATGTGGACGGTGACAGCCACGCGTAGCGCGGTGGCGTGGTGCTCCAGCTCGGCCAGATCCAGTAGGTCGGCGGGAAGTAGATCGCGGTACTCCTCCCACCATCCGCGGACCCGCCGACCGGTCATGGTGGCGAGGGCGTCAACGAGCCGTTCGTCCGCGCAGTCGTACGAGCGGGCCAAGGCGCGGACGCGGTCGGCACTGAGAGAGCTGCGACCGGTTTCGATCATGCTGACGCGGCCCTGGTTGACGCCGAGCAATGCGGCGGCGCCGGTGACCGTCAGACCCGCCCGCTCGCGGAGTCTGCGGAGTTCGGCGCCCATGCGGCGTTGGCGAAGCGTCGGGGTGCTGGTGGGCGGCAAGACGCCTCCTCTCGGTCGCGTCGCGGCACTCGGGGTACCCCACACGAGGTAATCAGGGATGAATATCGCCACTCTGGGAGATGTATCTCCCGAGGCGCGCTAGCTTAAGACCGTATCGCCAACTGCCCGCGCCCCCAAGCCGGAAGCGCACCCTATGAGGCACTGCCACCGCATGGCGCCGACGTTGTGCGAGCCGGAAACCTCTCCCCTTCCTCCTGGAGGACCCATGGTCACCGTAGCCCCGCCCGACACCTGGACGTACGCCCTTCGGCTGCCCCATGACCCCCGGGCCGCCCGCGTCGCACGTATGACCGTGCGGGCCGCACTCCACGGGCACGGGGTGGCCGAAACCCGCGACCTCGTCGAGCTGTTGACGTCCGAACTCGTCACCAACGCCTACCGGCACACGAAAGGGCCCGCCTCGCTGCGGCTGACCGCCCTGGGGGACGGGCGCCTGCGCGTGGGCGTGTGGGACAGCAGCCCCCACGTCCCCGCACCCTTCGACGAGCCTCCCGGCGGCCGGGCCGCGCCGGCACCGCTGAACGCGGAGCGCGGACGCGGGCTGCTCCTCGTGCAGCAGTGCGCGACCTCCTGGGGCGGCTGGTCCGTGGGGAGCGGCCCGCTCGGACGCGGCGCCGGCAAGCTGCTGTGGTTCGAGGTCTGAGGGCCCGTTGCCCGATCCGCCGGGAGACCCGCTGACGGAACCGCCGCGCAAAACCCTCACCACGCCACCCGCCGCGGGGTGAGAGCAACGTTCCCCCGTGGTCACCCGCGAACGCACAGGGCCGAAACGCGGCCTCCCTACCTTCGGGAACACCACCCGGAGGAAATCGTGGAGGCGTGAGATGACAGCCCCGAGCAGCAGCATCGCGACGCGCAAGGGGGGCCGCTGGATCGAGCAGTGGGACCCGGAGGACGAGACGTTCTGGAAGGAGACGGGGGAGAAGGTCGCCCACCGGAACCTCTTCTTCTCCGTACTCTCCGAGCACATCGGGTTCTCGATCTGGACCCTCTGGTCGGTCCTGGTGCTCTTCATGGGGCCCGAGTACGGGCTGACCCCCGCCGACAAGTTCTTCATCATCTCGATGGCCACCCTGGTCGGCGCCATCGTCCGGGTGCCGTACACCTTCGCCGTCGCCCGCTTCGGTGGCCGGAACTGGACCATCATCGCGGCCACCATGCTGCTCGTCCCGACGGTCGCCGCCTTCGTGGTGATGGAGCCCGGGACGTCCTTCGGCACCTTCCTCGTCTGCGCCATGCTCGCCGGTGTGGGGGGCGGGAACTTCGCCTCCTCCATGACCAACATCAACTCCTTCTTCCCACTGCGGAAGAAGGGCTGGGCCCTCGGACTGAACGCCGGCGGCGGCAACATCGGCGTACCCGTCGTGCAGCTCATCGGGCTCGCCGTCATCGGGGCCAACGGGGGGCCGCGGCTGCTGCTCGGGATCTATATCCCGCTCATCGTCGTCGCCGCCGTGCTCGGTGCTCTGTACATGGACAACATCACGTCCGTGAGGAACGACACCGGCGCCGCCCGCGAGGCCGTGAAGGACCCGCACACCTGGATCATGTCCTTCCTCTACATCGGGACGTTCGGGTCGTTCATCGGCTACAGCTTCGCCTTCGGGCTCGTACTGCAGACACAGTTCGGGCGTACGCCTCTGGAGTCGGCGTACGTCACCTTCATCGGGCCGCTGCTCGGCTCGCTGATCAGGCCCGTCGGCGGCTGGCTCGCCGACAAGTACGGCGGCGCCCGCATCACCCTGTGGAACTTCGTCGGCATGGGCGCCGCGACCGCCGTCATCGTGGTTGCCTCCATGGAGAAGTCGCTCGCCCTGTTCACCACCGCGTTCATCGTGCTGTTCGTGCTGAGCGGGCTCGGTAACGGCTCCACGTACAAGATGATCCCCGGCATCTTCCAGGCCAAGGCCGCCGCCAAGGGGCTGACCGGCGAGGATGCCGCGTCGTACGGGCGGCGGCTGTCGGGGGCCTCGATGGGGCTCATCGGTGCCGTGGGCGCGGTCGGCGGACTCGGTATCAACCTCGCCTTCCGGCAGTCCTTCCTCAGCGTCGGTTCCGGCACCGGGGCCTTCGTCGCCTTCCTCGCCTTCTACGGGGCCTGCTTCGCGGTCACCTGGGCCGTATACCTTCGCCGCCCGGCCGCCTCCGCGTCGACCGCCCCGACCGCGTCGGAGACGAAGACGCAGCTCAGCTACGCCGAGGTGTGACGCCTCACGCGGCCCGGCACCCGGCCCGACACGTGACGTAACACGGGCGACATCACGCGGAACCGAGCCTGTCACGCATGATTGACAGGCTCGGTCGTCCGTCGTGAGGCGGGCAGGCGGGGCGCCCCAACCCAGCGGGTGACGCGGACGAACACCACTCCAGCGGGACGAGAGCCATCCATGCCATCCATGCCATCCAAGCCATTCATCCACGAGGAACCGCAGCAACCGGATCAGCAACCGGACCAGCAGGACCGCCGCGGCCGGCAGGAGCACGGGCCGCTCGCCGGATTCACCGTCGGCGTCACCGCCGCCCGTCGTGCCGACGAACTCGGCGCCCTTCTCCAGCGGCGCGGGGCCGCCGTGCTGCACGCACCCGCCCTGCGCATCGTGCCCCTGGCCGACGACAGCGAACTCCTGGCGGCGACCAAGCAGCTGCTCGACCAGGCGCCCGACATCGTCGTCGCGACCACCGCGATCGGGTTCCGCGGCTGGGTCGAGGCCGCCGACGGCTGGGGACTCGGTGAGCAGCTGCTCGACGTACTCCGCAGGGTCGAACTCCTCGCCCGCGGACCCAAGGTCAAAGGTGCGGTACGCGCCCAGGGGCTGACGGAGGAATGGTCCCCCTCCTCCGAATCCATGGCCGAAGTGCTCGACCGCCTCCTGGAAGAAGGAGTGGACGGGCGCCGCATCGCGGTCCAACTGCACGGCGAACCGCTGCCCGGCTTCGTCGAGTCGCTGCGGGCCGCGGGCGCCGATGTCGTCGGCGTGCCCGTGTATCGGTGGATGGCCCCCGAGGACATCGGGGCCCTTGACCGGCTGCTCGACGCCACGATCAGCCGCGGCCTCGACGCGCTCACCTTCACCAGCGCCCCGGCCGCCGCCTCCCTGCTGGGCCGCGCCGACGACCGCGGGCTGCTGCCCGAACTGCTCGCCGCCCTCAACCACGACGTGCTGCCCGCCTGCGTCGGCCCGGTCACCGCGCTGCCGCTGCAGGCCAGGGGCATCGACACGGTCCAGCCGGAACGCTTCCGGCTCGGCCCCCTCGTACAGGTGCTGTGCAAGGAACTGCCCTCCCGGGCGCGGACGTTGCCGATCGCCGGGCACCGGGTGGAGATCCGCGGGCACGCCGTGCTGGTGGACGACGTCCTGCGGCCCGTACCGCCCGCCGGTATGTCGCTGATGCGCGCGCTGTCCCGGCGGCCCGGCTGGGTGGTCGCCCGGGCCGACCTGCTGCGGGCGTTGCCCGGCGCCGGCAAGGACGAGCACGCCGTGGAGACCGCGATGGCCCGGCTGCGTACGGCCCTGGGCACGCCCAAGCTCATCCAGACCGTCGTCAAGCGCGGCTACCGGCTGGCCCTGGACCCGGCCGCCGACTCCAAATACGCCGACGCCTGACACGCACGTCGACCTCTGACACGCACGTCGACCTCTGACATGTACGTCGGCGCCTGACACGTACGCCGACGTCTGAGACCTTCACGCGCACGCCCACCCGTACCCGCCGCGCCCCGCGTACCTGCCGGTGGCCGCGGGGCGCGGGCCGGTACGGAACGGCGTGGGGCTTCCCGCCGCGCGCGGGGGAGGGCACTGTAGGGGTACGAGCCCTGCGCGGCCTCCTCAGGGGTCCCGCGCGGCCCTCTCACGGACCCTCGCCCCCCGACACCTCCCCGACCTCCCCCGACCTCCTGCGATCCCGCACCGGCCCCTCCGGGCGGCAACGGGCGGCACTGGCGGCAACCCCAAGGCGGTGACAGGCACATGGCACTGGGCACGGCCACGGCCCCGTACGAGCTGCGGTTCGACTCCGGGCGGATCTGTCTCGATCTCCTGGCGACCACGCACCCCGAGGAACGGCTCGACTCGGCCGAACCGCTGCGTGCCTGGATCACCGGATCCGGACTCGTCCCGGCGGGCACGCCTCTCGCGTCGGCCGACTCCTCCTGGATCGCGGGCTTTCGTGAACTGCGCGGTCAAATAGGACAGTTGATGCGCAAGGAGCCCTCGCGGGACTCCCGGCCCACCGTGCTCGCGCTGGCCCGGGTCAACGAACTCGCCCGCGCCGCACCGCCCGTACCCTTGGCGGAGTGGGACGCGGGCGGCTCGCTCGTCCGGAGCCTGTGCGCTCCGCCGACCTGCGCGGCGCTCCTCGCGGCGGTCGCCCGCGACACGGTGGAGCTCCTCACGGACCCGGCGGCCCGCGCGGGCATCCGGCAGTGTGAGGGAGACAACTGCCCCATCGTGTACCTGGATACGTCCAGAGGGCGTCGCCGCAGGTGGTGCTCCAGTGAGGTGTGCGGGAACCGCGAGCGGGTGGCCAGGCACCGGCGCAGAGCAGCCCTCGCACGGGCTTAGGATCTGCCGTGGATCCCTCGTGAAGCACTTGTGGAGCAGATGAGGAGGAGAGATCCTCACGCTCCTCACAAAGAATTCCATTCACTTTGAACAGCGCAACGCCCGCACCCGTATCCGGAGATGAGCGACCGACTGGGGGATCCCCCGGACACCGGAGGTAGGCGTGCGCAAGGATTCCGCCGTGGCCGATGAACGATCGCCGAGGGCCCGACATCGCATGTCCCAGCCCTCGGAACCCGACGAGGAGCTGATGCGTGCGCTGTACCGGGAGCACGCGGGGCCCCTGCTCGCCTATGTGCTGCGGCTGGTCGCCGGAGACCGGCAGCGGGCGGAGGACGTCGTGCAGGAGACGCTCATCCGCGCGTGGAAGAACGCCGGTCAGCTCAACCGAGCGACCGGTTCGGTACGCCCCTGGCTGGTGACGGTCGCCCGGCGCATCGTCATCGACGGGCACCGCAGCCGGCAGGCCCGGCCGCAGGAGGTGGACCCGTCGCCGCTGGAGGTCATTCCCGCGGAGGACGAGATCGACAAGGCGTTGTGGCTGATGACACTCTCCGACGCGCTCGACGACCTGACCCCCGCGCATCGGGAGGTACTGGTCGAGACGTACTTCAAGGGGCGTACCGTTAACGAAGCCGCCGAAACCCTGGGGATACCCAGCGGCACGGTGCGCTCACGGGTGTTCTATGCCCTGCGTTCGATGAAGCTCGCACTGGAGGAGCGGGGGGTGACGGCATGAGCACATACGGGGGATACGGAACGGGTAGTCCTGGTTCCATGCAAAGTTCGCAAGGGCAGGGCGATCTGCACGAGACGGTGGGTGCCTACGCGCTGGGCATCCTCGACGACGCCGAGGCGACTGAGTTCGAGGCGCATCTCGCCACCTGCGAGTGGTGCGGGCAGCAGCTCGACGAGCTCGCCGGCATGGAGCCGATGCTCGCCGCCCTCGCGGATCTGCCGGGCACGCGGGGCACACCGGCCATCGGCGAGACACTGGCCGTCCGCCCGAGCCCACAGCTCTCCGACCGGCTGGTCGGCGAAGTGGTCGAGCGGCGCGTCAAGGCCAAGAAGAGCCGGCGCCTGTTCTTCGGGCTCGCGGCCTCGCTGATCATCGGCGGCCCGATCGCCGCGATCGCGGCCACCAGCGGCGGTGACACCGCGCAGGAGGCCAGGCCGCTGGCGTCGGTCAGCCCCGCCAAGCAGGTGTTCACCGACATGAAGGACAAGGTCGAGGCCACGGACGCGGCCACGCAGGTGAACGCCGCGGTCGGCACGGTGAGCAAGCCCTACGGCACGGGTATCGCGCTCCAGCTGAAGAACGTCAAGGGCCCGCAGAAGTGCTCCCTGGTCGCCGTCAGCAAGAGCGGCGAGCGGGAGACGGCGACCACCTGGACCGTCCCGAAGTGGGGGTACGGAATCAAGGGCGCCGCCACCGAGCTGGCCAGGAATCCGCTCTACCTCCAGGGCGCCGTGGCGATGAGCAGCGCCGACATCGACCACTTCGAGGTCGTCACCTTCGACGGCGACAAACTGGTCGAGGTGAACGCGTGAGCCGGCCCGCGAGGGCGTGGGCCGGCCGGCGGGAAAGCCGGCGCGAAGCCGACCGGTAAGTGGATCAAGAGCGGAAACGTAGCCCGGCGGGCTCCCCTTCGCGTACGGTTGACGGCTGCCATGCACGTCAGAAGGGGGCCCGGTGGCCGCTCAGGTTCAGCAGGAAATGGCGCTCGATCCGGTAGGCGACTCCGTACGCGACCGGGAGATCGGCGTCGAACAGGAACACCTCGACCGGGTGTACCAGCGTCTTGAGGAAAAGATCCACGAGGCGGAGTTCCTGATGAACGACGCCGCCCAGCGCGGCCAGGTCGGGACGCCCGGGGCACTCGCGGAGCGCGACGCGCAGGTGTTCCGGGCGGGGATCCACCTCAACCGCCTGAACAACGAGTTCGAGGACTTCCTCTTCGGACGGATCGACCTCCTCCAGGGCAAGGACGGCAAGAAGGGCCCGGACGGCGCGTACACGGCGGTCGAACCCGCCGAGGGAGCCGTCCGCCCCGACAACACCGCCGACATCGCGGAGACCCTCCACATCGGCCGCATCGGCGTCCTGGACGCCGAGTACGCGCCGCTGGTCATCGACTGGCGGGCCCCCGCGGCGGCCCCGTTCTACCGCTCCACCCCGGTCGACCCCGGCCGGGTCGTACGCCGCCGGGTCATCCGCTCCAAGGGCCGCAAGGTCCTCGGGGTCGAGGACGACCTGATGCGCCCGGAGCTGACCGCCACCCTCGCCGGGAACGAACTCCCGGTGATCGGCGACGGCGCCCTGATGGCCGCCCTGGGCCAGGCCCGCAGCCACACCATGCGCGACATCGTCGCCTCCATCCAGGCCGAGCAGGACCTGGTCATCCGGGCCCCCGCCGCGTCCGTGACGTACGTGGAGGGCGGCCCCGGCACCGGGAAGACCGCGGTGGCCCTGCACCGGGCGGCCTACCTGCTCTACCAGGACCGCAGACGGTACGCGGGCGGCATCCTGATCGTCTCGCCCACGCCCCTGCTCGTCGCGTACACCGAAGGCGTCCTGCCGTCCCTCGGTGAGGAGGGCCAGGTCGCCATCCGCGCGGTCGGCAACCTGGTCGACGGCGCCGAGGCCACCCAGTACGACGCACCGGCCGTCGCCCGTGCCAAGGGCTCCTACCGGATGCTCAAGGTGCTGCGGCAGGCGGCACGCGGGGCACTGGAGACGCCGGGTGGCCCCGGCGCCGGCCGGCCCGGCGACGCCGTCCCGTCCGGGCAGCTCGCGTTCGGCGACGAGAGCGAGGGGGACGACGAGACCGGCACGCGGGCCCCCCTCGCCACGCCCACCCGGCTCCGTGTCGTCGCCTTCGGGCGCCGGCTGGAGCTGGAGGCGCCCGAGCTGGACCGCATCCGCAACAACGCGCTCTCCGGCACCGCGCCCGTGAACCTGCTGCGCCCGCGCGCCCGCAAGCTGCTGCTCGACGCCCTCTGGTCGCGCTCCGGCGCGGGCTCCCGGCACAGCGACCCCGAGCTGGCCGCCGAACTGCGCTCCTCGTTCGACGAGGACGTCAGCGCGGAGGACGCCTTCATCGCCTTCCTCGACGCCTGGTGGCCCGAGCTGACACCGCGCGCCGTCCTGGCGGCGATGGCCGACGAGCGGCGGCTCGGGCGCTGGGCGCGGCGCATCCTCAACCCCGGCGAGGTGCGCCGGGTGGCCCGCTCCCTCAAGCGCGACGGGCTCTCCGTGCACGACGTGGCCATGCTCGACGAACTGGAGGCGATCGTCGGCACCCCGACCCGCCCCCGCAAGAAGCGCGACCTCGATCCGCTCGACCAGCTGACGGGCCTTGAGGAGCTCATGCCCCAGCGCGAGGAGACGCAGCGCGAGCGGGCCGAACGGCTGGCCCAGGAGCGTACGGAGTACGCGCACGTCATCGTCGACGAGGCGCAGGACCTCACGCCCATGCAGTGGCGCATGATCGGCCGCCGCGGACGGCACGCCACCTGGACCGTGGTCGGCGACCCCGCCCAGTCGTCCTGGTCGCACCCGGACGAGGCCGCCGAGGCCCGTGACGAGGCCCTCGGCAGCCGTCCGCGCCGCCGCTTCACGCTCACCGTGAACTACCGCAACCCGGCCGAGATCGCTGCCCTCGCCGCCAAGGTGCTGGCCCTCGCCATGCCCGGTTCCGAGTCGCCCAGAGCGGTCCGCTCGACCGGCGTACAGCCGCGCTTCGTCACGGCGGTGCCCGCGGCCGGCGCGGCGGGCGGTGCCGCGGGTGGCAGGAGCTCCGGCGGTCAGGGCTCCGGCGGCGCGCGGGACGCCCTGTCGAAGACCGTGCGGGAGGAGGCCGCCCGGCTGCTCGACCAGGTCGACGGCACGGTCGGCGTCGTCGTCGCCATGAACCGGCGCGGCGAGGCGGCGCGCTGGCTCGCCGGGCTCGGGGACCGCGTGGTGGCCCTCGGCAGCCTGGAGGCCAAGGGCCTGGAGTACGACGCCACGGTGGTCGTCTCACCCGCGGAGATCGCCGACGAGTCACCGGCCGGACTGCGGGTGCTGTACGTGGCGCTGACCCGGGCGACCCAGCAGCTCACCATCGTCTCGGCGGCCCGCGACGAGCCGGACGCGGACGGGGTGCCGGACCTGCTGCGGGACTGAGCGTGGCCCCGGGCCCGTGCGGGGGAGCGGGGCGGCCTGGTGAATCACGGGGCCCGTCCCGGTGAACCGCGGGGCCCGTCCGCGTAAAGCTTCGCTGTGAACCCACGGTGCGGGAATTGCCTTACGGGGATCGTTTGTTACCTTTGACGTGACACCGGCCCGATCCAAGCCCCCGGGCCCAACCTTCGTCGCTACGAGCGACCACTTGCCGCGAGGCGAGCATGGCGGGTCGGTGTCATTGAACTGAGCAACAGAGACAGTCGTACGACCGAGGTCCACGTCACCAGGTGACGTGGACCTCTCTCGTGGTGAACAAAAGGTTCGCAATCCGGGGCGGCTACCACGTACTCCGCGGTAGGTGCGACGATCGGACGGCAAACCACGGGCCAGGACGAGACATTCGGTGCTCGCAGCGCCCGCAGTACCCGGTGAACAGCAGAGGAAGTCGGCCATGGCAACGGCGCCCAGCGTCTCCTACTCGATCACGGTCCGGTTGGAGGTGCCCGCGAGCGGAACCGCGGTCTCCCAGATCACCACCGCCGTGGAGTCCAGCGGAGGCTCGGTGACGGGCCTCGACGTGACGGCCTCCGGCCACGAGAAGCTCCGTATCGACGTCACCATCGCGGCGTCCTCCACGAAGCACTCGGAAGAGATCGTCGAGCAGCTGCGCGGCATCGAGGACGTGACGCTCGGCAAGGTCTCCGACCGTACGTTCCTGATGCACCTCGGCGGCAAGATCGAGATGGCGTCGAAGCACCCCATCCGCAACCGTGACGACCTCTCGATGATCTACACGCCCGGGGTGGCCCGGGTCTGCATGGCGATCGCCGAGAACCCGGAGGACGCCCGCCGTCTGACCATCAAGCGCAACTCGGTCGCGGTCGTCACCGACGGCTCGGCCGTGCTGGGCCTCGGCAACATCGGCCCGAAGGCCGCCCTGCCGGTGATGGAGGGCAAGGCCGCGCTCTTCAAGCGGTTCGCCGGCATCGACGCCTGGCCGCTGTGCCTGGACACGCAGGACACCGACGCCATCGTGGAGATCGTCAAGGCGATCGCCCCCGGCTTCGCCGGCATCAACCTGGAGGACATCTCCGCCCCGCGCTGCTTCGAGATCGAGGCCCGTCTGCGCGAGGCCCTGGACATCCCCGTCTTCCACGACGACCAGCACGGCACGGCGATCGTCGTCCTCGCCTCGCTCACCAACGCGCTGCGGGTGACCGGCAAGTCGATCGGCGACATCCGTGTCGTCATGTCGGGTGCGGGCGCGGCCGGTACGGCCATCCTGAAGCTGCTGCTCGCCGCGGGCGTCAAGCACGCGGTCGTGGCCGACATCCACGGTGTCGTGCACGCGGGCCGCGAGGACCTGGTGAAGGCCGCCGAGGACTCGCCGCTGCGGTGGATCGCCGACAACACCAACCCCGAGGGCGTCACGGGCACGCTGAAGCAGGCCGTGCGCGGCGCGGACGTCTTCATCGGCGTCTCCGCCCCGAACGTGCTGGACGGCGACGACGTGGCCGCGATGGCCGACGACGCGATCGTCTTCGCGCTCGCGAACCCCGACCCCGAGGTCGACCCGGGTGTCGCCCGGCAGACCGCGGCGGTCGTGGCCACCGGCCGCTCGGACTTCCCGAACCAGATCAACAACGTGCTGGTCTTCCCGGGTGTCTTCCGCGGGCTCCTGGACGCCCAGTCCCGCACGGTCAACACCGAGATGATGCTTGCGGCCGCAACGGCGCTGGCGGAGGTCGTGACCGAGGACGAGCTCAACGCGAACTACATCATTCCCAGCGTCTTCAACGACAAGGTCGCGGGGGCGGTGGCGGGCGCGGTCCGCGACGCGGCGAAGGCGGCGGGCGTCACGGTCTGAGGCGCTGCCTCACCTCCCTGGGGGTTGCGCCCCCAGACCCCTGTCGCACTGGCGCGCTCGTCCTCGAACGCCGGACGGGCCGAAGATGTCCGCCGGTCCGGCGCCGTCTCCGCCCGTCCGGCGTTTGAGGGCCATGGGTTCGGGGGCCGGCCCCGGGTTTGTGACGGTTGCCACCCCGGCCCGCTACCGGCGCGTCGCCGGACACCGCGCCTCGGCGCGCCTCTAGGGTGGCGGCCATGGCTCGGTCCCTGCGGGCCCACCAGGCCCTCACCGGCCCTGCGGTCCGCTGCCGGGAGCGGACGGAGCGTCACCATTATCGAGGCCGTGGCGCTTTTCGTGTGACTCCCAGGGGTGCCGGATTGGCTTTCCCGCCGCAGGTGGGGGCAGGATGCGTCTTCGGGCGCGAGGGTCCGGCCACGGACCCGGGTCCGGGGACCGCCGAGGACCCTGGCAGCATCGGCTTCGACGTGCCCGATATGCGGCTCCGCCGCGTGGCACGCCTCAACGGCAAGAAGAACACGGGAGTAACAACATGAACCGCAGTGAGCTGGTGGCCGCGCTGGCCGACCGTGCCGAGGTGACCCGCAAGGACGCCGACGCCGTTCTGGCCGCCTTCGCCGAGACCGTCGGTGAGATCGTCGCCAAGGGCGACGAGAAGGTCACCATCCCCGGCTTCCTGACCTTCGAGCGCACCCACCGTGCCGCTCGTACCGCTCGCAACCCGCAGACCGGTGACCCGATCCAGATCCCGGCCGGCTACAGCGTCAAGGTCTCCGCGGGCAGCAAGCTCAAGGAAGCCGCCAAGGGCAAGTAAGCGCCAAGCGCTTCGCTGAGAACGCTGATGGGGCGGTACCCGGAACTCCGGGTACCGCCCCATCGTGGTTCGCTCGAAGACGGCCTCAGACGCGGGCCGGGCTCACGAGGACTCAGCCCAGCGCCTTGCCCGGCAGTTCCACCTTCGCGCCCAGCTCGATCAGCTTCTCCATGAAGTTCTCGTAGCCGCGGTTGATCAGGTCGATGCCGTGCACCCGGGACGTGCCCTGGGCCGCCAGCGCCGCGATCAGGTACGAGAAGCCGCCGCGCAGGTCGGGGATGACCAGGTCGGCGCCCTGCAGCTTGGTCGGGCCGGACACGACCGCCGAGTGCAGGAAGTTGCGCTGGCCGAAGCGGCAGCGCGAGCCGCCCAGGCACTCGCGGTAGAGCTGGATGTGCGCGCCCATCTGGTTCAGCGCGGACGTGAAGCCGAGGCGGGACTCGTACACCGTCTCGTGGACGATCGAGAGGCCGGTGGCCTGCGTGAGGGCGACCACGAGGGGCTGCTGCCAGTCGGTCTGGAAGCCCGGGTGGACGTCCGTCTCCAGCGCGATCGACTTGAGCTGGCCGCCGGGGTGCCAGAAGCGGATGCCCTCGTCGTCGATCTCGAAGGCGCCGCCGACCTTCCGGTACGTGTTGAGGAACGTCATCATCGAGCGCTGCTGGGCGCCGCGGACGTAGATGTTGCCTTCGGTCGCCAGGGCCGCGGAAGCCCAGGAGGCGGCCTCCAGGCGGTCCGGCAGGGCCGCGTGGGTGTATCCGCCGAGCTTGTCGACGCCCGTGACGCGGATGGTGCGGTCGGTGTCCATCGCGATGATCGCGCCCATTTTCTGCAGGACGCAGATCAGGTCCTCGATCTCCGGCTCGACCGCCGCGTTCGCCAGCTCCGTGACGCCCTCCGCGAGGACGGCCGTCAGCAGCACCTGCTCGGTCGCGCCGACGGACGGGTACGGCAGCTCGATCTTCGTGCCGCGCAGCCGCTGCGGGGCCTCCAGGTACTGGCCGTCCGCGCGCTTCTCGATGGTCGCGCCGAACTGCCGCAGCACCTCGAAGTGGAAGTCGATCGGCCGGCCGCCGATGTCGCAGCCGCCCAGGCCCGGGATGAACGCGTGGCCGAGGCGGTGCAGCAGCGGGCCGCACAGCAGGATCGGGATGCGCGACGAACCCGCGTGGGCGTCGATGTCCGCGACGTTGGCGCTCTCCACGTGCGACGGGTCCATGATGAGCTCGCCCGGCTCCTCACCCGGACGGACCGTCACCCCGTGCAGCTGCAGCAGCCCGCGTACGACCCGCACGTCACGGATGTCCGGGACATTGCGCAGCCGGCTCGGAGCGCTGCCGAGCAGTGCGGCAACCATGGCCTTCGGTACGAGGTTCTTCGCACCGCGGACACGGATCTCACCCTCCAGCGGGGTTCCGCCGTGGACAAGGAGTACGTCGTCTGAGCCGTTGACGGTCATGTATCTCGCGTTCCGATTGGTGGGACAGAGGCGAAGAAGCAAGGGTAATGGCCGCCCACCCCCCTTCAGTAAGCCCGAGGGCCTCTCAGACACGTCATAGCTTTGCCACAACACGAACCGTGCCTAATCGGACACGTGGGGTCACCGGCCCCATCGCGCGCTCCACGCACGCCCCTTGTGCCCTGAGCTGCGTTCACGTGGTTACGGGTATTGCCTCCCCGTGCGCGGGGAAGATGCGGGATCATGTCACGCATGACCGAGGTGTCCTCGCTCACAGGGCGGCTGCTCGTGGCCACACCCGCCCTGGCGGACCCCAACTTCGACCGCGCGGTCGTGCTGCTTCTCGACCACGACGAGAAGGGCTCGCTGGGCGTCGTCCTCAACCGCCCGACCCCCGTGGACGTGGGTGACATCCTCGCGGGCTGGGCGGAACTGGCGGGGGAGCCCGGCGTCGTGTTCCAGGGCGGCCCCGTCTCCCTCGACTCCGCGCTCGGGGTGGCGGTGATCCCGGGCGGCGCCTCCGGGGAGCGCGCGCCGCTCGGCTGGCGCCGGGTGCACGGCGCGATCGGACTCGTGGACCTGGAGGCCCCGCCGGAGCTGCTGGCCTCGGCGCTCGGCTCCCTGCGGATCTTCGCGGGGTACGCCGGCTGGGGGCCGGGGCAACTGGAGGACGAGCTGGGCGAGGGCGCCTGGTACGTCGTCGAGTCGGAGCCGGGCGATGTCTCCTCGCCCGCCCCGGAGCGGCTGTGGCGCGAGGTCCTGCGCCGTCAGCGCAACGAACTGGCGATGGTGGCCACGTACCCGGACGACCCTTCGCTCAACTGATGACCCCGGCCTTCAGTACTCTTGCGTCTATGAGCACTCTTGAGCCTGAGACCCAGCCCCAGCGAGGCACTGGGACGGGAACCCTCGTAGAGCCGACGCCGCAGACGTCGCACGGTGACGGGGACCACGAGCGCTTCGCCCACTACGTCCAGAAGGACAAGATCATGGCGAGCGCGCTCGACGGTACGCCCGTCGTCGCACTCTGCGGCAAGGTGTGGGTCCCGGGCCGGGACCCGAAGAAGTACCCCGTGTGTCCCATGTGCAAGGAGATCTACGAGTCCATGGGCGCCGGTGGCGACGACGGCAAGGGCGGCGGCAAGGGCAAGGACGGCGGCAAGTAGCGCGCCCGTGGCCTTAGCGGTCTCCCGCGTTCCGCGGTGCCCCGGTGCGGGGTGCCGCGGCTCTGTCGTGTCCGGCCTCGTGTCCGGCTGATCGGCGGGGCTCGGGGCGGCGTCGGCGTATGCGGCGTATCCGGGGCCTTTGTCCCGGCCGTCCGTTGCACGGAATGCTTCCGCCGGTCACAGAGTGGTTGAGACCTCTTGTGGGCATGTTCATGTACTCCATAGCCTCCCGGGTGTTGTGCAGCGCAAAACCACCATTGCAAATGCTGCAACGCGCCCCCGGAGGACGCCCCCATGAAGCTCGCACCGCTCTCTGCCCGCATGGCCGCCCCGATCGCCGCCCTCGTCGTCGCCGGGCTCACGGCGACCGCCTGTGCTCCCGAGTCGTCCGACAACTCCGGCGGCAAGGACGAGAAGAGCGGCACCGTGCGTGTGTGGCTCTTCCAGGAGGTCGCCAACGCGCCGAAGGAGAAGGTGGTCGACGGGGTCGTCACCGCCTTCGAGAAGGCCCACAAGGGTACGAAGGTCGACGTCCAGTACATCCCCGTCGAGACCCGCGCCGAGAAGATCAAGGCCGCCTTCAACGACCCCAAGAGCGCGCCCGACCTCATCGAGTACGGCAACACGGACACCGCCGGCTACGTCAAGGACGGCGGACTGGCGGACGTCAGCGAGGAGTTCACGGACTGGAGCGAGTCCAAGGACACCGACCCGACCGCCAAGCAGTCCGTCACGGTCGACGGCAAGATCTACGGAGCCCCGTACTTCGTCGGCGTCCGCGCGCTCTACTACCGCACCGACGTCTTCGAGGACCTGGACCTCGACGTGCCCAAGACGCAGGCCGAACTGATCAGCACGGCCAAGAAGATCCGGCAGGCGAAGCCCGAGCTGTACGGTCTCGCGGTCGGCGGCGCCTACACGTACGGCGCGATGCCGTTCATCTGGTCCAACGGCGGTGAACTCGCCGAGGGCAAGGGCGGCTCGTACGCCTCGACCATCGACAGCGCCGAGGCCCAGAAGGGCATCAAGGCGTACACCTCGCTCTTCGGCGACGACAACTGTCCGGCCGCCAAGTGCGCGGGCATGGGCGGCAACGACACCGTCACGGCGTTCGCCTCCGGCAAGGCCGGCATGGCCATCGCCGGCGACTTCAGCCACGCGGCGATCGAGGCGGGCAAGGTCAAGGGCAAGTACAAGGTCGTACCGCTGCCCGGCGTGAAGTCCGGTGAGATCGCCCCCGCCTTCGCGGGCGGCAACAACCTCGGCGTCCTCAAGAGCACCACCCACCGCACCCTCGCCGTCGACCTGATGGAACAGCTCGCGTCGAAGAAGACGCAGGGCGCGCTCTTCGACGCGATGGGCTTCCTGCCGACGTTCACCGACGTGCGCCGGGACGTCGCGAAGCGCGAACCGTTCGTCGAGCCGTTCGTGAAGACCCTCGGCGCCGGCGCCAAGTTCGTCCCGGCCTCGCCCGCCTGGTCGCAGATCGACGCGTCCCTGGTCCTGCCGACGATGTTCCAGGAGGTCGTCAGCGGACGGAAGGGCGTGGAGGCCGCGTCCAGGGACGCGGCCGAGAAGATGAACGACGCGTTCAGCTCCGCCGGATGAGCCGGATGACCGACCGGCCGCTCACGGTGTCCGCCCCGGGGGCAGCCCCCGGGCCGGCCCCGGCGGCCGGACCCGCCGTGCGGGCATCCTCGGCCCGGGCCGCCACCAAGGCGCCCCGGCCGGGCCGCGGCCCCGCGGCGGGCCGCAGATCCCCGCTCGCCCGCGGCGGCTGGACGCCCTGGCTCTACCTCGCCCCCGCCCTCGTCGTCCTCGGCGGGCTGCTCGTCTACCCCGTCTACCAGCTCGGGCTGATCTCGTTCCTGGAATACACCCAGGCCCAGGTCAGCGGCGGGGAGCCGACGTCCTTCCAGGGCTTCGGGAACTACGCGGCGCTCTTCCGCGACGAGCAGTTCTGGCAGGTGCTGCTGGCCACCATGGTGTTCGCCGGGGCGTGCGTCGTGTCGACCCTCGCGGTCGGCTGCGCGCTCGCCGTCCTCCTGACACGTGTCCGTGCCCTGCCGCGGCTCGCCCTGATGCTGGCCGCGCTCGGCGCCTGGGCGACCCCGGCGGTCACCGGGTCCACGGTCTGGCTGCTCCTGTTCGACCCCGACTTCGGGCCGGTCAACCGGATCCTGGGACTGGGCGACCACTCCTGGACGTACGGCCGGTACAGCGCCTTCGCCCTCGTCCTGCTCGAAGTGGTCTGGTGCTCCTTCCCGTTCGTGATGGTCACCGTGTACGCCGGAATCCGCGCCGTGCCCTCCGAGGTCCTGGAGGCCGCCTCCCTGGACGGCGCCTCCCAGTGGCGGATCTGGCGCTCGATGCTCGCGCCGATGCTCCGCCCGATCCTCGTGGTCGTCACCATCCAGTCGGTCATCTGGGACTTCAAGGTCTTCACCCAGATCTACGTCATGACCAACGGCGGCGGCATCGCGGGCCAGAACCTCGTCCTGAACGTGTACGCGTATCAAAAGGCCTTCGCGTCCTCCCAGTACGGCCTCGGGTCGGCGATCGGAGTGGTGATGCTGCTGATTCTGCTGGCCGTCACGCTCGTCTATCTGAGGCTGCTGCGAAGGCAGGGGGAAGAACTGTGAGTTCCGTGACGTCCGGGGATTCGGTGGATTCGGTCCAGGCCGGATTCGTGCGAAATCTCGTACGCCGTTCCGTGCGGCGGCCCTGGCGACTGGCCGCGGAGGCCTCGGCGCTGCTGATCGCGGCGGTGGTCGCATTCCCCCTCTACTGGATGGTGCTCAGCGCCTTCAAACCGGCCGGGGAGATCGAGTCGAGCGAGCCGCGGCCCTGGACGCTCTCTCCCTCCCTGGATTCCTTCCGGCGCGTCTTCGGGCAGCAGGAATTCGGCCGTTACTTCCTCAACAGTCTTGTCGTGGCGGTCACCGTCGTCGCCGTCTCGGCACTCATCGCGTTTCTCGCCGCGACCGCCGTGACACGATTCCGCTTCCGCTTCCGGACCACCCTCCTGATCATGTTCCTGATCGCCCAGATGGTGCCCGTCGAGGCACTGACGATCCCCCTCTTCTTCCAGATGCGGGACTTCGGTCAGCTCAACACCCTGGGCGCGCTGATCCTGCCGCACATCGCCTTCTCCCTGCCCTTCGCGATCTGGATGCTGAGGGGCTTCGTGAAGGCCGTCCCCGAAGCGCTGGAGGAGGCCGCCCACATCGACGGGGCGAGCCGGACGCGGTTCCTGTGGCAGATCCTTTTCCCGCTGGTCTTTCCGGGGCTCGTGGCCACCAGCGTGTTCTCCTTCATCTCCGCCTGGAACGACTTCCTGTTCGCCAAATCCTTCATCATCAGCGACACCTCGCAGTCCACGCTGCCGATGGCCCTCCTCGTCTTCTACAAGCCCGACGACCCGGACTGGGGCGGCGTGATGGCCGGTTCCACGGTGATGACGATTCCCGTGCTGATCTTCTTCGTACTCGTACAGCGGCGCCTGGTCTCCGGACTCGGCGGCGCGGTGAAGGACTGACGTGAACGCTGACCCGAGCGACGCGGCTCCCGCCCTCGCAGCCCCGGCCGGGGTGATCCCGGCACCCCGCTCGGTGCGGGAGTCCACCCGCCCGGGCGTCCCGCTCGACGCGGACACCACCCTGTGGGCCGGGCCGGGCACCGGCACCACCGAACGCTGGCTGCGCCTCACCCTCGGTGCCGCCCTCGGACTTTCGCTGCCGCCGGGCCCCGAAAACACCACCGGCGCGGAAAACGCCGCCCGTACCGTGCGGTTGCGTATCGACGGGACTTTGCGACCCGAGGCGTACGTACTCGACGTCGATGCCGAAAACGGTATCGAGATCCGCGGCGGAAGTGGCGCCGGAGTGTTCTGGGGAGCCCAGACCCTGCGTCAGCTCATCGGCCCCGAAGCCTTCCGGCGGGCACCCGTCCGGCCGGGCGTCACGTACGTCGTCCCGAACCGGACCATCGAGGACGCACCGCGATTCGGCTGGCGCGGACTCATGCTCGACGTCTCGCGGCACTTCATGCCGAAGGACGGCGTCCTGCGCCAACTCGACCTGATGGCCGCGCACAAGCTCAACGTCTTCCACTTCCACCTCACGGACGACCAGGGCTGGCGTATCGAGATCAAGCGGTATCCGAAGCTCACGGAGACCGGATCATGGCGGGCACGCACCAAATTCGGTCATCGCGCCTCGCCCCACTGGGAGGAGAAGCCGCACGGGGGCCACTACACCCAGGACGACATCCGCGAGATCGTCGCGTACGCCGCCGAACGGCATATCGCCGTCGTCCCCGAAATCGACATCCCGGGGCACTCGCAGGCCGCCATCGCCGCATATCCGGAACTCGGCAACACCGATGTCATCGACACGCACTCCCTCTCCGTCTGGGACACCTGGGGCGTCTCCAAAAACGTACTCGCACCCACTGACAACGCCCTCCGCTTCTACGAGGGCGTCTTCGAGGAACTCCTCGGACTGTTCCCCTCACAGTTCATCCACGTCGGCGGCGACGAGTGCGCCAAGGACCAGTGGAAGGCGTCCCCCGCCGCCCAGGCGCGGATCGCCGAACTGGGCCTCGCGGACGAGGACGAACTGCAGTCCTGGTTCATCCGCCACTTCGACGACTGGCTGGGCGCGCGAGGCCGCCGGCTGATCGGCTGGGACGAGATCCTGGAGGGCGGACTCGCCCCCGGCGCCGCCGTCTCCTCGTGGCGCGGCTACCGGGGCGGCATCACGGCCGCACGGGCCGGCCACGACGTCGTCATGTGCCCTGAGCAGCAGGTGTACCTGGACCACCGGCAGGCCGAGGGCCCCGACGAGCCGGTGCCCATCGGCTTCGTGCGCACCCTGGAGGACGTCTACCGCTTCGAACCCGTTCCACCGGAGCTGACCCCCGCTCAGGCGCGGCACGTGCTGGGCACCCAGGCCAACCTGTGGACCGAGGTGATGGAGGACCGGGCCCGCGTCGACTACCAGGCCTTCCCGCGGCTCGTGGCCTTCGCGGAGGTCGCCTGGAGCGCGCTGCCCCCGCCCGCGGAACGCGACTTCGCGGATTTCGAGGAGCGAATGACCGCGCACTACGCGCGACTTGACGCCCTGGGAGTCGCCTACCGGCCGCCCGCCGGGCCGTTGCCGTGGCAGCGGCGCCCCGGGGTGCTCGGACGCCCGATCGAGGGGCCGCCCCCGAACGTGTGAGGAGGCTCCCGGAGGGTGTCGCCCGGCGCGGCACCCTGGGACGGTGGCCGCTACGGAGAAAGGCGCCCAAGAGGACACGAAACCCGCCAATTGACTCCGGCGGGCCATGTGGTGCGAAAACGGACCATACGCTGGTGGCGGGTAGGAATGCCTCCTAGCGGACCCCCGCGTCGGGGAACCGGGAAGATGTGCCAGAGTTGCCACGTCCGCCCTGTCAGCACGTACCGTACGGCAACACAGGTGGGACCAGGTGGGGCAGCGGGAAGGGGCAGCCGGTTTGACCACGCACGCACCGCAGGCGGCGCACGCCGTGACGCTGCCCGCCTCACTGGACGAGGCCGTGGCGGCACTCGCCGCCATGCCCGCCGCCGTTCCCGTGGCCGGCGGCACCGACCTCATGGCCGCCGTCAACTCGGGACAGCTCAGGCCCGCCGCACTCGTCGGCCTCGGCCGGATCAGCGAGATCCGCGGCTGGCAGTACCAGGACGGCCACGCGCTCCTGGGCGCGGGCCTCACCCACGCGCGTATGGGGCGCCCCGACTTCGCCGCCCTCATCCCCGCCCTCGCCGCCGCCGCGCGGGCCGCGGGACCGCCGCAGATCCGCAACGCGGGCACCCTGGGCGGCAACATCGCCTCGGCGTCCCCCACCGGCGACGCGCTGCCGGTGCTGGCCGCGCTGGAAGCGACCCTCATCATCGCCTGCCCGGGCGGCGCCCGCCGTGAGATCCCCGTGTCGCACCTGCTCGCGGGCGTGGAGATGCTCCGCGGCGGCGAACTCATCGGGTACGTGCGCGTGCCGCTGCTGCACGCGCCCCAGGTCTTCCTCAAGGCGACCGGACGGACCGGCCCCGGGCGCGCCATCGCCTCCGTGTCGCTCGTCCTCGACCCCGCCCGGCGCGGAGTGCGGTGTGCCGTCGGAGCCATAGCGCCGATGCCGCTGCGCCCCCTGGACGCCGAGCAGTGGGTCGCCTCGCTGATCGACTGGGACAACAACCGCGCGATCGTGCCCGAGGCGCTGGCCGCCTTCGGCGAGTACGTCGCCGCGGCCTGCATCCCCGATCCGGCCCCCGAGGAGGACGGCTCCGTACAGCCGCTGCCGCCCGCCGTACTGCACCTGCGGCGTACCGTCGCCGCGCTGGCCCGACGAGCACTGGGGAGGGCACTGTCGTGACCGACGACCAGCACGAAGACCAGTACGGAGACCAGCACGGACAGGGCGGGCCCCGCGCGGGCAGCCGCTGGGACCCGCTGCCCCAGGGCGACTACGACGACGGCGCCACCGCCTTCGTCAAGCTCCCCGAAGGGGGCATCGACGCCCTCCTCGCGGACTCGCCCCTCGCCGCGCCCGGCCACGGCTACGTACCGCCGCCGATAACGGTCGCGCCCGGCACGGGTGCGGAGAACGACCCCGGGTCAGCCGGCGCCTGGGGCGCACCGCCCGACGCGGCCGGCCCCGGTCACGGGCAGGACGTACGGTGGCCCGACCCGAACACCCTCCCCGAGGAGCACCGGCAGGCCCCCCAGGACCAGTTCTCGTACCACCCCGGGGCCACCGGCCAGTGGACCTTCGACCAGCCCGCACAGGGCGACCAGGGCCCGCCCGGACACGACGGGACGGGGCATGACGGGACGGGTGGCGTCGGGACGGGGCACGACGCCTCGGGTCAGGACGTCACCGGGCAGTGGTCCATCCCGCTCGCGGACGGTGATCTGCCGGACGAGTCCGGTGAGTTCACCACGTCCTCGCTGGTCGAGCAGTGGGGCGGCAGTCCGCCCGCCACGCTGCCGGGCGGGGCGGCGGCCCCCTGGGCCGACGAACCGTGGGCCCAGCAGCCGGCCGGGCAGCAGCCGCCCGCCGAGCACGGCGCCGCCGAGATCATCGACGTCTCCGGAGCGCACGCCGACGAGATCGCCGTCTCCGTGGAGCGCGACCCGGGTCACGACGACGGACGCGACGACGGACGCGAGGAACCGTCCGGGGCCGCGCCCCGCCACGACCACCCCGAGTTCGCGGACGACCCCGCCGCCGAGCAGGAAGCGGCCTCTACGGAGGAGCCCGACGAGCGGGCTCCGGACGCGCACGCCGACGCCACCGCCGACGCCGTTGCCGAGGAGTCCGGGGGCGGGTCCGAGTCCGAGGCCGAGTCCGACGAGGCTCAGGGCATCGCCCCGCACAACGACCACCCCCTCGCCTCGTACGTCCTGCGGGTGAACGGCGTCGAACGGCCCGTGACGGACGCCTGGATCGGCGAATCGCTGCTGTACGTACTGCGCGAGCGCCTCGGCCTCGCAGGCGCCAAGGACGGCTGCTCACAGGGCGAGTGCGGCGCCTGCAACGTCCAGGTGGACGGCCGGCTCGTCGCCTCCTGCCTGGTGCCCGCGGTGACCGCCGCCGGGAGCGAGGTGCGCACCGTCGAGGGCCTCGCCGCCGACGGGCAGCCCTCGGACGTCCAGCGGGCCCTCGCCAGGTGCGGTGCCGTGCAGTGCGGCTTCTGCATCCCGGGCATGGCGATGACCGTGCACGACCTCCTTGAGGGCAACCCGGCGCCGACCGACCTGGAGACCCGCCAGGCCCTGTGCGGCAACCTGTGCCGCTGCTCGGGCTACCGGGGCGTCCTGGAGGCCGTACGGGACGTCGTGGCCGAGCGCGAGGCCCACGCCGCCGCCGAGAGCTCCTCGGACGGCGACGAGGCCCGTATCCCGCACCAGGCGGGCCCCGGCTCCGGAGGCGTCAACCCGTCCGCGTTCGAGCCCCACCAGTCCAGCCAGCCCCACGAGCAGCCGTACGGCCAGGACGGAGGCCAGGCGTGAGCAACGACACCGCCACCGCGACCACCGCGCAGCCCGGCACCGCGCCGGAACCGCCGCCGCACGGCCTCGGCGTGTCCCTGCCGTCCGCGGAGTCCCGCGCCAAGACGGAGGGCACCTTCCCGTACGCGGCGGACCTGTGGGCCGAGGGCCTCCTGTGGGCCGCCGTCCTGAGATCACCGCACCCGCACGCGCGCATCCTGTCCGTCGACACCACCCACGCGCGCGAGATGCCCGGCGTGCAGGCCGTCATCACCCACGAGGACGTGCCCGGCACCGCGCTGCTCGGCCGCGGCAGGGCCGACCGCCCGGTGTTCGCCTCCGAGGTCGTGCGCCACCACGGAGAGGCCATCGCGGCCGTCGCGGCGGACCACCCCGACACCGCGCGCATGGCCGCCGCCGCCGTCATCGTCGAGTACGAGGTCCTCGACCCGGTGACCGACCCGGAGCAGGCCTTCGAGGCCGAGCCCCTGCACCCCGACGGCAACCTCATCCGCCACATCCCGCTGCGCCACGGCGACCCGGAGGCGGCCGGCGACATCGTCGTCGAGGGCCTCTACCGCATCGGCCGCCAGGACCCCGCCCCGATCGGCGCCGAGGCCGGGCTCGCCGTGCCCCGCCCCGACGGCGGGGTCGAGCTCTACGTGGCCTCCACCGACCCGCACACCGACCGCGACACGGCCGCCGCCTGCTACGGGCTCGAACCGGAGCGCGTGAAGGTCGTCGTCACCGGCGTGCCCGGCGCCACCGCCGACCGCGAGGACCAGGGCTTCCAGCTCCCCCTGGGGCTGCTCGCCCTCAAGACCGGCTGCCCGGTCAAGCTGACCGCGACCCGCGAAGAATCCTTCCTCGGGCACGTCCACCGGCACCCCACGCTGCTCCGCTACCGCCACCACGCGGACGCCGAGGGCAGGCTGGTCAAGGTCGAGGCGCAGATCCTCCTCGACGCGGGCGCGTACGCGGACACCTCCTCGGAGGCCCTGGCCGCCGCCGTCTCCTTCGCCTGCGGCCCCTACGTCGTGCCGAACGCCTTCATCGAGGGCTGGGCCGTACGCACCAACAACCCGCCCTCCGGACACGTACGCGGCGAGGGCGCCATGCAGGTGTGCGCCGCCTACGAGGCCCAGATGGACAAGCTGGCCAAGAAGCTCGGCGTCGACCCGGCCGACCTGCGCATGCGCAACGTACTGGCCACCGGGGACGTCCTGCCGACCGGCCAGACGGTCACCTGCCCGGCCCCCGTGGCCGAACTGCTCCAGGCCGTCCAGGAGCACCCGCTGCCCGCCCTCCCCAAGGACACCCCGGAGGACGAGTGGCTGCTCCCCGGCGGCCCCGAGGGCGCCGGTGAACCCGGCGCCGTACGGCGGGGCGTCGGCTACGCCCTGGGGATGGTCCACATGCTCGGCGCCGAGGGCACCGACGAGGTCTCTACGGCCACCGTGAAGGTCCACGACGGCATCGCCACCGTGCTCTGCGCGGCCGTGGAGACCGGCCAGGGCTTCACCACGCTGGCCCGGCAGATCGTCCAGGAGACGCTCGGCATCGAAGAGGTCCATGTGGCCTCCGTGGACACCGACCAGCCCCCGGCGGGCCCGAGCGCCCGCGGCCGGCACACCTGGGTGTCCGGCGGCGCCGTCGAACGGGCCGCCAAGATGGTCCGTACGCAGCTGCTGCAGCCCCTGGCGCACAAGTTCGGCATGTCCACCGAGCTGCTCCAGATCACCGACGGCAAGATCACCTCGTACGACGGAGTGCTCTCGACCACCGTCGCCGAGGCGATGGACGGCAAGGAGCTGTGGGCGACCGCGCAGTGCCGCCCGCACCCCACCGAGCCGCTGGACGGCGCGGGCCAGGGCGACGCCTTCGTGGGCCTCGCCTTCTGCGCGATCCGCGCGGTCGTGGACGTGGACATCGAACTGGGCTCGGTGCGCGTGGTCGAACTGGCGCTCGCCCAGGACGTGGGCCGCATCCTGAACCCCGCGCAGCTCGCCGCCCGGATCGAGGCCGGTGTCACGCAGGGCATCGGCGCCGCCCTCACGGAGAACCTGCGGACCGCGCGCGGGCTGGTACGCCACCCCGACCTGACCGGGTACTCGCTGCCGACCGCCCTCGACGCCCCCGACATCCGCATCGTCAAGCTCGTCGAGGAGCGTGACGTGGTCGCGCCCTTCGGGGCGAAGGCCGTCAGCGCGGTACCGGTCGTCACGTCCCCCGCGGCGGTCGCGTCGGCGGTCCGGGCGGCCACGGGGCGCCCGGTCAACCGGCTGCCGATAAGGCCCCAGGCGGCCGTGGTGACGGTGACGCAGTGACGCGGGGCGGGGCTTTCCTCAGCTAGGAACGGGTTCGGATGCTGGACGGCGTGGTCCTGATCACCGGCATCATGGCCGCCGGGAAGTCCACGGTCGCGCAGGCGCTGGCCGAGAGACTGCCGCGGGCCGCCCACGTCCGGGGTGACGTGTTCCGGCGGATGCTCGTCACCGGCCGCGCGGAGTACGAGCCCGGAGCGGGCACGCTGAGCGAGGCCGAGGCCCAACTCGGGCTGCGGTACCGCCTGTCGGCGGCGACGGCGGACACGTACGCGCGGGCGGGCTTCACGGCGGTCGTCCAGGACGTGGTCCTGGGCGCGCATCTGACGGCCTACGTCGACCTCGTACGGACGGCGCCCCTGTACGTCGTCGTACTCGCCCCGGGTCCCGACGCGGTGGCGCGGCGGGAGGCGGGGCGGGCCAAGACGGGATACGGCGCGTGGACCGTCGAGGACCTCGACCGCGGTCTGCGCGCGGACACCCCGCGGCTCGGGCTGTGGCTGGACACCTCCGAGCAGACCGTGGGGCAGACGGTGGACGCGATCGTGGCGGGCCGGGAACGGGCCCGCGTCCGCTGAGCCGGCCAGCGGGACATCAGTGAGAAGCCACTGGTCAGGGCGGTTTCGGGGCGTTGTCAGTGGTGCCGGGTAGTGTTCCGGTCAGTGGGGGAGGACCGCTGGGCGGCGGGCCGTTCTCCGGATGTTTCGAGGCGCATCCGGATGCCTTGGCGTGCGTGGCGGCATGCCGGAGCGCAGGGCTGTGTGCCGCCCGGCCCGGTTCTGCCGGGGGACTGCGAACAACGATCCGCGGGGGAACGATGAGTACGACGGACACCGGCATCGGCACCAGTAGCAGCACCAGCACCAGCACATGCCCGAGCACGAGCACGAGCACGAGCACGAGCACGAGCACCGAGACGATCACTCTGCACGAGGACGCGCTGGACCCGTACGTCACGCACGCTCCGACGCGACGTTGGCTGACGGGCCCCGGACTGCCGGTCGAGAGCGGCCTGTTGACCTTCGAGGCCCTGCGCGAGGACGGACTGCGGACGGTGGCGGACTCGACGGGAGACCCGGCCGCTCTCCCGCCCGAACTGCGCGGCCAGTTGGTGATCGGCGCGCTGCGGGACCCCGCCGGCCTGGAGACGGAGTCGGTCCTGCTCGACGGGGCGACGGGCGAGGTGTCCACCACGTTCTTCCTGCACGACCGCCCCGGCCTGATGGACCGCGTCCCGCTCGCGCCCTCGCTCCAGACGCTCACGGACTTCGTGACGGCGACGGAGGAGATGTCCGCGAGAAGCGGCCAGTTCGCGTTCTACGAAGGCCGGTACGGCCCCAAGGCGGTTACGGCGATGTCGCGGCAGTTGCTGGCGCTGTTCGAGGAGGGCGTCGACGGCGAGGTCCCGCCGTTCTGGAAGATGGCCGCGCTGATCCGCCCGATGGCCCTCGTCGCGGGCCCGCCGGCCGACTCCGCGCTGACCCTCGACCTCCCCGCCCGCCTGCTGGACCAGGAGTTCGGGCACAGCCGGGTGGTGCGCTTCGAGGACGTCGACTTCCCCGCCGTCCTCGCCCACGAGCCGACGCGGCACTTCCTGCGCGAGACGGGCCTGCCCGAGGACGGCTTCCTGTTCCAGCTGGACACGGACGTACCGCTGCCGACGCTCGCCGAGTACTACGAGGACGAGCGCCCGGACGTCCTCACCTCCGACCAGCTCCCGTCGAACGCGGCCCATTTGATCCGGCTGGGCCACCTGATCGAGGACAACAGCCTGATCGTCGACGGCGAGACAGGCGCGATCCTCGACTGGAGCGAGCCCGACACCACGCTGTACGCGCTGAACACGGACGTCTCGACCCTGGCCTTCACCCTGTGGCTCCTGCACCGCGAGCGCACGATCGACGAGTCCCTCGCCCACGAACTGACGGAGGAGGCCTACGACCAGCTCGCCACGACGATGACGCAGACCCTCGCGACGGTCGACCCCACGGGCACCGCCCCGGGCTCCGAGTGGCACTACTGGACGGAGATGTTCCAGGACGAGGCGGGAGGAGTCCTCTGACCCACCCCCGAACGCTCTGACCCGCCCCCCCCGGACGCCCTTGAGCCGCCCTCTCACGCCCCGGGGCCGACCCCCCGAAGGCAGCCGACCCCGAAACCGAACAAGAGGCCGTGGCGGGAATTGAACCCACGTGCCTCGCTTTGCAGGTTTGTCCGGGCTCGTCAAGGACTGATCCAGGCTCGTTCGGCGGCGTTCATACCCGTACGGATGCCAAATCCGCCGGGCGGAGTGAACGGCCCCGGACGGCTGCGTACGGCGATGAACGAGACGGAAACTGAGACGGGACACCGACTAGCCCAGTGCCTGCCTGTACGTGGCGAGCGGTCTAGTGCTCCGCCTTCTCCCGATGCCGTGCGACGCTCAAAGGGCGACCGGAGTACATGCAGGTGGGGCACTCTTCCCATCCGCTGTGCTCAGCGGCCTCGACTACGGAGACGTCCGGCCCAAACCCGTGATGTGCGAGAAGACGAACCACGGAGTTGCCGTACCTAGTGCGCAGGAGAGCGGACTCCGCGATCTTGTCGTGCCCAGGGCGGAAGTAGGCCGTGCGGCTCGTGCTCTGGCCGCAACCGCACCAGCAACGGCCCGATGGTTGAGGTCCCGCCGGACCTTCAGTGTTCGTCATGCGCTCACGTTAGAGACTTCCTGGTCTGTCGATGGTGAGGTTCAGGATTCCTCTCCTGAGCAGTCCGGATGCAGGTCTCCGTGGTTCGGATGATCCTCGGACGGGAGGAGTGGGATTGGCCTCACGCCTACTACCACGTGTTACGAGTAGTTGACAGGATGACGTCATGCGACGAGTGCATCTAGAAGCGGCCGAAGATCACGTCGAGCGACTGGCGAAGGAGCACGATCCGGTTGGGGCTGTTAAAGAACTCATCTGGAACGCCTTGGACGCCGACGCTCGAAGCGTGCGGGT
Source organism: Streptomyces ortus (assembly GCF_026341275.1). Lineage (NCBI taxonomy): Bacteria > Bacillati > Actinomycetota > Actinomycetes > Kitasatosporales > Streptomycetaceae > Streptomyces > Streptomyces ortus. The sequence goes on from NZ_JAIFZO010000002.1 coordinate 5,280,493, forward strand.
TTCGATCGAGCGGTCCCTTACGGAAGGCGTAGAAAAGGTCATCGTCACTGACGATGGAACAGGGATCACGCCCGAAACCTGCGAGGCCACATTTGATCGTATTGGCGGTTCCTGGAAAAAGGGTGCCCGTGTTTCTCAGAAGCTTGGAAGGCCGTTGCACGGTCAGGCTGGGCATGGGCGCCTGCGTGCTTTCGCTTTGGGGGCGTTCATTCGGTGGACAACTATTGCTGACGGTATTGACGGACGCCAGAAGTCGATTATTTCCGCCCATAATGCCTCTAGGAATGATTTCCAGATCGGGGACCCGCAGTCGACTGGCGAAGATACCGGAACCGTCGTCGAGGCGTGGGGGCGTCAGTCTTCAGTCCTGAATAAACTTTTGGTGGATAGGGCTCGCACTCAGATCACTACCGAATTTGCCCCGTACCTAGCCATGTACCCGGAGGTGGTGATTGAGTTTGACGGCGAGAGGATTGACCCGCAAGGGGCCATCCAAAAGGAGACCTCGTACGGTCTCGAATTTACTCACGACGGGCAGAATGAAACCGCAGTTCTGCGCGTCATCGAGTGGGACATGCGCGTCGATCGCGAGTTGCACCTGTGTGACGCAGAGGGTGTAACGGTTGACATCACCGAGGTGCGGATACAGGCACCGGGATTTGATTTCACGGCCTACGTGCTGTGGCGAGGGATGCCTGACCACCCCAATGAGTTTCTATTGGGAGAGGCTTCGGACGGGCCGGTCGCGCTACTTCTTTCCGCCACTCGGCAGCAGTTGCGGGACCACTTTAAGTCTCGCGCAGTGGAGCGCCGTCACGAGATTGTTGACAGGTGGAAAGATGATGGTTTGTACCCCTATCATGAGGAGCCGCAAACGGAGGCCGAGAAAGTTGAGCGCGAGACTTTTGATATTGTCGCTACGACTGTGCAGCGTCATATGCCTAAGCCGGCCAAGCATCAAAGGGCGACCCTGGCTCTGCTGCGAGAATCCGTAAAGCATCAACCCAGTCATGTAAATAAAATTCTGGATGAAGTGTTTCGGCTGAGTTCGGATGACAAGTCAGAGCTGGACAGGCTCCTCAACCGAACTAGCCTCTCAAGCATTATCAAAGCATCGAGCAGCGTGGCTGACCGTCTAGACTTCCTTGCGGCGCTATCGCATATGGTCTTTGATGCTGAAGCGAAAAAGCTCGTTAAGGAGCGTACTGAGCTGCACAAGATCCTGGAAAATGAAACCTGGATCTTTGGAGAGCATTACCAGCTCCTTGTGAGTGACAGATCGCTTGACCAGGTACTCAATCGACACCTGGAGATCCTGGGAAGGGACGAGCAGACGCCAGCGCCCGTGCGTAGGGAGGATGGTTCTGTTGGAATTGTTGATCTAATGCTTTCAAGGTCACGCAAGGAGCATGACCGGAGGCAGCATCTGGTCGTAGAGCTCAAGGCTCCCAGAGTTAAAGTGACCGGTAAGGAGCTGGAGCAGATCAAGAGCTATGCTCTAGCGGTTAGCGAAGACCCTCAATTCGCCGATGTTCGCGTAGAATGGGACTTTTGGCTAGTCACCTCGGAAATGAATAAGATGGTCCGTGCTGAGACCAGACAGAAAGAGAAGCCTCGTGGGTGCGCCTGGGATTTATCGGAAGGTGAGGCTTCAATTCGAGTTTGGGTGAAAACCTGGTCTGACTTGATCGAAGAGAGTAAGGGTCGTCTTCAGTACTTTCGAGAGCATTTTGATCATGACCCTTCGGTCGAACAGGCTATGGAGTATCTGAGGCACGTCCATGCGCAATACGCTCCGGAAGCGCTCGTTATGGCGTCGCGTGAGGCAATCGACGATGTCGATTTCCCTGATGGCGTCACACCAAACGGAGAGTCACCCAACGGCGAGGAAGCGTCACCTGCGGACACGGCGCCAATTTCGGCTGAAGGGGTGCAAACCGCCGACAATCAGTAGATGGACCGGGTAGGGCAGGCATGCCCGGATGCGTCCCGGCCGTGGGATCATTGGTGCCAAGAGATGGAGCGACGCGAAAGGAGCCGAAGTGTCAGAGGCCAGTCCGCGCGGGACCTACCTTGTCATTGCGGAGGCGCTGCGGAGCGAGATCGATGAGGGCGAGTCTTTGCCGTCGGAGGCGGCTCTCATGCGCTCACATAACGTGTCCCGCAATACGATCCGCCGCGCGCTCAAGTCCCTCGAAGCTGACGGTGTTGTCGAGTCTGCACCGGGGATCGGATGGCGACCCGCCCGGAGTGGCGACCGGAGATCCCTCTCGGAACGTATGACTGACGTGATCGCTGAGGATTCGCTGTCGGTGGGAGCCGCATACCCCTCCGAGGCGAAGCTGTGTGAGCGGTTCGGAGCGTCCCGGACCGCAGTGCGCCGTGTTCTTGCTCAGATGGAGGGAAACGGCTTGCTCGCCACCGTGCACGGCAAGGGGCGGACCGTGCGCACCCTCCCGGCTCCTACCGTGCGGCCGTAGTCTTGGCCGTCATGGGACTGACTGAGTGGGCTTACTCGCTCTCCGAAGCGATGCTGTCCGAACCGTTGCCGCGCCGGTGGGCGCACTCTCTCGGGGTCGCCAAGCGTGCTCGCTCGTTGAGCCCGATCCTGGGTGCCGATGCGGAGCTGCTGGAAGCCGCGGCCGTGCTGCATGACGTCGGGTACTCGCCGGCCATCGCAACCACGGGCTTTCACCCGCTGGACGGCGCGCGATTCCTCCGGGGCCAGGAAGGAGCGGACGAGCGTGTCGTTCGTCTCGTGGCTCACCACTCTTGCGCGCTGCTGGAAGCCGAGGAACGCGGACTGAGGCGGGAGCTTGAGGGGGAGTTCGAGCTAGAGCGTCCGGACCTGGTCGACGCTCTGCTGTACTGCGACATGACGACAACGCCTGACGGAACAGCGACCACGCCGACCGCCCGGCTGGACGAGATCCTGAAGCGGTACGGTCCCGACACGATCGTCGGGCGGTTCATTCAGCGCGCGTCTCCCGAGATCTACGCAGCGTCGGAGCGTGTTGAGAGCCGGTTGGTGCTGGTCTCTGCCGACGATTAGCCGATGTAGGGTTCCCGTCGCGATTCATCCAAGCCGTGCCGAATACGCAGCATCATCGACGGGTGGATATCCAGTCCGTCTAGGTCCGCTGGGTTTACCCAGCGGACCTCTTTCGATTCACTGCTTGTGCGCAGGGAACCGCCCGTGGGGTGAGCCCGGAAGCAGATGGAGAACTGTTGCCGGACTTCCCCGTCGTCGTACGCCAACACGTGAGCAGGGTCAGTGTAGAGCCCGACGATGTTGTCGACCGCAACCTGAATTCCTGTCTCTTCCAGGACTTCCCGGACGACTGTTTCACCGATGCGTTCACCAATGTCGTGACCGCCGCCAGGAAGGGCCCATAGGTCGTTGTCGGTCTTATGGATGAGGAGAAGCTGCCCTGAGTTGTCCTGGACAACTGCGGTGACTGAGGGCACTACTGAGTTGGCTTGCGGAGCGTTCGGGTCGCGGAAGTAGTCGATGCGGCTCATCAGTGCGTGCCTTCCCATTCGGCCGGCGAGGAGATCGGTCGGGCGGACTCCCAGACCCTCTCAACACTCTCAGCGTAGGAGTCGAAGAGTTCTCCGCCGGGGACGCGTCGCAGGTGCAGTACAGGGGCCATGTAGGCGCCGACGCCGTAAAGATGGCCGTTCGCCAGCATCTCGTCATCGGCTCGATAGATCGAGTTGTAGAGGGTGGTTCCATGTAGGCGAAATTCCACCCCGGGGAGACGGAAGAGCGGACCGTAGTTGATGAGTGCGTTCCGGATCTTCCCTCCCATCGTCGCACCGATTCCCTCGTCTTCCCCGCGCACTGCTACAGCGGACGACGTCGGCTCTCCCAGCATGAAGCGAATCGGGACCCCGTCGGCGGACTTTTCTTTCACGATGCGGTGGAACGTCGCGTCTTCTGTGAGCCAGAAGCCGGAGTACACCAGCACATCGAATTGCCGCGTCGATTTGGAGTAGAGGTTTGTCCATAGTGTTTGCATCACGACGGACCGGTGTGGATAGAGCCTGACTAATTCCGCGTTTCCAGAGGCCGTGACCTCAGCCGAGGTGCGTTCATCGGGCCATAGGTACGACACTTCGCACTTCAGCAGTGAGGCGGTGGCGTACTGGAAGCGACGGTACGGCTTGCGCTCGGGGTCGTTGATCCATCGCTCAACCGTCTTGGGTGCGACCCCGAGCCGCTCGGCAACCTCATCGAGCGTCAGACCCAAGTCCACTATCGCGCCGCGTAGTCGCTCGTTCGCCATGCCAACCTCCCTCTAGCCGGGACGACTTGGTACGACTTCACGCTATCCAAGAACGACCCAGGTCGTACAGGTGCGAAGTCGAGCGTCGCCGGTGCTGGCGTCAGGCTGTAGGTGCATCGCAGCGAGGGGCTCGCCGAACTTCAAAAAGCTGAAGGGCTTGACGGGGTGAATCTCTCTCTGCATGATGAGGAACACGTACTACATGTACCTCTCAGGGCGGGGACGCTGCAATCCCGCTAAAGGCCAGGTGGAACAGGGTTTCGGCCCGTACTGGCGAGGTGGCCCGGCGACCGCGAGCAACGGCCGGAGAGTGGGGACTGAGTCCCCCTTGCAGTGCTGGTTCTTGTTCCTTCGATCTTCGGGAGTTCTTGTGCGTCAACGAATGCTTTGGGCGTCGCCGTGATGGACCGACCGGCGGCGCCTACAGAGCAGATCTCCGGTCCGTCTTTGGCTCGCGACACCTCGTGCCGCGGCCGGCTGCCTCTCCCGTCCGTCCGTCCCGCGCACCGCGTGAGGACGTACGGACGGGAGCGCGGGGAGCCGGAATTTCCTGGTTCCACAACGGCGCGCGGCCCCGGTGTTCGAGCACCGGGGCCGCTTTTTCGGGCCGTTCCGTCGATTGAGGAGAGACGACCCATGAAGTGCATCGTTGCTGGTCATGAAGCCGTTACCGCGACGGAGTTCGCGGAACTGGCATTCGGTATCGACCCGGAGCTGTTCACCGACCCGGCCATGGAGTCCGAGGGTGATCGGGTGGTGCGGCTGGACGTGGCGCGCGAGGTGCTCGCGGAGCTGCGGGAGTCGGACCCGCAGGCCGCGGCGTACGCGGAGACCTTGCTGCGTACGAGCCCGCTGAGGGACGCGCGGGCCGCGGCCCGTCGGCCGCGGACGCGCCGGACGGCGCGCAACTCTGTGGCGCGTACGGCGGTGGCCGCATGAGGGAGCGCGAGATCCTCGACAGCTTCCCCGCCGGTCACCCGCGCGGTTCCTGGCCGGCTGAGGAGCGGGCCGCGGCGCTGCGGGAGCAGGGCGAGAGCGCCACGGTCGTCATGGACCTGGACACGGACAGCTTCCTGATCGTCTCCGAGGGGGCTGCCGTATGAGCGGGACCCTGACGCTCGACGAGGTGGCCGTGCCCCTGCGGGCGCTGCGTCTGCTGACGGTGGACTTCGGGCACCTGCCGGCTCCGACCGTGCACGTGACTACGATCTACCCGGAGCGGCTGGAGTTGTCGTTCTACGACGACCTCTCCGGCTTCGAGATGTGGCGGGAGGCCCTGGGGGTCGCCCCGGACGCGGTGACCTACCACGTGCAGAACGACGGACGGACGGGAGTCCTGAGCGCGGGCGTCGACCACGCGGGCGCCATGGTGCACCTGATGGGTTACGCGGACGTCGTCGCGCCGGTGTCGGTCGGGGGTGCGGCATGAGTGCCGCGGCCCGCGTCAACGCCCGGTCGACGCCCGTCGAAACCGCGTCGACGCCCGCCGCGGTGGACCACGCGATCACCGCGCTCGCGGCCGTGCTCACGGTGCTCCTGACGGCGGTGGCGTTCTGGCTCTCCTACGAGCACCTTCAGGAAGTAGCCGCCCGGCACGGCATGCAAGAGGCGGTGGCGCGTTCTTGGGCGTGGCCGGCCACGGTGGATCTGTTCATCGTGATCGGTGAGCTTCTGATCCTGCGTGCCTCGCTCGCTCACCGGGTCGACTGGTGGGCAATCGGCCTGGTCACCGCAGGTGACGGGGCCTCCATCGCGCTGAACGTGGCTGGCGTCGGGCAGGATGCCGACGCCCTGAACTACGTGGTGGCCGCGGTTCCTCCGGTGGCCGCACTGCTGGCGTTCGGTGCGCTCATGCGGCAGGTGCACGCCTACCTTGCCCGCCGTGCTTCGACGGGCGTCAACCCGCCGCCGACGGGCGTCGACGCACCCTCGACGCCCGTCACGGTGCGCGTCGACCGCGAGCCGGCCGCACCGGCTGCACCCGTGCTTCCGGTGCTTGATCCGGTGCCCGCGGCTGTGGCCGTGCCGGTGGCTGTGGAGGCCGCGTCGACGCCCGTCACTCCGGATCCGGTCCCCGTCGACGCGGTGTCGACGCCCGTCGACCTGTGCGCCCCGGTGGTCTACCCGAACCGGGTGGATCAGTTGGTGCGCGCCCTGTACGGCACGGACTTCGTGCAGCCGAGCACGGCCCGCATGACGCAGGCGATGGCCGCGGCGGGGCTGGGAACGTCGGAGTCGACGGCCCGCACCGCGCGCGGACGGGTCAAGACCCGTGAGCCGCACCTGGCAGACCTCCCGACCGCGCTAACCGGCTGAGCGGGAGGACGGCGCTCATGTCGTACTCGTTCGCCAAGTGCTTCGACCCCAACGGCGCCCGCCACGGGATACCGACGTTCCCGTGGCGCTGCGCCCCGGACGGCTACGCCACCCGACGGCAGTTGCGGGCCCGCGGCATGCGGCCCGGTGGTCAGCCGGTCGCCGGGCAGGTTCTGCGTCCGCGCTACCGGCGCGGCCCGCTGGTCGCGTACCTCTACCGCCTCGACCAGGCCAAGCCCGTCCGGCCCATGACGCCGGCGAAGCGGGCCGCGCTGGTCAAGGCCAACATCGCGCGCCGCACGTGCCCGCAGTGCCGTACAGACGCGGGCTACGTCATCCCCACCTCGCTCGGGGTGTGCGTGCCCTGCGCGTACCCCGACGACGAACAGCGCGCCGCCTGAACATCCCTCACCTCATCTGGGAGTTTCGCTGTGACCAGCCGTACCCGACCCCGCCGCGCCGTGAAGGTGCCCGCCGGGGCTACCACCGTCCGTATCCCGCGACAGCGCGGGCGCCGCAACGCTCAGCCGTTCGTCGTCGTGATGCCCGAACGCCGCTCCTTCACCCGCGAAGCTGTATCGGCCCTCGGCAGTGTGCTGTGGCACTTCCGCCGCCAGCTCGCCCCCACCGGCTTCGCCGTGCTGGTCTTCGCCCTCTCCGGGCTCCTTCACATGCTCGCCTCATGGTCCGGCTTCCTGGTCGGCACCGCCGCCGTGCTGGCTGCCGGATGGCTGGCGATCGTGCAGCGCAACCGCCCCGAGACCGGGACCGTGCTGGCCTGGCGGATCGGGCTCGCCTCGCTGGCCTTCCTCGCGGCCGGCTGGATGGCCACGGCCACCGTGCTCGGTCCCCTGACGGGCCCGCTGGAAACCGTCTGGCTGCTCATCTGCATCGCGGCTCAGGCCGTGTGGCTCATCGTCCGTCGCACCCACTGACCTGCTGAGGAGACGCCTGATGGCATCCAACTCGCGTGCCCGTACGGCCAACGGCCGCCCCGCGTCCGGGGCGAACGGCGCGGCCAACAAGTCCAACAAGTTCGCCAACGCCGGGGCCGCCGCCGGCGGGTTCATCGGCGCCATGGGCGGCTCGTTCGTCCCCCCGGTCAACATCACGGTCAACAACAGCAAGGGCGCCAAGGGAGGCGTGCCCGGCCCCCGCGGCGGCGGCTCCGCCTTCGTCCTGGGTGACCCGGAGTTCAACAACACCGAGGACGTACGCAACTACTGCAATCACGCCCGCGCCCTGATGATCCAGGTTGGCATCGAGCTGGCCATGGCGTCGAAAATCCTGGAAGCCCGTCTCGCGCAGGCGCAGCGGCTGCCCGGTGACAACCCGATCGAGTCCCGGATGCGGGCGAAGAAGGTCGGTTGGAAGCTCAAGCGGGCCGCGGACGGGGCCACGGCCGCCGCCAAGGGTGCGGTGGGCGCGTACGGGGCGTTCACCCGCGAGTACGCCGACATCATGCGGCCCCGTCCCCAGCAGGCCCCGCCCGTCAACCCGTTCCGGTTCTGAAAGGCAGTCGCGTGATGGCAAGCAAGTGGACTGCCCAGGACGGACGCACCTACCCCGTCGACGTCCGCCAGCATGAGGACCGGCTCAACTCCGGTACCGGCACCGGGCTCGGAGCCTGGCTCGCACACCGGGCCAAGCCCTACACCCCGCCGTGGATCGTCACCGGCGCGGTCGGCGTCGCCGGAGCCGGGGCAAGCCAGATGTGGGCCGACTCGGCACCGGCCGGCGTCGGCCTCACCCTCGCCTCCGTCGCCCTCACCGCGGCTGCCTGGTGGGCGGGGAAGGCGACCGGCCCGCAACGTCGCCTGCACTCCGCAATCACCGTTGCGGCGGGTTCGTCGTGGTTCACCTCCGCCGCGTTGGCGGGGCCGCTCACCGGCCCGCTCCCGGACCTCTACCTGATGGGTGGCGCCACGGTGGCCCTGTCGTGGAACATCCGTCAGCTCATGCGCACGGCAGACGGAGAGACCTCCGGCGAGTCGTCCTCGGACAAGAGCCTGTTGGAGAAAGTGGGGCTCGCCCGGACCAGGCTCAAGGACGTCAAGGTCGAGCCGAACCGGGTCACCGTGCCGTACGAGCTTCCGGCGGGTGAGCTCACCCACGAGGACGCGGCCAAGGCGATTCCGCGGATCGCGTCCGCGTTGGACGTGCCGACCACGGCCATCCGTCACCAGGAGGACCCGGAGTCCGCGCGCAAGGGCGCGTTCGTCATCGTGCCGGAGGACCAGTTGAAGACTCCGACCGTGTGGCCCGGCCCGTTCGCCCCCGGGCAGAGCGTCGCTGTGCCGCTGCGGGTCGGCGTCTATGACGACGGCTCGGATCTCGTGCTTCCGCTCCTGGACGCGATCCATATCCTCATCATGGGGATGACCGGCTCCGGCAAGACCGAGGGCGCCCTCGATGTGCTGCTGGAACTGTTCAGCCGCAAGGACGTCGTTGTGTGGCTCGCGGATGCGGCCAAGGCGGGACAGGACTTCCAGCCGCTCCTCCCGGCAGTCGACTGGGCCGCGCTCGACACCCCGTCCGCCGGCGCCATGGTCGCGGCTGTCCAGGCCGTGATTCCGGCCCGCACGGCGTGGCTGCGGGACCACGGATACCGGTCCTGGGAGCCCGCGGCTGCCGAACGGCAGAGCGACCCGGCCCACTCGTGTGCCGCGTCCGGTGCGTGCGGCTGCCCGGGGATGCCGTATTTGGTCGCGTGGATGGAGGAAGCGGCCAAGCTCCTGCGGGACCTGGGGGACGACACGTTCACCGGCATCGCGCAGGAAGCCCGGTCCGCCGGCGTCTCCCTCGTCATCTCCATGCAGCGCGCGTCCGGCTATCAGCTGTCGACCGACACCCGCGCTTCCCTGCCGGCCGCCATGTGCTTCGGCGTCCGCGGTGACGACGCCACGTTCGCGCTGCCGGACGAGGTGCTGTCCGCCGGGGCCAACCCGGCGGCGTGGGCGAACAAGCGCAAGGGCTACGTCTACCTCGTCAGCGCGGGCGTGGATGAGGACCTGTACGCCAACCCGGCCCGCACCTTCTGGACCGGCCCCGCCGGCCAGTACGAGCGGATGGCCGGCTGGGTCGTGGACACGTTCGCCGGTATCCGTGCCGAGATCGACCCGGTGACCGGAGCAGCCGCGGCCCGCGTCGCAGGGGACCGGTTCACCAACCGCCGGACCCTGGCCGGTACTCCGGCCGCCGCCCCGGAACCCAAGTCGGCATCCTCGGAGTCGGCGTCGTTCGCTGAGGTTCAGGAGTCGGCCCGGCACGTCGCCGCACTGGTTGACCCCGAGGACGCCGATGCGGACGCGAGTGCGGATCTCCCGCCGGTCGGCGTCAACGTCGGCATCCCGCAGGGCAAGCCGTCCACCGAGGAAGCGCGCGAACTCCTGGACGAACTCGTGTCGATGCTCGCCTCAGTCGGCCCCGGCACCGTCGCGGTGCGGGACGTGAAGCCGTACCTGGAAAAGCTGGGCCGTGACCGTTCCTGGGTCTCCAAGGAACTCAAGCGGCTCGCCACGGAGGGGCGCCTCGCCCCGACCGCCGAGGAAGGCACGTACCGGTTGGTGCCCACCCTCGCCGGCGTCTGACACCGAGGGCCGCACACCCGCACACCCCGGCGCACCCGCACACCCCGAATCCCCACGTGACGCGGCGTGTGAATTGGGCCGCACACCGGCCCGCACACCCTCACCGCACACCCATCCGCCGCACCGCACACACGGGGCGCGCGGCTTACCCGAGGAAGGCTCCGATGACCCATCACGACCCGCCGGGGATCATCGCCCCGCACATCCCCGCCGACACCTACCGCCGGGCACAAGCCACCGGGCAACCGGTCGTCATCGTCGTGAACACCACCGACCCGACCGGCCTCCCGTGGCGCCGGATTCTGGTTCCGCTCGCGATCGCCGGGGCCGCGGCCCTGGGTGGGTGGGGGCTGGTCGTCGCGCTGTGCGCGCTGCTGGACGCCGCCGCCCACACCGTGACCGTCATCGCCGGCGCCGCCGGACCCATCGGATTCGGAGGGATCACCCTCCGGCTCGCACGCGGCAAGCACCTCTAGCTACGCCAAGGGCGGCCCCTCCATCTCGCCAAAGAAGCGGGGCCGCCCTTGTCAGCCAGCATCCATCAAAGGAACTGGAGACCTCCAGCATGACCCATGACCCCCGTACCGCGCTGCTGTCCGCAGCGCTGGACGCTGCACAACGTGGGTGGCACGTCTTTCCGCTGCGTCCCGGCACGAAGCGGCCCGCTCTGCATGGGGCGGACCGGTGCCGCACCACCGGCGACTGCTCCCGCGGCCACCTGAAGTGGCAGGAACGGGCGACCGTCGACCCGCACCGCATCACCCTGTGCTGGGAGACCAGCCCTGCGAACATCGGTCTCGCCACCGGCCCCTCCGGGTTGGTCGTCGTCGACCTGGACGTGCCCAAGAACCAGGACAACGGCAACGGCAGTGCGGACGCGCCTGACGGCGCGACGACCTTTGAGGCGCTCTGCGAGCGCACCGGGCACTCCGTTCCCACCACCTACCGGGTCCGGACCGCGAGCGGCGGACAGCACCTGTACTTCACCGCCCCGGTCGGCGTCCGGTTGGGCAACACCGCGGGCACCCTCGCGCCCCTGGTCGACACTCGGGCGTGGGGTGGGTACGTCGTGGCCGCGGGCAGCGTCACCCCGGGCGGCTCGTACGAGACCGTCAACGACACCGCCCCGGTGCTCCTGCCGGGATGGCTGCTGGAGTTGCTGGAACCCGCCCCCGCCCGCCCCGCGGTGCCATTGCGGCTGCCTGCGGTCGACGGCAGCCGCGCGGCTCTGGCCGCACTGGAAGCCGAATGCGCGACCGTGGCCGCGGCGCCGGAGAAGCAGGGCAACATCACGTTGAACCGGTGCGCGTTCAAGGTGGGGCGGTTCGTCGCGTGGGGCGACCTCCCCCGGCACGTGGCAGAAGAAGCCTTCCAAGCGGCTGGAGAGGCGCGGGGACTCACCGCTGCGGAGTGCCGGAGCACGATCCGCAGTGCTCTGGACAGTTCCCTGCGCAAGGTCCGGCCCCGGGAGACGGCATGAACACCCCTCCCCGCCCTCCCTTGGAAGGCCAACAGGTGGCGAGCGGCCCGCACCCCGCCGAACCAGCCGCACTCGGGCCGGTCGTGGGCGAGCCGAAAGGCGCCGCCCGTCAGGGCGTCCGCACTGCTCTTCGCCCTGACCCGCAGACCGAAGACGGCCGGTACCCCATCGCGTGGCTGACCATCTGCGCCCCGCGCGGTGCAGTGCCCACCGCCACCTCGAAATGCCTGTGCGGACGTGACCGCAGCGCGGTCGGCAAAGCCCGCGTGCTCACCCTGATCACCGACCACGAAACCCACCGCGACCACTGCCCGCTCCGCACCGCACAGGAAGGGAGGGCCGCCGCATGAGCGACACCATCGACGGCGCCGCGCTGCTCAACGAGGTGGAAGCCTTCCACCGCCGCTTCAACGTCTTCCCCACCGAAGCTGCCTACGTCGCGGTCGCGCTGTGGGACGCGCACGCCCACCTGCTGGACTGCTTCGACTCCACGCCCCGGCTCGCCTTCCTCTCCCCGGAGCCCGGGTCGGGGAAGTCGCGTGCGCTGGAGATCGTGGAAACCCTCGTGCCGGAGCCGATGACGGCGGTCAACGCGTCCGCCGCCGCTCTGTTCCGCTCGGTGTCGAACCCGAACGGGCGGCCCACGATCCTGTTCGACGAGATCGACACCGTCTTCGGGCCCAAGGCAGGCGACAACGAGGAACTGCGCGGGTTCCTCAACGCGGGTCACCGCCGGACCGGGGTCACCTACCGGTGCATCGGAGACGGCGGCAACCAGACCGTCCAGGCGTTCCCCTCGTACTGCGGGGTCGCGGTCGCCGGACTCGGCAACCTCCCCGACACGATCATGACCCGCTCCATCATCATCCGCATGCGCCGGCGGGCCCGTAACGAGCGCATCGAACCTTTCCGCGCCCGTCTGCACGAGGCCGAGGGGCACGCGCTGCGCGACCGGCTCGCCAAGTGGGCCGAGCACGCCCGGGGGTTCGTTATGGGGGCATGGCCGGAGATGCCCGACGGCGTCTCCGACCGGCCGGCGGACGTGTGGGAATCCCTGCTCGCCATCGCAGACGCCGCAGGCGGCGACTGGCCCAAGCGGGCACGGGAAGCGTGCGTGACGCTGGTGACCGCGTCCAAGACCAACGACAAAGGAAGCCTCGGGGTCCGGCTGCTGACCGACCTGCGCGATCACGTCATGGTCGGCATCGACCGCCTGCCCACCATCGCCATCCTGGATCGGCTCAACGCCCTCGACGACGCACCATGGGCCGACTTGAACGGCAAGCCGCTCGACAGCCGGCGCCTGTCGAAGATGCTCGCGGAGTACATGACGTCGGACACGGAGCCGATCGCGTCCCGCAACATCAAGACTGCCGGGAGCGTCCTCAAGGGCTACTACGCCACCGATCTGCACGACGCGTGGGGCCGCTACTGCCCCCCAACCCCGGAAAGTCCGCTACCTCCGCTACCGGGCACCGAAAACCTGGCCTGACCTGCGATAACGCGGTAGCGGCAACCACCCACGGTTGCCGCTACCGCCCCGCTACCCATCCGCTACCGCTACCCCTTCCCGCTACCCCGAACAGGCCCCTGACCTGCGAGGTAGCGGCGGTAGCGGAAGTAGCGCCCCTCAGAGGGCCCCCGAAGGACAGTCCTAGAGGAGACCTTTCGATGAGCATCGCCGCTGTGGACACCGCACCGCTCGCTGAGGCCAGCGACCCGGCCCCGGTCCTCCTGACCGTCGTAGAGGCCGCCCGCTGCCTCCGAGTCGGCCGCACCACCTGCTTCGCCCTCATCCGCGCCGGAGAACTGGAATCCCTGATGGTCGGCGGACTCCGGCGCGTCCCCGCCGACGCTCCGGCCGCCTACCTCGCACGCCGCCGCGCTGAGCAGCGCGCCGCCTGATCGCCTCACACCGGGACGCCACCTCGCACCGAGGTGGCGTCCCGGGCTGTTTCCACATCATCCTGAAGGAGTCCGCCCGTGGCGGAAGACAAGAAGCGCACCCGACAGCCCAACGGCCGGTCGTCCATCTACCAGAGCAAAGACGGCAAGTGGCACGGCCGCGTTACCGTCGGCATCCGCGACGACGGCACCCCGGACCGCCGCCACGTCGAACGCAAGACCCGCGCCGAAGTGACAGCCGCCGTACGCGAGTTGGAGAAGCAGCGCGACGCAAAGACCATGAAGAAGCCCGGCAAGGCATGGACGGTCAAGACGTGGCTGACGCACTGGATCGAGAACGTTGCGTCCCTCGCAGTGAACGACAACACGATGGTCGGGTACGGCGTCGCCGTGCGGAAGCACCTGATCCCCGGCTTGGGCGCTCACCGGCTCGACAGGCTCAAGCCCGAGCACATCGAAACGTTCTACGCCAAGATGCAGGCCAATGGCAGTAAGCCCGCGACCGCTCACCAGGTGCACCGAACCTTGCGCACCGCCCTCAATGAGGCCGTGCGGCGGGGGCATCTCGGCAAGAACCCCGTCCAGTTGGCCAAGGCGCCGAAAACGGGGGAGTACGAAGTGGAGCCCTACAGCGTCCACGAGGTGCAGCGGTTGCTCAAGGCCGCTAGCCAGAACCGCAACTCCGCTCGCTGGGCCGTCGCTCTTGCGCTCGGACTGAGGCAAGGGGAAGTGCTCGGTCTGAGGTGGGAGGACGTGGACCTTGACGGCGGGTTCCTCGTAGTCCGCCGTAGTCGTCACCGCCCGCAGTACGCCCACGGGTGCGTGGAACCCTGCGGGCGTAAGGCCGCCGGGTACTGCCCTCAAAAGCGACGCACGAACCCGGAACTGTCCACCACCAAATCGCGCGCTGGCCGCCGCGCCGTCGGTCTTCCCGAACAGCTCGTTGACCTACTCCGTGCCCATCTCAAGGCACAGGAAGGGGAGCGGGCGGCGGCCGGCAAGCGCTGGGAGGAGAACAGGTTGGTCTTCCCGGATGAACACGGCCGTAGCCCGTCCCACCGCCGGGATTGGGCTGAGTGGAAGGCTCTTCTGGCAGAGGCGAAGGTCCGTGACGGCCGTCTGCACGACGCGCGCCACACAGCCGCCACCGTTCTGCTCATCCTTGGGGTTCCGGAGCGCGCAGTCATGGGCCTCATGGGCTGGTCGACTACTGCCATGGCTGCTCGATACCAGCACATGGTCGACAGCGTTCGGAGCGGTATTGCCACGCAAGTTGACACGCTGATCTGGAGCAAGGACGGGAAGCCTGATGTAGAGCGATCAGACGAAAACTGACGGACAGATGTTGTAGCCTGCTCTCATCGGCCAGTCCAAACAGTTAGCGGCCGATCTAGACAAGGAAGTTCGTCCACGGCAGACGATGGCTGCCGATGAGTAGGACGGGCGTCAAGCGGGCGTTGGCAGCGCTAACCCGCTTGACTGGATTTGATAGACGCGTCTCTGTGTACGCAGGCAGGCTGCCGAGTAGTGTCTATGAGTTCTGTCGCCATCGGGCAGTCTCAACCGAAGCAACCCATGAAATTAGTGGGGCGGCTCGGTTGAGAGCTGCCCCGCGCACGCTCCTTTCCGGCTGCCCCTTCCTCGAAGGAAACGGAAGGAAAGTGGAGTGAGCAGCAAGATCGTCGCAGTCATTGCCATCGCGCTCGTGGTAGGGCTGATCTTCGGCATCGGCGCGTATGCCTGGACACGCAACCCCACGGATGCCATGGCGATGTTTGGTGTCGGGTTGTTCGGCGTTGCCATGCTGGGGATGACCATCATCGTTGCCACGTAGGGCCAATCGCCAGGGCGGCTAAACGAGCCCGTGTGGAGCCCGGCAGCGGCCACGGCAGAGATGGCAACTGAGACGGGAAATGAGACGAGCACGCGAAAGGGGCGACACCTCGCGAGGGTGCCGCCCCTTCGTTCTGCCTGGTCAGGCCAGGTAGAGGCCGTGGCGGGAATTGAACCCACGTGCCTCGCTTTGCAGGCGAGTCCCTAAGCCACTCGGGCACACGGCCAAGCTTGAGTCCGGTGGAGCGGTGTTCGCGTGGTCGTTCCGGACTCGTTGTGTCGACCGTACGGGGCGGGGTGGGGGCGGCCAAGAGGTTCGTGGGGGCCGCAACGGGACTGCCATGCCGCGTTCACAAAGGGCGCGTGGTGCAGGTCGTACGACCAAGGTCTCAGGGCAGGGCCGTCTTTCGACAGGGGTCAATGTCGGTCTAGCCCCTTACCCTGGCGGACATGACCTCCCTGGAACCGGGCGACACCGGAGTCGCCGCCACCCCGAGCGCACCGAGCGAGGACGACGCCCAGGACGGCGTGCTCAGCCGTCCGTACCGGGCGCTGAGCATCGGGATCGTCTCCGTCGTGCTGCTGATCGCCTTCGAGGCGACGGCCGTCGGGACGGCCATGCCGGTGGCGGCCCGGGAGCTCGACGGGATCTCGCTGTACGCGTTCGCGTTCTCCGGGTACTTCACGACGAGCCTGTTCGGCATGGTGCTGGCCGGGCAGTGGTCCGACCGGGCCGGCCCGCTGGGGTCCCTCACCGCGGGGATCGGGGCCTTCGCGGCGGGGCTGCTGCTGTCCGGAACGGCCGGCGCCATGTGGCTGTTCATCCTCGGCCGGGCCGTACAGGGCCTGGGCGGCGGGCTCGTGATCGTCGCGCTGTACGTGGTCGTCGGAAGGGCCTACCCGGCACGGCTGCGCCCGTCGATCATGGCGGCGTTCGCGGCGAGCTGGGTCGTCCCCTCCATCGTCGGCCCCCTCGCGTCCGGCGCGGTGACCGAGCACCTCGGCTGGCGCTGGGTCTTCGTCGGCGTACCCGTGCTGGTCCTCCTGCCGCTGGCGCTCGCGCTGCCGCAGATACGCGGACGGGCGTCCGGACCGGAGGAGGGCACCCTGCCCGCGCCCTTCGACCGGCGGCGCATCCGGCTGGCGCTGGGCATCTCCGCGGGCGCGGGACTGCTGCAGTACGCCGCCCAGGACCTGCGGTGGCTGTCCCTGATCCCCGGTGTGGCGGGAGCCGCGCTGCTCGTCCCCGCGGTGCTCGGGCTGCTGCCGCGCGGCACCTACCTGGCGGCGCGCGGGCTTCCGTCCGTGGTGCTGCTGCGTGGTGTGGCGGCCGGGTCCTTCATCGCGGCGGAGTCCTTCGTACCGCTGATGCTGGTCACCGAGCGGGGCCTGTCGCCGACGCTCGCCGGGTTCTCCCTCGCGGCCGGCGGCGGCACCTGGGCGCTGGGCTCCTTCGTACAGGCGAGGGCGCGCGTGGAGCCGTACCGGGAGCGGCTGATGATGCTGGGCATGGTGCTGACCGCCGCCGCCATAGCCGCCGCGCCGGCCGTGCTGATCGACGGGGTGCCGGTGTGGACGGTGGCGGTGGCCTGGGCGTTCGGCTGCTTCGGCATGGGTCTGGTGATCTCCTCCACCAGCGTCCTCCTGCTCCAGCTCTCCGCCCCCGGCCAGGCGGGCAACAACTCCGCCGCCCTGCAGATGTCCGACGGCCTCGCCAACGTCCTGCTCCTCGCCGCGGGCGGCGCGGCCTTCGCGGCGCTCGGCGGCGGCACGGTCACCCATACGGCCACGCAGGCCTCCGGCGGGCACCCGGCCGCGTTCGTGGCGGTGTTCCTGCCGATGGCGGGGGTGGCGCTGGTGGGGGCGTGGGTGACGACACGGCTGCGGGTTCCGTCGGCACCGTGAACCGCCGTAGCCGCCACAGCCGCCGTGAGCCGCCGCGCGCCGATGTGAGCTGAGTCCCATCCACGGGTGACCCCGCCTCGTCCGCGCGTTGACGTTCACGGGGCGCCGGTAGGGTGGCCCGGTTGTCATACGCAGCCGTCGTCCTACGCAGCCGTCGTCCTGCACAGCCGTCGTCATAAGCAACCGAGCCGCTCGACCACCCCACGGAGACCGTGACTACCACCGCCGCTTCCGCCGCCTCTTCGCACCACCTGTCGCCCGCGTTTCCCGGGCGGGCCCCCTGGGGCACCGCCAGCAAGCTGCGTGCCTGGCAGCAGGGGGCGATGGAGCGGTACCTCCAGGAGCAGCCGCGTGACTTTCTCGCCGTCGCGACCCCCGGCGCCGGCAAGACGACCTTCGCGCTGACGCTCGCGTCATGGCTGCTGCACCACCATGTCGTGCAGCAGGTGACCGTGGTCGCGCCGACCGAGCATCTGAAGAAGCAGTGGGCGGAGGCGGCGGCGCGGATAGGGATCAAGCTGGATCCCGAGTACAGCGCGGGCCCGCTCAGCAAGGAGTACCAGGGCGTCGCCGTGACCTACGCCGGTGTCGGCGTGCGGCCCATGCTCCACCGCAACCGCTGCGAGCAGCGCAAGACCCTCGTCATCCTCGACGAGATCCACCACGCCGGCGACTCCAAGTCCTGGGGCGAGGCGTGCCTGGAGGCCTTCGAGCCCGCGACCCGCCGGCTCGCCCTCACCGGTACGCCGTTCCGTTCCGACACGAACCCCATCCCCTTCGTCGCGTACGAGGAGGGCAACGACGGAATCCGCCGCTCCGCCGCCGACTACACCTACGGCTACGGCTCCGCCCTCGGCGACGGCGTCGTGCGGCCCGTCATCTTCCTCTCCTACAGCGGCAACATGCGCTGGCGTACGAAGGCGGGGGACGAGATCGCCGCCCGGCTCGGCGAGCCGATGACCAAGGACGCCGTCAGCCAGGCCTGGCGCACCGCCCTCGACCCGCGCGGCGAGTGGATGCCCAGCGTGCTGCGCGCCGCCGACCAGCGGCTGACCGAGGTCCGCAAGGGCATCCCGGACGCCGGCGCCCTCGTCATCGCCTCCGACCAGGACTCCGCCCGCGCCTACGCCAAGCTCATCCGCGAGATCACCGGCACCAAGGCCACCCTCGTCCTGTCCGACGACACCGGCGCCTCGAACCGGATCGACGAGTTCAGCCACAGCGAGGACCGCTGGATGGTCGCCGTGCGCATGGTGTCCGAGGGCGTCGACGTACCGCGCCTCGCCGTGGGCGTGTACGCGACCACCATCTCGACCCCCCTCTTCTTCGCCCAGGCCGTCGGCCGCTTCGTACGGTCCAGGCGGCGCGGCGAGACCGCGTCCGTCTTCCTGCCGACCGTCCCCGACCTCCTCACCTTCGCCAACGAGATGGAGGTCGAGCGCGACCACGCCCTCGACAAGCCCAAGAAGGAGACCGAGGAGGACCCGTACGCCGAATCCGAGAAGGAGATGGAGGAGGCGAACAAGGAGCAGGACGAGGACACCGGCGAGCAGGAGGAGTTCTCCTTCGAGGCGCTGGAGTCCGAGGCCGTCTTCGACCGGGTCCTCTACGACGGCGCCGAGTTCGGGATGCAGGCCCACCCGGGAAGCGCGGAGGAGCAGGACTACCTCGGCATCCCCGGCCTCCTCGAACCCGACCAGGTGCAGCTCCTCCTCCAGAAGCGCCAGGCCCGGCAGATCGCGCACAGCCGCAAGAAGCCGGACGAGGAGGCAGACCTCCTCGAACTGCCCGCCGAGCGGCGCCCCGTGGTCTCCCACAAGGAGATGCTGGAGCTGCGCAAGAAGCTCAACACCATGGTCGGCGCGTACGTCCACCAGAGCGGCAAGCCCCACGGCGTGATCCACACCGAGCTGCGCCGCGTCTGCGGGGGCCCGCCGAGCGCGGAGGCGACCGCCGGGCAGCTGCGCCAGCGCATCGAGAAGGTGCAGGAGTGGGCCACGCGGATGCGGTGAAGTGACCACCACGCGCCCGTACGTCGACACGAGCGCCCGTGCCGTCGATGGCACGGGAGCTCGTGTGCGCTCTGTATGAGGTCGGTGTACTCCAGGTGGCCTGAGCTGCTCAGATACTGCCAAAAGTGGATCAAACCACGGGTAACCAGGGGCGGTATGTGCCTGCGCATGACCGGATTCTGGACGGAGCCTTCCGCTGAGCGAACCAGCTCGCTACTGTCCCCGCTACGCACACGCCCCGTGGCAGCGCCGCCGCGGAGCGCAGCCGGTGCCAGCCCGGGAGTACCCGGGACGCAGCCGACCGGCGGCCTCTGACGCGCGTCGCCGATGGGACCGGTGACGCGTCCGCCTCGCAGGGGGTCGCCGACTCTCACCACTAAGGAGTGGGCGTCGTGACCGCGGAAACCTCCCAGACGCTCGACCGGGGACTGCGTGTCCTCAAGCTGCTCGCCGACACCGACCACGGTCTGACCGTCACCGAGCTGTCCAACAAACTCGGAGTCAACCGGACCGTTGTGTACCGGTTGCTCGCCACGCTCGAACAGCACGCCCTCGTACGCCGGGACCTGGGCGGCCGGGCCCGGGTCGGGCTCGGGGTGCTGCGGCTCGGCCGGCAGGTGCATCCGCTGGTGCGCGAGGCCGCGCTGCCCGCGTTGCGGTCGCTGGCCGAGGACATCGGGGCGACCGCCCATCTCACGCTGGTCGACGGTACGGAGGCGCTCGCCGTCGCCGTGGTCGAGCCGACGTGGACGGACTACCACGTGGCGTACCGCGCGGGGTTCCGGCATCCGCTGGAGCGGGGGGCCGCCGGGAAGGCGATCCTCGCCGCGCGGGCCGGGGGCGCGGACGGCGAACTCGGTTACACGCTGACGCACGGGGAGCTGGAGGCCGGGGCGAGCGGGGCCGCGGCGGCGCTGGTCGGTGTGACGGGGGTGGAGGGGAGCGTGGGGGTGGTGATGCTGGCGGACGCGGTGCCTGAGCGGGTGGGGCCGCGGGTTGTCGACGCTGCGCGTGAGGTGGCTGACGCGTTGCGGTGACCGGCCTCGCGCCGTTCCCCGTGCCCTGGGCCGCCACGTACTGCGCCGTTCCCCGCGCCCGCGCCCCTGACAGGCTAAAGACCAAAAGATTGCGCCGTTCCCCGCGCCCCTGAAAGATTGCGCCGTTCCCCGCGCCCCTTGAAGACTGCGCCGTTCCCCGCGCCCCTTGAGGTGCGGGCGTGGGTGGGGGTGTTGCTCTCCGTTAGATTGATCCTGTGCCTTTTCGACTCTCCGGTCTCTCCCGGCTCCAGGCCGTCGCCGCGTGCGCCGTGCCCCTCGTGGGGCTGTTCGCCGTGGCGGTGTTCGCGCCGTTGCCCTTCTCGTTGGCGCAGCCCGGTATGACCGCGGATGTCCTCGGCGAGAACAAGGGTGACCCGGTGATCACGATCTCCGGCGCGAAGGCCCGCGAGACGAGCGGGCAGCTGCGGATGACGACCATCGAGGCGACGGCCCCGGACACGGACGTCAGCCTCGGCGACGTGCTCGACGGCTGGTTCCGTACGGACCGTGCCGTGATGCCCCGCGACGCGGTCTACCCGAGCGGCGACAGCGTCAAGGAGATCGAGGAGTACAACGCCGAGGAGATGAGGAAGTCCCAGGACACCGCCACCGAGGCGGCGCTGAACCAGCTCGGCGAGCGGTCGGACGACATCGAGGTCACGCTGAAGCTCGCCGACGTGGGCGGTCCGAGCGCCGGGCTCCTCTTCTCCCTCGGCATCGTCGACAAGCTGGACGGCGACGGCAGCGGCGGCGACCTCACGGGCGGCCGGATCATCGCGGGTACGGGCACGATCGACGCCGACGGGAAGGTCGGCGCGGTCGGGGGAGTGGCCCTGAAGACGCAGGCGGCCCGCCGCGACGGCGCGACCGTCTTCCTGGTACCGAAGGCGGAGTGCGCGGACGCCAGGTCGGAGCTGCCGAAGGGGCTTCGCCTCATCCCCGTGACCACCCTCAAGGGCGCCGTCGACGACCTGGTGGCCCTGGAGAAGGACAAAGGCTCCGTCCCCTCCTGCTAGGCCCCCTCTTGGTAGGCCCCCTCCTGCTGGGCCCCCTCTCCTGCGGGGCCCCGCCCCTCACCCCTCCTTCACGAAGCCCTCCGCCTTCATCCAGTCCAGGGCCACCGCGTGCGGGTCCTCCCCGTCGACGTCCACCTTGGCGTTCAGCTCCTGCGCCACGTCGTTGTCGAGCCGCTTCGTGATCGGGGCCAGCACCTCGGCGATCGCCGGATACTTCTTCAGGGCCTTGGAGTTGATCGACGGAGCCACGTTGTAGTTGGGGAAGAACTTCTTGTCGTCCGCCATCACGGCGAGGTTCATCGACTTGATCCGCCCGTCGGTGGTGAAGACCTCCCCGTACGTACAACTCCCCTTGCGCACCTGGGTGTAGATGATCCCGGTGTCCATCTGTGTGATGTTCCCGCTCGGCAGTCTCATGCCGTAGGCCTTCTCCATGCCCGGCAGCCCGTCGGCCCGGTTGGCGAACTCGCTCTCCACGCAGACCGAGACGGCCTTGGGGTCCTTCTTGGCGAGGGCGGCCACGTCGGAGAGCGTCTTCGTGCCGTACTTCTTGTAGTTGGCCTGGTTCATGGCGAGCGCGTACGTGTTGTTCAGCTTCGAGGGGGCCAGCCACGTCAGCCCGTTCTTCCGGTCGGCGTCGCGCACGGCCTCCCACTGCTTCTGCGGGTCCGCGATGGGATCGCTGTTGCCCAGGTAGGTGATCCAGGCGGTGCCCGTGTACTCGTAACCGGCGTCGGCGTCCCCGTTCTTGACCGCTTCCCGGGAGCCGATGGAGCCCTGGATGCCCGTACGGTCCAGCACCTCGGCGCCGGCCGCCTGGAACGCGATGCCCATGATCGCGCCCAGGACGAGCTGCTCGGTGAACTCCTTGGAGGTCACGGTCAGCTTGGCACCCTCGAGGGGGCGCCCCTTCCCGACCGACCCCGGCCGCACGTCGTCGACCATGGGCGAACCGCTGGTCAGCCCGCACCCGGAGACCACCACCAGCAGGGCGAACGCCGCCACCGGCCCCGTAACCCGTCGTCTCATGAGCCCGCCTCCAGTCCGCGCGGGCTGAGCAGCAGCTCGGCCAGTGACGCCAGCCAGTCGACCAGCAGGGCCAGTGCGACGGTCAGGATCGAGCCGAGGACCAGCACCGGCATCCGCTGATTGGTGATCCCGGTCGTGATCAGCACGCCCAGACCGCCGCCTCCGCCGAACGTGGCGAGCGTCGCCGTGCCCACGTTCAGGACGAGCGCGGTCCGTACGCCGGCCAGGATCAGCGGTACGGCCAGCGGGAGTTCGATGCGGCCCAGCACACCCAGCGGGGACATGCCGATTCCCCGGGCGGCCTCCAGGAGCGTCGGGTCGTTCGCCTTCAGCCCGGCGATCGTGTTGGACAGGACGGGCAGGACGGCGTACGCGATGATGCCGATCAGCGCCGCCCTGCGGCCGATGCCCAGCCAGATCACCAGCAGGGCCAGCAGCCCGATCGCGGGCGTGGCCTGCCCCATGTTGGCGAAGGTCATGGCCACCGGGGTCGCCTTGCGCAGGGCCCCGCGCGTCAGCAGGATGCCCAGCGGAATCGCGATGATCAGCACGAAGAAGGTGGAGATCACGGTCAGCTCGATGTGCTGGCGCAGCGCCTTCCACACCTGCCCGTTGCTGAGCGCGTTCTCGGAGAGGGGGTCGAGGTCCGCCTGGCGGAACCAGAGCCAGGTGCAGAGCAGTCCGACGACGAGCACGGTCGGCAGAAGGGTCAGCTTCAGCCAACTGATCCTGCCGGCCGGGGACTTGGCGGCCACCACGGCGAGCTCCTCGTCGAAGGCGGCCTCCCGCCCGGCTTCCGGCCCGACACCCCCGACGTCCCCGGCACCAGGACGGGAACCCCCGCGCTCCGTACGGGTGCCCCGGTCGTCCCGGTCACCCGCGTCGCCATCGCGACCGGCCTCGGGGCCGCTCACGCCTCGCCCTCCCCGCCGCCACCCGCACCCTCCTGCTCCTGACGGGAACCCTCATGGCGGCTCTGCTCGGTGCGGGCCTCCTCCAGCTCGTGCTGGTGCTCCATCGCGTCGAGCCGGTCGGCCTCCAGCATCTCCTGCACGGAGTTCATCAGCGTCTCCATGTCCACCACGCCGGTGTACTCGCCGCGCCGCCCGGTCACCACGACCCGCCCCGCATTGTCCGTGAGCACGGCCTCCAGCGCGTCCCGCAGCGTCGCGTCCCTGGTCACGGTGTCGTTCACCGGTGTGCCGGCGCGGGCCAGCGAGCCCCGGGCCCGCATGAGATCGCCGCGCCGCAGCCACTTGTAGGGCCGCCCCCGCCGGTCGAGGAGCAGGATCTCGTTCGTACCGCTCGCCCGGACCTTGTTGAAGATCTCCTGCAGTGGATCGTCGACGGTCACCGTCGGATACTCGGTGATCTCCACATCCCGTACGCGCGTCAGGTTCAGCCGCTTCAGGGCGGCACCGGCGCCCACGAACCCGGACACGAAGTCGTCGGCGGGGTTGGTGAGGATCGCCTCCGGGGTGTCGAACTGCGCGATGTGCGACTGCTCGCGCAGCACCGCGATCCGGTCACCGAGCTTGATGGCCTCGTCGAAGTCGTGCGTGACGAAAACAATGGTCTTGTGCAGCTCGTGCTGCAGCCGAATCAACTCGTCCTGCAGGTGATCACGAGTGATCGGATCGACGGCACCGAACGGCTCGTCCATCAGCAGCACGGGCGGATCGGCGGCCAACGCCCGCGCCACGCCCACCCGCTGCTGTTGCCCGCCGGACAGTTGCCGCGGATACCGCCCGTGGAACTCGCCCGGATCGAGCCCCACCAGATCGAGCATCTCCTCGATGCGCGCGGCGACCCGCGCCTTCGACCAGCCGACCATCTTCGGCACGAGCCCGATGTTCTGGGCGACCGTCATGTGCGGGAAGAGCCCCGAGGACTGGATGGCGTACCCGATCTTCCGTCGCAGTTTGACGGGATCCATGTGGGTGACGTCCTCGCCTCCGATGCGGATCCGCCCGCCCGTGGGCTCGATCAGCCGGTTGATCATTTTCAGCGTGGTGGACTTCCCGCACCCGGAGGGCCCGACCAGCACCACCAGCTCACCGGCGTTGATCTCCATGTTGACGCTGTCCACCGCGGGATCGGCGCTCCCCGGATACCGCTTGCTCAGACTCTCCAGCCGGATGGTGGCCCCGGTGGCGTCGCGCCCACCCCCACCCTCCCGCGCCCCTTCCACGGTCCCTGCTGCTGTCTCAGACACGAATCCCCCTAGGGATGGTCAGCCGTCCGATGAGGACGTACGCGGCATCGAACAGCAGCGCCAGGACGATGATCCCGAGCGTGCCCGCGAGGACTTGGTTGAGCGCGTTCTTGCTGCCCAGGGAGGCGATACCGCGGAAGATCTCATTGCCGAGACCCGGCCCCGAGGCGTACGCGGCGATCGCGGCGATGCCCATCAGCATCTGCGTGGAGACCCGGATCCCGGTCAGGATCGGCGGCCAGGCCAACGGCAGTTCGACGCGTACGAGCCGGGCGAGCCGCGACATCCCGATGCCGGTCGCCGCGTCCACCAGCGACGGGTCGACCCCGCGCAGCCCGACGATCGAGTTCCGCACGATGGGCAGCAGCCCGTACAGGGTCAGGGCGATCACCGTGGGCGGCACACCCAGTCCCACCACCGGGATCAGCAGACCGATCATGGCGAGCGAGGGAATGGTCAGCAGGGTCGCCGTGGTGATCGTGGCGAGGTTCCCGGCCCAGTCGCTGCGATAGGTGACCACGCCGATCACCACCCCTACGACCGTGGCGACGACCATGCACTGGAAGACGGCGCTGGCGTGCTGAAAGGCATCGGCGAGGAGCTGCTGATGACGACTGCCGAGGTACTCCCAGAAGTTCACCCGCTGTCACCCCACTCGGTAGCCCAGTCGTTCAGCCGTCACCGTCCCGCGCCGCCTGCTCCACCAGCGGAATGACCCGCAGCGGAACGGGGTTCTCCATGACGATCGCCGTGGAGGCCCGGACGATGCCATCAAAACCGACAACCCGGTCGATCACCCGTTGAAGATCGGCGTTGGAGCGAGCCACGAGCCGGCACAGCATGTCCCCGCCGCCCGTGGTCGTGTGCAGCTCCAGCACCTCGGGCACGGTCGCCAAGTGCGCCCGTACGTCCGTGCCTTGACCCTGCCGGATCTGGAGGGTCGCGAAAGCGGTGACGGGATATCCGAGGGCCGTGGGATCCACCTGCGGGCCGAATCCCCGGATGACGCCATTCGACTGAAGGCGGTCCAGCCGCGCCTGCACGGTCCCGCGCGCGACCCCGAGCCGACGGGACATCTCCAGCACACCGATCCGCGGCTCCTCGGCCAGCAGCACGAGAAGCCGCCCGTCCAAACGATCGATCCCCACAAACACCTCCGCGATGGTCACCCTGTACAAGAAGTAGTCGCAACCCGCCCCTCCACTGAACATATTGCCCAGCCGAATCGCAAACTGTTGCGCACCTTGCTGAAGGGCGAGAGTCTGCGCCCATGACGCAGACCACGCACCACACCCCTCACACCGCGCGGCAGGCAGACCCCTTCCCGGTCAAGGGAATGGACGCGGTCGTCTTCGCCGTGGGCAACGCCAAACAGGCGGCGCACTACTACTCCACGGCCTTCGGCATGCAACTCGTCGCGTACTCCGGACCGGAGAACGGCAGCCGGGAGACGGCAAGCTACGTCCTGGAGAACGGCTCGGCCCGTTTCGTCTTCACCTCGGTCATCAAGCCCGCCACCCCCTGGGGCCACTTCCTCTCCGAGCACGTGGCGGAGCACGGCGACGGAGTGGTGGACCTCGCCATCGAGGTCCCGGACGCACGCGCGGCCTTCGCGTACGCCGTGGAACACGGAGCGACCCCCCTCACCGAGCCGTACGACGTCAAGGACGAGCACGGCACGGTGGTCCTCGCCGCGATCGCCACGTACGGCAAGACCCGCCACACCCTGGTCGAGCGCACGGGTTACGAGGGCCCGTACCTCCCCGGCTACATGGCCGCCGCCCCGATCGTCGAGCCCCCCGCCCGGCGCACCTTCCAGGCCGTCGACCACTGCGTGGGCAACGTGGAACTCGGCCGGATGAACGAATGGGTCGGCTTCTACAACAAGGTCATGGGCTTCACGAACATGAAGGAGTTCGTGGGGGACGACATCGCCACCGAGTACAGCGCTCTGATGTCGAAGGTCGTGGCCGACGGCACGCTCAAGGTCAAGTTCCCGATCAACGAGCCCGCCATCGCCAAGAAGAAGTCCCAGATCGACGAGTACCTGGAGTTCTACGGCGGCGCGGGCGTCCAGCACATCGCCCTGAACACCAACGACATCGTCAACACGGTCCGCACGATGCGCGCGGCGGGCGTCCAGTTCCTCGACACCCCGGACTCCTACTACGACACTCTCGGCGAATGGGCGGGCGAGACGAGGGTCCCCGTGGAAACACTCCGCGAACTGAAGATCCTCGTGGACCGGGACGAGGACGGCTACCTGCTCCAGATCTTCACCAAGCCGGTCCAGGACAGGCCGACGGTCTTCTTCGAGATGATCGAACGCCACGGCTCCATGGGCTTCGGCAAGGGCAACTTCAAGGCCCTCTTCGAGGCGATCGAACGAGAGCAGGAACGCCGAGGCAACCTCTAAATTCTCTCCCCCCGGAGACGGCCCGCACCCCCCCAGACATGGCGGGAGCGGGCCGTGCCGGTACGTCGCAGACATGGCGGGAGCGGGCCGTGCCGGTACGTCGCGGTCCGCCGCATAGGGCTCCTGCAAACGACGGCAACCCTCCTCCTTACGGCGGTACACCCGGGAGGCGGCGGACGCGACGTACCGGCACGGCCCCGACCCACCCACTACCGCCGCGCGCTTCCGCCCTCGCCCCCACCCTCGTCGCCGCCCCGCTTCCAGGCACAGGCGCACGACCAGGCGCACGCACAGCCGACGGTCACCAACTCTCTCCAGAGCCCGCAAAGCCACGCACCAAGAGCGGCGAGAACACCGGACTGGATCCGGCAGCGCTTCCCCGGGCGCCGCCGGCCTCGAGCCGCTCCCCACTCCCCCGCTCGATCACCCCCGGTGAAACGAGTACAGGGCAACCCGCGCCCCACCCCCACGCACCCGGTCCGTGGCCCGCGTCGCGAACCCGACCGCCTCCTTGTCCTTCCCGTCCCGATGCAACGCCCACCCCAGCGCATCGGCCACGGCCGCCGACGGATGCCGGGCCCACTCACCCCGCAACCGCCGCACCGCATCACCCGCATCCCCGTGGTCGGCCTCGAAGAGCCCGAGCACCAGCTCCTCGTCCACACCGACCGCGTCCCCCTCCCGCACCCGAGCCCGCAACACGTCGTACTGGGCCCGCGCGGCCCCGCCCAGCCCCAGCGACTCGTACAACTCGCCCAACTCCAGCGCGTACCGCGGCAACGGCTGCTTCGCCAGGGCGGACTGATACGCGAGCAGCGCCTCCGAGTCCCGCCCCAGCGCGGCCAGCGCCCGCCCCTGCCCGGCCCGCGCCGCATGCTCCCCGGGATCGGCCCGCAGCGCGGCCTCGAACGCCCGCAGCGACTCGGCGGCCTCCCCGCGTTCCCACGCCGACTCCCCGACCCGCACCAGGCAGTCGGCCCGCTCGGCGGGGGTGGCGGCGAGCGCCGCCGCATCGGACAGAGCTGCGGCGGAATCCTCCCGCCACCCCCGGTCCCGGTACACCAGCCCGGCCCGCACCAACACCTGCGCCGCCGGCCCGCTCCCCGACGCCCGGCTCCCCGAGGCCCCGTTACCCGACGCCCCGCCCCCCGAGGGAAGCTCGACCAGCTTGGCCAGAGCGCGCCGAGCACCCTTGTAGTCCCCGAGCCCCCGATACGCGTCGATCAGCGCCGGATACACGGACCACCGCTTCGGCGAGGAGGCCACGGCCGCCTCCCCCCACTCCCGCGCGGCCCGGAAGTCGCGCCGCGTGTTGGCGAGCACGGCCATCCCCCGGAACGCCTCGGTGTTCCCCTTCGGCCGCCCTTTCAACGACGTACGCAACGCGGCGTCGGCCTTCGGGTAGAACCCCGGCTCGGCGGTCCGCCGCCCCCGCTCCACATACGCCGTGCCCAGCTCGGCCCACGACCGCACATCACCCGGATGGGCCCGCAGATGCGCCTCGCGGTCACCGATCAGCGCGACGAGATCGGGCAACGAGGCGGGCGCCCCGGACCCCACGGCCGTCACGGCCCGTGCCATGGGCCCGGGGGAGGGCGGCGGCCGACGACCGCCGTCGGGCAGCACGACGAGCACGCCCCCCAGCACGAAGCACCCCAGGACGGCCCCGACCAACACCCGCCGCACCAGAACCGCACGCCGCCCCGCGGACTCCGTCCGCACGCCACCGGCCCCAGAAACCTCAGTACCGCCGGCCACGGCACCGTCCGTGCCGCTCTCCACACCGCTGTCCATGTCGATCACTGTGCGTCAATAGGAAGAGCACACCCGCCCACCACCCCGGCACGGAAAGCCCCGCGCGGGCGGGGTTCACACCGATGGCCCCGAGTGCGACGCTGTGATCATGAGCCGTATCGAAGCCCGACCCGATGAAGACACCGTGGCGGTGGGCAGCGCCCCCGAACGTCTCACTCAAAACCCCACCCAAGACCTCACCCAAAACCCCACTCAACACCTCGCGCAAACCCTCACCGAACGCCTCCTCACGGGCCTGCCGCCCGAGGCGGTCCTCACCGACCCGGACATCACCGGCTCGTACGCCAACGACATGGCCAGCTTCTGCGAGGCGGGCACCCCCGCGGTCGTGGTGCTGCCGCGCACGGTCGAACAGGTCCAGCACGTCATGCGCACCGCGACCGAGCTGCGTATCCCGGTGGTCCCGCAGGGCGCCCGCACCGGCCTCTCGGGGGCGGCCAACGCCTCCGACGGCTGCGTCGTGCTGTCCCTGACCAAGATGGACCGCATCCTGGAGATCAGCCCCGTGGACCGGATCGCGGTGGTCGAGCCGGGCGTCATCAACGCCACGCTCTCCCGCGCCGTCAACGAACACGGCCTCTACTACCCGCCGGACCCCTCCAGCTGGGAGATGTGCACCATCGGCGGCAACATCGGCACGGCCTCGGGCGGCCTGTGCTGTGTGAAGTACGGAGTGACGGCGGAGTACGTACTGGGCCTGGACGTCGTCCTCGCCGACGGCCGTCTGCTGTCCACCGGCCGCCGCACGGCGAAGGGAGTGGCCGGCTACGACCTGACGCGCCTCTTCGTCGGCTCGGAGGGCTCACTCGGCATCGTCGTACGGGCCACCCTCGCGCTGAAACCCCAGCCGCCCCAACAGCTGGTCCTGGCGGCGGAGTTCCCCTCGGGGGCGGCTGCCTGCGACGCGGTCTGCCGGATCATGGAGGGCGGCCATGTGCCGTCCCTCCTCGAACTGATGGACCGCACCACGGTGAAGGCCGTCAACGACATGGCGCACATGGGTCTCCCGGAGAGCACCGAGGCCCTGCTCCTCGCCGCCTTCGACACCCACGACCCCGCAGCGGACCTCGCCGCGGTGGGCGCGCTCTGCGAGGCGGCGGGCGCCACCCAGGTCGTACCCGCGGAGGACGCTGCCGAGTCGGAACTGCTGCTCCAGGCCCGCCGGCTGTCCCTGACGGGCCTTGAGGCGGTGAAGGGCACGACGATGATCGACGACGTGTGCGTACCGCGCTCCCGGCTCGCCGAGATGCTCGAAGGGGTCGACCGGATCGCCGAGAAGTACCGGCTGACCATCGGAGTCGTGGCCCACGCCGGCGACGGCAACACCCACCCGACGGTCTGCTTCGACGCGAGCGACCCCGACGAGTCCCGGCGCGCCCGGGAGTCCTTCGACGAGATCATGGCCCTCGGCCTGGAACTCGGCGGCACGATCACCGGCGAGCACGGTGTGGGCGTCCTCAAGAAGGAGTGGCTGGCCCGCGAGATCGGCCCGGTGGGCATCGAGATGCAACGGGCGGTGAAAACGGCCTTCGACCCCCTGGGCATCCTGAACCCCGGAAAACTCTTCTGACAGCCCCTTCCCCCTGGCTCCTCTCCTCCCCTCATCCCCCTCATCCCCTCGTTCCCCTCCTCCCTCTCACTCCCCGTCCTGGG
Source organism: Streptomyces ortus (assembly GCF_026341275.1). Classification (NCBI taxonomy): domain Bacteria; kingdom Bacillati; phylum Actinomycetota; class Actinomycetes; order Kitasatosporales; family Streptomycetaceae; genus Streptomyces; species Streptomyces ortus. The sequence goes on from NZ_JAIFZO010000002.1 coordinate 5,311,004, forward strand.
ACTCGTCCGAGGGCCACGGGTCGCTCAGCCACAGCTCGTCGACCGGAGCGGGCATGAGCAGCTCGGCGAGGCCGTCGTCGATACCGAGCCGGTCGGCCTCGGTGCCCGGCGGGACCGCCCGCAGGGTGCGCTCCAGCCACGCCGACACCTGCGCGGCGGGCGCTTCGAGCAGCGCGTCCCCGTCGGGTGAACTCAGCGCCATCAGCACGACCCCGCGCCCGCCGACCTTCGTCGGCCACGCCCGCACGTCCCCGTGCCCGCACGGCCGGAACACCCCCTCGACGAGCAGTTCCCGCGCGAAGGTCCAGCTCACGGGGTGGTCGGTGCCGATGTGGAAGGTGACGTGCACGGCGTACGGATCGTCGCTGCGGTAACTCAGCCGGGCCTGCACGGGAATGCTGTGCTCGGGGGACAGCACCAGCTTGAGCTCCAGCTCCCGCTCCACCACAGCCAGGTCGCGGTGCCTGCCGTCGTCCCTGCCGTCGTCCCTGTCGTTGTTCAGATCGTTGTTCACATTGTTCACGTCGTTGCTCATGGGTCCGCTTCCTCTCGCGTCCGGGACCCGAAGAGCGGGCCCGTACGAGTGGAGAGGCCGTTGAGGCCCGAGCATTACGCCGTTTCGGAGAACTTTTTCGCACGGCTCCCGGGACCGGGACGCCTATACCGCGCGCGGCCGGAAAAGGTGCGGGAACCTTGCCCGAAGGGGGTAGGTACATCAGGAGCGGCAGTGGCGGTTGCGCCCGTCTGATAGATGTGGACGCTCAACACGACCCCCGAGCAGATACGGGACGACGGACATGAGCGCCCCAACCCCGGCCCCCGGCGACGACAGGCCCCGCGAGGGGTACTACCCGGACCCGTCCATTCCTGGATATGTCCGGTACTGGAACGGTGCCGCCTGGGTGCCGGGCACCAGCCGCCCGGCGCCCGGCGGCGACCCGGCCGCCGTACCGGCCTCACCTGCCTCGCCTGTGAACGCGCAGCCCGCACCCGTGTCCACGGAGGAGACGGGCCCGCACTTCTTCGACGAGGACCCGCCCGCCGCGGGCCCCTCACCCGCCGAGGCCCAGCACGGCAACCGCCCCGAACCGGCCACCGCGTGGGGCGCCGACCGCTCCCGGCAGACGGGCTTCGGCGGCGACCCGGACCGCCGGGTCCGCTGGGGTTCGCCGGACCCGCGCGTACCGGCACAGTCCGCGCAGCCCGCCGTCCAGCCCGTCCAACCCGCGCAGTCGGCCGCGCAGCCCGACGGCAGGTCGGACCACACGGACGGTACGGCCACGTTCCAGGACGCCGACTCCGAAGGGGAAGCCGGGGCGCCCGTGGCTCCCCCCTCCGGCGGCACGGTCGTCTTCCGCAGGCCCACGGGGCCGGTACGCCCCACGGGTGCCGCCGGTACGGCGGGTGCCTCGGGCGCGGCGGGATCGGCCGGCGCCATGGGGGCCGGTCGCGCGCACGTCGCGGGCGCGTCCGGAGCGGCGCGCGCGCAGACCCCGGCCACGGGGGCCGCGGCCTCCGGCGTCCCCGGCTCCCGCGAACCCGTCGTCGCCGAGGGCACGATGAGCTTCGGACGGACGCCGCAGGGATCGGCGCAGCAGCACGGTACGCAGCCGCCGCCGTCCCCCGCCGCCCCGGAGCCCGTGGCCCCACAGCCCGCGGCGCCCCAGTCCGCCGTAACTCCTCAGCCCGTAACCCCTCAGCCCGTAACCCCTCAGCCCGTTCCCCCGCAGGCTGTTCCTCCGCAGGCCGCCGCGCAGGCGCCGATGAGCGCGGGGCAGGGCGGTGGGCAGCCCTCCTGGGCGCAGCAGGTGCACCGCCTGGCCGGGCCGGACGAGGACCAGCCCGTCGTGCCGTGGAAGCCGGTGCGGGAGGATCCGTTCCAGTCGGTGGTCCGCTCCCAGGCGGAGGCGCGTCCGGCGGGGCTCGGCAAGCGGTTCGCCGCCCGCTTCGTGGACACGCTCGTGCTGGCCGCGGTCACCGGCGCGGTCGCGGTTCCGCTGGGCACCAGGGCGCTGGACCACGTCAACGAGAAGATCGACGCGGCCAAGCTCTCCGGCGAGACGGTCACGGTGTGGCTGCTGGACGGCACGACCGCTCTCTACCTCGGCATCGTCCTCGCCGTCCTGATCGTCTTCGGTGTCCTCTACGAGGCTCTGCCGAACGCCAAGTGGGGCCGCACCCTCGGGAAGAAGCTGTTCGGCCTCCAGGTGCGGGACATCGAGGGAGTCGAACCGCCGTCGTTCGGCCTGGCCCTGCGTCGCTGGCTCGTCTACAGCGTCCCGTGCCTTCTCCTCATCGGTGTCGTGGGCGTCGTGTGGGGCCTGTTCGACCGCCCGTGGCGCCAGTGCTGGCACGACAAGGCGGCCCATACGTTCGTCGCGGGCTGACGTTCGACGGCCTCGGGTCGACGGCTGCGGGCTGACGCGTTCGGCGGATACCCCGGACGGCCGCCACCCGTTGCGAAGCCGTGGGGTTCGGGGTCCACTCTGGTCATGACCACCGAGCCGCCGCCCCCTCCGGACGACGATCCGTTCCAGAAGCCGCCGGACGAGGACCCGTTCAAGAAGCAGCAGCCGCCTCAGCAGTCACAGCCGCCGCAGCCGCCACCCGGTCAGAGCGGCGGCTCCCCGTACGGCGCCGCGCCGCCACCGCCCGGTGCCACGCCACCGCCCTACGGCGGCGGGGCCGGCGACCCCTACGGCGGGGGCCCGTACACCAACGACCCGCTCGCCGGGATGCCGCCGCTCGCCGACAGCGGCAGACGCGTCCTCGCGCGGATCATCGACATGATCCTCGTCGTCATCGTGGTGTGGCTGCTGACCTGGGGTTTCGGGGTCAGCGAGTACGACGTGGACACGGACAAGATCCAGTACGGCAAGTCCTTCGGGCAGTCGCTGATCGCGCTGCTGCTCTACGTCGGGTACGACACCTTCCTGACCACCAGGTCGGGTCAGACACTCGGCAAGAAGTGGCTGCACCTGCGGGTGGCGAACCTCGACAACGGCTCCACACCCTCCGTGCAGACCTCGCTGGTCCGCGCGCTGGTGCTGTGGGTGCCCTTCGCGTTCTGCTGCGCGTGCATCTGGACCGCCATCGCGGGCGGCTGGAGCTTCTTCGACAAGCCGTACAAGCAGGGGCTGCACGACAAGGCGGCCAAAACGGTAGTGGTCAGCACCGCCTGAGCCGCCCGCCACGCGGCCACCCGCCACCTGCCACCCGCCACACGCCACGCGCCGCCCGACGGCAGACGGGCGGCGAACGGCGGCAGGCGGGCGGCGGGCAGCCGGCCGGACGCGGACTCAGGCGCGTTCGCGTACCGGCTCGGACGCGCTCGCGGCGGCGACGGTCTCGCGCCGCGCCGAGATCTGAGGTTCCGCGACGCGCTGATCCGCGACGCGCTGGTCCGGAACGCGCTGTTCCGTCGTGGCGGCGACGCGTGCGGGGACCGTCATGGCCACCAGAAGACCGAGCACGAGGGCGGAGAGCGCGATGATCACGACTCCCAGGCCCGAACTCGTCTGTGACAGCAGCAGCATGGCGAGCGTGGAGAAGAGCACGGTGCAGGAACCGTAGGCGAGCTGTGCGGCGGTCGGACGAGGCATGGCAGTTCCGTCCTCGGGTATGGGGGTCTCCCCCCGGTGCCTCTCGCATGGGGGAGGTGCGAATAGATAGCAAGGCTGCGACAACGGTGTCGCTTGGCAAATCGCCGGATATCCGGCGCGCCGCCAACCGACTCTATTGGCCTGTCTGCCCGAGGGGAACGAGCAGTAAGCGTGACCTAACCCACGGTGCCGGTGCACAGGGGGCGCACGGAATCATGGCTTCTGCCAACCCGTCTTCCCAACGCGCCTGTTGAGCGGTACACGGATCTCCGCGAGCGGACCGGTACCGGAACGCGACCCCTGGTCGGCCGATGCATAGCTCACTTGACCTGTCCAAGTCAAGGTCTGTCTTTTCTCGGCCAACTCCGATCGAATGTCGTCACTTGTGACGCGCATAGAGCGCGCGCGGACTCCATAACCTGGACACCCTCCTTCCGCGCGCCCGGGCGTGAGGGAGGACTGCATCAAGTGACCAGCAGACCATGGACGTTCAGAGCGGCAGCAGTGGGTGTGGCGCTCACAGCGGCAGCCGCCACGTTCTCGACCTTCGCGGTGGCGCAGGCCGCCGACGCCGGCGACCAGCCGGCCGCGGCCGCGAACCGGCAGGACCCGGCACCCGCCGGCGACGGTGCCGAGCACGAGCACGACCTGAAGGGCCCCCTGACCGACCGTCAGGAAGCCCAGCGCGAGGAGGCCCTCAAGAGGGTCATCTCGGGCGACGCCAAGGCCGTCAAGCGCGGCGGTTCGCAGGTCGTGAAGCTCCAGAACGGCAAGTACGTGGAGCTCGGCCGGGAGAAGACCGACGAGATCTTCACGATCCTCGTCGAGTTCGGCGACAAGGTGGACAGCCGCTACGGCGGCACCCCCGGCCCGCTGCACAACCAGATAGCCGAGCCGGACCGTGCCGAGGACAACAGCACGGACTGGAAGGCGGACTACAACACCAAGCACTACCAGGACCTCTACTTCGGCACCGGCAAGGGTGTCGAGTCGATGAAGAAGTACTACGAGAAGCAGTCCTCGGGCCGCTACTCTATCGACGGCACGGTCTCCGACTGGGTCAAGGTGCCCTACAACGAGGCCCGCTACGGCTCCAACAAGTGCGACCCCGACACCTGCGCGTGGAACGCCGTCGCCGACGGTGTCACCGCCTGGGTCGACGCCCAGAAGGCGGCCGGCAAGTCCGACGCCGACATCAAGTCCGAGCTGTCCGCGTACGACAAGTGGGACCGCAACGACTTCGACGGCGACGGCAACTTCAACGAGCCCGACGGCTACATCGACCACTTCCAGATCGTGCACGCCGGTGAGGACGAGTCCGCGGGCGGCGGCGCCCAGGGCGAGGACGCGATCTGGGCCCACCGCTGGTACGCCTTCGGCACGGACGCCGGCGCCACCGGCCCCACGGGCAACAAGATGGGCGGCGCGCAGATCGGCGACTCCGGCATCTGGGTCGGCGACTACACGATCCAGCCGGAGAACGGCGGACTCGGCGTCTTCGCCCACGAGTACGGCCACGACCTCGGTCTGCCGGACCACTACGACACGACCAACACGGCGGAGAACTCCACCGCGTTCTGGACGCTGATGTCCTCCGGCTCGTGGCTCGGCACCGGCAAGGACGCCATCGGCGACCTGCCCGGCGACATGACCGCCTGGGACAAGCTGCAGCTCGGCTGGCTGAAGTACGACACGGCGAAGGCCGCGAAGCGCTCCACCCACACGCTGGGCGTGGCCGAGTACAACACCAAGAAGGCCCAGGCGCTGGTGGTCGAACTGCCGAAGAAGGCGGTCACCACCGAGGTCGTCCCCCCGGCGCAGGGCGCCACCCAGTGGTGGAGCGGCAGCGCGAACAACCTCAAGAACACGCTGACTCGTTCCGTGGACCTGACGGGCAAGTCGGCGGCGACGCTGACCCTCGACGGGTACTACGACATCGAGACGGACTTCGACTACCTCTACACCGAGGTCTCCACCGACGGCGGCGCCAAGTGGACGGCGATCGACGGCACGGTCGACGGCGCCGCGATCCCGCGTGACGCCAGCGGCAGCCCCGCGCTGACCGGCACGTCGGCCGCGTACACGAAGCTGTCGTACCCGCTCGACGCCTACGCGGGCCAGAAGTTCGACCTGCGCTTCCGCTACTCCACCGACGGCGGCGTGGCCCAGAAGGGCTTCGCGGCGGACCGCGTCACCGTCACCGCCGACGGCTCCGCGGTCTTCTCGGACGACGCCGAGACCGCCGACGCCGCCTGGAAGTCCAACGGCTTCTCCCGTATCGGCGCGTCCTTCACCAACGACTACGCGCAGTACTACATCGCGGAGAACCGCCAGTACGTGTCGTACGACAAGACCCTCAAGGTCGGCCCGTACAACTTCGGTTTCGCGTCCACGCGTCCGTCGTGGGTGGAGCACTTCCCGTACCAGAACGGTCTGTTGATCTGGAAGTGGGACACCTCCCAGCGTGACAACAACGTCAGTCAGCACAAGGGCACCGGCCTGCTGCTGCCGGTGGACGCGCACCCGACGGCGCTGAAGTGGGGCGACGGGACGCTGATGCGCAACCGCATCCAGTCCTACGACTCGGCGTTCAGCTCGTACCGGACGGACGGTCTCACGCTGCACAAGGCGGACGTCGCGACGAAGATCAAGTCGCAGCCGGGCAACCGGATCTTCAACGACCGCACGAACACGTACTACGACCCGGCCAACCCGACCGGGGGTGTCAAGATCACTGACACCAACACGAAGATCGCGATCGTCAAGGAGCCCCGCGATGGCTCGACGATCACTGTGAAGGTCTCCGCCGCGAAGTAACAAGAGACGTTTTCGCAGGTCAAACCATGATCGGCCGCGACCCCCTGGCGGGTCGCGGCCGATCGTGTTTAGGTGCGTCCTGTGACTCTCTTATTGACACCGGATCTCGCGGGGGTATGACCGAATGGCCGCAGGAGGCTTCTGCAAGCTGCCGAACGGCACCGTCGTGGTGGCGCTGAACCTGCCCAGACCGCTGGCCGCGGGCAGTGGTCCGGTGCGGGTGCTGGTGCATGCGCACAATCGCGCCCGCGCGTTGACGCGGCTGCGCAATCTGGGGTTGCGGGCGGTGTATCTGCGCGGCAACGGGCAGCCTCCGACGCCTGACGAGATCACCGCGGTTCTGCACCATCCGGATGGGCTCATATGGCGTGCGGTGCCGGGGGTGGATGCGCTTGCGTCTGAGCTCTGGCATCCCATTCGTACGTTGATTCGGCGGGCTGCCGCGCCGCTGTAGGGGGCGTCAGCCCCCGATTAGGGGGCCGGGGGCCGGGGGCCGTGTGGGGTGGCCGTGGGTCGGTCGGGCCGTTTGCGCCGTTCCCCGCGCCCCTGAGTGGGAGGGGTGGGGGCCCGTGTGTGGGGTGGCCGTGGGTTGGGCGGGCCGTTTGCGCCGTTCCCCGCGCCCCTGCGGAGCGCCCCTGGAGGGCGCCTTTAAAGGGGCGGCCCCGCCGGGGTTAGACCACCGGCTTGCCGGTTAGTTCTACGCCTGCTTCTCGTAGGGCGTCCAGGGCCTGCGTCGTGGTGTCCGGGGCCACGCCCGCCGTCAGGTCCAGCAGGATCTGGGTGCGGAAGCCCTCCCGGGCGGCGTCCAGGGCCGTCGCCTTCACGCAGTGGTCCGTGGCGATGCCCACCACGTCGACCTCGGTGATCTCCCGCGTGCGCAGCCAGTCGCCGAGCGAGACGCCGTTCTCGTCGGTGCCCTCGAAGCCGCTGTACGCCGCCGAGTACGCCCCCTTGTCGAAGACGGCGTCGATCGCGCCGGAGGCGACCGCCGGCGCGAAGTTCGGGTGGAAGCCCACCCCCTCCGTGCCGGCCACGCAGTGCGCGGGCCAGGAGTGGACATAGTCGGGGTTGTCCGCGAAGTGACCCCCGGGGGCGATGTGGTGGTCGCGGGTCGCCACCACGTGGCGGTAGCCGGCCGGGGCCTGCCCGATCAGCTCCGTGATCGCGGCGGCCACATCCGCCCCGCCGGGCACCGCGAGGCTGCCTCCCTCGCAGAAGTCGTTCTGGACGTCTACGACGATCAGGGCGCGGCGCATGGGCGGTGTCCTTCGGTTCGGCATCGGCGCTCCGCGGCGGAGGCCAGTGGTGTCGTGCGGGCCGGTGGGGGCGGTCGCGCCCACGTGGCGCAGCCGTACTGGATTCGGGCCCGCGCCCCCGAGGGGCGCGGTTCGTTGCCGTTGCCCTTCCCGGCTTACCGGCCGTTCACTCCAGTACGGGCCCAGTACAGGCCCGTGTGTCTCACACGTACTCGGTCGCGATGACGGGCTCGCCCCGCGACAGCTGGGTCGCCGAGAGGGGCAGGTTCGCGCGGGCCCGGGCGTGCCGGTCGCGTACGACGTCCAGCGGCTCGCGGGCGACGACCTGGCCGCCCTTGACGAGCCGCACCTGGAGCAGGCTGTCGGCGAGCTCCGCCGGGACCGGCCCCGTGCCGATCACCTCGGTCTCGGCGACCCCGTACTCGTCGAGCCGCCGCGCGGCCCACTTGCGGCCGCCGATGGACGTCTTGCCGCCCGAGGACTTCTTGGCCACCGGCAGGAGCGGAGCCTTCGGGTCCGCCGACTCGGCGCGCGCGACGATCTTGTAGACCATCGAACACGTCGGGTGGCCGGAACCCGTCACCAGCTGCGTGCCCACCCCGTACGCGTCCACGGGCGCCGCGGCCAGCGAGGCGATCGCGTACTCGTCCAGGTCCGAGGTCACGATGATCCGGGCCTTCGTGGCGCCCAGCTCGTCCAGCTGCTGCCGTACCCGGTGCGCCACGAGCAGCAGGTCACCGGAGTCGATGCGGACGGCGCCCAGCTCGGGCCCGGCCACCTCGACGGCCAGCCGTACGGCCTCGGCGACGTCGTACGTGTCGACGAGGAGCGTGGTGCCCCGGCCCAGCGAGTCCACCTGGGCGCGGAAGGCGTCCCGCTCGGTGTCGTGCACGAGGGTGAAGGCGTGGGCGGACGTGCCGACCGTCGGAATGCCGTAGCGGAAGCCCGCGGCCAGGTCGGAGGTGGTGGTGAAGCCGCCGACGTACGCCGCGCGGGACGCCGCCACCGCGGCCAGCTCGTGGGTGCGCCGGGCGCCCATCTCGATCAGCGGGCGCCCGCCGGCGGCCGAGGCCATCCGCGAGGCGGCTGCCGCGATGGCCGAGTCGTGGTTGAGGATGGAGAGGATCACGGTCTCCAGGAGCACGCACTCCGCGAAGGAGCCCTCGACCCGCAGGACCGGCGACCCGGCGAAGTACACCTCGCCCTCCGGGTAACCCCAGACGTCGCCGCCGAAGCGGTACGAGGCCAGCCATTCGAGCGTCGGTTCGTCCACGACGTTCCGCTCGCGCAGGAAGCCGATGACGTCCGCGTCGAAGCGGAAGTTCTCCACCGCGTCCAGGACCCGCCCGGTTCCGGCCACGACGCCGTAGCGGCGGCCCTCGGGGAGCCGGCGGGTGAAGACCTCGAAGACCGAACGCCGGTCGGCCGTGCCGCCCTTGAGAGCGGCCTGCAGCATGGTCAGCTCGTAGTGGTCCGTGAAGAGCGCTGTCGAGGGCACATCCACCGGCAGCCCTAGGTCCGCAGTGTTCATGACGGAGATGCTACCCCTATCTCGTCACTCTGACGATTTCTAGGTTCTGTGATGTGCGGCTCCCTCGCGATGCGCACGATGTGCGGCTCCGTTTGGCCGGGCACCCGCCTGTGGTGGCAGCATGGGCCGTGTGACGGCTCCCGCACCCCTAGAGACCGAGAAGACCGAGTCGGCTGAGGAGGTCTTCGCCGTAACCGAGCCCGACGTTCCCTGGGTGACCATCGTCCACAACGACCCGGTCAACCTGATGAGCTACGTGACCTATGTCTTCCAGTCGTACTTCGGGTACTCGAAGGACAAGGCCACCAAGCTGATGATGGACGTGCACCAGAAGGGCCGGGCCGTTGTCTCCAGCGGCACCCGTGAGGAGATGGAGCGCGATGTGCAGGCCATGCACGGCTACGGTCTGTGGGCCACCCTCCAGCACGACCGGAAATGACGCACCCGACGGCGACCCGGCCGGACGCCGTGAGACCGGACACCGCACCACCGGACACCGCAGGACCGGCACCCGCCCGACGCCGGCGCAGTACCCGACGCCCGCGCAGTACTGGAAGTAGCGACGCAACCTGATGCCAGGACACTTCGAACCGCTCCCCGGCGGCGGCGCGGCCGTCGCGCTCGACGAGGTCGAGATCTCCATCATCCGCTCCCTCGCCGTACAGCTCCTGGAGCTCATCGGGCCGGGCCCCGGCGGGGAGGTCTCCGACGACCCGCTCGCCGAACTCTTCGCGGAGGGACCGAGCGAGCCGCCCTCGGACCCCGTGCTCAAGCGCCTCTTCCCGGACGCGTACAGCGGCCCCGACGTCGAGGCCACCTCGCCCGAGCAGGCCGAGGAGCAGCGCGCGTACTCCTCGGAGTTCCGCCGTTTCACCGAGAACGACCTGCGCGCGGGCAAGCGGGACAACGCCCTCGTGGTGATCCGCTCCCTGGACGGCGTCGCGGCCACGGGGGAGGGGGGAGCGGTCCTGAAGCTGACGTCCGAGGAATCGAAGCAGTGGCTCAGCTGCCTCAACGACCTGCGCCTCGCGATCGGCTCCCGGCTGGACGTCGTCGACGAGGAGGACACGGACCTCCTCTACCGGCTCCCCGACGAGGACCCGCGCAAGCCGATGGTGATGGCGTACCTCTGGCTCGGCGGGCTGCAGGAGACGTTGGTCGAGACCTTGATGCCATGACGCGGAACCGTCGATGACGGAGCCTCGCATGTTCGCTCAGCGGACGCTCAAATCCGGATAACGATCACATCACCACCCGGGCCTGCAATGGGGGCCCGGGTGTCGTATGTCCGCTTCTTCTTGTGGCATGCGCTACAAGCGGCGCCGATGACGGGTGTCGCGGCCGTGATAAATCTTCACGATCGCTCGGCGGGACACCACCCATCGTCCTGCCGGGTGCGCCACTGATCCGGCAACAGCCGGCCAGGCACGCACGGCCTCGGGGAGGCCGTGCGGCGGGCTCGGGGAGCCCGCTCGACTCCAGTAATCCGGGGGGATTCGGACACCGGACCGGAGCCGACGAAGGCTCGGACCGGCATGGAGAAAGGCGCATCAGACATGACCTCGGTGCAGGTCGGTAAGCACGACGACGAGCGGGGCGGCAACGGCGCCGCCGACGGCGACGCCCCCGAAGAGGGCTACGAACGCGGGCTCGGCAGCCGTCAGGTCCAGATGATCGCGATCGGCGGCGCCATCGGCGTCGGCCTCTTCCTGGGAGCCGGGGCGAACATCGCCAAGGCGGGCCCCAGCCTCATCCTCATGTACGCCCTCGCGGGCGTCATCATCTTCTTCATCATGCGGGCCCTGGGAGAGCTGCTGCTCTACCGCCCGGTCTCGGGCTCCTTCGCGGAGTACTCCCGGGAGTTCCTCGGCCCGTTCTTCGGCTACTTCACCGGCTGGACGTACTGGCTGATGTGGGTCGTCACCGGCATGGCGGAACTCACCGCCGCCGCGATCTACGTCCACTACTGGTTCCCGCAGATCCCGCAGTGGGTCACGGCCCTGGCCTTCCTGGTCCTGCTCTTCGTGGCCAACCTGATCTCCGTCAAGCTCTTCGGCGAGATCGAGTTCTGGTTCTCGATGGTCAAGGTCACCGCGCTCATCGGCATGATCGTGATCGGCCTCGGCGTGCTCACCTTCGGCTTCAGTTCCGCGGGCGACACCGCCGACGTGTCCAACCTCTGGGCCTTCGACGGCTTCTTCCCCAAGGGCATCGGCTCGTCCCTGATGACCCTCCAGGGCGTGATGTTCGCCTACCTGGCCGTCGAACTCGTCGGCGTCACCGCGGGCGAGTCCGAGAACCCGGAGAAGACCCTCCCCAAGGCCATCAACACACTGCCCTGGCGCATCGCCCTCTTCTACGTCGGCGCGCTCACGGTCATCCTCTGCGTCGTGAAGTGGACGGAGTTCGCGCCGGGCGTGAGCCCCTTCGTCGCCGCCTTCGCGAAGATCGGCATCCCGGCGGGCGCCGGCATCGTCAACTTCGTCGTGCTGACGGCGGCCCTGTCCTCCTGCAACTCCGGCATGTACTCCACGGGCCGCATGCTGCGCACCCTGGCGGACAACGGCGAGGCCCCGAGGATCTTCAACAAGCTGTCCAGCACCAGGACGCCCGCGTTCGGCATCACCGTCTCCGTCCTCTGCATGGGCATCGGCGTGATCCTGAACTACGTCGTCCCGGAGAAGGCCTTCGGCTACGTCGTCTCGGTGGCCACCGCGGCCGGCATCTGGACCTGGCTCATGATCCTCATCAGCCACATCCGCTACCGGCGGGCCGTCGACGCGGGCCGCCTGCCCGCCTCGCCGTTCCCGGCGCCCGGCGGCTCGAAGTTCAGCTGGGTCGCGGTCGCGTTCCTGCTCTTCGTCACCTGCCTCATCGCGTACGACGCCGACTCCCGCGTCTGCCTGTACGTGATGGCCGGCTGGGCCGCCGCGCTGGGCATCGGCTGGGCCGTGCTGAAGTCGCGGAACCCCGAGGTCACCGAGCGCCGCGAGCCGGAGTTCGCGAAGGCCGACTGACGAGGCCCCGCCGGTCCCGATCCGGTCCCGCTCCGTCGGTCCTGCTTCGGTTCCGCCCCGTCGGTCCGGCCCCGAGCCCGCTCCGCCCCGGCGGCGCGGCCTTCGGCGCCCAGCATGTGGGCAGCCCCGTACCACTCTGCGGTACGGGGCTGCCGTCTGCCTATCCTGGCCCCATGCTGACCATCACCCAGGCCCTCGTCGACCAGATCGTCGCGCACGCGCGCCAGGACCATCCCGACGAGGCGTGCGGCGTGATCGCGGGCCCGGAGGGCACCGGCCGTCCCGAGCGCTTCGTCCCCATGCTGAACGCGGCGATGTCACCCACGTTCTACGAGTTCGACTCGGGGGACCTGCTCAAGCTGTACCGCGAGATGGACGACAACGACGAGGAACCGGTCGTCGTCTACCACTCCCACACGTCCACCGAGGCCCACCCCTCCCGTACGGACATCTCCCTCGCGAGCGAGCCGAACGCCCACTACGTCCTCGTCTCGACCGCCGACACCGACGGGCTCGGGGACTTCCAGTTCCGCTCGTTCCGGATCGTGGGCGGCGAGGTCACGGAGGAGGAGGTCACGGTGGTGGAGGCCTACTGAGGCCGGCGGATTCAGCCGTATCCCATACTTCGGTCAGAATTCATCCACTATCTGAGATCACATTCCGGGACCCGGACCGGGAATCGATACGATGAGCCCATGGTTTCCCACGACGTGAGCGACAAGACGCCGGGCATGCTGCTCGTGGCGCGGCTGCACGTCGACCTGTGCCGGCTGCAGAGCGCCATCTGTACGCGCTGAACCCTGCCGCCGCACGGCCGTGAGAGCCACGGCCGCGCGAGGCCGCGGTGGCATCCCCCGCCCTCCGGGCGCACTCCCCGCATCCCATCCCTGCCGCACCGCCTCGCGCACGCACTCCACCCAGGCCCGAATCGCCTTCCGACTTCCGCTTTCCGACAGGAGCACGCAACCATGGCCATCGAGGTCCGCATCCCCACCATCCTCCGCACCTACACCGACGGCCAGAAGGCGGTCGAGGGCGGCGGGGAGACCCTTGCCGCGCTCTTCGCCGACCTCGAAAGCCGCCACACGGGCATCCAGGCCCGCATCGTGGACGGGGGCGAACTGCGCCGCTTCGTGAACGTGTACCTGAACGACGAGGACGTCCGCTTCCTCGACGGCATCAACACCAAGCTCACCGACGGCGACAGCGTCACCATCCTGCCGGCCGTCGCCGGCGGCATGGTCTGACCGGGCTGCCGGGCTCTGATCGCCGATGCGCTACGACTCCCCGCTGGCCGCGGTGGGCAACACCCCCCTGGTGTGCCTGCCGCGGCTCTCGCCGTCCGCCGACGTCCGTATCTGGGCGAAGCTCGAGGACCGCAACCCGACCGGCTCGGTCAAGGACCGCCCCGCGCTCCACATGGTCGAACAGGCCGAGAAGGACGGCCGGCTGACCCCCGGCTGCACGATCCTCGAACCGACGTCCGGCAACACCGGCATCTCGCTCGCCATGGCCGCGAAGCTCAAGGGCTACCGCATGGTGTGCGTCATGCCCGAGAACACCTCGCAGGAGCGGCGGGACCTGCTCGGCATGTGGGGCGCCCGGATCATCCCCTCCCCGGCGGCCGGCGGTTCCAACACGGCGGTGCGCGTGGCGAAGGAACTGGCCGCCGAGCATCCCGACTGGGTGATGCTCTACCAGTACGGCAACGCCGACAACGCGGGCGCGCACTACGCGACCACGGGCCCCGAGATCCTCGCCGACCTGCCGTCCGTCACGCACTTCGTCGCCGGGCTCGGCACCACCGGGACGCTGATGGGCGTGGGCCGGTTCCTGCGCGAGCACAAGCCCGACGTGAAGATCGTCGCGGCCGAGCCGCGCTACGACGACCTCGTCTACGGTCTGCGCAACCTCGACGAGGGCTTCGTACCGGAGCTGTACGACGCGTCCGTCCTGACCACGCGCTTCTCGGTCGGCTCGGCCGACGCGGTGACCCGCACGCGGGAGCTGCTCCAGCAGGAGGGCATCTTCGCCGGGGTGTCCACAGGGGCCGCGCTGCACGCCGCGATCGGGGTCGGCCGCAAGGCCGTGCAGGCGGGCACGCCCGCCGACATCGTGTTCGTCGTGGCCGACGGCGGCTGGAAGTACCTCTCGACGGGTGTCTACACGGCGGAGACGACCGAAGAGGCGATCGCCACGCTGCAGGGGCAGCTCTGGGCGTAGCCCTGCCTCCCCTGTCGCGCTGCGCGCTCCCGCGCGGTTCCCGCGCCCTGTTAGGGGCGCGGGGAACCGCGCACGGCAAGGGTTCCGGGGCGCAGCCCCTAGTCGGTGACGGGAACGGGTAGGGGCGGCGGGGGCGAGGAAGCGCCCTAACCGACCAGGTGGCGGACCTGCTCCCAGACCCGCGCGTCCACCTCCCCGACCCGCCGCCGGAACTCCCGTACCGGCACCCCCCGCAGCTCACCCGTCTCCAGGAAACTCTCGCGCCCCCGCGCGTCCCCCACCGACCCCGCGGGCAGCGCGATGACGCCGCCCCGCCCGTCGTCGTGGTACTTCGTCGTGATCTTCGCGACCACGGCCTTGCGCCCCCGCACCGACAGGACCAGGCAGGGCCGGTCCTTCGCCCCAGGCCCGTCCTCGAACGGCACGTTCGCCCACCAGATCTCGGCCGGCCGGGGCCCTGCCGAGCGCCGGCCTTCGTCGGCCCGCCCTGGCGGTCGCCGAGTGGGACCCTCCGCGGGCCGCTGCCCCGGACGCCGCGCGGGACGCCGCCGAGCGGACGGCTTGCGCCCCCGCCCGTACCCGTCCACGAACGTCGCCACGGCCGCGAGCAGCACCACGGCCGCCAGCGCGAGCCACCACGACATGTTCATGCGTACGACGGTACCCGGCACGCCCGAACCCACGCCCGCGCGCCCCCGAACCGGTGACACCGCAGGTGAGTTCCCCCACAACGGCCCTCGACAAAGGAGCGACCCGCCCTTTCGCGCCTTACGCTCGACGGACCGTAAGACCCCTGTCACGACCCCCGTCTTCACTCCCCGCCCGCGGAGGTTTCCGCTCTATGAAGCTCACCGTCGTCGGCTGCTCGGGGTCGTTCCCGTCCGCGGAATCGGCCTGTTCGAGCTACCTCGTCGAGGCCGACGGCTTCCGGCTGCTTCTCGACATGGGCAACGGTGCCCTTGGCGAGCTGCAGCGCCACTGCGGTCTCTACGACCTCGATGCGATCTTCCTCAGCCACCTGCACGCCGACCACTGCATCGACATGTGCGCGTACTTCGTCGCGCGCTACTACCGCCATGAGGGCGGTCGCTGCGATCCGATCCCGGTCTACGGACCCGAGGGCACGGAGCAGCGCCTGACCACCGCGTACGCGGACACCCCCTCCGCCTCCTCCATGAGCGAGGTCTTCGACTTCCACACGGTCAAGCCGGGTTCCTTCGAGGTCGGCCCCTTCTCGGTGCACACCGAGAAGGTCAGCCACCCCGTGGAGGCGTACGGCATCCGCGTGGAGCACGGCGGGCGGTCGCTGACCTACTCCGGGGACACGGGTGTGTGCGACACGCTCGACGAACTGGCCCGGGACACGGACCTGTTCCTCTGCGAGGCCGCGTTCACGCACGGCAAGGAGAGCATCCCGGACCTGCACCTCAACGGCCGCGAGGCCGGCGAGACCGCGGCCAGGGCCGGGGCGCGCCGCCTCGTCCTCACCCACATCCCCCCGTGGACGGACCCCCAGGCGAACCTGGACCACGCCCGCGAGGTCTTCCCCGGCCCGGTCGAACTGGCGGTGCCGCGCACCACGTACGACATCTGAGGCCTCGGCCACGACGGGGGTTCCCGCCCCGCCCCGTGAACGCGGAATTCCCGGACTGCCCGCGGGCGGTCCGGGAATTCCTTGACGTCGAGGAGGGCCTCGGGGCTACTTGGCTTCCGCCTTCTGCAGCTCGGCGAGTTCCTCGTCCGACTCACGGCCCGGAGTCGGGAGATTGAACTTGATGATCGCGAAGCGGAAGACCGCGTAGTAGACGACCGCGAAACACAGACCCACCAGGACGAGGCCCCACGGGTTGGTGGCGATGCCCAGGTTGAGGCCGAAGTCGACCGCGCCGGCCGAGAAGCCGAAGCCGTCCTTCATGCCCAGCGCCCAGGTCAGCGCCATGGAGACACCGGTGAGGACCGCGTGGATCGCGTACAGGACCGGCGCGATGAACATGAAGGTGAACTCGATGGGCTCGGTCACGCCCGTGACGAACGAGGTCAGCGCCAGGGAGAACATCATGCCGCCGATGACCTTGCGACGCTCGGGGCGGGCGCAGTGGACGATGGCGAGGCAGGCCGCGGGCAGGGCGAACATCATGATCGGGAAGAAGCCGGTCATGAACTGTCCGGCGGTCGGGTCACCGGCCAGGAAGCGGGAGATGTCACCGCTCTTGCCCTCGTACTCACCGGCCTGGAACCAGGGGAAGGAGTTCAGCAGGTGGTGCATGCCGATCGGGATCAGCGCGCGGTTGGCGACACCGAAGATGCCGGCGCCGACAGCGCCCGAACCGACCAGCCACTCACCGAAGTTGTGCAGACCGGTGCCGAGGACCGGCCAGATGTAGCCGAAGACGATGCCGAGCAGCAGTCCCGCGAAGGCGGACAGGATCGGGACCAGGCGGCGACCGCTGAAGAAGCCCGCCCAGTCGGGCAGCTTGGTGCGGTGGAAGCGCTGGTAGAGCAGGGCCACCACGATGCCCATGACCACACCGCCGAGGACCTTGGCGTCCACGGGCGCGTCGACCATGACGACCTTGCCGTCGACGGCCTTCGCCACCTGCGGCAGGTTCTTGTCGGTGAACGTGGCCAGCACGTTCTTGAAGACGAGATAGCCCGTGACCGCGGCGAGGGCCGTGGAGCCGTCCGACTTCTTCGCGAAGCCGATGGCGATGCCCACGGCGAACAGCAGCGCCATGTTGTCGAGGATCGCGTTGCCGCCCGCCGCCATGAAGCCGGCGATCTTGGTGATGAACGCCGGGAACGACTCGCGACCGAGCATGTCGGTGTTGCCGAGACGCACCAGGAGCGCCGCCGCGGGCAGGACGGCGACCGGGAGCATGAGGCTGCGGCCGATGCGCTGCAGAACAGCCATCGCGCCGGCACCCTTCTTGTTCGCCGCGGGAGCGGCGCTGGCCGTGGACACAACTTCCTCCTGGGTGTCCCCCCGGCCGTGTCGGGCCGGGGGAGGGCAGAGCGCCGCCGGCGGACAGGGAAAAGGGAGACGGCAGCGTCTTCGGGGAACGCGGTCGATGACCACGTGGTCTACACCACTCAGTGGTGTAGACCTGTTGTAGCACGGTGAAGGTGAGATAAGGAACCCGCCGGTTTCATGGCCCCGGCCATAGCGGGAGGGAACGCTCAGATCGTTATGAACGCGGCGTCCGTGCGCGCCGAAGGGCCCCCGGACCGGTCGTCCGGGGGCCCTTCGCGGAGCGGAACGCGGGCCTCCCGCCCGCACGCCTGTGCGTCCACCTCAAGGCCTGCGCCTGTGCTTGTGCTGGTGCTTGTGCCTACGCCTACGCCTTCGTCACGTCCTCGACCTCGTCCTCCGGCTCCCGCCCCGGCGTCCGCAGGTCGAACTTCGTGATCGCGAAACGGAAGACCACGTAGTACACGACCGCGAAGCACAGGCCGATCGGGATGATCGCCCAGGGTCTCGTGGCGAGGTTCCAGTTGATGACGTAGTCGATCAGACCGGCCGAGAAGCTGAAGCCGTCGTGCACCCCGAGCGCCCAGGTCACCGCCATGGACACCCCGGTGAGCACCGCGTGGATCGCGTACAGCAGCGGTGCGATGAACACGAACGAGTACTCGATCGGCTCGGTGATGCCCGTGACGAACGAGGTCAGCGCGATCGACAGCATCAGCCCGCCGATCTCCTTGCGGCGATGCGGCTTCGCACAGTGCGTCATCGCCAGACACGCGGCCGGCAGCGCGAACATCATGATCGGGAAGAACCCGGACGTGAACTGGCCCGCGTCCGGATCGCCCGCCAGGAACATGTTGATGTCACCGTGCACCACCGACCCGTCCGGCTTGGTGAAGCTGCCGAACTGGAACCAGATGGGCACGTTCAGGAACTGGTGCAGCCCGATCACCAGCAGCGCCCGGTTGGCGATACCGAAGACACCCGCGCCCCACGCGCCCAAGCTCACCAGCCAGTCGCTGAAGTCCTCCAGGCCCCGGCCGATCGGCGGCCACACCCACAGACACAGCGCGGCGAACGCGATCGCCACGAACGCCATGATGATCGGCACCAGCCGGCGGCCGTTGAAGAAGCCGAGCCAGTCGACGAGCCGCGTGCGGTGGTAGCGCTGCCAGAAGTAGGCCGACATCAGCCCGATGGCGATACCGCCGAACACTCCCGGATTCTGATACGTGAAGACCGCCACCGTGCCGTCCTGCGCCTGGCAGCCCGCCGCCACCGCCTTCGCCTGGTCCGCACAGTCCTGCGGGAACTGCCGCAGGACGCTGTAGTAGACGAGGAAGCCCGCCGTGGCCGCCAGCGCCGTCGAACCGTCCGCCTTCTTCGCCATCCCGATGGCCACGCCGACGCAGAACAGCAGCGGCAGACCGAGCGAACCGTCGAGCAGCGCGCCGCCCGCGCCCGCCATCACCTTCGAGACGTTCGTCCAGCCCAGGCCGTCCGCCCCGAACACGTCCGGCTGCCCCAGCCGGTTGAGGATGCCCGCCGCCGGCAGTACCGCGATGGGCAGTTGAAGGCTGCGGCCCATCTTCTGCAGACCCTGGAACAGATCGCTCCACCGGGAGCGCGCGGGCACGGCCGCGCTGTCGGCACTCATGGGTGTCCTCCTGCGTCCCAGGTTTGGTGGCCGCCGAAAACTGGTGTAGACCAGTCAGCGAACGATGTGTGAACGGTTCTCGCTGTCGTGATCGCCATCATTCGGCAGCGGCGACGTGGCCGCTCGCGAAGATGGGCCAACTGTGGGTTACTGCGACAAAGCGCTGCGACAAAGCGGTTCGGATCAGGGAGAAGGACATGGCCAGCAAGGCTGAGAAGATCGTCGCCGGGCTCGGTGGCATCGACAACATCGAAGAGGTCGAGGGCTGCATCACCCGGCTGCGCACCGAGGTCGTCGACCCGAGCAAGGTCGACGAGGCCGCCCTGAAGGCCGCGGGCGCCCACGGCGTCGTCAAGATGGGCACCGCGATCCAGGTCGTCATCGGCACCGACGCCGACCCGATCGCCGCCGACATCGAAGACATGATGTAACTGCCGGGACCCGTACCGACGTCTCACCCGGTCACCCGGTCACCCGGGCAAGGGGCCGCTTCCGTAACGGGGGCGGCCCCTCACCCGTATACGACTAGGCTCTTCGCCATGTCTCGTATCGACGGCCGCACGCCCGAACAGCTCCGCCCGATCACCATCGAACGCGGCTGGAGCAAGCACGCCGAGGGCTCCGTCCTCGTCTCCTTCGGCGACACGAAGGTCTTCTGCACCGCCTCCGTCACCGAAGGCGTCCCGCGCTGGCGCAAGGGCAGCGGTGAAGGCTGGGTGACCGCCGAATACTCCATGCTTCCCCGCGCCACCAACTCCCGTGGCGACCGCGAGTCGGTCCGCGGCAAGATCGGCGGCCGTACCCACGAGATCAGCCGGCTCATCGGCCGCTCCTTGCGCGCGGTCATCGACTACAAGGCACTCGGCGAGAACACCATCGTCCTGGACTGCGACGTCCTCCAGGCCGACGGAGGCACCCGCACCGCCGCCATCACCGGCGCCTACGTCGCCCTCGCCGACGCCGTCACCTGGGCCCAGGGCAAGAAGCTCATCAAGGCCAACCGCCAGCCACTCACCGGCACCGTCAGCGCCGTCTCCGTCGGCATCGTCGGCGGCCTCCCCCTCCTCGACCTCTGCTACGAGGAGGACGTCCGCGCCGACACCGACATGAACGTCGTCTGCACCGGCGACGGCCGCTTCGTCGAGGTGCAAGGCACCGCCGAGGCCGAGCCGTTCGACCGCGACGAGCTCAACTCCCTGCTGGATCTGGCCGTTCTGGGCTGCACGGAACTCGCTGTCGCCCAGCGCGCCGCGCTTGATACGGTCCTCGAAAGGTAAAGGGCGTACCAAGAAGGTCGCGGGTCGCGGGCAACCACGGCACCGGTGGTCGCGTCCTCACAGGTGCGGGCGAACGGCACACCACCGTCTTGCCCGGCCAGCACCACACGGGGGCCCTGAGGCCTACGAAACGGGGCCCTCGGGGGCCTGACACGGGAGGACCGTTCCATGGCCGCGAGCCGCCGCCGACCACGCCGTATCACCGCCGTCGCCGCAGCAGTGGCAGCCGTCGCGCTGACGGCCGGGCTCACCACCGGCTGCGACGCCGTCAACAAGGCGCTCGACTGCGTCCAGACCGCAGACACGATCGCCGACAGCGTCACCGACCTCCAGCAGGCCGTGGAGAACGCGGGCGACGACCCCACCCAGGCGGACGAGGCACTCGACTCGATCGACAAGAACCTCGACACCATCGGCGACAAGACCGACGACACCGACATCAACAAGGCCGTGGACGACCTCCAGAAGGCGGTCGGCAACGTCCGCGACTCCATCAACAGCGGCGACGCGACCCCCGACATCAGCCCCGTCACCGACGCGGCGGGCGAGCTCACCAAGGTCTGCACGCCCTGACGGCGGCGGCACCGTCCGCCTGGCTAGGGTGAGCGGCATGAGCCGCCTGATCCTCGCCACGCGCAACCCCGGAAAGATCACCGAGCTGAGGGCGATCCTCGCCGCCGCAGGTCTGCAGCACGACCTCGTCGGCGCGGACGCCTACCCGGAGATCCCCGACGTCAAGGAAACCGGCGTCACCTTCGCCGAGAACGCCCTGCTCAAGGCCCACGCCCTGGCCAGGGCCACCGGGCTCCCGGCCGTCGCCGACGACTCCGGCCTGTGCGTCGACGTACTCGGCGGCGCCCCCGGCATCTTCTCCGCCCGCTGGGCCGGCACCCACGGCGACGACCGCGCCAACCTCGACCTCCTCCTCGCCCAGCTCGGTGACATCGCCGACGGACACCGCGCCGCCCACTTCGCCTGCGCCGCCGCCCTCGCCCTGCCCGACGGCACCGAGCGAGTGGTCGAGGGTCAGCTGCGGGGCACCCTGCGCCACGCACCCGCCGGCGCCCACGGCTTTGGCTACGACCCGATCCTCCAGCCCGACGGCGACACCCGCACCTGCGCGGAACTGACCCCCGACGAAAAGAACGCGATCAGCCACCGCGGCAAGGCGTTCCGAGGACTGGTACCGGTGGTGAGAGAACTGCTGGGCTGAACCGCGGCCCTCTGGGCTGAGCCCCGGGGAACTTCGGGGCTTACCCCATCTCCCCGTACGGACGCATCGACACCCGGGCGTCCAGAGCGATGCCGTTCGCGCCCGCGGGCGACGGCAGGCGCAGTGTCTTGTCGAGCACCAGTCCCAGCGGGCCGCAGCCCGATGTCCCCGGCACCGCAAAGCGGTTGTCCTCCACTCCGAAGCCGACGACCAGCGGGTCCGGCGTGACGACCCTCGGCGGATCCGTCTCCAACAGCACCAGATGGACCGGGTCCGCCCCGCTGCCTATCGAGCAACCGGGCGGCACCCCGGGTCCGGATATCAGGAACGTCAGATCCAGCTCACCGCGCCGCTCGTCGTTCGACTGGAAGTCGGAGGAACCGCCGTACCGAGGCGTGATCGACAGCGGTGTACCCCCAACGTGCAGGGGAACGGCGGCCATCGTGCCGAACACCTGCCGGAACTCGCCGTCCACCGTGCCCTCCGCGAACGTGATCGCCAGCGGTCGGCCGTCCGGTATCTCGACGGCGAGCCGGCCGAGCCTGAGATGCCCGGTGGCCGTCATCGCCTCGCAGCGCCACTTCGCCGGATCGGCGCCCGGTGGCAACTCGGAAAGGGCGGGGCAGTCCTGGAAGCCGCGCGCTTCCGCACTTGTGCCCGTGCCGGGGGAGGGGGAGCGACCGACCCCGGCGTGAGCGGGCACCGCCGCCGCGCCCACGCCGGCGGCGAGGGCCAAGGCGAACAGCGCCGTCGCGATACGTCGGACACGCAACATGAAAACCCCCAGGTGAGCGATACGGACCAGGCGGCGGGTCGCCGCCCCCGCGCTCCCTCAAGGATTGCAGCCATTTCTCTGCAATGGAAGGTCTGCAGAGAAAATTCTGCAGAAGTACCTCTGCAGAGATATGGCTGTGTGCGAGGTAGGCTTGCGTCATGAGCGACGAAGGTGAGCCGCAGCCCGCACTCGCGCCGACGGAGCCGGTATGGGAGGCGGGCGGCGAGCGCCGAACCGTCAGCGACCCCGCCGCCCTCAAGGCGCTCGCCCACCCACTGCGGCTGAGGGTCCTCCGTCACCTCGCCGTATCGGGTCCGGCGACCTCCACGACCCTTGCCGCCGCGCTCGGGGAGAACACCGGCACGCTCAGCTATCACCTGCGGCGGCTGGAGAACGGCGGCTTCATCGAGGACGTACCGGAGCGGCCCAACAGCCGTGAGCGCTGGTGGCGGGCGGTGCGCGGACTCGACGTACGCAGGCCCGCGCAGGACGAGATGACCGACGGTGAGCGGGCGGTCGCGGGCGCCCTGGACCGTATGCGGCTGGACGAGGACATCGAGTTGGCCCGGCGGTTCACGGAGGGGCAGGGTGAGTCGGACGGCTGGATGCGCGGCTCCCGCGGCCTCAGTCACCTCACCAAGGACGAGGTGACCGCGTTCCACGACGCGTACCTGGACCTGCTGACCCGCTTCGCCCGGGGCCCGGAGGACGCTCCGCCGGACGCGAAGCCGGTGCTGCTCCGGTGGTTCGCGCTGCCTGCCGAGTGAGGGCTCGGCGTGCCGAAGGCCCGGCTCGCGGAGTGCGAGCCGGGCCTTCGGCCTTGATGCGCCCGGTCGGATTCGAACCGACAGACACGACCACCTAAAGATCGCCGCTCAGCCCTTGGCGTACGGGCGCAAGAACCGCGTCCTACTCTACTGGCCGAGGTCGACTACTGGTGAGGAGAGGCCGACTACGAGTGTCACCGGCGGCCTCCTCGGCACCAAGTGCTGGTGACCGAATGACAGTTCGGGCACAGCAGGCGGAGGTTCTCGGGCCGGTCGTCGGTCCAGTCGCCACTGATGTGATCGATCTCCAGTGTCATCGGATCGCCGAGCCACTCCGGCCCGGTCCCACACTCGACGCATTCCTCTGGTACGCCGGATTCGAGCAGCGCTCGGCGGAGGAGTGACGTTCTCGTGCGACGCCCGCGACTGTGCTTGACGAGCAGGTCCTCCGGCCGTTTCAGGGGTGTCGGCCCGGGCTTCCCGCGTTGGTGCGCCTGTCCGAGGAAGTGCGCGGTGTCGATGCCGTATTCGTTGGTCAACTGGGTAAGTAGTGATCGCATCCGCGAATTGTCCGGGCACATCAAAGTGCGAAGAACTCCCGCAACGGATATGGACTGCGCGACCGCTTGTCGCAGTTCACTCTCGCTCGGCAGATCGTGGGAACCACGCGGGCGCCTGCGGGGGAAGTGCGAGATGTCGATTTCGAAGTGCTCGAATCGTTTGTAGAGGTGAATGCTGAGCTTGCCGTAGGGCTTGGTGCCGAAGAAGGCGATGACCTCGTCGATGTCCGAGCACTGTTCGGCAGCCTGGGCCAATCGCTCGCGGGTGTACCGCACAGGACTGCTCACTGGACGCTGCCCAACGCACGCCCCTTGGAGCGGCCCCGGTAACTGTCCGTCGTGGAGTGGCAGTTGGGGCAGAGGAGTCGAAGATTCCCGATGCGGTTGTCACGCCAGTTGCCGTCGATATGGTCGACTTCCAAGGGGAGCGGGCGTCCCCGCCAGACCGGATCGGTACCGCAGCGTGCGCAACATTCTCTTACTCCCGTGGCCGTCATCGCCCCTCGAATGCGGTTGCTCGGGATGCGCCGGGCATGAGCGCCCGTCTGCTCGACGAGCAAGGCCTCTGGTGTCCGAGGGCGTCTGACCTCTCCTCGCCGGGACGGTGCCTGGAAGTGCGAGGTATCGATACCGAAGGCCCTGACCCTGCGGCTGATGTGCGTATGGTGCCCGCCGACGACCTCAAGG
The DNA here is from genome assembly GCF_026341275.1 of Streptomyces ortus. NCBI lineage: Bacteria > Bacillati > Actinomycetota > Actinomycetes > Kitasatosporales > Streptomycetaceae > Streptomyces > Streptomyces ortus. Next base: position 5,335,351 of record NZ_JAIFZO010000002.1, read on the forward strand.
CCAAGGCGGCGTAGTACGTCACACATGTTCGTCGAAGCCGAGACCGCGGCTTCGAGGATCTCTCGGGTCCACCGCGCTCCTTCGCGCTCGAAGTGTGAAGTGTCCACCCCGAACTTCTTCATGCGCGTATGCACGTACCGCCGCGTCGCGCTCCTCGGATCCACCCCCAACCTCCCCAACGCCTCCGACAGAGTCCGTGACGTACTCGCCGCCTCTTCCAGGCGTTCCTTGGTGTATGGGCTGACCGGCATGATTCCCCTCCGTCCCGGCCGCGTGTTCGCCGCCTCGTACGGAGTAACGGATCGTTTATCGGATGGTCACGTTCGGAATGCGGAACGGCCCGCGCCGCTTTCGCGGGCGGGCCGGAAGGGTGGGGAGTGGGTGCTCCCGGGGCTTACGTCCGCGGGCTCAGATCTCCAGGTCCTTGATGATCTTCGCTACGTGGCCCGTCGCGCGGACGTTGTACAGGGCCCGTTCCACCTTGCCCTCCTCGTCCACCACGATCGTGGAGCGGATCACGCCCATGTACGTCTTGCCGTAGTTCTTCTTCTCGCCGAAGGCGCCGTACGCGTCCAGGACCTTCTTGTCCGGGTCGCCGACCAGTGTGACCTTCAGGTTCTCCTTGTCGCGGAACTTGGCGAGTTTCGCCGGCTCGTCGGGGGAGACTCCGATGACGTCGTAGCCGGCGCCCGTCAGCAGGTCCAGGTTGTCGGTGAAGTCGCAGGCCTGCTTGGTGCAGCCTGGAGTGAGGGCCGCGGGGTAGAAGTAGACGATGACCTTGCGGCCCTTGTGGTCGGCAAGGGACACCTCGTTGCCGTCGGCGTCGGGCAGGGTGAAGGCGGGGGCGGTGTCGCCGGGCTGGAGTCGCTCGCTCATCTCGGTTCGGTCTCCTTGCGAGGTGGTGGATACGGAACCGAGCGTAATGGGGGTGCCGAGCGGTGACCGGCGGGTGAAGCTGACAGACTGTCGACCAGAGACACGGCCGACAGGAACAGGCCAAGGAAACGCAACGACCACGACCACGGAGGCAGCGCGTGTCTGACACGTCGAGCACGCCGGACACCAGGACTCCGGCGCAGATCGAGGCGGACATCAAACGCCGTCGCGAAACCCTCGCCGAGACGCTCGACGAGATCGGTGTGCGGGTGCACCCGAAGACCATCGTCGGGGATGCCAAGGCCAAGGTGGCGTCCAGCGTCGACCACACCCTCGGACGTGCCTACGTCGGCGTCAACCGCGTCGTCGACGATGTGAAGGGCCAGTTCGTCACGGAGGACGGGCAGCCGCGGCTGGACCGCATCGTGCCTGTGGCCCTCGTGGTGGTCGGCGTCGTCGGACTGCTCACCCTGGGCCCGCGGCGCGCCAAGCGCCGCAGGCGCTGAACCGGGCCGAACCCTTCCGTACCCCACCCGCGTACGAGTGGCGCGAAGGCAGGTAAATTCGGACCGTGAGCGCCAAGAGGACTGAGCCCAGCAGCCCGCACGACAAGCTGCCCATCCGGATGCTGCACGACCGCGTGCTCGTGCGGCAGGACGCCGCCGAGGGCGAACGCCGGTCGGGCGGCGGCATCCTGATCCCCGCGACCGCGGCGGTGGGCCGGCGGCTCGCCTGGGCCGAGGTCGTGGCGGTCGGGCAGAACGTACGGACGGTGGAGCCGGGCGACCGGGTGCTGTACGACCCGGAGGACCGCGCCGAGGTCGAGGTGCGCGGCACCGCGTACGTGCTGATGCGCGAGCGGGATCTGCACGCCGTCGCCGCGGACCGGTTCGAGGGGTCCGAGGACTCCACGGGCTTGTACCTCTAGACACCTCTGGACACGGCGGAAGCGCTGCAAGGAAGGGGCTGGTGACCATCGTCACCAGCCCCTTCCGGTTGTGACCGGCCCTCCACCCCACCGCCCTTGCTACCTTTTAGGCATCCCGACGAGACGCGCCGTACCGGGAGAGTCGGAAGACCGCACGCAAAGACGACGCACCCCTGTTGATTCCTTCACGGAGGTGCCTGATGGCCTGGGTCCTGCTCGTCGTCGCCGGTCTGCTCGAAGTCGGCTGGTCGGTCGGTATGAAGTACACCGAGGGGTTCACGCGGCTCGTGCCCAGCGTGCTCACCGGCGCCGGCATCGTCGCCAGCATGCTGCTGCTGTCGTACGCGGCGAAGACGCTGCCCATCGGTACCGCGTACGGCGTCTGGGTGGGCATCGGCGCGGCCGGGGCCGCGGTGTACGGCATGGCGGTCCTCGGTGAACCGACGACCGCCGCCCGCATCTTCTTCGTCTGCCTGCTGCTGGTGGCCGTGGTCGGCCTGAAGGCGACCTCCGGCCACTAGGGCCTGCCGGCCACCGGTGCCTGCCGGCCTGCTGGGGCCTACCTGGCAGGCCCCAGCAGCCGGTTACGGGAAGTCGCCGAACGTCGTTCCCGTGCTGCCGTCCGTGCCCTCCGTCGTCGTCCCGCCGTCGGTCGTGCCGCCGCCGGTCGTCGGGCCGCCCGTGCCGGTGGTGCCGCCGTCCGTCGTCGTGCCTCCGCCGCCGGTGGTCGTACCGCCGCCGGTGCCGGTGGTGCCGCCGTCCGTGGTGGTGCCTCCGCCGCCGGTGGTCGTACCGCCGGTGTCGGTGGTGCCCCCGTCGCCCGTGGTGCCGCCGTTGTCCTGGCCCTCGGTGGCCGGGGTCTCCTCGCCGCCGGTGGTCGTGCCGCCGTCCCCGGTGGTGCCCCCGTCGGTGCCGGTCGTCGCGTCCTCGTCGGAGTCGGGCGGCGGGAGTTCCTGCTCGTCGGCGCCGTCCTGGAGGTTCAGGTCGAAGTCCTTGACCGCGACCCCCTTCAGCGCGGCCTTCGTGTACTGGGCCCAGATCTGCGCCGGGTACCCGCCGCCGTTGATACGCGCCTGTCCGAGCGCCCCGTACAGCGACTTGTGGGCGCCGGTGTCGGGGTCCTGGCCCATCACGGCGACGACCGTGGCGAGGTTCGGGGTGTAGCCCGCGAACCAGGCCGCCTTGTCGTCCTCGGCGGTGCCCGTCTTGCCCGCCACGGGGCGCCCGGCGGCCTTCGCCGCCGTACCCGTGCCGCCCTCGACGACGCTCTGCAGGATCGAGGTCGTCGTGTCGGCGGACTCCCGGCTGACGGCCTGCTCGGTCTTCTCGTCCGGCAGCTTCACGTCCTCGGAGCCGTCCTTGGTGACCTTCTCGATCATCGTGTACGTGCCGTGCTTGCCGTGGTTGGCGAGGGTCGCGTACGCCTCCGCCATGTCCAGGACACTCGCGGTGGCGGTGCCGAGCGCGATGGACGGGGACGCGTTCAGGTCGGGGGTGTCGGCCGGGACGCCGAGGTCGACCGCGGTCCGCTCGACCTTCGCGGAGCCGACGTCCACGGCCATCTGCGCGTACACCGAGTTCACGGACTTGTCGGTGGCGGTACGGACCGGGATCTGGCCGTACGAGACCTGGTCCTCGTTCTCCGGGGCGTACGTGCCGCCGTCCCAGCCCTGCACGGGCCGCTTGTTCGTGCCGTCGTAGACGGTGTTCGGGGTGATCGTGCGGCCGTCCTGGGTGACCGAGTCGTTCTGCACGGCCGAGGTGAACACGAACGGCTTGAAGATGGAGCCGACCTGGTAGTCCCGGCGCGTGGCGTTGTTGTAGTACTGCTTCGTGTAGTCGATGCCTCCGTACATCGCGAGGACCTTGCCGGTCTTCGGGTCGATGGAGGCGCCGCCCGCGCGGACGTAGTTGTCGACCTTGCGGTTCTTCTTGTCGAGTTCGTCCATCACCTGGTCGTCGACGGCCTTCACGAAGGCGTCCTGCTTGGGCTTCTGCAGGGTGGTCGTGATGCGGTAGCCGCCCGCGTTCAGCGCGTCCTCACTGAGGATCTTGTTGTCGGCGAGGTAGTCGTTGACGGCCTTGACGATGTAGCCGCGCTGGCCCGACATGCCGGCCGCGACCACCGTCTCCTTGGGCGCGGGGAACTTGACGCCGGCCCGGTCCGACTCGCTGATCCACTTCTTCTTGACCATGCCGTCGAGAACGTAGTTCCAGCGGGCGAGCGCGGCCGGCTTGTTCTCGGGGTGCGCGACCACGTCGTACTCGCTCGGCGCGTTCAGGAGCGCCGCCAGGTAGGCGCCCTGCCCGGCCGACAGGCTCTTGGCGTCGACGCCGTAGTAGGCCTGGGCGGCGGCCTGGATGCCGTACGCGTTGCGGCCGAAGTAGCTGGTGTTCAGGTAGCCCTCAAGGATGTCGTCCTTGCTCTTCTCGCGGTCCAGCTTGATGGAGATGAAGAACTCCTTCACCTTCCGCGTGACCGTCTGCTCCTGAGCCAGGTAGTAGTTCTTCACGTACTGCTGGGTGATCGTCGAACCGGACTGCTTGCCCTTGCCGGTGGCGGTGTTCCAGCCGGCGCGGAGCATCGCCTTGGGGTCGACCGCGGACTCGGTGTAGAAGTCGCGGTCCTCGGCGGCGAGCACCGCGTGCTGGGCGTCCTTGGAGATCAGGGAGAGGTCCACGTTCTCGCGGTTGACCTCGCCGTCGCGGGCGAGCTGGCTGCCGTCCGCGTACAGGTAGACGTTGCTCTGCTTGATCGCGGTCGCGTTCGCCGACGGGATCTGCACCAGGTAGTAGCCGAGCGCGAAGACGCCGACGATCAGCAGGATCACGCCGACGAACGTGCCGAGCACCATCCGCCAGGTCGGGATCAGCCGCTTCCAGCCGGTGCGCTTGGGCCGCTTGGTCTTCTTGGCCTTCTTGGTCTTCGTGGTGCCGTCCCGCGCGTCCGCCGGCTCGTCCTGTGCGTCCGGGTCGTCCGGTGCGTCCGTCGTCCCGTCCGACGCGACCGGTACCTCCTGCGTCTCACCCGATCGGCCCGATCGGCCCGATCCGCCCGGCCCGCCCGATCCGCCCGAAGCGGCCGATGCGGCCGGCGCCTTGTCCGGTCCCGTGTCCCGTGCCGTGTCCGGCGCGGGGTCCGGCCCGGTGTCCGGTGCCGTTTTCGACGCCTTGCCGGGTGTGTCCGACGCGGAGTCGGGGTCCCTCGGTGCCCAGCCCTCGCTCGGCTGCTGCGGCTGGTCGTTCATCTTCTGCCGTGCTCCCGTTTCACGTCGTACATCTGGTACGCCCTCGTACGCCTGCTGCGCCCTCCCTTGAAGACTGTCCCACCCGGTGAATCGTTCCCGGTGCGTGGCACGCGTCCCAGGAGAAAATGGCTGGCACGCGGTACCGGACCGGGACTAGGCTCCAGCGCTTTGGCTCAGAACGGCTGGAGAGGGTTCGTGGTGCGGGCTTGGAGGCTGTACGCGGCCGTGGCGGTGGGCGGCTTCCGGCGGTACGCGACCTATCGGGTGGCCACCGCCGCGGGCGTGTTCACCAACACGGTCTTCGGGCTGATCCTTGCGTACACGTACATCGCGCTGTGGGACGAGAGACCCGGTCTCGGCGGCTACGACCAGGCCCAGGCGGTGACGTACGTGTGGGTCGGGCAGGGGCTGCTGGCGGTGGTCGCGGTGCTGGGCGGCGGCTTCGAGGACGAACTGATCGAGAGAATCCGTACGGGTGACATCGCGGTCGACCTCTACCGGCCCGCGGACCTCCAGGCCTGGTGGCTGGCGGCGGACCTGGGGCGGGCCGCGTTCCAGTTGCTGGGGCGCGGGGTGCTGCCGATGGTCTTCGGCGGGCTCGTCTTCCAGCTCGCGCTGCCGTCCGACGCCGGGACCTGGCTGGCGTTCATCGTCACCGTGCTGCTCGGGATCCTGGTGAGTTTCGCGCTCCGCTATCTCGTGGCGCTGGCGGCGTTCTGGTTCATGGACGGGGCCGGGGTGCAGCAACTGGCCGTGCTCGCGGGGATCTTCTTCTCCGGGATGACGCTCCCGCTGAACGCCTTCCCTGGCGCGCTGGGCGAACTGGCCCGCGCACTGCCCTGGTCGGCGCTGATGCAGGCCCCGGCGGACGTGCTGCTGGGGGAGCGCACGGGCCTCGCACTGCTGCGGACGTACGCCTTCCAGGCCGCCTGGGCCGTCGGGCTGCTGGCGGTGGGACGTCTGGTCCAGTCGGCGGCGACGCGCAGGGTGGTGGTCCAGGGTGGCTGACGTACGGGAGAAACCGGGGCCAGGACCCGGTTCAGGCCGTGATACCGGCTCCGGCTCCGGGTTCGCGCCGGCGGGCGGGTCGAGGCTGCTGGACGGGCTGCGGGCCTACCGGCTGATCGCCTGGATGTGGATCCGCTCGACGATGGCGTACCGCGCGTCGTTCGCGATGACCCTCTTCGGCAACTTCGCCGGGACCGTGCTCGACTTCGTCGCGATCCTGCTGATGTTCTCGCGGGTCGACGAACTGGGCGGCTACTCGTTCGGCGAGGTGGCGTTCCTGTACGGGCTGTCCAGCGCGGCGTTCGGTCTCGCCGATCTGACGCTCGGCTCGATGGAGCGGCTCGGGCAGCGGGTGCGGGACGGCACGTTCGACACCCTGCTCGTACGCCCCGCGCCGGTGCTCGCGCAGGTCGCGGCGGACCGGTTCGCGCTGCGCCGGCTCGGCCGGATCACGCAGGGGCTGCTGGTCCTCGGGTACGCGCTCGCCGTCGTCGACATCGAGTGGACCCCGCTGAAGGTGCTGCTGATGCCGGTGATGGTGGTCAGCGGGGCGGGCATCTTCGCGGCGGTGTTCGTGGCGGGCGGCGCCTTCCAGTTCGTGGCGCAGGACGCGGCCCAGGTGCAGAGCGCGTTCACGTACGGCGGCACCACGCTGCTGCAGTATCCGCCGACCGTCTTCGCGAAGGACCTGGTGCGCGGGGTGACCTTCGTCCTGCCGCTGGCCTTCGTCAACTGGCTGCCCGCGCTGTACGTGCTCGGGTTGCCCTATCCGCTCGACCTGCCGGAGTGGGTCGCGTTCCTGTCACCACTCGTGGCCGTCGTCTGCTGCGGGCTCGCGGGTCTCGCGTGGCGGACGGGCCTTCGTTCGTACCGGAGCACGGGGAGCTAGCCGCACATGAACGCCACGCACAAGAACGACACGCACGTGGACCCGCGTCGCGCGGACACCGACTTCATCCGCCTCGACGGCGTCGAGAAGGTCTTCGACGTACGCAAGAAGACCGGCTTCCTGCGCAGTGAGCGGCGGCAGGTGCGGGCGGTCGACTCGATCTCCTTCACCGTCTCGCGCGGCGAGATGGTCGGCTACATCGGGCCGAACGGCGCGGGGAAGTCCACCACCATCAAGATGCTCACCGGCATCCTCACACCCAGCGGCGGCCGTCTGCGCGTCGCGGGCATCGACCCCTCCCGGGAACGCACCCGGCTCGCGCAGCGCATCGGCGTGGTGTTCGGGCAGCGGACCACCCTGTGGTGGGACCTCCCGCTGATCGACTCGTACCGGCTGATGCACCGCATGTACCGGATCCCGGACGCGCGGTACGCGGAGAACCTCGACCGGTGTGTGGAGCTGCTCGAACTGGGCGAACTGCTGGACGTGCCCGTACGGCAGCTCTCGCTCGGGCAGCGGATGCGCGGGGACATCGCGGCGGCGCTGCTGCACGACCCCGAGGTGCTGTACCTGGACGAGCCGACGATCGGGCTCGACGTGGTCAGCAAGGTGCGGGTGCGGGAGTTCCTGCGGGACCTCAACGCCGAGCGCGGCACGACCGTGCTCCTGACGACCCACGACCTCTCCGACATCGAGCAGCTGTGCCGGCGGGTGATGGTCATCGACCACGGACGCCTGATGTACGACGGTCCGCTGAGCGGGCTGCACGAGATCGGGGAGAGCGAGCGGACGCTGGTCGTGGACCTGGAGCGCGAACTTCCGCCCATCGACGTGGAGTCGGCGCGGGTGGTGAAGGTCGAGGGGCCCCGGCAGTGGCTCGCCTTCCCGGCGGCGCAGTCGGCGGCGCCGCTGGTCGCGCGGATCGCGGCGGAGTATCCGCTGGTCGACCTGTCGGTACGGGAACCCGACATCGAGGCGGTCATCAGCCGCATGTACGCGGGGAAGGCAACCTCGTAGGCTGCTTTCCATGACGGACGAACTCCCGGCCGAAACCCCCGGTGGACTGCCCGAGTTGCGGGCCTCCGACGCCGATCGCGAACAGGTCGCCGAAGTGCTGAGGGACGCCCTCGCCGAGGGCCGCCTGGACATGGCGGAGTTCGAGGAGCGGCTGGACGCCACGTACAAGGCGCGTACGTACGGGGAGTTGGAGCCGATCACCCGGGATCTGCCCGCGGCCGGCGTCGTGGCCCCCGCTCCCGCCGTGTCGATGGTCAAACGGCCCGCGTCCGCCGTCGGTACGGGGGACTGGGCGGGCCGGATCGTCGGCGGCGAGGGGACGTCCCGGTGGGGCGTCGCGGTCATGTCGGGGTTCGAACGCAAGGGGCGCTGGACCGTGCCGCGGCGGTTCGACTGCTTCGCGTTCTGGGGCGGCGGGGTCGTGGACCTGCGCGAGGCGAACTTCGCGGACGGCGAGGTGGTGGTCAACTGCGTCGCCGTCATGGGCGGGTTGAACGTGGTGGTGCCGCCGGGCGTCGAGGTCGTGGTCCGCGGGATCGGCGTCATGGGCGGGTTCGACCACGGTCAGGAGGGCGTGCCGGGGGAGCGGGGCGCTCCGCGGGTCGTCGTGACGGGGTTCGCGTTCTGGGGCGGGGTGGGGGTGGAGCGGAAGATCTCGAAGGCGGAGCGGCTCCGCCTGCGGGAGGAGCGGAAGAGGTTGCGGCGTTCGCCGCGGTCCTGAGGGCGTGCAGACGAAAGACTGCGCCGTTCCCCGCGCCCCTGAAAGCCTGAAGACCAAAAGACTGCGCCGTTCCCCGCGCCCCTTGGGGGCTGCGCCCCGAAAAGCGAAAAGACTGCGCCGTTCCCCGCGCCCCTGAAGGCGCCCCTGAAAGCGCCCCCGAAAAACGGGGCTACAGCTGGGCCGGGGGTGTGCCCTTCAGGGTGTTGGGGTTGAAGATTTCCGCCATGCGCTTGTAGCCCTTGTCGCTGGGGTGCAGGTGGTCCCCCGAGTCGTAGTCGGACCGCAGCCGCCGGGGGTTGTACGGATCGCGGAGCGCCTCGTCGAAGTCCGCGTAGTCGTCGAAGACCTTGCCGGAGCGGATCAGGGCGTTGACGGCCTGCCGGGTGTCCTCCAGGTGCGGCTGGTACCCCCGGTGCCCCTGGAACGGCATGAGCGTGGCCCCGACCACCCGCAGCCCCCGCGCGTGCGCCAGCCGCCGCAGCTCGCGCAGCCCGTCGGCGATCCGGTTCGCGTCGGTCTGGTTCGGCGTCCGCAGGATGTCGTTGACGCCGAGGGCGACCACGACCGCCTTGACGTTGGTGCGGCCGAGCACGTCACGGTCGAAGCGGACCAGCCCGCTCGGGTTCTCGGCGGGCCGCCCGAGCCCGCTGGTCAGGACGCGGTTGCCGCTGATGCCCTGGTTGACCACGCTGTAGCGGGGCCCGTCCGAGCCGGCCGCGTGCAGCCGTTCGTTGAGGACGTCCGTCCAGCGCCGGTTCGCGCCCACGGTCGAGGTCACGCCGTCGGTGAGCGAGTCGCCGATGACGACGACCGTGCCCTGCGACTCGTTGCTCAGCACGTCCAGCGCGGTCAGATACCGCCAGTACGGCGTCTGCCCGGTGTACGCGACGCCGCTGACGTCCTCGGTGCGGTCGCCCTCCGCGGTGTACGAGATCTGCCGTGCCTGCGGGTGGTAGGTGACGGGTCCCGACGGAGTCGGCGAGTACGTCGTCACCAGTACGTCGCTGTCGTGCGGGACCAGCAGCCGTACGGCGTCGCTGACGATCTGCTGTCCGGCGGGCACGACCACCGAGGGACGGCCGCCGAAGGTGAGGCGCCGCATCGTGTCGGCGGCTGCGGCGGCGTTGTTCGCGGTGGCCGCGACGGCGACGGAGGCATGCGTGATGCTGAGCGGCTGCTGCCCGTACAGGTTGGACAGGGTGATCCGGGCCGCGGTGCCGCCGACGCCGACGTGCACCACGTTGCGTACGGAGCGGCCCGCCATGCCGTTCGCCTCGGTGCCCGGCTCCGAGCCGGCGGGGGACGCCGACCAGGCGCCCACCCAGGTGCCGACGGAGGCGGGGGCAGCCGAGTTCTGCGGGGTCCGGCCGCCGACGACGGCCGTGGTCTCCCCGCCGTCGTCGGCGGCGACTCCGACGTATATGGCGGTCGAAATGGCGACGATCACAGCGACGATCGCGGCCAGCAAGGCATAACCGTGACGCTTGGTCATGCGGTGCGTATCTCCTCGGAAAAGTGGGAGCCCGGAGCTCCGGTGTGATGACCCCATGATGAGGCATGGCACGGAAGGAGCCTGACAGGACCCCGTCGATTTCCCCCGCCCGGACAGACGCGGGGAACTCCTGTTCCGTTCCAGGAGTCGGTCAGGTTGGAACAATGCTTTACGGGGGACCGGGAACGGATGGAGCGGATGGAACGAACGAAAGAGGACGAAGCAGGGGAAAAGGGCCCGGAAGGGCGGCCTTCCCGTCCCGGCGGTGTGGCGAACCCCACGAGTGCCCCCGGGGCCGGGAAGACGGCCGACCGCGCCGCGCCGAGCCGCGCGATGAACTCGTTCAGCCCCGCCGACGAGGAGAAGTTCCGCGGCGTCCGCCGCATGAAGCTCACGGCGACCGGACTGCTGCTGTTCGTCGCCCTCGTCTACGTACTCGCCAAGTGGGCCGGGAACTCCGGCGCGGGCGCCTGGACGGGTTACGTGGCCGCCGCCGCCGAGGCCGGCATGGTCGGCGCGCTCGCGGACTGGTTCGCCGTCACGGCGCTGTTCCGGCGGCCGATGGGCCTGCCCATCCCGCACACCGCGATCATCCCGACCAAGAAGGACCAGCTCGGCGTGTCGCTGGGCGAGTTCGTCGGCGAGAACTTCCTCTCCCAGGACGTCGTACGGCAGCGGCTGCGCGCCGTCGGCATCGGCAGCCGGCTCGGCACCTGGCTGGCCCGGCCCGAGCACGCCGACCGGGTGACCGACGAGCTGGCCACCGCGCTCAGGGGAGCCCTCGCGGTGCTCCGGGACTCCGACGTGCAGGCCGTCGTCGGCGAGGCCATCAACCGGCGGGCCGACGCCCAGGAGATCGCCCCCGGCATAGGGAAGACGCTGGAGAAGGTCGTCGCGGACGGCGGCCACCGGCGGGTCGTCGACCTGATCTGCGTACGCGCCCACGACTGGCTCGTCCTCCACAACGACCAGGTGATGGACGCCGTACAGGGCGGCGCGCCCGGCTGGACCCCGCGGTTCGTCGACAAGCGGGTCGGTGAGCGCGTCTACAAGGAGCTGCTGCGTTTCGTCACCGAGATGCGTGACATGCCCGCGCACCCGGCGCGCGGTGCCCTCGACCGCTTCCTCACCGACTTCGCCTCCGACCTGCAGTCCGACACCGACACCCGGGCGCGGGTGGAGAACCTCAAGCGCGAGGTCCTCGGCCGCGGCGAGGTCCAGGACCTGATCGCCTCCACGTGGTCCTCCGTACGGCGGATGATCGTGTCCGCGGCGGAGGACGAGCGCAGTGAGCTGCGGTTGCGTGTGCGGGCGTCGCTGCTGTCGCTGGGGACGCGGATGGCCACGGACGCGCGGCTGCAGAGCAAGGTCGACGGGTGGGTCGAGGGGGCGGCGGTGTACGTCGTGACGACGTACCGGGACGAGATCACCTCGCTCATCACCGAGACGGTCGCCGGGTGGGACGCGGAGCATACGTCTCGCAAGATCGAGGCGCACATCGGGCGGGACCTGCAGTTCATCCGGATCAACGGCACGGTTGTCGGCTCGCTGGCGGGCCTGCTGATTTATACGGTGTCCCGGGCGCTTGGGGCGTGAGGCCCCTGAAAGCAAAAGATTGCGCCGTTCCCCGCGCCCCTGAGGGTGGGGGCGCAGCCCCTCCTAGGGGCGCGGGGAACGGCGCAATCTTTTTGCCTTGGGGGAGGGCGGAGCCCTTCAGGGGCGCGGGGAACGGCGCGATCAGCCCCCACCGGTCCGCAGCCCCCGCCCGGCCAGGGAAACGGCAGGTGAGAGCGCGGCGGATCGGGGAACTCGGGGTGTGTTCCCTGAGCCCACAGGAGGGGTGCCATGGCCGTCACCGTCACCGATGCCGGTTCCGCGGAGACCGGAGCAGTCACCACCGCCGTGCCCGCCCGACTGGACCGGCTGCCCTGGTCACGCTGGCACTGGACCATCGTCATCGGCCTCGGCACGGTCTGGATCCTGGACGGCCTCGAAGTCACCGTGGTCGGCAACATCGCCGGCCGGCTCTCCGAGGAGGGCAGCGGACTGCCCATCTCGGCCGCGCAGGTCACCGGCATCGCCGCGGCCCTGTACGTGGCCGGAGCCTGCTCGGGCGCCCTGTTCTTCGGCCGGCTCACGGACAAGTTCGGCCGCCGCAAGCTGTTCATGGTCACCCTCGCCGTCTACCTCGCGGCCACCGCCATGACGGCGCTCTCCTTCTCCACCTGGTGGTTCCTCCTCTTCCGCTTCCTCACCGGCTTCGGCATCGGCGGCGAGTACGCGGCCATCAACTCGGCGATCGACGAACTGATCCCCTCGAAGTACCGCGGACGCGTCGACCTGATCATCAACGGCAGCTTCTGGCTGGGCGCGATCGCCGGCTCCCTCCTGTCGATCGTCGCGCTGAACACCGACCTGTTCGCGATGAACGTCGGCTGGCGCCTCACCTTCGTCCTCGGCGTCGTCCTCGGCCTGGTGATCCTGCTCGTACGCCGCAACGTCCCCGAGAGCCCGCGATGGCTGTTCATCCACGGCAAGGGGGATGAGGCGGAACGCCTGGTCACCGAAGCGGAACGGCAGATCAAGGAGGAGACCGGCCGCGAACTCCCACCGCCCGCGGGTGAGATCACCATCCACCAGCGCAAGAGCATCGGCTTCGGCATGATCGCCCGCACGGTCTTCACGACGTACCGCAAGCGCGCCGTCCTCGGCCTGTCCCTCTTCATCGGGCAGGCGTTCCTCTACAACGCGATCACCTTCGGCTTCGGCGCGATCCTCACCAAGTTCTTCGACGTACCGACCGGCAGCACCGGTTACTACTTCGCCGTCATCGCGGTCGGCAACTTCATGGGCCCGCTGCTCCTCGGCAAGTTCTTCGACACCGTGGGCCGCCGGATCATGATCTCGTCCACGTATCTGCTCTCCGGCCTCCTGCTCTTCGGTACGGCCTGGCTCTTCGACCGGGGCTCGCTGACCGCGACCACCCTGACCGCCTGCTGGTGCGTGGTCCTCTTCTTCGCCTCGGCGGGCGCGAGCAGCGCGTATCTGACGGTCTCCGAGATCTTCCCGATGGAGACCCGCGCGATGGCCATCGCCTTCTTCTACGCCGTCGGCACCGCGGCGGGCGGCATCAGCGGCCCGCTGATCTTCTCGGAGCTGACCAGCACGGGTGTCGTCGGCGACACGGTCCTCGCCTTCCAGATCGGCGCGGGCCTGATGTGCGCGGCGGGCCTGGTCGCGGCACTGCTCGCGGTGCGGGCGGAGGGCCGTTCCCTGGAGGACATCGCCAGTCCCCTGTCGACGGCGAAGGCTTCCTAGGGCCCGCGGACCGGCCTGTGGACGGGGCCTGTGGACGGGGCCTGCGAACAGGGCCCAGCGAAAACTGAGTACGCGTACTCTGTCGGTCCTGCGTACGACAGAGGGTCCTTTGTTCCCATGACCGAGAAGCTGCTGGGCCCGCTGTCGAAGCGCCCCTGGACGGAACGCTGGCCGACCCGCCTGCTGGGTGCCGCCCTGTCCTCGGCGGCGTACCTCCTCTGCCTCCCATGGGATCTGCGCGACCATCCGGCGTCACCCGGTTCGACCACGGAGGCGACGCCGGTGACCGTCCTCCAAGTGACGGCCCTGGCCGTGCTGCTGCTCCTGCTGGCCGTCTACTTCGGCCACCGTGACGCCCTCGCCTGGCCCCTGCTGCTGGTGGCGGTGCCCCCGGCCGCGCTCATGTACCTCTCGTTCCACACGCACGGCGAGCCGCCCGAGCCGACGGGGGTGCCCGGTGCGCCAGGGTGGCCCTGGCAGCTGATCTGGGCGTCCGCCACCCTCGTCGTCGCCGCGGGCGTGCTCGTCGCCACGTCCGTGGGCCGTCGGCTCAGGGAGGCCCCGGAGGAGTCGCTGGACGGGCTGATGTTCGCCCGTCCACCCCAGTGCCGGCACCAGCAGCGGGCGTGAGCGTCAGGCGCCCGTCGTGGAACCGGGCCGCACGATCATGAGGATCGTGACGGTGGCCCAGAGCAGGTTGAAGATGCCGGTGAACATGGCGAGCCGCACGGTCAGCCGGGGGTCCACGGCGACCGCGGCGGACGCGGACGTCCCCGCCGCCCCGGACGTCCCAGCCGCCTCGCCCACCCCGGCTCCCACCGCTTCGATGATCTCCTCCTGACGCGGCAGCACCAGCGCCAGCAGGACGGCCGCCGCGATCCCGGTCAGGACCATCGAGACGATCAGCCAGGTGTCGTAGAGCACGCCCATGCTGAGAGCCGTGGCCATGCCGAGGACGGGAACGGCGATGCCCAGGGCCGCGTACACCCGGCAGATCCGGTGCAGCAGGCGCACGGTCTCCGTGGCCCGGGGGTTGTCCGGATCGGCGAGGGCCCGCCGGGCGCTGGGCGGGAACATGCTGGCCGCGACGGTGACGGGACCGACGGCGACGATCGCGACGAGGACATGGAGAACGAGGAGGAACTTGGTCACCAGGGGACGGTAGGCGGCGTACCGGATCTCCCAGAAGTGGCGCTGTCGCCAGCCTTCAACGGATTCTCGCCAGGCGGGTCGATCCTCTTCACGGTGGCGAACCGGGCTCGGAGAGCTGCCCCCAGGGACTGGCCAGAACCCGTTGCCTCCCTATGCTTTCGCCATGCACACCGTGGCCGTACTGGCGCTCGACCAGGTCATCCCCTTCGATCTCTCCGCTCCGATCGACACCTTCAACTGGGCCCGGCTGCCCGACGGCCGCGCGCCCTACCGGATCAAGGTCTGCTCACCGGCCGAGGAGGTGAGCGCGGGGGCGTTCACCGTGCGGGCGCCGTACGGCCTTGAGGCGCTGGCCGAGGCGGACACGATCATCGTGCCCGGCACCACCGACCCGACCTCCCCGCTGCCGCCCGGGGTGGCCGAGGCCCTGCGCGCGGCAGCGGCGAACGGCACGCGCATCGCCTCGATCTGCGTCGGCGCGTTCATCTTCGCCGCCACCGGGCTGCTCGACGGCCGGCGGGCGACCACGCACTGGATCGCCGCCGCGGACCTGGCGGCCCTGCACCCGGCGGTGGAGGTCGACCCGAACGTCCTCTACGTCGACAACGGCCAGTTCCTCACCTCGGCGGGCGCCGCCGCGGCCATGGACATGTGCCTGCACATGATCCGCAAGGACTACGGCTCGGCCGTCGCCGCCCACGCGGCCCGGATGTCCGTCATGCCGCTCGAACGGGAGGGCGGGCAGGCCCAGTTCATCGTCCACACCCAGCCTCCGGCCCCGGCGGGCACGACGATGGAACCCCTGCTGAACTGGCTGGAGGAGAACGCCGGCCGCGATCTGACGCTGGACGACATCGCCGCCCGGGCCGGCACCAGCGCCCGTACGCTCAACCGCCGTTTCCGCGAGCAGACCGGCACGACACCGCTGCAGTGGCTGCACCGGGCACGGGTGCGCAGGGCCCAGCACCTCCTGGAGAACACGTCCCATCCCGTCGAACGGATCGCGGTGCAGGCGGGGTTCGGTTCGCCGACCGCCTTCCGGGACCGGTTCAAGCGGGTGGTGGGGACGAGCCCGCAGGCGTACCGGAGGGCGTTCCGGGGAGCGCCGGAGGGCACGGACACCGACTTCGCCCGTCCGTCGCACCCGACGGTCGCGACCGGCTGAGCGGGCTGCGGCCCGGCCTGGCACTCGGCGCCGAGGGAAAGGTGGCCGCCGTCTGCCGCGGCTCACTGCCGCGCGTCGGCCAGCCAGTTACGCCAGACACGGCCGCTGTTGGGCACCTCGGGCCGGTCGAGCAGCCACAGCACGTACCCGGCGTGCAACTGCGCCCAGGGGTTCTCCGAGCGCCGGGCCGCCTCCAGCCGGACGCGCAGCGGAGGCCCGTCGACGACCCGGGCGATACGCACGTACTCGCGGTCCTTGCAGCGGTAGGCGCGCCGCACGACGATCTCCACCAGGTCGATCAGCTTGGTCCGGGCCACCGGATCCCGCCCGACGGAGTCCACGGCCAGCTCCCGGATGAGCTTCTCCTTCGTCCCCCACTCCTTGGCGGCGAGGGTCCACTCGTCCGGATACCGGGCCTCCCACTCCAGGAAGAGCAGGGCGTAGGGCAGTCCCGGCCACTCGGCGATGTCCTCGTGATCGAGGCTGTGCCACACCCCGTCGGGCAGCGAACGGGCCCCGGCGCGCAGGCGTTCCTCCCACGCCGACCGCAGAGCGGGAACCTCGTACGGATCCTCCACCCCCTCTTCCTGCAGCGACATCAACGTCGTGTTGAAGCGCGCCACAGCCTCCGCCGTCGCCTTCTGGGCGGACGCCAGGTGATCGAGTGCGACGGCCCGCTCGGCCGGATTCTTCGAGATCAGTCCGTACGCCCAGGCCAGCCGCTCGTCCCACGCCAGGGCGTCGTCCCTGTCCGCCCGGCGCCCTTTCTCATGCCCCATGTGCCCCATGGGACAGATCATCCCCGAGCGGACCGGGCACCACCCCTCCGGGCGCGGGTAGCGGTAGGAAACGCAAGGGGAAGGGGCCGGATCCGCGGCGGACCACGGGCAGCCCGTCCCTGCCCCTTCGGGCATCGTCCCTGCCCCGGAGCTTCCTGAACAGGCACCGGCGATACGTATAGCGTCCGAGAGTGAGCCTTTGGACTTCCCTCGAACCCGCCTCCGCGACCGTGGACCCGGGTGGCAGTACGACAGTGCGGCTGCGTCTTCGCAACACGGGTGACGTCGTCGACGAATACCGCTTCGAGGCGGTCGGAGGCCTGGCGCCCTGGACGGTTGTCGAACCGCAGACGCTGCGGCTGTATCCGGGTACGACGGGTTCGGTGGACGTGACGTTCGCGCCGCCGCGCACACCCGATGCGACGGCGGGCCCGAATCCGTACGCGATACGCATCACGCCGACCGAGCACCCCGAGGCGACCACCGTCCCCGAGGGCAACCTCACCATCACCCCGTTCACGGAGATACGGGCGGAGCTGGTGCCGCCGACCGTGAAGGGCCGCTTCCGCGGACGCCCCAAGCTGGCCGTGGACAACCTGGGCAATACGAAACTGACGGCGTCGGTGAGCGGCAGCGACAACGGCGACCAGCTGTCGTACGACATCCACCCGTCGAACGTACAGATCGAGCCGGGCCGTGCGGCGTTCGTGAAGACGACGCTCAAGCCCCGCCAGATCAGCTGGTTCGGATCGAAGGAGTCCCGCCCCTACACACTCGCCGTGCAGCGGTCCGGCGTGGGCCCGCTGGACGTCGAAGGCACGTACATCCAGAAAAGCTTCCTGCCGCGCTGGCTCGCCACCTTCCTCGGCATCTTCATGGCACTCGCGATCACCTTCGTGATGCTGTGGATCGCCTACAAGCCCAACGTCCGCAGCACCGCCACGGAGAAGCTCCAGGAGGCCGGCGTCAGCACGCTGGCTCCTTCCCCCTCACCGACCCCCGAGGCGCCGAAGGCCCCGTCCGCGGAGGCGGATCCCAGCGCGCCGGCCGCGCAGAATTCCGACGGCGCGGGCGGCGGAGGCGGGCCTGCGGCGAAGCCCACGAAGACGGCGGCGCCCAAGGGCGTGGTGCCCGCCAGGAACGTCCTCCTGCGGAACACCGCCACCAAGAGGTGCGCCGACATCCCGGGCAAGGGCAAGGGCAAGAGGGACGGCCGGGTACAGCAGTTCACGTGCGACGAGGCCGCCGACGACAACCAGCTCTGGGACCTTGAGGTGCGCTACCCGAAGCTCGGCCCCGGCGGCGCCGCCCTCTTCCAGATCCGCAACGTCAAGGACCAGTTCTGCATGGACCTGCCGGGCGTCGGCCCCCAGCCCATCCACGCGGCGATCTCCGAGGCCGACTGCGTCGGCACGACGGACAACAACCAGCTCTGGTGGGCCGACAAACAGGACAACGGCTCGTACTGGATCCGCAACTTCGCCAGCAACCACATGTGCCTGGAGGTGGGCGGAAACCGAGACAACACCGACGAGGTACGCCTCCTGCTCTTCACGTGCACCAACACGGACGACCAGGAGTGGCAGATCATCCACCCGTCAAAGAGCTGAGCGGCTTCCGGCGACCGCCCCACCCGACGAGCACTCCCTCCCACTGTCCGGCAGCCGCTGAGCGGACCGGGCGTGCCCGCGAGGACCCCCGCGCCCCGAAAACCCGCCCCACAGCCCAACCCCCCACCCCCACGACACTGCCAAGAAGCGCGCGGCCCACCCCGAACCGCCGCACCACTCACCGGCGCGGGGCTCAGCGACTGGCAGACAAAGACGCCGCCGCGCTCTGCTCCCTCACCGCAGCCAACCGCCGCTGATACAGCGGGCCGGCAGCGAAGGCCCCTCGGTCCTCACTCGGAGTGGACAACTCCATGAGGTGATGGGCGACGGCCTTGAGATGCGCGGACCAGGCCAACACATGCTGCTGAGCGGTCCGCCCACATTCCTGCGGCTCACCGGGAAGACACAACGGAAGCGGGGGCCCCAACTTGTTCGCCGCATGCCGAACGTAACGCGCGACCGCGGCCCACTCGTCATCGGTCCGCTGCACGGCGTTGTTGACGCCCTCCGCACCCCACGCCCCGAAGTCGTCCCCATGATCGTCCATGCGCGCGCTCCTCACCATCGCAGCGGATCAAGCCGGTACGCCGAGCGTAGCCGCGCTGTCCGCTTCGGCGGGGTTGCTGCGTTTCCGGTCGACGGCACCGCACAGGCCGCGGGCCGCGACGCCTTTCGCGACAGGTCGTTACGCTGCCGGGCCGTCGCCGACCTGAGGTTCGTTGACCCAATCCTGGGCTGCTGTGAGGTCGAGGGCGGTGCCGACCGGCTCGTACGCGAACCCGTTCCACTCCTCCAGAACGCGCGGCTCGTCGGGCCGGAGATGACCGGCACCGCCGTGCGTCGGCCGATGGCGCCGGTTGATATCCATCGGCGGGCGCCGCCGCTTGTCGTATGCGGCGAACGGACTGTCGGCGTCCACGTATGGGACGGCGCGCGACGGCTGGTTCGACGGTCCGGGTCGGCTGTGCTTGCCCATACCTCGGTCCTCTCAGGCCGCGATCGTGGTCGCCGGGGCGCGGCTAGGCCCTTCGCCCCGGTCCGTACGTCGTCGACCGCAGTCGCTAATCCGCGCTAGCACGAGTCGGCGGCACCACATCACGTCGAGCGGGCTCACCGCTGATCCCCAGATTCCGCCGAGCATTGCTGTGAAAGTTGTTGAGCGCGACCAACCACGCATTGGCGCGCTCGCGCCATACGTCCTCGGTGATCTCTTCCACGCCACGAGCCGGCCGCTCCAACTGCCACAACCGCTCATTGAGATCGTGTGCAGCTTGTACGGTCCCCGCGTCCCCTAGAAGGATCACCTGCTCAAAGGCGTGTGACCGATCGCCCTCGGCGGCCTTCATCTCGGCTAGTAGCGGCTCCCGAGCTGCTGGATCGCCACCGTCCCACTGCAGACCAAATATCTGCTGGGTGCATCGGTTGACGTGCTTTACGGCGGCCACGTAGGCGACGTACGAGTCGAGGCGATGCGCATCCCATCGCACGCGAAGGTCCCGCGCGAACCGATCGCGCTCGGTCAGCCGCGTAGTGAAGTAGGACCCCGCGGCACCCGCCAGAACAGCCCCCACTGTGACCAGTTGCTCAGCAAGCGCCACGTTGTCCCCTGGTACCTATCGGCTCGGCCATCAACCGGTAACGGTCCGAGGCGCTTGACGCCGACGCTGGTAGGCCATGGACCTATCGCGTATCCGCCTGGCCTCTGGAATATCGTGCGCCAGGATATCCCTCGGCCAGAATGCCTCAGAGGTAGCCCTACAGCGCCCGTATGAATGCCCGCCAAGCATCGGCGCGGACAGTCACCACCGGTCCGTCGCCGCGCTTGGAGTCCCGCACTCTCAAGAGGCCATCAACGGGGAGGCACTCGACACACTCTGTGCCACTCCCGCCGCTGTACGAGGACTTGAACCAGCGGGGCTTAGGCCGTATGTCCATCAGGACTCCTCGCTTATACGTTGGATCAGCGCCAGGGAAGCCTCCAGGTCGAGGGCCTGTGCGCGAAGGTATTGGAACGCCAACCTATAGCGCTCCAGTTCCTCCGGCTTCTCCATGAAGAGTCCACCGCCGAGGATATCCACGTACACCACGTCAAGCTCGGGAGTCTGGCCTCCGAGGACCACAAAGCTCCCAACCGCTGCCGCGTGAGCTCCTGTTGAGAACGGCAACACTTGGATGGTGACGTTGGGGAGCTCGGATGTGATGAGTAGGTGTCGCAACTGTTCGTGCATCACTGCTCGTCCACCAACGCTGCGTCGGAGGGCGGCCTCGTCGATGACGCACCAAACGTGCGGCGGGTCCTCCCGCTGTAGAAGTTCTTGCCGCTTGATGCGGATGTCCACCATGTGCTGCACCTCGCGCTCAGCACACCGCATCTCCGAGGCGCGGTGCACGGCTTCGGCGTAACTGCGGGTCTGCAAGAGCCCTGGGATGTACATGCAGGCGTAGTGGTCCTCGCGTACCACCTCGTCCTCAAGCGTGAGCATGAGGTTCATCGACTCAGGGATGGGGTCGGCGAGGGACCGCCACCAGCCCTGAATTTTGGCCCCCTTCGCCAAATCGACCAGGGCGAGACGCTCCGCGTCCGAAGCGGCGTACTCCCGGCAAAGAGCGTCCACCGCTGGCCACTTCACCGACCCCTCTTTGGTCTCGTAGCGGCTCAGCGTCGCCTTTGAGATGCCAACGCGGGCGCCCGCTTCCTCAAGCGTCAAGCCTTTGAGTTCACGGAGGCGACGCAGGTCGGCGCCCAGCTGGCGCCTGCGGGTGGTAGGTCCAGCGGGCATGTTCACGGCCTCTCCGGTTGGTCTGTCAGATGGTCGAGGGTGCGTAACTACGAGGGCAAGGTGGCACGCGCCGGGGGCGTGCGAACCGTGAACGCGCTACCACCGGCCCGAGATGAGAGTTCCATTTTGAGAGTTTCAATGCAACTCTCAGTGTGTAGTCGATTGCACAAAGCAACACGACGCCTCGTCATAGGAGTTCAACGATGGACTGCACCGCCGGTTTGCTGCGGAAGCCGTGGGACCTGCCGTTCGTGGCCGAACCTGAGGAGGTCTCAGGGCTTCGGCGCACGCTCAGATCGCACCTCGAACTGTGGAAGCTGAGCGAGGTCACGGACGCTGCTCAACTCTGCGTAAGCGAGCTTGTGTCCAACGTGATCACGCACGTCGGCCCGGGCACACCCGCGAAGCTTGCCGTCTCGATGAACGGCACGTATCTACGCATCGAGGTCCACGACCCGGACGCACGTGCTCTGCCCACACTTCTCGACGCCGGCTCTGAGGCTGAAGCCGGGCGGGGCGTGGCCATCATCGATGCCGTGGCCGACCGGTGGGGCGTACAGCTGTGCTCCGACCGGAAAGTGACTTGGTGCGAGTTGCAGACTGGGCTGAGTCCCGCGCAGGGACTCAGCCCAGGAGTGGGGGGTAGCGTCACTCGGGCAGGGGTGACGCTCTGCCTATGCGGCGACAGCTTCGGCGAGCCCCCGCCTGTAGTGAGCTCTCGATTTTTGAGCACGGCTATCGCGGAGGAGGCGGCGATTGGCATGATCGCTGACTTGCTCCGCTGGCTTGGAGAGCGCGGCTGCGACGTGGACGGTGCCCTCGATCGTGCCCAGACGCACTACGAGGCGAAGCTCGCCCATGGAGCCGATCTGCCACCTTGCGCAAAAGCGAAATCTTGAACCACTGCCGGTATGTCCGTTGCCGAGCGAGTAGTTGCTACGCGCTCGGCAACGTGAAGTACGGCTCGGGCCACTCAACCGACCCGTCCAAATCGGCCTGGGCTACGTGTTGCATGAGAAGCGCTGTCGGGCTTTGTAGCTCCCTCTTCGTGACGGTGCTTGCCACCTCGGAGGGTATGGACGAGTAGTCGATTCCGAGTAGTCGACATATATGTTCGAGCTCTTGATTCTTGTTATCCTCGCCGAGATTTTCATGCAGATAGTCACGAAGGCGTGAGCAGATATCGAGTATCGCGTTCCCGCTATCGCTTATCCGAAAAATTCCGCCTTGCAAGCTGTCGCTCTCAAGAAAACCTACGACGAAAAGTCGTTGAATCTCCTCCTTGAGGATCTGCGCGCTAAGTCCCAAGGCTTTCGAGGTGTTTGAGATGCTTCGGTACTCTTGGGTCTTTACATAAGAAAGGATGGCGAGAGGGTACCCCGGGCGCCCGGACGCTGCGAAGCGAGACACATCTTGTGGTGTGAGTCCGCCAAGGACTACCTGCATCAGTAAGTCCTTGGTCATCTCGTCGCGCAGGGTCTCATATGCAGAATCACGTGCGTGTGCATTCTTCGCATCGAAGTCTGCTGGAACCCAGAAGACTCTTAGGCGAGAGAGTCGGTCTCGCATCGGAGTGTCACGGTAAGATCCAGTGACTTCGGCTAACCGTCTCTTGTTCTGTGTCGAGTGGCGAGCTATGTATACCGCGGCAGCGACGTCTCGTTGGGTGAGGAGCGTTCTTATATCCTTATCTATTCCGTCCCTATCGTGCTTCCAGAGGGTTTGTCCCGAGACTATCTTTGACCAGTCCTTTTTGAGGTCACACGAGAAGTCGAAGAGCTTTCGACTGCCTTCCTGGTAGCTGAACAGTCCTGATTTTGCAGCCTTTTCCATTATCTGCAGTGCGGATTCCGAAAGGAAGTCGTGCTCTGGTGACGGCATCCTAGCTCCCTGAGAGGTGTGTTATATATTTCTCGCCGTCCTGGTAGACCAGGCCGATGCCCTCTCTGCTGAGCAGGTCTTGTAGGTCTTCGTGGGGTTTTTCGGGGAGCAGTACAGTCAGTTTAGGGTTGGCCGGGTTGATGTGCCGGACGTAATCCTTGAGTTGCCCAATAGCCATGCGTATATCCTCACGGCTGCTCTCGCCCTTCACGCAGTACAACACATGATCGGTGGCGTCGTACAGATCGGTTTTTAGAGTGGATCGCGTTCCTGCGATCTTTATCTGGTAGGCGAATATCTCGTGTTGCTGCTCATTCAGGTGCCTGTGGTAGTCGCCGAGAAGTTGCATCTTGCGGTGTTCCGCTATGGTGCTTGGTTGTGCTGAACGCCTGCTTTGCGACACTGGCCTGTCTGGCGGCTCAACCATCGAGCTTGCGGTGACAGCTGCTGACACCTGCTGGACTTGTGTGGTTGGCGCAGGAGTAATTGCGTCCTCGGGGATGTGCTGAACTGTCCCCTTCGGTCGCAGCCGAAAGACGATGATCAGTCGTCGATTTCCGTCGGGATCGTCAGCCTCGCGAATTGTGTAGGGTTGCTTAGCGTCGAGTTCAAATTCGCCGAGGTATCGTTGCTGCTTCGCAGAGGAGTTGGAGCTTGGGTCTTTGCCTGCAGCCATGAAGAGGCGCAGAGATCTCCCATCGTCAACATGGCGGAGGATGGCCTTGTTGCGGGAGCCGGCTAATCCCTCGAAAGTTTGATGCCCAGTGCGACCTTTGCCTGTGTACTCGAAGATGGGCCCCTGTTCGTCCTCTTCTTCGAGCCAGCCATCCTCGTAGCCGTACTCTTTACCACTTGCGTGGTCTGTGTAGATTAATATATTTGGCGTTGCTTTGGATAAGATTATCCCTTCCTGGTCTCCGCCGCCGAAGAGCTTCTTCATCTTGGCTCGCGTCGTGATCTGCCCAGGTTCTATGCGAGATTCGGTCATGCCATAACGCTAGCGGACAGCGCTGACATCGGCCGCGGGATTAGCCTGTTGCGATAGCCGAGTACGTCCATACATCGGCTGGAAGTTCATGTTCGAGGCGCCAAGTGATGGCCATCGGCTTGCTGCCGGTGTGTTCCACATACGTTGCCGGACCGATGAGCATCCATGGCTGCGACTTGCCCATGTCGTTGCTCTTGTAGCGGCGCATGAACAGCAGGATGTGACTGCCCTGCTGGTCATGCTGCTGGTAGCGCATGCCCGTACGCGAATGACCAGCGATGGCGTTCTGCGACTCCCAGTGGAAGAGGGTTGGAATGAGCGCGTAATCCTTGTAGCGGATGGTGGGCGAGAAGTCTTTTTCGTTCTTTTCCAGTGTGATCAACAGTGCGTCGGTTTGGATCTGGTCGACCCACTGGACGCCTTGCGCGAAGGACCTCGGCATCTGGCCGCCGAGCCGGGCCACGCCGAGGGCGGCCAGAATCTCAGAGCGGTTGTACGCGCTGTGAACCTTCAAAGGGATGTCGCGATGGGGCCCCGAGAGCGGGATCGGCAAACGTTCTGATCGCTCGATGACGTAGGACAGTACCTGTCGGAGTTCATCGCGGAACACGTGCTGGGAGCGCAGTGATTCGAGCCCTTGCTGGAAACTGGTGAAGCCTCCTGCGTTGTCCCACAGATTGAAGAAGAGCATGTGAGCGTATGTTTGGTCCGTGGGGCTCAGATCTTCATATGCGGGCGTATCGTCTGAGAGCAAGCGAAGGTAAGTATGGGCACGTTCGGGGTCATCGACGTGCAGAAAAGAGTGGACGCGCTTTAGGAGTGCTGCTTCCCCGGAAGGTGCGGGATTGTGAACGAGGCCAGCCTTACGGACGATGGCTGTCCAAGAGTTGTCACTCTTGTAAAGTTCCTTGATCTCCCGGCGGCTCTCTCGGAGATAATCCGCAATTCGCGGTGTGCCGTACGCTTTTGCTTCGGTCGCCAATGTCTTGATGGTGGCGCCCAGTTGAGTGCGAATGTTATCGAGAACGAGGTCCTTCGACTTTCCCTCCAGGATGATTTGGCATCCGGATGGAAGCTGTGGGAAGTCCCGCTCGATATGGTCTACGAGTCGGTTCCGAGTCAGGTTCGTCAGGGCCCGGAACTGCTCCTCAAAGCGGAACTCCGCTCGATGCTGCCCAATGAAGTCCAGAACGGTGAGCACCGGCTTCGTCTCCGTACGACGCAGGCCGCGTCCCAGCTGCTGGAGGAAAACTGTGGCGCTGTTCGTGGGACGTAGGAGCAGGAGGGTATCGACGTCGGGAATGTCGAGCCCTTCGTTGAACAGGTCGACGGAGAAGATCACTTGGAGTTTGCCGTCACGCAGGTCATCCAGTGCGTGGGCTCGTACTCCAGCGGGTGACTCACTGTCGAGCGCAGCGGCCTTGAAGCCGGCCTTGCGAAAGCAGTCGGCCATGAAGTGGGCGTGCACCTTGGATACGCAGAAGCCCAAAGCCCGCATGGCACCTGGGCGGGAGATCTTGTCCCGGATCTGCTTGATCACGATGCGGGCGCGCGCATGGTTGCCCGTATAGAGATTGTCGAGCTCGCGGTCTGCGTACGTGCCCTTCTGCCAGCCGAGGTTGGTCAGGTCTGTGCCATCAGGGATGCCGAAGTAGTGGAAAGGGCACAGCAGGTCGTTCTCTAGTGCTTCCCACAGCCGCATCTCCGCTGCGATGTGTCCATCGAAGAACTCATCTTGGACGTTTCGTCCGTCCATGCGCTCAGGCGTAGCAGTGAGGCCGAGTAGTTCCTTCGGCTTGAAGTGGTCGAGAACTCGTCGATACGTGGACGCTGTGGCGTGGTGGAACTCGTCGATGACGATGATGTCGAAGTGGTCCGGGGCGAGTTGTTCCAGCCGCTCTACCCGCAGCGACTGAACGCTAGCGAAGACATGGTCCCAGTGTCGGGGGTCCTCGCCTCCGTGGAGCAACTCTCCGAAGGATGCGTTATCCAGTACCTCGCGATACGTCCGCAACGACTGTCGGAGAATTTCCTTGCGGTGGGCTACGAAAAGCAGCCTAGGATTCCTGCCGCCGAGCTTCTTACGAAGAGATCGGTAGTCCAGGGCTGCCATCACAGTCTTACCTGTACCGGTGGCTGCGACCAGAAGGTTGCGGTTTCGACCGTGAATCTCGCGCTCAACAGTGAGGCGTTCCAGCATGTCCCGCTGATGGGGAAATGCTCGAACCTCAAGGCCAGAGAGATTGATCTTCAGGTCGGTTAGGGAGCCGGTGCCGCCCGCCTGGGCGAGGGCTCGATCGAGTCGCTCACCATCACCGTCAGGGTCGTAGGACTCGAAGGCAATGTCGTTCCAGTACGCGTCGAAGGTCGCCTCGAACTTGTCCAAGACCGAGGGGGTCGCCACCGACGACAGACGTACGTTCCACTCCAAACCGTCGAGCAGCGCAGCCTTCGACAGGTTCGAGCTGCCGACATACGCGGTGTCGAAACCGCTGTTGCGGCGGAACAACCATGCCTTCGCATGCAATCGCGTAGACCGGATCTCGTAGTTGACCTTTACCTCGGCACCAAAGTCGCGGACCAAGCGGTCGAGCGCGAGCCGATCAGTGGCACCGATGTACGTCGTCGTGATGACGCGAATCCGTACGTTCCGCTCCTTGGCGGCCCGAAGAGCATCTTCCAGTACGCGGATGCCGTACCACTTCACGAAGGCACAGAGCAGGTCCACGCTGTCCGCGGTAGACAACTCGGCTCGCAGTTCCGCACCCAGACTCGGGTCATCCGAGGCGTTGGTGATGAGTGCCGTCTCGGACAGAGGCGTGAGTGGGCGAAGTGCGTAAACGCCAGGCGCCTCCTGCTCCGCGAGCGACAGTAGTTGCCGCGGACCGTCGATGACGGCGCCGACGGCCTCGTCCGGCTCCGGCGCGCTTTCATCGAGCGAGGACAGGATCTGGTTAACAGCGGCGACCCGTTTGTCGGGCGGCAGTCGGCTTAGCCTGCGCCCGACAGCCTCAGCGACGTGGCGAGCGAGTACGTGCGGAGCCGATTCCGCACTGACTTCCTCGTGGACTGCCTTCCAACCCGAGGCTTCGAGCTGCTCTATCCGACCGTGCAGGCTCTGGGTGATGAGCTGCTCATAAACACCCGCGTCCGGCTCCGCCAGATCCCCCGGCTCCGCCACCCGCTACTCCCTCGATCGACACGTTACGTAGTGAGGAACATCAGGTCACGCGTCGCTGCCGTGGCACTCCCCATACCCCCGCCCCGACCCACACCAACAACCCGCCCCCCGCTCCGGCGGCCAAGCCACAGCCCTTCCCCGGGCCGCCAGTGTTGTCGCGTACTGCGGTAGGAGGGACGCGTCGCCGGGGGAGGCCAGTTCCGATGCCGCGAAGGCCTCGTACGACGGGACCGTGCCCGTCACGATGCCGAGGTTCGGGGTGCCCGAGGCGGCCAGTTCGCGTAGTGAGGCCTCTATCGTCGACAGGTGTTCCTCGTGGGACGGGTACTCCGCCGACAGGGTGGGGTACGCCGTCAGGAGTTCTGTCAGTTCCGGGGACGGCCAGTGGAGGACCGCCACCGGGAACGGGCGGGACAACGCCTCGCGGAACGTGCCCAGTTCGGCGCGCAGGCGGGAGATCTCCGCCTGCAGTTCCGCCGGGTTGTCGGAGCCCAGCGACCACACGCGCTTCGGGTCGTGCAGCTCGTCCAGGGTGACCGGGGAGGAGTTGAGCGTGTCCGCGAGGGAGTCCCAGTCGTCGTGGGCGAGGCCCAGCATGCGGCGTACGCGATGGCGGCCGAAGAGGACCGGGTGGGTCGCGTACGGCGGCTCCGGGACGTCCGTCAGGAGGTGGACCGCCGCCTCCGTGAACGTCTCCTGCGCCGCCTCCAGCTCGTCGTGGGACTCCAGGGACTCGGCGACGATCACCCAGGGCGCCGGGTCGCGCGGTGCCGCCGCGCGGACGCCCTCGATGATCGCCCTGGCCTCCGCCTCGTGACCGTACTCCCAGAGGTTGGCCGCCTTCAGGGCCCGTACCAGGAACGGGTTCTCCAGGGGGGTCGTGCTGGAGAGCAGGCTGTCGTAGAGAGAGGTGGCTCGCGGGCGGTCGTCGGCCAGTTCGAGGTGGGCCGCCGCCTGCACGAGCAGGTGTTCGGCGTCCTCGGGATACAGGCCGGCTGTCCGCTCCAGGCGTGCTGCTTCGGCGTTGTGGTCGACGTACTCGGCAGACGTGTCGGGGCGCATGAGTGACACCGTACTGCCGACCGCCGACAGAGGTGAGGTATGTGCAGGCCAGGGGTCGGATCGGCGCGGAGTGTTCAGCCAACCGTTCACAGGCATCGTGAGTAGGCATGGTGAGTTGGTGGCCCAGCCCTTATCGTGCGGCCTCGGCACCGGTCTCGGCCCTGGTCTCGACCCCGGCTCCGGAGAGGAGGCGTGCGCGTGCGGGTTTCCGTCGTCCACCAGCGGGGTCGGCGGCGGCGTGCGCGGTACGCCCGGCTCCTCTGGAACGGTGCCGAAGTCGTCGCGACCCTCGGCGTCGTCCTCCTGCTCCTCGTCGCCCACCAGCTGTGGTGGACCAACCGGCAGGCCAAGGAGGGCGCCGAGCGCAAGGTCCACGCCCTCGAACGGGAGTGGGAAGGGGAACGGGAGGGGGAGGGGGAGGGGGAGGCATCGGCTGGAGAGGGCGGGGAGCGGGGCGTGCCCCCTGCCGGGGCCGGTGACGACCGCTCCGGAAGCGGGGAGGGCCGGTCCGGGAGTGAGGCCCCGCCCCGTTGGGATCAGGCCTACGCCGTTCTCGGCATCCCCCGGCTCGGGCTTCGCGTGCCCGTCGCCGAAGGGGTCGGGAAGGCGGGGGTGCTCAACAAGGGGTACGTCGGCCACTACCCGGGTACCGCCCAGCCCGGCGGCGTCGGGAACTTCGCCCTCGCCGGGCACCGGAACACCCATGGCGAGCCCTTCCGGTACCTCGACCGGCTCCGGCGCGGCGACCGGGTCCAGGTCGAGACGCGGGCCGCCGTCTACACGTACGTCGTCGACCGGACGCTGCCGCGGACCTCGCCCGGGGACGGCGGGACGATCCGCGCGATTCCCCGCAGTACGGTCAAACCGGCGTACGGGTACACCGCGCCCGCGCACTATCTGACGCTCACCACCTGCACACCCCAGTACACCTCCAAGTACCGGCTGGTCGTCTGGGGCAAGCTCCGTTCCGTACGGCCCCGGTAGCACCGAACGGGGGTTCAGGGCTTTTTCGCCTTGTCGTAGTGGCCGAGGAAGACCGGAACGCCGTTCTGTACGCGGTACAGGAACAGGCTGTTGACCCAGCGGAACTCGTGGGTCACCGGGTCGAACTCGATCGTCTTCGCCAGGCCCCTGTAGGTGATCTGGCGCAGCCTGCGCACCATGGCACCCCGTTCGGGCTCGACCCCGCCCAGCTCGCGCATGCCCTGGGCGACGAAGAGCAGCGCGTCGTACGCCTCCACTGCGTAACGCTCGACCGTGCGTACCCCGAAGCGTTTCCGGTACGTCTCCACGAAGCGCGCCGCGGCCGGCAGCGCGGCCGGGTCCACGTAGGTCGCGCTGATCACCCAGCCCTCGGCCGCCGGGCCCGCCTCCTTGAGGAACGCGGTCTCCAGTACGGGTTGCGAGGCCATGCGCGTGCCCCGGAACCCGGCCTGTGCCAGGGCGCGGGCGCAGCGGGCGGCCCGGTGCGGTGAGGTGCCGGCGTAGACGACGGCCTGGGCGTCCGCGGCGAGCACGGCGGCGGCGACCGCGTCGAAGTCCTCGCTGTCCGCGGGGACGGTGTGGGTCGTGGTCGTGCCCTGCGAGGGCGGGTACGCGCTCATGTCCTTGACGATCTGCCAACTGGCCCGCCGCGCCGCCCCGTCGTCGATGAGCGCGGTCCTGCGGCTCTTCTCGACGTGGGTGAGGTAGTGGATGAAGGGCGTCGCCAGGGCGTACTCGTCGGGCCTGAGCTGGAAGTACGCGCGTGTGGTGGTCGCGGCGTACAGATCGGTGCCGGAGGAGACGGACAGGACGGGCAGCAGGGCCTTCTCGTAGCGGGCCACGGCGACCTCGGCCGCGGAGCCGCCGGTCGCGGCGATGACGGCGTACACGTCGTGGTCCGCGACGAACCGGCCGGTCACCTCCTCGGCCCGCTTCGCCTTCCCGGCGTCGTCCAGGACCTTCAGCGCGAGGTCGAAGGGGCGGCCGGCACGGGAACCGCCGCCCTGGGAACCGCCGCCCTGGGAAGCGGCGCCTTGGGAAGTGGCGCCTTGGGAAGTGGCGCCTTGGGAAGTGGTGTCACGGGATTCGGAGCCGCCGGATCCGGAGCCGCCTGATCCGGCGTTGAAGTGCGACACGGCGATCCGCGCGCCCCGTTCCTGTGCCCGGCCCGTCGCCCTGTCCGGTCCCGACAGGTCCGCCTGCAGGCCGATGACGTACCGGGGGAGCGGTCCCGAGCGGGCCGAGCCGTCGCGGTCGGCGGTGGACCTGGTGGCGGCCCAGGCCGCGAGGCCGCCGCCGGTCAGGACGACCCCGGCCGCCGAGCCCAGCGCCAGGACGCGGCGCCGGGAGAGGGCGGGGCGGGCCGGCTCCGGTACGCCGTCGGGCTGTACGAGTGTGACGGGGCCTGGGCCGGGGCGGGGATCTGGACCGGGTCCTGGTCCCGGTCCTGGTCCCGGACCCGGAGAGGGGTCGGGCAGGGACAGGGCGGCCGACGAGCGTTCCGCGATCAGCCGGGGGAGCGAGGGCGGCAGCCAGTCGGGCGCCGGGCCGCCCCCGTCGGTCAGAGCGTCCCCGGCGTCCACGGCCTCCCCGGCGGTGAGACCGCCCTCGTCGGTCAGGGCGGCCCGGACCTCCTGCGCGGTGGGCCGGGCCGCCGGGTCCTTGGCGAGGCAGGCGGTCAGCAGCGGGACCAGGGTCCACGGCACGGCATCCAGGTCCGGTTCCTCGTGGACCGTACGGAAGATGACGGCGGCCACGGTGCCGGTGCCGAACGGGCGCCGCCCGGTCGCCGCGTACGCCAGCACGCAGCCCAGCGAGAAGACGTCGCTCGGCGGGCCGACGCCGCCGCCACCGGTCCGTACCCGCGCCTGCTCGGGTGAGAGATAGCCGGGTGAACCGATCACCACGTCGCTCGCGGTCAGCGCGGTGGCACCGGCGGACCGCGCGATGCCGAAATCGATCAGCCGGGGTCCGTCGAGGGCGAGCAGGACGTTGCCCGGCTTGACGTCCCGGTGCACCAGGCCCGCCGCGTGCACCTCGGTGAGTGCTTCGGCCAGCCGCGCGCCCAGGACACGTACCGTACGGTCGGGCAGCGGCCCGTGCAGGGTGACGGCCTCGGCCAGCGACGGGCCAGGTACGAAGGCGGTCGCCAGCCAGGGTTCGCGGGCCGCCGGTTCGGCCGCGGTGACCGGTACCAGCCACCGCCCGGTGAGCCCGCCCGCCGCCTCGGCCTCGCGGCGGAAACGGGTCCGGAAGTCGTGGTCGGCCGCGTACTCGGCGCGGATCACCTTCAGGGCGACCAGCGTCCCGCCCGCCGAACGCGCCAGGTAGACCACGCCCATGCCGCCCGCGCCGAGCCGGCCGAGCAGCCGGTGACCGCCGACGGAGGGCGGGTCGCCGGGCCTGAGCGGGCGCAGTCCCGCGAACCCCTCCGCCTGCGGTCCGCTCACCGTCACACCTCGGAGGGGGCTACGCCGAGGTAGCGGAACCTGCCGCCCTCGACCTGGTGCAGGAAGATGCCCCAGCCGGCGAACGTGCCGTCCTCCGGCTTGAAGGAGAACTCCTTGGTGATGCCCTTGTAGCGGCTCGCGCGCAGCAGCCGCACGAGCTCGCGGCGGCTCGGGGGACGTGCGGCAGCCGCCGTGCCCGTACCTGCCGTACCTGCCGTACCTGCCGTACCTGCCGTACCTGCCGTACTCGCAGTACTGCGAGTACTGCCTGTACTGCTTGTACTGCTTGTACTGCTGCCCGCACTGCCCGTACTCGTCTTGCTCGGCGTGGCTTTCAGCAGTTCCTGGATGACGAGGTTGACCGTGTCGTACGCCTCGGCGGCGTAGTAGCCGGGCGCGGCGTCGTAGCGCTTGCGGAACGCGGCGGTGAACGCCTTCGCGGCCGGCACGGCGGCGGGGTCGATGAAGGACGCGGTCATCAGCCAGCCCTCGGCGGCCTCCCCGGCCCGCTTCAGGAACTCCGGGTCGATCACGGCCTGCGAGGCGAGGCGCGGTCCCTCGAAGCCGGCCGCCGACAGTTCACGGGCCACCCGGGCCGCCCCCGGCGCGTATCCGGCGTAGACGAACGAACCGATCCCGGCCCGCAGCATGTCGTTGACGACGGGACCCATGTCCTCCGTCCCCGCCGGGACGACCCGGGGATAGGCGGGGCGGCCCAGACTGCGCATCATCGAGGCGTTGATCCCTGCGGACTCGTGGGCGTACGTCTGCCCGGTGCGGTCCTGGAGCAGCCCGGCACGCAGGGCCGGTGCCCGCTCCGTGGATTTCGTGCGAGGGGGGTTCGTGTGCTTCATGAGGTAGATGCTGATGGGGAGGGAGAGGGCCGCGTCGCTGGGACGGCAGTGCACGAACGACCGGTACTCCTTCGAGGTCAGGAGCAGTCCGCCGGCCGAGACCGACAGCAACGGCAGCAAGGCCTCGTCGTACGTGCCGAGGACCGCGACCGCCGCCTCGTCGCTGGTGGGGCCGAGCACGGCGAGCACATCGGTGTCCTCGATCAGCTTCTTGGCCGCGCCCGGCGCCCGCGCCGCGGTACCGCCGTCGTCCACGGGCCGCAGGGCGAGCGCGAAGGGCTTGTCCTTACGGGCGTTGTACTGCTCCACCGCCAGCCGGGCACCCCGCACCTGCGCCCGGCCCGCCGTCCGGAAGGCCCCGCTCAGATCCGCCTGTACGCCGATGGCCCAGCGGCGGGCTCCCGCCGACGCACCCGGGTCGTCGTCGCGCAGGGCCGCCCAGGCCGCGGTTCCGCCCGCCGCCATGAGCACCGCCGCGCCGGAGGCGAGGAGCAGCCGTCGGCGGGCGGGTGACGCCGGTTCCGCCGCCGTGTCCTTGGTGTCGTCCGCGGCCCCGGCGGTCGGCGTCGCGGCGCCGTCGGCGGCGGTCGGCTCGATGTCGGGGAGCGCCAGCATCTCGGCCGAACGGTCGGCGATGCCCCGTACGACGTCCTCGGGCAGCCAGGCGAGTTGCTCGGCCCGGGGGAGCGCGTCCTCGACCAGCAGGACCGTGTCGATCTGTTCGGCCGTGGGGCGGTCCGCCGGGTCCTTCGCCAGGCACAGGCGCAGCAGCGTCAGCAGGCCGACACCATCGGCGGGGGATGGGCGAGATGCGGGATCGGCGGGATCG
The DNA here is from genome assembly GCF_026341275.1 of Streptomyces ortus. Classification (NCBI taxonomy): domain Bacteria; kingdom Bacillati; phylum Actinomycetota; class Actinomycetes; order Kitasatosporales; family Streptomycetaceae; genus Streptomyces; species Streptomyces ortus. The sequence continues at coordinate 5,368,563 of NZ_JAIFZO010000002.1, forward strand.
GCGGGATCGGCGGCGGCCTCGGGGATGCCGGACAGGTCGGGTTCGTCGTGGACCGTGCGGTAGAGCAGGGCGTCCGCCGTACCGGTGCCGAACGGCGGACGGCCGCTCGCCGCGTACGCCAGCAGACAGCCCAGCGAGAAGACGTCGCTGGCCGGGCCCACCGCCGCGCCGCGCGCCTCGGCCTGCTCGGGGGAGAGGAAACCGGGCGTGCCGACGACCAGGTCGGTCGAGGTGATCGCGGTTCCGTCGGTCGCCCGGGCGATGCCGAAGTCGATCAGGCGGGGACCGTCCATGGCGAGCAGGACGTTGGCGGGCTTGACGTCGCGGTGGACCAGCCCGGCCGCGTGCACCTCGCGGAGCGCGGCGGCGAGCATCCTGGCCAGGGCCAGCACGCTGCGGGTGGGCAGCGTGCCGTGCCGGGCGACCGACTCCTCAAGCGAGGGGCCCGGGACGAAGGCGGTGGCCAGCCAGGGCTCGTCCGCGTCCGGGTCCGCGCCGGTGACCGGGACCGCCCAGGGGCTGCTGACCCGGCGGGCCGCCTCGACCTCGCGGCGGAAACGGGCGCGGAAGTCGGGCTCGTCCGCGTACTCGGACCGGACGACCTTGACGGCGGCCAGGGCGCCGGCCTCGGTGCGGCCGAGGTAGACCACGCCCATGCCGCCCGCGCCGAGCCGGGCCAGCAGCCGGTGCCCGCCGATGCGGGTGGGATCGGTGGGGAGCAGCGGCTCGCTCACTGCGCCGCCTCCAGTTCGGTCTCGACGCGGCTCAGCATCTGGCCCACTCCCTGTCGCAGCGCGGAATCGACGTCGTCCTTCGAGCGCCCCTTCGCACCCCGGCCGACGACGGCCACGGTGACCTGGCCCAGCCGGCTCTGCACCCAGTAGTAGTAGTGGGGGCCGCCGAGTTCGTCGCTGTAGTACTCGCCGCCCTCCGTGAGCGAGTCCTCGGAGGTGTAGTTGGCCAGCAGGCCGTAGGCCGCGCCCTGCGAGAGCAGTCCGGTGATCCGCTCGCCCTGGCGGAGCTGCTGGTCGGGACAGCGCAGCGCTTCCTCCAACATGCCGGCCATCTCCCAGTCGGCGTCCTTGACGGTCCGGTGCACGGTGACGACGGCGGTCACGCGGATCGGGCCCTTGCCGCCCTCGGCGGGCAGTTCGCTGTTGCGGGTGAGGCTGGCGAGCACCGTCGTGGGCAGCGGCTCGCGCTCCCACACGCACTCGGAGTCGAGTACGGGCCAGGTAGCGGGGTCGCTCTCGTACGGGCTGCGCCGTACGTAGCCGGGGCCCCAGGAGGTGGGCGTCGCCGCGACCGCGCGGGCCAGGCGCAGGCCCTGTGCGCGGGTCTTCGGGGCGCGGCCGGGATCGGGCTTGAATCCCAGGGTGGTGGCACCCGCGCTGGGGGTGGGATCGGTGGTGTCGTTGCTTGTGCCGGTGCCGGTGCCGGTGCCGGTGCCGGTGCCGGTGCTTGTGCCGGTGCTCGTGCTGGTGGGGGCTGGACTCGGGGGTGAGCCGGAGCGGGTGGGGCCGGCGGACCCGTCACCGGACCCGTCACCGCCGGGTCCCGAACAACCGCCCAAGCCCCCCAGTAACAGCCCGGTGGCAAAGACACCCGTGAACAGCCGCACGGGTCTCCGATGTCCCATCAGCGCCCCCATCCGCACGCGCGTTCCCCACGCGCGTTCCCCGCTGGGAGGGTATCGACTATGCCCCTGGGGTACTACGGGCTTGCTGAAGTCCGTAGGGCGGCTTCCGGGGGCGGATCCTGTATAACGGCAGGAGGCCGCGGAGCCTGAAAATCCGATGAGCAGGGGAGGGGGCAGTCGATGACACGGACCTGGGCGCAGTTGAAGCCCGCCGTCCTGCTGCTCGTCCTCCTTCTGCAGGTGGCGTTCCTGGACACCGGCAGCCTCTCCGGAGCCGTCGCCGTCACGTTCGCGGCGACCGCCGCGGCCGGGTCGGCGCTCGCCGCCTGCTCCCTCATCTCCTCCCGCCTCGCGCCCGCCGTGCCCCGGACCCGGGTCCGTACGGCCATGCGCGACCGTGAGCAGCGCACGGCGTTCCTGCCGCAGCGCGATCCCGACGCCCGGGGGCGCAGGCGTCCGCGGGCCCCGGGCCGGGCCCTCCCGACGGCCGCGTAGGGGCTTCGCAGCAGCCTCCTGTTTTCCGCAGTGCCCTTCGCGGGTCGTCATGCCGACGCACGCACGTCACGTCACACCCCTCGGCATCGACGTATCACGAGACCCACGGAGGGCTCACCCATGTTCGCCACCTTCATGTCCGCTTTCGCGAGCCTCGTCGAAGGGCTCGCCGATCTCCTCGGCCCGCTCTTCCACGACTCGGCGACGGCCGCCGCGATCGTCCTGTTCACCGCGTTCGTACGGCTCCTCGTGCACCCTCTGTCGCGGGCCTCGGCCCGTGGGCAGCGGGCGCGGGCGGCGTTGCAGCCGCGGATCGCCGAGCTGCGCAGGAAGCACGGCAAGAACCCCGAGAAACTGCAGAAAGCGGTGATGGAACTGCACGCGGCGGAGAAGGTGTCCCCGCTGTCCGGATGTCTGCCGAGCCTCTTCCAGCTGCCTGCCTTCTTCCTGCTCTACCACCTGTTCTCCAACTCCCGGATCGGCGACGAGGCGAACTCCCTGCTCGCCCACAAGCTCTTCGCCGCGCCGCTGGGGGACCGGTGGGCGGACGCGCTGGGCGACGGCGGGGTCTTCGGGGCGCAGGGGCTCGTGTACGTGGGGCTGTTCGTGATCGTCGCCGTCGTCGCGACCTTCAACTACCGCCGGACCAAGCGCACGATGGCGGCGGGGGCGGCCGGTGCGGCCGGTGTGGCGGCGAACGCGGGCACCCCGGCGTCCGGCGATGGGCAGCAGGCGGTGCCGGGCATGGGCGCCATCACCAAGATCATGCCGCTGATGTCCTTCTTCACGCTGCTCACCGTGGCGTTCGTGCCGCTGGCCGCCGCGTTGTACGTGGTGACGAGCACGACGTGGAGCGCGGTCGAGCGGGCGGTGCTGTACCGGGACATGCCGGGGGCCGTGCCGGCCGCCGCGGTGCTGGGCTGACGCCGGCGACGGCGACGGCGACGGCGACGGCGTCAGCGTGGAGTCGGCGTCGGCGTCAGCGCCGGTCGTTACGGTCCAGTCCGTGAACCGGGTATTGCGGACTGGACGTCGACCTTGGAGGATCGACCAGTCCTCCGATGGCTGCACCCATCGGTCGGCCGCCCGCGATCAAGATCAAGGGAGACACTGCTCATGAAGCTGCTGCGAGTCGGTACGGCGGGGGCCGAGCGTCCCGCGCTGCTCGACGCCGAGGGAGTTCTGCGGGACCTGTCGGGCGTCGTGCCGGACATCGACGGGGCGCTGCTCGCCGACGACGTGGCGCTCGGCCGGATCCGTACCGCCGCCGAGGCCGGGGAACTGCCCGCGCTCGACACGGACGGGCTGCGGGTCGGGCCGCCGGTCGCGCGGATCGGTAAGGTCGTCTGCATCGGCCTCAACTACCACGACCACGCGCGGGAGACCGGGGCCGAGCCGCCTGCCGAGCCGGTCATCTTCTTCAAGGCCGCGGACACGGTGGTCGGGCCGCACGACACGGTGCTCGTGCCGCGAGGCTCGGTCAAGACCGACTGGGAGGTTGAGCTGGCCGTCGTCATCGGGCGTACGGCGCGGTATCTCGCCTCGCAGGAGGAGGCGCTCACGCATGTCGCCGGGTACGCGGTGGCGCACGACGTGTCCGAGCGGGAGTTCCAGATCGAGCGTGGCGGGACCTGGGACAAGGGGAAGAACTGCGAGACGTTCAATCCGCTGGGGCCGTGGCTGGTGACGGCGGACGAGGTGCCGGATCCGCAGGCGCTCGGGCTGAAGCTGTGGGTGAACGGGGAGTTGCGGCAGGACGGGAGTACGGGCGACCAGATCTTTTCCGTGGCGGAAGTGGTGCGGTATGTGAGTCAGTTCATGACTCTTTATCCCGGGGATGTCATCAATACCGGGACGCCCGCGGGGGTTGCGTTGGGGATGGCTGAGCCCAAGCCGTTCTTGCGGGCGGGGGATGTGGTGGAGTTGGAGGTTGAGGGGTTGGGGCGGCAGCGGCAGGTGTTTGCGCCGGCGTAACCGGTCCCCTTTCGGGGGCGCGGGGAGGGGGCTGCGCCCCCTGAAGGCAAAAGATTGCGCCGTTCCCCGCGCCCCCAAAGGCAAAAGCGAAAAGATTGCGCCGTTCCCCGCGCCCCTGAAAGCAAGGGCGAATGGTTGCGCCGGGCCCTGCGTCCCTGAAGGCAAAAGCGAAAAGATTGCGCCGTTCCCCGCGCCCCCAAAGGGGCTCTCCCCTATGTGTTTTTGAAGCGGGTCAGTGCCTCTACCACCAGTGCGTGGTCCTCCAGTTGGGGGAGGCCTGAGACCACTACCGTGCCGATCACGCCTGTGTCCTGGACCGTGAGGGGGAAGGCGCCGCCGTGGGCCGCGTAGGTGTCGGGGTCCAGGCGGGAGGAGGCCTCGAAGGTCGTGTCCTTGGCTCGGAAGCGGGTGCCGACCAGGAGGGACGAGGCGGCGTACCGCTCGACCACCCGCCGCTTGCGGTCGATCCAGGCGTCGTTGTCCCGGGTCGAGCCCGGCAGCGCGGCGTGGAAGAGCTGCTGGCCGCCGCGGCGGATGTCGATGGCCACGGGCGCGCCGCGCTCGCGGGCCAGCTCGACGAGGAGTGAGCCGAGGGCCCACGCGTCGTCGTGGGTGAAGCGGGGGAGCGTCAGGCGGCGCTCCTGCTCCTCCAGCTCGGCGACGGTCGGGGCCGTGGAGGGCGTGGAAGGTGTGGAGGGCGTGGAAGTGCTCACAGGGTCACCGTCACGTTCTCTTGGGCCGAGCGGTACGCGGCCTCCAGGACGTCCAGGGCCGCGGCGGCCTCCAGCGCGGTGACCGGGTTCTCGCCGGTGCCGCGCAGGGCCTCGGCGACGGCGGCGTAGTACGCGGGGTACGCGCCCGGCACGGTCGGGACCGGGGTGCCGCCGCCGGTCAGCGGGGACTCGCCCGAGCCGATACGGCCCCACAGCTCCTCCGGCTCCACGCCCCACTCCTTCTCACCGCCCGCGACCGGGCGTCCGCCGTCGCGCAGGGTGGCTTCCTGGGGGTCGAGGCCGTACTTCACGTAACCGGCCTTCGAGCCCAGCGCACGGAAGCGCGGGCCGAGTTGGGCCGTCACCGCGGACGCGTAGAGGTGGGAACGGACGCCGTTCGTGTGCGTGATCGCGATGAACGTGTCGTCGTCCGCCTGGGCACCGGCGCGGCGGACGTCCGACTCCGCGTACACCGTGGCCGCCGGGCCGAAGAGGACCAGCGCCTGGTCGACCACGTGGCTGCCGAGGTCGTACAGCAGACCTCCGATCTCTGCGGGGTCGCCCGACTCGCGCCAGCCGCCCTTGAGTTCGGGGCGCCAGCGCTCGAAGCGGGACTCGAAGCGGTGGACGTCACCGAGTTCGCCGTCGGCGATCAGCTTCCGGAGCGTCAGGAAGTCGTTGTCCCAGCGGCGGTTCTGGAAGACGGAGAGCAGCAGACCGCGTGCGTCGGCGAGGGCGGCCAGTTCGCGGGCCTGCGCCGCCGCGCCCGCGATCGGCTTGTCGACGACCACCGGCAGGCCCGCTTCGAGGGCGGCCCGCGCGATCGGGACGTGCGTCTTGTTCGGGGACGCGATGACGATCAGGTCCAGCTCGTCCGCGCGCTGCCAGAGCTCGTCGGGGGTCGCCGCGAACCGTACGTCGGGGAACTCGTCCCGCGCCTGTCGCCGCCGCTCCGGGTTCGCCGTGACGACCGTGTCGAGGACGAGGCCCTCAGTGGCGGTGATCAGCGGGGCGTGGAAGACGGAGCCCGCGAGGCCGTAGCCGACGAGGCCCACGCGGAAGGGGCCTTCGCGGCGGGAGCCCGGGCGGGCGGAGGTGTCAGAGCCTGTGCCAGTCATGCCCTCCACTTAAACAACGCTGTTGCCGAAGTGCAAGCGCGGGGGACAATGGGGTGCGGGACGCGAAGAGCGCACGAGCGTAGAAGCGCACCAGCGCAGAAGCGCACGAGCGGTGGAGCGCGAGGAGTGGCGCGGCGAGCCGGGTGGAGGAGTGGCGAGTGGCAGGTATCGGGGCCGCGGGACCGGGCGGAGTGGGCGACGGGGATGGAGGGGCCGACGGGGATGGAGGGGCCGGCGGGGTGCGTCGCGGTGTGCGGCCCGTGCGGCATCACGGGCTGCGCACCGCCACGCACCACGGCGTGAATCTGCTCTCGCTGCGCAGCCACAACGCCGCGCTCCTGCTCGACCTGCTGCGCGGGGCCGGGCGGGCCGGGGTCAGCCGCCTCGAACTCGCCGAGCGCACGGGGCTGACCCCGCAGGCCGTCAGCAAGATCACCGCCCGGTTGCGCGAGGACGGTCTGATCGCCGAAGCCGGACGGCGGGCCTCCACCGGCGGCAAGCCCCGGACCGCGCTGCGTCTGGTGCCGGAGGCCGGGCACGCGGTGGGGCTCCAGGTCGACCGCGACGAACTGTGCGCCGTCCTCGTCGACCTCACGGGCGAGGTCGTGGCCGAGCGCCGGGCCGCACTCGACCTGGGTGCCGGGGCGGAGGCCGTGCTCGACGTGCTCGTGAAGGAGGCCCGGGTGCTGGTGGAGGGGCCCTCCGGCGCCGCCGTCCTCGGTGTCGGGGTCGCCATGCCGGGGCCGCTCGACCACACGCACGGCGTGCTGCACCGGGTGACCGGGTTCCCCGAGTGGGACGGGTTTCCGCTGCGGGACGCCCTCGCGCGGCGGCTCGGGGTGCCCGTGGTGCTGGACAAGGACACGAACGCCGCGGCGCTCGGACTGGCCGTCGGGGGCGAGGTCGGGGCGTTCGCGTATCTGCATCTCGGTACGGGGCTGGGGGCCGGGCTCGTGCTGGGCGGGGCGGTGCACCGGGGGGCCCGTACCGGAGCGGGGGAGTTCGGGCACCAGGTCGTGCAGTTGGACGGACCACTCTGTCCGTGCGGCAACCGGGGCTGTGTCGAGGTGCTCTGCCTCGCGGCGGTGGCGCGGGGGGACGTCGACGCGGCGGCCCGTGTCCTCGGCGAGGGCGCCGGGAACCTCGTCGGGCTGCTCGACATCGACCTCGTCCTGCTCGGCGGCCGTACGGTCGCCGCGTCGCCCGAACGCTTCGTACGCGGGGTCGGCGCCGTCCTGGACGCCCGCGCCCGGCGTGAGGGCGCGGGCAGCCCCGTCCCGGTGCGGATCGCGCCCGGCGGCGCGCGGGCGGTACCGGAGGGAGCGGCCCAACTGCTGCTGGCCCCGCTGTTCGGCCGGACACGGGACTGACCGGCGGCGGGGAGCCGCCGCTTCACCGGCCGGACGTGCCTCCGCCTCCGGCTGGACGGGCGGCCGAGGCCTTCGGCTGCACGTCCCCGCGTCCCCGAACCCCCGCCCTCGACCGGGCGAATCCCCGCCCTCGACCGGACGTATCTCCGCCGCCGAACGGCCCCCGTCCCCGAACTCCCGTCCTCGACCGGGCGAATCCCCGCCCTCGACCGGACGTATCTCCGCCGCCGAACGGCCCCCGTCCCCGCGCGCCGTCGTCGGCTCCCGCGTCCCCGTGGCAGGCTCCCGTGTCCATGCGACTGAGCAAGCCCCTGTCTCTCGCCGTGACCGCTGCAGCCGCCCTCACCTCCGTGCCCGCCGCGCAGGTCTCCGCCCAGGCACTGCCCGGGGCCGGACCCACCTGTGCCGCGTCCGGGAAACGCGACTTCCCCGTCCGTACCCGGATCCACGGCGGCCCCGACACCTACGAGGCCGGCGGCGGATTCCGGATCTGGTACATCGACCTCACCAACACCACCGACGCCACCTGCGAGAACGTCCACCCGGTCGTCGTCCTGGTGGACAAGAGGCGGGCGTTGCGGCCGGAGCAGCCGCGCCTTGAGTTCTACGACGGCGAGCGGCCCCGGCCCGTGACCTTCGAGCGGACCGACGAGGACGAGCACATCGGCGTGCTCGGCCCCACCGGACCGGGGTTCACCGTGGCGCCGGGCAGGACCCTCTCCGTCAAGGTGCGGCTCGCGGTCACCTCGGACGCGGAGGCCAACGACGTCGTCGCCAACGCGGCCGTCGTGCAGCGGCACCAGGACGACGGCGCCTGGGTGGGCCAGTCGAACGACTACCGGTTCCGCATCGTCGGGGGCGTCGCCGGGGACGAGGAGACGGCCGGGCCGCGCGGTGACACGGGCGTCGGGGACCGGGAGCGCGACCGGCGGGGCGCCGCCGACGCCGTACCGGACGGGCTGCCGTTCGCCGAGGAACTGGCCGGTACGGGGCTCTTCTCGCCCCGCGCCCTCCTCGCCGCGGCCGGCGGCGCGCTGCTGCTGGTGGCCGCCGGGGCCGCCGCACTGCTCGTGGCCCGCCGCAGACGCTGACCGCGCGGCCTCCTCCCTCCGTCCGCCCTCGCCGTCTCTCCTCTCGCCGCCTCCCGTCCCCTCCGCCAAGATCCGGCGGGTGGCTAGGCTGGGGGCGTCGGCACGCAGGTGTGACCGGCGACGCGGCGCATCCGCACGGCTCACGCAGAACGCGTACGGCAGGAGACGGCACATGGCAGAGCGCAAGCCCATCGAATCGTGGCTCACCGACATGGACGGGGTGCTCATCCACGAGGGCGTGCCCATTCCAGGCGCCGACGCCTTCATAAGGAAGCTCAGGGACTCCGGGAAGCCCTTTCTGGTCCTCACCAACAACTCCATCTACACGGCCCGCGACCTGCACGCCCGACTGCGGCGGATGGGCCTGGACGTGCCGGTCGAGAACATCTGGACGTCCGCCCTGGCCACCGCCCAGTTCCTGGAGGACCAGCGGCCCGAGGGCTCCGCGTACGTCATCGGCGAGGCCGGGCTGACCACCGCGCTGCACGACATCGGGTACGTGCTGACCGACCACGACCCGGACTACGTGGTCCTCGGCGAGACCCGTACGTACTCCTTCGAGGCGATGACCAAGGCGGTGCGGCTGATCAACGACGGTGCCCGTTTCATCGCCACCAACCCCGACGAGACCGGCCCGTCCGCCGAGGGCGCGCTGCCCGCCACCGGGGCCGTCGCGGCGCTGATCACCAAGGCGACGGGCAAGCAGCCGTACTTCGCGGGCAAGCCGAACCCGCTGATGATGCGGACGGGGCTCAACACCATCGGGGCGCACTCCGAGACCAGCGCGATGATCGGCGACCGTATGGACACCGACGTGCTGGCCGGTCTGGAGGCGGGTATGGAGACCTTCCTCGTCCTCACCGGTCTCACCACGAAGGCGGAGATCGAGAAGTACCCGTACCGCCCGTCCACGATCGTCGACTCCATCGCGGACCTCGTCGACCGCGTCTGAGGCGGCCGTACGGCCACGGCTGCGAGGCCCTGTACGGGCCACCCGTACGGAGCAGTGCGCCCCCCTCCCCGGATGCGCCCGACCGGCCCGCGGAGGACGCTCCAGATGTCTGGAGGTTCACGATGGGTTCACTGCGACTCGCTCTCTGTGCCGGTGCGGCGGCTGCCGCCGCGCTGGCCCCCACGGCGTACGCCCCCGCCGCGTTCGCGGCCGACGGAGATGTCCGGGTGACTCCGGGGTCCCCGGCTCCCGGCGGCGACATCCGGCTGCGGGTGCGGGGGTGCACCGGGATGACCGGCACCGCCGCGTCCACGGCGTTCGTCGCCGACGCGCGGCTCACCGGGGCGCAGGGCGACCTCACCGGCGAGACCCGCGTCCGCTCGACGCTCGACCCCGGCACGTACGACATCAAGGTCACCTGCGACGGCTTCGAGCACAGGCTCAAGGGCACCGTCACGGTCGCTGACAAGAAGCAGCGCGAGAAGCGGGAACAGAGGCGGGAAGAGAAGCGGGAACAGCAGCGGGAACAGAAGGAGCAGCGGGAACAGCAGGAGAAGCGGGAGTCCGCCTCTCCCGTCGCCTCCGCGCCCGCGTCCCCCGTCGCCCCCGTGCACGCGGGCGGCGGCGGTACCTCCCGGCTCGCCGCCGCCGAGACCAGGTCGGAGGGGCCCGGCACCCGGCACGCGGTCGTCGGCCTCGTGCTGGCCGGGGTCGCCGCCGTCGCCGTGGCCTTCAGAAGTGCCCGGCGCAGCCGCGGCCGAGCGGACTGAGCGGCCATGTCCCTGCCCGAGCATCACGAACACGGGGAACGCGCGGCGAGCGGCGGCCGGCTCCTGATGGGAGTCGCCTGGGCGCTGCTGCTGCTCGGACTGTGGCTGTGGGGCCGCGAGGTCACCGACGTACGGCATGGCATATCCTCGCCGACCACCGGCGACATGGCGGCGGTCGGACGCCCGCTCGGCGTCGAACTGCCGCCCGCCGTCCGGCCGCTGGGCAACGCGCGGCCCCAGCGCCTGGACGTGCCCGCACTGGGCGTACGGGCACCCGTGATGAGCCGCGGCCTCGACCCGGGCGGAGCGATCGACGCGCCGCCGTACGGGCGGCCGGGGACCGTCGGCTGGTACGAGGGCGGGGTGCGGCCGGGCGCGGCCGGGACCGCGCTGCTCGTCGGGCACGTGGACACCGAGACCCGGCCCGCGGTCTTCTACCACCTCAGCGAGATACGGCCGGGCGCGGCGGTCCGGGTGGTCCGCGACGACGGCACGGTCGCCGAGTTCACCGTCGAGGACGTCCAGGTCTTCGCCCGCGACCGCTTCGACGCCCGGAAGGCGTACGGGGTGCGGCAGAGCGGGCGGGCCGAACTGCGGCTCATCACGTGCGGCGGCTCCTTCGACCGGGGCAGCCGCACCTACACGGCGAACGTGGTCGTCTCCGCGTACCTCAGCGGCACAGGTCACCGCGCCGGCCGGTGAGCGGCGGTGGCAGGCGGTGGCGGTACCGGCCCGGTCGACGACCCGCTCCCCCCGGAGCCGTCGACCGGGCTGGTCCTCGACCGTGCGCGCACGGGCTGCGGGAGTAACCCGGCGACCGGCACGGGAGGTTCAGCGTCCCTTCCGAGTGCGTGAAGGGCCGGACAGCCGGGGGCCCGGGCCGTCTGGGACGACTCTAGAACGGATGAGCGCCCCGGCCTAGAGGCTGAATGACGCCAAGTCCCGCCGCGGTGGCACTGCGTTATCCGCGCAGGTAATCGCGGCGTCATGGCAGGTTCGCGAGACCCCTCGTCCGCCCGCTGGTCCAGCGCTGTGACAGCCGACCGACAAGGCGTGACCGTGCTCGTGACAGTGCTCGTGGGCGGCCCGACACGTATGTCAGGATTGGTACTTCGGACGGTGCACCCGAGGGGGAGTTTTTCGATGTACGGGAGCAGGGGGGCCGGGGCAAGGGCGTCCGTGGCGGTGGCCGGAGCTGTGCTGCTGCTGGCGGGGTGCTCGTCCTCGGACGACGGCGGCGGCAAGGACACGTCGGGCGCCGGGGTGAGCCAGCAGCCCAAGGACAAGGACCCGTTCTGGGTCAACCCGGACGGGAACGCGGCCGACCAGGTCGCCGCCTATGCGAAGGATGGCAAGGACGAGGACGCCGACCTGATCCGGACGATCGCCGAGCAGCCCACCGGGCAGTGGCTGACCCCGGAGAACGCCGAGCAGGAGGCGCGCGGCTTCACCGAGGCCGCCGCGAAGGCGGACCGGGACGCGCTGCTCGTCGTCTACAACATCCCGCACCGCGACTGCGGCCAGTTCTCCGGAGGCGGCGCCGCCGACGGCAACGCGTACCGGGCCTTCATCGACCAGGTCGCCAAGGGCATCGGCGACCGGGCGACCACGGTGATCCTGGAACCGGACGCCGTGCTGCACATGGTGGACGGCTGCACCCCGGACGAGTTCCACGAGGAGCGCTACGACCTGCTGCGGGGCGCGGTGGAGAAGTTCAAGTCGCTGAAGAACACGAAGGTCTACCTCGACGCGGGCAACGCGGGCTGGGGCAAGTCCGACGACATCGCCGAGCCGCTGAAACTCGCGGGCGTCGAGAACGCCGACGGGTTCGCGGTCAACGTCTCCAACTTCTACAAGACGCCCGAGAGCACGAAGTACGGCAAGGAGCTGTCGTCGAAGGTCGGCGGCAAGCCGTTCGTGATCGACACCAGCCGCAACGGCAACGGCCCCTACACGGGGGGCGACCCGGAGGAGAAGTGGTGCAACCCGCCCGGTCGCGCACTGGGCGAGACCCCCACCACGAAGACCGACGACGACCTCGTCGACGCCTATCTGTGGGTCAAGCGGCCCGGCGAGTCCGACGGCACGTGCAAGGGCGGCCCGAAGGCCGGCCAGTGGTGGCCGGAGTACGCGCTGAAGCTGGCGGAGGCGAGCAAGTAGTCACCGCTCGCGGGTGACTCGTACGTGACTGGGGGCGCCCTCCTTGTGCGGAGGGCGCCCCCAGTCACGTACGAGCCGTGTCCGTCAGGGGATCTTCACCCACTGGGCCTTGCTCGGGGTGCCCTGGTCGTCCGTCACGAACAGCATGTACCAGCCGGACTCGACCAGATTGCGGCTCTTGGGGACGGTGACCTCGATGCCGTCCTTCGTCTTCTCGAAGTCCAGCGCGATCGACCGCTGGTCGACGTCGGTGACATGCGTCGACGCGCTCGGCCGGATCAGCCGGGCCGACTTGATCGACGAGGAGTGCTTCGACGTGAACGTGGCCGTCCCGCCGCGCTCGACGGTCTTCGGGCCGCCGGAGAGCGTCGGCCGCGAACCCTGGAAGAGGTACGGCGGCGTGTAGATCTCCACGCGCTGCTCGAACTTGCCCGGTTTGGTGTTCGCCTTGTCGGCGTACAGCGAGTCCGAACCGAAGAACATCACACGGCCGTCGGGCAGCAGGATCGAGCCCGAGTGGTAGTTGCGGCCCACCAGCGGGTCGGCGACCCGCTTGAACTCGTTGGTCTTCGAGTCGTACATCCGCGCCTGGAGGATGTTGGTGTCGCCGCGTCCGCGGTAGTCCTCCGAGCCGCCCGAGACCAGCACGTCGTCGTCCGGGAGGATCGAGTACTGCGGATAGCGCGTGCCCTTCTCCAGCTCGGGGCCGTCGGTGAACTTCGGGTCGTCGGCCAGCAGGTCGACGATGCGGGTCTTCTTGCTGGACAGCTTGGACTCGCCGACGCCGCCGCCGCCGATCACCATGTACTTCTCGTCCTGCGCGGGCGGCAGCAGCACCGTGCCCGCGGTCTCCAGGCGCTTCGGGTCGGACATGCCCTTGAGCTTCTTGAACTTGTTCGTCTCCAGGTCCCAGATGCCCGGGTCACGGCCGACGTCGTCGGGTCCGTAGCCCGCGTTCGCGCCCGAGTAGAACAGCTTGCCGTTCTGCATGAGCGAGATCGCCGGATAGGTGGGGAACTGGCGGACGCCGTCGGTGTACGTCCACTTCTTGGTCTTCGGGTCGTACACCTCGTTCTTGCCCGGCACCAGCTGGCCGATCTCGTCCAGGCCCGAGAGGCTGAGGATCTTGCCGTCGGAGAGCGTGGTGAGCGTCGGGTACCAGCGCGCCTCGTTCATCGGGTCGACCTTGATGTACTTCTCGGCGACCGGGTCGAACTCGTAGGCGTCCCTGATGCCCTGGAAGTCCTTCTTGTCCAGGGCGAGCTTCTGCGCGATGCCGTACGTGTTGCGCGCGTCGGCGCCCGAGAGCCCCTGCACGCGGTAGTTGTCCTGCGTGCCCGTCTCGTACTTGGCGCCGCTCTTCTGCGCCTCCACGTAGATCCGGCCGAGGCCCGGTTCGTTGCGCAGGAACGTGCCGGTCGCCTTGTCGAAGATCTTCTTGGCGCGCTCGACGACGACCGGGTCCTTCGACACGAAGGTCTTGCCGTTCTCCTTGCCCGAGAATCGGGTGCCCGCGGGCAGGGTGATCGGCTCGTCCGGGTTCTCGTTGTGGACGACCATCAGACCGCCGGCCTTGGTGATGTCGCCCTTGAGCTTCTCGTAGCGCTTGGTGCCGCCGGCGATCAGCAGATTGCCGTTCGCCAGCTGGGTGTGGCCCGTGCAGAACAGGTCGGCCGGCGTCGGGACCTTCTTGATCGTCTTCTTGACCGGGTCCCAGATGCGGGTGTCGAACTTCTTCGCGTCGAAGTTGTCCTGGTTGTTTCCCGAACCGGCGATCAGCAGGATCTTGCCGGTGTGCAGCAGCGCGGCGTGAATGGTGTTCAGCCGGTACTTCTCGGGGAACTCGACGATGTCCCACTTGCCGTTCTCGGCCTTGTACTCAGGTCTGTTGATCTTGTACTCGTGGTATTGCTCCGACCCGAAGCGGTAGAGCGCGGGTCCGTTCATCCCGGCCAGCGCGAGCACCACGGCCGCACCTATCGCGATGCGGCGGGCACGGCGGCGGCTGGAACCGTCTTTCACTTGAATTCCCGTCTGACTCGACTGACTTGGCCGGCGCGGACCGGGTCTCGTCCCTGGTCCGGCCTATGGGGTGCGCTACGCGGCGGAGCAGCCGCGTGGCTCAGTCCCCGGACGAACGGTGCCTGCCTCCGAGGGAGATCTGCACGGTCTGGTCGTTGCCCCCGCCGGACGCCCAGCTCGGCTTGTGCTGGGGGGCGTGCTGCGGCGGGTACTGCTGCCCGTGGGGGGCCTGCTGTCCGTGCGGGGCCGCGTGCTGCGGCGCCTGGGACTGCTGCGGCTGGAGGGGGATCCGGCTGTCGTACACGGGCGCCGGGGCGGCCGGGGGCTCCTGGGGGGAACCGTGCCGGTGCTTCCTGCCCTTCTTGTCCTGCCGCATCATCCAGCGCCAGGCGAACATCGGCGAGGCCGTGATGAGCAGCGCGAACGTCGCCCAGATGATCATCGCCGGGTGGGCGTGGCCGTAGACGAAGCCCGCGGTGATCGAACCGCCGAAGATCGCGATGAAGTACCAGTGGTACCGGAACGTCCCGAACCAGGTGTCCGGGCTCGCGGAGTCGCCCTTGGGGGTCACCACGAACTTGCTCTTGCGGCGCAGCATCGAGTCGATGAGGGCCTTCGCGTACAGCGGCGCCGACAGGGCGGACATGATCATGCCCGCCACACCGCCGGAGCCCTCGGGCTCGTGCGGGGAGACGTTGTGCCGGCGGTTCCAGACGTAGAGGCCGATCTGCAGCGCCGAGGCGTTGCCGTAGAGCATCAGCCAGATCGCCGGGTCGATGTTCACACCCGAGGCGCCCAGGCACAGGAACAGGGCGCAGCTCAGCGCCGCCAGGATCCAGTTGAGCGCCGACATCGGGTAGAAGATGATCATCATCGTGTAGTTGAAGAACTTGCTCGGCGGCAGCGAGTACGCGCCCTTCCAGTACTGCTTGAGGATCGTCTCGTACGTACCCCGTGACCAGCGCATCTGCTGGGTGAAGAAGTCCGTCCAGGCGTTCGGGCCCTCACCGACCGCGAGGACGTCCGGGGTGT
This sequence comes from Streptomyces ortus, assembly GCF_026341275.1. Taxonomy (NCBI): domain Bacteria; kingdom Bacillati; phylum Actinomycetota; class Actinomycetes; order Kitasatosporales; family Streptomycetaceae; genus Streptomyces; species Streptomyces ortus. The sequence goes on from NZ_JAIFZO010000002.1 coordinate 5,383,899, forward strand.
AGACCGAGCGCCACTTCCGGCCCGTCGCGGGGTTCTTGTGGCGGTGGATCTCGAAGCCGGTCGCCATGTCCTCGGTGATCGAGTCGTACAGGCCGCCGATCTGCTTCAGCGCCTTGATGCGTACGGCGTTCGACGTGCCCACGAACATCGGCGCGCCGTACGCGTTGCCCGCGCGCTGGATGAGCGCGTGGAACAGGAACTGCTGCGACTCGGCGGCCTTCGTGATCGGGTTGTCGTAGTTGCCGTAGACCTGCGGGCCGATCACGAAGCCGATGTCCGGGTCGCGGAAGAAGCCCAGCATCCGCTCCAGGTAGTTCGGCAGCGGGACGTGGTCGGTGTCGACGCTGGCGAAGAAGTCGTAGTGGTCGCCGTGCGCGTCCAGCCAGGCGTTGTAGTTGCCGTGCTTGGTCTTCGCGCGGTGCGGGCCCTTCTTCTGGTTCCACTTCGCGACGCCCTTGCGGGAGAAGTGGTGCACGCCGAGGCGCTCGCAGACCGCCTTCACCTCGGGGTCGTCGCCCTCGTCGAGGAGCCAGACATGCATGAGGCCGCGGTGCCGGATCCGCACCGCGGCTTCCAGGGTCTTCGTCACCATCTCCAGCGGCTCCTTGCCGGGCACGAAGGAGGTGAGGAAGGCCACTCTCGTGCCGGTCTCGGGCACCACCGGGACCGGGTCGCGGGCGACCAGCGTGGCGTGCGCGTTCGACAGCACGTTCATGCAGCGGAACAGCTCGATCAGACCGATCGAGACGAGCATCACCACGTCGAGCGCGGGCAGGAAGTCGTACGCGGGATAATCCCGCTCGGTCCAGTGCGACGGCTGGAGGAGCCAGACGAGGAGCACGAGCGAAAGGAGCGGGGCGGCGCCCAGCATCAGGGCGGCGCGCAGCCGGTGCGGCTCCTGGGAGAGCAGTGTGCGGTACTGCACCTTGTACGGCTTGGTCGGGTCCGGCTGCGTGAGAGGACCCGCGAGCCGGCTGTAGTGCTCGTAGTCGTATCTCGGCAGGTTCTTCTTGATTCTGCGGAAAGTGCCGGTCCGCGTCTGGGACGGCACCCTCAGCTGGGTGGTCTCGGACGGGTCGGAGTTCTGCCGGGCGCCCGTCGGCGTCGACGTCATGAGTCATCCCCCCACACGCGAGATTCCGCGTGCTCGTTGTTCCCTTCGCCGGCCGGTCCCCCTGAACCCGCACCGGCGTATCAACAGCAGGCCCCCGTCACCACATCATCCACACACCTTATAGACATGGCGGAGCGGCCTTCCGGTTGCATGATGCCCCCCTCGGCATCCGTTCATGGACGGGGCCCCAATCCCCGCCTTCGCGCGCAACCGCTTTCATGCCCCAACTGCTCTGTAACCGCAGCCTCTTGTTGCCCAGGGTTCTATGGCATTCATCATGATCGCAAGACGCGAAACACGGTGTTTACCGGTCATACGCGCTCATTGGGGAGCCTGTTGGTCTCGTTCGGTACCGTTGCTGTCAACCGCGTACGGATGTTGCCGAAGTGTTCTCTTATCGCGTCCTCGGCCCGCCCGGAATCACCGGAACGCACCGCGTCGAGGATCTCCCGGTGCTGCCGGCAGGTGACCTTCGGATCCTGCGGAAGTTCCACGAGATCCGTGCGTACGCGGTGGAAGGCGTCCCAGAACGCCTCCAGGAGCTCGCTCAGCAGAAGGTTGCCCAGCCCCCGGTAGAGGGTGGCGTGAAAGGCGCGGTCGGTCTCGGTGAGACCCGTACCGGCGGCGGCCTCGGCCTCCATGCGCTCGACCAGCGCGTCCAGCACGGCCAGATCGTCCGGCGGGACGTGGCCCGCGACACGGGAGACCAGGCCGGTCTCCACGGCCTCGCGCAGCTGCAGGAGCTGCAGGAGGCTGTCCTCGCCGCGGTAGTGCCCGGCGACCGTGCGGAAGGCCAGGCCCTCGATCATCGGGGCCATGGACATCGGCCCGACGTAGGTGCCGAAGCCGTGCCGGATCTCGACGATGCCCATCGCCTGGAGAGCCTTCAGGGCCTCGCGCACGGAGTTCCGGCTGGCGCCGAGCAGCTCCATGAGGTCGGGCTCGGTCGGCAGCACGGCGCCCGAGGGCAGCCTGCGGTCGATGATCAGCTTCTTGATCTGCTCCTGGAGGTCGCGCGCCATGGCGAGAGGGTAGCGGGCCGTCCGGGTCCGGCCATACGCGAAGAGGCTTCCCCGTGGTCCGTCCGCACCGGGCCGCGGCGAAATGAATACATCATTCGGACCGTCAACATGCGACACCGGCGACAAGTTGAGAAACTGACGGATGTGCAGAAGCGCGGAAATCTCCAGCAGGACGACGACGGGAAAAGCATGACCGCTCCGGTATTCGAGGAATTCGATCCCGAGAGCGACTGCGACTGCCCCGGATGTACACACTGGCGGCGCGTGCTGCCGCATTCCGGAACCGCCGGATTCGGCGGCCACCCGGCGGCCCTCGGGCCCGCCCACGCCCTGGCGCGGGCGGGGCGGACCCCCATGGCGCTGGCCCTCGCCGCCGCCACCGGCACGGTGCTCGGCGCGGCGGGTGCCGTGCCCGCCGTCGCCGCCGCGCACGCCCCGCAGCGGCCCGGCGCCCCCGCGGCCGACGATCCCGGCACACCGCAGGGCGGCACGACCCCGCTGCACGGCCCCGGCGGGGTGCCGGCGAAGGTGAAGGCACCCCGGACGACCCGGGCCGAGATCATCGACCGGGCCAGGGAGTGGGTCGTCGCGCAGGTGCCCTACAACATGAGCGCCTACTGGTCCGACGGCTACCGCCAGGACTGCTCCGGCTTCGTCTCGATGGCCTGGAACCTCGGCACGAACGAATGGACGGGCAGCCTCGACAAGTACGGCGTCAGAGTCACCAAGGGTGATCTCCAGCCGGGGGACATGCTGCTCTTCCACAATCCGTCCGACCCCGAGAAGGGCTCCCACGTCGTGATTTTCGGCGGCTGGACGGATTACACGCAGAGCCATTACATCGCGTACGAGCTGACCCGCCCCCGCGCCCGCAGGCAGGCCACCCCCTACGCCTACTGGAGCAATTCGGACCGCTATCTCGGCTACCGCTACAAGGGTCTCAAGCCGGAGCAGGGCACGGGTGGCACCGGCACCGGTACCGGCACGCCCGTCACCTCGCCGGCCGCGACCGGCTATCCCGGCGCGGCGGCCTTCGGGCCCGGCGCGGACAACGCCCACGTCACCCGGCTGGGGCGGATGCTCGTCGCGCGGGGTGCGGGGCACTTCTACACCTCGGGGCCGGGACCGCGCTGGTCGGAGGCGGACCGGCGGGCGACCCGGGCCTTCCAGCAGGCGCAGGGCTGGACCGGGGCCGACGCCGACGGGCTGCCGGGGCCGACGACCTGGTCGTACCTGGTGCACGGGAAGGGCCGCGACGTGCGGGCCGCGAGCGCCGGCGCTCCCGCGACACCGGGGCTCCCGGCCGGCGGTGTCGCCTCGCACGGCGTCCCCGGCTACCCCGGACGGGCCGCGTTCCGGCCCGGCGCCGACAACGACCACGTCACCCGGCTGGGGAGGCAACTGGTGAGGAAGGGGTTCGGCACGTACTACACGCGGGGCCCGGGGCCGCGCTGGGGCGAGGGCGACCGGCGCAACGTCGAGGCGTTCCAGCGCGCGCAGGGATGGCGCGGCGGGGCGGCGGACGGCTACCCGGGACCGGAGACCTGGCGACGGCTCTTCACCCCCTGACGCCCGTCCCGGCCGGCGGTTCGTTCCGCCCGGCGGTTCTTCCCGGCGCGCAGGCGCGGAGGCACGGAGGCACGTATGAGTACGACGACCACTTCACACTCCCCGGAGTCCGAGGGACCGCCCGAGGCAGGGGGCCGCGAGGCGGGTGGCCGCGGGGCGCGGATCATCCGCAACGAGGCGACCACCGAGATCCCGGTCCACCTGCTCTTCCGCGACGAGCCCGAACCGTTGTCCGTGGCGCTGGCACCCGCGGTGGTGAACCGCCGGCGCGGTACGGGCGAACAGCCGCGGATCGCGCGGCGCGCTCCCGCCCCGCTGCGGCCGAGGCCCACTCCCGAGGTCGACCCCGACCTCGTCGAGCGGCCCGCGCGGGTGCTGCCGGGCACGGCCGGAGTGCTGGCCGGTGCCCTCGGTGCGACCGGCTGCGTCCTGGCGTCCTGGTGGGCGGGCGTCCTGCCACCGCTCGCCGTGGACGCGCTGGGACTCCCCGTCCACGCCGGTGCCGGGCTCGGCGGCCCGCAGTGGGCGACGCTCGCGGGGTGCGGCGCGCTCGCGCTGTTCGGGTTCGGCGGGCTGGCCCGCGGCCGTACCGGACGCGCCTGGGTGCTCGGCCTCTTCGGCCGCTACCGGGGCACGGTCCGGCGCACCGGACTCATGTGGGTCAACCCGCTGGTGCTGCGCCGCCGTGTCGACGTACGGCTGCGGCACTGGCGCAGCGAGGCGATTCCCGCGGTCGACGCGAACGGGGTCGCGCTGCGCGTCGTCGTGCTCGTCGTCTGGCGGGTGCGGGACACCGCCCGCGCCGTGCTCGGCGTCGAGGACCACCAGCTGTATCTGCGCGAGTGCGTGGAGGCGGCGCTCGCCCGGGTGCTCGCACGGCTCCCGGCCGACCTCTCGCCGAACGCGCCGGGCGCGGCGGACTCCGCGACCCTGCGCAACACGGAGGCCGTCAGCGACGCGCTGACCCGGCTGGTCGCGGCGGAGGCGGCGGCGGTCGGCCTCCAGGTGTACTCGGCGCAGCCGCTCGGCGTGGAGTACGCGCCGGAGATCGCCGCCGTGATGCAGCGCCGCCGGATCGCGGCCCTGGACGCCCAGCACCGCGACACGGTCCTCACCTCGGTCGTCGACTCCGTCGAGGACACGGTGACCCGGCTGACCTCGCGCGGTCTCGTCGAGCTGGACGACTACGAGCGCAAGGCCCTGGTGAAGGACCTGACGGTGGCGTTCTATACGGGGCATGGAGATCGATGACCCCCGCACCCCCACCACCGGCCCTCACACCCCCACCACCGGCACCTCCGCCGCCGACACCGCGGCTTTCGACGCCGGCTCCCGCACCCTCGCCGGTCTCGCGGCGGACGCCTGGAGTCTGACCGAGGGCACCCCGCGTGCCGTACTGGGGCTGGCGGGGCCGCCCGGCGCCGGAAAGTCCACCCTCGCCCGCGCCCTGGTCGCGCACCTCGGCGCGGGCGCCGCCTATCTGCCGCTCGACGGCTTCCACCTCTCCAACGCCCAGCTGGACCGCCTCGGCCTGAGCGCACGCAAAGGCTCCGAGCCGAGCTTCGACGTATGGGGATACGTCGATCTGCTGCGCCGGGTCCTCGACGAGACCGTCCGCGACATCTACGTACCGGACTACGACCGCACGCTCCACGAGCCCGTCGCCGCACGCCATCTGGTGCCTCCGGCGGCCCGGCTCGTCGTTACCGAGGGGAACTACCTCGCCTGCGATCTGCCGGGATGGCGGGACGCGTATGTGCTCATGGGGGAGTGCTGGTACGTGGACACGCCGTGGGGCGTGCGGCAGGAGAGGCTGGTGGAGCGCCAGTTGGCGGGTGGGAGGGACGAGGCGCGGGCGCGGGACTGGGTCGCCACCAACGACGACCCGAACGGACAGCTGGTGGAGAAGTCGCGGGACCGGTGCCACCGGACCCTCTCCACGATTGGTATGGACCCATCCGGCTTTTGACGGGGACTTGATATGGACACAGCCAAGTCCTGGCAATAATCTGGTACTTGGTCTAGACCTGAATCATCGTCTCGGCTTCACCTTCACGCATCGCGATGCGCACGCACGGCTCACGGAACTTCCCCCACGTTCTCCAGGAGCGGCAGCATGCGAGAGACTCCCCAGCCCACCCTCCGGCCAACTCCCCCACCCCGAAAGCGGCTGAAGTGGTACGCCGCCGCCGTCGGACTCGCCACCACCGGAGCGATCGTGCTCTCCAGCGGCGGGGCCACCGGACACGGCTACACCGATCTCCCCGTCAGCCGGCAGAAGCTCTGCCAGAACGGCGGCGTGGCCAACTGCGGTGACATCCAGTGGGAGCCGCAGAGCGTCGAGGGCCCCAAGGGCTTCCCGGCGGCCGGACCCGCGGACGGTCAGATCTGTTCCGGGAACCACGGCAACTTCGGCGCGCTCGACAAGGCGACGACGCCCTCGGGCGGTGCCTGGCCGACGACGAAGGTGAACGGAGGGCAGAGCTACACCTTCCGCTGGCAGTTCACGGCACGGCACTCGACGACCGACTTCAAGTACTACATCACCAAGAACGGCTGGAACCAGAACGCTCCGCTGACCCGGTCCGCGCTGGACACCACCCCGTTCCTGACCGTCCCCTACAGCGGTCAGCCCCCGGCGACGCTCTCGCACAGCGGCACCCTGCCGTCGGGCCGGAGCGGACACCACGTGATCCTCGCGGTGTGGACGATCGCCGATACGAGCAACGCGTTCTACGCCTGTTCGGACGTCACCTTCTGAGTGACCGCACTGCCACCCCCCACGGGTAGGTTCCACGCACGTCGGCGTGATCATGGCGGCGTGCGTGGAGCTGTACCGTTCCGGGTCGTGTCCGCGCAGCCCCTCCTCATCTGACGCTCCGTCAATTATGGTGCGCCCTCATGGGAGCCAGCAGCGTGGGCACGAGCGCGCGTACCGTCGCCGAACTCGTACAGGCGCGGTGGGGCGACCACCGGCCGGGACTGTGGTGCGAGGAGCGGACCCTGACCCACCACGAGGTGGCCGCGGGTGCGGCGGCACGGGCCGCGCTCTTCGCCGACCTGCTGCCCGCCCGCGCGCAGCCGCATGTGGGCGTGCTGCTCGACAACACCCCCGAGTTCCCGCTCTGGCTGAGCGCCGCGGCCCTCGCGGGCGCGGCCGTCGCGGGGATCAACCCCACCCGCCGCGGCCCCGAGCTCGCCCGCGACATCCTGCACACCGAATGCCGCGTCCTGATCACCGAACGGGCCCACCTCCCGCTCCTCGACGGCCTCGAACTCCCGGGCGTCCGCGTCCTGGTCACCGACACGCAGGCGTACGAGGACCTGCTTGCGCCGTACGCGGACGCCCGCCCGGAACCGGGACCCGTCACCCCGCGCACCCGCTTCCTCCTCTACTTCACCTCCGGCTCGACCGGCGCGCCCAAGGCGGCGATCTGCTCGCAGGGGCGGCTCGCGGCGGCCGGGCAGTCGCTCGTCGGCCACTTCGGGGTGCGCGCGGACGACGTCCACTACGTCTGCATGCCGATGTTCCACGGCAACGCCGTGATCGCCGACTGGGCACCCGCCCTCGCGGCCGGCGCGGGCGTGGCGCTGCGGCGCCGCTTCTCCGCCTCCGGCTTCCTACCGGACGTACGGGCTTACGGGGCCACGTACTTCACCTACGTGGGCCGCGCCGTCCAGTACATCCTGCAGACCCCGGCCCGCGCCGACGACCGAGACCACCCGCTGCGTACCGGCTTCGGGACGGAAGCGGGCGCGGTGGACGCCGCTGCCTTCGAGGAGCGGTTCGGGGTACGCCTGGTCGAGGGCTACGGATCGTCGGAGGGCGGGGCGGCGATCCAGTGGTCGCCCGGCACGCCGAGGGGCGCGACCGGCCGGGCGGCACCCGGCGACGACCTCGCGGTGCTGGATCCGCGGACCCGCGCCGAGTGCCCCGCGGCGGTCTTCGGCCCCGACGGCGTGCTGCTCAACGGGCACGAGGCCATCGGCGAGCTGGTGAACCGCGGCCCCAACCCCTTCGAGGGCTACTGGCGCAATCCGGCGGCGGACGCGGCGCGGGCCAGGGACGGCTGGTTCTGGACCGGCGATCTTTTCTACCGGGACGCCGACGGATTCCTGTACTTCGCGGGCCGCACCGATGACAGGCTCCGCGTCGACAGCGAGAACCTGGCCGCCGCGGTGATCGAGAACATCCTCGCCCGCTACGCGGGCGCGGACGCCGTGGCCGTGTACGCCGTCCCCGATCCGGTGGCGGGCGACCAGGTCATGGCCGCCGTGGCTGGCACCTTCGACCCGCTCGCCTTCGAGGCCTTCCTGCGGGCCCAGCCGGACCTCGGCACCAAGATGGCCCCCCGTTTCGTACGGGTCCTCGACCGGATGCCGGTCACCGCCACCAACAAGATCCACCGGGCCGGGCTGCGCCGCGAGGGCTTCCGCTGCGCGGATCCGGTGTGGTGGCGGCCGGCGGGGGAGCCGGGACGCAGGGGGTACCGGCTGCTGAGCGGGGCCGACGTCGAGGCGCTGCTGGAGCGGTACCGGGCGCGGGGGCGCGAGGAGTTGTTGTCGAGGTGAGGCGGTGCTGGGACGGGCAGGGGCGGGCGGGGCTGTGTGGGCAACGCAGAAGGCCCCCGCTCTCACGGAGGCCTTCTGGTCTATATCTCTTGTGCGCCGCCAGGGACTCGAACCCCGGACCCGCTGATTAAGAGTCAGCTGCTCTAACCAACTGAGCTAGCGGCGCGTGACTCCCGCCTTCCGCTTTCGCGGCTGGCGACATGGAAAATACTACCTGGTCCGCAGGGGTGCTCCGGACCACCGGCGGACCACGCGGGACCACGGGCGGGACCACGGGCGGGGCGCGGGCGGAGCACCGGCGGGGCGCCGCTCAGATGGCCAGCGAGAGGAGCACCGGTGCAGCGCCCCGGTTGAGCGTGTCGGCGGCCTCGCGCAGCCGGTGGGCGTGCTCCACGGGCAGGGAGAGGGCGAGGCAGCCCACGGCGGAACCGGCCGTGATGGGGACCGCCGCGCAGACCGTGCCGATCGCGTACTCCTGGAGGTCGAGCACCGGCACGGTGGGTGCCTGGGCGTCGAGCCGGGACAGCAGCAGCCGCTCGTTCGTGATGGTGCGCGAGGTGAGCCGCGCCATCCGGTGGCGGGAGAGGTGGTCGCGCCGCCCGTTCAGGTCGAGCTGGCCGAGCAGGCTCTTGCCGATGGCGCTGGCGTGGGCCGCGGAGCGGAAGTCCACCCATTCGTTGACCGCCGGGGTGGCCGGGCCCTCCGCGCACTGGGTGACGTGGATCTCCCCGTCCACGTACCGGCTCATGTAGACGGCGGCGCCGACCGAGTCGCGCAGCCGGTCGAGGTTCCGCTGGAGCTGGCCGCGCAGGGCCTCGTCCCGCTCGCGCTCGGAGCCCAGTCGGCCGAAGGCCTCACCGCTGACGTACGCCCCGTCCGCCTGCTGTTCCACGTACCCCTCGCGGCGCAGCATGCGCAGCAGGGCGGTGAGGCGCTCGGTGTTGAGGCCGGTGTGCCGGGCCAGTTCGACGTCGGTGATGCCGGTGGTGTGCCGTGCCACGGTCTCCAGGACGCGCAGGGCGTCCTGGGCCGAGTGGTACGGAGCGGTCGACTCGCGCTTCAGCGCCACGGTGATCCCCCTGCGCTTTCCGGCCCGGCGCACGGGCCGACGTCACGCGCACCGGCCCGCACATCAACGCGGCCCGGACAGCCGGGCCCCTCCACGATAGCCGTCGGGGAGGGGGCAGGGAGGGGTTGTCGGCGGTATTGGTGGCGGGTCCGGTGGGGCGATCCGGGCCCGTAAGCAGTGGCGCATCCCGTTGGCATATGCCATAGGGATGCGCCAGTCGCTCGATGGTCCGGTCCGGCCGGGCCTGCCGACCCGGCCGGGCCATCGGTTCACAGCACCGCGCCGAGGAACTCCCTGGTCCGGTCGTGCTCCGGGTCGCCGAAGATCTTCTCCGGCGGTCCCGACTCCAGGACCCGCCCGGAGTCGAACATCAGCACCTGGTCGGAGATGTCCCGGGCGAAGCTCATCTCGTGGGTCACGCACAGCATCGTGATGTCGGTGCTGCGGGCGATGTCCCGCAGCACGTCGAGGACGCCCGCGACCAGCTCGGGGTCGAGCGCGGACGTCACCTCGTCGAGGAGCAGCACCTGCGGGCGCATGGCGAGCGCCCGCGCGATCGCGACGCGCTGCTGCTGCCCGCCGGAGAGCTGGCTCGGGTACTTGTCGATGTGCTCGGCCAGGCCCACCAGGTCGAGCAGCTCACGGGCCCGCTCCTCGGCGGCGTCCTTGGACATGCCGAGCACGGTGACCGGCGCCTCGGTGATGTTGCGCAGCACCTTCATGTTGGGGAAGAGGTTGAACTGCTGGAAGACCATCCCGATGTTCTTGCGGACCTCGCGGATGTGCTTCTCGCCGGCCGGGACCAGCTTGCCGTTCTTCTCCTCGTGAGTGAGGTAGTCGCCGCCGACCTTGATCGTGCCCTCGTCGGGCTTGAGCAGGGTCATCAGCAGCCGCAGGATCGTCGTCTTGCCGGAGCCGGACGGGCCGATCAGGGTGACGTGCTTGCCGGACGCGACGGAGAAGTCGAGGTCGTCGAGGACGACGTTGTCGCCGAAGCGCTTGGTGACCTTGTCGAACCGGATCAGCTCGCTGCCGTCCACGGCCGGGTTGGCGGCGGAGGAGGCGTCGGACTCTTTGGTCAGGGGGGTGTCAGCGGACAAGACGTCGCTCCAGGGCTCGCATGAGGAGGGAAGCGGGATAGGAAATGAGGATGAAGGCCACGCCGATGACCGTCAGCGGCTCGGTGAACTGGAAGTTCTGCTGCGAGAACAGCCGTGCCTCACCGAGCATGTCGAGGACGGTGATCGCCATCAGCAGCGGCGTGTCCTTGAGCATCGAGATGACGTAGTTGCCCAGCGCGGGCACCACCCGGCGGATCGCCTGCGGCAGGATCACCGCGGTCCACGTCCGGGTCATGGGCAGGTTCAGTGCCGTGGCCGCTTCCCATTGGCCGGCCGGCACACCCTCGATACCGGCCCGGTAGACCTGCATCGTGTACGTCGAGTAGTGCAGCCCGATGGCGACGACACCGGTGGTCATCGCGGAGAACGTGATGTTCCACTCGGGCAGCACGTAGAAGAGGAAGAACAGCTGCACCAGCAGCGGGGTGTTGCGGATGAACTCCGTGACGACCCCCACCGGCCAGCGCACCCAGCGGGTCGGCGTGCGCATCAGCAGCGCCCACACCAGCCCGAGGACGAAGGAGATCAGCGAGCCGAGCACCAGGGCCTGCAGGGTGACCAGCAGTCCGTCCCAGAAGTGCGGCATGAAGTCGCCGACGGCACTCCAGTCCCATGTCATACGGCACCTCCGCCTACTCCGGTGGTCTCCGGGCGGTGCAGCTCGGCCTGGGACACACCCTTCTCGGGAACCTCTCCGACTCCGGCCTTGAGCTTCTTCTCCAGCCCGCGCATGAGCCGAGTGAGCAGGAAGGCGATCACGAAGTAGATCAGCAGGATGTACGTGTAGATCTCCGCGCTCTCCTGCAGCGCGAGCCGCACGAGGTTTCCGCTGAAGGTCAGGTCGCCCATGCCCATCACGGACACCAGGGCGGTGCCCTTCAGCAGCTCGATCAGCAGGTTGGAGAAGGGCGGGATCATCTCCGGCACGGCCTGCGGCAGCAGGATCAGCCGCAGCCGCTGCCAGGGCGTGAAGCTGAGCGCGATACCGCCCTCGACCTGTGCCTGGTCCACGGAGTTCAGGGCGCCGCGCACGATCTCGGAGCCGTACGCCCCGTACGTCAGGCCCAGTGCCAGGGTGCCCGCCCACATCGGGACGAGCTGCCAGCCGAAGGCGACCGGCAGCACGAAGAACACCCAGAAGATCATGATCAGTGCCGAGGTGCCCCGGAACACCTCGGTGTAGAAGCCCGCGAGGAAGCGGACGATCCACAGGCGGTGGACGCGTGCGATGCCGACCACGAAGGAGACGGCCCCGGCCAGCAGCGCGCTGAACACCAGCAGCTGGACCGTGACCCAGATGCCCTTGAGTACGAGTTCCCAGAGTCCCGATGTCATCCGCCGCACAACTCCTTCGCGGTCAAATCGGTCATCTCGTTCTTGGTGAAGCCGAAGGGCCGCAGGATGCGCAGCAGCTCGCCGCTGTCCTTCATCTTCTTGAGCTCCACGTTGAAGGCGTCCCGCAGCTTCGTCTCCGTCGGGCGGAACGCGAAACCGCCGCCGTCCGTGTGGGGCTTGCCGCCCACGAGGGGCGCGAACGGCTCGGTCGACTCCACCTTGCGGGACTTCTTGACGACCTCGCGGGTGGTCAGCGCCGTTCCGGCGAAGACGTCGACCCGGCCCGCCTCGACGGCGTTCATGCCCGCGACCTGGTCCTGGACGATCAGGATGTCGCTCTCCTTGTACCCGGCCTCGACCGCGTACTGGATCTCCGCGTATCCCGTTCCGGTCGCGAACTTCGCCCCCGACTTCACGACGTCCTTGTAGTCGCGCAGGTTCTTCGGGTTGCCCTTGCGGACGATGAAGGCGTCGAGCATCTGGTAGTCGGGGTCGGAGAAGATCACCTGGGCGCAGCGCTCGGCGTTGATGTACATCCCGGCGGCGACCACGTCGAACTGCTGGGACTTCAGACCGGGAATGAGCGAGCCGAACTCCGTCGGTACGGGCTGTACGCGCTCCACCCCCAGCCGCTTGAAGATGACCCGCGCGAGTTCCGGGGCCTCGCCCGTGAGCTCGCCGTCCTTGTCGATGTAACCGAAGGGGATCTCACCGGCGATACCGAGGCGTACGACGCCCTGGGCCTTCAGCCGGTCCAGGAGATCACCGCCGTTCTCGCCCGACGCGGTGGCCACGCGGCTGCAGCCGGCGGCACCGAGCGCGCCGAGTGCCGTCACACCCGCCAGCAGTGACCGGCGGTTCGGGCCGCGATCGCCTCTGCCCGGCGAAGCTTCCTTAGAGTCGTTCCCAATTGGTGGAGCCATGGGCGCGCGGCTACCCCAACCAATGCAAATTATTCGGATTAATTCACGCCCCGATCCGGACGGAGGCGGTATTGACCCCGGGTGGCCCAGGCGGACCATGGAACCCATGGCCGACCGTTACCTCGACGTGTCCCTGTCCAAGCGCGGAGTCCACTGCACGGCGAAGCTCCTCGACGACCGCGCGCCGCTCACCTGCGAGGCCGTCTGGAACGCGCTGCCGCTCGGCGGTGACGTCTACCACGCCAAGTACGCCCGCAACGAGATCTACGCCCTGTTCCCGGCCTTCGCGCCGGCCGAGCCGCCCCTGGAGAACCCGACCGTCACGCCCATCCCGGGCGACCTCTGCTACTTCTCCTTCTCCGGCACGCAGCTCGGTGCGCAGTCGTACGGGTACGGGGGCGCGTCCGGCGTCCGCGCGGGGACGCCGGTGATCGACCTGGCCCTGTTCTACGAACGCAACAATCTGCTGCTCAACGGTGACGTGGGGTGGGTGCCGGGCATCGTGTGGGGCCAGGTGGTGGAGGGGCTCGCCGCGATGGCGGAGGCATGCGGGGACTTGTGGCGGGCGGGAGCGGTGGGAGAGACCCTGACCTTCAGCCGGGCGTAGGTCGGGGCCCGCCGCAGCCGGTCTGCGCCGTTCCCCGCGCCCGCAGTCTTTCAGGGGCGCGGGGAACGGCGCAGTCTTTTGGGGGCGCGGGGAACGGCGCAATCTTTTGGGGGCGCGGGGAACGGCGCAGGTTTTTTAGGGGCGCGGGGAACTGCGCGGAGGGGCGACCCCGCCGACCCCGGCCGCGTACAGCGCGTGGGCCGTCCGCAGGACAACCCCGTCCCCGTGCCGCGCCCCCACCACCTGCAACCCCACCGGCAGCCCCGCCCCGTCCACCCCCACGGGAACGGTCGCCGCCGGCTGCTGCGTCATGTTGAAGGGGTACGTGAACGGCGTCCACCCCGTCCACCGGCGGAGCCCGGACCCACCCGGCACCTCCACCCCCGCCTCGAACGCGGTGATCGGCACCGTAGGCGTCACCAGCACGTCGTACGTCTCGTGGAAGCGCCCCATCCGCCGCCCCAGCTCCATCCGCACGTCCACCGCCGCCAGGTAGTCCAGCGCGCTGAACCGCTCACCCAGCCCGACGATCTCCCGCAGCCCCGGATCGAGCAGCTCCCGCTGCCGCGCCCCGAGCCGCTGCGTCACCCGCGCCGCCCCGCTGAACCACAGCACGTGGAACGCCTCGACGGGATCCGTGAAATCGGGATCGGCCTCCTCCACGTACGCGCCGAGGGCCGCCAGCCCCTCCACCCCGCGCCGCACGGCCGCCGCGACGTCGGGCCGCACCGCGACCTGCCCGCCGAGGGAGGGCGAGTACGCCACCCGCAGCCCCCGCACCCCACCGCTCAGAGCGTCCGCGTACGAGCCCGCCGCCGGACCGAGCCCCGACCAGTCCCGGGGGTCCGGGCCGCTGATCACGTCCATCATCAGCGCCGCGTCCGCGGCGTCCCGCGCCATGGGCCCCACGTGCGAGAGGGTCCCGAACGCGCTCGCGGGATACAGCGGCACCCTCCCGTACGTCGGCTTCAGCGCGAAGATCCCGCAGAACGAGCCGGGGATACGGACGCTGCCGCCCCCGTCCGTGCCCAGGGACAGCGCACCCGCGCCCAGCGCCACCGCCGCCGCGCTCCCACCGCTCGACCCGCCCGAGGTGCGGGACAGGTCGTACGGATTGCGCGTCACCCCGGACACCGGCGAGTCGGTGACGCCCTTCCAGCCGAACTCGGGAGTGGTCGTCCGGCCCAGGAACACCGCCCCGTGCTCGCGCAGCCGCGCCACCGCCGGCGCGTCCTCGTCCCAGGCACCGGACGCGGACACGGTCCGCGAACCCCGCAGCGTCGGCCCGCCCCGCATCAGCAGGATGTCCTTCACCGAGACCGGCACCCCGTCCACCAGACCGGCCGGTTCACCCCGCCGCCACCGCTCGGCGGACTCCGCGGCCCGCCCGAGCGCCGCCTCCTCGTCGAGGCGTACGAACGCGTTCACCGCGGGCTGGATCTCCTCGGCCCTGCGCAGCGCGGCCCGCACCGCGTCCACGGGGCTGAATTCGCCCTTGCGGTACCCCTCGACGAGTCGTACGGCCGTCAGTTCGGTGAGCTCGGTCATCCGCCCCTCCACCCTGTGCCCTCCACGTGTGCCCCCGACGGACGTCAGGGGCCGGGTACGTATCCGCGCCGCTTGTCGACGACGTTCGGCAGGGGCTCACCCGCCTCCCAGAGCTCGTACAACTCCACGAACTGCGCCCCTAGTTCGTCCCGCCAGCCCACCGTGTCGCCACTCATGTGCGGTGACACGATCAGGCCGGGGACCTCCCACAACGGGCTGTCGGGGCCCAGCGGTTCGCGCTCGAAGACATCGAGCGCCGCCCCCGCGATCCACCGTTCCCGGAGGGCCCGGACGAGCGCGTCCTGCACGACGAGCTGCCCGCGGCCCACGTTCACGAAGCACGCCGACGGCTGCAGCAGGGCCAGCCGCCGCGCGTCGAACATCCCGTACGTCTCCTCGGTGAGCGGCGCGGCGGACACCACCCAGTCGGCCCGCGCCAGCAGCCGGTCCAGCTCCTCGGGCCCGTGCACGCCGTCGCGTGCGGTGCGCCCCACGAGCGCCGTCGTGACACCGAGCGCCGCCAGGGTCCGCTCGATCGCCCGGCCGATCGGCCCGGAACCGACCACACACGCACGCGTACCCGCGACGCGTCGCGTAGCGCGGTGCCGCCACTCACGCGCCCCCTGGAGCTCCAGCGTGCGCGGCAGATCCTTCGCCAGGGCGAGGACGAGCGCGGCCACGTACTCGGCGATCGGCTGGTCGAAGACACCGCGCGCGTTCGTCACCACCGTGTCGGACGCGGTCAGTTCGGGGCACAGCAGGTGATCCACGCCCGCGCTCGCCGTGTGCACCCAGCGCGGCCGGGGCCCCTCGCCGGGCCAGGCCCGGCGCAGCGCGCGCGAGTGGAAGTCCCAGACCAGGAGCGCGTCGGCGGTGGGCAGCAGCGCGGCCAGGGTCGCGTCGTCCGCGTACGCGACGCGGACCCGCCCGGTGAGCCGGCCGAGCCGTGGCGGCGGATCGGAGCCCAGCACCAGCAGCGTCGGCTTTTCGGCCATGTTCGGGGACGGGGGAGGCGACGGGGGAGTGGTCATCGGGGTGAAACCGTTTCGCAACGAGGGTCCGCTTCTCTGAACTGAGGCTGAGGCTGAGGCGGGGGCTGGGGCTGGGGCTGGGGCAAAGCTCCGGAGCACTGCCGCGGGACATGGGACACGTCGTCTGAGATGGGCGGATTGACCACGCTCGCACCCGAACCTACCTTCGTCAACACGGGCTCGTACCCCGGGGATTGCGGGGCGCCGCCCGTCCCTGTCCCGACGTCCCGGCACGCGCCGGCTTCCGTCTCCATCACTCGCCCGATCCGGGTTTGGGGCTGCTCATGGACGTCTCCTTCCTAGGTGGACCGCACCCCCAGCGCGGGGTCGGCGTGGTCGCCCCCTTCGACTTCGCCCTCGACCGCGAACTGTGGCGCTGGGTGCCCGACGAGGTGTCGCTCCACCTCACCCGTACACCGTTCGTGCCCGTCGAGGTCAGCCTCGACCTGGCACGGCTGGTCAGCGAGCACGAGACGCTCGGCGACGCGGTGCGCGCGCTGAACGCCGTCCGGCCCGAGGTCGTCGCCTACGCCTGCACGTCCGGCAGTTTCGTCGGCGGGATCGCCGGCGAGCGCGCGATGTGCGAGGCCATGACCCGGGCCGGCGAGCTGCCGTCCGTCACCACGTCCGGCGCCCTCCTGGAGGCACTGCGGGAGCTGGGCGTACACCGGATCGCGCTCGTCACGCCGTACACCGACTCCGTCACCCGGTCACTGGAGGAGTACGTCGCCGAGGCGGGCATCACCGTCACCGGCCGCGCCCACATGGGTCTGACCAGGCACATCTGGAAGGTCCCGTACCGCGATGTCGTCGACATGGCCCGCGGCGCGGTGCGCGGGGCCGCCGACGCGCTCTTCATCAGCTGCACCAACCTTCCGACGTACGACGTCATCCCGCAGCTGGAGGCCGAGCTGCGCATCCCGGTGATCTCGGCCAACCAGGTCACGATGTGGGCAGCCCTGCGCCACCTGGGTACCCGGGCGGTGGGGCCGTACCAGGCGCTGATCGACGTGTCGGCGCGAGCGCGGCCCGTACCGCCCGTACTGCCGGAAGAACAGGAAGGTTGGGCATGACGGCTCTCGGATTCCTCTACCCGGGCCATTCGGCCGAGGACGACTACCCGCGCATCGAGCAGCTCCTCGGCAGCGACATCCGCCTCCAGGTCGTCCACACGGACATCGGCGAGGACGCCCACCGGGTGGACGCCCTCCTGGAGATGGGCGCGGCCGACCGCCTCGCCGCGGGGGTCGAGGAGCTGCGCTTGTCGGGGGCCGAGGCGGTGGTCTGGGCCTGCACCAGCGGCAGCTTCGTGTACGGCTGGCAGGGCGCCCAGGACCAGGTCCGCACCCTGGCCTTGGCGGCGGGGCTGCCGGCCTCCTCCACGTCCTTCGCGTTCGTCCACGCGGTGGGGGAGCTGGGGGTGAAGCGGGTCGCGGTCGGGGCGACGTATCCGGACGACGTGGCCGGGCTGTTCTCGTCGTTCCTGACGGACGGGGGGTGCGAGGTGGTGTCCGTGCGCGGGGCGGGGGTCGTCACCGCGGCCGAGGTCGGGACGTGGGGGGAGGGGGAGGTGCTCGCGCTGGCGCGGGCGGCCGATCACGCGGAGGCGGAGGTGGTGGTGCTGCCGGACACCGCGTTGCACACGGCGTCCTTCCTTCCCTCGCTGGAGGCGGCGCTGGGGAAGCCGGTGCTGACCGCCAACCAGGTCACGGTGTGGGAGGCGCTGCGGCTCGCCGACCGGCGGGCGAACGCGCCGGCCCTGGGCACGCTGTTCACCAGGCACGACCCCGTGCAGGCGTAGAACTTCCCTCGCCCCCTTTGTCCTCAAACGCCGGACGGGCTGAAAGACATGTCTTTCAGCCCGTCCGGCGTTTGAGGACCGGGGGTTCGGGGGCGGAGCCCCTGAGCACGTGACGGGCGGAGGAATAAGCGGAGACACCCTCCTGTTGTTGCGGCGAGGAGAAGCGTGCGTACTAGCAGGAGGAACACCGTGGCGGTACCGGACCAGACGTCCACCGAGACCAGCGACATCCGAGCGGAGGCGAAGGGCACCGCCCCCGTCCCCCTCTCCGTCCTGGACCTGGTCACAGTAGGCGCGGGCCACACCGCGACCGAGTCCCTGCGGACCGCGGTCGAGCTGTCCCGCCTCGCGGACACCCGCGGCTTCCACCGCTACTGGGTGGCCGAGCACCACTCCATGCCCGGCGTGGCCTCCTCCTCACCGGCTGTGATCCTCGCCCACCTCGCCGCCACCACAACCCGCATCCGCCTGGGCTCCGGCGGCGTGATGCTGCCCAACCACGCCCCCCTCGTCATCGCGGAGCAGTTCGGCACGCTCGAAGCGATGGCCCCGGGCCGTATCGACCTCGGCCTCGGCCGGGCTCCGGGCACGGACGGCGCCACGGCCGCCGCGCTGCGCCGCTCGGACCGGCTGAACGAGGGCGCCGACGATTTCCCCCAGCAGCTCGCGGAACTGACCCGGTTCCTGGACGACGACTTCCCCGACGGCCATCCGTACGCCCGTATCCACGCGGTCCCGGGACCCGTCCAGGCGACCTCGCCCGGCGGTGTCCAGTCCCCGCACCGCCCGCCGGTCTGGCTGCTCGGCTCCTCCGGCTTCAGCGCCCGCCTGGCCGCCACCCTCGGCCTGCCCTTCGCCTTCGCGCACCACTTCTCGGCGCAGAACACCGTCCCGGCGCTCGACCTCTACCGGGAGTCCTTCCGGCCGTCGGCCGTGCTCGACGCGCCCTACGCCCTCATCGGCGTCTCCGCCCTCGCGACGGACGACGAGAAGGAGGCCCGCCGCCAGGTCGAGGCCGCCGCGCTGAACATGGTCCGTCTGCGCACCGGCCGTCCGGGCCTGGTCCCGACCCCGGAGGAGGCGGAGGCGTACGACTTCAGTCCGATGGAGCGCGAGTTCGTCGACTCCTGGAACGCGAACGTCGTCCACGGCACGGCCGACGAGGTCCGCTCGGGCCTCGACGACCTGCAGAAGCGCACCGGCGCCGACGAGCTGATGCTCACGGCCAACGCCCACAGCGGCGCCGTACGCCTGCGCTCGTACGAACTGATCGCGGACGCGTACGGGCTGCCCACCGCCTAGCCGACACAGCCGACGTAACCCACAGGCCCTGGGCCTGTCGCGAAAGTGCTGTTCGCAGCCACTCGTTCAGGACTGCGACCAGCACGGTCGCCTCGTGGCGGACCGCGAGCTTGTCGTATCTCGTGGCGACGCGGTCCGTCGGGGTGGGCGCCGTCAACCTTCGTGACGGTGATGGCGGCCAGGCGGAGCAGGCGCCGGGTGGTGCCCATGGCCTCCGTGAGCCGGTCGCGCTGCGCGGCGGTGAGCCCGTCGAGGAGGCCGGCGGCGAGGACATCGGCACGTCTGTTCTGCTCCGCGACCTCCGCGACCTCCGCGACCTCCGCGACCTCCGTGCGGCCGGTCGGGGTCGGCTCGATCATGTGCAGCCTGCCGTCCCGCGGATGGACACGCAGCCGGACCATGCCCTGGGCCTCCAGCGCCCTGGCCATCCGGCTCAGATGTCCGGCGCCCAGCCCAGCCGGCCCCTGAGCTCGCGCAGCGAGGCCCCGTCGCCGATCTCGAACAGCAGCCGTGCTTCGCCGAGCGGGCGGTCCTGGCCGAGGTAGTGGTCGTCGAGGGCCTCACTGGCTCCCTATTCCTTTGGCTTTAGTCAAAGGAATAGGGTTGTCGAGCCGGTGCCCCCGGACGGCCCGCCGCCCTATGCTGATGGTTCGTCAAACACACTGTTGGTCTGAGGTTTCGCACGCATCGGGGGACGCGGCGTGAGTACCACACCACCACCACACGCCAGCGAGGCGACCAGGCTGCTCTGCGCGGGCACCTACCTGGATCCGCGGTACCGCGACCAGGTCATCGAGCAACTGCATCTCAACGAACAGCGGATCGTGGCGCCCTCGCTGGGCCTGGACGCGGCCCGCGTCCTCGCCCACGCCCTGCGCGCCCGCCGCCAGGAGCTGCTGTGGGCCGTGCTGATCCTGGGCCTGTGGATGGTCGGGCTGCCGCTGATCGGCGCACTGCTGTTCATGTTCCTCGTGCCCAGCCTGATGCTCGCCCTCGCCTCCCGGATCCGGGGCCGTGCCGCGCAGCCGCCGCTGTACCGCCGGCTGCCCGCTCTCTGGCTCCGCTGGTCGGGCCGGTTCACTTTCGCGTTCTTCCTGCTCGTCACCCTCGTCGCCGCGTTCGGGGCCGGGAAGGAGAACGATCCGTACGACTCGTCGGGCGGCGAGGTGGACGGCTGGGTCGACGCGCTGCTCCGCGTCCTGGCCGAGGCGGCCGGAGGGATCGAGGTCTGGCGGGCCTGGCTCGTGCTCGTCCTCTTCGCGCTGATCGCCCTGTGCATCGCCGTGCAGCGCGGCCGGTTCGCCCGCGCGCTGGACGCCGAGCTGTCCCCGCGGCGCTTCCCGGACATCGCCGGCGACCCGGCCGAGCAGGACGAGTCGCCGCGGTTCCAGCGCCTCAAGGAGCGCATCCGGATCGAGCAGCACGCCCCGCTGGTCATGTACCACGAGCAGCGCCCCTTCTGCGGGGCCGGGCTCGCCTTCGACACCTGGGTGATCGCCGTCGAGCTGAAGCCCGCCAAGGAGAAGGAGCAACTGCCCCTGAACAACCGGGCGATCCTGGAGAAGATCCGGCCGCTGCTCGAACAGCTGCGGCTGCCCTCGGAGTTCGCGGGGTATCCGGTCCGGGACCGGCTGCGTCGGCTGGAGGTCGACGAGTGCGTGTTCCTGCCCGTCGAGGGGCTGCGCCGGCGCGAGGAGGCGCCGTACCACCCGCAGGTCTTCGAGGAACACCGGGCCCGCGCGGTCGAGGAGGGCGGCGAGCGCCGCCGGCACTTCCTGCGGGTGCGCGTCGGCGGCTGGGAGGAGGAGCTGGTCATCACGGTGTTCGTGCGCGTGCACACCCAGGGCCAGATGCTGATGCTGGAGATCGCCCCGCATGTACTGCTGCCGGTCCGCCAGGACTTCAAGGACGCCGACCGCACGGCACACAACCACCGGCACAACAACGAGCTCGGCAAGGCGGTCTGGGCCCTGGTGCGGGTGCCCGGGTCCGCGGTGCGCTCGCTCGTCGTCCTGGGCCGCTGGCTCGGCTTCGTGTGGCGGCTGCTGACCGGCGGGTACGCGGGCGCGCTGCCCGACGGTCCGGCGCTGTCGGTGAGGGAACTGGGCGCGGCGGAGGACTCGTCGCTCTTCCAGGGGATGGACCGCACCCGCTACCTCCGGAGCATCCAGGACCGGGTGGCGAACGGAGTGACGACCGCGTTGGCCGAATGCGGTTACGAGACCGGCGAGTTCGTCCAGAAGGTCGTGCACAACTACGGCATCTACAACGAGGGCGACGTGCACAACAGCAGTCTCGCGGCGGGCGACGGGGCCACCGCGATCTTCAACTCATGAGCGGCGGCACGGGAGTCGTGTCACGGGGCCGCGTCACGGAAGGGGGCCGGTAGCGATGGCCAGGGACGAACCGGGCATCCACATCAGCGGCGGGGTGCACGGCAGCGCGTTCGCCGTCGGCAACCACGCGCGCGCCGAGATGAACCAGGGCGCGGCCGTCCCCCGGGACCAGGCCGCGGAGGAGCTCCTGATCGCCGTACGAGAACTCCGCGCGGATCTCACGAGGTTGCGGGCGTCCGACGCCACGGCCGCCCTCGACACGGCCCTCGCGGAGACGGAGGAGGAGATCGTCACGACCGGCCGGGCGGCGCCGACGCGGCGAGAGCGGCTGCGCCAACTCCTCGACGACTCACAGGCGTTGGTGGGCCTGGTCGCGTCGGCCGGGGCGGTGGCCGGGCTGCTGGGGATGTAGGCCGGCCTGCTGCCGGCGCGGAGCGAGGGGGGACGGGATGGGCGGGGGAGCGCGGTACTGGAACGATGAGACCCAGCGCTGGGAGGAGGGCGACGGCGGGGGCGGGTCGGCGGCGCCGCCGACACCGCCACCGAGCCGGCCGGGGTACGCACCGCCCTCGCCGAGCGGGCCGTGGCAGGCATCGTCCCCCCGCCCCCGTCGGCGTCCCCGCCTCCTCCTTCGGCCGACTGGCCCGGAACCGCTGAGGGGAGCACCTGGCAGGGGCCGAGGGCCCACGACGGCTCCGACGGCATCTGGTCGCCGGACGAGCCGATCGTCGGGCAGCCCGCCTTCGTCCCGGGACCGGCCCCGGCGGCCGGCGGCGGCAACCGCCGGCTCGTGTGGTCCGTCGTCGGTGGAGCCGTCGTTGTCGTGGTCGCCGTGGCGCTGGTGCTGACGACTGTTGTCGGGGGCGGTGACAAGCCGTCGACCGCGGCGAGTTCGTCGTCGGTGGCCACCGCCTCGCAGCAGAGCGATCCGTACACGGCGTCGGCATCGGCGTCGGCATCGGCATCGGTATCGGAGGAGCCGACCGTGGGGGCGTCCGCCTCGGTGCCCGAGCTGGACGCCGGGTACGAGCTGTACGACGACCAGGAGGGTTTCCGCGTCGGGCTCCCCGTCGGGTGGTCGCGCGAGACCGCGCCGTCGCAGTTCGGCATCGCGGTCGTCACCTACGACAGCCCCGACCGCGAGCACCGGATCCAGGTGTACCAGGTGGAGGAGGCCACCCCGAAGGCGTCCTTCGACAAGTTCCTGTCCGCCCGGGTCGCGAAGGCACCCGGCTTCCGGGAGCTCGACCTCCAGCCCCTGGCCGACGGCCGGTTCACCGGCCTGCGGCTGGAGTACCTCGCGGACTCCGTCAAGAACGCCCCCGACGTGGGCATCTGGCACGTCTACGACGCGCGCTTCGTCGTGGACGGCGGCGACAGGTTCGCGATAGCCGTCTACGGCCCGGAGGCGAACGGCGGCACGGACGAACTGGAACTGCTGGACACCGCGCTGGAGAGCTTCTGCCCACCACACGTCTGCGAGCCAGTCTCCCTGGACTAGGGGCTGTCTGACAATTCCCGTCTGCCGCGCGGCGCCATGCACGCACTCTCGCCGCACCGGGCGCAGAGCCAAGTACGTCCAGTACGAGGCTCTACGCCCGGCACACCGAGAGCACGCACCTGACGCCGCGCAGCCGCCCTACGGGCGACGACGGGAATTGTCAGACAGACCCTAGGGCGCTTCTGATGGATCAGAAACGCCCTAAGGGCAGGCCGCCGCCGACAGGAGTGCGGAGATGCGGTCCGGTGCCACCGGCCGGGAGTACAGCCATCCCTGGCCGGTGTCGCAGCCGATGCGCCGCAGCCGCGTCGCCTGGCCCGCCGTCTCCACGCACTCGGCGGTGACGGTGAGGCCGAGCCGGTGCGCCAGCTGGATCATCGCCTCGACGACGACCTCGTCGGCGGGGTTGGGCGGCGCGCCGGCGCCGTCCGCGCCCTCGTACTCCCCGCTCTCGTACTGGAAGCCCCGGACGAACGACCCGTCGAGCTTCAGCACCGAGACCGGCAGCCGGCTGAGGTAGGCGAGGTTCGAGTAGCCCGTGCCGAAGTCGTCGATGGCGATGCCCACGCCCATGTCGCTGAGCGCCTGGAGTGCCTGCAGCGGCCGGCCCGCGGAGCCCATCACCGCCGACTCCGTGAGCTCCAGCTGGAGCAGGTGCGGGGCCAGCCCGGTCTCCGCGAGGATCGCCGCCACGTCGGACACCAGGTCGGAGTCCCAGACCTGGCGCACCGCCACGTTGACGCTGACGAAGATCGGTTCCGCGTCCGGGCGTTCCAGCTGCCAGCGGCGGGCCTGGCGGCAGGCCGTGGCCAGCACCCAGCGGCCCAGCTGCACGATCGACCCGTCCTCCTCGGCCAGTCCGATGAACCGATTCGGCGTCAGTGTGCCGAACTGAGGATGGTTCCATCGCACCAGCGCCTCGACGCCGCGCACCACGCCGTCCTCCATGCAGACCAGCGGCTGGTACTCCAGGGCGAACTCCCCGCGCTCCACCGCCGGGCGCAGCGTGGAGGAGAGCGCCTGCCGGGTCATGCGGTGGGCGTTGCGCTCCGGGTCGAAGAGCGTCCAGCGGGACTTGCCGTCGGCCTTCGCCCAGTACAGCGTCGTGTCGGCGGCCTGCATCAGCCCGGTCGCGGTGGTGCCGGCCGCGTGCCGCTCCACGACACCGATCGAGGCCGAGACCGACAGCCGCTGCCCGGACAGGTCGAAGGGCACCTGCAGGGACTTGAGCACGGAATCGGCCAGGTCCGCGAGCTGTTCCGTACCCGTGGAGTCCTCGACCAGCAGCGCGAACTCGTCGCCGCCCAGCCGGGCGACCAGCGGGGTGGCCGTTCTCGCGTACCCCGCCTCGTTCGCGCAGCGGGTCAGCCGTTCGGCGACGGCCGCCAGCAGCCGGTCGCCGACACGGTGGCCGAGCGTGTCGTTGACGGCCTTGAATCCGTCCAGGTCGAGGTAGCACAGCCCGATCCGGCCGGTGCCCGACTCCTCGTACGCCTCGGCCTCCAGCGCGGCCGAGAGCCGCTCGAAGAACAGGGTGCGGTTGGGCAGCCGGGTCACCGGGTCGTGCATCTGCAGATGCCGCAGCCGCGCCTGCAGCTCCCGGCGACCGCTGATGTCGGAGACGGAGATCAGCACGGCCCGCTCCTCCTCGGGCAGCGGACTGACCGTCACCTGCGCCCAGAGCGAGTGACCGTCGGGGTGCTTGAGGCGCCGGGTGCAGCGCAGCCGGGCCTGCCGGCCGCGGAGCACCTCGCGGTACGCGTGCCATGTACGGGCGTCGGAGGCGAGGTCCACCAGGTCGGCGGCGATCCGGCCGACCAGGCTCTCACCGTCGGAGCCCGTGCCGAGCAGCGCGGCCAGCGGGTCGTTGGCCGTGACGACCCGGCCCTCGCGGTCCACGACGGCCATCGCGAGGGGCGCGGCGCCGAAAGTGGCTCGAAACGTACGGCCGTCGACGTCAGTTCCGGCTCCCGACCCGCTTTCCGGGTGCGCGGGGAGCCCCGCCGGGGCGGCGGCCGACAGCTTCGCCGGAAGTCCCGCGGCCAGACCGACCGGGAACTTGGACGAGAGGCCGACCTGGAGTCCGGCCGACAGCTCGACCGGGGTGTCGATCAGGGGCTCTACCAGGGGCTCGACCCGTCGAGCCCGTTCTTCGGGGGAAAGGGTCCCGGCACGAAGAGAGCTCGTGACATGACTCTCTGTGACGGCCGACCGAACGAGGTCTGCCATGGGCGCCGGTCCATCGGACGTTCCGCTCACCGTTCGCTCCCGCTGTGCACTCGTTCGTCGTACAGGTCTCGTCGGGGGTCGGCCGGTGGTCGACGGCCGCTCCAGCCGTGTCCGCGCAGGAAAGTGTGCCGATCATAGAGGCTGGCCGTTAGGCCTTCCAGCTACCGTCCAGTGTCCCGGACAGTCGCCCCTTTCTGACAGATCGTTTCTGCCCGCACCTGGACAGGTTCCTTCATCGGCCGATCACTTGTGACGTTCCGTGAGTGCTCGGGGTGTCGGCACATCCGGGCGCCCCCCTGATGCTTCCCCGATGTACTCGGTCGGATGTCGGCCCTCTCACTCCTTTGGATCAGATAAACAGCGCATAGAGGAACAAATCGTCACAGGCTGGTTGCGGTATCCCGAATTCCGCATCCGGAGGTCGACGTGCCGCGTCTGCTGCCCCCCGAGGGGCTCACCCGTGGCGGGGTCCGACCCCGTAGGAACGGGCGGGTGTGGACCGGGTACGGATGGCGGATGCCCGCGGCCGTCCTCACCTCCATGGCGGCACTCGCGGCCACCTCCCTGGCGGTCCCCACGGCCGCCGTACCGCTCTCCATGCCGTGCGCGCTCAAGCGGACCGCGGCCCACCACTCCGAGGGCGTGGACACCTGGAACGCCGCCTATCCGCGCCCCGCCCGCCGCCTCGACGCGGTGATGGTCTTCCTCTCCTTCCCCGACGCCACACCGCTGACCAGGCCCGCCGAGCTGACGGCCGACTACTTCCCGGCCACCAGCCGCTTCTTCGAACGCGCCTCGTACGGCAGGTTCCGGCTGCGCCCGCACCCGCTGCGCGAATGGATCCGCATGCCGCGGCCGTCGACCGCGTACGCCATACAGCGCGACTGGAACGCGGCGTCGCGCTCCGCGTATCTGCGGGACGCCCTCGCGGTGGCGGACAGCCGCGTCGACTTCTCCCGCTACGACGTCGTCTACTTCGTCGCCGACCCCGACGCCCCGGGGGTCGACTCGGACGCGACGAAGGTGGTGAACATGGACGTGCCGCTGCGGGCCGACGGGACGGACATCCGCCGGGTCGTCACGGTCTTCGAGAAGCACCCGCCGGACCGGCTGGTCCTGGCCCACGAGACCGGCCACGTCTTCGATCTGCCCGACCTCTACCACCGGCCCATGGACGGCAAGGGCGACTGGGACACGTACGTCGGCGACTGGGACCTCATGGGCAGCCAGTTCGGACTCGCCCCCGATCTCTTCGGCTGGCACAAATGGAAACTCGGGTGGCTGGAACCACGTCAGGTGTCCTGCGTACGGGATGCGGGCGAGCGCGGTACGCGGCTGACGCTGGAGCCGCTGGCGGCGGGCTCCGTGCCGGTCGCGGCGGGCGGGGCCGGGATGGGCGCGCCCGGCTCGGAACCGGCGTCCGGGCCCGGGTGGGCGGGGCCCGGGACGGCGGGCGGGACGAAGCTGGCGGTGGTGCGGACCGCACGCGACAGCGCACTCGCCTTCGAGGTGCGGGGGCCGGCCGGCAACGACGAGGAGACCTGTTCGCAGGGCGTCCTCGTCTACCGGGTGCGGGGCGGGGCGGAGTCCGGCCGCGGCCCGATCGAGGTGGTCGACGCGCACCCCGGCTCCGGGACCTGCTGGGACGACTCGGTCTACGCCCCCCTCGCGGACGCGCCGGTCGCCCTCGGGGAGAGCTTCACCGTGCCCGGGGAGGGCGTACGGGTCGAGGTGGCGGACCGGACGGCGTCGGGCGCGTGGACGGTGACGATCTCCACTGGGCGGGACGGCGCCGGCTAGACGGCGCGGGTCGGGCGGCGCGGGCATGCGAAAAGCCCCCCGCTTGTGCGAGGGGCTTTTCACCGTCTGTGCGCCGCCAGGGACTCGAACCCCGGACCCGCTGATTAAGAGTCAGCTGCTCTAACCAACTGAGCTAGCGGCGCCTGCTGACGTCGTAGACCTTAGCATCCTGATCGGCGGGAGGAAAAATCGATATCGGCACCGCTCGGGAGGGCTCCGACAGCTGTCGCCGGGCCGCTGACCGGGCCGCCCGTACCGCCGCCCACAGCATGATCTCCGGGCCCGGCAGCCAGGGGGCGCGGGTGTCGGGGGCGACCAGCCAGCGGGAACCGAGGTGCGCGGGGGCGGCCGGCGCCGGCGGTGCGAGCAGGGTCGGGGCGGGGACGGTCACCGCGTCCCCGGTGCCGTGGCACAGGAGCGGCGGGATGGCCCGGCCCCGCTCCGAGGCGCCGCCCGAGCCCCACTCCTCCCACTCCAGCAGCGAGGGCAGGCGCTGGGCCGTGCCGGGGGCGGCGAACAGGAGCATCCGGCCCCGGTGGGCGGCCACGGGGCCCGACCCCGGGCCCTCGTCCCACAGCCGGTCCAGCATCTGGCGTCCGAACAGGGCGGGTGCGCTGACGACGTCGAAGGCGGAGCCGCACGCGAGGACCACCGGGGCGGTGGGCTGGTCGTCCCAGAGGACCCGGGTGCTACGCGGATACGTTCCTGCCGAGGCGAGCCAGGCCGCGCCCTCGGGAGTGACCCCGGTGACCTCGGCCCCGCCGCAGTTCCCATCGATGCTCATGCCATCTAGATCTACCCGCCGTGACCACTTGTCCCCACAGAGTTGCGGGAACCCGGGACAGGAGAGGACAGTGTGGAGTATCTTGCCCACCTGGCATATGCCAGCAGGGTGGCCCCTCAAGGGGCGCGGGGAACGGCGCAATCTTTTGTCCTTGAGGGGGGGCGCAGCCCCCAGGGGCCCGCGGGGAACGGCGCGACCGCCCCTCACCGCGCGAGGTGGATCACAGCGGATCCGCGTACCCCTCCGCATCCGCCCCGCGCAGCAACTCCCGCCCGAACTCCACCATCTTCTTCGCGTAGTCCTCGGTCCACGCCGCCCGCGCGGCGACCTCCGCCGGGGTGAGCCGGTCGAACCGCCGAGGATCCGCCAGCTGTGCCGCGGCCATCGCCTGGAACTCCACGGCCCGATCGGTCGCCGCCCGGAACGCGAGCGCCAACTCCGTGGAACGGGCCAGCAGCGCCAGCGGATCGTCGATCGACTCCAGATCGAAGAAGTGCTCCGGATCGGTCGCCGCCTCCGCCGGCTCGAAGAGCAGGGGCGCGGGGCGAAGCCGCGGCTCGTTCCGACGCGGCGTGGGCTCCGCCATGACTTCTCCTCCTCGTACAGCGGTCGGCCCGTCCTTGAGGGCGGGCCACCGTCCATTGTCCCTTGACCGCGCAAGAGGGCGCCGGGCCACAGGCTTCGGCTTTCCGGTTACGCGCTCCCTTACGACTCCCACCCCACGCGGTGTTCAGACAGCTGGGAGAACACCGCGTGGTTCGCCTCCCAGCCGTCCGGGAACTTCACCGTCACGCCCAGCTGCACCGGCTCCGTGGACGGATGGTCGTCCAGGAGGTCGGTGACACCGGCGCGGCACACGACGATGCAGGCGTGCCGGTGGCGCGAGGCCAGCACGCACAGGCGGCCCGTCTCCAGATGGAAGGCCGTCGCGTCGGGGCGCCCCGACAGCGGATGGAGGACGACGGTCACGTCGAACTCGCGGCCCTGCAGCCGGTTCGCCGTGTCGACCGTCACCTCCGGGACGCCCAGCTCGGCCAGCGCCGCGCGGACGGCCGCCGCCTGGTCGCGGTGGGCCGTGCCGACGGCGATGCGGTCGGCCGTCAGCGGGGCCGCGTCGGCAGACCGCTCCGAGGTCGCGGCGCCGCCCCGGTCCAGCAGCCGGCGTACGACCAGGGCCAGGGCCCGGATCGCCTCCGGGTCCGTACGCGGGGTGTGCCGGGCGGGCAGTTCCAGCAGGCCCCAGCCCGACTCCGCCGCCTCGTCGATGACGCGGTCGGGGCCCGAACCGTCCGACGGCACCGCGAAGGTGAGCCGCCGGTCGCCGTGGCCCGTACCGCTGCGGAACGGGGTGAAGGGGTAGAACGCGGCCGAGACCAGCGGCGCCGCGGAGGCGGGGAGCCGCCAGGAGACCGGCAGCCGGTGCTGCGGCAGCTCCGGATTGTGCGCGAGGAGGGTCGTCACGGCCGAGGCCGACGGGTCGTACGACAGGCCCGCCCACTGCTCCGAGCCGACGATCGCGAACGGGTCCAACTGGCCGGGATCGCCCACGAACAGCGCCCGCTCGAACAGCCCGGCCACGGCGAGCAGCGCGTCCGACCGCATCTGGTACGCCTCGTCGACGATCGCGTGCCGCCACGGCTCGACCCCTTTGACGTGCGCCCACTTCGCGGCCGTCGAGATGACCACGTCGAGCCCGGCGAGGTCGCCCGCCTTCGCCGACTTGCGGACGTTCGGCAGGTCGTCGAGCGCCTTGTCGTACGGGTCGGAGTCGCTGCTGTGCAGCCGGCCGACGGGCAGCTCGGGGTTCTTCTCGGCGAGCCGCAGCACCAGGTCGTCCACCTGGGCGTTCGTCTGGGCGATGACCATCAGCGGGCGCCCGGCCTCGGCCAGTTCGAGCGCGGCCCGGACGACGAGCGTGGACTTGCCCGCGCCGGGCGGTGAGTCGACCACGACCCCGCGGTGCGTCCCGTGCAGGGTGTCGCGCAGGATCGCGTCGGTGGCGCGGGCGGCCTCGGCCCCGGGATCGAACACGCTGGTCACAGGGCTGGTCACAGGACGTCCTCTTCGGTCACGGCGTCGGGCTGCGGGGCGGTCGCGGTCTCTCCCGGCGGCCCGCCGTGCGTCCACGGCGTGTCCTCCGGGTCGGGCAGCTTCGCGCCGCCCCGCTGCTCGTGCTCGAAGAGCGTGAAGCACAGCGGATCGCCCTTCTCCGGTACGGATCCTGGCTCGGGCTCCTTGCCGCGGCCCATCTTGTCCAGGATCCGCAGCACGACGAAGATGCCGCCTGATCCGGCCTCGGGGTCGATGGAGCCGCCGTCCTGCCCGGTGGGGTCGTGGCCCTCGTCCCGTTCGTACCCCACGAACTCGGCCGACTGCGGCTTTCCGCCGAGCGAGCGGTAGACCTTCGCCCGCTCGCCCAGATGCGGCCGGTCGTCCGTCCGCACGGTCACCAGCGGGCGCGGGGCGGCCCGCTTCCCTTCGCTGTACGCCATGACGACATCGGTGACCTCGCCCGCGAAGGCTTCCCCGGAGAGTCGGCGCCCGGCCATGATCAGTGGGTCGTCGAGAGCCTCCTGGGCTTCCAGGCGGGCCTGTTCGCGCT
Source organism: Streptomyces ortus (assembly GCF_026341275.1). Taxonomy (NCBI): domain Bacteria; kingdom Bacillati; phylum Actinomycetota; class Actinomycetes; order Kitasatosporales; family Streptomycetaceae; genus Streptomyces; species Streptomyces ortus. The sequence goes on from NZ_JAIFZO010000002.1 coordinate 5,414,165, forward strand.
CGCGGGTGGCGAGCTTGTTCGCCGCCGTGACCGCGTCGTCGCGGCGCGGCTGCGGCGGCTCACCGGCCAGGACCCGGTCCCGGTGGCCGGTGAACGACCAGCGGTCGCGGGTCCACCGGTCGGCCGCGCGCGGTCCCTCGGGAAGGGCGCGCAGCAGGTCGAGGCCGTGCCACACCGCGTCCCAGGTGGGGCGGGTGCGGCTGGCCACCAGCTCACGGATGTGCCGCTCGGCCGCGGTGAGCTCACCGAGCCGGTCGTCCGCCTCGACACCGTCCTCGGCGGCGGCGAACGCCGTACGCGCGCGGTCGTAGCGCTCGATGGCGGGGGCGAGCAGTTTGTTGTCGAAGGCCGGGTCGGTGGCCGGTCCCGCGGGCGGGCAGACGAGCTGGCCCTGGGCGTCCCGCTGCAATTCGGCCCGCAGCGCCGCCTCGGCGCCGGACTCGCCCCGCGGCGGGTCGATCCACGCGAGCAGCGCGCCGAGGTGCTGGTCCTCCAGGGAGGACTGACCGGTGGCCCAGTGCCGGGACAGGACGTCGGTGAGGGCCGTCAGGAGCGACGAACCCGGTACCCGCGCCCGCTCCCCGTAGTGCGTGAGCCACCGCCCGAGCAGGGGCACGCGCGGCGGCGCCGGATACGGCGTCTCCGGGTCCTGCTCGGCGGTGCGCCGGAACCGCATGGAACGCCCCAGCAGCCGTACGAGCTCGATGCCGGCCCGGCCCGGGACGATCAACTGCGGTGCGTCCGCGCACAGTTCGACCTCGACCTTGACCCGCTTGCCGGTCTCCGGCTCGGTCTCGTTGCGCTCGGCGGCCTCCACGTCGTCCGCGTAGGCGTCGATGTACGGCAGGACGATGTCCGCGAGCTCGGTGAGGAACGCGAAGCGCAGGTCGCGGTCGCGGGGCTGCGGCACGACGAGGAGGCGGGGCGCGTCGCGGTCGGTGCCGACCAGTGCGCCGAGCGGGGCGCCGGCCTCTCCCGCGGTGGTGAGCGGGACGAGGACCAGGGGGTGGTCGGTGAGGTGGCGGTGGCGGACGGTGGCGAGGGGCTGGGCGCGGCCGGTGTCGACCGCTTCCAGCCTGGCGAGTGTGGTGATCAGGGTCATGACGGCCCCGATCGCCCACCGCGCTGCGCGGCACCCTGCTCAACGGGACTTCGCTGCTCAACGGGACTTCGCTGCGCGGGCGGCGGGAGCTGGGGCCGGTCGTCGGGTGCTGCGGCGTCGTCGCGGCCGGCCGCGACGTTCCCCGCGCTCCCTTGGGGGGCGGCCAGGGCCTCCGCCCTGAGGGCTGCCGCTCTGCGGAGCGCCTCGACCGTGGGGTCCGTCGGGTCGCCGGTGTGGCCCCGGGCTGCGGAGAGGACGTCGGAGACGGTGGTCAGGGCGCCCAGTTCCGCCCGCAGGGAGCGGCCCAGGGAGGTGACCGCGCCCTCCGCGCGGGAGCGGGAGCGGCAGTGGAAGGCCAGCTCGCAGGCGGCGAGGCACTCGGGGGCGTAGGTCGCCGGGACCGACTCCACCGCCGCCGTCAGGTCGGCGGCGGGCAGGTCGGGGGAGAAGCAGGTGCCCTCGGGGAGCGCGTCGGCGATGTCCTCGACACGGGTGAGGCGGTCCAGCTGGCGGCGGGTCACCGAGCACTGCTTGCGGACGTCCACGGCCGACGCGGTGGGCAGGTTGGAGAAGTCCTTCGGGCAGACCAGCAGCACCGTGTGGTGGACCTCGGGCGCGGGGTCGAGGCGGGCCGCGACCTGCTCAAGGGCCAGGACGTACACCGCGGACTGCCGCGCCGCCGCGCCGACCTTGGCCGGGTCCGCCGAACCGTCCAGCATCGGGAAACTCTTGATCTCGACGACCGTCCAGCCGCCGTCGGGGTGCACGACCACCGCGTCCGGCTCCAGGAAGGCGGGGGAGCCCGCCACCTCCAGGGCGAGCAGCGGGTGGTCGAGCAGCGTCCAGCCGCCCGCCGCGGTGGCCTCGCGCAGCGCCAGCGCCGTACGGGCCGTGCGTCCCTCGGGGCCGCTGGCGCCGAGGTCGGGAACGGCGCCCCCCGCGGGTGGTTCGGCTCCCGCGTCCAGCTTCTCGTGCACGAGCCGCAGCAGCTCCGCGCCCCCGTCGGCCTTGACCCGCGCCTCGAAGGCGTTGCCCCGCATGAAGGCGAACTGCGACTGCCCGAAGGCCGACGGCGAGCCGAGCGCGCTCGCCAGCACCGCCTTGTTCACGCCCGCGCCGTCGAGGATCGCGCGCCTGCGGCACCCCGGATTCGCCGCGAGCGCCGCGAGGGCCCGCGCGTCCAGCGGCTGCGGCGGGACGGCCGGGCCGCGCAGCTCAGCGAGCCGCTGCCGGAGTCTCGTCCCCCGAGTCGATGGGACTGACTGCCGGTTCGGCTCCCGGCTCGGCGGCACCCGGGGTGGCTGGGACCTTGCGTTGTCGGGGAAGTCGCTCACCCGCCGAAGTCTGGCACCCCGCACTGACAATTGAGGAACTTGTGTCGTGCGAGGCGACCGGGGGAGCGGCCGGAAGACCCACGGGGGCCGAGGCGAAGTGACGGATCCCGAACCGTGCCCGGAAGGTGTCCGCGAGCCGCAGCACCGGCCGGGTGAGCAGGAATCCGACGCCCATGACGGCGAAGCCCGCGACCGCGTCGAGGAAGTAGTGGTTGGCGGTGCCCATCACCACGATCGTCGTGATCAGCGGATACAGGACAGCCGCGATCTTCGTGAGCCGCGTGCCGCCGTACATCCAGAGCATCACACCGCACCACAGCGCCCAGCCGCAGTGCAGGCTCGGCATCGCCGCGTACTGGTTCGTCATGCCGCCGAGGCCGCGGGGCGCACTCGCCTCGCCGCCCCACCAGCCGTAGTCGCTGTACTGGGCCATCGTGTCGACGAATCCGTGGCTCGCCGACAGCAGCCGCGGCGGGCAGGTCGGCAGCAGGGTGAAACCGATCAGGCCCATGAACGTGGACGTCATCAGCCAGGTCCGGGCGGCCCGGTAGCGCACCGCGCGGGACCGGAACAGCCAGATCAGGACGGCGGGCGTCACCATGTAGTGCAGCGACGCGTACCAGAAGTCCGCCGGGATGCCGATCCAGGGCTCACGGGTGAACAGGCGGTTCAGCGGGTGCTCGGCGTTCAGGAAGAAGAACTTCTCCACCCGCAGGATCGCCAGACCGTGGTCGACGGCGTGGGTCACGTCCCCGCGCGCGAGGAGCCGTCCCCCCGAGTACGCCCCGTACACCAGCAGGATCAGGGGCAGCTCGGTCCACCAGCGGAGGCGGGTTCGTGGTGCCGCCTCGCTGACTGGTGCATCGGTCCGCAGCATCCGATTCCTCCCCCTCCTGCTCCCCCGCCCGCAGTGCCGCGGACCAATGTACGGTCTGTGCGCTTCCCCTGTGGGGGCGCCCCCGGTGCTCAAAGACGCGGAGATCGCCCGCCGGGTTGCCTCTCGGGCGGATGCGCGATGATGGATCGGCCCATTCCGTGATCAATCCAATGATCCGTCCGTCGTTGTTCCGCGGTTCACCGCAGTTCTTCCGCGGTTCACCGCCCGAGTTTCCCCGAAAGGCCCTTTCATGGCACCGCGCATCCTGTTGGCCCGGCACGGACAGACGCAATGGTCGCTGTCCGGCAAGCACACCGGCAGGAGCGACATCCCCCTCCTGGAGGAGGGCAGACGCGGCGCGAAACTGCTCGGCGAGCGGCTGCACCGGGCGCCGCTGGACGGGCTCCCCGGAGCGGAGATCCTCACCAGCCCGCTGGCACGCGCGCGTGAGACGTGCGAGATCGCCGGCTTCGGCGACCGGGCGACCCCCTGGGACGCGCTCATGGAGTGGGACTACGGAGCGTACGAGGGGCTGACCCCCGACGAGATCAGGGCCGACCGCCCCGACTGGCTGATCTGGCGGGACGGTGTGCCCGGGGGTGAGACCCTCGCCGAGGTCTCCGCGCGCGCGGACGAGGTCGTCGAGCGGGTCCGCGCCGGGGAGCGCGACGTGCTGGTCTTCGCCCACGGCCACATCCTGCGGTCGATCGGCGCCCGCTGGCTCGGCCTGGACATCGACTTCGCGGCCCGCGTCCGCCTCAACCCCACGTCCCTGTCGGTCCTGGGCTGGGCCTACGGAGAGCCCGCGATCGAGACCTGGAACGACTGCGGCCACCTGATCTAGCCCGGGCGGGGACGAAGACAGGGCCTGGCGCGAGGTCCGGTGCGAGATCTGGCGCAACGCCCTAGGCCGGCCGTGGCAGGGCGGCCTTGTGCCGGGCCAGGAAGTCCGACACCCCCGACGCGCGGCGGTGCGGCAGCAGGACCCTGGCCGTCCCCGCCAGCATGGTCTGCACCCGGGACGACTGGACCTCGTCCAGCAGGGCCAGGACGCGCAGCCCGGCCGCGGCGGCCTCGTCGGGGTGCCCGGCCCGGGCCAGGTCGTCGGCGAGTTCGGCCGTGTACAGGGCGAGGTTGCGGGTGAAGTGCGGGTCCTGGAGCCGGGTCGCCCGGCGTGCCTGGTGGGCGGCGCGCTGCCAGTCGCCGAGCGTCGACCAGCACTGCGCCTCCAGGCCGGCCAGTTCGGCGTCTCCGTAGAAGCTCATCCACTCCGGGTCGGCGTCACAGGGCCCCCGCCCGTACAGGGCCTGCGCCCGGGTCAGCGCCTGCTCGCAGCCCGTCCGGTCGGCCAGCCCCGCCCAGCCGCCCGCCTCGCGCAGCGCGAGCAGCGACAGGAGCCGGGCCGAGCCCAGGGGACGCGCCGCGTACTGCGCGGCCTGAGCCGCCCGTACCGCCTCGCGGGGCCGTCCCGCGTCCCGGGCGAGGAAGGACGTGTTGCAGAAGGCGTGCGCCTCCAGGGCCGGGTCCCTGGCCACCCGGGCCGTCGCGAGCGCCTCCGCGTAGTGCGAGCGGGCGTCGTCGAACCGCCCCGAGTCGTGTGCCAGCCAGCCGACCGAGATGGCCAGTTCACCGGCCCCCGTGTGCAACCGGTCCGTGGTCGCCTGCCGTGCCGCACCGGCGTCCAGCAGGGCGTACGCGGCCCGCAGCGGAGCCGCCGCCCTGCGGTACAGCCCGTCGGCGCCGTGCCGGTCGTCCAGCACGCGGATCCTGCGGACGGCCTCCTCCAGCGCCCTCGCCTCGGCCTCGCCGGCGCGGCGCACGGCACGCGGCGCGGCCTCGGCCGTGCCGCCGAACGCGAGCCCCCAGGGGCCCAGTGAGGCGGCCGCCACCGTGGCGGTGCCGCCGCTCATGAATGCGCGACGTTGCACGTCGCTCTCCTCGCGGTTCTGATCGTCGATCCCGTATGGGTCGTGCAAGTGGTGCGGCTCGTGCGGATCGCTCGGGTGGTGAGCCGCACGCGGGTCGTGTGTCGTTGCATACGGCTCACCCGCCCCGTCCGTCTCATGCGGGGCGGGCAGCGGGCTCGTGGGGTGTGGAGCGGGCGCCACCTCGGCGGCGCGCGCCCCCCGTCCACGCACCGCCGAACGGGGCACGAAACCCAGGTCGGTCAGGGTACGGCCGGGGAACATGTGCAGGAAGACCCGTTCGTACGCGTAGTTGGGACAGCGGATCTCGCCCGCCTCGACCCGCCCGATGTAGCGCGCGTCGCAGCTGACCCGTTCGTCGATCTCCCGGGCCGCCCGTCGCACGGCGGCGGCGAACTCGCCCGGCGAGCGCTGTCCGCGCAGGCGCCGGAAGGCGAGATTCGGCCGAGGCGGCCGAGGCGGCCGAGGTGACTGGGACGACGAGGTCGTCGGTGACGACGCCATGGCCGGGCCCTCTCTCGCGAACCGTCGAACCATGCCGGGGCGGGAGCGGGTCGATCATGAGCGCGATCGAGCCGCACCTGTGATTCCGGCGGGCATGAACGTACCTGCTGTGATGGGGCCACCACGCGGGGTTTGGCTACAAAACGGATATCTCATCCCTGATCCGCCATGAACTGCCATCCTTTGCGGCCGAGTTTCGCCGTAGCCGTTGACGCTGTGCGGCGTTGAACCATGTGGTGTGCTCGATCGAGGAGGGTTCCGTGGTGGAGGCCATGATGGAGACCAGGCAGAGCGAAGGCCGCGGGGACCCTTGTGACCTCGTCACCGTGCCCGCCCGGCAAGGGCTCGAGGCCGCCGACATCCTGCGCAGGGGCGCTCCCGCGGAGGCGGTGGGGCCCGTTCTGCACGACGACGACGGCGCCAACGTCGGGTTTCTCGTGCCGCCCGGTACGGCTTCCGCCTGGGACGTTCCGGGCAGTACGTGTACGCGGACCGACGGGCGGGGGGTGCGGTTGGCGCCCGAGCCGCCCGTCGAGGGGTCGGACTGGCTGCTGCCGCCGGGGGAGGCGGAGCTGGCGACGGATCCTGCGGTGTTGCGGGCGGCGTTGGGGGAGGCGGCGCGGTTGATCGAGGCGGCGGACAACTGCCGTTGAGGGGGCGGAGGGAGTGGGGCTTGGGGTTCGCTGTGGGGTGCGGCTGCGTCGTGGCCGGGTGCGCCGTTCCCCGCGCCCCTTGGGGGCTGCGCCCCCCGAAGGGCGAAAAGACTGTGCCGTTCCCCGCGCCCCTTGGGGCTGCGCCGCCTAAAGACCAAAAGATTGCGCCGTTCCCCGCGCCCCCTAGGGGGCTGCGGCCCCGGAAGGCAAAAGACTGCGCCGTTCCCCGCGCCCCTTTTCGGGGGGTCGATAATGGGGGGATGGGTAAGGGGAAGAGTCGGCGGGGGGCGCGTGAGGGCGTTGTCGGTGAGGTTGATGGTGGGGTGGCCGAGTTGGTGCCCGATCGGGAGCGGGCTCGGGGGTGGACCCTGCTCATCGACGGGGCTCCGCAGTCGCATGTCGACCTCGACGACCCGGCGTACCTCGGCTTCGAGTACCAGCGCCGCCTCGGGCACGTCATCGACCTCGTCGCCCCGCCCGGCCGGCCCGTGCACGCCGTGCACCTCGGCGGCGGCGCCCTCACCCTCGCCCGGTACGTGGCCGCCACCCGCCCCCGCTCCACCCAGCAGGTCGCCGAACGGGACGCGGCGCTCGTCCAACTGGTCCGGCGCGAACTGCCGTTGGACCCGAACGCCCGGATCCGGGTGCGGTCCGTCGACGCGCGTGACGGGCTCGCCAAGGTGCCGGACGGCTGGGCCGACCTGGTCATCGCGGACGTGTTCAGCGGAGCGCGCACGCCCGCGCATCTGACGTCCGGGGAGTTCCTCACCGAGGTGCGCAGGGTCGTGAAGGCCGACGGTCTGTACGCCGCCAACATTGCGGACGGCCCGCCCCTGGCGCATCTGCGCGGCCAGATCGCCACCGCGGCCGGCGTCTTCCCCGAACTCGCCCTCGTCGCCGACCCCACGGTCCTGCGCGGCAAGCGCTTCGGCAACGCGGTCCTCGTCGCCTCCGGCCGGCCCCTGCCCGTGGCGGAACTGACCCGCCGCGCGGCCTCCGACCCCCACCCGGCCAGGGTCGAACACGGCAAGGCACTCACGGACTTCACCGGCGGAGCGATCCCGGTGACGGACGCGTCGGCCGTGGCGTCCCCCGCACCGCCGCCCTCCGTCTTCCGGTAGAGCCGTCGGTGGTCCGGGGTCGTCGGTGATCCGGAGGCCGTCAGTAGGTGTTGACTTCGACCTTCGGCGCCGAGTCGTGCCACGTGCAGAACACCGTCACCCGGTCCGCCCCGGACGAGAACTCCACCCGGATCCACGTCTCCGTCTTCCACACCTGCATCGACCACCCGGACGCGGGCGTCGCGGACACCAGCGACGCCGACGACGTACCGAGGTCGAAGACGGCCCGCCCGCCGTCGGTGTCGTAACTCTTCACCTCACCGGAGGCGCCCGCACGCGGCGAGGCGGCGCCCGCCGGCTTCGAACGCGACGGCGACGGCGTCGGCGAGACCGAGGGCGCGGCCGGATCCGAACCGCTCGCACGCGACGACCGGCTCTTCGACGGCGAGGCCGTCGATCCCGCCGGGGACTCCGGCCGACTCGTCGAGGACGACAGCGGCTTCGCCCCCTGCGTGGTCCCGCCCGCCGAGATGGGCAGCGCCCGCGGCGGATCGTAGGCCGTCCCGGTCATGACCGTGTGCACACCCCACCACGACAGCGTGACCGCCGCGCCCGTGGCGAGCGACCAAGCCAGTACGTGTACGAGTCCTCTGCGCATCGCGGGCCATCCTGCCCCACGAGCCCCGTCCGTGTCCCGTGTGTCCACAGGCTTGAAAGTTGTCCACAGGCCCCGGACCGGCCCTCCCCGTATGGCGTACGGTGCCGCTCATGGCAAGTGTGCTCGTGGTCGAGGACGACCAGTTCGTACGCTCCGCCCTCATCCGGCATCTGACCGAGGCCACGCACACGGTGCGCAGTGTCGGTACGGCCCTTGAGGCGTTGCGCGAGGTCGCCCATTTCCGATTCGACGTCGTGATCCTGGATCTCGGCCTGCCCGACCTGGACGGGTCGGAGGCGCTGAAGATGCTGCGCGGCATCACCGACGTGCCCGTGATCGTGGCGACCGCCCGCGACGACGAGACGGAGATCGTCCGGCTGCTGAACGACGGCGCGGACGACTACCTGACCAAGCCGTTCTCGGTGGAGCACCTGTCGGCGAGGATGGCGGCGGTCCTGCGCCGGGCCCGGTCCTCGGCCTCGGAGCCGCAGCCCTCGCCGCAGCTCAGGGTCGGCGGCCTCGCCATCGACCCGCTGCGCCGCCAGGCCGAACTGGACGGCGTACGACTGGATCTGACCCGGCGCGAGTTCGACCTGCTGGCCTTCCTCGCGGGGCGGCCCGGTGTCGTCGTGGCGCGCAAGGAACTGCTGGCCGAGGTGTGGCAGCAGTCGTACGGGGACGACCAGACGATCGACGTGCATCTGTCCTGGCTGCGGCGGAAGCTGGGTGAGACGGCGGCCCGGCCGCGCTATCTGCACACCCTGCGCGGGGTCGGCGTGAAGCTGGAGCCGCCGGGGCAGGGCGGGCCGCTCGGTCCGGCGGGCACGGAGCCGGCGCGATGAGGTGGGCGCTCGTCAAGGTCTGTGTGGCCGTCACCACGATGGTCGTGGTGGCCTTCGCGGTCCCGCTGGGGCTGGTGATCAGGGAGATGGCGAGGGACCGCGCGTTCTCGAACGCCGAGCGGGAGGCGGCGGCCGTCGCCCCCGCGCTCTCGATCACCACCGACCGGGCCGAGCTGGAGCGGGTCGTCGCCTCGGCCGCCTCGGACACGGGAATGGCCGTGCACATACCCGCCGGGGACGGCGGTGACGGCGAGGACGAGGGAGGCAGCAGCAACGGCAACGGCAACGGCAGCGGCAGCGGGAAGCAGCAGGCCCTCGACATCGGGCGGCAGCGCGCCGCCGACAAGGACATCGCCACGACCCGGAAGCTCGGCCGGGCCTCCACCACCGAAGTGCCCGGCGGTTCCACGCTGTTGCAGCCCGTCGCGCTCAGCTCGGGCGAGATCGCGGTCGTCGAGGTGTACGTCCCCGAGGCGGAGGTCACCAATGGTCTGGGCACGGCCTGGGCCGTCCTCGCCGGGGTCGGGGTCGCGCTCATCGTCGGCTCGGTCGCGGTGGCCGACCGGCTCGGCGTGCGGATGGTGCAGCCCGCGCAGCGCCTGGTGGAGAGCGCGCACGAGCTGGGGGAGGGGAAGCTGGGCGCGCGCGTGCCCGAGGAGGGGCCGACCGAGCTGCGGCTCGCGGCGGTCGCCTTCAACTCCATGGCCGACCAGGTCGTACAACTCCTCGCCAACGAGCGGGAGCTGGCGGCCGACCTCTCGCACCGGCTGCGTACGCCGCTCACCGTGCTGCGGCTGAACGCGGCCTCGCTCGGGGACGGACCCGCCGCCGAGCAGACCCGGGCCGCCGTCGCGCAACTGGAGCGCGAGGTCGACACGATCATCCGCACGGCCCGGGACGCCAAGCCGCAGACCGCGGCGGTCGGCGTCGGCGCCGGCTGCGACGCGGCCGAGGTCGTCCGGGAGCGGATGGACTTCTGGTCGGCGCTCGCGGAGGACGAGGGCCGCAAGGTGCGGGTGGCCGGGGTCGACCGGCCCGTACGGATACCGGTGGCCCGCGCCGATCTCGTCGCCGCGCTCGACGCGCTGCTCGGCAACGTGTTCCGGCACACCGCCGAGGGCACGGCCTTCGCGGTCGACGTGCACAACGGCGGCGACGCGGTGATCGTCCTGGTCTCGGACGCGGGCCCGGGGATAGCCGACCCGCAGGCCGCGATGGCCCGGGGCCGCGGCTCCGGTGCCGACGGCTCGACCGGTCTCGGCCTGGACATCGTGAGCCGGCTCGCGGAGTCGACGGGCGGGGACGTGCGGATCGGCCGTTCCGTGCTGGGCGGCACCGAGGTCAGGATCTGGATCCAGCTGGACGGGCGCGAGCCCGAGCGGCGCGGCCACCGGGGTTCGGTACGACGGCGCCGGCCCGCCAGATCGGTCTCGACCTTTAACCGTCCCCGATCCCTTCCTTAAGCGCACCCTAAGAACCGCAAGTCCCGTCCGGATCAGGCGTTTTGCCGGTTTCCGGCTCGCTAGCGTGCTGCCGCAACCCCACCTCGGAAGGCAGGCACGCGATGAGCACGCACCGGCGCATGGCCAGTGGCAGGAACAAGGCGATAGGCGGCGTGGTCGCCGCGGCCGTGGTCGGCGGCGGGGCGTTCCTGTTCTCCGGTACGGCCCAGGCGGCGGGCGTCGGTGCCGCGTACACGAAGACCAGCGACTGGTCGACGGGCTACACCGCGCAGTACGTCGTGGCCAACGACGGCGCCGGGGCGAAGACGGACTGGACGCTGGAGTTCGACCTGCCGGCGGGCGCGAAGCTCAGCTCGCTGTGGAACGCGGAGTCGAAGGTGAGCGGTCAGCACGTCACCGTGAAGCCCCCGTCCTGGGACAAGGACGGGCTCGCCAAGGGCGAGACGGTGACCGTCGGTTTCGTGGTGCGCGGCTCCGGCGACCCGACCGGCTGTCTCGTCGACGGCGCCAAGTGCTCGGTGGACGACGGCGCGACACCGGAGCCCACCGGCCGTCCGACGCAGACGCCGACCTCGTCCCCGTCGGCGGAACCGACGAAGGCCACCGCGACCCCGACGGCCACGGCCACCGCGACCAAGAGCCCGAGCGCCAGCCCCACACCCTCCGGGAGCACCGGCAGCGGCACGGCCGCCACCGCCGGCTTCGCGCCCTACGTCGACACCTCGCTCTACCCCGCCTTCGACCTGCTCGCGCACTCCGCGGCCACCGGCGTGAAGGAGTACAACCTCGCCTTCGTCACGGACGGCGGCGGCTGCACCCCCAAGTGGGGCGGGGTGACGGACCTCGGTGGTGACGCGGTCGCCGCGCAGATCGGCGCACTCCGCGCCAAGGGCGGCGACGTCCGCGTCTCGTTCGGCGGCGCGGCCGGCTCCGAGCTGGCGCTGAACTGCTCGTCGGCGGACGCCCTCGCGGCGGCGTACGGCAAGGCCGTGGACGCGTACGACCTGACGAAGGTCGACTTCGACGTGGAGGGCGGCGCGCTCCCGGACAAGGCGGCCAACACCCGCCGGGCGCAGGCGATCGCGAAGCTACAGGACCAGCACCCGGGCCTGGACGTCTCGTTCACCCTGCCCGTCATGCCGGAGGGCCTCACCCAGGACGGCGTGAGCCTGCTCGCCGACGCCAGGGCGAACGGCGTCGGCATCGACACGGTCAACATCATGGCGATGGACTACGGGCCCGCGTACAGCGACGACATGGGCACCTACGCCGAGCAGGCCGCCACCGCGACCCAGGCGCAGATCAAGGGAGTCCTCGGGCTCTCCGACTCCGCCGCCTGGAAGGCGGTCGCCGTCACCCCGATGATCGGCGTCAACGACGTCGCGTCGGAGATCTTCAAGGTCGAGGACGCCACCCAGCTCGTGAAGTTCGCCGAGTCGAAGGGGCTCGGCTGGCTCTCCCTGTGGTCCGCCACCCGTGACAAGCAGTGCGCGGGCGGCACCAAGCCCACTGCCGACGCCACCTGCAGCTCGGTGCTCCAGGACGCGAACGCCTTCTCGAAGGCCTTCGCCGCCTACAAGTAACCCCCGCCCCGGACCTCCCCGAGAGGTTCCCCGAACGCCCCCGCAGGAGGTCATGCCCGCGCGGGGGTCGCGCGCCCCGGCCGGCCTTCCCCCCACCCGGCCGGGGCGCGCGTACACACGTACGCGGGGCGCGGCACTCCCCTCGTGCCGCGCCCCGCGTACGCCCGCCTCCCCCAGGAGGGGCGGCTACGCGCTCGGCCCGCTCACTCGACCGGGCTGACCGGCGGCAGCTCGCCGGTGCGGGCCGCCTCGCGGTACCACAGGGCGCTCGACTTCGGGGTGCGCGCCTGCGTCGCGTAGTCCACGTACACCGCGCCGAAGCGCTTGCCGTAGCCGTACGCCCACTCGAAGTTGTCCATCAGGGACCAGAGGTAGTAGCCGCGTACGTCCGCGCCCTCGGCGATCGCGCGGCGGACCGCGCGCAGGTGCCCGTGCAGGTACGCGATGCGCTCCGGGTCGTGGACGCGGCCGTCCGGGTCCGGCTTGTCGTCGTAGGCGGCGCCGTTCTCCGTGATGTACAGCGGCAGCCCCGGCACCTCGCGCGTGTAGCGCATGATCAGGTCCTGCAGACCCGACGGGTCGATCGTCCAGCCCATCTCGGTGCGCTCGCCGGGCGTCTGGTGGAAGGCCACGTCCTCCGCGCCGGGCCAGGGGGACGACGAACTCGCCCCGTGGCCGTCCGCGCGCGGGCCCGCCGCGTCCGGGCGGGCGGCGCTCACCAGCGTCGGCGTGTAGTAGTTCAGGCCGAGCGCGTCCAGCGGCTGCTTGATCAGGGCGAGATCGCCGTCGCGCACGTACGACCAGTCCGTCACCGAGGCCGTCGACGCGAGCAGGGTCTGCGGGTACGCGCCGTGCAGCATCGGGCCGTGGAAGATGCCGTTGGCCAGGTCGTCGATGCGCCGGACCGCCGCCAGGTCGGCGGGGTCCTGGGTCAGCGGCCTGACCACCGAGGAGTTGAGGCTCACCGCGATCGAGTTACGGGCGGGCATCGCGGTGCGCAGGGCCTTGGTGCCCAGGCCGTGCGCCAGGTTGAGGTGGTGCGCCGCCCGCAGGGAGGCCTCCGGGTCGGTGCGGCCGGGGGCGTGCACACCGGACGCGTACCCGAGGAACGCGCTGCACCAGGGCTCGTTGAGCGTGATCCACTGCTCGACGCGGTCCCCGAGTGCCTCGCCGACGATCTGCGCGTACTCCGCGAAGCGCAGGGCCGTGTCGCGCTCGGGCCAGCCGCCCGCGTCCTCCAGTTCCTGGGGGAGGTCCCAGTGGTAGAGGGTGATCGCGGGCTTGATGCCGTGGGAGAGCAGCTCGTCGACCAGGCGGCGGTAGAAGTCGAGACCGCGCTGCACGGCGGGCCCGCGGCCCGTCGGCTGCACCCGCGACCAGGACACCGAGAAGCGGTACGCGGTCAGGCCCAGGTCCGCCATCATCGCCACGTCGTCGCGGTAGCGGTGGTAGTGGTCGTTGGCGACGTCACCGTTCTCGCCGCCCGCCGTCTTGCCGGGCGTGTGGCTGAAGGTGTCCCAGATCGACGGCGTACGGCCGTCCTCCCGCACCGCCCCCTCGATCTGGTAGGCGGAGGTCGCGGAGCCCCAGAGGAAGGCGGGCGGGAAGGTGGCGGGCGTTTCGGGCTCGGGCATGGAAGCGCTCCCATGGGAGGAAGGTCGTAGGAGACCGGGGAATATGAGGTCGGGGACCGGGGGCGAGGCGGCGGCTCGCCCCCGTGGGCGCGGGGCGGCGGGTCAGCCCTTGATCGCGCCCTGCATGATCCCGCCCACGATCTGCTTGCCGAACAGCAGGAAGGCGATGAGCAGCGGCAGGGTGCCGAGGAGCGCGCCCGCCATGATCACCGCCTGGTCGGGGACGTAACCCGTGCCGAGCGAGTTGAGCGCGACCTGCACCGTGGGGTTCTGCTGGTTGAGCGCGATGATCGGCCACAGGAAGTCGTTCCAGGCCATCACGAACGTCAGCAGTCCGAGCACCGCCATCGCCGGCCGTGCCGCCGGGAAGACGACGTGCCACACGACGCGCAGACTGCTCGCGCCGTCGACCCGCGCCGCCTCGATCAGCTCACCGGGCAGCGCCTGGATCAGGTACTGCCGCATGAAGAACGTGCCGAAGGCGCTGACCAGGGTCGGCAGGATGACCGTCTGCAGCTGGTTGGACCAGCCCAGCTCGCTCATCCACAGATACAGCGGTACGACCGCCAGCTGCGGCGGGATCATCATCGTGCCGATGGTCAGCAGCAGCAGGACGTTCGAGAACTTGAACCGCAGTTTGGCGAAGGCGAAACCGGCCAGCGTGGAGAACAGGACCGTACCGACGGTGATGGTTCCGGCGACGATCGTGCTGTTGACCATCGCGGTGCCGAGGCCGCCCTCCTCCCACGCGCTCTGGAGGTTCTTGAAGAGGTTGCCGCCGATCCACAGGGGTGGCGGTGTCTCGGCGAGGCGCTGATTGGTGCGCGAGGCCGCGACGATCGTCCACAGCAGCGGTGCCAGCGACACGAGCGCGAAGACGGCCAGGACGACGTAGGTGAGCGGACCCGCGTGCAGTTGCTTGCCCGCGCCCATCAGCCGGCGGCGCCCGGAGCCGACCTGGGCGGTCTTCTCCGCCGCGTCCATCGGCGCCTGAGGGGGCGTCAGTTCGCTAGTGGTCATTGGGTCTTCCTCAGCCGTCGGTTGATCAGCAGGTTGATCGCGGCGACGATCAGCAGGATCAGGAACATCGTCCAGGCGATGGCGGACGCCTTGCCGAGGTTGCCGATGATCCAGCCCTGGTCGTACATGTACAGGCCGAGCGTCTGGTACTGGTGCTCGGAGCCGCCCTTGGAACCGCTGACCCCGCCGAACAGGAGCGGTTCGCCGAACAGCTGTGTCGCGCCGATCGTGGAGACGACCACCGTGAACAGGATCGTGGGCCGCAGCATCGGGATCGTCACATGGCGGAACTGCTGCCAGCGCCCCGCGCCGTCCAGGGACGCCGACTCGTAGAGGTCGGCGGGGATCGCCTGCATCGCCGCGAGGTAGATCAGCGCGTTGTAGCCGGTCCACCGCCAGATCACGATCGAGGAGACGGCGAACTGTGAACCCCAGGTGGACTCACGCCAGTTGACCGGGTCGACCCCGATGAAGTGCAGCAGCCAGTTGATCATGCCGCCGTCCCACGAGTACAGCAGGACGAACACCAGGGTCGCCGCCGCCACCGAGGTGGCGTACGGAGTGAGCATGACCACCCGCCACACGGTCGAGCCGCGCAGCTTGTAGTTGAGCAGGTGCGCGATGCCGAGCGCCATGAGCAGCTGCGGCACGGTCGAGATCACACCGATGGTGAAGGTGTTCTGCAGCGCCCCCCAGAAGAAGTCCGAGGACATCAGGTTCTTGTAGTTGTCCAGGCCGACCCAGGTCTGCTGGTCCAGGTTGGACAGCTGCACGTTGTGCAGCGAGTACCAGGCCGTGTACAGCAGCGGGATGAGCCCGAAGGCACCGAAGAAGATGAAGAAGGGGGCGACGAACGCGTACGGCGACGCCTTCATGTCCCAGCGGTACAGCCGGCTGCGCCAGGAGCCGGGGCCCGGGGGCGGTGTACCGCGACCGTCCGCGCGGCGCGCCGCGCCCGGCTGGGAGCCGGGCGCGGCGTCGGCGCTCGTCGCGGATCGCGCGAGAGCCTGCTTGGAGCTGGTCACTGGCCGAGCACGTCCTTGATCTCCTTGGAGGCGGCGTCCCAGCCCTGCTCCGGGGTCTTGCCCTTCTGCTCGACCTGCAGGATGCCGATGTCCGAGATGGCGGTGTTGATCGGCTGGTCCTTGACGCCGAAGATCTGCGTCGGGATGGTCTTCGCCGAGTCGGAGAAGATCTGCGTGATCGGCGCGTTCGAGAAGAACGTCGTGGTGGCGGCCTGCGGCTTCAGGCTCGCGTAGGCCGACGGGGTGGACGGGAAGCTCGCCTGCTTGCCGAAGACCTTCGCCTGCTGCTCGGGGGCGGTCAGCCACTTCGCCAGCGCGACGGCCTCCTTCTGGTGCTTGCCCGCCGTGGGCACACCGATGAACGAGCCGCCCCAGTTGGCCGCGGTGGGAGCCGCCGCCACGTCCCACTTGCCCTTGCCGGAGTCACCGGACTTCTCCTGGATGTACCCCAGCATCCAGGCGGGGCAGGCCACCGTCGCGAAGCCGCCGTTGGCGAAGGCCTGGTCCCACGGCTTGTCGAACTGCTTCAGCTTCGCCGACATGTTGCTGGTGGCCACCTTCATCGAGGCGTCCCAGGCCGTTTTCACGCCGTCGGACTTGTCCCAGACGACGTTGCCGTCCTTGTCGTAGTACCGCTCGCTCTCGCCACCGAGCGCCGCGTTGTAGACCGAGGCGGCGGAGTCCACGAACTTGGTGCCCTTGGGCGCCTTCTTCATGTAGTCCTTGCCGACGTCGACGTACTTCGACCAGTCGCCCTTCCACTGCGCGGCGAGCTTGGTGCGGTCCGTCTCAAGGCCCGCCGCCTTGAAGAGGTCCTTGCGGTAGCAGACCGCCATCGGACCGATGTCGGTGCCGAGCCCGATGGTCTTGCCGTCCTTGGTGGTGGCCTGTGCCGTCTTCCAGTCCAGCCACTGGGACTTGTCGACGTCCTTGCCGAGGTCGACGAACTTGTCGCCCTGCGTCTGGACCGCCTCGGCGACGTTGCCGACCTCGATCGCCTGGATGTCGTCGGTACCGGCACCGGCCTGCAGACGGGTGAGCGTCTTGGGCCAGTACACGTCGGTACGAGTGGTGACGTTCTCCTTGATCGTGATGTCGGGGTGCTGCTTCATGTACTCGTCGTAGAGGCCGGCCTGCTTGTAGCCGAAGACCCCGAACGTGCCGATGGTCAGCGTGGTCTTGCCACCGCCGCTGCCGCCGTCCGAGTCCGACGACCCGTCGTCCGAGTCCTCGGCGCAGCCAGCGAGCAGCCCCGTCGTCAGCGCGGCCACGGCCGCGAGGGCCATCAGCCTGCGGGACCCTCGGGTACTCGTGCGCATTGCGTCCTCCTGTTGCCTGACGTGCCGACCCCCCGGCCAACTGCGTTGTTGGGCCCGTTTGTTCATGCTGCGGCTCGGGCGGGGAACGTGCGGGATGTGTATGTGTCAGGTACTGTGGGAGCGCTCCCACAGGTGATGTGTTGAAGGTTCGTCGCTCGGCGCGGGGGTGTCAAGGGAGAGGACGCAGAGACGTGTCTTCAGTTATCGGGCTGTTAGCTACGGGACGGCCCTTGACGTCGGCGGAGACGGCGAGAGTAGGTCTCCGACGGTTGCGGGACGGCCTCGGGAAGGCTCCGGATCGGCTTCGGAGTGGCCCCGGGGACGCCGGGGGACGGCGTCCGAGAAGTGGAGGCGGTCTCTCCGCGGGCCCGGCCCCGATCACGGCTGTTAGATTCCAGGCCAAACGCGGTGGTGACCGCGTCGGACGGGAGGCGGACCATGGCAGTCCACGGAGCGCGGAGCCGGAGCGGCGGCAGGCCGACCCTCGAAGAGGTCGCCGCGCGGGCCGGTGTGGGCCGCGGCACGGTTTCCCGCGTGATCAACGGCTCACCGAGGGTCAGCGACGCCACCCGGGCGGCCGTCGAGGCGGCCGTCGCGGAACTGGGGTACGTGCCTAACACGGCGGCCCGCGCCCTCGCGGCCAACCGCACCGACGCGATCGCCCTGGTCGTCCCCGAGCCCGAGACCCGCTTCTTCGCCGAGCCGTACTTCTCCGACATGCTGCGGGGCGTGGGCACGGCCCTCTCCGACACCGAGATGCAGCTGCTGCTGATCTTCGCGGGCAGCGACCGGGAGCGGGCCCGGCTGGCCCAGTACCTCGCGGCGCACCGGGTGGACGGCGTCCTGCTGGTCTCGGTCCACGCGGACGACCCGCTGCCCGACCTGCTGGCCCAGCTGGAGATCCCGGCCGTGATCAGCGGTCGCAGGTCGGCGGACGAGACGCTGCCGTCCGTGGACTCCGACAACTTCGGCGGCGGCCGGTTCGCCGTCGAGCACCTGCTGGCCCAGGGCCGGCGGACCATAGCCCACCTGGCCGGACGCCTCGACGTGTTCGGCGCCCAGCGCCGCGTCGACGGCTACCGCGCCGCGCTGCGCGACGCGGGCCACGAGGTCGACGAACGCCTCATCGTGCCCGGGGACTTCACCGAGGAGGGCGGCCGTCGCGCGATGACGGACCTGCTCGCCGTCTGCCCGACACTGGACGCGGTCTTCGCCGGATCGGACGTGATGGCGGCCGGCGCCCGCCAGGTCCTGCGCGAGGTGGGCCGCCGCATACCCGACGACGTGGCCCTCGTCGGCTACGACGACTCGGCGATCGCCCGCCACATGGACCCGCCCCTGACGAGTGTGCGCCAGCCGATCGAGGACATGGGCCGCGCGATGCTCGACCTGCTGATGGACGAGATCGCGGACCGCCGCCCGGCGGTCTCCCGGGGGCTGGAGCGCCGGCAGCTGGTGCTTCCCACGGAGCTGGTGGCGCGGCAGTCGTCGTGACCCGCCACGCCCGCCGTGGGGGAGGGGAACGCCAGAGGGCCGAACCGCTTCCGCGATTCGGCCCTCTGATCATCAGGGTGAGTGACGGGACTTGAACCCGCGGCATCCTGGACCACAACCAGGTGCTCTACCAGCTGAGCTACACCCACCATGACCGGCGATCCTGCGCTTGGTTCACCTGAAGTGGTTCACCGACCGGACGAGAAAAAGTGTACAGGGTCCGAAGGGGTGCTCGCTCCCGTCTTTACGGCGGGGCTACCGAGCGGGCAGGACGTGCTTCGAGGCGATGGAACGGGCCGTCTCCGAGTCCGGTCCCGGCTGCGGGACGAAGATCGCCTCGCGGTAGTAGCGCAGCTCGGCGATCGACTCGCGGATGTCGGCCAGCGCCCGGTGGTTGCCGTTCTTGTCGGGGCTGTTGAAGTACGCCCGGGGATACCAGCGGCGGGCCAGCTCCTTCACGGAGGAGACGTCCACGATCCGGTAGTGGAGGTACGCCTCCAGGGTCGCCATGTCCCTCAGCAGGAAGCCGCGGTCCGTGCCCACCGAGTTCCCGCACAGCGGGGCCTTGCCCGGTTCCTTGACGTGCTCACGGATGTAGGAGAGGACCTCCTCCTCCGCGGCGGCCAGCGTCGTGCCCGCGGCCAGCTCGTCGAGGAGCCCGGAGGACGTGTGCATCGTGCGCACCACCTCGGGCATCGTCTTCAGCGCGGCGTCCGGCGGACGGATCACGATGTCCACCCCCTCGCCGAGCACGTTGAGCTCCGAGTCGGTCACCAGCGCGGCCACCTCGATGAGCGCGTCCTCCGACAGCGAGAGACCGGTCATCTCGCAGTCGATCCACACCATGCGATCGTTCATGGGCTCACCCTACGGCCCGCTCACCCGCCCGGGCAGGCCCGGGACCTCGGCAGTCGTGACAGGCGGGGCGGCGGGCCTGCGGGGAGGGGTCCGCGAACGGCGCCGGCCCCGGACCGTGGAGGGTCCGGGGCCGGCGTACGACGTCACCGCGGGGCGCTACGGCGCGCTGCGCTGGCCCGGCAGGCTGTGCCGCCCGGCCACGTACAGCTCCGCGCCCGGGCGTCCCGCGTCCGAGAGGGACGAGGCGGTCGCGCCGACCGCGTGGGCCGCCGTACGACGGGTCTGGAACGGCACGGGCTGCTCCTGCTGGAGCACCGGCGGCGCCGGTGGCGGCGGACCGTCCGGGTCGCTCTGCTTCTCACCCTGCGGGCGGCGCGCCCGGTACGCGGCGCGGTACGCCGCCGGGGAGGAGCCGAGCTGACGGCGGAAGTGCCCGCGCAGCGCCACCGGCGAACGGAAGCCGCAGCGGCCCGCGACCTCGTCCACCGAGTAGTCGGACGTCTCCAGGAGCCGCTGCGCCTGGAGCACCCGCTGCGTGATCAGCCACTGCAGGGGAGCGCTCCCGGTGAGCGAGCGGAACCGGCGGTCGAACGTACGCCTGCTCATGTACGCGCGTGCCGCCAGCGTCTCCACGTCGAACTGTTCGTGGAGGTGCTCCAGCGCCCAGGCGACGACCTCCGCGAGCGGGTCGGCGCCGATCTCCTCTGGTAAAGATCGATCGAGATAGCGCTCCTGACCGCCGCTGCGCCGGGGCGGGACCACCAGACGGCGGGCCAGTGCCCCGGCCGCCTCGTTCCCGTGGTCCGTCCGCACTATGTGCAGACAGAGGTCGATCCCCGCCGCGGTGCCCGCCGACGTCAGCACGTCGCCGTCGTCCACGAACAGCTCGCGGGGATCGACATGCACCGACGGATAGCGCTTGGCCAGCGTCGGTGCGTACATCCAGTGTGTGGTCGCCGGACGGCCGTCCAGCAGTCCGGCCGCGGCGAGCACGAAGGCGCCGGTGCACAGCCCGACTATGCGGGCGCCTTCTTCGTGTGCCCGGCGCAGCGCGTCGAGCGCCTCCTCCGGTGGCGGTGAGGTGATCGACCGCCAGGCGGGCACGACGACGGTGCCTGCCCGGGAGATCGCCTCCAGCCCGTTGGGCGCGGTGAGTTCGAGGCCCCCTGTGGTCCGCAGTGGGCCATCCTCACCGGCGCACACCAGTAGTCGATACCGCGGCACGCCGGCGTCCTGGCGGTCGATACCGAACACCGACAGCGGTATGGAACTCTCGAAGATGGGGCCGCCGCTGAACAGCAGCACCGCGACGATCTCCTTGCGCCGTCGCCCGGACAGTTTCCGGACTGCGGCTTCCGGCGCGGCAGTGGAGTCGTGGCTCATCCTGCTAAGCCCCCCTCGGTGGTCGCGGCTCCTCGGTTGTGTCGCTCCTGCACGTTTCCCCTCGGTCCTGCACGAGTCCCCCGCCGTAAGACGTCAAGATCGAATCTACTGTGTCGTCAGGTGCCGAGGTGGCCAGTTCGGCACTCGGCAGATTGTCGACATGGCAACTTGGCGTGAAGCATTCGATCACGAAGCGTTGCACTCGTGGGCCGCACAGGGAAGTGCGCCTCGTCCCCGTGGCCGGTCCCCGTAGGGTGCGGGCACCCTACTGGACCCTTTCGGTGCAGGTCGAACGGGGGTTGGGGGGTGGTTCGGCCAAGGGGTACGCAGGGCATGGAAGTTGGCTGAAAAGCAGCGGGCGCGTGCGCACAAACCGGTCAGTCAACCGGCGTATTTCCACCGGCGTGCCGGCCTCCGTGGCGGTCGCCGTGGCGGCGACCGGCGTCGGCCCTGGCGTGCTGCCCATGATGCGGTGTCCGCTCCGCCGCGCGCAGGTGCTCCGCGCCGCGCTCGGAGCGGCGCAGGAGTACCCGGCAGGCGCCCGTCACCGCGGCGAGGCCCAGGGCCGTGCCGGCCGCGCCCGCCAGTGAGGTCCCGTACCCGACGAGGACGACGGGAACCAGGACGCAGCTGAAGGCCGACCAGCGGACTACGTCCGTGGCCGTCTCCTGGGCGGGGCTTTTGCCGGGGGCGGGAGCAGGGGGCAGGGGTGGGGGCGGTGCCGGTGCCTGTGCCTTGGGTGGCGGGAGGGTGGGTGCGGTTGTGGGGTGGCTGGGCACGGGGGCTCCTCCCTGGGGCGGGGTGCGGGGGCTGTGTGGCTGTGGGGCTGTGTGGGTTCAACGCTTGTTCGAGCGGGGGTCACGGGGGTGGGGTGGTTGCGCCGTTCCCCGCGCCCCTGGATGCGAGTGGGTGCGCCGGTTCCCTCGGTGGGGGAGACGGCTGTACGGGGCAGCGACCATTGCGTTACGGGCATCCCTCGGGCATGCTCCGGGGAACCCTCCCGCGGCGAGAGCGGGATCTGGGCAGAGGAGGCGTGCCGCCGTACCCTTGGGGGTATGGGGTTGGGAAGATGATTCCCGGACACAGCTCCGCAGCTCCTGTCGGCCCACCCAAGAGGATCCGAACGCCGAGACATCCATGGCCGGTCACGAATTCGAACCCGCGGACCGCAAGCGCCCCGTCGCCGATCACACGGCGGCCGAGCCCTTGGCGGCGGAAGAGACGCGCCAGTCCTGCGACCCAGCCTTCAAGCACGGTGTCGTCGTGGGCTTCGACGGCTCGACGTCCAGTGAGCGCGCCCTCGCGTACGCGATCGGTATGGCCTGCCGCTCCGGATCCGGCCTGATCATCGTGCACGTCGCCAACCGGCTGCCCACCACGGTGTGGGCCGGCTGCGAGCCGCCGGTCTTCGTCGACGTGCCGGACCACCGCACCGAGGTGCTCGGTCTCGAACTGGCCTGTGCGGACTATCTGGCCGAGGTTCCGTGGATCCTCGTCGAGCGCGGTGGCGACATCTGCCACGAACTCGAAGAGGTGGGGCGGGAGTACGAGGCCGACGCGATCGTGGTGGGGTCGACGCACGGGATCGTCGGGCGCCTCTTCGGGTCGGTCGCGGGGCGGCTGGCCAAGCGGGCGCAGCGGCCCGTGGTCGTCATCCCGTAACCCGGGTGGTGTGGGTCCCGGGACGGGGCAACTCCCTTTCGTGGCATGGCAAAACTACTCATGCGTAGATGTGTTTGTGTGCTTGTGAAGGGCATATAGGCAGCAGGTTTGCCGTCGTTGTGCGGTGTGCTGCCGGCCGGAGCGTGACGGTTACCGGTGGTGGGCAGCCGGCCGGGGTTTTGGGCGGCCCCGGCGCGTGAACGGACCCCCGCGTGTCTGGTGGCGACACGCGGGGGTCCGTTGCGCGGGCGGGGCGGGGTGGGGGCACGTGGTGCGCCGTGCCCCTGTTCGGGGCTATTCCACCGTCACCGACTTGGCCAGGTTCCTCGGCTTGTCGATGTCCCGGCCGAGGGCCAGGGCCGTGTGGTAGGCGAGGAGTTGGAGGGGGATGCCCATCAGGATGGGGTCCAGTTCGTCCTCGTTCTTCGGGACGAGGATCGTCTGGTCGGCCTTCTCCTGGTGCTCATGGGCCACCGCGAGGATCTTGCCGCTGCGGGCCTTGATCTCCTCCAGGGCCGCGCGGTTCTTCTCCAGCAGGTCGTCGTTGGGGACGATCGCGACCGTCGGCAGTGCGGGCTCGATCAGCGCGAGCGGGCCGTGCTTCAGCTCCGAGGCGGGGTAGGCCTCGGCGTGGATGTACGAGACCTCCTTCAGCTTCAGCGAGGCCTCCCGGGCCACCGGATAGCCGCGTACGCGACCGATGAAGAGCATCGAGCGGGCCTCGGCGTACTGCTCGGCCAGCTTCTTGATCTCGTCCTCCTGGTCGAGGATCTCCGTGATCTGGCCGGGCAGCTTGCGCAGGCCCTCGATGATCCGCTTGCCGTCGGAGACCGACAGGTCACGGGTGCGGCCCAGGTGCAGGGCGAGCAGCGCGAAGGCGACCGTGGTGTTCGTGAAGCACTTGGTCGAGACGACGCAGACCTCGGGGCCGGCGTGCACGTACATGCCGCCGTCCGCCTCGCGGGCGATCGCCGAACCCACCACGTTCACGATGCCCAGCACCCGGGCGCCCTTGCGCTTCAGTTCCTGCACGGCGGCCAGCACGTCGTACGTCTCACCGGACTGGGACACCGCCACGTACAGGGTGTCGGGGTCGACGACCGCGTTGCGGTAGCGGAACTCGGAGGCGGGCTCGGCGTCCGCGGGGATACGGGCCAGCTCCTCTATCATCTGGGCGCCGATCATGCCCGCGTGGTACGAGGTGCCGCAGCCCAGGATCTTCACGCGGCGGATCTTGCGCGCCTCGCGGGCGTCCAGGTTCAGCCCGCCCAGGTGCACGGTCGAGAACCGGTCGTCGATCCGGCCGCGCAGCACCCGGTCCACGGCCTCGGCCTGCTCGTGGATCTCCTTGTGCATGTACGTGTCGTGGCCGCCCATGTCGTAGGAGGCGGCCTCCCACTCGACGGTGGTCGGCTCGGCCGTCGTACGGGTGCCCTCGGTGGTGTACGTACGGAAGTCGTCGGCCTTCAGGGTCGCCATCTCGCCGTCGTCGAGTGTGACGATCTGGCGGGTGTGGGTGACGAGCGCGGCGATGTCCGAGGCGACGAACATCTCCTTCTCGCCGATGCCGAGGACGACCGGGGAGCCGTTGCGGGCCACCACGATGCGGTCCGCGTGGTCGGCGTGCATCACGGCGATGCCGTACGTGCCCTCGATGACCCGCAGGGTCTCGCGGACCTTGTCCTCCAGCTTCTCGCCCTGGGAGCGGGCGATGAGGTGCGTGAGGACCTCGGTGTCGGTCTCCGAGAGGAACTCGACGCCCTCCGCCTCCAGCTTCTTGCGCAGGTCGGAGGCGTTGTCGATGATGCCGTTGTGGACGACGGCGACCTTGTTGTCGGCCGACATGTGCGGGTGCGCGTTCTCGTCGGAGGGGGCGCCGTGGGTGGCCCAGCGGGTGTGGGCGATGCCCGTGGTGCCGGCGAAGCGCTTGGGGACGCGGGCCTCCAGGTCACGGACCCGGCCCTTGGCCTTGACCATCTTCAGGCCGGCCGTCTTCGGTGACGTCACGACGAGACCGGCCGAGTCGTAGCCGCGGTACTCCAGGCGCTGCAGGCCCTCCAGGAGCAGCGGCGCCACGTCGCGCCTGCCGATGTATCCCACGATTCCGCACATACAGATGGTTCCTAGCCGTAGACGATGCGGCGCACCTGGCGGAGCGTGAGCTCCGGAGGTGCGACCGCGCGGTATTTGAGGTCCGCCGTGATCCGTTCGAAGATCGCCGAGTTGACCAGGCCCTGGGCCTGGAGCTCCCGGTGGCGGCGACGGACGTAGTCCTCCGTCGTCTCGTCGAAGTAGGCGAGCACGTCCTGGATCACCCGCAGTGCCTCGCCCCGGGTGAGGGCCGAGGAGCGTGTCAGGTGATCAACCAGGTCGTCGTGCACGGGTTGATCCTGGGCTAAAGCGAGGGGGATCGCAAGAATCTTGCCCGATTTCGGGCAGGAGTCGGTGCGGATACTTTCACTTCGCCGGGTGAAGGGGGGAGACCGGGGTGAGAATGGGCGGGGCAGGTGTGTCGGGTGCGGGTGAGTGGGGTCGGCCGCGCAGTTCCCCCGCCCCTCGGGGCGGGCTGCGCCTGCCCGCGTCCCTGGGGCGGGGTGCTGTGTCGGCCGCCGTCCCCGCCCTGACTCCTGGGGCGCAGCCCCGCTTTCAGGGGCGCGGGGAACGGCGCGGCCGGCCTTCTCTGCCCTCACTGGCCGCCACCGGACCGCAGTGGGCTTTTAGGGGCGCGGGGAACTGCGCACCCAGCCTTCACCGCCCTCACTGGCCGTCACGGGCCCGCGGTGGGTTTTTAGGGGGCGCGGGGAACTGCGCGGCCGGCCCCCACCGGGCCGCACTCTGACCCTGCCCCAGCCATTCCCCCCTGGAAGGGGGTCTACATCCCCCGCAGGATCGCCTGCTTCGCCAGGGTGAACTCCTCGTCCGTCAGGACGCCCGCGTCGCGCAGCGCACCCAGTTCGCGCAGGCGGCGCAGCAGGGCGTCGTGGTCCACCTCCGTGGGGGTGAGTTGCTTCGCGGGGGCCTCGGCCGGGGCCGACGGGTGGGGGAGGCGGGCCTGGACCGCCGCCGCCACCAGCGCCATCAGGGGGTCCTTCTTGAAGCCCCACAGCTCCACCGCGTTGGGGTCGTACTTCGGCGGCGCCTTCGTGGGCGCACCCCGCACCGTGAAGCGGAGATGCCCGTTCTCCAGCCCCACCGACGGCTGCCACTCCACGGCCTGGATGTCGGCCAGCGCGAGCGTACGGGCGCCCGCCGCCGACTTCGCCTCCTCCGTCTTCCAGTTCCACTCCAGCCGGACCCGCTCCCCGTCGAAGCTCGCGGTGCCGTCCCCGGCGGAGACCGACAGCGGCACGGCGGGCCCCGGCAGCAGATAGCGGTCGACGGCGGTGGTCGGCACCTCGTCCAGGAGCAGCGCGTTGCGGATCTCGTCCACGAAGTACTCGGCGACGCCGTAACGGTCCGACTCGACGGCCAGCTGGTAGGGGTCGGAGGAGTCCGTGAGCCTGCCCCCGGTCGCGTGCAGCAGCGGGTCCGCGCCGTCCCGCAGCCGCAGCCTGAGCCGCCCGGACTTCTTGCCGTGCTCGAACGAGATCCCCGCCAACGCGCCGAGCGGCAGAGCCAGTTCACCCAGGGACTTGCGCAGCACACCCACGTTCTTGTCGCGGCCCGGCACCAGCCGCAGGGCGTCACCGTCGAAGGTCCACGTGCCGTCCCGCTGGATGATTTCCGCCATGAGGGGGATTGTTTCACCGGCTCTGCGGGAGAGTGGTCTATACCCATTCGAAGGGAGCGCATGTGAGACAGCACAGAACGCCCCGTCTGCTCGGTACGCTGCTGCTCGTGGCAGCCGCCGGTATCTCCGCGGTCGGCGCGGCACCGTCCGCGGCCGACCGCACAGTCACTCCGTCACGTACTCCGTCAGCCACCCCGTTGGGCCGGGTCGTGCCCGCCCCCGCCTCCGTCGACCCCGGCGGCTCGCCGTACCGGATCACGAGCGGTACGCGCATCCGCGTCGACCGGTCGAAGGGGGTCCGGGACGTCGGCTCGTATCTCGCCGGGGTGCTGCGGCCGTCGACCGGTTACCGGCTTCCCGTCACCGACGACCCGGGCGGCGACGGCATCCGGCTCAGGATCAGTCAGAAGGACACCGCGCGCCTGGGCGCCGAGGGCTACCGGCTGACCAGCGGGAAGGGTGCTGTCACGATCACCGCCCGCAAGGCCGCCGGGCTGTTCCACGGCGTGCAGACCCTGCGGCAGCTGCTGCCGGCGGCGGCCGAGCGGGACTCGAAGCAGCCGGGACCCTGGGCGGTCGCCGGCGGCACCATCACCGACACCCCCCGCTACGGCTACCGCGGCGCGATGCTGGACGTCTCCCGGCACTTCTTCACCGTGGACCAGGTCAAGCGCTACATCGACCAGCTCGCGCTCTACAAGATCAACACGCTCCACCTGCACCTCAGCGACGACCAGGGCTGGCGCATCGCCATCGACTCCTGGCCGCGCCTGGCCACGTACGGCGGGTCCACGTCGGTCGGCGGCGGAGCGGGCGGCTTCTACACGAAGGCCCAGTACAAGGACCTCGTGCGGTACGCCGCCGCACGGCATCTGGAGGTCGTGCCCGAGATAGACATGCCCGGTCACACCAACGCGGCGCTCGCCTCGTACGCCGAGCTGAACTGCGACGGTGTCGCCCCGCCGCTCTACACCGGCACCGAGGTCGGCTTCAGTTCGCTGTGCGTCGACAAGCCGGTGACGTACGACTTCGTGGACGACGTGGTGCGGGAACTGGCCGCGCTCACCCCTGGCAGGTACCTCCACATCGGCGGTGACGAGGCGCACTCCACCAGCCACGAGGACTATGTGGCCTTCATGGAGAAGGTCCAGCCCATCGTCGCCAAGTACGGGAAGAAGGTCATGGGCTGGCACCAGCTGACCGGCGCCAGTCCGGCGAAGGGCGCGCTGGCCCAGTACTGGGGTCTCGACGACACGAGCGCCGCCGAGAAGGAGCAGGTCGCGGCAGCCGCGCGCGGCGGTACGGGGATCGTCCTCTCGCCCGCCGACCGGGTCTACCTCGACATGAAGTACACCGCCGACACACCCCTCGGCCAGGCCTGGGCCGGGCTCGTGGAGGTGCGGCGGTCGTACGACTGGGACCCCGGCAACTACCTGCCGGGCGTGACCGGTTCGGCCGTGCGCGGGGTCGAGGCGCCGCTGTGGACGGAGACGCTGTCCACCTCGGAGCACATCGAGTACATGGCGTTCCCGCGGCTGCCGGGCGTGGCCGAGCTGGGCTGGTCGCCCGCCTCGACGCACGACTGGGACACCTACAAGGTGCGGCTCGCCGCGCAGGCGCCCCGCTGGGACGCGCTGGGCATCGACTACTACCGGTCACCGCAAGTGCCCTGGCCGGCCGCCTAGTTGAGGTGAGTACGACGGCGGGCGCCCCTGGGACCGTACATGGGGGCGCCCGCCTGCTTGAGGGGCCGCGAACGGGTGACCGGCTACAGCCCGGCTATCGGGTTCTTCAGGGTGCCGACGAGCTGGAGGGCTCCGGCCGGGTCGGCGAGGTCCACCATCTGCTCGTTGTCGCGCAGTTGCAGCCGGTTGAGGCAGGACAGCGCGAACTCGGGCGCGAACATGTCGTACTGCCGGAACCGGTCCGCGAGTTCGGGCGCCGACGCCTGGTAGTCGTGTACGCAGTCGGCGACGGTCCGCCAGAAGTCGTCCTCCCCGATGACGCCCTCGGCCGCGAGGTTCGCCGCCAGGAAGCGGAAGAAGCAGTCGAAGACGTCGGTGAAGATCGACAGGAGTTTCTTGTCCTCGGGGACGTCGACGCGCAGCCGCTCGACCGTCGGCGGGAGCACCGCGTCCGGGTCCATGACGGCGATCTCCTCGGCGATGTCCTTGTAGATCGCCCGCTCGACCACCCCGTCCTTGAGGACGAGGACGACGTTCTCGCCGTGCGGCATGAACACCAGGTCGTACGCGTAGAAGCTGTGCAGCAGCGGGGTGAAGTAGGCGCGGAGGTAGCGGCGCAGCCACTCCACCGGGGTCAGCCCCGAGCGCTCGATCAGCGCGGCGGCGATCGAGGAGCCCTCGTGGTCGACGTGGACGAGCGAGGCCATGGTGGCCAGCGACTCGCCGTCGCGGAGCGAGGAGACCGGGCTCTCGCGCCACAGGGCGGCGAGCATCTTGCGGTACGGGGAGTAGCGGTCGGTGGCGGCCTCGTACTCCAGGTGCCGGTAGCCGACGGCCGCGCGCTCGCGGATGATCGACAGGCCGGTCGAGCGGAGCACCGGGTCGTTCTCGATGAGCTGCGCCAGCCAGTCGTTGATGGCCGGGGTCGCCTCCATGTAGACGGCGGACAGGCCGCGCATGAAGCCCATGTTGATGACCGACAGGGCGGTCTTCACATAGTGCTTCTCGGGCTCGCTCCGGTTGAAGAACGTCCGGATCGACTGCTGCGCCAGGTACTCGTCGTCGCCCTCGCCCAGGCACACCAGGTGCTGCCGGGCGACCTCGGCGGCGAAGGTCACCGTCAGTTTGTTCCACCACTGCCAGGGGTGGACCGGGATGAAGAGGTAGTCGGCCGGGTCGAGGCCCTGGTCGCGCAGGACGCCGTGGAAGCGGTCCACGGTCTCCTTGCCCAGCTCGCCCTGGAGGAACGACTCGTACTCGATACCGACGCCCGCCGTGAACGCGGCCCGCGAGCGGTGCGCGGCCAGCCAGATGAGCCGTACGGGGCTCGCGGTCTCGGGCGCGTACGAGAGGTACTCGTGGATCCCGAAGCCGAGCCGGCCGTTGTTGGCGACGAAGCAGGGGTGGCCCTCCGTCATCCCCGTCTCGATCTCCTGGAAGCCGCTTTCCGCCAGCTCGGGAGAGGTGCGCTGAGGCTTGGTGAGCTTGTAGCAGGTGCCGGAGAGGGTGGAGGAGATCTCCTCCAGGTAGACCGGCAGCACCTTGTCGCTCAGGCCGAGTGATTTCTTCAGCTCGATGAAGAAGTCCAGGGCGGCGAGCGGGAGTTCGCCCTCCCCGTCGCGGTGCCTGGTGATCGACTCCGCGTCCACCTGCCAGTGGTCGAGGGAGCGGCGGACGGCGGTGAACCGGTAGCTGGTCCGGCCGTCGTCGCTGCGTACGGCGTACGTGCCGTCGTCGCTGCCGTCCGTGACCGGCTCGGGGGTGATCAGGCGCTCGTGGGCGAACTCGGCGAGGGCCTTGCGGATCAGGAGGCGGTTGGCCCGGGCCCAGCGGTGGGGGGACAGATGCGCCACGGCGTCGGACAGGGTCACGGGGAAACTCCTCGGCTGGCCGGACTGCGCCGGTTCAGGAACTGGTCGCGCGTGCAGAAGGACAGCAGCGCACGCTTCTCCGGCTTGTCGATCTCGCGCTCCGGGACGAAGCCGACTGCCTCGTTGAGCGCGTGCACCGCCTCGTTGGTGACGTCGGGCTCGACGACGACCCGGCGGGTGCGGGGGTCGGCGAACAGCTCGTCCATCACGGCGGTGATGACGGCCCGGGTGAAGCCGTGCACGGGCCGGTCGGTGGGGGCGACCAGGAAGTGCATGCCGACGTCACCGGGCTCGGGCTCGTACAGCCCGACGAGTTCGATGTACCGGGGGTCGTACTTCTCCATCAGGAACGCGGGCCGGCCGTCGTGCAGGCCGAGATACGCGTGATGGTGCTCGCTCGCCGCGATGGCCATGTACTCGCGCTCCACGTCCTGCAGTCTCGCGTCCCGCATCATCCAGTACGCCGCCTTGGGGTGGGTCACCCAGGAGTGCAGCAGCTCGGCGTCCCTGAGGGGGTCGAGCGGGCGCAGGGTCAGCGTGCCCACGGTGGCGCCGGTCTTGGCGGCGCTCATACGGCGAACTCCTGGAACGCGATGGACTTCTCCACCGGGTAGTACTCGGTGCCGAGCAGTTCCCGGATGATGTACGCGTTGCGG
Source organism: Streptomyces ortus (assembly GCF_026341275.1). Taxonomy (NCBI): domain Bacteria; kingdom Bacillati; phylum Actinomycetota; class Actinomycetes; order Kitasatosporales; family Streptomycetaceae; genus Streptomyces; species Streptomyces ortus. The sequence continues at coordinate 5,444,504 of NZ_JAIFZO010000002.1, forward strand.
TACGCGCCCATGCCGAGGTCCGGTGACGTCACCGAGTGGGTGTGGACGCCCGCGTTCTGCAGGAAGATGCCGCGGCCCGTCGTGTCGATGGCGTAGTTGCGCGCCACGTCGTGGTTGCCGTGCCCGTCGTAGCGGATGCGGTCGCGCACGGGCTTCAGGAACGCGGGCTCGACGTATTGGTAGCCGGTCGCGAGGATCAGGCCCTCGGACTGCAGCTCGTACTCCGTCTCCTGCTCCTCCTGGCGCAGGCCGAGGGTGTACGTGCCGTTCTCGTGATCCGCCCTTGTCAGCGCCGAGTTGGTGAGCAGGCGGGTGGGGACCGGGCCGCCGAGGTTCTTCTGGTAGAGCAGGTCGAAGATCGAGTCGATCAGCTCCCCGTCGATCCCCTTGAACAGGCCCTTCTGCTCCGTCCGGAGGCGGTAGCGGGTTCGCTCGGGCAGCGCGTGGAAGTAGTCGACGTACTCCGGGGAGGTCATCTCCAGGGTGAGCTTGGTGTACTCCAGCGGGAAGAACCGCGGGGAGCGCGTGACCCAGTTCAGCCGGTAGCCGTGGACGTCGATCTCGCTCAGCAGGTCGTAGTAGATCTCGGCGGCGGACTGCCCGCTGCCGACCAGCGTGATCGACTTCTTGGCCTGCAGTTCGCGCTTGTGCTGCCGGTAGCGGGAGTTGTGGATGAAGTCCCCGCCGAGGTCCGCGCAGGCCTCCGGGACGTACGGGGGAGTGCCGGTGCCGAGGACCAGATGCCGGGCGCGGTACGCGTCACCGGCGGTGGTCCGGACGACGTACACCTCGTGCCCCTCCTCGTACGTCACCTCCGTGACCGTCGTGCTGAAGCGGACGCTGGAGAGTTTCGAGGCGGCCCAGCGGCAGTAGTCGTCGTACTCGACGCGCAGCGGGTAGAAGTTCTCGCGTATGTAGAACGAGTACAGACGGCCCGACGCCTTCAGGTAGTTGAGGAAGGAGTACGGGGAGGTCGGGTCGGCCAGGGTGACCAGGTCCGACATGAACGGCGTCTGGAGGTGCGCGCCCTCCAGGAACATCCCGGAGTGCCACTCGAAGTCCGGCTTGGACTCCAGGAAGACACCGTCGAGTTCGTCGATCGGCTCGGTGAGGCAGGCGAGGCCGAGGTTGAAGGGGCCGAGACCGATGCCGATGAAGTCGTGCGTGTGCACGGTGGTTTCGGCGGATTCAGGAAGCGCGGTCAAGGGATTCTCCAAGGTACTGCTCGGCGTGGCCGGCGATCAGGTCGAGCACGGCGGCGATGTCGTCCGTCGTGGTCTCGGGGTTGAGCAGGGTGAACTTCAGGAAGTGACGGCCGCCGACCTTCGTCCCCGCGACCACCGCGTCGCCGGAGGCGAACAGGGCCTTGCGGGCGTACAGGTTGGCGCGGTCGATCTCGGCGGGGTCGGTGACGGCGGCCGGGATGTAGCGGAAGACGAGGGTGGAGAGGGAGGGGGCGACCACGACGTCGTAGCGCGGGTCGGCGGCAAGGAGCTGCCAGCCCCGCTCGGCCAGGTCGCAGACCTCGTCGAAGAGCCGGCCGATGCCGTCGGCGCCCATCGTCCGCAGTGTCATCCACAGTTTGAGGGCGTCGAACCTGCGGGTGGTCTGCAGGGACTTGTCGACCTGGTTGGGGATGCGCTCCTGCACCGAGCGCCGCGGGTTGAGGTACTCCGCGTGGTAGGTGGCGTGCCGCAGGGTGGCCGCGTCGCGGACGAGCACGGCGGACGAACTCACGGGCTGGAAGAAGGACTTGTGGTAGTCCACGGTCACGGAGTCGGCGCGCTCGATGCCGTCGATGCGGTGCCGGTTCCTGAGCGAGGCGAGCAGGCCGCAGCCGTACGCGGCGTCCACGTGCAGCCAGGTGCCGAACTGCTCGCACAGTTCGGCGATCTCGGGCAGCGGGTCGATGGAGCCGAAGTCGGTGGTGCCGGCGGTGGCGACGACCGCCATGGGGACGAGGCCGTCGCGCTCGCAGCGCTCCAGCTCGTGGGCGAGCGCGACCGTCCGCATGCGCTTGTCGTTGCCGGTGGGGACGGTGACGACGGCGTCGGGGCCGAGCCCGAGCAGTTTCGCGGACTTCTTCACGCTGAAGTGGCCGGCCTCGGAAGCGAAGATCCGCAGGTCGGCGTAGGCGTCGCTCTTGGCCTCCTCCCGGGCGAGCAGCAGGGCCTGGAGGTTGGACTGCGAGCCGCCGGAGGTGAAGACGCCGTCGGCGGAGGGGCCGAAGCCGATGCGCTCGTTGGTCCAGTCGATGAGCCTGCGCTCGATGAGGGTGGCGCCGGCCGACTGGTCCCAGGTGTCGAGGGAGGAGTTGACGGCGGAGAGGACCGCTTCGCCCACCAGCGCGGGGATGACCACCGGGCAGTTGAGATGCGCGAGGTAGCGGGGGTGGTGGAAGTAGATCGCGTCCCGGAGGTAGACGTCCTCCAGCTCGTCGAGCACCGCGGTGGTGTCGTGCAGGGGCTTGTCGAGGTCGACGCGGTCGATGCGGGGGGCGAGGGCGTCGACCGTGACACCCGTGAACGGACGCTCGGTGGTGGCGAGTTTGGCCGCCACTCGCTCTATCCCCTCGGTCACGGAACGGCGGTACCGGTCCGCGGTCGTGTCATTGAGCAGGTGCGAGCGGGAGCGCATGGGGGAGGCCTCCGGGGGGCGGGAGAGGGACGGGCGCAGGGGAGAGCCCTGGGGGGCGGCTCTTAACTTAGGTTAGCCTAACCTAAGTTCCTGTGTCCCTGTCCTCCGCGGTCCCCCCGGGGGGGCTCTGGGCTCAGGCGACCTTCTTGGCCTTCTCGATGGCCTCGGCGAGGTTGTTGAGCATGGGGGTGCACTTGGCGTAGGAGAGGATCGGCTCCGGGGTACGGCCGATGACCTGGCCGGCCTTGACGGCGGGCAGCTTCTTCCAGGTCGCCTCGGTGATGTCGGCGGGCTGGATGGTCGCGGTGCGGTCGTCCATGATGATGACGTCCGCCGGGTACTTGTCGACGTTCTCCCAGCTCAGGTTCTCGAACCAGCCGCCGCTGGCCTTGAGGACCTTGGCCGGCGGCTCGACGAGGTTCACGCCGAGGGCCTTGAAGTACTCCAGGTCGATGGAGAGGTTCGAGCCGGACACGTAGAAGATGTCCTGGCTGGCGGAACCGGCGAGGACCTTGATCTCCGGGCGGGCCTTGGCGGCGGCGCGCAACCGCTCGGCGGCCTTCTCGAAGTTCTTCTTCGCCTCGACGGTCTTGGCGGCCTTCACGTCCGCGCCCAGCGACTCGGCGAGCGCGAGCATGCGCTCCAGCGGCCCCGGCAGCTGGCGGTCGAAGACGGAGATGCCGACGCTCGGGGCGAGCTTGGCGATCTTGTCCTTGGACTCCGCGGGGACGTACCAGAGGGTGCCGGCGTCGTCGAACATCGTGGAGATCAGCACGTCCGGGGCGAGCGTGGCGTACTTCTCGACGTTGAACTGGCCGTAGACGTTGCCGAGGACGGTCACCTTGCTGACGTCCATGTCGCCGGCCTGGACGTCGGCCTTGCCGTCCTTGGTCTTCGTCGGGCCGAAGACGCCCTTGACCTCGATGCCGTAGTCGAAGAGGGCGGCGGCGACACCGGTGAACGCGACGATGTTCGCGGGGGCCTTGTCGAGCTTCACGGTCTCGCCGCGGTCGTCCTTGAACGACCAGGGGCCGGACCCGGCGGCGTTCGTCTTCTCCGCCGAGCCACCGCTCTTCGCGTCGTCGTCACCGCAGGCGGCCAGCACGGCCCCGAGTCCGACGGCCCCGCCGGCGGCGAGGACGCCGCGTCGGGTGAGGTGGGTGGCACGGGCGTTGAACATGGCGTGACTGCTTTCGAACAGGGCGGATGACCCACCGGACAGATGCGAAGGTAGGTTAGCCTAACCTCAGCACCTGCGAGGCGGCCCGCGAGGCGAGGAGGATCGAGCTTCCTTGCCTCACGGTTGCCTGCCGCAGCCCTTGGGGTTGACGCCGCTGTGCGGGTCGGTGGCGGTGGCTTACCGCTGCGCGAACAGCTCTTCCACGCCGGTGGCCGTGACCGCCCGGTCGAACCAGGTGCCGAGGGTCTCCAGGTCGGTGCATCCGGTGATGCGCTCCTGGGCGGCTTCGGGGACGTCGATGCCGCGCAGGGTGAGGAGACGGAGAATGTCCTCGCTCCGGCTCTGGATGCGGGTCTCCTCGATGATGGTCCCGCTGCCGGGGAAGCGACTGGTGTATGTGGCCATCAAGTTCCTCCATAGTGCGCGCGTCCGGGGGTCGCCCAGACCGATCTCGATGAATTCCGCCCAGTCCTTCGCGGCTTGGCCGCCGGTGTCGACGACTGCCGTCGCCAGAGCGTCCAGTATCGCAGGGAGGGCGGGATCCTTGGCGTGTGTGAGTGCTGAGAAGGCCGAGAGGCCCAGGTCTTGTGCCGCCTCGTCCGGGTCGATGATCGCGGGGAGGTTGTCGGGCCCCAGGACCAGCGGGAAGACGGCGATGCTGGTGTGGGTGGGCGGGCCGATGCGGATGGGCTCGGCCGCCCAGGACGCGGTGGACTTGTCCTGGCAGACGACGAGGAGGACCGGGGGCAGTTCGTACTTGGCGTAGAGGTGCGCCAGGTAGTACCTCCAGCTGTTGAGCTTGTCCGGGTCCCGTCGCCCCTGCATCTCGATGGCGAGCAGGTAGCTTCCGCTGTTCGCCGTGTCGACCCGTAACAGGGTGTCCACGCGTCGTTCGAGGGGCCTGATCTCGGTGAGATCGGTGTCCAGGAGCTGGACGTCCGTGGGTTCGGGGAGAGTGATGCCGGCCTTCGGGAGGGCCCGGGCGAACAGCCGGGGATCCTCCCTGAAGATCTGGTGCATCGCCTCATGTGGTGAGCTGACCATGCGACGGAACGTAGTGAGCTGCGCTGCCGGTGGACGGCTGAACGGCAGGCGTTCAGTCGTACGAGTGATTTTGCCTCTGGCCTATGCCAAGGGTGCGTATCAGGGCCGCGAGCTGACGCGGGCCGGTGGTGAGGATGGTGTCCGGGTCGTCGCTCTCCCGGAGGAGGACCGTTCCGGCGGCGGGGGTGGCGATGTAGACGCAGGAGGAGGCCTCCTCACTGTGGGTGGACTTCTGCCAGTGTGGGGTGTTGACGGTGCTCCTCGTCAGATGCTTTTGGCGATGGTTGCGATGAGGTCGTGGGAACCGGCGGGTTGGAGGGCGGCTTCCTCCATGCGGTCCAGGATCAGCCGGTACGTCTCCAACTTCCCTACCGCGTCGATCAGTTCGCTGCCATGGCTGGTGTCCAACTGGGCGGTGTCCAGGGCGGTCACCTGCCCATGGGCGTAGTCGACGCCCTGCCCGGCGGTCGGGAACGAGACGGCCTTCGGCGAAGCCGGCCGTCATGCCGACGGAGCCGCTCTGTCCCTTGTCGCGGAGCCGGCGTCCGACTCCACCAAGGACGCGGACTGGCTCGACAAGCTGGACACGTACGGCCGGGTCGTGCCGGTGTACCTGGTGCTCGACATGCAGGTCCAGGAGATCACCGCCTTCTGGGATCCGTCGCCCAAGGGCTACCGGTCCCGGCACACCGTTCCCTTCGGGGAGTCGCTGCGCGTGCCGCCGCCGTTCGACTTCGAGCTGGACACGTCCGGGTTCTTCGTCCGTGCGGTCGACGGGAATGCGGAGGGCGTGCCGGACGCGTGAACGTCCGGCCGCGGCACGGGTGGTCGCCTCAGCCTGGCAGGCCCAGTTCCCTGGCGATCAGCATGCGCTGGACCTCGCTCGTGCCCTCGCCGATTTCCAGGATCTTGGAGTCCCGCCACATGCGGGCCACCGGGTACTCGTTCATGAAGCCGTAGCCGCCGTGGATCTGCGTGGCGTCGCGTGCGTTGTCGACCGCGATCGTGGAGGAGTGGAGCTTGGCCAGGGCCGCCTCCTTCTTGAACGGCTCGCCCGCCACCAGGCGGGACGCCGCGTCGCGCCACGCCAGGCGGGCCGTGTGGGCCCGCATCTCCATGTCCGCGATCTTGAACTGGATCGCCTGGTTCGCGCCGATCGGGCGGCCGAAGGCGTGGCGTTCCTTCGCGTACTTGACTGATTCGTCGACGCAGCCCTGGGCCAGGCCCGTCGCCAGGGCCGCGATCGCGATGCGGCCCTCGTCCAGGATGCGCAGGAACTGCGCGTAACCGCGGCCCTCCACGCCGAGCAGGTTCGCGGCTGGGACGCGGACGTCCGTGAAGGACAGCTCGCGGGTGTCCGAGGCGTTCCAGCCGACCTTCGAGTAAGGGGCGGCGACCGTGAAGCCCGGTGTGCCGGACGGGACGATGATCGAGGAGATCAGGGGCTTGCCCGTGTCGGTGCGGCCGGTCACCGCCGTGACCGTCACCAGGCCCGTGATGTCCGTGCCCGAGTTGGTGATGAAGCACTTGCTGCCGTTGATCACCCATTCGTTCGTCGCCTCGTCCAGGCGGGCCGTCGTACGCGTCGCCCCCGCGTCCGAGCCGCCGTCCGGCTCGGTCAGGCCGAACGCGCCGAGCAGTTCGCCCGAGCAGAGGCGGGGCAGCCACTGCGCCTTCTGTTCCGGGGTGCCGAAGAGGTGGATCGGCATCGCGCCCAGCGACACCCCCGCCTCCAGGGTGATCGCCACCGAGGAGTCCACGCGGGCGAGTTCTTCGAGGACGATGCCCAGCGCCAGGTAGTCGCCGCCCATGCCGCCGTGCTCCTCCGGGAACGGCAGCCCGAACAGGCCCATCCGGCCCATCTCGCGGACGATCTCGTACGGGAACTCGTGCCGCTCGTAGAAGTCGCCGATCTTCGGGGCGACGACGTCGCGGGCGAACTCCGCGACCGTGCGCCGCAGTTCGTCGAGCTCGGGGGAGAGGCGGTGGTCCAGAGGCATGGTGGTCACTCCTTGTGGGAGAGGGCGCGGACGGTGCGGGACGGGCTGGGTCGGCCCAGTTGTCCGGCCATCCACACGCTGGTGGCGGTGAGGAGGCCGAGGTCGACCCCGGTGTCGATGCCGAGTCCCGTCAGCATCCACACGAGGTCTTCGGTCGCGAGGTTTCCGGTGGCGCTCTTCGCGTACGGGCAGCCGCCGAGGCCGCCCGCGGACGCGTCCACGGTCGTCACGCCGTGCTGGAGCGCGGCCAGGGTGTTGGCGAGCGCCTGGCCGTACGTGTCGTGGAAGTGCACGCCGAGGGCCGCCGTCGGCACTCCCTCGGCGTTGAGCGCGGTGAGGAGGGCCCGTACGTGGCCGGGCGTCGCCACGCCGATCGTGTCGCCCAGGCTCAGCTCGTCGCAGCCCATGTCGAGCAGGGCCCGGCAGACGCGTACGACCTGGGGGAGCGGGACCGGGCCCTCCCAGGGGTCGCCGAAGCACATGGAGAGGTAGCCGCGGACGTGGGCGTCCTCGGCCTTGGCCCTCGCCACCACCGGCTCGAACATCGCCAGGGCCTCGTCCACGGTGCGGTTGAGGTTGGCCTTGGCGAAGGACTCCGTGGCGCTGGCGAACACCGCGATCCGGGTCGCGCCGAGGGACAGGGCGCGGTCCAGGCCCCGCTCGTTCGGTACGAGGACGGGGAGGGCCGCTGTGCCATGGGGGGCGCCCAGTTCCCGTACCAGGGGGAACAGTTCCTCCGCGTCCGCCAGTTGCGGCACCCACCTGGGGTGGACGAAGCTCGTGGCCTCGATGGTGGTGAGGCCCGCGGCGGCGAGGCGGTGGATGAACTCCGCCTTCACCGCCGTCGGGACGGTCGCCTTCTCGTTCTGCAGGCCGTCGCGGGCGCCCACCTCGTGGACACGGACCCTCGCGGGCAGGCCCTCGGCGGCCGGTACGGCCATGGGCAGGCCCAGTTCGGGGGTCGTCATGCCTGCTCCTCCGGCGCTTTCTCCTGCGGGACGATCACGGCCAGGACCTGGTCCATGGCGACCGTCGTGCCCGGGGTGACGTCCAGCTCGGTGACGGTGCCGGCGTGCGGGGCGGAGATGACGTGCTCCATCTTCATCGCCTCCACGACCAGCAGGCTCTGCCCCGCGGTCACCTCGTCCCCGAGGGCGACCTTCACGACGGTGACCGTGCCGGGCATGGGGGCGGTGAGGGAGTCCGCTCCGGCGTGCGCCGCGCCGGTGAGGGAGGCGGCGACGGGGTCGTGGTCCATGACGTTCCACGCGTCGCCGTCGCGGCCGAGCCAGGTGCCGGAGCGGTGGAAGGTGTGGCGTACGCCTTCGTGGGTCACCGAGACCCGCGAAGGGGTGACCTCGGCGCCGGGACGCGTCCGGAGAGTGACGGGTTCAGATCCTGTCACCCGCAGGTGGAAGACAGGCGGGACCGGTTCGCCCCCGAGCCGCCAGCCGGCCGGCACGGAGAAGGGATCGGTCCAGCCGTCGGCGTCGGCGGCGGGGACGAGCGCGTCCAGGCGTACGGCTGCCGCGGCCTCGTACACCTCGGCCGGGACCTCGCCCGGCACCAGCCCCTCCACCTCCCGCTCCACCAGCCCGGTGTCCAGCTCACCCGCCACCACCGCCGGATGCGCGAGCAGGTTGCGGAGGAAGCCCGCGTTCGTCTGTACCCCCAGCGTCACCGTCCGGGCCAGGGCGCCGCGCAGGCGGCGCAGGGCCGTCGCGCGGTCCGGGCCGTACGCGATCACCTTCGACAGCATCGGGTCGTACAGCGAGCCGACCGCCGTGCCCTCGGTGAGACCGGAGTCGGTGCGTACGCCGTCGCCCTCGGGCTCGTACAGACGCAGGACCGTGCCGCCGGACGGCAGGAAGCCGCGCGCGGGGTCCTCCGCGCAGATGCGGGCCTCCACCGCGTGACCGGTGAGTGTGACGTCGGATTGGGCGAAGTCCAGGCGTTCGCCTGCCGCCACCCGCAGCTGCCACTCGACCAGGTCCAGGCCCGTGATCAGCTCCGTCACCGGGTGCTCCACCTGGAGGCGGGTGTTCATCTCCATGAAGTAGTAGGAAGCCGGGTCGTCGCCGGGGACGATGAACTCCACCGTGCCCGCGCCCGAATAGCCGCAGGAACGGGCCGCCTGGACCGCCGCCTCGCCCATCGCCGCCCGCGTTTTCTCGTCGAGGAACACGCTCGGCGCCTCCTCGATGATCTTCTGGTGCCGGCGCTGGAGGGAGCACTCGCGCTCACCCAGGTGCACCACGTTCCCGTGGCCGTCCGCCAGGACCTGGATCTCGATGTGCCGGGGGCGGTCGACCCACCGCTCCACGAGGAGGGTGTCGTCGCCGAAGGAGGAGCGGGCCTCCCGGCGCGCGGCGGCGATCTCGTCCGCCAGCACGGCCGCGTCCCGCACCAGGCGCATGCCCTTGCCGCCGCCGCCCGCCGAGGGCTTCAGCAGTACCGGCATGCCGATCTCCCGGGCCGAGGCGGCCAGTTGGGCGTCGGTCAGGCCGCTGCCCGACGAGCCCGGGACCACCGGGACCCCGGCTGCCCGCACCGTCTCCTTGGCGCGGATCTTGTCGCCCATCAGCGAGATCGCGTCCGCCGGGGGGCCGATGAAGACCAGGCCCGCCTCCGTGCAGGCCCGCGCGAAGTCCGCGTTCTCCGCGAGGAAGCCGTACCCCGGGTGCACCGCCTGGGCGCCCGACCGGGCGGCGGCCTCCAGCAGGCGCTCCGCCGAGAGGTAGCTCTCGGCGGCCGGGGCCGGGCCGATGCGTACCGCCGTGTCCGCCTCGCGCACGTGCCGGGCGTCGGCGTCCGCGTAGGAGTACACGGCCACCGAGCGCACGCCCAGCGACCGCAGTGTCCGGATGACCCGGACGGCGATCTCGCCCCGGTTGGCCACCAAAACCGTGTCGAACATTGTCCTGGGTCCCCTCACGATCCGTCCCTCACGATGCGTCCCCTTACATCCGGAAGACGCCGAACTGGGGGTCGCCCAGCGGCGCGTTCGCACAGGCGGTCAGGGCCAGACCCAGGACCTGCCGGGTCTCCATCGGGTCGATCACGCCGTCGTCCCAGAGCCGGGCCGTCGCGTAGTAGGCGTTGCCCTGGGTCTCGTACTGGCTGCGGATCGGGGCCTTGAAGGCCTCCTCCTCGTCCGTCGGCCAGGACTCGCCCCGGCCCTCCAGCTGGTCGCGCTTGACGGTCGCGAGGACGGAGGCTGCCTGCTCGCCGCCCATCACGGAGATCTTGGCGTTCGGCCACATCCACAGGAAGCGGGGGGAGTACGCCCGGCCGCACATCGAGTAGTTGCCCGCCCCGTACGAGCCGCCGACCACCACCGTCAGCTTCGGTACGCGGGCGCAGGCCACCGCGGTGACCATCTTGGCGCCGTGCTTGGCGATGCCCCCCGCCTCGTACTGGCGGCCCACCATGAAGCCCGAGATGTTCTGCAGGAAGACCAGCGGGATGCCTCGCTGGTCGCACAGCTCGATGAAGTGCGCGCCCTTCTGGGCCGACTCGGAGAACAGGATGCCGTTGTTGGCGACGATGCCCACCGGGTGGCCCTGGATGTGCGCGAAGCCGGTGACGAGGGTCTGGCCGAACTCGGACTTGAACTCCGCGAAGCGCGAGCCGTCCACCACGCGCGCGATGACCTCGCGTACGTCGTAGGGGGTGCGGGAGTCGACCGGCACCGCGCCGTACAGGCCGGCCGGGTCGACCTTCGGCTCCACTCCCTGCGTGACCGACCAGGGCAGGGGGGCGCGGCCGGGGAGCGTGGAGACGATCGTGCGGACGATGCGCAGGGCGTGGGCGTCGTCCTCGGCGAGGTGGTCCGTGACACCGGAGATCCGGGAGTGGACCTCGCCGCCGCCCAGCTCCTCCGCCGTCACCACCTCGCCGGTCGCGGCCTTCACCAGGGGCGGGCCGCCGAGGAAGATCGTGCCCTGGCCGCGCACGATGACGGCCTCGTCGCTCATCGCCGGGACGTACGCCCCGCCGGCCGTGCACGAGCCGAGGACCGCCGCGATCTGCGGGATCCCGGCTCCGGACATCCGGGCCTGGTTGTAGAAGATCCGGCCGAAGTGGTCGCGGTCGGGGAAGACCTCGTCCTGCATGGGCAGGAAGGCGCCGCCCGAGTCCACGAGGTAGACGCAGGGGAGGCGGTTCTCCAGCGCCACCTCCTGGGCGCGCAGGTGCTTCTTCACCGTCATGGGGTAGTACGTGCCGCCCTTGACCGTGGCGTCGTTGGCGACCACCACGCACTCGCGGCCCGCGACCCGGCCGATGCCGGCGATGACGCCCGCCGCCGGGGCCTGGCCCTCGTACAGCCCGTCGGCCGCCAGCGGGGCCAGCTCCAGGAACGGCGAGCCGGGGTCGAGCAGCGTGTCCACGCGGTCGCGCGGCAGCAGCTTGCCGCGGGCGGTGTGCCGGGCGCGGGCCCGCTCACCGCCGCCGAGGCGGGCCGCGGCGAGCTTGTGCCGCAGCTCGTCGACGAGGGCGCGGTGTGCCGCCTCGTTGTTCCGCCAGGCCTCCGACGCGGGATCGGCCGCGCTGTGGAGCTCCGGTGCCTCGTGCATCCTGCGGTCCCCTCACGCAACAAGTTAATGAGCGTTAACGCGTTTTCCGTTCAGGTTAACGAGCGCTAACCGTCCTGTCTAGAATTGCCCGCATGGCCACGAGAACCGACGCCCCCACCCGGCGCGAGCAGATCCTCCGTGAAGCCGCCCGGCTCTTCGCCGAGCGGGGGTTCCACGGCGTCGGCGTCGACGAGATAGGCGCGGCGGTCGGCATCAGCGGGCCGGGTCTGTACCGCCATTTCGCGGGCAAGGACGCGATGCTCGCCGAGCTGCTGGTGGGGATCAGCGAGCAACTGCTGACCGGCGGCAAGCGCCGGGTGGCGGAGTCCGGCGGGGACCCGGAGGCGCTCCTCGACTCGCTCATCGAGGGGCACATCGACTTCGCGCTCGACGACCGTCCGCTGATCACCCTGCACGACCGCGAGCTGGACCGCCTGCGCGACAGCGACCGCAAGCTCGTACGGCAGCTGCAGCGGCAGTACGTAGAGCTGTGGGTCGAGGTCGTGCGGCGGATCCACCCCGCGCTGGCCGAGCCGAGCGCCCGTTCGGCCGTGCACTCGGTCTTCGGCCTGCTGAACTCCACACCGCATCTGGGGCGCTCCGGGTCACTGCCCGGACGGGCGGGCACGGCGGAACTGTTGCACCGTATGGCGAGGGGCGCGTTCGCGGCAGCGGGGGCGCCCGGAGCGAACGGGGCGACCGGATCTGCCGGAGCGGAGGGAGCGGGTGGAGTCGCCGGGGCGTGACGAGCGTCTCGGGGAGGCTGCGGGTCCTGGTCTGGACGATGGTCGTGACCGGCCGGTAACGTAGGCCTGAGCAAGCGCTTAGGTATGCGCTCGGACATGGAAACTTGAGCCAGGCGGAGGTGGCGGCGGTGCGCCGTACGGTGTTCAGCGAGGATCACGAGGCGTTCCGGGAGACCCTGCGCGCCTTCATCGAGGCCGAGGTCGTGCCCGTCTACGACGAGTGGTTCGCGGCGGGCCAGGCGCCCCGCGACTTCTACTACAAGCTCGCCGAGCTGGGTGTCTTCGGCATCCGCGTGGACGAGGAGTTCGGCGGCGCCGGCATCGACTCGTACAAGTTCGAGGCCGTGATGTACGAGGAGACCGCCCGCGCGGGTGTCTCCTTCGGCGGCTCCGGTGTGCACGTGCTGCTTGGCCTGCCCTACATCAAGGCGCTCGCCACCGACGAGCAGAAGAAGCGCTTCCTGCCGAAGTTCGTCTCCGGTGAGGAGATGTGGGCCCTCGCGATGACCGAGCCGGGCACCGGCTCCGACCTCGCGGGCATGAAGACCACCGCCAAGCTGAGCGAGGACGGTACGCACTACGTCCTCAACGGCGCCAAGACCTTCATCACCGGTGGTGTGCACGCCGACCGCGTGATCGTCTGCGCCCGCACCTCCCCGTCCACGGCCGAGGACCGCCGCTTCGGCATCTCCCTCTTCGCCGTGGACACCAAGGCCGAGGGCTACTCGGTCGGCCGCAAGCTCGACAAGCTCGGCCTGAAGACCTCCGACACCGCCGAGCTGGCGTTCGTCGACGTGAAAGTGCCCGTCGAGGACCTCCTCGGCGAGGAGAACAAGGGCTTCTACTACCTCGGCGGCAACCTGCCCTCCGAGCGCTGGGGCATCGCGTTCGGCGCGTACGCCCAGGCCGCGGCGGCCGTCCGCTTCGCCAAGGAGTACGTCCTTGAGCGCACGGTCTTCGGCAAGCCGGTCTCGCACTTCCAGAACACCAAGTTCGAGCTGGCCGCCTGCCAGGCCGAGGTGGACGCCGCGCAGGCGGTCGCCGACCGCGCCCTGGAGGCCCTGGACGCCGGTGAGCTCAGCGCCGCCGAAGCGGCGTCGGCGAAGCTCTTCTGCACCGAGGTCGCGCACCGCGTCATCGACCGCTGCCTCCAGCTGCACGGCGGCTACGGCTTCATGAACGAGTACCCGATCGCCCGCCTGTACGCGGACAACCGCGTCAACCGCATCTACGGCGGCACCAGCGAGATCATGAAGTCGATCATCGCCAAGAACATGGGTCTGTAGGGCCCGCGAAAACCTCCGGGAAACGACTGCACGGTACAACTGACGCATGAGTCAGGCACTTGAGGGACTGCTCGATCTGCTCGACCTGGAGCGGATCGAGCAGGACATCTTCCGCGGCCAGTCGCGCTTCGCCGTCGTCCCGCGCGTCTTCGGCGGGCAGGTCGCGGCGCAGGCGCTGGTCGCCGCGGGGCGTACGGTCCCCGCGGACCGGCACGCCCACTCGCTGCACGCCTACTTCCTGCGGGCCGGGGACCCGGGCGCGCCCATCGTCTACACCGTCGACCGCATCCGCGACGGCCGGTCCTTCACGACCCGCCGGGTGGTCGCCGTCCAGCACGGACAGCCGATCTTCCATCTCTCCGCGTCGTTCCAGACGTACGAGGAGGGCATGGACCACCAGGCCGACATGCCGCCCGCGCCCGATCCGGAGACGCTGGAGACCACGGCCGAGATGCTGCCGCGGTACCTGGAGGCGTACGGCGACCGGAAGGTCGCGCAGCGGATGCTGGAGGCGCGGGCCGCCGTCGACCTGCGCTATGTCGACGCGCCGCCGTTCGCGAGCGTCGGCGAGCCGCGCGAGCCGCGCTCGCAGGTCTGGTTCCGCACGAACGGCAAGCTCGACGGCGCGATCGACGAGCCGCTGCTGCACGTCTGCCTCGCCACGTACGTCTCCGACATGACGCTCCTCGACTCCGTGCTGCTCGCCCACGGGCGCGGCGGCTGGGTCACCGGGGACGTCGTCGGGGCCTCCCTGGACCACGCGATGTGGTTCCACCGCCCGTTCCGCGCCGACGAATGGCTCCTGTACGACCAGGAGTCGCCGTCGGCGTCCGGGGGGCGGGGGCTCGGGCAGGCACGTATCTACACGCGGGACGGGCGGCTGGCCATCACGGTGATCCAGGAGGGTGTGGTCCGGATCCCGCGCTAGCGGCTCACTCGCCGCCGGTGAGGCCCGCCGCGTTCAGCAGGTATGCCGTCATCGGGTCGTAGTGGCGGGGGCTCGTGACGTGGTCGTCCAGAGGGACGGTCACCTGGACCGTGCCCTCCGCCTCCGCGAGGAACAGGGCCGGGTCGTTGCAGTCCGCGTATCCCACGGAGTCCACGCCCAGCTGGCCCGCGCAGCCCGCCCAGCCGTGGTCCGCGACGACCAGGTCGGGCAGGGGGCGGCCCTCGCCCTCCAGAGCCTTCAGAATCGCCCGCATCGGCTCGCCCGAGTGGGTGTGCCACAGGGTCGCGCCGTGCTCCAGGACGGCGACGTCGGCGAACTGGAAGACGTAGCCCTCGTCCGTCGTCAGGCCGTCCGGGATGACGACGATCTCGCACCCGGCCGAGCGCAGGGCGGCGGCGGTGGCGCGGTGCACGTCGAGCAGGCCGCCCGGGTGGCCCGTCGCGAACAGCACCCGCTGTCTGCCGGCGGCGGCCTTGCGCAGGCGGCCCGCCATGCGCTCCAGCGCGTCGACGGTCAGCTCCGGGTCGATGGTGTCCTGGCCGTACCGGTACTCCGGGTCGTCGTTCACGCCGCACCGCTCGGCCATCACCGCGAGGACGTCCTGCTCGTCGGTCCAGCGGTCGCCGAGCTCCAGGCCGAGCCAGTAGTTGCGGTCGCCGTTGGCCAGTTTGCGGTAGTGGGAGAGGTTGTTCTCGCGGGGGGTGGCCACGTCGCCCGCGATACGCGTCTGTACGAGGTGGTCGAGGAGGTCGGCGCGGCTGGGGGTTGCGGGTATCGGCATACCCCCATTCTGCCGGTGCGCTCCGCTGGGTGGTGCGGGGTATCGAAGCGTGGGATTTGCGTCACTCGGGGGTTTGGGGTGGGTACCTCCTGGGGTGGCGGGGTTGGGGTGGGGGTGCGCCCCGGGCGCCGGGGTGGGCGGGTGCGGGTTGGTCGGTGCTGGCCGCGCAGTTCCCGCGCCCCTGTCGGCGTGGGGCTGCGCCCCTACGCCGGGGGCGTTGTCTGGTGCGGGTTGGTCGGTGCTGGCCGCGCAGTTCCCCGCGCCCCTGTCGGCGTGAGGCTGCGTCCCTGCGCCGTTGGGGGTTTGCTTTTGGTTTCTGTGGTGAGCAGGGCTGCTCCCAGGGGGGTCAGGGTGTGCAGCACCGTGTTGGCCCAGCGGGTGCTGGTGATCAGGCCGGTGTCCCGCAGGGCCGCCGTGTGATGGGTGGCGGTCGCCGCCGAGACCCCGGCACCCCGAGCCGCCTCCGAGGTGGTCGCCCCGGTGGCGGTGGCCCGCAGGATGCCTGCGCGGGTGCGGCCGAGGAGCGCGGCCAGCGGCTGTCCGTCACCCGGCACCGGGGCCGGAACCGGGTCCCGCTGGAGCGGGTACACGATCACGGGCGGCAGGCCGGCGTCAGCCAGGGCGATGGGACTCTTCCAGCAGAAGTAGGAGGGGATCAGGAGCAGGCCCATTCCGTGGAGATGGACGTCGCGTTCCTCGGGGTAGGGAGCGACCTCCAGGACGGGGTGGCGCCAGCGGATCGTGGGGGCGAGGCTGCCGAGCAGCCCCCCGGTGCCACGGTCGAGCAGGGCCCGGGCGAGACGGATCCGCTCCGCCTGCACGCACGCGTCGACCTGCTCCCCGTATGGGGCGATCACGGCCCGATGGTAGGCGCGCAGCGTCCGGACCAGCCGGCCCCGCATGTCGTCGTCGGCGAGGCGGGAGACCCAGCTCGGGGCTCCGACGCTGACGGCGAGTCTGGCCGCCTCCTCGGCCACCTGTCCTCGGGGCGCCGCGAGCACGGCGTCCAGTCCGGCGTCCAGGCCCTGCTCGCCCTCCGCCGGAGTGAGGAAGTCGGGAAAGTAGCTCGCCCGCGGGAAGACCGGCAGCAGGAAGTTCCGTACCGCGTGGTCGAGCCCGGCCTCCCGGAGCCGGAGGCGAGCGGTGCGGTACCAGTGCGCGTAGGCCCAGCGTCCGTCCCTGGTCTGGAACCTGTGCAGGCTGACGGCGACCTCCCACAACGGATCGGGCGCCCTCGCCACCCGGATCCTGGTCAGATCCTCGGCCGTGAAGTGAAAGCGGAGCATCCTGTCCCTCTTACTTCCCCCACCAGCGACTTTTCACCTGGTTCAAATGACCGTGCCAGAGCTGCCGCTTGAGCAGAACCTGACATCAAGCCGACAAGGGAGAAACTCATGCGCTTACGGAAGAGATCGACCGCTGTCGCCGGTCTGGCCGTCATGGCCGCGTCCGCGGGGCTCCTGATGGGAGCGAGCCCGGCCTCGGCCGGCCCCAACTGCGCCAGTGGCAACCACTGCGTGTTCTACCTGGGCATCAACGACTCCGCCCGCCACTCCTACTTCGACACGGACACCGACTTCCGGAACGACACCTTCAACCAGCTCACCGGTCGCAACGGCGGCAACCAGACCGTGCACAACAACGTCGACTCCGCCAGCAACTCCAGCACCGGCGGGTACGAGAGCCACTACTACACCGGGATCGGCAGCGACTGGGAGGGCTTCCTGTTCTGCGTGAACCCCGGCTCCTCCGTCGACTACCTGCCGAGCAGCCTCCAGAACAGGGCGAGCTCCCTCCGCCTGCGCGGCACGACCAGCGTCAGCTGCTACTGACCGGTCGCGCCAAGCACCTAGCGCCAAGTGCCCAGCGCCACGCGTCAAGCGCCACACGCCAAGTGCCAAGCGCCACGCGCCGGGGGGCGGTGTGCACAGTGCCGCCTCCCGGTCACGGTCACGAATCCCGGAGAGAAGGTCCGCCTTGCTGATGGCCAGACCGCGCCGGAGTGCGGGCATCGCCGTGCTGGCGCTCGCGTCGCTCGTGCTCGCTCTGACGGCGGCGTGGGCACTGAACGACCGTTCCGCCGCCCCTGCCGCCGACACCGGCACCGCCGCGAAGCCCGCCGCCCGGCAGGCCGTGCTCACCGCCCTGCGCAACGGGCTGCCGCTCTCCGCCCTGCTCCGCAGAACCACCGAGACCTCCCGCCGGGTCCACGAGGCGGAACAACTGCTGGTGGCTGCCTGTATGAGCGCCCGCGGATTCCGCTACACCCCCGCGCCCGCGGCCCCCGAGGCCTCCGGTGGCTCCGGTGGCTCCGGGGCCTCCGGGACGTCCGGGACCAGCCCGGCCCTGTTCGGGTTCGAGAGCCTCGGTGCGCCCGGGGACGCCTTGACCCCCGAGTCGCAGCCGGCGCCGGCGGAACGGCCGCGCGGCAAAGGGTTCGACCGCGCGCTCTACGGCGATCCGAAACGCAAGATCTCCGCCCGCAACAAGGTGCTCCGCGTGAGCCGGCCCGCCACCGGCTGCCTCGCCGAGTCCCAGGCCAGGCTGCTCGGCGAGGACGGGCGGGTCCGGGACCTCGCACTCCGGATGCGCCTTGACCAGGGCGAGCGGGACGCCTTGGCGGAACTGGAGAAGGACCCGGCCTTCCGTGCCGCGACCAGCCGCTGGAAGACGTGTATGGGTCGCGCCGGAGTCACCGCGAAGGACCCCCGCCGGCTCGCTGCCGACCTGCCGGTCACCGCCGATCCCGCCACCGACCCCACGGCACGGGCCGACGTGGCATGCAAGGAACGCACCGGCTACCTGGTAAAGGCCTACGCGCGGCTCGCCGTCACGCAGCAGCGCTGGCTGGACGACAACAAGGAACCCGCCTCCGAGTGGCGGACCCTGCGGCACCGCGAGGACACGGCCGCCCGGCGCGTCCTGGAGGACTCCGGAGAGCGGTAGGAGCGGCCCCGCGGCCCCCTTACGTCACTCCGCGCGCAGGGCGAACCAGAGGTTCATGCGGACGTCCGGGTCGTCCAGGTCCGTTTCCAGGAGTGCCGCGCAGCGCGCGATCCGCTGCCGGACCGTGTTGCGGTGGACCGAGAGCGCCACCGCCGTACGGTCCCAACTGCCGTGCAGGGAGAGCCACATCCGCAAGGTCTCCACGAGGGCGGGGTTCCCGGCGACGGGCGCGAGGACGGTACGGGCGTGTGCGGCGGCCTCGGCCGGCGGGACGAGCCCGGCCAGCCCCGGCCGGTCACCGTGGCGGACCAGCCCCGCGCGGGTGGCCACGGCCCGGGCCAGGGCGCGCGCCGCCTGGGTGTCGCCGGTCCGCCACTCGCCCGGGACGACGGCCGCGCTCGCCCCGCACGTCCACCCGGGCTGGGCGACGAGTGCGCGGTGGCCGGCGGGGACGAGGACGCGTACGGCGCCGCCCGCCACGTCGACCAGCGGCGAGCCCAGCGCCGCCCCCAGTGCCGACGCGGCGACGGCGTCCGGCGCGGCGGCGGTCTCCGGCCGCGCGTGCACGACGATCCACCGCTCGCCCGCGGCCAGCAGCGGCGCGACCTCTTCCGGCGAGGCCCCCAGCAGCAGGCGGACGAGTGCGGAGGAGCGGGCCGCGCCCGTGCTGCTCGGTGCTCGCCGGTGAGGAGGGACAGGAGGACCGCGCCGACGGAGGCGATCGTGTGGTCGCCCGGCTCGCGGCGGGCGGCGGCCAGGCCCAGGACGAAGCCCTGGCCGGTGCCGAGGGCGTACGCGGCGAGATGCGCACCGGCCACCGTGTCACTGGCGGAGGACGGAGCCGGTTTGCCGGAGCCGCCGTCGGTGGCGGGCCGCACCACCGCCGCCAGTCCGGCCAGCGCCGCCCCCACCCGCTCCTGTGCCCCCGGCCACCGCCCCGCCGAGGCCACCTCCCCGCCGTCCGGTGCGTACAGCGTGGCGCGGCCCCCCACCCGCTGGGCGAGCTGCCGCAGGACCGAAGGGACCGGGTCGGGGCGGGCCGCCGCGGCGGCCAGGCTCCGCTGGGCCTCCGTGACACGGCGCAGCTCCGTGTGCCGGGCCTCGGCCATGAGCTGCCAGACCGCCCGCGCCACGCCCGAGAACGTCGTCCGGGGCGGCACCTCCACGAGCGGCAGCCCGTAGTGGTCGCAGGCCTCGACCAGGGCCCGCGGCACCGTGTCGTGCACCGGCGCCACCCCGAAGCCGAGCGCCGCGCCGCCCGCCTCGACGATCCGGGACACGTAGGCGTCGAAGTACTCCCCCGGTCCCGGCTTCGCTCGACCGGGGGTGCCCCCATCCGAACCCGCCGCCTCCGGAATGTGCACCCCGGCCGTCAGCAGCAGCTCACCGCCGAGCAGGTACGGGTACGGGTCCGCCATCTCCGAGGTGTGCGCCCAGTGGATCACCGTGGCCGGCTCGACCGGGCCCGCGATCTGCCGCAGCCCGAGATCCTCCCGGGCCAGCAGGGCGGCGAGGGGGACGGGCGGGGTCGGCGGGACGGCAGGGATGGAGGGGGAGGCTGGGGAGGCAGGGACTGCGGCGTCCGACATGATGGACGTTTCCTCCATCGGATCCGGTGAGGGTGGATGAAACGTACACTTCAGTGCCGCTTTCCGGCCACCTAACGTCAGGGTGGCCACCGAGAGAGCGAGGAGGGCCCCATGGCCGTCGACTACACAGTGATCGTCGTCTATCTCGCCGGGATGCTGGCCATGGGCTGGTGGGGCATGCGCCGCGCCAAGTCCAAGAGCGACTTCCTGGTCGCCGGACGGCGCCTCGGTCCCACGATGTACTCCGGCACGATGGCCGCCATCGTCCTCGGCGGCGCGTCCACCATCGGCGGCGTCGGCCTCGGTTACCAGTACGGGCTCTCCGGGGCCTGGATGGTCGTCACCATCGGCCTCGGGCTCCTCGCCCTGTCCCTCTTCTTCTCGGCGCGCATCGCCCGGCTGAAGGTCTACACCGTCTCCGAGATGCTCGACCTGCGCTACGGCGGCCGGGCCGGCGTGATCTCGGGCCTGGTCATGTGGGCGTACACCCTCATGCTCGCGGTGACGTCGACCATCGCGTACGCCACCATCTTCGACGTCCTCTTCGACATGAACCGGACGGTCGCGATCATCCTCGGCGGCTCGATCGTCGTCGCGTACTCGACGCTCGGCGGCATGTGGTCGATCACCCTCACCGACATGGTCCAGTTCGTCGTGAAGACCATCGGCGTGCTGCTTCTGCTGCTGCCCATCGCCGCCGTCAAGGCCGGCGGGTTCAGCGAGATGAAGGCCTCGCTGCCCACCGGCTACTTCGACCCGCTGGGCATCGGCGGCGAGACGATCTTCACGTACGTGCTCATCTACACCTTCGGCATGCTGATCGGGCAGGACATCTGGCAGCGCGTCTTCACCGCCGGCAGTGACAGGACGGCCAAGTGGGGCGGCACCGTCGCGGGCACCTACTGCCTGGTGTACGCGCTCGCCGGCGCCGTCATCGGCACGGCGGCCAAGGTCCTCTACCCGAAGCTGGCCAGCCCGGACGACGCCTTCGCGACCATCGTCAAGGACGAACTGCCGGTAGGTGTACGGGGGCTGGTCCTCGCCGCCGCCCTCGCGGCCGTGATGTCCACGTCCTCCGGAGCCCTCATCGCCTGTGCGACCGTCGCCAACAACGACATCTGGTCGCGGCTGCGCGGAGTCGTCCGGCGCGACGGCGACACCGGCGAGCACGACGAGGTCAGGGGCAACCGCGCCTTCATCCTCGTCATGGGCCTCGCCGTGATCGGTACGGCCATCGCGCTCAACAACGTCGTCGAGGCCCTGACCGTCGCCTACAACCTCCTCGTCGGCGGTCTCCTCGTGCCCATCCTCGGCGGGCTCCTCTGGAAGCGCGGGACGGCCCAGGGCGCCCTCGCCGCCGTCGCGGTCGGCGGTCTCGCGGTCGTCGGCCTGATGGCCACGTACGGGATCCTCGCCAACGAGCCCGTCTACTACGGCCTCCTCTCCTCCCTCGCGGTCTACGTGATCGTCTCGCTCCGCACGCCCGCCACCGACGCGGCCGTGCTCGCCGCCTGGCGCGAACGCCTCGCGGGCCGCGGCTCCGAACCCGCCTCCGCATTCGAGAAAGAGAGTGTCACCCGATGAACAGCAACGAGACGCCCCGCGGGCCCGTCGACTCGTCCCGCATACCCCGGTACGCGGGCCCGGCGACCTTCGCCCGGCTGCCCCGCCTCGACGAGGTCGGCACCACCGATGTCGCCGTGGTCGGCGTGCCGTTCGACGCGGGTGTCTCGTACCGGCCCGGGGCCCGCTTCGGCGGGAACGCGATCCGCGAGGCGAGCCGGCTGCTGCGGCCCTACAACCCGGCGCAGGACGCCTCGCCGTTCGCCCTCGCGCAGGTCGCGGACGCCGGTGACATCGCCGCGAACCCGTTCGACATCAACGAGGCCGTGGAGACCATCGAGGGCGCCGCCGACGAACTCCTCGGCACCGGCGCCCGGCTGATGACCCTCGGCGGCGACCACACCATCGCGCTGCCCCTGCTGCGCGCGGTGGCCCGCAAGCACGGCCCGGTCGCGCTGCTGCACTTCGACGCGCACCTCGACACCTGGGACACGTACTTCGGCGCCGAGTACACGCACGGCACCCCGTTCCGGCGGGCCGTCGAGGAGGGCATCCTCGACACCGAGGCGCTCTCCCACGTGGGTACGCGCGGGCCGCTGTACGGCAGGCAGGACCTCACCGACGACGAGAAGCTGGGCTTCGGCATCGTCACCTCCGCCGACATCTACCGGCGCGGCGCCGACGAGGTCGCCGACCAGCTGCGGCAGCGCATCGGCGACCGTCCGCTCTACATCTCCATCGACATCGACTGCCTCGACCCGGCCCACGCGCCCGGCACGGGGACGCCGGAGGCGGGCGGCATGACCTCCCGCGAACTCCTGGAGATCCTGCGCGGACTCGCCTCCTGCCACCTGGTCTCCGCGGACGTCGTCGAGGTCGCCCCCGCGTACGATCACGCCGAGATCACCTCCGTCGCCGCCTCCCACACGGCGTACGAGCTCACGACCATCATGTCCCGCCAGATTGCAGAGGCCCGAGCGCAGTGACCCACGACCACGACCTGGTGCTCCGCCCGACCCCGGAGCAGACGGAGGCCGCGCTCGACCCGCCGCCCGGCCGCAACGGCGGAGACCTGGTCGTGGAGACCCTCACCGGTCTCGGCGCGACCACCGTCTTCGGGCTGCCCGGCCAGCACGCGCTCGGCATGTTCGACGCGCTGCGCCGCTCCGACCTCACGTACATCGGGCTGCGGGTCGAGAACAACGCCGGGTTCGCGGCGGACGCGTACGGCCGGATCACCGGCGAGGCCGCCCCGTTGCTCCTGTCGACCGGGCCCGGCGCGCTGACCTCGCTGGCCGCGCTCCAGGAGGCGGCAGCCGCCAGCGCCCCCGTCCTCGCGATCAGCAGCCAGATCCCGGGCGCGGGGCTCGGCGGCGGCCGGCACGGCTACCTCCACGAACTCCCCGACCAGCAGGCCTCGTTCAGGGGCGTGGTGAAGTCCGTCCACACGGTCCGTACGCAGTCGCAGATCCCCTCCGCGATCGCCGAGGCATGGGAGTCGGCGCTCACCGCCCCGCACGGGCCAGTCTGGGTGGAGATCCCGCAGGACGTGCTGCTCGCCGAGACCGCGCTGCCCGCCGTCACCGCCGTGGACGCCGCGCCCCACGATCTTCCGCCGCGCCCCGAACTGACCGCCGTGGCCGCCGACCTGCTCGCGAACGCGGCCCGGCCGGTGATCATCGCGGGCGGCGGAGTCGTACGCGCCGACGCGTCGGGCAAGCTGCGGCAGCTCGCCGAGCGGCTGAACGCGCCCGTCGTCACCACCTTCGGCGGCAAGGGCGCCTTCCCCTGGAACCATCCGCTCTCGCTGCGGTCCTGGCTGGAGGACCGGCACACCACGGACTTCCTGGAGGACGCCGACGTCGTCCTCGTGGTCGGTTCGGGGCTGGGCGAACTCTCCTCGAACTACTACACGT
Organism: Streptomyces ortus; assembly: GCF_026341275.1. NCBI lineage: Bacteria > Bacillati > Actinomycetota > Actinomycetes > Kitasatosporales > Streptomycetaceae > Streptomyces > Streptomyces ortus. The sequence goes on from NZ_JAIFZO010000002.1 coordinate 5,467,718, forward strand.
TCAAGCCGCGCGGCCGGGTGATCCAGATCGAGGCCGACCTCGGGAAACTGGAGTCCAACCACCCCGCTCTCGGCATCCACGCGGACGCCCGCCTCGCCCTGTCGGCGCTCCTCGAAACCATCACGGAGAAGCGGCAGGACGCGACGGCCGCCGACCGCGTACGGACCGTGCTCGACCTCGTCCGCGAGCGGATCGACGCCCAGGAGCTCACCCTGGAGCAGCAGGTGCTGGCCGCGGTGCGGGAGGCCCTGCCCGACCGGTCGGCCAGTTTCTGGGACATGACGATCCTCGCCTACTGGGCCTGGTCCGCCTTCGACGCCCGGCGCCCCAACACCATGCACTCCGCCCAGGGCGCGGGCGGCCTCGGCTACGCCTTCCCGGCGGCGATCGGCGGCGCGGTCGCCGACCCCACCCACCCGGTCCTCGCGGTCTCCGGCGACGGCGGCGCGCTCTACTCCATCGCCGAACTCGCCACCGCCAGGCAGCACGACCTCGACGTGACCTGGCTGATCGTCGACGACGGCGGTTACGGCATCCTGCGCGAGTACATGACGGACGCCTTCGGCCGGTCCACCGCCACGGAACTGACCCGCCCGGACTATGTGGCGCTCGCGGAGTCCTTCGGCGTCCCGGGCGTACGGACCACCCCGGACACCCTCGCCGCCGACCTCGCCAAGGCCCTCGGCACGCCCGGCCCCTCGGTGGTCGTGCTGCCGGCCCTGTTGCGGATGTTCGCACCGACGCACCTGGACTGAACAACTGGATATGGGTGTGGGGCGGCGCCCGGCCGCCCCACACCCGCTTCTCGGACCGATCGCTCAGCGCAGGTACGCGCCGAAGTGGGCGGCCGTGGCGGGGGCGCCGAGCTTGCTGGCGCCGAACGCGATGGACGAGGTGGCGGTGAGGCCGCTCGCCGTGCCGTTCAGGATCCAGACCGCGCCGTTCTGCTCGTTCTCGGCGGTGGAGCCGGCCGCGAGGTCGCGGTGGCCGTCGCCGTCGAGGTCGAGGAGGGCGGTGCTCACACCGAACTCGTCGCTGTTCTCGGCGGCTCCGGGAACTCCGGCGGTGTCCTGGTGGAAGACCTGCGTTCCGGCACCCGTGGCACCGGCGGCGCTACCGGGGACCAGGGCGACCGAGCCGGTGTCGTAGATCTCGCCGACGTCCTCGCCCGGGATGCCGAGCGCGATGTCGGCGAAGCCGTCACCGTTGACGTCGCCGACCGAGACCGACCCGCCGATCTCGTCCTCTTCCTCCTCGGCACCGGGGAAGCCGGGCGAGTCCTGGTTGAAGGTCTGGACGCGGTCCTCGGACAGGCCGGCGGCCGAACCGAGGGCGACCTTGACGTTGCCGCCGCCCCAGTCGTTGCCGACCACGACGTCGTCGAAGCCGTCGTTGTTCACGTCACCGATGCCGGTGCCCATCTTGTTGCCCGCCGCCGCACCGGGGACCCAGGCGCCCTTGAAGCCCGCGCTGCCGCCGCCGAGGAGCAGGCGGTTGCCCCAGACGCCGTCGCCCTCGTAGTGGTAGGCAACGATGTCGTCCTTGCCGTCACCGTTGACGTCGCCGGCCACGGTGGAGCGGACGGGGCCGCTGACCGACTCGCCGGACTTCAGGAGGGGCAGGGTGGAGGCGGGCGTGCCGGCCCGCGAGACGGGGCCCTTCCACACGGTGCCGGTGGCCTCCTCGGGGTCGTCGCCCTGGACGTCCTGGTGGGTGAACAGGGCGAGGTCCGTCTTGCCGTCACCGTCGAAGTCACCGGTGGTGGGGGCCGCGTACCCGGCTATCGCCGTGCCGCCGGTGAGCCCGGAGGCGGAGCCCCACAGGATGACGGAGCCGGCCTTGCCGCCCGCGATCACGAGGTCGCTGTAACCGTCGCCGTCGAGGTCGCCCTTGCTGAAGAAGGACCCGAAGCGCTGGCTCGCGGTGGCGGAGCCGGGAACGCCGCTGGTGGAGCGGCTGATGAGCTTCTTGTTGTCGACGGAGACGCCGTCGGCGGACCCGTAGGTGACGGCCACGTAACCGGCCTTGGCCTTGCTCGAGATCGTGCCGTCCGGGGCGCCGACGACCAGGTCGGCGTAGCCGTCACCGTTGAAGTCGTCCTGCGCGTCCGCTGAGCCTGCGGCGGTGGTGGCGGCCTGGGCCGAGGCTCCGGTGAGGGCCATCGCGCCGAACCCTCCGGCGAGCAGTACCGCGGCTGCCAGGGGTGCGGTGAGGCGCGTACGGGTCCTGCCGTGTGCTCGGGACATAGAACGGGAGCCTTTCGAGTCGTTCGGGTTCCGCTTCTGCGTGCGGATTGCCACGTTCACTCAGTTCGACTCGATCCGGGCGCCTCCGGTTGTGCACCCCGATGTCATGGCTTTGTAACCGAGGAGACGGATGGGGAGACGGGCGGGGGGACGGATGGGGCGCTGAACTCCCTGTTCGTCACCGGGAGTTCAGCGCCGTTCACCGTCGGTCTACCAGATCGCCTCCACCCACTCCGGGTGGTCGATGAACGGGTTCCGGTTGTGCTGGTAGGTGCTGTAGATCAGTTCGTTGCGGCGGGTCTCGGAGGCGCTGGGCGGGTCCTCGTCGTTCCACTGCTTCAGCACCGAGAGGCGGCCGTGGTACCGGACGCTGCCGTTGGTGACGGCGTCGTTGGGCTCCAGGTCGGGCCAGGAGTCGTCGCCCTCGTAGCGGACGGCCATGTACAGGATCATCCGGGCGACGTCGCCCTTGACGGCGTCGCGCGGCTCGAAGGAGTTCGAGTCGGTGAGGCTGCCGCCGCTGTTGGTGAAGCTGCTGCCGCCGTTGTCGAAGTCCTTGTTGCCGCGGATGCTGTTGACCTGGACGTCCTCGGGCCGCAGGTGGTGCAGGTCCGTGCCGGGGCCGGCCGAGGTGCCGAAGTCGCCGTGGGACTGGGCCCAGGTGTGCTCGCGGTTCCAGTCACCGACGTCACCGCCGTTGAGCGACTTGCTGCGGGAGATGCCGGAGTAGAGCAGGACCACGTTGCCGCTGTTGTTCGGGTCCTGGTCGGTGACCTTGAGCGCCTCCCAGACGGCGGAGTACGAGATCTTCGTCTGGCTCTTGATGATCGTGTGCAGCGAGCCCTTGAGGGCCGTGCCGGTCTTGCCGATCGCGTTCGCGTAGTACGTGTCGTCGTACGCGGTGGTGGTGGCCGCGGCGGGGGTCGCGGCGACCGTCGGGAGGGTGAGGCCGACGAGGAGGGCGGAAACGCCGGCTGCCAGCGCCTTCCACTTGCCTGCGTGCGTTACGGACATGGGGGGTGCCCTTTCCCGAGAACGGCACGCGCGGGGGCGCGGGGCCCGGAGTCGTGGGTGGCAACGGTCCCGCGTTCTACGCGTGTTGACAGGTCGTTCAATCGGGAGAGTGGCATGGACATGAGGTCAGTTGCGTAACGAGGAGGAGTCGTTCGTGTGACGTTCTCGCATACGACGCAACCCCCGGCCGATTCCGGTCCGGGGGCTGCGGAGGGGGAGGGTTTTCCCCAATTGGGTCAGGGGAGGCCCTAGTTGACGTCCTTTGCGTCGAGGCGGTAGAGGGACTGGGTGCTCTGGGTGCCCTGGGAGTCGGCGGAACCGCTGGAGTCGGCCGAGGAGTCGGTGCCGTACTCGCTCGCCTTCACCGCTGTCGCGTGCTTCTGCACCCAGGTGGTCACCTCGGAGCTGACGCTGTCGGAGTCGCCGCCCGGGCCGCCGCCTCCGCCCATGCCCCCGCCGCCGAGCACGATGTAGTGCAGCTCGCCCTTCTTCACGAGTTCCTTCAGCTTGGCGAGGGTCATGGCCTTGTCGCTGCCGGACCAGCCCCACATGGAGATGACGGGCTGCTTGGTGCTGACGATCATTTGGGCCGCGCTCTGCGAACTCGAGACGGCGACCAGCCACTTGGCGCCGTCGCGGTGCTTCTCCAGATAGGAGGTCATGGCGGTGTCGGCGCCACCGCCCATGCCGCCGATTCCGCCGCCCATGCCGCCACCCGCGCCGGTGGGCGGGGTGCCGCTGGGGGCTCCGGTGGGGGCTCCGCCGGGGGGCGTGCCCATCTGGCCGTCGGCGTTGGCGTCGGGGGCCTCGCCGCCGGCCTGCCCGCTGTCTTGTCGCTGACCGCCCTGCCGCTGACCGTCCTGCTGACCGCCGGGGGCCTGGCCGCCACCGCCGCCGGGGAAGCCGCCCCGGCCTCCGTCGCCCCCGGGGCCGCCCATGCCGCCGCCCGTGGTGGGGCCCGCCGTCGGATTCGTACCGCTCATACCCCCGCCCGAACTCGCGGGTACCGAGGCGGCGTAGGCCGCGGGCCCGGCGAGGGAGGCGACGACGGCGGCGGCCACGGCGCCGGTGAGGAAGCGCGCCCGGCGCCCGGACCGGAAGAGGAACAGGCCCACGATCGCCAGGACCATCACCACCGCGACGGCTGGCCACAGCCAGGTGTTCCAGCCGGAGGCGCGCCGCAGCAGGACGACGGCCCAGACGCCGGTGGCGGCGAACGCCAAGGGCAGCACCCAGGACCAGCGCTTGGCGTCACCGGTACGGAAGGCACGCAGGAGCATCGCGCCGCCGCCTCCGCACAGCGCCGCGATGCCGGGCGCGAGGGCGGTCGTGTAGTACGGGTGCATGGTGCCTTCGGCGAGGCTGAAGGTGAGGTAGTGCAGCACGGTCCAGCCGCCCCACAGGATCAGCGCGGCGCGCGTGAGGTCCGTACGGGGGGCGCGTCCGCGCAGGACGAGGCCGCCGACGAGGGCGATCGCGGAGAAGGGGAGGAGCCAGGAGATCTGGCCGCCCAGCACGTCGTTGAACATCCGCCCGATCCCGGCGGTCCCGGCAAAACCGCCACCGCCGCCGCCACCCCCGCCTCCGCGGTTGCCGTCGCCGCCGAGGACGCGGCCGAGGCCGTTGTAGCCCATGATCAGGTCCCAGGCGGTGCCGTCCGTGGAGCCGCCGATGTACGGGCGCGAGGAGGCGGGCACGAGCGACACGGCGGCGGCCCACCAGAAGCTGGAGACCGCCAGTGCGACCGCCGCGACGGCGAGGTTGCGTACGCGCCGGATCCAGCCGCCCTTCGCCGCGTACAGGTAGACGGCGAAGACGGCGGGCAGGGCGATGTAGCCCTGGAGCATCTTGGTGTTGAAGGCGAACCCGAAGCACACGGCCGCGCCGACGAGCGGCAGCAGCCTGCCGTCGCGCACGGCGCGCAGGGCCAGGGCCGCGCCCCCGACCATCAGGAGGACCAGCAGGGTGTCGGGGTTGTTGTCGCGGTTGATGGCGACGGTGATCGGGGTGAGCGCGAGGACGAGCGCGGCGACGGCGGCTGCGCCGTGGCCCCAGATCCGCTTGACGGACGCGTGCACGATCCAGATCGTGCCGAGGGCGGCGGCGACCAGCGGCAGCATCATCTGCCAGGTGCCGTACCCGAAGACGCGGCAGGACAGGCCCATCACCATCAGGACGAAGGGCGGCTTGTCCACGGTCAGGAAGTTCCCGGCGTCCAGCGAGCCGAAGAACCACGCCTTCCAGCTCTGCGTACCGCTGAACACGGCGGCACTGTAGAAGCTGTTCAGGCTGGAGGAGGAGAGGTTCCAGGAGTACAGGACCCCGGCCAGGACGAGGATCGCGCCGAGCACGGGCAGCGACCAGCGGGGCGCCTTGTCGGGCCGCGCGACCGGCTCGTCGGACGGCGTGGAGGCGACGGCCTCGGGGGCGTGGGGGTACGGATCGGTGGCAGATGTCACGAGGTCATCGTGCGCGGCCGGTTTTGGCGGGGGCTGTGCTGAACCTGGGCCTCACCTGTGAGCGCCTGGCGGGTGACCCGCGGTCGCGTATGCATGCGAGAGGTGCACGACGGCCTCGCCGAAGAACGGGGCGCCCCGCGGAGTTTCGACGGGGTCGCGCCCGGCGCTGAGGCCGATGCCGTGCCGGTGTACCGACACGTGCGGATCACTCGTTCGGCCGTCCGTTGCCTCCGGTGGACGATATGTTTCCCGAGGCCACAGCCGTCCCCGGCCGGGCCACTGTCGGACCCGGCGGCTACCCTGAGCCCGGAGAGGAGGACAGCGTGCTACTGAGGTTCCGTGTCGCGAACGTACGGTCGCTGCGTGATGAACAGGAGCTGTCCTTCGTCGGGTCCGAGGACGGGACGAGCGGGGCAGCCCGTCCAGCAGAGCTGGCGGGCGGCCGGTCGGTGGACGTGCTTCCCCTGATCGGCATTTTCGGCGCCAACGCGTCGGGCAAGTCGAATGTGCTGGCCGCGATGGTCGACATGCGTACCGCTGTCCTCAACTCCTACGCCCGCTGGGCTTCGTACGACGGCATTCCGCGCTCTGTCTTCGCACTCGACCCGAAAGGGCAGAGCGAGCCGAGCTTTTTCGAGGTCGATCTCGTCATGGACGGCGTGCGCTGGACGTACGGGTTCGAACTCGGTGGGACCCAGGTCGAAGCCGAATGGCTGCACAGTTATCCGCGTGGTCACCGGCAGGTGTGGCTCGACCGCGACGCTTCCCGGGCAGAGGTGTACGAATGGCCGGGAGCCCGGGTCAAGGACCGGGCGCAGCTCGTGCGGCGCACTCGCCCGAACGCGCTTCTGCTCTCCACCGCGGGGACGGACAACCACCCGCAGCTGTCCCCTCTCTTCCACTGGTTCCGCCGCAACCTGTGGCTGATCAACCCGGAGGACGCGCGGGCGCAGCGTGAGGCGTTCACCAGACAGGAACTTTCCGGAGCCAGGGCCCGCCGCATCGAGGAGCTGTTGCGGGTGGCCGACCTCGGCATCACAGGCACCGAACTCGTCGATGAGGGCAAGGGCCGGTCGACGGTGAAGCTGGTCCACCGTTCGATGACGGGCGAGGTCGCCTTCGACTGGCAGGCCGAGTCACTCGGCACCCGCTCCTGGTTCGCTCTGCTCGGCCCGTTGCTCCTGGCCCTGGACGAGGGCGCGGTGCTGCTGGTCGACGAGCTGGACGCGAGCCTGCATCCGCGGTTCGCCGCCGAAGTCGTCCGGCTCTTCCACGACCCCTACGCCAACCCCAACGGCGCGCAGCTGGTATTCACCTCGCACGACCCGTCAGTGCTGACCACGCCGAGCGGTGGGCGACTGCTGGAGCCCGCTCAGGTGTGGCTGGCGGAGAAGGGCAAGGACGGGGCGACGGATCTCTACCCGCTGACCGCGGCGTCCCCGGGCGAGGGCGAGGACCTGATGAAGTCGTATCTCGCCGGGGCCTTCGGCGCGGTCCCGTCACTCATGGAGGGGCAGATCGCCCGACGGCTGCTGGCCGCCGGTGAGTACGCCGAGGACGAGGTGGAACAGGGCTGATGGCGAGGACGAGGGGGAAGGACTCGCTGGGTCCGACGCAGCGTCGCGGGCGGCGCAAGAGGGTCGTCCATGTCTTCACCGAGGGGCTGGTCACGGAACCCTCGTACATCGAGATCGTCAAACAGCACGGCGTCCCGGCGGATCCCGCGATGACCGTGGAGGTGCGCATCGCGAACGCCTCCGCCCCCGGCTCGCAGCGCAAGCCGCTCAAGCTGGTCGAGGCGGCTGTCCGGCTGATGCGGGACGAGCAGCGGCAGGCGAAGCGCAGCGGGCTGGAGAAGAAGTACCTGCCGCAGGTCTGGTGCGTCTTCGACCGGGACGAGCACGAGGGCATCGAGACCGCGTTGAAGCAGGCACGGGAGGGTGACGTCAGGGTCGCTTTCTCCCATCCCTGCTTCGAGGTCTGGCGGCTGCTGCACCACAAGTCGGTCACCGGAACGTTCGCAGGGGTGTGCGGCCAGGTGACGGTGAGACTGCCCTTCGCGAAGACTCCGAAGGACGCGTCGAACATCAAGCTGGTGCTGCCGCACCAGGTCTCCGGAGGCTATCTGGACGCCAGGAAACGCGCTCTCCAGATGAACGCACAGCACGGTGACCATGTGGCTCTCGTCAACCGGGACCCGTACACCGACGTGCACGAATTCGTGGAGCAGGGGCTCGGGATCGCCTCGTACTGACCGCTTCCGGCCGTTGTGCGTCCGGCGGACGTGCATCCCGGCCGACACCCGACAAGCGGATTTCGGCGGGGGCCGCGGCGGCCATAGGGTTCCTACGTCACTCGTCAGGTCGTAGGGAGTCGTACGTGGCCAAGCTCACGCTCGCGCAGTTGGAGCGGCATCTGTTCGCCGCAGCGGACATCCTCCGGGGGACGATGGATGCCTCCGAGTACAAGGACTACATCTTCGGGCTGCTCTTCCTGAAGCGGGCCAACGACGAGTTCGAAGCGGCGCGGGAGGAGATCAGGCAGTACGCGAGCAGTGAACTGGGCCTGACCGACGAGATGCTGTCCGGTTTCCTTGAGCAGGAGTCCGAGTACAGCGAGCGTGACGTGCTCTTCGTACCGAAGAACGCCCGCTGGAAGTGGATCTCCTCGGCCACCCACAACATCACCGAGGACCGGTTGCGTCCGGCGCTGCAGGCGCTGGAGGGACAGAACGCCAAGCTCCGAGGTCTCTTCGACCACCTCGACTTCAACCGCATCGGGGGCTCCGGAGCGGCTGCGGGCGCGGCCAGACTCGCCGACCAACGGCTGAAGCTGCTCATCGCGCACTTCGGGCGCATCCGGCTCCGTACGGACGACTTCGAGTTCCCCGACCTGATCGGTGCCGCGTACGAGTACCTGATCAAGGAGTTCGCGGACTCGGCCGGCCGCAAGGGCGGTGAGTTCTACACCCCGCGCGCGGTGGTCCGCATGATGGTCGAGTTGCTGGGCCCCCGCCAGGGGATGCGGATCTACGACCCGTGCGTCGGCTCGGGCGGCATGCTCATCCACGCCAAGGAGTACGTGGAGGAGCACGGCGGCGACACGTCGGACATGTTCTTCGCCGGCCAGGACGCGAACAGCGGCTCCTGGATCATGTCGACGATGAACATGGTCCTGCACGGAGTGCGCCGCTTCGACCTGCACACCGGCGACACGCTCGCCGAACCGGCACATGTGCCGAGGTCGGACGCTGACCGCTTCGACGGCGTGCTCAGCAACCCGCCGTTCTCCATGGACTACGTGCTCGACGATCTGGCGCACGGCGCGCAGCGCACGACCTACGGGGTGACCAGCGAACGCGGCAAGGCCGACCTGATGTTTCTCCAGCACATGCTGTGGGAGACGAAGCGCGAAGGCCGCGGCGGCATGGTCATCACCGTCATGCCGCACGGTGTGCTGTTCCGCGGAGGCGGCGAGCAGGCGATCCGTACGAAGCTGCTCGACGAGGACGCCGTCGAGGCGGTCATCGGCCTCGCGCCGAACATCTTCTACGGCACCGGCATCCCGGCCTGCATCCTGGTGCTGCGTCCGCCGGGCATGAAGGACTCGGCGCGGGCGGGCAAGGTGCTGTTCGTCAACGCGGACCGCGAGTTCCATGCGGAGCGGGCGCAGAACGTGCTGCTGCCGGAGCACGCCGAGAAGATCACGTCGGCGTTCCATGAGTACGCGGAGGTGCCCGCCTTCTCGCGTGTCGTCAGCCGCGAAGAACTGCGGGACAACGACGACAACCTCAACATCCGCCGCTACGTGGACAACACACCGCCGCCGGAGCCGCAGGACGTGCGGGCGCACCTGGTGGGAGGCATGCCGCGTGCGGAGATCGAGGCGAAGAAGGAACTGCTCGACTCGTACGAGCTGGTGCTGACCGACCTGTTCGCGGAGCGGGACCCGGCCGACGAGAAGTACGTGGACTTCCTGCCGGAGGGGCAGAGGCCGGACGCGGCGCGGCTGGGGGAGCTGGCCCGCCCGCGCGAGGACGCGTTGCGGACGGCGTTCGACAAGTGGTGGGCCGCTGAGGCGCGACAGTTGGAGGCGGTTGCGGCTACGCCGGAGCGGTTGGCGGACCTGACGCCCTCGGAGCGCAAGGCCGCGCTGATGGCGGTGCGCGGCTCGCTGATGGAGTCGTTCGTGGAGCAACTGCGAGGGGTCGGCCTGCTGGACCGGTACGCGCTGGCGGGAGCGGTGGCCGGCTGGTGGTACGAGGCCAAGTACGACCTGCTCGCGCTGTCGGAGAACGGGTTCGCGGGGGTTGTGGACGGCTGGGTCGAGAACGTCGAGACGATGCTCGCGCCCGAGCAGGACCCGAAGACGCGGAAGCTGAAGAAGCGGACGGCGGCGGAGCGGCGGCAGGCGTACGACCACAAGGTGGTCGCGGCCATCGCGCCCGACTTCCTGGAGGAGCTGGCGGCGGCGGACGCGCGGAAGGCGGAGCTGGACGCGCGGTGGAAGGAGCTGAACGCGGAGCCGGATGCTTCGGAGGACGGTGAGGGCGACGAACGTGACGAGGACGCTGTCACACGGGAGGCCGTGACCCTGAGCGTGGAGCAACTGGCGGAAATCGCCCAGGTGAAGAAGGACCGCACGAAGGTAGGGGCGCTGATCAAGCGGCTTGAGGGGGACTTCTGGTTCGAGCGGGCTGCTGCTTCGGCGGGGCAGTCCCGGTTGGGGGAGGAGGAGCCGCGGTTGTTCCGGGCTCGGGCCGCGTTGAGCCCGGAGGGGGAGCGGCGGGTCGTGCTGGACCTGCTGCGAGACGACCTGGTCGGGAAGCTGGATGGTCATGTGGTGCGTCGGCGTCGGGAATTGGCGGATACGTACGGGGTGTGGGAGTCGAAGTACGCGGTGTCGTTGAGGGAGATCCGGGCTGGGCGGGAGAAGGCGGCGGAGACGCTGGACGGGTTTCTGAAGGAGCTTGGCTATGTCGGCTGACGTGAGTGGCACTCGTTTCCTGCCTCTTGAGGCCCTTGCTGAGATCACGGGTGGTGTAGCCCTTGGCGGAGGTGCTCCAGGCGGTGCTGTCGAGTTGCCTTATTTGCGCGTAGCGAATGTCCAAGACGGATACATCGATACGCACGACGTCAAGACAGTTGGGGTGCCCGCGAGTGCGGTTAGGCGATTTCGTCTGATGCGCGGAGACGTTCTGCTGACTGAGGGCGGGGATCTCGACAAGCTTGGCCGGGGCGCTGTTTGGGACGGTCGGATCGATCCTTGCCTGCATCAAAATCACATTTTCAAGGTGCGGTGCGATCGGGCGAAACTCTTGCCCGAGTTTCTATCGCTTTACATGGCTTCCGGTGAGGGGAAATCTTTCTTCTTGCGTGTTGCTAAGCAGACAACGAATCTGGCTTCGATCAGCTCGTCACAGCTGAAAGCCATGCCGGTTCCTGTGCACTCGCTTGCCGGGCAGCGGCGGATCGTCGACGTGATCGAAACCGTGTCGGCGCAGGAGCGTGCCATCGAGGCGTCGATCGCGAAGCTGGAAGCATTCAGTGGTGGTGTGATGGCGGAACTCGCGGACCTGGAGTGCGGAACGCTAAATGATGTCCTTGATTTTGGTCCACAGAACGGGATCTACAAGCCTGGATCCTCCTATGGGCTTGAGGGGACACCGATCGTTCGTATTGACAGCTTTAGAGGTGGCCCATCGGATTTTACCCGGAACCTCCTCCGTGTTGCGGTGGCCAACGAGGAGGTCGAGCGCTATAAGCTTGTCACCGGTGACGTTCTGATCAACCGGGTGAACACCCCGGAACTGGTTGGAAAGTCAACTGCTGTAGGCGAGGTGCTGGAATCGACGGTTTTTGAGTCGAATATGATGCGGTGCAAGTTGCGTGCCGATCGAGCTGTTCCTGCTTTTGTTGAAACGTGGCTGGGAGGGAGAACGGCGAAGGCGCACTTCCGTGCACGCGCTAAGAGCGCAATTTCGCAAGCCAGTATCAATGGCAGTGATGTGCGTAGTTGCCCGTTCCCGAAACTTCATATTGCTGAACAGTTGGAGTTTCTAGATCGACTTGCAGCGGTCAGAGGGCAGCAGCGATTTGAGAATGGTGAGCTGGTCAAGCTCAGGAAACTCAAGCAGGGGATCATGGATGGGTTGTTGGATCGCCGCGTCAGCGTCTGAATATCGGCCCGCGTTGGCTTGCTAGCTCTTTTCCGCAAGACCGATCCCGCAGACAGGCGCCGTCGGCACCGACCAGGGGCTCACGCCTCAACTTCGATGTCGCGGCAATGGCGGTGCCGGCGGTCGACGATGTGACATGGCCCCCGTCACACGACAGGGGCTGGTCGCCGGGAGAGAGGGAGTCCTTGTCCATGCGGGGAACTTGCCGTCCTTGACGGCTGTGACGAACGATGACCAGTCAGCCGCCGGGAATACCAGCGCGGGACCGTGCGGGATCTTGGAGTCGCGGACAGGGACGCCCGAGGGGTGGTCATCCAGCACCTCGATGCAACTGCCTCCCTCGCTGTTGCTGTAGGACGACTTCCGCCAGCCTCGCAGTGCTGCAGCGTTCGGGATTATTCGGTCAGTCATGGTGTCCGTAGTCCTTCGCTGTCGCCCTCAGTAGGGCCAATGAATCTTTTAGCGGCACTGCGTCGCTCATCGCGAGATCGTAGCGGCCCTGCAACTCCCGAACCACGGACGGGGAGTCGTGCATCTTCCCCATGCGCAGGCCCTCGCTGTACGCCACGGGCGGTTGGTCGTCGAACCACATCAGGCTGAGCATGTTCTCCATCAGCGGGTGGAAGCCCAGGCTGAACGGCATCACATGGACCCGTACCCGGCCCCTCTCTGCAAGGCGAACCATGTGCATGATCTGCTCCGCCATCACATCGGGCCCGCCCACGACCCGCCGCAACACCGCCTCGTCCAGCAGTGCCCAAACTACCGGCGTCACCGGATCGTCAAGGATCTTCGCGCGCTCACGCCGTGTGACAACGAGCCTGTCACATTCCCTTTCACCCACAGGAGGGAACGACGTGCCCAGAACCGCACGTGCGTACCGTTCCGTCTGGAGGATGCCCGGTACGAACGACAGGGCGAACTCCCGGATCATCACCGCCTGTTGTTCGAGCAGCCGAGCCGCCTCGAAGTAGCTGGCGACCGCCGCGTCCTCCGCTGGCAGGAAACTGCTCAGCACATTTCCCGTGTTCAGGACCCTATCCAGGCGCCGGGCGTCCTCCTTGGAAGGAACGCGCCGCCCCGCCTCGATGTGCGAGATGTGCGAACGAGTCATGACCGCCGCGTCGGCCAACTCCTGCTGTGTCAGCCCTGCCGTCTCGCGTTGCTGCTTGAGCCAGTCACCGTACGTGCTGGTCATGGCCTCTCCTTTGTGACAAATGACTGGTCACACCCGACCCTCTGGCGAGCCTAGACCGGGCCGTCTCACTCTGTAAGTGAATGGCTACAGAATGCGAGACCCCCGCGACCGTGCGACCTGTACGACCGGTCCGTGGCATGGCCATCAACGAACCCAACGGAGTTGACGACATGAGTCACCGTGTCGCCCGCCTCTTCGAACCGCTGCTGCGATTGCTCTTTCCCGGAACGGGGCGCAGGCGTCGCCCGGTCACTGCTCCGGTGGGTGCGTGCGCGTGTCCCCCTACTCTTGTGGCGAGGGAGCTACCTCCACCCGGGTCGGCTCGCGTTCCCTGCGGGGTGAGGACCACGTGACGGTCCGTCCTTATCTCGTCGCCCATGAGCGCGAGGAAGCGCGGCGGCAACGGGGGCGGAGGCGTGCCCTGTGGCTCGCCGTGCACGGCGTCGACATCGGGCCGCAGGTCATCCATGGTGTGGAGGTGACCGTGTGATCGGCAACCGGACGGAAACCGCCCGCTTGCTTCCGTGGTCCGGCCCGGAAGGCAAGCCTTGTTACCTCGTCGGCGACGGGAGCGGTCATCTCTCCCGGGTCGCCGACAGAGTCGAGAGCGTGCAGCTCGGCATGGCGGGCGACCTCCTCGATCACGCCGCCCACATGCTCGCGGACGACAAGTCCACCTCCGTGCAGCTTCGTTTCCTGGCGGCTCGGATGGCCGAGGCGCTGCGTGACGTCCACCGCATCGCGGAGAGCCGGGGCGCCCGTCTACCCGATGCCGAGTGCGCCGACCTTGACGGGATCGACGACTCCGACGAGCCCGGCGACGCCGAGAACCTCGTACCGGGATCCTGATCCGCCCGCGCCAACCGGCGCCCCCCCCGCACACCCTGCACACCTTGACCGGGGGCGTACTTCACCTCCTCCGCGTACGCCCCGGTCCGTCGCGCACCACGAGGAGGAGAGGCGGGGATCCCTGGTCGCCCACCAGAATCCTCCAGACGCCCGCGTCCTCGTCCTCGCCCACCCCGTCCGGCCGGATCCCTCCCCTCCGCCCCGCCCAAGGCGCAGAATGGATCACTTCGGCGGGCAGGGACAGCGGGCGGAAGGCGCGGCACATGGCGGTGCAGGTCGAACGGGACGAGGTGGAGCGGCCGTTCGTCCAGCAGCTCACCGCCATGGGCTGGACGCACGTGGCCGGTACGGAGGTCGGTACGCTCGACGCCGGTACGCCTGTCCTTGCCGAGGAGCTCAAGGCCGCCCTGCGGCGCATCAACGTCCGGGCGGCGGACCGCGAACCCTGGATGGACGACACCGATGTCGCCCGCTCCATCGCGGAACTGGCATCCGTCCCACTCGGGAAGGGCGTCGTACAGGCCAATTTCGCCGCCACCGACCTGCTGCTCAGCGGATGCGTCCTCACAGGGCCCTCCGCCGCGCACGGCGGTGCCTCCGCCACCGTCCAGTACATCGAATGGCACCCCGACCACGTCACGCTCAACGACTTCACCGTCGTCGACCAGCTCCGCGTCAAGAACCGTTCCGGGGACGTGTCGATACTCGACATCGTCCTCTTCGTGAACGGCATCCCCCTCGTCGCAGTCGAGTGCAAGAGCCCCGACCTCGCCGAGCCCGTCCGCAGCGCCGTACTCGATCTGCGGCACTACGCCGGCGACCCGATCGACGACGACGAGCGCACCGGAACCGACCTGCCGCTCCCGGGCGGCGTACCCGAGCTGTTCCGGACCGTGCAGTTGCTGGTCGCGGCGACCGGCGAGACCGCCCATCTCGGCACCGTCACCTCCTCGCCCGAGCGCTTCCATCCGTGGCGCAGCGTGAGCCCGGAGAGGGAGAGCACGCTCAGGAAGGAGCTGCCGGACGGCACCGGCAAGCTGACCGAGCAGCACAAGCTCGTGGGTGTCGTCCTGCGGCCTGCCGCCCTGCTGAACTTCGTACGCCATTACGTCATCCCCCTGCCCGTGGAGACCGAGTCCGGGGCGGTCCGGACCGTCAAGGCGGTCGCCCGGCACCAGCAGTACCGGGCCGCCGAGAAGGCTGTACGCAAGCTGCTCTCCGGCCGTCCGCGCGGCGGGCCGGTGCCCGACGACGAGCGTGGCGGTGTCATCTGGCACACCCAGGGCTCCGGCAAGAGTCTGACCATGACCTTCCTCGTGCGCCGGGTCCATCTGCACCCGAAGCTCAGCGAGTTCACGGTCGTGATCGTCACCGACCGCACCCAGCTCCAGGACCAGCTGTCCAAGACCCTGAAGCTGAGCGAGTCGGATGTCGAGAGAGCCGAGACCCGTACGCAGATGGAGGGACTGCTGAGGGACGGTGGCCGACGCGTCGTCTTCGCGATGATCCAGAAGTACGGGGGCGGGTTCACCTTCGCCGCCGAAGCCGAGGGTGACGCCGACGACCGTGATCTCACGAAGGAGTACGACGACGCCGAGCGTGCCGGAAAGGGCCGCAAACGGCGCAAGGGGCCGCCGCCCGTCCCGAACTTCCCCGAGTGCAACACCTCGTCGGACATCCTGGTCCTGGTCGACGAGGCGCACCGCTCGCACACCAGCGTCCTGCACGCGGCCCTGCGCAAGGCCATCCCGAACGCCGCGAAGATCGGTTTCACGGGTACGCCGATCATCACCGGCGAGGCCTCCGACACCCGCCGGATCTTCAGCGGCGGCCCGGACAGCGGCTTCCTGGACGAGTACCGGATGGAGGAGGCCGAGCACGACGGCGTCGTCGTGCGCATCCGCTATGAAGGGCGCACCGGTGAGGGAAGGGTTTATGACAAGGAAGGTCTGGATCGCTCCTTCGAGGACCTGATCCGCGACCGCACGGACGAGGAGAGGGCGACCCTCCTCAACCGGTGGCCCACCGAACGGGACGTCGCCGAGTCGTGGCCGATGATCTGTGCCAAGGCCGAGGACATGCTGGAGCACTGGGTGTGCTGGGTGCTGCCCTCGGGCGGGTTCAAGGCCCAGGTGGCGGCCGTGAGCCGGAAGGCGGCCGTCGAGTACCACCACGCACTGCGCCGGGCTCGCGACCAACTCCTTTCCGAACTCGTCGAGTTCAGGCCGGAGTCCGTTCACGGGATCCCGCTCAAAGAGCTTCCACGGCATCTCCGCTACCTCTACCAGGCGTACGAGTTCCGGGCGATCCTGCGCCGCATCGACTTCGTGCCGGTCGTCTCCCCGGGAGCGGAACGCAAGCGCCGCAAGTGGCTTCACTGGACCGACCCGAGCCGTCAGAAGGCGTACATCGATCGCTTCCACGAAGCGTTCCCACAGCTGCCGCCCGAGCCCGACTGGGTCGCCGCCACGCCCTTCAACGCTCCGGAGCCGGTCATCCACGGGAACGGCCTCGGCGCCGACACTCCCTGGTCCGACATGCCGACCGGGCAGCCGGAGCCGGGACCATCGAAGACCGAGGTTCCCGACCCCGTACATCCGGAGAGCCCCATCGCCTTCCTGATCGTGAAGTCGATGCTTCTCACCGGATTCGATGCCCCGCGCGAGCAGGTGCTCTACCTCGACCGGCCCATCCGGGACGCCGAGCTGCTCCAGGCCGTTGCCCGCGTCAACCGGCCCGCGCCAGGTAAGAAAGTCGGGTACGTCGTGGACTACTACGGCGTGTTCGAGCACCTTTCCAGTGCGCTGGCCGACTACCGGCAGGCCGACGTCGACGACACCATGCGAAGTCTGTCCACGGAGGTGAAAGCCCTCGCGCCCGCCGCCGCGCGGGTACGCGCGTTCCTGAGCGAGCAGGGTGTGACGGACGCGGACCTCACCGACCTCGCCCGACTGCGCGAGGCCGTCCTGTCCTTCGAGGACGAGACCGTCCGTCTCCGTTTCGACGAGGTGTTCCACGAGTTCCTCGCCGTACTGGAACGGGTACTTCCGCACGAGGACGCGTTGGACCACCTTGCCGACGCCCGGCGTTGGGGGATGCTGCAGAAGCGTGTCCGGCGTCTGTACCGGGACGACACGGGCGGGACGTTCACCCTGCGCCGGTACGGACGCAAGGTACGAGCCATGATTGCCGACCATTTGGAAGGACCGGAGATCGAGCAGGTCATCCCGCCCGTCTCGCTCACCTCACCCGTCTTCGACGACATGGTGCGTGAGCTGCCTCCGCGCGAGGCTGCGGCCGAGATGGGGCATGCCCTCCGGTTCCATCTGGAGGAGCGGGTCAAGAGGGAGGACCCGGAGAAGTACGACAGGCTTTCCAGGCGACTGGAGGAGATCCTGAAGCAGATGCCCGGTCGTTTCGAGGAGCAGGTCGAGGAGTTCGAGATGCTCATCGAGCACGCCAGGCAGGAGGACGAGGAGGACCCCGCCCTCGCAGGGCTCAGCCTGCTGGAGCAGCGTGTCCACCGGCTTCTGGATCAGCTCCTTGAGGACAACCCGGGAATCGAGGGTGGCCAGGAGGACACGCGACCTCTGGTCGTCGCCGTGTGTGACACCGCGGCGAGCACGATGTCCAAGGCTTCCTACCAGGGGCAGCACCAGGACATCAACCGTCTCGCGAACGGCATCCAGACACAGCTGATTCGTAGCGGCCTCAGGCCCGCATCCGCCGACTGGGGGCCGCTGACCCATGTCTCCCAGCGACTCGCGGCATACGCGGAGATCAACCGGCAGCAGTTCCTGAGCCGGGCCAGGGGAGAATAGAGCGCGTGACCGCGCTTGCCGACAACCGCCAGGCCGAGACACCCGTGGACGGTGACTCGGTCACCGTCGACGGCATCTCCATGCGCGTGCGGGTGAGTGCCCGCAGGAAGCGGTTCGCGCTCACCGTGGAGCCGGACGCGACCCTGACCCTGCACGTTCCCGAAGGGCGCCCGAAGACGGAGGCGGAGGACTTCGCACGGGCGCACCGGGAGTGGGTGGTCGCTAAACTCGGCCAGCGCGAGCGGACTCGCCCGCTGAACCCCGCGAAACGGCTGACCGAGGGGGAGGTCTTCCGCTACCTGGGGCGGACGTACCGGTTGGCGGTGTCGGACAGCGCACCCGCAGACGGCAGGATCCGGCTGGTCGCCGGTCGGCTGGTGATCGCCCGCAGACAGGCCGAGGACGAGGCGGAGGGGCGTGCTGCGCTGGTCGACTGGTACTGCCGGGCGGGCCGGGCATGGGCCGTCGACCGGGTCCAGCCGTGGGCCGCTCGCATGGCGGTCGGCGAACCTGAGTTGGATGTACGGGACTTGGGGCACAAGTGGGGCGCGTACCGGCCCGGTGAGGGGATGGGGGAGCCGGGTCGGATGAGTCTGGGGTGGCCGCTCTTCCAACTTCCCATGCATCTGGTCGACTACGTCATCGCGCACGAACTGGCCCACGTGAAAGTCTCCGGGCACGGCGCGGACTTCTGGCGGCTGGTGCGGCTCGCGCTGCCCGAGTACGAGGAGCGCCGGGCGGAACTCGACGAGCTGGGCCGCCGCATGTGGATGGGCGAGATCCGCTGAAGGCCGACACCCCGGTTGAGTCCCGGTAAGCGCAAGAACACATCGCCGGCGAACTGGACGACGCCATGAAGGCCGGCAGTCTGAAGGCATCGATGACGATCAAGAAGGGGTCATCGAGAGGATCGGTCAGTTCTGGCATCGCGCGAACGTCCGCACGATGACGGGGAGCGTTCACGCCGATGTCGGGCAGTGCTCATCGGAGAGGGTTAATAGCGGCTCTGACCTGCGAGTTTTTTGGAAGAGGAAGCCGGTCTCCGTACAACCACCCTCCCGGGTCCGGGGTCTCACCGGGTGAGTGGGAACAACACCTGTCCCACTGGTCTCACAGACCCCGGCGGGCGGCCTGATCAACCGTCTCGCCCTCACTCCGACCTCCGTACACACCCCACCCGAAGGGTTCCTTCCGCATGCGCACTTCACGGTTCCTCTCCGCCACCGCCCTCGGGCTCACCCTCGCCGGAGCCGCCCTCCTGGCCCCCGTCACCGCCCAGGCGGACACCGTGGCCGCGGCGACCGTCACCCGCGAGGACGGCTCGATCTGGTACAGGGCCGCCCCCGGCCAGGTGAACGACCTGAAGGTCTCCGTCGAGTACGTCGACGTCGACCCCGAAGGCGACGAGGACCAGTACCTCATCACCTTCCGCGACCAGGTCGACATCACCATCGGCCACGACGCGTGCACCTACCCCTCCCCGGCCGACCACACCGTCGTCCAGTGCACGGA
Organism: Streptomyces ortus; assembly: GCF_026341275.1. Lineage (NCBI taxonomy): Bacteria > Bacillati > Actinomycetota > Actinomycetes > Kitasatosporales > Streptomycetaceae > Streptomyces > Streptomyces ortus. The sequence continues at coordinate 5,486,995 of NZ_JAIFZO010000002.1, forward strand.
ACCCACCCCCCTCGGCTCCGACGACCTGAACCAGTACGACGTCGACCTCGGCGACGGGAACGACACCGCGACGATCGGCACGGGCAGTGCGCAGGGCACGATCCGCGGCGGTGACGGCGCCGACGTCCTCAGGGGCCGGTACGCGAACCAGCTGAGCGGCGGAGCCGGCGACGACCGTATCGAGGGCATCGACGGTTCCTGGATCCGCGGCGCCGACGGCGGTGCCGGCAACGACACCATCCTCGCGAGCTGCGACTACAGCTGCAACGGCGGCGCGGGTGACGACAGGCTCACGGCGGTCAGCGACGACGAGGGGGGCTACACCACCCTGTACGGCGACGACGGCGACGACATCGTGCGCGGGACGACGGGGAACGACTACCTCTACGGCGGCAAGGGCAACGACACGCTGTACGGCCTCGCGGGCGACGACACCATCTACGGCAACACCGGCAACGACACGCTGTACGGCGGCGCGGGCAACGACACCCTCTCCGGCGGCGCGGGCGTGAACAAGGTCCACCAGGACTGAGTCCCACGAGACGGCGGCGGGCACGCGCACCGCGTGCCCGCTGTCCGGAATTCACGGGCAGGACCCTCCCTCTCCACCCGTTCCTCCTACCGTGACGCCATGCCCATGCCCATGCCCATGCCCGCGAGCCTGAGATCCGTACTCGCCGCCCTCGCCGCCGGCCTGGCGGCAGCCACCTGCCTCACCGCCGCCGGCCCCGCCGTCGCCGGGCCCGCCCCCGCCCAGCCGCGCGGCGGGGCCTGCTCGCCCGCCGTCTCCGTCCAGCGCTTCTCCGACGCCCTCGACAAGACGACGTACGAGGGCACGGTCGTCGGCAACTTCTCCGCGCTGGCCGTGGACCGGGACGGGGCGATCGCCGCCCTGTCCGACCGGTCCGCCCTCTTCACCCTCGACCCGACGACCCTGCGCCCGCGCTCCGTCGTCCCGCTGGCCGACGAGAGCGGCGCCGCGCTGGACTCCGAAGGGCTCGTCGTCGATCGCGACGGCAGCCGGCTCGTGTCCTCCGAGACCGAGCCGTCGGTGCGCCGGTACGGGAGGGACGGCACCCTCCTCGGGCGCCTCCCCGTGCCGGACGCCCTGCGCGTCGCCCCGGCCGGGCGCGCCACCGCCAACCAGACCTTCGAGGCGCTGACCCTCCTCCCCGGCGGACGCACCCTGCTGGCCGGCATGGAGGGGGCCCTGGCCGGAGACACCCCCGGTCTCGTGCGCCTCCAGACCTGGCAGCGTGACAGTCATCGTGACTTCCGGCTCGGCCATCAGTACGGCTACCGCACCGACAGCGGTCTCGGGCTCGTCGAGGCCGCCGCCGTCCCCGACGGGCGCCTCCTCGTCCTGGAGCGCGGCTTCACCGCCGGGGTCGGCAACACCGTCCGGCTTTATCTGGCCGACCTCCGGCACGCCACGGACACCTCCCGTGTCGAGGCGCTGACCGGCCAGGACGGCGTACGCCTCGTCCGCAAGACCCTCCTCGCCGACCTCGCGGACTGCCCCTCCCTCGGCGCGACCGCCAAGCAGCCCCAGCCCAACCCGCTCCTCGACAACATCGAGGGCATGGCTGTCACCGGCGCTACCGGTACCAGCGGCGCCACCCGAGGTGCCCTGCGTGTCCTCCTCGTCAGTGACGACAACCAGGGCGCCACCCAGACCACCCGCTTCTACTCCCTCCGCGTGCGCCTCTGAGGAACGCCGATTGTTGCGGAGGGATGAAATCCGCTTCGATCCGTGTTGGTGCCTTCCGGACGATCAGGCCGGGACGAGGGAAGGCATCAGGAGTGACAACGCAGCGGGGATGGGCACGGCGGCTGGCCGGGTACGCGTGGCGGTACCCGAAGGACGTCGTGCTCTCGCTGGGCGCCTCCCTCGCGGGTATGGCCGTCATGGCCCTCGTGCCGCTCATCACCAAGGTGATCATCGACGACGTGGTGGGCGACCACACCCGCGACATGGCCCCCTGGGCGGGCGCGCTCATCGGCGCCGGCGTCCTCGTCTACGTCCTCACCTACATCCGCCGCTACTACGGCGGCCGGCTCGCGCTCGACGTCCAGCACGACCTGCGTACCGACATGTACGAGACGATCGTCCGCCTCGACGGCCGGCGCCAGGACGAGCTGTCGACCGGCCAGGTGGTGGGCCGCGCGACCAGCGACCTCCAGCTCATCCAGGGTCTGCTCTTCATGCTTCCGATGACGATCGGGAACATCCTCCTCTTCCTGATCTCGCTGGGGATCATGGCCTGGCTGTCCCTTCCGCTCACCCTTGTCGCGCTCGCCGTCGCCCCCGCCATCTGGTTCATCGCCCGCCGCAGCCGCTCCAAGCTGCACCCGGCGACCTGGTACGCGCAGGCGCAGGCCGCCGCGGTGGCCGGGGTCGTGGACGGCGCGGTCAGCGGCGTACGGGTGGTGAAGGGCTTCGGGCAGGAGGACCAGGAGACCGGGAAGCTGCGCGAGATCGGCCGACGGCTCTTCGCGGGGCGGCTGCGCACGATCCGGCTCAATTCCAAGTACACCCCCGCCCTCCAGGCCGTCCCGGCGCTCGGGCAGGTCGCCATGCTGGCGCTCGGCGGCTGGCTGGCGGTGAAGGGCGAGGTCACCCTCGGTACGTTCGTCGCCTTCTCCTCCTATCTCGCCCAGCTCGTGGGGCCCGTGCGCATGCTCGCCATGGTCCTCACCGTCGGCCAGCAGGCCCGCGCGGGCGCCGAACGCGTCCTGGAGCTGATCGACACCCGCCCTTCGATGGAGGACGGCACGAAGGACCTGCCGGCCGACGCGCCCGCGACCGTCGAGTTCGACGGCGTGTCCTTCTCCTACGAGGACGACCGCCCGGTCCTGGACGGCCTCAGCTTCGAGATCCGCTCCGGCGAGACCCTCGCGGTCGTCGGCTCCTCCGGCTCCGGCAAGTCCACGGTGTCCCTGCTCCTGCCCCGCTTCTACGACGTGAGCGGCGGAGCGGTCCTCATCGGCGGCCTCGACGTGCGCGAGCTGACCCTCGACTCGCTGCGGGCCGCCATCGGACTCGTCCCCGAGGACTCGTTCCTCTTCTCGGACACCGTCGAGTCGAACATCGCGTACGGCCGCCCCGAGGCCACCCGGGAGGAGATCGAGACCGCCGCCCGCGCCGCCCAGGCGCACGGCTTCATCTCCGCGCTGCCCGACGGCTACGACACCAAGGTCGGCGAGCACGGCCTCACCCTCTCCGGCGGCCAGCGCCAGCGCGTGGCCCTGGCCCGCGCGATCCTCACCGATCCGCGCCTGCTGGTCCTGGACGACGCCACCTCCGCCGTCGACGCCAGGGTCGAGCACGAGATCCACGAGGCCCTGCGCGGGGTCATGGCGGGCCGCACCACCCTCCTCATAGCCCACCGCCGCTCCACCCTGAACCTCGCCGACCGCATCGCCGTCCTCGAAGACGGCCGCCTCGCCGACATCGGCACCCACGAGGAGCTGACCGAGCGCTCGCCGCTCTACCGCCGCCTGCTCACCGACCCGGACGAACTGGGCGGAGTCTCGCCCGGCCACCCCGAGCTGACCTGCCCGCCGTCCTGTCCGCCCGAGGACACCTCCGTACGGGACGAGCTGGACGCCGAGTTCGACGCCGAGCGCGGTGTCACCCCGCGCCTGTGGACCGGCGACCGCGAACCCAAGGACACCGCGCTGGCCGGGATGCCCGCCACCCCCGGCCTCCTCGCCCAGGTCGACGCCCTGCCGCCCGCCACCGACACCCCCGCCGTCGACGAGGCGCGCGCGGTCACCCCGGAGGAGTCGTACGGGCTGCGGCGCCTGCTGCGGGGCTTCGGGCTCCCGCTGCTCGTCAGCCTCGGACTCGTCGCCGTCGACGCGGGCATGGGCCTGCTGCTGCCGGTCCTGATCCGGCACGGCATCGACGAGGGCGTCTCCGAGATGGCGCTCGGCGGGGTGTGGGCGGCCTCCGTCATCGCCCTGATCAGCGTGCTCGTCCAGTGGGCGGCGCAGACCGGCGAGATCCGGATGACCGGCCGCACCGGCGAACGGGTCCTGTACGCGCTCCGGCTGAAGATCTTCGCGCAGCTCCAGCGGCTCGGGCTCGACTACTACGAGCGCGAGCTGACCGGCCGGATCATGACCCGGATGACGACGGACGTGGACGCGCTGTCCACGTTCCTGCAGACCGGCCTGGTCACCGCCTTCGTCTCCGTCGTCACCTTCTTCGGCATCATGGCCGCGCTGCTCGTCATCGACGTACAGCTCGCGCTGGTCGTCTTCCTGACGCTGCCGCCGCTGATCGTCGGCACGTTCTTCTTCCGCAGGTCCAGCGTGAAGGCGTACGAACTGGCCCGTGAGCGGGTGTCCGTGGTGAACGCGGACCTCCAGGAGTCGGTGTCGGGACTGCGGATCCTCCAGGCGTTCAGGCGCGAGGGCTCGGGCGGGCGGCGGTTCGCCGAAGGCAGCGACAGCTACCGCCAGGCGCGCATCCGCGGGCAGTGGCTGATCTCGGTCTACTTCCCGTTCGTGCAGCTGCTGTCCTCGGTGGCCGCCGCGGCCGTGCTGGTCGTGGGCGCGGGCCGGGTCGACGCGGGCACGCTCACCACCGGCGCGCTGGTGGCCTACCTCCTCTACATCGACCTGTTCTTCGCGCCCGTGCAGCAGCTCTCGCAGGTCTTCGACGGCTACCAGCAGGCGACCGTCTCCCTCGGCCGGATCCAGGAACTGCTCCAGGAACCGACCTCGACGAAGGCCGCCGCCGCGCCCCGTGAGGTGCCGTCCCTGCGCGGCGAGATCGCCTTCGAGGACGTCGACTTCGCGTACGGGGCCGCCCACGGGGCCACGAAGAGCGAGGAGGCGCTCAGCGGGGTGCGGCTGACCATCCCCGCCGGGCAGACCGTCGCGTTCGTCGGCGAGACCGGCGCGGGCAAGTCGACCCTGGTGAAGCTGGTGGCCCGGTTCTACGACCCCACCGGCGGCCGGGTCACGGTCGACGGCACCGACCTGCGCTCGCTGGACCTGACCTCGTACCGGCACCGGCTCGGCGTCGTCCCGCAGGAGGCGTACCTCTTCCAGGGCACCGTCCGGGACGCCATCGCGTACGGCCGTCCCGACGCCACGGACGCGGCGGTGGAGGCGGCGGCCCGCGCGGTCGGCGCGCACGACATGATCGCCACGCTGGACGGCGGCTACCTCCACGAGGTCGCAGAGCGAGGCCGCAACCTCTCGGCCGGCCAGCGCCAGCTGATCGCGCTGGCCCGTGCCGAACTGGTCGACCCGGACATCCTGCTCCTCGACGAGGCCACCGCCGCGCTCGACCTGGCCACCGAGGCCCAGGTCAACCAGGCCACCGACCGCATCGCGGGCCGCCGCACCACCCTGGTCGTGGCACACCGGCTGACCACGGCCGCGCGCGCGGACCGGGTCGTGGTGATGGCCGACGGGCGGGTCGCGGAGGACGGCACGCACCACGAACTGCTCGCCCGGGGCGGCCGGTACGCGCGGCTCTGGCGGACGTTCGTGGGGGAGCCGGACCCGGTCGGCACCGGGAACTGACCGACGCGAACACGCGGAAAAGCCGCAACCGACGGGTAGGGCAACCGTTCCCCGTACGCCATGCGTCCGTACAGCAGTACGTCGAAGCAGGGCATCACCTGTCGTGGGCCGTGGAGGGACACCAGTGGACATGGGCGCGATACGCCGACGCCTCACGCTCGGCACCGCCGTGCTGACGGCGTCCGGGCTGCTGGCACTCGCGGGCCCGGTGGGCGAGGCCTCGGCGGCGTCCCCGTGCGCCGGGCGGAAGGTGCGCACGCTGCCCTTCTCCACCGGCCATGTGGACGTCCACAAGAAGCGCGGTTACGTGTGCGCGGTGACCTACGCCAAGAAGGTGGGCGCCCGCCGCTACATGATGGTGAGCGTGCAGGCCCGGGGCAGCGAGCGCGTGCCGAACGCGGGCAGGTTCGTGCGGTACGCGGGCCCGGTACGGGTGCACGCGGGCCACCGCTGCGTACGGATCAAGGGGGCCGTCGGCTCGGGCTCGGTCAGCACGGGCTGGATCCTCTGCTGAGTTGTCCGGCGGTTCATTTGCCGACTTGTGCGGCATGTCCCGAACATCCCCTGGTGTGGCAGCTGTTGCTGAGCTAAGTTCCGGCGGACATCTGCGTATTCAGGGGAGAACGCATGCGCAAGACGCTCAGATGGCTGTTGTCCCTCGTGGTGCTCATAGGCACCGTGAGCACGGCCGGCGCGGCCACCGCCGCCCAGCCGGACGCCGCCACCGCAACCCACCTCGTCACGGACGAGTCGGCGGACATCAAGGACCGTCTCCTCGCGATACCGGGCATGAGCCTGATCGAGGAGAAGCCCTACACGGGCTACCGCTTCTTCGTCCTCAACTACACCCAGCCGGTCGACCACCGGCACCCGTCCAAGGGCACCTTCCAGCAGCGCATCACCGTGCTGCACAAGGACACCGCCCGTCCGACGGTCTTCTACACCGGCGGCTACAACGTCTCCACGACGCCGAGCCGCCGCGAGCCGACCCAGATCGTGGACGGCAACCAGGTCTCGATGGAGTACCGCTACTTCACTCCGTCCCGGCCCGCCCCCGCCGACTGGTCGAAGCTCGACATCTGGCAGGCGGCCAGCGACCAGCACCGCATCTTCAAGGCCCTCAAGCCGATCTACGACAAGAAGTGGGTCTCCACGGGCGGTTCGAAGGGCGGCATGACCGCCACGTACTTCGAGCGTTTCTACCCGCGTGACATGGACGGCGTCGTCGCGTACGTCGCCCCCAACGACGTCGTGAACAACGAGGACTCGGCGTACGACCGCTTCTTCGCCAAGGTCGGCACCAAGGAGTGCCGCACCCGGCTGAACGCGGTGCAGCGCGAGGCGCTCGTCCGCCGTACCGCGCTGGAGAAGAAGTACAAGGAGGTGGCAGCCGCCGAGGGCTACACCTTCAACACCATCGGCAGCCTGGACCGGGCGTACGAGGCGGTCGTCCTCGACTACGTCTGGGGCTTCTGGCAGTACAGCCTGCTCGCCGACTGCGACACGATCCCGGCGGACGCGAAGAACGCCACGGACGACGAGATCTGGACGTCGATCGACACGATCTCCGGCTTCTCGTTCTACACGGACCAGGGCCTCTCGCCCTACACGCCGTACTACTACCAGGCGGGCACGCAGCTCGGTGCGCCGACGATCGTCTTCCCGCACATCGAGAAGAAGTACATCCGCTACGGCTACCAGCCGCCGCGCAACTTCGTGCCGCGTGACATCAAGATGAAGTTCCAGCCCGGTGTCATGCGCAGCGTCGACTCCTGGGTCAAGCACAACGCGAACCGGATGCTGTTCGTGTACGGGCAGAACGACCCGTGGGGCGCCGAGCAGTTCCGCCTCGGCAAGGGCGCGCGCGACTCGTACGTCTTCACCGCCCCGGGCATGAACCACGGCGCCAACGTCGCGGGTCTCGTCCCCGACCAGAAGGCGCTCGCCACGGCCCGCATCCTGGAGTGGGCGGGCGTCGCCACGGCCGCGGTCCAGGCGGACCCGGAGAAGGCGAAGCCGCTGGCCAAGTACGACTCGAAGCTGGACAAGCGCACGGTCGAGCGTCAGCTCCGCCCGTAGCGGCTCCGGCCGCACATGTGGTGCTGCGCCCGTCCGTCGGGCTACAACGGGCGGGCGCAGCCCACCGGCTCCGCTCCACCGAGCTGGACGAACAGCTCGGTGGACGCGGGGCAGTCGGGGCGCTTCGCGACAGCCGCCGTCACCCGGTACTCGGGGACGTTCTCGGCCGTGCCGTCGCACGCGGTCTCGCGGACCTCGCCCGCCCCCGCGCCGTATACGCAGTCGCCGACGATCGTGCGCGGGCCTCCGCCGCCGCCCGGGTCGCCGGGGTGCGGGGGCTCCAGGTTGCGCATACAGGCGTACCCCTGCGGGACCGCGCCGTCGCCGTCCTCGTCGGCGGAGGGCCGCCGCTCGCTGATGTGCAGCACGAAGTCCGTGGTGGCGGGGCAGGGCTGCCCGCCGCGTGCCCCGCCGTCGTGCCGCGCGAGCACACGCGCCGCCGCCCGCTCGCTCGTGCAGGGCACCTCGGCGAACGACTCCCGTCCGAACGAACTGCACTCGTCGATCCCGAGGAACACCAGCCCGTACCCCGAGGCCCGGGTCGGAACCGGACCGGGAGGCGTCCGCCGCGCGTGACCGTTCCCCTCGCCCTCGCCGTCACCGTTGCCGTTCCCGTCGGTCCCGGACGACTGCGCGCATCCGGTGAGGGCGGCCAGCACCAGCATCAGCAGCGCGCACACCAGCGGCGCGCACAGCATGACCGCCGTCGCGTCGGCGGACTTCCTGCCGACGGACCGCGCCCGGTGCGCCCCCGTGCCGTGTGCACCCATGCCGCGTGCGCCCGCGCTTCGTGCGTCGCGCATGGCACCTCCCCCCGATCATCCCCAGCCCAGCGTGACCCGCCGGGGCGGGCCCCGCCAGGCGTACGGGGCGCTTTGCGTCACTTGGGGATGCGGACGGGGGCGCACGTCGTAGGCCCGGTACGCCAGGCCCGGACGCGCGCCCCCGCCAAGGGGAGGGGCGGGCGTCAGTAGGTCAGGCCGTGCCCCACGGGATACAGCACCACCGCCGGATCGTCCGCCCGCTGCACCGGCACCGGCAGCCTGCCGCGCGGACCGACCCGCCCGGCGAGCACCCGTACCGCGGCCCGCAGCTCGACGTCCGTCCACGAGTACGACGCCAAGTAGGCCCTGACGTCCGGCAGTTGAGCCACGTCGTACGGGTTGCGGATGGCGAGCGCGACCACCGGGCGGCCGGTGGCGAGCAGTTGGTTGACCAGGGTGCGCTGGGCGGAGGCGGCGGTGACGTTGTACGTCCCCACCAGCACGGCGTCCGCGTCCTGGGCCGCCGCGACGGCCTTCGCGACGGTCGCGGCCGAGGGCGCCGTGCCCGTGGACAGCACGGTCGGGACGAACCCCAGCTCGGTGAGGGCGTTCGCCAGGACGGTCGTGGGCGGGCCCGTGGTGCCGGAGGGCGAGGCCGGATCGGCCCCGACGACGAGCACCTTCCGGTGCGTACGCCGGGACAGCGGCAGCAGGCCGCCGGAGTTGACGAGCAGCGTCGTCGTCCGCTCGGCGACACGGTCGGCGGCCTTGAGGTGGGAGGGGATCCCGACCGTGCGGTCGACCCCCCGCCCCGTGACGTACGGGTCCTTCAGCAGTCCCAGCTTCGCCTTCAGCCGCAGGACGCGCAGGATCGATTCGTCCAGGCGGGCCTCGGTCAGCTCGCCGCCGCGGACGGCCGCCAGGACGGCGTTCCAGGCGATGTCCAGCTTCGGCGGGTTGAGGAGCTGGTCCACGCCGGCCTTCAGGGCGAGTACGGGCACCCGGTCGTCGCCGTACTTCGTGCGGACGCCCTCCATGCCGAGCGAGTCCGTCACCACGACCCCGTCGTAGCCGAGCCTCTCGCGCAGGATGCCGGTGAGGATCGGGCGGGAGAGGGTCGCCGGGTCGCCGGCCGGGTCGAGCGCCGGGACCATGATGTGCGCGGTCATGATCGAGTCGATGCCGGCGGCGATCGCGGCCTTGAACGGCGGCGCGTCCAGCTCGGCCCACTGCGCCTCGGTGTGCGCGATGACCGGGAAGCCGTAGTGGCTGTCGGTCTCGGTGTCGCCGTGCCCCGGGAAGTGCTTGGAGGTGGCGGCGACCCCGGCACCCTGATAGCCCTTCACCTGCGCGGCGACCAGGCCCGCCACGGCCTGGGGGTCGGAGCCGAAGGAGCGGACGCCGATGACCGGGTTGGCCGGGTTCACGTTCACGTCGGCGACCGGGGCGTAGTCCTGGAGGATGCCCATCGTGCGCAGCTCGGCGCCGCCGATGCGCCCGGCGGTGCGGGCGTCGGTACGCGAACCGCCCGCGCCCAGGGCCATCGCGCCGGGGAAGAGCGTCGCGGGCGTGCCCACCCGGGCCACTATGCCGTGCTCCTGGTCGGTGGAGATCAGCACGGGGAGGCCGCGGGGCTGTTCGAGCGAGGCCTTCTGGATGCCGTTGCTCAGGTCCGCGATCTGGTGCGGTTCGCGGGTGTTGTGGGCCCACCCGAAGTAGATGATCCCGCCGACCCGGTACTTCGCGATCAGCTCGGCGGCCGTCCGTACGCCGATCTCCGCGAGGTTGGCGTCGATGTCGGCCTGGTCGGGTGCGGTGGCCGAGTGCCCGTACACCCGCATCACGAAGAGCTGTCCGACCTTCTCTTCGAGCGACATACGGGAGATGAGGGCCCTCAGCCGTTTGTCCTCGTGCTTGTTGTCCTCGCGCTTCTTGTCCTCGTGCTTGGCGGCGGCCAGGGCGGGGGTGGCGCCGGCGACGGCTGCCGCCGCGCCCGCGGTGGCAGCGAGCAGCGTACGTCTGGAGGTGTGCACGTGCGCTCCTTCCGGAGAGGGCCCGGGGACCCGTGGAGGGGCGAGCAGGAATGAACCCTTGCGGAGTCCTGCGGAGTCCTGCGGAGTCCTTGGGTGGATCCCCGATAGATCCCCGAAGGATCCTTGAAGAAAACTGCCAAGGAGTCACGGATATCCGGGAAATTACTGCCAGTCAATAGCGCGGACGGACGACGCGGTGGGTGGCGCCGGGGTCGCGCCGGAATGGCGCCGGGGGCCTCGCGATGGCGCCGGGGGAGGGACCGTCACCGGCGCTGTTGGAGGGGCGCGCGCCGGTGACGGCGTGCTGCCGGCCGCAGACGGCGGAGAGGGTAGTCAGCGATCGCAGCCAGCAGCGAGGCCGACACCGCACTGCGGAGACTCATCCGGCAGCATGCGAATTGGACGGGGGGCGGGGGGGATGGGTTCCCGGGAACCGTTGGATTGGCGCCAAGTCGGGACGGGGGAGGGCGGGAGTGCGTGGCGTGGCCCCCGGGGGCTTGCGGTTCGGCCGACCCGCAGGGCCCGCGCCGTGCGCCCGTGCCCGTGCCCGTGCCCGTGCCCGTGCCCCGGAGGGTTGCGCCGTTCCCCGCGCCCCTAAAAGATTGCGCCGTTCCCCGCGCCCCTGAGGGGGTGGGTCGTTCGCCGTGTCCCCGGAGGGTTGCGCCGTTTCTCGCGCCCCTAAAAGATTGCGCCGTTCCCCGCGCCCCTGAGGGGGTGGGTCGTTCGCCGTGTCCCCGGAGGGTTGCGCCGTTTCTCGCGCCCCTAAAAGACTGCGCCGTTCCCCGCGCCCCTGGAAGGGGGGCCGGGGGTGAAATTGCGGGGGGGTGTGGGTTATGCCGCCTCGTTCAGGAGTTGGGAGAGGTAGTTGTGGCCCGCCGACAGCAGTCCCTCCAGGGGGGCGGCCGATTCGTACCAGCGCTTCTCGTACTCCCAGCACAGCCAGCCGTCCCATCCCTCGCGGGAGAGCACATCGACGCACTCGGTGAGCGGAAGGACCCCCGCCCCGAGCGCCAGCGGAGTCGTGTCGTCCGCCGACGCGATGTCCTTGACCTGGACATAGCCGAGGAACGGCGACAGCGCCGCAAAGCTCGCCGACGGCTGCTCCCCACCGAGCCACGTGTGCATGACGTCCCAGAGCGCCCCCGCCTGACGGTGCCCGACGGGCCCGAGGACGCGGATCGCGTCGGCGCCGGTGCGGTGCGAGTCGTGGGTCTCCAGCAGGATCCGTACACCGAGGTCGGCCGCGTACTCGGCCGCCGTGCCCAGCCGCCGGGCGGCCGTCGCGTCGGCCTCCTCGGCGCTCTGCCCGGGGTCCTGTCCGGGCGTCGTGGGACCGGAGTCGCCGCCGGGGAAGACCCGGATGAAGGGCGCGCCCAAGTCCCGCGCGAGGAGCAGGAGATCGCGGATCTCGGCGAGCACGGGCTCGTCGTCGCCCGGCGCCGCCACCCGCGCGTACCCCGCCAGGCCCAGGATCTCGACGCCCGCCGTCTTGAACTCGGCGGCCACCTCGGCCCGCGCGGTGAGGTCGAGGCCGGTGTGCACGGGCTCCTCGGGATGCGTACGCAACTCGACGCCGTGATAGCCGTGGGAGGCGGCGAGTCGCACCACGTCGCTGATCGGGAGTCCGGGTACACCGAGGGTGGAGAAGGCCAGTTTCACGAAATCGCACCTTCGCTGTCGATCGAGGCGGGCGAGTCAGGACTACGGGCGCGGGTGTGTCCGCGGGTCGTTCCGGCCGGAGTGCCGGCGGTGCCGGGAGCCCCGAACGCGCCCGGGACGGTGCGCCACGAAACGGACCCTACCCGCCGCTCGCGTTCTCTCACTTCCGTGTCACTCCTGTGTTCCGAGCAGGTCCAGCCGCCAGTCCTGGCCGACGAGATCGGCGCCGAAGGAGCGGTGCGGCTTCTCGTCGACGAGGACGAAACCGTGCCGCAGGTAGATGCGGCGCGCGGAGGTCAGGACGTCGTTCGTCCACAGGACCATCTCCCGGTAGCCGACCCCCCGGGCGAACCCGACACAGGCGCTCACCAGCCGGTCGCCGATGCCGAGGCCGCGCGCGTCCGGCTCGACGAGCAGCAGGCGCAGCCGGGCGGTGCCGGGTGCCTCGTCGCGTACGCACATCACGCTGCCGACCTGACGGCCGTCCACCTCCGCGATCCACACCCGCTCCAGGTGCGGGTCGTGGTCCTCGGCGAAGTCGGCGACGATCCGGGCGACCAGCCCTTCGTAGTCCGTGTTCCAGCCGTGCTCGGCGGTGTAGAGCGCCGCGTTGCGCTGCACGATCCAGCCGAGGTCGCCCGGCCGGGGCTCGCGCAGCAGGACGTCCTCGCGGCGCGGAGGCCGGAGTCGCGCGTCCGAGAGGATCTCGCGGATGTCCCGCATCGCCCCGGTGAGCCGGGCCCGGTCCTCGGGCGGCACGGTCGAGAGCAGCGAGCCGACCGAGTCCCGCGAGCGCTCGTCCAGCAGGTCGGCGGTCTCCCGCCCGCGCGCCGTGAGGGTGACGCTGCGGCGCCGGGTGTCCTTCTCCGAAGGCGTCCGCTCGATGAGCCCGTCCTTCTCGAACTTCGTCAGCAGCCGGCTCAGATAGCCGGAGTCGAGGGAGAGTTCGGTACGGAGGTCGGCGGTGTCCGTACGGGGGGAGTGGGCCAGCTCGTACAGCACGCGGGACTCCGTGAGCGTGTACGGGGCGTGGAGCCGACGGCTGTAGTCCAGCGCGCCGATGAGGTTGGTGTAGAAGCGGTTGAAGGCGCGGATCTCCGGAACGGTCATGACACATGACCCCTGTCTCGCGGTGACGGCGACGGTGACGGTGACGGTGACGGCGAGGGCATTGCGAGATTGCTGACTTAGTCAGGGATTATGCCTGCTGCGGGCGATTCTCGACCAGGCCCCTTGGCGGTTTCCTGCGCGACGGCCCGGATAGCCTTCCGAGGTGCTGCAGTACGACGATCTGACGCCCGTGGAACGTGCCGTCTGGGATGCCTTTCCCGAGGGCCGGCTCGTGGACCTGCGCAGCGGGGTCCTGGAGGAGGACGACGCCGTCGGCGAAAGCGCGTGGGGCTCCGGGCGCACGGTCCGGGCCGAGGTCCTGACGGCCCTGCTGCTGGGGGCGAACCAGGTCCGGCCGGGAGCCGTCGCGGCACTGAACCTCACCGGCGCGCGGATCGTCGGCAGCCTCGACCTGGAGGGCGGCGACATCGCCCACACGGTCCACCTCGCGTCGTGCAGGCTGGAGGAGACCGTGAACGTGCGCGGCAGCGCCACCCGGACGATCCGGCTGAGGAACTGCCGCGTCCTGGACATCAATGCGCAGATGGCCCGTATCGAAGGCCGCCTCGACCTGCGCGGAACGACCCTGCGGGGCGGCCGGATCGCGCTCACCAACGCCCATGTCTCCGGAGAACTGGTCCTGAACGGGGCGACGTTGGAGGCCGAGGGCAAGTGGGCGCTGTTCGCCGGCGGGCTCGTCGCGGAGGGGGCGGTCTTCTGCCGCGGGCTCACCGCGAGGGGAGGGTTCCGGCTGCTGGGGGCCCAGCTGTCCGGCGGGCTGTTCCTGGGCGGGGCGCGGTTGGAGAACCCGGAGGGTGAGGCGCTGCTCGCCGACACCGCCACCGTGAAGACGCTGGAGCTGACCGACGGGTTCAGCGCCACCGCTGCCGTGCGGTTGCGCGGGGCGCACATCACGAACCGGCTGTCGGTGCGGGGCGCGGCCCTCGGCGAGGCGGGCGCCGCGCTGGACCTCGCCCGGCTGCAGGTGGCCGAGCTCGACCTCACGCCCGCGGTCGCCCCGCCCGGCGGCATCGACCTGCGCAGCGCTCGCGTCGAGGTCCTGCGCGACAACGAGACCTGCCGGACGGCGCGTGTGCGACTGGAGGGGCTCGTCTACGCGTCCCTGCACGCGGACGACGCGCCGCCCGCCGGACCCGGCGAACGCGTCGGGGCGGCCCGCAGGGTCGCGTGGCTGCGCCGCTCGCCCGGCTACAGCCCGCAGCCGTACGAGCAGCTCGCCGGCTGGTACCGCCTCATCGGTCACGACGACGACGCCCGCCTCGTGCTGCTGGAGAAGCAGCGGCACCGGCGCGGCACGCTCCACCCCTTCGCCCGGCTCTGGGGCCGCGTCTTCGACGCCACGGTCGGCTACGGCTACCGCCCCTGGCGGGCAGGCGGCTGGCTGATCCTGCTGTCGCTGATCGGGACGCTGGTCTTCCGGGCCCACACGCCCACACCGAACAAGGAGGGCGAGGGGCCGCCGTTCAGTGCCCTGGCCTACACGCTGGACCTGCTGATCCCGATCGGCGGATTCGGCCAACGCGGCTCCTGGCACTGGAAGGACCCGGCCGTCATGGGCCTCTCGTACGCGCTGATCGCGGCGGGCTGGCTACTGACAACGGCAGTGGTAGCAGGCATAACCCGCTCCCTAAACAAAACCTGACCCCCCAACAGCCCCGACTAAACCCGCCCGCCCCCCACTCCCCAAGGGGCGCGGGGAACGGCGCACTCAGCCTCGACTGGGCGGCAGCGGAAAGCAGGGCTGCCCGCCCTCACCCAGGGGCGCGGGGAACTGCGCGCTCAACTTCCACTGGGCCGCAGTGGAAAGCCAGGAGCTGCCCGCCACTCACCCAGGGGCGCGGGGACAAGCGCACTCAGCCTTCACCGGGCCGCAGCGGAAAAGCGCGGCCGCCCCCAACCCACCCAGGGGCGCGGGGAACGGCGCAACACCCCCACCTACCCGCACCCGAAAAGCACCCCCACCCCAAGCCCCCAGCCCCTCAAGACTCCCTCGGCCCGCCGACGGACCCCGCACCATCAACTCCCCCCGAATCACCGCGATCCCCCCGGGCGGAACCCCCTCCCGCCCCATGGCGATCCGCCCCGCCCGCGCCCCCGCGTCGGCCAACGGCAACCGCACCGTCGTCAACGCCGGCACCGCGTCGATGCTGAACGGCAGGTCGTCGAACCCGACCACGGACACATCGTCCGGAATCCGCAACCCGGAGTCCCGCAACGCCGCACAAGCACCCAGCGCCACCGTGTCGTTCGCGGCCACGACAGCAGTCAAGCCCGGTTCACGGCGCAGGAGTTCGAGCGTCGCCTCGTACCCCGCCCGCCGGTCGTACCGCCCGTGCACCGTCCACCCGGGATCATCCGCGATGCCGTGCGCGGCGAGCGCGTCCCGGTGCCCCTCCAGCCGATGACGCGTGGTCGTCCGTTCCTCCGGCCCCGCGATGTACCCCATCCGCCGGTGCCCGAGCCCGATCAGATGCTCGGTGAGCAGCTTTCCGCCACCCCGGTTGTCGAAGGTGAGCGCCACCGAGTCGGTGTCCGCCGGCGCGGGAGGCCGCCCGCACAGCACCACCCGCGTCCCCGCCTCACCGAGCTTGCGCAGCTTCGTCGCCACGGCCGTCGCGTGCGCGGTGTTCTCCACGGCCCCACCGGTCAGTACGACCGCCGCCGCACGCTGCCGCTGAAGCAGCGTGAGGTAGGTGAGTTCGCGCTCCGGAGAGCCGCCGGTGTTGCACACGACGGCGAGCCGCTCCCCGCCCGCCCGTCCCCCGGGCCCCCCGATCTCGGACTGGATCGCCCCCGCCATGATCCCGAAGAACGGGTCGGCGATGTCGTTGACCAGGATCCCGACCAGGTCGGAGGTGGCCGCCGCGAGCGCGCTGGCGGGGCCGTTGAGCACGTAGTCCAGGTCGTCCACGGCCCGCAGCACCCGTTCACGGGTGGAGGCCGCCACGGGGTAGTTGCCGTTCAGCACGCGCGACACCGTCGCGGGCGAGACCTGCGCGCGGGCCGCCACGTCCGCCAGGGTCACCGTCATCTCGAAGTCCTCCGGTCGCGCATCTCGTCATCGTCCTCAGAGCCGCACCACCGCGGCGCCGTCCCACTCCACCGCCGGACCGCTTCGCCGTCGGCGCCGCTCCCGCGCCCCGAGTGACGCAGACCTCACGGCCAGGGGGCGGCACGGCCCACACGGCCCCGGCCCCGCCCCCGGGTTCAGGCTCGTGCTGACCCTACGGCCACGAGCCCGCCCTGTTCGCCCCCTCGAACAACTCGCCACCCCCGCGGTCTTGTCCGATCCGCTGCACAGAGGCTAGCTTCTTCTTACATAGAAAGCGCTTGCTGCGACGCTCGCCAGTTCGTACGCGGCGCGGGACGCGTACGGAGGGAATGACGTGACACGCAAGACGGTGCGCATCGCCATGAACGGCGTGACGGGACGCATGGGCTACCGCCAGCACCTCGTCCGCTCGATCCTCGCCCTGCGCGAACAGGGCGGCCTCGACCTCGGCGACGGTGACGTGCTCTGGCCCGAACCGGTCCTCGTGGGGCGCCGCGAGCACGCCCTGAAGGCGCTCGCCGACCAGCACGGCATCGAGCACTGGTCCACCGACCTGGACGCCGTCCTCGCCGACCCGACCGTCGACATCTACTTCGACGCCCAGGTCACCTCGGCCCGCGAGGAGGCACTCAAGAAGGCGATCGCGGCCGGCAAGCACCTCTACACGGAGAAGCCGACCGCCACCGGCCTCGACGGCGCCCTCGCCCTGGCCCGCCTGGCGAACGACGCCGGCATCAAGCACGGCGTCGTCCAGGACAAGCTCTTCCTCCCCGGACTGCTCAAGCTCAAGCGCCTCATCGACGGCGGCTTCTTCGGCCGTGTCCTGTCCATCCGCGGCGAGTTCGGCTACTGGGTCTTCGAGGGCGACTGGCAGCCCGCCCAGCGCCCCTCGTGGAACTACCGGGCCGAGGACGGCGGCGGCATCGTCGTCGACATGTTCCCGCACTGGGAGTACGTGCTGCACGAACTGTTCGGCCGCGTGAAGTCGGTCCAGGCGCTCACCGCCACCCACGTCCCGCAGCGCTGGGACGAGGGCGACAAGCCCTACGACGCCACCGCCGACGACGCGGCGTACGGCATCTTCGAACTCGACGGCGGCGCGATCGCCCAGATCAACTCCTCCTGGGCGGTCCGCGTCAACCGCGACGAACTCGTCGAGTTCCAGGTCGACGGCACCGAGGGCTCGGCCGTCGCCGGACTGCGCAACTGCCGCGTCCAGCACCGCTCGGCGACCCCCAAGCCGGTCTGGAACCCGGACATCCCCGCCACCGAGGTCTTCCGCGACCAGTGGCAGGAGGTGCCCGACAACGCCGAGTTCGACAACGGCTTCAAGGCCCAGTGGGAGCTGTTCCTCCGCCACGTCTACGCCGACGCCCCCTACCACTGGGACCTCCTGGCCGGCGCCCGCGGCGTCCAGCTCGCCGAGCTGGGCCTGAGGTCCTCCGCCGAAGGCCGCCGCTTCGACGTCCCGGAGATCTCCCTGTGACCATCGAACTCCCGGGCGCCGACGGCAGGTCGCACACCTACACCCCCCGCCCCGACCCCCTCCCCGTCACCACCGGCGCCCCCTTCGCCGCCCGTACGGTCTTCTCGGCGGCCCACGTGGTCGCCGACCCGTACGCGGACGTCTCACCCGACTCGCCCGCCGCCGTCGACTGGGACGCCACCCTCGCCTTCCGCCGCCATCTGTGGTCCCACGGACTGGGCGTCGCCGAGGCCATGGACACCGCTCAGCGCGGCATGGGCCTCGACTGGGCGGGCGCGGCCGAGCTGATCCGCCGCTCGTCGGCCGAGGCGAAGGCGGTCGGCGGCCTGATCGCCTGCGGCGTGGGCACCGACCAGCTGCCGGCCACCGGGACCGCGGACCCGTACGGCTCGTACGGGCTGGACGACGTACGGGCCGCGTACGAGGAGCAGCTGGCCCTCGTCGAGGAGTCCGGCTCGCAGGCCATCCTGATGGCCTCCCGCGCGCTGGCCGCCGTTGCCAAGGGCCCCGAGGACTATCTGGAGGTCTACGGCCACCTGCTGCGCCAGGCCGCCGAACCGGTGGTCCTGCACTGGCTGGGCCCGATGTTCGACCCGGCTCTCGACGGCTACTGGGGCAGCACCGACCTGGACGCCGCCACCGGCACCTTCCTTGAGGTCATCGCCGCCCACCCCGACAAGGTCGACGGCATCAAGGTCTCCCTGCTGGACGCGCAGCGCGAGATCGACCTGCGCCGCAAGCTCCCCGACGGGGTGCGCTGCTACACCGGCGACGACTTCAACTACCCCGAGCTGATCGCGGGCGACGACCAGGGCTTCAGCCACGCCCTGCTCGGCATCTTCGACCCGCTGGGCCCGCTCGCCGCAGAGGCTGTACGGACCCTGGACACGGGTGACGTACACGGCTTCCGCTCGCTCCTCGACCCCACGGTCGAACTCTCCCGCCACCTCTTCCAGGCCCCCACCCGCTTCTACAAGACGGGCGTGGTGTTCCTGGCCTGGCTCGCGGGCCACCAGTCCCACTTCACGATGGTCGGCGGCCTCCAGTCGGCCCGCTCGCTGCCCCACCTGTCCCGGGCGTACGAACTCGCCGACGGCCTGGGCCTGTTCCCCGACCCGGCGCTCGCGGAGGCCCGCATGAAGACCCTGCTCTCCCTCTACGGAGTGAACCAGTGACCCCGAGCACCCTGCCGGCCGCGGCGGACCTCTCCCGCTTCAGCATCAACCAGATGACGGTCAAGCAGCTGTCCATGCCGGAACTGGTGGACGCGTGCGTGGCGCTGGGCGTCCCGGCGGTGGGCCTGTGGCGGGCCCCCGTCCAGACGTACGGCCTGGCCGCGACGGCCAAGCTGGTCCGTGACGCGGGCCTCACGGTCACCACCCTCTGCCGCGGCGGCTTCCTCACGGCGATCGGCCCGGCCGAGCGGGCGGAGGCGCTGGACGACAACCGCCTGGCGATCGACGAGGCGGCCACCCTGGGTACGGACACGCTCGTCCTGGTCTCGGGCGGCCTCCCGGCGGGCTCCAAGGACCTGCACGGCGCCCGGGAACGGATCGCGGACGCACTGGGTGAACTGGGCCCGTACGCAGAGGAGCGCGGCGTACGACTCGCCATCGAACCGCTCCACCCGATGTACGCCGCCGACCGCTGCGTGGTCTCCACGCTCACCCAGGCCCTGGACCTCGCGGAACGCTTCCCCGCGCACCAGGTCGGCGTCACGGTCGACACGTACCACATCTGGTGGGACGACCGGGCCCCCGAGCAGATCGCCCGCGCGGGCGCCGCCGGCCGCATCCACACCTTCCAGCTCGCCGACTGGACGACCCCGCTCCCCGAGGGCGTCCTCAACGGCCGCGGCCAGCTCGGCGACGGCTCGATCGACATGCGCGAGTGGAAGGCGTACGTCGAGGCGGCGGGCTACACGGGCCCCATCGAAGTAGAACTCTTCAACGACGGCCTGTGGGCCAGGAACGGCCGAGAGGTCCTCGCGGAGACGGCCGCACGCTTCACGGAACACACGGCCTGATCAGCCCGGACACGGGCCCCCGCCCCCACTCGACGGCGGTACCCGCCCCGCCTCGAAAAAAGCTCAAAAAAATCTCAAGCAACCGTGCAACCCTCTCCCCACCTCGCGGGTCGTACCTGGCATCAGAACCTTTGGAGGGGGATCCGGGGGGATCGCGGGGGTTCTGATCTGGGGGAGGGGACCGAGGGGCCCGGTCGACGGACCGGGCCCCTCGAAATATGTCCTCCACTTGCCCGGACCACCGATGCCCTTCTTCTCGTTGCGGATCCGCCAGATACCTATCCCCGCCGAGATCACGGTGAGGACGACGATCATCACGGCGCCGGTGGGCCAGAAGTCGGTTTTCTTCCGGGCGGTGAGACGAAGGAGCTCCACGGTTTCTCCTTCGGGTGTCCGCGAGCGACCAGATCGGCCCCGGCCGCCGATCACGACACCTCCACGGGTACCCGCCGACCCCGTAGCCCACTCGACGACTGGCACGGGCTTTCCGGCAGCCCCCGGCAGCTTGCAGGGTCGAGCCGGTCAGGCGCGGTCGTGCCG
The DNA here is from genome assembly GCF_026341275.1 of Streptomyces ortus. NCBI lineage: Bacteria > Bacillati > Actinomycetota > Actinomycetes > Kitasatosporales > Streptomycetaceae > Streptomyces > Streptomyces ortus. The sequence continues at coordinate 5,507,309 of NZ_JAIFZO010000002.1, forward strand.
GTGTCGTTGCCACAGCCGTGCGGCAGCGAGCAGACTCCGTGTCCAGTCGTCCGGGGCGGTTCCTGCGATGTCGGCCCAGAGGCCGGCGCTGGCCAGGGCGAAAGTGTCCACGGCTTGTGGGGGCGCTGATGCCCAGGCGGGGAGACGCGCGGCCAGCGCTTCGGCGGCGGCCGGTGTGTGACCTGCCGCAACGAGCCAGATGATCCAGTGAGCGGGGTCGAGCCAGGCCGCGCCACGGGTGGCCCAGCCCCAGTCGACGAGGTGGGCGCGGTTGTCGGTGACAAGGACATTGTGGTTGTTCCAGTCGGTGTGGAGCAGTGCGTCGCCTCGAAAGACGTCCGCGTCACCGGGGTGGTCGACATGGGCGGCCAGGCGTTGTTCGGCATGGCGCAGTTCGACGTCCGGACAGGGCAGGGCGGCCAGTTCCTGGAGTGCGTCCGAGACCTTGGGCAAGTCGGGGGAGCCCGGGGAGTAGTCGGCGTGATGCCCGTGGATGGTCTCGAAACCGAGGACGTCCCAGCCGTCGGCGATGACGTGGAAGAGCAGGCGCGGGGCGAGCGGGGTCACGTACGGGTTGATGTCCGCCTCGCGTCGTTGCGTCCAGACCCAGCGGTGGTCGGTGCGCAGGCCCTTGAGGAAGACGACTCCGCCGGTGGTGTGCGCGAGTGCGGAGAGTGAGCTGTTGAAACCGGTGCTGACGTTGTCGACCTTGAGGATCTGACCGGTCTCTGCCTCGATGGCGGTGCGCATGCCGAGAGGGAGACCGTCGAAGGTGATGGGGGGCGCGGGCATGGTCGTCAGGCTTTCAGATGTACGCGCAGGCAGAGGGCTTCCGGCACGAGGTGCTGCCAGAAGCCCTCCGGCCGGGCGGTCAGTTGTACGGGTTGTCGTCCCCGCAGCCGGGCGTGGTGTCCGCCGCGAAGGCGTCCAGGTCTTCGATAAGGATGATCTCCTCATCGGGCTCGGACACTGGGTGGATGGGGGTGATCTCCACTGCTGTTGCGGTCATGGTTCAGCTCCTTGTTGTCGCGTGTTGGCAGTACCTGTCCAGTGGTGCCTTCGCCTCCTGGTAGACCTTGGCCAGCGGCCGGCAGACCCGGCAGGTGCCGGACAGCCGGCAGCCGGTGCAGCCACCGGTGCGAAGCATCAGGGAGTCGGCGATGCCGCCGAGGCGGCTCAGTCCCTCGACTCCCGTGGTCATGAGGGGGATCGCCTCGTCGCGGCCGACCTTGCAGATGGAGACCATGCCGTGTGGGTCGACGTGGAAGAAGGTGTGGCCGGCGTTGCAGCCGTTGAAGGGATCTCGATCCGCGAGGTGGTCCGGGGCCTGGGCGGCAAGGGTTTCTGCGCCGCCGTAGATGGTCGGCGACATATGGGTGTACTCGCGGTACGGCAGCCCATGGCGATCGGCGAAACCGCGCATCAGGTCGGCTTCATGTGCGTTGTGCCGCGTGATGATCAGAGCCAGGTCGAGAGGCAATCCGGCTTCCTGGGCCGCGTCCAGTCCTCTGACGAACATGCGGTACGCGCCCCGACGCCGAGTCAGCCCGTCGTAGGACTCCGCGGTGGCCCCGTACAGGCTGAGTGTGATCCGGTTCGGCCTCCGGCGGGTCAGCAGGGCGAGGTTCTTCGCTGCGGCGAGGCGCGAGCCGTTGGTAAGGATCTCGACCATCATGCCCAGCTCGTGCGCGAGTCGGTACGTCTCGGGGAACAGCTTGTCGATCATTGGCTCACCGCCCGTGAGCTGGAGCCAGAGAACCCCGGAGTCCCGGATGGCGTGCAACAGGCGCTCACGATCCGGCCAGCCCAGGCCGGCGAACTGCTTCAGACCGAGGTAGCAGTGCTCGCAGTCGTAGTTGCAGCCGAGGTTCAACTCGTACGAGGCGCGTCCGTATCCGTAGGGGGAGCGGGCGCGGACCAGCACGGTCTCATCGATACGGCGGTGGGCCAGATCGATTTCCCAGACCCGGCGGGCCACGTCGGCCAGCCAGGTGGGTGCTGTCGAGGTGCTCGATGTGGTGCGCAGTTCCTCGTACCTGTGAACAGCAAGGCGTGCTGCCTTGGGACTGCCCGGCCGTACGAGAAGGTGGTGGTCGAGGTACGGGGCTGCGATCAGCTCGTGCATACGGACTCCTCATTCGGGCTGTCGAGGATCAGGCGGGCCCAGACGGTCTTGCCGATCGGGTGGCGGTCGTGGTGGCCGGTCTCCGCGGAGAGCCGGTCGACGAGAAGGAGGCCACGGCCGCCTTCGTCGTCTTCTCCGGCCTTGATGCGGCGGGGCGGGGTTCGGTCGGCATCGGAGACCTCGACCAGGCAGCTCGGGCCGTCAACAGTCAGCCGAACTTCGAAGAGATGTCCTGGCCTGCCGCCGTGCTCGACGGCATTGGCGGAGAGCTCTCCGCAGACGAGGACCACCCGCGCGATGTCCTCCTGGGCGTATCCCCAGCTCGCGAGCGTCTGGGAGACGAGGCTGCGGGCCAAAGGTACGCACTTGCGTAGGGGGCTGAACTGCGTCTGCCATCGCAACGGAGCAGTGTCGGAGTGTCGTCTTAGCGTGCATCGCGTCCCCTCGTCACGGGCGGGCTGTGGGACACAAGTGCACCGCTGCGGTGATCACGGAATCAGGTCACACTGATTACCCAACGTGGTTAATGTCGTCATCAGTTGGTACCGAGCCGGACCGCCTGGACGGGCGAGTGAGGAGGATGAGTGGCACGCTCGCAGGCTCACCGGGCGCTGCCCGCCGAACTGCTGGCCAGCGCGGAATGGCAGGAAGCCTGTCGCGGCCGGGACTTCGCCCGTATCTTCCGGCTGGTCAAAGGCAAGGCCGGGATCTACCCGTCACGGATCGCCGCACTGTGCGGCATGACGCCGAGCAGAGTCGGCGAGATCATGGCGGGACGGCGCGGCTTGGCGCACATCGACGTGATCGAACGAGTCGCCGACGGCCTGGGCATCCCCGGTGCGATGCTCGGCCTGGCTCACCGGCCCTGGGAGATTCCTGTCCCGCCTCGCATCGGGGAGAGGCTGCCCGAGCCCCGTCCTGTGGTATCGGACGAACCTCAACGCATCGGTTCGAGGGGCGAACTGGACGACCTTCTCGCGCTGGTCGACGGCCGTGCCACCCGTTCCACCCTTACGGCCCTGCGCTCCTCGGTACAGGACTACTGGCGGCGGGACAACGCGCACGGTGGCGCGACTCTGCGACCGGCCGTCGTGGGGCACCTGCGCTATGTCAGCCGCCTCCTCGACTCTGCCGAGGCCGGCTTACGTCACGACCTTCAAGGGATCGCAGCCGAGCTGGCACGGCTCTCCGGCTGGGCGTACTTCGACGCTCGCCAGTACAGCACCGCGCGCACGTACTTCACCGAGGCGCTCAAACTCTCCCACACGCAGGGCGACAGGCTGTTCATGGCAAATGTGCTGTCCTGCATGAGTCTGTTGGCCACTTATGACGGCAATCCGAACGATGCCGTGGCCCTTGCATGCCGTGCCCAGGATGCGGCCCGCGCCGCCGGTGAACAGCCGCTCGTCATGTCGATGCTGCACTTGCGCGAGGCGTTCGCCCACGCCATCCTCCGAGACGCCCAGGCTTGCCACCATGCCGTGGATCGCTCCCGTGTCCAGTACGAACGCTCGCGTGGACACGAAGTTGAAGCACCTGTCTGGGTCCACTACTTCGACGAGACGAAGCTCCTCGTCGATACCGGCATCGCCTACGCGCGCCTCGGCGAATCAGCCCGCGCAGAACCCCTCATCGCTGAGGGCCTGCGTCGAGAGAATGCCGACCAGCGGCGAGGCCGCGCCTTCCATGCCTTTTGGCTGGCCAGCGCCCAACTCCAGTTGAGCAAACTCGATGAGGCATGCGCCAACGCCGGCCTCGCCCTCGACCTCACCGCAGCCATTGACTCGCCACGGGTGAGCGGCCACGTCCAGGAACTGCACCGCCGGATGTTGCCCTACGCACGCGAGGCTCCGGTCCTCGCTTTCGAACAACGTATGCGCGATGCCCTCGGTTGACCCCTACGCGCTGCCGGTCGCCTCGTCCAGCAGCAGATACAGCAGGCCGACGAGACTGCCGCTGCTGACAACCTCACGGCGGTCGATCATGCCTCGGAGCTGAGAGATCGGGATCCACTCGATCCGGTCGGACTCGTTCACCTCGGTCGGCGGGCCCGCATACGAGGCGGCCTCAGCGCGGAAGACGAAGTGCTCGGAATCCGTGATGCCGTTGGCGGGTTGCGCGTAGACCAGCGGCTTGACGCTCTCCACCCGCCAGCCGGTCTCCTCTTCCACCTCGCGAGCGGCGGCCTGCTCAGGGGTCTCTTCGGCCTCGATCAGACCCATCGGAAGCTCCCAGCCCCAGGTGTCGGTGATGAACCGGTGCCGCCACATCATGAGCACGCGCTTCTGATCGTCGACCACGACCGCTACGGCAAGGTGGCGCATTCGGACCACATGGTGTTCCCACCGCCGGCCGTCAGGCTGTTGCACGTCCACGAGCCACAGGTTCACCCACGGGTTGTCGTAGATCTGCCGCTCGCCATGGACGGTCCACTGCATGAGCTCAACTCCCTTGTTCCAGTGAGGCATCCAGCATGTCACTCTGACGAGAATTCGTCCGTCGGGTCGGGCATCATCCCCGACGCCGGCGAGGGAGACACTTCAGTGCGAGCGTCCGCAGCTGTCACCCTATGGACCTACGCGCAGCTACGGCCCTGGAAGGCTCCTAGAAGAACACCCCGCAGCGCAGCAGCACGTTCGCGTACGGGCGGGCCTCGCCGGTTCGTACGATCAGGCGGGCGCCGGCCGAGAGCGACTTCAGCTCCTCGTGCGGGACGTGGGCCAGCGTGGCCCCGAAGTGCCCGTCCAGCAGGGCGGAGGCCGCCGGGTTCGCCCCGCGGATCTCCGTCGCCGCCGTCGCGCCCTCCACCACCAGCTCCTCCAGCAGCCCCTCCAGGACCTCCTGGAAGGACGGCACCCCGGCGCGGAACGCCAGGTCCACGACCCGCGGGCCGGCCGGGATCGGCATGCCCGCGTCGCAGATCAGTACGCCGTCGCCGTGGCCCAGTTCGGCTGTCGCGCCCGCGAGGTGGCGGTTCAGTATTCCGGTCCTCTTCATACGGCGGCGACCTCTTCGGCGGTGGGGAAGGACGCCTGCGCGCCCTGACGGGTGACGGCGACGGCGCCCACGCGGGCCGCGTACGCCGCCGAGGCCGTGAGCGACCCGCCCGCGCCCAGCCGCCACGCCAGCGCCGCCGTGAAGGAGTCGCCCGCACCGGTCGTGTCCACGGCGGTCACCTTCACGGCCGGGACCCGGGCGGTGCCCGAGGCGTCGGCGACCAACGCGCCCTCGTCGCCCAGGGTGACGACCACCGAGCGCGGGCCGAGCGCGAGCAGCGCGCCCGCCCACTCCTCGGGCGTCGTGCCCGCGTCCGCGCCGAGCACCACCCGCGCCTCGTGCTCGTTCACGATCAGCGGGTCGCAGACGGCGAGGACGGCCGCGGGCAACTCCTGCGGCGGGGACGGGTTCAGTACGAAGCGGGTGCCGGGGCGCAGACCCCGTACCAGTTCCTCGACCGTCTCCAGCGGGATCTCCAGTTGCGTCGAGACCACGCGGGAGGCCGTGATCAGGGCGGATGCCGCCCGGATGTCGTCCGGGGTGAGGCGGCCGTTCGCGCCCGGCGACACCACGATGCTGTTGTCGCCGGACGGGTCCACCGTGATCAGCGCGACCCCGGTCGGCGCGCCACCCACGAGGACCCCGGACGTGTCGACCCCCGCCGCCCGCTGCGAGTCGAGCAGCAGCCGGCCGTGCGCGTCGTCGCCCACCCGGGCGAGGAGCGCCGTACGCGCCCCGAGCCGGGCGGCGGCGACGGCCTGGTTGGCGCCCTTGCCGCCCGGGTGCAGGGCCAGGTCGGAGCCGAGCACGGTCTCCCCGGCGCCCGGCCGCCGCTCGACGGCGACGACCAGATCGGCGTTGGCCGACCCGACGACCAGCAGGTCGTACTCGAACATGGACTCTCTCCCTAGGAGTGCGCGATACGGAGGCCGGGTCAGCCGGTGAAGTCGGCCACGTTCTTCGACGTGACCACCTTCACCGGGACCTTGACCGTCCGCTCGGTCTTCTTGCCGTCGGCCGCCCGCAGCGCGTTCTCCACCGCGATCCTGCCGAGCTCCTTCGGCTGCTGGGCCACGGAGGCGTACATCGTGCCGTCCGCGACGGCCTTCAGCCCGTCCGGTGTGCCGTCGAAGCCGATGACCTGGACCGACTTCCCCGCCTTGGAGCCGAGCGCCTTGATCGCGCCGAGCGCCATCTCGTCGTTCTCGGCGAAGACGCCCTGGACGTCCGGATGAGCCTGGAGCAGGTTCGTCATCACGTCGAGCCCCTTCGTACGGTCGAAGTCGGCGGGCTGCCTGGCGACCACCTTGATGTCCGGGTAGGCCTTGAGGCCCTCCTCGAAGCCCGCGCCGCGCTCACGGCTCGCGGACGTACCGGCCAGACCCTGCAGAATCACGATCTTGCCCTTGCCGCCCAGCTTCTCGGCCAGCGCCTTGGCACCGAGCTGTCCGCCTTCGACGTTGTCCGAGGCCACGAGCGCGGCCGTCTTCGCCTTGTTGACGCCACGGTCGACACCGACGACGGGGATGTCGGACTTGTTCGCGGAGCGCACCGAGGGGCCCGCCGCGTCCGAGTCCACCGGGTTGACGATGATCGAGTCGACGCCCTCGCTGGTGAAGTTCTGCAGCTGGTTGGCCTGCTGCGAGGCGTCGTTCTGCGCGTCGGTGACGGTCAGATCGGCGCCGAGCTTCTCCGCCTCGGCCTGCGCACCCGCCTTGATCTGTACGAAGAAGGGGTTGTTCAGGGTGGAGAGGGACAGGCCGACCTTCGGCTTCTCGGAGGACGACGAGCCGTTGTTGAAGATGCTCAGCCCACCGACGACCGCCGCCACGAGGACGACGGCGAGCCCGTACTTGAGCGCCTGCGGGCCCTTGCCCCTCAGGCCCGCCGCGCCCCCGGCACCGGACGTCACCGGGGTCGCCCCGGCCTTGCGGCGCACGGTGTCGAGCAGCACCGCCAGCGCGATGACCACGCCGATGACGACCTGCTGCCAGAACGCCGACACGGACAGGAGGTTGAGGCCGTTGCGCAGCACCGCGAGGATCAGCGCGCCGATCAGCGTCCCGGACGCCTTGCCCGTACCACCCGCGAGGGAGGCGCCGCCGATGACGACCGCGGCGATCGCGTCCAGCTCGTAACCCTGTGCGGCCTGCGGCTGCGCGGAGGACAGCCGGGAGGCGAGCACGATGCCCGCGGCGGCGGCGAAGAGCCCCGACAGCGCGTAGATGACCAGCTTCTGCCGCTTCACCCGCAGCCCGGAGAGGCGCGCCGCCTCCTCGTTGCCGCCGATTGCGTACATGGAGCGCCCGATGTACGTACGCCCGAGGATCACGGCCGTGACCAGGCCCAGCACGATCATCACGAGGACCGGGACCGGCAGCCAGCCGCCGAGCGTGTCGCCCAGGTGGGAGACCGAGTCGGGGAAGGCGATCGGGGAGCCCTGCGAGATCACCAGGGACAGCCCGCGGCCCACCGACAGCATGGCGAGCGTCGCGATGAACGGCGGCAGTTTCCCGTACGAGATCAGGACGCCGTTGACCAGTCCGCACGCTATGCCGGTGGCGATGGCGAGGATCACCGCGATCCAGACCGGTACGCCCTCCGAGGTCGCCGTCCAGGCGAGGACCGTGGCCGACAGCGCGGCGACGGAACCGACCGACAGGTCGATGCCCGCCGAGACGATCACGAAGGTCACACCGAAGGCGAGGATGGCGGTCACGGCCGCCTGGACACCGATGTTGAGCAGGTTGTCCGTCGTCAGGAAGTCGCCGGACAGGGCCGACATCGCGATGACGAGGATGATGAGCGCGGTGAGCGCGCCGTTGTCGAGCAGGAGCCGGCGCAGGCCGCCCGGCGCACTACCGCCGGGAGCGCCACTCGCGCCCGATGTGCTCTTGAGCGTGTCAGTGGCCACGGGGGTCCTCCACAGCGGTAACAGGGGTAACGGGGGTAACGGGGGTGACGGAGTTGGTGGGGGTGCTGACTGCCAGGGCCATCACGGAGTCCTGGGTCGCCTCGTCGGCGGAGAGTTCGCCGGCGATCCGGCCCTGGGCCATCACCAGCACCCGGTCGCTCATGCCGAGCACCTCGGGCAGATCGCTGGAGATCATCAGGACGGCGTGGCCCGCGGCCGTGAGCGCGTTGATGAGCTGGTAGATCTCGACCTTGGCGCCCACGTCGATACCGCGGGTCGGCTCGTCGAGGATCAGCACCCGGGTGTCGGCGAGCAGCCACTTGCCGATGACGACCTTCTGCTGGTTGCCGCCGGAGAGCGTGCGCACGTGCTGGCCGAGCCCGGCCATCCGTACGCCCAACTGCTCGGCGACCTTCGCGGCGGCCGTCCGCTGCCCCTTGAGGTCGACCAGGCCGCCGCGGGTGGCCGCCCGCAGGGTGACCAGCCCGAGGTTCTCCTCCACGGAGGCGTCCAGCAGCAGTCCCTGGCCCTTGCGGTCCTCGGGGACGAGCCCGATCCCGGCGGTCATCGCCGCGTTGACGTCGTGGCGGGGAAGCGGGTTGCCCGCGACGGCCACCGAGCCCTTGTCGTAGGGGTCGGCGCCGAAGACGGCTCGTACGACCTCGGTCCGTCCGGCTCCCACGAGGCCGGCGACACCGACCACTTCACCGGCGCGCACCTCGAAGCTGATGTCGTGGAAGACACCGTCGCGGGTGAGCCCGTCGACGGTGAGCAGCGCAGCTTCGTGGGGGTCGCCGCCGTCCGGCCGCTCGCGCGGATACTGCAGCTCGATGGAGCGGCCCACCATGAGGCGTACCAGCTCGTCCTCGGGCGTGGACGCGGGCACCTGGCCGACGCTCCGGCCGTCCCGGATGACCGTGACGCGGTCGCCGAGCGCGGCGATCTCCTCCAGGTGGTGCGTGATGAAGACGACGCCCACACCGTCCTCGCGCAGCGTGCGCACGATCCGGAAGAGCTTGTCGACCTCGGTGGAGGTGAGCACCGCGGTCGGCTCGTCCATGATCAGGACGCGCGCGTCCAGGCTCAGCGCCTTGGCGATCTCGACCATCTGGAGCCGGGCGATGCCCAGTTCGCGCACCCGCGCGCGGGGCGACACCTCGACGCCCACCCGCTCCAGGAGCACGGCGGCGTCGGCCTCCATCCTCTTCCGGTCGATCATCCCGAGGCGGCGCGGCTGGCGGCCCAGGAAGATGTTCTCGGCGACGGTGAGATCGGGGACCAGGTTGAACTCCTGGTAGATGGTCGCGATGCCGAGGCGCGCGGCGTCCTGCGCGCCGTGGATGCGGACCTTCTCGCCGTCGACCACGATCTTCCCGGCGTCGGGCCGGTAGGCGCCGGACAGCATCTTGATGAGGGTGCTCTTGCCGGCGCCGTTCTCACCGAGCAGTACGTGCACCTCGCCGCGGCGCAGGTCGAAGTCGACACTGTCGAGCGCGACCACACCGGGGAAGGTCTTGCGTATCCCTTCGATACGCAGCAACTCGTCCGGGCTGCTGCTCACGGGCTGCTCCTTTGAGTGACGTTCGCTTCGGAGGTGTTCGGGGCGGGCGGGGCGGGCGGTTCACCGCAGGAGCGGCGGACGACGAGGGTGGCGGAGAGGGTCACCGACTGCGGGGGCCTTCCCTCGATGCGGTCGACGACGGCGCGTACGGCGGCGCGGCCCAGCTCGGGGGTCGGCTGGGCGATCGCCGTGACCGGCGGATCGGTGTGCACGAACCACGGGATGTCGTCGAAGGCGGCGAGCGCGAGGTCGTCGGGCACGCGCAGGCCACGCGCCCGTACGGCGTCCAGGGCGCCCAGCGCCATCAGGTTGTCGGCCGCGAAGACGACCTCGGGCGGCTCGGCCAGGTCGAGGAACTCCTCGGTGGCGCGCCGTCCGCTGGCGGCCTGGAAGTCGCCCTGCCCGATGTAGGCGTCGGGGAGCGGCAGCCCGTACGCGCGCAGGGCGTCCCGGAAGGCGTCGACGCGCTCGCTGCCGGTGGTGGTGGCGGCCGGGCCCGCGATGATCGCGAGCCGGCGGTGGCCGAGGCCGTGCAGGTGGGCGACGAGATCGCGCACGGCGCTCCGCCCGTCGGCCCGGACGACGGGCACGTCCACGCCCGGTATCCACCGGTCGACGAAGACCATCGGCGTCCCCGACCGGGCGGCGTCCAGCATCAGCGGGGAGCCGCCGTCCGTGGGGGACACGAGCAGGCCGTCGATACGGCGGTCGAGGAGCGTACGGACGTGGTGGTCCTGGAGGTCGGGCCGCTCGTCGGCGTTGCCGATGATGACGCTGTAGCCGAGGGCGCGGGCCGCCTCCTCGACGGAGCGCGCCAGCTCGGTGAAGTACGGGTTCAGCACGTCGCTGATGACCAGGCCGAGGGTGTGGGTCTGGTCGGTGCGCAGGGAGCGGGCGACGGCGTTCGGGCGGTAGCCCAGGGCGTCGACGGCGGCCAGCACACGGGCGCGGGCGTCCGCGCTGACGGACGGGTGGTCGTTCAGAACCCGCGACACCGTGGCGACGGAGACACCTGCCTGGGCGGCGACATCCTTGATGCTCGCCATCGACGCTCCACCTCCTTGTGGATCATCTTGAGTCATGCGTGAATCACGTGTGGAAACGATTACATGCGTGTTGCTGAAGCGATTGGAATCGATTACACGGGGGTGGGGCAAGGGGTGAGACCGGATCGTGATGGAGGGGGCCGGGGGAGGTGTCCTGCGGATGCTTCGGTCGGGGCGTTGCGATATTCGCAAGGCGCGGTTACGGCGAGTGCGTGTCCGAGTCTGTAATCACCCGTGTCCGCAGAGTGATGGAGGCGGCCTCCGTGACCCAGGCCGAGGCGCGAGCCGCTGTGTCCGGCGTTCGCGGCCCGGACCACTGCCGGAGTGACGCCCCGGCGGGGCCGCGTCAGCGATGCCGCGGACCGTTTCGCGGCGGCGTACGAGGTGCTGGAGCTGCTGGGCAGGCCGCCCGAACTGCCGCCGATGCCCTCGGTGCGTCCGGACACCAAGCGTTTCGTGGACCAGGGAAGGCAGTTGGCCGAGGACGCCGTCGGCGTGCTCACCGCGGCGGAAGGCCATCGGACGGTGGCCGGTCTGGAGACCGACGTGCTGATCACGGCCGGTACGCGGATGTTCGGCGTGGACGTCGCGGTCACGTGTCTTCCTGCCGCCGTGGACGGGCTCACCTGGCAGACGGACGCGTTCCGGCTCGTTCTCATCGGGCCGACGGAGACATGGACCCGGCAGAGGTTCACCCTGGCTCACGAACTGGGCCACATCCTGGCCCGCGACGCCCAGGAGCTCGTCGTCGAGTCACATGTCGCCCCGGGACGGCAGAAGGATCTCACCGAGGTACGGGCCAACGTCTTCGCCGCCAACCCGCTGATGTCCGCGCCCGAGATCCGTGACCGGTTCCGCCAGGTGGCGGACGGACACGGCCGGCTCACCGCCGAGGCGTTCTCCGAGCTGGTCGTGGCGTTCAAGGTCTCGCCCAGCGCGCTGAGCGCCCGGCTGGGCCAACTCCGCCCGGTCGCCCCGTGGGGCGGCGACCGACGCGGGTCATGTCACGGGTGGAACCGCCAGCGCCCTTCGGAGACGACGTCCACCTCGCCGTCCCTCACGCGGACGGCCGTCTCGTCGTCGAGGAAGTAGATCGGGAAGTCCGCCCGCTCGACGATGCGGTCGGCCCAGGCGTCGTCCCGCTCGGGGAAGTCCGGTGAGTACAGGTGGGGTTTGAGGTACCAGTCGAAGAGGCCGAACGGCGGCTCCACCGTCGTCGCGCCGAGCACATGGAGGTCGGCGGTGTCCCCGATGACGTCGGCGGAGTGCTCGGTGAGGTGGCGGCTGAACATCATCGACCCGGCGCTGAATCCCACGTAGACCCGGTCCTCCAGCGCTTTCAGGAACCCGTCGGCCAGGCCGTTGCCGGTGATGCTGCGCGCGAGGTGGTAGTGGCTGCCGCCCCCGACGTGGATGACGTCCGCGTGGAGCAGCCGGTCGAGCACCAGCTGCCGGGGCAGGCCGTTCAGTTCCAGGACGTCGAACTCCCGCCAGCCGAGGCCGTGCACCCGGTTCATGTCCGCGAGGATCCATCCGTGGTCCCCGGGCTCGGCCATCGACGCCGTGGGGACGTACACGACGTTCGCCGACTCGAACGGCTTTCCCAGCATGTCCTGCAGCGCGTCCCGCAGCGTCTCGTTGGACAGACCGCTCGCGGTCAACAAGAAGTTCATCGGGCGAGCCAAACATGGCGGACGGGCGCGCGCAACGAGCTCGGAACGCACCCGCGCCGCCCTGGTGGGGCCGCACCGACCGGGCCTCCCCCGTCAACTGAGGTACCGAACAGCGGAGTTGGTGTGGAAAGCTGGTGGTAGTCGCCGTGGCGCAGGGGTCCGGTGGTGGTCGGGAGGAGTGCGTAGCGTGAGCCAGGACGGTCTGTGGGCCAGTGAAGTCGACACCAGCAGGCCACACCCCGCGCGGATCTACGACTACCTGCTCGGCGGCAAGGACCACTACGAGGTGGACGAGAAGGCCGGCGACGCGCTGGCCGCCGTCGCACCCGAGGTGCGGATCGGGGTGCGGGCCAACCGCGCCTTCATGCGGCGTGCCGTCCGGTACGTCGTCGGCAGCGGCGTACGCCAGATCCTCGACATCGGCACCGGGCTGCCCACCTCGCCGAACGTGCACGAAACCGCCGACGAGGTGGCGCCGGACGTGCGGGTCGCGTACGTCGACAACGACCCGATCGTGCGGTCCCACGCCGACGCGCTGCTCAACGGCACCGGCGCGAACAGCATCGTCCTCGCCGACCTGCGCGACCCGCGGGGCGTCGTGGAGCACCCCGACGTCCGCCGGGTCATCGACTTCGACGAACCGGTCGCCCTGCTCCTCGTCGCCGTCGTGCACTTCCTGACCGACGCGGAGGAGCCCGAGGAGATCGTCGCCACCCTGCGCGACGCGCTGGCGCCCGGGAGCTTCCTGGTCCTCTCGCACGCCACGGGCGACTTCGCCGATCGCACCGACGCGCAGGCCGTCTACCGCAAGGCCACCGCCACGCTGAACCTGCGGTCCCGCGCCGAGATCGAGCGCTTCTTCGACGGCTTCGACCTGGTCGAACCCGGCCTGGCGCAGGTCCCGTTCTGGCGCCCCGACACCGAGCCGCCGGCCCGGTCCGGCGAGATCGGCTTCTACGGAGGCGTGGCCCGCAAGCAGGGCTGAGCCGCCGGTGCCGCTCCGCGGTGTCAGAGGGGGGCGGTAGCGTCGGATCATGGCCAATCAGGTGGGGGCGGGGAGCGGGGAGCGGAACCTCGCGGTGCTCGAAGGCGTGCTGGAGCGGATCACGTACGCCAACGAGGAGAACGGCTACACGGTCGCGCGCGTCGACACCGGCCGCGGCGGCGGTGACCTGCTCACCGTCGTCGGCGCGCTGCTCGGCGCCCAGGTCGGGGAGTCCCTGCGGATGGAGGGCCGCTGGGGTTCCCATCAGCAGTACGGCAAGCAGTTCACCGTGGAGAACTACACGACCGTCCTCCCGGCGACGGTCCAGGGCATCCGCCGCTACCTCGGCTCCGGCCTGGTCAAGGGCATCGGCCCGGTCTTCGCCGACCGCATCACCACGCACTTCGGCCTCGACACGCTCCAGATCATCGAGGAGGAGCCGAAGCGGCTCATCGAGGTGCCGGGACTCGGCCCCAAGCGCACCAAGAAGATCGCCGAGGCCTGGGAGGAACAGAAGGCGATCAAAGAGGTCATGCTCTTCCTCCAGACCGTCGAGGTGTCCACGTCCATCGCGGTGCGGATCTACAAGAAGTACGGCGACGCGTCGATCTCGGTCGTCAAGAACCAGCCCTACCGCCTCGCGTCCGACGTCTGGGGCATCGGCTTCCTCACCGCCGACAAGATCGCCCAGTCCGTGGGCATCCCGCACGACAGCCCGGAGCGGGTGAAGGCCGGTCTGCAGTACGCCCTTTCGCAGTCCAGCGACCAGGGCCACTGCTTCCTCCCGGAGGAACGCCTGATCGCTGACGCGGTGAAACTGCTCCAGGTGGACACCGGCCTCGTCATCGAGTGCCTCGCGGAACTGGCGGCCCCGCCCGAGGAGGGCGAGGACCCCGGCGTCGTACGGGAGCGGGTGCCGGGCCCGGACGGCGGGGAGCCCGTGACGGCCGTCTACCTCGTCCCCTTCCACCGGGCCGAACTGTCGCTGTCCGCCCAGTTGCTGCGCCTCCTGCGTACCGACGAGGACCGGATGCCGGCGTTCCGGGACGTGGCCTGGGACAAGGCCCTGGCCTGGCTCAAGGGGCGTACGGGCACGGAGCTGGCGCCCGAGCAGGAGCAGGCCGTGCGGCTCGCCCTGACCGAGAAGGTCGCGGTGCTCACGGGCGGGCCCGGCTGCGGCAAGTCCTTCACGGTCCGCTCGATCGTGGAGCTGGCCCGGGCGAGGAAGGCGAAGGTGGTCCTCGCGGCACCGACCGGCCGGGCCGCCAAGCGGCTCGCCGAGCTGACCGGGGCGGAGGCCTCGACCGTGCACCGGCTGCTGGAACTGCGGCCCGGGGGCGACGCGGCCTACGACAGGGACCGGCCGCTGGACGCCGACCTGGTCGTCGTCGACGAGGCGTCGATGCTGGACCTGCTGCTCGCCAACAAGCTGGTCAAGGCGGTGCCTCCGGGGGCGCATCTGCTGTTCGTGGGGGACGTGGACCAGTTGCCGAGTGTCGGGGCCGGCGAGGTGCTGCGCGACCTGCTGGCGGAGGGCGGGCCCGTGCCGGCCGTCCGTCTGACCCGGGTGTTCCGGCAGGCCCAGCAGTCGGGTGTGGTCATGAACGCCCACCGGATCAACGCGGGGCAGCAGCCGCTCACCGACAAGCTCAAGGACTTCTTCCTCTTCGTGGAGGACGACACGGAGGAGGCGGGGCGGCTCACGGTGGATGTGGCGGCGCGGCGCATCCCGTCGAAGTTCGGGCTCGATCCGCGGCGTGATGTGCAGGTGCTGGCGCCGATGCACCGGGGGCCCGCGGGGGCCGCCGCGCTCAACGGCCTGCTCCAGCAGGCCGTCACCCCGGCCCGGCCCGACCTCCCCGAGAAGCGGTTCGGCGGGCGGGTCTTCCGGGTCGGCGACAAGGTCACGCAGATCCGCAACAACTACGAGAAGGGCGAGAACGGCGTCTTCAACGGCACGGTGGGGGTGGTGACGTCCCTCAACGTCGACGATCAGCGGCTGACGGTGCTGACGGACGAGGACGAGGAGGTGCCGTACGAGTTCGACGAGCTGGACGAACTGGCGCACGCGTACGCGGTGACGATCCACCGCTCGCAGGGGAGTGAGTACCCCGCTGTCGTCATCCCGGTGACGACCGGGGCGTGGATGATGCTCCAGCGCAACCTCCTCTACACGGCGGTGACGCGGGCGAAGAGGCTGGTGGTGCTGGTGGGGTCGCGGAAGGCGCTGGCGCAGGCGGTCCGCACGGTGTCCGCGGGCCGCCGCTGCACGGCACTGGCCTTCCGCCTAACCGGCACCCGCGTCCCTGCGTGAGCCTGTCCGCGGCCCCGGTGGGGCTGGTCGCGCAGTTCCCCGCGCCCCTTAGGGGGTGGAGGCGGCGGTCGTATACCTGGTGCGGGCCGGTGGGAGTCGCCCGCGCAGTTCCCCGCGCCCCTCAAGGGGCAAAAGCCGGGGCGCAGCCCCGCTTTTTAGGGGCGCGGGGAACGGCGCAGTCTTTTAGGGGCGCGGGGAACGGCGCAGTCTTTTAGGGGCGCGGGGAACGGCGCAGTCTTTTAGGGGCGCGGGGAACTGCGCGACCAGCCCCCACCGGCCCTGACCGACCCGCACCGACCCGCACCGGCCCGCACCCGACCGACCCGTCCGGCCGTTCGGGCCGTCCGGCCGTTCGGGCCGTCCGGCCGAGCGAGCCGTCCGGTCAACCGGGAAAAATGATCGATCAAATGAGTCGGAAACCTCACACGGCACTTTCGGAAGGGCGGGGAAGCGGGCAGGATGAACAGGTTGGCGGCACTGAGTGCCGCCAATAGGCCCAATGGTCGACCCCGAGTGCACTCTCCTGCGCCAAATGGGGGATGGTAGAGACAGTCAGGGCACCTCGAAGAAGAGGCACAACGTCGGTGAGGGATGACGTGAGCGACAACTCTGTAGTACTGCGGTACGGCGACGGCGAGTACACCTACCCGGTGATCGACAGCACCGTCGGCGACAAGGGCTTCGACATCGGGAAGCTCCGCGCCCAGACCGGTCTGGTGACGCTGGACAGCGGTTACGGGAACACCGCCGCCTATAAATCCGCCATCACCTATCTCGACGGCGAGCAGGGCATCCTCCGCTACCGCGGGTACCCGATCGAGCAGCTCGCCGAGAGCTCCACCTTCCTCGAAGTGGCCTCGCTGCTGATCAACGGCGAGCTGCCCACGGTCGACGAGCTCTCCACCTTCCAGAACGAGATCACGCAGCACACCCTGCTGCACGAGGACGTCAAGCGGTTCTTCCAGGGCTTCCCCCGCGACGCCCACCCGATGGCCATGCTGTCCTCGGTGGTCTCCGCGCTGTCGACGTTCTACCAGGACAGCCACAACCCGTTCGACGAGGAGCAGCGCCACCTCTCGACGATCCGGCTCCTCGCGAAGCTTCCGACGATCGCCGCGTACGCGTACAAGAAGTCGATCGGTCATCCCTTCGTCTATCCGCGCAACGACCTCGGCTACGTCGAGAACTTCCTGCGCATGACGTTCTCGGTGCCGGCGCAGGAGTACGAGCTCGACCCGGTCGTCGTCTCCGCGCTGGACAAGCTGCTCATCCTGCACGCGGACCACGAGCAGAACTGTTCGACCTCCACCGTGCGTCTGGTGGGTTCGTCGCAGGCGAACATGTTCGCCTCGATCTCCGCCGGCATCAGCGCTCTCTGGGGCCCGCTGCACGGCGGCGCCAACCAGTCCGTGCTGGAGATGCTCGAAGGCATCAAGGCCAACGGCGGCGATGTCGACTCCTTCATCCGCAAGGTGAAGAACAAGGAGGACGGCGTCCGCCTGATGGGCTTCGGCCACCGGGTGTACAAGTCCTTCGACCCGCGCGCGAAGATCATCAAGGCTGCCGCGCACGACGTCCTGTCGGCCCTCGGCAAGTCCGACGAGCTGCTGGACATCGCGCTCAAGCTGGAGGAGCACGCGCTCTCCGACGACTACTTCGTCTCGCGCAACCTCTACCCGAACGTCGACTTCTACACCGGTCTGATCTACCGGGCCATGGGCTTCCCTACCGAGATGTTCACGGTCCTGTTCGCCCTCGGCCGGCTGCCGGGCTGGATCGCCCAGTGGCACGAGATGATCAAGGAGCCCGGTTCCCGGATCGGGCGTCCGCGCCAGATCTACACGGGTGTCGTCGAGCGCGACTTCACCCCTGTCGAGGAGCGCTAGGCGCCCGGAGCACTCCAGACGTCTGGAGCGCTCCAGACGTACGGAGCGCTCCAGACGTACGAAGCAATAAAGAAGGCGCCCCGCTGCCGGTCCCCCCACGGGCCGGAGTCGGGGCGCCTTCCCATGTCCCGGTGCGGATTCCCCCCACGGGATCCGGCCGGGCGTATGAAGGCAGCGCCTGAATCGCTGCGAGCAAAACGAGCAGAATGAACAAAAATTCTGCCTACTGCGTACTACCTACCGCGTACCACTTCCTGCGTGTGCGGTCTGCCGGGACCCGTACGTACGGGAGGGCCGCTCAAAGCTCCCCGTCGTACGTGCCCCGGCAACGCGTTTCCGGGAACGTCCCCCAAGACATCCCCAGATGCCAGAAACGCCCCCCAAGACGTGTCTGACATCGTCAATCTAGACTCACGAACCCCTTCGATGGTTACGTTCACAGCACTGTGATCTGCGTCTCTCGTGTATGTCCTGAAGATACACAAGAGCCCCGATATGACTATCGGGGCCCTAGCGTAAGGATGATGCGCGAGCCTTGTGAAGAGCTTATGTGAAGACGTGTGCCGGCCTCTAGGGGAGTCCTACCTCTTCGTCATGAAAATGCCCTGAGACGCAAGCTGTTCGTCACCACGAACACGGACGAGAACGCCATGGCGGCCCCCGCGATCATCGGGTTCAGCAACCCGGCCGCGGCGAGCGGCAGCGCCGCCACGTTGTAACCGAAGGCCCACACGAGGTTTCCCTTGATCGTGGAGAGGGTCCTGCGGGACAGCCGGATCGCGTCCGGCGCCGCCCGCAGGTCCCCGCGGACGAGGGTCAGGTCGCTCGCCTCGATCGCGGCGTCCGTGCCCGTCCCCATCGCCAGGCCGAGATCGGCGGTGGCGAGCGCGGCGGCGTCGTTGACGCCGTCGCCCACCATCGCCACCGCCCGCCCCTCGGCCTGCAGCCGCCTGATCACGTCGACCTTGCCCTCGGGCAGCACCTCGGCGATCACCTCGGCGGGGTCGATGCCCACGGAGCGGGCCACGGACTCGGCGACGGTCCGGTTGTCCCCGGTCAGCAGCACCGGGGTGAGCCCCAGGGCGCGCAGCCCGCGGACCGCCTCCGCGCTGGTCTCCTTGACCGCGTCGGCGACGGTCACGACACCGTGCGCCGCGCCGTCCCAGGCGACGGCCACGGCGGTACGCCCCTCCTCCTCGGCCCGTGTCCGCAGCGCGGCGAGCGAGTCGGGCAGCGGGATCCCGGCCTCTTCGAGGAGGCGTGCGCGGCCCACGAGCACCGCGTGGCCCTCGACCGTGCCGCGGACACCGAGCCCGGGCACGTTCTCGAAGCCGTCCACGGCCGGCAGGGGCCCGGTCCGCTCCTCGGCGCCCGCGGCGACGGCCCGGGCGATCGGATGCTCCGAGGCGTGCTCCAGGGCGCCCGCGAGCCGCAGTACGCGCGTCGTGTCGGTGCCGTCGGCCGCGTACACCTCCTGGAGGGTCATGCGGCCGGTGGTCACCGTGCCGGTCTTGTCCAGGACGACCGTGTCGACGCGGCGGGTGGACTCCAGGACCTCGGGGCCCTTGATGAGGATGCCGAGCTGGGCGCCGCGGCCCGTGCCGACCATGAGGGCGGTCGGGGTGGCCAGCCCCAGGGCGCACGGGCAGGCGATGATCAGCACGGCGACGGCCGCGGTGAACGCGGCGGCCGTGTCCCCGGTGACACCGAGCCAGACCCCGAAGGTGCCGACCGCGATCAGCAGCACCACGGGTACGAAGATGCCGGAGATGCGGTCCGCGAGGCGCTGCACCTGGGCCTTGCCGTTCTGGGCGTCCTCCACGAGCCGCGCCATCCGGGCGAGCTGGGTGTCGGTGCCGACCCGGGTCGCCTCGACGAGCAGCCGCCCGCCGGCGTTCACGGTCGCCCCGGTGACGGCCGAGCCCACCGTCACGTCGACCGGCACGGACTCGCCCGTCAGCATCGACGCGTCGACGGCCGAGGTCCCCTCGACGACCGTGCCGTCGGCGGCGACCTTCTCCCCGGGCCGTACGACGAAACGGTCGCCCACGGCCAGCGCGGCCACCGGAACGCGGACCTCACGGCCCTCCCGTACGACGGAGACGTCCTTCGCGCCCAGTTCCATCAGGGAGCGCAGGGCGGCGCCCGCCTGCCGCTTGGAGCGGGCCTCCAGATAGCGGCCGAGGAGGATGAGGGCGATGACCCCGGCGGCGACTTCGAGGTAGATCGCCGAGGCGCCCTGCTCACGGGAGACGGTGAGGGAGAAGCCCTCGTCCCGCATGCCCTCCATGCCCGCGTCGCCCCAGAACAGGGCCCACAGGGACCAGCCGAACGCGGCCAGCGTGCCCGTCGAGACAAGGGTGTCCATGGTGGCGGCGCCGTGCCGGGCGTTCGTCCACGCGGCCCGGTGGAAGGGCAGCCCGCCCCAGACGACGACCGGCGCGGCCAGCGTCAGTACGAGCCACTGCCAGTTGTCGAACTGGAGCGCCGGAATCATCGACAGCAGGACGACGGGCGTGGCGAGGAGCGCGGAGACGACGAGGCGTTCACGCAGCGCGGCCAGTTCGGGGTCAGGCGTGCGCGTCGCGTCCTCGTCGGAGGCATCCCGGTCCGCCGAGGGTTCCGCGGGCTCGGGCGGCAGCGGCGGCGGGGGTTCCTCGGCCGTGTAGCCCGTCCTGACCACGGTGGCGATCAGGTCGGCGACCTCGACCCCGTCCGCGTACGCGACCTTCGCCTTCTCCGTCGCGTAGTTGACCGTCGCGGTGACGCCGTCCATGCGGTTGAGCTTCTTCTCGACCCGGGCCGCGCAGGAGGCGCAGGTCATCCCGCCGATGGTCAGCTCGACCTGCGACGCGGGAGCTTCGGTGGTGCTGGTCATGTCCTGCTCCAGGGAATGAACCGGGCCGTACGGAGCCAGTATGAGCTGGTCGGTACGGCCCGGTGTGGAGTGGGGAAAGGCGTGCCTCAGGCCTGGCCGGCGAGCTCGAAGCCCGCTTCGTCGACGGCGGCGCGGACGGCCTCCTCGTCGAGCGGGGCGGTGGAGATCACGGTCACCTCGCCGGTGGAGGCGACGGCCTTCACCGAGGTGACGCCCGCGATCTCGGAGATCTCGCCGGAGACCGAGCCTTCACAGTGTCCGCAGCTCATCCCGCTCACCTGGTAGACGGTGGTGACGGAGCCCGGGGTGTCGGTGTCGGCGGTCATGTCGTTCTCCTCGTCGAGGCGTATGGGGCGTGTGCGGTGCGTGTGGCCGTGGGATACCGGGGACCCGTGTGAGGTCCACGGGCTTCCACGGTACTCACCCTATACCCCTGGGGGGTACTTTCAAAGTGTCGGTGACGGCGGAGAGGTGACGGATATGCGGGCAGTGGTGTTCGAGCGGTTCGGGGAGGCGGCGGAGGTACGGGAGGTGCCGGACCCGGCGCCCGCACCGCACGGGGTGGTGGTCCGCGTCGGGGCCACCGGGCTCTGCCGCAGCGACTGGCACGGCTGGCAGGGCCACGACCCGGGCATCGAGCTGCCGCACGTGCCCGGACACGAACTCGCCGGAACCGTCGAGGCCGTGGGCGTCCTGGTGACCCGCCACCGCCCCGGCGACCGCGTCACCGTGCCCTTCGTCTGCGCCTGCGGAAGCTGTGCCTCCTGCGCTGCGGGCGACCAGCAGGTGTGCGAACGCCAGACCCAGCCCGGCTTCACGCACTGGGGATCCTTCGCCGAGTACGTCGCCCTGGACCACGCCGACGTGAACCTCGTCGCCGTGCCGGAGGAGCTGTCCTTCGGTACGGCGGCCTCGCTGGGCTGCCGGTTCGCCACGGCGTTCCGCGCGGTGGTCGCGCAGGGGCGGGTGGCACCGGGGGAGTGGGTGGCCGTGCACGGCTGCGGAGGGGTCGGGCTGTCCGCGGTGATGATCGCCGCGGCGGCCGGGGCGCGGGTCGTCGCGGTCGACCTCTCGCCGCAGGCGCTGGAGCTGGCGCGGCGCTTCGGCGCCGTGCACGGCGTGGACGCGTCCCGGACCGACGACACGGGGGCGGCGGTCCGGGACCTGACCGGCGGCGGCGCCCAGCTGTCCCTCGACGCCCTCGGTTCCCCGGTCACCTGCGCGGCGTCGGTCGCGAGCCTGCGCCGCCGCGGCCGGCACGTCCAGGTGGGCCTGCTGCCCGAGGACCCGAAGGTGCCGATGTCCCGGGTGATCGGCCTCGAACTCGAACTCCTCGGCAGCCACGGCATGCCCGCGCACGCCTACCCGCCGATGCTGGAGTCCGTACGGGCCGGACTGCTGCGCCCCGACCTCCTGGTGACGTCCACGATCTCCCTGGAGGCGGCCCCCGCGGCCCTGGCGGCGATGGGGGAGGCGCCGGGGGCGGGTGTCACGGTGATCGAGCCCTGACGAGTGTGAGGGGGTCCCGCACGGTGAGGTGCGGGGCCCCCTCGCGCGCAGGGAGTCGTGGCGGGTTGTTCAGCGGTCCCGGCGGCCTCTGTTGCCCGGCCGGGAGGCGACCCAGTCGCGGACGGTGTCGGCGTACCAGTACGGCTTGCCGCTCTCCACGTGGTCGGGCGGGGGCAGCAGTCCGTGTTTGCGGTAGGAGCGCACAGTGTCCGGCTGCACCTTGATGTGCGCCGCGATCTCCTTGTACGACCAGAGCCTTCGGTCGGTCATCAGTAGCACCTCCCTGCGCGTGCCGCGGCGGCGGCCGGGGGGTGGCCGTCGGGGGAGCCGGGCACTGCGCTGGCGATCACAAGCCTGTGCTCGGTGAACGACGCAGAGTGACAACGCGGCAGGGGCTGTCGCGCGGGTGTGACGCAAGACCCGCGTATGCGTGACATGTGTGACAGGAAGGGGTCTTTTGTGACACGGGTGACGCATTGGACCCCAATAGGAACAGGCTCCGGCTGAACGGGTTCCAGCAGGGAAATGTCCCAACGGGAAACACGTCTCGGTGGGAAATATGTCCCACTGGGACATGAAGGAGTATTCTGAGGGCATGGAGGCAACGGAGCCCAGCACCACCGAGGACCGCCGGCAGCGCAAGGCCCGGCAGACCCGTAACGCCCTCGCGACCGCCGCCGTCGACCTGATCCTGGAGCGCGGACTCGCCGCCACCACGGTCGAGGCGATCGCCGAGCGGGCGGACGTCACCCGCCGCACCTTCAGCCGGCTCTTCGCCGGCAAGGAGGACGCGGCCCTCGACTTCGTACGAGGTGACGGCGACCGCATCAACGCGCTGCTGCGCGAGCGGCCCGCCGCCGAACCGCCGCTGCTCGCCTACCGGCGGGCGGTGCGCGACTGGCTCGCCGACCGGGACGACCCGGCCTGGCACCTGCGCCCCCGCATGCGGCGGCTGCTGGCCCTGCTCGACAGCGAGCCGGCCCTGTTCGCGGCGTACGAACGCATCAGGGTCGACGCCCAGGAGGACTCGGTCCGCATCCTCACCGACCGCCTCGGCCCCGACGAGGTACGGGACGAGGTACGGGACGGCATACCGGACGTGCGGGCCGCCGTCGTGGTCGACGCCGCCGCCGGAGTCCTCACCGCCGCGCTGCGCATCTGGGCGCGCGGCGGGTCCGGCCACGACTCGGCGGCCGAGGACCTGGCCGCCCTGGTGGAACGGGCCTACGACGCCCTGACCCGAGAGGCCGCGTCCGCGGTCTCGTACGACACCCCCGAGAAGTGAGAGCACCATGAGCACCACCCCTGTCTCCGGCAACGCGCCCGTCACCGACTACGCCACCGAGTTCGCCGGGAAGACCGCGCTGGTCACCGGCGCCGCCTCCGGCATCGGCCTGGCCACCGCCCGCCGCCTCGGCGCCGGCGGCGCCAACGTGGTGATCGCCGACCACAACGCCGAGGGCGCCGAGAAAACCGCCACCGACCTGCGCGCCGAGGGCTTCGAGGCCGCCGCGGTCGAGGTGGACGTGACGAGCCCCGACTCCGTCGCGGCGGCCGTCGCCTTCGCCGTCGACACCTTCGGCGGGCTGCACCTGGCCGTGAACAACGCCGGTATCGGCGGCCCGAGCGCGCCGACCGGCGAGTACGACATCGAGGCCTACGACCGCGTGATCGCCACCAACCTCAACGGCGTCTTCTACTCCCTGCGCCACGAGCTGCCCGCCATCGAGGCGGCCGGCGGCGGCGCCGTGGTGAACGTCGCCTCGATCCTCGGCTCGGTCGGCTTCGCGGGCTCCTCCGCGTACGTGGCCGCCAAGCACGGCGTGGTGGGCCTGACCAAGACCACGGCCGCCGAGTACGCCGCCAAGGGCATCCGCGTCAACGCGGTCGGCCCCGGCTTCATCGAGACCCCGCTGCTGCGGACCATGGACAAGGAGGCCTACGACGGCCTCGTCGCGCTGCACCCCGCGGGCCGGCTCGGCAGCCCCGAGGAGGTCGCCGAACTGATCGCCTTCCTGCTGTCCGGGCGCGCCTCCTTCGTGACCGGCGGCTACCACCTGGTCGACGGCGCCTACACCGCCGTCTGAGGACCGAGCAGTACAGGAAGCAGTGGAGAAAGAAGCAGCATCATGAAGGCACTTCAGTACCGCAGCATCGGCGCCGCCCCCGAGGTCGTGGTCGTCCCCGACCCCGAACCCGGCCCCGGACAGGTCCTGTTGAAGGTCACGGCCGCCGGGGTGTGCCACTCCGACATCGCCGTGATGAGCTGGCCCGCCGAGGGATTCCCGTACGAGCTGCCGCTCACCCTCGGCCACGAGGGCGTGGGCACGGTCGCCGCGCTCGGCGCGGGTGTGACCGGTGTGCGCGAGGGCGACGCGGTCGCCGTGTACGGCCCCTGGGGCTGCGGCAGCTGCGCCAAGTGCGCGGAGGGCAAGGAGAACTACTGCCTGCGCGCCGACGAGCTCGGTATCCGTCCGCCAGGGCTCGGGGCGCCCGGTTCGATGGCGGAGTACCTGCTGGTGGACGATCCCCGGCACCTGGTGCCGCTGGACGGGCTCGACCCGGCCGCGGCGGTCTCGCTGACGGACGCGGGGCTGACGCCGTACCACGCGATCAAGCGGTCGCTGCCGAAGCTGGTACCCGGTTCGACCGCGGTGGTCATCGGCACGGGCGGGCTCGGGCACGTCGCCATCCAACTGCTGCGGGCCATGTCCCCGGCCCGGGTGGTCGCCCTCGACGTGAGCGAGGAGAAGCTGCGGCTGGCCCGCGAGGTCGGCGCCCATGAAGCGGTCCTCTCCGACGCGCGGGCGGCCGGCACGGTGCGTGAACTCACCGGCGGCGTCGGGGCGGAGGCGGTCTTCGACTTCGTCGGGGCGCAGCCCACGCTGGCCACCGCGGGAGCCGTCGCCGCGGTCGAGGGCGACATCACGATCGTCGGCATCGGCGGCGGAACGCTCCCCGTCGGTTTCGGTCAGCTGCCCTTCGAGGTGTCGGTCAGCGCCCCCTACTGGGGCACCCGCGGCGAACTCGTCGAGGTCCTCGCCCTGGCCCGCTCCGGCGCCGTGTCGGTGCACACCGAGACCTTCTCCCTGGACGAGGCACCGCTCGCCTACGAGCGTCTGCACGAGGGAAGGATCAACGGCCGAGCGGTGATCCTCCCGCACGGCTGACCCGGTATCACGGGGTCGCCGGCGCGGTCAGGCCGGTCAGGCCGGTCAGGGTGTGAACACCGACCAGCAGATGTCGTTGCGCAGCCGCTGGTCGTCCAGTACGAGTTCGCGGATCTCCGCCGGGAGCCGCGCCCGCTGCCACCGGCACTCACGCCGCCCCGCGGTCTCGCCCTCGCCCTCCGGGGCGGCGGCGCGGGCGGCCTTGATCGCGTAGGCGGCTGCGCCGAGTTCATGGGCGGCGACGTGAGCGACGGCCCCGGCCTGCCCGGCGGCGTACGCGGCATGCCGTGCCGCTCCGCGCAGGTCCCTGGCCGCCCCCATCGCATGGCCGCCCGCCGCGCGCGCCCGCATCATCCCGACCTCGCCGCGCACCCAGGCCCTGGCGTGCGCGATCGCCTCGCGCGGTCGCGGGTCCGCGGGCCGGGCCGCCTCGAAGAGATGCAGGACGTGCTCCGCGCACAGGGCGGCCCACAGGGCCAGCCGACGGTGATCCGCGTCGGTGAGCGTCCCGCCCCGGCGGATCGTCGTGAAGCGGGGGTCCCGGACCTTCGGAAGGATCACGACCGCACCTCCGCGGGCGCCGCCGCCCGCAGATGGTCGATCCCGGTGTCGAGCGCCGCCCTGAGGTGGGCCGAGTCGCCCGTGGACATCATGATGGCCACACCTCCCTGGATGCCCGCCAGCAGTGCCGCGGCCACCCTGTCCACATCGAGGGCCGTCGACACCAGGCCCTTCGCCTGCAGGGCGCGCATTCCGCGGCCGAGTTCCCCCTGCCACTGGCGCATCAGCTCCGTCACGATCGCCCGGGCGCCGGGGCGATCCCGCCCCACCTGAAGGAACAGTGCCGCCAACGGGCAGTGGTCGCCCTGTCGTTCGTACCGTTCCACCACCACGTCCCGCCACCGCTGCCAGGACTCCCACGAGTCCAGGCGCCCCAGGTGCGGCTGCTGGTCCGCCAGGACGCGGTCCGCCTCGAACCGGGCGACCGCCAGCAGCAGTTCGTCCTTGCCGCCGGGGAAGTAGTGGAAGAGCTGGCTCTTGCTCGTACCGGTGCGGTCGCGGATGTCGTCGAGCGTCGCGGACGCGACGCCCTGCTCACGCAGCACCTCGGCCGCCCCTTCGACGATACGGGCCCGGGTGGCCCGGCCCTTCACGGTCACCGCTCCCGGCATCCCGGCCTCCTCGTGCGCCCAGTCGTCGTGTCCTTGCCCGCGCTGTCCGACCGTACCGGGTTTCTGGACTTGCTGGTCCATTTTATGCGGCGCACAGTGGTCCGCGCACGACGGAGAACGCGACGAGAAGCACCAAGAGAAGCACCAAGAGAAGAACGACGACGTGCACGACGAAGACAAGGGAGATCACGTCATGGGTGAGCGGCTGCGGAACAGGACAGCGCTGGTCACGGGCTCGACCAGCAACATCGGACAGGCGATCGCCGAGACGTTCGCGGCCGAGGGCGCCCACGTCGTCGTGTCCGGGCGCAACGGGGAACGGGGTGCGCGGGTCGTCGAGGGGATCCGGGCGGCGGGCGGCCGGGCGGACTTCGTCGCGGCCGACCTCGCCGGCGGCGCGGAGGCCTCCCAGGACCTCGCCGAGCGGGCCCGGGCGGCCCTGGGCGGACGGATCGACATCCTGGTCAACAACGCCGGGATCTATCCGTCCCCCGGTACCGCCGACACCGACGAGAAGACGTTCGACCAGGTCTACGGCGTGAACGTGAAGGCGCCGTTCTTCCTCACCGCCGCCGTCGTCCCGGCCATGGCGGACTCCGGCGGCGGGGTGATCGTCAACCTCGGGTCGTGGATCGCGCGTCTCGGCGTCCCGCGCGGGGCGCTCTACAGCTCCACCAAGGGGGCGATGGAGACGCTCACGCGGGCCTGGGCGGCGGAGTTCGCCCCGCTGGGCGTACGGGTCAATGCCGTGTCGCCGGGCGTGATCCTGCCGCCGGCGCCGGCGGGCACCGAGCCGAGCGCGGGCGAGATCATGATGAAGGGCACCCCGGCCGGCGGCGTGGGCACGCCCGACGCCATCGCGTCCGCCGTGCTCTGGCTGGCGAGCGACGAGGCGTCCTTCGTACACGGAACGGTGGTGGACGTCGACGGGGGCCGGACCGCGGTCGCCGTCATCGCCGCATGAGACATGGAGGCGGCTGACACGGACGCGGCTGAAAGGGGACGCGGCTGAAACGGGACGCACGGCCGGGGCCGCCACCAGACCCCGGCCGGCGGGGGACCTCCCCGGTCGAGCCACGTCAAGACACCCGCGACGCAGTCCGGCGGCCCCTCCCGCCCAACCGTGCGGCAGCACTACGTGTCAAGCCTTGGTCAGAATGTCCGGACAACCAATTGACAGGGCTCTATCGGCGCCGCTACACCTGGGGTCCACCGATGCGGAGGGAACTCGATGGCCGAGTCAGCGGAGTCCAGTGCGTACGACCTCATCACCATGGGGCGCATCGGCGTGGACCTCTACCCGCTGCAGACCGGAGTGCCCCTTTCGCGGGTGACGTCCTTCGGGAAGTGCCTCGGCGGCTCGGCGACCAACGTGGCGGTCGCGGCGGCCCGGCTCGGACGGCGTACGGCCGTGGTGTCGCGGACCGGCGACGACCCCTTCGGCACGTATCTGCACGAGGCCCTGCGGGACTTCGGCGTCGACGACCGCTGGGTGACGCCGGTCCCCGGACTCCCCACGCCGGTCACCTTCTGCGAGGTGTTCCCGCCGGACGACTTCCCGCTGTACTTCTACCGGCAGCCGAAGGCGCCCGACCTGGAGATCGACGCCCACGAACTGGACCTGGACGCCATCCGGGACGCCCGGATCTTCTGGGTCACGGGTACCGGCCTGAGCGAGGAGCCCAGCCGCACGGCGACGCTCGCGGCGCTGGCCCACCGCGCCAGGTCCGGCCCCACGGTCTTCGACCTGGACTGGCGCCCGGTCTTCTGGAAGGAAGCGGCCGGAGCGGCCGCCGCCCCGACCGCCGCCGTGCTCGCCGCCGCCCGCCCCTTCTACGCCGAGGCCTTGCGCCACACCACGGTCGCCGTCGGCAACCTCGACGAGGTGGAGGTCGCCACGGGCCTGCGCGAACCGCACGCGGCGGCCCGCGCCCTCCTCGACGCGGGCGTGGAACTGGCCGTCGTCAAGCAGGGCCCCAAGGGCGTCCTGGCCGTGCACCGCGACGGCGACTTCGCGGAGGTCCCGCCGCTCCCGGTCGCGGTCCTCAACGGCCTCGGCGCCGGTGACGCCTTCGGCGGCGCCCTCTGCCACGGCCTGCTGGCGGGCTGGGACCTGGAGCGCGTCATGCGCCACGCCAGCGCCGCGGGCGCCGTCGTCGCCTCCCGGCCGGAGTGCTCCTCCGCGATGCCGACGCTCACCGAGGTCGAGGAAGCCCTCGCGACCGGGGCGGTGCCGCGGTGACCGCGAGTGCCGTGCGCCCACCGGGCAGTGGTTGTACGGTGCGCACAGAGGGGAATAAAGAGGGCAAAGTGTGTGAACACCTGGGCGGGGAGCGCGTGTTCGCCGAGGCCACCGGCTTCGGTCATGCCCCCGTGCCGCCCGGGCACAGATCGCCTCCGGCGCGGA
Organism: Streptomyces ortus; assembly: GCF_026341275.1. NCBI lineage: Bacteria > Bacillati > Actinomycetota > Actinomycetes > Kitasatosporales > Streptomycetaceae > Streptomyces > Streptomyces ortus. The sequence continues at coordinate 5,535,946 of NZ_JAIFZO010000002.1, forward strand.
AGTCCGCTTCGCCCTGGCAGGAGCGAAGTGCGAGCGACGACTCCCCGCCCGCTACGGCTCCGCGCCGGAGGTTCCCGACCCGCCCGGACGAGGCGACCCGCCCGGACGCGGCGACGCAGTGACCCATCCATACGCGGCGACCCACCCGTACGCGGTGACGCGGTTCGGATCGGCGGGCCGGACGTAGAGACGCAGGGCCCGTTCGGACGTATGACGTGGCGGATCAGCTTCCATCCGTGATTCCACCCGTGACACGTAGAGAGCACAGAGGGCTACCGATGACAGAGCCGGGGTCAACGAAGACAAGGCTGACGGTCGCACAGGCGCTGGTGCGGTTCCTCGCCGTCCAGTACACCGAGCGTGACGGTGTGCGGCGCCGCCTGATCGACTCCACCTGGGGCGTCCTCGGCCACGGCAACGTCGCCGGCCTTGGCCAGGCGCTCGTGGAGTACGGCGACGCCATGCCGTACCACCAGGGCCGCAACGAACAGGCCATGGTGCACGCGGCGGTGGGCTACGCGCGTCAGTCGAACCGCCTCTCCGCCCAGGCCGTCACCACCTCCGTCGGCCCCGGCGCCACCAACCTCGTCACGGGCGCCGCCCTCGCCACGATCAGCCGCCTCCCGGTGCTCCTGCTGCCCGGCGACGTCTTCGCGACCCGCCCCGCCGACCCGGTCCTGCAACAGCTCGAAGTCCCGTACGCGGGCGATGTGTCGGTCAACGACTGCCTGCGCCCGGTGTCGAAGTACTTCGACCGGATCACCCGCCCCGAGGCCCTGATCCCGGCCGCCCTCCAGGCGATGCGTGTGCTCGCCGACCCGCTCGACACGGGCGCCGTCACCCTCGCGCTCCCGCAGGACGTCCAGGCGGAGGCCTTCGACTGGCCCGGCGAGTTCTTCGCCGAACGCGTGTGGACCGTACGGCGTCCGGTCGCCGACCCCGTCCAACTGGCCGCCGCCGTCCGGACCGTACGGACGGCCAGGCGGCCCCTGGTCGTCGCGGGCGGCGGGGTCCACCACAGCGAGGCCGAGGACGCGCTGCGGGAGTTCGCCGACGCCACCGGCATCCCGGTCGCCTCCACGCAGGCCGGCAAGGGCTCGCTCGCCTGGGACCATCCGGCGGACGTCGGCGGCATCGGGCACACGGGCACCGCGACCGCCTGCGAACTCGCCCGCACCGCCGACCTGGTGATCGGCGTCGGCACCCGCTACACCGACTTCACCACCGCCTCCGGCACCCTATTCGCCGCCCCGGACGTGCGCTTCCTGAACATCAACATCGCCTCCTTCGACAGCCACAAGATGGCCGGGCAGCCGCTGGTCGCCGACGCGCGCACCGCGCTGGAGGCCCTCACCGCGGCCCTCGCCCCGCACGGTCACCGGGCCGGGCCCGCGTACGTCACCGAGTACACCGACGATAAGGAGCGCTGGGAGTACCGCGTCGACGCGGCCTTCGAGGCGGAGGACCCCTACGCGCGGCCCACCCAGCCGCAGGTCCTCGGCGCGCTCGACGCCCTGGTCACCGGCGACGACATCATCGTCAACGCGGCCGGTTCCCTCCCCGGCGACCTGCACAAACTCTGGCGCGCCCGGTCCCGCGACCAGTACCACGTCGAGTACGGCTACTCCTGCATGGGCTACGAGATCCCGGCCGCGATCGGTGTCCGCCTCGCCGCCCCCGACCGGCCCGTGTGGGCACTGGTCGGCGACGGCACGTACCTGATGATGCCCACCGAGATCGTCACCGCGGTCCAGGAGGGCATCGCCATCAAGGTGGTCATCCTGCAGAACCACGGGTACGCGTCCATCGGCGGCCTCTCCGAGACGGTGGGTGGCGAACGGTTCGCCACCGCCTACCGCCACCGTTCCGAGGACGGCACGTACACCGGGCGCCCGCTGCCCGTCGACCTGGCCGCCAACGCGGCGAGCCTCGGCATGCGGGTCCTGCGTGCCAAGACCGTGAGCGACCTGCGGGAGGCCCTCGTCCAGGCACGGGCCGCCGACACTCCCACATGTGTCTACGTGGAGACCGAAACGGCAGACACAGTGTCGGGCGCGCCCCCGGCGCAGGCCTGGTGGGATGTTCCTGTGGCCGAGACCGCGACCCGACCGTCGGCGGTCAAGGCACGCGCGCTGTACGAACGGCTGGCCTCCACCCGGCGCCGCCATCTGTGACGTAGTTACCGGGCATGACACTCGGGCATGACAAGGAGTTCTCGGGCATGACGAAGATCGTCAACCACTGGATCGGCGGCAAGCCCGTCGAGAGCGCTGAGAGCGCCGCGGGCGCGGCGGGCACGTACGGGCCGGTCACCGACCCCGCGACCGGCGCCGTCACCACGAAGGTCGCCTTCGCGGGCGTCGCGGAGGTGGACGCCGCGGTCGCCGCCGCGAAGGACGCCTACGCGAGCTGGGGCACCTCCTCGCTCGCCAGGCGGTCCGCGATCCTCTTCGCTTTCCGCGCACTCCTCGACGCCCACCGCGACGAGCTCGCCGCGCTGATCACCGCCGAGCACGGCAAGGTCCACTCGGACGCGCTCGGCGAGGTCGCGCGCGGCCTGGAGATCGTCGACCTGGCGTGCGGGATCACCGTCCAGCTGAAGGGCGAGCTGTCGACCGAGGTGGCCTCGCGGGTCGACGTGGCCTCGATCCGCCAGCCGCTCGGGGTCGTCGCGGGCATCACGCCGTTCAACTTCCCGGCGATGGTGCCGATGTGGATGTTCCCGCTGGCCATCGCCTGCGGCAACACCTTCGTGCTCAAGCCGAGCGAGAAGGACCCGTCGGCGGCCGTCCGGCTCGCGGAACTGTTCGCTCAGGCGGGCCTTCCGGACGGCGTGCTGAACGTCGTCCACGGCGACAAGGTGGCCGTCGACCGCCTCCTGGAGCACCCGGACGTCAAGGCGGTCTCCTTCGTCGGCTCCACGCCGATCGCCCGGTACATCCACACCACCGCCTCGGCCCGGGGCAAGCGCGTCCAGGCCCTCGGCGGCGCCAAGAACCACATGCTGGTCCTCCCGGACGCCGACCTGGACGCGGCGGCCGACGCGGCCGTCTCCGCCGCCTACGGTTCGGCCGGCGAGCGCTGCATGGCGATCTCGGCCGTCGTCGCGGTCGGCGCGATCGGCGACGAACTGGTCGCGAAGATCCGCGAGCGGGCCGAGAAGATCAAGATCGGTCCGGGCGACGACCCGGCCTCCGAGATGGGCCCCCTGATCACCGCGGCCCACCGCGACAAGGTCGCCTCGTACGTGACGGGGGCCGCCGCCCAGGGCTCCGAGGTGGTCCTCGACGGCACCGGCTACACGGTCGAGGGCCGTCCCGAGTACGCGAACGGCCACTGGATCGGCCTCTCGCTGCTCGACCGGGTCCCCGTCGACTCGGACGCCTACCGGGACGAGATCTTCGGCCCGGTGCTGTGCGTGCTGCGCGTGGACACGTACGACGAGGGGGTGGCCCTCATCAACGGCTCTCCCTTCGGCAACGGCACCGCGATCTTCACCCGGGACGGTGGCGCGGCCCGCCGCTTCCAGCTGGAGATCGAGGCGGGCATGGTCGGCGTGAACGTGCCGATCCCGGTGCCGGTGGGCTACCACTCCTTCGGCGGCTGGAAGGACTCCCTCTTCGGGGACCACCACATCTACGGCAACGACGGCACGCACTTCTACACCCGGGGCAAGGTGGTCACCACCCGCTGGCCGGACCCCTCGGAAACCCCGACAGGCGTGGACCTGGGCTTCCCCCGAAACCACTGAGAGCGCCCGAAAGGGGCGCGGGGAACGGCGCAGTCTTTCGTCTTTGCCTTTCAGGGGCGCGGGGAACGGCGCAGTCTTTCGTCTTTGCCCTTGAGGGGCGCGGGGAACGGCGCAGTCTGTCAGCTCTTCGGGGGGCCGCCCCCAGGACCGCGTACCGCACCCGCGGTACGCGGCACGGTACGCGTAGTCCTACGGGATACCGCCGACCTCCCCCCACCGACCGCACCCCCGCCCCGCAGGGCCCCGTACCGTTGAACCATGGATCTTCGAATGCCCGCAGCACCACGACGATGGCTGCGAGGCCCACGCCGGTGGACCGCCGCGGCCCTCGTCGCCGTGCTCGCCGGCGCCGGGACATGGACCGCGGTCGCCTCCGACGGCGCACCCGCGGTGCACCGCGCCGACCGCGTCCTCCCCACGGCGGACGGCGTGAAAATCGACACGTCGTACTTCACCTCCGGCTCCGCCGGCTCCGGCACCCGCCGCCCCGCCGTCCTCCTCACCCACGGCTTCGGCGGCGACAAGGGGGACGTACGCAAGCAGGCGGAGGACCTCGCCCGCGACGGCTACGCGGTCCTGACCTGGTCCTCGCGCAGCTTCGGCCGGTCCACCGGGAAGATCGGCCTGAACGACCCCAAGGGTGAGGTCGCCGACGTCTCCAAGCTCATCGACTGGCTCGCGAAGCGCCCCGAGGTCGAGCTCGACAAGGCCGGCGACCCCCGCGTAGGCGTGGCCGGAGCCTCGTACGGCGGCGCGGTCTCGCTCCTCGCGGCCGGTTACGACCAGCGCGTGGACGCCGTCGCCCCGGCGATCACGTACTGGAACCTCGCGGACGCCCTGTTTCCGAACGGCGTGTTCAAGAAGCTGTGGGCCGGGATGTTCATCAACTCCGGCGGCGGCTGCACCAAGTTCGAGACACAGCTCTGCCAGATGTACGAGCGCGTCGCGGAGTCCGGGAAGCCCGACGCCGCGGCGATGAAGCTCCTGGAGGAGCGCAGCCCTTCCGCCGTCGGCGACCGCATCAAGGTCCCGACGCTCATCATGCAGGGTCAGACGGACTCCCTCTTCCCGCTCGGCCAGGCCGACGAGATGGCCAAGGCGGTCAAGGCCAACGGCGCCCCCGTGGACGTCGACTGGATCGCCGGCGGCCACGACGGCGGCGACATGGAGGCGGACCGCGTACAGGCACGCGTGACCTCCTGGTTCGACCGCTACCTCAAGGACGACAAGAACGCCGACACGGGCCCCGCGTTCCGCGTCACCCGCACCGGCGGCATCGACTCGACCGACGGCGGCGCCCAACTGCGGGGCGCCGACGGGGACAGCTACCCGGGCCTGACCGGCGGCGACCGGAAGGTGGCGCTGAGCGGACGCGAGCAGAAGTTCTCCAACCCCGCGGGCGCCAGCCCGCCCGGCGTCTCGGCCCTCCCCGGGCTCGGCGGTGCCGGCGGCCTCTCCCAGCTGTCCTCGCTCGGCGTCGGGGTGTCGCTCGACTTCCCCGGCCAGTTCGCGCGCTTCGACTCCAAGGCCGTGACCAGGGACCTGCGGATCACCGGCTCGCCCACCGTGACGGTGAACGTGAAGTCGACGACCGACGAGGCCGTCCTCTTCGCCAAGGTGTACGACGTCGGGCCCGGCGGCCGGCAGCAGGTCCTGCCGTCGCAACTGGTCACCCCGGTCCGCGTCGCGACCGGCGACAGCGGCGGGAGCGGTGAGAACGGCGGTGGCAGCGGCAAGGACGTGCGCCTCACCCTGCCCGCCATCGACCACGAGGTGCGGGAGGGCCACCACCTGCGCCTGGTCCTCGCCTCGACCGACCTCGGCTACGCGTCCCCGCTGACCCCGGCCACGTACACCGTGTCCCTGAAGAGCGACCTCGCCGTGCCGACCGCGCCCGGCGTGACGACCGGGGGCGCCGGGCTGCCCGCCTGGGTGTGGTGGCTGCCGATCGCCGGCGCGCTGACCGCGGCGGCCCTGCTCCTGACGGGCCGTCGCCGGACCACCATGACCCCGCCCGACCCGGCGCTCGCCGAGGTCCCCCTGCAGATCACCGACCTGAGCAAGCGGTACGCGAAGTCGTCGGACCGCTATGCCGTACGGGACCTGTCGTTCCGCGTGGAGAAGGGCCAGGTACTCGGTCTGCTCGGCCCGAACGGCGCGGGCAAGACCACCACCCTGCGCATGCTCATGGGCCTCATCAAGCCCGACGGCGGTGAGATCCGGGTCTTCGGGCACGCGATCCGGCCGGGCTCACCCGTCCTCTCCCGGGTCGGCGCCTTCGTGGAGGGCGCGGGCTTCCTGCCGCACCTGTCCGGCCGCGAGAACCTCGACCTGTACTGGCAGGCCACCGGACGTCCGGCCGAGGACGCGCATCTGGAGGAGGCGCTGGAGATCGCGGGCCTCGGAGACGCGCTGGCCCGCGCGGTCCGCACGTACTCCCAGGGCATGCGGCAGCGGCTCGCCATCGCCCAGGCCATGCTCGGCCTCCCCGACCTGCTGATCCTCGACGAACCGACGAACGGCCTCGACCCGCCGCAGATCCGCGAGATGCGCGAGGTGATGATCCGTTACGCCGCCGCGGGCCGCACGGTCATCGTGTCCAGCCACCTCCTCGCCGAGGTCGAGCAGTCCTGTACGCATCTGGTGGTCATGGACCGCGGCCGACTGGTCCAGGCCGGCCCGGTCCACGAGATCATCGGCTCCGGCGACACCCTCCTCGTCGGCCTCGCGGCCGACATCACGGACCCGCTGGTGGAGAAGGTGGCGGCGCTCCCGGACATCGACACGGCGATCCGGACGGACGACGGCCTGCTGATACGGCTGACGGCACGGAGCACGACGGCTGCGGACCCGGGGGAAGCGGTTCCCGGAGCGGTCGCGGAGGACTCCGCGGCAGCCGCCCGGCTCCTCGTGGAGCTGGTCCGGCTGGAGGTACCGGTGGCCTCCCTCGGCCCCCACCGCCGCCTGGAGGACGCGTTCCTGACCCTGATCGGAGGCTCCGCGTGAGCACCCTTGCCGAACAAGCCGAGTCTGCCGACTCCGTCGAGCGCACCGAGGTCGCGAACGGCTACCGGGCCGGGCGCACCCTGCCGTTGCGGGTCGAGCTGATGCGTCAGCTGAAACGGCGCCGCACGCTGATCATGGGGGCGATCCTCGCCGCCCTGCCGTTCGTGCTGGTCGTGGCCTTCGCGATCGGCGGCCAGCCGGAGGGCCGCGAGGGCCGGGTCACCCTCATGGACACGGCCACGGCGTCGGGCGCCAACTTCGCCGCGGTGAACCTCTTCGTCTCCGCGGGCTTCCTGCTGGTCATCCCGGTCGCGCTGTTCTGCGGCGACACCGTCGCCTCGGAGGCCGGCTGGTCCTCCCTGCGCTACCTGCTCGCCGCACCCGTGCCCAGGGCCCGCCTCCTGTGGTCCAAGCTCGTGGTCGCGCTCGGGCTCAGCCTCGCCGCGATGGTGCTGCTGCCGGTCGTCGCGCTGCTGGTGGGCTCGGTCGCGTACGGCTGGGGCCCGCTGGAGATCCCCACCGGCGGCGCGCTGTCCGCGGGCACGGCGGCCCAGCGCCTCGTCGTCGTGATCGCGTTCATCTTCGCGTCCCAACTGGTCACCGCCGGGCTCGCGTTCTGGCTGTCGACGAAGACCGACGCGCCGCTGGGGGCGGTGGGCGGCGCGGTCGGCCTGACGATCGTCGGGAACGTCCTGGACGCGGTCACCGCACTCGGCGACTGGCGCCACTTCCTGCCCGCGCACTGGCAGTTCGCGTGGGCCGACGCGGTGCAGCCCACCCCGGAGTGGGGCGGCATGATCCAGGGCACGGCGGTCTCCGTCACCTACGCGCTCATACTGTTCGCCCTGGCCTTCCGAGGCTTCGCCCGCAAGGACGTGGTGTCGTAACCCCAGCGCGCCGAAGCGCCGTTCCCGCCCTTTTTCAGGGGCGCTGGGAACGGCACACCCACCCCCAACTGACCCGCACTTCCAGGCCCGGTCCCCCTTCCCCACGTTCTTCAGGGGCGCGGGGAACGGCGCGGCCAACCCCCACTGACCCGCACCTCCAAGCCCCGGCGCGCATCCCCACCCCCAGGGGCGCGGGGAACGGCGCACCCACCCCCAACTCACCCGCACCTCCAAGCCCCGGCCCCCCTTCCCCACCTTCTTCAGGGGCGCGGGGAACGGCGCACCCAGCCCTCACTCACCCGCACCTCCAAGCCCCGGCGCGCATCCCCACCCCCAGGGCGCGGGGGAACGGCGCAGCAAGCTCTCACTCACCCCCGCCCCCCCGCCCACCCCGACCGGAGGTCACCCGCACAGCTCCTCTCCGCCCGCCCCGCGTCGCCAGGGAAAGCGGAACGACGTCCGCTCCCACGCCCCCGCGACGTTCCGCACGAACCGCCTCACCGTCAACGGCCCCCGCACCGCCCCTCCAGTTCGGCCAGAGCCCGCACCGCAGCGCCCGCCGCGCAGCGCCCACCTCGGCGGGTGAGACCCGGGCGGGCGGCACTCCCCACCCCGGTCGGCCACCAGCCAAGCCACCGGCAGGTGCTTGTCGTGGCCCACCTGCCCCGCCCCGACCCGCTCGGAGTGCGCCGCCAGGGGATGCACGCGGGCCCGATCGGATCCAGCGCGGCCCCGTCCAGTGGAACCACCGAGCCGTTGAACCCCAGGACCACATAGCTCGCCGTCACCCCGCCCGAAGCCCCCCGAACCCACCCGTCCTTGCCCAGCCCCAGCACCGGTTTCCCCGAGCGGCCGGCCGCCGCCACCGCACGCGCGTACCGCAGATGGTGTGGCGCCCCCGCGAAGGTGTGCCGTACAGGATGCGGATCGGCGTTGTGCCGCACGTACACACCACGCTCGTCCGCGATCCCCGCCGGCCCGATCTGCCCGCCGTACGGCATCCGCAGCCAGCCCGCGCAGACCACCGCCCACAGGCCGACCCCGACCGCGGCCAGTGCGCCCACCCGGGTCACCGGGACGACGAACACCGGCAGCAGCATCAACAGCAGCCCGGGCAGCAGCATGCGCCCGTGCATGAAGTCACCGCCGACCTTCACCACGTACAGCCAGCACAGCAGTCCGGCGACGACCGGCGCGAGCGCGGGAACGACCCGCACCACCCCCGGCGCCCGCCGCCCGCCGCGGGCAGGCACGAGCGCCGCCGCCACGAACAGCGCCGGCACCCACAGCAGATACGGCTGTGCGAAGTCCCCCAGATAGATCAGCCCCCGCCCCCACAGGCTCTGCGAGGCCTCCTTCGTCACCGCGGGCAGCGGCACCAGATGCCCGTAGTACCCGGCCCGGAACACCTCGTACGCGACCGGCAGCGCCCCCGCCGCCCCCGCCCCCGCGAACGCCCCCCGCCACGACGGCCGCACCAGCAGCCACTGCGCCCCCAGGAACACCACCGTCACCAGCCCCAGATCGGGCCGCACCAGGGGCCCGAGCCCGATGACTAGTGACGTGACCGGCGAGGCGGGCCGCGCCGTCAGCGCCAGCCACGCCCCCGCGATCCAGCACGTCGCGAGCCCCGTCTCCAGCCCCGAGGTCGCGAAGTCCCACACGGGCGGCAGCCCGAGCAGCACCAGCCCCCCCAGTGGCACGGCCGTCCGCCCGCCGTACGTCCGCAGCGCGCCGATCCCCGCCAGCGCGAACCCGGCCGCGGTCAGCAGCAACCCCCCGTACACCGCCGCCGTCGCCGGTTCGACCCCCACCGCCCCGGCCGCGACGAGGAGCCACTGCCACAGGGTCCCGGTCGACGACTCGACCCGCTCACCCGCGTTGAAGACGGGCCCGTTCCCCGCGAGCACCTGCCGCACGGTCCGTACGTAGATGTAGGCGTCGTCGGACATCCACCGCCGCCGGAACCCCGCGTACGCGATCAGCAGCGCGGGCACGACCCACACCGCCACCCGCAGCCGGCCCTCCCACGCGGTACCGGGCGGCGGCGCCGGGAGGGACGACGAGGGCGGACTGCTCCTGCCGGAGAGGAAGAACGAGGGGCGGGCGGGGGAGTGCGTCGACGTCATGAACCGTTCATCGGCCCCGCTCCGGCCGAGCTTGACGTGCCGGTTGAAAATCCCCTACGCATGAGTAAGTTTACTCTGAAGTAAGTAAGCGTCACCGCAACGAACAAGTGCAACGAACAAGCGCACCGACCGCACCGCACCGCACCGACCGCACGCATCGCGAGCCGCCACCGGGAGCCTTCATGGGCGTACGCAGGGAACTGAAGCAGGCGAAGAAGCGCACCGATCCGAGAGGCCGCGTCCAGGTCGAGCTCACGCGGGACGGGAGCGGCGCGGTCCGTGAGGCGCGCATGCCCGCCCTCGCGCCGAGTGCCACCACCGGCAGCATCGCCGACCTGCCCTTCACCAACGCGGCCGAGGCCCCGGACGCCGTGGTCCTCCGCCGGAGGGGACCCGGCGGATGGCAGCCGGTGACCGCCGCCGCCTTCGCCCATGAAGTCACCGCCGTCGCCAAGGGATTGATCGCGGCGGGCCTGGAACCGGGTGGCCGCGTCGCGGTGATGTCCCGTACCCGCTACGAATGGACGCTGCTCGACTTCGCGATCTGGGCCGCGGGCGGTCTGTCCGTCCCCGTCTATCCCACCTCCTCGCCCCAGCAGATCGAGTGGATCGTCCGGGACTCCGCCACCCGTTTCGTCGTCGTCGAGACACCGGAGAACGCGACGGCGGTCACGACCGGCACCGCCGACCACCCGGCACCCCCGCATCTCTGGCAGCTCGACGCGGACGCCGTCGCCGAACTCACCGCCCTCGGCCGCGACCTCCCCGACGAGGAGGTCACCAAGCGCCGTACCGCCCTCGCCCCCGACAGCGTCGCGACGATCTGCTACACGTCCGGCACCACCGGCCGGCCCAAGGGCTGCGTCCTCACCCACGCCAACCTGTACGCCGAGGCCGCGAACACCGTCGAACTCCTCCACCCCGTCTTCAAGGAGGTCACCGGCCAGCAGCCCTCGACCCTCCTCTTCCTCCCCCTCGCCCACATCCTGGGCCGCACCCTCCAGATCTCCTGCCTGATGGCCCGGATCGAGCTGGGCCACTTCCCGAGCATCAAGCCCGACGAACTCCGTGCGGCGCTGCGGGAGTTCCGGCCCACCTTCCTGGTCGGCGTGCCCTACCTCTTCGAGAAGATCCACGGCACCGGCCGCGCCACCGCCGAACGCATCGGCCGCGGCGCCTCCTTCGACCGCGCCCACCGCGTCGCCGTCCGCTTCGGCGAACTGCACCTGGACAAGGTCCTCGGCCGCGGGAAGGGTCCCGGCCCCGGCCTCTACGCCGCCTGGGCCCTCTACGACCTGCTGGTCTACCGCCGTATCCGCAAGGAGATCGGCGGCCGTACGCGGTACGCCATCAGCGGCGGCTCCCCCCTCGACCGCGAGCTCAGCCTCTTCTTCTACGCCGCCGGGATCCTCGTCTACGAGGGCTACGGACTGACGGAGACCAGCGCCGCCGCGACGATCGTGCCGCCCCTGCGGCCCCGCCCCGGCACGGTCGGCCTGCCCGTACCGGGCACGGCCGTCCGTATCGCCGACGACGGGGAGGTGCTCATCAAGGGCGGCATCGTCTTCGGCGCCTACTGGAACGACCCGGCCGCCACCGACGCCGCCCTGAGCGACGCCTGGTTCGCCACCGGCGACCTGGGCTCACTCGACGAGGACGGCTACCTCACCATCACCGGCCGCAAGAAGGACATCCTCGTCACCTCGGGCGGCAAGAACGTCTCCCCGGCGGTCCTGGAGGACCGGCTGCGCAGCCGGCCCCCCGTCGGCCAGTGCTTGGTCGTCGGCGACAACCGCTCCTACGTCGCCGCCCTGATCACCCTGGACCGGGAGGACCTCGGCCACTGGCTCTACGTCCGCGGGATGCCGGCCGACACCCCGCTGTCCGAGCTGGTCGGCGATCCCCGGCTGCGCGCCGACGTCCAGAAGGTCGTCGACCACGCGAACCAGGCCGTCTCCCGGGCCGAGTCGATCCGCGACTTCGCGCTGCTGGAGGACGAGTTCACCGAGGACAACGGCCTGCTGACCCCATCCCTGAAGATCAAGCGGCACGCGGTGACGGCGGCCTACGCACGGGACATCGACGCGCTCTACGACAACCCGTCACCCGCACGGGAACAGCACACACCGGAACAGCGCATACGGGAACAGCGGGCCACCCCCGAGGGGTGACCCGCTGTTTCGCGGAGCTGGGCTGAGCCCGGAAGGTCAGCTTCCGGCAGCGCCGTTGCCCGAGAGCACCGGGATGTTGTCCAGGATGTGCGACAGGGGCTCGTCGCCCTTCGCCTGGGTGGAGTTCTCGGTGCACTGCTGGTTCTGCGGAGCCGACAGGATCGGCACGTCCTGCAGGACGGTGACGGGCACGAGGCCGACGAGCGAGGCCAGGTTGGCCTTGACCGGCAGTCCGACACACGGCTTGTTGAGCGAGCCCTGCACGAGGGAGAGCTGGGGGCTCATCTTGCCGTGCGTGGCCTGGTTGCCGTACTTCTGGACGGAACCGTTGCCGTTGGCGGTGGTGACGCCGTCGTCGTTGCCGATGGCCAGCGCCTGGGGCGCGGCGGCGGCCGACAGACCGGCGACAGAGGCGGCAAGGGCCGCGGTCGCCATCAGCTTCTTCATTTTCGTTCCCTTTCGGAGAGTGGCCCCCGTAACGGAGCCGCATATTCATCAACAGTGCGGTGGACGGTGCGGTTGCGGGGTTTGCCCCGATTGGCCCACAGGCTTTCCTCGGGACCGGAGCTACGCGCCGCCGTTGACGTGGCAGGGGGAGCGGGCCGCCGGGAAGGCCGGCGGCCCACTGGGTGACGCGGCAGATCAGCTGCCGGAGGCGCCGTTGCCCGAGAGCACCGGGATGTTGCTCAGGATGTGCGAGAGGGGCTCGTCGCCCTTCGCCTGCGTGGAGTTCTCGGTGCACTGCTGGTTCTGCGGGGCCGACAGGATCGGCACGTCCTGGGCGACCGTGATCGGCACCAGGCCGACGAGCGAGGCCAGGTTGGCCTTGGCCGGCAGGCCGATGCAGGGCTTGTTGAGCGAGCCCTGGATGAGCGCCATCTGCGGGCTCATGTCGCCGTAGGTGGCCTGGTTGCCGTAGATCTGCGCGGCGTGGTTGCCGTTGGCGGTGGTGACGCCGTTGTCGTTGCCGATCGCCATCGCCGAGGGGGCGGCGGCAGCCGAAACACCGGCGACGGAAGCGGCGACCGCCGCGGCAGCCATAACCTTCTTGATCACTTGCTGGTCCCTTCTGGAGTAACCCCGTCCACCGGAGCGACCTGGACAACTGCCCCCGGCCCGCATAGTTGCTCCGATTCACTCCGATGGCCCATTTCGGAAGACCGTTTGTACTACGCACGCGCGCGGGACTTTCCGCGAATTGCGGGCCGCCGAACGGGCCAACCGGGTGACTCCTCGAAACCAATCGGCCCGCCTCCGGTTGTTGCGGGAGCAGGAACACGCGTCTCTGCACATGAAAGGACCGGAGAAATGCTCAAGAAGGCAATGGCCACGGCGGCGGTCGCCGCTTCTGTCGTCGGTGTCTCGGCGGCGGGTGCCCCGCAGGCGCTTGCCATCGGCAACGACAGCGGCGTCACCACCGCCAACGGCAACCACGCCGAGCAGGTGTACGGCAACGCCAAGGCCGAGGGCGACATGAGCCCCCAGGGCCAGCTCGTGCAGGGCTCGCTCAACAAGCTCTGCCTCGGGGTGCCCGTCAAGGCCAACCTGGCCTCCCTCGTGGGCGTCCTGGTGCCGGTCACCGTGCTGCAGGACGTGCCGGTCCTGTCGGCGCCGCAGAACCAGCAGTGCGCCGAGAACTCCACCCAGGGCAAGGGCGACGAGCCGATCTCGCACGTCCTGGACAACATCCCGGTGCTCTCGGGCAACGGCGCCTCGGGCAGCTGATCGCCGTCACGAAGCCTGCTCGGGCCGCCCCGTCGCGCTGTGCGGCGGGGCCGTCCGGACGGGTCGCACTATTTTCTGTTTTCCTTTTCTGTCTTTGTGAAGTGACGTTTCTCCACCCATTCCGTCCCGGGCGTTCGGGTGAAATACCGGAGAGTCGCACTTTCTGTAGTTTCTTCGTCCCCCGCCCCCTCGTTCAACAGCCCGCAGGTCATGGTGCGAGCCGTTCAGGCTGAGCTCGTCCGGTTTCGGCCGTCATTGGGCATGACCGCAGAGAAAGGGAAGTACGTGAAGCACAAGAAGAGTGCCGTCGTCATCGCCGGCGCGATCATGGCCATGGGCATGGCCGCCCCGGCCTTCGCCGACTCCGAGGCCGAGGGTGCCGCTGTCGGCTCCCCCGGCGTCCTCTCCGGCAACGTGGTCCAGCTGCCCATCCACATTCCTGTGAACGTGTGTGGCAACTCGATCAACGTGATCGGCCTGCTGAACCCGGCGTTCGGCAACGAGTGCGTCAACGACTGACGTCGTAACGCACCAGCCGAACGGCTGAGTCACGCCGGCCTTGGACCGCATTCCGGTGCCAAGGCCGGCTTTTCCCACTTCTACCAGCAGAGAAGACAACGACGTTGCGACAGACCCTGAGCAAGGGAATGGTCGCGGCCGCCGCCGCGACGAGCATCCTGTCCCTGTACGGCTCCCAGGCGTTCGCGGACTCGGACGCGCACGGGGTGGCGGCGGACTCGCCCGGAGTGCTGTCCGGCAACAACGTGCAGGCGCCGGTGGGCGTGCCGGTGAACGCGTGCGGCAACTCCGCGAACGCGGCGGCCGGCCTCAACCCGTCGTTCGGCAACTCCTGCGAGACCCCCACGGGCAAGCACCGCAAGCCGGACGGCCCCCGCCACGGAACCCCGGCCGGCCACGGCTCGCAGCACGGCGGCTCCGGCCATGGCTACGGCTCGGACCACGGTGGCGGTTCCGGGGACGGCTACGGCTCGGACCACCACGGCGGCGGCTCCTCCTCGCACGGCGGCACGCACGACGCGCCCGGCGTCGGGTCGGGCAATGTCGGCGAGGCCCCGGTGGACGCGCCGGCGAACGCGTGCGGCGACAGCGCGGACGTGGTCGGTCTGCTGAACCCCGCGTTCGGCGACAGGTGCGGGCCCGACGGGCCGAAGGGCCCCGACGGGCCGAAGGGCTACGGCGACGACGACACCCCGCCGTCCGAGCCACCCGCCGGACCCCCGTCCACCCCGCCGCACACCACGCCTCCGCACACCACCCCGCCGGCGACCACGCCCCCCGAGACGGGCCCGCCGGGGACGGTCCCGCCCACCACGGGTCCGCCGGGAGCGCCGCATCAGTCCCCGCCCTCCTCGGGCACGGGCCGCTGGCCGGAGCTGGCGCACACCGGCGTCGACGGGATGCTCGCGGCCTCGGCCGCCGGCACGGGTCTGCTGCTCGGCGGGGCGGTCCTGTACCGACGCAACCGGCCGGCGTCCCGCCGGTGACGACGCGCCGGTGACGAAGCGCCGGGGCCGGAGTCCGGCCCCGGCGCCCCACGCCGTCAGCGTCCCGCCGCCCCCAGTACCCCGCGCCGCTCCCGCGCGCCGGGCACGGGCAGGACGGCCGGTCCCGTACGGAGCCGGCGCCGCACCCCCCGTACGAGGGTGCGGGCCGTGAACGAGGCGCCGTGCACGAACCGCATCGCCGGTCCGAAGCCGGCCGCCGTGACCAGGCCCGCCATGAAGAGCCCCGGCCAGGTCGACTCGAAGTCCCGGCCCACATAGGGGGATCCGTCGGGACACGCGCCCAGGCCCTGGTGCACGTCCGCCGTCAGGATTCCCAGCCGGTCACCGGTCGGCTTGAACCCCGTGGCCGCGATGACGTGCTCGGTGTCCAGGGACGTCAGCCCCCCGGCCGGGCCGAGCAGATCGAGGCGTACGCCGCCGCCGGACCCGTACGCCGCCGCGATCTCGTGGCCCAGCAGCAGTTCCACGGACGGCTCGACCCGGTCGCGGATCCACCAGGCGCCCGCGGGGCCGAGCGCCGTGGTGGCGATCCGGGCGCGGGTCGGCTCGGGCAGGCGGCGGAACGCGCCGGGGCGTTCGGCGTAGAACCAGTTGCGCCAGCCGGGGCCGAGGCCGCTGTGCGGGGCGCGGGCCGACCGCCACCACGGGCGTTCCCAGGGCGGCGGCACGTCGTTCCAGGAGAGGCCGGGGGCCCGGGCCACGATCCGCACGCGGGTGCCCTGTTCGGCGAGCAGGGCCGCCGTCTCCAGCGCGGCCTGGCCGCCGCCGACCACGGTGACGTCCCGGCCCGCGAACCGGTCCAGATCGCTGTGATGACTGCTGTGCGAGACGTGCTCGGGCGTCAACTCCCGCAGAGCGGAAGGGATTTCGGTGAAGGGGAGCACGCCGACCGCCAGCGCGACCGTCCTCGCGCGCACACTCGCGCCGTCCTCGGTGACCGCCTCGAAACCGCCGGGGCAGGGGTGGATGTGCGCGATCGTGCGCTCGTCCACGTCCGGGACCGAGTGCCGCGCGAACCACAGCCCGTACGCGGCGAACACCTCGACCGGGATGGGTGCCCCGTGCCGGGCCTCCACGCCCTGCTCCGCGCAGTAGGCGGCCAGGCTCAGACGGCCCTCGGGGTCCGAGAGGTTGGAGGCCCACGGTTCGGACTTGAGGAACATCCCGCGGGGCATGTGGTCGCGCCAGGAGGCCATGGGCCGGCCGAACACCCGCAGGCTCAGCCCGGCCGCGGCGGCATGGGAGGCGATGGACAGGCCGTAGGGGCCGGCTCCCACCACCAGCAGGTCGTACATCAGTGACTGCTCGCTTTCTCGTCGTCGGACAGGGGGTTCAGCTGAGGAGGGGGCGCCGTCGGCCGTACGACGGGCGCGGTCGGCCGGGCCGGGCACGCGTCGGCGACCGGCGCCGGAGCCGTCCGGCGGAGGGGGGCCGGCAGCCGCCGGGCCGCGTGCCGGCCCATGTGCCGGGACCACAGCGCCCACAGGGCGGCACCGGGCGCGAGGTCGTCCCGGGCGTGCCAGGCCAGTTCGGTCCCGCGGCGGAAGGCGGCCGGGAGCGGCGCGTAGTTCTCCACCACGAAGGTCCGGCCCGGCAGGGCGACGGGCGACGGCAGCGGACGGTGGGTCAGGTCCAGGTGGAGGGCCCGCACCACGTCGAGCCCCGCCCCGTCGGCGAACAGCCGGAACTGCGCGCCCGGCCGCGGATTGAAGTCGAGCAGGTGGTACGCGCCGGTCGAGCCGTCGCGGCGGAAGTCCAGGTCGAGGATGCCGCGGTAGCCGAGGTGCGCGACCAGCCGCTCGGCGGACGCCCGCACGGCCGGGTTCGGCGTCCAGCGGCCCACCGCGGTCAGACCCGCGCCGCGCGGCCAGGCCAGTTGCTTGCGGCCCGTGCCGCCCCCGCACACCGCCCCGGACCGGTCCACGTACCCGTGGAAGAACCAGTCCCGGTCGGGGCCCGGTGGCAGGAACGCCTGGAGCAGCAGGCGGCTGCCCGCCTCCTCGGCCCGCCGGCACAGGGTCCGGGCCTCCTGGGCGGAGGTCAGTACCGTCGTGCTGCGCAGGTCCGAACCGGCGGGCAGCAGCCAGGGGCGGCTCCACTTCGCGACCACCGGCAGCCCCAGCCGCCAGGCCGCCGAGGCGGCCTGCGCGGGACCGTCCGGGACCAGCGTCACCGGGTGCGGGATCCCCGCGGACGCGCACAGCGCGGCCAGTTCTTCCTTGTCCGCCACCCGCTCGGCGAGACCCGCGGGCGCGAGGGGCAGCAGGTAGCGGGGTGAGAGCTCGGCCCGCAGTCGGTCCACGGCCACGGCGCTCGCGTCATCCATTGGGATCAGTACGGCGGGCCGGCCCACCCGCGCGGCCACTCGGCGCAATGTCGCGGCGATCTCGGACGGCGGGGCCCCGGGAGCGGGCGGCGGATGCATCCGGCACACGAAACGGGAGGCACGCACCGGACTTCCGGTGGAATCCGCGACCAGGTGTACGTCGATTCCGGCCCGGCCGAGCGAGCGTACGGCTCCGAGCGTGCCGTGGTGAAAGGGATTCCGGTCGGTGCGCAGCAGAACGGCGGGCACCCGGGTGTCGAAGGACGGCATGGGCATGTTTCCTCGGGATCGTTTCTGATTCTTCGCTTCTGGTTTCTCACTCGTGCGAGTGAGCGGGCATTTCCCGGCGCCCGGCCTCGGTTGGCGCAACGCGCATTCATATGACTGAGTGTCAGTGGACGGTGGAATTGAGGAGCGAGGAGTGGACATGGCCCCACTGCAGAGGACCCGAACCAGACGGCCGGCGTACGTCGCCGCCGTACTCACCGCCGGACTCTTCGCCTCGGCCGCCCTCGCGTCCGGGACGGGGTACGCGACGGCCGCGAGGGCGGGGGAGCCGCCGACCCCGCCGCCGACCGTGCCCGCCGGCGTCGTGGCGCCGATGACACCGGTTGCCGCACCGACCGCACCGACCGCACCGACCGCACCGACCGCACCGACCGCACCGACCGCTCCGGCCGCACCGACCGCTCCGGCCGTTCCCGGGCGGGTGAGCCCCGAGCCCGCGCCGCCGAAGAGCCCCGGGAACCCGGCCTTCGGCGCCTATCTGGACTACGGGCCCCGCGGGGTGGCCCGGATCGCCGAGCTCAGCCGCTGGCTGGGCGGCGCCGACCTGCGCGTGGCGCACACGTATCTGCCGGGCGACCGCTGGAGCAACATCGAGGGCCTGCCCGGCTTCCTGGACGCCTGGGCCCACTGGCGGCGGGCGGAGGCCGACCGGCTCTTCGTCCTCAACGTCCCCATGCTGGAGCGCAACGAGGAGGGCGTCTCCGACCGGGAGGTCCGCGGGCTGCTGCGGCGCGGCGCGGCCGGGGAGTTCGACCACCACTTCCGCAAGCTGGCCGAGCGGCTCGTCGAGCTGCGGGTGCCCGACACCGTCATCGTGCTCGGCTGGGAAATGAACGGCATCACGTACACCCATCGCTGCGGGCCGGACCCGGAGGCCTGGAAGAAGTACTGGGACAGGATCGTCACGGCCATGAGAGCGGTGCCGGGGCAGAAATTCCGCTTCGACTTCACTCCGAACCGCGGCCGTGACGCCATTCCCTGGACCCAGTGCTATCCGGGCGACGAGACGGTCGACGTCATCGGCATGGATTCGTACGACCAGCCGCGCGGACAGTCATTCGACGAGGCCGTTTCGGAGCCTTACGGGCTCCAGGCGCACGTCGACTTCGCGAAAGCGCACGGAAAGCCGATCTCCTATCCTGAATGGGGGCTCTTCCGAAACGGCGACAACGCGACCTACATGAAGCGCATGCTCGCCTGGCTGGACGAGCACAAGCCGCTGTACAACACGCTCACCGACTACTGCCCGCACGGTGTGTGGCAGTGCGACGACAACCCCGAGGCCTCCGCGATCTACCGGTCCGTGCTCTTCGGCCGCACCGATCAGCCCCCGAAGCCGACGGACCCGACGCCCGCACCGACCGATCCGCCGAAGCCCCCGGTCCCGCCCAAGCCCACCGACCCGACGCCCGAGCGGCCGTCGAACTGTTCGCCGGTGGCCCTGGGCGACTGGGTGGAGTACTGGCTCGGCGGGAAGCTCTGCCTGCGCTTCGACTGGTGGTCGCGCAACCGCTGACCGCGGGACGCGGGACGCGGGACGCGAGAGGTGGGAGGTGGCGGAGGCGGCGGGCCGGTCACGGCCTGCCGCCACCGCCGCGTTCCCGCCAGCCGAGGAACCGGTCCAGCAGCTTCTTGCCCCGGCTGCGGGCGGCCACGTCACAGACGGCGGCGGACATCAGCGGTGCCGTCCGCCGCCGGGCCAGCAGGAAACGCTGGTTGACGACGGGCTGCGGGCGCCAGTGGTGCTTGTAGGGCTCGTTGCCGCGCAGCAGGCTCAGCACCCGGCGCCCGCCCGTTCCGTTGCCCGCCCCGCTGCCCGCTCCGGTGTGCTGGGCGCAGGCGTGCAGCAGCATCGTCGCCACATCCGCCTTGCGTTCCCGCAGCTGGGGATGGGCCCCGTACAGATAGCCGCCCGCCAGCCGGTCCGACAGGAGCGTCAGGTCGACCGCCACCACGGTCCCGTCCACCCGGAACTCGGTCACCACCGCGTCCCCGGCCCGGACCATCGGCCCCACCGAACGGATCAGGTGTTCGGCGAAGCGATCCTGCAGATGCTCGGCGGTCACCTTCCGCCCCTGCCACTGGAGCCGGTGCAGCTCCAGCAGCCTGCGCAGGGCCGCGTCCACCTCGTCGGGGCGTACGGCCCGCCGTTCGACCCCCAGCGTGGACAGTTTGCGCAGCTTGGCGCGGACCCGCTGCTGGGCCTTGGCCGTCGCCAGCCGCCCGATCAGGTCGTCCATCGGCACGGCCGGCAGCTCCAGGCACAGCGAGTCGGGCACCTGCCGCCTGGGCCCGCGCCAGCTCGCGTACAACCGCTCGACCGCGCCTCCGGGCCGCACTTCACGGAAGTCGATCAGCGCGGTGCGCGCGGCCCGGGCCAGCCCGTCGGCCAGGGCGGTGGCCGCCCGGTCGGCGCGCTCGCCGTCCTCGATCAGCACGTCCCCGAAGTCGGAGATCGACCCGCCGAGCGGCACGAGGGCCGGCCACGGCTGCCGTACGAGCATCAGCGGGGCGGCGGCCACCAGGTCGGCGCCGTCCCGGACGAGGACGAGCCGGAGCCGGCCGGGGGTGCCGTAGGAGAGCCACCACGAGTGCAGCCACGCGTGGCTCTGGAACGGGGTCGCCGTGCCGCACCGCCGGTACAGCCTTCCCCACTGCTCGGCCAGCCGCCCGAACTCCCCTTCGTCCGTGCACAGTTCCGTACGCAGTTCCTTGCGCGGTTCCGTGCGCGGTTGCGTACGTGGCGCGGTCCGCCGCCGCCCGGGCGGCGCGGCGGCTCTCACAGCTGTCCGTGGACGTCGGCGGCGGTGGCGGGGCCCGGCACCGAGGCCGTGGGCGCGGCCCCGGGGGAGCGGCGCGGCCGGACCAGCAGCGCGAGCCCGCCGAGCAGTCCGCCGGCGCTCGCACCGACGAGACCGGTCACCGTCGCCGACGCCGAGGAGGCCTCGGTGGGCCGGATCGCCCGGGAGAACTGCAGCAGCTCCACATGCGTGCTGCCCTCGGTGTCGTTCGCGTGCCGGGTCAGCGAGCGCGACACGGCGTTGGCGATGTCCGCGGCGAGGTCGGGCCGGGTGGAGGTGGCGGTCACGGCGACCATCGGCGCGTCCGGCGAGGTCGCCGTCCGCACGCTCTCCCGCAGGGTCGACACCGGTACGCCCGCCCACACCTGGGCGTCCCCCAGCACCGCGAGCTGGGTGGCGACCCGCCCGTAGGCCTGCGCGAAGCCGAGCGCCGCCGCCGGGTCCGACTGCTCGGTGGGGACGGCGATGACGTAACTCGTGGCGGTGTACTCCGGTGTCTTCAGGACGCCGTACGAGCCGCCGAGCACGCCGCCGAGGAGGGCGCCCGCGGCGAGCAGGGACCACGGCGGCAGCGCCCTGGCCCGTGCGAGTGCCGTTCCCGGCCGCCCGGCGGTACGGATGGGGTTGTCGGTCATGTGGAACTCACTCCCAGAGTTGCGGCCGTGTAGATGTCCATGAGCCGGTCGGCACTGCGGGCGATGCTGTAGTGATGGGCGGCCTCCGGCGCCGAGCGCGGCCCGGGACCCTGCGCACGGACCTGCCGCACGGCCCGTACGAAGGAGTCCGCGCCGCCCTGCACCCGGCGGGCGAACGGCGCCGCGTCCCGGGGGAGGTCGTCGACGGCCGGGCAGGAGACGTAGAGCACCGGCAGTCCTGCCGCCAGGGCCTCCACGACGGCGAGCCCGAACGCCTCCTCCGCGGACGGCGAGGCGAGCAGATCCATGGCGCCGGTCAGGGACGGCAGGTCGAGGCCGTCCGCACCGCCGTGCGGCGCCGGACCGTTGGGGCGCTCGCCGGTGAACAGCACCCGGTCGGCGACCCCTGTGCGCTGCGCGGCCCGCCGCAGCACGCTCTCCTCGGGGCCCCCGCCGACCAGCAGCAGCCAGACGTCGTCCGGGAGTTCGGCCAGCGCCCGGACGAGCACCTCGAACCGCTTGCCCGCCGTGAGGCGCCCGACACCGCCGACGACGTACGCCCCCTGCGGCAGCCCCAGCCGGCGCCGGGTGCTCTCGCGGCGGGCCGCGTCGAAGCGGAAGCGGTCCACGTCGATGCCGTTCGGCACGACCTCGATGCGCGGGCCCGGCACGCCCCAGCGGCGCAGCCGTTCGGCGACCGTGGGCGAGACCGCGACCGTCGAGCGGCCCAGGCGTTCGCTGGCCAGATAGAGCGCCCGGACGCCCGGGGTGAGGCGGCGGCCCTCCATCTGCGAGTCGCCGAGCGAGTGCTCGGTGGCCACGACGGCCCGCACCCCGGCGAGCCGCGCGGCCGTCCTGCCGTACACGCAGGCCCGGTAGAGGTGAGTGTGGACGAGGTCGTAGCGGCCACGGCGGATCAGCCGGGCCAGGCGCGGGAGCGCTCCGAGGTCACGGTTGCCCCCTATGCCGAGGTGGGTGACGCGCACGCCGTCCGCGGCCAGGCCCTCGGCGACCGCGCCCGGGTTGGTGAGGGTCACCACGTCACACTCGACGGGCAGGTTGCGCACCAGCAGCCGAAGTTGCTGCTCGGCCCCGCCGACCCCGAGCCCGGTGATGACGTGCAGGGCCTTCACCGGGCCGCCTCCGTCACCGGGCCGGCCGCCAGGGGCACCGGACGTCGGCGCAGCCGGTTCAGGCGGTACTTCAGCCACAGCCGCCCAGCGGTGTCGTTCTCCCCGACGTGGACCCGGGGAAGGGCGAAGGCGCCGGTCAGCGGGCCCGGGTCGATCGCGCACGCGTAGCGGTAACCGGCGGCCCGGGCGGCGTCGGCGACCCGCCGGTCGACCGTCCCGTACGGGTAGCACAGGCCCGGGACCTCACGGCCCGTCAGCTCCGCGAGCAGGGCCCGGCTGCCGCCGATCTCGGCGCCGAGCAGTGCGTCGTCGGCCAGGGTGAGGTCGACATGGGTGAGGCCGTGCGAGGCGATCTCCAGGCCCTCGGTGTCCGCGAGGCGGCGGATGGAGTCGGCGGTCAGGAGCTGTTTGCGGGGGCCGAGCGGATCCCATTCGTTCGTCCCGCCGAGCCGGCCCGGCAGGACGAACACCGTCGCGCCGAAACCCCAGCGCCGCAGTACGGGCAGGGCGTTGTCGGCGAAGTCCGCGTAACCGTCGTCGAAGGTGAGGCCCACCAGGCCCCGGCCCTCGCCCCGGGCGCGGGCCGCGAGCAGGTCCGCCATGCCCACCCCGCGCAGACCCCGGCGGTGCAGCCAGCCCAGCTGCCGGTCGAGGCGGCCCGGGGAGACGGTGATGCGGTACGGGTCGTCGGAACAGTCGCCCACCGAGTGGTACATCGCCACCCACAGGGGCGCCGTGCCGGGCCGGGCGGGTCTCTCCGCGCGGGTGCGGCTCTCGGTACGGGGGGCGTCGGTCGGGCCGATCGGGTCGGCCGGGTCAGCGGAAACGGGCATGCGGCAGCCTTCGGGTGACGGAGCGGAGGGCGGTTCGGAAGGCGGGTGCGACGGCCTGGACGCCGAGCAACCGGAGCAGCGGTACGTAGACGAGGGCGACGGTCGTACCACCGGCGCACAGGGCGAGTGCGGGCGCCTCGAAGCGGCTCGCGCACAGGGCGCCCGCCACGGCCGCGCAGCCGGCCGCGCGGAGCGGCTTGCTGAGCTCGTGGACGACCCGGCGGGTACGGATCGGCACGCTGCGCCGCGCGCTCATGCCGGACAGCAGCAGCGCCGCGGTGAGGGTGATCCCGACCGCGTTGGCGGCGGCGATCCCGGACACCCCCCAGGCGCCGACGGTCGCGGCGCCGATCCACGAGGTGGCGACGATGCCCGCGGCCATCGCGGCGAGCGGGTACCAGGTGGGGCGGCCGGCCGAGAAGTACGTCCGGACGAGCGCGCCCACGAGGGTGTGGCCGAGCAGCCCCACCGAGTAGACCCGCATGACGGTCGCCGTCGCCGCCGTGTCCCGCGCTGTGAACGCGCCTCGCTGGAAGAGGAGTTCGATGATCTGCGGTGCGCACGCGAAGACCGCCGCCGCGCCCAGCAGGACTATGCACGCGGCGACCGAGACGTCGTGCTCGACCCGGTTGCGGGCCCGTTCGGTGTCGCCCTCGGCGAGCGCCTGCGCCAGCACCGGGAAGGTGACCGTGCACAGCATCAGCGAGAGGGTCATCGGGATCTGGGCCACCTTCTGCGCGTAGTTCAGGTGCGAGATGGCTCCGGAGGGGAGGTTGGAGGCGAGGTAGCGCTCGATGAGGACCTGGGACTGCCGGCACAGGGCGAAGAGCAGGACCGGGGTGACGAGGGCGAGATTCACCGAGTGCGTCACCGACGGCTGCCCGGACTGTTCGGACTGCTCGGACCGCCCGGAGTGCTCGGTCGCGGGGCTTTCGGGGGTGGTCGCCGTCGGGGCCGCCGAGCGGTGGCGGCCGAAGAGCTGCCGTACGAGGGACGGGGTCTGTGCCGCCACCATCAGGCAGCCGCCCAGCGCGACACCGATGGCCGCCGACCGTACGCCCCAGTGGCCGCCGAGGACGAACATCGCCGTGATGATGCCGGTGTTGTAGGCGACGTAGATGGCGGCCGGGGCCAGGTAGCGGCGGTGCGCGCGCAGTGCCGCGCTGCAGTAGCCGGCGAGGCCGAAGCTCAGGACGCAGGTCGCCGTCAGCCGCGTGCAGTCGACCGCGAGCCGGGGGTCGGGCAGGCCCGGCGCGAGCCCCGCGACCAGGTAGGGCGCCCCGGCGATGAGCAGTGCGGAGACCCCTACGAGGGCCAGCGCGATGCGGGGCAATGTGGAGGCGACGAGCGCACGGACGGGGTCCCCGCCACTGCCACCGCTGCCGCCGGTCCGGCTCGCCCGCCGTGCCACGGCCAGGCTGAAGGCCGGGACCAGCACGAAGGCCATCCCGTCCTCGATCAGCAGTGTCGCCGCGACCTCCGGCACGGTCCACGCGACCAGGAAGGCGTCCGTCTCGGTCCCGGCCCCGAAGAGATGCGCGAGCGCCTGGTCCCGGCCGAGCCCGAGCAGGGCGCCCGCGATGGAGAGGGCGGCGGTGACGAGCGTGGCCTTGGCGAGGAACCCACGGGTGGGCGGCCCGCCTTCGGCTGGAGGATTCTTCTTGGTCCCGGTCCCGGTGGTGGCTCCGACACCGGGGGCTTCGGTGGCGGGGCGGGCGGTCTCGGCTGCCGCCACGCGGGCGCCGGGCAGCAGGACCTCGTCCGCGCCCCCGCCTCCGGCCCCGGCCTCGCGGTGCCTCCCGGCTGTGGCGCCCGCGCCGCGCGCCGTCGTCCCCTCGTCCCCGGCCCGGGGAGGCGTCACCGTCATCGGTCCCCCGCCTTCTCGTGGGCGTCCCCGGGGGCCCGGCCGTGGGTGCCCTCGTCGGCCAGCGCCCACCACGCGGCGAAGCCGAGTACCAGCGCGGTCAGTACGGTCGAGGGGCCGCCGATGTCGGCGTACACGAAGTCGACCAGTTGCCAGACCAGCAGTCCGCAGGCGACGAGCGCGCAGTCGAGGCCGTGCGCGGAGCGCCGTGCGCGCAGGAGCTTTCGGAGCCCGAGAGCCAGCAGCGCGAGCCAGCTCCCGGCCAGCGCGAGCAGCCCCAGCAGACCCTGTTCGCTGAGGATCAGCAGATACATGTTGTGCGGGGACAGCAGCGGCTGACGCCGGAAACCCGCGCCCGCCCCGTCCGTGTCACTGCCGGAGGACAGCGCGAGCGAGGCGTGCCCGTCGCGGTGGTCCGGGAAGCCCTTCAGCCCCACCCCGGTCAGCGGCCGGTCACGCCACATGTCGACGGCGGCCGTCCACATCGTGTACCGGTCGGTCACCGACTGGTCCGGCGCGTCCGCGACCTGCGTGATGCTGCTGATCCGCTCCTGGAGCATCGCGGAGCCCACCCCGAGCCCGCCCACCAGGACCACCGCGACCGCGGCCACCGCCGCGAACACCCGTACGGCCCGCCGCAGTCCGGCGAGTACGAGCTGTGCCCCGCAGGTCACGGCCGTCGCGATCCACGCGCCCCGGCTGAACGACAGCGCGAGCGGCAGCAGCAGCGCCAGCGCGCACACCGCCGCCGCGGTCCGCTGCCGAGCGGGCCCCGACCCGAGCGCGAGCCCGAGCGCGCACACCAGCCCGAACGCCACCACGGCCGCCATGCCCATGATGTCCGTGGCCCCGAACGTGCCCACGGCCCGGATCATCTCGCCCTGGTACGAGGCCCCGGTCCCGGTCACGAACTGGTGGACCCCGATCGCCCCCTGCCACAGCGCGAGCCCGACGAGGGACCAGGCGACCAGGCGCGCGTCACGGCGGTCGCGGATCAGCAGCAGCACCGCCGCCGGTACCAGCACGAAGATCTGCAGATAGCGGCCGAGCCCCTCCGCCGCCACCCCGGCCGAGGCCGCGCCGGTCGCCGCGACCGCGACCCCGGCGACGGGCAGCCCGAGCACGACGGCCGCGGTACGGGACAGGGGGCGCCGGCGGCACCGTACGAGACGCAGTGCGCAGCACAGCACGACCAGCCCGGACACGGCGTCGGCGAGGGTGCCGCCGCCGTCGCCCGAGACCGGCAGCGCGAGCGTCACGATCAGCGCGATCACGGGCAGCACGGGAAGGAAGCGGCGGGGGGCCGCCGCCACGACGGCGACCAGGGGCGGGGCGGGCAGGACCTGGGTCACCGGTTCAGCTCCCCGTGGGACGCACGAGGGAGACCGCGGTGCGCGCCAGGATGCAGAGGTCCTGCCAGAGCGACCAGTCGTCGATGTACGCGTTGTCGAACCGGCAGCGGTCCTCGATCGAGGTGTCGCCGCGCAGCCCGTGGATCTGCGCGAGCCCGGTGATCCCGGTGCGCATCCGGTGGCGGGCCGCGTAACCGGGGTACGTCTGGCTGAACTGGCCGACGAAGAAGGGCCGTTCGGGGCGCGGCCCGACCAGGCTCATGTCGCCCCGCAGGACGTTCCACAGCTGGAGCAGCTCGTCGAGCGACGTGCGCCGCAGGAAGCGGCAGAACCAGACCATCTCGTGTTCGTTCGCCACGCTCCAGCGGGTCGCCGCCTCGTGCGCGTCGACCGGCCGGTGCGTACGGAACTTCAGCAGGGTGAACGGCCGCCCGTCCTTGCCGATGCGCTCCTGCCGGAACACCACCCCGGGCCCGTCGACGGCCCGCAGCACGATCGCGCACACCAGCAGCACCGGACTGACCAGCAGGAGCAGGACCCCGGAGACCAGCACGTCGAGCAGCCGCTTCCCCGCGCTTCCGTACCGGCGGCCCAGGGACAGCCGACGGCAGGCGAACCCGGCGAGCCGGTCGGCCCGCCCGTACGCCGAGGAGTCCGCGCGCACCTCCCACACGGCGCAGCCCGATTCGCCCAACGCCCGCAGCAGCGAGGCCTGTTCGGGCCATCCGGCGGAGGATCCCACGGCGAGCACGTCCTGTACGCCGTTCTGGATGAGGGCCCGCTGGACCTCCTCGCCGGTGGTCAGCACCGGCAGCCCCTCGCCGTCGCTCGTCTCGTCGGCGACGACGCCCACCGGCCGTACCCCGCAGCCCGGATGCCGCAGGAAGGCCGCCGCCACCCGCTGCGCGTCGACGGTGCGGCCGACCACCAGAGCCGCGCGCGGGCGCCGCAGCTGCGCCCGGCGCCGGTGCCCGTGCACGACGCCCCGGCCCGCACAGCTCACCAGCGACTGCGCCGCGCAGCCGAGGACCAGGGCGCGGGCGGACAGCGCGTGCCCCGGGGAGTACGCGGCCAGCAGGGCCGCGAGCGCGCACCAGCCCACCGCGATCCGGGCGCAGACGGCGGGCAGTTCGTCCAGTAAGGCCGGTACGGCGGGGGTGGACGCGGCACGGTACAGCGAGGCGTGCGCGTTGAGCCGGAGCACCGCGAGCACCAGTACGGCGAGCGGAATCGGATGCGTCCAGGGCAGTGCCAGGGCGCCCCCGGCCAGCGCCGCGCCGATGTCCACGGCGGGCAGGGGCAGCCGTGAGGGCCGCCGGGCGAAGGGCCGTCTGCCGCTCGGGAATCTGAGGCCGCCGACGGCCCCGCGCCGACGCCGCGGGATGACCGAGACGGGCGCGCCGGATGCGACGGACGGGATGGCTGAGACGGACGTGTATCCGTGGTCCGCCGCCCGCGGCCGGCCGCCGGGGGAGGGGACGGTGCTTTCCGCAGTCACGTGTGGATGGACTCCCTGTACTCGGTGTGGTCCACGCCCGTGTCCCGCCCGGTCGGCCAGCTGCCGATCAGATCGCGGTACACGTCGGCGACGGCCGCGGCCGTGCGCCGCACGTCGTGCGTGGTCGTTACGTACCGGCGTCCCTGATGACCGAGCGACTCGCGCAGCAGCGGGTCGAGAAGCAGCTCGGCGACGGCCCCGGCCAGCGCGTCCGGCCGCTCGGACGGCACCAGGCAGCGTGGCCCCTGGCCGGGCGGCAGGCTCTCGCGCGCCCCGTCCACATCGGTGATCACGACGGGCCGCCCACAGGCCATGGCCTCCAGCGGCGCCAGTGCCATGCCCTCCCAGCGGGACGGCAGGACGACCAGATCGGCGGCCTGGTACCAGGGCGTGGCGTCGGTGACGGCCCCGGCGAACAGCACGGACGGCGGAGCCACGGACCGCAGCGCCTCCGCGTCCGGCCCGTCGCCGACCAGCACGAGCCGCGCGGCCGGCACCCGCCGGTCAACCTCCCGCCACGCCTCCAGAAGGACGTCCTGCCCCTTCTGCCGGCACAGCCGCCCGACGCACACCACCAGGGGTGCCGCCGCGTCGACCCCGTCGAGCAGCGCGATCCCGGCCCGTACGGTGTCCACGGGCGCCGGGTGGAAGCTGCGGGTGTCGATGCCGTTGGGGATGACGCTCCACCGGCCCCGGATGCCCGACCGCTGCCCGGTGCGCCGCTCGGCCTCGCTGACGCACACCACCCGCGAGGCCCAACGGGCGCCCAGCCGCTCCCAGTTGAGGGCGAAGAGCCCGGTGGCCCCGCCGACGGCCTCGAACGACCAGGCGTGCGGCTGGAACACCGTCGGCACCCGCCCGCGTACGGCGAGCCGGGCCGCGAGCCCCGCCTTGGCGCTGTGCGCGTGCACGACGTCCGGCCGCACCTCCCGAACGACCTGACGCAGACTCCGTACCTCCTGGGCGAGCCATGGCCCCGGCGAGCGGGTCGCGTGCCAGTGCCGTACGTCCGCGCCCAGGAGCTCGGCCGCCGTCGCGAGGCCGCCCTCCGGGGGGCAGGCGACGGTGACGTCGGCGCCGGCGGTCAGCTGTGCCCGTACCAGGTCGGTGACCACACGGGCCACTCCGCCCTCGACGGGCTGGGAGACGTGCAGGACCCGGGACCTCGGTCCTGGACCGGTCGGTGACAGTCGCGTCGGTGACAGTCGCATACGGGCATTCCTTGCTCACGGGCCGCGCTCGGAGGGAGCGCGGAGGGAACTCGGGCGGGGCCGGAAGAAGAAGAGGGGAAGGGCATCAGCGCTTCGCGTCGACGGCGACGAACAGCGCGCCGGCCCAGGCCGTGTCCCGCCGCGACCGCAGCCGGAAGTCCAGTCGGTCCCCGCCGCGCCGCAGACCCTCGCGGAGATCGAGGACGTCGGAGTCGTACCCCAGCGTGTTCGGATACGCGGGCGTCCGCCGGGAAGCCGTCCCGCCGGACTCGCCGATCGTCGAATTCAGTACGTCGTCCCGGGGATTGGCGCTGTCGCCGAGAGGGACCGCCTCGCCCCAGCCGTCCGACACGGTGAGCGAGTCGCCGGTCCGCCCGCGGTCGCCGTTGTAGGCGACCAGCCCCACGCGGCCCGCGGCCCCCTCCGGGAACGGCAGGTCGTCCACCCGGATCGCCTGTTCGTCGTCCGGTCCCAGCGGGCCGAAGCCGTCCCAGATCGCCAGATGCCGCAGCGGCTCCGACTCCTTCTCGTACGCCACCATCAGCGTCCAGCCGCCCCACGCGCCGGCCGCCGAGTGCCCCATCGCCACATTCACCTGCGCCACGGTGTACGCGCCCGCGCCGCTCGACCGCACCAGCCGCGTGACGTCCGCCGAGGCCTGGAAGGCGTCGGCCCCGTGCGCCACCCGATGCCCGACGAGGGTGTCCGCGAGCACCTCCTGATACCGGCCGCCGGGCTCGGCGATCAGCACCCGTCCGTTGTCCTTGGGCGGCTTCTGCTCGCCGACCCGCAGATTGCCGCCCCAGTACAGCCGCGCGTACGAGACGCGGGCGCCCGACGGCAGACGGACCTCGGCGCTGCTGGAGTTGTAGGTGTTCGGGTCCTTGTCGATGTCCGTGTAGAACATGTCGAAGCCGTCGTTGGCGACCGGTGCGCCCGCGCGGGCGGCGGGGCACGACACCGCGGTCGGTGCGAGGGGCGTACGGCAGGTGATCGACGCGTTGGCGGCCCGGACGATCCCTCCGTGCGCGAGCGCGCGGTACCGCTGGGCGAAGGTCAGGCTCTCCGCCTCGGCGGCGGGCGGCGCGAGCGTGGTGTCCGGCGGGTCGGGGACGGCCGCCGCCGGTCCGCCCGGCACCCACAGCGAGGCGAGGGAAAAAGCACCCACCATCCCACGGCGCAGCAGAAGACCCAGGGAATTGCGCATGACCGGCGTTGCCCTTTCGGGGGGAGTCTCGGCGGCGGAGGTTCTGGCCCTTGCGGGCGGACGAGACGGGGACATCGGCGGGCGGGACGCGGACATCACACGGGTGCCGACATGACTCCCCGTCTGTTTTGAGCGATGTGAGGCGCTCTGGGATGGTCTGTGCTGATCTGAGGAGGAACGCAACTGTAGCCGCTATCCGTATTTAACGGTGAAACCTGTCAAGTGTGTCGGAATCGTGTGCATGCCCTGGAATAACCCCCGGGCTCGCTTCTGGTAACGGCTCGGAGCGTCACTCTTTTGGAGGCACAACCCGCGCCCGTGCCGCGCGTTGATTCCAGAGCCGGGCATCCCGCCCGGTTGTTGTTTCAATCCCAAGGAGCACCTCTCCATGTCGCGTATCGCGAAGGGCCTGGTCTTTACCTCCGTTGCCGCCGCCGCCATGGCGGGCACCGCCGGCATCGCCGCCGCCGACAGTGACGCGCACGGCGCCGCCACCAACTCCCCGGGTGTCCTGTCGGGCAACCTGGTGCAGGTCCCCGTCCACGTGCCGATCAACCTGTGCGGCAACACCGTGGACGTCATCGGGCTGCTGAACCCGGCGTTCGGCAACGTGTGCGCCAACGACTGACGTCGAAGTCCGGCTCCTGATCGGCCGTCCTCCCCCGGGGAGGACGGCCGATCCGCGTTTGCCCCGAATGGAGGGAGGGGCGGCAAGTGCTGTCGGCGGGGCCGGGCATGGCGGCTCATCAGGGACAACGGCCACGGCGGTAGGTACGGACCGTGGGCACGGACCGCCGTGGTGCGCGTGCGATCGGTTGCAGGCGGCGGTCACCGATTCCACGGTGGGCACAGGACCCCGACGCACCATCGAAAGGACCCTCCATGCGTGCTCTGCCCGCGCGGCGTATCGCGACCTCCGCACTCTGCGCCACGTTCCTGCTGGGGATCGCCGGACCCGCCGCCGTGGCCGCCGACCACGGCCCGGCACAGGACGCCCGTGCCGCGACGGCCCCCGGCACGGCGCTCCGGGCGCCGGTGCCCGAGGCGGACGCCCTGCTGGCTCAGGCCACCGCTCTGGGCGAGGTCGCCGGAGTGCTGAAGCCGGTCACCGACCTGCTCACCGCGGCGCTCAAGGCCGACGGCGGGAAGCTGCCGACCGCCGATGCCACGAAGCTCGGCGACGCGGTGAAGGAGGCCGTCGCCAAGGCCACCGCGTCGGCCCCGGCCGCTCCGCAGACCCCGCCGGCGCAGACACCGGCCGTGCCGCAGACGCCCACCGTGCCGCAGACGCCGACGGAGGTGAAGACGCCGACGGAGGCGAACACGCCGGCCGTTCCGCAGAGCCCCGCCGTTCCGCAGAGCCCGGTCGATCCCGAGCTTCCGGCCGCACCGCCGGCGATCCTGCCGGCGCTTCCCGGTGCCCCCGCGCTCCCCGCGCCGGGTGCGGCCGGCCGCGTGGCCGCGCCCGACCTCAGGGCCGACGCGCTCAAGGCCCTGCAGAGCTCGGTCGACTCCCTGGTCGAGGCCGCCACCGCCGGAGACGCCACCGCTCTGGGGACGGCCGCGAAGCAGACCGTGACCGGCCTGGTCAACTTCGTCGCCGCGGTGGCGGTGGGCGGCGGCCTGCCCGCACCGAACCTGCCGGGCCTGCCCAAGCTGCCCTCGAACGTGCCCGCACAGCCGGGGACCGGCGGCTGAGGCGAAGCAGCCACCGTCCCGGCCGTCGGGCCGGCCCGCCACCCGGGCCGGCCCGACGGCTGTCTCCCACCCCGTTTGCACAATATTTCCGGGTTCTCATATGAGGGATCCCATTGGGTGATGAAACACAGCTTCAATCGGGTGGGTTCCAGGAATTTTCCGCGTTCGGGGTTTCCGTCCAGACGAGGTGTCGTTGGGCAGGAAGCAGTGCGAGAGCAGGCATGCACGGTGCCTGAACACTGAGAATTCCCTCGGGTGACGCGAGTCACCGATGAAAGGAACACGATGAAGTCCCTGAAGGCCGCCGCTGTCGTAGCAGGGTCCATGGCCATCGCTGGTGTGGCCGCGCCCGCCTTTGCCGCCGACCTCACTCCCCCCAGCAGCCTCAACGGCGGCCTCAACTCGGCGCTCACCCAGCTCACCACGCAGCCGGTGGACGCCATGCCCCTGCAGTCGCAGTCGAGGGCGCTCGACACGGAGAACCAGGACTCCGCGCTCAGCACCCTCAACGACGTGACGGACGCCCTGAACTCGGCGGGCGGACCCACCGACCTCCTGGGCGGGCTGCCCCTCCAGAAGTGACGCGGGCCCGTACGCGAACGACTCGCGAGCCCGTACGGACCGGGAGTGACGCGGGGGTCGTACGGAAGTGACGCCGGGCCGGTTGCGCATCAGCGCGGACCGGCCCTTCGCGTCGGTCCCCGGCCACCCGAGCATCACGGTCAAGGCCCGGGCGGCCATTTTCCGTGCTCGGGCTGTTTCTTTTCCGCGTCCGGTCCGGGCGGTTTCCCTCTTCCCGTCCGTTCGACCCCGTCCCTCGTTCGTGTGGAGACCTTCAAGGGAATCCCCCGGGCGGGTGAGAAAGGGAGCGGACGCATTCCGACACGTCGATACGGTTCCGCGGTGACCTCAACCTCCAGCGAAACGCGCCCTTTCCCCGCCGCGGACCTCGGCACCCTCGTCGTCATGGCGTGGAGCGGCGAACAGCCCGACGGCGACATGCCCTATCTCCTCGCCTACTCCCTCGGCGACGGCGCGAACGGCCCCGAGGGCTCCGCGACCGCCGTCGAGCAGCTGCTCAAGGCCAACGGACTGCCCCTCGGCGACGAGGTCGTCGACGCCACCCGGCAGCCGAGCTTCCCGGTCCGCCTCCTGGTCGAGTCGGGTCAGGCCGTCGTCAGCATGACCCAGCTCAACGCCCAGTGCCCCGTACCGCCGGAATGGCTCGCCGCGGTCGGCGAACGCGGGTACGCCTACTTCCTGTTCACCACCCGCCCGTGGCCCGAGGCCGAGCCGGGCAAGCCCGTCGAGCCGGCGGCGCTGGCCGCCTTCGCCGGTGACGAGGAGACACTGAACAGGGCGGCACACGCCCTCGTCCCGGCACGCAGCCTGCGCGCCTGACCCCACGTACCGCCGCCCTACCGCGCCCCTCACGCCACCCGGGGCTGCGGGGGTTGCCGGGGTCGCCTGGGCCGCCGGGGCCGCCGGGCCGCCTGGGCCCGGGAGGCTCGCGTCGGCGCTGCGGTGGGACTTTGGGACTTTGGGACTTATGGACGAGCTGAAAATTGCACCGACCGGGGGAATTTTGACCGGATCCCGTGCGCCGGGTCGTTACCCGTTTCGGACGCACCCTCACGAATCCCGAAAGGCCCGTGCCTGAGATGAAGTCGACCACCCGAGGAACTCTTGCCGCCGTCGTCACCTGTGTGGCGGCCGCCGTCGCGACGCCCGCCGTCGCGGCCGACGGGGTTCCGGTCGCCGTGCCCCTGGAAGGTGTGGAGCACTCCCTGAACATGGAGATGCCCAGGATCAGCGGCACCGTGCCGCTGATCACGCCTGGCAGCCCCGACGGGCCGCGGTACGTCGAGGGCCGGCTGCTGCCCGAGCGGGCCCTCCCGCAACTGCCGGTCACCAGCGACCTGCCCTCGCTCGACCTGCGTACGCCGCTGCCGCGCGTGCTCGGGGACACCTTCGACCACCTCGCCGCCAGCACGCCCGCCTCCGAGCTGCGCGCACTGACGCCCGGCGCCTCGCTGGACGCCCCGCTGACCGCGCCGCGTGCGGACATGCTCGGCCTGCCGGCCGCGAAGCTGCCCCAGGTGGCGCTCCTGACGCCGGTCCTGCAGGCGGCACCGGGGGCGACCCTGGGCCTGGCTCCGGGCCTGTAGGCACCGGCAGCGCGGACAGGACGTATTCAAGGGGGCGGGAAATGCGGGTGAGAGTGGGGAACGGCAGGCGGCGTGACGTCCTGAGAGGGGTGTTCGCCGCGGCCGTGGCGGTCGCCGTGGCGCCATTCGTCGGGGCGTCGAGACCGACGCGCGGGGAGCAGGACGCGCCGGATGGCCCCGTCAATGGGCCGTCGCGCGAACTGGCCGACTTTGAGGCGCGGTTCGTCGCCGGGTTCGACGAGATGTACGGCGGACGCCGGATCCGCGGACGCAAGGACGGGGCGGCGGGCCACGCACGTATGGCCGGGGGCGCGCGTACGGCTCCCGGTGGGCTCTGGCGGGTCACGGTGGACGACCGGCCGCTGCACCTCATGCGGCGGGCCGACGGCGGCTTTCTGACCATGATCGACCACTACCGGGCGTACCCGACACCGCTGGCCGCCGCCCGCGCCGCCGTGGACGAACTGGGCGGCACCCTGCGGCTGCGCGCGGCCGACATGGGGGAGGGCCAGGGGGAAGACCGGGGGGAGGGGCACGGGCATGGTGTACACGCGTAAGAACGTGAACGCGCTGACGCGTTCGGAGAAGAGCAGGCTCGTCGGCGCGTTCCTGGAGATCAAACGCACCGGCGAGTACGACGAATTCGTCCGTATGCACATCGACCACTACGTGTCGGACGGTGACGACGGGCTGCGCGCGGCCCATATGACCCCCTCCTTCCTGCCCTGGCACCGGCGGTTCCTGCTGGACCTGGAGCGGGCGCTGCGCAGGGTGGACTCCGGGGTCTCGGTGCCGTACTGGGACTGGACGAAGGACCGCACGCCCGCCGCCTCGCTGTGGGGCGAGGACCTTCTCGGGGGCAACGGGCGCCGGTCCGACCACCAGGTGACGACCGGCCCGTTCGCGCGGCGGCACAAGAAATGGGTCGTCAAGGAGTCGATGACCGACGGCGACTACCTCACGCGTGACTTCGGCAGACCCCGCGATCCGCTGTCCCTGCCCACCGCGGGGGAGCTGGCCACGGCCCTCGACGACCCGGTGTACGACACGGCCCCCTGGGACTCCACCTCCGGCCGCGGCTTCCGCAACAAGCTGGAGGGGTGGGGGACCGGCCGGGGCAACGACGCCTGGCGCAACCACAACCGCGTCCACCGGTGGGTCGGCGGGCACATGCTGGGCGGGGGCTCCGTCAACGACCCCGTCTTCTGGCTGCACCACTCCTTCGTGGACCTGCTCTGGACGCGCTGGCAGAAGCGGCATCAGGGCGCGCGGTATCTGCCGGCGTCACCGCCGGAACTGGGGGAGCGGGCGTACGGGCGGATCGTCGCGCGGCACGAGGAGATGCCGCCGTGGGGTGTGACGCCGGACCAGCTGGAGGACCACAGCCGGATCTACCGGTACGTGTAGAGGTGCCCGCGCGGGCGGCGGCGCGGCGCCCGGGGCGCGTGGGGTGCGTGGGGTGCGTGGATTACGAGGAGGCCCCCGGCGGTGGATACCGCCGGGGGCCTTCGCGTCGGTGGTGCGGCGACTCAGCGGCCGTAACCCTCGTGGGTGTCGTCGATGTTGGCGCACTGGTTGCCGAACGCCGGGTTCAGCAGGGCGATGACGTTCACGGTGTTGCCGCAGAGGTTGACCGGGATGTGGATCGGGACCTGGACGACGTTGCCCGACGCCACGCCCGGCGAGCCGACGGCCGAGCCCGCGGCGTCCGCGTCCGCCATGGCCAGACCGGCACCACTGAGCACAACGGCGCCCGTGCCGAGAACGACGCCGGCTGCCTTCGCGATGCGAGACATCACGTTTCTCCTTCGAATCGGTGAGCGCGGGCGCACGAACGCGACCGCACTGCACCTTCAACGCCAGGACTGACAGCGGGTAACGGCGCTGAACGTGACATCATTCACCAAGATGTGTCATATCGGGCCATAGGTCATATGAACTGCTTGGTTTGACGGGGTCCACGCGTGCGTGACGCGTGCGTGCGGTTCATGGGCCGGGGTGGTTCACGGGCCGAGGTGGTTCATGTGCGTGTGCAGAGGCCCGTCGGGTAGGCGGCCGGGGGGCGGCACTGGAGCTTGTAGTCGTCCGCGCTCGTGCTCGCGTACCGGCCCACACAGTCGGTCGGCGTGGCTCGGCCGCGTTCCTCGCAGAAGGCCAGGGCGTCGCGGCCGTCGGTGAAGGGGCCCGGCGCGTAGACGACCCAGTAGCCGGGGCGCAGGGACGCGTAGTCGTCGCTGCGGAGGTAGACGGCCTCGGGGACGGACTTCCGGACGGCGGCGAGCCGCCGGTCGCGGGCGGCCGTGCCGGAGCCGACGGGTTCGGAGAAGAGCTGGGCGATCCACCGTCCTCCGGAGGCGGGTGAGGAGCCGGCGGCGGAGGGCTCTGCCGAGGACTTCGGAGTGGGCGTGCGGCTCGGCGAGGGTGATGTGGCGGCCGGGTTGCCGCCGCCCTGGGCGCGGTCCTTCTTGCCGTCGCCGTCGCCGCCCCGGTCGCCCAGGGTGAGCACGAGAGCGGTCGCGGCCGTCACGAGCGCGACCACGACGACGGCGACGGTGGCGACGAGCGCGGTACGCCCTTCGCGTCCGGGCGGGGGGTGGTCCCCGACGCGGGTGGGCTCTTCACCCGGTGCGGCCACTGACGCTTCGGTGAGCGCTTCGGCGGACGTGCCGGCGGGCGCTTCCACGGGCGCTGCGGTGGACGCTTCCACGGGCGCTTCGGCGGGTGTCGGGCCGTTGAGGCTGCTGGGACCGCCGAGGCCGCTGGGACCGTTGCGGTCGGTGTGTGCGGACCGGGCGCCGCCCAGGACGTGGGTCGGGGTCGTCGTGGGGCCGGGCGGCAGCCGGGCGGGTGTCGTCGGCGGCGCCCAGTCCGGCGTCGTACCCGACTCGGCCCGCGCCAGCATCGCGTCCAGCCGTGCCGCGTCGGGGCGGGCCGCCGGATCCCGTACGAGCAGGGTCTGGAGTACGGGTGTCAGCGGGCCGGAGCGCACCGGCGGGGGCAGGGTTTCGTCGAGCACGGCGGCCAGGGTGGCCAGGGTCGTCCCGCGGCGCAGCGGGCTGACGCCCTCGACGCACACGTACAGGACGAGCCCGAGGGACCAGAGGTCGGACGCGGGGTCGTCGTTGTTGCCGCGGATCCGCTCGGGGGCGATGTACTCGGGTGAGCCGATGAGTTCGCCGGTCGCCGTCAGCGCGGTGGAGCCCTGCAGTGCCGCGATGCCGAAGTCGGTGAGGACCGCTGAGCCGTCGGTGCGCAGCAGGATGTTGGCGGGTTTGACGTCCCGGTGCTGGACCCCGGCCGCGTCGGCGGCGCGCAGGGCGCCGAGTACCTGGCGGCCAAGCCGGGCGGCCTCCGTGGGCGACAACGGGCCGTCGGCGAGCCGCTCCTGGAGCGAGACGCCTTCGACCAGTTCCATCACGAGCCAGGGGTGCGGGTCGTCGTGCACGATGTGATGGATCATCACCACGTTCGGGTGGCTGACCCGGGCCAGCGCCCGTGCCTCGCGCAGGACCCGCTCGCGGACGGCTTCGGAGGCCGCCGCGTCATGCCGTACGGCCTTGAGGGCGACCTGCCGGTGCAGCACGTTGTCCCGCGCCCGCCACACCGTCCCCATGCCCCCGCTGCCCAGCCGTTCGACCAGCTCGAACCGACTGTCGACCATGTCCCCCGGTGCGTTCATGGCGGACAGATTAGTGCGGCCGGCGGGCGGGGCCGACGGGGAGCGTGGGTGGAAGGCGCAGGCGGGGAGTGGTCCTCAGTCGATACAGAACTCGTTGCCCTCGATGTCCTGCATCGGTATGCACGCTTCCGTACCGTCGTACAGCGTCCGCACGTGCACCGCGCCGAGCGGGACCAGTCGCGCGCGTTCGGCCTCCAGCGCGGCGAGGCGCTCCGCACCCACGAGTCCGGTGCCGACCCGCACGTCGAGATGCAGCCGGTTCTTGGCGGCCTTCCCCTCGGGGACGCGCTGGAAGTAGAGACGCGGGCCCACCCCGGAGGGATCGACGCAGGCGAACCAGGAGTCCCGCTCCTCGGCCGGCTGCGAGAGCTTGTAGTCGTCCCACGTGGCGAACGCCCCGGGCGGCGGCGGTACGACGTACCCGAGCACCTCGCACCAGAAGCGGGCGAGGCGCTCGGGTTCCGCGCAGTCGAAGGTGACCTGGAACTTCTTGACCGACGTCATCCGGCCACCGTAGGGGCGCGTGCCGCGCGATGTCACCAGCGTGCTCTTGGCGCGGAGGGAGGGCCGGCGGGCACGACCGCCGGGAGGGAGTGTCGGCGGCCGTCGGGATCAAGCCGCGAGATGCCTCTGCCACGACGCGGTGCAGCCCCGGGAAGGGCTGCCCGTAGAGGCTGTTTGCGCCCCCGGCAGGACTCGAACCTGCGGCCAAGCGCTTAGAAGGCGCCTGCTCTATCCACTGAGCTACGGGGGCCGGGTGTGGTGGCCTGTGGTGCTGGTGCCCGGGTATGGGCGGGGCTGTGACCTTGCCGGGGACAAGGATAGAGCTCCTGGGTCCCTGTGCTTCGCGCTTCACCTCCGTGGCTCGATGTGGAGGTTCAGTGAAGCGGTCCTGATAATCGCAGGCAGGTACGAATCGTGCATCGCTTTTGGCGTCTGACGCCCCGGGTGTTGTGCACTCGTTATGCCTGCGCCCCAGTCGTCCCTTAGGCCCCGTGTGTCCAATCGGCGCGCAGACATGCCCATATGCTTTAGAAAGCCTGCAAAATTGGGCATTCTTCGCATGTGGTGACCTTGGACGTACGGCCCCAGCTGCTCGACGCACTCTCCGCCCTGCGCGACCGTGTCGCCGCCGCACGCTTCCCGCTGCCCCTGGCGGGGGCTCCACGCGCGCGTGCGAACCGCGACGAACTGCTCGCGCAACTCGACGACTATCTCGTGCCCCGGTTGAGAGAACCTGAAGCGCCCCTGCTCGCCGTGATCGGAGGATCGACCGGGGCGGGCAAGTCGACGCTGGTCAACTCCCTTGTGGGGCGGCGGGTCAGCGAGGCCGGGGTGCTCCGTCCCACGACGCGTACCCCGGTGCTCGTGTGCCATCCCGAGGACCATCACTGGTTCAGCGGGATGCGCGTACTGCCCGACCTCACGCGCGTGTGGATGCCGCAACAGGACGTCGACGACGATCCCCTGCTGCCCGGCGAGGAGGATCTGCGTGTCCTGCGCATCGAGACCGCCGACACCCTCCCCCGGGGGATCGCCCTCCTCGACGCGCCCGACATCGACTCCCTGGTGGCCGGAAACCGGGTGCTCGCCGCCGAACTCATGTGCGCGGCGGACATCTGGGTGATGGTCACCACGGCGGCACGGTACGCCGACGCGGTGCCGTGGCATCTGCTGCGTACCGCGAAGGACCATGACGCGACGCTCGTCACCGTGCTCGACCGGGTACCCCACCAGGTGGTGTCCGAGGTCTCGCGGCAGTTCGGCGCGCTCCTCGCCAAGGCGGGACTGGGCGAGGTGCCCCGCTTCACCGTGCCCGAGCTGCCCGAGTCGGCCTGGGGCGGGGGGCTGCTTCCGGCCACCGCCGTGGCACCTCTGCGCGCCTGGCTGGCCCAGCAGGCCCAGGACCCGGGCACCCGGCACCGGGTGATGGCACGTACCGCGTACGGGGCGCTCGACTCGCTCAAGTCGCGGATGCCCGAGCTGGCCTCCGCCGCCGCGGCCCAGTACGCCGCCGCGCTGCGGCTCACCGCGGCCGTCGAGGGGGCGTACGACAGTGAGTACACCCGGCTGCGGGGCCGGCTGCAGGCCGGGGCCGTCCTCGCCGGGGGCGCGCTCAAACGCTGGCGCAGCTACCCGCTGGACTCCAGCGCAGGTGAACTGCTGGACTCGCTCGTCGAGAGCCTGGCCGCACTGCTGCTGTGCGCCGTCACGGCGGCCGACGAGCGCGTCGACGAGGCGTGGCGGCGCGAACCCGCCGCGGGCGCCCCGGGGCTGACGGACCGCGATCCGACGCTGGAGAGCGCCGAGCACCGCATCGGGATGGCGGTCCGGCGCTGGCGCCGCGTCCTGGAGGAGTACGCCGAGGACGAGGTACGCGCCCTGGAGAAGAGCGTCGCGCCGGATCCCGAGGTGGTGGCCGCGCTGGTGGCCACCGCGCTCCTGGGCGGCCGGCGGGCGCGTTCCGCGGGGGAGGGGCTCGCCGAGCGGATCGGTGCGCACGGGGCGCTGCGCCTGCGGGACAAGGCCGGCCGGCTGCTCACCGAATACCTGGACAAGGCACTTCACGACGAACGGGAGCGGCGGCTCGCCCCGCTCGACGCACTCGACGTACATCCGGAACCCCAGGCCGAACTCATCGCCGCGCTGTCGGTACTGCAGAAGGAGAGGTGACCGCGGTGACCGCCGTCACGGACCACACGGATCACGCGGACCAGCCGGGGGACGACGACGCCCGCAAGAAGGGCCCCGACAGGGAAATCGTGCGCAAGGAGAGGCACGACAGGGAAGACGGGCGCAAGGAGAAGGGGAGGTCCGGGCGCGGGGCCGCTGGAACGGGCTCCGACTCCCGCGATGGCGTCGACCCCGGTTCCGGTTCCGGAGGCGCGGATGCCGTGGACTCCGGACCCGGGGGCGCCGCCGACTCCGCTGACGCGGTGGGCGGCTGGGACGACGGGCTGATCGCGCGGCGCGTGTCCGCCACGGCCGAGGGGCACAGCAGGCCCGTACCGGAGACCGTCGTGGACCACAGGCCGCCCGCGGTGCCTCCCCTCGCGTACGACGGGCCGCTGCGATCCCGTCTGGACGCGCTGCGCGAACTGGTGGGGCTCTCCAGGACGCGGCTCGACAGCCGGACCCTCGCCGAGGCGGGGCAGGTCCTGGACGAGGCCGCGGCGCGGCGCAGGCTCTCCGGGCAGCACACCGTCGTCGCCATCGCGGGAGCCACCGGAAGCGGCAAGTCGCAGCTCTTCAACGCGCTCGCCGGAGTGGCCATCTCGGAGACCGGGGTGCGCAGGCCGACCACCGCCGCCCCCATCGCGTGCAGCTGGAGCGACGGCGCGGCCGGACTCATCGACCGGCTCGGCATTCCGGGCCGGTTGCGCCGACGGCCGCTGCAGAGTGCCGAGGCCGAGGCGCAGTTGCGCGGGCTCGTCCTGGTGGACCTGCCCGACCACGACTCGGCGGCCGTCCAGCACCGGGAGCACGTGGACCGGATCCTCGCGCTGGTGGACGCCGTCATCTGGGTCGTCGACCCGGAGAAGTACGCCGACGCGGTCCTCCATGAGCGGTATCTGCGGCCCATGGCGGGCCACGCGGAGGTCACCTTCGTGGTCCTCAACCAGGTCGACCGGCTGCCCGGGGAAGCCGCCGACCAGGTCCTCGACGACCTGCGGCGGCTGCTCGACGAGGACGGGATCGCGCTCGGCGAGTACGGCGAGCCGGGCGCGACCGTGCTCGCGCTGTCCGCGCTCTCCGGGGACGGCATCGCGGAACTGCGCGAGGTGCTCGGTCACTTCGTGGCGGAGCGGGGCGCGGCGGCCCGCCGGATCGCGGCCGACGTGGACGCCACCGCGGCGCGCCTGTGGCCCGTCTACGCCAACCGGCGCCAGGCCGGGCTCAGCGAGGAGGCACGCGACGAGTTCGCCGACCGGCTCGCCGACGCGGTCGGCGCCACGGCGGCGGGCGAGGCCGCCGAGCGCGCGTGGCGCCGCAACGCCAACCGCGCGTGCGGCACGCCCTGGCTGCGGCTGTGGCGCTGGTACCAGGACCGGCGCGAGCCCGCGACGGGACGACTGGCCGTACGGACGTACGACGACGAGGAGGCCACGGCCCGGCAGCGCGTCGAGCAGGCGGTGCGCACGGTGGCCGAACAGGCGACCGACGGACTGCCCGTGCCCTGGGCGCAGGCGGTCCGTGAGGCGGCCGTACGGGGGTCGCAGGGTCTGTGCGAGGCCCTGGACGAACTGGCGGTACGGGCCGGGACGCCGGTCGGTCGGCCGCCGCGGCCGGGCTGGTGGCCGGCCGCGGTACTCGCGCAGGCGGCCATGACGATTCTTCAGGTCGTGGGCGGCCTGTGGCTGTTGGCCCAGGTCATCGGCATCATGTCGCCGAACCTGGGGGTGCCCGTGCTGCTGATGGTCATCGGCATCGTGGGCGGCCCGGCGGTCGAGTGGGCCTGCGGACTCGCGGCGAACGGGCCCGCACGGCGGTACGGGGCCGAGGCGGAACGGAGACTGCGGGAGGCGGCGTCGGGATGCGGCCGGGCCCGGGTCCTCGATCCGGTGGCGGCTGAGTTGCTGCGGTACCGGGAGGTGCGGGAGCAGTTCCTGCGGGTTTCGGGAGTCACGGTGTCGGCGGGGTGAGGTGCGGAGGGAGAGGGGCCGGGACAGGAGAGGGGCCGGGACAGAAGAGGGGGGAGGCTCTCGTTCGGGTGGCCGAGTTGTCCACAACCGGGGGGCGGCCCACAGGGCTCAGCGGGTTCGGGCCGGCGGAGGCAGTCTGAGATCCCGGCGGACACGACGTGATGGGGACGTCGAGTCCGCCGGGAGAGACGGACGCAGCCGCACGGGACGAGCCCGTGCGCGTGGGCAGGGAGGGCTTCCGCGATGAACGAGACGACGGTGTGCGTGGTGGGGAACGTGGCGACACAGCCCGTGTTCCGGGAGACGGCGGCAGGGCCGTCGGCGAGGTTCCGGCTGGCGGTCACGCAGCGGTTCTGGGACCGCGAGAAGAACGCGTGGCGGGACGGGCACACCAACTTCTTCACGGTGTGGGCCAACCGGGCGCTGGCGGCGAATGTGCAGGCGTCCGTGTCGCTCGGGGAACCGCTGATGGTGCGAGGCCGCCTGAAGGTGCGCTCCGAGCAGCGCGACGGGCAGTCGTGGACGGGCGCGGACATCGAGGCCTCGGCGATCGGGCACGATCTGGCGCGCGGTACCGCGGCGTTCCGCAGGACTCTCAAGGGCGACCAGGCGGCGGATCAGGCGGCGGATCAGGTGTCCGGCCGGTCGCCGGGCGGGCCGGCCCATCCGGAGCCGAGCTGGGAGACGGAGCCGGCCGGTCGGACGGATCAGGCCGATGGGGCCGAGACGACCGACGAGGCCGCCGGGGCGGCCGGGGCGGCCGATGGGGCCGAGGCGGCTTCGCGGCGGCAGGAACCGGCTTTCGCGGTGTGACCGTGGTGACGGTGCGTGCTGAAACCCCGGACTGACCGAAGTGCGGCTTATCGGTGCGTGCGTGACGAACGGTCCCAGTGGATTTGTCGACAAGCGCGGCCCGTAACCGGCCCTGGCGATAACGATTCCGATTCGGATCACTGATCGGATGACATGACCGGGGAGGGAGGTGCGCCCCGTCCTTAGGATGCCGGGCATAGCTCTCGGGGCTGCTGATTCCGCTGGTGGGACCGTAACCCTCCAGTTCAACGGGTCCCGCTCGAAAGGGAATTCTGTGCTTTCTTCGTTCTCTGCGCCGTCCGTGCACGGGCGAGGTGCCGCCGCCGCCCGCCTGGCTGCGGTGGCCCTCGTGTCCGGCCTCGTCGCTGTGAGCGCCGTGACCACCGCCGGTGCGGCTGTCGCGGACGAAGTCCCCTTGAGCCAGGGCGGTGCGACGGCCACGATAGGCGGCCTGAAAACGTCCGGGCCCGCGGTCATCCACGAGGAGGGCGGGGACAAGCAGGTCTCCGCCGGGCTCTTCGAGATGTCCGTGGACAACGGCGGCACCCTGCAGACCTACTGTGTCGACATCTACAGCCCGACCCAGAAGGACGCCAAGTACCAGGAGACCCCCTGGAGCGGCACGTCACTGAACGGGAACCCCGACGCGGGCCGGATCCGCTGGATCCTGCAGAACTCCTACCCGCAGGTCAACGACCTCGCCGCGCTGGCCGCGAAGGCCGGCGCGAAGGGCCTCACCCAGCAGGACGCGGCGGTCGGCACGCAGGTGGCGATCTGGCGGTACTCGGACGGCGCCGACGTGGACGCCGTGGACCCTCAGGCGGAGAAGCTCGCCGACTACCTGCAGCGCAGCGCACGTGACCTGGCGGAGCCCGCGGCGTCCCTGCAGCTGGACCCGCCCGCGGTCTCCGGCCGCCCGGGCGAACTGCTCGGCCCGGTCACCGTGCGCACCAACGCGTCCGCCGTGACGGTGACGCCGCTCGCCGACGTCACGAGCGGAGTGAAGGTCGTCGGCCGGGACGGCAAGGAGATCACGTCGGCGACCGACGGCAGCGAGCTGTTCTTCGACGTGGCCGATGACGCCGCGGACGGTTCGGCCGCGCTGACGGTGCAGGCCTCGACCACCGTGCCCGTCGGTCGGGCCTTCGCCTCGGAGACCAGGAGCCAGACCCAGATCCTGGCCGGTTCCAGCGAGTCGACGGTCTCCGCGGCGGCGACGGCGAACTGGGCCGTCACCGGAGCGATACCCGCGCTGTCGGCCGAGAAGAACTGCGCCGAGGTCGGCCTCGACGTCACCGCGGTGAACGAGGGCGACGAGGCGTTCACCTTCGAGCTGATGGGCACCGAGCACACTGTCGAGGCGGGCTCGTCACAGACCGTGACGGTTCCGCTGGGGGAGGGCCAGGCGTACGACTTCACGGTCGAGGGGCCGGGGGGCTACGAGAAGCGGTT
This sequence comes from Streptomyces ortus, assembly GCF_026341275.1. NCBI lineage: Bacteria > Bacillati > Actinomycetota > Actinomycetes > Kitasatosporales > Streptomycetaceae > Streptomyces > Streptomyces ortus. Next base: position 5,580,742 of record NZ_JAIFZO010000002.1, read on the forward strand.
CCAGGGTGTACTCGACTGCAAGACGCAGAGCGCTGCCGCCGCCGAGAAGAGGGTCCAGACGCTGAACGAGCCGAGCCCCGCCACGGTCGGCGGCACCTCCGCCACGACCACCGACCTCGCCGAGACCGGCGCGTCGAGCGCCACCCCGCTGATAGCCGGAATCGCGATAGGCCTGGTCCTCGTCGGCGGCGCCGCGATCCTCTTCATCCGCAAGAAGAAGACGCCCGCGCAGGACTGAATGCCCGGAGCGGGGGGCCGAACCCCGGGCGCGTGGCTCAAGCCGTGCGAGCGGGATGAACGCGACCCCCGGACCGGGAAACCGCACCTTGAAAAGTGAACAGCGAGTCATCAGGTGCGCACTCATTGTGCCGCCGACCATGCGGGGCCAACCACCGACTCCCAGCTCACAGCCCTACGCCATACGCGTTTCCCCCGAGGGGTGGCGGTACGGCAAGATGGGGTGTATCTGCCCACTGCCGATTTCAAGCGTCCGGACGGTTTCTCTTGGCTGAGTTCATTTACACCATGCGCAAGACGCGCAAAGCGCACGGCGACAAGGTGATTCTTGATGACGTCACCCTGAACTTCCTGCCGGGGGCGAAGATCGGCGTCGTCGGGCCGAACGGTGCCGGTAAGTCGACCGTGCTGAAGATCATGGCGGGCCTTGAGCAGCCGTCCAACGGTGACGCGTTCCTGTCGCCCGGTTACAGCGTCGGCATCCTCATGCAGGAGCCGCAGCTGGACGAGAGCAAGACGGTCCTGGAGAACGTCCAGGACGGCGCAGCCGAGCTCATGGGCAAGCTCAGCCGCTTCAACGAGGTCGCCGAGCTGATGGCGACCGACTACTCGGACGCGCTCATGGAGGAGATGGGCAAGCTCCAGGACGACCTCGACCACTCGAACGCCTGGGACCTCGACGCCCAGCTGGAGCAGGCCATGGACGCGCTGGGCTGCCCGCCCGGCGACTGGCCCGTCACCACCCTCTCCGGTGGTGAGAAGCGCCGCGTCGCGCTCTGCAAGCTCCTCATCGAGGCGCCCGACCTGCTGCTCCTCGACGAGCCCACCAACCACCTGGACGCCGAGTCGGTGAACTGGCTGGAGCAGCACCTCTCGAAGTACGCGGGCGCCGTCGTCGCCGTCACGCACGACCGGTACTTCCTGAACAACGTCGCCGAGTGGATCCTCGAACTCGACCGCGGTCGCGCCCTGCCCTACGAGGGCAACTACTCCACGTACCTGGAGAAGAAGGCCACCCGCCTCAAGGTCGAGGGCCGCAAGGACGAGAAGCGCGCCAAGCGGCTCAAGGAAGAGTTGGAGTGGGTGCGGTCCAACGCCAAGGGCCGGCAGACCAAGTCCAAGGCCCGCCTCGCCCGTTACGAGGAGATGGCGGCCGAGGCCGACAAGATGCGGAAGCTGGACTTCGAGGAGATCCAGATCCCGCCGGGCCCGCGTCTGGGCTCCATCGTCGTCGAGGTCCAGAACCTGTCCAAGGCCTTCGGTGACAAGGTTCTGATCGATGACTTGAGCTTCACGCTGCCGCGCAACGGCATCGTCGGCGTCATCGGCCCGAACGGCGCCGGCAAGACCACGCTGTTCAAGATGATCCAGGGCCTGGAGACCCCGGACGCCGGCGCGATCAAGGTCGGCGACACCGTCAAGATCAGCTACGTCGACCAGAGCCGCGCCAACATCGACCCCAAGAAGACGCTGTGGGCCGTCGTCTCCGACGAGCTCGACTACATCAACGTCGGCCAGGTCGAGATGCCTTCGCGGGCGTACGTCTCCGCGTTCGGCTTCAAGGGCCCGGACCAGCAGAAGCCGGCCGGTGTCCTCTCCGGTGGTGAGCGCAACCGCCTGAACCTGGCGCTGACCCTCAAGGAGGGCGGCAACCTGCTGCTCCTCGACGAGCCCACCAACGACCTCGACGTGGAGACACTGTCGTCGCTGGAGAACGCGCTGCTGGAGTTCCCCGGTGCGGCCGTGGTCATCTCCCACGACCGCTGGTTCCTGGACCGGGTCGCGACGCACATCCTCGCGTACGAGGGCGAGTCGAAGTGGTACTGGTTCGAGGGCAACTTCGAGTCGTACGAGAAGAACAAGGTCGAGCGGCTCGGCGCCGACGCCGCGCGCCCGCACCGCGCCACCTACAAGAAGCTGACCCGGGGCTGATCTCCTTGCGGCACATCTACCGCTGCCCGCTGCGCTGGGCGGACATGGACGCGTACGGCCACATCAACAACGTGGTCTTCCTCCGCTACCTGGAGGAGGCGCGTATCGACTTCCTGTTCCGCCCGGACAAGGATTTCCAGCAGGGGTCCGTGGTGGCACGCCATGAGATCGACTACAAGCAGCAGTTGGTGCACCGGCACACCCCGGTGGACATCGAGCTGTGGGTCACGCAGATCAGAGCGGCCTCGTTCACCATCTCCTACGAGGTCAAGGACCCGGACCAGGTGTACGTGCGGGCCCAGACGGTGATAGTGCCGTTCGACTTCGAGGCGCAGAGGCCGCGCCGCATCACCGCGGAGGAGCGCGAGTTCCTTCAGGAGTACGCGGACGACGAGGGCGCCGGGACCGGTTCCTCGGGGGCCGTCGCCGCATGACGGCCCTGCACCTCGCCGACGAGGGGGAGGCGGCGGATCTCGCCGCCTTCCTGGCCCGGCTGATCCACTACGACCGGGCCGCCGCGGTGCGGCTGCAGGCGTCGGGGACGACGCTCGCGGTGTTCGGCCGGCCGCCGTCGTTCGAGGTGCTCGCGATCCGTACGGCACGGCTCGCCAAGCCGTACGAGGACGGTCTCGACCTCACCCTCGACGTGACGGTCTCGGCCGGTGAACTCCTGGAGTCCCTCGACGAGGCGGCGGCCACGGCGATCGTGCCCGCCGCCGTCACCGGGCCGCCGTGGGCCGGAGTGCTGCCGCCGCGCGGCGGCTGGCGGCCGGAGCCGGGGCTTCCCGCGCTCGACGCGGTGCGCACGGCGGTGGCCGCGGTGGTCGCCGAATTCCGGTCGCGAACCGACGCGTTGGCGCCCGAGGGGCGTACGCGGGCCGCGCTCGACGGGATCGGGCGGGAGATCTGGTCCCGGCCGGTCGGGGACACCGAACTCCCGGTACGGGCCGCACACGCGGCTCAGTCACTGGGGTTCCTCAGGCCCGCGCGCACCACTTCCGCCGCCTCGCCCGGCGCATCGGCGTCAGCATCCGCATCGACATCGACATCGGACGAGGCCGCGTTGCGGCTGCTCTCCTCGGGTGCGTGGCTCAGGCTGCGGACGCCGTACGGGACGATCGCCGTGCGCAAGGCGGGGCTCGGGGCGCTGGACGTCAGCGTTCGCTGAGCGTTCCGGCCGCTCGTTGCCCACCGGCTCATTCCCCGCTGCCTATCGCCCCCGCTCATTGCCCCGGCCTTTCAGCGTCCCTGTCGCGAGCGGGTCAGCGGTGTTCGCTGTCGTCCGGCCATACGCCGATGTGGTCCGGTTCGAGTTCCAGGGCGACGCGGTCGCGCATACCGAGGGCCTCGGTGTACTCGGCGGGCAGCTGGAGCCGACCGGCCCGGTCGAGCATCGCGTACTCGCGGGCGACGACCGTCTCGTGGCCGGTGGTGGCGTCCACCTCGGTGCGGCGCAGGACCTCCGTGGAAGTACGGCCGTCCCGGATGGCGACCGTCCGGCGCACCTCGCTGGCGACCGCCTGGTCGTGCGTGACGATCACGATGGTCGTGCCGAGCCGCTCGTTCGCGGTGCGGAACGCGGCGAAGATCTGCTCGGCGGTGTGCGAGTCGAGTTCACCGGTGGGTTCGTCGGCGAGGAGGACGGCGGGGTCGTTGGCCAGCGCCACGGCGATGGCGACGCGCTGCTGCTGACCGCCGGACATCTGGAACGGGCGCCGGCCCCGGCACTCCGCGACCTCCAGCAACTCCAGCAGCTCCAGTGCGCGTTCCGCCTGCGCGCGGCGGCCCTTGCGGGTGACGCCGAGCTGCATCGGCAGGGCGACGTTCTGGGCGGCCGTCAGATAGGGCAGGAGATTGCGGGCGGTCTGCTGCCAGACGAATCCGACGGTCTCGCGCCGGTAGCTGAGCCGGTCCTTCGCCCCCATGGTCAGCAGGTCGTGCCCCGCGACCCGGGCGGCGCCCGCGGTGGGCGTGTCCAGACCGGCCAGGATGTTCATCAGGGTCGACTTGCCGCTGCCGGACGCGCCGACCAGCGCCATCAACTCGCCCTCCCGCACCAGGAGATCGAGGCCCTGGAGAGCCTGCACCTCCACCCCGTCCGTGGAGAAGATCCGGACCAGCCGGTCACAGGTGATCAGGGCGTCATGGCCGTAGGCGGGACGGTCGCGGCGGTCGGCGGCACGCTGGGCGAGGTCGGCGAAGGAGGGACCGGCCGGACCAGTCGGACCGGGGGAACCGGCGGGACCGACGGAGTCGGTGGTCGTCATCGGGCGTCTCCGCTCGTGGTCGTCATCCGGTGGCTCCTGACGGTCGTGGGCGTGGTCGTGTCGTGGTCCCCGCCGGGCGGCTTCGCGTGGCAACGGGAAGGGGGTACCGGGAAGGGGGTACCGGGCAGCTTCGCACGGCTGCGGGCGGGATCACCGGGCGTCCCCCGCTCGTAGTTCCCTGACCGAGCCGCGCCGCCCGGTCCACCACGCCTGGGCCGCGGCGATACCCGTGGCGACGAGGAGGACGGCGAGCGCGGGCAGCAGCAGGGAGGCCGGGTCGGTGTGCAGTGCGGCGGTGCCGGGAGGCGGGCTGCCGCCCGGGGTGGCCAGGGCCACGGCGGTCAGGTCGACACCGGGCGCCAGGAGGCGTACCGCCGCCCAGCCCGTCAGGGCCCCGCCCACCGCGGCGAGCAGGGCCTGCGGCAGCGCTTCCAGTACGAGCAGCCGGCGGCCCTGGCTCCGGGTGAGGCCCATGGTGCGCAGCCGGGCCAGCAGGGCCGTGCGTTCGGGGGCGGCGCGTACGAGGGCGAGCAGCAGCGCGAGGACGGCGTATCCGGAGCCGGCGGCGACCGCCACCGCGTAGACGTGCTCGGCGCCGGACTGGAGGGGGGAGTCGACGTAGCGCGCGCGTTCGTCGGCCCGCAGGCGTACGTCCGCGGCGCTGCCGGCCGCCTTGTGCAGGGCACCCGCGTCCATCCCGTCCCCGGTCAGCAGGAGGGCCGTCGGACGGGCGGGGGCGGCGCCGAGGCCGGCGCGGTCCACGACGAGGAACTCGGCGCCCGACACGGCCGGGGTCAGCTCGCGCACCACGGCGATACGGACGGTGATGTCACTGCCGTCCTCCAGGCGGACCGGGAAGGGCTGCGTGCCGAACCGCGCGGCGACGGCGGGGGAGGCGAGGGCGGGCAGTGGCGCACCCTTCGATGCGTCGTTCGATGCGTCGTTCGACGCCTCGTGTGACGCGTCGTTCGACGGGCTGCTCGACGCGCCGCTCTTCGCACTCTCCGGGCCCTTCGCGGCTCCCGTCGCGGACGCCGGTGCCTTCAACTCGCCCGCCGAGAACGCCCCGAGGTGTGTGCTCCCGGCCAGCCGGGCGTATCCCTCGGGCTCCACGCCCACCAGGGGCACCGTCTCCGCGCCGGTTCCGGGCCTGGCCTGGTAACCGATGCTCAGGGGGGTGACCTCGCGTACACCGGGCGCCGAGTGGAGCTGCGCCGGGAGGCCGGCGGGCAGCGCGCCCATCACCTCGACGCGGGCGTCGGCTCCGAGGCTCAGCAGGGCCGCCCGGTCCCGCGCGTCCGCGACACCCGCCAGGACGGACCCGCCGAACGCGGCCGTGGTGAGGGCCGTCAGAAGGGCGAGCAGGGGCAGCACCGTGGAGACGGAGGTGCGGCCCGCGCGGGCCAGCGAGAGATGCCCGACCGCACCGCGCAGCCGGCCGGCGGGTCGGGCCAGCCAGCGCAGGGGCAGCGGATAGAGCCGCACCAGCAGAAGCGCGGCGATCACCCCGATCAGGACCGGGGCCAGCGCGACGAGTTGGTCACCGGAGCCGGAACCGGCGGCGTCCAGGTCCGCCGCGTCGCCGGCACCGGCCGTCCCGGCGGAACCGCCCGACGTACCCCGGCTCCGCAGCGCGAACACCGCCGCCGACGCCAGGACCAGCAGGGTGAGTTCGGCGACCGTACGGCGGCGCGAGGGGCGTACGGACGCGAGGTCCTCGCGGGCGCCGTGGACGCGTACGGCACGGTGGGTGAGCCAGGCGCGCACGGGCAGCATGGCGCAGGCGACGAGCGCGACCGCGGCGGCGGTCCAGACGGCGTACGACAGGCGGCCGTACGGGACGGCGAACAGGGCGCCCGCGATACCGAGCGCGGCGGCCGGTACCGCGACCACCGCCGTCTCGGCGAACAGCCGGGCCGTCAGGCCGCGCAGGGAGACGCCCCGGGCTCGGAGCAGGGCGAGTTCGCCGCGGCGGCGGTCGGCGGCGAGGCCTCCCGCCATGAGCAGGACGACGGCCGCGACCGAGGCGCTGCCGAAGGCGGCGACGGCGACCAGGGGGCGGATGCCGGAGCGGAGGCCGGCGTACGAGGCGAGCACGTCGTCGAGGTCGGTGCTCGCGTCCGCCTCCGGATCCGTGAGCGCGCGCACCTTCAGCAGACCGGGCCCGGACTCCAGCGCGGCGATCGCGCTCGCCAGCCGGGGCAGTTCGCTCGCGGTCAGGGCGGCGGGGGCCGGAGCGAGCTGCCAGTAGCGGGCGGGGGCGCCGGGGGTGCCGAGCAGCGCCGGAGCGGCGTCCGGGGCCAGGAGGAGCGCGCCGAGCCAGTAGATGCTCGGTTCGGCGCCCTGGGTGGGAAGGCGCACGAGGGACGGGGTGCGCAGGACGGGCTGGGTCGCCCAGTAGGCGCCCTCCCGGTCGCGCGGGGCGACGATGCCGGTGACGCGTACGGCGAGCGGGGCGCGTTCGACGGCGGGGACGTGGACCACCGCGCCGACCTTGATGTGGAGGCGACGGGCCGTCTCCGTGGTGACCGCGGCCTCCAGTTCGGGCGTCGCGGCGGTCACCGTGCCGTCGGCGCGCGGGAGACGGCCCTCGCGCAGCCGGGCGTGGTCGGCGAGGCCGTTCTGCGCGACGAGGGTCATCTGCGCGGGCAGTCCGGTCGGCCGCGGCAGCCACTTCTCCGGTGCTTCGAGGGATTTCGTGGTGCGCACGCCGTACGCGGACTGGTCGGGGTCGGCGACCAGCGGGTGCTCGATCACCTTCAGGATGCGCTGGTAGCGCTCGCGCACCGAGGCGGGGCGCAGGACCGACTCGCGTTCCGCCTGCGAGGCGCCGAGGGAGGGCGGCGGGGCCGACATCTGCACGGAGGTCCTGAGGGCGGTGGCGTCGGAGACCGCCCGGCGCAGACCCGCGTCCTCGTAACGGTCGACGGCACGCGGGAAGGACGCGGCGAGGCAGACGGTCGCCAGCACCAGCAGGGCGAGGGCGACGGCGGCACCGGGCGCGGCGCGCAGCCGGGTACGGATCCAGGGGGCGACGGGGGGTTCGGCACCCCGACGCGTGAAGGTCCACCGGCGGCCCACCTCACTCACCCCCCTGCTCGTGCAGCGAACGCAACGACCGGAGCGACGAGGCCGAGTCGCCCCGCCGCAGCACCAGCACACCGGTCACGATCAGCGGCGCGACCACCAGGCCCGCCAGCAGCAGCGCGACGCGGGCGAGGGGCAGTTCCACCAGTACCTCCGGGACCGGCCGGGTGGCGCGGGACGTCAGCACGATCAACGGGATGACCGCCCGGGTCAGTACCGCCCCCAGCGCCACCCCCACCACCAGGGCCAGCGCCACCAGCACCCCCTGCTCGGCGGCGACCAGCCGGGCCAGTTGGCGGCGGGGCGCCCCCAGCGCGCGGAGCAGCGCGAACTCGGCGCCCCGCTCCCGCAGCGAGCCCGCCGTGCTCACCGCGAAACCGACCGCGGCCAGCGCGGCGGCGACCACGGAGGCCGCCGCGAACGCCGCCTCCGGACCGGCCCCGAAGGGGTCGTCCCGCAGCCGTTCCGCGATCTCGTCGCGCACGACGACCTGCGACGGTTCGACATCGGGCCGTTCGCGCAACTGGGCCGCCACCCGCGCCTGGGCGCCGGGCTCGGTGCGCAGCCACCACTCGGTGGGCGCGACGCTCTCCCCGTACCGCTCCTCCAGCACCCGGTTGACGGAACGCAGATCGACCAGCAGGGCCCCGCCGGAACTCTGCGCGGCATCGGAACCCGGCGTGCCCTGCGCGCCCTCCGTGGTCGGCAGCGCGCGCACGCTCTCCACGATCCGTACGGGTACGGCCGAGCCGCCGAAGGGGACGTCGAGCCGTTCTCCCTCACGTGCCCCCGCGGCCTTCAGGAAGTCGTCGGTCGCCACGGCCTCGACCTCGGGTGCGGCGGGCCGTTCCGCCAGCAGCCGGATCGTCACCGACGAGGTCTCCCACGGGGTTTCCTTCGGGATGTAACCGGTTCCGTACGCCACGGTCAGCGGGCGCTCGGACTCCACGTCCGGACCCGTCGGGGTGTTGCCCGCCTTGGGGTCCGCGGAGGTCTGGTTGTTCGTGGACGTCACCTGCCAGGACGGGGGCGCCGACAGCGGGCGCCGCGTCCCGTCGGACGTCGTGGCCGTCAACTGCTCGACGGACAGCCGGTGTTCCTCCGCGCGGCCGGTCGGCTGGGACATGTCCAGCTGCGCCCCCGTCAGCGAGAGCGGTTCGGCGGCGCGGTCGGACGGGGCCTGCTCGGCCTGTGCCAGCTGCACGGTGAGGCGGTGTGCCTTCCCGTCGGCGGGGAGGTCACCGGCGGACAGGCGGTACGGGGTGCCGTAGCGGTCCTCCAGCGTCACGGTCACCTCCGCCGTCATCCTGGAGCGGTACGCCGACGGGTCCGCGTCCGCCGCGTCGGGGGACTGCGCGCTCGCCCGGATGCGGAGTTCCAGCTCCAGCCGCGTGCTGTCCTTCGGCAGGGTCACGCCCGCCGATCCCGCCCGGCCGGGACCGAGCCCCGCCAGCAGCCGCCCGGCGGACTTGTCCGCCAGATCGCCGCGCAGCAGCAGCCCGGCGGCGGCCTCGCCCCCGGATCCGCCGCTGGAACCGTTGCCCGGGCCGCTGTCGGAACCCTTGCCCGACCGGCCGTCGGAGCCCTGGCCGGAATCCGCCCCGGCACCCTCCGTGTCCAGCGCCAGCACCGCGGCCGTGCGGTTGCCGGACAGCGCAAGTGACGTGCGCATCGCGGGCGCCGCCCCGCGGACCCCGTCGAGGTCCGCGTAGAGCCCGGCCCGTGACAAGCCGTCCGCGCCGCCCGCCAGGACCCGTACGGACGTGCCGGCCAGGAAGTCCGCCTGGTCGTCCTGCGAGCGGTTCCACGACGCGCCCTGGCCGATCGCGAGCATGCCCATGGCGACGGCGAGGACGAGCAGCAGGACCGGTCCGGCGCCACGCATCGGGCGACGGCTGAACTGCCAGCCCGCGAGCGCCGTCGGCAGCCCCCGGCCGCCCGCCGCGCGCCGCTCGGCGAGGCGGGCCACCGGCGGCATGAGGCGCAGGGTGAGGACCGTCCCGGCCAGCAGGGCCAGCGCGGGAGCGGCGACCAGCAGGGGGTCGATGCCGAGCGTGTCCGTGGGCGTCGCCGCCGACCCGCCGGGTCCCGTGGAGGTGACGGCACCGGAGGTCTGCCGGCTCAACTGCCAGTACGCGACGGCCGCGACGACCAGCAGGCCGACGTCCGCACCCGCCCGTACCGGCGCGGGAAGCGAGCGGGCACGGCCGCCTTCCGCGCTCTCCTCGCGCGCGGTCAGCGCGGGTACGGTCACCGCCAGCGCGCAGCCCAGCGCGACCGCGGCGGCCGTCGCCCACACCGCGCCGGCCGCCGCCGAGGTGTCCAGGCGCAGCCCGATCCGTGCCAGCGCCCCCTGGCCCGCCAGCAGCCGCGTCAGCGGTCCGGCGAGCAGCGGCGCGCAGACGACGGCCGGCAGGGCGAGGAGCGAGGCCTCCAGCGCGGCGAGCACGGCCACCCGCCCGCGTGAGGCGCCGCGCGCCCGCAACAGCCGTGTCTCACCGGCTCGTTCGACGCTCAGCAGCCGGGCCACGAGCAACAGTGCGTAACCGGCGAGCAGGGCGAGCTGCAGCGCAACGATCAGCAGCGTCGAACGGGAGACCAGCAACGAGCGCTCGACCCGCTCCAGTTCCTCGGGCAACGATGTCGTGATGGCCGTGGTGCCGTGCAGCGCGGGCGACTTGGACAGGGAACGGGGCCCGGTGGTGGCCGCCTCCCGCAGGGCGCCGATCCGCCCGGTCGTCAGGGCCGAGAAGTCGGCGGACGCCTGCCAGGCGGTCGGCCCGGAGCTGACCCGCCGCCCGTCCCCGGTGGCCGCCAGCACCGACGGGTCGGCCAGCAGCGGCCCGTACGTCGTGAAGTCGAGCTTGACGACCCCGCGTCCGTGCAGGTCGTCCAACTGCCAGTAGGGCGAGGTGACGCGCACGGGCCGGTAGAGACCGGTCACCAGGACCCGTACCTTCGGGCCGTCGAAGCGGTCGGTGAGGGTCAGCCGCGTGCCCGGTTCGACCGCCAGCCGGCGGGCGGCGGTCTCGGGAAGGGCCACCTCGATCTCGCGGCCGTCGGCGGGGTCGCCCGGGGCCCGGGGCGCGCGTCCCTCGACCGTCCGCACCTGGGAGGGGTCCAGCGCCGCGAAGTGTGTGAGATCGGGGTCCTTCGAGCGGGCGGCGGGCTCCTGCAGGGACCTCGGCAGGGCGTACGGCCCCGACCGGGTCAGCGTCCGCAGCGTCACGGGCAGCCCGTCGAAGGTGCGCTCGGCCCCGTCCCGTACGGCTCGGTCGGCGGCCTCGCGCTCCGCCGCGGGGACGTCGGCCTTGACGACCAGCGTGGTGGCCGCGGCGCTCTGCGCGTCGGCCTCGCCGGTGTCGCCCGCCTTGCCCTCCTCGCCTGCTGTGGTCGACTCGTCTGCCGTGGCCGCCGTGGCCGCCGAGGTGTCGAGGAGCGAGTGACGCAGTGCCGCGTCGCCTATCGCGCCCGAGTACGCGGTGAGGGTCGCGAGGACGGCCGTCGTCAGCAGGACGGTGAGCAGCGCGGCGGCCAGCAGCAAACGATGCGCTCGCACACGCAGTAGGACGAACCCCGTCACCCGGCCCCCCGCCGTGTCGCCGGACATCCCGGATCTCTGATCATGCTGTCAGAGGTGAGGGGGCCCGGGTAAGCGCTTGAGGACCGGGTTTGACCGGATCGTGACCGGAATCCGGCGACGCGCGACCGGAATCCGCGCGTCAGCCGGTTCTGTACACCTCTCGGGGGCTGCCCTTGTCCGGTCCTTGGCGGACGGTGCCGGTCAGCCTTCGGTGTTCACCATCGAAGCGGCCGCGTACGTCAGGTAGTTCCACAGGGTGTGCTCGTGCTCCTCGGAGAGGCCGAGCTCGTCGACGGCGACCCGCATGTGCCTCAACCAGGCGTCGTGGGCAGCCCGGTCGACCGCGAAGGGGGCGTGCCGCATCCGCAGCCGGGGATGGCCGCGGTTCTCGCTGTACGTGGTCGGACCGCCCCAGTACTGGATGAGGAACAGCGTGAAGCGCTCCTCGGCCGGGCCCAGGTCCTCCTCGGGATACATGGGCCGCAGCAGCGGGTCCTCGGCGACACCCTCGTAGAACCGGTGCACCAGGCGCCGGAAGGTCTCCTCGCCGCCGACCTGCTCGTAGAAGGTCTGCTCCTGAAGCGTGCCGCGCCGAATCTCTTTCACACCGTCCATGGTCTCAGACGGGCCGACCGAGGACTCCGGACTTAGGACCTCCGAAGCCGGACCGGGCCGGACCGGGCCGGACCGGGGCCGGGGCCGGTGCGGGGGCCGGTTCCGGATCGGGCGGCTCCGGCACTCGCCTCCCGGCCCGTCCGGCAGCACAGTGGAGGTATGAGCGCGTACGCGGTCGACCACGGACTCGACGACCTCGCCGCCACGGCGCGGGCGGCGCTGGTGCGCCAGATCGACGCGAGCGGCGCCTGGGACGCCGACCCGGTCTGGCGGACCGCCTTCGGGACCGTCCCGCGCCACCTCTTCGTGCCGTACTACTACGTGGGCTCGCCGGGCCCGCAGGGCGGTTACGAGCGCAGATGGGGTGAGGACCCGAGCGCGAGCCGACGCGAGGAGTGGCTGCGCGGGGCGTACGCCGACACCCCCCTGGCCACCCGCATGCGCGACGGCGAACTGCTGTCGTCCAGCAGCCAGCCGTCCCTGATGGCGAAGATGCTGGCCGAACTGGAGGTACGGGAGGGGGACGCGGTCCTGGAGATCGGCGCGGGCACCGGCTACAACGCGGCGCTGCTCTCGTACCGGCTGGGCGACGGGCTGGTCACCACGGTCGACCTGGACCCGGAGATCACGGAGTCCGCGCGGCGGCATCTGGCCGCCGCGGGGCACCGGCCGGCCGTCGTCACCGGCGACGGGGCGCGCGGCTGCCCCGACCGGGCCCCCTTCGACCGCGTCATCGCCACCTGCGCGCTGGACTCGGTCCCGCGTGCCTGGCTCGCGCAGTGCCGCCCCGGCGCCCGGATCCTCGCCCCGTTCGCCACCGGCCTGATCGCCCTGCGGGTACGGGACGCCGGGCACGCGGAGGGGCGCTTCCTGCACACGTCCGCGTACTTCGTGCCCCTGCGCGGCGGCATCCGGGCCGAGCGGGAGGCCCCCGCCGTGCATCTCGCCGGGCTGCCGCGCCGGGCCAGGGGGCACGAACTGTTCCGCTTCCTGCTGACCCTGACCGCGGACGGCCTCACCTCGGACGAGGCACACGCGCTGTGGGAACACGAGGCCTGGCCGGCGCGCGAGCGGTACGGCATCACGGTCGCGGGCGACCGCGCCTGGGCGTGGCTGGACGACCCCGGGGGGCCGCACACCTGGCCGCTGCCGTGACTCCCGGCGAAGCGGCGCTAGGGGGTGCCTGACAATTCCCGTCTGCCGCGCGACGCCGTGCACGCACTCTCGCCGCACCGGGCGCAGAGCCAGGTACGTCCAGTACGAGGCTCTACGCCCGGCAGCCCGGCAGCCCGGCAGCCCGGCACACCGAGAGCACGCACCTGACGCCGCGCAGCCGCCCTATGGGCGACGACGGGAATTGTCGACAGACCCTAAGGGCTGTCCCGTAACTCCCGGCGGGCGCACGACGACAGCTACGGCACCTCGCGGCGTTGCCGGATCGCCCGAATACACCCAGTATGAGGGCGACCCGGCGCCTTGCGATGCACCGCATCTGACGCCGCGCGCTGGTCCACCGGGAATTACGGGACAGCCCTTAGCCCCGCCGGATCGTGATCGTCGTCCAGGCGCCGACGTGCACCCGGTCGCCGTCCTGGAGCGGGACGGGGACGAACGGCTGGATGGGGTCCTCGGCGCCGTTGACCGTGGTGCCGTTGGTGGAGTTCTGGTCGACGACCGCCCAGCTGCTGTCCGGCTGCTGCACGAGCACCGCGTGCTGGTGCGAGACGCCCGGGTCCTCCGGCGGCACCGACAGATCGATGTCCGGGGTGTCGCCGGTGGAGTGGCGGCGGCGGCCGATCGTGATCTGGTTGCCGCTGAGCGGACGCTGCTGTTCCGGTGAGTACGCGGGCAGGTTCAGCCCCGCGGCCTCCGGTCCCGAGCGCTGCATCATCGCCATGAAGTACTCACGGTCGGGCCCGATGGTGATGCTCCACGACAACGACTGCTGGGGCTGTTGCGGCTGCTGCTGGTACCCGCCGGGCGACTGCGTCGAGCCGGACTGCGGGTAGCCGTAGCCGCCGCCGGGCGCGGGCGGGCCGCCGGGGCTGCCGGGCGACGGCGGTGAGATCACCCAGTCGTCCGCGCCGCCCCCGAAGGACGGACCGCCGGGCGGCTGCGGACGCCCTGTCTCCGGCGGATACGCGGTCTCCTGCTGATACGCGGGAGGACCGGACCGGCCGGGAGAACCGGACTGCCCGGGAGGACCGGACTGGCCCGGCTGCTGGAACCCCTGAGGACCTGCCGGACCGCCGGGACCGCCGGGACCTCCGGGGCCGTTGGGGCCTCCGGGACCCCCGTACCCGCCCTGGCCGCCCTGGCCGCCGGGTCCGCCGGGACCGGGTCCGCCGGGGCCGGGACCGCCGTACCCGCCAGGACCCCCGGGGCTCGTACCCCCGGGACCGGGCGGCGGCGGTACCGGTCGGGACGGATCACCGGGGAAGCCCGCGGGGTCCTCGCCGTAGGGCGGGATCGGCTCCGCGGGCCGGTTCATCTGCGAGGGCCGGGAGCCCTGGTAGTCGAAGCCGCCGTGGGTCGGACCCGACTGCCCGGGAGGCGGCTGCTGGAAGCGGAGCGCGGGGTTCCCCCCACCGGGACCCGCACCCGGGCCACCCGGGCCGCCCGGGCCACCCGGGCCGGGACCGCCGGGACCGGGCCCCGGGGGACGCGGCGCGGCAGGCGTGTACGAGGTCGCGGTGTTCGTCAGGTAGTTCCACCGGCACTCCTCGCAGAACGGCGCCCCGCCCTCGCGCGGAGTACGGCACTGCGGGCACAGCTCCGGCTCGGGCGCCGGGTCGGGCACCGCGGAGAGGTGCGGCCTGCCGCCGGGGCCGGGCGGCGGATAGCCGTAACCGGCCGCCGGGGGCGGCGGCGGAGGGGGCGGGGGTACGGCACCGGCCATGCGGTGACCGCAGACCTCGCACCAGTCGTCGGAACCCGACTGGTGTCCGTTCGGGCAGGTCGGCATGTCGGCGCTTCCCCCTCTCCTGTCCGGCCCACCAAGGACCGTCATCGTGCAGAACCGCGTGCGTGGTGCTCGCGCCCTGCTACGTACCGTGTGCGGAGTGCCTGAGCGGTGCTCTGCTTCGTGCCGCTCCGTGCTGCTTCGCGCTACTTCTTCACGTGCTGTCTCGCTCTACTTCTTTACACGAACAGTCTTTGTGGACCGTGTTTCGAGAGTCATCTCGTCGGCCTCCGCGACCTTCGCCTTCAATCGCACAGTACCCGCCGCGGCATCGACCACGTCCACCACCTTCGCAAGCAGTTTCGCCGTATCCGCGTTTCCGGAGGCACTCGCGAGCTGAACCGCGCGGCCCAGTTTGGCCGTCGCCCCGTCGGCATCTCCCGCTTTACGGGCATCCAGGCCCTGTTGGATGACTTGCGCCAGTTCCGCCTGACCCGTGTAGTGCGCGACCTGCGGATTGATCGACGTGGACGCCGTCATGTCGTCGGTCCACACGGCCCGTACGAGCCCCTGCGCGCCCAGGGTCTGGGCGGTGCCGTCGCCGTGCGGGATCACCAGGGAGACCCGGGCGGCGAGCATCTCCTGCCCGAGGCCGGCCTCGGGCACCTCCACGCACACGTGGTAGTCGCGGGACTCGTCGCCCCAGGAGCCCGTGGGGTAGTCCCCGGCGCGCGGGCCCGCCTCCGTGCGGCGGTCGGTGAGCGGCTCGACCGTCGGCGCGACCTGCTTGACGAACTTGATGGAGGTGCCGACCGGGGTCCACAGCCGCAGCGCCACGTCCGCGACCTCCTTGCCCATGGCCGTCTCCATCATCTGCGTGAAGTCGGCGGACAGGCCCGCCGGATCGGCCACGATGTCGGCGGTGCCGAGCAGCGCGGACGCGATGGACGTGACTTCTTTCACTTCCCAGTCCGTGCCGACGCCCCGGGCGTCGGCGGTGTAGCGGCCGGCGCAGGCGTCCAGGGCGGCCTTGAGGTCCTCGGGTGACTCGTGTTCGTTGCGGCCGTCGGTGAGCACGATGCCGTGCCGGATGGCGACGTCCGCCGAGGACAGCAGCCGGTCGGCCAGCTTCAGCCAGGTGCCGATCGCGGTGCCGCCGCCCGCGCTGAGCTTGCGCAGCGACTGCTTCGCCTGCTCGCGGGTCTGCGGGTCGGCGACGGCCAGTTCACCGTTGCCGGGGTAGACCTCCTTGGCCACGTGCGTCCCGCCGATCACCGCGAAGTGCACGCCGTCCCGCAGGGCGTCGATCGCGGCGGCCGTCGCGTCCCTGGCGCCGCGCATCTTGGTCGGCGGGTAGTCCATGGACCCGGAACAGTCGACCATGATCGCCACGGCCGCGTCCGGGCTTTGGCCCGGTGTGTAGAGATGGGGTGCCGTGACGGCACTCCCGACCGTGCCGCCGCCGGTGGAGGTCACCGTCACGATCGCGTTGACCTCGCGACCGCCCTCCGGCAGGTACTCGTTCTGGTAGACCTCCACCGAGAACTGCGGCACGTTCGACTTCGAGAAATTGGCCATGCGTTCTCTGCTCCCCCTCAGGACTCCCACAGGTCGTGGGTGATGTCGGTGGGCGGACCGGTCCCCTCCGGCCCCGACCGGGCCGGGGCCCCGCCGTCCCTGTCGCCCCCACCTTCATCGGCGTCTCCACCGTTTCGTACCGCTTGGGCCTCTTAGGCCGATCCTGCCCCTTGTTGCGGCGTGGGGAACGGAAGGACGGCCACTGTTACGTTGTCGTGGCCCCCGCCGTCCAGGGCGTGGCCCACCAGGACCTGGGCGCTGTGCAGCGGCCGGTCGGCGGCGTCGGGCGGGATGACCTCGGCCATCTCCTCGGCGCCCTCCGCGTAGTTCCACAGGCCGTCGGTGCACACGACGACCACGCCGGGCCGGTCGGGTTTGAAGGAAGCGGTGTGCGGCTCCAGTTCGTACGCGTCCGCGCCGAGCCAGCCGGTGATGGCGTGGGCGCGGTCGTCCGCGTACGCCTCGGCCTCGCTCATCAGACCCGCGGCGACCATCTGGGCGGCCCAGGAGTCGTCCTCGGTGAGCCGGGCGGGCGGCGCCGAGCGGTCCACGGGCACCCAGTAGACGCGGCTGTCGCCGACCCAGCCGACGACCAGCAGGGTGGGGGTGACGACGGCGCCGACGAGCGTGCAGGCCGGGGCGTTCACGTGCGGCTGGTGCTCGTGGGCCGAGGGGGTGGGGTCCGCGAGGGAGTTGACCGCCTCGGCGGCGGCGAGGATCGCGTCGTGCATGGCCTGCTGGGGGTGCGTGCCGCGGGGCAGGGCCGCGAGCAGCGTCTCGTTCGCGGCGCGGGAGGCGGCCAGGGAGGCCTCGTCGGGGCGGGTCGCCGAGGAGACGCCGTCGCAGACGATCGCGACGACCGCGGGCGAACCGTCGGGCAGCGCGGTCGCGGAGACGGTGAACGCGTCCTCGTTGCGGTGGTGGCGCAGGCCCCGGTCGCTGACCGCGGCGACCGCGTCCAGCTCCTGCTCCATGTGGTCGCGCTCGCGCGGCTGGGCGTGGCCGCAGTTCTCGCAGTAGCCGTCCCGGTCGACCTGGCCCGCGCGGCACGCCACGCAGACCTTCAGGCCCGCGGCGGGCGTCGCGAGGTCGGCCGTCCGCGGATCGGCGAGCGGCGCGTCGACGGTGGGGACCTCGACGGTCGGCAACTCGTCCACGGGCACCTCGGGGGGCAGCGGGGCGGCGAGCGGGTACTCGTCCGGCTCGGCCGCGGCATGGCCCGTCGCGTGGCCCGACGCCCGCGCCGGCCCCTGCGGCCGGGCAGGCGGTTGGGCCTGCGACCGGCCGTGCGGCACGGCGGAGGACTGCGCGTGCGGTACGGCGGACGGTGGCGCGTGCGGGGGAACGGGTGGCCCGCCGGGGCGGTCGAAGCGTACGCCGGGGCCGTCCGAGCCGCCCGACTCGCGGCCCTCGATGTCCGTCGGCAGCACCACGGCCGCCGGTGTGCCCGAGCTGTCCGCCTCGGGCGCGACGGGCCAGTCCACGGCGGTCGCGGCGGTCGCGGCGGTCGCGGCGGTCGCGGGGGGCGCGGGGGGCGCCCCGGCCGCGGCCGCAGGCGGCCGTGGCGCCGAGCCGTTCATGGTGATCGTGGGATTGTCGTCCGGCGGCGCGGGTACGGCCGACAGGTCGTACCCGCACGCACCGCAGAAGCGGTCTCCCGACTCCAGCGGTTCCTCACAGCTGGGGCAGGCGGCCAGTTGGGGCATCTGCGACATGAATTACACCCACGTCCGGGGGCGGTAGCGGTTGGCGCGCTCCACCAGATCGATCCTCTCCTCGCCACCCTGGGCGAGCCGGGCCAGTGTCCGGTACGAACGCTCCAGTCCGAAGCGCAGGCCCCGCTCGTCCAGGTCACTGCCGAGCAGTACGGTCCGCGCACCGGTGTTCGAGGGCGCGGAACCCTGGATACCGGAGAGTACCCAGTCCAGGGCGCAGCCAAGGACCTCTGTGGACAACTGCTCGCGGCGCACCGCGTCCAGGCCGTACCCGTCCAGCGCCTCGACCTGGGCCGCGGCCGAGGTCAGCTCGTCCAGGAACGGCGTCACAGCGCCCCCGGAAGACCCAGGAGCCACAGCGGCTCCCGTGGCCCCGGGCGGAGCCCCCGGCGCTCCCGGCGGGCGCGGAGCGGCCTCGGCCAGCCGCTGCCTCAGCCGTGCCCGGACCGCGGCGACCCGGGCCGCCGTGTAGTGGATCGAGGACTCCGGCACCGACTCCAGCGTCCGTACGGCGCCGGTGCGGTCGCCCGCCGCGAGCTGGACGCGGGCCAGGCCGAACGCGGCGCTCACATAGCTCGGGTCGGTGATCCACACCAGCCGGTAGTACTCGGCGGCGTTGTCCAGCTGCCCGAGGACCTCCGCGCACAGGCCGAGGGCCAGCTTGGGCGCGGGCTCGCCCGGGAACGCGTCGTAGATGGCGTCGAAGGACACCGCCGCCACCTCGTGGTCGCCGGCCGCGAGCGCCGCGACGCCCCGGTACCAGACGACCCGCCAGTCGTCGGGGTGGTCCCTCTCCAGCGTTTCGAGCGCGCTGGTCGCCTCGTCGAGCTCGCCCAGCTCCAGGCGGGCCCGCAGTTCGCGCAGCCGCAGCTCGGGGGAGCCGGCGGGGGCCGACCGCAGGGCGCTGATCAGCTCGCCGGGCGCGGACGTCATGAGGCCGGCCAGGAACCCGGCGTTCGGATCGCCGGGGTCGACATGGGGGACCGGGAGCGCCAGCGAGGCGGCCGAGGTGTTCAGCGGCTTGATGAGGGAGGCGGGGTCGGGCACCGGAAGAGAGGAACCGTTCGTTCCGGTCGCCGAAGCCGAAGCCGAAGCCGAAGCCGAAGCCGAAGCCGAAGCCGGAGCCGGAGCCGGAGCCGAAGCCGGAGCCGAAGCCGAAGCCGGCGCCCCGTTCGTCCCGGCCGGCAGCCGCGGCGCGCCGTTCGCCCCGGCGGTCACCGCCGCCGCGCCCCGCTTCTCCCGTTTCCCCCGCTTCTCCCGTACGGACTCCACCCGTACGCCCAGCCGTGACACATCGCCGTTCAGCTTGCCGAACAACTCCGTGTCCGTGACCCGCAGTTCGGGACCGAACAGGGTGGAGAGCGCGGGCCGCGGCCGGCCCGTCTGCGTGGCGACGACCTCGCGCAGCACACCCGTGAGCTGCTCGGCCATCTCCTGCGCGGAGGCGAACCTGCGGGCCGGATCGGGGTCGGTGGCCCGTACGAGCAGCCGGTAGAACGACTCGTAGGTGCGGAAGACCTCGATGTTGTCGGGGTCGGGCAGGGAGTCCACGAACACGTTCGTGTAGCCCTGGAAGTCGAAGGTCATCACGGCCAGGGTGCGGGCGACCGTGTACAGGTCGGAGGCGACCGAGGGGCCCACGTCGGCGACCTCCGGGGCCTGGTAGCCGACCGTGCCGTAGATGGCCGACTCGTCGTCGTCCATCCTGCGCACCGCGCCCATGTCGATCAGCTTGAGCTGGTCCTCGGTCTGTATCGCGTTGTCGACCTTGAAGTCGCAGTACAGGAGGTTGCGGCTGTGCAGATGGCCCAGCGCCTCCAGCGCCTCGATGCCGTACGCGCAGGCCTGCTCCACCGGCAGCGGGTCCCGCTTGCCGGTCGCGGTGCGGCGGTCGTTGGCGATCTCCTTGAGCGACTTGCCGCCGACGTACTCCATGACGATGTAGCCGTCGAGGGAGCCGGTGCGCTGGTCGAGGTGCTCCACGAAGTTGTAGATCCGCACGATGTTCGAGTGCTCGATCTCGGCGAGGAAGCGGCGCTCGGAGATCGCGGCGGCCATGGCGTCCTGGTCGCCGGTGTCGAGGAGGCCCTTGAGGACCACCCAGCGGTCGGACACCGCCCGGTCGACGGCCAGATAGACCCAGCCGAGCCCGCCGTGCGCCAGACAGCCCATGACCTCGTACTGGCCGTGCACGATGTCACCGGTCCGCAGCTTCGGCACGAACGAGTACGGGTGGCCGCACTTGGTGCAGAAACCCTCCGTGCGGCCGGACCGCTCCCCGCGCGAACGCCCCACCGGCGCCCCGCAGTCGGACCGCGAGCAGAATCGCTTCCGCTCCGGAACCTCGGGGTTCTCCTGCACCATCGCGTGCGGATCGGGCCGCGGCACGTCCGGCACCTGGACGAGACCGACACCGAGCCGCCCGCGGCTGGAGGAACCGGCCGCCGAACCGGAACTGCGCACCGACACCGAACGGCCCGACGAGCGCCCCGAGACGGCCCGCGAGAGACGGCCCGACACCGACCGCCGGGACTGGGAGGAGCGCGCCGAGGAGCGGGCCGACGCACGGGAGCCGGAGCGCGAACTGCCGCTGCCGGAGCCGCGCGAGTTCCGGCCGCCCGCCGTGATCCCGGTCGGCGGCGAACCAACCGAGCCGGTCGACGAGACGACCGGCGCCAGACCGCAGGTGTCGCAGTACAGCTCGCCGCCGCCCACGTCCTCGTACGACCCGGGGCAGCCGGGCCGCTGACACTGCTTCTGCTGACTCTCCTGACCCGGCCGGCTCTCGTTCGGCTGACTCATGACTCCCCCCTCCGGTCCTGCGGTCCGCCGTCGCCGGGGACCCTCGGCACCAGTACTTCGGCGGCTGCCTGCTGATAGCGCAGCACCGCCTGTTCCGCCACGCGCAGGTCGCAGGGCGCGCTCCACAGCATGCGGCGCGCCGCGTCGTACCGCTCCACCAGCAGCGGATCCTCCGCGAAGCCGAGCCGGGCGACCTTCGCCTTGTACGCGTCGAGCCGGCCGCGCAGTTCGGCGCGGACCGCGAGCGGCGCGGTGACCGCGGTCAACGACTCGCGGGCGCGCAGCAGTTCGTCCTCGGCCTTCTCCTCCAGGGACTCCAGCAGGGGTGAGAGGCGGTGCCACTGCGCGTGCCTGCGGTACTCGGAGGCCATGGCCAGCTGTTCCTGCAGCGCGGTCGGCGGGCCGCTCACCGCGGGCACCTCGGAGGCGGCGATCTTCGCCAGCACCTCGCCGCGCGCGCTCCGCGCCTCGGCCAGGGTGCGGTCCGCGCGGCTCAGCACGTCCCGCAGCCGCACCAGCCGCGCCTCCGCGTCCTGCCGCACGGTGAGCACGGCGTCGATCTCGCGGCGCACCTCGTCCAGGGCGCGTGCCTCGCGGTCGTAGCGCGTCGTGTCGGGCCGGCCGCCGCCCGGCGCCGAACTGCCCTGCGCGGGCGCCCAGAAGGCCAGCGGGTCGGACACCACCTGCTCGCGCAACGACGTCAGGGTGCGGGTGATCCGCTCCAGGTCGTCGCCCGAGGGGTGCTCACCGGGCCGTACGCCCACGGAGTGCGCGAGCCTGCGGGTGCGCTGCAGTTCCGCGGCCAGTAAATCTATCCGGGCGGGCAGCGCCGACCAGACGGCGTCGGCGGTGACGACCATGTCCAGCGAGGTCGCGTACAGCTCGTTCATCCGCTCGACGAGTTCGGCGAGGGTGAAGCGCTCGCTCAGTCGGCCCGTGCCCGCCATCGTGGGCGCGGCGGCCGTCGCGGTCGCGCTGCCGGCCACCGTGACGCTCTCGCCGCGCAGCAGTTCCGTCAGTTCGACGAGGTCGTCGCGGCTCGACCAGCGTCTGCGGGAACGGATCTCGCGCGCGGTGCGCAGCGCGTCGGCGTACGCGTCGAAGTAGGACCAGAGCAGGGTGATCGACGCCTCGGCGGTGCTCCAGCGCTCCTTGGTCGTGCCCGTCAGCTCGGCACCTTCGAGGAGTCTGCGGCCCGCGTGGTCCTGGAGGGCGAGGAGCGAGGTCTCGATGGCCTCGTGCTCCGCGCCGAGCCGCGCCAGCGCACGGTCCACCTCGTCCCGGTCCAGTACCGGCCCGGATGGTCCCGCGACGCCCATCGATCACCCCTCGTTTCCTGTTGCCCGCGCCGGTCTGTGCCGATACCGCTCGTCCCGCGCCGCTCGTCTCGTCGTCCCGCTGCGAAAGTACCCGCGGAACTACCGGAGTGTCATGGTCATTTGTACTGGACCGGGGGTGGCCCGGACGACTCACCGAGGCTCTCGGCGAGCCACTTGTCGTACGACTTCTGCCAGCCGTCCTTGCGGTAGTCCACCAGGATCCCGTTGACCCGGCGCACCAGGTCGTCGGCGCCCTTCCTCATCGCCACGCCGTAGAACTCGTCCGTGAACGGCTCGCCCTTGAGCCCGACCGTCGGATCCTGCGCGGCCTGGCTGGCGGCGAGCGCCCCGTCGGTCACCACCGCGTCGGCCTCGCCGAGCTGCAGCCGTACCAGGCAGTCGAGTTGGTTCGGCACGGTGCGGTCCTTGAAGTCGGCGGATGCCGGGAGGGTGCCGGCCGTCCTCGCCGCGTCCAGCGCGTCCCAGGCGGTCGAGCTCTTCGCCGTGCAGATGCGCTTGTCCGCCAGTGACTTGTCGAGGCCGGTGATGTCCGACTTCTTCGGGGCGAGCACCTGCTGGCCGGTCTCGAAGTACGGCGAGGAGAAAGCGACCTGCTTCAGCCGCTCGCAGTTGATCGTCATGGTGCGCACCACCATGTCGACCTTGCCGTCCTGGATCGCCGGGACGCGCTGGTCGGTGGGGATGGCCCGGAAGCGGATGTTGCCGGGCCTGTCCCCGACGATCTTGTCCGCGATCTCGTGCGCGAGGTCGATGTCGAAGCCCTCCAGCTCGGCGTCGTCCGACTCGCTGTTCGGGTCGCGATAGCCGAAGCGGTAGCTGTTCTGGTCGACCCCGACGATCAGAAAACCGCGCTCCTTGATCTTCTGGACCGTCGTGCCGTTCTGGTCGCCCGAGGACGGTGACAGGCTCTGCTTCTCGGGGTCCGGGCACTTCGCAGCCCTGATCTGGTCGCCCTTGGCCGTGCCCGGCCCGCCGAGGGCCTCCGTGTCGGTCTGCCGTGACTGGGTCACCGGCAGCAGCAGCGCGAAGACCGCCGCCAGGGCGCAGACGACCGCCATGGCCCCCACTCCGCCCCAGCCCCGCAGGCTGGCTCGCAGACGTCGTGCGTTCATCGTCATGCCCCCTCTCACCGGTACTCCGACAGCCTGCGCCCGACGCCGAGCAACGCGCCGGCGGCGGCCAGCACGGCGAGCACCGCGGCGCCCGGTACGAGGCCGTCCATCGCGCCCCGGCCGTCACCGGCCGCCTGCTCGAACTCGGCGCGCTCGTGCTTGAGCGCGGCCTCCAGGTTCGTGTCCACGCTGTCGAAGCACTCGCCCGTCGGCTTGTCCGCGGAGGAGCCGATGATCTTGGCGAGGGCGCCCTGGTAGTTGCCCAGCGTGTCCTGGTCGCGGGCTTGCGCGTGCCGTTCCTTCCAGACCTTCATGCTGCCGGTCGCCGTCTCGACCGGCTTCACCCCGGCGCTGTCGTCGGCGAGCTCGGCGGCGGCGGCCAGCTTCGTGGTGAGGACCTTCATCTGCTGCTCGAAGCTGTAGTCGAACGTGTCCACGGTCCTCTTGTCGGCGCCCGAGCCCAGGTCCATGGTCTCCGCGCCGCGGGAGACCAGCGTCAGGTTCTCGTTGCTGCGGGCCTTGAGCGAGGCCAGCCGGGCGTCGTTGAGCGTGTTCAGGGAGCGCACACCGTGGTCGTACGAGTCGTTCAGGCCGGCGCGGGCGACGGTGTGGCCGACGACCAGCCAGAGCAGGACGACCGTGGTCGCGGCCGTGGCGGCGACCAGGCCGTGGTTCAGCACGCGGTTCGTCCGGCGGTAGTTGCGCCGCTGGGCCCACCCGAGGCCGCCGATGGCCACGGCGCCGGCGCCGATCGCGATCCACGGATAGGGCGTCGCGTCGTTGTAGTCGGAGCGCAGCCGCTGGTTCTCCACCGTGTAGAGATCCTCGGCGTCCCGCAGCATGATCTGCATCTTCGCGTTCGCGTACCGCAGGTAGGCGCCCCCGAGGGGGTAGCCCTGGCGGTTGTTGGCGCGGGCCCGCTCGACCAGGCCCTTGTACTCGGGGAGCATCGTGTTCAGCTTGGTGATGGTCTTCGCCGAGGGGGAGTCGGGCTGGGAGTTGGCCGCCGCCGTCACCAGTTTGTCGGCGGCCTGGCCGATGTTGCGCTCGTAGTCGTCGCGGGACGTCTTCGTCTCCTGGCCGCCCGCGAGGAAGCCGCTCGACGCCGCCGTGTTGGCGGCGGCGAGGGAGCGGTAGATGTCCGCCGCGTCGGCGCTCAGCGGCTGGCTGCTGTGCAGCACGTCGTCCGCGGCGGCCGAACGTTCCGTCATCTCCCAGGCGGTGAGCGCGCCGAACGCGACGACCAGGACGGCGAGGACCGCGCCGATGATGCGCAGCCTGCCGGGCTCGGTGGTCGCCCCGGCCTTCAGCCGGTCGACGCCCTCCGCCCACGCCGTGCGCCGCGGCGGCCCGGCGCCGGGCGTACCCGGCCGGCCCCGCGGCCCCGGCGGCGGAGCCTGCGGTGGGACCTGCGGTGGGACCGCGGGTGACGCGCCCGCCCGCCCCCGCGGTGGCACCGCCGTGCTCTGCTGCTGGTCTGTCACCTGACCTCCCCCATGGTCGTCGCCGGTCACCTCCGCCCGGCGCCGAGGAGCACGGGAGGAGACGCACGGCCGCAAGTATCCCCGCCGGGACCGACATCCGACCAGGTCTTGACGCGATCTTGGTCGGATTGCGGCCCGGTGAAGATCCCGCACCCCCTGCCCATGAATACGCCAACCCGAACTGTTCGGTTCCCCGCGTGCTCAGACCCTCTCGTAAAACTCCCGCACGCGCGCGTGCGCCCGTCCCGGGGCGCCCTGGCGGTCGAGGCCGAGGAGCGCGGCGCCGAGGACCGGCCGGGCGGTGACGACCCGGGGCACGGCCTTGGGGGCCCGCTCCGCCAGCAGCTCCCGTACGCGGTCGTCGAGTTGGGGATGGCGGGCGGCCAGCACCCCGCCGCCGAGCAGCACCGGCGCCTCCTCGCCCAGCAGGTCGAGGCGGGTGAGCGCGACGACCGCCATGCTCACGATCTCGTCCGCCAGCCGGTCGACGAGCGCGCGGGCCACCGGGTCGCCGTCCGCCGCCGTGGCGAACAGGACCGGCGTCAGCTCGTGCCGCCGCGGGTCCGCGATGCGGCCCAGGTGCAGGGCCTCGATCAGCGCGTACATCGTGGGCAGGCCGAAGTGCGCGGGCAGGGCGCGGGCCAGTTCGGTCGGGGCGCCCCGGCCGTCCTCGGCGCGCGCCGCGTGCCACAGCGCCTCCTCGGCGAGGCCCGAGCCGCCGCCCCAGTCGCCGGAAAGGCGGCCCAGGGCGGGGAAGCGGGCGACCCGGCCGTCGGGCCGCATCCCCACGCAGTTGATGCCCGCGCCGCACACCACGGCGACGCCCCGCGGCTCCTCGACACCGGCCCGCAGTATCGCGAAGGTGTCGTTGCGGACCTCCACGGTCGTCCCCCACGCGCGCGCGTGCAGCGCGGCGGCCAACTGCTCCTCCTCCACCGGCAGATCGGCGTTGGCGAGACACGCCGAGACATGGCCGACGGCGGTGACGCCCGCGGCGGCGAAGGCCCGGCCGACGGCGTCGGCGAGCGTGTCCACCGCCTGCCGGACGCCGACGACGGGAGGCCGGAACCCGCCGCCGCGCGCCGTGGCGAGCACGCTCCCGTCGGCCGCCACGACCGCGACATCGGTCTTGCTGTTGCCCGCGTCGACGGCGAGGACGGTCCCGCCGTCGCCCGCACCGTCCCTGGGCACGGTCACCGTCACGCCCACGCGAGGTGCTCCCGGTTGTGCGCGATCAGCCGGTCGGTGAGACCGTCGGCCAGCGCGTACTGGCCGACCAGGGGATGCGCGAGCAGCGCCCGGAACACCCGCTCGCGGCCCCCGCGCAGGGCGGCCTCCAGGGCCAGGTCCTCGTACGCGGTGACGTTCGCCATCAGCCCCGCGAACAGTGGGTCCACCGGCGCCACGGGCAGCGGGGCGGCCCCCGAGCGCCCGACCGCCGCCTGCACCTCGATCACCGCGTCGTCGGGCAGGAACGGCAGCGTCCCCCGGTTGTGGGTGTTCACCACCTGGTACGGGCTGCCGCCCCCGCCCAGCAGGGAGGCGGCGAGGTCGACGGCGGCCTCCGAGTAGTAGGCGCCGCCCCGCCTGCCCAGCAGCGCCGGCTTCTCGTCGAGCGCCGGGTCGCCGTACATCGTCAGCAACTCCCGTTCCATCGCGGCCACTTCCGCGGCCCGCGACGGCTTCGTACCCAGCTCCCGTACGACCTCGTCGTGCGCGTAGAAGTAGCGCAGGTAGTAGGACGGCACGACGCCCAGGCGGTCGAGGACGCCGCTCGGCAGGCGCAGGTCCCCGGCGATCGCGTCGCCGTGCTCGGCGAGCAGCTTCGGCAGGACGTTCTCGCCCTCGGGGCCGCCGAGTCGCACATGGGTTTCCCAGGTGAGGTGGTTCAGACCCACATGGTCCAGATGCACATCGGTGGGGGCGACCCCCAGCATGGTGGCGAACTTGCGCTGGAATCCGATCGCCACGTTGCACAGTCCGACCGCCTTGTGACCGGCCTGGAGGAGGGCGCGGGTCACGATGCCGACGGGGTTGGTGAAATCGATGATCCAGGCGTCCGGGTTGGCCCGCCGGACACGCTCGGCGATGTCGAGCACCACCGGGACCGTACGCAGCGCCTTGGCGAGGCCGCCCGCGCCGGTGGTCTCCTGGCCGACGCAGCCGCACTCCAGCGGCCAGGTCTCGTCCTCGTTGCGGGCGGCCTGCCCGCCCACGCGCAACTGGAGCAGCACCGCGTCGGCGCCCGCCACGCCCGCGTCGAGGTCGTCGGTCGTGGTGATCCGCCCGGGGTGCCCCTGCTTGGCGAAGATACGCCGGGCCAGCCCGCCGACCAGTTCGAGGCGGTCGAGCGCCGGGTCGACGAGGACCAGTTCCTCGACGGGCAGCGTGTCGCGCAGCCGCGCGAAGCCGTCGATGAGTTCAGGGGTGTAGGTGGAGCCCCCGCCCACTACTGCGAGTTTCATTCTCAGCCCTTCACTCCGGTGAGCGTGACGCCCTCGACGAACGCCTTCTGTGCGAAGAAGAACACGAGGATCACGGGTGCCATGACCAGGACGGTCGCGGCCATCGTCAGATTCCAGTCGGTGTGGTGCGCGCCCTTGAAGGACTCCAGGCCGTAGCTCAGGGTCCAGGCGGCGGGATTCTCGGACGCGTAGATCTGCGGTCCGAAGTAGTCGTTCCAGGCGTAGAAGAACTGAAACAGCGCGACGGCCGCGATTCCCGGCTTCGCCATCGGCAGCACGACCTTCAGCAGGGTCTTCAGCTCCCCGCAGCCGTCGACCCTCGCCGCGTCGAGGTACTCGTTCGGGATCGTCATCAAAAACTGCCGCAGCAGGAAGATGGAGAACGCGTCGCCGAACGCCATCGGGATGATCAGCGGCCACAGCGTGCCCGACAGATCCAGCTGCTTCGCCCAGAACAGGTACATCGGGATGATGATGACCTGCGGCGGCAGCATCATCATCGAGATGACCAGCATCAGAGACAGGTTCCGGCCACGGAAGCGGAACTTGGCGAGCGCGTACGCCACCGGGATCGAGGACGCGACCGTCAGCGCGGTGCCCACGCCCGCGTACAGGAGGGTGTTGCGCCACCAGGTGAGGAAGCCGGGGGTGTCGAAGACCTTCGTGTAGTTGCCCCACTCCCAGGTGTCCGGGACCAGGTCCCTGGTCAGTGTCTGGTCGTCGCTCATCAGCGAGGTCAGCACGACGAACACGAAGGGCAGCACGAAGAACAGCGCGGCGGCGACACCGAGCGCGTGCACGGCGATCCACTCCAGGAGCGCCTTGCGGCGGGCGGTGCGCTCGGCGGGGGTGACGGGCGGCTTCGGTGCCGCCGGGTCCACGTGCCGCGCCGGTACGCGGACTTCGGTCGTCTGGGCCATGGGTTCAGTCACCTGCCTGGATGAGACCGCCGCGGCGCCGCATCAGGAACGCGGTGAACAGCATGGACAGCGCGAACAGCACCAGCGCGACCACGCACGCGGAGCCGTAGTCGAACCGCTGGAAGCCGAGGTTGTAGACGAGCTGGGGCAGGGTGAGCGTCGACTTGTCGGGGTAGCCCGGTTCGAACTGCTGGCCCGAGCCGCCGATGATCCCGGAGGCCACCTTCCCCGCGACCAGTGGCTGTGTGTAGTACTGCATCGTCTGGATGACCCCCGTGACGACGGCGAACATCACGATCGGCGAGATGTTCGGCAGGGTCACGAACCGGAACCGCTGCCAGGCCGACGCGCCGTCCAGCTCGGCGGCCTCGTACTGCTCCCTCGGTACGTCGAGCAGCGCGGCCATGAAGATGACCATCAGGTCGCCGACGCCCCACAGGGCCAGCATGGTGAGCGCGGGCTTGGACCAGGTGGCGTCCGTGAACCAGCCGGGCGTCGGCAGACCGAGGTCGCCGAGGACCGAGTTCACCGGTCCCGTACCTGGGTTGAGCAGGAACACGAAGGCCAGCGTGGCGGCGACCGGCGGCGCCAGATAGGGCAGGTAGAACAGCGTGCGGAAGACTCCCGCGCCGGTCTTGATCTTCGTGATCAGCAGGCCGATGCCCAGGCCGAAGACGACCCGGAAGGTGACCATGACGAGCACCAGCCACAGGGTGTTGCGCAGGGCGGGCCAGAACATGGGGTAGTCGTTGAAGACGTAGCTCCAGTTGTCCAGCCCCCGGAACTCGGGGACACCGAAGCCGTCGTACTTCATGAACGAGAAGTACACGGTCGAGATCAGCGGGTACGCGAAGAAGACGCCGAAGCCGATCAGCCACGGCGACATGAAGGCGGCCGTGCGCAGGGCCTGTTTCCGGCGTTTGGTACGCAGAGTCGGTGTGAGGGTGGCCATGGGGCGCTACTTCGCCTGCTCGATGTCACGGTCGATCTGGTCGGCGGTCTTCTTCAGACCGGCCTTGAGATCCTTCACCTTCCCGGACTCGTACTGGTAGCCGAAGTCCTGCAGAGTCGTCTGGTACGTCGCGCCGTTGACGGAGGCCGGCGGGGTGTTCGACCCCGGGTGCCGGGCGATCTCCACGAAGGTCTTGAAGCCCCCCTCGACCTTCAGGTCGGGCGACTTGAGCGCGTCGAACGTGGACGGCACGTTGTGGATGGCGTTGGCGAACGACACGACGGCCTCGGTGTCGGTCGTCATGTACTTCATCAGTTCCCAGGCCGCGTTCTGCTTCTCGCTCTGCGGCGCGATACCCATGATCGTGCCGGACAGGAACCCCTTGCCGTACTCGTCCACCTCGTCGTCGGCGACGGGCATGGGTGCGGTGCCGATCTCGAACTTCACCCCCGCGTCCTTCGCCATCCCCAGCCGCCACTCGCCGTCGAGCTGCATCGCGACCTGGCCGGTCTGGAAGGGGTGCTTGGCGCCCCACTCGTCGCCGAACGTGTTGCGGTACCTCTCCAGCTTCTGGAACCCGCCGAGTTCGCCGACGAGCTTCTTCTGGTACGTGAACATCTCCGCGAAGGCCGGGTCCTCGGCGATGTTCGACTTGCCGCTCTTGTCGAAGTAGGAGTGGTCCCACTGCGACATGTAGTGGTCCACCACCGTCTCGTAGCCGTGGAAGTTCGGCATGAAGCCGAGCTGCGCGTAGGAGTCGCCCTTGGACTTGGTGAGCTTCTTCGCGTCCTCGGCGAACTCGGTCCAGGTCTTCGGGGGCGACTTGATGCCGGCCGCCTCGAAGGCGTCCTTGTTGTAGTAGAGGCCGTACGCGTCGCCGAGCAGCGGCAGCGCGCACCGGGTGCCCTCGAACTCGGTGTACTCCAGCATCGGCTTCGGGATGATCGCGTCGAGGTCGAGCTTCGACTTCTCGATGAACGGCTTGAGGTCGGCGAAGGCGCCCGACGAGCAGAACTTGCCGACGTTGGACGTGGTGAACGAGGAGACGACGTCGGGCCCGTTCGAACCGCCCGCGCGCAGGGCCTGGTTGAGCTTGTCGTCGTTGATGTTGCCGACGACCTTCACCTTGATGTTGGGGTGCGCCTTCTCGAAGCGGGCGATGTTCTCCTGGATCGCCTTCACCTCGGCGGGCGCGCTCCACCCGTGCCAGAACGTGATCGTGGTCTTCGCGTTCGGATCGTCCGTGGCGCCGGAGCCGGACGAGCCGGTACAGCCGGTACCGCCGGTGGCGAGGAGGGCTATCGACGCGGCGGCGAGCACCGCTTTACGGGGCATTCCGGGCATGACGGGGTCTCCCTATGAGCAGGGCGGGCTGGACGGGGAAGAGGGCGGAGCCGGGAAGAGGGTGTGCGGTGGCCCTGCGTCGGGCCGGTCGGGGGTCGGTCAGTGGGCCGAGGTGTCGAAGACCTCGTCGCGGGTGGCGGCGAGCGCGCTCTCCAGCGCGCCGCGCAGCACGGGCTGTTCATGGACGTCGCCGACGACGAGGCGCGGCCGGGACGCGGCCAGCTCCTCCAGCTCGGCCTGCACCAGCGCGCGCAGGGGTTCGCCGCCCCTGCTGAGCGAGGCGCCGCTGAGCACGACGAGTTCGGGGTCGAGGACGGAGACGAGCGAGGCGAGACCGGTGGCGAGCCCGGTTGCGTACGTCTTCAGCAGTTCCCGGTGCGGGCCCGCGTCGACGTCGGCGGCCTGCTCGACGAGGGCGGCGGCGACCTCGGTGTACGGGCCCGACGGGATGGGCTTGATGCCCAGTTCGCGGGCGAGCTTCGGGATGGCCTGGGAACCGGCCAGTTCCTGGTAACCACCGCTGTTGGCCTTGGTGACGTGCCGGACCAGGGGCGCGCCGGGTACGGGCAGGAAGCCGACCTCGCCCGCGCCGCCGGTCCAGCCGCGGTGCAGCCGTCCGCCGAGGACGAGGGCGGCGCCCAGGCCCCCCTCGTTCCACAGCAGGACGAAGTCGTCGTGGCCCCGGGCGGCGCCGAGCTGCTGTTCGGCGACGGCGGCGAGGTTGACGTCGTTCTCGTACTCGACGGGCATCGGCAGCGCCGCGGCGAGCTCGTCGAGCAGGGCGGGGGAGTGCCAGCCGGGCAGGTGGGAGGCGTAGCGCAGGCGGCCCGTGTTGGGGTCGAAGGCGCCGGGGGTGCCGATGACGAGCCGCTGGACGTCGGCCCGGACCAGCCCCGCCGCCTTCACCGCGCCGTCGAGGGCGTCGGTGACCTGTCGTACGACGGTGTGGGCGGCACGGCGGCCGGGGGTGGGCAGTTCGTACTCGCCGACCGTCCGCCCGGTCACATCGGCGACGGCGGCGAGGATGCGCTCGGGGGTGACGTCGAGCCCGGCGGCGTACGCGGCGGACGGATTCACCGCGTACAGCTGGGCGTTCGGCCCGGGGCGCCCTTCGCTCGTCCCGGTGACGACGACGAGCCCTGCCGCCTCCAGTCGGGCGAGCAGCTGGGAGGCGGTCGGCTTCGAGAGACCCGTCAGCTTGCCGATCCGGGTGCGGGAGAGCGGGCCGTGCTCCAGCAGGAGGTCGAGCGCGGCGCGGTCGTTCATGGCGCGCAGCACGCGAGGGGTACCCGGTGTGCCGGATGTTCCTGCCGTTCCCGCCATGACGGTCGCCACCTGCCTTTCGGCTGCCCAGCTTTCCAGTGTGATTACCGGAAAGTCCACCGAGGGATCACCTGGGATCACCGCTGGAGTCACTGTTAGGAAAGTTTCCTATCGATGGGAGGAAGGTAGGCCGGGGGTGGGGGAGACGTCAACAGGTTGCCCCCGCGGCAACGGAGTCGTTACCTGCGGGGGCGGGTGGTGCGAGGGCGGTGCGAGGGCGTCCGTGGCGGCTCACTCGAAGAACTTGAGGCTGAACCCGGTGTTGGTGGGGGAGCCGGGGACGTTGGCGCGGCTGTAGGTGGTGCTGCCCCACCAGACGGCCGTGCCCGTGTACCAGTAGCGGTTGGACCACGAGTACGGCGTGCCCTTCGCGACCGCGTGGAACATCGTCGGGAAGCGGTTGCCCGACGGCGGTCCGGCGGTGGCGTCGCCGCGCGGCAGGACGAACGTGTGGTGGCCGGGGCCGTCGACGTACAGCGTGGGGTCCCAGCCCGGCATCATGGTCGCGGCGTGCGAGCCGAAGAGGCAGCCGTTGCTCTTGTACCAGTCCCACACGTAGGTCGGGTCGCCGCCGGCCCGCAGGCGCAGGTCGGCGATGCAGTACTGGTCGCTCCAGCTGCCGTTGGCGGAGTACGCGATGTGCAGCTGCCCGTTGGGGTCCACGATCGGCTGGGGCGCCTCGTTGATGTACGGGTTGCCGACGATCCGCTCCCACGACTCACGCGGCTGCGAGATGACGTACCGGTCGCCGGTGGAGGTGGTGGGGCCGCTCATCCGGGCGACGTACAGGTTCTGCTCGACGTTGGTGTCACCGGCCCAGCCGGACCACACGAACCAGCGTTGGCCGTTGAAGGTGAAGGGGGCTCCGTCGATGGCCCACTTGTCGCCGGGCAGGGCGACCTTGGTGGCGGCGGAGTAGCCGGTGGCCGGGCTGGCCGAGCTGATGTGGTACATCCGGTGGGCGGCGCCGGTGCCGGCGGCGAAGTAGATGCGGTAGGCGCCGTCGTGGTGGACGATCTCGGGCGCCCAGACCTCACCGAGCCCGCCGGTGTCCCGCCACACCTGCTGCTTGGGCGCGCTCGCGATCCCCTCCAGGGTGGCCGCCGTCCGCACGGCGATCCCGCCGTCCACGGACTTGGCGGCGACGTAGAGGTCACCGACCTTGATGACGCTGGGGTCGGCGCCGCCGAGGGTGGTGCGGCCCCGGACGGACGCGGGCGCGTCGGCGGTCGCCGCGACGCCTCCCGCGGAGACGGCCCCGGCGGGCCCGGCGGCGGTCGCGGCCTGCCCGAGAGCGAGGAGGAGGGTGGCCGCGAGCCCGAGCGGAATCAGCCGGGCGAGCCGACGGCGGAGGGGAGGCATCAGATGGGTCCTCCTGATCGTGTCCACGTCAGAGAGCGCTCTCGGATCATCTCGGGGCGGTGCTCGGCCGTCAATACGGCGGAGGCCGGCTGCCTCGGCAGAACCATGGGGCAGGCGGCCGTGCACGACTTGAGGATGCCGCCGGCGTCACTCGAACGAACGCGCTGAACCGTTGCGGCGGCCGTCGAGGCCCCGTGCGGCGGTGAACTCCGCCCACGCTGTGGGGGAGAGGCGGAGTTTCGGGCCGTCGGGGTCCTTGAGGCGGGCCGTGCGGTCGAAGAAGTCGCTGTACGTGCCGTTCTCGGCCGGGTTCTCCACCCACACCGCAGCAGCGATGGCGTCCACGGGGACCACGTCCACGGCTCCCGTCTCCGCGAACGAGACGATGTTGAACGGGCCGGTGATGCAGGGGTGGCCGCCCGTGCGGAACGGCAGTACCCGGAGCCGTACGTTCGGAAGCTGGGCCACTTGCGGCAGGTGCTCCGACTGGGCCCGCATCACGGCGGGTCCGCCGACCAGTTGTCGTAGTGCGGCTTCCCGGACGACCGCGTACGCATGGAGCGGCTGTTCGCCACGTGCGGGGCGGTTCCGGAGTGCTTCCGGAACCGCCCCGCACGCGCATGAGCCCGTATGAGAAACCTCTCGCCCCTACTTCGCCCCACCCGACGGAACGACCGCCGGAGGTGTCAGGGGGGACGCCGCCTGGGACTGGGCCGAGCCGGTGTTCGAGTAGGCCGAGGGGGGTGCCATGCCCGCCGTCGGGTCCGCGGGCGGGGAGTCCTCCGCCGGGGCCGGGAGGCCGCCCACGATGCTGATGTCCGCACGGTCGAAGGCCTGCTTGATGCGCCAGCGCAGTTCGCGCTCCACGGAGAGGGCCTTGCCCGGCATGGTCTTCGCGCTGACGCGGACGACCATCGAGTCCAGGATCACGCTGTCCAGGCCCAGGACCTCTATCGGGCCCCACAGCCGCTCGTTCCAGGGCTCGTCCTTGCTCATCGCCTCGCCGACCTCGGCGAGCACCGAGCGGACGCGGTCCAGGTCCTCGTCCGAGCGGACCGTGACGTCGACGCCGGCCGTGGCCCAGCCCTGGGAGAGGTTGCCGATGCGTTTGACCTCGCCGTTGCGGACGTACCAGATCTCGCCGTTGTCGCCGCGGAGCTTGGTGACCCGCAGGCCCACCTCGATGACCTCGCCGGACGCCACCCCCGCGTCGACCGTGTCGCCTACGCCGTACTGGTCCTCCAGGATCATGAAAACGCCGGAGAGGAAATCCGTCACGAGGTTGCGGGCGCCGAAACCGATCGCCACACCCGCCACACCCGCCGAGGCCAGCAGCGGCGCCAGGTTGATCTGGAACGTGCCCAGGATCATCAGCGCCGCCGTGCCCACTATCAGGAAGGACGCGACCGAACGGAGGACCGAACCGATGGCCTGGGAGCGCTGGCGCCGGCGTTCGACGTTGACCAGGAGGCCGCCGAGCGCCGTGCCGTCGACGGCCTGGGCCGTTCGGTTCATCCGGTCGATGAACTTCGTGATGGTCCGCCGCACGGCCACTCTCAGCACCACCGCGATGATCACGATGAGCAGGACGCGCAGTCCGATGCTGAGCCAGGTGGACCAGTTCTGCTCCACCCAGCTTGCGGCGTTGGTGGCGCCTTCCTGGGCGTCCTGGAGCGTCGGTGACGTCGGTTCCTCGGTGGGATCGGCGACCGACAGGACGGACAAGAACACGGCAGGTACCTCCAGGCGTAGCGGCCCGCCCGTGGCAGGGGACAAGGGGACATTTGGTGGAATGCCTACGGGCGGAAACACCACACTAACGGGGCACCGTGTGCGGATCGTTGCAATGTTCGAGGGAGAGACTGTGCTCACGTGGGGATGAAGGAGATGTGGTCGAAAACACTCCCAGCCCGTTACCGGGACATGGTGGCGCTTCCACCAGGCATGAGGGGAGACTGACTGCAGATCGTCCCGGCGCGAGCCACGCGCCGCCGGCGTACAAGGAGGCCGTCCGTGCCGCATGTCCTGGTCCTCAACGCGTCGTACGAGCCCCTCGGCGTCGTACCGCTCCGCCGCGCACTCGTCCTGGTCCTTGAGAACAAGGCAGTTTCTCTTGAGGAATCCGGCGCCTTCATGCACAGCGCCACCGTCACCGTCCCCGCGCCCAGCGTGGTCCGGCTGAAGAGGTTCGTACGGGTCCCTTACCGGGGGCCCGTTCCGCTGACCCGACGGGCGCTGTTCGCCCGGGACGGCGGCCGGTGCATGTACTGCGGTGGCGTCGCAACCAGCGTCGACCACGTCATCCCGCGCAGCCGCGGGGGTCAGCACGTCTGGGACAACGTGGTGGCGTCCTGCCGCCGCTGCAACCACACCAAGGCCGACCGCCACCTGGTCGAGATCGGCTGGCGCCTGCGCCACAAACCCGCCCCGCCGTCGGGGCTCGCGTGGCGCATCATCGGCACCGGGCACCGGGACCCGCGCTGGCTGCCCTACCTGCAGCCGTACGGCGCGGAGGACGCGATGGCCCGGATCGACGGCATCTCCGCCTGACGATCCGGGCCTTTGGTTTGCCCCGGCCGGCTCCGGGCCCGCCCCCCGGGGCCCGGAGCCGCCCGGGTGCCGCTACGTGAAGCGCAGTTCCGCCGGGCGGAGCGTGCGGCGCAGCAGCGGCAGGGAGGTGGCGGCGGCGAGCAGACATGCCCCGTACACGGCCACGGGCACGAGCAGCGGGACCAGCACCGGCACGACGACGGCGTCCGCGGCCTTCGCGTACGCGAGGTGGACCGCCGTGCCGCCGGCCGCCGCGAGCAGCATCGCCGGGGCCAGCGGCAGCGCGGTCTCCAGGAGCAGCGCCCGGCCGAGCACCCGGTGCGGTACGCCCGCCGCGGCCTGCGCGGCCAGCCCCCGGCGCCGGGTGGCGAGCGATTCGGCGGTGCCCACGGCGAGCCCGCCCAGGCTGATCAGCAGCGCCAGCAGGACGGCCGCGCCCGTCAGATCGACGCCGGTGGTGTAGAACGCCACGTCGTGGGCCTCGTACGGCAGACCTTCCCGTGGGTGGTGCACGGCGTCGAGGAAGACCTGCCGTACGCCCACGAAGCCGACCCCCACCACGGCCACCAGGAGCACCGCGGCGTGGGTGCGCGCCGTGGCCCACGGGTCGCTGCGGAGCCGTTCGGCGGCGAGCAGGACCGCGGGGCTGCCGGTCCGCGCGGCGAGCCGCCCGCCGACGGCGCGGGCGGTGAGCCCGGCGACCGCCACCGCCCCCGTGCCGGTCAGCGCCACCGCGGCGAACACCAGCAGGGGCAGCGGGGTGGCCCCCGGTCCGGTGTTCCGCACCACGATCAGCAAGGTGGCCGGCCCCACCAGCACCGCCGGTACCAGCAGGGCGAGCGTGGCGGGCCTGCCGTGCTCCGGCCGTCGTACGCGGCGCACCCAGCCGAGCGGCGAGGCCACGACCCGGCGCAGCGCGACCACGCTCACCAGCACGGCGAGGAGCGGCACGGCGAGCGTCACCAGCACGAAGCCGGCCCACGCCGCCGGCGGCAGCCCCTGCCGCAGCAGACTCACCGTGAGCAGCGCGCAGAACACCGCGGCGACCGACGCCCCCAGGAGGCAGGCGAGGCCCGACTCCAGGGCCGCGACGCGCCGCACCTGCCCCGGTGTCGCCCCGGCGAGGCGCAGCCCGGCCAGCCTGCGGTCACGGTGCACGGCGCCGATACGCGCGCACTGGCCGAGGAAGCCGAGCACCGGCACCCACAGGAGCAGCAGCGTCACGACCACGCCGGCGCGCTGCGAAGGCTGGTTCAGGAGGCCGTGGAAGTACGACGCGGACACCTGCCCCTCCACCGAGGCGACCGCGACCGCCGCGAGCCCGAGGCCGGTGGCCAGGGCCGCCCCCACCGCCGTGAGCGTCACCCGCCACCACTCCCGGCGGTCCGAGCCCCGTGTCAGCAGCCACGCCAGTCCGAGATCCCCGGTCATCGGGTCGCCCCCAGGGCCGTCGCGTCCTCGGAGACGGCCCCGTCGCGCAGCCGTACCTCACGGTCCGCGTACGCCGCCACCTGCGCGTCGTGCGTGATCAGCAGTACGGCCGTGCCGGTCTCCCGGGCCGTGTGCGTCAGGGCCGTCATCACCTGCTCGCTCGCCAGGGAGTCGAGCGCGCCGGTGGGTTCGTCGGCGAAGACGACCTTGGGCCCCGTCACCAACGCTCGTGCCAGTGCCACCCGTTGAGCCTGGCCGCCGCTCATCTCGCCGGGCCGCAGCCCCTCCTGGCCGCGTACGCCGAAGCGCTCCAGCCAGGCGCCCGCCTGCTCGTGGGCGGCGCCGCGGGAGGCTCTGCGGGAAGTCTCGCGGGAGGCTCCCGCGAGGAGCAGGGGCAGCGCCACGTTGTCGAGCGCCGTCAGCTCGGGGATCAGCTGCCCGAACTGGAACACCACCCCGAACTCCGTACGCCGCAGCTCGCTCAGCCGTTCCTCCGGGAGCCGGTCGAGGCGCTGCCCGGCGTAGACGACCGAGCCCTCGTCGGGCCGGACGATCCCGGCGAGGCAGTGCAGCAGCGTGGATTTGCCGCTGCCGCTCGCGCCGGTGACGGCGAGGATCTCGCCCGCGTACAGGTCGACGGCGGCGCCGCGCAGCGCCCGGGTCCCGCCGTGTGCCTTGGTCAGGCCCCGGGCCGCCAGGATCGGCGCGGCCTCGTGCGTACTGCTCATGTCGGGTCGACCTCCGCGGTCAGAGTGGTGAGCCGGGCCGCGGTGGTGGTCATCCAGCGCAGATCGGCGTCGAGGTGGTTGAGGGCGTAGTCGGCCGAGAGGACCGTCGCGAGGTCGGCGCCCGGCGCGGTCTTGACGGCCGTGAGCTCCCTCATCCGGGTCATGTGCGCGGCGCGCTGGGCGATGAGGTAGCGGGCCGGGTCGGCCGTGGGCGCCGGATCCGGGGCGGACGCGGGGGCGGTCGTCGCCAGGATCGCGCAGACGACCTTGGCGAAGATCTCGTTCGTCACGAAGGGGGCGGGCGGGGTGATCTCGGCCGTCCAGCCGGCCAGTTCCTTCGCGCCCTCGGTGGTGGACCGGTACAGCGTCCGCTCCGGACCGCCGTCCGAGTCGGTCCCGTCGATCTCGGCGAGACCGTCGCGGACCAGGCGCTGCAGCGTCGTGTAGACCTGCCCGTACGCCAGCGGGCGGGCCTGCGGGAAGCGTTCGTCGTGGCGTCGCTTGAGGTCGTAGCCGTGGCTGGGCCCTCCTGCGAGCAGGCCCAGCAGGATGTGGCGGGTGCTCATGGGCCTCAGTATGCACTCAATATATGTAGCGAGTGAATAGTTGGGGAGAGGT
This sequence comes from Streptomyces ortus, assembly GCF_026341275.1. Taxonomy (NCBI): domain Bacteria; kingdom Bacillati; phylum Actinomycetota; class Actinomycetes; order Kitasatosporales; family Streptomycetaceae; genus Streptomyces; species Streptomyces ortus. Next base: position 5,619,089 of record NZ_JAIFZO010000002.1, read on the forward strand.
TATGGGTGAGGGTTACTTGGGGTGGTTGGACGGGTGCTTTTGGTGATGTGGGTCGTCCGGGACAGAATGTGAGCAGGAGCACGATGTCCCGGCCGGTACGTCTGCGGGCCCGCGCGTTGGGTAGGGGCTCGCGTGACCCTGCCCGCACGACGAACAAGGAGGCCCCCGTGGCCGCATCGGCTCAGCTTCTGCTCTCGGCCCTCTCCAAACGCCCGGCGGACGTGCCCGCCGACCCCGGATCCGACCCCCACCCGCTCTACTGCATCTTCAACGCCGGCGCCGAGGGCTCCTGCGCCGAGGCACCGCTCACGAGCGAGCCGCCGCTGGCCGCCGCCGCGCCCCTCACCAGTGAACCTCCGCTCGCCGACGCCGCGCCCCTGACGAGTGAGCCGACTCCCCTGGGTGCCGCCGCCGGCCTGGACCCGTCGGGGGTCTGATGCCGCTCTCCCGGCTCGCCGCGCTGTACGGCGTCGCCACGTCCTACAGTCCGTCCCCGGACCGCACGGTCCCGGCCTCGGACGCCGCGGTCGTCGCCGCGCTCACCGCGCTGGGCGTCGCCGCGGGTACGCCGGCCGCGGTCCGCGGCTCCCTCGCGGCGCGCGAGACGGAACTCCGGGAACGGCTGCTGCCGCCGACGGTGGTGTGCTGGACCGACGCGGACGCGGACGCAGACGCAGACGAAGCCGACGCCGACGGTGATGCCGAGGCAGACAGCGACGCCGGTGCCGACAGCGACAGCGACAGCGGTCCGGAGTCCGCGTCCGCCGACCATGGCCCCGGAGCCGCCGTGGGCGGGGGCGGTGCCGCAGCCGAGGACGACCCGGGAACTGCCGCGTCGGCCGACGCCCCGAGCGACGCCCCGAGCGGCGGCCCGCCCGGTGGCTCCTTGCTCGAAGCCGCCCTCGCCGCCCTGCCCGTCGGGACCCGGTTGCGGGTCCGGACCGAGCAGGGGGAGGTCCGGGAATCCGTCGAGCGGTTGCCGGTGGGGGTGCACGAGTTGACCGCCACCGCCCCCGACGGGCGTATCGCGCGGGCCCATCTCGTCGTCGCCCCGGCGAGGCTGCCCGCGCCCGAGGGACGTACGTACGGGCTGCTCGTGCAGGTCTACTCCCTGCTCTCCCGGCGCTCCTGGGGGATGGGCGACCTCGGGGACCTCACCGAGCTGACCGCCTGGGCGGGACGCGCGCTCGGGGCCGGCTTCGTCCAGGTCAACCCCATGCACGCGGCCGTGCCCGGCGCTCCCACCGACCCCTCCCCGTACCGGCCCTCCTCGCGCCGCTACCCCGACCCCGTGTACCTGCGCGTCGAGGACATCCCCGAGTTCGCGTACGTCGACGAGAACGACCGCGAACGGCTGCTCGCGCTGCTGGCGCGCGCCCGCGAGCTGCGCGGATCCGTGCTCGACGAGGGCGCGTTGATCGACCGCGACGCCGTGTGGGAGCTGAAGCGCGAAGCCCTCGAACTGGTGCGGAAGGTGCCGCTCGGCCCCGGCCGCCGGGCCGCCTACTGCGACTTCCTCGCCGAGGAGGGCGAGGCGCTGGAGGACCACGCCACCTGGTACGCCCTCGCGGAGGTGTACGGCTCCGACTGGACGCGCTGGCCGCAGGGCCTGCGCGACCCCCGCTCGGCCGAGACCGCCCGCGCCCGCTCCGAGCTGATGGACCGCGTCGACTTCCACAGCAGGCTCGCCTGGCTGACCGACGCCCAGCTCGCCACCGCCCAGCGCGGCGCCCGCGACGCCGGGATGCCGGTCGGGCTCGTCCACGACCTCGCCGTCGGGGTGCACCCCGGGGGCGCCGACGCCTGGGCGCAGCAGGAAGTCTTCGCGGCCGGCATGTCGGTCGGCGCGCCCCCGGACGCGTTCAGCGTCCAGGGCCAGGACTGGGGGCTGCCGCCCTGGCGCCCGGACCGGCTCGCCGAGTCCGGCTACGCCCCGTACCGCCGCCTCCTGCGCGCCCTCTTCCGGTACGCGGGCGCCCTGCGCATCGACCACGTCATGGGCCTCTTCCGCCTCTGGTGGGTCCCGCAGGGCCGCCCGGCCACCGAGGGCACGTACGTCAGGTACGACGCCGAGGCCATGCTCGCGATCCTCGCCCTGGAGGCCTCCCGGGCCGGCGCCCTGGTGATCGGCGAGGACCTCGGCACGGTGGAACCGGGTGTGCGCGAGACCCTCCAGGAGCACGGCGTGCTCGGCACCTCCGTCCTGTGGTTCGAACGCGACTGGGACGGTACGGGCCTGCCGCTGCCCCCGGAGAGCTGGCGCGCCGACTGTCTCGCCACCGCCACCACCCACGACCTGCCGTCCACCGCCTCCCGCCTCACCGGCGACCACGTCGAACTCCGCGACCGGCTGGGCCTGTTGACCCGCCCGGTGGACGAGGAGCGGGCCGAGGCGGCGGCGGACGTGGGGGAGTGGCTGGCGCTGCTCGCCCGGCTCGGGCTGTTGCAGGGGGCCGCCGGGGGTGTCTCGGAGCAGTCGGAGGAGGCCGAGATCCAGGCCGTGCACCGCTTCCTGCTGCGTACCCCCGCCCGTCTCGTCGGGGTCTGGCTCCCGGACGCCGTCGGTGACCGCCGCCCGCAGAACCTGCCGGGCACCTGGGACCAGTACCCGAACTGGCGCCTGCCCGTCGCCGACGCCGAGGGCCGCCCCGTCACCCTGGAGGAACTGGCCGCCTCACCCCGGCTGCACGCCCTCATGGACGTGCTGCGCGGCGGGTCCGGCGACGCCCCCGGGCCCTCCGCGTGAGGCCCGGGAACCCGTACCGCACCCCGCCCGGCACCCCGTACGGCACCCCCGGGCGCGCGGCCCCGGGAGGAGTTCGCTACGTTTGCACCGTGGACAAGAAGAACGCCCTGCGAGCCGGCGCCCTGGCTGCCGGTACGACGCTGATGATGCTGATGATGTCGTCCCCCGCGCTCGCGCTGACGCGCGACGACGGCGACGACCCCGCGCAGAAGCTGAGCGTCATCGAGACGCTGGGGCTCTATGTCGCGGCACCGATCGGGCTGTTCGCGCTGATCGCCGGTCTGGTCTGGGTGCTCGACGGTTCGACGGACCGCGAGCCGAGGCGCAAGCCGGGAGGCCGGGGCCAGGGCAAGATGCAGGGCCCGGACCAGGTCCGCGCCTCCTGAATCCCGGTTCCCACCGAGATCTCGCTCCTTCCGCCGAGGGCACCGTCCTCGCACCCGTGGGCCACCCGCCGCACGGGGCGAGAACGGTGCCCTCGGCGCGTTCGAGGGTCCGCACGACGGCCGTGCCATCGCCCCGCACCAGGCAATCCCGCATCAGGCAGTCCCGCATCAGGCAATGGAGCGCACGCGCGGCCCTCGGTGTGGTCACGATGGGGGGATGTGGCAGGACGCTGAGCAGCGCGGTGACGACGATCCCGCCGTACACATCCATCCGTCGGCCTGTGTGGCCCCCGGGGCGGTACTCGGTGCCGGGGTGCGGGTCGGCCCCTTCGCCGTGGTCGAGGAGGGCGCCGAGCTGGGCGACGGGGTACGTGTCCGGGCGCACGCGGTCGTCCACGGCTCGGCGACCCTGGGCGCCGGTGCGGTCGTCGGCGTGCACGCGGTCGTCGGCGGGGATCCGCAGGATCTGCGGTTCGACGCGCGCGTGGCCACCCGAGCCGTGCTGGGCCCCGGCACCGTACTCGGGGAGGGCGCGACCGTGCACCGCTCCACGGGCCGAGAACCCACCCGGACCGGGAGCGACTGCCTCCTCATGGGCAACACGCACGTCGGACACGACTGCGTGCTCGGCGACGGTGTGGTGGTCAGCCAACTCAGCGCTCTCGGCGGGCATGTGCGGGTCGGCGACCACGCCGTGATCGGCGGGGGGAGCGGCGTCGTGCAGTGGGTGCGCATCGGGCGCCTGGCGATGGTGGGCGCGATGACGAAGGTGGAACGGGACGTCCTGCCCTTCACCGTCGTGGACGGCGTCCCGGCCCGGCAGCGCGGCCTCAACCACGTCGGCATGCGGCGCCACGGCGTCCCCGCCGCCGAACAGAACGCGCTGCGACGCCACTTCGACGGATTCACCGGCTTCGCCGACTTCACCGCCGCGGGGCCGGGTATGCCTGACGCCGGAGAACTCATGCCGGAGTTACGGGAGTTCCTCGCCGGCCCGTCCCGCCGGGGGACCACGCCGGTCGCACCCCGGTCCCGTCCGGCTCGCGACGCGTAGAGGTGGTGGGCTCATGCACTGGTCCCTGGGCGAGATCGCCGAGGAGTACGGCGGTTCCGTCTGCGGCGACGCCGGGATGCGCGTGCGTCCGACGGACGCCCGGGCCACCGACCCGTCGGGACTGGCCTACGCGGAACGGGCGAGCGCGCTGCGGCACATGGCGGGCGTCGGAGCGTTCCTGCTGCCGCGCGCTCTCACGGGTGTGGACAGGCCGCACGTCCACGTGGACGATCCGCGGGGCGTCTTCCACCGGTTGCTGGCCGAGCTCGACCGCCGGGCGGCTCCGGTCCCGCCCCTGGGCATCCACCCCACCGCGGTGACCGATCCGGACTGCGTCATCGACCCCACCGCGTACGTGGGTCCCTACACGGTCGTGGAGCGCGGCGCGGTCGTCGGACCGTGCACGCGCATCCACCCCTTCGTCCACGTGGGGCCGAACTGCCATGTCGGCGCCGACAGCGTGCTCCACCCGCACGCGGTGCTCTGCCAGGACGTCCGTCTCGGCGAGCGCTGCACCGTGCACCCGGGGGCCGTCGTGGGGGGCGAGGGGTTCGGATTCACGCACACCCCGGCCGGGTGGCGGCGGGTGCCGCAGGTCGGAGGCGTCCGCGCGGGCGACGACGTGGAGATCCGCGCGCTGGCCGGCGTCGAGCGGGCCACCTGCGCCGACACCGTCCTGGGCGACGGGGTCAAGCTCGGCGACCTCACCTGCGTCGGGCACAACGCCACCCTGGGCGACCACACCCTGCTCGTGCCCCTGTCCGGCGTCGGCGGCAGCGTGACGCTCGGCCGGCGCTGCGTCCTGGGCGGCGGCAGCGGCGTGTTCGACCACACGACGCTCGCCGACGACGTCCGTGTCGGTGCCCACGGCACCGTCACGCGTGACATCGACACCCCCGGCGACCACACGGGCACCCCCGCCCGCCCCCTCGCCCGGCAACGGCGCCTCGACGCACTGCTGCCCCGACTGCCCGACGGCGTCCCCCTCCACCACCTCGACGTCACCGCGGTGCGCCCCGGCCACCACGCGAACATCGCTCTCGCCGCACTCGTCACGGACGCGGCCACAGGGTGCCTGCGGGGGAGGTCGGTCGGGCAGAGTGGCAGCGTGCCGAGAGCCTTCGGCGTCGACCGGTCCGGCATCAGGAGGCCGCCATGAACGGCAGGATCCGCAAAGCCACCGCCCCCGTCACCGCCACCACCGCCACCGCCACTTCCGGCTCCCGCGACGTCGTCGTCGTGGGCGCGGGACCCACCGGGCTGCTGCTCGCCGGTGATCTCGCCACCGCCGGTGTCCCCGTCACCCTCGTCGAGCGGCGGGCGCACGGGATCAGCAACCTCTCCCGCGCCTTCGTCCTGCACGCCCGCACACTGGAACAGCTCGACGCGCGGGGCCTCGCCGACGGGCTTGAGGCCAAGGGGCAGACGCTCGACCGGCTGCGGCTCTTCGCCCGGCTGACCGTCGACCTCACCACCCTCCACTCGCGCTTCAACCACCTGCTCGTCCTGCCGCAGTACGAGGTGGAGCGGGCGCTGGAGCGGCGGGCCGTGGAGGCCGGGGTGCGGTTCGCGTACGACACCGAGGTGACGGGTCTCGTGCAGGACGCGGACGGCGTGACCCTGCGGGCGCGCGGGTCCGGCGGTGCGGCAGAGGAACTGCGGGCCGCGTACGTCGTCGGGACGGACGGGATGCGCAGTGCCGTGCGGGAGGCGGTGGGGCTGCCCTTCCCCGGCCGGTCGGCGATCCGGTCCGTGGTCCTCGCCGACGTCAGGCTCGCCGAGCGGCCCGAGACGCTGCTGACGGTGAACGCGGTCGGGGACGCCTTCGCGTTCCTCGCGCCGTTCGGGGACGGCTACCACCGGGTGATCGGCTGGCACCGGGACCGCGATGTCGCCGACGGCGAACCCCTCGGCCTCGACGAGGTCAAGGAGATCACCCGGCTCGCGCTCGGCCGTGACTACGGTATGCACGACGCCCGTTGGATGTCCCGCTTCCACAGCGACGAACGGCAGGCCCCGGCGTACCGGGTGGGCCGCGTGTTCCTCGCCGGGGACGCCGCACACGTGCACACCCCGGCCGGCGGCCAGGGCATGAACACCGGCCTCCAGGACGCCGCCAACCTGAGCTGGAAGCTGGCGGCGACGCTCGACGGGTACGCAGGCGCGGACCTGCTGGACACCTACCAGTCCGAGCGCCACCCCGTCGGCAGGTCCGTGCTGCGCAGCAGCGGCGGGATCGTACGGCTCGCGATGGCCAAGCGGCCCGGGACACTGGCGGCCCGCGCCCTGCTCACCACGTTCCTCGACCACACCCGCCCGGCCCGCACCCGCATGATCGGCCAGATCACCGGCATCGGCTACGCGTACCCGGCCCCGCGCGGTGCCCACCCGCTGGTCGGCCGGCGCGTCCCGGACGTGGCGCTGCGGGACGGCCGCCTGTACGAGGCCCTGCGGGACGGCAGGTTCGTCCTCGTCGCCCCCGCCACCACAACCGGCACCCCCGCCCGCAAGGACCGCCTCACCGTCGTGGCCTGGGCGAGCGACCGGCGTACGAGTCTGCTGGTCCGGCCCGACGGGTACGCGGCCTGGGCGGCGGAGTCGGCGACCGCCGAGGAGACGGAGGCGGCGCTGACCGGGGCCCTCGGGCGGGACTGAACGCCCGTCCCACCGCCGTGTCACGCTCCTCCCGGGCGGGCCCGATCGACGAAATCGTCGGTGTTTACAGGGGGCGTTACCGAGGTGATTGAATTTGCGACTTCCTTTGGAAACGGAACCCGGGGACGAAGTCGACCCAAAGGCGGGGAACTTGGCGCTTCGAAGGCTTGTTCCGGCTTTTCGGATGAGAGTATGAGGCCCGGGCGACCTGTATGCGGTCGATGTGGGGGGCCATGATAAAGATTCTGATCGCCGAGGACATGGCGATGCTGCGCCGGGCGCTGGCCGAACTTCTGTCGCTGGAAGCGGACTTCGAGGTGGTGGCCGAAGTCAGCCGTGGGGACGAGATCGTCCCCAGGGCGCGGGCCCTGCAGCCGGACGTGGCCGTGCTCGACATCGGCCTGCCCGGGATGGACGGCATCTCCGCCGCCGCCGCGCTGGGCACCGCCGTGCCCGACTGCCGGATCCTCATGCTCACGGGGCTCGGCAACCCCAGCACGCTGCGGCGGGCGCTGGCCACCCGCGCCACGGGATTCCTGCGCAAGGACGCCGATCCCACGCAACTCGCGGGCGCCATCCGCGCGGTGGCGGCCGGCAAGCGGGCCGTCGACCCGCAGCTGGCGGTCGCGGCGCTCGAAGACGTGACCCAGCCGCTGGCCCCCCGTGAGCTGGAGGTCCTGCGGCTGGCCGCCGCGGGCGAGGGCACCACGGCCATCGCCCGCCGGCTGTTCCTCTCGCCGGGCACCGTACGCAACTACCTGAGCAGCGCCGTGGTCAAACTGAGCGCCCGCAACCGTATGGACGCGGTCCGGATCGCCCGCGAGGGCGGCTGGATCTGACCGCCCGCGGCTCAGGCTCTCACGCCACCGTCGCCGAGTCGCGCAGTTCGCTCTCCGGGGGGTGGGCCGACGGGCGGGCGGGCGCGGCGGCGGTGCGCAGGAAGGGGCGTTTGGTTTCGTGTGCCCCGGCCGGCAGCGGCACGACCGCCGTCAGCGAGAACCACTTGTCGTCCAGCACCTGGATGCTGAGCCGGCCGTCCACCGCTTCGATGCGTTCGCGAAGGTTGGTGAGTCCGCTTCCCGGCCGCGCGCCCCTGGCGGGGCCGGACGGACGCGCCGGAATTCCGTCGTTGGTCACGATCAGTCCGACGGCGCCCGGCTCGCGGCTGAGCTGGACGACGCAGGTGCCGACCCTGCTGTGCCGGAGCATGTTGGTGATCCCCTCGCGCAGCACCGTCGCCAGCGTGGTCTCGATGTGGGGCGGCAGGGGCCCGGCGCCGCCGCGGAAGACGGCGTGGATGCCCATGTCCTTGAGGGTCGCGAAGACGGTGTCGACCTCCGCGGTCAGTGACATGGCGCGGTAGGTCTGCGAGACGGCCCGCACATCGGCGAAGGCCCGCTGGGTGGTGTCCAGGATCTCCGTCAGCTCCTGGTGGAGCCGGGCGTGTTTGGAGGGCGGCAGCCGTCGCGCCAGCTCGCACTTGAAGGCGATGGTGGTCAGGCTGATGCCCAGCAGGTCGTGCAGATCGCGGGAGAACCGCAGCCGCTCCGCCTCCAGCGCCAGCCGGGTCAGCTCGCTGCGGGAGCGGTGGGCCTCCTGGACGAGCCGGGTCAGCTCGGAGAGTCCGTACACCACCAGGCCGGTCAGGGCGGTCGCCACCGTCCCGTACCAGACCGACCCGCGGCCCATGCCGGTCTCCAGCACCAGGAGGGCGGCCGACCCCACGGCCGCCGCGTACGCGGGCCACTTCCAGCGGGACGGGAGCACGAGCAGCGCGGAGCCCGCGAGGAAGCCGGGTGTGGCCAGCCAGGCCTCGGCGTAGAAGAGAAACGGAAGATACGTCAGGAGCGCCTGGCACCCGAGGGTCCAGTACTGCCGGTGGGCCAGCCGGGGCGACAGATGGGGAAAGGAATGCGCCAGTTGGAGCCCGTAGACCAGGAGCAGGGTGGTGATGCCCGTGCCCAGTCCGAGTGGTGTGGGGTGGCCCTCCACCAGATAGGTCACGCCGATGCCGAAGAAGGCCACTAGCACTGCGAAGGTGATGGCGATGGAGGTGCCGCGAGCGAGGTGCCTGCTCCGCGCGTCCTCCTGGTCGACGCGCGCGCCATCCTGCAGGGCAGAACCTTGCATCTCTTCTCCCCGGACGAGCCGAACGAATTAGTGAGTCAGGTTGTGCCGTGCCCACCCTCTCACGGCATACCGGGAGGATGAGAAGTCGCCATCGATAGTAATCGATCGAAACCGCTCAGAAGTGAAACTCGGTGGCGCGGAGTGCGCTTCGGACTCCCTGATAGAAGAAGACTGCCGGTGAAGTGAAAAGGTTTGCCCGGGTGCGCGAAAACAACTGGAGGATTTCATTCCGTAAAGAGGAATGCGTCCTTCCGTCAGAGATGCAGGGGAAAGGGATTCAGTTCGGTGAAGTCCGTCGGCCGCGCCAGCCGGCCCAGCGCGACCGGTACGTCGAACAGCCGGCCCGGACCGAATCCCGCCCAGTGCGGGCGCAGACCGGGGATCAGCACCTTGGCGACGGGCAGTCCCACATCGGGCCGGGTCTGGTCGAGGACGAGCACGTCGAGGCCGTGCCGGCGCAACAGCTCGACCAGGGCACCGGCCTGGGCCGCGGCGTCGGCGGGCGGGCGCAGCGCGGCGGGCGGCCGGGCGGACCGGCGGGCGGCGGGCAGCAGATAGGGCTGGCCCGCCGTCGTGGCGTGCCGGAACCAGGCGAGGGCCTCCGGGTCGTCACCGGTGTAGGCGCTCCCTCCGCCGGGCGGCCCGCCCGTCAGCGGCGGCAGCATCTGGTTGAGTTCGGTCAGGGCCCGGCGCAGCGCGATCCGCGCGTCGAAGTGGGCGCCGAAGCCCAGGACGACGTCCTCGGCCGGCCCGTCGATCCGGGCCGACACGGCGGCCACCACGGGGATCCCGAGATCGGACGTGAGGTCCAATGCCCACACCGACCTGCCCATCTCCCTGAGGGCGGCCCGGGTCCCGGCGGTCCACTCGTCCCGCTGATCGAGGACCACACCGGGCTGCCGCGTGCGGTTGTACCACCACAGGGCGACCGCGTCCCGCTCCACCAGCTCCAGGCAGCCGTGCACGACGGCGTCCTCCAGACTGGTGCCCGCAGCGGCCCCGTTCGAGGTGGCCCGGCAGTAACGGGTGTCCGCGTCCGGGGCGTTGTAGTACAGCAGGCTGGTCGGCGCGAGGCGCTGCCGCTCCTCGGTCAGTGACCAGACGGGCGTCCAGTCGAGCGGAGCGTCCTCGTCGAAGGGCTCGGTCACCTGGTGGAAGGGCCCGTGCGCGCGGTTCCAGGCCGCCCGGTCCGCGAACTGCCGCCGGTCGAAGAGCTGGACGGTGTCCGGGTGGACGGCCCGGTCCGCCAGCTCGCGGTAACTGCCCCGCAGACGCGGCTCGTCGCCCTGGAAGTAACCGCTGTACCGCTCAAGCGCCTCGGCCAGGGCGCTGACCCTGGCATGGGCCTCGGTGACGCCCTTGCCCGAGCCCGGGCTGCGCAGCGGCGTGTGCAGCGCGGGCGGCGGCTTCGCGGGGTCCCAGGGCGGCTGGGCGCCCGCGTGGAAGCAGTTGAGGAACTCGGGTCCCCGCGGATCCCGGCGGATCTCGCCGACCAGACCGGTGACGGGGTCCACGAGATGCCCGTACCGGTCGAGGACCTCCTCCGGGCCGGCCGTCCGGTGGCCCCCTCCGCCGGTGTCGCGCACCGGCCGCGGGGACAGCACGACGGGGTCCGACACCCGGTCGCGGACGAGCAGGGGGTCGCCGCAGCGGGCGCACTGCGGGCGGCGCCGTACGGGATGGCGGCTGCTTCGCAGCGTGCGGGTGTCCAGCCGCCACAGGGTGCCCTGCTCGGGATCGCGGTGTCCGGCCAGCCACTTCGCCGCCTCGAGCAGCGCCAGGTGCAGAGCCGCCCCCCGGCCCGCAGGCAGATACGACGGCCGGTGCTCGGCGGGCCCGCCGCGTCCGAGCCGGTGCTGGACGTACGCCTCGCTGCGCCGCCGCAGCCGCAGCCGGTCCGCGAGACAGCTCCAGCAGGGACCCTCGCCGGGGGAGAAGAACGGGCCCACCCACAGATGGGTGCCGCTCGCCCGCACGGGCAGCCAACTGCGGCCCGCCGCACGGTGTTCCGCGTCCAGGGCGCTCAGCCGCGGATCGAGATAGTCGTGGCACAGCGCCAGCGTCAGATCGGCCGGGCCGCCCGCGGCGGCGGTCCGCAGTCCCGCCGCCGCCACGGCCTCGTACAACGCGCCCCCGGTCTCCTCGGTGAGGTCGACCGGGGCCAGCAGCCCGCCCCGGCCGCCGTCGGGCCGCGCCGCGAGACCCGTGAGGGCCCAGTAGGCGCGCTCGGGCCCGGCGCGGCCGTCCGGCGGATAGGCGGACAGCAGCCCGGCGTCCAGCAGTCTGGCCACGAGCCGTTCGGTGCGCTCGGCCGACAGGCCGGGCGCCGCGTCGGCGACGATCCGGGACAGGTCGCGGCTGCCGTCGAGCAACGGGGCGAGCAGCGCGACCTGTTCCCCGCCGAGCGTGGTCACCCGGTCCTCGGTCATCAGGAACACGGGCTCCCCGGGCGCCGATTCGACCCGCAGATGCGGTGCGAACCCCAGCCGGGGGAGCCCGTCGTCCGGGGCGGGACGGTTCATCGGGTCTGACGGCCGCCGTCCGCGGCGGCACCGGAACCGGCTCCGGGCATCCAGCAGATACAGATGCGGCCGTCGGTGGACTCACCGGATTCGGGGCCGAATTCAGTGATCACGAGATCGTCGGCGCCCCTCGCGATCCCCGCGTCGCCGTCGAGCAGAGGCGTGATCCGTGACATGTGTGCTCCTTGTTCGCTGTTGAAGTTCGCGGTCGGATTCGGTCGGCGCGCCCGACCCCGGCCGGGGCCCTGCGCGTTGCCGCCATCCTTACGGTCGTCACTGGCCGATACCAGTGCGTCACGCACAGGGCCCATATGAGAAATACACATCTTGCGCATAGGTTCCTCATATGCCTGGTCGGGCCCCTGGCACTGGTTGATACCGGAAGTAGCCAGCGAGACTCCCTGAACGAGGAGCTCCTCGCGGCGCTCCGCGGACCACATGGGGGAGAAAAGCATGGACATATGGCTGCTTGGACCGCTGACGGCCGAGGTACGGGGCAGGTCGATCGTGCCGACGGCGGCGAAACCACGCCAGATCCTGGCCCTGCTGGCGATTCACGCCAACCGCGTCCTGCCCGTCGGGACGCTGATGGAGGAGATCTGGGGCAGCGAGCCGCCGCAGAGCGCGCTGGCCACCCTGCACACGTACATCCTGCAGCTGCGCCGGCAGCTCACCGCGGCCTACGGCGCCGACGCGGACGTGTCCGCCAAGGACGTCCTCGTCACCCAGTACGGCGGCTACTGCTGGCAGGCGCCCACCGACGCGGTCGACGTACCGCGCTACGAGCGGCTGGTCGCCGCCGGCCGGGTCGCCACGGGTGAGGACCGGCAGGAGAGGGCGTCGGCGTACTTCCGGGAGGCGCTCGCCCTGTGGCGCGGGTCCGCGCTCGTCGACGTGCGCATCGGGCCCGTGCTGAGCATCGAGGTGGCCCGGCTGGAGGAGAGCAGGCTCGGAGTGCTGGAGCGGTGTCTGGAGGCGGACCTGAGGCTGGGCCGCCACGCGGAGCTGCTGACCGAGCTGATCGAGCTCACCGGACGCCATCCGCTGCACGAGGGCCTGCACGCCCAGTGCATGACGGCCCTGTACCGGGCGGGCCGCTCCTGGCAGGCGCTGGACGTCTACCAGCGGCTGCGCCGGCGGCTCGCGGAGGAACTGGGGCTCTCGCCCTCCCCGCGCCTGCAGCGGCTGCAGCAGGCGGTGCTCTCGGCGGAACCGTGGCTGGACGTGCCCGGGTGCGGGGAGGACGCGCTGCTCGACCGCATGATCGGCTGACCGCCGCCCCCGGGCCGCTCAGCCGTTCTTGGCGACGAACTCGACGATCGACTCCAGCATGTAGTCGGTCATCTCCTCGGTGATACCCGGGTACACCCCGATCCAGAAGCTCTGCTCGGTGATGATGTCGGAGTTGCGCAGGTCCCCCGACACCCGGTGCGGGGTGCCGAGATACGCCGGATGCCGGGTGAGGTTGCCGCCGAACAGCCGTCGCGTGCCGATCCGCCGCTCCTCCAGGAAGGCGATCAGGTCGCGGCGGGTGTAGGTGGCGTCGGGCAGCACGGTGAGGACGAAGCCGAACCAGCTCGGGTCGCTGCCGGGGGTGGCGGTGGGCAGCAGCAGACCGGGGACGTCCGCGAGCCCGTCGCGCAACCGCTGCCAGTTGCGCCGACGGGCCGCGCCGAACTCCGGGAGCTTCTTCAACTGGGTGAGCGCCAGCGCGCCTTGCAGGTCGGTCGCCTTCAGGTTGTAGCCGATGTGCGAGAAGATGTACTTGTGGTCGTACCCCTTGGGGAGGTCGCCGAGCTGGTAGTCGAACCGCTTGAGGCAGGTGTTGTCCTCGCCCGGCTCGCACCAGCAGTCCCGGCCCCAGTCGCGGAACGACTCGACGATCCGGGCCAGTTCGAGGTTCCTGGTCAGGACGCAGCCGCCCTCGCCCGTCGTGATGTGGTGGGCGGGGTAGAAGCTGACGGTGGCCAGATCCCCGAACGTGCCCGTCATCCGTCCCTGGTAGGTCGAGCCCACCGCGTCGCAGTTGTCCTCGATGAGGAACAGCTCGTGATCGACGGCCAGTTGCTGGATCTCCGCGACCTCGTAGGGGTTCCCCAGGGTGTGAGCGATCATGATGGCCCGCGTGCGGTCCGAGATCGCCGCCCGCACGCGCTCCGCCGTCGTGTTGTACGTGCCGAGTTCGAGGTCGACGAACACGGGCGTGAGGCCGTTCTGGAAGATCGGGTTCACCGTCGTGGGGAAGCCGCCGGCCACCGTGATCACCTCGTCGCCCGGCAGCAGCCGCTTCTCACCGAGCCGCGGGGACGTCAGCGCCGACAGGGCCAGCAGGTTCGCCGAGGAACCCGAGTTCACCAGATGCGCCTTGCGTACGCCGATGTGGCGGGCGAACCTGCTCTCGAAACGCCGGGAGTGCGCCCCGGCCGCGATCCGCAGATCCAGGGCCGCCTCCACCAGAGAGACCCGGTCCTCCTCGTCCAGGACCGCCCCCGAGGAGAGGATCGGTGTCACTCCCGGTACGAAGTCCCCGGGCTGCTGCTGCCGGTGGTACTCGCGAACCTGCTCCAGGACCAGGGCCTTGGTGTCCGACGTCATAGCCGTCCCTCCTGTAAGGATTGCCTCGGGGCCATGCTTCAGCCTTCCGGTAGAGGAGCCATGGAGTCCCCGCGGAAAGGGCCTGCTCCAGCGGGCTTCCAGGGGCATTCGACCCGCTCTGGCTAGCTTGTTCGGCGACGTATCCGACAGGTGAGGTGGCAGATGCCCGAGGACACTCCGCGACCCGCGCTCCGCATGGGGGTGCTGGGCTGTGCCGACATCGCGGTGCGCCGGATCCTGCCTGCGATCGTGGAGCACCCGGCGGTGCGGCTGGTGGCCGTGGCGAGCCGGGACGGGGCCAGGAGCGCCCGGCTCGCGGCCCGGTTCGGCTGCGCGGCGGTGACCGGCTACCGGCCCCTCCTCGACCGGGACGACATCGACGCCGTCTATGTGCCGCTGCCCCCGGGCATGCACCATGAATGGGTCGCCGAGGCGCTCACCGCGGGCAAGCACGTCCTGGTGGAGAAGCCGCTCAGCACCACGTACGAGCAGAGCGCCGAGCTGGTGGCGACGGCCGCCCGGCTCGGTCTGGCGCTCACCGAGAACTTCATGTTCCTGCACCACTCGCAGCACGCGGCGGTACGGGACCTGGCCCGCGACGAGATCGGCGAACTGCGGGTCTTCTCCAGCTCCTTCGGCGTACCACCGCCCGCCCCGTCGTCCTTCCGGCACGACGCGCGGCTCGGCGGCGGCGCGCTGCTCGACGTCGGCGTCTATCCGCTGCGCGCCGCCCAGCTCCACCTCGCCGGGGAGCTGGACGTCCTCGGCGCCTGTCTGCGCGTCGACGAGGCCACCGGCGTCGACGTCGCGGGCAGCGCGCTGCTCTCCACCGCGACCGGGGTGACCGCCCAGCTCGACTTCGGCTTCCAGCACTCCTACCGGTCGGTGTACGCCCTGTGGGGCAGCCGGGGCCGGATCGACGTGCCGCGGGCCTTCACCCCGCCCCGGGAGCACCGCCCGGTGGTCCGCCTCGAACAGCAGGACAGGACGACGGAGTTGACGCTGACGGCCGACCACCAGGTGGGCAACGCGCTCGACGCGTTCGCGGCGGCGGCCCGGTCGGGCACCGGCCGCGAGGCACTGGGAGAGGCGCTGCTGCGCCAGGCGCTGCTGGTCGAGCGGGTGCGCAAGGCGGCGCGGGTCGTGAGCCTCTGAGGCAGCCTCTGAGGCGCACGCGCGCACACGACGAGAAGGGCCGGCCCGTCGGGGCCGGCCCTTCTCATGTCGTGCCCGTGGCCGGAGCGGGTCAGACCCGCTCGGCCGTCGCGGGCATCCGCGTCAGCCGGTCGCGGTACCAGTCGACGACCTCGCGCAGACCGTCGTCCAGCGACCGCAGCGGCCGGTAGCCGAGTTCGTCGCGGATCTTCGAGTCGTCCACCGCGTACCGCAGGTCGTGGCCCTTGCGGTCGGGCACCTGCCGGACCCGGGACCAGTCCGCACCGCACAACTCCAGCAGCCTTGACGTCATCTCACGGTTCGTCAGATGCGTACCGCCGCCGATGTTGTAGATCTCGCCGGCCCGGCCGCCGGTCAGCACGGCGTGGACGGCCCGGCAGTGGTCGTCGACGTGCAGCCACTCGCGGACGTTGCCGCCGTCCCCGTACAGCGGCACGGTCCGGCCGGCCAGCAGCTCGGTGACGAACAGCGGGATGAGCTTCTCCGGATGCTGGCGCGGACCGTAGTTGTTGGCGCACCGCGTGGTGCGTACGTCGAGCCCGTGGGTGCGCCAGTAGGACCGGGCGACGAGGTCGCTGCCCGCCTTCGACGCCGCGTAGGGCGAGTTGGGCAGCAGCGGCTCCTCCTCCGTCCAGGTGCCCTCGGCGATGGACCCGTAGACCTCGTCCGTCGACACGTGCACGAAGGTGGTCACCCCGCAGCGCAGGCTCGCCTCCAGCAGGGTCTGCGTGCCCAGCACATTGGTGGTCACGAACTCCGCGGGCCCGGTCAGGGAGCGGTCGACATGGGTCTCGGCCGCGAAGTGCACCACCGCGTCGTGCCCGGGGAACACCTCCAGGAGCGCGTCGAGGTCCCGGATGTCCACCCGGTGGAAGTCCAGCCGCGGATCCTCCATCGGCAGGTTGTCCGTGCTCCCGGCGTACGTGAGCAGGTCGACGACGGTCACCCGGCTCGGCCGGGGCCCGGGGAGGCCGCCGGAGAGCAGGGAGCGCACATAGTGGGATCCGATGAAACCGGCGCCGCCGGTGATCAGGACACGCATGACGCGGGTGTACCTCCAAGGCGTCGACGCCCGTGGGCGCGGTGCTGGGCGGTCAGCCGCTCCAGTACGGGGACGACCTCCGCCGGGGTCGGTTCGGACTCCGCCTCGGCGCGCAGGCGGGCGGCGGCCTCGGTGAACGAGGGCTCCTCCAGCAGGCGTACGAGCCTGGTCCGCAGCCCCTCCACCGTCACCTCGTGCGAGGGGAGATGAAGACCCGCGCCCAGTTCCTGCTGGCGGCGGGCCCGCTCGATCGCGTCCCAGATCCAGCCCATGGCTATCTGCGGGACGCCCTCGACGAGCGCCGTCGACCAGGTACCGGCACCGCCGTGGTGCACGATCGCCGCACAGGTCGGCAGCAGCGCGTGCAGCGGCACGTGGTCCACCAGGCGCACGTTGTCCGGGACATGGGTGAGCAGCGCCCGCTCCTCGGCGCCGAGCGTGGCCACCACCTCGATGTCGAGCCCCTCGATCGCCTTGAGGACCAGGTCGACGGGGACCGCGTTCGGGAACTCCGAGGTCCGGGCCGTCAGGCCCAGGGTGACGCAGACCCGCGGACGCGCCGGCGGGACGCGGAGCCAGTCGGGTACGACGGCGGGCAGCGGGCCGTTGTACGGGACGTAGCGCATCGGGACGACCGGGGCGTTCGACGGTGGGCGGAAGCCGCGCGGCACCTGGTCCACCGACCACTGCCCCGTCACGGTCTCCTCGTCGAAGGGCAGCCCGTAGCGGCCGAGCGTCCACTGGAGCCACTGGCCCAGGGAGTCCTCGGGGTGCGCCGAGCCGCCCTCCGCCCCCGGGCCGGTGGGGCCGGGGCCGAGCTGGGCGAGGAACGCCTGCCGCATGGACATGAACATGTCCGGGAACGACAGCACGCGCGCGTGGGCGGCGCCCGTCACCTTCGCGGCCACCGCCCCCGCGAACGTGAACGGCTCCCACAGGACGAGGTCGGGCCGCCAGTCGCGGGCGAACGCGACGAGGTCGTCGACCATCGGATCGTCGTTGATCAGGGCGAAGAACGTGGCGGTCATCATCGTGTCCCAGCCCTTGAGGAAGGCGGGGGTGAGCTGACCGGGGGCGTCGGGGTCCAGTGACTGGTCGGCGTGGTGGGAGAGCACGGAGTCGCCCACGCCCTTCACCATCGCGTCGAGACCGGGGTCGGCCCCCACCGGGACGGCGGTAAGACCGGCCGCGGTGATGCTCCCCGTCAGCGCGGGCTGGCTCGCCACCCGTACCTCGTGACCGGCGGCCCGCAGCGCCCAGGCGAGCGGCACGGACCCGTTGAAGTGCGCGTCCAGCGCGAAGGACGTCAGCAGAACCCGCATGGGCGGTCCTCTCCGTTCGCTGCTCTGTTCTCTGCCTTCTCCGCGACCGCTGTCGCGGCTGTCACGGCTGTCATGGCTGCCACGTCACGCGGAGGTGGTCAGGGTGTACCGGAGCACTCCGCCGAGGACGGGCGAGCGCATCCGGCGCTGGACACCGTCGGCCGGGGCCAGGTGCGGGTGGCGCTCCCGCAGGGTGCGTACCGCGGTCTCCGCCTGGAGCCGGGCGAACGCCCCGAAGAGCGAGGTGTGCGGGCCGGACAGCGCCAACTGGCCCTGACCGGGCGGCCGGGTGAGGTCGAAGTGGTCCGGGGCCAGGAACACCTCGGGGTCCCGGTTGGCCGCCCCGACATGGACGACGACCTGGGCGCCGGCGGGGATGTCCTGGCCGGCCAGGGTGAGGTCCTCGGCGGCGATCCGGCTCTCCAGCCGTACCGGCGGCGCGTACCGCAGCGTCTCCTCCACCGCCCCGGCGGCGAGTTCCGGGTTCTCGCCGAGCAGCGCCCACTGCCGGGGGTGCGCGAGCAGCGCCTCCACGGCGTTGTTGATCAGCCCGGCGGCGAACTCGACGCCCACCGCGGCGGTCAGCACCCCGACCGCGAGCGCGTCCTCGGCGGCCGAGGCGCTGGAACCGCCGGAGCCGTCGGCGCCCAGCACCGTGCTGAGCAGGTCGTCGCCCGGCTCGGTCCGCCGCGCCGCGACGAGGTCGGCGACGAGGGCGCGGACGTCCTCCACCGCCTCGTCGAGCCGGCGGGTGACGGCGAGCGGCTGCGGGCAGAGCGCCGCGTCGAGCGCGACGCCCAGCGCGAGACACGCGTGGGCGAACCGTTCGCGCCGGTCGTCCGGAACGCCCAGCAGCGCGGCGGCGGCCTCGGTGGCCGCCGGGCGGGAGTAGTCCGCCATGAGGTCGAAGGAGGCGCCGAGCCGGTCGGCGGTCTCCTGGTGGACGCGGTCGGCGTGCTTGCGGTGGCCGTCCGCCGCCGCCCCGCCGAGCACCGGCGCGGCCGACCGCTCCCAGCGCGCGTGGTCGGCGCCCGAGGCGTGCAGGAAGGCCCGGTCGAGCGGAACGATGTGGCACAGCAGCGGATTGCTCCAGGCGTCCGAGAAGACGTGCCGCTGGAGGCCGGGCAGATCGGCGTGGCGCAGGCTCAGCCGCGGATCGGCCAGCACCTCGGCGGCCACGGAGTGCCGGCCGGTGACCCAGGCCCCGGCGGCGCTCTGCCACAGCGGGGTCTCCGCCTCCCGGGTACGACGGGCCAGCACCACCGGGTCGTCGCTCTCCGCGCGCAGGGTCAGGGCGTACGGGTCGCCGCTGGTCCCGTAGATCCAGTGGAAGCCGCGGGCCGTCAGCAGATGGCGGCCGAGCTCGCTGTCGGTCTGCTGGACCGGCTGGGTCCGCTGGGCTGCGGCGGGGGTCGTCTCATCGGTTTCCGTGTCGGTCACGGCAGTCTCCTTCGGGGCGAGTCAGGGCGAGTCAGGGCGGATCGGGGCCGGTCGGGGCGGGGCGGTGGTGCGGCACGGCGGGGCGTGTCGCGGGGTTCAGGTGAGGGACAGGCCGCCGTCGACGGCGAGCACCGCGCCGGTCGCGTAGGCGGCCCGCGGGTCGGCGAGCTGCACCGCCCACCAGGCGATGTCCTCCGGGCGGCCGACACGGCCGGCCGGGACGACGCCGGCGATGTGCCGGAGGAAGCCCGCGTAGGCCTCCGGCGTCATGCCCGACCGTTCACCGATACCGGTGTCGATCACGCCCGGGGCCAGGCCCAGGACCCGGATGCCGCGGGGCGCCAGTTCCACGGCCCAGGTCCGGGTGAGGAAGTCGAGCCCGGCCTTCGCGGCGCCGTAGAGCCCGTTCTCCGGCCAGGCGCGGCGGTACAGCGCGCCGGCGGAGCCGATGTTCAGCACGGTTCCGCCGCCGTCCGCCGCGAGGGCGTCCAGGGTCTGCCGGGTGAGCAGCAGCGGGGCCAGGAGGTTGGTGTCGAGCTGGTCGCGGGCCGCCTCGCGCTTGGTCTCCGCGAGGGTGGCGAAACCGCCGGAGGCCGCGTTGTTGACCAGCACGTCGATACGGCCGAACGCGTCCAGCGCCGCGTCGGTGACGGCCCGCGGAGTGTCCGGGTCGGTGAGGTCGGCGGTGAGGACGCCGATGCCGGGATGTCCCTCGGCGGTCCGGGCGAGGGTCGCGGGCGTGCGGCCCACGACGAGCACCCGGTCGCCGCGGTCGGCGAAGGCGCGGGCCACGGCCCGCCCGATCCCGGTCCCGCCGCCGGTGACGATCACGCCCCGGGGCGCGGTGGGGTCCTGTGCCGTACCGGTGGCCTGGGTGGCCGGTGTGGCCTGTGTGTCCTGTGCCGTGGTGCTCTCCTGTGTCGCGCTCATGTCCGGGACCGTAGGCCGGGGTGCTCGATTCGCGGTCGACTCCCGCTACGGCCGGTCGTCACGGGTCACCACCCTGTCCTTGACCAGCAGTTCGCCCGCCTCGCGCACGAGGACGTCCCGGCAGACGCACATCAGGTGCAGCCGGGCGGGGCCGCCGCGCGGGACGGCGACGATCGAGACCAGGCTCTCGGCGGTCAGCGAGCCGTCGTCCGCCGGAGTGACGGTGAGCATGCCGACGTAGTGGCGGTGGGTCTCGCCGGCGGCGGCGAGGCCCGCGGCGGCCTGCCGGGCGCCCTCGGTCAGCGCCGGGCGACCGCGTACCGGCTCCGGGAGCGAGGGCGGCTTGAAGGCGCCGTCCTCGGTGAAGGTGCCGGCCCAGGTCTCGGCCTCGCCCGAGTCCAGGTCCCGCATCTGCCGTGCGTAGAAGTGCTGTACCTCGGCGTAGACGTCCGCCGGGGCCGTCGGGGCCTGTGCTGCCATGCCGTCTTCCTTCCGCCGCTCCCGCTTCCCGGGTTCCGGGTGAGGTCACGACGGTGGCAGGGGGCCCTCCAGGATCGGTCGAGCGCCGGGTGTGCCCGGGGGCCGGTGGCCGTACAGCCGGGCTCCAACGCTTCTCTAGCCGCGCTGGTGAGCATGGGCGGGCCGGTAGCGGAAGACCGGCGGAACGCTTGCAGGAACCCATCGCCGGGAGGCTCGTGTGCGCATCATCGACCTGTCCTCGCCCGTGGACGCGGCGGGTTTTGAACCCGATCCCGTGGTGCACGACGTGCTCGGCCCGAAGGAGGCCGCCACGCACATGAGTGAGGAGATGCGCGACCACTTCGGCATCGACTTCGATCCGGCGGTACTGCCGGAGGGCGAGTTCCTCTCGCTCGACCGGCTCCAGCTGACGACCCACACCGGGACGCACATCGACGCGCCCTCGCACTACGGCACGCGCGCCTCCTACCGGGACGGCCCGCCGCGGCACATCGACGAGATGCCGCTCGACTGGTTCTTCCGGCCCGCGGTGGTCCTCGACCTGAGCGACCAGGGCACCGGCGCGGTCGGCGCCGACGTCCTGGAGCGGGAGCTGGACCGGATCGGCCACACCCTGTCGCCGATGGACATCGTGCTGCTGCGGACCGGCGCCGACGCGTGGTCGGGGACGCAGAAGTACTTCACCGACTTCACCGGGCTCGACGGCTCGGCCGTGCACCTGCTGCTCGACCGGGGCGTGCGGGTGATCGGCACGGACGCGTTCAGCCTGGACGCGCCGTTCGGCGACATCATCCGCCGTTACCGGGAGACCGGGGACCGCTCGGTGCTCTGGCCCGCCCACATGATCGGCCGGGACCGGGAGTACTGCCAGATCGAACGGCTCGCCGGTCTTGGGCAGTTGCCCGTCTCCCGCGGCTTCCGTCTCGCGTGCTTCCCCGTACGGATCGCGGGCGCGGGAGCGGGCTGGGCGAGGGCGGTGGCCCTGCTCGACGAGGACGAGTGAGCGGACGGCAGGGGAGCACCGCAGCCGGGAAGCACGACGGCCGGGCGGACCACGTGCCCACCGCAGCGCACGGACCAAGCGCCCAGCAGGGCGCCAACGGGAGGAGAGACACATGTACGGCCGGGAACTCGCGGACGTGTACGAGGCGGTCTACCGCAGCCGGGGCAAGGACTGGGGGGAGGAGGCCGCGGACGTCTCGCGGCTCATCGCCGAACGCCGCCCGGGAGCCGACTCGCTGCTCGACGTCGCCTGCGGCACGGGCGCCCATCTCAGCGTGTTCGGCGAGCGGTTCGAGGTCGCCGAGGGGCTGGAGATCGCGGAGCCGATGCGCCGGCTCGCCGAACAGCGGCTGCCCGGCACCACCGTGCACGCGGGTGACATGCGCGACTTCTCGCTGGGCCGCACCTACACCGCGGTGAGCTGCATGTTCTGCGCCATCGGCTATCTGGAGACGCTGGACGACATGCGGTCCGCCGTCCGGTCGATGGCCGAGCACCTGGAGCCCGGCGGCGTCCTGGTCGTCGAACCCTGGTGGTTCCCCGAGAACTTCATCGAGGGCTATGTCGCGGGCGACCTGGCCCGTGAGGAGCACCGCACCATCGCGCGGATCTCGCACACCACCCGCAAGGGCCGGGCCACCCGCATGGAGGTCCGCTTCACCGTGGGGGACGCCGCCGGTATCCAGCAGTTCACCGAGATCGACGTACTGCACCTTTTCACCAAGGAGGAGTACGTCTCCGCGTTCACCGACGCGGGCTGCTCGGTGGAATTCCTGGCGGACGGCCCCACCGGCCGCGGTCTTTTCGTCGGGGTGCGCGAGAAGAACTGACGGCGGCCGGGCGGGCAGGGGCCGGAATGCTCAGGATGCCATTTCGCGGGCCACCGACATCACGTACTGGCCGTAACCCGACTGCGACATCTGCTCGCCGAGCCGGTGGCAGCTGTCCGCGTCGATGAATCCCATCCGGAGCGCGACCTCCTCGACGCAGGCGATCCGCACGCCCTGCCGTTCTTCGAGGGTCCGCACATATTGGGCGGCCTGGAGGAGCGATTCCGGAGTTCCGGCGTCGAGCCAGGCGAAACCGCGGCCGAGGTCGACAAGGCGGGCTCGGCCGCGGGCCAGGTAATTCTTGTTGACATCGGTGATCTCCAGTTCTCCGCGCGCTGAGGGGCGGAGATTCTTGGCGATGTCGACCACTTCGTTGTCGTAGAGATAGAGCCCGGTGATGGCGAGGTCGGAACGCGGCCTGGCCGGCTTCTCCTCCAGGGAGACCAGGCGCCCCGACGCGTCGGTCTCACCCACCCCGTAGCGCTCCGGGTCCTCCACGGGATAACCGAACAGCACACAGCCCTGTACGTCCCTGACGTTGCTCTGGAGCAGGTCGTAGAAGTGGTGGCCGTGGAAGATGTTGTCGCCCAGGACCAGGGCCACGTCGTCGTCGCCCACGTGGTCGGCGCCGATGACGAACGCCTCGGCCAGCCCGGCCGGCCGGTTCTGCACCGCGTAGTCGATGCGGACGCCGAGCTGCGAGCCGTCGCCCAAAAGCCGGCGGAACTGGTCCAGGTCGCGCTCGGTGCAGATGAGCAGGATCTCCCTGACGTCCGCGAGCATCAGCACCGAGAGCGGATAGTAGATCATCGGCTTGTCGCCGACCGGGAGAAGCTGCTTGGACACGGAAACGGTTATCGGATGGAGCCTTGTTCCCGTACCGCCGGCGAGAATAATCCCCTTCATGGGTATGCCCCTGTCCTCGATTTCTGCCCATGCTAACGACCGAATTCGTTCGGCAGCAAGCAGGAAAGTCCCTGGTCCAGGGAAATTCGAGTGGTAATAGAGGGGGATCAAGGGTTGTCGGCCGGACCCGCAATGTGATGTGCTGCGAGGGGATGGTGACGCCCTGCGGCAAGGAAATGATGTCAGCAATGGGAGGGAAGCGAATTCGATGACGACTCTCGTATGGGACTACCGGCAGGAATACGAGAACGAGCGCGCCGATATTCTGGACGCCGTGGAAACGGTCTTCAACTCGGGTCAGCTCGTCCTCGGTGACAGTGTCCGCGGCTTCGAGGAGGAGTTCGCCGCCTACCACGGCGCGAGCCACTGCGTCGGCGTCGACAACGGCACCAACGCGATCAAGCTGGCGCTCCAGTCGCTCGGCGTCGGCCCCGGGGACGAGGTCGTCACGGTGTCCAACACCGCCGCCCCCACCGTGATCGCGATCGACTCGGTGGGCGCCACCCCGGTCTTCGTCGACGTCGACCCGGACAGCTACCTCATGGACACCGGCCAGGTGGCCGCCGCCCTCACCCCACGGACCCGGTGCCTGCTCCCCGTGCACCTCTACGGACAGTGCGTCGACCTGGCGCCGCTGGAGGCACTCGCCGCCGAGCACGGCCTGCTCCTCGTCGAGGACTGCGCCCAGGCGCACGGCGCCCGCCGCGACGGACGACTGGCCGGCACCACCGGGGACGCCGCCGCCTTCTCCTTCTACCCGACCAAGGTGCTCGGCGCCTACGGCGACGGCGGCGCCGTACTGACCTCCCGGGACGACGCCCACCGTGCCCTGCGCCGGCTGCGCTACTACGGCATGGAGGAGCGGTACTACGTCGTCGGCACCCCGGGCCACAACTCCCGCCTCGACGAGGTGCAGGCCGAGATCCTGCGGCGCAAACTGCGCCGCCTCGACAGCTACGTCCAGGGGCGCCGGGCCGTCGCCCGCCGCTACGAGGAAGGGCTCGGCGACACCGGCCTGGTGCTGCCGCACACGGTCCCCGGCAACGAGCACGTGTACTACGTCTACACGGTGCGCCACCCCCGGCGCGACGACATCATCAAGGCCCTGAAGACGTACGACATCGAGCTCAACATCAGCTATCCCTGGCCGGTGCACACGATGTCCGGGTTCGCCCACCTCGGCTACGGGGCGGGCTCGCTGCCCGTCACCGAGGAACTGGCGGGCCAGATCTTCTCGCTGCCCATGTATCCGGCCCTCGCGCCGGACATCCAGGACAAGGTGATCAGCGCGGTGCGTGACGTGCTGGACGGCCTCTGAACCCGTGCGGCGGGCCCGCCCCGGCCCGCCCCGCGCACACCGAAGGCCCGGCGGAGGGATCCCGCCGGGCCTTCGGTGTGCGCGGGAGGCCGCCCGAGTGGTCAGCCGGCGGTGTCGGCCGCCGTCAGGGCGCGCCAGCACGCAACCAGGCTCCTGGCCTGCACGTTGAGGTAGTGGCTGTGCCGCAGCAACTGGGTCAGTTGGTCCATGGTCAGCCAGCGGTAGTCGGGGTGGCCCGGATCCTCGGGGACGTCGCTGTCCACGATCAGATAGCGGTTGCGGGCGTGGAAGAAGCGACCGCCCTCCTCGGACTGCACGGCGTCGTAGCGGACGCGGCCGGGACCGGCGGCCAGTACCTCGTCGAGGTGGCGGGGCCGGGCGGCGGCCGGCAGCCAGCCGTAGCTGTCCGGCACGCACTGCACGGTCGGCGCCAGTTCCACCACGTCCGCGTAGCCCGGCTCGGTGCGGGCGTGCAGCAGGACGTGCGGCACCCCGCCGATCTCGCGGGTCAGGAACGCGATGACACCCGTGCCGCGCGGCTCGATCATCGGCTGGCGCCAGGTGCCGACCTCGCGTCCCGCGGCCGTCACGGCGACCCCGATGACGTCGAAGAAGCCGCCGCTCTCGTGCGAGTGGCCCATCTCGTGGTGCCGCCACTCGTCGAGCGCGTTGAGGGCGATCCGCTCGGTGTGCACCGAGGCCAGCGACCGGGCGCCGGCGATCCAGCTCAGCACGTCGGTCATCCCGTGCAGGGCGCCGTCCGGCCGCGAGGCGTGCGGCAGACACGCCAGGACGGTGCGCGCGTCCATGTTGATGATGTCGTCGCGCGACAGCAGCCGGTACAACTGGCCGAGCGTGAACCAGCGGAAGCCCTCCAGGACCTCCACCTCGGTGGTCGTCTCCACCACCATGTTGCGGTTGCGCTTGCGGTAGAACCAGGCGCCCTGCTCCGACTGCCGGACGTCCGCCAGCACCCGGTGCCGCGAGGTGTCCCGGAAGTAGTCCACGTACGGCACGGGCTTGCCCTTGTGGACGCCCGTGTAGTTGCTGCGGGTCGCCTGCACGGTGGGCGAGAGTTGCAGCCCGCCGGGGTTGCCCGGTTCCGCCTTGGCCTGCATCAGGAAGTGCGGGACCCCGTCGAACTCCTTGATCAGGATGCCGAGGATGCCGACCTCGGGCTGGTCGATGATGGGCTGGTCCCACCAGGGCACCGCGTTGCCGGGATCGTGCACCCGCAGGCCGTGCACGGTGAAGAACTTGCCGCTGCGGTGCCGCAGATCACCGGTGACCGGGGTCTGGTACCACTGGTCGAGGGCCGCCAGCGGGATGCGCTCGGCCGTCGTGTAGATCTGCTCGCCGTACTCGGCGAACCAGTCGTCGAATCCGGCGAGATCGGTCAGCGGGCTCTCCACAGCCGCCGCCGACCGGGCGATACGGGCCGTCACATCGGCCATCTGGACTCCTCGTCGTGGGTGCAGGCGTGGCGGGGCGTACGCGGCTCGTCCGGCGCGGCGGGTCAGTCGGCGGGGGTCTCCCAGGTCGCCCGCATCGCCTCGGCCAGCGGGATCCGCGGTTTCCAGCCGAGCAGTTCGCCGGCCAGGCCGATGTCGGCCAGGGTCCAGCCGCCGCCCTTGCTCGCGATGGGCCCGTCCTCGACCCGGATCGCCTCCGGCGGCAGCCCCGAGGCGGTGACCAGCAGGTCCACCAGCTCGCGCATGGCGGTGGCCTCGCCGCGGCCGATGTTGACGACCCGTCCGGTGGCCGCCGACGTCACGGTGAGGACCACGGCCTCGGCCAGGTCGCGGACATCGATGAAGTCCCGCCGGGCGTCCGCGACCCGCAGGGTCACCGGGTCGCTCGCGTCCGCGGCCCGCAGCCGGTCGACGACCGCCCCGAGGAAGCTGGCCCGGGTGGTGCGGGGGCCGCACACGTTCACCGCGCGCAGCACCAGCCCGTCCACCCGGCCGGCCCGGGTGGCGTCGAGCACCAGCTCGGAGCCGGCCAGCTTGGTACGCGCGTACATGGTGGCCGGCCGGGGCTCCAGGTCCTCGCCGATGGCGAGCGGCTCGGCCACCGGACCGTACTCGTGGATGGAGCCGACGTGGATCAGCCGCGGCCGGTCCTCCATCAGCGTCACGGCCTTCAACAGGCGCTCGACCAGGGTGATGTGGGCGTACCGCATCTCCTCCTCGGTCGTGCCCCAGCCGCCCGTCACATTGACCACGGTCCGCACCCGGTGCCGGGTGAACAGCCGGGCGAGTTCGGCGGGCGGGACCGCCGCCACGTCCAGGCCGGCGAAGACGTGCCCGGCCACCGCGGGGCCGCCGCGCCGGGCGACGGCCAGCACCTCGTGCCCCTCGCGGGCCAGCGCCGCGCTCACACAGCGGCCGACGCAGCCGGTGGCCCCGAGCACCGCGACCCGGGAGCCCCCGGCCGGCGGCCGGCCGCTCAGGGCCGCCACAGCGCGGCCTCGATCCGACGGCACTTGTCGTACTCCGGCAGGCCGCCCTCCGCCCGCACCTGGGCGAGCGGGGGCGCGGCCGTGTCCCGTGCGGACAGCAGCGGCGCCACGTCCGTCGGGATCGGCAGCCCGAGCGCCGGGTCGAGCGGGGACAGGGACAGCTCGTGCCGGGCCTCGTAACTCCCGGAGAGCATGTACGACATCACCGTGTCGTCCTCCAGGGCGATGAAGGCGTGGCCGACACCGACCGGGAAGTACATGGCGCCGAAGGTCTCCTGGTCGAGCACGGAGGAGTCCCAGCGGCCGAAGGTGGGCGAGCCGACGCGGATGTCCACCACGATGTCGATGGCGCGGCCCCGGGCGCAGTACACGTACTTGGCCACGCCCGGCGGGGTGACCGTGTAGTGGATACCCCGGACGGTGCCGCGTTTGGACATGCTGTGGTTGGACTGCGCGACGGGGAAGAGGGGGTGGCCGAGGGCCTCCACGAACGCCGGTTCCTGGTACGGCGAGGTGAACAGGCCGCGGTCGTCCTCGAAGACGGGCGGGTTGAAGGCGTACGCGCCGGACACGGCGAGTTCGCGGAACTTCACGGCGGTGGTCATCTACAGCTCCCCCCGGACGGTGCCGGCGGCGGCCGGGGCCGCGCGGTGTTCCGCCACCAGTTTCTCCAGCAGCGGGACGATGTCGTTGGGGCTCGGCGTCCCCACCATCTCCCGGCGGATCCGCGCGCAGTTCTCCGCGAACGACGGGTCGTCCAGCAGCCGCAGCACGTGGTCGCGCAGGTCCTGCGCGGTGTAGTGGTCGACGTCGTGCAGATAGAGGCCCGCGCCCGTCTTCTCCAGCTGCTTCGCCTTGTGGATGGTGTCCCAGACCATGTCGGGCACGATCAGCTGCGGGACACCGTGCGCGAGCGCCGTCTGGAAGGTGCCGCTGCCGCCGTGGTGGATGACCGCGGCACAGGTCGGCAGCAGGGCGTTGAGCGGGACGAAGTCCACGGCCCGTACGTTGTCGGGGAGTTCGAGTCCGGCGAGCTGCTTCTCGTTGAGGGTGGCGACCACCTCGACGTCCAGCTCCGCGAGTGCCGAGACGAGTTCGCCGATCGAGGCGCGGTCGCCGTCCAGCACCTCGCGGTGGGCCACGCCCAGCGTCAGACAGACCCGGCGCTTCTTCGGCGGCTCGTGCAGCCACTCCGGTATGACGGCCTGGCCGTTGTAGGGGATGTACCGCAGCGGGACGAACGGCTGCCTCACCGGGAACCGCATCGACGGGGGCACCGGGTCGATGGTCCACTGGCCGACCGCCACCTCCTCCTCGAACCCGGCGCCGTAGCGGCCGAGCGTCCAGGTCAGCCACTCGCGCAGCGGATCGTCCCGCTGCTCGGGCAGCCGTTCCGCCTGGAGGTCGAGGAAGGTCTCGCGCATCCGCCCCAGCAGGTCGAGCCCGAACAGCAGCCGGGCGTGGGCGGCGCCGGTGACCCGCGCGGCCACCGGTCCGGCGAAGGACAGCGTGTCCCAGACGACGAGGTCGGGCTGCCACTCGCGGCTGAACGCGACCAGGTCGTCGATCATGCGTTCCGGGCAGGAGTTCTGGAAGGCCATCGCCGTCATCGAGGTGAACACCCCGAGGACGTGGTCCCAGGTCAGCATCTCGGGACGGGTCTCCGTCATGTCCATCCCGGCTTCCGCCTGGCTCTCCATGATCTCGGCGTCGTCACCCAGGCCCTCGTTGACCCGCTGCATCTGCTCCTCCAGGAGCAGTGGCTCACCGACGCACACGGCGGTCAGCCCGGTACGGGTGATGTCCTCCGCGAGGTCCGGCTGGCTGGCGATACGGACCTCGTGGCCGGCGGTCTGGAGGGCCCAGGCCAGCGGGACCTGGGCATGCATATGGGACTTCGCGGCGAACGTGGTGAACAGGACCTTCATCGATCTCCCTCTTCGCGGGGCGGATGGTGGCGTGCGGCGTGTCTCACTGCCCGTCGTGGCCGACGTACCGGTGCTTCACCAGCCAGCCGTCGCCGTTCCCTTCTCCGTCCTCGCCCCCGTCGGCGACGAGGACGTCCTGGCACGACGTGCTCAGCCGGATCTGCGGAGCGGCGTCCGTCGCGGTGGCCACGACCAGGGCGTCGTAGCCCGTGCGCACCGAGCCGTCCGGGAACCGCCAGGCGGCCGGCAGGCCCAGCCAGTGCCGGCGGACCGTGCCGACGGGTGCCGCGGGCCGGTTGCGCACCGCCGCCGCGATGGCCGCCCGGCCGCGCACCGGTTCGGCGAACGAGCTCTGGTCGAAGGCCCCGTCCTCGGTGAAGGTGGCCGCCCAGGCGTCCCCCTCGCCCTCGTCCAGGAGCCGCATCTGCCGGGCGTAGAAACGCTGGATCGAGGCGTACTCGGCGGGCGGCACCGGGGTGGCCCTCGCCCGCCCCTCCGCGTACTCCTTGGCGTGCCGCATGGTGATCGTGCTGTTGCCGCCGAGCGCGTCCCGGACGAAGGTGCGGGCGTCGGCGGTGGTGGCGTCGGAACCGAGGACCCTGGTGACGGCCGCGGCGTTGACGACCACGGTGTGCCGCGAGACGGCCACACAGCCGGACGGGATCTCCCGTACCGTCCACTCCCCGGTGTGCACGGACATCAGGGCCGGGGTCTGCAGCTGCTTGTACGAGATCCGCCCGTCGGGCAGGCAGATCCGCACCGAGGCCGTGGTGTGCGTCGAGCCGTCGGGCGTACGGGTGTCCATCTCCAGGTGCTGGACGTCGGGGGTGTCCTCCTTCAGCAGCACCCGCGCCACGTGCGGCAGCCGCTCCTGCCACCGGCCCGCGTCGTGCAGGAAGTCCCGTACCTCCTGGGCCGGGGCGTCGATCCGCACCGAGTCCTCGAAGGTGTACGGGGCCTCGTCGGTGCCGGTGCGCAGCGCGGCGGACTCCAGGGCGGCCAGTTCGGCGCCGCTGTTGCGGTCGATCGCCTCCAGGATCCAGGCGACGTTGCGCTCCAGGTCGTCGACCGCCCGGAAGTCGTGCAGCAGCCGCACCCGGCTGCCGCCGCCGGGCAGCGCCTCGACGATCCACTCCCCGCCCATCGCGGCGACGGGATCCTGCGAGACCTCCTGGCGGAAGCGGATCCGCAGCCCGTCGCGGTCCAGGGTCCGCCGCGAGGTCCAGGACTTGACCTCGCCGTTGGCGGTGGCCCAGATCCGCAGCCGCTCCTCGTCGCCCGACCGTTCCAGATACTCCACGTGCAGGCTCGGCGGGAAGACGAACGGCCAGTCCTCGGCCCGCTCCACCAGGCCGAAGACGGCCTCCGGGGCGGCGGCCACCGTGATGGTGTGCTCGGTCGTGTGCACCTCGTGCGCCATGCTGATCCTGATCCCCTCTGTCCGCCCGGGCCGCGCACGGCCGGGCCCGCTGTCAGTAGTTGCCGAGCCCGCCGCAGACGTTCATCGCCTGCGCGGTGATCGACGCGGCGGTCGGGGAGAGCAGATAGCCGACGAGCCCGGCGACCTCGTCGGGCGTGGAGTAGCGGCCGAGGGGGATCTTCGCCTCGAACCTCTCCAGCACCTCGCCCTCGGTGATGTCCCAGGCACCGGCGTAGCCCTGGCGCACCCGCTCGGCCATCGGCGTCTCGACGTAGCCGGGGCAGACGGCGTTGACGGTGACGCCCGTCTTCGCCAGCTCCAGGCCGAGGGCCTTGGTGAAGCCGACCACGCCGTGCTTGGACGCCGAGTACGGCGCTCCCAGTGCCACGCCCTGCTTGCCGCCCGTCGAGGCGATGTTGACGATCCGTCCGGCGCCGCGCTCCAGCATCCCGCCGGTGGTCAGCACCTCGCGGGTCATCCGGAAGACGCTGTTGAGGTTGGTGTCGATCACGTCGAGCCACAGCTCGTCGGGGATCTGCGCGGTGTGGCCGCCACCGCTGCGGCCGGCGTTGTTCACCAGGGCGCCGACGGGGCCGAACCGGTCCCTGGCCTCCTGGACGAAGGCGCGTACCCGAGCGGTGTCGCGCACGTCGCAGGAGGCGCCGTCGACGTCGTGTCCCGCCTCGCGCAGCTCCTTGACGGTGTGGGCGACCCGGTCGCCGTCGCGGGCGCAGATGAAGACCCGCGACCCGCCCTCGGCCAGGCTCCGGGCCACGGCGAGACCGATCCCGCTGGTGGCACCGGTGACGATGGCGACGCTTCCTGCTGCTGGCGGCATGACGGCTCCTCAGCGGTCCCTGCGGGTGTCTGTGACGGATGTCCGTGACGGATGTCCGTGGTGGGTGTCTGCGGTGGGTGTCCGCACGGGACGGCGGACGACAGCGAGGGTTTCAGCGGCCGCTCGAATCGCGCTCGACCCATGGCCCGGCCCGGGCTCCAGCGGCCTTCCACCCGCCTGCGAGACCAGGCACGCAGCGTGGAACGACACGAACGACCGCACGATGTCAAGCGATGCCGGGTCACACGAACGGGTCAAAAACAGACCTGACGACACCGGGCGATACCGGGCAACACCGTCGAACGAGGAGGCCATTGATGACGGATCACGAGCCAGACGCCCAGGCCGAGGAGGCCGGCGCCGTGACCTTCGTGAACACCTTCACCGTGCACGCCGAACCCGAGGTGTTCGAGAAGGAGTTCGCGCGGACGTCCGAGTTCATGGCGCGGCAGCCGGGCCTGATCCGGCACACCCTGGCCCGGCACGCGGAGCGGCCCGGCCAGTACGTCAACGTCGCCGAGTGGCGGGACGTCGCCTCGTTCCGCGCGGCCGTCTCGCACGCCGACTTCCAGCCGCACGCGGGCGCGCTGCGCGCCCTCGCCGAAAGTCGGCCGGAACTCTATCTGGCACGGCTGCGCCGCGACGGCGGCGCGGAGGAGGGGATATGACCGCCCGCCGTGTGGTGGTCACCGGCCTCGGGGTGATCGCGCCGGGCGGAGTCGGCACGAAGGCGTTCTGGGAACGCATCGTCTCCGGAGTCTCCGCGACGAGGACCATCACGGCCTTCGACGCGACGCCGTTCCGCTCCCGGATGGCCGCCGAGTGCGACTTCGACGGAGCCCGCCACGGACTGTCGGCCCGTGACACCGCCCGGCTGGACCGCGCCTCCCAGTTCGCCCTGGTCGCAGCCCGCGAGGCGCTCGCCGACAGCGGCGTGGAGATCGACGGGAGCAACGCGCACCGCACCGGCGTCAGCCTCGGCTCCGCCGTGGGCTGCACGCTGAAACTGGAGGAGGAGTACGTCGCGCGCAGCGACGGCGGCAAGCGGTGGCTGGTCGACCACGCGGCGGGCACCCCGTACCTGTACGACTACTTCGTGCCCAGCTCGATGGCGGCGGAGGTCGCCTGGGAGGCGGGCGCCGAGGGTCCGGTCGCGCTCGTCTCGGCGGGCTGCACCTCAGGACTCGACTCGCTGGGCCACGCCGTCGAACTCATCCGTGAGGGCAGCGCCGACATCATGATCGCCGGGGGCAGCGACGCCCCCATCGCGCCGATCACGGTGGCCTGCTTCGACGCCATCAAGGCCACCTCGCCGCGCAACGACACCCCGGACCACGCCTCGCGGCCCTTCGACCGGACCCGCAGCGGCTTCGTCCTGGGCGAGGGCGCCGCCGTCCTCGTCCTGGAGGAGCGGGAGTCGGCCCTGCGGCGCGGGGCGCAGGTCTACGCCGAGATCGCCGGCTTCGCCGCGCGCGCCAACGCCCACCACATGACCGGACTGCGCCCCGACGGCCTGGAGATGGCCGCCGCCATCACCGGCGCGCTCGACGACGCCCGGACCGACCGCCAGGCCGTCGGCTACGTCAACGCGCACGGCACGGCCACCCGGCAGAACGACATCCACGAGACGGCCGCCATCAAGCACAGCCTGGGCGAGCACGCCCACCGCGTCCCGGTCAGCTCCATCAAGGCGGTCATCGGCCACTCGCTCGGCGCCGTCGGCTCCATCGAGGCCGCCGCCTCCGCCCTGGTGATCCGGCACGGCGTGATTCCCCCGACCGCGGGACTGCACGAGCCGGACCCCCAACTCGACCTCGACTACGTGCCGTTGACCGCCCGCGACCAGCCCGTCGACACCGTGCTGACGGTGGGCAGCGGCTTCGGCGGCTTCCAGAGCGCGATGGTGCTCACCGCATCCGAAGGGAGGCGCCCATGACCACCGCGCCCGCCACCGCCGCGCCGACGACCACCGCGGCCGGGACCGCCAGGGCCGTGGTCACCGGGGTCGGCGTGCTCGCGCCCAACGGGATCGGGGCCGAGGAGTACTGGGCAGCGACCCTGCGCGGGGAGAGCGGCATCGCCCGCATCACCCGCTTCGACCCGTCCTCGTACCCCTCCCGGCTGGCCGGCGAGGTCACCGGGTTCTCGGTGCGCGACCACATCCCCAGCCGGCTCGTCCCGCAGACCGACCGCACCACGCAGTTCGCCCTCGCCGGCGCCGACTGGGCGCTCGCCGACGCCGGGCTGAACGCGGAGAGCCTGCCCGCCGACGAGCGCGGGGTGGTGACCGCCAGCGCCTCCGGCGGCTTCGAGTTCGGCCAGCGCGAACTGGGCCACCTGTGGGGCAAGGACCCCAAGCATGTCAGCGCGTACATGTCCTTCGCCTGGTTCTACGCCGTCAACTCGGGCCAGGTCTCCATCCGCCACGAT
The DNA here is from genome assembly GCF_026341275.1 of Streptomyces ortus. Lineage (NCBI taxonomy): Bacteria > Bacillati > Actinomycetota > Actinomycetes > Kitasatosporales > Streptomycetaceae > Streptomyces > Streptomyces ortus. The sequence goes on from NZ_JAIFZO010000002.1 coordinate 5,652,700, forward strand.
CTGCGCGGGCCCACCGGGGTCCTCGTCACCGACCAGGCGGGCGGCCTCGACGCGGTCGCGCAGGCCAGGCGCCGGATCCGCAAGGGCACCCCGCTGATGCTGACGGGCGGCATGGACGCCTCGCTGTGCCCGTACGGGCTCGCCGCGCAGATCTCCGCGGGCATCCTCAGCGAGAGCGAGGACCCGGCCCGCGCCTATCTGCCCTTCGACGCCGCCGCGAACGGCCATGTGCCCGGCGAGGGCGGGGCGATCCTCGCCCTGGAGGACGCGGACCGGGCCCGGGAGCGCGGGGCCCGGATCCACGGGGCGATCGGCGGGTACGCCGCCACCTTCGACCCCCGCCCGGGCTCGGGGCGCCCGGCCAACCTGGAGCGGGCCGTCCGCGGGGCGCTGGCCGACGCCGGGCTGCGTCCCGGGGACATCGCGTTCGTCCTCGCGGACGGCGCCGGTGAACCGGAGCCCGACCGTGTCGAGGCGCAGGCCCTGACCGCGGTCTTCGGCCCCGGCGGCGTGCCGGTCTCGGTCCCCAAGACCATGACGGGACGCCTCTACTCGGGCGCCGCGCCGCTCGACCTGGTCACCGCGCTGTTCGCGCTGCGGGACGGCGTCGTCCCGCCGACGGTCCACGTAGAGGAGACGACGGGCCACGACCTCGACCTGGTGACCGGCGCCCCGCGGCCCGTCACGGGGGACGCGGCGCTGGTACTGGCCCGGGGCCGCGGGGGCTTCAACAGCGCGATGGTCGTCCGCGGCCCGTCGGCGCCCTGAACCCCCCTGTCCGGCACCACCGACCAGCCACCACGCACCACGCACTGCTCACCATCACCCCACTTAGGAGACGTCATGTCCGCTTTCACCACCGAGGACCTCTTCCAGATCATGCGTGAGTGCGCGGGCGAGGAGGAGGCGGTCGACCTGTCGAGCGCCGCCGCGGAACAGGAGTTCGGACTGCTCGGCTACGACTCGCTGGCCCTCATGGAGGCGATCAGCAGGGTGGAGCGCGGCTACGGCATCGCCCTGCCCGAGGAGACACTCGGCGAGGCGCTGACCCCCGCGGCGTTCGTCGCCGTCGTGAACGCCGCGCTCGCCGACCGCATGCCCGCGGCGGGGGCCGCCTGATGACCGAGGCGGGGCCGGGCGCCGAGGGGGCCTTCGTCGCGGAGGCCCCGGCGCCGGACATCCGGATCGCGGGGTGCGGGGTCTGGCTGCCGCCCCGCACCCCGGTCGCGGACGCCGTCGCGGCCGGGCTGTGCGACGAGGCCCTGGCCAGGACCACCGGCATGCTGTCGGTGTCCGTGGCCGAGGACGAGCCGGCCCCGGAGATGGCGGCCCGAGCGGCCCGCATCGCCCTGGAGCGGTCGGGCTTCGACCGAGGGGGCGTCGACTCGGGGGCGGGGGCCGGGTCGGGGGCCGGGGCGGGGGCTGAGCCCGGGTCCGGGGCCGGGCCCATGCCCGGGTCCGGGTCCGGGTCTGCTTCTGGTGACGTGTCGCTGATCCTGCACGCCAGTTTCTTCTATCAGGGGCACGACCTGTGGGCGCCCGCCTCGTACGTCCAGCGTGCCGCCGTCGGCAATCAGTGCCCCGCCATCGAGGTCGGCCAGGTCTCCAACGGAGGCATGGCCGGACTCGGACTCGCGGTCGACCATCTGCGGGCGGGCCCGGCGGCAGGCGAGCCGGACCGACGGGTCCTGCTGACGACCGGCGACGCCTTCCGCCCACCCGGCTTCGACCGCTGGCGCAGCGACTCCGGCACCTTCTACGGGGACGGGGGCACCGCCCTCGTGCTGTCCTCGCGGGAGGGCTTCGCCCGGATCCGTGGCCTGGCCACCGTCTCCGTGCCGGAGCTGGAGGGGATGCACCGCGGCGACGACCCGTTCGGCAGCGCCCCGTTCAGCCACCGGCCGGTGGTCGACCTGGACGCCTGCAAGAAGGACTTCCTGGCCACCCACCGCGTGCCCCAGGTGATCGCGGCGAGCGGGGCCGCGCAGGACGCCGCCGTCGAGCGGGCCCTCGCCGCCGCCGGGGTCACGCTCGCCGACGTCGACCGCTTCGTCCTGCCCCACCTGGGCCGCAAGCGGCTGCGGGCGGGCCATCTCGCCCGCTTCGGGATCGCGGAGGAGCGCACCACCTGGGAGTGGAGCCGCGGCATCGGACACCTCGGCGCAGGCGACCAGATCGCCGGGTTCGACCACCTGGTCGCCTCCGGGAGCCTCCGCGCCGGCGACCTCGTCGTGTGGATGAGCGTGGGCGCCGGCTTCACGTACTCCTGCGCGGTCGTCGAGATGCTGGAACGGCCCGCCTGGGCACCTACGACACTGGCTGGAGAGGCCGTATGACCGCCGAACGCCCCTTGCCCGTCGCCCTGTTGCTGCCCGGCCAGGGCTCCCAGCAGCCGCGGATGGCCGCGGGCCTCTACGGGTACGAGCCGGTGTTCACCGAGGCGATGGACGAGTTCTTCGACGCGGCGGGCGCCGAGGGCGGTCCGCTGCGCGAGGACTGGCTGGCCGAACGGCCCGCCACGGAACTGGACCACGTCACCCGCTCGCAGCCGCTGCTGTTCGCCGTGGACCTGGCGCTGGGCCGACTGGTGCTCAGCTGGGGGGTGCGTCCCGCCGCCCTGCTGGGGCACAGCATCGGGGAGCTGGCCTCGGCGGTGCTGGCCGGGGTGTTCAGCACCCGGGACGCGGTCGGGCTGGTGCTCGACCGGGTCGGGCGGCTGGCGAAGGCGCCGCCGGGCGGCATGCTCGCGGTCGCCGCGTCCACGGCGGAGGTGGCTCCGTATCTGAGCGGGGACGTGGTCGTGGGCGCGGTCAACGCCCCGCGCCAGACCATCCTGGCCGGTCCCGACGGACCGCTGGACAAGGCCGGCCGTGCGCTGGGGGAGGCCGGGTTCGTCTGCCGCCGGGTTCCGTCGCTCAGCGCCTTCCACAGCCCTCTGCTCGAACCCGCCTGCCGGGGCGCGGCCGAACGCTTCGCCGCGGTGCGCAGGAGCAGCCCGGCCGTGCCGGTCCACTCGGCCTACACCGCCGCCCCGTTGACCCGGGCCGACATCGACGACCCGTCCTTCTGGGCGCGGCAGCCCGTGGCACCGGTGCTCTTCTGGCCCGCGCTGGAGGGGCTGCTGGCGGCGGGTGACCATCTGCTGGTGGAGGTGGGGCCCGGGCAGGGCCTCTCCCAGGTGGCCCGCCGCCACCCTGCCGTCCGGCGGGGCAGCAGCGCGGTGGTGTCGCTGCTGCCGGCCCGGCCGGGTCCACCGGAGGGGGACCGGTCCGCGATCGGGGCCGCCGTGGCGCGCATCGCGGGGGCGGGCCATCCGATCGGTCGCGCCACCGCGTCCCGGGGCGCCCCGTCCGCGGCCCCGGCCGTCTGACGGGCCGCCCCGCGCGGAGCCGCGTACAACGGACGCCCCGCCCCCGGTCGTTGCACGGGGGCGGGGCGTCGGCCTTGTCACCTGCGGGCCGGTGCGGCCGGGTGCGCGGGACCCTCGCGCCCTCGCGCCCTCGCGCCCCGCGCCCCCGCGCGGCGCGGCGCGGCGGCGCGATCAGGCGTCGGCAGTCGCCGTCACGTACCGCACGGGGGTGTCGATCGTGAGCGGTCCGTCGCCCTCCCGCATCGCGTCCAGTGAGGTGATCAGGCGGTCCCGCAGCTGTTGTCGTTTGTCGTTCGCGAGGTGGTTCCACAGCAGGCGCATGCCCTGTGTGTGGGACCAGTCCACCCACGCCAGGCCCGACTCGGCCACCAGTTGGACGGACTCGTCGACGACCGACACGTCCTGGAAGCCGGCCCCCTCCAGCGTGCGGGCGAGGTCGGCCGGGTCCGCGAGCCAGCTGTTGAAGCGCTGCGAGAGCCGCTCCGGCTGCCACTGCGGAGGCAGGTCGAGCAGCAGCTCGCGCGGGATGAGTTCGGTGAACACCGGCGGCAGGAAGGGGAAGGTGTCCTCGCTGAACACCGGGCTGGTGAAGGCGAGCCGCCCCCCGGGGGAGAGCAGCGGCGCGTAACGGGCCAGCGCCGAGGGCGCGTCGGGCAGGAAGATGACGCTGTAGCTGCCGAGGACGACGTCGAAGGAGCCCGGTTCGAAGTCGGGATGCTCCCCGTCCATCACCCGCAGCTCCACCGTGCCGGCGCCGCGCAGCGCGGCCTCCTTCGCGGCCTCCTCGATCATCGCCTCGGCGACGTCGATGCCCACGACCCGGCCCGTCGGCCCCACCCGCTCGGCCGCGGGGAAGACACAGGCCCCCCGGCCGCAGCCCACGTCGAGGACCCGTTCGCCCTCCCCGGGGGCCGCGCGTTCCACCAGGCGCCGGCCCATCGGAGTGAAGAACTCCACGCCGAGCCGGTCGTAGGACGCCGCGGCGCTGTTGAAGGCCGCCGCCACTTCGGATTTGTACGTGGACGTGTCCACTGAATCTCCCGCTCTCTCGGTGGATACACCACTTTTCCCCGCCGGTCTCGGGCACGGATGGAGAGGCCTTGGAGCGCCACTGGACCGCCGCTGGACACAGGGCAAAGAAGTCCCCGGGAGGCCGATTCGCTCTTGTTATGGCGGAGGCCGGGTCCTAAGAATTGATTCCGGAACGTACCGCCGCACCGGTTCCGATCGGCAGTGACCGATTCAGGGCCGAGCGGGGACCGATTTCTTGCCGATTCAGGAGGAGAAAGCGTGAGTGACCAGATAGCGAGTGTCCGGCGCCTGGTGGAGGCGTACAACACCGGGAAAACGGACGACGTGGCCGACTACATCCATCCGGAATACATGAATCCGGGAACTCTGGAATTCACTTCGCTGCGCGGCCCCGAGCTTTTCGCGATCAATGTCGCATGGGTGAAGAGGACGTTCTCCGAGGAGGCGCGCCTGGAGGAGGTGGCCATCGAGGAGAACGGCGACTGGGTGCGTGCCCGGCTGGTGCTCTACGGGCGGCACGTCGGCGAGATGGTCGGCATGGCGCCCACCGGGCGGTTGTTCTCCGGCGAGCAGATCCACCTCCTCCACTTCGTCGACGGAAAGATCCACCACCACCGCGACTGGCCCGACTACCAGGGCACCTACCGCCAGCTCGGGGAGCCGTGGCCGGAGAAGGAGCACCGCCGTCCGTGACGGCGGATTCCGCGAAGGCCGCAGAGCAGGAGTAGGGGGAAGCACGATGGAATTCGGTGTGCTGGGACCGCTGTACGTCCGGGTGGACGGGGAGACGACCGCCCCGAGCGCCCCGAAGCTGCGCAACGTACTGGCGATGCTGCTCGTCCACACGGGACAGGTGGTGCCCGTGCCCTCACTGGTACGGGATCTGTGGGACGACGACCCGCCCGTCAGCGGTCTGACCACGCTGCAGACGTACATCCTGAACCTGCGCAAGATGTTCTCCGCGGTCACCGGGCTGACCACCGACGAGGTGGCCCGCGACATCCTGGTGACCCGCGCGGGCGGATACGTGCTGGCCGCCGAGGCGGGCGCGCTCGACCTGCACCGCTACCGCCGTCTGGTGACCTCCGGCCGGGAGGCGCTGGTACGCGGCGACGACGCGGCCGGGGTACGGGACCTGAACGAGGCGCTCCTGATGTGGCGGGGCCCCGCGCTGGTCGACGTACCGGCCGGGCGGGTGCTGGAGAGCCGGCGCCGGCAGCTGGAGGAGTCCCGGCTCGCCGCCTTCGAGTACCTGGTCGACGTGGAGCTGCGGCTCGGCATGTACCGCGAGGTGCTGGCCGAGCTGGCGGCCCTCACGGTGGAGAACCCGCTGCACGAGGGCCTGCACGGCCAGTACATGTGGGCCCTGCACCTCAGTGGCCGCAGGGCCCAGGCGCTGCAGGTCTTCCACCGGCTGCGGGGCGCGCTGGTCGCGGGTCTCGGCCTGGAACCCGGGCCCCAGGTGCAGCGGCTGCACCGGGCGGTGCTGAACGCGGACACCGACTTCGAGCCCCGGTTCGCCGTGGGCCGGGCCCCGGTCGCGGTCGCGGCCAGCGCGTTCGGCGGGGCCCGCCCCTACTGACGTACCGGTGTCCGTACGGCGGGCGGGTATTCAAATTTGATTGCGTCGCCGGGTCCAGCGTGACTAGGGTGAAGCTAGACAAATTTGATTAGCTGGGAAGGGTGGAGGGGTCATGCCCGAGGAGCACGAGTCGGAGCAGCAGGAACAGCCCGACGAGACGCCCGTCGACAGTCCGACGGGCTGGGTCGCCGCGCACATACGCCGCTACGACCGCAGCGGCGGCAAGGAGGGGGCGAAGTGGTACGGGCTCGACACCCTGCTCCTCACCACCCGCGGCCGGAAATCGGGAAAGCTGCGCCGCACCGCGGTGATCTACGGCCGGGACGGCGACAACGTCGTCGTGGTCGGCTCGAACGGCGGAAAGCCCGAGCATCCGCTCTGGTATCTCAATCTCGTCGCCTCGCCCGAAGCCCATGTCCAGATCGGTGAGGAACATCTCGACGTGCGCGCCCGCACGGCGACCGCCGAGGAGAAGCCGGAACTCTGGAAGCTCATGACGGGTCTTTTCCCGCAGTACAAGAGTTACCAGAAGAAGACCACCAGGGAAATTCCCGTGGTGATTCTGGAGCCCGTCGAGAAGTAACCGCAGACGGTGCACGCCAGACATTGCATGCACGGAAAGGGAAGGTGTCTGTGTTGAACGAATTCACGCGCCGTGGTTTTCTCGGCAGCGCGGCGGCGGTCGGCGGGGCCACGGTGGTCACCACGGCCGTCCCCGGTGTCCAGGCAGCCGAGGCCGCCGTACCGGAAGCGGCACAGGGCGGCGCGTGCGGCGCCAGGACCGGGCTCGTCCAGGTGGACCGGACGGACCGGCGCTACCAGGACCTGGTCAGCCGGGGATTCAACGGACGGTTCCGCGGCAAGCCCGACGCCGTGTACGTCGTGCACACCGCGGACCAGGTCGTCGACGCGGTGAACCGCGCCCTGGACGCGGGCCGGCGGATCGCGGTGCGCAGCGGCGGCCACTGCTTCGAGGGCTTCGTGGACGACCCCGCCGTACGGGCCGTCATCGACATGTCCGAGATGCGGCAGGTCTTCTACGACTCCGCCAAGCGGGCGTTCGCCGTCGAACCCGGGGCCACCCTGGGGGAGGCGTACCGCACCCTGTACCTCGACTGGGGCGTGACCATCCCGGCGGGCGTCTGCCCGCAGGTGGGCGTCGGCGGCCATGTGCTGGGCGGCGGCTACGGCCCGCTCTCCCGCCGCGACGGAGTGGTGGCCGACCACCTCCACGCCGTCGAGGTCGTCGTCGTGGACGCCTCCGGCCGGGCCCGCAAGGTCGTGGCCACCAACGCGGCCGGCGACCCCAACCGCGAGCTGTGGTGGGCCCACACCGGGGGCGGCGGCGGCAACTTCGGCATCGTCACCCGGTACTGGTTCCGTACGCCCGGGGCCACCGGCAACGACCCGTCCGGGCTGCTGCCCAAGGCGCCGAAGTCGACCCTGCGGCACATCGTGACCTGGGAGTGGTCCGCCCTCACCGAGAAGGCGTTCACCCGGATCATCGACAACCACGGGGCCTGGCACCAGCGCAACAGCGCCGCCGACACCCCGTACGCCAGTCTGCACAGCGTCTTCTACCTCAACAGCAAGGCGGCCGGGCAGATCCTGCTGGACGTCCAGATCGACGGCGGACTGGACGGCGCCGAGGGGCTGCTGAACGACTTCGTGGCCGCGATCAACGAGGGCACGGGCGTGGAACCCGCCGTCCAGCGGAGCACGGAACCGTGGCTGCGGGCCACGCTGGCCAACAAGTTCGACACCGGCGGGTTCGACCGGACCAAGTCCAAGGGCGCGTATCTGCGCAAGCCGTGGACCGACGCCCAGGCCGCCACCCTCTACAAGTATCTGAGCGCCGACACCCAGGTGTGGGGCGAGGTCTCGCTCTACTCGTACGGCGCGAAGGTCAACTCCGTTGCGGAGACGGCCACCGCCACCGCCCAGCGCGACTCCATCATCAAGGTGTGGATGTCGGCCACGTGGATGGATCCCACGCAGGACGACACCAACCTCGCCTGGATCCGGGAGATCTACCGCGACGTCTTCGCCACCACCGGCGGCGTCCCGGTGCCCGACGACCGTACCGAGGGCACCTTCATCAACTACCCCGACATCGATCTGGCCGACCCGCGGTGGAACACCTCCGGAGTTCCCTGGCACACGCTCTACTACAAGGGGAACTACCCGCGCCTGCAGAAGGTCAAGGCGCGCTGGGACCCCAAGAACGTCTTCCGGCACGCGCTGTCCGTACGGCTGCCCGACTGACGACGGGACGACTGACGACGGGACAACCCGGACGACGAAAGGGGGCGGTGGCCGCGGATCGCGGCCACCGCCCCCTTTCGTCGTCCCGCCTGCGGTCAGCCGCGGTCCGCGAGGAACAGGCCGCGGCCCGACTGGATGCCCTCCACGTAGGCGACCTTCAGCCCGGCCCGGGTGAACGCCTCCTCGTACTCGGCCCGGGTGAACAGCCTCAGCGCGTGGCTCTCCGCGAAGTGCCGCACACCGCTGTCGGGGTCGCCCACCACGTAGTGCACGACCATGTGCGAGGTGTGCCCCTGGCGCTCCGTGTGGGAGACGCGGGTCAGCGTCCGCCGTCCCACGGTCACGGTGTCCCCGCTGACATGGCGGTCGAGGGCCGTCTCCAGGAACCACCACGGGTCCACCGCCACGACACCGCCGGGTGCCAGGTGCCCGGCGAACGACCGCAGGGTCGCGGTGAGTTCCGCGGTGTCCTTCAGATAGGCGATCGAGCCGAACATGCAGGTGATCGCGTCGTAGGAGCGGCCCAGGGCGAGGTCGCGCATGTCACCGCCGTGCAGGACGGCGGCGGGCACCGCGCCGCGGGCCATCGTCAGCATCGCGTCGGACAGTTCGAGGCCCTCGACCTTGTCGAAGAGCTGGGCGAAGTGCCGCAGGTGCGCGCCGGTGCCGCAGGCGACGTCCAGGAGCGAGGCCGCCGCGGGGTTGCGGGCCCGTACGAGCCCCGCGACGGTGGCGGCCTCCACCCGGTAGTCCTTGCCGCGCGACTCGTGCAGCAACTCGTAGATCTCGGCCATCCCGGCTCCGTACATGGCGAACTCCCCTCCTCAGCCGGCACTGCCGGCACTGCTGGAACCGTCGGCGCCGGTGGCACCGGCCTCGCCGTCGCCGCTGAATCCGTCGACGTGTTCCGCCGCCCAGCTCGCGAACGTCCGGGCCTCCCGCCCGGTGACCTGGCGCACCACATCGGTCACCGGCCCCGGGGTGACGGCCGACCCGGCGAGGTAGTCCAGCAGCATCTCGACGACCGGCGGCGGCATGACGGCGCTCATGGCCTCCCGCCCGGCCTCCCGGCTCAGCTCCTCGAAGCGGATGTCCCGGCCGATCGCCTCCGCGATCACGGCCACCTGCTCGACCTGGGTCAGCGCCCGGGGCCCCGTCACCAGGTACCGGGCGCCCGCGTGGCCGTCCTCAAGGAGGGCGGTCGCCACCACCGCCGCGATGTCCGCCTCATGGACGATCGCGCGGGCGGCCCCGCCGTAGGGGGCGCGCACGACGCCCTCCGTACGGATGGAGTCGCCCCACTTCCAGAGGGTGTTGCCGGCGAACTCGTCGGGGCGTACGAAGGTCCAGTCCGCCCCGCTGTCCTCGACGGCCCGTTCCACCGCGCGGTGGTGCTGGTGGCTGGGGTTGCTCTCGTCGTCGAGCACCGAACTGGACGACAGGACGACGATGTGCCCGACCCCCGCCTTGCGGGCGAGCGCCGCGACCTCGTGGGCGGTCTCCGGCACCGGGAAGAGGTACATCCGGTCGATGCCCTCCAGGGCGGCGGGCAGGGTGTGCGGCTGCTCCAGGTCGCCCTCGACGACCTCGACGCCGGCCGGCAGCGCGGCGGTCGCGGGGGTCCGGGTGAGCGCCCGCACGTGGTGCCCGGAGGCCGCCAGGCTCCGGGCGACATGGCGTCCCACCTTGCCCGTGGCACCGGTCAACAGGATGTTCAAGGCCCCTCCTCGGCGTACGAAACGGTGCTCCCCGGCCGCGCCGCGCCGATGCGCCGTGCGGTGCCGGGGAGGCGGTTCCAGGGGCCCAGGCTGTCGCGGCGGGCTAGAGGACTCCGTGAGCCCCGCTGGACTTGGGCGGACCCCGGCGGGTGCCGGGCGGCATCCGGCACCGCTCCAGCGGGACTTGAGCGGTCCTGCAGCCGTTCTCAGGCGGGTCAGGGGCAGTCTGGCCTGACATCGTCCGCGAGACTGTGAGGAATCGCCATGTCAATGGCCGAGCGCAAGGCCCTGTGTCTGGAAATGGTCGCCGCCTGGAACCGGTGGGACCTGAGCGGGATCATCAAGCACTGGTCGCCGGACATCGTGCACTACTCCGAGGACACCGAGGTGAGTTCCGCCGACATGATCAAGCTCATGGAGGGCGGGCTGCAGGCGTTCCCCGATCTCCAGCTCGAAGTGAAGAGCATCATGGCCGAGGACGACCGGGTCATCCTGCGCATCACCGTGACCGCGACCCACTCGCACGAGTTCATGGGCGTGCCGCCGACCGGCGAGCGCGTCAGCTGGCACCTCGTGGAGGAACTGCGCTTCGAGGACGCCAAGGTCGTCGAGCACTGGGACGTCATCAACATGCGCCCCCTCCTGGTCAAACTGGGCAAGCTGCCGGACGTCCCGAAGGTGGAACTGGAAACGAGCGCCTGACCCGGCCGGACGTTCAGCCGCCGGCCCGTGGGTCCGGCGGGCGTGGCCCGGGGGTGCGGGCGGGTTCCGTCCCCCCCCGGGGCGCGCGGGCCCCAGGTCCCGCGCCCGGTCGTCCTCCGTCGTGCCCGGGGCGGCTCACTAAGCTGGCGCCCAGGCGCGCGGTGGACACGAGAACGCCGCACCAGACGGAACGGGGTGACGATGTCGGCGACGCGGTTGCTGGTCCTCGGGGTGGTACGCGGGTTCGGCCGGACGCACGGTTACCGGGTGCGGGCCGAGTTGCTGTCCTGGGGGATCGACGACTGGGCCAACGTCAAACCCGGCTCGATCTACCACGCGCTGCGGCAGCTCGCGAAGATCGGCCTGCTGGAGGCCAGCGAGATCGCGCACTGGCCGGGCCGGGTGGACTACAGCGTGACCCCCGAGGGGGACGAGGAGTTCTTCCGGCTGCTGGTCGACGCGCTGGAGCGGCCGGAGCACCGCGCCGACATGCTCAGCGCCGGGCTCGCCCTGATGCCCGCGCTCTCCCGCGAGCGCGCCGTGGCGGCCCTCTCCACCCGCCTGGCCGTTCTGGAAGCCCAGCGGGCCGTGCTGCGCGCGGAATCCGCGCCGGTGCACGCCGACGGCCTGCCGGCGCATCTGGGCGAGCTGTGGACGATGCGTACGCGCTACGCCGACCTCGGCGTCGAGTGGACCCGCGACCTGCTGAAACGGGTCAGGTCCGGCGAGTACGAGATGGCCGGCGAGCACGGGCCCTCCTTCGGGACCCCGGGATCGTGGCGCGCCCTCGTCGAGCCCGGGGCGGGGTCCGCGGTCGGGCCCGGGACGACGGGCCGCTGACGGACGACCCCTCTTCGCACGACTTACTAATCAAACTTGCATAGTGGGTCGCCCGTGCTCTAGCTTGGACCAGTAATCAAATTTGATTACTGCTCTGCGTGTCGTTCGTTCCCTGCCATGGCGCACAGCCTCTCGTGGCGCATCAGGACCAAGGAGTCACAGATTGAGTTCGCAATCCACACTTGCCATCGAGACGTCGGGACTCGTCAAGACCTTCGGTGAGACCCGGGCCGTCGACGGTGTCGACCTGGCCATCCCGCAGGGTGTCGTCTACGGCGTGCTGGGTCCCAACGGCGCGGGCAAGACGACGACGATCCGGATGCTGTCCACCCTGCTGACCCCCGACGGCGGCACCGCCCGGGTCCTCGGGCACGACGTGGTCAAGGAGGCCGGGGCGGTACGCAGCCGGGTCAGCCTCACCGGCCAGTTCGCCTCGATCGACGAGGACCTCACCGCCACCGAGAACCTCACCCTGCTCGCCCGGCTGCTGGGCTTCTCCCGGTCCCAGGCCGCCGCCCGCGCCGAGGAACTGCTCGCGGCCTTCGACCTCACGGAAGCCGCCGGACGGCAGTCCAAGACCTTCTCCGGGGGCATGCGGCGCCGCCTCGACATCGCCGCCAGCCTCGTCATCACCCCCGACCTGCTCTTCCTCGACGAGCCGACCACCGGACTCGACCCGCGCAGCCGCAACCAGGTGTGGGACAGCGTGCGGGCCATGGTCGCGCTCGGCACCACGATCCTGCTGACCACGCAGTACCTGGACGAGGCCGACCAGCTCGCCGACCGGATCGCCGTCATCGACCACGGCCGGGTCATCGCCGAGGGCACCACGGGCGAGCTCAAGTCGTCCGTCGGCACCGGAGCCCTGCACGTACGGCTCGTCAACGCCGAGAAGCGCCCCGAGGCCGCCCAGTTGCTGACCCGGGCCCTCGCCTCGCCGGTCTTCCAGGAGTCCGACCCGTTCGCGCTCTCCGTGCGGACCGACGACAACGAGCGGGTCGCGGGAGCCCTCGCCGAACTCGCCCGCTCCGAGATCGCCGTCTCGGACTTCGCGTTCGGCAGGCCCAGCCTCGACGAGGTCTTCCTCGCCCTGACCGGGCGCCCCGCGGAAGACGGCAACGACAAGCAGGAGGAAGCGGCATGACCCTCACATCCGAGACGACGGCCGCCCCGGGCGTGCCCAACGACGCTCTGCGCAAGGCCCTCACCAGTCAGATCCGCCCCTCCCGCCCCAACCCGCTGACCGCCGTGCGGGTCTCGGCCTGGCGCACGATGCGGAAGATGAAGCACTACGGCGTGGCCGTGCTGTTCGACGTCACGCTCATGCCCATCGTCTTCCTGCTGACCTTCACCTACCTCTTCGGCGGCGCGTTCGCCGGCTCGACCGAGGAGTACCTCCAGTACTTCCTGCCGGGCGTCCTCGTGCAGACCGTCATCATGCCGACCGTCTACACCGGCACCGCGCTCAACATGGACATCACCCGCGGGATCTACGACCGCTTCCGGACCCTGCCGTTCTGGCAGCCGGCCACGATCGTGGGCAACCTCCTCGGCGACGTGGTCCGCTACGTGCTGGCGCTGACCACCACCATGAGCGTCGGGCTCGCGCTGGGCTTCCGGCCCGACGGCGGAGTGGGTGGCGTGCTGGCCGCGATGCTGCTCCTGCTGCTCTTCGCGGTGAGCGTCAGCTGGATCTTCGCCGCGCTGGGTGTGGTCGCCAAGGCGCCCGAGACGGTGTCGGGGTCCAGCATGCTGGTGATGTTCCCGCTGGTCTTCACGAGCAACATCTTCGTGGAGCCGGAGACGATGCCGGGGTGGATGGAGGCGATCGTCAACGCGAATCCGGTCAGCAACGCGGCCACCGCTGTGCGCGGGCTGGTGCACGGGGACGCGAGTGGGGCGGACATCGGGTGGGTGTTGCTGGCCAGCGGGGTGATCACGCTGATCTTCGCGCCGCTGACGATGCATCTGTATCGGGCCAAGAGCCGGACGTGATGCGGGGCTGTTGGGGGTCGCGCCCCGCGGCCCTTGGGGGCTGCGCCCCCTAAAAGCCAAAAGACGGCGCCGTTCCCCGCGCCCCTAAAAGCGAAAAGCCAAAAGACTGCGCCGTTCCCCGCGCCCCTGGTGGGGCCGCGGTCCTGAACGAGCCACGGCAGCCGGGCTGGTTGTCTCCCCCGTCGGCGCGGCGGTGCCCGTGCTGCGGCTCACCTCCATACGGAAGCGGCGCTTCCGGGCCCGAGCCCGAGGAAGCGCCATCTTGCCTCGGCGGAGGGCGTCGCCGCCGACGCCGCCGTGTCTCGCCTGGGCCCGCAGGGCGCGCTCGACGCCGGAGCGGGACTCCGAGATCAGCCGGCGCAGCGCCGCGCTCGGCTCGGCCGAGGCCAGCCACTCGTCCGTCTTCGCCAGGGTGTCCGCGGAGACCTGGACCGACGGGTAGAGGCCGACCGCGATCTGCTGGGCCATCTCGTGCGAACGCGAGTCCCAGACGCCCTTGACCGCCGCGAAGTACTTCTCCGTGTACGGGGCGAGCAGTTCGCGCTGGCCGAACTGCACGAAGCCGCCGATCACGGCCTCCTGCACGGCGTTCGGCAGCTTGTCGGACTCGACGACCGACGCCCAGGCCTCCGCCTTCGCCTCCTCGGTGGGGCGCGCGGCCCGGGCGGTCGCCGCGTGCCGCTCACCCGCGGCGGTCCTGTCCCGCTCGTACTCGCTGGTGATCTCCGCCTCGTCGAAGCGCCCCACCGCCGCGAGCCGCTGCACGAACGACCAGCGCAGCTCGGTGTCGACGGCCAGGCCCTCGATGCTCTCCCGGCCGTCCAGCAGGCCCTCCAGGAGGTCCAGCTGCTCCGGCGTACGGGCCGTCGCCGCGAACGCGCGCGCCCACGCCAGCTGGTGGTCGCTGCCGCCCGCGGAGGACCGCAGATGGGCCAGCGTGGCGTCCGTCCAGCGGGTCAGCAGTGCCTCGCGGGCGTTCGGGTCGGCGTACAGCTCGACGGCCGTCAGCACCTGGCGGTGCAGCGACTGCACGACACCGATGTCCGACTCCTTGCCGATGCCGGACAGGACGAGCGAGAGGTAGTCGCGGGCCGCCAGTTCGGCGTCGCGGGTCATGTCCCAGGCCGACGCCCAGCACAGGGCGCGCGGCAGGGAGGCCTCGAAGTCGCCGAGGTGCTCGGTGACGAACGCGAGGGACTGCTCGTCGAGACGGACCTTCGCGTACGACAGGTCGTCGTCGTTGAGGAGGATCACGGCCGGGCGCCGCTTGCCCACCAGCTCGGCGACCTCGGTCAGTTCGCCGTCCACGTCCAGCTCGATACGCTCACCGCGCACCAGTTTGCCGCTGCCACCCGCACTGTCGTCCAGGTCGTACAGGCCGACCGCGATGCGGTGCGGGCGCAGCGTCGGCTCGCCCTTCGCGCCGGCGGGCAGCGCGGGAGCCTCCTGCCGGATCGCGAAGGAGGTGATGACACCGTTCGCGTCCGTCTCGATCTCCGGACGCAGGACGTTGATGCCGGCCGTCTGCAGCCACTTCTGCGACCAGGTGCCCAGATCCCGCCCGCTGGTCTCCTCCAGCGCGCCGAGCAGGTCGGACAGCTGGGTGTTCCCGTACGCGTGCGCCTTGAAGTACGCCTGCACGCCCCGGAAGAACTCGTCCTCGCCGACGTACGCCACGAGCTGCTTGAGGACGCTGGCGCCCTTGGCGTACGTGATGCCGTCGAAGTTGACGAGCACGTCGTCGAGGTCGTTGATCTGGGCCATGATCGGGTGCGTGGAGGGCAGCTGGTCCTGCCGGTACGCCCAGGTCTTCATGGAGTTGGCGAACGTGGTCCACGAGTGCGGCCAGCGCGAGCCCGGAGCGTACGACTGGCAGGCGATCGAGGTGTAGGTGGCGAAGGACTCGTTCAGCCAGAGGTCGTTCCACCACTCCATCGTCACGAGGTCGCCGAACCACATGTGGGCCAGCTCGTGCAGGATGGTCTCGGCCCGCACCTCGTACGCGGCGTCCGTCACCTTCGACCGGAAGACGTACTGGTCGCGGATGGTCACCGCGCCCGCGTTCTCCATCGCGCCGGCGTTGAACTCCGGCACGAAGAGCTGGTCGTACTTCTTGAACGGGTACGCGTAGTCGAACTTCTCCTGGAACCACTCGAAGCCCTGCCGCGTGACCTCGAAGATCGCGTCCGAGTCGAGGAACTCCGCGAGCGAGGGCCGGCAGTAGATGCCCAGCGGCACACTCTGCCCGTCCTTCTCGTACACGCTGTGCACCGAGTGGTACGGGCCGAGGATCAGCGCCGTGACGTACGTCGAGATGCGCGGCGTCGGCTCGAACTCCCAGACGTCGTCCTTCGGTTCCGGCGTCGGCGAGTTGGAGATCACGGTCCAGCCGGACGGCGCCTTCACGGTGAACTGGAAGGTGGCCTTCAGGTCGGGCTGCTCGAAGCTCGCGAAGACCCGGCGGGCGTCCGGCACCTCGAACTGGGTGTAGAGGTAGGCCTGCTGGTCGACCGGGTCGACGAACCGGTGCAGCCCCTCACCCGTGTTCGTGTACGCGCAGTCGGCCACCACCCGCAGGACGTTGCGGCCCTCCAGGATGCCCGCCAGCTCGATCCGCGAGTCCTTGAAGACCTCGGCGGGATCGAGGGAGTCACCGTTGAGGACGACCTCCTGGACGGCCGGGGCCACCAGATCGATGAAGGATCCGACGCCGCTCTCGGCCGAGTCGAAGCGCACCGTGGTCACGGACCGGTAGGTGCCGCCCTCCACCGCGCCGGAGAGATCGAGATCGATCTCGTACGAGTCAACGGTGAGCAGCTTCGCCCGCTGCTGTGCCTCTTCGCGGGTCAGGTTTGTGCCAGGCACGCGGTCATCTCCTCGTGATGGGTCAGTTGCGTCATCCTTCCACGGCGGGTGCGGGAGTGCGATGTCCGTTTCCCGCCGGTGTGCGCGGCGGGCGCGGGGCGGCCCCGGAGCCATGACCGGCCGGATGTGGGCGGGGAGGAGTGGCAGGTAAAGGACGGGGAACTCGGGTTCGAGCAAGTAGACCGGCTATGAACCGAGTTGTGGGGGAAAGTCCTGATGGCAGCGAAGCGTGTCCTGGGAATCGCGACCGTGCTGGTGCTCACCGCGGGTGTGTCCGCCTGTTCCGGCGGGGACGACGGCGGGGACGGGAAGAAGGACGGGGCGAAGGGGGCGTCCTCGACCAAGGGCGCGTCCGAGTCCCAGGTGGTGCGGGCCGCCCACGAGAAGACGACCGCCGCGGACTCGGCGAAGATGGCGCTCGCCACCGAGGCGACGGCGGCCGGCAAGACGGTCACCGTCCGCGGCACCGGCGTGATGGACCTCGAGGACGGCGCCAGCACGATGACGATGACGTCCCAGGGGCAGAAGATCGAGCAGCGCGTCCTTGACGGGGTTGTCTACCAGAAGGCCCCGGCCGAGCAGCGCGCCCAGCTCGACCTGCCCAAGGGCAAGACCTGGATGAAGATCGACCCGGCCAAGCTGAACGGCGCGGGCGGGCAGGTCAACGACCCGGCGGAGTCCTTCGGATACACCAAGGGTGTGAGCGACCGCGATGTCACCAAGGTCGGCACGGAGACGGTCGACGGGACCCGCACCACGCACTACCGCGTCAAGGTCGCCGTGAAGGACCTCGCCAAGGGGGACCGGGCGAAGGCCGACCAGCTGGAGAAGCAGCTGGGCACGTCGACGCTGCCGCTGGAGATGTGGATCGACGACGAGGGCCGGCTGCGCCAGGAGACCATCAAGCTCACGCTGAAGCCGCAGGCGGGCGGGGGGCAGAAGGACCAGACGGTCACCAGCACGACGACGCTCAAGTTCAGCGACTTCGGTACGGAGGCGGACGTCGAGGCGCCGCCCGCGGCCGACACGGTCGACGTGACGAAGAAGCTCGCGGACGCCTCCCAGGCCGGGGGCACGGCCTAAAAGATCGCGCCGTTCCCCGCGCCCCTGGATGGGGGCTCGGGGAACGGCGCGATCTTTTTGTCTTGAAGGACGGCCCGGCAGCGGTCAGCTGAGTTCCGCCGCCACCAGTTCCGCGATCTGGACGGCGTTCAGGGCCGCCCCCTTGCGGAGGTTGTCGTTCGAGACGAAGAGCGCGATCCCGTGCTCCACGGTCTCGTCGGCGCGGATCCGCCCCACGAAGGACGGATCCTGCCCGGCGGCCTGCAGCGGGGTCGGAATGTCCGACAGGGCGACACCCGGCGCCCCCGCCAGCAGCTCCGTGGCGCGCTCCGCGCTCAACGGCCGCGCGAACCGCGCGTTGACCTGCAGCGAGTGCCCCGAGAAGACCGGTACCCGGACGCAGGTCCCGGACACCTTGAGCTCCGGGATCTCCAGAATCTTGCGGGACTCGTGCCGGAGCTTCTGCTCCTCGTCGGTCTCGTTCAGCCCGTCGTCCACGATGGACCCGGCCAGCGGCAGGACGTTGAAGGCGATGGGCCGCTGGTAGACCTGCGGCTCGGGGAAGTCGACCGCCGAACCGTCGTGGGTCAGCCGGTCCGCGTCGGCGACGACCTTCTGCGCCTGGCCGTGCAGCTCGGCGACACCGGCGAGCCCGGAGCCCGAGACGGCCTGGTAGGTGGCGACGACGAGGGCCTCCAGGCCCGCCTCCGCGTGCAGCGGCTTCAGCACGGGCATCGCGGCCATGGTCGTGCAGTTCGGGTTGGCGATGATCCCCTTGGGCCGGTCCGCCACGGCGTGCGGGTTGACCTCCGAGACCACCAGCGGAACCTCGGGGTCCCTGCGCCACGCGGAGGAGTTGTCGATCACGACGGCACCCTGCGAGGCGACCTTCTCGGCCAGCGCCCTGGACGTGGCGCCGCCCGCGGAGAACAGCACGATGTCGAGGCCGGAGTAGTCGGCGGTGGAGGCGTCCTCCACCGTCACGGACTTGTCCTTGTAGGCGATCGTCGAACCGGCCGAACGGGCCGAGGCGAACAGACGCAGCGTCTCCACCGGGAACTCGCGCTCGGCGAGGATCCTCAGCATGACGGTGCCGACCTGACCGGTGGCTCCGACGATTCCTACCTTCACAGCGACTCCTTCTACCTGCTCGTCTGTCGGCCGGGACATGGGCGCGGCATGGCCGAGTTTCCATCATGTGTCTCACCCGGCCCCATGTGTCCAATCCTTTGCCCGCGCACTGAGACGGTGTGACATACGCCTCCGCCGAACGTTTCGCACGTCCCCTGCGTCTATGAGGAAACGCGGTGAGGGGAGGGGTGCTGTGCTGCGCAGAAGAACCCGCCGTGTCCAGGAGGCCGAGGAATCGGTACGGGGAGCACTCGACGACCCCCTGGACGCGGCACAGGAGCGCCGGGTGCGTGCGGTGCTCGCGCTCGGCGGCGTACCGCAGACGGACCTGCCGGACGGGGTGCAGCAGGTCCGGCTGCGGCTCCTGGAGCGGGCGGCGAGCGGGGCCGAGGCGCCGCGTGACGTGTCGGCGTGGGCGGCGGTCGTCGCCTCGAACCTGGCCGTGGACTGGCACCGGGCCCGGCGCCGCCAGGAGCGGATCGGTGAACGGCTGGCCTCGCTGCGGCCCGCCGAGCACACCGGGGGCGACTCCGGCGAGGAGACGAAGGTGCTGTCGCTCGCCGTCGCCCAGGGCCTGGACGAGCTGCCCGACGCCCACCGGCAGATCCTCGTGCTGCGCTTCTACGCCGACCTGCCCGTCCGGGGGATCGCCGAGGAGCTCGGCATCCCGGAGGGCACGGTCAAGAGCAGGCTGCACTCGGCGGTCCGCGCGCTGCGCACCCGCCTGCACGAGGACGAGGTGGTGTGACATGCCCGAGTACGGAGGAGCCGACGACAAAGAAACCCCGCAGGACAGGGCCGCGCAGAACAAGGCCGCGCAGGCCGAAACCGCGTACGACGGGGCCCCGCACGAGGCGACCGCGTACGAGGCGACCGCGTACGAGGCGACCGCGCACGACGGGACTCCGCACGACGAGCCCCCGTACGACCAGACCGCCTCCGGCGGCATCGACGCGCTGCTCGTCGCGATCACGGACGAGCCCCTGCCCGCCGGCGCGCGGGACGACCCGCGGTTCATGGCTCGGCACCGGTCGGCGGTCGCGGACGTGGCCCTGCTGAGGGAACAGCTGCGCGTCATCGGCGACACCCTGGCCGACGACGGACCGCGGGCCGCGCGGGCCCCGTCGCCCGGCCGACCGGCGCCCCGCGCGCCCGCGCCGCCGGGAGCGCCGAAACAGCCGACCGCGCCCCACAGGCCCCACCGCTCCCGGCGCTACGCGGGAGCGGCCGTGGGCGCCCTCGTGATCGCCGCGGGCACGACGCTGCTCGGCGGACTGGTGTGGCTCGGCGTGCAGGGCGGCGGGGGCGGCGCCGCGGACAGTGACGCCGGTGCCAAGAGCGACTCCTCGGCCGGCCGGAGCGAGGACAGCGGGGGCGACACGTCGTCGCTCTCGCCCGAGATGCGCCTCGCGTGCTCCAAGGTCCTCGCCGAGGGGACCGTACGGAGTGTCACGTCCACGGGCGAGGGGAACGTACGCGTCGTGCTGGAGGTGCGGCGCTACTACCGGCCCGAGCAGCCGGTGGCGGACCACCCGACGGTCACCGTCACGTTGCCCGGGGCGGCGCGGGAGGACCTGAAGCCCGGCACGTACGCCCTGGTGCGCGTGCCGCTGTATCCGCGGGACCCGCTGGACGACGAGACCGGCCGGCCGGACTACGAGACCGGCCGGGGGGTCGGCGACGCCCGCGAGGAGATCGTCGGGGCCCTGTCGGGAGCGCGCGGCCTGGAGTGCGCGGGCCCGGAGGGCGACCGGGGCTGAGCGGGCCGGTGCGGGGAACGCGGAGGGCGGGCGCCCGGTCGAACCGGACGCCCGCCCTCTGTGCCAGTGCCTGCCGAAGGCTACGGCGTGACCTTCTCGATCAGGACGCTGCCCGTTCCGGCCGCGGTGCCCCGCGCGTTCACGAGCTGCACGCGCCCGAAGAACGTACGGCCGGCCGGCGGCGCCGCGTTCGCGACGACCTGCGCGGAGACCGACGTCGACGCGCCGGAGGCGAGCTTCACCGGAGTCGCGGCGACCTCCACCTGTCCGAGCGAGGGCGCGAAGTACACGTCCAGGTAGTCGTACGCGGTGGTGCCCGCCGGAACCGAGTAGCCGGCGATCAGCACGGTGTACGTGCCGGCGGCGGGCGACGGCACGGAGACGGCCTCCTCCGAGTCGCCGTCCGCGGACGAACCGACCTCGTTGCCCTGCGCGTCGTAGACGGACAGGTCGAGGTCGGCGGCGGCGTCGGAGACGTTGCCGATGCTCACGTCGAGCGACTCGGCGCCCGCGGGCACGTCCACCGTGACGGTGTCCGTGGCGCCCTCGGCGATGGTCGGCCGGGTGCTCTTGGAGGAGCCGAGCGGACCGCCCTTGAGCGAACCGTCGACCGCGGCGAGCTTGTTCGTCACCTTCCAGGAGGCCGGGGTCGGCGTACCGACCTTGGCGTCGGGGACGGTCACGACGGCCGGGTCGAACTCGGCGCCCAGCACCTCGACGTTCAGCTTGTACGGGTTGTCGAGCAGCGGTGACGTACGGCGCGACTCGACCTCGATCTCCCAGACGCCCGGCTGCGGGTCGCTGTAGGACCGCAGGTCGGGGCGGCAGCCGTTGCCGTCGAGGTAGTTGTTGTAGCAGTACGGCGTCGACGTGTTGTCGATCGGGACGCCGTACGGGTGGATGGCGATGAACCGGGTCTGGCTGCCGGTCTTCAGCCCGCCGATCGCGACCTCGAGGTTCTTGGCGCCCTCGGGGACGGTCACGAAGTACGACGTGGAGGAGTTGCGCTGGACCTTGCCGGACGCCGCGTAGGCGTACTTCTGCGCGGCGGACAGCGGGGCGGAGACCACCACGGTGGTCAGGATCTGCTTGTCGACGCCCTCGGTGCGCGGGTCGTCGACCTCCAGGATCGCGCTGCTCAGCCCGGCGCTGCCCGGCCTCGCCTCGACCTTCACCGTCACCGGCTTGTTCAGCGGCAGCGAGACCGTGTTCCTGCCGACGATCCGGAACGTGTCGTCCCAGTTGTTCGCCAGGCGAAGCGTGTGCCGGACCGGACGGTCCACACCCGTGGTGCGGGTCACGGTGACGTCGTACGTCTTCTTCTGGCCGGCCTTCAGGCCGCCTTCGCGGTCGTAGAGGCCGGTGCCGAAGCCCGGGGTCTTGAGCGCGAAGTCGATCGCGGTGTCGACCGGGGCCTTCACCGCGTAGTCGGAAGGCGCTGTCCGGTGCGCGCCGGCGGTGCGCCGGATCGAGTCCCAGGCGGCCTCGATGTCCATGAGGCCCGCGCCCTCCGCGTACGCCTGCGTGCCACTGATGTGGTCGGCGGTGGAGGTCAGCGCGGTGCGCAGCTTCGCGGGCGTCAGGCTGACGCCCTTCTGCTTCGCTGCGCTGAGCAGCAGCGCGGACGCGCCAGCGGCCTGCGGGGACGCCATCGAGGTGCCCTGCAGCATCGAGTAGCCGGGCGGCAGGGAGTAGCCCGCCTCGGCGACCGGGCCGCCGGGGAACCAGGTCTGCGTGGTGTTGATGGAGGCGCCGGGCGCGGTCAGCGTCGGCGTGAAGCCGCCGTCCTCACGCGGGCCCCGCGAGGAGAAGGGCAGCATCGCGTACTTCTTCTCCACGGCCGAGCCGTAGTTGGCGGCCCAGGTCTCCTTGGAGATGGACGCGCCGACCGAGATGACCTTGTCGGCCAGGCCGGGGTCGCCGATCGTGTTGGCGCCGGGGCCCGAGTTGCCGGCCGAGATGACCAGCTGGACGCCGTAGGTGTCGATGAGACGCGTGTAGAGCTCGGCGCGCGCGTTGTTGCCGTCGTTCAGCGCGGGCAGACCGCCGATCGACATGTTCACGATGTCGACCCCGCGGTTCGCGACCAGGTCGATCATGCCCTCGGTGAGCGCGACGTTGGTGCAGCCGCCGCTCCAGGTGCAGGCGCGCGAGGAGACGAGCTTGGCGCCGGGCGCCGCGCCGTTCATCTTGCCGCCGAACAGCTTGTTGGCGGCGGTGATGCCGGCGACGTGCGTGCCGTGCTCGGACTCGATGATGCCGATGTTGACGAAGTCGGACTTCTTGCCGACCCAGTCGCCGCCCAGCGGGTCCATCGGGACGTCCTTGCGGATCTCCACGACGAACGGCACACGCTCGGCGATCTCGGTGGCCGGGTCGTCGGTACCGAAGTAACCGATCTGGTAGCCGTCCTTGTACGGCTTCATCGCCGCGTCGTCCGTGAAGTCGTTGTTGTCGTTCAGGTCGACGCGGACCGTCCCCGCGGCGGCGTCGTAGAGCACGCCCCAGCTGTCGGTCGTGTCGCCGTCGCGGTTCAGGTCGCCGTTCGCGTCGCCGCCGGTGGACGCGGACTCGCGGAAGCGGCTGACCGCGTAGTCGCCGGCCGGGGCCTTCCAGCTCTCGCCGTCGTAGGTGAAGACGGGGCCCGAGCGGGCGTTGACCATCGCGCGCCAGGTCGCGTCGCCGTCGACCAGCGGGTCGGTCGCCGTCACCCAGTCGACGATCTTGCGCTCGCCGGTCGTCGTCTTCTGCAGCGCGGGGTGCGCCACGTCGACACCGGAGTCGAGGATGCCGATGGTGATGCCCCGGCCGTCCGCCTTCGGGTTCTTCTTCACGAAGTCGACGGCACCCGTCTCGAAGGACGGGTTGTACGGGTTCTCGGCGGGGGTGTTCCTGCCGGGCGCCGGATACGTGCCCGCCGTCGGGGTCTTCCCGGCATTCTTGGCGGTGTCGGCGGACGGGGTCGGGTCGTCCAGCACGATCTCCTGGCGCAGGTCGATGCCGTGCACGGAGGAGAGCTTGGAGGCCGCCGCGATGGCCGCTTCGGCCCTGGCGGTCGGAACGGTCGCGCGGACGTAACCGAGCTTGTCGTAGGTGCGGCCGACCGAGCCGCCCTTCACCGCGTCGAGCTGCCCCGCGACCTGTTCGGTCTGCCCCGGCGCGGTGGCGATCATCATCGTGACGTTCTTGTCGCCGGCCGCCTGGGCCTGGGCGAGGAGATCGGCGTCGGCCGAACCGAGCTTGCCGCCGGCCGACTTGACCGGTGTGCCGGCGGGGGTGCCCGGGTCGTCCGCGGAGAAGGCCATGGGTATCGGCCCGGCCGCGGAGAGGGCGGCCACGAGTCCGGCGGCGACGGCTATGCGTGCCGCGCGTCTCGCCCCGCTGATCGGAGCGCGCTGAGAGTTGAGGGTCATCAGCATCCTTGTGAGTAAAGGAAAAGTCCGTTCACGATCGGATCGACATCGGACCGATCGCGTCAGTCCGGAATGTGAACCCGGATGACCGCTCAGCTTTACGTAAGAAACGGAAGTTTGGGGAGAGCTGACCGAGACGTGAACTGTTCATGGCGTAATTCCGCCATACGTCATGCGGCCGATCTCCGGCCAAACCGGGACGTGCGGGTGCCCCTGACGTAACGTCTGCCCATGCAGAAGGAGTTGAGGGTGGCGGCCTACGCCGTGTGCGTGCGGGACGGACGGATACTTCTCGCGCGCTGGGTGGCGAGGGACGGCGGCAGGCGCTGGACCCTGCCGGGCGGCGGCATGGACCACGGCGAGGACCCGTACGACACCGTGATCAGGGAGGCCGAGGAGGAGACCGGCTACACGGTCGAACCCCTCTCCCTCCTCGGCGTCGACTCGATACGGCGGACCCACCCGCGCCGCCTGGGCGCCGACGTGGACTTCTACGGCCTGGGGATCGTCTACGAGGCCCGCGTCACCGACGGTGAACTGCGCCACGAGACCGACGGCTCGACCGACATGGCGGCCTGGTACCCCCTCGAAGAGGTGCCCGCCCTGGAACGGGTGGGACTCGTCGACGTGGGGCTCGCGCTGTGGCGGGAGCGGCCCGCGGTCGGGCGGGTCCTACCCCGTCAGATGAACATGGAGTGACCGGCCCGCCTCCGTCCGACGAGGGCTCGGTGGACGCGGAGGGTAGTCCAAGATCGACGTACGGTGATCGGCGCTGCCCGTTGCCGTCCAGTTAACGCGCAGGTCATCCCCGGTGCCAACCATCCAGTAAGAGCGGGAAGTTCGTGACAGCGAACCGCCCGCGACCACTGCTGACGCGTCCGCACCAGGGGAGACCGCGCCATGTCGCGCATACGCTCTGTCGCCACCGCCGCCCGTGACCGCCGAGCCTTCCTGGCCGCCACCGGGGCGGTGTCCCTCTCCGCGGGCATCGGCTTCGCGCTGCGCCCGGGAACGAGCGAGGCCGCCACCCACCCCGCCGCCGCACAGGGGCAGCCGATCGCCGTCTCCCGCAGGGCGCCGGCCGCACCCCTGGCCCCCTACACCCGGGGCACCACCCTCTCCTCCGTCGCCACCGCGCGCCCCGGCTCCGGGTACCGGCGGCTCGGCGACGGGCCCGCCTGGTCCCGCGTCGTCCGCGGCGACCTGGCCGCTCCCGCGTCCGGCCGGGCCGGGCGGCGCACCGCGCTCGCCGCGTTCGTACAGTTCACCGACCTGCACCTGGTCGACGTACAGCACCCGCTGCGGTACGAGTACCTGCGCGCCCAGACCGCCAGCGCCTGGCGTCCGCAGGAGTCCCTGTCGGTGGCGGGCGCGGTCTCGCTCGTCGAGCGGGTCAACGCGCTGCGCGGCGCCCCGGTCACCGGCTCCCCGCTGCACTTCGTGATGACCACGGGCGACAACACCGACAACAACGCCAAGACGGAACTGGACTGGTTCCTGAAGGTGATGAGCGGCGGTCGCATCACCCCGAACTCCGGTGACCCCGCCCGCTACGAAGGCGTCCAGAACAGCGACCTCAAGCTGTACTGGCAGCCCGACGCGGCCCTGCGCGACGCCGACAAACAGCTCGGCTTCCCGCGTATCGAGGGCTTCCTCGCCGCCGCGATCCGCGAGGTGCGCAGCCCCGGCCTCAACCTGCCCTGGTACTCCACGGTCGGCAACCACGACTCGCTGCCCGGCGGCTGCTACGCGCCCGGCGACTCCTTCTTCGCCGAGTTCGCCGTCGGCGGCAAGAAGCTGATGACGCTCGACGAGTCCGTCGGCACCGCCATCTGGAAGAACGTGAAGAAGGGCGGTGACCCCAAGGGCGCCGGCTTCAAGGAGATGCTCACGTCCCAGGCGCGCCGGATGCGTTCGGTCACCCCGGACGAGGCCCGCGCCCCCTTCACCCCCACCGAGTACCTCCAGGCCCACCTCGATCCGGCGCACACCGGCACGGGCCCCGTCGGACACGGCTACTCGCAGGCCAACCTCGCCGCGAAGACCCAGTACTACACGTTCCGCATCGCGGACGACGTGCTCGGCGTCAGCCTCGACACCACCGACCCGGGCGGCCACTACGAGGGCTCGCTCGGCACGGCCCAACTGCGGTGGCTGGAGCGCACGCTGAAGGCGGCGGACAGGGACAACGAACATGTCGTCGTCTTCAGCCACCACACCAGCAAAACGATGCGCAACCTCCGCGAGGACCCCGCGCACCCGGGGGAGCGGCGGCACGGCGGCGACGAGGTGCTCTCCGTGCTCGGCGCCCACCGCCCGGTGCTGGCCTGGGTCAACGGCCACAGCCACAAGAACGCCGTCACCCCGCACGCCGGCTCGGACGGCCGCTCCTTCTGGGAGATCTCCACGGCCTCCCACGTCGACTTCCCGCAGCTCGCCCGAGTGATCGAGATCGCCGACAACCACGACGGCACGATCTCCCTCTTCACCACCCTCATCGAGTCCGCGGCCCCCCACGAGGCGGACTTCACGGACCTCTCCCAGACGGGCCTGGCGGCCCTGTACCGAGAACTGAGCCTCAACGCCCCGGGCGCCCGAACGGACCTGAGCGGCACCCCGGCGGACCGCAACACGGAACTGATCCTGAAGAAGGGCTGACGGGCTTCCAGGAGCGCGGGGAGCCGCGCGAGCAAAAGGCGGCCGGATCAGGCCCAACCACCCCGGCCCAAGGCAACCCCCACACCCCACCCCCAGGTCACTCCCGTCGACACACCCGCGACGGAAGGCGTGACCCGACATGACCGCACCCCGCACCCTCCGCCTGGCCCTCACCACCGCGGCAACACTCGCGGCAGCCGCGCTGGCGACCCCGGCGGCCCTGGCGGACGCCCCGCCCCGGGCGAGAGAACACACCGCGACCCAGCGGGCGATGGACGCGGCGGTCAAGGACGGAGTCCCCGGAGTCGCAGCCCAGGCCGACAAGAACCACACCACCTGGAAGGCCACCGCGGGCGTGGGCAGCCTCAAGACGAAGAAGCCCCGCTCGGCAGAGGACCACTTTCGGGTAGGCAGCATCACGAAGACCTTCACGGCGACGGTCGTACTCCAGCTGGAAGCAGAACGCGTGCTCTCACTGGACGACACCGTCGACAAGTGGCTGCCCGGCGTCGTCCACGGCAACGGCCACGACGGCCGCCACATCACGCTCCGCCAACTCCTCAACCACACGAGCGGCATCTACGACTACACGACGGACGACACCTTCGCCCGCACCTACCTCCTGAAGGACGGCTTCTTCGAGCACCGCTTCGACGAGCTGTCGCCCCGCGACCTCGTGAAGATCGCGACGTCCCACGCGCCGGACTTCGCGCCGGGCACCTCGTGGAACTACTCCAACACCAACTACGTCCTGGCCGGCATGGTGATCGAGAAGGCCACGGGCCACACGTACGGCGACGAGATCCGGCAGCGGATCATCCAGCCGCTCGGCCTGAACGCCACCCTCGTCCCGGGCACGTACCCGAAGGTGCCGAAGCCCAGCAGCCGGGCGTACGGAAAGCTCGCCGAGACGGCCACCGGCCCGACCTACGACGTCACGGAACTCAACCCCGCCCTCGCTTCCGCGGCGGGCGAGATGATCTCCGACCCGGGTGACCTCAACCGCTTCTACTCGGCGCTGCTGCGCGGCAAGGTCCTGCCGAAGAAGCAGCTCGCCGAGATGAAGACCACGGTCGAGGTCGCCGCGATCCCGAACGCCCGTTACGGCCTCGGCCTCATCGAACGGAAGCTGAGCTGCGGTGTCGTCGTCTGGGGCCACGGCGGAGGCATCCACGGCTCCACCTCGGAGGCGGTCACCACGGTGGACGGCCGCCACTCGCTCGCCTTCAACTTCAACGGCGACTGGTCGGGGAAGCCCAACGCGGTGATCGAGGCCGAGTACTGCCCGAACCCGAAGTAGCAGGCCCTACCTGGGCAGCACCACCACATACGCCGCCGGATCGCGGTCCCCCGACGCCATCAGAGCCGTACGGACGACGGTCGCCTGCTGTTCCATCGAGTCCCGCAGCTTCTTCGGTGTCACATGGACGACCGTGATGCCGAGGCGCTCCAGGTGCTCGCGCTTGCGGGCGTACTCGGACCACATCGCGTCGTCGTCGTGGCGCGGGGCCCGGGTGTCGAGTTCGAGGGCGACGGCGTGTTCGGGCCAGTACGCGTCGAGGCCGCCGAGGAGGGGACCGCCGGGCAGCCGCAGCTCCACGTTCCAGACCGGGTCGGGCAGACCGTGTTCCCTGACCAGCCGGTAGAGCCGGTCCTCGGCGATGGCCCGGCCCTCCGCGAGGAGGGAGTCGACGGCGTCCACCACGTGCGGCCGGCTCAGCAGCCGGGCCTGGGTCAGCTCCCGTACGACCGCGGCGGGTTCGCAGTGCCCGCCGCGCACCGCCTCGGTGAGGAGCCGGCGTACGACTCCCGCGTCCGTGATGTCGGCGACCGCGTCGGCCAGCGCACGCGGCACGGGCGCCACGGGGATCCCGCCCAGCCGCACGGGCTCCGGCATCCCCGGCGTACGGACGATACGGACGCAGCCCGTCGAGCGCAGTCGTCGCAGCCGCGGGACGAGGACGTCGACGCGGTCCAGGGAGAGCAGCGGGGGAGCGGCCGCGAAGCGGTGCAGGGCGAGTGCCGCGAGGCCGGTGATCATCGCGTCGGTGTACCCCTGCGGGGCGTGCGGTTCCGCGGCGCCCGGCTGGGCGGGCACGGCCGGTTCCGTGACGGGGCAGCGGGCCGCGTACATGAGGACCGCGTGCAGCCGCTCCTCGCCGGTGGCGGGCCCCGGGCGGAGCAGGTAGACCCCCGGCAGGAGCTGCTGCCAGGAACCGCCCGGCCGGCACTGCGCGTTGATGTCGGCGGTGCTCACGCCCCTCGACCGCAGCTGCGCGGTGGTCATGACGCGCTGCTGGACGTCGGACAGGTGGCGGAGGGGCCGGGGGGAGAGCGGGGTGTTGTGGTTCATGACGTCGAATCTGCCGCGCCTGATCCGCTGCCTAACCGCTGTTACAAGTCCGTCGTCAAAACCGGACAACCCCGCTCTAAAGTCCGCCCCTCGAACTGCCGAAACCCCCTGGTCCGTCAGGGGGTCACGGCTCCGATTACCCACATTCCGTAACTGTTATGGACGCCCGCAAAGTCAACACGCCAAGCCCCGTCCCCCTATAGGGGCACGGGTCAGGGGCGTGGTGCGGCCCCGTCACACGCCTGTCCCCGCAGCGCCCGCCCGAGGTCGTCCCTCGCCTCCGACACCAGCCGCCGCAGCGCGGGCGCGGCCTGCCCGTGCGAGGCGAGCCACGCGTCGGCAGCCGCGAGGGTCCCGGCGGAGTCCTGCAGCGAGGGGAACAGCCCCCGCACCACGTCCATCCCGATCTGGATCGACCGCTCCTCCCACACCCGCTCGATCACGTCGAAGTACTTCGACGCGTAGGGAGCGGCCAGCTCCCGGTGGGACGCCTGCGCGAAGCCCCCGATCGTCGCCTCCACCAGCGCGTTGGACAGCGAGTCCGACTCCACCACGGCGGCCCACGCCTGCGCCTTGACCGCCGCGGACGGCCGGGCGGCCAGACACCGCACCTGATGCCGCTTCCCGGACGCGGTGTCGTCGCGGGCCAGCTCCGCCGCCAGCACGGCCTCGTCCACCACCCCGTGCGCGGCGAGCGGCTCCAGGAACGCCCACCGCAGCTCCTGGTCCACATCGAGCCCGTCGACCTTCTCCGTCCCCTCCAGCAGCTCCCGCAGCAGCCGCAGCTCGTCCTCGCCGGAGGCGACCGCCGCGAAGAACCGCGCCCAGGTCAGCTGGTGCTGGCTGCCGGGCCCGGCGGACCGCAGCTCCCGCAGCGCGCCCTCGGCGAGCAGCCGCCCGCCGGTGGCCCGCCACTCGGGTGCCGCGTAGAAGGTGAGCGCGGAGTTCGCCCACGCGTGGAGCGTCTGCAGCACGCCGATGTCGGACTCGCGGCCCGCGAAGCGCAGCACGAGGTCGACGAAGTCCCGCGCGGGCATGAGCGCGTCGCGGGTCAGGTTCCACAGCGCCGACCAGCACAGCGCACGGGCCAGCGGGTCGGTGAGGTCGCCGAGACGGGCCCGCAGCGTGTCCAGCGACCCCTCGTCGAAGCGGATCTTGCAGTACGTGAGGTCGTCGTCGTTGACGAGGACCAGCTCGGGGGCGTCGGCCCCGGCCAGCTCACCGACGACCGTGCGCGGCCCGTCGACGTCCACCTCGGCCCGCGCGTACCGCACGAGTGAACCGTCCGCGCCCTCCCGCCGGTACAGCCCGACCGCGACCCGGTGCGGCCGGAGCTCGGGATGCGACTCGGCGGCCTCCTGGAGGACCGTCAGCTCATCGACCCGGCCCTCCGCGTCGAGGAGCACCTGCGGGGTGAGGGAGTTGACGCCGGCGGTCTGCAGCCAGGACCGCGACCAGGCCGCCATGTCCCGCCCGCTCGTCTCCTCCAGGACCGCCAGCAGGTCACCGAGGCGCGTGTTCCCGTACGCGTGCCGCTTGAAGTAGCGGCGGGCGCCCTCCAGGAACGCGTCCCGTCCGGCGTAGGCGACCAGCTGCTTGAGGACGGCCGCGCCCTTGGCGTACGTGATCCCGTCGAAGTTGAGCTTGGCGTCCTCCAGGTCGCGGATGTCGGCCGTGACCGGGTGCGTGGAGGGCAGCTGGTCGGCGCGGTACGCCCACGCCTTGCGGTTGTTGGCGAAGGTGACCCAGCCGTTGGTGAAGCGGGTCGCCTCGACCATGGAGAACGTGCCCATGAAGTCCGCGAAGGACTCCTTGAGCCACAGGTCGTCCCACCACACCATGGTCACCAGGTCGCCGAACCACATGTGGGCCATCTCGTGCAGGATCACGTTCGCCCGGCGCTCGTACGACGCCTGCGTCACGTTGCCGCGGAAGATGAACTCCTCGCGGAAGGTCACACAGCCCGGGTTCTCCATCGCGCCGAGGTTGTACTCGGGCACGAACGCCTGGTCGTACTTCCCGAACGGGTACGGGTAGTCGAAGTGGTCGTGGAAGAAGTCGAGGCCCTGCTTGGTGACGCGGAAGACGTCGTCGGCGTCGAAGTGCCTGGCCAGGCCCTTGCGGCAGAGCGCGCCGAGCGGGATCTCCAGCCGCGTGCCGTCGGCGAGGACCCGCTCGTACGAGTCGGTCACGTAGTGGTACGGACCGGCGACGACGGCCGTGATGTACGTCGAGATGGGCTTGGTGCCGGCGAACTTCCACACCCCTTCGGTCAGTTCACCGACGCCGTTGCTCCACACCACCCAGCCCTCGGGGGCGCGCACCTCGAAGCGGAACGGCGCCTTGAGGTCGGGCTGCTCGAAGTTGGCGAAGACGCGGCGGGAGTCGGCCGGCTCGTACTGCGTGTAGAGATAGACCTCGCCGTCCTCGGGATCGACGAAGCGGTGCATCCCCTCACCCGTGCGGCTGTACGCGCACTGGGCGTCCACCACCAGTTCGTTGTCCTCGGCCAGGTCCTCCAGGAGGATGCGGGAGCCGTCGAAGACCGCGCCCGGATCGAGGTCCCTGCCGTTCAGCGAGACGGCCGTGACGCTCGGCGCGATCAGGTCCGCGAAGCTCGTGGCGCCCGGCTCCGCGCTGCGGAACCGGATGGTCGTCACCGACCGGAACGTACGCGGCCCGCTGTCGGTCCCGCCCACCGCGGAGCGCAGGTCCAGGGACACCTCGTACTCCTCGACGGACAGCAGCGCCGCCCGCTCGCGGGCCTCGTCGCGGGACAGATTCTCACCGGGCACGGGCGGCACTCCCTCGTGGCGTCATGGGTACGTGTGAACAGGACCGATCCTGCCATGTGCCCCTGACACGGGGCACCCGGGAATGGCACGAGTGACCGATCGCGTTGAACATGAGCCCGGTGGCTTCGAGGTGCCGGGCGCCGGCGTCCCCCAACGAGGAGAAGCATGTCTGAGCAGAGTTCCGCCAAGACGCCCGTCGACTTCTGGTTCGACCCGCTGTGCCCGTGGGCGTGGATGACCTCGCGCTGGGTCCTGGAGGTGGAGAAGGTCCGGGACATCGAGGTCCGCTGGCACATCATGAGCCTCGCCGTACTGAACGAGCCGAAGCTGGACGAGCTGCCCGACGAGTACCGCGAGCTGCTGTCCACCAAGGCCTGGCAGCCGATCCGCGTGGTGACCGCGGCCTGGCAGAAGCACGGCGACGACATCCTCGGCCCGCTCTACACCGCGCTCGGCAACCGCATCCACAACGGCGGCCTCGGCCCCACACGGGAGGCGATCGTCGGCGCGCTCGACGAGGTCGGCCTCCCCGCGGACCTGATCGACTACGCGGACCAGGAGGACTTCGAGTTCGACGCCCAGCTGCGTGCCTCCCACAAGGAGGGCATCGACAAGGTCGGCCAGGACGTCGGCACGCCCGTCATCGCGGTTCCCGGCGCCGACGGCGAGCAGATCGCCTTCTTCGGCCCCGTCGTCACCCCGGCCCCCAAGGGCGAGGACGCCGCCAGGCTGTGGGACGGCACGCTGCTCGTCGCCTCGGTACAGGGCTTCTACGAACTGAAGCGCACCCGCACGAAGGGCCCGGACTTCAGCAACCTGTAGTCCGGCACGGGCCGGTGGGCGTCACTCCGGCTCGGGCAGCCGCAGGGGCTCCCTGAAGGGCCTCTCGACGTAGAACCTACGCACGTTGCGGCACTGCTCGGCCCCGTCGTCCAGCGGGGCCAAGCACACCAGGTACTCGTCGACGTTCTTCACGTCCAGGTGCTTCTTGAGCCAGGCCGCTTCCTTGGGCTTCAGGAAGCGGTGCTCCTCCTCGGGGCTCTTGCAGGTGACGCAACTCCTCATCGGCATCCCTCACCATCACCCGGAGCCGCCCGTACCGGAAGGCCCCGAACAGGAAGGCCCCCGCGAGTCACGTCCTCGCGGGGGCCTTCCGTCCATCCGCCCGCCCCGCGTGAAAGGTGAGAAGACGATCACGAGGCCGAGCCCTTGTTGCAAGTCTCTTGCAAATGCAGCCTGACAGCAAGAGTGCGGAGCGGTGTGTTCCTCCAGCGCAACCGCAGGCGTGAGCGACGGGAGCGAGGAGGGTGTGCGGCGGGTCACGACGAGCCGCGGCCGGATCACCTCCCCTCCGTGACCAGCATCACGCCCCGACAGGTGTACGGCGCATCCTTTGTCGAAGGTGCACCAACCCCCGCCGATCCCCTTTGTCGACCACTGACGGAGAGACGCACAACCCCCCTGGGATAGCGTCACAACGACCCCCGCCCTCACCCTCACCCTTCGCCGGAGCCCCGATGACCACCGCCGTCGCCCAGACAACCCCGCGCCAGGTCCTCGCCGACCTCCTTCCCGCCTCCCGCGTCAGGGACATCGCACTCGTGGCGGGCGGCGCCGCGCTCACCGGCCTCGCCGCCCAGATCGCGGTGCCCGTCCCGGGCTCTCCGGTCCCGGTCACCGGCCAGACCTTCGCCGCCCTCCTCGTGGGCACCGCGCTCGGCGCGGGCCGGGGCCTCGCCTCCCTCGCCCTGTACGCGCTGCTCGGCCTGGCCGGTCTGCCGTGGTTCGCCGAGGGCTCCTCCGGCGCCACCGCCTCCTTCGGCTACATCCTCGGCATGCTGCTCGCCGCGACCGTCGTGGGCGCCCTCGCCCGCCGCGGAGCCGACCGCTCGGTGGTCCGCATGGCGGGCGCGATGCTGCTGGGCGAGGCGGTCATCTACGCGATCGGCGTCCCGTACCTGGCCGTCGTCGCCGACCTGACGCCGGCCCAGGCCGTGGCGGCGGGCCTGACCCCGTTCCTCATCGGCGACGCCCTCAAGGCCGCCCTGGCCATGGGCGTGCTCCCGGCCGCCTGGAAGCTCGTCAAGCGCGAGAGCTGACGGCCGCCACACCGTAGTTCCCCTGGAAGAGGTTCGCCGGGTCGTACTCCGGCCGCAGTCCGGCGAGCCTCTTCCGCGTCCGCGTCCGCCTCAGCGGGCCGTGAACGACGCCGGCAGGATCAGGACTCGCTCCTTCGCCCGTCGCGCCGCTGCGTCCACCACAGCCCCGCCACCCCCGCGGAGATGAGCGCGGCGCCCGCCGCGCCGAGCGGCAGCACCTGGTCGGCGGGACCGGTCCTGGGCAGCTCCTGGCCACCTGACTTGTCCCCCGAGGAGTCACCGGCCTTGTCGCCGCCCGGGGTGACGGGGCTGTTGTCGGTGCCGAGCAGGAGAGGCGTCGCCGGAGCGTTCGGCGAGGGGTTGTTGGCCCCGAACGGGACCGGGCCCTGCTGCCAGAACGTCTTCTTGCCGTCGGCGGCCTGGACGGGCAGACAGATCTTTCCCTCCTTCTTCAGATCGAACGTCGCGTCCACGGCGTACGACTTCGACTTGCCGGCGCCCAGCGTGTCGATGGCGCAGGCGAAGCCGCTGTTCGACCCCTCGGGGAGATCTTTCTTGGCGATTTCCGAACAACCTTTGACGCTTTTGACCGAGAGGCCGTCAAAACCGACCACGAGCAGTTGAATCGCACCGCTCTCCTTTGTTCCCCCGTTCTTCACCGTGGCGGTGATCGCCGTCTTCTGCGAACCGTTGTCGACGCTGATCTTCTCGGGCAGCGAGGTCGTCAGCTTGACACCCGCCGGTGCTCCGTCAACGGCCTTTCCCCCCTTGTCGCTCATCGGTCCCGGCTCGTCCGCCGTGGCGGAGAAGGAAAGGATCATCACCGCGGAAAAAGATGCGGTGAGCAGTGATCCTGTGGCGATCGTCCTACGACGAGAACTCATGTCCGTCCCCCTTGTAACCCCGTGACTGCGCCTGAATTCGCAGTACTTGAAGAGGTACCACAAGATTTCTCCGCACTATGCTGGGCGGCACGAAGTTGTGGCCGTAGTGCTTCTTTTCGGTTCTTCTGTGGCAGGTGTTGAAGGGGGGCATGGGGGTGCCGGAAATGACAAGGGGCGGTATTCCGGGATTGCTGGTTACAGGTCGGTACCGCTTGGTCGAAAGTATTGGACAAGGCGGAATGGGGCGGGTGTGGCGGGCCGCCGACGAAACGCTGGACCGGCAGGTGGCCGTCAAGGAGATGCGCATAGACGGCATGGACCAGGAGGACGCCAGAACGCGCCGCGAACGGACCCTGCGCGAGGCCAGGGCCACCGCCCGGATCGACCACCCCAATGTGGTGCGCGTGTACGACGTCGTGGACGAGGGCGAGCGTCTGTGGATCGTGATGGAGCTGGTCGACGGCCGCTCCCTCGAACGGGTCGTGGCGGAGGACGGGCCGCTGAGCCCGCGCGCCGCGGCCCGGATCGGGCTCGAACTGGTGGCGGCGCTCGACCAGGTGCACGCGGGCGGTGTCCTGCACCGGGACATCAAACCGGCCAACGTCCTGATCGAACGGCGGGCCGGCCGGGTCGTCCTCACCGACTTCGGCATCGCCGCCATCCAGAACGCGGAAGCCCTCACGATGGCCGGCATGCTGGTCGGCTCCCCCGACTACATGGCGCCCGAGCGCGTCTCCGGCCGCCCGCAGGGCCCGCCGTCCGACCTCTGGTCCCTGGGCGCGACCCTCTGCGCGGCACTGGGCGGCCGGTCCCCGTTCTCCCGCGCGACGACCCTCGCGACCCTGCACGCCGTGCTGTACGAGGAGCCCGAGATCCCGGCCGCGGCGGGGGAGGGGGAGTTGCGGGACGCGCTCACGGCCCTGCTCCTGAAGGACCCCGCGGACCGCCCCGCGCTGGAGGACCTGGCCGCGATCCTCGGCCCGGCCGCGGACGGCACCGCGGGGACGGCGGCGCTGACGGTCCCGGTCACGGCCCCCGGCGCCGAGGAAGCCGTACCGGAAGCCGCTCCGGAGGCGACCCCGGACACGTCACCGGAAGCGACCCCGGAAGCGACACCGGGATCGGGCCCCGCCCCCCTCCCGGAGCCCGACGAACCGGCCGCGCGGGCGGCGACCACCCCCGCGCCCCCACGGGTCGAGCGCACGACCCCCCTGTACGTACGCATCCCGCCCCCGGAGCCGGTGGAGGACGCGGTACCGGCCGGGCACGCCCCGACCCGGGAGGCACCCCCCTCCGAACCACTCCCGAACGTGGAGAACACGTCCTCGGAAGCCCCTCGCGAGGGCACGCCCGAACTCCCCTCCGAGGGCGCGGCACCCGGACAGGCGTTCCGCGCACCGGGCGTCCGGCTGGAGCGGCACAAGCCCCCGCCCCCAGCACCACGGCCACCACAGCCGAAGTCGGAGCCGCAGCCGCAGCCGGTGCCGGAGCTGAAGCCGGAGTCGGAGCCGGAAGGGAATGCCGAGCCGCCCACGAGGCCCGGGAGCACCCCGGCCCCGTCCGTACTCCGCAAGGGCCTGATCACCGCCGGGGGCGTGGTCGTCGCCGGGGCACTCGCCGCCCTGCTCATCCCGATGCTCGGCGGCTCATCCGGCGACAAGGACCACGCGGGCCCCTCCGCGGCGTCGTCCCCCACCGTCGCGGGTACCGCCCGCCCGCCGAGCCTCCCGGCGGGCTCCCGCACGGAGGCCGGTATGTACGCCTGGGTGCCGCCCGACGGCTGGGACCGGGTCGCGCAGAGCGGCGCCGAGGTCCACTACACGTCACCCGACCGCAAGCAGGAGATCCTGGCCAACGCCTCCCCGGCCCGCGGTGACCTGCTGGAACAGTG
The DNA here is from genome assembly GCF_026341275.1 of Streptomyces ortus. Taxonomy (NCBI): domain Bacteria; kingdom Bacillati; phylum Actinomycetota; class Actinomycetes; order Kitasatosporales; family Streptomycetaceae; genus Streptomyces; species Streptomyces ortus. The sequence goes on from NZ_JAIFZO010000002.1 coordinate 5,689,115, forward strand.
GAAGAAGACGGAGGTGACCACCAGCGAGGGCCTCGACTACCAGCGGATACGGCTGGAGGAGACCACGTTCCGGGGGGCGCCCGCCGTCGTCTGGGAGTACACGGTCACGGCCAAGGGACTGCCCTGGCACGCCCGGCTGCTCGGCTTCGACGTCGACGGCAAGACGTACGAGGTCACCACCTGGTACCAACCGGACGTGGAGGATCGGGCACTGCGGGTCTACGAGAACCTCAAGAAGACCTTCACTCCCCTGTGACCGCACACCGCACACCGCACACCGCGCATCACACATCACACATCACACACGACGGCGCCTCCGCGGAAGGGAACCGCGGAGGCGCCGTCGTGTGCGGAACAGCGGTCAGACCTGCTCGGTGTCCGACGTCTCCCGCGGTCGTGCGTCCCCGCCGCGCCGCACCTTCTCCAGTACCAGCGAGATGCCCACGACCACGCCGGCCACCAGCAGTGACAGCAGCACGGTCTGCCGGCCGTCGTGCTCGGTGTCGGTGAGCATGTAGCCGAGGACGAAGACGATCAGTGCGATCGTCGCCCACGTCAGATACGGGTACAGCCACATCCGTACGACCAGTTTCTCCGGCGTCTCGCGCTCGATGATCTTCCGCATGCGCAGCTGCGAGAGACAGATGACGAGCCAGACGAACAGGGCGACCGCGCCGGAGGAGTTGACGAGGAAGAGGAAGACCGAGTCGGGGAACTCGTAGTTGAAGAACACGGCGACGAAGCCGAAGGCGACCGACGCGAGGATCGCGGTCATCGGGACGCCACGGCCCGTGGTGCGGGCGAAGGCCTTGGGCGCGTCACCGCGCCGGCCGAGCGAGAAGGCCATGCGGGAGGCCGTGTAGAGGCCGGAGTTGAGACACGACAGGACGGACGTCAGCACGATGAACTTCATGATCTCGCCGGCGTTGGCGATACCGAGCGAGTTCAGGGCGGCGACGTACGAACCGTCCTTCTGGATGGACTCGGAGTCCCACGGCAGCAGCGTGACGACGACGAAGATCGAGCCGAGGTAGAAGACGCCGATCCGCCAGATGACGCTGTTGGTGGACTTGGTGACGGCGCGCTGCGGGTTCTCGGACTCGCCGGCCGCGAGGGTGGCGATCTCGCTGCCCATGAAGGAGAAGACGACGAGCAGGATGCCGGTGAGGATCGAGCCGGGTCCGTGCGGCAGGAAGCCGCCGTGCTCCGTGAGGTTCCCGAGCCCGGCGCTGTCGGTGTCGGCGCCCGGCAGCAGACCGAAGACGGCGAGCCCGCCGATGACGATGAAGGCGCCGATGGCGACGACCTTGATCCCGGCGAACCAGAACTCGAACTCGCCGTACGAGCCGACGGAGCCGAGGTTCGTCGCGGTCAGCACCAGCATGACGATGAGCGCCCAGCCCCACTGCGGTACGGCCGGGACCCAGCTCTCCAGGATCACCGCGCCCGCGGTGGCCTCGATCGCGAGCACGACGACCCAGAAGAACCAGTAGAGCCAGCCGATGGAGAAGCCCGCCCAGCGGCCGAGCGCCCGGTCGGCGTGCGCGGAGAACGAGCCCGAGGTCGGATTCGCGGCGGACATCTCGCCGAGCATCCGCATCACGAGGACGACCATGGTGCCGACGAGGAAGTACGACAGCAGGATGCCGGGGCCCGCGGTGGCGATACCGGTGCTGGAGCCGACGAAGAGGCCGGCGCCGATGACCCCGCCGATCGCGATCATCGACAGATGCCGGTTCTTGAGCCCGGCCTGGAGTCCGCCGTCGGGTTCTCCGGGGGTTCCGGGCCCTCCTGGGCCCTCGGGGCCGTTACCGGCCTTCGACAGAGTCGGCTGCGAGGTCATGGGGGGATTCCTTTACGCCGGGGACTGTGGGGACGTTGGGACAGTGGCGAGTGGGGGGGCTCGGCGAGCCGGTCCAGTGAATCCCAGGTGAATGGATTCGTGAACCTTTGAATCCAGATCGTTATTTGAGGTTTCTCTGAGGTTCTGTAGTGTTGCTGGTGCTTTTCCGGGAACCACCCCGGAGAGTTTCCCGCGCCTGCCCCGACGGGGCCGATCCGAAACGGCCGTGTCACACTCGGACCATGCGCGTGTACCTCGGTTCCGACCATGCCGGTTTCGAACTCAAGAACCACCTCGTCGAGTGGCTCAAGTCCGCCGGGCACGAGCCCGTCGACTGCGGGCCCCTCATTTACGACGCCCAGGACGACTACCCGCCGTTCTGCCTGCGTGCCGCCGAGCGTGCCGCGGCCGACCCCGAGGGGCTGGGCATCGTGATCGGCGGGTCCGGGAACGGCGAGCAGATCGCCGCGAACAAGGTGGCGGGGGTGCGGGCGGCTCTCGCGTGGAGCGTGGAGACCGCGGCGCTCGGGCGGCAGCACAATGACGCCAATGTCGTGGCCGTGGGGGCGCGGATGCACTCCGAGGAGGAGGCGACGAAGTTCGTCGAGACCTTCCTGAACACGCCGTTCTCGGGTGATGAGCGGCACGTTCGGCGGATCGACATGCTGTCGGCGTACGAGTCGACCGGGGACCTCCCCGCGATCCCGGCGCACCACCCGCAGGGCTAGAACTTTATTCGCCCCCGCCGCCCCTACCTCGGGGGCGCTACCCCCGAACCCCCGGTCCGCAAACGCCGGACGGGCTGAAGCATTTCAGCCCGTCCGGCGTTTGAGGACGAGCGCGTCAGCGCGACAGGGGGTCCGGGGGCGCAGCCCCCGGTTTCGGGAAGGGGCGGGGCTGGGGAGGAGAACCCCCCTAGGGTCTGTCTGACAATTCCCGTCTGCCGCGCGACGCCATGCACGCACTCTCGCCGCACCGGGCGCAGAGCCAAGTACGTCCAGTACGAGGCTCTACGCCCGGCACACCGAGAGCACGCACCTGACGCCGCGCAGCCGCCCTACGGGCGACGACGGGAATTGTCAGACAGACCCTAGGAGGACCCGTGCCGGAGGGGCACACCATCCACCGCCTGGCCGAGGACTACCTCCGCGCGTTCGGCGACCGCAAGGCCCACGTGACCAGCCCCCAGGGCAAGTTCACGGCCGCCGCCGCCCTCCTGGACGGCACGACCCTCACCACCGCCGAGGCCCACGGAAAGCACCTCTTCCTCCGCTTCGAGACGGAGGACTGGATCCACATCCACCTCGGCCTCTTCGGCAAGGTCGCCTTCGGCGGATCCCCCGCGCTCCCGCCCACCGACACGGTCCGCCTGAGGCTCAGGAACGACACCGCGTACGTGGACCTCCGCGGCCCCACGACCTGCACCCTGATCACGGACGCGGAGAAGCAGGCGATACACGCCCGCCTGGGCCCCGACCCGCTGCGCGAGGACGCCGAGCCGGAGCGGGCGTACGAGCGCGTCTCCCGCAGCCGTACGACGATCGCCGCCCTGCTCATGGACCAGAAGGTCATCGCGGGCGTCGGCAACGTCTACCGCGCCGAGGTCCTCTTCCGGCACGGCATCGACCCGTACCGGCCGGGCCGGGGCGTCACGCGCGCCGAGTGGGACGCGATGTGGGCGGACCTGGTGGCGCTCATGCGCGAGGGGGTCCGCAACAACCGGATCGACACGGTCCGGCCGGAGCACGAGCCGGAGGCGATGGGCCGCCCGCCGCGCAAGGACGACCACGGCGGCGAGGTCTACGTGTACCGCAGGGCCACCCTGCCCTGCCACGTCTGTGGCGGCGAGATCCGCACCGCCGGTCTCGCCGCCCGCAACCTCTTCTGGTGCCCTACCTGTCAGAAGGCGTGAGCACCGGCCCTCATTCGAAGGAGTCGAGGGAGATGGTCGCGTCCTTCGGGTCGCCGTCGTGCACCAGCGACTCGTGGTTGCCGACGTCGTCGAACGCGAAGGCGTACGCCTGCCCGTTCTGCATCTGCTCGTGGACCAGCCGGGCGTAGTGGTTGGTGACGCCGTCCTGGTAGAAGCCGGACGCGTCGGCGTCGGGCTGCTCGGAGTTGCTGAGCAGGGTCGACCGGTTGTACGCGGCGCACAGGGTGCGTGAAATGGGGCCGCGGACCTGGTCGTTGGGGGCGTCCAGCTTGTTGTAGCAGCCGAACACGGAGTCCGAGTCGGGCTTGTCGAAGGACGTCACGACGGCACCCGTACCGTCGGTGAAGTCCATCTTGTCGCCGTTGACCTTGCCCTGGAACTTCTTGTCGGGCTGGTCCTTGAACGGGGTCACCGTGAGCGTGTCGGTGGCGTACTTCGTCCAGACCCGGTCGATGTAGTCGTTCATCACATCCGCCGGGATGGCACCCGAGCCGATGGCGTGGCCCGGGGCGAGCACCCGCAGCGGTGTGCCGTCGCCGCGGGACTCGACCAGTCCCTCCCAGCCGCCGCCCTGTGCCTTCAGCCCGTCGACGACGGCCCGGTAGCCGCCCGGCTTGAGCTTGCCGGTCTCCTTGGTGGAGCCGTCGCCGGCGGTGAGCCCCACGGAGTAGGGGGCGGAGAACATGTCGACCTGGGTGGAGTTCAGCCACAGACCGGAGTCGTTGAGCGTGTACTCGGTCCAGTTGAACAGGGTGTCGTGGTTGGGGTCCGAGGCGTTCTGCACGGCGGGCTGCACGAGTCCACCGTCGGCGAGCCTGAAGTCCAGCTTCTGGCCGTACGAGAAGTAGACGCGGCCGGAGAACTTCGGGAGCCGGACGGTCTTGGACGCGCCGTCGGCGGGCCCGGCGAACGAGGCGTCGGGGGCCGGGACGGGCGGGGCGCCACCAGCCGGCCAGGCGTGGAAGGTGCCGGTCTCGTCGGCGTATCCCTGCTTGCCGGAGGCGAGTTCGGTGCCGATCACGTACACGTACACCTGCTCGCCGCTGCCCGAGGTGTTCTTCAGGGTGAGCGGGATGGTGTCCGCGACGGCGGAGGCCCGGTCGGCCGGTCCTGCGACGATGGCGACGGCGCCGAGCGCCGCCGCGACGGCCAGGGACGCCGTCAGCTTGCGGGGGGAGAGCAGATTCATGCGGTCCTCGTCAGTGGGGTGAGGGGGGATGGAGGGCGGGCGGGTGCCGCTCGGTCCGGGTGGGGCCGGAGCCGAGCGGCCAGGGGCTCGGCCCCGGGGTCAGCAGCTGAGGTTGCCGCCGGGCTCGACGCCGAGCAGTTGCGTGAAGCGCTGGTAGTTGTCGATCCGGCTCTGGACCTGGCCCGGGTTGCCGCCGTCGCACTCCAGGCTGCCGTTGATCGAGCGGATGGTCTCGCCGAATCCGGCGCCGTCGACCATGGCGTCGTGCGGCGTCATGGTGCCGGGCCCGGTCTGGGTGTTCCAGTACCACAGGCCCGTCTTCCAGGCGACGGCCGCGTCGTTCTGCACGAGGTCGGGGTTGTTGAGCAGGTCGATGCCGAGGGCGTCGCCCGCGGCCTTGTAGTTGAAGTTCCAGCTGAGCTGGACCGGGCCCCGGCCGTAGTACTTGTCGTTGCCGGCCGGGCAGCCGTACGGCTGCCCGGTGTCGCAGTAGTGCGGGTAGTTGGCGGTGTTCTGCTCCACCACGTACTGCAGGCCGCCGGTCTCGTGGCCGACGTTGGCGAGGAAGGCGGCGGCCTCCTGCTTCTTCACCGTGTCGCTGCCCGTGGTGCCGAAGCCCGGGTAGGCGTCGAGCGCGGCGGTGAGACCGCTGTACGTGTAGAACGAGTTGCGGCCCGGGAACATGGCGTCGAACTGGGCCTCGCTGACCACGAACGCGGCGGCCGAGGTGTTGTCGCCGGCCTTCTGCGCCGAGGCCGTCGGGGCGAGGGTGAGCGTGCAGAGGGCGGCGGCAGCGCCGGTGGCGGTCAGCAGTCCGAGTATGCGTCGGTGCACGGTACGACTCCTGTGGGGTGGGAGTGAGGTGTGGGGGGACGCGCGGCCCGTCAGCCGCCGACGTTGACGTCGATGCAGGCGTAGAAGGCGTTGTCGGTGTCGGCCACGTTCCAGACGGCCAGGACCTTCTGCTTGCCGGTGAGGCCGCCGAAGTCGACCTGGTGGTTCACCACCGCGTCCGGCTGGGCCCCGCCGTCGTCGAACCGCGCGATCCGCGAGCCGCCGACGTAGTAGTCCCAGGTGCTGGTGGAGTGCCGGGCGGTCAGCTTCCACGAGAACGTCGCGTTCTTCGGCACCGGCGTGACGGTCCAGCCCCTGCTGTCGTCGTCCAGGTCGGAGAAGCGGCTGTTGCCGCCACTGCAGCTGGTCAGGCCCTTGGGGCCCTCGACGCTCTGCGGCTCGTAGGTGATGTCCCCGCAGGACACCGTGCCCGCGGCGCACTGCGCCTGGCGGCTGGGCGGATCGGAGATGTAGCCGTGGGCGCTCGCCGACCCGGCGGGCAGGCTCACGGCGATGACGGGGGCGAGTACGGCACCTATGAGGGCAGCCGTCTTCCTGCTGGCGTGCATGGGGACTCCTTCACATCAGGCCTTCCCGGGCACGCACGGCTGTGTGGGGGACCGTACGTGACGGGACCGGCCTCTCGTGGGTGGGGGGCCAAGAGGCTCGAAGGGGAACCGCTGCGGCCGTTCACGCAGGGTAGGTTGCTCCAGCGAAGGGCCAACTCCCCGAACGGAACGGCGCGTTCTGTTGGCCTAGACCATACAAGTGGCTCGTCGCGATGTGTCAAGGGCGGGAGAAGGCACCGCCTGGGGATGTCCGGCGGTCCGTGCCCCGACACGGGCCCACCCCCGCGGCGGTGTCACGCGGGGGTGCGGTACGTGCGGGGGGCGAAGGTTTCCGCAGGTGACGGAGGCGACGGGACGGCGGACGCGGGGCCGGGCGGGCCCCTCCGCCCGGAACGGACCACCGCACCGCACGGGCAGCTGAAAATTTCTGGGCCCGCCGATGGGATCGACTCGCCGCGCATACGATCGGCCGACCGGGGTACGCGCGACGTCATCGGGCCCTCCACGGCCCAACCGGACCTGCCCGCCCGGAGGTTCACGACGGCACAGAGGACGTATGCGGACGACGGATGCGCGGGGCCGGTTCGTCGGAGGGCCGGTTCACGGGACGGACTCAGAAGCCGTGCGGCAGCCAGGGCGCGACGACGGAGGCGAAGCCGGGCGCGGCCTCCCCGAGGGCGCCCCGGCGCAGTTCCCGCACCCGGCCCGCCGCGGCCAGCGAGACGAGGGAGACGCCGCCGAGGTAGGCCGCCCCCAAGTCCCTTACGGACAGGGCGATGTCGGCCGGGTCGGTGGTCCGCGCGCAGGACGCGCTCTTCGCGTCGCCGGACAGCCGCCAACGCCCCTCGTTCCAGGGACAGAAGGCGTCCTCGACCTCGAACACCACATCCACCGGCGCCTGGTACGTCCGCGCCTCCAGCGCCGCGCCGACCTCGACGAGCCGCACATGGAGCGAGTCGCGCGGCGCCAGGTCGCACCGCCGGGTGTCGGAGACGAGGTGCTGCCAGGCGTCGTCCAGGGGCCTGTTCCACAGCTTGATCCTCGACGTCAGGTCGATACCGAAGAGGTGCCGCCACAGCGCCGCGTACGCGGCCGGGTCCAGCGCCTCCAGATCGCGCACCTCGACCGTGCCCTTCGGCCCGGCCGGCTCCCAGTCCGGCTTGATGAAGTAGCGCGCGTAGCCCACGACTTCGTCCCCCCGCCGCGCGAGCACGCACTGCAGGGGCGAGGTGCCCTTGCGGTCGCTCTCCGGGTCGAGCAGCGGCAGCCGCTCCCAGCCGGGCCGCCGCGCCAGCATCCCGGGCCGCTCCGCCACATGACGCGCGTACACCGCCTCGCAGGCCTCGGGAACCCCCGGCGCGGCCGGCTTCACGAGCCGCAGGCGTACGTCGTCCGTGCCGTCCGGCACCGACAGGCGCACCCGGGCCGTGTCGATCTCGGCGCGCAGTTGCTGGGTCGCGATGCCGTAGCCGAAACGCCCGTAGATGGCCGGTTCGGACGCCGTCAGGGCGGCGAGCGGTTCACCCCAGGACCGTACGTCGTCCAGTTGGCGACGCATCATCGAGGTGAGCACCCCGCGCCTGCGGTGCGTCGAGGCGACGCTCACCATCGTGACGCCGGCGGTCGGTACGGACGCGCCGCCCGGCACCGTGAGCCGGAAGGAGAAGGCGCCGGCCGTGCCCACGCACTCGTCACCGTCCCAGACCCCGAGGGAGCGGTCGTACTCCGTGAGATCGCTCCACAGGGCGCGCTCCTCGGCCGATTCCGGGACGCCGCCGAACGCGAGCTCCAGTTTCCCGTACCACGCGTCCCAGTCGGCGGGGGTCAGCGCGCGCAAGTCTGTCGTCATGTCCCCATGCCTACCAGGGCAATCCGGGATGAGCGACCGGATTTCTCCCGGGCGGGCGGTGCCGGGTCCCCTTCCGGCCGTACGCTCTGCGATGACCGGGCTTCCCTGTGACTTCCGTCCCCGGACGGGGGACAAGTGGGACCTCCCGTGCCAAGCACCTGGTCCGATGGATAGGGTCCCGAACTAATGGCAGCAGGACGAGAGCGGCGCGCAGAAGCCGATACGTTCACGGCCCGGTTGAAGAAGCAAGTACACCGGGTCCGCACAGGGCTGCGCAGATCCGCCGTCGACTACTTCCGCGGCGACGGCTCCGACTGGGTCGCGCTGGCCCTGCTCCTGATGACCATTCCCGTGCTCGCCGGCGTCACACTCATGAACTCCGTCTGGTGCTCGCCGGCGTTGCTCGTCCTGCCGATCGTCGCGGGCGGCCTCCTGCTGCGCCCCTCCAGCCTGCTCAGCCTGTACGCCGCTGCCGCCACCGCGCTGATCGTCGAGTCCGTGAGGCTCGGCCCGTACACCGAAGGCCCCTCCCGGGTGACACCGGGCATCGTGCTGGTCGTCGCCGCGTGCGGATTCTTCGGCCTGCTGATCGCCCAGTTCCGCAGCCGGGTCGGGGTGCCGTGGCGGCGCGGCGGGACGATGCTGTTCGACCTGCGTGAACGGATCCGGGTGCAGAGCAAGCTGCCGAAGCTGCCGGCGGGCTGGCACCGGGAGATGGCGCTGCGGCCGGCCGGCGGTCAGTCGTTCTCCGGCGACTTCGTCGTCGCGGCGCGTACGAACGGCGGGCGCACACTGGAGGTCGTCCTGACCGACGTCTCCGGCAAGGGCATGGACGCGGGGTCGCGTGCGCTGCTCCTGTCCGGCGCGTTCGGGGGGCTGCTGGGGTCCCTGCCGCCGCACGCCTTCCTGCCCGCGGCGAACGGCTATCTGCTCCGCCAGGACTGGGACGAGGGCTTCGCCACGTCCATCCACCTGGTCCTCGACCTGGACTCGGGCGACTACGAACTCTTCTCCGCCGGACATCCGCCGGGCCTTCAGCTCAGCGCGGGCAACGGGCGCTGGGAGGAGAAGGTCGCGGAAGGGCCGCTGCTCGGGGTGTACGGCGGGGCGCAGTTCGACTCGGTCAAGGGCTCTCTGCGTCCCGGTGACGTCCTCATGCTGTTCACGGACGGCCTGGTGGAGACGTCCGAGCGGGACATCGTCGAGGGCATCGACCGGCTTACGGGGGAGGCGGACCGGTATGTGGCCGGTGGTTTCCACGGGGCGGCCTGGCATCTGATCGAGGCGGTGGCGAAGGACGTGAACGATGACAGGGCGTTGCTGCTGATCTGCCGGGAGGGCGCGACGACGGGTCCCGCGACCCTCTGACCCCGGGCGGGGCTGCGCCCCACCGCCCCGCCACGTGGCGAGCCTTGAAGCCGGGCGGTTCCGGGCCCCTTGCCCCCCAGCCGGGCGGTGCCTTGCGTTCCTGAGGGGGCGTCACGCCGGGCTTCCCTCTGCGCAGTTCCCCGCGCCCCTGAGGGCGGGGCTGCGCCCCGATGCCCGGCCAGGTGGTTCTTGCGTTCCTGAGGGGGGTCATGTTTGCGCTTCCGTTTGCGCAGTTCCCCGCGCCCCTGAGGGCGGGGTTGCGCCCCCCGGCCCCCCTGCCGGGTTTTTCAGCCTGTCCGGCGTTTGAGGACATGGGGGGGCGGGGGCGTAGCCCCCGAATGGGGACGGGAACGGGTAGGGGCGGCGGGGGCGAGAGGGGTTTCTCAGGCGACCGGTGTCGGCTCCTGCGGCTCAGGGGTCCGCTCGCTCTTCCCGCCGGGGAGCACCCGCGCCAGCCACCCCGACCGCCCCGCGGCCAACGGCCCCAGCACGGCCAGCACCAGCACATACCCCGCGATGAACGGCGACAGCCGCTCATCGAGCCCCGCCACCGCGGCCATCGTCGCAAGGATCAACGCGAACTCCCCCCGAGCCAGCAACGTGGTCGAGATGTTCGCGGCGGGCCCCGCCCCGAACCCGTAGATCCGCGCCGCCCCCAACCCCGCCAGCACATTCATGACCAGCGTCAGCGCGACCGCCGCCAGCACCGGCCACAACACGGTCGGCAGATCCCCCGGATCGATGGACAGGCCGAACGCGAAGAAGAACATCGCCCCGAAGGCGTCCCGCAGCGGATGCACCAGCTTGAGGATCCGCGGCCCCGACGTCGTGCTGCCGAGCATCAGACCCACCATGAACGCCCCGATCGCGTCCGCCACTCCGAACCACTCCGAGACCCCCGCCATGAACACGGCCGCACCGAGGAAGGAGATGACGAGCAGTTCGTCGTCCCTGGTGTCGAAGAGCCGCCCCACGATCCGCGTACCGAAGCGCGCGGCGAGCGCCAGCAGCAGCAGGAAGGCGAAGGCCTTCCCCCCGTCCAGGACCGCCGAGCCGAGTGAGTCGGCGCCGGACAGGATCGGCTGGAGGGCCGCCAGGTACAGGGCGAGGAAGATGTCCTCCACCACGATGATGCCGAGGATCGGCTTGGTCTCGGGATTGCCGAGCCGCCCCGTGTCGACCAGCACCTTCGTGACGATCGCCGACGAGGAGATACCGAGCACACCGGCGAGCACCAGCGCCTCGGACGTACCCCAGCCGAGGGCGAAGCCGAAGCCCAGGCCCGCGCCGACGTTCAGGGCGAGGTAGGTCCCTCCGGAGAGCGCCATCCGGCGCCCGCCCGCCTTGAGGTCGTCCATGTGGAATTCGAGGCCGAGGTAGAAGAGCAGCAGCACCAGGCCGAGCGCGGAGAGCATCTCCATCTCGTGCGGGTCCGAGACGAGCACGAAGCCGGGCGTGTGGGGGCCGAGGAGTATCCCGGCCAGGATGAAGAGAGGGATGGTGGGGAGCCCGATCCGGGCACCCACGCGGGCGAGAACGGCGGCGGCCAGAAAGGCGCCGCCCATGGCGATCAGAAGCTCTGCGTGTCCGATGGGCCCGTTCCTTCGTGGTCGAGGGGGAGGGAGTGGTCCGCTGAATAAAGACGAGTCAAGAGAACGTCAAGAAAGCGTCAGTACTTAGTTTACCAAACGATCACGCGGGGTCGATAAGTGTGGGCTTCTCCCCGCCTGGGGCGGGACGGACGGAACCTCACAGCAGGGCACACTCGACGCATGACCGACAACGAGCCCCGCCCACCGCTGACCCTCACCGAGGTCGAGGCCCTGGCGCGCGACGCGCACGCCGCCCAGACCGACAAGGCGGGCCGCCCGTACGTCGAGCATCTGCGGGCGGTGGCCGAGGGGGTGCGCGTCCGCGGCGGCGACGAGGACCAGATCGCCGCGGCCTGGCTGCACGACTCCGTGGAGGACGACGCGCTCTCGGAGGACTGGCTGCGCGAGGCCGCGCTGTCCGCTCGTACGAAGGCCATCGTGCTGGCGGTCACCAAGCGGCCGGGCGAGTCCCCGCAGGCGTACGCGGCCCGCATCCTCGCCACGCCCGGCGCACTCCTGGTGAAGGAGTCGGACCTGGCCCACAACGCGAACCCGGAGAGGCTGGCGGCGCTGGACACCCCCACCCGCACACGCCTGACAGAGAAGTACAAAAAGATGCACGAACTCCTGGACCTACAAAACCCCCCACGCCCCTGAGACACCCCTCGCAGGGGCGCCCCCAAGGGGCGCGGGGGAACGCCGCACCGAGCGACGACAAACCCGCAGGTTGCCTTTCAGGGGCGCGGGGAACGGCGCACCGAGCCATGACAGACCCGCACGATTGCCTTTCAGGGGCGCGGGGAACGGCGCACCGAGCCATGACAGACCCGCAGGTTGCCTTTCAGGGGCGCGGGGAACGGCGCACCCAGCGACGACAGACCCGCAGGATTGCCTTCAAGGGGCGCGGGGAACGGCGCAGTCCCGTCCACAGCGGAACCGCAGCCGACCCGCTACCCCAGCAGCCGCACCGGTACGCGCACGAGCCGAGCGGCCCAAGCCCTCAGGACTTGGCCCGCTCGCGGGCAACCTCCGTGGCGTCCCGCCGGAACGCCCACTCCATCTTCGGCTCCATCGCGAAGCGGAACATCCGCTGCACCAGGGGCGTGCACAGCGCGGTGATGACCGCCGCCGCGAAGACGGACACCAACACCTCGCCGACGGGATGGCTCAGCCAGGTGTACTCGTCGTACCAGCCCCAGAAACGGGACCCCTTGGCCAGGAACCCGTGCAGCAGATAGCCGTACAGCGTGCCCGCGCCGAGAACCGTGAACCACATCTTGCGCCGAGGCACCCACGCGAAGAAGCACGACGTGAGCACCATCGAGCAGCCGAACATCGCGAGCGTCATCACGACACCGGCCCACCAGGGCGCGCCCAGCTCCTGCGCACTGTCACGGTGGTAGAACCAGGCCGAGTTCATCCGCGGCCCCGCCCAGTACGCGAAGGCCAGCGTGAGCGCGAGGACCGGCACCGACAGGATCCGGACCTCGCGGCGCCGCATCATCTGGAAGTGCTCGGGCTTCATGAACAGGCCCACGACGAAGAACGGCAGGAATTGCAGGACCCGTTGGAGGTCCAGGTCGTCGCCGATGTCGGGGGAGACGGAGGCGAGGACGGCGATGGCGAGCGCGAGCGGTACGGGCCAGCGCACGACCTTCCACAGCGGGACGGTCATCCGCCACACGAAGAGCGCGACCAGGAACCACGTCAGATACCAGGGGTCCAGCAGGCTGATGGGGTGGCTCGGATCGTCGTCGGCCCACCTCTTGAAGAAGGAGTACGCCACCTCGAAGAGGACGTACGGCACGACGACACCCGTGATCAGTCGGCGCAGCCGGTCGGGGCGCATGTCGAAACTGCGGGAGAAGTAGCCGGAGATGATGATGAAGGCCGGCATGTGGAAGGTGTAGACGACCATGTAGAGCGCCTCGGCGGCGCGGCTGTGGTCGGTCAGCGGTTCCCAGGCGTGGCCCATCGCGACGAAGACGATCGCGAGGTACTTGGCGTTGTCGAAGAACGCGTCACGCTGTTTGGCGGGTCTGACGTCCGGCGCGGCGGCGGTGCCCGCGTGCGGTGTTCCTGAGGGTCGCGGACTCGGTACTCCCGGAGCCGGAGACTGTGCCGGTGGGAGTGGAGCCCTCTGTTGGCCGTGCGGACGGAGCGAGTTCGTCACAGACCCTCCCACCAGGAGCCGGGGGAGACGATCCGCGACCTCGCCGCACATGCGGGGGACGAGGCGGCGTAGGACATCTGGAGCACCCTAGCGTTGTCTGCGGGATTCCGTGAAACCCCTGAGGCGAATCCTGCTTATCGTCCCTCGGGTACCCAGGATTTCGTGAAGTTGACATGGCAACGACTATGGCGGGCGCCACATTCGGCCGGATGTTACGTCCTGATTCGTCATGACTAAACATCGCATACCACCCGCGGGCGACTCTGGTGGAATGTCCGATCGAGTCGGCTTTAGTGCCCTGTTAGTGCCCCGCCCGACGGTGTGCCGGTGTGCCTGTGCCAACAATTCGAATTACCTGCGAACAGGTTGTGTGCACAGGTGTGTGGACATGGAAACGATCTTTCTGAATTACTCGTGCGGGGGATGCGTCGAATTGCCGTGCGGGGCCCGGCCGTTCACGCCGCCGACTGATGGATGCCTCACCTGCCGCATACGGGGGCCCTGTTGGTGGCACGATGGTTCTGGCGGGGGTGTGCGGGGTTGCACCTCCGGGCGGGAGAGCGGAACCGACCGTAGGGTGTGATCAGTTGTGGCCATTTCGCTGTCAGTGGTGCTGCTGTTGGCGATCGTCCTGGTGGTGTTGATCCGGGGCGGATCGATCAAGGCGGGGCCGGCGGTAGTCGCCGTGCTCTTCGGCTTCTTCCTGGCCTCCACAGGCATGGCGGACGACATCCAGCGCTTCCTCAACTCGATAGCGGAGACCATCAACTCGATCCAGTTCTGAGCGGGCGCACGGCCCCGGCGAACCACGGGCGCGCGGCGCGGGAGCGGACGGGGCGGCACTGCCCGGACCCGTCGCCCGGCGAAATCCGCGCACGGCCCCCCTGCCGACGACCCCGGAATCGGCTCTTCGGCTTCGCTATTGCCACCGCTTCTGGCACTGCTGCAGGCACCGCTACCGCCGCGGTCGCGTTCGCGGCCGACGCACGGCGATCCGGCGATCCGGCGAAGGAGCGCACCGACGTGAACGGGAAGACCGCCTGGCTGTTGCGGGAGAGCTGGGAGAGCCCGAACGGGACCCTCCGGTGGGACCGCCTCGGACCGCGGGACGGCCCCCCGGTGGTGCTGCTGCACGGCACCCCGTTCTCCTCGTACGTATGGCACGAGATCGCCCCCGCCCTGGCCGCCGAGGGACACCGGGTCCACGTCTGGGACATGCCGGGTTACGGCGGCTCCGCGAAGACCCACGGCCAGGACGTCTCCCTGAAGGCTCAGGGGGAGGTGTTCGCCGGGCTCCTCGACTTCTGGGGGCTCACGCGGCCCTCGGTGATCGCGCACGACTTCGGAGGCTGCGTCTCCCTGCGCGCGCATCTGCTCCACGGGGCCGACTACGGGCGGCTCGCGCTGGTCGACCCGGTCGCGCTGGCCCCCTGGGGCTCGCCCTTCTTCCGCCTGGTCGCCGACCACGCCGACGTCTTCGAGCGGCTCCCGGCCCCGCTGCACGAGGCCCTGGTCCGTGAGTACGTGAGCTCCGCGAGCCATCGCGGACTGCGCCCCGACGTCCTGACCGGACTGGTCGCCCCCTGGGCGGGAGAGGTCGGGCAGGCGGCCTTCTACCGCCAGATCGCCCAGGCCGACCAGGCCCACACCGACGAGATCCAGGGCCTGTACCCCTCGATGGACCTGCCCGTCACGGTCTGCTGGGGTACGGAGGACACCTGGATCCCGCCCGCCAGGGGCGAGGAACTGGCCACCCTGATCCCCGGCGCCCACCTGCGTACGATCCCGGACGCGGGCCACCTGGTCCCCCTGGACGCCCCGGCCCAACTCCTCGCCCCCCTGCTGACGTTCCTCGCCACGTGACGGCCGCCCCCCTGGTCGCGCCCCGCAACGAAGTAGGGCCAGGTCAGAGGAGTGATCCTCTGACCTGGCCCTACGTCATCTGGAGCGGGCGACGGGAATCGAACCCGCGTAGCTAGTTTGGAAGATCGCGTAACCGGGTCCCCGCTGACCTGGTGAAGTGCTGACCTGCGCGTTCGTCGGCTGCTTACCGGGGTTCCCCGTTGTTCCCCACCGGTGTCTGCTCGGTCGGGCACGTTCGGGGCACGGGCTGTGTCTCACGCTGTGATCTACGAATCGCCCCAGTAGGGGCACATCATGCGGTGAGCCGGCACAACGGGCTCGCCGGGCAGTGGATCGATTCCACGGACCCGTACAGCCACGATATCGGTGACGACGTGGAATGGGTCCGGGAGCCGCATCAAGCGCCACCTGTGAGGCTCAGGAACGTCTTTGGCGGGCAGTTCCGTGGTGTCGAGGCTGACCCATCGGTCATAGCTGGTCGGGCATAGGCGGATCAATGATCCGCACTCGGGGCAAACTGGCGGCTCGATCCATGAAGGGTCGTCAGGATCTGGCTCAGGCCTCGGGGCGGCCGTGGCTCCATCGGCTTCGGCCATCTCGTTGGCGAAGACGTTCCAGCAGGTCTCGCAGAGTCTGTTCATGAGATCGATCCGGCCTCGATCGCGCACAGTGGGATTGGCCTCCCCGCACTGATCGCACAAGTACCGCTCGTGGCCCCTTATCGCCCCCATGTGTCCGAGTGTGAGCGAATCTGACCGGGTTGTAGTAGGTCGCGATTTGGCCTTATTTGCGGATCACGCGAGCGTGCGGCAGTTGGGCCGGAGAGAGCCCTACAGCTTGTCGTCGCGTGCCAGGATCAGGCTGATCGAGCCGTCTTCGAGGTTGATGCCGGGGTCAAGGTGCTCGTGGTATCCGTCCCGGAGTTCGGGGCTGGCGAGACCGGTGAGGCGTTCGGCCAGTTCCTTCAGCCCTGCGGCATTGGCCGAGACGGTAATTTCGGTGGCTGAGCCGTACACCTTGATCTTGGGTTCATCCATCCGGGCACGCTACAGCGGGACTTCGCGCCCACCTTCACCACCACCTACCCCAGCTTCCATCCCGTCCGCCGTCGACCCACACACCGTGGAGCGGGCGTGGTTCAGGGCGTCAAGGTGGAGCGCGCCACTGTACGAACGACCTTGACGCCCTGGGCCGCGACTGCTCGGCTCTGCCTGGGTCGATGGTGGTCGGGATGGAAGCTCCCCGCGCACGCCACTACGTTGCCGCAGCCGGCAACGGCGCCCCCTCTGCCCCGGTGCCGGCCGATCCCCCGCCGGAGGCATCGCCTTGACCGTGACGTGCTGCATGGTGATCAACCCATCGTCCGGCCTATCCACGCGTGGGCGCGCGTCGGCGGCGGCAGCGCCGAGCGGGCCGAAGGCAGGAGCGCGGGCGCAGCCAGAGCCGGGAAGCGCGCCCGGCGGAGCGGAGCGCAGCCGGACTTGATGAGGTAGAGAAACCTGTAACAGCTCAGGCGTCGGGCGAGACGTAGCAAATGGCGTCAACGCTCTCGCCGGCTCCGTAGTGATGCGATGTCCTGCCGATCGCTTGCCAGCCGAGACGTTCGTACAGGCGCATGGCGGAGGTGTCCTTGGTCATCACGTCAAGGACAAGTCGCAGCCCGTGCTCACGGCCGTAGCCCATCGCAGCTCGCGTGAGTGCTTCTCCGAGGGCGTGCTTCCTGGCGGCCTTCACGACGAACAGTCGAGCCAAGACGCCGATTCGCTCTTCCGGCTCGCCGCTCTGCTGCGTCCACATCGACACGGCGTCCTCGTCCCGCGGGCTCATCACCGCCACATGCCCGACGACGGCTCCGTCCAGCTCTCCCACCCATGCGGCCATCACGTCATCGGAGCGCAACCACACCTCGGGTTGCTCCACTCCCTCGACCGGATACCCATCCGTGGCGTGCACCTCGGTCAACGCTGCGGCGGCTTCGGCAAGGTCAGAATCTTCGAAGGGTCGGATGACCGCAGACGGCATGGGCAACTCCTCGTTACTCGACGGGCAGCTCGTAGAGCAGTCCGGTTTGGTCGGCTCGGTGTACGTAGCGGGAGACCTCGAAAGGCGTCCCGTTCTGGTCGAAGCTCGTGTGCAGCACTTCAAGAACCGGAACGCCAGGCAGAAGCTCAAGAATCGCGGCTTCCTCGGGTGTGGGCATCCTGGCGCTGATTTCGTCGCGGACGCGCGTCATGACGTGTCCAAGATCCTCTAGGCGACCGTAGATGCCGTCTTTCCTGGTCTTCTGCTGCATTAGCAACGTTCCTTGTGCTTCATCCCACCGCAAGTAGGTTGAGACGACTTGCACCGGTTCGTCATCTGCGAAGTAGTGGTTTTCCCGGTGAACGACACTCTCCTCGTCCGCGGGCACGTTCAGGCGGTCCGCGACGTCCGCCGGCGGCTTCTCGCGCGCGATGGACGGGACCTCGATCCGCGCCACCTTGCCTTGCCGCTTCGCTTCCAGCCGGAACGGGGTCAATCCGGTCTCGCGGTTCTTGAGCGAGTAGCGATCACTCCCGAAGCGGAACAGCCTCTGCGGTTCCCGTACGAAAACACCGCTGCCGTGCTTCGCGGTGACAAGCCCCTGCTCGGCGAGTATCCGAATGGCCTCACGAGCGGTGTTTCGTGCCGCGCCATGCGTCTCGGCTAGCGCGCGCTCGGACGGCAACTTGTCGCCGGGGCGCCACTTCCCAGACTCGATCTGACGTCGCAGTTCTTCGGCGATGCGACGGCTGGGTGGCTGTGGGGTCGAGGGGCGGACGGACATCATGTCGGCAGCATAGCAACTGGCTCAAGCCACCTATTGACCCAAGGGTCCGCGTGTGCTCAACTGGCTTAAGCCAGTAAGTGGCTCAAGCCAGTTGGCGCACCGAAAGTGCGCCTCGACTGAGGAGTGACGCATGCCGTCCTTCAAGATTGATCTTTCGACTGCGGTCGTGATCGTGGCGACTGCCCCTGAGGCGAAGCTCGTCGACAAGCGCACGGGTGAGCGGGCCGTGGACCGGGATTCCGGTGCGGGTCTGTCCACGGTGGGTCTGGTGATCTCGGACGAGGGGGAGGGCAACCTCTACAAGGTCACCGTTCCGGAGACGGGTTACCCGGAGGGTCTTCAGCCGGGCTCGATCGTGCGCGTGGTGGGCCTGAAGGCGCGTGACTGGGAGAACGAGTTCAACGGCCAGAAGCGTCACGGCATCTCGTTCCGCGCGGTCGCGATCACGCCGGCGGCCTGACCATGACCGACATCGTGACGTGGTTCGAGCTGGGTGGTGCTGCCGCTGGTGCCGGCGGTCTCGGCTACGCGAAGGTACGTGCTCCTCGCGTGTACTGGTCGCTGGTGGGGATGCCGGTCACCTGGGGCCGGTTCACCTGGACGTACCGCTCGACGATGGATGTGTGCGGGCTGACGGTGCAGCCGTCCGGCATGCGGGCCTTCATGACCCGCAACGTGGCTCGCCGTGAGGTGCGGCCGGTGGCGCCCAAGGTCCGCCGGGTCCGGGGAACCTCGACCGGTCTGCGCGTCACTCTCCGTCTGCCCGCCGGCCTGGAGCCTGCCGACATCGCCGCATCGTCCGAGCGCCTGCGCCACGCCTGGGGAGTCCGCTCGATCATCGTGGCGGAGACCAAGCCCGGTTATGTCGAACTGCGGATGACCGGCTACGACGTCCTCAAGCGGGTCACGATGCCGCGCAAGGCCAAGCCTCGTGACCTGGTGATTCCGGTGGCGCTGCGCGAGGACGGCACGGTCTTCGAGCGGGACTACCGAAAGGTCCCCATGGCCCTGACGCTCGGCGCGAACCAGTCCGGCAAGTCGATGTATCAGCGCAACCTGATCAAGGGGCTGGCCCAGCTCCCGGTCGGATTGATCGGGATCGACTGCAAGCGCGGTGTCGAGCACAGCCGCTACGCGTCCCGGCTGTCGGCGCTGGCGACCACTGCGGACATTGCCGGGCAGTTGATCGATGTGCTGGTCACGGAGATGGAAGAGCGCTTCGACCTGCTCGCCCTGTATGGGGTCTCGGACCTGTGGGAGCTGCCGGAGCACGTGCGGCCGGTGCCCCTGGTGGTGCTGATCGATGAGGTGGCGGAACTGTTCCTGGTCACCTCCAAGAAGGATGAGCCGGCCCGCGACCGCACGGTCATGCAGCTCGTGCGCTTGGGGCAGATGGCCCGTGCGATCGGCATCTATCTGGAGGTGTGCGGGCAGCGCTTCGGATCCGACCTCGGCAGGGGCGCCACCGCGCTGCGCGCTCAGCTCACCGGCCGTGTGGTGCACCGCGTCAACGACAAGCAGACCGCCGACATGGGATTGGGCGACATCGCCCCGGACGCGGTGGTCGCGGTGACCTCGATCGCTCCGGATCGCCCCGGGGTCGCGGTGGCCGGTGACACCTCCGGCGGCTGGTCCCGTATCCGCACCCCCGAGACGACCCCGGACGAAGTAGCAGCGGTGTGCCGCGACTTCGCGCACCTCACCCCGGAGCCGCCGTTCCTGGCGCCGTTCCGACCCGTCAGCAGGGCCGTGCCGCCGATGCCGGCCGCACCGCCGCTGATGGTCCCGCAGCAGACCCCCTGATCCTCGCCCCACCCACCGCACGTGCGCCATGTCCCTACCCGCGCCATGCCGAAATCCGGAAGGAGATCACTCATGGCCCGCAAGACCGCCAAGCCCTCCGTGAAGCCGTGCTCGCCCTGCGGTGGCACCGGAGAGGTCTCCCGGACCGTCCGTGTCGGCCGCAAGCAACGGGTCGTGGGCCAGCAGACCGGCCTGTGCCTGAGCTGCCTGGGCGCCGGCGAACTTCCCGCTGACGACTGAATCCCGCCGGGGACGGGGCGACCGGACACAGTTCCTCGCCCCGCCCCCGGCCCAAGCCCTGTGAAGGAGGTGAGGACATGCCCCGCTCGATCCGCGTGGACGCCGTGCTCGTACAGGCCGTCATCGCCGGCGCGCTGTCCTTCGCCCACCTGCACGACCTTGCCGACGCTGCCGGACAGACCGGCTGGAAGGCCTGGGCCTACCCGGTCTCGGTGGACCTGCTGCTCGTCGCCGCGTGGCGCCGACTCCGGACCGCCCGCCGGGACCGCTCGGCCTGGATCTGGTTCGTGATCGCCCTGGTGGCCTCGCTCGGCGCGAACATCGCCACCGCCGGACTCCTCGACCTGGAACACGTCCCCGACTGGCTGCGCATCCTCGTCGCCGGCTGGCCCGCGCTCGCCTTCCTCGGCGGCACGCTCCTGGTCCACGCCCCCGACAAGACCCCGGCCCCGCCCGAGGTGTCCACACAGCCTGTGGACACAGCCCCGGCCCCCTCGGTCGACGTCCACCGCGACGACACACCCGAGAGCGTTCCGGCCCCGGTCACTGCCCCAGTGCCCGAACTCGACCCCGCACCCGCGCCCCCTCCGGCCGACGACCGGCCTGCGGTACCGGCCGCGCTGCTGGACCACGCACGAAAGCTCGCAGAGACGCACCGTGCCTCGACCGGCTCCCCGATGCCTGCCGAGGTGCTGTCGGCCCGACTCCAACTGCCCGCACCGATGACCAGCGCCATCGCCGCAGAACTCCAACTCACCTGACAGGAGGTCTCATCCCGTGCGCCCGAACCGCTTTTACGACGTGATCCGCATCGGTCCCGTCAAGGTCGGCACCTTCAACAACGGACGCGGCCAGACCCGCCACACCGCCGCCTGCACCGCCCCCGCCTGCGGGTTCTCCACCGAGCACCGCGACCGCTCGGCTGCCGAACTCGCCGCCCGTACCCACCGCTGCATCTGAGAGGAGGAGACCGCCATGCAGCTCCCAGAGGACCAGATGCGCGCCGGTCACATCCCCGCCGACCTGTACCGGCAGATCCCGCCCGGCACGGATGTGCGCAGGGTCGTGATCGTCCAAGAGGCTCCGCGCTCCTACACGGGTCCGATCGTCCTGACCCTGGTCGTGGCCGCCGGGTCCGTCGCGGTGCTGCTGGTCATCGCCTTCGTCGTCCAGGTCATCGCCGGCGCGGCCGTCGCCATCCTGTCGGCCACCGGCGGACTCACCTACACGATCAACCGCTACCGCAAGTAACCCTCCGGGGCGGCCTCTACCGCCAAGTATCCGCCGCCCCGGACGGCTGCACCTCTTCCCGATCTTCCGATCCGAAAGGGCTCCGTCCATCATGCCTGCCTCCAACTCGAACCGTCCGATCTGCCGTGACTGCGGCGGCTTCCCTGTCGTCTCGATCACTACCGGCGCCCGTCACCGCGACGGCTCCCGCGTCCTCCTGCGCGCCGTCTGCCGGGCCTGCAACGGCATCGGTCACCCCACCCCCGCTGCCGCTCTCTCCGCCCGCAGGTGACCGCCATGGGATTCCTGAACTGGAACTCCGGCGAGCACTTCGACCACCGCGGCGACTGCCCGTGCACCCAGTGCGGCAAGCCCACCCCGCTGCGCTCCCACGACGGAGAGTCCGTCCACAAGGTCTGTGCCGAGGACTGGAACGACCGCACCCCCACCGCACCTCGCTTCGAGCACGAGGGCCGCGACCTCGGCACCGCCCGCTACCACTCCGACCCGCCGCGCAAGAGCCGCAAGGACGGTGCTCGATGACCGACACCGCCACCCTGGCGGGTCTCGACCCGGCCACCCTCACCGATGTGCTGAGGGTGGCCGGCGCCGATGATTTCGACCGCTGGCACGAACAGATCAAGCGCACGGGCGGCTGCTCCGACCCGATCCGCCTCACCGGCGCCACGAAGACCATCGACCCGACCACGAAAACCGTCCTGCACGCCTACTCGACCGAGCACGAGCCGGGCGGCATGCTCCGCATCGCCTGCGGCAACCGCCGCGCCTCGCGCTGCCCGGCCTGCGCCTGGACCTACGCCGGCGACACCTACCACCTCATCCGCGCCGGGCTCGTCGGTGACCCGGCCAAGGGCACCCCGCACACCGTGCGCGAGCACCCCCGCGTCTTCGCCACCCTCACCGCACCCTCGTTCGGACCCGTCCACAACCGGCCCGGCAACCGGCCGTGCCGCTGCGGGGTCCGGCACGAGGAAGAAAACCCAGTATTGGGTACGCCTGTTGCCCCTGAGACGTACGACTACGCGGGCGCGGTGCTGTGGAACAACCACGCCTCCGACCTGTGGCGCTACTTCACGATCTACCTCCGCCGCGAGATCGCCAAGCGGGCCGGCCTCACCCAGAAGGACGCCCGCGAACAGTCCCGGCTGTCCTTCGGGAAGGTCGCGGAGTACCAGAAGCGCGGTGCCGTCCACTTCCACGCGGTGATCCGCTTCGACGGACCGGACGGGCCCGACTCCCCGCCCCCGCACTGGGCCGGCATCGGCCTGCTCACGGACGCCATCCATGCCGCTGCCGCTCGAGTAGCGGTCGACGTCGCACCCGCGGGGGACCAACCCGCTCGCACCCTGCGGTGGGGCACACAGCTCGACGTCCAGCCGATCGGCGCGTTCGGCAACGGCGAAGACCTCACGGAACAGGCCGTTGCCTCCTACGTCGCCAAATACGCCACGAAGGCGGCAGAGACGACCGGCACCGTCGACCGCCGGGTCGGCAACAAAGAGGCGCTGATCCTGCTCGGCGTGCCCGACCACCCCCGCCGGCTGATTGAAGCGTGCCTAGACCTCCACGCGCTCTACCCGGAACGCAAGCTCCGCGACTGGGCTCACATGCTCGGCTTCCGCGGCCACTTCTCCACGAAGTCCCGCCGCTACTCGACCACCCTCGGCGCCCTCCGACAGGCCCGTGCCGACTACCGCGCGGCCCAGCAACGCGCCTCCCTCGGCCTGCCCGACCCCGACGACCACCCGGAGGCAACCACCCTCGTGCTCTCCCACTGGACCTACGCAGGCCACGGCTACACCCCCGGCGAATCCTGGTTCGCAGCCAACATCCGCCGGGACATCCAACAGAACCGCGAGACCGCACGTGAAGCTCTGCAAGATTCCAACGCCCAGGGGGAGGACGCGTCATGGATCGGCTGATGGACGTGGAGCAAGTCGCGGAACGGTTGGGAACGACGGTGCGCTTCCCTCGGCGGCTGATCGAGGAACGGCGTATCGAGTACGTGAAGGTCGGGCGGCACGTTCGCATACGAGAGAGCGTCGTAGAGGCGTACATGGCGGCCAACACGGTGCAACCCCGCCGCTCCTCGACGGCTCTGCGGGCGGTCGCCTGATGGCCGGGCGTCGACAGTTCGGCCGTGTCCGCAAGCTCCCGTCCGGGCGCTACCAGGCCCGTTACGCCGGTCCTGACGGACAGCTCCGCCCGGCCCCGGAGACCTTCCGCACGAAGCGGGACGCGGATGACTGGCTGGCCGACAAGCAGACGGAGCTACGCCGTGGGGACTGGCACGACCCGGACGCGGGAAAGGTGGAGTTCGGTCCGTACGCCGCTGCCTGGATCATGGAACGGGAGCTGACCACGACCACCCGGCAGCTCTACCGCTCCCTCCTGCGGCACCACCTCGAACCGACCTTCGGGGCGGTCAACGTCGCGGACATCTCGCCCCCGTTCGTGCGACGTTGGCGGGCCGAGAAACTCGCTGCCGGCACCGGCCCGACCACGGTGGCCAAGGCGTACGCCCTGCTGCGCGCGATCCTGGGCACCGCCGTGGCCGACCAGATGATCAGGCGCAACCCGTGCACGATCAAGGGCGCGAGCACCGTGCACACCCCGGAGCGGCCCACCGCCACCGTGCAGGAGGTCTACGCCCTGGCGGACGCGATCCAGCCTCGCTACCGGGCGCTCGTGCTCATGGCCGGCTTCCTGGGCCTGCGCTGGGGAGAGCTGATCGGTCTGCATCGCCGTGACGTGGATCTCGACCACGGAGCCGTACGCGTCCGCCGTGCCGTTGCCGAGCTGAACAACGGACAGCGCGAGATCAAGGCGCCCAAGAGCGCTGCGGGCAAACGCACTGTGGCCATTCCGTCCGCGATCATCCCGGACATCCGCGTCCACCTGGCCGTGTACGCCGAACACGGAGCTGATGGCCGGGTCTTCATCGGCGCCAAGAAGGCGACTCCGCGGCGGAACCACTTCAATCGGCTGTGGCACAAGGCGTGCTCGGACGCCGACGTCAAGGGCCTGCACTTCCACGATCTCCGGCACACGGGCAACACCCTTGCCGCGTCGACCGGCGCGAGCACGCGAGAGCTGATGTCCCGGATGGGCCACAGCACCGCCCGCGCGGCACTGATCTATCAGCACGCGAGCGTCGACCGTGACCGGCTGATCGCCGATGCGGTGAGCGGCCTTGTCGACAAGAGCCGAAAGAAGACTCGGAAGGCCAAGAAGAAGCAAGATCGAAAGTCGAAGGGGCACGCGGGGGACACGTCGGACTGAACGGTGCCCCCGGAAACGACAAGGGCCAGGCGGAGGGATTTACCTCTGACCTGGCCCTACGTCATTTGGAGCGGGCGACGGGAATCGAACCCGCGTAGCTAGTTTGGAAGACTAGTGCTCTACCATTGAGCTACGCCCGCACAGCACGCACCGCAGGTCAGTGACCCGCGGCACTGAAGCATCGTAGCGGGTCGTACGCCCTCGCCGCACACCCCGTTCCGGCGGGCGGCGGCGCCCCGGGAAATGCGGGCGTGGCACGGTCCGCGGGCATGTACCCTACGTGACGCACCAGACGGGGTGTGGCGCAGCTTGGTAGCGCGTCCGCTTTGGGAGCGGAAGGCCGTGGGTTCAAATCCCGCCACCCCGACCACCGTGCCGGACCACCGGCGAGATCACCTTTTTGGGGCGTGTACCGCCTGCGGCTAGTATGCAAACTGCGCGCCCGTGTGTCTGCATTTTTACGTCCCTCAAGGGCCGCCAGTCCGCTGAGGCCCCGCCGTTTCCGGTAGGGACCGTCAGTAGAACCCAAAGAAGTCAGCCCCCAAGGAGACCGAACCGTGAAGAGCGCCGTGGAGACCCTGAACCCGACCCGGGTTCGGCTCAGCATCGAGGTGCCCTTCGAGGAGCTCAAGGACAGCCTCGACGCGGCGTACAAGAAGATCAACCAGCAGGTCACGGTGAAGGGGTTCCGGAAGGGCAAGATTCCGGCTCGCGTCATCGACCAGCGGTTCGGCCGCGGTGCGGTTCTCGAGGAAGCGGTCAACGACGCGCTTCCGAAGTTCTACACCGACGCGGTCAACGAAGCCGAGCTGAACGTCCTCGGCCAGCCCGAGGTCGACATCACGGAGCTGAAGGACGGCGAGACGCTGAACTTCACCGCCGAGGTCGACGTCCGCCCGACGATCGAGATCCCGGACTACTCCGGCATCGAGGTCGAGGTCGACGCCGTCGAGGTCAGCGAGGAGGACGTCGACAAGGCCGTCGAGGAGCTGCGTGAGCGCTTCGCCTCGACCGCCCCCGTCGAGCGTGCCGCCGAGGACGGCGACGTCGTCACCCTCGACCTGGAGGCCAAGGTCGACGGCGAGGTCCTGGAGGACGGCGTCGCGAGCGGCGTCTCCTACACCATCGGCTCCGGTGAGCTGCTGGACGGCATCGACGACGCCGTGAAGGGCCTGGAGGCCGGTGGCGAGGCCACCTTCGCCTCCGAGCTCAAGGGCGGCTCGGCGGCCGGCAAGGAGTCCGAGGTCACCGTCAAGGTCAGCCAGGTCGCCAAGCGCGAGCTGCCCGAGCTGGACGACGACTTCGCGCAGCTCGCGTCGGAGTTCGACACCCTCGAAGAGCTGCGTGCCGACAGCCGCAAGCGCCTTGAGAACATGAAGCAGTACGACCAGGCCACGCAGGCCCAGGAGCGAGTCCTGGAGAAACTGCTGGAGCTCGTCGAGGTGCCCGTCCCCGAGAAGCTGCTCGAGGACGAGATCAACACCCGCAAGCACAACCTGGAGCACCACCAGCTCGGCCAGATGGGCCTCGACCTCGAGAAGTACCTGGAGATCCAGGGCAAGACGGCCGAGGAGTTCGACGCCGAGACCAAGGAAGCCGCGGTCAAGGGCATCAAGACGCAGTTCGTCCTGGACGAGCTCGTCAACAAGGAGAAGCTGAACGTCAGCCAGGAGGAGCTCACCGAGCACCTCATGCGGCGTGCGGCCTCCTCGAACATGTCTCCCGACCAGTTCGCCCAGGCGGTCGTCGAGGGCGGCCAGGTTCCGATGCTGGTCGGCGAGGTCGCCCGCGGCAAGGCTCTTGCCGTGGTCGTCGAGGCCGCCACCGTCAAGGACACGAACGGCGAGGTCGTGGACCTCGACGACGAGGACGAGGACGAGGCCTCCACGGAGACCTCGACCGAGGCCGCCGCCGAGAGCACGACCGAGGAGGCCCCCGAGGCCGCCCCGGAGAAGACCGAGAAGACCGAGGCCTGATCGCCTCGCGGTACGCGGCTGCGGGCCCCCAGGACACGTCCTGGGGGCCCGCAGCCCTCTCTCCGGCCCCCCGCCGGGTCGCAGTCGCGGCTGCCTCCCGAGAGGGCTCCGGAGGGGTGTCGGCGGGTGCGGCCCGTGGTGGGTCGCCCGTGCGGCTCCGCGCGCCCCTGAGAGGGGGCGCGGGCGGTGAATTCCCTGCTCGACCCGGCGGAGCACATGCGCTCACAGCGAACAGTTCCTTCTGCGGGATTCCCCGGAGGGACCCGCGCGTTAGGGTCCATGAGTACGAGGGCAGGGGAGTCCCCGGAGCCGTCCGACACGGCACGCACACGGGGTCCCACGCCCCCAGCAGAAGACGTGTAGACGGCCCGGCGCCGTCGTAAGACGAGCAGGTGGATACGTGACGAATCTGATGCCCACAGCCGCCGGCGACCCCATCGGTGGTGGCCTCGGCGACCAGGTCTACAACCGGCTGCTCGGCGAGCGGATCATCTTCCTCGGCCAGGCGGTCGACGACGACATCGCCAACAAGATCACCGCACAGCTGCTGCTCCTTGCCTCCGACCCGGAGAAGGACATCTACCTCTACATCAACAGCCCCGGCGGCTCGATCACCGCCGGCATGGCGATCTACGACACCATGCAGTACATCAAGAACGACGTGGTGACGATCGCGATGGGCATGGCGGCCTCCATGGGCCAGTTCCTGCTGAGCGCGGGCACTCCGGGCAAGCGCTTCGCGCTGCCGAACGCGGAGATCCTGATCCACCAGCCCTCGGCCGGTCTCGCCGGTTCCGCGTCGGACATCAAGATCCACGCCGAGCGGCTGCTGCACACCAAGAAGCGGATGGCGGAGCTGACCTCGTTCCACACCGGCCAGACGGTGGAGCAGGTCACCCGCGACTCCGACCGGGACCGCTGGTTCGACCCGATCGAGGCCAAGGAGTACGGCCTCATCGACGACATCATGCCCACCGCTGCCGGTATGCCGGGCGGCGGCGGCACCGGGGCGGCCTAGGGCGGCCCGAGCGCCGACCCGGTGCCGGCCCAGGCCGACGCCCGCCGCTCCGAGACCCCAGCCGACCGCCCCAGCCCTTATCAGGCTCTTCAGGAGACACAGTGAACGACTTCCCCGGCAGCGGACTGCACGACCGCGCGCAGGCCGAGTACACGGGTCCTCGCGCGGAGTCCCGCTACGTCATCCCCCGCTTCGTCGAGCGCACCTCGCAGGGCGTGCGTGAGTACGACCCGTACGCGAAGCTGTTCGAGGAGCGCGTCATCTTCCTCGGCGTGCAGATCGACGACGCTTCCGCCAACGACGTCATGGCGCAGCTGCTGTGCCTGGAGTCGATGGACCCCGACCGTGACATCTCGGTCTACATCAACAGCCCCGGCGGCTCCTTCACGGCGCTCACGGCGATCTACGACACGATGCAGTTCGTGAAGCCGGACATCCAGACTGTTTGCATGGGTCAGGCCGCCTCGGCCGCCGCGATCCTCCTGGCGGCCGGAACGCCGGGCAAGCGCATGGCACTTCCGAACGCCCGCGTGCTGATCCACCAGCCCTATAGCGAGACCGGCCGCGGCCAGGTCTCGGACCTCGAGATCGCCGCGAACGAGATCCTTCGGATGCGCGGTCAGCTGGAAGACATGCTGGCCAAGCACTCGACGACGCCGATCGAGAAGATCCGCGAGGACATCGAGCGCGACAAGATCCTCACGGCCGAGGACGCCCTCGCGTACGGTCTGGTCGACCAGATCATCTCGACCCGGAAGATGAACAACGCCGCGGTCGCGTGACGCATCGCTGTATCGTCTGCCGCTCCTTGACGCGGTTCACGACAAAGTGAACCGCGCCAAGGGGGGCCCGAACGGGGGGCTCGGCAAGGTACCGTCGGACATAAGGCAGCACCAGGAGCCGCTGTACCTAGGCGTCTCCCAGGCGAAGGGGAAGCACACCGTGGCACGCATCGGTGACGGCGGCGATCTGCTCAAGTGCTCGTTCTGTGGCAAGAGCCAGAAGCAGGTCAAGAAGCTCATCGCAGGCCCTGGTGTGTACATCTGCGACGAGTGCATCGATCTCTGCAACGAGATCATCGAGGAAGAGCTCGCTGAGACGAGCGAGGTGCGCTGGGAGGAACTTCCCAAACCCCGGGAGATCTACGAGTTCCTCGAGGGTTACGTCGTAGGCCAGGAGTCCGCCAAAAAGGCCCTCTCGGTCGCGGTGTACAACCACTACAAGCGGGTCCAGGCCGGCGAGAACAGCACGGGTCAGAACCGCGAGGACGCCATCGAGTTGGCGAAGTCCAACATCCTGCTGCTGGGCCCCACGGGCTCGGGCAAGACGCTGCTCGCCCAGACGCTGGCCCGCATGCTGAACGTCCCGTTCGCCATCGCGGACGCGACGGCGCTGACGGAGGCGGGGTATGTCGGCGAGGACGTCGAGAACATCCTGCTGAAGCTCATCCAGGCGGCGGACTACGACGTCAAGAAGGCCGAGACCGGCATCATCTACATCGACGAGATCGACAAGGTGGCTCGCAAGAGCGAGAACCCCTCGATCACGCGCGATGTGTCGGGCGAGGGCGTCCAGCAGGCCCTGCTGAAGATCCTGGAGGGCACCACGGCCTCCGTGCCTCCACAGGGCGGACGCAAGCACCCGCACCAGGAGTTCATCCAGATCGACACGACGAACGTCCTGTTCATCGTGGGCGGTGCCTTCGCGGGCCTGGAGAAGCTCGTCGAGTCCCGTGCGGGTGCCAAGGGCATCGGCTTCGGCGCGACGATCCGCTCCAAGAAGGAACTCGAGGCGAAGGACCGCTTCGAGGACGTCATGCCCGAGGACCTGGTGAAGTTCGGGATGATCCCCGAGTTCATCGGCCGCCTCCCCGTCATCACGTCGGTCCACAACCTCGACCGCGAGGCCCTCCTGCAGATCCTGGTGGAGCCGCGCAACGCACTGGTGAAGCAGTACCAGCGCCTGTTCGAACTGGACGGCGTGGAGCTGGACTTCGAGCGCGAGGCCCTCGAAGCCATCGCGGACCAGGCCATCCTCCGCCAGACCGGCGCGCGCGGCCTGCGCGCCATCATGGAGGAGGTCCTCCAAGCGGTGATGTACGAGGTCCCGTCCCGCAAGGACGTGGCCCGCGTCGTCATCACCTCGGAGGTGGTCCGCTCGAACGTGAACCCGACGCTCATTCCGCGGGACGCGCGGGGCCGGGGACCGGGCGAGCAGAAGACGGCGTAGCCGTCACGCACGGACGCGAGGTACGGCGAAGGGCCCCGGTCACCGACCGGGGCCCTTCGCCCTTGCGCGTGCCGCGTCACTCAGAGCTTGACGCGGACCTCCTTGCGCACCTTGGCGGTGGTCTCGGCCACCTCCGCCGGGTCCGAGCTCTTGCCCGCCGCGGCGTCGGAGAACTCGATGGGCAGTACGAAGCCGAGCGTGCTGTGGTCCGCCCAGGCGCAGTACGTCACGTTCATCTCCTTGGGCTCGCCCGTGCTGCCGCCGGAGTTGTCGATCTTCGCCTGCTGGCACTTCAGGACGGCGCCCTCCAGCGAGCTGGGCTCGTAGGCCTTCGAGCTGCCGACGAAGGTGACGTCCTCGTCCTTGGCGTCCTTCTCCATGAAGGCGAAGAAATCGTCCACCGCCTTCTCCGGGTCGTCGATCTCCCCGTACACCCCGCCGAAGCTGAGCAGCTTGCCGGCCAGCGGGTTGTCCTTGTCGCCGGACTGGTAGGAGGCGCTGACGTCCTTGGGGTTCTTCACACCCCAGGACTCGGCGTCCTTCAGGTCGGACTTGGACATGCCGTCCCCGGAGCCCTCGCTCTTCTTGTACTCGGTGAGCAAGGTCGCCGGCGTCGTCAGCTTGTGGGGGCCGTCGTTCGCGACGTCCGCGGAGCCGCCGTTGCTGCCGCCGATGACGAAGTACGCGCCCACCGCGATCGCGGCCACGACCGCCACCGCGCCGATGATCAGGCCCGTCTTCTTCTTGCCCCCGCCGGGCGCCGGCGGCATCGGGGCGCCGTAGGGGGCGCCGGGCGGCTGCTGGCCGTAGCCGGGCTGCTGCGGCGGGACGCCGGGAGGGGCCTGCTGGGGGTACCCGTAGCCGGGCTGCGGCGGCGGAGCCTGCTGCGGGTAGCCGTAGCCGGGCTGGGGGGCCTGCGGCTGCTGGCCGTAAGGACCCGGCTGACCGTACGGCCCGGGCTGCTGAGGCTGCCCGCCGTACGGGCCCGGCTGGTTGTAGCTCATTCTGGGTTCCCCTCCAGATACTTATGTGGTGCGAACATCCTCACCCAGGCCGAGGGGCGCCGGAGCGGCGGGGGCCGCACCGTTACCAAGTAATCGGGTTTCGGAGCGAGGCTGTGACACCTCTAAACTGGGCGGGTGACCGACAACGCTCAGCAGCAGCCATCAGCCAACGCCCCCGAACTGCCGACCCAGTACGCGCCGGCCGAGGTAGAGGGGAAGCTGTACGAGCGCTGGGTCGAGCGGGGTTACTTCACCGCCGACGCGAACAGCGACAAGCCGCCGTACACCATCGTCATTCCGCCGCCGAACGTCACCGGGTCCCTGCACCTGGGGCATGCCTTCCAGCACACGCTCATGGACGCTCTCACCCGCCGCAAGCGCATGCAGGGCTTCGAGGCGCTGTGGCTGCCCGGCATGGACCACGCCGGTATCGCCACCCAGAACAAGGTCGAGCAGCAGCTCGCCGAGGAGGGCAAGTCGCGGCAGGACCTCGGGCGCGAGGAGTTCGTCGAGCGCGTCTGGCAGTGGAAGGAGGAGTACGGCGGCAAGATCCTCGGCCAGATGCGCCGGCTCGGGGACGGTGTCGACTGGGACCGCGAGCGGTTCACCATGGACGAGGGCCTGTCCAAGGCCGTCCAGACCATCTTCAAGAAGCTGTACGACGACGAGCTGATCTACCGCGCCGAGCGCATCATCAACTGGTGCCCGCGCTGTCTGACGGCCATCTCGGACATCGAGGTGAACTACCAGGAGGACGACGGCGAGCTCGTCTCCATCCGGTACGGGGAGGGCGACGAGACCCTCGTCGTCGCCACCACGCGTGCCGAGACGATGCTCGGTGACACCGCCGTCGCCGTCCACCCCGACGACGAGCGCTACCGCCACCTCGTCGGCAAGCGCATCAAGCTCCCGCTGACCGACCGCACCATCCCGGTCGTCGCGGACCACCACGTCGACCCCGAGTTCGGCACGGGTGCCGTCAAGGTCACCCCCGCCCACGACCCGAACGACTTCGCCATCGGGCAGCGCCACGGCCTGGAGTCGCTGACGATCATGGACGAGCGGGCGGTCATCACCGTCCACGGCCCCTTCGAGGGACTCGACCGCTACGAGGCCCGTTCCGCCGTCGTCGGCGCACTGCGCTCGCAGGGCCGGATCGTCGCCGAGAAGCGCCCGTACGTCCACAGCGTCGGACACTGCTCGCGCTGCAGCACCACCATCGAGCCGCGGCAGTCCCTGCAGTGGTGGGTCAAGGTCGGCCCGCTCGCGAAGGCCGCCGGTGACGCGGTCCGCGACGGCCGGGTGAAGATCCACCCCGAGGACATGTCGAAGCGGTACTTCGACTGGGTCGACAACCTCAACGACTGGAACATCTCGCGTCAGCTGTGGTGGGGCCACCGCATCCCCATCTGGTACGGCCCGAACGGCGAGACGGTCTGCGTCGGCCCCGACGAGCAGCCGCCCGGCACGGAGGCCGAGGGCTGGAGGCAGGACACCGACGTCCTCGACACCTGGTTCTCGTCCGGCCTGTGGCCGTTCTCCACGCTCGGCTGGCCCGAACAGACCCCGGACCTCCGGAAGTTCTATCCGACGGACGTCCTGCTCACCGGCCACGACATCATCTTCTTCTGGGTCGCCCGGATGATGATGTTCGGTCTGTACGCGATGGACGGCGAGGTCCCCTTCAAGACCATCGCGCTGACCGGTCTGGTCCGTGACGAGCGCGGCAAGAAGATGTCGAAGTCGTTCGGCAACGTCGTCGACCCGCTCGACTGGATGGACAGGTACGGCTCGGACGCCGTCCGGTTCACCCTGGCCAAGGGCGCCAACCCCGGTACGGACGTGCCGATCGGCGAGGACTGGGTCCAGGCGGCCCGTAACTTCGCCAACAAGATCTGGAACGCGACGCGGTTCGCGCTGATGAACGGCGCGACGGTCGAGGGGCCGCTGCCGGACGCGTCCGCGATGTCGGCGACGGACCGGTGGATCCTGTCCCGCCTCAACGAGACCGTCGCGGAAGTCGACGCGTACTACGAGGACTTCCAGTTCGCGAAGCTCTCCGACGCGCTGTACCACTTCGCGTGGGACGAGGTCTTCGACTGGTACGTCGAGCTGTCGAAGACGACGTTCATGGCGGGCGGGCCCGCGGCCGAGGTCAGCAAGCGGGTCCTCGGCGAGGTCCTGGACGTCACGCTGCGGCTGCTGCACCCGGTCGTGCCGTTCGTCACGGAGACGCTCTGGACGACCCTCACGGGCGGTGAGTCCGTCGTGATCGCCGACTGGCCCGCGGACAGCGGTTTCCGGGACGCGGGCGCCGAGCGGGAGATCGAGGCGCTGCAGCAGGTCATCACGGAGGTCCGTCGCTTCCGCGCCGATCAGGGGCTGCAGCCGGGGCAGCGGGTGCCGGCGCGGCTGTCCCTGGAGGGGACCGCGTTCGCTCCGCACGAGGCGGCCATCCGGCAGCTGCTGCGGCTGCAGCCGGAGGGGGACGACTTCTCGGCCACGGCGACGCTGCCGGTCGCGGGGGCGTCCGTCGCGCTCGACCTCTCGGGCACGATCGATGTGGCGGCCGAGCGGAAGCGGCTTGCCAAGGATCTTGGCGCCGCGGAGAAGGAGAAGGCGGCGGCGAACGCCAAGCTCGGCAACGAGGCGTTTCTCGCCAAGGCGCCGGATCAGGTCGTGGACAAGATCCGGGGGCGGCTCGCGAAGGCGGACGAGGACATTGCGCGGCTCTCGGCGCAGTTGGAGGCGTTGCCGCGGGTGTAGTGGGGGTGGTCCTGGCGGACGGCTGAGCCCACCTGGGGCGGGATGTCGGGTGCGGGTCGGTCGGTATGGGCCGCGCAGTTCCCCGCGCCCCTCGGGAGGGCTGCGCCGCTCCCGGGAGGGTTGTCGGGTGCAGGTGGGTCGGTGTGGGCCGCGCAGTTCCCCGCGCCCCTTGGGAGGGCTGCGCCGCTCCCGGGAGGGTTGCGCCCTCCCACAGCGGGCGTGGGTGGGCTCCGTAGACTGGGGGGGTGAGTGAGCTTCCGCAGGACAGCAGTGGGTCCGATCCGTTCGATCCGTTCGATGCGATCGTCGAGGCCGAGACGGAGCGCGATCCCGATCTCGCCGTGATCGAGGCCGGCAGCCGCACCCTGCGCACGCAGGGCCCCGCGCCGCAGTCCGACATTCCCGCGCGCCCGGACGACCCCGAGGCCGACAAGGCCCTGCGCCAGGTCGAGACCGAGCTGGCCACGCGGTGGGGCGAGACCAAGCTGGAGCCGTCCGTGGCCCGGATCTCCGCGCTCATGGACGTGCTCGGCGAGCCGCAGCGCGCGTACCCCTCGATCCACATCACGGGGACCAACGGCAAGACGTCCACCGCCCGCATGATCGAGGCCCTGCTCGGCGCCTTCGACCTGCGCACCGGCCGGTACACCTCGCCCCACGTCCAGTCGATCACCGAGCGGATCAGCCTGGACGGGGCGGCGATCCCGGCCGAGCGGTTCGTGGAGACGTACCAGGACATCAAGCCGTACGTCGAGATGGTCGACGCGGCCCAGGAGTACCGGCTCTCCTTCTTCGAGGTGCTCACGGGCATGGCGTACGCGGCCTTCGCGGACGCGCCCGTCGACGTGGCCGTCGTGGAGGTCGGCATGGGCGGCAGCTGGGACGCCACGAACGTGATCGACGGCGATGTCGCCGTGGTGACCCCCATCGACCTGGACCACACGGACCGGCTCGGCGGGACCCCGGGGGAGATCGCCAAGGAGAAGGCCGGGATCGTCAAGCAGGACGCGACGGTCATCCTGGCCCAGCAGCCCGTCGACGCCGCGCAGGTGCTGCTCAAGAAGGCCGTCGAGGTCGACGCCACCGTGGCCCGCGAGGGGCTGGAGTTCGGTGTGGTGAGCCGGCGGGTCGCGGTCGGCGGGCAGCTGCTGACGCTCCGCGGTCTCGGCGGGGAGTACGAAGAGGTGTACATCCCGCTGCACGGGGCGTACCAGGCGCACAACGCGGCCGTGGCGCTCGCCGCCGTGGAGGCGTTCTTCGGCGTCGGGTCCCAGCGGCCCGAGCCGCTCGACATCGACACGGTCCGCAAGGCCTTCGCGTCGGTCACCTCGCCCGGCCGTCTCGAGGTCGTCCGCAAGTCGCCGACCGTCGTCCTGGACGCCGCGCACAACCCGGCGGGCGCCCGCGCCACCGCCGAGGCGGTCCAGGAGGTCTTCGACTTCAGCCGGCTGATCGGCGTCGTCGGCGCGAGCGGCGACAAGAACGTACGGGGGCTGCTCGAAGCGTTCGAGCCGATCTTCACCGAGGTCGTCGTGACCCAGAACTCCAGCCACCGCGCGATGGACGTGGACGAGCTGGCGGGTATCGCCGTCGAGGTGTTCGGGGACGACCGCGTGCAGGTGGAGCCCCGGCTGGACGACGCGCTGGAGGCCGCGATCACGCTGGCCGAGGAAGAGGCCGAGTACGCGGGCGGCGGCGTCCTCGTGACCGGTTCCGTCATCACGGTCGGCGAGGCCCGGCTGCTGCTGGGAAGGGGCTGAGAGCCGTGCGGACGCTCTGTGCTTCGACGCTGATCGGTGAGTTCTTCGTGATCGGGTTCGCCGGGCTCGTGGCGATGAAGGATCCCGATCTGTCCATGGCCACGGTCTGGACGGTGTGCGGGATCGCGATGGTGCTGTGCCTGCTCCTGTGCGGGGTGATCACGCGGCCGGGGGGTGTGCAGCTGGGCTGGGCCCTGCAGGTGCTGCTGATCGCGAGCGGGTTCGTGGTGCCGGTGATGTTCTTCCTCGGCGCGGTGTTCGCCGCGCTGTGGTGGGCGTCCGTGCACTACGGGCGGAAGGTGGAGGAGGCGAAGGCGCGGTTCGCCGCGCAGGCGGAGGTGGGGGGATAGGGCGGGGTTCCGTCGTTTCCTCGGGGTTCCCCCGGGCCCCCCTTGTCCTCAGGCGCCGGACGGGCTGAGCGGTTTCGGGTGGGGGCGCCGGACGGGGTGAGTGGGTTCGGCGGGGGGCGTCGGACGGGCTGGGTGGGTTCGGCGGGGGGCGTCGGACGGGCTGGGTGGGTTCGGCCGTGGGCGCCGGACGAGCTGCGTAGTTTCGATGGTGGGCCTCTGCGGGTGCTGGCCGCGCAGTTCCCCGCGCCCCTGAAAGACGGGGCTCCGCCCCTGTCTTCCAGCCGCGCCGCGCCTCTGTCTTTGAGACGGGCTGGGCGTTTGTCTTTCAGTCGCGCCGCGCCCCTGTCTTCCAGCCGCGTCGCGCGCCTGTCTTTGAGACGGGCTGGGCGTTTGTCTTTCAGTCGCGCCGCGCCCCTGTCTTCCAGCCGCGCCGCGCGCCTGTCTTCGAGACGGGCTGGGTGCTTGTCTTTCAGTCGCGCCACGCGCCTGTCTTCGAAACGGGCTGGGCGCTTGTCTTCCAGCCGCGCCGCGCGCCTGTCTTTGAGACGGGCTGGGCGTTTGGCTTTAAGTCGCGCCGCGCCCCTGTCTTCCAGCCGCGCCGCGCCCCTGTCTTCGAAACGGGCTGGGCGCTTGTCTTCCACCCGCGCCGCGCGCCTGTCTTTGAGACGGGCTGGGCGTTTGGCTTTAAGTCGCGCCGCGCCCCTGTCTTCCAGCCGCGCCGCGCGCCTGTCTTCGAAACGGGCTGGGCGCTTGTCTTCCAGCCGCGCCGCGCGCCTGTCTTTCGGGCGGGCCGTGCCCCCGTCTTTCAGCCCGTCCGGCGTTTGAGGACAAGCGCGTCAGCGCGAACGGGGCCGAGGGCGGAGCCCGCGAACTGAGTCGGCGGGCGAGCCCGCGAACCGGGCCGGGGCGGAGCCCGTGAAGGGGGGCCGGGGTGGGGCCCTGAACGGGGCCGGGGGCGGAGCCCCCAGGAGGGCGCCCTGTAGCCTCGTCATCCGCACATTCGTGACCCTGAAGGAGCCACCACCGTGAGCCAGCGCACCCTCGTCCTTCTCAAGCCCGACGCGGTCCGTCGCGGCCTGACCGGCGAGATCATCAGCCGTATCGAGCGCAAGGCCGGCTGGCAGATCACCGCGCTGGAGCTGCGCACCCTGGACCAGGAGACGCTGGAGCAGCACTACGGCGAGCACCAGGGCAAGCCCTTCTACGAGCCGCTGGTCACCTTCATGGCGTCCGGCCCGGTCGTGGCGCTGGTCGTCGAGGGCGAGCGCGTCATCGAGGGCGTACGGGCGCTCGCTGGCCCGACCGACCCGATCGCCGCCGCCCCCGGCTCCATCCGCGGTGACTTCGGTGTGATCGTCCGCGAGAACCTGATCCACGCCTCGGACTCCGAGGAGTCCGCCGAGCGCGAGCTGAAGATCTTCTTCCCCGGTCTGGCGTAATCGCGGGACCGGCCGGGGCCGCCTCGCCCGGAGGCGGACCCGGCCCCGGTGAAAATCTTGTGAAGCGAAAATCCCCTGAAGCTCTGTCAGACAGGTAGCGTCTGACCTGCGGTCCGCACACAATGGGACGCACAATGAGGGCCGTCTGCGGGCATATGCGTGCCGATCGGGGGAACGCGTTCCCCCGATGGCCCGTCTCCACAAGCGAGGCGGCGCGTCTTCTGCTGACAATGGCGAAGACCCTCGCGCAGTGTTCGTGCAGGCGAGACTACGATGGAAGTCTTCACGTCACAGCGCTCACCCTCGCCATCCTGAAAAGCCATCAAAAGCTCCACTTGGGAAGGCCAGACGAATCCTGATGGGGAACTCAATGTCGTTCATCGGCCGTGACATGGCTGTCGACCTCGGGACCGCCAACACGCTGGTGTACGTCAGGGGTCGCGGGATCGTACTCAACGAGCCGTCCGTCGTCGCGATCAACACCAACACCGGTGGCATCCTCGCGGTCGGCGCGGAAGCGAAGAAGATGATCGGGCGGACGCCGGGCAACATCGTTGCCGTGCGCCCGCTGAAGGACGGTGTCATCGCCGACTTCGAGATCACCGAGCGCATGCTCCGCTACTTCATCCTGAAGATCCACAAGCGGCGCTACCTCGCCCGTCCGCGCGTCGTCGTCTGTGTGCCCTCGGGCATCACGGGCGTCGAGCGCCGTGCCGTCATCGAGGCGTCGTCCCAGGCCGGCGCCCGTCAGGTGCACATCATCGAGGAGCCCATGGCCGCCGCCATCGGCTCCGGTCTGCCGGTCCACGAGGCCACCGGCAACATGGTGGTGGACATCGGCGGCGGCACC
This sequence comes from Streptomyces ortus, assembly GCF_026341275.1. NCBI lineage: Bacteria > Bacillati > Actinomycetota > Actinomycetes > Kitasatosporales > Streptomycetaceae > Streptomyces > Streptomyces ortus. The sequence goes on from NZ_JAIFZO010000002.1 coordinate 5,727,105, forward strand.
ACCGAGGTCGCGGTCATCTCGCTCGGCGGAATCGTCACGGCACAGTCCATCCGGGTCGCCGGCGACGAGCTGGACAACGCGATCATCCAGCACATCAAGAAGGAGTACTCGCTCCTCCTCGGTGAGCGGACGGCCGAACAGATCAAGATCACGATCGGTTCCGCGTACGACCTCGACAATGACGAACACACCGAAATCCGCGGCCGGGACCTGGTCTCCGGCCTTCCGAAGACCGTCGTGATCTCGGCGGCCGAAGTCCGCAAGGCGATCGAGGAGCCGGTCAACTCGATCGTGGACGCCGTCAAGACCACCCTCGACAAGTGCCCGCCGGAGCTGTCCGGCGACGTCATGGACCGCGGGATCGTGCTCACCGGCGGCGGCGCCCTGCTGCGCGGCCTCGACGAGCGGCTGCGGCGCGAGACGGGCATGCCGATCCACATCGCCGAGGACCCGCTGGACAGCGTGGCCCTCGGGGCCGGCAAGTGCGTGGAGGAGTTCGAGGCGCTCCAGCAGGTGCTGGACGCCCAGCCGCGCAGATGACGTAACTCTTCGATTCCGCCGTACGAGATGATCCCTTCTCGTACGGCGGATCGTTGATATTGAGGCATAAGCTCCCCCATACCACCGCGGGTGCCGCCCGATCGGGCGCCGACCCGGTGCCCGACCTGATGCTCCGGGGTTTCCTCAGGGTTCCCGGAGGTCGTCACGACTCCCGGGGAACCTGTTGGGTGAGCCATACATGAATTCCGACGAGGAAGGCACGGCCGTCGCACGTGAGGGACACACGAGAGAGCCGGCTGCTCCTGGTGCTGCTGATCGCCATCGCGTTCGCCTTGATCACGGTGGACATCCGCGGGGGTGAGGACTCCCCGGTCGACGGTGCCCGCCGTGGCGCCGCCACGGTCTTCGGCCCGATCGAGGACGGGGTGTCGACCGCCGTCGACCCCGTCGGCAACGCGATCCAGGCCGTGAAGGACTCCGGTGACCGCCACGACCGCGTCACGCGACTGGAGCGCGACAACGCCGAGTTGAAGGCGAAACTGGGCAGCGACGACCGCAACCGCAGCCGCAGCGCGCAACTCGACAAGATGCTCAAGACGGCGGGCGCCGGGCAGTACGGCATCAAGGGCGCCGAGGTCATCGCCATAGGAGCGGCCCAGGGCTTCTCCTGGACCGTCACCATCGACGTCGGCGCGAACGACGGCATCAAGCGCGACATGACCGTCCTGAACGGAGACGGACTGGTCGGACGCGTCACCACGGTCGGCCCCGGCACCGCCACGGTCCTGCTCGCCAACGACCCCGACTTCACGGTCGGCACGCGCATGGAGTCCACCGACGAGCTCGGCTTCGCCTCCGGCCAGGGCGACCGCCCGCTGCGCGTGGAACTGCTCAACGGCAAGGCCAAGATCAAGAAGGGCGACCGGCTGGTCACCTTCGGCTCCCAGGCCGACAAGCCGTTCGTGCCCGGCGTGCCCGTCGGCCTGGTCTCCCGCGTCGACCCCTCCGGCGGCGACCTGACCCGCACGATCTACGTCACGCCGTTCGTGTCCTTCTCCAAGCTCGACATCGTCGGTGTCGTCGTCCAGGCCCCGCGCAAGGACCCGCGCGACGAGGTGCTGCCCGCCAAACCCAAGCCCACGCCCACGCCGACCGTGACCGTCACGGTCACGCCCTCCGCGAACGCGCCCGCCGACGGCCTGCAGCAAGAGCAGTAGGAGCTGACTTCCCCATGCGCTTCAACCGAATGCTGCTCTCCGCCACTTTGGTGATCGTTGCCCTGGTCATCCAGGTCAGCGTCCTGGCCCGGCTGCACCTGCCGGGCGCCGTACCGGACCTGCTGCTGCTCACCGTCCTCGGCCTCGCGCTGGTCTACGGCCACGTCGGCGGCGCCCTCGTCGGCTTCGGCGCGGGCCTGCTCGCCGACCTGGCCCCGCCCGCCGACCACGCCGCCGGCCGCTACGCCCTCGTGCTCTGCGTCATCGGCTACCTCGCCGGACTCGCCAAGCCCGACAACGGCCAGCTCAAGTCCGCCACCGGCCCGATGGCCGTCGTGGTGGCCGCCTCGATCGGCTCCACCCTCCTGTACGCGGGAGTGGGCGCCCTCGTCGGCGACACCGCCGCCCGCCATGTGGGCCTCGGCGGTCTGCTGTTCACGGCCGCCCTGTACGACCTGCTGCTCGCGCCGTTCGTGGTCCCCGGCATCATGGCCCTGGCCCGGCGCGCCGAGAACGATCCGCTCGCCGACACCGGGGGGTCCGGCAAGTCGGCCGACGTCGCCGCGGGCTGGATCAGCTCAGGCACCGGCCTGCGCATCGGCAGCCAGCGCGGCGGACTGAGAGTGAAGGCCGCCAAGGCACGGATGGCCCGGGCGGGACGCATCAAGGGGGTCAAGCGACTGTGACCAACATTCCCGAGACCGGCCGGACCCCGCGGGTCCAGATCCGGCTCATCGTCATCCAGATCCTCGTCCTGTCCCTCCTCGGCACCCTCGGCGGACGGCTCTGGTACCTCCAGATCCGCAACGGCGACGAGTACGCCAAGGAGGCGTCGGGCAACCACGTCCAGCAGGTCGTCAGCCCCGCCGTGCGCGGCTCGATCCTGGACGCCCGCGGCGTGCCGATCGCCGACAACGAGACCCGGCTCGTGGTCTCCGCCTCCCGCACCGACCTGCTGAAGATGAAGGACGACGGCGACGCCGTCCTCGCCAAGCTCGCGGACGTCCTCGGCCTGAAGGCCGCGGACGTACGGGACAAGGTCCGGCTGTGCGACGCGAAGACGCCCCAGCCGTGCTGGAACGGCTCGCCCTACCAGCCGATCCCCATCACCGACGAGGCCACGCCCAAGCAGGCCCTGCAGATCCGCGAGCGCGCCGAGGACTTCCCCGGCATCACCGCGGAGCCGCAGGCCGTACGCCGCTACGCCGCCCCCGGCAAGGCCAACACCGCCCAGGTCCTCGGTTACCTCTCGCCCGTCACCGACGAGGAGATCACCAAGGCCGAGGACACCGACTCGCCCTACCTGCGCTCCGACCAGGTCGGCCGCTCGGGCCTTGAGCGCCAGTACGACAAGCAGTTGCGCGGCAAGGCCGGCGTCACCCGCTACGAGGTCGACAACCTCGGCCGGGTCATCGGCCAGGCCGAGAGCGACGAGGCCCAGCCCGGCGCGAACGTCGTCACCAGCATCGACTCCCGCGTCCAGCGCGTCGCCGAGTACGAACTGAACGAGGCGATGAAGGTCGCCCGTACCGAGTTCGACAAGAACACCGGGGAGAACTACAAGGCCGACTCCGGCGCGGTCGTCGTCATGGAGGCCAAGACCGGCCGGGTCGTGTCGATGGCGTCCAACCCGTCCTACGACCCGAACGCCTGGGTCGGCGGGATCTCCGGCAAGGACTACACGAACCTCACCGGCAAGGCCTCCAACTACCCGCTCCTGAACCGCGCGATCCAGGGCCAGTCGGCGCCCGGCTCGATCTTCAAGGTCGTCCCGACGGCCGCCGCCATAAACGCGGGCTACTCCTTCGACGGCCCCTACCAGTGCGGCGCCTCGTACTCCATCGGCGGCCAGGTCTTCAAGAACTTCGAGTCCAAGGGGTACGGCCCGATCAGCCTCGGCCGCGCCCTGGAGGTCTCCTGCGACACCGTCTTCTACAGCCTCTCCCACGAGGAGTGGAAGAAGGACGGCGGCATCAAGCCGAAGAAGAACGCCAAGGACTGGTTCTACAGGACGGCCCACCAGTTCGGCCTCGGCAAGGAGACCGGCATCGACCTGCCGAACGAGGTCACCGGCCGTGTCCCCGACCGCAAGTGGAAGTCGGACTACTGGAAGGCCAACAAGGACGCCTGGTGCAAGTACGGCAAGAAGGGCGGCTCGTACGCGCAGCAGATCGCGTACGAGAACTGCCTCGAAGGCAACCGGATGCGCGCCGGTGACTCCGTCAACTACTCGATCGGCCAGGGCGACACCCTCGTCACGCCGATACAGATGGCGACGATCTACGGGGCCATCTCCAACGGCGGCACGCTGTACAACCCGACCGTCGGCAAGGCGATCGTCAGCGCGGACGGCAAGTCCGTCCAGGAGATCGAGCCGAAGTCGCACGGCAAGCTGCCGATGACGAAGAAGACCCGCGACGCGATAGACGGTGCCCTCGCGGGAGTCGCGACCCGCGGTACGGCCGCCTGGCGGTTCGGCGGCTGGCCGCAGGACGAGATCCCGATGCACGCCAAGACGGGTACGGCCGAGGTCTACGGCAAGCAGACGACCTCGTGGTTCGCCACGTACACCAAGGACTACACGGTCATCATGACCATCTCCCAGGGCGGTACGGGTTCCGGCGCCTCGGGCCCCGCCGTGCGCAAGATCTACAACGCGCTGTACGGGGTCTCCGAGGAAGGCAAGATCGACAAGAAGAAGGCGCTGCTCTACACGCCGCAGAAGAACCTGCCGAAGGTCGAGAAGGACGGGTCGATCGACTCCCCGAAGGCCGAGGAGTACCCGCCCAAGGCGGAGGAGCAGGCCACCGAGGAAGGGCAGCAGCAGGTGGCGTACGACAACCCGGCGGCCACCACGCGGAACCCCGGCACCGGCACCAACCGTGACACCCGCAGGCGCTCGGCGCGCCGCCCGAAGAAGAGGCGGGGGTCGCTCGTATGACCGGCGGAAACGGTTTCTCCGTCTCCGGATACGGGCCCGAACGGGCCAGCTGGACGCGGGTCTTCGCCCGTGACTCACTGGCCCGCAGGCTCGACTGGCCGATACTGTTCGCGGCCCTCGCGCTCTCCTTCGTCGGCGCGGCCCTCGTCTACTCGGCGACCCGCAACCGCACCGAGCTCAACCAGGGCGACCCGTACTACTTCCTGTTCCGGCATCTGCTCAACACGGGCATCGGGTTCGCCCTGATGATCGGCACGGTCTGGCTCGGCCACCGCACCCTGCGCACGGCCGTACCGGTCCTCTACGGACTCTCGCTCCTCCTGGTCCTGCTGGTGCTGACCCCGCTCGGTGCGACCGTCAACGGCGCCCACGCGTGGATCATCATCGGCGGCGGCTTCTCGCTCCAGCCCTCCGAGTTCGTGAAGATCACGATCATCCTGGGCATGGCGATGCTGCTCGCGGCCCGGGTCGACGCGGGCGACAAACCGCATCCCGACCACCGCACGGTCGTGCAGGCGCTCGGCCTCGCCGTCGTACCGATACTGATCGTCCTGCTCATGCCCGACCTCGGTTCGGTCATGGTCATGGTCATCATCGTGCTCGGCGTGCTGCTCGCCTCCGGCGCCTCCAACCGCTGGATCTTCGGTCTCATCGGGGCCGGTGCGCTCGGGGCGATCGCGGTCTGGCAGCTCAAGATCCTCGACGACTACCAGATCGCCCGCTTCGCCGCGTTCGCCAACCCCGCGCTGGACCCGGCGGGCGTCGGCTACAACACCAACCAGGCACGGATCGCGATCGGCTCCGGCGGACTGTTCGGCACGGGCCTCGGCAAGGGTTCGCAGACCACCGGCCAGTTCGTGCCCGAGCAGCAGACCGACTTCGTCTTCACGGTCGCCGGCGAGGAGCTGGGCTTCGTCGGCGCGGGGCTCATCCTGCTCCTGCTCGGCGTCGTCCTGTGGCGCGCCTGCCGCATCGCCCGCGAGACGACGGAGCTGTACGGCACGATCGTCGCCGCCGGGATCATCGCCTGGTTCGCCTTCCAGTCCTTCGAGAACGTCGGCATGACCCTCGGCATCATGCCGGTGGCCGGGCTGCCGCTGCCCTTCGTCTCGTACGGAGGGTCGTCGATGTTCGCCGTGTGGGTAGCGGTGGGGCTGCTGCAGTCGATCAGGGTGCAGCGGCCCATGTCGGCGTAGTCGTTCCACTGGGTTTGGCGTTGCCGGGAAGGGGCGGCCGCAGTTCTGCGGGTGCGGGTCCGTCGTGGCCGGCCGCGCAGTTCCCCGCGCCCCTTACGGTGCTCGGCCGCCCCGCCCCTTACGGGGGGTGGGGTGGTGCATCTAAATTCAGGTCATGGCGGACACCAAGCGCGAGATCGAGCGTAAGTACGAAGCCGATGAGAATGCCGGACTGTCGGATCTGCCGGACCTGACGCGCGTACCCGGCGTCTCGGCCGTCATCGACAAGGGCGTCGCCGAACTCGACGCCGTCTACTACGACACGGCCGACCAGCGCCTCGCCGCCGCGTCGCTCACCCTGCGCCGCCGCACCGGCGGCGACGACGCGGGCTGGCACCTGAAACTCCCCGTCTCCGACGGCGTACGCGACGAGATCCGCGCCCCGCTCTCCGACACCGTGCCCCGCGCCCTTGCCGGACTCGTCCGCTCCCGGGTGCGCGACGCCGAACTCGTCCCCGTCGTGCGGCTGCTGTCCGCCCGCGACGTCCGGCACCTCGTCGACGGATCCGGGGGCCTGCTCGCCGAGGTCAGCGTCGACCGCGTACGGGCCGAGCGGCTCAGCGGCGGCGACGGCACCGCCGAGTGGACCGAGATCGAGGTCGAGCTGGCGGACGACGGCGACCCCGCCTTCCTGGACAAGGTCGAGAAGAAACTCCGCAAGGCCGGAGTCTCCCGCTCCACCTCCGCGTCCAAGCTGGTCAGAGCGTTGGACGAGACGGGCCGCAAGGCGCGCAAGGAGCCCGTCGTGGCGGCGCCGCCCGTCACCGCCGGCGACCACGTCCTCGCCTACGTCCGCGCCCAGCGCGACGCGATCGTCGAACTGGACCCCGCCGTCCGCCGGGACGTCTTCGACGCCGTGCACAGCATGCGGGTCGCCACCCGCAGGCTCCGCAGCACGTTCCGCTCGTACGGCAACGTCCTGGACCGGGGCGTCACCGACCCGCTCCGCGACGAACTGAAATGGCTGGCGGGGGAGCTCGGGGTCGACCGCGACCAGGAGGTCCTGACCGAGCGGCTGACGGCGGCACTGGCCGGACTGCCGCGCCCCCTGCTCGCCGGCCCCGTCCGCGGCCGGCTGCGCACCTGGGCGCACGCCCGCAGGGCCGGCTCCCGGCGCCGCCTGGTCGCGGTCCTCGACGGCGGCCGTTACCTGGACCTCCTCGTCTCCCTCGACGCGCTGCTCGCCACCCCGCCGCTGCGCGGGGCCGCCGCGGACACCACCGGGAAGGCGGTCACCAAGGCCGTGCGCAAGGACTTCGACAAGCTGTCCGCACTGGTCGGGCGGGCCGTCGACCTGCCGCCGGGGGAGGGCCGCGACCTCGCGATCCACGAGGCCCGCAAGAAGACCAAGCGCACCCGTTACGCGGCCGAGCTCGCCACCGCGGTACTGGGCGGGCCCGCGAAGAGCCTGGCGGGCGACATGAAGTCCCTCCAGGGCCTGCTCGGCGAACACCAGGACAGCGTGATGGCCCGGCTCACCCTGCGCGACCTGGCCGCCCAGGCCCACGCGGCGGCGGAGAGCGCCTTCACGTACGGGGTCCTGTACGGCCGGGAGGAGCGCCTCGCGGCCTCGGTGGAGGCCGCGCTGCCGGAGGCATGGGAGACGATCAGGAGCGGGACGAGCGTCTAGGGGGCCTCGGTGGGCCCTCCTCGGTGGCACCCCCTCCCCGGAGGGGCGCGAACGCGTACGGGGCGGACCCCCGGGCACGTTACGCTTGAAAGTCATCCCCTGTCGCTCACAAAGGTTCGCGAGATGTCTGCCGAAACCGCTGTGTCGGTCTTTCCACAGCTCGAAGCTCTGCTCCCGCATGTGCAGAAGCCGATCCAGTACGTCGGTGGAGAGCTCAACTCCACGGTGAAGCCCTGGGAGGAGTGCGACGTCCGCTGGGCGCTCATGTACCCGGACGCGTACGAGGTCGGACTGCCCAACCAGGGCGTCATGATCCTCTACGAGGTCCTGAACGAGCGCGAGGGCGTCCTCGCCGAGCGCACGTACAGCGTCTGGCCGGACCTCGAGGAGCTGATGCGCGAGCACGGCGTCCCGCAGTTCACGGTGGACGCCCACCGGCCCGTGAAGGCCTTCGACGTGTTCGGCCTCTCCTTCTCCACGGAGCTGGGCTACACGAACATGCTGGCGGCGCTCGACCTCGCCGGCATCCCGCTGGAGTCGAAGGACCGCGGTCTCGACGACCCGATCGTGCTGGCCGGCGGCCACGCGGCCTTCAACCCCGAGCCGATCGCCGACTTCATCGACGCGGCGATCATCGGCGACGGCGAGCAGGCCGTGCTCGACATGACCGAGATCATCCGCGCCTGGAAGGCGGAGGGCCGGCCCGGCGGGCGCGAGGAGGTCCTGTTCCGCCTCGCGAAGACCGGCGGTGTGTACATCCCGGCGTTCTACGACGTCGAGTACCTCCCCGACGGCCGTATCGGCCGCATGGTCCCCAACAAGTCGGGCGTCCCGTGGCGCGTGTCCAAGCACACCGTCATGGACCTGGACGAGTGGCCGTACCCGAAGCAGCCCCTCGTGCCGCTCGCCGAGACCGTCCACGAGCGCATGTCGGTGGAGATCTTCCGCGGCTGCACCCGCGGCTGCCGCTTCTGCCAGGCGGGCATGATCACCCGCCCCGTCCGCGAGCGCTCCATCACGGGCATCGGCGAGATGGTCGACAAGGGCCTCAAGGCGACGGGCTTCGAGGAGGTGGGCCTGCTCTCCCTGTCCTCGGCGGACCACTCGGAGATCGGCGACATCGCCAAGGGCCTCGCGGACCGGTACGAGGAGGACAAGGTCGGCCTCTCGCTGCCCTCCACCCGCGTCGACGCGTTCAACGTCGACCTGGCGAACGAGCTGACCCGCAACGGCCGCCGCTCCGGTCTGACCTTCGCCCCCGAGGGCGGCTCCGAGCGCATGCGCAAGGTCATCAACAAGATGGTCTCGGAAGAAGACCTGATCCGGACCGTCTCGACGGCGTACGGCAACGGCTGGCGCCAGGTCAAGCTGTACTTCATGTGCGGCCTGCCCACCGAGACCGACGAGGACGTCCTGCAGATCGCCGACATGGCGATGAACGTGATCGCCGAGGGCCGCAAGGTCTCCGGCCAGAACGACATCCGCTGCACGGTGTCCATCGGCGGCTTCGTCCCCAAGCCCCACACCCCGTTCCAGTGGGCCCCGCAGCTGTCGGCGGAGGAGACGGACGCGCGCCTCGGCAAGCTCCGCGACCGGATCCGCGGCGACAAGAAGTACGGCCGCTCCATCGGCTTCCGCTACCACGACGGCAAGCCCGGCATCGTCGAGGGCCTGCTCTCCCGCGGCGACCGCCGCATCGGCTCGGTCATCCGCGCCGTCTACGAGGACGGCGGCCGGTTCGACGGCTGGCGCGAGTACTTCTCGTACGACCGCTGGATGCGCTGCGCCGACAAGACGCTCCCCGCCTTCGGCCTGGACGTCGACTGGTACACGACCCGCGAGCGCACCTACGAGGAGGTCCTGCCCTGGGACCACCTGGACTCGGGCCTCGACAAGGAATGGCTCTGGCAGGACTGGCAGGACGCACTCGACGAGACAGAGGTCGACGACTGCCGCTGGACGCCTTGCTTCGACTGCGGGGTGTGCCCGCAGCTGGATCTCGACATTCAAGTCGGCCCGACCGGCAAGAAGCTGCTGCCGCTGACGGTCAAGAACGCCGCCACCGCCTCGGCCGGCGGCCACAGCCACTGAGGCCGGACTCATGGCGCGGAGGGTGCGATCCGGGGCGAGCGCGCATGTCCGGGGCGAGCACGGATAAACGTGCCGTTCCCGGACCGTTCGTGCATCCATCCGGGCGGCTGACGCGTCCGTGTGGGTATGGACCTGGAGAAGTCGCCGCGGCCCGCGCCGCCCGTGATGCCCGCCCGGCAGCCGGACGCCGCTCCTGAGGGATGTCTCGCCGTCGCCATCCGCATCCCGGTGCGGATCGTGGTGTTCGTGCTGATCGTGCCCGTGCGGATGGCCTGGGACGCGCTCGTCGTCTGCGGCCGGCTCATCGACGACACGCTGCTGAGGCCGCTCGGCCGCGCGCTCATGTGGGTGCTCGCGCCCGTCGGCCGGGCCCTCGCCCGGCTGCTGAACGGCGTCGCGACCGTACTCGCCTGGGTGTTCACCGGCCTCGGGTACGCGTTCAAATGGCTGTGCATGCTGCTGTTCGTCTGGCCCTGGGTGGGCCTGTGGCGGTACGTCGCCGTGCCCGTGGGGCGGGCGCTGGGCCTGGCTCGGGCACGTGCTCCTGGTCGTCCCCGCCCGATGGCTGTACGCGCGGCTGCTGACACCCCTCGGCCACGGCATCGTGTGGACGCTGCGGGGCCTCGGGGCGGGCTGCGCCTGGCTGTGGCGGACGGCGGTGCTCACTCCGACGGGCCGGCTGTACCGGGCCCTGCTCGCGCCGGCCGGGCGAGTTGTCGCGTGGGTCGCCGCGGGGCTGTGGTTCGGGGTGGTGTGGGTCTCGCGCGGACTGTGGGCGGGAGTTGTATGGGCCTGCCGGGGGGTGTGGGCGGGCCTCACCTGGGTCGGCCAGGGGCTGTGGGCCGCCGTGACATGGGTGGGCCGGGGGCTGTGGGCCGTGGCGGTGTGGCTCGGCAAGGTCGTCGGGACCCTTCTGCGGTGGATCCTCGTCGTCCCCGCCGTCGCCCTGTGGCGCTGGGTCCTCGCCCCGGTCGGACGAGCCCTCGCCGTCATCGCGCGCGAGGTCGGTGAGGCCCTGGGACACGCGTGGCGCGTCGCCGGATACGTGTCTCTCGCCGTCGGACGCTTCCTCGGACGACTCTTCCGGTGGATCTTCGTGGAGCCGGTCCGGTGGGCGTACCGGAGTGTGTTCACTCCGATGGGGCACTTCGTACGGGACGTCTTCTGGAAGCCCGCCGCGGAGGCCGCGCGGAGCGTGGGCCGTGTCACCCGGCAGGCCCTGGCGAGCGCCCGGGAGACGGCCCGGCAGACCAGGGCCGACATCCGGCGCGCGCTGTTCGGCGCGCCGCGCGAGCCCGAGCCCGTACCCCTGCCCGGAGCCCGCGCCGAGCCGGACCCCGTACGCCTGGTCAAGCCCGGCGGGCCCCGGTAGAACGCGCCGCCCCCTCCCGGAGGGAACGCACGGGCGCCGGCACACGTACTCTAGGTAGTAGTACGACCGCACTCACGAAGGACTGAACGACACTGGGCAAGCGACAGCCCGAAGGCCCGCCGCCCGCACCCGCGGTGCAGCGCATCCGACTGCGCTACACCAAGCGCGGCCGCCTCCGGTTCACCAGCCACCGTGACTTCCAGCGTGCCTTCGAGCGCGCGTTGCGCCGAGCCGAGGTGCCCATGGCGTACTCGGCGGGGTTCACGCCGCACCCGAAGGTGTCGTACGCCAATGCCGCACCCACCGGCACGGGCAGTGAGGCGGAGTACCTGGAGATCGCGCTCACCGAAGCGCGCGATCCCGGCACGCTGCGCGCACTCCTCGACGAGTCGATGCCCGCCGGGCTCGACATCATCGACGCCGTGGAGGCCCGTACGTCGGGTCTCGCCGACCGGCTCACCGCGTCCGTGTGGGAGATGCGCCTCGACGGCGTGTCGCCCGAGGACGCCGAGCGCGCGGTCGACGCCTTCACGGCGGCCGAGACCGTCGAGGTGCGGCGCAAGGCGAAGAACGGCATGCGCACCTTCGACGCCCGCGGCGCCGTCGCGAGTCTGGAGGCGCACGGTGCACAGCCGACGGCACACGGTCCACAGGCTGATAGGCCGACCGACCAGGCCTGTGCGATACTGCGGCTGGTTGTTCGGCACGTGACGCCTGCCGTTCGACCTGACGACGTCCTGTCCGGTCTTCGAGCCGTGGCCGACCTGGCGCCGCCGGTCCCCGCAGCGGTGACCAGGCTGGCGCAGGGGCTTTTCGATGAAGAGACCGGCACGGTGACCGACCCGCTCGCGCCCGACCGCGAGGCAGCAGCACCTTCCCCGGGAGTCTCCGGGGACACCGCAGCTGCCGCCGCGAAGGCGCTGGCGTAAGGAAGGTCCCGCGCAGGGACGTACGTCGAAGCGCCGCCCTCGTATCCGGGAGCCACCTGGTTCGGGCAGCGCACCGACCAGAAGACTTTCGCCAGGCCGTACGCACACATGGCGTACGGAACCGGCGAGACAGGACACAGAGAGCTCCCGTGCGGCGCCCGCGCCCCGGACGGCGGCACCGCGCAACGCGCGAGCCGCGGACGTCACCGGATCCGCGGCGCCCGGGAGCCTGACGGGAGATCCACCCGCATGCTTGAGCCGACCGACCCCACCGAGTCCTCGACGGGCTCCGACAACAACACCCCGAGCGACACGCTGCCGCCACGTCGGCGCCGTCGTGCCGCTTCGCGCCCCGCCGGCCCGCCGTCGGGGAACGCCGAGGACACCGCCGTGGCACAGACCACGGCGCCGGCCGTACCGGCTGTGACCTCCGCGGACCTCGCGACGGAAGAGGCGCAGGAGAACGAAGAGGCGGCTGCGACCGCCGCGCCCGCGCCGGCCGACGAGGCCGCGCCCGCCCCCCGTGCGCGCCGACGCGCCACCCGGCGGGCATCCGCCCCCGCGGGCGCCCCGCAGGCCGCCGAGACGGCGGACGCCACCGCGGCGCCGAGCGACGAGGCCGCCGCTACCGCGACCACCGCGCCGACCGTGGACGAGCCCGAAACCCCGGCCCGGACAGAGGCCGAGGCCGACGCCGAGGCGGCGCCTGCTCCGCGTGCGCGCCGTCGTGCGACTCGTCGTGCCACTGCGCCTTCGGGTGCGCCGCAGGCTGCCGATGCGGCTGAGGCGTCCGTGCCCTTTGAGGCGCCGCAGGTTGCCGAGGCTCCGGCTGCCGCCCCGGTCGCCGAGGAGGCACCGGCTGCCGTGACGCCCGCCGAGACCGACGCCGACGCCGAGGCGGCGCCCGCCCCGCGTGCGCGCCGTCGTGCGACTCGTCGTGCCACGGCGCCTTCGGGTGCGCCGCAGGCTGCCGATGCGGCTGAGGCGTCCGTGACCGTTGAGGCGCCGCAGGTCGCTGAGGCCCCCGCAGCCGCTGCGGTCGCCGGGGAGGCACCGGCCGCCGAGGCTGACGCAGAGGCCGCGCCCGCCCCCCGTGCGCGCCGTCGTGCCACCCGCCGCGCCACCGCGCCCGCCGGTGCGCCGCAGGCCGAGGCGGAGGGCGAGACGTCCGAGCCGGCGCCCGCCGAGGCCGCCGCCGAGCCCACTCGTCGCGCCGCCCGGCAGAAGGCGGAGCGCGCCGAGACCCCCACCGCGACCGAGCCCACCGAGGCCGTTGCTCGCGACGAGCGCAGGGAGGCCCCCGTGGCCGCTGCCAGGAACGACCGGTCCGCCGAGGCCGAGAGCCCCGCCGACGCCGAGGACGCCACCCCGCGCCGCGCCCGTCGCCGCGCCACGCGCAAGGCGGCCGGAGGCTTCTCCGCGCCCGCGCCCCGCAAGACCGCCGAGGAGGGTTCGGCCCGGCGCCCCGCGCGTCCCGCCGTCGCCGTCTTCCAGGCGCCGGTCTTCACCGAGCCGATGTTCCAGACGCCGGAGCGTGCCGCTGCCGCCGCCGCGGCCGAGGCCGCCGAAGAGGCGGAGGAGGTCGTGGAGCCGGTCCAGCAGGCCGCCCCCGTCGCCGCTCCCGTGGCCGCCGCCGAGGAGGAGACGGGCGGTTCGCGCCGTCGCCGCCGCCGTGGCAGGGCGGAGGAGCCCGCCGCTCCCGCCGAGCGCGCCCCGGTGGAGCGTGCCCCCGAGGCCGAGGAGCCGGCCGACGAGGAGCCCGTCGAGGAGGAGTCCGCGGAGGACGCCGCCGACGGTGACGACAGCGAGGAGACCGGTTCGCGCCGCCGTCGCCGCCGCGGGGGCCGTCGCCGCCGCCGGGGCGAGTCCGCCGACGCGGACGACGACTTCGCGGGGGAGCAGAACGAGCAGAACGAGCGGGGCGGGCGCGGCGAGCAGGCCGCCCGCACCGCCGACGACACCGACGACACCGAGGACGCCGCCGAGCAGTCCGAGGAGGACTCCGCCGACGCGGACGACGACCACGACGACGGGGGCGGCTCCAGCAGCAGCCGTCGCCGCCGCCGCCGGCGCCGTCGCGCGGGTGACTCCTCCGGCGAGGTAGAGACCGGCGACAGCGACCCCGAGCGCACGGTCGTCAAGGTCCGCGAGCCCCGCAAGAAGGACGAGCACCCGAGCGACGAGGTCCAGTCCATCAAGGGCTCGACCCGCCTGGAGGCCAAGAAGCAGCGCCGCCGTGAAGGGCGCGAGCAGGGCCGCCGCCGCGTCCCGATCATCACCGAGGCCGAGTTCCTGGCCCGCCGTGAGGCCGTCGAGCGCGTGATGGTCGTCCGCCAGAACGGCGAGCGCACCCAGATCGGCGTCCTCGAGGACGACGTGCTCGTGGAGCACTACGTCAACAAGGAGCAGGCGACGTCGTACGTCGGCAACGTCTACCTGGGCAAGGTCCAGAACGTGCTGCCGTCGATGGAGGCCGCCTTCATCGACATCGGCAAGGGCCGCAACGCGGTCCTGTACGCCGGTGAGGTCAACTTCGAGGCGCTGGGCATGGCCAACGGCCCCCGCCGCATCGAGAGCGCCCTGAAGTCGGGCCAGTCGGTCCTCGTGCAGGTCACCAAGGACCCGATCGGCCACAAGGGCGCCCGCCTCACCAGCCAGGTCTCGCTGCCCGGCCGCTACCTGGTCTACGTGCCCGAGGGCTCCATGACCGGCATCAGCCGCAAGCTGCCCGACACCGAGCGCGCCCGTCTGAAGACCATCCTCAAGAAGATCGTCCCCGAGGACGCGGGCGTCATCGTGCGCACCGCCGCCGAGGGCGCGAGCGAGGACGAGCTGCGCCGTGACGTCGAGCGGCTGCAGGCGCAGTGGGAGGACATCGAGAAGAAGGCGAAGAGCGGCGGCGGCTCGAACGCGCCGACGCTGCTGTACGGCGAGCCGGACATGACCGTCCGGGTCGTCCGCGACATCTTCAACGAGGACTTCACGAAGGTCATCGTCAGCGGCGACGAGGCGTGGGACACCATCCACGGATACGTCGCCCACGTGGCGCCCGACCTGGCGAACCGGCTGTCCCGGTGGACCTCCGAGGTCGACGTCTTCGCGACGTACCGGATCGACGAGCAGCTCGCCAAGGCGCTGGACCGCAAGGTCTGGCTGCCGAGCGGCGGTTCGCTGGTCATCGACAAGACCGAAGCGATGATCGTGGTCGACGTCAACACCGGCAAGTTCACCGGTCAGGGCGGCAACCTCGAAGAGACGGTCACCAGGAACAACCTGGAGGCGGCCGAGGAGATCGTGCGTCAGCTGCGGCTGCGCGACCTCGGCGGGATCGTCGTCATCGACTTCATCGACATGGTCCTCGAGTCCAACCGGGACCTGGTGCTCAGGCGCCTCCTGGAGTGCCTGGGCCGCGACCGTACGAAGCACCAGGTGGCCGAGGTCACCTCGCTGGGCCTGGTCCAGATGACCCGCAAGAGGGTCGGGCAGGGCCTGCTGGAGTCCTTCTCGGAGACCTGCGTCCACTGCAACGGCCGTGGCGTGATCGTGCACATGGAGCCGCCGACCTCCGCCGGAGGCGGCGGCAAGCGCAAGAAGCGCGGTCGCGGCGGTGCCGAGCAGACCCACGAGCACGAGCACACGCACGACCACACGCACGAGTCGGAGTCGGCGGACGCCGTCGAGCCGGACGAGACCGCTGCCGAGGTCGCCGCGGAGACCGCCGAGCCCGTCGCGCTCCCTGAGCCCGAGTTCGTACCGGACGAGGATCTCTACAGCAGCGCCGCCGAGGCGGAGGCCGCGGCGACCCGGGGTGGCCGTTCGCGTCGCCGGTCGGGTCGGCGGGCGTCGGCCCCGGCGGGCACGCCGCGGTCCGAGTCCCGCAGGGCCGAGCGTGCCGAGCGGACGGAGCGCAACGAGCAGGCGGAGCGGACGGCAGAGCGCGGCGACGAGGTGCCGACCGCACAGTCCGTGACGACCGAGGAAGAGATCGCGCGTCCGGTTCAGCAGGAGCCGGCCGAGGTCGCGCAGGCGGCGCCGGTCGCCGCCGAGGACCCGACGGTCGAGGCCCCGGCCGCCACCGAGGCCCCGGCCGTCGACGACGCGGCTCCCAAGGGCCGTACGCGCCGTCGGGCGACCCGCAAGGTGTCCGCGCCCGCCGGTTCGCCCGCGGTGGCCGAGGGGACCGTGGTGACGGTCTCCGAGCCGGTCACACCGGCTGCCGCGCCCGCCGAGCCCGTGGAGCAGGCCGCCGAGGCCGTCCCCGCGGGGGAGCAGCCCGTCGCGGACAGCGCCGCCCCGGCCCGTCCGAGGCGTCGTGCGGTCCGTAAGGCCACCGCGCCGACCTCGTCCGCCGAGACCGCTGTCGTGGTCGTCCCGTCGGCGCAGCCGGAAGCTCCGGCGCAGGCCGCCGAGGCGCCGGTCGAGGCCCCCGCGGAGTCGTCCGGTGAGGACGGCGGAGACGGCGGGGAGGCCGCGGCGCCGGCCAAGAAGACGGCCCGCAAGGCGGCCAAGAAGGCGCCGGCGAAGAAGGCCGCCGCGAAGAAGACGACGACGGCGGCCAAGAAGACGGCCGCCAAGAAGACCACGGCCAAGAAGGCGACGAAGACCGCCAAGACGGCCGCGAAGTCGACGTCCAAGAAGACCGCGGCGGCGGAGCAGCAGACGCCGTCCACCGTCACCGCCTCCACCGACGAGGACTGACGAGGACTGACGAGGACTCACAGGTTCTGACGGCGGCAAAGGCGCGAGCCTCGGCACGACGCCCCCCGACCGGCGCTCACCGCGCCGGTCGGGGGCGTCGTCGTGGTGGTTCGAACTGCCGTCCCGGGCGCCCGGTCTGACATACCGTGACGCGTTCGGGGAAGCATCACGGACATCACATTCACCCCCCGCCCCTTGGAACGCGATCCCGTACCTGTAAAAATCGGGCGGTCATCGGTTACACATACACGGGTGTGCGTCGGGGAGGCGCGCACACGTGTCAGGGGAGGGGATCTCATGGTGCGCGTGCGCCTGCAGAGCACCGGGCGGCACCGTGCTGTGAAGCCGGTCAGGGGAAGCCGTCAGGCCGTCGCGCTGGCGACGGTGCTGTCCGCCGCGGGTGTCCAGGCGGGCACGTCGGCGGGTACGGCGCAGGCCGTCGACAACCCGACGTGGACCGAGGGGCCGATCTTCAACGATCCGCTCGGCACCACCGACCAGCAGTACGCGATCCGCACCCGGCTGATCGAGCTGACGAACTCCGCGCTGCCCGGCTCCACGATCAAGGTCGCGGTCTACCACGTCTGGGAGGCGGGCATCGTCAACGCGCTCGTCGCCGCCAAGAACCGCGGTGTGCGCGTGCAGGTGCTGCTCGACGAGTCCAGCGTCAGCGACCGCCCGACCAACACCGCCTACGGGACGCTCGCCTCGGGCCTCGGCACGGACCGTACGCGGGACTCGTACGTCTCGACGTGTCCGGCGAACAAGTCGTGTCTGGGCGACCCGGAGTTCGGGCAGTCGATCATGCACAACAAGTTCTGGCTCTTCTCGGCGGTGCAGGGCGCCACGAACGTGGTCGTGGAGACCACCTCGAACTCCACGCCGTCCGCGCACACGCGCTTCTTCAACGACGCGCTGCTGCTGCCGAACAACCCGACGATGTACGACGCGTACGCGGACTACTTCGACACGATGGTCGCGCGCGACTGGGCGTCCTGGAACTACCGCACGGTGAGCAACGGCCTCTACAAGGCGTACTTCTTCCCGCGGGCGGGCAACACACGGGCCACCGACTCGGTGTACTCGATCCTCAACAACGTCACCTGCAAGTACAAGGACACCGCGGGCGTCACGCAGTCCACCAAGGTCCGGGTGGCGATCTTCAAGATCACGCGGCTGGCGATCGCGGAGAAGCTGGTCGACCTGAAGAAGGCGGGCTGCTCCGTGAGCATCGTCTACGCGGAGTCCGACAGCGCCAAGAGCAGCGGCGGCACCAAGGGCACCTGGGAGAAGATGCACACCACCGGGGGCCCGACCGTACGCTGCTACAACGACGACCGGGACCCGCTGAACCCCGGCCAGAAGCTGGTCACGCCGTACATCGTCCACTCCAAGTACATCCTGGTGGACGGCGTGTACGACGGGGTGAGGAACAAGGTCAGCTTCACCGGCTCCGGCAACTACACGGGCCCCGCGCTGCGCGAGAACGACGAGTCGATCGTGAAGGTCGACGACGACGCCGTGCACGACATGTACAAGATCCACTTCGACCGGGTGACCAAGGTCGCTTACCCGGGCACCGCGGACTCCACGGATCTGTGCAAGGGCGTGAAGCCGCTGCCTGCGGACGGCGAACCCACGTAGGTTGCCAGGTCAGGGTGGGGGCAGCGCTCGGTTTGACCCCCAGGTCGGGGCCCCGTAACCTTGACCCTCGGTGTGTTTCTTGATGCACCGCATTCCCGTAAACCTCTTCCTCCCGGTGGCTCGCGCCCCGGGAGAGGCTGCCTGCTTCGCTTTCTTCGGTGGCTGGACTGCGGGGATTCCGATTTCGAGTGAGAGAGAGATCCGCGTGTACGCCATCGTGCGCAGCGGTGGTCGCCAGCACAAGGTTGCTGTCGGCGACATCGTTGAGGTTGACAAGATTTCCACTGCCAAGGTCGGCGACACGGTCGAGCTCTCGACCCTGCTCGTTGTCGACGGCGACGCCGTCACCAGCGACCCGTGGGTCCTGGCCGGCATCAAGGTCCAGGCCGAGATCGTGGATCACCACAAGGGTGTGAAGATCGACATCCTTCGCTACAAGAACAAGACCGGCTACCGCCGTCGTCAGGGCCACCGCCAGCAGTACACGGCGATCAAGGTCACTGAGATCCCCGCGGCTGCGAAGTAAGGGACTGAGGAGAGATGGCACACAAGAAGGGCGCATCGTCCACCCGGAACGGTCGCGACTCCAATGCTCAGCGGCTCGGCGTGAAGCGCTTCGGCGGTCAGACCGTCAACGCCGGTGAGATCCTGGTCCGCCAGCGTGGCACCCACTTCCACCCCGGCGTGAGCGTCGGCCGTGGCAAGGACGACACGCTGTTCGCGCTGGCCGCCGGTGCGGTCGAGTTCGGCACGCACCGTGGCCGCAAGGTCGTGAACATCGTTCCGGTCGCCTGACCGGATCTTTTGCGAGGCGGACCTCACTTCCCGTACGGGAAGCGGGTCCGCCTTTCGCGTGTTTCACCTGGGCAGTGACTGCGACGACGAATCAGTGACTGCTCCGAGAGATTTCCGTACGTAACTGGAGGCACATTCCATGACCACCTTCGTGGACCGCGTCGAGCTGCACGTCGCCGCGGGTAGCGGAGGTCACGGCTGTGCCTCCGTCCACCGGGAGAAGTTCAAGCCCCTCGGTGGCCCGGACGGCGGCAACGGCGGCCGTGGCGGTGACGTGATCCTGGTCGTCGACCAGTCCGTCACCACGCTCCTCGACTACCACCACTCCCCGCACCGCAAGGCCACCAGCGGCCGGCCCGGTGAGGGCGGCAACCGCTCGGGCAAGGACGGCCAGGACCTGATCCTGCCGGTGCCGGACGGCACCGTCGTCCAGGACAAGGCCGGGAACGTCCTCGCCGACCTGGTGGGCCAGGGCACCACCTACATCGCCGCGGAGGGCGGCAGGGGCGGCCTCGGTAACGCGGCCCTGTCCTCGGCGCGCCGCAAGGCGCCCGGCTTCGCCCTGCTGGGCGTCCCCGGTGGCACGCAGGACATCGTCCTGGAGCTGAAGACGGTCGCGGACGTGGCGCTGGTCGGCTACCCGAGCGCGGGCAAGTCCTCGCTGATCTCGGTCCTGTCGGCGGCCAAGCCCAAGATCGCCGACTACCCCTTCACGACCCTCGTCCCCAACCTCGGTGTGGTGACGGCGGGCTCGACGGTCTACACGATTGCCGACGTGCCGGGCCTGATCCCGGGAGCCAGCCAGGGCAAGGGCCTGGGGCTCGAGTTCCTGCGGCACGTGGAGCGCTGCGAGGTGCTCGTGCACGTCCTGGACACGGCGACCCTGGAGTCGGACCGCGACCCCGTCTCCGACCTCGAGATCATCGAGGAGGAGCTGAACCAGTACGGCGGTCTGGGCAACCGGCCGCGCCTGGTCGTCCTGAACAAGATCGACGTGCCCGACGGCAAGGACCTGGCCGAGATGGTGCGCCCCGACCTGGAGGCGCGCGGCTACCAGGTCTTCGCGATCTCGGCGGTCGCCCACATGGGCCTCAAGGAGCTGTCCTTCGCGCTGGCCGAGCTGGTCGCACAGGCGCGTGCGGCGAAGCCGAAGGAAGAGGCGACACGGATCGTCATCCGCCCCAAGGCGGTCGACGACGCGGGCTTCACGGTGACGCGCGAGGACGACGGGCTGTACCGCGTACGCGGCGAGAAGCCGGAGCGGTGGGTCCGGCAGACCGACTTCAACAACGACGAGGCCGTCGGGTACCTGGCCGACCGGCTCGCCCGCCTCGGCATCGAGGCCTCGCTGATGAAGGCGGGCGCCCGCACGGGCGACGGCGTCGCCATCGGACCCGAGGAGAACGCGGTCGTCTTCGACTGGGAGCCGACGGTGATGGCGGGGGCCGAGATGCTCGGGCGCCGTGGCGAGGACCACCGCTTCGACGCCCCGCGGCCCGCCTCGCAGCGGCGCCGCGACAAGCAGGCGGAGCGGGACGAGTCGGACCAGGAGTACGACGACTTCAAACCGTTCTGACGGCTTGCCCCCGGGGGGCGGGCGCGTGATGGCACCGCGGGCCGAGAGCGGGCCGGCTGGTTGCGCGGTTCCCCGCCTCCCTGACGGGGCGCACCCCGGGCGCCTGTTTTCAGAGGCGCGGGGAACCGCGCGGGTCACCCCCACTGCCCCGCAGCCAAGGCACCCCCAGCCCCGCAGTCCAAAGCGTGGTCGCGCAATGCAAAGGCGTGGGCCCCGGAGGAGTGATCTCCGGGGCCCACGCCTTTGTTCAGTGCCGACGTGCGCAGTGATTACGCGTTGACCGAGTCCTCCGCCTCGGTCGCGTCCTGCGAAGCCTCCTCCGCCGCGTCCTCCGAGGCGGACCGCGGCGAAGGGATCTCGGCCGCGAGGCGCGACTCCATCCGCACCCGCCGCTCGTCGGCCTTCGTGCACAGGTCGTCGATCGCCCGGTTGAAGCGGACCATCGACGGCGGGTCGGACGGACCGAGCAGGTGCTCCTTCAGCGCGGCACGCGCCGCCGTGAACTGGTCCTTCTCGGGACGGCGCACCGACTCCAGGAGCGCGGGCACACCCTCCGCCCCGGGGGAGAGGACCACACCCGCCGACACCGTCGGGAACCCCGTGCGGAACGCCGCCTCGGTCATCCCCGACGTGTTCGCCACCGCGTACGGCTTCTCGCTCGACAGCCAGTCGGAGACGACCGACGAGACGTCGCTGACCAGCAGGTCCGCCTGGTTGAAGCAGGCGAAGATACCCGGCCGGGCGTCCGTGATGATCTGGTGCTCCCACTCCGGGAAGGACGCCCAGTACGCCTTCTCCCAGGCCAGCGCGGCCTCGGCGATGGCGGCCTCGCGGTCGCCCCGGGGCGCGCCCTGGAGCAGCATGCGCTCCATCTCGTCGGCGCTGGCCCGGAAGTCGGTGGACGTCAGCTTGTCCAACTCGGCCGTGCGCCGCGCCAGTTCGGCCGCGGCACCCGCGTCGGGACGGGGGCCCGAGCGCAGCGCGGCGGCCTCGCGGATCATCGCCTTGATGCGCTCGTTCGCGGCGCCCGCGCGCAGGTCGACGGAACCGGTCATCGGGTGGGGCTTGTAGAGGAGCCGTACCCCGTCGTCTGCCAGGAGCTGCCGGACGATGTTCTCGCCGGCCAGGACCACGGACGTGTTGCCGGGGTTGCCGTCCCAGCCCTCCCACGTGGGGGCGTACAGCACGGTCGTGAACGCGCCCGTCGGCGCCCCGGAGTACGGGCGGATCGGCGCGAGCTGCGGGCGGCCGACCTCCACGATGTCCTTGTCCTCGACGCCGACCTCGGCCAGCGCGTACCGCTCGCGGGCCGCGGGACCGGCCACCCATACCTCGTCGTACGCCTTGGCGTACGGGTTGCAGGAGGAGAGCTTGTCGCTCTCGCCGTGGTTGATGAAGGCGTGCTTCACCGTGGGGATGCGCAGGACCTGCGAGGTCTTCGCGGCGTTCGCCGGGTGGAGCATCATCTTGAGCGTCGAGTTCTCCAGCGAGAACATCGTCGAGACCTTCGGGAAGCAGATGACCGGCACGTCGGTGGCGTCGATCTTCTGCACCATGAACCGCTCGCGCAGCACGATCAGCGGCTTCGCGTCGACCGCGGAGACGGTGGAGAGCCACATGTTCGCCTGGTACGCGGAGGTCGTGCCGCCGGAGAAGTACATGGCGACCGTCGGCCGGTAGTCGGCCAGCCACGCGTCCAGCCACTCCATGACCTTCTGCTCGCTCAGGGCGCGCTTCTTCGGCAGCAGCCAGGTGGCGAGGTACGCCGTGCCGCCGCCGATCAGCACGAGGGCGACACCGAGGCCGATGGCACCCCACAGGGCGTCCTCGGTGGCCGCGGTGACCATCAGGCCGACCGTGGTCGGTACGGAGAAGGTGAGCAGCCGGTGACCGGGGCGGCGGGCCAGGATGCGCGGCGGCGCGGCCGTGAGGCGCAGCGCGGACGCGTCGATGTTGCGGGTGACGATCGGCAGCGTACGGGTGCGGCGGACCATGACGGCGGCGGCCTGGCAGGCGAAGTGCAGGGCGTAGAACACGCACAGCCCGACCATCAGCGGCGCCTGCTCGTGCGTCGGGCTGATGCCGTCGATCCGCAGGAGCCCCACCAGGATGATCATGTCGCGCAGCAACTGCCGGACCGTGGCGTCGAAGCGGACCTTGCCGAGCAGCGAGAGCAGCCCGGGATCCCGGTACTGAAGGAACACGTCGAGGGCGAGGCCGGCGGCGCTCGCGGCGACGAACACCGGGACGTTCGGCAGCAGAGCGGAGACGATCTGAGCCGTGAAGAGCGCGAACATCGAGAGCAGCGCGGCGAGCTGCACGATGCGGCGGGTGGCGAGTCCGGCGGAGGGCACGGAATGGGCTCCTGCGAGGGGTGCGGCGGATGGGGGGAGGCATGGAGGTCGGGCCTCGCCGTACCTCCCTGAAGCTCGTACGGGAGAGGCCGATCCCTGACCGTATGACCTCTGCGGGTCGCCTAGCAATCTTGCGTGAGAACTATCACCGGATTTGGGTTTAAAACGACGAGAAGCTGTGACGCTCCCTTCCCGCCCTCCGCGCGCGCCCCCGCCGACCCGCCTCTCCGCGTCCGCCCCTCGAAACACGGGGGCGTCCGCCGCGCCCCGTCCCGTAGATTGCACGAACCGGACACGGGCCGGGCGCGGGCCGGGCACGGGCCGGGCGCGGAGCGGACCGGGCCGGACACGGACAGGATCAGGTCGCGGGACCGGACAGGCCGCGGTCGGGCCGTCGGGAACGTCGGAACATCGGGAACATTGGGGTGCAGCGTGTCATCGGCCAGGCGGGCGGCAGAGCGTGCGGCGGACAGACAGGGCGTGCTGGACGCCCGCAGGATCGTCGTCAAGGTGGGTTCCTCGTCCCTGACCACCGCGGCCGGAGGCCTCGACGCCGACCGCGTGGACGCCCTCGTCGACGTGCTCGCCAAGAGCCGGGGCGGCGGCGAGCACGAGGTCGTCCTCGTCTCGTCCGGCGCCATCGCCGCCGGGCTCGCCCCGCTGGGCCTGCGCCGCCGCCCCAAGGACCTGGCCCGCCAGCAGGCCGCCGCCAGCGTCGGCCAGGGCCTCCTGGTCGCCCGCTACACCGCCTCCTTCGCCCGGTACGGCGTCCGGGTCGGCCAGGTGCTGCTCACCTCCGACGACATGAGCCGCCGCGCCCACCACCGCAACGCCTCCCGCACCCTCGACAAACTCCTCGCGATGGGCGCACTGCCCGTCGTCAACGAGAACGACACCGTCGCCACGGACGAGATCCGCTTCGGCGACAACGACCGCCTCGCGGCCCTCGTCGCCCATCTCGTCCGCGCGGACCTGCTCGTCCTGCTCTCCGACGTGGACGGCGTGTACGACGGCGACCCCAGCCGACCCGGTACGTCGCGGATAGCGGAAGTACGCACTCCGGCCGACCTCGCCCACGTCGACATCGGCAGTACGGGCAAGGCGGGCGTCGGCACCGGAGGCATGGTCACCAAGGTCGAGGCGGCCCGGATCGCCGCCGCGGCCGGCATCCCGGTGGTGCTGACAAGTGCGGTGCACGCCGCGGACGCCCTCGCGGGGCGGGACACCGGCACCTACTTCCACGCCACCGGCCGCCGCTCCGCCGACCGGCTGCTGTGGCTCCAGCACGCGTCGACCCCGCGGGGCGCCCTCGTCCTGGACGACGGGGCCGTGCGCGCGGTCGTAGAGCGGCGCACGTCCCTGCTGCCCGCGGGCATCGCGGCCGTCGAGGGCGACTTCACCGCCGGTGACCCGGTCGAACTGCGCGACGGCACGGGGCGGGCGGTCGCCCGGGGGCTGGTCAACTTCGACGCCAAGGAGATCCCGCAGCTGATCGGGCGCTCCACGCACGACCTGGCCCGCGAGCTGGGTCCCGCGTACGAACGCGAGGTCGTGCACCGGGACGACCTGGTGCTGCTGAATCCGTGAGCGGGGCGGCCTGAGGGGGGTCGGAGGAGCTCGGCGGGCCTCGAAGCGGCCCGGAGCCGCCCGGCGCGGCCCGGAGCGGTGCTCACCGGACGTCCACCGGCGTACGCCCGGCGCCCCGTCCGTCAACATGGCCCCGGCAGGGCCCCGGCCGAAAAGAGCGGGGAACGCCCGACAAAGCCCCTGCCGGGAGGTGGACCTTCGGTAAAAGTGCCACGCGGCGCCTTCCCACCTGCTCAACTTTGTCTCAGGGAGACCCCCTCAGTCCGATCAGTCGACAGTCCGAGCGGACCACTGCGTGAAGGAGGCCGTCGTGAGACGAGTGCGCCCTGGGGCGGCGGCGTCCCGCAGTCTTGGCGGCTCGCGCGCGGCCGGCGAGGAACGGGCGCTCACCAGCGTCGTCGCCGGTGAGATGTACGAGGCGGAGGAGCCGCAGGACCTGCCGAGGCTGTGGCACGTCACGCTGAGCGTCTCGGGCGGCGAGGCCCCGCTCAAAGAGGTCAGGCGCGGCCTGGAACAGCTCGCCCACGACCACCCCTTCCTGCTGACCAGCCGGTACGCCAACGACCACGCGGAGATCCGCTACTGGGAGGAGGCCCGCGACCTGCACGACGCGGCGGCGGTCGCGCTGCGGCTGTGGGGCGAGCACCGCCAGACCGCGAAGCTGCCGCCCTGGGAGATCGTCGGTCTGGAGGTCATCGACCGGGAGACCTACCACCAGAGGATCGCGGAGGGCTACGGGCCGCTGCCGGCCACGCCGGTGGGCGTCCACCCGTTCTGACGTCCGGGGCCGCTGCCTCCGCGGCCCCGGGGGTACACACTTTCTCCGGCCATTTCAGGACCTGTCTCGCGGTGTGGGACAACGGCTGAACAGCTCTCGCGGGCGCACTACCCTGCGGGTTATGACCACGCTCTCGCCGTACGACTCGATGTCCCCGGTCACCCAGGCCGCCTACCGCGCCAAGGGCGCCGCCGCCGACCTCGCCCCGCTGCCGCGCGCCGAGAAGGACGACGCGCTGCTCGCGATCGCGGACGCCCTCGAAGTCCGTACGAGCGACGTCGTCGAGGCCAACGCCAAGGACATCGAGCGCGCCCGCGCGGCCGGCACCAGCGAGACCGTCATCGACCGGCTCACGCTCACCCCCGAACGGATCCGCGCGATCGCCTCCGACGTACGCGACGTGGTGGCGCTGCCCGACCCGGTCGGCGAGGTCGTCCGCGGCTCGACCCTCCCGAACGGCATCGACCTGCGCCAGGTCCGCGTCCCGCTCGGCGTCGTCGGCATCATCTACGAGGCCCGCCCGAACGTGACGGTCGACGCGGCAGCCCTGTGCCTGAAGTCCGGCAACGCGGTGCTGCTGCGCGGCTCGTCCTCGGCGTACGAGTCCAACTCCGCCCTCGTCCGCGTCCTGCGCGACGCCGTCGGCGGCTCGGGCCTGCCCGCCGACGCCGTCCAGCTCGTACCGGGCGACAACCGCGAGTCCGTACGGGAGCTGATGCGTGCCCGGGGCCTCGTCGACGTGCTCATCCCGCGCGGCGGCGCCTCCTTGATCCGCACGGTCGTCCAGGAGTCCACCGTCCCGGTCATCGAGACCGGCACCGGCAACTGCCATGTCTACGTCGACGCGCACGCCGACCTCGACATGGCGATCGACATCCTGATCAACTCCAAGGCGCAGCGGCCCAGCGTCTGCAACGCCGCCGAGACGCTCCTCGTCCACCAGGACATCGCGCCCCGGTTCCTGCCGCTCGCGCTCGACGCCCTCGCGGAGGCCGGGGTCACCGTGCACGGCGACGAGCGCGTCCTCGCGTACGGCAAGGACTCCAAGGCCACCGTCGTCGAGGCGACGACCGAGGACTGGGAGACCGAGTACCTGTCGTACGACATCGCGGCGGCCGTCGTCGACTCGCTGGAGCGGGCCGTCGACCACATCAGGCTGTGGACCTCCGGGCACACCGAGGCGATCGTCACCACCTCGCAGCAGGCGGCCCGCCGCTTCACCCAACTGGTCGACTCGACGACGGTGGCCGTGAACGCGTCCACGCGCTTCACGGACGGCGGCCAGTTCGGCTTCGGCGCCGAGATCGGGATCTCCACGCAGAAGCTGCACGCGCGGGGGCCCATGGGGCTGCCGGAGCTGACGAGCACCAAGTACATCGTCACGGGCGACGGACACATCCGGCGCTGACCGCGTCCGGCGCCGGACGCTTCGGGCCGCCTCGGCGCCGGCCGTCTCGCCAGGCGGGAGAATTTCCTTACCGTCTGCCCAAATTGACCACCCCGGTCTACTCTGGATCCGTGCCGGAGGACGTGGGGGGCACGCCGTTCCCTGACGGCTGGGAGCCCGACGACGACCGCGACCGCGGGGGTGCGGACGAAGAGTTCGCCTCCGTGGTCTTCGACGAGGCCTTCGTGCGGGCGGCGACGGTGCACGAGCCGACCGCCGTGGAGCGCCTCCTGGCCGCCGCGCAGGCGAGGGCGGAGGCTTCCGAGGCCGAGGCCCGCCGGACGCGCCCCCGGGGGCTGCGAGGGGACGACGAGCTCTACGAGGACGGGTTCGGACCCGACGGGCCGGGTGATTTCGGCCACGACCCCGATCTTGACGACTTCGACGACCGGGACGTCCTGGACGGCCGTTACGGCCGATACGGCCACCCCGGCAGCTACGGCAAGCAGGTCCGCTGGCACCGCCCCGTGGCCTGGGTGCTCGCCCTCGTGATGGGCATCGGCATGGTCGCGCTGGCGTTCGCCGCGGTCTACCGGGGCGCCTCGTCGAGCAGCGGGGACCAGGTCCCGCCGCCCGCCTCCACCGGCCTCGAACAGGGCGGCGGTGTGGGCCCCTCGGCCTCCGCCGACTACTCCCCGCCGGCCGCCTCGGCGGTGCCCCGCACGCCGTGAGCCCGTGGCCGGAGCAGGTTTGAAAAGCGGTCGCCGCAGCCTGCCCGGCTCCTCCCGTAGCTGACGGTGAAACTGGTGAGAACCTGTCAGAAGTTGTCGTGTAGCAGGGCGTTTACCTGAGGTCCAGGAGACCTACTCTGAAAGTATGGGCAGTCCTGGAGACCCACCGGAGGGGACATCCGAGGGTGTACCCGGCGGGGGCGAGGAGGAGTACCGCTCCGTCGTCTTCGACGAATCGTTCGTCCGCGCTGCCCGCCTCCAGGAGTTCTCCGCGCAGGAGCGGATCGGCGACCACACCCCGGCCGTCCGCCGCCGCCCCCCGATGCGCCGAGGTCTCTCCCGGCAGGCGCTGGTCCTCGTCGTCCTGATCGCCGTGGCGTTCGGCACGGCGATCTACATGGGCGTGCGCCATCCCTACCAGACCCCCGCCGCGAAGCGTCCCGAACCCCTGCGGATGACGGTGATCCCGCTCGCGCCGCAGAGCCGCGTGCCCGGTTCGGCCGATGTGGAGGCGCTGTACGCGCACAGCCCCGCAGACCAGTTCCGCATAGGCGCCGACGGCATCACGTTGCCCGCCTCGCGACGCACCGCGCACTTCTCCGACAGCCAGATCATCACCGCGCTGACCACGGCGAAGGACTACCTCGTCGAGTCCGCGCTCGACCCGGACGTGCTGACCGGCGGTGCCAGCCGGCCGGTGCGGATACTGCTCGATCCGCAGCAACTCGACCAGTTCGACCAGAGCTTCCGGAGCCCGGCCGCGGACGGGCGGCACGCGCCCACCGGGTGGCTGGTGCGCTTCGATCCGGCGCGGACGGAGCTGGCCGACACGAAGGTCCGGGTGCAGGGCACGCTGACCGCCGCGGAGACGGACTCCGACACGCTTGAGGTCAGCGCCGACCACACCTTCGTGTACGCGCTGCGGCCGAGCGGCGCCGACGAGAAGGCCGAGGCGTCGCTGTTCACCGTCCGGCGTGAGCTGCACTTCCGGTTCGACCGGGACGACCTGCGGATGCACCAGGCCGAGCTGCTCGTCTCCTACGTCCAGGCCGGGCCGCTGGCCTGCGCCGAGGATGCGGCGAACCAGTTGCGTCCGCTGCTCGCGGGGGAGACGGCGCGGGCGGGTGGGCCGGCCGGGACGGATCCGTTCGCCACGGGGAGCGCTACCGCGCTGTGCGGGTCGTTGGCTGCTGGGGCGCAGCCGAAGCTGTGACGCTGCGGGGTGCGCTGCGCGCGGCTTTGCGGGGTGGATCAGAGGCCCGGGATGCCTGTGCGGGCGGTTGGGGCTGAGGTGCGCAGTTCCCCGCGCCCCTGGGGGGTGGGACGGGGTGCGGGGATCGCCTGTGCGGGCGGTTGGGGTTGAGCGCGCAGTTCCCCGCGCCCCTGGGGTGGGAGGGGTGCCGGGGTGGTCTGTGCGGGCCGTATGGGGCGAGGTGCGCAGTTCCCCGCGCCCCTGGGTGGGCAGGGGTGCGGGGGTGGTCTGTGCGGGCCGGTTGAGGGGGGCGTCAGGCGTTGGCGGGTGGGGGTGTGTCCTCCGGGTTGTCCGTGCGCGGGGTGTCCTTGGTCGTGGAGCCGGCCGTGCTGCTGCCGGTGGCGAAGCCGCCGAAGCCTCGGCGTACCCGGCCGCCGAGGTCGCCCGCGCCGCCCGCGATGTCGCTGACCAGCTTCATCAGCGGGTCCTTGGAGTTCTTCATGTCGCTGGCGTAGCTGGCCGCCGACTGACGGAAGGAGTCCGTGACCGAGGTCCCGCCGTCCTCGTCACGCCGCGGATAGTGGCCGTCCATGATCCGCTGGTGGTCGCGGGACTCCGCCCACTTCTTCAGCTCCGCCGCCCGGACCGTGGTGAAGGGGTGGGAGCGGGGCATCACGTTCAGGATCTTGAGCACGGAGTCGCGGAGGTCGCCGCCGGCCTCGTACTCCTCGGCCTGGGCGAGGAACGCGTCCACGTTCATCTCGTGCAGGTGGTTGCCGCCCGCGATCTTCATCAGGCCGCGCATCGAGGCCCGCAGGTCCTGGCCGACCAGCAGCCCCGCCCGGTCCGCGGACAGCTCCGACTTGCGGAACCACTCGCGCAGGGCGGTCACGATCGCCATGATCGCGAGGTTGCCGAGGGGGATCCACGCCACGCGCAGGGCGAGGCTGGTGAGGAAGAGCAGGATCGTGCGGTAGACGGAGTGGCCGGACAGCGCGTGGCCCACCTCGTGGCCGACGACCGCCCGCATCTCCTCCTCGTCGAGCAGCTCGACGAGCCCGGTGGTGACGACGATGATCGGCTCGTCCAGGCCGATGCACATCGCGTTCGGCTGCGGGTCCTGGTTCACGTACATCGGCGGGACCTTGTCGAGGTCCAGGATGTAGCAGGCGTCGCGCAGCATCACGTTCAGGTGGGCGAACTGGGCGTCCGAGACGCGCACCGAGTCCGACAGGAACAACAGCCTCAGGCTGCGCTCCGGGAGCAGGCCGCTGAGCGCCTTGAAGACCGTGTCGAAGCCGGTGAGCTTGCGCAGGGCGACCAGCGCCGAGCGGTCCGCCGGGTGCTCGTACGCCCGGGAGGAGATCCCCTCGAAGCGCCTGCGCTGCCTGCTCGGTACGTTCTCGTGGCTTTCTTCTGGCATGTGGTCCCCCATGCGTTTGGTTGCCTTCTGTGCCCCCAAGGCGGGGACCAGCCTAGGCGGAGATACCTTGGACGGGCAGTACAGCGAAGGAGCGGTACGTCAAGGAGTAGTACGTCAATGGAGCATTCCCCCGGATCGTGGCTCGTCGAGGCCGCGAGCGCCGCCCAGCAGCAAGGGGCGGGCAATCTCCTCCGCATCGTGCTGATCGTGATGGTCGTCGGATGTGGACTCGCCGCCTGGTTCCTGTTGCGCGGCTACAAACGGGACGACTGAGACCCCGCGGAAGGTTCCCGGCCCGGCGGAGCCGAACTCCCCAACGGCGGAGTCGGAGTGATGGAGGAGAGGGCACCCGCTTACGATGTGCGGAGTCTTTACCCCGCCCACATCGCCCCCATCGGATAGGTCCCGCTGAAGATGAGCTTCCACAGCGCCGCTGCCCAGTTGGTCACACTCGCCGCCGAGGGCGAGGAGCACGGCGGCAACCACGAGAGCCTGAACCCCCTGTTCGTCGGCGGTGGAGCCTTTCTCGCCCTCCTGCTGCTGCTGTGGATCACCACCCGCTTCAACCGGGACCGCTGACGGCCGCGCGACAGAGCCCGCCGTCCGGGCCGGTAGGGTCTGCACGCATGGGAGAGCAGGACATGCCTACCGGTCCGGCGGGCGTCGTGGCACACGACGCACGGCCCGGCACGGGTAACGGACCGTCGAACCCGGGCAAGCGCCGCCTCGGTGTCATGGGCGGCACGTTCGACCCGATCCACCACGGACACCTCGTGGCCGCCAGTGAGGTCGCCGCGCGCTTCCACCTCGACGAGGTGGTGTTCGTGCCGACCGGACAGCCGTGGCAGAAGACCGACCGCAAGGTCTCGCCCGCCGAGGACCGCTATCTGATGACGGTCATCTCGACCGCCGAGAACCCGCAGTTCTCCGTGAGCCGCATCGACATCGACCGCGGCGGTCCCACCTACACCACGGACACGCTGCGCGACCTGCGCATGCTCAACCCCGACACGGATCTCTTCTTCATCACCGGCGCCGACGCGCTCGGCCAGATCCTCACCTGGCGGGACGCCGACGAACTGTTCTCCCTCGCGCACTTCATCGGGGTCACCCGGCCCGGCCACATACTGACCGACACCGGTCTGCCCGAGGGCGGTGTCTCGCTCGTCGAGGTCCCCGCGCTCGCCATCTCGTCCACGGACTGCCGGGTCCGCGTCGCCAAGGGTGACCCGGTCTGGTACCTGGTGCCGGACGGTGTGGTGCGCTACATCGACAAGCGTGAGCTGTACCGCGGCGAGTGAGCCGAGAGGGGCACCGGTGAACGACCGATACGACGCTGGGTACGGAGGCGACCAGTACGAACTCGTCGGCTACGACGAGTTCGGGCAGCCCGTGTACCAGCAGGTGCCGCAGCCGGGGCAGTCTCCGCAGCACCCCCAGTACTCTCCGCAACAGGGCGAGTACGGCTCGTACGACCCCTACGGCGGCCAGGCACAGGGACAGACTCAGGGGCAGGTCCCGGGGCAGGCGCCCGCGCAGGACTACGGGCAGCAGGACTACGGCCAGAGCTACGGGCAGCAGCAGGGGTACGCCCAGGGGCACGGGAACGGGCAGGGGCACGCGCAGGGCTACGGCTACGACCCGTACGCGACGGGGCAGCAGCAGGGAGCGCCCGGCGTCTCGTACGACACCGGGCAGCAGCAGCCGCAGGTCGCCGAGCAGACCGCGTACATCCCGCAGCAGGCCGGCCCCGCCGAGGACCCCGCCCCGGCCCCGGCGCCCCCGGAGAGCGGTGAGCGCCCGGACGGCGAGCAGGCGGGCCAACCCGACTACCGCACCGAGCAGTTCGCGTTCGTCGAGGAGCAGCCCGAGCAGTCCGAGGACGTCATCGACTGGCTCAAGTTCACCGAGAACCGCACCGAGCGGCGCGAGGAGGCCAAGCGCCGCGCGCGCGGCCGGGTGATCGCCCTCGTCGTCGTCCTCGCGACGGTCGTGGTGGGCGGGGCGGGCTACCTCTGGTTCGCCGGGAAGCTGCCCGGCTCCTCGTCGGACACGAAGGGCGGCACGACCACCGCCGCGGGCGCCCAGAAGCGTGACGTGATCGTCGTCCACCTGCACAACACCAAGGGCAGCGGCACCTCGACGGCCCTCCTCGTCAACAACACCACCACGAAGCAGGGCACCACGGTCCTGCTGCCCAACTCGCTGGCCCTGACGGACGACGACGGCGGCGCGACCACCCTCTCCAAGTCGGTCGACGACGACGGCTCCTCGGGGACGCGCGACGAGCTGGACACCGTACTCGGGACGGACATCGAGGGCACCTGGCGCCTCGACACCCCCTACCTCAACAACCTGGTCGAACTCGTCGGGAACATCGACGTCGACACCGACGCGGACGTGCCGGACCCCGAGGCGAAGAAGAAGGGCGAGGCGCCCCTCGTCAAGAAGGGCGAGCAGCAGACGCTCAGCGGCAAGATGGCCGTCGCGTACGCCACGTACCGGGCCTCCGGGGAGTCGCAGAACGCGCAGCTGCAGCGGTTCGGGCAGGTCATGCAGGCCGTGCTGCGCAAGCTGTCGTCCGACGAGCAGGCCGCGACGACCACCGTGCAGACCCTCGCGCAGATCCTCGACCCCTCGCTCACCGACAAGGACCTGGGCGCGTTCCTCGCCAAGCTCGCGGACCGCGCCAAGGAGGGCGACTTCAAGACCGCCCTGCTGCCCGTCCAGACGGACGGCCGGCTCAGCGCGCAGGCGAGCGACAGCGTGGTCAAGGACGTGCTCGGCGGGGCCGCCAGGAGCCCCGAGAAGGGCGCGGCCGTCCAGGTCGGCATCCGCAACGCCACAGCCGACGCGGACGCCACCGAGAAGGCCCGGGTCGTGCTGCTCAACGGCGGCTACACCTTCGTCGACGCCGGTTCGGCCGATGTCGCCCAGGCGGTGTCCGAGGTCACGTACGCCGACGCCGCCAAGAAGGAGGACGCGGCGGAGGTCGCCAAGACGCTCGGCCTGCCGACGACCTCCGTGAAGAAGGGGAAGGTCACCTCGAACGCGGACGTGTCGGTGGTGCTCGGCCAGGACTACAAGACGGGCGAATAGGCCCCGGGCGGACCGGCCCGCCGGGCCCGTGGGGCGAGGCGTCCCCGGGCCCGCGGGGTGATCCGTTTATCGCGTGGGGTGCTGTCGGTGGTCCGTGAGACCCTTGGGGTATGACCCCCCGGGGTTCCTGACCGTCTACGGAAAGCCTTGTAGTGACCGCTACCGACCGTTCAGTCGAGCTCATCACCACCGCCGCGCAGGCGGCTGCCGACAAGCTCGCGCACGACATCATCGCGTACGACGTCAGCGACGTGCTGTCGATCACGGACGCCTTCCTGCTGGCCTCCGCGCCCAACGACCGCCAGGTCAAGTCGATCGTCGACGAGATCGAGGAGCGCCTGAACAAGGAGCTCGGCGCGAAGCCGGTGCGCCGCGAGGGCGACCGCGACGCCCGCTGGATCCTGCTGGACTACGTCGACATCGTCGTGCACGTCCAGCACAGCGAGGAGCGGGTGTTCTACGCCCTGGAGCGGCTCTGGAAGGACTGCCCCGAGCTGGACCTGCCCGCCGACGCCAAGGCCACCCGCGGCAAGGCCGCCGAGCACGCCGAGCTCCAGGACGCGGAGGACGCCGCGGAGCTGCGCGGAGAACTGCGATGACGGCCGGCGCGGAGCGTGCGGCGGCGGACGGCAAGCCGCTGTCCGACGCCGGGCGGAAGGCGGGCCGGGGCCGCCGCGTCATCCTGTGGCGCCACGGCCAGACGCTGTGGAACGTGGAGCGCCGCTTCCAGGGCACCACGGACGTCGAGCTGACCGAGACCGGCGTGGGCCAGGCCCGCCGCGCCGCCCGGCTGCTCGCGTCCCTCAAGCCCGACGCGATCGTCGCCTCCGACCTGCGGCGGGCGGCGAACACCGCGGCCGAGCTGTCGGCGCTCACCGGCCTCGACGTCACGCACGACGAGGGCCTGCGCGAGACCTACGCGGGCGTCTGGCAGGGCCTGACGCACAAGGAGATCATCGCGCGCCACGGCGACGAGTACGCGGCCTGGAAGCGCGGCGAGCCCGTGCGCCGGGGCGGCGGCGAACTGGAGACCGAGGTCGCCGACCGGGCGGCCCCCGTGGTGCTCCGGCACGCCGAGAAGCTGCCCGACGACGGCACGCTCGTGGTCGTCAGCCACGGCGGCACCATCCGCACCACCATCGGCCGCCTCCTCGGCCTGGACTCCCAGCACTGGGAGAGCCTCGGCGGGCTCTCCAACTGCTGCTGGTCCGTCCTCGGCGAGGGCGCCCGCGGCTGGCGCCTCCTGGAGCACAACGCGGGAACGCTGCCGGAGCCGGTGCTCGGCGACGACGACTAGAACCTCCGGCCGGCACGCGTGGGTCCGCCCGCGTCCGCCGGAGGATCCCGTCGGCGCCCCGCGGTCCGGCCCCGGTGCCCCTGGGCACCGGATTTCACTTTCCGGCTGGTCGCAGGCTAAAGTTTCTCTTGTTCCGCCGCCGGGAAAGCGGCCGGAACAGCGCAAGGGGCTATAGCTCAGTTGGTAGAGCGCCTGCATGGCATGCAGGAGGTCAGGAGTTCAATTCTCCTTAGCTCCACAGATAGATGATCCCGTCCCCGTCAGGGGGCGGGATCTTTCGTTGACCTGTCTTCCCCGCGTGTTGAGTCACTTGGGCCTCCCCAGGCGTATATCTCTTCGGACGCACTACTCGTCCGCACGTTTGCGCTGGCCGCGACCACCGGCGCGGGTGCCGTGTCCGGACTGGTACGAAGGCGTCGCTGACCGTCCTGCTCCGGCCGTGGCAGAATCAAACGGCCGGAAGGGGGCGCGACCCGACGGGAGGGAGTGGCGATGCCTGCGAGCATCCTCGGGGAGGTCGACGACCTTTCCCGCTGTACGGCCCTCGTCGCTCAAGTCCCCGGCGACAACGGAGGAGTTCCCTACGTGTGCACGGCCTGCGGCCACAGCTGGAGCTGATCGATGGGTGCGCACAGGCGAAAGTGCGATTGGTGCGGCAGTGGTACGCCGATCGTCCGCGACATGGAACCGGTCAACCACGACTACCAGTACTGGTGCGAGGAATGCGCGCGGGCGCTGATCATAAAAGGCGACCCCATCGAGACGTACCGCGAGCTGGAGGGTGAGCCGATCTACGGCCGGCTCCTCGACGAGCACTGCACGCTCAAGCGCTTCTACTCCTTCGCCACGGCCTGATCCGGCCGGGGTGTCCCCGGCCCGGACCGCGGCCGGGAAACGATTTGGTGGTGCGCCGGGGGACCGGTAATGTTGGCGTCGCCGCCGGGGAGACCCGGTGGGACACCGCGAGGGGCTATAGCTCAGTTGGTAGAGCGCCTGCATGGCATGCAGGAGGTCAGGAGTTCAATTCTCCTTAGCTCCACAGCAATCGAAGCGGGCCATCCGATCAGGATGGCCCCGCTTCGTCGTGTCATGACGTCCCTGAGCGGCGGCGTACCGACGTGTGCGGTGCGGCGGCCCGGGATGCCGGGCCGCCGGTGGGCCGGATCGTCAGCGACCGCGGCCGAGCGCGCGACGGCCGCCCCCGCCGCCCTCGCGCACGGCGGGCAGGTTCTGTCGGGGGGCCGCTCCGCGGGTGTCCTCCTCCAGGCGCAGGGCGAGCGCCGGGCAGCGTCGTACCGCCCGCAGTGCCTTCGCCTCCGCGTACCGGGGCACGCCCGCCTGCGCGACCGTCGGGAAGCCGTCGGCGCCCAGCTGGAAGACCTCCGGGAGGATGTCCGCGCACAGGCCGTGCCCGCGGCAGAGCGTCCAGTCGACGTAGATCTTCTGACGGCTGGGACCCTGCTCCTCCTCGGGCTGCCCGCCCGGGATGCCGGTGGGCTGCTGACCGCCCTCGAAGAGCGGCAGGACGCCCTCCACGGGCCGTCCGCAGCCGTTGCCGAGGACATGGGCGGCCAGGTCGTCGGTGAAGGCCTTGATGGTCGACTCGAGGAACATCGCGGAGCCGTCCGGGTGCGAGCACGCGCCGCGCCGCTTCACGGCATTGGCGACCTGCTTGAGCGCCTCCAGGGCGGCCGGACCGCCGCCGTTGAGGATGTCCTCCATGCCGCGGGCCGCGGCCGGCAGTCCGAGGTAGCAGGGGCCGCACTGGCCGGCGCTCTCCTCGGCCAGCCACTGCGCCACGCGCAGCGACTCGCCCAGCGGACAGGTGTTCATGCTGATCGGCAGGATCGCGCCGGCGCCGAGGGCGCCGCCCACCGCGTCCAGGGAGTTGCGCGAGACGATCGCCTCGTTGACCGTCGCGGAGTCCAGCCACTTGCCGTGGTAACCGCCGGTCAGCACCCCCTGCGGGACGGGCGGGGCACCGGCCAGCTGCAGGATGTAGCGCAGCGGCACACCGGTCGGGGCCTCGATCACCATGGGCCGGGCGACCGCCCCGGAGACGGTGAGCATCACGGTGCCCGGCTCGTCGTACAGGCCGGTGTTCCCGTAGCGCTCGGCGCCGATGCGGGCGGCGATCGCCAGCTGGGCGAAGGTCTCGGCGTTCGACAGGAGTGTGGGAGCGCCGCCGACGCCGTTCTGCGAGGCGCTGGTCTTGCGGCCCGGCGGGATGGCGGGGCCGCCGTCGATGGAGCGGACCAGCGAGGCGGCCGCTCCGGTCACCATCCGCACCGGGTTGCGCTGCACCCGCGCGCGGATGGTCGCGTTGCGCCGGTTGGTCAGACCGCGCTCGGAGAGCGCCGCCTCCATCGACCGCTGGGTGGATTCACGTGTCACTCCTATGACGAGGGTGCGCGCGCCCAGGGCTTCGGCGACCAGCAGGGCACCGTCCAGGATCAGGTGCGGGGCACGGTTGATCATCACCGTGTCCTTGCGGCAGGCGGGCTCGTCCTCGCTGCCGTTGACGACCACCACGGGCCGTACGCCCCGGCGGATCGCCGCCTCGGCGACCGACCGGAGTTTCTTGTGGAACGGGAAGCCGGCGCCGCCGCGGCCCTTCAGGTTGATCCGTTCGGAGAGCTGCGCGAGCTGCTCTCCGCCCATGGGCTCAAGCGGCCCGTGCACCTTCAGGTGCATGGGCAGGTCGAGTCTCTCGACGAGATCGAATCCGGAGGTGAGCTGGGGAAGGCCCACCACTCGGACTTCGGGGACGTCGGGAAGGGCCTCGTTCACTAAAAGCCTCCGGAAGGCGCGTTCCAGGGTTCGCCGTTGCTCGGTGCCTCGTAGGAACCGGGCAGCGTTTCAGTGGCGGGACCGCTGTTGTACGTGTCATTCGGGTTGTACGTACCGAGGGGGTCGTTCGTCTCACCGGTGTTGTACAAGTCACTCCCGCCGTACGAGGCGCCCGGCGGGGGAGTGTCGTACGACACGGGAGTGAAGGTGCCCGTGTCGTAGTTGGGGCCGTCGGTGCGCGGCGGGGCCTCGTAGAGCGGCGGCGAGGGGGCCGGCCAGCGGGGGCCGGTGATGTCGTCGGTGCGGGGCATCGCCTGCGTGGGCTGCATGTCCAGCGGGACCTGCATGGGCCGGGTCGGGTCGACGGCCAGCGGGTCCTGCGCGCGCGGGCTGGACGTGGCCCGGTAGGCGGCCGCGAAGCCGCCGGTGTCGGTGAGCGACCCGGTGTCGGTGAAGGACCCGGTGTCCGGGAAGCCGGCGCGCTGGGGGGAGGCGTTGCGCTGCTGGGGGACCGGCTGGTCGGGGAAGCCGGGCCGGCCGCCGCCTCGCGGAGCCTCGCGGGTGGCCTCCTGGGCACGGCGCGCCGGGGGCTCCTCGCGGAAGCCCCTGTTGTTGCCGTTGTCGAGCAGGGTCAGGACGCGCTTGGCGAACTTCCGCTTGAACGACAGGGGGGCCGCACGCAGGGCCAGCGCTCCCATGACGGCGACCAGGGCGAGGCTGTAGAGGATCACGAAGACCGGCTTCGCCTCGCGGCCCGCGAACAGGCCGTGGACCAGGGCCGCGCACCAGGCGGGGTAGGCCAGCATGTGCACCGCGCGCCAGCGGGCGGCGACCTCCGCGGGGGACGCGAACCTGCTGCGCAGCGCGCCGGTGAGAGCGGTGAAGATCATCAGGAGGCCGGCCAGGGAACCGAATCCGATGAGCTGGCCGGTGCCGGTGACACCCAGGCCGAAGGGGACGAAGACCGCGATCGCGGAGACGTGGTCGAGGACGAGCTTGACCGTGACGTGCAGCACCAGGAAGCCGACCGAACCGACCGCGGTCGTCCGGTGCACGGCCTGGGCTGTCAGGCGCTGGCGGGTGTTGAGGAAGACCCGGTCGGTGGCGACGAGTCCCCACAGGACCGAGCAGGTCAGCGCCACCAGGGACAGCACGCCGGCGCCGAAGTTGACGAAGTCGCGGAACGCGTCACCTCCGACCACGACGCTGACGGGTATGAGCAGCAGAACGGCAGCCATCACTCCGCCCTGGACCGAGCGACTCGGCCGGGAGAGCGTGCTGTTGTTGCGGCGAGAGTTCATGGGGCAACTCCGAAAGTTCGGGAAAGCGGTCCCGCTGCCGCACTCTAGGTCCAGCCATACCGATGAGTACGAGGTTTGAGTTATATCGCTGTTATCAAAGGGTGGCGAGGGAAGTGTGATGTCCCTTAGCGGCCCTTACGCGAAGTAACCTCTGACCTTTGTCCGGCGGTTGCCGGTGCGGCGCGGGGAGCGACACTCAGTGCCGGAGCGTAGCCGAAAGCGCGTCGCGCCCCGCTCGGCCGCTGCGGTACCCTGACGCCATGCGTGCCGTACGCCTTCTGCTTAGTGAGCCGCGCTGATCACACCCGGTCGTCGGAAATCCGCGACCGGCATCGGCGCGGCGCCCCCTCCTGTGCGAGGGGTTTTTTCATTTCCTGAGCCGCTGGCAGAGACGATCGATGGAGCTTTGAGGATCATGAGCGAGACGAACACCGCTGCCTCCGAGGTGGCAGCGCCGCACCGCTACACGGCCGCCATGGCCGAGCAGATCGAGGCACGCTGGCAGGACGTATGGGACGCCGAGAACACGTACGCGGCACCCAACCCCAAGGGTGAGCTGGCCGGCGACCCCGAGCTGGTGGCCAGGCCCAAGAAGTTCATCATGGACATGTTCCCGTACCCCTCCGGTTCGGGGCTGCACGTCGGCCACCCGCTGGGCTACATCGCCACCGACGTCTACGCCCGGTACCAGCGGATGACCGGCCACAACGTCCTGCACACGCTGGGCTTCGACGCTTTCGGCCTGCCCGCCGAGCAGTACGCCGTGCAGACCGGCACGCACCCGCGGGTGTCCACCGAGGCCAACATCGCGAACATGAAGGTCCAGCTGCGCCGCCTGGGCCTGGGCCACGACAAGCGCCGGTCCTTCGCGACGATCGACCCGGAGTACCACAAGTGGACGCAGTGGATCTTCCTGCAGATCTTCGACTCCTGGTACGACACCGAGGCCGGCCGGGCCCGTCCGATCGCCGAACTGGTCGCGCTGTTCGAGAGCGGTGAACGCGCGCTGCCCGGCGGACGTATCTGGAGTGAGCTGTCTCACGCGGAGCGCGCCGACGTCCTGGGTGAGTACCGCCTGGCGTACGCCTCCGAGGCGCCCGTCAACTGGTGCCCCGGCCTGGGCACCGTCCTGGCGAACGAGGAGGTCACCGCGGACGGCCGCTCCGAGCGCGGCAACTTCCCCGTCTTCAAGGCCAAGCTGCGCCAGTGGAACATGCGGATCACTGCTTATGCCGACCGCCTCCTGGACGACCTGGACGCGCTGGACTGGCCCGAGGCCATCAAGCTGCAGCAGCGCAACTGGATCGGCCGCTCCGAGGGTGCCCGCGTCGACTTCCCGATCGACGGCGACGCCATCTCCGTCTTCACCACCCGCCCGGACACCCTGTTCGGCGCCACCTACATGGTGCTGGCCCCCGAGCACCCGCTGGTCGAGAAGTTCACCCCGGCCGCCTGGCCCGAGGGCACCCACGACGTCTGGACGGGCGGCCACGCCACCCCCTCAGAGGCCGTCGCCGCCTACCGCGCGCAGGCCGCCTCCAAGTCGGACGTCGAGCGGCAGGCCGAGGCCAAGGACAAGACGGGCGTCTTCATCGGCTCGTACGCGACCAACCCGGTCAACGGCGAGCAGGTCCCCGTCTTCATCGCCGACTACGTACTGATGGGCTACGGCACCGGCGCGATCATGGCCGTCCCCGCGGGCGACCAGCGCGACTTCGAGTTCGCGCGCGCCTTCGAGCTGCCGATCCGCTGCGTGGTCGAGCCCACCGACGGCCGCGGCACCGACACGTCGACGTGGGAGGACGCCTTCGGCTCGTACGACGCGAAGATCATCAACTCCGCGAACGGCGACATCTCGCTGGACGGTCTGGGCGTCACCGAGGCCAAGGCGCGCATCACCGAATGGCTGGAGGGCAAGGACGTCGGCCGCGGCACCGTCAACTTCCGGCTGCGCGACTGGCTGTTCAGCCGCCAGCGCTACTGGGGCGAGCCCTTCCCGATCGTCTACGACGAGGACGGCATCGCCCACCCGCTGCCCGAGTCGATGCTGCCCCTGGAACTGCCGGAGGTCGAGGACTACTCGCCGCGCACCTTCGACCCGGACGACGCGAACACGTCTCCCGAGACCCCGCTGTCCCGCAACGAGGACTGGGTGAACGTCGAGCTGGACCTGGGCGACGGACGCGGCACGCGCGCGTACCGCCGCG
The DNA here is from genome assembly GCF_026341275.1 of Streptomyces ortus. Taxonomy (NCBI): domain Bacteria; kingdom Bacillati; phylum Actinomycetota; class Actinomycetes; order Kitasatosporales; family Streptomycetaceae; genus Streptomyces; species Streptomyces ortus. The sequence goes on from NZ_JAIFZO010000002.1 coordinate 5,767,880, forward strand.
AGACCAACACCATGCCCAACTGGGCCGGTTCCTGCTGGTACGAGCTGCGCTACCTGGACCCGCACAACTCCGAGAAGCTGGTCGACCCGGAGATCGAGCAGTACTGGATGGGACCGCGCGAGGGGCAGCCGCACGGCGGCGTCGACCTGTACGTCGGCGGCGCCGAGCACGCCGTACTGCACCTGCTGTACGCGCGCTTCTGGTCCAAGGTGCTGTTCGACCTGGGGCACATCTCGTCCTCGGAGCCGTTCCACAAGCTGTACAACCAGGGCATGATCCAGGCCTTCGTGTACCGCGACAGCCGTGGCATCGCCGTACCGGCCGCCGAGGTGGAGGAGCGCGACGGCTCCTACTACTACGAGGGCGAGAAGGTCTCCCGGCTGCTGGGCAAGATGGGCAAGTCCCTGAAGAACGCGGTCACTCCGGACGAGATCTGCGCCGAGTACGGGGCGGACACCCTGCGCCTGTACGAGATGGCGATGGGTCCCCTGGACGTGTCGAGGCCGTGGGACACGCGCGCGGTGGTGGGCCAGTTCCGGCTGCTGCAGCGGCTGTGGCGCAACGTGATCGACGAGACCACCGGTGACGTCACCGTCGTCGACGTCCCGGACGCCGACATCGACGCGGACACCCTGCGCGCGCTGCACAAGGCGATCGACGGCGTGCGCCAGGACCTGGAGGGCCTGCGCTTCAACACCGCCATCGCCAAGGTCACCGAGCTGAACAACCACCTGACGAAGGCGGGCGGCCCCCTCCCGCGGACCGTGGCCGAGTCGCTGGTGCTGCTGGTCGCGCCGCTGGCCCCGCACATCGCCGAGGAACTGTGGCGCAAGCTGGGCCACACCGACTCGGTCGTCCACCGGGACTTCCCGGTCGCCGACCCGGCGTACGCCGTCGACGAGAGCGTGACCTGCGTCGTCCAGATCAAGGGCAAGGTCAAGGCGCGCCTGGAGGTCTCCCCGTCGATCTCGGACGAGGAGCTGGAGAAGGTGGCGCTGGCCGACGACAAGGTGGTCGCGGCGCTGGACGGGGCGGGCATCCGCAAGGTGATCGTGCGGGCGCCGAAGCTGGTGAACATCGTTCCGGCGTAGGGCGTAGGGCGTAGGGCGTAGGGCGTAGGGCGTAGGTACGGAGCATCGGTGTCGTAGGTACGGAGCATCGGTGTGAGGTAGGTGACGACCGGGCGGCGGTCGTCGGCGCGGGTCGGTGCGCCGCTCGGGGTCTTCCCCTACGGGCAGGTTGAGGGTTCTGCTGGAACCCTCAACCTGCCTTTTCCGTTTACGGTGAAAGAGCCCGCACGCACTGGACGCAGCACCCGAGAGGACCGTCATGGAAGCCGTGGTCGCCATCGTGGCGGTGATCTTCTTGCTGTTCGTGGCACTGGGCGTGTACGCCACGGTGAAGGTGGTCGGCGCCGCGAAGCGGGGCGTGGACCGCACCGTCGCACAGGCCCGCCGCACGGTGGAGGACTCCACCCTCAAGGCGAAGACCTTCGCCCAGCCGGGATCCCTGGGGCAGCTCGCCCAGCTGCGTCTCTCGCTGCGCACGTCGATGCGGGCCACCCAGGAGGCGCTGCAGGCGGGCGTGGGCGAGGACGGGTCGCTGAAGGAGTCGATGGCGCTCTTCGACCGCCTCAGCGCGCACGGCCATGAGCTGGACGGCGAGTTGAAGCGGCTGGAGCGCGAACCGGACAGGGCGCGCCTCGCCGAGCGGCTGCCCGCGCTGCGGGAGCGCACCGAGCAGATCACGAAATCCGCCGACGCGCTGCGCTGGGCGGCGCGCGACCGCGCCCAGCGTTTCGGCGGCGACGACCTGGAGTCGCTGAGCACACAGATCGACATGGAGGCGGGCGCGCTACGGCACTGGACGACGGAGCCGTCGCCCACCGGGACGAACGGTTCGCCGACCGGGTCCGCCACCGGGTCCGGGTCCGCGACCGGGTCCGGGTCCGCGACCGGGTCCGCGACCGGTTCGTCTTCTCGGCCGGGCGCAGAGCCGTCCTCGTCGGCGCCGCCGTGGCCGGAGGCGCCGAGTGCCGCCGCCGACCAGCAGACCTGGCCGGACAACCCCGATGCGCGCAGGGCCGAGGAGCCCACCAGGGCGGCGATCGACGCGCCCAGGCAGCGGGCCGCCTACCCTTGGGAGAAGAAGCCCCGCCCCGAGAGCACGACTTGATACCGCCGGTCCGGCAGGGGGCGCCAGGGGCCGGGCTGCCCTCCACGTCCACCGACAGGTAACCTCCAGCTCATGTCCCGCCATGTCGCGATCGTCACCGATTCAACGGCCTACCTGCCGCCCCGGACGATGGAGCGCCACGGCATCACCGCGGTGCCCCTGACCGTGGTCCTCGGCGACCAGGCACTCGAAGAGGGCACCGAGATCTCGGCCCGCTCCCTGGCCCTGGCCCTGCAGAAGCGGCGGTCCGTCACGACCTCCCGGCCCAGCCCTGAGGTCTTCGCCCGGACCTACCGCCGCGTCGCCGAGTCCGGCGCCCCCGGCATCGTCTCGCTCCATCTGTCCTCCGAGTTCTCCGGCACCTATGACGCGGCGGTCCTCGCCGCCCGCGAGGCTCCCGTGCCCGTCCGTGTCGTGGACACCGGCATGGTCGCGATGGCCCTCGGCTTCTGCGCGCTTGCCGCCGCCGAGTCCGCGGAGGCGGGCGGCACGGTCGACGAGGCGGTCACGGCGGCGGAGAAGCGGGCCGCAGGCACCTACGCCTACTTCTACGTCGACACCCTCGACTATCTCCGCCGGGGCGGCCGGATCGGGGCGGCGCAGGCGTTGCTCGGCTCCGCGCTGGCCGTCAAACCGCTGCTCGAACTGGACGGCGGGCGCATCGAGCTGCGGGAGAAGGTGCGCACCGCCACCAAGGCGATCGCCCGCCTCGAAGAGATCGTGGCCGACCGGGCGGGGAGCGCCCAGGTCGACATCGCCGTCCACCATCTCGCCGCCCCCGACCGCGCCTCGGCACTCGCGGAGCGGCTGAGGGTACGGGTTCCAGGGCTGGCCGACCTGCATGTGAGCGAGGTCGGAGCGGTGATCGGGGCGCACACGGGGCCGGGGTTGCTGGGGGCGGTCGTGTCGCCCCGGTGAGGGGTGGTCTTCGGCATGCCAGTGCGCCTGTGGGCCTGTGCGCCTGCATGCCTGCATGCCTGCACGCAGGCACCCCGGCGAGTGGCGGAGTTATCCACAACCGGGTGGTAATCCCCGGGAATTGAGCAAGATCATCGCGGATGCGGTGTCGTGCCCGATTCTCGTGACATGTCACTTCGATCAGCTTCACGGACCACGACAGCCACCAGCGGACCGGGCCGCGGCCCGGCCTCCGACGTGCGTACGCGACACCGCCGCCGGTCCCACCTCGGCGCGCCCCGACGACGCCGCGAGGCCTCGGCGGAGACGCTGCGCCTGCGCGCGGAGACCCTCTTCGCGCCGGAACAGGACAGGGTGCGAGGGGAGTTGCGGCACGGGCCGCCCGTGGAATGGGGCGAGGGCGACGCTCAGGGGTGCGAGGAGTCGCAGCTGTGCGAGGAGCCCGCATCGGCCGGCGACCGACTACGTACCTTGTCGGGTTCGGGGCGGAGGGCCCTGGGGCGGGGGCGGGGGCGAGGGCGGGGCGGCGGGAGCATTCGAGGACGCCGACGAGGCCGCTGACGAAGGTGTCGGCGAAGGTGCCGGCGAGGTCGTGGACGAGGTCCGGGCCGCTCCCGCGTGGCGGGTGCGGGCCGGGCTCGCCGTCCGGGAGCGGATGCCGCTGTGGCTCCAGTCCAGGTGCGGCCTTGAGCGCCGGAGCGTGGCCGCGCTCGCTGTGGTGCTGGTCGTCGCGGCGGCCCTCGCCGCGCAGCACTTCTGGGCGGGGGGAACCCAGCCGGTGCGGGCCCCGGAGATCGTACGGGCCGCGGTTCCGTACGGGGAGGAGGCGAACGCGGCCGGGCAGAAGACGGCGGCCGGAACCTCCGCAGCCGCTGCCGCCGATGCCGCCGGGGCGCCCGAGGGCGCGGCCCCCACCGCACTCGTGGTGGACGTCAGCGGCAAGGTGCGGGAGCCGGGTGTCCATCGGCTGCCGGCCGGTTCCCGGGTCGCCGACGCCCTGAAGGCCGCGGGCGGGGTGCGCCCGGGCACGGACATCGGAGGCCTCAACCGCGCACGGTTTCTGGTGGACGGTGAGCAGGTGGTGGTCGGGGCGCCGTCGGCGGCGGGGCCGGGAGCGGCGGGGGTACCGGGAGTCCCGGGCGCGGGCGTTGCGGGGGGTTCGGGTTCGGCTGTTGTGGGTCCTGGTGGGGCCGCCGCCCCGGTCACTCCGGTCGCCCTCAACACGGCCACCCTGGAGCAGCTGGACACGCTGCCGGGTGTCGGCCCTGTGCTGGCGCAGCACATCATCGACCACCGCAGTCGGCACGGCGGCTTCCGCTCGGTGGACGAGCTCCGCGAGGTGAACGGAATCGGCGACCGCCGTTTCGCCGATCTGCGGAATCTCGTACGGCCATGAGGGGCCCGACCGTAACGCATCGGCCGGCCGTGCACGTGGACTCCGACAGCCCGCTCGGTGCCGCGCATCCCCGGCAGGAGGGCCCGACGGATCTGCGGCTCGTCCCACCGGCGCTGGCGGCGTGGGCGACGGCGGCGGTGGCGTTGGACGCACCGCCGGGGTGGGTCGCGGGCGTGGTCGCGCTCTGCGTGGCCGCGGCGGGGCGTCTCCTGCTCGCGCGCCGCGCCCCCTTGCGCGCCGCGCTGCCGTCTCGGTCGATGCGGGCGTCCTGGTCGAAGTCGTCCCTCGCGGCCGTGCTGCTCTGTGTCGCGGCCTCGGCGGCCTCCGGTGGGTTGCACGGCGCGGATCTGCGCAGGGGGCCGATCCCGGAGTCGGCGCGACGGTTCGACCGGGTGACCGCCGAGGTGGAGGTCACCTCGGACCCACGGCTCACCCGCCCCCGGATCAGGGGGAATCACGCCGCGCCGACGGCGATCCTGCTCGACGCCGAGGTCAGAAGGGTCGAGAGGCCGGACGGGACGATGACGCGCACGCGCACGCCGGTACTGCTGATCGTGGACGCTCGGCAGAGGAAGCGGCCGTGGGCGGAAGCGGGCCCGAGGGCGGAGGGGGCGGAGGGGGCGGAGGGAGCGGCTCGGGAACGAGCCGGCTCGACCTGGCTCTCCCTCCTCCCCTCCACCCGGCTCAGGGTGATCGCACGGGTCGCGCCTCCGCTCGGCGGCGGGGACCGGATCGCGGCGGTGCTCCGGGTACGCGGCAGCGGGCCGCCGGAAGTGGTCGGCCAGCCGTCCGCCACGCAGCGGTTCGCCGGGGAGTTGCGGGCCAGGCTGCGGGCGGCGACCGACGGGCTGGAACCGGACGCGCGGGCGCTGCTGCCGGGCCTGGTGGTCGGGGACACCTCCCGGATCACACCGGAGCTGGACGAGGCGTTCAGGGCGACCGATCTCACACACATCCTCGCTGTCAGCGGCGCCAACTTCACAATCGTGCTCGCCCTGCTCATCGGGCCGCCGGGCCGGGCCCAGCGGATCGAGCGCCGGGGGCTGGCGCCCCGGCTCGGTCTGCCGTTGCGGGCGACCGCCCTGTGCGGCGGCGCGCTCACGCTCGGCCTCGTCATCGTGTGTCGTCCGGACCCGAGCGTGCTGCGGGCCGCGGCCTGCGGGTCGATCGCACTGCTGGCCATCGCCACCGGCCGCCGCAGATCACTGATCCCGGCGCTGGCCACGGCGGTGCTCGTGCTGGTGCTGTACGACCCGTGGCTGGCCCGGAGTTACGGTTTCCTGCTCTCCGTGCTCGCCACCGGCGCCCTGCTGACGCTGGCCCCGCGGTGGAGTGCGGTGCTCCGTGGGCGCGGGATGCCGTCGCGGCCGGCCGAGGCGCTGGCGGCGGCGGGCGCCGCCCAGGTGGTGTGCGCGCCGGTCGTCGCCGTCCTTGCGGCGCGGGTCAGTCTGGTGGCGGTGCCGTGCAACCTGCTCGTGGAGTTCGCGGTCGCGCCGGCCACGGTGCTGGGTTTCGCGACGCTGGCCACGGCTCCCTGGGCGATGCCGGTCGCGAAGGCGCTGGCGTGGTGCGCGAGTTGGCCCGCCGGATGGATCGCGGACATCGCCCGGGCGGGTGCGGCTCTGCCGGGCGGAGGCATGGACTGGCCGGGAAGCTGGACGGGGGCACTGCTGCTCGCCGGTGCGATGACCGCCCTCGGGTTCGTCGGCCGCAGGCTGCTGCGGCATCCCTGGCTGAGCTGCGCCTGCGGAGTGCTGCTCCTGCTTGTGCTGGTGCAGCCGCCGCCTCTCACCCGGGTGATCACGGGGTGGCCGCCGCCGGACTGGCGGTTCGCGATGTGCGACGTGGGCCAGGGCGACGCGATGGTGCTCGCGGCGGGCGACGGCAGTGCGGTGGTGGTGGACGCGGGGCCCGACCCGGCACTCGTCGACCGGTGTCTGACGGCGCTCGGCATCACGCGGGTCGCTCTCGTCGTACTGACCCACTTCCACGCGGATCATGTGGCGGGGCTGCCGGGTGTGCTGCGCGGGCGTTCGGTGGGCGCGATCGAGACGACGGGCCTGGAGGAGCCGCTGGACCAGGCCGAATTCGTCCACCGGCAGGCCGCGGTCCGGCACATTCCGGTGACACGGGCGCTGGCGGGGGAGCGGCGTCGTACGGGCGGACTCGACTGGCAGGTGCTGTGGCCGCCGCCGAGCCGGGCCCCGGGGGCAGGGCCGGCGCCGGGGCCGATACCGATACCGGGGCTGGAGCCGGGACCGGTGCCGGAGGGGCCGAACGACGCGAGCGTCACCCTGCTCGTCCGGTCGGCCGGGCTGACGATGCTGATGCTCGGGGATCTCGAACCACCGGCTCAGCGGGCCCTGTTGAGATCACCGGCCGGGGCGGCCCTGAGGTCCGTGGATGTGCTGAAGGTGGCTCATCACGGTTCGGCGAACCAGGATCCCGACCTCATACGACGGGCGGCGCCACGCCTCGCGCTCATCTCGTGCGGCGCCGACAACCCCTACGGACATCCGGCACCCAGCACGACGGCAGCACTGGAAGCAGGGGGCGCGCAGGTGCTGCGCACCGATGTGGACGGGGCGGTAACGGTGGGAGGAGGAGACGAGCACCTGCTGATCACGCGAGACTGAAGGCATGAAACCCGCACAGGTCGATGCCTACCTCCGCCGGATCGGCGTCACCCACCCCGCCTGGCCCACCGCCGACGTCCTCCGTGAACTGCAGTTGCGACACCTGCTGACCGTGCCGTTCGAGAACCTGTCGATCCACCTCGGTGAGGAGATCGCGCTGGAGGAGAAACCGCTCCTGGACAAGCTGGTGGGCGCCCGCAGGGGCGGCTTCTGCTACGAACTGAACGGGGCCTTCGGCGCGTTGCTCAAGGCGCTGGGCTTCGATGTGACGCTGCTCGCGGGGCGGGTCTACGGGGAGGAGGAGCGGCTCGGGATCCCGTACGACCATCTGGCTTTGCGGGTGCGGACGGTGGACGGGGGCGACTGGCTGGCCGACGTCGGGTTCGGGGCGCACAGCCACTACCCGCTGGCCTTCGGGGAGCGGGGGGAGCAGACGGATCCGGCGGGCGCGTTCCGGGTGATCGTGGCCGGGGCGGATCCGGCCGGGGTGCGCGGGAGCGCCGGGGAGTTCGGGGACCTGGAGGTGGTGCGGGACGGCAGGTCCCGGTACCGGCTGGAGACACGGCCGCGGGTGCTCGGGGACTTCGTGGCCGGGGCCTGGTGGCACAGCACCTCGCCGGCGTCGCACTTCGCCCGGTCACTGGTCTGCTCGCGGGTCACGGAGGACGGCGGGCGGGTCACGCTCAGCGGGCGCACCCTCACGGTCACGGACCCCGGCGGCGGAAGGACGACGGCGGATCTCGTCTCGGACGAGGAGGTGCTGGAGGCGTACAGGAAGCGGTTCGGGATCGTGCTGGAGCGCGTCCCGGTGGTCCGGAAAAGCGGCGGCTGAGGGAGGAACAGAAACGGAACGGCCAATTCGGGCTACTCGTGTGTAGTACCAGCACATGCGCTGGTTTACTGCGATGTAGTCGTCTGTTGCCTCGAAAGTCGCATCGGTGGTCGAATACCTCTCCGACAACAAGTGCTTTCACAGCGTGTGTTGACGCGAGGGTGGGTCGCAGATGGTCGGCAGCTGGCTGGGGAACCGTACGAACCGGGCGCAGGCGGGCGGTCTCGGCCCGGTGCCGTTGCCGGAGGGCGCCGGTGTGCTCGGCTGCCGGGTGCTGGATCCGGCGAACCAGCCGGTGTTGGACGCGGAGTTCCTGGTCACGGATGCCGCGGGGCGCAGAGTGGTCGGCGGGGAGCTGGATCCGTTCGGGTCCTTCCTGGTGACGGTCCCGGCCGGTGAGTACCGCCTCGCCGTGTCCGCCGAGGGGCACGCTCCGTACCGGGCGAACGTCACGGTGCCGGCGAACGAGGTGGCCGCGCTCAGCGACGTGCGGCTGCCTCCCGCGCAACCACCCGCGTTACCGGCGCCGGGGGACTGGGAGATCGAGCCGACCCATTCCTCGATCGGCTTCACGGCCCGGCATATCGGGATGGCTCGGGTGCGGGGGAGATTCAACACCTTCGCCGGGATAGTACGGGTGGCCGAGAACGTGCAGCAGTCGGCGATGCACGTGGTCATCGACGCGGGGTCGATCGACACCAACGTCAGGGCGCGGGACGGGCATCTGAAGTCGGCGGACTTCCTGGACGTGGACCGGTTCCCGACGGTGGAGTTCTACAGCGACCGGTTCACGCACCGGGGCGGCAGCCGGTGGGGGGTCGCCGGGGCGCTGTCGCTGCACGGGGTGACGCGGACGGTCACGCTCGACACGGAGTATCTGGGGGTGGGCAACGGCACGGAGGGCGAGGTGCGGGCGGCCTGCCGGGCCAGTGCCGAGTTGCGGCGCGACGACTTCACGATGAGCTGGCAGTCGATGCTGGCACGGGGCATCGCCATGGTCGGGACGAGTATCACGGTCGATCTGGACATACAGATCGTTCCCAAGGGCTGAGCCGGACCGAGGGCCACTGGTCGCCGGCTGCCGGGTGCCCCCGGTGCGAGGCGTGGTCCCAGTGCCGGAAAATGGCCGGGTGAGCGACGTGAGACATGTACTGGTGCTGCCCGACCGCGATGCCGCGCACGAGGCGGCGGAGGCGCTCGGTGAGCAGTTCGCACTGGACGAGGAGCCCCAGCTCGTACGGGACGCACTGGCCGGTGAGGACGATGCCGAGGACGCGCAGTGGCTGCTCGTGCTGCGCGACGAGAACGAGCGGCTGGACGCGCGGGAACTGGACGAGTTCGTGAGGGAGTGGGACGGCTGGCGCGAGGAGCCGTAGGGATGCCGACGCCGTAGAGGGGGCGCGTGGGGGGCGCGGCCCCGCGGTGGGCGCGGGCCCGTTGTCGGTGGTGCGTGGGATGCTGGGCGCGATGGCCAGGAACTCTGCACAAGACAACCCGCTCGCTCCCGTCACGATCGCCGTGGGACAGGAGGACCTCCTGCTCGACCGTGCCGTGCAGGAGGTGGTGGCCGCCGCGCGCGCCGCCGACGCGGACACCGACGTACGGGACCTCACGTCGGACCAGCTGCAGCCGGGCACGCTCGCCGAGCTGACGAGCCCGTCGCTCTTCGCCGAGCGCAAGGTCGTCGTGGTGCGGGGCGCGCAGGATCTGTCGGCGGACACGGTCAAGGACGTGAAGGCGTACCTGGGCGCTCCGGCCGAGGAGATCACCCTCGTGCTGCTGCACGCGGGGGGCGCCAAGGGCAAGGGGCTGCTCGACGCCGCCCGCAAGGTGGGGGCGCGGGAGGTCGCGTGCCCCAAGATGACGAAGCCGGCGGACCGGCTGTCGTTCGTGCGCGCCGAGTTCAGGGCGCTGGGGCGGTCGGCGACGGCCGAGGCGTGCCAGGCGCTCGTCGACTCGATCGGCAGCGACCTGCGGGAGCTGGCTTCCGCGGTGACGCAGCTCGCCGCGGACATCGAGGGAACGATCGACGAGGCCGTCGTCGGGCGGTACTACACCGGGCGGGCCGAGGCCTCCAGCTTCACGGTGGCGGACCGGGCGGTCGAAGGGCGGGCGGCCGAAGCGCTGGAGGCGTTGCGGTGGTCGTTGTCGACGGGGGTCGCGCCCGTTCTGATCACCAGTGCGCTGGCGCAGGGGGTGCGGGCGATCGGGAAGCTGTCCTCCGCGCGGGGTGGGCGGCCGGCCGATCTGGCGCGGGAGCTGGGGATGCCGCCGTGGAAGATCGACCGGGTTCGGCAGCAGATGCGGGGGTGGACGCCGGACGGGGTCGCTGTGGCGTTGGTGGCGGTCGCCGAGGCGGATGCGGGGGTGAAGGGGGGTGGGGATGACCCCGAGTACGCGCTGGAGAAGGCGGTCGTCACGATTGCCCGCGCGGCGCGGATGAGGCGGGGATAGTTGCTGTCCCTTGGGGGCTGCGCCCCCAGACCCCCATCGGCCTGAACGGCCTCGTCCTCAAACGCCGGACGGGCTGAAAAGCAGAAACACAAACCCCGGCCTCGCCCTGGAAGGGCGCGGCCGGGGCCCGGTTCACGCTGGGGACTCGTACCCGCGTGGCGAACGCAGTCGCGTACGAGTCGGGTGCCGGTCGGGAGCGGATGAGAGAGGGCCCGCTCAGGTCCTTCCGGCGTTCGAATCACTTCGAATCAAGTGAGTGCGGGGCCGTGGCCCGGTACTCGGCAGAGGTTCAGCCCTTGAGGGAGGCGACCTTCGAAGCAAGCGCCGACTTCTTGTTGGCGGCCTGGTTCTTGTGGATGACGCCCTTGGAGACGGCCTTGTCCAGCTTGCGCGAGGCTTCGCGCTGCGCGGCCGTGGCCTTCTCGACGTCACCCGCGGCAGCGGCCTCGCGGGCCTTGCGGATCGCGGTCTTCAGCGAGGACTTGACGGCCTTGTTGCGCAGCCGAGCCTTCTCGTTGGTCTTGATCCGCTTGATCTGGGACTTGATGTTCGCCACGAATGAGCCTTCTCAGGTTCAGGCGCACAAGACGGTACGTCTCACGACGGGACGTCCGGGGCGCCGGTGATTTCTCTTCTTCAAGGTGGTGCGTTTCCTGCGAGTCCCCTGCAGAGAAGGCAGGAGACACAGCTGCCCAGAGTAGCAGTCGCCCCGCTGACGGCCCAAACCGGTCGCACCTCGCCGCCCGTGGGACCATGGAGCCTACGTATCGATCCGACCCGAGGCGACAGGCGCCTCAAGAGACAGGACCCTGCGTGCCCGCGATCCCTAACAATGTGCCCGAGCCGAGCCGTACCGACCCGGCTCTGCTCCGCAACTTCTGCATCATCGCGCACATCGACCACGGCAAGTCCACGCTCGCCGACCGGATGCTCCAGCTCACCGGGGTGGTCGACGTGCGGCAGATGCGCGCTCAGTACCTCGACCGCATGGACATCGAGCGCGAGCGGGGCATCACGATCAAGTCCCAGGCCGTGCGGCTGCCCTGGGCCCCGACCTCCGGGGACGCCAAGGGCGACACCCACATCCTCAACATGATCGACACCCCCGGGCACGTCGACTTCACGTACGAGGTCTCGCGGTCGCTCGCGGCCTGTGAGGGCACCGTCCTCCTCGTGGACGCGGCCCAGGGCATCGAGGCCCAGACCCTCGCGAACCTCTACCTGGCGATGGAGAACGACCTCACCATCGTCCCGGTGCTGAACAAGATCGACCTGCCGGCGGCCCAGCCCGAGAAGTTCTCCGAGGAGCTGGCCAATCTCATCGGCTGCCAGCCGGAGGACGTGCTCAAGGTCTCGGCGAAGACCGGCGTCGGCGTGGACGCGCTCCTGGACCGGGTGGTGAGGGACGTACCGGCGCCGGTCGGTGTCGCCGACGCTCCCGCCCGCGCGATGATCTTCGACTCGGTCTACGACTCGTACCGCGGCGTGGTCACGTACGTCCGTGTCATCGACGGCCAGCTCAACAAGCGCGAGCGCATCAAGATGATGTCGACCGGCGCCACGCACGAGCTGCTGGAGATCGGCGTCTCGTCCCCCGAGATGACGCCGGCCGACGGCATCGGCGTCGGCGAGGTGGGCTACATCATCACCGGCGTGAAGGACGTCCGCCAGTCCAAGGTCGGCGACACGATCACCAGCAAGGACAAGGGCGCCACCGAGGCCCTCGGGGGGTACAAGGACCCGAAGCCGATGGTCTTCTCCGGTCTGTATCCGCTGGACGGCTCGGACTACCCCGACCTGCGCGAGGCGCTGGACAAGCTCCAGCTCAACGACGCGGCCCTGGTCTACGAGCCCGAGACCTCCGCGGCGCTGGGTTTCGGCTTCCGTGTCGGGTTTCTGGGGTTGCTGCACCTCGACGTCATCCGGGAGCGCCTGGAGCGCGAGTTCAACCTCGAACTCATCGCCACCGCGCCGAACGTGGTCTACCGCGTGATCATGGAGGACGGGAAGGAGCACACGGTCACCAACCCGAGCGAGTTCCCCGAGGGCAAGATCGACAAGGTCTTCGAGCCGGTCGTCCGGGCCACGATTCTCGCCCCCAGCGAGTTCATCGGCTCGATCATGGAGTTGTGCCAGACCCGCCGCGGCACCCTCCTCGGCATGGACTACCTCTCCGAGGACCGCGTGGAGATCCGCTACACGCTCCCCCTCGCCGAGATCGTCTTCGACTTCTTCGACAACCTGAAGTCCAAGACCCGCGGCTACGCCTCCCTGGACTACGAGCCCACCGGCGAGCAGGACGCCTCGCTGGTCAAGGTCGACATCCTGCTCCACGGCGACCGCGTCGACGCCTTCTCGGCCGTCACGCACAAGGACGCGGCGTACGCGTACGGGGTGCGGCTCGTCGCCAAGCTGCGCGAGCTCATCCCGCGCCAGGCCTTCGAGATCCCCGTGCAGGCGGCCATCGGCTCCCGGGTCATCGCCCGCGAGACCATCCGCGCCATCCGCAAGGACGTCCTCGCCAAGTGCTACGGCGGTGACATCTCCCGTAAGCGGAAGCTCCTTGAGAAGCAGAAGGAGGGCAAGAAGCGGATGAAGATGGTGGGCTCTGTGGAGGTTCCGCAAGAGGCCTTCATCGCCGTGCTCTCCAGTGACGACAGCGGCGGTGGCGGCAAGGGGAAGAAGTAGCCGTCAGCAACCATCGGGTGAAGCCCGAGAACGTGGGCCCGTCGTGCTGTCGCGCGGCGGGCCCACGGCGTTCGCGGACTGCCTCATTCCGGCCGTCCTCCGTAGGAAGTGACAGGCCGCCGCCTCTTACGCGCCGGGCGGACGGGCTTTAGTCTGATCACCACTCGACGTTACTCGCGAGTTAAACAACGACCGCTACTGAGCTAACCGCTACGAGCCAGTCACGCACTGTCGCGGGCCCCGGAGGATGTCGTGAGCGACACACAGACCCTGATCGAGAACCGTCCGCCGTCCGTGGCGGCCCTCTTCCTGGAGCGCGTGGCGGCCACGCCGGACGCCGAGGCGTACCGCTACCCGGTACCGGCGGCCTCGGGTGAGGGGCCCGACGAGTGGAGGTCGCTGAGCTGGGCGCAGGCGGCCGAGCGGGTCTACGCGATCGCGGCGGGCCTGATCGAGCTGGGCGTGCTGCCGGAGCAGCGCGTCGCGCTCGCCTCCTCCACCCGCGTCGAGTGGATCCTCGTCGACCTCGGCATCATGTGCGCCGGCGCCGCGACGACGACCGTGTACCCCTCGACCAAGTCCGACGAGTCGGCGTTCATCCTGTCCGACTCCGAGAGCAGGGTGCTGGTCGCGGAGGACGCGGAGCAGCTCGCCAAGGCGCGGGAGAAGCGCGCCGAGCTGCCCGAGCTCAGCCATGTCATCGTGATCGACTCCGCGGGCGTCGAGTCCGCCGGCGACGAGGGCGACTGGGTGATCGGCCTCGCCGAGCTGGAGAAGCGCGGTGCCGCGTACCTGGAGAAGAACCCCGACCTGATCAAGGAGAAGGTCGCGGAGATCACCAAGGACCGGCTCGCGACCCTCATCTACACCTCCGGCACCACCGGCCGACCCAAGGGCGTACGGCTGCCGCACGACAACTGGTCGTACATGGCGAAGGCCATCGCCGCGACCGGCCTCGTCGGCAAGGACGACGTCCAGTACCTGTGGCTGCCGCTCGCCCATGTCTTCGGCAAGGTGCTCACCTCCGGCCAGATCGAGGTCGGGCACGTCACCGCCGTCGACGGCCGCGTGGACAAGATCATCGAGAATCTGCCGGTCGTGCAGCCGACGTACATGGCAGCCGTGCCGCGGATCTTCGAGAAGGTCTACAACGGGGTCGCGGCCAAGGCGAGGGCCGGCGGCGGCGCCAAGTACAAGATCTTCCAGTGGGCGGCCCAGGTCTCCCGCGAGTACGCCAAGGCCACGCAGGACAACTTCCGCCGTACCGGCGTCGCCTCCGCGCCCTTCGCCCTCTCGGCCAAGCACAAGGTCGCCGACACGCTCGTCTTCGCCAAGATCCGGGAGGCCTTCGGCGGCAACCTCCGCGCCTGCGTCTCCGGCAGCGCCGCCCTCGCGCCCGACATCGGCTACTTCTTCGCGGGCGCCGGCATCCACATCCTGGAGGGGTACGGACTCACGGAGTCGTCCGCGGCCTCCTTCGTGAACCCCGGCGAGGCGTACCGCACGGGCACGGTCGGCAAGCCGCTGCCCGGCACCGAGGTGCGCATCGCGGACGACGGCGAGATCCTGCTGCGCGGCCCCGGCATCATGGACGGCTACCAGGGGCTGCCGGAGAAGACCGCCGAGGTGCTGGAGTCCGACGGCTGGTTCCACACCGGTGACATCGGCGAGCTGTCCCCGGACGGCTATCTGCGCATCACCGACCGCAAGAAGGACCTCATCAAGACGTCCGGCGGCAAGTACATCGCGCCCGCCGAGGTCGAGGGCCAGTTCAAGGCGGTCTGCCCGTACGTCTCCAACATCCTCGTGCACGGCGCCGACCGGAACTTCTGCACCGCGCTCATCGCCCTCGACGAGCCGTCGATCCTCGCCTGGGCCGCGGACAACGGCCTGGGCGGCAGGTCCTACGCCGAGGTCGTCGCCGCGCCCGCGACGGTCGAACTGATCGACGAGCACGTCAGGACGCTCAACGAGGGTCTGCAGCGCTGGCAGACCATCAAGAAGTTCAAGCTCCTCCCGCGCGACCTCGACATCGAGCACGGCGAACTGACCCCGAGCCTCAAGCTGAAGCGCCCGGTCGTCGAGCGCGAGTACAAGCACCTGATCGACGAGATGTACGCGGGCACGCGCGAGGCGTGACCGGCGCACTCTTTCTGCGGGTGCGGGTGCGGGTGCGGGGCGGGATCACAGGCCCCGCCCCCGCTGCATCTCGTGCAGCAGGTCCTCCATGTGGCGTACGTGCTGGTGCAGTTCGGCCAGGTCGGTCAGGCCGCCGGCCGTCACTGTGGTCTCGATCGCGTGCAGCCGCCGGGTGAGTTCGTCGAACTGCGCCTGCTCGCGGGCGAGCATCCGCTCCAGCTGCTGGTTCTTGCGGTGCAGATCGAGGAAGACGGTGACCTTGGCGCGCAGCACCCACGGGTCGAACGGCTTGGTGAGATAGTCGGCGGCCCCGGTCGCGTACCCGCGGAACGCGTAGCCGGCGTCGGAGTCCGTACCGGTCAGGAAGATGATCGGGACGTCCTTCGTCTGGTCGAGCCGCTTGATGTTCGCGGCGGTCTCGAACCCGTCCATGCCCGGCATACGGATGTCGAGCAGGACGACCGCGAACCGCTGCCGCAGCAGGGCCTTCATCGCCTCCTCGCCGGAACGGGCGCGTACGAGCGGTTCGTTGAGGGACCCCAGGACGGCCTCCAGCGCGATCAGATTGTCCTCCATGTCGTCCACGAGGAGAATGCTGGCGCGCTCGTCGGTCGATGCCTCAATGCTCATGGTGATCGATTGCCTGCCTCATTCGGTCGTCGGTGGGACGGCGGGTTCCTCCGATGTGCCGGCTCCGGCGGTGACGGTGGTGCCGGAGCCTTCCTGCCGCTGACCGTCCGTACCCTCCGGGTCCAGGAGGGCACAGACGACGGTCAGCAGTTGGTCGACGTCCACCGGCTTGGGTACGTAGTCGTTCGCACCGCGCGCGATGGACTTCTCACGGTCGCCCGGCATCGCCTTGGCGGTGAGGGCGACGATGGGAAGTCCGGCCCAGCGCGGGGTGCGGCGGATGACGGAGATGGTCTCGTAACCATCCATCTCCGGCATCATGATGTCCATCAGTACGAGTCCCACATCGGGATTGCGCTCCAGGGTCTCGATGCCCTCGCGGCCGTTCTCCGCGTACAGGACGGGCATGCCGACCCGGCCCAGGACGTGGGTGAGCGCGAAGACGTTACGGATGTCGTCGTCGACGATCAGCACCCGCCGCCCCGGCAGGACCTGGCCCGCACGGCCCGTCTTCCACGCCTCCAGTTTGGTGGGCGCGGGCCAGCTGTCGTCCTGGTCGTGGGCGGTGAAGGGTTCGGTGGACAACTGCTCCGGCAGGGCCCGGGCCAGGTCCTGGTCCTCGATGCCGGGTCCGGTCGGCAGATGGCCGGGGCTGACGACCGGCACGTACAGGGTGAAGGTGGAACCCTCGCCGGGCACGCTCTCGGCGATGATGCGCCCGCCCAGCAGACCGGCGATCTCCCGGCTGATGGACAGACCGAGGCCCGTGCCGCCGTACTTGCGGTTCGTCGTGCCGTCGGCCTGCTGGAACGCCTCGAAGATCACCGGCAGTTTCTCCGCCGCGATGCCGATTCCGGTGTCGGAGACCGCGAACGCGATGACGTTGTCGCTGCTCTCCCGGGTGAAGTGGGGCTCGGGGTTCTCCACGCGGCTGACGCGCAGTTCGACCCGGCCCGACGCGGTGAACTTGATCGCGTTCGACAGGAGGTTGCGCAGGATCTGCTGCAGCCGCTGCTCGTCCGAGAACATCTCGCGCGGCACGTCCTCGCCCACCTCGACCTCGAAGGTGAGGCCCCGGTCGAGGGTGAGCGGGCGGAACGTGGCGTGCACGTAGTCGAGCAGCTTGATCAGCGGCAGCTTCTTGGGGCGTACGTCCATCCGGCCGGCCTCGATCTTCGACAGGTCGAGGATGTCGTTGATGAGTTGCAGGAGGTCCGAGCCCGAGCGGTGGATCGTCGCGGCGAACTGCACCTCCTGGTCGGAGAGATGACCGTCCGGGTTGTCGGAGAGCAGCCGGGCGAGGATCAGCAGCGAGTTGAGCGGGGTGCGCAGCTCGTGCGACATGTTCGCCAGGAACTCCGACTTGTACTGGGAGGAGGTCGCCAGCAGGGCCGCCTTCTCCTCCAGCTCGGCGTTCGAGCGGCGCAACTCGGCCTGCTGCGACTGGAGTTCGTCGGACCGGTCCTGCAGCTGGATCGCCAGCCGCTGGGACTCGCCGAGCAGCGACTCCGTACGGGAGTTGGCGATGATGGTGTTGATCGCGACCCCGATGGTGTTCACGAACTGGTCGAAGAACGCCAGGTGGACGTCGGAGAAGCGGGAGAACGAGGCGAGCTCGATGACACCGAGCAGCTTGTCCTCGAAGAGGATCGGGATGATGACGACGCTCGCGGGCGCCGCCTCCCCGAGCCCGCTGTTGATCTTGATGTAGTCCGGCGGGGCCTCCTCCATCAGGATCCGCTTCTTCTCGCGCGCGGCCTGCCGCACGAGCCCGTGCACCGGCATGCTGCCCGTGTCGACCGTCGCGCTCTGCGCCGAACCGTATCCGGCGATGAAGGCGAGGCCCTTGGCGGGCACGGCAGTCTGCAGGGTGGCCTTGTCCTCCTCGGGGTCGGCCAGGAAGAAGGCGCCGAACTGCGCGTTCACGAGCGGCGTCAGCTCGCGCAGGATCAGGTCCGCGACCTCCATCAGGTCCCGGTGGCCCTGCATGAGGGCGGCGAGACGGGCGAGGTTCGACTCCAGCCAGTCCTTGGCGCGGGTGGTCTCGCGGAGGTTGGCCACCATCAGGTTGATGTTGTCCTTGAGCTCGTCGACCTCGCCCTGGGTCTCCACCGTGATGGAGCGGGACATGTCGCCCTGGGCCACCGCGGACGCCACCTCGGCGATCGCGCGGACCTGGGTGGTGAGGTTCGACGCCAGTTCGTTCACGTTCGTCGTCAGGCGCTTCCAGGTGCCGTACACGCCCTCGACCCGTGCCTGACCGCCGAGCTGGCCCTCGGAACCCACCTCGCGGGCCACGCGGGTCACCTCGGAGGAGAACGACGACAGTGTGTCCACCATGGTGTTGATGGTGGACTTCAGTTCCAGGATCTCGCCGCGCGCGTCGACGTCGATCTTCTTCGACAGGTCGCCCTGGGCCACCGCGGTGGCGACCTGCGCGATGTTGCGGACCTGCGACGTCAGGTTGTCCGCCATGTAGTTGACGTTGTCGGTGAGGTCCCGCCACACCCCGGAGACGCCGAGGACCTGGGCGCGCCCGCCGAGCCGCCCGTCGGTGCCGACCTCGCGGGCCACCCTCGTCACCTCGTCGGCGAAGGCGCGCAACTGCTCCACCATCGTGTTGACGGTGTCCTTCAGCTCCAGGATCTCGCCGCGCGCGTCGACGGTGATCTTCTTGGACAGGTCGCCGTTGGCGACGGCCGTGGTCACCTGGGCGATGTTGCGGACCTGTGAAGTGAGGTTCAGGGCCATGAAGTTGACGTTGTCGGTGAGGTCCTTCCAGACGCCGGAGACGCCGCGCACCTGGGCCTGACCGCCGAGGTTGCCCTCGGTGCCGACCTCGCGGGCGACGCGGGTGACCTCGTCGGCGAAGGCGGACAGCTGGTCGACCATGGTGTTGATCGTCGACTTCAGCTCCAGGATCTCGCCCTTCGCCTCCACCGTGATCTTCTTGCCGAGGTCGCCCTGGGCCACGGCGGTGGACACGAGCGCGATGTTGCGGACCTGCGACGTCAGGTTGTCCGCCATGAAGTTGACGTTGTCGGTGAGGTCCTTCCAGACGCCGGAGACGCCGCGCACCTGGGCCCGGCCGCCGAGGTTGCCCTCGGTGCCGACCTCGCGGGCGACGCGGGTGACCTCGTCGGCGAAGGCGGACAGCTGGTCGACCATGGTGTTGATCGTCGACTTCAGCTCCAGGATCTCGCCCTGGGCGCCGACGGTGATCTTCTGGCTCAGGTCTCCGTTGGCCACGGCCGTGGTCACCTGGGCGATGTTGCGGACCTGCGAGGTGAGGTTCGAGGCCATGAAGTTGACGTTGTCGGTGAGGTCCTTCCAGACCCCGGAGACACCGCGGACCTGGGCCCGGCCGCCCAGCTCGCCCATCGTGCCGACCTCGCGGGCGACGCGGGTGACCTCGTCGGCGAAGGCGGACAGCTGTTCGACCATCGTGTTCACGGTCAGCTTCAGTTCGAGCAGCTCACCGGTCGCCTCGACCGTCACCGTACGGGTCAGGTCGCCGCGTGCCACCGCCGTCGTCACCAGGGCGATGTCACGGACCTGGGCGGTCAGCCGGGACGCCATCGTGTTGACCGCCTCGGTCACGTCCCGCCAACTGCCCGACAGGCCGGTCACCTTGGCGCGACCGCCGAGGCGGCCGTCGGTGCCTACCTCCCGGGCCACCCGGGTGACCTCGCCGGTGAAGAGGGACAGCTGGTCGACCATCTTGTTCACGGCCCGCCCCAGGCGCCGCAGATCGCCCCGGAGCTGGCGGTTGCCGTCGTGCAGGTCGACGCGCTGGGTCAGATCGCCGCCCGCCACCGCGTCCAGGACGCGGGTCGCGTTGGCGGCCGGCGCCACCAGGGCGTCGAGCAGCTGGTTCACGTCGGTGATCCGGGTCGTCCAGTGGCCCTGGCCGGGGCTCGCGGCGAGCCGCTCGTCCAGCCGGCCGTGGCGCACGATCTCACGGCGGACGCGCTGAAGCTCCGCGTTGAAGTGCGTACTGCGGTCCAGGATCTGGTTGAAGACCATGCCCAGCTCGGCAACCATGTCGTGCCCCGTCGTCTCGGGCACCTTGCTGAAATCACCGTCCCGGGCGGACGTCATGGCGGCCAGGAGAGGGCGCAGATCCGATGCGCGAATCTGTCCGTCTCCGATCACATCCATAGCACTGTTCTCACTCATGGTGGCCCACTTCGGTAACTCGGCGCTTATGGGCGTAGCCAGTCTGTCACTCTGTGAGCATCGCTTGGGGCGTATCGTCCGAACTGCTCAGGGGGACGCACAGTGGGGGCCATTCCGACGCAACGGGAGTCCGCGTCCCGTGTTCCTCGGGTCACGGTACGCCCGCACGCCGTGGCCCGTACGTCCTTGCCGGGCAACTCCCTCGCGCCGGGCGTGGCCCGCCGGTTCGTCCGCGGGGCCCTCACGGGCTGGACCGAACTGGGCCTGCCTGGAGCGGAGTTGCTCACCGACCGGCTCGTCGGGGACGCGATGGTGGTCGTCAGCGAACTGGTCACGAACGCGGTGGTGCACGCCGGCACGGACGTGGAACTGCTGCTCCGCCTCGACACCTGCGGGGAGGAGTGTGCGGCGGGGGGTGGGGATCCTTTGCCGACGACGGCACGGATCCCGACGCCGGGCGCCACGCCTGCCCCGGGTGCCACACCGGCTCCGGGTGCCACACCGGCTCCGGCCCCGGTACCAGCTCCGGCTCCGGCCCCGGCCCCGGCTCCGGCCCCGGCCTCGGTACCGGCTCTCGTGCCGGGCAACGTGCCGGGCAGCCCCGCGGGCGCTGTGCCCGGCGCCTTGCCGGGCCTGAAACCGGAGGTCGTGCCCGGTGCGGTCCCGGACGGCGGGGCCGGTGCGGTGCCGGACGGGGGGTCCGGCGGGGCCGGCCGCACATCCGACCCCGAACCGGGTTCGGCCCCCGGCGCCACGCGGGGCCTCGCGCCGGGAACCGTGTCGGACATTGAGCCGGGTCTTACGTCGGCCTCCGTACCCGGCCTCGCGCCGGGAACCGTGGCGGTCAGTGGGCCGGGTGCGGCGCCGGAGCCCGCGCCGGGTGTCGCGGCCGGTCTTGTGCCGGGTGCGGCGGTGGACTCCGCGCCGGGGAGCGTGGCGGGTGTTGTCGGTGAGGGGCCGGTGGTGGCCCCGCAGGGGGGTCGGGGGAGTGCTCTCGTCATAGAGGTCTC
Source organism: Streptomyces ortus (assembly GCF_026341275.1). Lineage (NCBI taxonomy): Bacteria > Bacillati > Actinomycetota > Actinomycetes > Kitasatosporales > Streptomycetaceae > Streptomyces > Streptomyces ortus. The sequence continues at coordinate 5,788,937 of NZ_JAIFZO010000002.1, forward strand.
CGATCATCATCCCGAGCGGGTCGTGCGCGACGACGGTGCCGGGCGGACGTACGACGCCGTCGAGTACGGCCGCGGTCTGCGGCTCGTCTCCGCGCTCTCCGACGCCTGGGGCATCACCTACCGCACCGGCACGAAGACCGTGTGGGCCCGGCTGCCCGCCGAGACGATCCCGACCGCCGAGGCGGCCGAGGCCTACGACGGCGAACGCGCGCTGCGGCGCGGCCAGCGGGCCGCACAGATCCTCGCCCCCGCACCCCGGCGCAGCGTGCAGGACCAGGACTGGCTCAACCGCGGAGCCCTCTCCTTCCTCGCCGAGGCCTCCGACCTGCTCGGCGGACAGCTCGACGAGGATCTGGTCGCCGCCCTCACCGGCCAGCTCGTCGTGCCGCGGCTCGCCGACTGGTGCGCGGTGTGGCTGGAGGACGAGGCACCGGGCCGCGCCGAGGGAGGCGTCGTCGGCGGACCCCGCCTCGCCCGCGTCTGGCACGGCAGCGAGAACCGCATGGAGGAGCTGCGCCGGGTGCTGGAGAAGGACCCGCCCGACCTGCCCGACTCGGCACGCTCCGGACCCGTACCGATGCCCTGGCCCGCCGATGCCCTGGGCGCGAAGGCGGAGGACGGAGCGGCCCTCGCGTTCCGGCTGATCGCGGGGGGCAGACCGCTCGGCACCCTCGTCATCGGACGGGCCGGACAGGACCACTTCCCCGACGAGATCACCGGCCTCGTCGAAGACCTCGGGCGCCGCGTCGCGCTGGCCATCGGAGCGGCCCGCCAGTACGCCCGACAGGCCACCATCAGCCGGGTGCTGCAGCGCGGACTGCTGCCGGGAGCGGTCGCCGAGATCCCCGGCATGCGCAGCGCGCTCGTCTACGAGCCCTGCGACAAGGGCGGACCGAGCGGCGACTTCTACGACCTCTTCCCGGCCGGCGACGGACGCTGGTGCTTCGCCCTCGGCGACGTCCAGGGCAAAGGACCCGAGGCGGCCGTCGTCATCGGCCTCGCCCGGCCCTGGCTGCGGCTGCTGGCCCGCGAGGGCTACGCGGTGCCGGACGTCCTCGACCGGCTCAACCAGCTCCTCCTCGACGACGCCACCGAGACCGCGGACGCGGCGGCCCGCGCGCTGGTGGCGGACGGCGGCCAGGGGCTCGCCGACGAGGGCCCGCAGAACCGGTTTCTCTCCCTCCTCTACGGCGAGCTCGTCCCCGTCGCGGGCGGGGTGCGCTGCACCATGGCCTCCGCCGGACACCCGCTGCCGCTGCTCCTGAAGATCTCGGGGGAGGTCCACGAGGTGGCCCAGCCGCAGACCCTCCTCGGCGTCTTCGAGGACACCAGCTACCGATGCGGGACCTTCGAGCTGCGGCCGGGCGACAGCATCCTGTGTGTCACGGACGGTGTGACGGAGCGGCGCAACGGACACCGCCAGTTCGACGACGAGGACGGGCTCGCCGCCGCGCTCACCGGCTGCGCGGGGCTGAACGCCGACCTGATCGCCGAACGCATCCGACGCCTGGTGCACGAGTTCGGCGCGAAGCCGCCGGAGGACGACCTGGCGCTGCTGGTCCTGCAGGCGGAGTAGGCGGAGTAGGCGGAGTAGGCGGAGTAGCCGGAGCAGACCGAGAGGGCGGATCAGGCCGGGCAGACGCGTGGAGCAGGTGCGGTCGCGCGTGCGGGACAATGGAGGACATGCCTTCCGCACTTCCCGACGGCGAGCCCGTCCCCGACGACGGGGCGCTGCCCGCGCACGCCCTGGCCGACGCGGCCGACCGCCCGCTCGGGTTCTACCTGCACGTCCCGTACTGCGCGACGCGCTGCGGCTACTGCGACTTCAACACGTACACGGCGACGGAGCTGCGCGGCTCGGGAGGCGTGCTGGCCTCCCGCGACAACTACGCCTCGACCCTGATCGACGAGGTCCGCCTCGCCCGCAAGGTCCTCGGCGACGACCCGCGGCCCGTCCGCACGGTCTTCGTCGGCGGCGGTACGCCCACCCTGCTGGCCGCCGACGATCTCGTACGGATGCTGGGGGCGGTCCGGGACGAGTTCGGGCTCGCGGACGACGCGGAGATCACCACCGAGGCGAATCCGGAGTCGGTGGACCCGGCGTACCTGGCCACGCTCCGGGCCGGTGGGTTCAACCGGATCTCCTTCGGCATGCAGAGCGCGCGGCAGCACGTGCTGCGGATCCTCGACCGCACCCACACCCCCGGCCGGCCCGAGGCCTGCGTCGCCGAGGCCCGCGCGGCCGGGTTCGACCATGTGAACCTCGACCTCATCTACGGCACTCCGGGCGAGAGCGACGACGACTGGCGGGCCTCGCTCGACGCGGCGATCGGCGCCGGGCCCGACCATGTGTCGGCGTACGCGCTGATCGTCGAGGAGGGGACGCAGCTCGCCCGGCGCATCCGGCGCGGCGAGGTGCCGATGACCGACGACGACGTCCACGCGGACCGCTATCTGATGGCCGAGGATCGTCTGTCGCAGGCGGGGTTCTCCTGGTACGAGGTCTCCAACTGGGCGACCTCGGAGGCCGGGAGGTGTCTCCACAACGAGCTGTACTGGCGCGGGGCCGACTGGTGGGGGGCCGGGCCCGGGGCCCACAGCCATGTGGGCGGGGTGCGGTGGTGGAACGTCAAGCATCCGGGCGCCTATGCGGGCGCCTTGGCGGGTGGGCGGTCGCCGGGGGCGGGGCGTGAGGTGTTGTCGGACGAGGATCGGCGGGTCGAGCGGATTCTGCTGGAGCGGCGGCTCCTGGAAGGGTGTCCGCTGTCGCTGCTTCGACCCGATGGTCTTGCGGCGGCGGCGCGGGCGGTGGGGGACGGGCTGCTTCAGGCCGGGCCGTACGAGGGCGGGCGGGCGGTGCTCACCCTGCGGGGGCGGTTGCTGGCGGACGGGGTGGTCCGCGACCTGGTGGACTAGGCGGATCTCCTCGCCCCCGCCGCCCCTACCCGTTCCCGTCCACGCATGGGGGCTGCGCCCCCTCGCCCCCCTTTGTCCTCAAACGCCGGACGGGCTGAAAGATCTCCGCCGGTTCGAGGGCCGGCCCCCGAGTCCGTGACGGAGGTGTGCGGGGGTGGTCGCGCATACTGGTGCCGTTATGGAAATCGTCATCCTTGCTGTAGTCATCGCCGTGGTCGTGATCGGCGCGCTCGGTGGCCTCGTCGTCGGCAGCCGCCGGCGCAGGCAGCTGCCCCCGCCGCCGCCCGCCGCCCCCGACATCACGGCTCCGCCGGCCGAGCCGCACATCGGCGACGAGGCCGAGACGCCGCGCGACGAACCGCGCCGCACGATAGAGGAGGTGGATCTTCCGGACACCTCGGCGACCGCCCCGGTCGCCGAAGCGCCCCCGGTCGAGGTCGAGGTCCCGGAGCCGACCGCCGGCCGCCTGGTGCGGCTGCGCGCCCGGCTCTCCCGTTCGCAGAACGCGCTCGGCAAGGGGCTCCTCACGCTCCTCGCGCGCGAGCACCTCGACGAAGACACCTGGGAAGAGGTCGAGGACACGCTGCTCACCGCCGACGTCGGCGTACAGCCCACCCAGGAGCTGGTCGAGCGGCTGCGCGAGCGCGTGAAGGTGCTCGGCACCCGCACGCCCGAGGAACTGCGCGGCCTGCTGCGCGAGGAACTGCTCACGCTGCTGGTGCCGGACTTCGACCGCACGGTGCACACCGAGTCCCCGCTGGACACCCCCGGCATCGTGATGGTCGTCGGGGTCAACGGCACCGGCAAGACCACCACCACCGGCAAGCTCGCCCGCGTGCTCGTCGCGGACGGCAAGAAGGTGCTGCTCGGCGCGGCCGACACCTTCCGGGCCGCCGCCGCCGACCAGCTGCAGACCTGGGGCGAGCGCGTCGGCGCCCGCACCGTACGAGGTCCCGAGGGCGGCGACCCCGCCTCGATCGCCTTCGACGCGGTCAAGGAAGGCATCCAGGAGGGTGCCGATGTCGTACTGATCGACACGGCCGGCCGGCTGCACACCAAGACCGGCCTCATGGACGAGCTGGGCAAGGTCAAGCGCGTCGTCGAGAAGCACGCCCCGCTCGACGAGGTGCTGCTCGTCCTGGACGCCACCACCGGTCAGAACGGTCTGGTGCAGGCCCGCGTCTTCGCCGAGGTCGTCAACATCACCGGCATCGTCCTGACCAAGCTCGACGGCACCGCCAAGGGCGGCATCGTCATCGCGGTCCAGCGCGAACTGGGCGTCCCGGTCAAGCTCATCGGTCTGGGCGAGGGCGCGGACGACCTGGCCCCGTTCGAGCCGGAAGCGTTCGTGGATGCCCTTATCGGAGAGTGAGAACGCGCACGGCGCGCGCGTGCGCGACGACGTGATGAAGGGCCCCGCTCCATGGTGCAGATGGAGTGGGGCCCTTCCGTATCGGCAGGCCTCTGTGGAGGAAGCCTGCCGACGGACTCACGCGCGGGAGCGGTGGGCCACGTAGGCCAGCGTCCCCAGCAGCAGTCGCGCGGCCGGCGGCTTCGTCGCCGAGTCGAGCGCGGGGGAGCGGAGCCAGCGGACCGGGCCGAGACCGCCTCGATCGGAGGGCGGGGCCGTGATGTACGTACCGGCGCCGAGGCCGTGCAGGTCGAGCGTGGGGTCGTCCCAGCCCATGCGGTAGAGCAGCTGGGGCAGTTCGGCAGCTGCTCCGGGGGCGACGAAGAAGTGGGCGCGGCCCTCGGGGGTGACGGTCACGGGGCCCAGCGGAAGACCCATGCGTTCGAGCCGGACCAGGGCCCGGCGGCCGGCGGACTCGGCGACCTCGATGATGTCGAAGGCGCGGCCCACGGGGAGCATCACCGCGGCGCCGGGGAACTCGCCCCAGGCCTCCGTCACCTCGTCCAGTGTGGCCCGCGCCGGGACGACGGGCGCGAAGTCCAGGGGATGCGCGCCAGGCCGGGAGCAGTCGGCCCGGCCGCACGAGCAGGCACCCGCAGCCGCCCGGGCGCCGGGCACCACGTCCCAGCCCCACAGTCCGGTGAACTCGGCCACGGCCGTGCACTCCGAGGAGCGGCCGCGGCGTCGCGAGCCGGACCGAATTTCGCGGATGCCGCCGATCGTGAAACCCATGCCCCCTCCAACGGGTCCAGCGTGTCCGTGGTTACGTCACGAAATCGCGTCGTGACGCTCAGTCTCCGCCCGTACTGTCCGTTCCCCTTTGTGTGCGATGTGAATGCGGCGTGCAGTTGTACGGCGGGTGGTGCGCCCGGCTCCGTGCGCTCCGGTGTGCATCCCTGCGCCCACTTCCGGCCGTCATGTGTCAAGTGAATCGCGGAGCGGCCATCGCGAGTTCATTCGAAGGGGTGGCGAATGGTGGCGTTTCCGGGATCGCCATGGCTGGAGCCGTGATCGTAGGATTACTGTGAGTGCACAGGTCCTGGGGATGCATGCACGTGTGGGTATGCCGGAGGCAACTCGTCATCCCGTTCGATGGGTGAGAACGGCCGGACGGGCGGCCCTGTTTACCGGCATTCTGGTAGGGCTTGGCGCATACAGCGCGCAAGCGGGTTCAGGGATGGGGGCGTTCCAGTGGGCGGCAACGGCGGAAGCGGGACGACCGCGACTGGCACGGACAAACGCCCCAATGAGTTGTTGGGCTCGTGGTTCGTGCGCAGCGGGTGGTCCAAGGGCGAGCTGGCGCGCCAGGTGAACCGCAGAGCACGCCAGTTGGGCGCCAACCACATCTCGACGGACACCTCGCGCGTGCGCCGCTGGCTCGACGGGGAGAATCCGCGCGAGCCGATCCCGCGCATCCTCTCCGAGCTGTTCTCCGAGCGTTTCGGCTGCGTCGTCGCCGTCGAGGACCTCGGCCTGCGCGCCGCCCACCGCGCACCGTCCGCGTCGGGCGTCGATCTGCCCTGGACCGGTCCGCAGACGGTCGCCATGATCAGCGAGTTCTCCCGCAGTGACCTGATGCTGGCGCGCCGCGGCTTCCTCGGCACGTCCCTCGCCCTCTCCGCGGGACCCACGCTCATCGAGCCCATGCAGCGCTGGCTGGTGCCCAGCCCCAGCACTCCCCGCGCGGAGCCCGCCCTCTCCGCCGTCGCCTCGCGCCGCCCCGGGCGGCTCTCCCAGCCCGAGCTGGAACTCCTGGAGTCCACCACCGTCATGTTCCGCCAGTGGGACGCCCAGTGCGGCGGGGGTCTGCGCCGCAAGGCGGTCGTCGGCCAGCTGCACGAGGTGACCGACCTGCTCCAGGAGCCGCAGCCCGAGGCCACCACCAGACGGCTGTTCAAGGTCGCCGCCGAACTGGCCGAGCTGGCCGGCTGGATGAGCTACGACGTGGGGCTCCAGCCCACCGCCCAGAAGTACTTCGTCCTCGCCCTGCACGCCGCCAAGGAGGCCGCCGACCGGCCGCTGGGCTCGTACATCCTCTCCAGCATGAGCCGCCAGATGATCCACCTGGGGCGGCCCGACGACGCGCTGGAACTGATCCACCTCGCCCAGTACGGCAGCCGGGACTGCGCGAGCCCGCGCACCCAGTCCATGCTGTATGCGATGGAGGCCCGCGCCTACGCCAACATGGGACAGCCCGGGAAGTGCAAGCGGGCCGTCCGGATGGCGGAGGACACCTTCGGGGACGCCGAGGAGTTCGACGAGCCCGAGGCCGACTGGATCCGCTTCTTCTCCGAGGCCGAGCTGCACGGCGAGAACAGCCACTCGTACCGCGACCTCGCCTATGTCGCGGGCCGCAGCCCCGCGTACGCGTCGCTGGCCGAGCCCCTCATGCAGAAAGCCGTCGACCTCTTCGAGAAGGACACCGAACACCAGCGTTCATACGCCCTCAACCTCGTCGGAATGGGCACGGTGCACCTCCTGCGGCGCGAACCGGAGCAGAGCGCCGTCCTGGTGCGCGAGGCCCTCACGATCGCCAAGAAGGTGCGCTCGGAGCGGGTCAACACTCGTATCCGAAAAACAGTCGACACGGCCGTCCGCGACTTCGGGGACCTCGCCGCCGTCATCGAACTGACCGACCAGCTCGCCATCGACCTGCCCGAGACCGCCGAAGCGGTCTGACCCCCAGTACGCCGGCCGCGACCACCGTCCATAACAGCCCGACTCGGCTCCCCCATGCCAGGTCATCGGACGGAGGCCGCGGCCGGTCCGCTCTCCGCGCCCGAACCGGCGCGGCTCCCGCGCGGGTGGCCGGGTGCCCTCGGAGCCGCCCAATCGACGGCTCGGGCCGTGTCCCGGAACCACCGCGGGCACGGCCGGTGGAAGGTTGCGCCACGATAACGATCGGGACCGCCACAATCCGGCGGTTCATCGACGCGTAACACGCACGTGCTCTTCGTCACCCGGGCGAAACATGCAGGGGCTCCGGTCGAAACGGCGTTGCGCCAATCTCTGGCACATAACCGGCCCACCCCTCACAACCGCTCATGGCTTCGCCCGCACGGGGCCGTACCAACGACGAGGAGACGCCGATGGCACCAGCCATCACGCTTGCCGCAGACGCTCCCACGCTGTCTGCCGCCAACACCGGGTTCATGCTCATCTGTTCCGCCCTGGTGCTGATCATGACTCCCGGACTCGCCTTCTTCTACGGAGGCATGGTCAGGGTCAAGAGCACCTTGAACATGCTGATGATGAGCTTCATCAGCATGGGGATCATCACGATCCTGTGGGTTCTCTACGGCTTCTCGATGGCCTTCGGCACCGACTCCGGCAGCATCGTCGGCTGGTCCTCGGACTTCGTCGGTCTCAGCGGCATCGGCAAGATGGAGCTGTGGGACGGCTACACCATCCCGATCTACGTCTTCGCCGTCTTCCAGCTGATGTTCGCGATCATCACGCCCGCCCTGATAAGCGGCGCTCTCGCCGACCGCGTGAAGTTCACCGCCTGGTCCCTGTTCATCGCCCTGTGGGCCACGATCGTGTACTTCCCGGTCGCCCACTGGGTCTGGGGCACCGGCGGCTGGGCCTTCGAACTCGGCGTCATCGACTTCGCCGGTGGTACGGCGGTCCACATCAACGCGGGTGCCGCGGCGCTCGGTGTGATCCTCGTGATCGGCAAGCGCGTCGGGTTCAAGAAGGACCCGATGCGCCCGCACAGCCTGCCGCTGGTGATGCTCGGCGCCGGTCTGCTGTGGTTCGGCTGGTTCGGCTTCAACGCCGGTTCCTGGCTCGGCAACGACGACGGCGTCGGCGCGCTGATGTTCGTCAACACCCAGATCGCCACCGCCGCCGCCATGCTCGCCTGGCTCGCCTACGAGAAGATCCGCCACGGCGCGTTCACCACCCTCGGCGCCGCCTCCGGCGCGGTCGCGGGTCTGGTCGCCATCACCCCGTCCGGCGGCGCGGTCTCCCCGCTCGGCGCGATCGCCGTGGGCGCCATCGCCGGTGTGCTCTGCGCCATGGCCGTCGGCCTCAAGTACAAGTTCGGCTACGACGACTCGCTCGACGTCGTCGGCGTCCACCTCGTCGGCGGTGTCGCCGGCTCCCTGCTGATCGGCTTCTTCGCCACCGGCGGCGGCCAGTCCGACGCCGCGGGCCTCTTCTACGGCGGCGGCCTCGACCAGTTCTGGAAGCAGTGCGCCGGTGTCTTCGGTGTCCTCGCCTACTCCCTCGTGGCCTCCGCGGTGCTCGCCTTCCTGATCGACAAGACGATCGGGATGCGCGTTCCCGAGGACGTCGAGGTCGCGGGCATCGACCAGGAGGAGCACGCCGAGACCGCATACGACTTCAGCGGTGCCGGTGGCGGCGCCGCCACCCGTACCGTGCCGCCGGCCCCGGTCGCCGGTGCCGCGAGCAAGAAGGTGGACGCATGAAGCTCATCACCGCCGTCGTCAAGCCCCACCGGCTCGACGAGATCAAGGAGGCCCTCCAGGCCTTCGGCGTCCACGGCCTCACGGTCACCGAGGCGAGCGGCTACGGTCGTCAGCGGGGCCACACCGAGGTCTACCGCGGTGCCGAGTACACCGTCGACCTCGTTCCCAAGATCCGTATCGAGGTACTGGTCGAGGACGACGACGCCGAGCAGCTGCTCGATGTCATCGTGAAGGCGGCCCGCACGGGCAAGATCGGCGACGGCAAGGTCTGGTCCGTCCCGGTCGACACGGCGGTCCGGGTCCGGACCGGCGAGCGCGGACCCGACGCGCTGTAGTCAGCAGACGAACAGGAGCCACTGGGTGACGAGTACGGACATGCGTACAGAAGCAGAGGACTCGGGACCCAGCGGTTACGCGGCGGCCCGGCTGCGCCTCCTCCAGGAGGGGGCGCGGTCCGGGCCGCCGCGCCGTTCGGCCCTCGCCGAACTGACCGACGACTGGCTCACCGGTCTCTTCGACGCGGGCGCCGAGAAACTGCGCGGCGTCTCGCTCGTCGCCGTCGGCGGTTACGGCCGCGGCGAGCTCTCCCCGCGCAGCGACCTCGACCTGCTGCTCCTGCACGACGGCGGCGCCGACCCGGGCGCGATCGCCTCCCTCGCCGACCGCATCTGGTACCCGGTCTGGGACCTCGGCCTCGACCTCGACCACTCCGTCCGCACCCCCGCCGAGGCGCGGAAGACCGCGGGCGAGGACCTCAAGGTGCAGCTCGGACTGCTCGACGCCCGGCACATCGCCGGCGACCTCGGTCTGACCGCCTCCCTGCGTACGACCGTCCTCGCCGACTGGCGCAACCAGGCGCCGAAACGTCTCCCCGAACTCCAGGAACTGTGCGCCGAGCGAGCCGAGCGCCAGGGCGAACTGCAGTACCTCCTCGAACCCGACCTCAAGGAGGCCCGCGGCGGCCTGCGCGACGCCACCGCGCTGCGTGCCGTCGCCGCCTCCTGGCTCGCCGACGCCCCGCGCGAGGGCCTGGCCGACGCCCGCAAGAGCCTCCTCGACGTCCGTGACGCCCTGCACCTGGCCACCGGCCGAGCCACCGACCGCCTGGCCCTCCAGGAACAGGACCAGGTCGCCGCGGAACTCGGCCTCCTCGACGCCGACACCCTGCTCCGCCAGGTGTACGAGGCCGCCCGCGTCGTCTCGTACGCCAGCGATGTCACCTGGCGCGAGGTGGGGCGCGTGCTGCGGTCGCGCGCCGTACGACCGCGGCTGCGGGCCATGCTCGGCGGTGGCAAACCCGCTCCCGAACGCTCCCCGCTGGCCGAGGGCGTCGTCGAGCAGGACGGCGAGGTCGTCCTCGCGCGTGCCGCCCGCCCCGACCGCGACCCCGTACTGCCGCTGCGCGCCGCCGCCGCTGCCGCCCAGGCGGGACTGCCGCTCTCGCTGCACGCGGTCCGCCGGATGGCCGCCGCGGCCCGCCCGCTGCCCACCCCGTGGCCCGCCGAGGCCCGCCAGCAGCTCATCACCCTGCTCGGCTCAGGACCCTCGACCATCGAGGTCTGGGAGGCCCTGGAGGCGGAGGGGCTGATCACCCGGCTGCTGCCCGACTGGGAGCGCGTCCGCTGCCGGCCGCAGCGCAACGCCGTCCACATCTGGACCGTCGACCGCCACCTGATCGAGACGGCGGTCCGCGCCGCCGAGTTCACCCGCCGCGTCCACCGCCCCGACCTCCTGCTGGTCGCGGCCCTGCTGCACGACATCGGCAAGGGCTGGCCCGGCGACCACTCCGTGGCCGGCGAGATCATCGCCCGCGACGTGGCGGCCCGCATCGGCTTCGACCGCACCGACGTGGCCACCCTCGCCACCCTCGTACGCCATCACCTGCTCCTCGTCGAGACGGCGACCAGACGTGACCTGGAGGACCCGGCGACCGTACGCGCGGTCGCCGAGGCCGTCGGCTCGCAGGGCACGCTGGAACTCCTGCACGCGCTCACCGAGGCGGACGCGCTCGCCACCGGCCCCGCCGCCTGGTCCTCCTGGCGCGCCTCCCTCGTCGCGGACCTGGTGAAGCGGGTCTCCGCCGCGCTCGCCGGGGACGACTCCGAGGAGCCCGAGGCCGCGGCACCCACCGCCGAACAGGAACGGCTCGCCATCGAGGCGTTCCGCACCGGCGGCCCCGTACTCGCGCTGCGGGCCCAGACCGAACCGCCGGCCGAGGAGCCGGCCGAGGACCGGGATCCCGAACCCCTCGGCGTGGAACTGCTCATCGCGGTACCGGACCAGAAGGGCGTCCTGCCGGCCGTGGCGGGCGTCCTCGCCATGCACCGGCTCACCGTGCGGACGGCGGAACTGCGGGCGCTGGACCTGCCCGACGGCGTCCCCGGCTCGGTCCTGCTGCTCGACTGGCGGGTCGCCGCCGAGTACGGGTCCCTGCCGCAGGCCGCCCGCCTGCGCGCCGATCTCGTACGCGCCCTCGACGGCTCCCTCGACATCGCCGGACGCCTCGCCGAGCGGGACGCCGCCTACCCCCGCCGACGGGGCATCGTGGCGCCGGCGGCCCGGGTGAGCGTGGCCTCCACCGCGTCCCGGCTCGCCACGGTCATCGAGGTGCGCGCGCACGACGCCCCGGGGCTGCTGCACCGGATCGGGCGCGCGCTGGACGGCGCGCAGGTGCGGGTGCGCAGTGCGCACGTGTCCACGCTCGGGGCGAACGCGGTGGACGCCTTCTACGTCACCGGGCCCGAAGGGCTGCCGCTGCCGGGGGACCAGGCGGCGACGCTCGCGCGGGCGCTGGAGGACACGCTGCGGGAGTGAGGGCGCGCTCCACCCGGCCCGTGCCACCACCCCGCGCTCCCTCGGGGGCCGAAGCCGGCACGACCGGGTGGAGACCCTTTCTGGTGCGGGCAGATACTCTGGAGGGCGGACCTGCCCCCCTGCCCCCTACTTGAGGATTCGCGACCGCCGTGTTCGACACTCTCTCCGATCGCCTCGCAGCGACATTCAAGAACCTTCGCGGCAAGGGGCGCCTGTCCGAGGCGGACATCGACGCCACCGCGCGCGAGATCCGTATCGCCCTGCTGGAAGCGGACGTCGCGCTGCCGGTCGTCCGGGCCTTCATCAAGCAGGTCAAGGAGAGGGCCGTCGGGGCCGAGGTGTCGCAGGCCCTCAACCCCGCCCAGCAGGTCATCAAGATCGTCAACGAGGAGCTCGTCGGCATCCTCGGCGGCGAGACCCGGCGGCTGCGCTTCGCGAAGCAGCCGCCCACCGTGATCATGCTCGCGGGTCTGCAGGGTGCCGGTAAGACCACGCTCGCCGGAAAGCTCGGCAAGTGGCTGCAGGGCCAGGGACACGCACCGCTGCTCGTCGCGTGCGACCTCCAGCGCCCGAACGCGGTGAACCAGCTGAGCGTCGTCGGCGAGCGCGCGGGCGTCGGCGTCTACGCGCCCCAGCCGGGCAACGGCGTCGGCGACCCGGTCCAGGTCGCCAAGGACTCCATCGAGTACGCGAAGCAGAAGCAGCACGACGTCGTCATCGTCGACACCGCGGGCCGCCTCGGTATCGACGCCGAGCTGATGCAGCAGGCCGCCGACATCCGCGACGCGGTCTCGCCGGACGAGATCCTCTTCGTCGTCGACGCGATGGTCGGCCAGGACGCGGTCAACACCGCGGAGGCCTTCCGCGACGGTGTCGGCTTCGACGGCGTGGTCCTCTCCAAGCTCGACGGCGACGCCCGCGGTGGTGCGGCGCTCTCCATCGCGCATGTCACCGGCCGCCAGATCATGTTCGCCTCCAACGGCGAGAAGCTGGACGACTTCGACGCGTTCCACCCGGACCGCATGGCGTCCCGCATCCTCGGCATGGGCGACATGCTCACGCTGATCGAGAAGGCCGAGCAGACCTTCTCGCAGCAGGAGGCCGAGGCCATGGCCTCGAAGCTGGCCTCCAAGAAGGGCGCGGACTTCACGCTCGACGACTTCCTGGCCCAGATGGAGCAGGTCAGGAAGATGGGCTCCATCTCCAAGCTGCTCGGCATGCTGCCCGGCATGGGCCAGATCAAGGACCAGATCAGCAACCTCGACGAGCGCGACGTCGACCGCACGGCCGCGATCATCAAGTCGATGACCCCGGCCGAGCGTCAGGACGCGACGATCATCAACGGCTCGCGGCGGGCCCGTATCGCCAAGGGTTCCGGCGTCGAGGTCAGCGCGGTCAAGGGCCTGGTCGAGCGGTTCTTCGAGGCCCGCAAGATGATGTCCCGCATGGCCCAGGGCGGCGGCATGCCGGGGATGCCCGGTATGCCGGGCATGGGCGGCGGGGCCGGCCGGACGAAGAAGCAGCCCAAGAAGAGCAAGGGCAAGCAGCGCTCCGGCAACCCGATGAAGCGCAAGCAGCAGGAGGAAGAGGCCGCGGCGCGGCGGGAGGCCGGGGGCCAGGCGGGCGGCGCGCTCGGCCTGCCGGGCGGCCAGCAGCCGCAGAACTTCGAACTCCCCGACGAGTTCAAGAAGTTCATGGGCTAGCTCACTGATCACCGCCTCGGGGGCCAGCCCCCGAACCCCCGGTCCTCACGCCGGACGGGCTGAAGACGCGCGTCTTCAGCCCGTCCGGCGTTTGAGGACGAGCGCGCAGCGCGATACGGGGGCGAGGGGGCGCAGCCCCCATGCAGTGACGGGAAGGGTAGGGGCGGCGGGGGCGCAGAACACCCCCACGCCCCCGCGTGCCGCCCCTCAGCCCGTCCGAGCCACCAGATACCGGAACACGTTCGGCATCCACACCGTCCCGTCCCGCCGCCTGTACGGATGCAGCGCCTCCCGCACCTCCTTGTCGACCTGATCGGGATCCGTCGCGGCGACGGCCGCGTCGAACAGCCCCGTGGACAGCAGTCCCCGCACCGCGTTGTCCTCGTCGGCGTACCCGAAGGGACAGGCGACCCGCCCGGACCCGTCGGGCCGCAGCCCGGCCCGAAGCGCCACCTCCTCCAGGTCGTCACGGTGAGCCGGACGCCAACCGCCCTTGCCCCGCAAGGGATCCGCCAGCTTCGCGGCGACCCCCAGCACCGAGGAGGTGGCACACCGCTCCGGAGGTCCCCAGCCCGCGAGCACCACGGGAACCCCTCGGCCGACGAGCGGACTCGCCGCCGTCAGTGCCGCGGTGAGCCCTGCGGAGTCGCCGCCCACGCACCCGACCGGCTCGAAAGCGGTCACCAGGTTGTACGCGGCCGTCGTCGCGTCGTCGATCTCCGTCGGTTCCCCGTCCGCCAGCCGCGCACCGGCACGCGCGCGCGTGCCCCGTGCCTCGGCCGCAGTGGGGAGCAGCCGCTCCCGCGCGAGAGCCAGTCGCTCCGGCGCGTGGGCCTGCAGACCGGTGACCGACGCGCCCCGCGCGGCGGCCATCAGCAACGCCAGGCCGGACCCGCAGCCGAGCCCCAACAGCCTGGTCGAGGAACCCACTTCGAGTCGCTCGTAGACGGCCTCGTAGAGCGGTACGAGCATCCGCTCCTGAATCTCGGCCCAGTCACGCGCGCGTGCCCACTGATCCACCTGGGGCGCGGCCCCCGAGTGAGGTAGGTGCTGCCGCACGAGCGTAGGTGTCATCGAATGTGCCCCAATCCGCCGAGAGTTGCGTTCGTGCCCGGTTCCTTCACCCCCGTGCAGTGCGCTCGCACTCCCCCCGTATGCCAGGAAACTCCGCGCTCGTCGTGGCGTCCAGGGGTTGCGGAGCCCGGTTTGCGTACCATCGGCGCACGCCGCGAGAATTCACATACCGGCAACATGTGCGCCAACCGCTCCTTGTCGTTCGGCGGGCGGATGTCATCCGGTGTCGTCCGGTGTCATCCGGCGCGGACGTGCCCGCGCGGCGGGTGGCCGGTTCGTGTCGTATGGCGATGACAGCGGGTCGCGGGTGCCGCCGTGCCCGGCCCCGCAAGTCGGCGGTTCCCGCCGTCGGAGGCGACGACGCGGTTCCGGCCAAGGTCCACGAACTCGCCGACGGTCCGGCGCGCGGGACCGTACGGTGTCTGGTGGCCAGGGACGGGCCGGTGCCCCCGGTGGACGACGCACCCGGTAACGTCGCTGTCGTCGCCCGCCTCGACCGGGTCCCGGCATTCCGCCGCGAGAAGGACCGAAACGCCTCTTGCGCATCCGCCGACCCCAGGTGCCCCGGTACGCGTACAGCGCCTACTGGCCCGGACGTACGCGTCACTACGTACCGGCTGGGTGTGAACTGTGAGGCTTCTCCGCAGATCAGCGCACCCGCCCTCGTCAGGACGCATCAGCGGCAACTGACGGGTACGTGCAAAATATTTGGGATGCCCCGGAATAGGAACACAGAGGCACCTCGGCTCGTTGTCATTACGTGAGCACGACACCACCTGTTCTCGCCGCAGAGCTGGCAGGGGCGTGGGCCGACATTCAGCGGCACCACCCCGAGCTGCCCGATCTTGCCGCGCCAGAGTCCCTGATCGGGGAGTCGTCGTCCGCCTGCGGACACGAACTCTCCTTCGAACGACTGCTTCACGAGGCAGTCCACGGCATCGCCGCCGCCCGAGGTGTCCGCGACACCTCCCGCGCCGGCCGGTACCACAACCGCAGATTCCTCGCGATCGCCGAGGAGTTGGGACTGGACCACCCCGAGGAACCGCATCCCAGCAGCGGCTTCTCACTGGTCACGCTCAACCCCGAGGCGAAGCGGCGCTACCGCCCGACGATCGAGCGGCTGCAGCGCGCCCTGAAGGCGCACACGGTCGCGACCGCCGCCGACACGGCCCGCAGCTTCCGGGGCCCGGCCGCCCGGCACGGCTCCTCCGGAGGGGGCGTGCGCGTGAAGGCGGTCTGCGACTGCGGGCGCAACGTCCGCGTCGTCCCGTCGGTCCTCGCGCAGGCGCCGATCATGTGCGGAGGGTGCGGGAAGCCGTTCCGCATCCCGGAGGTGGTCGGCGCGGCAGCGGGCTGAGCGGACGGCTGACACAGCGGCGGGCCGTCGTCCCGCCGGGGTGGTGCGGAAGAGCGCGGCGGTACTTCGTGGGTACCGGGTCGTGCGACGGCCCACCTCGACGGCGACACCCGTACCGGGCCCGGTGGCACCACGGGCCGGCCCGGGGCTGCCCGCGACCGCCCCGGTCGAGGGGCCCCTTCGGGGTGTGGCAGAATGGTCAGCTGTACTCGCAGCCGCACAGGACCCCTCTCTCCTCCGGCTGACGCGTCCATCGGGCACTCGGGTACCGCAACCCCACGCGGCAATCTCGCCGTGCCCAACCCCGTCAAGACCAGGAGACACCACTTCCGTGGCAGTCAAGATCAAGCTGAAGCGTCTGGGCAAGATCCGCGCGCCTCACTACCGCATCGTCGTCGCCGACTCCCGTACCCGCCGTGACGGCAGGGCCATCGAGGAGATCGGCCTGTACCACCCGGTGCAGAACCCGTCGCGCATCGAGGTCGACTCGGAGCGTGCGCAGTACTGGCTGGGTGTCGGCGCGCAGCCGACCGAGCCCGTGCTCGCCATTCTCAAGCTGACCGGTGACTGGCAGAAGCACAAGGGCCTGCCGGCCCCGGCGCCGCTGCTCGTCGCCGAGCCGAAGGCCGCGCGCCCGTTGTTCGACGCCCTGGGCGGCGACGACGACAGCAAGGGCGAGGCCATCACGCAGAAGAAGAAGGCTGAGAAGAAGGACGAGGCTGCCGCCGAGTCCGCGTCGACCGAGGCCTGAGCATGCTTGAGGAGGCTCTTGAGCACCTCGTGAAGGGCATCGTCGACAACCCCGACGACGTGCAGGTCGCCTCGCGTGACCTGCGCCGCGGACGCGTTCTCGAGGTCAGGGTTCACCCCGACGACCTCGGGAAGGTGATCGGCCGCAACGGCCGCACCGCACGCGCCCTGCGTACCGTCGTAGGCGCCATCGGCGGCCGTGGTGTCCGCGTCGACCTCGTCGACGTGGATCACGTCCGCTGACGTAGTTCGCAGCACCGGCTCGGGCCGGGGAGGGCCTCTGGGCCGTCCCCGGCCCGTAGTCGTCCACGCGGCCGAACCGTGGACACACAACAGTCGAACCACGAGCACCCGACCGTCGAACAGGGACACCCGACCGTCGAACCGTGGACATACGACAGGAGATCAAGCAAGTGCAGCTGGTAGTCGCGCGGGTGGGCCGTGCCCATGGCATCAAGGGCGAGGTCACCGTCGAGGTACGTACCGACGAGCCGGAGCTGCGGCTCGCGCCCGGTGCCGTCCTGGCCACGGATCCCGCCTCGGCCGGTCCGCTGACCATCGAGACGGGACGGGTGCACAGCGGCCGCCTCCTGCTCCGCTTCGCGGGCGTACGCGACCGCAACGGCGCCGAGGCACTGCGCAACACCCTGCTGATCGCCGACGTCGACCCGGACGAGGTGCCCGAGGACCCGGACGAGTACTACGACCACCAGCTCATGGACCTGGACGTCGTCCTGAAGGACGGCACCGAGGTCGGCCGGATCACCGAGATCTCGCACCTGCCCTCCCAGGACCTCTTCGTGGTCGAGCGGGCGGACGGCACCGAGGTACTGATCCCGTTCGTCGAGGAGATCGTCGTCGAGATCGACCTCAAGGAGCAGCGCGCGGTCATCGACCCGCCGCCCGGACTGATCGACGACCGCGCGGAGATCGCCTCCTCCAGGGAGACGGACACCGGCTCCGCCGATTCCTCCCGTGAGGCCAATTCCTCCCGTGAGGCCGATTCCTCCGGTGAGGCCGGCGCCTGATGCGGCTCGACGTCCTGACGATCTTCCCCGAGTACCTGGACCCCCTGAGCGTCTCCCTGGTGGGGAAGGCACGCGCGCGTGGACAGCTGAATGTGCACGTGCACGATCTGCGGGAGTGGACCTACGACCGGCACAACACGGTCGACGACACCCCGTACGGCGGCGGCCCCGGCATGGTCATGAAGACCGGACCCTGGGGCGACGCGCTGGACTCCGTCCTGGCCGACGGCTACGAGACGGGCTCCCGGGGACCCGTCCTGGTCGTCCCCACGCCCAGTGGCCGCCCCTTCACCCAGGAACTCGCCGTCGAGCTCTCCGAGCGCCCCTGGCTGGTCTTCGCACCCGCGCGCTACGAGGGCATCGACCGTCGCGTCATCGACGAGTACGCGACCCGCATGCCCGTGTACGAGGTGTCCATCGGCGACTACGTGCTGGCCGGCGGCGAGGCGGCCGTCCTGGTCGTCACGGAGGCCGTGGCCCGGCTGCTGCCCGGCGTCCTCGGCAACGCCGAGTCGCACCGCGACGACTCGTTCGCGCCGGGAGCCATGGCGAACCTCCTGGAGGGGCCGGTCTACACGAAGCCGCCCCAGTGGCGCGGCCGGGAGATCCCGGACGTGCTGGTCAGCGGCCATCACGGCAAGATCGCCCGCTGGCGCCGGGACGAGGCACTGCGGCGCACCACCGCCAACCGGCCGGACCTCATCGAGCGCTGCGACCCCGCCGCCTTCGACAAGAAGGACCGCGAAATGCTCTCGATCCTCGGCTGGCAGCCCGGACCCGACGGCCGATTTGGGCGCAGGCCCGACACCGTGGAACAATAGGCCGCTGCTGTACGTCGTCCGGCGTGCGCCCCTGCCACAGGGGGACACGACGCCCGCCCCGACGAGAACAGCCCACCTTCTGGAAACACCGACTTCCGTCGATGACCTGTGGCATCGGCGAAGAAAGCAGACGATCATGTCCAACCTGCTCGCGTCCGTCGATGCAGCGTCGCTGCGCAGCGACGTCCCGGCCTTCCGCCCGGGTGACACCGTCAACGTCCACGTCCGCGTCATCGAGGGCAACCGCTCCCGTGTGCAGCAGTTCAAGGGTGTAGTCATCCGCCGCCAGGGCGCCGGTGTCCGTGAGACCTTCACGGTCCGCAAGGTGTCCTTCTCCGTCGGCGTCGAGCGCACCTTCCCCGTGCACACCCCGATCGTCGAGAAGATCGAGCTCGTCAGCCGCGGCGCCGTGCGTCGCGCGAAGCTCTACTACCTCCGTGAGCTGCGCGGCAAGGCCGCGAAGATCAAGGAGAAGCGCGACAACTGAGCTCACTCCGGGTCCCTCGGTAGGGCCGGATAGCATCTGGCCCACATGGACGCCGAAGCACAGCACACGGAGCGCGACCGCTCCTCCCACCCCGCCGTGTCCGAGGAGATCTCGGACACACAGGGGGCGGAGGGACGGTCGCGTTTCGCGTTGGTGGCCCGGACCGCCGACTGGCTGCCGGGCGGACGGATCACGCTGACCGCGCTGTTCTGTCTGTTCTCCCTCCTGCTGCTCACCCGGTTCGTGATCCAGCCGTTCGAAATTCCCAGTGGCTCGATGGAGCCCGGATTGAGGATCGGGGACCGCGTTCTCGTAAATAAGTTGGCGTACCGTTTCGGTGCTGAGCCGAGGCGCGGTGACGTCGTCGTGTTCGACGGCACCGGTTACTTCGGCGACGCCGACTACATCAAACGTGTGGTCGGCGTGGGGGGAGACCATGTGGTCTGCTGCGACAGGCAGGGGAGGATCGAGGTGAACGGCCGCTCGGTCGACGAGTCGACGTTTCTGTACCCGGGGAACGAGCCGTCCGAAGTGCCCTTCGACGTGGCCGTCCCCGACGGCACCCTCTTCGTCCTCGGTGACCACCGCGGCGACTCCAGCGACTCCCGTGACCACGTCGGCTCCCCGGGCGGCGGCATGATCCCCGTCGGCGACGTGATCGGCAGGGCCGACTGGATCGCCTGGCCCCTGGGCCACTGGACCGGTCTTGACCGGGCCGACGGCCACGCGCGCGTGCCCGCCGCCGCGGGCGGGCAGGCGGCCGTGGACGGTGTCCATGGGTAACCGCGGCAAGCCCCGCGGCACCCACAGCGCCGCGGAGGACCTCCTGCCCACGGGCTCCCGGCGCACGGGCGGCCCCGTCATGCCCGGCCGGGCCGACCGGCGCAAGCTGGCCCGGCGGGTCAAGCGGCGCAGGCAGCGTTCCGCGGTCAAGGAGATACCTCTTCTGATCGGTGTCGCGCTGCTCATCGCGCTCGTCCTGAAGACGTTCCTCGTCCAGGCCTTCGTGATCCCCTCGGGCTCCATGGAGCAGACGATCCGGATCGGCGACCGCGTCCTGGTCGACAAGCTGACGCCGTGGTTCGGCTCCAAGCCCGAGCGCGGCGACGTCGTCGTCTTCAAGGACCCAGGCGGCTGGCTGGAGGACGAGCAGCCGACGGCGAAGAAGGAAGACCCCATCGTCGTCAAGCAGGTCAAGGAGGCACTGACCTTCATCGGTCTGCTGCCCTCCGACAACGACCGCGATCTGATCAAACGGGTCGTCGCGGTGGGCGGCGACACCGTCAAGTGCTGTGACACCCAGGGCCGCGTCACCGTCAACGGCATGCCGCTCGACGAGCCCTACATCAACCCCGGCGACAAACCCTCCTCACTGGTCTTCGAGGTGAAGGTGCCGGCGGGGCGCCTGTGGGTGATGGGCGACCACCGTTCCAACTCCGCCGACTCCCGGTTCCACCGCACCGAGAAGTACAACGGCACCATCTCCGAGGACGTCGTCGGCCGTGCCATGGTCATCGCCTGGCCCATCGGTCACTGGACCCGGCTCGAGGAACCCGACACCTACGCGTCCGTGCCCGACGTGGCCGGCGGAGCGACCACCGCACTCGACACGTCGCATAGGGTGGCGACCGCGGATCGATACGGATTGATCCCGCTCCCGACCCCTGCGGAACTCCCGCTCGTTATGGGAGTGGTGGGCCTGCGCCGTTTCCGGCGCGGGCGGCGGCACGGAGTGAGGAGTGGATGTGGGGGATTTGGCGGTCGGCGCACGATCCGGACACGAGGGGCCCGAGGAGCGACCGGCGCGATCCGAAGAGTCGGTCCCGCCGGCCGGCGAGGACGCCGTGCCCCCCGGAGATGACTCCGGCGACGACAACGGCGGACAGGAGCGGGACTCCGACGGCACCGCTCCGGCGCCGAAGAAGCCGCGGTCCTTCTGGAAAGAACTTCCCCTGCTCATCGGCATCGCGCTGGTTCTCGCGCTGCTGATCAAGTCCTTCCTGGTGCAGGCGTTCTCGATTCCCTCGGACTCGATGCAGAACACCCTTCAGCAGGGTGACCGCGTCCTCGTCGACAAGCTGACCCCGTGGTTCGGCTCGGAGCCCGAGCGCGGCGAGGTCGTCGTCTTCAACGACCCCGACAAGTGGCTGGCGGGCGAGCCGACGCCCAACCCGAACGCGATCCAGACAGCCCTCAGCTGGATCGGCCTGATGCCCTCCTCCGAGGAGAAGGACCTCATCAAGCGCGTCATCGGAGTCGGCGGCGACACCGTCGAGTGCAAGGGCACCGGCCCGCTGAAGGTCAACGGCAAGGCACTGAACGAGCCGTACGTGTACCCGGGCAACACGCCGTGCACCATGGACGACGCCGGCGGCCAGTTCAAGGTGAAGGTTCCCGAAGGCAAAATCTGGGTCATGGGCGACCACCGGCAGAACTCGCTGGACTCGCGCTACCACCAGCAGGACAAGCACCAGGGCTTCGTGCCCGTGGACAACGCGGTGGGCCGCGCGATCGTCGTCGCCTGGCCGCCCACCCGCTGGTCGACGCTTCCGGTGCCGGACACCTTCGACCAGAACCTGAGCGCCGCCGCTCCGGGCGCGTTCGGGCTCGTGGGCGCGGTGCCGCTGGTGCTGTGGCGCAGGCGTCGCCTTACCGTCGGGAACACCAGGGTTTCTGGGCCGCGTACCGCCGGGTAGGGTGCCGTCCCAGACGCCGATCTTCCGTGGCCCGACCTGGGCCGCGAGGTCGATTCTCCGAGTTGGGGAGCACTGGGATGAGCGGGACACGTCGTACGGACGAGGGCCACGGACGGCTCGGCAGCAAGCTGTCGGGGCTGGCCGTGGCCCTCGGCTGTGTGCTCTTCCTCGGTGGGTTCGCCTGGGGAGCGGTCGTCTACCAGCCGTACACCGTGCCGACCGACTCGATGTCGCCGACCATCGCGAGCGGCGACCGCGTGCTCGCCGAGCGGATCGACGGCTCCGAGGTGCGGCGCGGTGACGTCGTCGTCTTCAAGCAGTCCACCTGGGGCAACATGCCCATGGTCAAGCGGGTCGTCGCCGTCGGCGGAGACACGGTCGCCTGCTGTACGCAGGACAAGCTGACCGTCAACGGCAAGAAGATCGAGGAACCGTACCTGCCGAAGGGCAGTGCGGCCGAGTCGTCCCGGATCCCCTCCATCGAGGTGCCCAAGGACCGGCTCTTCCTGCTCGGCGACGAGCGCAGCGGCTCGCTGGACTCCACCGCCCACCTCACAGAGGCCGGCAACGGCACGGTGCCGCGCAGCGCGGTGAACGCGCGCGTCGACGCGGTCGCCTGGCCCATGAACGGCATGCTGGACCGCCCCACCGGCTTCGAGCCCCTCGGCGGCGTCTCCGAGCCGGGACCCCTGCGCCTGGTCCTCACCGCGATCGTGGCGGGCGCGGTACTCGTCCTCGGCGGAGCCGCGTACGGACCGATCGCCAACCGGTCGGCACGCCGGCGCGGCCGTACGGGGGCGGGGGAGCGGGCCCTTGCCGGCTGACGCCTCCTCGCCGACGGGCGGTGGCCTCGGCGAGCTGCGGAAGGTCGCCCGGGTGGTGCTGCTCGACCCGCAGGACCGCATCCTGCTGCTGCACGGGCATGAGCCGGACGACCCGTCGGACGACTGGTGGTTCACGCCGGGCGGCGGTGTGGAGGGCGACGAGACACGGGAAGAGGCCGCGCTGCGGGAGGTCGCGGAGGAGACCGGCATCACCGAGGTCGAGCTGGGTCCGGTGCTGTGGCGGCGGACCTGTTCGTTCCCGTTCGCGGGGCGCCGCTGGGACCAGGACGAGTGGTACTTCCTGGGCCGTACGACGCAGACGGCGACCGAGGGCACGGGGCTGACCGAGCTGGAACGGCGCAGTGTCGCCGGAGCGCGCTGGTGGACGTGCCGGGAACTTGCCCGGGCACATGAGACGGTGTATCCGACCAGACTCGCCGAGCTGCTGCTCAGGCTGCTCGACGAGGGGCCCCCGGCCAGGCCCGAGACCCTCGACACGGAAATCGTCTAGGGGGTCGCGGGGCTGGCGCACAATAGGGGGACGCACGGCTGAAGGGGAACATGCCATGAGCGCCGAGGACCTCGAAAAGTACGAGACCGAGATGGAGCTGAAGCTCTACCGGGAGTACCGCGATGTCGTCGGTCTGTTCAAATATGTGATCGAGACCGAACGGCGCTTCTACCTCACCAATGATTACGAGATGCAGGTGCACTCGGTTCAGGGCGAGGTGTTCTTCGAGGTGTCCATGGCGGATGCCTGGGTGTGGGACATGTACCGACCTGCTCGGTTCGTGAAGCAGGTGCGCGTCCTGACATTCAAGGACGTGAACATCGAGGAGCTGAACAAGAGCGACCTCGAACTGCCGAGCAGCTAGGACGGGACCAGTCGGAACGGCCGGGACGGCTGGAACAGTCCCGGAGTCCTACGGCGGCCGCTCGTGCGGGTGACTGAGTTGTCCACAGTCGAGCGGCCGTCCACCAAGATCCAACAGCGGATCGCGATGGGCTCAGTGTTGGCGTCGGAGGTGGTGCCGACATGAAGACGTCCAAGGCATCCGAGGTTTCCGGGGCGCCCAATGCGCCCAGCACGTCCAAGGCGCGCAACGCGCTCGGCCGGTACGGCGAGGATCTGGCCGCGCGACGGCTGGCCGAGGCCGGAATGACGATCCTGCGGCGCAACTGGCGCGCGGGCCGGGCCGGCGAGATCGACATCGTGGCCCGCGACGGCGACTCGCTGGTTGTCTGCGAGGTCAAGACCCGCCGAGCGGGCCCCTTCGAACATCCGATGGCCGCGGTGACCCCCGTCAAGGCCCAGCGCCTGCGCGGCCTCGCCGAGCGCTGGCTGCAGGAACACGGAGGGTCGCCACCCGGCGGCGTCCGCATCGACGTCGTGGGTGTCCTGCTGCCCGACCGCGGCGCCCCCGTCGTGGAGCACGTGCGAGGAGCGGCCTGATGGGCTTCGCGCGTACGTGCTCGGTGGCCCTCTTGGGCGTGGACGGTGTCGTCGTCGAGGTCCAGGCGGACCTGGAGCCCGGGGTCGCCGCGTTCACCCTGGTGGGACTGCCCGACAAGAGCCTGACGGAGAGCAAGGACCGGGTCAGGGCGGCGGTGGTCAACTCCGGCGGCGAGTGGCCGCAGAAGAAGCTCACCGTAGGCCTCAGTCCTGCTTCGGTGCCGAAGGGCGGCAGCGGATTCGACCTGGCCATCGCCTGCGCCGCGCTCGGTGCCTCGGAGCGCATCGATCCCCGCGTGCTCGCCGACATCGTGATGATCGGAGAGCTGGGCCTGGACGGACGGGTCCGGCCCGTACGAGGTGTCCTGCCGGCCGTGCTGGCCGCCGCCGAGGCGGGATACGAACAGGTGGTGGTGCCGGAGAGCGCAGCCGCCGAGGCCTCCCTGGTGCCCGGTGTCTCCGTGCTCGGCGTCCGCAGCCTCCGTCAGCTCATCGCCGTGCTCACCGACGACCCGGTGCCCGACGAGGACCCCGACGAGCAGGGCCGGACCGATCCGCTCGCCGGCCTGCGCATGCCCGGCACCGGCGCGGCCACCGGAATGCACGGCATGGGCGCCACGCACTACGACCATGACCACGAACACGACCTCGCCGACGTCGTGGGCCAGCTCTCGGCACGGACCGCGGTGGAGGTCGCCGCCGCCGGCGGACACCACCTGTTCCTGGAGGGCCCGCCGGGAGCGGGCAAGACCATGCTCGCCGAGCGGCTGCCCGCCGTCCTGCCGCGGCTCGGCCGGAGCGAGTCCCTGGAGGTCACAGCCGTCCACTCGGTCGCAGGACTGCTGCCACCCGGCAAACCCCTGGTCGACGTCGCCCCGTACTGCGCCCCGCATCACTCGGCGACCATGCAGGCTCTCGTCGGAGGCGGCCAGGGGGTGGCACGACCGGGCGCGGTGTCGCTCGCGCACCGGGGGGTGCTCTTCCTGGACGAGACACCCGAGTTCAGCAGCCGTGCCCTGGACGCACTGCGCCAGCCCCTGGAGTCCGGGCATGTGGTGATCGCGCGCAGTGCGGGCGTCGTGCGCTTCCCCGCCCGATTCCTGATGGTCCTCGCCGCCAATCCCTGCCCCTGTGGCCGCTTCTCGCAACGGGACACCCTGTGCGAATGCTCGCCCTCCATGATCCGCCGCTACCAGTCCCGGCTCTCCGGACCACTGCTCGACCGCGTCGACCTGCGGGTGGAGGTGGACCGCGTCACGCGTTCCCAGCTGACGGAGCGGGGCGCGCGGGGCGAGACCACCGCGACGGTCGCCGACCGCGTCCGGGAGGCCAGGGCGAGGGCCGCCGCACGCCTGACCGACACACCGTGGCGCACGAACAGCGAGGTACCGGGCCGCGAGCTGCGCAGCCGGTGGTACGCGTCCCCGGGCGCCATGGAAGACGCGGAGCGCTGCCTGGAGCGCGGTGTGCTCACCGCCCGGGGGCTCGACCGTGTCCTGCGGGTCGCCTGGACCGTCGCGGATCTCGCCGGCCGCGACCGCCCGGGGGTGGCGGACGTGACCCTCGCGCTGCAACTGCGCACCGGGGTTCCCCGGGGGGTGCCGATGGCGATCGGGGCCTCCCGGTGAGCGGCGACGGGGAACGGCTCCACCGTGCCCTCCTCGCACGGGTCGTCGAACCGGGGGACGAGGTCTGCGGTCGGTGGCTCCGTGAGTGCGGAGCCGAGGAAGTGGTCCGGCGCCTCACCGGGGGCGGCCGGCGGCTGCCGGGCGTGACGGACGTGCGATGGGCGGGTCTACGGGCCCGGGCCGAGCGGGCGGACCCGGAGCAGGACCTCGCGGTGGCGCGCGACAGCGGGACACGGTTCGTGTGCCCCGGTGATCCCCAGTGGCCCGCGCAACTGGACGACCTGGGGGACGCGAGGCCTGTCGGGCTCTGGGTGCGGGGGCTCCCCAGCCTGCGGATATGGGCGCTGCGCTCCGTCGCGGTCGTGGGGGCACGGGCCTGTACGGAGTACGGCGCCCACATGGCGTCGACGCTCGGCGCGGGGCTCGCGGAGCGGGGGTGGGTCGTGGTGTCGGGAGGCGCCTACGGCGTGGACGGCGCGACGCATCGGGGCGCACTCGGGGCGGGCGGCGCCACCGTCGCGGTACTGGCCTGCGGGGTCGACCGGCCCTATCCGCGCGGTCACACCCAGTTGATCAGCAGGATCGCCGAACAGGGTCTGGTGATCGGAGAGTTGCCGCCCGGCGACCATCCGACCCCGAGCAGATTCATCCTGCGCAACCGGGTCATCGCCGCGTTGACGCGCGGCACGGTGGTCGTGGAGGCGGCGTACCGGAGCGGTGCGTTGGCGACCGCCCGGGCCGCTCAGCGGCTGGGCAGATTCACGATGGGCGTACCGGGACCGGCCACCAGCGCCCTCTCGGCCGGGGTGCACGAACTGCTGCGCGGCGACGCCGTGCTCGTCACCGACGCCGCGGAAGTCGCCGAGCTCATCGGTGACATGGGCGAGCTGGCGCCGGCCCGGCGTGGACCGGTCCTTCCGCGCGACCTCCTGGACCCGGAAGCCGCCCGGGTGCTGGCCGCCCTGCCGGCCCGGGACGCGGCGTCACGGCAGGAGATCGCCAGGGACGCCGGGACGACCGAGGACGACGTGGTCGCCCGACTGTACGAACTCCGCTCACTTGGCTTCGTCGAACGACACGGCGACGGCTGGAAGTTGACACGCCAGGCCACTCTGCCCATCGACCGGTATCGGGGGTGACGCTGACCGAGCGTGTTCGGCCGTCCGGGCGATTCCCGAAGTCCCTGGGGTTTCCCGCAGTTGACGCTCCGCGGAGGTCACGCACGGCGACAGCGACCCCGTCACGTGATGCCCAGCGGAACGTATCTGCGCACGGTGACTCCACCTCTGTTCGCACACTGCGACTCCTCAGTCACGCTACGCTCATATGGATTCCGACGCAGACAGGCAACTCGACATCAGACCGACAGCTCACGCAGTTACTCACAGTTCACTGCAGAACGGCACAAGGCGACGCATGCCCCAGCACACCTCCGGGTCCGACCGGGCGGCGGCTCCCCCCGCCGCCCGTGACGGCGGCGTGCGGCCGCCCGCCCCCTCCACGCTCGAC
The DNA here is from genome assembly GCF_026341275.1 of Streptomyces ortus. Classification (NCBI taxonomy): domain Bacteria; kingdom Bacillati; phylum Actinomycetota; class Actinomycetes; order Kitasatosporales; family Streptomycetaceae; genus Streptomyces; species Streptomyces ortus. Next base: position 5,815,841 of record NZ_JAIFZO010000002.1, read on the forward strand.
GAGCTGTGGAGGTCGTACAAGACCACGGGCGACGGGCGGCTGCGCGAGCAGCTGATCCTGCACTACTCGCCGCTGGTGAAGTACGTCGCCGGCCGGGTGAGTGTGGGGCTGCCCCCGAACGTGGAGCAGGCGGACTTCGTCTCGTCGGGTGTGTTCGGGCTGATCGACGCCATCGAGAAGTTCGACGTCGAGCGGGAGATCAAGTTCGAGACGTACGCGATCACGCGGATCCGGGGCGCGATGATCGACGAGCTGCGGGCGCTGGACTGGATCCCCCGGTCGGTGCGGCAGAAGGCGCGCAATGTCGAGCGGGCCTACGCGACGCTGGAGGCGCGGCTGCGGCGTACGCCGTCGGAGAGCGAGGTGGCCGCCGAGATGGGGATCGCGGTCGACGAACTGCACGCGGTGTTCGGCCAGTTGTCGCTGGCCAACGTCGTGGCCCTGGAGGAGCTGCTGCATGTCGGCGGTGAGGGCGGCAACCGGCTGAGCCTGATGGACACCCTTGAGGACACCGCGGCCGACAATCCGGTGGAGGTCGCGGAGGACCGTGAGCTGCGGCGTTTCCTGGCGCGGGCCATCAATACGCTGCCCGAGCGGGAGAAGACCGTGGTGACCCTCTACTACTACGAGGGCCTCACGCTCGCCGAGATCGGCAACGTACTCGGGGTGACGGAGAGCCGCGTCAGCCAGATCCACACGAAGTCCGTGCTCCAGCTCCGAGCGAAACTGGCAAGCTTCGGCCGTTGACCTCGCCGGTCCACCTGGTCCCGCGGGCCCTCCGGTCCTCAGTCTCCGGTCCCGCTGGGTCGGTGATCGGGCTCTCGGTGGACGAGAGTCTCCCGTCCCGGGCGGGGCGTCCGTAAAGTGGGGGCGTGCCAAGGATTCGAGCGGCCTCCGTGGCCGAGCACCGGTCGATGCAGCGAGCCGCCCTGCTGGACGCGGCGCGGTCGCTGCTGTCCGAGGGCGGGACGGACGCCCTGACGTTCCCGGCGCTCGCCGAGCGGACGGGTCTCGCGCGATCCTCCGTGTACGAGTACTTCCGCTCCCGCGCTGCGGTGGTCGAAGAGCTCTGCGAGGTCGACTTCCCGCTCTGGGCCGCCGAGGTCGAAACCGCGATGTCGCTGGCCGGGACACCCGAGGGCAAGGTCGAGGCGTACGTCCGGTCGCAGCTCGCCCTCGTGGGGGACCGGCGGCACCGGGCCGTCGTGGCGATCTCCGCGAGTGAACTCGACGCCGGCGCACGCGAGAAGATCCGCGCCGCGCACGGAGGGCTCGTCGCGATGATCGTGGAGGCGTTGCGGGACATGGGGCACCAGCAGCCCCGGATGGCCGCGATGCTTCTGCAGGGGATCGCGGACGCGGCGGTGCGCAGGATCGAGCTCGGCGCGGCCGAGGAGCCCGGCGTGATCACCGAGGCCGCGGTCGCGATGGCTCTGCGCGGCGTACGGGGCTGACCGCGGCCGGGTCACGTCGGTGCCCCTTACGCTCCCGCTCAAGGCGCCGGCTCAAGGCGCCGCATCCGCATCCGCCCCCGGTTCCGGGACCCCCGTGACCGGCAGCAGGCGTGCCGGGCCTCTGGTCAGCAGCCATGGGGGCAGCAGTGACAGCGGGTCCAGGTAGGCCTCTCCGCGGCGCAGGCCCCAGTGGAGGCATGACATCGGGCAGTGGGATCCCGGCAGCTCCAGTACGCCCACCACCTCGCCCGCAGCCACCTCGGTTCCCTTCTTCAGCGTCGCCGCCACCGGCTGGTACGTCGTGCGCAGGGGCGGGGAGCCCGTGCCGGTCAGTTCGACCGAGACGACCCCGCGGCCCGCGACCCGGCCGGCGAAGGAGACCCGACCGGGTGCGACGGCCCGGACCGGAGTGCCGGGGGCCGCGGCGAGATCGACGCCCCGGTGGCCCCGGCCGTAGGCGGTCGCAGGCGGCTCCCAGCCGCGCGTCACCGGCGGACGCGCCCCCACCGGCCAGGCGCGCCCGACAGCGTCGACAGGGTCGACAGTGCCGTCGGGGCCGACGACGGCCCCGGCGACGAGGACCGGCGAATCCGCATCGCCGGAACCCCCGCCCCGGGCCCCCGCCGCAGGCCCGCCGCCGGGGACCAGCCCCAGCAGGAGGCCGAGCACCAGCACGGCAACCACCCGCACGGTGCGCACCGACACGGCAGGCCGCGACGCCGGACCCGCACGAAGAAAATGATCTGCTCGCATGCGAGAACCGTGCCTCGATCGGCATGAAAAAAGGGATCATGGCCAGGATCTGTGGAGTACCCGTCGGTTGTGGACAGCGGCGTCACCCGGCACCCCGTGGGTCCCGTACACTTCTTGTGGCGATCCGGGTCACCGGGTCGACTTCGCACGCCCCGACATCAGGCCGTCAAACAGCCGGTGTCAGCGCCCCTCGGTCCTTCGTGGCAAGGCGCAACGCGGGCGTCAGGCGCGACCGCCGTCCGGCGGACGCGGCACAACCGAGAACACCAAGGAGTACGGCCATGGCCGTCGTCACGATGCGGGAGCTGCTGGAGAGCGGCGTCCACTTCGGTCACCAGACCCGTCGCTGGAACCCGAAGATGAAGCGCTTCATCTTCACCGAGCGCAACGGCATCTACATCATCGACCTGCTCCAGTCGCTGTCGTACATCGACCGCGCCTACGAGTTCGTCAAGGAGACCGTCGCCCACGGCGGCACGGTCATGTTCGTCGGTACGAAGAAGCAGGCGCAGGAGGCCATCGCCGAGCAGGCGACCCGCGTCGGCATGCCCTACGTGAACCAGCGCTGGCTGGGCGGCATGCTCACCAACTTCTCGACCGTCTACAAGCGTCTGCAGCGCCTCAAGGAGCTTGAGCAGATCGACTTCGAGGATGTGGCCGCGTCCGGCCTCACCAAGAAGGAGCTGCTCGTCCTCTCCCGCGAGAAGGCCAAGCTGGAGAAGACCCTCGGCGGTATCCGCGAGATGTCCAAGGTGCCCAGCGCCGTCTGGATCGTGGACACCAAGAAGGAGCACATCGCGGTCGGTGAGGCCCGGAAGCTCAACATCCCGGTCGTCGCCATCCTCGACACCAACTGCGACCCTGACGAGGTCGACTACAAGATCCCGGGCAACGACGACGCGATCCGCTCCGTCACCCTGCTCACCCGCGTGATCGCCGACGCCGTCGCCGAGGGCCTCATCGCCCGCTCCGGTGCCGGCAAGGCCGCCGAGGGTGACAAGGCCGCGGGCGAGCCGCTCGCCGCGTGGGAGCGCGACCTGCTCGAGGGCGGCGAGAAGAAGGCCGACGAGACCGCTGCCGAGGCGCCCGCCGCCGAGGCTCCGGCCGCCGAGGCCGAGACCCCCGCCGCCGAGGCTCCGGCTGAGGCCCCCGCCGCTGAGGCCGAGGCTCCGGCGGCCGCCGAGGCTCCCGCCGAGCCCGAGGCTGAGAAGCCGGCCGCGGCCGAGCAGGCCTGACGATCCAGCGTCACGGTTGAGTGAGGGCGGGCGGCGCCTGGTGCGTCGCCCGCCGTTCACCCCCAGCCCGTAGATCTTCGGTGGACGCCCGCCCGATCAGCGGCGGACGCCGACTGCAGAGACTTCGAACTCCGAGAAGAGATTCACAGATCATGGCGAACTACACCGCCGCCGACGTCAAGAAGCTCCGTGAGCTCACGGGCGCCGGCATGATGGACTGCAAGAAGGCCCTGGACGAGGCCGACGGCAACGTCGACAAGGCCGTCGAGGCGCTGCGCATCAAGGGCCAGAAGGGCGTCGCCAAGCGCGAGGGCCGCTCCGCCGAGAACGGCGCCGTGGTCTCCATCATCGCCGACGACAACACCTCCGGTGTCCTGGTCGAGCTGAAGTGCGAGACGGACTTCGTCGCCAAGGGCGAGAAGTTCCAGGCCGTCGCCAACCAGATCGCCGAGCACGCCGCCGCGACCTCCCCGGCCGACATCCAGGCGCTCCTCGCCTCGGAGATCGAGTCGGGCAAGACGGTCCAGGCGGTCGTCGACGAGGCCAACGCGAACCTGGGCGAGAAGATCGTCCTCGACCGCTTCGCCCAGTTCTCCGGCGCCTACGTGGCCGCGTACATGCACCGCACCATGCCCGACCTGCCCCCGCAGATCGGTGTCCTGGTCGAGCTGGACAAGGCCGACGCCGGTCTGGCCAAGGGCATCGCGCAGCACATCGCCGCCTTCGCGCCGAAGTACCTCTCCCGTGAGGACGTTCCGGCCGAGGTCGTCGAGTCCGAGCGTCGTGTCGCCGAGGAGACCACGCGCGCCGAGGGCAAGCCCGAGGCCGCGCTCCCGAAGATCGTCGAGGGTCGCGTCAACGGCTTCTTCAAGGAGGCCACCCTCCTCGGCCAGCCGTACGCGCTCGACAACAAGAAGTCCGTCCAGAAGGTCCTGGACGAGGCCGGTGTCACCCTGAAGCGCTTCGCGCGCATCAAGGTCGGCATCTGAGTCCGTACCGCGATCGACGCCCGATCCCGCTAGGGTCGACAGCAGTCGTCCGTGTCGGTCGCGCAGACCGTCACGCGCGGGCGTGACCGGACGACAGCAGATCTGACGAGGAGGCCATTGCCGCGCATGGGATGCGAACAACACCCCACCGGCAGTGGCCTTCTTCGTATGTGCGACCCGTATGTGCGACACGTAGAAGAGGCGAGATCTCCATGACCACCACCAAGGCCGCCGACAAGGACGAGAAGAGCGACACCGGCAAGGGCTCCGGCCGCTTTCTGCTGAAGCTTTCCGGTGAGGCGTTCGCCGGTGGGGGAGCGCTCGGCGTCGACCCCGACGTGGTGCACAAGATGGCCCGGGAGATCGCCGCGGTGGTCCGCGGGGGCGCCCAGATCGCCGTCGTCATCGGGGGCGGCAACTTCTTCCGGGGAGCCGAGCTGCAGCAGCGTGGCATGGACCGGGCCCGTTCCGACTACATGGGCATGCTCGGCACCGTCATGAACTGCCTCGCTCTCCAGGACTTCCTGGAGAAGGAGGGCATCGACTCGCGTGTGCAGACCGCCATCACCATGGGGCAGGTCGCCGAGCCGTACATCCCGCTGCGAGCCGTACGGCACCTGGAGAAGGGCCGCGTGGTCATCTTCGGCGCCGGCATGGGCATGCCGTACTTCTCCACGGACACGACCGCCGCACAGCGCGCTCTGGAGATCGACGCCGAAGCGCTGCTGATGGGCAAGAACGGCGTGGACGGGGTCTACGACTCCGACCCCAAGACCAACCCCGAAGCGGTCAAGTTCGACGCGCTCAGCTACGGCGAGGTCATCACCCGCGACCTGAAGGTCGCCGACATGACCGCGATCACGCTGTGTCGCGACAACAAGCTCCCGATCCTCGTCTTCGAGCTTCTCGCCGAGGGCAATATCGCCCGGGCGGTCAAGGGTGAGAAGATCGGGACACTTGTGGGTGACCAGGGCAGTCGGGCCTGACCGGGGGATGGACAACGCCCCGTTGGTCGGGAACCGTTCAGGAACAAGACGCGACGCAGCCGGCCGCCTACCCCTCAAGGAACCGCAGCCGGGCCTACTCAAGACACGCAGGAGCAAGTGGTGATCGAAGAGACCCTCCTCGAAGCCGAGGAGAAGATGGAGAAGGCCGTCCTGGTCGCCAAGGAGGACTTCGCCGCGATCCGCACCGGCCGTGCGCACCCGGCGATGTTCAACAAGATCGTGGCGGACTACTACGGCGCGTTGACACCGATCAACCAGCTGGCCTCGTTCTCGGTGCCCGAGCCGCGTATGGCCGTGGTGACCCCGTTCGACAAGAGCGCGATGCGCAACATCGAGCAGGCGATCCGCGACTCCGACCTCGGCGTCAACCCGAGCAACGACGGCAACATCATCCGGGTGGTGTTCCCCGAGCTCACCGAGGAGCGCCGCAAGGACTACATCAAGGTGGCCCGCACCAAGGCCGAGGACTCCAAGATCTCGATCCGTTCCGTACGCCGCAAGGCCAAGGACGGCATCGACAAGATGATCAAGGACGGCGAGGTCGGCGAGGACGAGGGCCGCCGTGCGGAGAAGGAGCTCGACGACACCACCGCGAAGTATGTCGCGCAGGTGGACGAGCTGCTCAAGCACAAGGAAGCAGAGCTGCTCGAAGTCTGATGAACGACTCTTCCTGGGGGGCACCGCCACAAGCCGGGTACTGGGGGCCGTCCGACCAGGGGCCTGTCCAGGGGGATGCCCCGGCGGGTCCCGCGTACGATGCGAACCACGCGCAGCAGACTCGCCCCATGCCCATCGTGCCCGACGTACCCGCGCATGGCGGAGACCAGGATGACGACCGGGGGGCTGCTCGGACGGGCGGCCCCCTGTTCCGCGACGAGACGCAGCCACCGCCGCCGCCGCCGTTCCAGCCTTCGTCGCAGCATCCGCCGCATCCGCAGCAGCAGTCGCTGAATCCGCAGGAGCCCATGACCAGCGCCGCACAGCCCGCACCCGCGCCGCAGAAGAAGAGCGCGGGCCGCGACCTGGGCGCTGCCATAGGAGTCGGCGTCGGACTCGGCGTGGTGATCGTCGCGTCGCTGTTCGTCGTCAAGGCCGTCTTCGTCGGCGTCATAACGGTCGCTGTCGTGGTCGGCCTGTGGGAACTCACGTCGAGGCTCGCGGAGCGCAAGGACATCAAGGCCCCGCTCGTGCCGCTCGCGGTGGGCGGCGCGGCGATGGTCGTCGCCGGTTACGTCCGCGGGCCCGAGGGCGCCTGGGTGGCGATGGCGCTCACCGCGCTCGCGGTCCTGGTCTGGCGGATGACGGAACCGCCCGACGGCTACCTCAAGGACGTCACCGCGGGGGTCTTCGCGGCCTTCTACATCCCGTTCCTCGCCACGTTCGTGGCGATGATGCTCACGGCGGACGACGGTGCGTGGCGGGTCCTCACGTTCCTGCTGCTGGCCGTGGTCAGCGACACCGGGGCGTACGCCGTCGGGTGGCGCTTCGGCACGCACAAGCTCGCTCCGCGCATCAGCCCCGGCAAGACCCGTGAGGGGCTGCTCGGGGCGATCGCCTTCGCGATGGTGGCGGGCGCGCTGTGCATGCAGTTCCTCATCGACGACGGCACCTGGTGGCAGGGTCTGGTCCTCGGCCTCGCGGTCGCGGCCAGTGCCACGCTGGGCGACCTCGGTGAGTCGATGATCAAGCGGGACCTGGGCATCAAGGACATGGGCACCTTGCTGCCGGGCCACGGCGGGATCATGGACCGGCTGGACTCGCTGCTGCCCACCGCTCCCGTGGTGTGGCTGCTGCTGGTGCTCTTCGTCGGATCGGGCTGACCGGGCCGGGAGCACCGCGTGACCCAGGGGACCCCCGGCCGATCAGGGCCGGGGGTCCTCGGCGTCCGGGCCCGCCGGGGAGTACTCGTGCGGCCGGCCGCCCTGCCACTTCACCCACCGCGGGTCGTCCAGCAGCTCCCAGGCGTCGTCCGGCAGGCCCGCCCTCCGCAGGAACTCGACCAGGTCGGTGTCGCTGTGGGCGAGCCCGAAGACCTGGCCGTGGATGGTGACCCGGCGCCCGCGGGCACCTGTCATGCGGTGCACGACGATGGGCGCGGAATTCGTCCCGCTAGTACCGCTAGTACCGCCAGTACCGCTAGTACCGCCAGTACCGCCAGTACCGCCAGTACCGCGAGTACCGCCAGTACCGCCAGTACCGCCAGTACTGCTAGTTCCGCTGGGTTCGTTCGTCCCGCTCATCCGGCTCGTCTCGTTCGTGTTCTCGTCCTGCGGCCGTTCGCCGTTCACGCCGTTCACAGCACACCCAGATCGTTGTCGGGCCGGCAGTAGGGGCACGCGGTGATGCCGTCCTCCGTGAGAGCCCGGAGCGCCTGCTCACGGGGCAGCGGTTTCGTGTTCTTGCCCGCCATGCCGCAGTCGTCCGTATGGACGGCTTCGGGGGTGGGTCTGCCACCCGCTCTGCGCAGCGCGAGCTTCCAGCCGGGCGCGGCCGAGGGCACGATGCGGGCGGGGGCTGCACGGACGGCGGCTGCCTCCTGACGTTCGAGCTCGGCGATGGTGTCGTCCGTGCGGCGCAGCTGCCAGGCCAGCCATTCGCGGACGCTGCGCAGACGATCCAGACGAGACACTTTATCGGACACGCGTTCGATTCTAGGTCCAACTGTGGCCTAGATGGCAACGCCCCCGCCGGAAGAGGCCCTTGAACCCGCGCGGGCCGACGAGACGTGACCGCACATCCCCCGGAAACGCGCGGCTCAGGTCACACGAATCGATCTGCGACACTGGTACAGCCATGCCTAAGCCCGGAGAACTCACATTCGTCGCCCCCCGCGGAGCCAAGAAGCCGCCGCGGCACCTTGCCGATCTCACGCCTGCCGAGCGTAAAGAGGCTGTTGCCGCGGTCGGTGAGAAGCCGTTCCGTGCCAAACAGCTCTCGCAGCACTACTTCTCGCGGTTCGCGCACGATCCCGAGCAGTGGACCGACATCCCTGCCGGCTCGCGCACCAAGCTGCAGGAAGCGCTGCTGCCCGAGCTGATGACGGTCGTGCGGCATCTGTCCACCGACGCGGACACCACCCGCAAGACCCTCTGGCGGCTCTTCGACGGCACGCTCGTCGAGTCCGTGCTGATGCGCTACCCGGACCGGGTCACCATGTGCATCAGCTCGCAGGCGGGCTGCGGGATGAACTGCCCGTTCTGCGCGACGGGACAGGCCGGCCTCGACAGGAACCTGTCGACCGGTGAGATCGTGCACCAGATCGTCGACGTTATGCGTGCGCTGCGGGACGGGGAGATCCCCGGCGGCCCGGCGCGGCTCAGCAACATCGTCTTCATGGGCATGGGGGAGCCGCTCGCCAACTACAAGCGGGTCGTCCAGTCCATCCGGGCCCTCACCGACCCGGAGCCGGACGGCCTCGGGCTCTCGCAGCGTGGGATCACCGTCTCGACCGTCGGTCTGGTGCCCGCCATCAACCGGTTCGCCGACGAGGGCTTCAAGTGCCGGCTCGCCATCTCCCTGCACGCACCGGACGACGAGCTGCGCGACACCCTCGTACCGGTCAACACGCGGTGGAAGGTGCGGGAAGTGCTGGACGCGGGCTGGGAGTACGCGGCCAGGTCGGGGCGTCGGCTCTCCATCGAGTACGCGCTGATCCGGGACATCAACGACCAGGCGTGGCGCGGCGACCGGCTCGGGCGGATGCTCAAGGGCAAGCCGGTCCATGTGAACCTGATCCCGCTGAACCCGACACCCGGCTCCAAGTGGACCGCCTCGCGGCCCGAGGACGAGAAGGCGTTCGTCGAGGCGATCGCCGCCCACGGCGTGCCCGTCACCGTCCGGGACACCCGGGGCCAGGAGATCGACGGGGCGTGCGGGCAGCTCGCGGCCACCGAGCGGTAGTCTGGCGGGGCGTACGGGTATCCCGTATGACGACAGCTTCACGGATAGCTTCATAGACATCTTCATATTCCGACAGGGGAGCGCCACAGCGCTGAGAGTGCGGGACAGCCCGCAGACCCTCTGAACCTCGCCCAGGTCATTCTGGGTAGGAAGTTCGGTCACTACTCAAGCTGTTGCGCCCTGCCCGGGATCCGTTCGAGGTCCCGGGCAGGGCCGCGTCTCTTCCTGGTCAACCCAGGAGGAATCGAGTGAGCAACAAGAGCAGCATCTTCAGGATCACCGCCCTGATCGCGGTCGGTGGTCTCGGGGTCGTCGCGCTCAGCGCGTGCGGGGCGTCCGGCGACGGAGGCGACGACGGCGGCTCCGGGTCCAAGACCGTCACCCTCGTCAGCCATGACTCCTTCGCCTACACCAAGGAAGTACTGAAGGACTTCGAGAAGGAGTCCGGGTACAAGGTCAGGGTCCTGAAGGACGGCGACGCCGGGCAGGCCGTCAACAAGGCCGTCCTCACCAAGGACAACCCGCAGGGAGACGTCTTCTTCGGCGTCGACAACACCCTGCTCTCCCGCGCGCTCGACAACGGGCTGTTCCAGTCGTACGAGGCCGAGGGCGCCGACCGCGTCCAGGCCCGGTACCGCGTCGACCAGGGCAAGCACCGGGTCACGCCCATCGACTCCGGTGACATCTGCGTCAACTACGACAAGGCGTACTTCACCGAGCACAAGCTGGCCGTGCCGACGTCCTTCGACGATCTGATCAAGCCCGCGTACAAAGACCTGCTCGTCACCGAGAACGCCTCCACCTCCTCACCCGGCCTCGGCTTCCTGCTCGGCACCGCCGCGAAGTACGGCGACGACGGCTGGGAGGGCTACTGGAAGAAGCTCAAGGCCAACGGCGTGAAGGTCGTCGACGGCTGGGAGCAGGCCTACAACGAGGAGTTCTCCGGGTCCGCCGGCGGCAAGAAGGCCAAGGGCGACAGGCCGCTCGTCGTCTCGTACGCGTCCTCGCCGCCCGCCGAGGTCATCTACGCCGACCCCAAGCCCAGGACGGCGCCGACCGGTGTCGCGGACGGCACCTGCTTCCGCCAGGTCGAGTACGCCGGCCTGCTGAGCAACGCGAAGAACACCGAGGGCGCCAAGGCGCTCATCGACTTCCTGATCGGCAAGCGGTTTCAGGAGGACATGCCGCTCAACATGTTCGTGTACCCGGTGGTCGAGGGCGCCAAGGTGCCCGACGCGTTCACGCAGTACGGTCCCGCCGCCGCGAACCCCGAGACCCTGGACCCCGCCAGGATCGCCGACAACCGTGACGAGTGGGTCAAGTCATGGACCTCGCTCGTACTGAAGTAGCGCCCGGCGCGCGCCCCCGGCCCTCGCGCCGGGGGCGGGGCGCGGCGCGGCTCGGGCTCATGGCCGTGCCCGTCGCGTTCTTCGGGGTCTTCTTCGCCTATCCGGTCGTCGCGATCACCGTGCGCGGGCTGAAGGTCGACGGGGTCTGGCGGTTCGGGCGGATCGCGGACGTGCTCGGCCAGTCCGACATCCGGCACGTCCTGTGGTTCACGACCTGGCAGGCGCTCGCCTCGACCGCGCTCACCCTGCTGATCGCGCTCCCCGGCGCGTACGTCTTCGCGCGCTTCGAGTTCAGGGGCAAGCAGATCCTGCGGGCCGTCGTCACCGTGCCGTTCGTACTGCCGACGGTCGTCGTGGGCACGGCCTTCCTGGCGCTGCTCGGACGCGGCGGGCTGCTGGACGAGCTGTGGGGCGTACGCCTGGACACCACCGTGTGGGCCATCCTGCTCGCGCACGTCTTCTTCAACTACGCGGTCGTCGTCCGCACGGTCGGCGGCCTCTGGTCGCAGCTCGACCCGCGGCAGGAGGAGGCCGCGCGGATGCTCGGCGCCTCCCGGTTCGCGGCCTGGCGCACGGTGACGCTCCCGGCGCTCGGCCCGGCCGTGGCCGCCGCCGCGCTCATGGTGTTCCTCTTCACCTTCACCTCCTTCGGTGTCGTGCAGATCCTCGGCGGCCCCACCTTCTCGACGCTCGAAGTCGAGATCTACCGGCAGACCTCGGAGATCTTCGACCTCTCGACGGCCGCCGTGCTGACGCTCGTCCAGTTCGCCGCGGTGGGCGCGATCCTCGCCGTCCACGCCCGGACCGTACGGCGGCGCGAGACGGCCCTGCGGCTGGTCGACGCCGCGGCCACCGCGCGACGGCCGCGCGGGGCGGGGCAGTGGGCGCTGCTCGCGGGTGTCCTCGGCTCCATCGCCGTCCTGCTCGTGCTGCCGCTGGCCGTCCTGGTCCAGCGCTCGCTGGACGCCCCCGGCTTCGGCTACTACAAGGCGCTCACCCGCAACGAGGGCAGTCTCTTCCTGGTCCCGCCGATCGACGCCGTCGGCAACTCGCTGCGGTACGCCTTCGCCGCGACCGCCATCGCGCTGCTGATCGGCGGACTCGCGGCAGCCGCCCTCACCCGCCGGGACACCGGACGCCTCGGACGGCTCGTACGGGGCTTCGACGCGCTGCTCATGCTGCCGCTCGGGGTCTCCGCCGTGACCGTCGGTTTCGGCTTCCTCATCGCGCTCGACGAGCCGCCGCTGGACCTGCGGAGCAGCTGGATCCTCGTGCCGCTCGCGCAGGCGCTGGTGGGCGTCCCCTTCGTCGTACGGACCATGCTGCCGGTGCTGCGGGCGGTGGACGGGCGTCTGCGCGAAGCCGCGGCGGTGCTCGGGGCCTCGCCGTGGCGGGTGTGGCGCGAGGTCGATCTGCCGCTGGTGCGGCGGGCGCTGCTGATCGCGGCCGGGTTCGCCTTCGCGGTGTCGCTGGGCGAGTTCGGCGCGACCGTCTTCATCGCACGGCCCGACAATCCGACGCTGCCGGTCGCCGTGGCACGACTGCTCGGCCGGGCCGGCGACCTCAACTACGGGCAGGCCATGGCCCTGTCGACCATCCTGATGCTGGTGTGCGCGGTGGCGCTGCTGGTCCTCGAACGCCTGCGCACCGACCTGCGCAACGGCCCTCGCTCCGACCGGACGGGAGAGTTCTGACCATGCTCAAACTCGATGGGGCGACCGTACGGTTCGGGGGGCGGGCCGTGCTCGACGAGGTCGGGCTCGATGTCGCCGAGCACGAGCTCGTGTGCGTTCTCGGGCCCAGCGGCAGCGGCAAGTCGACGCTGCTCAGGGCCGTCGCCGGACTCCAGGAACTGGACGGCGGGCGGGTGTTCCTGGACGGGCGCGATCTCGACGGCGTGCCCGCCCACAAGCGGGGGGTCGGTCTCATGTTCCAGGACCATCAGCTGTTCCCGCAGCGTGACGTGGCCGGAAACGTGGCCTTCGGGCTGCGGATGCACGGGGAGTCCAAGCAGCGGCAGGCGCTGCGGGTGGGGGAGTTGCTGGAGCTTGTGGGGCTCCCGGGTGCGCAGGGGAGGGCCGTCGCCTCCCTCTCCGGGGGTGAGCAGCAGCGGGTGGCGCTCGCCCGTGCGCTGGCCCCGCGGCCCCGGCTGCTGATGCTCGACGAACCGCTCGGCCAGCTGGACCGCTCCCTGCGTGAACGGCTGGTGGTCGAACTGCGCGAGCTGTTCGCTGAGTTGGGCACCACCGTGCTCGCGGTCACCCATGACCAGGGCGAGGCCTTCGCGCTCGCCGACCGGGTCGTCGTGATGCGGGACGGGCGGATCGCCCAGTCGGGTACGCCGCTTGAGGTCTGGCAGCGCCCGGCCGACGCGTTCGTGGCCCGCTTCCTCGGCTTCGAGAACGTGACCGGGGCGACTGTTTCCGGTCAGGTCGCGGACACACCCTGGGGCAAGTTGCCTGTGCCGTCCGGCACTTCGCAGGGCGCGGGCACGCTGCTCGTCAGGCCCGCGGGGGTACGCCTCGTGCCGGTCGAGGAGGGGCTGCGGTGCACGGTGGCCGCGCGGACCTTCCGGGGCACGCATGTCGCCGTACGGCTGCAGCCCGAGGGGGTGGCGCGGCTGGAGGCGGCGTGTGCGTTGCGGGATGCGCCGGAGGTGGGGGAGGAGGTGGGGGTGGTGTTCGACGCGGGTGAGGTTGTGGTGCTGGCGGGGGGCTCGGGTGCGTCGTTCCCCCGCCCCTGAGGGGGGCGACAAGATTGCGCCGTTCCCCGCGCCCCTAACTGTCCCTAACAAAGGCGTTGGACGTGGCGGTGGGTGATCAGGCAGACGGCGAGTCCGAGGAACGCTTCGTGGATGTCGTCGCGTCGTTCCCAGCGGATGCGCAGGCGGCGGAAGCCGTGGAGCCAGGCGATCGTGCGCTCGACGACATAGCGGAAAATGCCCAGGCCAGTGCCGTGAGGCTCGCCTCGCTTCGCGATCACGGGGCGGATCCCGCGCTGCCAGAGCAGACGGCGGTACTTGTCGTGGTCGTAGCCACGGTCGGCCAGCAGCGCATCCGGCCGTCGGCGGGGTCTGCCGACCTGGCCCGCGACGGCCGGGATCTTGTCGAGCAGCGGCATGAGCTGGGTGATGTCGTTGCGGTTTCCGCCGGTCAGCGACACGGCGAGCGGGATGCCCTGGCCGTCGACGATGAGGTGGTGCTTGCTGCCCGGACGTGCGCGGTCGACCGGGCTGGGTCCGCTTTTGGGCCTCGCCGGGCCGCGCGGACGTGCGAGGAGTCGATCACCGCCCTGGACCAGTCCAGCTGGTTTTTCGACCGCAGTTTCTCCAGCAGCAGCACATGCAGCTGGTCCCAGACGCCGGCCTCGTTCCAGGCCGCCAGGCGCCGCCAGCAGGTCATCCCCGAGCCGAAGCCCAGCTCCTGGGGCAGGTACTCCCACTGGATCCCGGTGTGCAGGACGAACAGGATCCCGCACAGGGCCTGCCGGTCCGGCACGCGAGGTCTGCCCTCGACCAGCTTCGGCGCCGGCTCGGGCAACAACGGCTCGATCAGTGCCCACAGTTCATCCGACACGATCCACGGTCGCGACTGACGTTTCCCCACGACCAGACCAACGACAGACCGCACCGATAGTCACATGATCAACGGCTTTTGTTAGAGACAGTAAGAGAGCATCTGATCAGCGTTCAGGTCGTTATAGCTGATTTGTGAGTTTCGATTCGCCAGCTTGGTGTGGATTCACCGGTGAGTTCGCGGCTAGTTTTGTTAGCCATGGCCCAGTGGACCATGGCGCGAGACCGCTGGGGCAGAGCTTCGTAGTCCCGGACGAGGCGCCTGTGCTGCATTAACCAGCCGAACGTTCGCTCGATCACCCAGCGTTTCGCCTGGGGCTGGAACCCTTTGGTGGTGGGTCGTTTCACGACCTCGACGTCGATCCCCTTCGCGGCTCCGTGCTGGAAGACGCTGTTCTGGTATCCGCCGTCGGCCCAGACCTTCGTCACGCTGGGATGCGAGGCGGCGAGCTCGTCGAGCAGGCGCTTCCCGCCAGTGGAATCGTGTACCGAGGCGGCCGTGACGATGACGGCCAGGACCAGGCCGAGCGTGTCCGTGGCCACGTGACGCTTACGTCCTTTGATCTTTTTGCCGGCGTCGATGCCCTGACTGGCCTCAGCAACGTTTGCGGAGGTCTTCACGCTCTGCGCATCGATCACCGCGGCCGACGGAGCGGCAGGCCGGCCCTGAGCGCGGCGGACCTTGTCGCGCAGCACATCATGGACCCGCTGGGTCGTACCGTCCGCCTCCCACTTCGCGTAGTAGTCGTACACAGTCTTGTACGGCGGGAAGTCGTGGGGCAGGTACTCCCACGGGATGCCGGTGCGGTTGACGTAGAGGATGGCATTCACGATCTCCCGCAGATCATGCACCCGTGCCGCGGTACCCGGACCGGTGCGAGCGGCCCGCCATGTCACGAACACGGGCTCGATCAATGTCCAGCGGGCATCGGACACATCACTGCGATAAGGGCGTCGAGGACTCACGAGTCACGCAACGACCCGTCGTCACCTCAGTCACTGCGAACACCCCAAATCACCCTCAAAGTAGATCAGTTGCTCTCTAAGAGCGAAAAGACTGCGCCGTTCCCCGCGCCCCTGGGGCGTGGGTGTGGGGTGCGGGGCCCGGACGTGGTAGTGGCCCGTCTCCTCCTTGGAGGGGGCGGGCCACTACTGCGGGTGGTGTCAGCGGGTCTTCGCTGCGCCTCGGCGGCGGAGCGCGAACATCACGCCGGCGCCGGCCGCCACGAGCGCGGCCGCTATGCCGGCGATCGCACCGGTGTTGGAGCTGGAACCGGTCTCGGCGAGGTTCGAGTCGCCCGCCGGGGACGGCGCGTTGTCACCGGTCGACGCGGCCGGAGTGCTCTCCGACTCGGACGGCTCCGGGGACTCGGCGGGCTTCGACGGCTCCTCGGCGGGCTCGGAGGGCTTCTCCGAGGGCTTCGGGGTCGCCGGAGGCGTGGACGCCTCATCGGACTTGCACGCCTCGGACGGGGTGACGAGGTTCGGCTTGATGTCCTCGTCGACCTGGTTGCCGGCCTTGACGTGCACGCGGTACGTCGCGTTCGGCTTCCAGTCCTCCGAGAAGTCGATGGTCACGCCTTCGCGCGTGCCCTCGACCACCTGCGCGTCGCCGACCTGCTGCGCGTCGGCGCCGTTGGACTGGAGGAAGACAGTGACCGTGGCCTTGACGCCCGACGGGTCCTTGTCCGTGACGCTGATGACGCCCTTGGTGCCGTCGCACTTGGCGACGGCGGAGAACTCACTGATGTTGCAGGCGAGCGCGTTGCCGGCCAGGCCGAGCGTGAGCGCGGCCGAGGCGGAGGCAACTCCGAGAATGCGCACAGAACGTGCGGTACGGCGAGATATGGACACGATTGCCCTTCACGGGATGCACAAAAAGAGGGGGGTTGATGGGAGCTACTGAGCAACAGCGATCCCAGACGCCTCACAGGTTTATTGGGCACCGTCTCCGGTTGTCAATCCGTGTGTCCGTCTTGCCCCTTGGCTTTTAGGTTTCATTTACACGCGACAGCCGGTCGAGCGCCTCCGGCGCCTCCTCGATCCGGTCCACCAGCGCGATGCGGGACTCCATCGAGCGGTCGCGGGCGAGGGCCTGGAGGAGCGGCCAGGCGGGCAGCCGCCGCGTCCAGTGGGCGCGGTCCACCAGGACCATGGGCGTCGGTTCGCCGCGTGACTCGTAGTAGTTGGGGGTCGTGTTGTCGAAGATCTCCTGTACCGTGCCGGCGGCGCCGGGCAGGAAGACCACGCCCGCGTTCGAACGGGCCAGCAGGCCGTCCTCGCGGGTGGCGTTGGCGAAGTACTTGGCTATGTGGGAGGCGAACGCGTTCGGCGGCTCGTGCCCGTAGAACCAGGTGGGGATGCCGACGGAGGCGTTGCCCTTCGGCCAGCGTTCGCGCACCTCGAAGGCGGCGCGCGCCCAGTCGGTCACCGACGGCTCGAACGACGGCGCCTTCCCGAGGAGTTCGCACGCCTCGTCCAGCATGCCGTCGCGGTAGGGGGCCGCGTACGCACCGAGGTTGGCCGCCTCCATCGCGCCGGGGCCGCCGCCGGTCGCCACCGTGAACCCGGCGCGGGCCAGCGCGCGGCCGAGCCTGGCCGCGCCGCCGTACGCCTCGGTGCCGCGCCCGATCGCGTGACCGCCCATCACGCCCACCACGCGCGCCCCGCGGAGGAGTTCGTCGAGGGCGTCGGAGACGGCGTCGTCGTGGACCGAGCGCAGCATCGACGCGTAGATGTCCCCGTCGGCCCTGGTCCGCCGGAACCAGTCGTACGCGACGGCGTCCGGCGTGGCCTCGTAGCTCTCGTCGAGGGAGCCGAACAGCTCCTCGGGGGTGTAGAGATGACCGCGGTACGGGTCGAACGGCACATCGGGCAGGGGCGGGAAGACCAGCGCCCCGTCCGCCCGGATCTTCGCCGCCGCGTTCTCCCGCATCGGGCACCCGAGGAAGACGGCGCCCGAGGTGTCGCTGGCGAGCAGTTCTCTCGTACGGTCCGTCAGATCGACGGCCTGGACGCGGAAGCCGGTGAGAGTGCCGCGGGCCGAGACGGTCGCGTCGAACTCCTCCAGCGTCTCGATCTCACGGTCGTTGTGATGGGCCACATGGGCGGGGCTCGTCTGCACCCGCCCATGTAAGCACGGCCGTTTCGGGCACGGTCCGTTCGGGCGTGCCGGAGGGATTCAGCCCAGAACCACGGGTTTTCAGCCCTGGCCCATGGGGATTCAGCCCTGGCCCGTGGGTATTCAGCCCTGGACCATGGACGGGTCCATCCACATGACCTCCCAGGTGTGGCCGTCCGGGTCGTCGAAGGCGCGCCCGTACATGACGCCGTGGTCCTGGGTCTCCCCGCTCGCCGAGCCGCCCGCGGCGATCGCCCTGTCGACCAGTTCGTCGACCTTCTCGCGGCTCTCGGCGCTGAGGCACAGGAGCACCTCGCTGGTCTTCGTCGAGTCCGCGATCTCCTTCTTCGTGAAGTCCGCGTAGCGCTGCTTGTTCAGCAGCATCGCGACGATCGTGTCGCTGATGACGACGGACGCGCAGTTCTCGTCCGAGAACTGCGCGTTGATCGTGTAGCCGAGCTCCGAGAAGAACTTCTTGGACACGTCCACGTCGTTCACGGCCAGGTTCACGAAGATCATCTGCTGGTACATGGGAGGTCCTCCGTCAGGTGGGTCGCTGTTCGAAGGGTCAGACCGGGGGCCCGCCGAAAAGTCATCGGTCCGCGCGCGTCTTTTTCGTACGCCGGGTCAGCGGGCCAGTGGCATGGCCGCGAGCTCGGCGATCGCCCAGGTCAACGGGGTGAGGACGGCGAGCAGGGCGCCGGCCCGGAGGGTGGCCGCGGTGCGCAGCGTCGCGGCGGGCGCGCCGATCCGCAGCAGGGCGGCGGTGGTGTCGGCGCGCGCGTTCCTCGCCTCGACGGCGGCGGTCAGCAGCGTCGCCACGGCGCAGCCCGCGACCAGCACCAGGCCGAGCGTGGTGAGGGGCCCGATGCCCGGACGTGTTCCGGCGTAGAGCACGGCCATGGCGTACAGGCCCGACGCCACCGCGCACACCACGCCGAGCGGGCGCCCGATACGGGTCGCCTCCTCCATGAGTACGCGTCCGGCGAGCAGGCGCGGCGCGCTCGGGCGTACGGACTGCAGGAGCCTGCCGCAGAGGTGCGTGCGGGCGGGGCCGGCCAGCGCGAGGCCGAGCGCGGTGAGCGCCCAGCCGACGAGCACGCCGAAGGGGCCTCCGGTGAATCCGCCCGGCAGGGCGGGGCCCTGGTGGGCGTCGCGCCACGGGCGGCGTACGTCTCCACGGCGAGACCCGCGGCCAGCACGGCGGCACCCAGGAGGCCGCTGGGGGTGGGGAGGGGTGGCGGGGTACTGCTGGGTGGCGGGGGCACGACGCGCAGTTCGTCGTACCTCCGGCAGGACGGTGGAGTGGTCGGCTGCGTCGCGGGCGTCGAGAGCGTCGAGAGCGGCCACGGCGTGCTGATCCCGGGGGTGGTGCGGGTCGGTGGGGGCTGACTGCGGTGTTCCCCGCGCCCCCTCCGGGGTGGGGTGGCCGGGGTTGTGCGGGTCGACGGAGGCGGCCTGTCGCGCGGGTCCTCCCGCCCCTTCCGGGGGAGAGCCGTCGGTGGAGAGGGCAGGGGCCGTCTGTGTGGCCGTTTCCCGGCCTTCGGCGGGGGTGGGTGGCGGCGGGGGCGTGGATCCCGTCGCGCGGGCTCCGAAGCGGCCGTAGGCGCTGGAGCCGACGCGTTCGGTGGAGCGGCCGTAGCCGCCGGAACCGCCCAGCCGTCCCGGGCGTCCGCCGGCCGCGGCGGCGGACGGGCGCGGACCCCGCGGGCGCAGCACGACCGCGCTGGCCGCGGACGCGAGAACCGGCACCACGGCCAGCAGCGTGAGCGTGGCGGGCAGGCGCAGGGGCTGGTTCGCGGCGAGCAGGCCGGCCGCCGCCCCGTCGAAGGGCAGGCCGGTCAGATCGCCGCGCAGGTGCAGGAAGAACAGCAGCGCGACCATCGAGCCGAGCGTGCACGACACCGCGGTGGAGACGGCGGCCAGGATCATCAGCTGAGCGGGTCCCAGACCGATCGCCGCGAGCCCGGTCCGGGGGCGGGTGGCCGGGTCGGTGCGGGCGACGGCGACCGCGAACTGCACGGTGGCCGCGATCGGCGCGAGGCACCAGGCGAGCCGGAGCACGGCCGCGGTGGACGCCTCCGGATGCCCCATCGCGTATCCCAGGGTGCACAGGAGCAGGAAGCCGGTGCCCGCGGACGCCGCGGCGACCAGGAGCCGGCGGAACTGGACGGCGGGGTTGGCCCCGCGGACTAGGCGGAGAGCGAGCACGCGGCCCGACCTTCCGTCTCGGCGGACCCGTTGGCCCCGGCGGAGCCTCTGGAGCCGGTGGGGCCCATGGGACCGGTGGGATCGGTCGGGTCCGCGATCGGTGGCAGATGGACGGTGTTCACGCGCCGGCCGTCGAGCAGCGACACCGTGCGGTCGGCGAGCGCGGCGGTGTCCGCGTCGTGCGTGGCCAGCACGACGGTGATCCCGTGCGAGCGGGCCGCCGCGGTGAGCGTCCGCAGCACCTGGGCGCGGTCGGCGCGGTGCAGCGGCGCGGTGGGCTCGTCGGCGAAGATCACGCTCGGCTCGGGCGCCAGGGCGCGGGCGATGGCCACCCGCTGGCGCTCCGACTGGAGCAGGGCGTACGGGCGTCTGCGGGCGCAGCCGCCGACGTCCAGGCGGTCCAGCCACTCCAGCGCGGCGGTCTTGGCCCGGCGGCGGCTCACCCCGCGCAGCATCAGGAGCAGGGCGGCGTTCTCCCAGGCGGTCAGCTCGGGGACGAGGACCGGTGCCGGGTCGATCCAGCCGAAACGGTCGCGACGCAGCCGCTCCCGGCTCATCGTGCCCATGGTGTGGACGGGCGTGCTGTCGAACCAGACCTCGCCCTCCTGCGCCACGAGCTGTCCCGACAGGCACTTCAGGAGGGTCGTCTTGCCGCTGCCGCGCGGGCCGCCGACGGCGAGGATCTCGCCCTCGCGGACCCCGATCGAGACGCCGGTGAGTGCGGGTGAGCCGTTGTGTCTGACGTGCAGGGCGCGTGCCCAGAGCACGTCGTTGTCCGGCGGAGCCGCCATCGCGTACACCTCTTCAGATCTGATTTGCGCTGCCCGGGCGCCTCGGAAGGTCGCCGGGTCCCCCGGTCGGGGGAACGAAGGCAGGGCCGATCGGTCACTGGGCACGCTAGGGAGTCGGGGCCCGGGGGCCGGACAGCACGCGGCCCCGGGGCACGCATTCTCACTCGAACGGGCGCCACCGGGGCCGGTGTTGATCACTTGTTCAGCTCAAAGGCTGAGCCGACGGCCGGGCGGATGGCCGGGCCGGCAGGTGCAGCTCACGGCTGGGGCCGTGGCCGTGGCTCGGGGGCCGTGGCTCACAGCTTCGCCCAGGCCTCCGTCAGCACCTGGCGGACGATCCCCTCGATCTCGTCGAACGTCGACTGGTCGGAGATCAGCGGCGGCGACAGCTGGATGACCGGGTCGCCGCGGTCGTCGGCGCGGCAGTAGAGGCCGTACTCGAAGAGCTTCTTGGAGACGAAGCCGTAGAGCACGCGCTCCGACTCCTCGTCCGTGAAGGTCTCCTTGGTGGCCTTGTCCTTCACAAGCTCGATGCCGTAGAAGAAGCCGTTGCCGCGGACGTCGCCGACGATCGGCAGGTCGTGCAGCTTCTGGAGGGTGGAGAGGAACGCGCTCTCGTTCGCGAGGACGTGTTCGTTGAGCTTCTCGCGCTCGAAGAGGTCCAGGTTCGCGAGGCCCACGGCCGCCGACACCGGGTGACCACCGAAGGTGTAGCCGTGCAGGAAGGTGTTGTCGCCCTCGTAGAACGGCTCGGCCAGCCGGTCCGAGATGATGCAGGCGCCGATCGGGGAGTAGCCCGAGGTCATCCCCTTGGCGCAGGTGATCATGTCCGGTACGTAGTCGAACTTGTCGCACGCGAACATCGTGCCGAGGCGGCCGAAGGCGCAGATGACCTCGTCCGAGACGAGCAGCACGTCGTACCGGTCGCAGATCTCGCGCACCCGCTGGAAGTAGCCGGGCGGCGGCGGGAAGCAGCCGCCGGCGTTCTGCACGGGCTCCAGGAAGACGGCGGCGACCGTCTCGGGGCCCTCCATGAGGATCTGCTCCTCGATCTGGTCGGCAGCCCAGCGGCCGAAGGCCTCCGGGTCGACGCCCGAACCGTTGTCGAGGAACGCGGGGGCGCGGTAGATGTTGGTGTTCGCGACCTTGTGGGCGCCGGGGACCAGCGGCTCGAACGGGGCCTTCAGCGCGGGCAGGCCCGTGATGGACAGGGCGCCCTGCGGAGTGCCGTGGTAGGCGACCGCGCGCGAGATGACCTTGTACTTGGTCGGCTGGCCCCGCAGCTTGAAGTACTGCTTGGCGAGCTTCCACGCGGTCTCGACGGCCTCGCCGCCGCCGGTGGTGAAGAAGACCTTGTTCAGGTCGCCGGGAGCGTGGTGCGCGAGGCGCTCGGCCAGCTCGACGGCCTTCGGGTGGGCGTACGACCAGATCGGGAAGAAGGCCAGCTCCTTGGCCTGCCTGGCGGCCGTCTCGGCCAGCTCCGCGCGGCCGTGGCCCGCCTGGACCACGAACAGACCGGCCAGACCGTCGAGGTAGCGCTTGCCCTTGTCGTCGTAGATGTAGGTCCCCTCGCCACGGACGATCGTGGGGACGGGCGCGTTCTCGTACGAGGACATGCGGGTGAAGTGCATCCACAGGTGGTCGTACGCGGTGCGGCTGAGGTCCTTGGCAGTCACGGCTATCGGGTTCCCCACATGTAGGTCTGCTTCTTGAGCTTGAGGTAGACGAAGCTCTCGGTGGAGCGCACGCCGGGCAGGACCCGGATGCGTTTGTTGATGACGTCGAGCAGGTGGTCGTCGTCCTCGCAGACGATCTCGGCGAGGATGTCGAAGGAGCCCGCCGTCATCACCACGTACTCGACCTCCTGCATGGCGGTCAGCGCCTCCGCCACCGGTTCGAGGTCGCCGTCGGCGTTGATGCCGACCATCGCCTGCCTGCGGAAGCCCACGGTGAGCGGGTCCGTGACGGCGACGATCTGCATCACCCCCTGGTCGAGCAGCTTCTGGACGCGCTGGCGCACGGCCGCCTCGGACAGGCCCACGGCCTTGCCTATCGCGGCGTAGGGCCGGCGGCCGTCCTCCTGGAGCTGCTCGATGATGCCGAGGGAGACGGCGTCGAGCTGGGGGGTGCCGTTCCTGGACTCGCGGGAGTCCCGGAGGTCCCTGGGGTCTGCGCTTCGACTGGCCACGCGCTCACTCTGCACGAGGGCTCGACAGTTCCGCAAGGTGTGATCGATGAAATTCGTTGTTTACGTGTTCCAGTACTGCGGATTTCGCAGCTCTGGGGTCGGCGGGGGTGTTGAAAACGTCGGGGCGAGGATTAGGGTGGGAGGCCAGGCGTCTCAGGTAGTGGACACCCGGGGCGCGGGGCCGTAGAAGGACAGTCGTAGAACATCTGACAGGAGGGCCGGGCAGTGAGCGCCGAACTGCGTCGTCTGAGTAACTACATCGCCGGAGAGTTCCGCGATGCCGCCGATGGACGGACCACGGACGTGGTCAACCCCGCGACGGGCGAGGCGTACGCCACCGCGCCGCTGTCCGGTCAGGCCGACGTCGACGCCGCGATGGAGGCCGCCGCCGCGGCCTTCCCCGCCTGGCGCGACCAGACCCCCGCCGAGCGCCAGAAGGCCCTCCTGAGGATCGCGGACGCCTTCGAGGAGCGCGCCGAGGAACTCATCGCCGCCGAGGTCGAGAACACGGGCAAGCCCATCGGACTCACCCGGTCCGAGGAGATCCCGCCGATGGTCGACCAGATCCGCTTCTTCGCGGGCGCGGCGCGCATGCTGGAGGGCCGGTCGGCCGGTGAGTACATGGAGGGCCTGACCTCGATCGTCCGCCGTGAACCGGTCGGTGTCTGCGCCCAGGTCGCGCCGTGGAACTACCCGATGATGATGGCCGTGTGGAAGTTCGCCCCGGCGCTCGCCGCGGGCAACACGGTCGTCCTCAAGCCGTCCGACACCACCCCGGCCTCCACGGTCCTGATCGCCGAGATCATCGGCTCGATCGTCCCCGAGGGTGTCTTCAACGTCATCTGCGGCGACCGTGACACCGGCCGCGCGATGGTCGAGCACCGGATCCCGGCCATGGCGTCCATCACCGGTTCCGTGCGGGCGGGCATCTCCGTCGCCGAGTCCGCGGCCAAGGACGTCAAGCGGGTCCACCTGGAGCTGGGCGGCAAAGCGCCGGTCGTGGTCTTCGAGGACACCGACATCGCCAAGGCCGTCGAGGACATCTCGGTGGCGGGATTCTTCAACGCCGGCCAGGACTGTACGGCCGCCACGCGCGTCCTCGTGCAGGAGTCCATCCACGACGAGTTCACGGCCGCGCTCGCCAAGGCCGCCGCCGACACGAAGACCGGGCAGCCGGACGACGAGGACGTGCTGTACGGGCCGCTCAACAACCCGAACCAGCTCAAGCAGGTCTCCGGCTTCATCGAGCGGCTGCCCGCGCACGCCAAGGTCGAGGCGGGCGGCCACCGGGTCGGCGAGAAGGGCTACTTCTACGCCCCGACCGTCGTCTCCGGCCTGAAGCAGGACGACGAGATCATCCAGAACGAGGTCTTCGGCCCGGTCATCACCGTCCAGTCCTTCACGGACGAGGCGCAGGCCGTCGAGTACGCGAACGGCGTCGAGTACGCGCTCGCCTCCTCCGTCTGGACGAAGGACCACGCGCGCGCGATGCGCATGTCCAAGGTCCTCGACTTCGGCTGCGTGTGGATCAACACGCACATCCCGCTGGTCGCGGAGATGCCGCACGGCGGCTTCAAGCACTCCGGCTACGGCAAGGACCTGTCGGGCTACGGCTTCGACGACTACACGCGGATCAAGCACGTCATGACGTCGCTCGGCTGAGCGTTTCGTACGCGGTACGCGGTAGGCGGTACGGGATGCGCGGTACGCGGCCCCGGGCGGGAGTGTTCCGTCCGGGGCCCCCGTGGTCGCCGTCCGCCGTTGAGGGCTGGTTGTGGGTGGGGGTGGTGTTCCCATCCCCGGTCACCGAACGCTGCAGCGGGCCCTGCGGTAGTCAACAAAGTGAATAAGGTATTTGTGGGATAGTGGTGGTCCACGGTGAAAGGGGCACCCCATGTCCGACAGCGGAGGCGGCTACCTGCGGTACGTCGCCCTGGGCGACAGCCAGACCGAAGGGCTCGGTGACGGTGACGACGTGACCGGGCTGCGCGGGTGCGCCGACCGGTTCGCGGAGGAACTGGCGAAGGGGTCCCCGGACGTCCTCTACGCCAATCTCGCCGTCCGCGGGCGCCTCGCCGGACAGGTGCGCGCCGAGCAGCTCCCGCCGGCCCTCGCGCTGCGGCCCGACGTGGCCACCGTGGTCGCCGGGATGAACGACCTGCTGCGGCCCCGCTTCGACGCGGACGAGGCGGGCGGCCACCTGGAGGCGATGTTCGCCGCGCTGACCGGGCAGGGTGCCCGCGTCGCGACGGTCACTTTTCCCGACATCGGCCGGATCAGCCCGCTGGCCCGCCCGCTCGGCCGCCGGGTCGTCGCCCTCAACTCCCGCATCCGGGAAGCGGCCGGACGCCATGGAGTGATCATCGCGGACATGTCCGCCCACGAGGTGGTGACGGACCCCCGGCTGTGGAGTCCGGACCGGCTGCACGCGAGCCCGCTCGGCCATGCGCGGATCGCCGCCGCGGTCGCGCACGCGTTCGGCCTGCCGGGCAGCGACGACACCTGGACGCTGCCCCTGCCGCCCGGTGCGTCGGTGCCCACGCGGCTGCGGGTCGTCGGCACGGAACTGCGTTGGGTCGGCGGCTTCCTGGGACCCTGGCTCGTACGCCGGGTCCGGGGCCGTTCGTCGGGCGACGGCAGGCAGGCCAAACGGCCTGAACTGCTCCCACCGGTCCGCCTCGCCGGACGCGTCCTTGACTGATCAACAACGTGACGAACAACGTGACGAACAACGTGATCAACGACGTGATCGACCCGGTGCTAGCTTGAGCGCATGGCGTTGCGCAACGCGGTGATGGCCGCGCTTCTGGAGGGCGAGGCGTCCGGATACGACCTCGCCAAGGGCTTCGAGGCCTCGGTCGCGAACTTCTGGATGGCCACCCCCCAGCAGCTCTACCGCGAACTGGAGCGCATGGAGGGCGAGGGGCTGGTCTCCGCCCGCGTCGTCCAGCAGGAGCGCCGGCCCAACAAACGGCTCTTCTCGCTGACCGACTCCGGTCGCCGGGTCCTGCGCGCGTTCGTCACCGAGGGCCCCGCGAAGCCCCTGGCCATCAGGGACGAACTGATGGTCAAGGTGCAGTGCGTCGACATCGGGGACACCGACGACATCGAGGCCGTACGGACCGCGGTCGCCGAGCGCGTCGAACGGTCCGCCGCCAAACTCGCCCGTTATCTACGTATGCGGGAGCGCATGCTGGCCGGCCGTACCGAGGACGAACACCTCGCGTCCGCCGACCGCATCGGCCCCTACCTCACCCTCCAGGGTGGCATCGCCCTGGAACGCGGGAACCTCCAGTGGGGCGAGACCGTCCTGAAGCGCCTCGCACAGCGCGTCGCGGTACTCGGCGGCCCGCCCCCCGCGCACACGGACGAACCGGGCTCCCCGATCACTTAACCCGCTCCGGCTGCCCTCACCCCTGAGGGCCCCCGAACGCCGCCCGGACGATCCGCTCGGCCACCGGGTTCATGCCCTCCGACTTCGCGTCGGTCGCGTTGACCGAGTACACGAGTGTGCGGGACAGATCGCGGGTGGCCGCCACGAGCGTGCTGTACCCGGGACGCGCCCCCGACTTCAGCCAGAGAACCGTGCCGTTGCCCATGTCGTACCTCTGGAGGCCGGCGCTCATGGTGGCGCCCGGCACGTCGGGGAGCGTGAACATCTCCTTCTCCAGGAGGGGCTGGGGGACCAGCCGGCCCCGGAACAGCGCGTACAGGAGCCGCTCCAGGTCCGCCGTCGTGGAGATCATGTCGCCCGCGGCCCACCGGTCCGACATGTTCCACTCGGTGGCGTCCACCAGCCTGCCGTCCGCCAGTCGCTGGTAGCCGCGGTTGTGCGGTCCGTGGATACGCGGGTCGGGGCCACCGGGGAAGGACGTGTGCCGCATCCCGGCCGGCCGCAGGACCCTTACCGCCGCCTGGTGCTCGTACGAGTCGCCGGTGACCTTCTCTATGAGGAGGCCGAGCACGGTGTAGTCGATGTTGCCGTAGTTCTGCCGCTCGTCGGGCCGGAAGGCGGGGCCGAGGGCGACCGAGGCGGCCACCACGTCCTCGGGTGTCAGCGTCTCGTACCGCCGCTCGTACCCCTCGCCGTTCACGTCCCCCAGCGACGAGCCCGGTTTCAGCCCGCTGGTGAAGGTGAGCAACTGCCGTACGGTGATGGGCTCGAAGGCCTTCGAGAGGAGGCCGGGGAGGTAGGTCTGGACGTGCCCGTCCAGGTCCACCCGGCCCTCGGCGGCGAGCTGGAGCACGACGGCCGCGGTGACCACCTTGGTCGTGGAACCGGCCCGGAAACGCCCGTCCGCCAGCGCCTCGCGCCCACTCGGCAGATCGTGCACCCCGGCGCCGCCCCGCCAGACACCGTCCGTGCCCGACACCCGTACGAGCGCGGCCGTCGCGTCGTCGTCCGGGAGCCGCGTGAGCGCGGCGCGCAGGGCCCGGCCGGTGGCCGGATCCACGGCCTGACGTACCGCGGAGGTTGTGGGCGGGGCGGCGGCGAGGGCGGATGCGGCCGACGGGCCCGCGGTCAGGCCCAGAACCACGAAGACGGCACAGGCGGCACAGGCGGTACGGACTCGGGCACGGACGTGCATCGGCAGACTCCCGGGTGATCGGTGACCTTCATCCTCCGGGAGGTACGCCGTGCCGCGGATCCTCCTTCGGGAGGGCGGCGACCCTGGCCGGTCCCCGAGCAACTTCGCTACGGGGCAAGGGTGTTGTCCGGGATCTCCCTGAGGGCCCCGCACCGGGTGATCCCTGAGACGCACGTCCGCCGGCGGCTTGTCCGCCCCCAGGACGGGCTCAGGACGGGCTCAGGGTGCGGAGGGTGTCGACGCGGTTCGTCGTGATCGAGTCGACGCCCGCCTCGAGGAGCCGCCGCATGGACCGCCGGGTGTCGGGCGTCCACACCGAGACCAGATACCCGTCTCGGTGGACCCGGTCGACGAGGTCGCGGTCCACCAGCCCGAAGCGGTAGTTGAGCCACCGGGGCCGTACGGCGTCCAGCAGCGCGGGCCGCGGCGGGGCGAGGCTCGTCCAGGTGAGGGCGATCTCGGCGGCGGGGTCGGCCGCGCGGACGGCGAGCATGGCGGCGGCCCCCGCGCAGTAGTACACGCGCTCCTCGGCGCCGAAGTCCCGGACGACACCGATGATCCGGCGGACGACGCGGGCGTCCGCCGGACCGGGCAGGTCGATCATGAGCCGGCCCTCGTCCGTCGCCTTGAGGGCCTCCTCCAGCGTGGGAATCCCGCCCGAGGTCAGCCCCCGCACCTCGTCGGCGGAGAGCGAGCGCAGCGGCCGGTCCTGTTCCCACAGCCGCTTCAGCGTGGCGTCGTGCAGCAGCACGGGCACGTCGTCCCGGGTCGGCCGGACGTCGATCTCGACGGCGTCCGCGCCCCGTCGGAGCGCGGAACGCAGGGAGTCGAGCGTGTTCTCACGGACGCGGTAGGGGTCGCCGCGATGGGCCACGGCAGTCACGGTACGCATCGGCCCATTGTGCTGGTGCGCCGGCTCAGGGCGCGAGCCACCCGGCGGTGTACGCGTCGATCTCCGCGGACAGGGCCGCCTTGCCGGGGGCGTCCAGGAAGGAGACGTCGACGGCGTTCTTGGCGAGCTCGGCCAGACCCCGCTCGTCGAGGTCGAGGAGGCGGGCGGCGACGGCGTACTCGTTGTTGAGGTCGGTGCCGAACATCGGCGGGTCGTCGGAGTTGATCGTGACGACGACGCCCGCGTCCACGAACGCCTTGAGGGGGTGCTCGTCGAGGGTGCGGACCGCGCGGGTGGCGATGTTCGAGGTGGGGCACACCTCCAGCGGGACGCGGTGCTCGGCGAGGTGCGCGAGGAGCTTGGGATCCTGGGCGGAGCTGGTGCCGTGGCCGATGCGCTCGGCGCGCAGGTCCGTCAGTGCGTCCCAGACCGTCTGCGGGCCCGTCGTCTCGCCCGCGTGCGGCACGGAGTGCAGGCCGGCCGCGATCGCCCGGTCGAAGTACGGCTTGAACTGCGGCCGGGGTACGCCGATCTCGGGGCCGCCGAGCCCGAAGGAGACCAGGCCCTCCGGGCGGAGCTTGTCGGTGGTGGCGAGCCGGACCGTCTCCTCGGCGGATTCGAGTCCAGCCTCGCCGGGGATGTCGAAGCACCAGCGCAGGACGGTGCCGAAGTCGGCTTCGGCGGCCTTGCGGGCGTCCTCGATGGCGTCCATGAAGGCGCCCTCGTCGATACCGCGGCGGGTCGACGAGAACGGCGTGAGCGTCAGCTCGGCGTAGCGGATCCGCTGCCGGGCCATGTCGCGGGCGACCTCGTACGTGAGGAGGCGGACGTCCTCGGGGGTGCGGATGAGGTCCACGACGGACAGGTACACGTCGATGAAGTGGGCGAAGTCCGTGAACGTGAAGTAGTCGACCAGGGCCTCGGGGTCCGTGGGCACCTTGGAGTCGGGGTGGCGGGCCGCCAGCTCGGAGACGATCCGGGGGGAGGCGGAGCCGACGTGGTGGACGTGCAGTTCGGCCTTGGGCAGTCCGGCGATGAAGGCGTGCAGGTCGGTCAAGGTTCCTCCCCAGGAACGGCGCCGGGCCGGGGTGCGGCGGGTGATCGGCTGATCGGTGGTGCGGTCATGCGGTGGTGCGGTGGTGCGGTGGTGCGGTGGTGCGGTGCTTCGAGGATCATCGTAGGCCGCGGGCGGCGGGCCGCGCGGGGGAGGCTTGGGCCTTAGCATGACGCCACGTACGACAGAGGGGACTCCGCGCATGTCCGAGGACGCGCAGGCATCGGGTGGGCCGGCCGACGAGCCGCGGAAGGTGTCGCTGGGCAAGCCGCCGGTCGAGCCGCCCGAGGCGAATCCTTGGGCTCCGCCGGTGGACGCGGGAGGCTCGCGGGGGTCCGGGCCGGACTCGGTGCACGACCGGCAGACCGTGATGTCGTTCCCGGCGGCGCCGGACCCGTACGCGGCTCCGGGGGCCTCCGCGGTTCCGCCGCCGCCCATCGCGCCGGGCGGGCCGGGGCAGACGCCGTACGGGTACGGGTACGGGTACGGACCTGGTCCTGGTCCTGGCCCGGTGCACGGACATGGACCTGCGCACGGTCACGATCACGGGCATGCGTATGGCCATCCGGCTTACCCCGTGCAGGGCGGGCCCGGTTACGGGTGGCCCGGGATGCCGGGGATGCCGGGGATGCCCATGGCGCCGAGCAATGGGCTGGGGACCGCGTCGCTGGTGCTCGGGATCGTCGCGGCGGTCGGGTTCTGCCTGTGGCCGGTGGCGCTCGTGTGCGGGGTTCTCGCGCTGGTCTTCGGGGGGATCGGGCGGGGGAGGGCTCGGCGGGGGCAGGCGACGAATGCGGGGCAGGCGTTGGCGGGGATCATCTGCGGGGCGGTCGGTGTCGCGCTGGGCATCGCCTTCCTGGTGGTGATCCTGGTCCTGTCGGACACGGAGAACGATGACTCGGGGACGGGCGGCGAGGGCTTCAGCACGTCGTTGACGGCGGCCGGGTGAGGGTTTTGCGCCGTTCCCCGCGCCCCTGGGAATGGCCCTGGTGGACGGACAAGCGCGGCTAAGCCGGGGTGACCCGCGCAGTTCCCCGCGCCCCTAAAAACACCCCGCCCCACCCGCGCCGAGCCGCATGGAGCACGCACCCACGTGCTCCGGCGCGGGCGGGAGCCCCGTCGTGCCCCTTCAGGGGCGCGGGGAACTGCGCGTCCAGCCCTGGCGGGCCCGCACGATGCCACGTGGCTCACCGGCACCGGGCTGTAGGGAGCACGTGCCCCACTTGTCGGGCCGCATGAGGCACCCCACGTGCTCCGGCCCGGGCGGCAGCGCTGTCGTGCCCCTTCAGGGGCGCGGAACTGCGCGCGTTCAGCCCCGGTCGGCCCGCTCGATGCCACTTCGCTCATCCGCGGCGGGCTGTAGGGAGCACGTGCCCCACCCGCGCCGGGCCGCATGAGGCACCCCACGTGCTCCGGCCCGGGCGGGAGCCCTGTCGTGCCCCTTCAGGGGCGCGGGGAACTGCGCGTCCGGCCCTGGCGGGCCCGCACGATGCCACGTGGCTCACCGGCACCGGGCTGCAGGGAGCACGTGCCCCACCCGCGCCGGGCCGCATGAGGCACCCCACGTGCTCCGGCCCGGGCGGCAGCGCTGTCGTGCCCCTTCAGGGGCGCGGGGAACTGCGCGTTCAGCCCCGGTGGGCCCGCGCGATGCCACATCGCTCACCCACGCCGGGCTGTAGGTAGCCACGCGCCCCACCTGCGCCGGGCTGCAGGAAGCCAAGCACCTCACCCGCCCCGCCCCGGCCCGCAGGGACCCACCCACCCGTCCAGCCGCGCCCGCCCGCCCCCCCCGGCAGGGGCCCCGCAGGGGCCGGTCAGGCCGCCTGCAAGCGTCTCCTCGCTGCCATCAGGGCGAAGCCCAACAAGTTCGGGCCCAGCCAGCGCGCCGGGTCGGACGCCCGTTCGTCGTCCGCGGCCAGCCCGATGCCCCAGACCCGGTCCACGGGGCTGGCCTCGACCAAGACCCTCCCCCACCCTTCGGCCGGGGGGACCCCCATCTCGCTTCGCTCGCCGGTCCCCACCAGGAACCCGCGGAGTTCGTCGTCGGACGCGAACTTCGCCACGCTTCCCTCCACCACGATCCCGAACCGCTCCCGCTCCCACACGCCCTCGTCGAACCCCCGGACCAGCCGCCCCGCCTTCTTCGCGAGCGCCGGATTCGGCGCGTCCAGCGCCCGCCGCTCTGCCTCCGCGTCACCGAAGAGCCGCGCCTTGCGCGCCATCATCCAGTGCTCCGCCGTGCGGTACTCCACCCCGTCCACCGTGAACGGCGACGGCCACCACTGGCTCAGACAGCTCGACCCGATCCGCCCGTCGGCCCGCGGCCGGTGCCCCCAGAAGTACAGGTACTTGACCTTCGCCCCGGCCCGGACCGCGCTGACCAGCGCCTCCCGGGACGTGATCCCCGCTTGGATCTCCCCCATGCACGCGAGTCTGGCACGCACCACTGACAATCCGTCCCGCCTTTTCCTCAGCGACTCGACACCTGGTCGACAGATTCCGTCGCGTAACCAAATGGCAACAACGGAATCACTTGTTGGAGCCCCATCGCTCTGTCAGGATCGGCACTCAAATCGAGCTGGAGCTACGCCGACCCCCTCGGGTCGGGGGAGTGCGGCGGAGGAGAGCGACATGCACAGTCCGGGCCATCGCTTCCGAGCGCGGGACCGCTTCGCGGACGGCGCCCAGTACATCGCGGGCCGGCCGGCCAACGGCACGTCAGGCCGCGGCCACACCGTCGTCGACCCCGCTACCGGCGACGACCTCCACACGTACGAGCTGGCCGGCCCGGCGGACGTGGACGCGGCGGTCGAGGCCGCGCGGGAGGCGTTCCCCGGCTGGTCCGGCGCCACCCCGGGCGAGCGCTCCGACGCCCTGCACCGCTTCGCCGCCGTGCTCGCCGAGCGCGCCGAGGAGTTCGCACAGGCGGAGTCCCTGCAGTGCGGCAAGCCGATCAAGCTCAGCAGGGACTTCGACGTCCCGGGCACGATCGACAACACCGCCTTCTTCGCGGGCGCGGCACGGCAACTTCAGGGGCAGTCCGCCGGTGAGTACTCCGGCGACCACACCTCGTACGTACGGAGGGAGCCGATCGGGGTCGTCGGCTCCATCGCCCCCTGGAACTATCCCCTCCAGATGGCCGCCTGGAAGGTCCTCCCGGCGATCGCCGCCGGCAACACGATCGTCCTCAAGCCCGCCGAGCTGACCCCCTTCACCTCCCTCCTGTTCGCCGAGGCGGCGACCGCGGCCGGCATCCCGGACGGGGTCGTCAACATCGTCACGGGGGCGGGCAGGGACGCCGGTGAGCACCTGGTCGGGCACCCGGACGTCGTCATGACCTCCTTCACCGGGTCCACCGCCGTCGGCAGGCGCGTCGCGGAGATCGCCACCGCCACCGTCAAGCGCCTCCACCTGGAACTCGGCGGCAAGGCCCCCTTCGTGGTCTTCGACGACGCCGACCTGGAGGCCGCCGTGCACGGCGCGGTCGCGGGCGCGCTCATCAACACGGGCCAGGACTGCACGGCCGCCACGCGCGCGTACGTGCAGAGGCCCCTCTACGAAGAGTTCGTCTCCAGGACCGCGGAGCTGATGGAGAGCGTCCGGCTCGGCGACCCGTTCGCCCCGGACACCGACCTCGGGCCGCTGATCTCCGTCGCCCAGCGCGACCGGGTCGCCGGGTTCGTCGACCGGGCGCGCTCCTACGCGCGCGTGGTCACCGGCGGCGAGATCCCGAAGGGCCTTGAGCACGGCGCGTACTACCGGCCGACCCTGATCGCCGACGCCGCGCAGGACAGCGAGATCGTGCAGTCCGAGATCTTCGGCCCGGTCCTGGTGGTCGTCCCCTTCGACAGCGACGACGAAGGCATCCGCCTCGCCAACGACACCCCGTACGGTCTCGCGGCCTCCGCCTGGAGCCGTGACGTGTACCGGGCGAACCGGGCCACGCGCGAGATCAGGGCGGGCTGTGTCTGGGTCAACGACCACATCCCGATCATCAGCGAGATGCCCCACGGCGGGTACAAGGCGTCCGGCTTCGGCAAGGACATGTCCTCGTACTCGTTCGAGGAGTACACACAGATCAAGCACGTCATGTTCGACAACACCGCGGTGGCCAGGAAGGACTGGCACCGCACGATCTTCGGGGACCGTTAGTCGCCATCGGCCCGGACCGGGCCGAAACCTCCCGAAAGGGCACCACGAGCATGGAGCAGTACGAGCCCGACCAACTGTCCCCGGCCCGACTGGCCGCCGTGCGGCGCGGCCTGCGCAACGGCAGGGCCTCCCTCAGCCGCCGTTCGCTGCTGCGCGCCTCGACGGGCGGCGCACTCGCCCTCGGCGGACTCGGGACCCTGAGCGCCTGCGGGATCCCGGCCGCGAAGAACACCGCGGGCGTCTCGTCCGAGGACCACTCGGCGAAGGAGAAGCGGATCAACTTCTCCAACTGGACCGAGTACATGGACGTCGACGACAGCGAGAAGCGGCACCCGACGCTCGACACGTTCGCCGAACGCACCGGCATCAAGGTCAAGTACACCGAGGACATCAACGACAACGTCGAGTTCTTCGGCAAGCTCAAGCCGCAGCTCGCGGCGGGCCAGGACACCGGGCGCGACCTCATCTGCGTCACCGACTGGCTGGCCGCCCGGCTGATCCGGTTCGGCTGGGTGCAGAAACTGGACGCGTCCAACCTGCCGCACGCCTACGCCAACCTCTCCCAGCAGTTCCGCACCCCCGACTGGGACCCGGGACGCGCCTACTCGTATCCCTGGACCGGTATCCCCACCGTCATCGCCTACAACAAGAAGGCGCTGGACGGTGTGGAGGTCACGTCCCTCTCCGACATGCTCGACAACCCCAAGCTCAAGGGGCGCATCGCCTTCCTCTCCGAGATGCGCGACAGCATCGGGATGACGCTGCTCGATCTCGGCAAGGACCCGGCGAAGTTCACCGACGACGACTTCGACGCGGCGATCGCCCGGCTGCAGAAGGCCGTCGACAAGGGCCAGATCCGCCGCTTCACCGGCAACGACTACACGTCCGACCTCACCAAGGGCGACCTCGCGGCCTGTGTCGCCTGGGCCGGTGACGTCGTCCAGCTCAAGGCGGACAGCCCGGACATCGACTTCGTCATCCCGGACAGCGGCTACATGATCTCCTCGGACAACCTGCTGGTCCCCAACAAGGCGCGGCACAAGGCCAACGCCGAGCGGCTCATCGACTACTACTACGAGCCCCGCCCCGCCGCGCAGCTGGCCGCGTACATCAACTACGTCTGTCCCGTCGACGGTGTGAAGGCCGAACTGGCGAAGATCGACAAGTCGGCGGCCGACAACCCGCTGATCATTCCCGACGCCGCCATGGCGGGCGCGTCCCACGCCTTCCGCTCGCTGAGCGCGAAGGAAGAGACGGCGTACGAAGAGAAGTTCGCGAAGCTGACGGGGGCGTGATCACCGTGACCACCAACAACAGTGCCAAGAGCGGCGCCAAGGGCGACGCGAAAAGCGGCGCGAAGGGCGAGGCGAAGACGGCCGCGGGCAGCGACGCGGAGGGCGGCGGCGATGTGCGCCTCTCCGGCATCAGCAAGACCTACGGCTCCTTCACCGCCGTCCGGCCGCTCGATCTGACCGTGCCCCAGGGGTCGTTCTTCGCCCTCCTGGGCGCGTCGGGCTGCGGCAAGACCACCACCCTGCGCATGATCGCCGGCCTGGAGGAACCTTCCTCCGGAACGGTCTTCCTCGGCACGCAGGACGTGACGAACCTGCCCCCCTACAAGCGGCCCGTGAACACCGTCTTCCAGTCGTACGCCCTCTTCCCGCACCTCGACATCTTCGAGAACGTCGCCTTCGGGCTGCGCCGGCGCGGCATCAAGTCGGTGAAGAAGCAGGTCGGCGAGATGCTCGACCTGGTCCAGCTCGGCGAGCAGGCCCGCAAGAAGCCGCACCAGCTCTCCGGCGGCCAGCAGCAGCGCGTCGCCGTCGCCCGCGCGCTGATCAACACCCCCAAGGTGCTCCTCCTCGACGAGCCCCTCGGCGCCCTCGACCTCAAGCTGCGCCGCCAGATGCAGCTGGAGCTCAAGCGCATCCAGACCGAGGTCGGCATCACCTTCATCCATGTCACGCACGACCAGGAGGAGGCCATGACGATGGCGGACTCGGTCGCCGTGATGAACGCGGGCCGGGTCGAGCAGCTCGGCTCGCCCGCCGACCTCTACGAGAACCCGCAGACCACCTTCGTCGCCAACTTCCTCGGCACCTCCAACCTCATCGAGGCCGAGGTCGACGCCAGGAGCGGCGACGAGATCGTCCTCAGGGCGGGTGACTGCAAGCTCGTCCTGCCCGGAGCGCGATGTTCGGCGTCCACCACGACCGGTGGAAAGGTCCTGGTCGGGGTCCGCCCCGAGAAGATCAGCCTCACGCACGCCGACGAGGCCGGCGAGATCCCGGCGGGCCGCAACCGCATCACCGGCACGATCGCCGACTCCAGTTTCATCGGCGTCTCCACGCAGTACGTCATCGACAGCCCGGTCTGCCCGGAGTTCGAGGTCTACGCCCAGAACATCGACCGCGACCCCCGGCTCGTACCCGGCGCGGAGGTCGTCCTGCACTGGAACCCGGCGCACACCTTCGGCCTCGACGCCGGCCAGGACATCGACGCGGGCATCGAGACCGTCGGGCCGGACGAGGGGGTGGCGGCCTGATGGCGACGGTTACCGAAGCGCCACCCCTGGCGCCCGCGCCCGCCCCGAAGGAGCGCCCTCCTCGGAAGAGAGGCCGCCTCACCCCGTACTGGCTGCTGCTCCCCGGCATCCTCTGGCTGGTCGTCTTCTTCGCGCTGCCGATGGTCTACCAGGCGTCCACGTCCGTGCAGACGGGCTCCCTGGAGGACGGCTACCAGGTCACCTGGCACTTCGCGACGTACTGGGACGCGGTGGCCGACTACTGGCCGCAGTTCCTGCGCTCCATCGCCTACGCCGGCACCGCCACGATGCTGTGTCTGCTGCTCGGTTACCCGCTCGCGTATCTCATCGCGTTCCGCGCGGGCCGCTGGCGCAACCTGATCCTGATCCTGGTCATCGCGCCCTTCTTCACCAGCTTCCTGATCCGCACGCTCGCCTGGAAGACGATCCTCGCGGACAGCGGCCCGGTCGTCGGTGCCCTCAACACGCTCCACGTCCTGGACGTCACCAGCTGGCTCGGCATCACCGCGGGCGACCGCGTCCTGGCCACCCCGCTCGCGGTGATCTGCGGCCTCACGTACAACTTCCTGCCGTTCATGATCCTGCCGCTCTACACCTCCCTCGAACGCATCGACGGGCGGCTGCACGAGGCGGCCGGTGATCTGTACGCGCGGCCCTTCACGACCTTCCGCAAGGTGACGTTCCCGCTGTCGATGCCCGGCGTCGTCTCCGGGACACTGCTCACGTTCATCCCGGCGAGCGGCGACTACGTGAACGCCGATCTGCTCGGCTCCACCGACACCCGCATGGTCGGAAACGTCATCCAGACGCAGTTCCTGCGCATTCTCGACTATCCGACGGCCGCCGCTCTCTCCTTCCTCCTCATGGCGGGAATTCTGGCGATCGTCACGCTCTACATCCGCAAGTCCGGGACGGAGGATCTGGTCTAGATGGGCCTCTTGCGCTGGTTCAGAAGCCGTCTCGTCGTCATCGCGGGTCTGCTGGCCCTCGGATATCTGCTGCTGCCCAACATCGTCGTCACCGTCTTCTCCTTCAACAATCCGAAGGGGCGCTTCAACTACGAATGGCAGCAGTTCTCCACGGACGCCTGGACCGATCCCTGCGGGGTCGCCGACCTCTGCGGCTCGCTCTCGCTGAGCCTGCAGATCGCCGCCTGGGCGACGGCGGGCGCCACCGTCCTCGGCACGATGATCGCCTTCGCGCTGGTCCGCTACCGCTTCCGCGCACGCGGCGCCGTGAACTCGCTGATCTTCCTCCCGATGGCGATGCCCGAGGTCGTCATGGCCGCCTCGCTGCTCACGCTCTTCCTCAACCTGGGCGCCCAGCTGGGCTTCTGGACGATCCTCATCGCCCACATCATGTTCTGTCTGAGCTTCGTGGTCACCGCCGTCAAGGCACGCGTGATGTCCATGGACCCGCGCCTGGAACAGGCCGCGCAGGACCTGTACGCGGGTCCCCTGCAGACCTTCCTGCGCGTCACGCTGCCCATCGCCGCGCCCGGTATCGCCGCGGGAGCGCTGCTCGCCTTCGCGCTCTCCTTCGACGATTTCATCATCACCAATTTCAACGCCGGTTCGACCGTCACGTTCCCGATGTTCGTCTGGGGTTCCGCACAGCGCGGAACACCCGTTCAGATCAATGTCATCGGTACGGCCATGTTCCTCATCGCCGTACTGTTCGTGCTGGCCGGAATGGTCATCAGCAACCGCCGCAACCGGCAAAAGGCGTCATGAGCCGAGACCGCAGCCGAGACCGAAACCGAAACGACGGCCGGACCGACGGCCGGACCGACGGCCGGACCGACGGCCGGACCGACGGCCGGACCGACGGCCGGACCGACGGCCGGGCCGAAAAGAATTGGGCGACGTCGCTGGCCGACGCCCAGCCGCTCTCGTACTGGCTGGACGACCCCGCCAAGCCCCGCCCCGAGCCCGCGCTCACCGCCGCCGAGACCTGTGACCTGCTCGTCGTCGGCGGTGGCTACAGCGGACTGTGGACCGCGCTCCTCGCCAAGGAGCGCGATCCCGCGCGCGAGGTGGTCCTGCTGGAGGGCCGCGAGGTGGGCTGGGCCGCCTCGGGCCGCAACGGCGGATTCTGCGCCGCCTCCCTCACCCACGGCCTGGCCAACGGCCTGACCCGCTGGCCCGACGAGATCCACAAGCTGGAAGAGCTGGGCGCCCGCAACCTCGACGGCATCGAGGCGACCGTCGCCCGCTACTCCCTCGACTGCGACTTCGAGCGCACCGGCGAGATCGACGTGGCGACCGCGCCGTACCAGGCGGCCGAACTGCGCGACTGGCACGAGGAGCTGAAGGAGCGGGGCCTCGCCGACGGCGTCGAGTACCTGGACACCGATGCCGTACGGGAGCAGGTGGACTCGCCCACCTTCCTCGGCGGCCTGTACGACCGCCGGGGCGTCGCCATGCTGCACCCCGCCAGACTCGCCTGGGGCCTCAAACGCGCCTGTGTCGGCCTCGGGGTGCGCGTGTACGAGAACACGCCCGCGCTCACCCTGAAGGCGTACGGCGCGGGCATGGCCGTACGCACGCCGTACGGGAGCGTGCGCGCCCGCCGGGTCGCCCTCGGTACGAACATCTTCCCGAACCTGGTCAAGCGCGTGCGCCCGTACACCGTGCCGGTCTACGACTACGCGCTGATGACCGAGCCGCTGACCGCCGGGCAGCTCGACTCGATCGGCTGGAAGAACCGGCAGGGGCTCGGGGACTCGGCGAACCAGTTCCACTACTTCCGGCTGTCCGCCGACAACCGGATCCTGTGGGGCGGCTACGACGCGGTGTACCCGTACGGCGGCCGGGTGCGCGCCGAGTACGACGACCGGCCGGACACGTACGCGAAGCTCGCCGGGCACTTCTTCACCTGCTTCCCGCAGCTGGAGGGCGTCCGCTTCACCCACGCCTGGGGCGGCGCGATCGACACGTGCTCCCGCTTCTCGGCCTTCTTCGGCACCGCGCACGGGGGCCGGGTCGCCTACGCGGCCGGCTACACGGGCCTCGGTGTCGGCGCGACCCGGTTCGGCGCGGACGTGATGCTCGACCTGCTGGCGGGGGAGCGCACGGAGCGTACGGCGCTGGAGATGGTCCGCAGGAAACCGCTGCCGTTCCCGCCGGAGCCGTTCGCGTGGACGGGCATCGCGCTCACCAAGTGGTCCCTCGCCCGGGCGGACGCGCACGGCGGCCGGCGCAATCTGTGGCTGCGGACCATGGACCGGGTGGGCCTCGGCTTCGACAGCTGAGGGCAGTGGCGGCTCGCCGGCAATTTGTTGCCGAAAGCCGCGTAATGCACGGCCCGGACCTCCCTCTCTCTCCTGTGACGCGACCGGCGTCGACACGCGAGAGGAAGGTTCCGCCATGACAGGGCACAGGACGGCGGTCGAGTGGCTGGCATCCGTGGCACCGGATCCCGACGTCTGCCGCTGGGAGTGGGAGCGCAACCCGACGGGGGTCGCGCTGCTGCCGGCGGGCAGGGTCTGGGACGTGCTCATCCTGCCGGGACAGCTCGGCTATCCGACGCTCGACGTGCTGTCCCGCGTGCTCGACCAGCCAGGTCCGGTGCTCGTCGACTTCGGCGACGCGCGCATGGGCTTCTTCGTCCCGCCGGGTACGGCCGCGCGCTGGCTGGGCACGGGGGTGCGCACGGCGGGGCGCGGTACGTGGATCGTCGTCCCGTATCCCGGGCGCTCGACCGGCGGGGTCCGCTGGCTGATCCCCCCGGACGGCTCCGGCACGCTCACCGACCCGGCGCTGCTGGAACTGGCCATGCACGAGGCGGCGGCGGGACTGGCGACCGGGGACCGCGGAGGATCCGGTGGCCGCGACGGGTTCGACGCGGGGTGACCGCGGCGACGGACGGCTGCCGGAGGTCTTGACAACAGAATTGGTCTGGACCAAGTTGGGCGCGCTCCCTCCCTCCCTCTCCCCCACGCCAGGAGGCACCCGTGGATCGCGCCAGACCCCTCCGCAGACCCGCTCACAGATCCGTCCTCGCCGTCTGCGCGGCCACCGTCCTGGCCGTGCCCGGGATGACCGCACTGTCGTCGGCCGCCCGTGCGGCCGACGCGGACCTGGCCCGCAACGGAGGGTTCGAGACCGGCCTGGACGGCTGGTCCTGCACGGCGGGCTCCGTCGTCGGCTCGCCCGTCCACAGCGGGGCCTCCGCGCTGCGGGCGACCCCGGCCGGCAGCGACAACGCACGGTGCGCGCAGACCGTGACGGTCAGGCCCGACTCCCAGTACACCCTCGCCGGGCACGTCCGCGGCTCCTACGTCTACCTCGGCGCGAGCGGCACCGGCACCACCGACGTCTCCGCCTGGACCCAGTCGGCACCGGACTGGCAGCGGCTCGCCACCACCTTCCGGACCGGCCCCTCCACCACCAGCGTCACGATCTACACCCACGGCTGGTACGGCACCGGCGCCTACCACACCGACGACATCTCCCTGGTCGGCCCCGGCGGCGACGCCGTGCAGCCCCCGGCCGCACCCGCCGCCCCCACGGTCGGCACGGTCACGTCCACCGGCGTCGGCCTGTCCTGGCCGGCGGTGCCGGGCGCGACGGGCTACGCGGTCTACCGCAACGGAACGAAGGACCGGACGGCGACCGGCACGTCGGCCACCGTCACCGGCCTCGCCCCCTCGACGGCGTACTCCTTCCAGGTCACCGCCGTGAACGCGGCCGGGGAGTCCGCGAAGTCCCCGGCCGTCACGGCGACCACCGCCGCGGGGCCGGGCGGCGGCGACCCGGCGGACCTCCCCGCCCACGCGCTGGTCGGCTACCTCCACGCGAGCTTCGCCAACGGCTCCGGCTACACGAGGATGGCCGACGTCCCGGACAGCTGGGACGTCATCGATCTGGCCTTCGGCGAACCGACCTCCGTGACCTCGGGCGACATCCGCTTCGACCGCTGCCCGGCGGCCGAGTGCCCCGGAGTCGAGTCCGACGCCGAGTTCAAGGCGGCGATCAAGGCGAAGCAGGCGGCCGGCAAGAAGGTCCTCATCTCGATCGGCGGCCAGAACGGCCAGGTGCAGCTGACGACCGCGGCGGCCCGCGACACGTTCGTCACCTCGGTCTCGAAGATCATCGACACGTACGGGCTCGACGGCCTGGACATCGACTTCGAAGGCCACTCCCTCTCCCTGAACGCCGACGACACCGACTTCAAGAACCCGAAGACCCCGGTGATCGTGAACCTCGTCTCGGCGCTCAAGACCCTCAAGGCGAAGTACGGCGACGACTTCGTCCTGACGATGGCCCCGGAGACGTTCTTCGTCCAACTCGGCTACCAGTACTACGGGACGGGCAAGTGGGGCGGCCAGGACCCGCGCGCCGGCGCGTACCTCCCGGTCATCCACGCCCTGCGCGACGACCTGTCGCTCCTGCACGTCCAGGACTACAACTCGGGCCCGGTCATGGGCCTCGACAACCAGTACCACTCCATGGGCGGAGCCGACTTCCACATCGCCATGACCGACATGCTCCTCACGGGCTTCCCCGTGGCGGGCGACGCGGCCAACGTCTTCCCGCCGCTGCGCCCGGACCAGGTGGCCATCGGCATGCCGGCCTCGGTGAACGCGGGCAACGGCCACGTACCGCCGAGCGAGGTGAACAAGTCCCTGGACTGCCTGACGAAGAAGACGAACTGCGGCTCATACACCCCGCACGGCACCTGGCCGTCCCTGCGCGGCCTGATGACCTGGTCGATCAACTGGGACCGCTTCGCCGGCTGGGAGTTCTCGAAGAACTTCGACGGTTACTTCGGCTGAGCGGCGTTGCTGCTGCTGGTCAGGAACCGCGCGAGTCCCAGCAGCAGCAGGGCGCTCAGACACCAGCTGCCCGCCACGTCCAGCGGCCAGTGGTAGCCGCGGCGGATCAGGCCGAGGCTCACGGCTGCCACCAGGACCAGGCAGGCGATGGTGAGTTCGCGGCGCAGGTAGCGGTTGCGGAGCCAGGGCAGCAGGAGGAGGACGGCGGCTCCGTACGCTACGGCGGCCGTGGCGGTGTGGCCCGAGGGGTAGTAGCCGTCGCCCGCCATACCGGGCGGGCCGGTGCGGCCGACGGCCTCCTTCAGCGGGACGACCAGGAGCGGCACGGCGGCCATGGTGAGCAGGGCCGCGAGCGGGGGCAGCCACCAGTGGGGGAGAGCCGCGCGCCGCGCCCGCCACGCGACGTACGCGGCGACCGCGGCCAGCACCGGGACGGCGACCGCGACGTTGCCGAGATCCGCGAGGAACTCGGCGGCACCCGTCGGCAGGCGGCTTCCCTCGACCGTCCGCGCGAGCCGCTCGTCGGCGCGGCGCACCGGGCCGTCGACGCAGACCTGCCAGGGTGAGAAGACCGAAAAGGGAGAGGAGGAAGAGGGGGGAGGAGGAGGGAGACAAGGGAGGGGTGGGGGAGTGGGTGGGATCCGGGGGTGGCGTCTCTCGGCCGGGGGCTTCGTCGGTGCTGCCGCTGTCGGAAACGCTGATCATGCGGTACAGCGTGCCAGCAGCATCCGGTCGGGCCCTGTCAGGGGCGCGGGGAACCGCGTGGGCGGTCGGGGCCCGGACGCGCCGAAAGGCTTGCACCAGGGGGGGTAGGTGCAAGCCCTTCGGTGGTTCTGATCGGGTTGTCGCGCGCCCCGGGGGGTTTGGGGCGAGCGACCGTCCGATCGGTGAGGAGACCCGGAGCACAAGGCTCCGGTTGTGTGCGCGAAGGCACGACCAGGGCGAAGCTGGGGAGGCCCCGTCCTGATACCGCCCACAGTCCCCTGTGGGCGGGGTGCATCTCTCATCTGCCTAGAACCTACGACAGCGCGAGGGCGTCCGACAGACGGATTCCGTTCCCGCCATGCACCTCGCACACCTTCTTCACACGCTCCGCTCCTGTGCCACGACGGACGGCCCGGACCGTGGGCCGATGAGAGAGGCTGCGCTCAGATGCGGGCAAGAGCCTGCTCGATCAGATGCGGGCAAGGGCCTGCTCGATGATGTCCAGCCCCTCGGTCAGCAGATCCTCGCCGATGACCAGTGGGGGCAGGAAGCGCAGCACGTTCCCGTAGGTGCCACAGGTCAGGACCAGCAGGCCCTCCTGGTGGCAGGCCTTGGCGAGCGCGGCGGTCGCCTCCGCGTTCGGCTCCTTCGTCGTACGGTCCTTGACCAGCTCGATCGCGATCATCGCGCCCCGCCCGCGGACGTCGCCGATGATGTCGAACTTCTCGGCCATCGCGCCCAGCCGGGCCTTCATGACGGCCTCGATGTTCTTCGCCCTCGCGTTGAGGTCCAGTTCCCTCATCGTCTCGATCGAGCCGAGCGCGCCGGCGCAGGCCACCGGGTTGCCGCCGTAGGTGCCGCCCAGACCGCCCGCGTGCGCGGCGTCCATGATCTCGGCGCGGCCCGTCACTGCGGCCAGCGGCAGACCGCCCGCGATGCCCTTGGCGGTGGTGATCAGGTCCGGGACGATGCCCTCGTCCTCGCACGCGAACCACTGGCCGGTACGGCAGAACCCGGACTGGATCTCGTCGGCGACGAAGACGATGCCGTTGGCGGTCGCGAACTCGCTGAGCGCCGGCAGGAAGCCCTTGGCGGGCTCGATGAAACCGCCCTCGCCGAGCACCGGCTCGATGATGATCGCGGCGACGTTGTCCGGGCCGACCTGCTTGGTGATCTCGTCGATGGCCTGTGCGGCGGCCTCGGCGCCCGCGTTCTCCGGACCGGTCGGCCAGCGGTAGCCGTACGCCACCGGGACGCGGTAGACCTCGGGTGCGAACGGCCCGAAGCCGTGCTTGTACGGCATGTTCTTCGCGGTCAGCGCCATCGTGAGGTTGGTGCGCCCGTGGTAGCCGTGGTCGAAGACGACGACCGCCTGCCGCTTGGTGTAGGCACGGGCGATCTTCACGGCGTTCTCGAC
Organism: Streptomyces ortus; assembly: GCF_026341275.1. Taxonomy (NCBI): domain Bacteria; kingdom Bacillati; phylum Actinomycetota; class Actinomycetes; order Kitasatosporales; family Streptomycetaceae; genus Streptomyces; species Streptomyces ortus. The sequence continues at coordinate 5,859,546 of NZ_JAIFZO010000002.1, forward strand.
GGCCTCGGCGCCGCTGTTGAACAGGGCGCTCTTCTTGGCGTGGTCCCCGGGGGTCAGCTCGGCGAGCGCCTCGGCGACGGCCACGTAACCCTCGTACGGCGTGACCATGAAACAGGTGTGGGTGAAGTCCTGGAGCTGGGCGGCGGCCCGGCGTACGACGGCCTCGGCGGAGGCGCCGACGGAGGTCACGGCGATACCGGAACCGAAGTCGATGAGCCGGTTGCCGTCGACGTCCTCAAGGATGCCGCCACCGGCGCGCGCGGTGAAGACGGGCAGCACGGACCCCACACCGGCAGCGACCGCGGCGGTGCGGCGGGCCTGCAGTTCCTGTGACTTCGGGCCGGGAATGGCGGTGACGATGCGGCGCTCCTGCGGAACTGCGCTCATGAGGGGCTCCCTGGGGTCGTGCGACGGGCTGACGGGTTTCCTTCCCTGCAGGCTAGGGCCGGGTGCGAGGCGTGGGCATGCTCCATCCGGGCGGTGTCGGAGGAGCCGCTTGTCCGTGTTGGACAGGGCGCGGCCGGGGAACCTCCAAGGGGGCGGGGTGCGTCTCGTCGCACACCCGGCCGGGTAAGCGGTGAACTCCCCTTGCGAGGGCGTTAGATTGACTCGCAACCACGTACGGAGCGGCTGGTCAGGGGTGGCAGAGGCGATGGACAGCGACGGCACGCACGACGCACGGGGCACGCACGCCGATCGTGTGCCGCGGCCGGCCGGGCCGCCCCGGGTGCCGCCGCGGCCCACGCAGGCACCCGGCGGGCCGCCGCGGCCGGACGGGTCCGCCTTCCTCACCTGGCTGCGGACGCCCCGGCCCGAGGCGGCCCCGGGCGTGTGGCGGTTCGGGCATCGGCCGCGGCCGGAGGTGGAGCCGGAGGAGACTCCGGCACGGCAGCTGCTGAGCGGGGCATTCATCGCCTTCTTGCTGGGCTGGCTCCTCTGGTCACTTATCTCCAACCGTTACCTCGGCGGGTACTGGTTGTGGCCCTATTACGTCCTCACTCCGCAGGAGTGGAAGGTTCCCGAGAACCATGACGACGCCGTGATGGGCGATATCGCTTCGAGGATCTACTACGGACTGGTCGCTTTCGGGATCATGATGGGAGCCGGGCGCCTCGGCCGTTGGTCCGAGGTGTGGCGCCGGTACATCGTTCCTGTACTGCGCCGAGTCGTGTCACCCCCGGCGGGTCCGACCACACCCGCCCCCGAAGAAGACCCCGCCCAGTGGAACGTCCTGCGCGCCGCCGGTGCCCCCGACGCCGCCGACCGGCTCGGGGCCGACGCTCGGGCCGGGCTGATGCGCGATGTCGATCACGCCCGGATCACCCGCGCCTGGCAGGGCGTGCGCAGCGGGCGGCACAGCCTCGCCACCTTCACCGGCGCCGTGCTGAGGGAGGGCGCCGCCGCCTGTCCGCACCCCTCCGGGGATCGGGACCTGCCGGGCCGGCTCGCGCGGCACGACCTCGTCACGGGCCAGGTGCGCCTCGGCACGACCGCCGACGATCCGCGCAACCCGTACGCCTACCGCGGCACCGGCCTCGCGCTCGGCCCCGAGCTGCTGGGGACCTCGCTGCTCGCCGTCGGGCCCGCCGGATCCGGCAAGACCAGCGGTGTCGTCTGGCCGCTCGTCGAGTCGCTGTGCCTGCACGCGCTCGCCGGCCGGGCCGCCGTGGTCGTCGTCGGGGCCGCGGGAGCGGGTCTCGGCCCGGTGGACGCGTACGACGTCGTGGTGCGGGTGGGCAACACCGAATCCGTGTACGACCTCGATCTGTACGGCGGCACCACCGACCCGGACGAGGCCGCGGCCGTGCTCGCCGAGGCGCTAGTCGGTGATCTCGCCGATCCGCACCCCAGCGGGGACAGCCGGCGGTCCACCACCGTGCTCGCCCAACTGCTCGGGCCGTACCGGGCCGTCCACGGACGCTTCCCCTCCGTACCCGAACTGCGGCAGCTCCTCGACGGCGCGCCCGGCCCCCTCGGAGCGCTCCGCAAGGCGCTCACCGACGGCGGCCAGGAGTCCCTCCTCCGGGAACTCGACGCACGGGAAAGGCAGTTGGGGCAGCCCGGCGACCTGGGCGGCGTGCTCGCGGACCGGGTGGCGCTCCTCGACCGGCCCGCCTTCGCCGGCTTCTTCGACACCTCCGGACAGACCCGGCCCTTCTCGCTGCGCGCACTGGACCACCCCGTACGGGTACGGATCGACCTGCCCCAGCGCGGGCACGCGGACGCCTCACGGATCCTGTCGCGGCTCGTGCTCGCCCAGTTCGCGGCCAGCGTCGCGGTCCGCGAGGACCGGTCCCTGTTCGCCTGCCTCGTCCTCGACGACGCCACCGGTGTCGTCACCCCCGAGGCCGTACGGGGGCTCCAGCGGCTGCGGTCCGCCAACGCCGGCGTCGTGATGACCCTGCGCACCCTCGACGACGCGCCCCGCCCACTGCGCTCGCCGCTCCTCGGCGCGATCGGGTGCCGGGTGGCGCTGTCCGGGCTCACCCCGTGGGACGGGCAGGACTTCGCCGAGGTCTGGGGCAAGGAGTGGATCGAGGCACGGGACGTCACCGACCGGCAGATCATCGCGGAGACACCGGCCGGGAAGGCCGTCCACATGCTGCGCCGGGTGATCACCGGCAACGCGCCCACCGCCCGGGCCGTGACCGTGCGCCAGGTCGAACGGGAACGGTGGTCGGCGTCCGAACTGGCGCACGCGGTGCCGCCGGGGCACGCGGTGCTCTCCCTCACCAGCGTGCGCGGGGAGCACGCGCCCCCGCTCCTGGTGGATCTGCGGAACCCGGGAGCCTGAGCGGCGGTAGGTGAGGGGGCTGCGGGGTTCCTGAGGGGTGTGCGTGGGCGCGTCCGGCAGGACGTCTGGACATATGGTCACGGGTCGACCGTACGGTGAGGCAGAATCGGTATAGGCCGTTCATACACGGCGGCCAAAAGATCACCTCCGCCTCACCACCTCGTCCGCGACGTCCAAGAACCTGCGAAGACCCGAAGACCCCAATACCTCAACACCCGAAGACCCGAATACCTCAAGACCCGAAGACCTGAAGGCCCCATGCCACCCACGCTCGCCTCGCTCGTCCATCACTCGGCGCTCAAGCTCACCGTGCGCGCGGGCAGGGAACGGCTGGACACCCCCGTGCGCTGGGTGCACGCCAGCGAGCTCGCCGACCCCGTGCCCTACATGGAGGGCGGGGAGCTCCTCCTCATCACGGCGCTCAAGCTGGACGCCGAGGACGCCGACGCCATGCGCCGGTACGTGAAGCGGCTGGTCGGGGCCGGGGTGGCCGGGCTCGGCTTCGCCGTCGGCGTGCACTACCAGGAGATCCCCGACGCCCTCGTCGGCGCGGCGACGGAAGAGGGCCTGCCTCTGCTCGAGGTCCCCCGGCGCACCCCCTTCCTCGCCATCAGCAAGGCCGTCTCCGCGGCCATCGCCGCCGATCAGTACCGGGCGGTGACCGCCGGCTTCGCCGCCCAGCGCGAACTGACCAGACAGGCCCTGAGCGACGGACCCGAAGGGCTGCTGTCCGCGCTCGCCTCGCAGGTCGACGGCTGGGCCGCGCTGTACGACGCCTCGGGCGCCGTCGTCGCCACCGCCCCGGAGTGGGCGGGCCGTCGGGCCGCCCGGATCACCGAGGACGTGGAGCGGCTGCGCGACCGGCCCGCGCCGGCCAGCTCCGTCGTCGGCGGAGAGCCCGCCGACGGCGCGGAGGGCGCTGACGGTACGGACGGCGAGGACCGGATCGAGCTGCACTCGCTGGGAACCGGCCGCCGCGCCCGTGGCGCGCTCGCCGTCGGGACCGCGTCCGCGCTGGGCACGGCCGAGCGGTACGCCGTGCACTCCGCGATCGCCCTGCTGACCCTCGTCACGGAACGGTCCCGTTCGCTGTACGCCGCCGAGCAGCGGATCGGCGCCGCCGTGCTGCGCATGCTGCTCGCCGGGCAGTCCGATCATGCCCGCGGGGTCGCCGGGGACCTGTACGGCGGGCTGCTCGACGCGCCCTACCGGATGATGCTCGCCGAGGCTGCGTCCGCGTCCGCCGGGCGCGCGCGGGCCAGGGGCGGTGCCGACGACGAGGCCGACGCGGCCGGTGTCGAGGCGGCCTCGGCCGTGCTCGCCGAGGCCGGCGGCGATCTCGTGGGCGGGTTCGTCGAGGTGGCGGAGGCCGCGGCGGCCCGGTCCGGTGAGGCCGTGCTGGTCGTGCCCGACGGGGAACGGCGGCTCGTGGTGCTCGCGGCGGACGGCGGTGCGGTGGTCACCGCCTGCACGCGGTACGCGCACACCGTCGGTATCGCGCGGAGCGGTTCCGAGCAGGGGACCGACGAGGACGAGCTGGTCGTGGGCGTGTCCGCGCCCGCCGGCCCTGTCGCCGCCGGGGCCGCCTACAAGCAGGCCGAGCAGGCGCTGTCCGTCGCCCGCCGACGGGGGCGGGTGCTGGTCGAGCACGAGGACGTGGCCACGGGGTCCGTGGTGCCGTTGCTGGCCGACGACGCGGTGCGGGCGTTCGCGGACGGGCTGCTGCGGGCGTTGCACGAGCACGACGCGACCGGGCGGGGGGATCTGGTCGCCTCGCTGCGGGCGTGGTTGTCGCGGCACGGGCAGTGGGATGCGGCGGCGGCGGATCTGGGGGTGCATCGGCATACGTTGCGGTACCGAATGCGGAGGGTCGAGGAGATCCTTGGGCGGTCTCTCGATGATCCGGATGTGCGGATGGAGTTGTGGCTGGCGTTGAAGGCGACTGCCACTGCCACTGCGTCTGCGTCTGCGACTCCGTCTGCGGCTGGGGCTGCGTCCGCGGGGGAGTAGGCGGTTCCTGTTGTGCTCTTTGACGGGTGCGGGTGAGTGAGGGCTGGGGTTTTGCGCCGTTCCCCGCGCCCCAACGGACAAAAGATTGCGCCGTTCCCCCCGCCCCTAAAGGACTGCGCCGTTCCCCGCGCCCCAAAAAGATTGCGCCGTTCCGCGCGCCCCAAAGGACAAAAGATTGCGCCGTTCGCCGCGCCCCTAGGTGAGTGGCCCCTGAGCGGTGTCTTACGAAGTGGAGCCATGTTGGGGGAGTAGTGCTCCTCCCTGGACAAGTGGGGCCCGGGGGTGGCGGGCCTACCGTGGGAGCGTCCAGCTGTTGACCTACTTATGGAAGGGCCGGGACCTCATGACTTCCACCCACGCCTTCTGGCTTGCCGGGCGCCAGGCCACCGGTGAGGGCACCTTCGATGTCACCTCGCCCTGGGACGGGCGCCTCGTCGGCAGGGTCGCTGTGCCCAGTGACGCGCAGGTCGAGGAGGCCGTCGCCGCCGCCCACGCCGTGCGCGACGAGTTCGCCGCCACCCCCGCCCACGTACGGGCCGCCGCCCTCGACCATGTGAGCAAGCGGCTCGTGGAGCGGACCGAGGAGATCGCCCGGCTCATCTCCGCCGAGAACGGCAAGCCGCTCAAGTGGGCCCGCGGCGAGGTCGGCCGGGCCGTGTCCGTGTTCCGCTTCGCCGCCGAGGAGGCCCGCCGGTTCAACGGCGGCGAGGCCCAGCGGCTGGACACCGACGCGGGGGGCCAGGGCCGGCTCGCCCTCACCCGGCGCTTCCCGAAGGGCGTCGTGCTCGGCATCGCCCCCTTCAACTTCCCGCTCAACCTGTGCGCCCACAAGATCGCCCCGGCCATCGCGGCGGGCACGCCCATCATCCTGAAGCCCGCCCCCGCGACCCCGCTCAGCGGCCTGGTCATCGGCGAGCTGCTGGCCGAGACGGACCTGCCGGCCGGCTCCTGGTCGGTGCTGCCGGTGGCCAACGACAAGATGCCCGCGCTGGTGCAGGACGAGCGGCTGCCCGTCATCTCGTTCACGGGGTCCGACAAGGTCGGCTACGCGATCATGGACTCCGTACCGCGCAAGCACCTCACTCTGGAGCTCGGCGGCAACGGCGCGGCCGTCGTGCTCGCCGACTGGGCGAGCGACGAGGACCTCGACCGGGCCGCCACCCGCATCGCGACCTTCAGCAACTACCAGGGCGGCCAGTCCTGCATTTCCGTGCAGCGAGTGATCGCGGACGCGTCGGTGTACGACCGGCTGCTGCCCCGGATCGTCGCGGCGGTCCAGGCCCAGGTGACCGGCGACCCGTCCGACGACGCGACCGACGTCGGTCCGCTGGTCAGCGAGGACGCCGCGAAGCGTGTCGAGTCGTGGGTCGACGAGGCCGTCGCGGCCGGGGCCGAACTGCTCACGGGCGGCAAGCGTGACGGTGCCTCGTACGCGCCGACCGTACTGGCGGGCGTACCGGCCGATGTGACGATCTCCTGCGAGGAGGTCTTCGGGCCCGTCCTCACCGTGCAGAAGGTGGACGGTGAGGCCGCCGCCTTCGCCGCCGTCAACGCGTCCAAGTACGGGCTCCAGGCAGGGGTGTTCACCCACGACCTGCAGGCCGCCTTCCGGGCCCACCGGGCGCTTGAGGTGGGCGGTGTGGTGATCGGCGACGTTCCCTCCTACCGCGCCGACCAGATGCCGTACGGCGGGGTCAAGGAGTCCGGAGTCGGACGCGAAGGCGTGCGGTTCGCCATGGACGACTACACGTACGAGCGCGTCATGGTCCTCACGGGGCTCGCTCTCTGAGAGTGAGCCGGCTTCGTGAGGGGCGATCCCGCCCCCCCGGGTCCGCGTCATCGACCCGGGGGAAGGGGCCCGGCGAAGCCGACGTGTGCGAGCCGCAGCGGGCCGCGCAGCTCGATGCGCAGGTCGTGCACTCCGGAGGCGTCGAACGGGGTGGTGACGGAGGCGTAGGCGTACGGGCCCGCCGTCGGGGCGATGTCCAGGTGGGCGATCATCTCGCCGTCGTCCAGGGCCAGTTCGAGGGTTCCCTCCCCCGACACCTCGACCGTGACCGAGCGGGTGCCGGAAGAGGCACCGGAACGGGTGCCCGGGGCGCCTGAGCCGAAGTCGCAGGCCCGGTAGACCAGTTCGGCCGACGAACCAGCCGTGCTGCTCCATCAGTTGATGGTTCTCGGAGAGCGGGGAGACGGACGGCCAGACGGACACGACGAGCCTGATGCCCAGTTCCGCCAGCTCCCGCCGCATACCCGCCGGGTCGGGCCACTCCGCCGGGTCGAACTTCCAGTCGCCCAGGTGCGTCCAGTGGAAGAAGTCGCAGACGATGACGTCGATGGGCAGGCCCCGGCGCTTGTACTCCCGTGCCACGCCCAGGAGTTCGTCCTGGGTGCGGTAGCGCAGCTTGCACTGCCAGAAGCCCGCCGCCCAGTCGGGCAGCATCGGCGTACGGCCGGTCACCGCGCTGTAGCGGCGCTGCGCGTCGGCCGGATCGCCCGCCGTGATCCAGTAGTCGATCTGCCGGGCCGAGTCCGCCACCCACCGCGTGCCGTTGTGCGCCAGCTCGACCCGGCCGATCGCCGGGCTGTTCCACAGCAGGGTGTAGCCGCGGCTGGAGGTGAGGACCGGGATGGTCACCTCGGCGTTGCGCTGGACCAGGTCGAGGACGGCACCCTTCTGGTCGAGCAGCCCGTGCTGGTGCTGCCCGAGCCCGTACAGCTTCTCGCCCTCGTACGCGGCGAAGCGCTGCTCCAGGCGGTGGTGACCGTTGCCCACGGGGGTGTAGAGACGCGGCCCCGGCCACCAGAAGTGGGCGCGCTCCTCGGTGAGGAGTTCGGCGCCGTCCCCGGTCCGGACGAAACGGATCAGTCCCTCGGCGTCCACCTCGACCGTCAGCGCACCGACGGTCAGCAGGCCCCGGCCGTCCTCGATCTCGACGGTCGCCCCGCTGGCGGGCGGCTCGTCGAGCACGGCGGCGGGCAGGCCCTCCAGGACGGGACCGCCCAGCCTGGCCCGCACCCGTACGGCGTCCGGGCCCCACGGCTCGACGCGTACGGTCTCCTGCCGGCCGCTCCACTCCAGCGCGCCACCGCGTTCACGGAACGTGCCGATGGTGGGCGAGGACTGGGCGAGACTCGCGGACCCGTGCTGATTCATGCGGGGTGCTCCTGTGGCGGGCGGTGGGAGGCCGGTCAGGGAGCGGACGGGGCCGGGCCCGTGCTCGCCCGGACCGTCAGCTCGGGCGCGATGAGCACGACGTCGTGCGCGCCGTGCCCCGCCAGCTTGGCGATCAGCTGCTCCACCGCGTTACGGCCCATCTCCTGGGCGGGGATGGCGACCGAGGTCAGCCGCACCGAGGCCTGGACGGCGACCTGGTCCGGGCAGATCGCGACCACCGAGACGTCCTCGGGCACGGCCCGGCCCTGCCGGCGCAGCAGCGCGAGCAGCGGCTCGACCGCGGACTCGTTCTGCACGACGAAGCCCGTGGTGCCGGGGCGTTCGTCGAAGACCCGGGCCAGGGTCAGGGACATCGCGTCGAAGCCGCCCTCGCACGGGCGGTGCAGCACCCGCAGGCCCAGCTCGCGGGAGCGGGACCTGAGCCCGTCGAGCGTGCGCTCGGCGAACCCCGTGTGCCGTTCGTAGACCGCGGGCGCCTCGCCGATGACAGCGATGTCACGGTGGCCGAGCATCGCGAGATGTTCGGCGCACAGTGCTCCCGTCGCGCCGAAGTCGAGGTCCACGCAGGTCAGACCGCTGGTGTCGGCGGGCAGCCCGATGAGGACGGACGGCTGCTCGGTGCCGCGCAGCAGCGGCAGCCGCTCGTCGTCCAGCTCGACGTCCATCAGGATCATCGCGTCGGCGAGCCCGCTCCCGGTGATCCTGCGTACGGCGTCGGGGCCCTCCTCGCCGGTGAGCAGCAGCACGTCGTACCCGTGCGAGCGCGCCGCGGTCGTCACCGCGATGGCGATCTCCATCATCACGGGTACGTACATGTCCGTGCGGAGCGGGATCATCAGCGCGATGATGTTGGACCGGTTGCTTGCCAGCGCCCGGGCTCCCGCGTTGGGGTGGTAGCCGAGCACCTGGATGCTCTCCTCGACCCGCTGCCGGGTGCCCGCGGAGATGGACCGCTTGCCGCTGAGGACGTAGCTCACCGTGCTCGCCGAGACTCCGGCGTGCTGGGCGACCTCGGCGAGGGTGACCATCCGGGTCTCCAGGTTCTGTGTGAAGCGCTTCGACTAAAGCGTGGTGCTGACGGGGTCACTGACGGTGGTTTGACAGTAGCTTGGTGGCCGGTGGGTGTCCATAGGTTGTCGAAGCGCTTCGACTCCGTCGGTCGGCCGGGGTGCTCACCGGAGTGAGGGCGGGGGTGTTCGGCGGGTGCGGGTCGGTCGGGGGTGAGCGCGCAGTTCCCCGCGCCCCTTTCGGGGCGGCCCTGCGGGCCTGCCCCGCGTCCCCGTTGCTGCGCGAGGGCTGGTGGACCGGGGCGTTATCGGGTACATACGAGCGAGTAGCACCGGTGAGTAACGTACCGGACCAAGATCCCTATTCGCGGCGAGGTGAGCCTCTTGTCCGCAACACCCCATCAGCCCGCTGTCTCCGAACGGGAGGCCCGCCAGGTCGCCGAGGCCGCGCGGGAGCAGGACTGGCGCAAACCCAGCTTCGCCAAGGAGCTGTTCCTCGGCCGCTTCCGGCTCGACCTGATCCACCCCCACCCGATGCCCCCGGACGAGGACGCCCGGCGCGGTGAGCAGTTCCTCGCCAAGCTGCACGACTTCTGCGAGACCAAGGTCGACTCCGCGCTCATCGAGCGGGAGGCCCGCATCCCCGACGAGGTGATCAACGGGCTCAAGGAGCTCGGCGCCCTCGGGATGAAGATCGACACGAAGTACGGCGGCCTCGGTCTCACGCAGGTCTACTACAACAAGGCGCTGGCCCTGATCGGTTCGGCCAACCCGGCGCTCGGCGCCCTGTTCTCCGCGCATCAGTCGATCGGCGTACCGCAGCCGCTGAAGCTCTTCGGCACGCAGGAGCAGAAGGACACCTTCCTGCCGCGCCTCGCCCGTACCGACATCTCCGCCTTCCTGCTCACCGAGCCGGACGTGGGGTCCGACCCGGCGCGGCTCGCCACCAGTGCGGTACCGGAGGGGGACAACTACGTCCTCGACGGGGTGAAGCTCTGGACGACCAACGGCGTGGTCGCCGATCTGCTCGTCGTGATGGCGCGCGTGCCGAAGTCCGAGGGGCACAAGGGCGGCATCACCGCCTTCGTCGTGGAGGCGGCCTCGGAGGGCGTCACCGTCGAGAACCGCAACGCGTTCATGGGGCTGCGCGGCCTGGAGAACGGCGTCACCCGCTTCCACCGGGTCCGGGTGCCCGCCGCGAACCGCATCGGGGCGGAGGGGGCCGGGCTCAAGATCGCCCTGACCACCCTCAACACCGGACGCCTCTCGCTGCCCGCGATGTGCGTGGGCGCCGGCAAGTGGTGTCTGAAGATCGCCCGCGAGTGGTCGGCCGTGCGGGAGCAGTGGGGCAAGCCGGTGGCCCACCACGAGGCCGTGGGCGCGAAGATCTCCTTCATCGCGGCGACCACGTTCGCCCTGGAGGCCGTCCTCGACCTGTCGTCCCAGATGGCCGACGAGGACCGCAACGACATCCGCATCGAGGCCGCGCTCGCCAAGCTGTTCGGCTCCGAGATGGCCTGGCTGATGGCCGACGAGCTGGTCCAGATCCGCGGCGGTCGCGGCTTCGAGACCGCCGACTCGCTCGCCGCCCGCGGCGAACGGGCCGTACCCGCCGAACAGATACTGCGCGATCTGCGCATCAACCGCATCTTTGAGGGCTCGACGGAGATCATGCACCTCCTGATCGCCCGCGAGGCCGTCGACGCCCATCTCTCCGTTGCCGGTGACCTCATCGACCCCGACAAGTCCCTGACCGACAAGGCGAAGGCGGGCGCGAACGCCGGGGTCTTCTACGCCAAGTGGTTCCCGAAGCTGGTCGCGGGCCCTGGACAACTCCCGCGCGCGTACAAGGACTTCCACCCGGCCGGACACGTCGACCTCTCCGGCCATCTGCGGTACGTGGAACGCTCGGCCCGCAAGCTCGCCCGCTCCACCTTCTACGCCATGTCCCGCTGGCAGGGCCGGATGGAGACCAAGCAGGGCTTCCTCGGCCGGATCGTCGACATCGGCGCCGAACTGTTCGCGATGAGCGCCGTCTGCGTCCGCGCCGAACTCCTGCGCACCACGGAGGCCCACGGCCGCGAGGCGTACCAGCTCGCGGACGCCTTCTGCTGTCAGTCCCGCCTACGCGTGGAAGAACTCTTCGGCCGCCTGTGGTCCAACACCGACGACGTCGACCGCAAGGTCGTCGAGGGCGTCCTCGGCGGCGCCTACACCTGGCTGGAGAACGGAATCGTCGACCTGTCCGGCGACGGCCCCTGGATCGCCGACGCGACACCCGGAACATCCGAAAGGGAGAACGTCCACCGCCCCATCCGCTGACCTTTTCCCAGGAATTCACTGCTGCCCCCGCCGTCATTCTGCTGCTTGCCGCACGAAAGCCGTGCGTCAACAATGACAGGACTGGCGGGCGGGGGCACTTCATGCGCCCTTCCAGGGGTACGGGGCCCGTGGAGGAGGAGCCGGCAGATCCGAATCAGTGAATTCCGTCTCAGGGGGTCGTCCCAGTGCCGGTATCAGGTCTCGACAACATCACCGGCAGAATAATGCGCGCCGGCGAGGGCAGAATCCTCCGCAGGCTCCAACGCATCGCCGACCAGGTGAGCTCCCTGGAAAGCGACTTCGAGCAACTCACCGACGAGGAGCTCCAGGCACTCACCCCCGAGTTCAAGGAACGGTACGAGGCCGGCGAAAGCCTCGACGACCTCCTGCCGGAGGCCTTCGCCACCATGCGCGAGGCTGCCCGCCGCACGCTGGGGATGCGCCACTTCGACGTACAGCTCATGGGCGGCGCGGCCCTGCACCTCGGCAACATCGCCGAGATGCAGACCGGCGAGGGCAAGACCTTGGTCGCCACCCTGCCCGTCTATCTGAACGCCCTGACCGGCAAGGGAGTCCACCTCGTCACCGTCAACGACTACCTCGCCCAGCGCGACGCCGACTGGATGGGCCGCGCCTACCGCTTCCTCGGGCTGACCGTCGGCGTCATCAAGACCCAGTCGACCCCGGCCGAGCGGCGCGAGCAGTACGCCTGCGACATCACCTACGGCACCAACACCGAGTTCGGCTTCGACTACCTGCGCGACAACATGGCCTGGTCGAAGGACGAACTCGTCCAGCGCGGCCACCACTTCGCCATCGTCGACGAGGCCGACTCGATCCTCATCGACGAGGCCAGGACCCCGCTGATCATCTCCGGCCCGGCCGACCAGCCCACGCACTGGTACGAGGCGTTCGCCGGGATGGTCACCCGGATGCGCGGAGTCGCCGTACAGGACGAGAACTTCACCACTCCGGCCGACAAGGACCGCCTCGCCGGGCTGCGCGCCACGCACGACTACGAGTACGACCCGAAGAAACGCACCGTGGCGATCCTCGACCGCGGAGTGGAATTCCTCCAGGACCAGCTCGGCATCGACAGCCTCTACGAGTCCGACCACACGTCCCTCATCGGCCATCTGAACAACGCGCTCAAGGCCAAGGAACACTTCAAGCGCGACAAGGACTACGTCGTCGTGAACGGCGAGGTCCTCATCGTCGACGAGCACACCGGCCGCATTCTCGCCGGACGCCGTTACAACGAGGGCCTGCACCAGGCCATCGAGGCGAAAGAGGCGGTGACGGTCAAGGACGAGAACCAGACCCTCGCCACGATCACCCTGCAGAACTTCTTCCGGCTCTACGGAAAACTCGGCGGAATGACCGGCACCGCCATGACCGAGGCCGCCGAGTTCCACCAGATCTACAAACTCCACGTGGTGCCGATCCCCACCAACCGGCCGATGGCCCGCGCCGACGACCCCGACCAGATCTACCGGACCGTCGACGCCAAGTACACCGCGATCCTCGACGACATCGCCGCCAGGCACGACAGGGGCCAGCCGGTCCTCGTCGGCACCACCTCCGTCGAGAAGTCCGAGATCCTCGCCGCCCGGCTGAAGAAACGCGGCATACGGCACGAGGTGCTGAACGCGAAGAACCACCAGCGCGAGGCACAGATCGTGGCCCAGGCCGGCCGCCGGGGCGCGGTCACCGTGGCCACCAACATGGCGGGCCGCGGCACCGACATCATGCTCGGCGGCAACCCGGAGGCCATGGCGCTCGCCGAGCTGGACCGGCGGGGCCTGGACGCCGAGGGGAGCCCGGACGAGTACCGGGACGAACACCGCCGGACCCTGGAGCGCGTCAAGGAGTCGGTCGCCGCCGAGCACGACGAGGTGAAGGACCTCGGCGGGCTCTACGTGCTGGGCACCGAGCGCCACGAGTCGCGCCGCATCGACAACCAGCTGCGCGGACGCTCCGGCCGCCAGGGCGACCCCGGCGCCTCCCGCTTCTACCTGTCCCTGGAGGACGACCTGATGCGGCTGTTCCGCGCCCAGGTCGTGGAACGCGTGATGTCCATGGCGAACGTCCCCGACGACGTCCCCATCGAGAACAAGATGGTCACGCGCGCGATCGCCTCCGCACAGTCGCAGCTGGAGCAGCAGCACTTCGAGTCCCGCAAGGACGTGCTCAAGTTCGACGAGGTGCTCAACCGCCAGCGCACCCTCATCTACGCGGAACGCCGCCGGGTGCTGGCCGGGGAGGACCTGCGGGAACAGATCCTCCACTTCATGGACGACACCATCCGCGCCTACGTGGCCGTGGAGACCGCCGACGGCTTCTCCGAGGAGTGGGACCTGGACCGGCTCTGGGTCGCCTTCGAGCAGCTGTATCCGGTCGGGTTCACCGTCGACGACCTGGAGGAGGCCGCGGGCGACCGCTCCGAGCTCACCGCGGACTCGATCGCCGACGCCGTCATCGAGGACATCCACGCCCGCTACGCGGAGCGCGAGACCGAACTGGGCGCGGACGCCCTGCGCGACCTGGAACGCCTCGTGGTGCTGTCGGTCCTGGACCGCAAATGGCGCGAGCACCTGTACGAGATGGACTACCTGCGGGACGGCATCGGACTGCGGTGGACCCTCGGCCGGGAGCCGATCGTCGAGTACGAGCGCGAGGGCTACGACATGTTCGTCGCGATGAACGACGCCATCAAGGAGGAGTCCGTCGGATACGTCTTCAACCTGGACGCGGCCGGCCGGTCCGCCGGCCAGGAGGACCTGGAGGCCGGGCGGCGTACCGACGGCCTGCACTTCAGCGCGCCCACGCTGGACACGGCGGAGGGGGTCGTCGAGGGCGACTTCGAGCCCACCGACGCCGTGCCGGTGCCCCCGGCGGAGAAGGCGGCCGGCGTGAAACCCCGTTCGCCGCGGGCGGGCAGGGGACGCAGCCGCAGGAAGCGCAAGAGGTAGGGGCACGGAGCCGTGCGGACGGGCGCGGGCCCGAATGCGGATGTGGACGCGGGTCCGGAGAGGGCGGACCGCGCGGTTCCCCGCGCCCCCGAAAAGGCGCCCGCGCCCCTAACAGGGCTCCGCTGTCCCCGTCCCTGCGGCGTTGCGGCAACAATGGGGGGATGAGCGACAGTCCAACCCCCCTCGCCGATCCGCATCTCGTCTTCGATCCCGTGGACGGGAGCCGGGACGTCGTGATCCTCGGCTCCACCGGGTCGATCGGCACCCAGGCCATCGACCTCGTGCTCCGCAACCCCGACCGGTTCCGGGTGACCGGGCTCTCCGCGGCAGGCGGGCGGGTGGAGCTGCTGGCGGAGCAGGCGCACCGGCTCCGCGTCGAGGCCGTCGCCGTGGCCCGTGAGGACGCCGTACCGGCCCTGCGCGAGGCCCTTTCCGCACGGTACGGGCCCGGGGAGCCCCTTCCCGAGCTGCTCGCCGGAGCGGACGCGGCCACACAGCTCGCCGCCTCCCCGGCACACACCGTCCTGAACGGCATCACCGGCTCGATCGGCCTCGCCCCCACCCTCGCCGCCCTGGAGGCGGGCCGCACCCTCGCGCTCGCCAACAAGGAGTCGCTCATCGTCGGCGGCCCCCTGGTGAAGGCGCTGGCCGCGCCGGGCCAGATCATCCCCGTCGACTCCGAGCACGCGGCCCTCTTCCAGGCGCTCGCCTCGGGCACCAGGGCCGACGTACGCAAGCTCGTCGTCACCGCCTCCGGCGGCCCCTTCAGAGGACGTACGAAGGCCGAGCTGGCCGATGTCGCCCCCGAGGACGCCCTCGCGCACCCCACCTGGGCCATGGGCCCGGTCATCACCGTCAACTCCGCGACCCTCGTCAACAAGGGCCTCGAAGTCATCGAGGCACACCTCCTCTACGACATTCCCTTCGATCGCATTGAGGTGGTCGTGCACCCGCAGTCGTATGTCCACTCGATGGTGGAGTTCACGGACGGTTCGACGATGGCCCAGGCGACGCCCCCCGACATGGGAGGGCCGATCGCCATCGGACTGGGCTGGCCGCAGCGCGTCCCCGACGCGGCGCCCGCCTTCGACTGGTCGAAGGCGTCGAGCTGGGAGTTCTTCCCTCTCGACAACGACGCGTTTCCGTCGGTGGGGCTCGCCCGGCACGTCGGGGAGCTCGCGGGCACGGCTCCCGCGGTGTTCAATGCGGCCAACGAAGAATGCGTGGACGCGTTCCTGAACGGCACACTGCCGTTCAACGGGATCATGGAGACCGTCACGGAGGTCGTCGCCGAGCACGGCACCCCCCGTACGGGAACCCCGCTCACCGTGGCGGACGTCCTCGAAGCGGAGACCTGGGCCCGCGCCCGGGCCCGTGAACTGACAGCGAAGACAGCGGCTCGGACGACGACCAAGACCACGGCGGAGGCTCGTGCATGACGACCCTGATGATGATCCTCGGCATAGTCGTCTTCGCGGTCGGCCTGCTCTTCTCGATCGCCTGGCACGAGCTGGGGCATCTCTCCACGGCCAAGCTCTTCGGCATCCGCGTGCCGCAGTACATGGTCGGCTTCGGCCCGACGATCTTCTCGCGCAAGAAGGGCGACACCGAGTACGGGGTCAAGGCGATCCCGCTCGGCGGCTACATCCGCATGATCGGGATGTTCCCGCCCGGCCCCGACGGCCGTATCGAGGCCCGCTCGACCTCCCCGTGGCGCGGCATGATCGAGGACGCCAGGGCACAGTCCTTCGAGGAACTGCAGCCGGGTGACGAGAACCGGCTCTTCTACACGCGCAAGCCGTGGAAGCGCGTGATCGTGATGTTCGCCGGACCCTTCATGAACCTGATCCTCGCCGTCGCGATCTTCCTCGGCGTGATGATGACCTTCGGCGTCCAGACCCAGACCACCACGGTCGGCAAGGTCTCCGACTGCGTCATCGAGCAGAGCGAGTCCCGCTCCGAGTGCCAGAAGAGCGACACGGCCGCGCCCGCCAAGGCCGCCGGGCTCAAGGGCGGCGACAAGATCCTCGCGTTCAACGGCGAGAAGGTCACCGACTGGTCCGCCCTCCAGTCCGACATCCGCGCCAACCCCGGCAAGGACGTCACCCTGACCGTCGAGCGCGACGGCAAGCAGCTCGACCTCACCGCCCACCTCATCCGCAACCAGGTCAGCAAGACCGACGGCCAGGGCGGCTACGTCGAGGGCAAGTACGTGTACGCGGGCTTCCTCGGCTTCACGCCCGCCTCCGGCATCGTCCAGCAGTCCTTCGGACAGTCCGTGGACCGCATGGGCGACATGATGCAGAACGGCGTCGAGTCGCTGCTCAACCTGCCGTCCAAGGTGCCCGCCCTGTGGGACGCGGCCTTCGGCGACGGCCCGCGCGAGCCCGACTCCCCGATGGGCGTGGTCGGCGCGGCGCGCGTCGGCGGCGAGGTCTTCACCCTGGACATCCCGCCGGAGAACCAGATCGCGATGATGCTGTTCCTCGTCGCGGGCTTCAACCTCTCCCTGTTCCTGTTCAACATGCTCCCGCTGCTGCCGCTCGACGGCGGGCACATCGCGGGCGCCCTGTGGGAGTCGCTGCGGCGCAACGCCGCGAAGGTGCTGCGCCGCCCGGACCCCGGCCCCTTCGACGTGGCGAAGCTGATGCCCGTCGCGTACGTGGTGGCCGGAATCTTCATCTGCTTCACGATCCTGGTGCTGATCGCGGACGTGGTCAATCCGGTCAGAATCTCGTAGCCACACGGAGTTTGCGGCGGCCGGACACGGTGTGTGTCCGGCCGTCCTCCATCGGGTGGTCCTGTTCGGGGAATGTGCTTCCGGCTTCGAGGGTGCCGTAATCTCGATGACTGGAGCCCGTCAGCTTTCGGGACCGACCGAATCCTTACCTTGGGGTTGCACAGCAGATGACCGCGATTTCACTCGGCATGCCGGACGTTCCGACCAGGCTCGCCGAGCGCCGCAAGAGCCGGAAGATCCAGGTCGGGACCGTGGCGGTGGGTGGAGACGCACCCGTCTCGGTCCAGTCGATGACGACCACGCGTACGTCGGACATCGGCGCCACGCTTCAGCAGATCGCCGAGCTGACCGCGTCCGGCTGCCAGATCGTGCGGGTGGCGTGCCCCACACAGGACGACGCCGACGCGCTCGCCACCATCGCCAAAAAGTCGCAGATCCCGGTCATCGCCGACATCCACTTCCAGCCGAAGTACGTGTTCGCGGCGATCGACGCCGGCTGCGCCGCGGTGCGCGTGAACCCCGGCAACATCAAGCAGTTCGACGACCAGGTCAAGGAGATCGCGCGGGCCGCGAAGGACCACGGCACCCCGATCCGCATCGGCGTCAACGCCGGCTCCCTCGACAAGCGCCTGCTCCAGAAGTACGGCAAGGCGACGCCCGAGGCCCTCGTCGAGTCCGCGCTCTGGGAGGCGTCGCTCTTCGAGGAGCACGACTTCCGTGACATCAAGATCTCGGTCAAGCACAACGACCCGGTCGTCATGGTCAACGCCTACCGCCAGCTCGCCGCCGCCTGCGACTACCCCCTCCACCTCGGTGTGACCGAGGCGGGCCCCGCCTTCCAGGGCACGATCAAGTCGGCGGTCGCCTTCGGAGCGCTGCTCAGCGAGGGCATCGGCGACACCATCCGGGTCTCCCTCTCCGCCCCGCCGGTCGAGGAGATCAAGGTCGGGATGCAGATCCTGGAGTCGCTGAACCTCAAGCAGCGCCGCCTGGAGATCGTCTCCTGCCCGTCCTGCGGACGCGCCCAGGTCGACGTCTACAAGCTCGCCGAGGAGGTCACGGCCGGCCTGGACGGCATGGAGGTCCCGCTCCGTGTCGCCGTCATGGGCTGCGTCGTGAACGGACCCGGCGAGGCCCGCGAGGCCGACCTCGGCGTCGCCTCCGGCAACGGCAAGGGCCAGATCTTCGTCAAGGGCGAGGTCATCAAGACGGTCCCGGAGTCGAAGATCGTCGAGACGCTGATCGAAGAGGCGATGAAGATCGCCGAACAGATGGAAGCGGACGGAGTCCCCTCCGGGGAGCCCTCGGTAGCAGTCGCGGGCTGAGCCCACTGCCTCGGGTGCGCTGCCCCCGAACCCCCTTTGTCCTCAAACGCCGGACGGGCTGAAAGATTCGCGGCCGGTCCGCGAACCTCCAGCCCGTCCGGCGTTTGAGGACGAGCGCGCAGCGCGATACGGGGGGCGAGGGGGCGCAGCCCCCATGCAGTGAAGGGAAGGGTAGGGGCGGCGGGGGCGAGGAGAACCCCACTTACCCCACCGGTCGGCACGCCACATATTCGCCAGGTACAGTGCGGAGATCAGCAGCCCTGATGACGAAGGCCCCGCACGTGTTGACGCAGACGACCACCAGGGTCCTCGAACCGAGCGACCTGGACGCCGCGCTCGCCGTCCTAGACCGCGAGCCGGTGGCGAACGCCTTCGTGACCTCCCGCGTCCAGGTCGCCGGCCTCGACCCCTGGCGCCTCGGCGGCGAGATGTGGGGCTGGTACGAGGACGGCATGCTGACCTCCCTCTGCTACGCAGGCGCCAACCTCGTCCCGATCTGCGCCACCCCCCGCGCCGTACGCGCCTTCGCGGACCGCGCCCGCAGAGCCGGCCGCCGCTGCTCCTCCATCGTCGGCCCCTCAGAGGCCACCGCCCGGCTCTGGCGCCTCCTCGAACCGAACTGGGGCCCCGCCCGTGAGGTCAGGCCGCACCAGCCCCTGATGGTCGCCGACCGCCTCCCCGCCGCCATCGCCCCGGACCCGTACGTCCGTCGCATCCGCAAGGACGAGATGGAAACGATCATGCCGGCCTGCGTGGCGATGTTCACGGAGGAGGTCGGCGTCTCCCCGCTCGCGGGCGACGGAGGCCTGCTCTACCAGGCGCGGGTCGCCGAACTCGTCGGCTCCGGGCGCTCGTTCGCCCGCGTCGACCGCGACGGCCGGGTCGTCTTCAAGGCGGAGATCGGCGCCGCGACCACCCAGGCCTGCCAGATCCAGGGCGTCTGGGTCGCCCCCGAGTACCGCGGCCAGGGCTACGCGGCCCCCGGCATGGCGGCGGTCCTGCGCTACGCCCTCGCGGACGTGGCCCCCCTGGTCAGCCTCTACGTCAACGACTACAACACGGCGGCCCGAGCCACGTACCGCAGAACCGGCTTCCAGGAGATAGGCGCGTTCATGAGCGTCCTGTTCTGAGCGGCGCAGCGCCGCCGGGGCGCGCCGTCAGGGGTCGGGGCGCTGACATCATGCGGCTCCGCCGCGCGGGCGCGAACAGCCACTTCCGGCCCGCACCCGGCAAGCCACCCCCGCCCGGCCCACGCGGTGCAGACACCCCAGGTAGTCTCCGGGTCATGCTGCGCTTCCCCGGTCAGCCCGGTCAGGGCCCCCTCACGCCGGACGACATCGTCATCGGCCCCCTGGACCTGGCCACCCGCATCGACGAGGCGCTGAACGTCCAGGCCGTGGCCTTCGGGCTCGGCGCGGACGAGATCGCCGTACGGCGCCAGATCGTGCTCCGCCACCTCACCTTCCCCGGCGCCCGTGCGCTCGGCGCGACCACCGCCGACGGACGGCTCGCCGGCTTCGTCTACGGCATGCCCAACGACCGCGCGCACTGGTGGTCCACCGTCGTCGAGCCCTATCTGCGCGGCCGGGGACACGACGGCTGGCTGGACGACTCCTTCGTCATCACCGAACTGCACGTCCACCCCGACTTCCAGAACCGCGGGGTCGGCCGCGCCCTGATCACCACGATCACGGACAGCGCCGCCGAACCGCGCTCGATCCTCTCCGCGATCGACAAGGAGAGCCCGGCCCGCGGCCTGTACCGCTCACTCGGCTACGAGGACCTGGTCGTCCGGGTCCTGTTCCCCAGCGCACCGAAGCCGTACGTCGTGATGGGCGCCCCCCTGCCGCTCGGACGCCGCTGACGGATCCGTCGCCGAAAACGGATTTCCGGCGACGGCGGCCCCCCGGCTAACCTCCAAGCACCACCCTTACGCCGCAGCAGGAGTCGAGAACCATGGCCCAGGTCCAGCGCATGTCCCGTTTGATGGTCAAGACACTGCGTGACGACCCGGCGGACGCCGAGGTGCTCAGCCACAAGCTGCTGGTGCGCGCCGGCTACGTCCGCCGGACCGCAGCCGGCCTGTGGTCCTGGCTGCCGCTCGGCAAGAAGGTGCTGGCCAACGTCGAGCGGGTCGTCCGCGAGGAGATGGACGCCATCGGCGCCCAGGAGGTCACCCTGCCCGCCCTGCTGCCGAAGGAGCCCTACGAGGCGACCGGCCGCTGGGAGGAGTACGGGCCCGAGCTGTTCCGCCTCAACGACCGCAAGGGCGGCGACTACCTCCTCGGCCCGACCCACGAGGAGATCTTCACCCTCCTGGTCAAGGACCAGTGCACGTCCTACAAGGACCTGCCCGTGATCCTCTACCAGATCCAGAACAAGTACCGCGACGAGGCCCGCCCCCGCGCCGGCATCCTGCGTGGCCGCGAGTTCCTGATGAAGGACTCGTACTCCTTCGACACGGAGGACGAGGGTCTCGCCGAGTCGTACGCCCTGCACCGCGCGGCGTACCAGAAGATCTTCGCGCGTCTGGGTCTCGACTACCGCATCTGCGCCGCCATGGCGGGCGCCATGGGCGGTTCCAGGTCCGAGGAGTTCCTCGCCCCGGCCGCGGCCGGCGAGGACACCTTCGCCGACTGTCCGAACTGCGACTACGCCGCCAACACCGAGGCCGTCACCTACGCGCTGAAGCCGGTCGACGCGGCCGGGGTCCCCGCCCTGGAGGAGATCCCCACCCCCGAGACCCCGACCATCGAGACGCTCGCCGCGTACCTGGAGGTCCCCGCCTCCGCCACCCTGAAGAACCTGCTGGTCAAGGTGGCCGGCGAGATCGTGGCCGTCGGCGTGCCCGGTGACCGCGAGGTCGACCTGGACAAGGTGGAGGCGCACTTCGCCCCCGCCCCCGTCGAACTGGTCACGGCCGAGGACTTCACGGGCCGCGACGACCTCGTACGCGGCTACGTCGGCCCGCAGGGACTGGAGAAGGTCCGCTACGTCGCCGACCCGCGCGTCGCCCACGGCACCGCCTGGATCACCGGCGCCAACCAGGACGGCGTGCACGCGAAGAACGTCGTCGCGGGCCGTGACTTCGAGGTCGACGAGTACGTGGACGTGGTCGTCGTGCGCGAGGGCGACCCCTGCCCCGTCTGCGGCACGGGCCTGAAGCTGGACCGCGCCATCGAGATCGGCCACATCTTCCAGCTCGGCCGCAAGTACGCCGACGCCCTCCAGCTCGACGTGCTCGGCAAGCAGGGCAAGCCGGTCCGCGTCACGATGGGCTCGTACGGCATCGGTGTCTCGCGTGCGGTGGCGGCGCTCGCCGAGCAGCACGCCGACGAGCAGGGCCTGGTCTGGCCCGCCGAGATCGCCCCGGCCGACGTCCATGTCGTCGCGGCGGGCAAGGCCCTGCAGACCGAGCTGGCGCTCGACGTCTCCGAGAAGCTGGGCGCGGCGGGCGTACGGGTGCTCGTGGACGACCGCGCGGGCGTCTCGCCCGGTGTGAAGTTCACCGACGCCGAACTCATCGGCGTACCGAAGATCCTGGTGGCCGGCCGGCGTTCGGCCGACGGCGTCCTGGAGCTGAAGGACCGCCGTACCGGTGAGCGCGAGGAGCTGACCGTGGACGAGGCGATCGCCCGCCTCACCGCGAAGTAGCCCGCAGGGCGGGGGCCGTCCCCGAAGGGGCGGCCCCGGGGCCTCACAGCCAGGTTGCGAACTCCAGCAGCAGCTCGGCATCCCGCGGCCGGCCCACCCGCCGCGCCCGTACGCCCGACTCCACGGCCCGGAACAGGGTCCACCCGCGCAGCCGTTCCTGGTCCAGGTCCAGGGACTCCGCGAGCCGCTTGATCCGCCTGCGGGCGGTCGAGCCGCCGGACGGCGATGCGATCAGGTCCTCGACCCGGTCACGGACCAGCCGGGCCAGGTCGAAGGCGCACTCGCCGACCACCGGGTCGGGGCCGACGGCCAGCCAGGGACTGCGTTCGCCGGCCAGCACCTTGCTCTGGCGGAAGGTGCCGTGCAGCAGACGTGTCTGCGGCGGCGACACCAGCAGTTCCTCCCGCGTCGCGAGGGCCGCGTCGACCAGCACCGCCGCCTCCGCGTCGGCGCCCGCCCGCATCGCCCCGGCCTGCCGTCCCGTCCGCTCCGCCACCGTCTCGAAGACATGGTCCGCGGGCGGCTCGACCCACAGCCGGCGCAGCGTACCGGCCGCCTCCAGCATCGACCTGGCCTCCGGCAGCGACCGCACCGACACATCGGGATGCAGCCGCTCCAGGAGCAGTACGCCCTCGGTGCCGCCCGGCTCCAGGAGGCGTACCGCGCCCCGGCCGTCCCAGTGCGCCAGCGCGGCGCGCTCGCTCTCCGGGCGGGCCCGGGGCGGCGCCAGCTTCAGCACGGCGGGGGTGCCGTCCGGCAGCCGCACCAGGATCACCAGGCTGCCGCGCCCGCCGGGAACCTGCACACGCTCCACGGTCGACCCGCGTAGCGCGACCTCCCGCTCGGCCGCCTCGGGCAGCCTCGCCAGCCAGTCGTCACCACCCGGTGCCGCCTCGCCGAGCGCCTTGACCAGACGCCCCGGCGGTTCGAAAGCCATGCGCGAGTAGTTCCCTTCCGTGTACGGACCGCCTGTACGCGCCTTCTGCACGCGTCTCCGTCCGCGCCTCCGCACGCGCCTCTGTGGGCGTTACGAGGCCGGTGGCGCCGACGTGGTGGCGGTGGCCGATCGCTCGGCGAGACCAGGGAAGGCTACGCTCTCGCCGCGCCAGCGCACCGCCCGCACCGCCGCGTCCCGCAGGGCCTGCGCCGCGGCCTGCCGCCGGTCGCCCCCGGCGGCCCGCACGAGGTCGGAGTAGACCCCGGCCACCCGGTCCTCCAGCTCGGCGGCGAGCCGCAGGGCCGACTCCGCGTCCGGGACCGAGAAGGGCAGCGCGTAGGCCGCCGCCGCCGGTCCGGGCTTGCCGCCCAGGTCGCGCACCGCGCGGGCCAGCTCGTCCCGGCGGGCGCGGTGCGCGTCGTAGGCGGCCCGCGCCTCGGTCCGCCGTGCCTCGCTGATGCGGGCGCCCACGACCCCGTAGCCGTACACGGCGGCATGCTCGGCGGCGAGCGCGGCCTGCGCGGCCGTCAGCTCCGCCGACTTCTTCGCGGCTGCCCTCGCCCGTGCTCCGGTCGCCCCGGTCCTGCCCGTACCGCTCACTTCTTGTCCTCCGTCAGCAGGAACGCGTGCGCCGCGCCGGCCGCCGCCACCGAGGCGAGCAGCCGGGCCAGCTCTCCGGGTACGTCCGCCAGTGCCTTCATCCGCCGGTCCGCCAACGCGCGCTCGGCCGCGGCGAGTTCACTGCGGGCTGCCTTCTCCGTGGCCGGCACCTCGGGAGAGGCCGACGCGGCGGGGGAGGAGCGAGAGGGTGAGGGGGAGGCGTCCCCGGAAGCGCTCGCGGAGGCGCCCTTGGAGGCATCCGCCCCCTTGGCGCCCCCGAACGCCCCGGCGTGCCGTACGACTTCCGCGAGCAGCGGCTCCAGCCGGGTGCTCAGCGCGGGATGCGCGGCGAGCACGGCCTCGTACCGCTGCGCGAGCTGTTCGCTGTCGCGGGCCGCACGCGCGCGTGCCCGCGCCGCGGCGGACGCGCTCCCGCTGCTGGTCCCGGAGTCGGAGTCGGAGCCGGAGCAGCCGACGAGCAGCGCGGAACCCGCGGCGGCTCCGGCGGCCCCGGCGAGCAGGCTCCTTCGGCGCGGTCCCGAGGGGGTGCGCGACGGCAGTGTGAACGGCACGGCAGACGTCCTCGTCAGGGCTCGTACGAACGGAATGGGCGGCAGACCCTTGATCACGGTACCCGCGTACCGCTCCCGGGCCCACCAGCGGCGCCGCCCGTCGCCGGGCGGAACGCGGTGGACGGCAACACCCCTTGGGACCGGATACCCTTTGACCTGACACGCGACCTACCCACAACAGCACACGCGGCCGAGGAGTCACCCGGATGAGCACCACCCAGAGCGAGAGGCTGCGAGAGCTCCTGGAACCGCTCGTCAGCTCCCAGGGACTCGACCTCGAAGAGATCGAAGTGGACTCGGTGGGCCGCAAGCGTGTGCTGCGTGTCGTCGTCGACTCCGACGAAGGAGCCGACCTCGACGCGATCGCCGATGTGAGCCGCGCGCTCTCGGCGAAGCTCGACGAGACCGACGCCATGGGCCAGGGCGAGTACACCCTCGAGGTGGGAACCCCCGGCGCCGAGCGCGAGCTGAGGGAACACCGTCACTACGTACGCGCCACCGGGCGGCTCGTGAGGTTCCAGGTGGGCGACGGCGACGAGCTGGTCGCCCGGATCGTCACGGTCGACGAGGAGGGCGTGGACGTGGAGGTGCCCGGCGTGAAGGGGCGCAAGCCCACCGCCAGGCGGCTCGCCTTCGAGGACATCGCCAAGGCGCGCGTCCAGGTCGAGTTCAACCGCAAGGACAAGAAGGACGAGAAGGACATGAAGGAAGAGGAGGAGGCGTAGCCGTGGACATCGACATGAGTGCCCTGCGGGGCCTGGTGCGGGAGAAGGAGATCTCCTTCGACCTGCTGGTCGAAGCGATCGAGTCGGCCCTCCTCATCGCCTACCACCGCACCGAGGGAAGCCGCCGTCACGCGCGCGTGAAGCTCGACCGGGAGACCGGCCATGTGACCGTGTGGGCGAAGGAGGACCCCGCCGACCTGGAGGAGGGGCAGGAGGCACGCGAGTTCGACGACACCCCGTCGGACTTCGGCCGGATCGCCGCCACCACGGCCAAGCAGGTCATCCTGCAGCGCCTGCGGGACGCCGAGGACGACGCGACGCTCGGCGAGTACGCGGGCCGCGAGGGCGACATCGTCACCGGTGTCGTCCAGCAGGGCCGCGACCCGAAGAACGTGCTCGTCGACATCGGCAAGCTGGAGGCCATCCTGCCGGTGCAGGAACAGGTCCCCGGTGAGACGTACCAGCACGGCATGCGGCTGCGGTCGTACGTCGTACGGGTGGCGAAGGGTGTCCGCGGCCCGTCCGTGACGCTTTCCCGCACGCACCCGAACCTGGTCAAGAAGCTCTTCGCCCTCGAGGTGCCGGAGATCGCCGACGGGTCCGTCGAGATCGCCGCCATCGCCCGCGAGGCCGGCCACCGCACGAAGATCGCCGTCCGGTCCACCCGGTCGGGGCTGAACGCCAAGGGCGCCTGCATCGGCCCCATGGGCGGCCGGGTGCGCAACGTGATGGCCGAGCTGAACGGCGAGAAGATCGACATCGTCGACTGGTCGGACGACCCCGCGGACATGGTGGGCAACGCGCTCTCCCCGGCCCGGGTCTCCAAGGTCGAGGTCGTCGACCTCGCCGCCCGGTCCGCGCGGGTGACCGTGCCCGACTACCAGCTGTCGCTGGCGATCGGCAAGGAGGGCCAGAACGCCCGCCTCGCCGCCCGCCTGACCGGCTGGCGCATCGACATCCGCCCGGACACCGAGCAGACCGGTGAAGAGGGCGGTGACCGGCCCGACGAGCGGCGCGAGTACCGCCGTGACGACCGGCGTGACGACCGGCGCGACGACCGGCGTGATGGCCGGACCGGGGAGTGACCCGGGAATAGATCCCAGCCGCGAGTGGTTTGGATCACGACGGTTTCACGACAAGTTTTATGCGCGGCAACTGTTCGATACTTGCCCCAAAGGGGTGAGGTCGGTGCAGGGAGGTAGACTTAACGGTGTCTGGCCGGACGCACGCCCGAGCATGCCCTGAACGCACCTGTGTGGGGTGCCGGGAGCGAACGGCCAGGACCGAACTGCTGCGTGCTGTGGCGGCCGGGGGCGAATGTGTCCCCGATCCTCGCGGTACGCTGCCCGGCCGGGGTGCGTATGTACACCCCGCCCTGGTCTGTCTCGACCTGGCGGTCCGCCGCCGGGCCTTCCCGCGGGCGCTGCGTGCCCCGGGTCAGCTCGACACAAAGGCGTTGCGCCTGTACGTCGAGCGGCAGACAGTTGCCGAGCAGGCAACACCGTAAGACGTGTCGCACGGATCCCCGTGCGGCCCTGGTACCCCGCGAGTTGGAAGTAGGTCGAGATTGCGATGAGCACTCGATGAGCACGCGATGAGTACGCCCATGAAGTAGCGACGGTCCGGACGCAACCCGGACCTAAAAGGAGCGAAGTGGCTAAGGTCCGGGTATACGAACTCGCCAAGGAGTTCGGGGTGGAGAGCAAGGTCGTCATGGCCAAGCTCCAAGAACTCGGTGAATTCGTCCGTTCGGCGTCCTCGACGATCGAGGCGCCCGTAGTACGCAAACTGACAGACGCCCTCCAGCAGGGCAACGGCGGCGGCAAGCCCGCCCCGCGCAAGGCCTCGCCCGCCAGGCCCGGCGCGCCCTCACCGGCGCAGGCCGCCCGTCCGGGTCCGGCCGCCCCGCGCCCGCCGGCCCCGAAGCCGGCCGCCGCGGAGAAGCCCGCGGACACCACGGCCCCGGCGGCTTCCGCCGCACCGGCCTCCGGTACGCGTCCGACGCCGGGCCCCAGGCCCGCGCCGAAGCCCGCCCCGGCGTCCCCGGCTCCGGCTGCCCCCGAGTTCACCGCGCCGCCCGCGGCTCCGGTGACCCCCGCCCCGGCCGCGAACCCGCGTCCGAGCGGTGCCCGTCCCGGCGCCCCGAAGCCCGGTGTCCGTCCGGCAGGCCCCGCACAGGGCGGCCAGGGTGGTCCCGGTCAGGGCCGTGGCGAGCGCACCGACAACCGCGGCGACCGTCAGGGCGCCCCGCGTCCCGGCGGCCAGAGCACGCGTCCCGGCGGTCGTCCCGCGGGTCCGCGTCCCGGCAACAACCCGTTCACGTCCGGTGGCTCCACCGGCATGGCGCGTCCCCAGTCGCCCCGTCCGGGCGGCGCACGTCCCGGCCCCGGCGGACCCGGTGGCTCCGGTGCTCCGGGCGGCGCTCCGCGTCCCCAGGGCGCGGGCCAGGACCGTGGTCCCCGTCCGCAGGGCGGCCCCGGCGGCGCCCCGCGTCCCGGTGGCGGTCCCGGTGGCAACCGTCCGAGCCCGGGCGGCATGCCTCGTCCGCAGGGTGGTCCCGGTGGCGCTCCGCGTCCCGGTGGCGGTCCCGGTGGCAACCGTCCCAACCCCGGCATGATGCCGCAGCGTCCGGCTGCCGGCCCGCGTCCCGGCGGCGGTGGCCCCGGTGGCCGCGGTCCCGGCGGTGGCGGAGGCCGTCCCGGCGGTGCCGGCGGCGGTCGTCCCGGTGGCGGCGGCTTCGCCGGCCGTCCGGCCGGTCCCGGTGGCGGCGGTGGCGGTTTCGCCGGTCGTCCCGGTGGCGGTGGCGGCGGTTTCGCCGGTCGTCCCGGTGGTCCCGGTGGCGGCGGTGGCCGTCCCGGCTTCGGCGGTCGTCCCGGTGGTCCGGGTGGCCGTGGAGGAACACAGGGCGCCTTCGGCCGTCCCGGTGGTCCCGCGCGTCGCGGTCGCAAGTCGAAGCGGCAGAGGCGCCAGGAGTACGAGGCCATGCAGGCCCCGTCGGTCGGCGGCGTCATGCTGCCTCGCGGCAACGGACAGTCCGTCCGCCTGTCGCGCGGTGCCTCGCTCACCGACTTCGCCGAGAAGATCGGCGCCAACCCGGCGTCGCTCGTCGGCGTGATGATGAACCTCGGCGAGATGGTCACTGCCACGCAGTCCGTCTCCGACGAGACGCTGAAGCTCCTCGCGGACGAGATGAACTTCGTCCTGGAGATCGTCAGCCCCGAGGAGGAGGACCGCGAGCTTCTCGAGTCCTTCGACATCGAGTTCGGCGAGGACGAGGGCGACGAGGAAGACCTCGTGGTCCGTCCGCCGGTCGTGACCGTCATGGGTCACGTCGACCACGGTAAGACCCGCCTGCTCGACACCATCCGCAAGACGAACGTCGTCGCGGGCGAGGCCGGTGGCATCACCCAGCACATCGGTGCCTACCAGGTCGCGACCGAGGTCAACGGCGAAGAGCGCAGGATCACCTTCATCGACACCCCGGGTCACGAGGCGTTCACCGCCATGCGTGCCCGTGGTGCCAAGTCGACCGACATCGCGATCCTCGTGGTGGCGGCCAACGACGGTGTGATGCCCCAGACGATCGAGGCGCTGAACCACGCCAAGGCGGCCGAGGTGCCGATCGTGGTCGCGGTCAACAAGATCGACGTCGAGGGTGCCGACCCGACCAAGGTGCGCGGTCAGCTCACCGAGTTCGGTCTGGTGGCCGAGGAGTACGGCGGCGACACGATGTTCGTCGACATCTCCGCCAAGCAGGGCCTCAACATCGAGAGCCTGCTGGAGGCCGTGGTCCTCACCGCGGACGCCTCGCTCGACCTGCGGGCCAACCCCGAGCAGGACGCGCAGGGCATCGCGATCGAGTCCCACCTCGACCGTGGCCGTGGTGCCGTCTCGACCGTCCTGGTCCAGCGCGGAACGCTGCGCATCGGCGACACGATGGTGGTCGGCGACGCGTACGGCCGTGTCCGGGCGATGCTCGACGACAACGGCAACAACGTCGAGGAAGCGGGTCCCTCGACCCCCGTCCTCGTGCTCGGTCTCACCAACGTCCCGGGCGCCGGCGACAACTTCCTCGTCGTCGACGAGGACCGCACGGCCCGCCAGATCGCCGAGAAGCGCGCGGCGCGCGAGCGCAACGCCAACTTCGCCCGGCGTGGAGTCAGGTTCTCCCTGGAGAACCTGGACGAGGCCCTCAAGGCCGGTCTGGTGCAGGAACTCAACCTCATCATCAAGGGCGACGCGTCCGGTTCGGTGGAGGCTCTCGAGTCCTCGCTGCTCCAGCTCGACGTCGGTGAAGAGGTCGACATCCGTGTCCTGCACCGCGGTGTGGGTGCGGTCACCGAGTCGGACATCGACCTGGCGACCGGATCCGACGCCATCGTCATCGGCTTCAACGTCCGCGCCGCGGGCCGCGCGGCGCAGATGGCGGAGCGCGAGGGCGTCGACGTCCGCTACTACTCGGTGATCTACCAGGCCATCGAGGAGATCGAAGCGGCCCTCAAGGGCATGCTCAAGCCGGAGTACGAAGAGGTCGAGCTCGGTACGGCGGAGATCCGCGAGGTCTTCCGCTCGTCCAAGCTGGGCAACATCGCCGGTGTGCTGGTCCGCTCCGGCGAGGTCAAGCGCAACACCAAGGCGCGGTTGCTGCGCGATGGCAAGGTCATCGCGGAGAGCCTCAACATCTCCGGTCTGCGTCGCTTCAAGGACGATGTCACCGAGATCCGCGAAGGGTTCGAGGGCGGTATCAACCTCGGCAACTTCAACGACATCAAGATCGACGACGTCATCGCGACGTACGAGATGCGCGAGAAGCCGCGCGCGTAACGCCTGCGGCTCAGCTCGACCGTGTGGGGTTGGCTCACGGGAACTAGTTCCTGCGGGCCAACCCCCACGGGGTTTTCCGCCCCCGCCGCCCCTACCCGTACCCGTCACGTACTCGGGGGCCGGCCCCCGAACCCCCGCTCCTCAAACGCCGGAGGGGCTATCTCCTAGCCCGTCCGGCGTTTGAGGACAAGGGGGGCGAGGGGGCGCAGCCCCCATGCGTGGTCGGGTACGGGAAGGGGCGGCGGGGGCGGAAACTCCGTCGAGCGGTACCGGAGGTTCGGGGTACCGTTCAAGTGCCCCGGCAGGAGTATGGCCGGGCCACCTACCCCGACCCGGCGGGACATCCGGAACACACATGTACGTGGGGACTCTGTCCTTCGACCTCCTCCTCGGCGACATACGGTCGCTGAAGGAGAAACGCTCCGTCGTCCGCCCGATCGTGGCCGAACTCCAACGCAAGTTCGCGGTGAGCGCGGCGGAGGTGGAGCACATGGACCTCCACCGCAGGGCCGTCATCGGACTCGCGGTGGTCTCCGGGGACACCGGTCACCTGACCGACGTACTCGACCGGTGTGAGCGCCTGGTCGCCGGGCGCCCCGAGGTGGAGTTGCTGTCGGTGCGACGGCGGCTGCACGGGGAAGACGACGAATGAGCGTGCGGCGACAAGGATCGCCCGTACAAGGATCAGCAGATAAGAGGGAGACGGACCAGTGGCCGACAACGCGCGGGCGAAGAGGCTGGCGGACCTCATCCGAGAGGTGGTTGCCAAGAAGCTGCAGCGTGGGATCAAGGACCCGCGGCTCGGTTCGCATGTGACCATCACGGACACCCGGGTCACCGGGGACCTCCGTGAGGCGACCGTCTTCTACACGGTGTACGGGGACGACGAGCAGCGCGCGGAAGCCGCCGCGGGCCTGGAGAGCGCCAAGGGCGTACTCCGTTCGGCGGTCGGCGCGGCGGCGGGCGTGAAGTTCACCCCGTCGCTCACCTTCGTCGCGGACGCCCTGCCGGACACCGCCAAGACCATCGAGGACCTCCTCGACAAGGCGCGGGCCAAGGACGCCCAGGTGCGCGAGGTCTCGGCCGGCGCCACCTTCGCCGGTGACGCCGACCCGTACAAGAAGCCGGAAGAGGACGACGAGCCCGGCGACGAGGACGACGACGAGTCGGCCGACGACGAGAAAGACGGCGACGCCGCCAAATGACGCAGAAGCAGCAGACGCCCGACGGCCTTGTCATCGTCGACAAGCCGTCGGGCTTCACTTCGCACGACGTGGTCGCCAAGATGCGCGGCATCGCCAAGACCCGGCGCGTCGGACACGCGGGCACCCTCGACCCCATGGCGACGGGCGTGCTCGTCCTCGGCGTCGAGAAGGCGACCAAGCTCCTCGGGCACCTCGCGCTGACGGAGAAGGAGTACCTCGGCACCATCCGGCTGGGGCAGAACACCCTGACCGACGACGCCGAGGGCGACCTCACCTCGTCGGCCGACGCCTCCCGGGTGACCCGGGACGCCATCGACGCGGGGATCGCCAAGCTCAGCGGCGACATCATGCAGGTGCCGTCCAAGGTCAGCGCCATCAAGATCAACGGCGTGCGCTCGTACAAGCGGGCGCGTGAGGGCGAGGACTTCGAGATCCCGGCCCGCCCGGTGCGGATCTCGTCCTTCGCCGTGTACGACGTCCGGGGCGCCGTGGCCGAGGACGGTACGCCCGTCCTGGACCTGATCGTCTCGGTGGTGTGCTCGTCCGGTACGTACATCCGTGCGCTCGCCCGTGACCTGGGCGCGGACCTCGGTGTCGGCGGTCATCTGACGGCGTT
This sequence comes from Streptomyces ortus, assembly GCF_026341275.1. Taxonomy (NCBI): domain Bacteria; kingdom Bacillati; phylum Actinomycetota; class Actinomycetes; order Kitasatosporales; family Streptomycetaceae; genus Streptomyces; species Streptomyces ortus. Next base: position 5,891,027 of record NZ_JAIFZO010000002.1, read on the forward strand.
GCGGCGCACGCGCGTGGGCCCGTACAAGCTCGACACCGCGCGGACGCTCGACCAGCTCCAGGAGGAGCTGACCGTGATGCCGGTGGCGGAGGCCGCCGCGACCGCGTTCCCCCGCTGGGACGTGGACACCAAGCGCGCGCAGCTGCTGACGAACGGCGTGCGGCTGGAGATGCCCGAGGTGTACACCGGGGCCGGGGCCGTCGGGGTGTTCGATCCCGAGGGACGGTTCCTGGCGCTGGTGGAGGAGCAGAAGGGCAAGGCCAAGAGCCTCGCGGTCTTCGTCTGACCGTTCCGCTCTTCGCGTTGTCCGAATCCCCGTCGATCTCCGCCCTTCCGCGCCGCTCTTCTTCGTTCTTCTCCGTTCTTCTTTTCCTCTTCGTCGTGGAGCGGCGTTCACGGGGTTGTCTGTAAGCGCCGCTCCACTGTCCCCCTCGGTTCCCCCACCCAAGGGTGTATCCATCCGCCCCCTTTCATTCACCCGTCCGGCCAGGCGCTCGGAGTGAACCGGGGGAGCGGAAGGGGGCTTGTTCGGCTCGGGATCTGTCGCGGCCGATCATCGCGCGCCTACCGTCGGAAATCGAAGCGTCGAAAGCACGGACGGCGCGCGCGGCGGGGAGGTTCGAGCATGACCCGGGAGACCTCGGTGACGGCTGAGGCGGATGGCGGAATCCACCGGGGCGTCGCCCGTACAACGCCCGCCCGGTCCCTGGTGCGGATCCGCGACCTGGCCGGACGGCCGCGCGGTACCGGCTTCGTCGCGGACCTCCACGGCACGGTCGTCACCAGCCACGAGGCGGTGGACGGCCTCTCCCGCCTCGTCCTGCACGCGCCCGCCGGAGACCGTACCTGCCTGGTCCCGGTCGAGGCGGTCACCGCTCTCCCGGACCTCGGTATCGCCCTCGTCCACTGCGAAGAACTGGGCGGCCTCACCCCGCTCCCGGTCACCGTGCGGAACCGCGTGGAGACCGGCACGTACGTCCGGATCGCCGCGGGCGGCTGGCGTGAGGCCCGGGTACTGGGCTCCTCCGCCGTGACGTACACGGCGGCCGACCGTGTCCATCTGCTCGACCACGCGCTGGAGCTGGCGATCGGTACGGCCGGCAGCGACGCGCTGCGGCCCGGCGGCGGGGCGGCCGGCGGACCGGTGGTCGACGCGGCCACCGGTGCGGTCGTCGCCGTCCTGGGCACGGCGCTCCACTGCGACCATCGGGTCGGCGGCCTCGCCGTACCGCTGTCCACGGACGGCACGCCTGCCTTCGGCCCGCTCGCCGAACTGCTGGCCCGTAACGCCGCGACGGTGCCCGCCTACGGGGACGACCTCAATCTGGCGGGCGTCCTGGAACTGACGGCCACCGTCGAGTCCCCGGCGGGCTCCGACGGGGACGGTGCTGTCGAACGGGCGTCGGTGGTAAGGGAGTTGACCGCGTTCACCGACACGTCCGGCTCGTTTGACTCGTACGGCTCGTACGGCTCGTACGGAATTCTCGCGCTGGTCGGTGCTCCGGGAACCGGTCGTACGACGGAGCTGGCGGGCCTGGCCGCCCGGCGCAACCAGGGCGCGGAACCGGCTCCGACCCTGTGGCTGCGCGGAGCCGATCTGCGCGACAGCGACGGGTCGGTGGCCGACGCGGCCCGGCGGACGCTGGAGCGGGCGGGGCGGATCGTGACCTCGCCCCTCGGCTCCCGGCCGGAGCCGGCCGACGGGGAGTGGGAGGGAGAGGCGCCCGGTGGCGGCCGGGGCGGGCTCGGAGACATCCGGCCCGAGCGCCTGGCCCGCCTCGCCGGGGACGCCGGACGGCCCCTGCTGCTCCTGCTCGACAGCCCCGAGGAGATGCCGCCCGGCCTCGCCCACCGGCTGCCGGAGTGGGCCGCCGGTACCGCGGGCTGGCTGCGGGAACACGGAGTGCGTCTCGTGATGGCCTGCCGGGACGAGTACTGGGAGTGGGCGGCGACCCGGTTCCCGCTCGCGCCGGCGTACGGGGCCCGGTGGAGCGGCGGGGAGGCGGGTACGGAACTGCCCGCCTGCGTACGCCTGGGGGACCTGGAGGAGGGCGAGGCACGCGACGCGCGGGCACGGTACGGGATCCCCGAGGGGGCCCTGGCCGGGGCGGACGCCCGGCATCCGCTGACCCTGCGGCTGCTGTCGGAGGTGCGGGCCGCGCTGTCCGGCACCCCGCCCGGGAAGGCGAAGCGGGACGAGGTCTTCGCCGCGTACCTCGATCTGATGTGTCTGCGGGTGGCCGTGCGGCTCGCGGCGGCCAACGGGCTGCGCGGGACGGCGGTGCGGCGCCTCGCGGCCCGGGTCGCCGGGCAGGTGCACGTGGCGGCGCGGCGTTGCCTGGGGCCGGGGGAGGGGGAGCTGGACCGGGCATCCTTCGAGACCCTGTTCCCGTGGGGTCCCGTGCCCGACCGGCGGCTCGGCGGCTGCACCGGGTGGGCCTCCGCCGTCCTGACCGAGGGCCTGCTCGTGCCGGCCGGGGACGGCTACCGCTTCGCGCACGAGGAGTTCGCCGACTGGATCCAGGGCATGCACCTCGACCTGGACGCGGTGTTCGGCGCCCTGACGGCCCGCCGCGGCTCCGGGGACGGGCCGAGTGGACTCCAGCATGGCCCGGGCGGGCCCGAGGCCTTCGACCTCCCCCGCCACCGCCTCGCACCCGTGCTCCAGGCCCTCCTGCTCGTGCCGCGTCAACAGGGACACGACCACCTCACCCTCCGCCTGCGCGAACTGCTCCACGTACTCGACGAGGCGCTCGCCGACGCCGCCATCGACGCGCATGTCGACACGCAGGGCGATACGCGTGCCGACACGGACGCGAACACGGACGCCGACGCGGACGTCGCTGCCTGGTGGGCCACCCGGCTGCTCCGTGGCGTACTGCTCCGGGTGCCCGACGCGACCCCGTATCTCGGAGTGCTGCGGCACCTCGCCGAGCATGTGGTCCGGTGGCGGGCCGGAAGGCGGACCGTGCCGGAGGAGTTCGGCCCTGGCTTCTGGCGCCGGCTGCCCCTGCCGCCGGCGCATCGCTTCGACCTGCTGAGGCGGCTCGTCGTGGCGGACGGAGCGCCGCCCGCCACCGAACCACGCTACCTGGACGCCGTGTCCGCACTCCTCGTCGCCGACCCGGCCGGTGTGCAGCCGCACCTCACCCACTGGTTCGACGACGACCGCCCGCTTCCCGCCACCCCCGACGCCACCGTCGCGACCGCCGCGCAGGTCCTGCTGCACACCCACCGGCACCGCGCCCCGGACGACCTGACCGAGGCACTGGTCGACAGCGGGCACGCGCGCGCGGACGAACTGCTGGACGTGCTCGCCGAGGAGGAGCCGTCCGCGCTCTGCCGCGCGGTCGACCGCTGGGTGCACGACGTGCGCCCCGCCTGGCGGGCCGCGGCGGCGGCCTACGCGCTGCGCACCGCCGCGCACGTACGCACCGAGGCCGACCGGGAACTGCTGCGCCGGTCCGCGCGCGCCCTCCTCGCCCGCCCCGGCGACTGCACGCTGCACGGCGACGCCCTGTCCCTGCTGGTCCGCGATCCGCACACCAGGGCCCGCCATCTGCCGCAGGCCCTGGCCCGCTTCCGGGCCCGCGACCCGCGGCTGCCCGCGAGCGCGCTGGCCACCGCGCTGGCCACCCATCCCGGCCCGGTGCTCGCCGCGTTCCACGACCGCCTGCGCGAACCGGACGACGGCACGGCTCTGCGTACGCTCGCCGAGGTCACCACACCGGCGCTGGCCCGCCGCGTCGCCGCCCTCGTACGCGAGGTAGTGGAACGGCGTCCGGAGACGGCCGCGCAGGTGGCGGCACACGTCGACCGGCGACTGGAGCAGGGCCCCGACGCCGGCGCGGTGCTGTACCCCCTCGTCACCGGCCTGCTCGACGGGGGCGGGCCCGCGCTGCGGGCCGCGCTCGCCCAGGTGTTCGCGGCGCGCGGCACACCCGTGTCCCGTCCGCTGCGGCGCGCGTTCCTGGACCTCCTGCTGACGCGCGAGGACGACCCCGTGGTGCTGGACGCGCTGGTACGGGCCGCGGCGCAGGGAGCGGTCCACGGCGACGAGGAGCACACCCGCGCCCTCGTCCACACGGTGGGCACCCTGCTCGTACGCACCCCGGACGGTGCCACCCGCTTCGACCGCGCCCTCGTCGATCTCAGCCGCGGGACCCCGGGCTTCGCCGTGTTTGTGACCCGCTGGCTGGCCGCCGCACCCGAGGAGTGGTCCACCGTGGTCGGACCGAGCACGGGCCGCACGATCGAGCACCTCGCGGGGGTACGGGTGCCGGTGTGACCCCCGCCGGCCTCCCCGCCACCGCCGCCGACACGTGCCACCGGTCACAGCGCCCATGCCGATGCGGGCCCACAGGACGCGGCATGGCACCCTTAGAGCTGCGTATGAGGCAGACACGGACACAGGTTCGACGAGGAGCGGTCACAGTGCAGCGCTGGCGTGGCTTGGAGGACATCCCCCAGGACTGGGGGCGCAGCATCGTCACCATCGGCTCGTACGACGGAGTCCACCGCGGACACCAGTTGATCATCAGCCATGCCGTCGAACGGGCGCGTGAACTGGGCGTTCCGTCGGTCGTCGTCACGTTCGACCCGCACCCGAGCGAGGTCGTGCGTCCCGGCAGCCACCCGCCCCTGCTCGCGCCGCACCACCGCCGCGCCGAGCTGATGGCCGGGCTGGGTGTGGACGCGCTGCTCATCCTGCCCTTCACGACCGAGTTCTCGAAGCTGTCGCCCGCCGAGTTCGTGGTGAAGGTCCTCGTCGACAAGCTGCACGCGAAGGCCGTCGTCGAGGGCCCCAACTTCCGCTTCGGCCACAAGGCCGCCGGTGATGTCGCGTTCCTCGCCGAGCAGGGCAAGACGTACGACTTCGAGGTCGAGGTGGTGGATCTGTACGTGACCGGGGAGGCGGGGGGCGGCGAGCCGTTCTCCTCGACGCTCACCCGGCGGCTGGTCGCCGAGGGCGACGTCGAGGGGGCCCGCGAGATCCTGGGCCGTCCGCACCGCGTCGAGGGCATCGTCGTCCGCGGCGCCCAGCGCGGCCGTGAACTGGGCTTCCCCACCGCCAACGTGGAGACGCTCCCGCACACCGCGATCCCCGCCGACGGGGTGTACGCGGGATGGCTGCACGCGCAGGGCGAGGCCATGCCGGCGGCGATCTCCGTCGGGACGAATCCGCAGTTCGACGGGACCGAGCGGACGGTCGAGGCGTACGCCATCGACCGCGTCGGGCTCGATCTGTACGGTCTGCACGTCGCCGTCGACTTCCTGGCCTTCGTGCGGGGGATGGCGAAGTTCGACTCCATCGAGGGCTTGCTGGAAGCGATCTCGGACGACGTGAAGCGGTCCCGGGAACTCATCGAGGCGTACGACGCGTCCTGAACGGTGGGTGGTGGTCGGGCTCTAACGGGACGCGGCCCAGTGGCAGGCCACCTGGGAAGTGCCGCCTCCGTTGAGCAGCGGTAGGTCTTCCTCGCGGCACGCGTCCGCCACCCCCGCCCGCTCGGCCTCGCCGTTCGCCAGGATCTGGCAGCGGGCGTGGAAACGGCAGCCCGAGGGGATGCGGGACGGGTCCGGGGGCTCGCCGGTCAGCACGACCGGAGCGCCGGGGGCCTCGGGCAGGACGGACAACAGGGCTTGTGTGTAAGGGTGCTGAGGCGCCCTCAGGACGTCCTCCACCGCCCCCGTCTCGATGATCCGGCCCAGGTACATCACCGCGACCCGGTCCGCGATGTTCCACGCGAGTCCGAGGTCGTGGGTCACCACCAGGGCGGACAGGCCGAGTTCGGCGCGCAGTCGCAGCAGCAGGGCCAGGATCTCACCGCGTACCGATGCGTCCAGGGAGGCCACCGGCTCGTCGGCGACGATGAGTTCGGGTTCCAGGACGAGCGCGCCCGCGATGACGACACGCTGGCGCTGGCCGCCGGAGAGCTCGTGCGGGTAGCGCAGGAAGAACCGCTCGGGCGGCCGGAGTCCGGCCCGCGCGAGGGCCGCCCGAACCGCCTCCCGTTCGTCGCCCGCGTACGCGTGGATGCGCAGCCCCTCCGCCACCGCGTCGTACACCGTGTGCCGGGGGTTGAGCGAGCCGCTCGGGTCCTGGAGGACCAGCTGGACACGCTTGCGGTACGACTTGAGGGCCCGCGAGGAGTAGTCGAGCGGCCGGCCCGCGAAGGTGACCCGGCCCGCCGTCGGCCGGACCAGCCCGAGGAGCGAGCGGGCCAGGGTCGTCTTGCCGCAGCCCGACTCGCCGACCAGCGCGACGATCTCACCCGGCCGGATGTCGAGATCCACCCCGTCGACGGCACGGGCCCGCGCGGTGTCACCCCGCCGCGCGGGAAAACTGACCCGCAGACCCTCGGCGCTCAGGAGCGGTGCGGAGGAAGCCGGGGGCGTCTCGGGGACCGCCTGGGGCGTAGCCGTCATGGGGTACTCCTCACGTCTTCCACCACACCCGCCCCCACTGCCCCGGAGGGCTTTACGGCATCCGCGGCGCCCGCGGAACCCGCGGCCCCCGCAGCACTGCGCGTGTTCACGTGCACGCATGCCGCCCAGCGGTCCGGGGCGGCCGGGCGCAGGAGCTGGTCCTCCGTGGTGCAGGAGTCCAGCGCCGCCGCGCACCGGGGGTGGAACGCGCAGCCGGACGGCAGCGCGGCCGGATCCGGTGGGTCCCCGGGCAGCCCGCGCGGCGCGAACCGCGAACCGGCGTCCCCGATCCGCGGAAAGGCCGCCGACAGCGCCTGCCCGTAGGGATGCCGGGCGTCCTCGTACACCTGGCGGGCGGGCCCCTCCTCCACCACCCGGCCCGCGTACATCACCGCGAGCCGGTCGCAGGTGTCCGACAGGACCGCCAGGTCATGGCTGATCATGACAAGGCCCAGCTCCTGCTCGGAGACGAGCTGCTGGATCAGCCGCAGGATCTGCGCCTGGATCATCACGTCGAGCGCGGTGGTCGGCTCGTCGGCGACGACCAGCCGTGGATCGCAGGCCAGCGCCATCGCGATCATCACGCGCTGCCGCTGCCCGCCGGACAGCTCGTGCGGATACGCGGACGCCCGTCCCGCCGGCAGCCCCACCTGCTCCAGGAGCTCGCCGGTCCGCCGCCGCGCCCCCGCCGCGGTGGCCTTGCGGTGCAGCAGGATCGGCTCGGCGATCTGGTCCCCGACGCGGTGCACGGCGTTGAGGGAGTGCATGGCGCCCTGGAAGACGATGGAGGCACCGGCCCAGCGGACCGCCCGTACCCGCCCCCACTTCATGGTCAGTACGTCCTCGCCGTCGAGGAGGATCTCCCCGCTCACCCGGGCCCCGGCAGGCAGCAGGCGCAGCAGCGCGAGCGCCAGAGTGGACTTGCCGCAGCCGGACTCACCCGCGATGCCGACCTTCTGCCCGGCCTCGACGGTGAGGTCCACACCGCGCACGGCGGCCACCCCGCCGCCGTACGTCACCTCCAGGTTCCGTACGTCCAGCAAGGGCGGTGCGGTCGGCGCGGTCGGTGTGCTCAACGGGCCACCCCCAGCTTCGGGTTGAGGACGGACTCGACGGCACGCCCGCACAGCGTGAAGGCGAGGGCGACGACGGCGATCGCGATGCCGGGCGGCACGAGGTACCACCACTTCCCGGCGCTCACCGCACCCGCCTCCCGCGCGTCCTGCAGCAGACCGCCCCAGGAGACCACCGTCGGGTCGCCGAGCCCGAGGAAGGCCAGCGTCGCCTCGGCGAGGATCGCGGAGGAGATGATCAGGGTCGTCTGCGCGAGCACCAGCGGCATGACATTGGGCAGCACATGCCGGGACATGACGTGCCAGTGCCCGCCACCGAGCGCCTTCGCCCGCTCGATGTACGGCCGGGACTCCACGGCCAGGGTCTGCGCCCGTACCAGCCGGGCCGTCGTCGGCCAGGTCGTGACGCCGATCGCCAGGATGATCGTGCCGAGCGAGCGGGACATCACGGTCGCCAGCGCGATCGCCAGCACCAGCGTCGGCATGACCAGGAACCAGTCCGTGATCCGCATCATCACCGTCGCGAACCAGCCCCGGAAGTGACCCGCGGTGATGCCGATGAGCGCGCCGATCGCGACCGAGAGGACGGCCGCGAGCAGGCCCACGAGCAGCGACACCCGCGAACCCCACACCACCAGACCGAGCAGACTGCGCCCGAACTGGTCCGTGCCGAGCGGGAATTCGAGGCTCGGACTCTCCATGGGCCGTCCCGGCGCGCCCGTCACGCTCTGCACGTCGGATCCGACGGTCAGCGGCGCGGTCAGCGCGACCAGGGCGAAGAGCGTGAGCGCGGCGAGCCCGAGGAGACCGGAGCGGTGCGTGCGGTACCGCTGCCAGAAGCGGACGGCGGAGGCGCGCCGTCGCTGCCGGGCGAGGGCGCGGGGCCCGCCCTTCGCGGGCACGGGCGAGGCCACCACGGGATCGTCCGGCGTCGGCGTCGGCGTCGGTGTCGGCGTCGGCACCGGCTCGTGCGGGTCGGTCGTCGTCATCGGCCCACCCTGGGGTCGAGCAGCGGATAGATCAGGTCGGCGAGTGTGTTCATCACGATCACCGCGGCGGCGAAGACGAAGAACAGCCCCTGCACCAGCGGCAGGTCGGGCACGCTCAGCGCCTGGTAGAAGAGCCCGCCGAGGCCGGGCCAGGAGAAGACCGTCTCGACGAGGATCACACCCGCGACGGTCCGGCCGAGGTTGATGAAGACCAGCGTCATCGTCGGCAGCAGCGCGTTCGGCACGGCGTGCCGGCGGCGGACGAGATCGTCCCGCAGGCCCTTGGCCCGCGCGGTCGTCAGATAGTCGCCGCCCATCTCGTCGAGCAGTGCCGAGCGCGTGACCAGCAGCGTCTGCCCGTACTCGACCGCCACCAGCGTCACCACGGGAAGGACCAGATGGTGGGCGACGTCGAGGACGTACGCGAAGCCTTCCTCGCCGCCGGATTCCATGCCGCCCGTCGGGAAGAGGCCCGGGACCGGCCCGACCCCGACCGAGAAGACGATGATCAGGAGCAGGCCCAGCCAGAACGACGGGATCGAGTAGAGGGTCAGCGCGAGTCCGGTGTTGAGGCGGTCGCCGAGCCCGCCGTGGCGCCACGCGGCCCGGGTGCCGAGGACGACGCCGATCGCCGTGTACAGGACGAAGGCCGTGCCCGTGAGCAGCAGCGTGTTCGGCAGGGCCTCGCTGATCTTGTCCATGACCGGCGCGCGGAACTGGTACGAGGTGCCGAGGTCACCGGTGAGCGCCTTGCCGCAGTAGTCCGTGAACTGCTGCCACAGCGGCAGATCGAGCCCGAACTCCCGCCTGTACGCGGCCAGTTGCTGGGCCGACACCTGGCGTCCGCCCGTCATGAACTTCACCGGGTCGCCGGGGATCAGCCGGAAGAGGAAGAAGCTGGTGACGAGGACGGCGAGCAGGGAGACGGCCGCGCCGCCCAGCTTGCCGGCCACGTACCGGGGGTACGCGGTGCCGCGTACCCGTGGTCCGCGGGCCGCCGACGGGCCGGCCGGGGCCGGACTCCCGGTCCGCCCGCCCACGGGCTTCCCGACCGGCGAGGGTGTCGCTTCAGCGGTCATGAACGGCCTTCACTGTTGGGCCACTCCCGATCGTCCCGGTCAGTCAATCCCGATGCTCCCGGGTCGGCCGGTTCCGGTCGTCCCGGCGGGCCGGGGGACTATTCGCGGTCCTCGGCGGTCGCGCGGCGGCGCATCGCGAAGAACGCCCCGAGACCCGCGAGGATCACCACGCCCGCGACGATGCCGATGATGACGCCTGTCTGGTTCGACCCGCCGGAGGATTCGCCGTCGGCGGCCGGCGTCGCCGACCACCAGCTCCAGTAGCCGTCCTGTCCGTAGATGTTGCCCGCGGCCTCGGGCATCTTCGTGATCGACGCGATCTGGTCCGAGCGATAGGCCTCGACCGCGTTCGGGTACGCCATGACGTTCATGTACCCGGTGTCGTACAGCCGCGACTCCATCCGCTTGACGATTTCCGCCCTCTTGGTGGCGTCGTACTCGGCGAGCTGCTGGTCGTACAGCTCGTCGTACTTCTTGTCGCAGATGAAGTTGTCGGTCGCGCCGATGTCCTTGGGCGTCGCCGGGAGCGCAGCACAGGTGTGGATGGACAGGACGAAGTCGGGGTCGGGGTTGACGGACCAGCCGTCGAAGGCGAGGTCGTACTCGCCCGCCAGCCAAGGGTCGCTCACGTTGTCCCGGCAGTCGAGCGAGACACCGATGCCGAGCTTGCCCCACCACTCCTGCAGATACTTCCCGACCGCCTTGTCCGGCGGATCCGTGGCATGGCAGAGGATGCGGTAGGTGATCGGCTTGCCGTTCTTGCCGACCCGTTTGCCGTCACCGTTCTTCTTGTAGCCCGCCTCGTCGAGAAGCCGGGCGGCCTCGGCGGGGTCGTACGAGATCCGCCGGCTCTCCGCCGGCTTCCAGAAGTACGGGGAGAAGCGCGGCGGGATGTAGCCCTCGCCCTCCACCGCGTGGCCCTGGAACACCTTGTCGATGACGGTCCCGCGGTCCACGGCCGCGAACAGCGCCCGCCGGACCTTCGGGTTCTTCAGCGATTCATGCCCGTCGCCGAACTTCTTGCCGTTCTTCGCCTGGGCTCCCGGGTTGGTGGCGAGCGCGTAGAAACGGCGGCCCGGCGCGTCGTTGACCGTGACGTCCTGCTGGCTCTTCAGCGCCGCGGCCTGCGCGGGCGTCAGCCCCGAGACGAACGACACCTCGCCCTTCTGCAGCGCCGCGACCGCCGCGTCCCCGTCCTTGTAGTACTTGAAGACCAGCTCGTCGAACTTCGGAGCCCCGCGCCAGAACGACTTGTTGGGCTTCAGCCGTACGTAGCTGTCGGCCTTGTAGGCCGTCAGGACGAACGGGCCGTTGCCGACGATCGGGAACTTCTTGTCGTTGTTGAACTTGGAGAAGTCGTCGACCTTCTCCCAGACGTGCTTCGGGACGATCGGCACGTCCAGTGCGGCCATCGTGGCCTGCGGCTTCTTCAGCTCGATGACCAGCTTCGTGGGGCTGGGGGCGGTGACCTTCTTGAAGTTCGCGACGAAACTGCCGTTCGCGGTGGCCGCGCCCTCGTCGGTCATCATCGTGTTGAACGTCCACGCCGCGTCCTCGGCGGTGGCCTGCTTCCCGTCCGACCACTTCGAGTTGTCGCGGATCGTGTAGGTCCAGGTGAGCTTGTCGGCCGAGGGCTCCCACTTGGTGGCGAGACCCGGGATCGCGTGGTTGTCCTTCGGGTCGTAGTTGGTCAGGTACTCGTACATGAGCCGGTGGATGCTCGTACTGACCAGCCGCGACGCGAGGAACGGGCTCAGCGAGTCGACGCTCTGCGACACCGCGACCGTGAGGACCTGTTTGTCGTCCTTCGCCTCGGCCCGCTGGGGAGAGGGGCCGAGCGGGGTCAGCTGACCGACGGTGAGGGTGAGGGCGGCGGCACCGGCGACCGCGAAGATCCGCAGGACGGTGCCCCTCAGGCCGAACTGGTCGTGTGTGTCCATGGCTCGCTGACCTCACGTCATCACTCGCACGGAGATGGGCTGTTGCCCTGCCGATCCGGTGACCGCGGCCGGGTCGATGTGAGTGTCTATCAGCGCTGGTCGGCATGCGTCAACGGCCCGTGAACCCCGTGTGGCCTGCGGAAATAACGAGTTGACCCGGAATTCACGGTCATTGGTCCAGACCGGTGAAGGGTGCCTGGTAGGAGGCTGGCGGTACGGAACGGGGCTGGTACGGCGGTGTGTTGGCACCGGCCACGCGAGAAGCGTCCCGGGTGCGCCGAGGGCCCGCGCCGTGGAAGCACGGGGCGGGCCCTGAGGCTGGATCGACGGCCAGGAACTGGACCGTACGGGTGAACTGTGCGCGTGAACTGCGCGCGTCGGCTGTGCGGGCGGTTACTGGTGGGGCGGCGGGGGCGGAGGGGCCTGGGGGTTCTGCCCCTGCGAGTTCTGCTCCTGCGGGCTCTGCCCCTGGGATTCCTGACCGCCCTGCTCCGCCTGCGGGGGCTGGGCAGGCGGCTGGTGGGGCGGCGCCCCCGGCTGGAAGGGTGCACCCGGCTGTCCCGTCGGCTGCCCGGGCTGGGGCTGCTGCCAGCTCTGCGGAGCGGGATAGCCCATCTGCCCCGGCTGCTGCGGCGGGACCTGCTGCGCGGGCTGGGCTCCTTGCGGCGGGTAGGGCTGCTGGCCGGGGTGCGGCTGTTGCGGCGGCGACTGGGGTTGGGGGTGGGCCTGGGGCTGGGCCTGTGGGGGCTGGTACGGCTGGGCCTGCTGTGCGGGCTGGGCCTGCTGGGGGAAGGGGCCGGGATACTGCTGGCCTGGCAATGGCTGGCCCGGCACCGGCTGCCCCGGCTGGCCCGGGTACTGCTGTCCGGGTACGGGTTGCCCAGGCACGTGCTGCCCGTGGAGGGGCTGCCCAGGCATGGGCTGGCCCGGGCCGGGCATCGGCTGACCAGGCATCGGCGGGGCGGCGACCGGCGGCGGGTTGCCGTCCGACGTCCACAGCCCCTGCGACTGCTGGTGCCGCGCGATGTCCTCCGCGACCAGCGCCGACAGGTTGAAGTACGCCTCGCGCACCTTCGGCCGCATCATGTCGAGGTTGACCTCGGCACCCGCCGCCAGGTGCTCGTCGAACGGGACGACGACCACACCCCGGCAGCGCGTCTCGAAGTGGCTGACGATGTCGTCCACCTTGATCATCTTGCCGGTCTCGCGCACCCCGGAGATGACGGTGAGGGACCGCGACACCAGATCCGCGTACCCGTGCGCCGACAGCCAGTCCAGCGTCGTACTGGCGCTGCTGGCACCGTCCACGGACGGCGTCGAGATGATGATGAGCTGGTCGGCGAGGTCGAGTACACCGCGCATGGCGCTGTACAGCAGGCCCGTACCGGAGTCCGTGAGGATGATCGGGTACTGCCTGCCGAGCACGTCGATCGCGCGCCGGTAGTCCTCGTCGTTGAACGTGGTCGACACGGCCGGGTCGACGTCGTTGGCGATGATCTCAAGACCCGACGGGGCCTGCGAGGTGAATCGCCTGATGTCCATGTACGAGTTGAGGTAGGGGATCGCCTGTACGAGGTCGCGGATGGTGGCCCCGGTCTCGCGGCGCACACGGCGGCCGAGCGTACCGGCGTCCGGGTTGGCGTCGATGGCGAGGATCTTGTCCTGCCGCTCGGTGGCGAGCGTGGCACCGAGCGCGGTGGTCGTGGTCGTCTTGCCCACGCCGCCCTTGAGGCTGATGACGGCGATGCGGTAGCACGAGAGCACCGGAGTACGGATCAGGTCGAGCTTGCGCTGCCGCTCGGCCTCCTCCTTCTTGCCGCCGAGCTTGAACCGGGAGGACCCGGCGGCGGGCCGCCCGCTCTTCGCCTTCTGCTTCTTGTTGTTGAGCAGCCGGTCGGACGACAGCTCCACGGCCGCCGTGTAACCGAGCGGCGCCCCCGGGTTGGTCCGCTGCCGCTGATCGTGCTGCACGGGCTGCGGCCAGGCGGTACCGGTACGGGGATCGACGGGGGGCTGCTGTTCCGGCTGGCCCTGGCTCGGGCCCTGCGCATGGGGCGGCTGCGGTTGAGGTTGCGGTTGGGCCTGTGCCGGTGCCTGAGCCTGCGGCGGCTGGTAGGGCTGACCCTGCTGGGGGAACGGCTGCGGGGCGGGCTGTTGAGGAGCCGGCGCCTGCGGGGCTTGCGGAGCCTGCGCCTGCGGGAACCCGTAACCCCCCTGCTGGGCAGGCGAGTCGGGGACCCCGGGCTGAGGGAAGCCGTAACCGGGCTGCGGGCCGGGGGCGTTGGGCGTGTGCGGCGCGGGGCTGCCCGGCTGGGCCGGTGCGCCCGGCTGCGGGAACCCGTAAGCGGGGGCCGGCGCGGAGGGGTTCGCGGCAGCCGGGTCCGGCTGGGCGGGCTGAACGGGCTGGGCGGGCTGCGCCTGAGCGGCTGCCCTGCGCGCGCGCCGGGCCTCCTCCAGAGCGCCACGCAGGTCCTCCCCGGACTGCGGGGACTGCGGGGACTGCGCGGGCTGGGCCGGCTGCGCGGCGACAGGTCCGGGCGGCGGGAAGCCGTAACCGCCCTGCGGTCCCGGACCCGCGACCGGCGGGGGAGCCGGCACCGGAGCCTGAGGCTGAGCCGGAGGCACAGTCGAGCTCCCGGGCTGCGGCTGCTGCGAGTGCTGGGGCGGCTGCGGCTGCGGCTGCGGGGAGCCAGGAGGTGCCTGGGCCGCCGCCGGGGGCGTACCGGGAACGCTGTCCTGCGCCCCCGGAGTCGTACCCGGGGCACTGAACTGCGGGAACCCGTAACCACCGGGGGCCGGAGTGCTGGCGGCAGCGGGGGCAGCGGATGCAGCCGGGGCCGCGGGCGTCCCGGGCGTGACCGGCCAGGCCGGCGGAGAGGACTGCGGCGCCTGCGGCTGGAACGGCTGTCCCTGCGGCGGCGCGGACGGCTGAGCTGGAGCGTCCGCCTGCGGCTGCCCGTCCTCACCCTCCGTCGACGTGGGCCACTGTCCGGCGGAAGCGGGCGCGGCAGGCTGGTACGCGGGCGGCAGCGGAGGCAGTCCGCCCTGCGGCAGCGGGGGCGGAGTCCACGCGGGAGGTGTGTCCCGCACGGCGCCGTCCTGCTCGGAGTCGGTCACGGCGTCCGTCGCGGGGTCCGCCAAGGGACCCGCAACGGGACCCGTAACGGACGCGGAATCGCCGAGATCGCCGGAACTCTGTGCGAGGGCGTCAACAGGCTGCGGCTCGTCGTCGTCCGCGAACGTCTGTGTGGCCGCGGCTGCGGTTGGGGCCTCGTCCTCCAGCCCTTCCTTCCGCTTGTCGCCCTCGGTCTCGCCCTTGCTCTCGTCCTCGTCGGTGGTGACGGACAGCACGGGTGCGTCCACCGGAGACGTCTCCTCGGCTCCTGCGTCCACCTCGTCGTCGTCCTCGGACGGACTGCCGAACGCGACCTGGACGACGTCCCCGTCGGCGCTCTCGGTGCCGTCGGCAACCGGAGCCGGGCCGACGGACTTGGCCTCAGCCTCAGACCCGGACCCGGACCCGGACCCGGACCCGGACCCGGACCCGGACCCGGCCTCGGGCTCAGGCTCGACCTCGGACACGCGCCCGCTCTCGGCCTGGGACTCGGCTGCCGCGCGCTCCGCGGCCTCCCGCTTCACGGCGCCGGGGGAGATGCGCAGGGTGGCACCGCTCTCGATGTCCCCACTGTCGCCGTCGGCGTTCCCGGTGCTCCCCGTGGCGTCGGGAGCCGAGGAGGGCTGAGGAGCCGCAACCGGCGCCGCCGGCGGAACCGGCGGAGACCACGCCTGCTGTTCCTGCTGACCTTGCTGTCCCTGCTGTCCCTGTCCCGGCCCCTGGAAGTTCGGCAGATTCGGGACGGCGGCAGGCCCTCCCGAACCGCCGCCCGGCGTCTCGGAAACGCCGCCCTGCGGCTCGTACCCACTGCCCACAGGCAGTTTCGGAACGCCGACCGGCCCCCGGGCCGGAGCTACAGGAGGAACAGGAGCAACGGGCGGAACAGGAGGCGGAACCGGCGCGGTGTAGGGAGCCCCGGAAGCGAACGCCGGCACACCCGGCAGCCGGGGGCCGAACGAAGGCGCGACCGGTGCCCGCTGGGGCTCCGGCGCCCCACCGGCCGTACCGCTCGCGTCCCGCTCCGCCTGAGAGTCGGCCTCCGCCTTCTCCCCCTTGCCGGACCCGTCTGAACCGTCGGACTCGTCGGACTCGTCGGACTGGTCCGCCTCGTCCGCCTCGTCCGCCTCCTCCGTCTCCGTGACCGCCGGGGAAGCTCCGCCCGAACTGCCTGACGCGTTCTGCGTGTACCAGGCGGGAGGGGCGTAGTCGATGGTGAACTCGCCCGTCGTCTCGACGGCGGACTCCGCGTCGGACTGGTCATCGCCGGGTGTGGCCCAGCCCCCGCGGATCCCGTCCCGATCGCTGTTCACAATTCCTCCTGGTGTGGTCGAGCACCCTCATGTCGAGCCGGGGCGACCGTTCTCGTCGTCCGGGGCCTTTCGACGCGCCCCGGATCCCCCTGTGAAGCGGCGGTCCCGTCCACGGGTACTACTGCCGCGCCCACCCCAGCCTAATCACCACAACCACCCCCACGGCAGGCCCGTCCACCCCCGCGGTCCCGCCCACTACGTCACAGCCTGCCCAGAAGTGGCGTATGAACGGCCTTGCGCGGAAGGCAAAGTGGACAAAGAGCGCGAAAACGAGAAGGGCCGGTGGCATCCGTGCCACCGGCCCTTCTTCTGTGCCGCGGTGCGCCCCTCTCACTCCACGGCGTCCGCCGCCGTACTAAGGGCTGTCCCGTAACTCCCGGCGGGCGCACGACGACAGCTACGGCACCTCGCGGCGTTGCCGGATCGCCCGAATACACCCGGTATGAGGGCGACCGCGCCTTGCGATGCACCGGCTCGACGCCGCACGCTGATCCACCGGGAGTTACGGGACAGCCCTTACTGTCCCTAACAAAGGCGTTGGACGTGGCGGTGGGTGATCAGGCAGACGGCGAGTCCGAGGAACGCTTCGTGGATGTCGTCGCGTCGTTCCCAGCGGATGCGCAGGCGGCGGAAGCCGTGGAGCCAGGCGATCGTGCGCTCGACGACATAGCGGAAAATGCCCAGGCCAGTGCCGTGAGGCTCGCCTCGCTTCGCGATCACGGGGCGGATCCCGCGCTGCCAGAGCAGACGGCGGTACTTGTCGTGGTCGTAGCCACGGTCGGCCAGCAGCGCATCCGGCCGTCGGCGGGGTCTGCCGACCTGGCCCGCGACGGCCGGGATCTTGTCGAGCAGCGGCATGAGCTGGGTGATGTCGTTGCGGTTTCCGCCGGTCAGCGACACGGCGAGCGGGATGCCCTGGCCGTCGACGATGAGGTGGTGCTTGCTGCCCGGACGTGCGCGGTCGACCGGGCTGGGTCCGCTTTTGGGCCTCGCCGGGCCGCGCGGACGTGCGAGGAGTCGATCACCGCCCTGGACCAGTCCAGCTGGTTTTTCGACCGCAGTTTCTCCAGCAGCAGCACATGCAGCTGGTCCCAGACGCCGGCCTCGTTCCAGGCCGCCAGGCGCCGCCAGCAGGTCATCCCCGAGCCGAAGCCCAGCTCCTGGGGCAGGTACTCCCACTGGATCCCGGTGTGCAGGACGAACAGGATCCCGCACAGGGCCTGCCGGTCCGGCACGCGAGGTCTGCCCTCGACCAGCTTCGGCGCCGGCTCGGGCAACAACGGCTCGATCAGTGCCCACAGTTCATCCGACACGATCCACGGTCGCGACTGACGTTTCCCCACGACCAGACCAACGACAGACCGCACCGATAGTCACATGATCAACGGCTTTTGTTAGAGACAGTTAGTCGGCCGCGCCCCCGCCGTCCTGCGGAGCCGGCTCCAGATCGAACTCGCCGTCACGCGCACCGAGCACGAAGGCACGCCACTCGGCCTCGGTGTACCGCAGGACCGTGTCCGGGTCGAGCGACGACCGCATGGCCACCGCTCCCTCGGGGAGGTACGCGATCTCTACCCGCTCCTCGTGCTCCTCGGTACCGGGCGCGCTCTGCCATTCGACTTCCGAGATGTCGAGGGCGTAGAGCTCGTCCTTCTCCCGCTCCTTGCGCGCCTTGACGTCCTTGTCCTCTGCCTCGGCCATGGCGAAGCGACCCCTTCCAGACGAACGAACCCGACAAACCAACCGACAGGCGAATCGGCAAACCAGTCGCCGCACACATCCGACCCGCGGATGACTTCGCGTCACCCTACTGGGACCGGCCCTGGCCTCCCCGGACTCCCGGAACCCCGGTCGGAGGGGCCCCCACCCCCTGGTACGCTGTGTTACGGCCGTATGTGTACGCACCCCCGGACCGCCCCCTTGGGGCCCTGGAGGTCGCGCTCAGCGGATCCCCGCCTCCCGAGTTACGGAAGCTCCCCTGAGAAGTGGACCAGGGGCACTCGGTGGCCATCAGAACACTACGAGGAGTACGCGTGCCGCTCGATGCCGCTACGAAGAAGCAGCTCATCACGGAGTTCGGTCAGAAGGAGGGCGACACCGGCTCTCCCGAGGTTCAGGTCGCGATGCTCTCGCGCCGTATCTCGGACCTGACCGAGCACCTCAAGACCCACAAGCACGACCACCACTCCCGTCGTGGTCTGCTGATCCTGGTCGGTCAGCGCCGTCGCCTCCTGCAGTACCTGGCGAAGAAGGACATCCAGCGCTTCCGTGCGCTGGTCGACCGCCTGGGCATCCGCCGCGGTGCGGCGGGCGCCAAGTAAGACATCGTGAAGGGAGCGGTTCCCACGTAAGAGGGGGCCGCTCCCTTTGCTGTACGTGCGGAGTGTCACCACCCCTTTGTAGTGTGGTGGCACAACGCAATACGCAGCACACAGCGTGGTACCGGTACGGCACACAGCGACGTACGGCCGCCACACCGCACGACACGAGGAAGAGCGCGCCTCGCCGCCGCCGGTCCTCGGTAGTGGCCCCCGGGAGACCGTGAGACCCGGGAGCTTCGATCGAAGACCGGCCCGCACGAGAAGGCGCGCTTCTCCGCAGAAGCGTTCCCCCGCCACACGGGCGGGCCGGGACGAAAGACGAAAAGTATCGGAGAAAACGCTAGTGGAGAACGAGACCCACTACGCCGAGGCCGTTATCGACAACGGAACCTTCGGCACCCGCACCATCCGCTTCGAGACGGGCCGCCTGGCCAAGCAGGCCGCTGGCTCCGCCGTGGCGTACCTGGACGACGACACCATGGTGCTGTCGGCCACCACCGCTTCCAAGAAGCCCAAGGACAACCTCGACTTCTTCCCCCTCACGGTGGACGTCGAGGAGCGGATGTACGCGGCCGGCAAGATCCCCGGCAGCTTCTTCCGCCGCGAGGGCCGGCCCTCCGAGGACGCGATCCTCACCTGCCGCCTCATCGACCGCCCGCTGCGCCCGTCCTTCAAGAAGGGCCTGCGCAACGAGATCCAGGTCGTCGCCACGATCATGGCGCTCAACCCCGACCACCTGTATGACGTCGTGGCGATCAACGCCGCCTCCGCGTCCACGCAGCTGGCCGGCCTGCCCTTCTCCGGCCCGATCGGCGGCGTCCGCGTCGCGCTGATCAACGGCCAGTGGGTCGCGTTCCCGACGCACACCGAGCTCGAGGACGCCGTCTTCGACATGGTCGTCGCCGGTCGCGCCCTTGAGGACGGCGACGTCGCGATCATGATGGTCGAGGCCGAGGCCACCGAGAAGACGATCCAGCTCGTCGCGGGCGGCGCCGAGGCGCCCACCGAGGAGATCGTGGCCGCCGGTCTGGACGCCGCGAAGCCCTTCATCAAGGTGCTCTGCAAGGCCCAGGCCGACCTCGCCGCGAAGGCCGCCAAGCCGACCGGCGAGTTCCCGGTCTTCCTGGACTACCAGGACGACGTCCTGGAGGCCCTGACCTCCGCGGTCAAGAGCGAGCTGGCCCAGGCGCTCACCATCGCGGGCAAGCAGGAGCGCGAGGCCGAGCTGGACCGCGTCAAGGAGATCGCCGCCGAGAAGCTGCTCCCGCAGTTCGAGGGTCGCGAGAAGGAGATCTCCGGCGCGTACCGCTCGCTGACCAAGTCCCTGATGCGTGAGCGCGTCATCAAGGACAAGGTCCGCATCGACGGCCGCGGCGTCACGGACATCCGTACGCTCGCCGCCGAGGTCGAGGCCATCCCGCGCGTGCACGGCTCCGCCCTGTTCGAGCGTGGCGAGACCCAGATCCTGGGCGTCACCACCCTGAACATGCTCCGGATGGAGCAGCAGCTGGACACCCTTTCCCCGGTGACCCGCAAGCGGTACATGCACAACTACAACTTCCCGCCGTACTCCGTCGGCGAGACCGGCCGCGTCGGCTCCCCGAAGCGCCGCGAGATCGGCCACGGAGCGCTCGCCGAGCGCGCCATCGTGCCGGTCCTGCCGACGCGCGAGGAGTTCCCCTACGCGATCCGTCAGGTGTCCGAGGCCCTCGGCTCCAACGGCTCGACGTCCATGGGCTCGGTCTGCGCCTCCACCATGTCGCTGCTGAACGCCGGTGTGCCCCTCAAGGCCCCCGTCGCCGGCATCGCCATGGGTCTGATCTCCCAGGAGATCAACGGCGAGACGCACTACGTCGCCCTCACCGACATCCTCGGTGCGGAGGACGCCTTCGGCGACATGGACTTCAAGGTCGCCGGCACCAAGGAGTTCGTGACCGCCCTCCAGCTGGACACCAAGCTGGACGGCATCCCCGCCTCCGTCCTGGCCGCGGCCCTCAAGCAGGCCCGCGACGCCCGCCTCCACATCCTCGACGTGATGATGGAAGCGATCGACACGCCGGACGAGATGTCCCCGAACGCCCCGCGGATCATCACGGTCAAGATCCCCGTGGACAAGATCGGTGAGGTCATCGGCCCGAAGGGCAAGATGATCAACCAGATCCAGGAGGACACCGGCGCCGACATCACGATCGAGGACGACGGCACCATCTACATCGGTGCCCAGCAGGGCTCGCAGGCCGAGGCCGCGCGCGCCACGATCAACTCGATCGCCAACCCGACCATGCCGGAGGTCGGCGAGCGCTACCTGGGCACCGTCGTGAAGACGACGACCTTCGGCGCGTTCGTGTCGCTGCTCCCGGGCAAGGACGGACTGCTGCACATCTCGCAGATCCGCAAGCTCGCCGGCGGCAAGCGCGTGGAGAACGTCGAGGACGTCGTGGCCGTGGGCTCCAAGGTCCAGGTCGAGATCGCCGAGATCGACTCCCGCGGCAAGCTCTCCCTCATCCCCGTGATCGAGGGCGAAGGCGACGACGATGAGAAGAAGGACGACACCGACAAGTGACGTCGAGTAGCTCTACGACGACGGCCCGCACCTCCTCGGAGGCGCGGGCCGTCGCCCGTACCCAAACCCTGATCAAGGGCGAGAACGGCATCGGCACGGTCCGCAAGACCACCCTTCCCGGGGGCCTGCGCATCGTCACCGAGACCCTGCCCTCCGTGCGCTCCGCCACCTTCGGCATCTGGGCGCACGTCGGCTCGCGCGACGAGACGCCGGCTCTGAACGGCGCCACGCACTACCTCGAACACCTCCTCTTCAAGGGCACGGACAAGCGCAGCGCCCTGGACATCTCCTCCGCGATCGACGCGGTCGGCGGCGAGATGAACGCGTTCACGGCCAAGGAGTACACGTGCTACTACGCACGCGTGCTCGACACCGACCTGCCGCTCGCCATCGACGTGGTCTGCGACATGCTCACCGGCTCGCTGATCCGCGAGGAGGACGTGAACGTCGAGCGCGGCGCGATCCTCGAAGAGATCGCGATGACCGAGGACGACCCGGGCGACTGCGTGCACGACCTGTTCGCGCACACCATGCTCGGCGACACCCCGCTCGGCCGCCCGGTCCTCGGCACGGTCGACACGGTCAACGCCCTCACCGCGGACCGCATCCGGCGCTTCTACAAGAAGCACTACGACCCGACCCACCTCGTGGTCGCAGCCGCCGGCAACGTCGACCACAACAAGGTCGTACGCCAGGTCCGTGCCGCCTTCGAGAAGGCGGGCGCGCTCAAGCGGCAGGACGCCACCCCCATCGCCCCGCGCGCCGGCTCCCGCATCCTGCGCACCGCCGGACGCGTCGAGCTCATCGGCCGCAAGACCGAGCAGGCCCATGTCGTCCTCGGCATGCCGGGCCTGGCCCGCACCGACGAGCGCCGCTGGGCGCTCGGCGTCCTGAACACCGCACTGGGCGGCGGCATGTCCTCCCGGCTCTTCCAGGAGGTCCGCGAGAAGCGTGGCCTCGCCTACAGCGTGTACTCGTACACCTCGGGCTTCGCCGACTGCGGTCTCTTCGGCGTGTACGCGGGCTGCCGGCCCAGCCAGGTCCACGACGTGCTGAAGATCTGCCGCGACGAACTCGACCAGGTCGCCGCACACGGTCTGCCCGACGACGAGATCGACCGCGCCATCGGCCAGCTCCGCGGCTCCACGGTCCTCGGCCTGGAGGACACCGGCGCGCTGATGAACCGTATCGGCAAGAGCGAACTGTGCTGGGGCGAGCAGATGTCCGTCGACGACATGCTGACCCGGATCGAGTCGGTCACCCCGGACGACGTCCGGGAGGTCGCCGCCGAGCTCCTGGGCCAGCGGCCCTCGCTGTCCGTCATCGGTCCGCTGAAGGACAAGCAGGCGTCCCGTCTGCACGACGCCGTCGCGTAGAGCGGCACACGTCGGCGTACGTCATCGACTAAGGAATCAAGAACATGAGCAAGCTGCGCGTGGCGGTCCTCGGCGCCAAGGGGCGTATCGGATCAGAGGCGGTACGGGCCGTCGAGGCGGCCGAGGACCTGGAGCTGGTGGCCGCCCTCGGACGCGGGGACTCCCTGGAGGCCCTGACCGGCACCGGCGCCCAGGTCGTCGTCGAACTCACCACCCCCGACTCGGTGATGGACAACCTCGACTTCTGCCTCCGCCACGGCATCCACGCCGTGGTCGGTACGACGGGCTGGACCGACCAGCGCCTCGCCCAGCTGACCGCCTCGCTGGCCGCCGCACCGGGGACGGGCGTGCTCATCGCCCCGAACTTCTCCATCGGCGCGGTGCTCACCATGAAGTTCGCGGAGGTGGCCGCGCCGTACTTCGAGTCCGTCGAGGTCATCGAACTGCACCACCCGAAGAAGGTGGACGCCCCCAGCGGCACCGCCACCCGCACCGCCCAGCTCATCGCCGCCGCCCGGCAGAAGGCGGGCAGCGCCCCGCAGCCCGACGCCACGGCGACGGGCCCGGACGGCGCGCGCGGCGCGGACATCGACGGCGTCCCGGTGCACTCGGTCCGGCTGCGCGGCCTGCTGGCCCACCAGGAGGTGCTGCTCGGCGGCGAGGGCGAGACCCTCACGATCCGCCACGACTCCCTGCACCACAGCAGCTTCATGCCGGGCATCCTGCTGGGCGTGCGCCGCGTCGTGGACACCCCGGGCCTCACCTTCGGCCTGGAACACTTCCTGGATCTGAAGTAGCCGCCATGACAGCCAAAATCACGTACGCCGTCACGGCAGCCGTCCTGGTCGTCTACTTCGTCCTGGTCGGCAGCCGGGGCGTGCTGCTCATCCAGCACGGTTCGCTGCTCACGGTCACCTTCGGGGTCGCCGTCCTGATCCTGCCGGTGATCGGTGTCTGGTTCCTCTGGAAGAACACCCAGTTCGTGCAGCGCGCCAACCGGCTCGCCACCGAGCTCGACGCCGAGGGCGGGCTGCCCGTCGACCAGCTCAGGCGCACCCCGTCCGGCCGTATCGACCGCGACTCCGCCGACGAGGTCTTCGCCCGGCGCAAGGCGGAGACGGAGGAAGCCCCCGACGACTGGCGCAGCTGGTTCCGTCTGGCGGTCGCCTACCACGACGCCCGCGACACTCCACGCGCCCGCAAGGCGATGCAGCACGCGATCGCCCTGCACGACGGCAAGCCCGCACGGGCCTGAACGGTGTGTACGACGAAGGGGCCGACCCGCATCAGCGGGCCGGCCCCTTCGTCGTACACACCGCTTACGCGTGCTGCCGGTACTCGTCCGCCCAGACCTCGACACCGTCCGCGGCCCGGTCGAAGGCCTCGGGGCGCCCCAGGAAATCCGCGTTGTGCGTGGTCAGCAGGGGAGTCGTCTCATTGCCGGAGTGGCCGCCGCGGACGAGGACGAGCGCCTGCCCCTGCACGGTCCGCGGCATCCCGAGCCAGCGCACCGGCTGCTGCACGGTGCGTACGACCATGACATGCGCCCACGGTGTCGTGGTCGTCTGCACGAAGCGCACCCGGCGCAGTCCGGCGGCGCTCACCCACGCGCCCATCCGCAGCAGCCGCAGCGCACTCGCGATGACCACCACGGCGAGCACCAGGCACACCGAGCCCCCGGACGCGTTCCCGGCCACGGCGATGATGACCGCCGCGAACAGCAGGTACGAGGCGAGCAGCAGCGAAAGCGCGGCCGAGCCGACCCGCCAGGGGCCGGGCCGGTAGGGACGCCGCCACTGGTCGCGGTCGTCGAACGGCAGCGCGAGATCCTCGCCGGCCTCTTCGAAAGCGCGATCGGCG
Organism: Streptomyces ortus; assembly: GCF_026341275.1. Classification (NCBI taxonomy): domain Bacteria; kingdom Bacillati; phylum Actinomycetota; class Actinomycetes; order Kitasatosporales; family Streptomycetaceae; genus Streptomyces; species Streptomyces ortus. The sequence goes on from NZ_JAIFZO010000002.1 coordinate 5,915,082, forward strand.
GTCAGAAAGGGCAGGGGCACGACTGATCCTCACTCAATCCACGCATGGACTATGCCCGGTGAGGCTACCTAGCCCGATCTCCGCCCACCACCCGCGGGGGTCCATGAGGGTGCTGCCCGGCCACGGGGCCGGTGGGAGAGGAGGTCAGCGGCGCGAGGACGCGTCGGACTGCTGCGTGTGCGCGGGCGAGACGTCGGCCGAGAGGGCGGGCAGCCCGACGAACAGGGAGCCCGCGAGGCCCGCCACCACGGTGAGGCCTATGAGCCATCGGCCGACCAGTTCACCGGCGGAGGCCCGCTGACGCGGCGGGGGAGCGACATTGCTGCGGAACTGGTCGGCTTCGGCGATGAAGGCGAACGGTACGGGCTCGCGCCGACGGAACATGGGGTGCGCTTCTCCTCAGGGAACGCGAATCCTCCGGGGATTCGACCTCCGGGGATTCGAACGAATCGTTGTCATCAATACAGACGAGCGAGTGCCCCAAAAGGTGCCATCTTTCACCGGATGCGCAGAAGTTCGCCGAATGTGTCGCGGCACGGCACCGGACCCCTCGTTGTCGGTGCCTGGCCGTAGAGTGGTCGCCGCCCGAGCCAGTACTGGGAAGGACCCTCCACGCCGTGACCGACACCCCCGCCGACGACCTCAAGCCCAGCTTCCGCAGCGATGTCACCGTCGAGTTGGTGAAGCACACCGCTTCCGACTCCGACGTGCTGTTCGCCGCCCGGGTCTCGACCCTCGGGGAGCAGTCCCTGGGCGAGTTGCAGAAGGACCCGGAGCGTTCGAAGGGCCTGATCAACTACCTGATGCGGGACCGGCACGGCAGCCCCTTCGAGCACAACTCGATGACCTTCCTGATCAGCGCCCCGATCTTCGTCTTCCGCGAGTTCATGCGGCACCGCGTGGGCTGGTCGTACAACGAGGAATCGGGCCGCTACAGGGAGCTGGAGCCGGTCTTCTACGTCCCTGGCGCGTCCCGCAAGCTGGTCCAGGAGGGCCGCCCCGGCAAGTACGTCTTCGTGGAGGGCACCGAGGCCCAGCAGGAGCTCACGGGCCGCGTCATGGAGGACTCGTACCGCCAGGCGTACGAGGCGTACCAGGAGATGCTCGCCGCCGGTGTGGCCCGCGAGGTCGCCCGCGCCGTCCTCCCGGTGGGCCTGTTCTCCTCGATGTACGCGACGTGCAACGCCCGCTCGCTGATGCACTTCCTCGGTCTGCGCACCCAGCACGAGCAGGCGAAGGTCCCGTCCTTCCCGCAGCGGGAGATCGAGATGGTCGGCGAGAGGATGGAGGCGGAGTGGGCCCGGCTCATGCCCCTCACGTACGCCGCCTTCAACACGAACGGGCGCGTGGCGCCGTAGCGCACCTCGATCCCCCGTCGGACACGCCATCGGGCACATCTGTACGGGTCGGCCAGGCGAAGTGTCCGTATTGCGGCATTTCAGGAAGTTCATCTAGCCTGATCAAACGGACCCGGCACTGCTTGAACCCCCGAGCAGGCAGTGCCGGGTTCCACTTTTGTCCTGACTTGTCGCCTCCCCCGAGGGCAGACCGTACAGTGAGCAGCGAGTAGCGTGTTACCCATGGCTCCGACCTCCACTCCGCAGACCCCCTTCGGGCGGGTCCTCACTGCCATGGTCACGCCCTTCGCGGCGGACGGCGCACTCGATCTCGACGGCGCGCAGCGGCTCGCCACCCACCTGGTGGACGCAGGCAACGACGGCCTGATCGTCAACGGCACCACGGGCGAGTCCCCGACCACCAGCAACGCGGAGAAAGCGGACCTCGTACGAGCCGTACTGGAGGCCGTCGGCGACCGCGCCCACGTCGTAGCGGGCGTCGGCACGAACGACACGCGCCACAGCATCGAGCTGGCCCGCGACGCCGAGAAGGCCGGCGCACACGGTCTGCTCACCGTGACGCCGTACTACAACAAGCCCCCGCAAGAGGGCCTGTACCAGCACTTCACCACGATCGCCGACGCCACCGGCCTGCCGGTCATGCTCTACGACATCCCCGGCCGCAGTGGTGTCCCGATCAACACCGAGACCCTGGTGCGCCTCGCCGAGCACCCGCGTATCGTCGCCAACAAGGACGCCAAGGGTGATCTCGGCCGCGCCAGCTGGGCCATCGCCAGTTGCGACCTCGCCTGGTACTCGGGCGACGACATGCTGAACCTGCCGCTGCTCTCCGTGGGCGCGGTCGGCTTCGTCTCCGTGGTCGGCCACCTGGTCACCCCCGAACTGCGGGCCATGATCGACGCCTACCTGAGCGGCGACGTCCAGAAGGCCACCGAGATCCACCAGAAGCTGCTCCCCGTCTTCACCGGGATGTTCCGGACCCAGGGCGTCATGACCAGCAAGGCCGCACTCGCCCTGCAGGGCCTGCCCGCCGGACCGCTGCGCCTGCCCATGGTCGGCCTGTCACCCGAGGAGACCGCGCAACTCAAGATCGATCTTGCCGCCGGCGGGGTACAGCTCTAACCACAGACTTCACAACTGAATACGTACGACCAAGCAGGCCGAGCGCCTGCTCCACCAGACAACTGCTACTGCACGAACGTCATGCGCGCCACGTGCCCTGCCAGGTACGTGGCGTGTGTGGTGAGGAGAGTCTTTTGAGTCATCCGCATCCGGAACTCCGTCTGCCGCCGAAGCTGCCCCAAGGGGGCCTCCGCGTCACCCCGCTCGGTGGCCTCGGGGAAATCGGCCGAAACATGACGGTCTTCGAGTACGACGGCCGCCTTCTGATCGTCGACTGCGGCGTGCTCTTCCCCGAGGAGGAGCAGCCCGGGATCGACCTGATCCTTCCGGACTTCAGTTCGATCAGGGACCGCCTCGACGACATCGAGGGCATCGTCCTCACGCACGGCCACGAGGACCACATCGGCGGTGTCCCGTTTCTCCTCCGCGAGAAGCCGGACATCCCGCTCATCGGCTCCAAGCTGACCCTCGCCCTCATCGAGGCGAAGCTGCAGGAGCACCGCATCCGCCCGTACACCCTTGAGGTCGCGGAGGGCCACCGCGAGCGAGTGGGCCCCTTCGACTGCGAGTTCGTGGCGGTCAACCACTCCATCCCGGACGCCCTCGCGGTCGCCATCCGCACCCCCGCGGGCATGGTCGTCCACACCGGCGACTTCAAGATGGACCAGCTCCCGCTGGACGGGCGCCTGACCGACCTGCACGCCTTCGCGCGGCTGAGCGAGGAAGGCATCGACCTTCTCCTCTCGGACTCGACGAACGCCGAGGTCCCGGGCTTCGTCCCGCCCGAGCGCGACATCTCGAACGTGCTGCGGACGGTCTTCGCGAACGCCAGCAAGCGCATCATCGTGGCCAGCTTCGCCAGCCATGTGCACCGCATCCAGCAGATCCTCGACGCCGCCCACGAGTACGGCCGCCGGGTCGCCTTCGTCGGCCGCTCGATGGTCCGCAACATGGGTATCGCGCGAGACCTCGGCTATCTGAAGGTTCCGCCGGGCCTCGTGGTGGACGTCAAGACACTGGACGACCTCCCCGAGCACGAGATCGTCCTCGTCTGCACCGGCTCACAGGGCGAGCCGATGGCGGCCCTGTCGCGGATGGCCAACCGGGACCACCAGATCCGCATCGTCCAGGGCGACACGGTGATCCTGGCGTCGTCCCTCATCCCGGGCAACGAGAACGCGGTCTACCGCGTCATCAACGGCCTGACCCGCTGGGGCGCCAACGTCGTCCACAAGGGCAACGCCAAGGTGCACGTCTCGGGCCACGCCTCCGCCGGCGAGCTCCTGTACTTCTACAACATCTGCAAGCCGCGGAACCTCATGCCGGTCCACGGCGAATGGCGCCACCTGCGCGCCAACGCCGAGCTGGGCGCCCTCACCGGCGTCCCGCACGACCGGATCGTGATCGCCGAGGACGGCGTGGTCGTCGACCTCATCGAGGGCAAGGCGAGAATCGCCGGCAAGGTCCAGGCGGGTTACGTGTACGTCGACGGCCTCTCGGTCGGCGATGTCGGCGAGCCCACGCTCAAGGACCGCAAGATCCTCGGTGACGAGGGGATCATCTCGGTCTTCGTCGTGCTGGACACCAGCACGGGCAAGATCACCGGAGGGCCGCACATCCAGGCCCGCGGCTCGGGCATCGAGGACTCCGCCTTCAGCGCGGTCCTCCCGAAGGTCGTCGAGGTCCTGGAGAGGTCGGCCCAGGACGGCGTCGTCGAAGCCCACCAGATGCAGCAGCTCATCCGCCGCACCCTGGGCAAGTGGGTCTCGGACACCTACCGCCGCCGGCCGATGATCCTGCCGGTCGTCGTCGAGGTCTGAGCGACCTCGTAGCACGTACACCCGGAGCGGGGCACCTCGATTTGCATCGGGGTGCTCCGCTCCAGTACGTTTACGGCTCCGCCTGAACGGGAACCCGACACAACTTGGTGTCCGGACCTCCTCGCAGGGGGCGGAAATTCCGACTCAGAACTTCTGATAAAGTCGGGATCGCCGGAAAGGGAAACGCGAAAGCGAAAACCTGGAAAGCACCGAGGAAATCGAGACCGGAAACGGTCTGATAGAGTCGGAAACGCAAGACCGAAGGGAAAAGCCCGGAGGAAAGCCCGAGAGGGTGAGTACAAAGGAAGCGTCCGTTCCTTGAGAACTCAACAGCGTGCCAAAAATCAACGCCAGATATGTTGATACCCCGTCCATCACCGCAGGGTGGTGGGTGGAGGTTCCTTTGAAAAAGTCCTGCCGGGCGCAAGCACGGCAGGCGCATCAGCGAGGACGCTGTGAACGGCCTTCCTTATTCCGGTTGGTCGTTCCGCTCTCATGATGTGAACCGGATTACCGGTAAACATTCACGGAGAGTTTGATCCTGGCTCAGGACGAACGCTGGCGGCGTGCTTAACACATGCAAGTCGAACGATGAACCACTTCGGTGGGGATTAGTGGCGAACGGGTGAGTAACACGTGGGCAATCTGCCCTTCACTCTGGGACAAGCCCTGGAAACGGGGTCTAATACCGGATGATACTTCTGCAGGCATCTGTGGGGGTTGAAAGCTCCGGCGGTGAAGGATGAGCCCGCGGCCTATCAGCTTGTTGGTGAGGTAGTGGCTCACCAAGGCGACGACGGGTAGCCGGCCTGAGAGGGCGACCGGCCACACTGGGACTGAGACACGGCCCAGACTCCTACGGGAGGCAGCAGTGGGGAATATTGCACAATGGGCGAAAGCCTGATGCAGCGACGCCGCGTGAGGGATGACGGCCTTCGGGTTGTAAACCTCTTTCAGCAGGGAAGAAGCGAAAGTGACGGTACCTGCAGAAGAAGCGCCGGCTAACTACGTGCCAGCAGCCGCGGTAATACGTAGGGCGCAAGCGTTGTCCGGAATTATTGGGCGTAAAGAGCTCGTAGGCGGTCTGTCGCGTCGGATGTGAAAGCCCGGGGCTTAACCCCGGGTCTGCATTCGATACGGGCAGACTAGAGTGTGGTAGGGGAGATCGGAATTCCTGGTGTAGCGGTGAAATGCGCAGATATCAGGAGGAACACCGGTGGCGAAGGCGGATCTCTGGGCCATTACTGACGCTGAGGAGCGAAAGCGTGGGGAGCGAACAGGATTAGATACCCTGGTAGTCCACGCCGTAAACGGTGGGAACTAGGTGTTGGCGACATTCCACGTCGTCGGTGCCGCAGCTAACGCATTAAGTTCCCCGCCTGGGGAGTACGGCCGCAAGGCTAAAACTCAAAGGAATTGACGGGGGCCCGCACAAGCAGCGGAGCATGTGGCTTAATTCGACGCAACGCGAAGAACCTTACCAAGGCTTGACATCGCCCGGAAAGCATCAGAGATGGTGCCCCCCTTGTGGTCGGGTGACAGGTGGTGCATGGCTGTCGTCAGCTCGTGTCGTGAGATGTTGGGTTAAGTCCCGCAACGAGCGCAACCCTTGTTCTGTGTTGCCAGCATGCCCTTCGGGGTGATGGGGACTCACAGGAGACTGCCGGGGTCAACTCGGAGGAAGGTGGGGACGACGTCAAGTCATCATGCCCCTTATGTCTTGGGCTGCACACGTGCTACAATGGCAGGTACAATGAGCTGCGATACCGCAAGGTGGAGCGAATCTCAAAAAGCCTGTCTCAGTTCGGATTGGGGTCTGCAACTCGACCCCATGAAGTCGGAGTTGCTAGTAATCGCAGATCAGCATTGCTGCGGTGAATACGTTCCCGGGCCTTGTACACACCGCCCGTCACGTCACGAAAGTCGGTAACACCCGAAGCCGGTGGCCCAACCCCCTTGTGGGGAGGGAGCTGTCGAAGGTGGGACTGGCGATTGGGACGAAGTCGTAACAAGGTAGCCGTACCGGAAGGTGCGGCTGGATCACCTCCTTTCTAAGGAGCACTTCTTGGCTGTCAGGTTCTGCCTGATGGTCCAGAGGCCAGTTCATCGGCGAACGTCCGGTGCTGGTTGCTCAAGGGTGGAACGTTGATTATTCGGCACACTCAGCCTTCTTCGGCTGTAAGTACTGTCCTTCGGGGCGTGGAAAGCAGACCTGAAGGGATGAGGGTGTCGGGCACGCTGTTGGGTGTCTGAGGGTACGGACTTCAAGTCTGGATCTTCAGTGCCGGCCCCGGTAAAGCATCGCGTAAGTGGTGTGTGACGGGTGGTTGGTCGTTGTTTGAGAACTGCACAGTGGACGCGAGCATCTGTGGCCAAGTTTTTAAGGGCGCACGGTGGATGCCTTGGTACCAGGAACCGATGAAGGACGTGGGAGGCCACGATAGTCCCCGGGGAGCCGTCAACCAGGCTTTGATCCGGGGGTTTCCGAATGGGGAAACCCGGCAGTCGTCATGGGCTGTCACCCACATCTGAACACATAGGGTGTGTGGAGGGAACGCGGGGAAGTGAAACATCTCAGTACCCGCAGGAAGAGAAAACAACCGTGATTCCGGGAGTAGTGGCGAGCGAAACCGGATGAGGCCAAACCGTATGTGTGTGAGACCCGGCAGGGGTTGCGCATGCGGGGTTGTGGGATCTCTCTTTCACAGTCTGCCGGCTGTGAGGCGAGTCAGAAACCGTTGGTGTAGGCGAAGGACATGCGAAAGGTCCGGCGTAGAGGGTAAGACCCCCGTAGTCGAAACATCAACGGCTCGTTTGAGAGACACCCAAGTAGCACGGGGCCCGAGAAATCCCGTGTGAATCTGGCGGGACCACCCGCTAAGCCTAAATATTCCCTGGTGACCGATAGCGGATAGTACCGTGAGGGAATGGTGAAAAGTACCGCGGGAGCGGAGTGAAATAGTACCTGAAACCGTGTGCCTACAAGCCGTGGGAGCGTCGCGCATCAAGTTTACTTGGTGCGTCGTGACTGCGTGCCTTTTGAAGAATGAGCCTGCGAGTTTGCGGTGTGTTGCGAGGTTAACCCGTGTGGGGAAGCCGTAGCGAAAGCGAGTCCGAATAGGGCGGTATAGTAGCGCGCTCAAGACCCGAAGCGGAGTGATCTAGCCATGGGCAGGTTGAAGCGGCTGTAAGAGGTCGTGGAGGACCGAACCCACCAGGGTTGAAAACCTGGGGGATGACCTGTGGTTAGGGGTGAAAGGCCAATCAAACTCCGTGATAGCTGGTTCTCCCCGAAATGCATTTAGGTGCAGCGTCGTGTGTTTCTTGCCGGAGGTAGAGCACTGGATAGGCGATGGGCCCTACCGGGTTACTGACCTTAGCCAAACTCCGAATGCCGGTAAGTGAGAGCGCGGCAGTGAGACTGTGGGGGATAAGCTCCATGGTCGAGAGGGAAACAGCCCAGAGCATCGACTAAGGCCCCTAAGCGTACGCTAAGTGGGAAAGGATGTGGAGTCGCACAGACAACCAGGAGGTTGGCTTAGAAGCAGCCACCCTTGAAAGAGTGCGTAATAGCTCACTGGTCTAGTGATTCCGCGCCGACAATGTAGCGGGGCTCAAGCGTACCGCCGAAGTCGTGTCATTCATACACATATCCCCAACGGGAGTATGGATGGGTAGGGGAGCGTCGTGTGCCGGGTGAAGCCGCGCCGGAAGGCAGTGGTGGACGGTTCACGAGTGAGAATGCAGGCATGAGTAGCGATACACACGTGAGAAACGTGTGCGCCGATTGACTAAGGGTTCCTGGGTCAAGCTGATCTGCCCAGGGTAAGTCGGGACCTAAGGCGAGGCCGACAGGCGTAGTCGATGGATAACCGGTTGATATTCCGGTACCCGCTGTGAAGCGTCAAACATCGAACCAGGCGATGCTAAGTCCGTGAAGCCGTTCCGGACCCTTCGGGGAATGGAAAGTGGTGGAGCCGACGGACCAGACCTGTAGTAGGTGAGTGATGGGGTGACGCAGGAAGGTAGTCCAGCCCGGGCGGTGGTTGTCCCGGGGTAAGGGTGTAGGACGTGATCCAGGTAAATCCGGTTCACATAAGTCTGAGACCTGATGCCGAGCCGATTGTGGTGAAGTGGATGATCCTATGCTGTCGAGAAAAGCCTCTAGCGAGTTTCATGGCGGCCCGTACCCTAAACCGACTCAGGTGGTCAGGTAGAGAATACCGAGGCGTTCGGGTGAACTATGGTTAAGGAACTCGGCAAAATGCCCCCGTAACTTCGGGAGAAGGGGGGCCATCACTGGTGATCCGATTTACTCGGTGAGCTGGGGGTGGCCGCAGAGACCAGCGAGAAGCGACTGTTTACTAAAAACACAGGTCCGTGCGAAGCCGTAAGGCGATGTATACGGACTGACGCCTGCCCGGTGCTGGAACGTTAAGGGGACCGGTTAGTCAAACTTCGGTTTGGCGAAGCTGAGAACTTAAGCGCCAGTAAACGGCGGTGGTAACTATAACCATCCTAAGGTAGCGAAATTCCTTGTCGGGTAAGTTCCGACCTGCACGAATGGCGTAACGACTTCTCGACTGTCTCAACCATAGGCCCGGTGAAATTGCACTACGAGTAAAGATGCTCGTTTCGCGCAGCAGGACGGAAAGACCCCGGGACCTTTACTATAGTTTGATATTGGTGTTCGGTTCGGCTTGTGTAGGATAGCTGGGAGACTGTGAAGCTTGAGCGCCAGCTCGGGTGGAGTCGTCGTTGAAATACCAGTCTGGTCGTGCTGGATGTCTAACCTGGGTCCGTGATCCGGATCAGGGACAGTGTCTGATGGGTAGTTTAACTGGGGCGGTTGCCTCCTAAAGAGTAACGGAGGCGCCCAAAGGTTCCCTCAGCCTGGTTGGCAATCAGGTGTTGAGTGTAAGTGCACAAGGGAGCTTGACTGTGAGACCGACGGGTCGAGCAGGGACGAAAGTCGGGACTAGTGATCCGGCGGTGGCTTGTGGAAGCGCCGTCGCTCAACGGATAAAAGGTACCCCGGGGATAACAGGCTGATCTTCCCCAAGAGTCCATATCGACGGGATGGTTTGGCACCTCGATGTCGGCTCGTCGCATCCTGGGGCTGGAGTCGGTCCCAAGGGTTGGGCTGTTCGCCCATTAAAGCGGTACGCGAGCTGGGTTTAGAACGTCGTGAGACAGTTCGGTCCCTATCCGCTGTGCGCGTAGGAATATTGAGAAGGGCTGTCCCTAGTACGAGAGGACCGGGACGGACGAACCTCTGGTGTGCCAGTTGTCCTGCCAAGGGCATGGCTGGTTGGCTACGTTCGGGAGGGATAACCGCTGAAAGCATCTAAGCGGGAAGCCTGCTTCGAGATGAGTATTCCCACCAACTTGATTGGTTAAGGCTCCCAGTAGACGACTGGGTTGATAGGCCGGATGTGGAAGCCCTGTAAGGGGTGGAGCTGACCGGTACTAATAGGCCGAGGGCTTGTCCTCAGTTGCTCGCGTCCACTGTGTTGGTTCTGAAACCACGAACAATCCCATACCCGTGTGGCCACGGGGTGTGGTGCCGCAGTTTGAGAGTTTCATAGTGTTTCGGTGGTCATAGCGTGAGGGAAACGCCCGGTTACATTCCGAACCCGGAAGCTAAGCCTTACAGCGCCGATGGTACTGCAGGGGGGACCCTGTGGGAGAGTAGGACGCCGCCGAACTATTATTAAGAGAGCTGGTCCCTGAACTTAGGTTCAGGGACCAGCTCTTTTTTGTTGTGCGTCACTTGGAGTTCACGTTGCCCGACCAACATCACCTGCATGAGTACTGCAGCAAGGCTCAGGGCCGCGGGTGTCGGAGCCGGTGACGAGGTCATCGTGCCGGCGTTCGGGAACGCAGAGGTCGCCGAGGCCGTCATCGCGACCGGCGCGCTACCGGTGTTCGTCGACATCGATCCCAGTACGTACTGCGTCGACGCCGCCGAGGTCGAGGCGGCTGTCGGGCCGCGGACGGCCGCACTGGTCGCCGTCCACCGCTTCGGGCGGCTCGCCGACATGCCGCGCCTGTGGGACATCGGCCGGCGCCGCGGGCTGCTGGTGCTCGAACAGGGCGAGTCCGAGGCGCCGCACGCCGAGGTCGAGGAGCGTAGGGCACATGCCACCTACCTCGACGGGCGGTTGCGGGGAGTGCGGACTCCGGAGTGCGGAGCGGGGCACACCTACCAGCAGTACGTCGTGCGGGTGTTGGGGAACGGACGGCCGGACCGCGATGCCTTCGCACGGGCTGTGCGGGCCAAGGGCGTCGAATGCAGGGTGCCGGTGAAGACACCCGTGCACCGGATGCCCGCGTTCAGGCGGGACGTCTGTCTGCCGGAGACGGAACGGGCCGCCGACGAGACGCTCGCGCTGCCCGTCAACGCGTCGCTGACGAAGCGGGAGATGCAGCGGATCGTGTCCGCGTGCAATGCCCTCGGCGGACTGCTCCAGCCTGCCTTCTGAGGTGCCGGGCGCGGTATCGAACGCAGTTGGGAGCACACCGGCGTTCGGGGTATGCTTTATTCCGTTGCCACGAGGGAAACCTCAAAAGCAACAGGCCCCTATAGCTCAGTCGGTAGAGCGTCTCCATGGTAAGGAGAAGGTCAACGGTTCGATTCCGTTTGGGGGCTCAGACGGAAAAGGCCTCCGCCCTTGTGGGCGGGGGCCTTTTGCGTTTCCCGGGGCCGGTGGGGCCCCGGGAACAGACCGTCAGTCCTTCTGCAGACCCGGCACGCGCATTGCCAGAATGGCCATGTCGTCGGACGGGGCGTCACTCGCGAAACGCTCCACCGCGCGCATGATGCGGGCGGCCACCGCGCCGGCCGTCAGACCCGTGCAGGTGGTGAGGACATCCGCGAGGCCGTCGTCGCCCAGCATGCGGGTGCCCTCGCGGCGTTCGGTGACGCCGTCCGTCACGCACAGCAGGACGTCCCCCGGATCGAGTGTCACCTCCTGCTCGTACAGCTCCAGGTCGTCCATGACGCCCAGGAGGGGCTGTGGTTCGGCGGCCGGTTCCACCGTGCCGTCGGGGCGCAGGCGCAGGGGGAGCGGGTGGCCGGCGCAGACCACCTTCAGGAGCGCCGAGCCGTCCTCCTGGGGCCACAACTCCCCGTACAGGAGGGTCAGGAAGCGGCTGCGGGCGCCCTCGTCGAGGATCGCGGAGTTCAGGCGGTCCAGCACCGCCGGGCCCCCGTAACCCTCGCGGGCCAGCAGGCGCAGTGCGTGGCGGGCGAGTCCGGTGACCGCCGCCGCCTCCGGCCCCGTACCGCAGACGTCTCCGATGGCGAAGCCGTAGGCGCCGTCGCGGATGGGGAAGAGGTCGTAGAAGTCGCCGCCCACCTCGTTGCCCTCGCCTGCCGCGCGGTAGATGACCTCGACCTCGACGCCCTCGATGTGGGGAAGTTCCGGGGGAAGGAGGCTGCGCTGGAGGGACTGGCTGATGGCAGTGCGCTCCGAGTACAGGCGCGCGTTGTCCAGGGCGAGGGCGGCCCGGCGGCTGAGGTCCTCGGCCAGTTCCAGGATCTCCTGGCGGAAGTGTTCGTCCGTGGGCTTGCCGAGCGTCAGCATGCCGATGACGCGGTTGCGGGCCACCAGGGGCAGGACGACCGTCTCGCCGCCGACCGCCCCGGCCGTCGCCAGTGTCGTACCGATGCCTGAGCTCACCGAGGAGGGGCCGCCGAGGCCGAGGCTGCGCATGGAGGTGCGCAGGGCGGCCGTGTGGGCCGCTTCCGCGGGGGCCGCCCACACCCTGGCGCCGGGCGTGGGGACCGGGTCCGGGGGGTCGATCTTCGACAGGAGGGCCTTGAGGCCGTCGATGCGCTCCTCGTCCTCGTGCAGGACGTACGAAAGGTAGGGGTCGGAGGACTGGTCGGCGATCGTGTAGACGGCGCACCAGGTGGCCAGGGTCGGGACCGTCATCTGGGCCATCAGGGCCAGCGTCTGGTCGCGGTCCAGCGTGCCCGCGAGGAGGTCCGAGGCCTCGACGAGGAAGGACAGCGAGCCGCGGCGCAGCCGCTCCAGTTCGCCCAGGCGGGCCGACTCCACGGCGAGCGCGATACGGTCGGCGGCGAACTGGAGGCGCAGGGCCTCCTCGTTCGAGTAGCGGGCCGGTGATTCGGCGGCCACGCCGAGCGAGCCGGTGAGTCTGCCCTCGACCTTGAGGGGGACCGTGACGACCGAACGCATACCGGTGCCGCTGAGGAGCGGTACGGCCCCTGGGACGGCCGTGAGGTCCTCGTGGACGGCCGGCATGCGGGCCGAGCCGTAACGGCCGGTACCCGCCTCCACGGGGACGCGTGCGAAGCGCTGGCGGGCGGAGGGGAGGCCGGTGGAGGCCCGCACCTCCAGTTCCGTCTCGTCGTCGGTCGCGAGGAGGAGAAAGGCGGAGTCGCCGTCGAGCATGTCGCGGGCGCGCTCCACCGTGCGCTGCAGGAGGCCGTCCAGGTCGTCCGGGGCCGGTGAGCCGATGAAGACCTCGAAGGGGTCCGAGGCATGGCCCTCGGAACTGGTGGTCGTGTCCGTGGCCGAGACGCGCAACGGGGTCTGCAGGACGGCTCGTTCGTGGTCGCGCACCAGGAGGCAGACCGTGGAGGGTTCGCCGCCGGTGTCGCGGACGCGCAGATGCGAGGCGTATACGGGAGTGACGCGGCCGTTGGCGCCGCGCAGGCCGTAACTGCCCTCCCAGCGGGAGAGCTTGAGGGCCTCGACGATGCCCGTGCTGGTGCCGGGGGTGTGCGGCCAGGCCGCGAGGTCGGTCAGCGGTTTGCCGATGACCTGTTCCGCCTGGTAGCCGAAGAGCTCCTCCGCGTCCTCGTTCCAGGCGTTGATCGCGCCCGCGCGGTCGATCTGGACGACCGCGACGCGGACGCGGCCGTCGGCGAGGGGGAGCAGGTGGGAGGGCAGGGACGGGCCCGCGGTGCGGGTGCCCACGGCGCGCTCGGGGAGGTCCAGCTGGAACCAGACCTGTTTGCGGGTGGGTGTGTACTCGACGCCCCAGCGGCCGGCCAGGGCGGCACAGAGCTGGAGGCCGCGCCCGCCCTCGCGGTCGGGGTTGCCCATGTTGACGGCGCTGCCCTGGAGTGGGATCTCGCGTTCCGGGTAGTGGTCCGCCACCTCGATCCGTACGCCGTCGTCGCTGCGCAGGCACAGGACGTCCGCGGACGTGCCCGCGTGCACGACGGCGTTGGTGACCAGCTCGCTCGTGAGGACCACGGCGTCATCGACGATGTCGGCGAAGCCCCAGCCCTGGAGGGTGTCACGGACGAAGGAACGAGCGGTCGCGACGGACCGCCCGACAGGGTCGAAGCTGGCGGCCGCGCGCGCGGTGATCACAGAACTCCTTGTCCGGTCGTCGGCGGGCAGGGCTCCGTGGCCGACCTGCCCCTGCCGGGGCAGAAGCTGATTCTCGGTCGGCCGGGGATCCTGGGGCGGTCCCCCAGGATGCAGTCCGGTGGTCATGGTGCGGTGCCCCTCCGATGCCTGCCTGCCCGCTCGTGCTCGTGCCACCGCCCAGGCCGGGCGGACCGGCGTGGCTGGACAGCCGCATGCAAGGTTACTTACCTTCGCGGTCCATGCGGATGCCGGTCGTCAGTGTTTACGTCCGGAGGGTGTGCGGACCGTGTGCGAAGCTGCCGAACTGTTATGGCCTGGTTCAGCCATGGTGAAACACTGGGCAGGCTTCAAGGGAAGGTCCGGGCAGGTTGAGAGCCTTCCGGCACGCGGAGCACGTAGGACCCGAGTACGCCGAGCAGTAAATGGTCGACCCTTGCGGGAGGGACACAGTGGAGTCTGGCGCAGCGACGCGGGGCACTAAGACGCGCGCGAAAGGCGGACAGTCCCTGAGTAATCAGCGCAAACCGCGCAATGGCACCACCGAGGTGGACACGGCGGCCCTCAACAGGCTGCTGGCGGCCCTGGTGTCGATGCGGGACGGCAACTTCCGTAAGAGGCTCACGGTCTCGGGCGACGACGTGATGTCCGAGATCGCGGCCGTCTTCAACGAGGTGGGCGACCGGAATCTGCAGCTGACGGGTGAGCTGTCGCGGGTGCGGCGCATGGTCGGCCGTGAGGGAAAGCTCACGGAGCGGCTGGAGACGGGCGCCTGTGAGGGCTCCTGGGCGGCGGCGATCGACGCCTCCAACGCGCTCGTCGACGATCTCGTACGGCCCGTCTCCGAGGTCGGCCGGGTGCTGTCGGCGGTGGCGGAGGGTGATCTGTCGCCCCGTATGGAACTGCGGGCGCAGGCCGCGGACGGCAACGGGCATCCGCTGCGCGGCGAGTTCCTGAAGGTCGGGCGCACGGTCAACAACCTGGTCGACCAGCTGTCCACGTTCACCGACGAGGTGACGCGGGTGGCCAGCGAGGTCGGTACCGAGGGCAAGCTGGGCGGACAGGCCCGGGTGCGCGGTATGTCCGGTTCGTGGAAGGACCTCACGGACTCGGTCAACACGATGGCGTACCGGCTGACGGCGCAGGTGCGGGACATCGCGCTGGTGACGACGGCGGTCGCCAAGGGTGACTTGTCCCGGAAGGTCACGGTTCACGTGGCCGGTGAGATGCTCGAACTGAAGAACACCGTCAACACGATGGTGGACCAGCTGTCCTCGTTCTCCTCCGAGGTGACGCGCGTCGCGCGCGAGGTGGGTACCGAGGGCGAGCTGGGCGGTCAGGCGCAGGTGCCCGGGGTGGCCGGGGTGTGGAAGGACCTCACCGATTCGGTGAACCTCATGGCCGGCAACCTCACCGCGCAGGTGCGCGGGATCGCGCAGGTCACGACGGCGGTCGCCAACGGTGATCTGTCGCAGAAGGTGACCGTGTCCGCGCGCGGCGAGGTCGCGCAGCTCGCCGAGACGATCAACCAGATGACCGAGACGCTGCGCACGTTCGCGGACGAGGTCACCCGGGTCGCCAACGAGGTCGGCGGCGAGGGGCGGCTCGGCGGGCAGGCGAACGTGCCGGGGGCGGCGGGCACGTGGAAGGACCTCACCGATTCGGTGAACACGGTCTTCCGGAACCTGACCACCCAGGTGCGGGACATCGCCGCAGTAACTACTGCGGTGGCCAACGGTGATCTGTCGCAGAAGGTCAGCGTCGAGGTCGCCGGCGAGATGCTGGAGCTCAAGAACACCGTCAACACGATGGTCGACCAGCTGTCCAGCTTCGGCGCGGAGGTCACCCGCGTGGCGCGGGAGATCGGCGTCGAGGGCGAGCTGGGCGGTCAGGCGCAGGTGCCGGGGGCGGCCGGTACGTGGAAGGACCTCACCGACTCCGTCAACACGGCGTTCCGCAACCTCACCGGCCAGGTGAGGAACATCGCCCAGGTGACGACGGCGGTGGCCAACGGTGATCTGTCGCAGAAGGTCACCGTGGACGTCTCCGGCGAGATGCTCGCGCTCAAGAACACCGTGAACACGATGGTCGACCAGCTGTCGTCCTTCGCCGACCAGGTGACGCGGATGGCGCGTGACGTGGGCACGGAGGGCCGCCTGGGCGGCCAGGCGCGGGTGGACGGGGTGTCCGGTACGTGGAAGGACCTCACCGACTCCGTCAACTTCATGGCGGGCAACCTCACGTCCCAGGTGCGGCAGATCGCCCAGGTGACGACGGCGGTGGCGCGCGGTGACCTGTCGCAGAAGATCGAGGTGGACGCGCGCGGCGAGATCCTCGAACTGAAGAACACGATCAA
This sequence comes from Streptomyces ortus, assembly GCF_026341275.1. Lineage (NCBI taxonomy): Bacteria > Bacillati > Actinomycetota > Actinomycetes > Kitasatosporales > Streptomycetaceae > Streptomyces > Streptomyces ortus. Next base: position 5,931,088 of record NZ_JAIFZO010000002.1, read on the forward strand.
CACGATGGTCGACCAGCTCAGCGCCTTCGCCGAGCAGGTGACCCGGGTGGCCCGCGAGGTGGGCACCGACGGCCGGCTGGGTGGTCAGGCGCAGGTGCCGGGCGTCGCGGGCGTGTGGCGGGACCTCACCGACTCGGTGAACGGCATGGCCGGCAACCTCACCGCGCAGGTGCGCAACATCGCGCAGGTCGCGACGGCGGTGGCGCGCGGTGACCTGTCGCAGAAGATCGACGTGGACGCGCGCGGCGAGATCCTGGAGCTGAAGAACACCCTCAACACGATGGTCGACCAGCTGTCGAACTTCGCCGAGCAGGTCACCAGGGTGGCCCGTGAGGTGGGTACGGAGGGCATCCTCGGCGGACAGGCCGAGGTGCAGGGTGTCTCCGGCACCTGGAAGGACCTCACGCAGTCCGTGAACTTCATGGCGAACAACCTGACGATCCAGGTGCGCAACATCGCCGAGGTCACGACCGCGGTCGCCAAGGGCGATCTGTCGAAGAAGATCACCGTCGACGCGAAGGGCGAGATCCTCGAACTCGTCACGACCGTCAACACGATGGTCGACCAGCTGTCCTCGTTCGCCGAGCAGGTGACCCGGGTGGCCCGCGAGGTGGGCACCGAGGGCCAGCTGGGCGGCCAGGCCCGCGTGCCGGGCGTCACGGGCATCTGGAAGGACCTCAGCGACAACGTCAACCTGATGGCCAACAACCTGACCATGCAGGTGCGCAACATCTCGCAGGTCGCCGCGGCCGTCGCCAACGGCGATCTGACGCGGACGGTGACGATCGAGGCGCGCGGCGAGGTCGCGCAGCTCGCCGACACCTTCAACACCATGGTGAAGACGCTGAGTTCGTTCGCGGACCAGGTCACCAAGGTGGCCCGTGAGGTGGGCACGGACGGCATCCTCGGCGGCCAGGCGCGCGTACCGGGCGTGTCGGGTACGTGGAAGGACCTCACGGAATCCGTGAACGGCATGGCGTCCAACCTGACCGGACAGGTGCGCAACATCGCGATGGTCACCACGGCCATCGCCAAGGGCGACCTGACCAAGAAGATCGACATCGACGCGCGCGGCGAGATCCTGGAGCTGAAGACCACCATCAACACGATGGTCGACCAGCTGTCGTCGTTCGCCGAGGAGGTCACCCGGGTGGCCCGCGAGGTGGGCACCGAGGGGCAGCTGGGCGGCCAGGCGCGCGTACGCGACGTCGACGGCACCTGGCGCGACCTCACCGAGTCGGTGAACGAGATGGCCGGGAACCTGACCCGGCAGGTGCGTGCCATCGCGCGCGTGGCGACCGCCGTGACCCGCGGCGACCTCAACCTGAAGATCGACGTGGACGCCTCCGGCGAGATCCAGGAACTTCAGGACTACATCAACAAGATGATCGCGAACCTGCGCGACACCACCATCGCCAACAAGGAGCAGGACTGGCTGAAGGGCAACCTCGCCCGGATCTCCGGTCTGATGCAGGGCCGCCGCGACCTGGCCGACGTGGCCTCGCTCATCATGGGCGAGCTGACTCCGGTGGTCTCCGCGCAGCACGGCGCGTTCTTCATGGCGATGCCGCTGGACGACGGCAAGCACGTGGGCGCCGCGAACGACGACTCGTACGAGCTGCGCATGCTCGGGTCGTACGGCTACTCGATGGGCTCCATGCCGACGTCGTTCCGGCCGGGTGAGACGTTGATCGGGACGGCCGCCAAGGAGAAGCGCACGATTCTCGTGGAGAACGTGCCGCCGGGGTATCTGAAGATCGCATCGGGCCTCGGGGAGGCACCTCCGGCGCATGTCATCGTGCTGCCGGTGCTCTTCGAGGGGACCGTCCTCGGGGTGATCGAGCTGGCGTCGTTCCACTCGTTCACGCACATCCAGAAGGACTTCCTCAGCCAGATCGCGGAGATGATCGCGACGAGCGTCAACACCATCGCGGTCAACACCAAGACCGAGGTGCTGCTCAAGCAGTCCCAGGAGCTCACCGAGCAGCTCCGGGAGCGGTCGGCGGAGCTGGAGAACCGGCAGAAGGCCCTCCAGGAGTCCAACGCCGAGCTGGAGGAGAAGGCTGAACTGCTGGCCCAGCAGAACCGCGACATCGAGGTCAAGAACACCGAGATCGAGGAGGCGCGGCAGGTCCTGGAGGAGCGCGCCGAGCAACTCGCCGTCTCCATGCGCTACAAGAGCGAGTTCCTGGCCAACATGTCCCACGAGCTGCGTACGCCGCTCAACTCGCTGCTGATCCTCGCCAAGCTGCTCGCCGACAACGCGGACTCCAACCTCACGCCCAAGCAGGTCGAGTTCGCCGAGACGATCCACGGCGCGGGTTCCGACCTGCTCCAGCTGATCAACGACATCCTCGACCTGTCGAAGGTCGAGGCGGGCAAGATGGACGTGTCACCGACCCGTATCGCGCTGGTCCAGCTCGTCGACTACGTAGAGGCCACTTTCCGTCCGCTGACGGCGGAGAAGGGCCTCGACTTCTCCGTACGGGTTTCGCCGGAGCTGCCCGCCACGCTGCACACGGACGAGCAGCGGCTCCTCCAGGTGCTGCGCAATCTGCTGTCGAACGCGGTGAAGTTCACCGACTCCGGAGCGGTCGAACTGGTCATCCGGCCGGCGGGCGCGGAGGTGCCGGTGGCCATCCGGGAGCAGTTGCTGGAGGCGGGTTCGCTGCGGGACGCGGACGCCGACCTCATCGCGTTCTCCGTGACCGACACGGGCATCGGGATCGCGGCCAGCAAGATGCGGGTGATCTTCGAGGCGTTCAAGCAGGCGGACGGGACGACGAGCCGCAAGTACGGCGGTACGGGCCTCGGCCTGTCCATCTCGCGGGAGATCGCGCGGCTGCTCGGCGGTGAGATCCACGCGCAGAGCGAGCCGGGACGCGGCTCGACGTTCACGCTGTACCTGCCGCTGCACCCGAGCGAACTCCCGCCGCAGGGCTACCCGCAGATGTCCCCGCCCATGGAGAACGGCGCGCTGCCGTCGGGTGCGGACCACGAGACCGAGGCGCGGGTGGAGACACCGGCGGAGGTCAGGTCGTACCAGGAGACCCAGAACGGGCCCGCGGCGCTCTTCAGGCGCCGCCGCAGGGCGGTGTCCGCGGCCGAGCAGCGGCCCGCGCTGCCGGAGTCCCGGCCGCAGGCCCCGGAGGCCTGGGATTCGGGCGACGAGGAGGTGGCCACGCGCACGCGTGCCGTCTTCCGCTTCGAGGGCGAGAAGGTCCTGATCGTCGACGACGACATCCGCAACGTGTTCGCGCTCACCAGCGTCCTGGAGCAGCACGGTCTTTCGGTGCTGTACGCCGAGAACGGCCGAGAGGGCATCGAGGTCCTGGAGCAGCACGACGACGTGACGGTCGTCCTGATGGACATCATGATGCCGGAGATGGACGGATACGCGACCACGACGGCGATCCGCAGGATGCCCCAGTTCGCCGGGCTGCCGATCATCGCGCTCACCGCGAAGGCGATGAAGGGCGACCGGGAGAAGGCCATCGAGTCGGGTGCCTCGGACTATGTGACGAAGCCGGTCGATCCCGATCATCTGCTGACGGTGATGCAGCAGTGGATGCGGGGGGAGTGACCCGCGGCGACGGAGGCGGGGTTTGATCGGGCGGCCGAGGATGATTGAGTGGGAGGGAAATGATCGCGTCCACGGGCCGGTCGGACGGCAGCGCGGTATACCGAGTTGCTGACTGACTGTGCCCGGAGCCGTGTAGAAACCCGGGATTCGGGGAACCTTCTGGTCTCCCGCTGCGTTTCTGCTACGTGCACAGTGACATCGCGGTGACAGGGTGTGGCGACAGGCGGGGTGCGGCTACCATGACCGGCACAAGGACGGGCGGCGCTCAGAAGCCGTCCCCTGGGGCGGCGCCCGGTGCACTGCCGGGACGAGGAGGGCGGGCCATGGTGCAGAAGGCCAAGATCCTCCTGGTCGATGACCGGCCGGAGAATCTGCTGGCGCTGGAGGCCATCCTCTCTGCGCTCGATCAGACACTGGTACGGGCATCTTCCGGGGAGGAAGCGCTCAAAGCGCTGCTCACGGACGACTTCGCGGTCATTCTGCTGGACGTCCAGATGCCTGGCATGGACGGTTTCGAGACCGCCGCGCACATCAAGAGGCGGGAACGGACGCGGGACATCCCGATCATCTTCCTCACCGCGATCAACCACGGCCCGCACCACACGTTCCGCGGGTACGCGGCGGGTGCGGTGGACTACATCTCCAAGCCGTTCGATCCGTGGGTGCTGCGCGCGAAGGTCTCGGTGTTCGTCGAGCTCTACATGAAGAACTGCCAACTCCGGGAGCAGGCGGCGCTGCTGCGGTTGCAGCTGGAGGGCGGCGGTAAGTCGGTGCTCGGCGACACGAAGGAGCCGGCCGGACTGCTCGCCGAACTCTCCGCGCGGCTGGCGGCCGTCGAGGAGCAGGCCGAGGCCCTGTCCAAGCAGCTGGACGACGATTCGGCGGACGCGGCGGCCGTGGCCACCGCGGCCCATCTCGAACGGAAACTGACGGGGCTGCGTCGCGCGCTGGACGCGCTGGAGCCGGGCACGGGGAACGGGGCGGCTTCGCTGCCGTCGCAGAACTGAGCTCTTCTCGGAGCCGGAGGAGCTGGGGGAGCCGGGTCCCGGCGGATTCGGCCGCCGATGGTGAGGTGTCCGCCCGTTCGGCGGTGGCCGCTCAGGCCCCTGGTGAAGGCTCAGACCCCTTGTGCGGTCCGTGGGTTGCCGTGGTCTCGGCGCCTGCCCTGATGGACCCTCTCGTGCCGCACGGCCGTCCGCGGGCCGAACGGCGTTCTTGGTGGCCGGGGTTGCTGCCGAGACGGCGTCAGCTCGGCGCCGGGAACGGGCGACACGAACGGGTGAAGCAGTAGGCACACGTGTCCGCAGTGGCCTCCACCGGTAACCTCACACCCATGGCCTCACGTCAGCCCGCAGCCAAGAAGTCGCCCGCCAAGAAGGCGGTCGCTCCGACGAAGGCTGTGGCGAAGAGGGCCCCGGCGAAGAAGGCTCCCGCGAAAAAGGCGCCCCCCAAGAAGGGCGCGGTCCGCAAAGTGCCGCCCCCGAAGCCGGCGCCCAGCCCGACAGGGGGCGTGTACAGGCTCGTACGCGCCGTCTGGCTCGGTGCCGCGCACGCCGTCGGCGCCGTGTTCCGCGGCATAGGGAACGGCGCCAGGGGACTCGATCCGGCACACCGCAAGGACGGGCTCGCGCTTCTGCTGCTCGGTCTCACCCTGATCACCGCGGCGGGGACCTGGTCCAGCCTCCGCGGCCCGGTGGGCGACCTCGTCGAGATGCTGGTGACCGGCGCCTTCGGCCGCCTCGACCTGCTAGTGCCGATCCTGCTGGCGGTCGTCGCCGCCCGCCTCATCCGGCACCCCGAGAAGCCCGAGGCCAACGGACGCATCGTCATCGGTCTCTCCGCGCTCGCCGTCGGCGTGCTCGGCCAGGTCCACATCGCCTGTGGGGCGCCCGCGCGCAGCGACGGCATGCAGGCGATAAGGGACGCGGGCGGGCTCATCGGCTGGGGCGCTTCGACTCCGCTGACGTACACGATGGGTGACGTGCTCGCCGTGCCGCTTCTGGTGCTGCTCACGGTCTTCGGGCTGCTGGTGGTCACCGCGACCCCGGTCAACGCGATTCCGCAGCGGCTGCGGCTGCTGGGGGTCCGGCTGGGCGTCCTGCAGCCGCGGGCGAGCGACGACGTGTTCGCCGAGGACGACGACGAGCGCTACGAGGAGCAGTGGCGCGAGGCGCTGCCGGAGAGCCCCCGCAGGCGCCGGACGGCGCCCGAGGCGTACGAACCGGACGACGCCGAGCAGGAGGCGCTCGCGGAGCGCCGCAGCCGCCGCAGGCGGCCCGCGGTGCAGCAGCCCGCGCTGGACCGGCCCATGGACGCCGTGGACGTGGCCGCTGCCGCCGCCGCGGCGCTCGACGGCGCGGTGATGCACGGAATGCCGCCCTCCCCCCTGGTGGCCGACCTCACGCAGGGCGTCGGCACCGACCGGGGCGAGCGTGAGGACTCCGGCGCCGCCGAGGAGGCCGGCCGGCGCGAGGAGCCCACCCCGGTGCCCGCCGCGCGCGCCAAGGGCACCAGGCCCAAGCAGGGGATGCTGAAGGCCGAGGTCGCCGACCTCACCAAACCCGCCCCCGACACGTCCCGGGATCTCCCGGCCCGGGCCGAGCAGCTCCAGCTCCGCGGCGACATCACCTACTCCCTGCCGTCCCTCGACCTGCTGGAGCGCGGCGGCCCCGGCAAGACGCGCAGCGCCGCCAACGACGCGGTCGTCGCCTCCCTCCAGAACGTCTTCAGGGAGTTCAAGGTCGATGCGTCCGTCACCGGCTTCACCCGCGGTCCGACGGTCACCCGGTACGAGGTCGAGCTCGGCCCCGCCGTGAAGGTCGAGCGGATCACGGCGCTCGCGAAGAACATCGCGTACGCCGTCGCCAGCCCCGACGTGCGGATCATCAGCCCGATTCCGGGCAAGTCGGCGGTCGGCATCGAGATCCCGAACTCCGACCGCGAGATGGTCAACCTGGGCGACGTACTGCGTCTCGCGGACGCCGCCGAGGACGACCACCCGATGCTCGTGGCGCTCGGCAAGAACGTCGAGGGCGGCTACGAGATGGCCAACCTCGCGAAGATGCCGCACGTCCTGGTGGCCGGAGCGACCGGCTCCGGAAAGTCCTCGTGCATCAACTGCCTGATCACCTCGATCATGGTGCGGGCGACCCCCGAGGACGTGCGCATGGTCCTGGTCGACCCCAAGCGCGTCGAGCTGACCGCGTACGAGGGCATTCCGCACCTGATCACGCCCATCATCACCAACCCGAAGCGGGCCGCCGAGGCGCTGCAGTGGGTCGTACGGGAGATGGATCTGCGGTACGACGATCTGGCGGCCTTCGGGTACCGGCACATCGACGACTTCAACGCCGCCATAAGGAAGGGCAAGGTCAAACTGCCCGAGGGCAGCGAGCGGGAGCTGTCCCCGTACCCGTATCTGCTGGTGATCGTCGACGAGCTCGCGGATCTGATGATGGTCGCGCCGCGCGATGTCGAGGACTCGATCGTGCGTATCACGCAGCTCGCGCGCGCGGCCGGCATCCACCTCGTGCTCGCCACCCAGCGGCCCTCCGTCGACGTCGTCACCGGTCTGATCAAGGCGAACGTGCCGTCCCGGCTCGCCTTCGCCACCTCCTCGCTCGCGGACAGCCGCGTCATCCTCGACCAGCCCGGCGCCGAGAAGCTGATCGGCAAGGGAGACGGGCTCTTCCTGCCGATGGGGGCGAACAAGCCCACCCGTATGCAGGGCGCCTTCGTCACCGAGGACGAGGTCGCGGCCGTCGTGCAGCACTGCAAGGACCAGATGGCGCCGGTCTTCCGCGACGACGTCACCGTGGGCACCAAGCAGAAGAAGGAGATCGACGAGGACATCGGCGACGACCTCGACCTGCTGTGCCAGGCCGCCGAACTGGTCGTCTCCACGCAGTTCGGGTCGACCTCGATGCTCCAGCGCAAGCTGCGCGTCGGCTTCGCCAAGGCCGGGCGGCTGATGGACCTCATGGAGTCCCGCAACATCGTCGGACCCAGCGAGGGATCCAAGGCTCGTGACGTTCTTGTGAAGGCTGACGAGTTGGACGGAGTGCTCGCGGTCATCCGGGGGCAGGCGGAGTCCTAGGAGTCAGGACTGATTGCCCGGGTGACCTTGACCTTGTCGGGGCCGCCGGGGTGATCCGAACGTGACTCACCCGTAAGGAAACGGTGAGCAACCGTTTCCCTTCGTCGCACGTCAAGTTGAGGGAAGGGACAGAGGCATGTCCCGGCATCAGGATGACCGGCCATTCTGATGGCGTACAAAGTCCTGTCGCCCGGTTGCCCCACTCTTTCTCACCCCCCCTAGACTGAACCCCCAGCACAGGTGGCTTTACGCTCGAAAGGCGCCCCCGTGTCCATCGGCAACTCCCCTGACGACCACTCCTCCGACGACACCTCCCCCCAGGACGAGCGCCCCTCCGTAGAGGACGATCAGCCTTCGGTAGGCCACGCCCTGCGGCAGGCGCGCATCGCGGCGGGGCTGACCGTCGACGACGTCAGTAACGCCACCCGGGTCCGTATCGCCATCGTGCACGCGATCGAGCAGGACGACTTCGGCCCCTGCGGCGGCGACGTCTACGCGCGCGGGCACATCAAGACGCTCGCCCGCGCCGTCGACCTCGACCCGGCCGTGCTGCTCAAGCGCTACGACGCGGACCACGGCGGTCGGCCCGCGCCCACCCCCGCCGCACCCATGTTCGAGGCGGAGCGCATCCGTCCCGAGCGCCGGGGACCCAACTGGACCGCGGCCATGGTCGCCGCGATCGTCGCCGTGATCGGCTTCGTCGGCTTCACGATGTTCAGCGGTGACGACGGCGACGGCAAGACGACGCAGGTCGCGGAGGGGTCGACCCCCACCGCCAGCAAGCCCGCCAAGACCAAGCCGAGCCCGACCAAGCCGGAGACCCCGAAGTCCGACGCGTCCGACGCCATCGCGGCCGCGCCGCAGGACAAGGTCACCGTCCAGGTCAGCGCCCCCGACGGCCGCAGCTGGATCTCGGCCAAGGACCACAACGGACGGCTGCTCTTCGACGGCCTGCTCGAACAGGGCGACTCCAAGACCTTCCAGGACAAGGAGAAGGTCGATCTCGTCCTCGGCGACGCGGGCGCCATCCAGCTGTACGTCAACGGCAAGAAGATCGACGACGAGTTCCAGTCGGGCCAGGTGGAGCGCCTGACCTACACGAAGGGCGACCCCGAGGTCGGCTGAGCCGGACCGCACCGGGAGGCGTGTTCGCACCTCCGTCGGGCCTTCCGGGCAGGCGGGAACGGGGGCGGCCGGGATCGGCCAACCCCGTCGACGTGGGCTGTCAGTGGGACGAAGTAGTCTTGAGCCCATGCCTGAACGCCGTACCGTCGCACTCGTCACCCTTGGCTGCGCCCGTAACGAGGTGGACTCGGAGGAGCTCGCAGGCCGTTTGGAGGCGGACGGCTGGCACCTCGTGGAGGACGCCGAGAACGCGGACGTCGCCGTCGTCAACACCTGTGGCTTCGTCGAGGCCGCCAAGAAGGACTCCGTCGACGCCCTCCTGGAAGCCAACGACCTCAAGGGTCACGGCAGAACCCAGGCGGTCGTCGCCGTCGGCTGCATGGCCGAGCGGTACGGCAAGGAACTGGCCGAGGCGCTGCCCGAGGCCGACGGCGTACTCGGCTTCGACGACTACGCCGACATCTCCGACCGGCTCCAGACCATCCTGAACGGCGGGATCCACGCCGCCCACACCCCGCGCGACCGGCGCAAGCTGCTGCCGATCAGCCCCGCCGAGCGGCAGGACGCCGGAGCGGAGGTCGCCCTTCCGGGACACGGCCCCGTCGACCTCCCCGAAGGACTTGCCCCCGACTCGGGCCCCCGTGCGCCCCTGCGCCGACGGCTCGACGGCTCCCCGGTGGCCTCCGTGAAGCTCGCCTCCGGCTGCGACCGGCGCTGCTCCTTCTGCGCCATCCCGTCCTTCCGCGGCTCCTTCATCTCGCGCCGCCCCAGTGACGTCCTGGGCGAGACGCGCTGGCTCGCCGGGCAGGGCGTGAAGGAGGTCATGCTGGTCTCCGAGAACAACACCTCCTACGGCAAGGACCTCGGCGACATCCGCCTCCTGGAGACGCTGCTGCCCGAGCTGGCGGAGGTCGAGGGCATCGAGCGGGTGCGGGTCAGCTACCTGCAGCCCGCCGAGATGCGCCCCGGGCTCATCGACGTACTGACCTCCACGCCGAACATCGCCCCCTACTTCGACCTGTCCTTCCAGCACTCCGCCCCCGGGGTGCTGCGCGCCATGCGGCGCTTCGGGAACACCGAGCAGTTCCTGGGACTCCTCGACACGATCCGCTCCAAGGCCCCGCAGGCCGGCGTGCGGTCGAACTTCATCGTGGGCTTCCCCGGTGAGACGGCGGACGACCTGGCGGAGCTGGAGCGATTCCTGACCGCCGCGCGGCTGGACGCCATCGGTGTCTTCGGTTACTCCGACGAGGACGGCACCGAAGCGGCCACCTACGAGAACAAGCTGGACGAGGACGTCGTCGCCGAGCGCCTCGCGCGGGTGTCCCGGCTCGCCGAGGAACTGGTCTCCCAGCGGGCGGAGGAGCGCGTCGGCGAGACCCTCCAGGTGCTGGTCGAGTCCCTCGGATCGGCGGCGGACGACGAGCCGGCGTACGGCCGCGCCGCGCACCAGGCGCCCGAGACCGACGGCCAGGTGCAGTTCACGAGCGGCGAAGGACTGACCGTCGGCCGTATGGTCGAGGCGAAGGTGGTCGGTACGGAAGGTGTCGACCTGGTGGCCGAGCCGCTCCCGGGCTCGCTCGTAGGTACTGAGGAGGCGGCCAGATGACCGGAGTCCCGGCACCTGCGACGGGCGGCTCCGGCGCGCCCGGTACACGCGGTGCCGCCGGTGCTCCCGACGCCCCCCGCGCGGGAACCTCCGGTTCGGGAACCACGGGCTCGGGGACCACGGGAACCACAGGGTCGGGGACCACGGGAACCACAGGGTCGGGGACCACGGGAACCACAGGGTCGGGGACCACGGGATCGCCGGTCTCCGGTACGCGTGCTTCCAGTACGGGCGTATCCGGCGCGGGTGTATCGGGTACGGGCGTCTCGGGTGGTCAGGGGTCGAAGACGCCGCGGGGCGGCAAGCTGATCGACGCGGCCGTCAACCAGGCCAGCGTGTGGAACGTCGCCAATCTGCTCACCATGCTCCGGCTCGTACTCGTGCCGGGCTTCGTGGCGCTGATGCTCGCCGACGGCGGCTACGACCCCGTGTGGCGCGCCTGGGCCTGGGCGGCCTTCGCCGTCGCCATGATCACGGACGTCTTCGACGGCCATCTCGCACGGACGTACAACCTCGTCACCGACTTCGGGAAGATCGCCGACCCGATCGCCGACAAAGCGATCATGGGAGCGGCGCTGATCTGTCTCTCCTACCTCGGCGATCTGCCGTGGTGGGTGACGGGGGTCATCCTCGGGCGGGAGCTCGGGATCACCCTGCTGCGCTTCTGGGTGATCCGCTACGGCGTGATCCCGGCCAGCCGCGGCGGCAAGCTGAAGACACTGACGCAGGGCATCGCCGTCGGGATGTACGTGCTGGCACTGACGGGGCCGCTGGCGACCCTGAGGTTCTGGGTGATGGCCGGGGCGGTCGCCCTGACCGTCGTCACCGGCGCCGACTATGTAAGACAGGCCATTGTGCTGCGGCGCGAGGGAATCGCCGAGCGGAAGGCCGCCGCCGAGGAGGCGGAAGCGTGACGTCCACGGCCGCCGAAGTGCTGCGACTACTGACAGTGAGGGGTGAAACCCTCGCTGTCGCGGAGTCGCTGACCGGCGGTCTGGTGGCCGCGGAGCTCGCGTCGGTGCCCGGGGCCTCCAAGGCCTTCCGCGGCTCGGTGACCGCGTACGCCACCGACCTCAAACGCGACGTGCTGGGGGTCGACGCCACTCTGCTGGATCAGCGCGGAGCGGTGGACCCGCAGGTCGCGGCCCAGATGGCGGCCGGCGCCCGCAAGGTGCTCGGCGCCGACTGGGGCATATCGACCACCGGAGTCGCGGGCCCGGAACCCCAGGACGGCCGGCCGGTCGGCACGGTTTTCATCGCCGTCGCCGGACCGGCGGGGGCGAGGCATGAAAGCGCTCTTGGCGGGAAAGTGTCCGCGTTGCGGTTGAACGGCTCCCGGACGGAAATCCGTATGGAGAGTGTACGGAGCGTGCTCGCCCTGCTTCTGGAGCGGCTTGTGAGCGAACACCCTGGGAATGATCGGGCACAGGATACGGAACAGAACGGGGGGTTTTGATGTTTGCAGCCCTGAGTGAACACGACATCGCTCCCCGCACGGCCGCGGCGCAAGGCGGTACGGTGGGGCGAGAAGGATGCGGCTACGCGGACCGAGGAGGGAGCCACCGATGATTCTGCTCCGTCGCCTGCTTGGTGACGTGCTGCGTCGGCAGCGCCAGCGCCAGGGCCGTACTCTGCGCGAAGTCTCCTCGTCCGCCCGAGTTTCACTCGGCTATCTCTCAGAGGTGGAGCGGGGGCAGAAGGAGGCTTCCTCCGAACTGCTCTCCGCGATCTGCGACGCGCTGGACGTACGGATGTCCGAACTCATGCGAGAAGTGAGCGACGAACTCGCTCTGGCCGAGCTGGCCCGGTCGGCAGCGGCCACCGAGCCTGTGCCCACACCAGTACGCCCGAGGCTCAACTCCGTGTCGGTGAGCAGTGTGCCGCCGGAGCGGGTGACCATCAAGGCGCCTGCGGAGGCGGTCGACGTCGTCGCCGCGTGACGCCCGTCGGCTCACTCCTGTGAGCCGGGAGAGGTGCCGCTCTCGGCGCGTTCGCAGCGCCGGGAAGTGGCACTGAGAAGAACTCGCAAGCGGCACCGAGAAGAACTTGTGTGAAAGCCCCGGCCGGGGCTTCTCCGGGGAGACCTGGAGGAGTGCGGCCGGGGCTTTCGCGTTGCGTCGAGGGTGCGGCATCCGGGGAACGGTGGATTTGCCGCGTTTGCCGGTATCGGCTGGGGCGGCGATGGTGGAGGGCGGGGCAAGGCCCGAGGGTGCTGCTGACCGGAGGATATCGATGTACGTCGTGAAGAGTCCGCTGTCCGATGCCGATCTGAAGACCGTGTCCGAGGCGCTCCAGGGCGCTCTGGTCGACCTGGTGGATCTGTCGCTCGTGGCGAAGCAGGTCCACTGGAACGTCGTCGGACCGCGTTTCAGGTCCGTCCACCTCCAGCTCGACGAGGTCGTCGACACCGCCAGGCTGCACTCCGACACCGTGGCGGAACGTGCCTCCACGCTCGGTGTCTCGCCGGACGGACGTGCCGTGACCGTCGCCAACAGCAGCGGGATCGGTCCCGTGCAGGACGGCTGGGTGAAGGACACGGACGCGGTGGGAGCCCTCGTGGACGCCCTCGGCGCGGTGATCGGGCGGATGCGGCAGCGGGTGGGGGCGACGGGGGAGGCGGACCCGGTGAGCCAGGACATCTTCATCCAGATCACCGCGGACCTTGAGAAGCACCACTGGATGTTCCAGGCGGAGAACGGGTAGCGGCGAGGGCGTCTCTGCCCGGGGCGTGCCGGGGCGTGCCGCGGCGGGACGGGAGCCGTCGGTGCGCCCCGCGCGCTCCCGTAGTGCTGGTGCGCCCTGTCGAGAGGGAAACGCGGCGGTCTAGCGTCGGGCTGGAGGCGGTGCCATGACTGGGCGGATGGGACGCATCGGGCGAATAGGCAGGTGGGTGCTGGCCCTGGGCGCCGGAGGACTGTGGTGGTGGGCGGTGATACGGCTGGCCTTCGCCGCCGATGCCGGTGTGCTGGAGGGAGCGGTCGCGGCCGGCGGGTGGGGGCTGAGCCTGCTTCCTGTGCACTGCGTGCCCAAGCGGCAGGCCGTGGGGGCGGCCGGGTCGGATCAGTGGATGCGGCGGGCCGCGACGGCGTGGCGGAGGCGACGGGGGCCGTTGCTTGAGCGGGGTGGGCCTCTTTGAAGTGCCCGCGGGCGTGGTGTCCGTGTGTGGAGGGGGGGCGGGTTGTTGGGGACGCGGTGGTGCGGGTTGTTCTGGTTTTCACCAAGGCATCGCCACGCCCCCGTTGGGGCGGAGTATCTGACCCGTCGTGAACGCAGAGGCGTCGGAGGCGAGGTGCAGGACCGCGTGGGCGATGTCCTCGGGTTCGCCGACCCGGCCCAGGGGAGACATCCGTGACATGAAGTCCTCCGTACGGGCCTGGGCCTCGTCGTCGTGCCGGTCGGTCATGGGGGTACGGATCCAGCCCGGCGCGACCGCGTTGACCCGGATGCCGTGCGGGCCCATCTCGGTGGCCAGAGTCTTCGTCAACTGCACGACGGCTGCCTTCGCGGCTCCGTAGCAGAGCAGCCCCGGCCCGCCGGTGTCCACGGCTCCCGACGCCATCGTGATGATGCTGCCGTGCGTCCTGGAGGCCAGCATCGAACGAGCCGCCGCCTGGCAGGCGTACAGGACGCCCTTGAAGTTGACCGCCAGGACCCGGTCGAGATCCTCGTCGCGGGTCTCCAGGACCGTGCTGCTGTGCATGATCCCCGCGACGGCGGCCATCACGTCCAGGCGTGCGCAGGCCGCGACCGCCTCGCCGAGCCGGGTGTGGTCGGTGACATCGAGGGGATGGGTACGGGCCGTGCCGCTCGCGTCCTTGATCAGGGCGGCCGTCTCGTCCAGGCCCTGGGCGTCCAGGTCCGCGCAGTGGACGCTCGCACCCGCCTGTGCGAGCAGCACGGCACAGGCGCGGCCGATGCCGCTCGCAGCGCCGGTGACGAAAGCGGTGCGGCCGGTGAGGTCGTACGCCGTGACGGGCATATAGGGACCGTACGAGCGACCTGACGGTCCGTCAATTGTTCTCGCGGGATGCCGGTGTCCTGCTGGGCCGCTGGGATGTGCCGGGCTGCGGATACGGGCCCGGCTGACAGGACGGGCACCAGTAAGTGGGGCGCTCGCGGGAACCGTCGCCCTGCTCCGCCACGCGGATCCGGGTGCCGCAGCGCAGGCAGGGGCGGCCCGCGCGGCCGTAGACGAACAGGGTCTGGTCGCTGCGGCCGGTGGTGACGCGGGTGGGGCGCTCGCGGTTGTAGTCCAGGAGTTTCTTGGAGACCGTCGGCAGGTGGGCGGCGTACTCGGTGGGGAGCGCCCCGACGGGGAGCCATGGGGTGACGCGGAGCAGGAAGCAGATCTCGCTCTTGAAGACGTTGCCGATGCCCGCGAGATTGCGCTGGTCGAGGAGGGCTTCGCCGAGGGCGCGGTCGGGGTCGCTGAGGAGGTTCGCCAGAGCCTTGTCGGGGTCCCAGTCGGGGCCCAGGAGGTCGGGGCCGAGATGCCCGACCGCGCGGTCCTCGTCGGCGGTGTGGAGCAGTTCCAGGACGGGGAGGCGGTAGCCGACGGCCGTGCGTTCCTCGGTGCCGAGGATCGCGCGGATCTGGTGGGCGGGGCCGCCGCGCCAGCGATCGCCGGGGGCGTAGATCTTCCAGGCACCGTCCATCCGCAGGTGCGAGTGGAGGGTCAGGCCGCCCTCGACGCGGGTGAGCAGGTGCTTCCCGCGCGGGATGACGTTCAGGACCGTACGCCCGGTGAGGTCGGTCAAGGCGTACTTGGGGACCCTGAGGTCGGAAACGGTCAGCACGTGGCCCGCGAGGGCGTTGTGCAGGCGCCGGGTGGCCTGCCAGACGGTGTCTCCTTCGGGCATGGGATCCAGGGTGACATGGGGTGGGCGGGGACGTCGTGCGGTGGGAAGCGGTCCGGGGTGGGGCGCCGCCGAGGCGGGCACCGGCGGACTCGGGTTGGGCTGGACTCGGACCGGGCTGGGCTGGACTCGGGTCGGACCGGGTTGGGGGCGGCTGGGCTGGGGTGTCCGGTCGGGTCGGTGGGGAGAGGGGGCTTCTGGGAGCGTTTCTAAGCGCGCAGGCGCAGGCCGCGGGGGGTCGCGTGGAAGCCGGCTCCTTCCAGGAGGGTGCCGAACTCGGACGTCAGCGCGGACGCGCCGTTGACCCGCTCCACGGTGACCGTGCCGAGGGAACCCGCGCCGGCGGACGCGGCGAGCGCCTCGGCGGCCGTGCGCAGCCGGGCGTCGTGCAGGGCCGTCTCGTCCGGGGCGGCGGGCCACGCCAGGAGCGTCTTGCCGCCCCGCTCCATGTAGAGCGTCAGCTCGCCGTCCACCAGCACGACCAGGGAGCCCGCCTTGCGGCCGGGCTTGTGGCCGGCGCCGGTCGGGGGCTCGGGCCAGGGGAGGGCCGCGCCGTAGGCGTTCGCGGGGTCGGCGGCGGCCAGCACGATGGCGCGGTTCGTGCCTCCCGCACGGGTGCGGGAAGAGGCGCCCCCGGGGAACGCCTGCGGGGCCGAGCGGGGGGAGTCGGCGTACGGGGACGCGTAACCTCGCCCGGCACCGGGCGCCGAGGATCCAGGTGCCGAGGACCCTGGGCGGAAGCCGGAAGGTCTTCCGGAACCGCCGTTCAAGGAGTACGGGTCGTTGTCCGCGCTCGCGTCGGTGGAGTCGGTGGACAGGAAGTCCAGGTTGCCGTCGAAGGGATCCGGGTGCCCGGCGGAGCTGTCGAAGGGGTTCGGGGTGGGCGCGCCGGAGTGACTGAGGGCCTGCGCACCCGGGAAAGCGGGCTCCGGCTGCGACTCGCCCCGCTCGCGTGCCGTGGCCACCGCCCGCAGCCGGTCCACCGCGCCGTCCATCGCGAACTGCGCGGCCCCCAGCCCCTCCACCACATAGCCGCGACGCGCCTGGCCGCTCTCCTCGAAGACGGACAGGACGCGGTAGACGGCGGAGAAGCCGCCCTCCACGCCCTCCGCGGCGACCGCGCCCCGGGTCACCACACCGTGCCGGTCGAGCAGGGTGCGGGCCAGGGCGTGGGCGCGCACGGTGGCGTCGGGCTCCGGGTCGGGCAGCAGCGACCAGCGGCCCGCCACGGTCGGCGGGCCCGTGCGCGAGGTGGGACGTGCGGCGGCCGTCAGGCTCCCGTACCGCCCTCGGGGCATCCTGCGCTTCGCGCGGTGCGCGGTGGAGCCCGCGGTGCGGCCCGAGCCCAGCAGGGAACGCATCGGGCCGAGCGTGTCGTTCGTCAGGCGGCCCGACCACGCCAGGTCCCAGACCGCGTCCGCCAGCTGGGGGTCGGTGGCCCCCGGGTGCGTGGTGGCCCGGACCTGCTCGGTGATCTGCCGGAAGAAGAGGCCGTAGCCGCCGGAGAGCGCGTCCAGGACCGACTGGTGCAGCGCTGTCAGCTCCAGGGGGTGCGGGGCGGGGAGGAGGAGCGGTGCCGCGTCCGACAGGTACAGGGAGACCCAGCCGTCCTTGCCCGGCAGGGCACCGGCGCCGGCCCAGACCACCTCGCCCGCGGCCGTCAGCTCGTCGAGCATCGCGGGAGCGTAGTGCGAGACGCGGGACGGCAGGACGAGCTTCTCCAGCGCGGACGCTGGTACGGAGGCGCCCTGCAACTGCTCGACCGCGCGTACGAGCCCGTCGAGGCCGCGCAGCCCGTGCCCGCTGCCCAGGTGCTGCCACTGCGGCAGGAACTGCGCCAGTGCGGCCGGCGGTACCGGCTCCAGCTCGTGGCGCAGCGCCGCGAGCGAGCGGCGCCGCAGTCTGCGCAGTACCGCCGCGTCACACCACTCCTGGCCGATGCCCGCCGGATGGAACTCGCCCTGTACGACACGGCCGCTGCCCGCGAGCCGCTGCAGGACCCCTTCGGTGACCGCGACGCCGAGACCGAAGCGGGCCGCCGCGGCGGTCGAGGTGAACGGGCCGTGCGTGCGCGCGTACCGGGCGAGGAGGTCACCGAGAGGGTCCTTGACCGGCTCGGTGAAGGCTTCCGGGACCCCGACGGGCAGGGCGGTGCCGAGCGCGTCGCGCAGCCGGCCCGCGTCCTCGATCGCAGCCCAGTGGTCCGTCCCGGCGATCCTGACCCGGATGACGCGGCGGGCCGCGGCCAGCTCACGGGCCCACTGCGGATCCGCTCCGCGCTCGGACAGCTCGGCCTCGGTCAGCGGGCCGAGCATCCGCAGCCGGTCCGCGACGCCCTCGGCGTCCTTGATCCGGCGGTCCTCGGTCAGCCACTGCAGCTCGCGCTCCAGCTCGGTCAGGACATCCGCGTCCAATAGCTCGCGCAGCTCCGCCTGGCCGAGCAGCTCGGCGAGCAGACGTGAGTCCAGGGACAGGGCCGCGGCGCGCCGCTCGGCGAGGGGCGAGTCGCCCTCGTACAGGAACTGGGCGACGTAACCGAACAGCAGGGAGCGCGCGAACGGGGACGGCTCGGGGGTCGTGACTTCGACGAGCCTGACCTTGCGGGACTCCAGGTCGCCCATCAGCTCGACGAGACCCGGTACGTCGAAGACGTCCTGGAGGCATTCGCGGACCGCCTCCAGGACGATCGGGAAGGAACCGAACTCGCTGGCCACCTGCAGCAGCTGCGCGGCGCGCTGACGCTGCTGCCACAGGGGGGTGCGCTTGCCCGGGCTGCGGCGCGGGAGCAGCAGGGCGCGGGCCGCGCACTCACGGAAACGGGAGGCGAACAGGGCCGAGCCGCCGACCTGGTCCGTGACGATCTGGTTGACCTCGCCCTTGTCGAAGGCGATGTCCGCCGCGCCCACGGGGGCCTGCTCGGCGTCGTACTCCGCGCCGAGCTTCACGGGCTCCTGGTCCAGCAGGTCCAGGCTCATCAGATCGGCGTCCGGCAGGCGCAGCACGATGCCGTCGTCGGCGTGCATGACCTGGGCGTCCATGCCGTACCGCTCGGAGAGGCGGGCGCCGAGCGCGAGCGCCCAGGGGGCGTGGACCTGCGCTCCGAAGGGGGAGTGCACGACGACCCGCCAGTCGCCCAGCTCGTCGCGGAACCGCTCGACGACGATGGTGCGGTCGTCCGGGATGTGGCCGCAGGCCTCTCGCTGTTCGGCCAGGTAGGAGAGGACGTTCTCCGCGGCCCAGGCGTCCAGGCCCGCGGTGAGCAGCCGCAGCCGGGCGTCGTCCTTGGACATCGAGCCGACCTCGCGGAGGAACGCGCCGAGCGCGCGGCCCAGTTCGAGCGGGCGTCCGAGCTGGTCGCCCTTCCAGAACGGCAGCCTGCCCGGTACGCCGGGCGCGGGGGAGACCAGCACGCGGTCGCGGGTGATGTCCTCGATGCGCCAGGAGCTGGTGCCCAGGGTGAACACGTCGCCGACCCGGGACTCGTAGACCATCTCCTCGTCCAGCTCGCCGACCCGGCCGCCGCCCTTCTTCGGGTCGGAGCCGGCCAGGAACACGCCGAAGAGGCCGCGGTCGGGGATCGTGCCTCCGGAGGTGACGGCCAGGCGCTGGGCGCCGGGGCGGCCCGTGACCGTGCCCGCGACCCGGTCCCACACGACGCGGGGACGCAGTTCCGCGAAGGCGTCCGAGGGGTAGCGGCCCGCGAGCATGTCCAGCACCGCTGTGAACGCCGACTCGGGGAGTGAGGCGAACGGGGCCGCCCGGCGGACGGTGGTCAGCAGGTCGTCGTACTGCCAGGTGTCCAGTGCCGTCATCGCGACGATCTGCTGGGCCAGTACGTCGAGGGGGTTCGCCGGGACGCGGAGGGATTCGATGGAGCCGGTTCGCATCCTCTCGGTGACCACCGCGGCCTGGACGAGGTCGCCTCGGTACTTGGGGAAGACCACGCCTGTGGAGACCGCCCCCACCTGGTGGCCCGCGCGGCCCACGCGCTGGAGGCCCGATGCCACCGAGGGCGGGGACTCCACCTGGATGACCAGGTCCACCGCTCCCATGTCGATGCCCAGCTCAAGGCTTGAGGTGGCCACCACCGCGGGCAGGCGGCCCGCCTTCAGGTCCTCCTCGACGAGAGCTCGCTGTTCCTTGGAGACCGAGCCGTGGTGGGCGCGTGCGATGACCTGTGGGGCGCCCTGGGACGCGCCGGAGCCGCCCATCAGCTCGGCCGGGGAGTGGTGCTCCTCCAAGGGCTCGCCGGTCGCCCTCTCGTACGCGATCTCGTTGAGCCGGTTGCACAGGCGCTCCGCGAGGCGGCGGGAGTTGGCGAAGACGATCGTCGAGCGGTGGGACTGGACCAGGTCGGCGATTTTTTCTTCCACGTGCGGCCAGATGGAGGGTTTCTCCGCGCCCTCGTTGGAGTCGGCCACCGGGGAGCCGCCCAGCTCGCCCAGATCCTCGACGGGCACGACCACGGAGAGGTCGAATTCCTTGCCGGAGGGGGGCTGGACGATCTCCACCTTGCGGCGGGGGGAGAGGTAGCGGGCGACCTCGTCCACCGGGCGGACCGTTGCGGAGAGGCCGATCCGGCGGGCCGGTTTCGGCAGGAGTTCGTCGAGCCGCTCCAGGGTCAGGGCCAGGTGGGCGCCGCGCTTGGTGCCCGCGACCGCGTGCACCTCGTCCAGGATCACCGTCTCGATGCCCGTCAGCGCCTCGCGGGTGGCCGAGGTGAGCATGAGGAACAGCGACTCGGGAGTCGTGATCAGGATGTCCGGGGGGCGGGTGGCCAGGGTGCGGCGCTCGGCGGGTGGGGTGTCGCCTGAGCGGATGCCGACCTTCACCTCGGGCTCGGGGTGGCCCAGGCGGACGGCTTCCTGGCGGATGCCTGTCAGGGGGCTGCGGAGGTTCCGTTCCACGTCCACCGCGAGGGCTTTGAGGGGGAGACGTAGAGACTCGGCAGCGCTTCTTGGGGTCGGCGGGGGGTGGGGTCGAGGCCAGCTGGTCCAGTGCGGCGAGGAACGCGGCCAGGGTCTTGCCGGAGCCGGTCGGGGCTACCACCAGCACGTCCGAGCCCTCGCCGATGGCCTTCCACGCGCCGGCCTGGGCGTCGGTGGGCGCGGAGAAGGCCCCTGTGAACCAGGCGCGGGTCGCGGGGGAGAAGCCCTCAGGGCCCGTGCGTGGCTGACCGGTGTCCATCCTGCACCCGGGCACTGACAATGGGGCTGACCTGCGGGGACGGGGACGGGGGACGGGGCGGGGGGTGACGAGGGGGAGGGGGACGGTACAGGGGGCGTGCTGGGGCCGGGTTGCGCTGTTTGCCGGGGGGCGGGGCCGGTCGGGGCATCCGTCCTCGGTCCGGCGCGAAGCTGTTTGTTTGGACAGGTGCTGTTGTTGCGCGCCGGCCGCTGCGGGCGGATACCCCCGGACCGGCCCCTTCGTCGGTCGGGCGGCTGCGGCTCCGAGGCGGGGGCGCGTAAGGGCATGCGCGTGGTGAGTGGTGGCGGAGAATGGGATGTATGGCGGGTGTGGGGCAGGAGCGGGCTCGGCACTGGCGGTATGCGGAGCTGCCCGGTGTCGATCTGCTGCGTGCCCGGTATGTGCGGAAGACCTTTGTCCGGCATACGCACGAGAACTTCGTCATCGCCGCCATCTCCGACGGGGTGGAGGTCTTCCATCACGGTGGGGCCGATCAGTACGCCGCGGCCGGGGCCCTCGCGCTGGTCAATCCCGACACTCCGCACACGGGGCGTGCCGGGGTTCCCGAGGGCTGGCGGTACGGAGCGGTCTATCCGTCGCCCGAGCTGGTGGCGGAGATCGCCGCCGAGACGACTGTTCTGCGTGGTGCGCCCGGCTTTGTGAACCCGGTCGTCGATGATCCGTACTCCGTGGGGCTGGTGCATCAGGTGTTGCGTGCCGCCGACGAGGGCAACGCGCTTGCCGCCGACACGTTGTTGCGGGTGGCCGTGACTCGGCTGCTGAGGATCAATGGGGGAACGCTGCCGCAGCGGGTTGTGCGGACGGCGGGGGCCCGGGCGGCCGCACGCGCGCGTGCGGTTCTCGAAGAGCGGATGGTGCGGCCCCCCACTCTGGAACAGCTCGCCGGGGAGCTGGGGACCGGTTCGTTTGCGTTGCTGCGTGCCTTTCGGGACGCCTATGGCATGCCGCCCCACGCGTGGCTCACCGATGTCCGTGTGCGGCGCGCGCGTCGGCTGCTGGACGCGGGAGTCGTGCCCGCCGAGGTCGCGCTCGCCGTGGGCTTCACCGACCAGCCGCACCTCAATCGGCACTTCACCCGGATCGTGGGTGTGCCGCCGGGGGCCTACCAGCGCGAGCGCAAGAACGTACAAGATCCGTAGCCCGGGCCGGCCTAGGGTCCCAGGCGTGGCAGAAGAGACAGTTACCGCGGACATAGCGGCGGATGGGCGAAGTGACGGCAGTGGGAGATCCGATGCCGCCGTGGTGCGGGACGCGCTCGGGGTGGGGGTGGCCGTCGGACTCTCGGGGTTCGCCTTCGGAGTGACCTCGGCGGGTGGTGGGCTCACGGTGTTGCAGACCTGTGCTCTGAGTCTTCTGGTGTTCACCGGCGCCTCGCAGTTCGCCCTCGTGGGGGCGCTGGCCGGCGGGGGCAATCCGTTCACGGCCGCGGCGGGCGCGTTCTTCCTCGGGGTGCGCAACGCCTTCTACGGACTGCGTCTGTCGCAGTTGCTGGCCCTCCCGCGCGCGGTGCGGCCGTTCGCCGCTCAGTGGGTCATCGACGAGACCACTGCCGTGGCTCTCGCCCAGTCCACGCGACGCGGCGTGCGCATCGGGTTCACCGTCACCGGACTGTCCCTGTACGTGCTGTGGAACCTGACCACCTTGCTCGGTGCGCTGGGCGCCGAGGCCATCGGTGACACCGACGTGTGGGGTCTCGACGCGGCCGGGCCGGCCGTTTTTCTGGCGTTGCTCGCGCCCATGGTCAGGACAGCACTGGAGCGCGTTGTCGCCTGTCTTGCGGTCGTTCTCGGACTCGGGCTGCTGCCCGTACTGCCTGCCGGTGTTCCCGTGCTGGTGGCTGCGCTGTCAGCCCCTGTCGCCCTGTGGGCCGACGGACGCCGCCGGGCGCGTACGGAGTCCGTCGGCGGGCGTGACGCGGTGGAGGAGAAGCGGTGAACGTCTGGATCGCCATCGGTGCGACCGCTGTCGGTTGTTATGCGGTGAAACTCATCGGCCTGCTGATTCCCGCGGGCGTTCTGGAGAGGCCGCTCGTCCAGCGGCTGGCCGCCCTGGTGCCCGTCGCCCTGCTGGCGGCCCTGACCGCTCAGCAGACCTTCGCCGACGGCCGTCTCCTGGTGCTGGACGCCAAGGCCGCGGGGCTTGCCGCGGCCGGCGTGGCGCTGCTGCTGCGTGCTCCCTTCCTGGTGGTCGTCGCTGTGGCTGTGCTGGTCACGGCAGGAGTGCGGGCCATGACCGGCTGACAAGGGCCATGGCCGCGGAGGGAGGAGGCTTCAGCTGATCGGCAGGCCGTGTGCCCTCAGGGTGCGCAGTGCTTCGATCGTGACGATGGGGCGGGCCTCCAAGGCCGTGCCCGGAGCCCATTGGCGCCAGCGGATCGGCCAGCCGCCGTCCTCCCGCTGCTGTGTTCTCAGGAAGTCAAGGGAGCGGGTCATCTCCTCGTCGGTGAACCACGCGCGCGCGAGGGAGTCCGGCGTCTTCGCGTAGTCGTGCGGCAGGTGGTGTTCCCCCGGCGCGTAACCGGGTGCCACGGGGAACGCGTCGAGGTCCTCCGGATCCAGCGCCGCGAGTCGTTGTTCGCGCACCAGACGGCCGAGCCGGTCGGCGGCCTCCTCCGCGCGCGGCCGGTCGGGGGCGGAGTCGAGGAAGGCCACGGCGGCCTCGACCTCGTACGGATGTGTCTTCTCCAGGGACTCGACCGCCTGCCAGCAGAAGTCGGTGGCCCGGAACAGCCAGGCGTGCCAGACCTCGTTGCGGTGCAGCAGGCCCACCACGGGGCCGGTGGCGAGCAGTTCGCTGGGCGGGTCGTCCACGATCGGGACGAAGGGCGCCGACGGATAGCCCCGCTGACTGGGGAGGATCGCCGGAAGCGCGCCGTCCTGCGTCGACACGGCGGTCAGATAACGGCATACGCGTTCCACCCGCTGTCCGCCGCAGCGCCCGATCGAGTCCAGGACCCGCAGCGCGTGTCCGACGTGCAGGGGCTGGCTGACCGGGCCGCGCAGGTCGGGCTCCAGCGCGTGGCCGTACCCGTCGTCCTCGTTGCGGTAGGCGGACAGCGCGGTCTCGACCTCGTCCGCGCCGCCGCCCAGGAAGTGGTACGCGAAACGCCGCTGCTCCAGTACGCGCGCGGTGAGCCAGATGAACTGCGCGGCGCGGGCGACGGGAGTGTGCGCCGGGGGCGTCGGGGGGAGTGGGGATGCTCCTGATTCGGCCATGGGCCAGACCGTAGGACGGAAAGCGTTCTCGGCAAGCGGTCCCGGCTCGGGTCCACCCTCAGGGGCGGGATAATGGAGTCATGCGGTTGACGGTCTTCTGGGAGCGGATGTCGGAGCACTTCGGTACGGAGTACGCCGACACCTTCGCGCGCGATCATGTGATGTCGGAACTCGGCGGGCGTACGGTGCGGCAGGCGCTGGACGCTGGCTGGGAGGCGAAGGACGTGTGGCGCGCGGTGTGCACGGCGGTGGACGTTCCCCACGAATCGCGCTGAGCGATCACGAAGATCCGGGGTGGTGGGGTCGATTGCCGGTGGCGTGGGCGAGACTTGGCCCGTGGCATCGACAGATGAGACCGCGCAGGTCGGACAGCACGCATCACCGCTCGGCACGACACCTCCGAGGCCCCCGGCCGGAGGTGCGGCCGAGGGAGGCCACCGCATGCCGCGCTGGCTGCCCCGGGCCATGGTGCTCGCCCTGACCCTCATCGCCTGCTTCCAGCTGGGCAGTTGGGCCTTTCACCAGCTGACCGGGCTGCTGATCAACATCCTGATCGCGTTCTTCCTGGCCCTCGCCATAGAGCCCGCGGTGAGCTGGATGTCCTCGTTCGGCATGCGCAGGGGGCTGGCCACCGGTCTCGTGTTCCTCATCACGATGATCGTGAGCGCGGGCTTCATCACGCTGCTCGGCTCGATGCTCGCCGGGCAGATCATCGACATCGTCGAGGACTTCCCGAAGTACGTCGAGTCGGTGATCAGCTGGATCAACACCACTTTCCACACCGAGCTCAGCCGCGTCGACATCCAGGACAGCCTGCTGCGCTCCGACTGGCTCCGGAAGTACGTGCAGAACAGCGCCACCGGTGTCCTGGACGTGTCCGCGCAGGTGCTCGGCGGCCTCTTCCAGCTTCTGACGATCACCCTGTTCGCGTTCTACTTCGCCGCTGACGGCCCGCGGCTGCGGCGCGCGCTGTGCTCGGTGCTGCCTCCGTCCCGCCAGGCGGAGGTCCTGCGCGCCTGGGAGATCGCCGTCAACAAGACCGGCGGGTACCTCTACTCGCGCGGCCTGATGGCCCTCATCTCCGGCCTCGCGCACTACGTCCTGCTGGAGTTCCTCGGCGTGGACTACGCGCCCGTGCTCGCCGTCTGGGTGGGACTGGTCTCGCAGTTCATCCCCACCATCGGTACGTATCTCGCGGGCGCCCTGCCGATGCTGATCGCCTTCACGGTCAACCCCTGGTACGCGCTGTGGGTGCTGGTCTTCGTCGTGGTCTACCAGCAGTTCGAGAACTACGTGCTGCAGCCCAAACTGACCGCCAGGACCGTGGACATCCACCCGGCGGTCGCCTTCGGGTCGGTCATCGCGGGCACCGCCCTGCTCGGAGCCGTCGGCGCGCTGATCGCCATCCCCGCGGTCGCCACCCTGCAGGCCTTCCTGGGGGCGTACGTGAAGCGGTACGCCGTCACGGACGACCCCCGGGTGCACGGGCGTCGCGAACGGGTCTCGGGCAACCTCCTCAAGCGCGTACGGCAACTGCTGCGCGGCGGTTCCCAGGAGCCGCCGCCGGGTCGGGACGAGGGACCCCCCGCCTCTTCCTGAGGTCGTTGCGGGCTGCCCGTACGGCCCCGGGACGCTGCGTCGGTACGGTCGCGACACACCCTTGCCGCAGGGCGTGATGCGCTTGACATCAAAATCGAACATCCATTCTTATGGAGGCTCCGGCGAAGCCCGAGACGGGATGCGAGCGGGGATTTCATGCGGAAGTGCCCGAGTTATCCACAGGCCGGACGGGCGTCGGGGCGCATTGTCAGTGGCAGGCGTTAGCGTCTTTGACGTGAAGCGATCGACACAAGCAAATCGGGTGGAACCCATGGCAGGAACCGACCGCGAGAAGGCGCTCGACGCCGCGCTCGCACAAATTGAACGGCAATTCGGCAAGGGCGCGGTGATGCGCCTCGGCGAGCGGCCGAACGAGCCCATCGAGGTCATCCCCACCGGCTCGACGGCCCTCGACGTCGCCCTCGGCGTCGGCGGCCTGCCGCGTGGCCGAGTGGTGGAGGTGTACGGCCCGGAGTCCTCCGGCAAGACGACCCTGACCCTGCACGCCGTGGCGAACGCGCAGAAGGCCGGCGGCCAGGTGGCCTTCGTGGACGCGGAGCACGCCCTCGACCCCGAGTACGCGAAAAAGCTCGGCGTCGACATCGAGAACCTCATCCTGTCGCAGCCGGACAACGGCGAGCAGGCTCTGGAGATCGTGGACATGCTGATCCGCTCCGGCGCGCTCGACCTCATCGTCATCGACTCCGTCGCGGCCCTCGTGCCGCGCGCGGAGATCGAGGGCGAGATGGGCGACTCGCACGTGGGTCTGCAGGCCCGTCTGATGAGCCAGGCACTGCGGAAGATCACCAGCGCGCTCAACCAGTCGAAGACCACCGCGATCTTCATCAACCAGCTCCGCGAGAAGATCGGCGTGATGTTCGGCTCGCCGGAGACCACGACCGGTGGGCGGGCGCTGAAGTTCTACGCCTCGGTGCGTCTCGACATCCGTCGTATCGAGACCCTGAAGGACGGCACCGACGCGGTCGGCAACCGCACCCGCGTCAAGGTCGTCAAGAACAAGGTCGCGCCGCCCTTCAAGCAGGCCGAGTTCGACATCCTCTACGGGCAGGGCATCAGCCGTGAGGGCGGCCTGATCGACATGGGCGTGGAGAACGGCTTCGTCCGCAAGGCCGGCGCCTGGTACACGTACGAGGGCGACCAGCTCGGTCAGGGCAAGGAGAACGCGCGCAACTTCCTCAAGGACAACCCCGATCTGGCCAACGAGATCGAGAAGAAGATCCTGGAGAAGCTGGGCGTCGGCGTGAAGGTGGAGGAGAAGCCCGCCGCCGAGCCGGGCGCGGACGCGGCGGCTGCTTCCGGAGAGGGCGCGAAGACGGTTCCCGCTCCCGCGGCCAAGACCGTCAAGCCCAAGGCCGCGGCGGCCAAGAGCTAGTCCGTGACACGACGAACGGACTGGGCCGAGTATGTCTACCCCGTCACCCCCCGAGGGCAGGGCCAGGGGCACGGGGGAGACTTCGGCTCCGCCGACAGAGGTGGCGTGGACGAAGGCGGCAGTGTGTACGAGGACGGTGGACCGATCGGCGCGGAAGAGCCGTTCGGTCCCGGTGCCTCGGGCGCGGACGGGGCATCCGGCGAGTACGGGGGAGAGCGCCGGCCTGTGGGCGGCCGGCGGCGAGGCGGCGGCGGTACGTCCCGCGGTGACGGTCCGCGGGACGGCGACGGCTCATCGGGCGACGGCTCGGGGCGCGGCACCGGTGAGTGGCCGTACGGCGACGGGGGCGGAGGAGACCGGGACGGCGGGGCGCGGAACGAAGGCGCTCCGGGGCGCGGAGGCCGTGCTCGGCGGGGGCGCGGCCGGCGCAACGGCTTCGGAGAGTCGTCCGGCGACGCACAGGACGGAGGCACCCCTTTCTCGTCGAGGGCCGAGAAGGCGGAGCCGCCGAAGGACCCGGCCGAGCAAGCGCGCGCGATCTGTCTGCGCCTGCTCACCGGGACCGCCCGCACGCGGAAGCAGCTGGCGGACGCGTTGCGTAAGCGGGAGATCCCGGACGACGTGGCGGACGAGGTGCTGTCACGCTTCGAAGAGGTCGGGCTGATCAACGACGGTGCCTTCGCGGACGCCTGGGTGGAGTCCCGCCATCACGGCCGGGGCCTCGCCCGGCGGGCGCTCGCTCAGGAGCTGCGGACCAAGGGCGTGGACCCCACGCTGATCGACGAGGCGGTCGCGCAGCTCGACTCCGACCAGGAGGAGGCGACGGCGCGCGCACTCGTGGCGCGCAAGCTGCGCTCCACGCGCGGCCTCGACCGTGACAAGCGCATACGGCGCCTCGCGGGCCTGCTCGCCCGCAAGGGCTACTCCCAGGGCACGGCGCTGCGGGTGGTCCGCCAGGCGCTTGAGGAAGAGGGCCAGGGAGAGGGCGAGGACACGGAGTTCCTCGGCGACGAGGAGTTCTGAGGGAGGCGGGGGGTTCCGGGGAGCCGGGAGGCTTCGTCGGGGGACTTCGTTTCCTGTGGTTCCGGGGCAGGGGCCGGGCACGGTGGACGCGCGGGGGCGCCCATCGCGCTCGGGCTCGGAACGGTAGGGCGGGGCGGCGGGTTCTGTTGTCCTGGTGGTGGCCGGCTCAGCGGGCTGTGTCGGCCACCACCAGAGTCCCCCCGGCGCCTAGGGTCTGTCGACAATTCCCGTCGTCGCCCGTAGGGCGGCTGCGCGGCGTCAGGTGCGTGCTCTCGGTGTGCCGGGCGTAGAGCCTCGTACTGGACGTACTTGGCTCTGCGCCCGGTGCGGCGAGAGTGCGTGCACGGCGCCGCGCGGCAGACGGGAATTGTCAGACAGACCCTAGGACCCGGTCGTGGTGACCGGCAGTCCCGCCGTTCTCCAGGCCTGGAAGCCTCCCACCAGGTCCGTGGCCCGGTGCAGTCCCAGTTGCCGCAGGGAGACGGCCGCGAGGCTCGACGCGTACCCCTCGTTGCAGACGACCACGACGCGCAGGTCGTGGCTGGTGGCCTCGGGGGCGCGATGGCTGCCCCGCGGGTCGAGCCGCCACTCCAGTTCGTTGCGCTCGACGACGAGCGCGCCGGGAATCAGGCCGTCGCGCTCGCGCAGGGCCGCGTACCGGATGTCGACGAGCAGGGCGTCACCCGCCCGTGCCGCGTCGTGGGCGGCCGCCGCCCCGACGCGGTTCAGGTCCGCACGGACCCGCTCCAGCAACTCGTCGATCCCCACGGGGTGTTCGGCCGCCGCGGGAGGTGCGGACGCCTCGGGGCGTTCGGTCGTCACTGCCAGTCCTCGGGGCGCTCGACCTGCTCCAGGCGCAGCACCTGGCCGGTGCGGCTGTAGCGGCTGATCCGGGGGAGCGGCGGGTAGTAGGCGTGGACGGAGACGGCGTGCTCCTCGGTGGACTCGTTCAGCACCTCGTGCACATGGTGTTGCCCGAAGGAGCGGCCCTTGCCGGCCGACAGGCGCCGCCCACGGTCGATTCCCTCGTTGAGTTCGAGGGTCTTCCAGCCGTCGGTGGGCAGCCGTGCGACGAGCGAGTTCTCCTTGAGCTCGCCGGACGCGGTGAGGAAGGCGCCCACCGACTCGGCGTGGTCGTGCCAGCCGGTGCCCGTGCCGGGTGGCCAGCCGATGAGCCAGGCCTCGCTTCCACCGGGACCTTCGAGGCGTACCCACGTACGGCCCTCGGGATCGAGCGGCAGGGAGGCGATCAGCTCGGCGTCGGCGGCCGTGCGCCGTACGAATTCCAGCAGCTCGGCCTGGGTGGGGATGCGGGCCCCGGAGGCGGCGGTGGAACCGGCGGAGGCAGGAGCAGAGGCAGCAGAGGGTGACACAGACACGGGTACCGTCCTGACAGGCGTTCGCGTGGGTGCGTGCGGCAGCCGAAGGGCCTCACACGCGGGATTGCGGAGGGATGCGAATTCAGCAGGACGGGCGACACACGCAGCCCGCATAGCGGACGAGGTCCATATGGACCCTCCGCCACAGGCGCACACAGGTGTCGGTCACGATCCGGAGTACACCATGACGGTGCGGACCGGTCAACCGAGTGTCATTGGCTGGACATGCGCCCCATCACCAGGGGGCGCACGCACCCCTCAGGACGTGCCCGCGGGAGCCCCGGCCGGGGACCGGGGGCCGCCCAGAGCCGCCTCCGCCGCCTCGTACAGGTCGGCCGGTCGCACCCCGGCGAACGCCGTGACCAGGTGTCCGTCCGGGCGGATCAGCAGCACGGTGTGTGCCGCCGCGCCCGGGTAGCTCTCGGCGACCAGCAGTTCGGCCCGGTGCGGCAGCGCGGTCACGGCGGCGGCGAGCCGCGGCATGATCCCGGCCGTCACCCAGTGCTTGCGGTCCCACACCACGGTCCCCGGCGCGATCAGCAGCACGAGCAGCGCCCCCTGGCCCAGCCGGTCGCGCAGCGCCACGGACGAACCGTCCTCCGCCGTCACCCGTACATCGGCGATCGAGGCACCCGGGGCCGTGTCGACCTCGACCGCGGACTCGGCGTACGGAGGTGCGAGCGGTGAATCGGCGTACGCCCCCGGCGCGCCCAGCGGACCGCGCCCCAGGTGTCCGTCCGTGAGGAGGGCGTCATGGCCCCGGGCCGCTCCGGGCACCGCGGACCGCAGTCCTCCGCTCCGCAGCAGCGGCAGTGCCTGGTCGGTGGCGCGCAGGCGGGCGGCGACGATCGCGCGCCGCTCCACCTGGTAGCTGTCCAGCAGGGCCTCGTGCGGACCGTGGTGCCAGGCGAGGGCCAGCTTCCACGCGAGGTTGTCGGCGTCCCGCAGCCCCTCGTCGAGCCCCTGGGTGCCGAGCGCGCCGAGCAGATGCGCCGCGTCGCCGGCGAGGAAGACCCGGCCGGCCCGCCAGCGCCGCGCCAGCCGGTGGTGGACCGTGTGGACCCCGGTGTCGAGCAGCTCGTACGACGGGGTGGTGCCCCCGCTCCAGCCCGCGAGCGTCTCCCGGACGCGGGCCACCAGGAGGTCCGGTGTGACCAGGTCCTTGCCCGGCGGCAGCAGCCAGTCCATGCGCCACACGTCGTCGGCGAGGGGGCGCGCGGTCACTTCGGAGACCGGGGGGCCCGAGGTCCGCCAGGGGGGCATGCGGTGCAGCAATGCCTCGCCGGGCCACGGGAGTTCCGTACGCAGTGCGGCGACGGCGTGGCGTTCGACGGCCGTACGGCCCGGGAAACGGATGTCCTGAAGTTTGCGGACCGTTGAGCGGGGTCCATCGCAGCCGACGAGGTAGCTGCCGCGCCACCAGGTGCCCTTGGGGCCCCGGGTGTGCGCGGTGACGCCGGCGGCTTCCTGCTCCAGGGAGTCGAGGCGGCTGTCGGCGGCGACCTTTACCAGGCGTTCGGCGTCGATGGCCGCCCGCAGGGCGGTGGTCAGCACGTGCTGGGGGAGGTGCAGGAGCAGGGGATCGTCGTCGCCGAACGTGATCTCCCGCATCACCTGCTTGCGCCGCATCGACCGCCATCCGGCCCAGTGGAAGCCCGCCTCGGCGACGGGGAAGCCCGTCAGCCGCCCGATCAGCGCGGCCGTGTCCTCGCGCAGGACGGCGGTGCGGGCGAGTCGCTGTTCGTCTTTGCCGGGGCCCTCGTCAAGGACGACCGAGGGGACCTCCTGACGCGCCAGCGCCAGGGCGAGCGTGAGTCCTACGGGCCCCGCTCCGACGATGATCACCGGGTCCACGGCGCGGTGCCCCCTGCCCGGAGCGGCGTCCAGAGTGTCCTACCGGGCCTTGCAGGTGGAGCGGGGTACACGATCAC
This sequence comes from Streptomyces ortus, assembly GCF_026341275.1. NCBI lineage: Bacteria > Bacillati > Actinomycetota > Actinomycetes > Kitasatosporales > Streptomycetaceae > Streptomyces > Streptomyces ortus. The sequence goes on from NZ_JAIFZO010000002.1 coordinate 5,962,105, forward strand.
AGAACGTATGCAACCTACTGCCGGTGCTTGCGTCAAGTGACGGAGGCAGTGGCGACGACGCCACTGCCTCCGGTTGCTCACATTGCGTCAGATGCGCAGTAGGCGCAGGCTGTTCGCAGGACTTGCCTACTTCTTCCCCTCCACGTGCTCACCCGGAGTGCTGAGCTCCTCCACCGCGTCCGCCGTGACGACCGCACCGGTGGACTTCTTGCCTTGGCGCAGTCTGCGCTCCAGCCAGCTCGCGAAACTCGTGAGCGAGAAGTTGATCACGATGAAGATCAGCGCCACGACCGTGAAGCTGGCCAGGGTGTTCGCGCCGTAGTACGCGCTCATCGGGCCGACGGCGGCCATCAGGTCGGGGAAGGTGAGGACCGCGCCGCCGAGCGCGGTGTCCTTCACGATCACCACGAGCTGGCTGACGATCGCCGGCAGCATCGCCGTGACCGCCTGCGGCAGCAGGATGAACCGCATGGTCTGGTTCTTGCGCAGACCGATGGCCGACGCGGCCTCGGCCTGCCCCCTGGGCAGCGACAGGATGCCGGCCCGGACGATCTCGGCGAGGACCGAGGCGTTGTAGAGCACCAGGCCGGTTACGACCGCGTACAGCGGACGGTCGTCCGTGCTGACGTTCGTGTACTCGGAGAACAGTGCCAGGCCGAAGATCATCAGGACCAGTACCGGGATGGAGCGGAAGAACTCGACCACCACACCGGCCACACCACGCACCCACGCGTGGTCGGACAACCGGGCGATACCGAGGACCGCTCCCAGCGGCAGGGCGATGATCATGGCGAGCGCCGCGGCCTTCAGGGTGTTCTGCAGACCCGGCCAGAGGTAGGTGCTCCATGCCTCCCCGTGGAAGAAGGGCTTCCACAGGTCCCAAGCGAGCTGGCCCTTCTCGTCCAGCGCGCCGTACATCCACCACAGCACCGCGGCCAGGACGGCGACGAACACCACCGAGATGACGATGTTCCGCCGCTTGGCTTTGGGGCCCTGCGCGTCGTAGAGGACCGAGCTCATCGTTTCACCGCCACCTTCTTGCTCACCCAGCCGAGGATCAGACCGGTCGGCAGTGTCAGACACACGAATCCGAACGCGAAGACCGCGGAGATCAGGACGAGTTGCGCCTCGTTCTCGATCATCTCCTTCATCAGCAGCGCCGCCTCGGCGACGCCGATCGCGGCGGCCACCGTGGTGTTCTTCGTCAGCGCGATCAGGACGTTCGCCAGCGGACCGACGACCGAACGGAACGCCTGCGGCAGCACGACCAGGGTGAGCACCTGCGTGAAGTTCAGACCGAGGGCACGTGCGGCCTCGGCCTGGCCGACGGGCACCGTGTTGATGCCCGACCGCAGCGCCTCACACACGAACGCCGAGGTGTACGCGATCAGACCGAGCACCGCGAGCCGGAAGTTGGTGGTGTCGGTCATGTCCGAGCCGAGTGTGACCTCGAACGTCTGGTTGAGACCCAAGGACGTGAACAGGATGATGACCGTCAGCGGAATGTTCCGCACGATATTGACGTAGGCGGTACCGAAACCGCGCATAAGAGGTACCGGGCCGACCCGCATGGCGGCCAGCAGAGTTCCCCAGATCAGGGAGCCGACGGCGGACAGGACGGTCAGTTGCACCGTCGTCCAGAAGGCTTCCCACAGGTTATAACCTTCAAGAAAATCGAACACGATCTCCCGTGCTTCCGCGTGTGGGGAGGGCCCTCCTGACCGGCGCGCCGTCCCCGGAGGGCGACGCACCGGTCAGGTCGGATCCCGCTTTACTTGACGACGTTGCCGATCTTCGGAGCGGGCTCGTTCTTGTAGCCGGCCGGACCGAAGTTGGCCTCGACGGCCTTGTCCCACGACTTGTCGGAGACCATCTTCTCCAGGGCGGTGTCGATCTTGCCCTTGAGGTCGCTGCCCTTCTTGACGCCGATGCCGTAGTTTTCGTTGGTCATCTTGAAGCCGCCGAGCTTGAACTTGCCCTTGAAGTTCGCCTGCGAGGCGTAACCGGCGAGGATCGAGTCGTCCGTGGTCAGCGCGTCGATCGCGCCGCTCTGCAGACCGGTCAGACACTGGGAGTACGTCTGGTACTGCTGGAGCTGGGCCTTCGGGGCGAGCTTGTCCTTGACGTTCTGCGCGGAGGTCGAGCCCGCCACGGAACACAGCTTCTTGCTGTTGAGGTCCTTCGGCGACTTGATGTCCTTCTCGTCGGCGCGGACGAGGATGTCCTGGTGGGCGAGGAGGTACGGGCCGGCGAAGTCGACCTTCGCGGCGCGCTCGTCGTTGATCGAGTAGGAGGCGGCGATGAAGTCGACGTCACCACGCTGGAGCATGGTCTCGCGGTCGGCGCTCTTCGCTTCTTTCCACTGGATCTGGTTCTCGTCGTAGCCGAGCTGCTTGGCGACGTACGTCGCGACATCCACGTCGAAGCCCGTGTAGCCGTCCGGCGTTTTCTGGCCGATGCCGGGCTGGTCGAACTTGATGCCGATGGTGATCTTCTTGCTGCCGCCCCCGGAGGAGGAGCCGCTGTCGTCCTTGTCGTCGGAACCGCACGCGGTGGCGGCGACAGCGAGAGCGAGGACGGCGGCCGAGGCGGCGGTGACCCTGCGGAGCTTCATGGTGAACATCCTTTGAGTGGTGAAGAAGTGCGATCCGGCGTGCGGGTGCCGTAGGTCGTCAGTGGTGCAGGATCTTCGACAGAAAGTCCTTCGCCCGGTCGCTGCGCGGGTTGCTGAAGAACTGGTCCGGCACAGCCTCTTCGACGATGCGTCCGTCCGCCATGAAGACGACGCGGTTGGCCGCCGAACGGGCGAATCCCATCTCGTGGGTGACCACGACCATCGTCATTCCGTCACGCGCGAGCTGCTGCATGACTTCCAGAACCTCGTTGATCATCTCCGGGTCGAGAGCCGACGTCGGCTCGTCGAAGAGCATGACCTTGGGGCCCATCGCCAGCGCCCGGGCGATCGCGACACGCTGCTGCTGTCCGCCGGAGAGCTGCGCCGGGTACTTGTCGGCCTGGGCGGAGACACCCACCCGGTCGAGCAGACCGCGGGCCTTCTCCTCGGCTTCCTTCTTGTCCGCCTTACGAACCTTGAGCTGGCCCAGCATCACGTTTTCGAGCACTGTCTTGTGCGCGAACAGGTTGAACGACTGGAACACCATGCCCACGTCGGCACGCAGGCGGGCGAGTGCCTTGCCCTCTTCGGGCAGCGGCTTCCCGTCGATCGTGATCGATCCCGACTCGATGGACTCCAGACGGTTGATCGCGCGACACAGGGTGGACTTTCCGGACCCGGAGGGTCCGATGACCACGACAACCTCACCACGGGCGATCGTCAGATCGATGTCCTGAAGTACATGCAACGCACCGAAGTGCTTGTTGACGTTCTTCAGTACGACCAGATCGTCGGTCGCGGGCAGGGCGTCCTTGGTCACCGATACTTCGGTCATCGGCCTCTAGCTCCGTCCTCCTCGGTTGCGGAGGACAGTAGTGACGCCGCACGATCAACGTCATTACATCTGAGGGGAAATTGAGCATAACGATCCGGCGGCAAACCGACACTCTTCGTGAAGGCCGCCTCCGGGCGCGTACCGGCTGCGTAACGGATGCGGGCCGGGCCCCGCACACGCTTGACGCCGTCCGCGTCCATCGGCCTCACTGCCTGGGGACACGCGCGCGTGGCCGTGTCCGACCACCGAGGGTGTATGTCTATCGAGCGTCCATGCACCGACGACGTACGAACGATGAACTGAAGGGGGCCGTAATGAGACTGCTCCTCGTCGAGGACGACAACCACGTCGCAGCCGCTCTGTCCGCGGTCCTCGCCCGCCACGGCTTCGCCGTCACCCACGCCCGCAGCGGCGAGGAGGCCCTCCAGGCCCTCGTCCCGGAGGGCAACGGCTTCGGAGTGGTGCTCCTCGACCTCGGCCTGCCCGACCAGGACGGATACGAGGTCTGCGGCAAGATCCGCAAGCGGACCAGTACCCCCGTGATCATGGTGACCGCGCGCGCGGACGTACGCTCCCGGATCCACGGACTCAACCTCGGCGCCGACGACTACGTGGTGAAGCCCTACGACACCGGGGAACTCCTCGCCCGTATCCACGCCGTCGCCCGGCGCACCGTCCCCGACGACGCGGCGTCCCCCGGTGACGACGCGCTGCACCTGGGGCCCGTCCGTATCGAGCTGCCCACCCGGCAGGTCAGCGTCGACGGTTCGGTCGTCCAGCTCACCCGCAAGGAGTTCGATCTGCTGGCCCTCCTCGCCCAGCGGCCCGGCGTGGTGTTCCGGCGGGAGCAGATCATCAGTGAGGTCTGGCGCACCAGCTGGGAGGGGACCGGCCGCACCCTGGAGGTGCATGTCGCGTCGCTGCGCTCCAAGCTGCGCATGCCGGCCCTGATCGAGACCGTGCGCGGCGTCGGCTACCGGCTCGTCGCACCCGCCGCGTAGCGGGCCCCGGTGCGCACACGCCTCCTTCCGCTGCTCATCGTCCTGATGGCGGCCATCCTGCTCGCCCTGGGCATCCCGCTCGCCGCGAGCCTGGCGGCCGCCCAGCAGCAGAACGTGGTCGTCGACCGCATCGACGACACGGCCCGCTTCGCGTCCCTGGCCCAGTTCGTGGCCGACCGCCCGGAGGGCTCACGGGTCAGCGCCACCGAACAGCGCGGCGAGACGCTCCGGCAGGAACTGGGCACTTATCAGAAGCTGTACGGGATCAACGCGGGCGTCTTCTACCGCGACGACGACATCATGGCCAACGCGCCCGGGGACTGGACCATACCCAGGAAGGGCGAGGTGCGCGCCGCGTTCGACGAAGCGCTCCAGAGCCGCCGCAGCCATGACCCGGCGCAGGTCTGGCCGTGGCAGCGGGACCGTCTCGTCGTCGCGTCCCCCGTCATTCGGGACGGTGACGTCGTCGCGGTCGTGGTCACCGACTCGCCCACCGGACAGATGCGGTCCAGGATCCTGCACGGCTGGCTCGTCATCGGCGCGGGCGAGATCGGCGCGATGCTCCTCGCGCTGGGTGCGGCCCTGCGGCTGACCGGCTGGGTGCTGCGGCCCGTACGCGTCCTCGACGCCACCACCCACGACATCGCGACCGGCAGCCTGAAGTCCCGGGTCGCCGCCGCAGGCGGACCGCCGGAGCTCAGGCGGCTGGCCCGGTCCTTCAACGAGATGGCCGACAACGTCCAGGAGGTCCTGGAGCAGCAGCGCGCCTTCGTCGCCGACGCCTCCCACCAGTTGCGCAACCCGCTGTCGGCCCTGCTGCTGCGCATCGAACTGCTGGCCCTCGAACTGCCCGAGGGCAACGAGGAGATCACCGCCGTCCGTACGGAGGGCAAGCGCCTGGCCCATGTCCTGGACGACCTCCTGGACCTCGCTCTCGCCGAGCACGCCGACGCGGACCTGCGGCTCACCGACATCGGCGAGCTCACCGCCGAACGTGTCGCCTCCTGGTCGCCGGTCGCCGACGACAAGGGCGTACGGCTTGTCGGTACGTGCCCTGCCACGACCGCGTGGGTCGATGCCGTCGCCCTGTCCAGCGCGCTGGACGCGGTCATCGACAACGCGCTGAAGTTCACACCCGAGGGAGAGTCCGTCGAGGTGGGGGTGGCCTCGAACGGCGAGGTCTCGACGATCGTCGTCACCGACCGCGGGCCCGGCCTGAGCGACGAGGACCTGGCCCGTGTCGGCGACCGCTTCTGGCGCAGCGCGGGCCACCAGAACATCAAGGGCTCGGGTCTGGGCCTCTCGATCTCCCGGGCACTGCTCTCGGCTGGCGGCGGCTCCATCGCGTACGCCCACCACGAGCCGCACGGGCTGAAGGTGACCGTGACGGTGCCGCGGACGATGCCCGGGGCCTGAGCGGGCGTACAGGGGCCTTCCGAGGGCCTTTCAGGGGCCATCCGGGGGCTAGCGGAGGAGGCGGCGGAAGAGTGCGCTTCAGGGCTCAGGAAACCCGTCTCCGTTCGGGCGGGTTACGGCTTGTTCGAGCGGTAGTAGCGCTGGGCGCCCTCGTGCAGTTCCAGAGGGTCGGTGTAGATGGCGGTCCTCAGGTCCACGCGCTGTGCGGCGTGCACCTCCTTGCCGATGCGGTCACGGCTGTTGATCACCGTCCGGGTCATTCCCTCGGTGAGTGTCGCGTCCGTCCCGGCCCGTGTCACCAGCAGGTTCGCCACCGCGATGGTCGGGACCGCGGCCTCGTTGCGGCCCCCGTGGTAGGTGTCCGCCGGCATGAGGGCCGACCGGTAGTAACTGGATCCCGCGTTCGGCCGGTGCAGTCTCGCGACCAGGTCCGCCGTGATCGGGACCAGCTTGATGTCGAAACGCATGGAGAGGTCGGTCACGGCACCGGTCGGGAGTCCGCCGGACCAGAAGAACGCGTCGATCTTCTTCTTCTCCAGCATCCTGGGCATGTCCGCGATACCGGCGTACACCGGTTTGACGTCCTTCGGGCCGAGGTCGGCCGCCGCCAGCACGTGCTCCGCGATGAGGAGCACCCCGGATCCCTGCTGGCCCATCGCCACCTTCTTGCCCTTCAGGTCCGCGATGGAGTTCACCGGGGAGTCCTGGGGAACGACCACGTGCACGTAGTCGTCGTACAGACGCGCGCAGCCGCGCAACTGGTCCGCGCCGGGTTTGCCGCTCGCCTTGTACTTCTCGACCGCGTCGGCCGCCGCGATGGTGAAGTCGGCCTCTCCGGTGGCCACCCGTTCCACGTTCTCCTGGGATCCCTCGCTCTGCTGCAGGTCCACCTCCAGGCGCGGCATGTCCTTGGCCAGCGCGTCCTGCAGCAGGTTCCCGTACAGCTGGTACACGCCGGTCCGGGTCCCCGTACTGAAGACGACCTTTCCGCCCGGTGAGCTCTCGCCCAGGGGCAGCAGCCACCACAGGAGCAGCCCGAAGGCCACGAAGGCGGCGGCCGAACCCTGCAGGGCCCGGCGTCGGCCGAGGGGGGAGAGTGCCTGGAACATGCGCGCGATCCTGCCAGCTCACCGGCACGGATGACCAGGGCGGTGGCCGGGGGCGCACGCAGGACAGCGGGGGACGGGTGCGGGCGGGACCCATGGGGCGGGGCGCACGCGTCCACGGGGCGGGGTGCGCGTGGGACCACGGGGCGGGGCGCACTCCGGGCAGCACCTACCCTTGTCGCATGAGCAGCAGCGACCGGAGCCGGGCAGTGGACCTGACCAGAACGTATGAAGTGCGCACTTACGGATGTCAGATGAACGTCCACGACTCCGAGCGGCTCTCAGGGCTGCTGGAGGACGCCGGTTACGTACGCGCTCCCGAAGGCTCCGACGGTGACGCCGACGTCGTCGTCTTCAACACCTGCGCGGTGCGGGAGAACGCCGACAACCGTCTCTACGGCAACCTCGGCAGGCTCGCGCCGATGAAGACGAAGCGGCCCGGCATGCAGATCGCCGTCGGTGGCTGTCTCGCCCAGAAGGACCGCGACACCATCGTGAAGAGGGCGCCCTGGGTGGACGTCGTCTTCGGGACGCACAACATCGGCAAGCTCCCCGTCCTGCTGGAGCGCGCCCGCGTCCAGGAAGAGGCACAGGTCGAGATCGCCGAGTCGCTGGAGGCGTTCCCGTCGACGCTGCCGACCCGCCGCGAGAGCGCGTACGCGGCCTGGGTCTCCATCTCCGTCGGCTGCAACAACACGTGCACCTTCTGCATCGTCCCGGCGCTGCGCGGCAAGGAGAAGGACCGTAGGACCGGCGACATCCTGGCCGAGATCGAGGCCCTCGTCGGCGAGGGCGTCTCCGAGATCACCCTGCTCGGGCAGAACGTGAACGCCTACGGTTCCGACATCGGCGACCGTGAGGCCTTCAGCAAGCTCCTGCGGGCCTGCGGGAAGATCGAAGGACTGGAACGGGTGCGCTTCACCTCGCCGCATCCGCGCGACTTCACGGACGACGTCATCGCCGCGATGGCCGAGACGCCGAACGTCATGCCGCAGCTGCACATGCCGATGCAGTCCGGCTCCGACACCGTCTTGAAGGCGATGCGCCGCTCCTATCGCCAGGACCGGTTCCTCGGGATCATCGACAAGGTGCGCGCCTCGATCCCGCACGCCGCGATCACCACCGACATCATCGTGGGCTTCCCCGGCGAGACCGAGGAGGACTTCGAGCAGACCCTCCACGCGGTCCGCGAGGCCCGCTTCGCGCAGGCGTTCACGTTCCAGTACTCCAAGCGTCCCGGTACCCCCGCGGCCACCATGGAGGGGCAGATCCCCAAGGAGGTCGTGCAGGCGCGCTACGAGCGTCTCGTCGCCCTCCAGGAGGAGATCTCCTGGGACGAGAACAAGAAGCAGGTCGGCCGCACGCTGGAGCTGATGGTCGCCGAGGGCGAGGGCCGCAAGGACGGCGCCACGCACCGCCTCTCCGGCCGCGCCCCCGACAACCGCCTGGTGCACTTCACCAAGCCCGACACCGAGGTGCGCCCCGGCGACGTCGTCACCGTCGAGATCACCTACGCCGCCCCGCACCACCTCCTCGCCGAGGGGCCCACGCTGGACGTGCGCCGCACGCGCGCGGGGGACGCCTGGGAGAAGCGCAACACCGCCGAGGCAGCGAAGCCGGTCGGCGTCATGCTGGGGCTGCCGCAGATCGGCGTCCCGGAACCGCTGCCGGTCGCCACCGGCAGCGGCTGCGCTCTGGACTGAGGGTCAGGACTGAGCGCCTGGACTGAGCGTTTGGACTTCACGGCTGGACCGAGGGCTCGGTCCGAGAGCCTGGGCCGAGGTCTGGCGGAACTCCGCTGGGAGGAGCTCACCGTCCGCGGCCTCACCGACGTGCTGATCGAGGACTGACACCCCGCCCGGCCGCCGTGCGGGGTTACGCTGCCGATCATGCTTGTCGCCGCCGCCGTGTGCCCCTGCCCGCCCCTGCTCGTGCCCGAGGTGGCCGCGGGGGCCGCGCCCGAACTCGACGCGGCCCGGGCCGCCTGCACGGACGCCCTGGGGGTACTGGCCGCCGCCCGCCCGGACCGGCTGGTTGTCGTGGGACCCGCCGAGGAGAGCGGGCGCGGACCGCATCCGGAGGGCGCCCACGGTTCGTTCCGCGGGTTCGGTGTCGACCTCGACGTGCGGCTCGGCGGGAACGGACGCCAGAACGGCACCGAGCCCTCTTCCGACGCCCGCGGACGGGTGCTCCCGGCCTCGCTGGCGGTCGCCGCCTGGCTGCTCGGCCGCACGGGTTGGTCGGCCGCTCCCGTCGAGGGCCTCGGGGTGGGGGAACCACTCGCCGCCGAGCGGTGTGCCGACGTCGGACGGCAGGTCGCCGCCGGTCCCGAGCGGCTGGCCCTGCTGGTAATGGGCGACTCCAGCGCGTGCCGCACGCTCAAGGCACCGGGCTACCTGGACGAGCGGGCGGCGGGCTTCGACGCGGAGGTCGCGCGTGCACTGGGCACGGCGGACGTGGCCGCCCTCCAGGCCCTGGACGCCGGGCTGGCGTACGAGCTGAAGGCGTCGGGCCGGGCCCCCTGGCAAGTGCTCGCGGGCGCGGCCCAGGGAGCGGACCTCGACGGCACCCTCCTGTACGAGGACGCCCCCTACGGAGTCGGCTACCTGATCGCGACCTGGTCGTAGCCCGTCGGCCCCCACGCGCGCGTGGACGACCCACCACCACACCCCGAGCACCCGCCGACCGCGCCCACCCTCACCGCCCCAGGGGCGCGGGGAACGGCGCAAAAGCCACAGCGCGTCCGCACCTGAAGACCGCGACCCGCCCCGGCAGCCACGCCATCGCGCACTTCCCGACTGCATTCACCCTCACCGCCCCAGGGGCGCGGGGAACGGCGCAAAAACCACAGCGCGCCCGCATCTGAAGAGCGCGACCCGCCCCGGCAGCACCCGAAGGCCGCCCCCTCCGCGGCCCGCGCAACCCGCAAACCCCCGGGGACCGGTGTCGCGCACACGGCGGACGACCCCGAGCCGTGATGGCTCCGAGGTCGTCCGCCGAAGTGTGGTCGTGCAGGGCACCGAGGGCGGCGCCCGCACAGGCGCCGGAGGCGTCACTCCGTCACTGACGGGCGTTCTCGCCGACCTCGCTGTCGGCCGCCTTCGCGGCGGACTGCTGCTTGGGGATCTCGACGGCCTCCGCCGCGGCCTCGCCGCTCTCCGCAGTCACGGACGCGGACGCGGACGGTGCGGGCCCGGCCCCGGCCTCGGACCCGGTGCCCGGCTCGGCGGCAGCGTCGGCGGCGGTGGCATCGGCGGCGCCGGCAGTCGCATCGACCACCGCCGCCTCCGGCCCGGCGTCGGCCGTTCCCTCCAAAACCGGCTCAGCCCCCTGTTCCGCTCCCGATCCGGCCTCCGGGCTGTCCGTCCGCGCCTCCGCGGCCGGCGCCTCCTCGGCCCCGCGGGATTCAGACCTCTCCTTGCGAAGAAGCCATGCAAAAACGCCCATTTCGTCTCCATACCCTGCTCGTGTGGGCGAAATTCCGCGTCGCCCGGTGCGTCCCATTGCGTCGCCCGGGGTCACCGGTCCTCGAAACCGGCGGCTGGAACCTCGCAACAGGCAACGACCTCGACCGCGTACCGTCACGTAGCTCGTTCGAGAAGTGGGCCGGAGGTTTGCGAGACTGTGACGGTGAGTAGAGCAGCTCCCGTTCCGCGGGTCATCGCCGTCGTGGGTCCCACCGCGGCCGGAAAGTCCGATCTCGGCGTCCACCTCGCCCAACACCTCGGCGGTGAGGTCGTCAACGCAGACTCGATGCAGCTCTACCGGGGGATGGACATCGGCACCGCCAAGCTGACGCCCCAGGAGCGCGGCGGTGTTCCCCACCACCTGCTGGACATCTGGGACGTGACGGTGACGGCGAGCGTCGCCGAGTACCAGCGGCTCGCGCGCATCCGCATCGACGCGCTGCTCGCGGAGAACCGCTGGCCCATCCTCGTAGGCGGCTCCGGCCTGTACGTCCGGGGTGCCGTCGACAACCTCGAATTCCCCGGCACGGATCCCGAGGTACGGGCGCGCCTGGAGGAGGAACTGACGCTGCGGGGTTCCGGCGCCCTGCACGCCAGGCTGGCCGTCGCGGACCCCGAGGCCGCCCACGCGATCCTGCCGAGCAACGGCCGCCGTATCGTCCGGGCCCTCGAAGTCATCGAGATCACCGGCAGGCCCTTCACCGCCAACCTCCCGGGCCACGACTCCGTCTACGACACCCTCCAGATCGGCGTCGACGTGGCGCGCCCCGAGCTGGACGAGCGCATCGCCCGCCGAGTGGACCGCATGTGGGAGGGGGGCCTCGGCGAGGAAGTGCGCGCACTGGAGGCGCAGGGGTTGCGTGAGGGGCGTACGGCGTCGCGCGCACTCGGCTACCAGCAGATGCTCACGGCGCTCTCCGGGGAGTGCACCGACGACGAGGCGCGAGCCGAGACCGTACGTGCCACCAAGCGCTTCGCGCGCCGTCAGGATTCATGGTTCAGACGGGATCCGCGGGTGCATTGGCTCAGTGGGGCCTCGGCGGACCTCACAGAACTTCCGCAGCTTGCGTTGGCGTTGGTCGAACGACCGGTCACAGCCTGATCACGTCCTGGCATCGGGACGCTCCGGCCGTCATCCGGGCCTCTGGGGCCGTGCCATCATCGAGCTTCGATCGACCAAGTGGAGTCCGAGTGGGGAGGGCGCGTGGCGATGGAGGCCGGCCCTCGTGACACCGCACCGGGCGCGGAGCAGGACACCGCCCCCGGCGGGGTGCACGACACCGCACAGGACCAGCAGGACCCCGACGGGGACCGGCTCAGCCCGGACGGCCCCGAGGAGATCGGCGGCGGGGTGACCGCGGACGGTCCCGAGCCCGACGAGATGTTCCCGGGGCCCGAGGTCGAGGTGGAGCTGCGTCCGCAGCGCCGCATGCGCATCTGGCAGCTCGCCCCCATCGTGAGCCTCGCCGCCCTCGGCTCCCTGATGTTCGCCTTCCCGCTGGCCTTCGACTTCGGCGACAGCGGAGCCATGATCGCCATGCTCGGCCTGCTGATCTGCTCCTGCGCCGCGGGCTGGGGAATGATGGCGGCCCGCCGGGTGGGTTACACGTGGCCCGGCCTGCCCCAGCGCGGTTCGGGCCGCCGCCCCGACTGGCGCGTAGCGATCGCGTACGCCGTCCTCGTCGCCGCGGTCGTGGTGCTCGCAGTGTGGCGCGTGGCCCGCCTGCGCTGAGGCCCCCGGCCGCCCCTGGCCGGACTCGCGACAGGGGGGGGCACGTCCGCTCGGTCTCCCGTCCCGCCCGCCGGAACGCCCGTCCCGCCCGCCGGACAGGCAGGCCGGTCCGCCGGGGCCGGCAGGCATGCCGGGCTGTCGTACCGACCCCTTACGATCGAGGAATGAGCACGCGGATCGCCTTCCTCAAGGGGCACGGGACCGAGAACGACTTCGTGATCGTCCCGGACCCCGACAACACCATCGACCTGCCCGCGGCCACCGCCGCCGCCCTGTGTGACCGCCGCGCGGGCATCGGCGGGGACGGCCTGCTGCATGTCGTACGGTCCGCCGCGCACCCCGAGGCCCGTTCGATGGCGGCCGAAGCGGAATGGTTCATGGACTACCGCAACGGCGACGGCTCGATCGCGGAGATGTGCGGCAACGGAGTGCGCGTGTTCGCCCGCTACCTCCAGCGCGCCGGACATGTCGCCGAAGGTGACCTCGCGGTCGCCACGCGCGCGGGCGTGAAGACCGTGCACCTCTCCAAGGAGGGCGACATCACGGTCGGCATGGGCAGGGCGATCCTCCCCGAGGGCGACGTCACGGTGACCGTCGGAGACCGCACCTGGCCCGCCCGCAACGTGAACATGGGCAACCCCCACGCGGTGGCCTTCGTGGAGGACCTGGACCACGCCGGACATCTGTACACCCCACCGCCGTTCAGCCCACCGTCCGCGTACCCGGACGGCGTGAACGTCGAGTTCGTCGTCGACCGTGGCCTTCATCACGTTGCTCTGCGTGTTCACGAGCGGGGCTCGGGCGAGACCCGCTCGTGTGGCACGGGCGCGTGCGCCGTGGCCGTGGCCGCCGCGCGCAGGGACGGCGCCGACCCCGCGGTGACCGGTACTCCGGCCACATACACCGTCGACGTGCCCGGGGGACGGCTCGTGATCACCGAGCGCCCCGACGGCGAGATCGAGATGACAGGGCCTGCGGTGATCGTCGCAGAGGGTGAGATCGACACCGAATGGCTCGAAAACGCGACCCCCTGAACCTTCGCTCGAATGGGTGATCCGTTTCACGCTCGGCGAGAGGCGGTCAGTCGGGCGTGGTGGGCTCGGTAGCATCAAGGGCCGGCCCGGACGGGGGAACGACGCCATCCCCAGAGCCGCGTACGCCATGGGGCGCCCCGTCCGCCGGTCAACGCAGCCGGAGGTGCCCATGAGTGCGGAGGCCACGAACCCCGCGACGCCCGGCCCCATCACGCCCGCGGTACAGCGCAGGCGGGGCCGCCCCCGGATCGACCTGCGGCGCCTGGGCAGGGCCGCCCTCCTGGGGCCCGCGGGCCGCGACCGGCTGCCCGACGCGATCGGCCACGTGGTCGAGGCCCACCGGGCCCATTACCCCGACGCCGACCTCGACCCGCTGCGCCGCGCCTACGTCCTCGCCGAGTCCTCGCACCGCGGCCAGATGCGCAAGAGCGGGGAGCCGTACATCACGCACCCGCTCGCCGTGACGCTGATCCTCGCCGAACTGGGCGCGGAGACCACGACGTTGACCGCCTCCCTGCTCCACGACACCGTCGAGGACACGGATGTGACGCTCGATCAGGTGCGGGAGGAGTTCGGCGAGGAGGTGCGTTACCTCGTCGACGGCGTGACCAAGCTGGAAAAGGTCGACTACGGAGCGGCCGCCGAGCCCGAGACGTTCCGCAAGATGCTCGTAGCCACCGGCAGCGACGTACGCGTGATGTCGATCAAACTCGCCGACCGGCTGCACAACATGCGCACCCTCGGAGTCATGCGGCCCGAGAAGCAGGAACGCATCGCCAAGGTCACCAAGGACGTCCTCATCCCGCTCGCCGAGCGCCTGGGTGTCCAGGCGCTCAAGACCGAGCTGGAAGACCTCGTCTTCGCGATCCTGCGCCCCGAGGAGTACGCCCACACCCGCGGACTCATCGTCGAGAACTCCTCGCGCACCGACGATCCCCTCGCCGAGATCGCCGAAGAGGTGCGCGGAGTCCTGCGCGAGGCCGGTCTGCAGGCCGAAGTCCTCATCCGGCCACGGCACTTCGTGTCCGTGCACCGCGTCTCGCGCAAACGCGGCGAGTTGCGGGGCGCCGACTTCGGCCGTCTGCTCGTCCTCGTGAACGAGGACGCCGACTGCTACGGGGTCCTCGGCGAACTGCACACCTGTCTCACCCCGGTCGTGTCGGAGTTCAAGGACTTCATCGCCGTCCCCAAGTTCAACCTGTACCAGTCGCTGCACACAGCCGTGGCCCGCCCCGACGGACAGGTCGCCGAAGTCCTCATCCGCACGCACCAGATGCACAAGGTCGCCGAGGCCGGCGTCATCGCCCTCGGTAATCCCTACGCCTCTCCGACGGAGGCCGCGGATCCCGCGGACGCCCAGGAGGGGCAGGCCGACGGCGACGGCGAGCGCGCCGACCCCACCCGCCCCGGGTGGCTGTCCCGCCTCCTGGACTGGCAGGAGGCCGCGCCCGACCCGGACACCTTCTGGTCCACGCTCCGGGAGGACCTCGCCCAGGACCGGGAGATCACGGTCTTCCGTCCCGACGGAGGCACCCTCGGACTGCCCGCGGGCGCCAGCTGCGTGGACGCCGCCTACGCCCAGTACGGCGAGGACGCGCACGCCTGTATCGGCGTACGGGTCAACGGCCGCCTGGCGAGACTGAGCACGGTTCTGAGCGACGGCGACACCGTTCAGCTGCTCATGGGCCAGGACCCGGCCTCGGAGCCCTCCAGAGAGTGGCTGGAGCACGCGCACACGCCTGTCGCGCGGATCGCCATCACCCGCTGGCTGGCGGCGCACCCGACGTCCGGCACGGCGTCCGAGGCGCCCGCCGAGACCCGCCGCCCGGCCGCGGACGGGCCCGCCGCCCGGCCCGCCGCCGCGGACGTCGTCGTCGACCGGCCCGGCGCGACCGTCCGTCTGGCGGGCTGTTGCACGCCTGTACCGCCCGACGCGATCACCGGGTTCTCCGTACGCGGGGGAGTGGTGACCGTGCACCGCGTCGAGTGCGCCGCGGTGGAGCGCATGAAGAGCGTGGGGCGTGCGGAGGTCGAGGTGCGGTGGGGTGACAGCAGCGAGTGCCGTGTCACGCTCTTCGCGGAGTCCTTCGGGCGGCCCCATCTCCTCGCCGACCTCACCGAGGCGATCGCCCTGGAAGGTGTCGCCATCGTCTCGGCGACCGTGGAGCCGCCCGACCAGCAGCGGGTGCGGCACACGTACACGCTGGAGCTTCCGGATGCCGCGCATCTGCCGGCTCTTATGCGGGCGATGCGGAATGTGCCGGGGGTCTACGACGTGAGTCGCGCGCATCATCAGTCGACGGCTCCGTAGGGCGCGGTCGCGCTGTCGCGCGGTGGACGGCTGAGCGGGAGCTGTCCGCGAAGCGGTGTGGGTGCGGGGCCGGCGGTGGCTGGCCGCGCCGCTCCCTACGCCCCCTAAAGGCAAAAGACTGCGCCGTTCCCCGCGCCCCTAAAGGGAAGGACTGCGCCCTTCTCCGCGCCCCTGAAGGCCGCAGGTTGCGCTGTTCCCCGCGCTCGTAAGGGCAGGCGATTCCGCAGTCCTCCCGCCCCTGGAGGGGAGGGTTGTGGCGTTTGGTGTGGGCGGTCCTCTCTTTGGGGGCGTGTCACGTGGTGGGGGGTCTCTTGCGGGCGCGGGGAGGTGTCCGTTTGGGTGGCTTTGGTGCGAGTCGGCGTTGTGGGGGGCGTGTGCGCTGATAGCCGTGGTTCATGCTGCGCACCCCCACCACCACCCCCCACAGCGCCGGGACGCCGGCCGCGACGGCCCCTCGACAGCGACGGCAGCGGCGGCAGCGGCGGTTCACGACCGCGTTCCTTGCCTCCGCCGCCTCCGTCTGCCTCATCGCCGCGAGCGCCCCCGCACCGTCCCCGCTCGGGATCGGCGACCGCCTCTTCCCGCACCTGGGCAACCCCGGGTACGACGTGACGGCGTACGACCTGGCCTTCACCTACTCCGGGGACAACACCAAGCCGCTGCCGGCCGTCACGGTCATCGAGGCCCGTACGACGGACTGGCTGGAGCAGTTCAATCTTGACTACTCGCACGGAACAGTGCGGTCGGTCGAGGTGGACGGCGAGCCCGCGCAGTTCCGGAGCGCCGGCGAGGACCTGGTCGTCACGCCCGCCGAAACGCTGCCGCCCGGCATCCCGATGCGCGTCACCGTGCACCACGACAGCAACCCCGTCTCCACGAAGGACCAGCAGAGCGGCTGGGTGCAGACGAAGGACGGCCTCGCGATGGCCAACCAGGCCGACGCCGGGCACCGCGTCTTCCCCAGCAACGACCATCCCTCGGACAAAGCGATGTTCACCATCCGGGTCACCGTCCCCGACGGCTACACGGCCGTCGCCAACGGCTTCCCCGTAGGGACGACCCGCCG
Source organism: Streptomyces ortus (assembly GCF_026341275.1). NCBI lineage: Bacteria > Bacillati > Actinomycetota > Actinomycetes > Kitasatosporales > Streptomycetaceae > Streptomyces > Streptomyces ortus. Next base: position 5,978,687 of record NZ_JAIFZO010000002.1, read on the forward strand.
GGCTGCGGGCAGCACCTGGACCTACCGCACCGAACACCCCATGGCCACCGAACTGGCCCAGGTGTCCATCGGCCGCTCCTCCGTAGTGCGCAGAAACGGCCCCGACGGTCTCCCCGTACGCGACGTGGTCCCCACGAAGGACCGCGAGCTGCTGGAGCCGTGGCTCAAGAAGACCCCCGACCAGATCGCCTGGATGCAGGAGAAGGTCGGCGACTACCCCTTCGAGACGTACGGGCTGCTCATCGCCGAGGCACGTACCGGCTTCGAACTGGAGACGCAGACGCTCTCCCTCTTCGAGAGGGAACTCTTCGCCCGGTCCGAGTACCCGAAGTGGTACGTCGAGTCGATCATGGTGCACGAACTGGCCCACCAGTGGTTCGGCGACAGCGTCTCCCCGCGCACCTGGTCCGATCTGTGGCTCAACGAAGGACACGCGACCTGGTACGAGGCTCTTTTCGCCGAGGAGAAGGCGGACCGGCCCATGGAGGCCCGGATGAAGGCCGCCTACGGGTCGTCCGACACCTGGCGCAGGGCCGGCGGACCGCCCGCCGCCCCCAAGGAGGCCGAGCCGGGCGAGAAGCTCAGTATCTTCCGTCCGAACGTCTACGACGGCAGCGCGCTCGTCCTGTACGCGCTGCGCGAGGAGATCGGCCGCCCCGCCTTCGAGCGGCTTGAGCGCACCTGGGTGAGGACCCACCACGACGGTGTCGCCGACACGGCGGACTTCGAGCGCCTGGCCACCGGCATCGCGGGCCGCGATCTGAGCGGCTTCTTCAAGGAGTGGCTCTACGCCGAGAAGACCCCACCCATGCCCGGGCACCCCGACTGGAAGAGCGCGGCGCCCGCCGCGAAAACCGCGAAACGCGCCGGGTGACCCCTTCGAAGCCCGCCCGGCGATTCCCGCCGGGCATGCCTCGCGGCCACCGGGAAGCGCCCGGTGACTCCCGCCGGGCGTGCCCCGTAGCCGCCGGGAATTCGAGTGACGAGACGGGGCGTACCGTGCGAACATCTTCACGTCGACGACGCTTCAGGTCGGCGGCACGGCCCTCCGGCCCGGGTCGGGAATCTCCCGGCGGCCCCGGACGTTGTGCCGTGTGACGGGCGAGGAGTCCGTCACCCCGGTAACCCATCGACGTAAGGACCCAATGACCTCCTCTTCTTCCCCTTCTCAGGACACGCAGAGCCTCGCGCAGAAGCACCCCGCGCAGAACCACCCCGACGGTCTTCGGGCCGATGCCCTGATGGAAGAGGACGTCGCCTGGAGCCACGAGATCGACGGAGAGCGGGACGGCGACCAGTTCGACCGCTCCGAGCGTGCGGCCCTGCGCCGCGTCGCGGGCCTCTCCACCGAGCTCGAGGACGTCACCGAGGTCGAGTACCGACAGCTCCGTCTGGAGCGCGTCGTACTCGTCGGTGTGTGGACCTCGGGGACCGCGACCGACGCGGACAACTCACTGGCCGAGCTGGCCGCCCTCGCGGAGACCGCGGGAGCGCTCGTGCTCGACGGTGTCATCCAGCGCCGGGACAAGCCGGACGCGGCCACCTACATCGGTTCCGGCAAGGCCAACGAGCTGCGCGACATCGTGCTCGAAACCGGTGCGGACACGGTCATCTGCGACGGTGAACTGTCGCCGGGCCAGCTCATCCACCTCGAAGACGTCGTCAAGGTCAAGGTCATCGACCGGACGGCCCTGATCCTCGACATCTTCGCCCAGCACGCCAAGTCCCGGGAGGGCAAGGCGCAGGTCGCCCTCGCGCAGATGCAGTACATGCTGCCGAGGCTCCGCGGCTGGGGTCAGTCGCTGTCCCGCCAGATGGGCGGCGGCGCGGGCGGCGGCCTCGCCACCCGTGGTCCCGGTGAGACCAAGATCGAGACCGACCGGCGCCGTATCCGCGAGAAGATGGCGAAGATGCGCCGGGAGATCGCGGACATGAAGACCGGCCGCGACATCAAGCGCCAGGAGCGCCGCCGGAACAAGGTGCCCTCGGTCGCGATCGCGGGCTACACGAACGCCGGCAAGTCCTCCCTGCTCAACCGCCTCACGGGCGCGGGCGTACTCGTCGAGAACTCGCTGTTCGCGACCCTCGACCCGACCGTGCGCCGGGCCGAGACCCCGAGCGGGCGGCTGTACACGCTGGCGGACACCGTCGGCTTCGTACGGCATCTGCCGCACCACCTCGTCGAGGCGTTCCGCTCCACGATGGAGGAGGTCGGCGACTCCGACCTGATCCTGCACGTGGTGGACGGTTCGCATCCGGCGCCGGAGGAGCAGTTGGCCGCCGTGCGCGAGGTCGTCCGTGACGTGGGCGCCACCAAGGTGCCCGAGATCGTGGTGATCAACAAGGCGGACGCGGCGGACCCGCTGGTGCTCCAACGGCTGATGCGCAACGAGAAGCGCTCCATCGCGGTCTCGGCCCGTACGGGCCAGGGCATCGCGGAGCTGCTCGCGCTCATCGACGTCGAACTGCCGCACCCCTCGGTCGAGCTGGAGGCCCTCGTGCCCTACACGCTCGGCCGGCTGGTGGCCCGCGCCCACGCCGACGGCGAGGTCCTCTCCGAGGAGCACACCCCGGAGGGCACCCTGCTGAAGGTGAGGGTGCACGAGGAACTGGCGGCGGAGCTGGCTCCGTACGTTCCGGCGCCCGTGGCCTGACCTCCGTACAACGCCCAAAGGCCCGCCCCCTCCAGCAGGGGGCGGGCCTTTCGCCGTTCCGCGTATGCGTAGTTCCGCGTATGCGTAGTTCTGCGTTCGCGTTCGCATGACGTGAGGTGCGGGCAGGTACGGCGGCTACTTGGCGCCGTACTCCTCGCTCATGTTGTCGTAGATGGCCTTGGCGCCCTTGCCCAGTTGCGGACCGGCCAGCCAGGTGCTGTCGGACGGGCCGATCGAGGTGTTCGAGACGAGCACGGTCTTGCCGTCGGCCACGCGGAACCAGCCGCCGCCGGACGAACCACCGGTCATGGTGCACCCGATGCGGTACATGGTCGGCAGCCCCGGGCCGAGCGAGAGCCGGCCCGGCCGGTCGACGCACTTGTGCATGATCAGCCCGTCGAAGGGTGCCGCCGCCGGGTAGCCCCAGGCCCCCATTGCGCCCGCCCTGGCGGCGACGGGCGTGGAGAAGTCGACGTCCAGCGCGTTGCCGACCGTCTCCTCAAGGGACTTGTCGCCGGACTCGGGCTTCACGTGCAGCACCGCGTAGTCGTACGGGGCACCCGCGCCGCCCGACTCCGAGCCGCCCGCGATCCATTCGTCGGAGGTCGAGGCCCAGTCCGCCCAGAACTGGCCGTACGGGGCGATCTCCTGCTGCGTGGCATTGCCCAGCTGGGCCTCGGACTTGCCCAGGTCGTTGTAGGCGGGCACGAAGGCGATGTTGCGGTACCAGCCACCGCCGCCGCCGGCGTGCACACAGTGGCCCGCGGTCCACACGAGGTTGGACTTGCCGGGATGGCGTGGATCCGTGACGACCGTGCCCGAGCAGACCATCGAACCCTCGGGGGAGTCGAAGAAGACCTTCCCGACCGGCGCGGCGTTCTCGTGGTACGGCGTCTTCTCGCGCGTCGCCGTGACCGGCGCGGGCGCCGGGTCGCTGACACCCTGCTCGGCCGCCGCGTCGTTCGTGGAGAGCGTCTTCTGCGGGTCCTCGGCCGCCGTCATCCGCTCGGGCTTCCAGAGGTCCTCGATCACCGGGTTGACGAAGTCCTGGGCCTCACTGAGCCACTTGTCCCTGTCCCAGTTCTTCCACTCGCCGTCCTTCCAGTCGTCGACATCGATGCCGTGCTCCTTGAGCCGGTCGGCGATGTCGGCCGGAATCTTGATCTTGTCGGAACCGGAGGTCTCGGAACCCGTGGCGGCCGGCCTGTCGGCGGCCTTGTCGTCCCCCGAGTCGCAGGCGGTGCCGGTGAGGGCCAGGGCCGCGGCGAGTCCGGCGGCGGCGAGGACGCGGCGCCGTCCGCGACGTGCCGCGTAGGAGGGACGTGTGGGACGCATGGTGTGGTTACCCCCGATAGAACGTGTATTTCCGACCTGCGGGGCAGGCGGCTGCGGGTCAGGCACCGGCGAATCGGGCACCTGTGGGTCCAGCCCTGGCCCCAGGAGAGGCCCACCCTGCCGCCGTCCGTCCCGGGCCGCTACCGCTGTGCCGCGTACTTCTTGCTCACCGCGTCGTAGATCCCCTTGGCCTCCGTGCCCAGGTGCGGACCCGCCAGCCAGCCCGCGGTCACCGGGCCGATCGAGGTGTTGGAGACCAGCGCGGGCTCACCGTCCGAGCCCGTCGCGACCCAGCCGCCGCCCGAGGAACCGCCGGTCATGGTGCACCCGATGCGGTACATCGTCGGATTGGACTTGACGAGCGAGAGCCGGCCCGGCTTGTCCGTGCACTGGTACATGGTCTCCCCGTCGAACGGCTTCGCCGCCGGGTAACCGGTCGCGGTGATGTCCCCGACCTCGGACACGGCGGGAGCGTTGAAGTCGACCGGGAGGGCCGAACCGACGGTCTCCTCCAAGGACTTGCCGTCGCCACCCTTCTCCGGCGTCACATGGATGACGGCGAAGTCGTACGAGGCACCCTCGCCGCCCGTCGGGCCGCCCTGCTCGATCCACTGGTCCGAGGTCTGCGCCCAGTTGCCCCACCAGACACCGTACGGAGCGACCTGCTCCTTGGTGGCGTTCGCGTTCTCGCCCGCCGACAGCGCGCTGTTGTTGTACGAGGGCACGAAGGCGATGTTGCGGTACCAGCCGCCCTTGGCACCCGCGTGCACACAGTGGCCCGCCGTCCAGACGAGGTTGGACTTGCCCGGGTGGGCGGGGTCCTCGACCACGGTCGCCGAGCAGACCATGGTGCCCTCGGGGGAGTCGAAGAACACCTTGCCCGCCTCGGGCACGTTCTCGTGGTACGCCGCCGGGACGGCCTGCGCCTCCACCGGCGCCGGCTCGGGGTCGGTCACACCCTGGTCACCGGAGAGGTCGTTCTCGTCGACCCCCTTGCCCTGGTCCGGGTCCTCGGCCTCGCGCATACGGTCCGGGTCCCACAGGTCCGCGATGATCGGGTTGATGTAGTCGCCGGCCTCGCGCAACCAGTCGTCCCGGTCCCAGTCCTTCCAGGCCCCGTCCTTCCACTTGTCCATGTCGATGCCGTGCTCTTTGAGCCGGTCCTTGATGTCGTCCGGGATCTGGATCTTGCCGTCACCGGCCGCGGCGGCGGACGTCTCGGCAGCCGCGTCGGCGTCCGTACCGGAGTCACAGGCGGTGGTGGTCAGAGCCAGCGCGGTGGCCATGCCGACCGCGGCGAGCACGGGGGAGATTCTGCGGCGCGGGCTCCTCCCTGGACGGGCGGTGAAGAGCGGGCGTATCGGTCGCATGGTGTGAACTCCCCCTGGAGGTGAACGAACTGCTCTGTGCTGCCACCCCGGACCCCGCACGGATCCGGGGACCCGTACGTACCCGACGTGGACCGTGGGTGCTGATCAGCGAGGATCGCCGAACGGCACCACAGACTATGCCGTTGCTGTGGGGGACTTCCGACGGGCCCGCAACGGTTCCGTCACGGCGAGGATCTTCGGCCCGCCGCTGCCCCGCCGTTGCCCCGCGCGGTTCTTGTCGTTGGTACGTACGGGGGACGTTCCGGCTGCGTTCATTCCCCCTGCCGCCTCCCATCGGGCGGACCGGCGACGCGCCTCCGCACAGCGTGGCGTGAGCGGCGTGAACAGCGTGAACAGCGTGAGGACGGCAGACGTGGCTGTGACGGAGTCTGCGCCCGAGACGGCGCCCGCGACCCAGGAAGCGGCGGGGGCGCGCACGATGCATGAAGCGGCGGGGGCGCACGCGGTGCAGGAGAACGCGAGGGCGCGCACGGCGCGCGACACCGCGACCGTGCACACGATGAACGAGAACGCGACGGCGCGCACGGCGCGCACGGCGCAAGAGGGCATCCTGCGGCGGCAGTCGGCGCGCGAGTCCGCGGCACGCACCTACGCGCGCGCCCTGCCGATCGTCCCCGTCCGGGCGCGCGGGCTGACCATCGAGGGCGCCGACGGGAGCCGCTATCTCGACTGCCTCTCCGGCGCGGGCACACTGGCCCTTGGCCACAACCACCCGGTCGTCCTGGAGGCCATCCGGAAGGTCCTCGACTCGGGAGCCCCGCTGCACGTCCTGGACCTGGCCACGCCCGTCAAGGACGCCTTCACCACCGAGCTGTTCCGCACCCTGCCGCCCGGTCTCGCCGACCGCGCGCGGGTGCAGTTCTGCGGCCCCGCGGGCACGGACGCCGTGGAGGCGGCGCTGAAACTGGTGCGCACCGCGACCGGACGCAGCGGGATCCTCGCCTTCACGGGCGCCTACCACGGGATGACGGAGGGGGCGCTCGCGGCATCCGGAGGCGCTCCCGACGTACGAGTCACGCGCCTGCCCTATCCGCAGGACTACCGCTGCCCGTTCGGCGTCGGCGGCGAGCACGGGGCCGAACTCGCCGCCCGCTGGACGCAGTCCCTCCTCGACGACACGAAATCCGGGGTGCCGAACCCCGCCGGAATGATCCTCGAACCGGTGCAGGGCGAGGGCGGGGTGATCCCGGCCCGCGACGACTGGATGCGGTGGATACGGGAGATCACCGCGGCGCGCTCCATTCCACTGATCGCCGACGAGGTGCAGACCGGGGTCGGCCGGACCGGCACCTTCTGGGCGGTCGGGCACAGCGGCGTCACACCCGACGTGATGGTCCTGTCCAAGGCCATCGGCGGCAGCCTGCCGCTGGCCGTCGTCGTCTACCGCGACGACCTCGACGTATGGGAACCGGGCGCCCACGCCGGCACGTTCCGGGGCAACCAGCTCGCCATGGCGGCGGGCGCCGCGACCCTCGCGTACGTCCGCGAGAACGGACTCGCCGAGCGCGCCGCCGCACTGGGCGACCGCATGATCGGCCGACTCCGCGCTCTGGAGGCCGACTTCGGCTGCGTCGGGGAGGTGCGCGGCCGGGGGCTGATGATCGGCGTCGAGTTCGTGGATCCCGAGAGGCCCTCCACGACCCCCGGCGGGCCTCCTCCCGCCGCGCCCGCGCCGGCCGCCGCCGTCCAGCGGGCGTGCCTGAGACGCGGACTGATCGTGGAACTGGGTGGCAGGGACTCCAGCGTGGTGCGTCTGCTTCCACCGCTCACGATCACGGACGAGCAGGCGACCGCGGTACTGGACCGGCTCGCGGACGCGGTGGCGGAGGTGGCGGCGGAGCCGGCGCACTCCTGGTGACCGCCACACGGCAGCACCGAGCAGCACCTCCCACCTCACCACCCCGAACCACTCCAAGGAACCTCTTTGAACGCCACGCCCGCATCCGACGGACGCCCCCAGCCCCACGAGCGAGCAACCTGCCGCCCACAGGTCCCGCTCGGGCCGGGGGCCGAAGCGGTCCCCCGGCAGAAGGGAGGGGCCAGGAAGTCCGAAGGACTGTACGGCGCCCACACCGATCTGCTGGAACACCCCGACCCGCACACCGCCGCCCAGGCCGCGGCCGTGGAGAACCTGCTGCGCTGCTGGGTACGCGAGCACGACCTCCCCGCTCCGGTCGACGGCACCCTGCGCATCCCCCTTCCCGCCAGTGGCACGGCCCTCGTCGTCCCGGTCCAGTACTGGTCCCCCACGGGCTGGCACCGACTGGGCCCGCCTCACCTGGCCAGCGCCCCCGACGAGGCACCTCCCACCGACGCCGTCACGCTCGCGGCCCTGCTGGGCCGCGAGATCCCGACGCGCGAAACGCCGATGTACGGCACGCCGACGCACGGGACTCCGGCCGTACCGGGTGCGACCGCCGTCGAGGGAAGCGCGTACGGCGCCGCCGCGGCGGCGGTCGCCGGGTTCCGGGTACCGGTCGACGACGGTGACCTGGTCGGCCGGGTCGCGGACTCCCTGCGACGGACCGTCGTCTTCATCGCGGACCGCAGGGCGAACCCCGCCGACGGCTCCGACCTCTTCCTCTCCGCCGAACAGTCACTACTGCTCGGCCATCCGCTCCACCCCACCCCGAAGAGCCGCGACGGCCTCTCTGTCGCCGAGAACCGGCTCTACTCGCCGGAGTTGAGGGGCTCCTTCGCGCTGCACTGGATGGCCGTAGCCCCCTCCGTGCTCGCCACCGACTCGGCGTGGACCGAGCGGGGCCGACCTGTGGCGGCCGGACAGCTCACGGCCCGGCTCGCCGGTACTGGACTGCGACTGCCCGAGGGGTACGCCGCGCTGCCGATGCACCCCTGGCAGCTTCGAGAAGTCCACCGGCGCCCGGACACCGCGAACCTCCTGACCGCCGGTCTGCTCCGCGACCTCGGCCCCCATGGCTCCCCATGGCACCCGACCTCCTCCGTCCGCACCCTCTACCGCTCCGGTGCCCCCGCGATGCTGAAGCTGTCGCTGGGCCTGCGCATCACCAACTCCCGCAGGGAGAACCTCCGCAAGGAATTCCACCGCGGGGTGGAGGTCCACCGCCTGCTGCGGGCCGGCCTCGCCGAACAGTGGCAGGCGGCCCACCCCGGCTTCGACATCGTGCGCGACCCCGCGTGGCTCGCGGTGAACGAATCCGACGGCACCCCGGTGACCGGCCTCGACGTGATGATCCGCCACAATCCGTTCACGCCGACCGACGATGTCTCCTGTATCGCGGGGCTCGTCTCGCCCAGGCCCGGCGGCACGCCCCCCGGACAGCGGCACCCCGAGCCGGCCCGGTCCGTGAGCCGCTCCCGGCTCACCGAGATCGTCACCCGGCTCGCCGGACGCACGGGCCGACCGCGCGGAGCGGTCGCCGCCGAGTGGTTCCTGCGCTACCTCGAACACGTCGTCCGCCCGGTCCTCTGGCTCGACAGCGAAGCGGGCATCGCGCTGGAGGCACACCAGCAGAACACCCTGCTCCTGCTGGACCAGGACGGCTGGCCCAGGGGTGGCCGCTACCGCGACAACCAGGGCTACTACTTCCGCGAGTCCCGCCGCGCGGAGCTGAGCAAGCGGCTGCCCGGCATCGGCGAGCACAGCGACACCTTCGTCTCCGACGAGGTCACCGACGAACGGTTCGCCTACTACCTCGCCATCAACAACGTGCTCGGTCTCATCGGCGCCTTCGGCTCCCAACGTCTCGCCGATGAACGGCTGTTGCTGGCCGCCTTCCGTCGCTTCCTCACCAACGTCGCCTCCGGCCCGGGCCGCCTGCCGCGAACCACCCTGCCCGCCCTTCTGCTCGACTCTCCCGTCCTGCGCTGCAAGGCGAATCTGCTGACCCGGCTGCACGGCCTCGACGAACTCGTCGGCCCGGTCGACACCCAGTCCGTCTACGTCACCATCGCCAACCCCCTGCGCTCCTGGCGAACATGACCCACTCCGTCACATGACCCACTCCGTCTCCGTCTCCTGAGAGGAGCGTCGCCGTGCCTCCCCCCGACGCCAGCAGCCCGGGCAACGCGGACACCCTCGACCTGCGTCTGCCGGACGACTTCCTCGCGCTCTTCACCAAGGACGTCCACCCCTTCACCCCCGCAGGTGAGGACCTGCTCGACCGTGTCGGTGACTGGGGGCCGACGGCCACCTCCGCGGGCGCCTTCCACCTCGTCCCCGTACGCCTCGACCGTGACCTTCCGCTGATCGGGCGCTGGATGAACGACCCCGCGGTGGCCGCCTTCTGGGAACTCTCCGGGCCCGGTACGGCGACCGAGGACCATCTGCGCGCCCAGCTCGACGGCGACGGACGCAGCGTCCCCTGTCTCGGCATGCTGAACGGCACCCCGATGAGCTACTGGGAGATCTACCGCGCCGATCTCGACCCGCTGGCCCGCCATTACCCGGCCCGCCTGCACGACACCGGTATCCACCTCCTCATCGGCGGCGTCGCCCATCGCGGGCGGGGACTCGGCACGGTCCTCCTCCGTGCTGTCTCCGACCTCGTCCTCGACCGTCGTCCCTCCTGCGCACGCGTGGTCGCGGAGCCCGACCTTCGCAACACCCCCTCCGTGGCCGCCTTCCTGGGCGCCGGCTTCCGGTTCTCCGCCGAGGTCGAGCTGCCCGACAAGAAGGCAGCCCTCATGGTCCGAGACCGGGCCCTGCGCGCTCTGTTGTAGATCCGTCACTTGCAGTAACGAAACACGTCCCGATCAGGTTCCCAGTCGAGGAGTCCCTGTGCCGAACCCGTCCGCCGCCCCGGCTCCCGGAGAGCCCTCAGATCTCTACGACCCGCCGGAACTGAGCCAGGAGAGATGGGAGGCGGCGGGGCGCCGCCTGCTCGCGAAGATGATCGGTGAGTTCGCGCACGAGGAGATCCTGCTGCCGGAACCGGCTGCGCACCGCGGCGGCGGTACGGCGGCAGCCGGCGTTCCCATCAGAGGAGACGATTCGCCTCCCGGCACAGAGGCTCAGGGACCGCCCGCCTCGCCGCCCACCTCGCCCCCCGCCCTCAGGCCCCAGGCCGCGCCCTCCATCGAGCCCGAACCGGCCGGCCCCGCCCTCGACGGCGAACGCTCCTACACACTCCGTCTCGACGCCGGTGGCATCCTTGCTTTCCGCGCCCGCCGTGGGGCGTACGACAGCTGGCGGGTCGACCCGTCATCACTCACGCTGACCGAAGCGACCGGGACAACCGCGGCACCTGCCGCCGAACGCGCCGCCTGGACCGTACTCGCAGCCGAAGCCGAGTCCTCCCCGCACCAGCGGCCCTACACCGACCCCCTCGACTTCCTCACGCGCGCGCGTGCCGTGCTCCACCTCGACGGCGCCACCCTCGGCCACGTTATCCGAGAGCTGTCCACCACCCTCGCCGCGGACGCCCGGCTGGACCACACCGCACTCCCGGCCGCCCGCCTCGCCGATCTCGGATACGCGGAGCTGGAGGGCCACCAGACGGGCCACCCCTGGATCGTCCTCAACAAGGGGCGGCTCGGCTTCTCCGCGACCGACGCCGCCCAGTGGGCGCCCGAGGGCCGAAGGGCCACCGTCCTGCCCTGGATCGCCGTCCACACCTCGCTCGCCACCTACCGGGGCGTCCGGGGCCTGGACAGCGCCGATCAGCTCTACGCGCGCGAGCTCGACCCGGCTGTCCGCAAGTCGTACGACACCGCACTGCGCACACGGGGGCTCACTCCGGAGTCGTACCTCTATCTGCCCGTGCATCCCTGGCAGTGGAACGACGTCGTGCTGCCGCTCTTCGCGCCCTCCGTCGCCGCCGGAGCCATCGTCCCCCTGCCCCCGGACGGCGATCTCCGTCTGCCCCAGCAGTCGATCCGTACGTTCCTGAACACCTCACGTCCGGACCGGCACACCGTGAAGCTGTCGCTGTCCGTCCTCAACACCCTTGTGTGGCGCGGGCTCCCGACGGAACGGACGCTCGCCGCCCCCGCGGTCACGGCCTGGATGCACGGGCTGCGGGACACCGATCCCTTCCTGCACGACACCTGCGGGGTGATCCTGCTGGGCGAGGTCGCGTCCGTGACGGTCGGGCACCCGGTCTACGACGCGCTGCCGGAAGTCCCGTACCAGTACAGGGAACTGCTCGGCGCGATCTGGCGCGAGCCGCTCTCCCGCCATCTCGCACCCGGCGAACGCGCCCGTACGCTCGCCGCCCTGCTGCACACCGACCCCGAGGGCCGTGCCTTCGCGGCGGAGCTCGTCGACCGCTCGGGCCTCGACCCGCGCAGCTGGCTGCGCCGCCTGTTCGCCGCGCTGCTGCCGCCCCTGCTGCACTTCCTCTACCGCTACGGCACGGTGTTCAGCCCGCACGGCGAGAACGCGATCGTCGTCTTCGACGACCACGACGTACCCGTGCGGCTCGCGGTGAAGGACTTCGTGGACGACGTGAACGTGAGCGCCGAGCGCCTCCCCGAGCACGCCTCGATGCCCGACGACGTACGGGCGGTGCTGCTCACCGAACCGGCCGCCTTCCTCACCCAGTTCATCCACTCCGGGCTCTTCGTCGGCGTCTTCCGCTATCTGGCCCCGCTGTGCCAGGAGCAACTGGGTGTCCGTGAGGACGAGTTCTGGTCACTCGTCCGGGCGGAGATCATCCGGCACCACCAGCTCTTTCCCGAGCTCAAGGAACGCTACGAAACGTTCGACCTGCTCACTCCCCGTATCGAGCGGCTCTGCCTCAACCGCAACCGGCTGCACCTCGACGGTTACCGGGACCGGCCGCGGCGCCCGCACGCCGCCGTGCACGGCACCGTCCCGAACCCCCTCCACCGGTCGTGATCACCCGCGCCGCCGTGGCCCGGGTACGCGTCCTGATCACATCCCCCTCCACCGCCGCGATCACCCGGTTGTCAGTGCCGACCCGTAGGGTGGGCTGGCTATGACAGAGCCCTCACTCCCCGAACTCCTGCACGCCGCCGTCACAGCCGTCGGCGGTACGGAGCGCCCCGGCCAGGTGACCATGGCCGAATCCGTCGCGCAGGCCATCGACGACGGTTCCCATCTGCTGGTCCAGGCGGGCACCGGCACCGGTAAGTCCCTCGGCTACCTGGTTCCCGCGCTGGCGCACGGGGAGCGGGTCGTCGTGGCGACCGCCACTCTGGCGCTCCAGCGGCAGCTCGTGGAGCGGGACCTGCCACGCACGGTGGACGCCCTGCATCCGCTGCTGCGCCGCCGCCCCGAATTCGCGATGCTCAAGGGCCGGTCGAACTACCTGTGCCTGCACCGTCTCCACGAAGGGGCGCCGCAGGACGAGGAGGAGGGCCTCTTCGACCAGTTCGAGGCGGCGGCGCCCACCAGCAAGCTGGGCCAGGACCTGCTGCGGCTGCGGGAGTGGTCGGACGAGACCGAGACGGGGGACCGGGACAACCTCACCCCCGGTGTCTCGGACCGTGCCTGGTCACAGATCTCCGTCTCCTCCAGGGAGTGCCTCGGCGCCTCGAAGTGCGCCTACGGAGCGGAGTGTTTCGCCGAGGCGGCCCGTGAGCGCGCCAAGCTCGCCGATGTCGTCGTCACCAACCACGCCCTCCTTGCGATCGACGCCATCGAAGGCGCTCCCGTCCTCCCGCAGCACGAGGTGCTGATCGTCGACGAGGCCCATGAGCTGGTCTCCCGGGTCACCGGGGTCGCGACCGGCGAGCTCACCCCGGGCCAGGTCAACCGCGCTGTCCGCCGGGCGGCGAAACTGGTGAACGAGAAGGCGGCCGATCAGCTCCAGACGGCGGCCGAGGGCTTCGAGCGGCTGATGGAGCTGGCCCTGCCCGGCCGCCTCGAAGAGATCCCGGAAGACCTCGGGTACGCGCTGATGGCCCTGCGGGACGCCGCCCGCACGGTGATCTCGGGGATCGGGGCGACCCGCGACAAGTCCGTCACCGACGAGGACGCGGTCCGCAAGCAGGCCCTCGCCTCCGTGGAGAGCGTCCACGACGTGGCGGAGCGCATCACGAACGGCTCCGAGTGGGACGTCGTCTGGTACGAGCGGCACGACCGTTTCGGGGCTTCCCTGCGGGTCGCGCCGATGTCCGTGGCGGGCCTGCTGCGCGAGAAGCTCTTCACGGACCGCTCCGTCGTCCTGGCCTCGGCCACACTGAAGCTCGGCGGGGACTTCAACGGCGTGGGAGCCTCGCTCGGCCTGTCCCCGGAAGGCGTCCAGGGGGACGACATCCCGCTCTGGAAGGGCCTCGACGTGGGCTCGCCCTTCGACTACGGCAGACAGGGCATCCTGTACGTCGCGAAACACCTGGCCAGACCCGCCCGGGACAGCGACCGCGGGGACATGCTCGACGAGCTCACCGAGCTGATCCAGGCGGCCGGCGGCCGTACGCTCGGCCTGTTCTCCTCCATGCGGGCCGCCCAGCTCGCCGCGGAGGAACTGCGCTCCCGCATCCCGGAGTTCCCCATTTTGTTGCAGGGCGAGGAGACGCTCGGCGAGCTGATCAAGAACTTCGCCGCGGACCCGAAGACCTGTCTGTTCGGCACGCTCTCGCTCTGGCAGGGCGTGGACGTCCCGGGCCCCAGCTGTCAGCTGGTCGTCATGGACAAGATCCCCTTCCCGCGCCCCGACGACCCGCTGATGAGCGCCCGGCAGAAGGCGGTCGAGGACGCCGGCGGGAACGGCTTCATGGCCGTCGCGGCCACGCACGCGGCCCTGCTCATGGCCCAGGGCGCCGGCCGCCTCGTACGGGCGACGGAGGACCGGGGTGTGGTGGCCGTGCTCGACCAGCGGCTCGCCACCGCGCGCTACGGCAGCTACCTCAAGGCGTCGCTGCCCGACTTCTGGTACACGACGGACCGTAACCAGGCGCGGCGGTCGCTGGCCGCCATCGACGAGAAGGCCCGCAAGGCCGAGGCGGCTCAGGAGGATGGTGCGGCTCAGGAGGCCGGGGCGGTCGAGGAGGCCTGAACGGTCACAGGGGCTGCTTTCTTCCGGCTCGGGTGAGAGCCGGAAGAAAGCAGCCCCTGTGACGTGCGCAGCGGTCCGGCGCAGGGCCCCGCGGGGAAGGTGTGCGGGAAACGGGGACAGCACAGGGCCCCGGAACCGGCGCAGAGGTCCCGGGGCCCGGTCAGGGGTGGATCCTCAGATCCGCCGGAGCACCGCCACGACCTTCCCGAGGATGGTCGCCTCGTCACCCGGGATGGGCTGGTAGGCGGAGTTGTGCGGCAGCAGCCACACATGGCCGTCCTCGCGCTTGAAGCGCTTGACCGTCGCCTCACCGTCCAGCATGGCGGCCACGATGTCGCCGTTCTCCGCGACCGGCTGGCGCCGGACGGTCACCCAGTCGCCGTCACAGATCGCGGCTTCGATCATCGAGTCGCCGACGACCTTCAGCACGAACAGCTCGCCGTCGCCGACCAGCTGCCGGGGCAGCGGGAAGACGTCCTCGACCGATTCTTCGGCGAGGATCGGACCACCGGCGGCGATCCGGCCGACGAGCGGGACGTACGACGCCGCCGGCTTGCCGGCCGTGTCGGTGGGCTGCGCGGTGGACTGGTCGGATCCGCGGACCTCGTAGGCCCTGGGGCGGTGCGGATCGCGGCGCAAGAAGCCCTTGCGCTCCAGTGCCATCAGCTGATGGGCCACGGAGGAGGTGCTGGAGAGGCCGACGGCCTGCCCGATCTCCCTCATGGACGGTGGATATCCCCGCCGCTGCACGGAGTCCCTGATGACTTCGATGACGCGGCGTTGCCGGTCGGTGAGTCCGGAGCTGTCCGCCCGGATGCCTGGAGGTCGGCCCGGCAGGGAGCGGGCGGGCTTTTGCCCCTCCTGGTTCGCGGTCTCATTCATGGCTTGCACCGGCTCAAATCGGCCCTGGGAGCGGTCCTGGGCAGTGATGGTGGCACTGTCTGCGGTGGTGGTCACGTCGGCCCCTCTCGTTCGTCTCCCTGCTGGACAACGGTAGTTGCTTTCGAAAGGTTGCGCCAAACACACGTTCGAGTGAAAAAACGCGAATGGCCTTACGTGATCACGCGTCTGGGTGTATGGCTACCGCTGCACGGGGCGGACGAAGGTGCTCGGTGCCGCATTTTCTCGTACTCTTCGTCGCCGATGCCGAGGCCTTGTGGGTCGGAGCGGGACGAAGGCCAGTCTGCCATCAGGCGCCCCGTGGAGCGGGAACCGGCCCCCGTACCGCTGCCGCACACCGTATCCCCGTACGCTCTCCGCCGGAACGGACGCGCGGCACATGCCAATACGGGTGCGACACGCGCGTAGAGCGTGAAATTCGGGTCAGGCCCTACATATAGTGGTCCGAGTTCCTCAGTGGCCCAGAAGTTGTGGTCCCGGGTCTTCCGGGTCCTAGGTCATCGCCTATGCTGGGGGCTGCTTCGAGGGGCCCGAGGGCCTGTCGAGGCTATCGAGTCGTGCTGTGCGAGGAGGGTTGGATTCGATGCACTGCCCCTTCTGCAGGCACCCCGACAGTCGTGTCGTCGACAGTCGTACGACGGACGACGGCACGTCGATCCGCAGGCGCCGCCAGTGTCCCGACTGCTCCCGTCGGTTCACGACCGTGGAGACGTGCTCCCTCATGGTGGTGAAGCGGTCCGGAGTCACCGAGCCGTTCAGCCGTACGAAGGTCATCAACGGCGTGCGCAAGGCGTGCCAGGGGCGGCCCGTCACGGAGGACGCACTCGCTCAGCTCGGCCAGCGGGTCGAGGAGGCGGTGCGGGCCACCGGGAGTGCCGAACTGACCACCCATGACGTGGGTCTGGCCATACTCGGGCCGTTGCAGGAGCTCGATCTCGTCGCTTACCTGCGGTTCGCGTCCGTGTACCGGGCGTTCGACTCGCTGGAGGACTTCGAGTCCGCCATCACGGAACTCAGGGAAGAGACGCACGGCCCCGCCACGGCCGACGACGACGTGTGCGAGGGGTGCCAAGGGAACGACCGCGGGTCCGGAGAGGCTGTCGAGGTCCCCGTACCCGCGAACGCCGCCGACTGACGAGAGGGGCCGGCACCGGCCCTGCCGGTCGGCGGCGACCACATACCTGTTGCGAGCGGACGCGTAGGCGGTGCTCGCAATACCAGAACACAGACCGTGCCCCGGGAAGAACGAGGCACTTCAGGGCGTTTTAGCCTGATACAGGGAGGCGGCATGACAGAGACGGCGAGCGGTCCGGCACGAGGTTCCCGCGCGAAGGGCACCAAGGCCACCAAGGGACTGCGCATCGAGCGCATTCACACCACCCCGGGCGTGCACCCGTACGACGAGGTGTCCTGGGAGCGCCGTGACGTCGTCATGACCAATTGGCGCGACGGCTCGGTCAACTTCGAGCAGCGTGGCGTCGAGTTCCCCGACTTCTGGTCGTTGAACGCGGTCAACATCGTCACCAGCAAGTACTTCCGGGGTGCCGTGGGTACTCCGCAGCGCGAGGTGAGCCTCAAGCAGCTCATCGACCGCATCGTGAAGACGTATCGGAAGGCCGGCGAGGACTACAAGTACTTCGCGTCGCCCGCCGACGCCGAGATCTTCGAGCACGAGCTGGCGTACGCCCTCCTGCACCAGATCTTCAGCTTCAACTCGCCGGTGTGGTTCAACGTCGGCACGCCCCAGCCGCAGCAGGTCTCCGCCTGCTTCATCCTGGCCGTCGACGACTCCATGGAGTCGATCCTCGACTGGTACAAGGAAGAGGGCATGATCTTCAAGGGCGGCTCCGGCGCCGGCCTGAACCTCTCCCGGATCCGCTCCTCCAAGGAGCTGCTCTCCTCGGGCGGCAACGCCTCGGGTCCCGTCTCCTTCATGCGCGGTGCCGACGCCTCCGCCGGAACGATCAAGTCGGGCGGCGCCACGCGCCGTGCCGCCAAGATGGTCATCCTGGACGTCGACCACCCCGACATCGAGGACTTCATCCAGACCAAGGTCAAGGAAGAGGAGAAGATCCGCGCCCTGCGCGACGCGGGCTTCGACATGGACCTGGGCGGCGACGACATCACGTCCGTCCAGTACCAGAACGCCAACAACTCGGTCCGCGTGAACGACACGTTCATGAAGGCCGTCGAGAACGGCGAGAAGTTCGGCCTCACCTCCCGCATGACCGGCGAGGTCATCGAGGAGGTCGACGCCAAGGACCTCTTCCGCAAGATGGCGGAGGCGGCCTGGGCCTGCGCCGACCCGGGCATCCAGTACGACGACACGATCAACCGCTGGCACACGTGCCCGGAGTCCGGCCGCATCAACGGCTCGAACCCGTGCAGCGAGTACATGCACCTGGACAACACGTCCTGCAACCTCGCCTCGCTGAACCTCATGAAGTTCCTGAAGGACGACGGCAAGGGCCGCCAGTCCTTCGACGTCGAGCGCTTCTCGAAGGTCGTCGAGCTCGTCATCACGGCGATGGACATCTCGATCTGCTTCGCGGACTTCCCGACGCAGAAGATCGGCGACAACACCCGCGCCTTCCGTCAGCTGGGCATCGGCTACGCCAACCTCGGCGCCCTGCTGATGGCGACCGGACACGCGTACGACTCCGACGGCGGCCGGTCCCTGGCCGGCGCCATCACCTCGCTGATGACCGGCACCTCGTACAAGCGGTCCGCCGAGCTCGCCGCGGTCGTCGGCCCGTACGACGGCTACGCCCGCAACGCGCAGCCGCACCAGCGCGTCATGAAGCAGCACTCCGACGCCAACGCCGTGGCTCCCCGCGTGGACGACCTGGACACGCCGATCTGGGCCGCCGCGACGGAGTCCTGGCAGGACGTCCTGCGCCTCGGCGAGAAGAACGGCTTCCGCAACGCGCAGGCCTCGGTCATCGCCCCGACCGGCACCATCGGTCTCGCGATGTCCTGCGACACCACCGGCCTTGAGCCCGACCTCGCCCTGGTCAAGTTCAAGAAGCTGGTCGGCGGCGGCTCGATGCAGATCGTCAACGGCACCGTCCCGCAGGCCCTGCGCCGCCTGGGTTACCAGGAGGAGCAGATCGAGGCGGTCGTCGCCCACATCGCCGAGCACGGCAATGTGATCGACGCCCCGGGTCTGAAGACCGAGCACTACGAGGTCTTCGACTGCGCCATGGGCGAGCGTTCCATCTCCGCGATGGGCCACGTCCGCATGATGGCCGCGATCCAGCCGTGGATCTCCGGCGCGCTCTCCAAGACGGTCAACCTGCCGGAGACGGCGACCGTCGAGGACGTCGAAGAGGTCTACTTCGAGGCGTGGAAGATGGGCGTCAAGGCGCTCGCGATCTACCGCGACAACTGCAAGGTCGGCCAGCCCCTCTCCGCGAAGACCAAGGAGAAGGAGAAGACCGTCACGGACGCTGTCACGGCCAAGGCCGAGGACACCATCCGTACCGCGGTCGAGAAGGTCGTCGAGTACCGCCCGGTCCGCAAGCGCCTGCCCAAGGGCCGTCCCGGCATCACCACGTCCTTCACGGTCGGCGGCGCCGAGGGGTACATGACCGCCAACTCCTACCCGGACGACGGTCTCGGCGAGGTCTTCCTGAAGATGTCGAAGCAGGGCTCCACCCTCGCGGGCATGATGGACGCCTTCTCGATCGCCGTCTCCGTGGGCCTGCAGTACGGCGTGCCCCTGGAGACGTACGTCTCCAAGTTCACGAACATGCGCTTCGAGCCGGCCGGTATGACGGACGACCCGGACGTGCGGATGGCGCAGTCGATCGTCGACTACATCTTCCGCCGCCTGGCGCTCGACTTCCTGCCCTTCGAGACGCGTTCCGCCCTCGGCATCCACTCGGCCGACGAGCGTCAGCGCCACCTGGAGACGGGCTCGTACGAGTCGAGCGAGGAAGAGGTCGACGTCGATGTCGAGGGGCTTGCCCAGTCCGCGCCCCGCGCGCAGGAACTGAAGGCCGTCATCACCCCCAAGGCCGAGGTCGAAGCGGTCAAGCCCGCTCCGCAGCAGGCCCACACCAGTGCCGAACTGGTGGAGATGCAGTTGGGCATCCAGGCGGACGCCCCCCTGTGCTTCTCCTGCGGTACGAAGATGCAGCGTGCCGGTTCCTGCTACATCTGCGAGGGCTGCGGCTCGACGAGCGGCTGCAGCTGATCCAGGGCGCCGGCCGGACGTGGGTCCGGCCGGACCCGTACGCCGAAGGGGCGGCACAGCGACAAGCTGTGCCGCCCTTCGGCGCGTCCGCGGATCTTCGCCCCTTGGGCGTGTCCGCGGATCGTCGGCCCTTCGGCGCGTGCGTGCGAGCCGGAGGTCCTCAGGTCGCGTCGGCGTTGCCCATGATCGTCGCGAAGGTCGCCGGATCCGCGTCGAAGCCGCGAACGGCGGGACGGAAGGTCCACTCTCCGGAGTCGTCACGTACGAACTCCGCGACCGTCGTGGCCGTGGACCCGAGGACGCCGCCGAAGTCGTCCTCGGACAGGACGGTGTAGCCCTCACGGATCCGCAGGGCCGGGTTGGCGACGCCGACGAACGTGCGCCGTCCGCCGCCCTGCTGTATGGCGACGCCGACCATCACGCGCGCGTAGCGCTTGTTGAGACGGCTCAGCTCCAGGGTCATCACCTCGTCCCAGCCGAAGCCCTTGCCGTCCTTGCTGTCCCGGTTGAGGTAGATGGTGCCGTCCGGGGAACGGCTGCCGAAGTGCACTACGTAGTCGGGGTTCTCGTGCGTTCCGGTCGAGAGAT
Source organism: Streptomyces ortus (assembly GCF_026341275.1). Taxonomy (NCBI): domain Bacteria; kingdom Bacillati; phylum Actinomycetota; class Actinomycetes; order Kitasatosporales; family Streptomycetaceae; genus Streptomyces; species Streptomyces ortus. The sequence goes on from NZ_JAIFZO010000002.1 coordinate 5,998,695, forward strand.
AGGTGGCGGCGACGATGTCGAGATCGATGGCCGGTTCGCCGGGGGGACTGGGGTCCCACTTCACCGAGACCTCGACCTTGCTGATGCCCTTGTTCAGGCCGTTCACCGCACATCCCTCCTGGTGCCCCTGTGTCGGCCGCCTCAACTGCCTGGCAGGTGAGGCGTGTTGCCCATCGTGCCACGCACACGGGGGCGCTTGCGCGGATGCAGTGCACCCGACCGTGACCGACGCCACGTTCCTGGGCCTTACGATGGCGCCGTGCTGGTCAAGTGGATTCGCTGCACCGTGGTGGACCGCCGCGGTTTCGAACGGGGACAGCGAAAATGGGCGGGACTTCTGGGGGAGCCGGGATTCCGGGGGCAGGGCGGGGGCTGGAGCCGGGGCAGGCCCGGGGTCGCCCACGTTTTCGCCTTCTGGGAGAGCCGTGCCTTCTACGACTCCTTCATGGCGCGCTCCCATGACCGGCTGGCCGCGTCCCAGTCGGGCACCTTCAAGGACCAGTACGCCACACTCTTCGACCACCGCTTCGATGTGAAGACCGGCTTCGAGCCGCGTTTCACGGAGGCCGATCTGGTGCGGGTGGCGCACTGTCGTGTGCACGAGGAGCGCGCCGAGCACTTCGCGCTGATGCAGGAGAAGGTCTGGAACCCGGCGATGGCCGGCTCGCCCGGCATGGTGCGGGGCCTGTTCGGCGAGGCGCCCGGCAACGAGTTCCTGGTCCTGTCGATGTGGAAGTCCGCCGCCGAACACGGCAAGTACCGCGCCGAGCGGGTGGAGCGGCTCGCCCTGCGGGCCCAGATAGAGGCGGACGTCGTCGCGCTCACGGGGGACATCGTCCAACTGGAACCGACCTGGACCGTCTGACGGCGTCCCGCCACGCTTCCTGACAGCCCCGCCACGGCCTCCTGACGACGTCCGACACGGCTTCCCGACGGCGCCCACCACGGCCGCGATCGGTGTGACCTGTGACGTATGAAGCCCTTACGAGTGCTCCATCGGGCGTGACCCGATCTAGGGTGCCGGTATGGCACGTCCACGGCGCATCGTTCTTGTCCGGCACGGCGAGTCGGTGGGCAATGCCGATGACTCCGTCTACGAGCGTGAACCCGACCACGCTCTGGCACTCACCGAGAAGGGGTGGCGACAGGCGGAGGAGACGGGCAAGCGGCTCAGGGAGGTCTTCGGCCGCGAGCAGGTGAGCGTGTACGTCTCCCCGTACCGCCGCACGCACGAGACCTTCAGGTCCTTCCATCTCGATCCCGGCCAGGTCCGCGTCCGCGAGGAGCCCAGGCTGCGCGAGCAGGACTGGGGGAACTGGCAGGACCGGGACGACGTTCGTCTCCAGAAGGCCTATCGGGACGCGTACGGGCACTTCTTCTACCGCTTCGCCCAGGGCGAGTCCGGCGCCGACGTGTACGACCGGGTCGGCAACTTCCTGGAGAGCCTCTTCCGCAGTTTCGAGGCACCCGACCACCCGCCCAACGTGCTGCTGGTGACGCACGGTCTGGCCATGCGGCTGTTCTGCATGCGCTGGTTCCACTGGACGGTCGCCGAGTTCGAGTCGCTGTCGAACCCGGGGAACGCGGAGATGCGGATGCTGGTCCTCGGGGAGGACGGCCGCTACACGATCGACCGTCCTTTCGACCGCTGGCGCGATCCGGAGTCGTACGGGGCCATCGGGTAGCAGGTGCCATTTTTATTTGTTGTACTTTATATTTCTTTGTCCGTTATTCGTCGGCGACGAACCAGAGTGGCAGGGCGATGACCGCTGACTCCTCCTCCGCCGGGCGCCTCGACCGCGCCCTGGCCAGCCTGCGCGGTCTCGCGGTCGGAGACGCGCTGGGCTCACAGTTCTTCGTGCCCGCGAACTATCCGCTGCTCCAGGACCGCGCACTGCCGCCGGGCCCCTGGAGCTGGACCGACGACACGGAAATGGCCGCCTCCGTAGTGGCCACTCTGGCCGCCCATCACCGCATCGACCAGGACGAACTGGCGCGTTCCTTCGCCGAGCGCCACGACGCCGACCGGGACTACGGGCCCGCGGTGGACCGGCTGCTGCGACAGATCCGGGAGGGCGGCGACTGGCGCGAACTGTCCTCGGCCCTCTTCAAGGGACAGGGCTCCTGGGGCAACGGCGCGGCGATGCGGATCGCCCCCCTGGGCGCCTGGTACGCCGACGATCCGGAGCAGGCCACCCATCAGGCGGAGATCTCGGCGTACCCCACGCATCAGCACCGCGAAGCGGTGGTCGGCGCCATGGCCGTGGCGGCCGCCGCCGCGCTGGCCGCGGCGCCGGGAGGGCCGCCCGGGCCCGCCGCGCTGCTCGACGCGGTCATCGCTCTCGTGCCGCGCAGCGCCGTGAGGGCGGGTCTGCGGCGCGCCCGGGACATGCTCGACTACGGGGACGCGACCACGGTGGCCGCCGTCCTCGGCTGCGGCCGACGCACGACCGCGCACGACACCGTCCCGTTCGCGCTCTGGTCGGCGGCGCGGGCCCTCGGCGACTACGAAGCGGGGTTCTGGGCCACCGCCCAGGTGGGCGGCGACATGGATACGACCTGCGCCATCGTCGGCGGCGTGGTGGCCGCCGGGACGGCCGGGGCGCCTCCCGCACAGTGGCTGGAACGCACCGAGACGCTGCCGGGATGGCTGCCACGGGCGGATGGGGTCTAGGGGGCGGGGGCCGTCCGTCAGGGCTTGAGGATGACTGCGGCAGGGCACCCCAGGGCGGCCGTCCGGCGTGGCTTGCGGAGGGCTTCGGCAGGGCTTGAGGGGCGCTTCGGCAGGGTCTGAGGGTGGCTGTCTTTGGTTGGCGGCGAGATGCCTGCTCAAGTGATGGGCCACGCGCGCGTGCCCTCTTCTCACTCGTCCCACGTGTCGATCCCTGTCACAGCCCTGCCACAGAGAAGCCTTGGCCCGCTGTCCGGATAACCCCGCGGTTACTCTTTCCGGCACGCCGATCGTTGATCATCAAGCGTCGGCGCCGACAGAAACCGGTCCCCGCGCTTCCCCCGCAGCCGTGCGCTGCGTGCTGCCCGGACCGGTCGGGGAGGGGGTCCTGTGTCCGACAAACCGTCCGAGGCGGCCGAGGCGGCCGAGGCGGCCGAGCCGAGCGGGTCGACAATCGAAGAGTCGGTGGAGTCGGGGGAGTCAGCGGGGTCTGCGGGGCCCGCCGGGTCTGCCGGCGGCCCCGCGGTGGAGTCCTGGTTCGCGGACATCCAGCCGGGCACGCCCGCGCCCGTCCGTACCGCGACTCTCTGGGCCGCACTGGCCACCGGACTGCTCAGCATGCTCCTGCTCGGAGAGGGTCTGGCGCTCAATCTCCTGCTGGTGGCGATACCGGTCACGCTCGGCGTGTACTTCGCGCCAGGGAGAGCGGGCCGACGGCTACGCCCGTGGACGCTGGTGTGGGGCGGTGGCGGACTCGCGCTGTTGATCGTTCCGGCCCTGCGGGACGCCGGCTGGCCGTCGTTCCTCGCCGTCGTCGCCGCTCTGGCGGTGGGCTCGCTCGCCCTGCACGGCGGCCGTACCTGGACAGGGATGCTGTTCGGCCCGATCGGCCTCTACACCTCGCTGGTCACCGGTCCGGGCTGGGGCTGGCGCGGACTGCGCGAGCGGACCGGCGGGGCGCGCGGCACCGTGGGCCCGGTGCTGCGCGCGATCGTGGTGGCCGCCGTCCTGCTGGTGGTCTTCGGGGCCCTCTTCGCCGGCGCGGACGCGGCTTTCGCCGACCTCCTGGCGGACCTCGTACCCGACGCGTCGGTCTCCGGCGGTCCCTGGCACGCACTCCTGTTCGTGATCGGCGTGGTCGGCGCTCTGGCGGCGGCGCACACGGCTGCGGCACCCGTTCGGTGGGACCGCGTCGCGGTGCCCGCGGGCCGTGCCCGTGGCCGAGTCGAGTGGACGTTGCCCCTGATCGTGCTCGTCGCGCTCTTCGCGGTCTTCAACGCCGTCCAGCTGGTCGTCCTGCTCGGGGGCTACGACGCCGTCCTGGAGAAGACCGGCCAGACGTACTCCGAGTACGCGCGTCAGGGCTTCTGGCAGTTGCTCCTGGTCACGCTCCTCACCCTCCTCGTCATCGTCCTCGCCCTGCGCTGGGCGCCCCGGGGCGACCCGCGCGACCGGACGCTGGTACGCGCGGTCCTCGGCACCCTCTGTGCCCTCGCCCTGGTGGTCGTGGCCTCGGCGGTCCGGCGCATGGACATGTACGTGGAGGCGTACGGGCTGACCCGGCTGAGGATTTCCGTGGTGACCGTCGAACTCTGGCTCGGCCTGGTCATCGTGCTCATCATGGCGGCCGGCGTCCTCGGAGCCCGCTGGCTGCCGCGCGCCGTGCTGGCCGGCGCCGCCGCGACAGTGCTCGTCTTCGGGATCGTGTCGCCCGACGGGCTGATCGCCGAGACCAACGTGGAGCGGTACGAGCGGACCGGCACGTTCGACCTCGACTACGCGCGCGGGTTGTCCGCCGACGCCGTACCGGCTCTGGACAAACTTGATGAGCCGCTACGTTCCTGTGCCCTGAAATCCATCGATGAGGACCTGGGGGAGAATGCCCGTCCCTGGTACGCCACGAGTTGGGGCGAGGCACGCGCCCGGAACATCCTCGACGAGCGGAAGCCGTCCCCCGAGGCCGACTGGCGGGTGTGCGGCCGCCTGGGCCAGGAACTGGCGTACCGCTGAGGCGGGGCGCGCGGGGCGCGCGGGGCGCGTATCCCGCGCGGATCCTTCGTGCACCCCTCACAGTCCTTCGCGCACTCCTCGTGCAGTCCTTCGCGCACTCCTCGCAGTCCTTTGCACCCCTCGTGGCGCGCCCTCGCTTCTCTCCGATGCCGCCGCGTCGACCGCGTGGGAACCAAGCAGGCCGGTCCGCCGTTTCCAGTACGGCGGCCCGGCCTGCGCATCGCGTCCGTGACGGCGGTCGGTCAGCCCGCCGCGACACCCGCCGTGCCCGACAGCGCCTCCAGGTCGCTCTTGCGGACCCGGATCACCAGTGTGGCGACGGCAAGGGCCAGCACGGCCATGGCGACAGCCGGGAGGAAGGCCGTGGAGATGCCGTGGGCGAGCACCTCATGACTCCAGGGAGCGGGCAGCTGGTGCGTGGTGGCGAACTCCGCCTTCTGTTCGGGCGAGGCGTTGGCCATGAAGTCCACGACCTGCTTCTCCGCCTCGTCACGGCTCGCCGTACCGAAGACCGTGGTGAGGATGGAGAGGCCGAGCGAACCGCCCACCTGCTGCGTCGCGTTGAGCAGCCCCGACGCGGCGCCCGCTTCGTGGGTGGCCACTCCGGAGACCGCGGTCAGGGTCAGCGTCACGAAGTTCAGCCCCATGCCGAAGCCGAACAGCAGCATCGGACCGAGCACACCGCTGACATAGGAGCTCTCGGGGTCGATGAAGGTCAGCCAGCCGAGTCCGATCACCACGAGGGTCGAGCCGACCACCATGAACGGTTTGGGGCCGAGCACCGGCAGGAACCGCTGCGACAGCCCCGCACCGGTGACGATCGCGACCGTGATGGGGAGGAAGGCCAGACCGGCCTCGATCGGCGTGTACCGCAGCACGTTCTGCACGAAGAGAACGATGAAGAAGAACATGCCGAACATCGCCGCGGCCAGGCTCAGCATGATCACGTACGTACCCGAGCGGTTGCGGTCGGCGAACATCCGCAGCGGTGTGATCGGTTCCCTGGCCCGGGACTCGACCAGCGCGAAGGCCGCCAGGAGGATGACCGCGGTGCCGAAGGACGCGATGGTGAGACTGTCCCGCCAGCCCTCCTCCGCGGCCCGGATGAAGCCGTAGACGAGCGAGGCCATACCGAGGGTCGAGGTCAGGGCGCCCGCGATGTCGAAGCGCCCTGGGTGCCGCTCGGACTCGCTGATGTAGAGCGGGGTGAGCACCGCGATCAGCACACCGATGGGTACGTTGACGAAGAGCACCCAGCGCCAGTCGAGCCATTCGGTGAGCATGCCACCGGCGAGCAGCCCGATCGCGCCACCGCCCGCCGAGACCGCGGCGAACACCCCGAACGCCCTGTTGCGCTCGGGCCCTTCGGGGAAAGTCGTCGTGATCAGCGCCAACGACGTGGGGGAGGCGATCGCGCCGCCCACCCCCTGCAGTGCGCGCGCCGCCAGCAGTTGCCAGGGCTCCTGGGCGAGTCCGCCGAGCAGCGAGGCGACCGTGAAGAGCAGGATGCCGGACATGAAGACCCGGCGTCGCCCGAGGATGTCACCGGCCCGGCCGCCGAGCAGCAGCAGACCGCCGAACGTGAGTGTGTAGGCGCTGACCACCCAGGTGAGATCCGTGGTGGAGAACTTGAGGGCGCCTTGAATGTGCGGGAGCGCGATGTTCACAATCGTCGCGTCGAGTACCACCATGAGTTGGCAGGCCGCGATGACGGTGAGCGCGATGCCGGGATGCCCTTCCCGGCGGGCCGCTCCCGGCTTCTGATCTTTGATCAACGGAGAGGTAGTCACTATTGAGTCCCCCACGAGTGCGTTAGTGAACGCTCGCGTTCACTGTCGCGTCAAAAGGTAGTGAGTCCCCGACAGTGAACGCAAGCGTTCACTGAACTCGCCGCCGATTGATGTCACTCGCCCGCTCACGGACCCCGGTCCGTACGGCGCGTACGTGCAGGTGCCCGAACGTGCGCGTCCCTCGCCCGCTCACATGGAGACAGGCTCATGGTTACTTCGAGTTGGACGGCCGTCCCCGCTCAGGCGGCCTCCCCGCGCAGACGCGGCGCCGTACTCGAACGCGCGATCCTCGACGCCGCGCTGGAGCAGCTCAGCACGGTCGGCTGGAACGGACTCACGATGGAGGGTGTCGCGGCAGGCGCCCAGACGGGGAAGGCCGCGGTCTACCGCCGCTGGCCGTCCAAGGAGGACCTCGTCGCGGACGCGCTGCGGGCCGGACTGCCGTCGCTGATGAACGTGCCCGATCTGGGAAGCGTGCGGGACGACCTGCTCGAACTGTGCCGCCGGGCGCGCGAGGCGATGTTCTCGCGCCCCGGCTTCGCGCTGCGCTCGGTGATTCACGAATGTGACTCGTCGCAGGCGCAGCGTTTCCATGACGTGATCCTGTCGGGGGTCGTGGAGCCGACGATCCGCCTGCTCGGCGAGGTCGTCGACCGTGGGATCCAGCGGGGGGAGGTCCGCCCGGACGCGGCCAACTCCTATGTCCTCGACGCCATTCCGGCGATGATGATGTACCGATCCAAGGTGTGCGCGAGCGAATGGCACGAGCGGGACATCGAGGAGATGATCGACCAGCTCATGGTCCCGCTGCTGCGCCCGGAAGGTGCCTGACCGGGCTTCCGCTGTCGCTCCGGGCGGAGGTGCGCGGGGCGCTCGTGGGAACCGGGTGTCGGGTGGGGTCGCGGGCGGCGTACGCTGAGCGTGTCATGCCGTACGAACCACCGACCCACGCCGTCGAGCGCTCCCTGCGCGCCACGACCGGAGCCAAGGTCATCGCCGGTGTCGACGAGGTGGGGCGCGGCGCCTGGGCCGGCCCGGTCACCGTCTGCGCGGCGGTCACGGGCCTGCGTCGCCCGCCCGAAGGCCTCACCGACTCCAAGCTCCTCACCGTCAAGAGGCGCACAGCGCTCGCCGGGATACTGGCGGAGTGGGTGACGTCGTACGCCCTCGGGCATGCTTCTCCGGAGGAGATCGACCAGCTGGGGATGACGGCCGCACAGCGGCTGGCCGCCTGCCGCGCCCTCGAAGCGCTGCCGGTACGTCCCGACGCTGTCATTCTCGACGGGAAACACGACTACCTGGGCCTCCCATGGCGGGTCCGCACGGTGATCAAGGGCGACCAGTCCTGCGTCTCCGTAGCGGCGGCCTCGGTGCTCGCGAAGGTCCAGCGCGACAAAATGATGGCCGAACTGGGTGTCGACCATGCAGACTTCGGTTTTGCGGCCAACGCCGGGTATCCGTCACCGGTTCACCGGGCCGCACTGGAGATGCGGGGCCCCACCCCGTACCACCGGCTGTCGTGGGCGTATCTTGATGCGCTGCCCCAGTGGCGGCACCTCAAGAAGGTCCGCAGTTGGGCGGATGAAACCGTTCCGGAGATCGAAGGGCAACTCGGCTTCGACTTCTGACAGTTCCGTTCGCACTCATGTGCCACCCGCTTGCGCGGGTCGCACCGGCGTTTGATAAAAATCAGCTCATGCCTCTCATTCCCGAGGAGCCTCAGATTCACGAGAGTGCCCAGGGTCCCCGCGTCAGTCCGGCCACCGGCCGGACCGCGCCGACCCCCCGCCCCGTACCCGGCCCCCGTCCCGCGGCACCGCCGCGTCCAGGCCGTCCGGGTCCTGTCCGGCCGATGCCGCCTGCGCAACGCACGCCGCGCGACACGGCCGTGGCCAAGCCGGGGCCTGCCGCTCCGGCGGCCCCACCCGCAGCCTCGTCCCCGACGATCCAGCTGATCCCGGCCTCGGCCGAGGGCGCGCTGGACGCCGCCGAGGAAGCGGTCGACCTGCTCCTTGACTCGGGCAGGGCCCCCGGTGAGGTGCTGGTGGTCACCACCGGCGAACCCCACCCGTGGGCCGCGCACGAGCTCTCCTTCGGCGAGGCCGCGTACTGGGCCCAGCACGACGCGGGAGACGACGTGTTCTACGCCGACGCCTCCGCTGTCGGTCGTGCCGCGTCCCGGCCCGTGGTCGTTGTCGCCGTCAATGGCGGGCCCGACGCCACCGCTGCCACCGCGCTGCCGCTGGCCCTCGGCCGAGCCGGCGCCCTGCTGATCGTCTGCGGAGACCCGCAGCAGATCAACTCGGTGCTGGGCACGAGGGTCTGAGAACTCCCGCTCTTCCAGGGGTTTCACACGGCTCGGATGCCACCGCGGTGGCATCCGCTCGGAGCCTGCGGAGCATGCACAGAGGACGGTCCGACGTGTGCCGGTACGGGGGACGTGCCGGCGTGACGCCACCGGTGTGACGTCTGTGACGTCATCAGAGTGGCTGTCGCGTTCGGTCGTGCCGGTGCCGGTGCCGACGGCCGAAGCCGGCCGTCGGCTCAGCGCGCGGCCGCGCGGCGCAGGACCTCCGAAGCGGATCCACCGGTGCGCGGCTGTATGGACTCGGCCGCCGCGAGCGACTCCAGGGACTCCGGCGGTGAGTCCGCGTTGGGCCGACGGCCGCCGCGTCCCTCACCGAGTACCTGCCAGCCGTCACGCGTCAGCGTGATGTACGCCCCGCAGCGCAGCCCGTGCAACGTGCAGGCGTCGCGCAGCCCCCACATCCAGGCCCCGTCCTCCTCCGTCCACCGGGCGTCGCCGTCACGGCAGTAGAGCAGCACGGCGGTACGCACCGGGGTGCGGCGCCGCAGGTCGTGCGGGATGACCCGGCGCAACTGCGCGAGCAGCGCGTTGCGGAACATCCAGCCGTCCGCCGGAGCCGGCCGCCTGACGAAGGACGCGCTCGCGCTCAGCCGCTCGTCGGGATCGAGCACCGCCAGGATCGCGGTCGTGGGGCCGGGCCGATGTCGGGAGTGCAGCCCGCTGACGACCTCCCGGGGATCACGCAGTAGCGGAATCCCCGCAGCGGCCCATTCGGCGGGTTCGAGCATCCGGGTCAGTGGGTGGGCGGAAGTGGCGGCCGTCGACATCGATGCCGCCGAGGACGGAGCGAATCCGAAGGTCACGGTCCTCCCTTCGGCTACGCGCCCACACAGCGGGCGAGGTCGGACTGGGGGAGCGCGCCGCGGCACAGCCCGAACGGGCGGCCTCAGGAGGCCACGCGGGGCGCGAGGCCAATTCTTCCTGTCGAACTTGGTTGCGGCAACGAGCAATTGGGGCCACCGACCGTTATCTGGTGATCCGCTGCTTATATCCCTGCTCGGTATTTACCACCGCACCGCAGGAATCAACCTTGCACAGCGAGTACCAGCGGCAACACCCCCTGAGCGCCGGCCCGCCGCAGCATGCGCGCGGCCACCGCGAGCGTCCAGCCGGTGTCGGTCGAGTCGTCCACGAGCAGGACGGTCCCATCGGCTCCGGCGAGCGCCTCGGCCAGCGGAGGCGGCACCACCAGCGCGCCGTCCAAAGCCTTGAGCCGCTGTGCGCTGTTGCTCCTGGAGACCTGTGCGGCGTCGGCTCCCGGGGCGTACTCGATGGAACCCAGCAGAGGCAGGCGGCCGACCTCGGCGATCCGCGCGCCCAGCGACCGGACGAGGTGCGGCCGGCGCTGCGACGCCATGGTGACGACGCCGACCGGGCGCGCCACGGCGCCGGAACCGCCCGAGGCCCAACCGCCCGGTCCCTTGGCCCAGTCGGCCAGGACGCCGACCACGGCCTGCGCCACATCGTCCGGGACAGGTCCGTCCGGGGCCTGGGGGCCGAGCAGCGGTCGCAGTCGGTTCCCCCAGCCGATGTCCGAAAGCCTCCCCAGCGCCCGTCCGGTGGCGGCCTGCTCCCCGGCCGGGATGCGTCCCTTCAGGTCGACGCCCACGGCGGGCAGGCCCGTGGGCCACATCTTCCTGGGGTCCACCTCGATACCCGCGCGGCCGAGCTCGCCACGTGCCGAGTCCAGTGCGGACGAGGACACGGCGTCGGTGAACCGCGGCTTCGTGCAGGTGTCACAGCGGCCGCACGGGGCGGCCCCCTCGTCGTCCAGCTGCCGGCGCAGGAACTCCATCCGGCAGCCCGTCGTCGTCACGTAGTCACGCATGGCCTGCTGCTCGGCCGCGCGCTGCTTGGCCACCCACGCGTAGCGCTCGGTGTCGTACGTCCAGGGGGTGCCCGTGGAGATCCAGCCGCCCTTGACGCGCTTCACGGCGCCGTCCACGTCCAGGACCTTGAGCATCGTTTCGAGCCGTGACCGGCGCAGCTCCACCAGCGGTTCGAGCGCGGGGAGCGACAGCGGGCGGCCCGCCTGGCCGAGAACATCCAGGGTGCGCCTGACCTGCTCCTCCGGAGGGAAGGCGATCGATGCGAAGTACTGCCAGATCGCCTGGTCCTCCTTGCCGGGCAGGAGCAGCACCTCGGCGTGCTCGACCCCACGGCCCGCACGGCCCACCTGCTGGTAGTAGGCGATGGGTGAGGACGGCGAACCCAGGTGCACCACGAAGCCGAGGTCGGGCTTGTCGAAGCCCATGCCCAGCGCCGAGGTGGCGACAAGGGCCTTGACGCGGTTGGCGAGCAGGTCCTCCTCGGCCTGCTGGCGCTCCGCGTTCTCCGTCTTCCCCGTGTACGAGGCCACGGTGTGCCCGGCCTGCCGGAGGAAGGCGGTGACCTCCTCGGCGGCGGCCACGGTGAGCGTGTAGATGATCCCGGAGCCCGGCAGATCGACCAGGTGCTCGGCGAGCCAGGCCATCCGGTGGGCGGCGTCCGGCAACTGCAGCACGTTCAGGCTCAGGCTCTCGCGGTCCAGCGGGCCCCGCAGGACGAGGGCGTCGGTGCTTCCGCCGGTGCCCAGTTGCTCGGCGACGTCGGCGGTCACACGCGCGTTGGCCGTGGCAGTGGTCGCGAGGACCGGGACGCCCGCGGGAAGGTCGGCGAGCATCGTGCGCAGGCGGCGGTAGTCCGGCCGGAAGTCGTGGCCCCAGTCGGAGATGCAGTGCGCCTCGTCCACCACGAGGAGACCTGTCGCAGCCGCCAGTCTGGGCAGCACCTGGTCCCGGAAGTCCGGGTTGTTGAGCCGCTCCGGGCTCACCAGCAGGACGTCGACCTCACCCTCGGCGACCTCGTCCTGGATCGTGTCCCACTCCTCCGAATTGGACGAGTTGATGGTCCGCGCCCGGATGCCGGCGCGGGCGGCTGCCTCGACCTGGTTGCGCATGAGCGCGAGGAGCGGGGAGACGATCACGGTGGGACCGGCCCCTTGCCCGCGCAGCAGCGCGGTCGCGACGAAGTACACGGCCGACTTGCCCCAGCCGGTGCGCTGTACGACCAGGGCCCTGCGCTTGTCGGCCGCGAGGGCCTCGATGGCGCGCCACTGGTCCTCGCGCAGCCGGGCGTCGCCTCCCGGCGCGCCGACGAGGCGGGCGAGGACGGTGTCGGCCGCTGTGCGCAGCTCTTCGTTGCTCATGGCCCCATGCAACCCGATGGGTCGGACATCGCGCGAATGAGCCGGTCAGCTGTGGACAACTTCTGACGTGGCCATGGTCGTGGTTATCCACAGGTATAACCAGAATCCCGGGTTTCGCGGGATGGTCACGGCATGACGAATTACAGCGAACCGGCCGAGAACCCCGCCGACGGTGACACCGGCCGATGCGACGAGACCGCCGCGCAGAACGGCACGGACAGGCAGGACAGCCAGAGCCAGCAGAGCAATCACAGCCACCAGAGCAGGCAGAGCGGGTGGGAGGGCCACGACGGGACGACCTCTGCCGGTGCGGCACACACCGCGGTCGGCGGTTCACCTGGCGCGACCGGCAGCCTGTGTCCGAACCACCAGGTCACCCTCCGCACACCGGCCGAACTGGCCGACGCCCTGCCGTACCTGCTCGGATACCGGCCCGAGGACAGCATCGTGCTCGTCGCCCTGCACGACAGGGACGGGCGTGGCCGTTTCGGCGGACGGGCCCGACTCGGCATCCCGAGCCACGCGGACGACTGGCCGTCCGTGGCGCAGCAGCTGACGCACGGCCTGGTGAAGGGCAGCGAGCGAAGGGGGGCCCTGCCCGAGAGCATGGTCGCCTTCCTCTGTCACGAACCCGGGAAAGGGGAGTCGGGCCGGGCGGTCATGGAACGGCTGCGTCCGCTCGCCCAGCTGCTGCGCACGGCCTGCGGAGCACTCGACGTCCCGGTGATCGAGGCGCTGTGCATCTCGGACGGCCGCTTCTGGTCGTACTGCTGCCCCAGCGAGCACTGCTGTCCGCCGGACGGTACGTCCATGGGGCTGCCGGGCACGTCCGTGCTGGCGGCGGCTGCCACCTACGCCGGGCTGCAGGTGCGGGGCACCCTGCGGCAGTTGCGGGCGAGGCTCACGCCCTGGGAGAGCAAGGCGGCGCTGGAGCAGGAATCCGCGCTGGACGCGGTGAGCATGGCGCTGATTCCCCGGATTCTGGACGACGAGAGTCGCTCCGGGGTGGCGGCCGGCACCTTGGAGCTGGCCCGACAGGTCATGCGCCGGTTCGCCGACACCACCTCCGCAGCTCCGGGGCCCGGCACACTGCCGGCGGACCTCCGGGACGACGAGCTACTGCGTCACGAGGAGGCGGCCACGTTGATCCTCGGGCTGCAGGACCGCACCACCCGGGACCGGGCGGCAGTGTGGATGGAGGGGGACGAGGCCGGACCTGCCCTGCGTCTCTGGAGGGCCCTGGCACGCCGCTGCGTCGGATCGTACGGGGAGCACGCGGCGGCGCCCCTCACGCTCGCCGGGTGGGTCGCCTGGTCCTCGGGCGACGAGCTGGAGGCGCGCGAGGCCCTGGCCATGGCACTCGGAGCGGATTCCGGATACCTCTTCGCCCGGCTGCTCCACCAGGCGTGCAACGAGGGTCTGGACCCGGAGACGATCCGCCGCTGTCTGCGGGGGGAGCGCGCCGAGCATGCCGACGGTGAGGTGCTTGCCTCGTCGGCGGCGTGTGTGGGGCCGTCGGGCGCCGATGGGCTGCCCGGAGAGGTTCCGGCGGGGCCCGCCAAGGGCTCCGCCCGTCGCCGACGCAGGTCGCGCGCCGCGGAGGGCGTGGTCGACCGGCCTGGTTCCCGACCGGCCGGTACGGGTGGCACACGCCGTCCTCGCGCCGCTCCTTCCGGTTCGGCGTCCCATGCGCAGGGAGGTCCGGGCCGCGATGGCGACGGCACTCCTGGTGCGACTCGCTCTCGCCGCACCGGGCGGTCCGGAACGCCGAAGAGTGAGTCGAAGGGCGAGGCGTGAGGTCGGCGCCAGGGGCGGGGCGGGGTGTCCAGTGAGGCCGTGGGCTTCCGGGAGTCAGTCAGGCCGGCCGGGCCGCGGTGTCGGTGGATCGGCCGGTCGGGTCCGATCGGCGGGCTTGCGCCGACCCGGGCGTGACTCGGGACAGGTCAGCTCCGTTCACCTGTGTGGCGCAGCCCGCAAGCGTGCCGTGCCCTCGCATCGGCCTCGCCCCGTCGGAGCCCTCGCACCTCGCCGAGCCCTCATACACCGCCGAGCATCCACTCAGCGCACGGAGTACGGAAGAAGCCGCCCCATGCCTCTGCCCACCCCGTCCTCCATGCCCTCCGGCCCGAACAGCGGCCCGTCGTCCTTCGGCAGTTCCGACCGGCCCTCAATGGGTCGCGGCGCCGCCCTTGCCCCGCAGACGGCGCCGGTCGTGCCACGCGGCACGGTGTCCCTGCCACCCGCCCACGCCGCACTGATCTGTGTCGCCCTGCCGGGGCTCGCCATCTCCACGGATCAGGGGCAGCTGACGGGACATGGCCTTGAGGGCTTCTACCGATCGGGCCGGCGCGTGCTCTCCCGGTGCCGGCTGCGGGTGGCGGGCCGGGAGCCGCTCGCGGTCCAGGCCCGGATGGTCGCGCCCGACCAGGCGCGATTCGCGGCGGTCCTGAGCCTCCGCGCCGACGGTGGCCCCGACCCGGACGTCCTGGTCGAACGTATGCGATACGCGGACGGCACGGAGCGGATCACCCTGCGCAGCGCGGCCGACCGGCCTCTGCGCCTCCCCGTCGAGGTGGCGCTCGGCACGGACCTGGCCGAACTGGGTGCGGTCGCGGCGGGGAGAGCCGGCCCCGATCTGCCGGCCAGCGTCCACGACTCGGGCATGCGGTGGTCGTGTGCCACCGGGGACTCCGTTGTCACGGCCGACCCGCCGCCCGCGGATGCGCTGGCCTCCGCCGGGCTGCTGCGCTGGGAGTTCGAACTGCTTCCCGGCGGCGCCCGTAGCGTGGAACTGCGGGTGGGTCCGGCGGGGGCGAGGCCCCTGCGGGTCGTCGCGCGTGGTGCCACAAGCCCCCTCGCTCCGGCCCGGGCCGATAGTGACGATCCACGGGCCGAGGCACTTCTGCGCGCCAGCATCGAGGATCTGCAGGCCCTTCTGCTGCGTGACCCCGTGCAGCCGTCCGACGCACACCTGGCGGCCGGGGCCCCCTGGCGCTGCGGCATGGCACCGGCCGAGGCTCTGGCGGCAGCTCGCATGACTCTGCCGCTGGGTACGCGTCTCGCCGCGGGAACCCTGCGAACCCTCGCCCGCACCCAACTCGTGGGCGCCGGACCAGGCTCCGGTCTGATTCCCGGCCCGCGCAGGCAGGCCGGTGCGCAACTGCCACCGACCTGCACGGGGCAGGAAGCGACGCTGTTGTTTCCCGTGGTGCTCGCGGAGGCCCGCCGCTGGGGGCTCTCCGGGGCGGAGACGGAGGAGTTGCTGCCCGCGGCCGAACGTTGCCTCCAGTGGCTGCGGACCGCGGTCGGGGACGGTACGTACCTGGCGGACCCGCACCCGGGCGGGCCATGGCGCTGTGAGACACAGGCGCACGCTCATCGGGCCGCTCTGCTGGGCGCCGACCTCCTCGACGCGTACGGCAGGGAAGGCGGCGCCGAGTTGCGGCGGTGGGCGGGGGCTATGAGTACGGCGTTCCGGCAGGACTTCTGGATCGAGGACAGAGGAGGCGGCAGACCGGCCGCGGCCCTGCTGCCGGGTGGACGGATCGTGCCGTACCTGGGTTCCGGCGGTGTCCACCTGCTCGATACCGGACTGCTCGGAGCGGGTGCGGCGGCACCGGGTCTGCTCGATCAGGCGCAGACGGAACAGCTCGCGCGTCTGCTCGGCGGACCCGCCATGGACTCGGGCTGGGGACTGCGCAGCCTCGGGGTGAAGGAGACGGGCTACAACCCCTTCGGGCATCGGAGCGGTGCCGTGCGCGTCCATGAGACGGCACTCGCCGTGGCGGGGCTGGCCGCAGCGGGTTACGAGAAGGAGGCGAGTGCGCTGCTGCTGGGCGTGCTGGCGGCGGCGGAGGCCTTCGGTCACCGGCTGCCGGAGATGTACGCGGGGGAGCGGCGCACGGAAGGCGGTTCCCCGGTTCCGCATCCGGCGGCCTGCAGACCGGCGGCCACCGCCGCGGCCGCCGGTGTCCTCCTGCTCGCCACGCTCACCGGGATCCGTCCCGACGTGCCGGCCGGCACGGTGACGCTGCGTCCGGTGCGCGGTGCTCCGCTGGGAGAGATCGGGCTGACCGGCCTGCGCGTCGCGGGTGCCCCCTTCTCCGTACGTGTCAGCAGGCTGGGTCTGGCCATGGTCGAGGAGGCGGCCGACGGGCTCCAGCTGGGGGCGTGAGGATCGGTCCCCCGCGGACCTGGGCTCACGAGGGCCGCTGTGTGCTGTCCGAGGGCGTCGGATCCCCATGTGAGCGACCCGTGAAGAGAGTGTTTATCGTCAGGCAGACGACTATGATCGCGGCATGCCCTACGACCCGTCAGCTTTCGCGCCGTTCGCCGTCACCGTCGACCTGGTCGTGCTGACCGTGCGTCGTCACGCGCTGTGCGCGCTGGCGATCCGCAGGGGCGAGCCGCCCTTCCAGGGGCGGTGGGCACTGCCCGGTGGGTTCGTGCGGCCCGACGAAGACCTGTCGCAGGCCGCGGCCCGGGAGCTGCGGGAGGAGACCGGGCTGTGCGCACACTCCCCGGACGCTCCCGTGCAGGCGAACGGGGCTCACCTGGAGCAGCTCGCGACCTACGGCGACCCCAAGCGTGACCCGCGCATGAGGGTCGTCAGCGTCGCCCATCTCGCTCTCGCGCCCGACCTGCCCGCGCCCAGAGCCGGCGGAGACGCGAACAGCGCGCGCTGGGCTCCCGTCGAGGACCTGCTTCAGCAGGGCGGCTACGGACGTGACGGGGAGCAGGCCGCGCCCCTCGCCTTCGATCACGCCCAGATCCTGTCGGACGGCGTGGAGCGTGCCCGTTCCAAGATCGAGTACTCGTCGCTGGCCACGGCCTTCTGCCCGCCCGAGTTCACGGTCGGAGAGCTGCGCCGCGTGTACGAGGCGGTGTGGGGGGTGGCGCTCGACCCGCGCAACTTCCACCGCAAGGTGACCGGTACGCCGGGTTTCCTCGTCCCCACGGGCGGGACCACGACCCGGCAGGGCGGCCGTCCCGCCCAGCTCTTCCGGGCGGGCGGCGCCACCCTGCTCAACCCGCCGATGCTCCGCCCCGAAGTCTGACGCCGAGCCGGGAGCCGTCGGCCACGACGACGGCACTGAGGCAAAGCGGCCGGACCGGCGGGAAGGCTGCTCCCGGGCGCGCCCGAGGTGACCGGGAAACGGTACATATCGCGCTATCTTGCTTTGGGTGATCCAGGCCATCGGACTGACCAGCAACGCCCGCAAGGAGCTTCCCCCCGCTGTCGACGACGTCTCTTTCGAGGCGCCCCCCGGCCGCGTCACGGCGCTCCTCGGAGCCCCGGGCGCAGGCAAGACAACCGCCCTCAGGCTCATGCTCGAACTGCAACAGGGCCGCGGAATCACCTACTTCAGAGGCCGCCCGCTGCACCGCATCGCCCACCCCTCGCGCGAGGTGGGCGTTCTCCTCGGTGAGGTTCCCGGCCACCCGGCACGCACGGTCCGGGGCCAACTCCGCATGCTGTGCGCCGCGGCGGGCGTACCCGCGCGCCGCGCCGACGACGTCCTGGAGGTGGTGGGGCTGGTCAGCCTGCGTGACGAACGTCTGGGAACTCTCTCGCGAGGTATGGACCGCCGCCTGGGCCTCGCTTGTGCCCTGCTGGCCGATCCGCACACCCTCGTGCTCGACGGCGCCACGGACGGACTCTCCGCTCGCGAAAGCCGCTGGCTGCACGGAGTGCTGCGCGCCCACGCCGATGCGGGCGGCACCGTGCTGTTCGCCACGGACGACCCCAGGGAGGCCGCGCGGACCGCCGACCGGGTCGTCACGCTGGAGAAGGGCAGGCTCGTCGCCGACCAGGAGGCCGCGGATTTCGCCCGCACCCGGCTCCGGCCGCGCGTCGTCGTCCGGAGCCCGCACGCCGCCCGGCTCGGTGCCCTGCTGGTCAAGGAGGCCCGCGCCGACCGGTGTTCCGTCGAGGTCGTGCGGGAGGACGGCAACCGCCTTTCCGTGTACGGCAGCACCTGTGCGGACATCGGCGAGTCCGCCTACCGCCACGGCATCCTCGTACATCAACTCGCCGACGAGGTGGGGGACATGGGGGCGGCGTCCGCGCCGGAACCGGAGGAGCGTCCCCGGGCGGGGGAGGTGGAGACCGAGGTCGAGGACGGGGGTGGGGCCGGTCCTTCGGTGCGGAGCGCGGGGGTGCGGGGCGGGCGTGAACTGTCGCCGCTGCCGCCGCCCGTCACCGTCCGCCGGGGCGCCGGCCCCCTGCGTCCGTTGCGCTACGAGCTGCGCCGGGCGGCGGGAGTCGCGACGGGCTGGCTCACCGCGGCCGCCGTGCTCGCGGTCTCCGCCCTCGTGTCCGTACTCCTCGCCAGAGCGGGCCACACACCGCAGTCGCGGTTGCTCGCCGCGTGGCCGCGGGACTTTCCCCTGCCGCCCGCGGCGCTCGGTGCGGGACTGCTCGGCGCCTTCGCCTTCGGTGACGAGTTCCGTCACCCCGCACTGGCCACCGACCGCGGTACCGTCCCCCGGCGCCTTGGGCTGCTGGCCGCCAAACTCGTCGTCGCGGCGGCCACCGCGCTGACGCTCGCCCTCGGCGTGGTGGGTTTGAACGCCGAACTGCTCCACATCGTCTACGGACGGGAGCTGACCGGAGTTCCGCCGGACTGGATCCCTCTGGGTGCCAGTTGGATCGGTCTCGTGATCGGCTGCGCCTGGGCGGGTGTTCTGGCGGCGGGGATCTTCCGGTCCACCACGGCCGGTCTGGCGGCGGTGCTCGCCGTGCCGATCCTGGTCGTACCGCTGGTGCAGAAGGTTCTGGAGGGGCCGTCGGTCCGGACGGCCGCCGGGGTCTCGACGCGGCTGCGTGAGCTCGTACTGGTGCGGTGGCCGTTCGGGGGCGAGCACTATCTGGTCGCCGCGGCGGGAGTGATCGCCCAACCCGTCGCGGGCGCATTGATGTTGTCACTCACCGCTCTGCTCTGCGCTTATCTGCTCACGAGCCTGCGGAGCCGGGTTCGATGACGACCACCCGTGCACGTGTGTTCCCCTGATGCGCACAACTCCGCGCAGAACGCCCATTTCTTTACGATAAGGCGTCAATTGCGACGCGGTGAGCGATCACCCTTTCGTGTGCTTTTCACCAAAGACCTCAAGGGAGTTGGAGACGACGCCGACAAATGATCCGTGACTACCCTTGCGCACGCCATGATGACAGCCGCCCGTTCCGCAGATTCCGGCCTCACCGGTCCGGGCGAACTCGACCGCTACCCCTACGCGGAGGGACCCGGCGCGGACCGCGTCAGCAGCTCTGTGTGGGATGCCACGGACCCCGACCTGGGCCGCATGGGGCGACGTGCCGCCGGAAGTCGCGGCCGCGGCCTGCATGGCCAACTGGTTCAGCAGCTGGGTCAGATGATCGTCTCCGGGGACCTGGGCGCCGACCGCCCGCTCGTCCCCGAGGAGATCGGCCAGCGATTCGAGGTCTCCCGCACCGTCGTCCGTGAGTCCCTGCGCGTCCTTGAGGCGAAGGGCCTGGTCAGTGCCCGCCCCAATGTCGGCACACGGGTACGTCCGGTCAGCGACTGGAACCTCCTGGACCCCGACATCATCGAATGGCGCGCCTTCGGCCCGCAGCGCGACGACCAGCGTCGTGAGCTGAGCGAGCTGCGCTGGACGATCGAGCCGCTGGCCGCCCGCCTTGCCGCCGGGCACGGTCGGCCGGAGGTCCAGCAGCGGCTCACCGACATGGTCGAGATCATGGGGCACGCGATGGGGCAGGGTGACGCGCTCACCTTCTCGCGGGCCGACGCGGAGTTCCACTCGCTGCTCATCCAGGTCGCGGGCAACCGCATGCTGGAGCACCTCTCCGGGATCGTGTCGGCCGCGCTCCAGGTGTCCGGCGGCCCGATCGCGGGCTGCGACCGGCCGACCGAGGCCTCCCTCTCGCACCACGCCCGCATCGCCGACGCGCTCGCGGCGGGCGACGCCTCGGGCGCGGAGGCGGCCATGCGGCAGCTGCTCACCGTTCACCCCGAGGTGGAGCGCGTCGTGCCCGCGCCGCGCGAGCACTGATCGCGTACCGCGGGTGGCGCGGTCGGGAGCGTTCGCCCGGCGTGGCACCGTTCGGCCGGCGAACCGTCTGCCGCCGGGCCCCGCCGGATCCTCCAGGAGTCCGGCGGGGCCCGGCGGTGCGATGGGTGCTGGAATCGGCCACCGACCACCTTTGACCGCATCTGGCAGTTTTAGATGCTTACGGGGTGTGACTCGGGCCACGCAGATTGGGCGTAACACTCTTCGGGACAGCGCGATGACCTAAGAGGTGACAGCCGAGTAGGGAATACGGGCGCCGCTTCAGGCGCTGTGACTCTCCCCGGCTCCCGCCCGCGCCGTCGGCCCACTCCAAAGCCGGCGGTCGTCGGCTCCTCTCCGCAGTGGACGGGGCCGGAAGCCGTTTTCCAACGTTCCGAGAGGTTGT
Source organism: Streptomyces ortus (assembly GCF_026341275.1). Lineage (NCBI taxonomy): Bacteria > Bacillati > Actinomycetota > Actinomycetes > Kitasatosporales > Streptomycetaceae > Streptomyces > Streptomyces ortus. The sequence continues at coordinate 6,019,158 of NZ_JAIFZO010000002.1, forward strand.
TCGTGTCGGCCAGCACATCCCGTACGCTCCCGCCGGAGATCGCCGAGTCCGTCTCTGTCATGGCGCTCATTGAGCGGGGAAAGGCTGAGGGGCAGATCGCCGGCGATGACGTGCGTCGGGCCTTCGAAGCTGACCAGATTCCGGCCACTCAGTGGAAGAACGTACTGCGCAGCCTCAACCAGATCCTCGAGGAAGAGGGTGTGACGCTGATGGTCAGTGCCGCGGAGCCGAAGCGCACCCGGAAGAGCGTCGCAGCGAAGAGTCCCGCCAAGCGCACCGCCACCAAGACCGTCGCGGCGAAGACGGCGACGGTCAAGAAGGCCACCGCCACCGCCACGCCGACCGTGTCCGAGGTCGACGATCCCGCTGAGGACGTGACCGCCAAGAAGGCCGCGGTCAAGAAGACGACCGCCAAGAAGGCGGTCGCGAAGAAGACCGTCGCCAAGAAGACGGCGGCGAAGAAGACCACCGCCAAGGGCGCCGACGCCGAGCAGGGCGACGACGAGGCGACCGAGGAGACTCCGGGCACGGCCAAGACCGGCGACGAGCCGACCGAGGACGGCGCCCAGGGCTTCGTGCTGTCCGACGAGGACGAGGACGACGCGCCCGCGCAGCAGGTCGCCGCGGCCGGTGCCACCGCCGACCCGGTCAAGGACTACCTCAAGCAGATCGGCAAGGTCCCGCTGCTCAACGCCGAGCAGGAGGTCGAGCTCGCCAAGCGCATCGAGGCCGGTCTGTTCGCCGAGGACAAGCTGGCCAACGCCGACAAGCTCGCCCCGAAGCTCAAGCGCGAGCTGGAGATCATCGCCGAGGACGGCCGCCGCGCCAAGAACCACCTCCTGGAGGCCAACCTCCGTCTGGTGGTCTCCCTGGCCAAGCGTTACACCGGCCGCGGCATGCTCTTCCTGGACCTCATCCAGGAGGGCAACCTCGGTCTGATCCGCGCGGTGGAGAAGTTCGACTACACCAAGGGCTACAAGTTCTCGACCTACGCCACGTGGTGGATCCGTCAGGCGATCACCCGCGCCATGGCCGACCAGGCCCGCACCATCCGTATCCCGGTGCACATGGTCGAGGTCATCAACAAGCTCGCGCGCGTGCAGCGCCAGATGCTCCAGGACCTGGGCCGCGAGCCCACTCCGGAGGAGCTGGCCAAGGAACTCGACATGACCCCCGAGAAGGTCATCGAGGTCCAGAAGTACGGCCGTGAGCCGATCTCCCTGCACACCCCCCTGGGTGAGGACGGCGACAGCGAGTTCGGTGACCTCATCGAGGACTCCGAAGCGGTCGTCCCGGCCGACGCGGTGAGCTTCACGCTCCTCCAGGAGCAGTTGCACTCCGTCCTGGACACCCTGTCCGAGCGTGAGGCGGGCGTCGTCTCGATGCGCTTCGGCCTCACCGACGGTCAGCCCAAGACCCTCGACGAGATCGGCAAGGTCTACGGCGTGACGCGTGAGCGCATCCGCCAGATCGAGTCCAAGACGATGTCGAAGCTGCGTCACCCGTCCCGCTCCCAGGTGCTGCGCGACTACCTGGACTAGGCCCCGGCCGCGGTACGCCACCGAGGGCCCGGCTCCCGTCAGGGGAGCCGGGCCCTCGGTGCGTGCGGAGTGCGGAGCGCCGCCGACTGGATCACTCTGGGTGTCTCGTGACAACCCCAGAGTGAGGAGCGCGCATGCGTCGTACCTTCGCCCGTGTACTGGCCCTCGTGGCTGCGGTCGCGGTGATACCGCTGGCATCCCCGGTTCCCGCGACGGCCGGCGTCGTCATCGGCGGCCACCCCGTGGACATCGCGGAGGCTCCCTGGATGGTGGCCCTGGCCAGCCGTGACCGGTTCGGGGGAACACGCGCGGGACAGTTCTGCGGGGGAGTGGTGATCGGGCGCGACACGGTGCTGACGGCCGCCCACTGCCTGGGTGAGGAGGTGCTGGGCGCGCCCCCCGGGCAGGTCCGGGACCTGAGGATCGTCGCGGGTCGCGGGGATCTGCGGGCCCAGGGGGGCAAGGAGATCGCCGTGCGCGACATCTGGATCAATCCGCGGCACGACAGCTACACGAATGCCGGGGACTTCGCCGTGCTCACCCTCGCGGAGCGGCTCGCCGCCGGTTCGGTCATCCGCGTGGCGGGCGCCGGCGACGCCGCCTACGAGCCCGGAACGGAAGCGGTGGTGTACGGCTGGGGCGACACGACGGGGGGCGGGGACTACGCGAGTTCCCTGCGGGCCTCGCATGTCCGCGTGCTGTCCGACGCGGTCTGCGAGAAGGCCTATCCGGGCAGTGCGGACGGAACGTATCTCGCCGGATCCATGCTGTGCGCGGGCGAGACGCGAGGGGGCCGGGACGCCTGTCAGGGGGACAGCGGTGGGCCCCTGGTCGCTCAGGGGCGGCTGGTCGGCCTTGTGTCGTGGGGAAGCGGCTGCGGACGGGTCGACAGCCCCGGGGTCTACATGAGGGCCTCAGAGGTCGCCACAGCGCTCGGAACGGGCCGCTGAGCGCCAACTGACGGCTTCCGTCCACAAGGACGCATGCGTCCTGTCTCCGTCGGCGAGCGCGCGTCTGCGCGGCCATGACGCGAACGGCCGCCCCTGGTGTCAGGGGCGGCCGTTCGGTCACCGGCCTGTGCCGGAGATGGCTCGTCGTCTGCGCGAAGTGTCAGTGCTCTTCGTCACTGGAGCTTGCCGGAGCGGCAGTCAACCGCTCCGTCTCGTCCTGTATCTCAGCGGCGATCTTCTTGAGTTCCGGCTCGAACTTGCGCCCGTGGTGGGCGCAGAAGAGCAGTTCACCACCGTTGAGGAGGACGACGCGCAGATATGCCTGGGCGCCGCAACGGTCGCAGCGGTCAGCGGCCGTCAGTGGGCTCGCGGGGGTCAGAACAGTAGTCACGTCGCCTCTTCTCTAGCTCGACGAGCTGTCGTACCAGGGTCAACATCCAACCAGGCCGAAAACGTTCCCGCTCGTGGCTCTTCCTCGAAAAAAATCTTTCCGAGTCGGCTGTCTGCTGCCGGTTGGCGGCGAATGAGCCGTATTGCGTGTCTTCGTGTCTTACGGGTTCGCGCTCTGTCAGGTTCAGTCCTCACCGGCTGGCTTGCCGGTTGTTCTTGAGGACGTGCCCGGAGCCTAAATGGTTCATGCCTGGAAGGGAACGTGATATGTACTTCACTCCAACGAGGGATCGAACAGGCATGCGACTCTGGACTAGTCTGCGTTTGGGGCGAGGGTGGCGTTACAACGGCTCTACCAGGCCTCGGTACCCTCGGACCGGTGACCGAAGCCGGACCCTTACCCAAAAGGGCCCCAACTGAAATTCAGCGAGGAGCGAACCGCGTGACCGCCGACACGTCCGTGCCGTCCACAGCCCTGCTGACCGGAGCAGACCGGGACGGTTCCAACTACACCGCGCGGCACCTGCTCGTCCTCGAAGGTCTAGAGGCCGTGCGGAAGCGCCCCGGCATGTACATCGGATCGACCGACAGCCGCGGTCTGATGCACTGCCTCTGGGAGATCATCGACAACTCCGTGGACGAAGCCCTCGGGGGGTACTGCGACCACATCGACGTGACCCTGCACGACGACGGTTCCGTCGAGGTGCGGGACAACGGCCGGGGCATTCCGGTCGATGTCGAGCCCAAAACCGGCCTTTCGGGCATCGAAGTCGTGATGACCAAGCTGCACGCCGGAGGAAAGTTCGGCGGCGGCTCGTACGCGGCCTCCGGCGGCCTGCACGGCGTGGGCGCCTCCGTGGTGAACGCGCTCTCGGCCCGCCTGGACGTCGAGGTGGACCGAGGAGGCAACACCCACGCGGTGAGCTTCCGGCGCGGCACGCCCGGCGCCTTCAAGGGCGACGGCGCCGACGCCACGTTCGACGCGTCCTCCGGGCTGCGCAAGCTCAAGAGGGTCCCCAAGACGCGCACCGGCACGCGCGTGCGCTACTGGGCCGACCGCCAGATCTTCCTCAAGGACGCCAAGCTCTCCCTGGAGAACCTCCACCAGCGCGCCCGGCAGACCGCCTTCCTGGTGCCCGGCCTGACCATCGTCGTCCGCGACGAGTACGGACTGGGCGAAGGCGGCAGCAAGGGCGAGGAGTCCTTCCGCTTCGACGGCGGCATCAGCGAGTTCTGCGAGTACCTGGCCACCGACAAGCCCATCTGCGACGTGCTCCGCTTCTCCGGCCAGGGCAGCTTCAAGGAGACGGTCCCGGTCCTCGACGACCACGGCCAGATGACTCCGACCGAAGTCACCCGTGAGCTGGGTGTGGACGTCGCGATGCGCTGGGGCACGGGCTACGACACGACGCTCAAGTCGTTCGTGAACATCATCGCCACGCCCAAGGGCGGCACCCACGTCGCGGGCTACGAGCAGGCTGTCGCCAAGACCGTCAACGAAGTGCTGCGCAGCAAGAAGCTGCTGCGCGTCGCCGAGGACGACGTCGTCAAGGACGACGCCCTGGAGGGCCTCACCGCCGTCGTCACCGTGCGTCTCGCGGAGCCCCAGTTCGAGGGGCAGACGAAGGAGGTGCTCGGCACCTCCGCGGCCCGCCGCATCGTGACGAACGTGGTCTCCAAGGAGCTCAAAGCGTTCCTGACCTCCACCAAGCGGGACGCGGCGGCACAGGCCCGGGTCGTCCTGGAGAAGGCGGTGGCCGCCGCCCGTACGAGGATCGCGGCCCGCCAGCACAAGGACGCCCAGCGGCGCAAGACGGCCCTGGAGTCCTCCTCGCTCCCCGCCAAGCTCGCCGACTGCCGCAGCGACGACGTGGAGCGCAGCGAGCTCTTCATCGTCGAGGGCGACTCGGCACTCGGCACCGCCAAGCTCGCCCGGAACTCCGAGTTCCAGGCGCTCCTGCCGATCCGCGGAAAGATCCTCAACGTTCAGAAGTCATCCGTGTCCGACATGCTGAAGAACGTCGAGTGCGGCGCGATCATCCAGGTCATAGGAGCGGGTTCGGGGCGCACCTTCGATCTCGACGCGGCCCGCTACGGAAAGATCATCCTGCTCGTCGACGCCGATGTCGACGGGGCGCACATCCGCTGTCTGCTCCTGACGCTCTTCCAGCGCTACATGCGGCCCATGGTCGAGGCCGGCCGGGTGTTCGCGGCGGTGCCGCCGCTGCACCGGATCGAGCTGAGCCAGCCCAAGAAGGGCCAGGACAAGTACATCTACACGTACTCGGACCGGGAGCTTCGGGAGACCCTGCTCGAACTGCAGCGGAAGAACGTGCGCTACAAGGACTCGATCCAGCGTTACAAGGGCCTTGGAGAGATGGACGCGGACCAGTTGGCCGAGACGACCATGGACCCGCGCCACCGCACACTGCGCCGGATCAACATCACGGACCTCGAAGCCTCCGAGCAGGTGTTCGACCTGCTGATGGGTAACGACGTCGCTCCGCGCAAGGAGTTCATCTCCAGCTCCGCGGCGACCCTGGACCGCTCGCGCATCGACGCGTAGGCGGCCACACCGACGCGTACACGGTCCCAAGGGGCCGGCCGGACCTCCGGTCGGCCCCTTCGGCTTGTTGGCCTCACGGGCCCTGCTCAGGCCGTCCGTTACGCCTTCGGGAAGGGACTTGTGCGGCCACCAGGGGGGTGAATCACCTGATGGGGTGAAGTGCGGGGAGAGAAGAGTCAGGGATCTTCCCGTTCTGTCCATCCTTGGGCACGCGGCCGAAACGGGCGGCGGACAAGGAGAGTTCGGTGGAGAAGCACGACGGTCCCGACCCAGGACAGGTCCGGATCGACGACCCCTGGTACGACGCGCTCGCCTCCGGGTGGGGCGAGTTGGACGGTACGGGTGCGCCCGCTCCCGCTGTGCCACCCGCGCGCGGGGAGCGGGAGGACCTGAGCGCTCGTACCGCCGACATCTATCTGGAAGTGCAGCGCAGCGCCGCCTTCCAGGAGGTGCGCAGCCGGTATCGGAGGTTCGTGATTCCGGCCGTCGCGGTGTTCTTCACCTGGTACGTGGCGTACGTCGTGACCGCGACCACGGCGCCGGACCTCATGGCACGGCCCGTGGCAGGCGCGGTCAACGTGGCGATGGTCGCGGGCCTCGGGCAGTTCCTCACGACGTTCCTCTTCACCTGGGCCTACGCGCGGCACGCACGGCTGCGCAGGGACCGGGCCGCGCTCGATCTGCGCTGGGACACCCAGGAGCTGACGCGCGGCGTCACGGGTGGTGGGAGGTGACGGGCAACCATCAGACGCTGGCCCTGCTGCTCTTCGGCGTGTTCGTCGCGATCACTCTGGGGATCACGACCTGGGTGAGCCGTCACCGGCACGGCTCGGCGGAGGAGTTCTACGCGGGCGGCCGGCTCTTCTCGCCGATGGAGAATGGTTTTGCCATCGCGGGCGACTACATGTCCGCCGCCTCCTTCCTGGGCATCTCTGGGCTGATCGCGCTCTTCGGCTACGACGGCCTGCTGTACTCGGTGGGGTTCCTCGTCGCGTGGCTGGTCGTCCTCTTCCTGGTCGCCGAACTGGTCCGCAACTGCGGACGGTTCACGCTCGCCGACGTCGTCGCCGCCCGGATGAGCGAGCGGCCGGTGCGCATCGCGGCGGGCACGTCCTCGGTGACGGTGTCGGTCCTCTACCTGGTCGCCCAGATGGTCGGAGCGGGCAGCCTGGTCGCGCTGCTGCTGGGAGGCACGAGCGAGGCGGCACAGACCTGGACGGTCATCGGCGTCGGCGCCCTCATGGTGGTGTACGTGTCGTTCGGCGGGATGCGGGCCACCACATGGATCCAGATCGTCAAGGCTGTCCTGCTCATGGGCGGGGCGATCGCGTTGACCGTGCTCGTACTGGTGCGGTTCCACGGGGACTTCGACCAGTTGCTGCGCACGGCCGCGGAGCGGAGCGGGCACGGGAAGTCGTTCCTGGCGCCCGGTCTGAAGTACGGCGGGGACTGGACGGCGCGCCTCGACTTCATCAGCCTGGGACTGGCTCTGGTGCTCGGCACGGCGGGCCTGCCGCACATCCTGTCGCGCTTCTACACCGTGCCGACGGCCCGTGCCGCCCGTCGCTCGGTCGTCTGGTCGATCGGGCTGATCGGCGGGTTCTACCTGATGACGATCGTGCTGGGGTTCGGAGCGGCGGCGATCGTCGGCCCCGACGCCGTACGCGGATCGAACGCGGCAGGGAACACGGCTGTTCCGCTGCTGGCGCTCGATCTTGGGGGCGGGGCCTCGTCCACCGGAGGAACGGTTCTTTTCGCGGTCGTCGCCGCGATCGCCTTCGCCACGATCCTCGCGGTGGTCGCCGGCATCACCCTCGCCTCCTCGGCTTCCGTCGCCCACGACCTCTACGCGTCGCTGCGGCGACGGCGTGCCAAGCCGCGCAGTGAGGTGGCCGTGGCACGGGCCGCCGCGGTCGGGGTCGGCGTCGTGGCCATCGCGCTCGGCCTGCTCGCACGCGATCTCAATGTGGCGTTCCTGGTGGGACTGGCCTTCGCGGTCGCCGCGTCGGCGAACCTGCCCGTCCTGCTGTACTCACTGTTCTGGCGGAACTTCACGACACGCGGCGCGGTGTGGTCCGTGTACGGGGGCCTGGTGCCCGCCCTGGTGCTCGTGGTGCTGTCGCCCGTGGTGTCGGGCAGCCCCGGTTCGCTGTTCCCGGGCGTCGACCTGCAGTACTTCCCGCTGGACAATCCGGGCCTGGTGTCCATTCCGGCGGGCTTCGTCGCGGGGTGGCTCGGCACGGTCACTTCGACGGAGGCGCCGGACGAGGCCAGACACGCCGAGACGGAGGTACGGGCGCTCACAGGAGCGGGGGCGGTCTGAGGCCCGCCCGGGGGCCCTCTGCCACCGGCGGGCCCGTCAGAGGCGGGTCGCCCAGACATAGCGGTGTTCGGGGCGGCCCGCGTCGCCGTACTTCAGGCTCAGGGTGGCCCGGCCGGTGCGCTCCAGCAGCTTCAGATAGCGCTGGGCGGTCTGCCTGCTGAGGCCGGTCCGCTCGGCGAGCTCCTGGGCGGACAGAGGGCTCTCCGCGTTCACCAGAGCCTGGCGCACCGCCTCCGCGGTGGTGGGGGAGTGTCCTTTGGGCAGGTCCGGTTCCGTGCTCGTGGAGAGGGCGCCGAAGATCCGGTCGACCTCGGCCTGCTCCGCCTCGCCGCCGCCGTCGAGGGTGCGGCGCAGTTCGGCGTACGCCTCAAGTTTCGCGCGCAGCCCGGCGAAGGCGAAAGGTTTCACCAGGTACTGCAGAGCACCGTGCCGCATCGCCGCCTGAACCGTGCTGATGTCACGGGCCGCGGTCACCATGATGACGTCGGCCTGCAGGCCCCGCCGCCGCATCTCCTGGACGACCGCCAGACCCGTCTCGTCGGGCAGATAGTGGTCGAGCAGCACCAGATCCAGCCGCGGCAGCGCCTCCAGCTGCCGCAGGGCCTCCGCCGCTGAGTGTGCCTCGGCCGCGACATGGAAACCCGCGACCTTCTCCACGTAGGCGGCGTTGACCCGAGCGACCCGGACGTCGTCGTCCACGACCAGTACCTCGATCATCGCTGCTCCTCCTTGGTGGTCGTGGCGGATTCCTGCGGCGCGGGGCCGGACCGCGGCCGGGACGCGGGCGCCGGTTCCGCGAGGGCTTCCGGCAGCACGATCGTGAATTCCGCGCCTCCGCCCTCCGCCTGCGCGACCTGTGCGCTGCCACCCTGCCGTTCAGCGAGCCGGCGCACCAGCGGCAGACCGATCCCGCGCCCCCGGTGGGCGGGCGGTTCCTTGGTCGACCAGCCGTCCGTGAAGATCAACTCGTGTTGCCCGGCGGGGATCCCCGGCCCGGTGTCCCGCACCCGGAGCACGGCGGTACGCCCCTCCGCGCGCAATTCGACCTCCACGCGCGCGTGGAGGGTGCCGGCGACGGCGTCGAGCGCGTTGTCGACGAGGTTCCCGACGATCGTGACGAGCCCCCGAGCATCCACCAGCCGGTCGGGAAGCAGCGTCCCGTCGGAGACCGTCAGGGCCACGGCGCGCTCCGCCGCGACGGTGGCCTTGCCCACCAGGAGGGCGGCGAGCAACGGGTCGTGGATCTTCTCGGTGATCTGTTCCGCGGTGGCCCTGTGGTCGCCGACCACCTCGCCGACGAACTCCACCGCGTCGTCGAACATCTCCAGTTCCAGCAGACCGAGCAGGGTGTGCATCCGGTTGGCGTGTTCGTGGTCCTGGGCGCGCAGGGCGTCGATCAGACCGCGGGTGGAGTCGAGCTCGCGGCCCAGCTGCTCCAGTTCCGTGCGGTCCCGCAGCGTGGCGACGGCGCCGCCGTCGTCGGTGGGCATGCGGTTGGCGACCAGGACCCGCTGTCCGCGTACGGTGAGCAGGTCCGTTCCGCCGACGGTCCCGGCCAGCACATCGGCCGTACGTCCCTCGCCGAGCGCCGTGCCCAGCGGCTGTCCCACGGCTTCGTCGCCGAGGCCCAGCAGCCGCCGGGCCTCGTCGTTGAGGAGCCGGATCCTGCCCTCGCGGTCCAGCGCGACGACGCCCTCCCTGATGCCGTGCAGCATGGCCTCACGTTCCGCCAGGAGTCCCGCGATGTCCGAGAAGGCCAGGTCGCGGGTCTGCCGCTGGACCCGCCGTGAGATCAGATAGGCGGCCAGCGCGCCGACGGCCATCGCCCCGCCCGCGTACGCGAAGAGCCCGGGGATGGCATGGACCAGGCGGGCCCGCACACTGTCGTACTCGATACCGACCGAGACCGCGCCGACGATGTCGCCTTCGGCGTCGCGCAGCGGCACCTTGCCGCGTGCCGAGCGGCCCAGCGTGCCGTCGTCGATCTGCATGACCTCCCGGCCCGCCAGCGCCTGCTGCGGGTCGGTGGAGACGCGTCCCCCGATCTCGGCGGGGTTGGTGTGCGACCAGCGCACGCCGTGCATGTCCATCACCACGACATACTCGGCGCCGCTCGCCCTGCGGATCCGCTCCGCCTCGGCCTGGACGGGCCCGTCCGTCGAGGGGCGCGTCGACGTCAGCTCGTCGGCGAGCTGCGGCTGAGCCGCCGTGGTCTGCGCGATCGCGAGCGCGCGACGCATCGCCTGGTCGTCCAGCTGATCACTGAGAGGGGCGAGGAACAGACCCGTCGCGAGTACGGCGACTCCGGCGGCGATCGCCACCTGCATCAGCAGGACCTGCGAGAACATCCGCCTGGGCATACCGAGGCGGAGTCGTCGAGCAGGGGGAGTGGAGCTCATACCCATGACGGTACGGGGAACGGCGGGCACGTCCGTAGCCGAAGTGGCGTGGATCTCGTACGGACGCCGTGGTCAGCGGGTCAAGAGGCCGGCGGGGCGGCGGGCCGGTGCGTCCACAGGTCAACGGGTCAACGGGTCAACGGGGCAAGAGTCAACGTGTCGCGGGGCCCGTGGTGCCTTGTGCGCCTGTACGTGACAGCTCACGCACCGCCGTCACGTCCATACGGGCCGGGGAGCCCAGAGCCGAGCCGCAGCTCTCCGCACGGGGTGGCTGGGAGGCGCCCTGGCCGACCGAGACGAGCCAGTGGCGGCCATCGGTGTGGGCGACCGTCACCTCCCAGTGCGGGGCCTGGCCCTCGGTACGGACCACGCTCAGCGCGCCCGCCGCGTCCTCGCCGACCGCCGTACGCACCGCCAGCTCCGCGGCCTGGCCGGGGCGTTCCCAGGCGGAGCTGCCACGGCACCGCTCGGTGACGACCCGCCCTTCGCGCACGCCGTGGAGGACCTCCTTCACGGCGTGGGCCCCGGCGCGCCCGTACGCGTAACCGAACGGCAGGACGAGGAGGGTGGGTGAGAAGCGGTGGCCTCCCAGGTGCGTGACCTCCCAGGCTCCCGACACTCCGGAGGCGGCGAGTTCAGCGGCGAGGGGGCGGCCGAGCAGGGCACAGCACCGGTCGCGCTTGCCGTTGGTGCACACGAGGGCGAGCGGGTCATCGGCGTGGGGGCGGCCGTCCAGCGCGGTGTCGAAAGAGCCGGACAGACCCCTGCCCAGCGCGGCGAAGTCAAGGGTGAGCAGCCGCCCCGGGTCCGACGTGGTGGCGCTGTGCAGCCAGACGTTTCCCGGCGCGGTGTGGGCCGCGTACACCTGACGCTCGGCGACCTTGCGGCAGTCCGCGTGGCGTCCCGGGCGGCGGATCAGCGCGACGCGTACGCCGGTGCCCTCGGCGGCCCGCTCCAGGGCGCGGCCCAGCACGGGATCCAGGTGACTCGATGTCAGCGCTGCGGCGCCCCAGGGGCCGGGCTGTTCGACCAGCAGCCACGTCCTCGCCGTGGCGGCGGTCCCCGCGAGGGGCTCCTCCAGGTCTCGTGAGACCTTCGCGCACGTACTCACAGAGGTGAGCCTAACCTGACTTGCCTCCCAGTGGCCTGTGGGGCCGGTGGTGTCACTGCTCCGGTAGGGGCTGAGGTGGCGGATCTCCCACGTAGTGGCCGCTCGGGCGCATGCGCAGTGGTGCCTCGCCGTACTCCTCCAGCGCGTGGGCGATCCAGCCGGCTGTCCGGGCCACGGCGAAGATCGTCTCGCCCGCCGAGGCGGACATGCCGGACGAGGCGGTGAGGACGGCGAGAGCGAGGTCCACGTTGGCGTGCAGCGGCACGTGACGAGCGGTCGTGGCCACGACGTCGTGAGCCGCGGCCAACGCCGGCGCGGCGTGGGGGATGTCCTCCAGGAGCGCGAACAGTGCTCGCGCGCGTGGGTCCTCGCCCGTGTAGAGGCGGTGGCCGAGGCCGGGAACGCGGCGTCCCGCGCGCAGCTCGTCGGCGATCACCGGGGCCGCTGTGCCGTGGTCGAGGACATCCAGGAGCATCCGGTGCGCCAGGCGACTGGCCGCCCCGTGCAGGGGGCCTTCGAGGACGCCGAGGCCCGCCGAGACGGCTGCGTACGGATGGGCGCGGGCCGAGGCCGCGACCCGGACCGCCAGTGTCGAGGCGGCCAGGTCGTGGTCGACGAGCAGCGCGAGGGCCGTGTCCAGGGCTCGCAGGGCCGCCGGTGAGGCGTCGCGTCCGCTGAGCCGGGTCCACAGGCGGTGAGCCAGCGGGCCGTCGTCCCGCTGGTCGTGCCTCTTGGGCGGGAGGGCGGCGACGAGCGTGGGGATCAGGGTGCGGGCCGTGCCGAGCACGGACTGTTCGGAGAGGTCGAAACGCAGGGGATCGGCGGTCGCGGCTGCGATGGCGGCCACCCGGAGGCGGTCGGTGGGGCCCGTGTGCTCGGGCAGCGAGTCGACGGCGCGGCGCGCCACCGCGACGGATGCCTCGGGCGCCGTGAAGGTGGCGCCGGCGCGCAGAACGCCCGTCCAGAGCCACTCCGCGACCTCCTCGTAGGAGTGGCGCGCGGCGAGCTCGGTCGCGTCCACGCCCCGGAAGTAGTAGCGGCCCTTGTCGATCAAGGTGATCCGGGTGCGGACGGAGAGCGCGCCCGAGGCCGGTGAACCCATCGCCGGTTCCCGCCTGTTGCGGCGCGCGAGAGCCTCCACCTCCTTGCGGTCGAAGGTGCTGCCCCGACCGCCCGGGTTGTTCCGGCTGCCGAGCCGGCCACGGCTCACGTAGGCGTACACCGTCTCGGGCTTCACGCCGAGGAGCTCGGCCGCTTCCCGGGTGCTGATCCGGCGCCCGCCGCCGTCGTAGGGCGGGGCCGCTTCTTGATCCGTCATGAACATCACCGTATCCAGGGGTTGTGTATTGATTCAATCAATATTGACAGTGAGTAAGTCAAGCATGGACAGTCAAATCAAGTTCGAGGAGGCAAGCATGTCGATCAACCGGGCCGCGAACGGCCGGGACGCAGACGCTTTTGTCGACGTCCCGCGAGGACTCGCGGGCGTCGTCGTCACCGATACCGCGCTGGGTGACGTCAGAGGGGGCGAGGGGTTCTACCACTACCGCCAGTACTCGGCCGTGGAACTCGCGAGGAGCCGCGGCTTCGAGGACGTATGGCATCTGCTGACGCACGGTGAACTGCCGGACGCGGCGCAGAGTTCCGCATTCGCCGCGCGAACGGCGGAACTGCGGCGGCTGCCCGCGGAGGTGCGGGCGGCACTGCCCGCGATCGCCGCGGCCAGTGGCCGGGCCGGAGCGCTCGCGGGGATGCGGACGGCGTTGTCCCTGTTCGGCGCGGCCCGTGGGTTCCGGCCGGTGTACGACCTCGGCAGGGAGGAGCGCCTGGCGGACGCGCTGGCGGCGTCGGCGGCCGTACCGACGCTGCTGACGGCGCTCCACCGGCTCGGGCGGGGCCTTGCTCCCGTCGAGCCGCGCGACGATCTGCCGTACGCCGCCAACTACCTCTACATGATCACGGGTTCAGAACCGCAACCCGCCCTGGCGCGGGCCGTGGAGCAGTATCTGATCTCAACCATTGATCACGGATTCAATGCGTCAACCTTCACGGCTCGGGTGATCGCGTCGACGGGGGCTGACGTGGCGGCCTGCCTCGGCGGGGCGGTGGGAGCCCTGTCCGGCCCGCTGCACGGCGGCGCGCCCAGCCGGGCCCTGGACACGCTGGACGCGATCGGAACGCCCGACCGCATCGACTCCTGGATCCGTGAACGGGTTCTGGCGGGCGACCGCATCATGGGCTTCGGCCATCCCGTCTACCGCACCGAGGATCCACGCTCGCGCATGCTCCGGGAGATCGCCCAGGGCTTCGGCGGCCCTCTGGTCGACTTCGCCGTCGAGGTCGAGCGCCAGGTGGAGGCCATTCTGGCGGAGCTCAAGCCGGGGCGTGAGCTGCACACCAACGTGGAGTTCTACGCGGGGGTCGTCATGGAACTGTGCGGTCTGCCGCGCGAGATGTTCACGCCGACGTTCGCGGCGGCCCGCGTGGTCGGCTGGAGCGCGAACATCCTGGAGCAGGCGGAGGACTCGAAGATCATTCGCCCGGCGGCGCGGTATGTGGGGCCGGGGGCGCCGGTGGCGGTACCGGCGGTCGCCTGAACGGAGAGGGCGGGCGCCGGGAAGGGGGCGGGCCCCGTTCGGAGTGGGTGTCGGCGGGTTCGCTTCGCGGTGCAGGTCACCGACGACACGGGCGAAGAGGCTGCACGGACGCCCTTCGTCGCTTCCCGGGGCGGCTCATATCCTTGACGGGCATTCGTCCCCCGTCGTGCGAGCCGGTTCGTGAGCCGGAGCACGCAATCGGTATGAGAGAGGTCGCGTGTTGAGTCAGGCGAGTCCCCAACAGATCCCGGTCCTCGTCCTCGCCGGTTTTCTCGGTTCCGGGAAGACCACCCTTCTCAACCACCTTCTGCACCGAAGCGGCGGCAGCCGTATCGGTGCCATCGTGAACGACTTCGGCGCCATCGAGATCGACGCCATGGCCGTGGCCGGCGCGCTCGGCGACTCCACCGTCTCGCTGGGCAACGGGTGCCTGTGCTGCGCCGTCGACGCCAGTGAACTCGATCTGTACCTGGACCGGCTCGCCAGGCCCTCGTCCCGGATCGACGTGATCGTCATCGAGGCGAGCGGTCTCGCCGAGCCCCAGGAACTGGTGAAGATGCTCCTCGCCAGCGAGAACCCGCACATCGTCTACGGCGGACTGGTGGAGGTCGTCGACGCCGCCGAATTCGACGCCACCCGGGTCAGGCATCCCGAGATCGACCGGCATCTCGCCCTCGCCGACCTGGTCGTCGTCAACAAGGCGGACCGGACGCCGGACCCCGACCGCGTGATCCGGCTGGTGCGTACGCTCGCCGACGGTGCCGCTGTCGTACCCGCCTCGTACGGACGGATCGACCCCGAGTTCCTCTTCGACTGCAGGCCGACGGAGGAACGTATCGGCCAGTTGTCCTTCGACGACCTGCACCGGCAGGAGGACGGTGACGGCGACAGTGGGTGTGCCGGTGACGCAGACGAGCACCTCGGGCATCTGCACTCCGCCTACGAGTCCGTCTCCTTCACCTCCGAAGTGCCCCTTGCACCCCGGCGGTTGATGGACTTCCTCGACAGCAGGCCTGAGGGTCTGTATCGAATCAAGGGTTATGTTGACTTCGGTGCCGCCGATCAACGTAACCGGTATGCCGTGCATGCGGTGGGCCGGTTCCTGCGCTTCTACCCGGAACCCTGGGCCGCGGACGAGCGGCTGACCCAGCTCGTGCTCATCGGGTCCGGCATCGACGCCGTCGCGCTCGGCAAGGAGCTGGAGGCATGCAAGGACGATGCCCCCCACGCCGACGAACGCAGCATGTGGGGCGTCCTGCGTTACGTACAGGAGCAGGAGCAGGAGCAGGAGCAGGAGCAGGAGCAGGAGCCGGAGCCGGAGGTGGACGGAGATGTGGATGTGGCAGGTCGGGGTGGGCGGGCCGACCTGCCGGGCGGCGGTGGCTAGACCGGGCCCGCCACCACCGAGACCGTCTTCGCCAGGGAGACCCCCGAGCCGTCGCGGCGCGGGTCCATCTCCGGCAGTTCCGCCGGTGTCCCGTCCTTCTGCGCGGCCCGTGCGGGAGCGGGGCCGGCCCAGGCCAGGCTCAGGCAGTCCTCGCCCTTCAGGAACCGCTGGCAGCGCACGCCGCCCGTGGCGCGGCCCTTGCGCGGGTACTGGTCGAACGGGGTCAGCTTGGCCGTGGTCTGGACCGAGTCGTCCAGCGTGCCCCGAGAGCCCGCCACGGTGAAGACCACCGCGTCCGCGGCCGGGTCCACGGCCGTGAACGAGATGACCTTGGCCCCGTCCGTCAGCTTCACACCCGTCATGCCGCCCGCGGGCCGCCCCTGCGGGCGGACCTGGGACGCCTGGTAGCGCAGCAGCTGCGCGTCGTCGGTGATGAAGATGAGGTCCTCCTCGCCGGTGCGCAACTCGGCGCCGCCGACGATCCGGTCACCGTCCTTGAGGGTGATGACCTCCAGCTCCTCCTTGTTCGACGGATAGTCCGGGACCACGCGCTTGACCACACCCTGCTGGGTGCCGATCGCCAGGCCCGGCGACGACTCGTCGAGCGTCATCAGGCAGACCACCTGCTCGTCGCCCTCCAGCGCCAGGAACTCCGAGATCGGCGCGCCCCCGGAGAGATTGGGCGCCGAGGCGGTCTCGGGCAGCTGCGGAAGGTCGATGACGTTGATCCGCAGGAGCCGTCCGCTGGACGTGACCGCGCCGATCTCGCCCTGTGCCGTCGCCGGGACGGCGGAGACGATCAGATCGTGCTTGACGCGCCTGCCCTCGCTCTCCCCGAAGGGGTCACCGTTTGCCGTACGCGCGAGCAGTGCCGTGGAGGACAGGAGCACCCGGCACGGGTCGTCCGCCACCTGCAGCGGAACGGCCGTGGCAGTGGAACCGGAGGACGCCAGCAGCACCGTACGCCGGTCGGTGCCGAACTTCTTGGCCACCGCGGCCAGTTCGGTCGACACCAGCTTGCGCAGCTCGGCGTCCGACTCCAGGATGCCGGTCAGCTCGTCGATCTCGCCGTTGAGCCGGTCGCGCTCGGTCTCCAGCTCGATGCGGTCGAACTTGGTCAGCCGGCGCAGCGGCGTGTCCAGGATGTACTGCGTCTGGATCTCACTCAGTGAGAAGTGCTCGATCAGGCGCTGCTTGGCCTGGGCGGAGTTCTCGCTGGAGCGGATGAGGCGGATGACCTCGTCGATGTCCAGCAGCGCGACGAGCAGGCCCTCGACCAGATGCAGCCGGTCGCGCTTCTTGGTGCGGCGGAACTCGCTGCGGCGGCGCACGACCTCGAAACGGTGGTCGAGGTACACCTCCAGCAGTTCCTTGAGGCCCAGGGTGAGCGGCTGGCCGTCCACCAGCGCCACGTTGTTGATGCCGAAGGACTCCTCCATCGGCGTCAGCTTGTAGAGCTGCTCCAGGACCGCTTCCGGTACGAAGCCGTTCTTGATCTCGATGACCAGGCGCAGGCCGTGCGAGCGGTCCGTGAGGTCCTTGACGTCGGCGATGCCCTGCAGCTTCTTCGAGCCGACCAGGTCCTTGATCTTGGCGATCACCTTCTCCGGGCCGACGGTGAAGGGCAGTTCGGTGACGACGAGGCCCTTGCGGCGCGCCGTCACGTTCTCCACGGACACCGTCGCGCGGATCTTGAAGGTGCCGCGGCCCGATTCGTACGCGTCCCTGATCCCGGTCAGACCGACGATCCGGCCGCCGGTGGGCAGGTCGGGGCCCGGGACGTACTTCATGAGCGTTTCGAGATCGGCCCCGGGGTGGCGGATCAGGTGGCGGGCGGCGGCGATGACCTCGCCGAGGTTGTGCGGCGCCATGTTCGTCGCCATGCCGACCGCGATGCCCGACGCGCCGTTGACCAGGAGGTTCGGATACGCGGCCGGGAGGACCGACGGCTCCTGCTCCTGGCCGTCGTAGTTCGGGGCGAAGTCGACGGTGTTCTCTTCGATCGACTCCGTCATGAGGGAGGTGGCGTCGGCCATCCTCGCCTCCGTGTACCGCATGGCGGCCGGCGGGTCGTCGTTGCCCAGCGAACCGAAGTTGCCGTGGCCGTCGACCAGGGGCAGCCGCATGGAGAAGGGCTGGGCCAGGCGGACCAGGGCGTCGTAGATCGACGCGTCGCCGTGGGGGTGGAGCTTACCCATGACCTCGCCGACGACGCGGGCGCACTTCACGTAGCCGCGGTCGGGGCGGAGCCCCATCTCGTTCATCTGGTAGACGATGCGGCGGTGCACGGGCTTGAGGCCGTCGCGGGCGTCCGGCAGGGCTCGGGAGTAGATGACCGAGTACGCGTACTCAAGAAAAGAGCCCTGCATCTCGTCGACGACGTCGATGTCGAGGATGCGCTCCTCGAAGTCGTCGGAAGGCGGGGTCTTCGTGCTGCGGCGGGCCATCGCTGCTGCGACTCCTTCACAGTCTCTGCCGGGGCATGAGCGGGTTCTGACGCGGTCCATTGTGGACCGCAGTACTGACAACGCGGACCACGACCCGTCCGTACGGGCTGTACGGAGCTGGTGCGCGGTCGTCCCAACAGGCCCGGCGGGCCGCGGTTCCGGGGGCCCCGGGGGGCTTCGTGGGCGCGGCCTCCGGGTGCCTGCGGAGGTTTGAGGACGCTACCGCGTCGCCGGGGGCGGAGGGGCGCGCGGGCCGCTCCGCGGGGTGGCGGCTCCCTTTTAGGGGCACTGGGCAGGGGGCTTGACGGGTGCGGGCCGACTGAGGCCGGCCGCGCAGTTCCCCGCGCCCCTGACGACGCGCGAAGGTCCCCGCGTGTCTGAAAGATCGCGCCGTTCCCCGCGCCCCTTCAGGGTCGCGCCGCCGACCGGTCGCGCAGGCCCCCGCGCTGCCACCGGGGCGCCCCCGACGGGGGGCGCCTCTAGTGCGGAGCGGCATGCGTGCTCGCGTGGATGTACCAGACTCCGTGCGTCTGGCGGCCGGGGCCGGGGACGGTTGCGTGCTCGCTCTCGGCGTACCCGACGCGGGAACTTCGCCAGCCGTCCGCGCGCTTGCATACAGTGGCACGACTAGCAGGAATCAAGCAGTTTCCCGCGATCGAAGGGACGTACATGCCCATGGGTCACACGGCCACAGCCGAGGCCGGTTCCGGCGGCCTGACAGCGACCGAGCACCGCCTGGCCAACGGCCTGCGCGTGGTGCTCTCCGAGGACCACCTGACCCCGGTCGCCGCGGTGTGCCTCTGGTACGACGTCGGCTCACGTCATGAGGTCGCGGGCCGCACCGGGCTCGCCCACCTCTTCGAGCACCTGATGTTCCAGGGCTCCGGCCAGGTCAAGGGCAACGGCCACTTCGAACTGGTCCAGGGAGCGGGCGGTTCGCTCAACGGCACGACGAGTTTCGAGCGCACCAACTACTTCGAGACCATGCCGACGCACCAGCTGGAGCTCGCCCTCTGGCTGGAGGCCGACCGCATGGGCTCGCTGCTCGCCGCCCTCGACGAGGAGTCGATGGAAAACCAGCGGGACGTCGTCAAGAACGAGCGCAGGCAGCGCTACGACAACGTCCCCTACGGCACCGCCTTCGAGAAGCTGACCGCCCTCGCCTACCCGGAGGGCCACCCCTACCACCACACCCCGATCGGGTCGATGGCCGACCTGGACGCGGCCACCCTCGAGGACGCGCGCGCCTTCTTCCGCACCTACTACGCGCCCAACAACGCCGTGCTGTCGATCGTCGGGGACATCGACCCGGAGCAGACGCTCGCCTGGGTCGAGAAGTACTTCGGCTCCATCGCGGGACACGACGGCAAGCCGGCCCCGCGCGACGGCTCGCTCCCGGAGACCATGGGCGGGCAGTTGCGCGAGGTCGTCGAGGAGGAGGTCCCGGCGCGCGCGCTGATGGCCGCCTACCGGCTCCCGGAGGACGGCACGCGCGCGTCGGACGCGGCCGACCTCGCCCTGACCGTGCTCGGCGGCGGCGAGTCGTCCCGGCTCTACAACCGGCTCGTACGCCGTGACCGCACCGCCGTCGCGGCCGGGTTCGGGCTGCTGCGCCTCGCCGGAGCGCCCTCCCTGGGGTGGCTCGACGTGAAGACGTCCGGCGATGTCGAGGTCCCGGTGATCGAGGCCGCCGTCGACGAGGAGCTCGCCCGGTTCGCCGCGGAGGGCCCCACGGCCGAGGAGATGGAGCGCGCCCAGGCCCAGTTGGAGCGTGAGTGGCTGGACCGCCTCGGCACGGTCGCGGGCCGCGCCGACGAACTGTGCCGCTACGCGGTCCTGTTCGGCGACCCCCAGCTCGCCCTGACCGCCGTGCAGCGCGTCCTGGACATCACAGCGGAGGAGGTCCAGGAGGTCGCCAAGGCCCGCCTGCGCCCCGACAACCGCGCGGTGCTGGTCTACGAACCCCTCGCCCCGTCCGAGACCGACGCGCCCGAAGAGACCGACGCCGCCGGGGCCACCGGCGCCGCCGCCCACACCGACGAGGAGGCGGCCAAGTGACCGAGCTCGCCACGATGGAGTTCCACCCGCGGCCCCAGGCCGGCGCGGCCAGGCCCTGGGCCTTCCCCGCGCCCGAGCGCGGCACCCTCGGCAACGGCCTGACGCTGTTGCGCTGCCACCGCCCCGGCCAGCAGGTCGTCGCCGTGGAAGTCCTCCTGGACGCCCCGCTGGAGGCCGAGCCCAAGGGCCTCGACGGCATCGCCACGATCATGGCGCGGGCCTTCTCGGAGGGCACCGACAAGCACTCCGCCGAGGAGTTCGCCGCCGAGCTGGAGCGCTGCGGCGCCACGCTCGACGCCCACGCGGACCACCCCGGCGTACGGCTCAGCCTCGAAGTGCCCGTCTCCCGGCTGCCCAAGGCGCTCGGCCTGCTCGCCGACGCCCTCAGGGCGCCCGCGTTCGAGGACGGCGAGATCGAGCGGCTGGTGCGCAACCGGCTCGACGAGATCCCGCACGAGAGCGCGAACCCGGCCCGGCGGGCCGCCAAGGAGCTGTCCCGGCAGCTCTTCCCGGCGGACTCCCGGATGTCGCGCCCGCGCCAGGGCACCGAGGAGACGGTCACCGCGATCGACTCCGCGGCCGTGCGCGCCTTCTACGAGAAGCACGTACGCCCCGCCACGGCCACCGCCGTCGTCGTCGGCGACCTCACGGACGTCGACCTCGACGCGCTGCTGGCGGACACGCTCGGTGCCTGGACCGGATCCCAGGCCCAGGCGCGACCCGTGCCCTCGGTGACCGCCGACGACGCCGGCCGCGTGATCATCGTCGACCGGCCCGGCGCCGTCCAGACGCAGTTGCTCATCGGCCGGGTCGGCGCGGACCGGCACGACCGTGTGTGGCCCGCACAGGTGCTCGGCACGTACTGCCTCGGTGGCACCCTCACCTCCCGTCTGGACCGGGTCCTGCGGGAGGAGAAGGGATACACCTACGGAGTGCGGGCGTTCGGCCAGGTGCTGCGCTCCGCTCCGGACGGGACGGGCATCTCGATGCTCGCCATCAGCGGCTCCGTGGACACCCCGAACACCGGCCCGGCGCTCGACGACCTGTGGAAGGTGCTGCGCACCCTGGCCGCCGAGGGCCTGACGGACGCCGAGCGCGACGTGGCCGTACAGAACCTGGTGGGTGTGGCGCCCCTGAAGTACGAGACCGCGGGAGCCGTCGCGGGCACACTCGCCGACCAGGTCGAGCAGCACCTGCCGGACGACTTCCAGGCGACGCTGTACAAGCAGCTCGCCGCCACCGGCACCGTGGAGGCCACCGCGGCCGTCGTGAACGCGTTCCCGGTGGACCGGCTGGTGACCGTCCTCGTCGGGGACGCCGGGCAGATCGAGGAGCCCGTCAGGGCCCTCGGTATCGGTGAAGTCAGCGTCGTGACAGCCGAATAGGGATCTGCGACGGGGCGGGGCCTGCGACGGGACAGGACCTGCGATCGGGCAGAGCCCGCGATCGGGCAGGACCCGCACCGGCCGGGGCCCGGGTGACGGAACGCGTCGCCCGGGCCCTTTCCTGTCCCCCTACTCCTATGTCCATGGTTATGTCCATGGTTTGTCCGTATTGCAGGGAAGTTGCCCGTCTGCCCTGTGGCGTGCGCTACAAAAATGGTGATCCGTTTGTCGAATGAAAGAGGCGCCGCTTAGCGTCGGTCCGGCTGTCCGTCAGGCACTGCGCCGCGTCCGCGGCACCGGACAGTCATCGCCGAGTCCCCGCATGGCGCGAGCCAGGGGAGCCGGGGACCCAGGTCCCTGGGGTGAATCGGACGCCCTTCCCGAAGGGGGTCCGTAGGAGACCTTCCTGCTCCGAACCCGTCAGCTAACCCGGTAGGCGAGAAGGAAGGAAAGGACCAGCCACTTCATGGCGTTCACCCGCGCCACGGGGAAGCACCGTCTTCCCAGCCGCATGACGCGCACCACCCGCAGGACCGTCGGCGTCGCCGCCCTGGCCACCACCGGCGTCGTGGGCACGCTGGCCGCCCCGGCGTTCGCCGCGGAGAGCGAGATCGAGCAGACGGGCCCCCTGAAGGCAGTCACCATGGGCGACACGGTCGCCCACGAGGTCGACGCCCAGGCCATGGCCCAGCGTCAGGCCGCCGAGCAGGCCGCCGCCCGCGAGAAGGCCGAGGCCGCCGCGGAGAAGCGCGCGGAGGAGGCCCGTGAGAAGGCCGAGAAGGAGCGCGAGGCCAAGGCCCGTGCGGCCCGCGAGGCCGAGCGCAAGCGCCTCAACGCCTACACCGCGCCGATCACCGGCTCGTACGTCTCCACGTCCTACCAGGCCGGTGGCGGCATCTGGTCCTCCGGCAGCCATACCGGGATCGACTTCCACGCCGCCAGCGGCACCGCCGTGCACGCGGTGGGCTCCGGCACCGTCGTGGAGGCCGGCTGGGGCGGCTCCTACGGCAATCAAGTCGTCATCAAGATGGTTGACGGCACGTACACCCAGTACGGGCACCTCTCGTCCATCGGTGTCTCGGTCGGCCAGACGGTCACTCCGGGGCAGCAGATAGCCCTCTCCGGGGCGACCGGCAACGTCACGGGGGCGCACCTGCACTTCGAGGCGCGGACGACCGCCGAGTACGGATCCGACATGGACCCGATCGCGTACCTGCGCGGGCACGGCGTGAACGTCTGACCGCACGGCGCCCCCCGTACGCCTCCGCGGCGCACCTCCGTCGAAGGCCCCGGCTCACCGAGCCGGGGCCTTCGTGCGTCCGTGCCGCTTTCGGTCACTTCCGCACCGGACGACTGCCTGTTCAGAAGCATGGTGTGTCCAAAAAATATCCATGGATTCCCGCCTGCCTTCGGAATTTCCCGTTCTCTGCAATAGAGTCACCGAACAAGCGTCAATCGACCGCGTTTCGCGGGGATTAAGGCGGAGGTCCGGTCATGCGTATTCCCGCGCGCTCGGTATGCACGGCGATCCGGGACGACATCGTCGCGGGTGTCTACGAGCGCGGCAGCCGGCTCACCGAAGAACTGCTCGCGCGCCGCTACGGCGTCTCGCGGGTCCCCGTCCGCGAGGCGCTGCGCACCCTGGAGGCGGAGGGCTTCGTGGTCACCCGCCGGCACGCGGGCGCGTGCGTCGCGGAACCCACGGAGCAGGAGGCCGCCGACCTCCTGGAGATGCGCGTGCTGCTGGAGCCGCTGGGCGCCGCCCGGGCCGCCCAGCGACGCACCGAGGCGCACCTCAAGGTGCTGCGCGGCCTGGTCAGGCTCGGCCAGGAGCGGGCCAGGCGGGGCAACAGCGAGGATCTGCGCTCGCTCGGCGCCTGGTTCCACGAGACGCTCGCGCAGTCCTCGGGGAGCCCCGCGCTGACCTCGACCCTCGGCCAGCTGCGGCACAAGATCGCCTGGATGTACTCGGTCGAGGCGCCCACGCACCCCGCCGAGTCCTGGACCGAGCACGGAGCCATCGTGGACGCCGTGGCCCGCGGTGACAGCGACCGGGCCAGGGCGATCACGGCGCTGCACGCGGAGCGGGCGACGTCCGCGCACCGGCTGCGGTTTCCCGGCGGGGACCGCGTCGAGCGTGTGAGGACTTCGCAACATCCCGTAAACACGGCGGGCCTGCGGCATTAACAGAAGCACCGTATACAAAGAGGGATATTCGGCGGGGTCCTATTTCAGGTGCCCTTTTCTTCCGCGTGCCCGGAATTGTCGAGCGCGCCGTTTCCGGTCGCGCACAAACGGGTGCGGAAATCGATACGCCGAGCGTCACGCACCGGAAAAGAACGGCCCCCGGTCCCGCACGTTCCGGTCCGCACGGGTACGTACGTTCCGGTCCGCACGAACGGCGGAGCCGCGTCGCCCGGGGTGTGGGTGACGCGGCTCCGCCGTATCGGGATCCGACGGGACCGATGGGGTCCTACGGGATCCGGGAGACCCGAAGAGGGTCGAGGGGCCCGAGGGGCCCGAAGGTCAGACCGTCTCGGGGAGCTCGTCGAGCCCTTCGGCGACCAGCTTCGCCAGACGGTCGAGCGCGGCGTCCGCGCCCTCGGCGTCGGAGGCCAGGACGATCTCCTCGCCGCCCTGGGCGCCCAGGCCGAGGACCGCGAGCATGGACGCGGCGTTGACGGGGTTGCCGTCGGCCTTGGCGATCGTCACAGGGACGCCGGTGGCCGTGGCCGCCCGGACGAAGATGGAGGCGGGACGGGCGTGCAGGCCCTCGGCCCAGCCGACGTTGACGCGGCGCTCAGCCATGTGATGCTGCCCTTCAGGTGTCAAGGTTGTCTAGACCAGTCTTCCATACGGTGAACGGTGAGGCGTGCCTCGCGCAGGTACGGACCCCGACCGGCCCGGGACCCCAAGACTGCCCCGGGTCTCCGCCGGACGCGAACCCGCCGTTGTCGGACCCGAGTCGTAGTCTGGGCCCCATGCAGACCCCGCCGGACCGGCACGAGTACCCCGCTCACTGGGAGGCCGACGTCGTGCTGCGCGACGGCGGCACCGCGCGCATCCGGCCCATCGCGGCCGACGACGCCGACCGCCTCGTCAGCTTCTACGAGCAGGTGTCCGCCGAGTCGAAGTACTACCGCTTCTTCGCGCCGTACCCGCGGCTGTCCGCCAAGGACGTGCACCGCTTCACCCACCACGACTTCGTGGACCGGGTCGGACTCGCGGCGACCGTCGGCGGTGAATTCATCGCCACCGTACGGTACGACCGCATCGCCGCGGACGGCCGGCCCGCCTCCGCCCCCGCGGACGAGGCGGAGGTCGCCTTCCTCGTCCAGGACGCCCATCAGGGCCGGGGCGTGGCCTCCGCCCTGCTCGAACATGTCGCGGCCGTCGCCCGTGAGCGCGGCATCCGCCGCTTCGCCGCCGAGGTGCTGCCCGCCAACACCAAGATGATCAAGGTGTTCACGGACGCCGGGTACCAGCAGAAGCGCAGCTTCGAGGACGGCGTCGTACGCCTGGAGTTCGACCTGGAGCCCACCGACCGCTCGCTTGCCGTGCAGCGCGCGCGGGAGCAGCGGGCGGAGGCGCGTTCCGTGGCCCGGCTCCTGGCACCCGGTTCGGTCGCCGTCGTCGGAGCGGGCCGCGCACCCGGGGGAGTGGGCCGCAGCATCCTGGAGAACCTGCGCGACGCGGGCTTCACCGGACGTCTGTACGCGGTGAACGGAGCACTTCTGGAGAAGGAGTTGGCCGGGGTCCCGGCCCACCGCTCCATGCGCGACATCGGCGAGCCCGTCGACCTCGCGGTGATCGCCGTCCCGGCCGGACGGGTCCCGGAAGCGGTCGCGGAGTGCGGCGAGCACGGGGTGCAGGGGCTCGTCGTGGTCTCCGCGGGGTACGCCGAGAGCGGCCCCGAGGGCCGGGAGCGCCAGCGCGAGCTCGTACGCCAGGCGCGTACGTACGGAATGCGGCTGATCGGGCCGAACGCCTTCGGAGTCATCAACACCTCCCCGCGGACCCGGCTCAACGCCTCGCTCGCGCCCCAGATGCCGCGCACCGGACGCATCGGCCTGTTCGCCCAGTCCGGGGCCATCGGGATCGCGCTGCTGTCCCGGCTGCACCGGCGCGGCGGCGGTGTCACGGGGGTGACGGGCGTGTCGACGTTCGTCTCCTCCGGCAACCGCGCGGACGTGTCCGGCAACGACGTCCTTCAGTACTGGTACGACGACCCGGACACCGATGTCGCCCTCATGTACCTCGAATCGATCGGCAACCCGCGGAAGTTCACCCGCCTCGCCCGCCGGACGGCCGCGGCCAAACCGCTGGTCGTCGTCCAGGGCGCGCGGCACGGCGGGGCGGCGCCCCAGGGGCACGCGGTACGGGCCACCCGGCTGCCCCACGCCACGGTGTCCGCCCTGCTGCGGCAGGCCGGGGTCATCCGGGTGGACACGATCACGGAGCTGGTCGACGCGGGGCTGCTGCTGGCCCGCCAGCCCCTGCCCGCGGGCCCCAGGGTGGCGATCCTCGGGAACTCCGAGTCGCTCGGGCTGCTGACGTACGACGCGTGTCTCGCCCAGGGGCTGCGACCGCTGCCGCCCCGCGACCTGACGACGGGCGCCTCCGCCGAGGACTTCCGTGCCGCCCTTGCGCACGCCCTCGCCGACGACGCCTGCGACGCCGTCGTGGTCACGGCGATTCCGGCGGTGGGCGAGCGGTCCGCGGCGGACGCCGCCCTGGCGGAGGCCCTCCGCTCGGCCTCGGCGGCGGCACCCGCCAAACCGGTCCTCGTGGTGCACGTGGAGCTGGGCGGACTCGCGGAGGCCCTGTCCGCGGCGGCCAGCACCGCCCCGGCCGGAGGCACGACACCGGACGGCACCACCCGGACCGGCACCACGCCGGACGGCATCGCGTCGGCAGCCGGCCCCGCCCAGCGCTCCGCTGCCGTCCTCCCCGAGGTGGAGAACGCAGAGGCAGGAAGCGCAGAGCCAGGAAGCGCCGAGGTGGACTCCCGCCTCATCCCCGCCTACCCCGCCGCCGAGCGGGCCGTGCGCGCGCTCGCGGAAGCGGTGAAGTACGGCCAGTGGCGGCAGGAGGCCGCCGATCCGGGGCGGGTGCCCGAGTACGAGGACATCGACGAGAAGGGCGCGGCCGAACAGATCGGCCGCCTTCTCGTCGACGGGGAGGGCGGCACCACCGCGGATACGGGACAGACGCAGCCGGGAGCGGCCGTGCCTACGACGGACCCGGGCCCGGTCGCGGACGCGCTCACCCTCGGCCCCGACGACACCTGCGCACTCCTCGCCCGGTACGGCATCGACGTCCGCCGCGCCCTGCCCGCCCCCACCCCCGGAGAGGCCGCCGCCGCGGCGAAGAACCTCGGCTACCCCGTTGCCCTGAAGACCACCGCCCCGCACCTGCGGCACCGCGCCGACCTGGGCGGCGTCCGCCTCGACCTGGCGGACGAGGAGCAACTGCGGCGCGCGTACGCCGAATTGACCAGCCTCTTCGGGGAGCCCGGCGAACTGCGCCCGGTGGTACAGGCCATGGCACCGCGCGGCGTCGACACGGTCGTACGGGCGGTCATCGACCCGGCCGCCGGAGCGGTGCTCTCCTTCGGGCTCGCCGGAGCGGCCTCGGAGCTGCTCGGAGACACCGCACACCGACTGATTCCGGTCACCGACCGCGACGCCGCCTCCCTGGTCCGCTCCATCCGGACCGCCCCCCTCCTCTTCGGCTGGCGCGGTTCGGCCCCCGCGGACGTCGCGGCCCTGGAAGAGCTGCTGCTGCGCCTGTCACGGCTTGTCGACGACCACCCCGAGGTCGTCTCCGTGTCCCTGGAACCGGTCGTCGTCGCCCCGCGCGGCCTGAGCGTGCTCGGCGCCTCCGTACGGCTCGCGCCGCCGCCCGCCCGCGACGACCTCGGCCCACGCACGCTCCCCGTGTACTGAGCGGTGCCTCGCAGTCAGTACACCCCCGTAGAATGGACATCATGGCCAAGACCAGTACGACGACCCAGGGGCTGCGAGCGGCGATCGAGCGCAGCGGCTACTACCCGGCCCTTGTGGCCGAGGCTGTGGAGGCCGCTGTAGGGGGCGAGCCCATCCGGTCGTATCTGGTCCACCAGGAGACGACGTTCGACGCGAACGAGGTGCGCCGGCACGTCACGGTGCTCGTTCTCACGGGTAACCGTTTCATCGTGAGCCACACCGACGAGCAGGCCGCGGACAGCACGTCGCCCACGCCGTACGCGACGACGTCCACGGAGTCCGTGAAGATCGGCCGGATCTCGTCCGTCGTGCTCAGCCGCGTCGTGGCGAACCCCGAGAAGTACGTCGTGGGGACCCTGCCGCGCGAGGTCGTCCTCACCATCGGCTGGGGCGCGGTCGCCCGGATCGACCTGGAGCCCGCGGCCTGCGGCGACTCCAACTGCGAGGCGGACCACGGCTACACCGGCAGCTCGACGGCGGACGACCTGAGCCTGCGCGTCAGCGAGGCCGGTGACGGGCCGGACGCCGTGCGCCAGACGCTCGCCTTCGCGCAGTCGCTCTCCGAGGCGACCGCGGACGTCACCCGCTGATGTCCCAGCAAGTCTGGGACGACCCGGAACCGCTCACCGTCGAATCGGCCCCCGTACCCGAATACGGGACGGGTTCGCTCGCGGACCTCCTGCCCACCCTGGCCGCGGGCATGGACGTACCGGACATGACCGCTTCTCTCGGTGAACTGAGCCCGGCCGACCGGAACTGCGTCTTCCTGATCGACGGCCTCGGCTGGGAGCAGCTCAGGGCGCACCCGGACGAGGCCCCGTTCATGAGCTCCCTGCTGGGCAGCTCGCGCGGCGGGACGGGCCGGCCGATCACGGCGGGCTATCCCGCGACCACCGCCACCTCGCTCGCCTCGGTCGGCACCGGCCTGCCCCCGGGAGCGCACGGCCTGCCCGGCTACACCGTGCGCGACCCGGAGACCGGCGAGCTGATGAACCAGCTCCGCTGGATCCCCTGGACCAAGCCGGCCACGTGGCAGCCGTACCCCACGGTCTTCCAGCTGGCCGACGCGGCGGGTGTGCACACGGCCCAGGTGTCGGCCCCGCACTTCCAGAACACCCCCCTGACCAAGATCGCGCTCAGCGGCGGCACGTTCCACGGACGGCTGACCGGCGAGGACCGCATGGACATGGCGGCCGAGCAACTGGCAGCGGGGGACCGCTCGCTGGTCTACACGTACTACGCCGAGGTGGACGGCAAGGGACACCGCTTCGGCATC
Organism: Streptomyces ortus; assembly: GCF_026341275.1. Lineage (NCBI taxonomy): Bacteria > Bacillati > Actinomycetota > Actinomycetes > Kitasatosporales > Streptomycetaceae > Streptomyces > Streptomyces ortus. Next base: position 6,047,575 of record NZ_JAIFZO010000002.1, read on the forward strand.
GACTCCGACGCCTGGCGCGGACAGCTCATGTACGTGGACCGGCTGGTCCAGCGCCTGGCCGAGCAACTGCCGCCACGCGCGGCCCTGTACGTCACGGCCGACCACGGCATGATCGACATCCCCTTCGACGAGCGCCACCGGATCGACTTCGACGAGGACTGGGAGCTGCGCGCGGGCGTGGTCCTCCTCGGCGGCGAGGGCCGCGCCCGGCACGTGTACGCGGTCCAGGGCGCCGAGTCGGACGTGCTGACCTGCTGGCGCGAGGTGCTCGGCGAACAGTTCTGGGTGGCCTCGCGCGACGAGGCGATCGCGGCGGGCTGGTTCGGCCCGCACGTCGACGAGCGGGTGTACGCGCGCATCGGCGACGTGGTCGCCGCCGCCCGGGACGACGTGCTGATCACCGCGTCCGAGCGGGAGCCGAAGGAGTCGCTGATGGTCGGCAACCACGGCTCGATGACCCCGGCGGAACAGCACGTTCCGCTGCTGGAAGTGCGTTCCTGACCCTCCGCCCGCCGCGCATCGTCCCCGCCCAGCCGCCCCCGACCGCTGCTCCACCCCCGCTGAAAGGTGCTCGACTCCCCATGCCCGAGCTGGTGTTCTTCTCCGGAACCATGGACTGCGGGAAGTCGACGCTGGCTCTGCAGATCGAGCACAACCGCTCGGCCCGCGGTCTGCAGGGGATGATCTTCACCCGGGACGACCGCGCGGGCGAGGGCAAACTGTCCTCCCGGCTCGGTCTGGTCACGGACGCGGTGGAGGTCGAGGACGACCAGGACATGTACGCGTACCTCGTCGAGCACCTCTCACGGGGCGGCCGGGCGGACTACGTCATCGCGGACGAGGCACAGTTCCTCGCCCCCGAACAGATCGACCAACTCGCGCGCGTGGTCGACGACCTGGACATCGACGTCTTCGCCTTCGGCATCACCACCGACTTCCGCTCCAAGCTCTTCCCGGGCTCGCAGCGGCTCGTCGAACTCGCCGACCGCGTCGAGGTGCTCCAGGTCGAGGCCCTCTGCTGGTGCGGCGCCCGCGCCACCCACAACGCCCGCACGATAGGCGGCCGGATGGTCGTGGAGGGTGCCCAGGTCGTCGTCGGAGACGTCGACCAGTCACAGGACATCGGCTACGAGGTGCTGTGCCGCCGGCACCACAGCCGGCGGATGACCGCGGCGACCGCGCGGGCGGGCGCCCTGTCCCCGGACGTACTCCCGCTGGACACCGCGGCCCGACGCTGAAAGCCCGCTTCAGCGGCTGGTCCGCACCAGGGAGAACACCGCTCCCTCCAGGTCCGCCACCTCGGCGATCCGGCCGTACGGGCTGTCGTGGGCCCGCTTGAGGACGTGGCCGCCGAGTTCGCCGACCAGGGCCGCCGCCGCGTCCACGTCGACGACCTCGAAGTACGTCATCCAGTGGGCGCCCCGGTCCCTGGGCAGGGCGTTGCCGACGCCATGGATCCCGGCCACCGGGCGGCCCTTGAGGTGCAGGGTGACGTAGTCGGAGTCGGCGGAGACGACGGGCTCCTCCTCGTAGCCGAAGACCGTCTCGTAGAACTTGGCGACCCCCGCGGACTCCCGGGTGACGAGTTCGTTCCACGCGGGGGTCCCGGGAACCCCGGCGATGCCCGCACCGAGATGGGCCGCGGCCTGCCAGATGCCGAACACGGCGCCCGAGGGGTCCGAGGCGATCGCCAGACGGCCGGCGGTGTCGGCGACCAGCGGACCCACGCCGACCGTGCCACCGCAGTGCCGGACTGTCTCCGCCGTCAGGTCCACGTCGTCCGAGGCGAGGTAGGGCGTCCACGCCACCGGCAGATGGCGGTCCGCCGGCAGCAGGCCGATGCCCGCCACCTCGTGCCCGTCCAACCGCGCCCGCACATAGGCTCCCAGCTGCTGCGGACCGGGCTGGAACTCCCAGCCGAACAGTTCCCCGTAGAACTCCTGGGTCGCCGCCATCCCGTGCACCATCAGACTCACCCAGCAGGGCGCGCCGGGCGTGTACGCGGCACCGTCCAGGCCGGCCGACTCCCGTGCCTCGGTCATCGTCACCCTCTCCTCGGCGCCTCGCGGGGCCGCTTCACTTCCGCTGTCGAACCGCACGTACCGCCTTCGTGGACCACGGCTCCGGTGCCGATGGTCGCACCACCGGCGGTCGGCCGCGCCAGGGCCGAACGGCCCTCGGCGGGAGGATGCGCGCATTCCTGTTGCCCATCCGTTTCCCCGCGATTGCCCGCGCATGTCCACCGGCCGTACAGCGCGTGCCCGTTCCGGCACTCCGTGTGGCCGGGGCGGCCCGGCCGAGCACAGTAGCCGGACCTGGACGAAGTGGCCACCCCGTGCGCGAGGATGGTGGCCATGAACGCCATCATCTCCGCATCCCGACTCGCGAGCGACCTGACGGGACCGAACCCGCCGGTCGTGCTGGACGTCCGCTGGCAGCTGGGCGGCCCGAACCTGCGCCACGCCTACGAGGAGGCACACATTCCGGGTGCCGTTTACGTGGACCTGGACACCGAGCTCGCCGGCCCCGCCGGCGCGGCGGGCCGCCACCCGCTGCCCGACCCGGAGGTCTTCGCCGAGGCCATGCGCGCGGCCGGGGTCAGCGAGAACCGTGACGTCGTCGTGTACGACGGAGGGCTCGGCTGGGCCGCCGCGCGGGCCTGGTGGCTGTTGCGCTGGACGGGTCATCCGTCGGTGCGTGTGCTTGACGGCGGCCTCGCCGCGTGGAGCGGTCCGGTCGAGAGCGGCCCCGCGGCTCCGGCCGCCGGAACCTTCGTACCCGCTCCGGGGAAGGCGTCCCTGCTCGATGCCGACGGCGCCGCGGCGCTGGCCCGTGCCGGTCTGCTGCTCGACGCCCGGGCCGCCGAGCGCTATCGCGGAGACGTCGAGCCGATCGACCCGGTCGGCGGCCACATCCCCGGCGCGGTCTCGGCACCGACCACCGGGAATGTGGCCGAATCCGGTTGCTTCCTGCCGGCCGCCGAACTCGCCGACCGCTTCGCGTCGTTGGGCGCCGACGGGTCTTCGGAGGTCGGTGTCTACTGCGGGTCGGGCGTCTCCGGCGCGCACGAGGTGCTTGCGCTGGCGGTCGCGGGTATCCCGGCCGCGCTGTACGTGGGGTCCTGGTCGGAGTGGTCGCGGGACGCCGGCCGGCCGGTCGCGACCGGCCCCGATCCGCAGTAGCGCCAGAGGCGGGTCGGCGGGCAGGTAAGGAAGGGCGGACAAAAGAACCGAGGGCTCGCACCGGCATGGTGCGAGCCCTCCGCCACTTCCTGGTCCTGCTTCTCGCGTCCTAGTCCTGCTTCTTGCGTCGCGTCCCGAAGACGATCTCGTCCCAGCTCGGTACGGCCGCTCTGCGTCCCGGACGGACACCGTCCGCCTCGGCCTGCCGGTCGGTGGCGCCGACGAGCCGGTCGCGGTGGCTGGCCACCGAGCGCGGCATCAGCACGTCCGCGTAGGCGGAACCGGCCGAGGCCGCGGGAGCCGGCGGCTCCTCCACCTCGGGCTCGGTGACGGGCGGTTCGTCCGTCGCGGGGAGTTCGGTGGTCGAGGCCGTCGAGGCCGCGGGTCCTGCCGAGGGCCGCTCGGGCACGACCATGTCGCCGCGGAAGCTGGGCACCGCTTCCAGGAGGCTGGTCAGCGAGTCGCGCTCACGCTCGCTGACACCCTCCTCGATGTCCGGCTCGGAGGACGGCGGCAGGCTCGGCCGCTCGATCTGCCGGTCCAGGGAGCGGTCCAGCGGACGGTCGCGGGGCAGCCGCGCGATACGCGGGACGAACGGGAAGCTGGGCTCGGCGGTGCCGAGGTCGTCGGACTCGCCGATCAGCGAGCGCGCCTCGTCGTCGACGGCCTGGACGAGCCGCCGGGGCGGGTCGTACGTCCAGCTCGCGGAGTGCGGTTCGCTCGCCACGCGGTAGACGAGCAGCACCTCCCAGGTGCCGTCGTCGCGGCGCCAGGAGTCCCACTGGACGGTCTCCTTGTCGGCGCCGCGGTGCAGCAGGCGCTCCTGCACGGCCTCGCCGAGCTGGGGTCCTGTCGTCTCACCGGGGCGGCGGACGGGCGTCTTGCGGGCCCGCTCCGCCATGAAGGCGCGCTCGGCGAGGACGGGTCCCTCGAAGCGGCGCACCCGGTCGACCGGGATACCGGCGAGCTGGGCGACTTCTTCGGCGGACGCTCCCGCGCGTATACGTGCCTGGATGTCTCGGGGGCGGAGATGGCTCTCCACCTCGATCTCGATCTGGCCGAGGCGGGGACGGTCGCCGCGTACGGCGGCGCGTAGACGCTCGTCAATCGGAAGCGTGTACTCCGTGCTGTCCGCAGCCTTCAGCACCAGCCGTGTGCCGTCGTTGGAGACGGCCACGACACGCAGTTCGGGCATGGGGACCTCCCGGGTGGTGCCTGCCGACGTCACGTGCGTCGCTGCTTCCGCTAGTCGAGTGTGGCCTGCCCGGGTGCAGCCTGCCACAACCTTGCCGAGTTGCCCGGCGTGTCGGACGGTGGCCCGAACTCGCCGTTATGGCACGGTTACCTATTCGCAACGCTAAGTGACAATCCTCATCACCCTGTGCAACGGGCCCCCTCTCGGCGGTCCTGTACGGCTCCGGACACCCTGGCGCGCGTCCGGTCCCAGGGCTCGCAACAGTACTCCATTCGGGCCACTTGCGTGGATCGGCACGCCACCGAACTTCTGTCCGGAGGCGGGAGTTGGACGCCGGGGGTGACATTTTCGTGATCATGATGAGACTCGTTCTTCACATGATCGCCGGAAGTCGGGTGAGCTGCTTCGACCGTACGTCCTGTGCTCGGGCAACCGGTCGACGCGACCGCCGCTCGTGGTCGGCCGGAGCCGTCAGTCGCCCAGGATCCGCCGCAGGTAGTCGTTGCCGAAGCGCCGCTCCGGGTCGAGCCGGTCCCGCAGCGCGGTGAACTCGCCGAAGCGCGGATAGACCTCGGCGAAGTACTCCGCGTCACGGGTGTGCACCTTGCCCCAGTGGGGCCGGCCTTCGTGCGCGGTGAAGATCCGCTCCGCGGCGCTGAAGTACGCCTGGTAGGGCGTCCCCCTGAACATGTGGACCGCGATGTACGCGCTGTCCCGGCCGGACGCGGTGGAGAGGGTGATGTCGTCCGCGGGGGCCGTGCGCACCTCCACCGGGAAGCTGATGCGCAGAGGCGAACGGTCGACCATGGCCTTGAGTTCGCGCAAGGTCTCGACCAGGGCGGCTCGCGGAACCGCGTATTCCATCTCCGTGAAACGCACCCGGCGGGGAGAAGTGAAGACCTTGTAGGGAATGTCGGTGTAGGTGCGGGCGGACAGGGCGCGGCTGGAGATCCGGGCGATGGAGGGGATCGTGGCGGGGACGGCACGGCCCACGTAGTTGGCCGCCTGGAAGACGCCGTTGGAGAGGAACTCGTCCTCGTACAGGCCCCGGACGGTACCGACCGGCTTCTCCGGGCCCACGCTGCGGTTGTTGCGCTTGGTGTTGCAGTTGCCGGTGTGGGGGAACCAGTAGAACTCGAAGTGCTCGTTCTCCGTGAACAGTTCGTCGAAGGAGCCTGTCACCTCGTCGAAGCTCATCGGCTCCTCGCGGGCCGAGAGGAGGAAAAGGGGCTCCACGGAGAAGGTGATCGCGGTGATGACCCCCAGGGCGCCTATCCCGATCCGGGCCGCCGCGAAGATCTCGGGGTTCTCCTTCTCGGAACAGGCGAGGACCGAGCCGTCGGCGCTCACCAGTTCAAGTCCCACGATCTGGGCGGCGATCGAGGCGGAGTCGCGGCCGGTGCCGTGCGTGCCGGTGCTGGTCGCGCCCGACACCGTCTGCTCCATGATGTCGCCCATGTTCGTGAGCGACAGACCCTCCCGGGCCAGGGCGAGGTTGAGGCGCTTGAGCGGTGTGCCGGCCTCCACCGTGACGGTGCCGTTGTCACGGTCGATCCTGCGGATCCCGGTCAACAGTTGAGGGCGGATCAATACGCCGTCGGTCGCCGCCGCCGCGGTGAAGGAGTGGCCTGTGCCGACGGCCTTGACTCTCAGTCCGTCCTCGGCGGCCCGGCGCACGGCGGCGGAGAGTTCCTCGACGGAGGCGGGCGTGACCTCCCGGGCCGGCCGGGCGGTGACGTTCCCTGCCCAGTTACGCCAGGTGCCGCTCTTGCCGCTCACTGTGCTGTACATGGGTTCCTCCCCGCTGCGGAACCGGCCTGCTGAGCCGGCGATACCCGAGGAAACCCACCGCGACCGCGACAGCCCCGGCCGCGACCGGGACCCCGTACCCGGCCCGTGCCCCGGCTGCGTCGATCACCCAGCCGGACAGGGAGGAACCGAGCGCCACCCCGACCAGGAGCCCCGTGCTCACCCACGTCATGCCCTCGGTCAGTTTCGCGCGTGGTACGTGCAGTTCGACGAGAGCCATCGTCGTGATCATCGTCGGTGCGATGGACAGGCCCGCAACGAACAGCGCCACAGCCAGGAACGGCAAGTTTCCGACCAGTAGCAGAGGGATCATACTCACGGCCGTGGCACAGATGCCCAGTACCCACCTGCGGGCGGGCGCCCCGGAGAAGCGCAGCAGCCCGAAGACGGCCCCGGCCAGGCAGGAGCCCGCCGCGTAGACGGACAGGACGAGGCTCGCGGCACCCTTGTGGCCCTCCTCGTCGGCGAAGGCCACGGTGACCACGTCGACCGCCCCGAAGATCGCACCGGTCGCCACGAAGGTGACCACCAGGACCTGCAGCCCGGCCGAGCGCAGCGCCGAGCCACCCGTGTGGTGCGCACCGGGATGCGCCGGGGGCTCGGTGGCGCGCTGGGACGTCAGCCAGAAGACACCGGCCGCCAGGAAGCAGGACGCGAGCAGCGGCCCGGCCTCCGGGAACAACGCGGTGGACAGCCCGATGGAGATGATCGGCCCGAAGATGAAGCAGATCTCGTCGACGACGGACTCGAAGGCGTACGCCGTGTGGAGTTCGGGCCTGTCCCGGTAGATGAGCGCCCAGCGCGCCCTGGTCATCGCGCCGACGCTCGGTACGCAGCCGATGCCGGCCGAGCAGAGGAACAGCACCCAGTCCGGCCCGTCGAAGCGGGTGGTCAGCAGGAGCCCGGCGGACGCGGCGAGCGCGGACAGCGTGGCGGGCCGCAGCACCCGCCGCTGTCCGTACCGGTCCACCAGGCGGGAGATCTGGGGCCCGAGCACCGCCGCGGACAGCGCGATCGTCGCGGAGAGGGCGCCCGCGAGCCCGTACCGTCCGGTGACCTGGGAGATCATCGTGACCACGCCGATGCCCATCATCGACAGCGGCATCCGGCCGAGGAGGCCCGCCAGGGTGAAACCCCTGGAGCCGGGAGCGGCGAACAGGGCGCGGTAGGGGCTGAGCACGGGAGGTCTCCGCTGAGGGTCCGGTAAGGCGTGAATCCGACGGATACAGCTTACGAGTCAGCTGACCCCCGCCCCTAGGGGGATTCTCCGGGCGGAGTGGCCACCTGCCGTTCGGCCCACCGCCGATGCCCGGTTGTCGGAGGCGGATGGCAGGATCGAGGTATGCGAGACGCGCTCGATGCCACTCCCTACGACGCCCTGCTCCTGCTCTCCTTCGGCGGCCCCGAGGGCCCCGACGAGGTGGTCCCGTTCCTGGAGAACGTGACCCGGGGCCGGGGCATCCCCAAGGAACGCCTCAAGGAAGTGGGGCAGCACTACTTCCTGTTCGGCGGGGTCAGTCCGATCAACGACCAGAACCGCGCCCTGCTGGACGCCCTGCGCAAGGACTTCGCGGAGCACGCCCTGGACCTGCCCGTCTACTGGGGCAACCGCAACTGGGGCCCGTACCTGACCGACACGCTGCGCGAGATGGTCGCCGACGGCCGCCGCCGCATCCTGGTGCTGGCAACGAGCGCGTACGCCTCGTACTCCGGCTGCCGGCAGTACCGCGAGGATCTGGCCGGGGCCCTGGCGACCCTGGCGGGGGAGGGTCTGGAGCTGCCGCGGATCGACAAGCTCCGCCACTACTTCAACCACCCGGGCTTCGTCGAGCCGATGGCCGAGGGCGTCCTGAAGTCCCTCGCCGAGCTTCCCGAGGAGGTCCGCGCGAGCGCGCACATCGCCTTCACGACGCACTCCATCCCGACCTCCGCGGCGAACACCTCGGGACCGGTGGAGGGCCACGGCGACGGCGGCGCGTACGTACGGCAGCACCTGGACGTCGCCCGGCTCGTCGCCGACGCGGTGCGCGAGCGGACCGGCACCGAGCACCCCTGGCAGCTCGTCTACCAGTCGCGCTCGGGAGCCCCGCACATCCCCTGGCTCGAACCGGACATCTGCGACCACCTGGAGGAGCTGCACACCGCCGGCGTCCCCGCGGTCGTCATGGCGCCGATCGGATTCGTCTCGGACCACATGGAGGTCCTGTACGACCTCGACACGGAGGCCACGGCCAAGGCCGCCGAACTGGGGCTGCCGGTGCGCCGCTCGGCCACCGTGGGCGCCGACCCGCGGTTCACCGCCGCGATCCGCGACCTCGTCGTGGAACGGGCCGCCACAGAGAACGGCAGAGACGTTTCGCCCTGCGCGCTCGGCGCCCTCGGCCCCAGCCACGACCTCTGCCCCGCGGGCTGCTGTCCGGCCCGCGTCCCCAAGCCCGCCGCCGCGGGCGCCGACAGCCCGTACGTATGAGGAGCCCCGTGACCGCCACAGCGAACGACGAGCTGAAGGCCGAACTGCTGGAGATCGCGCTCGACGCGGCCCACCGCGCGGGCGCCTTCCTGCGGGACGGCCGCCCCGAGGACCTCGGCGTGGCGGCGACCAAGTCCAGCGCCGTCGACGTCGTCACCGAGATGGACATCGCCTCCGAGAAGCTGATCACCGGTCTGCTCGCGGAGGCCCGGCCGGACGACGGCGTACTGGGGGAGGAGGGCGCCGACATCAAGGGCAGCAGCGGCGTCCAGTGGGTGATCGACCCGATCGACGGGACGGTCAACTATCTGTACGGGCTGCCCAGTTGGGCCGTGTCCATCGCGGCCCGCAAGGACGGCGAGACGCTCGTGGGGGTCGTGCACGCCCCGATGCGCGCGGAGACCTACCGGGCCGTCCTGGGCGGCGGCGCCTTCGTCGGCGACCGCCCCGCGCGCGTGCGGCCCGCTCCCGACCTCGGGCTGGCCCTCGTCGGCACCGGCTTCGGCTATCTCGCCGACCGCAGGACCCGGCAGGCCGAGGTGGTCGGCCGGCTGATCGCCCAGGTCCGCGACATCCGCCGCGGCGGTTCGGCGGCGATCGACCTGTGCGACGTGGCGACGGGCCGCCTGGACGCGTACTACGAGAGGGGACTCAACCCCTGGGACTACGCGGCGGGCGATCTGATCGCCCGGGAGGCGGGCGCGCTGACCGGCGGACGCCCCGGAGAGCCCCTGTCGCCCGAGCTGACCGTCGCGGCCCCGCCCGGCCTCTTCGAGACCCTCCAGTCCCGGCTCGACGAACTGGGCGCCTGGCACGACTGACACCCGATTCCGCGTGACGGACGACTGAGCGGGGCCCCGGGCTGGATCTGCCGGGGCCCCGCTCCTGTCACGAACTGGGTCAGACGTGTGACACGCCGACCTGCACACCGTGCTCCGCGGCAAGGCGGTGCAGGTCGTCGAGCTCCGCCTGCTCGACCTCCGCGAGGAAGTCGTCGCCGGTCTCGCGAGCCATCGTCAGGTCGGACTCGGTCGCCCTTATGCGCTGCAGAAGTCCTGCGGTGAATGCGTCCATGCTGCGCCCCCTCGTCCTGGGTCGTGGGTCGGTGGTGGCACGGGGGTGTGCCGGTCGGAAGGGGCGATCACGTCTCCAGGGATGCCCGGCGCTGCCCAGCCGGGCGGCGTCAGTGCCGGACACCCACGCCCGCCCTGCGGAAGCGGACCATGACGTACCGCCGGGTGGTGCGGCACAAGCAGAGCGTGATCGCGGGGTGTAAAGCCGTCCTCCCCCTGCTCCCTTCGACGGAAACCTCAACCTCCCGAGAAAATCTGGCATTCCCCACCCTCCGAACCCGTCTTACAGCCGACTTATGGCCGAAAAGGGCAGGATGGAGTCCCACCCTCCCCGCTCTCGGCTGCGTTCGAACGGGAGGACCCCATCGGACCCCGCCCGTGCGCGCCCAGAAATCGCCGCGCGGACGGACATCAGGAAGGACAAGCGACGTGCGCGTACTCGTCGTCGAGGACGAGCAGCTGCTCGCCGATGCGGTGGCCACCGGACTGCGCCGGGAGGCCATGGCCGTCGACGTCGTGTACGACGGCGCGGCCGCCCTGGAGCGCATCGGCGTCAACGACTACGACGTGGTCGTCCTCGACCGTGACCTTCCGCTGGTGCACGGCGACGACGTCTGCCGGAAGATCGTCGAGCTCGGCATGCCGACCCGCGTGCTGATGCTCACGGCCTCCGGAGACGTCAGCGACCGGGTGGAGGGCCTGGAGATCGGCGCCGACGACTACCTCCCCAAGCCCTTCGCGTTCAGCGAGCTGACGGCACGCGTGCGTGCGCTCGGCCGGCGTACGAGCCTGCCGCTGCCGCCCGTCCTGGAGCGCGCCGGTATCAAGCTCGACCCGAACCGGCGCGAGGTCTTCCGCGACGGCAAGGAGGTCCAGCTCGCGCCCAAGGAGTTCGCCGTGCTGGAGGTCCTGCTGCGCAGCGAGGGCGCGGTCGTCTCCGCCGAGCAGCTCCTGGAGAAGGCCTGGGACGAGAACACCGACCCGTTCACCAACGTCGTGCGGGTCACGGTGATGACCCTGCGCCGCAAGCTCGGCGAGCCGCCGGTCATCGTCACCGTGCCCGGCTCCGGCTACCGGATCTGACCCCCCGATGACCACCACCCCCGCGCCTCCCAAAGCGCCCCCGAAGCCCACCTGGGACCCGAGGAAGCCGGAACCCCCGTTCCCCTGGCTGCGCCCGACCATCCGCATACGGCTCACGCTGCTGTACGGCGGGATGTTCCTGATCGCCGGGATCCTGCTGCTGTCGATCATCTACCTGCTGGCCGCCCAGGCCCTCCACGAGGGCAGCGGGGTCGACTTCCAGGTGACCGGCAGCAACCTCGAACTCACCAGTGCCACCTGCCCGCAGCTGAGCGGGGCGGGCAACAACCAAGAGCTGAACTCCATGCTCAAGGAGTGCACCGCCGTCCAGCGGCAGCACGCCCTGGACGGACTGCTCAGCCGCTCCCTGATGGCTCTCCTCGGTCTCGCCGTGATCGCCTTCGCCTTCGGGTACGCGATGGCCGGGCGGGTGCTCTCCCCGCTGGGCCGCATCACCCGCACCGCGCGCGCGGTGGCGGGCTCGGACCTGTCCCGGCGGATCGAGCTGGACGGCCCGGACGACGAGCTCAAGGAGCTGGCGGACACCTTCGACGACATGCTGGAGCGGCTGCAGCGGGCCTTCACGGCCCAGCAGCGGTTCGTCGGCAACGCCTCGCACGAGCTGCGGACGCCCCTGGCGATCAACCGCACGCTCCTGGAGGTGCACCTGTCCGATCCGGGCGCCCCCATGGAACTGCAGCAGCTGGGCAAGACGCTGCTGGCCACCAACGAGCGCAGCGAGCAGCTCGTCGAGGGGCTGCTGCTGCTCGCCCGCAGCGACAACCAGATCGTCGAGCGCAAGCCGGTCGACCTCGCCGAGGTCGCCTCGCAGGCCATAGACCAGGTACGCGGCGAGGCGGAGGCGAAGGGTGTGGAGGTCCGCGGGGAGCGGGCCGCCGCGGTCGTCCAGGGCAACGGCGTCCTCCTGGAGCGGATCGCCCTGAACCTCGTCCAGAACGCCGTGCGCTACAACGTGGCGGAGGACGGCTGGGTCGAGGTCGTCACGCGCGTACAGCACGGGCAGGCGGTCCTCACTGTGTCCAACACCGGACCCGTGGTCCCCGCGTACGAGGTCGACAATCTTTTCGAGCCGTTCCGGCGACTGCGCACCGAGCGGACGGGAAGTGACAAGGGTGTGGGTCTGGGGCTGTCGATCGCCAGGTCGGTGGCCCGCGCCCACGGCGGCCACATCTTCGCGGAACCACGCGAGGGGGGTGGCCTGGTGATGCGCGTCGCCCTACCTATCTGAGACCATGTCGCCGACACGCGAGGGTGTTCGCTTTGCGCGGAATTTCCCGAGCGGAGTAAAGGCACGCTCGTGTGTGATCGATCACAGGGCCTCTTTCCGGTCATCTACCCTCCGTGATCGACAAGGCTGTCGTAAAGCCGGGAAAATCCGGGTTTTCGGGGGTCGAGATCACGGGAAGTACACGGTGAGACGCCTTTGAAGTGCGGCATTCGGACCGTGTACGGTCCGCTTCGCCATCCAAGCCGATCACTCCTCAGGAGTCCGGTTGGGTGTCGATTGAGTAACAGACCTTGATGTGAGGCAAAATCTCCGCCTCAGGTCGGGCACAAGTCCGGCCTCTCACGCGTTACCTGCGCTGAGACACCGCAGACACCCAGAGGGGGAGAGCGACATGGCAACGGATTACGACACCCCACGCAAGACCGACGACGACGTCGACTCGGACAGCCTTGAAGAACTCAAGGCTCGCCGGAACGACAAGTCGACTTCAGCGGTCGACGTGGACGAGTTCGAGGCGGCCGAAGGCCTGGAACTGCCCGGAGCGGACCTTTCGAACGAGGAATTGGCCGTCCGGGTCCTGCCGAAGCAGCAGGACGAGTTCACCTGCATGAGCTGCTTCCTGGTCCACCACCGCAGTCAGCTGGCCCGCGAGAAGAACGGTCAGCCGATCTGCCGCGACTGCGACTGAGGCAGGGTCGGCCGTGACAGGCTCGACCCCGCCCTGGAAGCGCCGCTTCCGTGACCGGGGAGCGGCCGGTCCGTCCCAGGACGGCTTGCACGACGACGAGCGGGGCCACCCGGCCTCGCTCGAAGCAGTGGACACGACAGGCGCCTCCGGCGCCCTGGAGGTGCTGATGACCAAGGCGCCTGTCACCAGACGCCGGGCGGCGGCCGTCGGCCACGGGGTCGCGGAAGGCGTCCGCAGAGGCGGCAGCCGGGCCAGAGCGGCCCTGGCGTACGTCACCGACCGCATCATCGAGATCGCCCCGCGGATCCCCGTACGGGACCTCGCCGCACTCCGGAGGCAGTTTCCGGGCCTCGGGCCCGAACAGCTCGCGGACAAGCTCGTCGCGGGCGCGTGCAACGCCACGTCCACCGTGGGCGCGGGCGTCGGCGCCGCCGCGATGATGCCCGTGCCTCTGGCGATGCCCACGGAACTGGCCGCCGAGGTCACCGGCGTCGCCGCGATCGAACTGAAGCTGATCGCCGAGCTGTACGAGGTCTACGGCCTGCGACCGCCCGGCAACCTGAAAGAGCGCTCCACCACGTATCTGAACTCGTGGTCCGAGGAGCGCGGCATCGACGTGACCAAGCCGTCGACGCTCAATGCGGCCCTCGGGGGCCAGATGAAGCGCGAGCTGCGCCAGCAGATCATGAAGCGCACGGTCCGCAACCTGCCGAACCTCATGCCCTTCATGGTGGGCGCGGCCGTCGGGGCGCTCATGAACCGCCGTGACACGAGAAAGCTCGCGGACCGGGTCCGCAAGGACCTCCGCAAGGTGCAGGTCCCCTGGGACGCCCTTCCGGCGCTGCCGCCCCTGGAGGAGCCGGCCGACCCGCTGAGCATGGGCGACCTCCGCGGAGAGCTGGGCCGCTGATCCCGGAGGGACCACCGGCCGCCCCCGCCCCCGCCCTCCACCCGCCGGCAAAGTTCTGACCCCGTAAAGGAAAAGTTTCCGTACGAATACACGTACGGAAAGTTGTTCGGGTCTGGGTTCGAACGCGGGTCCTTGCCCCGGGTTCCGACCGGCCGCCGCCCGTCTAAGCGCTCGTGCGCGCGGCCTCCAGGGCCGCCGCCAGGCGCTCCGGGTCGCGGGTCGACAGATAGACGTAGGGAGTCGGGTCCGCCGGGTCGGTGATGTCCACGCGCAGAGCCGTGGGAACGTACGCGCGCAGCAGCATGTGGGCGCGCGCGTCGGCCTTGAACGACCGCCAGGCGCGGGCCTCCTCCGGGTCGAGGACGTGCGCCTCGCCCAGCGCGGAGACCGGGATCCTGGCGTCCCCCGCGATCAGGGCGCCGCCCACCACACGGATCCGCGCGGAGCCGTACGAACTGGCGACCACCGCCGACACCGCCGTGCCGCCGACCAGGCCGCCCAGCAGGGGCAGCGTCCCGAAGGGGAGCAGGATCAGCGCCATCGACAGGCCCACCAGCAGGCAGACGAACCACCAGGATCGGGGCGCGGTCAGACGTTCTTCGTACGGTGAGGCGGAGGGCTGCATACCGGCAAGCCTGCCACGGTGCGTGCGGGCCGCTGACGCGGAGGTAAGGTCTGCGCCTGTGAGTGGTACATCTTCGGCCCTGCGGCCCCCGGCCGACGCCGTGGCGCCGGTGCGCCATCCCGACGCGCCCGCCCCGGGCGAGCTCCTCGGCGCGCACTACGACCGGTGCTTCGGCTGCGGTGGCGGACAGCCGCACGGACTGCACCTGGAGGCCCGCGCGGGCGACGGCGTGCGCATCACCGCCGAGTTCACCGTGCGGGGCGCGCACCAGGGGGCTCCCGGCCTCGCGCACGGCGGCGTCCTCGCGAGCGCGCTGGACGAGACCCTCGGCTCGCTGAACTGGCTGCTGCGCACCATCGCCGTGACCGGCCGCCTGGAGACCGACTTCGTACGGCCCGTGCCCGTGGGCACCGTGCTGTATCTGGAGGCCGAGGTCACGGCGGTCGCCGGACGCAAGATCTACTCGTCCGCCACGGGCCGGATCGGCGGCCCCGAAGGGCCCGTCGCCGTCCGCGCGGACGCTCTCTTCATCGAGGTGAAGGTCGACCACTTCGTCGACAACGGCCGGCCGGAGGACATCCGGGCGGCCATGGACGACCCCGACCAGGTCCGCCGTGCCCGTGCTTTCGAGGTGAACCCGTGACCCCCGCCCAGGCCCCGGTGGGCGTGCTGATCAAGCGCGTCGACCCGGACGTACCGCTTCCGCAGTACGCGCATCCCGGCGACGCCGGCGCGGACCTGAGGACCACCGAGAGCCGCGTGCTGGAGCCCGGCGAACGTGCCGTCCTCCCCACCGGGGTGTGCATCGCGCTTCCCGAGGGGTACGCGGCCTTCGTGCACCCGCGTTCGGGGCTGGCCGCGCGCTGCGGTGTCGCCCTCGTGAATGCCCCGGGGACGGTTGATGCCGGGTACCGTGGGGAGATCAAGGTGATCGTGGTGAATCTCGACCCGCGCGAGTCCGTGCGGTTCGAGCGCTTCGACCGGATTGCCCAACTGGTCGTCCAGCAGGTCGAGAAGGTGAGCTTCCGGGAAGTCGCGGAACTCCCCGACTCGGCGCGGGCCGCAGGGGGCTTCGGGTCCACCGGTGGGCATTCCTCGGTGGGCGGCACAGCGGGTGGGAATCGATACGCTTCGGTCGTATCCGACCGGGAAGGACAGTGACGTGTTCGGACGTCGCAAGAAGGGCAGTGCCGCCGAGGACGCGGCGGGCGAGGCCGAGCAGGTCGTCGACGGAGTCGACACTGAGGCGGACGGGGCGGAGCGCGAGCGCGTGAGGCTCGAACCGGAGCCGCGCCCCGACGGTCCCTGGGACAGCACCGAGGTGCGCGATCCGGCCGACGGCCGGGTCGACCTGGGCGGTCTTTTCGTGCCCGGGGTCGACGGCATGGAGCTCCGGGTGGAGGTCGCGGGCGACGCGATCGTCGCGGCCACCGTGGTGCTCAAGGACAGCGCCGTCCAGCTGCAGGCCTTCGCCGCCCCCAAGCGCGAGGGCATCTGGGGCGAGGTGCGCGAGGAGATCGCCACCGGCATCACCCAGCAGGGCGGTGTCATCGACGAGGTCGAGGGGCCGCTGGGCTGGGAGCTGCGTGCTCAGGTACCGGTGCAGCTGCCGGACGGCACGGGCGGCTTCCAGGTCGTCCGGTTCATCGGTGTGGACGGTCCCCGCTGGTTCCTGCGCGGAGTGATCTCCGGGCAGGGCGCGGTGCAGCCGCAGGCCGCCGGTCTGCTGGAGCAGATCTTCCGGGACACCGTGGTGGTCCGCGGTGAGGGCCCGATGGCCCCGCGCGACCCGATCGTCCTGAAGCTGCCGGACGACGCGCAGATGGTCGCCGAGGGTGTCCAGCAGGAGGAGCAGGCCGGCTCCCGCTTCTCCGGCGGCATGGGGCAGCTGCAGCGCGGACCGGAGATCACCGAGGTCCGCTAGGCGCTTCGACGCCGCTCACGCGTACGTGTGCGTCGGGCCGCACTCCCTTCGGGGGGTGCGGCCCGTCGTCGTGTGCGGTCGGTGCAGCCACTGCAGGGAGTGAGGGGTGCGCCTTTCGATAGGCCGCCTATGGGCCGAATGAGTGAATAAGACCCTGAGTCGCCACCGCGATGTGACTACGCTGCGTAACCCTGGGCATGACGAAGGAGGGTGGGGATCTCAACTCCTGCGATCCGCGCCCGACTTGCCGATCATGCGAATCCATGGGGGAAGCGAAGTGGGTACGAACTGGATCGAGAAGGCGCAGCGCCTGGGTGACGGGAGCATCGGAGGGGCGATGGATCTTCCGTCGGTTCCGGGCCGTGTCGTCTGGCACACCACGGAGAGCGGCACGGGCGACGAGGCCTTCAAGGCGGTGGCGGCGGACCTGATCCGTAAGACGGCCGAGCCGCACCTGCTCTACGACCCGACGACCGACCGGCTCGGACAGTTCGGCCCGCTGAACCACAGCGCCCGCGCACTGCTCAACGACGGGTCGACGAGGACCAACCGCGTCGGAAAGGTCTGCATCCAGATCGAGGTGCTGGGCCGGGCCGCCAAGCCGTTCACGAAGACCTGGAAGCCGGGACCGAACTACAAGGCCCTGATGGCCGCGATCCGTTCCTGGAAGATCCCGGACACCTTCCCGGCCGGGCGCCTCGCGACCTCGGCCGCCGACGCCACCAACCGCCCCCGCTCGGTCTGGATGAGCAAGGGCGGTCATTACGGGCATGCGAACATCCCGGGCAACGACCACTGGGACCCCGGCGACATCGACAGGTCCGCCCTCTTCGAAGCGGCTCCGCTCGTCAAGCCCGACGGCGGTGGCGTGCCCGCCGAGCCCGTCGTCGACCTCAGCAATCTGATCGCCGCCGCGCGCCGCGACCCGGGGCTGCCGCAGGGCGGGACGACCCACGGACCGGATGTCCTGGTCGTCGAGAAGGCCCTGGTGGCCGAGGGGTTGCTGCCCGCCCAGTGGGCCGACGGCTCCTTCGGCAGCAGGACCGTAGAGGCGTACGCGGCCCTGCAGCGCCGCTACGGCTTCAGCGGCGCGGCGGCGAACGGCATTCCGGGGCAGACCACCCTCAAGAAGCTCGGCCGGCGGCACGGGTTCACGGTCAAGGCCTGAGTGGTCCGGGGTTCGGCGCCCGCGGTTCGCGGCCCGTAGGTCCTGACGGCTTTCGGGCCCGCGGGCCGCCTCCGCGCCCGGTGTCGGACGTCTCTCGTGTGCCATCTCTTGACGCGGACATGGTCTGTACCTATGGTCACCGGCCAAGCGCCTGTGTTCATAAAGGCATTCCGTGTTCACATACGAGAACGGATGGCCCCCCATGAAGCCGACCGCTCCGGCCCCCTCACGTCCCCCACGCCCCACGCGCCACCGCACGGCATCCCGCTTCGCGCTCCTAGCCACCGTCACCGCCCTGCTGGCCGGCGCCCTCGCCTGGCCGGCCGCCGAGCGCGCGGAGGCGGCCCCCGCCACCTTCGCGCACCCCGGAGTCACCGTCTCCCGCGGACAGTTGGACTTCGCCCGACAGCAGGTCAACGCGGGTGCGCAGCCCTGGAAGGGCGCGTACGACCAGATGATGGCGAGCAAGTACGGCTCGCTCACGCGCACCGCCAAACCCCGCGCGGTCGTGGAGTGCGGCTCGTACTCGAACCCCAACTACGGCTGCACCGACGAGCGCGAGGACGCGATCGCCGCGTACACCCAGGCGCTGGCCTGGTACGTCACACGCGACGCCCGGTACGCGAAGAAGGCGATCGAGCTGATGGACGCCTGGTCCGCGACCATCAAGGACCACACCAACAGCAACGCACCGCTGCAGACCGGCTGGGCGGGCTCGTCCTGGCCCAAGGCGGCCGAGATCATCAAGTACACGTACGACGGCGGCTGGGCGAACTCCGGGCGCTTCTCGACGATGCTGCGTGACGTCTATCTGCCGAAGGTCATCAACGGCTCGAACTCCAACGGCAACTGGGAGCTGTCGATGATGGAGGCCGCCGTCGGCATCTCCGTCTTCCTGGAGGACAAGAGCTCGTACGACAAGGCCATGGCGAAGTTCCGCACCCGTACGGCCGCCTACGTCTACCTGTCCTCCGACGGCGCCCTGCCGAAGACCGTGCCGAGCCAGAACCTCGACACCACCCAGAAGATCGTCAACTACTGGCAGGGCCAGTCCACCTTCGTCAACGGCGTCACCCAGGAGACCTGTCGCGACTTCACCCACACCGGCTACGGCATCTCCGCGATCGCGCACATCGCCGAGACCAGCCGCATTCAGGGCCAGGACCTGTACGGCACGGACGTCGGCGAGCGGCTGCGGCACGCCCTCGGCTTCCAGGCCAAGTACGAACTGGGCGAGGCGGCTCCGAGCTGGCTGTGCGGCGGGTCCCTGCACCTCGGACTCGGACCGGTCACCGAGGTCGGTTACAACGCCCTGCACAACCGTCTCGGCATCGCCATGACCAACACCGAGCGGCTGACGGGGCAGAACCGTCCGGCGGGCAGCAACAACCTCTTCGTCGCCTGGGAGACGCTCACGCACGGCGACAACCCGAGCTGAACCGTTGCAGGTCCGGGCGCCGGACGGTGATACTGGCGCCCGGACCACGGGGTCCACGGGGGAGAGGCATGAGTACTGAGGTCATGACGGACGCGGTCGCCACGGACACGATGGTCCGGGTGGAGGACGTCCACCGCTCGTACGGCAGCGGTGCCACCGCCGTGCACGCCCTGCGCGGGGTGTCGTTCGACATACCGCGCGGCGAACTCGTCGCTCTCAAGGGGCGTTCGGGGTCGGGCAAGACCACCTTGCTGAACCTCGTCGGCGGGCTCGACGAGCCGGACGGGGGACGGATCACGGTCGACGGGCTCGACCTCTCAGGGCTCGGCGAGAACGGGCTTCTTGAGCTGCGCCGGGACCGTATCGGCTTCGTCTTCCAGTCCTTCGGGCTGATCCCGATCCTGACCGCCGCCGAGAACGTGGGCGTGCCCATGCGGTTGCGCAGGGCCGATCCGCGTGAGCGCGAGGAACGTGTCGAGCTGCTGCTCTCGCTGGTCGGGCTCGCCGATCACGCCGCGCAGCGGCCCGGCGAGCTGTCCGGCGGGCAGCAGCAGCGCGTCGCCATCGCCCGCGCCCTCGCGAACAATCCGGCGCTCCTCATCGCCGACGAGCCCACCGGGCAGCTCGACGCGGAGACCGGGATCGGGGTGATGGAGCTGTTGCGGGCGGTGGTGCGCAGTGAGCGGGTCACCGCGCTGGTCGCCACGCACGATGCGGCGCTTCTGGATCTGGCCGATCGGGTGCTGGAGCTCGGCGACGGGGAGATCGTGGAGCGCTGAGGGGGTGCGCCGGGGGTGGGGAGAGCGTTTCCCGCGGCCTGCGCGCCTGAAGGCAAAAGATTGCGCCGTTCCCCGCGCCCCTCCAGAGGGGCGTCAGGGTTGCGTCAAAGACGTTCCGCCCGGTCGCTGCCGTCCCTTTCGGCCGGATCGTCGGTCGTATGGTCTATCCAGCCACGTAGTGCGTTTGGGAAGACAATGAGGCCATGGGACGCGGCAAGCTTCGGATCTACCTCGGTGCGGCACCCGGCGTCGGCAAGACGTACGCGATGCTGTCCGAGGCGCACCGCCGTGTCGAGCGGGGCGCGGACTGCGTGGTGGCCTTCGTGGAGCACCACGACCGGCCGCGCACGGAGGTGATGCTGCACGGCCTGGAGCAGATCCCCCGCAGGGAGCTCGCCCACCGCGACGCCGCCTTCACCGAGATGGACGTCGACGCGATCCTGGAACGCGCCCCCGCCGTCGCCCTGGTGGACGAACTGGCGCACACCAACGTGCCCGGTTCCCGCAACGCCAAGCGCTGGCAGGACGTCGAGGAACTGCTCGCCGCCGGCATCGACGTCGTCTCGACGGTCAACATCCAGCACCTCGAATCGCTCGGTGACGTCGTGGAGTCGATAACGGGCGTACGCCAGCGCGAGACCCTTCCGGACGAGGTGGTGCGGCGGGCCGACCAGATCGAGCTGGTCGACATGTCGCCGCAGGCGCTGCGCCGCCGGATGGCACACGGCAACATCTACAAGCCGGACAAGGTCGACGCGGCCCTGTCCAACTACTTCCGCCCCGGCAACCTCACCGCGCTGCGCGAGCTGGCCCTCCTCTGGGTCGCCGACCGCGTCGACGAATACCTCCAGCAGTACCGGGGCGAACACGGCATCCGCTCCACCTGGCAGGCCCGCGAGCGCATCGTCGTCGGCCTCACCGGCGGCCCCGAGGGCCGTACGCTGATCCGCCGCGCCGCCCGGCTGGCCGAGAAGGGCGCCGGCGGCGAGGTACTGGCCGTCTACATCGCCCGCAGCGACGGCCTCACCTCCGCCTCGCCCAAGGAACTCGCCGTCCAGCGGACCCTCGCGGAGGACCTCGGCGGCACCTTCCACCACGTGGTGGGCGACGACATCCCGTCCGCGCTGCTCGAGTTCGCCCGCGGCGTCAACGCCAGCCAGATCGTGCTGGGCTCCTCACGGCGCAAGGCCTGGCAGTACGTGTTCGGGCCCGGCGTCGGTGCCACGGTCGCCCGCGAGTCGGGGCCCGACCTGGACGTGCACATCGTCACGCACGACGAGGCGGGCAAGGGGCGCGGCCTGCCGGTCGCTCGGGGCGCGCGGCTTGGCCGGTCCCGGATCATCGCGGGCTGGCTGACCGGTGTCGTCGGCCCGGCGGTCCTCGCGCTGCTGCTGATCAACGCCGACGCGGACCTCGGGCTCGCCAACGACATGCTGCTGTTCCTGACCCTCACCGTGGCGGCGGCCCTGCTCGGCGGACTGCTCCCGGCGCTCGCCTCGGCGGCCTTCGGCTCCCTGCTGCTGAACTACTTCTTCACCCCGCCGCTGCACCGGCTGACCGTCTCGGACCCCAAGAACATCGTCGCCATCGTCATCTTCGTGGGAGTGGCCATCTCGGTGGCCTCGGTGGTGGACCTGGCGGCCCGCCGCACCCACCAGGCGGCCCGGCTGCGCGCCGAGTCCGAGATCCTCTCCTTCCTCGCGGGCAGCGTCCTGCGGGGCGAGACCAGCCTGGACGCCCTGCTGGAACGGGTCCGCGAGACCTTCGGCATGGAGTCGGTCGCCCTGCTGGAACGCGGCAGCGACGTGGAGCCGTGGACGTGCGCGGGCAGCGTCGGACCGCGCCCGCCGACGCTCCCCGAGGCGGCCGACGTCGACATGCCGGTCGGTGACCGCACCGCGCTCGCCCTCTCGGGGCGGGTGCTGCCGGCCGAGGACCGCCGGGTGCTGGCCGCCTTCGCCGCCCAGGCCGTCGTCGTCCTCGACCGCAAGCGCCTCCAGCAGGAGGCCGACCAGGCCCGCACGCTCGCGGAGGGCAACCGCATCCGTACGGCGCTGCTGGCCGCCGTCAGCCACGATCTGCGGACGCCGCTGGCCGCGATCAAGGCCGCCGTGTCCTCCCTCAGGTCGGACGACGTGGCCTGGTCCGAGGAGGACGAGGCGGAACTCCTGGAGGGCATCGAGGCGGGCGCCGACCGGCTCGACCACCTGGTGGGCAACCTGCTCGACATGTCCCGTCTCCAGACGGGCACGGTCACCCCGCTGATCCGCGCGATCGACCTCGACGAGGTCGTCCCGATGGCGCTGGGCGGCGTACCGGAACACAGCGTCGAACTGGAGATCCCCGAGACCCTGCCCATGGTCGCCGTCGACCCGGGCCTGCTGGAGCGCTCGGTCGCCAACCTCGTCGAGAACGCCGTCAAGTACAGCCCCGGGGGCGAGCGCGTCCTCGTCGCCGCCAGCACGCTCGGCGACCGGGTGGAGGTGCGGGTCGTGGACCGGGGCCGGGGCGTCCCGGACGAGGCGAAGGACCGTATCTTCGCTCCCTTCCAGCGGTACGGCGACGCACCGCGCGGTGCCGGGGTCGGCCTCGGCCTCGCGGTCGCCCGGGGGTTCGCCGAGGCGATGGGCGGCACGCTCAACGCCGAGGACACCCCTGGCGGGGGCCTCACCATGGTCCTCACGCTCAGGGTGGGCTCCTCCCGGCCGGAACGCCCCGCGGAACCCGTCCAGGAGGAGGCCGCGGGAGAAGAACGCGTACAGGAAGAGGCCGTGCGGGGAGAACGCGTACAAGAAGAGGACGCGGGAGAAGAACGCGTGCAAGAAGAGGCCGTACAACCGGAAAGGCAGGCTTCATGACCCGGGTCCTCGTGGTCGACGACGAGCCGCAGATCACCCGAGCCCTGGTGATCAACCTCAAGGCACGCAAGTACGAGGTCGACGCGGCCCCCGACGGCGCCACCGCCCTCCAGCTCGCCGCCGCCCGCCATCCCGACGTCGTCGTGCTCGACCTGGGTCTGCCCGACATGGACGGCGTCGAGGTGATCAGGGGACTGCGCGGCTGGACCCGCGTACCGATCCTCGTTCTGTCCGCGCGGCACTCCTCCGACGAGAAGGTCGAGGCCCTGGACGCGGGCGCCGACGACTACGTGACCAAGCCCTTCGGCATGGACGAACTGCTCGCCCGGCTGCGGGCGGCCGTCCGCCGGGCAGAACCCACCGGTGGCGGCGAGGACGACGTGATCGTCACGACGGAGGACTTCACCGTCGACCTGGCGGCGAAGAAGGTCCACCGGGACGGCCGCGACGTACGCCTCACCCCGACCGAGTGGCACCTCCTGGAGGTGCTCGTGCGCAACACGGGCCGCCTGGTCAGCCAGAAGCAGCTGCTCCAGGAGGTCTGGGGCCCCTCCTACGGCACCGAGACGAACTATCTGCGCGTCTACATGGCCCAGCTCCGGCGCAAACTGGAGGTGGACCCCTCGCATCCGCGGCACTTCGTCACCGAACCGGGGATGGGGTACCGGTTCGAGCGTTAGTGCGACGGGTACGTTCCTGTCAGCGCCCCCCGGTACGCTTTGAGGTATGAGTGCTGTTCCTCGATCCGAAAAGCCGGCCGGCCGGTTCCGGCGCATGATCGACCGGCTCTCCTCCTCCCAGGAGGACCTGGAGTCGGAGGAGCTGCGCGAGGACGCCGAGACCGCGGGCTGCACCCGTATCGGTGACTGCCGCGACCGGCAGGTGGTCACGGTTACTGGTACCTTGCGCACGGTCACCCTGCGCCCGAGGGCCGGTGTCCCGGCCCTGGAGGCCGAGCTGTTCGACGGTTCGGCCGCCCTGGACGTGGTGTGGCTCGGCAGGCGTTCCATCGTCGGGATAGAACCGGGGCGCAAGCTGATGGCATCCGGCCGTATCTCGATGAGCCGGGGCCGGCGCGTGCTGTTCAATCCGAAGTACGAACTCAGACCCCTCGGACGGGAGTAGCCGGTGACGTCGCTCGACAAGCCGACCGAAGACGCCCAGCGGGACACGCAGGACGCTCGGGACGCGCAGGACTCGCGGGCGGTGACCGAGGCCGCCCTCTTCGACGCGTTCGGCGGTCTGCGGGGCATGATCGAGACGGTCCTGCCGGGCCTGCTCTTCGTCACGATCTTCACGATCAACAAGGACCTGCACTCGGCGGCCATCGCGGCCCTCGGTGTCTCGATCCTGCTCGTCGTGGTCCGTCTGGCCATGAAGGACACCGTCAAGCACGCGTTCAGCGGTGTCTTCGGTGTCGCCTTCGGTGTCGTCTTCGCGATGATGACGGGCAACGCGAAGGACTTCTACCTGCCGGGCATGTTGTACACGCTCGGGCTGGCCCTCGCGTACATCGTGACGACGCTCGCCGGAGTGCCGCTGATCGGCCTGATCCTCGGCCCGGTCTTCAAGGAGAACCTCTCCTGGCGTACGCGCAACCCCGGCCGCAAGAAGGCGTACGCGAAGGCCAGTTACGCGTGGGGGCTGATCCTGCTCGCCAAGTGCGCGATCCTCTTCCCGCTCTACTGGTGGGCCGACACGACCCAGTTCGGCTGGGTTCTGATCGCGCTGAAGATTCCGCCCTTCCTGCTCGCCGTGTGGCTGACGTGGGTGTTCCTCGCGAAGGCGCCGCCGCCGATCGATGTCTTCGCGGAGATGGAAGCGGAGGAGAAGGCGGAGAAGGAGCGGCAGGCCGCGGGCCGGTCCGCTGAGTAAGGACCTTCTGCCGGTGTGGACCACTGGGGGCTGCCGCCCGGGCCCCCGGCTGTTCGGCCTGAACGGCCTCGTCCTCAAACGCCGGACGGGATGAAGGAGTAGGGGGCGCCCGGAATTCTTCGGGCGCCCCCTACTCGCGTAACTCTTGGTATCAGTCCGTCGTGCCCTCGCGGCGTACCGACAGCAGGTCCTCCAGTTGTTCCTCTCGGGCCTGGGCCGCCACGAAGAGGAGTTCGTCGCCCGCCTCCAGGGAGTCCTCACGCGTCGGGGTGAGGACCCGGGTGCCGCGGATGATGGTGACCAGCGAGGTGTCCTCGGGCCACTCCACGTCGCCGACCTGCGTACCCGCCAGCGCGGACTCCGGCGGCAGGGTCAGCTCGACGAGGTTGGCGTCGCCGTGGCTGAAGCGGAGCAGGCGGACCAGGTCGCCGACACTCACCGCCTCCTCGACCAGGGCCGACATCAGGCGGGGGGTCGAGACGGCGACGTCCACGCCCCACGACTCGTTGAACAGCCACTCGTTCTTGGGGTTGTTGACGCGGGCGACGACCCGCGGGACCCCGTACTCGGTCTTCGCGAGCAGGGAGACGACGAGGTTGACCTTGTCGTCACCCGTGGCCGCGATCACCACGTTGCAGCGCTGGAGCGCCGCCTCGTCCAGGGACGTGATCTCGCAGGCGTCGGCGAGCAGCCACTCCGCCATCGGGACGCGTTCGACCGAGATGGCGGTCGGCGCCTTGTCGATCAGCAGGATCTCGTGCCCGTTCTCCAGGAGCTCGCCCGCGATCGAGCGGCCCACGGCGCCGGCACCGGCAATGGCGACCCTCATCAGTGACCGCTCTCCTCTTCGGGGCCCTCGGCGAACGACGCCTCGACCTTCTCGATGTCGCTCGTGCGCATCATCACGTGCACCAGGTCGCCCTCCTGCAGCACCGTCTGGGAGGAAGGCAGAACCGCCTCGCCCAGCCGGGTGAGGAAGGCCACGCGCACTCCGGTCTCCTCCTGGAGACGGCTGATCCGCTGGCCCACCCAGGCCGTCGACGCGTGCACCTCGGCGAGCTGTACGCCGCCCGTGGGGTCGCGCCACAGCGGCTCGGCGCCCGAGGGCAGCAGCCGGCGCAGCATCTGGTCGGCCGTCCAGCGGACGGTGGCGACGGTGGGGATGCCCAGGCGCTGGTACACCTCGGCGCGGCGGGGGTCGTAGATACGGGCCGCCACGTTCTCGATGCCGAACATCTCGCGGGCCACCCGGGCGGCGATGATGTTCGAGTTGTCGCCGCTGGAGACGGCGGCGAAGGCGCCCGCCTCCTCGATGCCCGCCTCGCGCAGGGTGTCCTGGTCGAAACCGACGCCGGTCACGCGACGGCCGCCGAAACCGGAGCCCAGTCGTCGGAAGGCGGTGGGGTCCTGGTCGATCACGGCGACCGTGTGCCCCTGTTGCTCCAGGGTCTGGGCGAGAGCGGAACCCACTCTGCCGCAGCCCATGATGACGATGTGCACGACCGTCCTTCCGGTGTGAAAAGTTACTGCTCAGGCTGAAACAGGGTCTCAGACCGACGCCCAAGCTACACACGCGCGGTCCGTCGGCGGCACCCCTGTGCACTTTGGCCCCACACCGTGATGACCATCGGCCCGCCGGCGTCGCCAGGGGGCCACGGCGGCCGATGCCGCCCGGGGTCAGCGGCGGCCGATGCTGCGCACGCTGGCGAGGACCAGGACGCCCAGACCGAGCAGAGCGGCCACGGCGCCGATGAGCTCGGCGAAGGCGCTGGTGAGTTCCGCGGTGGCGAACATGGAACCTCCATGAATTGGCAAAGGAGAGCAAAGTTTTGGCTTTTTTCATATAGCCACGGAGATTGTCCTGGCCAGGGATTACATAAGCGGGCGCACACCTGATTTCACTCGTAGAGCAGATCCCGGTCACACATCCCGCCGATGCGGCGTTCCGGTGGGCGGGGGAGGGTGGGCGAGGCCGTGTTCGAGCGCTTACGATCCTCACCGTGTCCAAACTGACCGACGTGCCCAAACGGATCCTGATCGGGCGCGCACTGCGCAGTGACAGGCTCGGGGAAACCCTCCTGCCGAAGCGCATCGCACTCCCCGTTTTCGCTTCCGACCCGCTCTCCTCCGTGGCGTACGCGCCGGGAGAAGTGCTGCTCGTCCTGTCCATCGCGGGCGTGTCGGCCTATCACTTCAGCCCGTGGATCGCCGTCGCGGTCGTCGTGCTGATGTTCACCGTCGTGGCCTCCTACCGGCAGAACGTGCACGCCTACCCCAGCGGCGGCGGCGACTACGAGGTGGCCAACACCAACCTCGGGCCCAAGGCCGGCCTCACCGTCGCCAGCGCGCTGCTCGTGGACTACGTACTCACCGTCGCCGTGTCGATCGCCTCCGGCATCGAGAACCTCGGCTCGGCGATCCCGTTCGTCGTCGAGCACAAGGTCTTCTGCGCCATCGCCGTGATCGTGCTGCTCACCCTGATGAACCTGCGCGGGGTCAAGGAGTCGGGGAAGCTCTTCGCGATCCCGACGTACGTGTTCGTGACCGGGGTCTTCCTGATGATCGCGTGGGGGGCGTTCCGCGGGATCGTCCTCGGCGACACCATGAAGGCGCCGACCGCCGACTTCACGATCAAGGCCGAGCACCAGGGGCTCGCGGGCTTCGCCCTCGTCTTCCTGCTGCTGCGCGCCTTCTCCTCCGGCTGCGCGGCGCTCACCGGCGTCGAGGCGATCAGCAACGGCGTCCCGGCGTTCCGCAAGCCCAAGTCCAAGAACGCGGCAAGCACCCTCGCCGCGATGGGACTGCTGGCCGTCACCATGTTCTGCGGCATCATCGCCCTCGCCATGGCGACCAACGTCCGCATGGCCGAGCGCCCGGCGCACGACCTGCTGGAGAACGGGGTCGCGGTCGGCTCCGACTACGTGCAGAACCCGGTGATCTCCCAGGTCGCCGAGGCGGTGTTCGGCAGCGGCAGCTTCCTGTTCATCGTGCTCGCCGCGGCCACCGCGCTCGTGCTCTTCCTGGCCGCGAACACCGCGTACAACGGCTTCCCGCTGCTCGGCTCGATTCTCGCCCAGGACCGCTACCTGCCGCGCCAGCTGCACACCCGCGGCGACCGGCTCGCCTTCTCGAACGGCATCGTGCTGCTGGCCGGTGCGGCCATCCTGCTGATCTGGATCTACGGCGCCGACTCGACCCGCCTCATCCAGCTGTACATCGTCGGTGTGTTCGTGTCCTTCACGCTGAGCCAGACGGGCATGGTCCGGCACTGGAACCGCCACCTGGCCACCGAGAAGGACCAGGCCAAGCGCCGCCACATGGTCCGCTCCCGGGCCATCAACGCGTTCGGCGCCTTCTTCACCGGCCTGGTCCTGGTCGTCGTCCTCGGCACCAAGTTCACGCACGGCGCCTGGGTCGCCCTGCTCGGCATGGTCATCTTCTACGCGACGATGTCCGCGATCCGGAAGCACTACGACCGGGTGGCCGAGGAGATCGCCGCGCCCGAGGGGCCGTCCGACGACAGCGTGCGCCCCTCCCGCGTCCACTCCGTGGTCCTCATCTCCAAGATCCACCGGCCGACGCTGCGCGCCCTCGCCTACGCCAAACTGATGCGCTCCGACTCGTTGGAGGCCCTGAGCGTCAACGTCGACCCGGCCGAGACGAAGGCCCTGCGGGACGAGTGGGAACGGCGCGGCTTCACCGTGCCGCTGAAGATCCTCGACTCGCCGTACCGCGAGATCACCCGGCCGGTCATCGAGTACGTGAAGGGGCTGCGCCGCGAGTCCCCGCGCGACGTGGTGTCGGTGATCATCCCGGAGTACGTCGTCGGCCACTGGTACGAGCATCTGCTGCACAACCAGAGCGCGCTGCGGCTCAAGGGCCGGCTGCTGTTCACACCGGGTGTGATGGTGACGTCCGTGCCCTATCAGCTGGAGTCCTCCGAGGTGGCCAAGAAGCGGGCCCGCAGGCGCTCGGAGTGGACCGCTCCGGGTTCGGTGCGGCGGGGGCCGGCCGAGCAGCGGCCGAAGGAGCCGTCGGGACCGTCGCGGCCGTCAGGGCCGTCAGGGCCATCGGGGCCGTCGGGGCCCAAACGCTGAGGGCGCCTGTCGGCGGTGAGCCGCGGGCGGCGGGCGGGGGCGCTCATGGGGAGCGGCCGTGGTGAGCGGTCGGGTGGCGTCCACGTAGACTGGTGGGCTGTTGTCCGGCTGCCCCGGCAGATCCGGCCGTCAGTTCCGGCCGTCAGTTCCGGCGGTCCGTCCCCATTCGCATCTGGAGTCACCCCGCCATGCAGGCAGAACCGAAGAAAACGCCGGCGGGGTCGCTCGTGGGGCAGGAGTACGAGGTCGAGGTCGGCCCCGTCGCGCACGGCGGGCACTGTGTCGCCCGCACCGACGCCGGCCAGGTCCTCTTCGTACGGCACGCGCTGCCCGGTGAGCGGGTGCTCGCGCGGGTGACGGACGGCGAGGAGGACTCGCGGTTCCTGCGCGCGGACGCGGTCGAGATCCGGGAGGCCTCCAAGGACCGGGTGGCAGCCCCCTGCCCCTACGCCGGTCCCGGGCGCTGCGGCGGCTGCGACTGGCAGCACGCCAAGCCGGGTGCGCAGCGGCGGCTGAAGGGCGAGGTCGTCGCCGAGCAGCTCCAGCGGCTCGCGGGACTCACTCCGGAGGAGGCGGGCTGGGACGGCACCGTCATGCCGGCCGAGGGTGACAAGCTGCCTGTCGGCGAGGTGCCCGCGTGGCGTACGCGCGTGCAGTACGCGGTCGACGAGGACGGCAACGCCGGTCTGCGCCGCCACCGTTCGCACGAGGTCGAGCCGATCGAGCACTGCATGATCGCCGCGCCCGGGGTCTCCGAGCTGGGCATCGAGAAGCACGACTGGTCCGGCATGGAGTCCGTCGACGCGATCGCCGCGACGGGTTCGCAGGACCGCATGGTCATCCTCGAACCGAAGCCCGGCGCCCGGCTGCCCCTCGTCGAACTCGACAAGCCCGCATCCGTCATGCGCGTCGACGAGCACGACGGAGGCATCCACCGGGTGCACGGCCGCGCCTTCGTCCGCGAGCGCGCCGACGGCCGTACGCACCGGGTCGGCAGCGGCGGCTTCTGGCAGGTCCACCCGCAGGCGGCCGACACCCTGGTCAAGGCCGTCATGCAGGGCCTGCTGCCGCGCAAGGGCGACATGGCGCTCGACCTGTACTGCGGCGTCGGCCTCTTCGCGGGCGCCCTCGCCGACCGCATCGGCGACAAGGGCGCGGTGCTCGGCATCGAGTCCGGCAAGCGCGCGGTGGAGGACGCCCGGCACAACCTCGCCGCGTTCGACCGCGTCCGCATCGAACAGGGCAAGGTCGAGGCGGTCCTGCCGCGCACGGGTATCACCGAGGTCAACCTCATCGTCCTGGACCCGCCGCGCTCGGGTGCCGGCAAGAAGACGGTCCAGCACCTGACGTCCCTGGGTGCCCGCAAGATCGCCTACGTCGCCTGCGACCCGGCGGCGCTGGCCCGCGACCTGGCGTACTTCAAGGAGGGCGGGTACCGGGTACGGACGCTACGGGCGTTCGACCTGTTCCCGATGACGCATCATGTGGAGTGCGTGGCGATCCTGGAGCCGGTGGCGAAGGGCGCCTGACCTGCGGTTTTGTTGCTCTAGTGGGTTGCTCGACCCGTTTCCCTCCGTGCAGCGGTTCAATCGGGCGGGTCGACCCTTGAGAGCTATCTGACCTGCGAGTTCGTGAGGAATGCGCTGCATCAGGGCGACGCTTCAGATGTCTCTTCGGGGATTCTTGACGCTCGGACGACGCTCGTAATGGCGTCTCTACCGAGCCTTCGCGTGAGCGGTGCCAGCGACCGCTTGGTTCCGCGTTCGCGGAGTCGAGAGCGCCATTGATACCGCCCTGGTATCATGGTCGTATGGCGATGACACTCCGACTCCCCGACGACCTTGACGCGAAGCTCACCGAGCGAGCTCGCCGGGAGGGCCGCAGTAAGCAGGAACTCGCCATCGAGGCCATCCGTGACGCTCAGAATCGGGCCGAGCTGAAGGTCGATGACGTCCTGACCGAGCTCATGGACAGCGATGCGGAGATCCTGGACTACCTGAAGTGACCGACGTGCGCTACCTCCAGCTCGACGAGATCCTGGCCATCGCCCGCACGGTCAACGGTACCGACCACAGTGTGCGTGACATGGGCCTTCTGGTGTCGGCGATCGAGCGACCCCGCACGAATGTGTTCGGGGCCGAGCTGTATCCCACGCTGCACGAGAAGGCGGCGGCACTGCTGCACTCCGTCGCCCGCAATCACGCGCTGATCGACGGCAACAAGCGCACCGCCTGGCTGGCCATGCGCGTCTTCCTGCGGTTCAACGGCGTCAGTGCCAGTACCGTTCCACCGCCCGTCTCCGTTGCCGGCCCGTTCGTCGAGGACGTCGCGCAGGACCACCTCGATGTACCGGGCGTCGCCAAGCGCTTGGCGGCCTGGTTTCCTGTTTCCTGACGTTCGACGACGTGAGGGCAGGGCACGCGCGTGCC
This sequence comes from Streptomyces ortus, assembly GCF_026341275.1. Taxonomy (NCBI): domain Bacteria; kingdom Bacillati; phylum Actinomycetota; class Actinomycetes; order Kitasatosporales; family Streptomycetaceae; genus Streptomyces; species Streptomyces ortus. The sequence continues at coordinate 6,078,427 of NZ_JAIFZO010000002.1, forward strand.
CTGCCCTCACGCGCGGTCCGAGCCCTGCTCAGGTCAAGCCGGAATGGAACGCTGTGCACTGGAAGGCGTGGCTCCCTTTAAGGGCTGTCCCGTAAGTGATCTTCGAGCCGGTTGGGATCAGAGCCCCGCGCACGGGTGACCGAGTCCTGATGGCAGGATGATCCGCCCGACGATCCTGAGGGGCCATGTCCGTGCACACCCCTGCCGACTACCTCGAACTGGCGCATGCCGAGAGCGACAGCGTCGTTCTGCATCGACTCGCGCGGTGTCCGTACCCCTTCGTCTGGCAGGCGCTGGCCGCCAATCCCTCCACGGCGCCTGGCACTCTGCTGGAACTGAGCACGGCCCGAGACAGCGCCTGGAACGACAACAGGCTCCTTCGCCTGCTGGCGGAACATCCGAGTGCGGACCACACGGTGCTGCGAGCCGTCCGTGACGCCGTGGCGGCGAAGCTCGCCGAGGGCGAACGACCCTATGCCGCTGTGCTTGCGCTGGCGGGACGGACGGAAGTGGCGGCGGCAGAAGTGCGACAACTCGGGACTCTGCGTGGGGCTTCTGCGCGTCTGCGCAGTCAGCTGGACCGGCACTTGGGGCTCCGTACTTGACCCGTGCCCATCCCGGTCGGCTCCAGGTGGAACGATCCTGATGTGACTGCAGTGATCACGGCGTCGGGGTCGTCCTGGATAGGCCCTTCACCGGGCTGAGCCCGCGCTGTTTCGGGAAGCTGGTGACCGCCGTGCTGCGTGAAACCGCTACCGAGCTCCAGCGTGGGCGGCCCTGGGGGCTCCCGCTCGAGGATCGCATCCTGCTTGTCACGGTCTACTGGCGAACGAACTTGACGATGCGCCAGATTGCTCCATTGTTCGGCATCTCGAACCCGGTACAGCGTGACCAACGCCCTGCGGACCAGCGCGTAACCGGCCAGTGCCTGATCACCGCCGGCGGCGGCCAGGTCGACCGCACGCTGTGTCCACCACAGCGCCGCACGCTCGTCCCCGGTCTCCTGCACCAGCCAGCCCACGTACTCGGCGTACCGGGAACCGAGCGCCAGCAGGCGACGCCTGGTGGCATTGTCGCTCTGTGACGACAGCTCCCGCAGCGTGTGTGTCTGCGCGATCAGCACGGGCAGAAGCAGGCCGGGTTCCACGGTTTGACCGAGTCTGCGGTAGTGCGTGAACAGGGAGTGTGAGGCTTCCAGCACGCCGGCGCCGGCGGTTGGGGAAGCCGGACCTGATCCGTCCGACCTCCAGGTCATCAGCGAGGCGACGCCGGCATTCATCACCTCGCGCCGGCCCACGGGCCCGAACGAATTCGGGCCGTCCGGTGACAACCGCATCATCCAGTTCTCCTCCTCGACCCGGCCCGGCGCCGACACGGCAGGTGAGTCGACAGCGGTAGGGGTGCCCAGGGCGATCAGTGCCCCGTCGGTACCGAATGCGGCGTCGCACAGCCGCGCGAGATCACGGCTGGGCGCCTTGATGCCCCGCTCGACCTTGCTGAGCTGCGCCTTGCTGTAGTGCACGAGACCGGACAGGTCTGTAAGGCTCAGTCCGGCCTCCAGACGCCGCTTCCTCAGTTCCTCACCGAACGGGGTGGATGAATGTGGCACGGGAACCTCCCAAACCCGGTCATCCGGGTCGAGGCGGTGCTGCACGAAAGAGTGCGGCACCAACTCCCGGACGGACAAGGCGATCGAAGCTGTTTCCCGTTTCCTTCTCCGACGCCGGGGCGCGGCAAGCTCATGCGGGGCAGTTGAGTTCCCCAAGGGCCGATGCTCGTGTTTCCGGCGGACGGCTGGGGTGCCTTCGTTTCAATGAGTGCGAGTGGGCGCTTGGGTGCCGGAGCCGAGATGCGGTCCGTCCGACACCATGGATCCGCATGATGACCCGAAGGAAAGCACAATGAGGTCTTCGGTGCGCCCCCGCCCACGTGGCTGGGCCCGAGGCACAGCCGACGAGCCGCTTTATGAGCATCGGTGCCCGGGGGGCCGCCAGCGGCGGTGGTGTACGAGGCGCACATCGTCACCGAAAGCAGCGAGCTCCGGCAGCCGGGGCTGGTGCCGAGTGCGGTGGCCGTCGTCCGCGTACACGAGCCCCGGCGCCAGGACGCCCGCCAGGAGCATCGCGGCGGTCGCCGCGCGCCTCAGCACGTGCGTGCCCCGTCCGGTACGTAGTCGGTCACCATCCAGCCGTTCCCCTACTTCTCCGTCGTCGCCGTCGCGACGTAGCGGCGCGGCTGGTTCGTCGGGAGGGGAAGGACCTTGAAAGTGCGGGTGTCGATGGTCTGCCACTTCGACAGGTCGGCGCAGTCCTCGATCGTCGCGGTCGGCAGCTTCGCGACCGCGTCGAGCGGGGTCACCTTCGCGTCGTGTCCGAGCTCGCCCCGGATCACGGTGCGCGGTTCCTTCATGTGGGCCAGATTCGAACGGAACTTCGACAGCGCGTCGGTGCTTGCGTAGTTCTCCAGGTCGGTGCCCTTGGCAGCGGTCTTCCCGTTCGAAGTTACTCACCCGGTCACCCAGTCACCCAGTCACCCGGTCACCCAGTCACCCGGTCACCCGGTCACCCGGTCACCCGGTCTGTCCAGAGTCCGAGTCTGTGATCCAGCGCCCTTCGGCGGAGTCGTACACGTACGTCGGCCTCCCCCTGGTCCCGCTCGTGCGGAACGGCTTCCCGCCGTCCGTGATCCGCACCGTCCCCGTACGGCCCCCGGCGCTCCACTCCAGCTCCAGGTACCAGCGGCAGTCGCAGCCCGCCGTCCGCGCGGAGACCAGCAACTCCTCGAGGTCGGAGGAGGTGACCTTGTACGGGAAGGAGACGGCCGGGATCTTCCGGACCTTTGCACCGGAGGCGTCAAGGCCGTCGACGGGCCTCGCGAGCGGGCGCGGTCGGTCGAGGTCCACGGCGAAGTGGCGCGGGGTGACGGCGCCGCCACAGCCGTTGTCCATCCGGTACGCGTTCCACGGCAGCGGCGCGGCGCGGTCGACCACGCGCACGTGCAGGGCATGGAGGACGACGGCGTCGGACGGCGACCGGCCCTGGATCGTGATCCGCACCAGCGCCTCCCCGCCGTGCACGGCACCGTGCGTCCCGGCCCACGCCCCGGAGTCGGCCGCGACCGGCGGCGGGGCGACCGCGCGGGGGGCCCGGTCCACGAGGTAGGTGTGCCCGCAGCCGCCCTCCCAGAGCTGGGAACCGATGCTCCAGGTGAAGGGGAGGGGGGCCGCGGTCCGCCCCGGAGCGGTGGAAGCGGGAGCGGGGGCGGAAGCCGTACGGGTTGGGTGGCCGAGCAGGGCGGCGACGAGGGTGAGCACGACGAGGGCGACGGCGGCGGCGACGAGGAGGGGAGCGGGGGCGCCACGACGGGGGCGGGCGCGGTCCGCCTCCGGCGCGGTCGGGTCCGGGGCGGGGCCGGGGCCCGGTTCCGGCGCGGACGGTTCCGGGTTCGATTCCGGCGCGGCCGACACGGCCGGCACAGGCGCGGGCGCGGGCGAGGCCGCTCGGCGGCGGGCGCGGTCCGCCTCCGTCCAGGCCGCCTCCAGGGCCCGCCGTTCCTCCTCGTCCGCCCCGCACAGCAGGGCGAGGCGGCCAACCACGGCGAACTCCTGTGGGACGGTCGCGCCCGAGCAGTAGCGGTGGAGGGTGGACGCGCTGACGCTCAGCCGCCGGCCCAGCGCCTCGTAACTCCTCCCGTCCCGCGCCTTCAGCGCGCGCACGAGCCCCGCGAACTCCTCGACGGCGACGTCCTTCGGCATTCCATCCCCCTCGAACCTGCATCCCATCCCTCACGTCCTTGCACGTCAGCGGGGGTGGAATGGTTCCGGGACGGCTGGTGGGCGCGTGATCGTTGCAGTCGGCGGGCGCCGGCCCCACGCTGGTTCAGCACTGACCGAACGAACGACCCGACGGGGGATCCACCACCATGAACAAGCTCCGCACCGCACTCGCCACCGCAGCCGCTGCCGCACTGGGCCTCGCGGCCCTCGCCACCGCCCCGGCGCAGGCCGCTGCCCAGCCCGCCTTCCTCGCCGCCTCCCAGATGCCGCCGTCGTCGACGCCGTGGACCGCCACCCAGGTCTTCACCGGCGTGCCGGAGAACGGCGGCGTCCTCTGCGCCCCGTACAAGATCCCGGCGCAGAACACCCGCTACCGCGAGTTCAGCACCGATCTCGACACCAACGGCGTCCAGGTCACCACCGTCGCCCGTACCGAGGCCGACGCCGTGAAGCTGGTCGACACCCTCCGCGGGGCCCTTGCCGGCTGCGGCCCCCTGCTGGAGCAGCAGAACCCGGGCCTGCAGGCCGTCAGCGCCTCCCACGGCAAGCTCGCCGTCGAGGAGGGCGCCTGGGTCTACAGCCTGGACACCGCCGACCCGCAGATCGGCATCTCCGACATCCACCTGTTCTCCGTCGGCCGCGACGGCCGCACCGTCACCCTCGTCCGCTGGGGCCAGATGGGCGACCTCGAGGACGCCCCGCTGACCGCCTTCCGCACCACGACGAAGACCGCCGTCAACAAGCTCCACTGAGCCGGGGGCTCCCCCGAGGGCTGACCACAGCTCGACAGCGGCGCGGCCGGAACCCGGGCGCGCCGCTGTGGTGCCCACCTGCTCCGCCGGCGGCAACCACTTCCTGGCCTTCACCAGCATCGCCTGTCCCCTCTTCTGCTACTGCAGACTCGCCAAGTGAGATGGTCTCTCAGCGTCAGGAACGTAGCCGCGCTTCCTGGAGCCGCTATGCCGAACAGCCGACACCGAAGAAGGCGACGATGTCGTTGCGATGTGCGGGCTGCTGAAGACGATCACCATCCGCATGCCACACACCGACGGTCCTCTCCTGCTGGCCGGGCAGGTACGGGTGGGGGCGGCGATGGACCTGTGCAGTGCCGTGCTCGCCGCCGTTCTGCCTTGTTGGCAGGCTGGTCGGAGGTGGTGCGTTCGCCGACGCGGCCATCGGCGAGAGAGCGTGGCTGGAGTTGATGCACTCCAGCGTCATGCATTTTCCGGCCTTTACGGACGCTGACTTCGTCACCGAACACACCGCCGCCCACCCCGGCCATGGGGACGTCCTGCTACTTGTCGACCGTGACGCTCGTTTGACGCTCCAGGCACTCACACGCAGGACGGCGAGCTCAGAAACTAGCTCTGACCTGGACTTTTCCGTGACCCGCTCAAGCTGACAGCTTTTCGATGACGCACCATGTGGAGTGCGTGGCGATCCTGGAACCGGTGGCGAAGGGCGCCTGACCTGCGGTTTCGTGCGTGCGCGTTATGGGCGGTGTGGGCGTTACGGGCGATATCCTGACGCCGGAATGACGCTCATTTGACGCTTTTTCTGATGGGGTGTCAGGTGTGTTGCTTCGCTGGTCAGGCGGTCCGATGCGTAAGCCGGTCAAGCGTGATCGCCGAGAACTTCGTGCTGTCAGGCGGTCAGGCTCAGTCACCGGTGCGGACCGCCCGGCAGGTTCTTCGCCTTCTGGTGGTACAGGGCTCGTACCTCGCTGACCAGTTGAAACGAGGCTAGTTGGAATGTGTGACCGGCCGCTGGCCCGCGTCTGGTCCGGAGCTTGGCTTCGGAACCTTGGTTCAGAGCGTGCCCCGGCAGTCAGCGGAATCAGTCTGCTGACGCGCGCTGTCGGTCGGGTTGATACCTCGTAGAGAGGAACAGCGGACTCATCATCCGCCGGCCGTGGGTTCGAGTCCCATCCGCCCCACCTGCGCAGCTCTTTGAACTGCGGAAACGTTCACTTGCGGGTGTCGGTGCGTCAACTTCGCTTGAACGGACTGCATCCGCTGCTTGTCGGTTGGAGTCCGACGGCACTCGGGGGACCTGCAACCCCTCTGGCCTGTGGTGAATCAGGTGTTCGCGGTTACTGCTCGTCGTCCGGGTGACTGCTCTGAGGGGCGATGCCAAGACCCAGGGGTCGTACAGGGGCATGGCCTCCTTCAGCTCGGGTGGTAGGCCGCGCGGGCGCGATCGGCGGGACGGTGTCGGCTAGGGCGTCCGAGGGGAAAAGTGTGCGGGTTCCCGCAATCCTGGATGTTCCGGCGGGCGAACCAAATACGGACGGACGCGGACGGGTCCTGGCTGTCCGTCCGGGCGAGGGTTCGGGTGGCTTGGCGATGGTGGCTTGACCTTCGGGTTGTGTCGAGGTTTTACCGTCGGTGGTGCGACGGCCCACCGCATCTCGCGGCTGGCCGAGCGCCCCGGCCTGCGGCCGCAACGCTGCGCTTCTACGGGACCACTGGACTACTTCCGGCCGAGCGGACGGCGCGTCCGGAGATCGCGGGAACGGAGATCGCGGAGGTTTCTGCCCAGGGCGGGTCTGCGCCGGGTGCGGAGCAGGTCAGGGCGGCAACGTCCGCAGCGAAGGTACAGGCGTCGGTGATGGCTTTGAAGCCCAGTCCGTCGAGTCGGCCGCCCACGTGTCCCAGTGCGGTGAGGCGGTGCGGCAGGCCCGCGGTGAAGGGGTCTCCGGCGCCTACGGTGTCGGCGACGTCCACGGTCGTCGCCGGGACGGCGACGCGGGGACCGGCGAGGGAGGCGAGGGCGTCCCTCTCGCCGAAGGTGATGACGACGCTGCGCGCGCCGGCGGCATGCCAGGTGTCGCGCGCCTCCTCGGGGCTGACGCCGGGCGGGAGCGACGCGAGGTCGTCCTCGCTGAGGCGGAGGATGTCGGCGAGGGCGCACCAGTGGGGGAGCCGTTCGCGGTGGGCGGCGGGCGGTACGAGCAGCGGGCGGACGTTGGGGTCGATGGACACGGTGACGTGCTCGCGTGCCTTGGCGAGGTGGTCCTCGATGTGGGTGCCGCCGGGTTGACGTACGAGGGTCAGGGAGCCGGTGTGCAGGCAGGCCGGGCTCTCCGGCCCGGTGGCGGTGAGTTCTTCGTCGGTCCACTGCCGGTCGGCCGCGCTGTCGGCGTAGAAGGTGTACGTGGCCTGGCCTGGCCGGTCTCGTCGAGGTCGGCGATGGTGACGGCGAGGGTGCTGGGCTCGGGGCGGCCACGCTGCCGGTCAGGTCGACGCCTGAGGCGCTGAGGTGGACGCGGAAGAGGGGTGCCGAAGACATCCGTGGAGAAGCCTCCGAGGGAGCGGGTGGGGGTGCCCAAGGGCTGTCCCGCAGTTCCCGGCGGGCGCACGACGACAGCTACGGCACCTCCACCTCGCGGCGTTGCGGATCACCCGAATGCACCCCGTATGAAGGTGACCTGGCACCTTGCCATGCACCGCATCCGACGCCGCGCGCTGATCCACCGCGGATCACGGGACAGCCCTTGGCCGGGTGAGAGCGACGGCGGTGTCGGCGGGGCCGCCACCGGGCGGGGCCCGCGGCGCGAGCTCGTCGGCGCTGGACCGGACGGGGTCGGTGAAGGCGTCTGCGACGCACTCGCCGAGGACGGCGACACCGACGGGGGCCCGGGGGTCGGGGGTCGGGGGTCGGGGGTCGGGCCATGGTGACTGTCTGCCTCTCTCAGCCTGCCTCTCTGAGAAAGAGTGCGGTCGCAAAAGGGCACCGGGACGGTGGCCCGATGCCGCCCTTGCACAGGTATTGACATGCCGCTCAAGACGGACGTAACTTCCCTGCCACAAGGAAGTAACGCGCGTTATTAAAGCGCGAAACCGGAGGCGTTGTCTCGCCCTCGGCCGGCCGAAAGGGACTGGACGTGGCCACGAACAGGACGCATCGGGTGACCATGAGCGATGTGGCGCGCCATGCGGGTGTCTCGCGGACCACCGTCTCCTTCGTCCTCAACGACAAGCCCGGTGCCGTCATCCCCGAGGAGACCCGTCGGCGGATCCTGGCGGCGATAGACGAGCTCGGCTACCGGCCCAACGCCGGAGCGCGGGCGCTGGCCGCGAACCGCAGCGGGTGGTTCGGGCTGATCACCGAGATCGTGACCGGCCCGTTCGCGGGCGAGGTGATCACAGGCGCGCAGAGCCGCGCCTGGGGCGACCGGAGGTTCTTGCTGATCGCCGCGAGCGAGGGCGACCCCGCCCAGGAAGCCGCCGCGCTCGACCAGATGCTGGAGCACCGGGTGGAGGGGCTGCTGTACGCCACGACCTGGCATCGCGCCGTCACGCTCCCCAAGGCCGTCCGGGAGGTGCCGACGGTGCTCGTCAACTGCTACGACGCGGCAGGTGAACTGCCGTGCATCCTGCCCGACGAGGTGTCGGGCGGATACAAGGCGACCCGCCGACTCCTGGACGCCGGTCACACCCGCGTCGGGTTCATCAACCTCGACCCGGCGATCCCGGCCGCCATCGGCAGGCGCGAGGGGTACGAACGTGCCCTGCGCGAGGCCGGGATCACCCCCGACCCCTCTCTCGTCGTCCCCGGCTGGGCGACCGCCGACAGCGCCTACACCGCCGCCTGCGAACTCCTTGACCGCCCGGTCGGCGACCGGCCGACCGCGCTGTTCTGCGGAAACGACCGGATGGCGATGGGCGCGTACGACGCGATCAAGGAACGTGGGCTGCGCATCCCGCACGACGTGGCCGTGGTGGGGTTCGACAACCAGGAACTCATCGCCGCCTATCTGCGGCCGAAGCTGACGACGCTCGCCCTGCCCTTCGAGGCCATGGGCACCAAGGGCATCGACATGCTCGCCGCTCTCGCAGCGGGGCAGCCGCTCGGCACCCACCGGGTGACGATCGACTGCCCGCTGCTCGAACGCTCGTCGGTCTGACCGCTAATCAGTCCGCCGAGTTGTCCCGTCCCGTCTTCGCCCTGTGTGTTGAAGAGAGGAAAAGAGTCTCCATTATGGCACCCTCCCGCATACCTTCACGGCGGCCACGAGCCGTCCTGAGAGCGGTCACCGCGACCGCCGCCGCGGCCCTGGTCCTGTCCGCCTGTACGGGTGGCTCGGGCGCCTCGGGCGCCGGTGACACCTCCGGCAACCAGCTGCTCACCATCCCGCGCGAGGATCTGGCGACGTTCACGCGCAACTTCAACCCGCTCTCCCCGCAGGCCGCCCCCATGACCCTCCAGGCGGTCTACGAGCCGTTGGCGGTGCACAGCATGGCGGATGCCAAGGACACGCCGTGGCTCGCGACCAAGTGGGAGCAGGCCAAGGACGGCAAGTCCCTCACCTTCACGCTGCGCGACGGCGTCAAGTGGTCGGACGGCCAGGCGCTCACCGCCGACGACGTCGTCTACACCTTCGAGCTCCAGAAGAAGGTGCTCGGCGGCTTCGACTACCTGGACAAGGTCACCGCGGTCGACGCCCACACGGTGAAATTCTCGTTCAACAAGGCGTTCTCGACCGCCTTCTACGAGATCAGCGGCCACTACATTCTGCCGAAGCACATCTGGTCCAAGGTGAAGGACCCGGCGAAGTTCACCAACCCGAACCCGGTCGGCACCGGCCCGTACACCAAGATCGAGAAGTTCCAGAGCCAGTCGTACGAGCTGCGCAAGAACCCCGACTACTGGCAGCCCGCGAAGCAGCAGATCGCCGGCATCCAGATGCTCGCCTTCTCCGGCAACGACAGCGCCAACATCGCCTTCACCAACGGCGAGGTGGACTGGACGCAGTCGTTCATCCCGGACATCGAGAAGTCCTTCGTCGCCAAGGACAAGAAGCACAACCACTACTGGTTCCCGGCCACCGGCGCCATGATCAACTGGCAGCTGAACACCACCAAGGCCCCCTTCGACGACCCGGCCGTGCGCAAGGCGCTCAGCATGGCCGTCGACCGCGACCAGATCACCAAGGTCGCGATGAACGGCTACGCCGAACCCGCCGACTGCACGGGCCTGGCCCGTACGTACGACAAGTGGCGCGACACCTCGCTCGCCGCCTCCTGCACCTGGACGAAGTCCGACGCCGACGCGGCGGCCAAGGCCCTCGACGCGGCCGGCTACAAGGAGAGCGGCGGCAAGCGGAAGCTGAAGAACGGCAAGAACTTCACGCTCGACATCTCCGTCGGCTCCGCCTCCTCCGACTGGATCTCGGTCGCCAACATCATCAAGCAGGACCTCGCCAAGGTCGGCATCACCGCCACCGTGAAGACGCCCGACTGGTCGGCCGTCCAGTCGTCGTACAACACCGGCACCTTCGACACCGGCATCGTGTGGAGCAACAACGGCGCCACCCCGTACGAGTACTACCGCGGCGTGATGTCGACCAAGATGGTGCAGCCGGTCGGCAAGCAGGCCACGGAGAACTACCACCGCTTCGGCGACAAGAAGGCCGACAAGCTCATCGACGCTTTCGCCGCCGCCACGGACGAGAAGACGCAAGCCGAGCAGATGAACGGCCTGCAGCAGCTGTACAACAAGGACGCGCCCGTCGTCCCGCTGTTCACCGGCCCCGAGTGGGGCGCGTACACGGACGCCCGCTTCACCGGCTGGCCCACCGAAGAGAACCCGTACGCCACCCTCGGCAACCGCAACGGCAGCACGATCCTCGTGCTCACGTCGCTGAAGCCCGTCAAGGGCTGACGCACGGACCGGCGGTCGTCCTCCTCCCCGGACGGCCGCCCTCACCGCCCCTCCCGCACTCCCTCGACAGGAGCACGACCCGTGCGTCTCATCCTGCGCAACCTGGGGTTCTATCTGCTCGCCTTCTGGGCCTCCATCACCCTGAACTTCGTTCTCCCGCGCTTCATGCCGGGCGACCCGGTCTCCCGGATGTTCGCGCAGGCCCAGGGCACGATGCAGCCCGACCAGATAGCCCAGTTGCGGAAACTCTTCGGCCTCGACAACCGCCCCCTCTGGGAGCAGTACGTCTCCTACGTCAAGAGCGTCTTCACCGGCGACCTCGGCATCTCCATCACCCGCTTCCCCACGCCGGTCACCGACGTGATCGGCTCGCAGATCGGCTGGACCCTGCTGCTCGGCGGCGTCGCGCTCGTCATCGCGGCCGTGCTCGGCAACCTGCTCGGCATCGTCGCCGCCTGGCGGCGCGGCGGCGTCCTCGACTCCGCCTTCCCACCCCTGCTGATCTTCGTCGGCTCGTTCCCGTACTTCTGGCTGGCGATGGGCGCGCTGTACCTGTTCGGGGTGAGCCTCGGCTGGTTCCCCATGCGGCACGCCTACGACGTCGGACTGACCCCCGGCTTCAACGCCGAGTTCGTCTCCAACGTCGCCACCCACCTGGTGCTGCCCGGGCTGACCATCGTGCTGGTCTCCATCGGCGGCTGGATGCTCGGTATGCGCAACACCATGATCGCCACGGCGGCCGAGGACTACATCACGATGGCCGAGGCGAAGGGGCTCAGCCCCTCGCGGATCATGTTCCGCTACGCCGCCCGCAACGCCCTGCTGCCCTCCGTCACCAACTTCGGCATGGCGCTCGGCTTTGTCGTCGGCGGCGCCCTGCTCACCGAGGTCGTGTTCGCCTACCCAGGCATCGGCTACCAGCTGCTGATGGCCGTCCAGGGCCTGGACTACCCGCTGATGCAGGGCATCTTCCTGACGATCACGGCCGCGGTACTGGTCGCGAACTTCCTCGTCGACCTCGTCTACGTCCGCCTCGACCCGCGCGTCCGCGTCCGCTGAAGGAGGTTGCCGACATGACCGCCATCGAGATCGCGACGGCCACCACGCCGACCACCCCCGTGCGCACCACCCGTCGGCGCGGACTGCTGCGCCAGCTCATCGACAGCAAGAAGGCGTTGACCGGGCTGATCCTGCTGGCTCTCTTCGCGCTGCTGGCCCTGCTCGCGTCCGTCCTGGTACCGGGCGACCCGTCGCTCATCAACTCCACGGGCAGCCAGGCTCCCTCGGCCGCGCACTGGCTCGGTACGACCGCCAAGGGGCAGGACGTGCTCGCCCTCACCCTGTGGGGTGCGCGCAGCTCCCTCTTCGTCGGGTTCACCGTAGGGCTCGTGGCGACCGCGGTCGCCATCCTCGTCGGCCTGGCGTCCGCGTACTTCGGCCGCATCATGGACGACGCGCTGACCCTGGTCACCAACATCTTCCTGCTGCTGCCCGGCCTCCCGCTGCTCATCATCCTGGCCGCGTTCCTGCCGCCCGGCACCTCCACCGTGATCCTGGTCCTCGTCGTCACCGGCTGGGCGGGCTCGGCCCGGGTCCTGCGCGCGCAGGCCAAGTCGATCCGCGGCAAGGACTTCGTGGCCGCCGCCGTCGTCACCGGCGAGCGCCCGCTGCGGATCATGTTCCGCGAGATCCTGCCCAACATGGCGTCCGTGGTGATGACCACGCTGCTCGGCTGCGTGATCTTCGGCATCGGCGCCCAGGCCGGCCTGGAGTTCCTCGGCCTCGGCGACAGCAGCGTCGTCAGCTGGGGCACCAACCTGTACTGGGCCAGCAACGACGGCGCGCTGATGACGGGCACATGGTGGGCCTTCGTCCCCTCCGGACTGTGCATCGCCCTCGTCGCCTTCGCACTCGCGCTGGTCAACTACGCGGTCGACGAGATCACCAACCCGAGGCTGCGCAACCGCCGTGCCCGTCGTGCCCGCCGTGAGAGGAAGGGCTGAGCCATGGAACCCGTACTTGAGGTGAACGGCCTGCGCGTCGAATACCGCGGCGACGGACGCACCGTCGTGGGCGCCGACAACGTTTCCTTCTCCATCGGCGCCGGAGAGGTCTTCGGCCTCGCCGGGGAGTCCGGCTGCGGCAAGTCGACCATCGCCAACGCGGTGATGCGGCTGCTCAAGCCCCCGGCGGAGATCACCGCTGGCAGCATCCGCTTCCAGGGCAGGGACATCCTCGCCCTGAACGAACGGGAGCTGCGCGCCTTCCGGTGGCGGGAAATCGCCATGGTCTTCCAGTCGGCGATGAACTCGCTCAACCCCGTCCTGACCATCGGCGAGCAGATCGTCGACATCTTCACCACCCACGAGCGGATGAAGAGGAGGACCGCGCGGGAGCGGGCCGGCGAGCTGCTGGAGCTGGTCGGCATCGACCCGGGAAGGCTGAAGGCGTACCCGCACCAGCTCTCCGGCGGTATGCGCCAGCGCGTGGTCATCGCCATGGCCGTCGCACTCCACCCCCGGCTGTTGATCATGGACGAGCCGACCACCGCGCTCGACGTGGTCGTGCAGCAGGAGATCATGGCGCAGATCCGCGACCTCCAGCGGGAGCTGGGCTTCTCCATCCTCTTCATCACCCACGACATGTCCCTGATGATCGAGCTGTCGGACCGCATGGGCGTGATGTACGGCGGACGGATCGTCGAACTCGCCGACGCCAAGGACCTGTTCGCGGGACCGCTCCACCCCTACACCGAGGCGCTGATGAACGCCTTCCCGCCGCTGACCGGCCCGCGCCAGGAGCTCACCGGCCTCTTCGACGCCCCGCGCACCGCCGACAGCTGCGGCTTCCACGTCAGCTGTCCCGAGGACCGCTCGGACTGTTCCATGAACATCCCCGACCTGCGCGAGATCGCCCCCGGCCGGTGGGCGGCCCAGAGTGCCGAGGGAGCCCCACGATGACCCAGCCCCTGCTGTCCGTACGCGGTCTGACCAAGGACTTCCAGGTCGGCACCGTCTTCTCCCGGCGCCGCGTCCGTGCCGTCAACGACGTGTCCTTCGACCTGCCGGCCGGCCGGATCACCGCGCTGGTCGGCGAGTCCGGCAGCGGCAAGTCCACCATCGCCCGCTGCCTCGCCCGCCTCGAACAGCCTTCCACCGGACAGGTGCTGCTCGACGGCGAGGACGTCCTGCGCACCGAGCGGCGCCGGGCGTCACGGGCGTACCGCCGCAAGGTCCAGATGGTCTTCCAGGACCCCTTCGGCTCACTCAACCCCGTCCACCGCATCGAGCACTTCCTCACCCGGGCCCTCGTCCTGCACGGCCACTCCGCCACACCGGAGGCGCTGCGCGAGCTGATCACAACGGTCGGCCTGACCGAGGACATGCTCCAGTCCTACCCGCACGAACTCTCCGGCGGCCAGCGTCAGCGCGTCTCCATCGCCCGCGCGCTGGCGGTGGAACCGCGCCTCATCCTGGCCGACGAACCGACGTCCATGCTGGACGTCTCCGTACGCGTCGGCGTGCTCAACCTGATGCGGCGCCTGCGCGACGAGCGGAACATCGCCATGCTCTACATCACGCACGACCTGGGCTCCGCCCGCTACCTCGCCGACACCACGATGGTCATGTTCGCCGGTGAACTCGTCGAGGGCGGCGACGCGTTGGCCGTCATGGACGCCCCCGCCCACCCCTACACCCGCCTGCTGCTGTCCGCCGTACCCGACCCCGAACGGACCGGCAGCTACGACCCCGTCGAGCGGGCCAGGCTCCGCGAGGCGATCCTCAACCCCACGTTCTGCCCCTACGGCGACGACGGGACGTGCAGCCGCACCGACCCCGTCCGCCACATCGTCGGCGAAGCGAGATGGGGGTCCCCCCGGCCGGAGGCTGGGGGAGGCCAGCCCCACTGGGTGCGCTGCCATTTGCGCGCACCCGCCTCCGACATCGCCCGCCGCGTCCTGAAGGCCACCGACCGACCGGACGGCGAGGCCACCGACGCCACCGAGAAAGCGGAGACCACCGCCGCATGACCCACGACCTCACCCTCCCCTCCGGCAGCCACACCGCCGAGGGGCTGGCCGAACGCGCCCTGCGCGACCCCCACCGCCCCCGCTTCCACTTCACCTCGCCCGGCGGCTGGCTGAACGACCCCAACGGCCTGAGCCACTGGAACGGCGTCTACCACCTCTTCTACCAGTACAACCCGCTCTCAGCCGCCCACCACCGCATCCACTGGGGCCACGCCACCAGTACCGACCTCGTCCACTGGACCGACGAACCGGTCGCCCTCGTCCCCGGCACCGACGGCCCGGACCGCGACGGCTGCTGGTCCGGCGTCCTGGTCGACGACGGCGGTGTGCCCACGCTCGTCTACTCGGGCAGGCACGGCGAGCAAGAACTCCCGTGCGTGGCCAGGGGATCAGCGGATCTGCGGTACTGGACCAAGGACCCGGCCAACCCCGTCATCACCGCCCCACCCGAGGACATCGACATCACGGCCTTCCGTGACCACTGCGTCTGGCGGGAGGGCTCCGGCGAGAACCAGGTGTGGCGGCAGCTGGTGGGCTCGGGAATCCGGGGCGCCGGCGGAACGGCCTTCCTGTACGAATCCGACGACCTGCGCAGCTGGCGCTACGTCGGCCCCCTGCTGACCGGCGACGCCTCGCAGAACCGGGGCGAACTCGACTGGACCGGCACGATGTGGGAGTGCGTCGACCTCTTCCGGCTCGGCGAGGGCGACGAGGCGGGCAGCACCGACGCGCTGGTCTTCTCCGCCTGGGACGAGGGCACCACCCACCACCCCCTGTACTGGACCGGCCGCTACCAGGGCGACACCTTCACCACGACCGCCCTCCACCGCCTCGACTAC
The DNA here is from genome assembly GCF_026341275.1 of Streptomyces ortus. Lineage (NCBI taxonomy): Bacteria > Bacillati > Actinomycetota > Actinomycetes > Kitasatosporales > Streptomycetaceae > Streptomyces > Streptomyces ortus. The sequence goes on from NZ_JAIFZO010000002.1 coordinate 6,093,737, forward strand.
GGCGAACGCTACTTCTACGCCCCCCAGTCCACCCGCGACGAGCACGGCCGCCGCATCATGTTCGGCTGGCTCCAGGAGGGCCGGACGGACGAGGCGAACGCGCAGGCCGGCTGGTGCGGTGTGATGTCCCTGCCGAGGGTCGTCACGCTCGCCACGGACGGCGGCCTGCATCAGGCCCCTGTGCCGGAGCTGACCGAGCTGCGGCGGGAGCGCGTAGAGGTGGCTCCGGGCCGGCCGGCCGGCCCGTACACCCGGCTGCACGCCGTGCGCGGGGACCAGCTGGACATCGAGACGACCCTGCGCCTCGCCCCCGGAGCGACCGCCCGGCTCGTGGTCCGCGAGACACCGGACGGCGCGGAACGCACGGTCGTGGAGGTGAGCCGGGCGCACGACGGAGCGAGCGGCACGCTCCGTCTGCACCGCGAGACCAGCAGCCTCGACCCTTCGGTCGACACCGAACCCCGTTACGGCACACTGCCGTTGGACCCCGACGGGCGGGTCGACCTGCGGGTCCTCGTCGACCACTCCGCACTGGAGATCTTCGCCAACGGGCGTGCGCTGACAGCCCGCATCTACCCCACCCGCCCGGACGAGGCAGTAGGCGTCGGTATCGGTGCCGACGGCGACGTGACCCTGGAGCGGTTCGACGCCTGGCGGATGGCGTCGGCCTTCACCGACGGACCCCGGCCGCTCTGGCCGTGACGGTCTTACACACGACCACGGCCCGCGGGGTGAACGTCTCCCCGGGCCGTGGCCCACCTTCCCCTGCTCTCCTCAGGAGCTGCCATGAGCGTGTCCCGCCGTACCCTCCTGCTCGCCGGAGGAACCGCCGCCACCCTGCTGCCTCTCGGAGGCGTCCTCCCCGCAGCACAGGCCGTCACGCCGAGCGCCGCCGGAGCGACCCCCGCCGCCACCCCGATGCCCGACCCCATCCCCGTCACCGGCAGCTGGACCCGCACCTCCGACGGCGGCCAGAAGGCGACCGTCCGCCGTCGCAGGCCCGCCCTCGCCCTGTCCGAGCAGCAACTCGCGGCCAAGGGCACGTACGCGGCCCGCGTCACGCCCCAATCCTCCTCCGCCATAGGCGCGTTGGTGTTCCGGGCAGCCCTGGACGGCTCGACCGGATACGCGGTCGCCCTCGACCCCGGCCGCGCCCGCATACGGCTCTACGATCTGGCCGGCGGTGACACACTCGCCACCGCTCCGCTTCCGGGCACGCGGGCCGGCCAGCCCCATGACCTCGAAGTGGCAGTCGACGGACCGAAGTTGACGGTGCGCGTCGACGGCAAGCGGCTCCTCCACACCGAGGACCACCGCCACGACACCGGCTCGGTGGGCCTGCTCGTCCAGGACGGCACGGTCACCTTCGGCCCGCCCTCCCTCTCCTTGGTCACCACCAACCTCACCGGCTGGACCACGAGCGGCGGTACCTGGACGGCGAGTCCGCTGGGCTGGCGCGCGGCCCCGCCCCAGGGAGCCACCGCCCGCGCCCTCACCACGACCAAGGCGTACGACACCGCGCTCCAGGCCGACCTGCTCCTGCACGACGCCTCCGCCGTCGCCGCACTGCTGGTGCGCACCGACGCCACGGCCACGCACGGCTACGGCATCCAGATCGACGCGGCCCAGGGCAGACTGAGGCTCTACCGCATCGACGGCAACGTCACCCTCGGCACGTACGCGACCACCATCAAGGCCGACACGGTCTACCGCGTGCGCCTCGAAGCCGAACACGACGAACTGCGCGTGCACTGGCAGACCAACTTCCTCACTCCCGACGGCTACAGCCCCGTCATCACCGCCCAGGACTCCACCCACACCAAGGGCAGACTCGCCGTCACGGCATCGGCCGGAGCGGTGTCCTTCGAGAACATCGCCGCGGCCGACCTCGCCACCGACCTCCAGGGCTGGACGGCCCGCTCCGGCACCTGGACCCCCGACCTGCGCGGCATCCGCGGCGAGAACGGCCTGCGCACGGCCCCCTTCACCGACGGCGACCTGGTGGCGAGGGCCGACGTCACACCCGGCGGCCCCTCCTCCTCGGCCGGCCTCGTCCTGCGCGCGTCCGCGAACGGCTCCGGCGGCTACGAAGCCCGCCTGGAAGCCGGCCGCAACTCCGTCGTCCTGCTGGACCGCTCCTCCGGCGCCCGCCTCGCCTCCGCTGCCGGCCCGGTCCGGCGCATCGCCTCCGGTGGCACCTATCGCGTCGAGGTCCGAGCGACAAGCAGGACGATCGAGGTGTACGTGGACGGCGTACGGGCGCTGAAAATCCGCGTGTCCCGCACCACGGGCGCCACCGTCGGCACCACGGCAGCGCACGGGACGTCGTACTTCCAGAACGTCGAAGTCCACAGCACCGCCGACTACTTCACCGATCCATACCGCCCCACATACCACTACTCCCAGCTCACCGGCTCCACCAGCGACCCCAACGGCCTGGTGTACTACGACGGCGAATACCACCTCTTCCACCAGGACCAGGGCCGCTGGGCGCACGCGGTCAGCACCGACCTCGTCCACTGGCAGGCCCTGCCGATCGCCCTGCCGTGGAACGAGTACGGAAACTGCTGGTCGGGCTCAGCGGTCGTGGACGCGGACGACACCTCCGGCTTCTTCGGCGGCGGCTCGGGCCTGATCGCGTACTACACCAGCTACCACCCGGACAAGCCGGGCGGAAACGCGAGCGTGCGCATCGCGTACAGCAAGGACAAGGGCCGCTCGTGGCAGTGGCACGGCGGCTCGACCCCGGCCGTGCAGAACCCGGGCGGCCCCGACGCCGGCTGGACCTTCCGCGACCCGAAGGTCATCCGCGACGAGGCTCACGACCAGTGGCTGATGGTCGTCTCCGGCGGCGACCACATCCGCTTCCTCACCTCCACCGACCTCCTCACCTGGGCCCAGGTCAGCTCCTTCGGCTACGGCGACTGGGCCACGCCCGGCGTCTGGGAGTGCCCCGACTTCTTCCCGCTGCCGGTCGACGGTGACAAGGACAAGGTGAAGTGGGTCCTCACCCTGAGCACCGGTGCCGTACGCGCCACGAACGGCTCGGCCGCCCAGTACTTCACGGGTGAGTGGAACGGCACCGGTTTCACCCCCGGGCAGAAGGCCGGCACGGTCCTGCGCGCCGACTCCGGCCGTGACTACTACGCCGCCATGTCCTTCTACGGCCTGCCCGGCCACCGCCGCGTCTGGCTCGGCTGGATGAGCAACTGGGACTACCCCTTCAGCGCCCCGACCGGCGGCTGGAACGGCCAGCTGAGCACCCCGCGCGAACTGACCCTGACGGACACCGCCGACGGTGTACGCCTGGCGCAGCGCCCGGTCCCGGAGCTGGTCACGCTGCGCACGTCCACCACGACCCGTGACAACCTCGCCGTCGGCCCCGACTCCGCGAACCCGCTCGCGGGAGTCCGGGGCATCGCCTACGAGATCGAGGCCGAGATCATCCTCGGTACCGCCAAGGAGATCGGATTCCGGCTCCGGACCGACGACGACCAGCACACGGCAGTCGGATACGACGCCGAGGTCCAGGAACTGTTCGTGGACCGCTCGGCATCGGGCCCGAGCGACTTCACGCAGTACTTCACGGGCCGCACCACCGCGCCGATGAAGACGGCCGACGGCCGCGTGACCCTGCGCGTGTACGTCGACTCGTCCTCGGTCGAGGCGTTCGGCGCGGACGGACGGGCCGCCGTGACCAGCCTGATCCTCCCCGGCCCGGACGCCGACGGCATGGCCTTCTACGCCAAGGGCGGCACCGCACACATCGACTCGCTCAAGGTGCACAGGCTGGACAGCACCTTCCGCCTGGTGGATCGGGTGAAGCCGTTGGTGGCCGCCCCGGCCGGGGGTGAATTCCGCTCGGACCTCGGCAAGTTGACGATCACCCCCGCCGGCCGCTGGTCGACGGACAGCGCGGGCCGCGCCGGAAGCTTCGACAAGGACTCCAACGCGATCTCGTCCCGCACGACGGCGGACTTCGACCTCACCACCCTGATCCGGCTCGGCGGCCCCGACCCGGAGACCGGCGGCGCCCTCTCCCTCCTCTGGCGCGCCTCCTCCGACGGCGATGATGCCTATTGCCTCAACATCGACCCCGACCTGCGCGTGATCCGCCTGGTCGCCAAGGCCGACGGCTTCTTCGACGACGGAGCCGCTCTCGCCCGCGTCCCGGCCCTGGTCCGCCGCGGCACGACCTACCCCGTCCGCATCCTCACCGAGGGCGACCGCATCCAGGTGTTCCTCAACGGCACCCGGATCATCGACGTGACGGACACGACGTACACCGATGGCCACATCGCCCTGAACGTGTTCGGAGGGAGGGCGGCGTACCAGGACACCTACGCGCAGGAGCTGTGACCGCCGGTCAAGCCGACAAGCAACCGTGACCGCGGAGGCTCCGCCCCCGGCCGGGTGAGGTATTCGCCCTTGCCGAGATCTCAGCTTTCCGGCCGAACGATGGAACGTCCCTCCCAGCCGATGGGACCGGGCGGGGCGCCGATCGCGGCAGGCGGTCGGCCGCCTGCCGCCGCACCGGCGCCGGACAGGGCCTCCGGCGTGTCCTGTGACAAGCTCCTTGGCCCGTTCCCGGTAGGACCACGCCTGCTCCGGCGTCAGCTACTGTCGCGGCATGACGGCAGACTCGCGGGCCTCCGGCTTCGGCGTCGTGGCGATCGCCTCGTCGGCGGGCGGCATCCGCGCACTCGGCACGCTTCTCGGCGCGCTCGACCCGGCTCTTCCGGTGCCGGTGCTCGTGGTGCAGCACCTGGACCGGAAGCGCCGCAGCCTCATCGCGGAAGTACTCGGCCGGCAGTCCGCGCTCCCTGTCAAACTGGCGGAGCACCATGAACGGATCCAGCTCGGCACCGTGTACGTGGCTCCGCCGAACCGGCACCTGCTCGTGGGGCCCACCGGCCTTCTGCGGCTCTCGGAGAGCCAGCCCGTCCACTTCGTGCGCCCTTCGGCGGACCTGCTTTTCGGGGCGGTCTCTTCCGCGTACGGGTCACGCGCTCTGGCCTGTGTGCTCACCGGCAGCGGTGTGGACGGCGCGGCCGGTGTGCTGGACGTGAAGGAACGGGGCGGCACCGTCATCGCCCAGGACCCGCGGACGGCGGAGTTCGCCGGGATGCCGCAGGCTGCTGTGAATTCGGGAGCGGTCGACCTTGTGCTAAGCCTGGAAGAAATCGCCGAGGCCGTCCACGGACTGGTAGGGACCACGAGGCAGTGATGAACGAGACATCCGGAAGCGACGCCGACGGGACCGAGGGCAGGGTGACCGACGACGCCGGTCTGGAGAACCTCCTTGAGTTCATCAGGGACGCCCGCGGCTTCGACTTCACCGGGTACAAACGCTCCACCCTCGGCCGCCGGATCCGCAAACGCATGGCCGATGTCGGGGTCCGCAGTCACACCGACTACCGCGATCTGCTCGAAACCGACGCGGATGAGTTCCGGACCCTCTTCAACACCATCCTCATCAACGTCACGTCGGTGTTCCGCGACCCCGACTCCTGGGCGTTCCTCCAGCGGGAGATCGTTCCCGGCATCGTCGCGAACAGTGGCCCCGCGGGTGAGATCAGGGTCTGGAGCGCCGGCTGCTCCAGCGGGGAGGAGGCCTTCTCACTGGCCGTCATGTTCGCGGAGGTACTTGGTCTCGAGGAGTGCCTGCGCCGGGTCAAGATCTACGCGACGGACGTCGACGAGGAGGCGCTGAGGGAGGCGCGCTCCGGACTGTACGCGGAGAAGGCTCTCGGGCCGCTCTCGTCCGACCTGCGCGACAGGTACTTCGAGCCGCGGGGCGCGAAGTACGCGTTCCGGCCGGATCTGCGCCGCAGGGTGATCTTCGGACGCCACGACATCACCCAGGACGCCCCGATCTCCCGGCTGGACCTGCTGGTCTGCCGCAACACTCTGATGTACTTCAACGTCGAGGCGCAGGCCCAGATCGTCGACCGGTTCCACTTCGCGCTGCGCGAGGGTGCCTGCCTCTTCCTCGGCAAGGCCGAGATGCTGCTGAACGACACGGAGCGTTTCGAGCCGATCAGTGTCCGCCAGCGGTTGTTCCGGCGCCGGGCGGGAGGCAGGCACGTGCCCTACTCCGTGGCAGCAGCGCCGCGGCCCAAGACGGTGCACGGCACGGAGACGGCCCCCGTTCCCGGCCCGGGCCACCTGAGGGACCTCATTCTCGACGCCGCGCCGAGTGCCGGCGTCGCCCTGGACGCCGAGGGCGTGGTCGTCACGATCAACAGCCAGGCACGCGGCCGTTTCGGGTTGACCACCCAGGACGTGGGCCGCCCGTTCCAGGACCTGGAACTGTCCTACCGGCCCTTCGAGCTGCGCTCCCTCATCGACCAGGCGACGTACGAGCGCCGCATGCTGCGGGTCAACGGCGTGGAGCGGCACCTCGGTGAGGCGGTGCAGTACTTCGACATCCTCATCCAGCCGATCACCGGCGGGCCGGGGCTCCCGATCGGCACCAGCATTACGTTCATCGACGTGACTTCGGCCGTCCAGCTCAAGACGGAGGTCAAGCGGGTACGCGACGACCTGGAGACCGCGTACGAGGAACTCCAGTCGACGAACGAGGAACTGGAGACCACGAACGAGGAACTCCAGTCGAGCATCGAGGAACTGGAGACGACCAACGAGGAACTCCAGTCGACGAACGAGGAACTGGAGACCACCAACGAAGAACTCCAGTCGGGCCACGAAGAGCTCGAGACCATGAACGACGAAATGCGCATTCGTTCCACCGACCTCGACGAGGCCCGGGCGTTCCTCGAGGGAGTGCTGAGCAGCATCGCGGCCGGCGTGGTGGTGCTCTCCACCGACCTGAAGGTCAAGAGCTGGAACAGAGGCGCTGCCGAACTGTGGGGACTGCGCGGCGAGGAGGTGCTCGGCGAGCACTTCTTCGGGTTGGACTTCGGCCTGCCCACCACAGAGCTCCGCGAGGTCGTCCAGCGGTGCATCTCTTCGGGAGAGCAGTCGTCGGCTCTCACTCTCGCGGCCGTCAACCGGATCGGCAGAACCATCAACTGCTCGGTCGTGTGCTCGCCGTTCGACGGCCACAACGGCGGCGTGGTCCTTCTGATGGAGAATGTGGCAAGTTAGGCCTCCGGCTGACGAACGGCTGCCCTACCCTGGCTGCATGGTTGCCGACAGTGGGGCGTCCGAGTCGCACAGCCGACGACGCGCCGACAACGCGTGGCGGCATGCGGGCCTGGCCCAGGAGCGCGCGGCCAGGGAGGCTCGTTACGCGGAACGTCACGAGAGCCTCGCGGGCGAGTCCGGGGACGCCTTCCATGACTCGATGGCCGCAATACACCGGCGGGTCGAGGCCCGCCACCTGACGACCGCGCGCCTGCAGGAGACATTCGCCAGGCGCCTGACGCAGTGGCTGGCCGACTGCGGTACCTCCCCGCTGTTCATGAGCGAGGTGGCCCGCGCCTGCGGTACCGGCAGCGCCGCGCTGACGCTCGTCGGCTCCGACCTGACCCAGCTTGCCGTGGCGGCGTCCGACCGGCCGGCCCGCAGTGCGCAGGATCTGGAGTACCTGCTGGGGATCGGCCCGGCCCGGGACGCCGCCCGCGACGGAATCCCGGTGTCCGCCTCGGGCGGGGCGATGGAGCGGCGCTGGCCCTCATACGGCTCAGGGCTCACGACGCTCGGCATCTCCACGGTGTTCGCGGTCCCCCTCAAGACATCGTCCGGCTGCCTGGGCGCCCTGACGGTCTTCGACCCGCGCCACACCACCACGGACCTGCAGAGCTTCGCCCAGGTCGCGGAAGCCCTCACCGACACCATCCTGCTTGCCCCCGACGTGGATCCGGAACTCGGCGCGGAGGCAGACGTGCGCGCGGTGGTCCATCAGGCGGCCGGCGCCCTCGCCGAGCGCGGGAAGCGGCCGGTCGCCGACGCACTCGCCCTGATCAAGGCGCACGCCTTCGCCAGCGGTGAACCACTTGAGTCCGTGGCCCAACGGATCATGTCCGGCACTCTCGATATCAGTTAAGAGGCACCCCCTCATGCCCTCGTCGGATCAGCGGCTCGCCGACGCCTTCGTCGCACTGGCCCAAGTGCTGGACCACCCGTTCGACCCCTCCGCCTTCCTCACGGTTCTCGCGGAACACAGCGCGGAACTGCTCGACATCCATTCGGCCGGGGCCGTGTTCGCCATCGGCAGCCCGGACTCCCCCTGTGCGTCGGGATCGGATCCGCGGATCGCCGTACTGGAGTCGGAGGCCGCTCGTGCGCAGGAAGGCCCCGGTCACGACTGCCGGCAGAACGGCAACAGGGTCGAGGCCGCCCTCGACGCGCCGGCCCGAGTGCGCTGGCCCGCGTACACCCCCCGGGCCCGTGAGCTCGGTTTCACCCGGGTCGCCGCGCTGCCCCTGCGGGTCCGCGATGTCTCCTTCGGGGCGCTGGTCCTCCTGCGGACCACCGACTCGCCGCCGGCCCAGGACACCCTCGCCCTGGGCCAGTCGCTGGCAGACGCCGCGGCCCTGGCGCTGCTCCGCCGGCACGAGCTGGAGGAGAGCCGCATCTTGACAGCACAACTGGAGCGGGCCCTGACCAGTCGGATCATCATCGAACAGGCGAAAGGCGTACTCACCGCCCAGAGAAAGGTCACGCCGGACGAGGCGTTCATCCTCCTGCGCACGTACGCTCGCAAAAACAGGTCGAAACTGCACGAGGTGGCGCTTGCGGTGGTCGAGGCCCGGTTGGACATCAGTACTCCGTGAGCCGTCTTCCGGCGGCCCCCGTTCCTCGTGCCGGGCTTGCCCGCTGCCACGAGACGTGCCGACCGTCGCGGACCGGCCGGTGGTACACCCGATAGCAGCGCGATGCTCGCAGAGCGGCACGTGGAGGAAAGCACACATGACCACATACGACTTCGACCCGGAGGTCGGCCATCGGCTGGCGGTCGCGCTGTCGGATAATCCAGACAAAGCGGCTGCACAGCTCAAGGAGCGTCTGGAACACCTCGGGCTGACCCACGACCACTTCACGGTGGTCGTCGAGGGGACCACGGTCGTCGTCGGCGGCGACGCGGCGGTACAGGAGCAGAAGGAGAAGATTCTGCTCGCCCTCGGAAACGTGGTCGGAGTGACACGGGTCGATGACCGCGTCGACGCAGGGCAGGAGGATCTGAGCCCGCGCTTCGTCACCGTCCTCGAAGGCGAGTCCCTCGATCTGGTCGCCGAGCGGGTCTACGGCAACCGATCCGCCGCCGCACGACTGCTCGCCGCGAACAGCCCCATGCTCACCAGCGCCGACGCCGCCCGGCCGGGCGAGGTTCTGCGCGCACCGCTCTGAGGTGCGGAGTGCTGCTCGCCGACCGGGGCGGCAACCTCCGTGCCATGGCCGTTTCCGGCGAACAGGTACGCCTGCTGAAGTTCCTCCGGATCCAGAACGAAGAAGGCCCCTGCCTGGAACTGCCTGGCATGCGTCCGCACCGGCATGCCCGTGCTCGTCTCCGGCCCGCCCCGGGAAGCGGGCCGCCGACGACGACTGACGCCGCACACTGCGGGCTCACCGGGTCGACTCGGTGACGACCTTCTTACTCGCTGCTCGCTGCTGCAGACGGTGACGGTGGGGACGACGCAGATCCGGTCGCAGGTCGCCGGTTTCCCGGCGTACGACACGGGGTGGGCGGACGATCAGTCGCGCCCGATCTCCTGACCTGTGTGTTCGGCTGACCGGCTGGACTCCAGCCACGAACGGGCGGGCTCTGCGGCGCGGGTGGTGTCCACGGTGGGTTCGAGACAGGTGCCGCCCTCGCCGTTCGCCGGATAACTGCGCTGTTCGGTGGCGGAGAAGCAACGGCGGAGTACTTCCGCCACCCGCCGTGCGTCCTCGGGCGACGCAGAGACGATGTGAACCTCGGCGTACCCGGCCGAGGGTGCTTCCTGGGACTCCATGGCGACCTCACTGGCGCGGCTGGATGCGATCGGACCAGAGCGCCGATCACTCTAGTCGCATACATCACTCGCCTCGGAGCTCGACGCATCTCTCGGACCGGGTGGTCCGAACGACACCGTGTGTTCCCTGAGCGCCGGGGGCGAGTGCTGCCGCCCGTGTCCACCGTCGGTGTCGGTGTCGGTGTCGGTGCCGGGACCGGATGGCCGCGGGCGCGAAGCAGGGACACGTCGGACAGCACGTGAGCGGACCGGGCTCCATGGACATCGGCGGCGGACGATCCGCGTCCGCGCCGCCGTTCGGGTGGTTCGGGGAGTACCGGGAATCCTCGGGGTACCGGCATCCGTACCTGTGTCGTTTTCGGCGATCGAATACACCGGACCGGTTACGGCAGGTCCGGGGCAGGGGCTGCGTCATGACTGTGACCATCTCCCGCCCGACGACATCCGAAGGCCGGCCGGCCCCCTCTCGTCTGCGCCTTGCTCTCGCCCCGGCCTGGCTCCGTGCCGGCACTGCTGGACGGCGCCTGGTGGCCGCGCTCGCGTGATCTCCACGCCGAACTGCCCGCACTGGCGGCCGTGCTCGATCCGCTGCGGGGACGGATCACCCGGATCACGGTGAGCCCCTACCCCTCCCCGTGGCCGGTCGTACAGCGCAAGATCACCAGAGCGAAGACCTCGCCCCGCTTTTCCGTGCACCGCCGTGCCGCGCTGACGAGGAGGTCCAGCAGGAGCCCGCCGTGCGGTCCGGTGTCGGCGGCTTGCAGTGGAGCCGGCGTCGCGCTTCGGCCTGCCACTGCGGAGGAGGCAGCCCGGCCAGTACCGCGTGCCAACAGGTTGTCAGGGAGCCCTGCGCGCCTTGTTCGTCGACGAGCTTGTGCGAGGTGCCGGTGTGCTGCGTCAACAGTTCGGGGTCGCCGGCCTGGAGGAAGATCCCGAGATCGGTGGGTGAGAAGTCGGAATGGGCGAGACGGTCGAGCAGCACGCGGCGCAGTCGGCGGTTGCGCGCCACCAGCTCGCACAGCGCCTGCCGGGCACGCGTCGTGCCGCGCTCACGCCGAGCCAGGTGGTAGAGCCCGACCAGGGCTTGATCGGGATGACCCGTCGCGAGGACGTCGGCACGGACGCGGACCAGCACCTGCGCGAACTCCCCCTGGGGACGCCGGTTGGCGCACCACTGGTAGATCTGCTCGCGGAAGTCCCTGGCGTGCACCGGGTCCGCCAGCCCGTGGGTGAGCGGCCGTCCGGTGACAACTGCGTCATCCAGTTCTCCTCCTCGACCCGGCCCGGCGCCGACACGGCAGGTGAGTCGACAGCGGCAGGGGTGCTCAGGGCGATCAGTGCCCCGTCGCCCCTGGAGGCCAGTGGCACCGGACGAGGCGGTCGCCCGGCTGAAGGAGTTGCACGCCGAGTAGCGCGAAGAGTACGTGGCCCCCTGTCGACGGTCAGGGATCCTCCGGTGGCCTGTCTGCGCCCGCTGCCCCGCCGCCGCGAACCAGTCGGCGGCCGGGCCGTGGTCACCGTGACCGCGGTCCGGCCTTGAGCCCGGCGGTGTCCGTGCGGGCCCGGACGCGCGCCGCCGCGACCTCGGGAGAGGACACGAAGGCGGCCGTGACCAGCAGGAGCCATGCCACCTCGGCGGCGACGGTGCCCGCTATCTGCTGCGACGCGGGGCTGGAGGGGCTCCCGCCGGCCGGGGCCCGCCCGGCCCGTTTGCCCTCCAGGGCGGCGGCGATGGTGGCGGCCTCCACGACGGCGCGGACTTCCGCCGGCCGCTCACCGGGACCGACGGGGCCGACGGATGTCCCGTCGGTCCCGGTGGGCGCCGCCCGGTCGGTGGCGTCGGCGGGGAAGTACGGACGCAGGGCCAGGTGCCCGTCGCGGATCTCTATGACCCGCCGGTAGAGGTCGAACTCCGCCCGCCACAGCACCGGGTGGCGCGGGGCGGCGGGATCGAGCGCTATCTGCGGCAGTTCGGTGCGCAGCGCCGACCACAGCGGTTCCAGGGCCCGGTGCGTGCGGTACGCGGACAGCCAGCGGCCGGGCGCGGCGAGGAGCCCGCCGGACGCGCTCGCCCACCAGGTCGCGGTGGCCCCGCCGGTGGCGAGGGCGGCGGTGACGGCGCCCAGCACGCTGCACACCACATCCTCGCTGGCCGTGTGGAGTCCCTGGGCCAGGTTCATGGGCACGTACGTCAGCACCCACAGGGTCCACACGATGCCGAGGAGCGCGGCGAAGGTCATCAGGCGCAGTCCCGTCCGCATCGGTCCCGCGGCCACCTGCCGGGTCTGCCGGACGAGTTCACGGGTCAGGACGAGCAGGCACCAGGTGCCGTACGCGGCGAAGAGCACGTTGTACACGGCGAGGAGCCACCGGCGGTCCGGTGGGGCGGTCGCCAGCCCGCTCTCGGCCCTGACGCCCGCCATGAGCAGGACGGCGGCTCCGGTCACCAGGACCGCCACCGCGAGCCGGATCTGCCGCCTCTGCGCTGTGCGGTCGGCGGCTGCGGGCCTGAGCGACAGCCCCACCAGCAACAGCATGACGTGCGCGAAACTCTTGAGTTCGTGGGTGATCAGCATGACGACGGTGTCCAGCGGTGCCAGGTCCCGCAGGGCGGACATCACGACGGGGGCCCGGAAGAGCATCGCGGCCCCCATGCACCCTGCGAAGCCGGCGATGTACCGCTGGGCGGGATCGGAGCCCCGCCAGATGATCAGTGCACGGTAGAGGGCGAAGGACAGGAAGAGGACGGCGGCGACGAGACTGCCCAGGTCAGCCATCTGCGCCGTCCGGGCCGTCAGCGCCGTCAGCGCCGTCCGGGCCGTCCGGGCCGTCGGTGGGCCGGCCGTCCCCGGCGGGCTCCTGGTTGCCGGTCCGTCCGAACAGGGTGTGCAGTCGCGGCCATTCGGTCCCGGTGGGTCCCGTCCGGGCGAGGTGCGCCGCACGGGTCAGGATGAGCGAGGCGACCAGTTCGGCTTCCTGCTCCTGCGGTTCGGTGTACACGCTGCGACTGAGGACACGTCGTACCAGTGCCGGAGGTAAGTCGGGCAGCAGGACCCGGGCGGCGGCCGACGAGGCGGGCGCCGTCTCGTAGTGGCCGCAGATGACGTGTGCCGCCTCGTGCAGCAGGATGTGCTGCTGGTGCAGCGGCGTGGTGTCGGCGGCGTACATGATGTAGTCGGCGCGGTCGGTGGTGATCAGCACTCCGCACGGGATGTCCGACGTGGCACGGACCGGCATCAGTTCGATGGGCCGGCTGCGCATCCGCGCGAGCGCGCCGATGAAGTCGGCCGCGTCGAAGGGGGTGGGCAGGTCGAGCCCGTCGACGATGCGCCGACATCGCCGCCGCTGCCGCCCTCGCCGGTCACTACGCACACGCCGTCCTCTCGCCGCCGCCGGAACTCGCGAGTCCACCGTTCTGAGCGCGCTCGCCGGTTACGGTCCGGCGCCGCCCGCGCCCTTCTCGCGGCGGGCGATGACGTCGATCATGTCGCTGATCGTGCCCATGCCCTCGGGCGAGAGGTTGACCGCGCGCAGTGCCACGCTGCGCACCTCGGCGTCGCGCAGCGCGTCGAGCAGTTCCAGCTGTTTCGCGATGACGGCGCCCTGCTCGTCGTCGAAGAAGTAGACGACGGGTACGTCGAAGAACTTGGCGAGGGATTCGAGGTGGCGTTTGGTGGGATTTCCGCGCCGTCCCGTCCGCAGCTGCCACAGGTAGGTGGCGGAGAAGCTCTCGCCCGTCGCCTCACGGCAGGCGCGGGCGACCTCCTCGTGGCTGTACTGCTCGCGGTTGGGTCGCCGCACGACCCGGAACAGCGCGTCGATGCGGTCCGCCAGCATCGAATCCGACGGCGTCGACGCGGGTCCGCTCTCGCCCATCACGTGCCTTCCGCCCTTCGGTGCCGCCTCGGTGGGTCGACTGTACACATCGTTCATCCTAGCTGACGCCCCTCGTCGACGGACAGACTGAGGACGAAGGCATACCGGGGAACCGGGATGACACACAGACGACAACTGGCCTTCTTGTAATAGCAGTTGGGTGTGATCGTCGTCCGGTGATCACCATGGGGAGTGTGGCGCACACTCACCGTTTACCCATGCCCAAGGCATCTGGTATATGTCAGCCTCTCGATTCATTCATCTCAGCTCATGACCGAAGGGTGGACCGGATATGGGCGAACCACCGTGCACCGGCTTGCGGTTCTCCGTCCTCGGGCCGCTGTCCGCACACACGGCGGACGCGGCCGGCGGACACGTCCTCCCTCTCGCACTCGGCCCGCTCAAACAGCGGCTGCTCCTGGCCATGCTGCTGTGCCGCCCCCGCACACCCGTCCCCCTCGACCTGCTGACCGACACGCTGTGGGACGGCGATCCGCCCCGGACGGCCCGGAAGAACATCCAGGTGTACGTGTCGGCCCTGCGCCGGCTCCTGGACCCGTTCGGCGCCGCTGACCGGCTCGTCCACCAGGCGGGCGGCTACCTGCTGCGGGTGGACGACGAGGAGCTCGACGCCCTGCGCTTCCAGCGCCTGGTCCGCGCCGCCCGTGAGACCACCTACCAGAACGACCTCGTCCAGGCTTCCGGCATGCTGCGCGAAGCGCTCGGCCTGTGGCGCGGCCCCGCGCTGCACGACCTGCGGTCCTCTCCCGCACTGCGGTGCGAGGCCGACCGGCTCGACGGCCGCCGTCTGCAGGCGTACGAGAGCTGGGCGGAGACCGAGCTGCGGCTGGGCAATTCCCACGAGGTGGCCGAGACCATCGGCGAACTCGTCGAGGAGCACCCCGAGCGCGAACGGCTGCGAGCCGCCCAGATGAACGCCCTCTTCGACCAGGGACGCCAGACCGAGACCCTCGCCGCCTACGAGGGGCTGCGCCAACTCCTGGCCGCCGAGTACGGGTTGCAGCCGAGTCCGGCGCTCCAGACGCTCTACCGGTCGATGCTCTCGGGCGGGGGCGGCGCCGGCGGCGTGTTCGGCCAGGCCGGCCGGGCCGGCACCCGGCCCGTACACCGTCCGGACCGGCGGTCGGCCACGCTGCTGCCGCCCGACCTGCCCGACTTCACGGGCCGCCGGGAGCAGTTGGGCACGCTGCTCGCCCTCCTGGCCCGTGACGACGCGGGTCCGCGGCTGGCGGTGGTGACCGGGCCGGCGGGGACCGGCAAGACAGCGCTGGCGGTCCACGCGGCGCACCGGCTCGCCGACGCGTTCCCCGACGGCAGGGTGCTCATTCGGATGCGGGACACGGCGGGCCGGGCCCGGCCCACCGTTTCGGTACTGGCCGAACTGGCCGAACTCGTGGGGTCGCCCGCGCCGTCCATCGCGCGGACCGTCAGCGCGGCGGAGCCGGACCGCACGGCGGCCGCCTGGCGTGGCTGGCTCGCCGGGCGGAAGGTCCTGGTCGTGCTGGACGGCTGCGTCGATGAATCGTGTGTGCGACCGCTCGTGCCCGACACCGGGGCCAGCGCGGTACTGGTCACCGCACGGACCCCGCTGGCCGGCCTGACCCCGGCGCACCGGCTGGAGGCGACGGCGTTCGACACCGCGGAGTGCCTGGAACTGCTCGGCAGGATCGTCGGCCCCGCCCGGCTCGGCGCCGGCCGGGAAGCCGCGGCGCACATCGTCACCGCCACCGGGATGCTGCCTCTGGCGGTACGCGTATGCGGTCTGAAACTCGCCGTACGACGCCACCTGCCGCTGGACGAGTACGCCCGGCGGCTGGCGGACAGCCGGACGGTGCTCGACGAACTCGTCGCGGGTGACATGGACGTACGGCCACGGCTGGCGAGCGGCTGGCAGGACCTGTCCCCGGCGGACCGCTCGGCGCTGCGCGAACTGTCCGACCTCCCCGGGGGCCCCTTCACCCTCGCCCAGGCGGCCGGCCGGCTCGGCCGCGCACAGCACGAGGTGCTCCGCCGACTGGAGTCCCTGATGGACTGCGGTGTGCTCCTCACCCCGGACACCGAGATCACTGCCCATGCCGCACGGTACGAACTGCCGCGGCTCATCCGGGTGTTCGCCCGTGAACAGACCGCCCTGCAATCGCCGCCGGTCACGCAGATACCCGCGTGAAACCCGCGCCGGACACCCACCCCCGCCGGACTCCGCCGCCACCTGGGCCTTTACCGGATCCCAACCGCTACGGTCCGCGTCCCGAACCGTCCTGGCCGACGCTTCGGAGGAGGCCGACCCCACAGACGGAGGCCGACCCCACAGACGGAGGCCGACCCCACGGACGGAGGGTGAGCACGCCATGCAACTCGCCGAGCTGATGTCCCTCCGCCCGGTCCCGTCCGCGGGCCTGCTGGTCACCGTCACCGGGCGCTGCCCGCTGCACTGCGCGCACTGCTCCACCACCTCGACCATGGCCTCCCCAGAACCGGACTCCGCCCGGCTCCTGAGGTTCGTCGGTTCCTTCGAGGCCACCGACCGCCCCGAGGTCCTGATGCTGACCGGCGGTGAACCACTGCTGCGCAGCGACCTCACCGCCGAACTGGCCGGCCGGGCGCGCGCCGCAGGCACCAGGGTCGCCCTGCTCACGGGTGCCTGGTTCGCCGCCCGCGGCGCCGGGAACCGCCCCGGATCCGGACCCGGGGAGCCGGACCATGCCGTGATCCCGCCCGCCGTCCTGCGGGCGATCGGCGCGCTCGACCACTTCTCGGTGAGCGTCGACGCCTTCCACGAACGCGAGGTCCCCCGCGCCCGCGCCTTCTCGGTGGTGCGGCAGGTCCTCGACCGGGGGATCGCCTGCAGCTTCCACGTCGTGGGCGACGGACCGCTGGACCCCTACCTCGCGGACGTGACCACCGACATCCGCCGCGCGTTCGGTGACCGCGTCCCCATGCTGGTCAACTCGCTGCGCCCGGTGGGCCGCGCCGCCTCCTGGGCCGCCGCGAAAGCCGTCCCCGCCCCCGACCCCGGCCGGGTGCGGCCCTGCTCGATGGCCGCCTGGCCGGTCGTGGCGGCCGACGGCACCATCCTGGCCTGCTGCAACCAGCACACCGTCGACCGCCGGCCGGCCCCCGCCCACCTGACGGTCGGCCACCTCGACGGGAGCGACTGGGCCTCCGTGAGCCGGCGGGTACGGTCGGCGCCCGCCCTGCGGATGATCAGGACGGTGGGGCCGGGCCATCTGACCGCCCGCTACGGCACGGCGGCCGGTGCCGGTCCGCGGCCGGGGTACTGCGACGGGTGCCGTGCTCTGGGCGAGCACCCCGAAGTCCTCGCCGCCGCGGACCGGCTGGCCGGCGGCCCGGCGGGTGCGCTGCTCGACCTCCACGTCGCGCAGCTGCAGCGGGAGGCCGGCCCGGTGTCGTTCGTACGACGGCACGGCACGGCCGGGTACGAGGACCTGGTCGCCCTGCCCGGAGCACCGCGGTGAGCACCCCGATGGGCACCCCGATGGGCACCGCGGTGAGCACCGCCGCCGGCCTCCGGGCGCGGCTCGCGCTCACCGAGCCGATGGTGCGGGCGGCCACCGACGCACTGTGGCGGCCCACCGGACTCGCCCCGCGCTACGCGACGTACCTCGCGGTGATGCACGGCGTGATCCGGGCCTCGGTCCCGCTCATGGAACGCGCGGCCACGCTGTGCGCCGCGCTCCGCCCGCACGATCCGGTAGCCGCACCGCTGGAGCGCTACCTCCGAGTCCACGCCGAGGAGGAACGCGGCCACGACGACTGGCTGCTGACCGATCTCGCCGCGCTCGGCGACACCGCGCTCGGCGACACCGCGGCGGCCGTCGCCGGCGAGCAGCCGCCGCCGGCGACCGCCCGGTTCGTGGGGGCCCAGTACTACTGGATCGAGCACCACCACCCGGTAGCCCTGCTCGGATACATCGCCGTACTGGAGAGCAACGCCCCCGCTCGCCGGCTCGCCGACCACATCGTCTCGTCGGGTGTCCCCGAGGCCTCGCTGCGCACCGTCCGCGCACACGCCGAGCTGGACGACGGACACACCGCCGACCTCTTCGAGCTGCTCGACGTCCTTCCGCTGACGCCCGTCCTGCGGCGGGCCGTCACCACGAGCGCCCTGCACACCGTGGACGGCCTCGTCGGGCTGTTCGGCCGGATCGCAGGGGAACCACGCCCGACCCACCGCCTCCCGGAAGGAACGTACCCGTCATGAGCGAACGCCTGGAAGAACCCCTGGCAGCCGGCGGTCCCGACGACCGCGGGGACGACACGCTCCGCGCCCTGGAGATCCACGGCTTCGGACTCGCCGCACTGACCGAGGAGCAGCGCCAGGTGCTTCGGGACCTGAGCGCGGAGGAGCTCGAACTCGTCCTCGACCTCAAGGACCGGCTCGACGAGGCGGGCCCCGAGGTGCAGGCGCACAGCGAGATCGCCGGCGGAGCGCTGTTCTGACACCGGGGCCGTGCGGCCCCGCGTGACCCGCGCCGACCGTCCGCGAACCGCCAGCCAGGAGGAGTCAGCCATGCGGTGTGCAGCCTGCGACCGCGCGATGCCGTCCGGAGCACGTTTCTGCCCGTCCTGCGGCGTGCCCGTCGGCCGCGCGGGCGCGGCAGCCCCCGCCGAGGAACGCAAGATCGTGACCGTCGTCTTCTGCGACCTGGTCGGCTCCACCGCGCTCTCCGGAGTACTGGACCCGGAGACCCTGCGCACGGTCGTCCTCCGGTACTTCGACCGGATGCGGGCGCCGCTGGAGGAATGCGGGGGCACGGTCGAGAAATTCATCGGGGACGCCGTCATGGCCGTCTTCGGGGTGCCCGTCACCCACGAGGACGACGCCCGGCGGGCGCTGTCCGCGGCGCTCGCGATGCTCGACGCGGTACACGACCTCAACGAGAACGAACTGCACCCCACCCTGGGCATCCGGCTGGCCGTGCGGATCGGCGTCAACACCGGACCCGCCGTCACGAGCACAGACGTGTCCACCCGACAGGCCCTGGTTGCCGGGGAGACGGTCAACGTCGCCGCCCGCCTGGAACAGCACGCCGCCGAGGGCGAGGTCCTGATCGGTCCCGAGACCAGGCGGGCGGCCGGCCCCAGCGCCCGCTCCGAGCCGGTCGGCCCGCTGCGGCTCAAGGGAAAGACGGCGCCGGTGACCGCGTACCGGCTGCTCGCCGTCGCCGAGGACGACCCGCGGCTCTCGCGCCGCTTCGACGTGCCCCTCGTCGGCAGGACGGCCGAACTCGGCCTGCTGCGGCAGGCGTTGCGGGACGTGACAGGGGGGCACGACGCACCGAACGTCCTCGTCGTGCACGGCGAGGCGGGCATGGGCAAGACGCGCCTGGTCCACGAGTGGCTCAGGGACACGGGTCCCGCCTGCGCCCAGGGCTCCGGCCGTTGCCGTCCCTACGGTGAGCACGGAAGCCTCGCACCGCTGGCGGACGCGGTGCGGGAGGTGCTGCGGCACTTCCCCGACATACGGGATCCGGCCGGAGCCGACGAGGACACCGACGGGGACACCGACGAGCGCGACGAGATCAGGCAGGCGCTCGCGCTGCTCGCCGGCGGTCTGCTGGAGGACGGCACGCCGAACCCCTCGGTCGACGACACCTGCGCCGCGGCCGGCGACCTCCTGGCCGCGCTCGCCCGCAGGCGGCCGGTCGTGCTGGTGGTGGACGACTGCCAGTGGGCCTCGGACGTGCTGCTCGACGTCCTGGGCACACTGGCCGCGGACCTGACCGCCTCGCCCGTACTGTTCGTCTGCCTGGCCCGTCCCGACCTCCTGGACCGGCGCTCCGAGTGGGCGTCGACCGGGCGGGCCGCCAGGTCGCTGTCCCTGCCCGGCCTGACCGCACATGAGGCCGCGACTGTCGCGGAGACCCTCATGGAGGTGGGCGCGCACGGTTCCGGCGCGGCCGTCGCCGAGGACACCGCGGCCGGGTCGGGCGTACCGGCGCACGTGCTGGAGGCGGCGGGCGGCAACCCGCTCCACCTGGAGCACCTGGTCGCGGCCGTCATGGAACACGGGTCCGGCTACCGGGCCGGGGGCGCCGACGGGTTGCCGACCACCTTGCAGGCCCTGCTCGGCGCTCGGATCGGTGCGCTCGGCCGCGCGGAGCGCACCACTTTGGACCTCGCGGCCGTGGTGGGGCGGGAGTTCACCGCGGACGACGTGGCCGCGCTGGCCGAGCGCGACCGCGACGGCGTGCCCGCGGACGTCCTGGTGGGTGCCCCGGCGGGCGCCTCGACGGGCGGTGACGCCGTGCCGTCCCTGCGCGGCGGCGTCGAGGCCGCGCTCGTGCGCCTGCGCGGGCACCGACTCGTGGACGTGCCGGACGTGCCGGACGGGAGCGGACGGGAGACGCCCGTGCTCCGGTTCAGCAGCGGTCTCCTCCACGAGGTCACCTACCACTCCATGGCGAAGCGCGCCCGGGCCGAGCGGCACGAACACCTCGCTGCACAGCTCGCCGCCCGGCCGCCGGACGCGACCGCACGCGACGGGGACCGCACGCAGGACCGTCCGGGGAACCGCACGGAGGACCGTCCGGGGAACCGCACGGAGGACCGCACGGTGGAGGCGAGCGCGGCGATGGCCGGCCACCTGGAGCACGCCTACCGCTACCGGACCGAACTGGGCCTCGCCGGGCCCCGTACCGAAGCGCTGCGGCGCGCCGCAGCCCACCTCCTGGTCGAGAGCGGCACCCGTGCCCTCGCCCGCTCGGACCTCGCCTGGGCGGACGGCCTCCTGCGCCGGGCCCTCGGGCTGGCCCGGGACGGTGAGCCCGACCGGATCGCCGCCACCCGCGGACTCGGCGAGGTCTGCCTGGCCACCGGTCGCACGGACGAGGGGTGTTCCCTGCTGCGGGACGTCCTGACCGCGCCCGCCCCGCACCTCGTCGAGACCGCGCACGCGCGGCTCGCGCTCTCCGTGGTGTCCGCGGACCTCGCGGGCGGCACCCCAGGCGAGATCGCCCACCGGACCATGGCGGTCTTCGAACGGGCCGGCGACGAACTCGGCCAGGCCAGAGCGGCCGTCCGGCTCGCACAGGAGCGCCAGTTCGAGGGGCGGCACGAAGCCGCCGACCTCCTCCTGAGCCGCGGCCTCGAGCACGCACTGCGTTCGGGCGCCGAGCCCGAACGCGCCCTGGCGCTGGGAGCCATGGGCATCTCTCTGTGGCGTGGTCCCGCACCCGTGCCCGGGGCGACGGCCCGCGCGCGGACGCTGCTCGCCGAGCACGGCGAACAGCGGCCGACGGTCCGGCTGACACTGAACTGCCCGCTGGCGGTGCTGTTCGCGCTCGGGGAACGGTGGCAGGACGCGCACACCTGCCTCACCCGGGTACGACGACTCGTGGACGGCCTGGGCTACGCCGAGGGGGCGGTGGTGCTGCCGCTGTTCCACGCCACCGTGGAGGCCCTCGCGGGCGACGGGCGGCACGCGCTGGAACTGCTCGACGAGGCCACCGCCGCCGCGCACGCGCTCATGGCCGACGGACTGCTGGCCGCGCTGCACAGGGAGTCGGCGCGGCTGCTGCTGGACGCGGGCGGGGTCGACGAGGCGGTGGCCCATCTGACCGCGGCCACCGGTCCGGGCGGTGCGGGCGGTCCGGATGATCTGGGCACGGCCTCGCCCGCCCCGGCGTCACCGGCCCGCTCCGACGCCGCCGACCTCGACGGACTGCTGGCCCGCATCGCCGTGGCCGAGGGCCGGCCCGCGGACGCCGTCACGC
Source organism: Streptomyces ortus (assembly GCF_026341275.1). Lineage (NCBI taxonomy): Bacteria > Bacillati > Actinomycetota > Actinomycetes > Kitasatosporales > Streptomycetaceae > Streptomyces > Streptomyces ortus. The sequence goes on from NZ_JAIFZO010000002.1 coordinate 6,115,290, forward strand.
TCTCCGAACGCGCCGTGCGCCACGCCGTCGGCACCGACTCGCCGGTCGTCAGGGCGATTGCCTGGCTCGACCGGTCCGAGGTCGTGCGGCGGACGGGCGGGGCGACGCAGGCGCGCGCGGCGGCGGAACGGGCCGTCACCTGCTTCGAGTCGAAGGGGCATCTGCCCGGTGCGCGGCGGGCCGCGGCGGCCCTCGACGCCCTCGACGCCACTCCCGGGCGTACCGGCGGCGGCTCCCGCCCCGGCACGGCTCCGCTCCCCGACCGGACACCGAAGGGCCCCTGAATGGACACGGTACAGACGGCGCCGCGCCGCCCCGAACTGGTGTGGAGCCTGCGCGGCAGGCGACCCGAGGACATCGGTGTCACCGCCGACGAGGAGCGCCCCGGGTCGGCACGGGAGGGGGAGGACGCCCGCGGACGCGGTGTCCGTGTGTGCGTCGTCGACTCCGGTGTGGAGTCCGGCCATCCGTTGGTCGGCCGGGTCGACGGCGCCTGGGCCGTGACGAAGGACGAGCACGGGATCGGCGTCACGGAGACCGCGGCCACGGACAGCTGCGGTCACGGCACGGCCTGCGCGGGGATCATCCGCAGGATCGCGCCGGAATGCGAGCTCTACAGCGTGCAGGTGCTCGGCAGGACGTTCGGCGGGACCGGGGACGTCCTGCTAGCGGGCCTCAGGTGGGCGATCCACGAGGGTTTCGACGTCATCAACCTGAGTCTGTCCACGACCCGGGCACGGTTCGTCGAGGAACTGCGTGTCCTCGCCGACGAGGCGTACTTCCGCCGGACCGTCATCGTCGCCTCGGCCCACAACTCCACGGTGGAGAGCTTCCCCTGGCGGTTCGCGTCGGTGATCTCCGTGGGCAGCCATGCGGAGGACGACCCCGACCTGCACCTCTACAACCCCAGTCCGCCGGTGGAGTTCTTCGCTCCGGGCCAGAACGTCCAGGTCGCCTGGCTCGGCGGCACGACGATCCGCACGACGGGCAACAGTTTCGCCACGCCGTACATCACGGGACTGTGCGCCCGTGTCCTGTCCCGGCACCGCAGGCTGACGAGCTTTCAGCTCAAGAACGCGCTCTACCTTTCCGCGGCCAACGTACACACCGGTATGAGGGGTGCTTCGTGAACGACGACAACGCTGGGACCGACGCGGCGAACGACCTGCTCTCGCAGGAACTCCTGCGGTCCGTGGTCGACGTGGCGCGCGCCATCTTCGGTGCCGCCGCCAGCTCGGTGTTCCTGCTGGACGAGGCGCGGCACGAACTGGTCTTCCAGGCGGTCTCCGGCCAGGGCGAGGATGTTCTGGTGGGCAGGCGTTTCCCCGCGAAGAGCGGTGTCGCCGGCTGGGTGGTGATGTCCGGCGAGCCCGTCATCGTGGACGACCTGTCGCACCGCTCCGACTTCGACCGGGCGTTCGCCGAGTCCACGGAGTACGTGCCCGACGCCCTGATGGCGGCTCCGCTGACCCACGAGGACCGGATCCTGGGCGTGCTGGAGGTCCTGGACCCGGCTCCCCAGTCCCGGTCCAGCCTCGACGAACTGGACCTGCTGGCGCTGTTCGCCCGGCAGGCGGCCTTCGCCCTGCGGGTGGTGCTCGACCGCCGGCGGCGCGCGGCGGGACCGGACCTCTGCGGCGAGGACCTCGCGGCGGCCCTGCGCATGGCGGAGGACCTTCGCCGCCTGCTGGGAACATCCACCTGACGGTCCGCCGACCGGCCGACGGGCACCGGGACAGGGCGGGCCTATGAGGGGGGCGCCCCGTGGGGGAGGGCGACGCGGGCCCGTGAAGGGGGGGGCGGCTTGGAGGCCGCGCCCACGAGGGGTGGGCGCGGCCCCGTGCAGGCCCGTACCGGCGCCTCCCTCAGTGGGTGAGTCGTCGGTCCGGGGCCGCGGTCGGCCGTCCGCGTGGTTCCCACGGGGGCGTGTGCCGGGGGGCCGCCGCCAGGCGCAGCGTGCGGCAGCGTGCGGCGCCGGTGAGTTCGTACGGCACCAGCATCAGCTCGTCCGCCCCCGACCGGCGGGCCAGTGCGTCCAGTTCGGCGTTCACCTTCGTCGGCGCGCCGAGGACCACCTGGTTCTCGGCGAGGGTCCGGCGGGCCACCTGGAGGGCCTGGGCCGGGGACAACGTGGTGTCCGCGGCGGCCTCCCGGTAGGGGCCGCCCAGCCGCGCAGAGGTGTGGAGGGCCAGCCTCTCGGCCTCCTCGTCGGTCCCGGCGCAGACCACGTTGACCGAGACGACGAGGTACGGCCTTCCGCCCGCCCGTGCCGCCCGGAAGGCGGAGCGGTAGTGGGCCGTCGCCGCCGGCCGGCACTTGGAACGGCCCAGGTGATGGCCGTAGGCGAACGGCAGCCCCCGCTCCGCGGCGATCCGCGCGCTTCCCTCGCCGGCGCCCAGGACGTGGACCTCGGGCGGGCTCGACGGACGGGGCGTCAGCGGCAGCGCGTGGAAGCGGTGCCGCTCCGGTCCACGGTCCAGCAGGAAGCCCATGAGTTCGTCGATCCGCTCCGGGAACTCGGCCGCGCCGAGCGGATCACGGCGCAGGGCCGCTTCCATGAGTCCGTCCGGCCTCACGGGCCCGGCCACGGACCGGCCGAGGCCGAGATCGATCCGTCCGGGATACATCGCCTGGAGGGTGGCGAACTGCTCGGCGACCGTCAGAGGAGGGTGGTTGGGCAGCATCACCCCGCCCGAACCCACCCGGATCCGCTCGGTCCGCGCCGCGATGTGCGCGATCAGCACAGCGGGTACACCGCTCGCGGTCCGGTGCGAGGAGTGGTGCTCGGCGACCCAGAAGCGCGCGTAGCCGTACGCGTCGGCCGTCTCCGCGGTGTCCACCATGTCCTGGAAGGAGCGCTCGGCCCCGGTCTCCGGGAGGCGGCCCCCGAGTTCGAGCACGGACCGGGGCACAGGCGGGACAGTCGGGTCCGGAGCGTCGTCGGTCATCGGGTCGGCCACGCTCATGCTTCGCTCCGGAGTGTGTGGTGGACGGGGTCGGGTCACGGCCGGAAGGAGCCGGCGAAGTACGTCAGGGGCTCGCCCGGGGTGCCGCGGGCGAGGTCACGCACCTCGCCGAGCAGGATGGAGTGGTCCCCGCCGTCGTACACGGCGGTCAGGGCGCACTCCAGCCAGGCCAGCGCGCCCGTGATCAGCGGCGTACCAGTCACGCGCCCGGTGAACGCGCCGATCGTGTCGAACGCGCCGGGTCCCCGGGGCCGGCGGTGGTCCGAGAAGTACCGGGCCACGTGGTCCTGGCCGGAGCGGAGGATGGAGACCGCGAAGTGCCGCTCCGCGAGCACGGTCGCGTGCACGGCCGCGGTGCGGGCCACGCAGACCAGGACGAGCGGGGGGTCGAGAGAGACCGAGGTGTACGAGTTCGCCGTCATCCCCTGGGGGAGGTCCCGCCCGGCACTGACCACGGTCACTCCGGTCGCGAACTGCCCGAGCACCGCGCGCAGGGCGTCCCGGGTGGCGGCGCCCGGTGTGAGGGACGGGGTGCTCCTCATCGGCGGGCCGCACGCCGGGCCGGTGACGTCACGCGGGCCCGTGCCGTGTGGCGCAGCGTGCGGGCGCGGGCCTCACCGCTGACTTCGAAGGGCGCGATCATCAGCTCGTCCGCGGCGAACAGGGCGGCCAGCGCCTCCAGTTCGGCGGCGACCTTCGCGGGGGCGCCGTGCACCACCTGGTACTCGTCGAGGATCCGGCGGGCCAGGTGTTCCTCCCGGGCCGGGGACAGCGGGCCGAGGGAGGTGGTGTTGCCGGAGTGGACGGCCAGGTGGACGGCGGTCCGCAGGGCCAACGACTCGGCCAGTTCGTCGGTCTCGGCGCACACCACGTGGACCGAGACGGCGAGGTGGGGCCGGGAGCCGTCCTGCCCGGGGTGGTCCGGATCCGGCCGGAACGCCGCCCGGTAGCCCTCCACGGCCTCCGGGCGGCAGACGGAGCGGCTGAGGTGGTGGCCGTAGACGAAGGGAAGTCCGCGTTCCCCGGCGAGGCGGGCGCTGGTCGTGCCGGCGCCCAGGACGTGGACCTCGGGCGGGGTGGCGGACCGCGGCGTCAGCGGCAGGGAGTGGAAGCGGTTGCGGTCAGGGCCCCTGCGGAACAGGACACCCAGCAGTTCGTCGATCTGTGCGGGGAACCCGGTGCCGGCCCCGGGGGCCCGCCGCAGGGCCGCCTCCAGCAGCCGGTGGGCTTCGGTGCTGCCGCCGGAGGGGCGGCCGATGCCCAGGTCGATGCGCCCGGGGTGGAGGGTCTGCAGGGTGGCGAACTGCTCGGCGACCGTGTACGGCGGGTGGTTGGGCAGCATCACCCCGCCCGAACCCACCCGGATCCGCTCGGTCCGCGCCGCGATGTGCGCGATCAGCACGGCGGGGGAGCTGCTGGCGCTCGTGCGCACGGCGTGGTGCTCGGCGACCCAGAAGCGCCGGTAGCCGTGCGCGTCCGCGGTCCTGGCCGTGTCCACCATGTCCCGGACCGCCTGCTCGGCACTCGTTCCGGCCGGATGGCCGCCCCGTTCGAGCACGGAGAGCGGCAGGGACGGTTCGGCGGGGTCCGCGGACCGCGGCGCGTGCCGGGAGGTCGTGGTCATGCGTCACTCCGGGTGGGCTCCTGGGGAGCGATGGGGGCGGCGGTCGGCGTCGGCAGGGTGAAGGCCAGGAGCGCGAGCACCACGTAGGAGACCGCCAGGACAAGGGCGGTCACCGCCAGCGAGCTGGTGGTCAGCAGCAGCGCGGCGGCCAGTGGCGCGCAGGGCTGGAGCAGCTGGACGACGAAGTCGTTGGCCGTGGTGACGCGGCCGTAGATCTCCGGGGGGACCGAGGTGGCCATGACGGAGACGACGGCCGCGTTGATCGCCGGGACCAGCAGGGACATCGCGGAGAACGCGGCGACGAACGCGAGGGTGCTCCCGCTGAGCCACGCGAGGGTCAGGAGCGCGCCGGCGGCCGCCGGTCCGGAGGCGACGAGGACCGGCAGTGGCAGTCTGCGCTGGAGGGTGGGGGCGGCGAGCGAGCCCAGCAGCCCCGCCAGGGCCGCGCTGCTGAACGCGTAGCCGACGGCCGCGGCTCCACCGGGCCGGTCGCCCACCCCGAGCATCAGGGCGGAGCCGAACATGCTGAAGACCACGGTCATACCGCTGAAGAAGACGGTGGAGCGGCGCAGGAACGGGTCGTGCGCCAGGTGCCGGAAGCCGACGGTCAGCCGGTCCCGGAACCCCGCCGCCGGCGCCTGCCGCACCGGCTCCGGACCGGGCGGGGCCGGCGGGACCACCGCGGGTTCCGGTACCGAGAGGTCCTTGGGGTCCTTCGGCGGCGCGGTCGCCGCCCGTTTGCGCGGCACCATGGCGGCGACGCAGAGCGCCGACGCCAGGAAGGTGACCGCGTCGACCGCGAAGGGCAGCGCGGGGTACACCCCGACGAGCAGTCCGCCCGCCGCGGGGCCCGCCATCGACACTCCGTAGGCGCGGGCCTGGTTCAGTGACACCGCCGTGGGGATCTGCTCGTTGCTGACGACGCGCCGGATCAGCTGGAACTGCGACGGCTTGAACACCTCCATCGCGCTCGCGGAGGCGATGACCGCGCCGATCGCCAGCCACATCGGCAGGGGCCCCGCGAGCAGGAACAGGGCCACGGCCGCGGAGACCACGAGGCGGACGAGGTCGCAGGCGATCACGAGCCTGCGCTGGTCCTGGTGATCGCTCAGTATCCCGGCGGGGATGCGGACCAGCAGGCCGGTGACGGCCACCACCGTGGTCACCGCGGCCACGGAGGTGGGGGGATGGCCCCCGGCCAGCAGGACGAGCGGCAGTGCCACCCCGGCCATCGAGGAGCCGAAGCCCGACAGTGTCTGCCCCACCCACAGCAGCCGGAATGGACGGTTGTGGCGCAGCACCGAGGTCCGGCCCCCGTCCGTCCGCACGGCCTCGGTGGTCACGAGCCGTCCCCCGGGGCGGGCCGCGCGCCGGTCAGCAGGTCGTCGAGGAGGAAGTTCCGGTTGGTGCGCCGTCCCGGGGCGGCGTGCCGGAGCCGGTCGAGGAACAGGGCCACGCCCGCCGAGCCGCTCGCCAGGTCGCAGCATTCCCGCAGTGACTGCTCTCCGGGGAAGACGACGCCTTCGGGGCGCCGCAGGGTGTGGCAGAGCACCGCCTCCGCCGCCCGCTGCGCGTCGCCGAGGAGTTCCGGGTCGCCGAGGAACTCGTACGCGTCCAGGAGTGTGTTGCCCAGGCCGCTGATCCCGTGGAAGAGCTGGGGAAGACCGGTGTACTTGCGGCGGACGTCGGGGAGCACGCGGTCCACTTCCTTGCGCAACCGGTCCTCGCCGGTGACGTCCCAGTAGCGCAGGAGGGTGGTCAGTACCCCGGCCGTGCCCGCGTCCCAGTAGTGGCGCCGTACCCGCGGGCCATCGCTCTGCGCGAACGACGGGAAGGACAGCACTCCGCTGGTCGAGTAGATGGGGTGGGAGAGGTCGAACTCCAGCGCCGCAAGCCCGAGATCGAGCAGCCGCCCGTCGCCCGTGGCCCCCTGTAGGGCGAGCAGGAACATGGCGACGCCGGACGCGCCGTAGCCGTAGCCGACCGGGATCCGGTCGGCCGAGTCGGGCCAGTGCGCCCGGCCGTCCTCCCAGCGGGCCTCCGCCGTCAGGCGGTCGCCGATCGTGACGGCGCGGTCGAGGAACTCCTGCACCCCGTGGTCGCGCCACAGCCGCAGACAGGCCATGCCGTGGCCCGCCGCGCCGGTCAGGACGCCGGGTTCGGTGTGCAGCAGCGGATGGCCGCCGGCCTCGCGCAGCAGCCGGACCGCCTGGTCCCGGTGGCCCAGCGCGGACAGCGACCACGCCACGCCGGCCGAGCCGTAGTAGAGGCCGGGGGGCAGCGCGTCGTGGTCGGTCGGCCGGCGCAGGGTCCAGGAGAGAAGGGCGTCGGGAATCTCGTGGCCCAGGGTGTGCATGGCGTACAGGCCGCCGTGCGCGCCGTGGGCGAGGGAGAGCGGGTTGGTCTCGAAGACCAGGACGTCGGCGGGCAGGAGCCGGTCCTCGCGTTCGACGGTCGCGGTCCCCTTCATGTAGTCGACGACGCCGTCGAGCACCTCGGTGATCCGCTCGTGCAGGGGGGCGCTGCGTTCCGGTTCGGGCCGCAGCCGGTGGGCGAGCGGCGGCGGCCGGCGCCAGGCGGTGTCGAACGGCAGCTCGGCCATCCGCCGGCGGAGCACGGCCGGGTCGGGCAGCTCCTCGTCCTCGCTGTAGAGGTCGCTGATCAGGGAGGTGAGGCCGGCGGGCAGGTCGAGGTCCCGGGCCACCTCGGTCATCAGGCGCAGCGGGAGTTCGTGGTCGACCATGTCGTTCTGCTGGCAGGCGAGCATGGTCGCCAGCATCAGGCCGCCGAGCGCGTAGTAGTCGGTGCGGCGGTCGCCGTGCTTGGCGGCCAGGGCACGCCGGGTGACCATCCCCGGCGTCATGAGCCCCGCTCCGGGGGCGCCGCCCTCGTGGAAGGCGGACTCCAGGTCGATGACGCGGATCCGGTCGTCCGATGTGACCATGACGTTGGTGGGGGACAGGTCGCCGAGGACGATGCCGCGCTCGTGGCAGAGCGCGATGGCGTCGGCGAGCTGCAGCCATATCCGCTGCAGGCGCTGGTAGTAGGCGGTCAACCGCTCGGCCGACAGGTCGAGCTCGAACACGGGGTTCTCGGTGGTGACGATCAGTCCCAGATGGCTGTCCCCCACCCATTCCTCGACGAGGTAGGAGTGTTCCCACTGCCGGAAGAAGTCGAGGGGGCGGACGAAGAACCCGCTGTCGGCCAGTTCCGTCAGCAGGTCGTACTCGTGGCGCAGCAGTACGACCGCGTCGAGCCCGTCGGGGCCGACCTCCACACCGGGCCGGGCCTCGCGCAGCACGACGTCGGCGCCGGTGACGGTGTCCACCGCCCGGTAGATGCCGCCGCGGTTGCTGAAGGCGACGGCGCTCCCGATCTCGTACCGGCCGTTCAGTACGCGCTTCGCCGCCGGCGCGTCCGGTTCCTCCGGGGTCGCGACGGGGGGCGGGCCCTCGCCGGTCACGGGATCCGTGGTCCACTCCGGCATGGACCAGTACGGGGTCCGGGTGTCAAGGACCAGGGCCCCGTCGGGGGACTCGATCAGCAACTCCCTCACACCCAGGGGCTGGAGCCGGAACCTGCTGGTGAAGCCGCCGTAGCGGTACGAGACGACGCGGGAGCCCGGGTAGCGGCGGTCCGACAGGACGTACGGGCCCTCGCAGCCCCGCAACGCTTCGGTGAGCCCGCGGGCGACGTCGTGGAAGGACGTCTCGTCGGGCGGGTAGACGGTGATGAACTTGCCGCTGGCCGGACGGGAGAAGGACTTGCTGTTCAGCTCGCGCACCTCGGCGGGGTCGATCAGGAACTTGAAGCGCACGCCCGCGTCACGCAGCACGGGCAGGCTGCGGCGCAGGGTCTCGGTGCTGGTCCGTGAGGTGGCGGAGACGTGGAGTTTCCAGCCCTGGCCGAGTTCGGGCGCGCCGGGCGGGTCCCCGACGAGCCAGTGTCCGTGGCGCCGCAGCCGCCAGTTCCCCGGCATCGCCGCACGGAACTCGGTCAGATGGGCGCTGCCGGGCTGGCGGCGGACGGGGTCCTCGAACCATCGGGGGTCGTACCTCAGGTAACGCAGCATCGTGTTCCAGGGGAGCTGCATGCCTACGGGGTCCTTTCTCGTCCGCGTCCGGCTGGCGGGCTCGACCGCCGGCCGGGCCGGCGGTCCAGCACGGCCCGGCCGACGCCGTACTACTGGGGGTGCGTCACGAGCAGAGCGAGCCGTTGCAGGAGCTGCAGCTCCCCGCCGCCGGGTCGTCGATGATCCCGGCCTGCGACGCGTCCTCGATGCCCTGCAGGCCCAGGACCGCCTCCGCGGAGTGCGCCTCGACCTCCGGCTCCTCCTGGGACTGCGCGTCCTCGACGACCTCTTCGGGGGTGGGTTCGATGTCCTCGGCCATGGTGGTCCTCCGATGGGTTCCACGGACCGGACGGCGATCGCCGCCCGGCCCCACCGAAGCTAGGCGGGACCAACTCGGGATCGGTGAACCACCGGTATGCAAGCGGTATGTACGCCCGGAAACGGGCCGGGGCCCAGGTCGCCACGGCTCCCGATCCACTGCGGGAGATCTCACCCACGGCTGCCAGGCCCTCGCCTCCGCACGGAAGGGCTCACCGGCCTGCTTGGACCGACGTTTTTTCGATGACGTCGTATGTGGAGTGCGTGGCGGTCCTGGAGCCGGTCGGGAAGGGCACCTGACCCGCGGTTCTGTGCGTGCGCGTTATGGGTGGTGTGGGCGTTACGGGCGATGTCTTGACACCGAGATCATGGGCATCCAGGCGATCGCCGCCCGGTTCGGCGACGACATGGAGTCCGGAGCTTGGTGTCACGCTCGGGGTCGGACAACTCCTTCCATGCCTTGGCGCGCTGGAAGGTGATGCCGCGGCGGGCGAGCAGGTACCGTAACGCCTCGCGGCCCATCCGGATCATGCGACCGTGCACCCGGTGTAGGTGAGCGGGGAGTTTGCGGATGGACCAGCGGGTGAAGGTGGCGGAGCGTGGTCGGTCAGTCTGCGTACTTGTACCGGTTCCGCCGCCGCTTCTCTCTCCCTCCCCCGCAAAGCCCGTCAAGTCCCGCCCGGCCCCGGTGCGCGGCCCGCTCGGCATCTCCTGCCATGAGCTGTTCGGAGCCCCTTCTCGACTGGCTGCAGAACTGGTATGTGCAGCAGACAGACACCAGACCGTGAACCTATGCAGTCACAGCATTAGCTCTCCGTCACGGAACCACCACGAACGGCGCTCGGCGCATGCGAAAATCCCGCAGATGGTGCATCACCGTGGCAAGGGCGTGCTGCCCGCCACGCAAGGGGAGGGGAGCCCCGCATGGTCCTGCTGTCGTCGAGTCCGAAGTGGCCCACGCTTCCCGGCTACTTCCATGACTGGGCGCTGGTGGACGTGGAGACTTCTGGGCTGAGACCGGGCCGGGACCGTGTCCTCTCGCTGGCGATCCTCACGTTGGACGCACAGGGCAACCAGACAGGGGAGTTTTCCACCCTTCTCAACCCGGGCTGCGATCCAGGTCCGGTGCACGTCCACGGCCTCACTCCGGACCGTCTCGCCGGCGCTCCCACATTCGAGGAAATCGCCCCGCAGGTGGGTGCACTGCTCAGCAGCCGTGTCCTGGTTGCCCACAACGCGCAGTTCGACTACGACTTCCTGGCCCACGAATTCGCCCACGTCCGCTCCTGGGTACCGGTCAGCAGACGTCTGTGCACGCTTGCCCTCAACCGTCTGGTCGGGCCCGCGACGCCCGATCTGAAGCTGGGCACACTCGCCGAGCACTACGGTGTGCGCCAGGACAAGGCCCACGACGCGCAGGACGACGTACGCGTCCTCTCCGGCATCCTGCGCGGCTCGCTGCGCGCTGCCGAGCAACTGGGCCTGGCCTTGCCGCTCCTGGAGTGTCCGCCGCGCCAGGACTACAAGCCGTACGTGCCCAAGACGCCCTGCGCGTACCGTAATCCGGGTCGGCTTGAGCCGGGTGAGCAGCTGACGCAGGGGATGAAGGTCGCCATCACTGGGGAAACCCGGGTCTCACGCGAGGAACTCGTCGCCCGCTCGGTGTCGGCCGGGCTCAACCTGATGACGTCGGTCAGCGGCCGGACCAGCGTCGTCGTCACCAACGACCCCGCCACCGGATCTGCCAAGTTGAAGCGGGCCGCCGACGAGGGCGTCCCCGTGGTGGACGAGTTGACCTACCTGCGACTGCTGGAGATGGTGCAGCCCGGCCAGGCCAAGGGCGCCGCCAGGCAGCATGCCGCTGAGGAGACGCTCGCCGGCGAGCCCACCGCACCGCCCGCGCCGACGCTTGCCGTCCCGGTCCAGCGGACTGTCGCACCGATGGAACCGACTGCCACGGCGGAACAGCCGCTCAGCGGGCGCAGGGTCCTGGTCCTGGGCGGCATCCACGACGAGGCCGTCGAGGCACGCGCGCGTGCTGTTGCCCTGGGAGCCTCCGCGGCGGTCAACCTCTCCGCCAGCGTGTCCGACGTCGTCGTGCTGCCCGGCGGCGAAGCGGACCGGCGCATGAGCCGTATCGCCGCCCTCGGCCTGCCCGTGCACAACGCCGACTGGCTGTTCGCGCCCGCCACACCGGTGATGCCCTCGGCGGCACAGAACGCGGCCGGACACCGGCCGGACACGGCATCGGTCTTGGTCCGAGGCGCCGTTCTCGACCTGTCCGACACCGGCACGGCCTGGACGGTCACCGCCGCGTGGCGTCAACAGACCGCCTGTGACGTAGACGTCGTCGCCTTCGCGGTCGATGAGCACGAACAGGTGGCAGGCGACGAGGACTTCGTCTTCTACGGTGCCCCCGAGCACCCGGACGGCACCGTACGGCTTGCCACGGACGGTCCGACGGAACAGGCCGTCACCGCCGACTTGGACCGGCTACCCCTGGAGACTCACCGGCTCGTCATTGCAGCCGCGATCGACGGCGCCGCGACCTTCGCCGACGTCGGCGCCATCGAGATCACTGCCACCCGCGGGATCGGCGCGGCCCCGGTCGCCCGGGCCACCCTCGACGCCGCCACCACGGAGCGCACCATGATCCTTGCCGAGCTCTACCGTCGCGGCGAAGGCTGGCGGCTGCGTGCCGTCGGGCAAGGCTATGACCATGGCCTCGCCGATCTTGCTCGTAGTTACGGAGTCGACGTCGCGGAATAGCGGACAAGCCTTCTGACAGAGCCGGGCTGGTCGGCCCACGCAATCGGGTCTCGACAGGCTGTTGCCCACACTCGTATGGGGTGACAGCACGTCACCCAAGCTGCCCCTCACTCAGCCGCCACGTCACCGTGGCACGCACGGGGCGGCCCCGATCGATGTGACATCCCATCCATGCCCCTGCGCTGCTCTCCGCCGAAGCGTCCACGCCTGCCTCCGGCCGTGTCGCGGCGTCCAATCGCCTTGTCAGGGACGGCCGTTGAAGGGCCCAGGCTTCCGAAGCTCCGTCAGTTCGGAGCGCTCCCTTTGTGGCGTGCGCCGGCTGTGCGGTCGCCGGGCCGGGAGACGGAACGGGCTGCACGCGCCTTCTCGCGGCGGAACGCGTGGGCGATGGTGCGCGCCTCGATGCCCGCCTGCCGAAGGACACCTGTGAGGGGATTGGTGTATCCGGCGAAGTACAGACGCGGGGCTGTGTGATGGTTCTGTGCCCCTACGGCGAGGGGTCGTCCGGCCTCGTCGAGTACGCCCAGGGACCCGACCAGGTCGTGCAGGCCGGACCGGTACCCAGTGGCGGCGATGACGGTGTCGGGTCGCACTCGGGTGCCGTCGGCCAGTACCACGTCGGGGCCGTCGAACGCCTGCACGGCCGGGACCGGCTCGATCCGCCCGGACCGGACGGCGGCATCGGTCTGCTGCTCAGTTCTCTGGTTCGCGGCGAGCTGGAGGGCTTCTTTCTCATCATCATGCTCAGCCTGGTCGACACCGGCCTGCAGAATCCGGTCTTCAACACGCTCATGGAGTGTGCGTAGGGCTGTTGAGGCGGATGCCGGGTCAGGCGCGCTCTGCGGGAGGGGGTGTGCGCAGCGCGATCATGGCGACGTCGTCGTCGTTGTCGCTCGGGCGGACCTGGCTCAGCAGCAAGTCGCAGAAGGAGTCAAGGGGGCGGTGTGCGAGGGAGGCCGCATGCCGGCGCAGCCGGTCGAGCCCGTGATCGATGGAGTGGCGCGGCGACTCGACCAGCCCGTCGGTGTAGAGCACGAGCGTGGCCTGGGGCGGGAGGACGGTGACGGCGTCGGGGCGCGGTCTGGTGACTCCGGTTCCGAGAAGCATGCCGTGAGCCTCGTCGAGGTAGCGGGTCTGACCGTCATGGGTGACGAGCAGGGCCGGCGGGTGGCCGGCGTTCGTCCAGCGTAGGCGCCACAGTGCGTCGTCGCCGAGTGTGAGCGTGGCGAGGATCATGGTGGCCATGGGTACCTCGGTTATGTGCATCACGACATCGTCGAGCCGTGTGACGACGACGCTGGGTGCGGCCTCCGGCTGGGACCAGGCGAAGGCGCGCAGCATGTTGCGGAGTTGAGCCATGCCGGCTGCGGCGTCGAGATCGTGTCCGACGACGTCGCCGATGGCCAGTGCGTGGGTGTGGTCGGCCAGCGCGAAGGCGTCGTACCAGTCACCGCCCACGGATGAGGCGTCCGGAGCGGGTACGTAGCGCGCGGTCATCTCCAGCCCGGGCAGGACGGGCAGCTGGGGCAGCAGGTGCCGTTGCATGGTCTCGGCGACTTTGCGCTGGCGCTGGTACAGGCGCGCGTTGTCCAGCGCCAGGCCCGCCCGGCGGGTGAGGTCCTCCAGCAGCGGCAGGTCGGCAGGGGTGAAGGCGCCATGACGCCGGTCGCGGCCCAGGGTCAGGGCGCCGAGAACGTCGCGCAGCCCGCGAATGGGGGCGATGACGGCGGAGTGCATACCGGTCGCGGTGAACAGGCGCTGCTGCTCGACCGCGATGCCGGAGTCGGGCGGACCTTGGTAGGTGGCGGGGCCGGCGAGGGAAGAGGCTGCGCCGCGCAGGGCCCGTGACAGGGGCATCGGCGACTCCGCCGGCACGGGAGGCATCGGGCCTTGCAGGTCGTCCCGCTCGACCAGAATGCCGTCCTTGTGCTCCATGACGAGAACACGTCGTACTTCGTCACGTTCGGTGAGCAGGTCGACCACCGCCCAGTCCGCGAGCCGGGGCACGCTCAGGGCCGCCAGCCGGTGCAGCGCCTCGTCCACGTCAAGGGTGGATGTGAGCTGCGTGGTCGTCTCGGCCAGCAGGGCCAGGCGGTCCAGTTCCGACAGCGGCGCCGAGTGCCCACCGTCGCTATGGCGAACGTCGGGCTGCTTGGCGTCGTACAGCATCGCCAGCGCACCTGTCCCGCCTGGGCCGGATGCGTAGGGCGTGACAAACCAGGACAACTGGACGAGAGTGCCGTCCCCGTGGGCGAACCACTCGGCCTCGCCGTGCCTGGTGTCCCCCGTGAGGAGCGCCTTCCGCATCCGGCAGCGCGTACGCGGTACCGAGTGCCCGTATCTGTCCCTGTGCAGCAGGTCGTGCAAGTCCTGACCGACGAGTTCTGAGGCTTCTCTGCCCAGCAGGCTCAGGGCCGCGCCGTTGACCGCGGCGATGATGCCGTCGTCATCGACCGCGAGGGCGGACTCCCGCAGGTCTTCCAGCGTTCCGTCGAGCGGGGCGCCAGAACGCGCCCGATGCCCGGGCAGGGGAACACTGCCCCAGCCGGGAGCGGCGACGTCGTCCATGTCCCACCTCTTGTTCAAGCCGGAATTTGCGCGAGTACCCCAACCGGACTCCGCCATGCACCGAAGGCTGGCCTTTCGTGCTGTGACTGCTCGAGCACATCGCGGTGGCGCTGAAGGAGGCCGCTCTCGAAGTCCCGAGCGCCGGCCGCGAGTGATGAGGAAGGCGGGGGTACGTTCCTGCGCAGGTGGGCGTGCACACACGGCGAGGGGCCGGGGACGCTGTTCAGCCAGTCGAGTCGGTGAGCCGGGTGCGCCGTCACCGGGCGCTGCTGCACGGGGTGTCGGTGCTTGCCCGGAGGCGTCGGAGGCGTCGGAGGCGCGGAAGGTCGCGGAGAAGAGGCTGCACGCCACGGTCGTGGGGCCGCGCGGCGGGCGGACCCGGCGTTGCCCGGCGACGTGGTGGCGACGTGGTGGCGACGCTCAGGATGTCGGAGGGCTCGCGGTTCTCGGAGCCGGCGCGGTTGCATCGGCCGTCGTCGCCGTCGCCGTCGCCGTCGCCGCCGCCGCGGATGACGGGCACCGCGTTGCCCGCGCGCTGGAGCGCACGGATGAGATCAGTCGGTATCGGCTCGGCCGACTGGAGCTCCGTCTCCGTTCCCACCTGACCGCAACGGCGGCGCGGGCCCGGTGTGGCGGCTCGGTGCGGCGGACGACGAGTCGGCCACCGAGCGGCGGGACGCGCCGGAGGCTGCCTGGCCTGAGGCCTGGAAGCCGGCCGCCCACACAGTAGTGGTGTGGGCGGCCGGATCCCGGGCTGTCAGGCGGTGACCCTGCCGAAGAGGTGGTTGGCAGGAGCGTCCGGGTCGTTGCCGTAGAAGAACTCGGTGAGGGCCTGGTGGAATTCGGCGCGGTCCAGCCCACCGGAGCCGTCCCTGTCCAGAGCGGCGAAGACAGTGGCGCAGTCCTCGCCGGGCACACCGGCGACCGAGTCGAACATCTGCTGGAACTCGGCCTGGTCGATCTTGCCGTCTGCGTTGAGGTCGACCAGGTCGAAGAAGCAGTTGGTGACCGGCGCGATCTGCTGCGGATAGAGGGCGGGGTTGGTCAGGACGCTCCCGAAGCCTTCGGTCATCTCCCGCAGATCGACCTTCCCGTCACCGTCCTGGTCCATCGGGGCGATCGCATTCGTCCAGAACCCGTCCATTCCCTCGATGAGCCGGCGGGCGGTCGCGGAGTTCGGTGCGGTGTCTCGGGCGGCGATGTAGCGCTCGCTCATCGCGCGGACGTCCTGCTGGGTGATGAACCCGTCGCCGTCGACGTCGGCGCCCCTGAACCACTGGGCGTACTTGAGGTCTTGAAGTGCAGTCACGACTGCGCACAGTAATCATCTGATTACGCAATTGCAAAACGAGGAGTGGAGCCTCTGGCGGCCGGGGCGGCCCGCTGCGCGCTCGGCGAACGCGGACTCCAAGGGCCGGCCCGAGGAGCAGGCAGCTTGCGGGTCAGTGTTCGAGGGGCGGGGGTGCGAAGGCGAGCACATCCGGAAGGGGGCCGTCGTAAGGCTCGACGTCGACGAGCGCACTGTGGGCGCTCGGTCCCTGGGACAGTCGCGAGCACCCTCGGTCGGCCGTGAGGGTGTTCGGATTGCCGTGGCGGTCCAAGGTGCCGCTTCGGCCTGGCTGGGCCGGGTCCCACCATGCTCCGGTGGACAGTTGGATGACGCCTGGCATGACGTCGTCCGACAGGACTGCGCCCGCCAGGCAGCTGCCGCGGTCGTTGTGGACGCGTACGATCATGCCGTTCTCGATGCCACGGGACGCGGCGTCCAGCGGATTGATCGTCACGGGCTCACGGCCACGGATCTTCGACTTGAGGCTGTGGCCGCCGTTGTCGTACTGGCTGTGCAGGCGGGAGGCGGGCTGATTCGAAATCAAGTGCAGCGGGAAGCGGTCCGAGAGGCCGGCACGGAGCCACTCCACTGGTTCGAACCACGCCGGATGCCCGGTGCAGTCGTCGTAGCCGAACGAGTTGATCTCCTCGGAGAAGATTTCGATCCGGCCCGACGGGGTCGCCAGGGGGAAACGCTGCGGATCTGCGCGGAGCGCCTCGAAGCTGCCGGGGAACGGACCGCTCAGCGACGGCAGTTCAGCCGTGGAGCTTCGCCAGAAGTCGTCGAAGCTCGGCAAGGCCCCGTCGTCGCCGAGGCCGGCCCTCGTCTGCTCGTAGAGGTGCCGGACCCATTCGATCTCGGAGCGTGACTGTGTGAACTCGCGCTCGTATCCCAGCCGGGAGGCCAGGGCGGCGAAGATGTGGTGGTCGGTGCGTGACTCGCCCGCCGGCTCACGGACTTTCGGCATCGCGACGAGGTGGGGGTCGGAGAATCCGGCGGCGAAGTCGTCGCGCTCCAGGCTGGTGGCGACGGGCAGGACGATGTCGGCGAACTTGGCCGTGGTGTTCCACCAGGCTTCGTGCACCACCACGGTGTCAGGGGTCTGCCAGGCGCGGGTCAAGCGGTGGAGATCCTGGTGGTGGTGGAACGGGTTCCCGCCGCACCAGTAGATCAGACGGAGCTCGGGCAAGGTCAGGCGCCGGCCGTCGTAGTCGATGGTCCTGCCCGGATGCAGCAGGGTGTCGGCGATCCGGGCGACAGGGATGAAATCCGCGACAGGGTTGGGAACCCGGGGAATCGACGCCACGGAGGGCCGGCCGGGGGCGACGCCGGTCGCGTCCATCGTCGCGTAGCCCGCGCCCCAGCCGCAGCCGGGCCGCCCCATCGAGCCCGCCATGGCAGCCAGCACGACCGACATCCAGATCGGCTGTTCGCCGTGGTCCGCCCGCTGTATCGCGTAGTTGACCATGATGAGCGAACGTTGCGTGGACAGGCGGCGAGCCAGTTCGGTGATCGTGTCCCGGCCCATGCCCGTGATCCTCGCCGCCCAGGCAGCATCCTTGGCAACGCCGTCGAATTCGCCGGTCAAGTAGGAGGCGAAGCGGTCGAACCCGACGCAGCAACGGCGAAGGAAGTCCTCGTCGTGCCAGTCGTTGACCAGCATGGTGTGTGCGATGCCGAGCATCGCGGCGGTGTCGGTGTTCGGGATGACGGGCAGCCACTCGGCGTCGAGGAAGCCGGCGGTGTCGCTGCGGATAGGGCTGATGTTCACGAACCGCACCCCGGCCGCGCGGCACTTACGCTGAAGGTCCTGCGTCCGGTGTCTGGCCAGTCCGCCGGGGTTGATCTGGCTGTTCTTGAGGGCCAGCCCTCCGAACGCCACCACAAGGTCACAGTTGTCGGCGATCTCGTCCCACATCGGCATCCGGGACTGGTAGCTCCACGGAGCTCCGCCGATCACATGGGGGAGGACGACCTCCAAAGCGGCGGTGCTGTACGTGTTGCGAGAGTCGGTGTATCCACCGCCCAACGCCAGGAACCGGTGGAGTTGCCCCTGCGCGTTGTGGAAGGCGCCCGCACTCGCCCAGCCGTAGGAGCCGCCGAACACGGCACTGTCTCCGTGCTGTGAACGTACGCGGCGCAGTTCCTCGCTCACCAGGGCGATTGCGTCGTCCCAGCTCACCTCCACGAAGGCGTCCGTGCCCCTGGCCGTGTCGTGGGCGCGCGGCAGGCCGTTCAGCCAGCCCTTGCGCACGGCGGGGCGTAACACGCGGGCGCTGTCGTCAGCGGCTCTCACCATTCCGGGTCCGATGGGCGACGGCGCGGGGTCGTCGGCCCTCGGCTCGATTCGCACCAGCCGACCGGAATCAACCACCGCGACAAAACTGCCCCAGTGCGTCGCAACCGACATGCGTCGTTCCACGATGGAATCAACTCCGTCTCTGAAGTTCCCCGGCTCTTGGGCAGCGGCCTCTCATGTCGCAGGGGCTGCACGTCAGTTGACGGGCCGCAGGACACAGACTCCCCCTGCCGCCCGCTGCCCAACCATGAAGGCGCCCGAGCCTTCCGACAGTCGCACAGGTGTCCTTCTCGTTCGATTTTCCCTCCGTGCAACGTGCTGACCTGCGGACAGACAAGGTGCGGTGAGAGGTCGACGCCCCGTCGTCCCACTTGCCGTTGTCGGCCGGCTGCGGTCGCGCGCGCGATGACCGTCGCGAGGTGCGGAAGGTCGGGTTGTTCTGCCGCCCGCGCGAGGGCGGGGTGGACGTCGTTGTCGACGGCTTCGCGTATCCGGTCACCAGCAGGCAGGAGTTTCCTGCGTTCATGGATCCGGAACGGTCCTCGTGTCTCGTTGTCGAGGTCGCCCACGGGCTGACCGACAGACCCGGTCGCCGGCCGGACCGCAAGAGCCGGAGCGCGGCACCCCCTGCGGTCGGCCCCCGGGGTCCCGCACCGGCCCTCGCGATGGAGGAGTCGAGCAGCGCGGTCATGGAGGGACGTCTCCCGTCCGTACTCCTGTCCAGCCTCGCCCGTGCCCGATCCGGCGGCAGCGCCCGAGGGAAACGATCCCGAACGCCAGGTCGGCGCGGACGAGCCGGTGAAGGGCCGGCGGTGGGTTGTTGGAGGTCACCCGCAACTCGACCCCAACGCCGTCACCCTTGGGCTGAGTGCGTAAGTGAATTCAGGCTCCGTCGGGGCGGGGCAAGGGACCGGACATCGACCCGAGGTGTGACAACCCACCGAGCGGCTTCACGGAAATCTTCGAAGAGCCACTGCGCACCCGTCGCCGACAACGTCTGGAGGTTATCGAAGAATTCTTTTCGCCATGCCTTTCTGACCTCATACCCCAGTCGTGGATTCGATCCTTCGGTCAGAATCGATCGGACTCGGTCGTTGAGGCGGTGGCCGAGCCGGACGTCAGGCCCGGTCCGGGCGCGCTTAGCGGATGCGGGGATGATTAGTACGGTCATATCGTCGAAATCGCACCATCGGGTGATCCGATCGGCGGCCGATCGGTGGCCGGTCGGCGAACTCCTGGGCTGGGCTCCGAAGGTCTCCTCGACGCTTCCTCTGCCTCACGCATGCGCTCTGTGCTGCGCATCTTCTTGATCGATTATTCGGGTGGTGGGATTTCGGCGCGCCCTTCCGATTCCGTGGACGGCCTCATATGGGCTTCCGGCACATCAGGTCATGAGCCGCGACGGTAGATCATATGGTGGTATAACTCTGGGCGACGGGGATGCGGGGGGATGAGGGATTCGCGTATGTGCGGCCGTATTCACGTCTGGCGCGATCGTGCCCGCGAGTAGACATGCCTACTCAATTTCTAAAAATTTCCGATCGGAATCTGTTCAGCTGTTATGCCGTGCCGCACTGAACCTGCGGTGCTGGGGGGAGTTCATCATGCGTCGCATGCTGTGGAAAGCCGGGGTGTGCGGAAGCGCCGCCGTGCTCACGCTCGTCACGTCGCCCGTCACCACGAGAGCGGCCACGACGGAGCCGAGGATCGACCTGAAGGTGCTCGTCGTCGATGACGGAGGTCCGGCCACCGGAGCCATCACCGCCGAACTCGACTCGGCGGGTACCCCGTACACCAGGGTCGACCTGGCCGACAGCGGGCGGCCGCAGATCAACACCACCTTCCTGAGCGATACGGTCAGCGGTCGTCCCAGGGCGAAGTACCAGGCCGTCGTCCTGCCGAACGACAACCCGTTCGGCGCCGGCTCCGCGGAGATGGAGGCCCTCGCGACCTTCGAGCGGACCTTCGGCATCCGGCAGGCCGACGCCTACACCTACGCCAGACCCGAGGTCGGGCTCAACTACGCGCAGGCGCCCGGGTACATGGGCTCGCTCGACGGCGCCACCGCCCAGGTGACGTCGGCCGGGAAGAGCGGCCCCTTCGGCTACCTCGACGGTGACGTCCCCTTCGAGGACAACGCGCCCGGTGTGTCAGAGAGTTACGGCTATCTGGCCGTCCCGCTCGCCCAACAGCAGGCAGGGGCCACGTTCACCAGTTATGTGGACGCTCCCATCCCGGGCAGTTCCGCGCGGGGTTCGCTCGTCGGCGAGTACGCCCACGACGGGCGCCGGGAACTGGTCGTCAACTTCGTCTACAACCAGCACCAGCAGCAGTACCGGCTGCTCAGCCGGGGCATCGTCGAGTGGCTGACCCAGGGCATCCACCTGGGTGCCGACCGCAACTACTTCGCGGTCCACGTGGACGATGTCCTCCTCGGCGACGACCGGTGGAACACCTCGCTCAACTGCACCCCCGGAGACGTGGACTGCGCCCCGGGCGAGGGCGCCACCCCCGACCCGATCCGGATGACGGCCGCCGACGCCCGGTACGCCAAGCAGTGGTCCGCCGACCGCGGGTTCACTCTGGACATGGTGTTCAACGGCGGCGGCAGCGAGGACTACAAGGCCGAACACGGTGGTGCCGACCCGACGGCGGATCAGCTCATCGCCGACAAGAGCGCCTTCCGCTGGGTCAACCACACCTACACGCACCCGTTCCTCGGCTGCGTCCAGGACGTCAGCGTGGTGCCGTGGAAGTGCTCCACCGACGCAAGCGGAAAGGTCCAGTGGGTCAGCCAGGCCGACATCACCTCGCAGATCACCCGGAACCGTACCTGGGCGGGCGGCAAGGGCCTCACCCTCGACAACACGGAACTGGTCACCGGTGAGCACTCCGGGATGAAGGTGCTGCCACAGCAGCCCGCCGACAACCCCAACCTGGCCCCGGCCCTGACCGCCACCGGGGTGAAGTGGCTGGCCGGCGACAACTCCCGGGACCCGCAGCAGCGCCAGATCGGCTCCGCCCTCACCGCGCCGCGCTTCCCGATGAACGTCTACTACAACGTGGGCCGCGCGGCCGAGCAGGTGGACGAGTACAACTTCATCTACACCAGCAAGGCCGACGGCGGCAGCGGCATCTGCGAGGGTTCCTCGACCACCACCTGCCTGAGCGCCCCGCTGGACCCCCAGACCGGCTACACGTCGTACATCGTCCCGTTGGAGAGCCGCATCGCCCTCGGGCACGCGCTGTCCAACGACCCCCGGCCGGTGTACATCCACCAGTCGAACCTCGCCGAGGATCGCATCGCCTACCCGGTGCTGAACAAGATCCTGGGCGACTACACCAGTCTCTACGGGGCCAACACCCCGCTGGTCAATCTGCGGCTGAAGGACATCGGGACCGAGCTGAAGCAACGCGCCGCCTGGGCCGCCGCACTGAAGAACAACCAGGTCACCGCCTACCGGATCGGCGACACGGTCACCATCAGCTCGCCGACCGGCACCCGGACCAGCGCGACCATGCCCGCCGGCACCACTCAGAAGCAGCTGATCGGCAGCACCGCCTTCGGCACCGCCTACGCCGGGCAGCTGTCCGGCTGGACCACCCCCGGCACGCTGCAGTCCTCGATCACCCTGCAACTGACCGCACCCGCCACGCCCGCGGCCTCCACCGCCACCGGCACCGCCGACGTGGAGACACCGGCGCCCGCGACGCGTGTGCCCAGTGGTGTGGCCAACCCAGTCCCGGCAGGCCCCGGCGACACCGTCCTCCCCAAGCGCTGACTGTGCTCGGCGGGCATGACCAGCTCGACGACGCAGACGTCCCGGCGGGCCCGAAAGGCACGGCGGGCCACGGGGACACAGGGACACAGGGACACGGGAACCTTGGCAAGGACCGACCGCACCATGTCGGCAATGGGGGACACAGTGGGATCCGGCTCGACCACGGCCATCGCGGGCGTCGACATCGGCGCGATCCGCGTCACCCTGCTCACCGAAGGCACCTACCCGCACAGCCAGGGCGGAGTGAGCGTCTGGTGCGATCAGCTCGTCCGCGGGATACCCGACGCGGACTTCCAGATACTCGCGGTCACCGGTGACGGCCGCGAGCCCGTCACCTGGGAGACACCCACGCACGTCAGCAAGGTGGTCTCCATCCCCACCTGGGGACCGACGCCGACCGGTCGCGCACCGACCGGCCGGCGGCTGCGGAGCTTCGTCGACACCTACGAGATGTTCCTGCTGTCCCTCCTCGATCCCGGCCCCGGCCCCGGCGCCGGCTCCCATGTCGGCCCCAGCACCCTGGAGCGCTTCGCCGAAGGGCTCTACGGCCTCGCGGTACTGGCCCAGTACGGGGAACTGACGGCGGGGTTGCGCACCGAGGCGGCGCTACGCACCCTGGCCGCCGTCTGGAACCGCCCGCACCTGCCGACCCACGCGGCCCGGCCGACCATGCACGACGCACTGACCGCGACCGACCTGCTGGAACACGCCCTGCGCCCACTGGCGGTCGCCCCGCCCAGGGACGGGATCACCCATGCCGTCAGCGGCGGACTGGCGGTCCTCCCCGGGCTGCTGGCCCGGCACCTGCACGGCACGCCCCTGCTGCTCACCGAACACGGCGTCTACCTGCGTGAACGGTACATCGGTTACGGCGCCGACGGTTTCCGCTGGCCGGTGAAGGCACTGCTGCTCGGCTTCTTCCGGCTGCTGGCACAGGAGACCTACGCCCGCGCCGCGCTCGTCACGCCAGGGAACCACTACAACCGACGCTGGGAGGAACGTGGCGGCACCGCACCCGACAAGATCCGTACCGTCTACAACGGTGTGGACCCCGGGGCCTTTCCTCCCGCCGGTCCGGAGCCGGAGGTCCCCACGCTGGCCTGGGCGGGCCGGGTCGATCCCATCAAGGACCTGGAAACGCTGATCCGGGCCTTCGCCCTGGTACGCCGGGAGATGCCCCAGGTGCGGTTGCGGCTGTTCGGCGGCACGCCCAGTGGCGGCCAGGCCTACCGGGAACGCTGCCAGGCTCTCAGCCGGGACCTGGGCATCGCCGAAGCGGTGGCGTTCGAGGGCCGGGTGGAGGACATCCGCGACGCCTACGCGGCGGGCACGGTGGTCATGCTCTCCAGCATCAGCGAAGGTTTTCCCTTCACCCTCATCGAGGCCATGTCGTGCGGCCGGGCCACCGTCTCCACCGACGTCGGCGGGGTCCGCGAGGCAGTGGGCGGCACCGGACTCGTCGTACCGCCGCGCGAACCGGAGGCGATGGCGCGGGCAGCCCTGGAACTGCTGCGCGCGCCCGCCCGCCGGGCCTGGATGGGCGAGGCCGCACGACTGAGGGTGATCGATCAGTTCACGCTCCGGCACACCATCGACTCCTTCCGGGAGATCTACGGCGCGCTGGCAGCGGGCGAGGACCGGGCGCACCCGGCCGAGGACCCGGCGCCGCGCGCCCGACGGGCCGGAGGTGAGTGGTGAACGGGCCGGGCGACGAGCGAACCCTGGTGCTGCGCCTGCCGACCCTGCCGCAGTGGCCGGCCCGGGCCGACGACCCGCTCGACGAGCTCGCCGGACGGATGGCGGACGTGTGCGGGGCCGCCGTTCACCCGGACGAGATCGCCGCGGTGCTGGAGTCCGAAGGACTGACGCAGGAACAGATCACCACCCGCTACGCACGACGGGACCTGTTCGCTGTCGCGGAGGAGCTGTACGCCCGGGTGCCGCGCAGTTTCCCGGACCCCGGACCGGTCTCCGATCCCTGGCGGGCCAGCTCACGGCAGTGCCTGGTGCGGGGGATGCTGTTCGGCCTGCCGGGGCTGGCCTACCTCCTGGGCTCCGGGCTGCTGCCCGGCCGGGTCACCGGGCTCGTCGCCTCGGCACTCGTGGCCTGGGCCTGGAACCAGGCGCTGGCCCACCGCGCCTACGTACGGCTGGCCACGGGCGGCCGACGGGCAGCGGCGCGATGCCTGCTGTTCGGGGCCCCGGCCGGGGTGACGGCAGCGGCGGCCGCCGCACTGGCCGTCTCCGGGACGGGCGCCGTCGCGGCCCTCGCGGCGGGAGAGGCGCTCTATCTGGCGGCGGCCACGGTGCTGCTCGTTCTGGGACGCGAACAGCACCTGCTGATCGCGCTCGTACCAACGGCGGCCGGGGCGGTCTGCATACCTCTGTGGCGCCCCGGCCCGGCACTGGTCGTTGGGCTGCTGCTGGCCACCGTCGCGTTGGCGGCGCTGTCGGCGGCAGGGGGGATCGTACGGTCGCTGCGCACCGCGAGCCTCTCGGCACCGGGCACCGCCCGGCTCACCGCCTCCGTCCCGTACGGGCTGTTCGGCCTTGCCGCCGGGGCGCTGACGCTGCTGGCCCCGGCGGCGGGCAGGTCGGCCGCCGTCGTGCTGACGCTGAGCATGGGCGTGGCCGAGTGGTTGCTCTACCGCTACCGGAGCCTCGCACTCACCGCTCTGCGGCACAGCCGGACCCCCCGGGGCTTCCGGCTCCGGGCGGCCGGCGTGCTCGCCCTGTGCCTGACCGCGTATCTCGCGGTGCTCGCCGCCCCTGCGCTGGTCACCGGCATTCCGCCGCTGCCGCTGCTGGCCCTCGGCGCGGCGCTGTGGGTCGCCCTGCTGCTCCAGGCGGCGGGCATCGCCTGGCCGTCCGCCGTGGCCTGCCTCGCCGCCGCCGCGGCGGAGACGGCCCTGTCGGGCGCGGACCACCGGGGACCGGCTCTGCTCAGCCCGGCAGCCGCCGAGCTGGTGGCCTGCGGCTGCGCGGCGGCAGTGCTCCTGGCGGTCGCGTGCACCCGGATGGGCCGGACCACGGCCCACCGCTGACCGGATCCCGTCACCCCGGTAGCCCCGGTAGCCCCGGTAGCCCCGGTAACCCCGGTTATCCCACGCCGGCCTGGCCGATCAGATCCCGATTGCCGATTCAGATCAGATCCAGGCCAGATTCAGATCAGATCCAGACCATATTTCAGACGCAGATCAGAGGAGACAGATCCGTGACCTCGTCCGCTCCCGCAATCGTCGCAGTAACCGGTGCCGAGGGATTCATCGGCTCGCACCTGGTGGAGGCACTCGTCACAACAGGACACCGGGTACGCGCCATGGCCCAGTACAACTCCTTCTCCTCCTACGGCTGGCTGGAGACCCTGCCGCAGGACGTGATGGACAACGTGGAGGTCGTACTCGGCGACGTACGCGACGCCGGATCGGTGCAGCACCTGCTCACCGGTACCGAGGCCGTCTATCACCTGGCCGCGCTGATCGCGATCCCGTACTCCTATCAGGCACCGCACAGCTACGTGGCCACCAATGTCACCGGGACGCTCAACGTGCTGGAAGCCGTACGCCGGCTCGGCATCCCCAGGATGGTGCACACCTCCACCAGCGAGACGTACGGCACCGCGCAGACCGTCCCCATCACCGAGGACCACCCCGTCAACACCCAGTCCCCGTACGCCGCTTCCAAGGCGGGCGGCGACCGGCTGGCCGACAGCTACCACGCGAGCTTCGGCACCCAGGTGGTCACTCTGCGGCCGTTCAACACCTTCGGGCCGCGTCAGTCCATGCGGGCGGTGATCCCCACCGTCATCGGGCAGGTCGCGGCAGGGGAGCGGACCATCGCCCTCGGTGACCTGCGGCCCACCCGGGACTTCATGTTCGTCAAGGACACCGCCCAGGCGTTCCTCGCGGTGGGCACCGCTCCCGCCGAAGCGGTCGTCGGCCGCGCTTTCAACGCCGGTACCGGCGGCGAGATCTCGGTCGGTGACCTGGTGACTCTGGTCGGCAAGCTCATGGGGGCCGAACTCGCGGTCCGCGAGGACACACAGCGCATCCGGCCCGCCGCGTCCGAGGTGATGAGGCTGGTCTGCGACGCCTCCCGGCTGCGCGCCGCGACCGGCTGGGAACCGGCCCACAGCCTCCAGGAGGGGCTGGAGCAGACCATCCGGTTCTTCTCCGACCCGGCGAACCTGGCCCGCTACAAGACCGCCATCTACAACGTCTGACGACTCGTCCTGGGCCCTCGACCACCGATCGACCGGTGGTCGATCGATCGACCCGCCGACGAGCCGACCCGCCGACCCGCCGAACGACCCACCGACAAGGGAGTCCGCCATGCACGCAGTCATTCTGGCCGGAGGCAAGGGTGTCCGGCTGCGCCCGTACACCACCGCCCTGCCCAAGCCGCTCGTCCCCATCGGCGACCAGCACGCCATCCTCGAAATCGTGATGCGGCAGCTCGCCGACGCCGGCTTCACCACCTGCACCATCGCCATCGGCCACCTCGGCCACATCATCCGCGCCTACGTCGGCGACGGCTCCCAATGGGGTATGCGCGTCGACTACTCGACAGAGGACAGCCCGCTGGGAACCATGGGACCGGTGCTGACCATGCTCGACCGGCTGCCCGAACACTTCCTCGTCATGAACGGCGACATCCTCACCGATCTGGACTTCCGCGCCGTCCTGCGCGGCCACCAGGCCGACGGTGCGCCGCTGACCATCGCCACCTACTGCCGCAAGGTCAGGATCGACTTCGGCGTCCTCACCACCGACAGCAAACAGGTCGTCGGCTTCTCCGAGAAGCCGACCCTGGACTACCGGGTCTCCATGGGCGTCTACGGACTCTCCCGCTCCACCCTCGACGGTTACACCCCCGGTCTGCCGCTCGGCTTCGACGAACTCGTCCTCGACCTGCTTCGCGACGGCACGCCCCCGGCCGCCCACGAGTTCGACGGCTACTGGCTCGACATCGGCCGCCCCGACGACTACGACCGGGCCAACGCCGAGTTCACCACCCACCGTGACCTGCTGCTGAAGGGAGCGTGACCTGATGCGCGTCCTCGTCCTCGGCTCCACCGGGTTCCTGGGTCGGCACATCACGGAGCACCTGCGCGCCATGTCCGGCGTGCGGGTGCTCGGCGCCGGCCGCTCCCCGGGCGCCGACCTGCGGGTCGACCTCACCACCACCACCGTCCCCGCTCTCGCCGCCGACCTGCGCGCGCTGGCCCCGGACGCCGTCGTCAACTGCGCCGGTGCCGTCGGAGGCGGCCCGCTCCTGCTGGCGGAGACCAACGCCCGAGGGCCCGCCGTGCTGTGCGAGGCCCTGACCGCGGCCGGCATCCCGGTACGGCTGGTCCATCTCGGATCCGCCGGCGAGTACGGGACGAACGCCGGGCAACCGCTCGGCGAGGACGCCGCCACCTGTCCGCAGGGCGCGTACGGGGCCACCAAACTGGCGGGTTCGCTGACCGTCGCCGAGGCCGCGCTGGACGCCGTCGTCCTCCGGGTGTTCAACCCCCTCGGTCCGGGCTCGCCCGGCACCAGCCTGCCGGGGCGGCTCGCCGACGAACTGCTGCGCGCCGGGCCGGACGGCGCGGTACGGGTCGGTGACCTGTCCGCGTACCGCGACTTCGTCGACGCACGGGACGTGGCCCGTGCCGCCGCCCTCGCCGCCACCACGCCCGGTCCGCTGCCCCGCATCCTCAACATCGCCGGCGGCAGCGCCACCCGGGTCCGCGAGGTGGCGCAGGGCCTCGCCCGGATCAGCGGATTCCACGGGCGGATCGACGAGAACGGCCCCGGTTCCCGGCGTTCGTCGGCCGTCTCCTGGCAGCAGGCGGACATCACGGCTGCCGCAACGGCTCTGGGCTGGCATCCCGAACGCGCCCTCGCCACCTCGCTCGCCGACCTGTGGACCTCGCGCACCGGCACACCCCCGGCCCCGGCCCCGGTATGACACACGGCCGACTGCTCGTTCCGCTGTACGTCCACCCCGCGGTGGACCCAGCGGCCTGGCAGGCTCTGACGCGGGTCCCGTCGCGGCTGTACGGCGTCGTCCTCAACGTCGCCGACGGCCCCGGCGCGACCCGCGACCCGGCCTTCGCCGCCGCCGCCGGGGCGCTGCGTACGGCGGGCATCCGCGTGCTCGGATACCTCGACACCGCCTATGGCACCCGTCCCCACCAGGCGGTGCTCCAGGACCTGCGCCACCACATCAGCTGGTACGGAACCGACGGTGTCTTTCTCGACCAGGCCGGCGCCGAAGCCGGCCTGCTGCCGTACTACCGCGCGCTGGCCGAAGAGGTCCGTGACCACGGTGTCGGCACCGTCACGCTCAACCCGGGAGTCCACCCCGATCCCGGCTACGCCTCCCTCGCCGATCTCCTGGTCACCTTCGAAGGGGACTGGCAGGCCTACCTCACCTCGTCCGTGCCCTCGTGGACCGAGGCGTACCCGCCGAGCCGCTTCTGCCATCTGGTCCACGGCATCCCGGACGGCCTGTGCGACCTCGCCGCCCGCACCACCCGGATCCGCCGGGCCGACATCCACTGCGCGGTACCGGGGGAGGGCGCGAACCCCTGGGCCGCTCTGCCCCCGGCGCTGAGGAGGGGAACCGCGTGAGGTCCACAACCCGCCCGTCATTCCCGCCGTCCGTCGTACACCTCGTGTGCACGGGAGCGCTGGCGGGGCTGCTCACCGGGTGCGTCACGGCCCCGGGCCGCACCCCCGACGGACATCCGCCGGCCGCACGCTGGCATCCGCGCCCCGGCACGGCCTGGCAGTGGCAGCTCAGTGGCACCGTCGACACCCGTGTGGACGTCCCCGTCTACGACATCGACGGTTTCGAGAACGGCCCCGCCGTCGTGCGACGCCTCCACCAGAGCGGCCGCAAAGTCATCTGCTACATCAACGCCGGCGCCTGGGAGTCCTTCCGCCCCGACCGCGACGACTTTCCCGCCGCCGTTCTCGGCCGCTCCGACGGATGGAACGGCGAGCGCTGGCTCGACATCCGCCGCCGCTCGGTGCTCCGCCCCATCATGGCCGCACGTCTCGACATGTGCCGTGCGAAGGGCTTCGACGCCGTCGAGCCCGACCTCCTCGACGGCCACACCAACGACACAGGATTCCCGCTGACCGCCGCCCACCAGCTCGCCTACAACCGCATGATCGCGAACCTCGCACACGAACGGGGCTTGGCGGTCGGTCTCAAGAACGACCTGGAACAGATCCCCGACCTGGTCGGTGACTTCGATTTCGCGGTCAACGAGCAATGCGCCCAGTACCGCGAATGCTCGTCGCTGAGTCCCTTCATCAAGGCGGGCAAGGCCGTCTTTCACGTGGAGTACAGCGAGCCCGAGCGCACGTTCTGCCCGATCGCCAAGCGCCTCGGCCTCGACTCGATGCGTAAACGGCTCGATCTGGGCCGCTGGCGCAGCACCTGCTGAACGGTGGAGTGCGTGGTGTGTGCATGTTCTTGGTGGGGGTGGATACGCGACCTGTATGAATGCTGATGGAATGCGATGGAGTCGGAGGCCCGCTTTGGTCGCCGGTGTGGTCGCGGCGGGTGTGCTCGGGCTCGGGGCTTGCGGCGGACATGACGGGGGAGCGGAGAGTTCCTCTTCCGCGGCCGGTGCCGTGTCCGACGCGCCGAGTGGGGCCGGCTCCTCGGGCGGGACGGATGCGGGGGCCGGGAGCGCGTCGCCCACCGGTTCGTCGCGAGCCGGGGGCTCCGGCGCGGTGACCTCGGAGCGGGGCTCGACCGAGAGTCCCGCCAAGGGAAGCGACTGCACCACGGACGATCTGCGGGCGCGGCTCGCGGCCACCGGTCAGGAGATGAACAGTAAGTACTTCGACCTGACCCTCACCAACACCACGGACGGCACCTGCGCCCTCAAGGGGTACGCGGGGCTGTCACTGGTCGACGCCGAGGGCGGGCTCATCGGGAAGCCCGCGACCCGCTCGCAGGACGGGGCCGCGAAGGCGGAGAACGTCGTGCTGAAGGCGGGGCAGGCCGCGCACGCCGTCGTGCGGACACCCGACAAGGGGGTCACGGACGGCAAGTGCTGGGCGAAGCCCGCCCGGATCAAGGTCTACCCGCCGAACAACACGGCAGCGCTCACCGCGTCTCCGGGGACATTGCTGGTCTGCGGCGACTCGTTCACGGTCGGTCCGTTCACCGCGCAGGCGCCCTGAATCGTGCGGGGTCACCGAGGGCCCCGCCTGGGACGTAGGCACGGGCGGGCCCAGGTGCGTAGGCGTCATCGTTTGGAGTGCGCGCCCAGCAGTTCCTCGGAGAGCCGCCAGATACGCCGCGCGTCCTCCGTGTCGCGCAGGCGGCTGTACAGCTTCTGCCGCGCCGGAGGGCCGCCCATGTGTCCGGGCCCGCTCGGCCCGTAGAACTCGCCCCCGACCGCTTCGGGTGACGTGGCGGCGAGGAGAGCGGGCAGTTGTGCCGTGTGGACCGTTCCGACGACGAGGCCGCGGGCCGACGCGGCCCGGATCAGGCGCACGCTCATCGTGTCCTTGGCCCGGCCGACCTCGGGGCGGGCGGCGAGCAGGCTCGTCGGCGCGATCCCCGGGTGGGAGAGGTTGCTGGTGATGCCCCAGCCCGCCGCCTTGCTGCGCCGGTCGAGTTCGAGGCCGAAGAGGCCGAAGGCGATCTTCGACTGGCTGTAGGCGCGCATGCCGCTGTAGGAACGTTCCCAGTTCAGGTCGTCCCAGTTGATGGCGTTGCTGTTCGCCGCGACGCTGATCTGCGACGTCACGCGGGCCCGGCCGGCCCGGAGCAACGGCAGCAGGTGGTCGACCAGGGCGAAGTGCCCCAGGTGGTTGGTGCCGAACTGCAGCTCGAAACCGTCGGCCGTGGTCTGCCGGTCGGGCGGGGTCATGACGCCGGCGTTGTTGACGAGCAGGTGCAGGGGGCGGCCCTCGTCGAGCAGGGTCCTGCCCAGCTCCGCGACGGAGGCGAGTGAGGAGAGGTCCAGGGAGCGCAGCGACACGTTCGCGTCGGGGGTCCGCTCGCGGATCCCCGCGACCGCTTGCTCGCCCTTGCGCGGATTGCGGACCGGCATGATGACCTCCGCGCCCGCGGCGGCCAGGCGCGATGCGATACCGAGCCCGATCCCGTCACTGGCTCCGGTGACCACAGCGGTCTTCCCGGTCAAGTCCGGAACGGCGATGTTGATGTCCCTGCCGGTTTCCCTGCCGGTTTCCCTGTCGGTGTCTCGGCGTGGCATGTGTGTACTCCCTCACGGGTGGCATCAATGGTTCATCAATGCGTTGGTCAATGTGTTGGTCAATGCGTGGTCAATGCGTAGTCGATGTGTCGTCTACGGGGGCGTTGGGTCCACCGTGGCCCTGATGACCGGGGCCATCCAGGGACTGCCGATCCACTGATGAGCGCGCCGAGGCTCGGCCGACCCGCACGGAGGCTCACTGCCGTAGAGGGGGATCGGCGATCCGTGGATCAGCGCGGGTGTGCGCGCTAGAAAGGGATCAGCACGAGAGGGAGACCACGTATGGAGATCGACCGGGCCGGGCTCGCCGCGTTCCTGCGGCACCGCAGGGAGCTGCTGCAACCCGAGGACGTCGGCCTCCCGCGCGGACAGCGGCGCAGAACCAGCGGGCTGCGCCGGGAGGAGGTCGCCGAGCTCTGCCACATGTCGACCGACTACTACGCCCGGCTGGAGCGCGAGCGCGGCCCGCAGCCGTCCGAGTCGATGATCGCCTCCATCGCGCAGGGGCTGCATCTCTCCCTCGACGAGCGGGACCATCTCTTCCGTCTCGCCGGTCAGGCCCCGCCCGTCCGGGGCGCGGGTGCCGTCAGCGAGCACATCAGCCCCGGCCTGCTGCGCATCCTCGACCGGCTGGGCGACACGCCCGCGGAGGTCATCACCGAACTCGGCGAGACCCTGCGGCAGACCCTGCCCGGCATCGCCCTGACCGGTGACGCCACCCGCTTCACCGGCCCGGCGCGCAGCATCGGCTACCGCTGGTTCGCGGACCCGGCCGTCCGCACGCTCTACGCACCGGCGGACCACGCGTTCCTCTCCAGGATGTTCGCGTCCGGCCTGCGTGAGGTGGCCACCCTCCGGGGCCCTGGCTCGCGGGCCGCACGGTACGCCCAGCAGCTCCTCCCGCAGAGCGAGGAATTCCGCGCTCTGTGGGAGAAGCACGAGGTCGGGGTCCGGCCCCAGCACGTCAAGCGCTTCATCCACCCGGAGGTCGGCGCGCTCGAACTGAACTGCCAGGCCCTCCTCGACCCGGAACAGTCACACCGCCTGCTCGTCTACACCGCGGTCCCGGGCAGTGAGAGTTACGACAGGCTGCGCCTCCTCACGGTCATCGGCCCGCAGGTGCTGCGCTGAGCCCGTATCGGCGTGCCCGGAGGCCGGGGACGGGGGATGGTGGTTGTATGACCGGCTCCGCACTCATCGTCATCGACATGATCAATACATACGAGCACAAGGACGCGGAACTTCTGCTGCCCGCCGCCGAGGCGGCGCTGCCCGGGATCGTGTCACTGCTCCGCCGGGCCCGTGCGGCCGACGTCCCGGTGATCTACGCCAACGACAACTGGGGACAGTGGCGTTCCCATCACGGCGAACTGCTGGAGGAGGCCCTGGCGACGCCGCACGCCGCTCTCGTGGAGCCCCTGCGGCCGGACGAGGAGTCCCTGTTCATCGTGAAGGCCCGGCACTCCATCTTCTACGAGACACCGCTGACGTATCTGCTGGCGGAACTCGGCGTCGACCGGGTGGTTCTGACCGGCCAGGTGACCGAGCAGTGCGTGCTGTACTCGGCGCTCGACGCGCACATCCGGCGTCTCGACGTCGTCGTACCCGAGGATGCCGTGGCCGCCATCCACCCGGAGCTCGCGGAGGCCGCGCTGAGCATGATGCGGCGGAACATGAACGCGGAGATCACGCGGGCCGCGGACGTCGCGTGGTGACACCGGCGGCCGGGCGAGCCGTCGAGAAGTAGGGGATTCGGGGATCTTCAGTGATGCGGGGATCTTCCGGAATTCGGGGAACTCGAATGGATCAGACGAAGGGCGATCAGATGTCCGACACACCCCGTTCCCAGGCCGAGCCCCAGCCCGAGCCCGAGCCCCAGCCCGCGTCCCAGTCCCAGCCTCGGCGGCCCGAGCCGGACTTTCCTCAGCAGGATCAGGAGCATCCCGGGTGGACCGGGGCCATGGACCCACCGCCCGATCACGGGGAGGACTCGTACCGGGGCTCGGGCCGGCTTCAGGACCGTAAGGCCGTGCTGACCGGTGGTGACTCCGGTATCGGGCGGGCCGTCGCGCTGGCCTTCGCGCGGGAGGGCGCCGACGTCCTGTTCACCTACCTGCCCGAGGAAGGCGAGGAGGCGGCGGAGACCTCACGTCTCGTGCGGGACGCGGGCCGCACGGCCGTGGCCGTCCCGTGCGACATCCGGGAGGAGGAGCAGTGCCTGCGGCTGGTCGAACGCGCGGTGCTGGAGTTCGGCCGCATCGACATCCTCGTCAACAACGCCGCCTATCAGATGGCGCAGCCCGACGGCATCGCGGCGATCACCACCGAGCAGTTCGACCGGGTGATGCGTACGAACCTGTACGGCATGTTCTGGCTGTCGAAGATGGCGCTGCCGCACATTCCCAAGGGCGGTTCCATCATCAACACCACCTCGGTGCAGGCGTACCGGCCCAGCCCGCACCTGCTGGACTACGCCATGACCAAGGGTGCCATCGCGACGTTCACCCAGGGGCTGGCCCAGATGGTCGCGGCCGACGGCGTCCGCGTCAACGCCGTGGCGCCGGGTCCTGTCTGGACCCCGCTGATCCCCGCGACACTCCCGGACACCGCGGAGTTCGGGAAGCAGTCCCCGCTCGGCCGCCCCGCGCAGCCCGCGGAAATGGCTCCCGCGTACGTCTTCCTCGCCTCCTCCGAGGCGAGCTACATCACTGCGGAGATCGTCAACGCCACCGGTGGTTCACCCATCCCGTGACGCCTGCCACCGCACCCGTGCCGCGGGCAGGTGCTCCTCGATGTGGGCGGGCAACGGCTCGTTCTGTGTCGTCGCTATGAGGGCCTTCGCCACGTCGTGCACCTTGGTGTTGGAGTGCTGGGAGACCCAGACCAGGATCTCCCAGCCCTCGTCGGCGGTGCACGACCAGGCGGCCATCAGTACTCCGCGCGCCATGTCGACGACCGGCCGCCGCTCCAGTGCCTCCTTGAGCTGCTGCGTCTCCGCGAGGAGCTGCTCTCCGGTGGGCATCCCGCCGTCGGGACGGGCGACTTGGCGCGCCGTTTCGCGCGGCGCGCGGGGCAGAGGTCGTTCGACGAGGTCGCGCCGGGGGCCGGGGCGCTGGGATGGGCGCATGTCTGGAGCGTGCCCGCCCACTGCGCATCGATGCATCGACACATCGATGCATCGACAGTCCGGTGTGGGTGTGGGTGTGGGCGCAGGCGCGGGTGCGGGGGCGTCAGGAGGGAGTCGCTTCGCGGTGGTGTCAGTCGCGGTGGGGTGATGCCGCGGTCGTATCAGGTGTCGCGCCGGTCGCGCCGCTGGACGTCGTCCTGGGCGCCCTCGTTCGGGGACAGGGCGTCGGCCCCCTCGCGGTCCTTGCCGCGCCGCTCTCCGTCGTCGACCACGTTCGTCTCGGCTTCCTCCGCCGCGTGGAGGACCTCGCCGGCCGCGGTATCGGGGTGCTTCCCGTGCTCGTGGTGGTCGTGGTGCTTGTCGTGCTCGTGGTTACGCGTGGTCATGTGGTGGCTCCTTCTCCGACGGAGTGCCCGCCGCCTGGGCGGCGGCGGGCACTCCCGTGTGCTTCCTGCTCATCTGCCGTCAGGCATCTGCCGCCGGACGGCGGTCAGCGGCCGAGGGCCTTGGCCAGTTGCTGTTTGTTCATCGACGAACGGCCGTCGACACCGCGCTTCTTCGCCTCCGCGTACAGCTGGTCCCTCGTCGGCCCCTGGGCGCCGCTGTGGGACCGCTCGCCGCCGCGTTGCGGGGCCGACTTCTTGTCCTGGGTGGACGTCCTGCTCGCCGTCTTCGACTCGCCGGAACGGGCCCTCTCCTTGTTCACGGTGCGTGCGGCGATCTCCTTCGCACGCCCCGTGGAGGTGCCGCGCTTCTCGGCGCTCTCCTTGATGTGCTCGTACTGGCGTTCACGCTTCGCGTTGGAACCCTGCGGCATGACGAACTCCTCCCCAACCGGGACTGAGGGCGGGCGACTCTTTCGGGCCCGCGTTTCGACGACTTTCCGCGTACCCCGGGGTCGGTTTCTCACCCGGAACACACGCTTCCCATCTGATGCGGGGCCCCACCGGGTCTGCGAGCGGACCGCCACCGAACGGATGAACCCGCATCGGCGCGGTGGTGTCGGGGGCGAGGAGAGCGACCTCGGCCACGCCTCCCTGCGGCCCAGGACGGACCACTGCAGGTGTCGGTCGTGCCGCCAGGGGGCACTCGTCGGCAGCAGTCGCACGGTTTGACCTGCCGCCAGGTCGGCCGGCGGCTCGACCCGTGTACAGCCCGACGCGAGATGTCCTCGCCCGTCCGCAGCGGAAAGCCCTCCACCATGGATCACTCGACAGCTCCCGTACTCGACGCGCTGGTGGCGTACCAGGCGCAGGACCAGCTGCCCTTCACGCCGCCGGGGCACAAGCAGGGCCGGGGTGCCGACCCGCGGGTACGGGCCGTCCTGGGCGATGCCCTGTTCGACGCGGACATGCTCGCGGTGTCCGGGCTCGACGACCGCACCACGTCCCAGGGGATCCTGAAGCGGGCCGAAGCCCTGATGGCCGACGCGGTGGGCGCCGATCACACGTTCTTCTCCACCTGCGGCAGCTCCCTGTCCGTGAAGGCCGCCATGCTCTCGGTCGCCGGGCCGCACGAGAAACTCCTCGTCGGACGTGACGCGCACAAGTCGGTCATCTCAGGTCTGATCCTCGCGGGCATCCGACCCGTCTGGGTCGACCCCCAGTGGGACCCCGATCTCCACCTCGCCCACCCGCCGTCCCCCGAGTCCTTCCGCGCGGCGTTCGCGGAGCACCCCGACGCGCGCGGGGCGCTGGTCACCAGCCCCACCCCCTACGGCACCTGCGCCGACATCGCGGCCGTCGCGACGCTGTGCCACGAGCACGGCGTGCCGTTGATCGTCGACGAGGCGTGGGGCGCCCACCTGCCCTTCCATCCGGAGCTGCCCACCTGGGCGATGGACGCCGGCGCCGACGTCTGCGTCACCTCGGTCCACAAGATGGGCTCCGGGCTCGAACAGGGGTCGGTCTTCCACCTGCAGGGCGACCTGGTCGAGGTCGACACCCTCGCCTCCCGCGCCGACCTGCTCGACACCACCAGCCCCTCCGTCCTCATCTACGCGGCCCTCGACGGGTGGCGCCGGCAGATGGTGGAACACGGCCATGAGCTGATGGAGGGGGCCCTCGACCGGGCCCGGCGGGTACGGGCCGCCATCGAGGACATCGAGGGCCTGCACGTCAACGACCGTGACGACTTCTGCGCCCCCGGGCGCGCCTTCGACCTGGACCCCCTCCAGGTCTTCATCGACCTGAGCGGGGTCAAGTTCAGCGGTTACGACGCCGCCGACTGGATGCGCCGGCACCACCGCGTCAACCTGCACACCTCCGACCACCGGCGCATCAACGCCCAGCTCACCCACGCCGACGACGAGACCACCACGGAACGGCTCCTCGACGGTCTACGTGACCTGGTCGCCCACGCCGACGAGCTGCCGCCCGCCCCGGACATCCGCGTCCCGGACCCGGCGAGCCTGCGTCCGCGGCAGGTGACGCTGCCGCGGGACGCCTTCTTCGGTGCGGTCGAGCAGGTTCCCGCCGACCGCGCGGTGGGGCGGGTCTGCGCGGAGATGCTCACGCCCTATCCGCCCGGGATCCCCGCCGTTCTGCCGGGCGAGCTGCTCGACCGCGCCGTGGTGGACTACCTGCGCAGCGGCGCCGACGCGGGGATGCTCATCCCCGATGCCGCCGACGGCAGCGCCGCCACCATCCGCGTATCCGTGCACGACGTCGACGCGGACTGACGAGGTTGACGAAGTCCGGAAGGAGCCTGGGGGCACCCGGACTCAGGCGCTCAGGAGCTCGGGCCGTCAGATCGTCCGTGGCGGCAGCGGGCGGACGGCCGGTCCATGGAGGACCTCGCCGTCGATACCGAAGCGCGAACCGTGGCACGGGCACTCCCACGCCGTCTCCGCCTCGTTGAACGCGACCAGGCAGCCGAGATGCGTACAGCGTGCCGACACGGCGTGGGCGGCGCCCGCCTCGTCGCGGTAGACGGCACAGCGCCGCCCCTCGACCCGTACGACCGCGCCCGAGCCGGGGGCGATCTCCGCCACCGAGTCGACGTGGGTGGTCCGCAGCCGGTCGCCCACGAAGTGCTTGGCCACCTCAGCCTGCTGTTTCAGCAGCGCCGAACCCTCCCGGACGGTGCTCCACAGCCGGCGCGGGTCGTACAGCCCCGCCCACTCCGGTTCCGTGCCGGTGAGCGTCGACGCCAGCAGTTGGCCGGCCATGGCGCCGCCGCTCATGCCCCAGCCGGCGAAGCCGGTCGCCACGTACACATGGCGTGCGCCCGGGTGGTACGGGCCGACCAGCGGCACGCCGTCGCTCACGTCGTTGTCCTGGGCCGCCCACCGGTACGCCGTGTCGCCGACCGGGAAGTGCTCGTGCATCCACGCGTCGAGCCGCAGGAAGCGTTCGTTGCTGTCGCCCGTGCCCGGAGTGAAACTCTCCCCGGTGACGATGAGCAGTCGCCTGCCGTCGTCGAGTGGAGCGCTGCGTACGGACCGTTTGCCCAGGTCGTCCGTGATGTACATGTGCTCCGGTGCCGCCGAGGCGGGCAGTGGAGCGGCGACGACCAGTTCGCGGCGCGGTGACAGGCGTGCGAAGTGCAGGGCGCGGTCGAAGACCGGGTAGTGCGTGGCGACGACGACGTCGTTCGCCGTGACCGTCGTGCCCCGCTCGGTCGTCAGTGTGCACGGGGTGCCCTCGGAGAGGCCGGTCACCCGGGTCCGTTCGTGGATCACGCCGCCTCGGGCGGTGATGTCCTCCGCCAGGGCCAGCAGGTACTTGCGCGGATGGAACTGCGCCTGCCCCGCGACGCGTACCGCCGCGGCGACGGGAAACGGCAGATCCGTCTCCGTCACGAGGTCGGCGGCCAGCCCCGCTTCGGCGGCGGCCTCCGCCTCCGCCTCGAACGTGGCGCGTTGGGCCGGGTCGACGGTGAAGGTCAGGGCCGAGGAACGCTCGAAGTCGCAGTCGACGCCGAGTTCCGCCGCCACGGAGGCGACGCGCTCCACCGCGGCCTGCTGGGAGTCGGCGTACTGGCGTGCGCCCTCCTTACCGCGGGTGCGGCGCAGGCGTTCGTACACGAGCGAGTGCGCCGCGGTGAGCTTCGCCGTCGTGTAGCCGCTCACCCCGGCGGCGACACGGTCCGCGTCCAGTACGAGGACGCCGCGTCCGGCCCGGGTCAGTTCCCAGGCGACGGAGAGGCCGGCCATGCCCGCGCCGATGACGACGACGTCCGCCGTCGTGTCGGTCTCCAGGGACGGATACCGGGGGCCCTGCGCGGTGGCCATCCAGTAGGACTCGGCGGTGCCCGGCAGTTCAGATCGCGTGGTCATGGCACCCGGGTTCCCCCACCGGCCGAAAGGAGACGCGGAAGATCGCCTCTTCCCCTGAGCGGCCCTGTCGCCACGATTCCGGAAGCCTCCCGGCCGTCACCCCTCCGACCGGCCCGTGCCGAAGCGAGGGACGAGTGCGGGGCAGGCAGACAGGCCGGCAGGCCCGCCCTCGCCCGGACGGCCGTGTCCGGCATGCTCCGGACCGACCGGCGGGGGAACGTGGGACGAGCAGGCCCCGCCCCACCACGCCCCGCCCCCACCGCGCTCCGCACACACGGCGTCCGCAGCCGCGAACGCCGGCGGCGGAGAAGCGAAGGGTGGGGGCGCCGCCCCCACCGACCTGCCCGACCTGCCCGACCTCCCCGGCGTGACCGGCGTGACCGAACGAGGAGACCCCCGTGCCCGACCCGGCCACCCGCCCCCACTCCACGACGCCCGGCCCGGCGACGTCCGGCCCGGCGACGTTCGGCTCGGTGAAGCCCGGTTCCGCGACGTCCGGTTCCGAGGCGTCCGGTCCCGTGACGCCCAGCCCGGCGCCCAGCTCCGCGACGCCCGGCCCGGCGACATCCGGCTCGGTGACGCCCGGTTCCGCGACGCCCCGCCCGGTGGCGCCCCGCCCGGTGGCGTCCGACCCCGTGACGCCCGGCCCCGCCACACCGCACCCCGCCGCCCCCCACCCCAGTGGCATCATCCGCGTCGCCTCCGTCCCCGCCGGGCACGTGTACGTGCGGCATCTGTCTCCGCCCGGGGGCGATCGCGTGATTCGTCTGGCCGATCCCCGTCCCTGCGGGGTGTCCAGCGGATCCGCCCGGTGGTGGCCGCCGGTCATGCTCGATCCGGAGTGGGTCGACGAGCACGCCGGTGCCTTCGACGTCTTCCATCTCCACTTCGGCTTCGACGCGCAGACCCCGCAGGCGCTGGAGGCCTTCGTCGAGGCCCTGCGGAGGAACGGCAGACCGCTCGTCCAGACCGTCCACGACCTCGTCAACCCCCACCACCGGGACGAGGCCGAGCACCGCGCGCAGCTGGACGTGCTCATCCCCGCGGCGGACCGGATCATCACGCTCACCCCGGGCGCCGCACGGGAGATCGCCGCCCGCTGGGGCCGTACCGCGCTGGTCCTGCCGCACCCGCACGTGGTCGGCCAGGCCGGCCTCGTACGCCCCCGGCCCGTACGCGACACGTTCACGGTCGGGCTGCACGCCAAGAGCATCCGGGCCAACATGGACCCGCTGCCGGTGGCCCGGGTGCTCGCGGACGCGCTGTCGGAACTGCCCGACGCGGTGCTGCGCGTCGACTGCCACCCGGAGATCGGCGATCCGGCGAGCCACTGGTACGCGCCCGGAGTGCTCGACGAACTCCGCGAGATGGACCGCAAGGAGCGGCTGCGCCTGCACGTCCACGACTACTTCGACGACGACGCGCTCTACGACTATCTGATCGGCCTCGACGTGTCCGTGCTGCCCTACCGCTTCGGCACCCACTCCGGCTGGCTGGAGGCGTGTCACGACCTGGGGACCACCGTCCTCGCGCCGACCTGCGGGTTCTACGCGGAGCAGCGGCCCTGCCTGAGCTACGGCCACGACCGGGACGGGCTCGACGAGGCGTCCCTGCGGCAGGCCGTGCGCACCGCCTACAAGGAGCGGCCCCTCTGGCGGGCCGATCCGGCCGACCGCCGGGCCGAACGTCTCCTGCTCGCCCGCGAGCACGAAGCGCTCTACGCGGACCTGTTGTGACCGCGTCCGCCGCCGGGCCCCCGCCGCGGTCCGCCCCCGCCGCGCCCCTGCGGATCGCCCTGATCGCCTCCGCCCGGCACCCGATCCGTGATCCCTTCGCGGGCGGCCTCGAAGCGCACACCTGGACGCTCTCCAAGGCCCTGCGTGCCCGCGGCCACAAGGTCACGATCTTCGCGGGGCCGGGCTCGGACCCGGATCTCGGGGTGGTCGAGATGCCGTTCCGGCCGCCCCGCATCAGCGAGGCCGCCTGCCGGGACACCAGCATGGTGGCCGCGCACTGGCTGGCGGAGCACCACGCCTACCTCCAGCTGATGCTCGACCTCTCCCGCCCGCCGGCGCGCGGCGACTACGACATCGTGCACAACAACAGCCTGCACTACCTGCCGGTGGCGATGGCCGCCGTGCTCTCCGTGCCGGTCGTCACCACCCTGCACACCCCGCCCACCCCGTGGCTGGAGTCGGCCATCCAGGCGCCGCCGCTCTGCCCGATAAGGTTCAGCGCGGTCAGCGACCACACGGCCGCGGCCTGGCGGCACGTGGTGCCCGCCGCCACCGTGGTGCGCAACGGCATCGACATCGAGCGCTGGCACCCGGGCCCCGGCGGGGACGAACTGGTCTGGTCGGGGCGGATCGTGCCCGAGAAAGGCGCGCACTTCGCGATCGAGGCCGCACGCCTGGCGGGACGGGGACTGCGGCTCGCCGGACCCGTGGGGGACACGGAGTACTTCGAGGCGTGCGTCAGGCCCCGCCTCGACCGCACCATCACCTACGCGGGCCATCTCTCCCAGCCCGAACTGTGCGAGCTGGTCGGCTCCTCGGCCGCCGCCGTCGTCTCACCCTGCTGGGACGAACCGTACGGACTGGTGATCGCGGAGGCGCTGGCCTGCGGCACCCCGGTGTGCGGGTTCGCGCGCGGCGCGCTGCCGGAGATCGTCACGGACGACTGCGCCCGGCTGGTCCGGCCCGGCGACTGTACGGCGCTGGCGGCGGCCGTCGAGCCGACGATCGCCCTGTCCCGGACCGCCGCGCGGCGCCACGCGGAGGCCTTCTGCTCCATGGAGGTCATGACCCGCAGCTACGAGCGCTTCTACCACTCGGTGTCGGCATGATCGGCTACTACGTCCACCACCAGGGCAGCGGCCATCTGAACCGGGCCAGGACGATCGCCGCGCACTGCCCCCTCCGGGTGACGGGCCTGTCCACCCTTCCCGAGCCCCCGGACTGGCCCTGGCCGGGCGACTGGGTGCGGCTGCCCCGGGACGACGACGGCGACCCCGCCGGTTTCGCGGACGTGACGGCGGGCGGGCGGCTGCACTGGGCGCCCCTCGGACACGCCGGGTTCCGTGGGCGCATGGCGCAGATCGCGCGCTGGATCGAGGCGGCCTCGCCCCGGCTGCTGATGTCCGACGTCTCCGTCGAAGTGGCCCTGCTGGCAAGGCTGTTGGGTACGCCCGTCGCGGTGGCGGCGATGCGGGGCGACCGCACCGACCCGCCGCACCGGACGGCGTACGACCTGGCGGATCTGCTCCTCGCTCCGTGGCCGGCCGCGCTGCCCGAGCCGGGCTGGCCCTCCCACTGGCAGGCCAAGACCGTCCACACGGGCGCCTTCTCCCGCTTCGACGGCCGCCCGCGCGCCGCGAGCGCCGCGGACCCGGGGTGTACGGACCGATCGCGTACGCCCCGGAGGGTGCTGCTCCTGATGGGTGCGGGCGGGTCCGACGTCTCACCGGGGGAGGTGAAGGCCGCCCGGGCGGCCACCCCCGGCTGGGAGTGGACGACGCTCGGCGGTCCTGACGGCGGCTGGTCGGCCGATCCGTGGCCCGCCCTGTGCGCGGCGGACGTCGTGGTCACCCACGCGGGCCAGAACGCGCTAGCCGAGTGCGCCGCCGCGCGCCGTCCCGCGGTGGTCGTCCCCCAGGACCGCCCCTTCGGGGAACAGGCGGCCACGGCCCGCGCCCTGACCCGCGGCGACCTGGCGGTCGTCACGCCTGCCTGGCCGGCCCCGGAGACCTGGCCCGCCCTCCTGGAACAGGCCCACGAGCGGGGCGGCGACCGTTGGTCCCGGTGGTCACCGGGCGACGGCGCGGCCCTCGCGGCGACCGCCCTGGCCGAGGCGGCGGGTGACACCACCCCGGTACGACGTCCCGGCGCCCCCGACCACCCCGCCGCCCTCTGATGCGTATCGCCATGCCGCGTATCGCCATGCCGCGTACCGCCGTGATCACCCTCGCGGCCGGGCGGCACGGGCATCTCGCTCTGCAGCGGGCCGGGCTCGACGGTGGCTCCCGGGCGCCCGGACAGTACGTCGTCGTCGCCATGGGGGATCCGGGACTGGGCGCCGTGGCCGCCGGGCGGCGGCCCGAAGCCGCGGTCGTCGACTGCCCGGTGCGCGACGGGAAGCTGCCGCTCGCCCGGGCCCGCAACCTCGGCGCCGCGCACGCCCTGGCCCGCGGCGCCGAACTGCTCGTCTTCCTCGACGTCGACTGCGTGCCGGGCGACAGGCTGCTGGAGCGGTATGCCGAGGTGGCCGGGGACCGCCCCCGCTCCCTCCTCTGCGGCACCGTCGCCTACCTCCCGCCGCCACCGGACCCCGTCGGCGGCTACCGGCTCGCCGACCTCCCCGCGCTCGCCGAGCCGCACCCCGCCCGCCCCGCCCCCGGAGCCGGTGAGATCCAGGACGGCACCGACCACACCCTCTTCTGGTCGCTGTCCTTCGCCCTGACCGCCGACACCTGGGACGCGGTCGGCGGCTTCTGCGAGGAGTACGAGGGGTACGGCGGCGAGGACACCGACTACGGCCAGCGGGCCCGCGCGGCCGGGGTCGGGCTCACCTGGGTGGGCGGCGCCCCGGCCTTCCACCAGTACCACCCGACCACCGACCCGCCGGTCGGACACCTGGACGACATCCTGCGCAACGGCGAGATCTTCCACCGCCGCTGGGGCTGGTGGCCGATGAGCGGCTGGCTCGACGCGTTCGCCGAGGACGGTCTGATCCGGTGGAACCGGACCGCCGCCCGCTGGGAAGCCACCGCACGCGGGGATGCCACCGCACGCCGCGAGGCCACCACAACCGGGCACACCACGGCCGCACCCGGGCCCACCACCACGGCCGCACCCGGGCCCACCACCACGGCCGCACCGGGCACGCCACCACGGCGCCGGGCACCGGCCCCGGACACCTCTCACCGCGACCCGGGTGACAGCCGGTCGCCTTGAGCCGGAGCGGTCGGCTCACGTGGCTGTCACGCGTGGTAGGCGTTCTACTACGCTTGCCCGGTGCGGCCGGCGCCGCACGGCGGGCGTCGCGGAAGGCGGTGTGCGGCGACATGGGTGCCTCACCGGCTCCCTGCGCGCGGCCGGCTACGCCCGCGCCGTGGCCCCGCCGATGTGGCTGCGTCAGGAGACCATCGGAAGCCTGCCGCTCCTGCGCTCCGCCGGCCGGCCCCTGGACGCCGACATCCTCGCCCTCGCCCAGACCCTCGCCGACGCCGCCACCATCGGCCTGCTCCACTCCCGCACCATCATCGAACAGGCGAAGGGATTGCTCGCTGCCCGTCGCAACGTCAGCCTCAACCAGGCGTTCGAGACGATGCGCAGCCACGCCCGCCGGCACCGGCTCCTGCTCAGCAACGTCGCCCGGGACATCATCGACACCGGCGACATGCTGCACCAGCCCTCCGGGCTGCCCAGGGCG
The DNA here is from genome assembly GCF_026341275.1 of Streptomyces ortus. Taxonomy (NCBI): domain Bacteria; kingdom Bacillati; phylum Actinomycetota; class Actinomycetes; order Kitasatosporales; family Streptomycetaceae; genus Streptomyces; species Streptomyces ortus. The sequence continues at coordinate 6,159,089 of NZ_JAIFZO010000002.1, forward strand.
AAGGCGACCGACGCCGAGTAATCGCCGAGGTGCGGGCGGCTCCGCGAGAAGCGGGGTACCCCGGCGTGTGCCGCGCCCCGCCCGCGCCGTCGTGCGCTTTGATCTGCGAAGGACAGCGTCGCGCCGCGCAGGGCGCAGACGAGGCGACGACTCGTCGACGGAGCGCTCGGCATGACGAAGAACGTGACGAAAAGCGTGACAGCCAGCGGGGCAAAGAGCGGGGCAAAGAGCGGGACGAGGAGCGGGACGAAGGGCGGGACCGCGCCCCGGGCCGAGCACGGGTCCGGCCGCGGGGCCGTGGAGCAGCCCGCCAAAGAGCCCGCCACCCACCACTGGCTGTTCGGCGACCAGCTCGGCCCCCACTTCGTCGATCCCGCACGCGGCGGCCCGCACCGGGACGCGCCGCTGGTGATGATCGAGGCCCGCAGCGTCCTGCGCCGACGACGGTTCCACCGCGCCAAGGCCCACCTGATCCTGTCGGCGATGCGCCACCGGGCCGCCGAACTCGGCGACCGCGTGCGCTACGTCAAGGCCGACACCTACCGCGAAGGGCTGCGGGAGGCGGTGGGCGACGCTCCGGTGACCGTGCACCACCCCACGTCCCACGCCGCCCTCGCCTTCGTACGCTCCCTGCCCTCCGTACGCGTCCTGCCGGCCCGGGGCTTCCTCGTGTCGCACGACGAGTTCAGGCGCTGGGCGGACGGCCTCGGCACGAAACACCTGCGCCAGGAGGACTTCTACCGGCGGGTCCGCCGGACGCACGACCTGCTGATGGAGGGCGACCGGCCGGCCGGGGGCCGCTGGAACCTCGACCACGACAACCGGCGGCCCCCGCCCAAGGGCGCCGCCGACCTCGGTGTCCCGGCGCCGTACCGGCCCCGGGAGAGCGACATCGACGCCGAGGTGCGGGACGACCTCGACCGCTGGGCGCGCGAGGGGGACGTCGAGTTCGTCGGTGAGGACGGGCCGCGCAGGTTCCCCGCCACGCGCCGGGAGGCGCTCGCCGCGCTCACCCGCTTCGTCGAGCACCGGCTGCCCACGTTCGGCGCGTACGAGGACGCGATCCTGGCCGGCGACGCGACGATGAGCCACAGCCTGCTCTCCTCCTCGCTCAACCTCGGCCTGCTGGACCCCGCCGAGTGCGCCGAGCGGGCGGAGGCGGCCTGGCGGTCGGGAGACGTGCCGGTCAACAGCGCCGAGGGGTTCGTCCGGCAGATCACCGGCTGGCGCGAGTACGTCTGGCACGTCTACTGGTACTTCGGCACGGGGTACCGCGAGAGCAACGCCCTGGGCCACCACGCGCCGCTGCCCGACTGGTTCACGGACCTGTCCCCGGACGCGACCGACGCCAACTGCCTCAGCCACGTCCTCCAGCAGGTCGGGGAGACCGGCTGGACCCACCACATCCCCCGGCTGATGATCCTCGGCAGTCTCGCCCTGCAGCGGGGGTGGGAGCCCGGGGCCGTCACCGACTGGTTCCACCGCAGCTTCGTCGACGGCTACGACTGGGTGATGGTCCCGAACGTGGTCGGCATGTCGCAGTACGCCGACGGGGGCCGCATGACCACCAAGCCGTACACGTCCGGTGGCGCGTACATCAACCGAATGAGCGACTTCTGCGGTCCCTGCCGCTACAAGCCGACCGTACGGGTGGGCGAGGACGCCTGTCCCTTCACCGCCGGGTACTGGAACCTGCTGCACCGCCACCGCGACCGGTTCGAGCACAACGCGCGGATGACGCAGGCTGTACGGGGGCTCGACCGCCTCTCCGATCTCGAAGAGCTGCTAAAGCAGGAGCGCGCCCGCAGGGACTGAGGGACCGGGCCCCTGCCGAGGAGAGGAACAGGACAGCACGTGGAGCCCGAACAGCAGGCGCTATTCGACTGGGCGGACGCCGCACCGCTCCCCGAGCGCCCCGCGGGAACAGCGGGGGCCCCGGCCGGGTCGTACGCGTTCCGGGACAGCCCCGAGGCCCGCCGGATGCTCGACGTCCGGGAGGTGTACGCCGAGCCTGCGGCCCTCGACTCCCCGCGCGGGCAGCAGATCATGGCCCGGCTCCCCGGCGTGCGGGTGACGGAGGTCGAAGGCCACTGGCGCATCCCCGCCCTGCACGGCAACGACGGCAACATCGGCCGCTGGGTCCGCATCAAGACCGACACGCTCGTCCTCGGCGTCAAACACAGCCTCAGCACCCGCCCGAACGGCAGGTCGGCCGACTGGATCGCCCCCGGCCCCTCCAACGGCTGCGCGATGGCCTGCGCGTACTGCTACGTCCCCCGCCGCAAGGGATTCGCCAACCCCATCACCCTGTTCACCAACATCGAGGCGATCGTGGCCCACGTACAGCGGCACGTACGCGCCCAGGGCCCCAAACCGGAACCCAACCAGTGCGACCCCGAAGCCTGGGTCTACGACATCGGTGAGAACGGCGACTGCTCCGTCGACGCCCTGGTCTGCGACAACACCGCGGATCTCGTCGCCGCGTTCCGTCGCCTGCCGACGGCGAAGGCCTCCTTCGCGACCAAGTTCGTCAACCCCGACCTGCTGGCGCTCGACCCGCAGGGCCGTACCCGCGTGCGCTTCTCCGTCATGCCGACCGGCGACGCGCGGCTCCTCGACATCCGTACGAGCCCGGTCCCCGAGCGCATCGCGGCGGCGGCCGACTTCCTCGACGCCGGGTACGAGGTCCACTTCAACCTCTCACCCGTGGTGCTGCGCCCGGGGTGGGAGCGGGACTGGGCCGACCTGCTGATCCACCTCGACGACGTCCTGCCCGCCCGGGTGAAGGCGCAGGCGGCGGCCGAGGTCATCATGCTGACCCACAACCAGGCCCTCCACGAGGTCAACCTGGGCTGGCACCCGCGCGCCGAGGACGTGCTGTGGCAGCCGGAGATCCAGGAGACCAAGCGCTCGCAGAACGGGGCGCTCAACGTCCGCTACGCCCTGGAGACCAAGCAGCGGGCCCTGGCCCGGCTGCGGGAACTGCTGGCGGCGCACGCGCCGTGGCTGCGGATCAGGTACGCCTTTTGAGACCGGTGGGAAGGGGAACCACGTTCCGTGCGGGTCACGGTCCCGCGGGGCGCGGGTGCACGGAGGAGGAGCGTGATGCGGTTCCGGACGAGCGACCTCACGGGTCCCGGTTACGGCCGCCGCCGGCATGGCCGCGGCTTCCGCTACCTCGACACCGGGGGCGGGACCCTCTCCGACGGCCCGGAGGTACGGCGCGTACGCGATCTCGTCATTCCGCCGGCCTGGCGGGACGTCTGGATCTCCCCCTACCCGAACGGCCACATCCAGGCGGTCGGCACGGACGAGGCCGGCCGCCGCCAGTACCTCTACCACCCCCTCTTCCGCGAGAAGCAGGAAGCCGCCAAGCACACCCGCATCCTTGAGGTGGGCGCGGCGCTGCCCGAGGTGAGACGGCAGGTCGGCAAGGGCCTCGAAGGCTCTGGCCTGAGCCGGGAGCGGGTGCTCTCGCTCGCGGTCCGCCTGCTCGACCTCGGCTTCTTCCGCGTCGGCGACGACCGGTACGCGAAGACGAACGAGTCCTACGGCCTGACGACCGTCCGGCGCCACCAGGTGACCTGCGCCAAGGGGGCGGTCGGCTTCGACTACGCGGCCAAGAGCGGGCGTCGCTACTGCCGCGAGATCGTCGACGAACAGGTGTACAAGGCCGTACGGTCCCTGCTGCGCCGCCGTGACGGCGACGAGCACCTGTTCGCGTACTACGAGTCGCGCCGCTGGCACACGATCGACGCCACCGACCTGAACGGGCATCTGCGGGACCTCGCGGGCCTGGACATCTCCAGCAAGGACTTCAGGACCTGGCACGCCACGGTGCTCGCGGCGGTCGCGCTCGCGGTGTCGGCGGAGGTGGCGGACACCTCGGCGAGCGCCCGGAAGCGGGCCGCCGCACGGGCGGTCCGCGAGGTCGCCGGATACCTCGGCAACACGCCGTCCGTGTGCCGGGCCTCGTACATCAACCCGCGCCTGTTCGAACTCTTCGACGAGGGAAGGACGATCGCCCCGGACCTGGCGTCCCTGGGCTCCGTACCGGTGGCGGGCGCGCTCGCCACGCAACCGGTGGAGGAGGCGGTGCTGCGGCTGCTCAGCGCGTAGCGGCGCAGCGGCGCCGCTGCCCCTCGGTGTACGCGCCGACGTGGACGCGGACAACCGGACGCCGCTCGGACGCCGCTGGGATGCGCCCCGCCACGAACGCCCGGACAGTGGGAAGTGATGACGTCGTCCATGACGGGGCCGAGACCGAGGGAGCGTGCGGATCGTGGCGAAGGACAAGAAGCTCAACAAGGGTGACAAGGTCTCCTGGAGCAGTCATGGCCAGACCGTCCCCGGCAAGGTGAAGAAGAAGATCACGAGCCGTGCGAAGGTGGCGGGCCGCGACGTCGACGCCTCGAAGGACGAGCCGCAGTACGAGGTCGAGAGCGACAAGTCCGGCCGCAACGCCGTCCACAAGCCCGGGTCGCTGCGCAAGAAGAGCGGTGGCTCATGAGCGGCGGCCAGACCGACACCGACCGTGCGGACACGGTCAAGGAGTTCGGCGAGGCCGTCAACATGACGCCCGCCGCCCTCAAGAAGTGGCTGGACACGGACGACTCGAAGAGCGTGGGGCAGTCGGACGGTGACGGCGAGAGCGTGGGGCACGCCTCCGGGCGCCGTATCGTCCGCCTGCTGGAGAAGAAGAAGGCGGACCTGACCGACGACGACGTCGCCCACATGCGCAAGGTCGTCGGCTACGTGCACCGCCACCTCGAGCAGCGCCCCTCGGGCGACGTCACGGACACGCGGTGGCGGTACTCGCTGATGAACTGGGGCCACGACCCGAAGGCGTGAGCACGACACCGGTGCACGGTCGTCCGCGTGGTCGAACGCGAAACCCGGGCCGGTCCGAACGGACCGACCCGGGCATGTATCCCTGGGGAGCTACTGGGCTCAGACCAGGTCGAAGCGGTCCGCGTTGGAGACCTTGACCCATGCCTGGACGAAGTCCTTGACGAACTTCTCCTTCGCGTCGTCGCTCGCGTAGACCTCCGCCAGCGCGCGCAGCTCGGAGTTCGAGCCGAAGACGAGGTCCGCGCGTGTGCCGGTCCACTTGACCTGGCCGGTGGACGCGTCGCGGCCTTCGAAGGCGGTCTGGTCGGCGGAGGTGGAGGTCCACGTCGTGCCGAGGTCCAGGAGGTTGACGAAGAAGTCGTTCGTCAGGGTGCCGGGGGTGTCGGTGAAGACGCCGTGGGTGGACTGGCCGTGGTTGGCGCCCAGGACCCGCAGACCGCCGACGAGGACGGTCAGCTCCGGGGCGCTGAGGCCCAGCAGGTTGGCCTTGTCGAGGAGCAGGAACTCGGCGGGGAGGCTGTTGCCCTTGCCGAGGTAGTTGCGGAACCCGTCGGCGGTCGGCTCGAGCGCGGCGAACGACTCGATGTCGGTCTGCTCCTGGGAGGCGTCGGTGCGGCCCGGGGTGAACGGCACCTCGATGTCGACGCCGCCGTCCTTGGCCGCCTTCTCGACGCCCGCCGCGCCGGCGAGGACGATCAGGTCGGCGAGGGAGACCTGCTTGCCGCCCGGCTGCGCGGAGTTGAAGGACGACTGGATGCCTTCGAGGGTGCGCAGGACCGGGGCGAGCTGGTCGGGGTTGTTGACCTCCCAGCCGCTCTGCGGCTGCAGGCGGATGCGGGCGCCGTTGGCGCCGCCGCGCTTGTCGCTGCCGCGGAAGGTGGAGGCCGAAGCCCACGCCGTGGAGATGAGCTCGGAGACCGTCAGACCCGAGGCAAGGACCTGCTCCTTCAGCTCGGCGATGTCCGCCGTGTCGATCAGCTCGTGGGTGAGGGCCGGGAGCGGGTCCTGCCACAGCAGGGTCTCCTGGGGGACCTCGGGGCCGAGGTAGAGGGACTTGGGGCCCAGGTCACGGTGGGTGAGCTTGTACCAGGCACGGGCGAAGGCGTCCGCGAACTGGTCGGGGTTCTCGTAGAAACGGCGCGAGATCTCCTCGTACGCCGGGTCGAAGCGCAGCGCCAGGTCGGCGGTGAGCATCTTCGGGGCGTGGCTCTTGGAGGGGTCGTGGGCGTCGGGGATCGTCCCGGCGCCCGCGCCGTCCCTGGCCACCCACTGGTTCGCGCCCGCGGGGCTCTGGGTGAGCTCCCACTCGTACTCGAAGAGGTTCTTGAAGAAGCCGTTGCTCCACCGGGTGGGCGTGCTCGTCCAGGTGACCTCCAGGCCACTGGTGATGGTGTCGCCGCCCTTGCCGCTGCCGTAGCTGCTCTTCCAGCCCAGGCCCTGCTCCTCCAGCGGGGCGGCCTCGGGGTCGTCGCCGACGTGGTCCGCCGGGCCCGCGCCGTGGGTCTTGCCGAAGGTGTGACCGCCCGCGATCAGGGCGACCGTCTCCTCGTCGTTCATCGCCATCCGGCGGAACGTCTCACGGATGTCGCGGGCCGAGGCGACCGGGTCCGGGTTGCCGTTGGGGCCCTCGGGGTTGACGTAGATGAGACCCATCTGGACCGCGCCCAGCGGGTTCTCCAGCTCACGGTCACCGGTGTAGCGCTCGTCGGCCAGCCAGGTGGTCTCAGGACCCCAGTAGACGTCCTCGTCGGGCTCCCACACATCGGCGCGGCCACCGGCGAAGCCGAAGGTCTCAAAGCCCATGGTCTCCAGGGCGACGTTGCCGGTCAGGATCATCAGGTCGGCCCAGGACAGGCTCTGGCCGTACTTCTTCTTCACCGGCCACAGCAGACGGCGGGCCTTGTCGAGGTTGACGTTGTCCGGCCAGCTGTTCAGCGGCGCGAAACGCTGCTGACCGGCGCCGGCGCCACCACGGCCGTCACTGATGCGGTACGTGCCCGCACTGTGCCACGCCATACGGATCATCAGCGGGCCGTAGTTCCCGAAGTCCGCGGGCCACCAGTCCTGCGAAGTCGTCAAAACCTCCGCGATGTCCCGCTTGACCGCGGGAAGGTCCAGGCTCTGGAACGCCTCGGCGTAGTCGAACTCCTCACCGAGGGGGTTCGCCACGGCCGGGTTCTTGGCAAGGATCTTCAGGTTGAGGCGCTCGGGCCACCACTGACGGTTGCCCCCGCCCTGGGTCGGATGCGGGGCGCGCCCGTGCGCGACCGGGCAGCCACCGGTCTCCTCCGGCTTCGGGTCCGTGACGATCGCGTCATGGTTCTCGGTCATGGGGAATCCTTCCGAACGGGGTGGATCACATGCTCAACGGGGTGGATCACTTGCTCAGGCACTGAGGCCGGCGGGACTGGGGGAAGCGGTGTCGCAGGCGGGGCACAGGCCCCAGTAGATGACCTCGGCCTCGTCGACCGAGAAGCCGTGGTCCTGGGACGCGGTGAGGCAGGGGGCGTGGCCGGTCGCGCAGTCGACGTCGGCGACGACTCCGCACGACCGGCACACGAGATGGTGGTGGTTGTCCCCGACGCGTCCCTCGAAGAGGGCCGGGCTGCCGGGCGGCTCGATGCGACGGACGAGTTTCACCGTGGTCAACGCGTGAAGTGCCTCGTACACGGCTTGCAGCGAGATGTGGCCCACACGGGCCCGTACCTCGGTGGCGATGGCCTCCACACCGAGATGATCACCCGCCCGGACGGTTTCGAGCAGCGCGACACGGGCGGCCGTCACCCGCAGGCCGGCACCGCGCAGCTCTTCGGCGGTCGTCGGAGTCCCGGGTGCGGTCATGGCCCCCAACCTACTGACATAAACACGAACAGTTCAAGTAAACGAACCGTACAGGTTTAGGTACGGGCCGTGCACGCCTGGAACGGTCTGTCGGCTGCGGACCGTGTCGCATTCGGCCGAACGGGTGACCATGCGCAACAATGGCCGGGCAACGGCTGGTGCGGGTGGTCAGCACGGTGCAGGGCACGACGCAGGACATCACACAGGGCACGACAGGGCGGGGGGAGCCGGTGAACAGCCACGACGTCACCGATGAACAGTGGGAAGGGCTCGCCCAGGTAGTTCCTCTGCGAGGCCGCGACGCCTGGCCGTCGGCGGTCGGCCACCGGGCGCTCCCGGACGCGGAGACCGAGACGCGGCGCCGCTTCGTGGTGCTGCGCATCACCATCTTCGCGGACGCCCGCGAGGTCGCCGAGACCCTGATGGCCGGTATCCCGGTCCTCCTGGATCTCACCAGCGCCGAGACGGACGTCGCCAAGCGGGTGCTCGACTTCAGCACGGGCGTGGTCTTCGGCCTCGCGAGCGGGATGCACCGGGTCGACAAGAACGTCTTCCTGCTGACTCCACCGGGCACCGAGGTGGCGGGACTGATGCAGGGGGCCGGGATTCCCGGCGTGTGACCTCGCGCCGTTCCCCGTTCCCCGCGCACCGCGCGGGCCGTGGGCGGCGCGTCCCGGGCGGCGGGGTGCGCGGAACGACGGTGGTAGACCTTGCACCGTGACCGAACTTGATGTGGCGACCCTGCAGCGACGGCTGGCCGTGTTCGCCGCGGCGCGGAACTGGGAGCTCTACCACACGCCCAAGAACCTCGTGGCCGCGCTCAGCGTGGAGGCGTCCGAACTCGTCGAGATCTTCCAGTGGTTGACACCGGAGGAGTCGGCCCGGGTGATGGACGACCCGAAGAAGGCGCCTCGGGTGAGGGACGAAGTCGCGGACGTGCTGGCGTACTTGCTCCAGCTGTGCGAGGTGCTCGGGGTCGACGCGCTGGCGGCACTCGACGCGAAGATCGACCGGAACGAGGTGAGGTTCCCGGTGGAGGAGTGACCCGCCCCCGGCCGACCCGCTGCCAACTCGACCAACTGCGCCCAACTCTCCTGCCTTGCGCCGAAAAACGAACCAACAATTCCGATTGTCACTCTCCGGAGTTGTCGATCTGCTTATATTCGATTCCGTGTCCGCAGATTTCAGACTTCCTCTGGCTTTTCGTCCCGAGGCAGCTCACTCTGGGTAGTGGCAGGCGGAGTTCGGGCAGGCGTGTGCACAACGCGTCGGGACAGACGGGGACAGTGGATGGATGCGGTGCGGCTCATCGGCGCGAGCAGGTGTGCCCTGATGAGGAGCGGCGACGCCTCCGAGACCATGGCCGAGGCCTGGCAGGCCCACGCCCTCGCCCAGGCGATAGGCAGTCGGCTGGCGGTGTCCGGGCCTCCCGAGCTGCGGGGCGAGGCGCTGGGATTGACGGAGCTGGCCGGCCGGGGGTGCGGGGTGCTGGGCGCTCCGGCGCTCGATGTCAGCAGTCTGCGGGCGGCGCGGCTGTCCGAGCTGGGCGATGCGCGGGGAGCCCTCCTAGAACTGGGCGGGCTGCTCGCGGAGGTCGGGATCGCCCTGGTCGGGGTGGCCTGCGCCGCCGCGGACGAGGCGACGTACTGGCAGTGCATGGAGGCGATCGACGCGGCGGACGAGTCCCGGGACCGGGTTCTCGAGATGCTGCGCAGGCTCGCGGTGCGGGACCAGGGAGCGGCGGCGGGGTAGCGGGCGGGGGCGGAGCCCCTGACGGGTCCGGTGTCGGCGGGGCCGTCCGGATGACGACCGTGCAGGATGGAGGCATGGATCTTCGAATCTTCACCGAGCCCCAGCAAGGGGCGACCTACGACACGCTGCTCACCGTGGCCAAGGCCACGGAGGACCTCGGCTTCGACGCCTTCTTCCGCTCCGACCACTATCTGCGCATGGGCTCCGCGGACGGCCTCCCCGGCCCGACGGACGCCTGGATCACCCTCGCCGGACTCGCCCGCGAGACCAAGCGGATCCGCCTCGGCACCCTGATGACCGCCGGCACCTTCCGCCTGCCCGGCGTCCTGGCGATCCAGGTCGCCCAGGTCGACCAGATGTCCGGCGGCCGGGTCGAACTGGGCCTGGGAGCGGGCTGGTTCGAGGAGGAGCACAAGGCGTACGGCATCCCGTTCCCGAAGGAGAAGTTCGCCCGCCTGGAGGAGCAGCTGGCGATCGTCACCGGGCTGTGGGAGACCAAGGTCGGCGAGACCTTCTCCTACGACGGCACCCACTACCAGCTCACCGACTCACCCGCGCTGCCCAAGCCCGCGCAGTCCCGGGTGCCGGTGCTCATCGGCGGCCACGGCGCCTCCCGTACCCCGCGCCTCGCGGGCCGGTACGCCGACGAGTTCAACATGCCGTTCGCGTCCGTCGAGGACAGCGAGCGCCAGTTCGGCCGGGTGCGGGCCGCCGCGGAGCAGGCCGGCCGCAAGGGCTCCGACCTCGTCTACTCGAACGCGCTCGTCGCCTGTGTGGGCAAGGACGACGCCGAGGTGGCCCGCCGGGCGGCGGCGATCGGCCGTGAGGTGGAGGAGCTGAAGGCCAACGGCCTGGCGGGTTCCCCGGCCGAGGTCGTCGACAGGATCGGCCGTTTCGCGGAGATCGGCTCCCAGCGGGTCTACCTCCAGATCCTCGACCTCGACGACCTGGACCACCTGGAGCTCATCTCCTCCCAGGTCCAGACCCAGCTCTGAGCGGCGGTGCCCCGCAGGGGGCGCGGGGCCGTGCCGACGCCCCCGCGCCCCCGAAAATGCCTGCGTGGGGCGGGAGCGTTGGCGGTACGTTGGGCGGGCGCGCGGACACGGTTGGGTTTCCGCAGTTCAGAAGACGTTTCGAGGCAGATCAGTGTTCCTGACGATCAGTACCACCGGCGCCCCGGAGCGCCCCGCCACCGACCTCGGCCATCTCCTGCACAAGCATCCCGACAGAGCGCAGGAGTTCAGCACCTCCTACGGCAGGGCGCACGTCTTCTACCCCGAGGCGAGCGCGGAGCGCTGCACGGCGGCGCTGCTCCTGGAGCTGGACGCGGTGGCACTGGTCAGACGCGGCAGGGGCAGGGGCCGTGGCGGAGCACCGGACGCGGCTCTCGCCCAGTACGTCAACGACCGCCCGTACGCCGCCTCCTCACTGCTCGCCATGGCGCTGAGCAGCGTGTTCTCCAGCGCCATGAAGGGCGCCTGCCGGGCGAGGCCGGAGCTGCCCGCGCGCCCGCTGCCGCTGCGCGTCGAGGTGCCCGCACTGCCGGCCGACGGGGGCCCCGGTCTCGTACGCGCCCTCTTCGAGCCGCTCGGGTGGACGGTGGGCGCGGAACCGGTGGCGCTGGACACGGAGTTCCCCGAGTGGGGCGACTCCCGGTACGTGAGCCTCGTACTCGAAGGGGAACAGCTCCTCGCCGACGCGCTGCGGCACCTGTACGTCCTGCTGCCGGTGCTCGACGACGCCAAGCACTACTGGGTCTCCTCCGACGAGGTGGACAAGCTGCTGCGGGCCGGTGAGGGCTGGCTCGCGGGCCACCCGGAGCAGGAGCTGATCACCAGCCGCTATCTGGCACGCCGTTCCACGCTCACCCGGCAGGCCAGGGAGCGCCTGGAACTCGTACGGCTCGCCGAGACGGACGACAGCGCCGTCGAGGAGATCGACAACGCCGTCGACGAGCGGACGGACACCGAGGAGGCGCCCGTACCGCTGGCCGTCAGGCGCCGGGACGCGATCGTCGCCGCGCTGCGGGCGACCGGCGCCACCAGGGTGCTCGACCTCGGCTGCGGACAGGGCCAGTTGGTGCAGGAGCTGCTGAAGGACACGCGGTACACCGAGATCGTCGGGGTCGACGTGTCGATGCGGGCCCTCACCGTCGCCGCCCGTCGCCTCGGCCTGGACCGGATGGGGGAGCGGCAGTCCGAGCGCGTCAGCCTCGTCCAGGGCTCGCTCGCGTACACCGACAAGCGGCTCAAGGGGTACGACGCGGCGGTGCTCAGCGAGGTCGTCGAACACCTCGAACTGCCGCGGCTGCCCGCCCTGGAGTACGCGGTCTTCGGCTCCGCGCGCCCCGCGACGGTGATCGTGACGACCCCGAACGTCGAGTACAACGTCCGCTGGGACACCCTCCCGGCCGGCCGGGTCCGGCACGGCGACCACCGCTTCGAGTGGACGCGGGCGCAGTTCCGGGCGTGGGCGGGCGAGGTGGCCGAACGGCACGGGTACGGCGTGGAGTTCGCACCGGTGGGCCCCGACGATCCCGAGGTGGGGCCCCCGACCCAGATGGCCGTCTTCACGGCGGGCGACCGGAGCACGAAGACGGACACGACGAAGGACGCGAAGAAGGAGGAGGCCGCATGAGCGACAACGAGACCAGGGTGCGCACGCTGCCCGTCACCGACCTCTCCCTCGTCGTGCTGATCGGCGCGTCCGGCTCGGGCAAGTCCACCTTCGCCCGGCGGCACTTCAAGCCGACCGAGGTGATCTCGTCGGACTTCTGCCGGGGCCTCGTCGCCGACGACGAGAACGACCAGAGCGCCAGCAAGGACGCCTTCGACGTCCTCGGCTACATCGCGGGCAAGCGCCTCGCGGCGGGCCGGCGCACCGTCGTCGACGCGACCAGCGTGCAGTCCGACAGCCGCAAGCAGCTGATCGAACTCGCCAGGAAGCACGACGTGCTGCCCATCGCCATCGTGCTGGACGTGCCCGAGGAGGTGTGCGTCGCACGCAACGCCGCACGCACCGACCGCGCCGGCGTCCCGCGCCGCGTCATCCAGCGCCACGTCCGCGAACTGCGCCGCTCACTGCGGCACCTGGAGCGCGAGGGCTTCCGGAAGGTGCACGTCCTGCGGGGCGCGGAGGAGGCCGAGAGCGCCGAGGTCCGCACCGAGAAGCGGTACAACGACCTCACCCACCTCACCGGACCGTTCGACATCATCGGCGACGTCCACGGCTGCTCCGCCGAACTGGAGTCGCTGCTCGCCAAGCTGGGCTACGTGGACGGCGTGCACCCCGACGGGCGTACGGCCGTGTTCGTCGGCGACCTCGTCGACCGCGGCCCCGACTCGCCGGGCGTCCTGCGCCGGGTGATGTCCATGGTCGGCTCGGGCAACGCCCTGTGCGTACCGGGCAACCACGAGAACAAGTACGGCCGCCACCTCAGGGGCCGCACGGTGCAGCCCACCCACGGCCTCGCCGAGACCATCGCGCAGATGGAGCGCGAGAGCGACGAATTCCGGCAGCAGGTACGCGAGTTCGTGGACGGGCTGGTCAGCCACTACGTCCTCGACGGCGGCGGCCTCGTCGTCTGCCACGCGGGCCTGCCCGAGAAGTACCACGGCCGTACGTCGGGCCGGGTGCGCTCGCACGCGCTGTACGGCGAGACCACCGGCGAGACCGACGAGTTCGGGCTGCCCGTGCGCTATCCGTGGGCCGAGGACTACCGGGGCCGGGCGGCGGTCGTCTACGGCCACACCCCCGTGCCGGAGGCCACCTGGCTCAACAACACCATCTGCCTGGACACCGGAGCCGTCTTCGGCGGCAAGCTGACCGCGCTGCGCTGGCCGGAGCGCGAACTCGTCGACGTACCGGCCGAGAAGGTCTGGTACGAGCCGGCCAGGCCGCTGGCCTCCGAGGCGCCGGGCGGTCGCGAGGGACGGCCGCTCGACCTCGCGGACGTATCCGGCCGCCGGGTCGTGGAGACCCGGCACGCGGGGCGCGTCTCCGTGCGCGAGGAGAACGCGGCGGCGGCCCTGGAGGTCATGAGCCGCTTCGCCGTCGACCCCCGCCTGATGCCGTACCTGCCGCCGACGATGGCGCCCACCGCCACCGCGCGGCGGGAGGCCGCCGGCGGAGCCGCGGACGAGGGCTTCCTGGAGCACCCGGCGGAGGCGTTCGAGCAGTACCGGTCGGACGGGGTCGCGCGGGTCGTGTGCGAGGAGAAGCACATGGGGTCGCGGGCGGTGGCGCTGGTGTGCCGCACCGCGGAGACCGCGCGCGAACGGTTCGGGGCGACGACCGGGGTCACCGGCGCGCTGTACACCCGTACCGGGCGCCCCTTCTTCGCGGAACCGGCGGAGGGCTCCGCCGGGGGTGTCTCCCTCACCGAGGAGGTCCTCGGCCGGGTGCGGGAGGCCGCCACGGAGGCCGGACTGTGGGAGGAACTGGCGACGGACTGGCTGCTGCTCGACGCCGAGCTGCTGCCCTGGTCGCTCAAGGCCTCCGGCCTGCTGCGCTCGCAGTACGCGGCGGTGGGCGCCGCGGCCGGCGCGGTGTTCCCGAGTGCGCTGGGCGCGCTGGAGGGGGCGGCGGCGCGGGGCGTCGAGGTGGGGGACCTGCTGACCGGGCAGCGCGAACGGGCCGCCGACGCGGCTGCCTTCACCGACGCGTACCGGCGGTACTGCTGGCCCACGACCGGTCTGGAGGGGGTGCGGCTCGCCCCCTTCCAGATCCTCGCCACCCAGGGCCGGAGCCTGGCGGCCGTACCGCACGACGAGCAGCTCGCCCTGATCGACCGGCTGGTGACGGCCGATGCGTCCGGGCTCCTGGGCACCACCCGGCGCCTGTTCGTCGACACGGCCGACCCGGCGTCGGTCCGGGCCGGGGTCGACTGGTGGCTGGAGATGACCGGCCGCGGCGGCGAGGGCATGGTGGTCAAGCCCGTCCAGGCCCTGGCCCGCACCGCGAAGGGCCGGCTGGTCCAGCCGGGCATCAAGTGCCGGGGCCGGGAGTACCTGCGGATCATCTACGGCCCGGAGTACACCCGCCCGGAGAACCTCGACCGCCTGCGCGGACGCTCCCTCGACCACAAGCGCTCCCTCGCCCTGCGCGAGTACGCCCTGGGCCTGGAGTCCCTGGACCGCCTCGCCGAGGGCGAGCCCCTGTGGCGGGTGCACGAGGCCGTGTTCGGGGTGCTGGCACTGGAGTCGGAGCCGGTGGACCCTCGGTTGTAGGTGCCGGATGCCGACAGGCAGGCGGCGCGACGGACCAGTCGCGCCGCGCCCGCAGCACGCGCCCGCAAGGGCACCTGGTTAACCGTCAGTTGCCGTGCTATGTTCGCAGGCCGATCCAGCAGGTGTACCGACTCATGGGGGACAGTCGGTGGGGACAGTCGCGGGATTGGGCGAGCCCGGGAACGAACCCGGCCGGGTGCGGGGACTTGAGCTGCTGGCCGAGCTGACGGAAGCCCTGTGCGAACTGAGCTGCCTGGACGACGCTCAGACGCGTGTGCAGTTCGGCCAGGTGCTCGGAGAGCACCTGGGCAGACCCGTCGAGGCGCGGGGCGTCAGACTCCGTGACGACGCCGCTCTTTTCGCCCGCATCTCATTGAGCGTGGCAGGGGGAGAACGCGTACTTCTCTTGGTGGTGCGGGTTTACGAAGGGCCCATGGCGGCCACCGAGTTGGAGCGGCTTTTCTCCCCGGTGGTCCGCTCGGTGGCGGACGCGATGCCGTCCGGCCCGCTGTCCAAGGAGGACCAGCGCGCCGCGCGCAGTCATCTGGACGCTGCCAAGGGCGACGTGCCGTCGATGCGATTACGGGACGAACTGGTCCTGGAGCTGAACGGCCTGGACCTGCCGATGGGACTTTCCGTCGAGCAACTCTTCACGTTTGTGGTCGAGTTGAATGTCCAGTCGGACGGCCTTCCCCCCGCCGTCCTGCTCATGGACCTGGCAGGCGCACTCGCCGGGGCATCCGATCACCGGACCGCGCTGGCCGGCTGGGCCAAGGAGTGGGCTCGGGAAGCGGACCTGTCCGAAGAACTGGAGCGGCGCCGGGTACGGCGTGCCGCCGCCGAGTACGACCCGGCGATCCCCCGCTGCCTGGTCGTGTCAGTAGAGCCAGCGCGGGACGGGTCGGACGAGGTCATGGTCCGTTCCTGGCTCAACACGACCCCCGGCCGGTGGAACCCGCAGCCCGGCGAACCCGCGACCACCCGTCTCGATGCGCTCGGCCCGGCTGTCGAGCGGGCCCTGTGGCAGGAGGCCCGCCTGTGGACGGATGAGCACGAGTCGCCCTCGGGTGGACGCGCCCAAGCGCCGCCGTACGTGGAGTTCGTCCTTCCGTATGACCTCCTCAACCATGATGTAGCCGGGTTGAGGCTTCATATCGGTGACGCAGGGCCGTTACCGCTCGCTCTGAAGTACCCGGTGCACCTACGCAGCCTGGAACGGATGCGTACCACCGATGTACGGGTCCAGCAGCAGTGGCGGGAGCGCTGGCGCGGTCTCGGTGAGCGTGGCGTCGTGGTGCACGGCTGGAGCGAGTCCGACGTCAGGCGGCTGGACGAGTGGGGAACCGTACTGGCCGGGGAGAGCGGTCCCACGGCGGTGGTCATGGACGCTCCCGGTTCCGCCTCGCCCTTGGCGGCGCTCAAGGCTGCCATCGCCGAGGGGATCGGGCTTGCCCTGTGGGATCGCCGGGGTGTTTTCCTTGAGGAGCGGCGGGAAGTGCTGACTGCCGTGTTCGCGTCAGTGCCGACGCCCACACAGATCCCCATGGCCATCCACCGTCTGCGCCTCAAGGCCGCGCTCAACGACAGCCGGCCCCTTCTGCTGGGGCGTCACGTCGCCTTCTTCTGGGACGACCCGAATCGTCGCGTCGACTTCCATGATTTCGACCAGGACCTTACCGACGGCAAGGAGGCACCGACATGACCGAACTGGAGCAGACGGCCCCCAGCGACTGGCGCGTCTTCCACGCCACCGGACGCGCCCCCGACGCGTCCCCGTCGCGGCTGCCCGAGCCTCCGCCGTGGCGGCGGTTCCGCGGCGGGCCGCCCCAGCCCGCTCCGCCGGACGACACGGAGGCCGCACTGCGGCGGCTGGGGACCAGTGGTGTGATCCAGCAGCTCGGAGCCAGGGAGACCGACATCGTCAACGCGGCCCTGGTGCTGCGCCGGCCGCTGCTGGTGACCGGGCCTCCCGGCATCGGAAAGTCCACCCTCGCCTATCTCGTCGCGCGGGAACTCGGCCTGGGGCGGGTCCTCGAATGGAGCATCGTCAGCCGCACCGCCCTGCGCGACGGCCTGCACACGTACGACGCTCTCGGACGCGCACAGGCGATCGCGGCGTGGCGGGCGGGACTCCGGGGCGAGGACGCGGCGGAGTTCTCCGACAGTGCCGACGGCACGGATGGCGCGACTGCCGACGGGAGGGGGCGCGCGGCCTCGGAAAATCGTCAACAGGCGCCAAAAATTGGTGAGTTCATTACTCTGGGCGCCCTGGGGACGGCTCTGCTGCCCTACGATCGTCCCCGAGTCCTGCTCGTGGACGAGCTGGACAAAAGCGATATCGATCTGCCCAACGACCTGCTGCACGTTTTGGAGAACGGAAGTTATGAGATCCCGGAACTGGTGCGCGACGCCGCCGAGTCGGCCGTCGTGCACACCAGCGACCCGGGCGGACATGCCGTGGTGCGCGACGGCAGGATCGAGTGCCGGGAGTTCCCCGTCGTCGTGATCACCAGTAACGGGGAGAGGGAGTTCCCGGCGGCGTTCCGCCGGCGCTGCCTCCCGCTGGAGCTGCAGTCGCCCACGAGGGAGCAGCTTCTGGCCATCGTGGTGAGCCATCTGAGGGAGCTTCCGGAGGGCGCCGAGTCCCTGGTCGACGACTACCTGCACCGGGTGGGGGGTGGAGGTACCCATTCCCTCGATCAGTTGCTGAACGCGGTGCAGTTGACTACTCTGAGTGGTTCCCAGGTCGATGCTGCCGGGCGTAAGCTCGTTGAAATGCTCCTCCGCGATCTCGCGAAGGGCCGCTGAATTGACCGGCGTTCACTGGCAGCGCTCATCCGGGCACGGCGACGGGAACCCCAGCACCGGGGCGTCGTCCCGCTCGGCGTTGCCCGAAGCCGACGCGGACCCCGCACCGCACTGGAAAGAGCTGGCCGACGCCGTATGGCTCGCGGCCCACTGGGAACGTCACGCACGGCACGGCCCCGACCCGGGCGCCGAAGCCGGTGGCGGAACTCCTGCCCCACCGGGTGCGGCCGGCGGCACGGTTCGGCTTCCGCACAGCGGCCCGTCGGCCTCCGACCCCGTACAGCAGCCGCCCGAGGCCACCTCCGGTGACGGAGGTCGCTCCGGCGAACCGTCGATCCGGCCCGTTTCGTTGCCGGGCGGTGCTTTCGAGGACGCGACGACGCGGCCTCGGCTCTTATCCGATCCCGAGGGGTTCGAGGTCCTGCGTGTCGGCGGGCCGCTGCTGCCCGACGCGGGATCGTCGCCCGCAGGACCGGCTCCGGGCAGGGAGACGGCCCGGCTCGCGCGTTCCCTGCACGGGCTCGGCCGCCGTGTTCCGTCCAGGCTCGCCAAAGAGCTGGACGAGGAGACCACCGCTGAGCGAGGCATCGTCGACGGGCTGTGGCTGCCCTTCCTCAAACCGGCCCTGACATCGTCCTTCGACCTTGTTCTGCTGATCGACGACGCGCCCACCATGCGGATCTGGAGCGACTGGGCCATTCGGCTGGCGCAGGCGGCCGAGGAGAGCGGGGCCTTCCGCGCCGTGCGTGTCGTCCGGGTCGCGGTTCCGCGCGCCGGAAAAGCGACCGTGCGCCGCGGCGCGGACCAGGCTCCCGCCGACCCCGCCGAACTGCTCGACGGAAGCGGCGATCGCGTGTTCCTGGTCGTCACCGACGGTCTGGCCCACGGCTGGGCGGGCTCCGCGGCCGACACGCTGCTCAGCCGTCTGGGCCGGGCGGGCCCCACCGCGCTCGTCCACCTGCTGCCGCCCCACCTGCGCCACCGCACCTCGCTCGACCCTCATCAGGCGTTGCTCGCCGCCGGGGGATTCGGCGCGACCAACGAGAGCCTGGAGTACCGGCCGCCCGCCCACGGTCCCGACCCGATGCGTCCGCTGCCGGAGCGGGGCGACGGTGCCGTTCCCGTACCTGTGCTGTCCCGCAAGCCCGCGTCGATCGCCGCCTGGGCCGACCTCGTCACGGGGATGCACGGGGTGTCCCGCGAGCTGCCCGTCGTCCTGGCCGGCGCCCTCACGAAGGGTGCGCCCGCGCCGGGGCTGGACGCCCCAGGGCACGCCGGCGCCGCGCCGGACGCGGTGCGCCGCTTCTTCGGTCTCGCGTCTCCGGCCGCGCGCCGGATGGCGTCGCACATGGCCGCCATGCCCTTCGACCTGGAACTGGTCGACCAGTACCGCAAACGGGTCACGCCGGCCACCGGCGTCGACGATCTCGCCGAGATCCTGATGGGCGGTCTGATCGACTGGAACGGGGCCGGCGACGAGCAGCCGGAGTTCGCCGACGGGATCCGGGAAGAGCTCCTCGCGACCGTGACCCGAACCGATCTCCACCTGACGGTCGACGCACTGAGCGCCCTTCCGGCGGCCGGCGAGCAGGGCGTGGCGCTGCGCGACGCGCTGCGTGATCCGGAAGGCGCCGCGCTGCCCGACCCCGCGGAGCGGGCCTGGGTACTGACGCAGTTGGCCGCCCTGCGCGCACTGTCCGGTCGTCGTTACTCCGAACGTGCACAACGCATTGCACCGCATGCGCCACGATTCGCGGCCGCTGTAGCAAAACCTGCCGTTTCTGGTGCTTCGTCCGGTGCGGGATCGGGCAGTGAGAAACCCGAGTCGAGAGTCCCCGATCCTGATCCACCTGGAGAGCATGTGGCGAGCCCGGTTACCGAAACATCCCTACCCGAGTCCCCGGAGGCTGAGCCCCCCATGCCGAGCAGCGCGGCCGGAACACCGGCGACCGGAACACCGGCGATCGGAACGCCGGCTCTCATGGTGAACGTTCCGTTGCGGAACACCTCGTTCGTGGGCCGGACGGAGCTCCTCCAGGCGGTGGAGAGGCGGCTGGACACCCAGGACACCGCCGCTGTGCTGCCGCATGCGCTGCACGGGCTTGGTGGGGTGGGGAAATCGCAGCTCGCGCTGGAATACGTCTACCGTCACCAGCGGGAATACAACGTGATCTGCTGGATTCCGGCCGAGCGGGAGAGCCTGATCCTGACGGCACTCGCGGGTCTGGCCGTCCGTCTGCGCGTGACCCCCGCGGGCCAGGACGGAAGCAACGCCCCGGCCGCCAACACGGCCGTACCGGCTGTCCTCGAAGCGCTGCGCACGGGGTCGCCGTACGACAAATGGCTGCTGATTTTCGACAATGCCGAGAATATCGAACTGGTTCGCCGCTTTTTCCCCGGGAACGGCCCTGGAAAGATCATTGTCACGTCGCGGAACCCCGAATGGGAACGAGTGGCGTCGCCTCTTCAGGTGAACGTGTTCGAGAGGCAGGAATCGGTTGAGCTTCTTCAGAAGCGTTCCCCGGACCTCTCCGCGGAGGATGCCGACCTGCTCGCCGGGGCCCTGGGCGACCTGCCGCTCGCCGTGGAGCAGGCGGGAGCCTGGCGCGCGGTCACGGGCATGCTCGTCGAGGACTACATCGACCTGTTGGACCGGCGCAGTCCGGAGATCCTCCACCTCGACCCGGCCCCTGACTACCCGGTCTCCGTCGCCGCGGCGTGGGACATCTCGCTGGAGCGGATCAAGGAGAACAGCCCCGGGGCGCGCGAACTCCTGGACATCTGCGCCTGTATGGCCCCCGAGCCCATTCCGCTCTCGCTGCTGCGCAGGAGCCGCGGAATCGACATCTCGCCCCACATCGACCCCATTCTCGGCGAGGCGATCAAACGCGGCCGGGCCGTTCGCGCCCTGACCCAGTTCTCCTTGGTAAAACTGGACCTGCGAGCCAACACACTCCAGATGCACCGTCTGCTGCAAAATGTGCTCCTCGCCAAGCAGGGGCCCGAGGAACGTGAGCGTATGCAAAACGCGGCCCACCAGCTTCTGTCGGCGGCCAAACCCGGCCACTACGCATCGTCGCAGGAATGGCCCGCCTATCAGGCGCTGCTACCGCACGTGCTGAGCTCCCAGGCTGTGACGAACACGGACAGGGATGTCCGTGAACTGGTCTACGACACCACGCTGTTCCTCTACTTCTGGGGTGACCACGAAGGTGCCGCCGCCCTCGCGCGGCAGGCCCACACCGCATGGCTCGACACCTCCGGCGAGGAGGACGTCCACGTCATCCGCATCTCGAAGATCCTGGCGTTCCTGCTGCGTATTGTCGGTGAGGGCGCCGAGTCCATCCAGCACAACGAAAAGGCGCTGGAGCTCTCGCGCCGAGGGGTGGTCGAGGAGGAGGACCTCATCGACTCCATGATCGAACTGGCCGACGCACGACGCTACCAGGGCAGGTTCGAGGAGGCCCGTGACCTCGGGCAGGAAGCCACCGAACGTGCGCGTGCCCAGTTGGGACTGGACGACGAGATCGCCTTGCGGGCCGCGCACAGCTGGGGCGTGGACCTCCGGCTGTGCGGTCAGTTCCGTGAGGCGCTGCCCATGGATCAGGAGACTGCACGGTTGCGCGAGGAGATGCTCGGTCCTGCCAGCTTCCTCACGTTGAACACACTCAACGGCCTGGCGCTCGACATGCGCGAGAGCGGGGACTACCCAGGCGCCCGCGTGTTCCAGGAGGACGTGCACCGCCAAGCGCGCGCCGCCCTCGGTGACGACCACCCGCTCACCCTGCGCATCGCCGGCAATCTGGCGGTCTGCCGACGTCGGGACGGTGCGATCGCCGATGCGGCCAAGCTCTCCGACGAGACCCTGCACGCTTTCGTGGCCGGGTACACGAGCAGCCACCCCGAGTCTCTGGCGATGGCCATCAACGTCAGTGTCGACCGGCGTCTCGCCGGTGACCTGGACGGCTCGCGTGCGCTGGGCGAGGCGACTCTGGCCGGCTGCACGAAGCGCTTCGGCCCCACCCACGCCTACACCCTGCTCATGAAGGCCAACCTCGCCGCCACCCTGCGGGGTCTCGGGGATCTCGCCCTCGCGCAGGAGTACGAGGACGACGCCGCCACCCAGCTCGCGCGGACACTCGGAGCCCACCATGTGACGACACTGACGGTCAGCATCGGTCAGGCGAACTCGGCATACGCGCTGCTGGACTTCGAGCAGGCCCGCCAGATCGACGAGGCCGGTCTTCCGCTGCTGACCGAGGCCGCGGGAGCTGAACACCCGCTCACTCTTGCCTGTGCCTCGAACCTGGCACTCGACCTCAGAGGGCTGGGACGAGTGCCGGAGGCGGACGAGATGGAGCGGCGAGCGGTCCAGGGCTTCGGGCGAGTGGTCCGGGAGGACCATCCGTGGCTCGTCGCGGTCCGCCTGCGTCGGCGGATCGAGTGCGACATCGCACCGATGCCGCTGTGACACGGCGTCCCGGGCAGGCTCGGCACGCCGTGCCGTCCGAAACGGGACGCGGTACCGGTCATCACAGGGACGAAGCCGTACGGGAACCTTGAGGGGCGTCAGGGGGGGACACATGGCGACCGTTGTGTTCATTCATGGGACCGGGGTGCGCGAGCCTGGTTTCTCGGCCCTGACCGGGCGGGTGGCCGCAGGGCTCGGGGCCCTGCGGGACGGACTTCGTGTCGTGCCGTACTACTGGGGCGGTCCGCACGGTGCCACGCTGGCCGGCGGCGGGTTGAGCCTGCCGCCGGAGGCGGGCGCCGGGCGTGGCCTCGGAGATGTTTTGGCCGGGTCGGGCCCGGACGACGAGACGTCCGCCTGGGCGGTGCTGTACGCCGACCCCGACGCCGAACTCGCCCTGGCGGCGGCGGAGACGGCGTCGGCCACCGAGCGCCCGCCGGGCTCCGTACCCCAGGAACAGCAGATACAGGCCCTCCTGGAGAAGCTGGCCGCGCAGGGGGACGGCCCCGCCGGCGAGCTCGGCCCCGGGCTGGCGGATGCCGCGTCGGAGCTGGCGGCCCATCCCCTGCTGGGTCCCGCGGCCACAGCGCTGCCTCCCGACGAACTCGCGGCGGTCGCGGCTCGCCGGCTGGTCGCGAGGACCGTCGCCGACGCGCTGGAGGCCGACGATCCGCTCATCCCGACCGGTGACACCAGGGACGCCGTGGTGGACCGCGTCGCCCAGGCGCTCGGTGCACCACCCCAGGGCGTGGAACGAGGTCTGGGAGCAGGGCTGTTACGACTGGTGGGCCGCGGCGCTTCCCGAGCAGTCGTACACCGCCGACGGGCACTGACCGAGGCCGCCCATCCCGCGGCCGGGGACGTCCTGCGGTACCTCAGCAGGGGCGAGGCGGTCCGGGCGGACCTGCGCGAGCTGGTCGCGGGCCTCGAACCGCCCGTCACCCTCGTCGGTCACAGTCTCGGCGGGGTCATCGCCCTGGACACGCTGGTCACCGCGCCGCTCCCACAAGTCTGCCTGCTGGTCACCGCGGGCTCGCAGGCACCGTTCCTCTACGAGCTGGGCGCCCTGCCCTCTCTCGTGCATCCCGCGCCCCTGCCGGCGCACGTCCCGCCCTGGCTGAATCTGTACGACCGCCGCGACCTGCTCAGTTACCTGGGCGCCGGTCTCTTCGACGAACGGGTCACCGACACCGCCGTCGACAGCCGTCAGCCGTTTCCCGCGTCCCACAGTGCCTACTGGACCCATCCCGACGTGTACCGGCACATCGCGGACCGGCTGCCGTGACCGGACCGGAAGCGGCGGGGAAGGGGCAGGATCCGCGCCGGGTGCACGCCCTGATCGTCGGCATCGAGCAGTACGGCGCGGGCGGTGCGTGGGACCTGCCCGGACCTGCCAGGGATGCCCTCGCGTTCCACCGACTGCTGAAGCTCGCCGGAGTGCCGGACTCCCAACTGCGCCTGCACCTGGCACCCTTGCCCCCGTTCGCCCCCGACACCCCCTACCGGCCCGCCGACCACGCGACTCTGCGGCGCGCGCTCGTACGAGAACTCGCCGCCGCCCAGGGCGAGGTGCTGTGGGTGTGGTGGGGCGGCCACGGGGTTCTCGACCGCGCGGACCACCTCCGGCTGCTGTGCTCCGACGCGACCACCGGGGACAAGGTGGCTCTCGATCTGGATACCGCCCTGGCCCGGTATGCCGGCGACGCCGTTCCCGCACTGACCGAGCAACTGTGGCTGGTGGACGCCTGCGAGACCTTCGAAGAGGCGCTGTCCTTCAGGGACCCGCTGCCCGACGACGCCCTCCCGGTGGGACGGCGCAACCTCGCACACCGGCAGGCGATGCTGCGGGCCGCGGGCCGAGGCCGGGCCGCGGCCAACGATCCCGTGCGCGCCACCGGCCTCTTCTCCGAGATCCTGCTCGACCTGCTCGCGGAGCGGGCCGGGGCGCTGCCCGCCCTGCCCGATCCGGAGGAACTCTTTTCCGCCGTGCGGGTTCGCGTGGCGGCGCTGCGCGAGGCGGGCCGGACGTTGCAGCACCCCGAGATCCGGCTGTGGAGTCCGCAGCGGACCGAGACGCTGCCGCCGGCGCAGGAGCGTGGCCTGTCTCCGCTGCTCCGGGCGGTGGAGGCGGTCATGGCCTACGACTGGACGGCCGATCCCGTCGAACGGCAGGCCATCGTCGCCGCGTTGGGCCCCCGGATCCATGCGACGCTGCCCCGTCACAGCAAGGCCCGCACCGATGTCACCGGCATCCTCAACTCGCTCGGCCGTCGTCGGCCTGAGGATCTGTGGGAGCTGTTCGACGTCGTGGTGTCCGTCGACGACGACACCGACAAACGAGCGGAACTCGCCGACGCGCTGCGGGAATTCGCGACATACCATGCCCAACGGCGTCGTCCGGGCTGATCCGGTGGCGTGATCGTACGGCTTTCCGACAAGGGCTGTGTTCGTCATGATGGACAGTACGCGGGGCATCGAGTGCCACTGCCTGAGAAAGGGATGCGCCTTGGACCAGTCGCATGCTCTGCACGACGCTCAAGCCGCCGCCCGCGAGCCGGTCGTCACGGCAGACGGTGCCCACGACTGGGAGTCCGAGCTGCCCGACCTCGCGACGCTGTCACTGGCCGCCCTCGACGGTCTCCCTCCGCTCGGCGAGGACTCCCGTGTGCTCGCCGAGGTTCTGCGCGCCCGGGACAGCGTAAAAGGCGGAGGTGAACCGCAAGGCAGAGCGGAATGACGGTCCCCGCGCCCGAAGCGCGTCCGTCCGCCCGACCGGAGGCCCCGCGAATGACCAGCAAGCAGTCGGACCTCCCGCTTCGCATGCCGGGGCGGCTTTTCAACGAGCTGGCCACCGGCGGGAGTTCGGCCGACGCCCTGACCTTTCTGGCGCGCAGTGAACGCGCCCGCAGACTGCTGCTTCTGCGCACCCTGCTCGTCCGCCTCGGCACACTGCCCACACCGCTCGACACTCCCGCCGACGCGTGGCGAACCCTCAAGGCCGCCGCGGACCGGGCCCCCGGACCCGTCGACCGGCTGCTTCTCGCCCCGCAGACCGGCGGCTGGCTCGGCCACGTACTGCGCCGTCTGCACGGCAGCGCTGCGGGCGGTCCGCCCCTGTGGGTCGAGACAGGCCACCTCAGCGCGCTGGCCGTGGCGGCGGCTCTGCGGGCCGGCACGGACGCCGACCTGAAGGTGCCGCTCCTCGACGGCGCCCTCGTCCTTCCCTCCCTGGGCCTGGCGCGGCTGCCCGGCGCACCACGCGGGCCGTCGGCCGGCCGGGCGAACGTGCGCGGCGGCGAGCTGACGCTCACGTCGGAGGTGGTGGACAGCCCGCCTGTCGTCCTCCGCCGTCCCACCGCCGTACTCGTGGGCACTGCGGGGGCCGTACCCGACATCGACCCGCACTGGACGCCGCTGCGCGTCCTCACGCTCCGGCGGCCGTCGGGAACAGCCTCCGTCACCCTGGACGACCTCGACCCCTACCGCGACCTCGACGACCCCCTCGCGCCCGCCCGGCTCCACGCCGGGGAAGCGACCGCATGGCAGCGGCTGTTCGAGGAGTCCGCTCTGATCGTCTCCGCCGGCGGTACGGACGGGCCCGGTCGCCTGGACGCCGCCGAGATCCGCGCCGTGGTGCCATGGGGCCGTACCACCGCACTTCCCGAGGCCCCGCCCACCGTGCGGCTCTCCGCCTCCAGTGGCGACTCCTACGCCGCCATGGTCATCGCCCGGCCCGCCGGTGCCCTCGCGCTCGCCGAAACGCTGGTGCACGAGTTCCAGCACAGCAAACTGGCCGCCCTGCTCCATCTGTTCCCGCTGCTCGACGACGACCGCGAGGAGCGCTACTACGCTCCGTGGCGCGGCGACCCCCGACACCTCACCGGCCTGCTGCACGGCGCGTACGCCTTCACGGGCGTCGCGGGCTTCTGGCGCGACCGCCTCGCCGAGGCCCGGCGGCCCGAGGAGGCGGAGGTGGCCGGCTACCACTTCGCGCTGCGCCGGACGCAGAGCCGTCTCGTCGTGCGCACCCTGCTGACGAGCGGTCGGATGACCGTCCAGGGCAGGGCCTTCGCGGCGGGGCTCGCCCGCACGCTCGACGGCTGGCTGCGTGAGCCCGTCCCGGCGACCGCTCTCGCCAGGGCCCGCACGGCCGCGGCCCTGCACCGCACCGAATGGCGACTGCGCAACGTGCTGCCCGGGCAGATGTCGTCGGCGTCAGCGGACACGCTCGTGCTCCGCACCGAGCGGACGTCCTGGTCCGACAGCCGCACCTACGCCTTCGCGACTCCGCCCGCAGTGCCGCGTACCGCCGACGAGTATCTCGCCGCCGGTGATCCGGCAGCCGCGCTCGCCCGGTACGGGGACATCCTCACCGCCGACTCGGCGGAACCGCACATCCTCGCCGGCTGGATCGTCGCCCGCGCCACCCTCGGTGGCGGCCGGGTGTCCCGCAGGATGCTGGCCCGGCCCGAACTGCTCCAGCCGCTGAGCCGATGAGCCGCTGAGCGGACCAGTGGTCCGTGCCCGGCTCACCCCACCAACCGCAACCGTCGCCCGCACACCCCCACCCGCACCGACTGTCCCCATGTGAGTTCCAGGGCGTCGCCCTCCATTCCGTCCCCGAAGGCGATCAGGCGTTCGGACTCGGCGGTGAGGGTGAGGTGGGACGTGGCCGACAGCTGGCCCGCCACCTGGGACGTGCCGGTCGTCGGGGACGGCCAGGCCTCTCGTACGCACCACACCAGGCGGTCCTCCGTGGGGCGGGGGAGGGGCAGGGGGTTGCCCCTCTCCTGCCACACCGACCTGATCCACCCCGTCGCGCCCGTCCCCGTCCCCACCAGGACCCCGGAGGAGGCCTGCGCCTCGGAGGGGGCCTGCGGCTTGGAGGAGGAGGCTCCGCCCGCCTCCACGGCCAGGCGGTACCGGGCCGTCTGGTGTCCCGCCGCGCCCACGTAGATCTCGTTCAGGGCGAGCAGGCGCTGTGTGTCGTCGGCGACCGCCTCGACCATGGTGAGCTCCTCCGTCCCCGTGCCGGCGGCGAGCGCCGCGGGCAGCAGACGGGCCGCGTCCGCCGGGCGGTGGCGTACCAGGACGCCCGCGTTGCGGCCGGGGTCGGCGTCGATGCCCACCACCGGCTGCCCGGTGAGGTACTTGGCCGCGTTCGCCACCAGGCCGTCCTGGCCCACCACGACCACCACGTCCTCCGGGGCGAACAGGAAGCGGTCCAGGTCGGTGCGTTCGACCCGGCTCTGACGCCAGGTCAGGGGGATCGCCGCGGTCACGTCCGACAGCGCGCGCCTGGTGCGGCGGTGGCGTTCGGCGACCTCCTCGATGTCCCGGCCCCGGGAGGAGAGGAAGAAGGCGGCCTGCCCGTGCGTACCGTGGTGGGCCACCAACTCCTCGTACTCCGTGGTGCGGTGGACCAGCACGATCCGCGGGGCGAGGCTCATGCGTCGTCCCGGACGCCCAGCTTGGCCAGCAGGCCGGTCAGCACGTCCGGCGAGATGGTCAGGCTGTCGATGCTCGGCAGGTTCTCCGCGAGCCGCGACCCGGTCAGCGCGTGCAGCGTGCTGACGTCGACGTCGGCGTGCACCCGCAGCCAGGCCGCCTGCGCCTGCGCCCGCGCCTCCCCGACCTCGCGCGCCGCCTGCGCCTCCGCCCGTGCGAGCCGCACGGACCGTTCGGCCTCCGCCCCGGCCAGCTTCACCGTCCGGGCCGCCTCGGCCTCGGCGCGTACCGCGTCCGCCGCCGCGTGCTCCTCGGCCTCCCGCCGCGTGTTCGTGCCGCGCTGCTCGACCAACTGCTCCTCGCGCCGGGCGAGTTCGATCTGGCTCGCCAGTTCGTTCTCGGCGATCGCCCGTTCCCGCTCGACGGCCACGGCCCGCCGCTCGTACGTCGCGCGGTCCGCCTCCTGCTGGATCTGTTCGCGGGCCGGGGTGCGCAGGGCCCGCTCCACCTCCGGCTCCGGGCGAAGGGCCACCACGCGCACGGCGACGACCTCGATACCGGTCGCGGGCAGCCGCGGCTCCGCCGCCAGCCCCGCCGCGACCCGCTCCCGTACCGACGCCACGCCGTCGACCAGCGCCGACGCCAGGGTCGTACGGGCCAGTACGTCCAGGGCGTGCTGCTGGGCCGACTCGGTCAGCAGCGTGCCCAGCTGCTCCAGCGGCGCGCCCCGCCAGATCCCGGTGTCGGGGTCGATGGAGAAGTCCAGGCGTGCGGAGGCGAGCGCCGGGTCGCTGACCCGGTAGGTGACGGTCGCCTGTACCGCGATGTCCTGGAAGTCGGACGTACGGGCGTGGAAGGTCATCGCCAACTCGCGGTCGTCCACCGGTACTTCGGACAGCGCGGCGCTCAGCGCGCGGTACCAGAAGCTGAGTCCGGGGCCGTCGTGCAGCAGCTCCTCGCCGCAGTGGTGCCGGATGTGCGCGGTCGGAGCGCCGCGCAGGTGGCGCCAGCCCAGGCGCCGGGTGATGTCGGCCATCGGATTCCCTCGTTCCCCCTCGATTGTCGTCTGTTCGACGATAACCGGTCGAGTCATTAATAGTCAAGATGACTAGAAAGGGGGAGGCGGGTCGTGCGGGCGTGCGGGCGGACGAGTGGGCGAAGAAACAGCCGACGAGTGGGTCAAGCGGCCCTTCGGTGGTCAGGATGGAGTCATGGGATTCCACGTCGACTCCGAAGCCGGGCGGCTGCGCCGCGTCATCCTCCACCGGCCGGATCTGGAGCTCAAGAGGCTCACCCCCAGCAACAAGGACGCTCTGCTCTTCGACGACGTGCTGTGGGTGCGCAGGGCGCGCGCCGAGCACGACGGGTTCGCGGACGTCCTGCGCGACCGCGGCGTCACCGTCCACCTCTTCGGTGACCTGCTGACGGAGGCCATGGCCATCCCGGAGGCCCGGTCGCTCGTACTGGACCGGGTCTTCGACGAGAAGGAGTACGGGCCGCTCGCCACCGATCATCTGCGGGCCGCCTTCGAGGGGCTGCCGGCCGGCGAACTGGCCGAGGCGCTGATCGGCGGGATGACCAAGCGGGAGTTCCTCGACGCGCACCCCGAGCCGACCTCCGTGCGCTTCCATGTCATGGACCTCGACGACTTCCTCCTCGGGCCGCTGCCCAACCACCTCTTCACCCGCGACACCTCCGCCTGGATCTACGACGGCGTCTCCATCAACGCCATGCGCTGGCCCGCGCGCAGACGCGAGACCGTGCACTTCGAGGCGATCTACCGGCACCATCCGCTGTTCCGCGCGGAGACCTTCAACGTGTGGTCCGAGGGGCAGGCCGACTATCCGTCCACCATCGAGGGCGGCGACGTACTCGTCATCGGCAACGGCGCCGTGCTCATCGGCATGAGCGAACGGACCACGCCCCAGGCCGTGGAGATGCTCGCGCACAAGCTCTTCGCCACCGGCTCGGCGCAGTCCATCGTCGCGCTCGACATGCCCAAGAGGCGGGCGCTGATGCACCTCGACACGGTGATGACGATGGTCGACGGCGACACCTTCACCCAGTACGGGGGCCTCGGCATGCTCCGCTCGTACACCATCGAGCCGGGCGTGGGCGACAAGGAGCTGAAGGTCACCGACCATCCGCCGGAGCACATGCACCGCGCGATCGCCGCCGCGCTCGGCCTGAGCCGGATCCGCGTCCTGACCGCCACCCAGGACGTCCACGCGGCCGAGCGCGAGCAGTGGGACGACGGCTGCAACGTCCTCGCGGTCGAGCCGGGCGTCGTCGTCGCGTACGAGCGCAACCAGACCACGAACACCCATCTGCGCAAACAGGGCATCGAGGTGATCGAGATCCCGGGCAGCGAACTGGGGCGAGGGCGGGGCGGCCCGCGCTGTATGAGCTGCCCGGTCCAGCGGGACGCGGTGGGCGGCTGACCGACCGGCCCGGGCGGCGCCAGGGGCGTACGGCAGCGGGGTCGTACGGGTGCGGGACCGTCCGGGTGCGGCACCGTCCGGATGCGCGGCCGTGGCCGTATAGAAATGTGGGGCGTCGTATAGAATTCCAAGAGTCCCTGTTTACGTAACCCTGGAGCGCCCCCATGGCGACAGTCCCGTACGCCCTCGCCGGCCGCCACTTCCTGAAGGAGTCGGACTTCACTCAGGAGGAGTTCCGCGGCCTGATCGAACTCGCCGCCGAGCTGAAGGCGGCGAAGAAGGCCGGGACGGAGACCCAGCGGCTGCGGGGCCGGAACATCGCGCTGATCTTCGAGAAGACGTCGACGCGCACGCGCTGCGCCTTCGAGGTCGCCGCCGCCGACCAGGGCGCGTCGACCACGTACCTCGACCCGTCCGGTTCACAGATAGGGCACAAGGAGTCCGTGAAGGACACCGCGCGGGTGCTCGGCCGGATGTTCCACGCGATCGAGTACCGGGGTGACAGTCAGGAGGGCGTCGAGGAACTGGCGGCCCACGCGGGCGTGCCCGTCTACAACGGCCTGACCGACGACTGGCACCCCACGCAGATGCTCGCCGACGTGCTCACGATGGTCGAGCACTGCGACAGGCCGCTGAACGAGATCGCCTTCGCCTACCTGGGCGACGCCCGCCTCAACATGGGCAACTCGTACCTGGTCACCGGCGCGCTGCTCGGCATGGACGTGCGGATCGTCGCGCCCAGGGCCTACTGGCCCGCCGAGGAGGTCGTGGCACAGGCGCGCGAGCTGGGCGTGGTCAGCGGGGCGCGGATCACGCTCACCGAGGAGGTCGGCGAGGGGGTCCTGGGCGTCGACTTCGTCGCCACCGACGTGTGGGTCTCGATGGGGGAGCCCAAGGAGGTCTGGGACGAGCGCATCGCCGATCTCGGTCCGTACGCCGTCACCATGGACGTCCTGCGGGCCACCGGCAACGCGGACGTCAAGTTCCTGCACTGCCTGCCCGCCTTCCACGACCTGGGCACCAAGGTCGGCCGTGAGATCCATGAGCGGCACGGTCTGGACTGCCTGGAGGTCACCGACGAGGTCTTCGAGTCGGCCCACTCCGTCGTCTTCGACGAGGCGGAGAACCGGCTGCACACGATCAAGGCCGTACTGGTGGCGACACTCTCCTGAGCGGCGACGGGGGGCGGCTCAGCGCTGTCAGGCGGACCTTCGCTGGTGGGGGACCACCGGCAGCCGGAACCAGACCGCCTTGCCGGACTCCGTCGGGCGGTGGCCGCACGACGAGCTGAGCGTGCGGATCAGCAGCAGCCCTCGGCCGTGCTCCAGCCAGGGGTCGGGCTCGCAGGACGGATCGGGAACCGTGAGGTCGCCCGGCGGGGACGGGTCGGGGTCGTGCACCTCGACCTGGCAC
The DNA here is from genome assembly GCF_026341275.1 of Streptomyces ortus. Taxonomy (NCBI): domain Bacteria; kingdom Bacillati; phylum Actinomycetota; class Actinomycetes; order Kitasatosporales; family Streptomycetaceae; genus Streptomyces; species Streptomyces ortus. The sequence goes on from NZ_JAIFZO010000002.1 coordinate 6,190,342, forward strand.
CCGGTGGGCAGCAGCTCCACGACCAGCTCTATGGGCGCGTCGCCCCTGGTGTGCTCCACGGCGTTGGCGACCAGTTCCGCGGTCAGCAGCTCAGCGGTGTCGCAGTCCGCGGTCAGCTCGATCTCCGCCAGCGCGGTACGGACCAGTGCGCGGGCGACCGGCACCGCCGCGACGGAGTGCGGCAGGGCGATGCGCCAGGAGGCTGGGGCGTGAGGCTCGTGCAAGGCGGATCCGTTCATGGAGCAGGATGTCCTGCTTTCAACTTTAGGAATGGTACGTCGCATCCCGGCAGAGGCGCTCGGCGGGCTTTCCCCGGGACGTTCGGCCCGGTCCGGGCTGTCTACCCAGAAGAACGGTGCGCCTCGCGCGGACCGCTCCCGCCGTTACCGAGCCATCGACGAGTCGTGACTCGGTGACCGGGCCTGTCACGACAGCGGGAGACCGGGCACCCTGTCACTCGGTGCCCGGCCTCGTACGACTCCTCGGACGGGTGGCTCAGCCCGTGCCGGCGCCCCCGCTCAGATCGGCTATACCCGCTGTCAGCGTCGCCCCGTCCGCCGGATCGATCAGGATGAACGCGCCGGTACGGCGGCAGTCGGCGTAGTCGTCGCGGGCGAGCGGCTCGGCGGTGCGCAGGACGATCCGGCCAAGGTCGTTCGCGTGCAGCCCGGCTCCTTCCGCGGCCAGGCTCTTCACGACGGCCTGCACCGTGCGGGTGGTGTGCCTGACCAGCACACGGTCGCCGACGCGCAGCGGACGGTCGGCCAGATGGCAGACGGCGGCCCGCACGTCCGGGGTCAGCGCGGGCGCCGCCGCCCACCGGTGATCATGTCGCCGCGGGAGACGTCGAGGTGGTCCGCCAGGCGCAGGGTCAGCGACTGCGGCGCGTACGAGTGTCTCCGTGACGGTCGTCGTGGAACTCGCACCAATCCCCTGGCCGCCAGCACCGCGTGCACCGAGTCCGCCGACTCCTCGGGCGTCTGCGACCGCGTGTCCAGTGCGAGCGCCGGGTCGAGCGGGGGCTCGTACGGGTCGTCGACGCCGGTGAGCCCGGTCAGGCGGCCGGCCGCCCGGCGCGCGTACAGGCCCTTCACGTCCCGTTCGCTGCACACCTCGACCGGTGTGGCGACATGCACCTCGATGTAGGGCGTCCCGCCGGCCTCGTGGCGCTTGCGCACCGCCCCGCGGCTGTCGGCGTACGGGGCGATGACGGGGACGACGGCCAGGACGCCGTTGCGGGCCGGCACCTCGGCGACCAGGCCGATGCGCCGCACGTTGGTGTTGCGGTCCTCGCGGGAGAAGCCGAGTCCCGCGGAGAGGAAGCGGCGGATCTCGTCGCCGTCCAGGACCTCCACGCGATGGCCCTCGGCGCGCAGCCGCCCGGCGAGGAAGCGGGCGATCGTCGTCTTGCCCGCGCTCGGCAGCCCGGTGAGCCAGACCGTGGCCCCCTGGGTGGTAGGGGGCTTCCGGCGGCCCCTTGCCGTGGTGGTCATGCGTGGTGTCCCTTCGCGGCGTCCGAGGTGCGGTGCCGTGGTTCGGGGTGAGCGGGGGGGGGTGTGCAGGGCAGGGCGGCCGGTACGCCGAGTTCGTTGAACAGGGCCTCCCAGCGCGGGTGCACCGCGTCCGGGCCGTACGAGGCCGCCGTCAGCACGGCCGCGAGGCCCATGTCGGCGCGCAACGCCCGGTCGCCCATCAGCCTGGCCATGGAGCCGGCGAGCGCGTCGGGGTCCTCGGGGGGTACCAGCAGGCCGTCGACGCCGTGGGTGAGCACGTCCGAGGGGCCGGTCGGGCAGTCGAAGGCAACCACCGGCAGCGAGTGGCTCATCGCCTCGATCATCACCATCGGCAGTCCCTCGAAGCGTGAACTGAGCACGTAGAAGGAGGCCTTGGCGAGTTCGTCGTCCAGCCGGTCCGTGTGACCCATCAGGAACACATGGTTGTAGAGGTGGTGCTCCTCGATGAGCGCGCGCAGTTCGGCCTTCTTCTCGCCGCTGCCGTAGATCCGCAACTGCCAGTCGGGGTACGCCTCGACGAGTTTCGCCCACGCGGGGATCAGCAGGTCGAAGCCCTTCTGCGGGAACAGCCGCCCGGCCGCCACCGCGATCTTCGACCGGTGGTCCGAGGGGAGCTGGTCGAGGGAGTGCACGGCGTTGGGGATGCGCACCACCCGGGTGCCGGGCAGCAGTTGCCCGTACTCCTCGCGGTCGCGTTCCGTCAGGACGGCGACCGCGTCGAAGCGCGGGTACGTCTCCCGGATGCGGCGCCGCACGTCAGGCTTGTGCGTGCCGTGGTTCATGTGTTCCTGCGCCACCCGCACCACGCCGCCCGTCGCGTGCTCCGCGGCGAGGAAGTTGAGCGCCGGCCGGGTGGTCACGAGAATGCCGTCGCGCAACGAGGAGAGGTACGCGATCAGCCGCCGCTCCACGTACCGGTTGAAGTAGCGGTAGCCGAACTCGCCCGCCGGGACGTGCCGCGCCGGCCGCTCGGTCAGCCGCCCGCGGCGCCAGTCCCGCCAGCGGCCGGCCACCCCCTGGCCCGGGGAGTGGGCGCTCTCGCGCACATCGACGACCGTGCTGACGCGGACGCGCGGGTCGAGCGGGAACTGGAGGTCGTCCCGGCGGCGCAGCGCGCTCACCAGCTCGACCTCCCACCCCGCCCGCACCAGGGAGTTGGCCTGGTTCAGCACCGTGCGGATGGTGCCGCCGCGGCCGTAGGCGTGCAGCAGGAGATAGCGGACCTTCGGCCGTCCGGTCGCGTCCGCGCGCCGGGCTGAGGTCTGATGATCCGTCATGAGGCGTCTCCCGTACGGCACTCCAGTGAAAGGTTGTCCTTCACTGTGTAGTACGGGCGTACGCGCAGACCGTGTACGCGCTGCTCGGGAAAGACCATGATCTTCTTCTTGCCGTGGATGTCGTCGAGGTGTCGTCCGGCCCTCAACCGGGACTCGCCGTCGGTGAGATGGATGTCCCACTCCTCGATCTCGGCGGGGTCCGGCGTCAGCAGGTCGGCGATGGGCAGCTCGCCCTCGAAGCGGTCGCCCTTCACCCGCGCGGGATAGTCGAGCGGGCGGCCGGGGTGGCCGCGGCGGGTGAGCAGCAGCCGCCAGTCACCCTCGGCGGGACGGCCGTGGATGCGACCGACGAGCCGTACGCGTCCGTCGCGTGGCCACACCTCCGCCATCTCGGCGTGCGATCGCACCTGCTCGGGCCGGTGTACGTGCTCGTGCCCTGTCGAGGGCTCGGGCCGGTTCACGTGCTGTATCCCCAGGCCGCGCACATGGGCCGCAGCAGCTCCGGGATCTCGTCCTCGGCGGGCAGCGGGCGTCCGCGCTGCACCTGGCCCGTGCGGATCTTGTCCCGCCAGTCGCCGAGGCCCTTCACGACCTGGGTGTCGTCACGGCGGCCGTAGTCGAGCATCGACGGTTCGAAGGCGACGCCGAGGAACGCGCAGAGTTCGCGCAGCTCCTTCTCGGGGGTGGCGGTGAGGTCCTCGTAGCGAAGGGTGTGGTGGTGCTCGTCGCCGCCGGTGGCCGCGTTCCGGGCGTTCTCGACGGCCTTCATGTAGCGCAGGGCGTCGGCGGCGGCCTCGTCGAAGATCCGCTTGCCGGGGTCGCCTTCATGCCAGGACCGGGCGATGGACACCGGGTGGCGGAGCAGGAAGACGAAGCGGGCGTCGGGCCAGCAGTCCCGGATGCGCCGGTGGACGAAGGCGTTGCCGGGCGTCTTCTCGACCAGGACGTCCTTGCCCGGTCCGACCAGCTCCCGGTGCATGACCCGGTCCCAGAGCAGGTGCTCCAGGTCGCCGCGCTCCAGATCCAGGGCGCTCATGGCGCGCTGCGAGAGCTTGCTGCCGAAGTCGACCTCGAGGCGGCGGATGTGCAACTCGTGCGGGGAGTGCAGCCGCGGGTGCGCGTTCAGGAGCATCCGCAGCAGGGTCGAGCCGGAGCGTACGGGGCACATGATGAAGACCGGCCGCCGCAGCAACCGGTCCGTGGCGAGATCTCCGGGGGCCGGACATCGCTACACGGGCGTGGGCCGCTTGCCAGGTTTCGCCGCGGCCCCGGCCTTGGTCGGCTGTTGCGGCGCGGCGGGGGTGGCCCGGCGCACCTGAAGGCCGGTGGTGGCGGAGAGCGCCCGGTTCAGACTGCCCATCAGACTCATGCGTCCCGACGCTAAGGGCTGTCCCGTAACTCCCGGTGGATCAGCGCGCGGCGTCAGATGCGGTGCATCGCAAGGCGCCGGGTCGCCCTCATACCGGGTGTATTCGGGCGATCCGGCAACGCCGCGAGGTGCCGTAGCTGTCGTCGTGCGCCCGCCGGGAGTTACGGGACAGCCCTTAGGTAAGGATTATGAGAAGAGGGACTGAGTGACCTGAGCGTTGCCTTAGCGACGGCCCCCGGGTACCCCCGCGAAGGCCGCCCCGGCGTCCCGCAGCCGCTCGTGCAGGGCCCGGAAGACGGCGGCGGAGCGGGCTCCGGGCCAGTCGGGGGGCAGCAGCGCGGCGGGCAGCCCCGGATCGGCGTACGGGAGGTGGCGCCAGGAGTCGAGGGCGAGCAGATAGTCGCGGTACGCCTCCTCCGCGGGGGTGTCGGCCCGGTCCTCCCAGTCGCGCAGCACGCGCGCGTGGCGGTCGAGGAACGCCTCGTGCTGCTTGGCGATCCCGGCGAGGTCCCACCAGCGCGCGACCGCCTCGGCCGTGGGCGCGTACCCCAGGTGCGCGCCGCGGAACAGGTCCACGTACGTGTCCAGCCGCAGCCGTTCCAGCGTGTGGCGGGTCTCTTCGTAGAGGCGGGCCGGGGCGATCCACACCCCGGGGGCGGCCGTGCCGAAACCGAGGCCGGCCAGGCGTGAGCGCAGCACGTGGCGTTTCTGGCGCTCGGACTCGGGCACGGAGAACACGGCGAGGACCCAGGTGCCGTCCTCGGGCGGCGAGGCCACGTAGACCCGGCGGTCGCCGTCGTCGAGGAGCTGCCGTGCGTCGGGAGAGAGCACGTAACCGGCCGCGCCCGCTTCGGTACGGGCCGGCAGGAGCAGCCCGCGGCGTTTGAGCCGGGACACCGACGAACGTACGGAGGGCGCGTCCACGCCGGCCGCGGCGAGAAGCCGGATCAGCTCGGCGACGGGTACGGGGCCGGGGGCGAAGCGGCCGTACGCGCCGTAGAAGGTGACGATGAGGGAGCGGGGGGCGTGCTGCTCGGACACGTTGATCACTTTAGGCCGTCGTCGACTTCTTGACGACCGTCAACGGTACGCCACAGCGGGCGGGCGGGCGGGCGGGCGGTCGGGCGGTCGGGCGGCGAGGGTCAGGCGGCGACGGTCAGCTGTCCGACCGGGACCCGGTGCGGACCGACGGCGCGTCCGTCGGGCAGCAGCGCGCCGGTGTCGTCGAAGACGATCGCGCCGTCGCACAGCAGGTACCAGCCCTGCTCGGGGTGCGCGGAGACGATGTGCGCGTCGGAGCGGTCGCCGTGACCGGTCCGGACGGTGCGGCCCGTGCGGCCGGCGGACGGGCACGAAGGCTGGCGAGAACACATGATGGGCCTCCACCTGCGAGGAGTTGGGCGGCGTTTTCGTCGTCCGTATGGATAGACCATGCGCCCCTCGCGAACTCATCGGAACAGGGGGAGGGCAGTCGTGACAACACGCGGACAACACGCGGACACCGCGCGGACGAGCCCGGGACGGACGGTGCGGACGCGCCGCCAACTCGCCACCAAAGGGGTGAGGGTCACGCCCGCGGGTCCACCGGGCCGGTACCCCTGGAGGCCCCGTTCCACCCCCACTCCGGGAGGTAACTCGATGAGAATCCACCAGGCCGTCGGTTCGGCCACCGTCACGGCGGCGCTGCTGCTGCTCGCCGCGCCGTCCGCGGGCGCGGTGTCCGGGCCGGACCGCTCCTCCGCTTCGGCCGGACCGGCCGGGCTCTCCGAGACGGTGACCGTCGATCCGACGGGGCGCCTCGCCGCCGACGGCACCGTCACCCTGTCCGGCACGTACCGCTGCACGGGCGGCACCGGCCGGACCTTCGTCAGCTCCTCCCTGAGCCAGGGGGAGAGCAAGGTGCGCAAGGGCGTGGGCGGCACGCGGGCGGTGTGCGACGGCGCCGAGCACCGCTGGACGAACACGGCACGGACGGACCCGGGCCGCTTCGCGCCGGGCGCGGCGACGGTCGAGGCGTCGGTGATGGAGCTGCGCTCCGGCGGCCTGCCGCTCCCGATGTTCCACGCGGCCACCGAACAGGCCGTGACGCTCGCGGCGCCCGAGTCGGCCGGCATGACGCCCGTCGTTCGCTGACCCCGCCGACCTGTGGTGACGGCCGGTTACTGCCGGTGACGTCCGGTGATGCCCGCCGACGTCACGTCGACGGCGTCACGCCCCGGCCCTCCGCCGAGCGCCGTCCGCCGAGCGCACGCGGCTCGGCGGACGAGCCGGCGGTCGTTGTCACGGTTCCGGTCGTGGTCAAGGGTCCGGCCGTCGTCACGTTCCATCCGTGGGCGTCCCCGTGGGCGTCCCCGTGGGCGCCCCCGTCGGCGCCGGGGCGAAGTCGCGTATCCCGCGCAACGGTGAGCACACCACCCAGGCGGCGGCCAGGGAGGTGCCGCAGGCCGCGATCCACAGGGTGCCCCTGATCCCGACGGACTCACCGAGCACGCCCCCGAGCAGTGCCCCGAGTGTCACCGCGCCGAAGCCGACGAAGCGGACGGTGGCGTTCGCCCTGGCCAGCATCGCCTCGGGACAGACCACTTGGCGGTAACTGACCTGGGCGACGTTGTACACGACGACGCCGTAGCCGGTGACGAGCAGACCGGCCAGCGCCGGGGCGAGGGCGAGCAGGGCGCCCCGGCCCGCCAGCGGCACCAGCAGCAGGGCCGGGAACGTGGTCAGCGGCACCAGCCAGACCGCCCGCGCCTGGCCGATCCGGCGGACGACGCGGTGCGCCGAGAGCGCGCCGAGCACCCCTCCCAGACCGAGGACGCTCAGGGTGGCGCCGGCCGCGGAGCCGCCGAGGCCGAGGACGCCGGTCAGGAAGAGGACCTGTACGGCACCGAGCACGCCGGCGAAGAAGTTGGCGGTCGCGGTGCAGCCGGTGATCGCGAGCAGGGTGCGGTGACGGGCCATGAAACGCAGCCCCGCGCCCACCTCGGCAAGCAGGGGCGGACCCGTGCCGTCCGGAGGGTTCGCCGGGTCCGGTTCGCGCATACGGCGCAGTAGCAGACTGGACGTCAGATAGCCGAGTGCCGTCGCCAGCACGGGAGCGGCGGGCCCCGCCACCTGGACGAGGGAGCCGCCGATGCCGGGCCCGGTGATCTGGGCCAGGGACTGGCTGGACTGCAGACGGGCGTTGCCCTCCAGGAGATGGTCGCGGTCGACCAGGGCCGGCAGATGGGACTGGTAGGCGACGTCGAAGAGGACGGCGAGGACACCGCACAGCAGGGCGACGGCGATGAGCTGGGCGACGGTGAGCAGGCCGCTCCACCAGGCCACCGGGATCGTGCACAGCAGCAGCGCCCGGCCGGTGTTGGCGCGCCGCATCAGGCGGCGCTGCCGGGCCCGGGCCACCCACACCCCCGCGGGCAGCCCGATCAGCAGATAGCCCATCGTCTCGGCGGCGCTGAGCAGCCCCATCTCCAGCGGGGTCGCCGCCAGGGTGGTGGCGGCCAGCAGCGGCAGCAGGGCGTTGCCGACGTACGTGCCGAACTGGCTGACGGAGTCGGCCGCCCAGAACAGCCGGAACGCACGGTGGTGCCGCAGGGAGACGGGCGGGGGTGCGGGCGCGGTGGCGGTGGGCGGCCTGCTCACCGCGTGGTCCGGGGAGCGGCGGCCACCGCGTCCGCGAGCACGTTCACGGCCCGGTCGACGTCGGCGGCCGTGACGCCCGAGTGGGTGACCGCCCGGATGCGGCCCCGCCCCAGCTCGGCGAGGTGGACGCCGCGGACGCGCGCCGCCTCGATGAGGGAGTCGGTGGTGTGGGAGGTGCCGTCCTCGTCCACGGCGAAGAACACCATGTTGGTACGCGGGGGCTCCGGGTCGAGCCGCAGGCCGGGGAGGCCCGCGAGGCCGTCGGCCAGCCGCCTGGCGTGTGCGTGGTCGTCGGCGAGGCGGTCGATCATGTCGGTCAGGGCGACGATCCCGCACGCCGCGATCATGCCCGCCTGCCGCATCCCGCCGCCGAGCATCTTGCGGTAGCGGCGGGCGGTCGCGAGGGACGCCTCGTCGCCGACGAGCATCGACCCGATCGGCGCGGACAGCCCCTTGGAGAGGCAGAACTGGACGGTGTCCGCCGGGGCGGCGAGGTCGGCGGCCGGTACGCCGAGTGCGAGGGCCGCGTTGAAGATGCGGGCCCCGTCCAGATGCAGGGCGACGCCGTGCTCGTGGGCGAGGGCGCCGGCCGCCGCGAGGTAGCCGGTGTCGAGGGGGATGCCGCCGCGGCGGTTGTGCGGGGTCTCCAGCGTGAGGACGGCGGGCAGCGCGAACTGGGGGTCGTCCCGGTCGACCTCGAACGCCTCGGCCACCGCGTCCAGCGGCAGGGTGCCGTCCTCGGCGGCGGTGACGGGCTCGTAGACGACGCCGCCGAACACCGAGGCGCCGCCCGCCTCGTAGACGTAGATGTCGGATTCGGCGCCGACGACGGCCTTGCCGCCGCGCGGGCTGTGGGTGAGGAGGGCGGCGAGGTTGGCCATGGTGCCGCTGGGCATCAGGCAGCCTGCCTCCTTGCCGAGCAACTTGGCCGACATGGACTCCAGTTCGGTGACGGTCGGGTCCTCGCCGTAGACGTCGTCGCCGAGCCGTGCGGCGGTGGCCGCGGCGAGCATCCGGGGGGTGGGCAGGGTGAACGTGTCACTGCGCAGTTCCACGACGTGGCTCATGGCCGGGCTCCTCACGGTTGGCGGATCAGGGTCGACACGGCGTCGGCGAGCGCGCGTTCGGCGGACGCCCAGCGGCTCCTGCGGGCATCGGCGGCGGCGCCGAGCCCGTCGAGGCGGTCGGCGGCGTCGTCGAGGGCGGCGGTCACGGAGGCCGGGGCGGGCCCGCCTCCCGCGCCCGCCGTCGCGGCGACCGAGTCGGGGTCGAGGGCGTCGAGCAGTTCGCGGGGGTGGTCGCCCAGGCGCTCGGCGGCGACGGCCTCGAAGGAGCGGCCGGTGGCGAGGGCCACCCTGCTGATGTCGCCGACCGTGTGGTGGGCCGTGCGGAACGGCACCCCCGCCACGACGAGGCGTTCGGCGAGCGCGGTGGCGGCGGTCTGCCCGTGGGCGGCGCGCCGCCGCATGGTGTCCTGGTCGGGCTCCGCGCCCTCGATCATCAGCCGCAGCAGGACCACGGCGTCGGTGGTGGCCTCCAGGGCGGACCACACATGGCCGACGGCCTCGGTGCCCACCGCGATGGCGTTGGTGTAGCGCGCGGTCGACATGGCCGCGGTGGCCGCGGTGAACGCGCCGAGTGCGCCCGCCGCCTTGCCCTGGATGTTCTCCAGCAGGAACGGGTTGCGCTTCTGCGGCATCATCGAGCTGCTGCCGACCAGGCTGTCGGGCAGGACGAGCAGCGGGTTCTCGGCACTGGTCCAGGACTGGAGGTCGTGCGCGGTCCGGGTCAGGAGCACGCCGAGGACGGTGCAGGCGGCGAGCAGCCGCAGCACCACGTCCCGGGAGGCCACGGCGTGCAGGGAGTTGGCGAGGGGCGCGTCGAAGCCCAGCAGCGCGGTGGTGCGGGCCGCGTCGACGGGCAGGGTGGTGCCCCCGACGGCCCCGGCGCCGAGGGGGTTCTCGCCGAGTTCGCGGCCCGCGTGGTCGAGCTGGTCCAGATCCCGTACGAGGGCCGCGGCGACCCCGGCGAGATAGTGGCCGTAGGTGATGGGGACGGCGGGCTGGTGGTGGGTGTACGCGGGCATGACGGTGGTGTGCCAGCGGCGCCCCCGGTCGACGAGGGCCCGGCCGAGGGCGTCCGTCTCGGTGAGCAGCCGGTCGTACGGGCGTCGCAACTGGAGCCTGAGCACGGTGGCGTTGAGGTCGTTGCGGGAACGGCCGCTGTGCAGGACGCCGCCGGTCTCCTCGCCGAGGGTGTCCACTAGGTGGCCCTCGTAGGCGAGGTAGCGGCCCCGCGGGGCGGGAAGGTTCCGCAGCGGGCCGAAGTCCGTGGCGCGCAGGTCCTCGATTCCGGCGAGCAGTCGGGCGGCGGTCCCGCGCTCGATGACGCCCTGTTCGGTGAGCATGACGACATGGGCGCGGTCCACCTCGCTGGTGGGGCCCAGTTCGGCGGCCACCGGGTCCGGGGGGACCCGCAGATGCCTCTCGAAGAGGATGTCCGCGGCGGCCGGGTGCACGGCGGAGGTCAGACGTCCGGTGGCGCCGGCGGTGGACGGGGCGGGCGCGTCGGTGATGGCGGTCATACGGGGCTCTCCTCGGCGCGTCGCGGTCGTAGGGAGGTGCGCAGCCCGGCCAGCGCGTCCTCCGCCGCCCGGGCGGCGGAGGACGCGCTGGGAGCGGTGGCGGCGGTGTGGCCGACGCGGTCGCGGTGGTCGTGCCGCGGCAGCAGCGGGACGCCGCGGCTTCCCGTGAGGACCGTGGCGGTGACGTACCGCGGCGGGCCGGCGGGGGCCGGCGGGGGATCGTCGAGCACCGAGGGCTCGTCGATCACGAGGAAGCGCAGTGCGGCGTGGTGCGCGCTGCGCGGCTGCAGGTCGGGACGGTGGCCGAGGGCCGCCCCGACCTGGGCGCCGACCAGGTCGATCCCCAGGGCGGAACGGATCAGCTCGGGAATCATGCCGCCGGCCAGCCGTGGGTTGACCTCGATGAGTACGGGTCCCCGGGAGGACAGCCGCAGTTCGACGTGGGCCGCGCCGTGGCCGAGGCCGAGCGCCTGCACCGCGGCCACGGCCGTGTCCGCGAGGACCTGTGCCGTGCCGGCGGACACGGGTGCGGGGACGTCGTGCCCCGTCTCGACGAAGTGCGGGGCGGCGCCGAGGTGTTTGCGCACGACGGCGACGGGAGTGCGGCCGAACACCTCGACGGAGAACTCGGGCCCGTCCACGTACTCCTCGACGAGGAGGCCGGGGGCGGTCGGGATGCCGCGCTCGTTGTGCGTACGGGCCAGCAGGCGGGCCGCGTGCTCGGTGGCCTGCGCAAGGTCGTGGCACAGGCGGACGCCGGTGCTGCCGGAGCCGTCGGCTGGTTTCAGGACCACGGGCGGTCCGGCGCGTTCCACGGCGTCGAGGACGGCGTCGGCGTCGGTCACCAGGGTGTGGGCGGCCACGGGTACGCCGCCCGCGGCGAGCGCCGCACGCTGGTGGCCCTTGTGCCGGCACCGGGTCACGGCCCCCGGGTCGGGTCCCGGCAGGCCGAGCGCGTGCGCCGCCTCGGCGGCGACGGGGACGAAATAGTCGGAACTCGTGGTCACCCCGGCCGGCGGACCGGCGCCGAGCGCGGCGATCGCGTCCAGGACGGCCCCGGCGCTCGACGTGTCGGCCTCGACCACGGTGAGGTCCTCGGCCCGGGCGTACCCGTAGCGGCCGGGGTCCTCGGCCAGCAGCACCGGCCGGACCCCGAGGTCCCGGGCGCGCCGGGCGAACAGCGGTCCGGTGCCGGAGGTGTTGGACTCGACGAGGACCAGAAAGGGCTCGGTCATCACTGCTCCCCGGAGACGGAAACGGAGACGGGGGCGGGGACCGGGACGGGGACGGGGCCCGGACGGGCGGCGGCGCCGCGCAGGGCGTCGTCGAGGGAGCGGCGGCGCCACTCCATGCGCGCCCACCCCCCGACGGCGTCACCGGGGTCGGTGACGGTGCGGGGCACGGTGGCGGCCGGCCCGTCCAGCAGGCCCCGCTCCGCGAGCCACTCGTCCCGGTAGACCGAGTCCTGGTACCGGTGCCCCTCGTCCGGAAGGAAGGCCACCACCTGGGCGTCGGGATTGCGTTCGGCGTACCAGCGGGCGACGAGGAAGGACGCGCCGCTGGTGGGACCCATGTAGAGGGCGTGCCGGGCGTGCAGTTCGCGGGTGGCCCGGACGACCTCCGCGGGGCCCGTCCAGTGCACTTCGTCGTAGGCGGCGTGACTGACGTTGGGCGGTACGAGGCTGTTGCCCAGGCCGCGCACGATACGGGGCCCGTCGGTCTGGCCGAAGATGGCGCTGGGAGAGGTGTCCACGCCGATCAGGCGCATGTGCGGCTGGGGCAGCCGCAGGAAGGCGGCGGTGCCCCCGGTCGACCCTCCGGAGCCGACCGGGCCGACCAGGCAGTCCACGGCGCCGATGGTCTCCGCGATCTGCTCGGCCACCGCGGCGTAGGCGTTGGGGTTGTCCGGGTTGTCGTACTGGCCCGGGACGTAGTGGTTGGGGTAGACGGCCCGCAGCTCCTCCAGCCGGTCCAGCCGGGCCTGCTGGAACCCTCCGCGCGGGCTGGGCTCGGTGCAGATCTCGACCCGGGCGCCCAGCTCGCCGAGCCTGCGGCGCAGCGCGGGGTCGATGGCCGGGTCGCCGACGATGACCAGGGGATAGCCGCGCAGCCGGCACACCATGGCCAGGCCGAGGGCGAAGGTGCCCGACGAGGTCTCCAGGACCGTGGTGTCGGGGGCGAGTTCGCCGCGCTGCTCGGCCCGGTCGAGCATGAAGCGGGCCGGGAGCAGCTTCATCAGGGTGAACGCGGCCACGCACAGGTTGGGGCCGAGGCGTATGAGCCGTGGCAGGACGGTCGCCTCGACGACCGAGTCACTGGCCGCGGGCAGAGTGGGTGATCTCATGGTCTCCGCTCTCAGTTCTTGGTGGTGAAGTACCAGGAGTCGCCGATGCCCAGGTCGGCGAGGCGCTTGCGGGCGTGGTCGGTGCGGGTGGCGAGGTCGGGCAGGTCGGGGTCGAAGAGGAGACCGGCCACGTCACCGCTGTGCGCGACCTGGAGCCCGGCCGCACCCACCGCCTCGGTGATCCGCAGCAGTTCCGTGAGCCCGGGGACGGGGAGGTGGCGCTGGTTGAGGCGGGCGCTGGCGGTCGCCACCCTGCCGAGCAGGGCGACGTCACCGGTGCGGACGGCCCGGCGGGCCGCGCCCAGCAGGGGGCGGAACGCCTCGATCTCCCAGACCGAGTAGCGCGCGGGCGGCAGGGCGAGGGTGTCGGTGCCCGTGCTGTCCTCGCTGGTGCCGAAGCCGACGACGGCCAGCGGCATCAGCGGGCCGCCCAGTTCCTCGATGACCTCGCCCTCGCGGTGGGCGAACAGGACGGCCCGGTGGGCGTACATGAGCGCGTCGGAGGCGGTCTCGGCGGCGACGGCCAGGGCGGCGTACTGCGCGGGGCTGGGGCGGTGCCCGGCGGCGTCGTACACGGCGCCGATGGCCGCCACGACGTCGGCGGTGGAGGAGCCGAAGCCGCGACTGGGCGGGATGTTGCTGGTCAGGCCGAGGGTGCCGCCGGTGAGGGGGCCGCCCAGGGTGCGCAGCGCGAGTTCGGCGGCCCGTCCCGCCTTGGTCCGCCAGGGGTCGAGGACGGTGACCCCCGTGCTCGTGTCGGAGGGCTCGAAGACGGCGTGGGACTCGTAAAGGGGGCAGGGGAGGGTGATCAGCGCGCGGCGCAGGCGTCCGTCGGACTCGAAGACGCCCTGGAGGATCTCTCCGTGGTGGCCGACGCTCTGATGGGTTCCCCGGATGCGTACCGCCGTCCCGGACGGTGCTGTGGTCATGTCGTGCAGCATGGCTACCTCGATCGAGGGTCGGGGGCGGGGGCGGTCACGGGTGGGTGGGTGGCCGGCCTCGGCGCGGGGGGTCGGGTCGCCCGCGCGGGCAGCGTGGGCACCGCCGTGAAGCGGGCGGGGATCTGGTAGTCGGGCAGCGACTCGGCGAGGAAGTCGACGAGTTCGCCGTCGTCCGGGATGACGGAACCGGTGTGCGGTACGAGGTACGCGTGGAGTTCGCCGTCGGCGCTGAAGACGGCCGCCTCTGCGATCCCGCGGTGCGAGGTCAGCCGGGTGCGGGTCTCGTAGGGTGCGACGCGGAAGCCCGAGACGGTCGGCCACGCCCCGGTCCGGCCCAGGATCTCGAAGCCGCCGGCGGCGGTGTGGCGGGCCCGGTGGCCGGTGGGGGTGAACCTCGCCCCCGCGCCCCGGGCGAGGTGGAGTTCGCCGGGGACCCCGGCGGGCAGCGGCTCGCCGTGGCCGTCGAGGACGGCGGCGGCGACACCGGGCACGGGGAGGCCGACCGGCACGACGACCGCGGTGGGTCCCGGCACGCCGTCGTGCGCCCGGTACAGGGCCAGCGGCAGGCCGGGGGTGCCGAATCCGGTGGCGAGGCGGACGCCGACGGGTTCCCGCAGGGCGGCGGGGTCGGTGTCGGCGCCGATCGCGAGGACGGCGCCGGTGCCGTGGGCCAGCGCCTCGCGGTGGTGCGCGAGCAGGGTGTTGACGGTCGTGTCGGGCAACAGGAGTGCGGAGAACGGCTCTTGGCGCCCGGCGAGGAGCGCGGCCAGCGCGGCGGGCGAGGGCGCCTGCGGGCCGGTGAGGACGAGGGTGCCGCCGCGGGCCAGGGTGGTCCACACCTCCAGGAGGAACAGGGAGCTGTCGGCCTCGGCGGTCTGCGGGACGTGTCCCGCCCCGAAGCCGAGGGCGTCGAGCGCGGCGACCGCGCCGGTGAGCGCGGCACGGGTGACCTCGGCCCGGCCCACCAGGGCGAGTACGCCACTGTCGGCCGACCGGAGCCCGCCGCCCCGACCGCCGGGACCGGCGACCTCGGCTCCCTGTGCCGCGACCCCGCTTCCTCGTGCCGCGGCCCCGGCCTCCCGGATCGCGGCCCGGGCGCCTTGTGCTGCGACTCCGGCTCCCGGTGTCGCCCCCTCGGCCTCCCGGATCTCGGTCTCGGTGATGAGGGCTTCCGTGGTGGTCGTGGTCGTGGCCGGTTCGGTGCCGGGGGTGAGGACCCGCGCCGGGACGCCGGTGCGGGCGGCGGCCAGGAGCGCGGCCACCAGGTCGGTGCCGGGCGGCAGCCGCAGCGCGGCGGGGCGTCCGGGGCCGGCGCCCTGCCGGGACAGCACCCCCGCCAACCGGTCGGCACGGGCGCCCAGTTCGCCGTACGTGACGGCTGCCTGGCCCGCGCTCAGGGCCGTCCGGCCGGGATGTTCGGCGATGTGCCGTTCCACCAGTTCGACCACCGTGGGCCCGGCGGACGCGGCCTCGGCGGCCGGCGCCGGAGCCGCGCTGGTGAGCCGGAACCTGGACACCGGCAGGTCGGGCTCGTCGAGCGCGGCGCGCAGCAGGTCGCGGTAGGCGCGCACCATGTTCCGCATGGTCTCGGCGTCGAAGAGGTCGGTGGCGTACTCCCAGATGATGGTCAGCGAGTCGTCCTCGCTGCTGGGGCGCTTGCCCACGCGCTGCTCGGCGCGGGGGATGGCGACGATGTTCAGGTCGGCCTTCGCGGTCCCGTTGTGCCCCATGAACACCTCGCCGCGCAGTCCGGCGAAGTCGAGGTCGGGGACGGCGGAGTCGTGGAAGCTGAACATGGCGGAGAACAGCGGGTTGCGGGACAGGTCACGGGTGGGGGCGACGGCCTTGACGAGCCTCTGCAACGGCACGTCCTGCCAGGTGTATCCCTCGACCGCCGTGCCGTGGACCTGCTCCAGCAGCTGCCGGAACGTGGGATCGCCGTCCAGGCGGACCCGCAGCGGCACCGTGTTGACCATCATGCCGATCAGCCGCTCGGCCTCGGCGAGCCTGCGGTTGGCCACCCCGACGCCGAGCACGAAGTCGGTCTGGTCCGCGTAGCGCGACAGCAGGGCGGCGAACGCGGTCAGCATCGTCGAGTAGAGGGTGACCCCGAACTCCCGGGCCCGCTCGCGCAGCCGGTGGTACTCGTCCGGGTCGAGGGTCAGCCGTACGACGTCGCCGCGGAAGGTGAACTCCGGCGGGCGGGGCCGGTCGGTGGGCAGTTCGAGCGCCGCGGGGGCTCCCTCCAGGGCCTTCGCCCAGTGATCGAGGTAGCGGTCCATCACGGGGCCGTCCAGCCAGGACCGCTGCCAGGCGGCGAGATCGGCGAACTGGAAGCGGGGCTCGGGCGGGGCGGCGGCGCCCTCGGCGAACACGGAGTACAGAGCGGTGAGTTCCTTCACGAAGACCGCGAACGACCAGCCGTCGTGCACCAGATGGTGCTCCACGTGGAGCAGCCGGTGGGTGTCGGGGGCGTCCCTGGCCACGACCCAGCGGGCCAGCGGAGGCGCGTCGAGGTCGAACGGCGTGGCCTGCTCCTTGGCTGTCAACTCCTGCCAGGCGTCCTCGCGTTCGGCCTCGGAGAGGGCGGAGAGGTCCACCAGGGGCACGTCGAAGGTGATGGCGTCCATCTCCACGGGGCACTGCGCCGGCACCCCGTCGACCTCGCGGAACGCGGTGCGCAGGATCTCGTGGCGGCGGACCAGCTCGGTGAGCGCGGCACGCAGGGCGGTCATGTCCAGGGGGCCGCGCAGGGTGAGGGTGGCCTGCATCCGGTACGCCTGGTTGAGGGGCGAGAGCTGTTCGAGGAACCAGACGCGTTCCTGGGGGAAGGACAGCGGGATCGGCCGGGTGCGGTCCGCGTGCCGCATCGGGGGCGCCTGGGGGACGGTCTCGCCGTCGTCGAGGGAGGCGCCGCCGTCGACCAGCGCGGCGATCTTCCGGGGCGTGGCGTGGTGGAAGAGGTGAGAGAGCGGGATATCGGTGCCGAGGTCGCCGCGGATCCGGGCGGCCAGGCGTCCCACCAGCAGGGAGTGGCCGCCGAGTTGGAAGAAGTCGTCGGTGGCGCCGGCCGGTGTGCCGCCGAGCAGCTCCGACATCAGCGCGGCGACGGCCCGCTCGGTGGGGGTGGCCGGTTCGTCGCCGCTGCTCACCCCGGACCTGTACGGCGAGGGCAGCGCCTGGCGGTCCACCTTGCCGCTCGGGGTGAGGGGCAGCGCGGGCAGCACGACCACGGTGGACGGGACCATGTGGGCGGGCAGGGTGCGCGCGCACCAGGTCCGCAGGTCGGCGGGGTGCACAGGGGCGTCGGGGGCGGACACGTAACCGACCAGGACGGTGCCGCGCGCGACGACCACGGAGTCCGAGACGGCGGGGTGCGCGCGCAGCACCTCGGCGATCTCGCCCGGTTCGACGCGGAAGCCGCGGATCTTGACCTGGTGGTCGGCGCGCCCGGCGTACGCGTAGCGCCCGTCGGGCAGGCGACGGGCGAGGTCGCCGGTGCGGTAGGCGCGGCCGTGCCCGGTGGGGACGTACCGTTCCGCGGTCAGGGCGGGGCGGCCGAGATAGCCGCGGGTCACTCCGGCGCCGGAGACGACGAGTTCGCCGACCTCGCCGTCCGGCACCGGCAGCCCTTCCTTGTCCAGCAGGTCGATCCGCACGCCCGGCAGCGGGCGTCCGATGTCGGGCGTCCCCGATCCGCTCACCTCGCCCGTGGTGGCGACGATGGAGATCTCGGTCGGCCCGTACGCGTTGAAGACGCGCCGGCCGCGGCCCCAGCGGGCCACGATCTCCGCGGGCAGCGCCTCCCCTCCGCAGACCAGCGTGCGCAGCGCGGGCAGTTCGGCCTCCGGGAGCGCGGCGACGACGGACGGCGGCAGCAGGGTGAAGGTCACCGCGAAACGGTCCATCAGGTCCACCAGGCCGGGGCCCGGCACCACGCTGTCGGCGTCGGCCAGGACCAGTGCCGCCCCACCAGTCAGGGCGACGCCGGTCTCCAGGACGGAGGCGTCGAAGCTCGACGGGGCGAACTGCAGGACGCGTTCGCCCGCTCCCACCCCCCACTCGGCGCGCATCCCGGCGATGGTGGCGGCGACGCTCCCGTGTTCGACGAGGACGCCCTTGGGCCGGCCGGTGGAGCCGGACGTGTAGATGACGTAGGCGAGATCGCCGCGGCCCACGGAGGGCAGGGCGGCCGGAGCGGTCTCGGCGGCGCCCTCCGGGTCCAGGACGCGGACGCCCGCGGGCAGCCGGCGGGCCGAGGCCCCGTCCGCGATCACCAGGGAGACTCCGGAGTCGCCGAGCATGTACTCCAGCCGGTCCTGCGGGTAGGACGGGTCGAGCGGGACCCAGGCGGCGCCCGCCCGCATGACGGCGAGCAGGGCGGTGGGCAGCGCGGGGCCGCGGGCGACGCAGACCCCGACCAGGTCGCCCCGGCCGACCCCGGCGGCCAGCAGCCGGTCGGCCAGCACCGCCGAGCGGCGCTCCAGGGTGCCGTAGGTCATGGTGCCGCCCGACCACAGCAGGGCCGGGGCGTCGGGGGAGCGCAGGGCGTGCTTGAGGAACGCCTCGTGCAGCAGGGGGGTCTTCATCGTGTCGCACCTCGTTCGTGGTCCGCGGGGGTGGTGGCCGGGGAGGTCTCCGTGAGGAGCCGGCGCGCCTCGTCGTCGGACATCGCCTCGATCTCGGCCAGGATCAGGTCGTGGATGTACTCCGCCGTTCCGGCGACGGTCGGGCGCTCGAAGATCACGCTGAGCGGGAGCTGGGCGTCGAAGGCCTGCCGCATCCGGTTGACGGCCCGGGTGGCGATCAGGGAGTGGCCGCCGAAGGAGAAGAAGTCGTCGAGGACGCCGATGCGGGGCAGGGAGAGCACGTCGGCCCAGATGTCGGCGATGATCCGCTCGGTCTCGTCGCGGGGAGCGACGTGGTCCGCCCGCTGGTGGTCCGCCGGGTCGGGCTCGGGAAGCAGCGAAGGGCTGAGCTTGCCGCTGGCCGAGCGGGGGAGCGCGGGCAGCACGGTGACGGTCGAGGGCACCGCGTACCCGGGCAGCCGGGCGGACAGGTGCTCGCGCAGTTCGTGGACGGTCGTCCCGGCGTCGTCGAGGGCGACGTAGGCGGCCAGCCGCAGGTCGCCCGAGGGCACGCGGCGGGTCACCACCGCGGTGTCCGTCACCGCCCGGTGCTCGCGGAGCGCGGCTTCCACCTCGCCCAGCTCCACCCGGACGCCGCGCACCTTCACCTGGCGGTCCATCCGCTCCAGGTAGACGAAGGTGCCGTCCGGTCGCATCCGTCCGCGGTCGCCGGTCCGGTACACGCGCTCGCCGGGCCGGCAGGGGTGCGGGACGAAGGCCGCGGCCGTCTTGGCGGGGTCGCCCAGATAGCCGCGGGCCAGGCCGGTCCCGGCGATGCACAGCTCACCGGGGACGCCGGGCGGCAGCGGGGAGAGGCGGTGGTCGAGGACCAGCACCTCGTTGTTGTCCATGGGCCGCCCGAGGCTGACCGCGCCGGTCCCGTGGGTGTCCTGCGGGCCGCAGACGTGGAACGTGGAGTCGATGGACACCTCGGTGGCGCCCCATGTGTTGTCCAGGCTGACCGTGTCGCCGAACGCGGCACGGAAGCGCTCCACGAGAACCGGGCGCAGCGCCTCGCCGCTGGACAGGACGCTGCGCAGGTTCGGGCGCAGTGCGGCGATGTCGTCGGGGGTGAGTTCTTCGAGGAAGAGGTCGAGGACGCTGGGCACGAACTGCACATGGACGGCACGGTGGCGGACGGCGGCGTCGACCAGCGCCCGCGGGTCGCGGTGCAGGCCGGGCGGCAGCAGCGCCACCGTGCCGCCGGTGATCAGCGGCCAGAGGATCTCGACGGCCGCGTCGTCGAACGGCAGGGTCGTCTTGTGCAGGACCGTCTCGCCCGGCCGCAGCCCGTGCCGGTGCTGCATCCACGCCATCCGGTTGACCCAGCCGCGGTGCGTGCAGGCCACGCCTTTGGGCCGGCCGGTGGAGCCGGACGTGTAGTAGACGGCGCACAGGTGGTCGGGGTGGACGGACATGGCCGGGGGCGCCGCCCGGTCGGCCGGGTCGACGGTGAGCGGGACGGCGCCCCCGGCGGTGACGGTGCCCGCGTGTTCGGGGGCGGTGAGGCAGACCGGGGCACCCGCGTCGGTGAGCAGGGTGGCGATCCGGGCGGCGGGAGTGGCCGGCTCGATGGGCAGGTAGGCCCCGCCCGCCTTGAGGATGCCCAGGAGGCCGACGACCAGCTGGACCGACCGGTCGATCAGCAGGCCCACGGGTATGTCGGGCCCCACTCCGCGGGCGATCAGCCGGCGGGCGACGGCGTTGGCGGCGGCGTCCAGGGCCGCGTAGCTGGTCGTGGCGCCGTCGGCGTCGACCAGGGCGACCGCGTCGGGCTGGGCCGCGGCCCTGAGGGCGACCAGTTCGTGCAGGGTGTGCCGGGGGGTGTCGACGGCCGGGCGCAGGGACAGCGCGCGCAGGGCGTCCTGCTCCGGTCCTGACAGCAGCGGGATGTCGTCCAGGAGGGTGTCGGGCCGCTCGGCGACGTGCCGCAGCAGCCGCTCCAGCCAGTGGCCGAGGCGCTCCACCGTGTCGTCGTCGTACAGGTCGGTGTCCCAGTTCACGCCGCACCACAGCCCCGCGGCACTCTGCTCGAAGCTGACGCAGAGGTCGTACTTGGCGCCCTCGTACGGCATCGGGAGTTCGGTCACGGTCACGTCCGGCAGCTGCGGGGTACGGCGGCGGCCGGTGCGGAAGTTGACCAGGATCTGGAACAGCGGGGTGCGCGAGGGATCGCGCTCGGCACCGCTCTCGCCCACGAGCCGGTCGAAGGGGACCTCGGCGTGGTCGAACGCGTCGAGCGACACATCCCGGAATCGCTCCACGAACTGACGGAACGTCAACTCCGGGGTCGGCCGGCCCCGCAGGGGCAGCATGTTGATGAGGACGCCCAGCAGGCGTTCGGTCGCGGGGTCGTCGCGGCGCGCGTAGGTGGTGCCGGTGGTGACGTCCTGTCGGCCGGTGTAGCGGTACAGGACGCCCTGGACCGCCGCGGTCAGCAGCATCGCGGGGGTGGCCCCCACGGAGCGGCCGAGCGCGACGAGCGGTCCGGCGACCTTCGGCGGCAGCACGAAGGCGGTACGCATCGCTCCCCGCCCGGCCCGTACGGCGGGCCGGGGGCGGTCGCCGGGCACCTCGAAGGGGGTGAGGTCGGCCAGTGCGGTGCGCCAGTGTGCGAGCCCGGCCGGCTCGGCCTCGTCGGCGAGGGCGTCGAGGCGGGCGGCCACGGTGCGGTAGGGCTCGGCGGGCGCCGGGACGGGGGACGGGTTCCCCGCGGTGAAGGCGGCGTAGTCGGCGGCCAGTTCGTCGTAGACGAGGGCACAGGACCAGTCGTCGGCGGCGACGTGATGCATCGTCAGGACGAGGGTGTGCTCACGCTCGCCGTGCCGGATCAGCAGGGCGCGCACGGGCAGTTCGGTGGCCAGGTCCATCGGGGTGGCCGCCTCCTGCGCGAGGGCGGCGTCGAGTGCCCCCGCGTCGGCCGCCGTCGTCTCCCGCAGCCGGAACGCGTCCGGCGGGCGGACCACTCCGACGGGCCTTGCGTCCCCCGCGACGACACCGGTGCGCAGCACCTCGTGGCGGGCCACCAGGGCTTCCAGCGACCGGCGCAGCGCGTCGCGGTCGAGGGCCCCGGCGAAGTGCAGCCGGAGCGGGATGAGGTAGTCGGACGAACAGCTGCTCAACTGGTCGACGAACCAGGTTCGTTCCTGGTCGCGGCTGAGCGGCACCTGGACCCCGGTGGGGCCGGGGGTGGCAGACATGTGCGATCAGATCCTCTCGGGCAGGGCGGCCGGGATGGCGGGAGCGGGGGCAGGAGCGGCGACGGGAACGGCGGCGAGGGCAGGGGTGGTGTCGAGCACGGCGAGGCTGCCGCGACCCCAGGCCGGCTCGGGCAGGAGGCGCCGGTCCTCCTTTCCGTTGGCGTCCAGGGGCAGCGCGTCCAGCGCCACGTACTCGGCGGGCAGCATGTGGCGGGGCAGCCGCCCGGCGAGGAAGCGGTGCAGGCCGGCGGCGGGCAGTGGACCCGTCGCACGGGGGACGACGTAGGCGACGACGCGCTTGTCGCCGGGGGGTGCGACGCGCGCGGTGACCAGGCAGGCGCGCACCCCGGGCGCCTCGCCGAGCGCGGCCTCGATCTCACCGGGTTCGATCCGGAAACCGCGGATCTTGACCTGCTGGTCGGCGCGGCCCGCGAACTCCACGGTGCCGTCGGGGCGTTTGCGGGCGAGGTCGCCGCTGCGGTAGGAGTACCGGCCCGTCGCGGGGTCGGTGACATAGCGTTCCGCGGTGAGTTCGGGCCGGTCGTGGTAGCCGCGGGAGACGGTCTCCCCCGAGATCCACAGTTCGCCGGTCTCCCCCGCCGGGAGGGGACGGCCGTGCTCGTCCATGACGTGCAGGCTCGTACCGGGCAGCGCGGTACCCAGCGGCAGCGGTGCCTCCACCTGGTCCGGGTCGGTGAGCAGTCGGCGGCAGACGGCCACCGTGGTCTCGGTGGGGCCGTAGATGTGCGCCACCGTCAGCCCGGGGTTGGCGCTCAGCACGCGCCGCACCCGGGGCGGGGACACGACGTCGCCGCCTGTGACGACGGTGTGCAGGGGCGCGAACGCGGTCGGCACGTCGTCGGCGATCCGGTGGAAGAGGCCCGCCGAGAGCCACAGATCGGTCACCTTCTCGGCCGCCAGCACCTCGGCCAGCTCCGCCGAGGTCAGCAGGTCGTCCGGCGGGAAGGCCAGACAGGCTCCGCGCAGCAGCACCCCCCAGATCTCCAGCACCGACGCGTCGAACGAGAAGGAACTGCTCTGCAGCATGGTGCGGCCGGGCCCGAGCGCGGCGAAGTCCTGCCGCAGCGCGAAGGCGGTGACATTGCGCTGCTCGACCAGGACCGCCTTGGGCCGCCCGGTCGACCCCGAGGTGTACATCGCGTACGCCAGATCGGCGGGCTCGGCCGACACCGCGTCCAGGGGGTCGGGGGCGCCGTCGGCCGTGCCGTCGGTCGTGCCCCGGTCATCGGCGCCGTCGCCGGCCGGGGCCGGATCGAGGACCACGCAGTCCGCGAGGGCGGCCGGCAGGTCCTCGCCGGTGCTGCGCACCACGACACGGATGCCGCTGTCCCGGCGCATGTGCGCCAGCCGCTCCTCGGGATACGTCAGATCCAGCGGTACGTAGGCGCAGCCCGCGCGGAGCACCGCCAGTGCCGCAACCACGAACTCGGGGCACGGGACGGCCGCCACGCCGACCAGCTCCCGCGGCCGGACGCCGAGCCGGAGCAGCCGGCGGGCCAGGCGGGTCGCCGCGCGGTCCAGTTCGCCGTAGGTCAGCCGGGTACCGGGCGCGCGCAGCGCCACTGCGTCCGGGGTGCGTGCCGCCCACGTACCGAAGGCGGAGTCGATCGTCACCATCGTGCGTCCTCCAGTCCGACCCCGAGGTCGTGCAGCAATTCGCGCAGGAAGTCCTCACCGGCGTCCGAGTTGGCCGTGACGACGAGCCCCAGACCGCGGTCCGGGTCCGCCCAGGTCAGGGAGCGGAAGCCGGGGACACCCCCGGTGTGTCCGAACCACCGTCGGCCGCCGTACGGTTTGCCCGCCGTGCCCAGTCCTCCCGGGGTGCCGGGATGGGTGCGGAGCATCTCGTCCGCCGCCTCGGCGCCCAGGAAGGCCGAGGGGCCGCCGGTGACCGCCCGCTGGATCTCGATCGCGACCCGGGCCAGGTCCCGGGGCGTGGACCACAGGCCGCCCGCGGCCGACTCCGGGTACAGGTGCCAGCCCTCCGGGTGGGGGACGCCCGCCGCGTCGTGGTTGCGGGCGACCGTGGTGCCGGGCAGTTTCGGGACGCGCGGCGCGAAGTCGCTGTCGCGCATACCGAGCGGGTCCAGGACGAGCGAGCGCATCAGGGGCGCGAAGTCCTCTCCCGTGACGTCCTGGAGCACCTGCTGGACCACGGTGTAGTTGCTGCTCGCGTACAGGTACGGCGAGCCGGGCGGGCCCACGGGCCGTACCGGCGGGGTGAGCGCCGGGGGCCGGCCGTCGAGCACCTGTGCCAGCGTGGGCATCGGCCGGTCCGCGCGGTAGCCGTCGTAGGACTGCGCGCCGAGTCCCGCGGTATGGGTGAGCAACTGGCGCAGGGTGACGCCGTCCCCGGGCAGCCGCCAGCCGGTGAGCAGGCGGTTGACGTCCGTGTCGAGGTCGAGACGGCCGTCCTGGACCAGGGACATCACACCCAGCGCGGTGACGTGCTTGCTGATCGAGCCGACCTGGAAGACGGTCCGCTCGTCGACCTCGGCGGGGTCCCCGGCGCGGAGGGTGCCGAAGCCCCAGGCCCCGCGCAGCTCGCCGTCGGCGATCACCGCGATGCCCACGCCCGGGACCCGGTGCCGCAGCATCGGCAGCCTCGGGGCCGGTGTCCCGGCGAACAGCCGCCGCACGAACGGCTCGGCCGGCCGCCGCAGCGCCTCGGGCGGGGTGTCGCCCAGCGCGGTGAGGTGCCGCAACTGCCGTTCGGCCAGGCCGCGTACGGTGCCGGCGTCGAAGTGGTCGCCCGCGTACCGCCACTCCAGGTGCAGCTCGCCGTCGAGGACCGCCGCCTCGATCTCCACGAGGTGGGAGCGCCGCTGCCCGGGGTCGACGGGATCGCCGTAGGTCCGGGGCAGCGGGCGCAGCGGGGCGTCGGACGCCTGGGCGGTGTCCCGGCGGCCGTGGTAGTTGAACGAGACCTGGGCCGGGGGCGCTCCGACGCCGCCCGCGCGCAGATACCGGGCGAGTCCATGGCCGATGCCGCGTCCCGCGGGGGTACGGGTGTGCTCGGCGACCACGTCGACCCAGGCGTCCGTGGTGTCGGACTCGGGACGGGTGATCGTCAGGGGCTGCACACTGGTGAACCAGCCGACGGTACGGGTGAGGTCGACGTCGTCGAACAGCGGCTCACGGCCGTGCCGTTCCACGTCGATCACACAGGTGTCACCGCCGGTGGCCTCGGTGAGCGTGCGGGCCAGGGCGGCCAGCATGAGGTGTTCCGGTTCGGCTCCGCGCAGCGCGGCGGCCTGGCGCAGCAGGGCCGCCGTGGGCGCGGCCGGGAGCACCACCTTCGTGACCCGGACGCGGCCCTCGGTGTTGCCGCCGCCCGGACGGTCCGTCGGCAGCGGTTCGACGGGTGGCCTCGGCAGCGCCCAGTAGGCGGCCTCGGCCTCGAACTCGCCGCTCCCCGCGTGCTCGTGGAGCCGCTCGGCCCAGTGCCCTACCGAGGTGGTCTTGGCGGGCAGTTCACCTCCGCCGCACAGCGTGTTCAGGTCCTCGGTCAGGATGTCCCAGGACACGGTGTCGACGGCCACGTGGTGGACGACCAGCAGGAGCTGTCCGGACGGCCTGAGCAGGACGGCGCGCAGCAGGGGACCGTCGGCCAGGTCGAGCTCGGCGTGCGCGGCCTCCACCGCGGCGTCGGCGTCCTGCGGGGAGTCCACGACCGTCAGAAGATCGCCGGGGTCGCCGTGCTTGTCGTGTTCGCCGTGGTCGTCCGGAGGCGCCAGGTACTGGTGCCAGTCGGCTCCCCGGCGCCGCCAGCGCAGCCGCAGCGCGTCGTGGTGCTCGGTCAGGGTGCGCAGCGCCGCCCGCAGGGTGTCCGGATCGACTCCGGGGCCGGTTGCGAGGAGCCGGCTCTGGTTGAAGCGGTCCAGGGGGCCGAGCGCGGCGTACTGCCGCTGGATCGGCCCGAGGGGCACCTCCCCGGTGACGGGGCCCTGTTCGGCGTGCACGGCGGTGCCGCGGCCCAGGGCCGCCGCCTCGTCGCAGGCCGCGGCGAGAGCGGCGATCGTGGGGTGCTCGAAGACCATCTTCGGGGTGAGGGACAGGCCCGCCTCACGCGCCCTGGCGACCGTGTGGATCAGCAGGATGGAATCCCCGCCCAGCGCACGGAAGTTGTCGTGCACCCCGATCCGCTCCACCTTGAGGACCCGGCACCAGATCCGGGCGAGGGCCTCCTCCGTCGGCGTACCGGGAGCCGTGTGGGACTGGTCCGGCGCCTCCCGGACGGCGGGGTCCGGGTCGGGCAGGGCCGCCCGGTCCACCTTGCCGTTGGCGTTGAGCGGTACGGAGTCCAGGGCGACGAGGAACCTCGGCACCATGACGTCGGGCAGCTCGGCGCGCAGCGCGGCCAGCGTACGGTCCGGATCGTCGTCCCCGACGGTGTAGCCGACGAGACTCCGCGCGGCACCCACGGTCCGTACGTCGGCGACCGCGTCCCGGACACCGGGCGCCCTGCGCAACGCGTCCTCGATCTCGCCGAGTTCGACGCGGACACCCCCGAGCTTGACCTGGTGGTCGGCGCGGCCGGCGAACTCCAGGACGCCGTCGGCACGCCGGCGCCCCAGGTCGCCGGTGCGGTAGAGCCGGGAGCCGGGCGCGCCGAACGGGTCCGGCACGAACCGCTCGGCGGTCAGCCGGGGCCGGCCGTGGTAGCCGCGGGCCAGCGTGGGGCCGCCGATGAAGAGCTCTCCGGTGACCCCGGTCGG
Organism: Streptomyces ortus; assembly: GCF_026341275.1. Taxonomy (NCBI): domain Bacteria; kingdom Bacillati; phylum Actinomycetota; class Actinomycetes; order Kitasatosporales; family Streptomycetaceae; genus Streptomyces; species Streptomyces ortus. The sequence goes on from NZ_JAIFZO010000002.1 coordinate 6,216,577, forward strand.
CAGCGGCGCCATCGCCTCGTCGAGCACATGGACGGTGTTGTTGTCGATGGGCAGCCCCAGGGCGACCGCGCCCGTGTCACCGACGGCGTCCTCGGCGGTGCACACCCGGCAGGTGGAGTCGATGGACACCTCGGTGGCGCCCCAGGTGTTGTCGAGGCTCACCCGGTCCCCGAACACGTCGCGGAACCGGCGCAGCAGAGCGGGCCGCAGCGCCTCGCCGCTGGTCAGGACGGACCGCAGCCGGGGCATGGCCAGGGCCCGCGCCGGGGTGAGGACGTCGAGGAACACCTCCAGCACGCTGGGGACGAACTGCACGTGCACCACGTCGTGCCGGGCCACGGCCTCGGCGATCGCGTGGGCGTCGCGGTGCGCGCCCGGCGGCAGCAGGACCACCTGGCCCCCGGTGATCAGCGGCCACAAAATCTCCACCGCCGCGTCGTCGAACGTGAGCGTGGTCTTGTGCAGGACAGCCTCGCCGGGGCGCAGACCGTGCCGGCGCTGCATCCACGCCATGCGGTTGACCCAGCCCGCGTGGTGCGAGGCCACCGCCTTGGGCGAACCGGTCGACCCCGAGGTGTAGTACAGCGAGCACAGGTCGGCGGGCAGCGCCTCCGGCCGGGGACCCGGGCCGGGCTCGGCGGTCCAGGCCGCGGCATCGTCCAGCGCGAGAACGCGCGCGTCGACGTCCTCGGGCAGGGCCGCGCGCAGATGGGTCTGGGTGAGCACCACCCGGGCCCCGGCGTCGGCGAGGATGTACGCCTGCCGCCGGGCGGGGTGTTCGGGGTCGACGGGGACGAAGGCCGCGCCGGACTTCAGGATGCCGAGCACCCCCACGACGTGGTCGAGGGAACGCTCGGTGCACAGGGCCACCAGGTCGCCCGGCCGGACGCCCTCCAGACGCAGGCGGTGGGCCACCCGGTCGGCCCGGTCGTCGAGTTCGGCGTAGGTCCAGGCGTCGGGACCGAGCCGGACGGCGACGGCGTCCGGCGTGGCCGCGGCCTGTTCCTCGACGAGGGAGTGCAGGGTGCGGTCGGCCGGGAAGCCGGTCGTCGTGTCGTTCCAGGCGCCGACGACCTGGGCGCGTTCCCCGGCCGACAGCATCGGTACCTCGGCGACGCCGGTACGGTCCTCGGTCAGGCCGGTGAGCAGCTGGACGAACTGGGCGAGCAGCCGGTCCGCGGTGACCTGGTCGTAGTGGGACTTCTCGCAGCCCAGTTCGAGGGTGAGGCGGCCGGCCCGCATGACCTCCAGGACCAGGGGATAGCCGGTGTCGCGGACCTCGCTCTCGGCGACCGGGACGACCCCCGGCGGCAGGCCGCCGAAGCCGGTGTCGGTGAAGACGACCAGGCTGTCGAAGAGCCGCCGTCCGGGAGCCACGGCGCTCGCCCGCTGGACGGCGGGCAGGGCGACGTGCGCCCGCCCGGCCACCTCGGTGATCCGGTGCTGCACCTCGCGCAACAGCCCGGTGAGGGGGGCGGCGGGGTCCACCTCGACGCGCAGGGGCAGGGTGTTCATCAGCAGGCCGACCATGCGCTCGATGCCCGGGACGTCGCCGAACCGGCCCGAGACGGTCGTCCCGAAGACGACGTCCCGCTCCCCGCTCGTCCGGCTCAGCAGCAGCGACCAGGCGGTGTGGACGAGGGTGCCGACGGTGACGTGATGGCGCCGGCCGGCCTGTTCCAGGGCGTCGCACAGGTCTGCCGGAAGGGTCTGCCGGGCGCTCCACACGCCTGCCGTGGCGCCGGTGGGACGGCTGCCGGGCAGGGGCGTGGGCCGGGTGAAGCCCGCCAGGTGGGAGCGCCAGTGGGCGTCCTCGCGCTCGGCGCCCTCGGGGGTGTCGTGCTCGGCGAGCCGGCGCAGGTACTCCCGGTACGGGGGCGGGTCGGCGAGGACGGGCGGCCGGCCGGTCTCGCGGCGGGCGCGGTAGCCGTCGAACGCCTCGGTGAACAGGGCGTGCAGGCTCCAGCCGTCGAAGACGACGTGGTGGGTGGTCCACACGAAGCGGTGCCGGTCCTCGGCCACCCGGATCAGCAGGAAGCGGGCCGGCGGGGCGGCGCCGAGATCGAAGACGGTCCGGCCCTCCGCCTCGGTGAGCGCCGCGAGCCGTCGCGCACGCCGGTCCGGCGGGAGCGCGGAGAGGTCGGCGTACCGGAAGCGCGGCGGCGCGGCGAGCCGCACGACCTGCACCGGCCGGGGCAGGTGTGCCCAGTGGAAGGTGGACCGCAGGATCGCGTGCCGGTCGACCAGGTGGGTCCAGGCGTCCTCGAAGGCCGTCCGGTCGAAGTCGCCCTCGATGTCGACGGCGAAGGCGCGGACGTAGTCGCCGGTCTCCGCCAGCGTGTCGAGGAGCAGCCCGGTCTGCATGGGCGACAGAGGCAGGACGTCCTCGGTGCCTTCCCTGCCGACGGTGTCCAGGAGCCCGTCCAGGGCCTCGTCGTCCAGGCCGGTGAACTGGAACGGACCGCTCGCCACGGAGTCCGGTGCGCGTTCCGCCGCGGGCGCCTCGGAGTCGAGGTCCGCGAGCTCCGCCACCGTGGGGTGGGCGAAGATCTGCCGTGTGGTGACGGAGAGCCCGGCCTCCCGTGCGAGCGCGGAGACCATGACCGCCTTGAGGGAGTTGCCGCCCAGCGCGAAGAAGTCGTCGTCCGTCCCGATGTCCTCGGTGCGCAGGACGCGGACCCAGATGTCCACGAGACTTCGCTCGGCGGCACTGCGGGGCGCGGTCCGCCCGGCGGGGTCCGCCCGGTGCGCCTCCGGGGCGGGCAGCGCCGCGCGGTCGACCTTGCCTGCCGGACTGAGCGGCATCGACTCCAGGACGACGAGCCGGGCCGGCACCATCGCGCGGGGCACCTTGCCGCGCAGATACGTCCGTACGTCGGCGGGGTCGGGCGAGTCGCCGACGAGATGGCCGACCAGGAACTCCTCGCCCGCCGCGTCCCGGTGGACGGTGACGGCGGCGAGGCGCACGTCCGGGTGGCCGGTCAACGCCTCCTCGATCTCGCCGAGTTCGATCCGGTGACCGTGGATCTTGACCTGGTGGTCGTCCCGGCCCAGGAAGCGGATACGGCCGTCGGCGCGCCGCGCGGCGAGGTCGCCGGTGCGGTAGAGCCGGGCCCCGGGCCCGCCGAACGGGTCCGGCACGAACTGCCGGGCGGTCAGCGCGGGCCGCCCCAGATAGCCGCGAGCCACCCCCGCGCCGCCGAGGTACAGCTCGCCCGGCACTCCGAGGGGCACGGGCCGCATCTCCTCGTCGAGGACGTGGGCGGTGGTGTTGGGCAGGGGGAGACCGATGGTCACCTCCTGCGCGCCGGGGTCGACCTCGTCCCAGGTGGACCACACGGTGGCCTCGGTCGGGCCGTAGACGTTGACCAGCCGGGGCAGGCCCGTACCCAGCTCGGCGGCCAGGGGCTCGGGCAGCGCCTCGCCGCCGACCAGGCCGACGGCGACACCGTCCGCCGCACCGAACCCGGCGGCCAGCAGCAGCCGCCACCCGGACGGGGTGGCCTGGACATGGGTGACGCCGTGGCGGCGGATCAGGGCGCGCTGCGCGGCGGCGTCCCAGCGTCCCTCCTCGGGGACGACCACGATCCGGCCGCCCGTGGTCAGCGGCACGAACATCTCCACGGTCGAGATGTCGAAGGACAGAGCCGTGAGCCCCAGCCACACCTGGCGGCCGGCCGGCCGCAGGACATGCGTCATGGCGGCCGTCAGATGGGCGAGCGACGCGTGGGTGACCTCCACGCCCTTGGGGCGGCCGGTGGAGCCGGAGGTGTACAGCACATAGGCCACGTCGTCCGGCCCGGAGGGCTCGAAGCCGCCCGGCTCTTCCGGGGTTCCGGACGCCGGCCGCCGCCCGGCGGTGTCACCGCCGATGCCATCGCCGATGTCGTCGACGCGGACCACGCCCACCTCGGGCGGTACGGACGCCGGGAGCGGTTCGCCGCCCGCGAGGAGGACGCGTACACCGGAGTCGGACAGCACGAAGGCGGTCCGGGCGTCGGGGTATTCCGGGTCCAGCGGCACGTAGGCGCCGCCGACCCGCCAGACCGCGAGCACCGCGGCCGTCATGGTCGCCGAGCGGTCGAGGCGCAGCCCCACCCGGTCCCCGCGCCGCACCCCGGCGGCCCGCAGCCGCCGGGCCAGCCGCGTGACCTCGTCGTCGAGCCGGGCGTACGACCATTCCTCGGCGTCCGCGGAGTTCTCGGTGCCGCACACCACCGCCGTCGCGTCCGGGGTGCGTGTCGACTGCTCCCCGATCATCGCGGGCACGGTCGTGGCGGCGGGGAAGGCGTGCGCGGTGTCGTTCCAGTGGTGGACGACCCTCTCGCGCGCGGCGTCCGGCAGGATCGGCAGCTCGCCCAGCCGGGCGCCGGGCCGCTCCACGAAGGCGCTCAGCAGGTGCCCGAACGACGCCAGCAGGCGCTCGGCGTCACCGGAGTCGACCCGCAGGTCGTCGTGGATCAGCTGGAGGACGGCACCGGCCGGTGCGACGCGGACGTTCAGCATCAGCGGATAGCCGCTGCTCTGGTGGACGGGCCCCATGCGCAGGCGCAGACCGCCCAGGTCGGCGCGCTCGGCGACCGCCAGGTTCTGCATGACCAGGATGCTGTCGAACAGCCGTCGGTCGCCCGGCACCTCGGACCAGTCGTGGATGTCGACCAGCGCGGAGTGCTCGACGTCGCGCAGCCCGGCGAGCTGTCCGGCGAGACGGCCCAGCCAGTCACCGAGCCGGTCGTCGTCCGCCCAGCGCACGCGCACCGGCAAGGTGTTGGACAGCAGTCCCACGACCTGCTCGACGCGCGGCAGGTCGACGGAGCGCCCGGAGACGGTGAGCCCGAACAGCACGTCGCGGCGCCGGCTCCAGCGGCCCAGCAGCAGCGCCCAGGCGCCCTGGAACACGGTGCCGGGTGTGCAGCCCCGCTCGCGGGCGAACCGGGCCAGACCCTCCGTCAGTTCCGCGTCCAGCGCGAGTTCGACGGTGCGGGCCGCTCCGGCGGGCTCGTCCGGCGGGACCTGCCGCACCACCGGGATCGGGGTGGGCTCGCCGAAGCCGGCGAGGGAGTCGCGCCAGTAGCGTTCGACGGCGCGCGGGTCCTGTCCCGCCAGCCACTCCACGTAGGCGCGGTGGGGGACCGGTTCGGGCAGGTCGCGCGGCGGGTGCCCCAGCCGGCGCAGCGCCGTGGCGGTGGCGAAGACCTCGTTCAGGAGCGGGCCGACGCTCCAGCCGTCGGACAGGATGTGGTGGTTGTGCCACACCAGTTGGTGGGCGGCGGGGCCGGTGCGGATGAGATGGAACCGGTGGGGCGGGACACGGAACAGGTCGAAGCCGCGCCCGCGTTCCGCGGCGAGCAGTGCCTCCAGGCGTTCGGGGAGGGCGTCCGCGGGGGTGTCCGTCCAGTCGAGGACGGTGAAGTCGGCCCGTACGGTGCGGTGGACGACCTGGAGAGGGCGGTCCAGGCCCTCCCAGCGGAAGGAGCAGCGCAGCGCGTCGTGCCGGTCCAGTACGTGCTGCCAGGCCGCGACGAGCGCGTCCCGGTCGAGGTCGCCCTCGATCTCCCAGCGGTACTGGTTGAAGTAGGAGTGGCCGCCCGGGTCGTGGAGGCTGTGGAACAGCATGCCCGCCTGGAGCGGGGTGCAGGGGTAGATGTCCTGCACGTCGTCCGGGGTGAGTCCGGACAGGACGCGCTCCAGGCCGTCCCGGTCGAGGCCGGCCAGCGGGAAGTCGTCGGGGTCCACCCCGCGGGCCGCCGTGCCGGTGTCCGACGGGACCGCCACGGCGGCGAGTTCGGCGAGCGTCTGGTGGGCGAAGACCTGGCGCGCGGTGAAGGCGTAACCCGCCTCCCTGGCCTTCGACACGAGGTACACGGCGGTGACGGAGTCGCCGCCGAGGGTGAAGAAGTTGTCCTGCGCGGCGACCGGGGGGATGTCGAGCAGCCGGCTCCAGATGTCGGCCAGGACCCGCTGGACCCCGTCGGCGGGCGGTGTGCGCTCCGCGGGAGCCGCGCTCTTCGGAGCCGGCAGCCGGCGGCGGTCGACCTTGCCGTTCGGCGACAGCGGCAGGCTCTCCAGGAAGACGAGGACGGCGGGCACCATGGCGACGGGCAGGGCGGCCGTGAGGTGGCGGCGCAGCTCGTCCTCCGAGGCACCCGAGACGACATAGCCGACGAGCCGGGCTCCGGCGGGCAGCTGCTCCGCCACCACCACGGCGTGCGCCACGTCCGGGTGCGAGGCCAACCGGGCCTCGATCTCGCCGAGTTCGATGCGGTGGCCGCGGATCTTGACCTGGTGGTCGTCGCGGCCGAAGAAGCGGATGCGGCCGTCCGGGCGCCGGGCCCCCACATCGCCGGAGCGGTACAGGCGTGCCCCGGGCGGTCCGAACGGGTCGGGCACGAAGGCGCCCGCCGTCAGCGCCGGGCGCGCGTGGTATCCGCGCCCGACCCCGGGCCCCCCGATGTACAGCTCGCCCGGCACACCGACCGGCACCGGACGCATGGCGCTGTCGAGCACGTACACGGTGACGTTGTCGACGGCCGTGCCGACGGTGATCTCCGCGGCCGGGTCCGTGACGTCGTCGTACGTGGCCCACACCGTGGACTCGGTGGGCCCGTAGCAGTTGAACAGGCGTCCGGCCCTGCGGCGCAGCTCCGCCGCCAGCACGGGCGGCAGCGTCTCGCCGCCGGTCAGGGCGACCGCCAGGTGCGGGAGGCGGTCCGCCGCGGCGAGCAGGACACGCCAGCCCGACGGGGTCGCCTGCACATGGGTGACCTGGTGCCGCCGGGCGGTCTCGACGGCGGTGCCGCCGTCGTGCGCGGCCCCCTCCGGGGCCAGGACCACCCGGCCGCCGGTGGTCAGCGGCAGGAACATCTCGACCAGCGCGATGTCGAACCCGATGCCGGTCAGGCCCAGCCACACGTCGTCCGCGCCGGCGCCAAGCCGTTCCGCGGTGCCGCTCAGGAAGTTGACGAGCCCGCCGTGGTCGATCGCCACCGCCTTGGGGCGGCCGGTGGAGCCCGAGGTGTACAGCAGATAGGCGAGGTCGGCGGGGAGCGGCGCGGGCCCCGGCCGGTCGGGTGCGGCGGACGCGGTGCGGTCCGCGGGGTCGGCGTGGAACACCGGCACCCGGCCGAGCCGCTCGTGCCGTCCCCGCTCCGCGACGACGAGGGCGATGTCCGCGTCGTCCAGCATGGCGTGCAGGCGCTCGTCGGGGTGGTCGAGGGGCAGCGGGAGGAAGGCGCAGCGGGCCTTCCACACGGCGAGAAGTGTGGCCACCAGCTCCTCGGAGCGGGGCAGATGGACCCCGACCAGCGCGCCGGGCCCGGGTACGGCCGCGCGCAGCCGCGCGGCCGTACGGTCCGACCACGCGTCGAGCTCGCGGTAGGTGAGGGAGGCGGCGTCCGAGGTGACGGCCGTGGCGTCGGGTGTGGCGGCGACGGCGGCGGCGAACAGGTCGAGGACGGTGCCGTCGGGCGGCGTGGCGCCGGTGCGGTTGAAGCCGTCGACGACCTGGGCGCGGTCGGCCGCGGACAGCAGGTCCACCTCGCCGACGGCAGTGTCGGGAGCGGCGACCGCCCGGGTCAGCACCTCGACCAGCGAGTCGAGCATCCGCTCCACCGTCGCGGGCTCGAACAGGGTGCTCTCTCCCACCAGGTCGAGCCGGACGCCCTCGTCGAGATTGGCCGCGACCAGCGACAGGTCCACCTTGGCGGACGCCATGCCGATGCGCTCGCGCTCGACGGTGACACCGGGCAGTTCCCACACGTGCTCGCGTGACTCGATGCACTGGTACATGACCTGGGACAGGGGGTTGCGGGACGCGTCCCGGGGATGCCCGGAGTCCGCCACCAGCTGCTCGAAGGTGACGTCCTGGTGCTCAAGGGCCCCGAGCACCACGGTGTTCATCCGGCGCACCAGCGTGGCGAAGCCCGGGTCGTCGGTGACGTCCACGGCCAGCGGCAGGGTGTTCGCCAGCATGCCCACGAGCGGTTCGGTGTCGGCGACGACCCGGCCGGAGACCGGCGTCAGTACGGAGAAGCGGTCCTGTCCTCCGCTCCAGCGGTGCAGATAGCCGGCGAACACCGTCAGCAGGGCGGTGAAGAGGGTGACGTTGTGCCGCCTGGCGAAGTCGCGCAGCGCGGAACTCACCTCGGGCGACAGCAGCCGGCGGGCGCCGTGCCCCCAGAAGGACGGGGTGGGCGGACGTACGTGGTCGGTGGGCAGTTCGAGGACCGGGGGCATGTCGGCCAGGGCCGAGCGCCAGTACGCGAGTTGCCGCTCCAGCAGGTCGCCGGAGAGCCGGGCCGACTGCCAGGCCGAGTAGTCCGTGTACGAGGCGGGGAGCTCGGGCAGTGTCCTCGCCAGGTCCGGGCCGGGGGCTCCGCTCGTGCACGCCGTGTAGAGGGCGCCGAACTCACGGGCCAGCACACCGCACGACCACTCGTCGGCGACGCAGTGGTGCAGGTTCAGTACGAGGACGTGGGTGGTGTCGTCGCAGACCGCCAGCACGGCCCGGAAGACGGGGCCGCGCTCCAGGTCGAAGGGGAGCGCGATCTCCTCCTCGGCGAGCCGCACCGCCGCGGCCGTCCGGGCGGCCGGCGGCAGGTGCGTCAGGTCGACGGTCCGCAGCGGGGCGGGCCCGGGAGGCAGCGGGACCTGGCGGGGCGGGCTGTCGTCCCGGAACGTCATGCGCAGGGTCTCGTGCCGCTCCACCAGGGCGTCCAGCGCGCGGCGGACCGCGTCGCGGTCCAGCGCCCCGGTCAGCCGCAGCACGCGGTGGACGCTGAACGTGGAGTTGTCCGACAGCAGTCGGTCCGCGACCCACAGGTTGTGCTGGACGGGCGCCAGGGGGGCGCTCCCGGCGCCGGGGCGGCGTGGCACGGAACTCACGGCGCCCGGGGGCGCCTTCGCGGTGTCCGACCGCCCACGCAGCCGCTGTGCCAGCAACTCGCGCTTCGCGGAGGTCAGTTCCCTGCCCACCGCGACCGACTCTCCCGCTCCGGCTGCTTCTTCGGTCCGCGTCGTCATGACGGTCGTCTCACCGCGCCCGGCGGAGGCTGAGCGGCCGCATGTCGGTCCACACCCGCTCGACATGGGCGAGGCAGTCCTCCTTGGAGCCGGAGGTGCCCTCGTCGAACCACCCGGCGGGCAGCTCCCGTCCCGTCGGCCAGACCGAGTACTGCTCCTCGCCGTTCACCACCACGCGGTACGTCTGCGCCACCATGCCCTCACCTCTCGAAAAGTCGTTACGGAATGCGATCGGAACTGCGGGCCCTCCCCACGGGCCGGCTCTCACCGCGGGCCGGCCCCGGAGCGGGTCAGGCGGCCGGGCGCCGCAGCGCCACGAGGGCGAGCGAGTCGGGGGTCTGCGACCGGAACAGGTCGCGGACGGTGATCCGCACGCCCAGTTGCGAGCTGATGAGGGACACCGCCCGGGCGGCCGTCAGCGAGTCGCCGCCGATGTCCAGGAATCCGCTGCTCGTGTCGGGCACGTCCTGTGCGCCGAGCACCTCTTTGAAGACCGTGGCGATCCGTACGGCAATCGCCCGGGCCTCCTCGGTCGCGCTGTCCACCGTCATGTTCCGTTCCCTTCGGGCTCTCGATGACTTCCGGCTTCCGCAGCGGAAGGCGAACTCGCGATGGTCCGCAAACGCCCCCGGTGCCTCATCACTGTGACTCCGGCGGGTAATTCGGCTCCAGCCCTTCGCCCCCTCAGCAAACTGCGCGACACGAAAGTGAGCGGGTCACATTTCGCGCCCATGCGAGCAGAACAGGCCACGAAGACAGGGTCCGAAGATCGTGATTCACCTCCTCGCGGTGTCCCGGGAATGCGTGTCTGGCGAAGGCCGATTTCGCGTGGAATACTCGACGACCGCCGTCGAAGTTATTTTCGTGCGTGCTGACGGCATCCGAATGAGGGCCGCTTTCCGCGGCCGTCACCGATGCCGATCGTTCGTCCGGCCGCCGCGCCCCGCGAACTGCCCGCCCGCGCTGTACGAGCATCCATCCGCGTGTTTTCCGGGGCGGCTTCACCACATTCTTCTCCGCCGACGTCCACGCGTGGTTCCAGACCAGAAGGCACTGAACCCGAAAGGCGACAGCCATGTTCCGTACCATGCTCAAGTCCAAGATCCACCGAGCCACGATCACTCAGTGCGACCTGAACTACGTCGGTTCCCTGACCCTCGACGCCGACCTGATGGACGCGGCCGATCTGCTCCCCGGCGAGCTGATACACCTCGTGGACATCAACAACGGCAGCCGGCTGGAGACCTATGTGATCGAGGGACCCCGGGGCAGCGGGATCATCGGCGTCAACGGCGCCGCGGCCCGTCTCGTCCAGAACGGCGACCTCGTGATCATCATCGCCTACGCGGCGGTGGCGGACGCGGACGCGTCGAAGGTGGAGCCCCGAGTGGTCTTCGTCGACGAGCACAACGGGGTCGTGGAGTCGGGCGCCGCCCTGGGGTCGGCGCCCGCCGGCCACGGGCTGATCGCCGGGGACACGGTGAAGGCCGGCTGAGACCTCGCGGGCCGGCGCGGCCGGCGCTTCACGAGGAGACCTCGAAAGCGCCGGTCACCGGCCCCGCCGCACTCCCGCGCGACCACGCCGGCCCTGCCCAGGGCCGGCTTTCGCATGTACGGGACCAGGTACGGGACCTCGACGCCCGCGCGGCGATGGACGGCCCCGACCGGCTTCCGGAACCGGCCCGCAGCCGGCCGACGGTGTCCGTATTGCCATCGATTATTACCCCGTGGGTTTTTCGCGCACCCCCCGCTTTGGTGCCGAAGAACTTGGTGAATGGTTCCGTCGGTGGATTGTGGGACGGGCGCACACCATCCTGGAAGAGCGGAAGGGGAAACGGCCGGACACCATCGGACGGGACCTTCCAAACATTCCTCACTCTGAATTCTGGGAGAAACCATGAAGTCTGTCCGTGTGTTCGTGGCCACTGTTCTCTGCGCGATGATGTTCGGCGCGGCCGTCGCCACCGCCACCGCCGAAACGAATGGCGCCGACTACGCGACGACGTCCGCCGCCGCCCCCGGCGACGACAGCGGTTGGGGTCGAATAGGTGGCTGACCTGCGGGTGTGCACGGGGAAGACAGAGAGAAAGGCGCCCGACTCCGTGAGTAACAAACTACGGGATGCTGTCCGGAAAATTGGTGACCGAGAAAGAGAAACGCTCGGACATGTGGCGCACGGGGACACCTACGGGGAGATCACCCGGCCCTTGAATGTCGCTCCGCAAGCCGTCGGAAAAACCGCGGCGACCGGAATCCCGTTACGCGAACGTGAGAGGGCCCGCGAAACCGTTCCCTTCGCCGACCTACTGAAGAGGCACCGAGGCCGGTCCGGGCTGACCCAGCAACAACTGGCGGACTTCGCCACGTTGAGCGTCAGGGCGATCCGGGACCTGGAGAGCGGACGGGTGCGACGGCCCCGACGGGAGAGCGTGGGACTGCTCGCCGACGCGTTGCGACTGGGCGACACGGAGCGTCTGCAACTGCACGCCGCCGGAGGAAGCCCGACGCACCTGCGGGTCCCCCTGCACGAACTGCCCGCGCCACCCGCACTGCCCGAACCGCCCGCTCCGCCCGGCGCGCTGGTGGGCCGGGAAGCGGAGCTGCAGGTTCTGCTCGATCAGGTGACTGTGCACCGTCACCGTCTGGTGAGCGTCGTCGGTATCGGCGGCATCGGCAAGACGCATCTGGTGCTCGCGGCGGCACAGTCGCTGCGCGCCAAGGGCTGGCGGGTCGGCTGGCACGCCCCGGCCGGAGACCCCCTGTGCTGCGGTGCGACCTCCGCGGCCGGCTCCCGCTCCGGTGAACCGCCGCCGGGCGCCGGCGGTCCGGCCGACGACCTCGTCGAGGCGATCGGTGAGAGGTACGAACTGCTGATGATCGACGGCGACGACGCCTGGGGTCCCGGCAGGGTCGACATCGGCGAACTGCTTCGGCGCTGTCCGGGGTTGCGCGTGGTGGTGACCGGCCTGACGCCGCGACACCTGCCGGGCGAACGCGTCCTGCCGCTCACCGCGATGACCGTGCCGGAGGAGGCGCGGGACTACGACCACGCCCTGTTGAGCGAGGTCGCGTCCGTGGCCCTGTTCCTGTCCCACATGCGCCGTTCACGGCCGGGGTTCCGGCTCCGGCCGGACAACGCGCACGCCGTGGTGGGGCTGTGCCGCTGGCTCGACGGCGTACCCCGGGCCCTTGAGTACGCGGCGGGCTGGTGCCTGGTGTACCCGCCCGAACTCCTGCTGGCCCGAGCGGGCCGTGACTCCTCCCTCCTCTCCTCCCCGGCGGGCTGCGGCTGCCAGGACCTGCTGCGTTCCGTGGCGCGCAGCGTCGACATCGTGGCCGAGCGCCACCGCCGGGTGCTGGCCGAGGTGGCGGACCGTCCGCACTGGACGGTCGCGGACCTCGGCCGCCTCGTGCCGGATCCGGCCGCCGCCCTGCACGCGCTGCTGGTCCACGGCCTGGTCCGGCCGGCGGGCGCCCGGCTGCCGGAGCACTTCACCGTGCTGCAGCTGGTACGGCTCCTGCACGGGCGGGACCGAACCCCGACGACGACGGCGGCGGTCCGGGCCGGCTGAGACTGCCGCTGCTTCTGCCTACCGGGGCCCGCGGCGGCCCCTACGTTTACCCGTGTCTTGGCGGTCGATGAAAGGGACTGGACATGGTCACCTGCCCGGAATGTGAGAACGCGGTGGTGCCCGCCGGAACACCGGTGATCGGCGAGATTGTGGAATGCGGTGAATGCGCCAGCGAACTGGAGATCCTCACGCTGGATCCGATCCGGGCCGCCCTCGCGCCGGAGATCGAGGAGGACTGGGGCGAGTGAGGGGCGCCGAGCCGTTCGCGGTACTCGCGTCCCGCGTGCGGGCCAGCGAGAAGAGAATCCTCGAAGCCCTCTCGCGCAGAGGGATCGCCCATCGGCACATCGACAGCCGTGAGTGGTGGCACCGACTCGGTGACCGCGTCCCGCACCCGATCGTGCTGAACAGGGAGATCGGGCTCGCCAGGGCGACGTACGCGGCCGACGCGCTGGAGGCGGCGGGCGCGACGGTGGTCAACTCCGCGCGGGCCACCGCGCTGTGCGGGGACAAGTGGCGCACGTCCGCCGCGCTCGTCGAAGCCGGGCTCCCGACACCGCGAACGGCCCTCGGGCTGACCCCGGAAGCCGCGCTGACGGCTCTGGAGAGCCTCGGCTACCCGGCCGTGGTGAAGCCGCTGCAGGGCTCGTGGGGCCGGCTGGTCTCCGCACTGCCGGACCGGCAGACCGCGGAGACCGTGCTGGAGTACGTCGCCGCCCTGCCCTCACCCCAGGCACGGATCGTCTACCTGCAGGAATGGATAGCCAAACCGGGGCGGGACATCCGGGTGATCGTGGTGGGCGGTGAAGCGCTGGCCGCGACCTACCGGCGCAGCGAGCACTGGCGGACCAATGTGGCGCGGGGCGCCGTGAGCGAACTGTGCCCCCTCACCCCGGACATCGCGAAACTCGCGGTCAGGGCCGCGCAGGCGGTGGAGGCCGAGATCGCCGGTGTCGACCTGATCGAGGACGAGACGGGAGCGATCCTGGTCCTGGAGGTCAACCACGGCGTCGAGTTCTCCGGTCTCCAGCAGGCCCTCGGCGACGAGGTCTCCGTCGCCGACCGGATCGTCGACCACCTCCTGGAGAAGTCACGCTCATGCTCCGAGTAGCGATCGTCGGGGCCTCCGGCTACATCGGCGGCGAGCTGCTGCGGCTGCTGCACGGTCATCCACGGGTGACCGTCGTGGCCGCCACCTCCGACCGGCTGGCCGGGCGCCGGGTCGACGGCCCCCATCCCAACCTGCGCGGCCACACGGAGCTGTGCTTCGTCGGCCACGACACCTTGCGGACCATCGAATGCGATGTGCTTCTCCTGGCCGCTCCGCATCGGGAGACCATGGGAAGGATGGCCGAATTCCTGCAATCGGCGGAGACGGTCATCGATCTCTCCGGCGACTTCCGTCTGCGGGAACCCGGGATCTACGCGTCCTACTACGGGGTCGCACACACCGCACCGGAGCTGATTCCCGAGTTCACCACCGGGCTGCCGGAATGGCATCGCGCCGAACTGGCCACGAGCGACCGGATCGCGGTTCCCGGTTGCATGGCCACCGCCGGCATTCTCGCCGTGCGGCCGCTGGCCCGCGCGGGGCTGATCGAGGGCACGGTCCGGGTGGACGCCAGAACCGGTTCCAGCGGGTCGGGCGTCTCCGCCGGAGCCGCCGGCGCCCATGCCGAACGCAGCGGCGCCCTCCGCGTGTTCGCCCCCTCCGGGCACCGGCACGAGGCCGAGATAGCCCAGGCGACGGGGCACACCGTGCGGATGACCGCCACCGGCGTCGAAGCGGTCCGCGGCGTGCAGGTGCTGTGCCACGTACAACTGGCGTCCGGTGTGTCGGAGAAAGACGTACGGGCCGCGTTCCGCGCGGCGTACGCGAACGAGCCGTTCGTCCGGGTCATCGCCCAGCGGCAGGGCCTGTACCGGCTCCCCGAGCCGAAGATCCTGACCGGATCCAACCACTGCGACGTCGGGTTCGCGGTGTCCGCGGACGACGGCACCGCCGTCCTGATCGGCGCCCTGGACAACCTCGTCAAGGGCGGCGCGGGCGGCGCGGTGCAATGCCTGAACGTCCGCTTCGGCTGGCCGGAGCGGACAGGGCTGGAATTCCCCGGACTGCATCCGAACTGAACGGAAGCCGATGAAGCGCATGCGGGACATTCTTGTGGTCAAGTGCGGCGGCAACGCCGCTGTGCGGTCGGAGGCGATCTGCGCGGACGTCGCCGCCGCGCACCGCGGCGGCAGGCCGGTGATCCTCGTCCACGGCGGCTCGGCGGACATCGACCGGCTCGCCGAACGCCTCGACGTACCCACACGCCGGCTCGTCGCCCCGGACGGGGTGTCGACCCGGTACACCGACGAATCGACGCTCGAAGTCGTGCAGCTGGCGCTGGCCGGCTCCGTCAAACCCCGGCTGCTGGCCGCCCTGCGCGCATCCGGTGCGGACGCGGTCGGGCTGACCGGTCTGGACGCCGGACTTCTCGTGGCCGCCCGTAAGCCCGCGCACCGCGCATTCCTCGACGGACGCCGGATCGTGGTCAGGGACGACCACTGCGGACGGATCGTCGCGGTCAACGGCGACCTGCTGTCCACGCTGCTCACCGCGGGGCTGCTGCCCGTGGTGTCGCCGCCCGCCGTGGCCGAGGACGGCCGGGCGGTCAACGTGGACGCGGACCGCGTCGCCGCGGCCGTCGCGGGCGCCGTCCGGGCGAGCACCCTCGTGCTGCTCACCGGGGCGAGAGGGGTACTGGCCGACCGGAACGACGAGGCGTCGGTGCTCCCCGTCTGCCGGGTCCCCCGCCGGGGGGCGCCTCCGGTGGTCACCGGCGGCATGGGGGTCAAGCTGATCGCGGCCCGGGACGCACTGCTGTCCGGTGTGCGCCGCGTCCTGATCGCGGACGGCCGCCGGCCGAGTCCCGTCCAGGAGGCCCTGGCGGGCGCGGGCACCGAAGTACTCCTGGAGGAAGAGTGAGCAGGTTCTCCGACCGGGCCGCGGTCCAACTGCTGCACGGCATGCTGAAGATCCCCTCACCGTCCTTCGAGGAGTCGGAACTCGCCGGCCACGTGGTGGACGCCATGCGCGGCGCCGGTCTCACCGCGCGGATCGACGGGGCGGGCAACGCCGTCGGGGAGATCCGGCGCGGCCCGGGGCCGACGGTGATGCTGCTCGGGCACCTGGACACCGTGCCGGGGGACATCCCGGTGCGGGTGGACGGCGACCGCCTGTACGGCAGGGGCGCGGTCGACGCCAAGGGGCCGCTCGCCACGATGATCTGCGCCGCCGCGGGCAGCACCGGCTTCCGCGGCCGGATCGTGGTCGTGGGCGCGGTGGAGGAGGAGACCACGATGTCCCGGGGCGCGGTGGAGATCCGCCGTACGCACGAGCCGCCGGACGCGCTGGTCATCGGCGAGCCCAGCGGCTGCGACACGGTCGTCCTCGGGTACAAGGGAAAGCTCGATCTGCGCTACCACGTACGGTGCGAGGCGACCCACCCCAGCAACGTCGTGCCCAAGGCGTCCGAACGCGCGGCCCGGGCCTGGACGGAGCTGCTGGACCTGCTCGGCCCCGAGGCGAGTCACGCCCGGTTCGACAGTCCCGGCCCGACCCTGACGTCGATCGAGGGTGGACTGACGTCCGCCACCGCGGAGTTCAGCATCCGGATTCCGCCGGGCTTCGACACCGAGGGCCTGGTGACCGCGCTGTCCGGGCGGCTGGACCCGGACACGCTCCAGGTCGTCAACACCGTGCGCGCCTGCCGGGTCGGCCGCAACGACCCCGTGGTGCGGGCCCTGTCGCTCGCGATCCGCGCACAGGGCGGCAGCCCGCGGGCGAAGGTGAAGACCGGCACCTCCGACATGAACACCCTGGCGGAGCGGTGGAGCGTACCGATGGCCACCTACGGGCCGGGGGACAGCGGCCTCGACCACTCCGACCGGGAACACATCGAACTGTCCGAGTACCTGTTCGGCATCGGGGTGCTGACCCGTGCGCTGGCCGGACTGGGCGAACACCTCACCGGAGAGAATCGATGAGCGACGACCACGCGCGCACGGCACGGGAACTCGTCGTGCGGATGTGCGCCAACCCGGAGGGCGGCCACCTCGGCGGCTCGATGTCCATGGTCGAGATCCTGGTGACGCTCTACCGCGATGTGCTGAGGATCGACCCGAAGCGGCCGCAGGCGCCGGACCGGGACATCCTGCTGCTGAGCAAGGGGCACGGCGCGATCGGACTGTACGCCGTCCTGGCGGAGCGGGGCTTCTTCCCCGAGGAACTGCTGGCGGGCTACGGCACCCCGGACAGCGTGTTCACCGCCCACCCGAATCCGGCCGTCCCCGGGGTCGAGATGCCGACCGGGTCACTCGGCCACGGACTGCCGCTCGGCGTCGGCTTCGCGCTCGCAGCCCGGCTGGACGGCAGGGACCGGCGCTGTTTCGTGGTGCTCGGCGACGGCGAACTGCAGGAGGGCTCGGTCTGGGAGGCCGCGATGGCGGCCGGCGCCCAGGGCCTGGACCGGCTGGTGGCGATCGTGGACCGCAACGGGCTCCAGATCAGCGGTGACACCGAGGAGACCATGGGGCTGGAGCCGCTCGGGGACCGATGGCGCAGCTTCGGCTGGACGGTGCTCGACGTCGACGGGCACGACCCGGACCAGTTGCGCTCGGCCTTGTCGCGCGTTCCGCACACCCCGGGCAGGCCGACCGTGCTGCTGGCCCGCACGGTCAAGGGCAGAGGACTGCCGTACATCGAGGGCCAGGCCCGCAGTCACTACGTCCGGCTCACCGAGCGCGGGCACCGGCGTGCCCGTGCGGCGGTGCTGCGCGGCGAACGACCCCGAACGGAGACGACATGACCGTCGTGACAGCCGAACCCGCAGTGTCCACCGACCCCACCGCCTCGACCGACTCCGCCGCGTCCACGGAGACCCGCGCGGCCCGGGAGGTGTACCGGGACGTACTGGTCGAGTTGCTCGGCCGGGACGAACGCCATGTGTGCCTGGACAGCGACACCGGCCTGTTCTCCGCCACCGCCTGGGGCGACGCCGCACCGCGCTATCTCAACCTCGGTATCGCGGAACAGAACCTGATGGGTGTGGCGGCGGGACTCGCCAGGTCCGGCCGCGTCCCCTTCGTCAACACCATGGCGACCTTCGCCGCCACCCGCGCGCTGGAGGCGGTGAAGCTCGACATCGCCTGGAACAACCTGCCCGTGCGGATCGTCGCCACCCACGGCGGGCTCTCCGCCGGCCATCTCGGCTCCACCCACCACGCGCTGGAAGACCTCGGCGTCATGCGGATGCTGCCGAACATGACGGTGCTGGTGCCCGCGGACGGTCCCGCCACCGAGACCCTGGTCCGGTCCTGCGCGGAGCTGCCGGGACCGGTGTACCTGCGCCTCGGGCGCGGCGCGACGCCGGATCTGGCGCCGGGGGCGGAGCCGGTACGGATCGGACTCGCGCAGCGCCTGCGCCGGGGCACCGACGTGACGCTGATCGCCACCGGACCGCACCCCGTGCTCACCGCGGTCGGGACCGCCGAGGAACTGGCCCGCACCGGGATCGACGTGGCCGTGCTCAACATGCACACCGTCAAACCGCTCGACCGGGAGGCGATCGTGGAGGCCGCCACCCGCACACGCGGGATCGTCACCGTCGAGGAACACTGGGCGGCCGGGGGCCTCGGTTCCGCCGTGGCCGAGGTCGTGGCCGACCTCGGTGTCGCCTGCCCCGTACGGCGGGTGGCGGTCGCCGACCGGTTCGCCGCCGGCACCGGCGGGCACCGGCATCTGCTGGCGCGCAACGGCATCTCCGGCGCCGCGGTGACCGAGCACGTACGACGGCTGCTGGCCTGAACTCCCGGCGTCGCAAGGGCCCCGGGCGGTTTGAACCGCCCCGCACACCACCGCACCCCATGATCCTGGTCCCGGATCATGGGGTGCGGTGGTGTGCGACGGCGTGCGGCGGGATGAGGTCATCGGGCTCATCGGGAGGGGAACGCCCCGGCCCATTCGGTGTCGGCGATCTCCGAGGCGCGTTCCCAGTGCGGGGTGTAGTCCGTCGTCGCGGCGATGGCGGCCAGCGCCTCGCGGTGCTGCCAGACCTTCTCGAACGCGTCGGCGTACCGGTCGAGCAACGGCCCCGCGTCCGGATGCAGATGCGCCTTCTGGATCGTGAAGGAGTCGTCCAGGACCCGCAGGGTCGCCGGGAAGTCCTCGGCACGGTAGGGGCTGTCCACGACGCCGGGCAACGCCCACGGGTATGCGCCGAATCCGCGCCGCCCGGTGAAGACCCGCTGCGCGGGCAGCGGCTGCAACTGGTAGGGCACGGCGGGCACCCCTTCGGCACGCAGCGCCCGCTGGACGACGGCGCGCAGCGGGCCCGCCAGCTCGTCGGCCAGTCCGAAGGCGGCGGGGCTCACCCGGATCCGCAGGATGTGCCAGGCATGGGTGCGGTCCCGCGGGACCTCGGGCACCAGGAAGCCGGGACACGCGGCCAGCCGCCCCAGCAGTCGGCGGACGTTCTCCTCGCGGACGGCCGTCTCGGAGGGGAGCCGCGCGAGCCGGCTCCGGGTGAAGGCCGCCTGCACCGCGTTCGGCTTGCAGTTCCAGCCCAGCAGATGCGCCACGTAACTGCGTTCGCCGCCCGCCGGAATGAGCTCTCCGAACTGCCGCAGCATGGTCGCCCTCGTCGCCACGTCCGTGTCGTCGGTCGTGATCAGGCCCCCTTCACCGCAAGTGGCGAGGTTCTTGCTGACGTTGAGGCTGAAGGCGTTCACCGCGCCGATCGAGCCCACCGACCGGCCCCGGTACCGGGCGCCGTGCGCCTGCGCGGCGTCCTCGACCACGGTGACCCCGTGCCGGGCGGCGATCGCGGTGATCTCGTCCAGCTCGGCGGGCAGACCGTGCAGGTGGACCACGACGATCGCCCTGGTCCGGCCGGTGATCGCGGCCTCGACCGCCGCGGGGGCCAGATTGAACGTGACGGGGTCGATGTCCACGAACACCGGTACGGCCATGAGGTGCAGCGGGGCGGCGGCGCTGCCGATGAAGCTCAGGGCGGGCACGATGACCTCGTCGCCGGGCTCCACCCCCGCGGCGGCCAGCGCGACCGACAGCGCGGCGGTTCCGTTGCTCACCGCCACGCAGTGCTCCGTGCCGACGTGCCGCGCCCACTCCCGTTCCAGGCCCGCGATCTCCCGCTCGCCCGACGAGGCGGAGGTGAACCGGCCGGACCTCAGGACCCGCTGGACCGCCTGCTCGTCCTGGTCGGTCACCATCGGCCAGGGCCTGATCCCGAACTCCCTGGGTACGGCCCGGCCACCGCCGAACATCGCAAGGTCGACCGTCGGCTGGACCGCTTGCTGGATTGTCACCGCTGAGCCTCTTCTCGATGTGATTCCGTCCGTACGTCGCGCATGTCATCGTCCGCGTGCGCCGCCGCGTTCGGGCGGCAATCCCACCGGCAATTCGGCTGCTTTCCTCCGCGGCGCTCCCTCGAATTGCCGCTTCGACTGCCGCAGGCGGCGAACACCGTTCGCTAACTTCGTTCCTGATTCCAGACCGGACTCGGAATGAGGGAATACGTGACCAGCCATTTCGACGAACCGAATTCGAGTGCGGCCGGGGAAACTCCGGTCGTCCGGCACCGGCGTGTCCTGTGCCGACTGGTCGCCGAAGTCCTCGGGGTGAGCGACGTCGGCACCGACGACGGGTTCGTGGCGCTCGGCGGAGACAGCATCATCGCCATGCAACTCGTGAGCCGGGCACGGAAGGCCGGTCTGCGGATCACCGTCGGCGACGTGCTGACGCGGCGGGACATGGCGGCGCTGGCGCAGACGGCCACCACGCTCGACCGGGAGCCGGCGCCCGTCGCGGACAGCGGGGTGGGGCCGGTCGTCACCACTCCCATCATGCACTGGCTCCGGGAACGCGGCGGCGCGGTCGACACCTACAACCAGTTCGCGGTCCTGCGCACCCCGGCCGGGCTGACGGAACCCCGCCTGCTCTCGATGACGCAGGCCCTGCTCGACCACCACGACATCCTGCGCCTGCGGCTGTCCGTGCCCGACGACGAGGCGGACTGGGCGCTGGAGACCCTGCCGGCGGGCGCGGTCGACGCGGCCTCGGCCGTCCGGCGGACCGACGTGTCGGGGCGCCCCGAACAGGACCTGGCCGCGCTGGTACGGCAGGAGTCGGACGCGGCGCGCGACAGGCTCCGCCCCCGGGAGGGCAACGTCCTGCGGGCCGTGTGGTTCGACGCCGGACCGGATCGCCGTGGCCTGCTCGCCCTGGTCGTCCACCACCTGGCCGTCGACTCGGTCTCCTGGCGCATTCTGGCCGCCGATCTCGCGACGGCCTGGGAGGCGGTCGAGAAGGGTGCCGCGATCGCTCTCGACCCGGTGCCGACCTCGTTCCGCCGCTGGTCCCAGGTACTCGCCGAGCAGGCGCACACCCGGACCGCCGTCGCCGAACTCCCCGGCTGGCTGGAGCGGTTGCGCCCCGGCGCCGCACGCTTCGGCGACCGGCCGAGGGTCCCGGGGCAGGACCTCGAAAGCCGGGACCGGTGCTTCACGGAGTCCCTGCCGACCGAGTTCACCGAGGCGTTGCTGACCACGGTGCCGTCGCTGTTCAACGCCGGCGTCAACGACGTACTCCTCGCCGGTCTCGCGCTGGCGATGGGCGACTGGCACCGCGCACGCGGCACGGCGGGCGACGGCACCGCACTGCTGCACCTGGAGGGCCACGGCAGGGAGGACGCACTCGCGGAGGTGGATCTCTCCCGGACCGTGGGCTGGTTCACCAGCCTGTTCCCGATCAGGCTCGACCTCGGTGAACTCGACCGGGCCGAGGTGGACGCCGCCGGGCCGGCGGTGGGCGACGCGGTGAAGCGGATCAAGGAGCAGGTGCGCGCGGTGCCCGACAAGGGAGTCCGCTACAGCCTCCTGCGCCATCTGAACCCGCGGACGGGCGCGCTGCTGGAGAAGGCGGACCGGCCGGAGTTCGTCTTCAACTACCTGGGCCGTTTCGAGGTGTCGGACGACGCCGACTGGTCGGTCGTACCGGAGTACGGGACCGGTCTGGACGACACCGGATCAGGGATGCCCATGGCCCACAGCGTCGAGGTCAACGTGGCCACGGTGGACCGGGCGGACGGTCCGGTGCTGCGGGCCACCTGGAGCTGGGCTGACAGCGTCGTGTCGGAGGCGGACACCCGCGAGCTGGCGCACACCTGGTTCCGGATGCTCCGGACCCTGGTCGCGCACGCCCGCGAACCCGGAGCGGGCGGACTCACCCCGTCCGACCTGACCCTGAACTCGCTCAGCCAGCACGAACTCGAAGAGATCGAATCCGATCTGCGGGCTTTCTGAGGAAGTTGACACTGAAGATGAACCAGTCGGTAGTCGAGGACGTCCTTCCCCTTTCGCCCCTGCAGGAAGGCCTGCTCTTTCACGCGCTGTTCGACCGGGAAAAACACAGTCCGTACCTCGCGCAATTCGCGGTGGATCTCGAAGGGCCGGTGAATTCCGAACTCCTGAAGGCCGCCGCGGACACCGTGATACGGCGCCACGCCACCCTGCGGTCCGGATTCCGGTACCGGAAGACGGGCGAACCGATACGGGTGGTCCGCCGAGATGTCCCTGTGGACTGGCGGGAGATCGAGATCGGCCAGGAGGATGGCCAGGAGGACGCGCCGGACCGGATCGCCGAACTGACCGAGCAGGACTGGGCCCGCGGCATCGACGTCGGCGGAGCCTCGCTGATCAGGTTCACCCTCGTCCGGCACACCGCCGACCGCCACCGGCTGCTCGTGACCGCCCACCACCTCCTGCTGGACGGCTGGTCCTTCGCCCTGCTGTTCCAGGAACTCTTCGCCGTGTACTCCCGGGCGGGCGGCACCGACGGCCTGCCGCCGGTGCGTCCGTACCGCGACTACCTGGCCTGGCTCGCGCGACAGGACCGGGCCGGCGCGGAGCGGCACTGGGCCGCGGCCCTGGAGGGGGTCGCCGGGCCCACGCTCGTCGCCTCCGCCGATTCCCGCACCGGTCCGCCGCCCGAAGAGGTCGAGGTGCTGCTGTCGTCCGGGACGACGGCGCTGCTGACCGCACACGCCCGGCGAAACGGCGTCCTGCTCAACACGGTGTGCCAAGCGGTCTGGGCCATCCTGGTCGGTTCGCTCACCGGCCGCGACGACGTGGTGTTCGGCTCCACGGTCAGCGGCCGTCCGGCGGAACTGACCGGCGCGGACTCGATGATCGGGATGCTCATCAACACCGTTCCGGTACGGGTGCGCCTGGACCGGGCGGCTTCGGTGAGCGCGCTCTTCGAGCAGATCCAGGCGGGACGCGCCGCGTCGCTCGACCACGACCACCTCGGCCTGACAGAGATCCAGCGCCTGACCGGGTTCCCCACCGCGCTCTTCGACACCAACGTGGTCTTCGACAACTTCCCGATGCACGACTACGAGGTCGACTCACCCGACGGCGAACTGCAGGTGGGCGTCACCTTCCGGGACAGCGCACACTTCCCGCTGACCCTCGCCGTCGAACCGGGCGAGCGGCTCGCGCTGCGCCTGCACCACCGCCCGGACCTGTTCACCGCCGCACAGGCGGCCGAGCTCGCCGACCGGCTGGTGCTGCTCCTGGAACAGGTGGCCGAGGACCCGGACCGACCGCTCTCCGCGCTGACCCTGCTGTCGCCCGAGCAGCACGACCGCGTCGTACGGCGGTGGAACGACACCGCGGTCGAACTGCCCGGGGTGACGCTCGCCGAGCTGTGGGCGGAGCAGGTCCGGCGCACGCCGGACGCGCCGGCCCTGGTGGCGGGCGACGAGCGGCTGAGCTACGCCGAGCTGGCCGGACGCGTGGACCGGCTGGCGGCGCGGCTCGTCCACCGGGGCGCGGGCCCCGACCGGATCGTGGCCGTGGCCCTGCCCCGTTCGGTGGAACTGGTCGTCGCGCTCCTCGCCGTCGTCCGAGCGGGCGCGGCCTACCTTCCGGTGGATCTGGACCACCCCGCCGGGCGGATCGCCGCGATGGTCGCGGACGCCGGGCCGGTCCTCGTACTGACCGACTCGACGAACGCCGCCGCCGTCCCCGGCCCCACGCCGAAGCTGCTGCTCGACGAACGGACCGAACGGACCGAACAGACCGAACAGACCGAGAAGGCCGAGAAGGCCGAGCAGATCGATCCGATCGCGCCGGTCTCCGCCCGACTCCCGCGAGCGCTCCCGGCGCACCCCGCCTACGTCATCTTCACCTCCGGGTCCACCGGGCGGCCCAAGGGGGTCGTGGTCCCGCACGCGGCCATCGTGAACCGGCTGCTGTGGATGCAGGACCGGTACCGGCTCACCGGCGCGGACCGGGTCCTGCAGAAGACCCCGGCCGGTTTCGACGTCTCGGTGTGGGAGTTCTTCTGGCCGCTGATCTCCGGGGCGGCCCTGGTGATCGCGAAGCCCGGCGGACACCGCGACCCCGCCTACCTCGCCGAACTGATCCGCGGCGAATCGGTCACCGTCACGCACTTCGTGCCCTCGATGCTGCAGGCGTTCCTCCGGGAGCCCGCCGCGGCCGACTGCACCGGCCTGCGCCGGATCATCTGCAGCGGCGAGGCCCTGCCCGCGGAGACCCGGCGCGAACTGTTCACCGCGCTCGGCTCCACCGAACTGCACAACCTCTACGGACCGACCGAGGCCGCCGTCGACGCGACCTCCTGGCAGTGCCACCGCGACGACGAGGGAAGCTCGGTGCCGATCGGCCGACCGCTGGCCAATGTGTCGGCGTACGTGCTGGACGGCCGACTGCGGCCGGTGCCGCCGGGGGTGGTGGGGGAGCTGTACCTGGGCGGGATCCAGCTCGCCAGGGGATACGCCGGACGTCCCGCGCTGACCGCCGAGCGGTTCGTGGCCTGCCCGTTCGCGGCCGGGGAACGCATGTACCGGTCCGGTGACCTGGCCCGCTGGACCGCCGACGGGGAGCTGGAGTACGTAGGCCGCGTGGACGCGCAGGTGAAGATCCGGGGCTTTCGCGTGGAGCCAGGCGAGATCGAGGCGGTGCTGGCCGGCCACCCCGAGGTCGTCCAGGCCGCGGTCGTGCTCAGGGAGGACCGGCCCGGCGACCAGCGTCTGGTGGCGTACGTCGTGGCCCGGTCCCAGGGCCTCACGGACCGCGAACTCCGCCGGTTCGTGTCGGCCGGCGTGCCCGACTACATGGTCCCCGCCGCGGTGGTCCTGGTCGAGGCCATGCCGACGACGATGAACGGAAAGCTCGACCGGGCCGCGCTGCCGGAACCCGACCGGGGCGCGCACGCCGTGCGGGAGCCGCGCAGTCCCCGCGAGGAGATCCTGTGCGAACTCTTCGCGGAGGTCCTCGGGGTGCCCCGCGTGGGGATCGACGACCACTTCTTCGACCTCGGCGGGCACTCCCTGCTGGCACTGCGGCTGCTCTCCCGGATCCGGTCCGTCCTGGGGGAGGGGTTCGAGCTCCGGGACCTGTTCGCCGAACCCACGGTGGCCGGACTGGCCCGGCTGACCGGAGTCGCGCGCCCCGCGCTGACCGTCCGGGCGGGGGCGGAACCCGTGCCGCTCTCGTTCGCCCAGCGACGGCTGTGGTTCCTGAACCGGATGGAGCGCGACGAGGGAACGTACAACGTGCCCGTCGCGGTCCGTCTCACCGGGGCGCTGGACCGGGACGCGCTGGACCGGGCGCTCGCCGACGTGGTGCGGCGGCACGAGAGCCTGCGCACGGTCTTCCCCGAGGAGGGCGGTGAGCCGCACCCGGTCGTGCTGGACTCCGCTCCCGCGATCGAGGTCGTCGAGGTGGCACCGCGGGACCTCGCCGGCGCCATGGCGGAGCGGGTCCGCCACCGGTTCGACCTCACCGCGCACGCGCCCGTCCTGGCCACCCTGTTCCCGCTCGGCCAGGAGGAGCAGGAGGAGCAGGAAGAGCAGGAGGAGCGGGAGGAGCACGTCCTGCTGCTGGTCGTTCAGCACATCGCAGCCGACGGCTGGTCCCTGCGTCCGCTGCTGAGGGACCTCGGGCTGGCGTACACCGCCCGCTGCGAGGGGAACGCCCCGGACTGGCCGCCGCAGCCCGTGCGGTACGCCGACTACACGCTGTGGCAGCGGGAACTGCTCGGCGAAGCCGAGGACCCCGAAAGTGTGATGGCCCGTCAGTTGGCTTATTGGCGGCGGCAGTTGGCCGACCTGCCGGCGGAGCTCACGCTGCCGGTGGACCGGCCGCGCTCCGCGGTGGCGGGGCAGTCCGGCGGCACGGTCGCCCTCCACTGGGAGCCTGAGCTGCACCGCGGGCTGCTCGAACTCGCCAGGTCCGCCGGCTGCACGCTGTTCATGGTGCTGCAGGCGGGTTTCGCGGCGCTGCTGACCCGGATGGGCGCGGGCACCGACATCCCCTTCGGCACCCCGGTGGCGGGCCGGACGGACAGCGCCCTCGACGACCTGGTCGGGTTCTTCGTCAACACCCTGGTGCTGCGCACCGACACCGCGGGCGATCCCGGGTTCGCCGAACTGCTGCGCCGGGTCCGGGACACCGACCTGGAGGCGTTCGCCCACCAGGACGTCCCCTTCGAACGGCTCGTCGAGGAACTGCGGCCCGAACGGTCGCTGTCCCGCAACCCCCTGTTCCAAATCATGATCCAGGTGCAGCACGCCGGGACCACCACCCCGGACTTCGCCGGACTGAAGGCCGACCACGCCCCGGTGACCTGGGACATCGCGAAGTTCGACCTCAGTCTTGAACTGGTGGACGAGCGCGACGACCGGGGCGCACCGGCCGGGCTGACCGGCTACCTGGAGTACGCCGAGGAGCTGTTCGACCGGACCACCGCAGAACAGCTCGTGGCGCGCCTGCGGCGGCTGCTGGAGCAGGTGCTCGCCGCCCCCGAACGGCCGATCGGCGCCGTCGACGTGCTCTCGGACGGGGAACGGCGACGCTTCCTCGCCGAGCGCCCCGTCCCCGACCCTGTACCCGCGCAGCGGACCGTGTTCCTGCCCGACGCGTTCCGGGAGCAGGCCGCCCGCACCCCGGACGCGACGGCGCTGGTCTTCGAGGACACCACGCTGACCTACGCCGAGCTCGACGCGCGTGCCACCCGGCTCGCCCGCCACCTCGTGGGCCGGGGCGCGGGCCCGGACCGGGTGGTGGCGGTGGCCCTGCCCAGGTCCACGGACCTGGTGGTCGCCCTGCTGGCGGTACTGAAGGCGGGCGCCGCCTTCCTCTTCGTCGACCTGGCGTACCCGGTCCGGCGGATCGCCCACCTGCTGACGGACTCCGCCGCCGCCCTGGTCGTCACCGACAGCGCGTCCGCCGCGTCGCTGCCCGTACACGAACCGGTGCTTGTCGACGGCCCCGCACTGGACGACGACCCCGCACTCGACGACGGGGCGTCGGAAGAGCTCACGGGCGCGCTCGCCGCGGACCATCCGGCCTACGTCGTGTACACCTCGGGGTCGACCGGTGAGCCCAAGGGCGTGCTGGTGACGCACGGCGGGCTGGCCAACCTGCTCGCCTTCTACCGCGCGGAGGTCATCGCCACCGCCGAGCGGACCCGCGGCCCGGGGCGCTGCCGCATGGCGCTCACCGCGTCCCTCTCCTTCGACACCTCGGTCGTCGCCCTGCTGTGGCAGGCCGTCGGCCACGAACTCCACCTCATCGGCGACGACACCCGCCGCGACCCCGCCGCCATGGCCCGGTACCTGGACCGCTGCGGCATCGACGCCCTCGACGTGATGCCCAGTTACGCCGAGGAGCTGATCCAGCAGGGGATGCTCGACCCGGCCCGAACACCGCCGGCGGTCCTGATGACCGGCGCGGAGACGGTGGGCGAGAAGCTGTGGGGGCGGATCCGGGAGACCGAGGGGATCACCGCCTAC
This sequence comes from Streptomyces ortus, assembly GCF_026341275.1. Taxonomy (NCBI): domain Bacteria; kingdom Bacillati; phylum Actinomycetota; class Actinomycetes; order Kitasatosporales; family Streptomycetaceae; genus Streptomyces; species Streptomyces ortus. The sequence goes on from NZ_JAIFZO010000002.1 coordinate 6,244,055, forward strand.
AACATCTACGGACAGACCGAGACCACGGTCGACTCCCTCTTCTGGACGTCGGACGACAGCGACCGACCGCTGATCGGCCGTCCGATCCCCGGCGTGGACGTGTTCGTGCTCGACGCGGCCCTGCGTCCCGTCCCGCCGAAGGTGATCGGCGAACTGTACGTCGCGGGCGCCCAGTTGGCGCGGGGCTATGTGAACCGCCCCGGCCTCACCGCCGAGCGGTTCGTCGCGAACCCGTATCGGCCCGGACGGCGCATGTACCGCACGGGCGACCTGGTCCGGTGGACCGACGACGGCGCGCTGGAATTCCTCGGCCGGGCCGACGACCAGGTGAAGATCCGCGGTTTCCGCGTCGAACTCGGCGAGGTCGAGGCGGCACTGGCCCGCCACGAGGGCGTCACGCACGCGGTGGCGGTCCTGCGGGAGGACCGGCCGGGGGACGCACGCCTCGTCGGCTATGTGCTCGCGCGGAACACGGAACTCGACGTACGACGGCTGCGTGAGTTCGTACGGCAGAGCCTGCCGGACCACATGGTGCCCGCCGCGATCGTGGTGATCGACGAACTGCCGCTGACGCCGAACGGAAAACTCGACAGCGCCGCGCTGCCGGAACCGGTCTACCCCACCGGCACCCGGCGCGCACCGCGCACTCTCCGCGAGGAGTTGCTGTGCGGGCTGTTCGCGGAGGTGCTCGGCCGTGACGCGGTGGGCATCGACGACGGCTTCTTCGATCTCGGTGGCCACTCCCTGCTGGCCGTGCGGCTGAGCAGCAGGGCGCGCTCCGTGCTGGGCGTGGAACTGCCGGCCCGGCTACTGTTCGCGGCCCCGACCGTGGCCGGGCTGGCGGCGGGCCTCGACGAAGCGCTCCCGGGCAGGCCGGCGCTGAGGGCGGGGCGGCGACCGGACGTGCTGCCGCTGTCCTACGCCCAGCAGCGGCTGTGGTTCCTGGACCAGTGGGAGGAGACAGGCACCAGCTACCACCTCCCCGTCGCTCTGCGCCTGACCGGTCCGCTGGACCGGGACGCTCTCGAACAGGCGTGGTGCGATGTCACGGACCGGCACGAGAGTCTGCGGACGGTCTTCGTCGTACGGGACGACCGGCCGGCGCAGTCGGTACTCGCGCCCGGAGCGTTCCGGCCCGCCCTCGTGCACCGGGAACTGCCCGAGGCCGAGGTCGGGGCGGCGGTCCGCGCGGCGGCGGACCAGCGGTTCGAGCCGGCCGTGCGACCTCCGCTGGCAGCGCACCTGTTCACGACGGGGCCGGCGGACCAGGTCCTGCTCCTGGTGTTCCACCACATCATCTGCGACGGCTGGTCGCTCGGGCCGCTCCTGCGCGACCTCTCCGCCGCCTATGCCGCCCGCATCCGGGGCGAGGCTCCGCAGTGGGACGAACTGCCGGTGCAGTACGCCGACCACGCGCTGTGGCAACGGGAGTTGTTGGGTGGTGAGGACGACCCGGGCAGTGTGCTGTCCCGTCAACTGGGCTACTGGCGCGACCAGTTGGCCGCCCTTCCGACGGAACTGGCCCTGCCGACGGACCGGCCGCGGCCCGAGATCAGCGACTACGCGGGCGGAACGGCGGACATCGAGTGGGGTCACGACCTCCACCGAAGCCTGCTCGCGCTCGCCAAGGAGCACCACTGCACGCTGTTCATGGTGCTCCAGGCCGCATGCGCCGCCCTGCTCGGCAGGCTGGGCGCGGGGGAGGACATCCCGATCGGCACCCCGGTGGCCGGCCGGACGGACGACGCCGTCGACGACGTCGTCGGGTTCTTCGTCAACACGGTGGTCCTGCGCACCGACCTCTCCGGGAACCCGAGTTTCGCGGAACTGCTCCGCCGGGTCCGGGCCACCGACCTGGCGGCCTACGAGCACCAGGACGTGCCGTTCGAGCGGCTGGTGGAAGAGCTGAACCCACCGCGCTCGCCCGGCCGCCACCCGCTCTTCCAGACCATGGTCCAGCTCCAGCACGCGAGTGCCGGTCCGCGGTTCCCCGGGCTGCGGGCGTCCGAATGGCCGGTCCCGTCGACCACCGCGAAGTTCGACCTGGTCGTCGACGTGGAGGAACGGCTCGACCAGGACGGCGCACCGGCCGGACTGACCGGGGCCCTGATGTACTCGACCGCCCTGTTCGACGCCTCGACGGGAGAGCGGCTCGCCGACGGCCTGCGCCGGTTGCTCACCCAGGCGGCCGAGTACCCAGGACGGCCGCTCGCCGACTTCGACGTATCACCTGTCCAGGACCGGCCGTCCGGTGACCGGCGCTCCGATGACGTCGCCGCCGGCCTCACCGCACGCCCGGCCGCGTCGGCGGACGCGGCACCGGCCGCCACCGGGCCCCGTACGGCGACGGAGGAGGTGCTCGGCGGGCTGTTCGCCCAGGTGCTCGGCCTGGACTCGGTCGAGGTCGACGACAACTTCTTCGCCCTGGGCGGGCACTCGCTGCTGGCGACCCAGCTGATCTCCCGGGTGCGGTCGACCCTGGGGCTGGAACTGCCGGTCCGCGAACTCTTCCGGGCCCCGACCGTCGCCGGGATCGCCGTGTACCTCGCGACGGCCCGGTCCGCCCGGCCGGCGCTGCGGCCCGCCGCCTCCCGCTGACGGCGGGCGTTCACCGACAGACCTGGGAGACGAACCCCATGCTCACCATGTTCGGACTGGAACAGCTGGAAGAAGCGGTGTACCGGGAGATGCGCGGATCGCCGCCACCGGCCGCCGAGGAGATCGCCGACCGGCTGGCCGTCGCGCCGGACCTGGTCCGTGCCTGCCTGGACCGGCTGCTCGAACTCGGCCTGCTGCGGCCCTCCTTCGAGGTGCCCGGCCGATACGCGGTGGTGGACCCGGTCCTGAGCCTGCGGCAGTCGCTGGCCGGCCAGCACGAGGAGCTGATGCGCCGGCAGCGGCGGCTCGCCGAGACCCATGCCGAGGTCGTCCGCCTGCTCATGTCCGACGCCTCCGGCCGGTCGGGCAGGGCCGAACAGGTCGAACGGCTCCTGGGGATGGACGAGGTGCAGTGCCGGGTGGACCGGCTGGCGGGCGAGGCGACCCGCGAGGTGCTGACGTTCCTGCCCGGTGGCGCGCGGCCGGCGCCGGAACTCGTGGCGGCGCGCCGCAACGACGCGGCGCTGCTGAGCCGCTCGGTGTCGATCAGGACCGTCGGCACGGACACCGGCTCCTACGACGCCGCGACGCTGGCGTACGTGCGCTGGCTGACCGGCAACGGGGGCCTGTTCCGCTGCTCCGGGGCGCCCTTGCCGAGGATGATCCTCTTCGACGGCTCGGTCGCGCTGGTACCCCTCGACCCGCGGAACACGACGGCGGGCGCGCTCCAGGTCACCGACCCCGGCCTCGTCGCCCCCCTGGCCGCCCTGTTCGAACAGACCTGGTCGTCGGCCACCCCGCCGGCCGCCGGGCGGCCCGCGGCGGACGACACCCTGAGCGGCAAGGAACTGGCGCTGCTCCGGCTGGTCGCCGAGGGCTGCACCGATGCCGCCGCCGCGGGCCGACTGCACGTCTCGCACCGCACCGCCCGACGCATGATGGCGGCCCTCATGGAGCGCCTCGGCGCCCGCAGCCGCTTCGAGGCCGGCGTCAAGGCCGCCCGGCTCGGCTGGCTCTGACCACCGAGCGACCACCGAGCGACCCCCGGCCCACCACCGAGCGGGCCCAATGCCCCCACCTGTGACACCACCCCGAAAGGACAATCCCGTGAACAACCCGTTCGACGACGAAACAGGCTCCTATCTCGTCCTGACCAACGCGGAGCGACAGCACTCCCTGTGGCCCGCGGACCTCGACGTACCCGCCGGATGGTCCACCGTCTTCGGAGCGGCCACGCGGGCCGCGTGCCTGGCCCATGTCGAGGAGAACTGGACGGACATGCGGCCGGCCTCCCTCGTGGCCGCGATGAACGGGGCCTGAACCGATGGCAGCGAACCACAGCGGGGCCGCCGGGCCGGCGCCCACCGGGGGAGCACGGTGAGCGGCGTACGGGACACCACGATGGTGCCCCTGCACCGGACGCCGCACGCCGAACGGACCCTGGTCGGCCTGAGCTTCTTCGGCGGTGGCACGGCCGCGTACCGGCCGTGGACCGCGCACCTGCCCCCCGCGACGGACCTGGTCGTGCTCTGCTACCCCGGCAGGGAGGGCAGGTTCGTCGAGCCCTTCGCCCGCGACTGGTCCGAGCTCGTCGACGACGTCGCGCACTCCCTGCGGGCGGCCGACCTCGGCCCGTACCTCCTCTTCGGGCACAGCATGAGCGGCTGGACCGCCTTCGACGTCGCCGCCCGGCTGGAGACGGACGAGGCGCACCGGCCCGCGGCGCTCGTCCTGTCCTCCTGCAACGCGCCGGACCGCGGCCTGACCGAGAGCGAACTCTCTCCCGCGGCCCAGGACGACGACGATCGGCTGCTGGAGTGGATGGGCACGCACGGCCTGCTGCCCCCGCACGTCCGGGAGAGCGCCGACCTGACCGAGGTGGCGCTGGAACTGATGCGGGCCGACATCGCCGTCCGGGACACCTTCGTCCACAGGGGCGCCCGGGTGAGCGTGCCCCTCCAGGTGTTCTCCGGCGCCGGCGACCCGCTGATCCGCGCCGACGCGGGCCCCCGGTGGAACGCCCTGACCTCCGGCCCGTACCGGCACGACGTGCTCGGCGGCGGCCACTTCTACACCCCCGAGATCTGGCAGACCCTCCCCAGTCGGATCGCCCCCGTCCACGCCGCCGCAGCCGGCTCTGCCTCCTGAGGAGTGACCTCGTGCTGAGGAGTGACCTCGTGCCCCCCGTCTCCTACGCCCAGCGGAGGCTGTGGTTCCTGAACCGCGTGGACGGCCGGTCGGCGGTCTACAACTGCTCCCTCGTGATCCGGGCGAGAGGCCAACTGGACCGCACCGCCCTGGCGGCGGCGCTCACCGACCTGGCGGACCGGCACGAAGTGCTGCGCACGGTGTACCCCGGGGTCGACGGCGAACCCGTACCGCGCGTGCTCGACCGACGGCCCGGACTCGACGTGGTCGCGTGCGAGGAGGAGGGGCTCGCCGACGCGCTCTCCTCGGCCGTCGACCGCGGGTTCGACCTGACGACGGATCTCCCGGTCCGGGCCACGGTGTTCACGACGGCGCCCCGGGAACACGTGCTGGCGCTGGTGATCCACCACATCGCCTGCGACGAGTGGTCCTGGCAGCCGCTGCTCACCGACCTGGCCACGGCCTACCGGGCCAGGGCCGCGGGTGAGCCCCCGCGCTGGACGCCGCCGCCGGTGAGCTACCCCGACTACGCGGTGTGGCAGCGGGAGCTGCTGGGCGACCAGGACGATCCGGCGGGCCTCCTCGCGACGCAGCTGTCCTTCTGGCGGGAACAACTGGCCGGGCTGCCCGCCGCACTGGACCTGCCGTTCGACCGGCCGCGCCCCGCGGTGGCGGACCACCGCGGCGACCAGGTACCGCTGAAGCTCGACGCCGAGCTGCACGAGCGCCTGCTCGCGGTCGCCGCCGACCACGGGTGCACCGCGTTCATGGTGCTGCAGGCCGGGCTGGCTGTCCTGCTCTCCCGGCTGGGGGCCGGTACGGACATACCGATCGGCACACCGGTGGCGGGACGGCTCGACGAGGCGCTGGAAGACGTGGTGGGCTTCTTCGTGAACACCTTGGTGCTGCGCACCGATGTGTCCGGCGATCCGACCTTCACCGAGCTGCTGCACCGGGTGCGGGACGCGGATCTCGCCGCCTACGACCACCAGGACGTTCCTTTCGAGCGGCTGGTCGAGGACCTGAACCCGGAACGTTCACTGGCCCGGCATCCGCTCTTCCAGGTCATGCTGAGCCTGTCCAGGGGCGAGGAGGCCACGCTCGCGCTGCCGGGTCTTGAGTGCACCGAAGTGCAACTGGACGCGCGGGTGGCGAAGTTCGACCTGTCCGCCGACTTCCGGGAGAACCGCACGCCGGACGGGGACGCCGCGGGCATCGACGGCGCCCTGGAGTACGCCACCGCCCTGTTCGACCGGGCCACCGCCGACCTCGTGGCCGATGCCCTGCCCCGGCTGCTGCGACAGCTCGTGTCGGCACCGGAACGGCCCGTCGGCGAGGCCGACCCGCTCTCCGCCGAACACCGCCACCAGGTCCTCGACGTGTGGAACGACACCGCCGCGACCGTGTCGCCGGCCACCGTGCCGGAACTGTTCGAGGCGCAGGCCGCGCGCACGCCTCGGGCGACCGCGCTGGTGTGCGGGAGCACGAGGCTCACCTTCGCCGAACTCGACGACCGGGCCAACCTGCTCGCGCACCGGCTGCGCGCCCTGGGAGCCGGTACGGAACGGGTGGTCGGGCTGGCCCTGCCGCGGTCGGCCGACTCCGTCGTGGCGATGCTGGCGGTGCTCAAGACCGGTGCGGCCTATCTGCAGCTCGATCTCGAATACCCGCGGGACCGGATCACGCACATGCTGCGGGACGCCGCACCGGTCGCCGTCGTCACGGACACCGCGACCGCGACGGCGTACGGGTTCGACGCGCGGCCCGCGCTGCCCGCGGTGCTCGTCGACCGGCTGCGGGCACCGGCCGGTCCCGTGGCGAGCCCGAACTGCCGCGTGCTGCCGGAGAGCGTGGCGTACGTCATCCACACCTCCGGATCGACCGGCCGCCCCAAGGGCGTGCTGACGCCGCACTCCGCGCTGAGCAACCTGTACGCCTTCCACCGCGCGGGGCTGCTCGCGCGCACCGAGGCCCGCGCGGGCCGGCGGCTGCGGTCCGCCGTCACCGCCTCGCTGTCGTTCGACACGTCGTGGGAGGCACTGTTCTGGATGCTGGCCGGACACGAACTGCACGTGATCCGCGACGACATCCGGCGGGACGCCACCGCGCTGACCGCCTACGTCAAGGCCGCGGGAATCGATGTCCTCGACGTCACCCCCACCTACGCCGAGCACCTGCTCGACGAGGGCCTGCTGTCCGGACCGGGCGCGCCACTGGTGCTGCTGCTCGGCGGGGAAGCCGCCGGGCAGTCGCTGTGGAACCGCGTACGGGAGGTGCCCGGGACGCTCTGCTACAACCTCTACGGTCCCACCGAGTGCACCCTGGACGCGCTGTGGTGGGACGCCGCGGACAGCCCGCAGCCGCTGATCGGCAGGCCGATCGGGAACACCAGGGTCTTCGTGCTCGACGAACGGCTGCGGCCCGTCGCACCGGGCGTCCCGGGGGAGTTGTACGTGAGCGGCCCCGGCGTGGCCCGCGGCTACCTGAACCGCCCGGCCGCCACCGCCGAACGGTTCGTCGCCTGCCCCTGGGCCATGGACGGGGAACCGGGGAGCCGCATGTACCGCACCGGTGACCTGGTCCGGTGGGACCACCGGGGCAGGCTGGACTACCTGGGCCGCGCCGACGACCAGGTCAAGGTGCGGGGCTTCCGTATCGAACTCGGCGAGGTGGAGGCCGCGCTGACCCGCTGCCCGGACGTGGCGCAGGCCGCCGTGGCCGTGCGGGCGGACGCCCGGGGCGAGAAGCGGCTCGTGGGGTACGTACAGGCCGCCGGGGACCGGGCGCCCGAGGCGCGCGACCTGCGCGGGTGGCTGTCCTCGATCCTGCCCGACCACATGATCCCGGCGTTCTTCCAGCCGGTGGCCCGGCTGCCGATGACACCCAACGGGAAACTCGACCGGGACGCGCTGCCGCCCCCGGACCTCACCCACCGTCCCGCGTCACGCGGTCCGCGCGGGCCCTACGAGGAGGTCCTCTGCGGGCTGTTCGCGGAGGTGCTGGGGCTGGGCCGGGTCGGCGCCGAGGAGAACTTCTTCGAGCTGGGCGGTCACTCCCTGCTCGCCACCAGGCTGCTCTCCCGGGTACGAGCGGTGCTGGGCGGACACCTCACCGTCCTGGACCTGTTCCAGGCACCCACCGTCGCCGAACTGACGGACCGGCTCGCCGCCGGCACCCGGCACGACCCGCTGGCGGTGCTGCTCCCGTTGCGGACGGGAGCCGGCCGGCCCGCGGTCTTCTGCGTGCATCCGGCCGCCGGGCTCAGCTGGAGCTACGCGGGCCTGCTCGGCCACCTCGACGCCGACTACCCCGTGTACGGGTTGCAGTCGAGGGGCCTGACCGATCCGGCGGCGACCGGCCGCTCCTGGCGCGTGACGGTCGAGGAGTACGCGGAGCAGATCCGCGCCGTCCAGCCCGAGGGGCCCTACCGGCTGCTCGGCTGGTCCTTCGGCGCCGTGGTCGCCCACCTGCTGGCCACCGAACTGCAGGCCCAGGGGGCCGAGGTCGACCTGCTCGCACTGCTCGACGGCTATCCGCCCGACGCGGCACCCGGCCACCCGCTCCTCGTCGAGGGCGGTTCCGGGACGTACACCGAGCTTCTGCGCTCCCTGGGGTACGACCTCTCCGCGTTCGGCGGGCGACCCCTGGGTCACGAGGACTACGAGCGGACGGTCCGCGGGCCGGGCAGCCCGCTCGAACGGCTGACGCGGGAGGAGACCGCCGCGCTGGCCCGGGTGTTCGTGGACAACGACCGGATCCATGAGGAACTCCGGCCCAGCACGTACCGGGGGGACCTGGTGTTCTTCGCCGCCACTGAGGGAAGAGCCGAGGACGCTCCGGCGCCGGAGGCGTGGCGCGAGCACGTGAGCGGCCGGCTCGATGTGCACGAGATCCCTTGTGGCCACGGCGAGATCACCCGGGCGGAGCCGATCGCGCGGATCGGCGCCGTGCTCGCCGAAAGGCTCGCCCTGCTGGACGGACCGCGGCCCACGGCGGAGGAACGATGACCGGCACGTCCCACCAGGCCCCGGTCGACCAAGCGCCGGTCGACCAGGACTCGGTTCACCAAGGCCCGGTTCACCAGGACCCGGTTCACCAGGGCTCCGTGGGTGGCCGCGAGTTCCGGTTGTTCTGGTTCGGGGAGACCACGAGCCTGCTCGGCAACGGGATCGCCGTGGTGGCGCTGCCCCTGGTCGCCGTCATCACCCTGCACGCCGACACCTTCGTCGTCGGCATGCTGACGTCGGTCGCCTATCTGCCCTGGCTGATCCTCGGCCTGCCCGCGGGCGCGTGGGTGGACCGCCTGTCCCGCCGCCCGGTGATGCTGGTCAGCGACGCCGTCTCCTTCGTCACGTTCGCCAGTGTGCCGGCGGCGGCCTGGGCGGACGTGCTCACCGTCCCCCACCTGCTCGTGGCCGCCTTCACCGGCGGATGCGCGAACGTCTTCTTCACCACCGCGCACCGCGCCTACCTCCCGGCCCTGCTCCGGGACGAGGAACTGCTGGCGGGCAACGCCCGGTTGCAGGGCAGCGAGTCGACGGCGGAGGTCATCGGCCCCGGCCTGGCCGGCGTGCTGGTGCAGGCCTTCGGCGCCGTCGCCGGACTGCTGGCCAACGCCCTGAGCTTCGTGGTGTCGTGGCTCTGTCTGCGGGCGATCCGGACGACTGAGCCGCCGCCCCTGCCGTCCCCGGCCCTCCGGCGGCGCCGGCTGCGCACCGAGGTCGGCGACGGCCTCAGGTTCCTGTTCCGGGACCCCGTCCTGCGTACCCTCGCGGTCTTCAGCGCGGTGTCCAACATCGCGCTGACCGGGCTGAGTTCGATCGAAGTGGCGTTCCTGGTACGGACGGTCGGTGTCGGCGAGGCCGTCCTCGGCGCGGTGCTGACGCTGTGCGGCCTCGGCGGGGTCCTCGGCGTGGTGCTGTCCCATCCGGTGTCCCGGCGGTTCGGCACCGCACGGGCCGCGCTGGCCTTCCAGCTGTGTGCCGCGCCCTTCACCTTGCTCTTTCCGCTGACCGGCCCGGGGGCCGGCCTCGCGTTCTTCGTCGTCGGCGGGGTCGGAGGCGGCGCGGGAGTGGTCGCGGCGAGCATCATCACCGACACCTTCCGCCAGCGGTACTGCCCACCGGACCTGATCGGGCGCATCAGCGCGAGTGCGGCCGTGATCAGTTTCGGCGCCATCGCGGTCGGCGGACTGCTGGGCGGCGCGCTCGGCGAATTGTTCGGCGTCCGCGAAACGCTCTGGGCGATGAGCGGGCTCCAAGTGCTGTCGACGGCCATTCTGCTGTTCAGCCCCATCCGGAAAATGCGCGATTTCCCCGAATCCGAGCGCGCAATTCTCACGGCCGGGACAGAGGCCGCGGTAGAGGCTGAAAAGGCCGTGTCCTAAAGGGTCCTGGCCGTTTCCGCACACCGCAGAAGGCTTTTCTCGGCGTAGCGCATACGTAAGCTGTTGATAGCGAAGAAAGAACGTGCAGAGTTCATCGAAGCGAGGTTTTCATGCAAGAGGGAAACTCATTGCAGAATCTTCCGGCCGCGGTCCCGCTGCGGGACGATCTGGATATCGATCGACTGAACGCGGATCTCGCGGAGCTGAGCGGTTCCGAGTTCTGGGCGCTGCAGCGGTCCTTCGAGGACGGCATCGTCGGGGAAGAATCCGATGTGGACTGGAAGGTCCTTTCCCTGCGTGCCCCGGGCGGCGACGTCCGGCGCACCGACCCCGGCGGTCCGGGACGTGACTGGTTCGCCGACACCCCTTTGATGGCGAAGGCGCCCTACCTCGGTCAGGTCCTGTCCGAACTCGGTACCGAGCTGCGCAGCGTCCGGCTGATGGCCCTGGCTCCCGGGGTCTGTGTCCCGGAACACTCGGACACCCCGATCGGCCTCCCCTACGGCTACGTACGGCTGCACATCCCGCTGGTCACCAATCCCGGCGCCGTACTGGTGATGGACGGGACGGAACAGCGGTGGCAGCCGGGAACGCTCTGGTACGCCGACTTCGACCGGCCGCATTCCGTACGCAACGACGGCGACCGGGCCAGGATCCACCTGGTCGCGGACTGCGCGACCAACGACCGTCTGCTGGCCCTGTTCCCGGAGAGCTTCCGGGCGGCACTGCCGACCAGCGACATCGCCTACTACCGGCCCGTGCTGCCCCTGACCCGGCCCGAACTCGCCGAGTTCGGCTGCCGCTTCGCCGTCCCGTTCTCCTTCATGGAGTGGGGACTCCAGGTGGTCGACGACCAGGAGAGCGACCTCGCCGCCGAAGTGCGTGCCGAGGACGACGGGCTCGTCCTGCGCGTCGAGGGGCGCGCGCCGGTGGAACTGCTGCACCTGGGCGCCGGCGAGTTCCGGTTGCTCGGCTGGAGCGAGGAACGGCTGCTGCGCCTCGACCTCTTCGACGACGGCCCGCGGGTGGAGTTCTCCACGCGGCGCGGACGCCGGCGCCAGGTGGTCGTCCGTCCGGCACACCGCCTCGCCACGGTCTGACGGCCCGAGCCGCCGGCCGCCACGAGCCACCGGCCGGCCATCACGGCCCACCCGCCGGGCACCACGGCGCACCCGCCGACCACCACCAGTCCACCCATGGACGACCACTGCTTGGGGACAGTCATGCACACACTGACCGAAACGCCCGCCCTCGTCGAGAACGGGTTCGCCCGCTGGGACCTCGCCGAGGAATTCGGCATCACCGAATCCGACGCGTCCTTCCGGAGTCTTCGCGCCGAGTTCGTCGACCTGCCACCGGACCCCTACGCGACGGAGGAAGGACGCAACCGCCGCTACGCCCGAGGCGTCTTCCTCCCCTGGTCACGCCAGTTCAGCTGGATCCCCGACACGCACCTCGGGGAACACGGCTGGATGAACGGCTACTGGCAGGCCGACCACAACCCCGACTACGTCGGCGTGGTCCGCAAGCTGCCCGCCATGAGCGAGAGTGCCCGGAACAATCCGATCATCCACGAGATCCTCTCCTTCGACTACGCACAGACCCGCTGGTCGCGTGACGACGCGGCGTTCCCGCTGCACGTCGGGGTGCACCTGATCAAGCTGGCGGTGGACGACCCCGGACACGAGGCCATCTCCTCGCCCAACGAACTCCACCAGGACGGCGAGCCGTTCGTCTTCGCGCACCTGGTCTACCGCCGCAACGTCGTCGGCGGCTCGAACATGATCGCGCCGCCGAAGTACCGGGGCCTGATGCCCGAGGACGTGCCCGACGGCGAGGCCCTGGCCGAGTTCGAACTGACCAGGCCCCTGGAGTCGTACGGCGTCACCGACGAGAAGGTCAGCCACTACGTGGCCCCCATCAGGCGAGGGGCCGGCCCGGAGACGGGCGAGCGCGCGGTGATCCTGGTCGACTTCACCCCCATGCGGCAGCACATCTGAGAGCGGTTCCACGCCGTCCGATTGTCCCTGTGTAAGTCCGTGCTGAGCCGAGGAGGGCGAAAGCCCATGAAAGACAGCCGATCCCGGGCGATGTCCGAGATGCAACTGCTCGACTGCACCTTGCGCGACGGTGCCTACGCCGTCGATTTCGAGTTCGACGAGAAATTCGTACTCGAACTTCTCTCCGGCCTCGAAGAAACACCCGTTTCCAAGGTCGAGATCGGTCACGGGATCGGCCTGGAGGCCGAGCGGACCGGCGTGAAGGCGGGAAACATCGATCACTTCACCTGGTGCGAACTCGCCCGGTCGACCCTGACCACGAAACCCTGGGGAATGTTCGCGCAGCCCGAGTTCACCCGCCCGGCGACGATCGGGAAGATGTGTGACCGCGGCATGTCGTTCGTCCGGGTCGGTGTGGAACCGGACCGGGTCCGGGACCACCTGCCCTACCTCCGGCAGGTCACGGACGTCTGCGGGGAGGTCTACCTCAACCTGATGAAGTCCGGTGCCACGTCCGTCGACCGGCTGCTGGACATGCTCGACGGGGTCGGACCGGAGATCGCGGGAATCTACGTGGTCGATTCCTACGGCTCGATGACGCCCGAGACCGTCGAGAGGTATGTGGGCGCGGTCGCCGAACGGTATCCGGTCGTCGGCTTCCACGGTCACGACAACCTCGGCCTCGCCAACATCAACACCGTCACCGCCTTCCGGGCGGGGGCCACCGTGCTCGACGGGACGCTGCACGGCATAGGGCGCGGCTCCGGCAACGCCGCCATCGAATCCCTCGCCGGGATCGTCAGCCTCATGGACCGGGACCGGTTCGACTACCAGAAGCTCGCCGAACTCGCCGAACTCTGCCGGGTCAACATGAAGGTGATCGGCGAGGAGCGCAAGATGCAGGTCCTCGGCGCGGTGATCGGCATCCACTCGGGTTTCTTCGCACTGGTCGAGGAGCTCGCGGTCAAGTACCGGACCGAGCCGGCCCTGCTGATGGAGGCCGCGGTCGGAGCGGCCCTGGAGAGCCCCCGCGCGGCCGACTTCCGGGCGGCGGCGGCCAGGATCGCCGACCACGCCGGCCCGCGCTCCCTGCAACTCGCCGACGCCACCTGAGAGGACCGAACGAGATGAAGCTCGCCAAGAGCGGCAACGGGCAGGACGTCCTCGTGGGAATCGACGGCAGCTGGTTCCCGCTGCGGGAGATCGGCGGCTACGAGGACGTCACCCGCATCGGGGACCTGGTCGGGGACCCGCGGTTCGACGACCTGGAGGCACAGGTCAGGAGGCGGACGGCCGGATCCGGCGCGGCAGGGCCGGGCGACAGGGGCGTCGACCTGTCCGACGCGGCGACCGTCGCCGACACGGACGCCGGTATCTGGGGCGCCGGGCTCAACTACCGGCGGCACTCCGAGGACCTGGAGACCGAACAGCCCGGCCGCGGCCCCGGATCGTATCTGCGGCCCGCCTCGTGCCTCATCGGCAACGGCGGAACCATCCAGCTGCCCACCCAGTCGGCGCGGGTGACCGCAGAGGCGGAACTGGGTCTGGTCATCGGCACCCGCTGCAAGGACGTACCCCGCGACAAGTGGCGGTCCGTCGTCGCCGGAGTGACGGCCGTCCTCGACATGACCGCCGAGGACGCCATCCGCCAGAACCCGCGCTACATCCCCTGGGCGAAGGGGTTCGACACGTTCTGCAGCATCGGCCCCGCCCTGGTCACCCTGGACGAGTTCCCCGACGACCGCCTGGACGGGGTGCGGATCGCCACCGTCAGGAACGGCGAGACGATCGCGGCGGCGACGCCGCGGGACATGAAGTACGACCTGGGCTACCTCGTCGAGTACTTCACCATGGGCCGGACCCTCGCACCGGGAACGGTGATCTGCACCGGAACCCCCGGCGCCGTCCCGATCGCCCCGGGGGACACCGTACGGGCCACGGTCGAAGGCGTCGGCACGCTCACCCACCCCGTCGGCTGACCCCGACGGCCGCTGTCTCAAGCCCGCTCGGCCCTGCGCGTCGGCGGAGAGTGGAACTGGAGTCACATGTCCCTCATAGATGTGTCCCCCATACACGCATTCGAACGAGCTCTGCGGGAGCATCCCGACGGTGACGCCGTACGGACGGCGGAGAGGACCGTCAGCTACCGCGAGTTCGACAAACTGACCCGGATCTTCGCGGACGACCTGTGCGCGGAGGTCGCCCCCGGCGGGTTCGTCGGCATCGAGGCGAACAGAGGGCTCGGCGCGATCACCGCGATGATCGGAGCGCTCCGGGCACGGCGCCCGTTCGTGTTCCTCGACAGCCGCGACAGCGTGGCGTCGAACTCCGGGAAGGTGGGACTGCTCGGCGTCCGGCGCCTGGCCCGGTCGCTGGACGACGGCGAGGTCCACCTCACCGACGTACCGCAGGCCTGGCGCGCCGGCCCGTCCGACCCCGTGAGGGCGGCCCCCGACGTCGGGGGCGAGCTCTGCTACGCCATCCACACCTCCGGTTCGACCGGCGAGCCCAAGTGTGTGCTGGTGCGCCCGGCTCCGCTCGCCGCGGTGGTCCGGGACCACGTCGAGCGGCTGTCCGTGGGGCCGGACTCACGGACCCTGCAGTTCGCCCGGCTGACCTTCGACGGATGCATGACCGAGATCCTGTGGACCCTGACGGCCGGGGCCTGCCTCGTGGTGCTGGACGAGGCCCGCCTGGCACCCGGCGCCGAACTGCGGCACACCCTGGAGCACTTCGGCATCACCCACCTCAAGACCACTCCGTTCGCGCTGACCGCGACCGAGCCCAGCGGCGCGATGCGGCTGCGCCACGTGGTCAACGGCGGCGGGGCGTGCCGGTCGGCGGTGGTCGCCAAATGGTCCGAGGTGGCCGCACTGCACAACGCCTACGGGGCCACGGAGACCACGGTGTGCAATCTGCTGACGGGCCCGCTCGACCCGGCGGACTGCCGGGACGGCGTCCCCCTCGGCGACGTGGTGGGCGACTGCGCGTACCACCTGCGCGACCTCGACGAAGGGTCCGCGCACACCCGGCCCGCCGGCCCGGTGCGCCGGGGCGAGATCGTGATCACGGGCCCCGCCGTCGCCGCCGGATACCTGACCGAGCACGACGTCCGGCCGTTCGGCCCCGCGGGCGACGGCACGGAGTACCGGACGGGCGACATCGCCGAACTCCGCGACGGCGAGCTGTACTTCGTGGAACGCCTGGACCATCAGGTGAAGCTCCGCGGCTACCGGCTCGACCTCGGCGAGATCGAGAACACCGTGTGCCGGGCGGAGTCGGTCGTCGAGGCGGTCCTGGCCGTGGAGTCGCACGACGGCTCGGACGGCACCGGGGGCGACGCGCTGGTCTGCTACTACCTGGGCGACGCCGACCCCAGGGAACTGAGGCGCCATCTCGAAGGGGTTCTGGACCCGTACAAGATTCCCTCGGTGCTGCAGCGCGTCGAAGCGCTGCCGTACACCTCGAACGGAAAGATCGACCGCGCTGCCCTGCGGGGGAGCCGCGTCCTCCGCGAGGACGCCGTGGCGTCCCCCGTCCAGCAGGTACTCACTCTCGTGGGCGGCCTCACCGGGGTCGGTGACGCCTCGCTGGACGACAACTTCTATGCCCTGGGCGGCAATTCGGCGTCGACCCTGTCACTGGTCGCGAAGCTGCGCGAGCTGGGCTGGCTGGACGCCGGGGTACGCGACGTGCTGCGCGCGCGGGACCTGCGCGCCCTCACGGACCAGCTGCGGCAGCGGAGCGTGTAGCGCGATGTGCGGCCTCTGCGGCACCTTCGCGCCGGACGGCGGCCTCGACCGCACCGCCACGGCGACCATGCACTCCCGGCTCCTGCACCGCGGCCCCGACGAGACCTACTCGCTGAGCACCCCCGTGCTGACGGCGAAACTCGCCCGCCTCGGCATGACCGCGCTCAAGGACGGCTGGCAGCCCGCCGAGGACAGCGGCGGACGGTTCGTCGCCGTCACCAACGGCGAGATCTACAACGCCGACGAACTGCGCGGCCGGCTCGGCGTGACGCACAGCCCCAACCGCGTCGACGTGGCGGTCGTCCCCGAACTGTTCGCACGGCACGGCCCCGCCGGACTCCGCCTGGTCGACGGGCAGTTCGCCACCGCGATCCTCGATCGCGCGGAGAACACCCTCCACCTGGCCAGGGACCGTTTCGGCATCAGCCCCCTCTACTACACCGAGTCCGACGGGCAGTTGCACTTCTGCTCGGAGCTCGGACCACTGGTGCGGTCGGTGCCGGGCACCTGGCGGCTGGACCTCGGCGCGGTCGACCAGTACCTCCAACTGGGCAACATCGTCGCGCCCCGCACCCTGGTGCGTGACGTGCACGCCGTGCCGCCCGGCAGCGTGGTGCGGTTCGGCGGTGGCCGCGTACGGGAGACGGTCCGCTACTGGCGGTACGGCGAGTTCGAGACGGACGGGCCCCCGGTGACCGCCGAGGAGATCCGGCACGGGGTCCGGCGGTCGGTGCGCGACCGGCTGCGCGGCGACGTCGAGATCGGGGCCTGCCTCAGCGGCGGATTCGACTCCTCCACGCTGGTCGTGGAGGCCGCCGCGGCCGTGCGGAAACCCCTTCGCACGTACTCGGTGGTGTTCGGCGACGCCCTGCTCGACGAACACCGCTTCCAGCGCGAGGTGGCCGCCGCCGTGGGCAGCGAGCACCTGGAGATCACCTGCCGGGACAAGGACGTCACCGCCGAGTTCGAGCAGATGGTGCGCCGCTGCTGCTATCCGCAGCGCGAGACCTACAACGTGGCGGCCCTGATGCTGTCGCGTGAGGTCCGGTCGAGCGGACTCAAGGGCGTGCTGTCGGGGGAGGGGGCCGACGAACTGTTCTTCGGCTACGACTCGTACGCGTTCGACGGTCTCGGCCGCACCCCGCCGCCGAGCCGTGCGGAGAACGAGAGCGCGTGGGGGAGGGCCGACTTCTCCTGGGAGGTCGACTGGCGGCAGGTGGACCACCGGCGGTCGGACGCCCTCACCCCGGAGAGCATCGAGGCGCTCCACGGCCAGGAATTCTGGAGGGACCGGCTGATTCCGTTCACCGACGGCGAGGCCGCGAAACTCACCTCGATGCAGTTGCGGTCGGTGGCCGACACCTCCGTACAACTGGGAAGTCATCTGCTCGGCGACCACGGCGACGCCATGCTGATGGCGAATTCCGTGGAAGGCCGGTATCCGTTCCTCGGGAATCCCGTGGTCGACCTGGCGCTGCGTGTCGGCGACGACGAGAAGGTCGCCGATTTCGAGGGCAAGGCCTGCCTCAAAGCCGCCTACGCCGGCCTCGTCCCGGACTCCGTACTGCGGCGCGCGAAACAGGGATTCACCGCGCACGGCCTGTCCGCGGTCGCCCCCGACCACCTCATGGCCAGGTGGCGCGACCTGGTCGCGGCCAGTGGCGTGTTCCGTACGGACGCGCTCGAACGCATCGCGGCCCGCGGCGCCGAGGGCAAATGGGACACCCGGCTGAGTGTGATCAGCATCAGCACGGTGATCGACGAATTGGGACTGCGGAGCCCCGCGTAAAGATCCGCGTCCCCGTACCCGAAACAATCAGGCAGAGAGGTCATCGCATCATGCTCACCGAAAGTCAGACAGCGGAATACAGGTCCGAAGGATTCCTGCTCGTCGAAGACGTCTTCAACGCCGGCGACATCGCCGCTCTGCGACAGGAGGTGGCCGATCTCTCCGCGACCGAGCACCCCGGGCGGATCTTCGAGGAGGACGGCACCACGGTGCGGGGCATCCACGGCTGCCACACCACGGGCCCGCTGTTCTCCAGGCTGGTACGGCTGCCCGAGCTGCTCCTCGCGGCGGAGCAACTGCTGGAGAGCAAGCTGCATGTGTTCCAGTTCAAGGTCAACGCCAAGAAGGCGCTGCGCGGAGAAGTGTGGCAGTGGCACCAGGACTACAGCGTCTGGGGACCCAAGGACGGTATGCCGGAGCCGCGGGCGGTCAACGTGGCGCTGCTCCTCGACGACGCGACCGAGCACAACGGCCCGCTCCTTGTCGTGCCCGGCTCGCACCGCAACGGCGCGATAGCCCCGTGGCGTCCCGAGCCCGGGGACACCTCGCGGTGGGAGACCGACCTGTCGTCGAAGCTCCAGTTCGCGCTGGACACCGAACAGATGGCCAAGGTGACCGCGGAATCGGACATCCGGTCCGTGGTCGGACGCGCCGGGAGCCTGCTGTTCTTCCATCCCTGCATCGCGCACGGCTCCGGCGCGAACATGTCGCCGGCCGACCGGACCATGGCGTTCGTCAGCTACAACAGTGTCGACAACGAGCTGCGCGAAGTGCCGCACCCGCGACCGGAGTTCGTGGCGTCGCGCGACTACCGGCCGCTGGAGCCGGTCGAGGGCGGTCTGATCGCATGAGCGACCTCGATGTCTCACTGATCCGTATGCTTCTCGACGCCGTCGCCCGGCACCGGGACGCGGTGGCGGTCGTCGACGACGGCGTCGCCCACACCTACGCCGAACTCGACGAGGTGTCGGCCGAGATCGCCGGCGGCCTCGCCGCACACGGCATCGGCCCCGGTGACGTCGTCGACGTGCACTCGACCCGTTCATGGTCCCGTTGCGCGGCCGTACTGGGTGTGTGGCGCGTCGGAGCCGGCGTCCTGTCCATCGACCCGGCCATGCCACCGGCCTGGACCGGCAAACTGGTGAACAGCGCCGACTGCTCCATGATCCTGCGGGCCGACGAGTGCCCACCGGTCGACGCGGGGATCCCGGAACACACCTTCCGGTCGATCCGGGGAACGCGACGGGACGAGGCCGCGACCGGACCGGTCTGCTACGTCATCCCCACCTCCGGATCCACCGGCGAACCCAAGGCCGTCGCCGTGCCGCCGGTCGTCCTGGCGGAGCTGGGAAACTGGCACGTCCGGCGCTGGAGCCACGACAGCCCCTCGAACACGCTGCACATGTCGTCCATCGGATTCGACATGGTGTACGAGGACACGGTGGCGACCTGGCTGGCCGGTGCGACCCTGATCGTGGTGAACGATCAGGACAGGCTGGATCCCTTCACGCTGGTCGACATCATTCGCGAACACGAGGTCGCCCGGCTCTTCCAGCCGGTGGTCGGACTGCACGGCCTCGCCACCGCCGCGTGTGTCGCGGGCGGGAGAATCCCGAGCCTGCGGGAGATCTCGGTGGCGGGCGAACAGCTGGTGATCAACGAGGAGGTACGGACGTTCTGCGCCGACGGTGACCTGACGCTCGTGAACCAGTACGGGCCGAGCGAGACCCATGTGGTCACCCAGTACCGGCTGTCGGGCGACGTCACCGACTGGCCGGACCGGCCGCCCATCGGCACCGCCGTCGTCGACGCGGAGCTGTTGTGCCTCGTGGACGGCCGGCTGCGCCCGTTCGCGGCGGGCGAGACCCGGGAGCTGGTCATCGCCGGGAACTGCGTCGGGATCGGATACGCCGGCGACGACGCGCTCACCGCAAGGAAGTTCCGGGAGGTCGAACACCGGGACGGCCGTACGCGCCGCTGCTACTTCAGCGGAGACCTGGTCACGTTCGACGGCGCCGACTTCCACTTCGTCTCCAGGCTCGACGACCAGCTCAAGGTCAACGGCTACCGGGTCGAGCCGGGTGAGGTGGAGTCCGTGATCGCCAAGGTCGCGGGGGTCCGCCGGGCCGCGGTCGTCGGGGTCAAGGTCGCCGCGTCGACCCAGCTGGCGGCGTACTACACCCGTGCGACCGGCGCGGAGGTCGCCCGGGACGACCTCATCCGCGCGTGTGCCTCCGGTCTGCCCCGGTTCATGGTCCCCCGGCACTTCATCGAGCTGGCGGAACTGCCGTCGACGCGGAACGGCAAGATCGACCGGGCGAAGCTCCGGGAGACGTTCCAGGAGCCTTCAGCCTCCTCATCTGTCCGTATTGCACACTGAAAGTCACTTACGGGCGTTTCGTTCACCCCCCGCTTTGGTGCCGATGAACTTGGTGAATGGTTCGCCCGGTGGTTTCCGGGACGGGCGCCCCCCATGCTGGAAGAGCAGAAGGGAAACGGCCGGACGGCATCGGGCGGAACCTTTCAAGGATTTTTCACTCCGAATTCCGGGAGAAAACATGAAGTCTGTCCGCCTGTTCGCGGTCACTGTTCTCTGCGCGCTGACGCTCGGCACCGTTTCCGCCTCCGCCACCGCTGTCGTCGGCACCGAGGGCGCCGACGTCCTGGCGACGTCCTCCACGGACCCCACCGACAGCGGTTGGGGCCGTATCCCGCAATGAACTGCGGGTACGTGCGGAGGAGCGGTCGGTGGCGGGTTCCGGAGTCCGTGGTCCGACAGGCCCCGGGACGCGGACATCAAACAGGGAAAGGGCGCTGGACACCGTGAGCGATAAATTGCGGGAAGCTCTCCGGAAAGTCAGCGACCGGGAAAGAGAAGTCCTCGGACACATAGCACGCGGAGCCACGTACGGCGAGATCGCCCGGTGCATGAAGGTGAGTCCGCATACCGTCGACACCTACCTCCGCCGGATACGCGCGAAAACCGGAGCCAGGAATCGAATGCATCTGCTGCTGCTGGCTCTGTCGATCGAGGGATCCCTCATGAGTGCCATCGAGGACCTGGGGCTCCTGGCGACACCGCAGCTTCCCGAACGGCCCGAAAGGCCCGACCTGCCCGACCTGGCTCAGGCCTGACCGGCCGCGGCTCCGACCAGCGGTCCCGTGTGCCGCAGCGCGCCGGATGACACGTGAACACGTGACTGTCGTGACCGATGTCCGAGCGGCAGAATCCTCACCGCGGTCGCAGTGGCGCCGAGACAGTACCTCCCCCCTTCCCCCCGTGTGTCCGTGCGTCGTGGCGCCCTGACACACCTCACTCGGCATCGCCCGGACTTGCGGCGAGATCGGAGAACCGTGCCCGGACAGCGAGCTCTGAGCCAGCCGATCCAGTCCTTCGTCGACGAGCTGGCGCTGTGCGTGGCGGCCAACGGTGCCAAAGGGCCGGCCATGCTGTGGCCCGAGGATCCGAAGACCTTGTCGGCCCTGCTGGAGCTGGAACGACCGGCCCGTCCGGAACCGGGCGCCGAGTCCTCCGTGCCGGGCGGACCGGGCACGGAGGACCTGGCGGCCGAGCTGGGCCACCGGCTGCACCTGCGGGTGCGCCCCCTCTTCCGCTTCCTGTCGGCGGACTCCCCGGTCGTGGAGAGCGCACCGAACGGCGCCGAGCGCACGGTCTCGTTCCTGGAGGGAGCCTGCCGGTGCGTCCTGTGGCGGGTGGGTGAGGACCCGGCACCCGGACCCTCGCACCCGCTGGGCATGCGGCTGCGTTCCGGCGGCACTCTCTTCGTTCCCCGGGACCACACCTACCGGCTGTCGGAGATCCACGCCCCGACCACCCTGCTCGAACTCCACCTGGAGGGCCCCGGCTGACGGCGTACGCCCCCGGCCGACTGCCCGCCGTGGATCAGGTCGGAGCCGCCGCGGGCGCCGCGTCCGCCTCCCCGGTGTCGTTCAGCAGTCCCCTCGCGGCCACCGCGACGCCGGCCTGGAAACGGCTCTCGGCGCCGAGAGCCTGCATCATGTCGGCGATGTGTTTGCGGGTGGTGCGCAAGGACATACCGAGCCGCCGCGCGATCGTCTCGTCCTTCAGCCCCGTCGCCAGCAGCTGCAGGATGGTGCGGTCCAGATCCTTGGCGACCGCTTCCAGGCCGTCGGTGCCCGCGTCGGAGAAGGGCTGGGCCTGCGACCACACCTGCTCGAACAGCTCGTAGAGGAAGTGCACGACCGACGGCTCCCGGACCACCACCGCGCCCAGCCGGTCGTTGCGGTTGGTCATGAACGCCAGTTCCCGGTCGAAGATGATCATCCGGCCGACGAGCTGGTGGGCGGTCCGGTACTCGCCGCCCAGCGCGCTCACCGTGGCCACGTACGCCTGGCTGGGGCTGTTGAACCGGGCGGTGTGGTGGTATACGGTCCGCATCCGCACCCCCCGGGCGAGCATCTGGCTGTCCCGGAGCAGCGCGTCCTGGAGCACCTCGGGCGGGCGGGTGCCGCCGGGCTGCACGGTGACCATGTCCTCGCGGCACTGCTCGGCCGCGTTGTTCAGCGCGGCGCGCACCTGGGTGAGCCCGGGTATGGTCTCCAGGTCCGTGGAGACACCGTGTCTTCCCTCCTGGTAGTCGGCCGCCAACTGGGCGAACTGGTCGCGGAACACCCGTAGTTGCGTCTGCTGTTCGGCGATGGCCCGCTCCACCGGCGCGGTGGCCACGGCCGCGACGAGGTGCGGGTCGACGGCCCAGAGCCGGTTGTCGCCCTCCTCGCCCCTGTGCACCAGGCCGATGCGGACGAGGTGGTCCACCGCTCCGCACACCGCCGCCTCGTCGACACCCGTCTCCTCGGCCGTCCTGGCAGGGTCTAACCGGCCGTGCAGGGCCAGCCACCGGTACACGGCCACTTCCTCGGCGCCGAGTGTGTCCCCCACGGCGAAAACGTTGTCATCGGTCTGTTGGTCCGCCATCAGTCCTCCGCTCCTGATACCCACATGAACAGGTGCCGCATCCTCATCGCACTCAACGTCTCCCGGCTTCCCCGTATGGGCCCACCGGTTGCCCGTACGGGCTGCGGATCGCTTCGAACGGGACGGGCGGCCGCGGAAGCAGGTTCATGGCTGGGAATCTAGTGGCTGACGGACCCGGGGTCGATCAGGCCTTGTACGACGGCGAGTTGAGGTTCCGCCCTCCCTCTCTCCTGACCCGCCGGTCAGGAGAGAGCAAGGTCCGGGCCCGGACCGGCCGGAACGCCGGGGTGGCGCAGGACGGAGCCGGGCCGGTACCGAGCCCGGCAGGACGCTCAGTAAGTGAGCGGGCCCACACTGATGCTGGGCACCGGCACGCCGTCCCCGTAATCCTCCGCCTCGGCGTCGGACGGGTCGAGGTCGACTTCGACGCCGGCCGGTTCGAGCGCGTCCCGGACACGCTGTCTCATCGGCTCGCTCAGGTAGTTGTGGTGCAGGTCGAGCTTCCTGAGATGGGTCAGCGGCTGCCCGCTGAGCAGCGCCTCGGCTCCGGTGTCGGTCAGGGTGCCGAGCGACAGGTCGAGCACGTCGAGGCCGGCGACGACGGGCGCGGCCCCCACGGCCGCCGCGATCTCGTCCTGCGTCTCGCTGTTACGCAGGGCGAGGCTCCGCAGCCGCGGCAGCCGGCCTCCGGACAGGATCCCCGCGAGGTCGGCGATCTCGCCGTCGCCCCCGTCGTCGCGTGCCCCCAGCCACAGTTCGAGATGCTCCAGCGCGGGCAGCTCGCTCTCGCCCACCCCGCGCAGGACGTGGCCGCGCAGCCCCGCGCTCTCGACGACGAGCCTGCGCAGCGCGTCGTGGCGTATGCGGGGGAACCTGAGCGGGTGCACCCCTTCCATGTCATAGGACTCGCCGGCCCGGACCGAGAACTCCTCCAGCGCCGGATAGCTCGCGAGCAGCGGCGTGACGTCGGTCTGGCCGATCCGGGCGATCCGGCACTCCTCGTCGGTGATGTCGCCGAAATAGAGGGATCGCAGCCCGGTCAGCCGGTCCCGCGCGTCCAGGAACGCCTCCATGACCTCGTCGGGTTCGGTGTCCTCCGGGTCTCCCCAGATGCCGATGACGATCGCGCGGATGCGTGCGCTGTCCACGGCCGCGCACAGCCGCTCGAAGGTGTCCTGCCACCGCTCGCCGGAGGTCCACCGTTCGTATCCGATCCGCCAGGCCACGGCGTCGGCCTCGGGCAGTACGACGCCGGCCGCGTCCCGCTCCTCGGGGAACGTGAAGGCGGGGAGCCCGTAGAGCTCGGTGAGGTGGTCGTCCTTGGTTCGCATCTGCCTGCCCGCTCCCGCCGTACGAGGTATCCGGCGCGTCCAACGCCCTTGCGCCGCACGGCAGTTGTACCAGCCGCAAGTGACAACGCCGAGTGGACATGGCTCTAGACGTTCTGAAACGTCCTCGTGTCCGGCAGGTCCTCAGAGCGGCACGCCGTAATCGTCTTCGACGACGTCCGTGATCTACATCCATTCCTCAGACAGCGCCAACTGCCGGAGCGCGACCGCCCGCGAGCACCGCCGGGCCCACCGCAGGGCGGTGAAGGCCGAGGCCGAGGACTCGTCGAAGGCCCGGCGGTGGCCCGGACCACCGGGAGTTCGCCCCAGGGCGCGACGTGTAGAAGGACTCCTTCAGGTGGGCGGCCTCGTCCTCGTCGAGTTCGACGTCCACCGCGGCGAGCGCCTCAGCCGGCTGGGCCGGCTTGGTGACCCCGACGACGGGCGAGGTCACCACTGGGTGGCGCATGACCCGGGCCGGGGCGACCTGGGCCGGGGACAGACCCCGCTTGCCCGCGATCTCGTGGACGCGCTCGGCCACTGCCTGGTCCCCGTCGCGATAGAGGATCGTGCCGCCCGGATCCGTGGCGGCACGCGCCGTGGCGGTGTCCCGGACCCGCGTCAGCCTGCCCCGCGCCAGCGGGCTCCACGGGACCACGCCGGTGCCCTGGTCGGCGCAGAGCGGGAGCATCTCTCGCTCTGCTTGTCGGTGGATGAGGTTGTAGTGGTCCTGCATCGACACGAACCAGGTCCAGCCGTTCAGATCAGCGAGGTACAGGGCCTTGGTGAACTGCCAGGCGTACGACTGCTTGACCGACGATCTCCTCACTGCTTCCGGCGCTGTACCCACTGGCCGTGTCGAGGAAGTTGACGCCGCCCTGCGGAGAAGGACATGTCAGATGTCCCGGAAGATCTCGATCTGCGCGCCCACCGAGTTCAGTCGTTCCGCCAGGTCCTCGTAGCCGCGGTTGATGACGTACACGTTGCGGAGGACGGACGTGCCCTCGGCCGCCATCATCGCCAGCAGGACGACCACCGCGGGGCGCAGCGCCGGAGGGCACATCATCTCCGCGGCGCGCCAGCGTGTGGGGCCCTCGACCAGGACGCGGTGCGGGTCGAGTAGTTGGAGCCGGCCGCCGAGGCGGTTCAGGTCCGTGAGATAGATCGCGCGGTTGTCGTACACCCAGTCGTGGATCAGCGTCTGGCCCTGCGCGGAGGCCGCGATCGCCGCGAAGAACGGGACGTTGTCGATGTTCAGCCCAGGGAACGGCATCGGGTGGATCTTGTCGATCGGGGCTTCGAGCTTCGAGGGGCGGACGGTCAGGTCCACCAGGCGCGTACGGCCGTTGTCGGCGACGTACTCCGGGGTGCGGTCGTGGTCGAGGCCCATCTCCTCCAGGACCGCCAGCTCGATCTCGAGGAACTCGATGGGGACGCGCCGCACGGTCAGCTCGGACTCCGTGACGACCGCCGCGGCCAGCAGGCTCATCGCCTCGACCGGGTCCTCGGACGGCGAGTAGTCCACGTCGACGTCGATGTTCGGCACGCCGTGCACCGTGAGTGTCGTGGTGCCGATGCCCTCCACCCTGACCCCGAGGGCCTCCAGGAAGAAGCAGAGGTCCTGGACCATGTAGTTCGAGGAGGCGTTGCGGATGACGGTCGTGCCCTCGTGGCGGGCGGCGGCCAGCAGCGCGTTCTCCGTCACCGTGTCGCCGCGCTCGGTCAGCACGATGGGCCGGCCCGGGGTCACCTTGCGGTCCACCCGCGCGTGGTACATGCCCTCGGTGGCCGCGATGTCCAGGCCGAACCGGCGCAGCGCGATCATGTGCGGCTCGATCGTGCGCGTACCGAGGTCGCAGCCGCCCGCGTACGGCAGCCTGAAGCCGTCCATACGGTGCAGCAGCGGGCCGAGGAACATGATGATCGAGCGGGTGCGGCGGGCCGCCGTCTCGTCGATGGACGCCATGTCCAGCTCGGCCGGCGGCACGATCTCCAGATCCACGCCACCGTTGATCCACCGGGTGCGTACGCCGATGGAGCCCAGTACCTCCAGAAGGCGGTACACCTCCTCGATGCGCGCGACGCGGCGCAGCACCGTGCGGCCCTTGTTCAGGAGCGTCGCACAGAGCAGCGCCACGCACGCGTTCTTGCTGGTCTTGACGTCGATCGAACCGGAGAGCCGGCGTCCGCCGACCACGCGGAGATGCATCGGGCCGGCGTAGCCGAGCGAGACGATCTCACTGTCCAGCGCTTCACCGATTCGAGCGATCATCTCAAGGCTGATGTTCTGGTTGCCGCGCTCGATACGGTTCACCGCGCTCTGGCTGGTGCTGAGCGCCTCGGCCAGCTGCGTCTGCGTCCAGCCCCGATGCTGACGGGCGTCACGGATGAGCTTGCCGATACGCACGAGGTAGTCGTCTGCCATGACGGCAGGCTATCTCACATATGAGATGCCGCATCCGGAGGGGGCCAATGGGGTGACGGGGTCTCAGTGGTCCTTGGCGCGGGTGGTGCGGCGCCAGCCGAAGGGGCCGGGGAGGTCCATGGAGGTCGTCCGGCGCCCCGTGCTGCTGCGTGTGTGCTTGGGGCCGTTCTTGCCGCCCGTGGTGATGGACCACGACTTCTTGTTGATGTTCAGCCGCACTCCGGGCAGGATCCGGAAGCTCTTGCGGAATGTGAGCGGCATGGGTGCCCCCTTCTCGTCCTTGTCGTCGTTCGCTCCCAGGTACCCCGGATGCCGGTCGGTACGCCGAACACCCTTGCGCCCGGGCAGGGTTCGCCCCCGTCGCGGGGCCGCGAGCTCCACCGTCCCCTGTGGGCGGCGCGGCGCGCGGGCGCGAGGAGTCGGTGTCTGGGGTGCCGGTACGCGGGCGCCACTGGACCTGACGGGAGGGGGTGCACGCCCTCCGGGCATGACCGTCCAGCCGGTCATGTACTAGAGTTATCTCGACATCGAGATATCTGCCGAGGCGTGCCGCAGCCGCCCGGACCCGCAGGTGAAGGTAAGGGTTACCTAACTTAGCCTGACCTTAGCGGATCGGCCAAGAGGGCGCGGCGGCAGGATGCGGTGGTACGCGCACATCAATGAAGGAGACTGTCGTGTCGGCGAACAGCTTCGACGCCCGTAGCACGCTCAGTGTGGGCGACGAGTCCTACGAGATCTTCCGGCTGGACAAGGTGGAAGGCTCGGCCCGCCTTCCGTACAGCCTCAAGGTCCTGCTGGAGAACCTGCTCCGTACCGAGGACGGCGCGAACATCACCGCCGACCACATCCGTGCGGTCGGCGGATGGGACTCGCAGGCCCAGCCCAGCCAGGAGATCCAGTTCACGCCGGCCCGCGTGATCATGCAGGACTTCACCGGCGTGCCCTGCATCGTGGACCTCGCCACCATGCGGGAGGCCGTGAAGGAGCTCGGCGGCGACCCGGCGCGGATCAACCCGCTCTCGCCGGCCGAGATGGTCATCGACCACTCCGTGATCGCCGACAAGTTCGGCACGAACGACGCCTTCAAGCAGAACGTCGACCTGGAGTACGGCCGCAACAAGGAGCGCTACCAGTTCCTGCGCTGGGGCCAGACCGCGTTCGACGACTTCAAGGTCGTCCCGCCGGGCACCGGCATCGTCCACCAGGTCAACATCGAGCACCTGGCCCGTACGGTCATGGTGCGCAACGGCCAGGCGTACCCCGACACGCTGGTCGGCACCGACTCCCACACCACCATGGTCAACGGCCTCGGTGTGCTCGGCTGGGGCGTCGGCGGCATCGAGGCCGAGGCCGCGATGCTCGGCCAGCCGGTCTCCATGCTCATCCCGCGCGTCGTCGGCTTCAAGCTGACCGGCGAGCTCACGGCCGGCACCACCGCCACGGACCTCGTGCTCACGATCACCGAGATGCTCCGCAAGCACGGGGTCGTCGGCAAGTTCGTCGAGTTCTACGGCGAGGGTGTGGCGGCCACGAGCCTCGCCAACCGCGCCACCATCGGCAACATGTCGCCGGAGTTCGGCTCCACTGCCGCGATCTTCCCGATCGACGGCGAGACGCTGAACTACCTCAAGCTCACCGGCCGCACCGAGCAGCAGGTCGCGCTCGTCGAGGCGTACGCCAAGGAGCAGGGCCTCTGGCTCGACCCGGCCGCCGAGCCCGACTTCTCCGAGAAGCTGGAGCTGGACCTGGCGACGGTCGTCCCGTCGATCGCCGGACCGAAGCGCCCGCAGGACCGCATCGTCCTCGCGAACGCCTCGCAGAAGTTCGCCCAGGACGTCCGCAACTACGTCGAGGACGACGACGAGGCGGGCAAAGAGTCCTTCCCGGCCTCCGACGCCCCGGCCACCACCAACGGCGTACCGTCCCGCCCGACCACGGTCACGGCCGCCGACGGCTCGACGTACGAGATCGACCACGGCGCCGTCACTGTCGCCGCGATCACCTCCTGCACCAACACCTCGAACCCGTACGTCATGGTCGCCGCCGCGCTCGTCGCGAAGAAGGCCGTGGAGAAGGGCCTGACCCGCAAGCCCTGGGTCAAGACCACCCTCGCGCCCGGCTCCAAGGTCGTCACCGACTACTTCGACAAGGCGGGGCTCACCCCCTACCTCGACAAGATCGGCTTCAACCTCGTCGGCTACGGCTGCACCACCTGCATCGGCAACTCCGGCCCGCTGCCGGAGGAGGTCTCCAAGGCCGTCAACGAGCACGACCTCGCGGTCACCTCGGTCCTCTCCGGCAACCGGAACTTCGAGGGCCGGATCAACCCCGACGTCAAGATGAACTACCTGGCCTCCCCGCCGCTGGTCGTCGCGTACGCCATCGCGGGCTCCATGAAGGTGGACATCACCAAGGACGCGCTGGGCGCCGACCAGGACGGCAAGCCGGTCTTCCTCGAAGACATCTGGCCCACCGAGGCCGAGGTCAACGACGTCGTGGCGAACACCATCGGCGAGGACATGTTCAACAAGTCCTACCAGGACGTCTTCGCGGGCGACGCCCAGTGGCAGGCGCTCTCCATCCCCACCGGCAACACCTTCGAGTGGGACGCCGAGTCCACCTACGTGCGCAAGCCCCCGTACTTCGAGGGCATGACGATGGAGACCACCCCGGTCTCCGACATCACCGGCGCGCGCGTGCTCGCCAAGCTGGGCGACTCGGTCACCACCGACCACATCTCCCCGGCCGGCGCCATCAAGGCCGACACCCCGGCCGGCAAGTACCTCACGGAGCACGGCGTCGAGCGCCGTGACTTCAACAGCTACGGCGCCCGCCGCGGCAACCACGAGGTCATGATCCGCGGCACGTTCGCCAACATCCGCCTGCGCAACCAGATCGCGCCGGGCACCGAGGGCGGCTACACCCGCGACTTCACCCAGCCGGACGCGCCGGTGTCGTTCATCTACGACGCCTCGCGCAACTACATCGAGCAGGGCACCCCGCTGGTCGTCCTGGCCGGCAAGGAGTACGGCTCCGGGTCGTCCCGCGACTGGGCCGCCAAGGGCACCAAGCTCCTCGGCGTCAAGGCCGTCATCGCCGAGTCGTACGAGCGCATCCACCGCTCGAACCTCATCGGCATGGGTGTCATCCCGCTGCAGTACCCGGAGGGCCAGTCCGCCGACTCCCTCGGTCTGACCGGCGAGGAGACCTTCTCCGTCACCGGCATCACCGAGCTGAACGAGGGCACCACCCCCCGTACGGTCAAGGTCACCACCGACACGGGAGTGGAGTTCGACGCGGTCGTCCGTATCGACACGCCCGGTGAGGCCGACTACTACCGCAACGGTGGGATTCTGCAGTACGTGCTGCGTAGCCTGATCACTAAGTAGGCGCCGCACGCGACCTGAGGGCCGCACGCGACCTGAGGGCCGCACTCCCGAAGGGGGGTGCGGCCCTCTGTCGTGCCGGGGCGCCCCCCACACCCCTGTGCATTTCATACCCGCGGGTCCGCCGCGGCCGGCCGCGCAGTTCCCCGCACCCCTGACGGCTCGGCCGCGGCATCGCCCCGTAAGGGGCGCGGGGAACGGCGCAATCTTTTCGACCTTCAGGGGCGCGGGGAGCAGCGCAGTCTTTTCGCCCTTCAGGGGCGCGGGGAACGGCGCAACCAGCCGCGACGCGACCCCCACCCGACCCCAACCACCCCCACAGCCACCCCACACGGCCACTCCGCGGGGATCCGACCCCCGGGCCTCAGGCCCCGCGGGCAAAGGCGCGGCCCTCACGCGCCAGCCGTTTACATGTGCATCTCGCCGCGCTAGCTTCGACGGCACGTGGGGTGGGAGCGCTCCCACCCGGTGGACCGGAACCCGCCCCGGGGCCGCTCCCACCCCACACATCCCGTACGTACAACGCATGTGCACCGCACATGCACCCCACGCGCACCCCACACGGCCCGTGAACGAAGGGATGGACGGTACTGTCATGAGCCTGACAATCGAGTCGGCCCCGCACCCTCCGCGCCCGCCACGCCGCTCACCGTTCCGCG
The DNA here is from genome assembly GCF_026341275.1 of Streptomyces ortus. NCBI lineage: Bacteria > Bacillati > Actinomycetota > Actinomycetes > Kitasatosporales > Streptomycetaceae > Streptomyces > Streptomyces ortus. The sequence goes on from NZ_JAIFZO010000002.1 coordinate 6,274,483, forward strand.
GCTTCCCGCTTCCCGCCCGCGGCAGAGCCTTCCTGCTCATCCTGCTGGCCCTGGTCGTCACGGTCCCGGCCCTCGGCCTGGTCGTCTCGGCGGGCGGCGAGGCCGAAGCCCACGGCACCCCGATGAAGCCCGCCAGCCGCACCTTCCTGTGCTGGCAGGACGCGCTCACCGACACCGGTGAGATCAAACCGGTCAACCCCGCCTGCAAGTCGGCCCAGCAGGTCAGCGGCACGACGCCGTTCTACAACTGGTTCTCGGTGCTGCGCTCCGACGGGGCCGGCCGCACCCGCGGCTTCGTACCCGACGGCGAACTGTGCAGCGGCGGCAACACCAACTTCACCGGTTTCAACACCCCGAGCGCCGACTGGCCGCTCACCCACCTCACCTCGGGCGCGACCGTCGACTTCTCCTACAACGCCTGGGCCGCGCACCCGGGTTGGTTCCACGTCTACCTCACCAAGGACGGCTACGACCCGACCGAGCCGCTCACCTGGAACGACATCGAGGCGCAGCCGTTCCTGAGCGTCGACCACCCGCCGCTCAACGGTTCCCCGGGCACGGTCGAGGCCAACTACTCCTGGTCCGGACAGCTTCCGGCGGGCAAGTCGGGCCGCCACCTCGTCTACATGGTCTGGCAGCGTTCGGACAGCGCGGAGACCTTCTACTCCTGCTCCGACATCGTCTTCGACGGCGGCAACGGCGAGGTGACGGGCATCCACGACCCGGGCGACCCGACCGAGCCCCCGGCCGGCGCCTGCTCCGCGAGCCGCCGTACGACGGGCAGTTGGTCCGGCGGCTACCAGTCCGAGGTGACCGTCACCAACAGCGGGGAGGTACCGCTGCTCGGCTGGATGGTCGACTGGTCGCTGCCGACCGGACAGTCCGTGGCCAGCCTCTGGAGCGGCAACGCCACGTACAGCGGCCGGAGCGTGATGGTCCACAACGCCGACTGGAACGGATCGCTCGATCCGGGCGAGAGCGCCACGTTCGGTTACGTCGTCCAGGGCTCCGGAGGTGATACGGCGACCGCCCTGGCGTGCCGGCCGGGCTGAGGGGCTGCTCTGGGCGGACCCGGTGGCCGTAATCCACCGGGTCCGCGAGCCGGGCAGGTCGGGGGAGTGCCTGGCCGGAGGGGATGGGGTCGTGTGGACCACGGACGCGACAACGTTGTCCGGTGGTCTGAAATCGACTCTACCTCCCCAACGGAGAGCGCAGCCAACGCAGTTGGGAATCTTGAGCCACTTCTGAGGTTGTGCGGGTTGGTACGGTCTCCCGCGGGAGGGCTCATGAACGAGCGGGACACGGTACGGCGCCCGGCTGCCGTCCGCCTGGCACTGGTGACGCTGCTGTCGCTGAGCGGACTCACCGGCTGCGGCACCCTCGCGGACACCGGGAAGAAGTCGTCGATCACGGTGCCGGAGCTGTTCTATCTCCGGCCGCACGGGGACGACTCCGGGCCCGAGAAGAAGGTGCCCTTCCACGTCGAGGCCGAGGACGTGCAGGCCAGGAGGGACTTCGGGACGCAGGACCACCGGCTCACCGTGGACGTCACCGGCTCGGGGCAGGCCGTACGGCTCAAGATCTCGGACATCCGCAAGAAGAACCCCCGCTGTTCCGGAACCGCCACCCGGGTCGTCTGCAAGGTGAGCGGCGTCTACAACAGCTGGTCCGACCTGGACCGGGTCTATCCGTACGCGGCTCCGGGAGGCCGACCCGGCGACAGCGAGACGGTCCGGTTCCGCTTCAGTACGAAGCAGGGGAGGACGCTCACCGCCCGCACCCGCGTCGTCGTCGGCGAACCCGTCGTCCAGGTGCGTACGACGAAGGTGTTCGAGGACGTCGCGCCCGGCTCCGTCCTCCGCGCGCCCCTCGTGGTCCGCAACACCGGGGAGGTGCCCGTGCGGGGTGTCGGTCTGCAGCTCTCCGTCGGCAGCGGCCTGGGTTTCGGGGACCGGTACCGCAACTGCCGCTATCCAAAGCCGCAGAAGGGCACCCTGGCCGTGTGCGAGTTCCCCGATCTGCGCATCCCCGCCGGGAAGGCGGTCGTCCTCCACCCGGACCTGACGATGGACGTCTCCACCACGCAGCTGTACACCTCCTTCGGTCAGCAGGCCTGGGCCCTCGACATGGGCCCCGCGCAGCACAGTGTCGTACCCGAGGGCGGCGACCCGGGTGACGGGCCGCGGCTGACGACCGGCACCGCGAAGGGATCCGACCTGAAGGGCACGTTCGCGGGCGGTGACGTGGCGAGCGACGTCCAGGTGGACACCCACGCCGACTTCGAGGTCCTCCCCGTCGAGGTGAGCGGCGCGCGGGGCACCGAGCACACCGTGCGGCTGAAGGTGCGCAACAACGGGCCCGCCACCCCCTGGAGCACACGACTGCTGTTCACTCCGCCGCCGGGCGCCACCGTGGTCGAGCAGCCCGAGGAGGCCATCGACGAGGACGTGTACGAGCCCTCCTGCGACCTGGAGAAGGGCACGTACTCCTGCCCCGTGCGGAGCGGGCTCGAAGCGGGGGAGACGAGCACCTTCGAGTTCACGCTGCGGCTCGGCGGGCCGGGGGAGGGCAGCGTGCGGGTGGTCGACATCGCCGTCACCGACCGCCGCGACACCGGCCGCCGCGACCCCGACCCCGCGAACGACACGGCACCGGTTACCGTCCTGCCGTAACCGGTGCCGTGTGCGCTGTGCGTGTTCTCAGTGGGTCAAGTGCCGGGCGTCAGCCCAGCAGTTCCACCTCCGCCAGCGTCGCCTCGCCGTCGAGGACCAGGCGGTACTTCGCGTACGTGCCGGGTGCCGTCACCGAGAAGGCCCGCGTCTGCTTGTCCCAGGCGAAGGACTGCCCGGAACGCTTGTCGAGGTCCTTCCACTTGGTCCCGTCGGACGAGCCCTGCAGGACCCAGCCCTTGGGGGCCTTGGCCGCGTCGGCCGACGTCAGCGTGTACTGCACGGCCTTGACCGGGTCGGCGGTCGGCAGGTCCGCGGCCGCGACGGTGGCGTTCGTGGCCGACGTGTTGTCGAACAGCGCGCCCTCGCCCTTGACGGCGTCCGTCCGGGGAGCGGGCACCTTGTCGTCCTGGGTGATCGACACGGGCGCCGCGTTCCTGCCGGTGCCCCACGAGGACGGCTTCGGCCCCATGTCGAACTCGATCACCGCGCCGCGCGAGAGCACCGAGTGGGGGAGCGAGGTCGACGACCACTTCTTGCCGTTGACCTTCAGGCCCTGCACGTAGACGTTCTTCGCGCTGTTCTTCGGGGCCTTCACGACGAGGTCGCGGCCGTTCTCCAGGTGCACGGTCGCCTTCGTGAACAGCGGTGAGCCGACCGCGTACTCGCCGCTGCCCATGACCAGCGGGTAGAAGCCGAGCGAGGAGAAGAGGTACCAGGCCGACTGCTCGCCGTTGTCCTCGTCGCCGTGGTAGCCCTGGCCGATCTCACTGCCCGTGTAGAGCCGCGAGAGGACCTCACGCACGTTCTTCTGGGTCTTCCAGGGCTGGCCGGCCGCGTCGTACATGTAGTTGACGTGGTGGGCCACCTGGTTGGAGTGCCCGTACATGCCCATGCGGACGTCGCGGGCCTCGGTCATCTCGTGGATGACGCCCCCGTACGAGCCGACGAACTCGGGCCCGGCGGTCTCCGGGGTGCCGAAATACGTGTCCAGCTTCTCCGCGAGGCCCGACCGGCCGCCGTACAGGTTGGCGAGGCCGCGCGAGTCCTGCGGCGCGGTGAACGCGTACCCGTAGCCGTTGGTCTCCGTGTAGTCGTAGCCCCACACGCGCGGGTCGTACTTCTCGGAGTCCACCCGCCAGTCGCCCTCGGCGTCCTTGCCCTGGAAGAAGCCGGCCTTCGAGTCGAAGAGGTTGACGTAGTCCTGGGCGCGGTTGAGGAAGTACGCGGCCTCCTCCTTGTACTTCTTCTTGCCGGTCTTCTTGTAGAGCGCCTCGCCCATCTTCGAGATGCCGTAGTCGTTGAGGTAGCCCTCCAGCGCCCACGACAGGCCCTCGTGGGTGTCGGTGCTCGTGTAGCCGATGAACGGCGAGGTGGCCATGCCCTTGCGGCCGACACCCGAGGAGGGCGGTACGACGGTCGCGTTCTTCACGGCCGCGTCGTACGCCGACTGCGCGTCGAAGTCGACGCCCTTGACGTACGCGTCCGCGAACGCCACGTCGGAGGAGGTGCCGGTCATCAGGTCCGCATAGCCGGGCGAGGACCAGCGCGAGGTCCAGCCGCCGTCCTTGTACTGCTGGACGAAGCCGTCGACCATCTCACCGGCCTGGCCGGGCGTCAGCAGCGAGTACGCGGGCCACGTCGTCCGGTAGGTGTCCCAGAAGCCGTTGTTGACGTACACCTTGCCGTCGACGATCTTGGCCCCGGTGTGCGTCGGGGTGTCCGGGTTCGGCATCGGCGAGAACGGCGAGGCGTACTGGTCCTTGCCGCCGACCTTCTCGAAGCCGGAGTTCGGGTACAGGTACAGCCGGTAGAGGCTGGAGTACAGCGTCGTCAGCTGGTCGGGGGTCGCGCCCTCGACCTCGACCTTGCCCAGGATCCTGTCCCACGCCTGCTGGGCGCGCGACTTCACCCTGTCGAAGGACGTGCCGTCCGGGATCTCCTGGCGCAGGTTGTCCTTGGCCTGGTCGATGCTGATGAGGGACGTGGCGATGCGCAGGGTGACCGTGCGGTCGGCGCCGGGCTCGAACTTCAGGTAGCCCTTGACCCCGGCGGAGCTGCCCTCCTTCACGGGCGCGTCGAAGGTCCCGTACACGAAGAGCCGGGTGGCGCCCGTCGAAAGACCGGACTTGACGTCCGAGTAGCCGGTAAAGGTGCCGCTTTCCTTGTCGAGGGTCAGACCCGCCTGGTCCGTGACGTTGTCGAAGAGGACGTTCGCGTCGTCACCGGGGAAGGTGAAGCGCATGGACGCGGCGTGGTCCGTCGGCGCGATCTCGGTCTTCAGGCCGTTCTCGAACGTCACCCCGTAGTAGTACGGGCGTGCCGTCTCCTTCTCGTGCCTGAAGGGCAGCGCGCGGGCGGTGCGGCCCGTCTCCGGGGTGCCGGACGCGGCCGACGGCATCACCTGGAAGGTCTGCCGGTCGCCCATCCAGGGGCTCGGTTCGTGGCTCGCGCTGAACGCCTGGACGGTGGGCAGGTTGTCCGCGTTGTTGGAGCGCGCGTAGTCGTACAGCCAGCTCAGCGAACCCGCGTTCGTCACCGGGGTCCAGAAGTTGAAGCCGTGCGGCACGGCCGTGGCCGGGAAGTTGTTGCCGCGCGAGAAGCCGCCGCTGGAGTTGGTGCCGCGAGTGGTCGACGCGTAGTCCGAGAGGTGCGCCTTCGGCTTCCCGGGCTTCTGCACGCTCAGCTTCACGTCGTCCAGCCAGCCGCGGAACTTGGCGGGCCCCTTGGGGGAGTCGTACGCGACCAGCACGCGGTCGACGGTCCGGCCGGCCGCGACCGAGCCGATCCGCGAGGTGACGTTGTTCCACTGGTTGACGTACAGGACCTTCGAGGCGCCCTGGCCCTGCGGTGTCAGCGCGAACCCGTGCTGGTCCTGCGCGCGCAGGTCGCTGAGGTAGGTGCCGTCCGTGAAGGCCAGGTCGACGGAGACGTTCGTGGCGTCGTAGTCCCGGTCGCCGTCCGCCATCGACGGGAAGACCCGGTACGCCAGCTCGGTGTCCCGGCCGACGGCCACGTTCACGTCGAAGACCTTGTTGTACGAGTAGGCGCGGCCGTCCGCCTTGTGGGTGCCCGCGTACCGCAGCGCCTTCTTGCCGGTGAAGCCCGCGCCCGCCTTGGCCGTCGGGGAGCCGCTCGGACCGCGGTCCACGAGGGAGAGCATGTCCTTGGGCGTGGGGTCTTCCTCGTCGCCCGTCGAGAACTGGACGTCGGCGAGCTGCAGCGCGTCGGACGCGCCCTTGTTCTTGGTGATGTCGAGCCGGAAGTGCTGGTACTCGGCCGGTTCGCCGAGCTTGTACGACTTCGTCTGGAACCGCTCGCCGAAGGACTCACCGGTCCGGGTGTCGAGGGTCTTCCAGTCCTTGCCGTCCGTGGAGCCCTGGAAGGTCCAGTCGACGGGGTCGCGCTCGTCGTGGTCGTTGGCCGACGTGAGCGCGTACGTGACGAGCTTGACGGGGGCGTCCAGCTCGAACTCCACCCAGCCGGTGGGTGCGAAGGTCAGCCACTTGGTGCTGGGCTCGACATCGGTGAGGTTCTCCTTCACCTCGCCCCCGCCGGTGTTCTCGGCGCTCGCGCGGACGTCCGTGACGTGCTCCGTCACATTGCCGGGGATGCCGGTGCTGAAACCGCCGTCGACCCCCGAGGCGCGCTTGGCGCCGTCCGCCGAGGTGTCGACCGTGTTGAGCCAGTCGGGTGCGGGTTCACCCGCCTCGAAGGAGGAGGCGAACTCCCGATCGGCCGCCGCCGCTTCACCGGGACGGGCTACGGCGGCGCCCTGCGAGGCCACCACCAGTGCGAAGGCGGCGGCTCCGAGGACCGCCGTGGAACCCCACCCGTGCCGTGTTCCGAGCGGGGATCTGTACCGAGACCCTTGCCGAGAATTCTGGTGCATGCGCCAGCACCCTCCCTGTCACGTGCGACTGGACAACGTTGTCAAATTCGCTGCGCAGGTCCAGTAGGGAGTCAAGTGGCCAGTGCTGTCAAGGGTGTTGGATGTGGCGTACGGGGGTAATGCCGACGGCCGACTCGACGGCCCCCTCGCGGGCCCGTCCGCCGGCTTCCTGTTCGGGCACTGATCGTTGCCTGATCGCCACCTGTCCGGCAACCCCTCCGGGCAGCTCATATTTCCGCGAGGTCTCACTTCGGGAAAGAGTGTCGGCCAACTGTGCATTCGATCTTGCTCCGTTGGCGGGAAGTGGACTATACCTGTCGGCGTCTGCCCGATCGTTCGACCGGTCGTGGGCGGGCGGTTGCCGAAAGACGAGGGGGCGCGGCCGACAGCGACGTGCCGCGCATTCCCGCGGCTCCCGGCATTCAGGCACGAATCCAGCTCTACTGATGTCCCCTCGCTCAAGCGCCGGGCGGCCCGTCCGACCTGCTTTTCCTGCCGGGGGCCGGGGTTCTCCCCGGGTAATGCAGTACCAACCGCGGTGCCGGGGAGGGTCCGGTTCACCGCCTGAGTCCTGACGAAGGCGAGGACTTGAGCATGGGATCCACTTCCGCACACAACGACCGCGAGGGTGTCGGCCGGCGCGACCTGATCAAGCGGTCCGCCGCGCTCGGGCTGATCGCCGTACCCACGATGGGCTTTCTGTCCGCGTGTGCCAGCGGTGACAGCGGCGGCGACGAGAAGGTCGACAAGGGCAAGAAGACCAAGGCGAACCCGCTCGCCGTCAACGAGAGCGCGCCGCTGGAGATCGTGATCTTCGACGGCGGCTTCGGCACGCAGTACGCCGAGGACGCCAAGGCGGTCTACGAGAAGAACTTCCCCGACGCGAAGGTCAAGTTCTCCTCCACCCAGAAGATCCAGTCGGTGCTGCAGCCGCGCTTCAACCAGGGCACCCCGCCGGACCTGATCGACAACTCGGGCGCCGAGCAGATGGACATGGGCGTCCTCGTCGGCAAGAAGCAGCTCGCCGACCTCACCCCGCTGCTGGACGCGCCGTCCATCGACGACCCGGCCAAGAAGGTCCGCGACACCCTGCGCCCCGGCATCATCGAGATGGGCCAGTTCGACGGCGACCCGGTCTGGATCATGTACTACGCGTACACGGTCTACGGCGTGTGGTACTCCCAGAAGGCGCTGGACGGCCTGGACGCGGAGTACCCGGAGACCTGGGACGACATGCTCGCGGTCTGCGCCAAGGCCAAGAAGAAGGGCATCGCGGGCTGGACGTACGCGGGCAAGTACCCGTACTACGTCCCCTTCTCGCTCTACCCGATGATCGCCAAGGTCGGCGGGCGCGAGGTCCTCGACGCCATCGACAACCTGGAGCCGAACGCCTGGAAGCACCCGGCCGTCAAGACCTGTTTCGAGGCGTACTACGAGCTCTACAAGAAGGGCTACATCCTCAAGGGCACCCCTGGCCTGGACCACATCCAGTCCCAGACCGCCTGGACCGAGGGCAAGGCGCTCTTCATCCCGAACGGCTCCTGGGTGGAGAACGAGGCGGCGAAGACCATGCCGAAGGACTTCGACCTCGCGGTGAACGCACCCAGCGGCATCGACAGCTCGGACAAGATGCCCTTCGGGACCATCTGGGCGTCGGGCGGCGAGCCCTTCATCGTCCCCGCGAAGGCCAAGAACACCGAGGGCGGCATGGAGCAGCTGCGCATCATGCTCGGCGAGGCCTCGTCGAAGAACTTCACCTCCTCCGTGAAGTCGCTGACCGCCTTCAACGGCGGCACCGACGGCATCGAGCTGACGCCGGGTCTGAAGTCCGGTGTCGCGGCCCTGAAGAAGGCCGGCGACAACGTGGTCAACCCGCGTATCCAGGACTGGTACGTGGCGCTGCAGAAGGAGAAGATCGGCGTCGGCGGCCTCGGCGAGATGATGGCCGGCCGCCTCACCCCGGTCGAGGCCATCAAGAAGATCCAGGGCTACGCCGACGAGGCGGCCAAGGACGACAGCATCCAGCACTACAAGCACCAGTGAGCGCGACCGGGGCCCCGGACACCTTCCGGGGCCCCGGCCCTCCTTGTGCGGCGTCGACGGCACCCCCCGCGGGAAGATCGGGTCGGTTGGAATGCAACACGGTAAATACCGTTTCATCGTGGGGTTCTTGACGGCCCCCCTGGCCATTTACGGCCTGTTCGTCATCTGGCCCTTCATCCAGTCCATCTACTACTCGTTCACGGACTGGAGCGGTCTCAGCCCCGAGTTCAAAATGGTGGGCTTCAAGAATTACACGAGACTGTGGGACGACGAGGTCTTCTGGAAGTCGTTGCAGCACAGCGTGATGCTGGTCGTGCTGCTGCCGCTGGTGACCCTCACCATGGCGCTGTTCTTCGCCTTCATGCTCAATGTCGGCGGGCGGCGGCGGAAGAACGCCGCGATCGCCGGCGTCCGCGGTTCCGCCTTCTACAAGGTGGTCTATTTCTTTCCGCAGGTGCTGTCGATCGCGATCGTCGCGCTGCTGTTCCAGTTCGCCTACAACCCCAACAGCGGCGCGATCAACTCGTTCCTGAAGGCGATCGGTCTGGACAGCGTGCAGCCCGACTGGCTCGGCGACCCGGACCTCGCCCTGTGGTGCATCTTCGCGGTCCTGGTGTGGTGCACGGTCGGATTCTTCGTGGTGCTCTTCTCCGCGGGAATGGCCTCCATCCCCAAGGACTACTACGAGGCGGCGCTGCTGGACGGCGCGAGCCGCATCACGACCTTCTTCAAGATCACCCTGCCGCTGCTCTGGGACACCGTGCAGTCCGGCTGGGCCTACGTGGGCATCCTGGCGCTCGGCGCCGAGTCCTTCGCGGTCGTGCAGATCATGACCGTGGGCCCCGGCGGTCCCGACTACTCGACGACCGTCCTGCCGCTGTACGTCTACCAGAAGGCGTTCCGCGACGGCCAGGCGGCCTACGCGACGACGATCGGTGTCGCCCTGCTCTTCGTGACGCTGCTGTTCGTGGCGGTCGTGATGAAGCTGGGCCGGCGCGAGCGGCTGGAGTACTGATGCGAACCGAGCTCACCGAGCCGCGAGGAGGCCACGCATGAAGACGACCGACACGCCTCCCGCCGACACCACGGGGGAGCGGCCACCCGTCGCCAAGACGGCGCCCCCGGCCGCGCCGCGGGAGAAGACCACCGGCAGGACCCTCAACGTCTTCTCGCACGGCTTCCTGATCCTCTGGGCGTTCATGGTCGCGATGCCGCTGCTCTGGGCGGTGATGACCTCCTTCAAGACGGACAAGGAGATCTTCAGCTCGCCCTGGTCGCTGCCCGAGACGCTGCACTTCGACAACTGGTCGCGCGCCTGGACCTCGGCGAACATGAGCGACTACTTCCTCAACACGATCATCGTGGTGGGGTTCTCGCTCCTGGGCACCATGCTGCTGGGCTCCATGGCGGCGTACGTCCTCGCGCGCTTCGAGTTCCCCGGGAACCGCTTCATCTACTTCCTCTTCATCGGAGGGATGAGCTTCCCGATCATCCTGGCGCTGGTCCCGCTGTTCTACGTCATGCAGAACCTCTCGCTGCTGAACACGCTGCCCGGACTGATCCTGGTCTACATCGGCTACTCGCTGCCGTTCACCGTGTTCTTCATGACGTCCTTCTTCCGCACCCTGCCGACCTCGGTGGCGGAGGCGGCCTTCGTGGACGGCGCCTCGCACACCAGGACGTTCTTCCAGGTGATGCTGCCGATGGCCAAGCCCGGCCTGATCAGCATCACGATCTTCAACTTCCTGGGGCAGTGGAACCAGTACCTGCTGCCGACGGTGCTCAACACCGAGCCGGAGAACAAGGTGCTCACCCAGGGCCTGGTCCAGCTCGCCGTCAGCCAGGGCTACAAGGGCGACTGGTCCGGCCTCTTCGCGGGCCTCGTGATGGCGATGCTGCCGGTGCTCGCCGCGTACATCGTCTTCCAGCGCCAGGTCGTGCAGGGGCTCACCGCCGGGGCGCTCAAGTAGCGGCGGGGGGCATCGGTTCGGTTTGCGAGGGTGGTCCCGGAATGGAGCCGGGGCCACCCTCGCGGCACGGGCGCCCGCACGCCCCTTCCTTGCTCAACCTCTTGACGGGAGGCGACCCCAACGGCTCAGCTTAGAGTTCACTAGTTGGACATAGACGGGGTCTCACCGAGGCGACCCCGTACGCAGGAGGTCGTCGTGGAGACTCCGGGGTCGCAGTCGTCGCTGCACCGAGCCAATCTCGAACGGGTCGTACGCGCGGTGCGCCTGGCCGGGTCGCTCACGCAGGCGGAGATCGCGAGGACGACGGGCCTGTCCGCGGCCACGGTCTCCAACATCGTGCGCGAGCTGAAGGACGGCGGAACGGTCGAGGTCACGCCCACCTCGGCGGGCGGCCGAAGGGCCCGCAGCGTCAGCCTCAGCGGCGACGCCGGCATCGTCATCGGCGTCGACTTCGGCCATACGCATCTGCGGGTCGCGGTCGGCAACCTCGCCCACCAGGTGCTGGCCGAGGAGTCCGAGCCGCTCGATGTGGACGCGTCCGCCGCGCAGGGCTTCGACCGGGCGGAACAGCTGGTCAACCGCCTGATCGAAGCCACCGGGGTGGACCGTTCGAAGGTCGCCGGGGTGGGTCTCGGCGTGCCGGGACCGATCGACGTGGAGTCCGGGACGCTCGGCTCCACCGCGATCCTGCCGGGCTGGACCGGCACGAAGCCCGCGGAGGAGCTCCAGGGGCGTCTGGGGGTCCCCGTGCACGTCGACAACGACGCCAACCTCGGGGCCCTCGGGGAACTCGTCTGGGGGAGCGGCAGGGGCGTCAGGGACCTGGCGTACATCAAGGTGGCCAGCGGTGTCGGCGCCGGGCTGGTGATCAACAGCAAGATCTACCGCGGCCCGGGTGGCACGGCGGGAGAAATCGGGCATATTACTCTTGATGAGTCCGGCCCCGTCTGCCGCTGCGGGAACCGCGGCTGCCTGGAGACCTTCGCGGCGGCGCGCTATGTGCTGCCGCTCCTCCAGTCCAGCCACGGCACGGATCTGACCATGGAAGGTGTCGTACGGCTGGCGCGGGACGGAGACCCTGGCTGCCGTCGGGTGATCGCCGACGTCGGCCGACATATCGGCAGTGGAGTGGCGAACCTGTGCAACCTGCTCAATCCGAGCCGGGTGGTTCTCGGCGGTGATCTCGCCGAGGCCGGTGAGCTCGTGCTGGGACCCATCAGGGAGTCCGTCGGCCGCTATGCGATCCCCAGTGCGGCGCGCCAACTATCCGTTCTGCCAGGGGCACTTGGCGGTCGGGCGGAGGTCCTCGGGGCGCTCGCCCTCGCACTCGGCGAGATGGGCGATTCGACCCTTTTGGATGGATCGCTCACTGCCGTATCACCTGCCTTCACTTAGAGAACGGATGGCAGCGTTGCCATTCCGTTAAGGATTTACTTCTTGACGTCGCACGTGCGGCCGAGTTGACTTCCAGCCACCTCGGCCGCAACGTCGCGGCCTCGTCAGGGAGGTTTCTGAAGTGAACACGCGTATGCGTCGCGCCGCCTTTGCCGTTGCCGCTGGTGCGATGGCCGTCTCGCTGGCTGCCTGTGGCAGCGCCGAGGAGTCCGGCGACAAGAGCGACTCCACGAAGTCCGCCGCCAAGGGCGACAACATCAAGGTCGGCCTCCTCCTTCCGGAGAACCAGACCGCGCGGTACGAGAAGTTCGACAAGCCCCTGATCGAGAAGAAGGTCAAGGAGCTCACGAACGACAAGGGCGAGATCGTCTACGCCAACGCCAAGCAGGACGCCACCACGCAGTCCCAGCAGGTCGACACGATGATCACCAACAAGGTGGACGTGCTGATCGTGGACGCGGTGGACTCCAAGGCCATCGCCAACGGCGTGAAGAAGGCCAAGGACGCCGGCATCCCCGTCGTCGCGTACGACCGCCTCGCCGAGGGCCCGATCGACGCCTACACCTCCTTCGACAACGAAGAGGTCGGCCGCGTCCAGGGCAAGGCGCTCCTGGAGGCCCTGGGCGACAAGGCCAAGCCCTCCGCGAAGATCGTCATGATGAACGGCGCGGTCACCGACCCGAACGCCGCCCTCTTCAAGAAGGGCGCCCTCTCCGAGCTCGACGGCAAGGTGGACATCGCCAAGTCGTACGACACGAAGGAGTGGAAGCCGGAGAACGCCAACGCCAACATGGAAGGTGCCATCTCGGCGATCGGCAAGACCAAGATCGTCGGCGTCTACTCCGCCAACGACGGCATGGCCGGCGGTATCATCACCGCCCTCAAGGCCGCGGGCGTCTCCCCGCTGCCGCCCGTGACCGGCCAGGACGCCGAGCTCGCGGGTGTGCAGCGCATCGTCTCCGGTGAGCAGTTCATGAGCGTCTACAAGCCCTACCCGCAGGAGGCGGACGTCGCCGCGCAGATGGCCGTCGCCCTCGCCAAGGGCGAGAAGCTCGACTCCATCGCCAAGGACTCGGTCGACAGCCCCACCACCAAGGGTGTCCCGTCGGTGCTGGTCCCGGTCATCTCCCTGACCAAGGCCAACATCAACGACACCGTGATCAAGGACGCCATCTACACGGTGGACGAGATCTGCACCGCCAAGTTCAAGGCCGCCTGTGACAAGGCCGGCGTGAAGTAGGCAACGACAAGTCCCTTACCGTGTACGGGAATTCGGTCCACTGAATTCCCGTACGGGCCTGTGGTCCGCGAGAACGCGGTCCATGAGGGACGGTCGTACCAGAAGCCCCTCCGGCGCCCCGCAATCACCAGCCCCGCAGCCAGGGCGGGGCGCCGGAAGGAACACTTCCTCCCCCCGAAAACTCTTTGCACAACCTCCCGCCGGGTCAGGCGGCGAAGGAGATGGTTAACGTGTCCGCTACGCCTGTTCTGGCGTTGCGCGGGGTCTCGAAGCGATTCGGTGCCGTTCAGGCGCTCACCGACGTAGAGCTTGAGGTCCACGCCGGTGAGGTGGTCGCCCTGGTCGGCGACAACGGCGCCGGAAAGTCCACGCTGGTGAAAACGATCGCCGGCGTGCACCCGATCGACGAGGGTGTCATCGAATGGGACGGCAAGGCCGTCCAGATCAACAAGCCGCACGACGCCCAGCACCTGGGTGTCGCGACCGTCTACCAGGACCTCGCGCTGTGCGACAACATCGACGTCGTCGGCAACCTCTACCTGGGCCGTGAGCTGAAGAAGCGCGGCATCCTGGACGAGGTCGAGATGGAGCGCCGCTCACGCGAACTGCTCCAGACGCTGTCGATCCGCATCCCCAGCGTGCGCATCCCGATCGCCTCGCTCTCCGGCGGTCAGCGCCAGACCGTGGCCATCGCCCGCTCCATGCTCGGCGAGCCCAAGCTGGTCATCCTCGACGAGCCCACCGCGGCCCTCGGTGTCGAGCAGACCGCCCAGGTCCTCGACCTGGTCGAGCGGCTGCGCGAGCGCGGCCACGCCGTCCTGCTCATCAGCCACAACATGGCCGATGTGAAGGCCGTCGCCGACAAGGTGGCCGTGCTCAGGCTCGGCCGCAACAACGGCGTCTTCGAGGTCAAGGCGACCTCGCAGGAAGAGATCATCTCCGCCATCACCGGTGCCACGGACAACGCCGTGACCCGCCGTGCGGCGCGCAGCAACGGGGAGGCTCAGAAGTGAGCATCGACAAGACCTCCGCCAGCACGGACGAGCACGCCGTAGCGAACCCCGAGGCCGCCGCCGACGCGGTGACCGTGGTCGACCCCAGGCTGCTCGTGCGCGAGCAGGGCCTGGCCGGCTACGTCGGCGAGTTCAAGCGCAAGATGAAGGGCGGTGACCTGGGCTCCGTCCCGGTCGTCCTCGGCCTCATCGCCATCTGCATCATCTTCCAGAGCCTGAACTCGGCCTTCCTCTCCGCCGAGAACCTCAACAACATCGCCGTCGCGATGGTCGCCACCGGCATGATGTCGGTCGGCATCATCTTCGTGCTGCTGCTCGGCGAGATCGACCTGTCGGTCGGCTCGGTCAGCGGTGTGGCGGGTGCCATCACCGCCGTACTGAGCGTCACGCACGGCGTCAACGAGTGGCTGGCCGTCCTCATCGCTCTCGTGAGCGGTGCGGCCATCGGCGCGCTCCACGGCTTCTTCTTCGCCCGGATCGGCGCCCCCGCCTTCGCGGTCACCCTGGCGGGACTGCTGTTCTGGCTCGGCTTCATGCTCCAGATCCTGGGCGAGAACGGCACCATCAACATCGACGGCGACGGCGTGGTCGGCAAGCTGACCACGTACTACTTCTCGGACGTCGCCGCCGCCTACGGCCTCGCTCTGGTCGCCGTGGTGCTCTTCTTCGTCACCAGCTTCCTGGACAGCCGCCGCCGCGAGGCCGCGGGCATCCCGTCCCGGCCGCTGGGCGACCTGATCATGCGCACGGCCCTGCTCGCGGTCGTGGCGTTCGCCGCCGCGATCATGTTCAACCAGTACAAGGGCCTGCCGCTGGCGCTGCTGCTGTTCGTCCTGGTCCTGGTCATCAGCGACTTCGTACTGCGCCGCACGAGCTACGGACGCAAGATCTTCGCGCTCGGCGGCAGCGTCGAGGCGTCCCGCCGTGCCGGTATCAACGTCACCGCGGTCCGCGTCTCGGTCTTCGCCCTGGCGGGCTTCTTCGCCGCCGTCGGCGGTCTGTTCTGGGCCTCGAAGATCGCCGCGGCCAACCAGAGCGCCGGTGCGGGTGACCTCCTGATGAACGTCATCGCGGCGGCCGTCATCGGTGGCACCAGCCTCTTCGGTGGCCGGGGCCGCACCTGGAACGCGCTGCTCGGTGTCATGGTGATCACCTCGATCCAGTACGGCCTCGCCCTGGAGGGCATCGCCACGCCGGTCCAGTACATGATCACCGGTGGTGTGCTTCTGGCCACGGTTGTCATCGACTCGATCACGCGCAAGACGCAGAAGACCGCGGGGCGCGCATAACGGTTCTGCGGCTGCGCGGCTGAGCCGGGACTGCCCGTCGGTGGGTAGCCGCGGGTGCGTCGTGGCTGGTCGCGCCCCGCGGCGGAGCCGCACATGTCACAGCCCCGCGCCCTCTTGGGGCGCTCGAGTGCCCGGTGCCTTCACAGGTGCCGGGCACTTTTGTGTTGCTTGGGGCGTTTGGTGGGGGAGTCGGCGGGCGAGATGATGTACGGCCGAAAGCGTGATGTACGACCCACAGCCCCGGCGCCGCCGGGAAAGACGGAACATTAGACTCGACAGGCCCGGCAACAGCTCGATAGCTCTACCGCACGCAAGGAGGCACGGGTGCCGCTGCTGACCCGCATCAAGGGACCGCGCGATCTGGACCGGCTCAGCCTGGAGCAGCTGGACCAGCTCGCGGACGAGATCAGGACCTTCCTCGTCGACGCGGTGTCCAAGACCGGCGGCCACCTCGGCCCCAACCTCGGTGTCGTCGAGCTGACCCTCGCCCTGCACCGGGTCTTCGAGTCTCCCAAGGACCGGATCCTGTGGGACACCGGACACCAGTCCTACGTCCACAAGCTGCTCACGGGCCGCCAGGACTTCTCGAAGCTCAAGATGAAGGGCGGCCTGTCCGGCTACCCGTCCCAGGCCGAGTCCGAGCACGACGTCATCGAGAACAGCCACGCCTCCACGGTCCTCGGCTGGGCCGACGGACTCGCCAAGGCCAACGAGGTGCTGCGCAAGGACGACCACGTGGTCGCCGTCATCGGCGACGGGGCGCTCACCGGCGGCATGGCCTGGGAGGCGCTGAACAACATCGCCGACGCCAAGGACCGCCCGCTCGTCATCGTCGTCAACGACAACGAGCGGTCGTACGCGCCGACCATCGGCGGCCTCGCGAACCACCTGGCGACCCTGCGCACCACCGACGGCTACGAGCGCTTCCTGGCCCGCGGCAAGGACCTCCTGGAGCGCACTCCCGTCGTCGGCAGGCCCCTCTACGAGACCCTGCACGGCGCCAAGAAGGGCCTCAAGGACTTCATCGCCCCGCAGGGCATGTTCGAGGACCTCGGCCTGAAGTACGTCGGGCCCATCGACGGGCACGACATGGAGGCCCTGGAGTCCGCGCTCGCCCGCGCCAAGCGCTTCGGCGGCCCGGTCATCGTGCACTGCCTCACCGAGAAGGGCCGCGGCTACCAGCCCGCCCTCAGCGACGAGGCCGACCGCTTCCACGGCATCGGCCCCATCCACCCCGACACGGGCCTGCCCGTCAAGGTCTCGGGCGCCGACTGGACCTCCGTCTTCGGCGACGAGATGGTCGCGCTCGGCAAGGAGCGCGAGGACATCGTCGCGATCACGGCGGCCATGCTGCAGCCGGTCGGCCTGAAGAAGTTCGCGGACGCCTTCCCGCACCGCATCTACGACGTCGGTATCGCCGAGCAGCACGGCGCCGTCTCCGCCGCGGGCCTCGCCACCGGCGGACTGCACCCCGTCTTCGCGGTCTACGCGACCTTCCTCAACCGCGCCTTCGACCAGGTCCTGATGGACGTGGCCCTGCACAAGTGCGGCGTCACCTTCGTGCTCGACCGGGCCGGTGTCACCGGCACCGACGGCGCCTCCCACAACGGCATGTGGGACATGTCGATCCTCCAGGTCGTACCGGGCCTCAGGCTCGCCGCGCCCCGCGACGCCGACCAGGTCCGCGCCCAGCTGCGCGAGGCCGTCCAGGTCACGGACGCGCCGACCGTGGTCCGCTTCTCCAAGGGCGCGGTCGGCCCGGCCGTACCGGCAGTGGGCCGCGTCGGCGGCATGGACGTCCTGCGCGAGCCCGGCACCGACACCCCGGACGTGCTCCTCGTCTCGGTCGGCGCGCTGGCGCCCATGTGCCTGGAGATCGCCGGCCTCCTAGACCAGCAGGGCATCTCCACCACCGTCGTCGACCCCCGCTGGGTCAAGCCCGTCGACGAGGCCATGGCTCCGCTCGCCGAGCGGCACCGCGTGGTCGTCACCGTCGAGGACAACTCCCGCGTCGGCGGCGTCGGCTCGGCGGTCGCCCAGGCCCTGCGCGACGCCGGGGTGGACGTGCCCCTGCGCGACTTCGGCATCCCGCCGCGCTTCCTCGACCACGCCTCCCGCAAGGAGGTCATGGCCGAGATCGGACTGACCGCGCCGGACATCGCCCGGCAGGTCACCGGGCTCGTCTCCAAGCTCGACGGCAGGTACGACCAGGCCCACGCCACACCGGAACCCGCCCGCGACTGAGACACGCCCGAGTGGGCCGGTTCCAGCACCCTTTACGGTGGTGGAACCGGCCCATTCGCGTTAACACGCCCGAGCCGGGGCAGACGGACCACACCGCCTCTCGATCATGTCGAGGACGACAAGCGTGGGAGGTACGCCCGTGAGCAACACCCTCTTCAGGACGAAGAAGATCGAGCAGTCCATCCAGGACACCGAGGAACCGGAGCACGCGCTCAAGAAATCCCTGTCCGCCCTGGATCTGACCGTCTTCGGCGTCGGTGTCATCATCGGCACCGGCATCTTCGTCCTCACCGGCACGGTCGCCAAGAACAACGCCGGCCCCGCCGTCGCCCTGGCCTTCGTGGTGGCCGGGGTCGTCTGCGCGCTCGCTGCGCTCTGCTACGCCGAGTTCGCGTCCACGGTCCCGGTGGCCGGCTCCGCGTACACCTTCTCGTACGCCTCCCTCGGCGAACTGCCCGCCTGGATCATCGGCTGGGACCTCGTGCTGGAGTTCGCGCTCGGCACCGCGGTGGTCGCGGTCGGCTGGTCCGGCTACATCGCCTCGCTGCTCGACAACGCGGGCTGGCACCTGCCCGCGGCGCTCAGCGGCAGGGAGGGGGCCGACGGCTTCGGCTTCGACATCCTCGCCGCCGCCCTCGTCCTGGTGCTCACCGGCATCCTCGTGGTGGGTACGAAGCTCTCCGCGCGGGTCACCACCGTCGTGGTCGCCATCAAGGTGACCGTCGTCCTCGTCGTGATCATCGCCGGTGCCTTCTTCGTCAAGGGTGACAACTACGACCCGTTCGTCCCGAAGGCGAAGCCCGTGGAGGCGGGCAGCGGTCTCGACTCGCCGCTCATCCAGCTGATGTTCGGCTGGGCCCCCTCGAACTTCGGCGTGATGGGCATCTTCACCGCCGCCTCCGTCGTCTTCTTCGCCTTCATCGGCTTCGACGTCGTGGCCACGGCCGCCGAGGAGACGAAGAACCCCCAGCGGGACATGCCCCGCGGCATCCTCGGCTCCCTGCTCATCTGTACGACGCTGTACGTGGCGGTGTCGGTCGTCGTGACCGGCATGCAGCACTACACCGAGCTGTCCGTGGACGCCCCGCTCGCCGACGCCTTCAAGGCCACCGGGCATCCCTGGTACGCGGGCTTCATCAGCTTCGGCGCCGCCGTCGGCCTCACGACCGTCTGCATGATCCTGCTGCTCGGCCAGACCCGGGTCTTCTTCGCGATGAGCCGCGACGGACTGCTGCCGCGCTTCTTCTCGCACGTCCACCCGCGCTTCCGGACCCCGCACCGGCCGACCATCCTGCTCGGCGTGATCATCGCGATCGTGGCCGGCTTCACCAGCCTGAGCGAGCTGGCCGAGCTGGTGAACATCGGCACGCTGTTCGCGTTCGTCGTCGTCGCGGTCGGCGTGATCATCCTGCGCCGCACCCGCCCGGACCTGCCCCGCGCCTTCCGTACCCCGCTGGTCCCGATCCTGCCGATCGTCTCCGTCGCGGCCTCGCTGTGGCTGATGCTGAACCTGCCGGCCGAGACCTGGCTGCGGTTCGCGATCTGGATGGCCCTCGGCTTCCTCGTCTACTTCCTGTACGGCCGCTCGCACAGCCGCCTCGCCCGGGACAAGAAGGCGGCCGAAACCCCCTAGGGGCGGGCACGGGATCACGGGCGGACCGCGAGGTCACGGGCGTACGGTCCGCGGGCCCGTGACCTCGGCGCCCAACTCCGTCACCCTGCGCCGCAGTTCCCGGTCCGCCGTGACCACCAGGCGCGCACGGTCCGGGTGTTCGGCCACCAGCTCCACGATCCGGTCGTCCCCGCTGCCGGGCGCCGCCTCGACCCGGACGCCCGGCACGGACGTCACCCCGCGGGCGCCGCCCTCGACCACGAGGACCAGCTCCAGGGGCCCCGGGAGGCCCGGGAGGCCTTCGGCCGCGTACGGGACGAGCAGGTCCCGTACGCGCTCCGCGGCACCCCGGCGGTCGCGCCACCAGCCGTCGGGGACGGACCCCACCACGTTGGCGGCGTCGACGATCACTAGCGGGGCAGCGTCCATACGGCCAGGGTCGCACGGAGGGCGATCACCCGGCCCGATTAGAGTGGGGGAGTGTCAATGGCCCGCACACTCAACGGCAGCTGGCTCATACGGGGCCGGGACGGCAGACTCAGCGCCTACGCTCCGACGGACGAAGCGGTGTGGTGCTGGGCCGAGCAGCGTCCCGGCGGCCCCTGGGTGGCCCCCCGCCCCGTCGGCGGCGACCAGCGCCTCCACCCGGTGCTCGCCGTCGGCCAGGGCGCCGACGACTACGCCCACCTGGTCTCCTGGCGTCCGACGGGCGCCGACGAGGCGGGCCTCGTCCACTCCACCCACTTCCGGCCGCACCTCGCCGCGCTCGACTGGGAACGGCTCGGACACCCCAACACGAAGGGCGCGCAGACCGGCGTACCGGCCGTCACGGTGGACGCCGAGGGCCGCGCGCACGTCTTCGTACGCAACAGGGGCGGCGGGGTCAGCATGCGCGGCCAGAAGGAGCGCGGCGGCTGGGGCCCCTGGCGCGACCTCAAGGGCCGCGAGGTCACCGGCGAACTCGCCGCCGTCACCCGCGTGTCCGGACTCGTGGAGCTGTACGCGGCCACGCCGGCCGGCATCCTGCGCTGGACGCAGGCCGGGCCCGGTCACATCCCCGCGCTCGACGAGGAGCCGCTGAAGGCGGGGGTCCGGCCGGGCACCCTCCGGGCCCTGGCCACCTCCGACGAACACGTGACGCTTTTCTACACGGACGACAACGACATGGTGTGCGCGTGGCGGGCCGGCGCTGAACCGGCCGAACTCCTCCGGTGCGCCGGGCCCGGGCCGGTGTCCGCGATCCGGTGCACGCTCGACGGGGTCGACTGCACGCTGCTCGCGCAGCGGTCGTCGGGTGGGCGGGTCGCCTTCGCGGCGTATCCCACGGAGCAGGAGACGGCGGGGGCGTGGTGGACGGACTCGGGTCCGCAGCTTCCCGCTGACGCGGGGGTGTCGCTGGCGGAGGACGCGGCGGGGCGGGTGGTCGCGGCGTCCCTGGCGCCGTCCACGGGAGCCCTGCTCCTCACCCACCGCAAACCGGAACCGGGCCTGGCACTCGAAGCCTGGCAAAGCGTTTAGCCGCCCCCGCCGCCCCTACCCTCGCCCCCTGTCGCGCTGCGCGCTCGTCCTCGAACGCCGGACGGGCTGGAAATCCAGCCCGTCCGGCGTTTGAGGACCGGGGGTTCGGGGGCAGCGCCCCCATGCGTGGACGGGAACGGGTAGGGGCGGCGGGGGCGAGGAAGCCCTACGCCGGGACCGACGCCACTCCCGGTGCCAGGAACGGCTTGCCGTTCACGCGCTGGGAGACGCCCTCGCGGTCCAGGTACGGCGTGATGCCGCCCAGGTGGAACGGCCACCCCGCACCCGTGATCAGGCACAGGTCGATGTCCTGCGCCTCGGCCACGACCCCCTCGTCGAGCATGAGCCCGATCTCCTGAGCGACGGCGTCGAGGACGCGAGCACGGACCTGCTCCTCGCTCAGGACGACATCGCCCTGCCGCAGCAGCGCCGCGACCTCCGGGTCCAGCTCCGGCTTCCCGGAGTCGTACACGTAGAAGCCCCGCTTGCCCGCCTTCACGACCGCCGCCAGGTTCGGCGAGACCGTGAAGCGGTCCGGGAAGGCCCGGTGGAGCGTCTCGGAGACGTGCAGACCGATCGCGGGACCGACCAGTTCGAGAAGGACCAGCGGAGACATCGGCAGCCCCAGCGGTTCGACCGCCTTCTCGGCGACCGCGACCGGCGTGCCCTCGTCGATGACGTTCTGGATCTCTCCCATGAAGCGGGTGAGGATGCGGTTGACGACGAACGCCGGGGCGTCCTTCACCAGGACCGCGGTCTTCTTCAGCTTCTTGGCGACACCGAAGGCGGTCGCGAGCGAGGCGTCGTCCGTCGCCTCGCCCCGCACGATCTCCAGGAGCGGCAGGACCGCGACCGGGTTGAAGAAGTGGAAGCCCACGACCCGCTCGGGGTGCTTGAGCTTCGACGCCATCTCGGTCACCGACAGCGAGGAGGTGTTGGTGGCGAGGATCGCGTGCGCCGGGGCGACCGCCTCGACCTCCGCGAACACCTGCTGCTTGACGCCGATCTCCTCGAAGACGGCCTCGATGACGAAGTCGGCGTCGGAGAAGCCCTCGGCCTTGTCCAGGACGCCCGTGACGAGGGCCTTCAGGCGGTTGGCCTTGTCCTGGTTGACGCGGCCCTTGCCGAGCAGCTTGTCGATCTCGGCGTGGACGTAGCCCACACCCTTGTCGACCCGCTCCTGGTCGATGTCGGTCAGCACGACCGGCACCTCAAGGCGGCGCAGGAAGAGCAGGGCGAGCTGCGAGGCCATCAGACCGGCGCCGACGACACCGACCTTGGTGACCGGACGCGCGAGGGACTTGTCCGGGGCCCCGGCGGGACGCTTGCCGCGCTTCTGCACGAGGTTGAACGCGTAGATGCCGGAGCGCAGTTCACCGCCCATGATCAGGTCGGCGAGCGCCTTGTCCTCGGCGTCGAAGCCCTGCTGCAGGTCGCCGTTCTTCGCGGCGGCGATGATGTCGAGCGCGCGGTACGCGGCCGGGGCCGCCCCGTGCACCTTGCTGTCCGCGATGAAGCGGCCCTTGGCGACGGCCTGGTCCCAGGCCTCGCCGCGGTCGATGACCGGGCGGTCGACGACGATCTCGCCCTTGAGGACGGACGCCGTCCAGATCAGCGACTGCTCAAGGAAGTCCGCGCCCTCGAAGAGCGCGTCGGCGATCCCCAGCTCGTAGACCTGCACGCCCTTGAGCTGCTTGTTCTGGTTGAGCGAGTTCTCGATGATCACCGAGACGGCCTTGTCGGCGCCGATCAGGTTCGGCAGCAGGGCGCAGCCGCCCCAGCCGGGCACCAGACCGAGGAAGACCTCGGGGAGCGAGAAGGCGGGCAGGGACGCGGACACCGTGCGGTAGCTGCAGTGCAGACCGACCTCGACACCGCCGCCCATGGCCGCGCCGTTGTAGTACGCGAAGGTCGGCACCGCGAGTGCGGACAGCCGCTTGAAGACCTCGTGGCCGCCCTTGCCGATGGCGAGCGCGTCCTTGTGCTCCTTGAGCAGCTCGACGCCCTTCAGGTCCGCGCCGACGGCGAAGATGAACGGCTTGCCGGTGACGCCGACACCGACGATCTCGCCGGCCGAGGCCTCCTTCTCCACCTGGTCGATCGCGGCGTCGAGGTTCGCCAGCGAGGCCGGGCCGAAGGTGGTCGGCTTGGTGTGGTCGAAGCCGTTGTCCAGCGTGACGAGCGCGAAGCGCCCGGCGCCGAACGGCAGGTCGAGGTGGCGTACGTGCGCCGACGTCACGACCTCGTCGGGGAACAGCTCCGCTGCGCCCTTCAGGAGTTCAGTGGTGCTCACTTGTCGCCTCCGGCGTCCTTGTGGTGCGGGTTCTCCCAGATCACCGTGGCGCCCATGCCGAAGCCGACGCACATGGTGGTGAGGCCGTAACGGACCTCCGGCTGCTCCTCGAACTGGCGGGCCAGCTGCGTCATCAGCCGGACGCCGGAGGAGGCCAGCGGGTGGCCGTACGCGATGGCGCCGCCGTACTGGTTGACGCGCGTGTCGTCGTCGGCGATGCCGTAGTGCTCCAGGAACGCGAGGACCTGGACGGCGAAGGCCTCGTTGATCTCGAAGAGGTTGATGTCCTCGATCGACAGACCGGCCTTCGCGAGGGCCTTCTCGGTGGCCGGGATCGGGCCGTAGCCCATGACCTCCGGCTCGACGCCCGCGAAGGCGTACGAGACGAGCCGCATCCGTACGGGCAGGTCGTGCTCGCGGGCGAACTCCTCGGACGCGATGATCGAGGCGGTGGCGCCGTCGTTCAGACCGGCCGCGTTGCCGGCGGTGACCCGGCCGTGCACGCGGAACGGGGTCTTGAGGCCGGCCAGGTTCTCCAGGGTGGTACCCGGGCGCATCGGCTCGTCGGCGGTGACCAGGCCCCAGCCCGTCTCACCGACCTCCGCGTTGGTGTTGCGCACCGAGATCGGCACCAGGTCCTGCTGGATCTTGCCGTTGGCGTACGCCTTGGCGGCCTTCTCCTGCGAGCGCACGGCGTACTCGTCGGCGCGGAGCTTGGTGATCGTGGGGTAGCGGTCGTGCAGGTTCTCCGCGGTCATGCCCATGAAGAGGGCCGACTCGTCGACGAGCTTGTCGCTGACGAAGCGGGGGTTCGGGTCGACGCCCTCGCCCATGGGGTGGCGGCCCATGTGCTCGACACCGCCGGCGATGACGGCGTCGTACGCGCCGAAGGCGACGGAGCCGGCCGCGGTCGTCACGGCGGTCAGCGCGCCGGCGCACATGCGGTCGATCGAGTAGCCGGGCACGGACTGGGGCAGCCCGGCGAGGATGCCGGCCGTGCGGCCCAGCGTCAGGCCCTGGTCGCCGATCTGCGTGGTCGCGGCGATGGCGACCTCGTCGATCTTCTTCGGGTCGAGTCCGGGGTTGCGTCGCAGCAGCTCCCGGATCGCCTTCACGACGAGGTCGTCGGCGCGGGTCTCGTGGTAGATGCCCTTCGGGCCCGCCTTGCCGAACGGGGTGCGGACGCCGTCGACGAAGACGACGTCCCTGACGGTACGAGGCACGATGGCTCTCCTCCAGATGCGGATTGCACTACTGCGATGCGCTGAGCGCGCGCTCAGGAACCATGCTACTTACGAGTAACGTAGCTGCCCAGCCCCGCGGCCCGGAGCGGCGAAGGTCACACTTCCAGGGTGGCGGGATGCGCCGTTCACCGCTTCCTTCGAAAGGCGCGTCCGCGGGCCCGCTGCCGCAGGGGTGCGTGGTTCCCCGCGCTCCTGGCCCCGGTCCGCCTGCCGTCCGAGGATCTTGGCGTGATCTCGACGTCGCTGTTCCGCCGCGAGGGCCCGCTCGGGGGCGTTCACGTGGGGCGCGGCGAACGGCGCGCGCCCCACGTGGAAGCCGAGCCTCAGTCCTTGGTCTTGGGCTTCGCGGCCAGTGCGGCGACCAGTACGGGCGTGACCTGCGCGACCTGCCAGGCCCGGGCCCCGTACCCGGCGAGAGCGGCAGCGACGGAGGCCGCGTCCGGTGTCGACGGCGGCTCCCAGCAGACCCGCCGGACCGTGTCCGGGGTGATCAGGTTCTCCTGCGGCATGTGCAGGCTCTCCGCCAGTGCGGAGACCGCGGCCCGCGCGGCCGACAGCCGCGCCGCGGCGGCCGGGTCCTTCTCGGCCCAGGCGCGCGGCGGAGGCGGCCCGGTCAGCGGCTGGCCCGGCTGCGGCAGCTCGGCGTCGGGCAGTTCCTTCGCCCGGTCCACGGCCGCCTGCCACTGCTCCAGCTGGCGCCGGCCCATGCGGTGCCCGAAGCCGTTCAGCGCGGCGAGCGCGTGCACATTGGCCGGTACGGCCAGCGCGGCCTCGACGATCGCCCCGTCGCCGAGGATCTTGCCCGGCGAGATGTCCCGGCGCCGCGCGGCCCGGTCCCTGGTCTCCCACAGCTCCCGTACGACGGCCATCTGCCGGCGGCGGCGCACCTTGTGCATGCCCGACGTGCGGCGCCACGGGTCCTTGCGGGGCTCCGGCGGGGGTGCCGAGGCGATCGCGTCGAACTCCTCGCGGGCCCACTCCAGCTTGCCCTGCCGGTCGAGTTCCTTCTCCAGTGCGTCCCGCAGGTCGACGAGGAGTTCCACGTCGAGCGCGGCGTAGCGCAGCCACGGCTCGGGCAGCGGGCGGGTCGACCAGTCGACGGCCGAGTGCCCCTTCTCCAGTACGAAGCCCAGGACGCCCTCGACCATCGCGCCGAGCCCGACCCGCGGGAACCCGGCGAGGCGGCCGGCCAGCTCGGTGTCGAACAGGCGGGTGGGGACCATACCTATCTCCCGCAGGCACGGCAGGTCCTGGGTGGCCGCGTGCAGCACCCACTCCACTCCGGAGAGCGCCTCGCCGAGGCCCGACAGATCGGGGCAGGCGACGGGGTCGATGAGCGCGGTGCCCGCGCCCTCACGGCGCAGTTGCACCAGATACGCGCGCTGGCCGTAGCGGTAGCCGGACGCCCGCTCGGCGTCGACGGCGACGGGGCCGGTGCCGGCCGCGAAGGCGGCGATCGTCTCGGCGAGGGCGTCCTCGTCGGTGATCACCGGCGGAATTCCGTCGCGGGGCTCCAGCAAGGGGATCGGCGCCGGTTCGACGTCGTCCGGAGGAGCGCCTCCGGTGGTTCGCAGTGAACTGTCTGCTGCGGTCTCTTGGGCGTCGGTCACCTGTCAAGGGTATCTGTGTATGGCAGACGCCCGTCGACGGAACGTTCCGTCGACGGGCGTCTGGGGGTCGTAAACCAGTCAGGTCGGTGAATCCTGCATCAGCCGAGCGTCCTGGTCCGTGCGGAGGGGGGATTAGGTTCGGGTGAAGGGGACGATTCGGCGGGGGTCAGTGGATGATTCCCGTGCGCAGGGCCACCGCCACCATGCCGGCGCGGTCGCCCGTGCCGAGCTTGCGGGCGATGCGGGCGAGGTGGCTCTTGACGGTCAGCGCGGACAGGCCCATCGAGACGCCGATGGCCTTGTTCGACTGGCCCTCGGCCACCAGCCGGAGCACCTCGACCTCGCGGCCGGACAGCTCGCGGTAGCCGCCCGGGTGGCTCGGGGAACCCGGGGGGCGGCGGTGCATGCGGGCGGCGGCCGAGCCGATGGGGGCGACGCCCGGCCGGGTGGGAAGCCCGACGTTCGTACGGGTGCCGGTGACGACGTAGCCCTTGACGCCGCCCGCGAGGGCGTTGCGTACGGCGCCGATGTCGTCGGCGGCGGACAGGGCCAGGCCGTTCGGCCAGCCCGCGGCGCGGGTTTCGGACAGGAGGGTGAGGCCGGAGCCGTCGGGGAGATGGACGTCCGCGACACAGATGTCGCGGGGGTTGCCGATGCGGGGACGAGCCTCCGCGACGGACGAAGCCTCGATCACGTCGCGAACACCGAGCGCCCACAGATGGCGGGTGACGGTGGACCGCACGCGGGGGTCGGCCACGACCACCATCGCGGTCGGCTTGTTCGGGCGGTAGGCGACCAGGCTTGCGGGCTGCTCAAGGAGAACGGACACCAGGCCTCCGGGGGTGCGGGACGGGGGACCGGCTGTGGGGATGAAGCCGGGACGAACCGTGCTTTCAAGGTCACAGAGGTCTTCGGCAGCAAACCCGTCCGCCTTTAGAGAATGATCACGATGTGGTGAGTAATAATGCGTGCAATTCGGACGCACGATCGATCATCCGAAGATCGAAACGAGTCCGCTCCGCTTCGATACGAGGCCGAAAGTGGTCGTATCGATAAAAGGGCAAACGTGTTTTCGTGCAGGCCGCGGGTGGTCCGGGGGCGCGTGCGGGGGTCACGGGAGCGCGCTCGGGGCGCAGAAGTGACAGGCCACCCTCCGGAGGTCCCCCGGAAGGGGGAGGCCGGACGGAGGGTTGACGACGCCCCTCACCACACGACTGAAGCCGCGCCTCCCAGGAGGCGCGGCTTCGGACGGGGTGCCCCATCAGGGGCGCGGGGAACTGCGCGACCAGCCACGACGTACCCGCGGACAGAATCCGGGCCGCCGCGCGGAGCGCTCAGCGCGACTGGGGCCCCCGCCGCTGCGGCAGCGTCACCACAGACGCATCGCCGGGCGCGGCCGGTGGCAGGCCGGCGATCTGGGCGAGCAGATCGCACCAGGAGGCCAGATGTGACGCCGTGTCCGGAACCCCGCCCAGACCCTCGCGCGGAGTCCAGGACGCCCGGATCTCGATCTGCGACGCCGGGAGCCGCTCGGACAGGCCGCCGAAGTAGTGCGAGCCGGCCCGGGTGACCGTGCCGCTGGGCTCGCCGTACGACAGACCACGGGCCTGCAGCGCACCCGTCAGCCAGGACCAGCAGACTTCGGGGAGCAGCGGATCGGAGGCCATCTCCGGCTCCAGTTCCGCACGGACCAGCGTCACCAGGCGGAACGAGCCCTGCCAGGCGTCGTGTCCCGCCGGGTCGTGCAGCAGGATCAGCCGGCCGTCCGCCAGATCCTCGTCACCGTCGACGACGGCCGCCTCCAGTGCGTACGCGAACGGTGCGAGCCGTCGCGGTGCCTTCGTGGGATCGATCTCGATCTGCGGCCGCAACCGCGCGGCCCTCAACGCATCGACGGCGGCTCGAAAAGGCAGCGGAGCCCCCTCCGTCGTATCCCGCTCCCCCTCCTTCGGGTCGTTCGTTCCAGCGCCGTTCGACAGTCGTCCCTCAGCCGCAGCCATGCGGGGAAGATTAAGGGGAACAGAGCCTTTGCGCAGGGAGAGACACCCGTGCGCCGGACCACTGTCCGGATCGTGTTGCCGTGAAGCGCCCCCGAACGTGCCGTTTCGCGTGGGTACGGGACGGAGTGCGACGAGTGGCCGCGGGTCCGTCCCCGCGTCGGACCCCGGCTCCCGGTGCCCGCGGACCGTGCGAGACTTTTCGGTGTGAGCGTCATTGACCGCCCCAAGGGCCAGCAGCCGACCGCGACCTACGACTCCGCCTTCCTCAAGGCGTGCAGGCGTGAACCCGTGCCGCACACGCCCGTGTGGTTCATGCGGCAGGCCGGACGCTCACTGCCCGAGTACCTGAAGGTGCGCGAGGGCATCCCCATGCTGGAGTCCTGCATGCGGCCCGAGCTGGTCGCCGAGATCACCCTCCAGCCGGTCCGCCGGCACAAGGTGGACGCGGCGATCTACTTCAGCGACATCGTCGTACCGCTGAAGGCCATCGGTGTCGACCTGGACATCAAGCCCGGCGTGGGCCCCGTCGTCGAGAAGCCGATCCGCACCCGCGCCGACCTCGACCAGCTGCGCGACCTCACGCCGGACGACGTCTGGTACGTCACCGAGGCGATGGGGCTGCTCACCCGTGAGCTGGGCGGCACCCCCCTCATCGGCTTCGCGGGCGCGCCCTTCACCCTCGCGAGCTACCTCGTGGAGGGCGGCCCGTCCCGCAACCACGAGCACACCAAGTCCCTCATGTACGGCGATCCGCAACTCTGGGCAGACCTGCTCGACCGGCTCGCCGACATCACCGCCGCCTTCCTGAAGGTGCAGATCGAGGCGGGCGCCTCCGCCGTCCAGCTCTTCGACTCCTGGGTCGGCGCCCTCGCCCCCGCCGACTACCGGCGCTCGGTGCTGCCCGCCTCCGCGAAGGTCTTCCGGGCCGTCGAGTCGTACGGCGTTCCGCGCATCCACTTCGGGGTGGGTACGGGTGAGCTGCTGGGTCTGATGGGCGAGGCGGGCGCGGATGTCGTGGGCGTCGACTGGCGGGTGCCGCTGGACGAGGCGGCCCGGCGGGTCGGCCCCGGCCGGGCCCTTCAGGGCAACCTCGACCCCGCCGTGCTCTTCGCTCCGACCGAGGTCGTGGAGGCGAAGGCGCAGGAGGTGCTCGACGCCGCCGCGGGGCTTGAGGGGCATGTGTTCAACCTGGGGCACGGCGTGCTGCCGTCGATGGATCCGGACGCGTTGTCCCGGCTCGTGGAGTACGTGCAGACGAGTTCGGTCCGCTAGACGCTCACGGGTGCGGCTCCGCCGGGGCCCGCCGCGTGGTTTCCCGCACCCCTCCCGGGCGCGGGTCGCTCACCAGCGGTGGCTGGCCCTTCTGCCCCACAGGAGGCCGCGCGGCTGCGGTGGGGGCGGGGTGCCCCGGCGCAGGGGCCAGGCCAGGAGCATGCCCGTCAGGAAGCCGACCACGTGGGCCACGTACGCGACGGTGCCGGCCTCGGAGACGCCCCGGCCGGACGAGTACACCGCCTGCAGGCCGAACCAGAAGCCCAGCACGATCCAGGCGGGCAGCCGCAGCGGCAGGAAGATCAGGAACGGGACCAGGACCCAGACCCTGGCCCGTGGGTAGAGGACCAGATACGCGCCCAGCACTCCGGCGATCGCACCCGACGCGCCGATCAGCGGGTCGGTCGAGTCGGCGTTGACCAGCGCGAAGCCGTAGGCCGCCGCGTAGCCGCAGGCCACGTAGAACAGCGCGTAGCGGACGTGGCCGAGGCGGTCCTCGATGTTGTTGCCGAAGATCAGCAGGAAGAGCATGTTGCCGAGCAGGTGCACCCAGCCGCCGTGCACGAACATCGCCGTGAGGACCGACAGCTGCGGTGACTTGTCGTAGCCCGGCGGGCCGACGGCACAGCCTCGGCCGGTGGCGCCCACCCCCACGTCACCGGTGGGGACCGTCGCCGGGAGGTGCCCGTGGATCAGCTCCCGCGGGATCGCCGCCCAGTGCTCCAGGAAGGCGTGCAGCTGGCACAGCTGCGCCAGCTGGGACGGAGCGCTCTCGCCGGTGAGCGAACTCGCCACGCCCGGAGTGGCCAGGAAGACCACGAAGTTGGCGGCGATCAGCGCGTACGTCACATAGGGCGTGCGGCGGGCCGGGTTCACGTCATGGACGGGTATGACCACGAGGGAATCCTGCCCCGGTTCGGGGAGTCTGAACGGGCGCGGGGTCGCGTGCGTATGTTTCGGCAACCGCCAGTGATCCCGCAATACGTGAGGAACAGGTCATGAACGACCGAGCCGCTCAGCCGTTGATCGCCACGCCGGACGGCGAGGCGGAACTCGCCGTGGTCCTCAGGCTGTCCTGGGAGGACGTGGCCGCCCTGGGCCAGGAGGCGGGGCGGCTCGCCGCGAGCATGCAGCGGCCCGTGACGCTGGACGAGGCGGCGAGCCATCGGCTGCGGGCGCGGCAGGTGGGATCGCACGCGCGGCCCGCCGCCGCTGCCTCCGCCATGCCGGCGGCGGCGCCCGCCGTGGGCGGGCCCCAGGTCTCCGCGGTGTCGTCGTTGTCGCGGACGCCGGGGGAACAGGCCCGGCAGGCCATAGAGAAGATAAACGGCAACGCGCAGGGGGCTTGAGGGGCCGCGGACCCGGTCCTACCGCGCCGACTTGCGGACCGCTGTCACCGCCTTGCGGGCCGCCACCAGGATCGGGTCCCAGACCGGGGAGAACGGCGGGGCGTAGCCGAGGTCCAGGGCCGTCATCTGTTCCACCGTCATACCCGCCGTGAGGGCGACGGCGGCGATGTCCACACGCTTGGCGGCGCCCTCCCGGCCGACGATCTGGACACCCAGGAGGCGGCCGGTGCGCAGCTCGGCGAGCATCTTGACCGTCATGAGGTCGGCCTTCGGGTAGTAACCCGCGCTGTTCGTCGACTCGATCGTGACCGCCTCGAAGCGCAGCCCCGCCCGGTGCGCGTCCTTCTCGCGCAGACCGGTGCGGGCGATCTCCAGGTCGCAGACCTTGCTGACCGCCGTGCCCACGACACCGGGGAAGGTGGCGTAGCCGCCGCCGACGTTCGAACCGATCACCTGGCCGTGCTTGTTGGCGTGGGTGCCCAGCGCGATGTGGCGCTCGCTGCCCGACACCAGGTCCAGCACCTCGACGCAGTCGCCGCCCGCCCAGATGTTCTCGTGGCCGCGCACCCGCATGGCCAGGTCCGTCAGTAGTCCCCGGTGGTCGCCGAGCGGCAGCCCCGCGGCTTCGGCGAGCGCCGTCTCCGGCCGGACGCCGATGCCGAGGACCACGACGTCCGCCGGGTACTCGGCGTCCTCCGTGACGACCGCGCGCACCCGGCCGTCGTCACCGGTGAGGATCTTGGTGACCTCGGCGTCGTTCACCATGGTGATGTTCATGCCCTCCATGGCGTCGTGCACCAGGCGGCCCATGTCCGGGTCGAGCGTGGCCATCGGCTCCCTGCCGCGGTTGACGACCGTCACCTCGTACCCGCGGTTGATCAGCGCCTCGGCCATCTCCACACCGATGTAGCCCGCGCCGATCACGACCGCGCGCCGGCCCTCCGTACGGCTCAGCGTGTCGATGAGGGCCTGTCCGTCGTCGAGGGTCTGCACCCCGTGCACCCCGGGCGCGTCGATGCCGGGCAGCGGCGGACGCACCGGACGGGCGCCCGTCGCGATCACGAGCTTGTCGTACGACGTCCACGCCTCGGTCCCGGAGTCCAGGTCGCGGGAGCGCACCCGGCCGCCGTCGACGTCGAGTTCCGTTACCTCCGTACGCATCCGCAGGTCGATCCCGCGTTCCCGGTGCTCCTCGGGCGAGCGGGCGATCAGCTTGTCCCGGTCGTCGACCTCGCCGCCCACCCAGTACGGGATGCCGCACGCGGAGAAGGAGCTGAAGTGCCCCCGCTCGAAAGCGATGATCTCCAATGCGTCGGGGCCCTTCAGCCTGCGCGCCTGGGACGCGGCGGACATGCCCGCCGCGTCCCCTCCGACGACCACCAGACGCTCTTTCGTACGGTTCTCGCGACTCATAGTCATGCGAACACGCTACGGCGGTCCGGCATTTCAGTCCCGCTCAGGCTCGCCGCCCGTCGTCGGGGCCGGGGCCGGGGCCGGGGCCGGGCCCGGAGTCGCGGTCGCGGTCACCGTCGCGGGGCGCGGTGTCCGGCCGCGCAGGAAACGCGCCCAGAGGAACAGCAGCAGCGCCGCGCCCACCAGGAAGGGCAGCACCGCGCCCAGCGCCAGCGCGATCCAGCGGAACATCGTGACGAACGCGTCCCAGCCGCCCCCGAGCGCGTCGGCGAAACCGGGGTCGTCGTCCTCGGCGGCCTTCTTCACCGGTGTCTCGGACAGCGACAACGTGATCGTGGCCAGGCTCGTACGGTCCTTCAGGGAGGCCTGCTGGGCCAGCAGCGACTCCAGGTCGGCCTGGCGGGTGCTCAACTCGCCCTCCAGGGTGACCACATCGCTCAGCTTGGAGGCCCGGTCCATCAGCTCGCGGATCCGCGCCACGCTGGCCCGCTGCGTCTTGACGCGGCTCTCCACGTCGACGACCTGCCCGGTGACGTCCTCCGCCTTCGCCTTGAGGTCGAGGAGCTTGCCCGTGCCCGCCAGTTCGGTGCGGACCTCCTCGTACTTCTCCGCCGGGACCCGCAGGACGACACGGGACCGCTCGTGGCCCGCGGAGTCGCGGTCCGTGGTCTCGTCGCCGACCATGCCGCCGGCGTTCTCGACCACGGTGCGGGCCTCGGCGAGCGACTTCGGTACGTCCTTGACCCGCACGGTCAGCGAGGCGGTGTGGATGATGTGGGCGGTCGGGCCGGGCACCGGAGCGGTCTGCTCGCCCTTGCCGCCGCCCGCGCCGCTGTCGGCCGCGCTGCCGTCGGCCGCCGCGCCCGCTCCCGTGTCCCTGGCGTCCGAGCGGGCGGCCTTGTCGCCGGCCGAGCTGTCCGCCCCGCCGTCGGCCGGGCTGCTGCACCCGGTGAGGGCGAGGGCGCCGGAGAGCAGCAGCACCGCCAGCCCCTGTACGGGCCGGCCGGGCCGGACGGACCGGTGTCGAGTCGTGCCACTGCCGTGTGTCCGCATGTCGGTGTACCCCCGAGGTGTCGTGATGAGCGTCGTGACGACTTACGTTCCTTCGACGCCCGAGCACCGCAGGACGTTGGCCGGTTCCGGTCCCGAAGAGGTCACGGTCCGGCCTCGTCACGGACACCCTCGTCGCGCGCCGGGGCGCCGGGGGCCCGGGAGAGGGCGTGCCGGGTCTGGGACAGTGGACACATGCACGCAGACACACCTACGGGCCCGGGGCACGTCGTCGTCATCGGGGGCGGCATCGCCGGTCTGGCCGCCGCGCACCGGCTGCTGGACGGCGGCGCGCACGTGACCGTCCTGGAGGCCTCCGACCGGCTCGGCGGCAAGCTGCTGCCGGGCTCGATCGCGGGCGCCCGGGTCGACCTCGGCGCCGAGTCGATGCTCGCGCGACGGCCCGAGGCGGTCGCGCTGGCCCGCCGGGTCGGTCTCGCCGACCGGCTCCGGCCGCCGAACACGGCGGGCGCCTCGATCTGGACGCGCGGGGCCCTGCGGCCCATGCCCAAGGGACACGTCATGGGGGTCCCCGCCGACGCGGCGGCCCTCTCCGGGGTGCTCTCCGACGAAGGACTGCGCCGCATCGAGCGCGACCGCGAACTGCCGCGCACGGAGGTCGGCGACGACGTGGCGGTGGGCGCCTTCGTCGCCGAGCGCCTCGGCCGCGAGGTCGTCGACCGGCTCGTCGAGCCCCTGCTCGGCGGGGTCTACGCGGGCGACGCGTACCGCATTTCGATGCGTTCGGCCGTCCCGCAGCTCTTCGAGGCCGCCCGTGCGCACGCCTCGCTGACGGAGGCGGTCCGCGAGATCCAGGCGAAGGCCGCGCGCGGCCTCAGGCCGGACCAGCCGGCCGGCCCGGTCTTCATGGGCATCGAGGGCGGCGTCGGCCGACTGCCGCTCGCGGTCGCCGAGTGGGTACGCGCCCGGGGCGGGGAGATCGTCACGGGAGCGCCGGTCACGGAGCTGCGACGGGTCACGGGCGACGCGGCCGGCGCGGCACGGCGGGAGGGCTGGCGGGTCGTCACGGCCGACCGGACCCTGGTGGCCGACGCCGTCGTCGTGGCGGTCCCCGCGGGCGCCGCCGCCGCACTGCTCGCCGCCGAGGCCCCCGCCGCGGCGGCCGAGGTCGCGGCCGTCGAGTACGCCTCCATGGCGCTGATCACCCTCGCCTACCGCCGGGACGGGACCGCCCTCCCCGAAGGCAGCGGTTTCCTGGTCCCGCCCGTCGACGGGCGGACCATCAAGGCGTCGACGTTCGCGTCCCAGAAGTGGGGCTGGATCGCCGAGGAGAACCCGGACACGGTGGTCCTGCGCACCTCCGTGGGCCGCTACGGGGAGACGGAGATCCTCGGCCGCGAGGACGCCGACCTCGTCGAGGTGTCCCGGCACGACCTGCGCGAGGCCACCGGCCTCACCGCGGAGCCCTTGGAGACCCGGGTGACCCGCTGGGACGACGGCCTGCCCCAGTACCCGGTCGGGCACCACGCGCGCGTGGCCCGCATCCGCGAACACGTCGCGAAGCTGCCGGGCCTCGCCGTGTGCGGAGCGGCGTACGACGGGGTGGGCATCCCGGCCTGCGTCGCGAGCGCGAACGCCGCCGTGGACCGGCTGCGGGGCGACGACCGGCTGACGGACGCGCTGACCGCCGACCCGGTGCAGAGCCTGCACGGCGGAGCGGGAGAATAGCCCCATGAGTGACGACGCCCCCACCACCGGCCCGGCCAGGACCCCGAACGCCGGCAAGAAGGCCAAGGACCTCAACGAGGTCATCCGCTACACCCTGTGGTCCGTGTTCAAACTGCGCGACGTGCTCCCCGAAGACCGTGCCGGTTACGCGGACGAGGTCCAGGAGCTGTTCGACCAGCTCGCAGCCAAGGACGTCACGGTCCGCGGCACGTACGACGTGTCCGGGCTGCGCGCCGACGCCGACGTCATGATCTGGTGGCACGCCGAGACCGCCGACCAGCTGCAGGAGGCGTACAACCTCTTCCGGCGTACGAAGCTGGGGCGCGCGCTGGAGCCGGTCTGGTCGAACATGGCGCTGCACCGGCCGGCGGAGTTCAACCGCTCGCACGTGCCGGCGTTCCTCGCAGACGAGACGCCGCGCGACTACATCAGCGTGTATCCGTTCGTGCGCTCCTACGACTGGTACCTGCTGCCGGACGAGGACCGCCGCCGGATGCTCGCGGACCACGGGAAGATGGCGCGCGGCTACCCGGACGTGCGGGCCAACACGGTCGCGTCGTTCTCGCTGGGCGACTACGAGTGGATCCTCGCGTTCGAGGCGGACGAGCTGTACCGCATCGTGGACCTGATGCGCCACCTCCGCGCGTCGGAGGCCCGCATGCACGTCCGCGAGGAGGTCCCGTTCTACACGGGCCGCCGAAAGTCGGTAACGGAACTGGTAGCGGCCCTGGCCTGACCCCTTCAGGGGCAGGGCTTTTCGGGGGCGCGGGGAACGGCGCAGTCTTTTGTCTTTAGGGGCGCGGGGAACGGCGCAGTCTTTGGCTTGTAGGGGGCGCGGGGAACGGCGCAGTCCTTCGCCCACGCGCCGCCGACCGCACCGTTCCCCGCGCCCCCGAAGGGCGCCCCTAGCGGGGCTCCGGGGGCGCGTGCGGACCGCAGGTCGCCCGGGCCCCCGGAACCCGCCCCTCCAACAGGTACGCCTCCAAGTGGGCGTTCACGCACGCGTTCGGCCCGCCCCCGATCCCGTGCGACCCGGCCCCCGACTCCGTGACCAGGGAGGACCCCGCCAGACGCCGGTGCATCTCCACCGCCCCCGCGTACGGCGCCGCCGCGTCCCGTTCCGCCGCGAGGACGAGCGTGGGTGCCAGTTCACCCGGGAACGTACGGACGTCGAGCGGCCGTTGGCGCGGCAGCGGCCAGTAGGCGCACGGCAGGTTCGTCCAGACGTTGGACCACGTCTCGAAGGGCGCCACGCGCGCGAGACGCGTGTTGTCGCGGTCCCAGGTGTGCCAGGCCCGCGGCCAGGGCGCGTCGTTGCACTCGATCGCGGTGTAGACGGCCTTGCTGTTCTCCGCCTCCTTCACCGCGTCCTCGTGCGGCCCCGCCTGCCGGATCAGCTGTTTCGGATCGCCCTTCAGATACGCGGAGAGCGCCCGCGCGCGGTGCGGCCAGTAGTCGTCGTAGTACCCGGCCTGCAGGAACGCGCCCTGCAGCTGCCCCGGTCCGACCACACCGCCCGCCGGTTCCGCCGCGAGCCGCGCCTCCGCCCGCTCGTAACTGCGCTGCACCTCCCGTGCCGTGTGGCCCAGCCCGTACACCGTGTCGTGCCGGGCGGTCCAGGCGCGGAAGTCGGCCCAGCGGCCCTCGAAGGCGGCCGACTGGTCGAGGTTGTTGCCGTACCAGACCTTCGCCGGGTCCGGGTTCACGGCCGAGTCGAGGACCATCCGGCGTACGTGCGAGGGGAACAGCTCCGCGTACAGGGCCCCGAAGTAGGTGCCGTAGGACGCCCCCATGAAGGTCAGCCTCCGCTCGCCCAGGGCCGCGCGCAGGACGTCCAGGTCGCGGGCGTTGTTGACTGAGGTGAAGTGCCTGATCGCGCGGCCCGACCGCTCGACACAGCCCCGCGCGTATGCCTTCGCCCGGGCGACGCGCTCCTCCTTGTACGCCGGCGAGGGGTTCGTCGGCGACGGCGTGGGCCCCCTCAGGAGCCGCTTCGGGTCCTGGCAGGACAGCGGGGCCGAGCGGGCCACCCCGCGCGGGGCGTACCCGACGAGGTCGTACGCCGACGCGATGCGCTTCCACTCCGGGACCATGCCGATCAGCGGGAAGTACATGCCGGACGCGCCGGGGCCGCCAGGGTTGTAGACGAGCGCGCCCTGCCGGGGGACGGAGCGTTCGCGGTGTGCGGCGTCCTTGCCGGTCGCCCGCACCCGGCTGACGGTCAGCTCGATCTGCTCGCCGTCGGGGTGCGCGTAGTCGAGCGGGACCCGCACCGTGCCGCACCGCAGGGTGGCCGGCCCCTCCTCGTCCTCGGAACACCTCCCGAAGCGGATGCCTTCGACGGCGGCGCGTTCGGCGGCGACCGCCGTGCCGTGCCGCTCGGCCCAGCCGGACGAGGCCCGGGCGCTTCCCGCCGGTGCGACGGCGAGGACGGCGGTCAGGAGCAGGGACCCGGCCGTTCCCCGGAGGACGGCAGCTCGCATCAGGTTCCCTTCATCACACGACAGTAATAAAAGGGATATTTGGTTCGGGGCTCCGTGAAGTAAAGAACCGGCCCGCGGATGTCGGCCCAGTGACCCCGATGCGCACCCGTCACGCGCCGGTGGCGCCCCCCTTCGGACCGTTCGGACCGACGCTAGAGATGCGGCTCGCGGTGTCCGAAAGCCGCCCGCAGGTTGGGTTCGCCGACCGCCCGGATGCCGCGCACGGCCACGGTGGTGAGGTACGTACGGTCGTCGCAGCCGGCGTCCGCCCGGTGGGCCAGGGAACTGAGCAGGTGCTGGCCGGCCGGGGACGCCCAGCGGGTGTAGGGGTGCACCTCGATCCGCGCGATGGCCAGACAGCTCATGGTGAGGATGAGGGGCAGCGTGAACCAGACGGCCACCAGCGCCCGCTCCTGCTGGGCCTGCGCGGGCATCAGCAGGGCCACGGCGGCCAGCACCAGGACGGCCACCGTGGCCGACCGCACCTGGCGCACGGCGCCCGCGACGGTGGTGCGCGCCCCGTCCGGCACGGCGAGGCCGGCCGCGATCAGCCGGTCCGCGAGCACACGTACGGACTCCGCGGCGGCGGCGCTCCTGCGGACCGGCGCTATCCGGGACTGTCCGTCGGGGCCGATCGCGCCCAGGACGGAACACTCCATCTCGTCCCGGCCGCACGGGTCCACGACGGTCGCCCAGCCGGTGTGGGCGAGCAGCAGCCGGCGCTGGCGGGCCATCGACACGAGCGTCAGATCGGCGACCCTGGCGGGGCCGCCCGACAGGAACGCGGCCTCGTAGAGAGTCAGACCGCGCCCGTCGAGCGTGTGCGTGTCGTCCGCGGCGGCGGCACGGACCGAGGCCAGGCACAGGCGCGTACAGGCCGTGCCCGCCACGGCCCAGGCGAGGAGAAGGAGGAGGACCCAGAACATGCCGGATTTCTATGCGAAGCGGGACCGGCCCCGCCACGGCTTGTTCACAATTTGGACGAAGCATCACCAAGGTGTGACGTTTCGCGTCGGCGGTCCTTCGGTTGCTTGGACTTGTTGTCGCTGTCTCCCGGCCCGTCCCTGCCCTCCGCCCCGTCCCTGCCCTCCGCGCCGGGCCCGTCCTCGGCCGGCGGGGCGGTCGCGGCCGGGGGCAGGGAGTAGGTCGGGGTGGGTGTGGCGGGGACGGGGGGACGGGGAGAGGCCTTCGGGCCGGGGGGTGCGGGGGAGTGGGTGAGCGGGGGCGCGCTCGCGGAGGCCGCGTCACGGGCCAGGGCGTCGAAGTCGACCAGACCGGTCGCCTCCAGGACCGTGATGTGGTCCAGCACCGTGGTGTTCGCGTCGTTGGCGAGGTCCCGGACGAGTGAGTTGCGCGTGTTCGCGCGGATCTGGGCGACCAGGCCGAACACCTTGCCGTGCGCGGCGCGGAGGATGTTCGCGAACTGCCGGTCGTACTCCTCGCCCCGCGCCGCGCTCAGCGTGGCGAGCCAGGCGCGCTGCTGTTCGCTGGGCTGGTTGGGCAGTTCGAGGCCGAGCCGCGCGGCCACGTCGCGTACGCGCGCGTCCAGGAACGTATGGCCCTCGACGAGGTGCTCGCCCGCCGTCCGTACGGCCTTGGTGGTGCCGCGGTCCTCGGCCTGCTGGCCGGCGGGCAGTTCCCACAGGCCCGCGAGCCGGACCTTCGTGACGAAGTCCCGGTCCTGCGCGGACAGGGGGCCGAAACTCGTCGACACGCTCTCGGCGTTCAGGGTGTCCACGCCCGTGCCCGACCGGTCCGCGTACGACCAGAGCGGGAAGAACAGTGCCACGAGGGTCGTCGTCAGACCCGCGATGATGAGCCCGGTGCCGGTGAACGGTCCGCGGCCGTTGATGGATCGCATGGTGCCTCCTGGTGCGGCACCGCACGTTAGTGCGCTTCTGGTGGAGAGATTGGCATATTACTTCGTGCCGTACGACACCTGTGGTACGGCGTCGGACGTATGAAGTATGCGATCTGCCCGGCCGGCGGAAGCCTTCCCCGCCGTCCGCCGACGGGTTCTCGCCGACCGGTCCTCAACGCCTCAGCAGGACCCGGCGCGTGGCGCGGGCCAGCCGGGCCGCCGGGCGCCGCGACAACGGCGCCGGGCCCGAACGCTCCAGCCACCAGTCGCTCAGCGCGCGCCGCTCGACCGTGTCCCGCAGACCTCCCTCGAACAGCAGGTGCTCGGCGAAGTCCAGCGCGTCCCGCCGGTAGCCGGCCGTCATCGGGTGGCCCTGCGCGTACGCCAGGAACGCCTTCCGGTAGGACCGCGCCAGGATTTCCGGCAGCTCCGGAGCGACCTTGGCCACGACATCGGCCCGCTTGCCCGCCAGCGCCCGCGCCTGCACGGCCAGCCGGGTCCGGTCGAAGCCCTCGGGCACGGGCGTCCCGGCGACGAGCGCGGACAGCAGCGCGGCCTGCGCGAGCGCGAGCCGCTGCCGGGCGGGGCCGGTGGAAGCGGCGACGGCCGAACCGCTGCCGGTCGGCGGCGCGTCGGCCGCGGCCTCACGTGCCGTCGCCGCTTCGGGCGCGGCGCCCTTCTCGACCGTTTCGCGGATCGCGATCAGTTCGCGTTCCAGCTCGGCCGGTTCGGGGAAGTTCTCGTCGCGCTCCAGGAGCACGCCAGGCGGGCGGACCCGGGAGGCCAGTTCGGCGAGCACGTCCAGGACCGCCGGGGGCACGGGGTGCGCGTGGCTGTCGTGCCAGACGCCGTCCCGCTCGAAGCCGCCGGCGACATGCACGTACGCGATGGCCTCGACGGGCAGTTCGTCGAGCGCCCGGGCCGGGTCCTCGCCGCGGTTGACGTGGTTGGTGTGGAGATTGGCCACGTCGATGAGCAGCCGTACGCCGGTGCGGTCGACCAGGTCGTACAGGAACTGCCCCTCGGTCATCTCCTCGCCCGGCCAGCAGATCAGTGCCGCGATGTTCTCCACCGCGAGCGGCACGGGCAGCGCGTCCTGGGCGATCCGGACGTTCTCGCACAGGACGTCGAGGGCGTCCCGGGTGCGGGGGACGGGCAGCAGGTGCCCGGCCTCCAGCAGCGGCGAGGCGGTCAGCGCCCCGCCCGCCCGGACGAACGCGATGTGCTCGGTGACCAGCGGGGAGCCGAGGGCCTCGGCGCGGGCCGCCAGGTCGGCGAGTTTCCCCTCGGCGGGGCGGTCGGCGCCGCCGAGCCCGAGCGACACCCCGTGCGGGACCACGGTCACCCCGCGCTCCCGCAACCGCACCAGGGATGCGGGGAGATGGCCGGGACAGATGTTCTCGGCGACGGCCTCGACCCAGTCGATGCCGGGCATGCGCTCCACGGCCTCGGCGATCTCCGGCCGCCACCCGATTCCCGTACCCAGGTTCCTCATCGTCCCCCACCTCCGCTGCTCCACCACGACTTCACCAGGACCTTGCGCGTCTCCTTCGACGGACCTGTGTTCCGGCGTGACGGGGTGATGGCCCCGTCAGGCGGGGCCGAACCCATCGGCGGGGACGTTCAGAGCAACATTTGAGGTTCCGGCCGTCACTGCGAGGTGGGGGTGGCGTCCGGGTCCTCGGGGTCGGGGCGGTTCGTGTTGACCGTGCCCGGCGCCCCGGGGGAGGGCCGTGACGTGGTGCTGACGTCACCGGTGGCCGCGGCGGGCGGCGCCGAGCTGGGGACCACTCCGGGGACCGGTGCCGCCGGACCGGACGGGCTGGCCGTCGTTCCGGCGACCGAGTCGTTGGCGATCGCCTCGAAGTCGACGGCGCCGGTCTTCTCCAGCACCGTGATGTGGTCGAGCACGGTCTGGTTGGCATCCGAGGCGAGCTGCCGCACCAGCGTGTTGCGCGTCTGGTTCCGTACCGCTCCGATCGCCGGGAAGATCTTGCCGTGTGCGGAGCGCAGGAGGTTCGCCCACACCTTGGGGTAGTCCGCGTCGCTCGCGTTGGTCATCTGCTGCAGCCAGCCCTGCTGCTGCTCGTTCGGCTGGTTCGGCAGCTCGACGCCGAGATCCCGCGCGACCCCCCGCACCCGCTTGTCGAGGTCGGTGTGGCCGACGATCAGGTGGTCGGCGGCCTCCTTCATCGCGGGACTGGGGCTGCGTTCGAGGGCCTGCTGCCCGGCCGGCAGTTCCCACAGACCCGCCAGCCGCACCCGGACGATGAGGTCACGGTCGGTGGCGGTCAGGGGCCCCCACTTCGTCTGTACGGTCCCGGCGGCGAGGTTCGCCGGTCCCGTCCCGGCGCGGTCGGCGTACGACCACACGGGAAAGGCGAGCGCGCCGAGCGTTCCGACGAGTGCCACGATGACGAGGGCCGTACCGTTGATACGCCGCACAGGTGCCTCCGGATTTTAACCAACTGGTCGTTGGGAATCTGTACTTGGCCAGCGCCAGAAGGTACGTGCGGGACGGCGGATGTGTTCAACGGTTCATGTCTGCCGCGTCACAGGCCTTTCACGGCTCCGGCACAGTCCTGCGCCTACCGCCGGTCCAGGCGCAGTGCCGGGTGGTCGGCGACCACCGTGCACGAACCCGGGGCGATCTCCGTGAAGCCGGCGTCGCGCACCAGCGGCAGGCCGCTCGTGACGAGGCGCTCCCAGTGCTCGGCGTCGGCCGTGCGGACGGCGAGCGGGAAGCCGGCCTCGCGCCAGGCCGCGCGGTCCTCGCCGGACAGCTCCCACCAGGCCAGTTGGGCGCCGTGGCCGGCCTGGGCCATCGCCTTGCCCGCCGACATGTCCAGGTCCGGGCTCAGCCACAGCACGGGCGTGGCCGCGTCGGGGTCGGCGGGCGGCTCCGGGTCGTCGAGGTCCGTGCCGGAGACCTGGAGGCGGGCCAGGTCCTTGGGCCAGCCGTCGAGCGGGACCGGCGGGAAGACGCGGACCTCGGCGGACTTGCCGGTGACGGTGATGCCGGGCAGTGCCTCCGCCCGGCGCCACTCGGCGCCGCGGGCCCGGCGGACGACCTTGCGGATGCGGGCGTCCTGCCAGTCGTGGACGGCCCGCGCCCACTCGCCCTCGCCGAGAGCGCGCTCGTCGCTGAGGAGGACCAGGACGGCGCGGGCGGCGGTCTCCAGCGCGTCCGTGCGGGCGGGGGGATCGGTCCGCTCGATACGGGCGACCAGGGGCAGTACGAACTGCGGGGCCTCGTCGCGGGCGGTGCGGTCGGGCTGGAAGGGGGTTGCGTCGCTGCTCACGCACGCAGTCTGCCAGGGGGTCGGTCGCGTAGTTCCCCGCGCCCCTCAAAGGCAAAAGACTGCGGCGTTCCCCGCGCCCCTGAAAGATTGCGCGGTTCCCCGCGCCCCTTGAGCGGGGCGCGGGGAACCGCGCAGTCCGTTACGCCGCGTCCAGGCGGGACAGTTCCTCCGGGGACAGCGACAGGCTCGCCGCCGCGGCCGAGTCGCGGATCGTCTCCGGACGGGAGGAGCCCGGGATCGGAATCGTCACCGGCGCCTTCGCGAGGATCCACGCCAGGCAGACCTGCTGCGGACTCACCCCGTGCGCGCTCGCCACCTCCGCGAACACGGCGTACCGCGAACCCAGTTCACCCGCCTTGGAGATACCGCCCAGCGGACTCCACGGCAGGAACGCGATGCCCAGTTCCGCGCACAGCTCCAACTCCGGCTCGCTGGAGCGGAAGGCGGGCGAGAACTGGTTCTGCACGCTCACCAGCCGCCCGCCGAGGATCTCGTTCGCCTGCCGGATCTGGCCGGGGTCCGCGTTGGAGACCCCCGCGAAACGGATCTTCCCCGCGTCCAGCAGATCGCGGATCGCGCCGACCGACGCCGCGTAGGGGACCTTCGGGTCCGGCCGGTGGAACTGGTACAGCCCGATGGCCTCGACGCCGAGCCGTTCCAGTGACGCGTCGCACGCCTTCTTCAGGTACTCCGGCGAGCCGTTCAGCGTCCATGAGCCGTCGCCCGGCCGCAGA
Organism: Streptomyces ortus; assembly: GCF_026341275.1. Classification (NCBI taxonomy): domain Bacteria; kingdom Bacillati; phylum Actinomycetota; class Actinomycetes; order Kitasatosporales; family Streptomycetaceae; genus Streptomyces; species Streptomyces ortus. The sequence continues at coordinate 6,317,668 of NZ_JAIFZO010000002.1, forward strand.
TGCCCGCCCTTCGTCGCGATCAGCACGTCCGAGGTGTCACCGCCGTACGACGCCACCGCGCGGGCGATCAGCGACTCGTTGTGCCCTACCTCGTCGGCGTCCCGGTGATAGGCGTCCGCGGTGTCGAAGAGCGTGACACCCTCGTCCAGCGCCGCGTGCACGGCCGCGACCGAACGCGCTTCGTCCGGGCGCCCCTCGATGGACATCGGCATCCCGCCCAGACCGATCGCTCCGACCCTGACGTCACCGATGGTGCGTGTCTGCATGGAGGCTCCTCCTGGGGGTTCGTTCGGTACGTTCAAGCGTCCACCGTGACGTTTGTGCCGTCCAACAAGAGAACGCGATCGCTCTGAGCGCTGCGGGTGATGAATCGGATCCGGGGGGTCCGGTGCGTGCGGTGCCTCCGGATCCTCCGGTGCCTCCGTCGCGTCCGGTCAGAGGAGCTCGGAGACCCGGACGAACCGGTAGCCGCGCTTCCGCAGTTCGGGAACGATCGTCCGCAGGGCCTCCTCCGTCGCCGGGGCCGCGCTGCGCGTGCAGTGCATGACGACCACGGAACCGGGCCGTACGCCGTCCAGCACCTGCCGCGCCACCGCCCCCGCGTCCGTCGCGAACGCGTCCCCGCTCACCACGTCCCACTGCACGGCCGTCACACCGGTGCCGTTCAGCGCCTTCAGCGCCCGCCGGTCGTAACAACCGCCCGGGAAGCGGAAGTACGGCATCGGATGCTCGATCCCCGCCCTGCGGAACGCGCCGAACGCCCTCTCCACGTCCGCACGCATCCCCGAGGCGGGCACGGTCGGCAGCCCGTAGCAGTCCTCGGTGAAGGCGTGATGGCTGTAGGAGTGGTTGGCGACCTCGAAGAGCGGGTCGCGCCCGATGGCCCGCGCCTGCCGGGGGTACTCCTCGGCCCAGCGCCCCGTCATGAACACGGTCGCCGGCACCTTCAGCCGCCGCAGAGTCCCGATCAGCCGCGGGTTGTCGAAACGTTCCCCGGCGGCGGCCCGCGGCCCCTGGTCGGCCGTCATGTCGGCGTCGAAGGTCAGGGCGACCGTCCTGTCGCGCGCCCCGGCCGCCCTCATGAAGACGGGGGTCAGTCCGCTCGGGCCGGGGGCGAGCGTCGGTGGCCGGGATGGCGTACCGACCGCGGGCGCGGGGACCGTGGCGGCGCGGGGGGCCTCGGGAGCGCCGCACGCCGCGAGGGCGAGCGCGCCCACCGCCGTCAGCAGGCCGGCGGCGGTCGCCCTCTTCAGGAACGGGAAGGTGTTCACGAGGGCGACATTAACCCCATGAATAAGTAAAACGGATTATATGTACCCCGGTGTCATCCGGTGTCATCCGGTGTCATCCGGAGTGATCCCGAGTCATCCGGTGTCACCCCGTGTTGCTCAGCCCTCCTCCTGCAGCCGCTTCCGGCACGCCTCCACATCGAAGTCCGGCTGCGGATACCGCGGATCCAGCGCCGTCAGGTGCTCCAGCAGCAGCCGGCTGATCGCCCAGTTCCGGTACCACTTGCGGTCGGCGGGGATCAGATACCAGGGGGCGACGTCCGAGGAGCAGCGTTCGAGGGCGATCTCGTACGCCTCCTGATAGGCGGGCCACAGGGCCCGGTCGTCGATGTCCGACGGGCTGAACTTCCAGTGCTTGTCGGGGTTGGCGAGCCGGCGCAGCAGCCGCAGCCGCTGTTCCTCGAACGAGATGTGCAGGAAGCACTTGACGAGCGTCGTGCCGTCGTCGGCGAGGGCCCGCTCGAAGTCGTTGATCCGGTCGTACCGGGACTCGATCTCGGCGCGCGGGGCCAGCTCCCGGACGCGGCCGACGAGGACGTCCTCGTAATGGGAACGGTCGAAGACGCCCAGCTCACCGTGGTGGGGGAGCTGCCTTCTGATCCGCCAGAGGAAGTCGTGCTGCCGTTCCTCGGGGGTCGGCGCCTTGAAGTTGCGGACGCGGCAGCCGACGGGGTTGAAGAGCCCGATGACGTGCTTGACCGTGCCGCCCTTGCCGCTGGTGTCCATGCCCTGGAGGACCAGGAGGATCCGGCGGCGATCACCCGCGGTGCTCGACGCCCACAGGCGTTCCTGCAGCCCGGCGAGGGGTTCGGCCATCCGGGTGATGGCGGCGAGGCCGTCGGACTTGGACCTGGGCGCGGTCGCCCCGTCGGGGGGCGCGGAGGTGTCGTACGAGGAGAGGGAGATCCGTTCGCCGACCGGGAGGCGCAGCACCTCGTGCACGGCGGCGCCGCCCTTCCCGCCCTTCTTCCGCTCCCCTTCCTCCCCGTTCTTCCTGCCCTTGCTGTCCTTCTTGGCCATCGCGCATCCCTTCGGGGCGGTTCCCTCGATCGTGCGCCGCGGGGGCGGGGGCCGCCACCCGCGGCGCACCCGCCCCGGACCCGGCGACCGCTACGGCCGCCGGGTGCCCCGCGCGGCGCGGATCAGTGCCTGCTCCAGGGGCCCGTCACCGCGAACGTCGTCCCCGGCGTATAGCAGTTCACGTACATCGTCCGGCCGTCGGGCGCGAAGGTGACGCCCGCGAACTCGCCCCACTCCGGGGCGTCCGGCGTGCCGATGTTCTGCCGGTTGCGGGCCATCGGGTACACCTCGCCCCGCCGGGTCACACCGAACACGTGCTGCGCGCCCCCGCCGTCCTCGCAGACCATCAGGCCGCCGCTGGGGGCGAGGCAGATGTTGTCGGGGGACTCGCCGGGCAGCTGTACGTCGGTGTCGGGACCGAAGACGATCACCAGCGTGAGCCGGCGGGCAGCGGGCTCGTACCGCCAGATCTGGCCGTAGTGGTCGGCCGCGGAGCCCTCGCTGCTGTGCGCGAAGGAGGACACGAAGTAGACGGACGAGCCGCCCCAGTAGCAGCCCTCCAGCTTCTGCGCGTGGGTGATGCCCTTGGGGCCGAAGTCCTGGTCGCGAATGGGGGTCCCGCTCGCCAGCGGGTCCGGTACGTCCACCCACTCGATGCGGTCGAAGCTCGCGCCCGTCTCCTGGATCGAGGAGAGATCCGGGACGCCCGGTACGCGCATCGCCTGGAGCCGGCCGCCCGCGCGCAGCGAACCGCGCCCGCCCTCCGGCTTGTTGGGCAGGAACCGGTAGAAGAGGCCGAAGGGCTTGAGGAACGCGTCCTCGGTCTCGTAGACGATGCCGCGCTTGGGGTCGACGGCGATCGCCTCGTGCTGGAAGCGGCCCATCGCGGTCAGCGGTACCGCCCCGGTGCGGTGGGGGTCCACCGGGTCGACCTCGAAGATGAAACCGTGGTCCTTGGTGTAGCCGTTCGTGCCGGCCTTGTCCTCGGTCTCCTCGCAGGTCAGCCAGGTGCCCCAAGGTGTGGGGCCGCCCGCGCAGTTGACGGCCGTACCGGCGATCGCGACCCGTTCGCCGACCACGTCGCCCCGCTGGTCGAGGGTCAGCGCCGTACAGCCGCCCTTGCCCATCGGGTCGTAGGTGAGGCCGTCGACCGTGGGGACGCCGATCTTGCCGGTGACGCGGTTCTCATGGTTGCGGACGAGGTGGACGCGGCCGTGTCTGCCGGCGAAGGCGGACATGCCGTCGTGGTTGCTCGGTACCTGGCCCTCGCCGGAGCGCAGTTCGTCGCCCTCGCGGGACAGCACCCGGTAACGGAAACCTTTCGGCAGGTCCAGCAGACCGTCCGGGTCGGGGAGCAGGGGGCCGTATCCGGAGTGGCCCAGTGCGGCGGCCGTACCCGTGAAGAGCTCCGATACGGCACCGGTGAAGGCGATGCCGACTCCCAGGGCTCCGGAGCGGGCCAGCACCTCGCGTCGTGTTGCGGACATGGGGCAACCTTCCTGTTGGCGGACAGGAGTATGTGACCCGCCTGTGTGTATCACGTGGCCTCGATCACGTGAACCACGCGCGTAGCGTGGCGTTCTCACGGGCCGCGGGACGACCCGGACAGCCCGAAGGGCCCGGCGCGGGACTCGGGAGGAGTCCCGCACCGGGCCCTGGGGCGGCGGTTCCGGTTCAGGTTCCGGTTCAGATGCAGGCGCCTGAGCCAGTGCCAGTGCCAGTGCCAGTGCCAGTGCCAGTACCTGCGCCTGCGCCGGTGCCTACGGAGCCGGAGTGGTGACCTTCACCGGCTCGGTGCCCTTCTCGCTGTGCCGCTGCGACCAGTTCTCCAGCGCCGTCCGGCACGCATGGTCCAGGTGATGCAGCCCGGACAGGTCCACCGTCACCGGGCGGTCCTTCGGCAGCGCCTCCAGGTCGTCCAGTATCTTCGGCAGCCGCAGGAAGGTGGCGTTGCCCGACAGGTACGCCTGTACCGGACCGGCTCCCTTGTCTATGACCTCCAGCTTGATGTGCGAGGCCTCCCAGGCGGTCTTGGCGACGGCGAGGGCGAGCCCGATCAGCACACCCTCGAACATGTTCACCGCGACGATCGACACGGCCGTGACCACGAGGATCAGCGCCTCGCCCCGGTGCCCGCGCCACAGCGCCGCGATCGAGCGCAGCGGGATCAGCTTCCAGCCCGCGTGCACCAGGATGCCCGCCAGCGCGGGCAGCGGGATGTAGGCCAGCACGCCCGGCAGCAGCGCCGCGAACAGCAGCAGCCACACCCCGTGCATGACCCGGGACGCCTTCGTACGGGCGCCCGCGGACACGTTCGCCGAGCTGCGCACGATCACGGCGGTCATCGGCAACGCGCCGAGCAGCCCGCAGACCGTGTTGCCCGCGCCCTGCGCCATCAGCTCCTTGTCGTACTCGGTGCGCGGCCCGTCGTGCAGCCGGTCCACGGCGGCGGCGCTGAACAGCGACTCCGCCGACGCGATCAGCACGAACGCCAGGACCGTCCCGAGCACCCCCACGCTCGCCAGCCCGCCGACGGCTTCGAGCCCCGGCAGCTGGATCGAGTCGAGCAGTCCGCGTACCTCCACCGTCGCGACGGGCAGGTCGAAGGCGAGGGCCGCGAGCGTGGCGAGCGCCACGGCGGCCAGCGCGCCCGGCACCGTACGGACCTTGGCCGGCAGGTGCTTCCACAGCACGAGCACGGCGACGGTGGCGGCGCCGAGCCCGAAGGAGATGAGAGCGGTGGTGGATCCGGCGGAGTCGGCGACCAGACCGGGGAGCCCGGCGAGCTTGTCAAGACCCGAGGCCGGGGCCTCGGCGCCGGCCACCGAGTAGAGCTGGCCGGCGATCAGGACCAGGCCGATGCCCGCCAGCATGCCCTCCACGACGGCCACCGAGATGGCCCGGAAGTAGCGCCCCAACCTCATGGCACCCATGGCGAGTTGGATCAGACCGGTGGCCAGGACGATGACACCGAGCACGGCCAGTCCGTACTCGCGTACCGCCTCGAAGACCAGCACGGTCAGCCCCGCGGCCGGGCCCGAGACCTGGAGGCTGCTGCCGGGCAGCAGCCCGGTGACCAGGCCGCCCACGATGCCGGTGATCAGACCGAGTTCGGCGGGCACGCCCGACGCCACGGCCACGCCCACGCACAGCGGCAGGGCCACCAGGAAGACGACCAGCGAGGCGGCGAAGTCCTGCCGCAGGAAGGGGAAGCGCGCACGCCGGCCGGGCTCGGCCCCGCCGGTGGTGCCGGGCGTGCCCGTCGCGGCGCTCACAGCGCCTCGAAGGAGTCGGAGCGGACGTCGTGCGCGAGGACGGACCCGGTGTGGACCTCGTAGAACCAGCCGTGCAGGCGCAGTCGGCCTGCTGTCAGCCGCCGTTCCACGCACGGGTAGGAGCGCAGCCGCAGGAGTTGGGTCAGGACGTGGTTCTGCACGGCCTCGGTGACCGCCGGGTCCTCCGTCGCCCCGTCGGGCCGTGGGGTCGAGTGCGCGAGCCAGTCGCGGACGGCGGGTACGGCGGTCAGGTCGTCGCCGCGTACCAGCGCGCCGACGGCGCCGCAGTGGGAGTGGCCGCAGACGACGACGTCCGTGACTCCGAGCACCTCCACCGCGTACTCGACGGTGGCGGCCTCACTGGTGGGCTGCGAAGAGGTGTGCGGGGGGACGATGTTGCCCGCGGTGCGCAGTTCGAAGAGTTCACCGGGCCGGGCTCCGGTGATCAGGGCCGGGACGACCCGCGAGTCGGAGCAGGTGATGAACAGGACCTGCGGGGACTGGCCTTCGGCGAGACGGGCGAACTCCTCCGGGCGGTCCGCGGACTGCTTGCGGAAGGAGCGTGCGTGATCGATGAGGGGCTGCATGTGTCAGTTCCTCCTGGCGCGCGTATGCGAGCGCGTCGGTGTACAAAACGGAGCGCATGCGGGTACGGCGACATGACCCCACGTCGACGCGCTCGGCGGACGTGGCGTGGTGAGGGGTGGGTCAGGTCGGAGTCGCTTCGTGCCCGGTGTTCAGATCGGAGCCGGTGCTCTCAGCAGCGGAAGACCTGGAGAGCCGCTGTGGAGTGGGCCGCCGAGGATCTCGTCGGACGGTGGTGCGCCGCGGAGGCCGCGGTGTGCGACGGGTCCTCGCGGACGACCGCGACGTCCTTGGAGAGCAGGAGGCGCGCGGCGGCGGGGGCGACGTGGTCCGCGACCCGGATCCGCTCGCGGGTGCGCAGCGGGCCGGTCGGGCCGTGCGAGCGCGAGGTGTCGCCACAGGTGACGAACTCGGCGGTGGCTCCGGGGCCCGCTTCAGGCCGGACCTCGGGGTCGGCGGACCCGGGTGTGTGCGCGGATGCGAACGCCGGTGCGAACGCTGTGGTGGTGGCGGAGAGCTGCAGGGCCAGGAGGACGGCGGCGAGAACGGCGAACAGTGTCCGGACCGTCGTACCTCGTCGCATGGGCCCCCTCTCGGCCGGTTCCAGGTCACACATTCCCTTGCTGACACGAACGTTAACGCGGGAAGTTGTTTGCTGGGTTAACTTAACGTTTCACCCTGAAGAGAGCCTGAAGAGGGCCGAAAGAGCGACGGCGGCAGGCCGGAAATCGCCGAACGGGAGGGTGCGCGGGCGGGCGGCGGGACGATCAGTCCTGTACGAGTCCCTTGGCGTCCCGGGCCAGTGCCGTGAGCCGGGAGATCGCCCGGAAGTACTTCTTGCGGTAGCCGCCGTTCAGCATCTCCTCGCCGAACAGCCGGTCGAACGGCATCCCCGAGGCGAGCACCGGCACCTCGCGGTCGTACAGCCGGTCGGCGAGGACCACCAGCCGCAGCGCGGTGGACTGGTCGGGCACGGGCTGCACATCCGTCAGGCAGACCGCCTCGACGCCGTCCGTCAGCGCGCCGTACCGGCTGGGGTGCACCCGGGCCAGATGGTCGAGCAGCTGCGGGAAGTCGTCGAGCGAGGCGCCCGGCGTCGCGTACGCGGCCTTCGTGACCTGCTCGTCCGAGTACGGGGCCGGGGCCTCGGGCAGTCCGCGGTGGCGGTAGTCGTCGCCGTCGATGCGCAGCGACCTGAAGTGGGCGGACAGGCCCTGGATCTCGCGCAGGAAGTCGACCGAGGCGAACCGGCCCTCGCCGAGCTTGCCCGGCAGGGTGTTGGAGGTCGCGGCGAGTGCCACCCCCGCCTCGACCAGCCGGCCGAGCAGGCTGGACACCAGGACGGTGTCGCCGGGGTCGTCGAGCTCGAACTCGTCGATGCAGAGCAGCCGGTGGCCGCTCAGCGTCCGCACGGTCTGCTGGAAACCGAGGGCGCCGACCAGGTTCGTCAGCTCCACGAACGTGCCGAAGGCCTTGAGTCCGGGCTCCGCCGGGGTCGCGTGCCAGAGGGAGGCGAGCAGGTGCGTCTTGCCGACGCCGTAACCGCCGTCCAGGTAGACACCGCGGGGGCCGTCCGGGGTCTTTGCGGACTTCTTGCCGAAGCCGAGCCCGAGCCCGAGGAAACCGCGCTTGCCCGCGTCGGCCGGTGCCCCGCCGAGACCCGCCGCGAAATCGGCCAGCACGCGCACGGCCTCGGTCTGGCTGGGCTGGTTCGGATCCGGGATGTACGTGTCGAAGCGGACCGAGTCGAAGCGCGGCGGCGGGACCATCTCGGCGACCAGCCGGTCCGCGGGGACCCGCGGCTCGCGGGCGCACAGGGACGACGGGGTCGCGTCGGCTGTCGGGCCGGCTCCGGAGGCGGTGGTGGAGGTTGACACGGTTCCCCACTCTACGTCTCGTGCCAGACTGCACGACATGCGACGCCTGTTCCCTGTGACCGACGAGACAGCGGCCCCGGCCGGAGCCGATCGCGAATGGGGTCTCGACGAACTCGCCGAGGCGTACGCCTATCCGGTGGACGTCGCGGGACCCGGGCCGTGGTTGCGGGCCAACATGGTCTCCACGCTCGACGGGGCCGCCCAGCACGAGGGGCGTTCGCAGCCGATCTCCTGCGCCGCCGACATGCGGATCTTCGGCACGCTGCGCGGCCTCGCGGACGTCGTGATCGTCGGTGCGGAAACGGTACGGCAGGAGGGGTACCGGCCCGCGCGGGCCCGTGACGACTTCGCCGCCCGCCGGGCCGCCGCCGGACAGGGCCCGGCGCCCGCGATCGCCGTGGTGAGCGCAAGCCTCGACCTGGACTTCTCGCTTCCGCTCTTCACCTCGCCGCTGCTTCCCACGCTGGTGCTCACGGGTGCCGCGGCGGCGCCCGACCGGATCGCCGCCGCCGAGAAGGCCGGGGCGCGGGTCGTGATCGCGGGCGACGGCGCGGGGGTGGACCCCGCACGGGCCGTCCGCGCCCTCGCCGGCCTCGGCCTGTACCGGCTCCTGACGGAGGGCGGGCCCCGGCTGCTCGGCCAGCTGGTCGCGGCCGGTGTCCTCGACGAGCTCTGTCTGACGGTGTCCCCGATGCTCACCGCCGGGGACGCCCAGCGCATCGCCGGCGGCCCGTCCGTCGCGGTGCCGAGCCGGTTCGAACTGACGTCCTTGCTGGAGGAGGCCGGGTTCCTCTTCAGCCGTTACCGCCGGCCCTGATCAAGGAACCGAGCCCGGACGAAGAAGTGGAATCGACTGTTCCGGTTAGCTTTCGCCGGGCACACTGAAAAGCGCAGTCCCCGTGCGGTCACGGGGCAGGATGGTTTCCGCAGGGGTCTACGAACGGCCCACGGATGAGAAGGGCGTTTGTCGTGTTCACGAGCGTATTGATGATCGAGAAGGCCCTCACCTCCGCGGACGTGGAATTCGTCACCACCTTGCACGGCGAGGAGGACGTGGACTTCCACGTACTGCTCCAGCCCCGCGGTGACCAGGCGGACCGGCTCCTGCGGGCGATCGACGACGTGGCGCTCGGGGAGCTGGACGAGGCGGCCCGTGAGAACGAGACGCCCGAGGGCGCGGAGGCCGCCGGCCAGGGGCAGCGGGCCCTGGAGGTGTCGCTGGTGGCGCTGCGGGGCACCGGCAGCGCGGCGCGGGGGCGGCTGATCGAGGCGCATCCGCTGGACGCGCTGAAGGCGCTCGTCGACGAGGTGGGGGCGGACGAGGTCATCGTGCTGACCGATCCGCACTACGTGGAGGAGTTCTTCCACCGGGACTGGGCCTCCCGGGCGCGGCACAAGGTGGGGGTGCCGGTCCTGAAGCTGTTCTCCCACAGCAAGGCGTAACGCTCGCCGCTGCGGCTCGCCCAGGCGTGCGCAGTTCCCCGCGCCCCTGGAAAGCGACAAGATTGCGCCGTTCCCCGCGCCCCTGGGTGGGACGGGGCGGGGCCCCTCCTCGAGGGGCGCGGGGAACGGCGCAATCTTTTGCCCGTGAAGGCCGCGGAGCCGCTCAGGTGGGCGTAGCGAATAGGGTGGGGCCGCTCACCGTCACACCCGCATCCTGGGAGAAACACGTATGGCACCCGGCCTTCCTACCGCCATGGATCGACCGCACTTCATCGGCATCGGCGGCGCCGGGATGTCGGGGATCGCGAAGATCCTCGCGCAGCGCGGAGCCGCGGTGGCGGGCAGCGACGCGAAGGACTCCGCGACCGCCGAGGCCCTGCGCGCGCTGGGCGCCACCGTCCACCTCGGGCACGCCGCCGACCACCTGGCGTCGGACGCCACCTGCGTGGTCGTCTCCTCGGCGATCCGCGCGGACAACCCGGAGCTGGCCCGCGCCGCCGAACTGGGCATCCCGGTCGTCCACCGCTCGGACGCCCTCGCCCGCCTGATGGACGGCCTGCGGCCCATCGCGGTGGCCGGCACGCACGGCAAGACGACCACGACGTCGATGCTGGCGGTCTCCCTGTCGACCCTCGGCCTGGACCCGTCGTACGCGATCGGCGGCGACCTCGACGTCCCCGGCTCCAACGCCCTGCACGGCGAGGGCGAGATCTTCGTCGCCGAGGCCGACGAATCGGACCGCAGCTTCCACAAGTACGCGCCCGAGGTGGCGATCGTGCTGAACGTGGAGCTGGACCACCACGCCAACTACGCGTCCATGGACGAGATCTACGAGTCCTTCGAGACGTTCGCCGGCCGGATCGTGCCGGGCGGGACCCTGGTGGTCGCCGCGGACCAGGAGGGCGCGCGGGAGCTGACCCGACGGCTGCCGGCCGACATCACGGACGCCATCGAGGTGGTGACGTACGGCGAGTCCGAGGACGCCGACGTACGCGTCCTGTCCGTGGTCCCGCAGGGCCTGAAGAGCGAGGTGACCGTCGAGCTGCACGGCTCCGAGCTCACCTTCACCGTCTCGGTCCCCGGCCGCCACTACGCCCACAACGCGGTGGCGGCGCTCGCGGCGGGCGTGGCCCTGGGCATCCCCGCGGCCGAACTGGCCCCCGCCCTCGCCTCGTACACGGGGGTGAAGCGGCGCCTGCAGCTCAAGGGTGAGGAGGCGGGCGTGCAGGTCATCGACTCGTACGCACACCACCCGACCGAGATGACGGCGGACCTGGAGGCGATGCGGGCGGCGGCGGGCGACTCGCGCATCCTGGTCGTCTTCCAGCCCCACCTCTTCTCGCGCACCCAGGAACTGGGCAAGGAGATGGGCCAGGCCCTGTCGCTGGCGGACGCCTCGCTGGTCCTGGACATCTACCCGGCCCGCGAGGACCCGATCGAGGGCGTGACGAGCGAGCTGATCATCGACGCGGCGTGGGCGGCCGGCGCGGACGTGACGCCCGTGCACGACATGTCACAGGTACCCGCGGTGGTGGCGGGAATGGCGAAGCCCGGTGATCTCGTTCTCACCATGGGCGCGGGAGACGTGACGGACCTCGGACCCGAGATCCTGACGCGCCTGTCGAAGTAGCGGTACCTGAGCAGAGGGGTTGAGCTTCATGTCGTACGACATCGAGAAGCCGGACGAGCAATGGCGTGCGGAGCTGAGCCCGGCCGAGTACACCGTCCTGCGGCAGGCCGGCACGGAGCCGGCGTTCCGCGGCGAATACACCGACACCAAGACGGCGGGCGTCTACTCCTGCCGGGCCTGCGGCGCCGAGCTCTTCACCTCCACGGAGAAGTTCGAGTCGCACTGCGGCTGGCCGTCCTTCTACGACCCGAAGGACACCGACGCGGTCGAGCTGATCGAGGACCGTTCGCACGGGATGTCGCGGACCGAGGTGCGATGTGCCCGGTGCGGATCGCACCTGGGGCACGTCTTCGAGGGTGAGGGCTATGCGACGCCGACCGACCAGCGCTACTGCATCAACAGCATCTCGCTGCGGCTGACACCGACCGAGGACTGACCCGGCCGCACACGCCGGCCCGGTACGCCACCGGACGCACCGGGCCCGCGCATCCACCCCCGCGCGGGCCCGGGACCGGTAGGTCCTCGGCCGGCGATGTCCGGGGCCTACTCGATCCGCTGGTCGCAGCCGGGTACGCCGGGCTCACTCGTCGAGCCGGGTCGCCGGCCGTTCCTGGAGGCGGGCGGTTCGACCGCCGTCGCCAGTTGTTCGGCGCGCGCGTCCAACGTCTCGGCCGGTGAGGGCCGTTGTCCGACGCTCCCCCTCGCGCCTGTGCCAGTGCCTGTTTCGGAGAACGCGCCCGGGTGGTGCGGCGGGATCCCGTCCGCCGGGGTCGTGCCGGGCCCGCCCGCGGGGATCAGGCCCGGGGGCGGGCGGTCCGGTTCGGACGGCGGGGCCGAGGTCTCCTCAGACGCTGACGCCGAAGTCGGAGGCGATGCCCGCGAGTCCGGACGCGTAGCCCTGGCCCACGGCGCGGAACTTCCACTCGGTGCCGTGGCGGTACAGCTCGCCGAAGACCATCGCGGTCTCGGAGGCGGCGTCCTCGGACAGGTCGTAGCGGGCGATCTCGGCGCCGCCCGCCTGGTTCACGACGCGGATGAAGGCGCCCCGGACCTGCCCGAAGCTCTGCCCGCGGGCCTGGGCGTCGTGGATGGAGACCGGGAAGACGATCCGGTCGACCTCGGCCGGTACGCCCGCGAGGTTCACCTTGATGGACTCGTCGTCGCCCTCGCCCTCACCGGTGAGGTTGTCGCCGGTGTGCTCCACCGAGCCGTCCGGGCTCGTCAGGTTGTTGTAGAAGACGAAGTGCTGGTCGGAAAGGACCTTGCCGGAGGTGTCGAGCAGCAGGGCCGAGGCGTCGAGGTCGTAGTCGGCGCCGGTCGTGGTCCGCACGTCCCAGCCGAGGCCGACGAGCACGGCGGTCAGGCCGGGCGCCTCCTTGCTGAGCGAGACGTTGCCGCCTTTGGACAGGGAAACTCCCACTGCGTACTCCTTCTCGATACGTGCCGGGCGGGGACCCGTCCGGGACCCCGAAATAAAATCTACAACACTGTAGAAAAAGAGGAAGAGGGGACGTGCCCGCGGCTCACCCGCGGTGCGGGGCGGCGGAGGGAGGCGGGGCCCGCGGGGCGCAGGGGGCACGCAGGGGCGGTCGGTGCCGGGCGCCCGGAGGGGTCCGGCCCTCCGGGCGGGGGTGGGTGTGGGCGGCGTGGTGGAGGGCTTGGCGTCGATACGATGGGGCGCCTGTGGGTTGGAGTCGGCGGAAGGGAGGCAGGGCGTGGCGGACCAGCGACAGCGCCCCCCGCGACGGGGACAGGGTGAGCTGGAGGCCCAGATCCTGTCGGCCCTGCGCGCGGCGGAGGGGCCCGCGACGGCGGGCTGGGTCCAGGAGCGGCTCGGTGGTGACCTCGCCTATACGACGGTCATCACGATCCTGACCCGGCTGCTCGCCAAGGGCGCGGTGACGCGGGAGCGCGTCGGCCGGTCCTTCGCGTGGACCCCGGCGTCGGACGAGGCGGGCCTGGCCGCCCGCCGCATGCGCCGCGTCCTGGACGGCGAACAGGACCGCGAGGCCGTACTCGCCAGCTTCGTGACGTCCCTGGAGCCGGACGACGAGCGCCTGCTGCGCGAACTGCTCGCCCACCCCGAGGCGGAGAGGGAAGACTGAAGCCGCATGGGGGTGTTCGTCTTTCTGCCGCTGGTCCTGCCGTTGACGGCCTGGCCGATCGCCCGCCTCGCCGAGCAGCGGCTGTACCCGCGGACCGCGACCCGGCTGCTGACCGGCCTCGCCGTGGTCATGGCGGTGTGCAGCACGGTGTGCCTGGGACTCCTGATGGTGGTCGGCACGGCACAGCTGCCCGGCAACCCGCTCCCCGACGGCTGGTCCGATCCCGAGGTGCGCGCGGCCGTCCCGTACGACGAGATCGCCGGGAAGCTGGCCATCCCGGCGCTCCTCGCGGTGCTGCTGGTCTGCGTCCGCACCCTGTGGCGCCACGGACGCGTACGCCACCGCGCCCACCTGGCGCTCGCCGACCTGCCCGGCACCGAGGTGGCCGTCCTGCCCGACGAGGTCCCGTACGCCTACGCCCTCCCCGGCGGAAAGCGGGACCGGGTGGTGGTGACCACCGCGCTCCTCTCCTGCCTCGAACCGGCCGAGCGGCGCGCCCTGTTCGCCCACGAGCGCGCCCATCTCGCCGCCCGGCACCACCGGTTCCTGCTCGCCGCCCAACTGGCCGCGCGCGCCAACCCGTTCCTGCGCCCGCTGTGCACCGCCGTGTCCTACACGGCGGAACGGTGGGCCGACGAGGAGGCCGCCCAGGTGGTCGGCAGCCGCCGGGCCGTGGCGTGCGCCATCGGCAAGGCCGCCCTGGTCTCGCGCGGCACCCCGGTGTCCACGCTCGCGGGCCTCGCCGCGCCGGGACCGGTGCCGCGCCGGGTCGCCGCGCTGCTCGGCCCCGCGCCCGTGCCGCGCACCTGGCCGTCGGTGTTCACCTCGGTGGGCCTCGCCGCCTGGGGCGCGGCGGCCGGGACCGCGGTGTCCGCCCTGTCCTCCGCGAACTCCGCGGTGACGATGGTCCTCATCCTGCGTGCGGCGACGCCCCTGTGAGGACGCGCCCGTGGCGGGACCACGGTGGACACGCGACGGCGGCCACGCCGCCGGGGGGGACGAGCTGAGCGGCGGACCGGCCGGGTGAGCAGTACCCGCCTTCCCGTCGTATCTCTACATGAATGTAGAGTTTCGCCGTTCGGATTACGGGGGCGCCGAGCGCTCATGAGTTCAGGGGTCGGCCGAACGCGGCCGACCGGAGGAAAGGGGCGCCCGTGGGCGGTAGGGGACAGCGGCGGCAGGCGCCGGCCGGAAGCAGGCCGGCGCGGCCTGTGCGGCCGACCGGCTCGGCACGGCCGACGAGGCTGACGCGGCGGGGCCGGATCGTCGTATGGACGGCGGGGGTGTTCGCCGCGCTCGTCCTCGGCACGGCCGGGGTCGGCGCCTGGATATACCAGGACCTGGACGGCAACATCGGCGCCGCCGACATAGACGACAAGCTCGGCGGGGACCGCCCCGAGAACCTCAGCCCCGGCTCGAAGAACATCCTGGTCGTCGGCTCGGACAGCCGTGACGGGGACAACGCCAAGTACGGCAAGGACCTGACCACCATGCAGTCGGACACCCTGATGGTGATGCACGTCCCCGCCAACAGGAAATGGGCGACCGTGGTGTCCTTCCCGCGGGATTCCTGGGTGCGGATATCCGCGTGCGACAAGGGCGACGACAGCACCTCCGCGGCCCACCACGCCAAGATCAACGAGGCGTTCGCGATCGGCGGGAGCACCGGCGAGGTGGCCGGCGCCGCCGCCTGCACCATCAAGACGGTCGAGGCCAACACCGGACTGCGGATCGACCACTTCATGTCCGTCGACTTCCAGGGCTTCAAGGGCATGGTCAACGCCCTGGGCGGCATCGAGGTCTGCCCCGAGCAGGCCATCCACGACGAGAAGGCCCACCTGGACCTGGAGGCCGGCTGCCAGACCGTCAAGAACGAGGAGGCGCTCGGCTACGTACGCGCCCGTTACAGCGTCGGTGACGGCTCCGACCTCGGACGCATCGGCCGCCAGCAGGAGTTCATGGAGGCGCTGGCCGAGAAGGCGCAGTCCAAGCTGACCAGCCCGGCCTCGCTCTACGACTTCCTGCAGTCGGCCACCAAGTCCCTGACCACGGACGAGGACCTGGCCGGGATCAAGCCGCTGTACGGTCTGGCGTCCGAGGTGAAGGGCATCCCGAGCAAGAGGCTCACCTTCCTCACCGTGCCCAACTATCCGCGTGAGGCGGACGTGGCCGCCGACAAGGCCAACGTCGTGTGGCAGTACCCGCAGGCCGACGACCTGTTCACCTCCCTGGCCAAGGACAAGGAGGTCGACAAGAAGGCCCTGCAGGCGGAGGCCGAGGACGACCTGATCTACGCGTCCGGTGTCCGCGTCCAGGTCCTCAACGGCACCGGTGTCTCGGGGCGGGCCGCCGTCGTCGCCGCGAAACTGCGCCAGGCCGGGTTCACCGTCGTCGGCACGGGCAACGCCCCGGAGACGACCCGTGCCACCACGGCCACCTACCCGCAGGGTATGGACGCGCAGGCGAAGGTGCTCGCGTCGCGGCTGCCCGACACACGGGCCGCGCGGGGGACGGACGCCGCCGCGGGCGTGGTGACCCTCGTGGTCGGCACCGGTCTCGACCCCGACGGCATCCTGTGACCCTGCCGGAACGGACTGGCGGGGGTGTACGACTTCATGAAGAGGGAGCTGGAAGCGCGCGATGACGGATGACGCGGCCACACACTTATCCGGGACCGGCCGTTCCCGGACCGCTCGGGCCGTCCTGGCCGAGCGCTGCCGCGGTGTCACCGGAGCCCGCTGGTTCGCCGTCGCGGTCTTCGCGCTGATCATCGCCAACGCGCTGGTCCTCGGCATCGAGACCTACACGGGCGTCGTCCACCGCTGGCCCGGTCAGCTCAAGATCGTCGAACAATGCTTCCTGGCGGCCTTCACGGTGGAGATCCTGCTGCGCGCGGGCGCCCACGCGGACCGCCCGCGGGACTTCTTCCGCGATCCGTGGAACCTGTTCGACCTGGCCGTCGTGTTCTCCGCGTTCCTGCCCGTCGTCCGCGAGAACGGCACCGTCCTGCGGCTGCTGCGCCTGGCCCGCGTCCTGCGCACGGCCAGGTTCCTGCCCCAACTGCGCGTCTTCCTCGTCGCCGTGGGCCGCAGCCTGCCCGGCACCCTGAGCTTCCTGATCGTGGGCGCCCTGCTGCTCTACGTCTACGCGATGGTGGGCTGGGTCGCCTTCGCCGAGAGCGACCCCGAGCACTTCGGCTCGCTCGGCCGCGCCGTGCTCACCCTCTTCCTCCTGATGACCCTGGACGGCCTGGGCGACTCGGTCCGCGCGGGCCTGGAGATCTCCCGCTGGAGCATCGTCTACTACGCCTCCTATGTGCTGCTCGCCTCCTTCGTCCTCGTCAACGTGCTCATCGGGGTCGTCATCAGCTCCCTGGACGAGGCCCGCGATCTGGAGCGCGAGCAGGAGGAGGCGCGCGGGACGGCCGACGCCGTACTTCCGGCAACGGCGTTGCCGTTGCCGGTGCGGTCGGCGGGGATCGAGGCCGAACGCGAGCTGCGCGAGCGGATCCTGACCGCGCGACGGGCCCTGGACGACCTCGAAGCGGGTCTTCAGCGCGTCTTCGCGCCCCCGCCGCAGGGGGCGGAGGGAATCCCTCCGGGTCCGGACCCCCTCACCCGCGAGCCGCGTCCGGGGTGAACGCGCTCACAGCCAGGTCGTCGCCGACCAGGCGGTCACGGCGGCGGTGAGGAGAAGCGTGATGTTGAGGGCGATCCGCCGGTCCCCGAGCTTCAGATGCACCCTGGTCGCGCCGATCTGCAGGACCACGAACCCGATGGCCGCCGCCAGGGCCAGCCAGGGCGCGATGCCGGTCAGCGGTGGGAGGATCAGGCCGATCGCGCCCAGGACCTCGATCACGCCGATCGCCCTGACGGCCGGCATCGGCGTGCTGTCCACCCAGGCCATCATCGGGCGCAGCCCCTCACGGCTCCTGACCACCTTCACCCCGCCCCCGTAGAGGTAGAAGAGGGCGAGCAGGCCGGCGACGATCCAGTAGGCGGGTTCGAGTGCGTCAGTCATGCCTTGATCACACTGCGGGTGCACCCCGGCTGTCCAAGACCCGTTCCGGCACCTCGATACCGTACGGGTATCGGCCCGGATATCGTGGCGCGCATGGAGCTACGCACGCTGCGCTACTTCGTGGCGGTCGCCGAGGAACTCCACTTCGGCCGGGCCGCCACCCGGCTGCACATCAGCCAGCCGCCGCTGAGCCGGGCGATCCAGCGCCTGGAGAGCGAGCTGGGCGCGGCGCTGTTCGACCGCTCCTCCGCCGGGGTCGCGCTCACCACGGCGGGGGCACTGCTGCTCGACGAGGCGCGCGACCTGCTCGGCCGGGCCGACCGGATCCGCGAACGCGTGGCCGCGGCGGCCGGTGCCGCGCTCCTCACCGTCGGCATCCTCGGGGACAGCACGGACCCCGGCGCGCTCAGGCTGGCCGCCGCCCATCGACGGCTGCACCCGCACGTCGAGGTCCGGATCCGCGAGACCGACCTCACCGATCCGACCTGCGGACTGCGTGCCGGATCGGTCGACATCGCCCTGACCCGCGCGCCGTTCGACGAGACCGGCCTGGCCGTACGCGAACTGCGGGCCGACCCCGTGGGTGCCCTGCTGCGCGCCGACGATCCGCTGGCCCGCCGCGAGAGCCTGAAAACGGCCGACCTGACGGGCCGCCACTGGTTCCGGTTCCCGGCGGGCACCGACCCGCTCTGGCAGTCGTACTGGAACGGCGGGGAGCCCCGCGAGGGGCCCGTGGTGCGAGCGGTGCAGGAGTGCCGGCAGGCGGTGCTGTGGAACGGCACGGTCGGTATGACGCTCCTGGACCACGAGCCGCCGCCGGGGCTCACGGTGGTGCCGCTGACCGACATGCCGCCGAGCCGCGTGGTGCTGGCCTGGAACCAGGGCGACCCGCACCCCGTACTCCGCTCGTTCGTCCGGCTCGCGGTCGCCGCCTACCGATGACGAGCAGCGACGGATGTCCGCCGCCGGGTAGTCTCCGGCGCATGCGGATCTCCGTCTCCTCCGACATGGACGAACCCGTGGCCCGCGCGCTGGTCACGGAACTGCGCGAGCGCGGCCACGAAGTGCGGGCGTACGGGGCGTTGCGGCCCGGCGGCGACGCGCGGTGGGCGGTCTGTTCGGAGGCGGCGGCCCGTGATGTCGCCGCCGGGCGGGCCGACCAGGCCGTCGTGTGCTGCTGGACCGGCACCGGCGCCTGCCTCGCCGCGAACAAGGTGACGGGCGTACGGGCCGCCCTGTGCACGGACGCCTACACGGCCGACGGCGCCCGCCGCTGGAACGACGCCAACGTGCTGGCCCTCGGACTGCGGCTGACGTCCGGGCCGCTGCTCCAGGAGATCCTCGACGCCTGGTTCGACGCCGAGCCCAGCACGGACGCCGACGACCGCGAGAACATGTCCCACGTGACGGAGATCGACCGCGGAGAAACCGGCTCGTAGCCGGGGCCGTACGGCCCCGCCGTTCACAGCACCTTGCGGTGCACCAGGGCCGACAGCACCAGCGCGCCCGGCAGCAGCGGCAGCCAGACCGTCAGGACGCGATAGCCGACGACGGTCGCCGCGGCGATCCCCACGGGCGCGCCGAACGCGACCATGGTGAACACCAGCGCCGCGTCCACGGGCCCGATCCCGCCGGGCGCGGGGACGGCCCCGACCGCCGTACTGGCCAGCAGCAGGGCGAGGACCACCTGGGTCCAGGACAGCGGCAGCCCGAGCGAGAAGCCGACCGTGGCGATCACGCTCCCCTGCAGCAGCGGGGTCGCCGCCGCCCCGCCCCAGAGGGCGATGATCCGGGCGGGCCGCCGGTGCAGCAGCCGTACGTCGGTCAGGGCGGTGCGTACGCAGTCCAGGGCCGGGCGGCGCAGCGGACGTACGGTCGTCACGAGCAGGGCGGCCGTGCCGAACCCGGCGGCGACGGAACCGGCGACCAGGGCCATGGTCCGTTCGTCCGGGACCAGTTCGGCGAGGTGCAGCAGGTCCGGATGGGCCACCACGAAGACCAGCAGCACCATCGTCTTGGCGATCGGTCTGACCAGGGAGTACAGCGCGAGCGAGGCGGTGGCGCGCGGCAGGGGGATGCCCCGGCGCCGGAGGAAGCGCAGGGTGACGGCGTGGGCGCCGATGCTCGCCGGGAGCACGTGGTTCGCGGCACCGGCGGCGAACTGCGAGGCGAGCAGCGGCCCCGGCGGCAGCCGGTCCGGCAGGGCGCCCTGGCGGGCGCACGCGGCGGCCACCCAGCCCAGGCAGGTGCACAGGACCGCGGCCAGCAGCCACCAGGGGTCGGCGGCGGCCAGCCGGACGGTTCCGTCGCGGACGGCCCGCCAGTCGGCCGCCGCCCAGGCCGCGATCAGCAGCAGGGGGAGCAGGGTCAGGGCCCAGCGGACCGCGCGCCCGACCGGGGGCAGGGGTGCGGGAGCCGGATCGGGGGCGGGCCCGGGGCAGGCGGGGGAGAGGCCCGGAGCGGGGTCGGGCGCGGCGAGCGCCCGGGGGACGGATTCGAGCGGGGGCGAGGACACGGCGCACGTCGTCCTTCCGCGTCATACCCGCGCGGAGCGGGCGGACGGTCACGGCGAGACAGGCGGGGACTGCCGAAACATGCCCACCCGGTGTGACGCCATGGTGTCCGCAAGCCGACGGGGCGTGGACGGCCCGCCGTCGCGCACACGGCTCCGGCTCCTTTGTTGTGCCCACGCCCACCGACTCTCAAGCCCTCCCGCTGCCGGGCCCTTCCACTCTCAGGCCGGAGTGCCGGACTGCCCGCGTCCCTGGCTCCGGGCCGAGGTCGCTATCAGCTGGTCGATCAGCGCGATCAGTACGTCCCGGCACGATTCCCGGTCCCGGGCGTCGCAGAGCAGCACGTGCGCGTTGTCCGGCAGGGCCAGGGCCTCCCGGATCTCCTCCGGCGCGTACGGATGCTCGCCGTGGAAGCCGTTGACGCCGACGACGAACGG
The DNA here is from genome assembly GCF_026341275.1 of Streptomyces ortus. Classification (NCBI taxonomy): domain Bacteria; kingdom Bacillati; phylum Actinomycetota; class Actinomycetes; order Kitasatosporales; family Streptomycetaceae; genus Streptomyces; species Streptomyces ortus. The sequence continues at coordinate 6,337,862 of NZ_JAIFZO010000002.1, forward strand.
GATGCCCCGCCGCTCGAAGAAGTCGATGGCGGCGAAACTGGACTCCGGGCGGCGGACGTCGACCAGCACCACGGCCCCCAGGGCGCCGATAGCCAGGTCGTTCCACATGAACCAGAACCGCTGCTGCCCGGGCGTGCCGAAGAGATACAGCACGAGTTCCTGGCTGAGCGTGATCCGCCCGAAGTCCAGGGCCACCGTGGTGGCGTGCTTCTCCGGGATACCGCCCAGGTCGTCGACCCCCAGGCCGGCCGCGGTGAGCGGTTCCTCGGTGCGCAGCGGCACGATCTCGCTGACCGAGCCGACCATGGTGGTCTTGCCCACGCCGAACCCGCCGGCGATCAGGATCTTCACCGTGTCGGGTGCTGAGGTGCCCTGGATGACGGGGCTAGAGCCGGCCAAGGCCGTCCCTCACTTTCTGCAGCAGGTCCAAGTCCGAGGTGCGGGAGATCTCACGCGGTGCCCTGGCGGTGATCCGCCCCGCCTCCAGCAGGTCGCTGAGCATGATGCAGACCACGCTCACCGGCAGATCGAGCTGGGCGGCCAGCTCCGCCACCACGAGCGGCCGGACGCACAGCCGCAGGATCCGCGCCTGTTCGGGCTGCGGCCGCGCGGCCCGGGCGGGCGGCGGATCCACCGTGGTGACCGACGTGATGAGTGTGAAGTCGGCGCGGCTGGGCCGGGTGCGCCCGCCGGTCAGCGTGAACGGCCGGACGAGACGGCCCGCCGAGTCGCCTCCGTTCACCTCACTCGCCAGTGTCGGTGGCGACGCCGGCCCGAGGTGCCGCGCTGAGGTGCTCGCCGATCTTCTTCACGAGCATGTTCATCTGGTACGCGACCACTCCGACGTCCGCGCCCCGGTTGGTGAGCACGGCCAGATGGGCACCGGGCCCGGCCGTGGTGAGGATCAGATAGCTGTTGGCCATCTCGATGAGCGCCTGCCGTACGGGTCCGCCGCGGAAGTCCATGCTGACGCCCTTGCTGAGGCTCATCAGGCCGGACGCGGTCGCCGCCAGCCGCTCGGCGTCGTCGCGCAGGAATCCCGTGGACCTGCTGACGACCAGTCCGTCCTCGGAGAGCACGACGGCTTGGTTCACCTCGGCGACCCGGTCCACCAGTCCGGTGAGCAGCTGGTCGAGCTGACTGTGCGTGGCAGGGATGGGGCGTGTCATTTCTCTGTCCTTCATGAGCGGTCAGCGGGCGGAGTCGAGGTGACGGAAGCGCCTTCGGGAGCGGCTTCTTCCCCTTGGTCGTACGACGGATCCGCGTCGTTGTCACGCGCCTGGAGTGTTCCGCGCTGGAATCCGGCTAGGGAGGAGGCCGCGCGTTCCGCGGTGAAGTCGTCCAGGGAGCTGTCGGTCTCGTCGGCAGTGCCGGTCGAGGAGTCCTCACGCAACTCCGCGGCCAGGCTGGTCTGCGGCACCCGGCGCGGCAGCGCCCTGAGGCCGTCGCGCGCCGGGAGACCGCCCGGCCCGGAACGGCCCGCGTCGGAGCGGCCCGCCTCGGGACGGGGTCCGGCGGTGCCGGTCCGGGGGGCGGGCACCTCGGCCGTCCGCGCGCGGGCGACGGGCTGCGGCTCCCGTGAGCGTTCGTGCGTGGGCCCGTCCGGCTCGGCGTCCTCGGCGTTCCCGGTGTCCCGGGCGGTCGCGCTCTTCACGGCGACGGCTGCGGCGACGGCGCCCCGGGCCGGCTCCCCGGCCGCCCCGCGCGTCTCGCCGGCTTCCCGCGCGCCCCCGGCGGCGGACTCCGGGACCTCGCGCACCACGATCTCGTACGGGATCAGCACGATCGCGGTCGTGCCCCCGTACGGGGAGGGGCGCAGCGTGACGGTGATGCCGTGCCGGTTGGCGAGGCGGGCGATCACGAACATGCCGAGCCGCAGGTCGTCGGCGAGGGCCACCACGTCGAACTGCGGGGGCACAGCCAACTGGGCGTTGAACGACGCGTAGTCGTCCTCGGACATGCCGAGCCCGCGGTCCTCGATCTCCACCGCGAGGCCCTTGGCCACCAGCCCGGCCCGCACTCCGACGGGGCTGGGCGCGGGGGAGTACGTGGTCGCGTTGTCGATGAGCTCGGCGAGCAGGTGGATGACGTCGGCCACCGCGGGCGGCGCGAGGGCGACCTCCTCGTCGGTCTGCACCTCGACGCGCTGGTACTCGGCGACCTCGCCGACCGAGCTGCGCAGGATGTCGATCAGGGCGACCGGCTCGGTCCAGCTGCGGCCGGGCCGCTCACCGCTGATGATGACCAGGTTCTCCTCGTAGCGGCGCAACTGGGACGCCGTGGAGTCGAGTTCGTACAGGCCCTTGAGGATGTCCGGGTCCTGGTGCCTGCGCTCCAGCGCGTCGAGCTTGGTGAGCTGGAGGTTGACCAGGTTCTGGCTCTGCCGGGCGATGCCCAGGATGACCTTCTGGAAACCGCGCCGGGTGTCGGCCAGTTCCACCGCGGTGTTGACCGCCGTGCGCTGCGCGGTGTTGAACGCCTGCGCCACCTGGCCGAGTTCGTCGCGGCCGTAGTCCAGCTCGGGCGTCGCTGACTCCACGTCGACCGTCTCGCCGCGGTCGAGCCGCGCGACCACGTCGGGCAGCCGCTCCTCGGCCAGGCCGAGGGTGGCGAGCCGCAGTCCGCGCAGTCGGCGGGACAGCGAGCGGGTGATGCGCCAGGACATGAAGACGCACACCAGCAGGGCGACGAGTCCGGCGGCGCTCAGCGCGGCGGCCTTGATCAGCAGCGCCTCGGCCTGGTCGTCACTGCGCTGCAGCAGCGCCGACGTCTCCCGCTGGATCAGGGTGGAGTACTGCAGCCGGAGCTTGTCGTACGCCGAGGTCCAGCGCTTCTCCGCGTCCGGGAGGTCGATCCGGCCGCCGTCGCCGCCCTTCGCGCGGGCCGCGAGCACCTGCTCCTCGACGGTCTCCAGGGACTTCCAGTCCGAGCCCTGGAGGATCCGCTCGGTCTGGGTCTTGACCGAGCCGCGCAGCGACGGGATGAGCTGGTCCTCGACGAGGAAGCGCCGGGCGTTGACCAGCTGTGTGAAGTGGCTCCACGACTCGTCGTCGAGCTTGCCCGCCGGCCACACCAGGTGGAGCTGGGCGTCCTCCTGGGAGACCAGCTCCGCCGAGTGTTCGAGGGCGACGAGCGGGCCCGCCTGCGAGGTGAGTTCGCCGTCGTCGACCTGCGAGATCTCCTGGAAGGCGTGGATCTGGTCGTCGATGATCGCGGTGTACTGGTCCAGCGCCTGCTCGGGGGTGATGTCGGTGGGGTTGTCCACCTGCCCCCGGTAGTACTCCAGGCTGCCCACCGACGCGATGACCGAGTACATCCGGTCGCGGATACGGGCGGGTGCCTCCCGGATCCGGTCGGACTGGCCGACCAGCGTGGCGATGGCCTTGTCGGTACGCTCCCGCTGTGCGTCCAGCTCGGTGCGTGGGCCGTCGGGCGAGGCCAGCAGGACGGCCGACAGGCTGCGTTCCTTCTGCAGCGCCAGTGCCGCGTCGGTGCCCATGGCCCCGGTCGAGCGGCTGAGCCCGGTCTGGTCCCGCAGCCGCAGGCCCTCGGAGAACATCTGGATCGTCGTCACACCCCACATGGCGGCGAGGGTGACGCTAGGAACCAGGGCCAGCAGGATCAGCGAGAGACGTATGGAGCCGAGACGGCGGCGGGAGCCGGTCCGTGGAGACATCGTCGTCCTAGAGCGATCAGCGGTGAGCAGGGGTCAGTCGCGGGGGAGTCGGGCGGGCGCGGGGTGTCGGATCGGCGTCGGGGCAGGGGACATCCGCGCAGGGTGAGCGCGTGTCCTGTACACACAGGGGGTCCGCAGGATGCTATCCGTACAAGTGACCGTACGTACCGTGAGTACCCCAAACCTTGTCACCGCCGTTATACGACGATCTCGGTCCGACGGCTTCGGCGGGCGGTTCAGCGGGTCCCGTTGGCCGCGTACTCGGCGACCGAGGCGACGTTCTCCCTCGTGACGAACGCCGGTCCGGTGAGCACCGGTTCCTCCCCGCCGCCGCTGACGTTGCCGTTGGTCTCGTACAGCCAGAACGCGTCCACGGCCAGGTATCCCTGCAGGTAGGGCTGCTGGTCCACGGCGAACTGGACGTCGCCGCTCTGCACGGACTTGACGATGTCGTTGTTGAGGTCGAAGGTGGCGATCTTCGCCTTGCTGTCCGCCTCCTTCACCGACTTCACGGCCGCGAGGGCGAACTGGGCGCCGTTCATCACGACTTCGTCGATGGTCGGGTCCTGGCGCAGCGCGGCGGCGACGGACTCGATCAGGGCGTCCTCGTCGGTGCCGTCCACGTAGACCAGGTCGGTACGGCCGCCGAAGGTCTTCTTGACGCCGGCGCAGCGGGCCTCCACGGCGACGTTGCCGCGCTCGTGGATGACGCACAGGGCGTGCTTGGCGCGCAGGGAGTCCAGCTTGTCGCCGACGGCCCGGCCCGCGACACTCTCGTCCTGGCCGAAGTACTGCATGAGGCCGCCGGGCTTCCAGGCGTCGATCCCGGAGTTGAGGCCGACCACCGGGATGCCCGCCGCCTTGGCCGCGGCGACCGCGCCCTTCATCGCCTCGGGCTTGGCGAGGGTGACCGCGATGCCGTCGACCTTGTCGGCGACCGCCTCGCGCACCAGCTTGGCCTGTCCGGCGGCGTCCGGGTCGCTCTGGTACGCCAGGTCGATGCCGTCCTTGGCGGCGGCGGCCTCGGCGCCCTTGCGCACCCGCTCCCAGAACGCGTCGTCCGGGGCGCTGTGGGTGATCAGGGCGACCTTGATCCCGGAGCCGCCCGCCTTGCCCGCCGTGGTGGCGTCCGAGTCGGTCCCGTCCGAGCCGGTGCAGCCGGACGCGAGCAGGGAGGCGGCGGCGCAGGCGGCGAGGGCGGCGGTGCCGCGCGCGGATCTGCCGGAAAGGGGGCGGGAGGGGGTGTGGGTCATGGGGGAACAGCACCTCGCTGTGCGGCCGACAAGCGGACGGGGGGCGTCAAGTCGCTGTGACAGGCGGCGGGAGGAGGGTGCCGACCGTCCGACTTTTGCTGGCCGGAGCCAACCGTGTGTGACGCCCGGTCGTCAAGTGAGTGACCGCATGGCCCGAGTTGTGTGCTTTTGATTTGAGCGAGGGCTGAGCCTGAAGCCCCGGCGGGGGGCGGGGAACCGCGCGGCTTGCCCCCACCGGCCCGCGGACGTCGTCGGACGGTCCGCGGGCCGGCCTCGCACCGGATCGGCCCGGCCGCACGCCGAACCCGAACCCGCTCACGGCGGCGGCGTCACCCCTTGCGGGCGATCGCCCCGTACATCGCGATGTCCTCGTCCCGGACACCCTCCTCGCCCGTGCCGTCCGGATGCCACTTGTGCACCTGGACGATGCCGGGCTCGACCAGGTCGAGACCATCGAAGAACTCCTCGGCCTCGCCGAGCGTCCGCAGCCGCATCGGCATGCCGCGCGCCGCGTACTCGCGGGCGACCCGTCCGACCTCCTCCGGCGCGAACTCGGCCGTGCCGATGGTCATCGCCAGATAGCTGCCCGAGGGCAGGGAGTCCAGCAGACGGCGGACGATACCGACCGCGTCGTCCTCGTCCAGTACGAAGTGGACGATCGCGATGACGGTCAGCGCGACCGGCTTGTCCAGGTCCAGGGTCTCCAGGAACTCCGCGGAGCCCAGCACGGCCTCCGGGTGCTGGAAGTCGGCCTCGATGTACGCCGTCCTGCCCTCGGGGGTGCTGGCGAGCAGCCCCTGGGACAGGGTGAGGACGATGGGGTCGTTGTCCACGTAGACCACCCGGGACTCGGGGGCCACCGACTGGGCGATCTCGTGGAGGTTCGGCGAGGTGGGGATACCGGTGCCGATGTCCAGGAACTGGCGTATCCCCGCGCTCTCGGCGAGCCAGCGCACCGCGCGGTTCATCCAGTCGCGGTTGGCACGCATGTGCACGGGCATGGCGGGCCACTCCCGCACCATGGCGTCGCCCGCCTCCTTGTCGGCGGGGTAGTAGTCCTTGCCGCCCAGGATGTAGTCGTAGATGCGGGCCGAGTGCGCGCTCTCGGTGTCGATCCGGTCGGCAGGCCATCCGTCGTTGTCGGGCAACGCCGATCTCCCATCATGTCGTCGGTTCACGGTGAACGCTCAAGCACCAGCAGGAGTTTCGGAACAGCGGTTCAGAGCAGGAAGTCCGCGCGGCCGGCCTTCACGCCCGCGAGGAAACTCGTCATCTCACGCGGGGTGAAGACCAGCGCCGGACCGTCGGGGTCGGTGGACTGGCGCAGCGCGACCCGGCCGTCGCCGAGCTTCTTCGCCTCGACGCAGGCACCGCCCGCGTCGTCGCTCCACGGCTTGTACCAGCCGCGGTTGCCGAGTTCGCGGGACGGAATGCCGTTGCGTATGTGGTGGTGCACGTCAGAGCTCCTTGCGGATCGCACCGAGGAGGGCCTCGGTCTTTCTGGCGGGCGCCGACTGGGCGCCCAGCCGGTCCAGGGCCTCGCGGTAGACCACGACGTCGTCGTCCTTGTCCAGGTACACAGCGCCCACCAGGCCGCTGAGATAGACGATGTCGGGCAGCTCGCGCGCCCGGAACCGGAAGAGGTGGAACGCGCCGGCCCGCATGGCCGGGTGCGGACCGTTCGCGAACGGCATGACCTGCAACGTCACATGGGGCAGCGAGTTGACCTCGATCAGACGGTCGATCTGGGCGCGCATCACCTCGGGGCCGCCGACCGGCCACCGCAGCACCGTCTCGTCCATCACGATCCACACCCGCGGCGGCGAGTCCCTGGTGAGCAGTTCCTGGCGACGCATGCGCAGGGCCACGCGGCGGTCCGTCGCCTCGCCCGAGGCGTGCGGGTTGCCGGCGCCCAGCAGGGCGCGCGCGTACTGCTCGGTCTGCAGCAGCCCCGGCACGAACTGCGCCTCGTAGGCGCGGATCTGCAGCGCCGCCTGCTCCAGGCTCAGATAGGCGGAGAACCAGTCGGGCAGCACATCGCGGTAGGTGTGCCACCAGCCGCGCTTGTTCGCCTCACGGACCGACTTCAGGAAGGTGTCGATCTCCTGCTGGTCACTCACCCCGTAGATCTGGAGCAGCTTCTCCGCGTCGGGGAGCCGCAGCCGGGCCACCTTGGCGGCCTCCATGCGGCGGATCGTGGAGTGGCTGACCCCGATCGCCGCACCGGCCTGCTCGAACGTCAGTCCGGCGCGAGTGCGCAGCTCCTCCAGTTGCCTGCCGAGGATCATGCGCAGGACGGAGGGCGCGCCACCCCAGTCGGTCTCCGCGGTCACGCCTTCCCCCCTCACAGCGGGCTTCGAGGTCGCAGTCTGTCACGATCACCCGTTCGACAGACGAAGCATGCACCCGCTGAATTGCAATTTTCAACTTGCCGGTTGCGAGGTGATGTTGGCAGGTGTCACAGTGGGGCGTACCGTCACGGCCCGGTGAACACGCTGACGACGCGGCCCAGTTGGGGGAGAACGGCCCGCGTACCGTCACTGTCCGCAACGGGGTGCTCGCACCCCTCCGCGCAGCGGATCCGTGGAGGTACCGGCACCGGTCTGACCCCCGGTGCGAAGGCAGACGAAAGGCGAACGGCGATGGCTCCGCCCTCTCTCCCCAAGCCATTGGGCCGACTGCCCGCGGACGAACCCACCCCCGGCCCGACCGACAGGACAGGCATGTTCGGCCTGCCCCCGACCCCCGCCTCGGTCGGCCTCGCCCGCCGGAACGTGACCGAGCTGCTCACCGCGTGGGGCACGGATCCCGAGGCATGCGACAACGCTGTCCTGGTGACCTCCGAGCTGGTCACCAACGCGCTCACGCACACGGCGAGCGAGCGGATCGTGTGCCGACTCCGCTCGGACGGACAGCGGATCCAGCTGGAGGTCGAGGACCAGAACCGCGGTCTGTCGATCCCCGCCCAGCGCACCGCCCGGCTCGACGACCAGGGCGGTCGCGGACTCATGCTGGTCGCCGTGCTCAGCACCGACTGGGGCACGCGGGACACCGCGCACGGCTCCGGCCGCGTCGTCTGGGCCGTCCTGTCGGCCCGATCGGTGACGGTCCCCCGCCGTCCGCCCTGTCGTCCAGGTCGTCGGACAGACGGGCACCGGCCTCCGCCGGGCCCGTGTCCACCCGCACCCACCCGGCCCGCCCCCACTCGGCCGAAGGATCCCAGCCTCATGGAACTGCAGCACGCCCCTGAACCCTGGCCCCACGACCGTGACGTCCCCGTCCGAACGCCCCATCCGCCTGGTCATACCGGCACAGTTGCGCACCGGTCTGGGGTGCGACGTCGTGGGTACCTCCAAGGAACACGGCCAACGCATCCTGGACTGTCTGCCCCGTATCGGCTGTGTCTTCGCCGACGACTCCGACAGCGGCGCCGCGGACGGCGGGCGCTGGTGGTGGGTCGTCCCGGGCGGCTCCCACATCGGCGTCAGCTGGCCGCCCTCCGTCACCTACACGGTCGGCGCCCGCCGGGCCGACCCGTCCTGGACCCGGGCCCGCCGCGGCCGGTTCTCCTTGAAACCCCGGCTGATCCACAGCCCCACGGGCGACTCGCCCTACACCCCGCCGATCCCCCTGTACTTCCTGGCGTGCCGCCTGGCCGGCCGCGTGCCGAGCTGGTCCCTCGCCGCGGGGGCCTGAGCGGCGCCCGCGGCGGCCCCTCCCCGGTCTGAACGGGGCCGTCCCCTGTGACGTAGACGTATGCGGACGCGACGGAGCGAACGCCGTACGCGTCGCGCCGTGACGCGAAATGATGTGACGTGACGCCCGGCGTAGCGACGGGCGCGGGGGAGGACGGCGGATGACCGTGCCGGGTGACCGGGCGACGCGGGGCGAAGGCCGGGGCGTCGGCCCCGTGCCGGGTTCCGTGGCGGCCGTGGTCCGGGCCGTGACCTTCGCCGTCGTCGGCAGTGTGCTCTCGGCCGTCGGCCATCACGCGGTCGACGGCGGGCAGGTGCCGTGGCGGTTCGTGGCCGTCCTCGCCGTCGCGCAGTTCGTCGCCGTACTGCCCCTCGCGCGCCGCCGCCCCGGACTGCTCACGGTCGTCGCGTGCACGCTCACCGCGCAGGGCGCGACGCATCTCGCGCTGGGCACGGTCGCCGGAGCCGGCCACCACGGCACGGGGCACGCCGGTACGGAGCACCTGGCGCACGCCGGTCGTTCCGCGACGGCGGCGGACGGCGGCGGTCACGCCTGGCAGCACGCCGCCGGGGCGATGACGGCCGCCCATGCCGCCGCCGCCCTCCTGGTCGCCTGGCTGCTCCACCGGGCCGACGCGGCCCTCGCGGCGGCGCTGGTCACCGGCCGTACGCTGCGGGCCCTCGCGGCGGCGGTACTGTCCCGGCTCCTGCCGGGCACCACGGCCGCCGTCCACGAACCGCCGCCCGCCCCGCCGGCCCGCTTCCTCGGCCGCCCGGCGGCAACACGGACGAGCACGCTGGAACACGCGCTGGTGCGCAGAGGACCTCCGGGACGCAGGCCCGTCCCGCTCGTCCCCTTCACCCGGGTCCGGCCCCCGCGGCCCGCCCGGTTCCACCAGCAAGGAGTTCCGCTGTGCCCACGTTCACGACGTCCTCGTTCCCGTCCTCGTTCCCGTCCGCCTTCCTGTCCACGAACCGCCGCCGTGCCGGGCTGGCCGGCGCCGCCGCGCTGACGGCCGTCCTCGCGCTCGCGGGACCCGCCGCCGCGCACGCGGAGGTCGAGGCCGACAAGGCGCAGGCCCTCGCCGAGAACGTCACCCTCACCTTCGTCTCCGAGGCGGAGTCCGCCTCCGCGGGCTTCCGCGAGGTGCGGGTCGTCCTGCCCGAGGGGATCGCGCCGGCCGACGTGTCGCTCGGCAAGGCGCCCAAGGGCTGGACCCTCAAGACCACCGCCGACGGTTACGTGGTCGGCGGCCCGGCGCTGAAGACCGGGGTCGACGCCGAGTACGAGGTGAAGGTCCGCCAGCTCCCGGACGCCGACGAGGTGGCGTTCAAGACCGTGGAGACCTACGGCGACGGCGAGATCTCCCGCTGGATCGAGCTGCCCACGGACGGGGAGGAGGCGGAACAGCCCGCTCCGCTCCTCAAGCTGAAGGCCGCCGCACCGGGCGCGACGCCCGTCGCGCCCGCCCCGAGCGCGAGTCCGGCCCCCAGCCCCAGCCCGTCGGCGAACGCGTCGGTGTCCGTCTCCGCGGCCACGGCCACCGAGGCCGCGGAGAAGAAGAAGGACGACGACGGCTCCTCCACGGGACTCCTCGTCGGCGGCGCGATCGCCGCGGTGCTCGTCCTCGGCGGCGGGGCGTGGTGGCTGGTCAAGCGCCGCGCCTCCGCCACCGGCGGCTGACCCCCACCCGGCCCGTGGGACGCGCAACGCCCCACGGGCCGGGTGCGGGGGCGGGTTCACGGGCGGGCCGGCCGCCGTCGGCGAGCGGCGTCAGGGACGCGGCCAGGGGCGCTCGTCCAGGTTCTCGATGTCCGTGTTGAACCGCTTGAGGTACGCGGCGAAGGCGGCGACCTCCTGCGGCTCCCACCCCGCCATGACCCTCTCCAGCCCTTGGACGCTCTCCCGGCGGTGGGCGTCGAGCCGGCGCTCGCCCTCCGCGGTGATCCGGAACTTGCGGGCGATGCCGCCCTCGGGATCCGCGATGCGCTCGACGAGGTGGGCGCGCAGCATGGCCGCGGTCTGCCGGTTGAGCGTGGAGGCGTCCAGGCCGAACGCGTCGCTGAGCTGGCCGATGGACATCGGGCCTTCCATCCGGATGCGGCTGAGCACGATGTACGCGCTGCGTTCGAGACGGCCCCCGGCCCGGGGCGAGTTCAGATAGAGGTGCCGCCCGAGCAGCATCGTCTCGAACTCGATCAAGTGCGTGGGCCTGTCCATGTCGGTCGCCGGTCCTTCCCCGGAGCTGGCTCTCGCCCCGGCCCTGCGTCCGGTCCCGCGGCCAGGGGCATCGGACATGACATCAAATATGCATCCGCCACGTGTTGTGCATGGTGCATATCCGGCGGCTCTGTCAGTGGCATCGGCGATACTTCACCGAACCGAGAGCCGACCGTTCCAGGGGGAGCACCGTGCCGCAGTCCCAGTCGCCCGACCCGGCAGCCACACCGTCGTGGCGGCTGCTCCTCGCCTACGTACGGCCGTACCGCTGGACGCTGTTGCTCGGTGCCGTGCTGTCGTTGCTGACCGGCGCCGCCGGGCTCGCGCTGCCGCTGGTCGCCAGGACACTGATCGACGACCTGGGACACGACCGGGCCGTCACCGGCGCGCTGCTGGCCATGTCGGCGCTCGTCGTCGCCAACGCCGCGATCGGCGCACTGGGCTCGTACGTGCTGCGGTACACCGCCGAGTCCGTCGTGCTCGGAGCGCGGCGCGGGCTCGTCTCACATCTGCTGCGGCTGCGGATATCGGCCGTCGACAAGAGCGAACCCGGCGACCTGATGGCCCGGATCACCTCGGACACCACCCTGCTGCGGGAGGTCACCACCGACTCCCTGGTGGGGCTCGGCACGGGCGGGCTCACCCTGCTCGCCACGCTGGTGATGATGGGGTTCGTCGACCCGGTGCTGACGGCCGTCACGCTGGGCGTCGTGGTGGGCGCGGGCACCGTGATCGGCGTGATCGTGCCGCGCATCAACCGCGCCAGCCGGCGCGCCCAGGACGCGGTCGGGGCCATGGGCGCCTCGCTGGAGCGGACCCTGGGCGCGCTGCGGACCATCAAGGCGTCCGGCGCCGAGCACCGCGAGGAGAGGGCCGTGCACGCGGCGGCCGAGGAGTCCTGGCGGCAGAGCGTCCGGGCCGCCAAGTGGGCGGCGCTGGCGGGGAACACGGCCGGACTCTCGATGCAGATCGCGTTCATCACCGTCCTCGCCGTGGGCGGGGCGCGGGTCGCGACCGGGGCCGTCGACATCGGCACCCTCGTCGCCTTCCTGCTGTACGTCTTCTTCCTGATGTCGCCGATCCAGCAGGTCGTCGGAGCGGTCGCCCAGTACCAGACAGGGTCGGCCGCGCTGGCCCGCATCGAGGAGGCCCGCCGGCTGCCCGCCGAACCGGCCACCGCCCCCGCGCCCCTGCCGGGCCCCGGCGCCGAACCGGCCTCCATAGCCTTCGACGACGTCCGCTTCCGGTACGCCGAGGACCTGCCGTACGTCCACCACGGCGTGACCTTCGCCGTGCCCCCGCGCGGCATGACCGCCTTCGTGGGGCCCTCGGGCGCCGGCAAGACCACCGTGTTCTCGCTCATCGAGCGGTTCTACGACCCCGACCGGGGGACCATCGAGCTGGACGGCCGCGACCTCACCGACTGGGACGTCTCCGCGCTCCGGTCGGCCATCGGCTATGTCGAGCAGGACGCGCCCGTCCTCTCCGGCAGCCTCCGCGACAACCTCCTGCTGGGCAACCCCGACGCCGCCGAGGACGAACTGCTCCGCGCGCTCAAGACCACCCGGCTCGACGCGCTCGTCGAGAAACTGCCGAACGGCGTGGACACGCTCGTCGGCCACCGCGGCACCAAGCTCTCCGGCGGTGAGCGCCAGCGCGTCGCCATCGCCCGCGCCCTGCTGCGACGGCCCCGGCTGCTGCTCCTCGACGAGGCCACCAGCCAGCTCGACGCGGTCAACGAGGCCGCGCTGCGGGACACGGTCGCCGATGTCGCCCGCACCACCACGGTCCTGGTCGTCGCCCACCGGCTGTCCACCGTCACCATGGCCGACCGCATCGTCGTCATGGACGCCGGGCGGGTACGGGCCGTGGGCACCCACCGCGAACTCGTCGCGGGCGACCCGCTGTACGCCGAACTCGCCGCCACGCAGTTCCTCGCGGCCGACGACGACGCCCGCGCGCCGGAGAACGTCTGACAGCCTGTGTCCTGTCCCCGGCCGGGTCCGGCCCGCCTCGATCGCCGGGCCGGGATCCGGTTGCGGGACAGCCCTCAAGCCACCGTGAGCACGATCTTGCCCCGGAGATGTCCCCGGGCGGCCCGCTCGTGCGCGGCACGGGCGTCCGCGAGCGCGTACGTGCTGTCGATCGCGACGCGCACCGTGCCCGCGTCGAGCAGCCGCCCCAGTTCGGCGAGTTGCGCGCTGTCCGAGCGGACCTGCGCGGTCGAGACCGTGACGCCCAGCTTCGTGACCTCCTCGTCGTCGAACTCGCCGAGGAACACCGGGAAGAGGGCGCCACCGCGCTTGAGCGTGCGCAGGAAACGGCGGCTGTGGGGCCCGCCGACGGTGTCGAGCACGAGGTCGGCGTCGTGGACGAGTTCCTCGGGGCGGCTCGTGGTGTAGTCGATGAACCGGTCGGCGCCCAGTTCGTCCAGGAACGACGCGTGCGCGCCCGAGGCCACCGCGACGACCCGCGCTCCCTTCCACTTCGCCAGTTGCACCGCGAAGTGCCCGACGCCGCCCGCCGCGCCGTTGACGACCACCGTCGAGCCGGCGCCGAGTGCTGTCGGGCGATGCCGTGCCTCCTGGAAGGGCGACGGATGATCGTGTCCGACCTCGATCAGGAACTGCCATGCCGTCAGCCCGGCCATGGGAGCCCCGGCGGCGTGCACATGGTCGACGCCGGCCGGCTTGCGGGCGAGGTCCGAGGCCCGGGCGGCCACGTACTCGGCGTACGCGCGGCCGTCGAAACCGGGGAACCGCAGCAGCCCGAAGACCTCGTCGCCCACGGCGAGGCCGTCCACGTCCGCGGCGACGGCTTCGACGACGCCCGAGACGTCCGTCCCCGGGATCACCGGCAGGCTGACCGTGGAATCCGGCTCCCCGGGCACGCTGGTCAGTCCGCCGCGCAGATACCGGTCCGGTGGATTGACGCCGACCGCGCGCACGCGGACGAGCACCTCACCCGGGCCCGGCACGGGCACTGGCACCTTGTCGTACCTGAGCACTTCGGGGCCGCCGTGCTCATGCAGCCGGATCGCCCTCATCGTGTGTGCAGCCATCATGCTCTCCTGTCGGCGCCGCGGGATAGACTCATCCGGATCAGCGGTCCACATAAATGGACCACTGATCCGAATATATGGACCACTGATCCGGATAGTCAAGGGGGACAGGTGCGGGCCGACGCCAGGAAGAACCGCGACCATGTGCTCGCCGTGGCGGGTGCCGCCCTCGCCGAGCACGGAGTCGACGTGTCGCTGCGCGACATCGCGCGCCGGGCGGACGTCGGGCTCGCCACTCTGCTCCGGCACTTCCCGACACGCGAGGCGCTGCTCGAAGCCCTGCTCCACACGAGTTTCGAGGAGCTGACCGCGCGGGCGGACGCCCTCGAAGCGTCGGGCTCGCCCGAGGAGGCGCTGGTGGTGTGGCTGCGTGACTGCGTCGGCTGGACCACCGAGTACCGGGGCGTGACCGTGCTGATGGCCGCCGCCATCGAGGACACCGAGTCCGCGCTGCACGCCTCGTGCGTCACCCTGCGGGCGGCCGGCGCGCGGCTCCTCACGCGCGCGCAGGCCGTGGGCGCGGCGCGCGCCGACATCGACGGCACCGATCTGTTCGCACTGATCGCGGCGCTCGCCTGGCTCGGCGACCAGCCGGCGCTCGCGCCGCGCGCCGGTCGCCTCTTCGACGTGGTCGCGAGCGCCGTCCTGACCGGTGCGGCGGCTGGCGACGACAGCGCGGCGGGCGGCGCGAAGAGCGTCGCGAAGGGCATCGTGTAGGGCTTCAGGAGGGCGCCGCGAAGGGTGGTTCCCAAGGGCGGGATCGGGGGCCCCGGGGGTCCTCCGTCGCGGATCGAGGGTTTTCCCCGTATCCGAGGGCCGGGGATGCCGCCTATCGTCGTTCGAGCCACGTCCGAACCGTGGGTAACACCCTGAACGGTCGCCGCGCACGGCCGGTGGACGGCTGACCGGGAACCGATGACCACCCCCCACAGGGTGGGGCCGAAAGGCCCCGTGGGGGCGGCCGGCGCGAGCGGGCGCCGGCCGCCCCCGCCTTTCGTCGTACGGGTGGATACCTTCGCTGGCGCCTTTTCTCCTGTTGAGGGATGGTGCGAGGGGTGTCCGGCGGGAAAGGATGCCCCGATGAAGGGTGATCTGTTTTCCAGCGAGTACATGGTGCAGCCGGCCGCCACGGCGGGCATGAGCGTGCAGAACGCCAAGTCGATCAGGTACGCCGTCAACGGCGAGATGCTGGCCCGGCAGGGCGCGATGATCGCCTACCGGGGCAGTCTGCAGTTCGAGCGCAAGGGCCAAGGGGTCGGCGGCATGCTCAAGCGTGCGGTCACCGGCGAGGGCCTGCCGCTCATGACGGTGCGCGGGCAGGGGGAGGCGTGGTTCGCGCACGAGGCGCAGAACTGCTTCATCATCGACATCGACTCCGGTGACGTCTTCACCGTCAACGGCCGCAACATCCTGTGCTTCGACGCCTCGTTGACGTACGAGATCAAGACGGTGAAGGGGGCGGGCATCTCCGGCGGCGGACTGTTCAACAGCGTCTTCACCGGGCAGGGCAGGCTCGGTCTGGTCTGCGAGGGCAACCCGCTGGTCATCCCGGTCTCCCCGCAGTGGCCGGTGTACGTCGACACGGACGCGGTCGTCGGCTGGACGGCCAGTCTCCAGACCTCGCTGCACCGTTCGCAGTCCATCGGGTCGATGATCCGCGGGGGCTCGGGCGAGGCCGTGCAGCTGATGCTCCAGGGGGAGGGGTTCGTCGTCGTACGGCCGAGCGAGGCCACACCGCAGAAGGCCCAACAGCACTGAGACGGGCCTCCGGTGGCCGGCCCACCGGAGGCCCGGCCCCCGCGTTCGGGCGTCCGTTCCCGTCCACGTATGGGGGCTCCGCCCCCTCGCCCCCCTTCGTCCGCAAACGCCGGACGGGCTGAAGTAATTCAGCCCCTCCGGCGTTTGAGGACCGGGGGTTCGGGGGCGCAGCCCCTGAGGCGTGGACGAAAAACGCCCACCCCTTCCCCCGCGGAGCCCCCTTCACTCGTCCGTTCACGCGATGGTGCGATCATCGCCTGCCGCACGGATGCCCCCGGACAACCCCGGGTAGGCCCGCCGCATGACGCAGCCGTTCGAACTTCCCCACTTCTACACGCCGTACCCCGCACGGCTGAACCCGCACCTGGACGAGGCCCGCACCCACACCACCGAGTGGGCCCGCGGCATGGGCATGCTGGAGGGCTCCGGCATCTGGGAGCAGGCCGACCTCGACGCCCACGACTACGGACTGCTGTGCGCGTACACGCACCCCGAATGCGACGGGCCCGCCCTCTCCCTCATCACCGACTGGTACGTGTGGGTCTTCTTCTTCGACGACCACTTCCTGGAGACCTTCAAGCGCGGCCAGGACCGGGCCGGCGGCAAGGCCTACCTGGACCGCCTGCCGCTCTTCATGCCGCTCGACCTCGCGACCGCCGTGCCCGAGCCGCGGAACCCGGTCGAGGCGGGCCTCGCCGACCTGTGGGCCCGTACGGTCCCCGCGATGTCGATGGGATGGCGCCGGCGGTTCGCCGAGTCCACCGAGCATCTGCTCAACGAGTCGATGTGGGAGCTGTCCAACATCAACGAAGGGCGGATCGCGAACCCCGTCGAGTACATCGAGATGCGCCGCAAGGTGGGCGGCGCCCCCTGGTCGGCGGGGCTCGTGGAGTACGCGACGGCGGAGGTCCCCGACCAGGTCGCCCGCTCACGGCCGATGCGCGTGCTGATGGAGACCTTCTCCGACGCGGTCCACCTGCGCAACGACCTCTTCTCGTACCGGCGCGAGGTCGAGGAGGAGGGCGAGCTGAGCAACGGCGTGCTCGTCCTGGAGACGTTCTTCGGCTGTACGACGCAGGAGGCCGCCGACACCGTCAACGACGTCCTCTCCTCCCGGCTGTACCAGTTCGACCACACCGCGCTCACCGAAGTGCCCGCGCTGGCCCTGGAGAAGGGCCTCACACCCGAAGAGGTACGGGCCGTCGCCGCGTACACGCGAGGGCTGCAGGACTGGCAGGCGGGCGGCCACGAGTGGCACCTGCGGTCCAGCCGGTACATGAACGAGGGAGCGCTCAAGTCGTCGCCGCTGGACGGCCTCACCGGCCTCGGCACCTCCGCCGCCGACGTCGGCGCGCTGCTCGCCGCGGCCGGCGCCGAGCGGCTGCGCGCGTACACGCACGTGCCGTTCCAGAAGGTGGGGCCCTCCCTGCTGCCCGACTTCTACATGCCGTTCCAGGTCCGCCTCAACGCCGGCCTGGACGGGGCCCGCCGGCGCATCACCCCGTGGGCGCACAGCATGGGCATCCTCCAGGAGGGCGTCTGGGACGAGGACAAGCTCACCGCCTACGACCTGCCGCTGTGCTCGGCGGGACTCGATCCCGACGGCACGCCCGAGGCGCTGGACCTGAGCGCCCAGTGGCTCGTGTGGGGGACGTACGGCGACGACTACTACCCGATGGTGTTCGGCAACCGCAGGGACCTGGCCGCGGCGAAACTGTGCACCGCACGGCTCTCCGCCTGCATGCCCGACGACGGGCAGGAGATCCCGCCCCCGGCCAACGCGATGGAGCGCGCACTCGCCGACCTCTGGCTGCGCACCACGGCCAGGATGACGCCGGACGCGCGCCGCACCCTGCGGGCCTCGGTGGAGGTCATGACGGAGAGCTGGGTGTGGGAGCTGTCCAACCAGCTCCAGAACCGCGTCCCCGACCCCGTCGACTACCTGGAGATGCGCCGCGCGACCTTCGGCTCCGACCTCACCATGAGCCTGTGCCGGCTGGGCCACGGCCCCGCGGTACCGCCGGAGGTCTACCGCAGCGGCCCCGTCCGGGCCCTGGAGAACGCGGCGATCGACTACGGGATGCTCATCAACGACGTCTTCTCGTACCAGAAGGAGATCGAGTACGAGGGCGAGGTGCACAACCTCATCCTCGTCGTGCAGAACTTCTTCGGCTGCGACTACCCGAAGGCGCTCGGCATCGTCCACGACCTGATGACCCAGCGCATGCGGCAGTTCGAGCATGTCGCCGCCCATGAGTTCCCCGTCCTGTACGAGGACTTCGACCTCTCCGACGAGGCCCGCGGGATCATGGAGGGCTATGTCGTGGAGCTGCAGAACTGGATGGCCGGCATCCTGAAGTGGCACTACGACTGCCGGCGGTACGGAGCCGCCGACCTGGCCCGCCGGGCCCACGGCTTCGTGCCGGGGCAGCTCCCGGAGCTGCCGTTCGGCGGTGTCCGGCGGACCGCCACGGCCGCGGTCCGCTGAGCCGGGGCGCAGGACGGGCAAGCGGTATCACCCGTTCGGGGATCGTCGCGAGCAGGTACGGAGGGTAGGGCTCCGGCCGGAGGCGATCCATGGAACAGACAGTGCTGCGTCCCAAGCCGATGCCGGGTCAGGAACCGGGCGGCGGCGACCGCTCGTCCGGTCGGGTCCACCGCCCGCCCGCCTCGCGGCGGCGCGGGCGACGGCTCAGGACCCTGGTGTCCGGCCTCTTCGTCGGGACGGTCCTCGTGCTGTCGGGGGTCGGGCTCGGCACCGTGGGCGCCACGGTGATCGGTATGAGCAGGCTCGCCGAGGCGAACGAACGGGCGGGTGCCCGGGAGCCGTCCGCCGCGTCCGCGAAGGCCGGCACCGACGAGTCCGGTCCGGGCGGCGGGAGTTCGGCCGCGCTCGCCGGTCCTTCCGGGCACCCGCGGCCCTCGTCACCCGCCGTCCGGACCGCGGAGCGGCCGACGCTGGGTGTGGAGGCCGTCGACGCGTCCGGCGGCCCGGGCGCGCTCCTGGTCGCCGTGCACGTCCCCGGGCCCGGCCACACCGCGGGCCTCGTACGGGGTGATGTGCTGCTTGCCCTCGGCGCGACCCGCGTCGACTCCGCCGCCGACCTCGCACGGGCCGTCGCCGCCGCGCGGCCCGGCGAGCCGGTCGGCCTCACCCTGCGGCACGCGAACGGCGGCCGGCAGCAACTGTCGGTGACCCCGGGCGTCATCACGTGACAGGCACCGCCACCCGGAAGGGAGGTCCCGGGCCGGTGTGCGGGTCGGCGCAGGTCTGCGGCCGGGTGCTGTCGGTCCTCGGCGGTCGGCCGATCCTGGGCGGCCGACGCGTTCGAAAGATTCGGAAGAAGCGCCCCCGACGGCTCGCGTCACCTCCGCCGTCCGGGCAGGATGCTGCCCGTGGCCCCTTCGCACCCGCGGCTCACCCCGCACCCCGCCCCGTACCCCGCCCCAGGGATCGACCCACGGAGGACCGGATGACCGGCACGCCCGCGCCCTTCACCGCCGACGACCACCGGGCCCGGATGGAGCGCGCCGCCCGGGCCGCCGACGAGGCGGGGCTCGCCGGAGTGCTCGTCGCGCCCGGACCCGACCTCGTCTGGCTCACCGGCTACGCGCCGCCCGCGGCCACCGAACGGCTCACCCTGCTGGTGCTCGCCGCCGGGCGGGACCCCATGCTCGTCGTGCCCACCCTGGAGGCCCCGGACGCCGAGAAGGCGGTGGGCGCGCCCGCCCTGAAGCTCCGCGACTGGACCGACGGCAGGGACCCGTACGCGGTCACGGCCCCGCTCCTGGACGCCTCGGGCCGCTACGGCGTCAGCGACAACGCCTGGGCGCTGCACCTGCTGGGCCTGCAGAAGGAGCTGCCCGGCACCTCGTACGTCTCCCTCAGCGAGGGACTGCCGATGCTGCGGGCCGTCAAGGACGGCGCCGAACTGGACCGGCTGGCCGCCGCGGGCGCCGCCGCCGACGCCACGTACGAGGAGATTCTGAAGGTCGCCTTCGCGGGGCGCCGCGAGTCGGACGTCGCGGGCGACCTCGCCGAGCTGCTGCGGCACTTCGGACACGAGCAGGTGGACTTCACGGTCGTCGGGTCGGGGCCGAACGGCGCGAGCCCGCACCACGAGGCCGGCTCCCGTGTCATCGAGCACGGCGACACGGTCGTCCTCGACTTCGGCGGACTGAAGCACGGCTACGGCTCGGACACCTCCCGTACGGTGCACGTCGGCGAGCCGGACGCCGAGGAGCAGCGCGTCCACGACATCGTGCGCGCCGCCCAGCAGGCCGGGTTCGAGGCGGTGCGGCCGGGTGCCGCCTGCCAGGACGTCGACCGGGCCGCCCGCGCCCTCATCACCGAGGCGGGGTACGGCGACCGCTTCATCCATCGCACCGGGCACGGCATCGGCGTCACCACCCATGAACCGCCGTACATGATCGAGGGCGAGGAGCAGCCCCTCGTCCCCGGGATGTGCTTCTCCGTGGAGCCCGGCATCTATCTGCCGGGCCGCTTCGGGGTCCGCATCGAGGACATCGTGACGGTCACCGAGGACGGTGGGCGCCGCCTGAACGACACCCCCCGGGAGATGGCCGTCGTGAACTGACCACGCTCGCTCAGCAGGCATCGGACGGCGGATCCCGCACCCCGGACTCCCCAACGGCGGACGGCGCGACCATGACCCAGGCAACGACACCCACCGCGGACACCGTGCGACGCGTCGTCCGCTCCCTGCTCCAGGACGACCCGCCGCGGGACTCCGGGCCGCGGGACTCCGCGTTCCCGGACTCTCCTGGCGCGGACGGCGGTGGGCTCCGGATCGCGCCCGTCGGCGAGGGCGACGAGCACTTCACCTGGTTCGTGGGCGCACGGCATGTGCTGCGGCTCGCCCCGGACCGCGAGGCGTCCCGGCGCCGGCGGCGCGAACTGCGACTGCGTGAGCTGGTACGCCCGCACCTCGGCGTCGCCGTCCCGGTGAGCGTCGCCCACGGCGAATGGGCGAGCGGGCTGACGTACACCCTCGACACCCTGATCCCCGGCGGGTCCGGCGAGCAGCGGGACGTCTCCGCGGTGGGGGAGGCCGATCTGGCGGGGCTGCTCGGCGGACTGCGCGAGGTGCCGGGGCAGCAGGCCGAGTCGCTGGGCGTGCCGCGGGCGACGTCCCGGTCCCTCGAGGCGCTGCGTACCGCCGCCGAGCGGGCCGCCGAACAGCTCGCCGCCGCCGACGAGTTCGACCCCGCCAGGCTGCAGCAGCTCACGGCGGCCGGTGTGGTGCAGCTCGCCGCGCAGCCGGGTGCGGCCTTCCTCGTCCATCACGACCTCAGGGGTGAGCATCTCGTGGTCAGCGGGGACGGGCGGGTGCGGGGTGTTCTCGACTGGACCGGCGCGGTCGTCGGCGATCCCACGGAGGACATCGCGGGGCTCGCCCTGGCGGTCGGCGCGCCCGCGGCGGTCCGGGCGGCGACCCTGGCGGGGTATGGGGCGCGGCCTTGTCTGCGGGGGTTGTGGCTGGCTCGTTGCGACACGTTGACGCGGCTCGCGGAGCGGCTTCGGGGGCGGGCGGGCCGGCCTGTGCCGTTGTTGCGGGCGCAGTGGGCGCGGGCGTGGGAGGCGATCCTCCTGGAACGTCTCACAGACGAAACGTGGTGACCCCCGGCGGCCCCGGCGGGGCCGTTCGCGCAGTTCCCCGCGCCCCCAGGAGACTGCGCCGTTCCCCGCGCCCCTAAAAGATTGCGCCGTTCCCCGCGCCCCCAAGAGACTGCGCCGTTCCCCGCGCCCCTGGGAGGGGCTGTGCCCCATCAGGGGCGCGGGGAACGGCGCAATCTTTTGGCTTTGAACCGCACGGGGAACGCGGCACCCAGCCCCGCTCCCTCAGGGGCGCGGGGAACCCCGCATCACCCCTGCAGCAGCACCACGCAGGACTCTCCGGGGAGGCCCAGGAGTCCGTCCTCGGCGGGGACGTCGACCGGGTTCCACGCTGCCAGCACCCGCGCCGGCCGCGTGCCCAGCGGAATCGCCGCCCGTTCCGGGCCGAGGTTCACGGCCACCCGGACGTCACCCCGCCGGAAGGCGAGCCAGCGGGCACTCTCGTCGAACGCGACCTTGACGTCCGCGAGGTCGGGATCCGTGAGGTCGGCCTGGGCGTGCCGCAGGGCGATCAGCTCGCGGTACCAGGCGAGCACGCGCGCGTGGACCCCCTTCTCCGGCTCGGACCAGTCGAGGCAGGACCGTTCGCGCGTGGCGGGGTCCTGCGGATCCGGGATGTCCTCCTCGGCCCACCCGTGGGACCCGAACTCCCGCCGCCTGCCCCGCCGTACGGCCTCCGCGAGTTCGGGATCCGTGTGGTCGGTGAAGAACTGCCAGGGCGTGCCCGCGGCCCACTCCTCGCCCATGAACAGCATCGGCGTGAACGGCCCGGTGAGCGTCAGCGCCGCCGCGCAGGCCAGCAGCCCGGGGGAGAGGGAGGCCGCGAGCCGGTCGCCCAGGGCGCGGTTGCCGATCTGGTCGTGGGTCTGCGAGTAGCCGAGCAGCCGGTGCCCCGCGACCCGCGCCCGGTCGAGCGGCCGGCCGTGCCGTCGGCCCCGGAAGCTGGAGTACGTGCCGTCGTGGAAGTAGCCGGCCGTCAGCGTCTTCGCCACCGCCGCGAGCGGGGCCCGGCCGAAGTCCGCGTAATAACCCTGCGTCTCGCCCGTCAGCGCGGTGTGCAGCGCGTGGTGGAAGTCGTCGTTCCACTGCGCGTGCAGACCGAGCCCGTTCTCCTTGCGGGGCGTGATCAGCCGCGGGTCGCCCAGGTCCGACTCGGCGATGAGGAACAGCGGCCGGCCAAGCTCCTCGGAGAGCCCGTCCACGGCCGCCGACAGCTCCTCCAGGAAGTGGCACGCGCGCGTGTCGTACAGCGCGTGCACCGCGTCCAGGCGCAGCCCGTCGAACCGGTAGTCGCGCAGCCAGGAGAGCGCGCTGCCCAGCAGGAACGCGCGCACCTCGTCCGAACCGGGCGCGTCCAGGTTCACCGCCGAACCCCACGGCGTGTGGTGCGTGTCCGTGAAGTACGGCCCGAACGCGGGCAGATAGTTCCCGGACGGCCCGAGATGGTTGTGCACGACGTCCAGGACGACCCCGAGACCCAGCTCGTGCGCCCGGTCGACGAAACGCTTCAGCGCCTCGGGACCGCCGTACGGCTCGTGCACGGCCCACAGCGACACCCCCTCGTACCCCCACCCGTGCTTCCCCGGGAACGGGCACAGCGGCATCAACTCGACGTGCGTCACACCCAGTTCCACCAGATGCCCGAGCCGCTCGGCCGCCGCGTCCAGCGTGCCCTCACGCGTGTACGTGCCCACGTGCAGCTCGTACAGCACGGCACCCGGCAGCCCGCGCCCCGCCCACTCGGCCCGCCAGGCGTACCGCTCCTGGTCGACGACCGCGCTCAGGCCGTCCGGTCCGTCCGGCTGCCGGTACGACCGCGGATCCGGCAGCACCGGACCGTCGTCCACCGCGAACCCGTACCGCGTGCCGTCCTGCGCCTCGGCCTCTCCCGTCCACCACCCCGGGCGCCGCGGATCGGGCTCCAACGCGCGCGTGGTGCCCGCGCAGTGGAGCGTCATGCGATCGGCCTGTGGTGCCCACACCTCGAACTGCACGGACGGTTCTCCCTCGTCTGCTCACCGTGACCTCGCCGGTCCCATGGTGCGTCAAACGAGATCAATTCACCGTCGGATCCGCCCGATCGGACGACGAACCTCCTGATCGGACGACGGAAAACGACCGTACCCCGCGCCACGCACCGCCCTGAAGTGCTGTGTTTTCTGGACACTCCGGCCGCGCTGCCAGACAATCGGCTGCGTGACGTCGTCCTCGGAGTTCCACACCTATCGCGCTCCCGCGCGGCTGTCGGACGCCGAGCGGGACAGGACCCTCAAGGCGCTGCGGGAGGGTGCCGCCCTGGGGCGGCTCTCGCACGAGACGTTCCTCCTGCGGATGGAACTCGCCTTCGCCGCCCGTACCGCGGACGAACTCGCCGCGCTCACCGCCGATCTGCGCACCGAGAACCGCTGGTCGAGGCTGCTGTTCGGCACGGTCGAGGCGGTCTCCGGGTTCGGCGTGCGACTGCGCCGGGCCTGGCAGGCGGAGCGGCTGCCCAAGCTGCTGCTGCCCCGGCCGGAGAACCGGTACCCGCTGCGGATAGGCCGTGACCCGGCCAGCGGTCTGCGGCTCAGCCACGAGACGGTGTCGCGCGTGCACGCCGAACTCACCCGCCAGGGCGGCCTGTGGGTGCTGCGCGACCTCGGTTCGACCAACGGCACGGCCGTGAACGGCCGGCGGGTGATCGGCGCCGCCGTCGTCCAGGTCGGCGACCAGGTCAGTTTCGGCCGGATGGTCTTCCGGCTCGCCGCGGACTAGGGTCTGTCTGACAATTCCCGTCGTCGCCCGTAGGGCGGCTGCGCGGCGTCAGGTGCGTGCTCTCGGTGTGCCGGGCGTAGAGCCTCGTACTGGACGTACTTGGCTCTGCGCCCGGTGCGGCGAGAGTGCGTGCATGGCGCCGCGCGGCAGACGGGAATTGTCAGACAGACCCTAGCGGACCGGACGTACGGGCACGGCGGGCGGAACCGACGCCTCCGCCGAGGTCGGCCCGAAGAAGCCCGTCAGCGTGCATATTTCTGTCCGCACCGAGTGTTGACGTACCTCCGCCGCCGTGACTCACTGTGCGTATACCATGCACACCGAGTGAACCGGTGGTAACTCGTTGCGGAGGTAAGACCCTGCCGCCTCTCCTCCGCTATCCCTCCGTCGACGAACTGGGCGTCCGGGCCGCCGCGCTCGTCCACCGCCGCCCGCGGGACGCCCGGCTGCGCCAGGTGGGCACCTCCCGGGCCGGACTTCCGCTGCGGCTGCTGTCCGTCGGACACGGCAGCCGCCAGGTCCTGGTCGTCGCGGGCCCGCACGCCAACGAACCGGTGGGCGGCGCCACCGTCCTGCGCCTGGCCGAACGCGCCCTGGCCGACCCCCGGCTGTGCGACGGCGCCGACGTGACGTGGAACCTCCTGCTGTGCCTGGACCCCGACGGCTCCCGCCGCAACGAGGGCTGGCTGGCGGGCCCATACACCCTCGGCCACCACTTCCGTAACTTCTTCCGCCCCGGCTTCATGGAACAGCCGGAGTGGCTGCCCGACGGCGCGGCGCGGGCCGCCATGCCGGAGACCCGCGCCCTGCTCGCCCTCCAGGACGAGCTGCGGCCCTTCTTCCAGTGCTCCCTGCACGGCGTCGACGTGGGCGGCGGCTTCGTCGAGCTGACCCGCGACCTGCCCGGCATGGCGCCCCGGCTCGCGCACATCGCGGCACGCCTGGACATACCGCTCGAACTCGCCCCCTACGACACGCTGTACTGGCCCGCCCTGGGCCCCGCGGTCTACCGCATCCCGCCGCCGACGCGCGGTGACCTCGCCGCGGCCATCACGGAGGCGGCCGTCGAGTCCACCTGGTTCCACCCGCAGCCGTACGGAACGGTGACCGCGGTCGTCGAGGCGCCCATGTGGGGGGTGGCGGCCGTGCAGGACCCTGCGCCGTCCGCCGACGCCGGGAGCGCGCTGCGGGACGTCGCCCGGACCCTGCGCCGCGACACGGCCGTCCTGCAGGACCTGCTGGCCCGGATCAGGCCCCACCTCGGCTCGGCCGGGAGTGCCGCCGGGGACGTCGACCGCCTCCTCGCACCCGTCGACGACTACGTACTGGTCTGCCCCGGCCTCGCCGACGCCCTGGACCCCGACACCGGCCCGGGCAGGGACGCCTCGGGCGCCGCCCGCCCGCTGCCGCCGCTCACCACCTCCGGGCTGACCGCGCTGCGCATCTCCGCCCGCCGGACGGCGCTGCGCACGGCGGGGCTGCTGCACCAGCTGGTGACCGCCGCAGGGCAGGACCCGCAGGGCGCGGCGGCCGACCTCGACCGGCTCATCGACGGCTGGTGCGCGGACTTCCACGACGGCCACGGCGCGCGCTGGATCCCGGTCGCGCGGCAGGCCGAGTACCAGGCGCGGGTGGTGCTCGCCGCGTTCGACCTGGCCCGGCGGCGGGGCCCCGTACCGAGGCCGGGGGCGCGTGCGCCCGGCAGGCCCGCGACGAGGGCGGAAGTACCGTTCGAGTGAGTCGGGGTGGGCCCGCGGGCCCCACGTGCCGATGCACAGGCAATGACGAACAACCAGAAAGCGACCGCGGCGGTACGGGCCTTCCTGCTGGCCGCCTGCGCAGTCCTCGTGGCGGGACCGGTGCCGGCCCGCGCGGCGGAGCTCCCGGCGGCACCCTCGGGCGACTGGCTCTACGTGACGGTTGCCCAGGGCGAGGCCCGCTCCGGCGACCTTCGCGGCACCCTCCTGCTCTGCGATCCGCCCCGGGGCCACGAACAGGCCGCGCGCGCCTGCGAGGAACTGCGGGCCGCGCACGGCGACGTCGGCCGGATCCCGCTCAAGGAGACCTTCTGCCCGATGGTCTACGCGCCGGTGTCCGTGTCCGCGCGCGGCGAGTGGGGCGGCCACGCGATCGCGTACGAGGAGACGTTCGCCAACTCCTGTGTGCTGTCCGCGCGGACGGGAGCCGTGTTCGCCCTGCCGCGCTGACACCGCGACCGGGGCGCCTTCAATCGGGGCAGCTCCGACCGGGGCGTCTCACGGCGCTCCGTCGCGCGCGTGCCGTGCCGCGGCCAGCACCGTGCGGCTCTGGTGCTCGACCTGGTGTTCCAGAGGCACCCAGCGGGCCCGGAAACGCTGGGCGAAGGACTCGCTCCAGGACCCGACCAGCTGTTCCAGACCGGGCGCGGCACGGTCGTCGGCCTCCCGCAGGACCCGCAGCAGCATCGCCGCGGCCCGCAGCGGGAGCCGGCGGCCGAACGCGTCCACGCTGCCCACATGCGCCATCGTGGTCTCCGCCGGCGGCGGCCTGACCCAGTCGCGGGCCAGTCCGGGGACCAGTTCCAGCGCCCACCGGGCGGCTCGCAGCAGCGGCCCGGCTGGGCCGGGCAGCCGCGGCAGCGCGTCGGTGAGGACGCTCTCCACCTGGCGGGCGTCCTGGCGGAGCCGACGGGCCAGGCGGCCCATCGCCGCCGCGGGCGCGGGATGCGGTGCGGGATCGTCCACCAGGTCGCTCGCCCACATCGGCACCTCGACCACCGCGGTCAGACCGCCGTACAGATGGGCGCGGTACCAGGTGCTCTCCCGGGCGTCGTCCGGCATGCTCAGATACGCCAGGTCCGTACCGGGAGCGGGCATCACATGCACCCCGGGTCCGGAGGCCGGCCAGCCGGCGGCGTCCGAGGCGCCCGTCTCGACCGGGATGTTCAGCTCCGCCGCGGACTTGCCGAACGGCTCGGCCAGACCCGGTATGTCCTGGGTGAGCTGCACCCAGCTGCCGCCGAGGTCGGTGCCGTGGAGCGTCACCTGGAGGTAGGGGCGCAGTTCGTCTATGACCCCCAGGAGGGCCAGCGTCTCGGGCGGCAGCCGGTCGGGCGGCAGCACCGAGGGCGCCCACTCGGGCTGCTCGGGCCCGGCGGGGCGGAAGAAGCCCAGGTGGTAGTCGAGCAGGGTGTGCGGCGCCGGTGTCACATGCAGGCCGGCCCCGTCGGGGTCCGCGCAGAGCAGGAAGTGCCAGGACGTGTCGTCCCGCAGCCGCCGCTCGCACACGACCCGTTCGGCCAGCGCCAGCAGCGTGGCACCGCCGACGGGTTCGTTCGCGTGGGCGCCCGCGACGATCAGCACCGCGCGCTCGGCGCGGCCCACGGACAGCAGGTACAGCGGCCGGCCGGCGCGCGAGGCGCCGACCTGACGGAGAGAGCACAGGCCCGGCCGCCGGGCCGCCAGAGCCCGGGCCGAGCGTTCGAGTTCGGTCACACTGGGGTAGCGCAGCTCCATCAGGAGACTCACCCCCGACTGGGTCCAGGTCGGTGTCGCAATCCGCAGTACTCCACGGACTGGAGGACGTGTCAAGAATATGCAGGGGCGCCTCCGGGGAGCGCCCAGCAGCACTTATGGGTGCCCGGGGCGCCGTATCTCCCGGGAAGGCGGACGTGCTCGACGCCGGTACTCCGGCGCCGCCGGTCAGTCGCCGGCCATGGAATCACCTCCCACCCGCTCCAGCAGCACCACGGGCAGCGGTCCGAAAAGCGCCTCCACGCGCGCGTGCCCCGTGAACTCCCGGCCGGGCGCGAGCAGATCGGTCCAGCGCCCCGCGGGCAGCGGCAGCTCCGTGTCGCGCCAACCGCCCTCCTCCTCCAGGCGCAGCGACAGCCGGGAGACGGCCGTGATCACCTCTCCGGAGCGCGCGAACGCCAGACAGTGCGCGGCCCCGGGCCCCCGGGCGGGCAGCGGTTCGTACGCGGCGGACTCGCCGAACACCGCGGGGCGCCGGCGCCGCAACCGCAGGGCCGCCGCCGTCACCGCGGCCTTCTCGGCGGACAGGGCGTCCGCGAGATCCGGCGGGAAGAGCGCGGGCCGCCGGTTGTCCGGGTCCACCAGGGCCCGGTACTCGGCCTCCGTGCCCTGGTACAGGTCCGGCACCCCGGGCATCGTCAGATGGATCAGGGCCGCCCCGAGGACGTTCGTCCGCACGTACGGCTGGAGCGACGTCCTGAACGCGGCGACGCGCTGTCCCGGCGCCCCGCACGGTCCCGCCTTCAGGAAGTCCGCCACGGCCTCCTCGTACCCCGGATCCTGCTCGGTCCATGCCGTGCCGAGGCCGGCTTCCCTGATGTGTTTCAGCAGTGCCTCCCGCAGCCGTTCACCGTCCGCGGGGCCGAGCCCGACGGCGGTCTGCCAGGCGGCCCAGGCCACCTGCGGATCCGGCGCGCCCACGCCCTCGGCGGCCGTCCGCCCGGTCACGTCGGCGAGCAGGTCGGCCCAGCGCGCGGGGGCCTGCGTGAGCACGGAGATCGCGGCCCGTACGTCGGCGCTGCGCTTGGTGTCGTGGGTGGACAGGACGGTGCCGGTGGCGGGCCAGTCGCGCTGCACGCGCGCGCAGTACGCGTGGAAGTCCTCCGGGGAGACCGCGGGGGCTCCCGGCTCGCCGCCCACCTCGGTGGCCGACAGCAGCGGTACGTACCGGTAGAACGCCGTGTCCTCCACGGACTTGGCCCGCAGCGCCGAGGCGAGCTGCGCGAACCGGGCCCGGAACGCCGCGAACCCCGGTCCCTCGCCGACCCGCCCCAGCACCAGGTCCCGTACGAGATCGACGACGTGGGCCTCCTCGGGGACCTTGAAGACCCGCTTCGCCTCCTGTGCGGCCTCCTCGGTGAGGACCGACGCGGCGTCCCCGGAGGTGTACGGCCGGTAGACCTCCAGCCGGACGAGGAGTTCGCGCAGTGCGGTGCGCAGGGCCCAGGGGGCCCGGTCGCGCAGCACGGGGTCCGCGGACGTGCGGCACAGCCGGTCCGCCTCACGGGTGAGCCGGTCGACCTCGGCGGCCAGCTCGTGATGGACCACCTTGTACGCGGCCCGCCGCACGGTCGCCTCCCAGACGCCCCCGCGGTCGGCCTGGGGGGCCGCGAACCGCCGGTACTGCCCGAGGAGCTCCCCGGCCCCCGCCGGGTCCGTCAGGACGCCGTCGATGTGCCGCAGCGCGTCGTAGCCGGTGGTGCCCGCGACCGGCCAGGCGGCGGGCAGCGGCTCGCCGTCCGCGAGGATCTTCTCCACCACCGTCCACCGCCCGCCCGTCGCCTCGTTCAGACGGCGCAGATACGCGTCCGGGTCGGCGAGGCCGTCCGGGTGGTCGATGCGCAGCCCGTCGACGACCCCCTCGTCCAGCAGCTGGAGGATCTTGCCGTGGGTCGCGTCGAAGACCTCCGGGTCCTCGACCCGCACCCCGATCAGCTCCGAGATGCTGAAGAACCGCCGGTAGTTCAGCTCGGTGCGGGCCAGGCGCCACCACGCGAGCCGGTACCACTGGGCGTCCAGCAGCTCGGGCAGCGGCAGCCCCTCGGTGCCGGCCCGCAGCGGGAACGCGTGGTCGTGGTGGCGCAGGACGTCCCCGTCGACCACGAGGTCGTCCGTCACCGCGCCCACGGGCTGTCCGAGCACCGGCAGCAGGACACGCCCGCCCTGGGCGTCCCAGTCGATGTCGAACCAGCGCGCGTACGGCGAGTCGGGGCCCTCGCGGAGCACCTCCCACAGGGGGCGGTTGTGGCGGGGCGACATCGCCATGTGGTTGGGCACGATGTCCAGGACGAGCCCGAGGCCGTGCTCGCGGGCGGTGCGGGAGAGGTCGCGCAGGCCCTGCTCGCCGCCGAGTTCGTCGCGCACGCGCGCGGGGTCCACGACGTCGTAGCCGTGCCCCGAGCCGGGGACGGCCTCCAGGACGGGGGACAGGTGCAGATGGGAGACGCCGAGACCGGCGAGGTACGGGATCGCCTGCGCGGCTGCGTCGAAGGGGAAGTCCGGCTGGAGCTGTAGGCGGTAGGTGGCGGTCGGCGCGGCAGGTGTCATGGGGACTTACGTACCCGGTCGCCACGGTTTCGTGTCAGGTTTCCGGCCGCGGCCCGGCGGGCCCGTTCGCGCAGTTCCCCGCGCCCCTGAAAGACTGCGCCGTTCCCCGCGCCCCTGATGGGGCGCAGCCCCTCCTAGGGGCGCGGGGAACGGCGCAATCTTTTGCTTTTGGGGGCGCGGGGAACGGCGCGGAACTTCAGCAGCGCTATGCCGGGCGCTGCAGCACCACCATGCTGCGGTCGACCAGCGACACCCGGTCACCCGCCTTGACCTTCGCCCCGGTCCCGGGGGCAACCCCCGCGGCCCGCCCCGTGTCGACGACCACCTCCCACTGCCGCCCGTGGTTCACCGGCACCACGAATTCCAGCGTCTTCGGCGAGGCGTTGAACAGCAGCAGGAACGAGTCGTCCGCGATGCGCTCCCCGCGAGGCCCCGGTTCGGAGATCGCGTTGCCGTTGAGGAACACCGACAGCGCCCGCGCCTGCGTGGAGTCCCAGTCGTCCTGCGCCATCTCCTCGCCGGCCGGCGTGAACCAGGCGATGTCCGACAGATCGTCGTGGGTGCCCTCCACGGGCCGCCCGTGGAAGAACCGGCGCCGCCGGAACACCGGATGCTCGCGCCGCAGCCGCACCATCGCGCGCGTGAACTCCAGCAGCTCGCTGCCGTCCTCGGGCCACGGCACCCAGGACAGCTCCGTGTCCTGGCAGTACGCGTTGTTGTTGCCGTGCTGCGTGCGCGCGAACTCGTCGCCGTGGCTGAGCATCGGCACGCCCTGCGAGAGCAGCAGCGTCGCGGTGAAGTTGCGCATCTGGCGTCCGCGCAGCGCCAGGACCTCCGGATCGTCGGTCTCGCCCTCGGCCCCGCAGTTCCACGAGCGGTTGTGGCTCTCGCCGTCGCGGTTGTCCTCGCCGTTCGCGTCGTTGTGCTTCTCGTTGTACGACACCAGGTCGTGCATCGTGAAGCCGTCGTGGCAGGTGACGAAGTTGATGGAGGCCAGCGGACGCCGCCCGTCGTCCTGGTAGAGGTCCGAGGACCCCGTCAGCCGGGACGCGAACTCGGCGAGCGTCTGCGGCTCGCCCCGCCACATGTCCCGTACGGTGTCGCGGTACTTTCCGTTCCACTCGGTCCACAGGGGCGGGAAGTTGCCCACCTGGTAGCCGCCCTCGCCGACGTCCCAGGGTTCGGCGATCAGCTTCACCTGGGAGACCACCGGGTCCTGCTGGACCAGGTCGAAGAACGACGACAGCCGGTCCACCTCGTGGAACTGCCGGGCCAGGGTCGCCGCCAGGTCGAAACGGAACCCGTCGACGTGCATCTCGGTGACCCAGTACCGCAGCGAGTCCATGATGAGCTGGAGTACGTGCGGGGAACGCATGAGCAGGGAGTTGCCCGTGCCCGTGGTGTCCATGTAGTAGGTGGGGTCGTCCGTCAGCCGGTAGTACGAGGCGTTGTCGAGGCCCTTGAAGGACAGCGTCGGGCCCAGGTGGTTGCCCTCGGCGGTGTGGTTGTAGACCACGTCGAGGATGACCTCGATGCCCGCCTCGTGGAGCGCCCGGACGGCCGACTTGAACTCCAGGACCTGCTGTCCCCGGTCGCCCCAGGACGCGTACGCGTTGTGGGGGGCGAAGAAGCCGATCGTGTTGTAGCCCCAGTAGTTGTTGAGGCCCATGTCGACCAGGCGGTGGTCGTTCACGAACTGGTGCACGGGCATCAGTTCGAGGGCTGTGACACCCAGTTCGGTCAGATGTTCGATGATGGCGGGGTGGGCGAGCGCCGCGTACGTGCCGCGCAGCTCGTCCGGCAGCCCGGGGTGCCGCATCGTCAGGCCCTTCACATGGGCCTCGTACAGCACGGTGTGGTGGTATTCCGTGCGCGGGCGCCGGTCGTCGCCCCAGTCGAAGTACGGATTGACCACCACGGAGCTCATCGTGTGGGGTGCCGAGTCCAGGTCATTGCGCCTGCCCGGCGAGTCGAAGTGGTAGCCGTACACCTCCTCCCCCCAGTCGATGCTGCCGCTTATGGCCTTCGCGTACGGGTCGAGCAGCAGCTTCGCCGAATTGCAGCGCTGCCCCCGCTCCGGTTCGTAGGGACCGTGCACGCGAAAGCCGTACCGCTGTCCCGGCATCACGCCGGGCAGGTACGCGTGCCGGACGAACGCGTCGGTCTCGCGCAGCTCTATCGCCGTTTCCGAGCCGTCGTCGTGCAGCAGACACAGCTCGATCCGGTCCGCGGCCTCCGAGAAGACCGCGAAATTCGTGCCGGCGCCGTCGTACGTGGCACCGAGTGGGTACGCCTGTCCAGGCCAGACCTGCATGGATGCAACTCTTCCAGTTGTGCGACGCCGCAGAGGGCGACTCCCGCCCGAGTGTCCCCGAAACTGATGGAACCACCTAGGACTTACCTCCCTCTTACCCGTCGACCAGTGCATACGCGGTATGCCGAACCAGTGGGACTCGATCGACTCCCAGAGACAACAGGGGGAGTGGGGGAAATGTGCGCACAGTAGTGCACCGCCATCTGGGCAAGGTGGTGGCGGGTGCGGCGATAGCGGTCGCCGGAACCGCCGTGATGGTCGGAATCACCCTGCCGGGCTCGGCGGGTGCCGACGACTCCGGCGGCCAGGGGACGGACCGGACCACGCAGACGGCGGGTCAGGCCCAGGGACAGGGCCAGGGCCAGGGAGCGGCGGCCGTGCAGCCGGGTGTCGTCGAGCAGGCTCCGGCCGAGGGCGACCGGGGCAAGGGACGCGACCCGCTCACCGACGACGAGACCGAGCGGGTCGAGAAGCTCGCCCTGGACCGCGGGCTCTCCCGCAGCAGCGAGAACGTCGAGGGCGACAAGGGGCCGCAGCGGATCACCGTCGGCCTCTCCGAGCCCGAGGCGAGCGAACTGGACGACCCGAACGCGCCGCGCCGCGCCGAGGTGTCGTTCTACGACTACAAGGACGACTCGCTGGTCACCAAGACGGTGAACCTCGACACCGGCAAGGTGGAGTCGACCGACACCCAGCACGGCGTCCAACCGCCGCTCAGCCGTGACGAGACCGTCGAGGCCGCGCGACTGCTGATCGCCGACCCGCTGGGCGCCGGACTGCGGGCCGACTACAAGGACGCGACCGGCAAGAAGCTGACCACTCCCGACCAGCTGCTGCTCAACGGCATGGTCTTCCGGGCGGTTCCGGGAACGCCGGCCTCCGTCGCGGACTGCGGCAAGCACCGCTGCACGCGGCTCTTCGTGAAGGTCAAGAACGGGTCCTGGATCGACAGCCGTGACCTGGTGATCGATCTGAGTGCCCGCAAGGTCGCCAAGGTCGGCTGAGACTTCCCGGTCCACCTGACTCCCTCCGTCGACGCGGTCGACCTCGTCGACCCCACTTCACCTTTCCCACTTTCCTGCTTGTGCAAGGGAGTAATTTCTTCATGCGCGTGAACAGAATCAGCCGCGCCCGCCGGCGGACGGCGGTGGGCCTCTCGGTGGCCGCCCTGGCCGCCGGCGTCACGACGGCCGCGGGACCCGCCGTCGCCGAGACCCGGAGCGCCCCCGCGGCAGCTGCCGCCGCCGACTGCAGCGCGGCCTACAAGATCGAGCAGAAGCTCGCCACCGGCACCACCTGGACGATGTGCTGGCACTACGAGAGCGAGGCCGGGCTCGTCCTGGAGAACGTCTCCTACCAGCCCAAGGGCGAGGCCGCGCCGATCCGCGTCCTCACCAGCGCCAAGCTGGCCCAGATCCACGTCCCCTACGACGACGGCTCGGTCGAGTACGACGACCTCACGGGCTTCGGCTTCGGACAGGGCCTGATGGAGATGGCCCCCGGCGAGTGCCCGGGCGGTGCCATCAAGACCGTCAAGGTCCCGGACGCCTGGGACCCGGAGCACCCGAACGTCAAGGGCCTGTGCACCAC
The DNA here is from genome assembly GCF_026341275.1 of Streptomyces ortus. Lineage (NCBI taxonomy): Bacteria > Bacillati > Actinomycetota > Actinomycetes > Kitasatosporales > Streptomycetaceae > Streptomyces > Streptomyces ortus. The sequence goes on from NZ_JAIFZO010000002.1 coordinate 6,371,881, forward strand.
GACCCGTTCGCGTGGCCACGCCTACCGCATGCAGGGCGACCAGGCGGGCAAGGTCTACCAGGAGCAGGGCAAGGACCTGCTCGTCTACACGGTCAACCAGGTCGGCTGGTACGAGTACATGACCGAGTGGCGCTTCCAGGACGACGGCACGATCAACATGAACGTCGGCGCCACCGGCAGCCTCTCGCCCTCCGACTACGACGCCGGGGACGGCCGCGGCTGGCCGATAGGCAAGGGCGCCAAGTCGTACGCCACCAGCCACAGCCACAACGTCTTCTGGCGGCTCAACTTCGGCCTCGACGGCAGCTCCAAGAGCAAGGTCGAGCAGTACGACTCCGTGGTCAGCCCGCCGGCCGCGGGCGGCCAGGCCCCGCGGAACAAGACCACCCGCACGAAGGTCACCAAGGAACTCGCGGGCGACGCCAAGAACATGCGCTGGTGGCGCGTGGTCAGCACGGCCGGCAAGAACAAGGACGAGCACGCCCGTTCGTACGAGTTCGTCCCCGGTGCCACCTCCAAGTATTCGGGCCGCAGCTTCACCAAGCACGACATCTACTTCACCGAGTACAAGAAGTGCGAACAGTTCGCCAGCAACAACATCCGCAACTGCGGTACCGGAGGCGGCAAGTCCGTCGACAAGTGGGTCAACGGACAGACCCTCAGCCACCCCGTGGCCTGGGTGAACGTCGGCTTCCACCACATCGCCCGGGACGAGGACCAGCAGCCCATGCCGGTCCACTGGCAGGGCTTCTCGATCGCCCCGCGCGACGTCACCGCTATGAATCCGCTCACTCCGCCGGAGCTGGCCGACCAGAACGGGCAAGTGGAACGCGGTAGTTGAGAAACGACCTGTCCATCCGGCTGCACCGTCTGCCGCTCCCGGAGTACCCTTCCTTGATCGTTGGCCGGGGGAGTGCTCGGGGGAGCGGAAGGCGGTGTGCGGGTGGGGTCCGGAGGGCTGGAGCTGCCCCCTGGTGACGGCGGTCACGAGGGGAGCTCCACAGCTGCCCCACCGGGAGCGGTGTCTCTCGCCCGGCCGATGGAGATCGGCGCGGAGCTGGACTGGGGCGCCGACGCCTGGAGCGAGGTCCGCACACGTGCCCAGCGGGCCGGGCGGGCCTACATCTGGCTGAACCTCGTCGAACAGCGGCTGCGCGCGGTCGTGGCCGCTGTTCTGCGCCCGATCTACGAGCCCGTGCACGGCGACGACGACTGGGTGGTCGCCGCCGCCGGGCCCGCGGGGCAGGAATGGGTCCAGCGCGCCGTCGCCGTCCGTGAGGTCAGCCGCCGCAAGGGCTACCTGCTGGACCCCGCCGACGACAACGTCCTGAGCTTCCTCACGCTCCCGCAGCTGCGGGAGCTGATGGTGCAGCACTGGCCGTGCTTCGAGCCGTACTTCGACGAGCGCCGGGACGTCGAACTCGCCCTGGACGAACTGGAAGTCACCCGCAACGTCGTCTCGCGGAACCGGGCCCTGTCCGAGGCCGTGCTGGCCCAGGCCGAGCGCGCCTCCGCGAAACTCCTGGAGATCCTCGGCGCGGGCAGCGACGTGCCGTCCGGCCGCAGGCTGCCCGTCGACGCCGTCGAGAACCTGGTCGGCGACCGGTACGCCGACGTGGTCGCCGTGCACTCGGACCGGGTGCGGCTGCTGCGTCAGTTCCCCGCCGAGGACCTCTTCGCCGGCTCCCGCCGACTCGACGCGATCGGCATCGGCCTGAACCTCCTCGTGCAGAACTTCTCGGGGCGGCGGCTCGTGCGGCTGGCCGAGTCCGGCTGCCGCACCCGGCTGCTGTTCCTGAACCCTGCGTCCAGCGCGGTGAAGCGACGCGAGCGCGAACTGGGCATGAAGCGCGGCGAGTTGAGCCGTGCCGTGGAGATGAACATCCTGCACATGCGCCGGGTGCGGGCCCGGCTGCGCGATCCCGGCGCCTTCGAGATCCAGGTCTACGACGAGACGCCCCGCTTCACGGCCTACCTCGTGGACGGGGACGGCTCGGACGGCGTGGCGGTCGTGCAGTCGTATCTGCGCCGCACCCGCGGGATGGAGGCGCCGGTACTCGTCCTGCGGGGCGGCGGGCGCGTGCTGAAACCGGACGAGGCGGGCGAAGAAGGGCTGTTCGGGACGTATCGCGAGGAGTTCGAGGTGGCCTGGGCGGATTCGCGGCCGGTGTCCTGACGGGGCCCGGTTCCCCGGGTGGCCGCCCTCTCCGTCGGCTCCGTGACGTCGGCCCCGCGACGGGTAAGCGGAACGCGGTCCTCGGATTGTCAGTGGCCCATGGCATCGTGGAGATCACTGGGGGAACGCACCACGAAGAAGGGGGCCGGCATGGCTTGGCACGGGGAGCTGCTGATCGGCTTCGACCTGGAGACGACCGGGACCGATCCGCGCGAGGCGCGCATCGTCACCGGAGCGGTGATAGAGGTCCGCGGCGGGGAGCCCGCCGGGCGCCGGGAGTGGCTGGCCGACCCGGGGGTCGAGATCCCCGCGGACGCGGTCGCGGTGCACGGGATCAGCAACGAGAGGGCGGCGCGCGAGGGCAGGCCCGCCGACCAGGTGGCCGACGCGATCGCCTCGGTGCTCGTCTCGTACTGGCAGTCGGGCGTCCCGGTCGTGGCGTACAACGCGGCCTTCGACCTGACCCTGCTCTCCGCCGAACTGCGTAGGTACGGACTGCCGTCACTGCGCGAGCGGCTCGGCGGGATCGACCCGGGGCCGGTCATCGACCCCTACACGATCGACCGCTCGGTGGACCGCTACCGCCGGGGCAAGCGGAATCTCGAAGCGGTGTGCGCGGAGTACGGCGTCTCGCTGGTCTCGGCCCACGACGCCACGGCGGACGCGCTGGCCGCGGCCCGGCTGGCCGCCGCGATAGCCGACCGCCATCCGAAGGTGGCCGCGTTCGGTCCGGCGGAACTGCACCGCCGCCAGATCGAGTGGTACGCGCAGTGGGCGGCGGACTTCCAGAGCTTCCTGCGCCGCAAAGGGGACGCGGAGGCCGTGGTGGACGGCGTCTGGCCCGTCCGGGACCTGACGGACCAGCGGGTCTGAGCGCGGATCCGGCTCCGGGCCCGGGTCGGCTCCGCGCCCCGGTCAGCCGGCGGCGGGGCCGGCGATGCGCTCGACGCGCGGTCCGGCGAGCCGGGCGTAGTCCGCGCCGGAGACGACCAGCGAGCGGTCCAGGCGGGCCGCGTTGAAGTAGAGGCGCGGCTGGGCCACGACGTCCGGGTCGGCGACGACTTCGAGATCCTTGTCGAAGCTGAACGGCAGGACGGTGCCGGGCACGGAGCGGGCGAGCCGTTCCGCGGTGGCCGCGTCGCTGAAACCGGCGTAGCGGGCCGAGTAGAGCGCCTTGACCGCGTCCAGGTCCACGCGGCGGTCGCCGGGGACGACGGCGAGCACGTTGCGGGTGGTTCTCCGGTCGACCTTGACCCTGAGCACGATGCACTTCGCGGCGGCGGACTCCGGGTTGCCGCGCAGCGCGCTGACGGCTTCGGTGCCGCCTTCCGGCTCGTGGTCGATGAGCTCGTAGTCGACGCGGGCGTCGTCCAGCAGGGTGATCAGACGCTGGTAGGTGTCGTGGCTGTCGTGGTCGTGCTGGACGTCGTGGGCGTCGTGCTCGGACATGCGGGGTCCTCCGCGGGAGCTGATGGGGCGGGTGCGGTGGTGAGGTGCGGGTCCGGTGTGGCCGGTCGCGCGGCTGCCCGCACCCCGGTCGGGGCCCATGGTGTCGCGGCCGACGCCGAGCGGGCGCGGTGGGCGCGTTCGGTCGCCTGGCCCCAGTAGGTTCCGGCGACCAGCAGGGCCGCGCCGAGGCCCGTGAGCGGGGTGAAGTGGTCGCCGGCCAGGGCGATTCCCACCGCCGCGGCCCAGACCGGCTCGGTGCCCAGCAGGAGGCTGGCCCGGCTGGCCGAGGTGCGCTGGACGGCCCAGGTCTGGGCGAGGAAGGCGAACACGCTGCAGAACAGGGCGAGATAGACCAGCTGGGCCCAGCCCGCCGCGCCGACGTGCACGAGGGAGGGCAGGTCGCCGGAGGCGGGGACCAGGAACAGCCCGGTACCGACGAGGGTCTGCACGGTGGTCAGCCGCAGCGGCCGGACGGCGCGGCCCACGGCGAGCCGGCCGACCAGCGCGACATGCCCGGCGCGTATCACCGCGGCGGCGAGCATCAGCAGGTCGCCGAGCCGGGGCGCGTGGAAGCCGTTGCCCGACATGAGGAGGCCGACGGCCAGCAGACAGACGCCGGCGGCGGCGTAGAAGGCCGGCGGGAGACCGCCGCCGCGGCCGGTGCGGTCCAGGAGAGGGGTGATCACGATGGTCAGGCTGATGATGAGGCCCGCGTTGGCGGCACTGGTGTGCGCGACGCCGTACGTCTCGACGACCAGGACGGCCGCCTGGGTGACGCCCAGGGGCAGGCCGAGCCGGATCTCGTCGCGGGTCCACGGACCGGACTTCCGGTCGGCGGCCACCAGGCCGAGACAGGCGACGGCGGACAGGGCGTACCGCGCGAACAGCACGACCAGGACGGGGAGTACGGCGGTCGCCGTCTGGGCGGACAGATAGCTGGAGCCCCAGACGAGAGCGACCAGGAGGAGTACCGCATCGGTACGGCGGGCATCGGGCACGCGCTCACCCTGCCCTGCCACGACCCTGAAGCACAGAGCCACCTTCTAAAACAATCCTTTAGCATCACTACAGCGTTGACGCGGCGGCGGCCGAGCGGCGGCCGTGGGAGCGGGGAGGGCGGAGGAGAGCCGGGACCATGGACGAACGACAGCTGAGAATCCTGCGTGAGCTGGGCGAACTGGGCAGTGTGACGGCGGTCGCCGAGGCGCTGCTTGTGACGCCCTCGGCGATCTCCCAGCAACTGCGGCTGCTGCAGCGCGCGATGCCCGTACCGCTCACCGAGCGTCAGGGGCGGCGGCTGGCCCTCACGGACGCCGGGCAGGCCCTGGCCGGGGCGGCGATCGAGGTGGAGACGGCGCTGGAGCGCGCCCGGCACACCGTCGAGGAGTTCGTGGACCGGCCGGACGGCGAGGTGTCGGTGGCGGCCTTCCACAGCGGGGCCTCGGCGTTCTTCCCGCTGCTGCTGCGGGCGCCGGCCGCACCCGGCGGCCCCCGCCTCCGCCTCGCCGACGCGGACGTGACGCAGGACGACTTCCCGCCGCTGACCCGGGAGTACGACCTGGTGCTCGCCCACCGCCTTGAACACACCCCCGGCTGGCCGCGTACCGTCGCCGCCACGACGCTGCTGCGCGAACCGCTCGACGTGGCCATGCCCGCCGACCATCCGCTGGCGGTCAAGCGGCGGCTCACCCCGCTCGATGTGGCCGACGAGCCCTGGATCACCGTGCACGACGGGTTCCCGGTGGTGGCCACCATCGACGCGATCGCGACGGCCGCGGGGCGCCGGCTGCGGCTGGTGCACCGCATCAACGAGTTCGCGGTGGTCGCCGAGGCGGTCGCCGCGGGCGGGGGCCTCGCCCTGATGCCGCGCTGGACGACGCGCCCGCATCCCGCCCTGGTCCTCAAACCGCTCAGCGGCGTCCGGGCCCGCCGCCAGATCGACGCCCTGCACCGCCCCGAACGCACGGCCCGCAAGGCGGTACGCACGGTTCTCGCCGAGCTCCACCGGGCGGCCGACACGATCCGCGGGCAGGGGTGAGACCGCGCAGTCTTTCAGGGGCGCGGGGAACTGCGCGGCCGGCCACGACGTGCCCGCACGTGACATCCGGGGCAGGCCGCGGAGTGCCTAAAAGGGGTACCACCGCACCGTCGCGTCGCCGTCCCGCAAGGACGACACCCGCCGCTCGAACTCCGCGAGCGCCCGCGGATTGCTCGGCGCATGCTGCGCCACCCACGCGCAGCTCGCCGTCTCCCGCGCCCCGCGCAGCACCCCGCACCCCTCCCACTCGCGCACATCCCACCCGTACGTCCCCGTGAACGTCTCGTACGCCTCGGGGGACAAGCCGTACCGGTCGCGGGACAGGGCCAGTACGACCAGGTCGTGCTCCCGCAGGTCCGCGGAGAACGTCTCCAGGTCGACCAGGACGGGACCGTCGGGCCCGACATGCACATTGCGGGGCAGCGCGTCCCCGTGGATCGGCCCCGGCGGCAGCTCCGGCGTGAGCGCGGCCGAGGCGGCGGCGAACCCGTCCCGCCGGTCCCGCAGGAACGCCGCGTCCGCCGGATCGATCACGTCCCCCGCGAGCCGCAGCCACCGCTCCACCCCGCCCAGCAGTTCACGGCGCGGCAGCGCGAACGCGGGGGAGGGCAGCGCGTGCACCACCCGCAGCAGTGCGGCCAGGTCACGCGGTTCGGCCGGGCGGACGGGGTCGGACAGCCGGTGCCACAGCGTCACCGGGTGACCGTCGACGAACCGGGCCTCGGGTTCGGCGGGCCGCACCGCCGGAACACCCGCCTCGGCGAGCCAGAGCGCGACGGCCACCTCCCGCCGCGCCCGTTCGAGGAGTTCGGTGTCGCGGCCCACCTTGACCACCAGGTCACCGAGGGCGAAGACGGCGTTCTCGCCCAGCGCGAGCAGCACCGCGTCGCGGCCGTCCCGCCCGGCCGGGCCGATACGCGCCTCGGCGAGTACGTTCCGCGCCTGTGCCTCGTCCATCATTCGCCTTCCGTGCAGCCGTCGGCCAGGTCCTCGACCAAGCCCTCGGCTCCCGCAGTTCCCGCCGGTTCCCGCGCGCGGCGTCGCACGCGGTCGCCCGTCATCGCCCGCCATTCTGCCCCCGTCCCCGGCCGCGACCGCACGCCGTACGTCGCCCGGCGTCCCATCCGCACTGGTGGGGGCCGTCGGCCGGGCGGGTGCGCTGTCTTGACGCGGTGTCGCCCGATCACGACGATGACGGGGGCCGCCGGGACGGCCGGATCCACACGTACCGCTCAGAGGAGCCGATTCCGTGACATTGGTGACCGCGAGGAAGCGGTCAACGAAGCCCTCGCCACGGGCCGGCGGGCCGGGCCGCCCCGTCGACCACGGCGCCTGGTTCCTGGTGCTGCCCGCCCTGATCCCGATCCTGGTGCTCAGCGTCGGCCCGCTCCTGTACGGCATCGCCCTGGCGTTCACCGACGCGCAGGCGGGCCGGACCGACCCCACGCGGTGGATCGGCACCCTCAACTTCCAGGACCTGCTGCACGACACCCTGTTCTGGGAGTCGTTCCGGATCGGCCTGGTGTGGGCGGTGGGCGTGACCGTCCCGCAGTTCGTCCTTGCGCTGGGGCTCGCCCTGCTGCTCAACGAGGAACTGCGGCTGCGCTGGCTGGCGCGGGCGCTCGCGATCATCCCGTGGGCGATGCCCGAGGTCGTGGTCGGCATCATGTGGCGCCTCGTCTACAACCCGGACGCGGGCATCCTCAACGAGACCATCCGTGATCTGGGCCTGGGTGACGGGCGCGACTGGCTGTCGGGCCTCGCGACCGCGCTGCCCGCCGTGATCGTCGTCGGGATCTGGGCCGGCATGCCCCAGACGACGGTCGCCCTGCTCGCCGGACTGCAGAACACGCCGCGCGAACTCCACGAGGCCGCCGCCATGGACGGCGCGGGCGCCTGGCGGCGCTTCCGCACGGTCACCTGGCCCGCCCTGAAACCGGTCGCGCTCGCCATCACGGCGCTCAACTTCATCTGGAACTTCAACTCGTTCGCCCTGGTCTACGTACTGACCCAGGGCGGTCCCGGCGGCCGGACCCGGCTGCCGATGCTGTTCGCCTACGAAGAGGCCTTCCGCTACGGCCAGTTCGGCTACGCGGCGGCGATGGGATGCGTGATGGTCGCGGTGATCTCGGTGATCCTCGCCGTCCACCTGGCCGGCCGGCTGCGGGGAGGCGAGGACGCGTGAGGACGAGCAGAAGGGCCCGCGCGGGCCAGTACGCGGCGCTCCTCGCGTATCTGGTCTTCCTCGCCTTCCCGTTCCTGTGGCTGGTCTCCACCGCCTTCAAGCCGGCGCGCGAACTGGCCAGTCTGCATCCGACCTGGCTACCCCAGGACCCGACCCTCGACAACTTCCGGCAGGCCTTCGACGAACAGCCGCTGCTGCGGGCCGCGTTCAACTCCCTGGTCGCGGCGCTCGGCGCGGCCGTGATCGCCGTACTGATCGCCACGCCGATGGCGTACGTGATCGCCCGGCACCGCACCCGGCTGGCGAAGGCGGCCACCGGCTGGGTGGTGGTCAGCCAGGCCTTCCCGTTCGTCCTGGTGATCATCCCGCTGTTCCTGGTCCTGAAGAACCTGCGCCTGATCAACTCCGTGGGCGGGCTGGTCATGGTCTACGTGGTGTGGGCCCTGCCGTTCGCACTCTGGATGCTCGTGGGGTACGTACGGGCGGTGCCGGCCGAGATGGAGGAGGCCGCCGCGGTGGACGGCGCCGGCAAGGTGCGCACCCTGGTCTCGATCACGGCGCCGCTCCTCGCGCCGGGCATCGTGGCCACGGCCCTGTTCGCGTTCATCAGCGCGTGGAACGAGTTCTTCTTCGCGCTGGTGCTGCTCAAGACCCCGGAGAAACAGACCTTGCCCGTCGTCCTCACCCACTTCCTCGGCGCGGAGGGCGTGGCGGATCTCGGCCCCCTCGCCGCCGCCGCGTTCCTGGCGACCATCCCGTCGCTGGTCGTCTTCGCGCTCATCCAGAAAAGGATCACGGGCGGGATGCTCGCCGGGGCGGTGAAGAGCTGATGCGGGCGCGGAGGCGGATGCGGACGCGCAGGGGGTGGCTGGCCGCGCTCGTCGCGGGGCTGGTGCTCGCCGCGGGCTCCGGCTGTTCCGGGGACGGGGGCGGCTCCGAGGACGGGCGGATCACGCTCCGCTTCCAGTCGCTGGCCTGGCAGAAGGAGTCCGTCGACGCCAACAAGGAACTGGTGCGGGAGTGGAACGCCGCGCATCCGGACGTCGAGGTCGAGTACGTACAGGGCTCCTGGGACAGCGTCCACGACCAGTTGCTCACGTCCTTCGAGGGCGGTGAGGCGCCGGACATCATCCACGACGCCTCGGACGACCTCGCGGACTTCGCGTACGGCGGGTATCTCGCGGATCTGCGCGGGCTGCTGTCCGAGCGGCTCACGTCGGACATCCCGGGGCGGAGCTGGGAGACGACGACGTTCGGGGACGGGATCTACGGTGTGCCGTTCCTCCAGGAGCCCCGGGTCCTGATCGCCAACGCCCGGTGGCTCAAGGAGTCGGGCGTACGGATCCCCACGCCCGAGAAGCCGTGGAGCTGGGCCGAGTTCCGGAGGATCACGGACCGGCTGAGCACGGGCGAGGGCAAGTACGGGGTGGCCTGGCCACTCAAGGAGCCCGTCTCGGCCACGCTCAACCTGTCGTTGTCGACCGGCGGGCAGCTGTTCCACCGCGGGGCAGACGGCAAGGTGCGGATCCGGTTCGAGGAGGGTGACGCGGTCGTCCCGCGCACGATCCACGACCAGGTGAACGTCGATGGCAGCGCCTCGGGTTCGACGCTCGGCAGCGGTGGCTCCGACACCCTGCCCGGGTTCTTCGGCGGCAAGTACGCGATGGTGCCGCTCGGGTTCTCCTACCGGCAGCAGATCGTGCAGCAGGCGCCGAAGGGCTTCGACTGGCAGGTGCTGCCCGCGCCCGCCGGGGTCGACGGGCTCACCCAGGGAGTGAGTCCGCAGACGTTGTCCGTCGCCGAGGACAGCCCGCACAAGAAGGAGGCCGCGGCCTTCATCGACTTCCTGCTCCGGCCGCGGAACATGGTGCGGCTCGCGCTGGGCGACTGGATGCTGCCGACCGGCACGCGGGCGCTGCGGGATCCGGCGCTGCGCGGCGAGAAGGACGGCTGGGCCGTGGGAGCGGCGCTCGCCGGGGATCTGCGTTCGGCGCCCGCGCAGTCCGTGCGGGGGTATCCGGAGTGGAAGGACAAGGTGGCGACGCCCGCGTACCAGGAGTACTACAGCGGGGCGATCGGGCTCGGGGAGCTGCGGCGACGGCTGGTGAAGGACGGGAACCTGGTGCTGGCCCGCTACCAGAGATGACGAGCCGGTGCCCGGAGGCGCACGGGCCGTTCAATTCACTTGTACGAGACGTCTCGTCTCGCTTAGGGTCCCCGTATGACCACCCCGCATCCCGCCCCCGCCCATATCGCCATGTTCTCCATCGCCGCCCACGGGCATGTGAACCCGAGTCTCGAAGTGATCCGCGAGCTCGTCGCCCGCGGGCACCGGGTCACGTACGCGATTCCGCCGGTCTTCGCCGACAAGGTCGCGGAGACCGGCGCCGAGCCGAAGCCGTGGACCTCGACCCTGCCGTCGCCCGACGACGACCCCAGCGCCTGGGGGAGCACGCTCCTGGACAACGTGGAACCCTTCCTCGCGGACGCCGTCCAGGCGCTCCCGCAGCTCATCCAGGCCTACGAGGGCGACGAGCCGGACCTCGTCCTGCACGACATCACCTCGTACCCGGCCCGCGTCCTCGCCCACCGCTGGGGCGTCCCCGCCGTCTCGCTCTCACCGAACCTCGTCGCCTGGGAGGGGTACGAGGAGGAGGTCGCCGAGCCCATGTGGGCGGAGCCCAGGAAGACCGAGCGGGGGCAGGCCTACTACGCCCGCTTCCAGGCCTGGCTGGACGAGAACGGGGTCGGCCTGGACCCCGACTCCTTCAGTGGCCGGCCCGCCCGTTCCCTGGTCCTCATCCCCAAGGCCCTCCAGCCGAACGCCGACCGGGTCGACGAGTCCGTGTACACCTTCGTCGGCGCCTGCCAGGGCGACCGCGCCGCCCAGGGGGAGTGGCGGCGGCCCGACGGCGCCGAGCGCGTCGCCCTGGTGTCCCTGGGATCCGCCTTCACCAAGCAGCCCGCCTTCTACCGCGAGTGCGTGAAGGCGTTCGGCGCGCTGCCGGGCTGGCACCTGGTGCTCCAGGTCGGCAAGCACGTCGACCCGGCCGAACTCGGCGTGATCCCGGCGAACGTGGAGGTCCGTGACTGGGTCCCGCAGCTCGCGATCCTCAAGCAGGCCGACGTCTTCGTCACCCATGCCGGAGCGGGCGGCAGCCAGGAGGGGATGGCGACCGCCACGCCGATGATCTGCGTACCGCAGGCCGTCGACCAGTTCGGCAACGCGGACGTGCTCCAGTCGCTCGGAGTGGCCCGCCATCTGCCCATGGAAGAGGTCACCGCCGACACCTTGCGCGCGGCCGTCCTGGCGATCGCCGACGATCCGGAAGTGGCACGGAAACTCAAGGCCCTGCAGGCCGAGATGGCGGCCGAAGGAGGAACTTCGCGAGCCGCGGATTTGATCGAAGCGGAAATTCCCGAAGGGCGTGACAAGGCGCGCCAGGGCGCATAAGGCCTGATCAGGTGACCCTCAGCAAACCCGGAATTCCCCCGGGTCACGGTTCCATGGAATCGGTGAAGCCATGGCGCACTTTGTATAACGGAAAGGTCATTCGATAACGCTCCGGTAACGCAGGGTCTGTCCTGTCGGGTCATGGATCCGGTTGTTGGGTTGGACCCCTGACCCCCGCAGAAGGTTGCACGGGCTTCTTCTTGTTCTTTTCCCGAACAGGTTCTTAGCGTGAGGTGAACTCGTTACGAACTTTGGGAAGTTGACCTATGCGCCGTGACATACCGCCCCTCGCAGAGGTGCGCCGCATCACCGAGAAGAAGCGCGACGCCTGGTGGACCGTGCTGCTCGTCGACCCGGTCGCCACCCCGCTGGTGCGGTTGACCGCGAAGTACACGCGGATCACCCCGAACCAGATCACCTGGGGCGCGTTCCTGCTCGGCCTGGTCTCGGCGGCGTTCTTCGCGTTCGGTGACTGGCGGTGGCTGATCGCCGGCGCGTTCGTCTACCACCTGAGCTTCATCCTCGACTGCATGGACGGGAAGGTGGCCCGCCTCACCGGGCAGGGCTCGGTCTTCGGCGCCTGGCTGGACTTCGTCTTCGACCGCATCCGGGTGGCGGTGTGCGGCGTCGCGCTGATGGCCGGGCAGTACGACCGCACCGGCGAGACGATCTACATCTGGCTGGCCGCCGCGGTCGTCTTCCTCGACACGCTGCGCTACATCAACGGCCTGGAGATCTTCAAGATCCGCCACACCATGCGCAAGCAGATCAAGGCGCGGGTGCGGGCGGCCCGGCGCGCGGAGAACGCCGCGGAGCTCGCCTTCATGGAGGACCTGCTGCGCAACAACCCTGAGGCGGACATCGAGCAGGACATCCGCCAGGCCGCCGCGGCGACGCTGGCACCGGCCGGCGGCGCGGAGGTCGCGGAGAGCGCCGAGGTAGCCGCATTCGCGGAGCGCGAGCACGAGCACTCGCCGGCGCCGACGACAGCTGCAGCGACTGCGACAGTTGCAGCGTCTGCGCGGGCGACTGGCACGGAGGCCGCTGACGGTGAGGACGGGGCCGAGGGTGCGGCCGAGGAGCCGGTCAGGCCTCCGGCCCGGGTGATCGACCTGCACCAGGAGTTCAGGCACCGCTTCCCGGTCTATCTGCGTGCCCGCTCCTTCTTCCTGCGCCACCGCATCCGTACGCACCTGGTGAGCGGTATCGAGTTCCAGATGGGCGTCTTCATCCTGGGCCCGCTGTTCGACTCGGTCATCGAGGCGACCGTCGTGTCCGGGGCGCTGCTCCTCGTCTTCGAGCTCGCCATCATCTACAAACTGCTGCTCTCCACCCGGGACTTCACCCGCACCATCGACTCCTTCGAGCGCGAAGAGGTCCCCACCGCGGCCTGACCGGCACAGCGCGACACGTGGGTCCGCGAACGGCGGCGGGGCCGGGGCTTCTTGCCCTGGCCCCGCCGCCGTTCGGTCCTGCCGTTCGGTCCTGCCGTTCGGTCCTGCCGTTCGGTCCTGCTGCCGTTCGGCGTCGCCGCTCCGCTCCGTACGGAACCGGCCGGTCAGACGCCGACCCGCTCGCCCTCGACAGCCGGCGGCTGCGGAGGCTGCGGCTGCGTCGACGGCTCCTCGAACGACTCGTCGTGACTGAGGTCCGGCAGCCGGTTCAGCCACTTCGGGAAGTACCAGTTGCGCTCGCCGAGCAGGGCCATGACCGCCGGGAGCAGCACACCGCGGATGATCGTGGCGTCGATCAGGACCGCCGCCGCGAGGCCCACACCCATCTGCTTCATGGACTGCATGGACAGCGTGCCGAAGATCGCGAAGACCGCGACCATGATGACGGCGGCGCTGGTGATGACACCGGCCGTGGTGACGACACCGTGCTGGATGGCGTCCCGGGTCGTCAGCCCCCGCAGCCGCGCCTCACGGATCCGCGAGACCACGAAGACGTGGTAGTCCATCGAGAGCCCGAACAGGATCACGAAGAGGAACAGCGGCAGCCAGGTGATGATCGCGCCCACCCCCTCGGCGCCCACCAGCGACGCGCCCCAGCCGTGCTGGAAGACGGCGACCAGGATGCCGTACGCCGCTCCGACCGACAGGAGGTTGAGGACGATCGAGGTGACCGCGATCGTCAGCGAGCGGAACGACAGGAGCATCAGCACGAAGGCGAAGACCACGACGAAGACGAAGACCGGGGCCACCGCGCTGACCAGCTGGTCGTTGAAGTCCTTCGAACCCGCCACCTGACCGGAGATCGGGGCCTCGACGCCGTCCACCTTGCCGAGCGTCGCGGGACGGACGTCGTCGCGCAGGATCGTCAGGCTCTTCTCGGCCTTGTCGAGGTCCGAGCCGCCCACCAGCGGTACGTACACGAAGGCGATGTTCTGCGTATCGTGCACCTTGACGTCGACCGGGCCGCGCGAGGCGCCCGAACTGACCGCCCGCGCACGGAAGTCGGCGATCGCGGACTTCACCTCGGGGGAGTTGATGTCGTCGGCCCTGACGACCACCTCGGCCGGGTCGGAGCCGCCGGGGAAGGCATCGTTGACCCGCTCGTACGTCGCCACGATCGGCAGCGAGTCTCCGAACTCCTGGTCCAGCGTGAGGTTCTGGGTCTTCATGCCCAGCGCGGGAGCGGCGATGGCCACCAGGGCGCCCGCCGCGACGACCAGCGAGATCGCGGGCCTGGCCAGCACCACGCGCAGGACGGCCGTCCAGAAGCGGCTGTCGTTGCCCGAACCGCCCTTGCCCGCCGTTCCGTTGGACTTGCGGCGCTTGTCCGGGTGCAGGAACGGGATCCGCCCCGTCTCGACCCGCTTGCCGAGCAGCGAGAGGACCGCGGGCAGCACCGTCACGGAGCCGACCATGGCGACCGCCACGACCATCAGGGAGGCGAGCCCCATCGCCTTGAAGGTGGCGATCCCGGTGAACAGCATGCCCGCCATCGCCACGCACACCGTGACGCCGGAGACGATGATGGCCCGCCCGCTGGTGGCCGCCGCGATCCGCAGCGCGGTCTCGGGGTCCCGGCCCGCCGCGCGCTCCTCGCGCTCGCGCCGCAGATAGAACAGGCAGTAGTCGACGCCGACCGCGAGCCCGACGAGCAGCATCACCGAACTGGACGTGTCGTCCATCGGCTGGACATGGCTGACGATCATCATCAGGCCCATCGTGGCCATGATCGCGGTGATCGCGAGCAGCACCGGCACCAGCGCCGCCACCAGCGCGCCGAACGCGACCAGCAGGATGCCGAGGGCCACCGGCACGGCGGAGAACTCCGCCTGCTGGAAGTCGTCGCCGAACGCGTCGTCGAACGTCTTGTTCATGCTGGCGCCGCCGATCTCCTCGATCCGCAACGCCTCATGGTCCTTCTGGACCTTCTCCACGGCCTTCAGCACGGGCTCCACCCGCTCGCCCGCCGTGTCCGCGTCGCCGCGCATGTCGAACTGGACCAGCGCGCTGCGCCCGTCCTTCGAGATCGTCTTCGTGTCGTACGGCGAGGTCACGTCGGTCGCCTTGCCGGTGCCCTCGACCGCCTCGATCACGGCGGCGACGGCGGCACGGAACTCGCTGTCGGTCGCCTTGAGACCTGTCTTCCTGGCCTGCAGGAGTACGGTCTCGCCGGCCGGCTCGTCGATCCCCGCCTGCTCCGCGATGGCCGCGGCCCGGCCCGTCTCGCCGCCGAGCTGCTCGCTGTCCTTCAGCTCGACCGTGCCCGCCGCCGAGCCGAGCCCCATCGCCAGAACGACGAACAGCACCCAGATCCCGACGGCCGCCCAGCGGTGCCGGGCGCTCCAGCCACCGGCCCGGGCCGCTATCCCCCGTACCCGCGTGTCTCGCTTCCCCATGACGGGCTTGCCCCCTTGTCCCGGGCGCCGACCCCCTGCCGACACCATCGTTATGAAGGTATGGCGCGGATAAGGGCCTCTCCTCGTGCTCTTTGGTGAAGTCCGGTGGTCGGAAGTCCTCCCCCCGGACCCCGCGACCTCCGCACTGAGGAGGATGAGAGGCCCTTACATGTAAAGCCGCTCCTCGGGGGTCGCGCCCGAGCTGACTGGTCGGTAACCTGCGTTGCGTCGGTACACACCCCGGCCCGGCGGCCGTCGTGCCCACCCCCACGGGGCACGACGGCCGCCTTCAGGGTGCGGCGGGACCTAAAGTGTGCGAATGACGACGGGGACGACGACGTACGCGGCGCTGCTGCGCGGGATCAACGTGGGCGGCAGCCGCAAGGTGCCGATGGCCGAGCTGCGCACCCTCCTGGAAGGGCTCGGGCACAGCGGCGTACGCACGTATCTGCAGAGCGGGAACGCCGTGTTCACCAGCGACCACGGCGACGAGGACTCCCTCGCCGACGAGCTGGCGGGGGCCCTCGCGGACCACTTCGGTTTTACGGTCGACGTGCTGGTGCGCGACCACGCGTATCTGCGGGCCGTCCGCGACGCCTGCCCGTTCCCGGCCGCCGAACTGGAGGGCAGGCAGCTGCACGTCACGTACTTCTCGGCGCCCGTCGACGCCGAACGCTTCGCGTCGGTCGACGCACAGGCCTTCCTGCCGGAGGAGTTCCGCCTCGGCGAGCGCGTGCTGTACCTGTACGCCCCCGACGGCCTCGGCCGCTCCAAACTGGCGGAGAGCCTGGCGAAGCCCCGGGTGACGAAGGGAATCGTCGCCACCGCACGCAACTGGAACACCGTCGTCAAACTCGTGGAGCTGACCGGTGAGTGAGGCCCCGCACAACGCGGCCGTGGAGGCGGCCGTCGCGGGCGAGCTGCGCCTCCTGGACCCCGAGGTCCGCCGTTCGCCCGAACTGGTCGGCGCGCTGCTGCACCCCGACTTCCACGAGTTCGGCGCCTCCGGCCGGCACTGGGACCGTGCCGCGATCATCGACATGCTCGCCACGGAGACGGAGACGGAGACGGAGCCGGTAGCGGCTCCCGTGTCCGCCGCCCGGGCCTGGCGCATGAGGGGTGTCCAGCTCTCGCCGGACGTCGTCCACCTCACCTTCGACACGGAGCGCAACGGCCGCCGCGTACACCGCAGTTCGCTGTGGCGACGGTCGCGGGAAGCGGCGGGCGAGAGCTGGCTCCTGTACTTCCACCAGGGGACTCCGTTCACGGTGTGACAGGCTCGGCCCCATGCGCTACATCATCATCGGAGCAGGGGCCGTGGGCGGGGCCGTCGGTGGACGTCTCGCCGAGTCGGGACACGAGGTGGTGCTCGTCGCGCGCGGCGCGCACCAGGAGGCGTTGCGCGAGCGGGGACTGCGGCTCGTGACACCCGACGGGGTACGCACCCACCGGCTGCCCACCGTGGACGGCCCGTCGGCCCTCGGCGAACTGCGGGCCACGGACGTCCTCGTGCTCGCCGTCAAGACGCAGGACAGCGTGGCGGCCCTGGAGGAATGGGGGCCCGCCCCGGTGGCGGGCGGTGGTACGGCGGCCGAACGACTGCCGTTGCTCTGCGCCCAGAACGGCGTGGAGAGCCAGCGGCTCGCGCTGCGCCGCTTCCACCGCGTGTACGGGGTGTGCGTGTGGCTGCCCGCCACCTTCGTCGAGCCGGGCGTGGTGTCCGCCGCCGGTTCGCCCCTCACCGGCATCCTGCACCTCGGGCGCTTCCCGCACGGGACGGACGACACCGCGCGGGCCGTCGCCGCCGACCTGTCCGCGTCCCGCTTCGAGGCGCCGGTCGTGCCCGACGTGACGCGCTGGCAGTACGCGAAGCTGCTCGCCAACCTCGCCAACGCCATCGAGGCGGTCAGCGGGACCGTCGACAGCGAGGACGCCCGCGCACTGCAGGACCGGGTCCGCGCCGAGGGCGAGGCGGTGCTCGCCGCCGCGGGCATCCCGTACGCCTCCCGGGAGGAGCAGAAGGAGGCCCGGGCCGACAAGATGCGCCTCGTCCCGCTCGACGAAGGCCCGGTGCGCGGCGGTGGCTCGTCCTGGCAGTCGCTGACCCGGGGCACGGGCACGATCGAGGCCGACTACCTGAACGGGGAGATCGCCCTGCTGGGGCGCCTGCACGGGGTCCCCACACCGCTCAACGACCTGCTGCGACGCCTCGCGAACGAGTTCGCGCGGGACCGGCGGGCGGCGGGTTCGATGGAGGTGGCCGAGCTGGTACGGCTGGCCGACGAGGCGGTCGCGTAAGCCCTCCCGACCTCGTGCGCGAGGTCCGGCGCGTCCTCCCGCGCGATCAGCGGGATCTCCTGTGCCGCAACTCCGTGACACACGGCCCTCCGTATCCCTAGGGTGATGGAGCGATTACGGGGTGGGGGGACCGGGATGGTCACAAGGCAGTTGCCGTCGTTGCCGAAGATGCGCAAGGACGCGGTCACGCGGCGGCTGTGCGCGTCGGTGCACCTCGACGCGGACTTCGCCCACGAGGCGGACCACAGGCTCACCGGGGACGGACTGAACGCCATGGGCCCGGCCCTCGGCATCAACCTCGTCGCGCTCGCCCGGCACGCGCGCGTGGCCGTCAGGGCCCGCGCCGCGCTCGACCGCCAGCTCGCCTGGCTCTTCGCCGCCGGCTGGGCCGCCCTGCTCGCCGGCCTGGTCGCCCTCGTCAAGGGGGCGGGGCCGATCGCGATGGTCGCCGTGTACGGGCCCGTGACGGTCCTGGCTGCCGCCTGGTGGCTCGTCCACCACGACCAGGCGCGCGCCCGGGCCGCGGCCCAGGACGTCTACCGCAGCCCGGACAAGGCCGAGAACCTCGCCCCGGCCGTCGAGCAGGAGGCCGAGGCGCGGCTGCACGAGCTGAAGCGCGCCAACGTCGTCCCGTACACCGACTCCGCGGAGCGCACCAACCCGTTCGTCGGCAGCGGCGACAAGATCAAGGAAACGCTCTGGCAGCCGATCGACGTCAGCAGGCCCGCGGACTCGCCCACCGGCGGCAAACTCACCATCCTCCCCTTCGACGCCGTCGACCTGCACACCTACGTGGCCCGGGAGATGGAGGGCGTCTCCGGCCTCGACGGGCTGCGCGCCAGGAACCGCCTCTACGTGCTCGGCAGCAACGCCCTCCACCTGCCCGACCTGCTGCCCGACCGCACCCGCCGACCCCGCGCCCAGATCCCCCGGCAGCTCGTCCAGGCCGGCCTGCAGAGCCCCGGCGCCGGCATGCGCACGTACCTCTGTCTCGAACGGGTCGGTGAGGGCGGCCGGACCATCGTCTCCATGTACCTGCGGGCGCGGCTGCACCGGCCGAGCCTCACCTGGGAGGTCGCCGCGTACGCGATCCCGCCGCTGCACGGCCGCTTCCACCGGGTGGACCACCTGCCCGTCGCCCGCGCCGAGAGCTGGTGGAGCCTCGTCTCGTACGCCACCTCGCACGTCTGGCCCGAGCTGCGCGGAGCCTCCCGGCGGCTGCGTGCCCGGCGCCGCTTCCACCGCGAGGCGGAGCGCGCTCTGACCAGGACCCGCCGCGACATCAAGGAACGCCATCTGGTGTACGACTACGGGGCGTTCGACAGTCTGCGCGAGAGCCTCGGCGACTGGGAGGGGGCCGGCTACTCGGAGAAGACCGACGCGCAGGACTTCCTGTTCCGGCTCCAGCAGGGCGTCCTGGTCGCGACCGAGCGCTTCCTCCAGGACCACCACGTCGACACGGGCTCGTTCGACAAGGCCCAGCAGATCATCAGCACCCAGACCTACAACATCTCCGGGGACATCAACGGCCCCAGCAACATCGGCAACCAGGGCCAGATCAACATGGCGGGCGGCCAGCCCCAGCAGGGGCAGGGCGGCCATCCGGGTGCGGGACAGGGCGGCGGGCCCTGACCTGCCCCCGCCCTCTGGACGAACCCCCGCCCCCCAGACGAAGAGGAACCAGGCATGAGCACCTTCAACTTCCACGGCGACATCAACGGCCCCACCAACATCGGTGACCACGGCCGCATCGAGGTCAACCACGGGACGGACGCCGCCCAGTCGCTGCGCCTGGCCGCCGAACTCGTGGAGCGGCTGCGCGCCGAGAACCCGCCCCTCGTCGCCCAGGCGGAGGTCGTACGGGGCGAACTGGCCAGGGCCGAGCAGGAGGGCGCCGCCCCGGACCGCGGCCGGGTCCGCTCCGCGCTGGACACGATCTCCGTGGGCGTCGCGGCCGGCAGCGGAGGGCTCGCGCTCGCCCAGGAGCTGAGCCGGGTCCTCGGCCTGTGAACCTGGCGCGGCCCCCTCACCGATGATCCGGGGCGGTCACTTCGCCCGTACGACCGCGCGGGCCCCGTCCCCCAGGTCCAGCTCCAGGCCCGCGCGCAGCGGTACCGTCTGGCCGGGGCCGATCTGCTGGGACGTGCCGTCCGAGCGCGTGCCGGTCCAGGTCCGGTCGCTCCGGTTCGCGATGCCGAAGCGGCCCGGCTTCGACGGGTGCTCCACCAGCTCCGCCACCAGGCTCGCGTCCGAGTAGTCGTGCCGGGCGGGCTCCGCCCGCAGATGGTGGGCGTGCACCCGGGCCGCGCGCGGCAGCCGGATGTGGCGCTCGGTGCGCGGCGGGGGAGTGGTCACCGTCAGCCGGGGCGGCAGCACCAGCAGCGCCCCGCACCCCCAGCACGGGCGGGACGCCTGCGGCAGGTGCTCGCCCGGCTCCGTCATGTTCTGCCGCCCGCAGGACGCGCACTCCACCACCGCGTCCCGCACCGCCCGCAGCGCGTCGCGCCACTCCGACTCCCGCACCCGCACCGCCGGATCGTGCAGCCCGGCCGTGAAGCCGCGCCGGAACAGTTCCTGGAGGGCGCCCGCGGAGGCGTCCCAGGTCGCCAGCACGGTCGCGTGCTCCATCGGGTCGGGCTCGTTCGAGTCGTCCACGGGGTCGAAGACGAACAGCGGGTTCTTCCCGTAGAGCTTCCGCTCGGCCGCCTCGTCCAGACAGTGGATCGCCAACTCCCGCCTGCCCTTGAGCGGATGATGGTTCATCAGGAACATGAACAGCAGCACGGCGAGCGAGTGCAGATCTGACTGCGTACCGGGACGGGCACCGGGATCGGCGCGCACCAGCTCGGGCGCCATGAACTCCATCGTCCCGGAGATCCCGCTCGCGTCGCCCTCCACCACCGCGTTGTCGTTGTCGCAGACGAGGATGTCGCCGGTGTCCGGGTCGAAGAAGACGTTGCCCCAGGAGATGTCCCGGTAGGCGATGCCCCGTGAGTGGAGCGCCTGGTACGCCTCGACGGTGTAGAGGCAGGCCGTCAGCAACGCGCGCGTGCTGGTGCGCAGTTGGCGGCGGAACAGCGCGGGCAGCCCCTTGAACCGGTCGGGCCGCAGCCCCATCAGATACCCGAACGAGCCGTGGTGCCAGGGCACGTACGCCTCGGGCCACAGGAAGCGGTCGTCGTCGAAGTCGCGGGACACCAGTTCCCGTACGATGCCCTCCTGCTCCGGGGTCGCGCAGGTCGGGTAGTACCACTTGAGGGCCTTCTCACCGGTGGACGTCTTCACCCGGTAGACCTCGCCCTGGCCGCCCGCCCCCAGCATGTCGACGACCTCGACGTCCTCACCGGTCTCCACGGTCAGGCGGGTTCCGCTGTCGAGCATGCCGGTCATCTAGGTCTCCCTCTTCGGTTCGGATTCCGTGCGGGCTTCTGGGCCGGGCTCCGGGTCCGGCTCGGTGTGGGCCGTCGGGCGCGGGCGGGCCGCGTACGAGTGCAGGAGAGCCGCGGCCAGGGTCGTGTCGTCGCCGGAGTACCGCGAGGCGTGCCGCAGCCAGTCGGGCAGCGCGTCCCGTACCCCCTCGAAGCCCTCCGTGGCGAGCCGCTCGTCCATGTCCCCGACGAACTCCGTGAAGCCGTCGCCCGACGCGAAACTCTTCGACAGCCCGTCCGTGGACAGCACCAGCAGACGCGGCACGCGCGCCTCCTCGAACACGGGCGCCCAGTGCGTGCGCACCGCGCGCCACGCCTGCGGCCCGCACAGCGACTCGGTCTCGTCGCCCAGGTCGTCCTCGGCCGGGGCGAGCGGCCGGCGCACCGTGCCGTCGTGGCCCACCACCGCCAGATCGCCGTCGCCGATCTGCCAGGCCGTCAGGAGCCATGGCGTCACGACCGCGCCGATCAGCGTGGTCCCGTACAGCGTCAGCTTCTCGTCGGGTCCGGGCTCGGGCAGGCCGAGGTCGGCCACCGGGCGGTGCCGCGACCAGTGCCCGAGCGCCGCCTCACGCCAGGACTTGACGAGGGCGCGCGGCATGTCGTTGCGGGCGTGGTTCATCAGCCGGGCGAGCCCGCCCGGCTCGTGGCAGGTGTCGGCCGCCCGGCCGAACTCCGTCGCGAGCGCGACGAACCGGTCCACGGCGAACCGCGCCCCGAGCGCGCTGCGCGCGTGCGCGGCCGAGCCGTGCCCGTCCGCCACGGCGAGGACGAGGGGATCGGCCGCGGAACCGGTCCCGGAGAACGCGTACCAGTCCTGGTTCTGCCGTTTCCCGGTCCCCTGGATGCTTTCGGCGAGGGTGGCCCAGCGCCGCACGAGTGCCGTCACCACACGTCGTCGTCATCGTCGTCGTCGAGGACCGGCGGCGCGAACGGCTGCTTCGCCAGCGGGTCCCCCGACCCCGCGACCGGCTGGGAGGCCGCTTTGACCGCCGCCGTGGAGGCCCAGCGGATCGCCGCCGCCAGCTGCTTGGGGCTGTTGGCGTCCAGCGGCTGCAGCTCCGGATTGGCGAGGAACTCCTGGAGTACGGAGCGGTCGGCGTCGTGGCCGATGGCGATCGCGACCCGGACCGCCTTGCGCCCCCACGGTGTCGCGTCGACCGCCTTGAGGCCCGCCTTCCAGTCGTCGGTCGGCACTCCGTCCGAGACCAGCGCGAGGACCGGCTTCAGCGCCCGCTGCGGCATCGGCGGGCTCTGCAGCTCGCGCGAGACCAGGCTCAGCGCCTCGCCCAGATTGGTCATGCCGTCCACCTCGACGTCCTGCCAGGTGAAGTCGTCGACGGGGACGGGAGTCTGGTGGTGCCACTTCGCCGTCGTGGAGAACGTGACGGTACGCAGCAGCAGTTGGGCCGCCGGGTTGTCGTGGGCCACCGATCGCATCTCCGGGATCGCCTCCCGGATCGCGTAGTTGAGCCGGGCGATCTTCTCGCCCTGCATCGAGTACGAGCAGTCGAGCAGCCAGATGAAGTGGACCGGACGGTTCGCCATGGGCCCGCCGGGGATGTCACTCACCGCGTGTCCTTCCGTGGGGTGTCGATGTCGATGTCGGTGTCGCTGTCGGTATTGGTGTCTGTGTCGGATGGGCGCCGGGGTCGTTTGCGCACGCGGGGTGGCGCGCGTCGATCAGCGCACCGCGTACACGACGGCCGCGACCAGGAGCGCGCCCGTCAGGACCAGTGCGGTGACGAACAGGCCGAGGACCATCCGGCGCCCCCACCTGATGTGCCGCGTCACGGTACTCATGCGGTCTCCAGCTTCTTCTCCTTCGGGTCGGGGCCGAGCAGCCGGCCCGTGCGCAGGCCCGACGCGGCCAGCAGCCACAGCACGGGCTCGGCGGCCCGTCGCTGCTCGTTGTCCAGCGAGCCCGCGCCGGTGGCCGCATGGGCGCTGACGGCCCAGTAGCGGTCGGCCCTGAAGTCGTGGCCGAGGGCGCGGACGAGCCCGCCGAGGCCGATCTCGGTGAGCCAGGTGTCGATCCGGGCACCGGCCACCGGCAGGGAGCCGAGCTGGTCGAGGACGTCCCGCTTGGTGACGACCGTCGCCACGGACATCCTGCCGCGCCGCCCGGTGAGCGCCGACAGCTCGCCCGCCAGCCGCTGGTACGTCTCCCAGGGGCCCTGCGGGGAGGGCCGGGCGTCGGTGGCCCGGTCGGCGTCGGCTCCGCTCAGCTTCGCGCGTACCGTCGGCTCGGCGAGCACGTCCGCGACCAGGACGACCCCGTCGGTGTGCGCGAGGTAGTGCTGGGCGCGCACCCGCTCGGCGTCCTCAAGGGACTCGCCCATCGGGTCGTACAGATAGAGGAGTCGGCGGCGCCGCCCGAGCGTGACGGTCAGCATGAAGGCCCGGGGCTGGCCGCCGGTCGTCGCGTGCGCCCAAGTGCCCTGCGTCAGCGTCTGGTTGAGGGTGTTCGCGGTCTGCCGGTCGTCCGTCGACGCGTACTCGACGCGCAGGCCGCTCCGCCGCGACCAGGCGTGCAGGCCCTCGACCATGGCGGCCATCAGCATCGTCTTGCCCGACGAGGTGCCGCCGACCAGCGGCGCGTGCACGACACGCGTGGTGCCCACCGCGTCCGGCAGCACCTGGTCGCAGTGCGGGCACAGGGCGGTCAGCCGGCCGCGGCCGGCCAGCCGGCTCGCGCCGAGCCGCTGCCCGCAGGCGCACATGTGCCGCAGCGCGCCGTAGCGCCCGGGGCGCAGCCGGGCGTGCTGCTCCCGGCAGCCGGGACAGCGGTGCACCGCGAGCGGCACCGGCCGGTAGCAGCCCGGATAGGGGCACTTGACGCGGATGCGCAGGACCGTGGCCCAGCCGCGCTCCACGCCCCGCAGGACGAGCGCGGTGCCGGCGGCGCCCAGCCACACCAGGGCGAGCAGCAGGGCGAGAACCGCCAGCGCGAGCGCGAGGAACGCGGTCGCGAGCGTGGCGGCCACGAGGGCGCCGACGAACGTGCCGGGCGCGACGAGCCACATCCCCAGCTGCACGAACGAGTTGCGCTCGGGCAGCCCGTTGGAGCGGATGCCGCGGAACAGCCGCGCGGTCGTGCGCTGGGTCCAGTGTCCGGTGAACCGCAGCCAGATCACCCGGATGCCGTAGCCGCCCGCGGTGGCCGCGTCCACCCACATCTGCCGCCACCAGTAGGCGAGTTCGGCCGGTTCGCCGCCGCTTCCGCTCCCGCTGCCACGACCTGCACCGGTACCGCTGCCGCCGACCGCCGGGATACGGGTGTCGGGCAGGCCCACCTGCCGGGGGCCCAGGGCGGAGCACACCGCCCCCACACCCTGGGCGAGGAGCTGCCACAGGGCGTTGCCGAAGCAGACGGCGCCCGCGACCAGCGCCACGAAGCCGAGGAGGTACTGCGCGACCACGTTCACCGGCGGTCCCGGTCGTCGCCCGGAGGGGGTGCCACGTCCCCGTACCGCGAGGCCGGATTGTCGTCCCTGGCGTTGTCGCCGCCTCCGCCCCGGCCGCCGTCCCTGCCGCGTCCGCGTCCGGTGAACCGGCCCGCGAGGCGGCCGAGCGTTCCGGGCCGGTTCCAGGCCCGGAACGCGTCGAGCTTGCCGCGGCCCGCCCGGTCGAGGCTCGCCTCCACCTGCGCCAGGTCCTCGGCGGGCAGCGCGCGCACGACGGGTCGCAGCACCTTGCCCAGCAGGGCGGCACAGGTCTCGTCCCACGCGGGGTGCGCGCCCGCGTGCGAACTCCAGTCGCAGAAACACTCGGCGACATAACCGGGGACGGTACGCAGCCGGTCGCCCACGCGCTTGGACAGCGCCGCCCGTTCGTACGCGGCCAGCAGGTCCGCGTCACCGGAGAGGGCCAGCGCGTACAGCTCGCCGGGCGGCGCCGAGCCGCGCAGCAGGCGGCGCGCGAGGGCGCGGTGGACCCGGGCGAGGACCGGCGCGGGCAGGGGGTGGGCGTTCGCGGCGAGCGCCGTCGCGCGCCGCACCCAGTCCAGTCCCTCACCCTCGGTGCCGAGCAGTCCCGCGAACTCCAGCAGCAGGAGGGCCGCGCGCTGTTCCGGTGCCAGTTCCGTGGTGAAGCAGCGCAGCAGGTCGGCGGCGAGCGCCGGGACGCCGCGGTCGTCGGCCGGTGCCGCGAGCGCGGCGTCGATCAGCAGGTCCCGGGTACCGGCGGCGCGGTGCAGGTCGGAGCCGAGTTCGTTGAGCAGCAGGCCGGCCTCCGCGCCCGTGGGCAGTTCGCCGGGCCACACGAGGTTGACCGCGGTCCGCAGGACGGTCGGTTCGGTGTGCGGCGAGAGCCCGGCGGAACGCACCACGGCGTGGAAGAGGGGCAGCCGGTCGGCCGTGCCGGTGGGTGGCGCGTTCGACGCGCACATCCGCAGATGGGGGAAGCCGGAGTGGTCCCGTACGGGAAGATCCGCGACGGCCAGCATCCGCGCGGCGGGCACCGGCCGGTCGGCGGCGAGCGCGTCGAGCGCGCCGAAGAGGGCGATCCGCAGGGTGGGGTGCGCGGCGACGGCGCCGCGCAGCGCGGGGAGATCCTCCGGTCCGACGGGTCCGGCGGACCCGCCGGGCCCCGCGCTACCGACGGTGCCAGGAGCGCCGGTGCCGCCGCCGTGCCCGGCACCCGGCGAGGTGCCGACACCGGCGCGGGGATCGGCGCCGGGACGGGACCCGGTACGTGCGTCGGCACCGATCCCGGCTCCGGCTCCGGCTTCGTAACCGGGTCCCGTTCCGTAGCCAGGCCCGGAACCGGCTCCGTGACCGGTCGCGTGGCCGGCTCCGTGACCGGCCCCGTAACCGGTCGCTTGACCGTTCCCGTGACTGGCTCCGAAATCGGTCCCGGGCCCGGCTCTGTGACCGGTCCCGTGAGCGCTCTCCCGACCGGATCCGTAACCGGCTCCGGAGTCGCTCCCGTGACCGCCTCCGGCATCCGTCCCATGACCGGATCCGGAGTCGGTGCCGTGACCGGCCCCGTGGCCGGACTCGTAACCGTTCCCGTCCGCCCCCTCCGTGCCGGGAGGCGTCACGCCCGTGCGGGTGCTCCACCAGGGGATCGCTCCGGCGCGGTCGGCCGGCGCCGCCGGGGTACGCCGCCCCGGGTGCCCTGTGTCACGCGGCTCCGGGTGCGTGGCTGAGCGGTCTGTCCGCGCCTCCGGGATGTCCATGAGGGCCTGGGCCAGCCGTGCCGCGAGGTCCGGGAGGAGGTCGGTGCAGTCGACCTCCAGCAGATCGGCGACGCGCAGCAGACCCAGCGGGCGCCCGGCCGGCGGTTGCGCCGGGTCGGCGACGCCCGCGCGGATCGCGTACCCCAGCTCCGTGCCGAGCCGCGTCCGCGCCTCGGGGGTGAACGAGGCGCCGTGGACGACGGGGACGGGCCCGTCGCCGCGCACCGCCGCCGTCAGGACCCGCGCGGCGAGCGGCGCGGAGACGGAGGCGGACACCCGCCCGTCCAGGCGTTCGAACAGCGAGGTCAGCCCCGCCACGAAGTCACCCGCCGACGGCGCCGGGTCCGCCGACTGTGCCTGGTCCGGCGACCGTGCCTCGTCCGCCGGCCGTGTCTCGCACAACGCCGTGACGTACTGGGCCAGTTCAGCCTCGGGCAGGCTGCCCGCCCGGTCGCGGACCCAGTGCGTGGCCGCGGTGAGCGCGGCCGGGGGCAGCGGGACACGGGCCGCGAGAGCCGCCGCGGCCAGCGAGCCGAGGTCCGGCCCGTACTGCCGGAACAGCTCGGGCCTGCCCGCCCGCCACACCCGGGCGCACACCTCCGCCCACAGGTCCGCCGCAGCGGCGGGCACGGGCGGCCGGGTGCAGTCGTGGACCCGGTGCCGGTGGCCGTACGCCACGGTCTCGGACGACGGCAGTACGCCGATGATCTGCTGCCTGGCCTGCGCGGGCCGCCGCGTGTACGTGGTGAAGGTCAGCCGGTGCGCCTGCTCGCGCGGCAGCACCGCGCAGGCCAGCGCGATCCACTGGGCCACGGCGGCGCTGTCCCGCTCCACGAGCACGACCTGTCCGGCCCCCGGATCGTCCGCGACCGCCCGGACATCCGCGAGGACCGCCGCCAGCCGGTCGCCGCGGGACACCGCGAAGGCCACCAGCGCCTCGTGCCGCATGAGCGCCGACGGCTCGAAGCGGTCGATCGGCTCGGGCCTGCCCTCGGCCGGCGTCTCCCGGCCCCAACGCGGCGACTCCCAGGCCGTGATGGGCAGCGCGCCGTCCGGCAGCCGCCCCCCGGCGGGCAGATGGAGGGCATGGGCGTGGAAGTTGCCCCACCGCCCGCTGTAGTCGACACCCGTGTAGACGGAACGGCTCAGCAGCCGCCCGCCGTCCGAGAGTTCGCTGAAGCTGAACGCCGTCGGAAACGCCGAGAGTTCGTCGGCGTCGGGCCGTGCGGGGGAGTCCCGCGGCGGCTCGTACCCGATGAGCTGCTCCGCCTCTCTGAGCACACCCTGCGGCACGTTCTCGCTGACCGCCGTGAAGCGGAAGCCGGATCCGCCCGGTCCCGGCGGCGCGGAGGTGTAGTGGAGCTGCGCGAGCTGGTGGAGCGTCACCTGGACTGGTCCTTCCGTGCGTTGGTCACCGGCAGCAGCCCGCGCCGGGCCAGCAGCCACAGCAGCGGATCCTCCACCCGCAACGGCTGCGGCCCCGACTTCGGCACGTCCGCCGGAGCGTCGGCGGGCGGCGCCGCGCCCAGCGCCGAGAGGCCGAACAGCGACAACTGCGCGAAGTCCCGCTCCAGTTGCCGGTAGAGCGCTCCCGAGTCCCAGTCGGCCAGCTGGGAGCGCAGCTCCTCGTGCACCGCGAGCCGGTCGTCCTCGTCGAGCGTCCCGCCGTCGTGGGTGGCGCTGCTCAGCAGCGGTGAGTGCGGGTCGAGCAGGGGCCGCAGCATGTCCGTCTTCGTCACGGCCACCGCTATCGGTGTGCTGACCCGGCCGCGCGAGCCGCCCCGGCCGTGCGCCCGCAACTGGGTGGCGAGATCCGCCGCGATCTGCTGCGGCGGGGTCTCCACGGCGGGCAGCGGCGGTCCGTCACCGAGCGGCAACCGGTCGCGCACGGACCCGAGTTGCAGCGGGTCGACGAGCAGGATGATGCCGTCGGCCGCGCTGAGATAGCGGGTGTAGCGGTCCACGGCGTCGGCGCCCGCGAGGTCCTCGCCCGCCGCGTCGAAGAACACGAGGGTGGTGTGCCGGCTGCCCGTGCCGAGCCGCCCGCGCCGGGGCAGACTCAGCCGGTACAGCAGCGGATCGTTGAAGCCCAGCGCGGCGGGACGGGTCGCGTCCGGCAGCCGCAGCCGCTCGTACAGGTCCTGGGCCATCTCCTTGTCGCGCTGCTGCGTGCCCTGGCCCATCGCGGCGAGCGAGGCGTCGAAGGCCTGGCCGACCCGTCGGTTCAACTCGTTGACCAGGACGGCGACATAGGTGCTCTTCCCGGACGCCTTCGCGCCGACCAGCGCGATGATCCTGCTGTCCTGCTCGCAGTAGTCGCTGGGCAGATCACTGTGGCAGGAGCCGCACACCCGGACCGTCGTGGTCACGCCACAGCCCGGGCAGACGGCGGGTCCCGCGTTCGCGGCGGGCCGCAGCCTGGACACCGCCGAGCGCTGCCGGGTGAAGACGGGGCCGCGCATCCGGGCCGACGGCGAGATGCCCGGACCCATGATTTCGGCCCAGACGTCGTCGCGTTCGGGACCGCACGGCTGGGCACCGCGCACCCCGCCCGCGATCATCAGACAGCGGTACGGCAGCCCGGCGGCCGACGAACGGGCGAAGCAGTAGGGGCAGATGACGGTCGTCATGGGTTCAGCGCACCACCAGGGTCGCGGGGGACGGTTCTTCGAGTCGTACGGACGTGGCGTGCGCGCCGAGCAGGAACCCGCGCAGGGTGTACGGGACGGGACAGGGGGCCGAGTCCAACTCGTGCTCGACCGTGCGCAGTTCCAGGAGCTCGGCACCGGCGATCCTGAACACGGTCGTGCCGTCCGCGGGCCCGCGCGGACGAAGGGTGCCGCTGCGCGCCACACAGACGAACTCCGGCAGATCCTCCGGCGGCCGGAGCGGACTCTCCTCGGCAGACGAGCCGGGAGGCAAGCCGGAGGATGACCCGGGAGACAAGTCGGGAGACAAGTCCGGAGGCGATTCGGGGGAGTCGTCGGGTGCGGAGAGCGTGACGCGGATCAGGGGCTTGCCGCGCCGCAGCATCCGGCGCGGCGCGGGCACCAGACGGTACGCGACGGAGGTGTCCGGCGGCAGCACCGTCTCGGCGGCCGACGGCAGCGCGACCACGGACCCCGACGTACGCGGCGCGGGCACCGCCCTGACCCGGACACCGCCCCGGCCGACCGGCAGCCGCAGCCCCTGGCGCCGGTACTGGTGCGCGGCGACGGCCCGTTGGCCGGTACGTCCGCCGCTCTCCGTCCAGCTGACGGTCAGCAGGCCGGTGCCCTCGGGCCAGTCCAGGACGACCTGCACCTGACCGTCCGCCTGCCGTCGCGCGCTCAGGCCGGTCACCGCGACGGGCGCCTCCACGGTGACGGCCGGCCCGGCCACGGCCCGTTCCCCCAGCACGGCGACGGCCGCCACCTCGGCGTGGGTGCCGGGCGGCGGACAGAGCACCGGTCCGCCGTCGTGGTGGCGGGGCCACGGCAACGCCCCGGGCAGCTCGGCGGTGGCCAACTCGGAGCCGGGCGCGGGGGCTTCACCGGGCCAGCACACCAGCCGTACGTCCGTACCTCCGTCGCCGCCTCCGTCGCCTTCCTCGTGCACGCCGGTCCACGCGAACCGGATCGCCTCGCCCTCGGCCGTGGCCGTGAGCGTCCGTACGGGTTCGGGCCAGCGGTGCACCGTGCGGGTCGCCGTGATGCCGGGCGAGGCGACCGTCTGTCCCTCTGGCGTGCGGTAATGGCAGACGACCCGGAACCGGTGCGGTCCCGGCGGCAACCCGGCGGCGGCGAACCGCCCGTTCCCGCAGGCGAGAGGGCCGGCCGGGCCGTCGGGACCGGTGTGCTCGACCGTCACCTCCGTGGCGCCGGGCGGTGTCCGCCAGGTGCCGTCGATCCGCGCCCGCCCGTCCGTCAGCGCGAGATCGCTCACCTCGGGGGTGACCCGCAGCTCCCGGGCGACGAGGGGTACGCCGTCCACGCGGCCCTCGCGCACGGGGAGCGCCACGTAACGCACCGTGCTGCCCAGCGGTATCGCCCGGTCCTGCGTGCCGCACCCGCCGCCCGCGCCCGGGGGCAACTGGCGCACTTCGCGTACCTCGGTGCTGCCGCGCCCGGTCCGCCGGAGCCGCAGGATCCGCCAGGTGACGTCGGGCTCTGCCGCGTCCCAGGTCAACTCGGCGGCGTCCGAGCGGAGTTCGCATCGCAGCTGCTCGGCCTGGCCGTGGTGGCGGGGCCGGTGGATGCGGACGAGGCTGAACAGCGCCTTGCGGTCGTCCGCCGCGAGGCGCAGGGTCCGCAGGTACTCCTCCGTCGCGGCTTCGGTGTCGCCCGCCCGCTCCGCGGCACCGGCCGCGTCCAGCGCGGCGTCGGCGTGGCCCAGCCGGCGGGAGAGGGTGGCCCGGAGTGTGGTGAGCGACGGGTCGTGGCCGGTGGGCGGCAGCCGTTCCAGGAGCTTACGGACGCGACGGAGCCGGTGTTCGGCCCAGGCGTCGGCCAGGGACTCGGCGGCGGCCCGCTGGCCCTTGTCCAGTACGGGGCGGACGCGGGCTGCGGCGGCGAGGCCGGCGGTCTCCTCGGCGTGGATGCCGAACGACCGTGCTGTGTCCGGGTGGTGGCCGCGTGGGTGGTCCTGGAGCAGTTCGATCAGTTGGTACAGCAGGACTCTGCGCAGGGTCTGGGGGTCGTGGCGGTGGAGTTCTGCGAGAGCGTTCGCGAGGGTGGCCGTGGGGGTGGTGCCGCGGCCCAGGTCGGCCAGGAGCGCGTGGTCGACCCGTCGTCGGCCCCGGACGCCGAGGGGGACGAACACGCCGTCCAGGACGCGGAGTCCCTGGCCGGGGCCGAAGAGGTCGCCGATGTGGCGGAGGCCCGCGGCGCGTTGGGTGGCTTGCAGGTGGGCGTAGCCGGGGGTCAGGGGGGAGAGGGGGAGGGCGGACAGCGCTTGGGGCAGGCCCAGGTGATGCCCGAACTCCAGACCTGCCACCTGTACCGCTCCCCCGGTCGTGCCTGCGACCGACATCCCATCAGATTCGGGGGGTCGGAGGGGGTGGATTTCGGAATCCGGGGAGGTGAGAGCCTTATGAGTGTCGGATGTGGCTGGAGTGAAGAGGGCGAGCGGTTTGCGCCCCCGCCGCCCCTACCCTTTCCCTACCACGCATGGGGGCTCCGCCCCCTCGCCCCCGCCCGCGCAGTTCCCCGCGCCCCTAGGGGCGCGCATTTCGGGGGCGCGGGGAACGGCGCGATCTTTTGTCTTGAAGCCGCCAGGGGCGTGGCTTTCAGGGGCGCGGGGAACGGCGCGATCTTTTGTCTTGAAGGCGCCAGGGGCGCGGATTTTAGGGGCGCGGGGAACTGCGCAATCTTTTGGCCGCGCCCCGGCGGGACCGCGGCCGAGGGTTCAAAGCCCCGCCGCGGCCAGAGCCGACGCGGCGACCGCCGCGTCATAGCGGGCCAGCACCACGTGCGCGACCTCCGGCGCCGCCCCCAGCACCCCCGCCAGCAGATCCGCCCCACCAGCCTCCCGCGCGACGCGATCCGGCAATCGCCCCGGCGCGAGGAAATACGGCGCCACAACCACCCGCGCACACCCCAGCGCACGCAAAGACCCCACCACCTCCCCCGTCCGCGGCAGCGATCCGGCGGAGGCGAACGCAGGCCGCACGGCGCACCAACCGGTCCGCCGCCACTCCCGCGCGATATCAGCGATCACTGCGATCGCCTCCGGGTCCGTGGACCCCGCCGCGGCCAGGACGACCCCGGTCGAGGACTTGTCGGCGGGGGACAACCCCGCCTCGTAAAGGCGTCGTTCGAGCGCGGCCGTCAGCAGTGGTGACGGGCCGAGCACCTCGGCCTGCCGGATCCGCAGCCGGGCCGGTGCCTCGCTCAGCACCGACGGGATGTCCGCCTTCGCGTGGAAGGCGCGGCTCAGGAGCAGGGGGAGGGCCACGACGTCGCGTACGCCCTCCGCCGCCAGGGACTCCAGCTTGCCCGAGACCGAAGGGAGGTTGAACTCCAGGAAGCCCGTCTCCACGCGCACCCCCGGCCGCCGCGCCCGCACCTGCCGTACCAGGTCGTGCACGGTCGCGGCATGACGCGGGTCACGGCTGCCGTGGGCGATGACGAGGAGGACCGGTTTCGACATGGAGGTCAGCTTTTCACGAGGAGACCGCGGCTGCGCAGGACCCACCGCTCCAGCGGGCTGAAGATCAGCAGGTCGATGGCGATACCGACGATCAGGATGAGCAGGATGGCGAGGAACACCATGGGCATGCTGTTGGCCGTACGGCCGTTCTCCAGCAGCTGGCCGAGACCGACACCCAGGTCCGGCGAGGACGCGATGATCTCGGCGGCCATCAGGGAGCGCCACGAGAACGCCCAGCCCTGCTTGAGCCCCGCGAGGTAGCCGGGCAGCGCGGCCGGGATCACGACGTGCCAGGTGCCGCGCAGGCCCGTTGCGCCCATCGTGCGGCCCGCCCGCAGGAACAGCGGGGGGACCTGGTCGACGCCGGAGACGAGGCCGTTGGCGATCGAGGGGACCGCGCCGAGCAGGATGACCGCGTACATCATCGAGTCGTTGAGGCCGAGCCACAGCACGGCCGGCGGTACCCACGCCACGGACGGCAGCGACTGGAGTCCGGACAGGATCGGGCCGATCGCCGCGCGCACGAACTTCACCCGCGCGACGAGCAGTCCCAGCGGGGTGCCGATGACCAGGGCCATCAGGAAGCCCAGCAGACCGCGCGAGACGCTGGTCCAGATGTATTCGAGGAGCGTGCCCTCCAGCCAGGCCTCCTGGACCTCGTCCCAGACCGCGGACGGGGCCGGCAGCTTGTAGCTGTCGGTGACCTCCGCCCACACCAGGACCTGCCAGACGACCAGCACCAGGGCCACGGCGACGATCGGCGGGAAGATCTTCTCCACGAAGGTCCTGCGGAAGGGCGTCCTCTTCGTCTGGACCGTGTCCAGCGCGTCGAGCCCCGCCTCCAGTCCGGCGAGGTCACCGGAGTCCTTGACGGCGCCCACCCCCGAGCCGGTCGCGGACTCGGCGGCGCTCGTCTCAGTGCTGGCCATGACGGCGGATCTCCCCACGCAGTTGTTCGGTGATCTCGACGGACAGTTCCGCCACGGCGGGGTCCTCGATACGGCGCGGCTGCGGGATGTCGACCGTCCACTCGCGCGCGACGCGCCCCGGGCGCGAGGACAGCAGCACCACGCGCTCGGCGAGCCGTACCGCCTCGCGCACGTTGTGCGTCACGAACAGCACCGACACGTTCGTCTCGCGCCAGATCCGGGTCAGTTCGTCGTGCAGCACGTCCCGCGTGATGGCGTCCAGGGCCGCGAACGGCTCGTCCATCAGCAGCAGCCTGCTGTCCTGGGCGAGCGCGCGGGCCAGCGCGACCCGCTGCCGCATCCCGCCCGACAGCTCGTGCACCCGCTTGCCGTACGCGCCCTTCAGCCGGACGAGTTCCAGGAGCTCCTCCGCCCTGGTACGGCGGTCGGTCTTGGGCAGGCCCCGCAGCTTCAGGGCCAGCTCGATGTTCTTGCCCGCGGTCAGCCACGGGAAGAGGGCGTGCTCCTGGAACATCAGGGCCGGGCGGCCGTCGGTGCTGATGCCGCCCGCGGACGGCTTGTCGAGCCCCGCGACCAGATTCAGCAGCGTCGACTTGCCGCACCCGGAAGCTCCCAGGAGGGTGACGAACTCGCCCGGCGCGACATCGAGCGTGATGTCGTCCAGGACGAGCTGCTGCCCGGCGGGGCCGGCGAAGGACTTCGAGACGTGCTCGATCCGGGCGGCGTACTCCACCGACGTACCGGCTTCGGCGTCGGCGGTCTTGGCGAGGGCGGTTGCCACGGTCGTCACCTCCTGGGAACTCATGGGTGTGCGGGCCTGAACTGTCTGCTGTCCGGACTTGCTCGACCGGCCGTCCGGGCTTACTTGACGCCGAGACCGGCGTCGTCGACCGCGCTCGCGCCCTCGGCCTTCAGGACCTTGTTCAGCGGGGCGAGGTCGTAGATACCGTCGAGCCTCGGCTTCTCCAGCAGACCGGCCTTCACCGCGTGCTCGGCCTCGGCGTCGAGGGTCGCGGCCAGCGGGTCGTCGGTGAACCGGATCGACTTCCACGCCGGGTCGATGACCTCGGCGGGCAGCTCCTTGCCGGACAGCGCCTTGAGCCTGGTGTTGGCGGCGGCCTTCGCCTCGTCCGGGTTGGCGTTGATCCACTTGTTGGTCTTCACCGAGCCGCGCAGCACCGCCTCGACGACGTCCGGGTGCTCCTTGAGGAACTTCTGCGACACGATGATGTTCGTGATCACGAACTTCTTGCCGGGCCACAGGTCGGCCTCGTCGAGGAGCACCTTCGCGCCCTCGGCGACCAGCTTGGACGCGGTCGGCTCCGGCACCCACGCGCCGTCGATGGACCCCGACTTGTAGGCGTCCGGCGTGATCTTGTTGTCCGTGCGGACCACGGAGACGTCGCCCTTGCCGCTCTGGGCGTCGACCTTCCAGCCCTGCTCGGCGATCCAGTTGAGGAACGCCACGTCCTGCGTGTTGCCCAGCTGAGGCGTCGCGATCTTCTTGCCCTTGACGTCCTTCAGGGACTTGATCCTGTCCGGGTTCACCACCAGCTTCACCCCGCCGGAGGCGGAGCCGCCGATGATCCGCAGGCCCTTGCCGTCCGTCGTGCTGTACCCGTTGATGGCGGGGGAGGGGCCGATCCAGCCGATGTCGATCGACCCGGAGTTCAGCGCCTCGATCTCGGACGGACCCGCGTTGAACTGCGAGTACGAGGCCTTCGTGCCCCCGAGCTCCTTCTGCAGCAGCCCCTCCTGGTCACCCACGAGTGCGGTGGCGTGCGTCAGGTTCGGGAAGTAGCCGATCCGGACGGTGTCGGCGGAGAGCTTCTTGCCCTCGGCGGCGACCTTCGAGGTGTCCTCGTCCTTGTCGGAACCGTAACCGCAGGCGGCGAGGGTCAGGAGCGGCAGCGCGGCGGCCACGGCGATGCCGCGGCGGAGCAGTGTGGAGCCCTTGGCAGGCACGGGAGGGTTTCCTCTCGTCGGCCCGGCGGTCACGGTTCTTCAGGTCGTGGCCGGGAGGTCGGCAGGTCTTCGTCGTATCCGCGACGGCGGGCGGGGGGACGGGGCGCGGAGGCAGTGCGCGTACGTCAGCACGCACATCGCGCGACTCCGCCCTGTCCGGCGCCGAGGGCGCCGCTGCCGATGCGGCCGCCCTCCTTCGCGAACGTGGAGTAGAGGTCGACGGTGGTCGTCATGTCAGAAGTCCCACCCGTCCTCGTCCGCCTCGGCCCTGACGGGCTCCGGGGAGGCGAAGGACTCGCCGACCATGCCCGCGGTGAGCGTGGTGCCGTCCGCGGGGTCGATCAGGATGAACGAACCGGTGCGCCGGGAGTCGGCGTACGAGTCCACCGGCAGCGGCTCGGCGGTACGGATCTTCACGCGCCCGATGTCGTTGGCGACCAGGTGGCCCGGGTGCGGGTGCAGGGACAGGTCGTCGAGGGTCAGCCGCGAGGGGATGTCCTTGACGAGCGCCTTGACCGTGCGGGTGCCGTGCTTGAGCAGCACCCGGTGGCCGATGGTCAGCGGCGCGTCGGCCACGTGGCAGACCGTCGCCTCGATGTCCTGCGTGGTCGCGGGCGCGTCCTTGGTCGGCACGATCAGGTCGCCGCGCGAGATGTCGACGTCGTCCTCCAGGAGGACCGTCACCGACTGCGTCGTCCAGGCCACGTCGACCGGCTCGCCCAGCAGGTCGATCGAGGCGATCCGCGAGGTCCGGCCGGAGGGCAGCACGGTGACCTGCTCGCCGACGCGGAACGCCCCGGCCGCGATCTGGCCCGCGTACCCGCGGTAGTCGGGGTGCTCGGCGGTCTGCGGACGGATCACGTACTGCACGGGCAGCCGCGCGTGGCAGGTCGCGAGGTCGTGGCTGACCGGCAGGGTCTCCAGGTGTTCGAGGAAGGTGGGCCCGCCGTACCAGTCCATGTTCGCGGAGGGATCCACCACGTTGTCCCCGGCGAGCGCGGAGATGGGGATCGCGGTGATCTCGGGAACGCCCAGTTCGGAGGCGTACGCCGTGAACTCCTGGGCGATCGCGGCGAACACCGGCTCCCGGTAGTCGACCAGGTCCATCTTGTTCACGGCGAGCACGACGTGCGGGACACGCAGGAGGGCGGCGATGGCGGCGTGGCGGCGGGTCTGCTCGACGACGCCGTTGCGCGCGTCGACCAGGACCACCGTCAGCTCGGCCGTGGACGCCCCCGTCACCATGTTGCGGGTGTACTGCACGTGGCCCGGGGTGTCGGCGAGGATGAAGCGCCGCTTGGCCGTGGCGAAGTAGCGGTAGGCGACGTCGATGGTGATGCCCTGTTCGCGTTCGGCGCGCAGGCCGTCGGTGAGCAGGGCGAGGTCGGGGGTGTCCTGGCCGCGGCTGCGGGAAGCGTGCTCGACGGCCTCCAGCTGGTCGGTGAGGACCGACTTGGAGTCGTGCAGCAGGCGGCCGACGAGGGTGGACTTGCCGTCGTCCACGGAACCGGCGGTCGCGAACCGGAGCAGCGTCGTCCCGGACAACTGCTCGACCGACAGCGGCTCGACGGGTTCGGTGGGCTCGATGGTGCTCGTCATGGTTAGAAGTACCCCTCGCGCTTGCGGTCTTCCATCGCGGCCTCGGACATCTTGTCGTCGGCGCGGGTGGCGCCCCGCTCGGTGAGCCGGGAAGCGGCGATCTCGGTGATCACGGCCTCCAGCGTGGTGGCGTCGGAGTCGACGGCGCCGGTGCAGGACATGTCGCCGACCGTGCGGTAGCGCACGAGGCGGGTCTCGACCGTTTCGCCGTCCTTGGGGCCGCCCCAGTCGCCGGGGGTGAGCCACATGCCGGCGCGCTGGAAGACGTCGCGTTCGTGGGCGAAGTAGATC
The DNA here is from genome assembly GCF_026341275.1 of Streptomyces ortus. Classification (NCBI taxonomy): domain Bacteria; kingdom Bacillati; phylum Actinomycetota; class Actinomycetes; order Kitasatosporales; family Streptomycetaceae; genus Streptomyces; species Streptomyces ortus. The sequence goes on from NZ_JAIFZO010000002.1 coordinate 6,408,854, forward strand.
TCGGGCAGGTCGATGCCTTCGCGGGCGATGTACTGCCAGACGTCGAGTTCGGTCCAGTTGGAGAGGGGGAAGACGCGGACGTGTTCGCCGGGGGCGTGGCGGCCGTTGTAGAGGTTCCACAGTTCGGGGCGCTGGCGGCGGGGGTCCCACTGGGAGAACTCGTCGCGCAGGGAGAAGACGCGTTCCTTGGCGCGGGCCTTCTCCTCGTCGCGGCGTCCGCCGCCGAAGACGGCGTCGAAGCGTTCGGCCTGGATCTTCTCGGTCAGCGGCAGGGTCTGCAGCGGGTTACGCGTGCCGTCGGGGCGTTCCTTGAGGGTGCCGCGGTCGATGTAGTCCTGCACGGAGGCCACGTGCAGGCGCAGGCCGTGCTTCTTGACCGTGCGGTCGCGGTACTCCAGGACCTCGGGGAAGTTGTGTCCGGTGTCCACATGGAGCAGGGAGAACGGCACCGCGGCGGGCGCGAAGGCCTTCAGTGCCAGGTGGAGCATGACGATGGAGTCCTTGCCGCCGGAGAACAGCACCACCGGCCGCTCGAACTCGCCCGCCACCTCACGGAAGATGTGCACCGCCTCGGACTCCAGCGCGTCCAGATGACTCAGCGCGTACGGGCTGTCGGTCCCCTCCTCGGAGACGTCGGCGACGGTCGTCATGCGAGACCCCTCTCGGCGAGCAGTGCGTGGAGCGCTGCCGCGGACTCCTGCACGGACTGGGTGTGCGACTCGATGCGCAGATCGGGCGACTCGGGCGCCTCGTACGGGTCGTCGACCCCGGTGAGCCCGGAGATCTCGCCCGCCGCCTGCTTGGCGTACAGGCCCTTCACGTCCCGCTCGCTGCACACCTCGACGGGCGTCGCGACATGCACCTCCAGGTACGCGGCGCCGCTCGCCTGATGGCGCTTGCGCACCGCCTCGCGGCTGTCGGCGTACGGGGCGATGACCGGCACCAGCGTCTTGACGCCGTTGCGGGACAGCAGGTCGGCGAGGAAGCCGACGCGCTGGACGTTGGTGTGCCGGTCCTCGCGGCTGAAGCCGAGGCCCGCCGTCAGGAACGTACGGATCTCGTCGCCGTCGAGCACCTCGACGCGGTGGCCCTCCTCGCGCAGCCGTCCGGCCAGCTCGTACGCGATGGTGGTCTTGCCGGCGCTCGGCAGACCCGTGAGCCAGATGGTGGCTCCGGTCACTTGGTTCTCCTGGTTCATCGAGGTCGTCGAGCCGGCCACGGATGTCGTGGCGGGCACGGCCGTCGCGGTCGTCAGGTGCGTCGAGGTCTCGGTCATGTCAGCCGTGCAGTCCGCACTCGGTCTTGTTGCTGCCCGACCAGCGGCCGGCGCGCGCGTCCTCGCCCTCCAGCACCCGGCGGGTGCAGGGGGCGCAGCCGACGGACGGGTAGCCGTCCATGAGGAGCGGGTTGGTGAGGACACCGTGCTCGCTCACGTACGCCTCCACGTCGTCCTGCGTCCAGCGGGCGATCGGCGAGATCTTGACCTTGCGGCGCTTCTCGTCCCAGCCGACGACGGGGGTGTTCGCCCGGGTCGGGGACTCGTCACGGCGCAGGCCCGTGGCCCAGGCGCGGTACTTGGTCAGCCCCTGCTCCAGCGGCGCGACCTTGCGCAGCGCGCAGCACAGGTCGGGGTCGCGGTCGTGCAGCTTCGGCCCGTACTCGGCGTCCTGCTCGGCCACGGTCTGGCGCGGGGTGAGCGTGATGACGTTGACGTCCATCACGGCCTCGACGGCGTCCCGGGTGCCGATGGTCTCGGGGAAGTGGTAGCCCGTGTCGAGGAACACGACGTCCACGCCGGGGTCGGCGCGGGACGCGAGGTGGGCGACCACCGCGTCCTCCATCGAGGAGGTGACACAGAACTGCTTGCCGAAGGTCCGCACGGCCCACTGGAGGATCTCCAGCGCGGAGGCGTCCTCCAGATCGCGGCCGGCCTGCTCGGCGAGCGCCTTCAACTCGGCGTCCGTGCCGGTATCGGTGCCAGTGCCATTGCCAGTGCCGGTCTCGGTATCGGTCTGAACGGCCGTCATATCTCGTCCCCTCCACCGTCGTTGCGCTGAAGTCCACGGGACAGCAACCCGAGGAACTTCAACTGGAAGGCTCGGTTGCACGCCCCGCATTCCCACGCCCCGTGGCCCTGCTCGCCCGGACGCAGGTCCTCGTCGCCGCAGTAGGGGCAGTAGAAGGGCGCCGCGCGCTCGCTCATGACAGGGCCTCCTCGGAGGCGCGGGTGGCCCACGCGGCGAAGCGCTCGCCGTCCTCGCGCTCCTCCTCGAAGCGCTTGAGGACCCGCTCGACGTAGTCGGGCAGGTCGTCCGCCGTGACCTTCAGGCCGCGGACCTTGCGGCCGAACCCGGCTTCGAGCCCGAGCGCGCCGCCCAGGTGGACCTGGTAGCCCTCGACCTGGTTGCCCTCGCTGTCCAGCATCAACTGGCCCTTGAGACCGATGTCCGCGACCTGGATACGGGCGCAGGCGTTCGGGCAGCCGTTGATGTTGATGGTGACGGGCTCGTCGAACTCCGGCATCCGGCGTTCGAGTTCGTCGATCAGCGTGGCGCCGCGGACCTTGGTCTCGACGATGGCGAGCTTGCAGTACTCGATGCCGGTGCAGGCCATCGTGCCGCGCCGGAAGGTGGACGGCCGGACCTTCAGGTCGAGGGCTTCCAGGCCCTCCACCAGGGAGTCGATCTGCTCCTGTTCCACGTCGAGCACGATCATCTTCTGCTCGACGGTGGTCCGCAGCCGGCCCGAGCCGTGTGCCTCGGCCAGCTCGGCGATCTTCGTGAGGGTGGCGCCGTCCACGCGGCCCACGCGGGGGGCGAAGCCGACGTAGAAGCGGCCGTCCTGCTGCCGGTGCACACCGATGTGGTCGCGCCAGCGGGCGAGCGGCTGGTCGGGGGCCGGGCCGTCGACGAGCTTGCGCCGCAGGTACTCGTCCTCCAGGACCTGGCGGAACTTCTCCACGCCCCAGTCGGCGACCAGGAACTTCAGGCGGGCGCGGGTGCGCAGGCGCCGGTAGCCGTAGTCGCGGAAGATCGACAGGACGCCGATGTGGACGTCGGCGACCTCGTCGAGCGGGACCCAGGCCCCGAGGCGCTGGCCGATCTTCGGGTTGGTGGAGAGGCCGCCGCCGACCCAGAGGTCGAAGCCGGGGCCGTGCTCCGGGTGGTTCACGCCGACGAACGCGACGTCGTTGATCTCGTGCGCCACGTCCAGGAGCGGTGAGCCGGAGACCGCGGTCTTGAACTTGCGGGGCAGGTTCGAGAAGTCCTTGTTGCCGATGACCCGGCGGTGGATCTCCTCGATGGCGGGCGTGCCGTCGATGATCTCGTCCTCGGCGATACCGGCGACGGGCGAACCGATGATCACGCGGGGCGTGTCACCGCAGGCCTCGGTCGTGGACAGCCCGACGGCCTCCAGGCGCTCCCAGATCTCCGGGACGTCCTCGATGCGGATCCAGTGGTACTGGACGTTCTGCCGGTCGGTGATGTCCGCGGTGCCGCGCGCGAACTCCTGCGAGATCTCGCCGATGACCCGCAACTGCTGGGTGGTGAGGCGTCCGCCGTCGATCCGTACCCGCAGCATGAAGTACTTGTCGTCCAGCTCCTCCGGCTCCAGGACCGCGGTCTTGCCGCCGTCGATGCCGGGCTTGCGCTGGGTGTACAGCCCCCACCAGCGCATACGGCCGCGCAGATCGTTGGGGTCGATCGAGTCGAAGCCCCGCTTGGAGTAGACCGTCTCAATGCGCGTCCGCACGTTGAGACCGTCGTCGTCCTTCTTGAACTGCTCGTTGCCGTTGAGCGGGGTGTAGTGACCCACGGCCCACTGGCCCTCACCGCGGTGACGGCTCACCTTGCGGCGGGGCGTTTCGGCAGCGGGATCCTGCGGAGTGGCGGCCATGGTTTCTACGTCCTTCGGGACAGACGGATGCGGCTCTGACCTGCGCGCATGAGTGCATGCGGGCATACGTGCGCGGCGTTGCGCAAGTCGAGACAGGGAGATGTCGGTAGTGCTGGACGCGGGGGCGTCGGCCCCTGGCGCCGTGGGTCAGCGAACCGGACAGATGGCGCTGGACATGCGGCCGAGGTCGACGTGCCGCCGACTCACCAAGGCAATTCCAGTTCCAGACATGACGGAAGCGTGTCATGGCGATCTGGACACAGTCCAGCTTCGTCCAAAATGCGGACACCCTGGTCCCGGGATGTGGGACAAGGGTGATGGTCGCCGCACGATCCGCCGCACGAGCCGGTGCGGATCACATTCTGCCAGGTCAGCCGACCTGTGCTCCGGGCCAGGGTCCGGGGGTGGTCACGTCCGGCTCCTCCTCCACCTTGGTGTCGAAGAGCCTGAAGCCGCGGCGCAGGTAGTTGTCCATCGCGTGCTCCCCGTCCTTGCTGCACGTATGCAACCAGACGCGCTTGGTCGGCGCCCGCCCCGGCCAGCGGTCGGCCAGGTCCCAGGCCCGCGCGACCCCGTACGAGAGCAGGTGGCCGCCGATGCGCCGGCCGCGGAAGGCCGGGATCAGGCCGAAGTAGACGATCTCCACCACGCCGTCGTCCTGCCCCTCCAGCTGCATGTACCCGGCGGGGGTCCCGCGGTCGTAGGCGACCCAGGTCTCCACTTCCGGCCGCTCCAGATCGTCCCGCCACTGCGCGTACGTCCAGCCGAGCCGGTCCGTCCAGCGGATGTCGCCGCCGACGGAGGCGTACAGGAAGCGGCTGAACTCGGGGGAGGGCACCTCCGCCCGGACGATCCGGACGTCCCCGTCCCCGTCCGCGTCGGGGGCGGCGGCGGGCAGCCGGTCGGCCGGAGAGGTCTGCTCCAGGGACCAGGTGGTCACAGCGATGCTCATACGGGCCAGCGAACCACGGGGACGGGCGGCCCTCCAAAGCGGGCCGCCCGTCCTCGCCGCGGGTCACTGCACGGAGTCGTCGACCGCCGACAGCGGGACCGAGTACAGCACCCGCTCCGGGATCGCCGGCGCCTCCCACGCGTTGTCCTTGTTCGCCGCCCACTCGGTGAGCGTCCACAGTTCGCCGGTCTCCTGCCAGTACGACAGGGACTCGGTGTGCTGGCCCCAGCAGGCGTACGACGTGCCGCCGTCGCCGCACTGCGCGGCCTTCGCGACGCTCTCGTTCTGGCGCCAGAGCGTGCCGTGCCGGTCACGGCTGCCCGGGGCGTAGCCGGTGTACCAGTCGGCCTTGTCCGCCCCGTCCGGCTTGTGCGACAGGACGCCCTGCAGCCCGACGGCCTTGGTCTCGTACGCCTCGTCGGCGTTCACGAGGTCGCTCGCGTTGCTGCCGAGCAGGCCCGTGCGGTCGCTCGCGGTGCTGTAGTAGTAGCGCCAGACGCGGGCCGGTTCGGTGCCGCCGGAGCTGAACCACTCGTTCGCGACCAGGCTGTCCGGGGTCGAGGTGCGGTCCAGGGAGACCGACGCGAAACAGGGGCGCGCGTCGTTGTTCGTCGCGCTGCACGCGCCGCCGGTGAGGTTGTACGAGCCGATGGCCGGCAGTACGTACTGGTAGCCGCGCGCCGACCAGCCGCCGCTGACCTTGCCGACCTCGGTGCTGTTCACATCGGCCCGCAGGATGCGGTTCATGTCGAAGACGAACAGGGCGTTGTCGTGGTCGGCGCCGTTCTTCGCGGTGACGATCAGCTTGTCCTGGTACCAGACCATGCCGCCGATGTGCGAGCGGACGGCCCCGAAGTCCTTGCCGCCGGAGAGCGGCGCGACCAGCAGGACCCACCGGTACTTGAGGTTCTGCGGGTCGTTCGCGTCGATGAAGGCGATCCGGGCGAGACCCTTGTCGGCCCCGGGTTCGCCCGCCTTGTGGTCGTTGTGGGTCCAGCCCGCCAGGATGACCCGGTCGGAGCCCCACTTGCCGTCGTTGTCGGCGTCCCCGGAGGTGGTGACGGACTGCGGCAGCCACTTCTGTGTCGTGGCGTCCCCGCTGTCCCAGCAGTAGGCGCGCGAGGCGGTCGGCTCGACGGGCAGGGCGGCCGACTCGGTCGCGGCGCACTCGGCCTTGTCGCGCATCGGGTGGTTGGCGCTCCTGAGCACGTCGTCCACCCCGACGGAGCCGCCCATTCCGCTTTGCAGGGTGTCGAGCGTCGACTCGGCGACCAGGTTCTCGTGCAGCTGCAGCTTGCCGATCTCCGACGCCGACGTGAGCGGCTTCAGGGGCCCGGGGTTGTCGCTGCCGGCGGCCTGCGAGGTGGTGATGATCGTGGCGGCGGCGGTGAGGGCGAGGGCCGCCCCGGACAGGGTGGCCCGCAGGACACGCCCCTTGTTCCGGCGGCGATGTCTGCCTCGATACGTCATGCGTCCTCCCGTCGTCGGCCAACCGCCCCCTGCGATCCGGCGGTTGAGCCGGAGGAGACGGATGTGGGGGGCCGTGGGTTGGATGGTACGGCAGAGGGGGGCGAGCCAGGTCGAATACCCGGTAATAGGTCGGGATTGCGCCCATGGCTCCCGTGGCGGGAGGAGGATGCCGATGTCATCCCGGCGCCGTCGTCACCCCGGCGGGGGGTTGCCCGCGACGCGTGAACGCACCACCCCCGGAGCCGTCGAATACGGAAGCAGGTCGGCGGGGTTGTCGGGGAGGCGCAGGTGCAGGTCGGCCGTTTCCTCGAAGCGGTACGGGCGGTGTTCCAGGACGGGGCCCAGATAGCGGCGTACGCGCGACATCTCGGCCCGTACCGTCACCGTGCGGGACGGGTCGCCGAACAGGTCGTCGGCCAGCTCGGCGGCGCTGCGGCCGGTGCGGTGCAGGGCCAGCAGGTACAGCAACTCGGTGTGGCGGGGGCTCAGTTCGTGGGTCCAGGTGCCCGTCCCGTCCGCCACGGTCACCGACCAGCGGCGCGGCTGCGAGACGTCCAGCTCGATCCGGGCGGTGCCGCCCGGCGCGCCGCCCCCGTCCGGGGCGCGGATCAGCCAGCCGCCGGTCAGCGGCTCCACCGAGCACAGGCCGAGCGACGGCACCCGGATCCGGTCGGTGCCGGGCGCCGCGGGCAGGGCAACCCGGTCCAGGTGCGGCATCCCCGTGACCGCGGCGGTCCAGCCGTCCCGGTCGACCGCGAGAGCGCGGCCGGTGATCCGGGCGAGGACCGGCGCCGCCACCGAGCGCAGCCGGTCCAGCGAGGCCAGATGCCGCTCCCGCAGCCGCGCCTCGGCGAGCTTGGCCACCGAATCGACCCACGCGAGGGTCGACGGATGCATCGTCTCCCAGGGCCCGCTGACGTCCACGACGCCGATCAGCCGGCCGTCGCGCGGGTCGGTGATCGGCGCACCCGTGCAGGTCCAGTTGGCGTGGGTGCGTACGAAGTGTTCGGCGGCGAAGACCTGGACGGGGCGGCGGACGACCGCGGGGGTGCCGATGCCGTTCGTACCGACGACGTTCTCGCCCCAGTGCGCGCCGAGTTCGAAACCGAAACCGTCGGCCCGGTGCAGCACGGGCCTGTTGCCCTCGCGCCACAGCACCCGGCCCTCGTCGTCCGCCACGACCATGATGTGGCGGGTGACGTCCGCGACCGACAGCAGCCCTTCGCGCAGCACCGGCAGGACGTGCCGCAGCGGGGACTCCCGGCGCCGCCGCTCGATCTCGTCGCGGTCCAGCAGCCCCGCGCGGAAGTCGTGGTCGGGGTCGACACCGCCCCGCAGCATGCGTCGCCAGGACTCCTCGATGACCGGCCGCGGGCCGAACGGCGCCGGCTGTCCGGACAGGGTGGCGTCGCGTACCTCGTCGAGTACGCGGGCCGCCCGTGCCGCGTCCCCCGCGGCCAGCCCTGCCACGTTCACCGGCGGGTGCGCCATCGTGTCCTCCCTGAGGGCTTGAGGGCCTGAGGGCCTGAGCGGACAGCCGGCCGCGGGCGATGGTCGGCCGGTACTGGTGACGAGTGTCCGTCACCCAGCGCGACAATCCGAACACGCGGCGGAGATTCCTTGCAGAGTCTGCAAGGTAAGAGCAGGGTGCGGAGACGTTGCAACCCTCTGCAACTCTGGTGCGAGACCCGGTGCGCGGCCGAAACTCTACGACGCACGGGGGTGGCGCCGTGTCGGCGCGGTACCACCCCCGTGGCGAGGAACGGCGCGGGACGGGCGGGTCAGGCGACGGGGCGGGCCCGTTCCACCACCGAGGCCAGGTCGAGCGTGTGCGGCAGCGTCCCCAGCGACGACCCCCAGTCCCCGCCCAGCCGGGACGCGCAGAACGCGTCGGCGACCTCCGGCGGCGCGAACCGCACCAGCAGCGACCCCTGCAGCACCACGGCGATCCGCTCCACGAGCCGCCGCGCACGCCCCTCGACACCGCCCAGATCGGCGAGTTCGGTCAGCAGGTTCTTGATCGCGCCGTCCAGCCGGTGATCGGCGCCGCGCGCCAGACCGACCTCCTGGAGGTACGCGTTCAGGGCGGACGGCTCCCGCTGGAGGGCCCGCAGCACATCGAGGGCCTGGACGTTCCCGGCGCCCTCCCAGATGGAGTTGAGCGGCGACTCGCGCAGCAGCCGCGGCATGCCGGACTCCTCCACGTACCCGTTGCCGCCCAGGCACTCCAGGGCCTCCGCCACCACCGGCGTGCACCGCTTGGTCACCCAGTACTTGGCCGCCGGCACCGCGAGCCGCAGGAAGGCCTTCTCCTGCTCGCCGCCCGCGTCATACGCGGCGGCCAGCCGCAGCGCGAGGGTCGTCGCCGCCTCCGACTCCAGGGCCAGGTCCGCCAGGACGTTGCGCATCAGCGGCTTGTCGACCAGGGGGCCGCCGAACGCCTCGCGGTGCTCGCAGTGGTGCACGGCCTGCGCGACGGCCTGCCGCATCAGCCCCGCCGAGCCCAGCACACAGTCCAGGCGGGTCGCCGCGACCATCCCCATGATGGAGCGCACCCCGCGCCCCTCCTCGCCGACCCGGCGCGCCCACGTCCCGTCGAACTCGACCTCGGCGGAGGCGTTCGACCGGTTGCCCAGCTTGTCCTTGAGCCGCTGGATCCGGAAGACGTTACGGGTGCCGTCCGCCAGCACACGCGGCACCAGGAAGCAGGTCAGAGCGTCCCGGCCGCCCCGTTCGCCCGGTTCGCCGGCGGGGCCCGCCTGCGCCAGGACCAGGAAGCCGTCCGACATCGGCGCCGAGCAGAACCACTTGTGGCCCGTCAGCTCGTACGTCCCGTCCTCCGCGAGCGGTCGCGCGGCCGTGGTGTTCGCCCGGACGTCGCTGCCGCCCTGCTTCTCCGTCATGCCCATCCCGAACAGGGCACCGGCCTTCTTCGCGGCCGGCCGCAGGTCCTGGTCGTAGACGGTGGACGTGAGCCGGGGCTCCCACTCGGCGGCGAGCGCCGGGTCGGTGCGCAGCGCGGGCACCGCCGCGTGGGTCATCGACAGCGGACAGCCGTTGCCCGCCTCGACCTGGCTCCACACGAGGAAGCCGGCCGCGCGCCGCACATGCCCGCCCGGCCGCGACCAGGCCGCCGTCAGCCCCGCCGAGACGCCCTTGCCGAGCAGCCGGTGCCAGGACGGATGGAACTCGACCTCGTCCAGCCGCTCGCCGTAGCGGTCGTGGGTGAGCAGCTTCGGCGGGTTCTCGTTGGCCAGGACCCCCCACTTCTGGACCTGCGCGGACCCGGAGGTGCGCCCGAGGGCCGACAGCTCGCCGTGCGCCTCGTCGAGGAGCGCGGGATCGAGATGCCGGCCGACGGCCTCCACGAGGGCCCGGTCGGCGGTGAAGAGGTCGTACGCGACCAGCGGCGGAGCCTGGTTGGTCACGGTGTGGGTGCGGGCTGCCATGACGCGAACCTACCCGCGGTGCGGCGATCGTCACCAAACTCCCGCCGCACCCCCCGTACGCCGGAGCGCCGTCGTCGTCGCAGGTCGGGCGTCAGGCAGGCCGGGACAGCGCGGCCAGATCGCCGGAGCTGAGCGTGTCCTCCCCGCGCGAGCCCACCGACCAGCTCGGGCTGTGGACGGTGTCGAGGTAGCGTTCGCCGAGGTCGGGGGCGATCCCCACCGCGGTGAGGTCCCGTCCCCCGTGCAGGTCCAGCCAGGCGGACGCCCCGCTGACCACCGTGCCGGTGGAGCCCCCGAACAGGAACCCCCGGGCGGCCAGCCGGCGGCAGACACGGACGGTGTCCGCCTCCTCCACGTGCACCACGTCGTCCACGTACGACGCGTCGAGCATCGGCGGACGTACGCCCATGCCGAGCCCCGGTATCCGCCGCGGACGCGCGGGCCCGCCGAAGGTCACCGAGCCGACGCTGTCCACCGCGACGATCCGCACCCGGCGCCGCCACTGCCAGAACCAGCGCGCGCAGCCCATCAGGGTGCCGGTCGTACCGGCCCCGACGAACAGCACGTCCAGGTCCGGGAAGCGGTGGGCGATGGCCGGCGCCGTGGTGCGGAAGTGCGCCCGCCAGTTGCTGTCGTTGGCGTACTGGTTGAGCCAGACGTACCGGTCGTCCGAGGCACACAGCGCCCGTACGTACGCGATCCGGGCGCCCAGGAAACCGCCGTGCAGCGCGGGCTCCTCGATGACGTGGACCACGCTGCCCAGAGCTTCCATCATCCGCCGGGTCGCCGGGTTGCAGCGCGCGTCGGTCACGCACCGGAACCCGTAGCCACGGCTCGCGGCGATCACGCTCAGTGCCACGCCCAGGTTCCCGGACGACGACTCGACCAGGACGGATCCCGGTCGCAGGGCGCCGCTGCGTTCGGCGGCGTCCACCATCTCGGTGGCCGCCTTCATCTTGATCGACCCTGCGAAGTTGAACCCCTCGCACTTCAGGAAGAGCGGCAGCCCCATCGCCGCCCGCAGGTCGACGTAGAGCTCGTTCTCGTTGAATTCCGAAGGATCGGAAATGACAGGCATGAGTCCCCCTCATTCATGCGGCCTGCGTGCGGCGCCGTGCCCACGTCCCGTGCGGCACGGCGCCCGCCGGTCAGCCGTGCCGGCGCAGCTCGTGGAAGAAGCCGTCCACGACGTGCGGCTCGCCCCGCCGGGCCACCTCGTCGTGGACGAACTTGCCGACCGCGAGGTCCAGGACCCCGAGGCCGAAGGGCGAGAAGATCACCGTCCGGTCGGCCGGCACGGTCACCCGCCCGGACAGCACGTCGTCCAACGTGCCGTCGATGAAGTCCCGGCCGCCGCTGAGGCGTTCAGCCAGATGCGGAGAGGTCTCCGCCTTCAGGCAGTGCTCGATGTCGTCCACGAAGTTGGCCGAGGCGAGCAGGATCTCGGGTGCCAGGTCGCGCAGCGACACATGCAGCACCAGCGGGGCGTGGTCGAACCACGCGAGATCGTGGATGTGCGGCGCGCCCGCGACGGTCGCGAAGACCAGCAGATCGCTGGAGCGGACCAGCGACTCGGCACTGTCGTGGACGGTGAGGCGGCCCTTGGCGCCCGACCGTTCCAGATAGCCGCGGAAGCCGGCCGCGCTGTCCGCGGACAGGTCGTACACCCCGGTCTCCTCGAACGACCAGCCGGTGGCGGTGAGATGGGTGTGGATGTGGCGGGCGATCAGCCCCGTGCCGACGAACCCGACCCGGACCGGCCGCTCGCGCCCGCGGCTGAGCCGGTCGGCCGCGAGCGCCGCGGAGGACGCCGTCCGGACGGCGTTGATGATCGACGCCTCCAGGCAGGCGAACGGATAACCCGTCTCGTGGTCGTTGAGGATCAGCACGGCCGAGGCCCGGGGCAGCCCGGACGCCGTGTTCCCGGGGAAGCTGGAGACCCACTTGATGCCGTCCACCCCGATGTCCCCGCCGATCGACGCCGGCAGCGCGATGATCCGCGACGACGGGCGGTCCGGGAAGCGCAGGAAGTACGACGGCGGGTTCACCGAGTCGCCGCCCCCGTGCAGCCGGTACACCCGCTCGACGAGGCCCGCGATCTCGGACTCCCGCCCCTCCAGCGCCTGTTGGACCTGGGCGCCGGAGACGACGGAGAACGGGGGAGCGGTGAGCGTACGCCGAGGTGCGTCGGCGGCCCCGGAGGACTCGGACGTCCCGGGTGCCTCGGCGGACTGCGCCGCCTGTTCCGTGCCGGTCATGCGGTCCTCACTTCGGTCGTGGGTGCGGAGTCGGTCAGCCGGACCGGGTCGGCCAGCGCGGCGAGCACCTCGCGCGGACCCTCGAAGGGCTCCCTGCTGTGCGCGGTGCGGACGTTGTCGACGATCATCAGGTCACCCGAGCGCCACGGCTCGCGCACGGTGTGGGCCTCGTACACCGCGTTGATCTCCCGGACGACGTCCTCGCCGATCGGATCGCCGTTGCCGTGGCGGGTGTTGAAGGGCAGCCCGGCGGGGCCGTAGACGTCCACCAGGTACTCCCGCACCTCGGGGTCCATCGTCCACTCGTTGAGGAAGGCGATCTGGTTGAACCAGCAGGGCCGCCCCGTGACGGGGTGCCGGACCACCGCGGCGCGCCGCTGGCGGGTGTGCAGGGAGCCGTCGCCCTGCCAGGCGAAGTCGATCGCGCGTGCCCGGCAGTAGCGCTCCACGGCGGTGCGGTCCTCGGTGCCGAACGCCTCGCCGACCGACGCCCCGATCTCGTCGTTGTACGTCCGCGTGAGCAGCCAGCCCTCCCGGCCGAACCGTTCCGAGAGCTCGGCCGGCAGCGCGTCGAGCACGGTGGGCGCGTCGGCGACCGCGGTGGCGCCCCCCTCGGCCGGCGCGTCCAGGCACGCGAACAGCATCAGCGCGGGGAACTCGACCGCGTAACTCAGCTCGTGGTGCATGCACATCGGCTGGTTGGGCGGCCACTTGGTGGACGAGTACACCCCCTCCGCGTACGTCCGCCGGGGCGCGAAGGACTCCCGGTCGGGCATGAGGCCGGTGGCCAGGCGCCGGAACACCTCACCGGTCGTGTCCGGGTCGTCGAGACCCAGACCGCGGACCAGGAGGCTGCCGTGCTCGGCGACCACGGCGCGCAGCGCGTCACGGTGGACGGCCGCCCAGCCCGCCGTGTCCCCGGCCACGTCGGCACGGAGGACCGGGGGGCTGCCGGGGCTCAGGACGACCTCGGGCAGCGTCGGTGTCGTGGACATCGTGTGGTTCCTTCCGGTCTCGCGCGGTTCGGCCCGCGCGTGGCTGTGCGTGTGGTCGTGGTGCGGTTCCCGGGCCGGCCCGCGGGCCCGTTTCCCGGCGCGGTTCACGACGCCTCCCGGGCGGGGGCGTCGAGCAGTCCGGCCAGGTCGGCGAGGACGGGGTGGCGGGCGACGTCCTTGAGGGTGATGGCCCGGTCCAGGGCGACCGCCAGCTTCACCGCCGCGAGCGAGGTGCCGCCGCGGTCGAAGAAGTGGTCCAGGCGGCCGATCCGGTCCTGCGGGATGCCCAGCACCCGCGACCAGGCCGCCGCCAGGCGCCGCTCGCCCGGGGTGACCGGCGCGTGCTCGCCGTCCTGGCCGCCCGCACCGCTCCCGGCGGAGCCGAGATCGCCGGCGAGCGCGGTCAGCTTCTTGCGGTCGATCTTGCCGTTGGCGGTCAGCGGCAGGCTCTCGCGCCGGTGGACGGCCGAGGGCACCATGTATGCCGGGAGCGACACGGCCAGCCGTTCCAGGACCTCCTCGGGGCCGAGCGGCCCGGACCCGGCGCAGAACGCCACCAGCCGGGTGCCGCCGGCGACCACCACGGCACCGTCCCGGACGCCGTCCACCCGCAGCAGCGCGTTCTCGATCTCGCCGATCTCGATGCGGAAGCCGCGGATCTTCACCTGGCTGTCCCGGCGGCCCAGGAACTCCAGCTTCCCGTCGGGCAGCCAGCGCCCGTGGTCCCCGCTGCGGTACAGCCGCGCGCCGGGCCGGTACGGGTCGTCGCCGAACGCGGCCTTCGTGCGCTCGGGGTCGTTGACGTATCCCCGGCCGACACACACCCCGGAGAAGACGATCTCGCCGGGCGCGCCGAGCGGTACGGGGGCCAGATGCTCGTCGACGACGTACACGCGCACGTTGGCGACCGGTCGGCCGAGCGGCACCCGGTCCTCGTCCGGCACCCGGTCCATGACCTCGTGGTTGGTGTCGTCGGAGGTCTCGGTCAGCCCGTACGCGTTGGCCAGCCGGATGCCCGGCTCGGCCGCGAACCAGCGCTCGACGAGTTCCTTCTTGACGGCCTCCCCGGTGACCGACACGCAGTGCAGGTCGGGCAGTTCGCGCGGGCGCCGCTCCAACTCGGCGAGGACGGCCTCCAGATACGACGGCACGACCTGGAGCACATTGACTCCGCCGTCCGCGACCGTGTCCACGAACCGCGGGACGTCCAGGATCACCTCCTGGGCGACCAGCAGGGTCCGCCCGCCGACCAGCAGCGCGGAGAGCAGCTGCCACAGCGAGATGTCGAAGCACTGGGGCGCCGTCTGCGCGACGACCTGCCCCTCGCCGACACCGAGGTCGTCGATCTTGGCGAGGACGTGGTTGAGGAAACCCGCGTGCTCGCACATCGCGCCCTTGGGCTCACCGGTGGAGCCGGAGGTGAAGTAGATGTAGGCGAGCTGGTCCGCGGCGACCGCGACACCGAGGTCACTGTCGGCGTGGTCCTCCGCGTAGGCGTCCTCGACGCGCAGGGTACGGGCACCGGTGCCGGCCTCGTCCAGCGTCGCGGTGCTGCCGCCCTCGGTCAGGACGAGTGCGCAGCCGGCCCGTCCGAGCGTCTTCCCGATGCGTCCGGCCGGGAAGTGCGGCTCGACGGGCAGGTAGACACCGCCCGCCTTGAGGACCGCGAGGACACCGGCCAGCCAGTCCAGGTTCCGTTCCATGACGACCGCGACGACCCCCTCGGGGCGCAGCCCGCGGGCGAGCAGCGCCCGGCCGATGCGGTTGGCCCGCGCGTTCAGCTCGCGGTACGTCCACTCCTCGTCCCCCCGGACGGCGGCGACGGCGTACGGATGCGCGGCCACCCGCTCCTCGAAGAGCTCGTGGACGCGGCGGTCGGGCAGGTCGCGGTGCGGCCCGGCCAGCGCGTCGAGCTGGAACCGGAGTTCGTCCGCGCCCAGGAGGCCGTGCCGGTCGTGCGCGGCGTCCGGGTCGGCGGCCAGCAGGCCGAGCGCGGTGAGGTGGTAGCCGACGATGCGCGCGGCGGCTCCGGCGTCCAGGACGTCGGAGCGGTACCGCAACCGCAGGGCGCGTCCCGCCACGCTGACGTGCAGCACGGTGCCAGCGGTGCCGGTGGTGCCAGTTGTGTCAGCGGTGCCGTCGTAGTGGTCGTGGCCGTGCGGGTCGAGCACGGTCGCGAAAGAGACCGGGTCGCCGCCCGCCTCCCGCACGGGCGGCTCCCCGGCCGGCGCGCGGTCGGCCTCGCGGACCGCCAGGTCGGCCCGGGCCAGCAGGTCGCGCCAGGTGCCGGGGCCGACGGCCAGCCGGCGCGGCAGCGGCGCCGCGCCCTTCGCGGTGACGTAGCCGGTGACGGCCTCGCGCTCACCGGACAGGGCCGCGAGGACCTTGGCGTGTGCGGCCAGGAGCGCGGACGGCTCCGGTACCGGTCCCGCGGGCAGCGGAACCTCGTACTCCGCCGTGCCCGGGCCCGGGTCGAGCGTCCACCTCGGGATCGTGTCCATTCTGTGTTTCCCCCCTGTGTTCCCGTATGTGCTGTGGTGCTTGTGTGCCAGTGCTCGCCTGTGGTGCCTGTGCT
Organism: Streptomyces ortus; assembly: GCF_026341275.1. NCBI lineage: Bacteria > Bacillati > Actinomycetota > Actinomycetes > Kitasatosporales > Streptomycetaceae > Streptomyces > Streptomyces ortus. The sequence goes on from NZ_JAIFZO010000002.1 coordinate 6,424,450, forward strand.
GCCGTCAGGTGCGGCGTTGTTCGGCCGCCGGGTTCCCGCCCCAGTGCGCCCCCGGCGGTACCTCCTCGCCCTTCATCAGGAAGGAGTCGGCGGCCAGTACGGCGGCGTCCCCCACGGACGCGCCGTAGTGCACGAGCGCGCCGACGCCGAGCGTGACGCCGTCGCCGATCTCGATGTGGTCGGACTTGAAGGTGCCGTCCTCCTGCGAGTGCGACTGGATCTTGCTGTGCGCGCCGAGGGTGCAGTCGTCCCCGATGGCGGTGAGCGTGCGCTCGGTGATGTAGGCCCCGTCGTCGAAGACCCGGCGGCCGATACGGACCCCCAGAAGCCGCCAGAGCAGGCTCTTGAAAGGGGTGCCGTTGTAGAGCGCGAAGTGCGTGTCCGGGATCTTCCACAGCCGCTCGTGCCGCCAGAAGAGCGGGTCGTAGATGGAGTGCAGCCGCGGCTGAAGCGGACGGAACCGCAGGAGGACCCGCTCCACCAGTGCGTAGTAGCCGGTGGTGAACGCGACCCCGGCGAGCAGGGACACGCCGATCAGCAGACCGCCGACGGTGCCGTACTCCCCGTACAGGTCGAAGGCGGCGAAGCCGAGGACCGTGAGGACGAACCAGTCGAACCACCGCAGGAGCAGGAACAGGCCCATGGTGCCCAGGTTGTGGCGGTTCTTCGCGGCGAGGCGGCGCCGCAGCTCGTCGCCCTCGCGGAGGTGGTCGAAGCGGGTGTCGCGCTCCACGGTCCGCGGGATCTCGAAGGGCGGCGAGCCCAGCAGGCCGACCCCTTCGCGGACCGGGCCGTCCAGCGGGACCATGACCTTGGTCGCGAGCAGGACGTTCTCGCCCGTGCGGCCCCCGACCGGGTAGGCGATGTGGTTGCCCAGGAAGCTGTTCGGACCGATCGTCGCGCGCGAGACCCGGAACGACGTGCCCGAGAACTCGGCGTTCATGATCGAGAGACCGTCGGCGACCATCGTGCCGCGTCCGACGGTGGCCAGGAACGGTGTCTCGTGCGCCACCCCCGTGCCGAAGTTGGAGCCGGTCTGCTCGACGTGCGAGAGGTCGTACCCGAGGGCCCGCAGGTAGTGGACGATGTACGAGCTGTCCCCGCACAGCCACTTGAAGAACTTGACGTTGGTCAGCCGCGCGATCGAGCGCTGCACCGAGTGGTGGAAGCCGTAGAGCGGGTAGACCCGGTCCGGCTCCAGGAACCGGTTCAGGAACCTCGGGACCACGGTCACGACGGCGAAGCCGACCACGACGAAGGCCGCGAAGAGCGCGACGGACAGGGCGAGAGCCTCGACGTAGAAACGCCCCGACGTGATGTTCTGCGCCTCCGTGTTCAGCAGCACGTCCAGCGAGGGCGCCACCGTCAGCAGCATGTACGTGCCCCCGACGAGGAGCGGCATGGTGACCAGGAGCGTCTGGACCACGGTGGCCAGGCCGTAGCCCACCCGGCGCGCGGTGCCGCACCGCGCGGGGGCGACCCGTACGTAGTCCACGTCCGTGCGCTGGGCCGGTGAGCCGTGCCAGTGCTGACCGGCCGGTACCGCGCCGCCGCCGTACAGCGCCGACGCGTGGCCGAGCTGGGATCCGTCGCCCATCGCGGCGCCGATGTCGAGGACGGTGTTCTCGCCGACGAACACGTCCCGGCCCAGCGTGACCCGGCCGGTGTGGATGCGCCCGGCGTGCGCCTGGTAGCAGAGGAAGTGCGAGTCCTTGCGGATCACGGTGTTCGCGCCGACCGTGAACAGGTCGGTGCAGACCGGGACCGCGTGCGAGAGGATCGTGACGTTCCTGCCGATCCGCGCGCCCAGGGCCCGCAGATAGAGCACGTAGAGCGGGTTGCCGGCGAACAGGACCATCGGGTTCGCGTGCAGCAGCACCTTGACGGTCCAGAAGCGCAGATAGGCCAGGCTCCAGACGGGGAACTCGGTCTCCTTCCAGCGCCCGACCAGCACCCACTTCGCCACCACCGGCAGCGTGCACAGGCCGGTGAAGGCGGCGCCGCCGAAGAGGGCCGACCGCAGATAGACGTCCACGACGCCGTCCCCGGCCGACACCCAGTCGTATCCCTGGGCGGTGACGAGCCCGGAGAGCAGGCAGTACGCCGCGAAGACCAGGAACTGCAGTGCCCCGCACAGGACGTAGCGCGCGCTGCTGCCCGCCGCGGGCGGCGCGGCCGGTTCCGGCGGCGCGGGCTCCTCGGCCGGGACCTCGGCGAGCGCCGCCGCCAGGCCGCGGATCGTCGGGTGGCCGTACACGTCGCGCATCGACACGGCCGGCAGGTCCGGGTGCTTCCTGACCCGGGCGCAGAAGTGCGCCATCACCAGGGAGTTGGCACCGAGGTCGTCGAAGAAGTGGCTGTCGACGGGGACCCGCTCGGCGCGTACGACACCGGCGAGCACCTCCGCGAGGACAGGTTCGAGCCCGTTCACCGGGTCGCGGGTGGTCACGGACAGCGCCGGAGCGGCGGTCGCGACCTCAGTGGGATTTCCCACCACTTGATCTCCTTGCTGGTGATTGTTCTTACTTGTGGACCGTTCGAGGTTTTTGGACCTCGGGTGGGAATACGAAGGATTCACGCCCGCAGTTTCACCGGTCACCCGAATTGGTGACGAAAGATGTTCTGGTGGACCACAGTGATTACTGTGTGAATCCGGGGTGCCGGAAGGTAGGTTTGTTTCTCGCGCGGGCTGTGTGGTGGCAGGGCGCGCGAGAAGAGGATGTTCGGGAAGTGTGTGGAGCGACTGCTTGGAAAGGGTGCAGTGCAGCACGGCGTGATCCGCGTGGTTCCCACCCGGATCAGGGGTATCGCTGCTGTTGAGGACCCCCCCGGGTCCCGTTGGTTTCCCCCGTGTCGTGGTGCCGCCGGGCCGCCCCCACGGGCCCGGCGCAATGCAATCCGAATTGTTTCGGCGTGCTCATGAACGGGTCAAGGGCGTTTCGGCCTATGGCGCTTTCTCGCCGTTCGATGCTTCAATGCCGGGCTCCCTGAACGATCTCGTCCGGACGGGTCACCGGGGAACTCACCGGTGCACAGTGCATGCGTTGTTGCGCATTCCGCTTCTAGAAGGCGGGTGATTCGGCCACGCGGTCATGACAGAAAACAGGTTCGAATTCTCTTTACGATTACCGAGGAATTGCCGCCGCTTTTCCGCCGTGTGACGGAACCGGGTCGGTGCCGTCCCGCGATCGGGCCGCGTGCGTCGCTCCCGCCACACCGGATCCGACCGGGGCACCGGGGGGATGAGTGCGAGCCCGCACGGCGGATACCTTTAGGGCGTGCAGCCAGCAAGTGAACCCCCTCAGAGGACGTCCGGTCGTCTCCACCGGGCGCGTGCCCTCTATCGGAACGTCTCCAAGCGCAGGACCGCCTGGCTGCTGCTCAAGGACACCGTGAACTCGTGCATCGAGTACCGGATCCTCGGACTCGCGGCGGAGGCGGCGTTCTTCACGCTGCTGTCCGTGCCGCCGCTGCTGCTGAGCATGATCGGCCTGCTGGGCTACGTCGACGACTGGACCGGCGCCGACACCATCGCCAGCGTGGAGACCAGCCTCCTGGAGGCCTCCCGCACGGTCCTGACCGACCGGGGCGTCGCCCAGATCGCCCAGCCGCTGCTGCACGACGTGATGGAGGGCGGCCGGCCCGACGTCATCTCCCTGGGCTTCCTGTTCGCCCTGTGGTCCGGCTCCCGCGCGGTGAACGTCTTCATCGACACCATCACCGTCATGTACGGCCTCGACGGGGTGCGCGGCATCGTCCGGACCCGCCTGATGGCCTTCCTGCTCTTCCTGGTGGCCCTGCTGATCGGCTCGGTCGCCCTGCCGCTGATGGTCGCGGGCCCGGACGCCGTGGTGAACGTAGTGCCGTGGTCGACGACCGTCGTCCAGGTGCTCTACTGGCCCGTCGTCATCATCCTCTGCGTCGTCTTCCTGACGACGCTCTACCACGTGTCCGTTCCGGTGCGCTCCCCCTGGATCGAGGACGTGCCCGGCGCCCTGGTGGCGCTCGCCATGTGGGTGTTCGGCAGTTTCCTGCTGCGCATCTACCTCACGAACACCGTCGAGGGCCCCACGATCTACGGCTCCCTGGCCGCGCCCGTCGCCGTCCTCCTGTGGATCGGTGTCGCCGCCTTCGCCGTGCTCGTGGGCGCCGCCGTCAACGCGGCCATCGACCGCGTCTGGCCGGCCGCCGCCACCGCCGCCGCCCGCGCGGTCAACGAGCGGCTGCGCGCCGAGCAGGCCGCCGACCTCGTGGCCCGCGCGGCGGCGGCCCGCGCCGCGCAGGCCGAGGACGGCTACGACGACCCCGACGACCCGGACATGCCCTCCGAGTTCCCGGAGCGCTGGTCCCGCTTCCTGCCCCCGGAGGACGTCACCTCCCGGCTGCGCACCCACGCCAAGTCCACCCCCAAGAACACCGACGAGACCCCTCCGCCGCAGTGACCCGCCCCGAGTCCTCGCCGGCGCCGGGGCCGTACAGGGAGCGGGCGTCGCGGCTCACCGGGGCGGTCGTGTGGACGCGCGCCGCCGTGCCGGGGGACGCGGCACCGGTACTGCCCGACGGCTGCATGGACCTGCTGTGGACCGAGGGCAGGCTGTTCGTCGCGGGCCCCGACACACGGGCGTACGTGAGCGACGAGCCCGGCGTTCCGAGACGGTACGCGGGGGTCCGGTTCTTCCCCGGCACCGCGCCCGCCTACCTCGGCGTACCCGCCGATGAACTGCGGGACCTGCGCGTCGACCTCGCGGATCTGTGGGACGCGGCCGAGGTGCGGCGGCTCACCGAGCGGGTCGACGCGGCGGCCGATCCCGCCGCCGCGCTGGAGGCGCTCGCCGTGCGCCGGGCGGCCGACGCCGAACCGCCCGATCCGCGGCTACGGGCCGTCGTGGCGGCCCTGTCCGCCGGGGCCGCCGTCGCCCAGACCGCCGAGGAGGTGGGCTGGAGCGAGCGGCAGTTGCACCGGCGGGCGCTGGCCGCGTTCGGCTACGGGCCGAAGACGCTGGCCCGGGTGCTGCGCCTGCAGCGGGCGTTGGCGCTGGTGCGGGGCGGGGTGGCGGCGGTGGACGCGGCCGTGGTCGCGGGCTACGCGGATCAGGCGCATCTCGCGCGGGAGGTGCGGGGGTTGGCGGGGGTGCCGCTGGGGGAGCTGCTGCGCGGTTCGCCGCGCCCCTGACGGCGAAAGACTGCGCCGTTCCCCGCGCCCCCGAAAGACTAAAAGATTGCGCCGTTCCCCGCGCCCCTGAGGGGGGCTGCAAGGTTGCGCCGTTCGCCGCGCTCCCGAGGGGCGAAAGGATTGCGCCGTTCCCCGCGCCCCTTTAGGGGTTCAGGTGGGCGAAGAGGTCCACGGCGTTGCCGTCCGGGTCGTGGACCACCGCGTACCGCATGCCCCAGGGGGCGTCGAACGGCTTCAGCTCCGCCGTGTGACCGGCGGCCAGCACCGCCTCGTACAGGGTGTCGACGTCCGCGGGGCTGCCGCACAGGAAGGCCAGTGCCACCCGGCCCCCACCCGCCGGAGGCTGCCAGCCGGGGTGGAACGAGCGGATCGTGTCCTCCGTGTCGAGCGCGAAGCGCAGACCGCCGGGCAGCGCCGCCTCGACGTGCGGAGCGCTCTCGGCCCCCTCGGCGAATTCCAGCCCGAGGAGGCGGTAGAAGGCGAGCGACGCGGCCATGTCGGAGACGACGAGGCCGATGAGATCGAATCGTGGAGTCGATCGTGGAGTCGGTGGAGTCATGGGGCCACCGTAGGGACCGGGGCGGCGCGGGTCTTGAAGAAATCGGACGGCCCGCGCCGCCATGACGGTCACTTCGCGTCGCGGTTGAACTGTGACGCCGACCACCAGTAGCCGAGCGCCGCCAGCCCCAGGCACCAGGCCACGGCCAGCCACCCGTTGTGGCCGATCTCGGTGCCGAGCAGCAGCCCGCGCAGCGTCTCGATGGCCGGGGTGAAGGGCTGGTACTCGGCGATCGGCTGGAACCACCCCGGCATGGTGTCGGCCGGGATGAAGGCGCTGGAGATGAGCGGCAGCAGGATCAGCGGCATGGCCATGTTGCCGGCCGCCTCGGCGTTCGGGCTCGCCATGCCCATCCCGACCGCGATCCAGGTCAGCGCCAGGGCGAACAGGGCCAGCAGCCCGAACGCCGCCAGCCATTCAAGGGCCGTGGCATCGGTGGACCGGAAGCCGATGGCCACCCCGACGGCCCCGACGAGCACCAGACTGGCGAGCACTTGCAGGACGCTGCCGACGACGTGCCCGATGAAGACCGATCCGCGGTGGATCGCCATCGTGCGGAAGCGGGCGATGATGCCCTCGTTCATGTCCGTGGCGACGGACACCGCCGCCCCGATCACGGTGCTGCCGATGGTCATCAGCAGGATGCCCGGAACGATGTAGGCGATGTACTCGGAGCGGTCGGCGCCGCCGTCCCCGATCCCGGCGCTCATCACGTCGCCGAAGATGTAGACGAAGAGCAGGAGCAGCATGACCGGGGTGAGCAGCAGGTTCAGGGTGAGGGACGGATAGCGCCGGGCGTGCAGGAGGTTGCGGCGCAGCATGGTGGACGAGTCGCGCACGGCGAGGGAGAAGGTACTCATCGGACGGTCTCCTTGGTGGGGTCGGCCTGGCTGGGGACGGTGGTGTCGCCGGTGAGGGCGAAGAAGACGTCGTCGAGGTCGGGGGTGTGGACGGTCAGTTCGTCGGCTTCGATGCCGGCGGTGTCGAGCCGGTCGACGATGGTGCGCAGGGCGCGCTGGCTGCCGTCGCTGGGGAGCTGGAGGGCGAGGGCCTCGTCGTCGCGGGCGGCTTCGCGCAGCGCGGCGGCGGCGGAGCGGTATGCGTCGGGGTCGGTGAAGCGCAGTCGGACGTGTCCGCCGGGGATGAGTCGCTTCAGTTCTTCGGCGCTTCCCTGCGCGGCGATGCGGCCGTTGTTGAGGACGGCGATGCGGTCGGCGAGCTGGTCGGCTTCTTCGAGGTATTGGGTGGTGAGGAAGACGGTGACGCCGCTGGTGACGAGTTCTCGGATGATCTGCCACATGGTGTGGCGTGAGCGGGGGTCGAGGCCGGTGGTGGGTTCGTCGAGGAAGATGATCCGCGGGTTGCCGACGAGGGTCATGGCGATGTCGAGGCGGCGTTTCATGCCGCCGGAGTAGGTGGAGGCGGGTTTGCCGGCGGCGGCGGTGAGGTCGAAGCGTTCGAGGAGTTCGGCGGCGACCCGGCGGCCTTCGGTCTTGGGCAGGTGGTGCAGGTCGGCCATGAGGAGCATGTTCTCCTCGCCGGTGATCAGCCCGTCGACGGCGGAGAACTGTCCGGTGACGCCGATGCCCGCCCGCACGGCCTGCGGGTCGGCGCCGAGGTCGTGGCCCCCGACGCGGATCGCGCCGGAGGCGGGGTCGGGGGAGACGAGGGTGGAGAGGATGTTGACGACGGTCGTCTTGCCGGCGCCGTTCGGGCCGAGCAGGGAGAAGATCGTTCCTTGGGGGACGACCAGGTCGATGCCGTCGAGGACGACCTTGTCGCCGTAGGACTTGCGCAGCCCGTTCGCCGCGATGGCCGGGTCGGTCATGAGGAATGCTCCTTCGAGAACTGCGGATCAGGGACCGCGGATCAGGGACCGCGGATCAGGGACCGCGGATCAGGTGCTGAGGGGCGCGAACCGTGGGGCCGCCGGTCAGAGACTGCGGGCGGTGATGTCGCCGTAGGACGTGGTCGCGTGGATGTTCAGGGCGGCGGCGTCGCCGTCGGAGTTCTTGAGCGCGTTGTTGATCCGGCCGAAGGCGGTCCCGGCGTCCAGGGAGGCGGAGACCCCGCGGGCGGCGCCGACCGACACCTCGCCGGCCGAGGTGCGCAGCACGACCGTGCCGCGCACGGCCTCGGTGACGCGGATGTCGCCCTTCTGGACGCTGATCTCCGCCGGGCCGCCGAGGCGGCCGACCGAGACGTCACCGGCGAGCAGGCTGAGGCGGGCCGACGTGGCCTCGTCGAGCTTGACCGAGCCCTGCGCCCCCTCGAACGCGACGTCGCCCAGCCGGCCGACGCCCCGGAACTCGCCGGCGGCCGTCCTCGCCTCGACGCGGGAGCCGGCGGGCAGCTGGACGGTCACCTCGACGGACCCCGAGTTGCCGAGGACGCGGTTCTTCGCGGGTGCGGCCTCGATGCGCAGGACGCCGTCGTCGTAGGCGACCTCGATCCGCTCGGCCGCCTTCACGTCGCGGCTGTCGGAGGCGTTCGCGGGCAGCACCTCGACCGTGGTGTCGGCCCGGTCGGCGGCGATGAACCGGATGCGTCCGGCGGGGACGTCGAGGACGGCGGAGATCTGGGTGGCGGTGTCGAACTTCTGCATCGTGCTCTCCTCGGTGTGGTGGTCCGGGTCGCCCGTTCGGCGTTTCCGACATGGGAAAAGCTACGTTGCGTTCATGGATGCGGCAACATACTTGTTGCACGGCAATGCAATAAGTGCAGCTCAAGGCGTAGTTTTCGTTGCGCTGGCAGTGAATCTAACGCAACAGCACCTACGGCGTTCGTTGCAATGTGCTTGAAGTGAACGCTATGCTCGACGTACCCGGCGCGACCGAGCGCGACCGAGGACCACGCAGGGCCCAGGAGCACGAAGGAGACCGCGATGCCGGGAGGCAGGCTCACTCAGCAGGAACGCCAGCAGATCGCGCTGGGGCTGGCCGACGACCTCGCGTACGCGGAGATCGCCAGACGTCTCGAACGCCCGACCTCGACGATCACCCGAGAGGTCATGCGCAACGGCGGTCCCCTCGCCTACCGTGCGGACCTGGCCCACCGCGCCACCGAACACCGCGCCCACCGGCGCAGGGAGGCCACGCCCAAGGGGCGGGAAGCGCCTCCGCAGGCCCACGGGCGTGACGCCGAGGCCGTCCGCGCGTACGTGGAGGTGTTCACCACGCTCCTCATGCAGTCGGGCCTGCCCAAGATGACGTCCCGGGTACTGGCGCACCTCTACACCACCGACGCGGGCAGCCTCACCGCGTCCGAACTCGTCCAGCATCTCCAGGTCAGCCCCGCCTCCATCTCCAAGGCGGTCACGCTCCTCGAAAACCAGGGCCTCATCCGGCGGGAGCGGGACGAACGCCGCCGGGAGCGCTATGTCGTCGACGACGACGTCTGGTACGACGGGATGATCACCGCCGCCAAGTCCCACGCCCAGCTCGCCGAGACCGCACGGCAGGGCGTCGGCATCCTCGGCCCCGACTCCCCGGCCGCCGCCCGCCTCGAAGGCATCGCCCGCTTCGTCGACTTCGTGGGCGAGGGCATGATCCGGGCGGCGGAACAGGCACGCGAGGTCCTTTACACAAGGCCCGGCCCATCCGCCGCACCCCCGGCCGGCAGCCCTGCCGCACCCCCTGCGGACATCTCGTCCGCACCCCCCGCCGAACCCGCGCGGTAGAGACGCGCTACGCCGTAGAGACCCGGAGCCGGAGCCCCCTCATGGCAGCAACACCACACGCCTTCCCCCACCCGCGGGTCCTCGTCCACACCCGCACCACGGACTACCGCCACGACTCGATACCCGACGGCACGGCCGCCGTACGGTCGCTGGGGGCCGCGCACGGCTTCACCGTCCACGCGACGGAGGATCCGGGCTTCTTCGACGCCCCCGTGGGCCCGTACGCGGCCGTCGTCTTCCTCTCCACCAGCGGTGACGTCCTGACACCCGCGGGCCGGGAGCACCTGGCCGCGTACGTCGAGGCGGGCGGCGGCTTCGTCGGGGTGCACGCGGCGGCCTGTACGGAGTACGGGTGGCCCTACTACGGCGAGTTGCTCGGAGCGCGGTTCGCCCGGCACCCCGAGCATCAGCCGGGCCGGGCCCTGGTGGAGGACCACGATCATCCGGCGACCCGGCATCTGCCGGCCGCCTGGGAGTTCACGGACGAGTGGTACGACTTCCGGACCAGCCCCCGGGGTTCGGTACGCGTACTCCTCTCCGCCGACGAGACCTCGTACGACGGAGGCGGTATGGGCGACGACCACCCCTTGGCCTGGTGCCACTCCCAAGGCCGGGGGAGAGCCTTCTACACGGCCCTGGGCCACGCCAAGGAGGCCTACACCGACGAGAACTTCCGCTCCCACCTCCTGGGCGGAATCACCTGGGCAGCCGCGCCATAGTGGCGCCGAGCTCACCGCCCCGCCGTACTCGCCCGCACGACCAACCGCGTCGACAGCTCGGTCCGGGTCCCCTCGGGCTGCTCCCCGGCCATCATCCGCACCAGCAGCCGCAGCGCGACCGCCGCCACCTCGGAAGGCGCCCGCCCCGGAACGGCCCGGCGCTGCGCGCCCCGGGGCGGACGACACGTCCGACTTGGGTGCCCTGGGGCTGCGGAACGGGAGGGTTCTGTGATGCGGTGGCAGCACGGTTCGCGGATGCGGTCCAGGACGCCGTCCGTGGACGCGGTGCGTGGCGGGGAGGAAGGGTTCGGATGGCTGAGGGACCTGTGAGGGCCGGGGATTCCGCCGGGCCCGAGGATCCCGTGGTGGGCACCCCCTACGGGGCGGTGCGGGGCCGTTACGAGAACGGCCTCGCCGTCTTCCGGGGCATCCCCTACGCGGCCCCGCCCTTCGGCCCCCGCCGCTTCCGGCCGCCCGTTCCGCCCGAGCCCTGGACCGGGGTGCGCGACGCGGGCGCGTTCGGGCCGACGCCGCCCAAGCCGCCGTACTCCGAGGCCTTCGCGAAGCTGCTCGCCGACCCGGTCGTACCGGGCGACGACTGCCTGAACCTGAACGTCTGGACACCGGAGCCGGGTCCTGGCGCCCGCCTCCCGGTCATGGTGTGGATCCACGGCGGAGCGCTGACCCGCGGCTCGTCCGCGATCCCGGTGTACGACGGCCGGTCCTTCGCCCGGGACGGCGTGGTGTTCGTGTCCGTCAACTACCGCCTGGGAGTGGAGGGGTTCGGCCTCTTCCCGGACGCCCCCGCCAACCCGGGCCTGCGCGACCAGCTCGCCGCGCTGGAGTGGGTACGGGACTCGATCACGCGGTTCGGCGGCGACCCGGACCGGGTGACCGTCTTCGGCGAGTCCGCCGGGGCGATCAGCATCGGGGCGCTGCTGGCGAGCCCGCGCGCCCGGGGCCTGTTCCGGCGGGCGGTGCTGCAGAGCGGGGCGCCCGAGGTGACGGAACGGGACAAGGTGCGGCGCGTGGTGCGCCGGATGGCCGCCCGGCTGCGGGTGCCGGCGACGGCCAGGGCGTTCGCCGCCGTCGACCGAGGCGCCCTGATCGAGGCGCAGGCGGAGGCCGGCCGCCGGGCGAGCCCGGTCGTCGGCGGGCCCGCGTTCGGCATCGTCGTCGACGGTGAGCTGGTGCCGCGCGATCCGCTGGAGGCGCTGGCCGAGGGCGGGGCCGCCCAGGACGTGGCACTGCTCATCGGCTGGACCAGCGAGGAGCACCGGCTGTGGCTCGCGCCGACCGGCCTCCTCGAACGCCTGAACCGGCTCGGCCCGGTCGCCCTGGCCGCGGCGAGGGCCCGCTGCCGCTGCGGTCCCGAGGTGCCGCGCGGCTACCGGCTGGCCCGGCCCGGGGCGGGCCCCGCCGATCTGGTGGGGCAGCTGGTCACCGACTTCCTCCTCCGGGTGCCGCTGCACCGGCTGGCCGACGCCCACCGGGCGCGCTCGCACGTCTACGAGTTCGCCTGGCCGTCGAACGTACCCGGCCTCGGTGCCTGCCACGCCCTGGAGCTGGGCTTCGTCTTCGACACGGTCGGTGTACCCGAGGCGGAGCGACTCGCGGGCCCGGGAGCGCCGCAGTCCCTCGCCGACGAGATGCACGGGGCGTGGGTGCGGTTCGCCGTCACGGGCGACCCGGGCTGGCCCGCCTGGGACGCCACACATCCCGTACGGGTCTTCGGCTCCGGCGGACCCGGGCTCGTACGGGGGCCTCGGGACCGGGAGATGGCCCTGTGGGGGCACGGGGCCCCGGCTCCCACCGGTGCCGAGCGCGACGCGGCGTCACCCGGGCCGGACGCGGCGCCGAGGACGGTCGTGCGGCGACTCCGCAGGCCCGGCGCCATGCGGAGGATCTGACGGCAGCCCGCCTTGCCCGGAGTCACGTGGCTGTGCGAGCCGCGCAAGCAGCCCAAGCCGCGCCCCGGGGCCGCCTCGGAGCTCGGTCGTCGCCTACTTGCGCCGGGCGTCCCGGCCCTTGGCGGTCGTGGCGCTCGTGTTGCTCTCCGGGCGGCGGGTCAGGACGAGGGGGCCGGTTTCGGTGATGGCGACCGTGTGCTCGGAATGGGCCGTGCGTGAGCCGTCGGCCGAGCGGATGGTCCAGCCGTCCGGGTCGTACACGATCTTGTCGGTGCCGGCGGCGAACCAGGGCTCGATCGCGATCGTCAGTCCGGGACGCAGCTTCCAGCCCCGGCCGGGGCGGCCGTCGTTGGGGATGTGCAGCTCCTCGTGCATCGTGCGGCCGATGCCGTGACCGCCGAATTCGAGGTTGACCGGGTAGCCGTACTCTGCGGCGACCCCGCCGATGGCCGCCGAGATGTCCCCGAGCCGGTTGCCAGGCAGGGCGACCTCGATCGCGGCCTCCAAGGCGACCTCGGTGGCCTCGATCAGCCGCAGGTCCTCCGGGGCCGGGGTGCCGACGACGACGGACAGGGCCGAGTCCGCGGCCCAGCCGTCGACGGTCACGGCCATGTCCATGGTCAGCAGATCCCCGTCACGCAGCTTGTAGCTGTGCGGCAGCCCGTGCAGCACGGCGTCGTTGACCGAGAGGCACACCACGTTGCGGAACGGGCCCTTGCCGAACGAGGGCTCGTAGTCCCAGTAGCAGGACTCCGCGCCGCGCTCCTTGATCCGGCGGCGCGCGTGGTGCTCCAGATCCAGCAGGTTGACCCCTACCGCCGCGAGGTCACCCAGCTCGCCCAGCACCTGGCCGAGGAACTGTCCGGTGACGTGCATGCGCTCGATGTCTGCGGGAGATTTGTGCTCGATCACTGCGTTCCTCGATTTCCCTGGGCGACCGACCGGTATATTTATACCAGAGGGTGGGATGGTTGCCCGCCCCGCACCACCGCCTCTAGCATGGGCGCATGGTCCGCCATCCGCTCGCCCCCGAACAGATCGAGGCGGGCCGACGTCTCGGGGCCGCGTTGCGCTCCGCCCGGGCCGGCCGCAGTCCCGCCGAAGTCGCCGCGGCGGCGGAGATCTCGCCCGAGACCCTGCGCAAGATCGAGACCGGCCGCATGCCGACGCCCGCGTTCGGCACGATCGTGCGGCTCAGCGAGGTCCTGGGCGTACCCCTGCCGGAGCTCGCCAGCGTCTGGCGCACCGATCCCGCTCTCAGCGCGGCCTCCTGACCCCACGGGTACGTCTTCGCCCCGCTCACAGAAGTGAGCGGGGCGAAGAGTTCAGGTCTGCCAGGTCAGGGCAGGGTCCATTTCTGGTTGGCGTTGGTGTGGCAGGTCCACAGGTGGACGGGCGTGCCGTCGTTCCAGGTGCCGCCGGACGCGTCGAGGCATTTGCCGGACTGTGGGTTGCGGACGGTGCCGTCGCTCTGGGCGGCCCAGGTCTGGGCACCGCTGCCGTTGCACGTCCAGAGCTGGATCTTCGTACCGTCGGCGTTGCCCCCGCCGCTCACGTCCAGGCACTTGCCCAGCGCCTTCAGTGTGCCGTCGCCTCCGACGGTCCACTTCTGGGCGCCGGATCCGTTGCAGGTCCAGATCTGGACCTTGGTGCCGTCGGCGGTCTGGGCGTTGTCGATGTCCAGGCACTTGCCGCCCACGCCCTTGACCTCCCCCGTACGGGGTCCGGGCTCCTGCCCGCCGGCGCGCTTGACGCGGATGTTGCGGAAGGACACGTCGTCGCCGTCACCGTGGTTCTGGAGACCGATGTACCCCTGCCGCAGACTCCGTACGGGGTCGGTGTTGGTGAAGTCGTTGATCTTGCGGCCGTTGAGGAAGATCTCCAACCGCTCACCGGTGACCCGCAGTTCGTACGTGTTCCACTCGCCCGGCGGATTCAGCGCGGCGTCCCGTGCGGCGATGTCGGCGGACTTGAAGCCGTAGACGGAACCCGTGGTGCGGTCGACGGTGTCGGTGGCGTCGATCTGGATCTCGTAACCGTTGTCCACCGCCGACCACGGGTCGTCGGAGGCCGGGAAGCCGATGAAGACACCGGAGTTGTCGTCCCCGGCCATCCGCCAGTCGAGCTTGAGGGAGTAGTCCCCGGTCAGCTCCTGGGCGTTGTACCAGAACAGACCCATCCCGCCCACGGAGGTGAGCGTGCCGTCCGCGAGGCCGAACTGCCCGGGCCCTGCCTGCTTCCAGCCGGTGGTGGACGTACCGTTGAACCACGACGTGTAGCCGGTCTCCGGGCGGCAGTCCGCGTCGGTCATCCCGGCGGCCCAGCGGATACCGCCGAGGAGGTGGCGCCGGAAGACGGGATCGGCGTACGACTCCTCGGTGTGCCCGCCGCCGGTGTAGAAGGCCCGGCCGCCCTGGTAGTCCTTGCACCAGGCGATCGGATGGTCGCCGGACATGTTCCCGCCGGAGTAGCTGGACTCGTCGAGCGAGGCCAGGACACGGGCGGTGGTGCGGGGGTTGGTGCGGTAGTTGTACCACTCGTCCGTGCGCTGCCAGGTGCTGCCCAGATGGGCGGTGGCGTCGTGCGCCCGGTCCTCCACCTTGACCGTGGCGGACTGGATCGCCGGATGCGAGTGGAAGAGCGCGCCGGCCAGCCCCTCGTAGAAGGGCCAGTCGTACTCGGTGTCGGCGGCGGCGTGGATACCGACGTAACCGCCGCCGCCCTGGACGTAACTCTCGAAGGCCGTCTGCTGGGCGGCGTTCAGCACGTCACCCGTCGTCGACAGGAAGACGACACTCTTGTACTGGGCGAGGTTGCCGGTGGTGAAGGTCCCGGCGTCCTCGGTCGCGTCCACGGTGAAGTTGTTCGCGCTGCCGAGGCCGCGCAGGGCCGTGATGCCCTCGTCGATCGAGTCGTGCCGGAAGCCCGCCGTCTTGGAGAAGACGAGGATCTTGTACGCGGGGTCGGCCGCCGCGAGGGGCGGTGCTTCGGCGGTGACGGACGGGCTCACCGCTCCGGGCAGCGCGGCGGCCTGCGGGGTCAGACAGAGCGCGGCGCCCACGAACAGGCCGAGGACAGCTTTCAGACAGGTGTGCACAGAGGTACGCATGGTCGGTCTCCTCCCTCCTACGGCAGGGTCCACTTCTGGTTGGCGGCTGTGTGGCAGGTCCACAGATGGACGGCTGTTCCGTCGTTCCAGGTGCTGCCCGACGCGTCGAGGCATTTGCCGGACTGCGGGTTGCGGACGGTGCCGTCGCTCTGGGCGGCCCAGGTCTGGGCACCGCTGCCGTTGCACGTCCAGAGCTGGATCTTCGTGCCGTCGGCGGTGGCTCCGCCGCTGATGTCCAGGCACTTGCCGAGTGCCTTGAGTGTGCCGTCGCCTCCGACGGTCCACTTCTGGGCGCCGGATCCGTTGCAGGTCCAGATCTGGACCTTGGTGCCGTCGGCGGTCTGGGCGTTGTCGATGTCCAGGCACTTGCCGCCCACGCCCTTCACCTCACCGGTGCGGGCGGCGCCGCCGGCGGTGGCGAAGGAGAACTCGTCCACGTCGAAGAGCGCGCCACTGCCGCCCTTGAAGACGAGGTGGAGGGAGGTGGAAGCGGTGGGCTGGTTGCTCAGCGCGGCCGTCACGTCCTGGAAGGTCTCCCAGTCGCCGGTCACCGGCACGGTCGCCGTGCCGAGCAGGGTGCCGGTCGTGGAACCGGCGCGGACCTCGATGGTGCCGCCCGCGCCCGCCGACGAGACCCGGGCGGTGAACCGCGTCGCGTTGCCGAGGGCGTACGGCTCGAAGGAGATCCAGTCGTTGTTCTCGATGTTGCCGACGGTCTTGCCGCCGTGCGCGGAGGTGTGGGAGATGACGTCGACGCCCGCGGAGTCGCCGTAGTGCTCGCCCTGCCGGTGGCTGGGCTGGACGACGTGCTGGTCGTGCGCCGTCAGCGCGGGCTGGCCGCCGGCGCCCTTGTCGGTGTACTCGGCGTCGAGCACCCCGAAGATGTTGGCGTTGGGGTCGTGCTCGCCGTCCGCCAGGGTCTGCAGGGTCCCGGTGCACCCGGTGGCCGAGGTCTGCGGATGACCGTGGCTGTCGTGGCCGACGATGAAGGTGACCTTCACCTTGGAGCAGTCGATCGTCCCGCCGGCGCTGTCTTCGGGGTCGGTCACCGTCACCTTGAACGGGATGGCGGCGCCGAAGTCGTGAATGCTGCCGTCCAGGGGCAGGTCGAGTTTCACGGTGGGCGCGGTGTTCCCCACCGTGACCTGCACGGAGGCGCTGCCGGACTTGCCGGTGCCGTCCGTGACGGTCAGCGTGGCCGTGTACTGGCCGTTGGTCGTGTAGGTGTGGGAGGGATTGGCTGCGGTCGAGGTGGAGCCGTCGCCGAAGTTCCAGGCGTAGCTCAGGGTGTCGCCGTCCGGATCGGTGCTGCCCGCCGAGGAGAACGCGACGGCCAGCGGCGCCTTGCCCGAGGTGACGTTCGCCTTCGCCTCCGCGGTCGGGGCGACGCCGCCCGTGACGTGGTCGATGCGGTACAGCGCGGAGTTCGCGTCACCGTTGAAGTAGCCGGTGCCGTAGTCGAGGACGTACAGGGCGCCGTCGGGGCCGAAGGCCATGTCCATCACCTGGGTGCCGCTCCAGGGCACGGAGTTGATGGACTGCACCGTGCCGTCCCCGCTCGCCTCGATGCGCTTGATCCAGCGGCGGCCGAACTCACCGGCGAAGAAGTCGCCGTCGTACTCCTGCGGGAACTTCACCTCGGAGGTGGAGTTCGCGTCGTAGCGGTAGACCGGGCCGCCCATCGGGGACTCCGAGCCGTTGCCGAACTCCGGGACGGACGCGCCGTCGTACGGGATCCAGGCGGGCTGGACCGGCGGCAGGCTGGTGAGGCCGGTGTTGCGGGGTGAAGTGTTCGTGGGCGCCGAGCAGTTGAAGGCGGACCCCGAGGCGCCGGTGGCGAAGTCGTAGTCGATGTAGGCGTCGTTCTTGCCGGTGCAGTACGGCCAGCCGAAGTTCCCGGCCTTGGTGATCCGGTTGAACTCCACCTGCCCACCCGGCCCGCGTGTGGGGCTCGCGGTGCCGGCGTCGGGGCCGTAGTCGCCGAGGTAGACGATGCCGGTGGCCTTGTCGACGCTCATCCGGAAGGGGTTGCGGAAGCCCATCGCGTAGATCTCGGGACGGGTCTTGGCGGTCCCGGAGGGGAAGAGATTGCCGCTCGGTATCGAGTAGGACCCGTCCGCGTTGACCTTGATCCGCAGGACCTTGCCGCGCAGGTCGTTGGTGTTGCCCGCGGAGCGCTGCGCGTCGAAGGCGGGGTTGCGGGTGGCGCGCTCGTCGATCGGGGTGTAGCTGTCCGAGGCGAACGGGTTGGTGTCGTCGCCGGTGGACAGATACAGGTTTCCCGCCGCGTCGAAGTCGATGTCGCCGCCGACGTGGCAGCAGAGACCGCGGGAGGCGGGCACGTCGAGGATCTTCTTCTCGCTGGCGGCGTCGAGAGTGCCATCGGTCTTCAGAACGAACCGCGACAGCCGGTTGACCCCGTCGAAGGGGGCGAAGTCGGCGGCGCCGCCGTCGGAGGGGGCGTCACCGGCGGGTGTGCTGAGCGGGGGCGCGTAGTACAGGAAGATCTGCCGGTTGGAGGCGAAACCGGGGTCCACGGCAACGCCCTGAAGCCCCTCCTCGTCATGGTTGTAGACATCCAGCTTGCCCGCGACGGAGGTGGTTCCGGCCGCGTTCGTCAGACGGAGCGTGCCGTCCCGGGAGGTGTGCAGGACCGAGCGGTCCGGCAGCACGGCCAGGGTCATGGGCTCGCCCGTCTCGGCCACCCCCTTGGCGAGCGTGACCTGCTGGAACTCGACGGCGGCCTTGGATCCGCCGGCCGGATCCGCGGGTCGCGCGGGGTGCGCGGCGGCCGGGGAGATGGGCAGCAGACAGCCGACGGCAACGGCCGCGGCGGTCAGCAGATGACGGACACGTCTGTGTCCGAGCGGTTTCGTGCGCACAGAGGTCTCCCATAGGGGGTGGGATGACGGCAGCCCTGACCGGACTGCCAAGCGGTGCACAGGCGCGCGCCGTCGCGCCGTCGTCACCGGTCGCAGCGCTATGACCGGTTCATTTCAAGGAAGTTAGCGAGCTTTGTCGAACGCCGTAACCCATCGAGCACAACTTCCCGACACTTTTTCCCCGCCGAGGACAAAGTGGGAAACTGGGATCGCCCGATGCGTGATCCGGAACTGAGGCGGCGGATCACGCGGGCGGCGCGGGGCCGGTCCGCGGCGGCGTGTCGTCGGCCGCTCCGAGCCTGCCTCTAGGTGACCGGTCCGAGGGTGTCGGTGATCGCGGAGATCGCCTCCGGTCCCACCCGGCAGCACCCGCCGATCAACCGTGCCCCGGCGTGCTCCCAGGCGACGACCTGCTCCGGTGCGAACGTGGAGCGCCCTCGCCAGGCGCGCGCCTGCGCGTCCCAGGTCTCGCCGCTGTTCGGGTAGACGACGACCGGCTTGCCGGTGACCCGCGCGGCGGTCGCCACCGCGGCGTCCACGTCCTCGGGGGCGCAGCAGTTGACGCCGACCGCGATCACTTCGTCGGCGTCGGCGGCCACCGCGAAGGCCTCCTCCAGTGGCTGCCCGGCCCGTGTCCGCCCATCCGCCACGCTGTACGACAGCCACGCGGGCACGCCGAGCCCCCGCACCGCCCGCACCAGGGCCCGCGCCTCATCGGCATCCGGCACGGTCTCCAGGGCCAGCACGTCAGGGCGGGCCCGGGCCAGCACCTCCACCCGGGGCCGGTGGAAACGCTCCAGTTCGGCCACGCTCAGCCCGTACCGCCCCCGGTACTCGGAGCCGTCCGCGAGCATCGCCCCGTACGGGCCCACGGACGCCGCCACCCACAGCGGCCCGCGCGCACCCCGCACCCCGGCCTGCCGGGCGGCCTCCCGCGCGAGTCCGACGCTCAGCCCGAGGAGTTCGGCCGCACGCTCCCGGGAGATACCGCGCCGGGCGAAGCCCTCGAAGGTGGCCTGGTAGCTGGCCGTGATCGCCACGTTCGCACCGGCCTCGAAGTAGGCGAGATGCGCCTCGGTGACCGCTTCGGGCCGCTCCACGAGCAGCCGCGCCGACCACAGCTCGTCGCTCAGATCGTGCCCGGCGGCCCGCAGCTGATTGGACAGCCCACCGTCGAGAACGACCGTGCCGGCCCCGCCGGCGAGCACGTCGGCGAGGGAGCGGGCGGTGCCGGGGGAGGCGTCGGGGGATCGGTCGCTGCTCATGCCCCGACGCTAGCCGAAGCGCGACCGGACCCCTTTCCATCGGATCGCTCCCGACCCGTTGACCTCCTCGTACTACGCCCTTACCTTTTCGGCGTTCGGGATGACAGATGTTGTGCGAAATGCCGAACATTTCTGTTCGTTTTTGTGTCCCCCGCCCCCGCCCCCGCCCCCGGTCCCTGTGCCCGTCCCCGTCCCCGTCCCCGTCCCCGAAGGAGCGTGCCTGAGATGAGACGTCTGTACGCCGTACTCCTCGCCCTCTGTCTGGCCCTCGCCGGTGCCCTCGGCACCGCAGGTCCGGCCCAGGCCGCCGCCTGGACCATCGTGAACGGCACGCAGTTCACCGACACCGGCGGCAGCCCGGTGCACGCCCACGGCGGCGGAGTCGTCAAGGTCGGCTCGTACTACTACTGGTTCGGGGAGAACCGGAACGCCGACAACACCTTCCGGTACGTGGACGCCTACCGCTCCACGGACCTGAAGAACTGGGAGTTCCGCAACCACGTCCTGACCGAGGCGAGCGACCCGGAGCTGGCGACCGCGAACATCGAGCGGCCCAAGGTCATGTACAACGCGTCCACCGGCAAGTTCGTGATGTGGATGCACAAGGAGAACGGTGTCGACTACGGCGAGGCCCGCGCGGCGGTCGCCGTGTCGGACACGGTCGACGGCACCTACGCCTGGCAGGGCAGCTTCCGCCCGCTCGGCACGCACATGTCCCGTGACCTCACGGTGTTCGTCGACACGGACGGCGCGGGGTATATGGTCTCGGCCGCCCGCGAGAACTACGACCTGCAGATCTACCGGCTGACCGCCGACTACACCGGTATCGCCGCTCTGGTCGCCGACCCCTGGCACGGCGGCCACCGCGAGGCACCGGCCCTCTTCAAGCGCAACGGCGTCTACTTCATGCTGACTTCGGGGGCGACGGGCTGGAGCGCCAACCAGCAGCAGTACGCCACGGCGACCTCGATCGCGGGCCCCTGGACCGCGATGGCGAACGTCGGCGACTCCACGACGTACAACTCGCAGACGGCCTTCGTCCTGCCCGTGCAGGGGAGTTCGGCCACCTCCTACCTCTACCTGGGCGACCGCTGGGGCAACTCCTTCGGCGGTACCGTCAACGACAGCCGTTACGTCTGGCTGCCGCTGGCCTTCCCCAGCTCGACCACGATGTCCATGTCCTGGTCGCCGGAGGTCACCGTCGACACGGCCGCCGGGACCGTCACCGGGACGAGCGCCACGTACAACTCGCTCATCGCGCGGCACTCCTCCAAGTGCGCCGACGTGACCAGCCAGTCGCTGTGGGCCGGGGCCCAGATCAAGCAGTACACCTGCAACGGCGGCACCAACCAGAAGTACTGGTTCAAGTCGGTCGGCGGCGGTTACCACCAGCTGGCCGTGCGGGGCAGTTCCCTGTGCGTGCAGGAGAACGCGAGCACCGTCACGCAGGAGAACTGCAGTGGCTCGGCGACCGCCCAGCAGTGGTCGCTCACCACCACCGGCTCCTACGTCAACATCAAGTCGCGAGCCACCGGCGAGTGCCTGGACGTGAACGGCGCGTCCACCGCGGACTCCGCCGCGCTCATCACGTACACCTGCAACGGGGCGACCAACCAGCAGTGGACCCAGGGCAGTTGAGCGCGCGACACTCGACGGTCACACCGCCGGCCGCGCCGCGAGGGCGACCTGGTCCTCATCCAGCTCGCCCACAACGACAAACAGACGGACGAGCCGACGTGCCGCGCGCATCTCGAAACGCTCGTCGCGGGCGTACGGGAAGAGGGTGGGCGTCCGGTTCCGGTCACTCCGATCGTCCGTCGCCTGTTCAACGGCGACGGCACACCGAACAGCGGCACGGCCCTGCTGGTGCACGGCCTCGGGGCGGACCACCCGGTCGTCACCCGCCCGGTCGACGGCGTACGCGGGACTCGTCCGCGACGAACTCCTTGCTCAAGGTCTGGTGCCGGAGCGCCTTGTGAGGTGAGCTTGGCGCCTGGGGCGTCCCGACCGGAACCGGGGCGCCTCAGGTGTACATCCGTGGGGCGACCCACGGATGTACACGCACAGCCGCACGGCCGGCCCGGATCCGCCCCACCCGAGGGGCCTTCCTGGTAGCGTTGATGCTTTCGCGGGTATGAAACTCTGTGGACTCCGACCGGCGAGGGACCCAGGAATCATGGACATCACCGGTAGTACGGGCAACACGAGCGGGAAGCGGCTGGCCGCGGCCGTCGTGATGCGCAAGGGCCTCGTCCTGCTGGTGCGCCGCAGTGAGACCGAGCGGTTCCTGCCCCGGGTGTGGGGCGTCCCCTGCGGAAAGCTGGAGCCCGGCGAAAGCCCCGAGGACGGTGTGCTGCGGGAGCTCAAGGAGGAGACCGGGCTGCTCGGCGAGGTCGTCCGCAAGGTCGGCGAATCGTCCTTCGTGAGCGAGTACCGCGGACAGGAGATCAAGAACTGTCAGGACAACTTCCTGGTCAGCCCCCTCTCCCGGCACATCACCCTCCCCGAGCCGGACCAGGACCACCGCTGGCTGAGCCCCGCCGACCTGCACACCGTCGACATCGACGACTACAACGTCGACATCGTGCGTCAGGCCCTCACGAACTTCTGAGCAGCTCCGCAAGGGCGTCGAGCTCGCTCAGGTAGTCGTCCACCTCCAGCGGCACCTTCGGTACGGTCCCCGGGTGGGGCCCCGCCGCCGTGAACACGTCGGTGTGCCGCCGCCGTTCGTTCCCCGTCTCCAGGAAGAGCGTCACCGTCGGCTCGGGCGTGTCGCACCACGCCCGGTGCAGGGTGCGCGCGGGCAGGGCGTAGGTGCTGCCCGCCGCGTACTCCGCGACCTGGGTCAGCCGCAGCCGGGCCGGGCCCGTGGGCTCCAGCAGCCAGTCCGCCGAACCGTCCGCCAGGGACTCCTGGTACCGGTCCGCCGCGATCCCGCCGTCACCGCCGGGCGCGTACAGCTCCATCGCCAGCCGCCCCCGTACGACGGAGGAGGCGAGCGGGGAACGGTGGTTGTGGATGTCCTCCTTGCCGACCGCGCCGCGCCCCGGATGCCACAGATGGGCGCGCAGCATGTGGCGCGGGCCGTCGTCGATGAGCAACAGCTTGTCGAAGCCGAGGACATGGCGGTACGAGAGCCGGGCACAGCCGTGCGGATCGCCCTCACCGGAGGCGAGTTCGGCGGTCAGCTCCAACAGGCGCTCGGGAGCGCCCAGTTCGGCCACCACCGCGCGGGCCGCCGCCAGCCGCTCGTGTTCCGGCAGTTCGCCGTCCAGCGTCTCGGTCAGCAACTGCCGTGCCGCCAGGACCTGTCGGCCACCCATGCACGTTCCTCCCGGCTCAGCCATTCGGTTGGTGGATCAGCGGTTCATACATCCATACGGCATGCGCCCGCAGTGCCGATAGGCCTTGATAGGTCATCCACATGGGACGGCGCAGCTCATTGGTGTCGTCTCGCACCCAGGTCCATATGCCGTCGCTCTGTCCTGCGTACACGGCGCTCGCCGCCCCGTTCAGCAGCTCGCGCCACTGCTCCTCCACGCCGTCCTCGCGCGCTACGTCCCGCGCGCCGGGGGTGAGCAGGGCGCGGACGATCCAGGAGGCCGTGAAGTGCCGTACGTTCAGGACCTCGTGGCGGGTCGGGTCGTCGGTGCGCGGCCTGCGTACGTCCTCGCGGAGGTTGGACAGGTCGAGGCAGGCGTCGTGCGGGGCGTCCGGGCAGGCGAGCAACCAGCGCACACCGTCCTCCCGGGCGGCGCGCGCGTTGACGCTCTCACTGCCCAGGACACGGGCCGCGCGGTCCAGGGCGACCACGGCCTGCGCCGTGTGCAGCGGGGACGGCGGCCCGTGGAGGGGCGCGAGCCGGTAACCCCAGCAGCGGTGGTGCCGGCGGCGCGGGTCGGTGACCGCGCCCTCGACCAGGGCGTCGCGCAGCAGGGGCAGCGCCGCGGAGGCGGGCGCCGCGCGCAGCAGGCCGCGCATCACGGTCGTCAGGACGTGGGTCAACTCGCTTCCTGTACGGTCGAGTTCGTGCGTGAAGCGCGTTTCGCAGTGGGCCACTTCCTCGGCGAGCCGCTCCTGTGAGGCTCCGGCCCGGGCCAGCGCGCCGAGCACCAGGGCGGTCACCTCCGGGCGGGCCTGGGAGCCCTGTGTACGCGCCGACCAGCCACCGTCCGGCAGGCGCAGCCGCCACAGCGTGTCGATCAGGTCGCCCGCGCCGATCCGCCCCTCGGGCATCCCCAGGTCGAGCATGATGTGCAGCCCGTACGCGGTACCCATGGAGGTGGGCCGGCCGGGACCGCTCTCACCGAGGGAGTGCGGCCAGCCGGTGAGGCGTCCTCGTACGGGGTCGTCGACCACGCAGATCTGTTCGGCGAGCGTGCCGTACGCGGCGGAGAAGAGGTCGGGCAGGGGGCCGGGGCCCGCGAGGGCCGACCCGGAGGCAGGCAACTGGCCTGCCGGAACCGGTGAGTTGTTCTCACTCCTGGCCCGGAGCAGGGCCGCCGAGAGCCAGGCCGCGAGGGCCGTGCCGAGCCCGCTGACCACGGCGATGGTGTAACGAGCCGTCTGGCCGCCGATGTTGTCCGGCAGGACACCCACCAGGGACTGGAACACCGCGTAGCCCGCGCCGACGGCACCGAGCCCGCCCAGTCGGCGGACGAGACGGGCGGGGCGCGGGCCGTGCGGTATGTGCGGCTCGGGATCCGGTCTCAACGGGCCGCGTCGGAGCTGCGGTTGGGACAAGGTCCGCTCCCTCCCCCCAAGGCGGCATGTGGCACTTGCGAAGCTTCCAGTCTAAGTGGTCCCCTCACCCGGTCAGGCCTTCTCCGGCCGGTCGTCCCGTGGCCAGTTCTCCAGTGTGACGTGGAGGGCTTCGACGGCGCGGTTCCACGACGTCCGTACGTCCCTGGAGGCGCCGAAGGCTCCGGTGGCCTCCAGGGCGCAGTAGCCGTGGAAGGTGCTGCGCAACAGGCGTACCGCGTCGGTGAGGTCGGGCTCTTCGAGGCCGTAGGCGCGCAGCATGCCGTGGGTGACCTCCGCCGTGCGGACGAAGGCGGGGGAGGTGGCCGCGAGGCTCTGGTCGATACGGATCTGGGTGGCCGCGTATCGGCCGGGGTGCTCCAGGGCGTACGTGCGGTAGGCGTCGGCGAAGGCGGCGAGGGCGTCCTTGCCGGCGCGTCCTGCCACGGCGTCGGCGATGCGGTCGATCATTTCGCCGCCTGCGAGGAAGGCCATGCGGGTGCGCAGGTCGTGGAGGTTCTTGACGTGCGAGTACAGGCTTGCGTCCTTGACGCCGAACGTTCTCGCCAGGGCGGAGAGGGTGACGTGGTCGTAGCCTGCTTCGTCGGCGAGGTCGGCGGCGGCGGTGACGACCCGGTCGGTGGTGAGTCCGGCGCGGGCCATTCTCGGGGCCCCTTTCTGGGGGTGGGGGACGTCCGCCCAAGAATAGCGATCACGCTCGCCTCCCGCCCCCGCATGGGGGCTCCGCCCCCTCGCCCCCCTTTGCGCAGTTCCCCGCGCCCCTGGGTACCCAGGGGCGCGGGGAACTGCGCAGTCCTTGAGGCCCACCCCGGGCCGCCCCGGTGTCAGCCGGTCGGGGCGTACAGGACGCCCAGTTTGTCGATCTCCGTGCCCGACCGGCCCGTGAAGCCGACGATCTGCCACCCCGCCGGAGCCGCGTACGTCACCGCGTCCGACGTGGCCGAACCGGCCGACACCGTACGGGACTTGTCCGTCGTGAACGCCGCCGAGAAGATCCGCGTCCGCCCGTCCTTCTGCCCCTGCGTGAGCTTCACCGACGTGAGGTGTTCGCCGGCGGCGAGGGTGAGGGAGGCGGCCGTACCTCCCGTGCCGCCGTGGGTCAGCGACGTACCGCCGTCGAGGACGAGCGACACGGAGTCCAGGCGCGAGCCGCCCCGCAGGGTCAGCGTGCGGGGCGAGGGCACGCCCGGCAGGTCGTCCGCGTCGTTGAACGCCGTGCCGTGCGGACCGCCGATGACATCGCTCGCCCGGAGGTCGGACGGCAGGGTCCAGGAGAAGTCGGCCGTGTGCGGGAAGTGGTCGGAGAGGTTGCCGCCGGCCGGGTCCAGGAACTTCGCCCACTCGTCGGCGTACCGCCCGGCCGAGAGATTCACCAGGTCACTGCCCCGGTAGAGGATCTTGTCGACCACCTCGCAGGAGTCGGTCGGCGCGGTGGTCGGGCAGACGAGCGCGTCACTGCCCTGCGCGGGCGCGCTGCCGCCCCGGACCAGCTGGACCCACGCGTCGGTCAGACCGTTCTCGCTCGCGAGCGTGCGGATGTTGTCGCCCGAGCGGGTGTAGCGGGTGTTGGTGTCACCCATGACGATCACCGCGTTGCCCGCCGAGTTCGCCTGGACGAAGTCCGACAGCTGCTCGATGTTGGCGCGCCGGGCGGCGAGCGCGTCGTCCGTGTCGTCGGCGTTCGTGTGCACGTTGTAGAGGTCGACGAAGACGCCCTCCGCGAGCCGCACCCGGGCCAGCGAGAAGCCTTTCGGCGTCAGGCAGTTGGTGCCCGTGCAAGCACCCCAGCGTACGCGCTCGAAGTCCTCGAAGGAGTAGTCCGAGAGGGTGTTCAGACCGTCGCCGAAGGGCACACCACCGCTGGTCGCCGTGCGGTACGGGTGGTCGTCGCCCGCGTACAGCGCCGCGTGGTAGTTGAAGTCCTCCTGGACGTTCACGATGTCGTACGCGCCGAGCCGTGGGGAGATCAGCGGGGTGTTGACCGACGGGTTGCCGGAACTCAGCCCGTCGGGGAGACCCGCGACGTTGTACGTGAGCACGTTGAAGGTGCCGGACGAGGGTGCGGTGGCGGACGCCGGGGCCGAGGCGGCCGGGGTGGCCGGGGTGGCCGAGGCTGCCGTCGTGAGTCCGGCGACGGCCAGCGTGCCCGCCAGCAGCGTGCCGATGAGTCTTCTCATGGTGGGGTGCCTCCAGGCAACAGAGAAAACAACGGAGGTGTGAGTCAACTAGAGTGCATAGCGCGCCAGTTGGGAAGCCTGCGGGAGGGGCGGCGATCCGCCGTGCCGGAGTCGCCCGCAGCTCACCCCCATGTCGCCCGGTGTTCATGTTTCGCATCGAGTCTCCATAGCGCGCGACCGCATCGGCGGCGCCGGACACAGGAGGCCGAACATGGGTCACGGACACAGTCACGGGCACGGGCACAGCCACGGGGACCATCACCACGGTCACGACCACGGTCATGGTCACGGCCACGACAGCGCCCCTCTTCCCGCCGCCTTCGACACCGCCGTACCCGACGAGGCCCTGAACCCCGAGCAGCGGTCGCGCCGCTCCATGCTGCGCCGCGCGGGCCTGCTCGGCGCGGGTCTCGCCTCGGCGAGCGTGCTGGGCGGAGTGGCGAGCGGGCAGGCCGCCGCCCAGCCGTCGGCCGGCGCGCGGACCTCCGCAGGCAGCCGCAAGGGCAAGGGCTTCCTCTGGCTGGCCGGCGACCACCACATCCACACCCAGTACAGCAGCGACGGCAAGTACCGCGTCGTCGACCAGGTCCGCCAGGGCGCCCGCAACGGCATGGACTGGCTCGTCATCACCGACCACGGCAGTGCCACGCACGCCAAGATCGGCGTCGAGAAGGTCAACCCGGACATCAAGAGGGCCCGTGCCGCCTACGAGGACACCCTCGTCTTCCAGGGCCTGGAGTGGAACATCCCGGCCGCCGAACACGGCACCGTCTTCGTGCACCCCGGCAGCAACGAGGTGGCCGTCCTCAAGCAGTTCGAGAACAGCTACGACGGCGCGGTCAAGGGTGCGACCGGCTCGTCCCCGGCCAACGAGGCGCTCGCCGTCGCCGGTCTCGCCTTCCTCTCCGACCAGGTGAAGCGGCGCAAGATCAAGGACGCGCTGATGCTCGCCAACCACCCGGCGCGCAAGGGCATCGACTCCCCGCACGAGATCCGCGCCTGGCGCGACGCGACGCCGTCGAGCCACCGGATCGCCGTCGGCTTCGAGGGCGCGCCCGGCCACCAGGCCGGCGGCCTGCCCAAGCCGCTCGGTCCGGGCGGCGCGCGCGGCATCTACGACAACAGCCCCGGCGCCGACTCCTTCCCCGACTACCCGCTGGAGAGCTACCGCACCTGGGGCGGCTTCGACTGGATGACCTCCACCGTCGGCGGCCTGTGGGACAGCCTGCTCGCCGAGGGCCGGCCCTGGTGGATCACCGCCAACTCCGACTCCCACCAGGTCTACGCCGACACCACCGCCCGCGGCGGCGGTGACTTCAACACCAACGGCAAGTACGACGACCCGGTGTACGGCGGGCAGCTCGACATCACGCAGAACGACTTCTTCCCGGGCCAGTACAGCCGCACCCACGTCGGCTCCGACGGCTTCTCGTACGCGGCCGTCATGGACGGTATCCGGGCGGGCCGCGTCTGGGTCGACCACGGTCAGCTCATCGACGCCCTCGACGTACGGGTCTCCGGCGGCAGCCGCTGGGCCACCCTCGGCGGCGCCCTGCACGTCAAGAAGGGCACCAGGGTCACGCTGACCGTGGACGTCACCCCGGCCGGCGGCCCCAACTGGGCCGGCTTCCAGCCGAAGGTCGCCCGCGTCGACGTCATCCAGGGCGACGTCACCGGCCTGGTCGAGGACAAGGACACCTTCACCGCGCCGACGGCGAAGGTCACCAGGTCGTACGACGTCAGCAAGTCCACCGGCACGGTCCGGCTGACGTACGACCTCGGTCGCGTCGACCACCCGGTCTACGTCCGCCTGCGCGGGACCGACGGCAACCGTTCCGCCGTCGGGGCGCTGGGCGCGGCCCACGACCCGGCGGGCCCCGCCATCGACGTCGTCGGCGACGCCGACCCGTGGAAGGACCTGTGGTTCTACTCCAACCCGGTGTGGGTCCTGCCCTCGTGACGCACACCCTCACCGTGGACGCCGGCGCGCGGGTCAGGGACCTGCGCGCCGCGGACCACCTGCTGCACGCGCTGTCCACCGAACTCGGCCTCTCCGAGACCGTGTTCGGCTGCACGCACCTGGTGCGGGGGGAGGGGGCGCGGGTCGTCCTGTCGTTCACCTTCCCGTCGGAGCCGCTGCTGCGCGCCGCCCGGGAGCGGCTCTCGGCCGGCGGCCACGACGTGACACCCGGCATCCCGGACGCCACGGGCCGTGCGGTCCTGTACCCGGGCGTCACTGCCCTCACGGGCACGGTGCCGGTCGCGGACGTGCTCGCGCGCTCCGCGATCGACCGCGTGACGGTCCTGGGCAGCGGCGACGCGGCGCCGGAGGCGCGCCTGGTGACGCGCGGCCACGTGCGTCCGCTGTGGCAGGGAGGGCGCCTGGTCCTGTCCGCGATGCCGGCAACCGGCGGGACGCTGGCCCCCTTCGAGGTCCCGAACCCTACGCCGTGCTGCGCGAACCACTGAGGTCAAGAACGAAGTCCGCCCAGGCGGCGGGGGAGAGGGTGAGCTGCGGCCCGAGGGCGTCCTTGGAGTCACGGACGTGGATGGTGGCGGCGGGGCAGACGGCAACTTCGACGCAGTCGTCGCCCTCCGAGCCGCTGTAACTGCTCTTGAACCAGGTGAGTTGGGTCGTGTTGCTGTTCATAGCGCCCCTCGCATCTGCTGGAGCAGGCTCACCGTGTCTTCTGGAGTGAGAGCCTGTGAGCGCATCTTGGCATAACGCTGCTGGAGCACGCTGATGGCTTGGCGGTCGCTGATCAAGTGGCCGGTCTTCTGACCTTCCGCGTAGGCGAACCATTCGTGTTCAGGGGTCTCCAGCAGGCGCATCGGTCCATCGAGTCCCGCGTGCTCCGGCTGTCGGAGTGGCATCAGCTGGATCTCGACGTTCCAGTGCCGCTCGTTCACGTCGAGCAGATGGTCGATCAGTTCACGCGTCACGTCCTCGCCGCCGGTGTGTCGCTCCAGGACAGCCTGTTCGATGATGAAGCTGAAGGCCGTGGGCCGATCCGGGCTCGTGCTGAGCAGTTCCTGCCGGGCGAAGCGCGCGGCGACGCGCTGCTCGACCTGCTCATCGGTCGGTCGCAGCGGCACGCTCCAGATCACCGCCCGCGCGTATGCGTCTGTCTGCAACAAGCCGGGAATCACCCGGCATTCGTACGTGCAGAGAGCGATCGCCTGCTCCTCCAGGTCCGCCCATCTCCTGAACCAGGAAGCCAAACCCGGCTGCCGGGTTGCATACTTCGCCGCCGCCCGGAGCACTCCGAACGCGTCCAACACCTCCTCCGCGCGCTCCACATACACCCTCGGCGGCAGCCGCCTCCCCTGCTCGATGGACGCCACCGTCCCCGGCTGGTACCGCACGAGTGGTGCGATCTCCTCCTGCGTGAGCCCCGCCCGCTTGCGGAAAGCCTTGTGGACCAAGCCGAACGTCTTCAAACTGTCCGACGGTTCGGGCTCGTTCGCCGTGCTGTTGGTCATGGAGCAATGGTCACGGAAAGTCACTCCGACTGTCCACAGAGTGAACTCGTACGGGGTGCACCGTACGAGTGTCGATGCTGGTCGACGGCTCGGCGACCCGGGACCTTTGACTCATGCAAGGACACATTGGGGTCCAAGTCCCCGTCACCGTACGTACGTTCACCCAGCTCTTCAGCTGCACCCCGCGAGGGGCCCGCCTGGCCCGGCGCCTGGTCGCGAACAGGATGGACGCGTGGGGGTTCGCGTACGACAGTCAGGCGAGCGAATCCGTCACCCTGGTCGTCGCCGAGCTGGCGGCCAACGCGGTGACGCACGGCCGGGTCAAGGGCCGCGACTTCCGCGTACGGCTGCTGATGCGGGCCGACGAGGACGTCGTACGGGTGGAGGTGTCCGACGGCCTGACCGAACGACTCCCCGTACTGCGGGAGTCGGCCGACCCCGGCGAGGAGAACGAGGGCGGACGCGGCCTGCTCCTGGTCGACGCCCTGGCCGACCGCTGGGGAACGGCCCTCTGCACGGGAGACACGTACAAAACCGTGTGGGCGGAGATCGGGGTGCCTGGCACCTGAACAGCCGGTGTCCGTACAGGCGTTGCTTGGCCTGTGGGGGCGGACGAACGCCGGGGCATGCGTGTGTCATATGTCACATGACAGTTGGTGTCGTATGGGTCGAGTGGGTCGCAATGTCCGATCGGAGTGGTCTGGACCGACGAGTGAACGCACCCTTACTGTCAGTTCACGATCTGTGGAAGATCGATTACATACAGGCAGAGCCTGGGGAGGCTCTGGGGGGAGGGTGTGTCATGCCTGTGGGCAGACTGCTGCGTGTCACTGCGGTGGCGCTATCGGGTGCGATCGCGTTGTGTGTTCTAGCGCCTGTTAACGCGGCGGGAGCTGCCCGCAGTCAGGTGTCGGCCGGTAGGCCGTCGGCACTAGACGACTCCCAAGTTGGAGTGACACCGACTGAGGACGAGGCGCTTGCCCAGGCCAAGCGCACAGGCAAGGCCGTGGAGGTCGCCTCATTGCGAGGTGAAACCACTGAGGTCTTCGCCACGGCAAACGGGAACCTGGAGGCGCGTGAACACCTGCGTCCTGTGCGCGCACGAGTCGACGGCGTCTGGAAGGCAATCGATACCGATCTGGCCGAGTCCGAGGGCGGCATGGTGGCGCCTAAGGTCGCGACCATCGGGCTGGAGTTCTCGGGCGGCGGAAGCGCGCCGCTGGTGCGCATGACCAAGGCTGGACGGACGTTGGAACTCAGTTGGCCTGACCAACTGCCGGTTCCGGAACTGGTCGGCGACACAGCGACCTACTCGGACGTCCTGCCCGGCGTCGATTTGAGGCTGGGGGCCCAGGAGGACGGCTTCACGCAGCTCCTGGTGGTGAAGTCTGCCGAAGCGGCGGCCAGCGAAGGTCTGGCGGAACTACGCCTGCAACTGGACGCCGAAGGAATGAACGTCCAGGAGACGTCGTCGGGCGGCCTTGAGGCGGTGGACGTGGGTGCTGGCGGTGCGGTGTTCGAGGCACCGCAACCAATGATGTGGGACTCCAGCCCTGGGGCACAGCAGTCGGCGCGTGCTCAGGCCGGCGCCGAGAGCCGGGTAGCAGGTGCGGAGGGTGAACCTGGTGCTGCGGAGTCGGGCAAGCTGGCTCCAGTCGCTGTCGAGGTGGTGTCCGGGCAGGACGAGTTGGTGATGACGCCCGATGCCGGTGTGCTGAAGGGTGGTGACACCGTCTATCCGGTGTTCATCGACCCGCAATGGCACTCGCCCGACGCGTCGGCTTGGACGATGGCGTCGGAGTACTGGGCTTCCTCGCCGCAATGGAAGTTCAATGGCGAATCCGACGCGGGTATGGGCTACTGCGGCTGGGCTTACTGCAAGCCTTACGACACCAAGAGGCTCTTCTATCGGATCCCGGTATCGAAGTTCGCGGGTAAGAGCGTTCTGTCGGCGGAGTTCGTGGTCCGCAACACCTGGTCTGCGTCGTGCACGGCGCGGGGCGTGCAGCTGTGGCGCACGAAAGACATTTCCTCATCCACGACCTGGAACACACAGAAGGCTTCGGGATTCTGGATCGATCATCTCAAGACCGAGTCGTTTGCGCACGGCTACGACGGTTGTGCTGCCAAGGATGCTGAGTTCGACGTGAAGTCGGCAGTCCAGCAGGCCGCGAACAAGAAGTGGTCGACCATGACGTTCGGGCTGCAGGCGTCCAGTGAAACCGACCCTGATGGCTGGAAGCGATTCTCGGACGATGCGTTCCTGCGGGTGCAGTACAACAGGCCGCCGCCACAGATCAAGATGTCGCAGCTGACCATGCAGTACGGCGGCACCTGCAAGAGATCCGGCAGTCTTGCCCGCGTTAGGACACTGGGGGTCATCAACGCGAACAACATCACGGATCCCGACGGTGACAGAGTCGCCGTGCAGTTCCAGGCGAAGTGGGACGGCGGCTCGTGGAATCCGGCGCGGACTGCGACCAGGACGTCCGGGTCCTCGTTCGCGATCAGTCTTCCGTCGTCCATACCGCCGAACAAACAGATCAACTGGTACGCACGTTCCTACGACGGCGCGCAGTACTCTCCGTGGTCGTATGCGGGTGACCCGACTGCCTGCTATTTCATCTATGATACCAAAATTCCCAAGGCGCCCGCTGTTACTTCGGGTGAATATCCAGCTGTCGATCCCAGTGATCCGGACGATCCGTGGTGGGACGGAGTGGGCCGCTATGGGTCTTTCGAGGTGAAAGCCGCCGACACCGATGTGACGACATATTGGTACGGCATTAACAGCGATCCCAGCTCGAAGAACAAGGTCACCACGTCGGGTGGTGCGGCGCAGGTCATCAAGGTACTGCCGGCCAAACCCGGAGTGAGTTTCTTCACCGCCCAGGCCTTCGACTCGGCTGGCAACAGCAGTGAAATACGCACCTACCAGTACCGTGTGAAGGCTGGCCAACCCGAACGGGCCACTTGGCAGCTGGACGAAGCCGCGGGAACGAACGAGGCAAAAGGCTCGACTCCACCTCGCGCCTTGGCTCTGTCCGGCGGGGTGACGTCAGGCGTGAGCGGTGTGCAAGGCACTGCGGTGGAGTTCAATGGCACGGATGGATACGCCTCCACAGACCTTGCAGTGGTCAACACCAGCGGGGGATTCGCCGTCTCGGCGTGGGTAAGGCTTTCGAAAATTCCTGACAGCACCGCGGTGGTGGCCACGCAGCCTGGCAACAACGCTCCCGGATTCGAGCTGTACTACTCGAAGACCTATGACCGATGGGCCTTCAACCAGTACAAGGCCGACAGCGCTGATGCCGCCATAGCCCGGGTGATGCCAGCCCAGGCCGGTGGAGTGAGCGCTGGAGTATGGACTCATCTGGTGGGTTCGTACTCCTCGACAGCTGATGTGCTGCAACTGTTCATCGACGGGCGACTTGTGGGGGAGACCGCCTACGACTCGCCGTGGGAAGCACGGCGTGGCCTGCAGGTAGGCGGCAAGAACTACACCGGCATCGCCGAATCGCTGCTGCCAGGAACTGTCGATTCACTGCAGCTGTTCGATAAGCCGCTGGCGCAGGACGAGATCGACAAGCTCTACGCGAAGCAGACCGTAGGGGATCCCGGCCGTCCCGCAGTGGCTGTTTTCAGTCTGGATGAGGCCGAGGGTGCCACCGAGATCAGCGGTCGTGGAGGGGTACTGCCCGCCAAGTACAACGGCTCGGTCACCGCAGGCGTGGCAGGAATGGCCGGTAAGGCCGCCCGTTTCGACGGAACCAGCGGTTACGCGAAGATCGGCCAGACCAGCGGACCGCATGTCAACACCTCCCGTAACTTCACCGTCTCCGCTTGGGCGAAGCTCGACAAGAAGCCCACAGGTGCTGCGGTGATCGCAGCGCAAGCGGGCAAGGACCGGCCTGGCTTCGAGCTGTACTACTCGGCTGCCTACGACCGCTGGGCTGTGAACCAGTACTCGGCCGATGCCCCGGACGCCACTCCGATCCGCGCACTGCAAGCCGATGGCACGACCGCCCGTGCCGGAGAATGGGCGCACTTGGTGGGAGTCCACGATCCGGTGGCCGACACCCTCACGCTGTACGTCAACGGAACCAAGGCTGGATCGACCGCACTTGCCGGAGCGTTCTACGCGGATCAGTCGATGTACATCGGAGCTGGCAACTACAGCGGCGCGATGGGAAGTTACTTCCCCGGCATCATCGATGACGTACGCCTCCTCGATCGGCCGGTGTCTGCGGAAGAGGTCCAGCAGATGTTCAAACAGCGGCCGCTGGTCAAGGGGAGGTGGAAGTTCGAATCTGCCTCCGGGACTCCGCCGACGACTCCGGACGCCTCCGCGTCAGGCAACAAGATGACCCTCAACGGTGCTGAGATCGGTACCGGTTGGGTCGATGGCGGTATGACTCTCGACGGTGTCGACGACTATGCGGTGACCGCGGTGGCGCCGGTGGACACCAGCGCCAGCTTCACCGCCACCGTGTGGGCGCAAGCTGCAGCCGTTCCGCAAAGTGGTGTGAGTCTGCTCAGTGCCCCCGGCACCACGCAGAACGCGTTCGTGGTGCGCTACGAGCCCAGTACGACGCCAGATACTGATCCGGGCCGCTGGCGTATCGCCATGGCGTCCGAAGACACCACAGCAGGCGCCGTCACACAAGCCGACAATGGTCAGATCTTCACCCCCACTGACTGGACGCATCTGGCTGTGGTCTACGACGGATTTGCCAAGCAACTCTCGCTGTACGTGAACGGCGAATTGGAGGAATTCGCCTGTGCTGATACTGACGGTGACGGCGTCGCAGACGACACGACGTGCACGGACCGGCTCTCGTGGACCGATGAGGTGTTGTCCTTCAAGGCCGTGCAACCCCTGCAACTCGGCCGGGTCAAGACCGGGACGAACACATGGGGCGAGTACTGGCCGGGAGCCGTTTCGGACCTCTGGGTCTTCCAGGGCGCACTGACCGCCACCCAGATCGGGCACCTTGCGGTGGGCCAGCCCGGCACGGACACCGACGTCCCCGCCGGCGACTAGGACACCGCCCTGGTGGGCCGGGCCCAGATGTCCGGCCCACCAGGACTTTCAGCTTGTTACTCCATCTCTGCTTCCGCCTGTGCACATTGCATTGGGTGGGACACCCCTCAGGGCGAAGGACAAGATGAACGGCAGATCGAGCAAGCGGCTCAGAAGGCTGCGGCGGCGCGTCGCTCTGGCCTCAGCGGTGGTCATGGTTGGCACGCTTTTGCAAGCAGCGGGTGTACCGATCGCCACCGCCGCCGACATCAAGCAGTTCCCAGAGCTACCGGCGTCCGACAAGCCGGTGCCGGGAACCACCGGCAAGGTGAAGCCGCGCAAGGTCACCAAAGGGCCGCGTACTCCATTGCGTGCGCCTGAAGCAGCCTGGCCGAAGGCCGCGAAGGCAGTGGTCGACCTGCGGAAAGCCGGCACGAAGGGCACAGCCGGCGAGTCAGTGCGCGCCCAGGGACTGCCTGTGATTCTTGACACCCAGGGCGGGCCAAGCAGGAAGCCGGCGCATGGTGCCGTTGAGGCACGTGTCATGAGCCGCAAGGCCGCTGTCGCGGCCGGCGTCGACGGAGTACTGCTGAGCCTGCGACCCAAGAGCGAAGAAGGCATAGCCTCCAAGCCCGGTGGCAAAAGCACCGCGAGGATCGACGCCGGCCGTGTGCGAGCCACGGTTGACTACTCCGCCTTCGCCGACGCCTACGGCGGTGGTTACGCCTCGCGCCTCACCTTCGTAGAGCTGCCCGCGTGTGCCCTCACCACCCCGGGAAAGGAGCAGTGCCGCGCTGTCGAACCACTGGCCACAGTCAACGACAGTGAGAAGGAGACACTCACCGCGCAGGACGTGGCCCTGAGCGGTAATGCTCCGACTGTGTTGGCAGCCGTGGCGAACGAGCAGGGCATGGGCGGCGATTACAAAGCCACTTCGCTCTCGCCGTCATCGACGTGGAGCACGAATCTCAACACCGGCGACTTCAGCTGGGCCTACGCCATGCCAGTTCCCGAGGTCCCCGGAGGGTTGAAGCCCAACGTCGGGCTTTCCTATGCCTCGGGCTCGATCGACGGACGCACGGGGAACACCAACAACCAGGCGTCCTGGGTGGGCGACGGGTTCGACCTGTCCCCCGGATACATCGAACGACGCTATAAGTCCTGTGCCGACGATGACGTGAAGAATGCCGACGGCAACACACCAGGAGACGTCTGCTGGGGCTACGACAACGCGTTCATCTCCTTCAACGGCAAGGGAGGCGAACTCGTCCCCAACGGCAAGGGATCCTGGAAACTGCAGAGCGATGACGGAACGAAGATCGACCGTCTGGAGTCGAGCGAGCGCGGTAACGGCGACAACGAGGGTGAACACTGGCGAGTGACCACTCCGGACGGCACGCAGTACTTCTTCGGTTACAACCGGTTGCCCGGTTGGTCGGACGGCAAGGAGACCACGGACTCCACCTGGACGCTTCCGGTGTTCGGTGACGACTCCGGAGAACCGTGTCACGAGTCGACGTTCGCCGGTTCCTGGTGCAACCAGGCGTGGCGGTGGAACCTCGACTACGTCGTCGATGTGCGGGGCAATGCTCTCGCCTACTACTACGACAAGGAAAGCAACTCCTACGGTCGCAATCTGGAAGAGAGCGACAACACCCGATACGTCCGTGGCGGAACCCTCGACCGCATCGAGTACGGCCTGAAGCCGTCCTCCATGTACAGCTCCAAGGCTCTGGGCAAAGTGGACTTCACCGACAGCGAGCGTTGCCTGCCCAATACCGCCACCACCTGCTCGTCCATCGATACCGATGCCGCTCACTGGTACGACACCCCTTGGGATCTCAACTGTGACAGTGCGGAGGACTGTGACCAGGGCCGTTTCTCCCCGGCCTTTTTCACATGCAAGCGGTTGACAGGCGTCACCACCCAGGTCTACGACGGCAGTGCCTACAAGAATGTCGACTCCTGGAAACTGACCCACCGCTGGGGCATGGCCGACATCGACTACCAGCTCCTGCTCGACTCCGTGCAGCACACCGGGCATACGGCCGACACCGCCATCACACAGCCGAAAACCACCTTCGCCTACGAGCAACTGGCCAATCGCCTCGACGAAACCGGCGACGGCTACGCTCCCTTCATCAAGGACAGACTGTCCGCCATCGCAGACGAGTACGGTGGGCAAGTCGAGGTCGACTATTCCGCCGCAGCGTGCAAATCGGGCGCGCTGCCCTCACCGGCGACGAACGCCACCCGCTGTTTCCCCCAGTACATCGGAGGCAGCTCCACGGACGACCCTGAACGTCATTGGTTCAACAAATACGTGGTCACCTCGGTGAACTCGATAGACCGCACCGGCGGCGCCCCCGACGAAGTCACCAGTTACGACTACATGGGCGACGCGGCCTGGCATTACGACGATGACGACGGCCTGACCAAGGAGAAGTTCAAGACCTGGTCACAGTGGCGTGGCTACGGTCACGTACGTGTGCAGACCGGTGGACTGGGCGGCCCATCCGCCATGGAAACGCAGGCCGACACCTACTTCCTGCGAGGCATGGACGCCGACCGTAAGGCTGCGTCCGGCGGTACCAGGGACGTGACCGTCACATTGGGTGAGGGCGAGGGTGACCCCATCACCGACCACGCCTCAACCGCCGGCTTCAGTTACAAGACGGTCAGCTATTCCGGTCCCAACGGAAAAGTGCTGACCAAGACCATCAACCGTCCCTGGCACCACGAAACCGCGAAGAAGACTCGCGACTGGGGGACGGTGACTGCAAACTTCACCGGCACTTCCCACAGCAAGACCTTCACCTCGCTGGACGACGGCGTCGGTACGAAGTGGCGTGTCACTTCCACGGCCAATACGTACGACACGGTGGCCGGCCGTCTCACCAACGTCGACGACTTCGGCGACAACAGCACAGCCGACGACAACCGATGCACTCGCACTACCTACGCGACCAACACCAGCAGCAACATTCTGATGCTTCCCTCTCGCGTCGAGACGGTCGGCAAGGCGTGTGACGTCGCTGCCGGCCGACCCGGCGACGTGCTGTCCGATGTGCGATCGGCTTACGACGGCGCAGCTTACGAAGCCGCCCCTACCAAGGGTGACGCGACCAACAGTGCGCTGCTGAGGAAGTACGACGGCTCCAACGCCCTCTATGTGGAGTCCGGGGCCACCTTCGACGACTACGGCCGCCAACTCACCACTACCGATCTCACAGCCGACGTGAAGGTCACCGCGGCAGGTGCACTCACGCGCACCGCGCGTACGGACGGCCGCACGACCAAAACCGAACGAACTCCCGCCACCGGTTTTGCGACCACCACCAAGGTCACCACGCCGCCGGTGAAGACGGGCGACGCGTCCACTGCGCAGACTTCCATCACCACCCACGACATCCGCCGCGGCCTGCCGCTGACCCAGACCGACACCAACGGCAAGGTCACCACATTTGTCTATGACGCGCTGGGCCGCTCGGCCAAGGTCTGGCTGGCCGACCGCCTCACCGGCCAGACACCGTCCTACGAGTTCACCTACACGGTCACCGACAGCCAACCCGTCGCAGTCGGCACCAAGACCCTGGGGAACAACGGTGCCCAGCGCACCTCGTACCTTCTTTATGACGGGTTCCTGCGTCCCCGCCAGACTCAGGAAGCAGGCCCCGACGGCGGCGGGCTGGTAACCGACACCTTCTACGACGAACGAGGTCTCGCAGGCGCGGAGTTCGCCACTTACTTCATCGAGAAGGCGCCGTCCGTCGACCTGTTCAAACCTAATGATGCGTTGAGCGTCGAAACGCAGATTCACTACAGCTACGACGGGCTCGGCCGTCAGACCGAGGCGCGTGAGGTCGCCGGAAGCGGCGGTGGCGGCACTGTCTTGAACACCACCAAGACCATCTACGGCGGCGACCGCACGACGGTCATACCGCCCGTCGGTGGCACCGCCGTGACCACCCTCACCGACTCCCGCGGCCAGAACACCGAAGTACGCCAGCACCACGCCCGCAGCGTCGACGCCGCCTACGACACGACCACGTACAAATACACGCCGCGCGGCGAGCTGGACAGGGTCACCGACGCAGAAGGCAACAGCTGGAACTACGAGTACGACCTGCTTGGACAGCAGACCGCGGCACACGACCCCGACGCCGGCACATCCAGGAGCGTTTACGACGACCGGGGCCAACTGACATCATCCACCGACGAGCGCAACATCACTCTGGCCTACAGCTACGACGGGCTGGGCCGCCAGACCGAGGTACGCAAGGACTCGCCCTCAGGTCCGCTGCGGTCCGCGTGGGTCTACGACACCGTCTCCGGCGCCAAGGGTCATCTCGCCAAGACCATCCGTTACGACGGCTCCAACGCGTACACCGCTGAAGTTGTCGCATACGACCGCCTATACCGTCCGCTGCGCACCTCCGTCACGATCCCTGCCACGGAAGGAGGGCTGCAGGGTACATACATCTCGACCAACGCGTACGACGTTTCCGGCTTGTTGAAGACCGTGGGATACCCCAAGGCGGGGTCTCTGGCCGCGACAACGCTGACATACACGTATGAAGACGAGACTCTGCGGCCGACGGTCGTCACGAGCGGCCAGGGAGTCAAAGCCAGTACCACCTACGGTTGGACCGGCAGACCGTTGAAGTATGAGCTGTCGAACAGCGGCGGTAAAACAGTTACAGCGGTCAACACTTATGAAAAGGGAACTCAGCGGTTGGCCACTTCGACTGTCAGCCGCCAGGACGTGGCTGGCGTCGATCAGTCCAGTACCTACCGCTATGACGAGGCCGGTAACATCCTGGCGGTTTCCGATGTCTCCCGCTCCGGCACCGACACCCAGTGCTTCACCTATGACCCCTTGCGCCGTCTGAGTGAAGCCTGGACCCAGGACGAGGTGAGCTGTGCCGAAGCGCCCGGTGGAAGCACGCTGGGAGGGCCGGCTCCGTATTGGACCTCCTATACCTACGGCAAGACGGGCCAGCGCCTCACAGAAACACTTCACGACTCCGCAGGTAACGCTGCCAAGGACACCAAGCGGGAATACGACTATCCCGACCCCGGCACGGCGCAGGCGCATGCATTGTCCTCGATCACAAGTACGGGTCCAACCGGAACTGCGAAGGACTCCTACGCCTACGACGCCGCGGGGAACACCACGGCCCGCACACAGAGCGGCGACAAGCAGAGCCTGACCTGGAACGAGGAAGGCAGTCTCGCCAAGGTGACCGAGCCCGTCGAGGGCGGAGCCGATCAGGTCACCGAGTATCTGTACGACACCGATGGCAACCGCCTCATCGGCCGCACCCCGACCGAGACCACCCTCTATCTCGGCAGTACCGAAATCACCTTGTCCAAGGGTTCCACGACGCCCACAGCCACTCGCTACTTCGACCTTGGTGGCGGCCACCAAGCCGTTCAGAAGGACGACGGCTCCGTCTCCTTCACCCTCGCCGACTATCACGGTACGGCCCAGCTCGCTGTCGAAGCGGCCAGCCAGAAACTGAGCCAACAACGCACTCTGCCCTTCGGCGGCACACGAGGCGGAGAAGTCACTGACTGGCCTGGCACCAAGGGCTTCGTCGGAGGTACCAACGACACCAAATCCACCGGCCTTACCCACCTCGGGGCCCGCGAATACGATCCTGACACAGGGCGTTTCCTCAGCGTGGACCCGCTCCTTGAGACGGACAAACCGCAAACTCTCAATGGGTACACCTACGGAGCGCAAAATCCACTCTTCTTCTCCGATGCCACAGGCCTTGGTCTCGCATGCGGATCCGGATTCTCCGAAGGGTGCGGAACTGGCGTCCAGACGCACGGCGACGGGAGCCTGTCCATAGATGGACGTCCTACCGGCGGCGGAAATATTTACGCCCCTCCTTCCGGAAACGCCCTGCGAGGCGGTGAAGCGTTGGGGCCGGTGACGATCAAGCCTTACGGATCTTCGATCACTATTCAGGGCGTCTATGTACCGACGCAAGAAGAACTAGCCGCGACGTTCCCGTACTACCACGAGAACACCGACTATCAGCACAACCTGGAGAACTGGGCGCGCAGTAAATGCACAGGCGTCCTGAATTCCAATGATTTCTGTCACGCTGTTGGCGAACTTGGCTGGTTCGGCGGCCCGGCCAGTGTGGATGTCCTCGAAGTGCTCGGAGTTCGTAGCTACGTCGACTGCTACAAGGGAAAGGGTTGCAAGGATGCCGCGACGGACGCTGCGATAAGCGGCGCGACGCTGGCTGTAGGAAAGCTTGCGAAGATTGGTTTCAAGGTCTTCAAAGCGGCCATCAAGCGCGGTGACAATATTCCTATTGGGTGCCTTGTCGGCGCGGCGCACAGCTTCACCGCTGGTACGCACGTCCTCTTGGCTGATGGCACCAGCAGACCCATCGAAGATGTGAAGATCGGCGACAAGGTCACTGTCACGGATCCTCGCACCAACGAGACCACCGTCAAGGAAGTCGTCGCGACGATCGTCACGGAGGACGACAAGCACTTCGTCGACCTCTCCATAGCCACGGACGGCGGCACCAACTCTCTGATCAGCACCTCGACTCATCCCTTCTGGTCGGACTCCGAAGACGCATGGGTGGATGCCGGCGATCTCAGAGCAGGGATGGCCATCCGTACGGCGGATGGATCGAAGGCGACGGTGCAAGACACTCGCGCGTACGCCGAGCGGCAGCGCACCTACGACCTCACGATCAATGAGGTTCACACGTACTATGTACTCGCGGGCGCCACGCCGGTTCTCGTTCACAACACGGGACCTGCCTGCGGTCTGACGGCGGAAACCCTGGATCAGGCGTGGGCGACATGGAATACGCCAGCGAATCTTGAGCACGTGATTGACCCGGCCAAACATGGGTTTGGTGATCTAGTGGCCAGGACCGGAGGTCGAGAAGAAGCCCTTCGTTCGATCATGGATAGCCTTCATGGCGCTACGGATTTTCCGGCTGCGGGAAGGTATGAGGTGAACCGAGAAATCGCGGGGGAGACGGTAACGATTCGAGGAGCCGTAGTGAACGGAGTCCCCAGGCTCGGTACAGCTTTCATTCCTGGAAAGTTCCCCGGCTAGGAGAATCCCTTCGAGATACTCCACGGATGGCCGTGAAGTAAAAGAGTACTTGCTACGATCGCCCCGAAAGGCGACTACCCGGAAGGTCCTTCCGTGTCCGTTGCGATCACCCCTCGCCCCATGAGCTCAGGTGAGAGAGCCGTAGTTGAGCTGATCCTCGCCAAGGAATTCCCTGGCGCAGCTGAACTGCGGGCTCAAGTTGACTTCGTGCAGGTGGTTGCAAAATGGGGAGTAGATTCTCCGAGCGTCGACCTGCTGGTGCTGGAAGGATCTCCTCGGTCGCCGGGAGTTTCGGGCGTTATTCCGGTGGACGCAACAGTTATGGACGAATCGGGTTCGCTGTTCGGGGAGATACTTCTCTGGGCCACCGATGGATATCTCTCGGCAATCGAATATGCCTGGTATGGGGATGAGCCGCCTAGTGCCCTTCCGGATATCGCGGTGATCACCATCGAGGTGCGATCTTAGTCTGGCGTTTTATATGCGCTCCATCACATCGGCGTGTTGACTTTGCTTCTTGGGGTGGCGAATTAAATCGCGAAATGCGTCAAACGTCAGGAAGTCCCACCGGAGCGTTATCCGGTGGGACTTCCTGACGTTTGACGGCAGTAGTTGACGGCAACGTCAGCGGATGAGCGCTGCACAAGGTGGCTGGACGTCGCCATCTTCGGGCTCGCCTGTGATCTCGGCGGGATCGCGTAGCGCGTTGCCGAGGAGGTCGATGGCGTCGCGCTGGAGGCGGAGCCGGACGTGGGCGTCGACGGTGGCGGTGACGCCGATGTGGGCGTGCCCCAACAGCTCCTTGATCACGACGAGTTCCACTCCCTGCTCCAGGAGGAGGGTCGCCGCCGAGTGGCGGAGGTCGTGGAATCGGATGCGGCGGAGCCTGGCCTGACGGAGCAGGGTGTTGAAGTGCCGGGTGAGGGTGGCTTCCTTGATTGGGGCTCCGTTGGGTCGGGTGAAGACGTAGCCGCTGTCCTTCCAGCCCGCGCCCGCCGCTTCGCGTTCCTGACGCTGGCGGTTGCGGTGCTGTTCGAGAGAGCGCAGGCATGGCGTCGGCAGGGCGATGCGTCGTTCGGAGTTCTGGGTCTTGGTCGGGAGGGCGGTCAGGCCGGCGGTATTGGTGCGTTGGAGGGTGTGTCGGATGCTGGCGGTGCCACCGGTAAGGTCGAGGTCTTCCCAGCGCAGGCCGAGGAGTTCGCCCTTGCGGAGCCCGGTGTGCAGAGCGAGTTCGAACAGCGGCTGCAACCGGTGACCGTTGGCGGCGGCCAGGAACTCGCGGGCTTCCTCGGCGGTGAGGGGTTCGAAGCGGCGGGGCCGGGGTGTGCCGGTGCGGACGTTGCGGGCGACGTTGCGCGGGATCTCCTCCTCGCGCACCGCGTGCTCCAGGGCGGACTTGAGCACGGAGTGGACGTAGGCCAAGGTCAGCGGCGAGAGCCGCCTGGAGCAGCACTTCCCCGCAGCGCAGCAGACGGGCTGGTCGCGGGCACTGTCGAGGCCGCGGGTGCAGCACTGGCAGGTGGTGCGGAGCTGGTTGAGCCAGGTGCGGATGTCCTTGGCGGTGAGCTTGGCGAGCTTCTTTCGTCCGAGGCCGGGGATGAGGTAGAGCCGGGCGACGGCGGTGTAGCGGGTGTGGGTGTTCTCGCGGAGCTGGTGGATGGCGACGTTCTCAAGCCAGTACGTCAGGTACGCGGACAGGCTGCCCTGCGCGGTGGGGACGGGGAGTCCGCGGTTGCTGGCGGCGATCTTCTCGGTGAGTTTGGCCAGCGCCTCCGTGCGCGAGCTGCCGTAGACGCGGACGCGTTTGCGGATGTTGCCGGGGGCGAGGACGTATCCGGCGGCTTCCCAGCGGTGGTCCTTGCGCTGGTAGACGGTCCCGTCGCCGTTGGCACGGGCGCGGCGGGATGTGGGGTTGTCGCGGGGAGTGGTCGTAATGCGGCTTCCTGGTCGAGGTGGGTGTGGATGAAGTCGGTGAGGGCGTGTGCGGGGATGCGGCGGGCGCGGCCGAGGGTGATGAAGGCGAGTTGCCGGGTGCGGATGAGGTCGTAGACGGCGGTGCGGCCGAGTTGGAGGTGTTCCATGACCTGGGGGACGGTGAGGAGTTCAGTGTCGGCGGTCACGTGACGGCCCCAGGCCGGACAGCACTGGTCGGCCGATCAGTGGAGTGACCGACCGGGTGACCGGTGCGGTTGCCGGAGCGGTCACCGGAGCGCTTCGAGCGCCGGGTTCGGGTCGGTTGCTCGGGTCGGGTCTGCCCCGTCGCGGCCAGGAGGCCGGTTCCGGCGTACTGCCAGTGGGAGATGACCAGCGTCGTGTCCGAGTCCACGCGCTGACCGGCGATGTTGCGGTGACCGGGACGGTGACCGGCGGCCGGGTCGGTGGGGTGTCCGGCGCGGTCACCGACCGGACTGCCGGCTGTCTGACCGGCCTGCGGCTCAGCCGGTGCCGGGGTTGGGGTCTGGGTGTCGGGTCGGCGGGTTTGCCAGGTGGTGCGTTCGGCTCGGAGGTGGGCGGGGGTGGAGAAGTGGCCGCGGAAGCCGAGCATGTGGGCCCATTGGCGCAGGCCGAGGTGGGCGTGCTGGGGGCGGGTGGCGAGGTGCCAGGCGGTGTGGATCATGCGGCGGGCGTGGTCGGTGATGTCGTGGGCGGCGAGTTCGGCGAGGAGTCGGAGGCGGCGGTCGAGGGTGCCGGTGGTGGTCTCGGCGCCCTTGGTGGTGAACCTTCCCCTTGATCATGGACACCTGGAGACTGGGATCTTGAGGTTCCAGAGGAAGTAGCACCAGGTGGGAAGCAAGTACACGAAGCGGTACACCGAAGAGTTCAAACGGGACGCGAT
The DNA here is from genome assembly GCF_026341275.1 of Streptomyces ortus. Taxonomy (NCBI): domain Bacteria; kingdom Bacillati; phylum Actinomycetota; class Actinomycetes; order Kitasatosporales; family Streptomycetaceae; genus Streptomyces; species Streptomyces ortus. The sequence goes on from NZ_JAIFZO010000002.1 coordinate 6,469,128, forward strand.
CGCGCTCGTCGACTCCTCGGGCAAGACGGTCACCGCCGTCGCCCGGGAACTCGGCATCAGCTCGGAGTCCCTGCGCGGCTGGTACCGCCAGGCCAAGACTGACCGGGGCGAAGGCGCTCCGGGTGAGCTCACGAGCGCTGAGCGCGAGGAGCTAAAGCGGCTGCGCAGGCAGAACGCCGAGCAGGCACAGACGATCGAGGTCCTGCGAAAAGCCGCGGTCTTCTTCGCGAAAGAGAGCGATCGGTGAACGAGAGGTACGCGTTCATCGAGGCGGAGAAGACCACCCACGGCGTCGCTTTCCTGTGCAGGCTGCTGAAGGTGGCCCGCTCCTCTTTCTACGCCTGGCTCGCCGCGCAGAAGACCCGCGCCGCCCGCCAGGCCGCCGACGCGGCTTTGACCCACGAGATCACCGTCATCCACCTCGCCTCCCGTGGAACCTACGGCGTCCCGCGCGTCCATGCCGAACCGCGGCGTCCGGGAAGGTCTGTGAACCACAAGCGCGTAGCCCGCCTGATGCGTGAGCACGGCATCCAGGGCGCCCGCCGTCGTCGGCGCCGGTCGCTGACGCGGCCGGACAAGAAGGCCAGGCCGGCCCCCGACCTGATCGGCCGCGACTTCCACGCCGACATCCCCGGCACGAAGCTGGTCGGAGACATCACTTTCCTCCCGACGGCCGAGGGCTGGCTCTACCTCGCCTGCTGGCCGGACCTGGCCACCCGCGAGGTTGTCGGCTACGCCATGGCCGACCATCCCCGGGCCGAACTCGTCGTGGATGCCCTCAACATGTCCCACGGCCGGGCCGGTCTGGAACCCGGCTGTGTCATACACAGTGATCGTGGAAGCGCCGAGTACACCTCGGCTCAATTCCGCTACCACATAGGTGAGTGGGGGCTGCGGCAGAGCTGCGGACGCACCGGATCATGCTTCGGCAACGCCGCTGCGGAGAGTTTCTGGGCCCTGCTCAAAGAGGAAATCGGCACTCGAATCTGGCCCGACCGGGCCACCGCCCGCGCCGAGGTCTTCAACTTCATCGAGACCTTCTACAACCGCCGCCTGCGCAAGCACAAGACCTTCGGCTATCTCACCCCAGCCGAGACCAGGCAACGGCATCAACACACCCTCGCGGCATAACCATCGAGTGTCCAAGATCACGGGCAAACTTCAACGCCCTCCCTGCACCCGAGGCTGCACTGCCGCTGCCCGCGGGGCCGCCCCGGTCGAACCGGATGCGGGCCGCGCGGGCTCTCGGCGACTGAGGCCGGCGTACCCGACGGCGTAAGAACTCGGGCCGGGCTTCCCCCGTGGAGGCCCGGCCCGAGTCGTCTACGCGTGACGCGACTCGGCTCCTACGGCTGGAGCGTGATCGAGTTGATCGGCGTCATGTCCTTGTCGATGAACCAGCCGCTCGGCAGGTTTCCCTCGCAGCCCGTGCCGTCGTAACCGGTGCAGGTGCTCATGCTCGCGCCGTCGGTCTGGTTGTTCATGATGCGGTACGTGCCGAACATGCCGCTCAGGTTGTAGGTCCCGTAGTTGTAGTAGACGTGCGACGGCTGATCGTTGTTCCAGCCCGCGCCCGGGTAGATACAGACGTAACCATCCTGGCAGCCGTGGTAACTGTCAGCTGGGGCAGCGGCGTTGGCGGCGGTCGAGCCGACGGTGGTCAGCACACCGAGTGCGAGTGAAACGGCTGCCGCGGCCCTGGCGATCCTGCGCATGAATGGTGGTCCCCTCGTGAGTGACTGTGTTCACCACGCAACGTACGAGGGACCCGATGCGGCCAGTACTGACAGATGTCAGGGTCGGCCGCCGAGGCAGTCGGTCCGGTGGTGACGCGGCTTCCCGCTCCACCGATCGTCGTCGACCTCGGTAGGTTGCGCCAAGCCTTTCAAGGTGGATTGAAAGGCTTGGCCGCGGGGACCGCGTCACCAAGGATGGGCGAGGCCGCCGGGAGAACCGCGGAGGGACCGAAGGCCCCTGCCGCCGGCCGTGGACCGGCTGCCCGGTGCAGGGCGCCCCCTACTTGACGGTGCGGTAGGCCCGGTCGACGGTCTGGACCAGGGTGTTGCCGTCCGCGTCGGTGAGGGTGGCTCGGAGGGAGACCGGGCCGGGGGTGGCGGGGCTGCGCAGCTTGAGGTGCGTGCCCTTCACGGGCAGGGTCCTGGTCCAGGTCCTGCCGTCGTCGTAGGAGACGTCGAAGGCGAGTTCACGCAGGGTGCTGACCTTGGTGGCCGCGCCCTGGAGGGTGAAGGGCACCTTGAGGGCCGTCCCCGCCTTGACGGTACTGGCCGTCGACAGGTCGGGAGTGAAGCGGACGACGGTCAGCGGCAGGCGTTCGGCGGTCCCGCCGGAGACGTGCTCCGAGGCGAACGTCCACGTCGCCGCGACCCGGGTGCTGACGGCGGACTGGGCCGGGGACCGGGAGACGTCGACGGCGAGCTTGTAGGTGTGCCGGCCGGCGGGGAGGGTGTGGGAGGTGCCGTCCAGTGGTTCGTCGGTGGCGAAGATCTTCTTGCCGTCGGCATGGAGCGAGCTCTCGGCCTTGGTGTGGACGGACCTGCCCAGGTTGCCGTCACCGTCGGAGAACAGCGGCAGGTACGCCGAGAAGGTGTCGCCCTCGCGGACCGCTCCGGGGCGGTCGGAGACCGGTGAGAGTGGGCCGGAGGGGAGGGAGGGACCGAAGACGCCCACATTGAAGCGCTCGGTGTAGTCCTTGCCCGCGGCGTAGGTCCTGGGTGCACCGGCCTGCGTACCTTCCCACGTCGGCTCGCCGTCGGCGTCGGGGGCGCCGTACTGACTGACCTGGGAGAACCACTCGACGTTGTTGGGGAGGACGTAGTCGGTGCCGGTCCGCGGCAGGCCGCCCTCGATCGCGAACATGTTGTAGAAACCGTTCGGCGTCAGGGGTGACGTGCTGATGTGCGACGTCTTGCCCTCGGCGGGCGCCCCGACGACGACGTCGACCTTGCTGAGCTGTGAGCGCGTGATGTTCTGGGTGAAGCCGGACAGGTCGCCGGTCCGGTTCCAGGCCGGCCGGTAGACGTCGGTGCCGTGCTGCCAGAGGCCGTAGTACATCGCGAGCCCCTCGGTGGCCGGCAGTGCGGCACCGAGATGCCCGACGCGGAGGTCCTGGAAGCCCGCGACCTCGTAGATGGTGGTGTACGACCTGTTGTTGATGTCGATGTAGAAGGTGGCCATGGCGCCGGCCGGCTTCGCCGCGCTGTCCGGCACGGTGATGCGGACGGGCTTGGTCTCACGGGCGTCCATGACCAGGCCGGTGTCCTTGGTCAGCGCGAACTTCGGATGCAGCAGCACCGCGCCGCTGTCGACGTCGCCACCGGCCGGGATCACGCCCTGCAGGCTGTACCGGCCTTTCGGCAGGCGGACGGTGACCTCGCCGTCGTTCTTGTCGGAGACGGTGGTCCAGATCTTGTTGTCCACGCCGTAGATGTCGGTCGAGCCGAGGCCGGCGGCCTGACCCTTGAGGTCGAGGTGCTTGATGGTCAGGTCGTACGACTCGACCTCGCGGTTGACGCCGATGGAGGTGCGCGCCGTGGTGCCGTCGGCTCCCGCGCCGACGGCGGTCGCGGTCACCGAGCCTCCGAAGGTGCCCTCGGCCGTTCCCACCCGGGTGTCGGCGGTCACGGTGGCGGTCGCCTCCCCGCCCGCCGGGACGGTGAGCCGCTGGGGTGAGACCGTGAACATGCCCTCGGCGGCGGGCTTGCCGTCGTTGCCGTACGCCTCGGTGGCCAGGTCGAAAGTGAGGGGTTCGGTGCCCGCGTTGCGGTAGGTGACCTCCTTGGTGACCGGCTGGTCATCGGTGTGCGGGTACGTCTGTGTGCCGAAACCCAGCGCGGTGGGACTGCTGGTGAGCTGCTGGGTGATCGCCTCGGCGACGTCCACCCGGCCCGTGCCCTGCGTGTACGCGGAGGTGCCAGCGGCAGGCTTCGCGGAGGCGGTGAGGGCGGCCCTGATCCGGCTGCCGTTCCAGTCGGGATGCTCCTGGGCGAGGACGGCGGCGGCGCCCGCGACATGCGGGGTCGCCATCGACGTACCGCTCAGGGAGACATAGCCGTCGGCGGCAGGGTCTCCCATGAATCCCTCGGCGGCCTTGGCGGCGACGATGCCCACGCCGGGCGCGGTGATGTCGGGCTTGAGGAAGCCGTCCGCTGTCGGGCCGCGGCTGGAGAAGTCGGCGATGGCGTCCTGGCGGTCGACGGCGCCGACGGTGAGCGCGGCGGCGGCGCTGCCGGGAGAGCCGACGGTGCCTTCCTTCGGACCGTCGTTGCCGGCGGCTATGACGAACAGGGCGCCGGAAGTGGCCGACAGGTCGTTGACCGCCTGCTCGACAGGATCGATGCCTTCGCTGTCATCGCCGCCGAGGCTCATGTTGACGACTTCGGCGCCCTGTTCGACGGCCCACTGCATCCCGGCGATGACGGAGGAGTTGTCGCCGGTGCCCTCGTCGTCCAGGACCTTGCCGACCAGGAGCCGGGCGCCGGGCGCCACCCCCTGATACTTCGTGCCGGACGCCGCGGGAGACGCGGCTCCCGAGCCCGCGATCGTCGATGCGACATGGGTGCCGTGACCTGCGCGGTCGACGGTGTCCGTCGCGGCGGAGAAGTTCTTCGCCGCGTCGATACGGTCCTTCAGGTCCGGGTGTGTGGCGTCGACACCGGTGTCGAGGACGGCGACCTTGACTCCCTTGCCGTCGTACCCCGCGGCCCAGGCGGTGGGCGCGCCGATCTGCGGCACGCTCCTGTCCAGGCTCGCCTCGACCTTGTCGTCCAGCCAGATCTTCTTGACCTTCTCGGATGTGCGGGTGCCACCGGCCCCGCCGGTGAGTGTCTTCCACAGGGCCGAGCCCTCGGACTTGCGGGCGCGTACGGCGTCGCCGTTGATGCTCGGCAGCTCCCGGCGGACCGTGGCGCCCGAGTTCCTGAACGTACTCGCCGGGACGGGCCTGCCCTTGTCGTAGGTGACGATCAGCGGCAGATCGGGGCGGCGGGCGTCGTCGTAGTGCGAACTCACCAGCCGTGTCACGTCGAACAGCCGCCGGTCCACCGTCCCGTCCACGATCAGTGCTTCGGCGTCATGGGGCACCACGTACGCATGCTGCGCGTCCTGCCGGATGGTGAAGGCCATCCCCTTGCGTCCCTCGGCGGCGGTCACTCCGGTGACCTTGCCCTTGGTGTCCAGGACCACCTTGTCCCCGGTCACGAGCGTGACCGTCCTCGCGGGGGCTCCGGCCTGCCCCGCCGGGCCCGCGGCGAGGCTCTCGGTTCCGGCGGCCGACGCGTCGTCGGTGCCGGTCACCAGCAGTCCGGCGCCGAGTGCCACGGCCAGTACGGCCGCTAATGGGGCGAGGGTGACTGCTCTTCCGGAGTGGTGGCGGGCGTTCTCGTGCGGTTTCAACTCAGGCCTTCCGTAGGTTGTTCGGGCAGCATTCGGGCACGGCGGAGCGACGGTGCGGCCGCTCGGCCGTGCCCGGATGTGAAGGGTGTGGTGCGGTCAGACGACGCGCTTGCGTCCCCAGAGGACGACGAAGGCCGTGACACCGGCGGTGAGCGCCAGCAGGAGCGAGGTGCCGAGCCACTGCATGGACGACATCTGGGTGATCGGGATGTACTCGATGTGCCAGCCGACGACCTGTGCCTTGTCCAGGCAGGCGTTCGTGGCTTTCTCCGTCGCTTCCGAGCAACTGCCCCAGCCGATGTGGTCGCCCGACGAGGTGACGTAGGACTGGTCCAGGACGTGGGCGCTGTCGGGCAGCTTCGGGAAGGCGTCGTCCCCGACGCCCTTGCCGGTGTTGACGGTGACGGCGTCGCCGAGAGACATCCGGAAGCGCGACCAGACCACTTGCACGGCGACGGCGAAGCCCAGGGTGACGACCATGGACAGCAGGGTCCGGCGCAGTAGCATGCCGATCGCCACGCCACCGATGAGCGTGAGCAGGGTGAGCCCCACGGGTACGGGTCCGCTGCTGTCGAAGGCGGTGCCGTCGGACCAGTCCATGACGGACGACGACGACTTGACCGGTGACCACCACCAGGTGAACGCCGCGGAGAGTGCCGCGGTGGACGTCCCGACCACGAGCGCGGTCATCCCGAGCTTGGTGGTGAGCCAGCGGACACGGCTGGCGGACTGCGTGGTGACCAACTTGGCGGTACCGCTCTCCAGGTCACCGGCGAGCAGCGGTGCGCCGAGGAAGACACCGATCACTATCGGGGTGAACCCGATCAGTTGCGCGAAGAGGCCGAGCGATACCTTGTCGAACCGCTCCTCCCAGCCGGGCTTCAGCCGGGGCCAGCCGTAGCCCTCCAAGTACGTCACCATCTGGTCGCGTTCGTAGACCATGACGGCGACGGCGACGAGGGTGGTGGCCAGCAGGGTCCAGTAGGCGGCTCGGTGCTGACGCCAGATGAGCCATTTCATGCCGCGGAGTCGAAGGCCGATGCCGCGGCCGGCGCCGGAGCCGGTGCGGGACGGGCCGGCGGGTGCCTGGCCGTGGGGGCTGCCGGTGTCGGTCATCGCACTCATGCCGCCACCGCCTGCGGGCCGACGTAGGAGCTGGGACTGATGAGGGGTGGTGCCTGGGGGGAGCGCAGATACGAGAGCAGGAGTTCCTCCAGGCTCGGGGTGCTCGCCTGCCAGGGACCGCTGACGGGCCCGTCGGGGCGGATCAGCGAGGTGAACTGCCGTCCGCTGACACGGGTTTCGATGACGGTGTGGCGCGCGACCTCCTGGGGCGCCTGTCCGTCGGACTGGACTCCGGTGAGCAGGGCGTGGGCGGTGCGCAGCTCGTCGACCTCACCGGCGAGGCGCAGCCCTCCGTCGGCGATCGCCAGGAGGTAGTCGCAGGTGTTCTCCAGCTCGGCGAGCATATGGGTGGACATCAGCACGGTGGTGCCCCGCTCGGCCACCTGGGCCAGCAGGGTGCTCATCATCTCGTGTCGCACCAGCGGGTCGAGGTCGGACAGCGGCTCGTCGAGGAGCAGCAGGTCGGGGCGCTTGCCGAAGGCGACGGCGAAGGCCACCCGGGTGCGCTGGCCGCCGGAGAGGGTGCCGATCCTCGCGTGGAAGGGCACATTGCCCGCCCGTACGATGTCCTCGGCGGCCCGCTGGTCCCAGTCCGGATTCAGTTCGCGGCCCAGCCGCAGGGTCTCGGCGACGGTGAAGCGCCGGAACAGCGGCTTCTCCTGGGCGAGGAACGCGGTACGCCGGCCGGCCTCCGCGGACTCCGGGGCGGCTCCGAACACCCGTAGCGTGCCGGTCGTCGGCTCCAGCAGATTGGCGGCGACGGCCATCAGTGTGGTCTTGCCGGCGCCGTTGGGTCCCACCAGGCCGCAGATCCGCCCGGCGGGCAGCCGGAAGGAACAGTCCCGCAGCGCCCAGCCGCGCCGGTACCTGCGGCCGACCCCGCGGGCCTCTATCGCGGACTCGGCGGCCGGGCCGTCGTGGCCCGGCCCATGATCCGGCCATTGATCCGGTCCGTAGCCCGCCTCGTTGCTCGTCGTCATTGCTGTTCCCCGTTCCCCGCGGCGGCCTTGTTCGTGGTGGCGTACCGCTCTTCCATCACCGACGTGACCAGCGCGGACACGTCCTCCTGTTCCAGGCCTGCTTCCTGGGCCCGTTCCATCCACGCCTCCAACTCGCCCCGCAGCGGGGAGTTCGCCCCGCTCTGCGGCCGGGCCAGTGACAGGCGGACGAAGGTGCCCATGCCTGGCCGCAGCTCTACCAGGCCCTCGCGGTCCAGCTCGCGATAGGCCTTGAGCGTCGTGTTCGGGTTGACCGCGGAGGTCGCCGCGACCTCCTTGGCCGTCGGCAGCTGGTCCCCGGGCACGAGTACGCCGAGCCGCAGGGCCTGCTTGGTTTGCTGCACGATCTGCTGATAGGCGGCAACCCCACTCCGCCTGTCGATACGGAACTCCAACTTCCGGCACCACCCTTTAGCTAATGAACTAGTGGAGTGATGATGAAGTGTGTCCGTGGAGCTGTCAAACCTCGCTGGTCATCGCTTGTGGCCGCGGCCGTCCGGCCCAGAGCCGGACGGCCGCGGCGCGTGACTGGCGTCAGTCGTCACGTCACAGCCATTGGTCGTCAGTCGTCAGTCGTCAGTCGTCGGTCTTCGAGAACACGAAGGAGAACTCGGCCGGCTGAACTTGTAGTTGGTACTGCGGCAGCGGGCCCGGCCCGCAGGACTGGGAGCCGATGCCCTGCTGGCCGTGGTCGAGGTTGACCCACACCGTGTCGCCCGGGGTCAGGTCCGTCAGGTGGTTCGCCGCGTCCAGTTGCTCGCTCGTCCAGCGGCGGGCCGTGAACCAGAACGCCACCCCGCCCTCGACGCGCAGGGCCGGGAAGTCCGGCCCCCGGCCGATCTCCACCCAGCGGACATCCGCCCGCGCGCCGTTCTCCTGCGGGCGGACGTACGGCGTCTGCAGGCCGTCCACCGTCGACTCCCAACGGGCCAGCATGGAGGCCGACTTGGTGTCCGGGTAGCCCTCACCGGGGCCACCGCCGTGCCACCTCACCCGGTCGGCGGCGGTCAGTCCCAGGCGGACGCCGAGCCGCGGCAGCGGTACCCGCCAGTCGCCCTCCGGCGTCACCGACACGGCCAGCTTCAGCCTCGTACCGTCGGAGGTCCACCGGTAGACCGTGCGCAGAGCCAGGTCGGAGGCGGCCGGCGCCACCCGGGTGCGTACCGTCAGGGCGTCATCGGACAACTCCACCGTGTCCAGGCGGTGTTGCATCCGGTGCAGGCCGAGCTTGCGCCAGAGCGGGCCGAGCCGGGTGTCCGGCTGCCAGGGCGCGCCCTCGTCGTTGTCGGTCGGGGCCCGCCACACGTCCAGTTTCAGATCGCTGACACCGATCCCCCCGACGGTCGTCAACTCACCCGTGCGGGCGGAGAACACGGCCGGTCCGAGCCTGACGCCTCCCCGGCCGTCGGGGGCGGGGCGGCTGCGGGCCGTGACACCGGTCGACTGCCGCCACACCCTCCACAGTTGCACCCACGCCACCACATGCCCCTTCGGACCCCAGGACGTGTCCCCGGCGAGCACCGCCCGGATCGTCCACCTGGTCTCCGTGTCGCGCACGTCCACCGGGGGCTCGGGCAGCTTCACGTCGGCGGAGTCGCCCGGCGCGAGCGCGGGCATGTCCAGGGTGCCCGTCCCCATCACCTCGCCGTCGACCTCGTACGACCACTCGACGGCCAGCGCCGACAGGTCCGCGAAGTCGTACCGGTTGGTGATCCGGACCACGCCCTCGACGCCGTCACCCTCCATGCGGACCGGCTCGACGACCTTCTTGTACTCCAGGAGGCCGGGGGAGGGGGTGCGGTCGGGGAAGACCAGTCCGTCGCAGACGAAGTTCCCGTCGTGCAGCTCCTCGCCGAAGTCACCGCCGTACGCGAACCCGTACCACTCGTCCTTGATGCCGTGGTCGATCCACTCCCAGACGAAGCCGCCCTGGATGCGGTCGTGCGTCTCGAAGAGCCGCTGGTAGTCGGCGAGTCCGCCCGGTCCGTTGCCCATGGCGTGGGCGTACTCGCACTGGATGAAGGGGAGTTCGCGCCGCTTGAGGGGGCCGCCGTCCTGGCCCCTGCCGATCCGGTCGACCTCCTCGTGGTCCGCGTACATCCGTGAGTACATGTCCGTGTCACGGCAGTTCCAGTCGCCCTCGTAGTGGATGAGCCGCGAGCCGTCCCGGCCGCGGATCCACTCGGCCATGGCGGTGAGGCCGCGGCCGGTGCCCGCCTCGTTGCCCAGGGACCAGATGACGATCGAGGGGTGGTTCTTGTCGCGCTCGACCATCCGGGCCGCCCGGTCCAGGAGCGCCGGGGTCCAGCGCTCGTCGTCCACCGGGTTGTCGCGCCAGGCCTGTTCGGTGAACCCGTGGGTCTCCAGGTCGCACTCGTCGATCACCCAGAGCCCGTACTCGTCGCACAGGTCGAGGAACGCCGGATGGGGCGGGTAGTGCGAGGTGCGCACCGCGTTCACGTTGTGCCGCTTCATCAGCAGCACGTCCTCGCGCATGGTCTCCAGGTCGAGGGCGCGGCCGTGCTCGGGGTGCCACTCGTGCCGGTTGACACCCCGGAACAGGATCGGCCGGCCGTTGACCTTGATCCGGCCGTCCTCCAGCGCCACCGTACGGAAACCGATCCGCAGCGGGATCCGCTCACCGGGCGTGACCAGCGTGGCGTCGTACAAGTGCGGTGTCTCCGCCGTCCACGGCCGCACCGGCACGGTGATCGCCTGCCCGGTCTCGACATCGATGTCCAGGCCCGGCACGACGACCCGGCCGTCGACGTCGGAGTCCACGCGCAGGGTCCCGGTGCCCGCGCGATGGTCGTAGGGCGAGTGCACGAAGAAGTCGAGCGCGCTGCCCGCCGGCCGGTGCAGCAGGGTGACGTCCCGGAAGATGCCGGGCAGCCACCACTGGTCCTGGTCCTCCAGGTACGAGCCCGCCGACCACTGGTGGACCCGCACGGCGAGCACGTTCCCGGCGGGCCTCAGCAGGTGTCCGACCGCGAACTCGTGCGGCAGCCTGGACCCCTTGAACTCCCCGATGTCCGTGCCGTTCAGCCACACCCGGGCGCAGGACTCGACCCCGTCGAACCGCAGGACCGCGCCCCCGGCCGCCCCCTTCGTGTCCGAGACATCGGGCCAGTCGTCCGGCAGGTCGAAGTACCGCAGATGGTCACCCGTCGGGTTCTCCGTCGGCACCCGCGGCGGGTCCACCGGGAAGGGGTAGAGGTGGTTGGTGTAGATCGGCGCGCCGAAGTCCCGGTCACCGTCGCCCTGGAGGACCCAGTGCCCGGGCACCGTCACCTCCGCCCAGTCCCCGGAGTCGTACCCCTGCCCGGCGAAGGAGTCGTCCTCGGCGTCGGCCGTCGCGGACAGCCGGAAACGCCACCTGCCGTTCAGCGAGAGGGAGGCGGCGTCGGAGGACGCGTACCACGCCCGGGGCGGCAGCGCGCCGCTCCCGGGCGAGACGTCCTCGACGTACGAGACCTCGCGGGACGGTGAGGGCGGGGACGAGGACGGGGAGGGGGACGAGGTGGTGCGGACTGTCATCGTTCTCCTAGGTCAGCCCTTGATGCCGGTCTGCGCGACGCCCTGCACCAGCCAGCGCTGGAGGAACAGGAACACGAGCACCAGGGGCAGGATGGACACTGCGGTGGCCATGAAGATCAGATGGAAGTTGACGGTCTGATTCGTCATGTACGAGGAGAGCGCGACCTGCACGGTCCACGCCTCCTGGTCCTGGCCGATGACCAGGGGCCACAGGAAGGCGTTCCAGCCGCTGATGAAGGTGATGGTCGCGATCGCGGCGAAGAAGTTCAGCGAGTTGGGCACCACGATGCGCCAGTACGCGCCCCAGTACCCGAGCCCGTCCACGCGCGCCGCCTCCTCCAGCTCTCTGGGGAACCCCAGGAAGTACTGCCGGAAGAGGAAGCAGGTGAAACCACTGAAGAGGCCCGGCACGATGAGACCTTGCATACTCGACACCCAGCCGAGCGACGAGACGAGCACGAAGCTCGGTACGAAGGTGACGGCGGCCGGCACCATGAGGGTCACCAGGACAGCGTAGAAGATCTTGTTCGCGTGCCGGTACGGGATCCGCGCGAGGCCGTAGCCCGCCAGCGAGCAGACCAGCAGGGTGCCGAGGGTGTGCAGGATCCCGACGACGGCCGAGTTGCCCAGGGAGCGGCCGAACGGGACCGTCGCGTCCTCGAACAGCTCGGTGACGTTGGCCCACCGGACGGTGGTGGGGAACCACTGCCAGTTCTCGCCGGTGATCTCGGCGTCCGTGGACAGGGCGTTGCGGACGATCAGGTAGAAGGGGACGAGGAAGAGCAGGGCGCAGACGGCGGTGGCGAAGTAGAGGCCCGCGGAGCCGAGCACGCAGCGCCGGCCGCGGGGCGGGCCGAGGCGTGTCATCGGGACTCGTCCCCCTTTCCGAAGCCCAGGAACCTGCCCTGGAGCAGGGTCACCATGCAGATCAGCAGGGTCAGGACGACCGCGCCCGCGCTGCCGGCGCCGTAGTCCTGGTCGTCGCCCAGGGCCGTGTAGTACAGCTCGACGAGCGGCGGGCGGCCCCAGGTCGTCTTGGCGAGCAGATTGAAGAACTCGTCGAACGCCTGGTACGCGGCCACGAGCAGCAGCAGGATCACGGCCGTCGAGGTGGCCCGCAACTGGGGCAGGGTGATGTGGCGGAAGGTCTGCCAGCCGGGCCGGGCGCCGTCGATCGCGGCGGCCTCGTACAGCACGGGCGGGATGTTCTGCAGGGCCGCCAGGAACAGGATCATGTAGAAGCCGGCCTGGAGCCACAGGCGGACACTCACGATGACCAGCCAGTACCAGGGCGGGTCGGGGTCGGCGAGCCAGGCGATGTTCTCGGCCCCGAACCAGCCGAGGACCGTGTTCATCATGCCGAAGCGGACCCCGCTGAAGATGGACATCTTCCAGATCAGCGAGGCGGCGACGAAGCTGCACGCCGTCGGCAGGAAGAAGACCGACCGGAAGAACGCCTTCATGAAGCGAAGCCGGTGCACCATCAGCGCCAGGCCCAGCGACAGCGCCCAGGTGACCGGGACGATGATCGCGGCGAAGACGGTGAAGGTGACGAGCGAGCCGGTGAAGTCGCCGTTCGTCAGCATCAGTTCGTAGTTGTCGAAGCCGATGAACTTGTCGGGGGTGACCGTGTAGCGCGCCTCGAAGAAGCTGAGCCAGACGCTCCACCCGATGGGGATGTAGACGAAGATCACCAGGCCGATGAGGAACGGGCCCGTGAAGATCCAGAAGTTGAGCGTGCTGCCCCGCACACCCCGTCGCGGGCGGGCCTTCGTGACCTCGGCCGGGGCGGGGCGTGTGGTGTCACGCGTCGTCGTGGTCGACATGGCGCTGCCTGTCTCCTGCCCGTTGTCCGTTGACCACCGGCCTATCCGAACAGCTTCTTGAGTTCGCGGTCGACCTTCACGTCCGCCGCGTCGAGGGCCTTCTCCGGATCCATGCCCTTGCGCACCGAGTTGGCGATCACTTCCTCAAGGGCCGTGATCATCGCCTGGGTCCAGGAGATGTTGTCGAAGCGGCCGTAGTCGGTGAAGAGCTTGACGCCCTCGGCGGGCAGCCCCGACTTGAGCTTGGTGGCGGACGCGGCGAGCGACGTGCGCGGCGGTATGTGGAAGCCGTAGCTGAGCGCCCAGTCCTCCTGGTACTTCTTCTGGTCGATCCAGAGCCACTTCACGTACTCCTTGGCCAGGTCGACGTTCTTCCCCTTGGCGTTGACGAACATCGACCAACCGCCGTTGTACACGGCGGGTTTGGCGCCGGAGGCCGCTGACGGGAAGGGGAAGATGCCGAGGTCGTCGCCGAGGGCCTTCTGCATCGCGGGCATGGCCCACATGCCGCACCACTGGATGGCGGTCAGCCCCTGGACCAGGGCCGAGGGGTCCCAGTAGTCGGCGGGCGCGTCCAGGAGCAGATGCCCGCTGGTGAACATCCTGCGGTACACCCTCAGCGCCGCGGCCACGTCGTCGGTGTGGTACGCGATCTCGTTCTTGTCGTTCAGCTGGTCGGCGCCGGCCGCCCAGACCAGGGCGTAGTTCGTCGCCACCATGTTGTTGCCGAGGAAGAGGCCCTTGACCTTGTCGGTGGTGAGCTTGTCCGCCGCCTCGGCCAGCTCTTCGAGGGTCTGCGGCACCCTCAGGCCGGCCTTGTCCAGCAGTGACTTGCGGTAGAAGAAGAACTGCGGGTCGTCGATCATCCGGACGCCGTAGACCTTGCCGTCGACGGTGTGGGACGTGATGTCCGCCGGATTGAAGTCGTCCTTGACCGGGCCGAGGATGTCGTCCAGCGGCGCCACCTGACCGCTCTTGATCAGCTGGAGCTGGGGGTGGAACTCGAAGACGTCCGGAGCGTTGTCGGTGAGCAGCGCCGAGAACAGCTTGCTCTCGAAGTTGGTGCCGGTGATCCACTGGGTGGTCACCCGGGCCTCGTCGTAGGCCTTGGCGTACCGCTTGATCGCCTCCTGCGTACCGGCCTCGCCGTACGCGTGGAAGTACTGCACGAGGCCCTTGCCCGAACTCCCGCCGCCCTCACGGCCGGTGTTGCCTCCGCAGGCGGCCAGCGGGCCGAGGGCGGCGAGGCCCGCGGTGGCCCGCAGTACGGAACGACGATCCCAGTTTCTGCTGCTCGATGCCGACATGGCGACGTCCTTGTCTCTTGTCCGGCGGTGATCCCCGTACGGCTGCGGCTCGAAATCGCTGCGAGGTGCGGGACGTTAACCTTCGGCTAATACTTCGGCAAGGGGTCGGACGAAGCCTGTTCGAAGCGTTGTGAGGCATCCGGAGTGCCGGACGCAAAGGTGTGCGGGCCATGCATCAATGGCTCCGGGCCCGCTGTCCCCGCCGTCCGGACCGGACCGAATTCGTACCGTCGTCGCAGACGCACACGGCCACCGGATGTACGCGATCAACGGACGCACACGGTCACCGGATGTACGCGATCACCGGATGTACGCGATCACCGGATGTACGCGGTCACCGGATGTACGCGGTCACAGCGAAGGCGCTCTTCATCCGGGCGGTGCGGTGCGGCTCCTCGTGGGGGCGGTGCGGCGTGCGCCGCCGGGCCTGCCGTCCGCGGGCTCCGGAGACTTCACGGGCTTCACGGGCTTCGCCGACTTCGCGGGCTTCGAGGCACTGGAGCCCCTGGAACCCGTCGAGTTGAGGGTTCCTTCGAGTGCGAACGTCGCCGCGCCCAGGCAGACCGGGTCCGTGGGAATGGGGGAGAGGACGATCTCGGTGCCGGCCAGCGGCCGTTTCAGCGCCCGCCGGGCCACGGCGTCGCGCACCTCCAGGAGCAGCGGCTCGCCGAGCGTGGCCGCCACCCAGCTGCTGAGCACGACCACCTCGGGGTTGAGGAGATTCACCAGGTCGGCGATGGCGGCGCCGAGGTAGCGCGCGGTGTCCCGGACCACCTCGACGGCCACCGGGTCCCGGTCGGCGACCGCGCGGGCGAGCGCGTCGATCGTGGCCGTCTGGTCCTCGGGGTGCAGCAGCGGGCTGTCGGGGCTCGACTCCCGCAGGTTCAGCATGATCCCGGGCGCCCCGACATACGTCTCCACGCACCCGTGGTTGCCGCAGTGGCACGGCCGCCCGTCCAGGACGAGAGTGGTGTGGCCCCACTCGCCCGCGCTGTTGCCGACCCCGCGGTGCAGTCCGCCGCCCAGGACGAGCCCGGCGCCGACCCCCGTACCGAGGTTCACCACCACGGCGTCCCCGCGCCCGCGCGCGGCCCCGAACCACAACTCGGCGACCGCGCAGGCGCGCAGCGGATTGTCCAGGTAGAGGGGGTACGCGATGTGCTCGGCGAGCAGGTCGAGCAGCGGCACGTCGTGCCAGTCCCAGTTCGGCGCGTACTCGCAGACGCCGGCCTCGCGGTCCACCTGCCCCGGCACGCTGACGCCCACCCCGAGGACGCGCGCACCCTCGATCCCGGCCTGCGCGACCACCGAGCCGACGGCGGAGGCAACATGCCCGACGACCTGCTCCGGGCGGATCTCGGCGGGACGCATGTCCTCGTCGGCGCGGGCCAGCACGTCCAGCGCGAGGTCGAACAGCTCGACACGGACGTACGTCTCCGCGATGTCGACGCCGATCAGCGCGCCCCCGGACGCGTTGACGGCGACGAGTCCGCGCGGCCGGCCGCCCGCGGAGTCCTCGAAGCCGACCTCGGTGAGCATCCCCAGGTCGAGCAGTTCACCGACGAGCGTGGCGACCGTGGCGATGCTCAGTCCGGTCGCGGCGGCCAGCTCCTGCCGGGACGTGGGGGAGTGGGCGATGATCTGGCGCAGCACCCCGTAACGGTTCGCGGTGCGGATGTCACGTGATGTGCGCTTCACCAGAACGTTCCCCCTCGATCCCTCCACTCGACGACCCTCCGCCCGACGGCCGGAGGCTATGAGCACCGCGCTCTTTCGACAACCCCTTAGGAAAGGCGCTTTACAAAGGCCCTCATGGCCGTACGACCCCGCGACGGGAGTGCTGTCGCCAGGAGCTCGCGGAGGTCTACGTGCCCAGGTCGCGTGCGATCCAGCCCGGTGAATCGAGGCGGATCGCATTCTCCCCGACCAGGACGCGAAGGGTCTCCTCGACCGCAGCGAGCGAGGCGGTGCCCGCCACACCCCTCACCTGCTCCTCCCACTGCGCGCGCATCTCGTCGAAGATCGCCTCGCCCTGCCGCAGCATGGAGAGCCCGTGCTCGGTGACACGGAGCCGCATCAGCCGGCGGTCGGCCGCGTCGGGTTCCCGTACGACGTACTCCCGCTCCTCCAGCGCCGCGATCGTCTTGGCGGCGGCCTGTTTCGTGACCGACATCCTGCGGGCGAGTTCGGAGGCGTTGTCCGCGCCGGACAGGATCGAGTGGAGGGCGAAGTCGTGCACGGGCCGGACGTCCTCGTACCCGCGGGCGGCGAGCTCGACGGTGGCCCGGTCCGCCAGGGTGCGGAAACCGGCGAGCAGGAGCAGCGCCAGGTCGGCGCCTGATCTGGACATGTCGCCAGCATACGGCCACCTTTGACATGGACAACCTGGTTGTCTAACGTGATGGACAACAAGGTTGTCCATTCGTGGTCCCGGCCACGATTCCAGCCACGGTTCCAGCGACGATTCACAGGAGTCCCCCATGACCTCGCCCTCGACCACGACCGTGCCCTCCGGTGCGACACTGCCCGGCCTGACCCACCACCTCGCGGACATCAACGGCACGCGACTGCACTACGTGTCCGCGGGCACCACCGGCTCCCCGGTCCTCCTGGTGCACGGCTGGCCGGAGACCTGGTGGGCGTTCCGCAAACTGATACCGCTGCTCGCGCCCTCCCACCGGGTCATCGCCCTCGACCTCCGCGGCTTCGGGGACTCCGGCAACGCGGCCGACGCCGCATACGGCGAGGCGGTCACCGCGGAGGACCTGCACCGGCTCGTCGAGCACGTCGGCGCGGGTCCCGTGCACCTGGTCTGCCAGGACATCAGCGGCGGCACCGGTTTCCGCTTCGCGGCGACGCACCCCGAGGACGTCCTGAGCTTCACCGGGATCGAGACGACCCTGGCGGGGTACGGACTCGAAGCCCTCGCCGACGTGAACGGCTCCGGTTCCTGGCACGTCGGGTTCCTCGGCGCGCCGGGTGTCCCCGGGATGCTCCTGCCCGGCCATGAGCGGGAGTTCCTGGCCGACTGGGCCTTCCCGCTGATGAACGGGACGGAGGGCGCCGTCACCGAGGACGACATCGACGAATTCGTACGCACCTATGCGCGCCCGCATGCCTGGCGGGGCACGGAGGGTCTCTACCGGTCGGTCTTCGCCGACGCCGGCGCGCTCAGGGCCCTGGCCGAGTCACGTCCGCTGGCCGTCCCGGTGCTCACCGTGGAGGGGGCCGGCCATCCCTTCACCGAGAACACCTTCCGCCAGGTGAGCGCCGGTGAGATCACCGCGGTGCACCTCGAAGGGGTGGGCCACCTCGTCGCGCAGGAGGCCCCCGAGGCGCTCGCGGCGGCACTGCTGGAGTTCACCGGGCGGATCGACGCCCGGGCGTAGGACGGCGGCGGAGTTCTTACCTGTGGTCCTGACGGCGTTCGGGCACGTCGCGTTCGTAGCTTTCGTAGCTTTCGTAGCGCTCGTCGGGCTCGTCGGGCTCACCGGGTTCGTCCGTGTCGTCGTTCGGCGCGGTCGTCGTGTCGGGCAGGAGCAGGCGGAAGGTGCAGCCGACGCCGGGGCGGTTGTCGAGTTCCAGGCGTCCGCCGTGCGCGGCGGCGATGGCCGCCGCGATGGCGAGTCCCAGGCCGCTGCCGGGTTCGGAGCCGGCAGGGGGGCCGGTGTCGGGGCCCGTGCCGCGGTCCGCGCAGACGCCGGTGTCGAGGTCCGCGTCGGGACCCGCCACGGCCGGGCGGCCGAGGGGTGTCGCGCGGTAGAAGCGGTCGAAGACCCGGGCGGCCTCGTCGGGCCTGATCCCGGGACCGTTGTCGGCGACCTCGACGACACACACGGGTGCGCCCGGCCGCAGCGGCCGGCCACTGCCCGGCCGCACCCCGTCGGGCACCCGGCCGGTTCCGACTCTCACATGGACCGGGCTGTCGTCCTCGGTGTGCGTGCAGGCGTTGGACAGCAGGTTTCCCACCACCTGGGCGAGCTGGTGGGGGTCGCCCGGGGTTTCGACGATGTCCAGGCCGCGTCCGGGGTCGGCGGGGTGCGTCGCGAGTGGTTCCAGGGTGATGGGCCGCCGCGGATGGCGTATCGCGGTGGTGGCGATGGCGTCGGCCGCCAGGGACAGGAGGTCGACGGGCTCCCGGTGCGCGGCGGGTGTGTCGCCGAGCGTGGCGAGGAGGAAGAGGTCGTCGACGAGGCGGCTCATCCGGTCGGCGTTGTGGGCGATCAGGGCGTGCGCCTCCCTTCGTCGCCGGCCGGACATGCCGGGTTCGTCGAGCAGCAGCTCGGCGAAACCCTGGATCGCGGTCAGCGGCGTACGCAACTCGTGCCCGGCGTCCGCCATGAAGTGGCGCAACTGCCGTTCGGAGGCCTCCTTGCGGTGCAGGGCCGTACGGAGACGGTCCAGCATGGTGTTGAGGGCCAGGCCGAGCCTGCCCACCTCGGTGTCGGGGTCCGCCACGGGGACGTTGAGTTCCAGGGCGCCCTCGGTGATGTGCTGGGCGGTGCGCTCGACACGGGTGAGCGGGCGCAGCCCCAGCCGGACGGCGCCGTTGCCCAGGGCGACGACGCCGACGGCCACGGCGAGACCGAGCCCGAGGCTGAGCCAGAGCAGTTTGGCGGTGGCGCCGTCCACGGTGTCCAGCGGCAGGGCGACGACGGTACGCATCCGGTCGGGCCCCCTATAGGAGATCACCCGCCAGCCGGACCCGGAGGAGCCGTCCTCGGACCGGACCGTCGTCGGCCGCCCGACGGGCAGGCGCAGCTCGGCCGCCCGCCGCGGCAGCAGCGGGCCCGGGGCGGCGCCACCGCCCAGGGAGTCGTGCAGCAGGCTGCCGTCCTCGTCGTAGAAGTACACGCGGTAGTCCGAGGGCAGCGCGCTGTCCGGGTCCGGCGGCGGCATCGCCCGGTCCGCGGCGATGTCCGAGTACACCCGGTCGGGGGGCCGGAAATGGCCGAGCCGGTCGTCGACCTGGTCGGTGAGCCAGCCGCGCAGGACGGTCAGCCCGGCGAACTGGCACAGCAGGACGGCGCTGGTGGCCAGCAGCCCCGCGATCAGGACGAGCCGGCCGCGCAGCGAGCGCGGGCTCGGGAGGCGCGGGCGCCTCATCGGGTGGCCGGGTTCGTCTCGTCGCGCGGCAGCCGCAGGCAGTAGCCGACCCCGCGCACCGTGTGGATGAGCGGCGGCGCGTCGCGGTCGATCTTGCGGCGCAGATTCTTGACGTAGGTGTCGACGATCCGGGTGTCCCCGGAGAAGTCGTAGCGCCAGACCTGCTGAAGGATCTCCGGCTTCTCCAGCACCCGCTCGGGATGCGCCAGCAGACAGGCCAGCAGCCGGAACTCGGTCGGCGAGAGCTTCAGCGGCCGGTCCGCGCGTCGTACTTCACGGGTGTTCTCGTCCAGGCTGAGATCGGCGTAGCGCAGGGGCGGGTGGGTGCCGGTGGTGGAGGCGGGCGCGGTGCTGCGGCGCAGGATGGCGCGGACGCGCAGCAGCACCTCCTGGACGTGGAAGGGCTTGGTGACGTAGTCGTCGCCGCCGGAGCTCAGACCGATGATGCGGTCCTCGACACCGGTCCGCGCGGTGAGGAACAGCACCGGTGTGTAGACGCCCTGGGCGCGCAGGTCACGGGTGAGCCGGAAGCCGTCGGTGTCGGGCAGCATCACGTCGAGGACGATCAGACCGGGCCGCCGGCTGCCGGCCTGGTACATGGCCTCCTGCCCGCTGGCCGCGCTCGCCACGGCGTACCCCGCCGCACTGAGCGCGGAGGTGAGCAGGGTACGGATGCTGGCGTCGTCCTCCACGACCAGGACGGTGTGTCCGGCGGCGGGCGTGCGCGGGTGGATGGGCGGGTCGATCACGGTCGGCATCTCGGGTGACGGGCAGGCGGAGCCGCGACGGGGCGGGTCCTGGTCGGGCGGCGCGATGCTAGACGGGAAACCTGTGACCGCGCCGCACGCGAACAGGGGTTATCAGCCGGTCACCGCCTTGTCCTTGGCCAGGGCCTCGGTGCGGTCGGTGACCGTGGTCGTGAGCGTGGCCACGGCGGTGTCCAGTTCCTTGGAGCCGGCTCCCGCGGAGCGGGCCTGTTCCGCGATGGCCTTCAGCTCCTTCGCCGCCGCGCCGGAGCCGTAGAACTTCTCGTACAGCTCCCGGTACGCCTTCTTGTAGACGGTGTCGAAGGCGTCGGCGTCCAGGAACTTGGTCTTCAGGACGTGTCCGGACATGCCGCCGCCCCTGCCGCCCGCGCCCCCGCCGCCGTTCCCGCCCGCACCGTCCTCCTGACCGGGCATGCCTTCCGGCATCCCCTCGGGCATCCCTTCCGGCATACCGCTGGGCATGCCTTCCGGTATCCCCTCGGGCATACCGCCGCCACCCATGCCGCCGCCCATGCCGATCGAGTCGTCCGGCCCGGATGCCGCGTCCCCGCTGAAGGTGAGGTTGTAGTCCCAGCCGAGGACGGTGAACTTCTTGCTGTCCAGGTCGTACCGGAGCAGGTAGTTCTTGCCGGGCCCCGCCATGTCGTCGAAGTTCAGCAGCAGGTTCTGCGAGGCGACGTACGCGGCGAAGGAGCCGACGTCGACGTACTTGTCGAGGTCCCGGGCGAACTCCTTGTCCGAGGCGCCGTCGACCCACTTGATCAGCTTCATCAGCGGTTCGAGGTCCTGGCTGCCCTTCTTGTTGAGCTGCCTGAACGAGCTCTCGTACGCGCTCGGGTCGTCGCCGAGATAGTCGAAGCTGCTGCCCGCCCGGGCCTTGTAGAGCACCCCGTTGCCGTCGGCGATGTCGTCGGCGTAGTCGGTGTCGGGTGCCTCGACCATGAGGCGGGTGGCAGCGGGCCGGTTGTTCACCTTCAGCTCGGTGAAGGCGTACCGCTCGGCCTTCTGCCCGCTCCTGTCGGTCAGCGACAGTGACAGCGCCTCGTTCAGCGGGACCTGGCCGTTGCTGCCGGGACGCAGCGAGATCTCCCGCTCGCCCTGGTAGGCCCGCCCCTCGACGTACTCGTCGATCTTGACGAGCAGGGGCAGCTCCTCGGGCTTCTCCGCGGAAAGGTCGAACTGCGTCACGCCGCCACGGCCACCGCCACCACCACCGGCGCCACCACCACCTTCACCACCGGCGCCGCCGGTTTTCCCGGCGGCGCCGGCCGGAGCGCCCTGCGCGGCATCGGGCAGGTCCCGGCCGCCACCGGGCCCGCCCCTGTTTCCGCTGTCACCGCGCAGGGACGAGAGGGTGGAGTTGCCTTTCAGGCGGATCCCCACATCGTTGAGGTAGACGCCGTCGATCACGAGGTCGGCCTCGATGTACTCCTTGGTGCCGTCCTCCTCGAACTCCTTCATCATTTTCGTGAACTCGGTCTGCCGGTAGGTGAGTTGCACCGAGTGCGAAACCGTCGTGTCGTACAGGTCCACCGTCCCCCGTACGTCGTCGGTGATGGCGTCGGCCTCGACCCGCGAGGACGACGTGACGTACGGGGAGATCCGTGCGTCGCCGAGGACATAGACCATGGTGGCGAGCCCGACGCCCAGCGCGGCGGCCGGCTTCCAGTGATGGCGCAGCCGTACGGGCAGCCGGTCCCTCAACCGCCGCGCGCGCCGCGCGCCGGTCCCGCCGCTCATCACAGGTCCGTGGTGTCGTAGCCGGTCAGCACCGTGACGCGCTGGCCGGACGTGCGTTCCTGGAGGGCGGCGACCAGGTCACCGGGCTCGGCGCCCTTCTTCAGGCGCACGGTGTAGAAGATCTCGCTCAGCGCGCCACCGCGGATCGTCTCCGTGCTCACCAGCTCGAACTCGCTGGTGTACTTGATCAGGACGTCACGGATCTGCGGGGTGTAGTCCTCACCGGCCGGGACCTGGACCTTGACGACCTGCCGCTGCACGTTCAGGGCGAACCAGTTGAACTTGAACATCACCAGGATGACGGTGCAGATCACGACGGCGCCGACCGCGGCCAGGGTGTAGAAGCGGGCTCCGCAGGCCATGCCGATGGCCATGGCGAGGAAGATGAAGCCGACGTCCCTGGTCTCCTTGACCGCGTTGCGGAAGCGGACCACGGACAGGGCGCCCACCAGGGAGAACGCGCGGGCCAGGTTCGATCCGACGACCAGCATGATCAGGGCGACGATCATGCCCACGATGACCAGGGTCTGTACGTACGACTGGCTGTAGGAGACGTTGCGGTGCGTGTACCGGTACACGTAACCGATCAACGTGGACAGGATGAACGAGAGCGCCATCGCCGCCACGACGTCGGCCACGCTGAACGTACCGCTGAGTTCCTGCAGTTCGAAATTCACTGTGCTCCTGCCTTCGACGACGCGAGGTGCTGCGCCGGCCGCTGCTCCAGCGGCTGTTCTTCGGTGGGGGTGGGGGGCGGACAGTCCGCCTCGTCGACGTGGAAGACCGACCGCGGGGCCAGGCCGAACGCCTCGACGGACTGCACGTACTTCGAGATACGTACGAGGTTGAGGTTGCGCCGGGCGGCCAGGTCGGTGATCCAGTGGGGGGTGCGTTCGTTGACCTTGATCTCCATGACCGACATGTGCGGCGGGATCGTGAACCGGTTCTCCGGGGTCCTGATGCCGAAGTGGAAGTCCCGGTCCCGGCCGCGGATCCGGCGGTCGAAGGTGACCCGCAGCCCGGTGTCGGCGTCCCGCCCGACCAGGGCCTCCCGCTGGTAGCCGGTGATCGCGGTGGGCCGCAGGTTCAGCCGTACGATCAGGTCGAGGACCTCCTGGATGAAGGCGCTCTCCCTGGGGGAGTGGTCCACCATCTCCCGGCCGTCGCACAGCCGCCGTGCCACGCCGTAGGGAAGGGTGATGCGGCGCTTCTGCGTGACCCGGTTGACGCGCTGCTTGATCTCCACGCAGACCGGTGCCTCGTCGGTGACCCCGTCGAGATCGCCGTAGTGCCGGATCCGCAGCTTGCGGCGGAACTTCAGCCCCTCGATCTTCTCCCAGTAGAAGCGGAGCTGAGGGGTGTCGTAGTAGAGGCTCCACACGCCGTACCCGCCGACCGGACTGTGCAGATCACGGTCCATCCGCTCGGCCAGTTCGTCGCGGATCTCCGCGGCTTGGTCGACCGGGACCAGGTACTTCAGCTCGAACCGGTTGAACGCGTGCAGCCGACTGGCCACGTGCAACGGGTCGTCGCTCTCCTGGTCACTCTCCTGCGCCGTGGCTGCCTTCGACAGGAACACCATGCGCCTCCTCGCTCGTACGTTGCGGACCGACCGGCGAGGCACACGCAACCAACGGCGAATGAGGAGCCCATGAGAATCACGGGTTGATTCCAGGAGTCTTCACGGGAAGACGCAGGTGAACGGGAGGCAAACGAAACACTTCGAAACGCAACACTTCGGAACGGGACACTTCGCCGCCGGAGCGGCACCACGCCACTCGCGGTCAGGCCACTCGCGGTCAGGTCGCTCACGGCCCGGGGCTCAGGCGCCGAGCACCGCGCCCACGAAGTCGTTCCGGAACGTCCCCGTCGGGTCCAGGTCGTCCACCAGGGCCTTGAAGTCACCCATCCGCGGATAGCGCCCGCGCAGGTCGGAGGCGTCCGCCGCGAACACCTTTCCCCAGTGCGGGCGCGCGTCGAAGGGCGCGAGTGCCTCCTCCAGCCGCCGCACCACGGGCAGCACCGCCGCCGTGTCCTCGACCCAGGTGAAGTGGAACGCCACGGTGTCCCGCCCGTACGCCGGACTCAGCCACTGGCTGTCGGCGGCGACCGTGCGCACTTCGCAGATCTGCAGCACCGGCGCGACCGTCCCGCGGATCGCGTCGACGGCGTGCAGGGCCTCGACGGCGTACGAACGCGGCAGCAGGTACTCGGACTGGAGCTCGGCCCCGCTGCTCGGGGTGAACTCGGGCCTGAAGTGCGGCAGCCGTTCGTGCCAGGGGCCCGGTACGCCGAACTGCTGCGTGCAGTTCACGGCGGGCATCCCCGGCACCGGATGCATCGCCTCGGCGGCGGGCTCGGCCCACGGGAAGCCGTCCCACGGCACGTCGGTACGCCGCTTCACCCATGTCTGCACGAACCCGGACCGCCGCCAGTCGGTGAACAGACTCACGCTGTACGCCGACGCCGACACCGTCTCGAAGTCCAGCCCGGCGAGTGGCAGGGGGCCGAACACATGCTGGGCGACCTCGAAGTCCGGCTCCAGGTCGAGGGTGAGCGCGGTGACGACGCCGAGGGCGCCCAGCGAGGTCACGGCGCCGTCGAAACGGGCGTCGTCGCGGCCGACGGCCAGGACCGACCCGTCGGCGAGGACCAGCTCGACCTCCCGGACGGGGGAGGCCAGCGAGCCGTTCGTGTTGCCCGAGCCATGGGTGCCGGTGGCCACCGAGCCCGCCACGGAGATGTGCGGGAGCGAGGCCATGTTGGGCAGGGCGAGGCCGTGTGCGTGGACCGTCCGCGCCAGTTCCGCGTACCGGACGCCGCCGGCCACCCGGACCGTACGGGTCGCCGTGTCCACCTCGACCGACGGGGGCAGCGCGGTCAGCGAGAGCAGGACGCCCTCGCCGCCCGGGTCGGCGATCAGGTTGAAGGAGTGCCCACTGCCGAGTACCCGTGCGCGGCTGCTGCCCGCGACCAGGGACCGGAGCGCGTCGAGCGAGCGCGGACGCTGCAGCTCCTTGGCGGAGTACGTGATGTTCCCCGCCCAGTTCCTCAGAGCCTCAGTCATCCCTCATCCCTCCCGAATCCCTCCCGAAAGTCCTCCCTGGAACTTACCTCGCGGCCCGCGGCCCACCACCGCCGGGAAGGGGGCCCCGGCACCGGCGGGCCGGGAGGCGGGGCATACCGTGAGGAGTCGAACACGGTCGTCGAAAGCACGCCGCCGGGAGCGAGGAGGACGGGATGGGCAGCCGAACCGCGCTGGTCGAGGATCTGATGGAAAGGTTCCCGCACGTACCGCGCGAGGCGGTCTTCAAGGAAGACCTGCTCCGCGGGGGTGTGGCCTTCGACGACTCCGCGCTCAGCGACAACGAGGGCGGGGACGTCAAACCGAAGTCCTACTTCATCTTCTCCTTCGACCACGGCACCCTCCCCGAGCTGGGCGAGGCCGCCCTGCGCCGGCCGCCCGAGGAGATCATCCTCACCGGCGGCCCGTACGACCTGCGGCGGACCGTCGTCTCGGTCCGGGTGAACCCGTCCTCGCCCTACCGGGTCGCCGCCGGCCCCGACGGCCTGCTCGGGCTGTACCTGGACGGGAAGCGGATCTCGGACGTCGGGGTGCCGCCGATGCCGGAGTACTACCGGCACAAGCTCTCCAACGGGAAGTCCGTGATGGAGGTGGCCCCGACCATCCAGTGGGGCTACCTGATCTACCTCACGGTCTTCCGCGTCTGCCAGTACTTCGGCGCCAAGGAGGAGTGCCAGTACTGCGACATCAACCACAACTGGCGCCAGCAGAAGGCGGCGGGCCGCCCGTACACCGGGGTGAAGGACGTCGACGAGGTCCTTGAGGCGCTGGAGATCATCGACCGGTACGACACGGCGAAGACGTCCACCGCGTACACGCTGACCGGCGGCGCGATCACCTCCAAGCTGCAGGGCCGCGACGAGGCCGACTTCTACGGCATGTACGCCAAGGCCATCGAGGAGCACTTCCCCGGCCGGTGGATCGGCAAGGTCGTCGCCCAGGCGCTGCCCCGCGACGACGTGCAGCGGTTCAAGGACTACGGCGTGCAGATCTACCACCCCAACTACGAGGTGTGGGACGAGTACCTGTTCAAGATGTACTGCCCGGGCAAGGAGCGCTACGTCGGCCGCGACGAGTGGCACAAGCGCATCCTCGACTCCGCGGAGGTCTTCGGCGCGCGCAACGTGATCCCCAACTTCGTCGCGGGCGTGGAGATGGCCGAGCCCTTCGGCTTCAAGACGGTCGACGAGGCCATCGCGTCCACCACCGAGGGCCTGCGGTTCTTCATGTCGCAGGGCATCACGCCCCGCTTCACCACCTGGTGCCCCGAGCCGACGACCCCGCTCGGCAAGGCCAATCCGAACGGCGCGCCGCTGGAGTACCACATCCGGCTGCTTGAGGCCTACCGGTCGACGATGGACGACTTCGGGCTCGCCTCGCCGCCCGGCTACGGTCCGCCCGGACCGGGCAACGCGGTGTTCTCGGTCAGCTCCTTCATGGACAGCCTCCCGGCGAACGCGCCCGTGGGGGAGGAGAGGGAAGCGGGAACGGGAACGCGTCCGGGCCCGGGTTCGGCTGCTGGTGCTGGTGCTGGTGCTGGTGCTGGTGCTGGTACTGGTACTGGTACTGGTACGGACGAGGTTCCCGTGGCCTGAGGGGCGGGGTGGGGCGCGGGTGGGGCGCGCGAGGGGCGGTAACCGGATGTGGGGGTGCCGCTTGTCAGTTGTGCGGGAAGCGTGAAAAGCTCGGCCCTTCGCGAGACGTCCCCGTCAACTCCCGTATTAAACGGGTGAGTTGCCCCCACTTGAACCCCCATCTGGATGCAGGTGAAACCCCCACCCATGCCAGACCTGCCGACCCCACAGGACGCCGCCGAGGCAACGTTGTTCTCGGAGTGCTGGGACGCGGTTCTTTCCTACGCCGACCTCTGCACCGGCGGCTCCGCCGACGCACGCCCCCTGGCCTCCGAGGCCTTCTCCCTCGGCATACGCGAAGCGCGTGCCGAGGAGGCCGGGACAGGCGGCAAGAGCTTCGGACGCCGGGCCCGTACGCCCCGGCTGCCCCGCATACCCCTTCTCCTGACCGCCGTACGACAGACGGCCCTCGCCTGGGAGGCCCAGGGCCACGGCGACCGACTCGTACCCGAACTGCGGCTGTGGCTCAACTCCGAGCAGGCCGAACGCTTCACCGGCCCGCCCCTGCACCGGCCGCTGGCCCTGCGCGGACTGCGGGACATGCAGGAGCCGGACGCCGCGCTCCTGTGGCTGACCGAGGTCGAGGCCATGCCCACGGCCGCGGTGGCCCGCCGGCTCGGCCTCGATCCGACGGGCGTCGTCGAGGAACTGCAGCAGGTGCGCGGGGTGTTCCGTGACCGCTGCCACCGCAACCACCTCGACACCCCGCTCTCCGAGGAGTGCCGCACCTACGCCCGACTGCTCGACGCGGTCACCCGCTCGCCCGCCGCCGACATGCCGGACGACCTGTCACGGCACCTGGCCCGCTGCGTCGAGTGCGCGGAGGCCGCCGCCTGCCTGAAGCACAGCGGCGGCGGACTGCCCTCAGCACTCGCGGGCGGAGTGATCGGCTGGGGCGGGCTCGCCTACCTCGAACGGCGGCGCAGAGCCGTCGAGTCGGGGCTCAGCCGCAACGCCGCCGACGAGGCGGACGAACCCGCCGGCTGGACGAAGGAGAGCGGCGGCCGGGCCCGCGTCGGACGCGCCGGGCTGCTGGCCGTGGCCGCCGGGGTCTCGCTCCTCGCCCTCGTCGTGACCCTGGTGCCGTTCGGCCCGGGGGACGACGGCACGGAGACCGCCGCGGAGTCGGCGGGCCGGCAGCCCGTGGGGGAGCAGGTCCCCTCGTTCGGCGGCCTCCCGTCCGGGTCCGGCCCCGGCGTGGTGGGCGAGTCGACGTCGTCCACCTCGCACCCGGAGACGCCGAAGTCCGGCACGAGCACCGGCGTGGGCCCCGAGTCGGAGAAGGAGGCCCAGGGCGACTCCTCGTCCTCTGCCGAACAGGACGGCGCCGAGCCCAACCCCAGCGAGCCCGCCGTCTGCCACGCCAGGTACGACCTGGTCAGCGAATGGCCGGACGGCTTCCAGGCCACCGTCACCGTCAAGTCCGACTACGCCCTGGACACCTGGCGCGTCGGCTGGACCTTCCGCGACGGCCAGAAGATGACGCAGATGTGGGACGGCAACTTCGACCAGAAGGGCTCCCGGGTGACGGCGAGCGCCGCCGACTACAACAAGACCGTGGCGGCGGGCGGCGCACTCGCCGTGGGCTTCCTGGCATCCCGCCGCGGCGAAAACTCGACGCCGGTCGACTTCACGCTGAACGGGCGCAGCTGTACGCATTCCAGCTGAGGACAGCAGTCCGGGACCGTCCACGAGTGCCGGAGTGAGGGGGCCATCGGCCCCTCCGCTTCTCACGCGTCCTGGGACAGGACGACCGTGCTGTACGGCCCGAGCCCGACGGACCCGGGCCAGGCATGCCGTCCCGCCCCGGCCCGTCCGCCGACAGGTCGAAGGCGGGATGGTCGCCGAAGGCCGGGTCGTAGCCGGACTAGTCGCTGTTGAAGCGGACCCGCCACGTGCCCCGGCGAGGGAGACCCACGGTGTAGTCCTGGTAGGAGCGGTTGCCGAAGTTGGCGAGAACGATCGTGCTGTCACGGGGGGTGCCGTGGGCGTAGCGGTGGAAGGCGATCACTTTGTCCGTGTCGTTGACGTGGTGGACGGTGACGCCCTGGCCGCGCAGTCCGGCCGTACGGCCGGCCCGGTTGCGGCGGAGCGCGATGAGGCCGCGGTGCAGCCGGACGATGCCCGTGTGATGGTCGCGGCGGGACCAGTCGAGGGGGATCCCGTCGTCCTCGGACATGTCCTCGGCGATGCCGAGCCGTCGAAGCGCCACAGACCGAGGCCGGCCGTCACGAGGTGGTTGCAGTCGACGTCGAACAGGACGGCGATGCCCAGCTCGTGGGCCGCCCTCACCAGGGCCTTGAGCTCCCGCGGACCGCCGAGATCCGTCTCGACCGCGAGCGGGGCGGACGGGTTGTAGCCCCAGGAGAAGCCGCCGGGGAACTCCGCCGCGGGCATGAGCTCGATCGCGTTGACCTCCAGCTCCGCCAGATGCGGAAGGCGCTCGACGGCATCCGCGAACGTGCCGGGCCCGCCGCTCGGCAGGTCGTTGAAGGTGCCGATGTGCATCTCGTAGACGACGAGTTCGTCCCGGCCCGGGGTGCGGTACGGGCGGTACGGGGTGTTGCCCCACTCGAAGTCCGGTGCGGTGACGAGGGAGTTGTCGTTCAGCACGGTCATCGCGGAAGCGTAGGGATCGGTGCGCCACAGCCGGTCGCCGTCCGCTGCCGTGATCACGTACTTGTACTCGTCACCCGGCTTCACCCCGGGTACGTCCGCCGACCAGTAGCCACCGCCCTCGTGCCGCAGCGGAGCCCCGGGGAGCGCCCAGCCGCTGAACGAGCCGGTGACGCAGACGGTACGGGCATGGGGTGCCCAGACCCGGAAGGCCGTGCCGTCCCCGTACGGCACGGATCCCATTCCGGGGAGGCGGGAAGGAGCGGGCGCATGCGAATCGTTCATCACTGTCCACATTCGGTGAGCCGATGACCTGTCGGTGAGCCGAGGACCTACAGGAAGCTGGAGAAGACGCGCTGGAACAGGTCCGTGGCTTCGTCGGCCCATCCGATGACGCGCAGGGTCGATCCCAGGTTTCCCGGCGGCCGGTCGACAAGGGTGTCGTTGCGGATGAGGCGGTCGAAGTCGATGCGTATCTCGCCCTCGCGGGGTGTGTGTCCGTCGGGCCGGAAGAACGGGACGCCCGCCAGCCGCATCACATTGATGAGTTCCTGGGCGAGGATGCCGTACCCGACCGTCGTCGGGTGGACGCCGTCGAGCGAGAACAGGCCGCCGTCGGTGCGCCGTCCCCTCTCGCCGGTGAGGAAGTGGGAGTTGGGTGGCGGCGCCAGCGTCCGCAGCGCCGGCGGCAGCTCGTACGGCTGCCACCAGGCCGGCCGCGCCGACACGTCCTCCGCGTACCGGCGGGACGCGAGCCGGTCCAGCAGGCCGCAGGTCTCCAGCAGATACCAGTCCTTGCCCGCCAGCCGGGCGTCGCGGACCTGCGTGGTGATCGCGT
Source organism: Streptomyces ortus (assembly GCF_026341275.1). Taxonomy (NCBI): domain Bacteria; kingdom Bacillati; phylum Actinomycetota; class Actinomycetes; order Kitasatosporales; family Streptomycetaceae; genus Streptomyces; species Streptomyces ortus. The sequence goes on from NZ_JAIFZO010000002.1 coordinate 6,499,119, forward strand.
CGTTGTACTCGTCGACGGCGTTGTCGACCTGCCGTGCCTGGGCGCCGGTGATGTGCGGGTCCTGCTCACGGTCGAAGTCGTCGTCGCTGATCCACGGGCGGGTGTAGTACGGGAAGTACCGCGAACCCGGCGCGGTCTTGCCTTTCACGCCGCGTGCGATCGGCGCGATGGTGACGTGCGGGACCGTGCACCAGATGACGTGCCGCGCCTTGATGCGGGAGACCTCGGCGGCCACCTGGCGCAGTTCGGCCTCGAAGTGCTCCGGCTTCCAGACGGTGAAGGGCTTTTTGCGGGACAGGTCGTCGTAACCTTCCTCGCTCCAGACCACCTCGAGCTTGGTCACGGCCTGCAGGGCGTTGTTCGAGCCGAGGAAGACGACCAGCGTCTCGATCCCGTGCGCGGAGCCGGTGCCGTCGGTCTCCTCGCCGAGCCGGGCCGCGGCGTCCAGTTGGGTCAGGGACCCCGCCTCCGGGGGCTGTGTGGGCAGCACCCGGAGGGCGGCGCGCTCGCCGGCGTTCTGGACGAGCTGCTTGACCGGGTCGTCCTCCGGCTCGCCGATCCGTTGACGGCACTCGTCCGCCGACTTCGAGAGCGCGTCCCGCAGGTCCCACCCGAACACCGCGAGGTTGTGCATGACGGCCGTGGTCGAGGGCACCGCCAGGCCCGGCCCCCGTTCCCAGTAGTCCTCCACCCGGTCCATGAGACTCCGGGCCCGGAACAGCGCGAACGGGATCTCCCACAGGTCCACGGTCTGTCCGTAGTGCGCTTCCAGGTCACGCAGCAGCAGCTCGATGTTGAAGGGCAACCCGCCGACGCCCTCGTAGAGGGGGTACCGGAACTGTTCGAGGCACCCCAGCTCGTAGGCGACGATCGCCGGATACGACAGACCGGTGTTGAAGATCGCCAGGCTCTGGAAGCCCTGCGTGAGGGAATCCCCGATCGCGACCAGCCGGTGCCTCGGCTCTCCCTGCCGGTCGGCGTTCACCCCGACCCCCACCGTGGGGTCGGTCACGGGCACCCGCGGCTCGTGACGGCGTACGGAGTCGGTCATGATCCCCCCTGGCCCGTCGCGGCGCACCCGGTGTGCCCTCGCGGGGGCTTGTTCCTGCGTAGCGCAGCCGGGTCCGGGGCGGCACATCCCGGACGAGAGATACGCATAACCCGGTGCCCGCAAGTGAGGAAAAGTGCGGTCAGAAACGGTCGTACGGTTTCGGGATCTTGAATTCGTAAGTAGCCTTGATTTCCGCGTGGTCAGATCTCGACCACGTAAAAACCGGGGGGCGCTGCGTGTGTGCTTTCAGAGAGGCTCTGCCGCGCGAAAACTTCGTACCGTGCCACGAAGTGGACCGTGCGGTCGCCGCAGATCTGCGCGCCCTGCGTCTCGCGGGCAACGCCCTTCAGTCCCGTTGCATCTCACTCGGGAATCTCGCGATATCCCTGTATTCACGCCATCGCTGTCAGGGTGATCCGCGTGATCTGGACGCCGCGATCGAGCACCTGCGTACCGTGCTGCGACTCCTTCCGGCCGGCCATCCCGAGCAGAACACCGTGCAGGGGAACCTGGCCCTGATGCTGGCGGCCCGTCGCACGCGCGAGGACCTCGACGGTGCGGTGGCCCTGTGGCGTACCGGACTCGCGCGGGAGCGGCACGGAAGCCGGGAATGGGCTGAATCCGCAGGCCAACTGGCACAAGGCCTCTACGGGTTGTACACGATGGACGGTGAAGCCGAGCTACTGGACGAGGCGTTGACCCTGCTGGAGCGGGCCGTGCGCGACCTGCCCGCCGGTGGTTTCGGTGACACCCTCCGGGTCAACCGTGCGGTGCTGCTCGCCACGCGTCACCAGACCGTACGGCCCGACCCGGGTGGACTCGACGAGGCGATCGCCGCGCTGGACGACTTCGTTCGGCGTGCTGCGGATGCCACGGACCCCGAACCGGCGGACATGGCGGCGGCCCACCTGGCGCAGGCTCTGACGCTTCGCTATACGGACCGGGGAAATCCGGCAGACCTTTCCCGTGCCGCCGCCCTCAGAAAACCGAACGACAGTGCGCACGGCAATTACGGCGTACCGGGTTCCGATTCGGCCAGGGGGTCGGCGAACTCGTCGGACATCCAGGCCACCGTCGCGCTTTTCGAATATCTGACCGACGCACGTCAGGCTGATGTCGACCAGGCAATTGTCGATCAGCAAAAAGCACTCGACCGGTGCGGTGACGATTTCATCAGAAGAAGCCCGCTCGTCGTCAATCTGGCGCTCACGCTGGCCGTCCGCCATCACGCCCGCCGAGGCGCCGACCGCGCGGAGGGAGGCGCGCCCTCCGAGGTCTCCTCCGCCGACCTGACACGCGCCCTGGACCTCCTGCGGGAGAACGACGACGAGAACGTGCCCGCACAGCACCGGGCAGGGGCGATGGCGCTCAGCGGCACGCTGCTCCTGGAGCGCTACATGACGGACCCCGGCCGGCACGCGGCGGATCTGACCGCCTCCGAACGGCAGTTGACGGACGCACTCGACCACCCCGGTCTGGACTACCGGTCCAAACTGGGGGTGACCTCGCGGCTCGCGTACTGCCGCCTCGCGATCGCCCGGCACACGGGCGACACGACGTCGCTGGAGGCGGCGGTCGACCTGGCGCGGCACGCTGCCGACGGCATCCCCGCCGAGTCCCCGCTGAGGGCCGGGGCGCTGGGCTGCCTGGCGGACGTCCTGCTGGCGCGCGCGGAGACGACCGGACTCGCCTCGCACCACCGGGAGGCCGGTGAGCTGTCCCGGCAGGTGTGCCGCGACTACGCGGACTCCGACCGCGCGGCTGTGTACCAGGCCGCGAGGCTGTGGTCCGAGTCGGCCTGGCGGCGTGGGGCGCTGGACGAGGTCGTCGAGGCGGGCCGCATCGCCGTGCCGCTGCTGCACGACATCGCCTCCCTGCAACTGGGCCGGGACGACAAGGCCGTACCTCTGCGCCAGGCCGAAGGACTGGCCTCCCGCACGGCGTTCGCCCTGGTGGCGAGGGGCGAGAGCGCCGAAGCCGCCGCCACCCTTGAGACGGGCCGGGCGGTGATGCTCGCGGAGACGATGCAGCGCGAACACCCAGACCTGCTCAGGCTGCTGGCCAGCGAGTACCAGAACCTGTCGGCCCGCTTCCGCCGGGCCGCCGAGGAGATGACGACTCTCGAACGGCGCCTCCTCGCGGGTCCGCGGGACCTGCCGATGGTGGACGGCAACCGGGAGACGTACCGGCTGCGGCTGCGGGCACTCGACGACGTCGTCCGTGACATCCGCGGACTGCCGGGCTTCGGGACGTTCCTGCGCCCGCCCGCGCCGGCGGACCTCGCCGACGCGGCGGACGTCTGCCGGAGCGCCCTCGTCTATCTGGCGGCCACCGATCGGGGCGGCATCGCCCTGGTGATCCCCGCCGCCTCTCCCGGTACGGCCGACCGGCCGGTGCGCGCCGTGCACCTGCCGGAGCTGACGCCCGACTTCGAGCGGCAGTCGGTGACGGCACTGCGCGACGCCGTCGCACACGCCGACCCGGACGAGGGCGCACCCGCCGATCTGGACGAAGCCGAACGACGCATGGACGAGCTGACCGGCAGGCTGTGGGAGTCGGTGATGGCACCGGTGATCCACGCGGTGGGGACCGGCACACCGACCGTCCTGATACCCGACGGCCCCCTCGGCATGCTTCCGTTGCACGCCGCCGCCCGGCCCGATCTCCGCACACTCACCGGACGCCGCTTCGTCATCGACGACATACCGGTGGCCATGGCCCCCAGCGCCCGCACCCTGAGCGTCGCGGTCGCCCGTACCTCCCGGGCACCGGTGCGCCGACTGCTCGCGGTACGCGACCCCTCGCCGAGCGACGACATCCCCCTGCCGGGCGCCGCGGCCGAGATCCAGCGGGTCCGCGCCGCCCTGCCGCCCGGGATCCGGGTCTGCGAACTCCACGGTGCGGAGGCCACCCGGCAGGAGGTCCAGGAGAGCCTGGCGGAAGTCGAGATATGCCATTTCGCCTGCCACGCCCACGTCTACGCCGACCGCCCGCTCGACGGAGGCCTCAGCCTCGCCCACGGCGAACGGCTCACCGTGCGGGACATGTTCGCGATGCCGTCCGTCACGGCCCGGCTGGCCGTCCTGTCGGCCTGCGACAGCGGCCGGGTGGACGAAAGCCTCCTTGAAGAGGTCGTCGGACTCGCCACGGGATTCCTGCAGGCGGGCTTCGGCGCGGTGATCGCCTCGCTGTGGCCTCTGGAGGACGCCCCCGCGGCGGCGCAGATGGCGCTGACCTACCGGTACTGGCTGGGCGAGGGAAAGCCGCTGCCCGCCGCGCTCGGCAGCGCCATGGCATGGCTTCGGGACAGTACCAACGAGGAGAAGTTCGCGGCATTTCCCGAACTCGCCTTCTTCGAGCCCGACGACTCCGCCGCGGCGGACGACCCCAAGTGGCTGGCCACCAGGGAGCACAGCAGTCCGCTGGCCTGGGCCGCCTTCACCTGCCTGGGGATCTGAGGAGGGGCCATGGACTCGTTCGAGGCGCTGCTCGCCACTCTGCTCGGCGTGGTGCCCGGGGCGCTGTACACCTGGGAGCTGGAGAAGCAGGCGGGTGCCTGGGGAGTGAACCTGTCGGACCGGGTGCTGCGCTTCCTGGGCGTGTCGGTGCTGTTCCACCTCGCGCTCGCCCCGCTGACATGGTGGCTGGCGCAGCAGGGCCGGCACGGGCCCCTGCGGCCGGACACCTCCCCCTGGCTGCTGTGGCCGGTCATCGCCATCTACGCGCTGGTGCCGGCCGCGCTCGGGCACGCGGTCGGTGTCGCGGCCCGGCGCCGACGCCCCTGGACCCGGTGGCTGACCGGCCCGGCACCGGCTCCACGGGCCTGGGACCAGGTGTTCTCCCACCAGGGCAGCATGTGGCTCCGCATCCGGCTCAAGGATCCAGGCGGCGGGGACAACGGATGGTTCGCCGGAGCCTTCGCCCCGGCCCGCCGGGGCCCGCACTCGTACGCGTCCGGCTTCCCGCACGACCAGGACATCTACCTCGCGGAGACCGTGGAGGTGGATCCGGCGTCGGGGCGTATCCGGCTGGTGGACGGCCGGCCGAAGTTCCGTGGCGTCGGCGTGCTGATGCGGTGGGAGGAAATCGCCTACGCCGAGGTCATGTCCGTCGAGGGGGAGTAGATGAGTGACGACGAACAAGCGACAGCAGCCGTGCCCGAGCCCGAGGAGCCGCCGGCCCGGCGGCGGCGTACGGTGCGCCGCCGAGGGGGGTACATGGCGACGGGGCAGGTGGCCACGGACGGGGTGGTGCTGCCGTCCTCGGTGACCGTCTCCGAGCAGCCCGCGGTGCCGGCTCCCGAGAGCCAGGACGCCGCCGACGACGAGGGAGCGGACGGATGACCCTCGGCTCCGACCTGCCCGCCGTGACCAAGAACGCGGGCCCGGGAGACCTCACCGCAGTGGACGCCACGGCCGACGCGTACGGCGGCCGTCATGTTCCGGCGTGGCTGCGCGAGACCGGTACCTGTTTCCTGACCAATCCCCAGCTGGTGCTCTACGGCAACATCCGCGACAACTACCTGGTTCCGCACGAGGGTTCATGGCGGCTCCTGGACGTCCGGGAGGCCCTGTGGTGGCTCATGAAGCCACTGGGCTACCGGTTCCTGCTCGTCGTCGACCCCGTCGACGGGCTGCATGTGCTGCCCGGCAACGACGAAGAGGTCAGGGAGAGCGTTGCGGCGCTGACCTCCGTCGCGCTCGGCAACGGCCGACCGCTGAGCCTCGACGCGTTGCTCGGAGTACTGCGCGCGGTGACCACCGGCCGGGACACCAAGGCCGGCGTCATGGTGGACTACGCCTCCCGCCTGGTGCGCGACGTACGCCAGCTCTCACCCGAGGAACACTACTTCTACGCCGCCTGCGAGAAGCTGTCCCACACCTCGAAGCAACTGCGCGACCGGCGCGACCGCGAGGCGGCACCGCGCTACAACCCGGTCCTGTGGGTGGCCAACAACGACCGGGACATCCCCGCGTGGTTCACCGCGGACTCCATGGCCGTACGACGGATCGCCATACCGCTGCCCGACCTCGGCGACCGCAAGGTGGCCGCCGAGGTGCTGTCGCGGGGAATCTCCTCGCACCTGCCCACCGGGACCGCGGACGACGACATCGCCTACCGGTTCGCCGAGCAGACCGAATCCCTGACGGTGCGCAGCATGATGGAGATCATCCGGCTGGTACGCACCCATGAGGGTGCCGTCGACTCGATCGAGGCAGCCGCCCGCTGCTACCGGGTCGGCATCTCCGACAACCCCTGGAGCAAGCCCTTCCTCAGGGAGCGGCTCACCACCGCCGCCGAACGGATCCGGGAGCGCGTCCGCGGACAGGACGAGGCCATCGAGCAGTCCGTCGACATCATCATCCGGTCCGTCATGGGCCTGTCCGGCGCACAGGCGGCCTCGAACGCGTCACGGCCGCGCGGGGTGCTGTTCTTCGCCGGGCCCACCGGCGTCGGGAAGACCGAGCTGGCCAAGTCACTGACCGAGCTCATCTTCGGCGACGAGCGCGCGTACATCCGTTTCGACATGACGGAGTTCTCCGCCGAGCACTCGGCGGCCCGGCTGATCGGCGCGCCCCCCGGATACATCGGGCACGACGCGGGCGGTGAGCTCACCAACTCCGTCCGGGAACGGCCGTTCAGTCTCATCCTCTTCGACGAGATCGAGAAAGCCCATCCGCGGATCCTGGACAAGTTCCTGCAGATCCTCGACGACGGCCGGCTCACCGACAGCACGGGCTCCACCGTCTACTTCTCGGAAGCCGTGCTCGTTTTCACCTCGAACCTCGGGATGTCGGTGCTCGACGAGCGCGGCATGCAGGTGCACAACGTCAGCCCCGACAACACGCGTGACGAACTCGTCGGTCTGATCTCCGCGGCCGTCAGAAAGCACATCGCCGAGGAACTGGACCGCCCGGAGCTGCTGAACCGGCTGGGCGACAACATCGTCGTCTTCAACTTCATCGGCCGGGACGCCGCGCGGGAGATCTTCGACCTGCTGCTCCAGCGCATCCTCGACCTCGTCGAGAAGGAGCGCAAAGTGACGCTGACCATCGCGCCCGAAGCACGGGAGACGCTGCTGGGGGTCGCGACGGCGGACATCACCTTCGGCGGCCGAGGCATCGGTTCCATCCTGGAAACGGCCCTGATCAACCCGCTGGCCCGCGCGCTGTTCGCTCAGGGGCATCATCCGGTGTCCGAGCAGCGCATCACCGGAGTCACCCACGAGGCGACGGGCTGGAAGGTGACCCTGCGATGACGCCCGAGCAGCCGGCCGACCCGCTGAAGACCCGGCTGGAACGGGTCCCACCCTCATCGGCACCCCCTGAAGAGGCCCTCCGCACCCGGCTGGAAGCACGGCACACCCCGGACCCGCCACCCCCGGACGAGGTACTGACCGTCCTCCCGAAGCAACTGGCGGCCCGCTTCCGGCTCCTGAGCGAGCTTCCCGCCCAGGGCGCGGAGGCCAACCTGCTGCTCGTCGCCGACGAACACGGCCGCCACCTCGTCGCGAAGATCTACCGGCACGCCGGCCGTCAGGCATCACGCGAGGTATGGGCCAAACTCCCGCAGCTGGACAATCCGTACATCGTCAGGACCCTGGAGACCGGGGAGGCCGGACAACGGGACTACGAGATCATGGAGTACGTCCACGGCGGCACCCTCGCCGAGGTGGTGGAGAACCGGGCGACCGACGCACTCCCGGCGATGGTCACCGAGACGGTACGACAGATCGCCGGGGCTCTCGGCGCGCTGCACGACGTCGGGATCATCCACCAGGACCTCAAACCCGAGAACGTCCTGGTGCGTTCCCGCAGCCCCCTCGACCTCGCTCTCTCCGACTTCGGTGTGAGCCGTGTACTGGACAGGACCCGGGCGGCTGCGGGCGCCGCCGGCACCCTCGCCTACCTGGCACCCGAGTTGCTGCTGAGCAGCGGCGGCCAGACCTCACGCGCCCGCGACTGGTGGGCGCTGGGCATGATGGCCCGCGAACTCCTCCTCGGACAGCGGCCCTTCGCCGACATGGTGAAGCCGGCCATCGACGCCGCTGTCATGCTGCGCGGCATCGACCTCGACGGAGTGAGCGATCCCCGCCTGCGGATGCTGTGCGCGGGCCTGCTCACCCGGGACCCCGAAGACCGGTGGGGCGCCTCCCAGGTGGCGAGCTGGCTGGCCGGCGACAGCCCGCCGGTCAGCTACACCGCACCGCCCGCCGTATCCCCCCGGACCAGGAGAGCGCTGCCCCTGGTACTGCGCTCCGTCCGGTATTCGAAACCGGAGGATCTCGTCACCGCCCTCACCGAGCCGGACGTGTGGAACGCCGCAGCCCGCAGCTACTTCACCGACATGGGACCCGCCCACCAGCCGTCCGAAGGATGGCGCGCTCTGCGTAAATGGCTCCGGCAGTTCGACGAGCCGGACGAGTACGACGTCGAAACCCTGCAGGACCTCATCGACCATCAGCTCAACGATCCGGCGCTCGGGCCCGACGCGCGGCTCGTACGCCTGGTCCACGTACTTGCCCCGCAGACCCCGGCCATGTGCCGCGGACTGCGCGTCGACCGCGAGAACCTGCTCGCGATCGCCCGGCACGCCGTCGCGGCGCGGAGCCCCGCCGACGAGAACGTCCGGTTCGTCGAAGCCCTCTGGCAGCAGAACCTGTTGACGGAACTGGCCGAGTACCCGGCCTCCTCGGGGCTGCGCCGGATCGACGAGGCCTGGCGCACGGCCCAGGCTCTCAGCGACGAGACCTTCGGCCGACTGTGGCCGCTGCTCCCGCCCCCCGCCCAGCAGGCCCTCTCCGTGCCGCCCGACGCCCGTACGGTGATCGCGCCCCAGCTGTGTCTCGTCCTCGGTGCCCACGAGGACGGCATCAGCATGTGGCAGCAGCTCGACCAGGTGTCCGCACGGACCGGCAACGTCCCCTGGTTCCGGCTGGCCCGCCACCAGGCCGGCGGCGGCCCTGCGGCCCTCACCGCACTGCGACGGCTGGTCCCGGCGGCCTTGGCCGAGGCCGAGCAGACCGCGCGCCGGACGGCGGCGGCCCAGGCCGCCCAGCGCGCACAGCTGGCGCGCTGGCAGCACATGGAGGCGGAGCGCATGTCACCCGGAGCTCTGATGACGGCCACCACCCGCGCCGTCGGACCGTTCGTGGGCTACGCGGGGGGCATGCTGCTGGTCGCCCGGCTCGGCACCTCGTACCCGGCCCTCCGGGATCTGGCGGTCTCCAGCCTGGTCATCGGACTGATTCTGCTGAGTGTCCACATCATGGTGGAGATCACGCTCGCCCGGCACATCGGCGGCCCGTACGCGCACGGGTACACCCTGTTCAGCCAGGCCGGCGGAGCGTTCAGCAGAGCCGGCCGGCCCCGGGGCGCCGGGTTCGGCTGCCTGATCGTCATGCTCTCGTGTGCCGCCCTGTCCTTTCCCGCCATCATCTACGCGCTCCTGCTGGTCCTTCATCTGCGGTCGGTCCCACGCAGGCGGGCACTCTGGAACAACCAGCACGCCGCCGCCTACGCGAGGGTGGTGACCCAGCGATGAGCGGAGGATCCGCGATCGGGCTCGCGGCACCGCTGGCGGTCGGAGCCGTCCTGGGCTACGCCGCGGGCGCGGCCGTGTCACTTGCCCTGACCTCGGGCCTGACCGCCGTCGGCTCGGCGCTCGAACGGCGTCAGGAGCACTGGGAGCGCGAACGGTGCGCGGAAGCGGTGTGGGAGGACGCCGTGGCGGAAGTCCTCACCCGCAACGCGCGGATCGAGGTGGCGAAGGCCGCGCTCAACGCGTACGGCCGGACGACGGTGCCACTCCCGGAGCCGCTGGTGCTGTTCCGGCAACAGATCGATGAGCTGCGCGCGTGGTCCGCCGCCGCGGACCGGGCTCTCGCCGTGGCGGAGAGTGGGCTGCTGGAGCAGGACGCCCTGCGCGCGGCGGCCTGGCTGACGACGGCGCAGCCGGTCGGTGAGCGGCCGACGCGGGCGACACCCGGCCCGGTCACGGGACCCGCCCCCGAGCGCCGCGAGAGCGCGCGGGCACCCGCCCCGGACGGCCTCGCCGCCGAACGGGAGGCCGCCGCACGGGTGTTGCGCCGACTGACACCGGCAGTCACGCACGATGAACGCCTGCGAATCACCGCGTCGGCCGCCCGGGTGGGCGCCGCCGCATCGGCCACCGAAGCGCGCAACCGGCTCGACGACCTGCGCTCCCGCGTCGACGGCGCGCACGCCGCCGCCGACCGGCGGATGGCCGACGCCCGGGCCGCGGCGGCCTTCCTGCAGGTGCTCGGCCACGTCCAGGACGAGACGGCTGCTCCTCTGCGGGAGACACTGCTGGCCGTCGTCCGCGCGCAGCGCCCGCTCGAACCGGGCGTACGCGCCGAAGCCCTGCGCTGGGCGGAGACCGTGCGCGACGCCGCGGAGCGGCACCACGTACGACAGGTTCTCCTGGAGTCGCTGCGGGAGATGGGGTACGAGCTGTGTGGTGACTTCTCCACCGTCACCGTCGAGGACGGCGCGTTCGCCGTCTCCCACACGTCCTGGCGGGAGCACGAAGTGCGCATGATCTTCGACAACAAGGAGCGCGAACTACGGGCCGTGGTGGTGCGCACCGGTGGATCACCGGGCATGGACGGCAGCCGCGCCGACCTGGAGCGCGAGGAGCAGTGGTGCGGCACCCTGGAGGATCTGCAGGCTCAACTGGCCGATCGGGGCGTGACCGTCGACGTCCACTCGCTCACCGCCCCCGGTCTGCGGCCGACGCCTGTGACGAGCGCCCGCGGACCCGGCGAACGGGAACAGTGGCGCGCCGGCACCGCCCCCCAGGCCGAGCAGCGGGGGCAGTGACATGGCGAAACTCGCGATCAGCAGGTTGCACCACCCCGTCACCGTGCTCGGGCACGGCGTACGGGCCGGTGTGTGGGTCCAGGGGTGCACGCTGGCCTGCCCCGGCTGCATGTCGCGGGACACCTGGGAACCGCGGCCGGACACGGAGGCGGACGTCGAGGCCGTGCTCGCCTGGACCCGCCGTCTTCCCGGCCCGCTGGACGGCGTCACCGTCTCCGGCGGTGAACCCTTCCAGCAACCTGGACCGCTCGCCGAACTCCTGCACGGCCTGCGGGAGTTGCCCACCGACGACGGGGGCACCCGCGACCTTCTGGTGTTCTCCGGCTACGCGTGGCCCCGGCTGAGGGACGGAGCCTCGTACGGGCCCGCCCTCACGCTGTGCGACGCGGTAGTCGCCGGCCCTTACGTGGCCCGCCGCAACACCGGCAGCCCCCTGCGGGGATCCGACAACCAACAGGTCGTACCGCTGACGCCGCTGGGCCGCGAGCGCTACGGCCCCGAGGCGCTCGACCGGTACGGGCAACGCCGCCTCCAGGTGACCGCGGACGGCGGCGACCTGCGCGTCATCGGCATCCCGCGCCGAGCGGACCTGGCGCGATGGCAGGCCGCCTCCGAGGCCGGGGGCGTGACATGGGAGGGAACCACGTGGACCGCCTGATCTGTACGGACTGCGACGCGGAGGTGGGCAGGGACGAAGTGGCCTGCCCCGAGTGCGGGGCCGTGCTTACCACGGAGGGCGCGGTGCGTGCCGTCGCCGCCGAGCCCTCTCCCGGGGGCGCGGCGCACACCGTCACCGCCAGGACCGACGCCGCCCCGCCCGCGTCGCCGCCGAGGGAGCCCGCCGCCACGCCCCCGCCCGCGGAGCGGACGACCTGCCCGCACTGTCGGACGTCCCTCACCACGGCCGATCTCGTATGCATGGTCTGCCTGCGCGAACTGCCCTCCGTTCGCCCCGGCGCACCCCGCGGCGAGGCACTGCGCACCACCCTGGAACGCGACGCGACCCTGCTCCGGCTGACCTTCACCACCGGGGAGATCGTGGTACGGCCCGGGCAGCAGATCATCCTGGGCCGCGACCCCCGCCACACGGCCACGGCCGCCCGGCTCGCCCCCTTCGACAACGTCTCCCGCACGCACGCCACGGTCGGCCTCACGACCGACGGCGCCGCCTGGCTCCGAGACGAGAACTCCGCCAACGGCACCTGGGCGGACGGCGAACCCGTACCGGCCGGCCAGACACGAGTACTCCGCGACGGCAGTGTGATCCGACTGGCCTCCGACGTCACCGCGGGCGTCCGCCTGCCGGATGCCTGACCCACGCGAAAAACCGGTGGCACCCGAAGGTGTGCGCCCCTAGGGTTGGACCCGTTCTCGCGGTGGCCGTCGGCCGCCGCCGTCGGCCGTGTGCGGAACGGGAGGTGTGACCGATGGCTGTCTCTGCGCTGGGCGCTGCCCGCAACCAGAAGATCGTCCACCACACCTCCGTGGCCACCGGCTGACCTCACACCTGTTCTCCTTCTCGCCGGGGCCGCCCTTGTGAAGGGTCACCCTTGACTTCCCTCTCCACTTCTTCGTCTTCTTCTTCCGTTTTCTCCGCGCTCGCGCCCTACGGCTGGGACGGCGCATGGGCCGACGAGTTCGCCCCCTTCGACGCCGAGGGACTGCTCGCCGGACGAGTCGTGCGGGTCGACCGCGGTCAGTGCGACGTCGTCACCGTGGACGGCCTCGTGCGGGCCGACACCGCGTTCGTCACCCCGCACGACCCGCTGCGCGTCGTGTGCACCGGGGACTGGGTCGCCGTCGAAGCCACCGGTAACCCGCGCTACGTGCGGACGTATCTGCCGCGCCGCACCGCCTTCGTGCGCTCCACCTCCTCCAAGCGGTCGGAAGGGCAGGTCCTGGCCGCCAACGTGGACTTCGCGGTCATCGCGGTGTCCCTCGCGCTGGAACTCGACCTCGGCCGGATCGAGCGCTTCCTGGCCCTGGCCTGGGAATCCGGGGCCCAGCCGCTGGTCGTGCTGACCAAGGCCGACCTCGTGCCGGACCCGGCGGGCGTGGGGCATCTCGTGCAGGACGTGGAGACCGCCGCGCCGGGTGTGCAGGTGCTGGCGGTCAGTGCCACGGGCGGGGACGGGCTAGACGTGCTCGGTGCCGTCGTGTCCGGCGGGACCTCCGTGCTGCTCGGCCAGTCCGGAGCCGGCAAGTCGACGCTCGCCAACGCGCTCATCGGCGAGGACGTCATGGACGTCCGGGCGGCGCGTGACGTCGACGGCAAGGGCCGGCACACGACCACGACCCGCAACCTGCTGGTGCTGCCGGGCGGGGGCGTGCTGATCGACACCCCCGGGCTGCGCGGCGTCGGGCTCTTCGACGCCGGCAGCGGGGTCGGCCAGGTGTTCGCGGAGATCGAGGAACTCGCCCAGGACTGCCGGTTCCTCGACTGCGCGCACGTGGCCGAACCCGGCTGCGCGGTGCTGGCCGCGCTCGAATCCGGCGTACTGCCCGAGCGGCGGCTCGACAGCTACCGCAAGCTCCTGCGCGAGAACCAGCGGATCGTGGCCAAGACCGACGTGCGCGTGCGCAACGAACTGCGGCGGGAGTGGAAGCGCCGGGGCGCCGAGGGACGGGCCGCGATGGAGGCCAAGCGCGGGAAGCGCGCCTGGCAGTGAGATGCCCGGGGGACCGGGGGGTGGGCGAACCCGCCCACCCCCCGAGCCCCCCCCCCGGGGCGGTGGCACGGTGTCCGAAATCCGCCAGCCCGCAGCTCGGCGCGGGCGCAGACTGGAAGGGTGATTGACGAGGAGACCGGATACGGAGCCGTACGCAGCCGGGACGCCCGGTTCGACGGGGCGTTCTTCTTCGGCGTACGCACGACGGGCATCTACTGCCGGCCCAGCTGCCCCGCCGTGACGCCGAAGCGCCAGAACGTGCGGTACTACCCCACGGCGGCGGCTGCCCAGGGCTCCGGGTTCCGGGCCTGCCGCAGGTGCCGCCCGGACGCCGCGCCCGGGTCCGCCGAGTGGAACGTACGCGCCGACGTCGTGGGACGCGCGATGCGCATGATCGGCGACGGCGTCGTGGACCGCGAGGGCGTCGCCGGGCTCGCCGTCCGGCTCGGCTACAGCGCCCGCCAGGTGCAACGGCAGCTCACCGCCGAAGTGGGCGCGGGCCCGGTGGCCCTCGCCCGCGCCCAGCGCGCCCACACCGCACGGGTGCTCCTGCAGACCACCCGACTGCCCGTCACCGAGATCGCGTTCGCGGCCGGCTTCGCGAGCGTGCGCCAGTTCAACGACACGATCCGGACCGTGTACGCGTCCACCCCGACCGGGCTGCGCAGCACCGCGCACCGCGAGGGGACGCGACCGGCGACCACCTCCTCGGCGGGCATCCCGCTGCGCCTCGCCCACCGCGGCCCGTACCAGGCCGCCGCCGTCTTCGACCTGCTCGGCGCCGAGGCCGTACCGGGCATCGAGGAGGTGACGGGTGCCCCCGGGTCCCGCACCTACCGGCGGACCCTGCGGCTGCCGTACGGGACGGGCGTCGTCGCCGTCGGGGAGCGGACGGCGGACGCGTCCGCCCACAGCGGCGGCTGGCTCGACGCCCGACTCCACCTCACCGACCTGCGCGACCTCACCACCGCCGTGCAGCGGCTGCGCCGCCTCTTCGACCTCGACGCCGACCCGTACGCCGTGGACGAGCGCCTAGGCGCGGACCCGCGGCTGGCCCCGCTGGTCGCCGCCAGGCCGGGGCTGCGCTCGCCCGGCGCCGCCGACCCGGAGGAACTGGCCGTACGCGCGCTCGTCGGACCCCGCGAGGCCGCGCGGCTCGTACAGGCGTACGGGAAAGCGCTGGACTCGCCCTGCGGGACGCTCACGCACGTCTTCCCCGAGCCCGCCGCCCTGGTGGGGGCGGGCTCCACCCTGGGCGCCCTCGCCGCGGCCCTCGCGGACGGCGGTCTGCGGCTCGACCCGGGCGCCGACCGGCAGGCGGCCCGGGCCGCCCTGAACACCCTGCCCGGCCTCGACGCGCACGTCGTGGCCGTCATCCGTACCCGTGCGCTCGGCGACCCCGACGTGGGCCCGCCCGAAGAGCCGGTCCCCGACACCTGGCGGCCGTGGCGCTCCTACGCGCTGCGGCACCTCGAAACGGCTGCCCGGCAGCCGGAAAGCGACGACAAGTGACCACGTACCACACCACCCTCGCCAGCCCCGTCGGTGAACTCCTCCTCACCGCCGACGAGTCGGGAGTCCTGACCTCCCTGTCCGTGCCCGGCCAGAAGGGCGGACGCACGGTCGGTCCCGACTGGCGGCACGCGCCCGAACTCTTCGCGGAGGCCGAGCGGCAGCTCGCCGCCTACTTCGCCGGTGAACTCAAGGAGTTCCGGCTGCCGACGCGGACAAGCGGCACCGAGTTCCGCGAGAAGGTCTGGGACGCGCTCGACTCCGTCCCCTACGGCACGACCACCACGTACGGTGAGATCGCCGCGCGGATCGGTGCCTCGCGCATCGCGGTGCGGGCCGTCGGCGGAGCGATCGGCGCCAATCCGCTGCTGATCGTGCGCCCGTGCCATCGGGTGATCGGCGCCGACGGGTCCCTCACCGGGTACGCGGGCGGGCTTGAGCGCAAGGTCCAACTCCTCACCCTCGAAACCCCCGAAGACCGCTGAGGGGCCGCCGGGCCCGGGGCGGGCCGGTGTCGGGTGGGTGCCGGGCGGGCGCAGGCCGTCCGCGGCTGCTACTCCTCCTCCAGACCCCAGCTGTGGATCCGGCGAGGACGGACGCGGATCAGCTCCTCGCTGAAGTGCGGGCCCAACTCGTGCGGACCGGTCAGCAGCTCGGCCTCCCCGCGGATGTCCACCCCGCGCACCTTCCAGGGCCGCAGGCTGACGATGTCGTCGATGACGAGACCGACCTTCGGATTCTTCTGGAGATTGCGCCACTTCTTGGTGGTCCCCATGGCATAACCGCCGATGAGGATCGTCCCGTCGTCCTGCGGAAAGAAGCCGACCGGGTTCGCCTGCGGCTGGCCGTGCTGGTCGACGGTGGCCAGGCGGCCCAGCCGCTGGGATTTTAGGTACGCCCGTTCGGCTTCACTGAATGCGGTCATGTCAGCAGCCAAACACGGTTTCCGCGCCCCGCGCACCGGATCCTGACCCCGGGCCCCGGCACCTGTACCCCGCGGCCCTCATTCGGGCTCCATCGGTGGAAGGCAGGAACGCATGGCCGAGGTCGGACGAAGAGACGCCTGCCGGGCCCTGACCGCCGTGGCCGGCGCGCTGGCACTCACGATGCTCGGCACGGCCGCGGCCCACGGCGGACCCCCGGCCGCCCCCGATCGCCCGGGTGCGCCGGCCGCCCCCGGGCACTGGACCGGCAGCTGGGAGGCCGCCGCCTCCGGCACCGCCGCTCCGCTCCCCGGCGCCTCGATCCGCAACGTCGTCCGTACGAGCGTCGGCGGTACGGCCGTCCGCGTCCGCGTGTCCAACCGGCTCGGCACCCTGCCGCTGGTGCTGGGCGCCGCCACTGTCGCCAGGCAACGGCCGAACGCGCCCAAGAGCCCGAAGGCCGTCTCCGGCACCATGCGCGCCCTCACCTTCGGCGGCCGGAAGAAGATCACCGTGCCGGCCGGCCGGGACGTCGTCAGCGACCCCCTCCCGCTGAACGTGCCCGCCGCCGCGAACCTCCTCGTCACCCTCCACACCCCCGGCGACTCGGGCCCCGCGACCTACCACCGCGACGCACTGCAGACCAACTTCCTCGCCCTGGACGGCAATCGCGCCGCGGAGGTGGGCGGCGCGGGGTACAGGGCCACGACCACCTCCTGGTACTACGTGACCGGCGTCGACGTACTCCGTCCGCAGGCTCCCGGCAGCGTGGTCGCGCTCGGCGACTCGCTCACCGACGGCTCCGGCTCGACACCGAACGCCAACCGCCGCTGGCCCGACCGGCTCGCCGAGCGGCTCCGCGCGCTGCCGCCCGGCCGTCGGCAGGGCGTACTGAACGCGGGTGTCGCCGGCAACCGGCTCCTGCGCGAAGGGCGCGGGCCCAGCGCGTCGGCCCGGTTCGACGCCGATGTACTCTCCCGCACCGGGGTGCGCACGCTGATCGTGCTGGAGGGCGTCAACGACATCAAGGGCACGCCGGACCAGACCGACCCGGCCGCCCTCGTCGCCGCGTACCGCGAGCTCGTCCGGCGCGCCCACGCCCGCGGGATCCGGGTCGTCGGCGCCACGATCACCCCGTTCGGCGGCCACGGCGGTCACACGGCGGCCCGCGAGCGCGTACGCCGGGCGGTCAACCGGCTCATTCGCGGCGGGGGCGTGTTCGACGCGGTCGCCGACTTCGACGCCGTGGTCCGCGACCCGTCCCGGCCGGACCGGCTGCGGGCCGCCTACGATCCCGGGGACCACCTGCACTTCAACGACGCGGGCATGCGGGCCCTGGCCGACAGCATCGACCTCATGGACCTGGCCGGCCCCGCGCGGTGACCCAGGGCGGGGGCGGGCCCCGGCGCCGGGCGTCAGCCCCGGACGACGGCTCCCAGCCATGCCCCCGCGATCAGCAGACACGCGAACAGCTCCACCAGCACACTCGTCCCGCCCCGGCGCAACACCCTGCGTACGGACGTCATCGCGTCCCCGTGGCCGCCGAGCCGCAGCCGTTCGGCGAGGTAGGCGCCACCGAGAAAACCGGGGATCGCGCCGAGCACCGGCACCAGGAAGAAGCCGAGAAGGGCGCCGACACCCGCGTACACCGCCATTCGGGGGGTCGCGCCGCTCGCCCGCAGAGTGCGCGGCGGCAGCCACCAGCGGATCACGTGGGCGACGAGGAGGACGGCGGTGGCGCCCACGAGCACACCCCAGGAGAGCGCCCGGGGATCCTCGAACGCCCACCACAGGACCGCGGCCCAGACGAGCCACGACCCCGGCGCGCCGGGCACCAGCACTCCGCTCAGGCCGAGCAGCATCACCACACCGACCAGCAGGAGTTCCCACGCTCCCATCTGCCCAGGGTGCCTCAGAACGGCATGACCCGCAGGTCAGTCCGGTGCCGGTGCCGGTGCCGGTGCCGCTGCCGCTGTCGGTACCGGTGCCGCGGGCTGCACCTCCTGCGGGCCGCGGGCCACCCAGCCCTTCTCGTACGTGTGCCAGCCGAGCTGGAGGCGGGTGGTGACGCCCGTCAGCTCCATCAGCCGCTTCACCCGGCGCTGTACGGTCCGCAGCCCCAGGTCGAGCTGTTTGGCGACGCTCGCGTCGGTCAGCCCCGCGAGGAGCAGGGACAGGATCTCCAGATCGGTGCCGTCCGGCCCGTCCCGCTCCTCCTCGACGACGGTGGCGGGCCCGCCGGGCGTACCGGGCGCGCCGAGCCGCAGGGGCAGGGCGTCCCGCCACACCGACTCGAACAGACCCGACAGGGATTCGAGCAGCCCGCTCGCGTGGACGACGAGTGCGGCGGGTTCGACGACCTGCGAGGTCAGCGGCACCATGGCGAGGGACCGGTCGACGATCACCAGCTTGGTCGGCACCTCGTCCACGACCCGTACGCGCTCGTCACGCCCGAGGGCCGCGGACAGTTCGGCGATGCCGCCCGGCAGGTGCAGGACCGACCGCTCGACGACCACGCGGTAGCGGACGCCGCGGCCGGCGGCCTGCTCCTCCGCGTCGTTGTCCGTCCCGGAGACGACGACGGGGTTGCCGGTGACCAGGGCGCACACCTCGTCGTTCGCGCCGAGCTGGAGCTGCAGGAAGCGCTGGGCGACCGCGGCGGCGCCGGTCACCACCTCCACCAGGTCGACGGCGGCGGGTTCGGTGGCCTGCGCGCGGTATTCCTCGGCGAGCAGGGCGGCCGTCAGTTCGGCCTGGTCCAGCTCGTGGCGCCGCTGGGTGAGCAGCGCGCCGAGCGCGACGCCGGGCGGCGCGGCGACCCAGCGGCCGGAGCGCGCCGAGGACTGGGCGGCCAGGCCGTGCCGTTCGAGTCTGCGCAGCGCGCGTTCGGTGTCGTGCTCGCCGAGCGTGAGCCGCCGCGCGAGATCGGGCACGTCGGCGGCGCCCACGGACACCAGGGCCCGGTACGCCGACTCGTGCGTGTCGTCCAGTCCCAGTGCTGCCAGACCTGTCGTTCCGAGCATGCGGCGCCGCCCCTCCCCGAACACCGGCCGTGGCGGAAAACGGCCACGGCGTAAAACCGCCTCGGCACATCATCGCCGTACCGTCCGTGTCTCTGCCAAGGTGGCGCCGGGACGGTACGTGGCCCGGCGCCGGCGCGGACGGGCGCGGAGGGGCGCGGAGGGGCGCGGACCGACGAGGACCGGCCATTGACCGGCGGATCGGGGCGGAGACGGATGAACGGGACGGCAGGTGGAACCCGTCCGGTGCACAGCCTGGCCCCGACTGTGCGAGGCACATCCGGGGCCGGAGGGGTCGGTTCCGTGAAGGGCCGGCCGCCCAGACCGTGACGCGGGCCGCCGGGCCCGGTCACACAGGCGCCGCCGGGTGGTTCTCCCGTGGGGGGTGGGACTGCCCGGCGGTCCCGTATCGCTGGTTTTTCCCGATGCCCCGTTTTCATCGGGCCTCGGCGGTGGACAATTATGGGCATGAGCCAGCAGGGGGAGAGGCCGACCGGTCAGCAGGACGACTGGTGGGGGCAGCTGTACGACGACGCCACGGGGGACACGGGGCCGGCACCCGCACCGGACTCCCTGGACGACCGCTTCGCCTCGGCAACAGACACACTCACCCCACCCCCACCCCAGACCCCCGGCCAACCCCCCCGAGCCCCGTCAGGGGCGCGGGGGAACTGCGCGATGCTCAGCCCACGGCCTGCGCCTGAGGGCGGGCCTGGTGTGACGCCGCCCGGGGGCGGAACTGCGCGATGCTCAGCTCCTCACGGCCTGCACCTGAGGGCGGGCCTGGCGCGGTGCTACCTCAGGGGCGCGGGGAACTGCGCGACGCTCAGCCCTCACGGCCTGCACCTGAGGGCGGGCCTGGTGGTGCCGCCTCGGGGGCGCGGGGAACTGCGCGATGCTTCAGCCTCCACGGCGTGCGCCTGAGGGCGGGCCTAGTGCGGTGCCACCTCAGGGGCGCGGGGAACTGCGCGGCCAGCCCCACAGCGCCCGCACCCGGCACCCCGCCCGCTGGGCCACCGGCCACCGGGGCAGCGTGGAGAAGATGCCCCCACCCTGGTGGCCTCGAGCGGGCCCTTCGCCTCGCAAGCGCACGGCAGCGGCAGCGCCCCCGCCGACCCGCGCGACCCGGCCCCGCCGACGGCCCAGCACAGACCCACTTCGACGCAGCGGACTCCAGCGGCAGCGGGCCCCCTGGGAGGCCCCGCCCGCGGACCCCCCGGGCCCGGTCACCTTCCCCACCGCCATGTCCACGGAAGGCCCCCCGCCGGCCTCGGCGGCGGCAGGCCCCGACGAGCAGCCGCACCCCTCCGCCGCCCCGCCCCCCGCCGACACCCTCCTCGACATCCCCGCCGACCCGCCCACCGACCCGCCTGTCCTGGACGTGCCCGACACCCCCACCCCCCTCGACCACGTCGGCTCCGGCCCGCCCACCTACGACGCCGAACCAACCGCCCAGCCGCCCGCCGAACCGGACGACCTCGACGACATCGTGGCCGACACCGTGCTGGACGGGGCGTCGTACGGCACGTACACCCTGCGCGCCGTGTCCGTGCGCGGCGACTCCGCCCGGTTCCGGGGCGAGCCCCGCAGGGACTCCCTGCTCACGGCCCGCTTCGGCACCGGCGACGACGCGCTCGTCCTGGTCGCCATGGCGACCGGCGCCCGCGCCACCCCCGACGCCCATCGCGCCGCGGCCGAGGCCTGCCACTGGATCGGCAGGGCCGTGGGCCGCAGCCACGCCCGGCTGGCCCAGGACATCAGGGCCGCCCGGCGCGGCGATCTGAAGTCGGGGCTGCACCGCCTCACCGACCGCAGCCTCGGCAGACTGAGGGCCGGCGCAGTTGAGCGCGGCGTCCGACCCGAGGAGTACACCGCGAGCCTGCGCTGCCTGCTCCTGCCCGCCGACCCCGAGTGCCGTACGCGCGTCTTCTTCGGCGTGGGGGCGGGAGGCCTCTTCCGACTGCGGGACGGCGAGTGGCAGGACATCGAACCGCGCGTCGCCGACGCCACGGGCGAGGCCGTCGTCGGCTTCGGCTCCCTGCCCCCAGGGACGCCGCAAGGAACGCCGCACGGCACACATCCCGGCACGCCGCACGAGACGCCCGACGGCGACCGCCTCACCATGGACCTGGGCATCACCACACCCCCGAGCCCGTACGAACCGGCGCCCGAACCACCGCCCCGCGACCCCTTCCGCTTCCGGGCCTCCGTCGCCCGCCCGGGTGACACGCTCCTGCTGTGCAGCGGCGGTCTCGCCGAACCCCTGCGCGGCGAGCCGCGCCTGGTCGAACACCTCACCTCCCGCTGGTCGCGGAGCGAACCGCCCGGCGTCGCCGCGTTCCTCGCGGACAGCACGGTCCGGGTCAAGGGGTACGCGGACGACCGGACAGCCGCCGCCGTTTGGGAGGCGTAACCGCGCCCGTTGTGAACAGATGGGACCTGAAGGGATCCCGTGACAGCGAATGACAGCGAATGACAACGGTCGTCGAAAGACGTCGGCGGTCTTCGGCGCGGTCGTCCGCGGTCGACAGCAAAGGGCGTGTGACTCATGGCCAAGCAGAACGTCGCCGAGCAGTTCATCGACATCCTCGTCCGCGCCGGCGTCAAACGCCTGTACGGGGTCGTCGGCGACAGCCTCAACCCGGTCGTCGACGCGATCCGACGCAACTCCGCCATCGACTGGATCCACGTCCGCCACGAGGAGACGGCCGCCTTCGCCGCGGGCGCCGAGGCCCAGATCACCGGCGGCCTCGCCGCCTGCGCGGGCTCCTGCGGCCCGGGAAACCTGCACCTCATCAACGGCCTGTACGACGCCCACCGCTCCATGGCCCCCGTGCTCGCCCTCGCCTCGCACATCCCGTCGAGTGAGATCGGCCTCGGTTTCTTCCAGGAGACCCACCCCGACCAGCTGTTCCGCGAGTGCAGCCACTACAGCGAGATGATCTCCAGTCCGCAGCAGATGCCCCGCCTGCTGCAGACTGCCATCCAGCACGCGATCGGCCAGGGCGGCGTGAGCGTGGTGACGCTGCCGGGTGACATCGCCGACGAACCCGCCCCGGACAAGGCCGCGGTGACCGCCCTCGTCACCTCCCGCCCCACCGTCCGCCCGGGCGACACCGAGATCGAACAGCTCGCCGCGATGATCGACGAGGCCGACAAGGTCACGCTCTTCTGCGGCAGCGGCACGGCGGGGGCGCACGCCGAGGTCATGGAGTTCGCGGAGAAGATCAAGTCCCCGGTCGGGCACGCCCTGCGCGGCAAGGAATGGATCCAGTACGACAACCCGTACGACGTCGGTATGAGCGGACTCCTCGGGTACGGCGCCGCCTACGAGGCCACCCACGAGTGCGATCTGCTGATCCTGCTGGGCACCGACTTCCCGTACAACGCCTTCCTCCCCGACGACGTCAAGATCGCGCAGGTCGATGTGCGGCCCGAGCGGCTCGGGCGCCGCTCGAAGCTGGACCTCGCGGTGTGGGGTGACGTGAAGGAGACCCTGCGCTGCCTGACCCCGAAGGTGAGCCCGAAGAGCAACCGCCGCTTCCTCGACAAGATGCTCAAGAAGCACTCGGCGGCGCTCGACGGCGTGGTCAAGGCCTATACACGCAAGGTCGACAAGCACGTCCCGATCCACCCGGAGTACGTGGCCTCCGTGCTCGACGAACTCGCCGACGACGACGCCGTGTTCACCGTCGACACCGGTATGTGCAACGTATGGGCGGCCCGCTACATCACGCCCAACGGCCGCCGCCGCATCATCGGTTCCTTCTCGCACGGCTCCATGGCGAACGCGCTGCCGCAGGCCATCGGCGCCCAGTTCACCGACCGGGGCCGCCAGGTCGTGTCGATGTCGGGCGACGGCGGATTCTCCATGCTGATGGGCGACTTCCTCACCCTCGTCCAGTACGACCTGCCGGTGAAGGTCGTCCTCTTCAACAACTCCTCGCTGGGCATGGTCGAGCTGGAGATGATGGTCGGCGGGCTGCCGGCGTACGGGACGAGCAACAAGAACCCCGACTTCGCCGCCGTCGCACGGGCCTGCGGTGCCTACGGCGTGCGCGTCGAGAAGCCCAAGGAGCTGGCGGGCGCCCTGAAGGACGCCTTCCGGCACAAGGGCCCCGCGCTCATCGACGTCGTCACCGACCCGAACGCCCTGTCCATCCCGCCGAAGATCAGCAAGGAGATGGTGACGGGCTTCGCATTGTCGGCGTCGAAGATCGTCCTCGACGGGGGAGTGGGCCGCATGGCGCAGATGGCCCGCTCGAACCTCCGTAACGTGCCCCGGCCGTAGCGTGTCCTGGCCGTAGCGTGTCCTGATCGTAACGGGTCCTGGCCTTGGCGTGTCCCGTCGTCAGTCGGCGGGGACCCACTTGCGTTCCGAGCCCTCCGTTCCGTACCAGTAGCGCGGCAGGCCCTTGGTGGCGCTCGTACGGAACGGCCGGCCGTGGTCGTCGATACGGACCGTGCCGGTGCGCCCCTCGGAGGACCAGTCGAGCTCCAGGTACCAGTCGCAGCCGCAGGTCTCCGTCTGCGCCTCGACCAGCAGGACCTCCGGATCCGAGGCCGACACCCGGTAGGGCATGCGCACGGCGGGGATCGGCGTGCCGGTGTCGTTGCCGGGCACCGCGCGGGCGATCGGCCGGTCCTTGTCCAGGTCGACGGCGAAGGAGCGCGGGGTGATCGAACCGCCGCAGCCCTGGTCCATGGCGTAGACGGTGCCCGGATCGGGGGCGGTGCGGCCGACCACCCGGACCCGCAGATCCGTCAGGACGACGGCGGTCGAGGTCCGGCCCTGCACAGAGATCTCCACGTTCGTCTGCCGTCCGTGCACCGCGCCCTGGGTCGCCGCCCAGGTACCGGCGTCCTGCGGGGCCGGTGGCGGCGGAACCTGCCCCGGGTCCTTGCGGATGACGTAGTCGTGGCCGCAGCCGAGCTTCCACGCCTGCGAGTTCGCGGTCCAGGTCAGGGGTGCGGAGACGGCGGCGCCGCCGTCGGCCTTCTGCTTCGTGCCCTTGGTGTCCTTCGCGCCCTTCGAACGCGAGGGCCCGCCGCTACCGGGGGACTCGGACGCCTTGCCCGTGGTACTGGCCGACGGGCTGCTCCCACTGGGGGACGGGCTCGTCGACGCGCGGTGGCGGGCGTCCGAGGTGGCCGTCGTGGGAGACGGGCGGACGCTCCCGGAGGCGTCGTCGGAGGAGCGGTCGCCGGAGAGAGCCGACAGGCTGCCCAGCGTGAGAAGCAGCGCGGACGCCGCCGCGACCGTGACGGTGATCCGCCGCCGGTACCAGGAGGGGCGGGGGCGCGCGGCGAGGGCGGGGACCGCCTCACTCGGCTGCGCGTCCCCGTCCGCCGCCGTGTCCTCCGTCGCCTCCGCCGCCGCCTCTTCCGCCGTGTCCGTGGCCGGGGTCTCCGAAGGGCCGGGCGTACGGGGCCGTTGTCGGGCCGCGACCGCCAGGATCCACCGGCGGTGCAGTTCGAGCCGCTCCTCCGGCGTCGCCCCGCACAGTGCGGCGAACCGCTCCACGGGCGCGAAGTCGAGCGGCACCGCGTCGCCTGCGCAGTAGCGGTGCAGCGTCGAGGTGTTCATGCTCACGCGGCGCGCCAGGGCACCGTAACTGCGGTCCGTCCGTGCCTTCAGACGTCTCAGCAGTGCCGCGAACTCCTCGACGTCCTCGTCCCGAGTCGCCACCGTTCCCCCGTACTGGTCGTCGGTACTGGTCGTCGCCCCCGCCGAGGGGCCTGTCCCGGCCCGGACGAGCATCCCAGGCACTCCATATACCTGCACGTCAGGGGGGATGGGATGGTTCCACCGCGGCGGAAACGGCGTCGCCTGTTGCGCATGCCCCGAGTGACGGCTGATGCTTCTGGTGTCGCACCGACCGCCGCCGGGCCGACCAGCCGGCGGCAGCCCACGACGGGCCCTCGCGACAAAACCCACCACTTGTGCGGGCGGTTCGCCCTGCACACAGAACGGCCATGCACGGACAACGGCCATGCACGGACAACGGCCATGCACGGACAACGGCCGTGCACACAGATCGGCCCTGCACACGGATCGTGCAGGCATTCGGACCCAGGGGGACATGAAATGAGCAAGCACACACGAGGCGCGGCGTTCACCGCACTCGCCGCCGCGGCCGTCGCCGTCGGTACGGTACTCGCCGGGCCGGCCGGTGCCGTCGTGAACACCTCGGCACCCGCATCGGTGCCGGACGCGGTACCCGCCTCGGTGACGTCGAGCGGCACGCCCAAGTTCCTGTCGGCCTCCCAGCTGCCGCCGCACCCCTCGTCCGCCTGGACGGCCGGCAAGGTCACGCCCGGTGTGCCGGACGAGCTGGCGTTCTGCCTGGAGGACGCGCTGCCGGGCTACGACTCCTCGTACCGGGACTTCCGGACCGACCTGGAGACCAACGCCCAGCAGCTGACCATCGTCGTCGGCAGCAACGCGAAGGCCGATGCCCTCGCCAAGCGGCTGAACAAGGAGATCAAGGCCTGTGCGGCCAAGGCCGAGCAGGCCGACCCCGAGATCGAGGCCACCCTGAAGGACTACGGCACGCTGCCGGTCGAGGAGGGCGCGCACGTCTACGGGGTGCACACCAACACCTCGTGGGGCGCCACCGACATCAACCTCTACGCGGTCGGCCGGGACGGCCGGGCCGTCACCGTCGTGAAGTGGGGTCAGATGGGCGACTTCTCCGACGCGCCGGTGAAGGCCTTCAAGAAGACGACGACCACCGCGGTCAACAAGCTCTACTGACCGCCACCGAAGCCGGGGCCGCCCTCACGCGACGGGGGTCGAGAGGGCGGCCCCAATCGGCGCGACCGACCACCGCGCCGGACATGACCTGCGAAGAGCACCAGAACGGGGAGTACGGACCGATGAACAGCAACAACAGCAGCAACGGCAGCAGCGCCACCGGCTACACCAGCAGCAGCGCCGACAGCACCAGTCACACCCGTAACAGCGGTGCCACCGGCCGCCGGAGGGGACGCCGTGCCGCTCTGGTCGCCGGCCTCGTCGTCGCGACCGCCCTGCCGCTCGGGATCACCGCGTCGGCCGAGGCGACCTCGGCCGACGCGACGGCACGGACCGCCGCGTTCCGCTCGG
This sequence comes from Streptomyces ortus, assembly GCF_026341275.1. NCBI lineage: Bacteria > Bacillati > Actinomycetota > Actinomycetes > Kitasatosporales > Streptomycetaceae > Streptomyces > Streptomyces ortus. Next base: position 6,525,244 of record NZ_JAIFZO010000002.1, read on the forward strand.
TCAGCGGGCAGCCGTCGAACTCGGTGACCCGGATCGCCGACTTCTACGGCGCGTACATCGACGCGCAGAGCGGGCCGGGCGAGGGCGGAGACCTGGTCACCGAGCTCCGTAAGTACTACGTGGACGCCGACTACCTCAAGGAGATCGCGGCCTGGGAGGACGCGAACCACGCGGACGGCGTCCTGCGGGCCCAGAACGTACCGGCGAAGTGGACGGTCACCGACAACGGCAAGGCGGACCGCTCGGAAGCGGTCGTGACCATGACCTGGGGCGACAGGACCACGACCAAGCTCGTCGTCGACATGAACCGTGACCACGAGATCATCCACATCGGGGACAAGGGGATCGGCAGCAAGTAGGCCAAATAGGGAAAGAGGGTGAAGTAGGCCACGTAGGCCACGTAGGACCAGTAGGCACAGAAGCACCGCGGGCCCGCAGGCCCTTGGGCCCTTGGCCCCCGGGGCCCGCAGGCCCTCGACAGCCATCGGCCGACCGGTGTACGGCCGGTGCGGCAGGTGGCTGTCGGCAGATGGACCGAGCGCCGACGACCGTTCCGCCAGCCGGAGACAGAGGCGCGAAGCGGTGTGCGCCCGTCCGGTACATCCCTGCCCCGCCCGGCAGTTGGACGGCGTCGCCCCCCGCGCGGGGGCCGCCTCCCCGGCCGGGCCGCGACCGGCGGGGGAGGCCGTCGGCGGGGTCGCCCCACCCTGGCCGGCGATCCGTGCGCCCTGGACAGTCCGCCGCCCGACCGGACCCCCCCCGCGTCACCAGTACGTTCTCCGGCCGTCCCGGCGGAAGCGTACGCAACGCGCCGCACGGCACGCGCCCGTCGGCGTCCGCCGCCCGCGACCTGCTCACCACTTCTCGCCGTCGACGGCACCCTCCCGAGGACTTCTCGGGCGGCTCTCGGGCGGCTGTCGCCACTGGACAGCCCACGTCGTACGACCGTCAACGAGCCACGTGACGGCCATGGTTGAGGAATCGACATGACTGCCGGGTTTCCCGGCGGGGCATGCATTCCGTGAACGTGTTCGAGCAGGAGGGGTACCGAGAGCGGCGGGGGTCATGAAGAGGTATGCGCGAGGAGGCGGTCCCGTCTTATCCGGGGCCTTCTCGGCGGAGACGGTGAACGCGGCCACGACCGTGGACGACGCGGCGATCACGGCGATGACGGCGGAGACGGCACTCGATCAGCAAGGGCTTCAGGAAGGCCTGGCGCAGCTAAGGCGCAGGCTCCGGCGCTGCGATCTGCGGGCCGTGCCCGAGGTCCGCCGGGCGCTGCGGCAGCAGCTCGCCCACTGGGGCAGGCCCGGCAGGTCCGAGACGGCGGAACTGCTCACCAGCGAGATCGTGACCAACGCGCTCGTCCACACCGACCAGGAGGCCCTGTTCACGGCGACCATCGGCCCGCGCGGACTGCGGGTGGAGGTACGGGACTTCGAGGGACGCAGGCCGAGGCTGCGCATACCGGACCCCGACGAGGGCACGCACGGCAGGGGGCTGATCCTGGTGCAGTCGCTCGCCGACGCGTGGGGCGTACGCATGCACGGGGTGGGGAAAGCGGTGTGGTTCGAACTGGATGGGGGCGCGGCATGAATTGCCGCGCCCCCATCCAGAGTCGGGGCGGTGGAGAGCCCCGGGTCCCGCTCGGCCGAGCTGTTGTCCCGGTCAGCCGAACTGCTGCTCCAGGTCCTTCAGCTTGCGCTCAAGGGAGTCGAGTCGAGGGAGGGCCATTGTGTCGTCCTCCGCGGTGAGATCGACGGTCCCCGAGTCCCCGCTGCGGCGGACCGGCTGCAACGAGGGTCGGGCGCGGGAAGGTAGTTCCGGCGTTGATATGGCAGGCTCCGAGGCGACCTGAGTGGCCGTCTGGGCGGACTGGAGTTCCGCCTGACGGCCGCCGCGGCCGAGCGCGCCGCGGTGGCCGCGGGTGATCGCCTTGATGCGGGCACGGTCCAGCTTCTCCTGGTCGCGCCGGCGAAGGCGGTTCTGCTCCTTCTCGCGCTTGTCCTCGCGGACCTCCTCGACCGCCTCGTCCAGGCTGCGCACGTTCTCCAGCAGCATCAGCGACCAGGCGCCGTACGTCTCACGAGGAGCGCGCAGCCACCGTACGATCCGGATCTGGGGCAGCGGCCGGGGCACCAGGCCCTGCTCGCGCAGAGCGGCGCGGCGGGTCTGCTTCAGCGCGCGGTCGAACAGGACGGCGGCCGACAGGGACATGCCGGCGAAGAAGTGCGGGGCACCCGCGTGGTCGAGGCCCCGGGGAGCGTGCACCCAGTTGAACCAGGCGGCGGCGGCTGCGAACGTCCACACGAGTATCCGGGAGCCGAGCGCCGCGTCGCCGTGGCTGGCCTCGCGCACCGCGAGTACGGAACAGAACATGGCCGCGCCGTCCAGGCCGAACGGCACCAGGTACTGCCAGCCGCCGGACAGGTTCAGATTCTGCTCGCCGAAGCCGACCAAACCGTGGAAGGAGAGTGCGGCGGCGACCGCGGCGCAGCAGAAGAGCAGTACGTAGGACGCGGTGCCGTAGACGGCTTCCTTGCGTCTGCGGCGTTCTTCCGAGCGCTCCCACGAGTCTTCGGTCTGGCTCTTCTCCCCGGCGCGCTTGCCACGCGCGAGCACCGCAACCGCCGCCAGCAGGCCCAGGAGCAGCACGGCGCCGGGTAGCAGCCAGTTCAGCGATATGTCGGTCAGTCTCATCTGGGGTCCCTTGCATTGGGATAGGGCGTAACGCCCGTCATAGTGGCCCAATCCCGCGGGTCCTCAGGGGGTTTCGGGGCAAGAGGCCGCCAAGAGAGTGCAAGGGGATGCGCGTGGGCGGCATTCTCCTCGAACTGCCGCTTGAGGAGCGGGAGTTGAGTTCGAGTTAGATTACCCGTACGGGTGGTTCCACGGAAAGTTCCTGCGCCAAGTGAGGATATTGTGAACCAGCCGTGACCTCAGCGCCCGCGTCCATGGCAAAACACCGGGTCCGGCGGTGAGTTGATCTTACTTGATACGGAAGGCGCTCCCGCGCGGGGCTCAGGCCGCAGCCCCAGCCTCCGCCGCGCCCGGCGCCTCCGTCGCTGCTGCCTCCGCCTCCGCCAGGGCCGTCAGCTTGGCGATGCGTACGGCCTCGGTGTTGCGGGGGCAGTTGGCGCAGGTGTCCTCGGCGTCGAGGGTGTAGTAGAAGCAGCAGCTGGCCCGGTCGCGGGTGGGCAGGCACTGGCCGTTCGGACCGGTCACCTCACGGAAGCCGGCCGTGCCGACGTACGGCTTGATGGTGCCGGGGAACAGCTGTTCCAGCTCCCGCGTCGCACGCTCCTGCTCGCCGAGCAGACCGGCGACGTAGTGCAGGCTCTCGACGACCTCGTCGGTCGCCATGGCCCACAGGGCGCGCCCGCGGCGCCGCATGCGCGGGCCGAAACCGCTCAGGACCGGCTCCAGGTGCTCAGTGACGGAGGCCCGCACCTCGGCACGCAGAGCCTCTTCGTCCCGGACGACGCGGGCGCCGGGCAGGCTCGCCGCGGGGTCGTCCGGGAGGCAGGCGAAGGTGCCCACGCGTACCGCGATACGGCCGGGCATGCGCTGGAAGGTGACGTCCTGCACGGGGAAACGGGGGACGCGGCGCAGGAGGAACCACGGAACCGTGATCAGCAGACAGGCCGGCCAGGCGTACCGGTGGAGGCCGAAGCCGGCGATCACGTCCGGGCGGGCCCGGTGTCCGTGGTCGGCCAGCACCTGCTCGTCGTCCCACGCGAGATAGGACTCGAACTCGGGCCCCGCCTCCGCGAGCCGCGCGACACCGACCCGTCCGTCGCCCGTCGGGGCGGGCTCGCCCGGCGCGAGTTCCGTCACACCCAGGGCCGGGAACGCCTCGGTCATCCGCGTGTACGCCTCGGTGAGGACCGAGGGGGCCGGACGCGCTCCGCCGGTGGTCGCGGGCGCTGTCACGGCCGGGGCGGGAGCGGACATGCAAGGACCCCGTTTCTGGATCTTCGACAGGTAAGGCTTACCTTACCCGATAGGGTCGAGGTTTACCCTGTTCTGTCGGGTGCACGACGGACCCACCCGACATTCCCACCCGCACACCCACCACCAGCGCCAGCCCGGAGGAGGCTCCCGTGGAGAAGACCGGTTCGCGCGAGGGGTACGGCTCTGCCGCAGCCTCCTCGGAGCCGCGTCCTGTGGAGGGCCGAGCCGGGGCCGGGGGTGGTCGTTCCGAGGGTGCCGCCCCGCGGGTCCCGCAGCAGGCGCGCTCCGAGAGCCGGGGCGGCGACAGCGGTCGCGGTGGCGATACACGGCAGCACGGGGCAGGCCGTGCCGCCGCGATCCCGGCGGCTCCCGTCCCGCCCGCCGGGCCCGTCCCGCTCGCCGCGCCACCCGTCGCGCACGCGGCTCGCGGCGAGCACACCCACAGTGAGACGCCGATCCCGCAGCCTCGGGTGGTGCGCGAGGGCGCCCGGGAGCCGCGTGGCGCGGGCGGGCTCCCACCCGCTCCCGCCCCCGGTCCCGCTCCGGCCTCCGTTCCCGGGCTCGCTTTCGCCGTCGCGGCTCCCCGGCCTGTGATCCAGCGGGTCTCCGTCCGCGGACAGGTCCTCGACGCGCTGCGCTCGGCTCTCGTCGCAGGTGACCTCGCCCCCGGTGAGGTCTACTCCGCCCCCGCGCTGGGCGAGCGCTTCGGCGTGTCGGCGACCCCCGTGCGGGAGGCCATGCAGCAGCTCGCGAACGAGGGCGCGGTCGAGGTCGTACCGAACCGCGGCTTCCGCGTCATCCGGCGAGGGGCCCGTGAACTGGCCGAGCTGGCCGAGATCCGGGCCCTGGTCGAGATGCCGGTGATGCTGCGGCTGACCCGTACGGTGGCGGCGCCCTGCTGGGCGGAGCTGCGCGCGCTCGCCGACGCGACCGTGGCCGCCGCGGCCACCGGGGATCTCGCGCGCTACGCCGAGTCGGACCGTGTCTTCCACGCCGGGGTCCTCGCCCTGTCGGGCAACCGCCAGCTGGTGCAGCTCGCGGACGATCTCCACCGACGTGCGCAGTGGCCGCTGGCCGGAACCCCCACCCGGCGCCCCCGCGCCGACCTCCTGGCCGACGCCGGCCAGCACACCGCCCTCCTCGACGCGCTGACCAGGGGAGACGTCCCGACCGCCCAGTCCTTGATACGGGACCACTTCGCGGGCGCGTAACGGATCCGCCGGAACTGCCGGAGCTGCCGGACCTGCCGGGCCGCCTGGGTGTCGTTCGCCCGCGGGCCACGTGGGCGCGGGGCGCACCCTGCGGATGCGCCTTCATTCGAAAGCGCGCAGGACTCGAACCGCCGGCGTCAGGCCGTTGCCGCCGGTGGTGCCAACTGCCCCGCCAGCCACGTCGGTACGCCTCCGAGCAGTTTGAAGAGGCGGCCCGCCTCCGCCCGTAGCCGGGACGCCTCCGGTTCGGTCTCCGCGTCGGCGAGGGACGCCAGCGCCGGAGCCGTACCGACGAGGTAGCCCAACTCCTCGCGGATGCGCAGGGACTCGGCGAAGCCGTGCCGGGCCTCCGCCAGCTCGCCCTCGCGCAGTCCGAGTCCGGCGAGGTGGCGCCAGGTGAACGACAGGAGCAGCGGGTCGTCGTGCGCGGTGGCGCCCGCGTGGGCCCGGCGGTAGGCGGCGCGCGCGGACTGCGGGGAGTGCGCCAGGTTCTCCGCGAGCAGGCCGCGCCGGAAGTCCAGCAGCGCCCGCCCCTTGGCGCCCGGCGCGATCAGGGCCGCCGCCCGGCCGAGCGCGGCCCGTGCCTCGTCGGCGCGGTCGCGCACCGCCAGCAGCGTGGACGCGTACGCGAGCTGCCCGCGCTCGCACGCCGCCGCGCCCCGCTCGTCGTCACTCCGGGCCAGCGCCTCCGCCGTGCGCAGCGCGTCCTCCGCCTCCGCCCACCCCTGCTCGGTGTAGAGGCAGCGTTCGACGAGGAGGGACGCTCTCTGGAGAGCGGCCGATGCCGTGTGTGGTTCCAGGAGAGCGGCCGCGTCGGCCCAGCAGGCGCGCGAGCGCAGCCGCCATACCGCGGTCTGGAGTGGATCGTCCCCTGCAGTCGTTCCGTAACCAGACATGGCGGGATGCGCCACGTTGCCCTCCCCGAGCACGCCATTGAGCTGTTGAGTGGTGGCGGCATCTCAGCACGAATCAGCGCGCCCGGCCAAGGGGGTAGGTGAAGGATTTCACAAAGTCGTGTGTCGGAGAAGAGACTTGACGCCCGTCCCCGGCTCCCCGCCGCACCCGGGCGGCGGTGACCGCGCCGCCCGCGGCGCTGTGACCTCAGCTCATCCGCAGCGCGAGGAAGAAGTCCAGCTTGTCCTCGAGCCGGGAAAGATCTCGGCCCGTCAACTGCTCGATACGTCCGACCCGATAGCGCAGCGTGTTGACGTGCAGATGCAGCCGGGCCGCGCAGCGGGTCCAGGACCCGTCGCAGTCGAGGAACGCCTCCAGCGTCGGGATCAGCTCGGCGCGGTGCCGGCGGTCGTACTCGCGGAGCGGGTCCAGCAGCCGGGCCGTGAAGGCGCGGCGCACGTCGTCCGGTACGAAGGGCAGCAGCAGCACGTGCGACGCCAGCTCCTGGTGGCCCGCCGCGCACACCCGCCCGGGCCGGGCCGCCGCCACCCGCCGCGCGTGCCGTGCCTCCTCCAGGGCGCCGCGCAGGCCCTCCGCCGAGTGCACGGCCGCGCTGACGCCCAGCGTGAGCCGCCCGTCGCCGTCGAGTCCGGCCGACAGCGGCGCGCGTACGGCCTCCAGGATCGCGTCGGCGAGCAGGCCCGTCTCCGAGCCGTCGTGCTCCGAGGAGACGGCCGGCAGCGGAACGAGCGCGACGGCCTCGTCACCCGTGTGGGCGACCGCGATCCGGTCCGACGGCTCGGGACCCGACGAGCGCGGGTCGACCAGGATCTCCTCCAGCAGCGCCTGCGCCACCGGACCGCCCGCCAGAGATCCCGCGGGCCCCTCGGTCCGTCTGCCACCGCCGCCGGACTCGGCCGCGGATCCCGCGGACCCGCCTTTCGCCTCGTCCCATTCGACCCGGGCGACCACGACCTGCCAGTGCGGGGCCGCGCCGAGGCCCGGCAGCAGCACGGGCGCGGCGACCCGCAGCCGCGCCGCGATCTCGGCGGGCGCGGCGCCGGTCTGCACCAGCTCCAGCACCTCCTGCGCGAGCCTGCGCCGCACGGTGCGCGCCGCGTCCCGGCGGTCCCGCTCCACGGCGATCAGCTGCGTCACGCCCTCCAGCAGGTCGAGCCGCTCCGCCGGCCAGTCCCCGGCGTCCGCCTCGACCGCGAGCAGCCACTCCGATAGCACCGTCTCGCGTACGTCGCGCGCGCCCGCCGTACCGCGTCCGCCGCCGCGGACCGGGAACAGCGAGTACGTGGCCGGGCCCACCGTCACCCGGTGCGGGCCGCGCCGGCCCGAGCGGACCGCCGCCAGGTGCTCACCGGCCAGCGCGGTGCACACCCCCGCGGGCAGCTCGGTCTCCGCGAGCCGCGAGCCCGCGATGAGGCGCCCGGCGGGGGAGAGCACCCAGGCCCGCAGGTCCAGGTCGGAACCGAGCAGGTCGAGGACCACGTCCGGGCCGCCGCCCGCCGGGCCGGAGGTCATCATCCGGCGGTGCCGGTCCACCACGGCCGCCAGGTCCCCGGCGCGCTCGCCCGACACCTGCCGAACGACGTGCTCGGTGATCGTCGCGAAGGCCACCGACTCGTTGACGGCGAACAGCGGCAGCCGGTGCCGCGCGCAGGCCACGACCAGGTCGTCCGGTACCGGGCCCAGCTCGGCCTCGCCCGCGGCCAGCGCCGTGACGCCGGCGCCCGCGAGGAGCCGTACGAAGGGTTCGGAGTCGGCCGGGCCCCGGCGCCAGGCGAGTCCGGTGAGGACCAGCTCACCGCCCGACAGATAGCGGCTGGGGTCCCGCAGGTCCGTGGTCATCACGCCCCGCACCGTGCGGTCCAGCTCGTCCTGGCCGCCGAGCAGCCGCAGGCCCAGCGCGTCCGTGTCCAGCAGTGCGCGCAGCCGCATCTCGTCGCCGCCGTTCTGTCTCGAAAAATTACGTTGGATGGAGAACCGATGGAGGGGGTCGAACCGATGAAGGGGAGAGAGGAGGACTCATTCCGGCCGGTGGCCGACGCGCAGCGGACCGCGTCCGACGTTTCCCAGGGAAAGCCAAGAGGTTACTGATGACTGCCGTTCATACGAATCTACAAGATGCGCGCCCTGGCCAGCCAACTCCTTCATGGTTTCGGTGACTGACCCCGTTGGAGGAACGCGCTGTGTACTGGCTCCCATCCACGTGAACACCTCATGAACGAGCCTGGGCCGCCGCACACGATCTGGCTTGATCAGCACCATCCACGAGACGAAGAAGAGAGCCGGTCATGGACTTCCTTCGCCCCGCCAGCTGGGAGGAGGCGCTCGCCGCGAAGGCAGCGCATCCCACGGCTGTGCCGATTGCGGGTGGCACCGATGTGATGGTCGAGATCAACTTCGACCACCGCCGGCCCGAGTACCTGCTGGACCTGAACCGCGTCCGCGAGCTGGGCGACTGGGAGGTCGGCGAGGAGTCGGTCCGCCTCGGCGCCTCCGTCCCGTACTCGGCGATCATGGACAACCTCCGCGGCGAGCTGCCCGGCCTGGCCCTGGCCTCCCACACCGTGGCCTCCCCGCAGATCCGCAACCGCGGCGGAGTCGGCGGCAATCTCGGCACCGCCTCCCCGGCCGGTGACGCCCACCCCGCCCTCCTCGCGGCGGGCGCCGAGGTCGAGGCCGAGTCCGTGCGGGGCTCGCGGCTGATCCCGATCGACGCCTTCTACACCGGGGTGAAGCGCAACGCGCTCGCACCCGACGAGCTGATCCGCGCCGTCCACATCAAGAAGGCGGACGGCCCGCAGCAGTACTCCAAGGTCGGCACCCGCAACGCCATGGTGATCGCCGTGTGCGCCTTCGGTCTCGCCCTGCATCCCGCCACCCGCACGGTCCGCACCGGCATCGGTTCGGCGGCCCCCACGCCCGTCCGGGCCACGGCGGCGGAGGAATTCCTGAACGCGGCGCTCGAAGAGGGCGGCTTCTGGGACAACGGCAAGATCATCACCCCGTCGGTGGCCAAGCAGTTCGCCGAGCTGTGCTCCGGCGCCTGCAACCCCATCGACGACGTCCGGGGCACCGCGAGCTACCGCCGGCACGCGGTGGGCATCATGGCCCGCCGCACGCTCACCTGGACCTGGGAGTCGTACCGCGGCACCGCCGCCACGGAGGGAGTCGCGTAATGCGCGTCAATTTCACGGTCAACGGCCGTCCGCAGGAAGCCGACGACGTATGGGAGGGCGAGTCCCTGCTGTACGTACTGCGGGAGCGCCTGGGCCTGCCGGGCTCGAAGAACGCCTGCGAGCAGGGCGAGTGCGGCTCCTGCACGGTCCGCCTCGACAACGTCCCGGTGTGCTCCTGTCTGGTCGCGGCCGGACAGGTCGAGGGCCGCGACGTCGTCACGGTCGAGGGCCTGGCGGACTTCGCCAAACAGCGATCGGACCACGGCGCCTGTGCCTCCGGGGCCTCCGGAGCGCCCGCGGCCCCCGGCGGCTGCGGTACGCCGCTGGACGCGGCCAAGCGCTGGGAGGCGCGGCCCGCCGACTCGCAGACCGGCGAGGGGGCCGAACTAGCCCCGATCCAGCAGGCGTTCATCGACGCCGGAGCCGTCCAGTGCGGCTTCTGCACCCCCGGCCTGCTGGTCGCCGCCGACGAGATGCTGGAGCGCAACCCGACCCCGACCGACGCGGACATCCGCGAGGCGCTCTCGGGCAACCTCTGCCGCTGCACCGGCTACGAGAAGATCATGGACGCGGTCCGCCTGGCGGCCGCCCGGCAGGGAGAGGCGGTCTGACGATGGCTACGAACACCGCTCCCGTCGGTACTCCCACGAAGGTCACCCAGGGTTCACGGACCAAGGGCGGCATCGGCGAGTCCACACTGCGCCCGGACGGCACGCTCAAGGTCACGGGCGAGTTCGCGTACTCCTCCGACATGTGGCACGAGGACATGCTGTGGGGCCAGATCCTGCGCTCCACGGTCGCGCACGCCGAGATCCTCTCCATCGACACCGGTGAGGCCCTTGCGACGCCCGGCGTCTACGCGGTCCTGACGTACGACGACCTGCCGACCGCCGTGAAGAACTACGGCCTGGAGATCCAGGACACCCCCGTACTGGCCCACGGCCGGGTACGCCACCACGGCGAGCCCGTCGCGATCGTGGCCGCCGACCACCCCGAGACCGCCCGCCGTGCCGCCGCCAAGATCAAGGTGGAGTACCGGGACCTGCCGGTCGTCACGGACGAGGCCTCGGCGACCGCGCCGGACGCCCCGCTGATCCACGAAGGCCGCGACGACCACCACATCGGGCACGTCTCCCACCCGAACATCGTCCACCGCCAGCCGATCGTCCGCGGCGACGTCGAGTCGGCCCGCGAGCGCGCCGACTTCGTCGTCGAGGGGGAGTACACCTTCGGCATGCAGGACCAGGCGTTCCTCGGCCCCGAGTCGGGCCTGGCCGTACCCGCCGAGGACGGCGGCGTGGACCTCTACGTCGCCACCCAGTGGTTGCACTCCGACCTGCGCCAGATCGCCCCGGTCCTCGGCCTGCCCGAGGACAAGGTGCGGATGACGCTGTCCGGTGTCGGCGGCGCGTTCGGGGGCCGCGAGGACCTGTCCATGCAGATCCACGCCTGTCTGCTGGCACTCCGCACGGGCAAACCCGTCAAGATCGTCTACAACCGCTTCGAGTCCTTCTTCGGCCATGTCCACCGCCACCCCGCGAAGCTCCACTACGAGCACGGGGCGACGAAGGACGGGAAGCTGACCCACATGAAGTGCCGGATCGTCCTGGACGGCGGGGCGTACGCCTCCGCCTCCCCGGCGGTCGTCGGCAACGCGGCATCCCTGGCGGTCGGCCCGTACGTCCTCGAAGACGTCGACATCGAGGCCGTCGCCCTCTACTCCAACAACCCGCCCTGCGGCGCCATGCGCGGCTTCGGCGCGGTCCAGGCATGCTTCGCCTACGAGGCGCAGATGGACAAGCTCGCCGACGCGGTGGGCATGGACCGGGTGGAGTTCCGGCAGCTCAACGCGATGTCCCAGGGCACGCTGATGCCCACCGGCCAGCCCGTCGACTCGCCTGCCCCGGTCGCCGAACTCCTGCGGCGTGTCAAGGCGATGCCCATGCCGCCGGAGCAGCAGTGGCTCGCGGCCGGCGAGGCGGCGGACGTCCGCCAGCTCCCCGGCGGCCTCTCGAACACCACCCACGGCGAAGGCGTCGTACGGGGCGTCGGCTACGCGGTCGGCATCAAGAACGTCGGCTTCTCCGAGGGATTCGACGACTACTCGACCGCCAGGGTCCGTATGGAGGTCGTCGGCGGCGAACCCGTCGCGACCGTCCACACCGCGATGGCGGAGGTCGGCCAGGGCGGGGTCACGGTCCACGCGCAGATCGCCCGCACGGAGCTGGGCGTCGCCCAGGTGACGATCCAGCCGGCGGACACGCGGGTGGGCTCGGCCGGTTCGACCTCGGCGTCCCGTCAGACGTACGTCACCGGCGGCGCCGTGAAGAACGCGTGCGAGCTGGTCCGCGAGAAGGTCCTGGAGATCGGCCGCCGCAAGCTCGGTACGTACCATCCGGCCTGGGCGACCGCCGAACTGCTCCTGGAGGGCGGCAAGGTCGTCACCGACGGGGGCGAGGTCCTGGCCGACCTGGCGGACGTCCTCGAAGACGAGGCCGTCGAGGTCGAGGAGGAGTGGCGGCACCGGCCGACCGAGGCCTTCGACCTGCGGACCGGACAGGGCTTCGGACACGTCCAGTACTCGTTCGCCGCCCACCGCGCCGTCGTCGAGGTCGACACCGAACTGGGCCTGGTCAAGGTCATCGAGCTGGCCTGCGCCCAGGACGTCGGCAAGGCGCTCAACCCGCTGTCCGTCATCGGCCAGATCCAGGGCGGTACGACCCAGGGCCTGGGGATCGCGGTGATGGAGGAGATCATCGTCGACCCCGTCACGGCGAAGGTCAGGAACCCGTCCTTCACCGACTACCTCATCCCCACGATCCTCGACACGCCGACCATCCCCGTCGATGTGCTCGAACTCGCCGACGACCACGCGCCGTACGGGCTCCGCGGCATCGGCGAGGCTCCGACCCTGTCCTCCACCCCGGCCGTCCTGGCGGCGATCCGCAACGCGACGGGCCTGGAACTCAACAGAACACCTGTCCGCCCGGAACACCTCACCGGCACGGCGTAACCCGCCTGCCGCCTCTGCGAGCAGGCACCTGCCGTTGCTCGTGGGCAGTGCCCCCGCCCTTGCCGTGGAGGCGTTCCGCTGGGGGGTCCCCCCAGGCCCTTGAGGCACTGAGGGAGGAACAGGCGGGCACAGCAAGGGCCACCCCGGCGCCGGGTGACCGTGTATCCCACGGCACCCGGTCCCCGGCAACCGCGCAAGTACAGCACCGCGTCTCGTCTCGGGCCGTCCCCCGGGTCGTGCACCTTCCCAAAACCCGCGCAAGCAGAAAGCAAGGCGCGGGTGCCCCTATGAACCTTGGGAGAAGGCACCATGACCCAGCAGTCACTGGAGCCCAGGAAAACCGCCGACGACGCGGGTGAAGGAACCCGCGTCCCGGCCGGCCGGTCCTGGCTCGACCGCTACTTCCACATCTCCCCACGGGGAAGCACGGTCGCGCGTGAGATGCGCGGCGGCGTCACGACCTTCATGGCGATGGCGTACATCCTGCTCCTCAACCCCCTCATCCTGTCCGGCAAGGACGTCGCGGGGGACACGCTCGGCCGGCAGGCCCTGATCACCGCGACGGCGTTCGCCGCGGCCTTCACCACACTCCTGATGGGCTTCTTCGGCAAGGTCCCGCTGGCCCTCGCGGCGGGCCTGTCCGTCTCCGGCGTGCTCTCCTCGCAGGTCGCGCCCCAGATGACCTGGCCGCAGGCCATGGGCATGTGCGTGATGTACGGCGTGGTGATCATGTTGCTCGTGGTCACCGGGCTACGCGAGATGATCATGAACGCGATTCCGCTGGCACTGAAACACGCGATCACGATGGGTATCGGGCTGTTCATCGCACTCATCGGCCTGGTGAAGGCGGGCTTCGTCCACCAGGGCACGGCGACCCCGGTCTCGCTCGGCGCCACGGGCGAACTGGCGGGCTGGCCGGTGCTGCTGTTCGCCGTCACGCTGCTCGCCATCTTCATGCTGCAGGCGCGCGGCGTCCCCGGCGCGATCCTGATCGGCATAGTCGGCGGCACCGTGCTCGCGGTGGGCCTCAACGCTCTCGACGTCATCGACCCGAAGCAGTGGGCCAGCGGGGCGCCCGAACTGCACGGCAGCGCGGTGTCGATGCCCGACTTCTCGATCTTCGGTGACGTCGAGTTCGGCGGGTGGGGCGAGGTCGGCGCGATGACGGTCGGCATGATCGTCTTCACGCTCGTCCTCGCCGGGTTCTTCGACGCGATGGCCACCATCATCGGGGTCGGCACCGAGGCGGGCCTCGCCGACGACAAGGGCCGCATGCCGGGCCTGTCCAAGGCGCTGTTCATCGACGGGGCGGGCGGCGCGATCGGCGGGGTGGCGGGCGCGTCCGGCCAGACGGTGTTCGTGGAGTCGGCGACGGGGGTCGGCGAAGGTGCCCGCACCGGACTCTCCTCCGTGGTCACGGGCCTGTTCTTCGCGGCCTGTCTCTTCTTCACCCCGCTGACGGCGATCGTGCCCGGGGAGGTCGCGGCGGCGGCCCTCGTCGTCATCGGCGCCATGATGATGATGAACGCGCGCCATGTGGACTGGGCCGACCGCGCCACCGCGATACCGGTCTTCCTGACCGTCGTGATCATGCCGTTCACGTACTCGATCACGGCGGGGGTCGCGGCCGGAGTCATCAGTTACGTCGCCATCAAGATCGCCCAGGGCAGGGCGCGGGAGGTCGGGGCGTTCATGTGGGGCCTCACGGTGATCTTCCTGATCTTCTTCGCGCTGAGCCCGATAGAGAGCTGGATGGGCATCCACTAGGCGTTCCGCCGAGGGCGCCGGCGATGCAACCCGCGCCCCGCAAGGGGCGCGGGGAACGGCGCGGCCGGCCCCAACTCACCCGCAGCCGACACGGAGCCGCCCGCCAGAGCACCACTGCCCGCACCTGGCGAGAGGGGCGCTCCACAGTGCCCCTTCCAGGGGCGCGGGGAACGGCGCGGCTGGCCACAACTCACCCGCAGGGAAAAGGAGACCGAGAATGCTGGACATTGCCGAGGACCTGCAGCGGTGGCTGGCGGAGGGGCGCGACTTCGCCGTGGCCACCGTCGTGGCCGTCGGCGGGAGCGCGCCGAGGCACCCCGGCGCCGCCCTGGCCGTGGACGCCGCCGGCACGGCGATCGGCTCGGTCTCCGGCGGCTGCGTGGAGGGCGCGGTCTACGACCTGTGCCAACAGGCGCTGCAGGACGGGAAGCCGGCCCTCGAACGCTTCGGGTACAGCGACGAGGACGCCTTCGCGGTGGGCCTGACGTGCGGCGGGACCATCGACGTCCTGGTGACTCCGGTGCACGCCTCCTCACCCCTCCGCGAGGTGTTCACGGCGGCGGTCACCGCAGCCGCCGACGGAAAGGCGGCGGCGCTCGCCCGCATCGTCTCCGGCCCGCCGGACCTACGGGGCCGCGCCCTCCTCGTACGGGCTCCCGAGGCACACCCCGGGAGCCCGTACGAAGGCGGCTTCGGCGCGCACCCCGCCCTGGACCGCACGGTGGCGCAGGAGGCGCGGGCCTTCCTGGACGCGGGCCGTACCGGCACCCTGGAGATCGGCGAGCAGGGCTCCCGCTGCGGAGCGCCGCTCACCGTGCTGATCGAGTCCTCGGTCCCGCCACCCCGGATGATCGTCTTCGGGGCGATCGACTTCGCCTCGGCCCTGGTCCGCGTCGGCAGGTTCCTCGGCTACCGCGTGACGGTGTGCGACGCGCGCCCCGTCTTCGCGACGGCCGCGCGCTTCCCGGAGGCGGACGAGATCGTCGTCGAGTGGCCGCACACCTACCTGGAGCGCACGGAGGTCGACGCCCGTACGGTCCTGTGCGTCCTGACCCACGACGCCAAGTTCGACGTACCGCTTCTCGCGCTCGCGCTGCGGCTGCCGGTCGCGTACGTGGGGGCGATGGGCTCCCGCCGCACCCACCTCGACCGCGACGAACGACTGCGGCAAGTGGGCCTGGGCGAGCGTGAGTTGGCGCGGCTACGATCGCCCATCGGCCTCGACCTCGGCGCCCGTACGCCCGAGGAGACCGCCCTGTCCATCGCCGCGGAGATCGTCGCGAACCGGCGGGGCGGGAGCGGGGTGCCGCTCACCGGGGCGCATACGCCGATCCACCACGACGCGACGCCGACGCGAACGCCGGTGGGGCGCGTCGGAGCGGTCGCCTGACACTCCGCCCGACGCGGGGTGGGCCGGCGGCGCGTCACACGTGGGCGAGCAGCCGTTCCAGCGGTGGCGGGGTCCGGTCGAGGTCCAGGCTCGCGACGAGTTCCTGCGCGTACTGGGCCTTGCGGCCGGCGTGCGTGCCCATGAAGCGGTGCAGGTGCTGCTCCACGGTCCACCCGCGCTGCGCGGGCTGGTTCTGGAACGTGCGGAACGCGCGCAACTCACCCTGTTGCTCCACCACTTGCTGGATGACGTCGGCGCCCAGGGAGCGGATCAGTTCGTCCTCCAGGTCCGCGTGGCACAGATGGAACCCGAGCGACTCCAGCCCGTCGGTCGTCAGGTCGGAGCCGATCCCGGCCCGCTCAAGCGCGCGCCGGAAGAACCTCTCCTCCGCCACGTCGCACAGTCCGGCGAGCCGCACATCGAGCCCCCGCGGCCCGCACAGGTCGACGAACCTCCCGACGCTCATCGCGCCCCCGAGCGGCACCACCGAGACACCCTCGCCGTCGAGGTCCCGTCCGTGCCGCGCGGCCAGCGCCTCGACAGCGACCTGGTCGCTGCCGCCCTCGACGAGCACGACCGTACGCAGCCCGGCGCGGGCCGCCGCCTCCCGCGCGCTCGCACCCGCCTCCGCCGCCCCCGCACCGCCGGCCGCCCACCGGACGACTGCCTGACGGAACCGCCCCATGTCGTTCATGGCCCCAGTCTCGCAACTCGGAACGGACTCGTTCCACAGACTTTCCCCACGACACCGCACGAGAGCCCCACCGGCGGTCCCCTCCCCTCTCAGGGGCGCGACAGCAGCCCGTCCACCGCCCGTCCGAACATCCAACGGCCCGCCCGCCCAAGCAAGGGGTCGAAGACGCGCGGCAGTCCCCGCACCCCCAATTCCTCCCGCCACAGCACCTGCGAACCGCCGTCCGCCGCGGGCCGCACCTCGATCTCGGCCCACCCGACGACGAGGCCGCCGCGTTTGACGAGCCGGCACAGCCCGGGCGTGCGGTCCCGGGGCGGTCGCCATACGACGACCTCCATACGGTCGTCGAACGCCACCGGCCCCACCCCGGTACGCGCCACGAACACCGTGCCCGCCCCGCGCGGCGGCAACGTGACGACCCGGACCCGCGTCAACGGCACCACATCGGCATGCCGCTCCCACACCGTGAGCCGCCGCCACGCCTCGTCGGCGCCCACGGAGGTGTCCCGTCGCACATGAAAGAGAGTCACTCGGTGATCGTAGGCACTCGTCTTCGATACAGGGGTGAAAGCCGCACGGTGGTCGCCGTCCGATGAGTTGGGTATCCCTTTCCTAGGAACTCGGTGTTCGGAGCATCAGTGATCGTTGAGGTCCGGGGGAGGTGGCGCTGTGGGCGAGCTGGACGCGGCGACTGCGGGGCGATTGAGGGTCCGTTCGCCGGACGGTGTCGTTCACGGGGGCGGGCTGCTGCTGACCGGTACAACCGCTGTGACGTGTGCGCACGTCGTGACGGCCGCGCTCAGGGGCGGCCCCTCCGAGGCTCCGCGGGCGGGCCCGCCGCGCGGGCACGTCCTGGTGGAGCGACCGGCCGAGTCCGGGCGGCCCGGCGTGTCCGAGACGGCCGAGGTGAGCGACGGCGGCTGGTTCGTCGGGCCCCTCTCCATCGAGGACCGCGTGAATCCGGCCTTCCGCACGGACTTCGCCGTACTGACCCTGAGTCGTCCCTTTCCGCACGGCACGCGGACTGCCGTACCCGGACGCTGCCCGGCCTCCGACGGCCGAACGCTCAAGGTGTTCGGTTACCCGAAGCAGGCGCCCCACGGGCTCTGGGTGTCGGCGCGGCTGGTCGGAGCGGGCGGCCCGTGTCCCGTGTGGCGACAGCTGGACGTCGTCGCGGATTCGGGGGTCGGAGTCGAGCAGGGCTTCAGCGGCTCGGGAGTGTGGGACCCGCGGTCGCAGCGCATGGTGGGACTGGTCACCGCCGCGTTCAGCCGTGGCGGGGCCCGCATCGCCTGGATGCTGCCCCTGGACGCCGCGGCGGACCAATGGGCCACCCTGTACGCGCACTTCGACGTGGAGCCGGGAGGCCGGGGAGTGGTCGAAGGCGGTGGAGCCGGGGGCAGGAGGAACGAGAGCAGGACGGACGAAGACCCCTCGCGGCAACCGGCATTCCGGTCGCCCGAAGTACCCGGGACCCACTCAACAGGAGGCAACGTGACCCTCGGCCAGTCTCCTTCCACCGGCCGGCGCCCCCCGCAGGACGCCTCCCGGCTGTGGGGCAACGTGCCCCAGCGCAACCGCAACTTCACCGGCAGGGAGGACCTGCTGGAGCTGCTCGCGGAGCGGCTGAGGACCGGTATCGACGCTGTGCTGCCCGAAGCGCTGCACGGCATGGGGGGAGTGGGCAAGTCCCAGATAGCGGTCGAGTACCTGTACCGCCACAGCCACGATTACTCGCTCGTGTGGTGGATCCCGGCGGAACAGCACAACCAGGTCATCCAGTCACTCATCGAGCTGGGTGACCGCATGGGCCTCAGGGCGGGCTCGGACGTCAGCGCGGTCCGAAGCGTACTGGAAGCGCTGCGCACAGGTGTTCCCTACCGGAACTGGATCCTGGTGTTCGACAACGCGGAGAATCCGCGCGAGATCCGCCGGTATTTCCCGACGGACGGCCCCGGCCGCATCCTGGTCACCTCACGCAACGCCCAGTGGTCCAGCCTCGCCAGTTCCCTCGAGGTCAACGTGTTCGCCCGGGAGGAGAGCATCGCCCTCCTCAGGCGGCGCAGCCCCGGCATCCCGGATG
The DNA here is from genome assembly GCF_026341275.1 of Streptomyces ortus. Taxonomy (NCBI): domain Bacteria; kingdom Bacillati; phylum Actinomycetota; class Actinomycetes; order Kitasatosporales; family Streptomycetaceae; genus Streptomyces; species Streptomyces ortus. The sequence goes on from NZ_JAIFZO010000002.1 coordinate 6,543,444, forward strand.
TTCCGGCCGACCAACTGGCCACCGCGCTCGGCGATCTGCCCCTCGCCGTCGAACAGGCGGCGGTCTGGCTCGCCGAGACCGGGATGCCGGCTCACCAGTACCTCGAACTCTTCGAGCGGAAATGGACCGAACTCCTCCGGACGGATCCGCCACCCGACTACGAGATGCCGGTCGCCGCGGCCTGGAACGTCTCGCTGGAGCGCCTCCAGGAGGACCACCTGGACGCTCTCAACCTGCTCCAGGTCTGTGCCTTCTTCGCCCCCGAACCCATTTCCTGGGATCTGTTCTCGGCCGTTCGCGGGGTGTCCGTCCCGGAGGATCTGCAGGCCACGCTGGAGGACCCGGTGAAACTGGCCCGGGCGGTACGGGAGATCGGCCGGTACGCCCTGGCCCGCATCGACCACCGGCAGAGCACGATCCAACTGCACCGGCTCGTCCAGCGCGTCCTGGTCGACCAGATGAGCCCCGACGAACAGAAGACCATGCGGCACGCCGCGCACCAGCTCCTCGTGCACGCGGATCCCAGGAATCCGCAGCGCGTTCCGCACTGGTCCAGGTACTCCGACCTGCTGCCCCATGTGCAGGTGTCGAACGCGGTCGAGTGCGGTGAGCCCTGGACCCGGCGGCTGGTGCTCAACGAATTGCGTTTCCTGGTCGCGCGGGGGGACTTCAGCAAAGCCCAGAGTTTTTCCGAGAGGGCCAGGTCGTGCTGGGCCGGCAGGCTGGGACAGGAGCATGCCGACGTGCTCGCCGCCGACCAGGTCCGGGCGGAGGCCCTGCGCTGCCGGGGCCGCTACACCGACTCCTACGACCTGCAGAAGGACCTGGTGGACCGCTTCACCCGGGTCCACGGGGAGCACCACAAGGACACCCAGCTGGCCCTGAGCCTGCTGGGGATCCATCTGCGGTTGCGGGGTGACTTCTACGGCGCCCGCGAACTCGACGAGAGGACCTACAGCACGTCCCTGCGGGTCTTCGGGCCCGATGAACCCAACACACTCCAGGCGGCCCACAACTACGCGGTGAGCCTGCGGCTGGCGGGCGACGTCCAGGCCGCGCTCCAACTGGACGAGGAGACCTGGCGGCGCCGGGTGGAGGTCATCGGGGAGGACCATGTCTTCTCGCTCGGCACGCTCAGCGCGTACTACCTCGACCTGCAGGAACTGGGGCGCTACGCGGACTGCCTGGAAGGCCACGAGCACCTGGCGGCCCGGGCCCGGGACCAGTTGGGGGACGAGCACCCGTTGACCGTGATGATCAGTGCGGAGCTCTCGGCGACCCGGCGCAAGGCAGGGGATCACGAGGGCGCGTACCAGCTGACCTCACGGCTGAGGGAGATCGCCGAGCGGCGGCTGGCCCCCGACAACCGTGACGCGCTGCGGGTCAATCTGGTCCATGCCACCGATCTCCGTCAGGTCGGACAGCTCCAGGCGGCCCGCGCGCTGGGCACCGACGTGATGGACCGGCACATCAGGAAGTTCGGAGAACAGCATCCGCACACCTATGCGACGTTTCTCAACCTCGCGGTCACGCTACGGCTGCTGGGAGAGGTGGAGCAGGCGCTGGAACTGGACCAGAAGGCGCTGGACGGCCTCAGCGCCGCGCTGAGCCCCGACCATCCGCGCACGCTGCTGGCCCGGATGAATCTCGCCAGTGACCTGTTCGCCCTGGGCAACTCCACGAAGGCCGAACGGATCGACCGGGACGCGGTACCGGAGGCCTCCCGAGTCTACGGACCCGACCATCCGGCCTCCCTCGCCGTGCAGTTGAACCACGCCGCGGATCTCAAGGCCACGGGAGACACTGCGGCCGGCCGTGAACTGCATGACAAGACGCTGGAGAAGTACCGCAAGCAACTGGGCGCGGACCACCCGGCGACCCGTGGCGCGAAGCGCGGCATCCGGGCCCACATCGACATCGATCTATTGGCCCTGTAGCGGGCGACGCGAAGGAGGCGGTGGTGCGCAAGGGGTCGGTGCCTCTTCCGCACCACGTTGGCCGCGTCCGGCCCAGTACCGTCTCCGGGCCGCGGTCCGATCAGACGTGGTCCGGGACGCCCGAAGAGCCTTCCCCGAGCAGTGTGCCGCTCTCCGCGAGCCAGCCGGCCAGGGCCAGCGGATCAGGTCCGTCGGCGCCGGATCCTCGCAGGGTCCGACGGAGACCCACCACCAGTTCGGGCCGCTCCATCAGGAGACGGGCTGCCGGGGGCCGCTCGTGCTCCTCCCACGTGGCGGCCCAGCCGACCCACGCCTCCTGGTCCTCGGGACGTCGGGCGATCCGGTCGCGGAACCACCGCTCGGCCCCGGCGGATTCACCGGCGATCGCCTCCATGCACGCGGCGGTCTCGCCCCGGGCAGCCCTGCGGTCCTCGGCGAACACCTCGGGGCGGCTGAGGAAGAGCCGGGAGAGCGCTCCGCGCGAGTCCGGCCGTACCAACTCCGGCCGGGGGCGCGGCAGCAGACGGACCGGACCCCCGTACACCTTCCCGGATCGCCAGGCGTCGGCCAGCAGCCGATCGGTGACACCGTCCGGGACGAGATGCCGCAACCGCCACATCGCCCGCCGTCCGGCGCAGACACGTCGCGCCAGAGCGGCCGGCAGATCGGGTACCTCTTCGTCCTGCCAGCTGTCCACCACATCGGCCAGGGCCGAGACGAAGGTCTCGCCCGGGGAGGTCAGCCGCCCGGCGGACGCGAGCGTACGAACGCCCTCCCCGACCTGCTGCCTGAGCACGGCGAACTCGAAGTGGGCGAGGGCCGCCTCGCGTGCGTCGGCGGCCTCCCAGCGGTGCGTACGCCAGAAGTCGGCCACACCCGCGAAGGCGAAGGTGCCGTGAAGCAACCCGAGGGCAGGACGCGGGTCACTGCGCCAGGGAGCGAAGAACACCGGTTCGTCGGCCCGTCCGTCGCGGTCCGGGTCCGGGTCCGGGCCCGAGACCAGGGGCACCAGGGCGAGCAGAGCGTTCAGCTGTTGATGCCGTGACTCGTGGGCGAGCGCGGCGGCGGCCTGCGTACGGTCGGGTGGCAGGGACATGGCCACCGCTCCGAAAGCGTCCTGACTCGAAGCGCTGGCGACGGCCATCGGATCGGTGGAAGGGGTCGGCAGCGGCACGACACTGGTGACGAGGGTGGTGAACGCCCGGTGCGTCTCGGGATGCGAGCGTTCCAGGAGGTCTGTGGCCTCGGCCAGCCGCGTCCGCCAGGTGTGCGACGCCTCTCCTACGGAAGTCGTCGGCAAGAGCACCGAGCCGAAGTCACGGTAGGGCGTGACGGTGTCCAGGTACAGGGGGCCGACCGTGGGCGACGCCGCCCGCATGTCGAGCAGGGGCTGCCATCGCCGGCCCGGACCGGCGGAGCGCCAGGTCATCTCGGCTGTGGCCCCCGCGCCGTGCAGCACGACGCCCTCGGCCGACACCTGAACCTCGGCGACACCGTAGGGTCCGTCGTCCACGGGGCCCGCCACGCCCAGCGACGGCAGCCAGACGTGGCCTCGCGTCGTCGGCAGCCGGAGCGTCGCCGGGCCGCTGCCGGCGCGGACGGTGACGGCGGCGGCCAGACAGTGGAACTGTCCGATCTCCACCCACAGGGGCGGCTCGTTCGTGTCCCGGGTGTCCTTGCCTGCGGGCTCGGACGCGAGTTCCTCCTCCAGTCGACGCAGCAAGCGGGTGGCCCAGGTCCTGACGAACGGATCCGCGACGGTTGTCTCCACCGCGCTCGGGGACCGCCGCTGAGCCTCGACCGCCATCGTCCATGCTTCCGAAGCCGGTGCCATGGGCCCGAGAGCCTCGGGCGGCAGCTGCGCCACGCGTTCGAGCAATGAACGCAGCAGCAGCATCCGCATGCTTCGTTCCGCGGATTCCAGGCGCTCCAGCCCCGCCGCGCCCGGGGCTCCCGACGCAATGGCCTGGAGTAAGGATGTGGACACGTCATACACCCTGAGCGGGCTCGCGCCGGTCATGGCTGCGGACTTACCTCCGAGGACACGTTACGGCGGGCGTATACGGACATTTCTTCGCTCTGGCTGTCGCCCAGCAAGGGGCCGAATGAATCTTTTGCCGACTCGCGTACGGCGCGAAGCGCCTGGCGAGGGCCGGATCGTCGCTCTCGGCGAGCTCTTTCGTCAAGGAGCAGCACCCCCCGCGGTCGGTCCACACTTCGCGGACGGGAGCCACCGTAGCGTCATGCCCAGCCAAATTTGGCACCACCCACGCGGGAGTGGAGCCAACTCGGTACACACCGAAGATCGGGCAGCAACTTCTGTCAGCTGCATACGCTTGTTGTGGCCTATTCCCACAGGACGGACGATCGGTACGGTCGTTGAGGGGAATGGGCGTACCAAGGGGGAGAGGCGTCGTGGAGCTGACGCGATTCATCACCGAGGACGGCGTGGAAGTGATCGTCGAGACGGGTGACGACGAACCGGCGATCATTCCTGTCGCGCGGGGGGCGGACGGTATCGCGGACGCCGCGGCGACACTCGACAGCGGCCTCGACCGCATCACCGCGGTCGCCGGCACGGCCGTTCGGCGGCTGAGAGCCATGGCGCAACGGCCGGACGAGATAACGGTGGAGCTGGGCGTCCGGCTCAACGCCTCGGTGGGTGCTGTCATTGCGAGGTCGGAGTCGGAAGGGCACCTCGCCGTCACGCTGGTCTGGAGATCAGGGAACGCGGACACCCCCGACTCCTGACCCCGCCTCAGACATCCAGCAGATCCCGCGCCCGCACCGGCGCCCCCGTCACGAACGACTCGTTCGCCGCGAGCCCCGTCACCAGTGACTTCGCGCCGTCGAGTGCGTCCGCCGCCCGGCCCAGCGGGTCCGGGGCGGAGCGGCGGGGGCCGAAGAGGTCCTGGAGCATCCGTACGTCCCCGCCGCCGTGGCCGCCCTCGCCGGTGGGCACCTTCACCTCGCGCGGCCGTTCCCAGTGCCGGCGCAGCAGGAGTTCGGTGCGGCCGGCCTCGTCGCCCACGACAGTGCCGTGCAGGACCGCACTCCCACCGCCGGTCCGTCCGCCGGAGCGCGCTTCGGTTCGTACGCCGGGGTGCGCCCCGGCACCCGCTTCCGTACGTGCTTCGGGGCTTGCTTCGGGGCGCGACCACGTCGACTCCTCCACCAGAAGCTCAAGCCGTCCCTCGCTGCCGTTGAAGGCGACGCGGTAGCCCTCCCAGGGGGCGTACGCGGTGAGGTGGTAGGTCAGGGACGCGCCGGACGCGTACCGCACGAGGACCGCCATGTCGTCCTCGATGCTCACACCGGGGCCGAACACGTTCTGGTCGCGGTGGTAGCCGTCCTCAGCCTCGGCGTCCAGGTACAGCGCGCTGAGCACGGGCGAGTCCGCGAGGTGTACGGCGAAGGGGTCGTCCCCGGCGGACGGGGAGCCGTGGGCGCGGGTGTAGGGCCGGGCCAGACCGCGCCGTCCGCCCGCCTCGTCGCCGTAGAAGAAGAGGCCGCCCTGGGCGAAGACGGTCTCCGGTTCGGTTCCCAGCCACCAGTTCACCAGGTCGAAGTGGTGCGTGGCCTTGTGCACCATCAGGCCGCCCGAGTCGGCCTTGTCGCGGTGCCAGCGCCGGAAGTAGTCCGCGCCGTGCCGCAGATCGAGCAGCCACTCGAAGTGCACCGAGCCGACCTCGCCGATCTCCCCGGCCGCGATGAGTTCCCGTACGGCCGAATGCACCGGGTTGTAGCGGTAGTTGAACGCCACCCGCACCTCGCGGCCGGAGCGCTGCCGGGCCGCCAGGATGCGGCGCGCGCGGTCGGCGTCGGTCGTCATCGGCTTCTCGGTGACCACGTCGCAGCCCGCGTCCAGCGCGCGCACGATGTAGTCGTCGTGGGTCCGGTCCACGCTGCACACCACCACGAGATCCACTCGCTCGCGGCGCAGCATCAGGTCGAAGTCCTCGGCGGCGTACGCCGGTACGGGTGCGCGGCCGGGGTGGTCGGCCGTGAGCCAGTCGTTGTGGACCGCCATCCGGTGCGCGTTGACGTCGCAGAATCCGACGAGGTCGACACCGTCCGCGTACGGTCCGGCCAGCGCCTGGGTGAACAGCCGGGCGCGGGCGCCCAGCCCCACCACGGCACAGCGGCGGCTCGAAGCGGAACCGGAAGGGGACTCCACGTGAGGAGCCGTACGCGGGTCCCCTTTCGGGTCACTCGGGTCCGTACCAGCGTCCGTACAAGGTTCCGTGCAGGGGGCTTGTTCTGACATCAGGACCATCCCTAGGGTCTTCGAGCAGGGGGTGGAAGCGCTTTCTAACGAATGAGGTGACCCACTCATGCCCGGAAACAGGACAAGGAAGTCCTGGCAGCCGCGCATCACGGCGGCCACCGCGGCCACGGCGGCCACGGCGATGCTGGTGTCCTGCTCGCTCCTCGCCGGCTGCTCGGGCTCGGACGGGGCGAGCGGCGCGGGCGGCAAGGTGGTCCTGCGCTACACCTGGTGGGGCAACCCGGACAGAGCGGCCAGAACCCAGGAAGCCGTCGACCTCTTCGAGAAGAAGCACCCGGAGATCGAGGTGCAGACGTCGTTCTCCGGCTACGACGCCTACAAGCAGAAGCTGGCCACCCAGGCAGCGGGCGGCGACGCCCCCGACGCCATGCAACTCGACTACCGCATGATCGACCAGTACGCCTCCGGAGGCGTACTGCTGGACTTCGCCGAGCAGCCCTCCGCCCTGGACACCGGTGAGTTCGACGCGGGACTCCTCGCCACCGGGAAGGTGGACGGCAAGCAGTACGCGATCCCGCAGGCCCGCGGTACGGAGACCGTGGTGTACGACACCGCACAGTGGAAGAAGTCCGGGGTCGCCCTGCCACGCGAGGGCTGGACCTGGAGCGAATGGGCCGACGCCGTGCGGGAGCTGGCGAAACGGACCGGCAGGCCCGGCGCCACCGACCCCGGCCAGAGCGAGGACGCCTTCGAGGTCTGGCTGCGCGGCCGGGGCAAGAGCCTCTACACCGAGGACCGCCGGCTCGGCTTCACCGTCGACGACCTGACCCGCTGGTGGACCTTCGCCGACAAGCTGCGCAGGGAGGGCGCCGTCTCGCCCGCCGAGCAGACCACCCAGCTCGACGGCACGGTCGAGAACACCCCGCTCGGGCGCGGCAAGGCGATCTCCGACAGCAACTGGGACGCGCCCTCCAGCGGGTTCGTCGCGCTCGTACCGGGCGGGGTCACCCTCGCGCCGATGCCGTCCGGCGAGGACACACCGGGCCAGTACTTCAAGCCCTCGATGTTCATGGGCGTCGCCGCCGACACGGGCCACCCGAAGGAGTCCGTGCGGCTCGTCGACTTCATGCTGAACGATCCGGACGCCGCGAGGATCCTCGGAGCCACCCGCGGTATCCCGGTCAACGAGTCGCTCCGCGCGGCGATCGCCCCCGGACTCAAGGACTTCGACAAGACGGTCTTCGACTACCAGGCGTCCCTGGAAGGGGACCTCGACGCCCCTCCCCAGGCCCCGCCTTCGGGGGACAGCGCACTGCAAACCACCTTCGCGCGCGACTACGACCAGGTGTCGTACGAGCGGATGTCGCCCCGCGAGGCGGCCGAGGACTACGTCACCGAGGCGAAGGCGGAGCTGAGGTCATGACCACCACTACCACCGAGCAGACCGCGACCGCCTCCGCCGCGCGGACCGCTCCCGCGAAACGGCCGGGCGGGCGCCGACGCGAGGGCGCCGCCTGGGTGTTCCTCTCCCCATGGGTGCTCGGCGCCGCCGTGCTGACCCTGCTCCCGATGGCCGTCTCGCTCTATCTGTCCTTCACCGACTACGACTTGTTCAACCCGCCGCGGTGGGTGGGCCTGCGCAACTACACGCAGATGTTCACCGAGGACCCGCGCTACTGGCGCTCGGTCGGCGCGACCCTCACCTACGTCGTCATCGCCGTGCCCCTCCAGCTCGCCCTCGCCCTCGTCGTCGCGCTCGGCCTCAAGTCCATGCGCCGCGGCCGGGGCTTCTACCGCTCGGCGTTCTACGCGCCCTCCCTGCTCGGCGCCTCCATGTCCATCGCCCTCGTCTGGCGGGCGTTGTTCAACGACGGCGGCACGGTCGACAACCTGTTCGGCACCGGTGGCTGGGTCAACCGGCCCGGCTGGGCGCTGCTCGCCGTCGCCCTGCTGACGGTGTGGCAGTTCGGCGCCCCGATGGTCATCTTCCTCGCCGGACTCCAGCAGATCCCCACCGAGCTGTACGAGGCGGCGTCCGTGGACGGGGCGAGCAGGTGGCGGCAGTTCCTGTCCATCACCGTGCCCATGCTCTCCCCGGTGATCTTCTTCAACCTGGTGCTCCAGACCATCCAGGCGTTCCAGGTCTTCACCCCCGCCTTCGCGGTGAGCGGCGGCAAGGGCGGCCCCGCCGACTCGACGCTCTTCTACACCCTCTACCTCTACGACCGCGGCTTCGTCGCCTCGCACATGGGATACGCCTCCGCGATGGCCTGGGTCCTGCTCATCGTCATCGGCGCCGTCACGGCGGTGCTGTTCCGCACGTCCCGCACCTGGGTCTTCTACGCGTCCGAGGGGGACCGATGACCACCGCGACCGACACCGATGCCAAGGCCGACACGAGTGCCGCAACCGCCCCCGTACGCGCGCCGCTCGCCCCGCGCCGCGTCGCCCTGCACCTCGGCGCCCTCGCCGCGCTCCTCGTCATGCTGTACCCGCTGGCCTGGCTGCTCGCGACCTCGCTCAAGCCCGCCGACGAGGTGATCGCCAGCCTCGACCTCCTCCCCGGCAGCCTGGAGTGGTCCAACTACTCGACCGCCCTCGACGGAGTGAACGACGTCTCCGTGTGGCGGCTGCTCGGCAACTCGCTGCTCATCGCGGGCGGCGCGGTCGTCGGCAACGTACTCAGCTGCTCCCTGGCCGCCTACGCCTTCGCCCGGTTGCGATTCCGTTTCCGCGGGCCGCTGTTCGCCTTCATGATCGCGACGATCATGCTGCCGCATCACGCCGTGCTGATCCCGCAGTACATCATCTTCAACCAGCTCGGCATGGTGAACACCTACTGGCCGCTGATCCTGCCCAAGTTCCTCGCCACGGATGCGTTCTTCGTCTTCCTCATCGTGCAGTTCATGCGGGGGCTGCCGCGCGAGCTGGAGGAGGCGGCGCGGATCGACGGCTGCGGGCCGTTCCGCAGCTTCTTCCTCGTCATCCTGCCGCTGACCCGACCTGCGCTGATCACCACGGCGATCTTCACGTTCATCTGGACCTGGAACGACTTCTTCACCCAGCTGATCTACCTCTTCTCACCGGAGAAGTTCACGCTCACGCTGGCCCTGCGGTCGTTCGTGGACGCGTCGAGCACGTCAGCCTTCGGCCCGATGTTCGCGATGTCGGTGATCGCCCTGCTGCCCATCGTGCTGTTCTTCCTCGCCTTCCAGCGGTTCCTGGTCGAGGGCATGGCGAACTCCGGGATCAAGGGATGAGCGGAGGACAGAGCGTGAGTGGTGGTCGAGGGACGGATGGCGTTCGAGGGGTGGGCGGTGGCGGGCAGGTCCGGGAGGCGGGGGAGATCTTCGGGCCGCGTATGACGTTGTTCGCGGACGTGCTGAGCGTCGGCGTGTGCACGGCACTCGCGTCGCTGCCGGTCGTCACCCTGCCCGCCGCGCTGTCCACGGCGTGCGCGGTCCTGCGGGGCACCCGCGAGGACCGTCCGGCAACGGCGGGACGGTACTGGGCGGCTCTGCGGCGGCGGCTTCGCCCCGGCGACCTCGCGGCCGGGGCGCTGACCCTGGCGGGTGTCCTGCTGTTCTGGGCAGACCTGGCCCTGGCCCGCGCCGGACTGCCCGGCGCCCCGCTGTTCGCGGTCGTCGCGGCGGCGATCGGCGGGTACGCGGCTGTCGTCGGCCTGCGTGCCTGCGGGCGCCCCGAGTCGCTCACCGACTGGCGGACGGCGATGGCCGGCGCCACCCGGGACTCGGTCAGGGACGCGGGTGGCAGCGGCCTGGTCCTGCTCGCCCTCGCGGCGGCCGTGCTGTGCGCGTGGATGCTGCTGCCGCTGGCGTTCCTGGCGCCCGGGCCCCTGGCGATGGCGCTGACGGCGGTGGACGTACGGATGCGGGCGGTGGACGCACGGACGCCGGCGCGGGAGGCGTCCGGCGCGTGAGAGAGCCCGCGCGGGCTCCGGTTCGGATGTCGGTTCGCGGGCGGGTGAAGTTCCGTGCGTGCCCTGTGTTCTGGATCACGTGTCGCGTGTTGAGGGTGGGACGGGGGCAATTCCCGTACCTCACCACGACGCACGCGCGACGAATGCGAGGATGAGGCCCGTCATGACTGCTGGGTGGGGTGTTCGCACGGTACGGGCCGCGGTGTTCGCGGTCGTGTGCGTGCTGCTCGCCGCCCTCGGCCACGTGCTCATGTCCGGCGCCCCGGTGGCCTGGTGGACGATGGCCGCCGGGACCGTGGCGACGGGCGGCGCGGGCTGGTGCCTGGCCCGCCGGGAGCGCGGGCTCCCCCTGATCGTGTCGGTGGTGGTCGTCACCCAGGGCCTGCTCCACTGGTCGTTCTCGCTCGCGGGGTCGATGGCGGGACCGGTGGCCTCCGGCCGGGGGACGGGTACGGCGCACATGTCCTCCACGGACGCGATGGATGCCATGGATGCCATGGATGCCACAAACATGCCGGTCACGGACGTATCGGTCACAGACATGGGGTCCATGTCGTCGATGGGGCACATGGGCTCCGGGCACATGGCCGCGGAACACATGGGTGCCGGGCACATGGGTGCGGGCCACCTGGGCTCGGACGCCATGAGCCAGTCGGCGCACACCATGGACGGAACGTCCTCCCTCGGCATGCTCGCCGCCCACCTGCTCGCCGCGCTGCTGTGCGGTCTGTGGCTGGCGTACGGAGAGCGCGCCGCCTTCCGCATCCTCCGCGCGGTCGCCGGACGCCTGGCCGCCCCCCTGCGCCTGCTGCTCGCGCTGCCCACACCCCCGCACCGCCCGCGTCTTCGCGTCCGCCGCGGTTCCTCCGAGCGTTCGCCGCGACGCCTCCTTCTCGTCCACGCCGTCACTTCTCGGGGTCCGCCCGTGGGATCCGCTGCCAGTTGAGACAGCCGGATCCCCGAGGCGACGCGACGCGTGCCTCGGGCGTCGGCCGTACCTCCGTGCGGCCGTACCCCCACGCCGGACCGACGCGCGAGCACGCCATACGGACGCGCCACCGGTCCGGATCCCGGATGACCCGAGAAGGACACCTGGTGATCACTCCTGCCCTGCCCGTCCCACATGACGGAAGCAACGCAAGCAACACAAGCAACGAAAGCAACACAAGCAACGAAAGCAACGGAAGTAACGGGAGCAACAGAAGCGGCGGTGCCGGTGAGTCGGCGGCATCCGTCGACGCGTCCATAACGGCCTGGGCGCTGGCCGCCCGGGGTGGCGACCCGGACGCCGTCGAGCGTTTCGTACGGGCCCTGCACCGTGACGTCGTGCGCTACGTCGCGTACCTCTCCGCCGACCCGCAGGCCGCCGACGACCTGGCCCAGGACACGTTCCTGCGGGCGCTCGGCAGCCTCCACCGGTTCGAGGGCCGCTGCTCGGCCCGTACCTGGCTGCTGGCCATCGCGCGCCGCGCCGTGGTCGACAGCCTGAGGTACGCCGCGGCCCGGCCGCGCCTGTCCGACGTACCGGACTGGCGGCTGGCGGTCGAACGGGCCCAGCCGCGCGACCTGCCCGGCTTCGACGACGGGGTCGTGCTCCTCGATCTGCTGGCCGCGCTGCCGGACGAACGCCGAGAGGCGTTCGTGCTCACGCAGTTGATGGGGCTGCCCTACGCGGAGGCGGCCGTGCTCAGCGACTGCCCCGTGGGAACGGTCCGTTCCAGGGTGGCCCGCGCCCGGGCCACCCTCATGGAACTGCTCACCGAGCCCGACCCGCTCACCACCGGACCCACACCAGCGGCCCTGGCTGCTTGACGACGTCGAGTGACGTCGAGCGAAGTCGTACGAAATTGAACGAGACTGAACGAGGCTGACGGAAGGGAGCGCCGGCTACTGGTGCCGACGCCCCCTGCCGGATGGTTCACACCGTGAGCTTGATCGCTTCGAGCCAGAGGTCGTTGTTGTGGGTGCCGGCGTAGGTGAAGTCGAACCCGGACTTGGGGTCGTCACACTCCAGGCCGAGCCAGCCGTCGTTGTGGACGTGGGCGGTCTGGCACACGCTGCCGGCGCCGCCTCCGACGTTGACGGTCAGCCCCAGCATGTTCGGCGCGTCCTTCTTGGTGCTGCCGACGTAGTTGTCGATACCGTCGGCGGCTCCCGACCAGGGGTCGGGGAAGTGGCCCTCACCGTTGGTGGACCCGGGGTTGTGGACGAAGGCGTCACTGCTGGTGCCCTTGGTTCCGGACACGGCGATGTTGACGGCCTTGAGCGGCGTCTCCTTGCCCACGGTGCCGGCCGTCTCGCCGTCGCACACGGCCTCGGTCCAGCCCTGGCCGGACACGTAGGCCCGGTAGCAGATGTGCCGTCCGGTCGGGTCCTGCGCGGCGAGTTTCTGGACCGCGGTCGCCGCGGTCCGCTCCGGGGCCTTGGTCTCCTTGTCCCCGGAACCGCCACCGCCGGCTCCGGCCGCGCTGCCGTCCGCCTGCCGTGTCCCGGTCGCGGCCGGGGGCGGCGTGGGGACGTTCGACGGTGCCTTCGGCGCCTTGGGGCTCGCCGTGGGACTGGGCGGCAGGGTGCTGATGCCGGCTTCGTGCAGCTTCTCCGTGGCGGTGCTGCGGACGTTGGGCTTGTAGGCGATCCACAGCATGACGAAGGTGATCGCGAGTGCCATGAAGATGCCGAGGAAGGTGGCGAGCCAGCGCGGCAGGAAACTCCGCTGGACGTACGTGCCTTCGACACCGAGCGGATCCACCCCCGACCGCTGCACGGCCAACGTATAGGGCCGGGACTCCTTCGACCCGAACCAGATGACCTGCTTGGGCTTGAGCGTCGTCTTGACGAACGCCGCCCGCCCCGGCTCGATCTGCACATTCGACGGATGGATGTCGTACGACAACTGATCACCGTTGTCGCTGCCGCTCACCGACGCCGTCAGCTTCGTATTGCCGAGATTGTCCACGGCCAGCTTCGGACGCCCCCGAAAGCGCCCCTTCACGGTCGGCGGCACCAACTCCGCCCGCACCTCCGTGAACGGGGTGATGGCGAGATTCCCCTCCGGGACGGTGGTCGCCTCGGGGTGCTCGGTCGGCGTGATCCGCACCGCGTAGGGATTGGGACCCGCCGTCGCGTCAGGCGTACGCGGTGGCGCGAACGTCACGTCCACCGAACCCGTCGTACCCGGATACAGCCGCAGCGTCGGCGGTTCGACAACCGTCCAGGGCGCCAGGCCTCCGACTGTCTCGAAGCGGTATTCGTCGACGACGTCACCCGTGTTGCGAAGACGCAGCCGCACTGTCGTACTGCCACCCGGGTCCACGGTCGCGGAGGCGGGTTCCAGAGAAGTCCAAAGGCTCACTCCCGGACGCTAAACGCAACACGGGTACCAAGTCAGGAAGCGGCGGGGCACGTCAAGTGCCCCCACAGGCACACCCGCCTGCCCCCGCACCGGTGCCGGTCGCCTGGGCACGGACGAGGGCGAGGCTCAGAGCCAGTCCCGCCGCTTGAAGATGACGTACAAACTGGTGCATACGACTGCCATCAGGGCGACCGCGAAAGGGTATCCGAGTACCCAGTGCAACTCCGGCATGTGGGTGAAGTTCATGCCGTAGATCGTGCCGACCAGGGTCGGGGCGAAGAGGATCGCCGCCCAGGACGAGATCTTCTTGATCTCCTCGTTCTGTTCGAAGCCCGCCTCCGCCAACGCCCGCATTTCCGCGTTCTGTTGTTGTGTGACCAGGGTGGCGTTGACCGTGAGGATGTCCGTCAGGGCCTGGCGGAAGCCGTCCACGCGTTCGCTGGTGTGGGTGACGTGGTCGGCCACGTCGCGGAGGTACCGCTGGAGTTCGTCGTCGGTGCCGTACTTGGCGAAGCCCGCCATCAGGCCGTGCAGCATGCCGACCAGGGGGCGGGTAGCGCGCTGGAACTCGACCATCTCGCGGGAGAGTTCGTAGATGCGGCGCGAGACCCAGGGGTCGCCGCCGAAGACCTCGGTCTCGATCTCGTCGATGTCGTTCTGGACGCCGGAGACGACCGGTGCGTAACCGTCCACCACCGCGTCGAGGATGGCGTAGAGAACTGCCTCGGGGCCGAGGCTCAGGAGCTCCGGGCTCTCCTCCATGCGGCGGCGTACGGCGGAAAGGTCGGGGGCGGCGCCGTGCCGGACCGTGATGAGGAAGTCGGGGCCGAGGAACACGTGCAGTTCGCCGAAGTCGACCTCCTCGGACGCGTCGAGGTAGCGGGCCGCGCGCAGGACGACGAAGAGCGTCTCGCCGTACCGTTCCAGCTTCGGCCGCTGATGCGCCTCCATCGCGTCCTCGACGGCCAGCGGATGGAGGTCGAACTCGGCCGCCAGGGAGAGGATCTCGCTCTCCGTGGGGCGGGCCAGGCCGATCCACGCCATGCCGTCAGGCTGGTCGCGCAGCTCTCGGAAGGTGTCCGCGAGGGTGGCAGGGGTCGCGACCCGCACACCGTCGCGGTAGAGCGCCGCCTGTACGACGCTGCCGGGCTCCACGGCGTCCGTCTTCGCGTCGGCCGGGGCCGGGCCGGGTGCCGGAGGATCCGAGGGTGGCTCCGTCGTCGGGGCCGCCACGCGTCGCCACAGCGGCTTCCGGTTGCCCCTGGTGGCGGGTACGGGGCGGGCTCGGCGCTCCGGCATCGCGGCTGCCTCCGTGTCGTACGTGCCGCACGCTTGTCCGTGCGTCCGGCCTGTCGTCATCAGCTGCGTCTGCTGCGTCAGCTGCGTTGTCGGACGTTCTGTCGATCACGGGCAGGATATACGGGTCATCCGGCTGGAGTGGTTGCGTCCGATTGCGGACAGCGGGTGTCCGCAGGCCCGTGTCCGCGGGGCCCGGTAGCGTGCCGGGCATGACGAAGACCTCGACCGCTCCCGTGCTGAGCGTCCGCGAGCTGAACCGTGCGACTCTCGCCCGGCAGTCGCTCCTGCGCCGGGCCGGCCTGTCCGCGAAGGACGCGATCGAACACCTCGTCGGTCTCCAGGCGCAGAACGTGAAGCCTCCGTACTACGCGCTCGCCGCCCGCCTGGAGGGCTTCACCCCGCAGGAACTGTCGACGGCCATGGAGGCGCGGGAGGTCGTCCGCATCGTCACCCTGCGGTCCACCATCCACACCCACACGGCGGACGACTGCCTGACGCTTCGTCCGCTCGTACAGGCCGCCCGGGAACGGGAGTTGTACGGCTTCCGCAAGGGGCTCGCCGGAGTCGATCTCGACCGGCTAGCCGTGCTCGGCCGGGAGTTGGTCGAGGCCGAGCCGCGCACCATGAAGCAGCTGCGGGAGGCGTTGCACGCCGAGTGGCCCGACGCCGATCCGGCGGCCCTCGCGATCGCCGCCCGCTGCCGGCTGCCGCTCGTCCAGGTCACCCCGCGCGGACTGTGGGGCCGCAGCGGCCAGGTCGCGCTCACCACCGCCGAACACTGGCTAGGCAGGCCGTCCGAACCTGCCCCCGCGCCCGACGCCACCGTTCTGCGCTACCTCGCCGCTTTCGGGCCCGCCTCCGTCAAGGACATGCAGACCTGGGCCGGTCTGACCCGGCTGCGCGAGGTCTTCGAACGGCTGCGGCCGCAACTGGTCACCTTCGCCGACGCGCACGGTGTCGAGCTGTTCGACCTGCCGGACGCGCCCCGCCCGGACGCCGACACGCCGGCTCCCGCGCGTCTGCTGCCCGAGTTCGACAACCTGCTTCTCTCGCACGCCGACCGTTCCCGGGTGGTGTCCGCCGAGCACAAGGGTCGTACGTGGCGCGGCAATCAGGCCTACCCGACCCTGCTGGTCGACGGGTTCGTGGCAGGCGTGTGGCGGCTGGAGGAGACCGGCGGAGGGGACGTGCTCACCGTCGAGCCCTTCGGCACGCTCACGGACCGGCAGCGCGCCGAGGTGACGGACGAGGCGGGGCGGATGCTGGCTGCGCTGAGCGGGCCGAAGGGCTCGACGGCAGCCGACATCCGGTTCGGGACCGTCGTACGAGGCTGACGGCCGGGTGTCCACGAAGGCGCCGGGGCACATGGACGCACGAAGGCGCCGGGGCACATGGAAAGGGGACGCTGCGGGCCGCTCGTGGAGGCCCGCAACGCCCCCTGCCTCTACCTGAGTCACCTCAGGGAGTATTCGGGACGGATCCGTCGTCGATCGGGACGGATCCGTCCTCGATCGGGGTGGGTCCGTCGGCGACTAGGAGTTGACCTGCGCCGTCACCAGGCTGGAGAACGTCGTCAGGCGGGTGTAGACGCCCGGGTAGCCGGCGTCCGCGCAGCCGTAGCCCCACGAGGTGATACCGGCGAGCTTGCCGCCGATGACGAGCGGGCCGCCGCTGTCACCCTGGCAGGTGTCCACACCGCCGGAGGTGTAGCCCGCGCAGACCATGTCGGAGGAGATGTACGAGGAGCCGTACGCCGAGGAGCAGGTGGAGTTGGAGACGGTCGGGACCGTCGCCGTGCGCAGCTGGTTGGAGGAGGAGCCGCCCGAACTGGTGGTGCCCCAGCCGAGGATGCGGGCGGTGGTGTCGGCCGTGTACAGGCTGGTCTCGGAGGCGGAGACGTAGCTGATCGGCGTGTACGGCATCGACGTCGACAGGGTCAGGACGGCGACGTCGTCACCCTCCTCGGCGTCCGTGTAGCTCGGGTTGATCCATATCTTGCTGACCTGGGCGACGGTGCCGTTGGTGCCGTTGCGGTAGGTTCTGCCGCCGACCACGCGGATGCCGCTCGGGGTCTCGCCGACCATGCAGTGGGCGGCCGTGACGACCTTCGTGGGTGACACGAGGGTGCCGCCGCAGAACTGGCTTTGCGAGGCGGTGGTGATCTGCATGACGTACGGGTACGTGGCGGCCGTGGTCGTCGTGCCGCCGACGATGGGGGCGGGGGCGGCACTCGCGGTGGTCGCACCGAGAAGACAGGTGGTCGCGGCGGCGGCGACGGCCGCGGTGACGGCGGCGGCCTTCTTGGCAAGGGTGAGCCCGAACATGGATCTCCTCAGGAGTGCCGGTGGGGGGTGCACTGTGGGGTGGTGCGACGGCCTGCGGGGTGTGGTCCACGCTAGGAGGGGGGCGGGGGGCTTCCCAATGAGGGAACTCCCTCGTCCAGTAACCGAGGGATAACCCTCGGTCACGTCGACGCGGGCCCGGTTGCGCCGTTCCCCGCGCCCCCGAACGACAAACGATTGCGCCGTTCCCCGCGCCCCTGAACGGGGGCGCGGGGAACGGCGCAATCGTTTGATCCTGAACGCGAGTTCAATCCCCCCGGTGCCGCCCCGCCGCCAGACGCACGATGTCCACCCGCGAGCGGATACCCAGTTTTCGGTAGACGCGCGTCAACGTCGCCTCGACCGTCTTCACGCTGATGAACAGCCGCGCCGCGATCTCGCGATTCGTCGCGCCCTCCAGGACGAGCGCCGCGACCTGACGTTCCGTCGAGGCCAGCCGGTCGAGATGCGGCAGCACCGACTCGGGCGCCGTCGGAGCGGAGACGCCGGGGGAGACGGAGGCGGCGGGCGCCGAGTCGGCCGCGGCGACCGCGTCCAGTTGGCGCAGCCACGGCATCGCCCGGCAGCGCCGGAACAGCCGCGCCGCCTCGTCGTACGAGCCCCGCCCCGACCGCTCCGCGCGCAGCCGCGCCAGCGCGAACGCGGCCCGGGCCTCTTCGAGTCCGTAGCCGAGCTGCGCCAGCCGGTCCTGCGCCGACGTCAACTGCCGTTCCGCCGCCTCGTGTTGTCCGGTCGCGGCCTTCACCAGGGCCTCGGCACGGTCCAGTACGGCCAGTACGCTCGCCCGCCGCAGCCGTACCGCGTGCTCGCGCGTGGCCGTGATGACGTCCTGCGCCTCCGCCGGCTCGCCCACGAGGACCAGCGCCTCGGCGAGGTCGCCGTGCCAGCGGCCCCGCGCGGGATCGGAGATGCCGAGCCGCTGCTCCGACTCCCGCGCCCGGCGTAGGGAGCGGACCGTGCCGACCGCGTCCCCGGCCACCAACTGGGCGTGCCCGAGCGCGCCCAGGGCCCGCGAGAGATAGATCAGGTCGCCGTCGTCCTCGGCCCGCCGCACCGCGTCCCCGGCCAGCACCAGCGCCCGGTGCACATCACCGCCGGCGGCCTCGGCGAGCGAGGTGAACATGTTGCCCGCGGCCTCGCCGATCCCGGTGTCCCGGGCGAGCCGCAGACTCTCGTGCGCGAGGTCGAGCGCCCTGCCGCAGTGCCCGGCACGCAGTTCGGTCTCCGCGAGCCCGCGCAGGAAGTGCACCTCGCTCTCGACGATGCCGCGCCTGCGCACCTCGCCCAGCAGCCGGGTGATCGAGACCCGGGCGTCCGTGAGCTGGTCGCTCATGATCAGCCAGCGGAAACGGGTGGCACCGGCGCCGTTGTGGTCGACGGCGACCCGCAGGTCCTGCGGTTCCGCGAGGGCCTTCTCCAGGGTCGCCGGGGCCTCGGGGTGCCCCATCAGGGTCTCCATCTGGGCCTGGAAGGACAGGGCCAGCAACTCGGTGCTCCGGTCGCCCGCCGTGGCCGCCAGCCGCGCCGCGCGGGCGGCCTCCTCGCGGCCCTTGCCCATCGCGCCCTCCACGAGGAGTGCCCGCCAGGCCAGTTGGTAGCGGACCAGTGCCAGCAGCCGTGGATCCTCGCCCGCGTCCGCGAGCGCCTGCGGGAACACCGCCTCGACGTCGGCCATCGCCTGCCCGGCCGAGTCGATGACGACCATCCAGGCGCGTACCCGCACGGCCGGGTCCACCGCCCGTTCCAGGACGTCGCGGGCCACCTCGCGGGCCAGGTCGATCTCGCCGGAGGTCAGCGCGTCCTCGGCGGAGCGCAGCCGCCGTTCGTCGGCGCCGACCCTGCTGTCGGCGGGGGTGTGCCGGGCGGCGAGCAGCCCGAGCTGGGCCGCCACCGAGGGCGCGCCGCGGTCCCGGGCCAGGGCGGCAGCCTCGGAGAGCCGTTCGGCGACCTGCTCGTCGGTGCCCGTGGTGGCCAGCGCGAGATGCCGGGCCCGCTCGATCGGCTCGGAGGCGGCCGTGGACAGGGCGGCATGGGCGGCCCGCCGTTCCTGGGGCGTCGCCTGGGCGTACAGCGCGGCCGAGACGAGGGGGTGCGCGAAACGCACGGCGCCCTCCTGGCCGTCCGGGCCGTGGCCGTCAGGACCCTGGGCCGCCACCAGTCCGAGGGAGGCGGCCAGGGCGATCTCCGCCTCCGCGTCCGCACGGCCCGCGGACTCCAGCAGCGACTGGGTGGGGCGAGCTCCGGCGCTCGCCACCAGCAGCGTCTGCCGGGCCTCGGCTGACAGCAGCTCCAGCCGGCTGAGCACGAGCGCGCGCAGCGAGGTCGGCACGGGCAGCGGCTCACCGGGCCGTGGCGGTGTCGGGCTCTCGGCCAGGGCGCGCCCCAGCTCCAGCGCGAAGAGCGGGTTGCCGCCGCTGGTGTGGTGGATGTCCCGCAGGGTCGAACGGCGCAGACCGGTGTACCCGCGGGCGGTCAGCAGCTCGGAGACCTGCGGCCGGGACAGCGGGGACAGCCGCAGGGCAAGCGTCTCCGGGGGATACGCGCGTAGATACGGGTCGTGCTCCTGCTCCTTCGGTTCCGTTCCGGTACGCACCGCGCCGAGCATCCGTACCGGCATACCGCCGAGGCGCCGGGCGGCGAACGCGAGCAGTTCGGCGCTGGGCGCGTCCAGCCACTGCAGATCGTCGGCGACGAGGAGGACGGGCCCCTTGGCCGCCAGCGCGCGCAGCACCGACAGGACGGCGAGCCGCAGCGCCAGGCCGTCCTGGTGCAGAGACGATTCCGCGCGCCCGGTGAGAGCCGCTTCGAGCGCGGCCTGCTGCGGGGCGGGCAGCGTGTCCGCGACCTCGTCGGCGACCAGGCCGAGCAGATCGACCAGCGCCAGGAACGGGAGATGAGATTCGGACTCCGTGGCGGAGCAGCGCAACACAGTCCGGGCCGATTCGGCGTATTCCGCAGTGATTGCCCGCAGGACGGTCGACTTTCCTATTCCGGGCGGACCGTGCAGGAGGAGGCTGCCTCCTCCGGAGAGCTGGCCGCGTGCTCGTCCGAGCAGCTCCTCCCGCCCGATGACCTGGTCGGAACGGGGTCTGACAGGCTCCTCGACATCCCGTCGCACGCGCACCGCTCCCCTCAAGTCGTGTCCGGAACAATATTATGCAAAGAGCCCTTGAATTTCGGGGGGTTCGACCGTGAGGGAAATAACAGAGATTCGGTATACGGGATTTCATGCCACCCGCACATGTATGAAACACGCGGAGAGGTACGGACCTTCACGGCAGCAGCCCCGCCCGCCGCGCTGCCACCACGGCCTCCAGCCGCGTATGGGCCCCGAGCTTGCGCATCGCCGACCGCAGATACGCCTTCACCGTCTCCGCGCGCAGCCCGAGCCGCTCGCCGGCCCCCGCGTTGGTCATGCCGACGGCCACACAGCTGAGAACGTCCAGCTCACGCGGGGTGAGCCGGACCCGCACCCCCGGCTGCGCCGACCCGGCCGTCCGCGCGGGTCCCGGCGAGGCCGCGAGCCTCCCGCAGACCGAGAGCAGTTCGGCCCGCAGCGCCGGGTCCATGACGCGCGGGGCCAGCGCGCGCAGCGCACCGTGCGCC
Source organism: Streptomyces ortus (assembly GCF_026341275.1). NCBI lineage: Bacteria > Bacillati > Actinomycetota > Actinomycetes > Kitasatosporales > Streptomycetaceae > Streptomyces > Streptomyces ortus. Next base: position 6,564,148 of record NZ_JAIFZO010000002.1, read on the forward strand.
TCCCGGAGCCGCTCCCAGGCCATACCTTCCGCCCCCTGAGCCCCCGCCGCCGTCAGCAGGCCGTACGCCTCGTCCCGTACGGCCAGTGACTGCTCCACGTCCCGGGCCGCCGCCACCGCCGCGGCCAGCGTGCGGTCGCCCAGGGGCTGGGCCGAGCGCAGGGCGCCGTACAGGACACCGCGCACCCGGCGGCGTACGACGACGGGCACCGCGAGGACGGAGCGCAGTCCCTCCGCGGCGACCGCGACGTCGTACTCGTGGCTGATCCGCCGGGACGAGGAGTAGTCCGTCACGGCGCACGGCCGGGCGAGAGCGACCGCCTTGCCGCCCAGACCGTTGCCCGAGGACACCGCGAGCGCGCTCAGAGCGGCCGTCGTGGTGCCGTTCAGCTCGCTGATACGGACCTGCGCGCGACCCGGTTCGACCAGCCCGCCGAAGACGACGGCGAGCCCCGTCTCCCGCCGCAGCCGCAGCAGCGCGCCGCGCAGCTCCACCGCATCGGCGCCGCCAGTTGCCACGTACTCGTCCCTTCGCCGTCACGCACCCCCCGTCCGGGGGTGGTGGGACCCGCATCACGGATTACACGATGGGGGAGAGCCGCCCGGCAATGGTCCGGGACCGAGGAGGACAGATGACGACGCCGCCGACGACGCCGGCCCAGCCCACGCCCACGCCCACGGAGAGCTTCCGCGCGGCCCGGGACTTCCTGCTGGCGCACCGCGAGGACTACACGGGAGCCTACGAGGGCTTCTCCTGGCCCCGCCCGGAGTACTTCAACTGGGCACTCGACTGGTTCGACGTCATCGCGGCCGGCAACTACCGGACCGCGCTGCACATCGTCGAGGAGGACGGCTGCGAGACCGAGCTGTCCTTCGCCGAGCTGTCCATGCGCTCCGACCGGGTCGCGGTCTGGCTGCGCGAGCTGGGGGTCCGCGCCGGTGACCGCATCCTGGTCATGCTCGGCAACCAGGCCGAGCTGTGGGAGACCGCGCTGGCCGCGATGAAACTGCGTGCCGTGGTCATCCCCGCCACCCCGCTGCTGGGCCCGGCCGACCTGCGCGACCGCGTCGAACGGGGCCGGGTCCGGCACGTCATCGTGCGCGCCGAGGACACGGCGAAGTTCGAGGAGGTGCCCGGGGACTACACACGTATCGCCGTCGGAACGGTCGACAGTGGTGGCGAGGGCAAGGGCGTGGGCGGTGGCGGAGGGGGACGCGCGGGCTGGCACGCCTACGAGGAGGTCCACGGCCGCGGCTTCGAGCCCTTCACGCCGGACGCTCCGACCCGGGCGGACGACCCGCTGATGCTCTACTTCACCTCGGGCACCACCGCCCGCCCCAAACTCGTCGAGCACACCCATGTCTCGTACCCCGTCGGCCACCTCGCGACCATGTACTGGATCGGTCTCAAGCCCGGTGACGTGCATCTGAACATCGCCTCGCCCGGCTGGGCCAAGCACGCCTGGTCGAACCTCTTCGCCCCCTGGAACGCGGAGGCGACCGTCTTCATCCACCACTACACGCGCTTCGACGCGGGCCGGCTGATGGCGGAGATCGAGCGGGTCGGCGTGACGACGTTCTGCGCGCCGCCCACCGTGTGGCGCATGCTCATCCAGGCCGACCTGAGCCGGCTGCGTACGCCGCCGCGCGAGGTCGTCGCCGCCGGCGAACCGCTCAACCCCGAGGTCATCGAGCAGGTGCGCAGGGCCTGGGGCGTCACGATCAGGGACGGTTTCGGGCAGACCGAGACGGCCGTCCAGGTGTCCAACAGCCCCGGTCAACCGCTGAAGACGGGGTCGATGGGCCGACCGAGCCCCGGCTACCGCGTCGAACTCCTCGACCCGGTGACGGGCGCCCCGGGCGCGGCCGAGGGCGAGATCGCGCTCGACCTGTCCGCGCGCCCCGTGGGCGTGATGACCGGCTACCACGGCGACCCCGACCGCACGGCCGAGGCGATGGCGGACGGCTACTACCGCACCGGGGACATCGGCTCGCGCGACGCCGACGGCTACGTCACCTACGTGGGCCGCAGCGACGACGTGTTCAAGGCCAGCGACTACAAGATCAGTCCCTTCGAGCTGGAGAGCGCACTCCTGGAGCACGAGGCCGTCGCGGAGGCCGCCGTCGTGCCGGCGCCGGACGCACTGCGGCTCGCGGTCCCGAAGGCGTACATCGTGCCGGCCGAGGGCTGGGAGCCGGGTCCGGACACCGCGAAGGTGCTCTTCGAGCACTCGCGCACGGTCCTCGCCCCGTACAAGCGCATCCGCAGGCTGGAGTTCGGCGAGCTGCCCAAGACCGTGTCCGGGAAGATCCGGCGCATCGAGCTGCGCGAGGCCACGGCGGCGGGGTCCGACGCCGAGTACCGCGAGGAGGACTTCCGATGACGGACCCGGTGACGGACCCGGTGACCGAACCGGTGACCGAGCAGACGGGCACAGGGCTACAGACGCGCACACAGCTTTCGTACGCGCACGGGGTGAGCGGCACCGGCCTGCTCGGGGACACGATCGGGGTCAGCCTCGACCGGGCGGTGCGCCGTTGGCCGGACCGCGAGGTGCTCGTCGACCTGCCCTCGGGGCGGCGCTGGACGTACGCCCGCTTCGCCGCGGACGTCGACCGGCTGGCGTGCGCGCTGCTCGCGAGCGGCGTCGCCAAGGGCGACCGGGTGGGCATCTGGGCGGTCAACTGCCCCGAGTGGGTGCTCGTCCAGTACGCCACCGCGCGCATCGGCGCGGTCATGGTGAACATCAACCCGGCGTACCGCACCCACGAGGTCGAGTACGTCCTCAAGCAGGCGGGCGTCTCGCTGCTGTTCGCCTCCCTCAGCCACCGGACGAGCGACTACCGGGCGATGGTCAGCCAAGTGCGCGGCGCCTGCCCGGAGTTGCGGGAGGCCGTGTACGTCGGGGACCCGACCTGGGACGCGCTGCTGGACCGCGCCACACCGGAGCTGAGCGCACAACTTCCTTCGCTGGCACGTGAGTTGTCCTGTGACGACCCCATCAACATCCAGTACACGTCGGGCACGACCGGGTTCCCCAAGGGGGCCACCCTCTCCCACCACAACATCCTCAACAACGGCTACTTCGTGGGCGAGGCGATCGCCTGCACCGAGCGGGACCGTATCTGCGTACCGGTGCCGTTCTACCACTGCTTCGGCATGGTCATGGGCAATCTGGCAGCCACTTCGCACGGCGCCTGCATCGTGATCCCGGCGCCCTCCTTCGAGCCCGCGGCGACGCTCCGGGCGGTGCAGCAGGAGCGCTGCACCGCGCTGTACGGCGTACCGACGATGTTCATCGCGGAGCTGAACCTCCCGGACTTCGCGGAGTACGACCTCTCCTCCCTGCGGACCGGGATCATGGCGGGTTCGCCCTGCCCGGTCGAGGTGATGAAGCGGGTGGTCTCCGAGATGCACATGGCGGAGGTGTCCATCTGCTACGGCATGACCGAGACCTCGCCCGTGTCCCTCCAGACGCGCCGGGACGACGACCTGGAGCACCGCACCGGCACGGTCGGGCGCGTCCTGCCGCACATCGAGGTCAAGGTGGTCGACCCGGCGACGGGGGTGACCCTGCCGCGCGGCTCCGCGGGCGAGCTGTGCACGCGGGGCTACAGCGTGATGCTCGGCTACTGGGACGAGCCGGAGAGGACCGCCGAGGCCGTCGACGCGGGGCGGTGGATGCACACCGGGGACCTGGCGGTGATGCTCGACGACGGATACGTGCAGATCGTCGGCCGGATCAAGGACATGATCATCCGGGGCGGCGAGAACATCTACCCGCGTGAGATCGAGGAGTTCCTGTACGGGCACCCGAAGATCGCCGACGTGCAGGTGGTCGGCGTGGCGCACGAGCGGTACGGCGAGGAGGTGCTGGCCTGCGTCATCCCGCGCGACCCCGAGGACCCGCCGACGCTCGACGAACTGCGCTCCTTCTGCGAGGACCGCCTGGCCCACTACAAGACACCCACCCGCCTGCGCGTCATGGAGTCGTTCCCGATGACGGTATCGGGCAAGGTACGCAAGATCGAACTCCGCCAACAACCCCACCAGGACCACTGACCCCAGCCCCGATAGGGGCGCGGGGAACGGCGCGGGCACCCATGACGTACCCGCACGTTTCCAGGCCCGGTCGAGCCCCACTCCCCAAGGGGCGCGGGGAACGGCGCGGGCACCCAAGACGTACCCGCACGTTCCCGGTCCCGGTTCAGCCCCATCCCCTAAGGGGCGCGGGGAACGGCGCGGGCAACCAAGACATGCCTGCACGTTTCCAGGCCCGGTCGAGCTCCACTCCCCAAGGGGCGCGGGGAACGGCGCAATCACCCCAAGCGACGCGCATCCGCAAGGGCCCATGCCCACCGCCTATGCCCCTGACCCCTGCACCGAGCAGCGCAGCGCACTCCCACCCGCCCCCCGAACACCCCCACGCGCTCACTCACACGTGTCTCGAACAGCCGGTTTGCTGACGCGATGAGGACTAGAACGGGTCCTTTCGGCAGTCACACGACCGAACAGGTTCGACGGGTTCGACGGGTTCGGCGGGGCTGACGAGTCCAACGGGGTTCGACGGGGGAGCGGTGGGGATGCGAGTCCGATTGCACAGCGCGCACGCGCGCAGACGCATGTGGTTCGCCGTATGCGCGGTGGCACTCGCGGCGCTGGCCGCGATCCTGCGCTTCTGGTGGCAGGACTCCGCCACCGCCGGCGTCCTGCTGACGGCGCTCGGCGCCTTCATGTCGGTCGCGGCGCTGATGGCCGACGTCCTGCGCGGCGACACCACCGCGCGCCCGGACGGCGCCGGGCCGCACCGGCGCCGCGCCGTCGAGGAACTCGCCGAGGCCGTACGGGAACAGTGGGCCGCCGAGGCACGGCTGCGACGCCTCCAGGACCCGGCGCCGCTGGAGGTGGACTGGACCCTCGCGGACCGCCGCCTGGCCGACCATCCGTACAACATCCCACCCGGCGCCGCGCTGCCCCGCCCCCGCGCGGGCGGCGACGCCCGGGGCCCCGCGGACCCGGCCACCGCGGACCCGGCCACCGCGGACCCGGTGATCGCGGACCCGGCCACCGCGGGCCCCGCCCCCGCCTCCGCCCCGCCGGGCCCCCGCGTCGTGGTCCTGGGCGAGCCAGGCTCGGGCAAGAGCGTGCTGGCCATGCGGTACGTCCTCGACCGGCTCGCGGCCCGCCGGGAGGGCGGACCGGTCCCGGTGATCCTCCCGCTCGCCTCCTGGGACCCCCTGCGCACACCGCTGCGCGACTGGCTCGCGGCCCGGCTCGCCGCCGACTACCGGCCGCTGGCCGCCCAGGCGGACGACCGGCGCACCCTGGCCCGCGTCCTGGTCGACACGGGCCTGGTGGCACCGGTCCTCGACGGCTTCGACGAACTGCCCCGCCCCGCCCGCGCGACGGCCGTACGCCGGATCAACGCCGAACTCGACCCGGGCGCGCCCCTGCTGCTGACCAGCCGCGGCGACGCCTGGGCCGCCGCGGTGGACGAGGGCGACGTACTCACCGGCGCCGAGGTGGTGGAGCTGCGGCCCCTGGACCTCGTACGGGCCGGGACGCATCTGGAGCGTTCGGCGCGGCCGTTGCGGGCGACGGCGGACGGCGTCCCCCACACCGTGTGGACCCCGGTGCTGCGGAAACTGGCGGAACGCCCCGACCTGCCGCTCGCCAAGGCGCTCACCACACCCCTGATGGTCGCCCTGGCCCGCACGGTCTACGGCGACACCTCCCGCGACCCCGCCCCGCTGCTCGACGCACGGCGCTTCCCCACGGTGGCGGCGGTGGAGGAGCACCTCCTGGAGGCGTTCGTACCCGCGGCGTTCGCGGACGCCGGGCCGAGAGCCGCCGCCGAGGCCACCCGGCGGCTCACCGTGCTGGCCCGGGGGCTGCACCGCCGTGGCACGGGCCGGCTGGCCTGGTGGGAGCTGGAGTCGCTGGCGCCACGGACCCTCGCGCTGTACGCGCCGGGCCTGCTGGCCCTCGCCGTACTGTCCTTACTCCTGGTGCCGGTGACCCTGGCCCGCGCGGCCGACGATCTGGTCGGTCTGGAGGACGTGCTGTCCCTGGTCGCCGTGCTCGTCGGCCAGACCCTGGGGTTCGCGTTCGGGGTCCGCTACCTGCTGCCGTCCGGACGACGGGGCCGAGGGGGGCGAGGGGGACGAGGGGAGCCGCGGGGACGCGGGGAGACGGACGGCCCGGACCGGCGGTTCCGGCGACGGCAGGCGCTCATCACCACCGGGGTGAGCGCGCTGGTGTGGGCGGGCTACGCGTACTTCGACGATCTGCGCTTCGGGTTCCGCTTCGGCGGGGTCACCGACGGCTGGATGCCGGATCTGCTCGCCGGATTCCTGTTCTCGCAGTTGTTCACACTGTTCCTCGGCATCGCGGGACTGACCCGCCGCCCGACCCCGCTCGGACTGCCCTGGAGCGGGGTCATGAGCAGGGTGGCGGCCCGGCTGGGCGGGGCCGCGCTGGCGGCGGCCGGAACGGTCACGGCGGGCGTGGCCCTGCTGGGCCGGGAAGGCAACCCGTGGACCGTGCTGCTCGGCACCACCTGCGCGGTGGCGGGCACCGCCCTCATGGCGAGCGGAACGAGCCGGGGCGGCCAGGAGGGGGCGCACACCCCGCGTGCGGGACGGATCGTCCGCCGGTTCGTGACGGGCACGGTCCGGGGAACCGCCGCGGCGATGCTGATCGGGATCGCCTCCTGCACCGCGGGAGGGTTCGCGGCGGTGGGCGTGACCGCGCTCAAGTCCCGTACGGCGGCGGATCTGAGGGACCGGGAGATCGACGGCTGGTCCTTCTCCGAGCGGGCCGGCGTGCGCAGCGCCGCCACGGAACGGACCCTGCGGGGCGGTCTGCTGCTGCCGGGGGACGGCGCGCGTCCGGTGGCCTACGCCGGAGCGGCCCGGCCGCCGAACTGCACGATGCCCCTGCTGCCCCGGCGCCGGTGCGTGGACTTCGTGTCCCGGCGGACGGTCTTCGAGTCGCGGGACGGTGACGTTGTCGCGCGCATCACCTCGGGTGCCGGTCCCCGTACGACGGCCGTCCATCCGACGAACCTGCGGTCGGTCCTGCCGGACAAGGGCCGGGACTGGCTGACCCAGGGGCCGGCGACGGGCGTACTGGTCCGGGATCTGCCGCCGGTGCTCGTCGCGGGCCTGCTGGTCGGTGTGGTGGGCGGCTGCGTGTGCGGGGTCTACCGGGCGCTCAGCGTGCCGTCGGACCTGATGCGCGCGGCGAGCCCCGGTCTCTCTCTGCGCACCGACCGGACCGCGTCCCTGACCCGGGGCGGGATGGTGGCCCTGCTCGTGGCCTGTGTCTGCGTGCCCGTCGTGGCGACGCCCGGCGACTGGGGCGGCCTGGTGCATCTGGGTACGCAACTGTGGTTGCCGCTGGGCACGGCGGCGCTGGCGTTGAGCGCCTGGGGACGCTTCCTCGTCGCGCGCAGCTGGCTGGCGGTGACCGGTCAACTGCCTTGGCGGCTCATGGCGTTCCTGGACGAGGCGCACCAACGGGGTGTGCTGCGCCAGTCGGGGGCGGGCTTCGAGTTCCGCCATCTCCGGCTCCAGGCGCAACTGGCCGCCGGGCCGACGGCGGGGGTGGTGGCGGCCCGGTCCCCGGGATCCAGGGGAGTGCCGGACGTGCCCGACGCCCCGGACATGGACGAGGGCTTCGACGTCCACCACCGCACGCCCTAGGTGCGTCAGGTGTGTCACGTGCGTCAGGCGCGCCGGCCGGGCTGCTCCATCGGCAGGTACATGCACACCCGGGCCGGCGGTCGAGGCCCTGCTCGGCCTCCCCGGCGCGGACTCTGCGCAGTCCCGGGGTGAGGTCGGCCTCCGGCAGGACGCGGAAGCCGAGCCGCTCGTAGTAGGGCGCGTTCCAGGGGACCTCGGAGAAGGTGGTGAGCGTGAGTCGGGTCAGGCCCTGCTCCAGCGCGCGCTCGGCGGCGTAGGCGATCAGGGTCCGGCCCACGCCCTGGTGCGCGGCGTCCGGGTGGACGGAGACCTGCTCGATGTGGAAGGCGCCGTCCAGGGGCTCACCGACCAGGTACGCGACGAGGCGGCCCGTGGTGTCCTCGGCGACCCAGGCGTGGCCCGCCTTGCGGAATCGCTCCAGGACGTCGAGCGCGGGCGGTTCGTCGTCGGCGATCTCCGGCATGCCGAAGATGCGGAACGGCTCGCCCGCGGCCCGTTCGATGTCCTGGAGCAGCGGGAGGTCGGCGGAGGTGGCCGCTCTGACGGTCATGGGGCCAAGTATGCGACCGCTGCGCGCAGTTGGAGCGTTCACGCGCCGGTCGCGACGAGATCGTCGGCGAGGCTGTTCGCGGGCTGGGGGGTGCCGGTGAGGTCCAGTACGAACAGGGGTACGCCCAGTGAGTCGGCGCGGGCGCGGGCGTCGTTCTCGTAACCGGCCAGCGAGAAGTAGACGCAGCGGGAGGACTCCGTCATCGCCGTCAGCCACAGGCACTCCACGTCCCGCCGGGAGGCGGGGCGGACGGTCGGGTCCACCTGGGCGACGATTCCGCGGGCCGCGAGCCCGATGCCGGAGGGGGGTCGCTGGTCGGCCCGCCGGATGTCCCGGTAGCCGAGCCAGCGCAGATACAGCGCGGCGGCGGTCACCGCGTCCCGCGCGGTACGGATGGTCACCGGCTGGAAGGCGGGGCGTGGGGTGGGTTCGGCGCGGGGGAGGGGCAGCGAGACGGCAGCGGGAAGCCGCCGCCCCGCGGCCCCCTCGGAGGCCGCGCCCCGCCCGATCCCCGGCCGCCCCGAACCGTCGGCCCCAGCCGAACCGTCCGGCCTGCCGGAGGCGTCCGCCTCGTCCGGCCCGCCTCGTCCGTCCGCCCCGCGCGGCCTGTCTGAGCGGCCCGAGCTGTCTGGACCACCCGGACGGGCCGGTCCGCCCGAGCCGTCCGGCATGGGTGGACCGTCCGGCCGCGCCGCGCCGCGCGGTCCGGTGAGGTCGTCTGTGCCGGAGGCGGGTGCGTCGGGGGCGGCGCCCGGACGCGCGCCGGTTGCATCGGCCTCTGTCCCGCCATGCCCTGTCTCGCCGCGCGTGGTCTCAGCGCGTCCGTGTGTGTCGAGGCCGGACGCGTCGACGCCAGCGGCTTCGAGGTCGGCGGCCTCCGGGCCGGACACGGCGACGCCTGGCTCATCGGACCCGGACGAACCGGACTCGCGGGGACCGGAGTCGGGTGGGCCGGACCCGGGCGAACCGGACGCCGACCCGGACTCCGTTGGGCCAGACCCGAGCAGGCCGGAGTCAGGCGAGCCGGAGCCGAGCGGGCCGGACCCGAGCGGGCCGGACGCGGGGCGGGTGGTGTCGGGCCCCGTTACCGGGACTCGGAGTACCGTGCCGCACGGGCAGCCCAGTTCCGGGCGGGGCCACTGGTCCGCGCGCCCGCAGGTTGCGCAGGGGATCGTCACCCAGCCCTCGTCCCACGTGTGGTGCGTGACGGACTCGGGCACCGCCCCCGAGTCCAGCACGGGAGTGACCGGCGCGCCGCACGCGCACGGATACGTCGGCGCCGCATAGACATGCTCGCGCCGACAGGCCGGACACGTCACCGGCACGCTCTCGGCCATGACTCACTCCAGAACACGTGACACCGAACCGCGGAAGAGCTGAACCTCCATCGTCCTCCGGAACGCCGCCCTCCGGCAGCGAATCGATCGGACGACCCACGTTTCGCCGCGCGCGCGACCCCGCCTCGCGCCCCTTGACGCCCTCCCCCCTCCCACCTACATTGCTTCCAGATAGTAGAATTTAGTTTCCATAATGCGGAATTTGAAGCTTCCCGCGGGGCGCGACGGGAGCCCGAATCCGACAGCCGAAGCAGGAGTACGCAATGGCTCGTATGACCGCTGCCCGCGCGGCAGTCGAAATCCTCAAGCGCGAGGGCGTCACCAACGCGTTCGGTGTCCCGGGCGCGGCGATCAACCCCTTCTACGCGGCGCTCAAGGCCTCCGGCGGCATCGGCCACACCCTGGCCCGCCATGTCGAGGGCGCCGCCCACATGGCGGAGGGCTACACCCGTACCGCGCCAGGCAACATCGGCGTCTGCGTCGGGACGTCGGGACCCGCCGGCACCGACATGATCACCGGTCTGTACTCCGCGACCGGCGACTCCATCCCGATCCTGTGCGTCACGGGACAGGCCCCGACCGCCGTGATCCACAAAGAGGACTTCCAGGCCGTCGACATCGCCTCGATCGCCAAGCCCGTCGCCAAGATGGCGGTCACCGTGCTGGAGGCCGCCCAGGTCCCGGGCGTCTTCCAGCAGGCCTTCCACCTGATGCGCTCGGCCCGCCCCGGCCCCGTCCTCATCGACCTGCCCATCGACGTCCAGCTCACCGAGATCGAGTTCGACCCGGAGACGTACGAACCGCTGCCGGTCTACAAGCCCGCCGCGACCCGTGCCCAGGTCGAGAAGGCGCTCGCGCTCCTGAACGCGTCCGAACGGCCGCTGATCGTCGCGGGCGGCGGCATCATCAACGCCGACGCCTGCGAACTGCTCGTGGAGTTCGCAGAGTTGACCGGCATCCCGGTCGTCCCCACGCTCATGGGCTGGGGCATCCTCCCCGACGACCACGAGCTGAACGCCGGCATGGTCGGCCTGCAGACCTCGCACCGCTACGGCAACGCGACCTTCCTGGAGTCCGACTTCGTCCTCGGCATCGGCAACCGCTGGGCCAACCGCCACACCGGCAAACTGGACGTCTACACCGCCGGCCGGAAGTTCGTGCACGTCGACATCGAGCCCACCCAGATCGGCAAGATCTTCGCCCCGGACTTCGGCATCGCGTCCGACGCGAAGGCCGCCCTGGAGCTGTTCGTGGCGGTGGCAGGGGAGTTGAAGGCCGAGGGCGGGCTGCCGGACCGGTCCGCGTGGGCCCGGGCCGCCCAGGAGAAGAAGGCGTCACTCCAGCGGCGTACGCACTTCGACGACGTCCCCATCAAACCGCAGCGCGTCTACGAGGAGATGAACAAGGCCTTCGGCCCGGAGACGCGGTACGTCACCACCATCGGCCTCTCCCAGATCGCGGGCGCGCAGATGCTGCACGTCTACCGGCCCCGGCACTGGATCAACTGCGGTCAGGCCGGCCCCCTCGGCTGGACCGTCCCGGCCGCGCTCGGCGTCGCCAAGGCCGATCCCGGGGCGCAGGTGGTCGCGCTCTCCGGGGACTACGACTTCCAGTTCATGATCGAGGAACTGGCCGTCGGCGCCCAGCACCGCATCCCGTACGTCCATGTGCTGGTGAACAACGCCTACCTGGGCCTCATCCGGCAGGCCCAGCGCGGCTTCGACATCGACTTCCAGGTCAACCTCGAGTTTGAGAACATCAACTCTCCCGAGCTGGGCGTGTACGGGGTCGACCACGTCAAGGTCGTCGAAGGGCTCGGCTGCAATGCGATCCGGGTGACCGACCCGGGCGAGCTGGGCGCCGCCTTCGAGCAGGCGAAGAAGCTGGCCGCGGAGTTCCAGGTGCCGGTGGTCGTCGAGGCGATCCTGGAGCGTGTCACCAACATCTCGATGTCCACGACCAACGACATCGGCAACGTCGTGGAGTTCGAGGAGATCGCGACCGAGCCGGGTCACGCGCCCACGTCCATCAGGCCCCTGAAGGTCTGACCCGCCCCTCCAGAAGGTCTGACCCGCCTCGACCACCTCGACCCCGACACCCGCACCGACAAGCCGAGGGCCCCGTCCTGATGACTCAGGACGGGGCCCTCGTGCCGTACTCGGTCCCGGCCGCCCCCGCGGTGACCCGAACCGAACCCGGCACCCCCGTGCTTTCCCCCGTACTCCACCTTGCACGGGGGCCCGCCGCCCCCGTGCCGGCGGGCCCCATGTGCTGAGGATGTGCCCAACGCGGCGGTGAGTTGAAGCCTCAGGGGCCATGTTCAGAGGTTGATTTGAGGGTTCCGTAGCGGGCGTACGCTCACCGGCGTACGTCCACCGGCGTACGTCCATCCGCGTACGGACAGCGAAGAGCGCCGAGTACGGGACTCTCCGTACTCGGCGCTCGCGCTCTTCGGTTCTCGGCCGGGACCGCGGCGGTGCGACGGTTCCGAAGGCTCCCTCCCCTCATGTCGAGAAGGGGGCTTCGGGACCTTCACCACCGCACTGGCGTGCACACCGCCGCGGCCCTCGCCCGGCCCGCTCGTTCCGTGGACTACCCCTCATCCGGGTCCACGGTCCTCGCGGGCGGTGCGCCCGTGACATGACCTCCCGTCAGGCCTCGGGCGCGGCTTGTGAGTCGGTGGTACCGGGCGGCGCCGCCGCTTGGGCGCGACAGGACAGGTGTCAGCGCCGGCGCCGCCCGGGTCTGTGGGGGCGGGCGGTCAGACCCGCGCGCCGGAGAGGCGCTCGACCGCGCGCAGCAGCGCGGAGTGGTCCAGGCCGCCGTCGCCCTGGGCGCGCAGGGACGCGACGAGTTGGGCGACCACGGCGCCGACGGGCAGCGCGGCACCGACGTTGCGGGCGGCGTCCGTGACGATGCCCATGTCCTTGTGGTGCAGGTCGATCCGGAAGCCCGGCTCGAAGTCGCGGTTCAGGAAGTTGTCCTTCTTGCGGGTCAGCACGGTCGAGCCGGCGAGGCCGCCGTTCAGCACATCCAGGGCCGCCTCCAGGTCGACGCCGGACTTCTCGAGGAAGACCACGGCCTCGGCGCACGCCTGGATGTTCACGGCGACGATCAGCTGGTTCGCGGCCTTCACGGTCTGGCCGGAGCCGTGCGGACCGCACAGCACGATGGTCCTGCCGAGCGCTTCGAAGATCGGCTCGGCCCGGTCGAAGTCGGCCCGGTCGCCGCCGACCATGATGGACAGCACGGCCTCGACCGCGCCGGCCTCGCCGCCGGACACCGGGGCGTCCAGGACCCGGATGCCCTTGGCCTTGGCCGCCTCGGCCAGGTCCACGGAGGTCTGCGGGGTGATGGAGGACATGTCGATCAGGAGGGCGCCGGACCGGGCGTGCGCGAGGATGCCGTCGGGCCCGTACGCGATGGCCTCGACCTGCGGGGAGGCGGGCACCATCGTGATCACGACGTCGGCGTCCCGTACGGCCTCGGCTATCGAACCGGCCGCGGTGCCGCCCGCGGCGGTCAGCCGGTCCAGCTTGTCCTGCTCCAGGGTGAACCCGGTGACGTCGTAACCGGCCTTGATCAGGTTCTCCGACATGGGGGAGCCCATGATGCCGAGGCCGATCCAGGCGATCGCCGGACGGGACGCGTGGGAACTGTCGGCAGGGTTGCTCATGGTGAGGATGCCTCTCTGCATGCTGTGTTACGTCAATGGCCCTGCTGTGTACGGAAGTTGCCGCTCAGTCAGTGACGCGGTCGGCGCGGTCGATGTGGGCGGCGCGGGCGGCGCGGGCCTCGTGCGGCAGCCAGTCGAAGGAGTCGGCGCTCGGCCGGTCACCCGGCTTGTACTCCAGCCCGACCCAGCCCTCGTACCCCTGCTTGCGCAGCAGGCCGAGCAGCTCCGCCAGCGGGAGCGAGCCGGTGCCGGGCGCGCCACGGCCCGGGTTGTCGGCGATCTGGACGTGGCCGGTCCTGGCGGCGTACCGCTCGATCACCGACGGCAGGTCCTCGCCGTTCATGGACAGGTGGTAGAGGTCCATGAGGAAGCGGGCGTTGCCGAGTCCCGTCGCCTCGTTGACCCGGTCGACGACGGCGATCCCGGCCTCGGCGCTCACCAGCGGATAGAGCGGCGACTCCGGCTTGTTGAGCGTCTCGATCAGCAGCACCGCGCCGACGCGGTCGGCCGCGCGGGCCGCCAGTACGAGGTTCTCCAGGGCGAGTTCGTCCTGCTCGGCCGGGTCCACGCCCTCGACGCGGTTGCCGTACAGCGCGTTGAGAGCCGTGCAGCCCAGCGAGTGCGCGAAGTCCGCGGCCACGTCGATGTTCGCGCGGAACCGCTCGGACTCGGGGCCTGGAAGTGAGAGCGCGCCGCGGTCCGGGCCCGGCAGCTGTCCGGCGTAGAAGTTGAGGCCCGTCAGCTGTACGTCCGCGTCCTCGATCGCCTTCTTCAGGGCGTCGAGCTCCGCGCGCGGCGGGGTGGGGGTGTCGGTCCAGGGCCACCAGAGCTCGACCGCGGTGAAACCCGCCGCGGCGGCTGCCGCGGGGCGCTCCAGGAGCGGCAGCTCGGTGAAGAGGATCGACAGGTTGACGTTGAAGCGCTGCTCTGCGGCCGCATCCGTCGAGAAACCGGGCATATGGGTCGGCGCTCCCTTCCGTGACGAGTAGGTCCGTGTGGCCGGGCTCGTATGATTAGTTCCGCATTATGGAAGATTTTTTCTGCTTGATGGAAATGCTGCCGTCGCGGGACGACCTTGTCAAGGGGGGCGGGTGGGCTAGGGTCGCCTTCTGGTCGGCCGGGCCTGGGCCGTCGCAGACACGGACCGAACGCGATGCCATGGGGGCACAGTGCGATTGCGAGTGGAGTTCACCACCGAACCCTTCGACCTCGACGAGGCGCCGCCGCACGCGCTGGTCGCCCGTGAGGTCATCGAGGCGGCCGAACTGGACTCGGTCGACGTCGGCCCCTTCGGCAACACCGCCGAGGGCGGGGCGGATCCGGTGCTCACCGCGGTCGACGCGCTGCTGCGCAAAGCCCTGGACGCGGGCGCCACCCGGGTGACGCTGCAGCTCAACGTGATCGGGGAGGAGGGCAGGTGACCCGGTCCGCGGACGATCCCTTCGTGTCGGCCGTCAAGCCGCTGGTCGACGCCATGGGTGCCGAGATGCTCCCCGCCGACGAGGCCGGACCCGACGACGTGGTGCTCTCCTGGGAGGGCGTGGAGGTCGTGGCCGTCCGCCTGCCGCAGCTCGCCGACTCGCTGGACCACATCCTGGCCGCCCTGGAACGCAAGCGCGGCAAGCCCCTCGCCGAGCTGGACCGCAAGGCCAAGCAGGAGGTCGTGCGGACCCTTGAGGCGCGCGGAGCCTTCTCCGTACGGCACGGCGTGGAGACGGTGGCGGGTGCGCTGGGCGTCTCGCGGTTCACCGTCTACAACTACCTGAACCGCGAGAAGGACGTCTGAGCGCGGCAGTGCGTCAGTGCGTCAGTGCGTCAGTGTGTCCGTGCGTCGGCGCGCCAGGAGGCCTTGGCTGATCACGTCTTCGTTACCTGGTTTTTTCAACAAAGTGTTGACGTGGTGTTTCCGAGGGCGTTAGCTGACCGCAGCCCGTCCAGCACAAGGCCACGGAGGCTTCCCGTGACTTCGAGTACGACGACACCCGGCGGCCTCGCCCGGTTCAACACCCTGGAGGAACCCGCGGCCCGCGCCGCCCTCCACGAACTGTGCGCCTCGACGGCCTGGGCGCACAGGCTGCTCACCGGCCGCCCGTACGCCACCGGCGACGACCTCTTCGCGCGCAGCGACGCCGCCATGGCCGACCTGAGCGACGCCGACCTGGCGGAGGCGATGGCCGGCCACCCGCCGATCGGCCGCCCGAAGCCGGGCGACCCGACCTCCTCCCGCGAACAGCGGGGCATGGCGGGCGCCTCCGACGAGCTGAAGGCGGAGATGCTGGAACTGAACCTGGCGTACCAGGAGCGGTTCGGCCATGTCTTCCTGATCTGCGCGACCGGCCTCACCGGCGAACAGATGCGTGACGCGCTCAGGAGGCGCATCGGCAACACGCCCGCACAGGAGCGCGAGATCGTGCGCACCGAGCTGGGCAGGATCAACCGCATCCGGCTCGCCCCACTCGTCGAAGAGGACGCATCCGCATGACCACCGGGACCACCGACTCCGTCACTCCCGCCGCGCCTGTCGCCTCCGTGTCCACGCACATCCTGGACACCAGCGTCGGCCGCCCCGCCGCGGGCGTCGCCGTCCGGCTCGCGGCCCGCAGCGGCCGGGACGCGCGGTGGCAGGAACTCGGCGGCTCCGCGACCGACGCGGACGGCCGGTGCAAGGACCTGCCGGCCCTGCCGGAGGGCACCACCCACGTACGGCTCGACTTCGCCGTCGAGGCGTACTTCGAGAAGAAGGCCGCGAGCGACACGTACGTGAGCGACCAGCCCGAGCAGAATCACCCCGAGCAGAATCAGGCCGAGGCGCAGCAGGACGCCCCCGCGAACCGGGACAGCGGTGCCCCACAGGTGTTCTTCCCCGAGGTGGCGATCACGTTCGCCGTCAGCCCGGGGGAGCACTATCACGTACCGCTGCTGCTCAACCCGTTCGGCTACTCCGTATACCGAGGGAGCTAGCAGACATGACCACCCCTTCCCGTTCGGCCCGTCCGGCGGTCCTGGCCCAGAACCAGTACGGCAAGGCCGAGAACCGCGTCGTCAGGATCACCCGGGACGGCGCCACGCACCACATCAAGGACCTGAACGTCTCCGTCGCCCTCAGCGGTGACATGGAGGAGGTCCACTACTCGGGCTCCAACGCGAACGTCCTGCCGACGGACACCACCAAGAACACGGTGTACGCCTTCGCCAAGGAGCACGGCATCGAGTCCGCCGAGCAGTTCGGCATCCACCTCGCCCGGCACTTCGTGACCTCGCAGGAGCCGATCCGCACCGCCCGGATCCGTATCGAGGAGTACTCCTGGGAGCGCATCGGGGCCCCGGAGGCGGACTCCCCGGCCGCCGGCGCCCCGCAGGGCGGGCACTCCTTCGCCCGCAAGGGCCAGGAGACCCGCGTCACGCAGATCACGTACGACGGCTCCTCGTGGCAGGTCATATCCGGCCTCAAGGACCTGGTCGTCCTGAACTCGACGAACTCCGAGTTCTGGGGCTACGTCAAGGACAAGTACACGACGCTGCAGGAGGCGTACGACCGCATCCTCGCCACCGAGGTGTCCGCCCGCTGGCGGTTCGACTGGACCGACGACGGGCAGCCGATGCCCGACTGGGAGGAGTCCTACGCACAGGTGCGCGGGCACATGCTCCAGGCCTTCGCGCAGACGTACTCGCTCTCGCTGCAGCAGACCCTGTACCAGATGGGCGCGCGGATCATCGAGCACCGCGACGAGATCGACGAGGTCCGCTTCTCGCTGCCGAACAAGCACCACTTCCTCGTCGACCTGGAGCCGTTCGGCCTCAAGAACGACAACGAGGTCTACTTCGCGGCCGACCGGCCGTACGGCCTGATCGAGGCGACGATCCTGCGGGACGGCTCCGAGGCGCTCATCCCGGTGGACCTCAGCAACCTCTGAGGCACCTGCCCCGGTGGGCAACTCCCGTCACCAGCAACCCTTTTCGGCACGGCAGAAGGACGAACCATGGCAGCAGACCGGCGGATCGTCATCGAGAACTGCTCGATCGCGACCGTGGACGCCGACGACACCGAGTACCCGTCGGGCCACCTGGTCCTGGCGGGCGACCGCATCGAGTCGCTGGGCGCCGGCCAGGCCCCCGAGGGACTGGAGAACGTCGTACGCCGGATCGACGCGACCGGCCACCTCGTCACCCCGGGCCTGGTCAACACCCATCACCACTTCTACCAGTGGATCACCCGCGGCCTCGCCACGGACCACAACCTCTTCGACTGGCTCGTCGCCCTGTACCCGACCTGGGCGCGCATCGACGAGCGCATGACGTACGCGGCGGCCCAGGGCTCCCTCGGCATGATGGCCCGCGGCGGAGTCACCACCGCCATGGACCACCACTACGTGTTCCCCAAGGGCTCGGGCGACCTGTCCGGCTCGATCATCCGCGCCGCACGGGAGACGGGCGTCCGCTTCACCCTGGCCCGCGGGTCCATGGACCGCAGCGAGAAGGACGGCGGACTGCCGCCCGACTTCGCCGTCGAAACCCTCGAAGGCGCCCTCGCCGCCACCGAGGCGACCGTCGACGAACACCACGACGCCTCCTTCGGCGCCATGACCCAGGTGGCGGTCGCGCCCTGCTCGCCCTTCTCCGTGTCGACCGAACTCATGCGGCAGGGAGCCGAGTTGGCCCGGCGCAAGGGAGTGCGGCTGCACACCCACGGCTCGGAGACGGTCGAGGAGGAGCAGTTCTGCAAGGAACTGTTCGGCATGGGCCCGACCGACTACTTCGAGTCGACCGGCTGGCTCGGCGAGGACGTGTGGATGGCCCACTGCGTTCATATGAACGACTCCGACATCGCCGCCTTCGCCCGTACGAGGACGGGAGTGGCCCACTGCCCCTCCTCCAACGCCCGGCTGGCGGCCGGGATCGCGCGGGTGCCCGACATGCTCGCGGCCGGCGTCCCGGTCGGCCTCGGGGTCGACGGCACGGCGTCCAACGAGTCCGGCGAACTGCACACCGAACTGCGCAACGCGCTGCTCATCAACCGCCTCGGTGCCCACCGCGAGGCCGCCCTGACCGCCCGTCAGGCGCTGCGCCTCGGAACGTACGGTGGAGCCCAAGTCCTCGGCCGGGCACCGGAGATCGGCTCCCTGGAGCCGGGCAAGCTCGCCGACCTGGTGCTGTGGAAGCTGGACACCCTGGCCCACGCGTCGATCGCCGACCCGGTCACCGCACTCGTCCTCGGCGCCGCGGCGCCGGTCACCGCCTCCTTCGTGAACGGTGAGCAGATCGTCGAGAACGGCCGGCTGCTGCACGTCGACGAGGACGCCGTCGCCCGCTCCACGCGGGACGAGGCCCGGCGCCTCGCGCGGATCGCCGCGGGGGCCTGACCGCGCCCCGCCCAGATCTCCGGCCGAGGGGGACGGCCCTCGGCCGGTGACCGTGGACCCGAACAGGGCCCACGGTGACCGTCTCCGGGGCGCGCGCACGAACTGCCCGCGCCCCGGAGACGGTTTCCCACCGTCCCACCGTCCCGCCACGCCCCCTCCGTGACGGACCCCGTCCTGCCAGGAAGACCCGTCAGAAAGACCCGTCAGAAAGACCTGCCGGAAAGTCCTGACCGAAGTCCTGCCGGCAGTCCTGCCAGGAAACAAGACCTCCCTGACACCCACGTCAACGCCGACGTGTACCCGACCGGAGGAGCCGCCGTGGCTGCCCAGCACGTGCCCAGCAGTACGGACGTAAGCGCAACCGGCCCGAAAAAGCACCCGGTTGACGAGAAACTCCCCGCCCTGAAGATGGCGACCAGCGGTCTGCAGCACGTGGCCGCCATGTACGCCGGAGTCGTCGCCCCGCCTCTGATCGTCGGCGCCGCCGTGGGCCTGACCGCGACCGAACTGACCTTCCTCACCGGCGCCTGTCTGTTCACCGCCGGACTCGCCACCTTCCTGCAGACCCTCGGCATCTGGAAGATCGGCGCCCGCCTGCCCTTCGTCAACGGCGTCACCTTCGCCGGAGTGGCTCCGATGATCGCGGTCGTCAACTCCACCGACGACAAGCGCGACGCGCTGCCGGTCATCTTCGGCGCGGTCATCGTGGCGGGCGTACTCGGCTTCCTCGCCGCCCCGTTCTTCAGCAAGGCCGTCCGCTTCTTCCCGCCCGTCGTCACCGGCACGGTCATCACCCTCATAGGCATCTCCCTGATGCCGGTCGCCTTCGGCTGGGCCCAGGGCCCCGACCCGGCCGCGCACGACTACGGCTCCACCACCAACCTGGGCCTGGCCGGCGCGACCCTGCTCATCGTCCTGCTGCTGCGCCGCTTCACCCGCGGCTTCGTCAAACAGATCGCCGTCCTGCTCGGCCTGGTCGCCGGCACGTTCGTCGCGATCCCGTTCGGCGTCACCGACTTCGCGCCGGTGGCCGACGCGGCGGTCGTCGGCTTTCCTACGCCGTTCCACTTCGGAGCGCCGCAGTTCCAGGTCGCCGCGATCGTCTCGCTGTGCGTGGTGATGGTCGTCTCGATGACCGAATCGACCGCGGACATGCTGGCGTTGGGGGAGATAGTCGGCAGGCCGGCCGATGAGAGGACCATCGCGGCGGGACTGCGGGCCGACACCCTGGGCTCGGCCGTGAGCCCTCTGTTCAACGGTTTCATGTGCAGCGCCTTCGCCCAGAACATCGGCCTGGTCGCGATGACCCGGATCCGCAGCCGGTACGTCGTGGCCACGGGCGGCGGCTTCCTCGTCCTGATGGGCCTGTGCCCCATGGCCGCGTCGCTGATAGCCGTGGTCCCGCGTCCCGTGCTCGGCGGGGCGGGCGTGGTGCTGTTCGGCTCGGTGGCCGCGAGCGGCATCCAGACCCTCGTCAAGGCGGGCCTGGAGAAGGACAACAACGTGCTGATCGTGGCGGTCTCGCTGGCCGTCGGCATCATCCCGATCACCGCGCCGGAGTTCTACCACGCGTTCCCGGAGACCGCGAAGATCATCCTGGACTCGGGGATCTCGACCGGGTGCGTGGCCGCCGTCGCTCTGAACCTGGTCTTCAACCACCTGGGCGGAAGCCGCGAGTGCGACGAGGTGACGGCACCGATGGAGCCGGGACCGGGTTCGGGTGCGGGGCCGGAGCCGGTGGCCGCCCGCTGACCTACGGTCGACGAGCGAGCGGCCACCGGCCCGGTTCCCAGGGTTCCCAGGGTTCCCAGGGTTCCCAGGGTTCCTAGGGCTTCTTGGGCTCCTCAGCCGATGTGGAAGCTGTCGCCGTAGACCTGCCAGTCCAGCGGCGGGTTGAGGTCGAGGTTCCGGTTCCTGAGGAAGACCCGCTGGGCGGTGTCCACGCGGCTGGTGTCCGAGTGGGCCTCCTCCTGCTTCATCGCCCACACGCGGGCGTCGAGGAAGGCGTTGAGGTACGTGACCTCGTCGCCGCCCTGGGCCGGGGGCCTGGCCCGGCCCAGCGCCCGGTTGCGGATGCTGCCGAAGCTCGTACTGTCGCCGCCGTTGCCGTGCATGACGATGGCGTCGTAGTACGTGAACTGGCCGAGCGTGCCGATGCCGTCCGCCTTGCCGCGCTGGACCGCCGGGTTGAAGTAGACGCGGTCCCGCTCGTCGTTCTGGGCCTGCTTGAAGACCTGGTCCTGGGCCGCCCGGCGCCAGGCGTCCGGGTAGCCGGGGTCCAGCCCCTCGTGCGAGTCGGAGCCGTCGACGCGGCGCAGTGCGGGCAGGTATCCGGCAAGGGGGTTGTCGGGCTTGCGCCGGGTGTACAGCTCGACGAGGTCGAGCATGTCGTGCGTGCCCGAGCAGAATCCGATGATGCCCGCGGTGTAGCCGCGGCCGTCGCCGATGTCCTCGATGTACTGGTACTGCGCCTTCCAGTCCAGCGAGGAGTTCTCCGCGCTGGAGACCAGCTTCATGGCGATCTCCTTCTTCGCCGGGTCGTCGAGGCCGGGGGAGGCGGCGACGGCTGGGGTGGCGGTGAGGGCGGGGCCTGCGAGCAGGGATGCGCCGATCATCGCGAGGATGGTTCGGCGGGAGGAGCTGGTGGGGGTGTGGGGGGTGTGCACGGGACCTCCGGTGGGGGTGGGAGTCGCTCTTCCGTACTGTTAGGAAAGTTTCCTACCAGAGATTGAGAGTGACGTATACCCGTCAAGCGCTTCTCCGCCCCCGCCGCCCCTACCCTTCCCGTCACTGCATGGGGGCTGCGCCCCCTCGCCCCCTGTCGCGCTGCGCGCTCGTCCTCAAACGCCGGACGGGCTATCTGGTAGCTCGTCCGGCGTTTGAGGACCGGGGGTTCGGGGCGGAGCCCCCGAGTCGTGGACGGGAACGGGTAGGGGCGGCGGGGGCGGGAGAACCCCCAGCCGCCCCCGACCGTCACGACCGCCGAGGCGAAGCCAGCAGATAGCGCACCCCCGTGCGCGGCTCTGCGTGCTCCCCGGCCTGCCACCCGGCCTTCTCCAACGCCCCCGCGCACTCCCGCAGCGCCACCGCCCCCGGCTCGTACACGGCGACAGCCTCCGGCTGCGGCGTCGCCCGCACCCGGTACCCCGCGGCGCCGGTATCGGGACCCACTCCCGGCCGAAGCCCCGCCGCCTCCAGCGCGAGAGCGGCGGCCTGCACCAGGTGCGTACGTTCCCACGCGCACGGCCGGTCCACGGCACCCCCCGTGTTGGTCATGCGCCGCATCTCCAGCAACCCCTGCCAGGCGCTGCGCACCTCGCGTGCGCGTGCGGGACCGGCGTCGGCGGCCTCCTCGCCGCCCACGCGCGCGGTGAACACGCCCGACGCCGAACCGGCCGAACCGGCGGAAGTGGCGGCAGCGGCGGGAGCGGATACCCGGGCGGGCTCCGCCCCCGCGGAGGCCGGCTCCTCGCGTATCCGGTGCCCCGCCGGTGTGAGGAAGTGGTCGTGGGGCGGACGCGGGTGCCGGAAGGCCAGGCCGTGCCTCACCAGCGACGCCAGCTGGCTCTCCGTACCCTTCAGGTGCCCGGTCACGGGGTCGGCGGCGTCGATGACGCGGCGTTGCGGAGCGGTCGGCGGTCGGGTCATGGGTGCTCCTTCCCTGGCGGGTCATGGCGGGTCACAGCGGGCCCTGGCGGATCCCTCCCGAGACGAACGTTACGACCCAGGTCTGACATCCCCGCCGACGTACTCGCCAGTGCCTGCCACCCCCCCCGGAGGGGATATCCCTGCCTACGCGCCGCCCCTACTGCCGGTAGCCGCTCAGGAACCGGCCGATCCTGCTGATCGCCGCGTCGAGGTCGTCGGCGTACGGGAGGGTGAGGATGCGAAAGTGGTCGGGGCGCGGCCAGTTGAAACCGGTGCCCTGGACCACCTGGATCTTCTCGCGCAGCAGCAGGTCGAGCACGAACTTCTCGTCGTCGTGGATCTTGTGGACCGAGGGGTCGAGCCGCGCGAACGCGTACAGCGCGCCCTTGGGTTTCACACAGGAGACCCCGGGGATCTCGTTCAGCCTCTCCCACGCGATGTCCCGCTGCTCCCGCAACCGGCCACCGGGCGCGGTGAGTTCGTGGATGGACTGCCGGCCGCCGAGCGCGGCCTGGATGGCGTACTGCGCCGGCGCGTTGGCGCACAGCCGCATGGAGGCCAGCATGGTGAGGCCCTCCAGGTAGCTCTTCGCGTGCTGGCGCGGCCCGGTCACGACCAGCCAGCCGGAGCGGAAACCCGCCACGCGGTACGTCTTCGACAGGCCGCAGAAGGTGAGGACCACCAGGTCGGGAGCGAGCGCGGCGGCCGTGTGGTGCACGGCGTCGTCGTACAGGATCTGATCGTAGATCTCGTCCGCGAACACCATCAGACCGTGCCGGCGGGCCAGGTCGAGGATGCCCTCGACGACCTCCTTGGGGTAGACCGCGCCGGTGGGGTTGTTCGGGTTGATGATGACGACGGCCTTCGTGCGGTCCGTGATCTTCGATGCCATGTCGTCCAGGTCCGGGTACCAGTCGGCCTGTTCGTCGCACAGGTAGTGCACGGCCTTGCCGCCCGCGAGGGTCGTCACCGCCGTCCAGAGCGGGAAGTCCGGGGCGGGGATGAGGACTTCGTCGCCGTCCTCCAGGAGGGCCTGGACGGCCATCGAGACGAGTTCGGAGACGCCGTTGCCCAGGAAGACGTCGTCCACGCCGACTTCGATGCCCCGCTCCTGGTAGCGCTGCGCCACGGCGCGGCGGGCCGAGAGGATGCCGCGCGAGTCCGTGTAGCCGTGTGCCTGCGGGAGCATCCGGATCATGTCCTGGAGGATCTCCGCCGGGGCCTCGAAGCCGAAGGCCGCGGGGTTGCCCGTGTTGAGGCGCAGCACGCTGTGGCCTGCCTCCTCCAGGGCGTTCGCGTGCTCGATGACCGGGCCCCGGATCTCGTAACAGACCTCGCTGAGCTTGCTCGACTGCCGGAACTCCATGCGGTGCGCACCTCCAGGTTGTGGTGTTGCTTGGTTTTACCAAGTTCTCGCTTGGAAAGTCCAACAAGTTGTCTAGACTGCGTCGCATGTCACCTCGCCGAAGCTACGACCAGTACTGTTCCGCTGCCCGGGCGCTCGACGCCGTCGGTGACCGCTGGACCCTCCTGATCGTCCGCGAGCTGCTGGCCGGTCCGCGCCGCTACACCGACCTGCACGCCGACCTGCCCGGGGTGAGCACGGATGTGCTCGCCTCGCGGCTCAAGGACATGGAGCGGGACGGCCTGACGACCCGTCGGCGGATGCCGCCGCCGGGTGCGGTGTACGTGTACGAACTCACCGTCCGTGGGCGTGAGTTGCTGCCCGTGCTGCAGGCGCTGGGGGAGTGGGGGGCGCCGCTGCTGGCGGAGCGGCGGCCCACGGACGCGGTGCGTGCGCACTGGTTCGCGCTGCCGTTGCTGAGGGCGTTGGAGGGGTTCGGCGAGGGGGTCGTCCAAGTGCGCCTGGGCGAGGGCGAGTTCTATGTCCACGTCGGGGACGGGGGCGGGGGCGGGCCGGTGTACGGCGAGGGGCCCGCGCCCGTGACGCCCGACGCGCGGCTGTCGCTCGACACGGAGACGTGTACGTTGCTGGGGCGGGGGGAGTTGACGCTCCTCGACGCGATACGCGCGCATCGGGTGGCGGTGGCCGGTGAGGGCCCCCTGGCGAAGGCCCTGCGCGAGCCCTGAGCACCGCACGGCGCGTGGTCGTCTGCGGGCGCGCTGCCTGCGGGTGCGTTGTGGCCGGTTCCGCCCCTGAAGAGCCCTGGTTCGTAGGTGGCGCGGGCGTGCTGTAGCCGGCCGCGCAGTTCCCCGCGCCCCTGAGCAGGCCCTGGCGGGCCTGTGCTTCAGGGGCACGAGGAGGTGTGCGACGCGCCGGGACGCACTCGCGGTCGATGGCGCGCGCCCTTTTCGGGGCGCGTGGAACTGCGCGAACGACCGCGGTGCGTCCGTCGGCGGCGCGACTACCCGCGGGGGCGGCCCGTTCCGCGAGTCAGTGCGTAGCCGCCGATGCCCGCCAGAGCGGCCAGCACGCCTCCGACGCCCGTCCACACCCAGCGGTCGGACCACCACCCGGAGGACCAGCCGTCATCCGGCTCGATGCTGGACAGCACGGCCGCGGGAGAGTCGGACTCCTCGTCGCCGGACCCGGACCCGGACCCGGACCCGGTCTCGGACTTGACGGCGACGCCCGGAACCAGCGGCTCGGACAGCGAGCCGTCGACCGCCGCCGCCCCGCCGATCTCCTTCGAGTCGATGCGCACCTCGGTGGTCACCGGCAGCCCGAGGTCGGCCGCCGTCAGGCCGACCGTGGTCAGCCGGATGTAGTACGTGCCCGGCAGCGGATCAGCCGCCCACGGCTCCGACCACGCCCGCACCGTACGCAACGTGCAGGACAGTTCCACCGACCCCGCGTCCTGCGCGGCCGTCCGCGTCTGCGCCCCGTACTGGCACGCCTGACGGCGCCGCAGCCCGTCGTACACGTCGATCTGCCAGGTCGCGGAGGCTTGGGAGCCCGGCAGCTTGACCTTCGCCTTCACCGTCGGCCGCTGGCCCGCGTCGGCGGGGAACGACCAGTACAGGTAGTCGCCCGTGGACGCGCCGGCGGTCGCCCGCTGTCCTTGGTCGACCTCGGCCGCCGTACGGAAGGACGTACCCGCCGAGGTCGGCGCGCCGGAGTCGTCCGACGGGCTCGCGGAGGGCGAGGAGTCGGCCGCCGCCGGAACCGCCGCGACCCCGAGCAGCAGCAGAGCCGCACTCGCCGCCCGCAACAAAAGCTTCGTACGCATCAGTTGGTCCTCCAGACCGCGACCCGCCAACGCGAGACCCAACCCCACAGCACACCCGCGAGGAAGCCGGTGAGCACCAGGGCGCCGAGCAGCCACCAGCCGCGGCCGAGGCCGAAGGAGGCCACGTCGCTCGACGCGTCGGGCCCGTCCACGACGTCGATGGTCAGTTCGAGCGGCAGACCGGGCGTGGTCTTCACCCCGGAGGCCGCCGAGAAGGAGTTGGCGACCTGGAGGCACACGATCTCCGTCGCGGACCCGGAGTCGTCGTCCGAGTCGTCGCTCTCCGCCTTGGGATAGCGCAGACCGGCCGACATGACGTCCGTCCGGCCGGTACCGGTCGTCTCGCCGCGCACGATCTCACGGCCGCTCGTGGTGACCGCCCGCAGCGACACCCCGTAGTCCCGGTCGACCCGGCGGTCGGCCGCGACGCTCACCGAGGCGCGCAGTTCGGAGCCGGCCGGCAGGTCGACGCGGTACCAGCGGTGCTGCCCGAACTCCTCACGGTCGGTGTACAGACCCGACTTGACCTCGGGCGCCTTCGCGCACGCGTCGGCGCCCTCGACGGCCACCGGCGTCACCACGGGGTCGGCGGCACGGTCGACCAACTGGTTCACCTTGTCGGTGAGTTCGTCGGTGTGCTCGACCGACGTGTACGTTCCGCCGGTCGCCTCCGCGATGCAGCTCAACTGCTGCCGCAGCTTGGTGTTCGGCACCAGGCCCAGCGTGTCGATGGTCAGGCCGATCCCCTTGGCGGCGATCTCGCGGGCCACCTCGCACGGGTCGAGCGGGGCGCAGGTGTCCTCGCCGTCGCTGATGAGGACGATACGGCGGGAGCCCTCACCGCCTTCGAGGTCGTCGGCGGCCTTGAGGAGCGCGGGGCCGATCGGCGTCCAGCCGGTGGGTGACAGGGTCGCGACCGCCGTCTTCGCCTCGGTACGGTCCAACGGCCCCACGGGGTAGAGCTGTTCGGTGTCCTTGCAGCCCGTCTTGCGGTCGTCGCCGCGGTAGTTGGCGCCGAGTGTCCGTATGCCCAGCCGGACCTCTTCGGGGGTCGCGTCGAGGACCTCGTTGAAGGCCTGCTTCGCCGCCGCCATCCGGGACTGGCCGTCGATGTCGCGTGCCCGCATCGAGCCGCTGACGTCGAGGAGCAGGTTCACCTTGGGTGCGGCGGTCCCCGAGGGCTCGTCGGCGACGGCGTCGGGCGGGAGCGCGATCCCGGCCGCCAGGGCGGCGAGCAGGGCGCAGGCGCCCGCCGCCAGCCGTTGTCTTGTGATCATCGACGGATCCTATTGATCAAAGGCGCCGCGCTTCAAAACGAGCGGGTCGGCGAGGGGGTTGGGCAAGCGGGCCCAGCTGTCACCCGGCCGGTCCGGCGACAGCCTCATCAGCGTCAACGCCTTCGCGGGCAGCGGTTCTTCGAGCAGTGCCGTGAGATCCGGGGTGCGCGGCAGATCCCGTACCGCCGTGGACAGTGCCTCGCGCAGCGCCGGTGTCGAACCCGCCGTCGCCGCCAGCGTGCCCGCGACGAGCGAGCCGAAGAGTTTGCCGCGCAGGACGGACTCGTCGTCGGTGACGATACGGCCCGTCAGTCCGGGGACCGGGACGCCGTGGCGGACCAGCCGGGCCGGGCTGATCCGGATGTCGGCCAGATCGCGGTAGACGAGCCGCACCGGGTCGCCGGCGGGGGAGAGCACCACGAGCAGGTTCTGGCCGTGCGCCTCCAGGGCGACGCCCAGTTCGAGCAGCCGCAGCCCCACGGTGAGGGTGAGCCTGCTGAACTCCGCAAGCCAGCGCGGGGATTGGGGCAGGACGCCCGCGGCGAGGGTGGCGGCCGGGACGACCCGCTCGCCTGTCCGCGCGTACAGCTCGGGGGACTCCCGTGCCACGGCCGCCAGATCGGCGGAGCCGGCGGTGACCGCGCCCAGGGTCCGGGTGATGTGCAGCAGCCCGTCCAGGCGCCCGGCCATCGATTCCATGAACGCCGACACCGTCGCCGCCGACGTGATCGAGTACACCGAGATGTCCCGCACGGAGGAGGTCAGCCGGGTGCTGAGCGCGGTCTTGACGTGCGGACCGCCCGGCACGGCCAGGGTGCGCAAGGACATCAGCGGATGCGCGGCCATCCCGTCCCCGACGGGCTGCTCGTCCTTGAGTACGTGCCGGGCCTGCCACGGATGGACGGGGATCAGCATCCGCCCTGCCGCACGGTAGGGCCACTCGCCCGTCGACCGGCAGTCCTCCGTGCCCACGGCGACCAGGGCCAGCCGGACCACCGGCCGGTGTTCGGGCGCGTACGCCAGCTGTTCGGTCACCGAGAACCCTTGCCGGGAACGGCAGTTGGGATGGAAGGGGTGGCCGTCGACGACCCGTTGCTCCCATTCCCAGAGCGTACGAGGGCTCGCCCCTGGAACCTGGTTGGCGCGGGACAGGGCCAACGAGGCGACGCTGTCGGCGAGTTCGGCGGCGAAGGGGCCGCCGTGCGGGAGTCCGAGCGCCGTCATCAGCGCGGCCGGACGGTCGTACGCCGTCCCGTCCAGCTCGACCTCCGTGACGGTCGAGGCCGTCGCGTACGCGTCCGGGCGCGGCCCGTGCAGGCGGCGGCCGTCTGCCGTCCGGAGCGTCAGCCCGTCGTGTCCGGCCTCGCGGTGCGTGATCCACGGCAGCGGCTCATGGGCGAGCCCGCGCCACAGCCGGGTCAGTACGGCCGAACGGGCGGCGGGGAGTCCGGCCGTGTAGGGAGGGAGCAGGTCGGGGCGTACCGTGCGCAGCTCGGCGGCGAGAGCGGTCTCGGTCCCGGCCGGGGTGCGGGGAGGATGCACAGGGGCTCCTAGGGTCTGTCTGACAATTCCCGTCTGCCGCTACGGGCGACGACGGGAATTGTCAGACAGACCCTAGGGTGAGGGGGCGCCGTCCGGCCGGGTACGACGCCGGACATCCGGACATACTCAGCGCAAGTGCACCGTATGCAACGAACGGATCGCGTGGATCACATGCCCCCCGTGCCACCCATGCAGCCCACGTCCCCCAGCCCCTCCACCCCCTTCACCCGCTTCACGCCCTCCGCGCGCACCACCGACGGCGTCACCGAAGCAGCCGATGCGACCGACGCGGCTGACACGACCGACGCGGCCGACGCGATCGCGGCGGCACCGCTGCTCAACTGCCTGCTGCGGGAGATCTGCGAACCCGAGCCGGGTTCTGAACCCCAGCCGGGTCCGGAGCGGGTGCCCGGCGTCCGGCGCGTCTACCGGCTGCCCGCCGGGGACCGTCTCCTGCGGGTGCGCGACGGGCGCCGGCCCCGCGACCCGGAGCTGTTCGCCGACGGCACCTGGCAGCGGCTCGGCCACGCCGAACTGGTCAAGCTCGCCGCCGAGGAGCTGCGCCTGCACACCGGACTGTCCAACTCCGAACTGCCCGCCGAGATGACCGACAGCCGGGACGCGGTGGCGGCGATCCTGACGGCCAGGGAGGGCACGGCCCCGCCCGCCGACCCCTACCGACGCGCCGAGCAGTCCCTGATCACGGGGCATCCCCACCATCCCGCCCCCAAGGCGCGCGGCGGCGGCCCGGTCAGCGGCTGGCTCCCGTACGCGCCGGAGGCGTACGCCGACTTTCCGCTGACGCTGCTCGGCCTGCGCGAGGACGTCTGCGTGCAGGACGGCGACACGAGCGCCCTGGACGCCCTCGGTGCGGCCCCCGACGGCTACCGGCTCCTCCTCGCCCACCCGTGGCAGCTCGACCTCGTCGGCGGCGGTCAGGAGATCCGTGCGGCGTTCGCCGACGGCCGCCTCGTACACCTCGGGTGCTCGCCGTGGTCCGCCTGGCCGACGGCGGCCATCCGCACCCTGTACGTCCCCGACGCCGACCTGTTCGTGAAGTTCAGCCTCGACGTCCGCATCACCAACGACATCCGCCGGCTGTGGCGGCACGATCTCCTGGCGCTGCGGCGTACGGACGCCGCGGTGACGGAGGCCTTCCGTGCCCTCCCCGGCGGCGCGGCCTGGCTGAGCGACCGCGGCTACCGCACGGCGGACTTCGCCTTCGAGGAACTGGCCGTTCTCGTGCGTGACGGTCTGGGCGGGCATGTGACCCCCGGTTCGACTCCGCTGCCGGCGGCCGCGCTGACGGAGGGCACGGGAGACCCGTACGATCGGCCCGGCCTGGCGGACACGGTCGGCTTCGACGGAAACCCTCTGGACAACCTCGCCGATCCGGCTGCCTGGTGGAGTGCGTATCTGCGCCAAGTCGTGCCGCCCGCGCTGGAGTTGTTCGCCCGGCACGGGGTCGTGCTCGAAGCGCATCTGCAGAACACGGTGGTGGCCGTGGACGGCGACGGCATGCCGGTGCGGGCGCTGTTCCGGGACGCCGAGGGGGGCAAGCTGCTGCCCGACGTGACGCGGGCGGCCGGATGGGAGCGGCTGGTGTACTGCCTGGTCGTGAACAACCTGCTGGAGATCGCGGACGCCCTGCGCGAGCGGCACCCGGGCCTCGACCCGTGGGAACCCGCGCGCCGGGAGCTCGCGCGGTACGCCCCGGAGCTGCCCGAGGTGGCGGACCTCCTGCGGTCCCCGACCCTGCCCGGCAAGACGAACCTGCTGCTGCGCTGGACCGGGGCCGACGGCGCCGCCGCACGCTACCGGCCGGTCCCGAACCCGCTGCGCGCGCCGAACACCTGATCCTCCCCGCGGACGGCTGAATTACAGTGGCGGGTGTGCTGCGCCAAGTGACCGCCGACCGATACGTGACCCCGCTGCGGGCGGGCGGCTCCGTGCCCGGAGTCGTCGAGGCCGACGACCTCGGGACGTACGTCGTGAAGTTCACCGGCTCGGCGCAGGGCCGCAAGGCGCTGGTCGCCGAGGTGATCGTGGGTGAACTGGCACGCGCCCTGGGACTGCGGTTCCCCGAGCTGGTGCTGGTGCACTTCGATCCGGCGATCGCCGCGGACGAACCGCACCAGGAGGTCCAGGACCTGCTGCGGGCCAGCGCCGGGCTCAATCTCGGCATGGACTATCTGTCGGGGGCCCGGGACTTCACCCCGGAGGTCGCGCAGGCGTTCGACGTCGATCCCCTGGAGGCGGGCCGGATCGTCTGGCTGGACGCCCTCACCGTCAACGTGGACCGCACGCGGCACAGCTCGAACCTGATGATCTGGCCCACGCTCGGCGTCGCACCCCCGAAGCTGTGGCTGATCGACCACGGGGCCGCGCTGGTCTTCCACCACCGCTGGGACCCGTCGTCCCCGGAGAAGGCGTCCCCGGAGAAGGCGTACGACTTCCGGCAGCACGCGCTCGGCGGCCACACCCCCGACACCCGCGCGGCGGACGCCGAACTCGCGCCCCGGGTGACGGAGGAACTGCTGCGCGCGATCACGGCCGAGGTGCCCGACGCCTGGCTCGCCGACGAGCCCGGTTTTGCGACGCCCGACGAGGTCCGCGAGGCCTACGTCGGCTATCTCCTCGCCCGGGTCAGGGCCTCCGCCGCCTGGCTCCCCACCGACTTCCCCACCCGGGAACAGCTCGCGGACGAAGAGGCCCGCCGGGCCGCGAAGACACAGCAGGGCCGGCCGGACTGGCTCAAGCGGGTCCCCGACCTGCACGGCAAACCGGCGGCGCAACAGGATTGGTCGGTACACCTCGGATGACCACGGACAACACGCCCGCCGCCGGGACCGGGGGCACGACCGGGCAGCCGCACCGCGTGCAGATCGAGTACTGCACCCAGTGCCGCTGGCTGCCCCGCGCCTCCTGGCTCGCCCAGGAACTGCTCACCACCTTCGAGCAGGAGCTGACGGAGCTGGCGCTGAAGCCCGGCACCGGTGGCGTCTTCGTCGTACGCGTCGACGACGAGGTGGTCTGGGACCGCCGCGAGCAGGGCTTCCCCGAGCCGACGGCCGTGAAGCGCCTGGTACGCGACCGAGTGGCCCCGGAGAAGTCCCTGGGCCACTCGGAGAGGTAGTGCCCGCCGCTCCGGGCGACGCTCAGCCGGTCAGCTGCTCGTACGCGGGCAGCGTCAGGAAGTCCGCGTAGTCCTCGTCGAGCGCGACCGTCAGCAGCAGGTCGTGCGCCTGCTGCCAGCGCCCGGCCGCGAAGGCCTCCTCGCCGATCTCGGCGCGGATGTCCGCCAGTTCCCGCGCGGCGATCTCCCGGGCCAGTTCGGGCGTCGCCTTCACGGACTCCCCGGCGTGCTCGAACTCCACGCCCGCGTTGATCCACTGCCAAATCTGCGAGCGCGAGATCTCCGCCGTGGCCGCGTCCTCCATCAGGTTGAAGATGGCGACGGCGCCGAGCCCGCGCAGCCAGGCCTCGATGTAACGGATGCCGACCTGAACGGCGTTGACCAGTCCGTCGTACGTGGGACGGGCGTCGAGCGAGTCGACGGCGATCAGGTCGGCGGCCTTCACGTCGACCTCCTCGCGCAGCCGGTCCTTCTGGTTCGGCCGGTCGCCGAGCACCGCGTCGAAGGACGCCATCGCGATCGGCACGAGGTCCGGGTGGGCCACCCACGATCCGTCGAAGCCGTCGCCCGCCTCCCGGTCCTTGTCGGCCTTGACCTTCTCGAAGGCGACCTTGTTGACCTCCTCGTCGCGCCGCGAGGGGATGAACGCCGCCATGCCGCCGATCGCGTGCGCCCCGCGCTTGTGGCAGGTGCGGACGAGGAGTTCGGTGTACGCGCGCATGAACGGGGCCGTCATCGTCACCGCGTTGCGGTCCGGCAGGACGAACTTCTGCCCGCCGTCACGGAAGTTCTTGACGATGGAGAAGAGGTAGTCCCAGCGGCCCGCGTTCAACCCCGAGGCGTGGTCGCGCAGTTCGTAGAGGATCTCCTCCATCTCGTACGCCGCCGTGATCGTCTCGATCAGGACGGTCGCGCGGACGGTGCCCCGCGGAATGCCGACGTAGTCCTGCGCGAAGACGAACACCTCGTTCCAGAGACGGGCCTCCAGATACGACTCCGTCTTCGGGAGGTAGAAGTACGGGCCCTTGCCGAGGTCGATGAGCCGCTGCGCGTTGTGGAAGAAGTACAGGCCGAAGTCGACGAGCGCGCCCGGCACCGGCGTGCCGTCGGCGTCGACGAGGTGACGCTCGTCCAGGTGCCAGCCGCGCGGTCGCGTCACGACCGTCGCCAGCTCCTCCGGCGCCTTCAGCGCGTACGACTTGCCGGTGCGCTCGTCCGTGTAGTCGATGGAGCGGGTGTAGGCGTCGATCAGGTTGACCTGGCCCAGGATCACGTTCTCCCAGGTCGGCGCGGAGGCGTCCTCGAAGTCCGCGAGCCACACCTTGGCGCCCGAGTTGAGCGCGTTGATGGTCATCTTGCGGTCGGTGGGACCGGTGATCTCCACCCGGCGGTCGTTCAGTGCCTCGGGTGACGGGGCCACCCGCCAGGAGTCGTCCGCGCGGACGGCGGCGGTCTCCGGGAGGAAGTCGAGCGTGGAGGTACGGGCGATCTCGGCGCGGCGCTCGCCGCGGCGGGCCAGCAGCTCGTCACGCCTGGGGGTGAACCGCCGGTGCAACTCGGCGACGAAGGCGAGGGCCTCGTCGGTCAGAACCTCCTCCTGCCGGGGCAGGGGCTCGGCGTCGACGATGGCCAGCGGGGACGGCGCTGGTGCGGACATGAGCTGTCACTTCCTTCGCGAACGTGGCACCGGGTGCCAGTCGGCCGGGTTCGGCGGTGGACGCCCGTCGGGAGGCCGGGCGCTTCTGAGCAGTGGATTCAGTGGATACTAGTTTCCTCATGGTGGAAGTTCAATGTTTTGTTGACGTCGAGACTCTTCGGATCGAGACAAGGTGGCGCTCGGTGCCACCCCGCTCACTCCAGGTACCGGGCCAGGTCCGCCGCCGTGTCGATGTCGTAGGGCCGGGCCACGTCCGCGCACTCGACGAGGGTGATCGCGTCCGCGTGGACCTTCAGATAGGCGCGTGCCCCCTGGTCGCCGGTCGCAGTCGCGGCGATCCCCGCCCAGTGGTCGGCGCCGAGCAGGACGGGGTGGCCCCGCTTCCCCTCGTACGAGGCCGAGGCGAGCGTCGCGGGGGAGCGGTGGGCGGCCAGCAGGCGGGCCGTCGCCTCCGGTCCGATGCCCGGCTGGTCGACCAGCGACACCAGGGCGCCCGTGACCCCCGTACCCCGCAGGGACTCCAGCCCGGCCCGCAGCGAGGACCCCATGCCCTCCTCCCACTCCGGGTTGTCCACCAGTACGCAGCCGGAGAGGTCCGCCCGCTCCCGTACGGCGTCCGCCCGCGCTCCCAGCACCACATGGACGCGGGTGCAGCCGGCCTCGCGCAGCACCCCGGCCGCGTGCTCCACCAGGGGGCGCCCGCGGTGTTCGAGGAGCGCCTTGGGCCGTCCGCCGAGGCGTCGGCCGCCGCCCGCGGCGAGCAGCAGTCCGGCCACCTGGCCGTCGTTGTCCGTCATGCCTCCTGCATACCTGACCGGTGGGCGGGATCAGGGTGTCGGGGGGCTGAATTTCGGTCCGTGCGGTGGCGCCCACCGCACCGGGTGGCGTTTACTTGCCCGCGTCCCCGGCGCCCGATCAACGCCACGGGGCGGTCGGGCGGGAGCGACGAGGCGGCGCGCCAGGGGGAGAGCTGTGTTGCGGAGCTTGGGGCAGAGATCAGTGACCGGCAGCGACGAGGATCCGAGAGTGGCGCAGTTGCGGGCGGCCGTTTCCAGGCTGCGCCGTGAACTGGCCGCGCTCCCGGCGGACTTCCCCGACCGCGGCATCGCGGAGGACGAACTCGCGACGCTCGCGGCGATGGCCCTCGGCGGCATCCCGGAGGTCCCGCGCCTGCGCCGCTCGCTGCTGCTGGTCGCCGGTTCCATCGGTTCCGTCAGCGCGCTGGCCACCGGACTCGCCGCGGTACGCACAGCGGTCGACCTCTTCGGGGACGCGCCGCGCCGGTAAGTCCCGGGCGGGGCAGGCGGGTTGAGCCCGTGCCACCGGGGCCGACATCGTGGGGCCGGGCGGTGGGACGGGGGCCGGGCCCGAGCGTCGGGGCGGGGGCGCTCGCTGCGTGCGAGGTTGCCCGGTGGGTCTGGGGTCCGGGGTCGCTCAGGCGGCGGGGCCGGAGTTCGCCAGTGCCTCCGACAGCTCCGCCGCGACCTGCTGCAGCACGGGCACGATCCGCTCGGTGGCCGTCTCCGTGACGCGGCCGGCCGGTCCGGAGATCGAAATCGCCGCCGCCGTGGGGGAGTTGGGTACGGAGACCGCGAGGCAGCGGACCCCGATCTCCTGCTCGTTGTCGTCCACCGCGTAACCGGTGCGGCGCACCTCTTCGAGCGCGCTCAGGAAGCCGTCCGGCGTCGTGATGGTCTTGTCCGTCGCGGCGGGCATGCCCGTACGGGACAGCAGCGCGCGCACCTCGTCGGCCGGGACGTGGGCCAGCAGCGCCTTGCCGACGCCCGTGGAGTGCGGCAGCACCCGGCGCCCCACCTCGGTGAACATCCGCATCGAGTGCCTCGACGGCACCTGCGCCACGTACACGATCTCGTCGCCGTCGAGCAGGGCCATGTTCGCCGTCTCGCCGGTCTCCTCGACGAGCCGGGCCAGATAAGGGCGGGCCCAGGTGCCGAGCAGCCGGGACGCCGACTCGCCGAGCCGGATCAGACGCGGGCCGAGCGCATAGCGCCGGTTGGTCTGCTGACGTACATAACCGCAGACCACGAGGGTGCGCATCAGGCGGTGAATGGTGGGCAGTGGCAGCCCGCTGCTCGCGGAGAGCTCGCTCAGCCCGACCTCACCGCCCGCGTCCGCCATCCGCTCCAGCAGGTCGAAGGCGCGCTCTAGGGACTGGACGCCACCGCCGGCGGCAGCCGGCTTGGTGGCGACCTCGGCGGAGGCGTCGCTGGCGCTGGACGTCGGCACGGGCGCGGTCCTTTCAGACGGGCAGGCAGGTGGGAAGCCTACCCGGCAGTTGGTTGACTGCAGGGCTGCGTGTGATTAGGTTCTGCTGTGCGGAATTCTATTTCCGCTTTGTGGAAACGTCCAGTGGTGGTCGTCGGTGAGGGTGGCGCTCGGGCCGACCCTTGACGGCGCGGGGTGCGGAGTGAAGACTCCTTCAACAGAACGTTGAATTCCGTTACGCGGAAGTTAACGACCGCAGCAGAGGTCCGGCTTGGAAAGGGGTACCGGTGTCCGACGACGGCCTGGTCGAACTGGTTTTGCGCTCGACGCGCGTCATCACTCCCGAAGGGACGCGCGCGGCCTCGGTCGCCGTCTCCGCGGGGAGGATCACCGCCGTGCTCGCGCACGACGCCGAAGTGCCCGCCGGGGCCCGCCTGGAGGACTTCGGCGACGACGTCCTGCTGCCCGGACTCGTCGACACCCACGTACACGTCAACGACCCGGGCCGCACGGAGTGGGAGGGCTTCTGGACCGCCACCCGCGCCGCCGCGGCGGGCGGCATCACGACCCTGGTCGACATGCCCCTCAACTCCCTTCCGCCCACCACGATGGTCGACCACCTCCGTACGAAGAAGGACGTCGCCTGCTCCAAGGCGCACATCGACGTCGGGTTCTGGGGCGGCGCCCTGCCCGACAACGTCAAGGATCTGAGGCCGCTGCACGACGCGGGCGTCTTCGGCTTCAAGGCGTTCCTGTCGCCCTCCGGGGTCGACGAGTTCCCCGAACTGGACCAGGGCCAACTCGCCCTGTCCCTCGCGGAGATCGCCGGATTCGGCGGACTGCTGATCGTGCACGCGGAGGACCCGCACCACCTGGCGGCGGCCCCGCAGAAGGGCGGCCGCAAGTACGCGGACTTCCTGGCCTCGCGACCGCGCGACGCCGAGAACACGGCCATCGGCGGCCTCATCGCGCAGGCCGGGCGCCTCGACGCGCGCGTGCACGTCCTGCACCTGTCGTCCAGCGACGCGCTCCCGCTGATAGCGGCGGCCAAGCGCGAGGGCGTACGGGTCACGGCGGAGACCTGTCCGCACTATCTGACGCTCACCGCCGAGGAAGTCCCGGACGGGGCCAGCGAGTTCAAGTGCTGCCCGCCCATCCGCGAGGCCGCCAACCAGGACCTGCTGTGGCAGGCGCTGGCCGACGGCACGATCGACTGCGTGGTCACCGACCACTCGCCGTCGACGGCCGACCTGAAGACCGACGACTTCGCGACCGCGTGGGGCGGCATCTCCGGACTGCAGCTCAGCCTGTCGGCCGTCTGGACGGAGGCCCGCAAGCGCGGGCACACCCTGGAGGACGTGGTCCGCTGGATGTCCTCCCGCACGGCGGAACTGGTCGGCCTCGCCGACCGCAAGGGCGCCATCGAGGCGGGCCGCGACGCCGACTTCGCGGTCCTCGCGCCCGATGAGACGTTCACCGTCGATCCGGCGGCGCTCCAGCACCGCAACCGCGTCACCGCGTACGCGGGCCGGACCCTGCACGGCGTGGTCCGCTCCACCTGGCTGCGCGGCGAACGCGTGATGTCCGAGGGCGAGTTCACCGCCCCGACCGGCCAACTCCTCTCCCGCCGGAGGTAGTCCGCACCACTGTCCGCCCGGCACCCCACGTCCGCCCGGCACCCCGCACCGCGCGGCGGCCGACCCAGAAAGGAAGACCTGATCACGTGACCGAGCAGCGACAGCAGCCCTCTTCGGCTCGTTTCACCGGCGACGCGAACCCCTATGGCGGCGGTGACCCGTACGCGGACCACCGCACCGCCGACTTCCCCTTCACCCGGTACGCCAACCTCGCCGACCGGCAGCTGGGCGCCGCGGTCGTCGCCGCCAACGACGAGTTCTTCGCCCACCGCGAGAACCTGCTGCTGCCCGGGCCGGCCGAGTTCGACCCCGAGCACTTCGGCCACAAGGGCAAGGTCATGGACGGCTGGGAGACCCGCCGCCGACGCGGTGCCTCCGCCGACCACCCGTGGCCCACGGCGGACGACCACGACTGGGCGCTCATCCGCCTGGGCGCCCCCGGCATCGTCCACGGGATCGTCGTCGACACCGCCCACTTCCGGGGCAACTACCCGCAGGCGGTGTCCGTCGAAGGAACCTCGGTACCCGGATCGCCGTCCCCCGAGGACCTCCTCGCGGACGACGTCAAGTGGACAACTCTCGTACCCCGTACGGAGATCGGCGGCCACGCCGCCAACGGGTTCGCCGTCGGGGCCGGGCAGCTCATCACCCACCTGCGTGTCAACCAGCACCCGGACGGCGGCATCGCGCGCCTGCGCGTCCACGGCGAAGTCGTCCCGGACCCGCGGTGGCTCTCCGTCCTCGGCGCCTTCGACGTGGTCGCCCTGGAGAACGGCGGCCACGTGGAGGACGCCTCCGACCGCTTCTACTCGCCCCCCACCAACACCATCCAGCCGGGTCGCTCCCACAAGATGGACGACGGCTGGGAGACGCGGCGGCGGCGGGACCGGGGCCACGACTGGATCCGCTACCAGCTGGTCGCACGGTCCGAGATCCGCGCGATCGAGATCGACACGGCGTATCTGAAGGGCAACTCGGCGGGGTGGGCGTCGGTCTCCGTCCGGGACGGCGCGGACGGGGAGTGGCGGGAGGCCCTGCCCCGGACCCGGCTCCAGCCCGACACCAACCACCGCTTCGTCCTCGCCGCCCCGGCCGTCGGCACGCACGCGCGCGTGGACATCTATCCGGACGGCGGAATTTCACGCCTGCGCCTGTTCGGGGCGCTGACGGAGGAGGGGGCGGCGGCGCTGCGGTCCCGCCACGAGGACCTCGGCGGTTAGCGAAGCAATCCCCGGGGGCCGGCCCCCGTACCCCCGAGCCGGGGGCGGGGGTGTCCTCAAACGCCGGACGGGCTGATAGGCGTAAGTCCTCAGGCGCCGGACGGGCTGATAGGCGTAAGTCCTCAGGCGCCGGACGGGCTGACAGGCGTAAGTCCTCAGGCGCCGGACGGGCTGACAGGCGTAAGTCCTCAGGCGCCGGAGGCCCTGAGAAGCGCTTGCCCTCAAGCGCCGCCGGCCGCGGCGGTGCCGCAGCCGACCCCGCGTCTCCCCCCGCCAACCCCCCTCGGCCGGCGGCCGGTCAGTCCCGGCCGCCCGGGATCTCCGACAGCGGCACCGAGCGCCGCCCGCGCCGCGACAACTCGCACGCCTCCGCGATCCGCAACGCGTGCAGCGCCTCGCGCCCGTCACACGGATTCGCCCGCTCCCCGCGCACCACCTCGACGAACGCGTGCAGCTCCGCCTCGTACGCCGGCCCGAACCGCTCCAGGAACCCCGTCCACGGCTTGGTGGCCGCGGGCGGGCCCGCCGGTTCGGTGGAGGCGATCGGCGTACGGTCGTCGAGCCCGACCCCGACCTGGTCCAGCTCCCCGGCCAGCTCCATGCGGACGTCGTATCCCGCACCGTTCAGCCGCGTCGCCGTGGCCGTGGCGAGTGTGCCGTCGTCCAGTGTGAGGACGGCCGCCGCCGTGTCGATGTCGCCCGCCTCGCGGAACATCGCGGGCCCGGCGTCCGACCCCATCGCGTAGACCTCGGTGACCTCACGCCCGGTGACCCACCGCAGCATGTCGAAGTCGTGCACGAGCGTGTCCCGGTACAGCCCGCCGGACAGCGGCAGATGCTCGACGGGCGGCGGCGCCTGATCCGAGGTCATCGCGCGCACGGTGTGCAGCCGGCCGAGCTGCCCCGACCGCACCACCTCCCGCGCGGCCGAGTACCCCGCGTCGAAGCGCCGCTGGAACCCCATCTGAAGGATCGTTCCGGCGGTCTCGACCTCCGCGATGGCGGTGAGCGTACCCGCCAGATCGAGGGCTATGGGCTTCTCGCAGAACACGGGCAGCCCGGCGCGGGCCGCGCGACCGATCAGTTCGCCGTGTGCCGAGGTGGCCGCGGTGATGACCACGGCGTCCACACCCCAGGTGAAGATCTCGTCCACGCCGGGTGCCGCGGTGGCACCTAAGCGGTCCGCGAGCCGACGGGCTCGTACGGGGTCCGCGTCCGTGACGATGAGGGAGCCGCCCACCTCGCGGTGGCGGCTGAGGGCGGTCGCATGAAATGTACCGATACGACCCGTCCCGATGAGTCCGATGCGCATGCGACAAAGTTGAGGGCGAACCCTACACCCTGTCAACTCTTTGTCCGGACAATCGAACCTCACAACTTCCCGTCAACATGCACCGGAGCTACGCTCGGGCCCGTGCCCAAACCAGATGTGGACCCGACCACGCCGCTCCAGCTCAGCGTCGACCGGAACAGCCCGGTACCGCTCTACTTCCAGCTGGCCCAGCAGCTCGAAGCGGCGATCGAGCGCGGTGCCCTGACCCCGGGCAGCCTGCTGGGCAACGAGATCGAGCTCGCCGGACGCCTCGGTCTGTCCCGGCCCACCGTCCGCCAGGCCATCCAGTCACTGGTGGACAAGGGCCTCCTCGTACGCCGTCGGGGCGTCGGTACCCAGGTCGTCCACAGCCAGGTCAAGCGCCCCCTGGAACTCAGCAGCCTCTACGACGACCTGGAGGCGGCCGGCCAGCGTCCGGCGACCCGCGTCCTCGTCAACACCGTCGTCCCGGCGACGGCGGAGGTGGCGGCGGCCCTGTCGGTGGCGGAGGGCAGTGACGTGCACCGGGTGGAGCGGCTGCGGCTGGCCCACGGCGACCCGATGGCGTACCTCTGCAACCACCTGCCGCCCGGTCTGCTCGACCTCGACGGCGCGCAGCTGGAGGCCACCGGGCTGTACCGGCTGATGCGCGCGGCGGGCATCACGCTGCACAGCGCCCGCCAGTCCGTCGGCGCCCGTGCCGCCACCGCCGTGGAGG
The DNA here is from genome assembly GCF_026341275.1 of Streptomyces ortus. Taxonomy (NCBI): domain Bacteria; kingdom Bacillati; phylum Actinomycetota; class Actinomycetes; order Kitasatosporales; family Streptomycetaceae; genus Streptomyces; species Streptomyces ortus. The sequence continues at coordinate 6,604,341 of NZ_JAIFZO010000002.1, forward strand.
CCGAGCGCCTCGACGAGGCCGCCGGCGCCCCGCTGCTCACCATGCAGCGCACCACCTTCGACGACACGGGCCGCGCCGTCGAATTCGGCTCCCACACCTACCGCGCCTCGCGCTACTCCTTCGAGTTCCAGCTCCTCGTACGCCCCTGAGCTGGTACGACTCCACGCGCTACCCGGCCCCGCTGTCCGGAATCCTTCGCTCCGTATCCGATACTTGGTTGTTCCATATATCGAACGGCAAGAAGGGCACGGCCTCGTGGCACGGTTTCGGACCTGGGTCAGCATCGCGGCGGCAGGGGCGCTGAGCGCATCCCTGGCCGGGTGCAGCAGCACCGGCGGCAAGCGCGCCGAGGACGCCCGCAAAGCGGCGTCGGCCCAGGGCGGGGGCGCCGTGAGCACCCCTCGCTGGACCGTCGCGATGATCACCCACTCGGGTGACGGCGACACCTTCTGGGACATCGTCCAGAACGGCGCCCAGCAGGCCGCCGACAAGGACAACATCAAGTTCCTGTACTCCCACGACGACGAGGGACAGCAGCAGGCGCAGCTCGTGGACGCCGCCGTGGACAAGGGTGTCGACGGCATCGTCGTCACCCTCGCCAAGCCCGACGCCATGAAGAGCGCGGTCGCGCGCGCCGTGCGGGCCGGCATCCCCGTGATCACCGTGAACTCGGGCGCCGAGAAGTCCAAGGAGTTCGGGGCGCTCACCCATGTCGGCCAGGACGAGACGATCGCCGGCGAGGCCGTCGGCGACGAGCTGAACAGGCGTGGCCGGAAAACGGCCCTCTGCGTCCTGCACGAACAGGGCAATGTCGGCCATGAGCAGCGCTGCGCGGGCGTCAAGAAGACCTTCGACGGCACCGTGCGCAACATCTACGTCGAGGGCACCGACATGTCCGCCGTCCAGTCCTCCATCGGCGCCAAGCTGCAGGCCGACCCCTCGGTCGACGCCGTCGTCACGCTCGGCGCGCCCTACGCGGACACCGCGGTCAAGGCCAGGCAGGACGCGGGCAGCAAGGCCGAGATCGACACCTTCGACCTGAACGCCAAGGTCGCCGCCTCGCTCAAGGACGGCACCCTCGGCTTCGCCGTCGACCAGCAGCCGTACCTCCAGGGGTACGAGGCCGTGGACCTGCTCTGGCTGTACCGCTACAACGCCGACACGCTCGGCGGCGGACGGCCCGTCCTCACCGGACCGCAGATCATCACCAAGGACCAGGCGGCCGAGCTGGAGAGCTACGCGGACCGGGGCACCCGATGACTGCGACGACCTCGCCGCTGCGGCGGCTGCTCGGCCGGCCCGAGCTGGGCTCGGTGGTCGGCGCGCTGGCCGTCTTCCTCTTCTTCGCGCTGGTCGCGGACGGTTTCGTACGGGCCGCGGGGCTCAGCACCGTGCTGTACGCGGCCTCCACGATCGGCATCATGGCGGTGCCCGTCGCCCTGCTGATGATCGGCGGCGAGTTCGACCTGTCCGCCGGTGTCATGGTGACGTCGTCCGCGCTGATCTCCTCGATGTCCAGCTACCAGATGACCGCGAACGTCTGGGTGGGCGTGGGGGTCTCGCTCCTCGTCACCCTCGCGATCGGCTTCTTCAACGGGTTCATGCTGACCCGCACCGGGCTGCCCAGCTTCATCATCACGCTCGGCACCTTCCTCATGCTGACCGGGATGAACCTGGGCTTCACCAAGTTGATCAGCGGGACCGTCTCGACCAGAACGATCGCCGACATGGAGGGCTTCGCCTCCGCCAAGGCCCTCTTCGCGTCCGTCCTCACCGTCGGCGGCGTCGACTTCAAGGTCACCATCCTGTGGTGGCTGGGCCTGGTGGCCCTCGCCTCCTGGATCCTGCTGCGCACCCGCGTCGGCAACTGGATCTTCGCGGTCGGTGGCGGAAAGGAAGCGGCCCGCGCGGTGGGCGTGCCCGTCGCCGCAACCAAAATCGGCCTCTACATGGGGGTGTCCTTCGCCGCCTGGATCGCCGGGCAGCACCTGCTCTTCTCCTTCGACGCCGTGCAGTCGGGAGAGGGCGTCGGCAAGGAACTGACGTACATCATCGCGGCCGTCATCGGCGGCTGTCTGATCACCGGCGGCTACGGCTCCGCCGTCGGCTCGGCGGTCGGCGCGCTGATCTTCGGCATGACCGACAAGGGCATCGTGTTCGCCGAGTGGAACCCCGACTGGTTCAAGTTCTTCCTCGGAGCGATGCTGCTCCTCGCGACCCTGCTCAACGCCTGGGTCCGCAAGCGCGCGGAGGCCACGGCATGACGCGGCCCGACACGACCACGACAACGACCACGTCCGCCGGGCGCACGCCCCTGGTCGAGCTCGACGACGTCAGTAAGTACTACGGCAACATCCGCGCCCTGGAGGGCGTCTCGCTGGAGGTCCACGCGGGGGAGATCACCTGTGTCCTCGGCGACAACGGCGCGGGCAAGTCGACCCTGATCAAAATCATCGCGGGGCTGCACCAGCACGACGCGGGCACCTTCCGCGTCGAGGGCGAGGACACCCGACCGGCGTCCCCGCGGGAGGCCCTGGACCGCGGTATCGCCACCGTCTACCAGGACCTCGCCGTCGTCCCCCTCATGCCGGTCTGGCGCAACTTCTTCCTCGGCTCCGAGCCCCGCAAGGGATCCGGCCCCTTCAAGCGCCTGGACGTCGACCTCATGCGCCGCACGACCCACGCGGAACTCCTGCGCATGGGCATCGACCTGCGGGACGTCGACCAGCCCATCGGCACCCTGTCGGGCGGCGAGCGCCAGTGCGTGGCGATCGCGCGGGCCGTCCACTTCGGCGCCAAGGTCCTCGTCCTCGACGAGCCCACCGCGGCACTGGGCGTCAAGCAGTCCGGGGTGGTCCTCAAGTATGTGGCCGCCGCACGTGACGCGGGCCTGGGAGTCGTTCTGATCACCCACAACCCCCACCACGCGTACCTCGTCGGCAACCGCTTCGTCCTCCTCAAGCGAGGGACGACGGTCGGTAACCACACCCGCGAAGAGATCACCCTGGACGAACTGACCCGCCAGATGGCGGGCGGCACGGAGCTGGACGACCTGCGCCACGAACTGGAGAAGCCGATGCCCTGGGGCGCGGCGAAGGACGCCGCCGTGCGGCCGGGCGGCGGCGTGTAGCAGAATCGGCGCGATGAGCACCTACCGCGACCTCGCCCTGCCCAGGGCGCTCGGCTCCGCCAGAGCCGCGGGCGCCCCCATCGGCTCCCGCCGTGCCACCGCCCTGCGCACCGTGGGCACGCGCGAACGCCGTTCCCACCTGACGGCGCCGCGCGTCCCCACCGTCGGCATCGACATCGGCGGTACGAAGGTGATGGCGGGCGTCGTGGACGCGGACGGCAACATCCTGGAGAAGGTCCGCACCGAGACCCCGGACAAGTCGAAGAGCCCCAAGGTCGTCGAGGACACCATCCTCGAACTGGTCCTGGACCTCTCCGACCGCCACGACGTGCACGCGGTGGGCATCGGCGCGGCCGGCTGGGTCGACGCGGAGCGCAACCGGATCCTGTTCGCGCCCCACCTCTCCTGGCGCAACGAACCCCTGCGGGACCGTCTCGCGGGCCGCCTCGCCGTCCCCGTCCTGGTGGACAACGACGCGAACGCCGCCGCCTGGGCGGAGTGGCGCTTCGGCGCGGGCCGCGGCGAGGACCACCTCGTCATGATCACGCTCGGCACCGGCATCGGCGGCGCCATCCTGGAGGACGGGCAGGTCAAGCGCGGCAAGTTCGGGGTGGCGGGCGAGTTCGGCCATATGCAGGTCGTGCCCGGCGGCCACCGCTGCCCGTGCGGCAACCGCGGCTGCTGGGAGCAGTACAGCTCCGGCAACGCCCTGGTCCGCGAGGCCCGCGAACTCGCCGCCGCCGACTCCCCGGTGGCCTACGGCATCATCGAGCACGTCAAGGGCAACATCGCCGAGATCACCGGCCCGATGATCACCGAGCTGGCCCGTGAGGGCGACGCGATGTGCATCGAACTGCTCCAGGACATCGGCCAGTGGCTGGGCGTCGGCATCGCGAACCTCGCCGCCGCCCTGGACCCCTCCTGCTTCGTCATCGGCGGCGGCGTCAGCGCGGCCGACGACCTGCTGATCGGCCCCGCCCGCGACGCCTTCCGCCGCCAGCTGACCGGCCGCGGCTACCGCCCCGAGGCCCGGATCGCCCGCGCCCAGCTCGGCCCCGAAGCCGGCATGGTCGGCGCCGCGGACCTGGCCCGGCTGGTCGCCCGCCGCTTCCGGCGCGCCAACCGGCGCCGCGTCGAGCGGTACGAGCGCTACGAGCGGTACGCGGAGTCCCGCCGCGAGGCGCAGGAGACGCTGTGACGGCCTCGCTGCCGCGCCAGGCCTCGCCCCCGGACGAGCCGTCGAGGCCGCCCGAGGACCGGGGCCACCGGATCCGCCGCCGCGCCCTGACCCTGCTGATCATCGTGCTGCTCATCGGTGTACCGGCCGGCTATCTGGTGATCTCCGCCAACCAGAGCCGGGACAGCGGCAAGGACAAGGAGGCCAAGTACTCGGCGACCGGGCTCACCCCGGGCTGGCCCTCCCGGGTCCAGCGCCGCCTGTACCAGGTGCCCATCCCGGGCTACTCGGCCGAGGTCGCGTACTACGAGACGAACAACTGGAAGACCAGCCGTCTCTACGTCCAGTTCCTCACCAGCGACGAGGGCCTGGAGAAGTTCCTCAAGACCATCGGGACCAGCCTCGACGCGCTGGAGAAGGACGACATCGCCATCAGCGCACGCGACCGGCGGGTCGTCGGCTGGGAGTTCACCGGTCCCGGCCCCTGGTCGGGCCTGAACCACGAGCGGAAGAACCCGACGCCCACGCACCACATCGTCGTGGACTGGGCGAAGCCCGGCCACCCCATGGTCTACGTGGTCTCCAGAACGACACCCTGACCGCCCCCTCCCTCCGGCCGTCGGGCCGCGTTGTCAGACCCGGCCCGTAGAGTCGAAGACGATCGATCCGACCGGGTCGGGAGCAGGCGAGGGAGGTGAGCGACAGCATGAGCGCGTCTGCACGTACGAGTACGAGTACGAGTACGAGTACGAGTACGAGTACGGGTGAGGGGACGAGCGCGGGCGAGCCGCCTGCCGAGGCCGGCCCCGGCGCCGCTCCGAAGGCCGAGGTGTCCCCCCGGCTGGCCGCCGTGTTCCTGCCCGCCGCGCTGCCCCGCGGTGGACGGATGGCCTTCTGGGACCCGGACGGCGACCTCCCGCTCCCCGCGCCGGACACCGAGCTCACGGTCGTACGGCGGCACGGTACGGGTGCGCGACGGCACCCGGTGCCCGCGCTGACCATGCCGGTCACCGACGCCCTGCCGCTCCTGGTACGGGCCAGGCGCGACCCCGCCGCGCATCCCGCCACGGCCTGCTGGGGAGCCGCGGCCCTGCACGCGCTGCGGCTCGTCGCGCGCGGCCGGCTGCTGCCCGGTCTGACACCCGAGGGGTTCGACGCGTGGCGTGCGGGCCCGCTGGACCCGGCCGACATCGCCCACCTCAGGGCGATCGCCGCCGCCCTTCCGTACGAGGGACACGCCGTCCCCCTGCCGGGCCGCGGCCCGCTCAGACTGCCCGAGCCGGAGGCGCTGACCCGCGCCTTCCTGGACGCGGTCGCCGATGCCCTGCCCCGCACCCCGGCCGCTCCGTACGCGGCGGGGAGGCCCTTCGCCGCGAGCGGGGCCCAGCGGCTGCCGGGCGCCCAGGACTGGGCGGCGGAGGTCGCCGCCGGCATGGACGCCGGAGTCCGGATCTCCCTGCGTCTCGACCTGTCCGCGCACGAGCTCTTCGACGACAGCGAGGGCGCGCGGCGGGCGGGCGCGGCCGTCGTCCAGGTGCACAGCCTCGCCGACCCCACCCTCGTCGCCGACGCGGCGGCCCTGTGGGCAGGTACCGCGGACGCCACGTTCGGCCCGCGCGCCCGGGTCGACGCGGCCCTGGCGGTGCGCCGCGCCGCCCGCGTCTGGCCGCCCCTGGACCGGCTGTCCGCGCAGGACGTGCCGGACGTACTGGCCCTGTCCGAGGACGAACTCTCCGACCTGCTCGGGGTGGCCGCCACCCGCCTCGGCGCCGCAGGGGTCGCCGTCCACTGGCCGCGCGACCTCGCCCAGGACCTGAGCGCGTCCGCCATCGTCCGCCCCGCCCCGGGCTCGGCCACGGACGGGACGGGCTTCTTCGAGAGCGAGGAACTGCTCCAGTTCCGCTGGCAGTTGGCGCTGGGCGGCGACCCCCTCAGCGAGGCCGAGATGGACGCCCTCGCGGAAGCGCACCGCCCCGTCGTCCGACTGCGGGACCAGTGGGTGCTCGTCGATCCGGCCCTGGTCCGCAAGGCCCGCAAGCGCGAACTGGGCCTGCTCGACCCGGTGGACGCCCTCTCCGCGGCCCTCAGCGGCAGCGTGGAGGTCGATGGGGAGAGCGTAGAGGCCGTGCCCGTCGGCGCGCTCGCCGCGCTGCGCGACCGCCTGACGGCCGGACTGCTGCCCGCCGAACCGCCGCCCGGTCTGCGGGCGACCCTCCGCGACTACCAACTGCGCGGGCTGGCCTGGCTCGACCTGATGACCTCGCTCGGCCTCGGCGGCTGCCTCGCCGACGACATGGGACTCGGCAAGACCATCACCGTCATCGCCCTCCACCTGAAGCGGGCGCGCACCGAGCCGACCCTCGTGATCTGCCCCGCCTCGCTGCTCGGCAACTGGCAGCGGGAGATCGAGCGCTTCGCGCCCGGCGTGCCCGTGCGCCGCTTCCACGGACCGGACCGCTCCCTGACGGACATGGCGGGCGGCTTCGTCCTGACCACCTACGGGACGATGCGTTCGACGGCACCGCTGCTGGCCCAGCAGACCTGGGGCATGGTCGTCGCGGACGAGGCCCAGCACGTGAAGAACCCGTACTCGGCGACGGCCAAGGCCCTGCGGACGATCTCCGCACCGGCCAGGGTCGCCCTGAGCGGGACCCCGGTGGAGAACAACCTCTCCGAGCTGTGGGCCCTGCTCGACTGGACGACCCCGGGGCTCCTCGGCCCGCTGAAGTCCTTCCGCGCCCGGCACGCGCGAGCCGTGGAGAACGGCGAGGACGAGGAGGCCGTGGCCCGCCTCGCCCGGCTGATCCGGCCCTTCCTCCTTCGGCGCAAGAAGTCCGACCCGGGGATCGTCCCCGAACTGCCGCCCAAGACGGAGACGGACCACCCCGTCCCCCTCAGCCGCGAACAGGCCTCCCTGTACGAGGCCGTGGTGCGCGAGTCGATGCTCGCCATCGAGACCACGCAGGGCATCGCCAGGCGGGGCCTCGTCCTCAAGCTCCTCACCGCGCTCAAACAGATCTGCGACCACCCGGCGCTGTATCTGAAGGAGGAACCGGACGGACTCCCCAGCGGCTCGGGCGCGGCTCGCCAGGCCGCCCGTTCCGGCAAACTGGCCCTGCTGGACGAGTTGTTGGACACGCTGCTCGCCGAGGACGGCTCGGCCCTCGTCTTCACCCAGTACGTGGGGATGGCCCGGCTGATCACGAACCACCTCGCGGCGCGCGCGGTCCCGGTCGAACTGCTCCACGGGGGTACGCCGGTGCCGGAGCGCGAACAGATGGTGGACCGGTTCCAGAGCGGGGCGACGCCGATCCTCATCCTGTCCCTGAAGGCGGCCGGCACCGGTCTCAACCTCACGCGCGCGGGCCACGTCATCCACTTCGACCGCTGGTGGAACCCTGCCGTCGAGGAACAGGCCACCGACCGCGCCTACCGCATCGGCCAGACCCAGCCCGTCCAGGTGCACCGCCTCATCACAGAGGGCACCGTCGAGGACCGCATCGCCGACATGCTCGCCTCCAAGCGGGCCCTGGCGGACGCGATCCTCGGCTCCGGCGAGGCGTCCCTGACGGAACTGACCGACCGGGACCTGTCCGACCTGGTGTCACTGCGGAGGTCCACGTGATGTCTCCGACGGATCAGCCGGGTACGGAGGGCGAGCGCCCGCCGGACACGTCGCGTGCGACGACGGACGAGCGGACGCCGGGAGCGTCCGGCGCGGAAGGCCGGGCCGCGGACGACGAGGGAACGCCCCCAGCCGACGTCCACGCCGACGCCCAAGTCGACGTGCCGTCCTCGGCGCACAGCCCCCGCCCGGCGGCCGGTGGGACGCGCCCTGCCGACGCGGCCCGACGGGCTCTACGGGAAGCCCGCCGAGCTGAGGCGGCCTCGCAGGAACCTGTTCCGGCTCCCCAGCCGCCCGGCACGAGCCCGGCCTCCAAGGCGGCGCCCCCGGCGGTCGTGCACCCGACCAGGCGCCGACCCACTGAGGGAACCGCGCCACCGTCCGGGCCCCGGCCGGCCTCGTCCGGGCCTCGTCCGGGCGACGCCGCGCGCGCGGCCATTCGCCGGGCGGCGGACCGCAGCGGGGGTGCCGCCGCGACGGAGCCCGAGGGCGAGGGCCAGGGTGAGGGCCAGGGCGGCTCACCGGGCTACTTGGCCGCCACCCAGCCGAACCCACGCGGCACCCGCCCGCTCTCCGCCGCAACGGAATCCCCCGACGGGCCCTCCGACGTGACGGCCTCGCGCCGGGCCACGAGGGCGTCCGGCGTGACGGGGTCGGGGGCGCCCACGGGAGACTCCGGCGTGACGGTGGCGGGGCTGTCCGGCAGGGCCTCCGACGCGTCGGCGACGGAATCGGCCGAAGGCAGTTCCGACGAGGTCTCGATCTCCGGGTCGACCGCGGCCGAACCGGAGACCGACGGTTCTTCCGGGGCCTCGCGTCCCGGCGACGTGGCCCGGGAGGCCTTGCGGGCCGCGCGCAGCCAGGCCGAGCGGGAGCGAACCGCCGCGCAGGACAAGGGGATTGGGGCGTCCCGGAAGCGGCGCGGGGGTAGCGCGGTCACCGCCGTCGGCCCTCGTCCCGCCGGCCCTCGTCCCGCCGGGCCGAGCCGCGAGGCGGCGGCCCAGGTCAGGGAACTGGCCGCGATGCTGGGCAACAGCCTCGACCTGTCGTCCCGGCTGGACAGGGAGGAACAGGCGGACGAGTCCGACACCGGGCCCAACCCCACCCGCCCGGCGACCACTTCGGCCCCCGGCATGAGAGAGGGCACAGACGACGGCGAGGGCACGGGCGACGGCGCTGACACGGGCACGGGCACGAATGCCGGAGCAGGCACGGGCACGAACGCCGGAGCAGATGTCGGCGCCGGTCTCGGCGCCGACCCCGCACCCGGCGGTGCCGACGCCGCTCACGCCCGTGTTCATCCCGAGCCCGTCCCCGGCGTTTCCGGCATCCCCGTCCCCGGTGTCTCCGCCGACCCCCCGGCCGCCGCACAGCGCAGCGCCCCGGTGGCGGGCCGTTCCATGGCAGCCCCCGCCCGGGACGGGGAGCTGCGGCGTACGTTCCCGCCGCCGCCCCCGGCGCGCACACCGCGCGCGAGTGGGTTCGCCGAGACCTGGTGGGGCAACGCGTGGGTCGCCGCGCTGGAGGAGATGGCGCTCGACGCGGCGCGGCTCGGGCGCGGCAAGGCGTACGCGGGCGAGGGGCACGTCGACGCCGTCACAGTCACGCCCGGGCTCGTACTCGCCTACGTGCACGGCAGCCGCCCGCGGCCCTACCGCGTACAGATCCGGATGCGTACGCTCCCGGACGACGACTGGGAACGCTTCCTGGACGCCGCCGCCGAACGCCCCTCCCACATCGCCGCGTTGCTCGACAAGGAGCTGCCCCAGGCCCTCGCCGACTGCGGAGTGGAACTGCTCCCCGGCCCCGGCGACCTCGTCCCGCGCTGCAGTTGCCCCGACTCCGGCCATCCCTGCAAGCACGCGGCGGCCCTCTGCTATCAGACCGCGCGGCTGCTGGACGAGGACCCGTTCGTCCTCCTCCTGTTGCGCGGCCGGGGCGAGCGCGAACTGCTGGACGAACTGTCCCGGCGCAACGCCACCCTGGCCGCCCGCTCGGCCCGCGCCGCCGAGGAACCGGCGCTTCCCGGAGTCCCGGCCCGCGAGGCGGTCGAGCGCCGCGTACGGGCGCCCCTGCCCGCCCCGCTGCCACCGCCCGCGCATCCGGAGCAGCCCCCGGCCTACCCGGCCTCGCCCGGCGGCCCCGACCCGTTCGCGCTGGACCAGTTGGCCACCGACGCCGCCGCCCGCGCGCACGCCCTGCTCACCACCGGCCGCGACCCCCTCGCCGAGCTGACGCTCTGGCAGGACGCCGTCCGGCTCGCCGCCACCCGTCCGGGTTCCGGCCTCACGGCCACCACCCGCGCCCTCTACGCCGACCTGGCTACCGCCACGCGTCGCACCCCGGCGGACCTCGCCCGCGCGGTCGCCGCCTGGCGTCAGGGCGGACTCGAAGGGCTCGCCGTCCTCGAAGAGGCCTGGGACCCTCCGGCGGGCCGTTTCGACCGGGCCCGCCCACTGCTCCTCGCGGCCGACTTCCCCGCCTTCCGGCCCTGGCACAACCACCTCACCCACCCCCACGGCCACATACAGCTCCGCCTGGGCCACGACGGCCTCTGGTACGCCTACGAGTCGGAGCCGGGCCACGACGACTGGTGGCCCCGGGGCACCCCCGACCTGGATCCGGTAGGCGCCCTCACCGGCCTGGGCTCGCCGACCGACGTCTGAGCCCGCCCGACTCCCGTGATTCCTGGGCGAGTCGGCGCGCTGCCTCGTACCATGGCGCCCATGATCCTCAGCCCCTCCGGCCCCGACCCGCGGTTCCGCGTGCGCACGCCGCACGGCTGTTGTTGATCCTCACCGAGCCCGTAACCGCGCTCCCGGCCGCACCCCTTGTCCCGCGGCGCACCCCCAGGCCCGAAGGCCCGGCGAGTTCTGCCGTACCCGTGGGCCCGCGGCCACCCCACCGCCTCCCCACCCGTGCCCGTGCCCGTGCACCTCCGACAGGCAGGAGTCCACCCATGCCCCGTAACAACTCCCGTGCCCATTCCCGTATCCGTACCGGTGCGCACGACGGCGAGTCCGTCTACGACCGTCGCCGACTCCGTCAGTGGCTCGCGGGCGAAGCCCGGGCCGACGGCGTCGAACGGCGCGACATGCTCCGTCTGCTGGCCGCCGCCGGACTGGCCACCGCGGCCACCGCGACCTCCGCCGGTATCGCCGCACCGGCCCTGGCCGCTTCCGGAACAGCCACCGGAACAGCCACCGGAGCCGCCACCGGGACAGCGACCGTGACCACCGACCGCGCGTCGGCCGCCGCGGTCCCCGGGATAGTCAAGCCGCTTCCCGACGCCTGGTTCACCTCCCGGGGTACGAACGCCGAGACCAGGTTCGAGGCGCTGGCCGGCACCGGCCACCACACCCCCACGGACCGCTTCTTCGTCCGCAACCACACCGCCACCCCGTCCTGGACGCGCACGCCTGGAGTGTCTCCGTATGGGGCGACGGCCTCGCGGGCGGCGGGTCCGCCGTGTTCACGCTCGACGACCTGAAACGCCTGCCCGCCACCACCCGCAGCGCGTTCGTGGAGTGCGCGGGCAACGGCCGCAGCTTCTTCACGACACAGCAGGGCCAGACCGTGTCCGGCACGGCGTGGACGCTGGGCGCGATCGGCGTGGCCCGCTGGCGCGGTGTCCGGCTCGGCGAGGTGCTGCGCCGGGCGGGGCTGAGCCGTGGCGCGGTGGATGTCCTGCCCCGCGGCCTGGACGCCGACTACGTCACGGCGGACGGCACGAACCTGGGCCGTGTCCGCCGTCCGCTGCCCCTGTCGAAGGCGCTGGACGACGTGCTGCTCGCGTACGAGATGAACGGCGAGCCGCTCCCGCCGGACCACGGCGGTCCCGTACGGGTGCTCGTGCCGTCCTGGGTCGGGATCGCGTCGATCAAGTGGGTCGGGGACATCGAGGTCTCCGCCCAGCCGCTGTACTCGCCGTGGAACACCGACTTCTACCGGCTGTTCGGCGACGAGTACCCGGCGGGAGGCGGCGCCCCGCTCAGCCGTCAGACGCTGAAGTCCGCCTTCGAACTCCCGTGGAACGCGAGCCTGGAGGCCGCCGCCGAGCACCGTCTCACCGGCCGTTCGTGGTCGGGTGCGGGCGGGGTGGCGCGCGTCGACGTGAGTACCGACGGCGGGGTGAGGTGGCGGCGCGCCCGTCTGCACGACGCCCCGCGTCGCGCCGACTGGGTCCGCTGGTCCGCCGACTGGCGTCCGACGGCCCCGGGGACGTACACGCTTCTTGCCCGCGCGACGGACACCACGGGACGCACCCAGCCGGAGACCACCGTCCACAACACCCAGGGCTATCTCTTCGACGCGATCGTCCGTCACCCGGTCCGAGCCGTGTGACTCACACCCGCCCCCCGTACCCGCGCCCCCTCGCACCCGCCTCGCGCAGACAAGTGAAAAGAGCGTGTGCGGGCCCGATCGCCGCGGCGGCTGCTCCCTTCGGCCGGTGGCCGGACTCGTACACCAACTTCCGTACGCGGTGTACGTGACACGGTGTACGTGTCGTACGACTACGGCCAGACCTGGAAGAAGGTCACCGTCAGGACGGCAACAAGTCGACGATCTCGATGGGACTTCGTCCCGCAAAACACCCTTCGTAGGGTCCGTCTGTACGATGCTCGGGCGTCGTGCGTGACCTACCTGGCGCGAACAATGTGGCGGACCTGCTTCCAGCAGCGGAGGCATGGGGAGGTCTCGCGGGGGGTGTGTGACAGATCGTGACAGATGAAGGTGTGAACCCGTGACCGAAGCCATGATCAATACGCTGCAGTACCGCTTTGACGGGCCGGAGGACGCCCCCGTCCTGATCCTGGGGCCCAGCCTCGGTACCACCTGGCACATGTGGGACCGGCAGGTCCCGGAGCTGGCCAAGCAGTGGCGGGTCTTCCGCTTCGACCTGCCCGGTCACGGCGGTGCGCCCGCGCACCCGACCGGCTCGGTCACCGAGCTCGCCGAGCGGCTGCTCGCCACCCTCGACGGGCTCGGCGTCCAGCGGTTCGGCTACGCGGGCTGTGCGCTCGGCGGGGCGGTGGGGGCCGAACTGGCCCTGCGCCGCCCCGAGCGCCTGGCCTCGCTCACGCTGATCGCGGCCTCCCCGCGCTTCGGCACGGCCGACGAGTTCCGGCAGCGCGGGGTGATCGTCCGGTCGAACGGCCTGGACCCCATCGCGCGGTCGTCCCCGGAGCGCTGGTTCACGACCGGGTTCGCCGCGGCGCAGCCCGCGATCACGGAGTGGGCCGTCCAGATGGTGCGCACCACCGACCCGGGCTGCTACATCGCCGCCTGCGAGGCGCTCGCCGCGTTCGACATCCGCGCCGACCTCGGCCGCATCGGTGTGCCCACGCTCGTCCTGGTCGGTTCGGACGACCAGGTGACCGGCCCCGCCGAGGCCCGCACCCTGGTCGCCGGGATACCGGACGCCCGCCTCGCGGTCGTGCCCGGCGCCTCCCACCTGGTCCCCGTCGAGCAGCCCGCCGCGGTGACCGACCTCCTGGTGCGGCACTTCTCCACGGCCTGGCAGCAGCCCGCCTACGACTCGTCCACCGGGCAGATGTCGGTCGTGGTCCCGCAGGCGAGCCCGGTGCTCTCCGTGCCGCAGCAGACGGCACCCGTCGCCGAGATAGCCCCCGCCCCGCAGCCCGAGGCGCTGACGGGCAGGGCCGATCCGTACGACGCGGGCATCAAGGTCCGCCGGGAGGTGCTCGGGGACGCCCATGTGGACCGGGCACTGGCCCAGGCCGACGAGTTCTCCGGGGACTTCCAGGAGTTCATCACGCGCTACGCGTGGGGCGAGATCTGGGACCGGCCGGGCCTCGACCGGCGTTCGCGCAGCTGTGTGACCCTCACCGCCCTGGTCGCGGGCGGCCACCTCGACGAGCTGGCCTTCCACACCCGGGCCGCCCTGCGCAACGGGCTCACCCCCGTCGAGATCAAGGAAGTACTCCTCCAGGCGGCCGTCTACTGCGGCGTACCGGCCGCGAACAGCGCATTCAAGGTGGCCCAGCAGGTCATCCGCGAGGAGACCACACCGCAGGAGTGAGCGGCGCGAAAGGGGCCCCTCGGGTGGGCCGGCGCCGACGGGCGGAGGCAGGATGGACAGCATGGAGGCTACGAACATGAGGTTCACAAAGAAGTCGCACGCCTGTGTCCGCCTGGAGAAGGACGGCCGCGCCCTCGTCATCGACCCCGGTGTCTTCAGCGAGGAGGACGCCGCGGTCGGCGCGGACGCGATCCTCGTCACGCACGAGCACCCCGACCACTTCAGCGAAGGGCACCTGCGGGCCGGCCTCGACGCCAACCCCCGGGCGGAGATCTGGACCCTGAAGTCGGTCGCCGACCAGCTCTCGGCCGCGTTCCCGGGCCGGGTGCACACCGTCGGCCACGGTGACACGTTCACCGCCGCGGGCTTCGACGTACAGGTCCACGGCGAACTGCACGCCGTGATCCATCCGGACATCCCGCGCATCACGAACGTCGGCTACCTCGTCGACGGCGGGCGGATCTTCCACCCGGGCGACGCGCTCACCCTCCCCGACCATCCGGTGGAGACGCTGCTGCTGCCCGTCCAGGCGCCCTGGAGCAAGATCTCCGAGGTCATCGACTACGTCCGCGAGGTCAAGCCGCAGCGCGCGTACGACATCCACGACGCCCTGCTCACGGACCTCGCGCGCCCTGCCTACGACCGCCAGATCGGCGCCCTGGGCGGCTCCGAGCACCTGAGGCTGGCGCCGGGCGAGACCGCCGACCTCTGACGGCCTCCGAGCGCCCGGCCAGTGACTGTCAGAGGCGCCCGGTAGGTTGTGAGGCATGCGTATCGCCACCTGGAACGTGAACTCGATCACCGCCCGTCTCCCGAGGCTGCTGGCCTGGCTGGAGAGCAGCGGCACGGACGTGCTGTGCGTCCAGGAGACGAAGACCACCGCCGAGCAGTTCCCCACGCACGAGCTCCGCGAGCTGGGCTACGAGTCGGCGGTGAACGCGACGGGGCGGTGGAACGGCGTGGCGGTGGTGTCCCGGGTGGGACTTGAGGACATCGTGCGGGGCCTGCCGGGCGATCCCGGCTACGAAGGCGTCGAGGAGCCCCGCGCGGTCTCCGCGACCTGCGGCCCGGTCCGCGTCTGCTCGGTCTACGTGCCGAACGGCCGCGAGGTGGACCACCCGCACTACGCGTACAAGCTCCAGTGGTTCGAGGCTCTGAGAGCGGCCGTCGCGGACGACGCGGCCGGCAGCCGCCCGTTCGCGGTGCTGGGCGACTACAACGTGGCTCCGACGGACGACGACGTCTTCGACCGGACCCTCTTCGAGGGCTCCACCCACGTCACGGAGCCCGAGCGCGCCGCCCTCGCCGCCCTGCGCGGGACGGGCCTGTCGGACGTGGTCCCGCGCCCCCTGAAGTACGACCATCCGTTCACGTACTGGGACTACCGCCAGCTCGGCTTCCCCAAGAACCGCGGTATGCGCATCGACCTGGTCTACGGCAACGCCCCCTTCGCCAAGGCCGTGACCGACTCGTACGTGGACCGGGAGGAGCGCAAGGGCAAGGGCGCCTCGGACCACGCCCCGGTGGTGGTGGACCTGGACGTGTAGCCCCGCAAGGGGCGGGGGGAACCGCGCACCTCCCACGTCCGATCCGACCCGCGACCCGCGCCTAGAGCAACTCCAGATCCACGGACTCGGCCAGCGCGGCAAGCCCCGCATCCCCGGGATGCAGATGATCCCCGCTGTCGTACGCGGGCAGCAGCCGTGCGGGATCCGCCGGATCCCGCAGCACCGCGTCGAAGTTGAGCACCCCGTCGAATCCGGAGTCGGTCGACTCGGACCGGATCCACCGGTTCACGGCGCTCCGCTCCGCGTCGACCGCGGCGGTGCACCGCGCCTCTCCCCGACAGGGCACGATCGTCGCGGCCAGCACCCGCAGCCCCCGCGCGTGCGCCCGCCCGGCGATCTCCCGCAGCCCGTCGACGACCTGCTCGGCGCTCGCGCCCCAGCGGACGTCGTTGATCCCCTGGAAGACGACGACCGTACGCGCCGACGTCTGCGCGAGGACGTCCCGGTCCAGACGGTGCAGCGCGCTCACCCCGCCCGTGTCGGTGGAGACACCGTCACCGGCGTACCGGTCCGTGACCACACGGTTCGCCGAGATCCCCTGATTGAGCACCCCGTGACGCGGCACCGCACTCTGCTCCCGGAGCCGGTCGGCCAGCAGATCGGGCCAGCGCCGGTTCGCGTCCCGCGTCGACTTCTCGCCGTCGGTGATCGAGTCCCCGAGCACCACGACGGACCCCGGCCCGCCGCCCGCCCGGCCGCCGGGCTCGTTCCCCACGTCGACACCGGTCAGCAGGGGCCAGTTGAGGATCGTCGAGGTGTACGCGTCCGGGGCGGTGTCTCCGGCGTGGTCACCGGGCTCGCTGACGTACGACTGCTGGACGGCCAGGCTGTGCACGGGCGCCGCCGTCACCGTTCCCGGCAGCTGGAAGCTCACCAGGAGATTGCTGTCCGCGGGCACGTCGAAGTCCAGCGGATCGCTGAACGCCTGCGCCCCCGCGGGGATCTCGGTGCTTCCGGAGCCCCCGAAGGACAGTGGCACGGGAGCGCCGCGCGGGCTCGCCCCGGACGCCTGCACCGCCACCGTCGCACTCCCGATCCGTACGGGCCCGGCCGCGAACGTGTTGTCGAGCCGGATCCGGACCCGTGGCCCGCCCGCCGAGGTGTGCACCACCAGACGCAGAGTCCGGTCCGTCCAGGGCCCGACGGCGGGATAGCCGGACGTCGACGCGGCCCAACTGCCCGTCCAGCCCGGGCTGTCGGAGCGTACCGACAGGGCGAACACATGCAGGTCGCCGTTGCGCGGCAGCTCCACGGAGGCCACCGAGCGCCCCCGGGTGAGCGGCACGGTCACCACGTACAGCCGTGCCTGCTCGACGAGTTGACCGCCGGGGGTGTTGATGTGGGGGAGGGCCACGGCCTTGGTGGCGAGCGGGCCGCCGCGCCAGTCCGACGCACTCAGCCGGTACGAGGAGCTGGACCCGTCGAGGTACCGCACCACCCCGGTGCCGCTCTCCTCGCCGCCACCCGTGCCCGCCACCAGGAAGGCGAGCGCGTCACCGTGGCCGCGTACCCGTACGGACTGCCCGTTCGCGCGTACGTTGTCGGGCTCGCCCGGTGCCCGGCGGGGCCAGGTCAGCCGGGCCCCCTGGACCGTCAGTGGGCGTCCCGCTCTCCAGCCGGCGGCGGTCAGGTCCTGTGCCGACAGGGAACGGCCCGCGCCGTCGAAGTCCGCCCCGGCCGGTCGCGCGTCGTCGCTCACGGCCGTGTTGTCGAAGAGCCGCTGCAAGGCCGTCGGACGTTGCCCGACCTGGGGCGCGGCCGTCGCCGGAGTCGCCGCCGGCGCTGTCAGCAGAGCCAGCGCGAAGGCGGTACCCCACACCATTCGGCGCACACCGACTCCTCCCACTCACGGACGGACAGGACGCACTGACGGGGTGACAGATGCACCGTGAAGCTAAGGAGATGACGACGTCCCGTCAATGAGACAGGCGCGAACTGCGTGCGAACTCCCCGGGAACAGGCGTTCCGCGCGCCCTGTGGTGCGATGGGCGATATGGATGAAAGGCTGGGTGTATGAACATCCCTTTCCTGGGCAACCGGCGCAAGAAGCAGGGCCCCGCCCAAGGGGTCGCGGTCTTCTCGGGCAGCGAGAGCGACCACGAAGGGGTGGCCGAACTGCTCTCCGAATGCGAACTCCTCCGTTCCCAGGCGTATCAGGCGGGGATCGAACTCGACGACTCCGCGGCCTCGTTGGAGGCGCTCGACCAGCTGCTGCCCCGCTGGCGCGACGACGAGGAGAGCCTGTCCTGGCTCGGCAACGACGCCGGCCTCTATCTCGGCACGGTCATCGTCCGTACGGTCCCCGGCGCGCTCTGGGAGGTGTGGCCGAACGGCCGACCGGTGGTGCGGCTGGTGTCGGGCCGGGAGATCGACGTGGTCGTATCGGGTCACGACTGGGCGGCCAACGGGGTTCCCGAACTCTCTCAGCTGTACGCCGAGGTCGCGGAAGCGTGAAGCCCTGGCCCGCACCGGCGGAGTAAATACGGCTAATGCCCGAAAAGTGCGTGTCGTGTATTAACTCCACTCCCGTCTGGATAGTTTGCCGCAATCGCGACACTGCTGAGAGTGGGTAGGGCTGAGCATGGCCGTCGATCCGTTGATCGAGCTGCGACACGTCAACAAGTACTTCGGGGAGCTGCATGTCCTGCGGGACATCGATCTCACCGTCGGCAAGGGGGAGGTGGTCGTGGTCATCGGCCCCTCGGGGTCGGGCAAGTCGACCCTCTGCAGGGCGATCAACCGCCTGGAGCCCATCGGGTCGGGCGAGATCAGACTGGACGGGCAGCCGTTGGCCGAGGAGGGCAGGGAACTCGCGAAACTCCGTGCCGAGGTCGGCATGGTCTTCCAGTCCTTCAACCTGTTCGCGCACAAGACGGTCCTGCAGAACGTCTCCCTGGCCCAGATGAAGGTGCGCGGCCGCAAGAAGGACCAGGCCGACAGGCGCTCGCTCGAACTCCTCGACCGGGTGGGACTCGCCTCGCAGGCGCCCAAGTACCCGGCGCAGCTCTCCGGCGGTCAGCAGCAGCGCGCGGCCATCGCCCGCGCCCTCGCGATGGATCCCAAGGTGCTCCTGTTCGACGAGCCGACCTCGGCACTCGACCCGGAGATGATCAACGAGGTACTGGAGGTCATGCAGCAGCTCGCGCGCGACGGTATGACGATGCTGGTCGTCACCCACGAGATGGGCTTCGCGCGTTCGGCGGCCGACCGGGTCGTCTTCATGGCCGACGGCCGCATCGTCGAGGACCGCACCCCCGAGGAGTTCTTCACCGACCCACGCAGCGACCGTGCCAAGGATTTTCTTTCCAAGATCCTCACACACTGACCGGGGGACCGCGACCATGACCCGTACGGCACGCGCGGTACGTGTACGTCCTGAACCGGCGACGGGGCCGCGCCCCGGTGCCGGGGAGGGTTTCCGCCATGCCGGGGGACGGGCCGCGCCCGGTCTCGACTACGCTTTGTCGTTCATCCCCGCGGTGACAGAGGCTGTCGAAGGCGCCTCGGCCGACCCAGGGACGCTGCTGCCGGGCACGCGGTAGCGAGGGGCAATGGCCCGTCCGGCGGCAGCCGGGGATCACTGCTCACGCAGCGGGACCGACACGTACGCGGGTCGGCCACTGGTGAGAAGAAGGTCAGCTGCGCCGGTCGGGTTGTGCTCTTCCCCGCCCCGTCCTACTGCCCGGCACGATGGGTGTTGCGGGTCGCTGTTCGTGAGGACGAGCAGGGACCTGACCGGGGTGGTCGCCCTCGTCACTTGTCCTTGTCGCTGAACGCCTCGATGCGACAGCGCTTTTCCAGCTCGGGCAGGTTGGGCACGTTGATCTCCCCGGCGGGCCAGCTGTAGCCCTCGCCGTCGGCCATCGGCTCCACCTTGACGCCGGCCTCGTGCATGCAGGCGATCTCGGCCCGGAAGCCGTCCGTGTAGTGCGGGTTCTTCGCACGGTCCAGCTCGGGCGGACCGAGGGGCTGCTTGCTGATCCATGCCTTGGCCGCCTTGGGAAAGGCACGGTGGGACTGGTCGGGGACGTTCTTGCCGTCCTTGACGATGCTCTGCTGGGGCACACCGTGCTCAGGGGCGCAGGATCTGGCATACCGCTTCAACGACCCGCGTTCCCGTGGCCGGGGACACGTCGAGGTTCGATCGCCGAACAGGGAGTTCCCGGGGCTGATGCCTGCCGGCCTGCCGGGATGAAGGTGCAGCGAAAGGCTCCTGACACGAACATGATTCATGCAGTGATCATTCCGGTCAGGGCACCTCGACAAGAGTGGTGGGCTCTGTGGCTACTCGGGCAGAGGGCGCGGATGGCCGGTCGCCGCGCAGGCGACGTGGGCGACCACCCTGGTCAGATCCCTGCTCGTCCTTACAAACCGCGAAGTTTCCCGGTGACCGACGATCATCACCGAAGCCATCCACCCACGACCGGCACGAGCAACCCGAACCCCGCCCACCCCAGACCCGTGACCAGCAACTTCACGAAGCACCGTGCTCATTGCGGGCCTGTCGTGGGACGCGACACCATTGGCGAGGGAGCGCCCGATGGCCCGTCAGGGTCCGGGTGGTGTGTAGTTGCACATGCCGTAGCGGCATGTGGTGTCGTCAAGGGCACCACAGCACGAAAGGCCCTGTCTGCGATGTACCCCTCCGCCACCCCTCCCCGCGAGGTCAAGATCGGCGATGCCGCCGCCTTCGCCGGAACCACCCCGCGCGCCATTCGTCACTACCACCAGATCGGTCTGCTGCCGGAGCCCGAGCGAGGCGTGGACGGACGCCGCCGCTACGGCTACGACGACATGATCCGCCTGCTGTGGGTCCGCAAGATGTCCGAGGCCGGCATCAGCCTGGACGACATGCGGGCCGCCTTCGACGAAGCCCGGGACGTCGAGGACGTCCTGGGCCGGCTGGAGGAGACCCTGGCCGCCCAGGAGGCCGACATCAAGCGTCAGCGCGCGGCAGTCCAGCGCCTGCGGGTCGTGGGCAGCCCACTGGGCTTGCTCTCCCCGTTGGTCACGGACCGGCTCAGCCACGTGCCTTCCGGCGCGCTGCGCCCCTCCGACCTGGACGCCCTGCTGGTCACGGAACGGATCTTCGGGCCGCTGGGAGCCGCGATTCAGGCCAGCGTGTTCATCACCCTGGCGACCCATCCCGGCCTACGGGCCGAGGCAGACCGCCTCGACGTGGCCGCCGCCGCCCTCGATGACACCGTCGACCCCCACGACCCGCGGGTCGAGGAACTCGCCGCGCAGTACTGCGCCCACCACAAGGCCCTGCACCAGGCCATTGAAGCGACCGGACTGGACGTGGCCGAGGAGAAGCTCTTCGATGCCTACGACGCCGAGGCGAGCGGTGAGGAGGAGGTCCAGATGAGCGCCTTCGAAGCGGTGACCAAGATGCCCTACGGCTTCTCCGCGGCCCGGACACGGTGCATGGAACTCGCAGGACAGCTCCTTGGCGAGAGCCTCTCCACAGACATGTGACAAGCGGATGCCGCCGCACCTCGTCTGACCTGCTACTCAGCACCTCCGCAGCGTGTACCCGGGATCGGAGTGCCCCGGCCGGCGCGCCAGGAAGGCGACCGATTCGCCGGCCTCCAGTTCTGCGAGGGCGAAGAAGTGGCGCAGAGCGTGGAAGCACTGCTCCCGGGACGGCTCCCACACGCGAGCGCCGTGGGTGCTGCCCTCCTCCAGCGGAGCGATCACGTCCGCCGCCGGAGCGAACCGCTGCATGTGCTGCTGGAAGGCCCGAGGCACGCTGTGCGGCAACGGTACGTCCCTGACCTTGCGCCCTTGCGCCCCTTGGGAAGCGCGAAGCACAGTTCCGTCCACGCCCACAGCCGGTTCGGCGCCGGTGCGTTGAAGTCCCGCTCGATCAAATCCGGGGCGAGTGTGGCCTTGGGACCACGGCACGTGAAGCCGCCCCGGCGCGGACCGATGCGCGCGATCTCGGCCTCGCGCATCAACCGCTCGACCCGCTTGTGGTCCACGTGGACGTCTTCGCGCCTGAGCACGGCGTGCACGCGCGATGAGCCGTAGATGCCGCCCGAGTCTGCGTGGATCTCCTCGGTCTGCTCGGCGAGTTCCGCGTCCCGGCGCCGGCGTTCGCACGGCTCGTGCCCGGCGCGGCGCCAGCGGTAGTAGGTGAAGGAGGCGGTGGAGAGTTCCCGCGGGACGCACTCGACCCCCAGGTGCGGGCTCTCGTCAACGAGCGCCGTCACCTGGGGCCGGGTCGGGTCGAGCTGCGCTGCGAAAAAAGCCGAGGCCGTCCGCAGAACCTCGTTCGAGACGCGATACATCCGCACCGCACGCTTACGCGACTCCAGCGAGTGCTTTCTGGGGGCAGCTCATGGAACAGGGACTCCCTTTGCCGCAACGCACTCGTACACGGACGGCCCGCCGGCAGCTCTGCTTCCGGCGGGCCGTTCTCACGCGTTCTCAGCCATCAGCCATCAGCCATCAGCCATCAGGCCTCAGACCTCAGACCTCAGGCGGGCCGTTCGGTCACTTCCCGTAGTACGCGTTGTAGATCGAGATCGTCGACTTGTTGCCCTTCTTGTCGGCGATCTTGGCGTGGAACGAGATCCCCTTGCCCTTGGCCGGGTTCGTGACCGCGATCTTGCCGTCCTTGACGGTGACCTTCTTCCACGTCTGGCCGTAGTCGTACGACACGTACACCGACAGGGACTTCAGGTTCGAGCCCGCCGCCGAGCCCTGCACGGTCACCGGGACGGAGACCTTCTTGTCGGCCGGGACCCTGCTGTCCAGTCCGACGGCCGCGTCGAAGCGGATCGCCGACGCGGGCAGCTTGGCCAGGTCTGCCTTCTTGGAGCGGAAGGTCCAGCTGGCGTCGACGCGGGTGGAGGCCGCGGCGACCTTGACGCTGCGCTTGATCGAGGTGGTCAGCTTGTACGCGGCGTCACCGGCCGGAACCTTGAAGGTGCCCTCACCGACCAGCGGGTCGCTGTTCGAGCCGACCTTGGCGCCGTTGCGGTAGAGCGTCGTGGTGACCGCCGAGTAGAGCGACGAACCGGCGTGGGACTTGCCGTCGGCGAACAGCGGCAGATAGCCGTAGATGCCGTTGCCCTCGCGGTAGAGGCCGAAGTCGCCGCCCACGCGCGGGCCGAAGACCCCCGCGTTGAAGGTCTTCTCGTAGCTCTTACCGGCCTTGAAGGTCTGCGGAGTACCGAGCATGTATTCGGCCTCGACGATCGGGAAGCCGTCTTCGTCGAGCCCGCCGTGCTGCTCGAAATCGAGCTTCCACTTCACCCCGCCCGCGGTGGACAGGTGCAGCGTGCGCGTGCCGGGCAGCGTCTGCTGGATCCCGGTCGGAAAGTAGCCTGGACTACCAGGCAGCTTGCCCTCGGCGAAGATCGCGCCCTTCTTGCCGCTCGACGAGGCGCCCAGACCGGTCTTCACCGTGGCCAGTTCGCTCGCCTTGTAGTGCTTGGTGTAGCCGGTGGCGAGCTGCTTGACCTTGCCGCCGGCGAGGGTGTCGTACTCCTCGGCGGGCTTGGTCCAGAGACCGGCCCAGTCCTGGTACAGGGTGCCGTCGGTGACCTGCGGGCCGGCGTGCGCGGTACGGAAGTTGGCGTACGAGTCCAGCCACCAGCCGAACCCCTCGCTGCCGTACGCCGTGCCGACGGTGTAGGTCGGCCAGACGGCCCCCGACTTCGCCGCCGCGTCGGGCACGGTGATGTCCACCGGCTTGGCGGTCCGCGCGTCCACCGTGATCGTGGCCTTCTTGGTGACGCTCAGCTTCGGCTGCGCCACCCAGTCGATACCCTTGGCGGCGTCCTCCGGGTCGACCAGGATCCCGGTGTTGAAGATGTAACCGCCCCTGGGAACACGGACCTTGACGGTGCCGGACTCGTCGTAGGGCGAGTAGTACTTGTCCTGCGCGAGCCCGGAGACACCGACCAGCTTGGCGCTGTAGTACTTCGCCGGGTTGCCGTCACGGCCGAGGAACTTCAGCGTGAGGTCGTACGCCTCCGCCTCGCGCTGTACCGCCGCGGCTGTGCGTACGCTCTGGCCGCCGTCGGTCGCGGTCACGTACGCGGAGTAGGTTCCGTCGAGCGTGCCGCCCAGCCTGGTGTCGGCCGTGAGGTCGGCGGAGGCCGTGCCGCCCGCCGGGACGGTCAGCATCTTGGTGGCGAGTGTGAAGAAGCCGGCCGGTGCGGCCTGCCCCTTCGGGTCGGTACCCGCCACCGCCAGATTCAAGGTGACATCGCTGGTGCCGAGATTGCGATACGTGACCTCCTTGGTGACCGGGGTGTCATCGGTGTGCGGCCACTGCGCGACGCCGAAACTCACCGACGACGGCTCGGCGACCACACTCTGTCTGATGGCCTGGTCGACCTGGATCCGCCCCGAACCCTGCTGGAACGGCGTGTACTTACCGCCCTTCGCCGAACCGGTCAACGCACCCTTCAACTCGGCATACGTCCACTCGGGATGCTGCTGCTTCAGGATCGCCGCGGCGCCCGCGACGTGCGGGGTGGCCATCGACGTACCCGAGATGGTCACGTAGCCGGGGGGCTTCTCGCCCACCTCGCGGGCTATGACGCTGCCCGGGGCCGAGGCGGCCGTGGTGTCCACGCCGGGTGCGGTCACGTCGGGCTTGATCTGCCCGTCGAGGCCGGGGCCCGTACTGGAGAAGTCTGCCAGCTTGTCCGTGTCGTCGACGGCGCCGACGGTGAGCGCGGCCTCGGCGCTGCCCGGGGAGCCGATCGTCTGCTCGCCCCCGTCGTTGCCCGCGGCGATCGCGAAGAGGATGCCCTTCTCCTTGGACAACTTGTTGACCTGGGCCTCAAGCGGATCGATCTCGGGAGTGTCCCCGCCGCCGAGGCTGAGGTTCACGACGTCGGCACCCTGCTCGGCCGCCCAGTCCATACCGGCGAGGATGCCGGAGTCCTCGCCGTAGCCGTCGTCGTCGAGCACCTTGCCGTTGAGCAGCTTGGCGCCGGGCGCGACGCCCTTGTACGTGCCCGCCGACTTGGCGCCCGTACCGGCCGCGATGGACGCGACGTGCGTACCGTGGCCGTACTTGTCGGTCGCGTCGGGGGACGTGGAGAAGTTCTTTTCCCCGACCACCTGCTCCTTGAGGTCCGGGTGGGTCGCGTCGACACCGGTGTCGAGGACGGCGATCTTGACGCCCTTGCCGTTGTACCCGGCGGCCCACGCCTTGTCGGCGCCGATCTGCTTGACGGACTTGTCGAGGCTGGCCTTGCGGACCCCGTCGAGCCACACGTGGGCGATGCCGGAGGCGGTGCTCGCGCCGCCGGGCCGCGTGTCGGTGACCGCGGCCCACAGGTCGGGCGCGTCGCCCCTGGGTGTCAGTACCGCGTCCGCGTTCAGCGACGTGAGGGTCCGGCGGACCTTGGTGTCGCCGGCGTCGCGGACGTCTGCCTTGGCTGCGGCGGCCGCACCGCGGTAGCCGACGATCAGTTTGAGTCCCTGCTTCTGGGCCTTGCGGATGGCCGACTTGTTGAGCTCGGTGACGTCGAAGAGCCGCTGGTCGAGCTTGCCGCCGGCTATCAGCAGCGCGGCGTCGGCCGGTACGACGAGGGTGTGTCCATCGGTCTTGCGGATCTGGACGGGTATCGCCTCGCGGCCCTTGGCCCGCTCCAGGCCGACGAAGCGGCCCTTGGCGTCGATGACGACACGGTCGCCGGTGATCAGGGTGATGCGGTGCTTGGGCGCGGTCTGCACGGCCGGGGCACCGGTCCTGCGCTCGGGCTCCGCCGACGCCGGGCTGGTCATGCCCGCGGCCAGGGCCACGGCTGCCGCCGTGGCGATCGTGGCCGCGCACGCTCTTCTCACTTGCCTGCGCAAGTCTCCTCCTGGAGGCTTTCTGAAAACTTGGTGTCTTCTGGGTGCAATCGCTGGGTCCATGCTGTTCAGGCGTGAATTTGCCGCCATCCGCTTCCCATTGACGCGGTGTTCCTCATGTCTGCTCGTAAGGACAGGGGTTCGCTTTCGCCCGCCCGCTCGGACTTCCCCTTCGCTTGCGGCGTGATGATGGCCCGTCGTGCCCTTGAGCTTGACCACCTCGGCTCAGCATCCGGCGTCACCGGTGACGCACCCGAGGCCGGGGACCGGCCATCGGTCACAGGCCGGAGCAGTCGGCTCCTCTCTTTGCGACTACTACTGCATGACAGCGACTTCACGTCGGCACTGAAAGCGCGAGACCAAGGGCTGTCCCGTACCTCCCGGCGGGCGCATGACGACAGCTACGGCACCTCGCGGCGTTGCCGGAACGCGCGAATACACCCGGTACGAGGGCGACTCCACGCCTTGCGATGCATCGCATCTGACGCCGCGCGCTGGTCCACCGTGAGTTGCGAGACAGCCCTTGGAGCGATGGTCAGTGACAAGGGCGCGGTGAAAACAATGGCTTTGGCTGGGCTCGGTGATGGTCGACGGGCGGGTGCGGAAGGGGAAACCGTCCTGGCCGCGGCGGGGGCACCTTCAGTAACGGACACGTGTGGCAGGGCCTTTCAGCAGTGGCCAGGACGCTGCGCCAGCGTGCCAGGACCTCGTTGACGGGATGCTGACCCAACCTGACCGGCCGATCAGGAAAGCGGGCCGGCGCTGTGCGAGGCTGCGTCGCATGCGCATCCTGGTGGTCGAAGACGAGGTTGACCTTGCCCATACCCTACGTACTGGTCTGACCGCAGAGGGTTACAGCGTCGACCTCGCTCATGACGGCCGGCAGGGACTGTGGATGGCCCGGACCGGCGAATACGCCCTTGTCGTCCTGGACTTGATGCTGCCCGGACTCAACGGCTACAAGGTCTGCGCCCAGCTGCGCCGGGAGGCCAACGCGACCCCCATCCTGGTGCTCACCGCCAAGGACGGAGACTGGGACCAGGCAGAGGCTCTGGACACGGGGGCCGACGACTACCTGGCCAAACCCTTCTCCTACATGGTGCTCGTCGCACGGCTACGGGCCCTGGTCAGGCGAGCCCCCGCGGTCGCCCCGCCCGTCCTTGCCGTGGGCGACCTCTCTTTGGATGTCGCCGGCCGGGTCTGCCGCCGGGCCGGGACCCGGGTGGAACTCACACCCCGGGAGTTCGCAGTGCTGGAGCTGCTGGCCCGCCGGGTGGGTCAGGCGGTCTCCAAATCGGATCTGCTGTATCACGCGTGGCCCGACGAAGCCTGGGATCCCAACCTGGTGGAGGCGCGCGTCAGCGCGCTGCGCAAGAAGGTCGACGCCGCGTTTGACCGGCGGTCCCTGCAGACCGTCCGGGGTACCGGTTACCGATTGGTGGATGACCGTGAACGCGACTGAGCCCCGACGCCGCTGGTGGCCGACCGTGAATGCGACCGGGCCGCGACGCGGTTGGTGGCCGCGTTCGGTACGAGCCCGCACGGCCCTGGCCGCGGCCTCCGCCGCCGCCGTCATCCTGGTGAGCATCGGCTGGTGGGTACACTGCGACGTTTATCGCGAGAGCACGCAGATCGCCGAAGGGCAGACGGAAAAACAGTTCTTGGCTCTCGTCGATCAGTTGGAGGAGGGTGTGGTTCCCCTTCGCCGAAGCACCGTGCCGTATGAGATCGTCGCGACCGGCCGCCGCGCCGCTGTCGCCTACGGCGGAGGCATGGAGGAGTTCGATCCCGGCACCCGCCATGTGCTGCCAGCCCCACCGAAGGCCGAGTTGCCCGCCCCACCGGACGAGGGGCCGAACTGGGGCTATACGACCCGTCCCGTGCGCCTGCCGGCGCGCCCCGACTCCGCACCCGGGGGCCGGTTCGGCAAGGGCGGCGGAACCTACCTGGTCATGTACGACGATGTCAGGGCCGATGAACTGAGCAGCGACACAGTCGCCGCTCTGGGGGTTGCCGCCGACGCCCAACTGCGGGTCTATGTGGTGATGCTCCCGCACGCGGGCGAGGAAATGGCCGAGACGATCACCGAGGCCACCGACCGCCGGCTGCTGCAGGCGGGGCTGGTCAGCCTCGTACTGATCGCAGCCGTCGTCTACTTCGCCGTCCGCATCGCGCTGCGGCCGGTCGAAGCCATCCGCGTCCTCACCGCCTCGGTCACTGCGAGCGACCCCCGCGAACGCGTCACTGTTCCCGCCAAGGGACACGAGATCACCGCCCTGGCCACCACCATCAACAGCACCCTCCAACGCCTCGACGACGCCGCCGCCCAGCAACGCCGCTTCGTCGCGGACGCCGCCCACGAACTGCGCAGCCCCCTCACCACGCTCCTGACCAGCCTGGAAGTCGCCCTTGCCTATCCGGAACGCACCAACTGGCCCGCCGCGGCCACCACCGCCGCACGACAGACCCGCCGCCTCCAGGCCCTCACCGAAGACCTGCTGCTCCTCGCCCGCCTCGACACCCGCGCCCCCACAGCAGGGTCCGAAAATCTCGATCTGACAGCCCTCGCCTTCCGGCTGGCCGAGCAATACCCCTTCACCGAAAGCCCGTTGACCCTCACCTGTGACAGCACGGCCCCCGCACACGTACACGGAAACCCCGACGAATACGAACGCCTGCTGCGCAACCTCATCGACAACGCCGCCCGCCACGCCGCGCACCGCATCCAGATCACCATCCGAAGCCAGGACGGCTGGGTCGTCCTCACGGTGCACGACGACGGACCAGGTGTGCCCGCCAAGGACGCCGAGCGCATCTTCGAACGCTTCGTCCGACTCGACGACTCCCGCTCCCGCGACGAGGGAGGCACCGGCCTCGGCCTCGCCATCGCCCGCGACCTGGCCCACCAGCACCGAGGCACCCTCACCCTCACGCCCCGAACCCTCGGAGCATGCTTCCAACTACGCCTCCCCCAAGCCTCGGCCTCAGCCGAGGAATAGCGCGCTTCACCCACGCAGCACTGGCCACCCGATGAGACACCGGTGGTCGGCCAACCACAAACGGCACGGGCGCCGCCAATTGCATCGAATGCGAACCAGCGACAGCGGGTGTATCGGCGCCAGCGAAGGCGGACAACACCTCGTTGAACAGGGATGTCCGGGCCGTTGCGTCGCGCGACGGAGGGGCTGGCGAGACCTGAGGGGCGGTATGTGGCGTGCTGCCCGTTTCGCGCTTGCATCTGGAGCTTTCGGGCCGGCGGTGGCTTCTCCGGCTGGCTATGGCCGTGGCTGGGTGAGCAACCCCTGCTCGGGCTCGGTCAGGATCCCGCGTTCGACCAGACGCTTGAGCTTCAGCCGGACGTTGTTGACGCTATTGGGGGCGATCTCCAGATTCATCGACTCGCAGACCGCCCGTGCCCGCAGCGGTGCGTCGGCCGCAGCGAATCGCGAACTACTCGGAAGGCCTTCGCTCTTCCAGCATGGGCTGCCCGAAGGGTCCGCGTCGCCGGTGTCCGGGGGCCACTCTGAAACCCTCACTGCACCACTCGGCGGGTCACCATGCCGGTCGGTTGGTGTGTCAGCAAGTGGAGGCGGTTCCGGGAGGTGGCCATTCGCTTCGACAGGACGACTACCGGGATCGAACAAGTGACTCGGCTCGTTCACGTGGTCTCGGGGAAGTGGCAGTCGCAGCCTCGGGTTCGCAGACGCTCAAGTACCACTTTCGACAAGCCACTTCTGGTCCGGCGAGTTGTTCCGGGGCACGGCCACCACCACTGCTCCCGCATCGGGTGACACAGGTGCGACCGAGAGCTTCCCTTCATCCTGCATGAGGAGTTGCCCGTCACGCGTCAGGTCGAAGCGGAGGCCGAACGAGCCGTTCCCTTCGGAATCGCAGGGTTCCAGGTCCACCACCTCGTCGTCACCCCCGGTGTCGAGGCACAGGTCCGGTTGGGCGAGATTTCGCAGCAGCCCGTCTCCCGTAGAGGTCCACTGCTGTGTCCGGGCCGCCGAGCACACGGAGAGGGTTATGTCGGCACCGCGCCTCGCCGCCCCACCTCGGATGTCCATGCACAGGTCTGCGGCAGCATTGCGCAGTCTGTCCCCCTGCGGCGTCACAGGGCGGGCCGTCGACGGCGCGGCTGGAGATGACGGGACCCCAGTCCCGCGTGGAGGCTGGGTATCCGTCGGCTCCGCGGCCTCGTCGGACCAGCGGACGGCTACCAAAAGTGCCGCCACCACGACGGCCGCGCCCGCAGCAATCCCTACGGCGAAGATCCTCGGGCTTATGCGCCGAGCAGCGTGCGGCCCTCCCTTCGAAATGCCGCCGGGGGCCCGCACGTTCTGGAAGTGACCGTCACGGGTGCGTACAGCTTCCGGGCCACCGGCGGCACTGCTCGGTACGCGCCTACGGCACGCGACAAGATAAGACTGGGCGTCCCCACCGAGCAACGCTTCCGCGAGCAGTACTCCTGGCTCCGTGAAGGAGAGTTCCAGTTGTTCAGCCGCTATCCGGCAGTAGGTACAGTCCTCCAAATGCACCTGCACTTCAACCAATAGAGAACCGCCGCGCTGCGGGGAGGCATCCAGGAGACGACTGTAGTTACGGCAAGGTCTGCCGTCCGACCCGTCGGCGTGAGCACGCAGGAGGGCAGCCCGCAGTTGCTCCCGTGCACGATCCAACTTGCCTCGCACCAAACCGCTTTCGATTCCGAGCAGAGCGGCGGTTACAGTCGGCGGCTCGGCCTCGACTTCCGTATGCCACAGAACGTACTGCGTGACTCTCGGAAGCATCATGAAAGCGGTGTGGGCGAGGCTTCGGCCCCCTGTCGACATCGTGCGCGTCGGCAGAATGCCGCTGGAGCCTTCCTCGGACCGCTCGGCCAGACACCGGGCCCTCTCTGCCTCCCTGACGGCGAGGAGCAGGCGAGGTCGGATGGCGCCGACAGACCCGGACTTGACGAGGTCCTGCACCACTTGGCGAAATGCCTCAGCTCCGAGCATCCTCGACAACTCGGCAGAACCAGCAGCACAGATCTCCGCGTAGTCGTAGAGCGATGGCCCATGGCGAGCCAACAGCGCGGCGACAGGCCGTACTCCGTCGATCTCCTCGGACATCCTCAGGGCGGCAACGAGGTCGTCATCGGATCCGCCCGCAGCAGTCTCAGGTGGTGAGCTGGAACTTTGCCACGAGTGATGGGTGGAGGACACAGACGAGCGTTCTTTCTCCTTGGGTGCACCGGACAGGTGCGTCTCCGGCCGATGCGGGGAACGATGACCGGCACGGACTGTGCGGCAATGACATCAAGAACGTGACGTCAAGTTGGGGGCCAGTCGGGTAATTTAACCCACCAACCTGGCGAAGGCGCTGAAAATGCGACGATTTGACTCGTGTAAGGAGAACGGCTGACTGTTTCAACTCTCGTGCACGTATGGCCACCCTGACACATCCGGACCACACCCAACAAGGGCGTTCAGTAGACGGAGAGTTCGAATCTATTAGTTACCAGCGGTAAATGCCTCTACGTCCAATCCCGACCCGTGGAAAATGCTTGAGAAATATGCCGGCATCAGCCCCTCCCTTCCCCGGCGCGTTCCAGAGGAGGAAGGTGCTGTTCCGCGAAACGGGCAGTCGGGCGGGCCGCGGAAGCCGAAGCAAAGTCGCCGCGCCGGGTATTGCTGTGCACCCATCCCCTGCTCGCCCCCGGGCTGCGTGTTCCCCGACGCCATGGACGGCCGGTCGAGGTGAGGGACACGAGGTTGGCGGGCCACTGTGTTGCGAGTGGCCCGCGCGGGGAAGGCGCCGTGCGACCAGCGACACTGGCATCGCGCGGAACACCGTCATCACCAGAATGATCGCCGCGACCACCAACGTCACCACCGCCCCGCCCAACGCGATCGCCATACGGGGGCCCCACGTCTGCGCCACCCGGGTCGCGGCCAGGGTGCCGAGGAACCGCCCTTTGTCCTGTCCGTCATCCGGTGATCTGTGTGTACAGATCGGACACGCCTTCCATGAAGGCGTCGGCGGACAACCGTTCCTCCGCCAGCGCCCGCACGTCCCGCCGGTCGCTGTCCAGTGCCTCGCGGATGTCCGCCATGACGAGGGACGGGTCGCGGTCGCTGACGGCTCCGGTGAGGTTGTACCGCATGAGGGAGGCGATGTTGTCCGCCGTGATGGGGCCGGCGTAGTGGTGGCCCGCGCAGAGGGTCGGTATACCCGTTGCCATGGCCTCCATCGCCCCGCGCCCGAGCGAGATCACGACGTCCATCTCCCCGAGCAGGTTGGGTATCGACTGGCAGGGAACGTGGTTGATGAGGATGATCTCGCTGCCGAAGCGGTCGCTCATGTCCCAGAACCCCGGGCCGTCGCCCGCCACGTACACGAGTACTTCCTCGCGGTCGATGTTCTCGATGATCTGGCCGAGCAAGGCCTCCCGCCCGGAGTCCAGTCGGCAGTAGAGCAGGACCCGAGGTCGCCGCCCGCCGCTCTTGGCGAGAACTGCGGGGAAGCGCTCCAGGTCGACGCCTTGGTGGACGAGGACTGCCCGGCCCGCGGGAAGGTGTCTCCGCTGCAGTGCCAGCGCGTTCTCCGTCATGCACAGGAAGCGCGAGCACCGCGAGACGAGGTAGTCGGACGAGCGACGACCGGCGTGGTGGACGGTTCTGAACGCCGGTACGTGCTCGTCGAATTGCATCAGCATCTCGTCGGGCACCTCGTCGACCAGGATCAGATCGGTCTTGCCCGACGGATCGATCTCCTCCGTCACGGTGACGGAGTCCATGCCGCGGAACGTCGAGGTCAGCGCGAAGCTGGAGAGAGTGTCGACGTTGAGCCGCACAATGTGGCCCGCTCTGCTCATGGTCCTGATCAGGTCGAGAACGAAGCTTTGCTGGCCGTAGGTGTGGTAGCGCCCACTCTGGCTGTACTTGCCGTCGTAGATCGCGTTGCTGCCGGTGGCAAGCAGGTAGGTGATGTGCATGCTTCCTCATCGGATCGCTGAGTGGGCGGCAGGTCCGAACTGAACCTGCCGCCCGTTCGCGGGAAGTCCGTGGGTCAGGAGCCCTTCGGGTACTGCTCGAATCCGAAGCGCCGGTCGAACTCGGCCTGGCGGTCCTTGTCGAAGAAGCGCACCATCTTGACCATCGGTCCCCAGCGCTCGTCCAGGCTCATGCCTTCGATGCTGAATCCGTGCTTGAGCTGGAAGATCATCGCGGTGCGGTTGCTCGGGTGGTGTTCGGACGTGACACGCTCGTATCCGACCGCTTGCAGGTACTCCAGCAGCTTGACGTGGATAAGGGTGGCGACACCCTGCGTGCGGTATTCGGGCAGCAGGCCGCTCGTGCCCAGGTAGAAGGTGTCGGGATCCGCCATCCGGCCTTTCAGCCACCCTATTGGCTTTCCGTCGCCGTCCTCGACGAGGATGCGTTCCTGGTGGAGAGCCCGGTATTCCGCGACCAGTTCTGCCGATTTGGGGCGGTAGGGGTAGGCGTCCCGATCGGGGAAGACGGACGCGTAAATCTGTCCGACCGCCTCCCGGAACGTCGCTTCGTCGACGCACCGGCCGACTCCGCCGCCCGAGCCCGGGAACCGCACGGGAAAGAAGCGACAGCGTATGTCGTCGATGGTTTCGAGGGTGTCGGAAGACGACATGAAATTCACCTGAGTTTGTTCTCGATTGTGGACGGGCGGCACAGTGGATGGGCGGCACAGTGGCCGCGACGGTCAGCGCAGGATTGAGTGGCGCGGGCCCGTATGGCGAGAGGTACGGCGTTCCATGCAAGCTGCCTCGCCTGAACACCCCATATTCGGCAGGAGACCCAGGGAACGGCGCCTAATAAATCTGGTCCCCGCCGCTTTCCTCGACCGGTTCCCGGATCACGACCATGCGGTGGGCGGTTTCGTCCCAGATGCTGACGGAGCCGGTTTCGTCGTCGACGTAGGTCACCTGCCCGATGCGGTCGACCTGTTCGGTGTAGCCCGGGAAGTCGCTGTCCTGAGCGGTGCCGGTGGACGGCCCCACGTCCGGGTAGAAGTGGGAACTGCCCGGGGCGGACGGAGCCATGAAGTAGCCGGTCCCCGAAGCGTCCCCGTCGTCCATTCCGGACATCGGCACATCATCCTCGTACGTTTGGCCGTTCGGGACGTCGTCTATTCCGGACATCGGCACATCATGCTCGTACGCCGACCCGGATGCCTGGCCGTCCGGGACGTTGGCCGCCTCCACCTTGTTGACGAGACGGGTGAGGGACCGTTCTGCCATGTGCAGCATTCGTGCCATCGACGACACGGTGTACTCGTTGCTGAGTGCGGCCACACTCTGGGCCAGGGCGGGGGGCATGCTCCTGGGCTCGATGTGCGACTTCTCCTTGCCCTTTTCCCTTCGGCGCCACTCGGAGTAGAAGTCGTCCGTCATCATCGACTTGATCGTGGCCCAGCCGGAGGATTCCTTGTTCATCGACTTGCGGCTTGGTTTGGATGACTTCTTCTTGCCGGCGTCCGGCTTCTTCTCGGCGTACTTGCCCTTCTCCGGCCTGCGGATGACGGGCGCTCCGGCTTCACGACCGTCGCGGGCCTCACCCCCGGTCCGATCCTTCACGTACCGGTAAATGGCGGACTTGATGGCCTCCAGGCTCCGCTCACCGTCCACCTGGCTGATGATCTCGGCGAGCTCCGCACGGCTCGCCCGCACTTCCATCTCCCAGTACTTCAAGATGGATACCTTGGCTTCCACCGATCCCCTGAGCCAAGTTTCCTGGAGATGCTGCCGGTGTTTTGGGTTGGTGATGATGCGATCGGCGCGCAGTCTCGACTTGATCTGGTCCGAGCCCTGGCCGACACGGGCGGCGCCCGCCTCGGTGCCCGCGATGTCTTGCACACGGTGGTAGGAGGAGAAGACTCGCTGCCCGCTCTCGTCGTAGTCCATCTCGACGTCGCTGAGGGACGGGGTCCTGTAGTTCCTCCGTGCGGCGAGCCCGGCCTCCACGATGCTCTCCGGGCCGTTGTTTTCGTAGGCGTCCTCGGACGGCTGCATGCGCGACAGGGCGGGCGTGGCCGGCATCT
Source organism: Streptomyces ortus (assembly GCF_026341275.1). NCBI lineage: Bacteria > Bacillati > Actinomycetota > Actinomycetes > Kitasatosporales > Streptomycetaceae > Streptomyces > Streptomyces ortus. The sequence continues at coordinate 6,638,769 of NZ_JAIFZO010000002.1, forward strand.
GCGACACGAGGTTCAGCATGTAGTTCTTGAAATCGGGGTCGTTGACGACGTGCGCCTGGTGCCGGTAGAGGTTCTCCAGCGATTCCCAGTAGTAGAAGCCGGGGTTCGGGTCGAAGTCGAGGTTCCCGAACCCCGCCGTGCTCCGGTAGTACTCCAGGGCTGCGGTGCAGCAGAGGCAGCCACGGTAGCGGCCCATGATGGCGTGCTTGCCGCGGACCTCCTTGGGTTTGATCCCGGACCGGTGCAGAGCCAGCAGCAGCTTCTGCTCGGCGTGCAGCAGCCCTTTCTCCTCTTCGAAGGTGAGCAAGAAGATCGAGCCTTCGAACTTTTCGCTGGTGAGCAGAAGGTGCAGCTCTTGCGGCTTCCTGATGCTTACCAGTGCCACGGGCTTGCCGTGACGCGCGCGTAGCGCCTCGGCTGTGGCGTCGTCCTCCCCGCCACGCTGTCCCGCCATGACTGCCTGGGTCTTGAGATCGGCCCTGTTCACTCGGTCCGAATACTCCCGGGCATCGGGTCCCGCCATCCCACGCTCCCGGCCAGGCGTGCTCTGGTGCGTCGAGACCATATCCGCGTAACCGTCTTCGCCGCCGCCGGTCGTGAACTTCTTGAGCTCGTCCATCGACTCGTTGTAGTTCGAGGCGAAGAGCAGCCGGTTGTTGATCAGCATGCCCTGGACCTCGCGCTCCCGGTCGTCTTTCGCGCCCCGCTCCTCCTGGACCCCCGCGACGGCGTCGTATACCAGGAAAGCCTGGTGAGAGAGGGTCTGAGAGGTCGCGTCGTCCTCCATGGAACGCGCGTACCGTCGCCGGACCTCATCGGGGCCCTGGCCGTGCCGTCCGCCGCCGTAGGCCTTGTCCCACTTTTCCTTGACTGCCTTGTCGATCTCTTTCGCCGTCTGCCGGGGCGTCTTCTTGTCGCCCGTGCCCGCGCGCTGCACGGGAGCTGTACCCGGACCGAGGAGGCGTGCGACGGCGCCATTGCCCGCAGTGCTCTGCAGGAAACGCATCCGGGCAATGGCGGCCCCATCGGCAGAGCGCTGGAGCACCCTGGCCGGCGCGGTCCTGTGGCGATTTCCGCCGGCTGACGGGGCCGTGCGGGCACCTGCCGCGAAGGCCGCACCGTCGGCCGCCGCTGTCCGCTCGGAGTCCTGTCCGGGGTTGGTCACGCTGAGGCCGGCGCCGTTGTCGTCGCCGGTCTCTTGGATGCCCCTGAGGTTCTTGTCGACATGGCCCAGCTCGTGACCCATGACCTCCTTGTTGCCGGCCATGCCAGGCCCCAGGAAGACATGTGCCCCCACCGTCATCGCCTGTGCGCCCAGGGCCTCGGTCGCCCGCTGCGCCACGTGGTTGTCGTGGATACGGGCGTTGGAGAAGTCGTTCTGGTAGAAAGCGTCCGCCTCGGCTCGCAGCGCACCGGACAGCGGCCGGCTCGGCGAGGAGACGGCGGACGCCAGCAGCGCACTCTGGGTGTCGGGGCCGACGCTCTCGCCACCGTTGTGACCGCAGCCGGACCCGTGGACATGCTGGTCCGGCCCCGCGTCACGAGCGACCACGCCGGGATCCGCCAGGCGTTGGAGCGAGGTCACTTCCGCGGAGGTGAGCGGACGGGGTGCGGGCGAGGCCTTCTGCCCAGCGCCTGACGTATCCCCGTCCGACTGCTCCGACCGTAATCGCATCTGGTTCGCCTCCGCGAGTGTGTCAATTCAACGGCTGATCTTGGTTGTTGAGTGGTCAGTTGTTGCTCGGGTTCAGGTGGCCCTCGAAAGCGATCTGGGGAGGCGTTTCTAGGCGCTGTTTCTCGGAGCTTTCTCCGTGAGCGAGGTGTTGGGGGCAGGCTGTCCGCATGTGACGTGGAGACCTGACGAACGCGGAGGGGGATCGGCTGGAGTCGTTCTTCCGCGTGGTGGTGCACGTGGAGACCGGTGGAGTGATCACCGGCGGGTGATCAATGGAGTGCTGTACCGGGTCCGTACGGGGGTGCGGTGACGGGATCTCCCGGAGCGGTTCGGGCCGTGGGAGACGGTCTGCAAGCGTCATGGTCGCTGGGCGGCGGACGGGACCTGGCAGATGCCGCTGTCGAAGGTGCAGGCCGCCGAGGCCACCGCCGGGCGGATCGACTGGGACGTGTCCGTGGACTCCACGGCGGTGCGTGCCCACCAGCACGCCACCAGCACGCCGCCGGCGCGCGGAGGACGTCGCCCGCCGCGGTTTCTCAAGGGGGCCGCCCGCGGACGAACCAGGTCGATCCGGTGCTTGGGAAACTGGCCGTCCGGCTGGAGGGGGTGGTCAGCTCGGCGAGTGTCCGAGAGCTCCCGAGGCGGTTTCACCACCAAGGTCCGCCTCGCACCCGACGGACGATGTTGGCTACTTGCCGTCCTCCTGACACCTGGACACTACGGAGAAGCTCCCCAGCTGCATCCTGTCCTGGAGCAGGTGTCGGTGCCCCGCACCGGAGTCGGCCGGCCTCGCACCCGACCGGACCAGGTCCTGGCCGACAAGGCCTGCACGTCCTGCGGGAATCGCCGCTACCTGCGACGACGCGGCGTATCGCACATCATCCCCGAACGGCTCGACCACCCCAGGTACCGCCAGAACCGCCGTTCCCGCGGCGGTCGGCCCATCGGGTTCGACCGAGAGCTCTACGAGAAACGCAACACCGTCGAGCGTGCCATCAACCGCCTGAAAGCCTTCCGCGCCGTCGCCACACGCTACGAGAAACGGGCCTGCACCTACCTCGGCACCATCACCCGCGCCGCACCCATTCATCTGGCTCCGCACATGATCCGAGAAACAGCGCCCAGGCCGCCGCCTCCGCCATCAGGACGACGACTGGCTCACCGGCCGACAAGTGGCCGGAACACGAGGTGTTGACCGAGTAGCCGCTAACGCGGATCTTCCTGCTCCCCAAGATGAGTCCTCGTGGCCGTGTCGCGCAGCGGGGGCGGACACCGTCTGCGCTTGTGCCTGCACCCGTCCCGTCGTCTGTGTTTCCGCCTGAGCGGTATTGGGTCCGTGGCCGACGAGGTCCGCGCCGGCCAGGGAGCCAAACGTAGTTGTCACAGCAGTTGCCTTGAGCGTGCGGTTCATGAGGACCTCCGAAAGCCAGGGAGAGTGCAAGTACAAGTCGGCGGAGCAACCAGAGGAAGCAGCTCAAGGATCTTCTCTGCAGTTCTTCAAGCTCTCGGCCGGAGTGCGTCGGCAACGGAGAAGACGCTACGGATTCGGTCCCCGGGGATCGTCACCCTGCGGTTGTCACTCTCGCGTAGCTCGCTCGGGGGACAGCGACAGGGAGACAGCAGCAGGAGCAGGACCCGGGTGAGCCGGGCGGCTGCCCATTTGCACAGCTCTTTGGCCACCCCGAGACGTGGTCGGTCAGAGGTGTACTGCGGCGCGCTGGATGGGTTTCGATCTGATCGATGACCTGCACGTAGCTGCAGCAGCTGACCAATCGGCTGCTGGAGTCCGCTCTGGAAGGTGAGGTCACCGACCACCTCGGCTATGACAAGCACGATGCGGCCGGGTTCGTTACACCGCTCGTTTGACAGACTCTCACCCGGGCTGGTGCCGCTCGCGCGCCTCGCCCCGCGGCGTGGTGACGACGAGACGGGCCCGGGATGCGGTGATCACCTCACGGAAGGCCGGGTCGGTAAGGAGCACGACCGGGGCTATACGGTGCGGCCACTCGGAGTGCCAGTGGGGCAGAGCGGTCTCTATGACGGTCCAGGCGTCGTCGGTGGCGCCGGACAGGGCGATCGTCCGGGCCGCGTCCAGGGCCTCCTGGAAGACGGGGGATTCGGGAAGCGTCGGCGGGGCGGTCGCGGTGGCGTGGGGGATCCAGTCCGTGACGGGCTTGCCTTCGGACATACGGAGCTCCGGCACGAGCACCGACGAGAAGTCCCTCCCAGGTCCGTACTCCTCCACCGTGCGACGCAGATACAGCGGCACGGCCTCCGCGCGTACCTGTTCGAGGCCGACCGCCTCGATGACATGCGGGCGCCCGAGGATGCCGTTGCGGACCTGGTGATGCGCGTAGGTCAGGTCGAGGAAGGCGCCCAGTATGACGGCCAGGTAGGCACCGGCCCCCGACCCCTTGACGGCGGCCTGCTCGAAGGTGGCCGCAGCCCTCTCGGCCTCGCCCCGCAGGGCCTGCGCACGGCCTTCGGCCACCAGCTCCTCGGCACCCTCTGGATGAACGGCGCTGCCTTCGTGGCCCTTGAGTTCCTCGAACGAGTTGCGCTCCGCCACGACCAGCTCGGCGAAGGACCCGTACCGGTCGCTCAGCCCCGGCGCCCAACTCGACCACGTGTACGCGGCCCACTCCCCGTCCTGCGACACGTCCCCGGAGTCCAGCAGCCACCGCTGGGCGTCGCCCTCGTCCGCGATGAGCAGGACGGGGCCCCTGACACACTCGCTCGCGTCGTCCGGCTCGTCGTCATAGGTGTCCATGTACATGTCGGCGTCATCGTCGTCGAGCCAGTCGAGGACGCCGGTCGTACACATCTCATACATGAACGGCCCGAGGTGTGACCAGCCGTCGGAGGCGCCCAGGAACGAGCGATAGCTGGGCGGGAGCCGGGTGCCGAGCCGGTCCTCCAGAGCCGCGATCCGCTGTTCGTCCGCGCCCTCGTAGCCCAGCCATCCGGTGGCCCGCCGCTCGTCGCTGACGTTGGACAACTCGCCCTCGGCCGACACCCGCAGAACGGCGGCACCGTACTCAGCCAGGTAGGAGCGCCACTGTTCGACGGTCCTGAGTCGCTCCGCGACCGTCCCGCTTTCCGGGTCGGCGGCAAAATCCCCGAAGTTTGATCGCACAGCACTCCTGACGTCCTGATGTCCCGATGCCCGAATGGTCGCTGAACGCGCCGGGGCCTTGGGCCTGTTCAGCACGCTCGGCCCCACACCCCGGCATCGCCCATGCTAGGGACACCCACTGACATCAGGGCCGGAGCCGTCGGCCCACCGGCACCGCACCGCCCAGGTCGCCGTCGGTCAGCCGGTGAGGTGGTACGTCCCCGGTATCGCTACGGCCTTCGTACGTACTGGTCAAGTGCGGCTGTGACGGACCACAGGTTCCGACGAGGGCCACTCTCACGTCCCGCGCGCAACCGAAGCGTTCAGCAAGTCAGCAAGTCAGCAAGTTCGAGGTCGCGTTCGACCACAGATGTTGAACGCCAAGCCAAGCAACCCAGCACTGAAGGCAGGGCCGCGGAATCAGTGAACGCCTCGGCCTGCGTGTGCTTCGGCGAGGAGGAGGTAGCTGCTGGCGGTCCAGGTGTAGGCGCGGTCGCGCAGGCCCGTTCCGGTCAGGGCGTCGAAGTTCTCGGCGAAGCCGTGGGTCTCGCACAGGGCGCGGAAGCGGGCACTGATGTCGTCGGCCAGACGATGGTGTCCCGCGCGACGCAGTCCGTCCTCCATGAGGACCGTGGCGGGGGCCCAGATGGGGCCGCGCCAGTAGCCGTCGGAGAGGTAGTGCGACGAGGTCGGCAGCTCCGTGGCCAGGCCGTAGGGGGTCAGATGGGCCTCGATGCGGGTGGCCAGCGCCTCGCTGATCTCGTCCGGCAGATGCTCCCCCAGCACGATGGGCATCAGGTCGAGAAGGCTGGAACTGTGCCAGGTGTCGCCGCTGTCGACCCCTTGGGCGACGAACCGGTCACCGGTCCAGAGCTGGTCGAGCATCGCTGTCTGCGTTGCCTCGGCGGCGAGAATCCACCGGTCTGCCTCCTTGGGTCTGCCCAGGCGCGTGGCCAGGTCGGCGAGTTCCCGGAGCTGGAGGGTGAGGAAGGCGGCCAGGTCCGCGGTGACGACCACACGTTCGGGGTCGAAGGTGGTTGCGTTGTCCCAGCCGCTGTCGTTGCCGTGCTGGTAGTGGGGCAGTACGGCGTCGGGGGCACGGCGTGCGGTGAGCCAGAAGTCGGTCCAGCGCGCCAGCCTGTCGTAGGTCTCCACCAGCTGATCCTGGGTGGGGGACGTCCGCAGCCGACGGCGCAGGTGACCGAACGCCCAGCCGTGGACGGGGGGTTTGACGAAGTTGCGGAGGACCTCGGAGTGGGTGACCGAGTCGGGCAGTGCCCCGGTCTCGTCCTGGTGGTCGAAGGGCAGGTGGTACTGGTCCCAGGCCAGTTCGGGGAGACCGGGGGCCAGCGCGAGCGCGTTGAAGCAGTGGTCCCAGCTCCAGACCTTGTCCATCCAGTGCTTGGACATCAGTACGGCGGGACGGGTGACGAGCCCTCCCGGACGTACGGTCGCGGACCACACCACGTAGGCGGCGAGTTCGGCGGCCGGGGTGAGGGACGAGCGCCAAGGGGCCACCGTGTCGACGAAGTCCGCGAAGGAGTTCCGCGCGACCTCGACGATCTTGTCGAAGGTCGTTGTCGGCGCGTACGGCGGGCGGGCCGTGTCAAGTTCCTCGACCGCGATTTCCCAGGTGGTCCGGGCATCTGTGCCGCCGTCGAGGGTGAGGCCCCGGTCGGCGCCGCCGAGGGCCTGGCCGCCGAACACGTCGGTCACCGTGCCGGCCAGCACGGTGACGCGGTAGCGGCGCCCGGTCTCGTACGACGTGAACACGTACGCGTCGGCCGCCGCGTCATGGAAGAAGTAGGTGCCGCTGAACGGGGTGAGTGCACGGGCCGCCGCGCACACCCTCAGCGACAGCCCCGTACCCCGCAGGCGTACGGTTTCCGGCGACTCGTAGGCGAGATCCACACGGCCGGCCGCGCAGGTCCAGCTCAGCAGGCCCGGTGTCGCCTCCACGCCGGTCCCGGCCCGCTCGCCCGTCGCGGCGTCGAGCGGCGTCAGGCGCAGAACGGCGTGCATACCGTTCTGGTGCGAGACGAGGTGGAGATCCTCGGTGTATGTCTTCTCGGCCACCACGGGCGAGATGTCGAACCAGGATCCGTTCGTGCTGAACGGGATGTCGCGGACGGAGAAGGCCGGGCCGGGGCGGTCGGCGGTCATGAGGCGTGACTCGTTTCTCAAGCAGGGGTGAGCGGCCGCTCCACCGGATGGCGGTGGAACCGCGGCGAAGGGGGAGGTCAGTCCTTGACCGCGCCGGTGGTCACGCCCGCGGCGACGTAGCGCTGGGCGAGGACGAGGATCACTGCGGTCGGCAACGAGGCCATGACAGCGGTGGCCATGATGGCGTTCCACTCCTGGTTGTTGTTGCCGATGTAGTGGTAGATGCCGAGGGTGATCGGCTCATGGGCGCCGCCGTTGACGAGCGTGCTGGCGAAGACGAAGTCGGACCAGGACCACAGGAACGCGAAGAGGGACACCGTGACGATCGAGTTGCGGCTCATGGGCAGGACGATCGACCAGAAGGTGCGCAGCGGTCCGGCTCCGTCGGTCTTCGCGGCCTGGAGGAGTTCGCCGGGAATGCCGGACATGAAGGCGGTGAAGATCAGCACGCCGAAAGGGACGGCGAGCGTGGAGTCGGCGACGATCAGGCCGGGGACCGACTGGAGCAGGCCGAGCTGGAGGTAGACGGCGTAGAAGCCCATCGCCATGATGATGCCGGGGATCATCTGGGCGGCCAGCAGGACGAAGTTGAGGATACCGCCGCCGCGCGGGCGCAGCTTGGCCAGCGCGTATCCGGCGGGCGCGGCCAGGGCCACGGTCAGGAGAACGGTGCCGAGACCGATGACGAGGCTGGTGCCGAGGTACGGCAGTTGCTCGTCGAGCACCTTGCGGTAGCCGTCCAGGGTGACGTGGGTGGGGAACAGGTCCGGCGGACTCTTTCGCATGTCCTGGTCGCGGGTGAGAGACACGTTGAACATCCAGTAGACCGGGAAGAGCATGAGCGCGGTCAGCAGCACGCCGACGGCTGTCTTCCACCAGGTGCGGCCGGCGTTTCGGTTCATGACAGTGCCTGCTTCCGCTGGACGCGAACGTACATCAGGCCGAAGACCAGGGCGGCGACGACGAGGAGGTTGCCGACGGCCGCACCAGGGCCGAAGGCGGGCAGGAGGTTGCCGAAGCCGAGTTGATAGGACCAGGTGGCAAAGGTCGTGGACGAGTCGGCCGGACCGCCCTTGGTCATGATCCAGATGATGTCGAAGACCTTGAGCGTGTAGACCAGTCCGAGGAGCAGGGTGATCGCCGACACCGGGCGCAACAGGGGGAAGGTGATCCGCCAGAAGCGCTGCCAGGCGTTCGCTCCATCCAGGGCAGCGGCCTCGTACAGGCTTGTGGGAATGGTCTGCAGGCCGCTGTACAGCACGACCAGATTGAACGGGACGCCGATCCAGATGTTGGCGATGATCACCGAGGTCAGGGACCACGAGGGGGACGTCAGCCAGTTCACCGGGTCGATGCCGACAGCACCCGAGAGAGCGTTGATGATGCCTGATTCGCTGTTGAGCATCCAGGACCAGGTGGACGCCGACACGATCAGTGGCAGCAGCCAGGGCACCAGGAACAGGGCCCTCAAGATGGCGGACAGCCGGAAGTGCTGGTGGAAGAAGACCGCGAGGGCCAGGCCGACGGCGTACTGGAAGACCAGGCATACGACGGTGAACACCACCGTGTGGGTGAGCGCCGGCCCGAATGTCGGGTCGTCGAAGACCTTCCGGTAGTTGTCCAGCCCGGTGAAGGGCGCGTTGCCCTGGACGAAGGAGCGGACGGTGTAGTTGCGAAGGCTGAGGTCGATGTTGCGGTAGAGCGGATAGGCGTAGAAGAGGACGAGGTAGAGGGTGACCGGGGCGAGGAAGGCCCAGGCGGCCCACTGTGGGGAGGCCGGACGGCGCTGTGTCCGTGCGGGGGACGGGGGCGGGGCGGCGGTGGCCGCCCCTTTCCGGAACTGTTCGGAGCGGCGGTCCGGCAACTGAGTCGTGTGGTTCATCTGCGGACCCGGTGATCTTCGGCTACTGGGCGGCGGACTGGGCCTTGGACAGCGCGTCCTTGGGTGACGCGGCACCGCTGAGAGCGGACTGCACTGCTTTCCACAACTGCTCCGAGATCTTGGGGTACTTGGTGCCCAGGTCGTCGCTGGTGCGTCCCTTGGCCGCCTTGACCGCGTCGACCCAAGGTTTCAGATCCGCGTTCGCCTCGACCTGCTTGGCCTGTACCTCGCCGGTCGGTGCCACGTAGGACAGGGTGGTGTCGGTGTCGTACAGGTTCTGGGTGCTGGTCAGGCAGGTGGCCAGCTTCTGGGACGTTGCGTAGCGGCCGGTTCGGCTCTGGACGGGGAGGGTGAGGAACTCCCCGCCGGTCGGAGCGGCGGCATTGCCGCCGGAGATGCCGGGGACGGGTACGACTCCGTACTCAAACCCCGCCTTCTCGGCATTGGCGAGTTGCCACGTGCCGTTCTCCGCGAAGGCGTAGTCGCCACTGGCGAACTCCTGCCAGCTGGTGGTCTGGGTGTTGTTGATGACGGAGTTCGGCGCGTGGCCCTCCTTGAGCCAGTCCTTCCACAGCGACAGCGCGGAGACGGCCTTGGCGGAGTCGAGTGCGGTCAGCTCGGCGCCGGAGCCCCAGAACCACGGCAGGAACTGGAAGCTGCCCTCTTCGGTGCCGATCGCGGAGAAGGTGATGCCCTTCTTGCCCGCCTTCTTCACCTTCTCCAGCGCCGCCGTCAGTGAAGGCCAGTCCTTGACCGAGGCGATGTCCACGCCGGCTTCCTTCAGGACCGCCTTGTTGTAGTAGAGGGCGAGGGTGTTCGCGCCGATCGGGGTGCCGTAGGTCTTCCCACCCGACTGGCCGGCCGCGAGCAGGTTGGCATCCACCTTGGACGTGTCCAGCTTGTTCTCGGCGGTTGTGGTGAGGACGCCTGCCTCGGCCAGGGTCGACACGACCGGGTTGTCGACTATGAGCACGTCGGCGGAGTTGTCCTGCTGCGCCGCCAGCAACGCCTTGTTGGACAGGTCGCTGGTGTCGAAGGCGGTCCGTTTGATCTTCGCCCCGGCTTCGGTGGCACAGGCGTCCAGCAGCTTCGCCCAGGCCGAGCCCTTGTCGAACTGCGGGTAGGGGTCCCAGATGTTGTACGTGCCGCCGTCGGTGCCGCCCGCCTCGCTGTCGCCCGAGCCGGAGCCGCAGGCGGTGCCACTGGTGGCGACGGCCAGGGCGATCAGGGCTGTGGCGGTCAGACGACGCTGTCTGGGGAAGCTGTTCATCGCGGGTTCCTTTGTTTCGGGCATGCGTGTGCCGAAGGCAGGGGTCGCTGGAAGCGGGCGCGTCGAAGGTGCTGAGGCGCGGTTCGGACGTCCGGCGGGGTGGGGCGGGGGAGCGGGCGTCTGCCGTGGGTGTGCTCAGGGCGTCGTATCGAGAACGGTGTCCGCGGTGGGTGCGGCTCCAGCGGGACCGGTGCTGGCCCGGAGCGAGATGGGTGGCGTGAGCAGATGGTGCCGGGGCGGTGCGTCGGGTCGGTCCAGCCGTTCCACCAGCAGTTCGACGGCGAGACGCCCCATCTCGGCCGCCGGTACGTCCGCCGCCGTGAGCTGCGGGGTCACCGTCTCCGCCCAGCGGCTTGCCACGACTCCGGTGACAGAGAAGTCGCGCGGCACATGGCGGCCCGCCCGGGCGAGTGCCCGGTAGATACCGCCCAGCGCGGCCTCGTTCAGCGCGACCAGGGCCGTGGTGGCCGGGTCGTCGTGCAGGATCCGCTCCAGGCAGGCCTGACCCGAGGCGGCGTCGTCGCCACAGCAGTACGTCCGGACCGTCAGCCCGCGCTCGGCCGCGGCCTTCGTGAAACCGTCCAGGCCGCGCTGCGCGGACTCGTAGCCCGCCCGCAGCAGCTGCTCGGGACGGTTGACGAAGGCGACCCGGCGGTGGCCGAGATCCGCCAGGTGGTGGACGCAGCGCTCCACCAGCACGGTGTGGTCCAGGCCGACCCACCAACCGCCCTCGGGACGCGCGGTGCGGCCGATCGCGACGGCCGGGAAGTCCAGCCCGACCAGATGATCGACCCGGTCGTCCTGGAGCCTGATCTCCATCAGGATCGCGCCGTCGACCCGCCGCTCTCCCAGCAGCCGCTGGAAGGAACGGTCGCTGTCCACGCCGCTCGGTGACAGCAGTACGTCGTAGTCGTAGGCCGCGGCTGCCTCCACCACGCTGCCGATGAAGTCCAGCTGCATGCCTGTGTAGTGGTTCCCGGCCGGCGGGAAGACCAGGCCGATCGTGCTGGTCCGCCCGTTGGCCAGGGCACGGGCACTGGCACTGGGCTGGTAGCCCAGCTCGTCGACGACCTGCTGGATCCTGCGACGCGTGTCCTCGGACACCGGGCGTTTGCCGCTCAGCGCGTAGGACACGGTGCTGCGCGAGACACCGGCCCGCCGGGCGATCTCACCGATGTTCACGGGAACTCCTTGGCCGAACCGGTTCGCCGTCCTCGAAAGGGAGCACAACACCGGTCGTATGAGGGCAGGAACGGGGCTGCACGAGTCCGGTTGTCGAACCGGTTCGCGTGAAGTGACGGTAGGAACAGCCCGAGCAGACTGTCAACCTCTTCGACAGGAATTCCGCAGCCGCCGGAGGGGCGTCAGATCCCCGTGTTCAAGGGATTGCTGGCCACGCCCTCCGGTGCTAGCTTCGCCGAACCGGTTCGATGAAGTGATCCTTCCGGCGACCGTGGGCGCGTTCTGTACAGCCCCAGAAGCGCGGGGCCCGCCAACCCCGCTGCCTCCAAAAGCACCCACCTCATGGCGCCGGACGTCGAACCGGTTCGCAACGCATCGCCTCGGGTCTTCCGCACTGCAACACGGCGTCGGAAGAGCCTCCGACCGAGGTAACCGAGGTGGGGCGACCGGAATCCCGCTACTCAAGGATTGAGGACGCAGTCCATGCCATCCCCTGACAGATTCGCCCGGCGCCGCGCCCCGGCCGCCCTGGCACTCACTCTCGGCGTTGGCCTGCTGGCCGCACCGGCCGGCCCCGCGCACGCGGCCGAGGCGCCGGCGCCCATCGCCCACTACACCTTCGACCAGGAGGACCTCGCCTCCGGCCGGATCACGGACAGTTCCGGAAACGACCTGACGGCGACCCTGGTGAACGGCTCCACCGCCCGGTCCGTCGACGGCACCGGCACCGGCAAGGCGCTGGCCCTGCCCGGCGGAGCTCCCACCTCCAACGGCGCCTACGTCCGCCTGCCCCGCGAAGTACTGGGCGCGGCAAGTGACTTGACGGTCTCCGCGCGCGTGAAGTCGAGCGGTGACAAGGCGTCCTGGCAGCGGATCTTCGACCTGGGCACCGACAACACCAAGTACCTCTTCGCCACCCCCTACAGCGGCGACGGGCTGCTGCGCACTGCCGCCACCGCCGGCGCGGGGAGCGCGGAGACACAGATCGACGGCTACGCGATGCTGCCCGCGGACGAGTGGCGGACCGTCACTGTCACACTCGACAGCTCCGCCAACCGGCTCACCACCTACCTCGACGGCGTGGCGGTCTCCTCCGCCTCGACCGGCATCAAGGCCAGTGATCTGCTGGACAGTTCGGCCACGGCCGCCGGCTACATCGGCAAGTCCTTCTGGCCGGATCCGCTGCTCAAGGGCGCGGTCGACGACTTCACGGTGTGGCACCACCCGCTCGGCGCCGAGCAGGTGGCAAGGCTGGTCGGGGACGTTCCCACTCTCCGGCAGCTCTCGCGGACGTCGTTCGATGTCCGTACGACGAGTGGGACCACCCCGTCCCTGCCCGCTGCCGCCCGCTCCTCCTTCTCCGACGGCTACGACCGTGACACACCGATCACCTGGGACTCCGTGCCGTCCGAGAAATACGCCCGGCCCGGGACCTTCACGGTGGCGGGCACGGCGGCCGGACGGACCGTGCGGGCGACCGTCACCGTGGTCCGCGAAGGACAGCTCACCGTCGACCTCGGTTCGGACACCGGCGCCTTCCACGGCGGCGCCTCCGGCACCCTCTACGGCGTATACGGACCGGATGTTCCCACCAACAACCTGATGGAGGGCATGGGCCTGCGCACGGTCTCCACCAAGGCCCAGGACGGCCCGCAGCACCCCGGCGCCGACGCACTGGACGTGGTGAAGCCGCTGGCCGACTCCACCGACGGCGACGTGTACATCTACATGACGGACATCCACCGCGGGTTCCCGTACGAGTGGCCGGGGGACACCCCCGCGCAAAAGCTCAAGCTCTACGAGCAAAAGCTCGCCGACCAGGTCGACCAGGTCCTGAAACTACCGAGGGAGTACCAGGACAACATCGTCTTCGTGCCGTTCAACGAGCCCGAGGGCAACATGTTCGGTACCGGACAGTGGAGCTACAACAAGGTCAGCTGGCTCGACGATCCCGACGACTTCTTCGCCGCCTGGGACTCCGCCTACAAGCTCATCAAGGGCAAGATGCCGGACGCCCGGACAGCCGGACCCAACACCAGCGTCCTGTTCGACCAGGTGAAGGGCTTCCTCACGCACGCGCTGGCCGCCGGTACCCTCCCGGAGGTCGTCACCTGGCACGAGCTGAGCCACCCGGAGGCGGTGCGCGAAAGCGTCGCCACGTACCGGACGTGGGAGAAGGACCTGTTCAAGGGCACCAGCCGTGAGGGCACCCGACTCCCGGTCAACATCAATGAGTACGCCTTCAATTACCACACCTCCGTCCCCGGTCAGATGATCCAGTGGGTCTCCGCGATCGAGGAGTCCAAGGTGGACGCCGACATCGCGTACTGGAACATCGACGGCAACCTCTCCGACTCCGCGGTGCAGTCCAACCGCGGCAACGGCCAGTGGTGGCTGCTGAACTCGTACGCCTCGATGAGCGGACACACCGTGAAGGTGACACCGCCGTTGCCCGGCGAGAACTACACCATGCAGGGCGTGGCCACGCTGGACGAGAGGAAGAAGCAGGCCCGGCTGATCTTCGGCGGCTCCACCGGTAAGGGCCACATCACCTTCGACAACGTCCCGAAGAAGGTCTTCGGGAAGCAGGTCCACGCCTGGGTGCGCGAGATCGGGTGGAGTGGTCAGATCGGCGACTCCTCCGGCCCCGAACTGCTCACGGAGACGGACCTGAAGGTCGGTGACGACGGCACCGTGGTCGTCGGCTTCGGTGACGGGCTGCCGGCGCTGAAGGAGTCCTCCGCGTACGAGATCGTCCTCAGCCCGGCCGGGAAGGCGAAGAGCACACAGTCGCCGCCGGCGCGCTGGCAGGGTTCGTACGAGGCGGAGGACGCCGCCCACACCGGGTCCGGCTACTCGAAGAACGGCCCGGAGGGCTCGCCCCGCGACGTGTCGAAGTTCTACACCTCCGGCGGCTACGACGTGGGCGGTCTGCGTACCGGCTCGGACGTCACCCTCGACTTCACAGTGGACGTGCCCGAGGACGGCGCCTACGACCTGAGCGTCTTCGCCAACTCCCTCAACACCTTCGACGAGGTGAAGGAGCAGGGACCCACCAACGTCTTCCTGCGCGTGGACGGCGACGCCGACAGCGAGCAGGAGCTGCACCTGCCGCTCGGCTACAAGTGGGTGGTCTGGGACCACACCGACACCAAGGTGCAACTCACCGCGGGCAAGCACATTCTGACACTCGCCGCGAAGAGCGCCGACGGCAAGCGCGCCACCAAGGGCGACGCCATCGTCGACCGCCTCACCCTGTCCCTCCCGGAGGACTCGGCCGGCACCCAGGTGTACGAGGGCGAGCTGGCCTGGCTGAACGACGGGGCACGGCCCGTCTACGACCTGCCGGAGCCGGCGGCCACCGGCTCGGGCGCGGCCCGGCTCGCCAAGGGCCAGACCGCCACGTTCTGGATCTACTCACCCGCCGACCGCGAGGCCACACTCAAGGTCGACACCCTCAAGGGCACCGGCGCCCGGCTCGCGGTCAACGGGCACGACGTCCTGCGCCTGGCCAAGAGCCGGAACAGTGTGGCGGTCTCCCTCTCGGGCGGCGTCAACAAGGTGACGGTGACCGGAGCTTCGTCCACCACCCTCGTCGACCGCCTCACGGTCACCGCGACGCAGGGCGCGCTCCCGGTACGCACGTACGAGGCCCAGGACGCCGAACTCGCGGGCTCGGCCTCGCTGGCCCCGCTCTCCACGGCCACGGGCGGAACAGCGATCACCGGCATCGGGGGCGACCCGGGCAACGCCAACACCGCGACGTTCACCGTCACCGCGGACCGGGCCGGCCTGTACGCGCTACGCGTCCGCTACTCCAACCCCGAGCAGTCGGAGGCCACCCACTACAACCCGGACCCGCTCGCCCGCCATGCCGACATCAGCGTCAACGGCGGCGAGACACGGCGTGTGGGCTTCCCGCACAGCTTCCACCAGAACAACTTCTGGGAACTGACCGTCCCGGTCCGCCTCAAGAAGGGGCAGAACACGCTCGCCTTCCGCTCCGAGGAACTGCCGAACTTCGACGGCACCACCTACGCCTCGGACACCTTCCCCGGGATCCTGCTGCGCTCCCGCTCCGCACCGCTGATCGACCGGATCACCATGGCGCCGTACGCGCGGGAGGTGCGATGAGGTAGTCCCCGCCGCCGGCAACCGCGGCGCCCGCCGGCGGCTCGGCGTTCTGAGCCACCGGCGGTCGGGGAGAGCAGGGGCGCTGCCGCGAAGGCCGTCGCTTGCGGCGGAGCCCGCGCTTTCACAGGCAGGTCCGGGCGAACCGGCCCAGCGAGGCGCTGAGCCCGCCGCGATCACTCCGAGGACGAGGTTGCGCACGTCGTCATTCATGGGCGCGCATGCTAGCGGGCGAGCGCATCCGTGTTCGAGAGGCACCTGACGCGGCCATGCTGAGGAAGTTACGCTGCGCGGGGAAACGCTGACTGGAGGTACTGATGGGGCGCTCGGTCGCGCGGAGACTTGCTGTGCTGGCGGTGTCGGCCGCTGTGGTGTCGGTGGGGGCTGCACCGCCCTCCCCGGGGACCGCCGGGGGCGGCTCGGGCCGGGCGGAGAAGGCGCCGGTCGCCGTCGGGTACGGCGGGGCCGTCGCGAGCGTCGACGCGGACGCCTCGGCCGCCGGTGTGGAGATCCTCCGCAAGGGCGGCAACGCGGTGGACGCGGCCGTCGCCACGGCGGCGGCCCTCGGCGTCACCGAGCCGTACTCGTCGGGCATCGGCGGAGGCGGCTATTTCGTCTACTACGACGCCAAGTCCCGTACGGTGCACACGATCGACGGGCGGGAGACCGCACCCCGGAGCGCCGACGCGGGGCTATTCCTGGAGAACGGCCAGCCGATCCCGTTCGCCGACGCGGTGACCAGCGGCCTGGGTGTGGGCACGCCCGGCACACCGGCCACCTGGCAGACGGCACTGGACAGTTGGGGCAGCAAGCGGCTCGGGCCGCTGCTGGAGCCCGCGGAGCGGCTGGCGCGGGACGGGTTCACCGTCGACGCCACGTTCCGCTCGCAGACCGAGTCCAACGAGGCGCGGTTCAGGAACTTCCCCGACACGGCCGGCCTGTTCCTGCCGGGCGGCTCGCTGCCGGTGGTCGGCTCCACGTTCAAGAACCCCGATCTGGCCCGTACGTACCGGGAGTTGGGCCGCAAGGGGGTGAGCGCCCTGTACCGCGGCGAACTGGCCGAGGACATCGTCGACACGGTCAACGAACCGCCGGTGGACCCCGCTTCGGGTTACCACGCCCGCCCGGGCGACCTGACGGCGAAGGACCTGGCGACGTACCGGGCGAAGCGGCAGGCGCCCACGAAGACCTCGTACCGCGGTCTGGGTGTCTACTCCATCGCGCCCTCCTCCTCCGGTGGCACCACGGTCGGCGAGGCGCTCAACATCCTGGAGAACACCGACCTTTCGAAGGCCTCGGACGTCCAGTACCTGCACCGGTACATCGAGGCGAGCCGGATCGCCTTCGCGGACCGGGGCCGCTGGGTGGGCGACCCCGCCTTCGAGGACGTACCGACGAAGGAACTGCTGTCGCAGAGGTTCGCCGACTCGCGCGAGTGCCTGATCAAGGACGACGCGGTGCTCACCAGCCCGCTCGCGCCGGGCGACCCGCGCGACCCGGCGGCGTGCGCGACCGGGGGCAAGGCCGCGCCGACGACGTACGAGGGGGAGAACACCACCCATCTGACGGCGGCCGACAAGTGGGGCAACGTCGTCGCCTACACGCTCACCATCGAGCAGACCGGCGGCAGCGGCATCACCGTCCCGGGACGCGGCTTCCTCCTCAACAACGAGCTGACCGACTTCTCCTTCGCCCCGGCGAGCCCGGCCGTGCACGACCCGAACCTGCCCGGGCCCGGCAAGCGTCCGCGCTCGTCGATCTCGCCGACGATCGTGCTCGACCGCCACGCGAAGCCGGTCGTGGCGCTGGGCTCGCCCGGTGGCGCGACCATCGTCACGACCGTGCTGCAGACCCTGACGGGCTTCCTCGACCGGGGCCTGCCGCTCGTCGACGCGATCGCCGCCCCGCGGGCCAGCCAGCGCAACCAGACGACCACCGAGCTCGAACCGGGCCTGTGGAACAGCCCGTTGAGGACCCAGCTGGAAGGCATCGGACACGGGTTCCGCCAGAACCCGGAGATCGGCGCGGCGACGGGCGTGCAACGCCTGCCGAACGGCAAGTGGCTGGCAGCCGCGGAGACCGTACGCAGGGGTGGCGGCTCGGCGATGGTGGTGCGGCCGACGCCGTAGAGGCCGTCTCCGCTTCCCGCCCACGTTCCAGGACGGTGACCGCACTCCACGCCCGGGTCGAAAACTCGTCGTAGCGCATCCGTAACACGCGTGGTGTTTTCTGCCATATTGGAGAACTCCGGTCCGGCGTGGGGTGAACGCAATGTCAGTGGAACAACTCCCGGATCAGGTAAGGGAGTTCGCGCAGTACTTCACCGGCCTGCTGTCCCGGCTCGACCAGGGCGGCGGCTGGTGCGGGGTGTTCTGGCAGCGCGACCCCGACGGGATGCGGGCCTGCCTGGAAGGCTGGGAAGTCCCGCCCTGGGACGTCGTGGAGGCCGTCCTCCAGGATCTGGGCGCCGAGTACGGTGACCGGGCCGCGGCTCACGAGACCGGGCGGGCCAGGGAGTTGCACGCCGCCTCCCTCACCGCGTACGACGCGCGGCCCGGCGGTCGTGACGCTCTCGGCGACCGGCTCGACGTCATGCTGCGCGAACAGCGCTACGCCGCCGAACGGATCTCGGAGCTGGGGCGTTCGCTGCCCGCCGCCACCGCCCCGGAGGAGAGCGACTCCCTGCGCCTCGATCTCGCCTGGGCCCGCGACGACCACGACCGCGCGACCGCCCGGTGCGCCGAGCTCCGCGCCCGCATCGACGCGTGGGACCGGCGGGCGATGGACACCCATGTGCGAACCGGGAGCGACGGCCGTGGCCCCGTCCGAACGGCCGCCCGGGCAGCCGGCCCGGGCCCGGGCGTGCAGCGTCCGGCGCCGGACGAGGACGACTGGCCCGGCCTCTGGCGCGACGCCTCCGCGGACCGGGCCGCACGCCGGGAAGCGGCGGCCCGGACCGCCACCCACGCGGGTGCCGCCCAGGGAGCACGGGCACCACGTCCCGAAGCACGCGACGCACCTGAAACGCCCGAAGTGCGCGAGTCCGCGTCCGCGGCATCCGACGCACCACTCGACGCGCCCGACGCCCACGGGGTGCACGGCGCATACGAAGCTCACGAGGGGTCCGGTGCCGCCGAGCACCCCGCCCCCGCCGCCGAAGTATCCACCCCTCCCGGAGCCCCCGCGTCCAAGCAGCGCTCCAAGCGACGCATCCGGGGCGGCGCCCGCGGCGGCGCCCGCTTCGCGGGCATGCCGGACGCGCACCCGGACACGGCCGCGAACACCGGCCCAGGTACCGGCCCAGGTACTGGTACCGGATCAGGCGCGGGTGCGGCAGCGGACGCGACCAGCCCCCGCGGCGCCCGGTTCGCGGGAGGTGCCGAGGCGGGCGGCGGGCAGCGGGCGCCGCGCCGCGAGGCGCTGGACGACGAGGCGCGGCGGATCACCGTGGAGACCGTCGCGACGCTGGTCCGGCTGCGCGGCGAGGGCCGTACCGGCGAGGCGCACGCCGTGCTGGTCGAGGCCGCCCACTGGCCCGCGGCCCGTTTCCCGCTCCTGGCCGCCGAACTGCACCGTGCCGGCCTCGACGCCGACTGGGCCTCCCTCCTCTGGGAGGCGGTCTCGCTGCCCGCCGACCGGCTGGTGGCGGCGGCCGACGCGCTGGTGGCGGCCGGACGCACCGCGGACGGCCGGCAGATGCTGCGGCAGGGCGTCGCACGCCCCGCCCCGGAGATAGGCGAGGCGGTCCTGGGCCTCGTCGCGGAGGGCCGGCACCGCGAGGTCCGCGCCCTGCTGGACGCGTACGTCCGCGTGCGCACTCCGGAGGAGGCCTCCCGCAGCATCGACGCCGACCCGGTGCTCCTCGCCCCGCTCCTCCTGGAGGCGGCCCGTGACGTCTCGGAGCAGCGCTACTGGGATCTGATCCACGCCCTGCGGGTGGCGGGCTACACGGCGTGAGGCCCACGGCTCAGCCCCGCTCACCCACAGGGGTGTGAAACGTGATCGACTCCGCCGGTTAACGACGATGGTCTTGCCCAGGGCAGCGCCGAGGCTTACTTTCAGGGCTCTACGCCCAGTGTCTACGGGCGTAGAGGCTCTCTGACGTCACGTCGAAGGAGCAGCTCATGGCCCACGTCGTACGCGCCGCTCTGGTCCAGGCCACCTGGACGGGCGACACCGCATCCATGGTCGCCAAGCACGAGGAGCACGCCCGCGAGGCGGCCCGCCGGGGCGCGCGGATCATCGGCTTCCAGGAAGTCTTCAACGCCCCCTACTTCTGCCAGGTCCAGGAGCCCGAGCACTACCGCTGGGCGGAACCCGTACCGGACGGACCCACCGTCACCCGGATGCGGGAACTCGCCCGCGAGACCGGCATGGTCGTCGTGGTCCCGGTCTTCGAGGTCGAACAGTCCGGCTTCTACTTCAACACCGCCGCGGTCATCGACGCCGACGGCTCGTACCTCGGCAAGTACCGCAAGCACCACATTCCGCAGGTCAAGGGCTTCTGGGAGAAGTACTACTTCAAGCCGGGCAACCTCGGCTGGCCCGTCTTCGACACCGCGGTCGGCAAGGTCGGCGTGTACATCTGCTACGACCGACACTTCCCGGAGGGCTGGCGTCAGCTCGGCCTGAACGGCGCCCAGCTCGTCTACAACCCGTCGGCGACCTCCCGGGGCCTGTCCGCCCACCTGTGGCAGCTGGAGCAGCCGGCCGCCGCCGTCGCCAACGAGTACTTCGTCGCCGCGATCAACCGGGTCGGCCAGGAGGAGTACGGCGACAACGACTTCTACGGAACGTCGTACTTCGTCGACCCGCGCGGCCAGTTCGTCGGTGAGCCCGCGAGCGACAAGAGCGAGGAACTCGTCGTCCGCGACCTGGATCTGGACCTGATCGAGGAGGTCCGGCAGCAGTGGGCGTTCTACCGGGACCGCCGCCCCGACGCGTACGAAGGACTGGTGCAGCCGTGACCGAGGACCTGCTGGGCCGTCACCGGGCCGTCCTGCCCGACTGGCTCGCCCTCTACTACGCGAACCCGCTGGAGCTCACCCACGGCGAGGGCCGTCACGTCTGGGACGCCGGGGGCACCAAGTACCTCGACTTCTTCGGCGGCATCCTCACCACGATGACCGCGCACGCCCTGCCCGAGGTCACCAAGGCCGTCAGCGAGCAGGCGGGCCGGATCAACCACTCCTCGACGCTCTACCTCAACCGGCCGATGGTCGACCTGGCCGAGCGGATCGCCCAGCTGTCCGGCATCCCGGACGCGCGCGTCTTCTTCACGACCTCGGGCACCGAGGCCAACGACACCGCGCTGCTCCTGGCCACCGCGTACCGCGGCGGCAACCAGATCCTGGCGATGCGCAACAGCTACCACGGGCGTTCGTTCAGCGCGGTCGGCATCACCGGCAACAAGAGCTGGTCACCCACCAGCCTGTCCCCCCTCCAGACGCTGTACGTGCACGGCGGCGTCCGCACCCGCGGCCCGTACGCCGATCTGGACGACGCCGCTTTCATCGCGGCCTGCGTCGCCGACCTGGAGGACCTGCTCGGGCATGTGCGCGCGCCCGCGGCCCTGATCGCCGAACCCGTCCAGGGCGTCGGCGGCTTCACCTCACCCCCGGACGGCCTGTACGCGGCGTTCCGTGAGGTCCTCGCCGCGCGCGGCATCCTGTGGATCGCCGACGAGGTGCAGACCGGCTGGGGCCGGACCGGGGACAACTTCTGGGGCTGGCAGGCCCACGGGCAGCACGGCCCGCCCGACATCCTCACCTTCGCCAAGGGCATCGGCAACGGCATGTCCATCGGCGGGGTCGTCGCCCGCGCCGAGATCATGAACTGCCTCGACGCCAACTCCATCTCCACCTTCGGCGGCACCCAGGTCACCATGGCCGCGGGCCTCGCCAACCTCACGTACCTCCTGGAGCACGACCTCCAGGGCAACGCCCGCAGGGTCGGCGGACTGCTCATCGAGCGGCTGCGGGCCGTCGCCGCACAGCTCCCGGGCGTCCGCGAGGTCCGGGGCCGCGGGCTCATGATCGGCGTGGAACTGGTCAAGCCCGGTACCGACGAGGCCGATCCGGACGCGGCGGCGGCCGTGCTCGAAGCGGCCCGCGAGGAGGGCCTGCTGATCGGCAAGGGCGGCGGTCACAGCACCAGCGTCCTGCGGATCGCCCCGCCCCTGTCCCTCACCGTCGCGGAGGCCGAGGAGGGTGCCGCGATGCTGGAGCGCGCCCTGCGGGCCGGCCGGCCCTGAGCCGCTGTCAGCCCCGGCCGGCTCCGGCACCGGCTCCGGCACCGGCTCCGGCTTCGGCTCCGGCTTCGGCACCGGCTTCGGCACCGGCTTCGGCACCGGCTTCGGCACCGGCTTCGGCACCAGCCTCGGCGCCGGCGCCGGCGTCGGCTTCGGCACCGGCCTCGGCTCCGGCGCCGGCTTCGAGGATTGTCCGGCACCGCGAGATTGAAGGTTCGCCCTGATGACGACCGCCTCGGAACCCGCCCTGTCGGTCCGGCAGATACTCGCCCTGGAGCGGGTGCTCGCCGGGGAGCCCGAGGTCGTGGCGGGCGCGGGCCAGCTCGACCGGCCCGTGCGCTGGGTGCACGTCGCCGAGGCCGCCGACGTCGGTGTGATGCTCAGCGGCGGCGAGATGGTCCTCACCACCGGCGTGCTGCTCGCGGGCGACCGCGAGGCGCAGGCCGAGTACATCCGTTCCCTGCACCGCGCGGAGGCCTCGGCGGTCGTCCTCGGACTCGGCCGGGCCTTTCCCGCGCCGCCCGAGGCGATGCGCCGGGCCGCCGAGCGGTGCGGGCTGCCGATGGTGGTCCTGCACCGCCCGTTCCCCTTCGCCGAACTCACCGAGGAGGTCCAGTCCCGGCTCGTACGGCGGAAGTTCGCGGCTGTCAGCCTCTCGGAGGCCGTACGGACCGCGCTGACCGGGCTCATCACGACGGGCGCCCCGCTGCAGCGGCTGCTCGACGAGATCGCGGGCCACAGCGCCTGCCCGGTGGTCGTCACCAACCTCGCCCACCGGGTCCTCGCCACGGCGGGGGAGCGGTCCGCGGTCGACGACGTGCTGCGCGACTGGGAGCGCATCGCACGGCAGGCGGGCGGCAGCGAGGGCGACGGCTGGGTCCGCGCCGAACTGGGCGGGCGCGGCGAGCGCTGGGGCCGCATCGTGCTCTGCGGCTACCGGGGCGACACCGCCACCGGGCGGCTCCTGGCCGACCGCGCCGCCGAGTCGCTGGTCCTGCACCGGATGCTCGGCGGCTCGGCGCACTCCTGGGAGGAGCAGTCCGCGCAGAGCCTGCTCACCGACCTCGTCTCCGGAGCGGTACCGGCCCGGCAGTTGCTGCCCCGGGCCCGCGCGGCCGGCCTGCCGGTCAACCGGCGCGCGTTCGTGCCGCTGGCCGTACGAGGCGTGGGCGCGGCCCGACTGACCCGCGTACTGCGCCTGTTGGGGCTCCCCGGGCTCGTCGCCGAACTGGCCGACGGGGTCACCGCCGTCCTGCTGAGCCTCGCCAGGGACCAGGACGCCGAAGCCCTCGCCGCCCACTTCGCCGCCCGGCTGCGTACGGAACCGGGTGGCGGCCCTCCGCGGGGGCGGGAGTCCGCGGCGGTCGTCGCCGCGGCGGACGCGCGGACCGGGTGGGACGACGTGCCCGCGGGGCTGCGCGAGGCCCGGCACGTGGCCGACTCGGTGGCCGAGAGCCCGGCCGACCTGGACCTGCCGGCCGTGGTGCGGCTGAGGGACGTGCATCTGCGCGGCCTCGTACGGCTGTTGCGCGATGACCCGCACGTGCAGTCCTTCGCGGAAAGGGAGTTGGACGGGCTGCTGTGCGGCGCCGACGCGGAGGCGGAACTGCTGCCGGTGCTGCGGACGTATCTGGCCACCGGCCGCAACAAGTCGCGTACCGCGCAGCTCCACCATGTCTCGCGGCCCGCGCTGTACCGGCGCCTCGAATCCATAGAGGCGCGGCTCGGGGTCGACCTCGACGACTTCGAACAGGCCGCCTCCATCCACATCGCCCTCCTCGCGCACGACGCGCAACAACGCTGAAACATGGAACGACCTGGGAAAACGGTGGTGAAACATGGGTCTTCGCAAGGGTGACACCGTGGAACGCCACGCCCGCGCAGACGTGACACGCTGCAACTCAAAGCCCGGCTCGAAGCTTCCTAGGCTCGCCGCACACCCAGCGACCGGAGGTCCCGATGAGCCGAGTGATCCGCGCCGCCGTCTTCCAGACCGCATGGACGGGCGACAAGGAGTCGATGATCCAGGTCCACGAGCAGGCGGTCCGCGACGCGGCAGCACAGGGCGCCCAAGTCCTGTGCTTCCAGGAGCTGTTCTACGGGCCGTACTTCTGCCAGGTCCAGGACAAGGCGTTCTACGAGTACGCCGAGCAGATCCCCGAAGGCCCGATCGTCCGCCGCTTCCAGGCGCTGGCAGGGGAGTTGGGCATCGTTCTCGTCCTGCCGATGTACGAGGAGGAGCAGCCCGGCGTCCTCTACAACACCTCGGCGGTGATCGACGCCGACGGCTCGTACCTCGGCAAGTACCGCAAGCACCACATCCCGCAGGTCGAGGGCTTCTGGGAGAAGTTCTACTTCCGTCCCGGCAACAGCGGTTGGCCGGTCTTCGACACCGCCGTCGGCAGGGTCGGCGTCTACATCTGCTACGACCGGCACTTCCCGGAGGGCTGGCGGGCCCTCGGACTGGCCGGGGCCGAGATCGTCTTCAACCCCTCGGCCACCTCGCGCGGCCTGTCCGCCTACCTCTGGCAGCTGGAGCAGCCGGCCGCGGCCGTCGCCAACGAGTACTTCGTGGGCGCCATCAACCGGGTGGGCGTGGAGGAGCTGGGCTCCAACGACTTCTACGGGACCTCGTACTTCGTGGACCCGGAGGCACAGTTCGTCGGGGAGGTGGCGAGCGACAAGGAGACCGAACTCGTCGTCCGCGACCTGGACATGGAGAAACTGCGCACGGTCCGGGACCGCTGGCAGTTCTACCGGGACCGCCGCCCGGACGCGTACGAGCCCCTGACGGCTCCCTGAGGCGCCCGACGGGGCGCGGGGAACCGCGCGACCGGCCACGTACGACCCGCACTGCGTCGACTGCCCCACCCCGGGGGTCCCCGTCAGGACAGACAGGAGAGGAATCATGAGCAGCCGTACAGTCATCCGCGGTGGTCTGGTCATCACCGCGTCGGACGAACTGCACGCCGACGTCCTCATCGAGGACACCCGCATCGCCGCGATCGCCGCGACCGGCACCTCCGCCGCCGAGGCGTGGACGGCCGAGCGGACCATCGACGCCACCGGCAAGTACGTGATCCCGGGCGGAGTCGACGCCCACACCCACATGGAACTGCCCTTCGGCGGCACCTTCGCCTCCGACACCTTCGAGACCGGCACCCGCGCCGCCGCCTGGGGCGGCACGACCACGATCATCGACTTCGCGGTCCAGAGCGTCGGCCGCTCCCTGCGCGAGGGCCTGGACGCCTGGAACGCCAAGGCCGACGGCAAGTGCGCCATCGACTACGGCTTCCACATGATCGTCTCCGACGTCAACCAGGACACCCTCAAGGAGATGGACCTGCTGGTCGAGGAGGGCGTCACGTCCTTCAAGCAGTTCATGGCCTACCCGGGCGTCTTCTACAGCGACGACGGCCAGATCCTGCGCGCCATGCAGCGCTCCGCCGAGAACGGCGGTCTGATCATGATGCACGCCGAGAACGGCATCGCGATCGACGTGCTCGTGGAGCAGGCGCTGGCCAGGGGCGAGACCGACCCCCGCTTCCACGGCGAGGTCCGCAAGGCCCTCCTGGAGGCCGAGGCCACCCACCGAGCCATCAAGCTCGCCCAGGTGGCGGGCGCCCCGCTGTACGTCGTGCACGTCTCCGCCACGGAGGCCGTCGCGGAGCTGGCGCGGGCCCGCGACGAGGGCCTGAACGTCTTCGGCGAGACCTGTCCGCAGTACCTGTTCCTGTCCACGGACAACCTCGCCGAGCCGGACTTCGAGGGCGCCAAGTACGTGTGCTCGACCCCGCTGCGGCCCAGGGAGCACCAGGCCGCCCTGTGGCGCGGGCTGCGCACCAACGACCTCCAGGTCGTCTCCACCGACCACTGCCCCTTCTGCTTCACGGGCCAGAAGGAGCTGGGCCGGGGCGACTTCTCGAAGATCCCCAACGGTCTGCCGGGTGTCGAGAACCGGATGGACCTGCTGCACCAGGCCGTGGTCGACGGACACCTCTCGCGCCGCCGCTGGATCGAGATCGCCTGCGCGACCCCGGCCCGGATGTTCGGCCTGTACCCGAAGAAGGGGACGATCGCGCCGGGCGCCGACGCGGACGTCGTCATCTACGACCCGCACGCCGAACAGGTCATGTCCGCCGAGACCCACCACATGAACGTCGACTACTCGGCGTACGAGGGCAGGCGCACCACCGGGCGCGTCGAGACGGTCCTGTCGCGCGGCGAGGCGGTCATCACCGAGCGGGAGTTCACCGGCCGGGCCGGGCACGGCATGTACACCCCCCGCTCCACCTGTCAGTACCTTCTCTGACTCTTCTCCCAGCGACCAGGAGTGGCGCCATGGACTTCGGACTCGTCCTGCAGACCGACCCCCCTGCCTCCCGTGTCATCAGCCTGATGAAGCGGGCCGAGCGAAACGGCTTCACGTACGGCTGGACCTTCGACTCCGCCGTGCTCTGGCAGGAGCCGTTCGTGATCTACAGCCAGATCCTGTCCCACACCACGAAGCTGAAGGTCGGCCCGATGGTGACGAACCCGGGCACCCGCACCTGGGAGGTCACCGCCTCGACCTTCGCCACGCTCAACGACATGTTCGGCAACCGCACGGTCTGCGGCATCGGCCGCGGGGACTCGGCGATGCGGGTGGCCGGCCGCAAGCCCAACACCCTCGCGCGGATCAGCGGGGCCATGAAGGTCATCCGGGCGCTCGGGCGCGGCGACGAGGCCGACCTCGGCGGCACGGTGATCAGGTTCCCGTGGATCAAGCCCGGCGCCGAACTCCCCGTCTGGATGGCCGCGTACGGGCCCAAGGCCCTGAAGATGACCGGTGAGGAGGCGGACGGATTCATCCTCCAGCTCGCCGACCTGTATCTCACCGAGTACATGGTCAAGGCGGTGAAGACGGCGGCGGCCGACGCCGGACGCGACCCGGCCGACGTCAAGATCTGTGTGGCCGCGCCCGCGTACGTCACCGAGGACGACTCGCCCGAGGCGCTCGCCCACGCGCGGGAGCAGTGCCGCTGGTTCGGCGGCATGGTCGGCAACCATGTGGCCGACCTCGTCTCCAAGTACGGCGAGCACTCCGCCGCAGTCCCCGACGAACTCACCGACTACATCAAGTCCCGCGAGGGCTACGACTACTCCCACCACGGGCGCAGCGGGAATCCCGACACACAGTTCGTGCCGGACGAGATCGTGGACCGGTTCTGTCTGATCGGTACGGCCGATCAGCACATCGCGAAGCTGAACGCCCTGCGGGAGCTGGGCGTCGACCAGTTCGCCCTGTACGACATGCACGACGCGCAGGAGGAGGTCATCGAAGCGTACGGATCGACGGTCATCCCCGCCGTCAACAGTTGACGCTCATCCTCCGCCGTCAATGGTTGACGGGCGTCCCGAGAACTCCACCCGCACGGCCTTTCCCGTCCCACCTCATTGATTGGCCTGCTCATGACCGAAACCGTCCCCCCAGGGCCACCGATATCCCAGTCCGCCGACACCGAGGGGCGCGTCGAACTCAGCCCCGGCGCCTTCCCCGAGAGCAGCCCCTTCGCCAACGACGACCTGCGTCCCGTCCCCGTCACCGAGCGCACGTGGACGACGTACAACTTCGCGGCGCTGTGGGTCTCCATGGCGCACTGCATTCCCAGCTGGACCCTGGCCTCCGGTCTGGTCGCCCTCGGGATGGACTGGAAGCAGGCCGTCTTCACGATCGCGCTGGCCAACGTCATCGTGCTGCTGCCGATGCTGGCCACCGGGCACGCCGGACCCAAGTACGGCATCCCCTTCCCCGTACTGGCCCGGGCCTCCTTCGGGCTGCGCGGGGCCAACGTCCCGGCGCTCATCCGGGCAGCCGTGGCCTGCGGCTGGTTCGGCATCCAGACCTGGATCGGCGGCAGCGGCATCTTCGCCCTCGGCTCCAAGCTGACCGGCGGGGAGTGGGAGAAGGCCGGACAGATCGCGGGCAACCCCTGGCCGCTGTGGCTGTGCTTCCTGCTCTTCTGGGCCGTGCAGATCGCGATCATCTACCGCGGTATGGACTTCCTGCGGCGCTTCGAGAACTGGGCCGCGCCCGTCGTGATCGTCGGCGCGTTCGTGCTGTTGATCTGGATCGCCGTCAAGGCCGACGGCTTCGGCGCGCTGCTCGACCAGCCCTCCAAGCTCGGCTGGGGACCCGACTTCTGGACGGTCTTCTTCCCGGCCCTGATGGGCATGATCGGCTTCTGGGCGACGCTGTCCCTGAACATCCCCGACTTCACCCGCTTCGGCGCCAGTCAGAAGGCGCAGACCTGGGGGCAGAGCCTGGGACTGCCGACGACGATGACGCTCTTCGCGATCCTCGCCGTGCTGGTCACCTCCGGCTCGGAAGCCGTCTACGGAGAGGCCATCTGGGACCCGGTCGCCCTGGCCGCCAAGACGGACAGCGCCTTCGGGCTGCTCTTCGCCCTCTTCATCGTCCTGATCGCCACGATCTCCGTGAACATCGCGGCGAACGTGGTCTCGCCGGCCTACGACCTGTCCAATCTCGCGCCGAAGTTCATCAACTTCCGTACGGGCGCGCTGATCACGGGTGTCATCGGCATCCT
This sequence comes from Streptomyces ortus, assembly GCF_026341275.1. Taxonomy (NCBI): domain Bacteria; kingdom Bacillati; phylum Actinomycetota; class Actinomycetes; order Kitasatosporales; family Streptomycetaceae; genus Streptomyces; species Streptomyces ortus. The sequence continues at coordinate 6,667,024 of NZ_JAIFZO010000002.1, forward strand.
GATCTTCCCCTGGAAGCTGATCTCCACCCCGGAGTTCTACATCTTCACCTGGCTCGGTGTGGTCGGCGGGCTGCTCGGCACGGTCGCCGGCATCCTGATCGCCGACTACTGGATCGTCCGCCGTACGGTCCTGCACCTCGCGGACCTCTACACGCCCGGTGGACGCTACTGGTACACCAACGGCTGGAACTGGCGGGCGGTGCTGGCGTTCGTGGTCGGCGGTGTCCTGGCCGTCGGTGGCTCGTACTCGAACGTCGACACCAAGGGGGCGAAGCTCGGCCCGTTCCCCGTCGACGGACTCATCCCGTTCCTCAAGCCGCTCGCGGACTACGGATGGGCGGTCGGCGTCGCCTCGTCACTCATCCTCTACGTCGCCCTGATGGCACCCGTGGCACGGGCCGAACGGGAGGAGTCCGTGCACAAGGTCACCTGACGGCGGGCGGGCGGGCCACGCCGGGAGCCGCCGCTACTGGGCGGCCTCCAGCGCGGCCATCCCCTCCTTGGCCGCCTTGATGGCACCCTTGTTGATCTCGTCCGTGGCGGGCGCCTTCTTGGTCTCGAAGTCGCTGCCGTTGTACGTGACGACCACCAGGGCGTTGGACGCGCGGACGATCACCATGCCCTCGCGCGTCTGCTGCTTGTCGTCGGTGGTGAGGTTCACCACCGAGTAGGCCTCGTCGCCGACGCCGGGGACCTTGCCGCCACCGCTCTTCTCCGTCGTGCGCTGCTTGTACGCGGCGAGGGCGCTCTCGTCCGACTTCTTGATCTCGTACGAGATGTCCAGCCACCGGTAGTCGAACGACTTGAGGGCGTTCCAGGAACAGGTACGGCGCAGTGACTCGTCCGTGGAGGGGATCTCCTTGCCGGCCGTCTTGGCGCCGGGCACCAGCGCCGTCACCGTCTTCTTCGTGATGCCCTCGCAGGGCGCGGGGGAGTCGCGGTAGGTGCGGGTCGCGGCGGCCGTCGCGGGCGCCGACGGGGATCTCTCGCCGTCGGGGGCGGCCTTCTTCTCCGTCGCCGCGGGCGCGGCGAGCGGCCCGGACGACAGCGCCCAGCCCGCCGCGGCGAGCACGACGACCGGCGCCAGACGCGCGGTGAGAGCGAGAGGAAGAGATCGCACGGCGCACTTTTCGTGGGGGACGGTGCGGAGAGGGTCCGCACGGCGGACGGGACGACAGTGTCACACGCGTGGCTGTGGGGCGGAAGTGCGAACTCGCTCCGTGCCCGCGCGTGCCCGGGCGGTGACAGTACTTACTGGGCTGAGGCCGGGGCCGAGGTGTCGAGGGGCAGTGCGCGCTCGATGCGGTCCACGGCGGTGAACGCCCCGTACGCGATCAGCCCGACCAGGCAGTGGTCCGTGTACGGCGGCTTCTTCCAGGCGGCCACGTCCTCGTCGGTGATCCGGTACGGAGCCAGCGCGGCCAGCAGCGCCAGCCGCGCCCCCGGCCGTTCCGCGCGGCCGGGCAGGGCGTCCCGGACGACCGGCTGATGCGTCCCGTCCCAGACCGCGACCGTGTCCCGTACGAGGTTCTGGTCGGCCTCGGTCAGCAGCGCGGAGCCCGCCATGGCCGCGGTACGCAGTGCCGCGTAGGCCGGGCCGACCGGCGTACCGGCCGCCCAGGCAGGACCGGGCCCCGCGTCGCCGTCGAGCAGGGCGAGGCTCGTGCCCGGGACGAGGCGCCGGCGCACGGTCTTCGCCACGGAACGGCCGACGAGGCTGCGGACCGTCCTGAACCGCTGGACGTTGGTCATCAGCCCCTTCACAGCCAAGACCCACATCAGCCGGGCGATGACGAAACTCGGCGCCCGGGACCGCGCACAACTGGTGGTGTTCGCCTACGAGTCGGGGCTGGTCACGGCACGCGGCCGGGCGGACCGACGCCAACGGCGGGCCGACTGACGACACCGGGACGATTCGACGGCGGGACGATGCGGCACCGGGACAAGGCGACGGCGGAACGATGCGACGACGGGCGTCGGCGGGCGGAGTGAGGGCTTCCGCCGGGGGCTCGTGTGATGATCGCCGGGTGATCGCGACACGTCCGAGGCCGCTCCGCCGCGCCGCCCTCGTCTGCCTGCTGGTGCTGACGCCGGTGCTGGGCGCGAGCGGGTGCGGGCTCTCCGCCGAACTGGACCGGGAGAGCAACCCCGAACGCACCCCCACGCCGACACCGTCCCGGCCGGCGCCACCGCCCGTGTCCATCGAGCCCCTGCCCTCTCCGGCGGCCTCCGAGCCCTCCCCGGCCGTCCCCGGCCAGCAGGCGGAGGGCTGCCCCGAGTCCGGTCTGCGCTTCGCGGCCGACCAGGGCGACGCGGCGATGGGGCTGCGCGCGATGGGCCTCGACGTCACCAACTGCGGTGACGAGCCGTACGAGTTGAACGGCTATCCGGCCGTCACCGTCCTGGACGGATCGGGCGAGGCATTCCCGGGCGTGCGGACCGTCCAGGGCACGGACCAGGTGTCCATGGCTCCCGAGGACCCGGGCCCCCGCCCCCTGACGCTCGCCCCCGGCGAGAGCGCGCACGCGGCCCTGTACTGGCGCATGAACAACACGAGCGGCGTGTATCTCCGCGTCGCTCCGAAGAAGAGGGACGACACCGTGACAGTACGGCCGCCGTACCCGCTCGACATCGGCCCCGAGAACGTCCTCGGGACGACGGCCTGGCAGCCCTCGACGCGCTCCTAGGCCCTGTCGTCAGCCCGCGTACCGTTCGACGGACGCCCTGCCCCCACGGTCGGCCGGTCCGCCCCGCACACTGGAGGACCGGCCCGCAGTGAGGAGTTCCCCCCGTGTTCACCACCCGACCCACGCTCCAGGGCACCTTCGGAATGGTGTCCTCCACGCACTGGCTCGCCTCGCAGTCGGCGATGGCCGTGCTGGAGGACGGCGGCAACGCGTACGACGCCGCCGTCGCCGCGGGTTTCGTGCTGCACGTGGTGGAGCCGCACCTCAACGGGCCCGCAGGCGAGGTGCCGATCATCCTCGCCCCGGCGGGTGGCGAGGTACGGGTCCTGTGCGGACAGGGTGTGGCACCGGCCGGGGCCACCGTCGCCCACTACCGGGGCCTCGGCCTGGAGCTCGTCCCCGGCACCGGGCCCCTCGCCGCCGCCGTGCCCGGCGCCTTCGACGCGTGGATGCTGCTGCTGCGCGACCACGGCACGAAGTCCCTGGCCGACGTCCTGAAGTACGCCATCGGGTACGCGCGGGACGGGCACGCGCCCGTGGAGCGCGTCGGCCAGACCGTGGAGACCGTGCGGGAGCTCTTCGAGACCGAGTGGACGTCCTCCGCCGAGGTGTACCTGCCGGGCGGCCGGCCCCCGCGGCCGGGCGAGCTGTTCCGCAATCCCGCGCTGGCGGCGACCTGGCAGCGGCTGATCGCGGAGGCGGCCGACGCGCCAGGAACCCAGGAGGGCGACCGGCGCGTCACGGAGATCGAGGCCGCGCGGCGGATCTGGCGCGAGGGATTCATCGCCGAGGCGCTCGTACGGCAGGCCGGCCGGCCCACGCGGGACACCAGCGGCGAGCGCCACACCGGCACGCTCACGGCGGCCGACCTGGCCTCCTGGTCCGCGTCCTACGAAGCTCCGGCCACCTACGACTGGCGGGGCTGGACCCTGTGCAAGGCCGGGCCCTGGAGCCAGGGCCCGGTGCTCCTCCAGCAGCTCGCCCTGCTGCCGCCCGAGCCGCCCCGGTACGGCTCAGCCGAGTACACCCACCTGCTGATCGAGGGCTGCAAGCTCGCGATGGCCGACCGGGAGGCCTGGTACGGGGACGCGGGCGAGGTTCCCCCGGCCGAGCTGCTGTCCGAGCTGTTGTCGCCGCGGTACAACGCCGGGCGGCGGGCGCTGGTCGGGGAGAAGGCCTCGTACGAGCTGCGACCGGGGAGTCCCGGCGGCCGGACTCCGCTCCTCGCCGGGCACGCGCGCGCGGTGGCCTCGGGAGCGGCGGGAGCTTCGGGAGGCCCCGTCTTCGACGTGCCCGCCGCGCCGGGCGCGGGTGAGCCGACCGTGGTGCGCGGGGCCGAAGGGGCCGGCGAGCCCACCGTGGCCAAGCCGCCGACGTCTCCCGTGCCCGGCGAGCCGGACGTCTCGGCGGACGGCGGCACCCGGGGCGACACCTGCCACCTCGACATCGTCGACCGCTGGGGCAACATGGTCGCGGCCACCCCCAGCGGCGGCTGGCTGCAGTCCAACCCGGTCGTGCCCGAGCTGGGATTCCCGCTGGGTACCCGGCTCCAGATGGCCTGGCTGGACGAGGGACTGCCCAACTCCCTGACCCCGGGCCGCCGTCCGCGCACCACGCTCACCCCGTCGCTCGCGCTGCGCGACGGCGTCCCCGTCCTGGCCTTCGGCACACCGGGCGGCGACCAGCAGGACCAGTGGCAGCTGCACTTCTTCCTGGCGGTCGCCCTGCGCGCGGAGGTACGCGGCGGCCTGGACCTCCAGGGCGCGATCGACGCCCCCAACTGGCACAACGACAGCTTCCCCGGCTCCTTCTTCCCGCGCGGGATGCGTCCCGGGAGCGTGACGGTCGAGTCCCGCACCGACCCGGGGATCGTCGCCGAGCTGCGCCGCCGGGGCCATGACGTCCAGGTCGGGGACGCCTGGTCCGAGGGACGGCTGTGCGCGGTCGCCCGGGACCCCCGGACCGGCATCCTGTCGGCGGCGGCGAACCCGCGCGGCATGCAGGGGTACGCGGTCGGCCGCTGAGGCCGCCGCCGACCTCGGAGCACTCGTTGTTCATGCCGATTCCACCCGTGATGCACCCACCGGGCGGGGATTGTCAGTGGCGCGTGCTCTCATGGGGGCATGATCGAACACATGGAAACCATCGACGAGTTTCTCGCACACCGCACCGCCGACGTCGAACGGGCCGTCCGCGAGGCGGCCGCCACCGAGATCATGCCGCGCTTCCGGCAGCTCGCGGCGCACGAGATAGACGTGAAGAGCGGCCCGCACGACCTGGTCACGGACGCCGACCGCAAGGCCGAGGAATATCTCACCGGGGTGCTCGGCAAGCTGCTGCCCGGCTCGGTCGTGGTCGGTGAGGAAGCGGTCCACGCCGACCCGGCGACGTACGAGGCGCTGCGGGGCGACGCGCCCGTCTGGATCGTCGACCCGGTCGACGGCACCCGCCAGTTCGTCCACGGCGACCCCGGCTTCTGCACGCTGGTCGCGCTCGCCCGGCACGGCGTCGTGCTGGCGTCCTGGACCTACGCCCCGGTGCACGACCAACTCGCTGTGGCCGTACGGGGGCGGGGCGCCCGGCTCGACGGCGAACGCCTCCTCGCGGGCGCCCCGGCCCCCGGACGCGACCTCGAAGTCGCCACGTCCCACCCGGACTACACGACGGACGACCAGAAGCGGGCGCTGCTCGGCCTGCGCACGGAGGGCGTGCGTCCGAGGCCCTGCGGCTCCGCCGGTCTTGAGTACCTGGCCGTCGCCCGCGGCGAGTTGGACGCCGTCGCGTTCAGCTGGGAGGCCGCCTGGGACCACGCGGCGGGCCTCCTGCTCGTCGAGGAGGCGGGCGGCGCGCATCTGACCCTCGCGGGGGCGCCGTTCCGGATAACGGGCGGCAACACCCTTCCGTTCACGGCGGCGCGGGACGAGGCCACGGCCCGCCGGGTGCTGGACCTGCTGGCGAGCGGCGCCTGAGCAGGGCGCGGCCAGGGCCTGTCGGGGTCTGTCGGGGCTGGACGACGGGCCGGACGGCGGGCCGGCGAGGGGCTGGCACGGGCGCCGTCGGGGGCCCGGCATATCCTGACCGTCAGTGGCCATCGGCTGACAAAGGAGTCCGAAGGTGCCGTCGATGCTCGATGCCGTCGTGGTGGGTGCGGGGCCGAACGGACTGACGGCTGCCGTGGAGCTGGCCCGCCGTGGCTTCTCCGTGGCCGTCTTCGAAGCGCGCGACACCGTCGGGGGAGGTGCCCGCACCGAGGAGCTGACCCTGCCCGGCTTCCGGCACGACCCGTGCTCGGCCGCGCACCCCCTGGGGGTCAACTCACCGGCCTTCCGCGCGATGCCGCTGGGGCGGTACGGGCTGGAGTGGCTGCATCCCGAACTGGCCATGGCACACCCCTTCCTGGACGGCACCGCCGCCGTGCTGTCCCGGTCGGTGGCCGAGACGGCCGCCTCGTTCGGACCGCGTGACGCGGGCACGTACCGCAGGCTCGTGGAGCCCTTCACCCACCGGTGGGACACCCTCGTACAGGACTTCATGTCCCTGCCGCTCAGCGCGCTGCCCCGGGACCCGGTCACCCTCGCCCGCTTCGGTCTGGTCGGGCTGCCGCCCTCGACCTGGCTGATGCGCAGGTTCCGCGACGAGCGGGCCAAGGCGCTGTTCGCGGGACTCGTCGCCCACGTCATGTCGCCGCTGGGCGGACTCGCCACCGGCGCCGTCGGCCTCGTCTTCGCCCTGGCCGCGCACGCCAGGGGCTGGCCCGTCGCCCGGGGCGGCTCGCAGTCGATCTCCGACGCGCTCACCGCGTACCTCAAGGACCTGGGCGGAGCCGTCCACACCGACTACGAGGTCAAGCGCCTCGACGACCTGCCGCCCGCGCGCGCGTACGTCTTCGACACCTCGCCCACCGCACTGAGCCGGATCGCGGGCTTCGGGAACCACTACGAGCGCTACCGGTACGGAGCGGGCGTCTTCAAGATCGACTACGCGCTCGACGGACCGGTGCCGTGGACCGCGAAGGAGGCCCGCACGGCCGGCACGGTGCAGGTCGGCGCGGATCGCAGGGAGATCGGTACCGCCCTGCGCGCGGCCTCCCGGGAAGGGCGGGCCCCCGACGCGCCGTTCCTGATCACCGTGCAGCCGAGTGTCGTCGACCCGTCGCGAGCACCGGCCGGAAAGCATGTGTTCTGGGCGTACGCGCACGTTCCGAGCGGCTGGACCGGGGACCTCACCGACACGATCGAGCGGCAGCTGGAGCGGTTCGCGCCCGGGTTCCGCGACCGCGTGCTCGCCCGTGCCACCGCGGGACCGCCCGAACTCGCCGCCCGCAACGCCAACTACGTGGGCGGCGACATCGGCTGCGGCGCGGCCTCCGGCCTGCAGTTGCTGCTGCGCCCGACGCTGTCGGCGTTCCCGTACCACACCCCGCACCCGGCGGTGTTCCTCTGCTCCTCGGCGACCCCGCCGGGGCCCGGCGTGCACGGCATGTCGGGGCACAACGCGGCCAAGGCCGTATGGAAGAGGCTGCGACAGACATGACCGGTATCGAACTCGTGCGGGGCGACATCACCCGGCAGAGCGTGGACGCCATCGTGAACGCGGCGAACTCCTCCCTGCTGGGCGGCGGAGGCGTGGACGGCGCCATCCACCGGCGCGGTGGCCCCGAGATCCTCGCCGAGTGCCGCAAGCTGCGCGCCTCGCACTATGGAAAAGGCCTGCGCACCGGACAGGCCGTCGCCACGACCGCCGGCCGGCTGGACGCGCGCTGGGTGATCCACACCGTCGGGCCGGTCTTCAGCGGCAGCGAGGACCGGTCCGAGCTGCTGGCCTCCTGCTACCGGGAATCCCTGCGGGTAGCCGATGAACTGGGCGCACGGACCGTCGCGTTCCCCGCCGTCTCCGCGGGTGTCTACGGTTGGCCGATGGACGACGCGGCGCGTGTCGCGGTCGGGACCGTGCGGGACACGCGGACCTCGGTGAGCGAGGTCAGGTTCGTCCTCTTCGACGAGCCCGCGTACGAGGCGTTCGCGGCGCGGGTCGGCTGACCGGACGGCGGGCGCCTCGCAAGGCAGGCACCCATCAAGGAGGGCGCCCCTGAAGGCTGCCCCCGGACGGGCACCCCTGCGGCACAGCCCCCAGAAACACACAGAGTTCGACAGGGTTATTGCCGGTGTTGTGTTCGGGTCCTAGGGTTTCTGTGGCTCACCACGTGTCTTTGTGCCCAGTAGACGCATTACGCCCCTCAGTTCGCGCACCCCCACTGTCGTACCGAGGAAGGGCCCCGCCATGCCGCACCCGCGCCCGCACCTGCCTCCGCACACGACTCCCGTCAGCCGCCGCCGGCTTCTCGAGGGAGGGGCCGTCGTCCTCGGCGCGCTCGCCCTGCCCGCGTCAGCCTCCACGGCCCACGCGGCTGGCTTGCCCGCCGCGGCGGCGGACGGTCCCCCCGAGTGGAACGGCGCCATCGACGTCTTCCAGGTCGGCACCGAGCCGCCGCACACCACCCTCACCCCGTACGCGGACGTAGCCCAGGCCCTGGACGGCGACCGTGCCCGCTCGCCGTACCGGCTGAGCCTCGACGGGAAGTGGAAGTTCGCCTACGCCGACCGCCCCGACGACCGGGACCCCGACTTCCACCGCACCGACGTCGACGACAGCTCCTGGGACACCATCCCCGTCCCCTCCGCCTGGCAGGTGCACGGCTACGACTTCCCGATCTACATCAACATCACGTATCCCTACTGGGGTCCCAACGGGCTGGGCGAGGAGCCGCAGCCACCGGCCGCCCCGACCCGGTACAACCCCGTGGGCCAGTACAGACGTACCTTCACCGTCCCGAAGGGGTGGTCGGGGCGGCGGACGTTCCTGCACTTCGAAGGGGTCAAGTCCGCCCACTACGTGTGGATCAACGGAGAACTGGTCGGCTACCACGAGGACTCCTACACCCCCGCCGAGTACGACATCACCCCGCACCTGAAGCCCGGCACCAACCAGATCGCGGTGGAGGTGTACCGCTACTCCGACGGCGACTGGCTGGAGGACCAGGACATGATCCGGCTGAGCGGCATCTTCCGCTCGGTCCACCTCTACTCCACGCCGGCCGTGCACCTGCGCGACTTCAAGCTGGACACCCCGCTGAGCGACGGCTACCGGGCCGCCGAACTGTCGGTCACCGCGAGCGTGCGCGACTACGGCGGTCGGGACGGTCGGGACGGTGAGGGCGGTCAGGAGGAGAGCGGGGGCGCCTCAGGCTCGTACTCCGTCGAGACCCAGCTCTACGACGCGCGCGGGCACGCCGTCTGGCAGCGCCCACTGCACCAGGCCGTGGACCTCGGCTCCGCCCCGGCGGGCCAGGACGTGACCGTACAGGCCGCGAGAGCCGTGCCGGCGCCGAAGCTGTGGTCGGCCGAGGACCCGTACCTCTACACGGCCGTGCTGCGGCTGCGCGATCCGGCGGGCAGGGTCGTCGAGACGCTCTCGCACCGGGTCGGGCTGCGCGAGTTCGCGCTGAAGGACGGCCTGATGCGCATCAACGGTCGGCCCATCTCCCTGCGGGGCACCAACCGGCACGAGATGCACCCCGACCGCGGCACCGCGCTCACCCGCGCGGACATGGTCCGGGACATGGAGATCATCAAGCAGACCAACATCAACACGGTCCGCACCTCGCACTACCCCAACAACGTCCTCTGGTACGAACTGGCCGACGAGTACGGCCTGTACCTGGTGGACGAGACCAACCTGGAGACCCACGGCATCCGGGACGAGTACCCGGGCGACCACCCCGACTGGAGCAGGGCGTGCGTGGCCCGCGCGCGGAACATGGTCCACCGCGACAAGAACCACGCCTGTGTCGTCATCTGGTCGCTCGGCAACGAGGCCGGCGGCGGCAGCACCTTCGTCGCCATGCACGACTGGATCCGTTCGTACGACCCGACCCGTGTCATCCAGTACGAGGGCGACGACCGTCCGCAGATCAGCGACATCCGCTCGGCGATGTACGAGAGCCCCTCACGCGTCGAGGCGCGCGCCGGGGACACCTCGGACAAGCGCCCGTACGTCATGATCGAGTACGCGCACTCGATGGGGAACTCGACCGGCAACCTCAAGAAGTACTGGGACGTCATCCGCCGCCACGACGTGCTGCAGGGCGGCTGGATCTGGGACTTCGTCGACCAGTCCCTGACCACGCCGGTCCCGACGCGCACGCTCTTCACGGAGAGCGGCCCCGGCGCGGTGCGCGGTGAGATCCAGGCCGCCGCCGCGACCTTCGACCGGCGCAAGGGGCTGACGGGCAGCACCGTCTTCGCCCGCCACCCCGGACTCGACCTCACCGGCTCCCTGACGCTGGAGGCCTGGGTCACCCCGGACGTGACCGGCTACCACCAGCCGCTCATCGCCAAGGGCGACACGCAGTACGCCCTCAAGCAGACGAACGACACCCTGGAGTTCTTCATCCACGGCGACGGCCAGTGGAGCGCGGCGAGCTGGGCCCTCCCGGACGACTGGACCGGCGCCGAACACCACATCGCGGGCGTCTTCGACGCGGCGGCGGGCACCCTGACCCTGCACGTCGACGGCACGGTCAGGGCCACCCGCACCACCACCCGGCGGCCCGCCGTCAACACCGCGCCGCTCTCGCTCGCCACGGACGCCGACAACCCCACCCGGGAGTTCAGCGGAACGATCCGGCGGGCGCGCGTCTACGCCCGCGCGCTGTCCGCGGCCGAACTCGCCTCGGACGGACGCGGCCCCGGTGACGAGGGAGTGCGTTTCTGGTTCGACGCGGCCACCGTGAAGGTGACGGAGAAACGGCCCGGCAGCCGCCCCGAGGACCGCGGCTTCTTCGCGTACGGCGGCGACTGGGGCGACCACCCCAACGACGGCGCCTTCGTAGCGGACGGCATCGTCACCGCCGACCGCGGCCACACCGGCAAGGCCGCCGAGGTCAAGCGGATCTACCAGGCGATCAACGCCGCACCGGCGTCGTCCGGAAAGTCCCTGTCCGCCCGAGCGGCCGGAGTGACCGTCACCCTCACCAACGAGTACCTGTTCACCAACCTCCGTGACTTCGACGGCGGCTGGACGCTCGTCGCCGACGGCCGGACCGTGCGGCGCGGAAAGCTGAGCCGCGCCCAGCTGGACGTACCCCCACTCAGCAGCAAGGACGTCACCGTGCCCGTCAGGCTGCCGGCGGGCCCGGCGCCCGGCACGGAGTACTTCCTGCGGCTGTCCTTCACCACCAGGGAACGCACCAAGTGGGCGAAGGCAGGCTTCGAGGTGGCCGCCCAGCAACTGCCGATCGACGCCGACACCCCCGCCGTGCGGCCCGTGCCGCTGACCCGCGTACCAGCCCTGCGCCACCAGGACGGCGAGCGGTCCGTCACGGTCAGGGGCGACGGCTTCTCCGTGACCGTCGACAGGAGGACCGGCGTCATCAGCTCGTACGAGGCCCGCGGCGCCCGGCTCCTCACCTCCGGACCCGTGCCGAACTTCTGGCGGGCACCGACCGACAACGACCTGGGCAACGGCCAGCACCTCCGCAACCAGACCTGGCGCGACGCCGGGACCCTGCGCAAGGTGACAGGCGTGAGCGTGGACACCCTGCGCGACCGGGCCGTCCGGATCAAGGTCACCGGGACCCTGCCCACCAGCACCGCATCGGCGTACACCACCACCTACACCGTCTTCGGCAACGGGGAGATCCGGGTCGACAACACCCTCCACCCGGGCGCGCCCGACCTGCCCTACATCCCCGAGGTCGGCACCCTGCTGTTCCTGCCGGGCCGGCTGGAGCACCTGCACTACTACGGCCGCGGTCCCGAGGAGAACCACTGGGACCGCAACGACGGCACCGAGGTGGGGCTGTACTCGGGGACCGTCTCCGGGCAGTGGACGCCCTACATCCGGCCCCAGGAGAACGGCAACAGGACCGATGTCCGCTGGGCCGCCCTCACCGGCCGCGACGGCACCGGGCTGCTCGTCTCGGGTGAACCGCTCATCGAGGTCAACGCCTCGCACTTCACCCCCGAGGACCTGTCGGTCGGCACCCGCCACGACTACCAGCTCACGGCCCGGGACGAGGTCGTCCTGCGCGTCAACCACCGGCAGATGGGAATCGGCGGCGACAACAGCTGGGGCGCGCACACCCACGACGAGTACAAGCTCTTCGCCGACCGGGACTACTCGTACACCTATCGGCTGCGCCCCCTGACCGACGTCGACCGGGCGACGGCGGCCTCCCGGCGGCCCACGGCGCTGGAGTGAGCCCCCGGATCCCGCCCCCGGGCTGAGGCAGATGTCGCATTCCCGCCAGCCATCGCCCTGACCGAGGGCGATGCTGGGGGGCATGCAGAACGGGATGCACGCCGAGACCGAGCGCTGTGTGCGCGCCGTCCAGTCGAAGGACGCCCGCTTCGACGGCTGGTTCTTCACCGCTGTCCTGACCACGCGGATCTACTGCCGGCCCAGCTGCCCCGTCGTGCCTCCGAAGCCGGAGAACATGACGTTCTACCCGAGCGCCGCCGCCTGCCAGCAGGCCGGGTTCCGGGCCTGCAAGCGCTGCCGTCCCGACACGAGCCCCGGCTCGCCCGAGTGGAACCTGCGCGCCGACCTCGTGGCCCGCGCGATGCGGCTCATCGGCGACGGGATCGTGGACCGCGAGGGCGTGCCGGGGCTCGCCACCCGCCTCGGCTACAGCACCCGGCAGATCGAACGACAGCTCCTCGCCGAACTGGGCGCGGGCCCGCTCGCCCTGGCCCGCGCCCAGCGTGCCCAGACCGCGCGGCTGCTCATCGAGACGACACCGCTCCCGATGGCCGAGATCGCCTTCGCGGCGGGGTTCTCCTCCGTCCGCACCTTCAACGACACGGTCCGCGAGGTCTTCGCGCTCGCCCCGAGCGAGCTGCGCACCAGGGCGCCGAGGAACCGCGCCGATGCCGCCAACTCCACCGCCGCACCTGGTGTGTTGGCGCTCCGCCTCCCCTTCCGGGCCCCGCTCAACCCCGACAACCTCTTCGGCCACCTCGCCGCCACCGCCGTACCCGGGGTGGAGGAGTGGCGCGACGGCGCGTACCGGCGCACCCTGCGGCTGCCGTACGGCCACGGTGTGGTCGCCCTCGCTCCGCGGCCCGACCACATCGGCTGCCGGCTCACCCTCAGCGACCTGCGCGACCTGACCGTCGCCATCAGCCGCTGCCGCCGCATGCTCGACCTGGACGCGGATCCGGTGGCGGTCGACGACCAGTTGCGGACGGATCCGGTGCTGGCGCCGCTCGTCGACAAGGCGCCGGGCCGCCGCGTGCCCCGTACGGTCGACGAGGCCGAGTTCGCCGTACGGGCGGTGCTGGGGCAGCAGGTGTCCACGGCCGCCGCCCGCACGCACGCGGGACGCCTGGTCGCGGCGCACGGTGAGAGGGTCGACGATCCCGAGGGCGGCCTCACCCACCTCTTCCCGTCCGCCGAGGACCTGGCGGCACTCGACCCCGAAGCGCTCGCCATGCCGGCCACTCGCCGGACCACCCTCACCACACTCGTGGGCCGACTGGCCGACGGCACACTGAAGCTGGGCGTCGAGGGTGACTGGGCGGAGACCAGGGCCCGGCTGCTCGCCCTGCCCGGCTTCGGGCCCTGGACGGTCGAGGTCATCGCCATGCGGGCGCTGGGCGACCCCGACGCGTTCCCGGTCACCGACCTCGGCATCCGTTACGCGGCACGGGACCTGGGGCTGCCGTCCACGCCTGCCGCCCTGACGGCGCGGGCCGCGGACTGGCGGCCCTGGCGCGCGTACGCCGTCCAGTACCTGTGGGCGACGGGCACGCACCCGGTCAACTTCCTCCCCGGACAACCCGAACAACCTGAACAACCCGAACAACCAGAACAACCCGAACAAGCAGCTCACGCAGAGAAGGGCGTCCAGTGAAACAGCACACCGTCATCGACAGCCCGTACGGCCCGCTCACGCTGGTCGCCACCGACGGCGTCCTCTCCGGGCTCTACATGACCGACCAGCGCCACCGCCCGCCGGAGGACAGCTTCGGCGACCCGGACGACCTGCCGTTCGCCGAGGCGACCGAGGAACTACGGGCCTACTTCGCCGGCGAGTTGCAGGACTTCTCCGTCCGACTGCACCTGCACGGCACCCCGTTCCAGCGCTCCGTCTGGGCGGAGCTCCGCAGGATCCCGTACGGCGAGACCCGTTCGTACGGTCAACTCGCGGACGCCCTCGGCAATCCGAAGGCGTCGCGGGCGGTGGGCCTCGCCAACGGCAAGAACCCGCTCGGCATCATCGTGCCCTGCCATCGCGTGGTGGGCGCGGACGGCAGCCTGACGGGCTACGGCGGCGGCCTGGAACGCAAGCGGCGGCTGCTGGACTTCGAGCGGGGAGCGGACCCGCTCGTCAGCCGACCGGATCGCCGTTCTCCAGCTCCGCCGTTCCCGCGCCCGTGACGAGTACGTCGAGTGCGGCGAGCACGCGGCGGCCCAGGGAGCCCGGCATGTGACCGGTCAGCTCCTCGCGCGGGACCAGCCGCCAGGAGAGCAACTCCGCCTCCTGGAGGCGGATCGACTTGAACTGCTCCTCCGACAGGACTCCACCGTCGTACAGGTACGCCACGATCGGGGGCCGCTCCGTACCGGGCACCCAGTCCACCGCGAGCAGCCTGCCGATCTCCAGGTCCAGGCCGATCTCCTCCAGGGTCTCCCGGTGGGCCCCCTGCCTGGGGGTCTCGCCGGCGTCCGACTCCACGGTCCCGCCCGGCAACGCCCAGCCCGCCCGGTAGTTGGGCTCGACGAGCAGCACACGGCCCTCGGGGTCACGGAAGAGAGCGGCGGCGCCGACGAGCACGCGGGGAAGGCCCGCGATGTACGTGGCGTAGTCAGCGGTGGTCATCGGGCCAGCCTAGCGAGACCGACGGGAGGTTCCGCAAGATCGTCAACGCGTGACGGGGTTACATCCGGTCTGTCGAATTCCTCTCGGTCTCAGCGGTTCTGCATACATACTGCACCGCACCACATGAGAAGGTCGTCAGGTTTTATTCGTATTGCGTGTTGCGCGTTGGGAGTCCCATGAAGTCGTTGAGCCGTACGACGGTCCTCGCGGCCGGAGCCGGTGCCGTCGCGGTCGCCGCCGTCCTGTCCGGTCCGGGTGCCGCCGTCGCCCAGGCCGCCCCCGCCGAGCCTCTGGTCACCACCGGGGACGTCGGTGTGCGGACCGGGGACCTCGATCTGCTGGAGGATGTGCTGGAGCACATCAGCATCCCGTTCGGGCACAAGGGAACGCTGACGCACCAGCTCTACGACTCGCGCGGAACCGACGCCGGCTGACCCGCCGCCGTTCCGCCGCCGTTCCGCCGCCGTCCCGGCAAGCCTGTCCGGCCGCTGTCCGGGTCCTGAGAACCGGCCCTGGGCAGCGGCCCCCTCCTGCGGTTAGGGTCGCAGCGGCGCGACTGCCTTGACATGTGCAAGGCCCGAAGAGCAAGGGGAACACAGGTGGCGGACGCTGCAGTGAACCGGACCGGCAGCCAGATCCAGCGCGTACTCATCGCCGCGGACAAGTTCAAGGGCTCGCTCACGGCCGTGCAGGTGGCCGAGCGGGTGACAGCGGGACTGCGCCGGATCGCGCCCCGGGTCGAGGTCGAGGCGCTCCCGGTGGCCGACGGCGGTGACGGCACGGTCGCCGCGGCGGTCGCCGCCGGGTTCGAACGCCACGAGGTACGGGTCGCGGGGCCGCTCGGTGACGAGGTCACCGCGGCGTTCGCCCTGCGCGAGGGGACCGCGGTCGTGGAGATGGCCGAGGCCAGCGGGCTGCAGCGGCTGCCCGCCGGCACGTTCGCGCCGCTCACGGCGTCCACGTACGGCACCGGGGAGCTGCTGCGGGCCGCGCTCGACGCCGGGGCGCGGACGATCGTCTTCGGCGTCGGGGGCAGCGCGACCACCGACGGCGGGGCCGGGATGCTGGCCGCGCTCGGGGCCCGGTTCTTCGACGAGGACGGCGAGCCCGTACCGCCCGGGGGCGGTTCCCTCGGAGAACTCGCCACGGCGGACCTGACCGGTCTCGATGCCCGGCTCGCCGCCGTCGACGTGGTCCTCGCGAGCGACGTGGACAATCCGCTGACCGGGCCGAAGGGCGCGGCGGCGGTGTACGGGCCGCAGAAGGGCGCCTCCCCGGACGAGGTCGCGGTGCTCGACGCGGGCCTCGCGCACTTTGCCGCGATCCTGGAGAAGTCGGTCGGGGGCCGGGCCGCTGAGTACGCGGTCGCGCCCGGGGCGGGGGCCGCGGGCGGTATCGGGTACGGGGCCCTGGTGGGCCTCGGTGCGCGTTTCCGGCCCGGGATCGAGGTCATGCTCGACGTGCTGGGGTTCGCGTCCGCGCTGGAGCGGGCGACGCTCGTCATCACGGGGGAGGGGTCGCTGGACGAGCAGACCCTCCATGGGAAGGCGCCCGCGGGGGTGGCGGCGGCTGCGCGGGCGGCCGGCAAGGAGGTCGTCGCCGTGTGCGGGCGGTTGGCTCTGGCTCCTGAGGCGCTGGGGCGGGCCGGGATTCGGCGGGTGTATCCGCTGACGGATGTCGAGCCGGATGTGGGGCGGTGCATCGCGGATGCGGGCCCCATCCTGGAAACCGTCGCGGAACAAATCGCCCAGGACTTCCTGACCTGACCCGAAACGTTCCCTCGCCCCCGCCGCCCCTACCCGTTCCCGTCCACACATGGGGGCTGCGCCCCCTCGCCCCCGTATCGCGCGCGCGCTCGTTCCTCAAACGCCGGACGGGCTGAAAGATGTCTTTCAGCCCGTCCGGCGTTGAGGACGAAGGAGCGAGGCGCAGCCCCATGCAGTGACGGGAAGGGTAGGGGCGGCGGGGGCGAGGGAGTGTTCTACGCCAAGCGGTACGCGTCCAGTGCCAGTGTCATCTCGATCAGGTCCCGCGGTCGCGCCAACGACCGCGTCGTCAGCTGCTCCAGCCGCCGCAGACGGTTGAACACCGTGTTCCGGTGGCAGTACAACCGTCCCGCCGCCCGCCCCGCGGACCCCTCACAACTCAGCCACGCGTCCAGCGTCTCCAACAGCACGGCCCGATCGGGCGGTTCGAGTTCCAGCAGCGCCCCGAACACATCCGCCACCAGCCGCGCCGCCAGCTCCGGCTGGCTGACGACGAGCGCCGTGGGCATCCGCTGATCGAGCCGCACGACGGCACTCGCGTCCGGCGGACACGTACGCAGGGCCAGTTCGGCGAGCCGCCGCGCCCGCCCCAGCTCGGCGAGCCCCGCGACCACCGGACTGATCCCGCCGGGACCGGAACAGCGCCCGTCGAGCGCCCGGGCGACCCCGTCGAGCCCCTGCCCGGGCCCGAGGGCCACCACCCCCACCTCGCAGTCGGCCCGCATCCGCCAGACGAACCGCAGCCCCGCCCCCTCCACGGGCCGCCGCAACGGCTCCCGCCGCTCCGAGCGCAGCACGACCACGGCGTACGGACCCCGCTCGGGAAGGTCGAGACCGGCGGCGGCCCGCGCCGCGAGACCTGGCGCCTCCTGGCCCTCCAGGAGCGCGTCGAGCAGCGCCTGGAGCCGTTCGTCGGTACGCCGCCGAAGCTCCATCTCGGTTGCCCGGTACGCCTCGGTCGCGGCCGCGGCCTGCGCGTCCACGGCGGACCACACCATGGTCGCCGACCGCATCAGCACACCGAGACGGTCCGGTTCTTTGCCGGTCGCCGCCTCCAGCAGCGCGTCCCACACCAGATAGCCCGCCGAGCGGTACGCGTGCACCAGCAGCTCCAGCGGCAGGCCCTGCTGGGCCCGGCGCCGGCCCGCGTCCTCCGCGTACTCCAGATCGCGGCGCGGCGAGTCCCGGGGCGCGGAGATCGTCTCGATCCCGATCCGCATCGCCTCCTCGGCCTCCCGCCACTGCTGGTCGTACGGCAGGAACTCCCCGTAGACGGGGGAGTGTTCGGCCAGTTGCCGCATGTGCTCGTCGACCAGCTCCGGCAGCCGCTCCAGCAGCGCCGTGCAGGACGCGGCGAGCAGCTTCCAGTCATGACCGGTACGCCTTCTGCGGGCTCCCATGGCCGGAGGATGCCACCTGTGTGCCGCCCCGCACAGGCCCCTGACACGCGGTGTTGTGCGCGCGCACAACGCCTGCCCGCACCCGCTGGTCACCCGCAGCGATTCGCCCGCACCCCGTGGACGGACGCCCGCGCCGATGCTGTGGTGAGCGCCACACCGGACGTGCACACGCCGGGTGCCGGCCGAGCGGAAGCGCGATGACAGGGGGAATGCCATGGGTGGTCCGGGGCTGGCCGTACGGGACCTTTCGGTCGGATACGGTCCCGTACGAGCGCTGCGCCAGGTGTCCCTGGAGGTCCCGGAGGGCGCCGTGGTCACGGTCCTCGGCGGCAACGGCGCGGGCAAGACGACCCTCCTGCGGGCCATCTGCCGGACCCTGTCCTTCCACGGCGGCGCGGTCACCGGCGGCACGGTCGAGTTCGACGGCCGCCCGCTCGGCGCTCTCCCACCGGACCGGGTGGTGGCCGCCGGGATCTCCCAGATCCCGGAAGGGCGCCGGGTGTTCGCCCGGATGACCGTCGCCGACAACCTGCGGGCGGGAGCGCTCGGCGCCACCGGGGGCCGAGCCGGGCGGGCCGCCGCACTGCGCCGCGTCCACGAACTGTTCCCCGTCCTCGCCGACCGCGCCCAGCAGCACGCCGGTCTGCTGTCCGGCGGGGAACAGCAGATGCTCGCCGTCGGCCGCGCCCTGATGGCCGGCCCGAGGATGCTGCTCCTGGACGAACCCTCCCTGGGGCTCGCCCCGTTGATGGCGGCCCGGATCGCCGAGACGGTACGGGAGATCAACACGCAGGGCACCTCGATCCTGCTCGTCGAGCAGAACGCCGCCCTGGCCCTGCGGCTGGCCACCCGCGCGTACGTCCTGGAGGTCGGCGAGGTCACCCTGTCGGGGCCCGCCGACGAACTGGCCGCCTCCGACGAGGTGCGCCGCCGCTATCTGGGCGTGGTCGACGAGGACGCGGCGGCCGACGCCGAGCGGGCCCGCGCCTCGCACCCGGCGCTGACCCGATGGAAGGGGTGAGCACTTCACCATGACGAACGACGCGCCACCACAGCCCACTTCACCCGGCCCCGGCTCCCGTCAGGGCCCCGGGACCGACACGGACGCACCGCCGCCGCTGGAGGTACGGGACCTGACCGTGCGCTTCGCCGGTCTGACCGCCCTGGACGCCGTGGACTTCACCGTCCGCCCCGGCACCGTCCACGCCCTCATCGGCCCCAACGGCGCAGGCAAGTCCACCTGCTTCAACGTGCTGTCCGGCGTCTACCGCGCCACCTCGGGCAGCGTCCGCTTCGGCGCGCACGAACTGACCGGGATGCCTCCGCACCGCATCGCCGATCTGGGCGTCGCCCGCATCTTCCAGAACCTCGCCCTGCCGCCGCTCGCCACGGTCGAGGACAGCCTCCTGCTGGGCCGGCACCGGCTGACCCGTACCGGTTTCCTGGCCGCGGGCCTGAAGCTGCCCGCGGCGGCCCGTGAGGAGCGCCGTCACCGCGCACGCGTCCGGGAGATCGCCGAGTTCGTCGGTATCTCGTCCTGCCTCGGCCGTCCGGCGGGCTCGCTGCCGTACGGCCAGCAGAAGCTCGCCGAACTCGCCCGCGCCCTGTGCATGGAGCCCCGGCTGCTGCTCCTGGACGAGCCGGTCGCGGGCATGACCGCCGACGAGCGGATCCGTACCTCCGCCGTGATCGCGGGGGTCCGCGACAGCCTCGGCATCTCGATCGTCCTGGTGGAACACGACATGGGGGTGGTGATGCGGCTCGCCGACGCGGTGACCGTACTCGACTTCGGGCGCCGTATCGCGGACGGCGCCCCCGCCGACGTACAGAACGATCCGGCGGTCGTACGCGCCTACCTGGGGGAGCGTTCCGAGGAGCCCGAAAGGGCCGGGCGCTCCGCGAAAGACTCCGGGAAAGAGGAGACCACGCAGTGAGCACCTTCGCCGAACTCCTCCTCAACGGGCTCTCGATGGGATCGGTCTACGCCCTCATCGCCCTCGGCTTCGTGGTCATCTTCCGGGCCACCGAGGTCGTCAACTTCGCCCACGCGTCCCTGCTGCTGGCCGGCGGGTACATCACTGCCGTCCTCCACGACGACATCGGCTTCTGGCCCGCCCTGCTCGCCGGGATCGCCGGGGCGGCCCTGGTCGGGGCGGCCGTCGAGTTCTTCGTGATGCGCCGCTACCGGGGCTCCGACCACAGCGTTCTCGCGATCGTCACCATCGGCGTGGACATCCTGCTCACCACGGAACTCACCCGCCGCATCGGCACCGACGTCCTGCCGCTCGGCGACCCGTGGGGCGACGACGTGCTCACCATCGGCTCCATCTCGCTGGCCCACACGCGCATCGCCGCCTTCGTCACCGCGGGCCTGCTCATCACGGCCTTCCTGCTCACCTTCCGCTACACCTCCTGGGGAGTGGCGATGCGGGCCGCCGCCGAGAGCACGGAGACGGCCGCGCTGATGGGCGTACGGCTCGGGCGGGTCTCGCTCGGTGCCTGGGCGGTGGCGGGCGGACTCGCCGCCGTGGCCGCCCTGTTCCTGACCGTCTTCCCCACCCCGGGCCTGGAGCGGGCCACCTCGCTCGCCGCCCTCAAGGCCTTCCCCGCCGCGATCCTCGGCGGCCTCGACTCCACCACCGGAGCACTCGTCGGCGGTCTGATCGTCGGCGTCACGGAATCCCTCGCGACCGGCTACCAGAGCGAACTGTCCTTCCTGGGCCGGGGGCTGGGCGATGTGGCCCCCTACCTCGTGATGACCGTGATCCTGCTCATCCGGCCCGCCGGGCTGTTCGGCACGAAGGAGCTGGCCCGTGTCTGAGACACCCGTCTCCGAAGCACCGGTCTCCGCAGCACCCGCATCCGAGACCTCCGCCCGCCGCCCGAGGCGCTTCCCCATCCGCGCCCGTACGTACGTCTGGGCCGCCGGCGCCCTCCTGCTGCTCGCCCTGCCCTTCTACCTGGACCGGTTCTGGCTCCAGGCCGGCCTCTTCGCGATGGCCGCGGCGATCGGCGCGATCGGGCTCAACCTGCTGACCGGCTCCACCGGCCAGCTCTCCATGGGGCACGCCTTCTTCCTCGCGGTCGGCGCGTACGGCTACTGCGTGTTCGCCGCGGACGGCGGTGACGGGCTCACCGGCCTCGGCCTGCCGACCTGGCTCGCGGCCGTCCTCGCCGTGCTGGTCGCGGGCCTGGCCGGCGGCGTCTTCAGCCCCATCGCGGGACGCCTGCACGGCGCCTACCTGGGCATCGCCACGCTCGCGCTGATCTTCATCGGCCAGCATGTGCTGTTCAACGCCAAGGACCTCACCGGCGGCTTCAACGGCCGGGACGTACCGCCCCTGAGCCTGTTCGGGCTGACCTTCGACGACAGTGAGCTGCTGGTCGCGAACGTCCCGTTCGGCTCCGCGGAGAAGCTCTGGTACGCGGCCCTCGTGCTGCTCCTCGCCGGCGCGCTCTTCGCCCGCGGGGTGCTGCGCGGGCGTCCCGGACGGGCCATGAACGCGATCCGCGACCACCGCATCGCGGCCGGCGTCATGGGCGTCCCCGTGGCCCGCTACCGGGCCGCCGTCTTCGTCCTGTCCTCGATGTACGCGGGCCTCGCGGGCGTGCTGCTCGCCCTGGTCTTCCAGCGGACGGTGCCGGACTACTTCGGCATCACGCTGTCGCTCGAATACCTCGCCATGATCGTCATCGGCGGGCTCGGCTCGGTCTCGGGCGCGGTGATCGGCGCGGTGTTCGTCTCCGTGCTGCCGCAGCTGCTGACCCGCTACAGCGATGCGCTGCCCCTGGTCTCCGCCCCCGGCACGGGCGGGATCGCACCGGGGGAGGCATCCCGGTACCTCTACGGCGCCGCCATTGTCGTGGTGGTGCTCTTCCTTCCCGGCGGCCTGGCCAGGGTGGCCGCCGGACGACGCTTCAGGACCGATCCAGGGGAGGAACGATGAGCACGATGAACACGGCCCGCACGACCAGGGTGGCCGCCGGGGCGATCGCGGCGCTGCTGCTGCTGTCCGGCTGCAGCTCCAAGGCCAAGAACGACGACGAGGGCGACAAGAAGGGCGCCGCGGGAGAGGTGAAGACCGGCGAGGGCATTTCCGGCAAGACCATCGCGCTGGGCGCCCTCACCGACATGACGGGGGTCTACGCGACCCTCGGCAAGAGCGTCACCCAGGCCCAGCAGCTCTATGTGAAGCAGCTGAACGCCGACGGGGGCGTGTGCGGCTACAAGGTCGAGCTGACCGTCCGCGACCACGGCTACGACCCGCAGAAGGCCGTCTCCGCCTACACCGAGCTGGCGCCCAAGGTGCTCGGGTTCGCCCAGTTCATCGGCTCGCCGTTCGTCGCCGCGGCCAAGCCGCGCATCGACGGTCAGGACAAGGGCCTGGTCCTGCCGCAGGCCTGGTCGTCGGCCCTGCTCGGCAGCCCCTACATCCGCGTCATCGGCTCCACGTACGACATCGAGACGATCAACGCCGTCGACTTCCTGATGAAGGAGAAGGGCCTCAAGAAGGGCGACAAGCTCGGGCACGTCTACTTCGAGGGCGACTACGGCGAGAGCGCGCTGGCCGGCTCGAAGCACATCGCGAAGGAGGCCGGGCTGACCGTCGTCGAGCAGAAGATCAAGCCGACCGACAACGACATGACCGCGCAGGTCGCGGCCCTGAAGAAGGCCGGTGTGAAGGCGGTCGTGCTCAGCGCGGGCCCCCGTCAGGCGGCCTCCCTGGTCGGCGTCGCCGCGGCGGGCGGGTTCAACGTCCCGATCATCGGCAACAACTCGGCCTTCGCCCCGCAGCTGCTGGCCACCCAGGCCGGGCCGGCCCTGGCGAAGAACTACTGGGTGGCCTCGCCCTCGCTGCCCATCGGCGCGGACACCCCGGGTGCCGAGAAGCTGGTCGCCGACTACAAGGAGGCGTACCCGAAGGACTCCCTGGACAACGGGGTGGTCGCCGGCTGGACGGCCGCCACCGCCTTCGGTGAGGCCCTGAAGAAGGCCTGCGCGTCCAAGGACCTGACCCGGGAGGGCGTGGACAAGGCCCTGCTCACCATCGACGCCCTGGACACGGGCTTCGGCACCCCGCAGAACTTCACCGACCCCAAGGCCCCCTCCTCCAAGGAGAGCGTCATCCTCCAGCCCGACAAGTCGGTGACAGGAGGAATGAAGGTGGTCCAGGACCCGGCGGCCTCGACGGTGGCGGAGGCGTACACACCGGGCGCGTAAGGGCCCTGCGGGCCCGCAGGGCCCCTCCAGGGGCGCGGGGAGCTGCGCGGCCGACCCCCGCCCATCCGCACCCGACGCCACCCCGCACGAAGGGCCCCGAACCAGTAGAGGTTCGGGGCCCTTCGACGTCACATCACGAGCCGCCCGCTAGGGCAACTGCGCCGCCCTGGCCTCACGGCGGTTACCGCGGAAATTATTGACCCTCCGAGCCGTGGCGAAGAGGGGAATCACCGCGCCCATCACGAGCTGCAGCGCACACCCGGTCTGCAGCAGCAGCTGCCCGCCCGGCGCGTCGAACGCCCAGGCCGCCAGCAGCGCCATGCTGAGCACGATCCAGGAGAGCATCGCCCCCGCGAGCCGTCCCCGCGGCTTCGGGTACTCGACGCGGCTCACCATCAGCCAGGCCGTACCGATGATCGCCATGAGCGTGGCGACGAACGGCAGCTCGAGCAGCACGATCGAGACGACCGTCAGCGCGCCGAACGGCGACGGCATGCCCTGGAAGGTGCCGTCCTTGACGGTGACGCACGAGAATCTCGCCAGTCGCAGCACGACCGCCAGCAGGACCACGATCCCGCCCACCGCCGCCACCCGCTGGTGCGCGTCGTCGGCGACCATGCCGTAGACGAGCACGAAGTACGCCGGCGCCAGACCGAAGCTGATCAGGTCCGAGAGGTTGTCCAGCTCCGCGCCCATCGGGGACGAGCGCAGCTTGCGGGCGACCAGACCGTCGAACAGGTCGAAGACCGCCGCGCAGAGCATCAGGATCACGGCAGTGGCGGCGCTGTGCCGCGCCATGCCGGTCTCCTGGCTGCCCGTGAGGTGCGGGATCAGGATGCCGGTGGTGGTGAAGTACACCGCCATGAAGCCGCACGTGGCGTTACCGAGCGTGAGCGTGTCCGCTATTGAGAGGCGGAGAGAGAGGGGCATCTCCTCCTCGTCGTCCAGCTCGTCGGCATCCGGCACCCAGCCGGTCTGCGTCTCGGGATCAATCACGGTCAATGCGAGTCACCCCCGCCACGGTCTTCTGACCGACCTCCACGTCGACCTCCACGCCCTCGGGGAGGTAGATGTCGACGCGCGACCCGAAGCGGATCAGTCCGATCCGCTCGCCCTGCTCGACCTTCGTGCCCTGCGGGAGGTACGGCACGATGCGCCGCGCGACCGCGCCGGCGATCTGGATCATCTCGATGTCACCGAGCTCGGTGTCGAAGTGCCAGACGACGCGCTCGTTGTTCTCGCTCTCCTTGTTGAACGCCGGAACGAAGCCGCCGGGGATGTGCTCGACCGACGTCACCGTCCCGGCGAGGGGAGCGCGGTTGACGTGGACGTTCAGCGGGCTCATGAAGATCGCGACGCGGGTGCGCCCGTCCTTCCACGGCATGATGCTCTGCACCACACCGTCGGCGGGCGAGATGACCCGGCCCTGGGTGATCTCGCGCTCGGGGTCGCGGAAGAACCACAGCATGCCCGCCGCGAGAGCGGTGGCGGGTACGGCCACGGCCTTGGCGGCGCCGGACTTGCGCGCGCGTACCAGGCTGAGGGCTGCGGTGGCGACGGTCGGGAGGAGCCACGGCGATGCTCCGCGCGCAAGACGTACGCCGGCCAGGCTGTCGCGTGGTGCAGAGGTTTGGCTGTGGGGCATGGATGACCTTCGTAGCGGATGATGCCGCGCTGTGACTGGGGACGGCGGCTTTCCCGGAATCGTACCGGTCGCGGGCCACAACTGGGTAAGCCAGGAAGCCGAGTCGGTGTCCGAAGAGCGCTGACGGGGTGTGATCTTCTTCTCGATGAAAACACCCCGAATCGGTATATCTAACCCTGCAGCCGATACTCTTCGAGCAGCCTGCGTCCGATGATCATTTTCTGGATCTCGGCGGTACCTTCACCGATGAGCAGCATCGGCGCCTCGCGGTAGAGGCGCTCGATCTCGTACTCCTTTGAGAAGCCGTAGCCGCCGTGGATCCGGAAGGCGTCTTCCACGACTTCCTTGCAGTATTCGGAGGCGAGGTACTTCGCCATCCCTGCTTCGAGGTCGTTTCGCTCCCCGGAGTCCTTTTTGCGCGCCGCGTTGACCATCATCGCATGGGCGGCCTCGACCTTGGTAGCCATCTCGGCCAGTTTGAACTGGATCGCCTGGTGCTGAGCGATCTGTTTGCCGAAGGTGTGGCGCTGCTGGGCATAGGAAACGCCCAGCTCGAACGCACGCTGAGCGACACCGCAGCCACGCGCGGCCACGTTGACGCGACCCACTTCTACGCCGTCCATCATCTGATAAAAACCTCGGCCGGTGACGCCGCCGAGCACCCGATTGGCCGGAATGCGCAGGCCATCCATGATCAGCTCGGTGGTGTCGACCCCCTTGTACCCCATCTTGTCGATCTTCCCGGGGATGGTCAGGCCGGGGCGGACCTCACCGAAACCGGGCTCCTTCTCCACGAGGAAGGTCGTCATCGACTTGTGAGGCGCGGTGCCTTCAGGGTGGCCTTCGTCACTTTTCACGAGAACGGCGACGAGTGTCGACGTACCGCCGTTCGTAAGCCACATCTTCTGCCCGTTCAGGACATATTCCTCGCCGTCCTTCACCGCCTTGGACGTGATGGCCGAGACGTCGGAGCCGAGTGCCGGCTCGGACATGGAGAACGCGCCGCGCACCTCGCCCGCCGCCATGCGCGGCAGGAAGTACTCGCGCTGCTCCTGCGTGCCGTGCTGCTTGAGCATGTAGGCCACGATGAAATGGGTGTTGATGATGCCGGACACCGACATCCAGCCGCGCGCGATCTCCTCCACGCACAGCGCGTAGGTGAGGAGCGACTCGCCCAGGCCCCCGTACTCCTCGGGGATCATCAGGCCGAAGAGGCCCAACTCCTTGAGACCGTCGACGATCGCCTGCGGGTACTCGTCGCGGTGCTCCAGCTCGGTCGCGACCGGGATGATCTCCTTGTCGACGAAGTCCCGTACGGTCGACAGGATCTCCCGCTGGATGTCGGTGAGACCTGCGGTCTGGGCGAGTCGCGCCATGGCTACTTCTCCGTCTTCTGGTCGGCCGGAGCCTTCTTCTCCGCGGGAGCCTTCAGCTCCGGGCGGCCGGGCTGTTCGCCGCCGCGCTCCTTGATGTACGTCTCGGTGGGGACCATCACCTTGCGGCGGAACACGCAGACCAGCGTGCCGTCCTGCTTGTACCCCTTGGTCTCGACGTACACGATCCCGCGGTCGTTCTTCGACCGGGAAGGTGTCTTGTCGAGGACCGTGGTCTCGCCGTAGACCGTGTCGCCGTGGAAGGTCGGCGCGACGTGCTTGAGCGACTCGACCTCCAGGTTGGCGATCGCCTTGCCCGACACGTCGGGTACGGACATGCCGAGCAGGAGGGAGTAGATGTAGTTCCCCACCACCACGTTCTTGCCGAAGTCGGTCGTGCTCCCGGCGTAGTTGGCGTCCATGTGGAGCGGGTGGTGGTTCATCGTGAGCAGACAGAAGAGGTGGTCGTCGTACTCGGTGACGGTCTTCCCTGGCCAGTGCTTGTAGACCGCCCCGACCTCGAACTCTTCGTAGGTTCGCCCGAATTGCATGTGCTCAGGCCTCCGGCGCTTCGAACTTGGACGTGCGGTGCATGCCCGCCGCGCGGCCCTTGCCGGAGATGACCAGGGCCATCTTGCGGCTCGCCTCGTCGATCATCTCGTCGCCGATCATCGCGGAGCCCTTCTTGCCCCCCGCCTCGGACGTGTAGTACGCGTACGCGTCCAGGATCAGCTCGGCGTGATCGAAGTCCTCCTGGGACGGCGAGAAGATCTCGTTCGACGCCTCGACCTGGCCCGGGTGCAGCACCCACTTGCCGTCGAAGCCGAGGGCCGCGGCGCGCCGGGCGACCTCGCGGTAGCCGTCCACGTTGCGGATCTGCAGGTAGGGGCCGTCGATCGCCTGGAGGTCGTTGGCGCGGGCGGCCATCAGGATCTTCATCAGGATGTAGTGGTAGGCGTCCGCCGGGTAGCCGGGCGGCTGCTCGCCCACGACCAGCGACTTCATGTTGATCGACGCCATGAAGTCGGCCGGGCCGAAGATGATCGTCTCGACGCGCTGGGACGCCGTCGCGATCTCGTTGACGTTGTTCAGTCCCCGCGCGTTCTCGATCTGCGCCTCGATGCCGATCCGGCCGACCTCGAAGCCCATGGTCTTCTCGATCTGCGTCAGGAGCAGGTCCAGCGCGACCACCTGCTGGGCGTCCTGGACCTTGGGCAGCATGATGCAGTCGAGGTTCTGCCCCGCGCCCTCGACGACCGTCACGACATCGCGGTACGTCCACTCGGTCGTCCAGTCGTTCACGCGCACGACCCGCGTCTTGCCCGTCCAGTCGCCCTCGTTGAGGAACTTGACGATGGTGTGCCGCGCCTCCGGCTTGGCCAGCGGCGCGCACGCGTCCTCCAGGTCGAGGAACACCTGGTCGGCGGGCAGGCCCTGGGCCTTCTCCAGGAAGCGGGGGTTCGAACCGGGCACGGCCAGGCAGGAGCGCCGCGGGCGCAAACGGTTGACCTGGGGAGCAGGGCTGGTCATGCGGGGACCTCCAGAGGGTCGAGCTTGTTCGCTTTCCGGATCTCGTCGACGATACGGCCGATGATTCCCGTGATGTCGAAGTCCTTCGGGGTGAAGACGGCGGCCACTCCGGCGGCCCTGAGCAGCTCGGCGTCGGCGTTCGGGATGATCCCGCCGGCGATCACCGGGATGTCGGCGGCGCCCGCCTCGCGCAGCCGTTCCAGCACGTCGGGCACGAGCTGGGCGTGCGAGCCCGACAGGATGGACAGGCCCACGCCGTGGACGTCCTCGGCGACGGCCGCGGTCACGATCTCCTCCGGGGTGAGCCGGATGCCCTGGTAGACCACCTCGAAGCCGGCGTCACGGGCCCGTACGGCGATCTGCTCGGCGCCGTTCGAGTGCCCGTCCAGGCCCGGCTTGCCGACCAGGAAGCGGAGCTTGCCGACGCCCAGGTCCCGTGCGGTCAGCTCCACCTTGCGGCGCACCACCGCCATCGCGGTGCCCTCCTCGGCAGTCACCGCGACGGGCGCGGACGACACCCCGGTGGGGGCGCGGAACTCGCCGAACACCTCGCGCAGGGCGCCCGCCCACTCGCCGGTCGTGACCCCGGCGCGGGCGCACTCCAGGGTGGCCGCCATGAGGTTGCCGGTGCCCTTGGCGGCCTCCTTCAGCCCCTCCAGCGCCTTGCAGGGGCGCGGGTGGTTGAAGGGCGGCTGGTAGCGGGTGTCGCGCCATTCCTGGAGGGCCGCGGTCACCCGGGCCTCGACCGCGGGGTCGACCGTCTGGATCGCGGCGTCCAGATCGGCCGTGAGCGGGTTGGGCTCGGTCGACTCGAAGATGTTGACGCCGACGATCTTCTCGTCGCCGGACTCGATGCGGGCCCGGCGCTCGGCGTGCGAGGACACCAGCTGCGACTTCAGATAGCCCGACTCGACGGCCGCCATCGCGCCGCCCATCTCCTCGATCCGGTCGATCTCGGCGAACGAGTCCTCGACCAGCTGGGCGACCTTGGCCTCCACGACGTGCGAGCCGTCGAAGATGTCCGCGTACTCCAGCAGGTCGCTCTCGTAGGCGAGCACCTGCTGCATGCGCAGCGACCACTGCTGGTCCCAGGGGCGGGGCAGCCCCAGCGCCTCGTTCCAGGCGGGCAGTTGGACGGCACGCGCGCGTGCGTCCTTCGAGAGGGTCACGGCCAGCATCTCCAGCACGATCCGCTGGATGTTGTTCTCCGGCTGGGCCTCGGTCAGGCCGAGGGAGTTGACCTGGACCCCGTACCGGAACCGGCGGTGCTTGGGGTTCTCGATGCCGTACCGCTCGCGGGTGATGCGGTCCCAGATGCGGCCGAACGCCCGCATCTTGCACATCTCCTCGACGAAGCGGACGCCCGCGTTCACGAAGAAGGAGATGCGGGCGACGACGTCCCCCTTCTGGTCCTCGCGGATCTGGCCGGACGCGAACACCGCGTCGAGCACGGCGATCGCGGTGGACATCGCGTACGCGATCTCCTGGACCGGGGTGGCTCCCGCCTCCTGCAGGTGGTAGCTGCAGATGTTGATCGGGTTCCACTTGGGGATGTTGTTGACCGTGTAGCAGATCATGTCCGTCGTCAGACGGAGGGAGGGGACCGGCGGGAACACGTGGGTGCCCCGCGACAGGTACTCCTTCACGATGTCGTTCTGGGTCGTCCCCTGGAGCTTGGTGACGTCGGCGCCCTGCTCCTCGGCGACGACCTGGTAGAGCGCCAGCAGCCACATGGCGGTGGCGTTGATGGTCATCGAGGTGTTCATCTGCTCCAGGGGGATGTTCTGGAACAGCCGGCGCATGTCACCGAGGTGCGAGACGGGCACGCCGACCCGGCCGACCTCGCCGCGGGCGAGGATGTGGTCGGGGTCGTACCCGGTCTGGGTCGGCAGGTCGAACGCGACCGACAGACCCGTCTGCCCCTTGGCGAGGTTGCGCCGGTACAGCTCGTTGGACGCCTCCGCGGTGGAGTGGCCGGCGTAGGTCCGCATGAGCCACGGCCGGTCCCGTTCGGTCCGCTCCCGCGGCGTCTGGCGCTCTGTCATCTTCGGACCTCAGACGTTCCGGAAGCGGTTGATGGCGTCGACGTGCTGGGCGCGCTTCTCTTGGTCGCGCACACCGAGACCCTCGGTGGGCGCCAGCGCCAGGACCCCGACCTTGCCCTGGTGGAGGTTGCGGTGCACGTCGTACGCGGCCTGCCCGGTCTCCTCCAGCGAGTACACCTTGGACAGCGTCGGGTGGATCTTGCCCTTCGCGATGAGCCGGTTGGCCTCCCACGACTCGCGGTAGTTGGCGAAGTGCGAGCCGATGATCCGCTTCAGGGACATCCACAGATAGCGGTTGTCGTATTCGTGCTGGTAGCCCGAGGTGGAGGCGCAGGTGACGATCGTGCCGCCCTTGCGGGTGACGTACACGGAGGCGCCGAAGGTCTCGCGGCCCGGGTGCTCGAAGACGATGTCGACGTCCTCGCCGCCGGTCAGTTCGCGGATGCGCTTGCCGAAGCGCTTCCACTCCTTCGGGTCCTGGTGGTGCTCGTCCTTCCAGAACCGGTAGTCCTCGGCGTTGCGGTCGATGATCGCCTCGGCGCCCATCGCCCGGCAGATGTCCGCCTTCTGCGGGCTGCTGACCACACAGATGGGGTTGGCGCCGCCGGCGAGCGCGAACTGCGTGGCGTAACTGCCGAGGCCGCCGCTTGCGCCCCAGATGAGGACGTTGTCGCCCTGCTTCATCCCGGCGCCGTTGCGGGAGACCAGCTGCCGGTACGCGGTGGAGTTGACCAGGCCGGGGGCCGCCGCCTCCTCCCAGCTGAGGTGGTCCGGCTTGGGCATCAACTGGTTGGACTTGACGAGTGCGATCTCCGCCAGCCCGCCGAAGTTGGTCTCGAAGCCCCAGATGCGCTGCTCGGGGTCGAGCATCGTGTCGTTGTGCCCGTCGCTGGACTCCAGCTCGACGGAGAGGCAGTGCGCGACGACCTCGTCACCGGGGTGCCAGGCGTTCACGCCCGGACCGGTGCGCAGCACGACGCCCGCGAGGTCCGAACCGATGATGTGGTACGGCAGGTCGTGGCGCTTGGTCAGCTCGCTGAGCCTGCCGTAGCGCTCCAGGAAGCTGAAGGTGGACACCGGCTCGAAGATCGAGGTCCACACGGAGTTGTAGTTGACCGAGGAGGCCATCACGGCCACCAGGGCCTCGCCGGGGCCGAGCTCCGGCACCGGCACGTCGTCCAGGTGGATCGACTTGCGCGGGTCCTTGTCGCGGGTGGTGAGCCCGGCGAACATCTCCGTCTCGTCCTTGTGCACGGTGATCGCGCGGTAGGACTCGGGGAGCGGGAGCGCGGCGAAGTCGGCTGACGTGGCGGTCTGCGACTGGATCGCGTCCAGGATTTCCTTCACGGTGTTGCCTCCGGCGATGGGCGTCCGAGAGCGTCCGAGGGAGAACGCTGAGGGGTACGTCGGGGTGGATAGCTGCTGGTGAGGCGTGCCGTCGGTTCGGCGGAGGGGTGGTGCTCGGCAGCGCTTTGTGGCGCGGAAGGTTGCCTGTGACGCAGGCGTCCGGGCTCGCAGGCCATGGCTTGCGGGGACAGCCGGCGTACGAAGGATCTCTGCACGCCGGCCGCCCGGACCTCTTCAACGTATGACACTGCGTGTCATCTAGCAAGGCACCGAGTGCCAACAATTTCTCTCACTTGTCATCTGCCCGTCACAGATGAGCGATGATCGATCAGATGGGGATCCCAAAAGGGGCACTGCCCTGACGGGCGTGCCCCTTGGATGCCTTGGCGGTGCGTGCGGGCCGTCTCTACGACCGTTCTTTCAGTGCCTGCTCGATGGTCCGCATGACCTGGTGCAGCGGGGCGTCGACGCGGGCGACGGTCACCAGCACCTCGCCCTCCACCGACGCGGAGGACACGGGCGCCGAGTGCGCGGAGGTGTCCCGGCCGGCGCCTATCCCCGAGCCGAAGGTCTTCCGGACGATCGAGAAGGCGTGGTCCAGCTGGGCCTCGACGTCGCCCTGGGCGCCCGCCCGCAGCCACCGCCGCAGCACGTGGTTGTGGGCGGTGACCACGGCCGACGCGGCGACCTCCGCGAGCAGCGGGTCGTCGTTGGCGTCGTCGTCGTGGGCGTGCTCGTCGAAGTGCCCCAGCAGATAGCGGGTGAACAACCGCTCGTAGCGGGCCACCGACGCGATCTCGGCCTCCCGCAGCGTCGGCACCTCGCGCGTGAGCTTGTAGCGCGAGACCGAGATCTCGGGGCGGGCCGCGTACATCTGCATGACTTCCTTGATCCCGCGGCACACCGTGTCCAGCGGATGCTCATGCGCCGGAGCGGCCTTGAGCACCGCCTCGGCCCGGATCAGCGTGTCGTCGTGGTCCGGGAAGATCGCCTCTTCCTTGGAGCGGAAGTGCCGGAAGAAGGTGCGGCGGGCCACCCCGGCCGCGGCGGCTATCTCGTCGACCGTCGTCGCCTCGTACCCCTTCGTCGCGAAGAGCTCCATCGCGGCGGCCGCCAGCTCTCGGCGCATCTTGAGCCGCTGCGCCGCGGCGCGACCGCCGGCGGCGCTCTCCGGCGCGTCGGACGTGGCGGGTGTACGGGGGGACTTGGCGGGCTGGGACATGCCCCGAACGTACTGCATGTACGCGCCGGAGCGCTCCCGACCGGGTCTTTCTCCGCCGGGGTCCGGGGCCCCGGCGGCGACGGGGTCGAGCAGCCCGCCCCAGTCGGCACGGTCGCCTCCGGGCCGGTCCCCTGGCCCGGAGGCGAGCATGCCGGGCCGGTCCCCTGGCCCGTCGTGGCGCGGCGGCTCAGCGCCGCGCATATTCGCGGAAGCCGCGGCCCGTCTTGCGGCCGAGGCAGCCCGCGGCCACCAGATGCTCCAGGAGCGGCGCCGGGGCGAGGCCCGGGTCGCGGAACTCGCGGTGCAGCACCTTCTCGATGGCCAGGGAGACATCTAGGCCGACCACGTCCAGGAGCTCGAACGGCCCCATGGGGTAGCCACCGCCGAGCTTCATCGCGGCGTCGATGTCGTCGAGCGTCGCGTAGTGCTCCTCGACCATCTTGATCGCGTTGTTCAGGTAGGGGAACAGGAGCGCGTTCACGATGAAACCCGCCCGGTCACCGCAGTCCACCGGGTGCTTGCGGACCTTGGTGCACAGCTCGCGGACCGTGGCGTGCACGTCGTCCGCCGTCAGGACGGTCCGCACCACCTCGACCAGCTTCATCGCGGGCGCCGGGTTGAAGAAGTGCATGCCGATCACGTCCTGGGGGCGCGAGGTGGCCCGGGCGCAGGCGACGACCGGCAGCGAGGACGTCGTCGTGGCCAGGATCGCGCCCGGCTTGCAGACCTTGTCGAACACCGCGAAGAGCTGCCGCTTGATCTCCAGGTCCTCGGCGACGGCCTCCAGCGCCAGGTCGACCTCGGCGAAGGCCTCGTACGAACCCGCCGGGGTGATGCGCCCGAGGGTCTCCGCGGCCACCTCGGCCGTCATACGGCCCTTGTCGACGGAGCGCGAGAGGGACTTGCCGATCCGGGCCTTCGCGGTCCCGGCCTTCTCCTCGGTGCGGGCGGCGAGGACG
Source organism: Streptomyces ortus (assembly GCF_026341275.1). NCBI lineage: Bacteria > Bacillati > Actinomycetota > Actinomycetes > Kitasatosporales > Streptomycetaceae > Streptomyces > Streptomyces ortus. The sequence continues at coordinate 6,700,103 of NZ_JAIFZO010000002.1, forward strand.
ACGTCGTATCCGGCCTTCGCGAAGACCTCGGCGATGCCGGACGCCATCGTCCCGGAGCCCGCGACACCGACCGAGCGGACGGTCCGGCCGACCGCCCCGGACCCCTCGGCGGACGGCGTCAGGGGATCCGGGACGACGGTCGCGCTGCCCGGGGCGTCGTACGTGTAGAAGCCGCGCCCCGACTTGCGGCCGGTCAGGCCCGCCTGGCTGAGCTGCTTCAGGATCGGCGCCGGTGCGTGCAGCCGGTCGTGCGACTCCGCGTACATGGCCTCCAGGACCGTACGCGCGGTGTCCACGCCGATCAGGTCGAGCAGGGCGAGCGGGCCCATCGGCAGGCCGCAGCCGAGCCGCATCGCGGCGTCGATGTCCTCACGGCTGGCGTACCTGGCCTCGTACATCGCGGCGGCCTGGTTGAGGTAGCCGAAGAGCAGGCCGTCGGCGACGAAGCCGGGGCGGTCGCCGACCGCGACGGGCTCCTTGCCGAGTTCGAGGGCGAGGTCGGTGACGGCGGCGACGGCACCCGGCGCGGTCAGCACGGACGAGACGACCTCGACGAGCTTCATCGCCGGGGCGGGGTTGAAGAAGTGCAGGCCCAGGACCCGTTCGGGATGGGCCGAGTCGGCGGCCAGCCGGGTGACCGACAGGGCGTTCGTGCCGGTGGCCAGGATCGTCCCCGGCCGCACCACACCGTCCAGCTCACGGAAGATCTGGTGCTTGACCTCGTACGACTCCGGGGCCACCTCGATCACCAGGTCGGCGTCGGCCGCGGCCCGCAGATCGGTGGAGGTGCGGAAGCGGGCGAGGGTGTCGTGGCGTTCCTGCTCGCTGATCCGCCCGCGCAGCACGGCACGGGCGGTCGAGGACTCCAGCGCGCCGACGGCCTGCGCCGCGGCGGCCTCGCTGATGTCGATGCCGACGACCTCGCGGCCGGCCCGGGCGAGGATCTCGGCGATACCGGTGCCCATGGTGCCGAGGCCGACGACGGCGACGGTCCTGAGAGGGGACACGGAGGACAACGAGGGGTCGGACAGGGGAGTGGCCATCGCGGGACTCCAGGAATGAGTGACGACTGAGGGACGCACGCGGATACGCCGACGGGCGCACGGAGTGCGGAGGGTGCGCGTGATGCGCGCGCGTGATGTCTGCGGGTGGTGCACGAACCCGCTGAGGGGTGAGGAGAACCGGCGGGCCCTGTCCCGGAGCCGTGCCGTCATGTCGTACCGAGGTATGCGGAGTACGAATACCTCGTGCTGTACCGAACCGACCAGCTCCCTCACGGCCCACGGGGGTGTGAGGGTGTTCCCGCGGCGGCTGCGTCACCAGGCCACCACGGGCAGATCCACGAGTGGGTAACTCGCTCGATTGAGCTTAACCGGTGAGTAACGAGCGCGCCAGCCCGCTTTCCTGGCCGGTCCATGTGACGTATGTCGCGGATAGTCTCTGCATCATGGACGAAGAGTTGCGATCGCTCACCCAGCGCTTACGGCAGGAGGCGGGCACGATGGCGTCCTTCTCGTACGAACGACTGGCGGCGACCGGCGATCTCGACGAGCTGGCCGCCGTGCTCATCGCTCCCGAACAGCCGCTCTGGGCGCGGGAGCTGGCCGCCTTCCGGCTCGGGGTCGCCGGGGACAGACGGGCCTTCGAGGCGCTCGTCCTGCTGCTCAACCACCGGGATCCGCAGCGGTGCGCGTCCGCCGCCTATGCGATGGCCCGGCTGGGGGACCCGCGTACCGCTCGGGCGGCGGCGGCCCTCGCCACCAACGAGCTGCGCGTCGCCTACGCGCTGCATCCGGTACGGCTCCTGGTGGAACTGCGGGCACCCGAGTCCGTGCCGGCGCTGATCACCACCCTGGCGCGGCGGTTCCGGCCGCACGATCCGTATCGGCGGGTCGCGCTCGCGTGTGTGGAGGGGCTGGGGGTGCTGGGGGACGAGCGGGCCCGGCCGGTGTTGAACGAGGCGTTGGTGCGGCCGGAGTTGGCGGGGGCGGCGGCTGACGCGTTGCGGCGGTTGCCGGCGCAGCGCGCTCCGCGGGGGCGGGGGTAGCTGGTTTTTGGGGCGTCGGCCTGTAGGTGGGGGTGAGTGGGGGCTGGCCGCGCCGTTCCCCGCGCCCCTTACAAGCGAAAAGTTTGCGCCGTTCCCCGCGCCCCTAAAAGTAAAAGCCCTAAAAGCAAAAGCCCTAAAAGCAAAAGATTGCGCCGTTCCCCGCGCCCCTGACGACGGAAGCCTGCGCCGTTCCCCGCGCCCCCGGTCAGGTGGGGGTTGGTGGATGGTCGGTAGTGCGAGGGAGGGGGGTCGACGGGCCGCCTCCCGCAACGCCTCGTCGACCGTACCCACCGCTTCGCCGCAGCCCAGGTCCGGCTGTGCTCCGATGGCGATGGCCAGGGCGTCGGCCACGAGCACGCGGATCATTCCGGATCCTCCCCCTCCGGACGCCCGGTTCTCCCCGGGCCGGTGGTGGCGATGCGCTTTCGAGCGTAGTGCCGAAGGCCCTCGGCGAGTCCCGGCCGTAGCCGGGAATATGCCTCCCGTGCCCGGCCCAACGCCCTCCACCCGGTGCAGAGTTGCAGGGAAAGGCCGAAGGTGGCCCGTCAGGGGCCGGTCAGCGGCAGGGGGCAGGGGGCGCCGGAGGACGACCTGTGTGTTCCTCGTACCGCACCTGTCGGGGGCCGCGGGGCGAACCCCGCCGCGTCGGCCGTCGCGCGCCTGATGTGCCGTGCGTACCGTCCGCCCGACCGTTTGCGGACAGGCGGTGTCGACGCCTCGGAGAGGTCCCGGCCCGACGGCCGACGCCTGTACGCGGCCACCCCGGCGAGGGGTGACTCAGTCTGCCAGCAGGCGGGCGTACCGCACCTCCGGCACCTCGACGCCCTCCACCTCGTAGGGCTCCTCGGCGCCGTCCGCGGTGAAACCGGCCCGCTCGTAGAAACGGCGCGCGCCCGCGTTCTCGCGAAGGACCCAGAGCAGCATCCTGCCGAGCCCCGCGGCGGCGCACCGCTCGACGGACGTCCGCAGCAGGGCACGGCCCACGCCGTGCCCTGTCCGGTCGGGGGCGACGTAGAGCGCGTACAACTCGGCGTCCCCGGCTCCTCCGGTGCCCCCGGCACGCGGTTCTCCGCCGCGGTAGGGCCCGTGGCAGGCTCAGCCGACGACCTCACCGGCCGCCTCCGCGACGAGGTTCACCACGTCCGTGCCCTCGGCCCGCTCGAAGTGGGCCCGCCTAAGCGGGAGTTCGGCGGCCACGTCGAGCCCGTCGAGGTACGACCGGGGCATCAGCCCCTGGTACGCGCGCTGCCAGCCGCGTACACGGATCTCCGCCACGCGGGGGCAGTCGGACAGGGTCATTGCGCGGATGTGCGGCGGGGTACCGGTGCGGATCATCAGGGCAGTATCGCGAACGCCGCTGTTCTCCGTCGGTCCCGGCTGGGGTCTGTCGGACAATTCCCGTCTGCCGCGCCACGGGCGACGACGGGAAGTATCAGACAGACCCTAGCCCCGGGGGCCGAGCAGGCCGTGCAGGGTCGTGCCGCGCGAGGAAGTGCCCGCACCCCCCTTCGCCTTCGCCTTCGCGGTCAGCGGCTTGGGGTCGGGCAGCTTCGCGCACACCGCGTCGGCCTCGCCGCTGCCGCGCGGCACCCGGCCGTCGGTCAGATAGGCGGCCAGGTGCTTGTCCAGGCAGGTGTTCCCGCTCAGCGTCACACCGTGGTTGCCGCCGCCCCGCTCGACCACCAGGCTGGAGCCGGCCAGCAGGTGGTGGACCATGACACCGCCCTCGTACGGGGTGGCCGCGTCGTCCGTCGCCTGGAACAGCAGCACCGGCGGCACCGCGTCGTTCGCGACGTCCACGGGCTCGGCCGGGGCCGTGGGCCAGAACGCGCACGGGGCGTTGTACCAGGCGTTGCTCCAGGCCATGAAGGGCGCCTTCTCGTACACCGCCCAGTTGTCCTCACGCCACTCGTCCCAGTCGCGCGGCCAGTGCGCGTCACGGCACTGCACCGAGGTGTAGACGCTGTAGCCGTTGTCCCCCGCGGTGTCGACGGCCCCGAAGTCCTCGTACGCCTCGACCAGCGGATCGTCGTTCTTCGTCTTCACCCAGGCCGCGAACGCGTCGGCGAGGTACGGCCAGTAGCCGTTGAAGTAGGCGCCGGGGGAGAAGGTGTCCTCCAGCTCCGAGGCGCCGACGACCTTGTCCGCGGGCTTCTTCGCCAGCGCCGCCCGCATCGCGTACCAGGCCGCCTCGATCCTCTCCGGATCCGTGCCCAGCTTGTACGTCGCGTCGTGCTTGGCGACCCAGGCCATGAAGGCCCGATGGCGGGAGTTGAAGGCGTGGTCCTGCGCGAGGTTGTCGTCGTACCAGACACCGGTGGGATCGACGACGGAGTCCAGCACCATGCGCCGTACCCGCCCGGGGTGGAGCTTGGCGTAGACGGCGCCCAGGTAGGTGCCGTACGAGTACCCGAAGTAGTTGATCCGCTCGGCGCCCAGGGCGCCGCGGATCGCGTCCATGTCCTGGACCGCGCTCACCGTGTCGATGTACGGCAGCAGGTCCCCGTACTTGGTGGCGCAGGCCTTCGCGAAGCCCTCGGCGCGGTCGAGGTTGGCCTTTTCGAGAGCGGGGGTGGTCGGCAGCGAGTCGGGGCGCACCGGCTTGAAGTGCCCCGGCCGGCAGTTCAGGGCGGGCCTGCTCGCGCCGACGCCGCGCGGATCGAAACCGATGACGTCGTACTGGGCCGCCACGTTCTTCGGCAGCGAGGCCGCGACGAATCCGGCGAGGGTCAGACCGCTGCCGCCGGGCCCGCCCGGGTTCACCAGCAGGGGGCCCTGGTAGGTCTTCTTGGAGGTGTGCGGGACCCGGGACAGCGCGAGCGTGATCTTCCGGCCGTGCGGGTTCGCGTGGTCGAGGGGCACTTTGAGGGATGCGCACTGGAGCTTCGGGTAGCTCTTGGTGCCGCACTTCTTCCAGGTGGGCTTCGCCGCGCCGGCGGAGGGGACGGCGGGCCGGGCGGTCGCGGAGGCCGGGCTCGCGTCGGCCGGGACCGCGGTGATCATTCCGGCCACCACGGCGGCGGCACCGCACAGGGCGGCTGCGCGTCGGTTCACAATGAATCGCCTCACATCGATGTACCGGACCAGGGGCCCCAGGGAGCCGTGCACCTCACGGCCCTGGCCGAATCGTTCCGGGGCGGGCGCCCGGAAGGACCGCTTCCGCCGAGAGTTGACCCCATCGGGCCGCGGTGTGCGGCCGGATGCAGGGCAGGCGGTGCCGGCCGGTGTGCGAGGGACGCGGGTGCCGGTGCGAGGGGTACCGGTGTGTGAGGGGCGCCGTCACAGAAGGGTGAGCTGCGTGGGCACCGGCGCGACCGGTTCGGGCACCGGGATCCTGCGGGGCATCCCCGCGCGCGTGGGGCCTATCCCGTACTCCTCGGCCAGCTCGTGCACCTGCCGGGTGATCCGGCGCTGATACCACTTCGGGGCGTACGCGCCCTCCGCGTACAGCCGCTCGTACCGGCGCACCAGATGCGGGTGGTGGTGCCCCAGCCAGTCCATGAACCACTCGCGGGCCCCGGGCCGCAGATGCAGTACGAGCGGGGTCACCGAGGTCGCGCCGGACGCGGCGATCGCCCGTACCGTCGCGCGCAGTTGGGAGGGGTCGTCGCCCAGGAAGGGGATCACCGGGGCCATCAAGACCCCGCAGTCGATGCCGTGGGCGCTCAGCGTGCGCACGACGTCCAGGCGGCGCTCCGGGGCGGGCGTGCCCGGCTCCACGGTCCGCCACAGGTCGAGGTCGGTGAAGCCCACGGAGACGGAGATCCCGACCTCGGTGACGGCCGCCGCCTGCTTCAGGAGGTCCAGGTCACGCAGGATGAGCGTGCCCTTGGTGAGGATGGAGAAGGGGTTCGCGTGGTCGCGCAGGGCCGCGATGATGCCGGGCATCAGCCGGTAGCGGCCCTCGGCGCGCTGGTAGCAGTCCACGTTGGTGCCCATCGCGATGTGGTCACCGAGCCAGCGCCGTGAGCCGAGCTGGCGCCGCAGCAGCTCCGGGGCGTTCACCTTCACCACGATCTGGCTGTCGAAGCCGAGGCCGGTGTCGAGGTCCAGATAGCTGTGGGTCTTGCGGGCGAAGCAGTAGACGCACGCGTGCGTGCACCCCCGGTAGGGGTTGACCGTCCACTCGAAGGGCATGCGCGAGGCCCCCGGTACGCGGTTGACGATCGATCTGGCCCGGATCTCGTGGAAGGTGATTCCACGGAACTCGGGCGTGTCGAACGTCCGGGTGGTGACCGTCTCCGCGCCGAACAGCGCGGGGTTTGTGGGGCCGGCCGACGGATTCCCGTCGGCCTCCACTGCGAGGTTCTCCCACCGCATGACGCCTCCTCGATAGCACTCGCCACAGAATAGAACACATGTTCCCTTGATCGTGCGACCCCGTAGTTGCGGACCCCGATTTGGGCGGCCCGCACGCGTGATGGTTGGCTGAGCGCTGACGCCCGAGATCCCGAGTGCTGGAGGAACGCAATGGCGCAGGTCGAGGCCACCACCGAGCGAGTCGTGACGGGTCAGCCGGACGACGTGTTCGACGCGCTGGCCGACTACAACGGCACGCGTTCGAAGATCCTGAGCGAGCACTTCAGCGAGTACGAGGTACTGGAGGGCGGCGACGGCGAGGGATCCGTCGTCCACTGGAAGCTCCAGGCCACCAGCAAGCGCATCCGCGACTGCCTGCTCGACGTGAGCGAGCCCACCGACGGCGAGCTGGTCGAGAAGGACCGCAACTCCTCGATGGTGACCACCTGGCGGGTCACCCCGGCCGGCGAGGGCAGGTCGCGGGTGGTCGTCACCACCGTCTGGGACGGCGCGAGCGGCATCGGCGGCTTCTTCGAGCGGACCTTCGCGCCCAAGGGCCTCGGCCGCATCTACGACGAGGTCCTGGCGAAGCTGGCCGCCGAGGTGGAGAAGTAGCACCCCTGCCCATGAGTCGTCGCCGCCTTCGCCGGTGCTGTCGGCCCGGCCCGCCCACGCCGCTCCGCAGGCTTCCCGCGCTCACCGTTTCGAGTGGTTTCCGGTACGACGTCAGTTGTCCGCCGTAGGGCTCCGACCGGCGGATACGTCCACCGGGGCCCGCCTCGGGGCGACTCGTCGCGCTTGCTCCCAGATGTCGCGTAATGCGAGAAATGGGCCCCGCAGGCGCGACGAGGGGAGCAGCACGTGGGCGGAACGGCTCTGGTGGAGAGCGGACGAGACGTTTCCTCTCCGGCCCCCGACACACCCCAGGCGCCGCCCGATCTCCCCCAGTTGGAGACTTTGAGTCCGCGCCGCGTGCGGCTGGTCTTCTTCGCGCTCATGCTCGCGCTGCTCCTCGCGGCCCTGGAGCAGATGATCGTCGCCACCGCGCTCCCGAAGATCGTCGGCGAGCTGCACGGCCTGGACAAGATGTCCTGGGCGATCACCGCGTACCTGCTCACGTCGACCGTGGGACTGCCCGTCTACGGCAAGCTCGGCGATCTGTACGGCCGCAAGGGCGTCTTCCAGTTCGCCATCGTCGTCTTCGTGATCGGCTCGGCGCTGGCCGGATGGTCGCGCACGATGGACCAGTTGATCGCCTTCCGCGCCCTCCAGGGAGTCGGCGCCGGCGGCCTCATGATCGGCGTACAGGCCATCATCGCGGACGTCGTGCCGGCCCGGGAGCGGGCCCGCTTCATGGGGATGATCGGCGCCGCGTTCGGACTCGCCTCCGTCGCGGGCCCGTTGCTCGGCGGCTACTTCACCGACCACCTCTCCTGGCGCTGGTGCTTCTACGTCAACGTGCCCTTCGGCCTGATCACCCTGGCCGTCGTGGCCGCCGTCCTCGAACTGCCGAAACCCACCGCCAGGCCCCGGCTGGACGTCCTGGGCGCTCTGTTGCTCGCCGTCGCCTCCACCTGCCTTGTGCTGCTGACCAGTTGGGGCGGTACGGAGTACGCGTGGGGCTCGCGGGTCGTCCTCGGACTCGCCGCGGGAGCCGTCGCCTCGACCGCGCTCTTCCTCGTCGCCGAGCACCGCGCGGCCGAACCCCTCATCCCGCTGCGGCTGTTCCGCGACGGCGTCTTCAACGTCACCGCTCTCGTGGGGGTGATCGTCGGCGTCGCCCTCTTCGGCGCGGCCAGCTATCTGCCCACGTACCTGCAGATGGTCGACGGCGCCAGCGCAACCGAGTCCGGTCTGCTCATGCTGCCCATGATGGGCGGCATCGTCGGCGCCTCGGTCGTCTCGGGGCACCTCATCAGCCGCAGCGGTCGTTACAAGATCTATCCGATCCTCGGCGGTGCCCTGTCGGTCCTCGGCATGTGGCTGCTCTCACGGCTCGAAGCCGACACGCCCCGGCTGCACTACAGCGTGTGGATGGCCCTGCTCGGCGCCGGGATCGGCCTCGTCATGCCGGTGCTGATCCTCGCCGTGCAGAACTCCGTGCACCCGCACGACCTCGGCACCGCGACCAGCGCCAACAACTACTTCCGGCAGATCGGCGGCAGCGTCGGCGCGGCGGTCTTCGGCACCCTCTTCGCGGACCGGCTCGCCGACTCCCTCGCCGACCGGCTGCCCGCCGGGGCCGGTGCGCCCGACCCCGAGTCCATCACCCCGCAGCTCGTCCACGCACTGCCCGCCGCACTGCGGGACGGCTACATCGCGGCGTACACCGACGCGATGCCGCGGATCTTCCTCTACCTCGTGCCGGTGCTCGTCCTCGGCCTGCTCGTCGCCTTCTTCCTCAAGGAGAAACCGCTGGTGTCCCACCACACCCCCACCGCAGCGCCCGAGACCGCCGTGCCGGTCAACGCCCCGCTGCCCGGCGCCCGTTCGTCGTACGCCGCCGGGATTCCCGTCTGCGGCACCGTGCAGCATCCCGACGGCACCGTCGTGCCGCGCGCCGCGCTCACCCTCATCGATGTCGCGGGGCAACAGATCGGGCGGGGCGCGAGCGGCGAGGACGGCCGGTACGCGCTGTCGACGCCCGGCGCGGGGTCGTACGTCCTGATCGCCGCGGCCGGCGGGCACCAGCCGCAGGCGGTCAGTGTCACCGTCGGGGAACGGCCGGTGGAACTGGACGTGGTCCTCGGCGGCGCGGGGCGGCTGGCCGGGAGCGTCGTCACGGCGGACGGGACTCCGGTGCGGGACGCCACCGTCACGCTCACCAATGTGCACGGGGAGGTGGTCGCCGCGACGCGCAGCGGACGGGAGGGCGGCTACGTCATCACGGAGCTGGTGGCGGGGGAGTACACGCTGGCGGGGAGCGCTCCGGCGTTCCGCCCGGCCGCGCTGCCGGTGAGCGTCCAGGCCGCGCGCGAGACGCGGCAGGACGTCGAGCTGGCGGGCGGTGCGGTGCTGCGGGGGACCGTGCGGGCGAGCGGGGGGCGGCCGGTCGAGGACGCGCGGGTGACGTTGCTCGACGCGGCGGGGAACGTGGTGGACACGCTGACCACCGGGGGTGACGGGGCGTTCCGGTTCATCGACCTCTCGTCGGGGGAGTACACGGTGATCGCGGCGGGGTACCCGCCCGTGGCCACGGTGTTGCAGGTGGCGGGGGGTGGGCGTACTGAGCGGAACCTACAGCTGGGGCACGAGGACGGGTGAGGGGGTGCCTGTCACCGGCCCCCGGTTGAAGGATTGCGCCGTTCCCCGCGCCCCCAAGAGCGGAAGGACTGCGCCGTTCCCCGCGCCCCTGGAAGCCGAGAGACTGCGCCGTTTCCCGCGCCCCCAAGGGCGGAAGGATTGCGCCGTTCCCCGCGCCCCCAAGAGCGGAAAGATTGCGCCGTTCCCCGCGCCCCCAGACGTGGTAGGGGTGCGGCGGAGGGAAAATGGGGAATGGCGCACATCGGTGTCCGGGGCGGACGTACCGTGGTTGGTGTGGTGGCGCAGATCTTGCGGACCCGGACCGTGGGAGAGAGGGCCTGAGCCATGGACCGTGGCACCGAGAGGAGTGACCCTCCGCACGGCGGCGCCGCGGCGGGGCGGATCCCGCTGGCCGTGGTCGTGGTGGACCGGGCGGGACTGGTGTCGCACTGGAGCCGGGGCGCCCGGCGCCTCTTCGGTACCGCGAGGGAAGAAGCCGTCGGCCGTCCGGTCGTCGACCTGCTGCCCGTCTCCGGCGCGTTCCCCGAGGACGAAGAGACCGCGCCCTACGGGGCGTACGCCGCATACGACGGACTCGGCCCCGACCTCGAATCCTCCCTGGACGGGCGGCTGTTCTACCCGGCGGCGGGCCGCGCCCGGCTGACGGCCGCGGACAACGACCGGATCGACGTCCTGTGGTGGGCGTACCCACTGGTGGGTCCTGGGACGGAGCGGCTGCTGGTGCTCGCCGCCGACGCGGGCGCGCTGCGTGCCGAGGGCACCGGCACATCCGGCGCGGGCGCCGCCGTGGAACGCATCGCGCCCGGGTTCGCGCTGCACACCGACTTCCCCGGCGCCGAGGACCTGGCCCGCGGACTGCCCGAGATCCTGCCGAGCATGAGCGTGGGCGAAAGCGCCCGCATCGTCTCCCAGGTCCTCGAACTGGGCTATCCCGTACTGGAGTTCAGCCAGAACGACCGGGTTCCCGTCACCCCCGACTGGGGTGTCCCGCGGCGCAGCGAGCGCACGGCGCGCCGGCAGCGCGCCGCCGCGGCGGCCCTGTCGGGCGAGCCCCTGCCGCCGGACGCCGAGGACGAGGCCCAGGACCTCGAATACGTGGCCGTCCGCGAGCGGCTGGAGTTCCTGAACGAGGTCAGCGGACGCATCGGCACCTCGCTCGACCTGTCCCGCACCATCGTCGAGGTCAGCCGGGCCGTCGTCCCGCGCTTCACCGACGTGGCCGGGACCTATCTGCGCGAACAGGTCGTCGCCGGTGAGGGGTTCTCCGACGGCGTGCCCGACACGACCACCATGTGGCACCGGGTCGCGCTGGAGCACACGGACGAACCGGGCCGCTGGGACGACGTCGTGCCGGTCGGCGAGGCCATGCCGTTCCCGGCGCACACCCCGTTCTTCCAGTGCATGACCACCGGCGAACCCGTCCTCGTGCCCCGCATCAGCGAGCAGATGGGCCACATGATCGCCGCGCAGTTCGAGAAGCGCGACATCCGGCCCCTGATCACCGGCCGCTCCATGCTTGTCGTGCCCCTCAAGGCCCGCCACGTGGTCCTCGGGTTCATGATCCTGCTGCGCCACCCGGAGCGCGTCGAGTTCAACGACATGGACCGCGTCACCGGCGCCGAACTCGCCGCCCGCGCCGGGCTCGTGCTCGACAACGCCCGCATGTACATGTACCAGGAGAGCGTCGCCGAGACCCTCCAGGACAGCATGCTGCCGCACATCGCCCCGCGGATGTCCGGCTGCGACATCGCGACCCGCTATCTGCCGGGCACCCTGCTCGGACGGGTCGGCGGCGACTGGTTCGACTCCGTGAAGCTGCCCGGCTCGCGCACCGCCCTGGTCGTCGGTGACGTCATGGGCCACGGGCTCAACTCGGCCGCGATGATGGGGCAGTTACGGACCGCCGTCCAGACCATGGCGGCCCTCGACCTGCCACCCGCCCAGCTCCTGCGCAACCTCGACGACCTGGCGCAGCGCCTCGGCGAGCACTACCTCGCGACCTGCCTGTACGCGATCTACGACCCCATCGCGAGCGAGCTGGAGATCGCCAACGCGGGCCACATCCCACCCGTGGTGGTCCGCGCCGAGAACGGCCGCAGCGATCTGCTCGACCTGCCGACCGGCGCGCCCATCGGAGTCGGCGGAGTGCCCTTCGAGTCCGTACGCGTGCGGGTGGCACCCGGCGACCGGCTCGTGATGTGCACCGACGGCCTGGTCGAGGTGCGCGGCGAGGACATCGGTGTCGGCCTCGCCACGCTCTGCGAGTCCGCGGCCCACCCGGCCGCCTCCATGGACGCCGCCTGCGACACCATCATCCGGGCGCTCAACACCCGCGGCGGCCGCAAGGACGACGTGGCGCTCCTGCTGGCCCGGCTCAACGGCATCGAGCCCGAGGACGTCGCCGAGTGGCGGATCGGGCACGACCCCCGGGAGGCCGGCAGAGCGCGCGCGGCGGTCCGTGAACAGCTCCACGAGTGGGGCCTGGACTCCGTCGCCGACACCGCCGAGCTGCTGGTGAGCGAACTGGTCACCAACGCCGTACGGCACTCCCACAGCCGGCCGGTCGACCTCAGGCTGGTCCGGGGCGACACCCTGCTGTGCGAGGTGGCCGACGACGACCACACCCTGCCCACGTTGCTCAGCGCGGGGCGGCTCGACGAGTTCGGGCGGGGTCTGCGGGTCGTGAGCACGCTGGCGCACGAGTGGGGGACCAGCCGGACCGGCTCCGGCAAGACGGTGTGGTACGAACTGACGTTGCCGCGGCGCTGACCGCGAAGCGCGGGGCGCTGCGCCGTGGGCGTGGGGACGACTTCGCGGGCGTGGGGACGACTCCGCGCGCCGGCGAGGGCTGGGCGCGCAGTTCCGCGCGCCCCTTTCGGGGCGTGAAAGTGTGCGCCGTCTTCTTGTCGCAGTGCGCCCGGCGCGATAGACCGGACTGCCCGTCACTTTTCCTGGGGAGCCGGCATGAGCGTGACCACGCGGTACAGGGAAGCCTGGGAGGGCTTCTGGCAGGAGGCGTCCGTCGAGCGGGGAGCCGTCTTCTGGGACGCCGAACCAGCGCTCACGGTGGGTGTCCATCTCGGCCTGTTCGAGCCGCATCTGACCGCCCGGGGGCTGCCCCTCGTGGACCTCGGCTGCGGCAACGGCACCCAGACCCGGTTCCTCGCCGACCGCTATCCGAGGGTCATCGGTGCCGATCTGTCGGCCGCCGCCCTCGATCACGCGCGGCTCGCGGACCCGGCGGGCCAGGCCCACTACCGGCTGGTCGACGCGGCGGAGCCGGCCGAGGCGGAGACGCTGCACGCCGAGATCGGTGACGTCAACGTCTATGTGCGGGGTGTCCTGCACCAGTGCGAGCCCGCCGACCGGCAGTCGCTCGTCGACGGTCTGGCCACGCTCGTCGGCGACCGGGGCCGCGCGTTCCTCGTCGAGCCGGCCGAGGCCGCCGGTGTCATGCTGCGCGATCTCGCCCAGGGCCCCGGGGGGCCGCCCGCGAAACTCGCGCCCGTTCTCCGGCACGGCATCGCGCCCGGAGAGGTGGCCGACGCCGCCGTACCGGAGTACGTGCGGGCGGCCGGGCTCGTGGTGGTGGCGAGCGGGGAGCTGCCCCTGGTGACCACGGAGTCCCGGGCCGACGGCTCGCGGATCGAGTTGCCCTCCCTCTGGATGGTCGTGGGACGCGGCTGAGAGCGGCTCGAAAGTCCTGGGGCGGTTCGGTCGTAGACGGGGTTTGACATGGGCACGATCTAAGCGGTGGTCCACCGGCAGGCCGCCTCTGCCCTTCCGTGCACGGCTTCTGGCTTCTCCAGAGAGGCGATACGTCATGGCGGCACGCCCCCACCCCCTCGTCGGCGGACTCCTGGTCCTGTTCCTGGCCCTGGCCGGCCTCGTCGCCCTTCCCCCCACCCCCTCCCACGCCGCGACACCGGTCTGCGCCCTGGTGTGCGACACGCTCGACCCCTCGAAGGCGCGGCAGGACACGTTCCCGGTACCGGACAGGACCGTCAACGGCAGAACTCTGCGGCTGCACGTCTCCGACGCGGACAGCGCGGCCTGGGCGAGCATCGACGACGCCGTGGCGGGCGACGCGGTCTGGCTGGACCGCTCCTGGGACCGGGGCGCCACCTGGGAGGGACTGCTCGGCAAGGCGAGCGTCCCTGGTTCCTGGACCGGCACCCGCACCCTCATGTACAACATCACCGACCCCGTGGGGCACCGGCGCGGCTGGATCCGTGCCTGCGCCGACGCAGCCGGGGTGACCTGCACGGACTGGGTGTACCCGAAGGTGTGCGACGGCTCGTCCTGCGACGGCGCCGACCCCGCCACGGCGGCCGGCGACGACACCCCGGTCCCCGCGACCACACTCTTCGGCCGCACCATCAGCCTGCACGTCGACCAGCGCGGCGGTATGGCCTGGGGTGTGATCGCGGGCGGCGGCCCGGGCGACGAGATATGGCTGGACCGCTCCTGGGACAGTGGCGCTAGCCATCCCGAGGGCTCCTCTCTCGGCCGTACGAGCGTGTCCTCCGGAGCCGCCTCCGCGCGGACCGCCCTGTTCGCCACCCGGGACCCGCGCGGCCTGCTGTACGGCGGGGCGGTCCGCGCCTGCGGTCGCGAGGCCGCCCATCAGGAGGGCAGCTGCACGGCCTGGGCCAGGCCCGCGCCGACCAGGGCGCGCGGGGCGGCGGACGCGCTGATGGCCTCGTACCGGACCGATGAGGGCTGGTGGCGCAGCAGTTGGTGGAACTCCGCCGTCGCGCTCACCTCCGTCGTCGAGTTCGCCGAGCAGAGCGGCCGGCACGACTACGACTGGGTGATCGCCCGTACCTACGAACAGAACCGGGGTGTCTTCCCCGCGGGCGGACGCAGCTCGGACCCGATCGAGGGCCACTTCATCAGCCGGGCCATCGACGACGCGGGCTGGTGGGCGGTGGCCTGGCTGACGGCGTACGACTACACGGGTGACCGGCGCTATCTGGAGGAGGCGGTCACCATCACCGACTACGTCCACCGGTACTGGGACACCGGCACCTGCGGCGGCGGAGTGTGGTGGGACCGGGAGCGCACCTACAAGAACGCCGTGACCAACGGGCTCTACCTGTGGCTCACCACCTCGCTGCACCAGCGGATCGCGGGCGACACCGTGTGGGGTGCCCGCGCGAGCACGGCGGCGGACTGGTACCTCGCCAGCGGGATGATCAACTCCGCGGGCCTCGTCAACGACGGGATCACCTCGGGCTGCGCCAACAACGGTCAGACCGTGTGGAGTTACAACCAGGGACTCGCCATCGGCGCCTTCACGCAGTTGTGGCGGTCGACGGGAAGCGCCCGGTACCTGGCCACGGCCGAGCGGCTGGCCGACACCGCGATCTCCTCACCCGCGCTGACCCGCGGCGGCGTGCTGACCGAGTCCTGCGACCTCGGCACGGCCTCCTGCGACGACAACCAGAAGCAGTTCAAGGGCATCTTCGTACGGCACCTCGCCGACCTCGCGGACGCCACGTCCTCGACCGCGTACAAGGCGTACGTCACCCGGCAGGCCGACTCCGTGTGGACGGCCGACCGGGACACGCTGAACCGCCTCGGCCAGCGCTGGTCCGGAGCCGCGCCCAACGTCTCGGACTGGCGCACCCAGGCGAGCGCGCTGGAGGCGCTGACCGCCGCGGGACGGCTCGCGGGCTGAGCGCGCGGATTCCGGCTGCGCTTCCGGGCTTTCGGAGCGTTGCGAAAGGGGGGTGTGAATTCTCTGGGGTATGTGACATATTACTGACGTGAGCAACTCGCTGACCTGCGATGTAGTGGTCGTCGGGGCCGGAATGGTAGGGGCGGCGACCGCCCTGTACGCGGCCCGGGCGGGGCTGCGCGCCGTCCTGGTGGACCGCGGTCCGGTGGCGGGCGGCACCACCGGTTCCGGCGAGGGCAACCTCCTCGTCTCCGACAAGGAACCCGGCCCCGAACTCGAACTCGCCCTGCTCTCCGGCCGGTTGTGGGCCGACCTCGCCGCCGAACCGGGCGTGGGCGACTCCGTCGAGTACGAGGCCAAGGGCGGCCTCGTCGTCGCCTCCGCACCCGGCGGGCTCGCGGCGCTGGAGGAGCTGGCCGCCGCACAGCGTGCCGCCGGGGTCCGCGCCGAGTCCGTCGGCCCGGAGCGCCTGCACGACCTGGAACCGTACCTGGCGCCCGGCCTCGCGGGGGGCGTGCTCTACCCGCAGGACTCCCAGGTGATGCCGACGCTCGCGGCAGCCCGTCTCGTCCGGCTCGCCCGCACGGCCGGTGCGTCGGCGCTGACCGGCCGGACGGTCACGCACGTGCTGCGCACGGCCTCGGGGGCGGTGCGCGGTGTCCGTACCCCGCACGGTGACATCCACGCGCCCGCGGTCGTCAACGCGGCCGGGACCTGGGGCGGGGAAGTGGCCGCGCTGGCCGGGGTGTCCCTGCCCGTCCTGCCCCGGCGCGGCTTCGTCCTCGTGACGGAACCCCTGCCGCGCAGGGTGCGCCACAAGGTGTACGCGGCGGACTACGTGGCCGACGTGGCCAGTGACTCGGCGGCGCTGCAGACCTCCCCGGTGGTCGAGGGCACGGCGGCGGGTCCGGTACTGATCGGTGCCAGCCGGGAACGGGTCGGCTTCGACCGCTCCTTCTCGCTGCCCGTCACGCGGGAACTGGCGGCCGGCGCGACCCGGCTGTTCCCCTTCCTGGCCCAGGTGCGGGCCATGCGCGCCTACCTCGGCTTCCGGCCGTACCTGCCGGACCACCTGCCCGCCGTCGGACCCGACGCGCGCGTCCCCGGCCTCTTCCACGCGTGCGGGCACGAGGGCGCGGGCATCGGACTCGCCACCGGTACGGGCCACTTGATCGCCCAGGTACTGGCGGGCAGGACGCCCGACCTGGACCTCACGCCGTTCCGCCCCCACCGCTTCCCCGATCCCCCGCCCGAGGAGGTCCGCTCGTGACGCCGCGTACGCCCCTGAGTCTGGTCCGGGCCCGGCCCGGACCGCCGTTCACGGTCACGTTCGACGAGCGGGAGCTGACCGTGCTTCCCGGCCAGACGATCGCGGCCGTCCTGTGGTCCGCGGGTGTCATGTCCTGGCGCACGACCCGGGGGAGCGGTGAGCCGCGTGGCGTCTTCTGCGGGATCGGGGTGTGCTTCGACTGTCTGCTGACCGTCAACGGGCGCCCCAACCAACGGGCTTGCCTGGTACGGGCGGAGCCGGGTGACGTGATCCGAACCCAGGAAGGGACCGGCCCGCATGAGTGAGGGACCCCGTCTCGCGGTGATCGGCGCGGGACCCGCCGGGCTCGTCGCGGCCCTCGCGGCTGCCGCGCGCGGCGTAGCGGTGACCCTGGTGGACGCTGCTCCGGACGCGGGCGGTCAGTTCTACCGGCAGCCCGCCGCCGGGCTCGGCGCACGGCGGCCCCAGGCCCTGCATCACCAGTGGCGTACCTGGGAACGGCTTCGTGACGGACTCGCGGTGCACGTCGCGGCGGGGCGGATCACGCATCTGACGGAGCATCATGTGTGGTGTGTGGAGCGGCGGTCGGCCCCCCGGACCGCCACGTCCGCCTCCACAGCTTCCGCCCCCGCCCCCGCCTCCTTTGCTGTGCACGCTCTGTTCGGGCCCGAGCAGGAGGAGTCCGTGGCGGTCCGTGCGGACGCCGTGCTCCTCGCCACCGGCGGATACGAGAAGGTGCTGCCGTTCCCCGGCTGGACCCTCCCCGGGGTCGTCACCGCGGGCGGGGCGCAGGCCATGCTGAAGAGCGGCCTCGTACTCCCGGGCCGTACCGCGGTCGTCGCCGGGACCGGGCCGCTGCTGATGCCGGTGGCCGTCGGACTGGCCGCGGCCGGGGCGAAGGTGGCGGCCCTCGTGGAATCCGCCGACCCCAGGGACCTCGTGCGGCATGCGCGGGTGCTCGCCGCCCATCCGGACAAGCTCGCCGAAGGGGCCTGGTACGCGGCCGAGTTGGCGCGGTACCGGGTGCGGGCACACACCCGTCACGCCGTCGTCGCGGCGCACGGGACCGACCGCCTCGAAGCCGTGACCGTGGCAGCGCTCGACACCGACGGACGGGTCAGGGAGGGCAGCGAGTGGCGGATTCCCTGCGACAGCCTCGCCGTCGGACACGGCATGCTGCCGCACACCGACCTCGCCGAGACGCTCGGCTGCCGCCTCGACGGGGCGAACGTCGCCGTGGACGACGAACAGCGCACCGACGTACCCGGCGTCTGGGCCGCCGGTGAGACCACCGGGATCGGCGGCGCGGCGCTCTCGCTCGCCGAGGGCAGGATCGCGGGACTCTCGATCGCCGCGCGGCTCGACTCCCGGGCACCCGAGCCCCGTTCCTACGCGCGGGCCGCCAAGGCGCGGGCCGGACGGCGAGAGTTCTTCGCCGCCGTCGACAACGTCTTTACGCCGCCCGGCCGTTGGGTGGAGCGGGTCGGTGACGACACCCTCGTGTGCCGGTGCGAGGAGGTGCCCGCCGCCGCGATCCGGGAGGCCGTCGACGAACTCGGCGCCGGGGACGTCCGTACGGTGAAACTGCTGACCCGGGCCGGGATGGGCTGGTGCCAGGGGCGGATGTGCGGTCCCGCGGTGGCGGGGCTCGCGGGGTGTCCGCCGACACCGTCACGGCGGCCGTTCGCACGGCCGGTGCCTCTCGGTGTGCTGGCGCGCGAGCCCGGTGAAGGCCCGTGACCCGCTCGCCCGCTTACTCACCTGCTCACCCGCGTGCCTGCCCACCTGACCTCCCTTCACCACACGCCCTCACGCCTCATGGCCCAAGGATCGGACGGGAACCCTCATGACCGACAGCACCGACAGCACCGACATGACCGACATGACCGACCAGGGTTCCGGTCGTCCCTGGCGTGGCGTCCTCGTCGCCACCGCTCTTCCGCTCAGGGACGACCTCTCCGTCGACCACGACGCGTACGCCGACCACTGCGCGTGGCTCGTCGGACAGGGCTGCGACGGTGTCGTACCGAACGGCTCGCTCGGTGAGTACCAGGTGCTGACCCCCGAGGAGCGCGCCAAGGTCGTGGAGACGGCCGTGGCGGCGATAGGCGGCTCCCGCGTCATGCCGGGCGTCGCCGCGTACGGCTCCGCCGAGGCCAGGCGCTGGGCCGAGCAGGCGCGCGACGCGGGCTGCGCGTCCGTGATGCTGCTGCCCCCCAACGCCTACCGGGCCGACGAGCGCTCGGTGCTCGCCCACTACGCGGAGGTCGCGAAGGCGGGCCTGCCGATCGTGGCGTACAACAACCCCATCGACACCAAGGTCGACCTGGTGCCGGAACTGCTCGCCGAGCTGCACGGTGAGGGGTACATCCACGCGGTCAAGGAGTTCTCCGGCGATGTGCGGCGCGCCTACCGCATTGCCGAACTCGCGCCGGATCTCGACCTGTTGATCGGCGCCGACGATGTCCTGCTGGAGCTGGCGGTGGCCGGCGC
Organism: Streptomyces ortus; assembly: GCF_026341275.1. Taxonomy (NCBI): domain Bacteria; kingdom Bacillati; phylum Actinomycetota; class Actinomycetes; order Kitasatosporales; family Streptomycetaceae; genus Streptomyces; species Streptomyces ortus. The sequence goes on from NZ_JAIFZO010000002.1 coordinate 6,719,159, forward strand.
CAAGGGCTGGGTCGCCGGTTACCCGAACGCGCTGCCCGCCGCGTCCGTCGAGCTGTACCGCGCAGCCGTCCGGGGCGACCTCGACACCGCGCTGCCCCTCTACCGGCAGCTGCATCCGCTGCTGCGGTGGGATTCCCAGGTGGAGTTCGTCCAGGCGATCAAGCTGTCGATGGACATCGTCGGCCGGTACGGCGGGCCGGTGCGTCCGCCGCGCGTGCCGTTGCGGGCCGGCCAGGAGGCCGCCGTGCGGGCCGCCACCGAGAAGGCCGTGGCGGCGGGGCTCGTCTGAGGGCCGGACCGGGTCCGGTCGGGGAGAGAGGGAGACAGTTCATGCGCAGCAAACTCGTCCTGCACGCCGTCGATTCACACACCGAGGGCATGCCGACCCGCGTGATTACCGGCGGTATCGGCACGGTTCCCGGTGCGACGATGAACGAGCGGCGGCTGTACTTCCGCGAACACCGGGACGACATCAAGCAGTTGCTGATGAACGAGCCGCGCGGGCATGCGGCGATGAGCGGCGCGATCCTGCAGCCGTCCACCCGGCCCGACTGCGACTTCGGCGTCATCTACATCGAGGTCTCGGGCTATCTCCCGATGTGCGGGCACGGGACGATCGGGGTCGCGACCGTCCTCGTGGAGACCGGCATGGTCGAGGTCGTGGAACCGGTGACGACCATCCGGCTCGACACGCCGGCGGGGGTCGTCGTCGCCGAGGTCGCGGTGCGGGACGGGGCGGCGCGGTCGGTCACGCTCTGGAACGTGCCGTCCTTCTCCGTCGCCCTCGACCGGAAGATCGAGCTCGCGGACGGGCGGACGGTGACGTACGACCTCGCGTACGGGGGGAACTTCTACGCGATTCTGCCGCTCGACCAGTTCGGGCTGCCTTTCGACCGGGCTCGTAAGGACGACATCCTCGCCGCCGGTCTTTCATTGATGGACGCCATCAACGCCGAGGGGGAGCCGGTGCATCCGGAGGATTCCAGCATCAGGGGCTGCCATCATGTGCACCTGGTCGCGCCCGGTTCGACGGCGCGGCATTCCCGGCACGCGATGGCGATTCATCCGGGGTGGTTCGACCGGTCGCCGTGCGGGACGGGGACGAGTGCGCGGATGGCGCAGCTGTACGCGCGGGGGGAGCTGGGGCTGGAGACGGAGTTCTTGAACGAGTCGTTCATCGGGACGCGGTTCAGTGGGCGGTTGCACGGGGTCACCGAGGTGGGTGGGGTGGCGGCTGTGCTGCCGAGCTTCACGGGGCGGGCGTGGGTTACCGGGACCGCGCAGTATTTGCTTGATCCCGGGGATCCGTTTCCGGCGGGGTTCGTGTTGTAGCGGGGTGGGGTGGGGTGCGGTGCCGCTGCGCGGCGGTTTCAAAGATTGCGCCGTTCCCCGCGCCCCCCAAAGAGGCTCGTGGTCCAGGAGGTTGTTCATGGTTGTGCAGCGTGTTGGTAATCCCGTCCTGCCCGCTCTGGGGGGGAAGAAGCCCAGTTATCGGGAGCGGGTCGCGGATGCCTTGCGGGCCGCTCTCATCGCGGGGGAGCTGCGGCCCGGGGAGGTGTACTCGGCGCCCGCTCTCGCCGCCCGGTTCGGGGTGTCCGCCACCCCCGTGCGGGAGGCCCTGCTCGACCTCGCCAAGGAGGGCCTGGTCGACACCGTGCCCAACAAGGGGTTCCGGGTCACCGCCGTCTCCGAGAAGCAGCTGGACGAGTACACGCACATCCGCTCGCTCATCGAGATCCCCACCACCGTGGGCCTCGCCGCCTCCGCGGCCCCCGCCGACCTGGCGGCGCTGCGGCCCGTCGCGCAGGAGATCGTCACGGCCGCGGCGGCCGGTGACCTCATCGCGTACGTCGAGGCGGACATCCGCTTCCACCTCGGCCTGCTCGCCCTCGCCGGCAACGAACACCTCGTGGAGGTCGTCGGCGACCTCCGCAAGCGGTCCCGGCTGTACGGACTGCACGCCCTCGTCGAGGCGGGCCGGCTGGAGGCCTCCGCCGAGGAGCACCTGGAGATCCTCGACGCGCTGGCCGCCCGCGACGAGGCGGCGGTACGTGCCGTCATGACGCGGCATCTCGGGCATGTACGGGGGTTGTGGGCGGCCGAGTGACCGCGACGGCGACACGCTGTCCGGCAACGTGGCGCGGGTGTCTCCTCATGCTCTCCTGAGTGCGGCCGGGACCGGGAGCGCGAGGAGGACGTACGTGAGTGAGTGGACGCGCGGAGTGGTGGTGGTCGCCGCCGCTGTGGGCCTGTGCGTCCTGGCACCCGGTGCCGCGGCACCGGCATGGGGGCTCCGCCCCCGAACCCCCGTCGCGCAGTTCCCCGCGCCCCTTGCGGAGCCGGCCGTATCCGGCGACGACAAGATCTTCGTGTTGCCCGTCGAGTTCGCCGACTACGCGCACAATCGGATTCCGGAGCCCGACCGGTCCGTCGACAACTCCACCGTCTGGACCGCGGACTACAGCCCCGCCTACTACCAGCGGCAGATCTTCGGCACCGCCGATGACACCCTGCGCTCCTACTACCAGCGGCAGTCCAGCGGCGCCTACACCATCAGCGGCACCGTCCACGACTGGACACGCGTGGGCCGGCCCCTCGCGCACTACGGCACCGACACCTGCAAGAAGCAGGGCAAGCCGATCTCGACGTACTACTGCAATCAGCGGCTCGTCACGGACGGACTCGACCGGTGGTACGCGGATCAGCGTGCCACCGGCCGGAGCGTCGCCTCACTGCGCAAGTACCTCGCCACGTACGACACCTGGGACCGCCACGACCACGACCGGGACGGGAACTTCGACGAACCCGACGGCTATCTCGACCGTGTGATGCTGATGTTCGCGGGGGAGTCGCAGGTCAACGGCGGTGGTGTCAACGGCTCCGACGCCATCGGGTCCCACCGCGGCACCGTCAGCCATCTGCAGACCGGCGCGGACGAGCTGGGTCCGGCGGGTGGTGGCAAGGAGGGCGGCAGCGAGGTCGGCGACTCCGGGATCTGGGTCGACGACTACACCATGACCAACGAGAACCGCGGTCTCGGCACCCTGGCCCACGAGTACGGCCACGACCTCGGCCTGCCCGACCTGTACGACACCTCGGGCGCCGAGAACTCCACCGGCTTCTGGTCGGCGATGGCGCAGGGGTCCCTGCTGTCGGACGACAGCGAACTCGCGGCCCATCCGGCCGACTTGGGTGCCTGGGCCAGGCTTCGGCTCGGGTGGCTCGACTACGTGACCGTCAAGTCCGGTGCCTCCTCCACCGTCACTCTCAATCCGCTCTCCGTGCCCTCCGCGACCGCCGGCCCCGAGGCGCTGCTGGTGAACCTGCCGGCCGACGCGGACGGCAATGCCCGCTACTACGTCGTCGAGAACAGGCAGTACGTCGGGGACGACAGGTTCCTCAAGTCGAGCCCCTTCCAGCTCGGTTGGGCGCCGCAACGGCCCCGGTTCAAGGAGCGGCTGCACTACGAGAGCGGCATCCTGATCTGGTACTGGGACACCAGGTACCGCGACAACAAGACCCGCGCGAACGGCGGTCACGGCCGGATCCTGCCGGTCGACGCCCATGCCGAACCCGCCAGGACCGCCTCCGGCGCGGTGATCCGCAATCGCCTCCAGACGTACGACGCGCCCTTCGGACTGCGGCCCACCACCCCGCTCGTCTTCCACCTCGGCGGAGTGCGGACGGTGATCCCGGCCCGGCCCGCCGTCCCGGTCTTCGACGACCTCGAAGGGGTCCACCACCACGACGCCGCCCCCTACGGATCCAGCTACGACGCCGACTCCGGGACCACCGTCACCGTGGACGAGGAACACACCGACGGCCGAGTGCGGGTTTCGGTCGGTTCGACCGGCTGACCGCCCGGGCCTGTGGAGCGCATCGCGACTGCGATACAACTGGAGCATGGTAAAGATCCTCATCAGTGCCGACATGGAGGGCGCCACCGGGGTGACCTGGCCGGCCGACGTGCTGCCGGGCACACCGCAGTGGGAGCGGTGCCGGTCGATGTTCACCTCGGACGTGAACGCCGCGGTCCTCGGCTTCTTCGACGGCGGCGCCGACGAGGTCCTCATCAACGAGGCCCACTGGACCATGCGCAACCTGTTCCTGGAGCAACTGGACGAACGAGCGCAGATGCTCACAGGGCGGCACAAATCGCTCTCCATGGTCGAGGGTGTGCAGCACGGCGACGTCGACGGCATCGCCTTCGTCGGCTACCACGCGGGAGCGGGCATGGAGGGCGTCCTCGCCCACACCTACCTCGCCAACTCGATCACCGGCGTGTGGGTGAATGACGAGCGGGCCAGCGAGGGCCTGCTCAACGCCCGCGTCGTCGCCGAGTACGGAGTCCCCGTCGTGCTCGTCACCGGCGACGACGTGGCCTGCGAGGACGCGCTCGGCTACGCGCCCGAGGCGCTGAAGGTCGCCGTCAAGGACCATGTCTCGCGGTACGCGGCCGTGTGCCGCACCCCGGCCCGTACGGCGGCGGACATCCGCTCGGCGGCCGAGGAGGCGACCCGGCTCGCGGTACGGCACGAACCCGCGCAGGCGGGTCCCTTCACCGTGGCGCTCGAGTTCGACGCCGAGCACCTGGCCATGTCGGCCACCGTCGTCCCGGGCGTCGAACAGACCGGGGAACGCAAGGTGGCGTACACCAGCGCCACGATGTACGAGGGCATCCGGACCTTCAAGGCGGTCACCACGATCGTCTCGGCCGCCGTGGAGGAGAACTATGGCTGACATGAGCGTGATAGAGCAGGCGGCCGTCGACGAGCAGGCCCTGGACGAGGTCGTCCGGTTCACCTCCGACCTCATCCGCATCGACACCACCAACCGCGGTGGCGGCGACTGCCAGGAGCGGCCGGCCGCCGAGTACGCCGCCGCCCTGCTCGCCGAGGCGGGCCTTGAGCCGACCCTCCTGGAGCGCACCAAGGGGCGTACGAACGTCGTCGCGCGCCTGGAGGGCACCGACCCGTCCGCCGACGCGCTGCTCGTCCACGGCCACCTGGACGTCGTACCCGCGCAGGCGGAGGACTGGAGCGTCCATCCGTTCTCCGGCGAGGTCCGCGACGGGGTCGTCTGGGGACGCGGCGCGGTCGACATGAAGAACATGGACGCGATGATCCTCGCGGTCGTCCGGCAGTGGGCGCGCGCAGGCGTACGCCCCCGCCGCGACCTGGTGATCGCGTTCACCGCGGACGAGGAGGCGAGCGCCGAGGACGGTTCGGGCTTCCTCGCCGACCAGCACGCCGGGCTCTTCGCGGGGTGCACCGAGGGCATCAGCGAGTCCGGGGCGTTCACCTTCCACGACGGCGGCGGACGCCAGCTGTACCCGCTCGCCGCGGGCGAGCGCGGCACCGGCTGGCTCAAGCTCACCGCACACGGCCGGGCGGGCCACGGCTCCAAGGTGAACCGGTCCAACGCGGTGACCCGGCTGGCCGCCGCGATCGCGCGGATCGGCGACCACGAGTGGCCCGTACGGCTCACCCCGACGGTCCGCGCGGCACTCACCGAACTCGCCGCGCTGTACGGCATCGAGCCCACGCTCGACGACCCGGCCGGGGTCGACCGGCTGATGGAGAAGCTCGGTCCCGCCGCCTCCCTCGTCGAGGCCACGGTCCGCAACAGCGCCAACCCGACCATGCTGGACGCCGGTTACAAGGTCAACGTGATCCCCGGAGAGGCCGTCGCACACGTCGACGGACGCTTCCTGGCGGGTACGGAGGACGAGTTCCGCGCCACCCTCGACCGGCTCACCGGGCCGGACGTGGAGTGGGAGTTCGTCCACCGCGAGGTCGCCCTGCAGGCGCCGCTGGACTCGACGACGTACGCCCGGATGCGCGCCGCCGTGGAGGAGTTCGCGCCCGAGGGGAACGTCGTGCCCTACTGCATGTCGGGGGGCACGGACGCCAAGCAGTTCTCGCGCCTCGGCATCACCGGCTACGGTTTCGCACCGCTGAAGCTCCCGCCGGGCTTCGACTACCAGGCCCTCTTCCACGGAGTCGACGAAAGGGTGCCCGTCGAGGCACTGCATTTCGGAGTCCGGGTACTCGACCGCTTCCTGCGCACGGCCTAGTGGAAAAAATGGGGGACACAGTGCAGACGCTGGCCTACGGTTCCTGGCCCTCGCCCATCGACGCGGCGCTCGCCGCCGCGCACGACGGGCACCCCGACTTCGTCGGCTTCGTCGGCGACGAGGCCTGGTGGACCGAACCCCGGCCCGCCGAGGGAGGTCGCCGCACCCTGGTGCGCCGCCTCGCCGACGGTACGGAGGAGTCGGTGCTGCCCGCCCCGTGGAACGTCCGCAGCCGCGTCATGGAGTACGGCGGACAGCCCTGGACCGGCACGCTCCGCGAGGACGGCCCGCTGGTCGTCTTCGTGAACTTCGCCGACCAGCGGCTCTACGCGTACGAGCCCGCCGACCCCGGGAGCGGCCCGCGCCCCCTCACCCCCGTGTCCTCCGTGGGCGGCGGACTGCGGTGGGTGGACCCGCGGGTGCGCCTCGAACACGGCGAGGTCTGGTGCGTACTGGAGGAGTTCACCGGCGACGGGCCCAGCGATGTGCGGCGGCTCGTCGCCGCGGTTCCGCTGGACGGCTCCGCCGCCGAGGACCGGGCCGCGGTGCGCGAACTCACCGACGACCGGCACCGGTTCGTCACCGGGCCGCGGATCTCGCCCGACGGGCGGCGCGCGGCCTGGCTGGCCTGGGACCACCCGCGGATGCCGTGGGACGGCACCGAGCTGCTGGTGGCCGAGGTGACCCCCGACGGCACGCTGGGGGAGCCCCGGACGGTCGCGGGCGGACCCGACGAGGCGATCGCCCAGGCCGACTGGGGCCGCGACGGCTCCCTGCTGTACTCCAGCGACCGCACCGGCTGGTGGAACCTCTACCGGGCGTCCGGCGACGCCACCGACAGCGACGGCACCGGCGGCGACGCCGAGCCGCCCTTCCTCCTGTGCACCCGCGAGCAGGAGTTCGGCGGGCCGCTGTGGACGGTCGGCCGCCGCTGGTTCGCCCCCCTGGACAGCGGCCTGATCGCCGTCGTGCACGGCCGGGGCGCCGCCGTGCTCGGCATCCTCGACCCGGAGAGCGGCGAGGTCGTCGACGCGGCCGGGCCCTGGACCGAGTACGAGCCGACTCTCGCCGTCGACGGCAGCCGCGTCGTCACCGTCGCCGCCAGCCCGCGCAGCGCGTACGAGGTCGTCGAACTGGACGCCCGTACCGGACGGGCCCGTGTCGTGGGAGCCCGGCACGACGACCCGGTGGACCCCGCCTACTACCCGGAACCGCAGATCCGTACGTTCACCGGGCCCGCCGGCCGGGAGATCCACGCGCACATCTATCCGCCCCACCACCCCGGCCATGTGGCCCCCGGCGACGTGCTCCCGCCCTATGTCGTCTGGGCGCACGGCGGGCCCACCGGCCGCGCCCCGCTCGTCCTCGACCTGCAGATCGCCTACTTCACCTCGCGCGGCATCGGGGTCGCCGAGGTCAACTACGGCGGCTCCACCGGGTACGGGCGCGAGTACCGCAACCGGCTGCGCGAGCAGTGGGGTGTGGTGGACGTCGAGGACTGCGCGGCCGTCGCCCTCGCCCTCGCCGAGGAGGGCACCGCCGACCGCGACCGGCTGGCCGTCCGGGGCGGCAGCGCGGGCGGCTGGACCGCCGCCGCCTCCCTGGTCGGCACCGACGTCTACGCGTGCGGGACGATCCTCTACCCCGTCCTCGACCTGGTCGGCTGGGGCGTGGGCGAGACGCACGACTTCGAGTCCCAGTACCTGGAGAGCCTGATCGGGCCGCGCGCCGAGGTGCCCGCACGGTACGCCGAGCGCTCGCCCACCGAGCACGCGGACAAGGTCACCGCGCCCTTCCTGCTCCTTCAGGGCCTCGACGACGTCATCTGCCCGCCCGCGCAGTGCGAGCGGTTCCTCGCCCGACTGGAGGAGCGGGCGCGGTCCGTGCCGCATGCCTACCTCACCTTCGAGGGCGAGGGCCACGGATTCCGGCGCACCGACACGATGGTGCGCGCCCTGGAGGCCGAGCTCTCCCTGTACGCCCAGGTGTTCGGCCTCAACCCGTCCGGAGTGCCCGCACTGGAGCTCGTCAAGTGAGCAGCCGTCGGGTGAGCGAGCGGGGTGTGAGCGAACGTTGAAGGAGCTCGTCAGGCCCGCGCGGCTGGTCGCCGGCGCGCGGGTCGCCGTCGTCGCGCCGAGCGGGCCCGTGCCGGAGGAACGGCTGCGGGCGGGGCTCGACATCCTGCGGGGCTGGGACCTCGACCCGGTTCTGGCACCCCATGTCCTGGACCGGCACACGACGTTCGGCTATCTGGCGGGCACGGACGCCGACCGGGCGGCCGACTTCCAGGCCGCCTGGTGCGACCCGTCGGTGGCCGCGGTGCTCTGCGCCCGCGGCGGCTACGGCGTGCAGCGCATGGCCGGCCTGCTCGACTGGGACGCGCTGCGGGCCGCGGGGCCCAAGGTGCTGGTCGGCTTCAGTGACGTCACCGCTCTCCACGAGGCCTTCGCCACGCGGCTGGGGCTCGTGACCCTGCACGGTCCGATGGCCGCGGGCATCGACTTCGTCAAGAACGCCCGCGCCCAGGACCATCTCCGGGCGACCCTCTTCGAGCCGGAGTCCGTGCGGACGATCAGGCCGGCGGCGGCCGGGCGGGTCCTGGTGCCGGGGCGGGCCGACGGCGTCCTGCTCGGCGGCTGTCTGAGCCTGCTCGCCTCCGAGCTGGGGACACCGCGCGCCCGGCCCTCCGCGGGCGGCGGGCTGCTGTGTCTGGAGGACGTGGGCGAAGAGGTGTACCGCCTGGACCGGTACCTCACGCAGCTCCTGCGGGCCGGCTGGTTCGAGGGGGTCGCGGGGGTCCTGCTCGGGTCCTGGGACCGGTGCGGCCCCTACGAGCGGGTGCGGGAGCTGCTTCTGGACCGGCTCGGCGGGCTCGGGGTGCCGATCGCCGAGGAATTCGGGTTCGGACACGCGGAGGGAGCGCTGACGATTCCGTTCGGGGTGCGGGCGGAGCTGGACGCGGGGGTTCTCACGTTGGACGCGCCCGCCTTGGTGTGACGCCGGGCCGTGCCTCACCCGGAGGGACGCCTCGCCGCGCGTGGCCCGCTTGGGTGCGCTCATCCTGGGTCCATGAGCCGGAAGAGTTCGCAGCGTGGTGGTGACGGTAGTGGTGGCGCGGGGGCCGGGCGGGGGAGTGTGCTGACGCCCGGGCGGGTGGCGGTTGTCGCGCTGGCCGTGCTCGGGCTGGTCTTCATCTTCGAGAACACCCGGGCGACGAAGATTCGGCTGCTGATTCCCGAGGTGACCATGCCGTTGTGGGTGGCGCTGCTCGCCACGGCGGTGATCGGTGCGTTGTGCGGGGCGTATTCCATGCGACGCCGGGGGTAGCCGGCCGTTGGCCGGCTCGCTGTCTGTGGGCTGCGCCGTTCCTCGCGCCCCTAAAAGATTGCGCCGTTCCCCGCGCCCCTAAAGGCAAAGGACTGCGCCGTTCCCTGCGCCCTTGCTTTCAGGGGCGCGGGGAACGGCGCAGCAAGCCCCGCCACGGCTCGTGCTGGGCGTGGGCGTAGCGTGGCGGGATGTTCGGGCGCACCATGTATCTCGCCGAAGGCCCCCGCGTGGGCATACGTCTCTTCAGCCACGAGGACGGGCCCGAGTTCACCGCCCGGGTGCGGGAGAGCAGGGACCTGCACCACCCCTGGCTCCAGCCGCCCGCCACCCCCGCCGCCTACACCTCGTACGCCGGGCGGCTCATCGACGATCCGACCAAGGCCGGGTTCCTCGTCTGTGAGAAGGACGGGGGAGGGATCGCCGGGTTCATCAACATCAACAACATCGTCGAGGGCGCCTTCCTGTGCGGGGCGCTCGGGTACGGGGCCTTCGCGCACGCGGCCGGACGCGGGCTGATGAGCGAGGGGCTCGACCTGGTCGTGCGGTACGCGTTCGGCACGCTCGGGCTGCACCGGCTGGAGATCAACGTTCAGCCGGACAACGCCGCCTCCATCGCGCTGGCCCGCCGCTGCGGGTTCCGTCACGAGGGCTTCTCGCCGGACTTCCTGTTCATCGACGGAGCCTGGCGCGACCATGAGCGGTGGGCCCTCACCGCCGATATGATTCGAACATGAGTGCCCTGCGGAATCTCGTCGTCCTGGACGCACCCTCCAACCTCGGCCTCCGGCCGCCCGCCCCCGGCACCGTGCCCGGCTGCTACAAGCTCGCCGGCGCCCTGCGCGAGCAGCGGATCGTACAGCGGCTGAACGCCCTGGAGGGCGGCGTGGTCGTACCGCCGCGCTACGACCGGGGCGACTGGCAGGAGGGCGACGGCGTCTTCAACGCCGCCGCGCTCGCCGCCTACACCCGTACGCTCGCCGACCGTATCGAGCGGCACGTACGGGCCGGCGAGCTGCCCGTCGTCCTCGGCGGCGACTGCTCGATCCAGCTCGGCGCCTCCCTCGCGCTGCGCCGCGTCGGCCGCTACGGCCTCGCGGCGGTGGACGCCTCGCACGACTTCCGCCACCCGGGCAACTCCGACCGGATCGGCGCGGCCGGTGGCGAGGAGGTCGCCCTCGCCACCGGCCGCGGGCAGGACGACCTCACCGACCTGGAGGGGCTGAAGCCCTATCTGCGCGACGAGGACATACGGTTCTTCGGGATCCGGGACGAGTTCGAGGACGACCGCGCCGAGCTGGCCGCGCTGAAGATCCCCACGGTGACCGTCGGCGACATCCGCGAGTGGGGCGCCGACGCCGTCGCGCGAGCCACCGCCGAAGCCTTCGGCGTAGCGGACCTGGACGGCTTCTGGGTGCATCTCGACGCCGATGTGCTCGACCCGTCCGTGATGCCCGCCGTCGACAGCCCCGACTCCGGTGGCCTGCTGCCCGGCGAACTGACCGAGCTGCTGCGGCCGTTGGTGACCTCCCCGCACTGCGCCGGCTTCAACGTCACCATCTACGACCCCGACCTGGACCCCGACGGAACCGCCGGCGCCCTCCTGGCCGACATCGTCGTCGCGGCCTTTGCGCGATCCTGACCCGATCCTGACCGTAAGGGCCTCTGGTCGGCACGTCGTCCACCCTGTTCCATGGTCATGTGACGACCATCCGACGTGACGTACTGACGCTTCCGGTCGCCGGACCCGGCCCCGCCAACCCCCTGCCCCCACTGCGCCCGCTCACCGGTACGCACCACGTGGACGAGCGGGAACGCGCGAGCCTGCCCCGCGACATGGCCCGGCAGATCGCGTACGAGCCGCTGCGCAGTCTCCTGCCCGAGCGCGTCCGGGACGGGTACGGGAGAAGCCGTACGCCCCGCGAGGTCGAGACGATCGTCCTGGAGAACGAGCGGCTGCGCGCCACCGTGCTGCCCGGCTTCGGCGGCCGGGTCGTCTCCCTCTTCCACAAGCCGTCCGACCGCGAACTCCTGTACCGCAACCCGGTGTTGCAGTGCGCCGACTTCGCGCTCAACGGCGCCTGGTTCTCCGGTGGCATCGAGTGGAACATCGGCGCCACCGGCCACTCCACCCTCGCCTGCGCACCCGTGCACGCGGCCCGGGTCGCCGCGCCCGACGGCACACCGATGCTGCGCCTGTGGGAGTGGGAGCGGCTGCGCGACCTGCCCTTCCAGGTCGACCTGTGGCTGCCGGAGGGCTCTGACTTCTTGCACGTAGGTGTTCGCGTGCGCAATCCGCACGAGAGGGCCGCCCCGCTGTACTGGTGGTCCAACACCGCCGTCCCGGAGGCGCGAAGGGTGCTCGCGCCCGCGGAGGAGGCCTGGCACTTCGGGTACGAGCGACGGCTGCGTCGGGTGCCTGTCCCGTTGCACGAAGGTGTCGACCGGACGTATCCACCGCGCGGCGAGTACCCGGCCGACTACTTCTACGAGGTGCCCGACGGACGGCGGCGCTGGATCGCCGCCGTGGACGAGGCCGGGCGGGGGCTGGTGCAGACGTCCACCGACGTCCTGCGCGGACGCAAACTCTTCGTGTGGGGCAGCGGCACCGGCGGGCGCCGCTGGCAGGAATGGCTCACCGAACCGGGCACCGAGGGCTACTGCGAGATCCAGGCGGGCCTGGCCCGCACGCAGTTGGAGCACGTACGCCTGGACGCGGAGAGCGAGGTGAGCTGGCTGGAGGCGTACGGGCCGATCGACGCGGACGCCGGACCCGTGCACGGCGACGACTGGGACGCCGCCCGCTCCGAGGTCGAGGCAGGGCTCGAACAGCGCCTGCCACGCGGGGAGTTCGAGACGGCGTACGAGCACTGGCTGGCGTCCGCCGACACCGAACCCACCGAGGTGCTGGCCACCGGCTCCGGCTGGGGAGCGCTCGAAGTGCTGCGCGCCGACCTGAAGTTGCCCGGCACACCCTTCGACGAGTCCACGCTCGGGGACGCCCAGCGACCCTGGGCCGAGCTGCTCCGCTCCGGCTCCTTCCCCGAGCCCCGCAGGGTCGGGCCGCCCGGTGAGACGCTGGTCGGCCCCCACTGGCGCGACATGCTGGAGACGGCCCCCGCCGAACCGCTCACCGAGTACCACCTGGGGATCGCCCAGTGGCACGCGGGCGACCGGGCCCAGGCCGTGCGCAGCTGGGAGCGCGGACTCGAACTCGCGCCGTCCCTCTGGCCGTTGCTGCGCTGCCTCGCCGTCGCCGACCAGGAGGCGGGCAACCGGGAACGGGCCGCCGACCGGTACGCGGACGCCTTCGACGACCTGTGCCAGGAGCGGCGCGACGACGGCGAGACCTGGACGGCGGCCACCGCCGCGCTCGGGCGCGAGGCGATCGGCGCGCTGCTCGCGGCAGGGCGCACCGCGGGCGCGCGGTCCGTGTGGGAACGGCTGCTCCCGGTGACCCGCGAGCGCGGCCGGTTCCGGCTGATCGAGGCGCGGCTGCTGCTCGCCGAGGGCGACAAGGAGGCGGCGCGTGCCGTCTTCGACGCCGGTTTCGAGGTGGCCGACCTGCGCGAGGGGGCCGAGGCGATCGGGGACCTGTGGTCCCGGATCTGTGCCGAACCCCTGCCGGAGCGCTACGACTTCCGGATGCGCCCGCCCGGCACCGACGGCTGAACCCGCTTCGTCACCCGGCTCTACGGTGCCGTGCGGCGGTCCGCGTACTCGTACACATAACCGTCCGGGTGCATCGCGATGAGGTTGCGGCCCGCCGGGGTCGCCACCGGGCCCGCGACCACGTGTGCGCCCGACTCGGTGAGCACCCGGTGGGCTTCGTCGACGTCCTTGACCGCGATGGTCGCCGAGACCTTGCGCAGCACTTCCAACTCCGTCTCGGGGCCGCTCATCAACAGGAAGCAGCCGACGGCGGCGACGGAGACCCCGCCGCGCTCGAAGCGTTGCGCCGGTCCGCCGGCCAGTCTCTCGTAGAAGGGGACCGCAGCCTCCAGGTCATCGACGCAGATGCGCAGCGTGGCTCCCAGAATGTCCATACGGACGAGCCTAGTTGCGGTCGGCCGGTGAGGAGATCGTTTCGTACGGATCCCGTGCCGGAGCCCGTCCGGTCCGGCCGGGCGGGCGTTACGCACCGCGGGCGACGGGTACCCGGAGCGCATGGACCGCATCGATCACATGGAACATCTGGACAAGCACCTGGCCGACGAGTTGGCGCAGGTGGCCCGCGACGCCATCCGCGAGGAACTGCGGGAACAGACCCGCAAGCAGCGCCGGACGGCCGCGATGTACGCCGCCTCCGGTGCCCTGGCCCTGTACGCGGGCGCGGCCCTCGCGCTCACGGTCGGTCTCGCCCTCGCGATCGGCCTGCCCGACTGGGCCGCCGCGCTGATCACCGCCGCCGTGCTCGGCGTACTGGCGTACGCGCTGCGGAACGCGGCGCGTCCGTCGGCGTCCCGGCCCACACCGGACGGTGCCGCCGGCACGGTTCCGGGCACGTCGGCCCACGGCCCCGCCGTCCCCCCGATGCCGCCGGTCGCGCCCGGCAACGCGGTGCCGGACACCCGGGGCCGGTGAGCCGCACCGCAGCCCGGACCCCCCTTGCCGACCGGGGCCACAACGACGTGGCCCCGGTCTTCGCTGTCCGCGCCCGACGCGGCCGACGTCTTCGCCTGGCCGTCCGGCGTGTCCTGAAGTCCACTTATGGAGCTGCGGCGGCCGACTTCCTGCGATAGAAGTCGGTAGAAGTCAGCAGAAGTCGAAGGAGCCGCGCTCGTCCTCCACGGCGGCCGGAACCCCGGTGGCCCGACGTTTGGGCACCCCGGCCAGGGGGACGCGGAAAGCCCCGTTCGAGTGATTCCGCCGGAGGCGACCCATGAGCCGACCGATGAGCCGCCCCCGTGTCGTGGTGGTCGGCGCGGGCTTCGCCGGATACCGGGCGGCCCGGACGCTCTCGGCGCTGACCCGGGGCACGGCAGGACCGCTGGACATCGTTCTGCTCAACCCGACGGACTACTTCCTCTATCTGCCCCTGCTGCCCCAGGTGGCCGCCGGTGTCCTGGAACCGCGCCGCGTCACCGTCTCGCTGACCGGCACCCTGCCCCGGGTGCGCCTGGTGCTCGGCGAGGCCGACGGCATCGACCTCGACGCACGCACCGTCGGCTACACCGGCCCCGAGGGCGACACGGGCACGCTCTCCTACGACCGGCTCGTCCTCGCCGCCGGCAGCGTCAACAAACTGCTGCCGATCCCCGGTGTGGCCGAGCACGCGCACGGCTTCCGGGGGCTGCCCGAGGCGCTGTACCTGCGCGACCACGTGACCCGGCAGGTGGAACTCGCCTCGGCCGCCGAAGACCCCGCGACCAGCGCGGCCCGGTGCACGTTCGTCGTCGTCGGCGCGGGCTACACCGGCACCGAAGTGGCCGCGCACGGACAGCTGTTCACGGACGCCCTGGTGCGCGGGCAGCCGCACCGCACGGGCCTGTGGCCGCGCTGGACCCTGGTCGACATCGCGCCGCGCGTCCTGCCGGAGATGGACGAGCGGCTCTCGCGCACCGCCGACCGCGTCCTGCGGCAGCGGGGCGTCGAGATCCGTACCGGCACGTCCGTGCGGGAGGCCACCCGGGACGGCGTCCTGCTCAGCGACGGGGACTTCGTGCCCACCCGGACGCTCGTCTGGTGCGTGGGCGTACGGCCCGACCCGCTGGCCGAAGGGCTCGGCCTGGTCATGGAACGGGGCCGGCTGCTCGTCGAACCGACCCTCCAGGTGCCCGGCCGCCCCGAGGTGTTCGTCTGCGGTGACGCCGCTGCCGTGCCCGACCTGGAGAAGCCCGGTCAGTACACGCCGATGACCGCCCAGCACGCCTGGCGGCAGGGCAGAACGGCGGGACGCAACGTCGCGGCCTCCCTCGGTATCGGCGAGCCCCGCGTCTACCGCCACCGCGACCTGGGCTTCGTCGTCGACCTCGGCGGTGTGAAGGCCGCCGCCAACCCGCTGGGCGTCCCCCTCTCCGGACCGGCCGCGGGCGCCGTCACCCGCGGCTACCACCTGGCCGCGATGCCGGGCAACCGCGTCCGGGTCGCCGCCGACTGGTTCCTGGACGCCGTCCTGCCCCGCCAGGGCGTACAGCTCGGCCTCGTCCGGTCCTGGTCGGTCCCCCTGGACACGGCCTCCCCCGAAACAGCCCGGGTGCCGGGCCGACCCGGCACCCCTGAGCCCGGACCCCCCGCGCAACCTCCTGTGGAAGGAACACCATGAACACCCCCGAAATCGGCGAACTCGGTCAGCAGCTGCGCGTCGACAGCGTGCGCGCGGCCGCCGCGGCGGGCTCCGGGCACCCCACCTCCTCGATGTCCGCCGCCGACCTGATGGCGGTCCTGCTCGCCCGGCAGCTGCGCTACGACTTCGACCGGCCCTCCCATCCGGGCAACGACCGGTTCGTCCTCTCCAAGGGGCACGCCTCGCCGCTGCTGTACGCCGCGTACAAGGCGGCCGGGGCCATCGACGACGCCGAACTGCTGACCTTCCGCACCCTGGGCAGCCGCCTCGAAGGGCATCCGACACCGCGCCGGCTGCCGTGGGTGGAGACCGCCACCGGATCGCTGGGCCAGGGCCTGCCCGTCGGCGTGGGCATCGCCCTGTCGGGCAAGCGGCTCGACCGGGTGGGCTACCGCGTCTGGGTGCTGTGCGGCGACAGCGAACTGGCCGAGGGCTCCGTCTGGGAGGCCGCCGAGCACGCGGCGTACGAAGGGCTCGACAACCTCACCGCGATCGTGGACGTCAACCGGCTCGGCCAGCGCGGCCCCACCCGGCACGGCCACGACCTCGACGCGTACGCCCGCCGCTTCCAGGCCTTCGGCTGGCACACCGTCGAGGTCGACGGGCACGACGTCGAGGACATCGAGCGGGCGTACGGCGAGGCCGTGTCCACGGCGGGCCAGCCGACCGTGATCCTGGCCCGCACCCTCAAGGGCAAGGGCGTCGCGTCCGTGCAGGACCGCGAGGGCCTGCACGGCAAGCCGCTGCCCGAGGCCGACGAGGCGATCGAGGAGCTGGGCGGGGTACGCGACCTGCGCGTCGAGGGCCTGCAGCCGCAGGCCGCCCGGACGCTGCACGCGGTACGGGCCGGTCACCTGGACCTGCCGCGCTGGGAGAAGAAGGGGGACGAGGTCGCCACCCGGGACGCCTACGGGCAGGCGCTCGCCGCGCTCGGCTCCTCCCGCCCGGACGTAGTCGCCCTCGACGGCGAGGTGAGCGACTCCACCCGCGCCGAGTTCTTCGCCAAGGAACACCCCGAGCGGTTCTTCGAGTGCTACATCGCCGAGCAGCAGCTCGTCGGGGCGGCCGTCGGGCTCGCCACCCGCGGCTGGGTGCCGTTCGCGTCCAGTTTCGCCGCGTTCCTCACCCGCGCCCACGACTTCGTCCGGATGGCGGCGGTCAGCGGGGTGGGCATCAACCTCGTCGGCTCGCACGCGGGCGTCGCGATCGGTGAGGACGGGCCCTCGCAGATGGGCGTCGAGGACCTGGCCATGTTCCGCACGGTCTACGGCTCGACCGTGCTCTACCCCTGCGACGCCAACCAGACGGCCGCGCTCGTCGCCACCATGGCCGGCCTCGACGGCGTCCGCTATCTGCGGACCTCACGCGGTGCCATGCCCGTCCTGTACGGCCCGGGCGAGGAGTTCCCCGTCGGCGGCAGCAAGGTGCTCAGGCGCTCCACGGACGACCGGCTGACCCTCGTCGCCGCCGGCGTGACCGTGCACGAGTCCCTGAAGGCCGCGGAGGCGCTGGCCGCCGACGGCATCGCCGTACGGGTCGTCGACCTGTACTCCGTCAAGCCCGTCGACCGCGAGACCCTGCGCGAGGCCGCCGAGCAGACCGGCTGCCTGCTCACCGTCGAGGACCACCACCCGGAGGGCGGCATCGGGGACGCGGTCCTCGACGCCTTCCTCGACGGCCGTCCCACTCCGCGGCTGGTCCGTCTCGCGGTACGGGACATGCCCGGTTCGGCCACCCCCGCGGAGCAGCTGCACGCGGCGGGCATCGACGCCGAGTCGATCGTGGCGGCGGTGAAACTGCTGGTCGAGAACGCGGTGGTGCGATGACCGCCGTACGCGCCGGCCGCCGGACCGTCGAGGTGCACCGCCCGGACAAGGTGATGTTCCCCGGCGGGTCAGGCGGGTCAGGCGGGTCAGGCGGGTCCGGCGCTTCCGGCGGGGGAGGCGCGAGGGAGTACACGAAGGCGGACGTCGTCGCGTACTACCGGGAGATCGCCCCGTTCATGCTGCCGCACCTGCGCGGACGGCCCCTGATGCTGGAGCGGTACCCGGACGGGCTCGACGGGCCGAGGTTCATGCAGAAGAACGTCCAGGACCACTATCCGGACTGGATCCGCCGCGTCGAGGTGCCCAAGGAGGGCGGCACGGTCCTGCACCCCGTGTGCGAGGACACCGCGACCCTCGTCTACCTCGCCGACCAGGCCGCCCTGACCCTCCACCGGTGGCTCGCCCGGATCCCCTCCGACGGTCCGGTCGACCGGCCGGACCGGCTGGTCTTCGACCTGGACCCCGCGACCGACGACTTCGAGCCGGTCCGCGACACCGCCCGGCTGCTCGGCGAACTCCTCGACCGGCTCCGGCTGCCGTCCGCCCTGATGACCACCGGCTCACGCGGACTGCACGTCGTCGTCCCCCTCGCCGGGCGGCACGGCTTCGACGAGGTCCACACCTTCGCCAAGGACGTCGCCGACACGCTCACCGAGGCGCACCCCGACCGGCTCACCACCGAGGCCCGCAAGAAGGACCGCGGCGACCGGCTCTATCTGGACATCCAGCGCAACGGCTACGCCCAGACCACCGTCGCCCCCTTCACCGTCCGCGCCCGGCCGGGCGCCCCGGTCGCCATGCCCATCACCTGGGACCAGCTCGAAGATGCCCAACTCGGCCCGCGCCGCTGGACGATCGCCGACGCGGTCGACCAGGCCCGCACGAACCCCTGGTCAGGGCTGCCGCGGAGCGGGCGCGCCCTCGGGCCCGCCAGGCGCCGGCTGAACGCCCTGCGCGGCTGAGCTCCGACACTCGCAGGTTTGGTCAACGATCGGCCGGTCACTCGGTGTTCGAGGTGGCCATGTCGAACACATCCAACACATCAGATTCACAGAGTTCATCGAACTCATCCAAGGGCAGGCAGCAGAACGCGACGGACGACGACGAGCTGGGTCCCATGGACGTGCTGCGCCAGGCGCGCGGCCAGCTCGCCGAACTGACCGGCATGGAGGCCGAGTCGGTGTCGTCGTTCGAACGCACCGACGACGGCTGGTCGTTGGAGATCGAGGTCCTGGAACTGGTCCGGGTCCCCGACACGATGAGTCTGCTCGCGAGCTACGAGGTGACCCTCAACCCGCGAGGCGAACTCACCGGGTACCGGCGCGTCCGCCGCTACGAACGCGGCCGGGCCGACACCCGCAAGCCCGGCGGCCGTTAGGCCGCGCCTGCCCGCGCGCCCAGCGAAGCGCGCACACCTGACAGCGCACACGACCGACAGCACACACACCCGACAGACAAGGAGGGCCGGTCGGTATGACCGTAGTCCCGGCACAGCAATCCGGTGGTGGAGGTGGCTCCAGCGGCCTCTACGACGTCCTTGAACTCGTTCTCGACCGGGGGCTCGTCATCGATGCCTTCATCCGGGTCTCCCTCGTCGGCATCGAGATCCTCAAGATCGACATCCGTGTCGTGATAGCGAGCGTCGACACCTATCTGCGCTTCGCCGAGGCGTGCAACCGCCTCGACCTCGAAGCCGGAAACAAGCGCGACCCCGGACTCCCCGACCTGGTCGGCTCGATCACCGAGTCCGGTGCGAAGGGCAAGTCCAAGGGGGCCCTGTCCGGCGCCGCCGAGACCATCTCGGACGCCTTCAAGCAGTCCCGCGAGGAGAGCCAGAGCCAGTCCGAGTCGAGGCCGCGCACCCGTAAGACCGCCGCCTCGCGCCGGAAGGAGGAGCAGGAGTGAGCACGTACGTCTACGGCATCACGTCCAGTTCGCTGCCCTCGCTCCCGGACGGGACGGAAGGCGTCGGCGAGCCGGCCCTGCCGGTGCGCGTCATCAAGGAGGGCGACCTCGCCGCGGTCGTCAGCGACGCGCCCGAGGGGCTGCGGCCCAAGCGCAGGGACCTGCTCGCCCACCAGAACGTACTCGCCGAGGCGGGCGCCGGCGGTCCCGTGCTGCCCATGCGGTTCGGCAGTGTCTCCACCGACGACGCAGCCGTGGCCGGTGTCCTGGCCGAGCGCGCGGAGCACTTCAAGGAGCGCCTCGACGCGCTCGCCGGCAAGGTCGAGTACAACGTCAAGGCCACGCACGACGAAGAGGCCGTACTGCACCGGGTGATGTCCGAGAACCCCGAGGTCAGGGCGCTCACCGAGGCCAACCGCAGTGCGGGCGGCGGCAATTACGACGACAAGCTGCGGCTCGGCGAGATGGTGGTCGCCGCGGTGAAGAACCGCGAGGTCGAGGACGCCGCCGAGATCCACCGGGCGCTGGAGCCGACCGCCGCGTCCGTCAGCGTGGGCCCCGAGTCCACCGGCTGGCTGGCCAACCTCTCGTTCCTGGTGGACCGCGACGAGGCCGGGACGTTCCTCGACGCCGTCGACGAGGTCCGCAAGGCACACCCGCACCTCGACCTGCGGGTCCATGGACCGCTGCCCCCCTACAGCTTCGTCGAGCCGGGCCCTTCCGAGCCCGCCGAGGCGACCAACTGAGTTCGCTCAGCCAGGAGTTGATGACATGGGGCTCATCGGAGAGGTCCTGATGCTGCCGTTCGCCCCCGTGCGCGGCAGCCTCTGGGCCATGAAGCAGGTGGTGAACGAGGCCGAACGCCAGTACTACGACCCGGCGGCGGTCCGCGCCGAACTCGGCAAGCTCGAGGAACGCCTCGAGGCCGGCGAGATCGACGAAGCGGAGTTCGACCGCATGGAGGACGAGCTCCTCGACAGGCTGGAGATAGCCATGACCAGGAGCACCGGAACAGGCGACAACGGGACTACACGATGAACCGACTAGGGCTTGGCCTCGCCGTAGGGGCCGGATACGTCCTCGGACGTACGAAGAAGATGAAACTGGCCTTCGCCGTCGGCACCATGGTGGCCGGCAAGCGGATGCACCTCAGCCCGCGGGCGCTCGCGGACCTGGTCTCCACGCAACTGCAGAACAACCCGCAGTTCAAGGAGCTCGGCGACCAGCTGCGCGGGGACCTGCGGGGCGTGGGCAAGGCCGCCACCGGAGCACTCGTCGAGCGCCAGATCACCGGCCTCGCCGACCGGCTGCACGGGCGGACCAGCCAGGTGCAGGACCAGCTCTCGGGCGTGGTCCCGGTGGACGTCCCGGACGTACCGGGCGTGGGCGGCAAGAAGCGCCGCGACCGGGACGAGGAGCCGGACGACGGCTACGAGGACGACGAGTACGACGACGACGAGCACGAGCAGGACGACGACTCGGACGACTCCGCACGCGGCACCCGCGACTCGGACGACGACGAGCCGGCCGGCCGTGACGCGCCCGGCGACGAGGAGAAGCCGCGGCCCCGCAAGCGGACTCCCGCGAAGAAGACCGCGAAGGCGCCCGCGAAGAAGGCCGCCGACAAGCGCAGCCCCGGCAACGAGGCTCCGGCGAAGAAGACGGCGGCCAGGACCGCGAAGAAGGCCCCGGGCAGGAAGACGGCCGCGGCGAAGAGCGCCACGCGCCGTACCACCCGGGCCCGTACGACGAGGGGAGGCGGCGACGATGACTGACACCCTCGGGTCCGCGACCAAGCAGGCCAAGAGCAACCCGTTGACCTCGCTCGCCCAGAGCGAGGCGGTCGACCGGCTCAAGGAGGAGGCCCAGGCCTACCTCGCCGCCCAGGTCCAGCGGGCGCTGGTCGGCGTCGGGACCAAGCTCGGCCAGACCACCGGCAAGCTCAACGACATCGCCTCCGGCGAGAGCCCCGGCTTCGCCAAGCTCGCCCTAGACGGCGGTCGCAAGCTGGCCGACGGCAAGGGCCCGGTGCGCACCGCCCTGGAGCTCGGCGCGGGCAAGGCCAAGGACGGCGTCGTGGGCGCCTTCAAGAACCTGACCGGCGGCAAGGGCGGCAAGCGCAAGGGCGGCGCGGGCAAGAAGCCCACCGTCATCATGGAGTTCATCGACGTCGGCGTGCCGCTGCGCACGGCCTACGACCAGTGGACCCAGTACCAGGACTTCAGCAACTTCGCCCGGGGCGTCAAGAGCGCGAACCGCGCCGACGACACGACGTCTGACTGGCAGATGAAGATCTTCTGGTCCAACCGCAGCTGGAAGGCCCACACCACCGAGCAGGTGGCGGACCAGCGGATCAGCTGGACGTCCGAGGGCGCCAAGGGCACCACCAAGGGCGTCATCACCTTCCACTCGCTCGCCGAGAACCTCACCCGCGTGCTGCTGGTCATCGAGTACTACCCCAAGGGGCTGTTCGAGAAGACCGGCAACATCTGGCGTGCCCAGGGCCGCCGGGCACGCCTCGACCTCAAGCACTTCGCCCGCTTCATCACCATCAAGGGCGAGGCGGAGGACGGCTGGCGCGGCGAGATCCGCGACGGCGAGGTCGTCACGAGCCACGAGGACGCGGTCGCGGAGGAGGAGGAAGCCGAGCAGACCTCCGAGGACGGTTCCGAGGACCACGCCGACGACGGCTCCGAGGACGCGGAGGGCGCGGCCGAGGAGGAGGCTCCGGAGGACCACGAGTCCGCCGAGGACGAGCTGCCCGAGGACGAGGAGCCGTACGAGGACGAGGACGCCCCCGAGGCCGAGTACGAGGACGAGGAAGAGGTCCCGGAGGACGAGGAGGTCTACGAGGAGGACGCCCCGGAGGCCGAGTACGAGGACGAGGACGTCCCGGAGGAAGAGGAGGCGGACGAGCGCGAGCGTGAGCCCGCCGGTGCCCGGAGCCGTCGATGACCACGGCTCAGCGCCTGCCCGACCCCTACGGGAACGGCGGCGGCGCCAACCTCGCGGACATCCTCGAACGGGTCCTGGACAAGGGCATCGTCATCGCGGGTGACATCCGTATCAACCTGCTCGACATCGAACTGCTCACCATCAAGCTGCGGCTCGTCGTCGCCTCCGTCGACAAGGCGAAGGAGATGGGCATCGACTGGTGGGAGACCGATCCGCAGCTGTCCTCCCGCGCGGGGCGCGACGAACTCGCCCGGGAGAACGCGGAGTTGCGGGCACACGTCGCCGAACTGGAGAACGCGCGCGGTGAAGTGACCGCGGGCGGGCGTGAATCCGCGCAGACGTCGCAGAAGACGGAGAAAGAAGCACAAGGATGAGTGGTCTGCGTTACGTGTACGCCGTCTGCCGCCCCTTCGGTACACCCCTGCCGGCTCAGCTGACAGGGGTGGCCGGCGTGCCGCCCAAGCAGCTGGTCCACGGCGAGCTGGTGGCCGTCGTCGGCCAGGTGCCCGAGGAGGACTTCGCGGAGGGGCCGCTGAGGGCCCATCTGGAGGATCTGGACTGGCTCGGCGCGACCGCGCGGGCCCACCAGAACGTGATCGACGCGCTCACCGTCGTCACCTCGCCGCTGCCGCTCCGGCTCGCCACCGTGTTCCGGGACGACAGCGGCGTCCGGTCGATGCTGGAGGAGCGCGAGGAGACCTTCCTGCGGACCCTCGACCGGCTCGGCGGGCGGGTCGAGTGGGGGGTGAAGGTGTACTCGGAACCCACGGAGGCCACGGAACCCGCGGAGGCGTCCCCGAAACCCGCTTCCGCTTCCGGCCGGACGGCGGGCTCCGGACGCGACTATCTGCGGCAGCGCCGCAACCAGCGCAGGGAGAGCGAGGAGAAGTGGGAGCGGGCCGAGGAGTTCTCGCGCCGGCTCCACGAGTCCCTTTCCGGGTACGCGGAGGACACCCGGATCCACGCCCCGCAGAACTCGGCGCTGTCCCGCGCGCCCGGCCGGAACATCCTCAACGCCGCCTATCTGGTGCCGCGCACGGAATCAGAGGCGTTCGTGGAACTGGTCGACCGCACCAAGGACGACGCGCCGGGACTGCGCGTCGAGCTGACCGGCCCGTGGGCGGCCTACTCGTTCAGCGGGGAGGACACGTGACCGTCGTGGAACGCCGGGAGATCGCCCTCGTCGACCTCCTCGACCGGCTGCTCGCGGGCGGCGTCGTCATCACCGGCGACCTCACCCTGCGGATCGCGGACGTCGATCTCGTACGGATCGATCTCAACGCGCTCATCAGCTCGGTGAACGAGAACGTTCCCGCGCCCTGGGAGGAGATGCTGTGAGTGGTGGGGAGGCACTTCAACGGGTCCTCGACGACGTGGCCCTGGGGCCCGGGGCCGAGACCGGAACCCGAACCGGATCGGCCGGGACCGGGGTCGCCGCAACCGGGCCGGCCGGGACCGGGAAGAAGGCGGGGCGCAGTCGCCTCGACCTCGAACCGGACACGGTGGAGCGCGACCTGATCAAGCTGGTGCTCACCGTGGTCGAGCTGCTGCGGCAGCTCATGGAGCGGCAGGCCGTCCGGCGGTTCGACACGGGGGACCTGTCCGAGGACCAGGAGGAGCGGATCGGGCTCACGCTGATGCTCCTCGACGACCGGATGGCGGAGCTGCGGGACCGCTACGGCCTCCGCCCCGAGGACCTGAACCTCGACCTCGGCCCGCTGGGCCCCCTGCTTCCCCGCGACTAGGGCGCTTCTGATGGATCTCCGCGGCGTCGCGACGCCCGGCACGCTCCCCCAGCCTCCGGCCGGGGGGACCCCCACTCGCCGCACCGGGCACAGACCCAAGTACGTCCAGTACGCGGGCCTGTGCCCGGCACGACGAGAGCACGCACCGGACGCCGCTCCTTCACCCACGGAGATCCATCAGAAACGCCCTAGCCGCGCCGTTCCCGCGCCCCTGAAGGGCGAAAAGCTGGGGCGCAGCCCCGCTTTTCGGGGGCGCGGGGAACTGCGCGGCCCACCCCCACCGGGCCGCGGGTGGAACTCACGGCATCAGGCCGCCGGCTTGCGGTACAGGATCTCGCCGTGCAGGACCGAGAACCACCCGTCGTCCCGCACCCCCCAAGCCCGCCACGCCGAGGCGATCTCCCGCAACCGCTCCTCGTCGGCGTGACCCCCCTCCACGGCGAGCGCCGCATACGCGGAGGCCACCGTGCGGTCCGCCCACAGCCCGCTCCACCACGCCCGCTCCTCGGCCGTCGAGTAGCACCACGTGCCCGCCGAGGCGGTGATGCCCCCGCCGTCGAAACCGGCCTCCAGCGCCCACGACTTCAGGCGCCGCCCGGCATCCGGCTCTCCGCCGTTCGCGCGCGCCACCCGCCGGTACAGGTCGAGCCAGTCGTCCAGGCCCGGGGACAGCGGATACCAGGTCATCGCCGCGTAGTCCGAGTCCCGGACGGCGACGAGACCGCCCGGCTTCGTGACCCGGTACATCTCCCGCAGCGCCTGGACGGGATCGCCCACGTGCTGCAGCACCTGGTGGGCGTGCACCACGCAGAAACTGTCGTCCGGATACTCCAGCGCGTGGACGTCCGCGACGGCGAAGTCGACGTTCTCCAGGCCCCGTTCGGCCGCCGTGGCGCGGGCCCGGTCCAGAATGCCGGGCGCGTGGTCGACCCCGGTGACCCGGCCGTCCGGCACCAGTTCGGCCAGGTCCGCGGTGATGGTGCCGGGTCCGCAGCCGATGTCCAGGATCCGCATATGGGGCTTGAGCGAGCCGAGGAGATAGGCCGCCGAGTTGGCGGCCGTACGCCAGGTGTGCGAGCGCAGCACGGACTCGTGGTGGCCGTGCGTGTACA
Organism: Streptomyces ortus; assembly: GCF_026341275.1. Classification (NCBI taxonomy): domain Bacteria; kingdom Bacillati; phylum Actinomycetota; class Actinomycetes; order Kitasatosporales; family Streptomycetaceae; genus Streptomyces; species Streptomyces ortus. The sequence continues at coordinate 6,744,388 of NZ_JAIFZO010000002.1, forward strand.
CGGCGGTCTCTTTCGGCACCTTCGACATGACGGCTTCCGTTCACTCGTACGGGCACCACCGGGAGTACCGGGGGTATGCGTCAAGCTACGCCGCCATGTCGAATTATGAGACCCATGTCTTGGCATACGGACTGACGGTCGGTCAGCGGGGCACGCTCGGCCGGTAGACGGTCAGGGCCTCCGGAAGCTTCTGGATCGTCACATCACCCTCCACCGACCTGACTTCACCGTCGAAGGCCAGCAGCGTGCCCGGTTCGACGCCCTGCACCCGCAGGCCACCGACCCGCAGCGCCGCGTGCACGGGGGAGCGGGTCAGCGGTCCGGCCACGGCCGCGGCCAGCAGGCGTACCGCCGGGAAACGACCGCCGTGCACCACCCGCACGTCGAGGAGACCGTCCGCGAGGTCGTAGCGCCGGGCCGGGATCGGGCCCATCCGGTGGTACGTGCCGTTCCCGGCGAACAGCAGCCACAACGGCCGCTCCTTGCCGTCGAAATCCGTCCGCAGCGGATGCCGGCCCGCCCGTACGACCCGCACGGTCGCGACCACCCCGGCCGGCCAGCCGCCGATCCGCTTCGACCAGTGGTCCCGCTCGCGCACCAGTTCCGCGTAGACGCCCAGGCTGCAGTTGTTCAGGAAGTAGCCCTCCTGGTCACCCGCGGAGTACCGGCCCACGTCCACCCGTACGGCGTCGCCCTCCGTGAGGGCCCGGCTGAGGCCGCGGACGTCCTCCACGCCCAGGTCCTTCGCGAAGTGGTTGAGCGTGCCGCCGGGCAGCACGGCGAGCGGCAGGCCGTGGCGCAGGGCGGCCGTCGCCGCCGCGTTGATCGAGCCGTCGCCGCCGCACACCCCCAGCACCTCGGCGCGGGTCGCCGCCTTCTCCAGCTCGGCCCGCAGATACTCCGGTGCGCACTCCACGACCTCGGCGAGCGGCAGGGCTTCCCCGATGGCACGCATCCGGTCCGCGGTGCCCGCCGAGGTGTTCACCACGAGCACCAGACCCTCCCCGTCCCGCAGCGCGGGCACGTCCGCGCGCGGACGCCCCGGGGGCGGCAACTGGTCGCGCGTCGGCACCAGGGCGCGCGCGACGAAGGCGGAGCCCACGCCGAACGCCGCCCCGGCGAGCACGTCGCTCGGGAAGTGCGCACCCGTGTAGATACGCGACAGGGCCACCGCGGCGGCCACCGGGGCCACCACCGCGCCGAGTGAGCGGGACTCCAGGGCGACGCCCGTCGCGAAGGCCGCCGCCGACGCCGAGTGCCCCGACGGGAAGGACGTGGTGATCGGCTGCCGCTTCAGCTGCCGCATCACCGGCACCGCGTCAAGGCGCGGGCGCGGACGGCGCACCGAGCGCTTGCCCACCGTGTTGATCGTGGCCGACGCCAGGGCCAGCGAGGCGATCCCGCGCACGGCCGCGCGGCGCGCGCGTGGCGAGCGGGTCGCCGCGAGGGCCGCCGCCGCGCCGAACCACAGCACCCCGTGGTTCGCGCCGCGGCTCAGCTTCGGCAGCAGCGGGTCGGCGCCCGGCCAGTGCCGGGTCGCGACCGCCTCGAACAGGCGGGTGTCGAGGGCCATCAGCCGGTCGAGCAGCGCATGGCCGGCCCGGGTGGCGGTGAGGTCTACTTCAGCGGTCATGCTCCATCGTCTACCCCACCGGGCCATGCGCGCGCATATCGGTTTGCCCCGCCCACCGTCCGCCCCGGACAATGCGCGACCATGGGACATCTCGAAGCCGCACACCTGGAGTACTACCTCCCCGACGGGAGGGCGCTGCTCGGCGACGTCTCCTTCCGGGTGGGCGAAGGGGCCGTGGTGGCGCTCGTCGGGCCCAACGGCGCCGGAAAAACGACACTGCTGCGGCTCATCTCGGGCGAACTGAAACCGCACGGCGGTACGGTCACGGTGAGCGGCGGACTCGGGGTCATGCGCCAGTTCGTGGGCTCCGTACGGGACGAGACGACCGTGCGCGACCTGCTCGTGTCGGTGGCCCAGCCCCGGATCCGCGAGGCCGCGCAGGCCGTGGACCGCGCCGAGCACGGCATCATGACGGTCGACGACGAGGCCGCCCAGCTCCAGTACGCGCAGGCGCTCTCCGACTGGGCCGAGGTCCAGGGGTACGAGGCCGAGACGCTCTGGGACATCTGCACCACGGCCGCGCTCGGCGTCCCCTACGACAAGGCGCAGTTCCGCGAGGTACGGACCCTGTCCGGCGGTGAGCAGAAGCGGCTCGTCCTCGAAGCGCTGCTCCGCGGCTCCGACGAGGTGCTGCTCCTCGACGAGCCGGACAACTACCTCGACGTCCCCGGCAAGCGCTGGCTGGAGGAGAAGCTGCGGGAGACCCGTAAGACGGTCCTGTTCGTCTCCCACGACCGGGAACTGCTCGCCCGTTCCGCCGAGAAGATCGTCAGCGTGGAGCCGGGACCTGCGGGCGCCGACGCCTGGGTGCACGGCGGCGGCTTCGCCACGTACCACGAGGCCCGCCGCGAGCGCTTCGCGCGCTTCGAGGAGCTGCGCCGGCGCTGGGACGAGAAGCACGCCCAGCTCAAGAAGCTGGTCCTGAACCTGCGCCAGGCGGCCTCCATCAGCCATGAGCTGGCCTCGCGGTACCAGGCCGCGCAGACCAGGCTGCGCAAGTTCGAGGAGGCCGGGCCGCCGCCGGAGCCGCCGCGCGAGCAGGACATCACGATGCGCCTGCACGGCGGACGCACCGGCATACGGGCCATCACCTGCAAGGGGCTCGAACTGACCGGGCTGATGAAACCCTTCGACCTGGAGGTCTTCTACGGCGAGCGGGTCGCCGTGCTGGGCTCGAACGGCTCGGGCAAGTCGCACTTCCTGCGGCTGCTGGCGGGCGGCGACGTGGCGCACACGGGGGAGTGGAAGCTCGGCGCGCGGGTCGTGGCCGGTCACTTCGCCCAGACCCACGCGCACCCGGAGCTGCAGGGGCGCGCCCTGCTCGACATCCTGTGGAGCGAGCACGCCCAGGACCGCGGGGCCGCGATGTCCCGGCTGCGGCGGTACGAGCTGACGGCGCAGGCGGAGCAGCGGTTCGACCGGCTGTCCGGCGGCCAGCAGGCCCGCTTCCAGATCCTCCTGCTCGAACTGGAGGGGGCCACGGCCCTGCTCCTCGACGAGCCGACGGACAACCTCGACCTGGAGTCGGCGGAGGCCCTTCAGGAGGGGCTCGAGGCCTACCAGGGGACGGTGCTCGCCGTCACCCACGACCGGTGGTTCGCCCGCGCCTTCGACCGCTATCTGGTGTTCGGCAGCGACGGTCGCGTCCGCGAGACGACGGAACCGGTGTGGGACGAACGGCGCAACCTTTTGCCGTCAGGCGTCCGGCGCCGCGGAACGGACGACCGCCTCGGCCAGCTCCTGCGCGTTGGCGTACCGCGCATCCTCCGGCAGCCGCTCCAGCGGCTCCACCAGCGTGTCCGGCGCGTACTGGTCGCGCAGCACACCGACCAGCTCCCGCGGCCCCGCGGGGAACGACGTACGGCCCAGATTCCGCGCCAGTTCGAGGCGCACCGCCGCCACGGTCGTGCCGCCCGCGCCCGGCCGCACCGGGCCTCCGGCGACCCGCGGATCGTCGTCGGCGACCGGCTCCGGGTCGTGCCACTCCTCCGCCCGGGTCGGATGCCCCGACCTCAGCAGGCCCTGCAGTTCGTGCTTCATCTCCTCGTCCCGGTGGGCGCTGAGGCGGTTGCTGCCTCGCTCCATGAGTCCCTCCAGATGTTCGGGGTGACCCCTCGCGTACCCGAGCCCGGAACACCGACACACGTCCTCCGGCCGGAGCGCGGACCCGGCCTCGACAGGTCCCGTCATTCGCGTGTTTGCTCCGTGAAAACCGGGGCAGGCGGTCACTCAGTGCTTCGGACAGGAGGCACGTCCGTGGGTTGTGTTCCCCGCCCATGGGTGTGCCCGTCCGGCTCAGGGGTGCGCTCCCACGGTTGCCAGCCAACCAGAGCACCCCTTCAGGGAGTTGCAGTCATCATGCGAACCCAACCGAGCGCACGGCACCATCCGCACGACGACGCCCCCGACACAGCGGAGGACTTCCGCAGGCTCGCCGCGATGCCTCCCGGCCGGCCGCGCGACGCTCTGCGCGACCGGATCATCGAAGCCTGGCTGCCCATGGCGGAGCGGCTGGCCGGCCGGTTCCGCAGCCGCGGGGAGAACTTCGAGGACCTGCGGCAGGTCGCGGCACTCGGTCTGGTCAAGGCCGTCGACCGCTACGACCCCGAGCGCGGCAACGCCTTCGAGAGCTATGCCGTGCCGACCGTCACCGGTGAGATCAAGCGGCACTTCCGCGACCACATGTGGACCCTGCACGTACCGCGCCGCGTCCAGGACCTGCGCAACCGCGTCCGCTTCGCGCGCCAGGACCTCTCCCAGACCATCTCCGGCCGGCAGCCCACGATCGAGGAGATCGCCGAGCACGCGCGGATGAGCGAGGACGACGTACGCACCGGTCTGGAGGCCCTGGAGAGCTTCACCGCGCTGTCGCTGGACGCCGAACTGCCCGGCAGCGAGGACGGCTACTCCCTGAGCGACGCGCTGGGCTGCGCCGACCCGGCCCTCGACATAGTGATCGACCGCGAGTCGGTCAAACCCCGGCTGGAGGCCCTGTCCGAACGCGAACGGGCCATCCTCTACATGAGGTTCTTCAGCGACATGACCCAGAGCCGCATAGCCGACCAGCTCGGCATCTCCCAGATGCATGTCTCCCGGCTGATCAGCCGCTGCTGCGACCGGCTGCGGGAGCAGGTCATGCGGGACGTCGCCTGACACCCGCGCGGCCAGGGGGTGCCCGCTGACGGCGTGCGTCCCCGCGGAGTCACCCGGTCGGACGTCCGCGTGGCACGAATGGTGTCCGGCCGCGCGCGCACCGGGCGGGAGCGGGCTCTGATGGACGGCGGGGCATGCCGGTCGTGCCCCGCCTCCGCCGCCGTACCGGGCGTGGGGGTTCAGCCGTCGGCCGAAGGAGACCGAGCCCCATGCCGCTGAGCCGTACCGCTCGCGCACTGTCCGCCACCGCCTTCACCACTGTCGTCCTCGGCATCGCCGCGACGGCCGCGTCCGCGAACCCGGGGGCCGAGGTCAGCCCGCGTACGGTGGCCCCCGGCGGCAGCGTCACCGTCTCCGTCACCTGCGAAGCGACCGGCGGGCAGCCGCCCGAGACCGTCGACGCCACCTCCGACGCCTTCGAGCACGGCACCGTCCAGTTGCACAGGACCGGGCACGCGGGGCACTCCGGACGCACCGACGACCCGGCCGCGACGGACGACCCGGCGGGCGCCGAGGACCCGGCGGCGACGGGTGACGAGGACCTGGTGGGCCCGGACGGCGAGGACACGGTGGGCCCTGACGACGTGGGTCCGCCGACGGTCGCCGAGGAGCCCGCGGGCGTCCACGGCCCGGGAGACCGGGACGATCCCGCGGGCAAGGAGGCACCGCGGGACGGCCTCACCTACAGCGGCACCGCCCGTATCGCGCCCGCCGCGGACTTCGAGGAGGACGGCGGCCCGGACGGCGCCGGCCGGACCTCCGAGTGGCTGGCCGAGGGCGTCTGTCCGGCCGCACCCGGCGGCCAGGGCAAGGAGTGGAGCGCGTCCTTCACCGTCTCCCCGGGCACCTCGCACGACGGGTCGCACGACACGCGGGTCCCGCACGGGGTGCACGCCGGGCAGGGCGGCACCTTCAACGACTCCACGGCCGCCCTGGTGTCCGGCGGTGTCCTCATCGTGGGCGCGCTCGGCGCCGCCGTCCACAAGCTGCGGCACCGGGAGTCGTCGCCGAACGGCTGAGTCGCGAAGCGGATCACCGGGTACGGGGATCCCGGAAGCACGGCCGGCACCGTGGGAATCCGGACCGAACGGATCCGGGGAGCACTGCGTGGAGGTACACAGATGCGGCGGACCGAGCCGGCCGGGCACGGACCTGTCCGTTACGGCCCACCTCTCCCGGGCCACGGCCTGCCGCCGCCACCCGGACTTGTCGCCGCGGCGACCGGCACCCGCACCGGGCCGATCGGCGGGAGCGCCGCCCTCCTGGATGCGGCCCGTGGTTACTGGACCCGGCGCGGACTGTCCGCCGACCGCGACCGGACCGTCGCGGCGCCCGGCGCCCCCGCCCTGCTCCTCGCCCTGACCGCGGCACTCGGCGGCGACGTGCTGGTGCCCCGCCCCTGCGCGGCCTGGTGGACACCGCAGGCCCGCCTGCTGGGCGCGTCCGTCTTCCCCGTGGGCACCCCCGCCGAGTGCGGCGGCCTCCCGGACCCGTACGCCCTCCTGGAGACCGTGCGCCGGGTGCGTGCCGAGGGCGGCGATCCGCGGCTGCTCGTCCTGTCCGTGGCCGACGACCCCACCGCGACCGTCGCGCCGCCCGAGGTGGTCCACGAGACCGTCGAGGCCGCCGCGGGCGAGGGCCTGCACGTGGTCAGCGACGAGACCTGGCGCGACACGCTGCACGAACCGCGGGACACCGTGCTGATCGGCCCCGCCGAGATGCTCCCCGACCGGGTCACGGTCCTGACGGACCTCGCCGGCCCGTTCCTGCCGGCCGGCTGGCCCGCCGCGATCGCCCGCTTCCCCGAGAACGACACCGGCACCCTGCTGCGCGAGCGTGTCCTCGACGTGCTGACCGCCCTCGACGCCCGGATCGCCGCGCCGGTCGCCTCGGCCGCCGCGTACGCGCTCGGCGAGCCCGACGAGATCACGTACCGCCTCGCCGCCTCCGTACGGCTGCACGCGCGCGTGGCCGCCGCCGCGCACCGGACGCTCACCGCGGCGGGGGCCCTCGTCCGGCCGCCCCGGGCGGGGCGCCACCTGTACGCCGACCTCGGCCCGCTGCGGTCCGACCTCGGCCCGCTGCGGTCCGCGCTCGGCGCGCTCGGGGTGGCCGACGCCCAGGAGCTGGAGGACTTCCTCGGCGTCCGGCTGGGCATGCCGACGCCCGGCGGACACCGCTTCGGGGACGACCTCGGCGCCCTGCGCGTACGACTGGCCACCGCGTCGTTCCTCGGCACAACCGACGACGAGCGCATGGCGTCTCTTCTGTCACCGGAACCTCTGGAATTGCCGCAGGTGCACAGCATGTTGAGTCTGCTGGGATCGGCCTTCGCCGATCTCCGCGACGACGACGCTCGGCGACGGGAGTCCCCGCGATGACGCAGCAGCCCGAGTCGGCCACGACCCGTACCACCACCACGACCACCACCCCGTCCGAGGGCGGAGGGCCGCTCGCCGAGCCGCGGCCACTCTTCGAACGGCGGAGCTGGCCCCGTTCCTTCGCCGACCGGCTCACCACACCGCTGCCGGGCCTCGGCGGCTTCGCGCGGTTCGCGCGCGAGGGGGCGCTGCGGCCGGGGCCCGACGGGCTCACCGACATTCCCCGACTGCCGTACGAGCCCGCACCGTTGCCCCGGGTCGACTCCGACACGGTCGCCGTCTCCTGGGCGGGGCACGCCAGTTGGGTGGTCCGGATCGGCGGCCTCACCGTGCTCACCGACCCGGTCTGGTCCCGCAGGATCCTCGGAACTCCCGCCCGGATCACCCCGGTCGGGGTGGAGTGGAGCGCGTTGCCGAGCGTCGACGCGGTCGTCATCAGCCACAACCACTACGACCACCTGGACGCGCCGACCCTGCGCCGGCTCCCGCGCGACACCCCGGTGTTCGTCCCGGCGGGCCTCGGCCGCTGGTTCCGGCGCCGCCGCTTCACGCGGGTGACCGAGCTGGACTGGTGGGAGGCGGCCGAACTGCGCGGTGTGCGACTGGACTTCGTGCCCGCCCACCACTGGTCCAAGCGCAGCCTGCACGACACCTGCCGCACGCTGTGGGGCGGCTGGGTGCTGACCGCGCCCGACGGCAGACGGGTGTACTTCGCGGGCGACACGGGGTACGGGCACTGGTTCGCCCGGATCGGCGCGCGCCACCCCGGCATCGACCTGGCGCTCCTGCCGATCGGCGCGTACGAACCGCGGTGGTGGCTGAGCGATGTGCACTGCGATCCGGAGGACGCGGTGCGGGCGGCGCAGGATCTCGGCGCGCGTCGGATGGCTCCGATGCACTGGGCCACCTTCGTCCTGTCGGCCGAGCCCGTACTGGAACCGCTCACACGGGTCCGTGCGGCCTGGGAGGCGGCGGGTCTGCCCCGGGAGAACCTGTGGGACCTCCCGGTGGGCGCTTCCCGCACCCTCCCGTAACGGCCCGGCGGCTCCACCGCCGACCCGCGGGGGACGGGCCGCACAGCGGCCCGGCCCTCCAGGGGCGCGGGGAACTGCGCGCCCGACCCCGGGGGGGCCGCACTTTCGCCACGGCCCTGAGACCGACTCACCCCGGCTCGGGCGCCGCGGGCCCGGGGCCCCCGGCCCGCGAACGCCCCTACGAGCGCGCGCGGGCGGTCGCACCCCGAACACGGCGCCACAGCGCCGGAGTCACGCTGACGATCACCGTCAGGAGCACCGCCGCGAGCACGCCCTCCCACGGTTCCTCGAACAGGGAGCCGCCCAGCACTCCGATGAGCTGGTACGTCGCGGCCCACGCCAGGCACGCCGGCGCGTTGCCGCGGGCGAACCGGCGGATCGGCCACTTCGCCATCAGACAGGCGAGCATCACCGGGATACGCCCCGCCGGAACCAGCCGGGACAGCACCAGCACCGCGACCCCGTGGTCGGTGAGCTTCCCCTGGGCCTGGGCCAGCCGGTCCTCGGGCGCGCGGTCGCGGATCGCCGCGAGCCAGCGCGAGCCGTTCTTCGACTTCATGCCGCGCCGCCCGAGCCAGTACAGCGCCATGTCCCCGAGGAACGCGGCCAGCGCCGACACCACGAAGACCAGCAGCATCGAGAAGGGCGCCTCCTGGTGGAAGGCCACCACGGCCGCCGAACTCACCAGCGCCCCCGTCGGAATGACCGGCACCAGCGCTCCGATCAGCACCAGCAGGAACAGCGACGGATAACCGAGCGCCTGCTGAGTGGCCACAGTCGGCACGGTCGTGACCGCGACGGCGAGCACAGGTCTCACCGGGTTCCGCCCTCCCGCTCGTCGTCGCCCCGACCAGCCGGTGCGTCCCCAGGGGAGGACCGATACCCCACGATCCCGGGTCGCACACTTTCGCCGTGGTCGAGCCGGTGCACACGCACGCCGGGCGCACGCGCGGCGGCCAGCCGCACGAACTCGGCGCCCGGTGTGTGGAATTCATGGGGGCGCACGGAATCCATGCCGATGGGCCAGTACGTGCCGTAGTGCACCGGTACCGCGCTGCCGGGCCGCAGCAGGGCCAGCGCGTCGGCGGCCCGCCCCGCGTCCAGGTGCCCCTCGCCCAGGTACGGCCCCCAGCCGCCCACCGGCAGCAGCGCCACGTCGACCGGTCCGACCTCCTCGGCCATCGACTCGAACAGCCCGGTGTCCCCGGCGAAGTACGTCCGGGACTCGCCCTCGATCACATAGCCGAGGGCGGGCGCGCGATGCGGCCCCACCGGCAGCCGCCGCCCGTCGTGCCGGGCGGAGACGACCCGTACGACCAGGTCACCGATCCGGACCCGGTCGCCGGGCGCCACCTCGGTGAGCTCCGGTCCGTCGAGCCTGCGCAGTCCCGGCACCGCGCGCCGGGCACCGCGCGGCACCAGCAGCCGGGTGCCCGGTGCGAGCCGGGACAGCGACGGCATGTGCAGATGGTCGGCGTGCAGATGGGAGACGAGCGTCACATCCGCCACCGCCGCCTCGGCGGGCGGGAGCGCGCCCCGGCGCCTGCGCAGATGCGCGAGCCGGCGCGCGAAGAGCGGGTCCGTGAGCACGCGTACTCCCGAGTCCTCTACCGTGCAGGTGGCGTGACCCCACCAAGTGATCTCCACCGGCACTCCTTTGCCTCCTTCGCGCGACTCCCCCCGAGCCTACGGGCAGGAGTAGGGTCGGCGACGAAACCCGGAGGTGAGGGGGGCCCATGGGAGACGTACGCCGTACCTCCGGCATGCTCCGCGTGACGACGATCGCCAGCCTGACGCCGTTGGAGGAACTGGACGCGGACCCCTTCCTGGTGGACTCGCGCAGCCAGCACGCCATGTGCGCGCACTGGGCGGCCGAGCGCGGTTACGTGGTCACGAGGGAACTGCTCCTGCGGGGGCTGCGGCCCGACCACTGCGCCCTCTGGGAGGACGCCGAGGCAGGCCTCGTGGACCTGTTCGTCGCACCCAGCCGCCGGGTCCTGGAGAGGGCGCTCGCCTCCGTCGACGCGTTCACCGCCGAGTGCGCGAGGCGCGGCGTGCGCGTCGAGACGGTCGGGCACGCGGAGCCCGCCTACGACGCGCAGATGAAGGCGCGGGTGCACCGGCGTCTGTCCATGCCCACGGCCGGTTACGACGGCCGTTGACCCCTCCGGGTGATCCCGCGGCCCCCGACCCGCGGGAGGCGCCCCGCCGAGCCGGGCCCTCGCGGAACGCCGGCCGGGCCTGCCCGCGGGCCGCGTGTGGCAAGGTGGGCGCGAGTCCGTCGGCCAGGGGGCGGGCGCGGATGTGAGACGGGTGTGACGTGGGGAAAGAACGATGGCGGAGAGTGGGGAGCGCGGTCTGGCGGAGTGTCGCCGTATGGGCGGTCTCCACGGTCACCATGCTCGTGCTCGCCGGGATCCTGCCGGACTTCAAACTCCAGTCGCCCGACGGTGACAGCGCCACCAGCATCGCCGTCACCGCCGCACTGGGCGCCGGAGCCTTCGGCGTACTCTCCTCCGTCGTATGGCCCCTCCTCGTACGGGCCCTGCTCCTCGTCCCCGCCCTCGTCCTCGGCGTGCTCGTCTTCTTCCTGAACGGCTCGCTCCTGCTGCTGGCCCTGCGCCTGGACCCCTCGGGACAGAGCGAGGCCGCTCCGGAGACCGCCGTGGTGGTCGCCGCGGTGATGTCGGCGGTCGCCTCGGCGACCGGCGGCGCGCTGGCCGTGCGGGACGACGACGCGTACCGGCGCAGGCTGTACCGGCTGTCCGACCGCCGCCGCAGACAGGCACCGCCCCCCGGCGTGCCGTCGGCCCCCGGCACGGTCTTCCTCCAGCTCGACGGGGTCGGCCACGACGTCCTCGTGGACGCCATCGGACGCGGCCTCATGCCCACCGTGGCCGGCTGGCTGGGCGAGGGCACGGGAGCCCGTACGACGCACCGGCTCGCCCCCTGGCGCACCGACTGGTCCAGCCAGACCGGGGCCAGCCAGCTCGGCATCCTGCACGGCTCCAACCACGACGTCCCCGCCTTCCGCTGGTACGAGAAGGACAGCCGGGAGATCATGGTCTGCAACCGGCCCACCAGCGCGGCGGAACTCCAGCGCCGGGCCATCGAGCGCACCGGCGACGGCGGCCTGCTCACCGTGGACGGCGCGAGCCGCGGCAACCTCTTCAGCGGAGGCGCCGAGCAGTTGGCCCTGGTGCTCTCCGTGGCGGCGAGACGGGGCAGGGAGAACCGCTCCCGGGCGGGTTACTTCGCGTACTTCTCCGACCCCGCCAACGCGGTCCGTACCGCCCTGTCCTTCGTCGCCGACGTCGGCCGCGAGATCGGCGAGTACACCCGGGTCCGGCTGCGCAAACAGCGCCCCCGCGTCGGCCGCGGCGGCCTCTACCCGTTCATCCGGGCCTTCGCGACCGTCATCGAGCGGGACGTCGTCGTCGCGGCGGTGATCGGGGACATGTTCGCCGGCCGCGCCTCGGTCTACGCGGACCTGGTCGCCTACGACGAGGTCGCGCACCACTCCGGGCCGCGCAGCCGGGACGCGGAGAAGGTCCTGCAGCGCCTGGACCGCTCGCTGGCCCTGATCGAGCAGGTCGCCGAACACGCGCCGCGCGCGTACCGCGTGGTCCTGCTCTCCGACCACGGCCAGAGCCCGGGGGAGACCTTCCGCGCCCGCTACGGCCTAGGTCTCGCCGAGCTGGTCCGGGCGGGCTGCGGGCTGCCCGTGCCGCGCAAGGCCCGGCGTACGCACAGCGGTGCCGAGGCCAGGGCGGCGGTGCGGGCCGCGCTGCGCAGACCGGTGGAGGAGGGCGGCGAGGAGTTCCGGTCGTCCACGCCGCCGTCGGAACCGATCGTGCTGGCCTCCGGGAACCTCGGGTTGGTCTCTTTCCCTGACGTGCCGCACCGGATGAGCCGCGAGGAGATCGACGCGCGGCATCCGGCGTTGCTGACCACGCTCGCGAACCATCCCGGGATCGGGTTCGTGCTGGTGCGCAGCGAGGAGCACGGTGGGCTCGTGCTCGGCGCGCACGGTGCGGCGATCCCGCTGGACGAGCTGGACGACGATCCCGGACCGCTCGCCGACTTCGGGCCGGGCGCGGCCGACGCGGTACGGCGCACGCACTCGTTCCCGCACGTCGCGGACATCATGGTGAACTCCTGGTACGACCCCGAGGACGGCGAGGTGCTCGCGTTCGAGGAGCAGATCGGGTCGCACGGGGGTCTGGGCGGGGCGCAGGGGCGGCCCTTCCTGATGTCACCGCTCTCGCTCTCGCCGCCGGTGGGGGCGGGGGAGGAACTGGTCGGCGCCGAGCAGGTGCATCGGGTGTTGCGGCGGTGGCTGCGGGAGGACGACGGTCCGCAGGTGCCGGTCGGCGGGGGTGAGTGAGTGGGCGGTGTGCGTGAAAGGGTGGGTAGAGGTGCGGGTCAGTCGGTGTCGGCCGCGCAGTTGCCTGGCGCGGGGCGGCGAGGGGCGCCTGCCGCGACCGGCTACTGGTGCCCGCACCCGCAGGTCCGCCCTCCGCTGTCCCACCCTCGGCCGGCCGGAACCCCCGTCGGAAAATGGGCTGCGAGGGAGGCCCGGGGCCGCGCACACTGGGGCACCCACCCCCAACCCCCAGGAGCCCGCGTGCAGGCAGCCGTCACCGTCACTCCCGCCCGTGTACCGGAACTACTGCTCGGTCTCGCGACCGTGCGGCCCGTGTTCCTCTGGGGCGCCCCCGGCATCGGAAAGTCCTCCCTGGTCAGGGAGTTCGCCGAGTCACTGGGCCTGGAGTGCGTGAGCCTGCTGGGTACGCAGCTGGCGCCGGAGGACCTGATCGGCGTACCGCAGATCCGGGACGGCCGCTCCGTCTTCTGCCCGCCGGAGGCGATCGCCCGCGACGAGCCCTACTGCCTGTTCCTGGACGAGCTGAACGCCGCGACCCCGGACGTCCAGAAGGCCTTCTACTCGCTGATCCTCGACCGCCGCATCGGCAACTACGAGCTGCCGAAGGGCTCGATCGTGATCGGCGCGGGCAACCGCTCGACGGACAACGCGCTCGCCCGCCCCATCGCGTCCGCCCTGGTGAACCGCCTCACCCACGTCCATCTTGAGGTCTCCGCGAAGGACTGGCTGGGGTGGGCGGCGACCAACGACATCCACCCGTGGGTGCTCGACCACCTCACCGACCGCCCCGACCACCTGTGGTCCAAGCCGCCCAAGACGGAGGAGCCGTTCTCCACGCCCCGCTCGTGGCACATGCTCTCCGACGCCCTGTGCTCCTTCGGCCCGACCCTCGACGAGGAGACGCTCAAGGTCATCGCACACGGCACCCTGACACCCGCGCACGCCGTCGCCTTCTGCGGCTACGTCAAGATCGTCCGCAGCCGCTTCGGTATCGAGGCGATCCTCAAGGGCGAGGCCCGCTGGCCGAACCGCGTCGAGGACCGCGACCTGCTGTACTACCTCGCCGAGTCGTTCCGGGGACGGCTCGTCAAGGAGCTGCCCACCAGCAAGGAGCACGCCTCGGCGAACGGCCGGCAGACCGCGTACCGCGCCAAGTCGCTGCTCGTGCAGCTCGCCGAGATCTCGGTCGAGGTGGCCCAGAGCGTCATCGCCTCGGACGAGGACGGCAACCCCGTGCTGCCCGCCTGGTTCCTGGTGGAGGCCGCCCGCGACATGCCCCGGCTGGTGGAGGCCCGCCGGTGACCCGTACGGGCAAGCAGGCGCAGCGGCCCAAGAAGGATCCGGCCGCCGAGGCGTTCGCGGAGGGGATGCGGCTCGTGCGGAGCAACCGTGCCCTCGCCGCCATCGGCTTCAGCGTCTGCCGCCAGGAGGACTGCGAGGAGTCGCCCCGCGACGGACTCGTCCGCGTCGACTCCGACGGCGTGCTGCACGTCCACCCCCAACGCCGCGCCCGGCCCGATGAATGGGCCTGGGCCGTCGCGCACGCCGCCCTCCACCTCGGCTTCGGACACGTCCCGGCGCACAAGACCGTACGGGAGCAGCCCGACCGCTTCGACCTCGCCGCCCGCTGCGTCGTCGTCAACCGCTTCCTGCTCGGCTTCCCCATCGGCCTGACCCCCGCGGACCTGCCGATGTCGTACCCCGACGGGGACGAGGAACAGCTCGCCGCGCGCTGGCGCCGCGACGGCACAGGCATCCCCGCCGTGTACGAGCGCTGCGGTACGGCCGGTGCCGAGCCGGACCAGGTGCTGGTGCCGTGGGACACCTGGCGGGGAGGTTCCGCGCCGGACTGGCAGCTCGCCTTCGCCCACGCGCTGACCCGCACGGTGTCCGCCGCGATGGACATGGCGGGCGGCCGGCGCGACTCGATGCGCGGCGGCATCACCCCGCGCCGGCCGTGGGAGCGGGCGCTGAGCTGGTTCGTGTCCTCCTACCCGCTGCTCGGCGGCATCGCGGCCGGCATCACGATCGTCGCCGACGCCGAACTCGCCCACGCGCACGGCATCTCCGTCGCCGCCGTCGACCCGGAGGCCGCCGAGATCTACATCAACCCGCTGCGGCAGTTCGACGACGAGGAGTGGCGGTTCGTCCTCGCCCACGAGATGCTGCACGCCGCGCTGCGCCACGGCGACCGCTGCGGCGTACGTGACCCGTACCTCTTCAACGTCGCCTGCGACTACGTCATCAACTCCTGGCTCGCCGAGATGCATGTCGGCGTCATGCCCGAAGGGCTGCTGTACGACCAGGAGTTGAAGGACCTGTCCGCCGAGGAGGTCTACGACCGGCTCGCCACGGACCTGCGCCGCAACCGACGCCTCGCCACCCTGCGCGGCAAGGGCGTGGGAGACATCCTCGGCGGTTCCCTCGGCGCGCCCCGCGACTACGTCGGCCTCGACGAGTTCTACCGCCGCGGCCTCGCCACGGGCCTCGACCTGCACCAGCGGCAGGAACGCGGGTACCTGCCCGGCGGGCTCGTCGAGGACATCCGCGCGCTCAGCCACCCACCGCTGCCGTGGGACGCCCAACTGGCGCGCTGGTTCGACGAGTTCGTGCCGCGCCCCGAGCCGCTGCGCAGCTACGCCCGCCCGTCCCGCCGACAGGCCGCCACCCCCGACATCCCGCGCGCCGGACGGTACTTCCCGCCCGAGGAGATCGCCCGCTGCACCTTCGGCGTGGTCCTCGACACCTCCGGCTCCATGGACCGCACCCTGCTGGGCAAGGCACTGGGCGCGATCGCCTCGTACGCCGAGGCCAGGGACGTACCGGCCGCGCGGGTCGTGTTCTGCGACGCGGCACCGCACGACGCGGGCTTCGTCCCGGTCACGGAGATCGCGGGCCGGGTACGCGTCCACGGCCGGGGCGGCACGATCCTGCAGCCCGGCGTCGACCTCCTGCACCGGGCGAAGGACTTCCCGCCGGGCGCCCCGGTCCTGATCATCACGGACGGCTGGTGCGATGTGCTGCGGGTGCGCCGCGAGCACGCCTATCTGATTCCGCAGGGCGCGTCCCTGCCGTTCACCGCGCGGGGACCGGTCTTTCGCGTGCGCTGAGCCCGGCGGTGACCCGAGTGTGATCGGATGGTGCCACGGACCCGGAACCGGGACCTCGTCGAAAGGGAATCATCGTGGCAACAACGCGCTCCGCACACACCGTCTGGGAAGGCAACCTGCTCGAGGGCAACGGCGTCGTCACCTTCGACTCCTCCGGCATCGGCGAGCAGCCGGTGTCGTGGCCGTCGCGCGCCGAGAAGGCGAACGGCAAGACCAGCCCGGAGGAGCTGATCGCCGCCGCCCACTCCAGCTGCTTCTCCATGGCGCTCTCGCACGGCCTCGCCGGCGCCGGCACCCCGCCCACCAAGCTCACCACCTCCGCGGACGTCACGTTCCAGCCGGGTGAGGGCATCACGGGCATCCACCTCACGGTGGAGGGCACCGTGCCGGGCCTCGACGACGCCGCCTTCACCGCCGCCGCCGAGGACGCCAAGAAGAACTGCCCGGTCAGCCAGGCGCTGACGGGGACGACGATCACGCTGACGGCGAAGCTCGCCTGACACCTGCGTCTTTGCTGATGCCGCGCCCCGCGCAAGGGGGCGCGGCATCGTCATGTCCGGCCAGGTCCGGGGTACTTGCCCCATTGACAGCATCGCACTCAAGTTTTGTGATGGAACCGCGGTGATGCAACGCGGCGACGCAACGCGGTGACGCCACGCGGTGACGGATGCGAAAAGACCTGGGCGGAAGGGGACGGACATGGCACGTGCGGTCGGGATCGACCTCGGTACCACGAACTCGGTGGTCGCCGTACTGGAAGGGGGTGAGCCCACGGTCGTCGCCAACGCCGAGGGCGCACGCACGACTCCCTCGGTGGTGGCGTTCGCCAAGAACGGGGAGGTGCTCGTCGGGGAGGTCGCCAAGCGGCAGGCCGTGACGAACATCGAGCGCACCGCGCGCTCCGTCAAACGGCACATGGGGGACCCCGCTTGGCGTTTCCCCGGCAGTGACGGCGGCACGATCGACGGCACCCGCTACCGCGCGCAGGAGCTCTCCGCGCGCGTGCTGCAGAAACTGAAGCGGGACGCCGAGGCGTATCTCGGCGAGGACGTCTCGGAAGCCGTGATCACGGTGCCCGCGTACTTCGACGACACCCAGCGCCAGGCCACCAAGGAGGCCGGTGAGATCGCGGGTCTGAGCGTGCTGCGGATCATCAACGAACCGACGGCGGCGGCCCTCGCGTACGGGCTCGACCGCGGCGAGGAGCAGACCGTCCTCGTCTTCGACCTGGGCGGCGGCACGTTCGACGTCTCCCTGCTGGAGATCGGCGACGGGGTCATCGAGGTCAAGGCCACCAACGGCGACACCCAGCTGGGCGGCGACGACTGGGACCAGCGGGTCGTCGAGCACCTCGTCAAACGCTTCAAGGGCCAGTACGGCATCGACCTCGGCCAGGACAAGATGGCGCTCCAGCGGCTGCGGGAGGGCGCGGAGAAGGCCAAGATCGAGCTGTCCTCGTCCACCGAGACGACCATCAACCTGCCCTACATCACCGCCACCGGCGACGGTCCGCTGCACCTCGACGAAAAGCTGACGCGTGCTCAGTTCCAGGAGCTGACCGCCGACTTGCTCGAACGCTGCAAGGCCCCCTTCCACCAGGCGGTCAAGGACGCCGGGGTGAAGCTCTCCGCGGTCGACCACGTCATCCTCGTGGGCGGCTCCACCCGGATGCCCGCGGTGACCGAGGTGGTCAAGGAGCTCACCGGCAAGGACCCGCACAAGGGCGTCAACCCGGACGAGGTCGTGGCGCTCGGCGCGGCGCTCCAGGCGGGTGTCATCCGCGGCGACGTCAAGGACGTCCTGCTCCTCGACGTCACCCCGCTGTCCCTGGGCATCGAGACCAAGGGCGGCATCATGACCAGGCTCATCGAACGCAACACGACCATTCCCACCCGGCGTTCGGAGATCTTCACCACCGCCACGGACAACCAGCCGTCCGTCGGCATCCAGGTCTTCCAGGGCGAACGCGACATCGCCGCCTACAACAAGAAACTGGGCGTCTTCGACCTCACCGGGCTGCCGCCCTCGCCGCGCGGGCTGCCGCAGATCGAGGTCGCCTTCGACATCGACGCCAACGGGATCATGCACGTCTCGGCGAAGGACCTCGCCACCGGCCGCGAGCAGAAGATGACCGTCACGGGCGGTTCCGCGCTCGCCAAGGACGACATCGACCGCATGATGCGCGAGGCCGAGCAGTACGCCGACGAGGACCGCAGGCGCCGGGAGGCCGCCGAGACCCGCAACCAGGCCGAGCAACTCGTCTACCAGACGGAGAAGTTCATCCGCGACAACGAGGAGCGGATCCCGGGCGACGTCAAGACCGAGGTCGAGGCCGCGATCGCCGAACTGCAGGCCCTCCTGAACGACCGGGACGGCACCGACACGAACACCCTGCGCACGGGCGCGGAGAAACTGGCCACCGTGAGCCAGAAGATGGGCCAGGCGATGTACGCCGACGCCCAGCAGCCACCTCCGCAGGACGAGCCCGGCACGGAACAGCCCACTCCACCGGACGACGAGAGCGTGGTGGACGCGGAAATAGTGGACGATCCCCCCACGGCAAACACAAAGGACACCCCAACCTGACCCCCTGTGTTCAGTGGCGCGGGGAACTGCGCACAACCCCAGCCCCAACCGGGGCCCACGGGCAAGCCAACACGCACCCTTCCCACCCCAGGGGCGCGGGGAACTGCGCACAACCCCAACCCCAACCGGGGCCCACGGGGCAAGCCAACACGCACCCTTCCCACTCCAGGGGCGCGGGGAACTGCGCACTCCACCCCGGCGACAGGCGACCCGCGGCCGACAGTCCGACCGGGGGAGCCCGTCAGAAGTCCGCCCGGCGCTCCAGGATCATCTCCCTGGTCCGCCGGGCGGAAGCCGCCCCCGTCGCCATGTGGTCCAGCACCTCCAGATGCGCCGCCACCTCCTTGCGGGAGTCCAGGTACAGCGCCCCGGTCAGATACTCCGTGTACACCAGGTCCGGCAACTCCGGCTCCGGGAACCGGAACAGCACGAACGGCGCGTACGTCCCCGGATGCGGACCCGCCGAGAACTCGGCGATCTGCAGCGTGATGTGATCGTTCTCGACGGCCGCCAGCAGATGGTCCAGCTGCTCCGCCATCACCTCGGACCGGATACTGACCGGCCGCTGCAGGACCGTTTCCTCCATGATCACCCAGAGATGCGGCGGCCGTTCCCCGGTGAGCAGCTTCTGCCGGGCCATCCGCAGGGACACATGCCGTTCGATCTCCTCGGTGCCGGTCTGCCCCACCGTGCCCGCCTCCAGGACGGCACGGGCGTAGTCCTCGGTCTGCAGCAGCCCCGGCACGAAGTGCGGCTCGTAGGACCGGATGACCGAGGCGGAGCCCTCCAGGCTCACGTACAGGCTGAACCAGTCCGGCAGGACGTCGTGGAAGCGCTGCCACCAGCCGGGCTCGTTCGCCTCCTCGACCAGCCGGACGAAGACCGCCGTCTCCTCGTCGCCCACTCCGTACGTCGACAGGAGCACCTGGACGTACGGGATCTTCAGCGCGACCTCGGCCATCTCCATCCGCCGGACGGTCGCGGGCGCCACCCGCAGGATCCGCGCGGCCTCGTCCCGCTTCAGGCCGGACGCCTCGCGCAGTTCCTGGAGCCGTCGGCCCAGTACCACCTGCCCCACGGTCGGCGCCGGCCGTCTCTCACTCACGCCACGCCTCCTGGAGCCCCGAACATGGCGAGAAGTGTGCCACGTTCCCGCGAAAGCCTCACCGGATCCCCTCATCCCGGCCGGTGTGTCGGGTCACCTCCCGTCAGGACATCAGCGAGTGCAGGTACGTCACCGTCGCCCGGTCGGCCGGAAGCAGGGTCTCGATGGCCAGCTCGGAGACCGTCACGTCCATCGGCGTGTTGAACGTGGAGATGGACGAGACGAAGGACAGCACCCGCCCCTCGTGCTCGATCCGCATCGGCAGCGCGAAGCGGGACACCGGCTCGGCGGCCTCCTCGTCGCCCGGAACGGAGCCCACCGCCCCGACCCGGGATTCCCCGGACGGGCCCGCGTCCGGAACCGCACCCGGCTCCGCTTCCGGACCCGGACCCGGACCCGGACCCGGACCCGGGTCGGGGGCCGGATAGGCGGCCACCTCCTCGTACAGCGCGCGCAATGGCTCCGAACGCCGCAGCGCGATGTCCCGTTCCATCTGGGCCAGCAGATGGCCGCGCCACTCGCGCAGATTGCGGATCCTGGGCGCCAGGCCCTCGGGATGCAGCGTCAGGCGCATCGCGTTCAGCGGCGGGGCGAGCAGATGCCCGGGGACCCCGTCCAGCAGCATCAGGACGCCCCGGTTGGCGGCCACCACGTCGTACGTGGCGTCCACGACCAGCGCCGGATAGGGCTCGTAGCCCCGGATCAGCCGCTCCACTCCCTCCCGCAGCGCGTCCAGCGCCGGATCGGCCAGCGGGGTCTGCGGATAGCGGGGCGCGTAACCGGCCGCCAGCAGCAGGGAGTTGCGGTCCCGCACCGGTACGTCCAGGTGCTCGGCGAGCCGCAGCACCATCTCCTCGCTCGGCCGGGACCGGCCCGTCTCGACGAAACTGATGTGCCGCGCCGACGATCCCGCCCGCAGCGCCAGCTCCAGCTGACTCACCCGGCGCTGCTCCCGCCAGCCGCGCAGCAGCGGACCCACTCCCTGCCCGGCGGCGGAGTCACCACCCCGCACCCCGGCGGACACGCTGACGGACCCGGAGGTGTGCGCGGTGCTGGTCATGCCCCGACCGTAGTCGACGCACCCGTACGGGGCGAGGTGCGGCCAGGAGGCCGACGGCCGGCCTCTTGGCCCTCCCATGACCCGCCTGACCAGGGACGGGAGTGGGGGACTGTGGCAGGCTGGGAAGCCCCGGACGCCATGGAAGGAGCACGGTCATGCCCCTTGAACCGCTGTCGCAGAAGGAGATCGAGGACCGGCTCTCGGAACTGCCCGGCTGGTCCCTGGACGGAGACAGGCTCTCCCGCTCCTACCGGCTCGACTCGCACTTCGCCGCGGTCGCCCTGGTCGTCCACATCGCCCAGGTGCAGGAGGCGCTGGACCACCACGCGGACCTCACGCTCGGCCACCACACCGTCTCCCTCGCCGTGCACACCCACAGTGTGGGCGGCGCCGTCACCGAGAAGGACTTCGAACTGGCCGGCCGGGTCGAGGAGCTGAGCACCGGGCACGGCGCGCGGTGAGCACGCTGGTCTTCGACTACGACGAGGAGGCCGAGCGGTACGACGCGTTACGGGGTGGCGAACCCCGGGCCGCGGCAGCCGCCGACGCCGTCCTCGGGCTGCTCCCCGACAGCGCCGGCACCCTCCTGGACGTCGCCTGCGGCACCGGGACCGTGACCCGCCGGCTCCTGGCGGCCGGTCTCGCCGTGACGGGCGCCGACGCCGCGCACGGCATGCTGAGCCGGGCCGCCGTGCGGGTGCCGGGCCGCGTCGTACTCGCCGACGCCCGACGGCTCCCCTTTCCCGACGGCTCGTTCGACGCCGTCACGGCGATCTGGCTGCTGCACCTCCTGGACGACGCGGAACGGGTCGTCGCCGAGGCGGCCCGGGTGCTCCGCCCTGGCGGCGTCCTCGTCACGACGGTCGACAAGGCGGCCTCGCACGACGTGGGCAGCGACATCGACGCCGTGATGGCACCGCGTCCCCGCCGGGCCGCCCGGGACCGCTCCGACCTCGTGGCCTCCTACGCCGCCCGGCACGCGCTGCTTCCGGCGGGACGGGCGGCCTTCCCCGGTCGCGGTCAGGGCCGGACCCCGATCCGGGCCGCGGCCGACGTGCGCCGCGGGTGGTACACCCTGCTGACGCCCGGCGAACCGCTCACCGAGCTGCTCGCCTCCCGTCTCGAACAGCTCCCGGACCAGCATGTCCCCCGCCCGGAACCGGAATTCAAACTAAGAGCATTCCGAAAACCGCCGCCCCCGACTCTCTAGCGGCACGCGCACCTGGGCGCCCAACCTTGGACGCCCCGCAGCCCGCATCCGGGCCGGTGACCACCACCAGGGGCGCGGGAACCGCGCCGCCCAACCCCAACCCCCAACCCCAACCCCAACCCCCAACCCCCAACCCCCGCACCCGGAAAGCGACTTCGTGAGCGACGGGCGCGGAGTTCCGGTCAGGAGCGGTCCCCCGTCGTGCCCTCGGGGAGGCGGTCGGCCAGGTAGGCGTCGAGGTCGGGCGCGTCCGGCGCGAGCATGTGCCGTGCCCAGGCGTCGCGTTCGTGCAGGATCGGCGGCAGCTCCCAGACGCAGCCGATCCACGGCCGGTCCAGGGTGATGAAGTGCGTGGGTACGCGATCGGGGCAGCCCAGCACCGGCTGGCCGGCCGTGGCGGCCCCGAAGTGCAGGACGTTGTCCCACACCCAGCTGTACGCGTTGAGGTAGGCGCCGTCGTCGCCACCCCGGTGCAGCACGACAAACGTGGCCGGCGGTGTGCCGTCCGCCTCCGGAAGCAGCCCGGGCAGCATCGCGTACGCCGCCTCCTCGACGTCCGGCGCGATGCCCGCCGGGTCCGCCGTGACGTGGTACCGCTTGATCCACCGGCCGGCCGCCTCGATGGGCGGCGGCACGGTCAGCAGTTTCTCCTCGAAAGCCATGCAGGGACGCTAGACGGGCTTCACTGACACCTTCTGTCAGTGGACCCTGCCATTCTGGGGCGATGAAGTCGGCCCGCCTCGTCTCGATCCTCCTGCTGCTCCAGACCAGGGGCCGGATGACCGCCGCCGCGCTCGCCGCGGAGCTGGAGGTCTCGGTGCGCACGGTCTACCGGGACGTCGAGGCGCTGAGCGAGGCCGGTGTCCCGCTGTACGGCGACGCGGGACACGCGGGCGGCTACCGGCTCCTCGACGGCTACCGCACCCGGCTGACCGGCCTGACCGCGGGCGAGGCCGAGGCCCTGTTCCTCGCGGGAGCGCCGGGCCCGGCCGCCGAGCTGGGACTCGGCCCGCTGCTGGCCGCCGCCCAGCTCAAGGTACGCGCAGCGCTGCCGGGAGAACTGCGTGAGCACGCCGACCGCGTCAGCGGCCGTTTCCACCTGGACGCGCCCGGCTGGTACGCGGACACCGGCGACGGCGCCACCCCGTTTCTGCCCGCCGTCGCCGACGCGGTCTGGAACAGCCGGGTGCTGCACGTCCTGTACCGCCGCTGGCGCGAGCCCACCGACGTCCGGCGCCGCCTGGAACCGTACGGCCTGGTCCTCAAGGCGGGGCGCTGGTACGTCGTCGCGGGGCCGGGGCCGCGTACGTTCCGGGTCGACCAGATCCTCGAACTGAGCGCGGCCGACGAGGAGTTCACCCGGCCCGAGGGGTTCGACCTCGGTGGGTACTGGGCCGGGTACCAGCGGGACTTCCACGACCGGCTGCACCGCGCGGAGGCGGTGGTCAGGCTCGCCCCCGGCACCCGCCTGCCCGGTCCGGCGGGTGACGCCGTGCGCGCGGGCGGCGTACCGGACGAGGAGGGCTGGACCCGGGCCACCGTACCCATCGAGTCCGTCGAGCACGCCCACGCGGAGTTCCTGCGGCTCGGCGCGGCTGTGGAGGTGCTGGCACCGCCCGAGCTGCGCGAGCGCATCACGGCGACGGTGGCCGCACTCGCCCACACCTATGCGCCAGCACAGGGCACAGGGCACAGAGCACAGAGCACAGAGCACAGGGCACAGGGCACAGGGCACAGGGCACGGAGCACGGAGCACGGAGCGCACGGCGTGAAGGGCCGAGCGTAGAAAGTAGAGAGCGCTTACCCGATCCCGGCAACCCCCCTGCCCTCAGCGGCAACTGAGGTGACAGAACCCGTCTGCCCCTCCCAGGGAGGTACCTCACCGTGCAGCACCCGCATCGCAGACGCAGCAGGACCCGTCTCCTCCTCTCCACCGTGCTGGCCGGCGTCCTCGCCGCCGCCGGACTCACCACGCTCACCGCCACGCCCGCCCGGGCCGCGACCGCCCGCCAGGTCGAGAAGCTGGACCGGGGTGTCGTCAGCGTCCACACCGACGCGGGCAACCTGGTCAGCTGGCGCTGGCTCGGCACCGACCCGAACGACGTGTCGTTCAACGTCTACCGGGCGGGTACGAAGGTCAACTCGACCCCGGTCACCGGCGCCACGAACTACTTCCACTCCGCCGGACCCGCCCAGGCCGACTACACGGTCCGCGCGGTCGTCGGCGGCGTCGAGCAGGCCGACTCCGCGCACGCGATCCAGTTCCGCACCGGATACAAGGACGTGCCGATCAGCCCGCCCGCCGGTGGCACCACCCCCGACGGTGTCGCGTACACCTACGAGGCCAACGACGCCTCGGTCGGCGACCTCGACGGCGACGGCGCCCTCGACTTCGTCCTGAAGTGGCAGCCCACCAATGCCAAGGACAACTCCCAGTCCGGCTACACCGGCAACACGATCATCGACGGGGTCAAGCTCGACGGCACCCGGCTGTGGCGTATCGACCTCGGCCGCAACATCCGCTCGGGCGCGCACTACACCCAGTTCCAGGTGTACGACTACGACGGCGACGGCACCGCCGAGGTGGCCGCGAAGACCGCCGACGCCACGGTCGACGGAACGGGCGCGGTCATCGGCAGCTCCTCCGCCGACCACCGCAACTCCAGCGGCTACGTCCTGACCGGACCCGAGTACCTGACCATGTTCAACGGCCGGACCGGCAAGGCCATGGGGACGGTGGACTACGTCCCGGCGCGCGGCACGGTCTCGGCGTGGGGCGACTCCTACGGCAACCGCGTCGACCGGTTTCTCGCGGGCACCGCCTACCTCGACGGCGCCCGGCCCTCGCTCGTCATGGCGCGCGGCTACTACACGCGCTCGGTGATCGCGGCCTGGGACTGGCGGGGCGGCGCGTTCACCCGTCGCTGGACCTTCGACACCAGTTCCTCGACCAACACCGGCAAGGGCTTCGACGGCCAGGGCTCGCACAGCCTCTCCGTCGGGGACGTCGACAACGACGGCAAGGACGAGATCGTCTACGGGGCGATGGCCGTCGACGACAACGGCAACGGCCTGTGGACCACGAAGACCGGGCACGGCGACGCCCAGCATCTGGGCGACCTCGACCCGGGGACCTCGGGGCTCGAATACTTCAAGGTCTCCGAATCCGCCTCCCAGCCCGCCGAGTTGTACATCAACCCGGCGAACGGCGCGATCCGCTGGCAACTGGCGGCCTGCTGCGACAACGGCAGGGGAGTGGCCGGGGACATCTACGCGGGCAACGACGGTGCCGAGGTGTGGTCGGCCTCCGACACGAACATCCGCGACGAGTCCGGCGCCACCAAGGGCCGCGAGCCGTCCTCCGCCAACTTCCTGTCCTGGTGGGACGGCGACACCACCCGCGAACTCCTCGACGGCACCCACATCGACAAGTACGGCACCTCCTCCGACACCCGCCTGCTGACCGGCGCCTCGGTGCACTCCAACAACGGCACGAAGGCGACCCCGGCCCTGTCGGGCGACCTCTTCGGGGACTGGCGCGAGGAGGTCGTCTGGGCGACGAGCGACAACACGGCGCTGCGGATCTACTCGACCCCGGCCGAGACCACCACGAAGATCACGACCCTGCTACACGACCCGATGTACCGCACGGGCATCGCCTGGCAGAACACCGCCTACAACCAGCCCCCGCACCCCAGCTTCCACATCGGCAACGGCATGCGGACGGCACCGAGACCGACGGTGTACACGCCGTGAGCCGCACGCCGTGAGCCGCACGCCGTGAGCCGCACGCTATGAGCCGCACGCCGTGAGCTGCTGAGGCGGCCCCCCCGGCGCCCAGTGAGGAGCGGCCGTCCCAGCAGGTGGGGCGGCCGCTCGTCTCCCCGCGGCGCGGTCAGCGCAGTCCGGCGAAGAGGTCGTCCTCAGGCAGGGCCGCGCCGGTGGTGTCCCGGACCCGCGCGAAGGTCTCCACGCCCATCAGCTCACCGAACCTCTCCTTGCCCATCTTGAGGAAGAAGATGTTCTCGCCCTGGCTGGCGTGCGCGGCCAGCGAGTCGTACTTCTGACCGCTGTACGCGGTGGTGTCCACCCACGTGCTGACCTCGTCGTCGGGCAGGCCCATCTTGGCCATCTCGGCGACCTCGGCCGGATCGGGCTCGGGCATGTCCGGATTGAACTCGCGCATGAACTCACCGAACCGCCGCATGACCGAGCGGGGCATGGTGGTCCAGTACACCTTGGGCGTCAGGTCGGTCATCTCCAGCGCCGCCATCGTGATGCGGTGGGCCTGGATGTGGTCGGGGTGGCCGTAGAAGCCGTTCTCGTCGTAGGTGACGACCACGTCCGGCCGGTACTGCCGCATGAGGTCCGCGAGCCGGGCCGCGCCCTCCTGCACGGGGGTCTGCCAGAAGGATCCGGGGGCGTCGTTGGTCGGCCAGCCCATCATCCCGGAGTCGGCGTAGTCCAGCGTCTCCAGATCGCTGATCTTCAGGACGTCACAGCTCTCCTTGAGTTCCTGCTTGCGCATCAGGGCGACGGCCGCCGGATCGTGCCCGGGGTCGCCCGGTTTGACACCCCCCGGTCCGTCTCCGCAACCGCCGTCGGTACAGGTCACGAGGACCGTGCGGACTCCTTCCGCCGCATACCGCGCGAGGATCCCACCCGTGCTGGTGGCCTCGTCGTCGGGGTGGGCGTGCACTGCCATCAGTGTCAAGGGCCGGTCAGTCATATGAAAAGTCCTCCTGCGAAATACACCCGCGCGGCGCCGGTGCCTCGGTCGATGCAACAGTGTCGACCACGCCGCGTGTTCCCGGCACGGCCGCCCGGCCTTCGGGGCGTGGGCGCACAAGGAGGGCGCGGACCGCCTCGGGTCCGCGCCCTCCCGTTCGTCCGGCCCGGGGGTCAGGTCACCGAGCAGGACTGGTCGCCGAGCCTGAACGCCGTCGGCTTGCTGTTAGACCCCGACCAGCTGCCCGTGAAGCCGAAGCCCACGGACGAACCGGCCGCGACGTTCGCGTTCCAGCTCACGTTCTTCGTGGTGACCGCCGCGCCGGACTGGGCCGGCTCGGCATTCCACGCCTGGGTGACGCGCTGCCCGTCGGCGAAGGACCAGCCGAGCGACCACCCTGTCCAGGCGGCCGTGCCGGTGTTGGTGAGCCGGACGTCCGCCTGGAAGCCGCCCGACCACTGGTTGGTGATCTTGTACGTGACCGCGCAGGCGCCGGCCGGCGTCGGATCCGTTCCGCCGCCACCGTCCCCGCCGCCCGCGTCGGACGAGTCGCCGTAGATGACACCGCGCCCGTTCGTCGACACGTACACCCGCCCGTAGACACGCGGGTCACCGGTGATGGCGGCGCCCGTCCAGCCCCACTGATGGGCGTCGTCGTTGATACGGGTCCAGGTGGCGCCCTTGTCCGTCGAGCGGAAGATGCCCCGTACACCGCCGATCTTCGCGCTCGTGTAGAGCGTCCGGTACGAGGCCCCGGTCGCCGCCTTGCCGAAGCCGATGGTGTCCGCCTGCTCGACGCCCGGCAGCTTGGTGAAGGTCGCGCCGGGATCCGTGGAGTGCCACAGCCCGTACGCGCCGTCGCTCGCCCCGCCCGCCAGCCAGACGTCCCCCTTCGTGCCGGGCAGCGCCTTGAACCGTACGCTGTCGCCGCTCGGCAGTCCGGTCGCGGCGGAGGCCGTGAAGGTCGCGCCGCCGTCCGAACTCACATAGAACGTGCCTGACTTGAAGCCGTAGAACGTCTTCGGGTCGGAGCGGTCCGACTCCACGACCGCGCCGGCCGGGATACCGCTCGACGCCGACCACGACGTACCGAACCCGGTCGTGTGGTGCACGCCCGCGCCCTCCGGGCTCCACACGAACCGGCTCCCGTCCGAGGCCGCCGCGACCGTGCCGCCGCCGCTCACCCCCGAAGGGTCCGTGCCCGCGAACCAGTTGGCGCCGTTGTCCGTGGAGAACGCCACATGTGGACCCGAGTCGAGGTTGCCGGACCGCACCACGATGCCCGGGTCGGACTCCGCGAAGTCGAGGCTTGTCGTGGTGGTGAAGTTCGGCGAGGTGAACATCATGGACGGGACCTCGGTGAGGTCCGTGTGCCGGAAGCCGCCGATGTCACCGAGGGCGCTGAGGAGTTGGGCGCCGCCGGACGGGGGAGCGGCCAGGTCGTTGACGGCCGTCTCCTCCAGGCCCCGCACCATCGGCTTGACGGTGAACTTGCCGCCGCTGTCCCACTGGCCCAGGTTCTCGGTCCCGTAGATCGTCGCGCCCGTCCCGTACATCATGCGGGCCGAGTTGAACGGATCGATCTCCAACGCCTCGGTCATCCAGCCCAGTTTGGGCGTCTGCTCGGGCGGCGACGGATTTGCGCCCCACGTCAGCCAGGGCGAGGACGACACATCCATGGTGAAGCGGTTCGAGCGGTCGGGGTACGACGTGTAGTCCCACGCCTTCGTCCAGGTGCCGCCGCTGTCGGTGGAACGGAAGATCTGCGTGTCCGGCCACCAGGAGCTGTAGGCCGTCGCCATCACCGTGCCCGGCTTCTGCCGGTCGACGGTCAGCCCGCTGAAGCCGTAGTAGGTGTCCGCCTCCGCGATCGGGCTGATGTCCGTCCAGGCGCCGGTCGCCGTCGTGTACCGCCAGATCCGGCCCTTGCCGCCGTCGTACGGGCCGCCCTTGTCGCTGTACGCGAGATAGAGGTAGCCGTTCGTCGCGTCCAGGACGCCCTTGTGGGCCAGGTACCCGGTCGGCTGTCCCGCGATCCGGGACCAGGTCGCGCCCGCGTCGGTCGAGCGGTAGACCGCGTTGTCCTTGTCGGCGACCCCGACGTAGAGGGTCTTCGTGGCATCGGTGCCCGTACTGCTCGACTCGTCGAAGGTGACCCAGGCGATGCCCTGGTTGTCGGAGGCGTACCCGCTGGTGTCGGTCGCGTCCTGCACATAGGTGCCGACGTTCGGGAAGTTCGTCACCTGCGACCAGGAGGCCCCCGAGTCGGTGGACCGCCACAGCCCCTTGCCGCTCGGCGCGCCCAGATACAGCACGCTGTTCTTATGGGGGTCGACCGCGAGCCGCTCACCCATGCCGCGCCCGGGCATGTTCCCGCCCAGCTTGAACGGCAGGTCGGCCTTCAGCCAGGTCGCGCCCCGGTCGGAGGACCTGAGCACGGCCCCGTTACCGGGGTCCCAGCTGTTGGTGTACGTGCCGACGGCGGCGTACACCTTGCTCGGCGCCACCGAATCGGAGGCGAGGCTCACGACGCCGGTGTGTCCCCACCGGTCCCAGCCGACCGAGTCGAGCAGCGGCGTCCAGCTCTTCGACGCCTCCTGCCAGCGGTAGGCGCCGCCGATGTCGGTGCGGGCGTACGCGAGGTTCTTCTCGGACCGGTTGAACACGATGCCGGGGACGAAGCCGCCGCCGTCGACGCGTGCGTTCTTCCAGGTGTACGTGTCGGCGGCGATCGACACCGCCGGGGCCGCCTTCTCGACGGCCCGCGCGGCCAGTGCGGGAGGCGTCCCGGCCAGCAGCCCGGCCGCGAGCCCGAGCACAGCGGCAAGAACGGGGGTTCTTCGCACGGTGACCTTCTCCTTGTGTGGGGGGAGGTGGGGGGGGAGACATGAAAGGCCGGGCGGTCCCCAGTGCGGTTGGGGACCGCCCACGACATGTTTGGTCACGGCCCGAGCCCCATCTCTTTCAGGGGCGCGGGGAACTGCGCGACCAGCCACGACCAAGCCGCAGCCGACATGCCGACCTTCCCGCGGAGCGATATGCGGGGGCTATTCGAGAAGCTCCGCGTACGAGCCCATGGCGAGGGCGATGTCCGCCTGGGCCCAGAACCGGTGGTACGTGAAGGACGGCGCGGCCCCGCCGGCCAGATACGCCTCGATCTTCGACCAGGCGGGATCGTCCTCGTAGAACGACCGGATCGACTCGAACGTCGACGACGAGTTGACCGCGTCGCCGTTCGGCATCGTGCCGCTCCACCCGCTCGGGATGTACACGGCGTCGTCGAAGCGGCTGTAGTCGGTCCGCGTCTCCGGGACCGCCACGCCCAGCGCGTCCTGGTTGTTCGCCCACATGCCGTCGAGCAGCGCCTTCGCCGTGGTCTTCGCCTCGGTGTCACCGGACCGGTCGGCGTAGTACGTCAGGGTCTTGGCGTACGCCGCCGCCACTCCGACGTCGTTCGTGTAGTCGGCGACCGTGACATGAAGTCCCGTATTGGCACCGGGACTTGAGGCGCTCCAGGTGTCCGGCTTGCCCGACCACTGGAGCGTGCTCGGGATCCGGAAGGTGCCGTCCGGATTGACCGTGGTGTGTGCGAGCGCCCAGTCGACCCACTTGTCGAGGACCGTCTTGGCGTCCGCGTTGCCCGTCTGCTGGTAGTACTCGGCGACCCGCTCCATCGACCACGCCTGGAAGCCGAACCACTGGTTGGACGGCGGGTCGTGGTAGACGGGCTTCTCGTCGTAGTACATGCCGTAGAAGGTCGGCGTCCCGGAGGGCGGTGTCGCGTAGCGGCCCTGCCAGCTGTTGGTCGCGCCGCCCGCGATGGGTCCCTCACTGGACTGCAGCCACCGGTAGAACTCCAGCTGCCGGCCCAGCGACTTGGCCCAATCCGCTTGTCCTGTGGCCGACTTGGGCTTCAGGTCCGCGTACGAGCTGAGCGCGTACGCGGCGAGGGGGTTCTGGTAGCCGCCGTGGGTGTGGCTGGAGCCGATGCGCCAGGCCCAGCCGGCCGAGGTGTCGGTCGCGCCGCCCCACGCGTAGTACCAGTTGAGCAGGTAGTGCGAGGCGTCCTTGCCGGTGCCCGCCGGGCAGGTCGACGGACCCACACAGTTGCCGATCTTCTTGAAGTACTTGTCGTACATCGAGTAGCGGAGATAGTCACCCATCTTCGCCGCCTTGCCGACGGTCGCGGACACTTCCGCGCCCTTGCCCTGTGCCTCGGCCCAGACGTCCGCCCAGTACGCGGCCTGCACGGCCCGCGCGTCGGCGTCCGGGGCGTTGGTGAACTTCCACTGCTTGGCGTACGAGGCGTCCTTCGTGAACAGGTCCAGGTACCCCTTCCTGCCGCCGTACTTGAAGGCGTCACAGGTCGGCTGCGGCACCGTCTCCCACACCGACTCCTGCACGCCGCGCTGGAAGGTGTTGATGTAGGACGGACCGGTGTCGGTCGGACCCGCCTCGCACTTGCCCGGCGAGTTGCCGTAGCCGTAGACGTTGTCCACGTCCTGCAGCCAGTGCATGCCGTACACGTCGTCCGTGCCGTACGCGCTCTTCAGCTCGGCCGCGATCGGGTCCGGGCCCACCGGGATCCCCGAGTCGAGCTGCGCCGGGTACTCGTTCGGCGTGTCCAGCTCGGGAGCGTACGTCGCCGGCTTCGAGGCGTTGTA
Source organism: Streptomyces ortus (assembly GCF_026341275.1). Classification (NCBI taxonomy): domain Bacteria; kingdom Bacillati; phylum Actinomycetota; class Actinomycetes; order Kitasatosporales; family Streptomycetaceae; genus Streptomyces; species Streptomyces ortus. The sequence goes on from NZ_JAIFZO010000002.1 coordinate 6,775,440, forward strand.
GAACGAGTTGGTCGGCTGGTCGGCGTGCGTGGGGATCATGAACTTCTCCATGATGTCCCAGGCCCCGTTGAACTTCGTCCAGTCGCCCGTGACCTTGCCGTACATGGCCTGCAGCCACAGCAGATAGCTGTACGCCTCGGACGTCGTCTCGTGCCCGTGGTCGGGCGCCTCGACGATCAGCGTCTCCACCGAGTGGTACGGGATGCCCTCCGGCGAGAAGTAGCCGTTCGCCGGGTTGGTGATCTTCCCGTACATGTCGAGGAAGCGGGCGTCGTACTCCTTCGACGCGGCGAGCTGGGTGACGGTCACCGAGGCCTTGGCGTGCCCGGTGGCCGTCGAGTCGAAGACGGCCGAACCGGTACCCGAGGCATCGGCCGTCACGGTCACCTTCTGCGCGGTGGCCCAGTTCGACGGCGTGAAGGTCAGTGACGCCCCGCCGCTGACGGACAGCCCCGTGTTGCCGCTCGCGCGAGCCGTCGCCACGGTGACGTTCGCCGAGGGCTGGGTCGAGAGCTTCACGTCGTACGTGCCCGTCCTGCCCTGCTGGACGCCGAGTTGGGTCGGCGAGACCACCACGGCGGGACCCGAGGCGACCGTGATGCCGACCGGGGTGGACTCGGCGGAGGCGCCCAGGCTGTCGTACGCCTTCGCCAGCAACGAATGACTGCCCACGGTCAAGCCAGTGGCCGAGAGCGAGTACGGCGAGCTGGTGTCGGTGCCCAGCAGGGTCGTGTCGTCGTAGAACTCGACCTTGCTGATCGTCGCGCCGTCCGCCGCCGCTGCCGTCGCGGCGAGCGGGACCGCCGTCCCCTGGGAGTACACGGCTCCCGCCGCGGGACTGGTCAGCACGGTGATCGGCGGCTGATGGGCGCCCGCGCAGGTCGTGCCGTTGACCGCGAAGGAGGTGGGCGCGGTGTTGGTGCCGCTGTAGGTGAACTGGGCGCCGGTCGTGACGGCCGCCCCGGCCGCGATGGTCCCGTTCCAGGACGCGTTCTTCGCGGTGACCGTCTTTCCCGACTGCGACCAGGTGCCGCTCCAGCCACTGCTGAGCTGCTGGTTGCCGGTGTAGCCGTACGTCAGGGTCCAGCCGTTGATCGCCTCCGTACCACGATTGGTGAGGGTGAGCTCCGCGGTGAAACCGGAGCCCCAGTCATTCGTCCTGTAGTCGACGCTGCACTGAACAGCCGCCGCCTGTGCAGGAGTTGTACCGGTGGTGAGCATGGTCAGCGGGAGCGCGAGGGCCGCCACCACGGCTGTCCACATCCGCCGCGCACGGCGTCTGCGTCTGGGTGCCATGTTCTGGTTCCTCTCCTTGCGGCTCGGAGATGGGAGGGAGGAGCAACAAGCCTTGAACCAGTGGGAGCGCTCCCATATTGGAGAGAGGGGTGTAAGGGGTCAAGGTGCTTGAAGAGTCGAAATGATTCGATAGATCAAGAGTGCGTCTCCTCTGTCGTTTGCCAACACTTGGCGCTACCTTCGTCCGCACCAGTGGGAGCGGTTCCATCAGTCGACGCGTCCGTCACGGCGCGACCGGACTGCACGGAGTCGCTCATGCGCCACCCTCGCGTTCACTTTTTCAGTGGTCGGCCCTCGGCGGTCGGCGCGGGTGCACTCCTTCACCAGCTCCGTGACGTGCTTCGACGTGCTCCGGGCTCAGCTCTCCCTTCACGACGGCACTTTCACGTCGTTCGGCATCGGGCCGCATGGCAGCGTGCGCGCCCTCGACGAATAGGACACCCCGCACATGAGCCGTACCAGAACTGCACTTCTCGCGGCGCTGGCGCTGGTCGCCGGCACCGCGGGCGCCGCCGTCGCGGCGATACCCCCGGACGCCGGCGCGGTCGCCGCCGTCCCCTGCACCGTGGAGTACAAGGTGCAGAACCAGTGGGACACCGGCTTCACCACCGCGGTGAAGGTCACCAACAACGGCGCGGCCAAGTCCAGTTGGGCCGTGAAGTGGTCGTACGCCGGGAACCAGAAGGTCACCAGCGGCTGGAACGCCAAGCTCAGCCAGAGCGGTGCCGCGGTCACCGCGGCCAACGAGAACTACAACGGCACCCTGGCGACCGGGGGTTCGGTCAGCTTCGGGTTCAACGGGACCTACAGCGGCACCAACGCGCTGCCGACCACGTTCACCCTCGACGGAGTGACCTGCAACGTCGACGACGGCGGCACGGACCCCACCGACCCGACCGATCCGGGAACGGGCAGCCGGGTGGACAACCCGTACGCGGGTGCCAAGGTGTACGTGAACCCGGAGTGGAAGGCGCATGCCGCCGCCGAGACCGGCGGCAGCCGGATCGCCAACCAGCCGACCGGTGTGTGGCTCGACCGGACCGCCGCGATCAACGGTGTGAACGGCGGCATGGGCCTGCGCGACCACCTGGACGCGGCGCTGGCGCAGAAGGGCTCGGACGAACTGGTCGTCCAGCTGGTGATCTACAACCTGCCCGGCCGTGACTGCTCCGCCCTGGCGTCCAACGGCGAGCTGGGCCCGACGGAGATCGACAAGTACAAGACCCAGTACATCGACCCGATCGCGGCGATCCTCAAGGACACCAAGTACGCGGGTCTGCGCATCGTCACCACCGTCGAGATCGACTCGCTGCCGAACCTCGTCACGAACGTCACGCCGCGAGCCACCGCCACGGCCAACTGCGACACGATGAAGGCGAACGGCAACTACCAGAAGGGCGTCGGCTACGCGCTGAACAAGCTCGGCGACGCGCCCAACGTCTACAACTACATCGACGCCGGACACCACGGCTGGCTCGGCTGGGACGACAACTTCGCGCCCTCCGCCGCGCTCTTCAAGGAGGCCGCCACCACCGAGGGCGCGACCGTCGCCGATGTGCACGGCTTCATCGTGAACACCGCCAACTACAGCGCCACGAAGGAGGACCACTTCACGATCAACGACACCGTGAACGGCGCCTCGGTCCGCACGTCGAAGTGGATCGACTGGAACCGGTACGTCGACGAGCAGTCGTACGCGCAGGCCATGCGCGCCCAGCTCGTCTCGATCGGCTTCCCCTCCGGGATCGGCATGCTGATCGACACCTCCCGCAACGGCTGGGGCGGCACGGCACGGCCCACCGCCGCCGGGCCGACGACCACCGTGGACACGTACGTCGACGGAGGGCGCTACGACCGGCGCATCCACCCCGGCAACTGGTGCAACCAGTCCGGTGCGGGCCTCGGCGAACGGCCGCAGGCGGCCCCGGCGGCCGGGATCGACGCGTACGTGTGGATGAAGCCGCCGGGTGAGTCGGACGGGTCCAGCACCGCCATCCCGAACGACGAGGGCAAGGGCTTCGACCGCATGTGCGACCCGACGTACACCGGTAACCCGCGGAACAACAACAACATGTCCGGCGCGCTGCCCAATGCCCCACTGTCGGGACGCTGGTTCTCGGCGCAGTTCCAGGAGCTCATGAAGAACGCGTATCCCGCGCTGTGACCTGGGCTTCTCGCTCGGTCGCCTGAAAGATCAAATGAGTGCGCCGTTCCCCGCGCCCCTTGAGGGGGGCGCGGGGGACCGTTGCTGTTTCGGCAAGGTAAGTGGCCGTTTCCGGGAGAGGTGGAGCACGCTGGGCCTACTCCCGACAGAGAGGCTCGACGTCATGGGACACGACCACGACCACGGTCACAGCCACACCAACACCCACACCAACACCCACAGTGACACCCACATCGATTTCGCCGAGATGCTTCCGATGCTGGAACAGGAGGCCGAGCTGTTCTCGCCGCTCTACACGCAGGCGGCGAACTGGTTGCGGGAGATGCGGCCGGATCCCGAACTGATCGTGGACGCGGGCAGCGGTCCCGGTGTCATCTCCTGTCTGCTCGCCGACACGTTCCCCGGCGCCCGGATCATCGCCGTGGACGGGGCGCAGCCCCTCCTGGACCGGGCCCGCGAACGCGCCGCCCAGCGCGGGATCGCCGACCGCTTCGGCACGCTGCGGGCCGAGCTCGGCGACGGGCTCGGCGACCTGGAGTACCCGGCCGACCTCCTCTGGGCGAGCAGGTCCCTGCACCACGTCGGCGACCAGCGTGGCGCCCTGGCGGGCTTCGCCGACCGGCTCGCGCCGGGCGGCACCCTCGCCCTGATGGAGGGTGGCCTGCCCCCGCGGTACCTGCCGCGCGACTTCGGGATCGGGCGTCCCGGACTGCACGCCCGGATGGATGCCATCGAGCAGGAGTGGTTCGCCCGGATGCGGGCCGAGCTGCCCGGTGGGGTCGTCGAGGACGTCGAGGACTGGCCGGCCCTGCTCTCCGCCGTAGGCCTGCGCCACACCGGAACCCGTACCTTCCTGCTCGACCTCCCCGCCCCCGTCTCCGACGAGGCCCGCGCGTTCGTCGCCACCTCCCTCGGCCACCGCCGCGACGGTCTCGCCGAAGGCCTCGACGCCGACGACCGCGCCACGCTCGACCGGCTCCTCGACCCGGAGGACAAGGCGAGCGTGCACCACCGGCCGGACGTGTTCGTGCTCACCGCACTGACGCTGTACGTCGGGGTGAAGCCCTGACGACGTCCCCCAACTCGGCTGCAAGCGGACGGTGTTGACATCGAGTGTGCTCCAAGTGGTGGACTCCGGGCACCTCGCCGGACACGGCCTGGTTCGGACACGTCTTGGGGGATCACATGACCGACTCACCGGTCGCACTCGTCACCGGCGGCGGCAGCGGTATCGGGGCGGCGGTCGCACGGCGACTGCTCGACGCCGGACACCGGGTGACCGTGACGGGGCGCGGGGAGGAGCGGCTGCGCGACTTCGCGGAACAACTCGGCAAGCCTGAGGAGCTGTTGACGATCCGTGGTGACGCGGCCGACTACGACCAGGTGCGGACCGCGGTCGCGGCGACGGTGGAGAGGTTCGGGCGTCTCGACACCGTCGTCGCCAACGCCGGGTACGCCACGCACGACACCGTGGCCGAGGGTGATCCGGACGGCTGGCGCGACATGGTGCTGACCAACGTGCTCGGACCCGCGCTGCTCATCAGAGCCTCCATCGACCGGCTGAAGGAGACCCGGGGCCGGATCGTGCTCGTCGGCAGTGTGGCGGGGCACGTCCACACCCCCGGCAACATCTACGGGGCGACGAAGTGGGCCGTGACCGGCCTCGCCGAGAACACCCGCCGGCAGGTCACCGAGTACGGCGTGGGCGTGACGCTGATCTCCCCGGGGCGGGTCGAGACCCCGTTCTGGGACAGCTACGGCAGCCTGCCGCCCGGCCATCTGCTCACGTCCGACCAGCTCGCGGAGTCGGTCGTCTGGGCGATCCGGCAGCCGGCCGGGGTCGATGTCAACACCGTGGTAGTACGGCCGGTCGGGCAGCCGGTCTGAGCCGGTCGGACACCTCACGGACACCGAGGAGCCGCCGCCCGACCGGGCGGCGGCTCCCTCATGCCCTCATGCCCTCATGCGGTCGTACGGCTGCTCGCGGTCAGTCGTTGACCGTCGCCGGGTCGGAACCCAGGCGGCGGCCCTCGTCGAGAGCGGTGATCGCGGCGATGTCCTCGTCGTCGAGCGTGAAGCCGAAGACGTCGATGTTCTCCTTGATCCGGGAGGGGGTCACGGACTTGGGGATCACCACGTTGCCCAGCTGGAGGTGCCAGCGCAGGACGACCTGGGCGGGCGTACGGTCGTGCTTGCGGGCGATGGCCACGATCGCGGGGACCTCCAGGAGGCCCTTGCCCTGGCCGAGCGGGGACCAGGCCTCGGTGGCGATGCCGTGCTCCGCGTGGAACTCGCGCAGGGCGGACTGCTGAAGGTGCGGGTGCAGCTCGACCTGGTTGAGGACCGGCACGACGGACGTCGCGTCGAGCAGCTTCTCCAGGTACTCCGGGTGGAAGTTGGACACGCCGATGGACTTGGCGCGGCCGTCCGCGTGCAGCTTCTCGAAGGCCTTGTACGTGTCGACGTAGGTGCCCCGGTCCGGCATCGGCCAGTGGATGAGGTACAGGTCGACGTAGTCGAGGCCGAGCTTCTCCAGGGACGCGTCGAAGGCGCGCAGCGTCGAGTCGTAGCCCTGGTCGGAGTTCCAGAGCTTTGTGGTGACGAAGAGGTCCTCGCGGGCGACGCCGGAGGAGGCGAGGCCCCTGCCGGTGCCCGCTTCGTTGCCGTAGACCGCGGCGGTGTCGATGCTGCGGTACCCGGCCTCCAGCGCGGTGGAGACGGCTCGCTCGGCCTCGTCGTCCGGCACCTGCCAGACACCGAAGCCCAGCTGGGGCATCTCGACGCCGTTGTTCAGGGTGATCGGGGGGACCTTGCTCACGAGCTTTCGATCCTTACGTCGTCGGGTGGTACTCCATCGTGAACGATCACGGGCTGTCGTGCATTCCTGTCCCGTGTGTTCGCCGGTCGAAAGGGAGACCGGTGGGGAGATTGGCCGGAAAGTTCCCCTTCGGACACCGCTCGCGGCAGGCCCCGACCCCGGTCCGCTCAGCGGAACGGCGCGTGACACGGGCCGGGCGGGTGGCGACGCTGGGGCTCCTTGGTGCCGACTGCGGGCGGGAGACGTCATGGAGATGGGCTTGGAACCGGTGGAAGAGGTCGTCGGTATCGATGGCCGGTTCCAGTGGGAGTTCCCGCCACCGGGAGGGGCCGGCTCCGGACCTCGTCCGGCCTCCGCCGCCCTGTCGGTGTGGTACATCGCGCTGCCCCTCACCTCGGCGCACCGCGGCGGCCACTCGGGCGGCGGGGCGCTCGTCGGCGGGGTGGACGGCCAGGAGCGGTACCAGAACGAGGGGACGGTCTACCCGCACTCCGGTCTGGTCGAGATGATCACCTACCAGCAGCGGTTCCTGCCCGACCTCTCCTGGACCTACCTCGACCTGAGTCATGTCGACTGGGAGGACGTACGCGCCGCCATCGCGGCCGACCCCCCGGACGTGGCGGCGTTCACCGTCTACACCTCCACCGCGCTGTGGGCCTTCGTCGTCGCCGCGGAGATCAAGCGCGTGAATCCCGCGGCGGTGATCGTGTTCGGCAACGATCATGCGGGAATTCTCCATCAGGAGATACTCACCGGCCATTACGGCCACCGCCTCGTCGATTTCATCAGTACCGGAAACAACGGCCCCTTCACCATGCTCGGCCTCCTGTACGCGTTACGTGGGCAACTTGACCTGAAACGCGTCCCTTCCCTCGCTTATCGCGAGAACTCGCGGGTCGTCAATCAGCCCGCCCCCACTTATCCGCTCGACCGTCGCATCCTCCCCGACTACGCACTCATCGAGGACCAACTGGAGCGTTACTACGACAAGGCGTTCGACGTCTGGTACGCCCATCACTACGACCTCAAACGCATGGTCACCCTGCCGCTGGACGCCGGTTGCACATGGGGTAAACGCCCGGGGCGCCGCTGCAAACACTGCTCGATCCAAGGGCTCACTCCGAAGTTCGCCCGGATGGACTCGATCGTGCCGGCACTGGAGAAGGTGGTCGGCGGTCTCGGCGCCAATGTCTACGCCGCCGGGGACTCCACTCTGGGGTTCTCCCGGGCGCAGTGGGGAGGCGACATCGGTTACCTCGACGAACTCGCCGAACGCTGCGCCGCTTCACCTGTTCTCCGGGACCACCGGTTCCTCCTCGCCTACGGGCTGGTCTTCGAGTTCCTCCAGTCGGCCAAGTTGTGCCAGGGCTTCGTCCGCACGTGGAACGTCGGCCTGGAGGCGTTCGACCCGAAGCTCCTGAAGGGCGACTCCAAGGGGATAAACAAGGGCCCGGACCGCGTTTTTGAGGCGCTCGAACTCGCCAGTGAACTGGACTACAAGATCTACGCCTCGGGAATTCTCGGACTGCCCGGCACCACGCGGAAGAACCTTCGCGAAGAGGTGGACTCCTGGCTCTCCCTCGCGGAGACCTACCGGGACACCATCACCACCGTCTCGGTGGCGGCACCGGGTGTGATACCCGGCTCGCGCATGTACTGGGAGAGCTTCCACGCCCACCCCGAAGTACGGGCCGCGCACGGCGAGATCATTCCGGCCAGGCGCCTGACCGAGCTGTACATCCGAGCCAACACGGAGGTCGAACTCGCCGACGTGGAGGCCGCGATCGCCGAAGTCGGCCGGGGGGTGATCGCCCTCGGCCAGGAGCGCGGACACATGAAGTTCGGCGGCTACATGCTCGGCGGGGTCGACGAGGACGAAGCGGTCGAGCGACGACTGCTGGACGACATCTGCGCGCGGCTCTGACACGAACGCGGAGCGCGGAGCGCGGAGAAAACACGGGGGATCGATGAAAGAGAACAACAGCAGGAAGAAGACGTTACGGAAGACGTTACGGAAGACGTCACGGAAGACGTCACGAAGGGAGTCCGCTGCCGCGCATCGGCCCTCCCGGGCGGGCCTCGCCGGCGCAGCCGGGGCACGGCCCTCCGGCCCCGCCGGGGAGCATCCGTGGTGAACGTGAGCGACGGGATCAGCGTGGCGGTGATATCCCTGGGCCTCGTGGCGACTCCCGGACCGAACATGATGTACATGGTGTCGCGGAGCATCTCCCAGGGGCGCCGCGCGGGAGTGGTGTCCCTGGGCGGGGTCGCCACCGGTGCCCTGACCTTCGTGGTGGTGACGAACCTCGGTCTGCTGACCGTGCTGCGGACCGTCCCCGTGATGTACACCTCCTTCAAGATCGCGGGCGCCGTCTATCTGGGATGGCTGGCCTGGCAGGCGTTCAGGTCGGACGGGGCATCCGTCTTCGCGCCGCGTGAGACGGCGGACCTCTCGGCCCGGCGGCTCTTCGTCATGGGGCTGGTCACGAACCTCCTCAACCCCAAGATCGCTCTGTTGTACCTCTCACTGATCCCGCAGTTCGTCGATCCCCGGGCGGGCGACGTCCTGCTCCAGGGGTTCGCCTTCGGCGGCATCCAGATAGCCGTCAGCGTCGCCGCGAACCTGGTCATCATCATGGCCGCGGGGGCGCTGTCGGAGTTCCTCGTCGCACGGCCCGTCTGGCTGCGGGTACAGCGGTACGCCACGGGATCCGCTCTCGGTGTGCTCGCCCTGCTGCTGGTGATGGACCAGTCGCAGCCGCAGCCCCCGGCCTGAGCGGCATCGTCGTCGGGGCGCGGCCGTCCGCGGCCGGCCGGAGAAGTGATCAGCCGGCCGGCTGAGGCTGCCGCGCCGGTCCCGCGGACGTGTGAAGGCCCGCTACGCGCGGTACAGGGCCTCCACCTCTGTCGCGTACGCGTTCTCGATCGCCTTGCGCTTCAGTTTCAGGGACGGGGTCAGCAGACCGTGTTCCTCGGTGAACTGGTGGGCCAGTATCCGGAACGTGCGGATGGACTCGGCCTGGGAGACCAGGGTGTTCGCCGCGACCACGGCCCGCCGTACCTCGGTCTCCAGGTCGGGGTCCCGCACCAACTGGGCGGGGGCGAGCGGGGACTTGCCCCGCATCTGCAGCCAGTGGTCGACGGCCTCCCCGTCGAGCGTGACGAGCGCCGCGATGTACGGCCGGTCGTTGCCGACGACGATGCACTGCGCGACCAGCGGATGGTCGCGCACCCGCTCCTCCAGGACGCCCGGCGAGACGCTCTTGCCGCCGGAGGTCACCAGGATCTCCTTCTTGCGCCCGGTGATGGTGAGGTAGCCGTCCTCGTCGAGCACGCCGATGTCACCCGTGGCCAGCCAGCCGTCGTGCAGGGCCGCGTCGGTGGCCTTCGGGTCGTTGAGGTAGCCCTGGAAGACGTTGTCGCCGTTCAGCCAGATCTCGCCGTCGTCCGCGATGTGCACGGTCGTGCCGGGGATGGGCTGGCCCACTGTCCCGTACCGGGTGCGCTCCGGCGGGTTGGCGGTCGCGGCGGCCGTGGACTCGGTGAGCCCGTACCCCTCGTAGATCTGCACGCCGGCGCCCGCGAAGAACAGGCCCAGGCGGCGGTCCATCGCGGAGCCGCCGGACATCGCGTGCCGTACGCGTCCGCCCATCGCGGCCCGGATCTTGGAGTAGACGAGTTTGTCGAAGAGCTGGTGCTGCATGCGCAGGGCCGTCGAGGGGCCGGGGCCGATGTCCCACGCCTTGGCCTCCACGGCGTCCGCGTAGCGCACCGCGACCTCGACCGCCTTCTCGAACGGGCCGCCCCTGCCCTCTTTCTCGGCCTTGCGGCGGGCCGCGTTGAAGACCTTCTCGAAGATGTACGGCACCGCCAGGAAGAACGTCGGCTGGAACGCGGCCAGATCCGGCAGCAGGGCCGCCGCGTTGAGCTGCGGCTGATGGCCGAACTTGACCTTCCCCCGGATCGCGGCGACCTGCACCATCCGCCCGAAGACGTGCGCGAGCGGCAGGAACAGCAGGGTGGCCGCCTCGTCGCCGCGCTTGGAGTGGAACAGCGGCTCCCAGCGGCCGATCGCCGTGTCCGTCTCGAACATGAAGTTGGCGTGGGACAGGACGCAGCCCTTGGGGCGGCCGGTGGTGCCGGACGTGTAGATGATCGTCGCCGTCGACTCCGGGGTGACCGCGCGGCGGTGGCGGTGCACCACCTCGTCCTCGATGTGGCCACCGGCCTCGTACAGCTCCTGTACGGCGCCGGCGTCGAGCTGCCACAGTTTGTGCAGCGTCGGCAGCCGGTCGATGACCGTGGCGACGGTCATCGCGTGGTCCTCGTGCTCCACCATGGCCGCCGACACCTGGGCGTCGTGCAGCATCCAGAAGACCTGCTCGGCCGACGAGGTGGGGTAGATCGGGACGACCTGCGCGCCGATCGACCACAGCGCGTAGTCGAAGAGGGTCCACTCGTAGCGCGTACGGGACATGATCGCGACGCGGTCCCCGAAGCGGACGCCGTGCGCCAGTAGGCCCTTCGCCAGGGCGAGGACCTCGTCACGGAACTCGGCGGACGTCACGTCGCGCCATCCGCCCTGTTCGTCCTTGCGGCCCAGGGCGATGTGGAGGGGGTCCTCCTGGGCATACTCGAACACGGCATCGGCCAGGCCGCCCACCGGCGGTGCCGACGCCAGGGGAGGGTTGGTGAACTCGCTCAATCCCCGCTCCTTGAAGGTGCTCGCAGCGCGCTGAAAGCTACCCCACGTAACGCTGCCGCGGGAGGGGCGGCGGAGGGGGGCGGGGGGTGGCGTATGCACAGGTCAACCCCTGAAATCCGGCCACAAGGGGGGAGGCCGGGACAGAATCCTTACTCATCCGTAAGTTTCGGTTCCGTAATCTCCACGGAATCTGTACGGGGTGCTTACGTGGCCTTTCGGCCTTTACGGGAGTGCCGCCGCGCGGGTCGGCGGGCGGAACGGGGCACTGTCGTGGCCCGCGTCCCTGCTAGGCGAGCGCGAGGACGAGGCCGACGGTGATGAGCAGCGCGGCTGTGGACCCGTGAACGGTCAGCGCGTGGCGGAGGGTCCCTCCGTTGGTGCGGACGACGACGGCGTCTCCGATCGGGGTGATCGCCGCGGCGAGCATGACCCAGCCGAAGACGTGGGTACCGCCGGCCGCGAGGGCGGCGAGTGGCACCACTCCTGAGGTGATGTCGCGAACGCCCTTGATGCTGGTCAGAGCACGGAGGCTGCCTTCGGGCACCCCGAATCCGGCCATGGCGGCACGGGGGGCCACCAGGAACCGGCCGCCGATGAACAGGATGAAGGCACAGCCGAGGAGTGCGACAACGAGGGCGGCGATCGCCATGAGGATGCCTTTCAGTGTTATCTAACAGCGTTCTGTAACGACGCTAGCATACGTCTGCCCGGCGCGACCACGCGTCCGCGGTGACGGCCCCCTCCATGCGGCCGGGCGCCGCGGAAGCGTGCGCCGCAAGGGCGCCATCGTTCGCTAGCGTTGATAGATAACCGTGTTAGGGTCAGCGCCATGTCCCCTAGACCGGCACCGGACCTGGATCTGCGGCGCGACCGGATCATCCGCGCCGCACGAGAACTCGCCGAGTCGGAGGGCTGGGAGGCGGTGACGATGCGCCGGGTCACCTCCGCACTCGGCGTCAGCCAGCCGGTGCTCTACTCGGCCTTCACCAACCGGCAAGCGCTCATCGACGCCGTGGCCCTGAGCGGGTTCACGGAAATCGCCGAAGTACTCGAAGCGGCCGACAGCGACCCCATGGCACGTATGCGCGCCTACCTCGACTTCGCGTCGGCGCGGCCCCACCTGTACGAAGCCATGTTCTCGATGCCCACAGACCTGGGATTCGGGACCGAGGACGCCCCCGAAGCGCTCCGGCGCGCCTTCGCGGCGATCCACCAGGTCTTCCCCAGCCCCGACCACGTCAGGGCAGAAGTCGCCTGGGCCACCCTGCACGGCCTCGCCACCCTCCAGACGAGCGGACGCCAGCCCGCATCACGCGTCCGGAGCCGACTGGAACACGCCCACCGCATCCTGACCGAGTGACCTGGCCCGATCCTGACCCTGCCGGGAATCGCGGACGGCCCAGCAGCCGCTCGGCCTGCGGGCGGTCGGGGTCGGCCGCGCCGTTGCCCGCGCCCCCTAGGGCGCCCGGTGCAGGCGGTCCGGGGAGGTCAGGATTGCGGTGGCCAGTGCGTCCGCCGCGCCTCGGGACGACGTGGGGCGGCTGCCGTGGAGCAGGACGAAGTCCACCTCGCCCAGTTCCGGGAGGTTCGCGCGGTCGGGGACGCGGACCAGGCCCGGCGGGATCAGACCCCGCGTGTGGGCCATCACACCGAGCCCCGCGCGGGCCGCCGCGATCAGCCCGTTGAGGCTGCCGCTCGTACACGCGACGCGCCAGGACCTGCCCTGCCGCTCCAGGGCCTCCAGGGCCAGCACCCGGCTGATGCCCGGCGGCGGGTACACGATCAGCGGGACCGGACGGTCGGGATCGAGCCGCAGCCGCTCCCCGCCGATCCACACCATGCGGTCGTGCCAGACCAGCTCGCCGCGGGGGTCCTCGGGGCGCCGCTTGGCCAGCACCAGATCGAGCCGCCCGTCGGCCAGCTGCTCGTGCAGCGTGCCCGAGAGCTCCACCGTCAGCTCCAGGTCGACCTCGGGATGGTCGTGGCGGAACCCCTCAAGGATCTCGGACAGCCGGGTCAGGACGAAGTCCTCCGAGGCGCCGAACCGCAGCCGCCCGCGCAGCCGCGTGCCGCCGAAGAACGCCGCCGCCTGCTCGTGCGCCTCCAGGATCCGGCGCGCGAACCCGAGCATCGCCTCCCCGTCCTCCGTCAGCTCCACGGAGTGGGTGTCCCGCGTGAACAGCTGCCGCCCGGTGGCACTCTCCAGGCGGCGCACATGCTGGCTGACCGTGGACTGGCGCAGCCTGAGCCGCCGGCCCGCCTGCGTGAAGCTCAGCGTTTGGGCCACGGCGAGGAAGGTACGCAACTGCGAGGGGTCGTACACGGGCCCGAGGCTACCGCGTCATCGCACATCGTGATGACAGTCAGAGCGGTGTACCGGATTCCCGATCAAGGGTCGGAGGAGGACGATGGAGAGGGCACGCACCGTCCGCAAGACGCCCGGAAGCCCGGGAGAACCGGGAAGACCGGGAAAATCCAGCAGACCCCGCACCATCGGAGCACCGTGAAACGCCTCAAGTGGCCGTCCTGGCTGCCGATAGACCCGTACATCCTGCTGCTGCTCGGGACGGTGGGGCTCGCCGCCCTGCTGCCCGCCCGGGGCGCCGGTGCCGAGGTCGCCTCCGGCGCCTCCACCGCGGCGATCGCCTTCCTCTTCTTCCTCTACGGGGCGCGGCTGTCCACCCGCGAGGCGATGGACGGCGTACGGCACTGGCGGTTGCATCTCACGGTTCTGGCCTGCACGTTCGTCCTCTTTCCGCTGCTCGGGCTGGCCGCCCGCGGCCTCGAACCGGTGTTTCTGAGCCACGACCTCTACACCGGGCTGCTCTTCCTGACCCTCGTGCCCTCGACGGTCCAGTCCTCCATCGCCTTCACCTCCATGGCACGCGGCAACGTGCCCGCCGCCATCTGCGCGGGCTCCTTCTCCTCCCTGGTGGGAATCGTGCTCACCCCGCTGCTCGCCGCGGCGCTCCTCGGCGGCACGGGAGGCGGCTTCTCCGCGGACTCGCTCCTGAGGATCGTGCTGCAGTTGCTCGTGCCGTTCCTGGCCGGACAGCTCCTGCGCCGCTGGATCGGCGGCTTCGTCGCGCGCCACAAGAAGGTCCTCGGCTACGTCGACCGCGGGTCGATCCTGCTGGTCGTCTACACCGCCTTCAGCGAAGGCATGGTGCAGGGCATCTGGCACCAGGTCAGCCCACTGCGCCTGGGCGGACTGCTCGCCGTCGAGGCCGTCCTGCTCGCCGTGATGCTGTCGGTGACCTGGTACGGCGCCAAGGCCCTCGGGTTCGGCCGGGAGGACCGTATCGCCATCCAGTTCGCCGGCTCGAAGAAGTCCCTGGCGTCCGGACTGCCGATGGCGAGCGTGCTGTTCGGCGCCCACGCCTCGCTGGCCGTACTGCCGCTGATGCTCTTCCACCAGATGCAGCTCATGGTCTGCGCGGTCATCGCCAAGCGCCGCTCCCGCGACCCGGAGGCCGAGCCGCAGCCGCAGCCGGGGCCGGGATCGGGGCCGTCCCTCACCCCGGACCCAGCCGCAGCGTCACGAATCTCGGTCGGTACAGGGACACGTTCCGGCTGAGGTTGGCCTGCGCGGTCGCCCCGCCGTTCGCGTCCAGCCAGTTGACGTCGTAGCTCAGCACCAGCCCGCCCCCGCTGATCGCCGGATGGACCTGCGGGTTGTACGCCGCCACGCCCGCCCCCCGCTCCGGCAGCGGCGCGCCGAAACCCTTGCCGGGCCCGTGCCAGGGCCCGGTGGGGGAGCAGGCCCAGTACGAGGTGACGGTCGTCAGCCCTTCGGTGCCCGCCGCCATCGTGAACAGGACGTACGTCCCCCCGTCGCGGGCCACCGTGAACGCGCTGCCCACCCCCTTGTCCCCGCCGCGGCCGCCGGCCCCCAGGACGGGCTCCATGCGGGAGGGGATGGTCCACCGCTCGCCGTCCCAGTAGCGCCAGGCGTCCGGGTCCGCGAGCCGTCCCCGGGGCACGCGCGCGACGTACGCGTTCGACGCGGGCCGGGCGGCGGCCCGCGCGTCGTCCCCGCCGAACACGTACGTCCAGTCCTCGTCGTGGGTCAGCGCGGTCGTGCCGAACAGCACCCGCCGCGCCGGATCCCGGACCTGCCGCTGGTCGAGGACCTCGGTGATCCCTTCGAGCCGCAGCCCGGGCAGCGACAGCGTGGCGACCTCGGTGGCGGTCGGCACCCCGTAGATCCAGGGGTACGCGCCGGTTGTACGGGTCCACAGCACGACCCGTACGACCTGCTCGGACGAGCCGGGGGAGCGGGGTTCGACGCGCGCCGCCACCGGCCAGCGCCATTGGCCGGGCGCCGGGTCGGCGAACAGCGGGGCGGGCAGCGTGCGTTGCAGACGCCCGTCCCGCATGACCACGGCCGAGTTGCGCACGAGCGGCGCGGTGGTGTCCCGCCAGGCGTAGGACTCGCCCGCCGGGTTCGGCGGACGGTACACCTGGCCGAGGTAGGTGTCCGAGAACAGCCAGAGCACCCGCCCGTCCGGCAGCCGCACCGAGTGCGTACCGTCGCCGCCGGTCCAGTCGTCGGCCCGCGACGCGTCGTCCCCGTACCGCGCGAACTCGTCCGTGACGCCGGTGTCCGGGGCCCAGGAGCGGACCGTACGGGCCGTGCAGGCGGCGTCCCCGCCGTCGTCCTCGGGGAGGGCGGTGAGCAGCACCGCCCCGAGGACCAGGGCCAGGAGCAGACCCAGCCCGGTCCCCGCGCGCTGTCGTGTCGCACCGTGTCCTCGTGTGTCGTGGGGCACGCCCGGGACGTTAGTGGCCGCCGCTCACTTGGTCCATGGGCAGCCACAGGACGGTTCCGCCGGTCACCGACGCGTCCCCGGTGTGCAGCCCGGCCAGCTCGCCGTCGCTCAACGCCCGGTCGTAGACCCGGACGTCGTCGATCGCGCCGGTCAAGTGGGCCCGGCTGTCCAGCTTCTGGCCGATGTGCACCCCGAACGGCGAGTTGCGGCTCACCGATCCCGGTACGTCCGCGGTCGTCGCGGCCACGCTCCCGTCGAGGAACAGCGTCAGCTGTCCCGCGCCCCGGCGCAGTGCCAGATGGTGCCACCCCCCGTCGTTGTACGCGCCGGTGGTGCGCACGGACGCGGAGCGGGGGGCGTTCGCGCCGTCCCGGGTGGTGATCAGGCCCTGGACCCGGTTGTTCGCGGGCTCGCCGCGCAGCCACACCTGCGGCTGTGTGGTCCCGACCCCGCCCATCCACAGGAACGGCTGCTCACCCGTGGCTGCCGTGTAGCGGAACCACAGCGACGCGGTGAAGTCCTCGGTCCCGAGCGGCAGTCGGGTCCGGAAGGGCAGGCGGACGGCGTCGTCGGCGCCGTCGAAGGCGAGGGCACCGCCGGACACCCCGTCCGTCTCCGTCGCACCGCCGAGGACGGCCGCGCCGGGTGCACGCGGTGCCAGGTCCGGGGTGGTCGGGTCCGGGCCGCGGCGCGGGGTCAGCCAGTCCTCGGTGAACCGTGCGAAGCGGATCTCGTCGCGGGCGTCCACGGCGCCGCCCTCGTACAGCAGGCCCGCCGTGCCGGCGCCGATGCCGACCAGGTCGGAGTAGCCGGACCAGTCCGTCGTGACGATCGTGCCGCGGTCGACGCTGTCCCAGGTGCGCCCGCCGTCGTAGGAGGAGCGGACCGTCATCGTGCGGCGGCGGTCCGGGTCGCCGGGACAGGCGAGCAGGATCCGGTCGCCCAGCCGCAGCGTGGAGCCCTGCACCTGCGGGGTGTACAGGTCGGGCAGGGCCTTGAAGCGCGAGGTGAAGCTGTCGCCGCCGTCGGTGCTGAACGCCTGGGTGCGGTGGCCGAGATCTGTGCCGTCCTGCTCGCGCCCGCTGACCAGGACCGTGCCGTCGGCGCGCTCGGTGACGGTCATCTCGGAGGGCTTCTGCCGGAACGTGCCGTCCCGCGCGGTCGGCCACGAGTCCGTCGCCCCGATCCGCCAGTGGTCGCCGCCGTCGTCGCTGACGACGAGCGCGGCGTGGTTGGCACTGACACGGCTGCCGTCCCACGTCTCGGTGTTGACGGCGAGGACGAGCCGTCCCGCGTGCTTGCCACGGGTCAGCTGGATGCCGTGCACCGGCCCGGTCGCGTACCAGGAGTTCCAGTGCGCGGGCAGGATCTCGGCGCTGAGGTCGCGGGGTTCGGACCAGGTGAGCCCGTCGTCGTCGCTGTATTGCAGGTGCGGGGTGCGGTCGCACGGGACGGCGCAGTTGCCGCCGTCCGTACGGCCCGTGTTGTACGTCTCGGCCAGGACGATCCGGCCGGTCTTCCGGTCCACCATCGGCGCGGGGTTGCCGTGCGTGTCGCCCGCGCCCTCGTTGATGATCTGCAGCGGGCCCCAGGTGCGGCCCCCGTCGGTGGACCGCTTGAGCACGAGGTCTATGTCACCGGCGTCGCTGCAGTCGTTCACCCGGCCCTCGGCGAACGCCAGCAGGGTGCCCTCGACCGTCCTGACGACGGCCGGGATCCGGAAGCAGGCGTATCCGGGATCCTGCGGGGCCTTGAAGAGCACCTGCTGCTCGAACGCGGCGGCTTCGCGGCCCGCACGGGGCTCTGAGGCCGTCCGGGCCTGTCCAGTGCCCGGCAGTCCGAGCAGCGCGGTGAGGGTGAGGACCGCCGTCAGAGCGCCTGTGACGGCGGTCCTCCACGGTCTGGCCGTGCGGCGAATTCGGGGGCGTGCGCGAAGACCTGACGGCATGGTGCGGCCTGCCCTTCATGCGTCTGGATGCGTTTCGTGCGAAGCGCGCGTCAGGACATCCGGACATCCCATGTCCTGACGGTGCGCCACAGACGCTACTGGGCTCCCAGGCACCTCACAAGAAGGGCGCACGGCCGCGGCGCGAGAACTTTCGGCCACGCCCCGACGGCCCGTTTTGAGGCGGGGCCCCTCCGGCGCAGGGGGCGCTCCCCGCCGGATCGGGGCCCCGCCGCCGTGCAGCGGGGAGACCGGTTCAGCCCTGGGCGGCCGCGGCCTGCAGAGCGATGCGGTGCTCGCCCGCGTACACGTTCATGGAGGTGCCCCGCAGGAAACCGACCAGGGTGAGGTTCGACTCGGCGGCCAGGTCCACCGCCAGGGAGGAGGGCGCCGAGACCGCGGCGAGCACCGGGATGCCCGCCATCACCGCCTTCTGGGCCAGCTCGAAGGAGGCGCGCCCCGACACCAGCAGGACCGTGCGGGAGAGCGGCAGGGAGCCGTTCTGCAGGGCGCGGCCGACCAGCTTGTCGACCGCGTTGTGCCGGCCCACGTCCTCCCGGATGTCGACCAGTTCGCCGTCCTCCGTGAACAGGGCCGCCGCGTGCAGACCCCCGGTCCGGTCGAACACGCGCTGCGCCGCGCGCAGCCGGTCGGGGAGGCTCGCGAGCAGTTCGGGCCCGAGCCGTACCGGGGGAGCCGTGTCGCCGTGCGTGTCGTCGATCGTCCAGCGGGCCGTCGTGCGGACCGCGTCCAGGCTGGCCTTGCCGCACAGCCCGCAGGACGACGTCGTGTACACGTTGCGTTCGAGCGTGATGTCGGGGATGACGACGCCGGGCGCCGTGCGTACGTCGACGATGTTGTAGGTGTTCGAGCCGTCCACCGTCGCGCCCGCGCAGTAGACGATGTTCTGCAGTTCGTCCGCCGCGCCCAGCACCCCCTCGCTGACCAGGAAGCCCGCCGCGAGCGCGAAGTCGTCGCCCGGGGTGCGCATCGTGATCGCGAGGGGTTTTCCGTTGAGGCGGATCTCCAGTGGTTCCTCGGCGACGAGCGTGTCCGGACGGGCGGAGACCACCCCGTCGCGGATGCGGATCACCTTGCGTCGTTCCGTGACTCGTCCCATGTCCTGATCAGTCCCGGTTCTGTACGTGCTGGTAGCCGAAACGGCCCTTGATGCAGAGGTTGCCGTGGGTCACCGGGTTGTCGTGCGGCGAGGTGACCTTGACGATCTCATTGTCCTGTACGTGCAGGGTGAGATTGCAGCCCACTCCGCAGTAGGCGCACACCGTGGTCGTCCCGGTCTGCGCCGACTCGTCCCACGTACCCGCCGCACGCATGTCGAACTCCGATTTGAACGAAAGCGCACCCGTCGGGCACACCTCGATGCAGTTGCCGCAGTACACGCAGGCCGAATCGGTGAGGGGGCCGTCGTGCTCGACGGCGATCCGGGCGTCGAAACCGCGGCCGGTGACCGAGATGGCGAAGGTGTTCTGCCACTGGTCCCCGCAGGCGTCCACGCACTTGTAGCAGAGGATGCACTTGTCGTAGTCGCGCACATAGAGGTCGTTGTCGATCCTCGGCTGCTCGTCGACCCGGGCCGCGTCGGGGCCGAACCGGTCGGGCTTGGCCTCGTACTCCTTGAGCCAGCCGGCGACCTCCGGTGTGGTCGACAGATCCACGGAGGACGCGAGCAGCTCCAGGACGACCTTGCGGCTGTGTCGGGCCCGCTCGGTGTCCGTGCGCACCTCCATGCCCGCCTCCGCCTTGCGGGAACAGGCCGGGACGAGGGTGCGGGCGCCCTCGACCTCGACGACGCAGACCCGGCAGGCGTTCTTGGGGGTGAGGGTGTCGCCCTGGCACAGGGTCGGTACGTCCTTGCCCGCCGACCGGCAGGCGTCGAGGATCGTCGAGCCCTCCGGCGCCCGCACGGACTGTCCGTCGATCGTGAATTCCAGCAGGCGGCGGGGGATCCCCAGCGATGTCACGGTCATTCGTACGCCCCCAGGCGGTCGATGGCGGATTCCACGGCGTTCCACGCGGTCTGTCCCAGACCGCAGATCGAGGCGTCCTTCATGGCCCGGCCCACCTCCCGCAGCAGCGTGATGTCGGCCGCCGCGTCGGCGCCGGTCCGCTCGACGATGCGGTGCAGGGCCTCCTCCTGGCGTACGGTCCCGACCCGGCACGGCACGCACTGCCCGCACGACTCGTCCCGGAAGAACTCGGCGATCCGCAGCAGCAGCCGCGGCAGCGGCACGGTGTCGTCGAAGGCCAGCACCACCCCGGAGCCGAGTGTCGTGCCGGCCGCCCGTGTGCCCTCGAA
The DNA here is from genome assembly GCF_026341275.1 of Streptomyces ortus. Classification (NCBI taxonomy): domain Bacteria; kingdom Bacillati; phylum Actinomycetota; class Actinomycetes; order Kitasatosporales; family Streptomycetaceae; genus Streptomyces; species Streptomyces ortus. The sequence goes on from NZ_JAIFZO010000002.1 coordinate 6,795,457, forward strand.
GGTGAGCGGGATGTCCAGCTCGTCGGGCCGTACGAAGCCACCGGCCGCGCCGCCGAGGAGGACAGCGCGCAGCCTCTCGCGTACACCCGCCAGTTCCAGCAGCTCGCCGAGCGTGGCGCCGAACGGCAGCTCGTAGATGCCGGGCCGGTCCACGCTGCCGGACACGCAGAACAGCTTCGGCCCGGTGGAACCGCCGGTGCCGGTCGCCGCGTACGCCGGGGCCCCCATGGTGAGGATCGGCAGGACGTTGACCAGCGTCTCCACGTTGTTCTCGGCGGTGGGTCTGCCGAACAGGCCCTTCTCCACGGGGAAGGGCGGCTTCGACCGCGGCTCGCCCCGGTACCCCTCGATGGAGTTGAAGAGCGCGGTCTCCTCACCGCAGATGTACGCCCCCGCGCCGCGCCGGATCTCGATGTCGAAGGCGTACCCCTGGCCGAGGACGTCGTCCCCGAGGAGGCCGCGCGCGCGTGCCTGTCCGATCGCGTGCTCCATGCGGCGCAGGGCCCGCGGGTACTCGCCGCGCAGGTAGAGGTAGCCCCGGTGCGCGCCGACCGCGTACGCCGCGATCGTCATCGCCTCCACGAGGGAGTACGGGTCGCCCTCCATGACCACGCGGTCCTTGAAGGTGCCGGGCTCGGATTCGTCGGCGTTGCAGACGAGGTAGTGCGGGTGGCCGGGCTGGGACGCAGTGGCCTGCCATTTGCGGCCGGTGGGGAAGGCGGCGCCGCCACGCCCGACCAGGCCCGCGTCGGTGACCTCGCGGATGACCCCGGCGGGGCCGAGCGCGAAGGCCTGCCGCAGGGCCGTGTAACCGCCGTGCGCCCGGTAGTCGTCGAGCGAGGCCGGATCGACCACGCCGACCCGGCCGAGCAGCGTCAGCGAGGGGTCCCCGGCCTGCGGGACCGCCAGCGCGGCCGGCGGCTCCTCCGGCGCCGAGTCGGGCGCGCTCGCCGCGAGCACGGCCCGCTCGACGGTCGCGGGCGCCGACACGGCCGTACGCACCGGGTCCCCGGCCTTGACGGCGAGGGCGGCCGGGGCCCGTTCGCACAGGCCGAGGCAGGGGCTGCGCTCGACGCTCACCCCGCTGCCGAGACCCAGGCGGGCCTCGACCCCGGCGCACAGCTCCGACGCCCCGGCCGCCGCGCACGCCAGGTCCGTGCACACGTGCAGGACCGTCGCCGGGCGCGGCTTCACCGAGAACATCGCGTAGAAGGTGGCGACCCCGTAGGCCTCCGCCGGCGGCACGGTCAGCCGCCGGCACAGGTAGTCCAGGGCGCCCTCGCTGATCCAGCCGATCCGGTCGTGGACGGCGTGCAGCCCCGGCAACAGCAGGTCACGACGTTCCCGGGCCGCCCGTCCGCCGCGTGCCCACCTGAGGTCGGCGTCGGACCGGTCGGCGCCCTCCCACGAAGACTCGGGAGGGCCGAGCAGCGTGTCGATCGCCGCCCGTTCCTCGTCCGTCGGTTTGCTGTCACCGAAGTGCAGGTCCACTTGACATCACCTCACTCGAATCGCGGCACTACGGGAATCACGTCACTTCACCTGAGCGGCGACCGGCAGTTTTTCGATCCGGATCGCCGACGCCTTGAACTCCGCCGTCCCCGCGATCGGGCAGTTGGCCTCGATCGTCAGCTGGTTGGTGTCCACCTCGTCGGGAAAGTGCATGGTCATGAACGCGAGGCCGGGCCGCAGCGCGGTGTCGACCCACACCGGGGCCACCACCGAACCGCGCCGCGAGGAGACCTGGACCTGCTCGCCGACCACCACGCCGTAGCGCTCCGCGTCCTCCGGGCACAGCTCGACGAACTCGCCGCGCCGCAGCGGCGAGGCGAAACCACCGCTCTGCACACCGGTGTTGTACGAGTCGAGCCGCCGCCCGGTGGTCAGCCGGATCGGGAACCGCTCATCCGTCAGATCGACCGGCGGATCGTGCTGGACGATCCCGAACGGCGCGAGCCGGCCCCGCGCCGCCGGGTCGGACTCCCACAACCTGCCGTGCAGATAGGTCGGTTCGATCCGGTCGGTCTGCGGACAGGGCCACTGGATGCCCTGGTGCTCCTCAAGACGCTCGTACGTCATCCCGTAGTGGTCCGGGGACACCGACCGCAGCTCGTCCCACACCGCCTCGGAGTCCTCGTACTTCCACTCGTGTCCCATGCGGGAGGCGAGGTCGCAGAGGATGTCGATGTCCTCGCGGGCCTCGCCGGGCGGGACGACCGCCCGCCGCACCCGCTGCACCCGCCGCTCGCTGTTGGTCGTGGTGCCCTCGGTCTCGGCCCAGCCGGCCGTCGCGGGGAGCACCACGTCCGCCAGCTCGGCCGTCTTCGTCAGGAAGATGTCCTGGACGACGAGGAAGCCGAGGCCCCCCAGCCGGCGTACGGCCTGTCCGCTGTCGGCCTCCGACTGCGCCGGGTTCTCCCCGATGCAGTAGACGGCCTTGAGCGAGCCCTCGTCCATGGCCTCGAACATCTCCGTCAGGTTCATCCCGTAGTGCGGTTGGATGACGGTGTCCCACGCCGACTCGAACTTCAGCCGGGTGTCCGCGTCGAGGATGTCCTGGAAGCCGGGCAGCCGGTTCGGGATGGCGCCCATGTCACCGCCGCCCTGCACGTTGTTCTGTCCGCGCAGGGGCTGCAACCCGGAACCGAAGCGGCCCACGTGCCCGGTCAGGAGCGACAGGTTGATGAGCGCCCGGACGTTGTCCGTGCCGTTGTGGTGCTCGGTGATGCCGAGCGTCCAGCACAGCTGGGCGCGCTCGGCGCGGGCGTAGGCGTGCGCCAACTCCCTTATCGCGGCGGCCGGTACGCCCGTCACCTTCTCCGCCAGCGACAGCGTCCACGGTTCGACGAGCCGCTTGTACTCCTCGAAACCGGTGGTCGCCCGCTCGATGAACGCCTCGTTCGCGAGACCCGCCCGGATGATCTCGCGGCCGATCGCGTGGGCCATCGGGATGTCCGTGCCCACGTTCAGCCCGAGCCAGCTCTCGGCCCACTCCGCCGTGGAGGTGCGGCGCGGGTCGACCGCGTACATCCGGGCGCCGTTCCTGATGCCCTTCAGGACGTGCTGGAAGAAGATCGGGTGCGCGAAACGGGCGTTGGAGCCCCACATCACGATCAGGTCGGTGTGCTCGACCTCGGCGTACGAGGAGGTGCCGCCGCCCGAGCCGAACGCGGCCGACAGGCCCGCCACGCTGGGTGCGTGGCAGGTGCGGTTGCAGGAGTCGACGTTGTTGGTGCCCATGACCACGCGGGCGAACTTCTGCGCCACGTAGTTCATCTCGTTGGTCGCGCGGGCGCAGGAGAACAGGCCGAACGCGCCGCGTGCCGCGCCCAGGCCAAGGGCGGCACGGTCCAGGGCCTCGTCCCAACTCGCCCTGCGGAAGGGCTCGTCACGGGAGTCACGGACCATGGGGTACTGAAGTCGGTTGTAGATCCGGGGAGTTCGGTCTCGCTTCCTCATACGGCGGTCCTCAGGTTCTGTACGCGGAGGTTCGTTACGGGGCTCCTCGTACGGCTCATACGGCTCATGCGGCGGTCCTCAGGGCGAGCAGGTCCGAGATGGCGTGCACGGTGCGGAGCGTGGGGACCGGGACGTCGGTGATCTCCGCCAGTTCGACGACGGCGGCGAGCAGCACGTCGAGTTCGAGCGGTTTGCCGCGCTCCAGGTCCTGGAGCGTGGAGGTGCGGTGGTCACCGACCCGTTCCGCGCCGGCCAGGCGCCGCTCGATGGAGACGCCCACCCGGCAGCCCAGTGCCTCGGCGACCGCGAGCGTCTCGGTCATCATGATCTCGATGACCCGGCGCGTGCCGCCGTGCAGGCACATCTGCCGCATGGTGGCCCGGGCCAGGGCGCTGATGGGGTTGAAGGAGATGTTGCCGAGCAGCTTGAGCCAGATGTCGTTGCGCAGGTCCGGCTCGACCGGGCACTTGAGCCCGCCGGCCAGCATGGCCGCGCCGAACTCCGTACAGCGCGCCGAGACCGTACGGTCGGGCTCGCCGATGGAGAACCGGGTGCCTTCGAGGTGGCGGACCACTCCGGGGCCCGCCAGTTCGGTCGCCGCGTAGACGACACAGCCGATGGCCCGGGAGGGCGCGATGACCGCACTGACCGCGCCGCCGGGGTCCACGCTCTCGACGCGGTGGCCGTCGTGCGGGCCGCCGTGCCGGTGGAAGTACCACCAGGGAATGCCGTTCTGCGCGGCGACCACCGCGGTCCCGTCGTGCAGCAGAGGCTCGATGAGCGGCCCGCACGCCGCGTACGAGTTGGCCTTCAGGCCCAGGAAGACGAAGTCGACCGGGCCGACCTCGGCCGGGTCGTCGGTGGCGTGGGCCCGGGCGGTGAAGTCGCCGCGCGGGCTGAGCACGCGCACTCCGTGCTGCCTCATGGCCGCGAGATGCGGTCCACGGGCGATGAGGTGCACATCGGCACCCGCGCGATGCAGCGCGGCTCCGACGTAGGCGCCGATCGCACCGGCGCCGAGAACTGCCACTTTCACCGGAACCTCCTCGCGAAGAGGTTCCGGCCGTGCCGGCCGACCTGCTTTTCTGCCGGGGGTCCGGGGGTTGCTCCCCGGGATAGCACAGTCACTTGGGGGCTCCGTTCGGTCGAGGGTACCGAGGAGACGCTGAACAGGCGGTGAAGCGTGGTGAACCATGTCGACTGAATATTGTCTACAGTATGGGAGTTGGGGCAGCAAGGGTTCGCGCAGCACCTGGCACGAGCCGTCCGCGGGGATCAGCGCGGGTTGGAGCGGGCTCAAGGGCTCGCTGAGGGTCGCCTCACGAACACCCTTGGTACAGGCACGGAGTTCGGCCGGAAATACCGTTCGTCGGCTCAGACCGACCGTTCACCGCACCCCGCATACCGTTCACCGCATACGGTCGACCAGTTGGGGTGGACCGGCTTCCCAACTGAACAACCGCTTCCTATGGTCCGGATCATGAGTCCCCCTGTAGCCCCACCGGGCTGGAGCCGCTGGCTGGTCCCGCCCGCGGCCCTGTCGGTCCACCTCTCCATCGGACAGGCCTACGCCTGGTCCGTGTTCAAGCCCTCCCTGGAGTCGGCGCTCGACCTCAGCGGCACCCAGAGCGCCCTGCCCTTCCAGCTCGGCATCGTGATGCTCGGCCTGTCCGCCGCGTTCGGCGGCACCCTCGTGGAGCGCAACGGACCGCGCTGGGCGATGACGGTCGCCCTGATCTGCTTCTCCTCGGGCTTCCTGCTCTCCGCCCTCGGCGCCGCCACCGAGCAGTACTGGCTGATCGTGTTCGGCTACGGCTTCGTCGGCGGCATCGGCCTGGGCATCGGCTACATCTCGCCCGTCTCGACGCTCATCAAGTGGTTCCCGGACCGGCCGGGCATGGCCACCGGCATCGCCATCATGGGCTTCGGCGGCGGCGCGCTGATCGCCTCCCCGTGGTCCGCGCAGATGCTGGAGTCCTTCGGCTCCGACAGCTCGGGCATCGCCCTCGCCTTCCTCGTGCACGGACTCACGTACGCCGTCTTCATGTCGCTCGGTGTGTTCCTGGTGCGGGTGCCGCGTCCCGCGAAGACCGCGGCCGACGGCACCCCGGCCCCCCTGGAGGGCGTCCAGGTCTCCGCGAGCAGCGCCGTGCGCACCCCGCAGTTCTGGCTGCTGTGGATCGTGCTCTGCATGAACGTGACCGCGGGCATCGGCATCCTGGAGAAGGCCGCGCCGATGATCACGGACTTCTTCGCGGACACCTCCACCCCCGTCTCGGTGTCGGCGGCGGCCGGTTTCGTCGCGCTGCTCTCGGCCGCGAACATGGCGGGCCGCATCGGCTGGTCCTCCACGTCCGACCTGATCGGGCGGAAGAACATCTACCGCGTCTACCTGGGCGTCGGCGCGCTGATGTACGCGCTCATCGCCTGGGTCGGGGACTCCTCGAAGCCCGTGTTCATCATCGCCGCGCTGGTGATCCTCTCCTTCTACGGAGGCGGCTTCGCGACCGTCCCCGCCTACCTCAAGGACCTCTTCGGGACCTACCAGGTCGGCGCGATCCACGGGCGGCTGCTCACCGCCTGGTCCACGGCCGGGGTCCTCGGACCGCTGATCGTCAACTGGATCGCGGACCGGCAGGAGGAGGCCGGCAAATCCGGTGCGTCCCTCTACGGACTGTCGCTGGTCATCATGATCGGGCTGCTCGTGGTCGGATTCATCGCGAACGAGCTGGTCCGGCCCGTCGACGCCCGCCACCACGTCCCCGCCCAGAAGGAGGCCGCCGATGTCCACGAGTGACAGCAGCCCGCCCGACGGCGCCGCGGCGGACGGCCCGGTGCCCGACCGCCGCCCGCTGATCGTCTTCGCCTGGGTCTGGGTGGGAGCGCCGCTGGCCTATGGTCTGTACGAGCTCGTGCAGAAAGCGACCCAGTTGTTCACCGGATAGGCGCCCGCTCGCGGTCATGGGCGGACCGCCGGACGTGATCATGGGATAGGTACCCGAACGTCCGCTGGAGGGGTGTTCGGGCGTCCGAGGGTCTGACGGAAGCCGACAAGGGTGGCGCGGCAATCCTGTGACTTTACGTGCCCGCGTACCCGTGAGTACCTGATCAGACTGGTGAGTCCCGTTACCCCGGCAAGCAAGGGACCGCCCATGAACGGCTCACGCATCACCGCCGTCGGCCATTACCAGCCCGCCAGGGTTCTCACCAACGAGGACCTGGCGGAGCTGGTCGACACCAGCGACGAGTGGATCACGAGCCGGGTGGGCATCCGTACGCGCCACATCGCCGGACCCGACGAACCGGTCGACGAGCTGGCCGCGCACGCCGCCGCCAAGGCCCTGGCCGCCGCCGGCCTCACCCCCGAGGACATCGACCTCGTCCTGGTGGCCACCTCCACCGCCGTCGACCGTTCGCCGAACATGGCCGCCCGGGTCGCCGCCCGCCTCGGCATGCCGTCACCGGCCGTCATGGACCTGAACGTGGTCTGCGCGGGCTTCACCCACGCGCTGGCCACCGCCGACCACGCCGTACGGGCCGGGGGAGCGACCCGCGTCCTGGTGATCGGCGCCGACAAGATGTCCGACGTGGCCGACTGGACGGACCGCACGACCTGCGTGCTCGTCGGGGACGGGGCGGGGGCCGCCGTCGTCGAGGCCGCCGAGGAGAGCGCGATCGGGCCGGTGCTGTGGGGCTCGGTTCCCGAGATGGGGAACGCGGTACGCATCGAGGGCACCCCCGCGCGGTTCGCCCAGGAGGGCCAGAGCGTCTACCGGTGGGCCACCACCAAGCTGCCCGCCATCGCCCGCAAGGCCTGCGAGCGGGTCGGTCTCGCACCCGAGGACCTCGCCGCGGTCGTGCTGCACCAGGCGAACCTGCGGATCATCGAGCCGCTCGCCGGGAAGATCGGCGCCGTGAACGCCGTCGTCGCCCGCGATGTCGTCGAGTCCGGAAACACCTCCGCCGCCAGCATTCCCATGGCCCTGTCCAAGCTCGTCGAACGCGGCGAGATCTCCACCGGCGACCGCGTCCTCCTCTTCGGTTTCGGCGGCAACCTCTCGTACGCCGGTCAGGTCATCCACTGCCCGTGACCTGCGGGTCCCGCGGGGTGTGACGAGGCCGACTCCCCCTCGGCCTGGCCGTTGTGCGCCGTAGACTGTAGACGAAAGACAATTGATACTGGCCTTCCGGCTGCCGTGCCGTCCGCGTACGCGCCGCCACTGCCCAGGAGGGGGACCGCGATGTTGTCGACCGGACTGCCGCAGGGGTCCGTGCCGAAGCTCGAACGGCCGGGGCCGCTCAGGGACCGCGTCTACGAGGCCCTGCTCGAACTGATCACGACACGCGCCCTCCAGCCCGGTCAGCACCTGGTCGAGAGTGAACTGGCCGGGCACCTCGGGGTCTCCCGGCAGCCCGTGCGCGAGGCACTCCAGCGGCTGAACACCGAAGGGTGGGTCGATCTGCGGCCCGCCCAGGGCGCGTTCGTGCACGAGCCGACCGAGGCGGAGGCGGACCAACTCCTCACCGTGCGCACGCTGTTGGAGGCCGAGGCCGCCCGACTCGCGGCGGCCAACGCGGGCACCTCCGGCATCGCCGACCTGGAGGAGCTGTGCGCCCGGGGTGAGGCGGCCGTGGCCGCCGACGACGTGGACGCGGCGGTCGCGACGAACGCCCGCTTCCACGCCAAGGTCATGGACCTCGCCGGGAACACGGTCCTCGCCGAACTGGCCGCGCAGGTCGACCGGCGCGTGCGCTGGTACTACACCCCGGTCGCCCGGCAGCGCGGACAGCAGTCCTGGATCGAGCACCGCGACCTGATCGCCGCGATCGCGGCCCGCGACGAACAGCGCGCCACCGACGTCATGCGCGCCCACACGGAACACACCCGCAGGACGTACCACGCCCGGCCGCGTGACCAGTAGTGGTTCCGTGACCGGTAGTGGTTCCATGACCAGTAGTGGCGTGACCAGTAGTGGTTCCTCGCGTCCGTACCTTCGCCGGGACGTCGATAGTGTGGCGAGATGGCTGACAGAACGGGCGGCGAGCCGCAGACCGACGGGCGTTCCACCCGCTGGGACGACCACAAGGCGCGACGGCAGGTCGACCTGGTGGACGCGGCGGTGGCCCTCATCGAGGACGAGGGCACACGCTTCAAGCTGCAGCGGCTGGCGGAGCGCGTCGGCCTGCCACGCTCGGTGCTCTACCGGCACTTCAAGGACAGGGCCACGCTCGACGAGTTGATCCGCCGACGGGTGGTGGAGTCGTTCATGCGGGGGATCGAGCCGACTCTCAGCTTCGACGGGACGATCGAGGAATCCGTACGCCGGGTGGTGGGCGCGCACCTGGACTGGGTGGCCCAACACCCGCGCCTGTACGCCTACATGGGCGTCGGGGAGCACGCGATGGGTGACGGGTCGCTGGTCGCGGACACCAAGGCGGCCATCGCGCTGATGCTCAGCGCGCGGTTCGCGGACGTGCTCAAGGCACTGGGGGTGCCGGAGGCGCCGATCCGTTCGGTGGCGATCGGCATCGTGGGCTTCGTGGACACCTGTGTCAACCAGTGGGTGCGCGACGACCGGCGCGAACTGTCCGAGGAGGAGCTGCGCGAGATGCTGTGCCGTTCGGTCTGGGCGGTGCTGGACGCGACGCTGCGGAGCCTGGGCGTGGAGCTGTCGCCGCAGCAGCGCGTGGCGGATCTGTAGGCGTACCCGCGCCGGCTCTCCGGGTCAGCCATGGGCCGCCGGGACGGCCTCCGCGGCCCGTCGCAGCGACTCGGTGTCCGTGAACTTGACGCGCGGCCGGCCCTGGGCCTCGCCCGCCGCGCGTTCCGCGCGGTCTATCGCGCGCCAGGCTTCCACTCCCAGCGCCTCCTTGGTGGTGCTGACACCGCCGCGTACCGGCTGTGCGAGGCGACCGGCGGCGAAGTCGTCCAGCAGGGACTCGACCGTCTCGTGGGCGCAGGTCTTGTTCGTGCCGATGAAGCCGGTGGGCCCGCGCTTGATCCAGCCCGCGACATAGACGCCGGGCCCGACCCTGCCGCCCTCGTGGGGGACGGTCGCGCTGTCCTCGTCGAAGGGCAGGCCGGGGACGGGCCGGGCGCGGTAGCCGACCGAGCGCAGGACGAGGCCGGTCTCCACGGTGCGGGTGTCACCGGTGGGCACGGCGCGTACGGTGCCGTCCGCGTCGGTGCGCAGCGCCGTGGCGGTGACCTCAAGAGCCCGGACGGACGTGTCGCCGAGGAACCGTACCGGACTGGTCAGGAAGCGCAGCACGATACGGCGGCGGCCCTCGACCGGCTCCCGGGCGGCGAGCTGCGACAGGATCCGGACCTTCTCGGGGGCGGCGGTGGCGGTGGGATCCAGGTCGTCCGGCCAGCCCTCCACGCCGACGTCCACGTCCTTGAGGGCGGACAGGGCGAGGAGTTCCGGCAGGGTGAACGCCGCCTGGGCCGGCCCGCGTCGGCCGAGAAGAACGACCTCACGGATCCGGCTGCCGCGGAGGGCGGCGAGCGCGCGGTCGGAGATGTCGGTACGGGCCAGGGTCTCGGGGTCGGCGGCGAGGATGCGGGCGACGTCGAGGGCGACGTTGCCGTTGCCGATGACGACGGCCCGCTCGGTGTCCAGGTCGTACTCGTCGTGGGCGCGGTCGGGGTGGCCGTTGTACCAGGCGACGAAGTCCGTCGCGGAGACGCTGCCCCGCAGGTCCTCGCCCTCGATACCGAGGCGTTTGTCGGTCGCGGCGCCGACGGCGTAGATCACCGCGTGGTGCTCGCGCAGGAGATCCGTGTGGGTGAGGTGGGTGCCGACCTCGACGCCCAGGCGGTAGCTGAAGCCGGGCTGGGCTTCGATGGTGCGGAAGAACTTCGTGACCTGCTGGGTGTCCTGGTGGTCCGGCGCGACACCCGCGCGCGCGAGTCCGTACGGCGTCGGGAGGCGGTCGTGGACGGTGACGCGCACACCGGGATGGCGCAGCAGTTCGTCCGCGGCGAAGAGACCGGCGGGCCCCGCACCGACGACGGCCACGGACAACTCGCCCGGCGGAAGGGCCCGTCGCCTCGGAACGACGTACATGGGTGCGCGGTCGTCGTGCGGGTTCTCCTTGTAGTAGGAGGCGTTCAGCTCCAGGAACGGCAACTCGGCGCCGCTGAGGGCCGTATGGGGCTTGAGCGCGTCCACCGGGCAGGCGGTCGTGCACGCGCCGCAGTCAACGCAGGTGAGCGGATCGACGTACAGCATCTCGGCCGTCGCGAAGCCGGGTTCGCCCGGCGCCGGGTGGATGCAGTTGACCGGACAGGCCAGCACGCAGGAGGCGTCGGCGCAGCAGGATCGGGTGACGACGTACGGCACGGCGGGCTGGTCTCCGTTCGGGACATGAGGCGATGCGGAGCTGGTGGGGACGGCTCAGTCGGTGTGCAGGGCGGGCTCACCGCGGAAGCGCGCCGGGCGGCCGTCGATGCGCAGGGCCCGCCACAGCGGACGGGACACCTTGTTCATCAGGCCGATGTCGTGAGCGAGCATCCGCACGTCGGAGAAGAGGTCGTGGAGCATGCGCTGCCCGGCCTCGGACTTCCAGAAGACGTCCTTGATCACCCAGGCCGGGATGCCGACCTGCGCGGCGGACTTCCGGTCGGGGATCATGATGACGTCGCACAGGGTCCGCATGATCAGCGGGAAGAGGAGGGACAGGGCGCCTCGGCGGACCTTCCCGAACCGCGGCACGCGCAGACGCAGGAACTCATGGGCGAAGGAGATGTGCCTGGCCTCCTCGGCGATGTGGATCTGCATGATCCGCTGCGGCAGGGGGTGCACCGGTTCCCCGCTGCGCAGGGCGCCCTTCTGCAGGTGGTCGATGGGCTCCTCGCCCGCCAGGATGCCGGTGAAGAACGCCTCGGGGTAGAGGGAACCGGCCAGCGGCAGGACCCGGCTGAGCTGCCGGAACCAGCGCTTGCCGCCCGCGGTGTCCACGCCGGTGCGGTTGACCAGCTCCTGGAACATCTGGGTGTGGTGGGTCTCCTCGGTGATCTCGTGCGTGAGATACCTGAACTCCTGGTCGCGGTTGTCCAGTTGGTAGACGTAGTCCAGGGCTCCGCGCATCAGGAGGTTCTCGAACTGCATGCCGACCTTCGCGATGACCGCCCAGCGCCAGATCCCGATCCGGATCCGGGCTTCGAGCGGCTGCTCCTGGTACCAGGGGTGGGCGCCCAGGGCGTCCGCGCTGGTCAGCACCCAGCGGGGGTCGTCGAGGTCCACGGCGAACTCGGGATCGTCCCACTTGATGTCCGTGAAGGCGTTGAAGTTGACGTTCACGGAGCCCTCGGACAGGGTCCGCAGGCGCTCGTCGTAGAGCTTCCTGGTCAGGTTCGCGGTCATCTTCGTCCTCGGTTGTCTGCTCGGCCGCCATGGGGGGAGGCGGGTGCGCGGGCCGGTGCGGTGGAGCGGTGTGCTGCGGTGCTTCGAGGTCGTGGGGGGCGGGTCGTGCGGGTGGGGCGGGCCTGGCGGCGCGCGCCGGACGGTCAGGCGACGCGAGGGGTTTCCGCCGCGTCGTCCGTGGTGGAGGTGTGCGCGGCGGCCAGGGACCCCGCCTTGGCGAAGTGCAGCGGGCCGTCCTCGATGGGGGCGTCCTGGAGCATGGCGCGGTCGCGGTAGTAGTTGTTCCACAGCCGCCACGGGGCCCGAGTGCCCTGGCGCGGCATGACCTCGTCGGCCCGGGAGATGTAGCCGGAGGTCAGCGCCTCGCCCATGACGGAGGCCGCCGAGCGGTCACCGCCGGAGGCCAGCGGGGTGGCGACGTCGTGCCCGTGGCGCCGCATGTGCGCGATGAGCCGGGCGGTGTAGTCGGCCGCCAGGTCCGCCTTGAGGGTCCAGGAGGCGTTGGTGTAGCCGATGACGAGGGACATGTTGGGCACGCCCTCCAGCAGGACCGCCTTGTAGAGGACGCGGTTCCTGACGTCCACCGGGCGGCCGTCCACGGTGAGCGCCATACCGCCCAGGAGCTGGACGGTCAGCCCCGTTGCGGTGACGACGATGTCGGCCTTCAGCTCCTCGCCGGACTTCAGGCGGATGCCGTCGGCGGTGAAGGTGTCGATGTGACCGGTGGCGATCGACGCCTTCTTGTTCTTGAGCACCTTGAACAGGTCGCCGCCGGGGACGACGCACAGCCGCTGGTCCCAGGGCTTGTAGTGCGGGCTGAAGTGGCGCATGTCGACGTCCTTGCCCGCCCGGGCCCGTACCAGGCCGAGGAGGATCCGGCGGGCCAGGCGGGGGTACTTGCGGCAGAAGGCGTAACTCCCGCGCTGCAGCGCGATGTTGCGGGCCCGGGCGATCCGGTGCGTCAGGCGGGCCGGGGCGCGCAGCAGTTGCAGGACCCGGGTGAGCGGGTCGATCTCGGGCAGTCCGAGGATGTAGGTGGGGGAGCGCTGCAGCATGGTGACGTGCGCCGCGTCGTCGGCCATCGCGGGCAGCAGGGTGATGGCGGTGGCCCCCGAACCTATGACGACCACGCGCCGCCCGGTGTGGTCCAGGTCCTGCGGCCACTGCTGCGGATGGACGAGGGTGCCCCGGAAGTCCGCCTCGCCGGGAAACTGCGGGCGGTAGGGGGTGTCGTAGTCGTAGTAGCCGGTCGAGCCGACGACGTAGCCCGCGCTGTACGTCTCGCGCCCGCCGGTGCTCTCGTCCTCGACCTCGACGGTCCAGCGGCCGGTGGCGTGCGAGAAGTCGGCGCTGACCGCCCGGCGGCGGAAGCGGATGTGCTCCAGTACGCCGTCCTCGACCGCGGTGTCCTCGACGTACTGCCGGATCCGCGGCCCGTCGGCGAGGATGCGCGCCTCGTGCCAGGGGCGGAACCCGAATCCGAAGGTGTGCATGTCGGAGTCGGAGCGGATGCCGGGGTACCGGAAGAGGTCCCAGGTGCCACCGACGCGGGCGCGGCGTTCCAGGACGACGAGTGAGGCGCCGGGAATGGCACGCAGTACGTGGCAGGCGGCACTGACGCCGGAGATTCCGGCGCCGATGACCAGGACGTCGACGTGCTGCTGCTCCATCGCAGATTCCTCACTGACGGCTGCTACTGACGGCTACTACTGATGACTGCTGCTGACGACTACTCAGAAACGTGGCTCGATTTCAGCGCGCTCCCCGCAACTTACCTGCGACACCATGTTTCAGATACCCCCGGTAACGTGTCGTGGGTCACACTGTCCGTCGCGTGGATCAAGGGGTCCAGGTCGCGCCCGGCACCTCCCTTTGTCCACTCAGTGGAAAAAGTCGTAGGTAAATCCTGCGCAACTTCTTCCCAGCCCCGGCAGCCACTGCTACGTTCCCCTCGAAAGACAACGACGGCGGTGCCGATGAGGCGGGGAGGGGCTCGTGAGACGCATGACAGCGCGACCCGGGAACGCCCATCAGGCGCGGCTGCTCACACTGCTGCGTGACGGCGGCCCCAACTCGCGGGCGCAGCTGGGGGACCAGGTCGACCTCTCACGGTCCAAGCTGGCCGTGGAGGTCGAACGACTCCTGGAGACCGGCCTCGTGGTGGCCGACGGACTCGCCGCCTCCCGCGGCGGCCGCAGGTCCCACAACATCCGGCTCGCCCCGGCGCTGCGCTTCCTGGGCGTCGACATCGGGGCCACCTCGATAGACGTGGCTGTCACCAACGCGGAGCTGGAGGTGCTGGGACACATCAACCAGCCCATGGACGTACGCGAGGGCCCGGTCGCGGTCTTCGAGCAGGTCCTGTCCATGGCGGCGAAGCTGAAGGCATCGGGACTCGCCGAGGGGTTCGACGGCGCCGGCATCGGGGTACCCGGTCCGGTTCGCTTCCCCGAGGGCGTTCCGGTCGCCCCGCCGATCATGCCGGGCTGGGACGGCTTCCCCGTCCGCGAGGCGCTGAGTCAGGACCTCGGCTGCCCCGTCATGGTCGACAACGACGTGAACCTGATGGCGATGGGGGAGCAGCACGCGGGCGTGGCCCGCTCCGTGGGCGACTTCCTCTGCGTCAAGATCGGTACCGGTATCGGCTGCGGGATCGTCGTCGGCGGTGAGGTCTACCGCGGTACGACGGGCAGCGCGGGCGACATCGGCCACATCCAGGCCGTACCGGACGGCCGCCCGTGCGCGTGCGGCAACCGGGGCTGCCTGGAGGCCCACTTCAGCGGGGCGGCCCTGGCCCGCGACGCCACGGACGCCGCTCAGCAGGGGCTGTCCCAGGAACTCGCGGCACGACTGGAGGCGGCGGGCGCCCTGAGCGCCGTCGACGTCGCCGCCGCCGCTGCCGCGGGCGACGCCACCGCACTCGATCTGATCCGCGAGGGCGGTACCCGCACCGGCCAGGTCATCGCCGGACTCGTCAGCTTCTTCAACCCGGGCCTGGTGGTCATCGGCGGCGGAGTGACCGGCCTCGGCCACACCCTGCTCGCCGCGATCCGCACCCAGGTCTACCGCCAGTCGCTGCCTCTCGCGACCGGCAATCTGCCCATCGTGCTGGGGGAGTTGGGCCCCACCGCCGGAGTCATCGGCGCGGCCCGCCTCATCAGCGACCACCTGTTCTCACCCGCGTAGCACCCGCTTCAGAGCCGCACACACGCCACATCTCCCTGAGCCGACCCCGTAACCGGTAAGCACCTCGTCCCGAGCCGCCACCCACCTGGCCTCGCCCTGCCTCACTCCGCCCTGCCCTGAAACCGGCCCACATGCCGAGGGGAACCGTCATGGCACCAGAACCACCCCTTCTCACGATGTCCGGCATCACCAAGTCGTTCCCCGGTGTCCGGGCCCTCGACGGCGTCGACCTCGACGTCCTGCCCGGCGAAGTGCACTGCCTGCTCGGCCAGAACGGCGCCGGAAAGTCCACCCTCATCAAGGTCCTGGCCGGCGCCCACCAGCCGGACGACGGCGCCATCGGCTGGCGCGGCGAGCAGGTCACCCTGCGCTCGCCGATCGCCGCGATGCGCCTGGGCATCGCCACCATCTACCAGGAACTCGACCTGGTGGAGGGCCTGTCGGTGGCCGAGAACGTCTACCTCGGCCATGAACCGACCTCCGCCGGATTCGTCGTACGCGGCAAGGACGCGCGGGCGTCGACCGCCGCGCTCCTCAAGCGGCTCGGACACCCGGAGATCGATCCGGCGCGGCTCGTCGGCGAACTGTCGGCCGCCCACCAGCAGATCGTCTCCATGGCCCGGGCGCTCTCCCACGACGTACGCCTCATCGTCATGGACGAACCGTCCGCGGCCCTGGACCCGGACGAGGTCGACAACCTCTTCCGCATCGTCGGGGACCTCACCGCCGAGGGCGTCGCCGTCGTCTACATCTCGCACCGCCTGGAGGAGATCCGCCGCATCGGCGACCGGGTCACCGTCCTCAAGGACGGCCGCGCGGTGGCGAACGGACTGCCCGCGGAGTCGACGCCGACCCGCGAGGTCGTCGCCCTGATGACCGGCCGGAACGTCGAGTACGTCTTCCCGCCGCGACCGGGACCCCAGGACCTCCCCGAGCCGGTGCTTGAGGTCCAAGGGCTCTCGCGGCAGGGCGAGTTCGAGTCGCTCGACCTCACCCTGCGCCCCGGCGAGATCGTCGGCCTCGCGGGGCTCGTCGGCTCCGGCCGCTCCGAGATCCTGGAGACCATCTACGGCGCCCGCAAACCCACCACCGGACAAGTGCGGGTACAGGGACGTCAGTTGAAACCGGGTAGTGTCCGGGCCGCCGTCGCCGCCGGACTCGGCCTCGCCCCCGAGGAACGCAAGGCGCAGGCCCTGCTGATGCTGGAGTCCGTCACCCGGAACGTCTCTGTGTCCTCCATGTCCCGCTTCAGTTACGGCGGTTGGCTGGACCGGAGCGCCGAACGGGACGCGGCGCGCAAGGCGACCCGCGAACTGTCGCTGCGCCCCGACAATCCGTCCGCCCTCATCCGCACCCTTTCCGGCGGCAACCAGCAGAAGGCGGTCCTCGCCCGCTGGCTGCTGCGCGGCTGCCGGGTCCTGCTGCTCGACGAACCCACCCGCGGCGTCGACGTCGGCGCCCGCGCCGAGCTGTACGCCGTCATCCGCCGCCTCGCCGACGAAGGCCTGGCCGTGCTCATGGTCTCCAGCGAAGTCCCCGAGGTCCTCGGCCTCGCCGACCGCGTCCTGGTGCTCCGAGAGGGCCGGGTCGTCCACCGGGCGCCCGCCCAGGAGCTCGACGAACACCGCGTACTCGACCTCGTCATGGAAGGAAGCCCGGCGTCATGACGCAGCCCGTGTCCCCGCCCCGGGACGACACCCCGAAGCTGTCATCGCAGGCGGACCCCAGCCCCTGGCGGGCGGTCGTGGCCCGCGCCGACGTGCGCACCCTGTCACTGCTCGGTGTGCTCGCCGCCCTGATCCTCATCGGAGGCATCACCAAGCCCGACGAGTTCCTCGACACCCGCAACCTCCAACTCGTCCTGACCCAGGCCTCGGTGATCGGCGTCGTCACCGTCGGGATGACCTTCGTCATCACCTCGGGCGGCATCGACCTGTCCGTCGGCGCGATCGTGGCCCTCGCCTCGGTCTGGGCGACCACCGTCGCCACCCAGGACTTCGGATTCGTGGGGGTCCTCTTCACGGCGGTGCTCGTCGGTGTCGGCTGCGGCCTCGTGAACGGGGTGCTGATCGCGTACGGCGCCATGGTCCCGTTCATCGCGACCCTCGCCATGCTCGCCTCGGCCCGCGGCCTCGCCCTGCAGATCACCGACGGCAACACCCAGGTCGTCACCATCGACGGCATCCTCGACCTCGGCGAGCGGGACTCCTACATCCTCGGCATCCCGCCGCTGGTCCTGATGTTCGCGGTCGTGACGATCATCGGCTGGCTCGTGCTCAACCGCACCACCTTCGGGCGGCGCACGGTGGCCGTCGGCGGCAACGCGGAGGCGACCCGGCTCGCCGGCATCGACGTACGCCGCCAGCGCCTGTACCTCTACCTGCTCTCCGGACTGTGCTGCGGCATCGCGGCCTTCATGCTGATCATCCTGTCCGGCTCGGGCCAGAACACCAACGGCAACCTGTACGAACTCGACGCCATCGCCGCGGCCATCATCGGCGGCACCCTGCTCAGCGGGGGGCGCGGCACCATCGTCGGCTCGGTGCTCGGGGTGCTGATCTTCACCACGATCACCAACATCTTCGCCCTGAACAACCTGCAGAGCGACGTCCAGCAGATCGCCAAGGGGGCGATCATCGTCGCCGCCGTGCTCGTCCAGCGCCGCACCGCGAACACCACGTAGAGCCGCACCGCGAACACCGCGCAGAGCCGCACGCGCGGTACCTGAAGCAGCACTCGGAACGGCACCCCGCACCCCCGTACGACCGCACGGCCCTCGACGACCCGAGGGACTCGCCTTGAGGAAAGGGACCACCGCCATGCCAGAGCTCACGAGCCGCAGAGGACTGCTCTTCGGCACCGCCGCCGTCTCGGCCGGTGTCCTCCTCACCGGTTGCACCAGCAACGACACCAAGGATGAACCGGCCTCCAACGACCAGCCGGCCGCCGACGACAAGAAGGGCAAGCAGGTCACCATCGGCTTCGCCGGCCCGCAGGCCGACCACGGCTGGCTCAACGCGATCAACGACAACGCGAAGAGCCGCGCCAAGAAGTACGAGGACGTGACACTGGAGATCACCGAGGGCTCCAACGACACCGCGGCCCAGATCGGCCAGATAGAGACGCTGATCAACAAGAAGGTCGACGTCCTGGTCATCCTGCCCGCCGACGGCAAGGCGCTCACCCAGGTCGGCCTCAAGGCCATGCGCGCCGGCATCCCGGTGGTCAACCTCGACCGCATCTTCAACTCCCCGCAGGCGTACCGCTGCTACATCGGCGGCGACAACTTCGGCATGGGCCTCAATGCCGGGCACTACATCGGCGAGCAGCTCAAGGACAAGAAGAACGCCAAGGTCATCGAACTGGCCGGACTCGACAACCTGGAACTCACCAAGCAGCGCACGGCCGGCTTCGACGCGGCCCTGAAGAACTACCCGAACGTCAAGAAGGTGGCCCGCCAGGCCGCCGAGTTCACCGTCGAGTCGGGACAGGCCAAGATGTCCCAGCTGCTGCAGGCCCAGTCGAGCTTCGACGCGCTGTGGAACCACGACGACGACCAGGGCGTCGGCGCCCTGCGCGCCATCGAGCAGGCCGGCCGGGACGACTTCATCATGGTCGGTGGAGCGGGCTCGCTCTCCGCCATGCAGGCCATCGAGGCCGACAACAGCGTCCTCAAGGCCACCGTCCTGTACCCGCCGACCATGGCCGCGTCGGCGATCGACCTCGCCCGCGCGCTCGGCCAGGGCAAGGGCGTCAGCGGCCTCGCGGAGTTCGAGATCCCCTCGTCCCTGACGCTCTACTCGGCGGTCGTGGACAAGGAGAACGTCAAGACGTACCTGCCCACCGGGTTCAAGTAGGCCGCGCTCCCTTGCTCCCAGGGGCGCGGAGGACCGCGCGGCCGGCCACGGCGGACCCGCAGTCCTCGTACCGCCGCACCCGGGCGGAGCGCCCCGCCCCCCACGCGCCACGACGAAGAGGAGGACCTCCGCATGGCACAGCCGCAGCAGCCCGACGAGGCACAGGCCGGGGCACAGGCAGGGGCACTGGCCACCAGGCCCCCGCTGGGCGTGGGCATGGTCGGATACGCGTTCATGGGCGCCGCCCACTCCCAGGGCTGGCGCACCGCGGACCGCGTCTTCGACCTCCCGCTCCGCCCCGTCCTCGCCGCTGTCTGCGGCCGTGACGCGGGAGCCGTGAGAACGGCGGCCGACCGGCTCGGCTGGGCGTCCGCCGAGACCGACTGGCGGGCCCTGATCGCCCGTGACGACGTCGACCTCGTCGATGTCTGCACCCCCGGCGACAGCCACGCCGAGATCGCCATCGCCGCGCTCGCCGCGGGCAAGCACGTGCTGTGCGAGAAGCCCCTCGCCAACACCGTCGAGGAGGCCGAGGCGATGACCGAGGCCGCCGAGGCCGCGGCGGCGCGCGGCCAGGTGGCGATGGTCGGCTTCAACTACCGCCGGGTGCCCGCGACGGCACTGGCCAGGAAGATGGTCGCCGAGGGCCGCATCGGAGCACTGCGGCACGTACGGGTGACGTACCTTCAGGACTGGCTGGTGGACCGGGAGTTCCCGCTCACCTGGCGGCTGCGCAAGGAGACGGCGGGCTCCGGCGCGCTCGGCGACCTCGGCGCCCACATCGTCGACCTCGCCCAGTACCTGGCGGGCGAACCGGTGACCGGGGTGTCCGCGCTCACCGAGACCTTCGTACGGGAGCGCCCGCTGCTCTCCGGGGCGTCCAGCGGCCTCTCGGCGGCCGGCGGCGGCGAACTCGGGCCCGTCACGGTCGACGACGCCGCCCTGTTCACCGCGCGGTTCGCCTCCGGAGCCCTCGCGTCCTTCGAGGCCACCCGGTTCGCGACCGGCCGCAAGAACTCCCTGCGTATCGAACTCAACGGCGAGAAGGGCTCGTTGGCCTTCGACCTGGAACGCCTCAACGAACTCTCGTACCACGACGGCACGGAGCCGGCCACGCACGCGGGCTTCCGCCGCATCCTCGTCACCGAACCCGACCACCCGTACCTGGAGGCCTGGTGGCCGCCGGGCCACGGCCTCGGCTACGAGCACACCTTCGTGCACCAGGCCCGCGACCTGGTCCACGCGATCGCGGAGGGCGGCCGGCCACTGCCGTCCTTCGCCGACGGGCTGCAGGTGCAGCGCGTCCTCGCGGCGGTCGAGGAGAGCGCCGAGAAGAACTCCGTCTTCACCCCCGTAGCCAGCTGAGGAGGGCAAGTCCCCATGCCGCGCACCTTCACGCTCTTCACCGGCCAGTGGGCCGACCTACCGCTCGAAGAGGTCTGCCGCCTCGCCCGCGACTTCGGGTACGACGGACTCGAACTCGCCTGCTGGGGCGACCACTTCGAGGTCGACAAGGCCCTCGCGGACCCCGGTTACCTGGACTCGCGGCGGGAACTGCTCGACAAGTACGGCCTCAAGTGCTGGGCCATCTCCAACCACCTGGTCGGCCAGGCCGTCTGCGACGCCATCATCGACGAACGCCACCAGGCGATCCTGCCCGCCCGCATCTGGGGCGACGGCGAGGCCGAGGGCGTACGGCAGCGGGCGGCGGCCGAGATCGCCGACACCGCACGGGCCGCCGCGGCCTTCGGCGTCGACACCGTCATCGGCTTCACCGGCTCCGCGATCTGGCACCTGGTCGCGATGTTCCCGCCCGCCCCCGAGTCGATGATCGAGCGCGGCTACCAGGACTTCGCCGACCGCTGGAACCCCATCCTCGACGTCTTCGACCACGAGGGCGTGCGGTTCGCCCACGAGGTCCACCCCAGCGAGATCGCGTACGACTACTGGACGACCAAGGAGGCGCTCAAGGCGGTCGACCACCGGCCGGCCTTCGGGCTGAACTTCGACCCCTCGCACTTCGTCTGGCAGGACCTCGACCCGGTCGGCTTCCTCTACGACTTCCGCGACCGGATCTACCACGTCGACTGCAAGGAGGCGCGCAAACGCCTCGACGGCCGCAACGGCCGCCTCGGCTCGCACCTCCCGTGGGGCGATCCTCGCCGCGGCTGGGACTTCGTGTCCGCGGGCCACGGCGACGTGCCGTGGGAGGACGTGTTCCGGATGCTGCGCTCCATCGACTACACGGGACCGATCTCGGTCGAGTGGGAGGACGCGGGCATGGACCGCCTCCAGGGCGCACCCGAGGCACTCACCCGCCTCAAGGCCTTCGACTTCGAACCGCCCACCGCGTCCTTCGACGCGGCCTTCGGCGGCAACGACTAGCCACCCCCCTCGCAGAGTTCTCTCTCCGGGGTGACGGCGCACCCCGGCGTATCGCACCCGCAGGAACCACCAGCCCCATTCTGGAGGCACCCGTGCACGCGAACGACCCCACCAGCACCAACAGAACCGAGAACCACAGAGCCGACAGTCATGGCTCGGACGGTCACGGCTCCGACAGCCACGGCTCCGACCGTCACAGAGGCCGTCCGAAGATACGGTTCCGCAAGGCGCTCGCCCTGCTCACCGGCGCACTCCTCGCCGGTGCCTCGCTCACCCTCGCCACACCCCCGGCGGGCGCGGCGACCGCGGACCCGGGCGCGGCCCCCACCGCCCCGGCCGCGTCCGCCGCGGAGGACTTCCAGCAGGTAACCCTCGCCAAGGGAGAGGCCGAGACCGGCGAGCCCATGTCGCTGGCCGTCCTCCCGGACCGCTCCGTGCTGCACACCTCACGCGACGGCGAACTGCGGATCACCGACAGCGCGGGCAACACCCGCCTGGCCGGCAAGCTCGACGTCTACTCGCACGACGAGGAAGGCCTCCAGGGCGTCGGCATCGACCCCGGCTTCGCCGACAACCGCTTCATCTACCTCTACTACGCCCCGCCGCTCGACACCCCGGCGGGCGACGCCCCCGAGACGGGCACCGCGGCCGACTTCGCGCCCTTCGACGGAGTCAACCGCCTCTCCCGCTTCGTTCTGAAGGCGGACGGCACCCTCGACAACGCCAGCGAGAAGAAGATCCTCGACGTCCCCGCGACCCGCGGCATCTGCTGCCACGTCGGCGGCGACATCGACTTCGACGCGGACGGCAACCTCTACCTGTCGACCGGTGACGACTCCAACCCGTTCCAGTCGGACGGCTACGCGCCCATCGACGAGCGCGCCGACCGCAACCCCGTCTTCGACGCCCAGCGCACCTCCGGCAACACCAACGACCTGCGCGGCAAGATCCTGCGCGTCAAGGTGAACGCCGACGGCTCGTACGACATCCCCGACGGCAACCTCTTCGCGCCCGGCACGGACAAGACCCGCCCCGAGATCTACGCGATGGGCTTCCGCAACCCGTTCCGCTTCAGCGTCGACAAGAAGACCGGCATCCTCTACGTCGGCGACTACGGCCCGGACGCCGGCGCCGCAGACCCCGCGCGCGGCCCCGCCGGACAGGTCGAGTTCGCCCGCGTGACCGAGCCGGGCAACTTCGGCTGGCCGTACTGCACCGGCGACAACGACGCCTACGTGGACTACGACTTCGCGACGAAGACCTCGGGCGCCTCCTTCGACTGCGCCGCGCCCAAGAACACCTCGCCGAACAACACCGGTCTCACCGACCTGCCCCCGGCCCAGGCCGCCTGGATCCCCTACGACGGCGGCTCGGTGCCCGAGTTCGGCACCGGCTCCGAGTCCCCGATGGGCGGACCGGTCTACCACTTCGACCCCTCCCTCGACTCGCCCGTCAAGTTCCCCGAGGCCTACGACGGGGACTTCTTCGCCGGTGAGTTCGGCCGCCGCTGGATCAAGCGGATCTCGTCGGACGCCGACGGCACCGTCCAGTCCATCAACGACGTGCCCTGGACCGGTACCCAGATCATGGACATGGCCTTCGGCCCGGACGGCGCCCTCTACGTCCTCGACTACGGCGTCTCCTGGTTCGGCGGCGACGAGAACTCCGCCCTCTACCGCATCGAGAACGCCACCGACGGCCACTCGCCCGTGGCACAGGCCGCGGCCGACAAGCAGTCCGGACAGGCACCCCTGAAGGTCAAGTTCTCCTCGGCCGGCTCCACGGACGCCGACGGCGACACCCTCACGTACAGCTGGGACTTCGGCGACGGCGGCACGTCGACGTCGGCCAACCCGACGCACACGTACAAGGCGAACGGCACCTACACCGCGACTCTGACGGCGAAGGACCCCGACGGCCGCACCGGCAGTTCCAGCGTGCAGATCGTCGTCGGCAACACCGCCCCCAAGGTGACCCTCCAACTCCCCGGAGACGGCCAGCTGTTCGCTTTCGGTGAGGCGGTGCCCTTCAAGGTGAAGGTGACCGACCCGGAGGACGGCACCATCGACTGCGCCAAGGTGAAGGTCACCTTCGTCCTCGGCCACGACAGCCACGGCCACCCGGTGACCTCGGCCAACGGCTGCTCCGGAACCATCCAGACCAGCGCCGACGGCGGCCACGACGAGGACGCCAACATCTTCGGTGTCTTCGACGCGGAGTACACCGACGGCGGTGGCGGCGGCCAGCAGGCCCTCACCACCCACGACCAGTCCGTCGTCCAGCCCAAGCACCGCCAGGCCGAGCACTTCGGCAAGTCCGAGGGCGTGACCGTCACGGAGCGGGCCGGCGCGCACGGCGCCAAGACCGTCGGCGACATCCACAACAAGGACTGGATCTCCTTCGAGCCGTACGTCCTGAGCAACGCCACCAAGCTCACGGCACGCGTCTCCTCCGCCGGCACGGGCGGCAAGCTCGAAGTCCGCGCGGGCTCGCCCACCGGACGCCTCCTCGGCACCGCGACCGTCCCGGTGACCGGCGGCTGGGAGACCTTCCAGGACGTCACCGCCTCCCTGTCCAAGGCACCGCGGGGCACGACCACGCTCTACCTCGTCTTCAAGGGACGCGGCACCGGGGCCCTGTACGACGTGGACGACTTCACCTTCACCACCCGCTGACCGCCGATCCGCTGATTCGCTGAGGGAGGTCTTTCATGCGAGCAACTGGCCGTACCGTGACCGCGGTGATCGGCGCCGCCCTGCTCATCGGGTGTGTGTCGGGACCGGCGGCGTCGAAGGGTCCGAACGAAACGAACGGTCCGAACGGATCGCACGGATCGCACGGAACGCACGGCCCGAAGGGGCACTCGGCCGGCGACCGGGTCCTGGTGTTCTCCGAGACCGCCGGGTTCCGGCACGACTCCATCCCGGAGGGCATCGCCGCGGTGAAGGCACTCGGGGCCGAACACGGCTTCGCCGTCGACGCCACCGAGGACTCGCGCGCCTTCTCCGCGCGGAACCTCGCCCGCTACGACGCCGTGGTGTTCCTCTCCACGACCGGGGACGTCCTCACCGACGGACAGCAGAAGGCGTTCGAGCGGTACATCGGGCGGGGCGGCGGTTACGTGGGCATCCACGCCGCCGCCGACACCGAGTACGACTGGGAGTTCTACGGCGGCCTGGCCGGCGCCTACTTCCAGTCGCACCCGGCGATCCAGCCCGCCCGCGTCGAGGTCGAGGACCGGGGCCACCCCGCCACCTCGCACCTCGGGGAGTCCTGGAACCGCACGGACGAGTGGTACAACTACCGCTCCAACCCGCGCGACCGGGCCCATGTACTGGCTTCGCTCGACGAGTCGTCGTACACCGGCGGCACGATGAGCGGCGACCATCCGATCGCCTGGTGCCAGGAGTACAAGGGCGGCCGTTCCTTCTACACGGGCAGTGGCCACACCAAGGAGTCGTACGCCGATCCCGCCTTCCGACAGCACCTGCTGGGCGGCATCCGCTGGGCCGTCGGCGACACCCAGGCCGACTGCCGTCCGGAGAAGGGCTACACACCGCTCTTCGACGGAAGTGCCGAGTCACTGTCCGCCTGGAAGCAGGCGGGACCGGGTTCGTTCTCGCTCTCGGACGACGGGACACTCACGTCGTCCGGCGGCCTGGGCCTTCTCTGGTACGACGCCTCACAGTTCGGCTCGTACTCACTGAAGCTCGACTGGAGGATGGCGAGTGCGTCCGGCGACGACAACTCCGGTGTCTTCGTGGGCTTCCCGGCCTCCGAAGACCCGTGGTCTGCCGTCGACAACGGGTACGAGGTCCAGATCGACGCGACCGACGCCCCCGACCGCACCACCGGGGCCGTGTACAGCTTCCAGTCCGCCGACATCAAGAAGCGCGACCGTGCGCTGAACCCGCCGGGGGAGTGGAACACGTACGAGATCCGCGTGGAGGGTGAACGACTCCGCGTCTACCTCAACGGCGTGAAGATCAACGACTACACCAACACCGATCCGGCGCGGAGCCTGCGGGACGGTCATGTCGGCATCCAGAACCACGGTGCCGAGGACCGGGTGTCCTTCCGCGACGTCCGGATCAAGGAACTGCCGGTGCGGCCGGTGCGAACCGCCGCGCACGGCGACTGAACGGCGGCGGGCGGGGGACGCCGGACCCCCGCCCGCCGTCTCGACCTTCCCACCTTCACCTTCACCTTCACCCTCCATCCTCCACCTCCACCTCCACCCTCCGGCACCGGCTTTTCCGCGGTGAGTCCGCGTTGCCGAGTTCGCGTCGTCGAGTTCGCGTTTGAAAGGGAGGCTGCCCATGTCCGCCGAACCGTCTGTTTCCCCTTCGCGGGTCGGAGTGTGGCTGATCGGAGCACGGGGCTCCGTCGCCACGACCGCCGTCGCGGGCTGCGCGGCCGTCACGGCCGGGCTCCATCCACCGACCGGCATGGTGACCGAGACCGGCGCCTTCCACGAGGCGGGTCTGCCCTCCCTGCCCTCGCTCGTCTTCGGCGGCCACGACGTCGTCGACTGCCCCCTCCCCAAACGCGCCGAGTCGCTCGCCGCGGGAGGTGTCCTGCCCCACGACCTGCCCTCGGCCGTGTCCGCCGAACTGGCCGCCGCCGACCGGGAGATCAGGATCGGCGGCCCGCTCCCCGGCGACACACGGACCGAGGACGAACTCATCGAGGCCCTCGCCGAGGACATCCGCGACTTCGCCCACCGGCACGGACTCGCCAGAACCGTCGTGGTGAACGTGTCCTCCACGGAACCCGTCCCCGAGGGCGACACCCTCCCCGCCAGCTCCCTGTACGCCGCCGCCGCACTGCGGGCCGGCTGCCCCTACGTCAACTTCACCCCGTCCGCGGGCCTGCACCACCCGCGCCTCGCACCCGCGGCGGCCTCGTCCGGCCTGCCGTACGCCGGCCGGGACGGCAAGACGGGCCAGACCCTCCTGCGCTCCGTCCTCGGCCCGATGTTCGCGCAACGCGCCCTGGCTGTCCGCGCCTGGTCCGGTACGAACCTGCTCGGCGGCGGTGACGGCGCGGCCCTCGCCGACCCGGCCGCCGCAGCCGCCAAGAACGCCGGCAAGGAACGCGTCCTCGCCGACACCCTCGGCACGGTCCCCCAGGGCGAGACCCACATCGACGACGTACCGTCCCTCGGCGACTGGAAGACCGCCTGGGACCACATCGCCTTCGACGGCTTCCTCGGCACCCGGATGGTCCTCCAGACGACCTGGCAGGGCTGCGACTCCTCCCTCGCCGCCCCGCTGATCCTGGACCTGGCC
Organism: Streptomyces ortus; assembly: GCF_026341275.1. NCBI lineage: Bacteria > Bacillati > Actinomycetota > Actinomycetes > Kitasatosporales > Streptomycetaceae > Streptomyces > Streptomyces ortus. The sequence goes on from NZ_JAIFZO010000002.1 coordinate 6,822,004, forward strand.
CGCCTGACCGCCCGCGCCCACGAACTCGGCATCTCGGGCCCCCTCACCGAACTCGGCTTCTACTTCAAGGACCCGGTGGGGAACGGGCCCGCCCCCCTCGGCGAGCAGTACGCCCACCTGATCGACTTCGCCGAACGCCTGCGTGCAACCGCGCGACCGCCGGGGCCGGGGGCTCCCTCGGCGGGCCACGTGAACCCGGACGGCACGGCCCCGCAAGGAGCAGCGGGTGAGCACCGATGAGCGGCCTGCGCGGACTGCTACGCCCCGGGCGGGGCGTGGTGACCGGGGCGAGCGGGGCGAGCGGGCCACGGGGAGCGTCCGGCGCACGCGGCGCATTCGGGGTTCGTGGTGTGTCCGGTTGGTGGGAACGGCTCGGGTTGCCCGCCGGACAGGGAGCACCGAACCGCTCCGGCTCCGGCACGGGCTCCGGCACACCACGGAAGCTCGCAGCCGTCGCTGTCGCGGGGGCACCGCGACAGACTGCCGCCGAGCCGACTGCGACCCCGACCACGGCTTCGATTCCTGAACCGGGTCGGCGGGACGCGGTGCCTGGACAGTCGCCGGAGCGGGGGCAGCGGACGAGGCCGAAGCGGCGCGCGCCGGGTGCGGGACTGCGCGCCTGGGTGGAACTCCTGCGCCTGCCCGCCCTGTTCACGGTCCCCGGCGACGCACTCGCGGGCGCCGCCGCCGCAGGGGTCCGCCCGAACTCCCGAACCCTGCTCGCCATCGGTTCCTCCCTGTGTCTGTACGAGGCCGGTATGGCCCTCAACGACTGGGCCGACCGCGCCGAGGACGCCGTCGACCGCCCGCACCGCCCCCTGCCCTCCGGCCGTGTGAAGCCGGCCGCCGCTCTGGCGGCAGCCGGGGGCCTGACCCTGGCGGGCCTGGCCCTCGCGTCCCGCGCGGGCCGCCGACCGCTCGCGGTCGCCGGCGCCCTGGCGGCCACGGTCTGGTCGTACGACCTGGTCCTCAAGCACACGCCCGCCGGGCCGCCGGCGATGGCCGCCGCCCGGGGCCTGGACCTCCTCCTCGGCGGGGTGGCCTCGGGCGGCGACACCCGCAAGGCGGTGCCGTCCGCACTGACCCTGGCCACCCACACCCTGGCCGTCACCACGGTCTCCCGCCACGAGACCCAGGGCGGCTCCCCGTGGGCCCCGCTGACCGCCCTGGCCACGACGACAGCCCTGACCTGGTCCCTCACCCGCGACAACGGGACGCGCGACACCCGGACCCGTGACGTCCTCAACCGCGAGGACGGGACGCGCGGCGACCTGATGCGCTACGACCTGATGCGCTACGACCGGACCCGCCACGACCGGACCCCCGCCACCCCCGGGAACGGCCGCCCACCGGAGAACGCGCCGACCGCTCTCCAGCACAGGCGCCCCCCGCCCAGGCCCGGCGGAGTCAACCTGAACATCGCCACCCTGAGCGGAGCCCTCACCACCCTCTACGCCGTCACCTCCGCCCGCCCCCTCCTGCACGCCGCCATGAACCCGTCACCCCCACTGACCCAGAGAGCCGTCGGCGGCGGGATCCGCGCGATGATCCCGCTCCAGGCGGCCCTCGCCGCCCGCTCCGGAGCACCCGTCACGGCCCTGCTGACGGCAGCCCTCGCCCCGGCCGCCCGCAGGTTCAGCCGAAAGGTGAGCGTGACATGAACCCTCAGCCCAGCCCGCACCCACCACCCCCCACCCTCACCCTCCGCTTCTCGTACGGCACCAACGGTCTGACCGACCTGCGCCTGGACGACGCCCTCACTCCTCGCCGACCTCGGCTACGACGGCGTGGGACTGACCCTCGACCACATGCACCTCGACCCCTTCGCCCCCGGCCTCGCCGCCCGCGTCCGCGCCCTCGCCGGCAGACTGGACGAACTCGGCCTGGGCGTCACCCTGGAGACCGGCGCCCGCTACGTGCTCGACCCGAGGCGCAAGCACGGCCCGTCCCTCCTCGACCCGGACCCGGACCAGCGGGCCCGGCGCGTCGACCTCCTCCTCCGAGCCGTCCGGATCGCGAGCGACCTCGGCGCCCACGCGGTGCACTGCTTCAGCGGCGTCCTCCCGGCGGACGAGTCCGGCACGGTCGCCGAGGACACCGCCTGGAAGCGTCTCGCCGAAGCACTCACCCCCGTCGTCGACGCGGCCACCACCGCCGGGATCCCCCTCGCCGTCGAACCGGAACCCGGTCACCTCCTCGCCACACTCGACGACTTCCACCGTCTTCGCACCACACTCGGCAGCCCGGACGCCCTCGGCCTCACCCTCGACATCGGCCACTGCCAGTGCCTCGAACCGCAGTCACCCGCCGACTGCGTACGCGCCGCCGCGCCCTGGCTCAAGCACGTCCAGATCGAGGACATGCGCCGCGGCGTCCACGAACACCTCCCCTTCGGCGACGGGGAGATCGACTTCCCGCCCGTACTCGAAGCCCTCGCCGCCGTGGGCTACCAGGGCCTGGTCTCCGTCGAACTGCCCCGCCACTCCCACGCCGGCCCGCAACTCGCCCAGCAGTCCCTCCCGTTCCTCCAGCACGCGGCCTCGTCCCCCGTCTCCCGGGACATGCCCGACCACCTCCGGCCGGCCGGCCAAGGCGTCCTCCTCGAAGGGAGAACCTCGTGAACGACCTCCACGACGCCCCCGGCGGCGCCCGCACCACCCTCCCGGCGGAGACCCCGCCCGCCCTCGCCACCCTCCACGCCCGACTGAACTCCCTTCTCGACGGTGCCGCCCGCGCCTGGCTCGACCAGTCCCTCGACGAGGCGGCCACCCACCCGGGCACCCGCGGCCCCATCTCCGTGTGGGAACTGCGCATCGCCGAGGCGGGCCGACGCTGCGGACCCGAGTACGCGGAGGCGGCCCGTGTACTCATCCTCCACGCGGCCCGGGCCGACGCCCCGACCCTCGCCCGCGTCTACCGCCAGGGCACCGCCGACGAACGCCGCGCCGTCCTGGAGGCGCTGCCCCACCTCGTGACCGGCCCCGAGGCCCTGCCGATTGTCGAGGACGCCCTGCGCACCAACGACACCCGGCTGGTGGGCGCGGCCGTCGGCGCATACGCCGCCCGGCACCTGGACGCGCACAACTGGCGGCACGCCGTCCTGAAGTGCCTGTTCACCGGTGTGCCCGTGGATGCCGTGGCCGACCTTGCCCGCCGGGCCCACGACGACGCCGAACTCGCCCGCATGCTCGGCGACTACGCCGCCGAACGCACCGCCGCCGACCGCTCCGTCCCCCGCGACCTGCACCGCGTCCTGGCCCTCACCGGGCACCACGCCACCCCCACCGGAACCGACACGCCGGAGGACCCGACCACCCCCGACGGCGTGCGCGGCACCGAAGGCAAGGAGTCCTGATGCGCATCTTCGACCCCCACATCCACATGACGTCACGGACCACCGACGACTACGAGGCCATGTACGCCGCCGGCGTCCGTGCCGTCGTCGAACCCGCCTTCTGGCTCGGCCAGCCACGCACCTCACCCGCCTCCTTCTTCGACTACTTCGACGCCCTCCTGGGCTGGGAGCCCTTCCGGGCGGCCCAGTACGGCATCGCCCACCACTGCACCATCGCGCTCAACCCCAAGGAGGCCAACGACCCGCGCTGCGTACCCGTCCTCGACGAACTGCCGCGGTATCTCGTCAAGGACCATGTGGTGGCCGTCGGCGAGATCGGCTACGACTCGATGACACCCGCCGAGGACACCGCGCTGGCCGCACAGCTCCAGCTCGCCGCCGAGTTCGGGCTGCCCGCGCTGGTCCACACGCCGCACCGCGACAAGCTGGCGGGCCTGCGCCGCACCCTCGACGTGGTCCGGGAGTCCGCACTGCCCATGGACCACGTCCTGATCGACCACCTCAACGAGACGACGGTCAAGGAGGCCAAGGCCGGCGGCTGCTGGCTCGGCTTCTCCGTCTATCCGGACACCAAGATGGACGAGGAACGGATGGTCGCCGTCCTGCAGGAGTACGGACCGGAGAAGGTACTGGTCAACTCCGCCGCCGACTGGGGCAAGAGCGATCCGCTGAAGACCCGCAAGGTCGCCGACGCCCTGCTGAAGGCCGGATTCACCGAGGACGACGTCGACCGGGTGCTGTGGCGCAACCCCGTCGCCTTCTACGGCCTCAGCGGGCGCCTCGACCTCGACATCGCCGACACGGACGCCACCCACGAGGGCAACTCCGTCCTCCGAGGAGCCCCGAAAACCACCCCGGAGACCGGGACCGGGACCGCGACCGGGACCGGGACCGGGACCGGGACCGGAACCGCGAACGGGACCGCGACCGGAACCGGGACCGAGACCGCGCCCGTGACCACGGAGGCGTGACCGATGCGCTTCCGCCACCCCGACGGCTCCACAGTCCACCTCGCCTACTGCACCAACGTGCATCCCGCCGAAACCCTCGCCGGGGTCCGCGCCCAGCTCCGCGACCACTGCGAACCCGTGCGCAAACGGCTCGGCCGCGACCGGCTCGGCATCGGCCTGTGGCTCGCCAAGGACGCGGCCCGAGCCCTCGTCACCGACCCGTCCGCCCTGCGCGCCCTGCGCACGGAACTCGACGGCCGAGGCCTCGAAGTCGTCACCCTCAACGGCTTCCCCTATGAGGGATTCGGCGCCGAGGAGGTCAAGTACCGCGTCTACAAGCCGGACTGGGCCGACCCCGAACGTCTCGACCACACGACGGCCCTCGCCCGCCTGCTCGCCGGACTCCTCCCCGACGACGTCACCGAGGGCACCATCTCCACACTGCCGCTCGCCTGGCGCACCGCGTACGACGACGACCGCGCCGCTCTCGCCCACACCGCCCTGCGCACGCTCGCCGAACGCCTCGACGCGCTGGAGGAGCTGACCGGCCGCTCCATCCGTATCGGCCTGGAACCGGAACCCGGCTGCACCGTCGAGACCACGGCCGACGCCATCGCCCCGCTCGCCGCCATCGGCCGCGACCGCATCGGTATCTGCGTCGACACCTGCCACCTCGCCACCTCCTTCGAAGATCCGCACACCGCCCTGGACCGGCTGGCCGCCGCCGGCGTCCCCGTCGTCAAGTCCCAGCTGTCGGCCGCCCTGCACGCCGAACACCCTCACCTCCCCGAAGTCCGCGAGGCCCTCGCCGCGTTCGACGAACCCCGCTTCCTGCACCAGACACGCACTCTCACCGCTGCCGGGCTCCGCGGCACCGACGACCTCGGCGAGGCCATCAAGGAGGACGCGCTGCCCGACGCCTCCCCGTGGCGCGCCCACTTCCACGTGCCCCTGCACGCGGCTCCCGCCGCGCCCCTCACCTCCACGCTGCCGGTACTCAAGGACACGCTGACCCGGCTGGTCGGCGGCCCGCAGCCACTCACCCGCCACCTTGAGGTCGAGACCTACACCTGGCAGGCACTCCCGCCGGAGCTGCGCCCCCGCGCACGGGCCCAGCTCGCCGACGGCATCGCCGCCGAACTGATGCTCGCCCGCGACCTGTTGACGGACCTCGGCCTGAAGGAGCTGCCGTGAGCACCCCCAAGACCCCCGCCGAGCCCGCGACCGGGACCGCGGCTGTGCCCGAGACAGCGCCCGGGACCGCGACCGAGCCCGCGACCGAGCCCGCGGCTGTGCCCGAGACAGCGCCCGGGACCGCGACCGGGATCGCGACCGAGCCGGTACCCGAGCCGGTACCCGAGCCGGCCACCGCCGCCACCGGCCCTTCGTCTCCCACCCCTCTCCTCGTCCTGGACGTCGTCGGCCTCACCCCCCGTCTCCTCGACCACATGCCCCACCTCAAGTCCCTCGCCCAGTCGGGCTCACGGGCCCACCTCGGGACCGTGCTGCCCGCCGTCACCTGCGCCGCCCAGTCCACGTTCCTGACCGGCGCCCACCCCTCCGAGCACGGCATCGTCGGCAACGGCTGGTACTTCCGCGACCTCGGTGACGTCCTCCTGTGGCGCCAGCACAACGGCCTGGTGTCCGGCGACAAGATCTGGGACGCCGCCCGGCGCGTCCACCCCGGCTACACGGTCGCCAACATCTGCTGGTGGTACGCCATGGGCGCCGACACCGACATCACCATCACCCCCCGTCCGGTCTATTACGCCGACGGCCGCAAGGAACCCGACTGCTACACCCGGCCCCCGGCCCTGCACGACGAACTCACCGAGAAATTCGGCACGTTCCCGCTCTTCCACTTCTGGGGCCCCGGCGCAGACCTCGTCTCCAGCCAGTGGATCATCGACGCCACCCGTCACGTCATCGCCACCCGCCGACCGGACCTGACCCTCTGCTACCTCCCTCATCTCGACTACGACCTGCAGCGCTTCGGCCCCGACGACCCGCGCTCCCTGAAAGCCGCCGCAGACCTGGACGCGGCCATGGCCCCCCTGCTCGACGACGCCCGCGCCGAAGGCCGTACCGTCGTCGCCCTGTCCGAGTACGGCATCACCCGCGCGGACCGGCCCGTCGACATCAACCGCGCACTGCGCCGCGCCGGACTCCTTGAGGTGCACACCCAGGACGGCATGGAGTACCTGGACCCCATGACCTCGCGGGCCTTCGCCGTCGCCGACCACCAGATCGCCCATGTCTACGTCCGTCGCTCCGAGGACATGGAAGCCACCAAGGCGGCGCTCGCCGACCTGCCCGGCATCGAGCAACTTCTCGACGACGAGGGCAAGAAGACCCATCACCTCGACCATCCCCGCTCCGGCGAGCTGGTCGCCGTCGCGGAGCCGGACGCCTGGTTCACGTACTACTACTGGCTCGACGACGCCCGCGCGCCCGACTTCGCGCAGCTCGTCGAGATCCACCGCAAACCCGGCTACGACCCGGTCGAGCTTTTCATGGATCCGCTCGACCCGTACGTCAAGGTCAAGGCCGCGGGCGCGCTGGCCCGCAAGAAGCTCGGCATGCGCTACCGCATGGCGGTCGTGCCCCTCGATCCCTCACCTATTCGAGGCAGCCACGGCCGCCTCCCCCTGAGCGACGACGAAGGTCCGCTCATCATCTGCTCCACCCCCCGCGCTGTCGGCGACCGCGTCGCGGCCACCGATGTGAAATCCCTGCTGCTCGACCTGGCCGGCCTCGGGTGACAGCACCCGGGAACGACCGGACGGGCGAACACGAAAAGTGAAACACACGGCACCGACACCGTGCCCGGCCTGTGGATAACTCCGCACCGCCTCGCCGTCCCCGCTGGTCGAAGGCTTGCGGTCCCAGCCGGACACCGATCCCGCACTCGGCCGTACACCAACCGAAAGAGAGACACCGTGACCGCGTTCAACGACGAATCCGGATCCGGCGACGCCCTGCGTCGCACGCTCGGCGTCAACCGCCGCCGTTTCCTCAGCACCTGCACCGCCGTCGCCGCCGGGGCGGTCGCCGCCCCGGTGCTGGGAGCTTCCCCCGCCCTGGCCCAGGACCGGGGCAGAGGCCACAGCCATGACCACGGTCACGGCCGCGGTCACGTCCTCGTCCCGCCGGGCAAGCGCGGCATCATCCTCTACACCGTCCGCGACGCCACGGCCCGGGACCCGCTCGCCTCGGACCTGCCCTCGGGCTTCCGCGAGGTCTTCAAGCAGCTGGCCCGCCACGGATACCGCCAGGTGGAGTTCGCCGGATACAACCAGCACGCCAACGCGCCCGGCGGCGCCGGCCTGGAGTCCGTCGAGGGCGCCAGCCTGCTGCGTTCCTGGCTCGACGACTACGGGTTGCGCGCCCAGGGCAACCACGGTTTCATACCGCCCTCCTGGCCGCTGACCACCGCCGACCTGGACACCTTCAAGAAGCACCTGGAGATCGCCAACATCCTCGGCATGGACCACATGGGCACCGGCGGCGACCCCACCGGCAGCTCCTACCGGGCCGACTGGGACGTGGCGGCCGACAAGTGGAACGCGCTGGGCAGGATCGCCCGCCGCGAGGGCATCAAGCTGTACACGCACAACCACGACGCGGCGTACGGCTTCCTGCTCGACGGGGGCCCGCTGGACGACCAGGGCCGGCCCACCCGCAGCTCCGGCATCCGCAAGCTGGAGTACTTCCTGAAGGTCACCGACCCGAAGCTGGTCTGGCTGGAGATGGACATCTTCTGGGCACACGTGGCCCAGTACAAGTTCCACACCTACACCGCCCACGACGGGTCGACCCGGGAGAAGGTCTTCGACCCGGCGGGCCTCGTCGCCCGCCACAACAAGCGCTACCCGCTGTTCCACGCCAAGGACGGTGTGGTGAGCACCACCAACGGCATGGGCTACGACATGGTGCCCTTCGGAACGGGCGTCATCGACTACACCACGTTCTTCTCGCGGGTCGGCGAGCGGAATTACCACAACCCGATGGTCGAGGACGACAACTCGCCCAGCGCCACCGACCCCGCGCAGTCGCTGCGCGAGGCCAAGATCAGTTACGACAACCTCGCGGCCCTGCGCGCCAAGAAGCACTGACCCGGGACGCGTCCCGCACGCAGTTCCCACGCGTCCGGTAGGCATCCCGTAGGCATCCCGTAGGCGCCCCGGACGTACAACAGGCGGTCCTTCCCACGCACTGTCGTGGGGAGGACCGCCGTGGTTCTCAAGGACTCGGAGCGGATCGTCGGGGTCTTCAGGGTGCCCAGGGTGTCCTGAGCGTCCAGGACGTCGGGGACGGACGCGGCGTGGGGGACACGGGTCAGGCCGTCTCCTCACCGATGGGATGCGGGTTGGGCACGACGCGCTTGGGGTGGGGCCGGCCGGGAGCCCGGAGGAAGAGCGCCAGGACGGCGGAGCCGAGCCCGATGCTGCCGGCCAGCGCGAAGGCACCCCCGTAGCCCCAGGCGCCGACCACGATGGCGCCCACGCCGGAGCCGACGAGACCGGAGATCAGCTTGGAGCTGTAGACCATGCCGTAGTTGGAGGCGTTGTTGTTCTCACCGAAGTAGTCGGCCGTCATCGCGGCGAACAGCGGGAAGATCGCGCCGCCGCCGAAGCCGGAGATCATCGAGCAGACCAGGAAGAACGGCATCGAGCCGAGGTTCCCGGAGAAGAACACGCCGAACTGCGAGCAGCCGAGCACGACACAGACGATGACGAGGGTGTTCCGGCGGCCGTAGCGGTCCGAGATCCAGCCGATGACACCCCGGCCGGTGCCGTTCACGATGGCCTTGAGCGACATGGCGGTGGCCACGATGCCGCCGGCGAACCCCATCTCCTTACCGAAGGGGACCTGCATGGCGATACCGAAGATGTTGATGCCGGCCGTGCACAGCAGGCAGAACCACATCATCCACAGGACGGGCGTCCTGGCCGCCTCGCGCGGTGTGTACTGCTTGACCGCCGGCGGGTTCTTGGCCAGCGCCCGTACGACCCGGGGGTCGGTGGAGGTCTTCAGCGGGTCCACGTGCGCGGGCCACCAGTTCTTCGGCGGGTCCTTGAAGAACCAGCCCGCGAACGCGACGACCGTGCAGCAGATCACGCCTACGCAGACAAGCACCGTCTCGTAGTTGGACAGGTCCATGTACGAGGTGAACAGGAACACGAAGGGCACGGAACCGTAGGCGAAACCGCCGTTGACCATGCCGGTCTTGCCGCCCTTGCGCTCCGGATACCACTTGCCGACCATGTTCACGCAGGTCGCGTAGACGAGTCCGGCGCCGATGCCGCTGAACATGCCGAAGCCTATGTAGGCGACGATCACATGCGGGGCGTACGCCAGCGAGAGGTAGCCCAGGAGTGTGCCGCACGCGCCGAGCATCATGGCGTACCGCGCGGGCAGCCGTCCGCTCTCACGCAGTTGGCCGGCCGGGAAGGCCACGGCCGCCTGGAAGAAGATCCAGACGCCCATCAGCCAGAAGATGTGCCCACTGTTCCAGAGGTGGGCCTCGTGCAGGGTGTCCTCGGCGGAGGTGAACGCGTACTCCGAGGAGCTGATGCCGAGCATGCCCATCCAGGGGAAGAGCACCATGGTCCAGCGTGGTCGGCCCATGACGTCCCGGTCGGTCTCACCGATCCGGTACAGGCGGCCGTTGCGGTCCGTCACCTCCCTGTAGGGGACGGGTGTCGTGTAGTCGGTGGTTGTCATGTCTCGTAGCACCCCTTGCGTCGAAAGATCTGGCCAGCGCCCCCTGTCCAATGCCTTTCGTGTGCGCACGGGTCCCGGGGCGGGCCGACGCGCACCGTCGGCCCGCCCGCGCACCGGGTCAGGTCATGAACCGCCCCCCAACAGCCCTGCCGCCCGCGCCCAGCGGTACTTCGCACCGAGCACCGCCACCGGCTTCTCCGTCGTGTACGGGTAGGCCACGACCCCGTGCTCGAAGAGGTACTGGCAGGCCTCCTCGACCTCGACGTCGCCCGCGAGCGACGCCACGACGGGCTTCTCGATCCCACGCTCCCTGAATTCGGCCACCACGCGCGCGGTGAGCTCGGCGAAGACCATGGGAGGGGTCACGATGGTGTGCCAGTAACCGAGGACCAGTGAGTGGATCCGCGGATCCTCGAGACCGAGCCTGATCGTCGCCTCGTACGTCGAGGGGGGCTCGCCGCCCGTGATGTCCACCGGGTTGCCGGCGGCTCCGAAGGGCGGGATGAACGTCCGGAAGGAAGCGTCCAGGTCCGGCGGGATCTCCATCAGGGTCAGGCCGTTGTCGGTCACCGCGTCGGACAGCAGTACGCCACTGCCGCCGGCGCCCGTGATGATCACGATGTTGTCGCCTTGAGGCGTAGGCAGCACCGGCAACGCGCGCGCGTACTCCAGCATCTCGTTCAGGCCGGGCGCCCTGATGACGCCGGCCTGCTTCAGGATGTCCTCGTACACGGCGTCGTCGCCCGCGAGGGCGCCCGTGTGCGAGCCCGCGGCCTTCGCCCCGGCGGCCGTACGACCCGCCTTCAGGACGATCACCGGCTTCTTGGGGACGGTCGCCCGGGCGGCCTCCACGAAGGCCCGCCCGTCCTTGAGGTCCTCCAGGTGCATCGCGATGCACTTGGTGTTGGGGTCCTCGCCGAACCACGTCAGCAGGTCGTCCTCGTCGAGGTCCGACTTGTTGCCGAGACCCACGATCGCGGAGACACCCGTCTTCGTAGTGCGCGCGAAGCCCAGAATGGCCATCCCTATGCCACCGGACTGCGAGGTGAGCGCGACACCGCCCTTCACGTCGTACGGCGTGCAGAACGTGGCACACAGGTCCTGCCACGTCGAGTAGTAGCCGTAGATGTTCGGTCCGAGCAGCCGCACGCCGTACCGCTCGCCGATGGCCACGATCTCGTCCTGGAGTCCCTGCTCACCGGTCTCCGCGAACCCGGAGGGGATCAGTACGGCGTTGGGGATCCCCTTGCGTCCCACCTCCTCCAGGGCCGAGGCCACGAACTTGGCCGGGATGGCGAAGACCGCCACATCCACCTCACCGGGAACGTCGGTGACACTCTTGTACGCCTTGCGGCCGAGAATGTCATCGGCCTTGGGGTTCACCGGATGGATCTCTCCGGAGAAACCGCCGTCGATGAGATTGCGCATGACCGAATTGCCGATCTTGCCCTGCTCGTTGGAGGCGCCGATCACGGCCACCGACGACGGCTGCATCAGCCGGCGCATCGAGGTGAGGATCTCCTCGCGGCCGTACCTGCGCCGAGGCTTGGGCACCGACTCGGCGAGGATGACCCGGATGTCCGCGGCCATCGCGCCCTCCGGCGTGGCGATCACCGGGTTCAGGTCCACCTCGGCGATCTCGGGGAAGTCCGAGACCAGTTCGGAGACCCGGCGGATCTGCTCGGCGACCGCCCACCGGTCCACCGCGGGCGCGCCCCGCACCCCGCGCAGGATCTCCGCGGCCCGGATCGAGTCCAGCATCGACAGCGCCTCGTCGGGGTCGACGGGCGCCAGCCGGAACGTGATGTCTTTCAGGACCTCGACCAGCACACCGCCGAGCCCGAACGCCACGATCTTCCCGAACGTCGGATCGGTCACCGCGCCGACGATCACCTCCTGCCCCTGGGGCAGCAGTTCCTGCACCTGTACGCCCTCGATGCGGGCCCCCGCGTCGTAAGCCCGCGCATTTTCGATGATCTTGTGGAAGGCGGCGCGTACGTCCGCCGCGCCCTCCACGCCCACGATCACGCCGCCCGCGTCGGTCTTGTGGAGGATGTCCGGAGAGACGATCTTCATCACGACGGGGCCGCCGAAGCGCGCCGCGTAGGCGACCGCCTCGTCGACGTCGGTCGCCAGCTCCTCACCCGGAACGGCGATCCCGTACGCGTCGGCGACCACCTTGCCCTCGGGAGCGGTCAGCGCCGTCCGCCCTGAGGCCCGCACGGCGTCGAGGAGCCCGCGTACCCGCAGCACCCGGTCTTCGGCCATCAATCAGATCACTCCGTTCGACTTGAGCAGGCGCAGCTCTTCGTCGCCGAGCCCGAGCTCGCCGACGTACACCTCTTCGTTGTGCTCGCCGAGCAGCGGCGAACTGGTGACGTCCACGGGGGAGTCGGAGAGCTTCAGGGGGCTGCCCACGGTCACGAAGTCGCCCCGCTGGGGATGCGGCACCGTCACGACCATCTCGTTGGCGACCAGCGACTCGTCCTCGATGATCTCCTTGGTGGACAGGATCGGGCCGCACGGGATGTTGTGGGCGTTGAGCTGCTCCAGCACCTGCCACTTGGGGAGCGTGGACGACCACTCCTCGATGAGCTGGAACATCTTGGTGAGCTGCGGCAGGCGGGCCTCGGGGGTCGCCCACTCGGGATCCTCCGCCAGCTCGGGCCGGCCGATCAGCTCGGAGAGCGGCTTCCAGCCGACGGGCTGCACGATGACGTACACGTAGTCGTTGGGGCCGCCCGGCGCGCACTTGACGGCCCAGCCGGGCTGCCCGCCGCCGGACGCGTTTCCGGACCTGGGAACTTCGTCGCCGAAGTCGTCGTTGGGATATTCAGCCAGCGGCCCATGCCCGAGGCGCTGCTGGTCCCGCAGTTTCACCCGGCACAGATTCAGTACCGCGTGCTGCATCGCCACGTTCACCCGCTGCCCGCGTCCCGTGTTCTCCCGCTGGAACAGGGCGGCGAGGATCGCGGCCACCGCGTGGATGCCCGTGCCCGAGTCACCGATCTGGGCTCCCGTCGCCAGCGGCGGCCCGTCCTCGAAACCGGTGGTCGACATCGACCCGCCCATGGCCTGAGCGACGACCTCGTACGCCTTGAAGTTGGTGTACGGGCCGTCCCCGAACCCCTTGATGGAGGCATAGACGATTCGCGGGTTGATCTCCTGGATGCGGTCCCAGGTGAAGCCCATGCGGTCGACCGCGCCCGGCCCGAAGTTCTCGACCATGACGTCCGAGCGCCGGATCAGCTCGGTGAGGATCTCCTTGCCGCGCTCGGTCTTGGTGTTGAGGGTGATGCTCCGCTTGTTGCAGTTGAGCATCGTGAAGTAGAGGGAGTCGACGTCCGGGAGATCGCGCAGCTGCTTGCGCGTGATGTCCCCGGTCGGCGCCTCCAGTTTGACGACGTCCGCGCCGAGCCACGCGAGCAGCTGGGTGGCGGAGGGGCCGGACTGGACGTGCGTCATGTCGAGGACACGGATGCCTTCGAGAGCCTTGGCCGAGGTCGACGGCGTTCCCGCGGTCGCCTGCGCGGAGGTCGTGGCCGACGTCGTGGTCGACGCTGACGTTGTTGTCACCGGTTCCACCTCACTTGTACATCGTCTGGTTCATGGTTCCGGGGGCGTACGCGTCCGGGTCGACCCAGACGTTGATGAGCGAGGGCTTGCCCGACTCCCGGGCGCGCCGGAGGGCGGGGCCGATGTCGGCGGGGTCGCGGACCTCCTCGCCGTAACCGCCCAGCATCTGCGCGAACTTGTCGTAGTGGACGTCGCCGAGGGTGTTGCCGACGCGCTCGCGCTCCAGGCCGTACTTGGCGGCCTGGCCGTAGCGGATCTGGTTCATGGAGGAGTTGTTGCCGACGATGCCGACGAAGGGGAGGTCGTAGCGGACGAGGGTTTCGAAGTCCCAGCCGGTGAGGGAGAAGGCGCCGTCCCCGAAGAGGGCGACGACCTCCTTGTCGGGCCGTGCCTTCTTGGCGGCCAGCACGAAGGGGATGCCGACGCCGAGTGTGCCGAGCGGTCCCGGGTCCATCCAGTGACCGGGGGACTTGGGCTGGACGACCTGCCCGGAGAAGGTGACGATGTCGCCGCCGTCCCCGATGTAGACGGAGTCCTCGGTCAGGAAGTCGTTGATCTCACTGACCAGCCGGTACGGGTGGATCGGCGAGGCGTCGGATTTCAGGCTCGGCAGCCGCTTCTCGATGGCGCTCTGCTCGGCGGCGCGCAGCTCGTCGAGCCACTCCTTGCGCTTGGACGCGCCCCCGTTCAGGCGTCCGGAGGCGGCCTCCGCGACCGACTTCAGGACGAGCCCCGGGTCCCCGACGATGCCGAGGTCGATGTCCCGGTTCTTGCCGACGGTCCGGTAGTCGAGGTCGATCTGCACGACGGTCGCGTCCGGCGACAGCCGCTTGCCGTAGCCCATGCGGAAGTCGAAGGGCGTGCCGACGATGACGATGACGTCGGCGTTGGAGAAGGCGTACCGGCGGGAGAGCTGGAAGTGGTGCGGGTCGCCCGGCGGCAGCGTGCCGCGTCCGGCGCCGTTCATGTAGGCGGGGATGTTGAGGGTGCGTACGAGGTCGACGGCGGACGCGGTGCCCCGGGTCGTCCACACCTGGCTGCCCAGCAGGATCGCCGGCTTCTCGGCGTGCACGAGGAGGTCGGCGAGCTTCTCGACGGCCTCGGGGTCACCGGCCGAGCGGGTCGAGGCCCGGTACTGCCCGGCGGCGGGCACCCGGGCCTTGTCCACCGGCACCTTGGCGTCCAGGACATCGCGCGGGATCTCCAGGAAGGACGGTCCGGGCGCCCCGTGGTAGCACTCGCGGAACGCCATGGACACCATGTCGGCGGCCCGCGCGGTGTCCGGCACGGTCGCCGCGAACTTGGTGATCGGCGTCATCATGTCGACGTGCGGCAGGTCCTGCAGGGACCCCATCTTGTGCTGGGTATGGGCCCCCTGACCGCCGATGAGCAGCATGGGGGACTCCGCGCGGAAGGCGTTGGCGACACCCGTCACGGCGTCGGTCGTGCCGGGTCCCGCGGTGACGACGGCGCAGCCGGGCTTGCCGGTGATGCGCGCGTAACCGTCGGCGGCGTGGGCGGCGACCTGCTCGTGGCGTACGTCGACGACCTCGATGCCCTCGTCGACGCAGCCGTCGTAGATGTCGATGATGTGGCCGCCGCAGAGGGTGTAGATGACCTCCACACCCTCCGCTTTGAGTGCCTTGGCGACCAGGTGCCCACCGGAGATGAGGTTCTGGCTGTTGTCGTCGGGCATGGCGAAGTCCTGTCCCTTCGTAGGGGATTGGGCGCGCCGAAGCGCAGCTCATACGTGCAGCTCATACGTGGTGCGCGCACTGTTCGTGGATGCCGTCGCGGTACATTGCATACAGTCGACGAATACTGTATGAAGCTTGTTATCCCGCATCCGGTGGGTGGTGTCCAGGGGGCGTGCGGCACTTTTCAGAGGGAGCCGAGATGGACCTGTTCGAGCACCAGGCAAGGGAACTCTTCCAAGAACACGGCATCTTGGTGCCGAGGGCGGAGGTCACCGACTCGCCCAAGGAGGCACGCGAGAGCGCCCGCCGACTGGGCGGTCGCGTCGTGGTCAAGGCGCAGGTGAAGACCGGCGGCCGGGGCAAGGCGGGCGGCGTGAAACTTGCCGCCGACCCGGCCGCCGCCGAACTGACCGCACGCCAGATCCTCGGCATGGATATCAAGGGCCACCGGGTCGGCAAGGTGATGCTGGCCCAACCGGTCGACATCGACGCAGAGTTCTACGTCAGTTACGTACTCGACCGCGCGGCGGGCCGGTTCCTCGCGATCGCCTCGGCCGAGGGAGGCATGGACATCGAGGAGGTCGCCGCCACCCGCCCCGACGCGGTGGCGCGCATCCACATCGACCCGGCCGAGGGTGTCACCTCGGCGAAGGCCGCCGAGATCGCCGGGGCCGCCGGCCTGCCCCCGCAGACCGTCGACGTCCTGGTCAGGCTCTGGGACGTACTCGTCCGCGAGGACGCCGTCCTCGTCGAGGTCAACCCCCTCGTCCGTACGGCGCAGGGGCAGATCCTCGCCCTCGACGGCAAGGTCACCCTCGACGACAACGCCCGCTTCCGGCAGGCACGGTGGGGCAGCCAGGAGGCGGCGCACGACGACCCGCTGGAGTCGGCCGCCGCGGCCAAGGGCCTCAACTACGTGAAACTGGACGGCGAGGTCGGCATCATCGGCAACGGCGCCGGTCTCGTCATGTCCACCCTCGACGTGGTGGCCGGCTGCGGCGCGCGCCCCGCCAACTTCCTAGACATCGGCGGCGGCGCCTCCGCCCAGATCATGGCCGACGGCCTCTCCGTCATCCTCTCCGACCCCGCCGTCAAGTCGGTCTTCGTCAACGTCTTCGGCGGCATCACCGCCTGCGACGCGGTCGCCGACGGCATCGTGCAGGCCCTGGAAACGGTCCGGTTGACCAAACAGCTGGTCGTCCGGCTCGACGGCAACAACGCCGTACGGGGCCGCGCGATCCTCGACGACCGCGCGCACCCCCTGGTCCAGCAGGCCACCACCATGGACGGCGCCGCGCGCCGCGCCGCCCGACTCGCCGACGCAGTCTGAAGGAGCGGTACATGGCCATCTACCTCACCAAAGAGAGCAAGGTCCTCGTCCAGGGAATGACCGGCGGCGAGGGCATGAAGCACACCCGGCGCATGCTCGCGGCGGGCACAGACGTGGTCGGCGGCGTCAACCCGCGCAAGGCCGGCCGGAGCGTCGACTTCGACGACCGGGCCGTCCCCGTCTTCGGCTCCGTACGCGAAGGCATCGAGGCGACCGGCGCCGACGTCAGCGTCGTCTTCGTCCCGCCGGCCTTCGCCAAGGCGGCGGTCGTCGAAGCCGCCGACGCCGGCATCGGCCTCGCCGTCGTCATCACGGAGGGCATCCCGGTCCACGACTCGGTCGCCTTCACCGCCTACGCGAAGGCCAAGGGCACCCGGATCGTCGGCCCGAACTGCCCCGGCCTGATCACCCCGGGCCAGGCCAACGCGGGCATCATCCCCGCCGACATCACCAAGCCCGGCCGTATCGGCCTGGTCTCCAAGTCCGGCACGCTCACCTATCAGCTCATGTACGAGCTGCGTGACATCGGCTTCTCGACCTGCGTCGGCATCGGCGGCGACCCCGTGGTCGGCACGACACACATCGACTGCCTCGCCGCTTTCCAGGACGACCCCGACACCGAACTCATCGTTCTCATCGGGGAGATCGGCGGTGACGCGGAGGAGCGCGCGGCCGCGTACGTCCGCGACCACGTCACCAAACCCGTCATCGGCTACATCGCCGGCTTCACCGCCCCCGAGGGCAAGACGATGGGCCACGCCGGCGCCATCGTGTCCGGCTCCTCCGGCACCGCACAGGCGAAGAAGGAAGCCCTGGAAGCGGCCGGCGTCCAGGTGGGCGACACCCCGACCGGGACGGCCCGCCTCGTGATGGCCCACCTCGAAGCGCAACGTGATGTCACTCATAGTTGACCTGACGTCACTTACGGACGCCACGACGCGTCGCTAGCGTCACCGGTACGCAATTCCCGTGCGATGCGCGACGAGCGACGTGCGACGCATCACGCGACGCGCATCACGCGACACACAACACGCGACGCGCATCACGCGACACACAACACGCGACACACGACGCACGACGCACGACGTCCCCGTGCCGGGCGCGCACCGCCGGCGCACGCGTACGCGGGACCAGCCATGAACGACCGCCCCCGACTGTGCACCGAGAGCGGAGCAACCGAATGGCACCCACCCATACGCCCATCCACACACCCACCCTCACCCTCAAATCCCACACCTCGTGGACCGACGCCTGGCAGCGCTGTCTCGCCGTGGCGCCCGAGGCCTTCCAGGACGACCGCGTCCGCAACCTCTGGGGCGCCGCCTGGCAGGCGGACGGCCGGGCGCTGCCCGCCACCAGCCCCGTCGACGGCAGCCCCATCGCGGGCCCGCCGCGACTGGACGCCGCCACGGCCCACCAGGCCGTCCGCGCCGCCCTCGACCACCACCGCGCCTGGCGCCACGTACCCCTCGAAGAGCGCCGGGCCCGAGTGGCGGCCACCCTCGACGCGCTCACGGAGCACCGGGAACTGCTCGCCCTCCTCCTCGTCTGGGAGATCGGCAAGCCCTGGCGGCTCGCGCGGGCCGACGTCGACCGCGCCATCGACGGCGTGCGCTGGTACGTCGACGGCATCGAACCCATGCTCGCGGGCCGGACCCCGCTGGACGGACCCGTGTCCAACATCGCGAGCTGGAACTACCCGATGAGCGTGCTCGTTCACGCAGTACTGGTACAGGCACTGGCAGGCAACGCGGTCATCGCCAAGACCCCGACCGACGGCGGCGTCGCCTGCCTGACCCTGGCCTGTGCGCTCGCCGCCCGCGAGGGGATACCCGTCACCCTTGTCAGTGGCAGCGGAGGTGAACTGTCCCAGGCGCTCGTGCGTGCGCCCGAGATCGGTTGCGTCTCCTTCGTCGGCGGCCGGGACGCGGGCGCCTCGGTGGCCACGGCCGTCGCCGACCTCGGCAAACGGCACATACTGGAGCAGGAAGGACTGAACACCTGGGGCATCTGGAACCACACCGACTGGGACACGCTGACGGCCGTCATCCCGAAGCTCTTCGACTACGGCAAACAGCGCTGCACGGCCTACCCGCGCTTCGTCGTCCAGCGTGAGCTGTTCGACGAGTTCCTCGCGGCGTACCTCCCGGCGGTCGGCACCCTCCGCGTCGGCCACCCCCTGGCCGTCGAGCACCCCGACGACCCGTATCCGCAACTGGACTTCGGGCCGGTGATCAACGCGGCCAAGGCGAAGGAACTGCACGACCAGGTCGCCGAGGCCATCGACCGCGGGGCCGTCCCCCTGCACCGCGGCAAGCTCGCCGACGCCCGCTTCCTGCCCGGCCAGGACACCTCGGCGTACGTCCAGCCGGTCACCATCCTGAACCCGCCCCCTTCCTCTCCACTCCACCACGCGGAACCCTTCGGCCCGGTCGACACGATCGTCCTGGTAGACACGGAGGCGGAACTGCTGGCCGCGATGAACGCGTCGAACGGGGCGCTGGTCGCGACCCTGTCCACCGACGACGAGACCACGTACAAGCGGCTGGCCCCGCAGATCCGCGCCTTCAAGGTCGGCCACGGCAAGCCCCGCTCCCGGGGCGACCGCGACGAGCTGTTCGGCGGCTTCGGTGCGTCCTGGCGCGGCGCGTTCGTCGGCGGCGAACTGCTGGTGCGCGCGGTCACGCAGGGCCCGGCGGGGGAGCGGCTGCCAGGGAACTTCCCGGAGTACCACTCGATGCCGTGACCCGCTCCACCCCGCCCGCGGCACTTCTCCCGAAACCGTTCTCCCGTCACTGTTCGCCGTAGCATTTCAGTCACCCTGTGTGACGACGTGGAGCGTCGTCCGCGCCCCGGCCCGGAGCCCGCCGGGGCGCGGAAACGCAGGTGAAAGCCACTCCGAAAGCTTGGTATTGTTGTCCATGTCGCCGCGGGGAACACCCCCGTCCAAGCGGCAGGCACCTTGTCCGGGTGGCGGAATGGCAGACGCGCTAGCTTGAGGTGCTAGTGCCCTTTATCGGGCGTGGGGGTTCAAGTCCCCCCTCGGACACTCACCACAGCGGTACGCGAATGAGGGCTACGACCTAAGAGTCGTGGCCCTTTTCGCATATCGCCACCACGGCCCGCCCGCCGGACCGGGCGATTTCCCGGAGTGCTCGGAGCTGCCGTCGCGGCGCAACGGTCCGCCGCGCCACAGGAGTTCTACCCTGCAATCGGACGCTGATCATGACGGCGTGAGGTAGCGCTCTGTAACGCCTCACGCCAGCCCGGGTGTGAGGATGAACGAGAATGGCCGAAGAGGTCCACGACGCCGATACGTCCGTGGTGTTGTCCGTGGTGTTGATAGAGAGCATTCCGCTGGTTCTGAGCGGCCTGCGGTCCGCGCTCGAGGACGGCGGGATCGGCGTTGTCGCGGGGACCCACGATCCGCACGCCGGCGTCCAGGCGGTCCGGGAGGAGAAGCCCGACGTGGTCCTCGTCGACCTCGACCTGCCGGCCCACGCCGGAATCGGACTGCTCCAGCAGCTGCGCCGCCAGGGCCCGCGTCCGCGGCTGGTCGCCATGGTTTCCCCGGACCACGACGACGACAAGCTGCTGCTGACAGCGCTCATGGCGGGGGCCACCGGCTACCTGCTCAAGAACACGGACACGGCGGACCTGCTGCGTACCGTGCGAGCCGTGCGACGCGGGTACGTGACGCTGGGGCCCCGGTCCGGCAGCGAGCTGTCCGCTCTGCTGAAACGCCTCGCGGAGGCCGACGAGACCCTCCCGTTCCCGGCCCTGACGAACCGGGAACGGGAAGTGCTGCGCCTGGTCTCCCTCGGCTACGGGAACCGCCGGATAGCCCAGGAGCTGTTCATAGCGGAGAAGACCGTACGCAACTACGTCTCCGCCATACTGCCGAAGATCAACGTGTCGAACCGTCTTGAGGCCATCGTCTCCGCCCGGCTGACCGGCCTGGAAACCGCCTACCCGGACACGGGCTCGGCGGGCGCGTAGGTGTCACCCGTCCTGTGTGACCAGGCCGGAGGCCACGAGCAGGCGCAGGCTCTCGCCGACCTGCCGGCCGACCTCCTCCGAGCCGGCGGTGAGACCCGCGGCCCGCGCGTAGGCCGTGTGCAGCGAGGCCGGGTCACGTCCGTCACACAGTGAGTAGACGGTCCACGAGCGGGCGTTCAGCCAGTGCATCCGGGCCGACCGTGCGGGGCTGACGACGAGTTGCCCGAGAGCGGGCAGGGCGCACGCGTCCACCGGAGTGACGCGTTGCAGGGCACCGCCTGTGGAGCCACCCTGCTGAGAAGACCCCGGACCGGTGGGCCGAGTCGTCGCCTCATCCCGCTCACGAGGCCGCGGCGCGCTCCCGTCCACCAGCCGCAGGGCGGTGAGGAGCCAGCGGGCGAACCGGTGACCGTGCTCGGTGAGCGCCTCGTCCGGCAGCGACAGTACGCACTCGGCGAGATGGCGGGCCCGTGCCGCACTGGTGCGGTACTCGCCGTTCAGGGCGGCGGGGGTACCCGGGCTCGGCTCGTCGAGGTCCTCGGCTGGCGGGGGCGGGCCGAACCTCTCCCGGACCGCCTCATCCGCCGTGTCGGCCGCGGCCCGGAAGACCAGCAGATGCACGTAGAAGTGCAGGGCGACGAACACCCGGATGACCGTCCAGGGGCGGATCCGCCACGGGATGGGGACCTGCTCGGTGGCGTTCCTGACCAGGGAACCCGTCCGGAGCGCGTCGAAGAGCTTGAGGTGGGCGCCCTCGTGCAGCAGGCTCTCGGCCGCGAGCCACGGAGACGTGCAGCGTTCGGGCGCGAGCAGCACGGTCGAGGGGAGCGGGTCGCCGCCCGACATGGACTGCAGGGGACCTTCCTCGCTCTCCCTGCTGGTGAAGCCGACCACGCTGACGTGCCCGAGGACACCGGCTCCGGCGGCGGGCAGCAGGGTGGCGAGGAGTTCCGCGCCGTCCCGCAGGCCGACGAGGGTCGCGTCCGTCGGATCGACGGGGCCCGTGGTCCGGCCGTCGCCGAGCGCGTCCCGGTACAGCTCCATCAGGCGCTCGGCCAGCAGTTTCTGCGCGTCCTCCTGTGGTGCGGGTTCGGCCAGCACCCAGGCGTCCCCGAGACCGGGCCAGGCGTCCCCGAGACCGGGCCAGGCGTCCCCGAGACCGGGCCAGGCGGGCCGATGCGGACGCATGAGGGCCTCGGAGGGACTCATGAGGGCTGCGGAGGGACCTGGGGAGGGTGCCTCGTCCGTGACCGGCGCGTCCGCCGCCGGACCGGTGGTCAGGTGACCGCGTACATACGTAGCGAAGGAGCTGCGTTCGAACCGGCCGCTGTCCAGCAGGGCGAGGTCGACCTCGAAGCAGTTGCGCAGCACGGGGTCGTACAGCAGCGGGCGCAGACGTTCGTCGGATGCGGCGGCCGTCTCCCGCAGCACGTCCGCGGCCCCGCCGTCGTGCCGCGCCAGCATGGTGAGGCCCAGCCGGAAGCGGGCGAGGTTGCGCTCGCCGATGGCGGGGGAGTCGCCGAACTGCCGGTCGGCACAGAGCAGGGTGTCGGCCTGCGCCACCCGGTCGGTGGAGGGTGAGGCCGGCTGGGCGGCGGGGAGCGAGGGGGACAACGACGGACCGTCCTTCGGGGGCGCGGGCGAGATGACGGACGTGGAACCTGGGACGACCGGCACCGAACCCGCCACGGATCCGGTGCCGACCGAACGCGTCGTATGTCGTATGTCGTACGACATACGACGAACGACATACGACGGACGACGTACGTCAGGCGGCGCGAACCGCCTGGTACGACGGGAGCCAGGCCCGCTCCTCCGGCGCGTCGACGGCCACCAGCGGCGACTCGTCGTCGAGGTACGTCTGCGGAGCCAGCTCGGGGGTCTCGATGAGGTCCACCAGCATGTCTTCAGTCCCTTCGGTCGTGTGCGGACGGAATGTTCCCGGCGAGGGATCACCCCACCAGGAACATCATCTTCCGCTACCGCACGTCCCACACCGAGAGGAGCGTTGTCC
This sequence comes from Streptomyces ortus, assembly GCF_026341275.1. Classification (NCBI taxonomy): domain Bacteria; kingdom Bacillati; phylum Actinomycetota; class Actinomycetes; order Kitasatosporales; family Streptomycetaceae; genus Streptomyces; species Streptomyces ortus. Next base: position 6,844,652 of record NZ_JAIFZO010000002.1, read on the forward strand.
CGGAAACTGTCCCGTACACCCGACCCCGCCACCGACCCCACCACCGGCCGCGGCACCCGGTCCGGCTTCGGGCCGGACGGCCTCCGGTCCACTTCGCTCGGCTGTCGTCGCGACGTCAGTTCCCACCGCTATGCTCGCCGGTGTTCGAGTGATGCATGGGGCCGGTGGCGAGGAAGCCGTCGGGAGGGGCGTGAGGCGGGCGTGTTGTCCGGCAGTGATGAGCAGCAGGGTGCGGCGCACACGGCACGCAGTGCCGGACGCCTGATCGCGGGTCGGTACCGGCTGATCGACCAGCTCGGCAGGGGCGGCATGGGCACCGTCTGGCGGGCCCACGACCAACTGCTCGCACGCGATGTCGCGGCCAAGGAACTGCACGTCTTCACCCAGGGCGACGAGGACCACCGCGTATGGCTGCGCCGTGCTGTGCGGGAGGCGCGGGTGGTGGCCAGGGTGCCGCACCCGCATGTGGTCGGCGTCCACGACCTCGTCGAGTACGACGACCGGCTGTGGATCGTCATGGAACTCATCGACGGCCCCTCCCTCGCCCAACTCCTGGCCCAGAACGGCCCGTTGGAGCCGACGCGGGTCGCCGCGCTCGGTGCGCAACTGCTCGGCGCGCTCGACGCCGTGCACGCCGCCGGAGCCCTGCACCGGGACGTCAAACCGGCCAACGTCCTGCTTCGCCGCGACGGCAGCGCGGTCCTGACGGACTTCGGTATCGCCGTCCTCGACGACGGCGAGGCATTCACCAACTCCGGCGAATTCGCGGGCTCCGTCGAGTACATGGCGCCCGAACGCGTCAACGGCGGTGAGGTCGGTCCCGCTTCGGACCTGTGGTCGCTGGCCGCGACCCTCGTCACCGCCGCCACCGGGGCGTCGCCCTTCCGCCGTCCCGCGCACGCGGCCACCCTGCACGCGGTCGCGTACGAACAGCCCAACCTCCCGGCGCAGTTGGGCCCGTTGCTCCCGGCCGTCGAGGCGCTGCTGCGCAAGGCGCCCGAGGAGCGGCCCTCCATCCCCGACGCGACCACCGCACTGCGGCACGCCGCCGAGGGCCTCGCGGCCGACCCGAGGTCGCTGCCCTCGGCCACCGTCCGGATCGCGATCCCGGCCGGCGCCTCCCTCGCGGACGCGGAGAGCCGGACCCGTCAGCACGTCCCGTGGACGGACCGGGCGACACCCACGTCGCGCACTTCGCGGTACGACGCAGCGACCGCGTCCGCGATGATGCGCAGGGACGAGGACCGGCGCGACAGACGGGTCCTGGGGCTGGTGGTCTCCTCGGTCGCCCTCGTCTTCGCGGGGGCCGGACTCGGCCTCTTCCTCGCCGGGGTCCCGCCGTTCGAACGGGCCGCGCAGGCCGACGCGTCGGACGGCAGGGACCAGGGGACGGAGGCCGGGATCTCCCTGCCCGCCGGTACGCCCCTGCCGGCGACGCCCGTGGTCAACGAGGCGGTGATCCATGGCGCCGGCGGCTGGCAGCGGGCCACCGAGACGCTCATCCAGTCCGGCGACACGGTCACCGTCCGCTTCACCTCGGGGCAGTGGACCGTGGACCACCCCGAGATGCCACCGACGGGACCCGAGGGCTACGACGCCGAGACCGACAAGTCGCTCGACTTCGCCGCGGCGGACTGCAAGGTCAACGACTCGGCTCCCTTCGGCGCGCTCCTGGGGCGTTTCACCGAGAGCGGGGAGGGCGAGGAGAGCCACGTCGTGGGCAAGCAGTGGACCTTCGAGGCGGCGGCCGGAGGCACGCTGGAACTGCGCATCAACGACGCCGACGGCGGCTGCGTCGCCGACAACTCGGGCGACCTCTCCGTTACGGTGACGGTGGCCAAGGGCGCCTGAATGAGCGGCACTTGGGCTCCTTGTCGCCCGGTCCCCCGCGCTCTTGAGTCACCCGTGATCCTGCACGTACCGCACTCCTCGCGGCCCGTCCCCAGCGGTACGTGCGTTCCGGCGAAGGGGCGGTTGACGCCCATGCCGCCGAAGCCGGCGAACGCCTTCTTCGCGTGGGCGGACAGGTCGACCGGCGAGTCCGGCCGCGCACCATCCGGTGCGCCGCGCCGGTTCGGGTTTCCACACTCACCCCGGCCCAACGTGCCGCCCGGCTACCGCTCCCTCCGGCGTGCGTCAGCCCGAACCGCCCGGCTACCGCTTCGGCTACCGCTTCGGCTTGCGCCCCGGAGCGGTAGCCGACGCCAGCACTCCTGACTCGGCCGGTGCGTCCGGTGCGTCCGGTGCGTCCGGTGCGACCCGTGCGGACCGCGCGCCCCGTGCGGACTGCGCGACCCGTGCGGACCGCACGGCCGGTGCGGAATGCGCGGACCGTGCGCCCGGTGCCGCCCCCGCGGCAGCCACCCGCGCCCGTTCCGCCGGGGTGAGTGCCAAGGTCTCCAGTACGGCCGCCGCCTCCGCCCCACCCGGCGGATCGCCCGCCAGGTCGGCACAGAGATTGTCGACCAGCTCGTCCCGGTCGGCGAAACCTTCGGCGGTGAGGGCGACCAGGACCTCCAGCAGCCACCCCGGCCGTCCGAGGACAAGACGCCCCGGCCTCCGCACGGCGACGGGGAGGAGCGTCGGGGTGCAGGCGTCCGCCCGAAGCCGTTCCAGGAGGTCCGCGCCCGGTGCTCCGCCCAGTACCCGTGCGGGCCGCTCCCGGTTGGCGGCGCGGTTGAACAGCCAGGCCAGGATGAATCTGCGCGAGGCCGGCAGTGGACAGCCGGTGTCGTGGACGAGGTGCTCGGTGAGCGTGTACACCGTGTCCGAGGCCGTCGCCCGTTCGCCGAGCCGCGCGGCCAGTTCGGCGCGCCAGGCCACGGGGTGCAGGTCCAGGACGTCCACCGTCCAGGTGCCCACCTTGAAGTACCGGTACGCCAGGAGCCAGGACGCCGCCGCCTCGGGAGTGACCCGGCAGCCCAGTTCGGCGGCGGACAGGGCGGCCTTCACCTCCGGGGCGCTCGCCCGCCGGGAGGTCGCCGCACGGTGGGCCCGCAGCCCGGCCGCGCACGCCCCGCGCCGCTCCGGCGGCAGGGCGGCCAGCTCGCGGACCACGCCGGCGATGTCGCCGGCCTCTACAAGTTCGACCAGCTTCATCGTGCCGCCTTCATCCTTTACGTGCCGGTAAGCAGGCCCGGAACCACGTGAGTTGAGCCACGGGGGACACGCTAGGGCCGCGCACCGGCAGGACGAAGAAAACGTTCAGACGGCATCGATCAAGGAGGCGTGCGAGGGGTGCGAGGGGGCGTCCGGGGTGGCGGCTCCACGTGACGCGGTCCGGATGTGAGACTCGTCGTCTCGGCCTCCGAGACGGATGTTTGACATTAGGTGACCTTATGAACGATAAAGGACATGCTTTGAGCATCTATTAATGATCCGTGTTCGTCGCCACCGGCGAACCGGCACCCGCACCGCCGCCGCCCTCCTAGTCGAATGAGTCCGCCGTGCCCCAGCCCCCCGCCTCCCCGGCCTCCGTCGACCCCGGGGAGGAGTGGCAGGCCTGGCGTGCCGAGCGCCACCGCTCGCTCACCTCGCCGACCGGGAACCTCGCCCTCGTCGAGACCCGCTGGCTGCCGGCCGGCGAGGAGCCCGACGCCGAGGCCGTCCGCGCGGGACAGCCGGACAGCGTCACGGTCACCACGCTCCGGCGCACCGACCTCGTCACCGGTGAACCCGAGCACGGCCTGCGCCTGTGGGACGCGGACTCGCCCGCCATCCGCCACTTCGGCGGCGTCACCGCCTTCCCGTACGACCCGGCGTGGGTCCTGGAGGCGGTCTACACCCCCGTGCCCGGCGCCCGCCGCGTCGCCTTCGAGCATCTGAGGGACAACGGCGGCACCCGTGAGCTGGTCGTTCCGGGTGACATCTCGCTCACCGTCGACGGCCGCGCGTACACGCTCAGCGCCTTCGACGACGACGGCACCCTGCTGCTCGTCTTCGGCGATCCCACGAACGGGGACACCACCTACGGGGCCGGCCGTTTCCTGTTCGTACGGCGTACCGAGGACGACAACCGGGTGATCCTCGACTTCAACCGGGCCTTCGTGCCGCCCTGCGGGTTCTCCGATCAGTACAACTGTCCGATGCCGCCGCGACAGAACCGCTTCCACCTGGCCGTCGAGGCCGGTGAGAAGCTTCCCCTCTTCCGCGACGGCTTCCCGGTCGATCACTGATCGCCCCTCCACACCGAATCCCGGAGCACCGGGCAGTTCCCGGCAGCATCCCGCGGCTCCTCGTACCGAAGGCATCTGAACCCATGAGCAAGAACAGCAGGACCAGAGCGTCCCTCTACGGCACCGCCACCCTCGCCACCCTCGCCCTCGGCCTCACCGCCTGCGGCGGCGGCTCCGGCGGCAGCGGCGCCTCCTCCGGCACCTGGGACAAGAACGCCACCGTCAACATCGGCTCCCTCTACGAGCCGCAGAACCTCGACAACACCGCGGGCGGCGGCCAGGGCGTCACCGAGGCTCTGAACGGCAACGTCTACGAGGGACTGTTCAAGCTCACCGACGACGGCAAGGTCGAGAAGCTCCTCGCCCAGAACCACGAGGTCAGCAAGGACGGCCTGACCTACACCTTCACCCTGCGCGACGGAGTGAAGTTCCACAGCGGCAAGGAACTGACCAGCGCGGACGTCAAGTACAGCCTGGAGAAGGTCCTCGCGGACGACTCGCAGTCCGCCCGCAAGAGCAACCTCGAAGTCGTCAAGGACATCGCCACCCCCGACGCGAAGACCGTCAAGGTCACCCTGTCGAAGAAGTCGATCTCCTTCGTCTACAACCTCTCCTACGTCTGGATCATCAACTCCGAGGCCAAGGACCTCAAGACGACCGAGGACGGCACCGGCCCCTACAAGCTCGCCAAGTGGACCCGCGGCTCCGCGCTGAGCCTCGACCGCTTCGCCGGCTACTGGGGCGACGCCGCCGCCAACAAGAAGGTCGTCTTCCACTACTACAAGGACGCCAGCGCGCTGAACAACGCGCTGCTGACCAACGCCGTCGACGTGGTCACCAGCGAGCAGTCGCCCGACGCCCTGGAGCAGTTCAAGAGCAACCAGAACTACAAGGTCAACGACGGCGACTCCACCACCAAGCTGCTCCTCGCCTTCAACGACAAGGCCAAGCCGTTCACGGACGTCAAGGTCCGACAGGCCGTCTCCGCCGCCATCGACGACAAGAAGCTGCTCGAATCCGTCTGGGGCGGCTACGGCAAGCTGATCGGCTCGATGGTGCCGCCCACCGACCCCTGGTACGAGGACCTCACCGACGTCAACGCCTACGACGTCACCAAGGCCAAGAAGCTGCTCTCGGAGGCCGGCTACGCCAAGGGGTTCTCCTTCACCCTCGACACGCCGAACTACGACCCGCACCCCACGGCCGCGACCTTCATCAAGTCGCAGCTCGCCGAGGTCGGCATCACCGTCAAAATCAACACGATCACGCCGGACGAGTGGTACACGAAGGTCTACAAGAACCACGACTTCACGGCCACGCTCCAGGAGCACGTCAACGACCGCGACCTGGTCTGGTACGGCAACCCCGACTTCTACTGGGGTTACGACAACAAGCAGGTCACCCGGTGGGTCGAGCAGGCCGAGGAGGCCTCCACGACCGAGGAGCAGACCGAGCTGCTGAAGAAGGTCAACGAGAAGACGGCCGAGGACGCGGCCAGCGACTGGCTCTACCTCTACCCGCAGATCGTCGTCGCGAGCAGCAAGCTCTCCGGCTACCCGCTCAACGGCCTGAACTCGCAGTTCTACGCCTACGACATCAAGAAGAAGGGCTGATGGGGCGCTACCTCCTGCGCCGCCTCGCGTTCCTCCTGGTGTCGCTGGCCCTGGCGAGCGTGGTGCTCTTCGTGCTGCTGCGCCTGCTCCCCGGCGACCCGGCCAACGCGCTCACGTCGGTGGGCGCCAGTCCGGAACAGATCGCCGCGGCCCGCCACTCCATCGGCTCCGACCGTCCGCTGCCCGAACAGTTCACCCACTGGCTCGGGCAGCTGACGAGCGGCGACCTCGGCACGTCCTTCGTCAGCTCGCTGCCGGTCGGCCCCGAGGTCACCGCCCGCCTGAACGTCACCGTCCCGCTGACGCTGGCCGCGTTCGTCCTGGCCGTCGTCATCGCCGTCCCGGTCGGCTTCGTGGCCGCGTACAAGCGCCGCACCTGGTACGGGGCGGTGCTCAGCGGGATCTCCCAGCTGGGCATCGCCGTGCCGGTGTTCTGGCTCGGCATGATCCTCATCGCCGTGTTCGCACTGAACGCGGGCTGGCTGCCCTCCGGCGGCTTCCCGCAGGACGGCTGGGCCGCACCCGCCGAAGCCGTCCGCTCGCTCGTCCTCCCTGTGGTCACCATCGCGCTCGTGATGGGCGCCTCCCTGATCCGGTACGTCCGTTCCGCCACCCTCGACGTCCTCGGCAGCGACTACCTGCGCACCGCACGGGCCCTCGGCGCGTCCTTCCCGAAGGCCATGTGGCGGCACGGGCTGCGCAACGCCTCCGTCCCCGTGATCTCCATCCTCGGGATCGAACTCGCCTCGACGCTGCTCGGCGCGGTCGTCGTGGAGTCGGTGTACGCGCTGCCCGGCCTCGGCTCGCTGCTCGCCACCGGTATCGCCCAGCACGACTACCCGGTCGTCCAGGGCGTCCTGTTCGTCTCGACCCTCGCCGTGCTCCTGATCGGCTTCGCCGCCGACCTGATCCAGCGCGTCATCGATCCGCGCCTGCGCGGACGGCTCTCCGGAGGTGCCCGATGACCCTGCCGGCCGCCCCGCTCAAGGAGACGGAACCCACGGAGTCGACGAGGCCGCACTCGCGCCGCCGCCGTTCCGTCACGCTGCTCGCGGGCTGCTCGCTGACGGCCCTGATCGCGCTGCTCGCCCTCGTCTCGCTCGTCTGGCTGCCCTTCGACACCGACGACACCTCCGGCGGCCGGCTCGCGGGCCCCGGCGACGGACACCTGCTCGGTACGGACAAGCTGGGCCGCGACCTGCTGACCCAGCTGATGACCGGCGCCCGTATCGCCGTCCAGGCGGGACTCGGGTCGGTCGCGATCGCCGCACTCGTCGGGGTCACCCTCGGGGTACTCGCCGCGTTCGCGCAAGGGTGGCTCGACGACACCCTCGCCGCGTTCCTGGACATCCTGATCGCCTTCCCGACCCTGCTGCTCGCGATGCTCGTGGTCGCCGCCCGCTCGGCCACCCTCGGCTCCGCGATCCTCGCGATCGGCCTGGCCCAGAGCGCGGTGGTCGCCCGGCTCGTGCGGATCCTCGTCAAGCGGGTCCTGGCGCGGGACTACGTCACCGCCGCCCGGACCTCGGGCACCTCCTGGCCGCGTACGGTCGCCGGGCACGTCCTGCCGAACATCTGGCCCACCCTCGTGGTCAACCTGGCGCTCCAGTTCGGCCTCGCCGTGCTCGCCGAGGCCGGACTGTCCTACCTCGGCCTCGGCGCCCCGCCGCCCAACGCCTCCTGGGGCCGCATGCTCCAAGAGGCGCAGGCCACCTTCACCACCGCACCCGCGGGCGCGCTGGCCCCGGGCATCCTGCTGGTCGTGCTCGTCGTCGGCGTCAACCTCATCGCCGACGGACTGCGCGACACCCTCGACCCGGCCATGAGGCGGAGGCGGTCATGAAACTCCCAGGCACTGTCCCCGGCGCACTCCCGGGCCCGCTCCTGGACGTACGCGGCCTGACCGTGCGCACCGCCGACGGCCGCACCCTCGTCGACGACCTGTCCTTCACCGTCGGCGGCGGCGAACGGCTCGGGCTGATCGGCGAGTCCGGCTCCGGCAAGTCCCTGACCACCCTCGCCCTGCTGGGCCTGCTCCCCGACGGCATGACCGCCACCGGCAGCGTCGAACTGGCCGGCACCCAGATCGTCGGCGCCCCCGAGCAGCGCCTGACCGCCGTACGCGGCCGGGACGCGGCCGTGGTCTTCCAGGAGCCCCTGACCGCCCTCGATCCGCTGATGCGGATGGGCCGCCAGATCGCCGAGCCCCTGGCCCGCACGACCGGCCTCAGGGGCCGTGACCTGCGCGCCGCCGTCACCGAGGCACTGGTACGGGTACGGCTGCCCGAACCCGACCGCATCGCCCGCGCCTTCCCGCACGAGATCTCCGGCGGCCAGCGCCAGCGCGTCGCCCTCGCCATGGCGCTGGCCTGCGAACCGGGGTTGCTCATCGCCGACGAACCCACCACCGCGCTCGACGTCTCCGTCCAGGCCGAGATGCTGGAACTGCTCGACACCCTCGTCCGCGAACGGGAGATGGCCGTGCTGTTCGTCAGCCACGACCTCGCCGTGGTCGCCAGGGTGACCGACCGCGTCCTGGTGCTGAAGGACGGGCGGGCCGTCGAGGAGGGCCCCGTCCTGGACGTCGTCACCGCGCCGCAGGCCGACTACACGAGGGCGCTGGTCGCCGGCGCCCGGAAACTGGAGTCCGCCCTGGACCTGAGGAGCCCGCGATGACCCCCGACCCGAAGCCGACGGACGGGGCGCCGGAGACACCCGTACTGGAGCTCACCGACGTGGCCGTACGGTATCGGGGCGCCGCCACCGACGTCGTACGGGATGTGTCCCTGGCCGTCGAGCCGGGGCAGTCGCTGGCCCTGGTGGGGGAGTCCGGGGCGGGCAAGACCACCCTGCTGCGGATCCTGCTGGGACTCGCCCGGCCCACCGCCGGTACCGTCCGCTTCGACGGAGAGCCGCTCGCGCCGCGCGACCGGCGGCAGATGCGCCGTTTCCGGCGGGGCGTCCAGTGCGTGTTCCAGGACCCGTACTCCTCCCTCGACCCCAGCCGCCGCGTCGCCGCGATCGTCGCGGAGCCGCTGCGCTCGCTGGGCCTCGACTCCCGCACGACCGCCGCGCCGAAGGTGGCCGCCGCGCTGGAGCGGGTCGGACTGCCGGCGGACGCGGCCTCCCGCTACCCGCACGAGTTCTCCGGCGGCCAGCGCCAGCGCATCGCGATCGCCCGCGCCATCGTGTGCGACCCGCGTGTCCTGCTCGCCGACGAACCCGTGAGCGCGCTCGACGTCACCACCCGCGTCAAGGTCGTCGACCTGCTGGCCGAACTGAAGGAGGAACGGCGGCTGACCCTCGTCATGGTCTCCCACGATCTGTCGGTCGTGGCCTCCCTGTGTGAGCGCACGGCGGTACTGGAGAGCGGCCGGCTCGTCGAACAGGGCGACACGGACCAGGTGTTGGGCGACCCGGCCCACCCCTACACCAGACGCCTGATCGACAGCGTGCCGCGGCTGCCGGTCTGAGCGGCGGGTCCCCGGCCCCCGGCCTGGCGCCGACGCCCCTCGCCGCCGCGAGGCCCCCCTTCCGGCAGGGAGCGCCCTTCCTGGGAGCCTCGGCATCGGACCCGTGCGGTCGCGGAGCTGTGGCTAGACTCGCGCCCCATGCGTAGCCCCATGCGTGACTCCGGCCCCGCCAGCCCGTGGCGGCGGACCCCGTCCAGCACATCGGCCACCGACGCCGGGGAGGGCAGAGGAGCGGCCGGGGGGAGGGGCGGCGCCCGGTGAGGGCCCGGCACAAACAGTCCCGCGATCCACGGGGGCACTGGCTGCTGCTGATACTCGTCCTGCCCGCGATGTTCGCCGCCCTCCTCTTCGAGGGCTGGACCAACCACGAGGTCGACGCCGCCGACACCCGGTCCGCCTGCACCTCGCCCGCACCCGACGCCGTCGCCCGCGGCGGCCCGGTCATCGGCATCAACCGCAACGGCGTACAGACCGCCTCGATGCCCGCCCGCACCGTCGCGCTCACTTTCGACGGCGGCCCCGACCTCGTCTGGACCCCGCGCCTCCTCGACCTGCTGAGGAAGCACCGGGCTCGCGCCACCTTCTTCCTCCTGGGATCTCAGGCGGCCCGCCATCCGGACCTCGTACGGAGGATCCGCGCCGAGGGCCACGAGATCGGCTCCAACACCTACACCGGAGCGGTCCTCGGCGAGACCTCCGCCTTCCGCTTCTCCGCCGAACTCGACCTGACACAGAGCGCGTTGGCGGGCGCCGCCGGCCTGCGCACCAACCTGCTGCGGATGCCGCGGACCACCTCGCCCGACACCCTGTGCGGCCGTGAGTGGACGGCGGCCCGGCGTGCCACCGCCCAGGGCTATGTACTGGTCGCCGCGGACAAGGCGTCCCGCAGGCCCGCACAGGGCACGGTCCGCCAGTTCAGCCAGACGGCGACCGCGTACCGGGAGACCGAGAAGCTGCTCGGCGACCCCGGGGCCGACCGCTTCACCACCGTCTCGGCGGGGGCCCAACTGACGCCGTACGAGCGGGTGTCGGACGTCGAGCGCTGGAGCGGTACGGCCCTGATCCGGGCCGCCTGGCTGGGGCGCGCCTTCTCCCGGGCGATGACCTGGACGCTCGGTGTCGCCGGGGCGCTCGGTGTGCTGCGGCTGCTTCTGCTCGTGCACTTCGCCCGCGCCCATGTGCGCCGACTGGAACGCTCCCGCCCCGGCGCACCCTGGCTGCGGGAGGTGACGGAACCGGTCACCGTGCTCGTCCCCGCCTACAACGAGGAGGCCGGGATCGAGGCCACCGTCCGCTCACTGCTCGCCTCCGACTACCCCCTGCTGCAGATCATCGTCATCGACGACGGCTCCACGGACCGTACGGCGGAACTCGCCGAGGGCGTCGGTGACGCACGGGTGATGGTGATCCGCAAGGCCAACGCGGGCAAGGCCGCGGCGCTCAACACCGGCCTGCGGTACGCCGGTCACGACATCCTCGTCATGGTGGACGCCGACACCGTCTTCGAACCGGACGCCGTCCACCACCTCGTCCAGCCGCTCGCGCACCCGGCCGTCGGCGCGGTCAGCGGCAACACCAAGGTCGGCAACCGGCGGAGCCTGCTCGCCAAGTGGCAGCACCTGGAGTACTGCTTCGGCTTCAACCTCGACCGCCGGATGTTCGAGGTGCTGGAGTGCATGACCACCGTCCCCGGCGCCATCGGGGCCTTCCGCCGGGACGCGCTGGCCGGGGTCGGCGGAGTCAGCGACGACACCCTCGCCGAGGACACCGACCTCACGATGGCCCTGTGGCGGGCCGGCTGGCGCGTCCTCTACGAGGAGTCCGCCGTCGCCTGGACCGAAGTGCCCACCTCCCTGCGGCAGTTGTGGCGTCAGCGCTACCGCTGGTGCTTCGGCACGATCCAGGCCATGTGGAAGCACCGCGGGGCCGTCCTGGAGACGGGCGTGGCCGGACGCTTCGGCCGGCGCGGGCTCACCTATCTCGCCGTCTTCCAGGTCGCCCTCCCGCTCCTCGCCCCGGTCATCGACGTGTTCGCCCTGTACGGCGTGCTGTTCCTCGACCCGATCGCCTCGGCCGGGGTGTGGTTCGCCTTCATGTCCGTCCAACTGCTGTGCGCCGGTTACGCGTTGCGGCTCGACGGGGAGCGTGTACGGACCCTGTGGTGGATGCCGTTCCAACTCGTGGTCTACCGGCAGCTGATGTATCTCGTCGTCATCCAGTCCGTGGTCGCCGCGGTGCTCGGCAGCCGGCTGAAGTGGCAGATCATGAAGCGTTCCGGCACCGCCGCTGAACAGATCGGCGACCCCGCCCCGTATAAGAGCGTGCCCATGCGATGACCCCGTGACGGGGTGACCCCAGGTGTCGAAGGACTGGACAGGCGGATGAACGACCGGACCGACCACGGGACCGGCCACGGTTCGTGGTCGGGGCGCGGGAGCGGCGCCCCGCCCTCGACCCGCACGGCACCCCTGCCCGGCATGCCCTCACCGGCCACCCCGGGCCGTACGCGGGACGACCGTACGCATGACGACCGTACGCCTGAGGGTCATACCCATGACGGCCGTACGCACGTCGGGGGCCGGCCCCGTCGGAGCGCGACCGGCGGCCGATCCCCTAAACCCCGCCCCTCCCGGCGCCGCAGGCTCGTCCGGCTGGCCGTCCTGCTGTTCGCCGCGCCGGTCGTGTTCTCCGCGGGCACCTATGTGTGGGCCGACACCGAGCTGGCCCAGGAGGTCGATCTCGGCGCGCTCCCGGACCGCGCGCCGGACGGCAAGGGCACCAACTACCTGATCGTGGGCTCCGACAGCCGGGCGGGCCTGTCCGAGCGGGCCAGGAAGGATCTGCGCACCGGCTCGGCCGAGGGCCGCCGCACCGACTCGATGATCCTGCTGCACACCGGCGCCCACGGCACCACCATGGTGAGCCTGCCCCGCGACTCCTGGGTGACCGTCCCGCCGTACGTCCGACCCGAGACCGGCCGCAGCTACGACGCCGAGCCGGACAAGCTCAACGCCGCCTTCTCCCTCGGCGGCCCCGACCTGCTCGTACGGGCCGTGGAGAGCAACACCGGGCTGCACGTCGACCACTACGCGGAGATCGGCTTCGCGGGCTTCGTCTCCGTGGTGGACGCGGTGGGCGGCGTGGACATGTGCCTGGACCGGGACGTCAAGGACCCCAACTCGGGCGCCGACCTGCGAAAGGGCTGCCAGACCCTCGACGGCTCCGAGGCACTGGCGTTCGTCCGCCAGCGCAAGCAGGAGGCCCAGGGCGACCTGGGCCGTACCCGCAACCAGCAGAAGTTCCTGACCGCTCTCGCCCGGCAGGCGGCCACCCCCGGCACCCTCCTCAACCCCGCCAGGTCCTTCCCTACCCTCAGCGCGGGCCTGGACACGCTGGTGGTCGACAAGGACACGGGCCTGCGGGACCTCGTGACGCTGTTCCGCGCGATGCGGGGTGTCACGGCGGGCGGCGGCCGACAGCTCAACGTGCCCGTCTCCGACCCCGCGTTCGCCACGTCGAAGGGCAGCGCCGTCAAGTGGGACGAGCGCCGCGCGCGCACCCTCTTCACCGAGCTGCGGGACGACCGCCCGGTGACGCTCCCGCAGGAGAGGTGACCCTGTCCTTCGACGGCATGTCCTTGGGCGTCATGTTCTTCGAGGCCGGTGGAAGCACCGGAGCCGGCGGAAGCGCGGCTGCCGGGACCTCGACGGCGTGCGGGAACGCGGCCGACCGGTGCTGGAAGGAGAGGATCTTCGAGTTCAGGACGACACCGTCACGGATCTCGATGGCCTTCTTGATCGTGGCGTCACCGTCCCAGGCCGCCGGGCCGCCCAGGACCCTGCGCAGATAGGGCAGGAGCGCCTCGCTGATCTCCCAGGTGGCCGAGTTCCACAGGTGCGACGGGCTGTGGTCCACGCCGTAGTAGTGGCAGCCGGAACCCACCGAGGGCATCGGGTCCTCGAACGTGGTCGGCCGGGCCCATTCGAAGCCCATGCCCTCGTCGCAGGAGACGTCGACGAAGAAGGTCCCCGGCTTGAACAGGGCGAGTTCCTCGTCGGTGACGAACGTGAGCGGCGCGTCGGTGTCCTGCCTTATGCAGTTGACGATCACGTCGAACTCCGCCAGATACTCCGCGAGCGGCATGGGACCGAGCCCGGTGAGTGCCTCCAGGCGGGACGGATCGTCCTCGCGCTCGGCGAAGTGTCCCATCACGACCGACGGCATCGGCGAGGCGACCGCGGCGGCGGCACGCTGGGTCAGCACCGTCACGTCGGAGATCCCCATTGCGCCCAGACCCGTGACCGCACCGCGTGCGGTGGCCCCGAAACTGATGACCACCGCGCGCATCCGGCGGCCGTAACTGCCGGTCAGCCCGCCGAGCTGCAGGGCGTGCAGCACCGAGCAGTAGCCGGCCAGTTCGTTGTTCTTGTGGAACACATGGACGCTGAAGGCGCCGGTGGAGGTCCAGTGGTTCATGGCCTCCCAGGCGATGAGGCTGAGCTGCCCGTCGATGGCGAGCTGCGTCATCCGCTCGTCCTGCACACAGTGCGGCCAGCCCCACAGGACCTGGCCCTGGTGCAGCTGGGCCACGTCCTCGTGCATCGGCTTGGGCAGCAGGAGCACGTCGCACTCGTCGAAGAGCTGGTCACGGGAGCGCAGTCCGCCCACCAGTGGCCGCAGCGCTTCGTCACCGACGCCGAACCGGCCGCCGTACCCCTCCTCCAGGAAGATCTTCGCGCGTACGTCGGGAGCGATCCGGTCGAGGTGACCGGGATGCAACGGCAGCCGGAACTCGTTCTCCTTGCGGGAGGAGGCGAGTACTCCGAGACTCAACAGACTCATGCGCGTCCTTCTATTTCGTTGTCGTCGTGCTGGTTCGATCGTGGTGCTGGTTCGATCGGCGTGCTCGTTCGATCGTGGTGCGGGCCCGGTCGTCGAGCCGGTCCGTTCAGGGTGTGCAACGCCGGACCGGCCGATCAGGAACGGTCTCCCCGGTGCCTGCGGACACGTTCGTCCAGGGGGAGGGCCGTCTCGCGGAGCCCGTTGACGGATCCGCACGCCATGCGCGCGCAGGTTCCGTGGCAGGCGAGGATCTGTCCGCCGTCGTGGTGGGCGACCACCACGGCCTCGGGGTCGGGTGCGTTCCGGTAGTCGGTGCCGCACATGAGGCAGGCCAGTCCGGAGAGCATCTCGGCGGTGGGTTCGGGGCGGCCTCGACGGTGGCCGGAGATCGCGTCCTGTGAGTACATGTGTCCCGTGTCCTCTGTGTTCGGGTCTGGTCGGACCGTGCACGAGGCTCCCGGAGGCCCGGGGGCGTCCGAAGAGCTGGGAGGGTCGCTATCGCCGGGTGCGGAAGGGGCTGCGGGAGAGGGCGGGACGGTACGAGCCAGAAGGCATCGTGCGGCTCATTTCCGGCCGGATTCGATCTGCGTCGGCCATTGCCGTTCTCCGAGTGCGACGCCGAAACGGATGACGGCATACGAGGTGCGCCCGGTGACGTAACCGTACTCCCTTCCCCATGCGGCGCCGACCTGCCGGGGAGAGGCCGAAGCCGGGCTCCCCGGCGGACGTCCCGCCTGTACCTCCCCCGGGGCCACGGTCACCGAGGGCTGCGCGGCACCACCAGCCCGCAGTCGTACGCCAGGATGACCGCCTGCACCCGGTCGCGGAGCCCGTACTTCTCCAGGATGTGCGCGATGTGCGTCTTGACCGTCGTCTCTCCCACGCCCAGTTCCAGCGCGATCTCCGCGTTGGACAGGCCACGGGTCAGGGCCCGCAGGACGTCGAGTTCACGGCTGGTGAGCGCGCCGAGGCGGGACGGCACGTCCGGGGACGCGGGCGCGCCGAGATGGGCGAAACGGTCGAGCAGCCGGTGGGTGACCCGGGGCGAGAGCACGGCGTCACCGGCGGCCACGGTACGGATGGCGCCGACGAGCGAGTCGGCCGGGCCGTCCTTGACGAGGAAGGCGCTGGCCCCCGCGCGCAGGGCGTCCACCACGTGCGCGTCCAGGTCGAAGGTGGTCAGGATGACGACGCGGCTCGGCGAGCCCGACTCCGCGATACGGCGTGTGGCCTCGACGCCGTCCATGTTCGGCATCCGGATGTCCATCAGGACGATGTCCGGGCACAGGGACCGGGCGCTCTCGACGGCGGCGACGCCGTCCGCCGCCTCACCGACGACCGTGATGTCCGGTTCTGCTTCGAGGATGAGCCGGAAACCCGTCCGGATCATCGGCTGGTCATCGACCAGCAGGACGCGGATGGTCTGCATGCGGGGGATGCCCTTCGTAGTGCCCTGAGATGTCGTAAGAGGGATCGTCCGGTGCCGATGACTGTGACTGTCTCTGCGTCTGCGTCTGCGTCTGCGTCTGGGGCGGTGCCGGCAGCGGTACGACGGCGTGCACGCAGAAACCGCCGCCCGGACGCGGGCCGGTGTGCAGCGAACCGCCCACGGCACCGATGCGTTCCCGCATGCCGAGCAGTCCGTGACCGGGTCCGTCGGGCAGGCCGGCCGGGCGCGGCGGCGCCCCCTCGCCCGGCCGGGGCCCGTCGTCGCAGAGCCGGACGGTGAGCCGCCGGTGCCTGCGCTCCCAGGCGACGGTCAGTTCGGCGTGGGTGTGCCCGGCGTGCTTGAGCGTGTTGGTGAGGCCCTCCTGCACGATCCGGTAGACGGTCAGATGCGAGCCGGCCGGCAGCTCGGCGGGTGTCCCGGTCGTCGTGAAGTCCACGGTGAGGCCCGCCGCGCGCACCGCGTCCACCAGCGCGGGCAGCGCCTCCACGGTGGGCTGGGGCGGCTCCTTGCTCGGATCGGCGTCCGCCTCGTCCTCCGTACGGAGCACGTCGAGGAGTCTGCGCAGCTCGGTGACGGTCGCCCGGCCCGTCTCCTCGATCGTGCCGTGCAGTTCGTGGGCCTTGTCGCCGTCGCGGTCCTGGATCCGGTCGGCGGCGATCGTCTGGACGACCATCAGGCTGACGTTGTGCGCCACGATGTCGTGCAGCTCCCGGGCGATGCGGGCCCGCTCCTCCATGACGGCGGCGCGCGCGTTGGCCTCCTGCGCGCGTTCGAGCGCGGCGGCCCGCTCCAGTGCCTGGTCGCGGATGGCGGCGCGGGCCCGGGTCAGCCGGCCGAGCGCCCAGGCGCCGACCAGCAGCACGGAATCCGCCAGCAGGGTGGCGATGCGGTGCCCGTCCGGGGCGAGGACCGCCTCGGTGACGGCCGCGGCCGGGATGACGACGGCCACGACCAGGGTGGCCGTCCTGGGCGTGCCCCGCCGGGCGGTCAGCAGGACGGCCGTGGCCACGCCCAGGTAGGAGGGCCCGATGGAGGTGCCCTGTGGACCCGACAGGTGCGGGATGTAGTGCCGTGCCTGGATCGCGGCCACCGCCGCCGTCATGACCAGCAGCACCGGCAGGGGGAACCGCCGGTGGACGGCCAGCGGCAGTGCGGACAGCAGGGCGAGTACGAAGAACAGGGCGTCCGGGGTGCGCAGCTGGGGCGCGGCGGACGGCAGCGGCGCGAGCGGCACGAACGCCCCCGCGGTGAAGAGCAGGGCCAGACCCGCGTCCGTGACGGCGGGGGGCACGCGCCGTCCGGCGAACGAGTCCATCAGGGTCATGACCACCACGGTAGACGGCTCACCGGGGCCGGCCCTCTGGCCCGGGGAGGAACGGTTTCCGGCCGCCTCCTCCGTGCAGGCATCCTCCGCAGGGAGGAGGGCCCGCGGGGCCCGGAGGGGCACCTCAGCGGGTGGCGCGTACGCCGTCCAGGGCGATGGACATGACGCGGTCGCGCTGGGTGTCGTCGTCGTAGGTCGTCGCGGTGATGCCCGCGACCATGCGCAGCAGGTCCGAGAACGTCATGTCCGTACGGGCCTCGCCGGCACGCTGGGCCCGCTCGAACAGCGGGGTGCCGGCCGCGTACATCGACTCGCGGCAGGTGACGAAGATGGCCGACTCGTTGTTCAGGGCCTCCAGCACGGCCCGCTTGGTCACCATGTACCCGGCGAACCGGTCCAGCCAGGTTGTCAGCGCCTCCCACGGTTCCAGGTCCGCGACCTCGCGGGCGACCTCGCACAGCGACTCGACCTCGCCTGCGTACAGGCTCTCGAAGAGGTGTCTGCGGGTGGGGAAGTTGCGGTAGAGCGTGCCGATGCCGACGCCCGCGCGACGGGCGATGTCCTCCAGGGAGGCTTCCGCGCCGTGCTCCGCGAAGGCCTCGCGGGCGGCGGCGAGCAGCGCGTCGTAGTTGCGCGCCGCGTCCTTGCGGTGGGGTCGCCGGGTCGCGACGATCTCGCTGACGGGGAACGACTGGGCGCTCACGTGCTGCCTCCCGGCGGGACGAGGTTGAAGCGGAGGTCCGCCTCCGCTACAGTGGAGGGGTACCTCCACTTTAGCAGTGCGGGGTGCGTCCACCGGGGACACGTGCGGCCGCACGCGCCGTCGGCGCGACGCCACCCCGTCTCCGTCCGGGCCCCGCGCCGAGCGCACCGCCCGTATCCCAGACACTCCCTGACACCTTCCGCGACCTTCCCTGCTCCCGGCTGCCGCTTCCGGCCGCGCTCGAACAGGGGCCCGTCCCACGACCACCGCCGCGTCCCGCGCCGCTCCGGCATGCGCGGACGGCGGGAACGTGACGAGGGGACCCGGGCCGCAACCAGTTCGGAGAGGCTTTTCATGCCCCGCAAGTCCACCCGCCTCACCTTCGCGGTCCTCGCGACCGGTGCGGGCGTCTTCTCCATGCTGCAGTCGCTGATCGCGCCGGCCCTGCCGACCGTCCAGCACGAACTGCACACCTCGCAGTCCACCGCCACCTGGGTGATGACGGCGTACCTGCTGTCGGCCTCGGTCTTCACGCCGATCCTCGGCCGGGTCGGCGACCTCATCGGCAAGAAGCGCACCCTCGTCGCCGTCCTGGTGACCGTGCTGGTCGGCTGTCTGATCGCCGCGCTCGCCCCGACCATCGGCGTACTGATCGTCGCCCGGGTAGTCCAGGGCATAGGCGGCGCGCTGTTCCCGCTGTCCTTCGGCATCATCCGTGACGAGTTCGCCGCGTCCCGGGTGAGCCCCAGCATCAGCAACCTGTCCGCCGTGATCGCCGCGGGCGGCGGTGTCGGCATGGTCGCGGCCGGTCCCATCGTGAGCGCGCTCGACTACCGGTGGCTGTTCTGGCTGCCCGTCGGAGTGGTCGCGGTGACCGTCCTCATCGCCGTTCGTTACGTGCCCGAGTCGCCCGGGCGGGCCGAGGGCCGGGTGAACTGGCTCGGCGCGATCCTGCTCTCGGCGTGGCTGGTGGCACTGCTGCTGCCGCTCAGCCAGGCGACCCGCTGGGGCTGGGGCTCGGGCCGGGTGATCGCCCTGTTCGCCGCCGCGGTCGTCCTCTTCGTCCTGTGGCTGCTCGCCGAGGCACGCTCCCGCTCGCCGCTCATCGACCTGAAGGTCATGCGACTGCCCGCCGTGTGGACCACCAACACCGCCGCGCTGCTGTTCGGCGCGGGCATGTACTCGATCTGGTCCTTCCTGCCCGCCTTCGTCCAGACACCCAGCTCCGCCGGATACGGATTCGGCGCGAGCGTGACCGCGTCCGGACTGCTCATGCTGCCGATGCTGGTCGCCATGTTCTTCTCGGGCATCCTGAGCGGCCGGCTGGAGCCGGTGGTGGGCGCCAAGAAGCTGCTCACGACCGGTGCCGCGCTCGGTGCGGTCGCCTGCGGATTCCTCGCCCTGTGGCACGACGAGCAGTGGCAGGTGGCCTTCGTGTCAGGCGTGTTCGGCCTCGGCATCGGCCTCGCGTTCGCCTCGATGGCCAACCTGATCGTGGGCAGCGTCCCGGCCGAGCAGACCGGCGCCGCGACCGGGATGAACGCCAACATCCGCACCATCGGGGGGTCCATCGGCGCCGCGGTCACCAGCGTCCTGGTCACCGGCCACCTGCAGTCCTCGGGTCTGCCGGAGGCCTCCGGCTACACCCACGGGTTCACCCTGCTGGCCCTGCTGCTCCTGGGCGCGGCACTGGCCGCGCTGCTCGTCCCGGTCCGGCACGTACGCCGTATCGCCGGCGCGCCCCGTGCCACCGGCGACCGGGGACCGGACGCGGACCTGGGCGTGGAGCTCGACCTGGCGCGTACGAACCAGGAGACCGTCGCCCCCGCCGTACGCAACTGACGTCACCGGACGCGACCGGTCCCGGACGCACCTGACGTCACTGGTCCTCCACGGCCCGGCGGCTCTCGGAGCCGGCCGGGTCCCGGTCCGCCTCGCCGGACGCCGTCAAGCTCCCCAGGATGGCGAGCAGTTCGGCGTCCCGGCTGCCCGGCGCGGCCTGGAAGACCTTCAGGACCAGACCGTCCGCCCCGACGATGCCCAGTTTGCTGGCGTACAGCTCGAAGTCGCCGACCTTCGGATGCCGCAGCCGCAGGACACGTGACTGCTTGGGGTGCACGTCGTGGCGGCCCCACAGCTGCCGGAAGCGCTCACTGCGTACGGACAGCTCGCCCACGAGTTCCACCAGGCGGGGATCGTCGACGTCGGGCCCGACATTGGCCCGCAGCGCGGCGACCCCCGCCTCGGTCAGTTGGTCCCAGTCCCGGCGCAGCTCCCGTTCGCTCGGGTCGAGGAGGACGGCCCGCATGATGTTGCTGCCGGGAGCGTGGTTCGGGGACAGGGCCTGGGCCAGCGCGTTGGCGGCCAGCACGTCGGTGAACTTGTTCTCGACGTAGGCGGGCACGTTCGGCCAGGCCTCCATGAGCTGGAGGATGTCGGGCGGCACGGTCTGGGGCCGGTGTGCGGCCCCGCGACCGGCGGCGGCACCCGCCCTGTGCGCCTGGGAGGGCCGGACCTGGGCCAGAGCGATCAGGTGTGCGGTGGCGTCGGCGTCCAGCTGGAGGACGTCGGCCAGGGCTTCGAGCACCTGGAGCGAGGGATTGCGGTCGCGGCCCTGTTCCAGGCGCAAGTAGTAGTCGGCGCTGATGCCGGAGAGCATCGCGACCTCCTCGCGGCGCAGGCCCGGGACGCGCCGCAGCCCACCGCCGCGGATACCGGCGTCCTGTGGCCGCACCAGGGCCCGGCGGGCGCGCAGGAACTCTCCGAGGACGTTCGTGCCGTTCATGACTCCACCGTAGTTCCGCCCCGGCGCGGGTGACTGTCCCTGTCACTCCCAGGAACAGCGGGGTACTGCCGTCCGCCTCCGGCCGCGCGCAGAGTCGAGAAGCACGGCATGAAGAAAGAGACACACCGAGAGGCATCACCATGACGGACGTGACCGGACCGCTCCCCGGCTCCACCCTGACCCTGGCCGACGACCTGACCCTCACCCGCATGGGGTACGGGGCCATGCAGCTGGCGGGCCCCAACGCGTTCGGGCCGCCCAGGGACCGGGACGAGGCCGTCGCGGTGCTGCGGGAGGCCGTCGAGCGGGGCATCACCCACATCGACACCAGTGACTTCTACGGGCCCTACGTGGTCAACGAGATCATCAAGGAGGCCCTGTACCCCTACCCCGACGACCTGCGCATCGTGACCAAGGTCGGCGCCCGCCGCGGCGACGACGGCGCCTGGATCTTCGCGCGGGAACCCGAGCAGCTCAAGGCCCAGGTCCGGGAGAACCTCCAGCGCCTCGGCGTGGCGGCCCTCGACGTGGTGAACCTGCGCGTCGGGTCCGTCGAGGGCACGGACGAGGAGCCGCTGAGCGACCAGTTCGGCGCACTCGCCGAGCTGCGCGAGCAGGGGCTGATCCGGCACCTCGGCGTCAGCTCGGTCTCGGCCGCCCAACTGACCGAGGCGCAGGCCATCGCACCGGTCGTCACCGTGCAGAACCTCTACAACCTGGCCAACCGCCAGGACGACGCGCTCGTCGAGCGGTGCGCGGCGGAGGGGATCGCGTTCGCGCCGTTCTTCCCGCTCGGCGGCTTCAGCCCGCTTCAGTCGTCGATCCTGACGGACGTCGCCGCGCGACTGGAGGCGTCACCCCAGCAGGTGGCCCTCGCCTGGCTGCTGCAGCGCTCGCCGTCGATCGTCCTGATCCCGGGTACGTCGTCGCGGGCGCACCTCCGCGAGAACATCGCGGCGGCGGACCTGATCCTCCCGGACGAGGAGATCGCCGAGCTGGACAAGATCGCGTAAGGGATTCCCACCCCGGGCGGCGCCCTGATCGGCGCCGGCCCACCCCCACCACCTGAGGGGCGCGGGGAACTGCGCGACCTGGCCCTTACCGACCCGCAGCCGACGTCCTACGCCGCCTGCGGGTCAGCAGGGGCTGAGCGCGCAGTTCCCCGCGCCCCTCACGGGGCTGTCGGTGGCGGCACGCCGACACCGGGCACCGCGGACCCGCGCCAGGGTCTGTCCGACAATTCCCGTCTGCCGCGCGACGGGCGACGACGGGAGTTACGGGACAGCCCTTAGGGTCTGTCTGACAATTCCCGTCTGCCGCGCGGCGCCATGCACGCACTCTCGCCGCACCGGGCGCAGAGCCAAGTACGTCCAGTACGAGGCTCTACGCCCGGCACACCGAGAGCACGCACCTGACGCCGCGCAGCCGCCCTACGGGCGACGACGGGAATTGTCAGACAGACCCTAGGGCGCACCCACCGCCGCCGGCTCCAGGACGAGGTCCACCTCGGTCGGCGCCACGTCGCCCCCGGCAGGACTCCGCGTGTGCCACAGCCACCCGATGTCCCGCCCGAACGACCAGGTCAGCAGGGCCAGCGCCAGGGCGACGACCCCGAACGTCAGGGCGTACGGGAGGATTCCCGAGCCCGCGAGGAGCAGCAGGACTCCCTGCAGCGCGGCCACCGTCTTGCGCGCGGTGCTCGGCGGGAGCGCGTTGTTCAGCCAGGGCAGGAACCTGGCGGCGGCCACGAACGCGTACCGCATACCGCCGATGACGAGGGCCCACGGCCCCACCGTCGTGGCGACGTACACGCTGAGCACCAGGATGAGGAACGCGTCGACCTCCATGTCGAAGCGCGCCCCCAGCGCCGTGGAGGAGCCGGTGCGCCGGGCGACCTTGCCGTCGACCGCGTCGAGGATCAGGGCCATCGCGGTGAGCGCCACCAGGACCGTGACCGGCGGCGGGCTCTGGAAGGAGTCGGCGACCAGGGCGGTCACCCCGCCGACCAGGGTCGCCCGGCCGAGCGTCACACGGTTGGCGGCTCCGAAGGAGCGGGGCCGCGTGCGGTGCAGGGCGCGTGAGAGCACCGCCCAGGTCGCGAGTCCGAACGTCAGCCCGGTGAGCCACCCTGCGGGGCCCAGGCCGATCGCCGTGCCGAGCACAGTCAGCAGCAGCAGCTGTACGCCCGCTCCCACGGCCGTCTCCTGCTGCAAGAGCCTCGCGTCGTACGTGTTGTTCAGGGCCACCGCACATCCTCCGGCCAGGTGACAGATTCGATCATTGCCGCGTACCTTGTGCGCGGCTTCGCAAAGGTCGGTACGTGGCCCGCCGCCCGATCGTTCAGCCCGTTCGCTCAGCCGATTCACATGAACCACTCAGGAGGATGCCGAATGGACCGCTCCGCCCGCGCCTTCTGGCTCAGCTCTCCCGGCCGTGGCGAACTCCGGGACACCCACCTGCCGGAACCCGCCGAGGGGGAGGTCGTGGTCCGCACGCTCTTCTCCGGTGTGAGCCGCGGCACGGAGACGCTCGTCTTCCGCGGAGGGGTCCCGGAGAGCCAGTACACCGCCATGCGGGCGCCCTTCCAGGAGGGCGACTTCCCCGGACCCGTCAAGTACGGCTACCTGAACGTCGGAACGGTGGAGGAGGGTCCCGCCGAACTCCTCGGACGGACCGTCTTCTGTCTCTATCCGCACCAGAGCCGCTACGTCGTCCCCGCGAGCGCCGTCACCCCCGTGCCCGAGAACGTGCCCGCCTCGCGTGCCGTGCTGGCCGGCACGGTGGAGACCGCCGTCAACGCCCTCTGGGACGCGGCCCCCCTGATCGGCGACCGGATCTCCGTCGTCGGGGCGGGCATGGTCGGCGCGAGCGTCGCCGCGCTGCTGGCCCGGTACCCCGCCGCCCGCGTCCAGCTGGTCGACGCCGACCCGGCGCGCGAGGAGATCGCACGGGCCCTGGGCATCGACTTCGCGCTCCCGCAGGACGCCGCCGGGGACCGCGACCTGGTCGTCCACGCGAGCGCCACCGAGGCCGGGCTCTCCCGCGCGCTCGAACTCCTCGCCCCTGAAGGGACGGTCCTCGAACTGAGCTGGTACGGCGACCGGAAGGTCACCCTGCCGCTCGGTGAGGCGTTCCACTCCCGCCGCCTCACCGTCCGCAGCAGCCAGGTCGGCTCCGTCTCGCCCGCCAGGAGTTCCCGCCGCACCTACGCCGACCGGCTCGCCCTCGCCCTGGAACTCCTCGCCGACCCCGCCTTCGACGCCCTGATCACGGGCGAGTGCGCCTTCGAGGACCTGCCCGGGGCGATGGCCGGGCTCACCACCGGCGAGACGACCGCGATGTGCCACCTGGTGCGCTACGACGCCGACCCGAGGAAGCCGTAGACCCGAGGACGACGCGGACCCGAGGTCGACGCGGACCCGAGTACGACCTCGTCCTGAGCCGGAACCACTGTCACACTCCGCCCGTAGCTGTCCCATTCCGCCCGTAAGCGGTCACGTCCGCACACCGAGTAGCCAAAACCCAACGCCGGTAATCAAGTTCGCACCACACGTCCCGCTGGCACCCCTGTCCCGGTGAACGTGTCCGAAACTCCGACCCGAACCCTGTGAACACGGAGAACGGACCGGCCGTACTACACGGCACGCCCCGGCAGAGGGGTCAGACGCACCGCACCTGGAGGGTCGTCCGTTGTTCAGCATCACCGTCCGCGATCACCTGATGATCGCCCACAGCTTCCGTGGCGAGGTCTTCGGACCCGCGCAGCGACTGCACGGAGCGACGTTCCTCGTGGACGCCACGTTCCGCCGCGCCGAGCTGGACGACGACAACATCGTCGTCGACATCGGACTGGCCACCAGGGAACTGGGGGAGGTGGTGGCCGAGATGAACTACCGGAACCTCGACAACGAGCCGGTCTTCGCCGACACCAACACCTCCACGGAGTTCCTGGCGAAGGTCGTCGCCGACCGCCTCGCCGAGCGAGTGGAAAAGGGAGCACTGGGCGAAGGGGCCCGCGGGCTGGCCGGCATCACGGTCACCCTGCACGAGTCGCACATCGCCTGGGCGAGTTACGAGCGTGCCCTGTGAGCTCCTACGCCGACATCATCCCCATGTCCCTGCGCGCCATGCACTTCGTGATGCCCGGCGGAGTCAACGACACGACCATGCCGAGCGGCGGCAACGTCTACGACGCCCGCGTCAGCCTCGACCTGCCCGGCTTCGGCTGGCAGGTGCACAAGCACGCGGTCGACGGTAGCTGGCCCCGGCCCGAGGCGGCGGCCCGCGACGAACTGGCCCGCACCCTCGCGGAGCTGGCCGACGGCACGGTCGTCCTGCTCGACGGGATCGTCGCCTGCGGGGTCCCCGAGGTCATCGTCCCGGAGGCCGAACGGCTGCGGCTGGTCGTCCTCGTGCATCTGCCGCTCGGCGACGAGACCGGGCTCACGCCCGAGGTCGCCGCGGACCTCGACGCCCGGGAACGCCACACCCTGCGTGCCGTGCCGGCCGTCGTGGCCACCAGCGAGTGGGCGGCCCGCAGACTCGTCGCCCACCACGGCCTCGCGCCGGACCGCGTCCATGTCGCCACCCCGGGCGCCGACATCGCGCCCCTCGCCCCCGGCACCGACGGCGTCTCCCGACTGCTGTGCGTCGCCTCGGTCACCCCGCGCAAGGGGCAGCACCGGCTCATCGAGGCCCTCGCCACCGTCACCGACCTGCCCTGGACCTGCGCCCTCGTCGGCGGCCTCGACCACGACCCCGAGTACGTGGACCTGCTGCGGGCCCAGATCGACCAGCACGGCCTCGGCGACCGGCTGGAGCTGGCCGGACCCAGGTCAGGTGCCGCACTCGACGCCAGCTACGCCTCCGCCGACCTGATGGTCCTCACCTCCTACGCCGAGACCTACGGCATGGCCGTCACCGAGGCGCTGGCCCGCGGAATCCCCGTACTGGCCACGGACGTCGGCGGTCTCCCCGAGGCGGTCGGACGCGCCCCCGACGGCGGGGTGCCCGGTCTGCTCGTCCCGCCGGAGAACCCCGCGGCCCTGGCCGCGGAGCTGCGCGGCTGGTTCGGTGAGGCAGACGTACGCCGGCGCCTCAAGGCCGCCGCGCGGGCCCGCCGGGCGTCGCTGGGCGGCTGGGCCGCCACGGCCCGGAGTCTGTCGGGTGTCATGGGGCGATTGAAGAGCGAGGCAAGGAGGGGGGCGGCATGAGCGGCACAAGCACGAGTACCGATACCGGTACGAACACGAGCACCGGTACGAACACGAGCACCGGTACGAGCACGAGTACGGGCGTCGGTACGAGCACGGCGTCGGTGGAGGGCCCGGGGACGGGGGAGCGCGCACGGGACACAGGAACGATTCGGCTGGGCGACCGCACCCGCGGCGAGGCCGTCGACGACACCACCCGCTACGCCCCCGAGTGGCTCCAGCTGCGGGAGGCCGCCGACGCCTCTGCCCGGGCGTCCGAGCTGCTCGATCCGCTGCGGATCAGGCTCGCCAACCTGCCGGGACGGCCGGGCGGGTTCGTCATCCACGACCTCGGCTGCGGCACCGGATCCATGGGACGCTGGCTCGCGCCCCGGCTCGACGGACCCCAGCACTGGGTGCTGCACGACCGGGACCCCTACCTGCTGCACTTCGCGGCCGTCGGCTCGCCCCGGTCGGCCGCCGACGGCAGCCGGGTGACGGTGGAGACCCAGCGCGGCGACGTCGGCCGGCTGACCGCCGACGCCCTGGCCGGAGCCTCCCTGGTGACGGCCTCCGCACTCCTCGACGTCCTCACCGCCGACGAGATCGACGCCCTGGCCGCGGCCTGCGCCGGAGCCAACTGCCCCGCCCTGCTCACCCTCTCGGTGGCGGGCCGGGTCGAACTCACCCCGGCCGACCCGCTGGACGCCGAGATCGCCGAGGCGTTCAACGACCACCAGCGGCGCGGGGGCCTGCTCGGCCCCGAGGCCGTCAGCGCGGCCTGCGACGCCTTCTCCGGGCACGGCGCGACGGTACGGGTTCACCCCAGCGCCTGGCACCTCGGCCGCGACGAGTCCGCGCTGACGGCGGAGTGGCTGCGCGGCTGGGTCGGCGCGGCCGTCGAGCAGCGGCCCGAACTGGCCGCACGGGCAGAGACGTATCTGCGTGAGCGTCTCGCGGCCTGCGCGGCGGGGGAGCTGACCGTGGTGGTCCACCACAGCGATCTGCTCGCGCTGGCCCGGCCGGCCGGGAGCGTGTGATGGGCGCGGGAACCGTGGCGCGCCAGGAGCGGTCACCGATCGACCTGGACGAGGAGCTGTCGGCGGCGGTCCGCGCCGGCGGCCCGGACGAGGCGACGGAGCGGATCCATTCCGACGCGGACCCCGGCGCACCCGCGGAGCTTCGGCGCGGCGGCCGGACGCGCGGCGCCCGCTCCGGTGTCCGGTTCCTGCGCACCCACTTCGGCACGATCGCCGGCGTCGTCATCCTCACGGTGCTGACCTGGCGTCTCGGCACCGGAGTCTTCCTGGACGGCCTGCGCCGCATCGACGGGGTCACTCTCCTCGCGGCGCTCGGCATCGGCCTGCTCACCACGGTGTTCAGCGCCTGGCGCTGGTGCGTGGTGGCCCGGGGCCTGCGCCTCGAACTGCCGCTGGGCGCGGCCGTCGCCGACTACTACCGCGCGCTGTTCCTCAACGCCGCGCTGCCCGGCGGCGTCCTCGGGGACGTGCACCGGGCGGTACGGCACGGGCAGAGCGCCGGGGACGTGGGGCGCGGAGTGCGCGCGGTCGTCCTCGAACGGGTCGCGGGACAGGCCGTCCTGGCCGCGGTCGGCGTGGCCGTCCTGCTCACCCAGCCCTCGCCTGTCCTGTCGCAGACCCGGCACCTCGTCGCGCTGCTGGCGGTCGTCTCGCTGTGCGGGGTCGTCACCGTGGGCGCCGTCCGCGGCAGGGGCCGGGCGCCGCGCACCTCCCGCCGCTACCGGGCCGTACGGAACGCGCTCACCGAGGCCCGCGGGGCGCTGCTGGCCCGCGGGAGCTGGCCGGGCGTGGTGCTCTCGTCAGCCGTGGTCCTCGCGGGCCACGTCCTGATGTTCCTGCTCGCGGCCCGGGCGGCCGGATCGGCCGCGTCCGCCGTCGAGTTGGTGCCCCTGGCGCTGCTGGCCCTGATCGCCATGGGACTGCCGCTGAACGTCGGCGGCTGGGGGCCCCGGGAGGGCGTCACCGCCTGGGCGTTCGGCGCCGCGGGCCTGGGCGCCACCCAGGGCCTGACCGTCGCCGTCGTCTACGGAGTCCTCAGCTTCGCCGCGAGCCTGCCCGGCGTCGCCGTCCTGGTGGCGCGCTGGTACCTGGGACTGCGCGGCACACGGGAGACGGCCGGCGCGGCGACCGTGGCGGACCCGGACACCGGTCCCGACCCGGACGCTCAGTGCGGTCCGGCGGAGCTGTCGGGGCCGCTGGGCTCGATGGGTTCGGCGGGGTCGGATGTCAGTAGGGAGAAGTACGCTCCGAAGGAGTCGGCGAGCGAGGCGAGGAGTCCCTTCCCCTTCTCGGCGGACGCCCTCGAAGGGCGGCCGATGACACCGGACCTGGTATAGGCCGACATACCGAGGGAGAGCAGATGCCGACGGTCGTCGGCGACGAAGTCGGAGGTCTCGTAACCGGGCCTGAGATATTCCGGAGCGGTGTGCAGCAGAATGGAGGTCTCGATTTCACCCGCATGCATATCGGTGAGCAGCGAGGTCTCCACCCCGGCCGCCTCTCGCGCCGTTTCCCAGTCCTCGACCGCCGGGAACAGAGCCATTCGAGCACCGGCGGCGGAGGATTCCTGAACGACATTGCCCAGCACGTAATTGCCGCCATGACCATTGATCAGTACGAGTGTGTCCACGCCCGACCGGCGCAGCGATTCGGCTATGTCCCGCACCACCGCATGGAGTGTCACGGAGGAAATGCTCACCGTTCCCGGCCAGGCCGCGTGTTCGTGGGAGCAGGAGATCGTCACCGGAGGAAGGAGATGAACGGGGAATGCGGCAGCGACCTCCCGGGCGATCGCACACGCCACGAGCGTGTCGGTCGACAGCGGAAGATACCGGCCGTGCTGCTCGAAGCTGCCGACGGGGAGCACGGCGACCTGCCGGGCAACGCCGGCACCTCGGGTACGCACATCCTCCGTGGTGTCCGTCGGCAATGGCCCTGACACCGCGAGCCGTATTTCCGAACCGTCCGAATTGACCATGTTCTCGCGACCTTTCGTCTCTGCTTAGGAACCAGAATCATGACAGAAATTGATGGCGTACTCGCCGGGGAATCCCAGTCCGCAGGCGTCGAGCGGGTCGTAAGTTCTCCGCTGCCCACTGTGTACGGCGATTTCGAGGCCGTCGGCTACCTGGACCGTACTCGCGGAGACGAACAAGTGGCCCTGGTTCACGGTGACATCAGGGGCGCCCGGGGTGAGGGAATACTCACCCGGCTGCACTCCGAGTGCCTGACCGGTGACGCGTTCGGGTCCCGGCACTGCGAGTGCGGCCCGCAACTCACCACCGCGCTGCGGGAGATCGCCGAGGAGGGCCGCGGCGTCCTGATCTACCTCCGGGGGCACGAGGGCCGCGGCATCGGTCTGCTGGCCAAGCTCCAGGCGATGAAGCTCCAGTCGGAGGGCCTGGACACGGTGGAGGCGAACCTCGCGCTCGGCCTGCCCGTGGACGCCCGTGACTACGGCGTGGGCGCGGACATCCTGCACGACCTCGGCGTCCGCTCGGTCCGGCTGATGTCCAACAACCCGCGCAAGCGTGAGGCGTTGGTCCGCAACGGCATCCGGGTCGACGCGCAGGTGCCCCTGCTGATCCCGCCCTGCGACGACAACATCACCTACCTGCGCACCAAGCGGGAGCGCCTGGACCACGACCTGCCGCACCTGGACGCGGTGGTGGGCCACCGGGTCTGACCCGCCGGACGCGGCGACATGGGCGCGGAGTGGGGAAGGGACGGGGAACGA
Source organism: Streptomyces ortus (assembly GCF_026341275.1). Taxonomy (NCBI): domain Bacteria; kingdom Bacillati; phylum Actinomycetota; class Actinomycetes; order Kitasatosporales; family Streptomycetaceae; genus Streptomyces; species Streptomyces ortus. The sequence goes on from NZ_JAIFZO010000002.1 coordinate 6,873,986, forward strand.
CCTCGGACCTCGGAACGCGGCGCCCATGAACGCCGTACCGGAGCGCTCGGAAGTCGTCGTCATCGGCGGCGGGGTGATCGGCACGAGCATCGCTTGCCACCTGCCACCTGCCACCTGCCACCTGGCGCGGGCGGCGTACCCGACGTGGTGCTGGTCGAGCGGGGCGAACTCGCCTCCGGGTCCACTGCCCGCGCCGCGGGAGGCGTCCGCGCGCAGTTCTCCGACGAGCTCAACATCCGGCTCGGCGCCCGCAGCCTGGAGGCGTTCGCCCGTTTCGGGGAGGAGACGGGCCACGACATCGGGCTGCACCGCGTCGGCTACGTCTTCCTGCTGTCGAGGCCCCACTGGATCCCGCGTCCGTACGAGTCCATGGAGCGCCGCGCCCCCGCCCTCCTCGACGTACGCAGGACGGGCGGCCGGGCAGGCCTGTACGAGATCACCCCGGACCACAACGCACTGATCGGCGAGTCAGAGCAGATCTCCCGCTTCCGCTACGCGACCGGGTTCTCCGGGCACGGTTTCCTCCAGGGACCCGCCGTGGGAGAGGTGGTCCGCGACCTGTATCTGGGGCACGATCCGTTCGTCGACATCACCCCGCTGCGTGCCGAACGGTTCGCCGCCGACGCCCCGAGACCGGAGGTCAACCTCGTATGACCGAGCTGCACCTGTGGCTGCGCCACGAGACCCGTACGACCGAGCGGCGCACCCCGGTCGCACCGTCCGACGCCCGGCGGCTCGTCGCGGCGGGCGTGACGCTCACCGTCGAGGAGTCCCCGCAGCGCGTCTTCCCCTCCGAGGCGTACGAGGCGGCCGGCTGCCGGGTCGTCGAGGCGGGCTCCTGGACCGGGGCCCCGGCGGACGCGGTGATCGTCGGCCTCAAGGAACTGCCGGACGGGCCCGACGGGCCGGCGGAGTTGCGGCACCGGCACATCTTCTTCGGGCACGCGTACAAGGCGCAGCCCGGAGCCGGGGCACTGCTGCGCCGCTTCGTCGCGGGCGGCGGAACCCTCTTCGACCTGGAGTACCTGGTGGACGAGGACGGCCGCAGGCTCGCCGCCTTCGGCTACTGGGCGGGCTATGTGGGCGCCGCCCTCGCGGTCCTGCACCACCGGGGCGCACTGACGGCACCCCTGCGGCCCACCTCGAAGAAGGAACTGGACGACGGACTCCACCCCGCCCCCGGCGACGAACGGTTCGCCTCGCTGGTGATCGGCGCGCTGGGCCGCTCCGGACGCGGGGCCCGGGCGGCGTTCGCCGAGGCGGGCCTCGAACCCACCTGCTGGGACCTCCCCGAGACCCGGGCCCTGGACCGGCCGGCGCTGCTGGCACACGAGTTGATGGTGAACACGGTGCTCACCACCGGCCCCTCCACGCCCTTCCTCACCGACAAGGACCTGGCCGAGCCGGACCGTCGACTGCGCACGGTGTGCGACGTGACCTGCGACGTGGGCTCCCCGTACAACGTCCTGCCGGTCTACGACACCGTCACCGACTGGGCGGACCCCGTCCGGCGGCTCCACGAGCGACCCGCCCTCGATCTCATCGCCATCGACAACCTGCCGTCCCTGCTGCCCGAGGAGGCGAGTACGGATTTCTCGGCGGCGCTGACACCGCTGCTCCTGGAGTTCGGGGCGGGCGGGGAGTGGGGCCGCTGCCTGGACCGGTTCACCCAGGCGTGCCGCGACCTCGACGCCCATGCTTGATTCCTCCCCCGTACCGCCCTCCGGGACCGTGCACTGGATCGGCGCGGGCCTGTCCACCGGCAGCGGGCTCGCCGCGCTCTGCGGGGCGGCCGACCGCGTGCGGCTGTGGCGCCGCACCGACGAGAGGGCCGGACAGTCACTGGCGGCGCTCGGCCTCACCGGCCGTGCCCAGCCCCGCGCGTACACCCCGGGAGCCCTCACCGCCGAACCGGCCCCCGGGGACGTGGTGGTCTCCATGCTGCCCGCCCCCGAGTCCCCGCGCCCCTGGGAGGCCACCCGGTCCCATGTGGTGGACGGGGAGTCCTTCGAGGTCTACCCGAACCGCGACAGCGTCCCGTTCGTCGGGCAGTACGGGCTGCCGCCGGCCTGGAAGCCGCAGACGTTCGTCCGCGGCACCCTGCGCCTCGACGGCTGGCTGGAGGCGTGGCAGCCGGTCTTCGCGCGCCTCGCGGACGCAGACGCCGGTGCGAGTGCGATCGCCGAGCTGGCCCATGACCTGGCCGCCCGCTACCCGACCACCGACGCCGACCGCGACCGGGTGGTCCTCGCGGTGACCTTGGACGTACGGGCCGGGTCGGGGCGGACCTGGTCGGGTCGCTACCTCCTGGACCTGGTGGGGGACGCGGAGGAGAGCGCGATGGCGCGATGCGTCTCGCGCACCCTGTCGGCCGGCGTGCGGGCGATCCTGCGGGGCACCCTGCCACCGGGCCTCAACCGGGCGGCGGAGACACCCGGGCGCGCGGAGGGGTGGCTCACGGAACTGGCGGGCGACGGGATCGACTTCAGGCTCACGACGGACGCCTGAGCCTGTCGGCGGCACTCGACGTAGGCGGCCGGCCGCATCGGTCGCGACCGAGTGGTTCTCCCGGCTCCCCGGCTCGAACTGCGGGGGCAGGCGCCGATGGTCAGGCCCGCGGTGCGCGTCGGCAGCGCCCGCCCAGGGACGGTCCCGCGGTCGGGCGGCGAATTCTGAGGCCGTCGCCCGAACCGCTCTCATGGACCTGGAAGCCGGTTCCGCGGACCGTACGACGTGAGATGCGCAACACGTCCGTGAGGAGTCGCGAAAACGAGGTACCCGGAAAGAAAACCGTCGTTCACGCGACGGGCGAAGAACCGGTCGAGACGGTCCGGGGCCGCCGGGTCCGGACCGACCTCCGACGGATCCCCTTCTTGCCGCAACTGATCCATGTCTGCCTCCGGTTGACGGTCCGAAAGCGGCGGAAAAGGGATATCGGCGCGCGGTCGGCGAAGAGGCGTGGAGATCGGGAAGCGCTACGGGAGTAGCTGTGTGGGGGGTGTCCTCCGAATGAAATTCTCGGCCTCGGCCGGACCTGTCCGCGGGCTCGTGAACCGGTGTGCTCGCGCATCACGCGCCCCGGGACATCACACCGGCGCGCGCGGCGCGCGGCGGCGGAATGTGTGCGTCAGTGCGCTGAACTGCGGCTCCACCTCGGATCCGTAACTCTCGGACCCGCGTCTCCAGAGGTGTCTCCAGAGATGAACGGCTGTCCCGCGCGCGGACGATCGGCACGGCAGGGTCACGTCACGGACCGTACCCGTCCGATGACTACGCAGCGTGAGGCAACCATTCTCCAGTTCGATTCGTATATCTCCGTGGAAGCCCCGTGGATCCGCCAGGTAACGTGACGCCGGAGCGTCACGATCCGCTTCGTCGGGTCCGCACCGAGCAAGGAGAACCGATGCGACCGTTCGCGCTCAACTACGCCCGTCCGGCCCAGCAGTTGGAGGTCAGCACTCCGTATGCCTATGACTCCAGACTGCAATTGAACGTCTTCCCGGACGGGCGGCTGGCCGCGCATGACTACGCCGTGTTGCGGGAGTTGGGGTCCACGACTTCCACAGCGGGCTCCAAGACCCACTTCGACGACTGATTCCGGACCCCCGACGATGACGGTTCTGATCCTGACGTGCGAACAGGATGTGACCGCGGACATGGTGGTGGCGGAGCTCGACGGGACCGGAGTTCCGGTCGTCCGCCTCGATCCCGCGGACCTGCCCGGCCCGGTGGCCCTGTCGGGCGAGTATGTGCGCGGCGGCTTTCGCGGGCATCTGTCCGCCGGCGGCCGACTGGTGAGCATGAGCGGGTTGCGGTCCGTCTGGGTCCGCAGGCCCGGCGCGCCGGCGAGCCGTGCCGCCGAGCCCTCCGACTGGCTGACCGAGGAGTCCGCCCAGGCGCTCTACGGCATGCTGCGGTCCACCGACGCACGCTGGATGAACCACCCCGACGCGGCCCGCCGGGCCCGTCACAAGCCCTGGCAGCTGTCCCTGGCGCAGCGCTGCGGACTGCCCGTACCCGCCACGCTGATCACGACGTTCCCGCAGGCCGCCCGTGACTTCGCGGACCGTTTCCCGGATCTCGTGGTCAAGCCGGTGTCGGGCGCGCACCCGCAGGAGCCACCCAGGGCGGTCCCCACCAGCCGGGTCGCACCCGACGCGGACTTCGCGGCCGTCGCCTACGGCCCCACCCTGCTCCAACGGCGGGTGGCCAAGCGGGCCGACATCAGGCTGACCTGCGTCGGCGACCGGCTGTTCGCCGCGCGCAAGACGGTCGCCCCGGACGCCGACCCCGACGAGGTGGACGTCCGGTTCGCGGTCTCGGACGCCCCCTGGCAGCCGGTGGACACCCCGTCGTCCGTCGCCGCCGGGATCCGCACCTACCTCCGCGAGGCGCAACTGGCCTACGGAGCCTTCGATTTCGCCGAGGACGCCGAGGGGCTGTGGTGGTTCCTGGAGTGCAACCAGTCGGGCCAGTTCGGCTTCGTACAGATCGAGTCGGGGCAGCCGATCGCCGCCGCGGTCGCCGACTGGCTGGCCGCGCCCACCGCACCGACCGCGCCCGGGGCCCGCTCCACCGGCGCCCGGGCATGGGCGATGGAGGGCCACTGAGACCGCGTCGCGGCGCGCGCGGCCGGCAAACGCGCAGGTGCCGCGAAGCGGCCGGGCGAGGCGACCGCTCAGGACACCCGGACCGACAGCCCGCCCGCCGTGCGGACCGCCTCGGCGCGGACCCCGTCCACCACGACCTCGGCGAACCGCCCCCGCAGCGACCGCGCCGCGATCACGGGAAGGGCCGTGCCCCGCCGCGGACGGTACGACCCGCCGAGGTGGACGACGAGCCGGCCGCCCCGGCCGAGCAGCATCCTGCGGTCCACCGTGAGCGCCGGCGCGCCGTCACCCGCGAGCGTCACCTCCAGCGTCGTACCGGCCGCCTGGGCGTACGCGCCCCGCACCCGCAGGGGCGACGTCACCCGCAGGGTCCCGCCCGCGACCCGTACGTCACCGTGTCCCAGTGCGGAGGCCGAGGCGGTCGCGAGGACACCCTCCGCCAGCGTGCTGCCGCCGGTGTACTCGTTGGCGCCGGCCAGGCACAGCGTCCCGCTGCCGCGCTTGACGAGCGCGCCCCGGCCGCCGATGTCGTTGCGCCAGGTGTCGGCGGCGCCGAAGCCCCCGGCCGCGGCGTCCAGCGTGACACGCACGTCGGTGTCGAAGGCCCCGTACCCGTCGGCGGCGGCGAAGAGGTTCAGCCGCCCCCACTTCTCGAAGCCGTCCAGCAGGATGTAGCCGGCGGGCAGCGCGGTCGTGCGCAGCACCTCGCGCCGCTGGACCGCGGAGAGATAGGGCAGCCGCGTCTCCAGCAGCACCTCGGCGCCCTTCGGCACGCTCATGCGGTCGTGCGCGGACCGCCTGGGCAGCACGTACGTCAACCGGGGCTCCACCGCTGCCCTGTTGGCGGCACGGTCCGCGTACGGGTCGGTGTCCGGGCCCGCCGAATGCGCGTAGGCGTAGAGGGTGTCCGCGGTCGAACCGGTCCGCTCCCGGAAGTACGCCGCGGCCTGGGCGCGGGCCGCCGCCTTCAGGCCGGCGTTCGCGGGATCGGCGAGCGCCGCCGCCGCGAGAGCCGTCGCGAGGACCCGGCCGCCCACCACGTCGACGGTGGAGTGCATGCCCGACACGATGCGGGTGTGGGCGAGTTCGGAGGCCCGGGCCACCAACTCCTGGAACCGCTCGGGGACCGCGTACGCCAGGGACAGGGCCGCGAGGTAGAAGGCGTTCGTGTGGCCGCTGGTGAAACCGCCGTCGTCGGCCGGGTCGGTGCCGCGCTGCCTCAGCAGCTGGGGGACCACCACGACGTCGGACGCGTAGACGGGGAAGCCCAGTTCGTCGGTCGTGCCCGTGGCGACGATCCGGCTGTCCTCGGTCATCCGCCATGGACGCGGGTACTGGTAGGCGAGTTTGGAGGGGTTGCTCGACGCGAACGGACCGCGCACCGTGTCGACCAGCTCGGCCACCCTGCCGAGGTCCGAGCTGTGCGAACCGGCGCCCAGCGCGGAGCCCGCGGGCGCGTCGGCCGGGAGCGTGTCGTTGATCCGGCCCGCCGGAACGCCGTCCGGCGCCGAGGTGATACCGGTGACGGCCTTCGCCCCGCTCCGGTACAGGTCGGCGAGCGGGCCCAGGCCGGCGATCACCGCGTAACTCTGGTGCTGTCGGTCCTGGACGAAGGCGGTGCGCGCCTCGGCCTCGGTGCGGCGCGCGGTGACGCGGGCGCAGTAGCGCATGTTGGCGCGCAGGACCTCGGGCAGCAGGGGGGTGCCGGTGTCCCAGGCGGCGCCCGTCTTCCAGAGGCGCGCGAAGCCGTCGAGGATGTGCACGGCCGCGTTGGTGTCGGAGGTGACGTTGCCGACGACGTTCGTGGTGTACGCGTCCACGAAGGCGGCGGTCGTGTTCGTCGCCGCCGCCGCGGTGGCGGGCCACGCCGCGACCGCGGGGGCCGCGATCAGTCCGGCGGAGACGCCGACGGACCCGCGCAGGAACCCACGCCGGCCGACACCGGCACGGGTGCCGCTACCCGTACCCGTACCCGTATCGGTATCGACATGGGTACCGGTTCTGCCGCCGGGGGGACGGGGGTGCACACCGGGCATGGAGGTGCCTCTCCTTCTGGTCGTGCCGAAGTCATGACGGGCGGCGGCGGTACGAACTCGGCGCCCGCGGGGCCTCACGGCAGAGCTCGGGCCGGTGCGACGGCCCCCTCCACCGGCGGCACCCGCAGCCGCCTCACCGCGCGCAGGCATCGGGCGCGCTCTTGGACGCCACGCCCCGGGCGGGGCTCCGGGCACTCCAGGCACTCCGAGCGCCACGGCGCGGCACGCGGTGCGCGCAGGCCGAGCGGACGCCGGGCGAACCGTGCCTGCTGAACAGCGTCTAGGGAAGCCCCGGGACGGGCTTCGGGGGGAGTGCGGCAGGCGAGTACCGCACGAGTTCGTTAGGAAGTTAACTAACGAAGTAGGGTGCGTCAAGGGTTGTGGAACCCATGCCGTACAACGGTTGCGACGAGGTCCGGACAGACCCGAGCGGCAGACCGCCGCGGCATGAGCGGACCGCCGCGGCACGACCTGAGGGAGAGCATGAACCTGAGCGAGAGCGCCCGCGCGGTGTTCGCCGTACTGGCCGCGTCGGGCACCGCCACCCGCCCCCAGCTGGCGGCCGGCGCGGGTCTGTCCAAACCGACCGTCTCCACCGCGGTGGCCGAACTGGAGGGCGCCGGGCTCGCGGCCTGCTCCGGCACCGCCTCGGGCGGCACCGGCCGCTCCGCCGCCGTCTACGCCTTGGGCCCGGCCGCGGGCGCCGTGCTCGCCGTCGATCTCGGCCCCACCCACACCCAGGTACGCGGCTGCGCCCTGGACGGCACCCTGCTGGCCCGGGGCACCGGCCCCCGGGCGGACTCCGCGGACACGGTCCGGGCGGCCCTGCGCGCCCTGCCCGCCGGAGCCCCGCTGCGCGCCGTCGTCGTCGCCGTGGGAGACGTCACCGCCCGCGACCGGGACGGCACCGGGATGCGCCCCGCGACCGCGAAGGCCGGCCCCGCCTTCGACGCCATGGCCGTCGCGCTGCCGAAGGACGTCCCCGTCCACCTGGAGAACAACGTCAACTGCGCCGCGCTCGCCGAACTGCACCAGGGTGCCGCCCGCGCCCGCGACTCGTTCGGCTATCTGCGGATCGGGGTGGGCATCGGCCTCGGCATCGTCATCGGCGGCCGGGTGCTGCGCGGCGCGAACGGCGCCGCGGGCGAGCTGGCCCGGCTGCCCTACCCGTGGGACGACGGCCGCGAACCGCGCCGGGAGGCCCTGGAGGAGCGGATGGGCTCCCGTTCGCTGCTGGACAGGGCCGCGGACGCCTGGCGGGACGCGGACGGCGCCGACGGACCCTGCCCCCGTACTCCCGAGCGGCTCTTCGCCCTCGCCGAGGAGGGGCATTCCACGGCCCGTTCCGTGGTCGGCCGGCACGCCGCCGACATCGGCCGGCTGGCCGCCGCGGTGGTCGCGGTACTGGACCCGGGGCTGATCGTGCTGGGTGGCGCCGTCGGCGCGTTCCCGCAGCTCCTGCCGGGTGTACGGGAGGAGCTGGCGCGGCTCAGCTGGCCCACCGAGGTGGTCAGCAGCATGGTCGGCGACAGCGGCACCGTGGCCGGTGCGAGCCGCCTCGCCGTCGCCCATGGAATCGAAACCGTGACCGGTGGGGTGCGAGTCAAGCATTGACGGTTCAGCCACGGGTCTGCCAATGTCCGGACAAGCGCTTTCCATGGTCGGCGGGACCCGGCCCTGGGTGAGGCGTCCCGCCGTACGCGACGTACGGCAGCCGTGCGAGGGCGCGCTCGTGCGGCTGAGGCTCCGGGCCGGGGACCCCCACTCGTCGGAGCGATGCGGCCGGGCGAGGCCGCACGCCGGAAGGCCCCACCTCAGGGACAAAGACCCGGGCCGCCCGACGGCCGGGGGATCCGTTACGCACCTCCAGGAGGACCCGGTGGGTCACCAGATCTCGCGCAGAACCCTGTTCCGCTCCGCGAGCGGCATCGCAGCCGCCGGCGCACTCGGCACCTCGCTGAGCGCCTGCAGCGGAGGCACCGGCGCCGGCAGCACCAACAGCGACCTGACCATGATCTGGTGGGGCAGCGACGACCGGCACGCGGCCTACAAGAAGGTGCTGGCCGCCTTCCGGAAGAAGAACCCGAAGATCAAGATCCGGCCGACCTACTCCGGCTACGACGGGTACTTCGACAAGTTCAACACCAACATCGCCGGCGGCAGCGCCCCCGACCTGCTGCAGATGGACACCGCGCTGGTCGCGCAGTACGCCCGCAAAGGTGTCCTCGCCCCGATCGACTCGTACGTCGGCAAGAGCCTGGACCTCACCGGCTTCTCCAAGACCCTCCTCGCCGCCGGCACCGTCGACGGCAAGCTCTACGGCGTCCCGTCAGGCATCGGCGTCAACCAGCTCACCGTCAACCGCACGGGTCTGGAGAAGCTCGGCCTGGAACTGCCCGACCGCGAATGGACCTGGGCCGACCTGAAGAAGATCGGCACCGACGTCCACAAGAAGAGCGGCGGCAAGATCTACGGCGTCGACGACGGCGGCGGCTCCACCCTCCAGTGCTTCGAGGTCTTCGCCCGCGAGAACGGCGAGACCTTCTTCACCGAGGACGGCAAGAAGCTCGGCTTCACCCCCGACACCCTCCAGGCGTGGTGGGAGTACTGGGCCGAGATGCGCAAGGTCAACGCCTCTCCGCCGCCGGCGATCACCTCGGCCGCGCACAACGACCTCACCAAGAACGCGGTCGTCATCGGCAAGGCGCTGTTCACCTTCGACTCCGGCGTCTACGGCGCGGGCGGCTCCATCACCGACGCGCAGCTGGACTTCCTGCCCACTCCGCAGGGCGACTTCTCAGGGGCCCGCGAGGGCAACTTCGTCAACGGCGGTGTGCTGCTCAGCGCGACGAAGGCCAGCAAGAAGGTCGCCGACTCGGTGAAGATCATGTCGTACTTCGCCCAGGACGCCACCGCCATCAAGGACATGCAACTGCTGCGGGGCATTCCGCCGACGGAGAAGGCGCGCGGGCTGATCGCCTCGGGACTCACCGAGACGGACAAGCTCAACATGGCCAACGCGGACTACGTCGCGCAGCGGGTCGGCAGGGCGAGCGACGCGCTCGCGGCGCCCGCGCCTCCGCCGCAGGGAGCCGACCAGATCTGGGACCTGCTGTTCCAGTCGAACCTGGCGGTGGCCTTCGGCAAAAAGTCGATCAAGGCGCAGCTCGGGGCGTTCTTCGACCAGTCGGCCGGGATTCTTGAAGGCTAGCGCCGCCGGGGGCGGGGCTGTTCGAAGCTGCGGGTCCGCGGTGGCTGGTCGCGCGGTTCCCCGCGCCCCCAAGGGGCGCTCGAAAGACCGGGAAGGGCCGGGGAGATGAGTATGACCACCGCGAAGAGCGACGAGGCCGTCGAGGAGCAGGCCGCTCCCGTGACCCCGTCCGACCGGCGGGAGCGTGACCGGATGCGCCGCCGCCTCGCCAGACGGCGGGGCGGCGGCTGGTGGCCGTACGCCTTCCTGGCCCCCTGGTTCGTCGGCCTGTTCGGGCTGACCGTCTATCCGATGCTGGCCTCGCTGTACCTGTCCTTCACCGACTTCGACCTGCTGACGCCCGCACGGTGGGTCGGGGTGGACAACTACGACAAGATGTTCACCGAGGACCCGGTCTTCTGGGACTCGGTGCACGCCACGCTGCTGTACGTCGTCGTGTCGGTGCCGCTGAAGCTCGCCCTCGCCCTCGGGGTGGCGATGCTGCTCAACCGCGACCTGCGGGGCATCGGCCTGTACCGGGCGGCCTTCTATCTGCCGTCCCTGCTCGGCGGCGCGGTGGCCGTCGCCATCGTGTGGCGGCAGGTCTTCGGCGGCGACGGCCTCTTCAACGACTTCCTCGCCTGGTTCGGCATCGAGGGCCAGGACTGGATCTCCAGCCCCGACACCGCGATCTACACGCTGATCCTGCTCGCCGTCTGGCAGTTCGGCACCCCGATGGTCATCTTCCTGGCCGGCCTGAAGCAACTGCCGAAGGACGTGTACGAGGCGGCGGCGATCGACGGCGTCACGCCCGTCACCCGGTTCTTCAGGATCACCCTGCCGCTGCTGACACCGATCGTCTTCTTCAACGTGGTCCTGCAGATCATCGACGCGTTCAAGACGTTCACCCCGGCCTTCGTCATCAGCAACGGCTCCGGCGGTCCCCTCAACTCGACCATGCTGTACAGCCTCTACCTGTACAAGAAGGGCTTCACCGACCTCCAGATGGGTTACGCCTCGGCGCTGGCCTGGGTGCTGTTCCTGGTCATCGCGGGCTTCACGGCGGTCAACTTCATCGCCGGCCGCTACTGGGTCCACTACGACGACTGACGTCCGACGACGACCGACGACCGACGTCAGACCGACGCCGGACCGACGTCCGAGCGAGGAGCCTTCCATCCCATGTCCGCCATCACCCCGACCCGGCCCTCGAAGTCGCCGCCGCGCGGCGCGAGGCCGCCCCTGCGCAAGCTGCGCTCGGCCACCGGATCGCGCCGCGTCTTCATCCACACCGTGCTCATCGGCGTGGCCATCGTCATGCTCTATCCGCTGCTGTGGATGCTGAGCAGCTCGCTCAAGCCCGACACCGAGATCTTCACCCAGCCCGGCCTCATCCCCGGTTCGCTCCGGCCGGAGAACTACTCCGAGGGCTGGAGCGGCTCCGGCAACTCCTTCTCCCTCTACATCACCAACTCGCTGATCGTCACGATCGGCGCGGTGATCGGGAACGTCATCTCCTGCTCGCTGGCCGCCTACGCCTTCGCGCGCTTCGAGTTCCGCGGCAAGAAGATCTGGTTCGGGCTCATGCTCGGCACGCTGATGCTGCCCACGCAGGCCGTGCTGATCCCGCAGTACACGATCTTCTACAACCTGACCTGGATCAACACGTTCCTGCCGCTGATCGTGCCGAAGTTCCTCGCGGTGGACGCCTTCTTCATCTTCCTCATGGTCCAGTTCATCCGGTCCATCCCGCGCGAGCTGGACCAGGCGGCCATGATGGACGGCGCCAACCCCTTCCAGATCTACTGGAAGATCATCCTGCCCCTGATGCGACCGGCGCTGATCACCACCACGATCTTCACCTTCATCTGGACGTACGACGACTTCCTGCACCAGCTCGTCTACCTCCAGCAGAACGACAAGTTCACCGTCCCCCTCGGTCTGACCCTGTTCCTGGACCAGACGAGCGGCTCCTCGTACGGCGCGATGTTCGCCATGTCGACGCTCGCTCTCCTGCCCACCCTCATCTGCTTCCTGATCTTCCAGAAGCGGCTCGTGGAAGGCCTGGCCACCTCCGGCATGAAGGGCTAGATGTACGTGCACCTCCCCCACCAGCGCGGCCCGCTGCACGACCTCGCGGACGACCCGGCCGCGTACGACGCCGTCCTGGCCGGTGTCACCGAGACGGCCCTGGCCCGTCTCACCCCCGAGGGCAGCCTGGAGAACCCGGCCGCCGGCGAGGACATCGGCGACACCTCCCTCGGCATCACCTCCCTGCTCGCGCTCGCCTGGCAGCGCAGCAAGGACCCGCGCCTGCCGGAGGCCGTGCGCCGCAGTCTCGGCTTCCATCTGCGCGAGCGCGTCTTCACCGAGGACAACCCCGGCTACCCGAACCTGACGGCACGCGACTCCGGTCTCCCGTACGCCCGTTACGTGCTGGAGCCCGGCGCGCATCCCATCGGGGACTGGCCCAGCACGGTGTGGGCGCTGCTCCAGGCCGTCAACGTCCTGGACGCCTCCCGCGGCGGACTCGTCGACGACGAGCAGTACCGCGAACTCCTCGGCGTGGCGGGCGGATACTGGCGCTGGCTGACCGAGGCCACGGTCTTCAGCCCGCAGGACGCCGCGAACCAGGCCATCGGCTGTGTGGTCGGCGGCCTGATGCTCGCCCGCCATCTCCCGCCCGAGGAGGGGGAGTCGGTCCGGCAGCGGGCCCTGCGGCTGTACCTCGACGAGATCCGCGCCCGGCGTGTACGGGACCGGGGCGCGCTCCTGCCTCCCGAGCACGGGGGCGCGTACGACAACAACTACGGGCCGATCTCGCTGTCCTTCCTCGCCCAGGCCCACCGGGTCAGCGGCGAGGAGGTCTTCGCACGGGACGGCGACACGCTCGCCCGCTACATCGACGCGCGGCTCTGCGGCAGCGGCTTCGACCTCGGCGGCCCGCGCTACAGCGAGCAGCACTCCGCCTTCGAGTCGGTGCTCGGACTGCGGTACTTCGGGCGCCGTATCGGCGCGGACATCGGCCGGTACGCCGGGGACGCGCGCTGGAGCCGGCACGCGGTCGGCGCCGACGGAGGCGTGGACGGGCACTTCGCGTTCATGCTCGTCTGGCAGATCCAGGACACCCCGGGCTGGCACCGGGCCCCGAGCACAACTCCCGCCTGCCACCAACTGCGGTCCGGCACGGTCACGGTGTCCTTCGACGACCGGATGACACCCTCGGTGATCGAGGCCGGCGGTACGGCGCTCATCGCGGCGGCCGTCAACCGGCAGCACGGTTTCGGGCCCGTGGTCGGCCTCGCCGCGGACGGCTTCCTGCTGTGCCGTCCGATGGGCGCGGTACGGGTCGCGGACCATCGCGCCGGAGGACTGGCGGCCAAGCTCGTGACCAAGCCCGTCGTCGGGCGGGACCATGTGCTGCGCCACGTGCGGTCGTTGTACGTCACGGACGGGACGCGGCTGTGGATGACCGTGATCGTCGAACGGCTCGGCGGGGAGCGGTATCTGCTCGCGGGGATGCCGTACGTCACCGCCGACGGCGACCGGTTCCGGCGGGTGGCCGACTTCCCGCTGGTCGTGGCGGCCGGTGAGCTGCGGCTGACGCATCCGCGGCGGGGTGCCGCGGATTCCTTCGACGCGCGGAGCGAACTGACGCAGCAGGACGCCGCGTTCGGGCTGGCCGCGGATCCTCGGGGGTACGGGGATCCCGATGCCGGGTGGCGGCATGTGCGGACGACGAGCGCGCTGGAGGTGGGGCCCTCGGCGGACTCGCCGGAGGGGCTCGACGTGTTCGCCGTGCGGTACGGGTCCGTGGCTGCCGAGCCGTTGGGTGTGGTGTGTGAGCGGGGGGAGGGGGGCGGGCTCGTGGTGCGGGCGGGGGTGTTCACCGCGGTGCTGGGGGTGGCGGACGCGGGTGGGGAGCCGGGGCTCACGTTGACCTCCGGGGGGAGCTGACGGGGGCGGGGCTCGTCCTCAGACGCCGGACGGGCTGAGTACGTCCGGTGACTCCTGATTGCTTCGCTCGCCCAGGTGTTCCGTCGGGACCTTGTGTGTCTCCCGTGCCGTCAGTGCGGCGATCACCGGGGGGACGCACAGGGCAGCCGTGAACACGGCCACGGACAGCCAGTCGTCTCCGTCCGGGCCCGCGATCTGCGCGGCGAACGTCACCGCGAAACCGGCGACCGCGAAACCGATCTGCGTGCCGACGGCCATCCCCGACAGGCGGACCCTGGTCGAGAACATCTCTCCGTAGAAGGACGGCCAGACACCGTTCGCCGCGCTGTACACGACACCGAAGGTGACGATGCCGAGGAACAGGACCAGCGGATAGGAGCCCGTGGAGATGGCCCACAGGTAGAGGAACATCAGTACGCCGCTGCCCGCGGCGCCGACCAGGAAAACCGGGCGGCGGCCGATGCGGTCGGACAGGGCGGCCCACAGCGGGATCGCGCCGAGCGCGACGAGGTTGGCCAGCGCTCCCACCCACAGCATCGACGTGCGGTCCATGCCGACCGCGTCACTCGTCGCGTACGCCAGCGCCCACACCGTGAAGATCGTGCTGATCGAGGCGACCAGCGCGGCGGCGACCACCCGCAGGACGTCCGCCCAGTGTTCGCGCATCAGCACGGCGAGGGGCATCTTCGCGACGCCCTCGGTGGCGGCCTGCTGGGTGAAGGTCGGCGTCTCCTCAAGGGTGCGGCGGATCACGTAGCCGACGACGGCGACCGCGATGCTCATCCAGAACGGGATGCGCCAGCCCCAGGCGAGCAGTTGGTCCTCGGGCATCGCGGCGACCGGGATGAACACCAGGGTGGCGAGGAGCTGGCCGCCCTGGGTGCCGCTGAGCGTGAAGCTGGTGAAGAAGCCGCGTTTGTCCGGTGGCGCGTGTTCCAGCGACATGGAGTTGGCGCTGGCCTGCTCGCCGGCGGCCGAGATGCCCTGCAGCACGCGGCACAGGACCAGCAGTACCGGCGCCAGCGTGCCGACCTGGTCGCGGGTCGGCAGACAGCCGATGAGGAACGTCGACAAGCCCATCAGGATCAGCGTGAAGACCATGATCTTCTTACGGCCGACCTTGTCGCCGAAGTGCCCGAGGAACAGGGCCCCGACCGGACGCGCCGCGTACGCGACCCCGAACGTGGCCAGCGACAGCAGGGTCGCCGTGGCGGGGTCGGACTCGTCGAAGAAGACCTCCGGGAAGATCAGCGCGGCTGCGCTCCCGTAGATGAAGAAGTCGTAGTACTCCAGCGCGCTGCCGATCCAGGCGGCTGTCGCGGCCTTCCTCGGCTGGCCGGGTGGCGCGTCGAGGGGTGCTGCGGGGACGGACACGGCGGTGCTCCTTCGGGGGAACTCCAACGTAGGCGGAGTGAGCGGGAGGGAGGGAGTGAGCGGGGGGGTGCGGGAGGGGGCGGTGCTGAGCGGGGCAGGAGTGGTGGTCCCTGGGGTGGTGGGGCCGCCGTGCCGGGGCCTGCTCGGTTAATTAACCCACTGGATAGTTAGTAGTGGCTGGCTACGGATGTTGCGCTCACGTTTCCCGGGTGTCAAGAGGTCGCGCCCAAGGATCTTGCGGAGGCTCAGTCCGCCGTGCGGTCCGCCGTCAGATAGGCGATGACCATGTCGCCCAGCATGCTCCGGTAGTGCTCACGCTGCGCGGGGTCGACCAGGTCGCGGCCGAACAGGGCGCCGAAGGTGTGCCGGTTGGCGACCCGGAAGAAGCAGAACGAGCTGATCATCGCGTGCAGGTCCACGGCGTCGACGTCGGCCGTGAACAGGCCCGACTCCCGCCCCGACTCCAGGATGCGGCGGATCACGTCGAGCGCGGGCGAACCGATCCGGCCGAGCTTCTCGGAGCCGGCGATGTGCGCGGCCCCGTGGATGTTCTCGATGCTGACCAGCCGGATGAAGTCCGGGTGCGCCTCGTGGTGGTCGAAGGTCAGCTCGGCCAGCCGCCGGATGGCCGCGACCGGGTCCAGATGTTCGACGTCGAGCCCCTGCTCGGCCTCGCGGATGACGCTGTACGACCGCTCCAGCACGGCGGTGAACAGCTGCTCCTTGCCGCCGAAGTAGTAATAGATCATCCGCTTCGTGGTCCGGGTGCGGGCGGCGATCTCGTCCACCCGGGCCCCGTCGTAGCCGGCCCGCGCGAACTCCTGGGTCGCCACGTCGAGGATCTCGGCCCTCGTGCGTACGGCGTCGCGGATGCGTCCGTTCGGCCTTGCCGGTTCTTCGACGCTGGTCATCGGGTTCCTTCGGGCTCTGCCGGGTGTTTCTGGGTGCTCTGGCTGCCGCGGCTGCTCGCGGGCGAGGGGCCGGTGTCCCGCGATTCTAGAAGCAGGTGGCGGCGCCCGGGCCGGGGTGTCCGCCGGGGCCTTCCCGTGGTCAAAGGATGCTGATATAGCTAACGTACTGGTTCGTACATTAGTGAGCTGCTCGGGAGGTCCGGCGTGGTCGCCGTGGTCAAGGACTCGTATCTCGTCGGGTTGATCGGCGCCGGCATCGGCCCTTCGCTCAGCCCGGCCCTGCACGAGCGGGAGGCCGACCGCCAGGGCCTGCGCTATCTGTACCGGCTCATCGACATCGACGTGCTCGGTGTCGCGCCGGAGGCGGTGGGCGATCTGGTGCGCGCCGCCCGTGACCTCGGCTTCGACGGGCTGAACATCACCCACCCGTGCAAGCAGCTCGTCATCGAGCACCTGGACGCGCTCTCCCCGCAGGCCGAGGCGCTCGGCGCGGTGAACACGGTCGTCTTCGACGCCGGGCGCGCGATCGGCCACAACACGGACGTCACCGGCTTCGCGGCGTCCTTCGCGCGCGGACTGCCCGACGCCCGGCTGGAGCGGGTGGTGCAGCTGGGCGCTGGGGGAGCGGGGGCGGCCGTCGCGCACGCCCTGCTGACGCTCGGGGCGGGGTCCGTCACCGTGGTGGACGCGCTGCCGGACCGGGCGGGGGCGCTGGCCGACCAACTGAACCGGCAGTTCGGGGCGGGTCGGGTGGACGCCGGTGACCCGGAGCGGTTGGCCGCGTTGCTCGTCGGGGCCGACGGTGTCGTGCACGCCACGCCCACGGGGATGGCGGCGCACCCCGGCCTGCCGTTCGCGGCGGAGCTGCTGCGGCCCCGGTTGTGGGTGGCCGAGGTGGTCTACCGGCCGCTGGAGACCGAGCTGCTGCGCGTCGCGCGGGAGGTGGGGTGCGCGGTGCTCGATGGTGGGGGGATGGCTGTCTTCCAGGCGGCGGACGCGTTTCGGCTGGTCACGGGGCGGGAGGCGGACGCCTCACGGATGCTGGCGGACATCTCCGAGTTGGCGGGGGCCGGCGCCCTGCGAGCCCCCTGAGGACAGAGGACCGCGCCGTTCCCCGCGCCCCTTGCGGCTGCGCCCCCTTGTACGTCGGAATCCGAGGAGTAGCAACGTGCGTACCTCCATCGCCACCGTCTCCCTCAGCGGAGCCCTCACCGAGAAGCTCACCGCTGCCGCGCGGGCCGGGTTCGACGGGGTCGAGGTCTTCGAGAACGATCTGCTGGCCAGTCCGCTGACACCGGAGGAGATTCGCGCGCGCTGTGCCGATCTCGGGCTGAGCATCGATCTGTATCAACCCATGCGCGATATCGAGGCCGTGCCGCCGGACGAGTTCCAGCGCAACCTGCGCCGGGCCGAGCACAAATTCCGGCTCATGGAGCGACTCGGCGCGGACACCGTCCTGGTGTGCTCCAGTGTCTCGCCCCACGCGGTCGACGACGACGCGCTCGCCGCCTTCCAGCTGCGCCGCCTGGCCGAACTCGCCGACGGCTTCGGTATCCGCGTCGCGTACGAGGCCCTGGCATGGGGCCGGCACGTCAGCACGTACGACCACGCCTGGCGCATCGTCGAAGCCGCCGACCACCCGGCGCTCGGCACCTGCCTGGACAGTTTCCACATCCTCGCCCGCGACTCCGACCCCCGGGCTCTCGAAGGGATCGCGGAGATTCCCGGCGAGAAGATCTTCTTTCTGCAACTGGCCGACGCGCCGCTCATGGCGATGGACGTCCTGCAGTGGAGCCGCCACCACCGCTGCTTCCCCGGTCAGGGCGGCTTCGACATCGCCGGGTTCCTCCGGCAGGTGATCAAGGCCGGCTATCAGGGGCCGCTCTCCCTCGAAGTCTTCAACGACGTCTTCCGGCAGGCCGAGGCCGGGCCGACCGCCGTCGACGCGCAGCGCTCGCTCCTCGTGCTGCAGGAGAGCGTCGGCCTCACCGCACCGCCCGCGCCCGTCGTGCCGACCGGCGTCGCCTTCGCCGAACTGGTCAGCCCCGACGTCGAACCGGTCTCGGAACTCCTGGCAGCGCTCGGCTTCACCAGAACCGCCCGGCACCGCGGCAAACCGGTCGACCTGTGGCAGCAGGGGGAGGCACGGGTGCTGCTCAACACCGGTCCGGGCGCCCGCCGCGACGGTACGCAGCTCGCCGCCGTCGGGCTGGAGTCACCGGACCCGGCCGGCGCGGCCAAGCGTGCCGAAGCACTGCTCGCCCCCGTGCTGCCGCGCCGCCGCACCCCGGAAGACGTGCCCCTGGACGCCGTCGCCGCACCCGACGGTACGGAACTCTTCTTCTGCGCCACCGGCCGCCCCGGACTGCCCGACTGGACAAGCGACTTCGACCCCGCAGACCCCGCAGACCCCACAGACCCCGCAGGACCGACTGGGCCGACAGGGCCCGCGGATACCACAGACCCCACGGAGCCCGCCCCCGGCGGCATCCACCGCATCGATCACCTCGCCCTCACCCAGCCCTGGCACCAGTTCGACGAGGCCGCGCTCTTCCACCGCAGCGTTCTGGGGCTCGGCGCCCTGGAGAGCGTGGACGTCGCCGACCCGTACGGGCTGCTGCGCAGCCGGGCCGTCACCAACGCCGACGGCAGTGTCCGTATCGCCCTCGGTGTCGGCCCGGCCCCGAGCGCCGACGACGGCGACCGGGCCCAGCACATCGCGCTCGCCACCGACGACCTCGTGACGGCGGCGCGCCGCTTCCGGGCCGCGGGCGGCCGGCTGCTCGCCATCCCCGCCAACTACTACGACGACCTCGCGGCCAGGTACGAGTTCGCCGACGGCGAGCTGGAGACCTTCCGCGCACTCGGCATCCTCTACGACCGGGACGCGGACGGCGCGTTCCGCCACTGCTACACGGAGACGATCGGCCGGGTCTTCTTCGAACTGGTCCAGCGCGACCCGGGACACCGCGGTTACGGCGCGCGCAACGCCCCGGTGCGGCTGGCGGCGCAGCACGTACGGCGGCCCGTGCGCTGAGCCGGCGGCCGACCGGCTCTCCGGCGGTCCGGATGTCCGGAATCCGGCTGACGCCCCGTTGTGAACCTGGTGAGACTGGCAGGCGCACACCCCCGACAGGCACGAGCAGCAGAGGCGGACCGCCATGCCGAACGGAGCGCAGACCCTGGTGGAAGGCCTCGTGGACGCGGGCGTCGACGTGTGCTTCGCCAACCCCGGTACCTCGGAGATGCACTTCGTGGCCGCCCTGGACGAGGTACCGGGCCTGCGCGCGGTGCTCTGTCTCTTCGAAGGCGTGGCCACGGGAGCGGCCGACGGCTACGGGCGCATGACGGGCAAACCCGCCTCGACGCTTCTCCACCTGGGCCCAGGACTGGCCAACGGCCTGGCCAACCTGCACAACGCCCGCCGCGCGGGCACCCCCGTCGTGAACGTCGTCGGTGACCACGCCCTGCCGCACAAACGGCTCGACGCGCCCCTGGAGTCCGACATCGGGTCCCTCGCGCGCACCGTCTCCGGCTGGACCCGGCGCACGTATCGCGCCACCGACCTGGCGAGCGACGCGGCCGAGGCCGTCGCCGCCGCGTACGGGCCGCCCGGCTCGGTCGCGACCCTGCTGGTGCCCGCCGACGTGTCCTGGTCGGAGGCGGGCAAGTCGGGCCCGCCGCCCGCCAGGACCGGGCCGCGCCCCGGAGCCGTGTCCGCGGCGGCCGTCGAGGAGGCGGCGCGGGCGCTGCGCTCCACCGAGCCCGCCGCGCTGCTCCTCGGCGGCGCGGCCACGCACGGGCGCGGTCTGCGGGCTGCCGCCCGGATCGCCGCCGCGACCGGCGCCCGGCTCCTGTGCGAGACCTTCCCGGCCCGGCTGGAACGTGGCGCCGGGCTGCCCGCGGTCGGCAGGCTCGCCTACCGTGAGGCGGACGCCACCGCCCAACTGGCGGGCGCGCGGCTGTTGTTGCTCGCCGGAGCGGCCGAGCCGGTCACGTTCTTCGCCTACCCGGGGCAGAGCGGCCGGATCGTCCCGGACGGCTGCCGGGTGCTGTCGGCGGCCACCGGGACCGAGGACGTCACAGCGGCCCTTGAGGCACTCGCGGAACTGGTGCAGAGCGCCGTGACTCCCCTACCGCAGGCGCCCTCGCGGCCCGAGCGGCCCACCGGGGCCCTGACCGGCGAGAGCGCCGCCGCGGCGATCGGCGCGCTGCTCCCGGACCAGGCGATCGTCGTCGACGAGGCGAACACCTCCGGCATCTGGCTGCCCGCCGCGACGGCGGGCGCCCCGCCCCACGACTGGCTCACCCTCACCGGCGGAGCCATCGGACAGGGGCTGCCCGCGGCCGTCGGCGCCGCGCTCGCCGCGCCCGGCCGGCCCGTGCTCGCCCTGGAGGCGGACGGCAGCGCCATGTACACCCTGCAGGCGCTGTGGACCATGGCCCGCGAGCAGCTCGACATCACCGTCGTGCTCTTCGACAACCGCGCGTACTCGGTCCTCAAACTGGAGCTCCAGTCCGTCGGCGCGACCGCCGCCGGCCCCCGGGCGGGCGATCTGCTCGACCTGTCCCGTCCCGACCTGGACTTCGTGGCCCTGGCCCGCGGCATGGGCGTACCCGCCGAACGGGCCGTCACGGCCGAGCAGTTCACCATCCTGCTGGACCGGGCCCTGGCAGAGCCCGGCCCCTGTCTCATCGACTGCGTCGTACCACCACTGGCGTGACCTGACCTGACCTGACCTGACCTGCCTGACCAAGAGCCGTCCCTGGCCCCCGGCCCCGCGACGAAGTGGGCTCAGCCGTCCCAGACGCCGGAGTGCTCGCGGTGCGCCGGCGTCAGACCGTTCACGAAGAAGCGGTCGTAGTACTCCTCCTCGACGTGGTGTGCCTGCAGCCAGACACCCGGGACAAGGATGGCGTCCGTGTGCGCCGGGAACCGCCGGTGCGTCCCGATGATGTACTCGCACACGTCCCGGGCGCAGTCCACGACCCGTGACTCGTACTCACTGGCCTCGGCGAGATAGCGCTGCCCGTAGTCCTCCTTGTAGATCCGGGTGAAGACCTCCTTGTCGGTGTACGTGCCGCCGGGCCCGAACTTGGCCTCGACGACGGCGTCCACGGCCGCCGACATCGACGGGTGCGCGGGCGGGCAGGCGGCCTCGATCAGGGGCTCGCCCTCCGGGGAGGTGAGACCCACCGGATGCGAGCGCAGGTTCGCGTACTTGGGCAGCGGGACGTGCCAGCGCCACACGTCGGCGAGCCGCCAGCGCGGGGTGACGAAGGTGAAACCGAGCATCCTGCCGTACGCCTTCGAGAACTTCGGGTCGCCCAGGGCGATCTGCGGGTTGACCGAGGCGTGGATCCAGGCGCCCAGGCCCATCGCCTCGGCGGTGAGCATCAGGTTCTGCAGAAGCAGGTCCGCCTCGATCTGGGTGCGCATCGGGCCGAGCGCGCCCAGCGGCAGTTTCAGGTCGCCGTTGAGGAATCCGTTGCGCACCCACTTCCGTACCCCGGCGGGACGGTAGAGGTTGCGGTCGTCGACGAAGGTCGGGCGGGCTCCGTCCGGCTGCGTGAGCAGGTACATCAGCGCGTTGACGTACTGGTGGGACAGGTCGACGACCGGCAGGAACAGCGTCGTGCCGGGCAGGTTGGACAGGAACCGGTTCGAGTCGAGGTACGCCGGGAAGTCGCGCATCCCCTCGGCGACGTCCAGGCGGTGGTCCAGGACCCGCACCTTGGCCCGGTGGGCCCTGGCGACCAGCGTGGCGGCGTCGAAGGGCTCGTGCGGGGCCGGTTCCAGTTTGCGCAGGTAGTACGTGCCCGAGTCGTTGATCATGAAGAAGTGGGTGCCCTGCGCGTTGTCGGGGCTGCCCGCGGTCCGGCCCGCCATCGTGAGGTTGGGCTTGGCCATGATGGGCTTGCCGTCCCGCGGATCGTCGAAGGGCCGGTCCGGCATGGTCAGCCCGGTGGCGCCGGTCAGCGCGATCAGCACCGCCTCCTCCAGCTCCGACAGGGGCTGCGGAGGGTGCGTGGAGCGGTGGCTCATGGAGCCGGCCGGCACCGACGCGCCCCGGCTGACCCGGTGGGTGCGGCGGCGCCAGAGGGTCTCCAGGAGAGGCCGCGCCAGCAGGTCGTCGAGCCCCGGATGCCCGGAGCGGCGCTCAGCCCGGCTCACCGTTGACTCCATGGCCGTCGCCGTCGCCGTCGCCGTTGTCCGTCGGGCGGACCGCCCGCCATGGCGCGAAGGCGCTCGCGTCGCGCGGCAGCAGCGCGGCCAGCTCCGGGCAGTGGCGCAGGATGACGGAGTCCATGCCGCCCTTCTCCACCCAGTCGATACCGAGCGGTGTGTACACCTCGGGCCGGTAGTCGACGGTCAGGAAGCGGTCGCTCTGCAGACGCCGCGTCGCCATCAGGATGAAGATGCGGAAGGCCGTGTCGCTGAAGCCGAAGCCCGTCGGCGGGTTCTCGGCGAACAGGCCCACCACCGTGTCGATCTCGTCGACCGAGCGGTACACCTCCTTGAGCCGCGCCAGCGACTCGGCGCTCTGCGTCAGCTCCTCGAAGGACCGGATGCGCTGCTTGTGCAGACCCTCGCGGAAGTCGTTGTAGCGCGGCACACCCCGGCGCCGGGTCCGTACGAGGTCCACCACCGACAGGTCGATGATCTCGCCGTCCCGCTCGAACCGCCGCAGGGCTTCGGGGTAGTTGTGCAGTGTGATGGCGCCGGGGTGGGCGATGCCGAACGAGTACAGCGCGTTCGCGAGGCCCGTCTTGCGGATCTGCGACTCGGCCGCGCCGCCCTGGATGTCCATGAACCCGACCGTCTCCAGCCGGTGCCCGAAGTGGTGCTCGCGCAGTTCGAAGTCGTCGGGGACCAGCGGATGCATGCGGTACACCGTGACGAAGTCCTCGGTCAGCGAGTACGGCGTCCCGTGGTGGTCCGGCAGGGTGTGCGGGATGCCCTTGAGCGAGTGGGCCTCCAGCAGCCACAGCCCCAGCTGGTTCAGCCAGTTCCTGGGCGGGCCCTGCCAGTTGGTCTTCAGACCGATGTCGATCGCCTTGGTGGCGAGGATCGCCGGGGTCCACTCCACCGTGTGTATCTTCGCGATGAGCGCGGAGACCACCAGCCGCGCCGTGTGGTAGATCCGCTCCTCGCCCATCGACGGATACTCGGTGCGCAGCGCGTCGCAGACCGCGTTGTGCTCCCGCGCGAACAGGGTGTGCATCGCGCTGAGGCCCATCCACCAGCTCTCGTTGAACCCGGTGAGCGGAATGCCGTTCTGCGCGCCCGGCAAGTGGCCGTCCTCCAAACGGAGTTCGGCGCCGCCGTCGGGCTCGCGCAGGAAACGGGCGGTCTTCTCGTCGCCGCCGTACACCTCGGAACCGTCCCACCAGTGCGAGGCCATGTTCCCGAACAGGATCGGCGGGCGGTCGCCGGGCTGGGCCAGCCCCTCGTTGTCGCTGAACCGCATCACGTTCTCGGCCGACCCGCCCGGCGTGTTGTGCCAGGGGTCGCTGCCGGGCGGCAGCGGCACCTCCACGGACGGACCGCCCGCCGGGTACCTGCGGTGGTTGACCCAGTCGTGCACCTGGAACTGGATCCAGGCCGCCGCCAGCACATTGAGCGAGGTCGCGGGCAGGAAACTGTCCCGCCGCAGGAGCTGCCGGCTCACCGTGACCGGGTTGGGCGTGTCGAACCGGTCGGGCCGGTAGTCCGGTTTCAGGTTGCGTCCGAAGGCGGCGCCCACGGCACCCATCCGCGGCTCGGACAGATCGTTGTACGACCCGTCGTACGAGCGCTCGGTGCGCAGCCGCTCCTCGATGGGCTCCGGTACGGACTGGGCCCTGGGCGGGGCCTCGCGCACCTCGCTGTCGATGAGGTTGAACCGGCGCAGCACCTTCCGCAGGAAGACCAGGTTCAGCAGGCTCAGCTGCAACGGCAGCCGGTGCCAGGGCACATACCGGTTCAGCCGTGTCAGTGCGGCGCCGACGGGCCGGCCGATGAGCCGGTTGCGCAGCGGCTCCTCGGTGACGAAGCGCAGCCCGAGCCGGTGCGCGCCGCTCGCCTGGTACGCGGCCTTGCGGGCGCGGTTGAGATTGCCGAGCGGGCGGAACTCGTCGGTGGTGTACCAGGGGTTGAACACCAGGTCTTCCACCCGCCGGGCCGCCGCCCGTGCTTCGGCCCCGTCCAGATCCTGGCCCGGTACGGTGAGCCGGGCCACCGGGATCGGCGGCGAGACGGCGTCCTTCCACTCCACCGAGGTGTCCTCGACCGGGGTGCGCAACTCGTCCACGTACCGCTGCACGCACAGGTCGAAGGAGACGTCGGCGGAGGCGAGCCGACGGGCCAGCTCGTGGTGCAGGAAGTCGGGGTCGCGCCGGTCGGGCGGGGGAGCGGGCGGGGTTCCGCCGACCGGGCGCAGCAGGTGGCGCACGGGTCCCGCCTCGCCCCAGAGCATCGCCCCGCGACTCCAATACGTCTGTGTGGCCAGGGAGGTGACGGTCTGCCGGGTGGCCGCCTGGACGTTGCGCCGCATCCGGGTGGCGGTTTCGAACCCGACCGCCAGCGGGAGCTTCACGAGGAGTCCGAACGCCTTCTGGAGGGGGTTGCGGGCGCCCGCCATGGCCTTGGCGAAGGCCACGAACTCGCGTGCGTCGCGGGCGTGCGACACGGGATGGCTCGTGGCGAGCAGGTCGTGGCTCTCCTCGTCCGACACGCGGACGCGCAGGGCCGCGCCGCGCAGGTCGGGGGCTCCGTCGCCCTGCCGGATGCCGCTCGCGTTCGACAGCCGCAGCGTCACCGGGTAGTCGGCGCCGGGGCGGGCGAAGCCGACGCGCAGGACGGCGGGCAGGTCGTCGTGGAAGCGCAGGCGGGCGTTCTCCACTCCGAGCGGAGCCTTGGCGTGGAAGGCGCGGGCGGTCGCGCCGCCGGCGGCCCGGCGGTTCTTGACCTGTACTTCCATCAGCTCCCGGGCCAGCCGATCGAAAACCAGCCGTTCCGCCTCGGGGCTTCCGCCTTCGTAGTGTTCGTACCGCTGATCGTACTGCCCGGTGTCGGCCATCGGCTGTCTCCTTCGTACGGATGCGTACGGGACAGGGGGCAGCACGCTACCGGTGGGGCGGGGTGGCCGCAGCGGTGGTTCCCGCCGATGCGGGGTGCCGGGCGGGTGGCTCACGTGCGGCGCGTCGGTGCACGTCAGGCGCCTGCCCGGCCGTCCGCGACGGCCGTCCGCCGCCCCGCGAGGCCCCGAACCCACAGCAGCCACAGCCGGTGGCGACGAGGGTGGCCGGGGACCACCACCTCCCGGCCACGCGAGCCGGCGCCGCGCGGCGGTGGACGCGAGGTATGTCTATGCCTGCGGGCCGTGGCGGTGGGCCGCGCAGTTCCCCGCGCCCCTGAAGGCGGGGCCGCGCCCCTTCAGGGGCGCGGGGAACTGCGCGCTCAGCACCCACTGGGGTGCGGATGTGGCAAGGGGTGCGAGGAACTTCGCGAAAGGGCCCCGCCCGGGGAACCGGCTACGGCTTCGCGTTCCACTCCGCGAGGACCGGGCGCCCGTGCTCCAGGGAGAGCCGGCTCACCGTGGCCGTGTCGAGCCGGAACAGCCGCCCGTCCGACGCCGGCAGCCCGAGCCGGCGCGCGGTCAGCACCCGCAGGAAGTGCGAGTGGGCCACCAGCACCACGTCACCCTCGTCGAGCGCCTTCGCCGCATGGGCCAGCACCCGGTCGGCCCGTTCGCCCACCTCGGCGGGCGACTCGCCCCTCTGCCCGTCAGGACCGGGTGGCACCCCGTCGTTCCACAGGTACCAGTCGGGCCTGGTCCGGTGGATGTCGACGGTCTTGATGCCCTCGTACGCCCCGTAGTTCCACTCGTGCAGGTCGGGGTCGACGACGGCCCCGGTCAGCCCCGCCAGCTCGGCGGTCCGTATCGCGCGCTGAAGCGGACTGGTGAGCACCAGGGCACAGGACCGCCCGGCGAAGAGCGGAACGAGGGACTTCGCCTGTTCCTCGCCGTGCTCGGTGAGGGGCAGGTCGGTCCAGCTCGTGTGCTGTCCCGACCTGCTCCACTCGGTCTCGCCGTGCCGGACGAGGAGAAGATCGCCCATGACTCCTACTTCGCGGACTCGACGGCGTGACCGCCGAACTGGTTGCGCAGTGCCGCGATCATCTTCATCTGCGGCGAGTCGTCCTGCCGGGACGCGAACCGGGCGAACAGCGACGCGGTGATCGCGGGCAGCGGTACCGCGTTGTCGATGGCCGCCTCGACAGTCCAGCGGCCCTCGCCGGAGTCCTGCGCGAAGCCGCGCAGCCGCTCCAGGTGCTCGTCCTCGTCCAGCGCGTTGACCGCCAGGTCCAGCAGCCAGGACCGGATCACCGTGCCCTCCTGCCAGGAACGGAAGACCTCGCGCACATCGGTGACGGAGTCGACCGCCTCGAGCAGCTCCCAGCCCTCGGCGTAGGCCTGCATCATGGCGTACTCGATGCCGTTGTGGACCATCTTGGAGAAGTGCCCGGCGCCGACCTTGCCCGCGTGCACGAACCCGGCGTCGCCCTCGGGCTTGAGGGCGTCGAAGACCGGCTGGACCTTGGCGATGTGCTCGGCGTCGCCGCCGACCATCAGCGCGTAGCCGTTCTTGAGGCCCCACACGCCCCCCGAGACGCCGGCGTCGACGAAGCCGATGCCCTTGGCCGCCAGCTCCTCGGAGTGCTTCTCGTCGTCCGTCCAGCGGGAGTTGCCGCCGTCCACGACCACGTCACCCGGCTCAAGCAGCTCGCCGAGCTCGTCGATGGTGGACTGGGTCGCGGCACCGGCGGGAACCATCACCCACACCACCCGCGGACCTTCGAGCTTGCCCACGAGCTCGGCCAGGCTGCTCACGTCGGCGAGCTCCGGATTGCGGTCGTATCCGATGACGGTGTGGCCTGCGCGGCGGATGCGCTCGCGCATGTTGCCGCCCATCTTGCCGAGGCCGATGAGACCAAGCTGCATCGCAGTCATGTCAGTTCACTTCTTCCGGAGAGTGCGGTACGTGGCCACGAGGGCGCTGGTGGAGGAGTCGAGGCCGGGGACGTCGGCGCCCTCGGTGAGGGCTGGTTCGACGCGCTTGGCGAGGACCTTGCCGAGCTCGACACCCCACTGGTCGAAGGAGTCGATGTGCCAGATCGCTCCCTGCACGAACACCTTGTGCTCGTAGAGGGCGATCAGCTGGCCGAGAACCGAAGGGGTCAGCTCGCGGGCGAGGATCGTGGTCGTCGGGTGGTTGCCCCTGAACGTCTTGTGCGCCACCAGCTCCTCGGCCACGCCCTCCGCCCGCACCTCCTCCGGTGTCCTGCCGAAGGCCAGCGCCTGGCCCTGGGCGAAGAGGTTCGCCATCAACAGGTCGTGCTGGGCCGCGAGTTCGCTGCCCAGCTCGGCGACCGGGTTGACGAAGCCGATCAGGTCGGCGGGAATCGTCTTCGTGCCCTGGTGGATCAACTGGTAGTACGCGTGCTGCCCGTTGGTGCCGGGCGTGCCCCAGACGACAGGGCCCGTCTGCCACTCCACGGGGCGTCCGTCGCGGTCCACGGACTTGCCGTTGGACTCCATGTCCAACTGCTGGAGGTACGCGGTGAACTTGGACAGGTAGTGCGAGTACGGCAGCACCGCGTGCGACTGCGCGTCGAAGAAGTTGCCGTACCAGACACCCAACAGCCCCAGCAGCAAAGGCACGTTGGCCTCGGCGGGGGCCGTGCGGAAGTGCTCGTCGACGAGGTGGAAGCCGTCGAGCAGTTCCCGGAAGCGGTCCGGGCCGATCGCGATCATCAGCGAGAGACCGATCGCCGAGTCGAACGAGTACCGCCCGCCGACCCAGTCCCAGAACTCGAACATGTTCGCCGTGTCGATACCGAAGTCCGCGACCTTCTCCGCGTTCGTCGACAGCGCCACGAAGTGCTTGGCGACGGCTGCCGCTTCACCGCCGAGCCCGGCGAGCAGCCAGGACCGCGCCGAGGTCGCGTTGGTGATCGTCTCGATGGTGGTGAAGGTCTTCGAGGCGACGATGAACAGCGTCTCGGCCGGGTCGAGGTCGCGGACGGCCTCGTGCAGGTCGGCCCCGTCGACGTTCGACACGAACCGGACCGTCAGGTCGCGGTCGGTGAAGGCGCGCAGCGCGTCGTACGCCATCGCCGGGCCCAGGTCGGAGCCGCCGATGCCGATGTTGACGACGTTGCGGATGCGGCGGCCGGTGTGGCCGGTCCACTTGCCGGAGCGGACCTGTTCGGCGAAGCCGGCCATCCGGTCGAGCACGGCGTGCACCTTAGGTACGACGTTCTCGCCGTCGACCTCCACCACGGCGTCGCGCGGGGCGCGCAGCGCGGTGTGCAGGACCGCCCGGTCCTCGGTGACGTTGATCCGCTCCCCGCGGAACATCGCGTCCCGCAGACCGAACACGTCGGTGGCGGTGGCGAGTTCCTGGAGCAGCGCGAGCGTCTCGTCGGTGATCAGGTGCTTCGAGTAGTCGACGTGCAGGTCGCCCACGCGCACGGTGTAGCGCTCGGCGCGCTCCGGGTCCGTCGCGAACAGCTCGCGCAGGTGCGCGTGCAGGAACGGCCCGGCCCGGTGGTCCTCCAGGGCGGTCCACTCGGGGCGGCGGGTGAGCTTCGGTGAGTCAGACACGGCTCTCCCTCCGGGTGTCGTCCCCGTGCAGGGCGACGGCGTACATCTCGTCCGCGTCGAGCCGCCGCAGTTCCTCGGCGATCAGCTCGGAGGTGCTGCGGACCTTCAGCGCGAGGGTGCGCGAGGGCTGGCCCGGCAGGGACAGCGTCGCGAGGGGGCCCTCGGGGCGGTCGATGACGATCTCTCCGTTCTCGGTGCCGAGCTTCACGGCGGTGACCACGGGCCCCGCGGTGACGACCCGCTCGACCGAGACCTTGAGACGGGCCTCCAGCCAGCGGGCCAGCAGCTCGGCGCTCGGGTTCTCGGCCTCGCTCTCGACGGTGGCCGTGATGATCTTCGTGCGGGCCTGGTCGAGGGCGGCGGCGAGCATGGAACGCCACGGGGTGAGCCGGGTCCAGGCCAGGTCCGTGTCGCCCGGCGCGTACGCGGCGGCACGTGCCTCCAGGGCCTCCAGCGGGGTCTCGACGGCGTACATGTCGGTGATCCGGCGCTGCGCGAGGGCGCCCAGCGGGTCCTTGACGGGGACCTCCGGCGCGTCCACCGGCCACCAGACGACGACCGGCGCGTCGGGGAGCAGCAGCGGCAGGACCACGGAGTCGGCGTGGTCGGACACCTCGCCGTACAGCCGCAGGATGACCGTCTCGCCGGTGCCGGCGTCCGCGCCCACCCGTACCTCGGCGTCGAGGTGGGAGTTCGTGCGGTCGCGCGGGGTGCGGGCGTGCCGCTTGATCACGACCAGGGTGCGCGAGGGGTGCTCGTGCGAGGCCTCCTCGGCCGCCTTGATCGAGTCGTAGGCGTTCTCCTCGTCCGTCACGATGACCATCGTCAGGACCATGCCCACGGCTGGCGTGCCGATGGCGCGGCGACCCTGCACGAGGGCCTTGTTGATCTTGCTTGCCGTGGTGTCGGTCAGGTCGATCTTCATGGCCTGCGCCAGCTCCGTCCGTCTCGTGCGAGCATCTCGTCGGCTTCCCCGGGACCCCAGGTGCCCGAGGCGTACTGGGCGGGTTTGCCGTGGGTGTCCCAGTAGCCCTCGATCGGGTCGAGGATCTTCCAGGACTCTTCCACCTCCTGGTGGCGGGGGAAGAGGTTGGCGTCGCCGAGCAGTACGTCCAGGATCAGCCTCTCGTACGCTTCCGGGCTGGACTCCGTGAACGACTCGCCGTACGCGAAGTCCATCGACACGTCCCGGATCTCCATCGACGTACCCGGCACCTTCGATCCGAAGCGCACCGTCATGCCCTCGTCCGGCTGGACGCGGATGACGATCGCGTTCGCGCCGAGTTCCTCGGTGGCGGTGGAGTCGAAGGGGGAGTGCGGGGCGCGCTGGAAGACGACGGCGATCTCGGTGACGCGGCGGCCCAGGCGCTTGCCGGTGCGCAGGTAGAAGGGGACGCCCGCCCAGCGGCGGTTGTCGACCTCCAGCTTGACGGCCGCGTACGTGTCGGTCGTCGAACCGGGGTCGATGCCGTCCTCGTCGAGGTAGCCGCGCACCTTCTCGCCGCCCTGCCAGCCCGCCGCGTACTGGCCGCGGACCGTGTGCTCGCCCAGGTCCTCCGGCAGCTTCACGGACTTGAGGACCTTGAGCTTCTCGGTGAGCAGCGAGTCGGCGTCGAAGGCGATGGGCTCCTCCATCGCGGTCAGCGCCATCAGCTGGAGCAGGTGGTTCTGGATGACGTCACGGGCCGATCCGATGCCGTCGTAGTAGCCCGCGCGGCCTCCGATGCCGATGTCCTCGGCCATCGTGATCTGTACGTGGTCGACGAACGACCGGTTCCAGATGGGCTCGTACATCTGGTTGGCGAAGCGGAGCGCCAGGATGTTCTGGACGGTCTCCTTGCCGAGGTAGTGGTCGATCCGGAACACCTGCTCCGGGTCGAACACCTCGTGCACCACCCGGTTCAGCTCGCGCGCGCTCTTCAGGTCGCGGCCGAACGGCTTCTCGATCACCCCGCGCCGCCAGGAACCCTCGGGCGCCTCGGCGAGGCCGTGCTTCTTGAGCTGCTTGACGACCTTGGGGAAGAACTTGGGCGGTACGGAGAGGTAGAAGGCGTAGTTGCCGCTCGTGCCCCGGGACTTGTCCAACTCGTCCACCGCGGCGCGCAGTTGCTCGAACGCCTGGTCGTCGTCGAAGTCGCCCGGGATGAACCGCATGCCCTCGGCGAGCTGCTGCCAGACCTCCTCGCGGAACTCGGTGCGCGCGTGGTCGCGGACCGAGTCGTGCACGATCTGGGCGAAGTCCTCGTCCTCCCAGTCGCGGCGCGCGAACCCGACGAGCGAGAAGCCGGGCGGCAGCAGGCCGCGGTTGGCCAGGTCGTAGACGGCCGGCATGAGCTTCTTGCGCGACAGGTCGCCCGTCACCCCGAAGATGACGAGACCGGAGGGCCCGGCGATCTTCGGCAGCCGACGGTCCTGAGGATCACGCAGCGGATTGACCCACCCGTCGGCATGCTCCAGCACCTCGGCGAGCGACTTCGGCGCGAGATCGGCGGTGCCCGGGTCGACGACGGCCGGTGCCGCGGCGTCCGTGGCTGCCCCGGCCCTCGCGCGACTCGGTGCAGTCTTCCTGGTGGCGGAGGCGCGCTTGGAACCGGAGGCCTTCGCAGCACCCGCGGTCTTCTTGGCGCCAGTGGCGCCCGCGGCCTTCTTGGCACCGGCGGCGGCCGTGGCCCCCGCAGCCTTCTTGCTGCCCGCAACCTTGGCTGCACCCGCGGATTTCTTGGCACCGGCGGCCACCGTGGCGCCCGCGCCCTTACCGGCGCCGGCGGCGCTCTTGCCGCCTGCAGCCTTGGCCGCAGCCGCGGTCTTCTTGGTGCCCGCGGCCTTCTTGGCCTGTGCCGCCCGGGCCGGGGCGGCGGCGGACGCGCCCGCGCCCGCCGCCTCCGAGGGGGTTCCCTCGGGAGGGTTCTTGCTCATTCGCCGTCAACTCCCTTGCTGTTGAGCGAGACCGTGACCGCGTCCAGCAGCTCGTCCCAGGCCACCGCGAACTTCGCGACACCCTCGGTCTCCAGCTGCCCGACGACCTCGTCGTACGAGATGCCCTGCTTCTCGACGGCGTCCAGGTCCGCGCGGGCCTGGGCGTAACCACCGCTCACCGTGTCGCCGCGGATCTCGCCGTGGTCGGCGGTGGCGTTCAGCGTGCCCTCGGGCATCGTGTTGACCGTGCCGGGCGCGACCAGCTCGTCGACGTACAGCGTGTCCTTGTAGGACGGGTCCTTGACACCCGTCGACGCCCACAGCGGACGCTGCTTGTTGGCGCGGGCGCCACCGAGCGCGTTCCAGCGCCCACCGCCGAAGACCTCTTCGTAAGCCTCGTACGCGAGCCGCGCGTTGGCCAGCGCCGCCCTGCCCTTGAGCGCGAGGGCCTCGTCCGTGCCGACCCGCGTCAGCCGCTTGTCGATCTCGCTGTCGACGCGGGAGACGAAGAAGGAGGCGACCGAGTGGATGGTGGCGAGGTCGAGCCCCTTGGCCCGGGCCTTCTCCAGGCCGGCCAGGTAGGCGTCCATGACCTCGCGGTAGCGTTCGAGCGAGAAGATCAGCGTGACGTTGACGCTGATACCGAGGCCGATGACCTCGGTGATCGCCGGCAGCCCGGCCTTGGTCGCCGGAATCTTGATCATCACGTTCGGGCGGTCGACCAGCCAGGACAGCTGCTTGGCCTCGGCGACCGTCGCCAACGCGTCATGGGCGAGGCGCGGGTCCACTTCGATGGAGACCCGGCCGTCGCGGCCACCGGTCTCCTCGTACACGGGCCGCAGGATGTCGGCGGCGGCGCGGACGTCGGCGGTGGTCATCATCCGTACGGCCTCGTCGACCGTGACACGGCGCGCGGCGAGGTCGGCGAGCTGCTCCTCGTACCCCTCGCCCGAGCCGATCGCGGCCTGGAAGATGGAGGGGTTGGTGGTGACGCCGACGACGTGCCGGGTCTCGATGAGCTCGGCGAGGTTGCCGGACGTGATGCGCTTGCGGGACAGGTCGTCGAGCCAGATGGAGACGCCTTCGCCGGAGAGGGCCTTCAGGGGTTCAGCGGTGGTGATTGTCTGGGTCACAGTGATCATCTTCCTTCGTGCAGTCGAATCAACCGCGGGCGGCGGCAACGGATTCCCGCGCGGACGCGGCGACGTTCTCGGCGGTGAAGCCGTACTCGGCGAACAGGATCCCGGCGTCGGCGGAGGCCCCGAAGTGCTCCAGGGAGACGATGCGTCCGGCGTCGCCGACGTACCGGTACCAGGTGAGACCGATGCCCGCCTCGACCGCCACGCGGGCCTTCACAGCTGTCGGCAGGACACTCTCCCGGTACTCGGCGGACTGCTCCTCGAACCACTCCACGGACGGCATCGACACCACCCGGGTGCCCACTCCCTCGGCTTCCAACTGTTCGCGTGCCGCAACGGCGAGCTGCACCTCCGAGCCGGTCGCGATCAGGAGCACGTCGGGCACCTCGGTGGAGGAGTCGCGCAGAACGTAGCCGCCCTTGGCCGCGTCGGCGTCGGCCTCGTACGTCGGTACACCCTGACGGGTGAGGGCCAGGCCGTGCGGGGCCGGGTTCACCGCGTGCCGCCGGGTGATCTCGGCCCAGGCGATGGCGGTCTCGTTGGCGTCGGCGGGGCGCACGACGTTCAGGCCGGGGATGGCGCGCAGCGAGGCGAGGTGCTCGACCGGCTGGTGGGTCGGGCCGTCCTCGCCGAGGCCGATGGAGTCGTGCGTCCACACGTACGTGACGGGGAGCTGCATGAGTGCGGACAGCCGGACGGCGTTGCGCATGTAGTCGGAGAACACCAGGAAGGTGCCGCCGTAGATACGGGTGTTGCCGTGCAGCGCGATGCCGTTCATCTCGGCGGCCATGGAGTGCTCGCGGATGCCGAAGTGGATCGTGCGGCCGTACGGGTCGGCCCCGGGGAGCGGGTTGCCCTTCGGGAGGAACGAGCTCGTCTTGTCGATGGTCGTGTTGTTCGAGCCCGCGAGGTCGGCGGAGCCGCCCCACAGCTCGGGGAGCACACCGCCGAGCGCCTGCAGCACCTTGCCGGAGGCCGCGCGGGTCGCCACGGACGTGCCGGCCTCGAAGACCGGCAGCGCGCCCTCCCAGCCCTCGGGGAGCTGTCCCGCCACGATCCGGTCGAAGAGCTTCGCGCGCTCGGGCTGCTCGGTGCGCCACTCGGCGAGCTGCTTGTTCCAGGCGGCGTGGGCCTCGGCGCCGCGGTCGAGGGCGCGACGGGCGTGGTTCAGGACCTCGTCCGACACCTCGAAGGACTGCTCGGGGTCGAAGCCCAGCAGGCGCTTGGTGGCGGCGATCTCCTCCGCGCCCAGCGCCGAGCCGTGCGAGGCCTCGGTGTTCCGCGCGTTCGGGGCGGGCCAGGCGATGACCGTGCGCATCGCGATGATCGAGGGCCGCCCGGTCTCGTTCCTGGCGGCGGTCAGGGCCTCGTACAGCGCGGGTACGTCGATGTCACCGGCCGAGTCGCCGTCCGCCGAGGGCTCGACCCGCTGGACGTGCCAGCCGTACGCCTCGTAGCGCTTGAGCACGTCCTCGGAGAAGGCCGTGGCGGTGTCGCCCTCGATGGAGATGTGGTTGTCGTCGTAGACGAAGACGAGGTTGCCGAGCTTCTGGTGGCCCGCCAGTGAGGACGCCTCGGCGGAGATGCCCTCCTCCAGGTCGCCGTCGGAGACGATGCCCCAGATGGTGTGGTCGAAGGGGGACTCGCCCTCGGGGGCGTCCGGGTCGAAGAGGCCGCGCTCGTAGCGGGCGGCCATCGCCATGCCCACCGCGTTGGCGACGCCCTGGCCCAGCGGGCCCGTGGTGGTCTCGACCCCGGCGGTGTGGCCGTACTCGGGGTGCCCCGGCGTCTTCGAGCCATGGGTGCGGAACGCCTTCAGGTCGTCCAGCTCCAGCTCGTAGCCGGAGAGGAAGAGCTGGGTGTAGAGCGTCAGCGAGGTGTGGCCGGGGGAGAGGACGAAGCGGTCGCGGCCGGTCCACTCCGGGTCTGCCGGGTCGTGGCGCATCACCTTCTGAAAGAGGGTGTACGCGGCCGGGGCCAGACTCATCGCGGTGCCCGGGTGGCCGTTGCCGACCTTCTGCACGGCGTCCGCCGCCAGAAGACGGGCCGTGTCGACGGCTCGCCGGTCCAGGTCGGTCCACTCCAAGCCGTCGGGTGTCTGCGCGCTCATCTTCAACAAATCCTCACGGGAAGCCCGGTAACTGCTCTGATGCGTTCAACCTTAAAAGTCGGACTTATTCTGGGGAAGGTGCCCCTGTGTCAGCCTTTGGTGAAAGTGGGACAACGATCACGGGACCGAACCGGCAAGAGAAGGATATGGCGGACACAAGCACTCAATTCGAGGACGGGTTCCGGAGCGGGATCAGAACCTTTCCCTTCCCCGTCGACCGCAGCGTCCTCGGCGTGGGCATGCAGGTGGGCCCGATGGAAGCAGGCCGCAGCTGGCATTCGGGTGAACAGATCGAGCGCGTCCACCGGATCGACTTCCATGTGGTCCTGCTCTTCCGGGGCGGCCCCGTCCGGCACATGATCGACTTCGACGAGTACGAGGCGGGGGACGGCGAGATCCTGTGGATCCGGCCCGGCCAGGTGCACCGCTTCTCCTCGCCGGCGGACTACCGCGGCACCGCCCTGATCATGCAGCCGGGCTTCCTGCCCCGCGCCACCGTGGAGGCGGCCGGCCTCTACCGCTACGACCTGCCCCCGCTGCTGCGCCCCGACCGCGGCCGGCTCACCGCGCTGGAGAACTCCCTCGCCCACCTGGAGCGCGAGTACGTCGACACGGGCACCCTGCCGCTCAGCCTGCACACCGCCGTGCTGCGGCACAGCCTGACCGCGTTCCTGCTGCGCCTGGCCCACCTCGCGGCCGGCGCCGCCGACGCGGCCCACGCGCGGACGGACAGCACCTTCACCCGCTTCCGCGAGGCCGTCGAGAAGGGCTTCGCCACCAACCACAGTGTCAGCGCCTACGCCGACGCCCTCGGCTACTCCCGGCGCACCCTGGTCCGCGCGGTCCGCGCCGCGACCGGCGAGACCCCCAAGGGCTTCATCGACAAACGGGTGGTCCTGGAGGCCAAGCGCCTGCTGGCCCACACGGACATGCCGATCGGCCGCGTCGGCGCCGTCGTGGGCTTCCCGGACGCGGCCAACTTCTCCAAGTTCTTCACCCAGCACACGGGCACGACACCGGTGACGTTCCGGACGGAGCTGCGCTGAGGAACCCTGGTGGGGGCGGCCCGTCAGGACCGCCCCCACCAGGGCTGGAGGTGACTCGGCTACGCTCGACTACGTTCTCAGTGACCGAAGTTGAACCAGTTCACGTTCACGAAGTCAGCCGGCTGGCCGCTCGTGAAGGTGAGGTAGACGTCGTGCGTGCCCGTGACGTTGCTGATGTTCGCGGGTACGGTCCGCCAGCTCTGCCAGCCCCCGGTGTTGGCCAGCGCGAAGCTGCCGATGGGTGTGCTCGTACGGCTGTCGAGGCGGACCTCGACCAGGCCGCTGACGGAGTTGCCCGCGCCGCTCGCCACCCGGGCGACGAACTGCCTGGCCGCCGTGGAGCCGAAGTTGACGCCCTTGTACTGCGCCCAGTCGCCGTTGGCGAGGGCGCCGATGTTCTGGCCGCCGCCCGAGTCGGTGGTGGTCTCGGTGATCGTGCCGCTCTGGCCGTCGAACGACTCGGCCTGGATCGCGCTGTACGCGTCACGGTTGCCGGTCGGCGGAGGGGTGGTGCCGCCGCCCGACGTGAGCACCTGCACGTAGTCCACGACCATCGGGTTGCCCGGCACCGTGGCACCGTCCGGGCCACCGCCGAAGGCGTCCACGAAACCGCCGCCCATCGCCACGTTCAGGATGATGAAGTACCCGTGGTTCGTGGCGTTCGCCCAGGTCGTCGCGTCCACCTGGTTGGCCCGTACGGTGTGGTAGTTGACGCCGTCGACGTAGAAGCGGATCTCCTCCACGCTCGTCGACCTGTCCCACTCCAGGCCGTACGTGTGGAAGCCCGCCTGACAGGTCGTGCCGGGACAGGCGCGGGAACTGCCGATGCCGGTCGTCTCGTTGCACGGGCCGCCCGGGTTGGTGCCGCAGTGCATCGTGGACCACACGGTGTTGAGGCCCTGGACGTTCTCCATGATGTCCAGCTCGCCGACGGCCGGCCAGTTCTGGTAGTTGCCGCGGTAGGGCGCGCCCAGCATCCAGAACGCCGGCCAGTACCCGCGGGCGGCGGCGCCCGTCACGTTCGGCATCTGGATCCGGGACTGCACCCGCAGCTTGCCCCCGGCGGGCGGCTGGAAGTCGGTGCGGTTGGTCTCGATGCGGCCCGAGGTCCAGTTGCCCGACGTGTCGCGCCGCGGGGTGATCCGCAGGTTGCCGGCGCCGTCCAGCGCCACGTTGTTGGTGCTGGACGTCATGTTCTCGATCTCGCCCGTACCCCAGTTGGAGGGCCCGCCCGGATAGCCGTGGCCGGTCGAGTACTGCCAGTTCGAGGTGTTGACGCCGGTGCCGGCGCTGCCGTTGAAGTCGTCGACGAAGACCTGGGTCCAGCCGCTGGGCGGCGCGGGCGCGTCCGCCTGTGCCGCCGAGGCCCCGGCCGCCGCCAGGCTCAGCACGCCGACGAGCGCGATGACCGAACGCCGTATCCGACCGGGTCTTGCGGGGGTGCCGGAAGTTTCCCTCATGGGTGCCTCTTCACGTACGGAAGTGGGGGTGCGCGGGGTGTTGCCGAGAGCTGTTGAGAGCGCTCTCATCACTGCTGCGCGGCCAATGTGCTCTTCAGTACTCCGGCCGTCAAGAGGTAAAGCGGTAAAAGCCGTGCGGGGGCCCGGGAGTTCACACCGTGAAGGAGGGGCGGGGAGCGGAAGAGAGGGGGCGGCGGCCCGGGACGACTGCCCGCACGCACAGAAAACGAGCCTCGGTTCCGCCGCCGGAGCGCCTTCCCCGGGGGGCACGCGCTAGCTTCGTCCTGCCGATCGAATCCTCGTTCGGCCGCGCCTTCCCGTACACGGAACTCGCGTGTCACGCACGGGCGTTGACGGGCACCGGGACGAGGGGAACGGGACGGTGGGACAAGTTCGCGCGCACGACCCCCGGCGGTTGCTGCTGGTCGAGGACGACCGGGAGCTGGGCTCCATGCTCTCCGAGACACTGCGGCAGGAGGGGTACGCCGTCGACGTGGCGACGGACGGCCAGCGGGGCCTGCATCTGGGCCTGGCGCGTCAGTACGACGTGCTCGTCGTCGACCGGCGCCTGCCGGGCCTGGACGGCCTCGACCTGCTGGGCCGGCTGCGGTCCCGCGCGGTCCGTACGCCGGTCATGCTGCTGACCGCGATGGGCACGGTGCACGACCGGGTCGACGGGCTCGACGCCGGCGCCGACGACTACCTGGTCAAGCCCTTCGAACTCGATGAACTCAGCGCCCGATTACGGGCCTTGTGCAGACGCGCACTCGATGTGGCCGACGTGCTGCGGATCGGCTCGGGGCACCTGTACGTCAGCCACCGCGAGGTGGAACTCGCCGACGGCGAGCGGATCGGGCTCGCCGCGCGGGAGTTCGAACTGCTGTGGGTGCTGGCCTCCCGCCCCGAAACCGTGTACTCGCGGGCGGAACTGCGCCGGGCGGTCTTCCACGAGGCGCCCGCGTCCTCCATCGTCGACACCTACGTCTACTACCTGCGCCGCAAACTCGGCCGGCAGGTGGTGCGCACGGTCCGTGGCCTGGGCTACCGACTGGGGTCGCTGTGAGGGCGTCGGCGTACGCGGAAGGGGCGGCGGTGCGCCGGGCACGCCTGCGGATCTCCGTGATCACCGCTCTCACCATCACCCTGCTGATCACGCTCGTGGGCGGTGTGGCCCACACGGTCATGACCCACGCGCAGGACGATCAGGTACGGCGCGAACTGCGCTACGGCGCGGCGCGCGGCGGCCTGTCGAGCCCGCCGGTGTGCACCTGGCTGTACGCGCCCGGAGCGACCCCGCTCGCGAACGCCCCGGCCGGGTTCCCGGTGCGCGCCGACATGGACCGGGCGCGGCGGACCGGGCAGGCCGTGGAGCGCACGGTACGGCGCAACGACACGGTCTACCTCGTGCGTACGCAGGTCAGGACGGACGGCGAACTGGTCCAGGCGGTCTTCGACATGCGTTTCCAGCTCGCCGACCGCAGATACCTGTGGTCCGCGCTCGGCGTCGCCGAGATCGTGGGGCTGATCGCCGCGGCCGTGACCGGCGCGGTCCTGGGGAACCGGGCGGTGGCCCCGCTCGCCGAGGCCCTCGCCCGCCAGCGACGGTTCGTCGCGGACGCCAGCCACGAGCTGCGCACCCCGATCACCCAGGTGTACACGCGGGCGCAGGTGCTGTCACGGCAGGCGGCCGACGAGGACCTCCCGGCCCGGCACCGGGACGGGCTGGCCCGGCTGGTGGGGTCGGTCAGCCGGCTCGGTGAGGTACTGGACGATCTGCTGCTGTCCGCGAGTCTCGCGGCGGACCCGGCGCGGCGGTCGGAACACCGCCATGTCGAACTGGTCACGCTGGCCCGGTCGGTGGTCGCCGAGGAGTCGGACCGCACACACGAGGGCGGCCTCACCGTGGTCGTGAACGGCCCCTCGTATCCGCTGTGCGTCGACGGCATCGAGTCCGCCCTGCGCCGCGCCGTCGGCGAGCTGCTGGTGAACGCGATCGGACACACCCCGGCGGGCGGGCGGATCGAGGTGGACCTCGCGCGCACCGGCGGGACGGTCCAGCTGACCGTCGCGGACACCGGGTCCGGCTTCGAGCCCGCCGAGGCGGAGCTGCTGTTCGAGAGGTTCCACCGCGGTGACGGGGGCGGGCGGTACGGTCTGGGGCTCGCGCTGCTGCGGGAGGTCATCGCCCATCACGGCGGCACGGTGGCCGCGACCGGCCGCCCGGGATGCGGCGCCCGGTTCACCGTCCGGCTGCCGGAGTGCGTTTCGGCGCCCGTCCCTGATCCGGCGCAGCCGGTCACGGCAGGTCGGTCGTGACGAGCAGCCGGGCCGCCGCACGGACGTCGGCGTCCAGCGGGCGGTCCCGCTCGACCGCGGGAACCGTCTCGACGAGGAGGTCGAGCAGCCCGCCGCAGCGGGGCGCGGTGGGGCGGCGCGCCCCGACGTGCGCGGCCTGGCGCAGCCCGAGGGCGAGCGACCCGCACAGCAGGCGGAGCAGCTCCGCCATGTCGTAGGAGCGCAGGGCGGCCTGGGTGCCGAACGGGACGACGTCCTGGTTGTGGAGGTTGGTCGGCAGGCTCTGCATGCCGGCCGGTGCCGCCGCGCGGCGGATCTCGGCGACCAGGGCGGTGGTGGCCAGCTGTACGCCCTGCAGTCCGTGCTGCTGCCCCGGCGTGGTGGCGAGCATGGGCGGCAGCCCGCCGTTGCGCGCCGGGTCCACCAGCAGGTCGAGCTGGCGCTCGGCCAGGTTGCCCAGCTGGGCGGTGACACAGGCCAGCAGATCGGCGGCGAAGGCGGCGGGCTGGCCGAAGAAGTTCCCGCCGTGCACCACCTTCGCCGCCGCCCCCGTCCCCGCGTTCTCTCCCGCCCCCACGTCGCCGGGAAAGAACAGCGGGTTGTCACTGACGCCGCCGAGGTCCGCGGCGACCACACCGTCGACGTAGCGCAGGGCGTCCTCCGCGGCGCCGAGCAGCTGCGGGGCGCAGCGGATGCTGTACGGCTCCTGCAGGGGCCGGGTACCCGACGGCGTGACACCGGTCAGGGTGTGCCGCATGCGTGCGCCGACGTGGGCCGCGCCGGGGTGGCCGTAGGCGCGCAGCAGGTCCTCGTCGAGGAAGCCGGGGTCGCAGCCGAGGAGGTCGGCCAGCAGGCAGGTGAGACCGGCCAGCGCACGGTGTGCGGCGCGGAGGGTGTCGTGGGCCAGCGCGGTGGCGGCGCTGGTGACGGAGGTGCCGTTGACGAGGGCGAGGGCGTCCCGGCCGTCGAGGACGAGCGGGCGCAGGCCGGCGGCGGTCAGGGCTTCGGCGGCCGGCAGCCGGCGGTCGTCCACGTAGGCGTGTCCGCGGCCCCGCAGCGCCTGCGTGGCATAGGCGAGCGGGATCAGGTCCCCGCTCGCCCCCACCGAGCCGTAACGCGGGACGGCGGGGGTGAACGTCGTGGCGAACATGGCGGTGAGCCGTTCGACGACCTCGGCGGACACACCGGAGAGCCCCTGGGCGAGGGACCGGGTGCGCAGCAGCAGGGCCGCGCGCGTGATCTCCAGCGGCAGGTCCGGGCCCTGGCCCGCGCCGAGATGGGCCAGGGTGTTGTCGCACTGGTCGGCCTCGTCGGCACGGCCCGCGTAACCGACGAGTGCGCCGAAGCCCGTGGTGGCGCCGTAGATACGGCTCTCCCGGCCGCCGCCTGCGGCACGGTCGCCGTTGCTCCCGCCGCCCTCTCCGCCGCCGTGCAGCAGGTCGTGGAAGAGCTGTCGGCTGCGGTCGACGCGCGCACGGGTCCCGTCGTCCACCGTGACGGTGAGCGGCGTGGCCGCGCGGCGCAGGACGGCGGAGTCCAGCGGGGCGGTCAGCGAGACGGTGTCCATGGTGGTGAGCACCCCTGAGAAGCTAGGCGGGGAATCTCAGAGCGCTCTGAAAACCGGTGGATAGCTTCTGGGCCATGGCGCACGACTACCTGATCATCGGAGCGGGGCCCGCGGGACTACAGCTCGCCGCCTCCCTGGAGCGTGACGGTGCGGACTACGTCGTCCTGGAGCGCGGGAGCGTTCCGGGCGCGTTCTTCACGCGCTTTCCCCGGCATCGCCAACTGATCTCGATCAACAAGGTGCACACCGGATACGACGATCCGGAACTACGGCTGCGCATGGACTGGAACTCCCTGCTGAGCGACGATCCCGAGCTGCTCTTCACCCGGTACAGCCCGCGGTACTTCCCGTCGGCCGACGACCTGGTCCGCTACCTCGCGGACTACGCGGACCGTACCGGGGTGCGGGTGCGCTACGACACCACGGTGACGCGGATCTCCCGTACCGACGATGACGATGACGATGACGACGGCGGCGGTGACGGAGCCGGTGGCGGCGGAGGATTCGCGGTCACCGATCACACCGGCACGGTGCGGCACGCCCGGCGCGTGGTGGTCGCCACCGGAGTGTTCCAGCCGAACCTGCCGGCCGTTCCGGGCGTCGAACTGGCCGAACGCTACGACACGTTCGACCCTGACCCGCAGTCCTTCACCGACCAGCGCGTACTGATCATCGGCCGGGGCAACTCCGCCTTCGAGACGGCCGACAGCCTGATGGAGACCGCGGCGGTCATCCACCTCGTCGGAGCGGGCTCCCTGCGGCTGGCCTGGAAGTCGCACTACGTGGGGCATCTGCGCGCGGTGAACAACAACTTCCTCGACAGCTACCAGCTGAAGTCGCAGAACGCGCTCCTGGACGGCCGGGTGCTGGAGATCCGCCGGGAGACGGACGGCTTCGCCGTGCCGGTCTCGTTCGAGCGGGTCGACGAGGTGGTCAAGGACCTCCGCTACGACCGGGTGATCGTCGCGACCGGATTCCGCTTCGACACCTCGATCTTCGACGCCGCCTGTCTCCCCGAGCTGATCGTCGGCGGGCGCTTTCCCGCCCTCACCCCGGTCGGCGAGTCGACCAACGTGCCCGGTCTGTACTTCGCCGGGACCCTGACCCAGGGCCCCGACTTCAAGAAGTCCACCACCGGCTTCATCCACGGTTTCCGCTACGCGGTGCGCGCCCTGCACCGCGTGCTGCGCGGGCGCCACCACGGCGAGGCCTGGCCGGTGACGGAGCTGGGCGACGCCGTCGAGCGGGCCGCCGACGCGGTCATCACCCGCGTCAACCGGTCCTCCGCGCTGTGGCAGCAGTTCGCCGTCCTGGGCGACCTGCTGCTCGTCGCCCCGGACGGCAGCATGCGGTACGCGGAGGAGGTTCCCGTCCGCCATGTGCCCGACGCCGTACGCGCGGGCGACTTCGGGCCGGCGGACGCGTACGCGGTGATCACCCTGGAGTACGGCGCGGACCACGACCGGGTGGATCCCTTCGACGTCACCGCGGGGCGCAAGTCGCAGCAGGACATGGCGGGTCTCGACGGCCGCTACCTGCATCCGGTCGTCCGCTGGTACCGGGCCGGCGGACTCGTGGCCGAGCACCACATGACGGAGAACCTGGAGAACGAGTGGGACAGCGAGGAGTTCCACCGCGCCCCGCTGCTCGCGTTCCTCGCCGACCGCCTCGGCTCCGTCGCCCCGGTGACACCGTGACCCTGCGCGCGCTGCACGACGCGGCCCGCAGGACACTGGACCCCGTCCACTACGACTACGTGGCGGGCGGGGCGGCCGAGGAACGCGTCCTGTCCGCCAACGAGCGGGCCTTCGACCGCTGTCTGCTGCTGCCACGGGTCCTGTGCGGCAGCGAGACGCGGGACACCACCGCCTGTCTGCCGGGTGCCCAGCGGGCCGCACCGGTGATCGTCGCCCCCACCGCCTTCCACCGGCTGATGCATCCGGACGGCGAGGGCGCCACGGCCCGTGCCGCCGCGGCCGAGGGAGCCGTGCTGGTGACGGGCAC
Source organism: Streptomyces ortus (assembly GCF_026341275.1). Lineage (NCBI taxonomy): Bacteria > Bacillati > Actinomycetota > Actinomycetes > Kitasatosporales > Streptomycetaceae > Streptomyces > Streptomyces ortus. The sequence continues at coordinate 6,917,254 of NZ_JAIFZO010000002.1, forward strand.
GGCCGCGACCACGGCGGTCGACGCCGTCGTCGCCGCGGCCCGCGAGGCGGCCCCCGACCCGGCGGTGTGGTTCCAGCTGTACCTCCACCCGCGCGCAGAGGTCACCGAGACACTGGTGCGGCGCGCCGAACGGGCGGGCTGCACGGCGCTGGTGGTCACCGTCGACTCGGCGGTGTTCGGCCGGCACACCAGGGATCTGCGCCACGGCTTCACCGAGTTGCCGCCGGGCCACGCCGCGGAGAACATGCGCGATCTGCCCGGCGCCCCGCCCGGCTCCCTCACGGACATCCCCATGTCCGCCGCCCCGACCTGGCGGGACTTCGGCGAGATCCCGCGCATGACCGCGCTTCCCGTACTGGTCAAGGGAGTCCTGCACCCGGCGGACGCGCGGCTGGCCGTCGAGCACGGCGCGAGCGGAGTGATCGTCTCCAACCACGGGGGCCGCCAGTGCGACGCCGTCCCGGCCGCCCTCGACTGCCTGCCGGCGGTCGCCGAGGCCGTCGCGGGCCGTATACCGGTGCTGATGGACGGCGGGGTGCGCCGCGGCAGTGACATCGCCGTCGCCCTGGCGCTGGGCGCGACGGCCGTCGGGGTGGGGCGCCCGGTGATGTGGGGCCTGGCCGCCGACGGAGAGGCCGGAGTCCGAGCGGTACTGGCCACGCTGCGCGACGAGTACGACCACACGCTCGCGCTGTGCGGAGGGCGCCACAACGCCGATCTGACGAGGGACATGGTCGTCCGCGGGGGAGAGACGTGGTGAGGAGCGGGACCAGGCCGGCCACGGCGGACACCTGGTGGCTGCCGCGCGCCGTGGTGGCGCTGCGCGTCCGCATCTTCGAGAAGGCCAACGGCGACCGCGCGGTGACCCTGCCCAACGCCACCCACGGCCCGGAGGTGTTCGAACGCGTCTACGCGCACCCCGCGGCGAACGGACGCAGCGCCGGCGCGGGCCTGTCCGACCTGTTCTGGTACTGGCTCTCCCCGGGACCCGAGGTCCACCAGGAGCATCTGGAACCCGGCGAGCGGTACGAGGACGTGGCCGCGACGACCCGGCGGATGCTGGCCGGCACGTCGGGCGAGCTCATGGCCCAGGCCACGCGCGCCGTCGCCCGCACCCTGGACACGGTCCCGGACGGGCGTATCAGCCAGGTGCGCCTGCGTGATCTGGTGATGCCCGCCTGGGCCGAGTTCTGCTACGAGCTGGTGTTCAGGGAGCCGTGCCCGCCGCACGCCCGGGACCTGATCACCGCACACGCCGACGACGTGATCAGCGCGCTGAAGTGCACCTCACTGCGCCACCCCGGGCGCCGGGCCCGACTGACGGAGTACGTGCGCCGCAGAGTCGTGGCGGGCGAGGTGCCGTATCCGCTCCCGCGGACGCTGTCACTGTCGGAGCAGGTGCACTACCTCCAGGGAACGATGTTCAACACCGCCGTGGTGCAGCTGTCGGAGGCGACCGCACACGTCCTGCTCGCCCTGGCGCGCCACCCCGAGGCGCAACAGCGCGTCATGGACGACTCCGAGGAGGACCGGTACCTCACGCGGGTGCTCGACGAGACGATGCGGCTGTACCCGCTCTTCGGCATCGCGCACCGCATCACCACGGACGAGATCCCGCTCGACGAGGACACCGTGCTGCCGCCCGGCACCGTGGTGTGCTTCAGCTACCCCGGCTACCACGCCACCGGTTACGACCGGCCCGACGAGTTCGACCCGGACCGCTGGGCCACCCTCTCGGTCAAGGAAGCCCACCACATCCCGTACGGCATCGCGGCGAACCGGCCCTGCCCGGCCTGGCGGCTGTCCCCGCTGGTGCTGCGCGCGGCCGTACGCGAGGTGCTGCGCCGCTTCCGGCTGGACTCGACGGTCCCGCACACCCGGTCGATCCCGCACCGCGCCCCCTGTCTGCTCATCCCGCACGGCATGCCGCCCGCCCCGCGCCGGCTCGACGCACTGCGGCGCCGCATGCGGGCGCGCAACGCGGTGGAGGACGTCACCCGCGGCGTCCGGCAACTGGTGCTGGGCACGGTCATGGTGCTGCACGCCCGCCGGCGGCGACTGGCGGGCCGCTACTTCGAAGAGCATCCGCCCAGCGGCTGCCCGGCCGGCCGAGGCCGTGGTCCCGGGCCCCCGCCCCACGTCCCCGCACGTCGCTGACGACCCCAGGAGCTGGCCGTGCCCACCACTTTGCTGGCAGCCACCACCGACAAGAACCTCGAACTCGTCCTGCGGGTCCTGCCCGCCATCGTGATCATCCTCGCCGCGTCCGCCCTCTGCGGCCGTCTCGCCCTGTGGGTGAGGCAGCCACGGGTGCTCGGCGAGATGGTGGCCGGCGTCCTGCTGGGCCCCACGCTCTTCGGCGCCCTCTTCCCCGAGGCCCAGAAGGCCGTCTTCACCGCCGAGGTGAAACCCATCCTCTACGTGCTGAGCACCCTCGGCCTGACCCTCTTCATGTTCCTGGTCGGGGTCGGCCTCGACCACACCCCCGGCAGCGGCACCAAGGACACCAGGAACGCGGCCGTACTGGCGGTGTCCGGCATCGTCCCCTCGCTCCTGCTCGGTGCCGCGACGGGGTATCTGCTCCACGACCGCCTTTCCGAACCCGGCGTCTCCTCCTTCGAGTTCGCCCTCTTCCTCGGCGGCGCCCTGTCCATCACCGCCTTCCCGATGCTCGCCCGCATCCTCTACGAACGCGGACTGGAGAACTCGCCGCTCGGCCGCATGACCCTCCTCGGCGCCTCCGTGGACGACGCGGCGGCCTGGTGCTTCCTCGCCGTGCTGTCCGCCATGCACACCGGCGCCGGCCTGCCCCACGCCCTGCGCGCCATCGGCCTGACCGTCGCCTTCACCGTCGTGATGCTCACCGTCGTGTCGCGGCTCCTGCGTCCGATGGGTGACAGGGTCGAACGCACCGGCCTGTTCGGCTTCGACCAGATGTACCTCGTCGTGAGCATCGTGCTGCTCTGCGGCCTGTTCACCGACTACATCGGCATCTACTCGGTCTTCGGGGGCTTCGTCGCCGGACTGGCCATGCCCAGGAACGACGCCTTCCGCCAGGCCCTGCACACCCGCATGATGGACCTCGTCTGCGTGCTGCTGCTGCCCGTCTTCTTCACCTTCTCCGGCCTCAACACCGAACTGGGCGGAGTCGCCGGATGGGCCATGATCGGGCCGCTCCTGCTGATCCTCGTGGCCGGGTTCACCGGCAAGTACCTCGGGTGCGCCCTCGCCATGCGCGGCATCGGCTTCAGCTGGCGTGAGTCCTGGGCGGTGGGCGCCCTGATGAACGCCCGCGGCCTCATGATCCTGATCTTCATCAACATAGGCCTCGCCCAGGGCATGATCGGCAAGGACGTCTTCTCCATGCTCGTCCTGGTCGCCGTCCTCACCACCGCGGGCGCCGTGCCGCTCTACCGGCTGGCCCTGCCCGAACGCATCGAACGCGGTATGTCCCCCACGGCGGAGACCGCCGGCACGGAGGCTTCCTCCGCGCCCTCGGCCGGGGCGGGTTCCGTGCACGCCTGACCCGCCGCGGGGCAATCTCAGAGCCTTCTGATGTGACGGCACTAACGTCCCGTACATGGTGCGCGATTACCTGATCATCGGGGCCGGACCGGCCGGACTTCAGCTCGCCGCTCTCCTGGAACGCGACGGACGGGACTACCTCGTCCTGGAGCGCGGAGACGGGCCCGGCACGTTCTTCACCAGGTACCCCCGACATCGACAGCTCATATCGATCAACAAGGTGAACACCGGATACACCGACCCCGAACTCAACCTCCGGATGGACTGGAACTCGCTGCTCAGCGACGACCCGGACCTGCTGTTCAGCCGGTACAGCGAGGAGTACTTCCCCCAGGCCGACGACTTCGTACGTTATCTGGCCGACTTCGCCGACCGTACCGGCGTCCGTGTCGCGTACGGCACCGACGTCGTCCGGGTCTCCCGAGCGGACGGCGTCTTCACGGTCCGCGACGCCGCCGGTCAGGACCGGCAGGCCCGCCGGCTCGTCGTGGCGACCGGCGTCTCCCGGCTCCACGAGCCCGCCATCCCCGGCATCGAACTGGCCGAACGGTACGACGAGTTCGACGTCGACCCGGGCTCCTTCACCAACCAGCGCGTGCTGGTCGTCGGCAAGGGCAACTCCGCCTTCGAGACCGCCGAAGCCCTCATGGCGAAGGCCGCGGTCATCCACGTGGCCGGACCGCACTCGCTCAAGATGGCCTGGAAGACGCACTTCGTCGGGCATCTGCGCGCGGTGAACAACAACTTCCTGGACAGCTACCAGCTCAAGTCGCAGAACGCAGTCCTGGACGGCACCGTGGAGAACATCGACAAGACGTCCGACGGCAGGTTCCGGGTCACCTTCCGCTATGCCCGCACCACGGAACGCCTGCGCGAACTGCTCTACGACCGGATCATCCTGTGCGCCGGATTCCGCTTCGACGCCGACGCCTTCGACGAGACCTGCCGCCCCGCCCTCGTCATCGACGGGCGCTTCCCCGAACAGAACTCCGCCTACGAGTCGGTCAACGTGCCGGACCTGCACTTCGCCGGCACGCTGACCCAGCAGCGCGACTTCAAGAAGGGCACCAGCGGCTTCGTCCACGGCTTCCGCTACGGGGCACGCGCCCTGTACCGCGTCCTCGGTGCCCGCCACCACGGCGAACCCTGGCCCTCCCGGCCGCTCGCCACGGCACCGGAGGCGATCGCCGACGCCGTCGTCGCCCGCGTCAACCGGTCCTCCGCCCTGTGGCAGCAGTTCGGAGTCCTCGGCGACGTGATCACGGTGGACGCGGACCGCGTCACCCACCAGGAGGAGGTCCCGCTGGAGTACGTCGCCGACGGCTGCCTCGGACCCGCCGCCCACCGGTTCGTGGTCGACCTCGAATACGGGGCCGACCACGACGGCGTCGATCCGTTCGACGTCACCGTCCCGCGGGTGACCGAGAACGACGTCGAGCACGCGATGGACTCCAGCTATCTCCACCCCGTCGTACGCCACTACCGCGACGGAGTCCTGAGCGCCACCCACCATCTGGCGGAGAACCTGGAGAACGAGTGGGACGTCCCGGAGGTCCACCGGCAGCCGCTCGCGGCGTTCGTCAAGGCCTGCCTTGACTGAGCAGTTCCCCGGCCGGGTCCTGGACCTGCTCGACGCGGCAGGCCGCCGTCCGGTCTTCGAGCACGCCGGCCGGGCGGTCTCCGCGGCCGAACTCCTCGGGACCGTACGACGCGTGACCCACGGGCTGCGCGTGCGGGGCATCGGACCCGGTGACGGGGTCGCCCTGCGGCTCGGCGTGAGCCCCGAGGCGTTCGCCGCGATCGTCGCGGCGCACGTCGTCGGTGCCCGCGTCGTAGGCGTGCGTCCCGGCCTGACGGTACGTCAGCGGTGGCATCTGCTCGCGGACACGGCCTTCACGGTCACCGACCGGCCGGACGGCGCGGACACCGACCGGCAGGGGCCCGGGAAGGTCCTCGCGCTGGCCGACCTGCTGGTGGCGCGGGACGACGGCGTGCGGCCGACGCCGTCGGCCGGGCCGCGGGACATCGCCCGGCTCATCCACACCAGCGGCAGCACCGGCGTCCCGAAGGCCTGCGTACAGACCTACGCGGCGATGACCGGTGCCTGGGCGCTCCGGCCGGACGCCTGGCCGCCCGCCGTGCGGGCGCTCGCCGCACGGCTGGACCGCTTCCTGGTGTTCGGCACCCTGGCCAGCCAGGTGATGATGGAGTACGGCCTCCTCGCCCTCGCCGCCGGCGGCACCCTGGTCACCGTCGAACCGCCGAGTTTTCCCGACAGCATCGAGCGGCACCGCGCGACCGCGAGCGTCATCACGGTGGCCGGCCTGCGAAGACTCACGGCGGCCCAGCGCGCGTCGCCCGCCGACCTCGGCAGCCTGCGTGCCCTGATGGTGTCCGGCTCCCCGCTGGAGCCGGGGCGGCTCCGCGAGGCCTCCGAAGTGCTCGGCCCGGTCGTCTTCCACGGGTACGGCCAGACCGAGACCGGCATGATCTCGATGGCCACCCCGGAGGACGAGCCGGGTTCGCTCGGCGTGCCGCCCGTCGACCTGGAGATCAGGGACACCTCGGGCCGCCCCGTCCCGCCGGGCACCGACGGTGAACTCCACGTCCGGACGCCGGGACAGAGCGTCGGCTACTGGGGGGAACCCGCCCTCACCGCCGAGGTGTTCGTCGACGGCTGGGTGCGCACCCGCGACCTGGGCCGGCTCGACCCCGGGGGCCGGCTGTGGCTGACCGGCAGGACCCGCGACGTGATCATCGTCAACGCGAACGTCTACTACGCCGGACCCGTCGAACGACTCCTCGCCACCCATCCCTCGGTCGCCGAGGCGTACGTCGTCGGCGTCCCCGACGACGACACGGGCGAAGCGGTGCACGCCTTCGTCGTACCTGCCGAGGGACGCACCCCGGACCTGTGCGAACTGCGCGCGCTGGTCACGGCGAACCTGGAGGAGGCGAGCGCGCCGACCCGGCTGACCCTCATCCGGGAAATACCGGTCACGCCCGGCGGGAAGCCGGACAAGAGGCGGCTGGCCGCCGGAGGATAGCCGCGGTTCCACCTGGCCCGGCTCCGCGGGCATCAGCGCTGCTCGGTGAGTTCGGGTGCGGCGGGCCGCACCTCCTCGCTCGGCCCGAACCGTTCGTGCGCCCGGCGCAGTCGCCCCGGCGCCCACCACGCGCGCCGGCCCAGCAGGGCCGTGGTCGCGGGGACGGGCAGCATCCGGACGAACGTCGCGTCGATCAGCACGGCGAGGGTCAGTCCGAGACCGCGCTCGCCGTCCTCGTGCTGTTCGCCGCGTTGTCGACGACGTACGGGTCGGCCGTGCGCAGGCGGGCGACGGCAGGAGCGATCCAGGGAGACACGGACGAGCCGGACGAGCCGGGTGAGGCGGTCGAGGCAGGCATGGGCGGCTCCTCGGGGACGGGGCGGTGCCAGTATCGGCGCGGGGCCCGGGCCGCGTCCTCACCGGTGAGAGGGATGTCGATCGGCTCCCACCGCGGGTGAACCGCGTGTGGCCGGTCATCCTCCCGGCGGCTCCGGCTGCCACCCCAGTGCCCGGGAGATCCCGCGGGCGGCCAGCCGTACCGCCGGTATCAACGCCGGTGTCTGCGCCCCGCGTTCGGGTACCACGACCGAGACCGCCGCGGTCACCGGTCCGCCCGGCCCGCGCACCGGTGCGGCCACCGACAGGGCGTCCTCAGTGATCTGACGGTCACTCACCACTACTCCGGAGCGCCGGACTTCGGCGAGTACCCGGCGCAGTGCGGCCGGGTCCGTGAGGGTGTGCGGGGTGAAGCCGGCGAGCGGTCCGCCGCAGTATGTCTCCTGGAACGCCGGTTCGCAGTGGGCGAGCAGCGCGAGTCCCACCCCGGTCGCGTGCAGCGGCCAGCGCGCGCCCACCTGGATCTTCACGCCGACGGCCGAACGGCCCGAGATCCACTCGATGTAGACGACCTCGGAGCCGTCGCGCACGGCCAACTGCACGTTCTCGTGCGTGGCTTCGTACAGGTCCTCCAGGTACGGCAGCGCGATCTGCCGCAGCGCGAGCCCGCGCGGCGAGAGCGCCGCCAGCTCCCACAGCCGCAGGCCCACGTGGTAGATCCCGTCCGCGTCACGCTCCAGGGCGCCCCAGTCGCCGAGCGCGCCCACGAGCCGGTGCGCGGTGGTGAGGGAGAGCCCGGCCCGGCGGCTGATCTCCGTGAGGGAGAGCGCCGGGTGGCCGTGGTCGAAGGCGGCGAGCACGGCCAGCAGACGGTCGGCCGCGGACAGGGGGGTCATGGGCCGCGCCGTTCTACGCGCCGGAGTCGAGCTCGGTCTCGGCGACGCGCCGCAGCAGCGCGTGCAGGATCTCCCGCTCGGCGGGGTCGAGCGGCCCGAGCAGGCCGTCCGTGACGCGCAGCCCCGCCTCGTCGGTGTCGCGCAGGAAGGCGCGTCCGTCCCCGGTCAGTACGACGGTGCGGCTGCGGCGGTCGTCGGGGGAGGGGCGGCGCTCGGCGAACCCCAGCTTCTCCAGGTCGTCGACCAGGCCGACGATCGCGCTCGGGTCGTAGCCGAGCCGCGCGCTCAGTTCCCGCTGGAGCGCCCCCTCGGAGGTGGCCAGGAAGCGCAGCAGCGCGTAGTGCCGCAGCCGCAGCCCGGACTCCTGGAGGAACGAGTTGAACATCTGACCCGAGCGCAGGCCCATCCGGTACAGCAGATAGCCGGTGTCCGCGTGCAGCCCGCGCATCCACGGTTCCTGGGCGTCGATCGGCGCGGCATCCGCGGGCGAGGGGTCGGTGGCATGCGGCTGGCGGGCGATGGCGGGCTCCCTGGTCGTGGCCCGGACACGGGCCGGGCACTGCGTCCGTACGGGACCAGCATGGCGCACAGCTCGGTCGGCAACAACTATTGACGTCGACAACTATTGTCCTTAGCTTCGATTCCGCGCCCCGGACGCCGGTCGCCGGCCGGCCGTTCCGCCTCCCGAAGGGACCCCCTGTGCCCAGCATCGATCTCACCGGCAAGGCCGCCGTCGTCACGGGCTCCGGCCGTGGCCTCGGCCTGGCCTACGCGCACGCCCTGGCCGCCGCCGGCGCCTCGGTGGTCGTCAACGACGTGGACGAGGCCGTCGCCGAACAGGCCGTCGAGGCGATCACCCGCGCGGGCGGCACGGCCGTGGCCGAGGTGGTCGCGGTCGGCACCGCCGAGGCCGCGGACCGCCTGGTGGGCCGCGCGGTCGCGGAGTTCGGCCGCCTCGACGTCCTGGTCACCAACGCGGGCATCCTGCGCGACAGGGTGCTGTGGAAGATGACCGACGACGACTTCGACGCGGTGCTCACCACCCATCTGAAGGGCACCTTCACCTGCGCCCGCGCCGCCGCCGTACGCATGCGGGAGCAGGGCGGGGGCGGCACGCTGATCCTCGTCGGCTCACCGGCCGGGCAGCGCGGCAACTTCGGACAGACCAACTACTCCGCCGCCAAGGCGGGCATCGCCGCCATGGCCCGTACCTGGTCGATGGAGCTGGGGCGCGCGGGCATCACCGTCAACGCGATCGTGCCGGTGGCCGCGACCGCGATGACCGAGACCATTCCGGCCTTCGCGCCCTACATCGAGGCCATGAGACGCGGCGAACCGCTGCCCGACCTCCTGCGCAAGGGCGAGGGCTTCGGCACCCCCGAGGACTGCGCGGCCCTCGTCCCCTTCCTGGCCTCCGAGGCCGCCCGCGGGGTGACCGGCCAGGCCATCGGCATCGGCGGCGACAAGGTGACCCTGTGGTCCCACCCCCAGGAGATCCGAGCGGCGTACGCGGACGGCGGCTGGACGCCCGAAGCACTCGCCGAGGTCTGGCACACCTCGGTCGGCGCCGAACCGCAGACGGTCGGCATCCCCGCGCCCGTGCTCGCGGCCAAGGCTCCGGAGGCGTCATGACCGCCGCGATGGACATCGACGACCTGGTCGCCATCGACGTACACACCCATGCCGAAGTCTCCTCCAAGGGCACGTCCTCCCTCACCGAGGACCTGCACGCGGCGTCCAGCGCCTACTTCAAGGTCGAGGGCGAGCGGAAACCGACCCTGGAGGAGACGGCCGCGTACTACCGGGAGCGCAGGATGGCCGCCGTGATCTTCACGGTCGACGCCGAGTCCGCGACCGGCACCGAACCCGTCCCGAACGAGGAGGTCGCCGAGGCCGCCGCCGCCAACCCGGACGTGCTGATCCCGTTCGCCTCCGTCGACCCCTTCCGCGGGAAGGCGGGAGTGCGACGGGCCCGCCGGCTGGTGGAGGAGTACGGGGTGAAGGGCTTCAAGTTCCACCCGAGCATCCAGGGCTTCTTCCCCAACGACCGCTCCGTGGCGTACGAGTTGTACGAGGTCATCGAGGAGGCCGGCGCCATCGCCCTCTTCCACACGGGGCAGACCGGCATCGGCGCGGGCGTGCCCGGCGGGGGCGGCATCCGCCTCAAGTACTCCAACCCGCTGCACGTCGACGACGTGGCGGCGGACTTCCCGCATCTGAAGATCATCCTGGCGCATCCGTCCTTCCCCTGGCAGGACGAGGCCCTCGCGGTCGCCACCCACAAGCCGGGCGTCCACATCGACCTGTCCGGCTGGTCGCCGAAGTACTTCCCGCCGCAGCTCGTGCAGTACGCGAACACCCTGCTCAAGGACAAGGTGCTGTTCGGCTCCGACTACCCGGTCCTCACCCCGGACCGCTGGCTCGCCGACTTCGCGAAGCTGCCCGTCAAGGAGGAGGTCCGGCCGAAGATCCTCAAGGAGAACGCCGCCCGGCTGCTCGGCCTCACCACGCCCTGACCGGACACACCGAGCCCCGAGGGGTATGGCATGCGCAACGAGGGACTGGGGTCGTGGCCCGCCCGCCGGGCCCGCAAGACCCCCCACCGCACCGCCCTGATCCACCACGGCACGACCCTCACGTACGGCGGCCTGTACGAGCGCACCACCCGCCTCGCCCACGCGCTGCGCGCCTGCGGGGTGCGCCACGGCGACCGGATCGCCTACCTCGGCCCCAACCACCCCTCCTATCTGGAGACGCTGTTCGCGGCGGGCACGCTCGGCGCGGTCTTCGTCCCGCTCAACACCCGCCTCGCCGGACCCGAGATCGCCTACCAGCTCGAAGACTCCGGCGCGGAGGTCCTCGTGCACGGGCCGGCGTCCGAGGGGCTGATCGCCGGCCTGCCGGACACCTGCGATGTGCGTACGTACGTCGAAGTGGGCGCCGACTACGAGCGGTTGCTCGCCTCGGCCTCCGGCGGAGCGATCGACGAACCCGTCACGGCCGACGACACCTGCGTCATCATGTACACCTCGGGCACGACGGGCCGCCCCAAGGGCGCGATGCTCACCCACGGCAACCTCACCTGGAACGCCGTCAACGTCCTGGTCGACCAGGACCTGATCGCGGACGAACGGGCACTGGTGTCGGCCCCGTTGTTCCACACGGCCGGGCTCAACATGCTCACCCTGCCCGTCCTCCTCAAGGGCGGTACCTGTGTCCTGGTCGAGACCTTCGACCCGGCGGCCACCCTCGGCCTGATCGAACGGCACCGGATCACCTTCATGTTCGGCGTGCCCACCATGTTCGAGCAGGTGGCCCGCCAGCCGGGCTGGGCCGACGCCGACCTGTCCTCGCTGCGCATGCTCAGCTGCGGCGGCTCACCCGTACCGACCCCGCTCATCGCCGCCTACCAGCGGCGCGGCCTCACCTTCCTCCAGGGCTACGGCATGACCGAGACCTCGCCCGGTGCGCTCTTCCTGGACGCCGAGCACGCGGTGGCCAAGGCGGGCTCGGCGGGCGTGCCGCACTTCTTCAGCGACGTGCGGGTGGTACGGACGGGCCTCACCCCGCACGACGTCGCCGAAGCCGCCGAAGCCGGCGCGGGCGTCGGGGTCGGCGAGACCGGCGAGATCGTCGTCCGCGGGCCCCATGTCATGTCCGGCTACTGGAAGTTGCCCGACGAGACCGCGGCCGTCCTCAGCGACGGCTGGTTCCGCAGCGGGGACGCCGCCCGGATCGACGAGGACGGCTACGTGACCGTCGTCGACCGCATCAAGGACATGATCATCTCGGGTGGCGAGAACGTCTATCCCGCCGAGATAGAGGACCGGCTCCTCGCCCACCCCGGTGTCGCCGAGTGCGCGGTCATCGGCGTGCCCGACGAGAAGTGGGGCGAGGTGCCGCGCGCGGTCGTCGTACCGCGCGAGGGCGTCGAGCTGGACCCCGACGAGGTCCTCGCGTCCCTCACCGGGCACCTCGCCAAGTACAAGATCCCGAAGTCGGTGGTGCTCGCGGACGAACTGCCGCGGACGGCCTCCGGCAAGCTGCTCAAATCCCGTGTCCGCCGCCGGTACGGGACCGATTCCCCCTAGGGAGAGCCATATGACGATCACGGTGAACGGTGTCGACGAACTCAGGAAACTCGTCGGGGGCGACCTCGGCACGAGCGAGTGGATCGAGGTCACGCAGGAGCGCGTCAACACCTTCGCCGAGGCGACGGGGGACCACCAGTGGATCCACGTGGACGTGGAGAAGGCGGCGCGGGGGCCGTTCGGGGCGCCCATCGCGCACGGGTATCTCACCCTGTCGCTGTTCATCCCGCTCTTCACCGGGCTGCTGGACGTCCGGGGGGTGACCACGAAGGTCAACTACGGGCTGAACAAGGTGCGCTTTCCCTCGCCGGTGAAGGTGGGTTCGCGCATACGGCTCGTCGCGAAGCTCGCGGAGGTCCTGGACGTGCCGGGAGGGGTGCAGGTCGTCGTCGACGGCACGATCGAGATCGAGGGGGTGGGGAAGCCGGCGGCGGTGCTGCAGAGCTTGTCGCGGTTCTACGTCTGACGGGGTCTTCGGGGCTTTGCCGGGTGCGGGTCCGCGGGGGCTGAGCGCGCGGTTCCCCGTGCCCCGGGGAGGGAGAGGTGGCTGGGTGCCCCTCGCCGAAAAGACCAAAGGATTGCGCCGTTCCCCGCGCCCCTATGGGTTGGAGGGGCGTACCGGGACCAGGTCCAGGAGGTGGTCCGCGGAGTGCTGGGCCAGGGGGGTCAGGCGGGTGTACACCGTCCGGAACGTCTTCTCGGCCTGGTCGGCGGGCCAGTCGTCCGGCAGGTGCTCGACCGGCAGGCGCGGGTCCCGGCGGACGACCTGCAGCCACTGCGTGGACAGGCGCAGCCGAAGTGCGAGGGCTTCGTCGGCCTCGGGCTCCACGGTCTCCCAGCGCTGCCAGCGGCTCACGAACTCGCGGTAGCGCGTGGCGAGTTCGCCCAGTTCCCAGGTCTCCTCGATCATCGCGCCGATGTCCATGCCGGCGTCCGCGTGGGCACGGAAGATCTTCACGTGGGCGGACAGGCCGAGTTCGGCGACCAGTCCGGAGACGTCGGTCTCGCCGGGCGCGATCCACAGCCCGCCGAACAGCGGGCCGAAGCCGTTCCACGTCAACTGCGCGCGCAGATCGTGGCGTTGACGCTGCCATGACTCGGGCAAGGAGAAGCCCAGCAGCGTCCAGGTGCCGTCCCATCGGCGGTTGACGGCCCCCTCCTCCCAGATCCGCCGCTCACCGTCCCGCAGCACGGCCTCCGAGCGCTCGGTCAGTCCGAAGTACATCCGGCGTCCCTCGCGCTGCCGCCGCAGCAGGTCGCGGCCGACCATGCGGGTCAGGGTGGACCGGGTGGCGTGCTCGCCGACGCCCGCCCGCCCGAAGACGTCGATGACACTCCCCGAATACACGCAGACGCCCCGCCCGAGCACCTGATCACCGAGAAACGACAACATGAGGGACTGGGGCCGCAGCACCTCGTCACTGGTCACAGCCCCACGGTACGCCCCCTCCCAGTCACCGCCTCAGCCCTTTCAGGGCGCGGGGAACGGCGCAGTCCTTTGGTCTTTGCGCCGCGGCGAACGGCGCAACCTTCTGGCTTTCAGGGGCGCGGGGAACGGCGCAATCTTTTAGTCCTTGCGCCGCGACCAGCGCCCCCTCAAAGCACCCGCAGCGTCCACCCCCACCGATGACCCCCCGCGGCGACGCGATACCCCGCCGACGTGTCCGGCCCGCAGGACGCCGTGCCCAGCCCCCGATGCGCCGCGTCGACATGCACGACACACCCCGGCCGCGGCACCAGCTCGTCATGGTGCGCGGCAGCCGCCAGATCCTCCGCCCGGTAGCGGTTGACGGAGACCTGCCCCGGCACCCCCAGCTCCACCGCGAGCCCCGTGGCATCCGGCGCCGACAGCGTGAACCGCCGCACCCCGTGCCGCCCACCGCTCTCCTGCGGGCGCAGATACGGCGTGAACAGCTCGTCCACCGCGAGCGAGTGATGCCCCACGGGCGCCCCCGCTGCGCGGTCCGGGTACGACTCCCAGGGACCCTGCCCGTACCAGTCCAGGACATCGAGCCCGGGGACAGTCTCGAAGACCGTACCGACCCTGGCCACGTCGTCGAGCCCTTCCGGCAGTTCGGCCGACTCCTCGACCCGGATCCCGCCGGTGACGGGGGTGAACACCTGCTCGTGGTGGACTGGCCCGGCCCCGGTCGCGTACTCGCTGCGCACCACGACCCGCGAGCCCTCCTCACTCACGTCCACGACCTTGCGTACGAGAGCGTCGAGACCCCAGTCGTGCCAGCGCGCCGCCATGCCGCCCAGCTCGTCGTTGTCGGTGGGTGCCCGCCACAGCGAGAGCCGCGGCGCCGATGTCAGCAGCGGATGGACCAGCAGCGCGTCCCCGTCCAGCGTGACGGCCGGACCGGCCGCGGGCTCCGGCGGCGCGTCGGCGACCGCGGCGGCCAGCCGGACCTGAGGTACGCACACCTCCGTGCCGAGCGGCGCCCACGCCTCGTCGTCCGCGGTGGTCACCCGCAACGTCAGCCAGGTCTCACCGGCGGAGGGCTCGGGCGGCGGGAACGGCAGCGCCACCTCCGCCGACCCGCCCGGCGGCACCTCCGGCAGCGAGGCAGCCGCGCGCCGCGTCGTACCGTCGGCGCCCGAGAGCAGCCACTCGGCGGCCAGCCACTCAAGGCCCCGGAAGTGCTGCCGGTTGTGCACCCGCAGCACCCCCTCGTCGTACGTCAGCCGGACCGGCCCCGCGATCTCCCGGTGCTCGTACATCACGGGCTTGGGGGTGCGGTCGGGGAACACCACGCCGTCGGCGATGAAGGCCCCGTCGTGGATCGCCTCGCCGAAGTCGCCGCCGTACGCCCAGCGGTGGCCCGGTGAGGTGACACCGTTGCCGTACAGGCCCACGCCGGCCCGTCCGGCCGGTCGTCCGTCGTCCACCCGCTGGAGGATGCCGTGGTCCCAGAACTCCCAGATGAAACCGCCCTGAAGACCCGGCGTGGACTCGATGGCTGCCCAGGTGTCGGCGAGCGTGCCGTTGCTGTTGCCCATGGCGTGCGAGTACTCGCACTGGATGAGGGGCTTGGTCTGCCGGCCCGACAGGGCGTGTGCCACGCAGTCCTCGATGGGGGCGTACATCGGGCAGGCGATGTCGGAGGCGAGCTTCTCGTCCGCCCAGTCGATCTTGGCGGCCCCCTCGTACTGGATCGGCCGGGTCGGGTCGTGGCGCCGTACCCAGCCCGCCGCCGCGTCGTGGTTGGCGCCGTAGTCGGACTCGTTGCCCAGTGACCAGATGATGACCGAGGGGTGGTTCTTGTCCCGCAGGACCATGCGCGAGACCCGGTCCACGAACGCGGGCAGATAGCGCGGGTCGTCGGCGATCTCGTGGGCGTGGTCGTGCGACTCGATGTTCGCCTCGTCCACCACGTACAGGCCCAGCTCGTCGGTGAGGTCGTACAGCGTGGGGTCGTTCGGGTAGTGGGAGGTGCGGACCGCGTTGAAGCCGAACCGTTTGAGGACGACGAGGTCGGCGCGCATGTCGTCCGCGGTGACCGTGCGGCCGGTCAGCGGGTGGAAGTCGTGCCGGTTCACGCCCCGTACGAAGACGCGCTCGCCGTTGACCAGCAGGTCCCGGCCGACGATCTCGACGTCCCGGAAACCGACCCGGTGGTGCGAGCTGTCGGCGATCGAGCCGTCGGCCCGGTGCAGCCGTACGGCCAGGTCGTACAGCTCGGGTGTCTCGGCGGTCCACGGGCGGACGTCCCGGACGACGGTCCGCAGCCGCGCCTCGCCGTGGAAGTCGGACACCCGCATGTCCTCGGCGTTGAGACGGTCGAACTCCGTGTCCTGGGAGAGGAGTTGACCGTCCAGGGCCGCCGTGACGTACCAGCCCGCCGGGAGCGGTCCCGCCGTGTCGCGCACCGTGCAGTCGACCCGCAGCCGTCCGTCCCGCGGCGCCCGCACGGTCACGTCCGAGAGATGCAGCGGGTCGGTGGCGTACAGCAGGACCGAACGCGTGATGCCCGCGTGCCACCACTGGTCCTGGTCCTCGATGTGCGAGGCGTCGGACCACTTGACGACGGTGAACCGTACGGTGGCCGGGTCCCCGGGGCGTACGACGTCCGTGAGGTCGAACTCGGCCGCCAGGTGGGAGTCCTTGGAGAGGCCGACCGGCCGGCCATTCACATGGACGAGGAGCACGCTCTCGGCCGCGCCGACCTGGAGGACGACCCGGCGGCCCGCCCACTCGGCGGGGATGTCCACGGACCGCTCGTACACGCCCGTCGGGTTCGCGGCGGGCACGTGCGGCGGAAAGTCGGCGAACGGCATCCGGACGTTCGTGTACTGGGGCAGGTCGGCGGTGCCCTGCGTGGTCACCGCGCTCTGCATGGTCCACACGCCCGGCACGTCCGCGAGGGTCCACTCGCCCGACGCGCCGGTCGGCGAGGACAGCAGCTGGAAGTGCCAGGAGCCGTCCAGGGACAGCGCGCCGGAACGCCGGTCCACCGCGTTCATCGGCAGCCGCTGCCAGGAGGTCGTCTCCGGTGACTCCCAGGGCCGCAGGGTGAGCAGGTGGTCGCGTCGCATCAGCGGATCGCTCCCTTGCCGAGGTCGGCGATGATCTGCTTGGCGCCGATCGCGAAGACGATCAGCAGGGGGATCAGGGCCAGCACCGCGCCCGTCATGACCATCCCGTAGTCCGTGGTGCCGTGGACCCCGTTGAGCTGGGACAGGGCGACCTGGAGGGTCACGTTGCCCGGGTCGGTGAGGGCGATCAGCGGCCAGGCGTAGTCGTTCCACTGGCCCATGAACGTGAAGATGCCGAGGAAGGCGAGCCCGGGGCGGACCACGGGCAGCGCCACGTGCCAGTACTGGCGCAGGAAGCTCGCCCCGTCGATCTTCGAGGCGTCGAGCAGCTCGTCGTGGATCGCGCTCTTCATGTACTGCCGCATCCAGAAGATGCCGAAGGCGTTCGCGGCGGCGGGCACGATCAGTGAGGTCATCGAGCCGATCCAGCCCAGCTTCGCCATGATCACGAACTGCGGGATGGCGGCGAGCTGCGCCGGCACCATGAAGATCGCCATCATCATCGCGAACAGCACGCGGCGGCCCGGAAAGCTGAACTTCGCGAAGACGAACGCGGCCAGCGAGTCGAAGAACAGCACGAGGAACGTCACCGAGACGGCGACGAGCAGCGAGTTGAACATCGACCCGAAGAAATCGATGCTGTCGAACAGCTTGTTCAGGTTGTCGCCGAAGTGCGAACCGGGCAGCAGCTTCGGCGGATAGGAGAAGATCTCGGTCGACGTGTGCGTCGACATGATCACGGCCCAGTAGAACGGGAACGCGGAGAGCAGCACCCCGAACAGCAGGGAGACGTGCAGCGCGACGCCTCTGCGCCGGTTGCCCCGGATGCGCGTGCCCTTGGCGGGCTCGGTGCGGGGCGGCTCGGTGGGGGCGGGCTCGGTCTGTGTGGTGACAGCCATGGTGACGGGCCTCCCTAGTCTTCGCCCCGGCGCTGCACCAGGCGCCAGTTGATGATCGAGAAGATGACGACGACGAGGAAGATGCCCCAGGCCACGGCCGCGCCGTAACCGAAGTCGTTGTTGTCGAAGGTCTGCTGGAAGAAGTAGAGGACCATCGTCCGGCCGGCGTGGTCGGGGCCGCCGGAGAACGTGGACTCGTTGGCGGTGGACTGCAGCAGCACCTGCGGTTCGGAGAAGCTCTGCAGTCCGGTGACGGTCGAGATGACGAGCACGAACAGCAGCACCGGGCGCATCAGCGGGAGCGTGATCCGGAAGAAGGTCTGCACGGGCCCCGCGCCGTCCATCCGCGCCGCCTCGTACAGCTCGCCCGGGATCGTCTGGAGTCCGGCGAGGAAGATGATCGCGTTGTAGCCGGTCCACTGCCAGGTCATCAGGGTGGCGATGGCGACCTTGATGCCCCAGGGGGTGTTCAGCCAGGCGATCTGGTCGAGGCCGACGGCCTGCAAAAGGGCGTTCACGAGGCCGAAGTTGGTGGAGAACACCGAGCCGAAGATGATCGCGACGGCCACCACGGAGGTGACGTTGGGCAGGAAGTACGCGAAGCGGTAGACGTTCTTGAAGCGGACCGCCGAGTTGAGCATCACGGCCGTGATCATCGCGAGGAAGATCATGGGGAAGGTGGCCAGCGCCCAGATGATCAGCGTGTTGCCGATCGAGCTCCAGAAATCGGTGTCGGTCAGCAGATAGCGGTACTGCGAGAGCCCCGCGTACTCCATGGAGCCCAGGCCGTCCCAGCGGTGGAACGACAGATAGAGCGAGAAGCCGACCGGGATCAGACCGAAGGCGAGGAAGAGGAGATAGAAGGGGGAGATCGCGGCGTACAGCCGCCAGTAGCTCAGGACGCCCTTCTTGGGACGATACGCGGGCGGCTCGGCGACGGGCGCCGGGGGCCTCTCGACGAGGGGTGCGGTGGCCATCAGGTACTCACCCCCAGGTGGTCGGCGATGCGCCGGCACTTGCTCATGGCGTCCTTCCAGGCGTTCTCGGGGTTCTTGCCGAGGACCCCGACGTTCTTGATCTCGTCCCTGATCGGCTGCCCGAGCGCCACGTCGTACGGGCTGTTGAAGGCGACCGGGATCTTCTCCGCGGCGGGACCGTAGACGTCCATCGTGATCTGGTCGCCGAAGAACGGGTCGCTCTCGCGCAGCTTCCGCATCTCGTACGAGGCGGGCGTGGAGGGGAAGAGCCCGGCGTCGATGAAGCCCTGGGCCTGGTTGTCCGGGCCGAGCAGCCAGGTGATGATCTCGAAGGCCTTCTCGGGTTCACGGCACGCCTTGGTGATCGCCAGGAACGAGCCGCCGACGTTCGAGGGGCCGCCGGGGCAGTTCGCGACCCGCCATCTGCCCTTGGTCTTCGGGTACTGGAGCTTGAGGTCGCCCGCGTTCCACGAGGCGTTGAGCTGGCTGGGCAGCTTGCCGCTCTCGGTGGCCGAGATCGAGTCGGGCGTGCCCGTGACGATGCTCGACGCGAGCCCGCGCCGTTTGGCCTCCACGGCCCGGTCCCAGCAGACCCGCACATGCTCCTGGTCACCGATGAAGTGCTTGTCCCGGTTCACGAACCGCTCGGTGCCCTGTCCGATCGACATCTCGAAGACACTGGTGATGTCGGTGAGGATGAACGCCCCGCGCACCCGCTTCTTGAGCTGCTCACCGGCCGCGAAGAACTGCTCCCAGGTGCCCATCTCCTTGGAGACGTCCTTCGGTTCGTGCGCCAGCCCGGCCTTCTCGTAGACGGCCGGCTGGTAGAACTGCACGACCGGGCCCACGTCGATGGGGAAGCCGACGAGGCTGCCGTCGGGGGCCACTCCCTGCTGCCACTTCCAGTCCAGGTACTGGCTTTTGAGCTTCTCCGCGCCGAGTGTGCGCAGGTCCACGAACTGGTCGGCGTTCGGCAGGTACGACGCCATGTCCTCGCCCTTGAGCCCCGCGATGTCGGGGACATGGGCCTGGCCGGTCATCGTGGTGATGAGCTTGGAGCGGTAGTAGCCGCCGATCTGGATCGCGTCCAGGTCGACCGCGTCGTCGTAACGCGCCTTGGCCTTCTTGACGACGGTGTCGCTCAGACCGCCGCTCCAGTACCACAGCACCATGTTCCGGCCCGTCGAGCCGTTCGGTACGGCGCAGCCGGACGCCAGGCCGCCGAGCGCGGTCGCGGCCGTACCGGCCAGTCCCGCGCGGAGCAGGCCCCTTCGTGAGAGCCGCACAGCTCCCACCGCCTTTCACATGTGTTCGGTCTTCGCATCAGGAGAGGCGCATCAGCGCGGCGGCATCAGAAGGGATGCGTCGCGGCGGATGCGTCGGGTGGGGTCGGCAGTGCCGTGGGGGCGGGTGGAGTCACCGGGGCGTGGGGGACCGGAGGGCCGGGATCGGCGGGCATACGGTCCGTCAGGAAGCCGTACGCGCGCCGCAGTTCGGGGTCCTTCAGCGAGCTCCACCACTGGTGGATCCCGTACCAGCCGGGCGCGGCCAGCGCCCCGCCGTGCCGTTGTACGGAGAGTCCGGCGGCCAGCACCGCGAAGCGCAGCCGCTCCTCCAGGGGCCAGCCCTGGAGCGAGGCAGCGACGAAACTCGCGCCGAAGACGTCTCCGGCGCCCGTCGCGTCCAGCACGTCGGTGGCGAGGGCGGGCACGTCGGCGTGCTCGCCCGTGCTCTGGTCGACGGCGATCGCGCCGCCTGGGCCGCGGGTGACCACGGCCACCGGCACCAGCTCGGACAGCTTGGAGAGCGCGTCGGCCGCGGTGCCGGTACGGGTGTACGCCATCGCCTCGGTGTCGTTCGGGACGAAGGCGTGGCACAGGGCGAGCTGGTCGAGGAGGTCCTGGGACCACCGCTGGGTGGGGTCCCAGCCGACGTCCGCGTAGATCTTCGTGCCGTTCGCGGCGGCCTTGGCGAGCCACTCGCGGGGTTCGGCCTCGATGTGCACGAGGGCCGTGCGCGCGGCGGGCGGGTCACCCATCAGCGCGTCCTGCGAGTACGGGGGCTCCTGGCCGTGGGTGACCAGGGCCCGGTCGTGGCCGTAGGCGATCGAGACGGTGACCGGGGTGTGCCAGCCGTCCGCCGTACGGGAGAGCGAGAGGTCGATGTGCTCCTGGCCGGCGAGGACCTCACGGCAGTACGCGCCGTAGCCGTCGTCGCCGAACACGGTCGCCAGGGAGGTGCTGAGGCCGTAACGGGCCGCGGCCACAGCCAGGTTGGCGATGCCGCCCGGGCTCGTGCCCATCCCGTCGGTCCAGATCTCCTCGCCGGGGGTCGGCGGCTTGCCCAGACCGGTCAGGACGAGGTCGTAGAAGAGCAGCCCGGTCAGCAGCACATCGGGCCGCGCGTCGGGCCGTGTCTCACCCACGAAGGCATCCTCTCGTCAAAACTCTTCATTTTCGGTGCACCGGATCGTGTTTCGGTGGACAGGATCGTGCGCGTCTCCGGCCGATTTGGCAAGAGTCGAGCAGAACTGAGCATAGAAATGATTGGCAATGACGAGTACTGTTCACGTCGTGCTGGCAGAGCGACGACATCAACTCATCCTGCGGGCCCTGCGCTCCGGTGGCCCCGCGGCCGTGACCGACCTCTCGGAGCAGCTCGGCGTGAGCCCCGCCACCGTCCGGCGCGACCTGCTCAAGCTGGAGGAGGAGGGCCTGCTCACCCGGGTGCACGGCGGGGCGGTCGCCGAGGAGGGCGACCAGCCCTTCGCCGAGGTCGCCGAGGTGCGCGTGGCCGAGAAGGACGCCATCGCGGAGCGCGCGGCGGCCCTCGTCGAGGACGGCCAGTCCGTGCTGCTCGACATCGGCACCACCGCCTACCGGCTGGCCCGGCAGCTGCACGGCCGCCGGATCACCGTGATCACCAGCAACCTCGTGGTCTACGAGGAGCTGGTGGACGACGAGGCCATCGAGCTGGTCCTGCTCGGCGGCATGGTCCGCCGCGAATACCGCTCACTGGTCGGCTTCCTCACCGAGGACAATCTGCGTCAGCTGCACGCGGACTGGCTGTTCCTGGGAACGAGCGGGGTACGGCCGGGAGGGCAGGTGATGGACACGACCGTCGTCGAGGTACCGGTGAAGCGCGCCATGATCGCGGCGGCCGACCGGGTCGTCCTGCTCGCCGACCGCGCCAAGTTCCCCGGGACGGGGATGGCCAAGGTCTGCGGGCCCGAGGACCTGGACGTCGTGGTGACCAACGCGCCGGCGGACGCCGGGACGCGGGCCGCCCTGGAGGAGGCGGGCGTACGCGTGGTGCTCACGTGACCGGCACGCACGGGATCCCGACGCGCTCCGGCGAGCGCGGGAACCTGACGGCGGGCGCCGGGGCCGCGATGCCGTCCACGGCGGGTGCCGGGGCCGCGGCGGCGCCGGTGACCCCGACGGCCCCGGTGCTCCCGACGGTCGCAGTGGCCCCGAGGGCCCCGAGAGCCCCGGCCGCATCGGTGGTTCCGGTGGCACTGGTGGTCCCGGTTGCGCCGGAGACACCCGCGGCGCCGGAGACACCGGTGGCCCCGGGGGTACCGGGGTCACCGAAGGCGCTGGTGGCGCCAGTATCACCGGCGGCCCTGGCGGCCCTGGCGGCTCCGGTACCTCCCCCGGCCCCGGCGACCCCGGCCCCGGCGACCCCGGCCCCGGCGACCCCGGCGCCGAAGGCCCTGGTGGCGCCACCGTCCCCACCACCCCTGATGACCCCGAGGAACAGCGAAAGGGCAGTTGCGTGAAGCTGACGATTCTGGGCGGCGGCGGATTCCGCGTGCCGCTCGTGTACGGGGCGCTCCTCGGGGACCGCGGCGAGGGCCGCGTCACCGACGTCGTCCTGCACGACCTGGACCAGGGGCGGCTCTCCGCCGTCGCCCGGGTCCTCGCCGAGCAGGCGGCGGGCCACCCGGACGCACCGGCCGTGACCGCCACCACGGATCTCGACGAGGCACTGCGCGGCGCCGACTTCATCTTCTCCGCGATCCGCGTCGGCGGCCTCGAAGGCCGCGCCGCCGACGAGCGGGTCGCCCTGGACCAGGGCGTCCTCGGCCAGGAGACCGTCGGCGCCGGAGGCATCGCCTACGGCCTGCGCACGGTGCCCGTCGCCGTCGACATCGCCCGGCGCGTCGCCCGCCTCGCGCCCGACGCCTGGCTCATCAACTTCACCAACCCGGCGGGCCTGGTCACCGAGGCCATGTCCCGCCACCTCGGCGACCGCGTCATCGGCATCTGCGACTCCCCGGTCGGCCTCGGCCGCCGTATCGCCCGCGTCCTGGGCGCGAACCCCCGCGAGGCCTGGATCGACTACGTCGGCCTCAACCACCTCGGCTGGGTGCGCGGACTCCACGTCGCCGGACGCGACGAACTCCCGCGGCTGCTCGCCGACACCGACCTGCTCGGCTCCTTCGAGGAGGGCAAGCTCTTCGGCACGGACTGGCTCCAGTCGCTCGGCGCCGTCCCGAACGAGTATCTGCACTACTACTACTTCAACCGCGAGGCCGTCCGCGCCTACAGCCAGGCCGAGAAGACCCGCGGCGCGTTCCTCCGCGACCAGCAGGCCTCCTTCTACGAGGAGATGAGCCGCCCGGACAGCGCGGCGCTCACCGCCTGGGACCGTACGCGGGCCGAGCGCGAGGCCACGTACATGTCCGAGAACCGGGAGACGGCCGGCGCGGGCGAGCGCGACGCCGACGACCTCTCCGGCGGCTACGAGAAGGTGGCCCTCGCCCTGATGCGGGCCATCGCCCGCGACGAGCGGACCACGCTCATCCTCAACGTCCGCAATCAGGGCACCCTCTCCGCCCTCGACGCGGACGCCGTCATCGAGGTGCCCTGCCTCGTCGACGCCAACGGCGCGCACCCCGTCGCGGTCGCCCCGCTGCCCGGCCACGCCACCGGTCTGGTGTGCGCGGTGAAGGCCGTCGAGCGGGAGGTGCTGGCCGCCGCCGGGTCGGGTTCGCGCGCCACGGCCGTCAAGGCCTTCGCCCTGCATCCGCTCGTCGACTCGGTGAATGTGGCGCGCAACCTGGTGGACGGGTACACCGCGGTCCATCCTGGTCTGGCCTACCTCAAGTAAGCGCTTTCCCCGCTCGTTACCTGGAGACTTTCATGCACGACGAACGCCGGCGAATCGAGGAGCGCGTCCAGCGCCTCCACGACCAGCGCATCAAGGCCGCGATCTACGCCGCCGCCGTGCCCTTCGAGATCGAGGCCTGGCAGGCCCCGGGGGAGCCCGTTCCCTTCGAAGAGGCCGCCTCCGCGTCGTACGCGCCCTTCGCGACGGGCACCCCGTGGGGCCCGCCCTGGGGCACGACCTGGTTCCGGATGCGCGGACAGGTGCCCGCCGAGTGGGCGGGGCGGCGCGTCGAGGCGGTCATCGACCTCGGCTTCGTCGGCGACTGGCCCGGCAACCAGGCCGAGGCCCTGGTCCACCTCACGGACGGCACCCCGCTGAAGGCGGTCAACCCGCTCAACCAGTACGTGGCCATCGCCAACCCCGCCGCCGGCGGCGAGGAGATCGACTACCTGGTCGAGGCGGCCTCGAACCCGGACATCCTCGCCGACGACTTCTCGAAGATCACGCCGATGGGGGACATCCGCACCGCGGGCGACAAGCCCCTCTACACCTTCCGGCGCGCGGACATCGCCGTCCTCGACGAGGAGGTCTGGCACCTCGACCTCGACATCCAGGTCCTGCGCGAACTGATGCTGGAGCTGGGCGAGCACGACCCGAGGCGGCACGAGATCACCCACGCCCTGGACCGGGCCCTGGACCTGCTGGACCTCGACGACGTCTCCGGTTCGGCCGCCGACGTGCGCGCGGCGCTGAAGCCCGCGCTGGCCAGGCCCGCCAACGCCAGCGCCCACATCGTCTCCGGCGTCGGCCACGCCCACATCGACTCCGCCTGGCTCTGGCCGATCCGCGAGACCAAGCGCAAGACGTCCCGCACCTTCTCGAACGTCACCTCGCTCGCCGACGAGTACGAGGACTTCGTCTTCGCCTGCTCGCAGGCCCAGCAGTACGAATGGGTGCGCGACAACTACCCGAAGGTCTGGGCCCGCATCCAGGAGTCCGTCCAGAAGGGCCAGTGGGCGCCGGTCGGCGGCATGTGGGTCGAGGCCGACGGCAACCTGCCCGGCGGCGAGGCCGTCGCCCGCCAGTTCGTCCACGGCAAGCGGTTCTTCATCGAGCACTTCGGCGTCGAGACCAAGGGCGTGTGGCTGCCGGACTCCTTCGGCTACACCGCGTCCTACCCGCAGCTCGCCAAGCTGGCGGGCAACGAGTGGTTCCTCACCCAGAAGATCTCCTGGAACCAGACCAACAAGTTCCCGCACCACACCTTCTGGTGGGAGGGCATCGACGGCACCCGGATCTTCACGCACTTCCCGCCCGTCGACACCTACAACGCCCGCTTCAGCGGCGAGGAGATGGCCCGCGCCACCCGCAACTACCAGGAGAAGGGCGTCGGCACGCGCTCGCTGGCCCCCTTCGGCTGGGGTGACGGCGGCGGCGGCCCCACCCGCGAGATCATGGAGCGGGCGCGCCGCCTCGCCGACCTGGAGGGCTCGCCCAAGGTCGTCGTCGAGCACCCCGACGACTTCTTCGCCAAGGCCCGCGAGGAGTACCCCGACGCCCCCGTCTGGGTCGGCGAGCTCTACCTGGAGCTGCACCGGGCCACCTACACCTCGCAGGCGCGCACCAAGCAGGGCAACCGCCGCAGCGAACACAAGCTCCGCGAGGCCGAGCTGTGGGCCACGACGGCCGCGCTGCACGCGCCCGGCTACGCCTACCCGTACGACAGGCTCGACCGGCTCTGGAAGACGGTTCTGCTCCACCAGTTCCACGACATCCTGCCGGGCTCCTCGATCGCCTGGGTGCACCGCGAGGCCGAGGCCGAGTACGCCCGCGTCGCCGAGGAGGTCGAGGCACTGACCGCCGAGGCGCTCGGCGCGCTCGGCACGGGCGGCCCCCGCGTCTTCAACACGAGCCCCGTCGAGCGCCGCGAGGTCGTACGGGCCGCCGACGGCACCCCGACCCACACGGTCGTCCCGGCCAACGGCAGCGCGCCTCTCGGCACCGGCGAGGCACCCCGGCCGGTGACGGTCGAGGGCCGGGTCCTCGACAACGGCCTGGTCCGCGTCGAGATCGCCGAGGACGGCACCCTGGCCTCCGTACGCGATCTGCGCGCGGGCGGCCGTGAGGTCCTGGCGGGCCAGGGCAACCTGCTCCGGCTGCACACGGACCTCCCGAACTACTGGGACGCGTGGGACGTCGACAAGCACTACAAGAACCGCTACACGGACCTGCTGGACGCCGAGTCCGTGACGGTGGTCGAGGACGACCCGCTGCTCGGGGCGATCCGCGTGGAGCGCTCCTTCGGCAACGGCTCGCGCGTCACGCAGACGATCAGCCTGCGCGCCGGCAGCCCCCGGATCGACTTCGAGACGGACCTGGACTGGCACGAGGCCGAGAAGTTCCTCAAGGCGGGCTTCCCGGTGGACATCCGGGCGGCACACTCGTCCGCCGAGATCGCCTTCGGCCACATCCAGCGGCCCACGCACACCAACACCACCTGGGAGTCGGCCCGCTTCGAGGTCTCCGGCCACCGCTGGGTCCACCTCGGCGAACCCGGCTACGGCGTGGCGGTCATCAACGACTCCACGTACGGCCACGACGTCTCCCGCACGGTCCGCGAGGACGGCGGGACGACGACCACGGTCCGGCTGAGCCTGGTCCGCGCCCCGCGCATCCCCGACCCGGGGGCCGACCAGGGCAGGCACCGCTTCACCTACGCGCTGCTACCGGGTGCCACCATCGAGGACGCGGTCGCCGAGGGCTACTCCCTCAACCTCCCGCTGCGGGTGGCCGACTCGGCGGGCACCCCCGAACCGGTCGTCTCCGTGGACGGCGAGGGCGTGACCATCGAGGCCGTCAAGCTCGCCGACGACGCCTCGGGCGATGTCGTCGTACGCCTCTACGAGTCACGCGGTGGCCGGGCGCGGGGCACCCTGCGCACGAGCTTCCCGCTGGCCGGGGCCGAGATCACCGACCTGCTGGAGCGCCCGCTGTCGACGGCGGACACGGACGGCGACGGCGTCACCGTCACCCTGCGCCCCTTCGAGATCCAGACGCTGCGCCTGGCTGTGCGGAAGCGGTAAGAGGGATGGTCACGGTGGGTGCGCGGTGAGTGCGCGGCCCGCCGTGACCCGCCCCCGTGGCCACCCCGACCCCGATCACGGGACGCGGGACCCCTGCATGTTCCAGTCGGCCCGCGAGGTCGGCCCGCGCGGTCGGCCCGCGCGGTCGGCCCGAGCGGCCGGCCCGAAGGCTGAACTGCCGCCGGAACTGGCCGAGTTCGCGGAGGCGTGGGGATACCCGGCCGACTGACCGGGCACCCCGGGGCGCCGCCGATCAGACGGTCAGGGGGCTGTCCGAGGACTGCGACGCCTGAGCCGCGTGCGCCTGGTGGGCCGTCTGAGCCGTACGGGTCGCCTGCGCCGCGTGGGCTTCCTGGGCGGGCTGGGCCTCCTGGGCCGACTGCGCTTCGAAAGGGGTCTCCGGCGCCGACACGGGACGCACCGCGCGCGGCCCGGAGACCACCGCGTAGTCCGAGCCGAGGAACGGCGGGACGACATCGCCCGGCTCCTCGCCGAGCGCGAGGCGCACGGCGGCCCACGGCGCGTTGATCCCGCACTGCGAGAGCTGGTGCAGACCGCCCGCCGGGCGCGTGTTGACGTCCATGAGGACCGGCTCGTCCCCCAACATCCGGAACTGGATGTTCGTCAGGTAGTGCAGTCCGAAGCCCTCCGCGAGGACCCGCGCGGGCTCGATGAACGACGGGTCGAGCGTGAAGCCCCGCCGCCGCCCGTTCTTCGTGCGGCCCACGGCCATCCGGACCCGTCCGTCCGGCCCGGTGAGGCAGTCCACGGACACCTCGGGCTCGCCCAGAAGGGGCATCACAAGCCAGTCCACGGGCTCGTCCGCCTGCCGCAGCGCCTGGACGACCAGGTCGAGCGGCATGTACGGGCTGGGGAAGCCGCTCAGGTGCAGCAGGGAGAAGGGCGTGCGCGTGATGATGCGGAAGCCGACGCCACCCGCCCCGGAGGCGGGCTTGAAGCACGCCTTGTGACCGGCGGCCTCCAGCTCGTCGACCGCGGCGATCAGCTCCTCGGCGGTGCGGACCCGCGACCACGGGGGCACCGGCACACCGAGCTTCTCGACGGCCTCGTACGCGACGACCTTGTCCTGGAAGGTGTGCACGGCCTCGGCGGGCGGCGCGAGCAGCGCGGTGCCGGCCGCGGCGAACTCCTCGCGGTGCTCGGCCAGGGCGGTCTGGTGCAGGACGGGCACGAACACGTCGATCGAGTGCCGGGCGCACTGGTCGAGCGCGTACTCGACGTAGGCGGCCGGGGACAGCCCCTCCGGCTCCATCGCGGCGACGTCCGCGGCGGCCAGGATCGGGGAGTCGGGGTCACCGTGGGTGGCGTGGATCTCGACCGCGCGGCCACACGGATTTCGCCGCAGCTGATCCATGAAGAACACGTTCTCCGCGTACGTGCGGTTGAGCCAGACGCGTACGCGAGAGACCATGCAGGCCGCCTTTCAGGGTTTGCGGGCACGTCAAAGGAGGCCGTGCTCGACAAGAGGTTTGGTGGGTACACAAAACCGCCGTTCGAAAACGGGAGTTCGTGGCGGTTGTGTATGGCCGATCATAGGGGTTCCTGAGCAGTGCTGCTGCTACGTGCGTGTTACGGAATCGCCCGCCGCGCCCGCCGCGCAGGCCGCCCCGCCGGGCCCGCCGGGACTCGCGTGCCAGGTCAGAGGCCCTGCGCCCGGCCGGTCCCGGGGGGTCGGCACGGGAGGCGCCCGGGTGCTGCAGATCACCGCCGTCCGATGGTCGGATCGGGGGATGAGTGGCCCGTATGCCCGGCGGGTCGGCACCTCGGTGCGCGGCGCCGAACCCCGGACGCGGTCGCTCTTGTACCGCGCCGTGCGCGTGTGTTCTTGTGTTCTCATCCGGGCGGCCGTGCGGCGTCCCGGCACGGGGAGGGGGCGAGGGTGACGACGGCTGACCGTCAGGGCCGGCTGCTGGCCATCAGCGACCTGCACGTCGGATACGCCGAGAACCGCGCCCTCGTCGAGGAGATGCGCCCCGAGACCGACGACGACTGGCTCCTGGTGGCCGGCGACGTCGCGGAGACGGTGGCCGACATCCGCTGGGCCCTCGAAACGCTCGCCCGGCGCTTCAGGAAAGTGATCTGGGCCCCCGGCAACCACGAACTGTGGACCCACCCCAAGGACACCGTCACCCTGCGCGGCGTGGCCCGCTACGAACACCTCGTGGAACTCTGCCGCGAGCTGGGCGTCAGCACTCCGGAGGACCCCTACCCCGTGTGGGAGGGCCCCGGGGGACCGGTCGCGGTGGCCCCGCTCTTCCTCCTCTACGACTACTCGTTCCTGCCCGCGGGCTGCGCGACCAAGGAAGAGGGCCTCGCGTACGCCCACGGGACCGGCATCGTCTGCACCGACGAGCACGTGCTGCACCCCGACCCGTACCCCAGCCGCGAGGCCTGGTGCGGGGCCCGGGTGGCCGAGACCGAACGCAGGCTCGCGGAGCTGCCCGACGGGCTGCCCACGGTGCTCGTGAACCACTATCCGCTGGACCGGCACCCGACGGACGTCCTCTGGTATCCGGAGTTCGCCATGTGGTGCGGCACCCGGCTCACCGCGGACTGGCACCGCGCCCACCGGGTGGCCGTCATGGTCTATGGCCACCTGCACATCCCCCGCACCACCTGGCTCGACGGCGTCCGCTTCGAAGAGGTGTCCGTGGGATACCCCCGCGAGTGGCGCAAGCGCTCGGAACCGCCGGGCAGGCTGCGCCGTATTCTGCCGATGGAGGTCGGATCCGGTGATCGAGGAACTGCTCCCGGAGTCGGTCGTGGCCGTGGAGGCACACGCTGACGACCACGCCGAGGGCACCGCTGCCCCGACGCCGTACCCCGAGCTGTATCCCGGGGAAGAGGCGCTGATCGCGCGCGCCGTCGCGAAGCGGCGCCGTGAGTTCACCGTGGTCCGCGGCTGCGCCAGGCGCGCCATGGAGAAGCTCGGCGTGCCCCCGCAGGCCGTCCTGACCGGTGACCGGGGAGCCCCGCAGTGGCCCGCGGGACTGATCGGCAGCATGACGCACTGCGAGGGCTACGCAGCCGCCGCACTGGCCCCGGCCACCGACCTCGCCTCCCTCGGCATCGACGCGGAGCCCCATCGGCGGCTCCCCGACGACGTGCTGCCCTCGGTGGCGCTGCCCGGCGAGGTCCGGCGGCTGGACGAGCTCGCCGGACAGCATCCGCACATCCACTGGGACCGGCTCCTGTTCAGCGCCAAGGAGTCGGTCTACAAGGCGTGGTTCCCCCTCACCGGGAAGTGGCTCGACTTCGCGGAGGCCGACATCGAGGTCTTCATGGATCCCGGACACACCACGTCCGGCGGTCTGAGCGCCGGACTCCTCGTGCCCGGTCCGGTGGTGGACGGCCGTCGCGTCGGCCGCTTCGAAGGACGCTGGACGGTGGGCCGGGGACTCGTGGCGACCTCGGTGACCGTGCCGCACGCACAGGGCTGAGCACGGCTGCGCCCGGCGACGGACGCCTCAGGGTCTGACGGTGGTTCATCACACCTCCGGGCACCACGTGTGCAGCAGACGGAAGAACGCCTCCTCGTTGCCCTCAAGGCCGGCCGCGGCGAGGGCGCGCTCCGCCTCCGCGAGGGCCGAGGGCGGCACGACGACCGGCCGCCCCGAACCGGACGGCGTGTCCATCGCGGCTCGTACGGTCTGCAGCAGGCGCAGATAGGCCTGCACGGCGGTGCGTTCGTGATCGGTCAGTACGGCTGTCGGCATCGGACGGTTCTCCCCGGTTCGGCTCGGCTTCCGCTCTTCGGTCCCGCTCGCGCCGCCGCACAGCGGTGGCGCTGGGTCCAGCTTGCCGTCCGCCACTGACAATGCCCTTTCCGCGCGTGTTCGTTCGCCCGGTCGGCCGAGGGGAAACCGCGCGTGAACCCCCGGTTCGGAGAGCGGGCTCAGGTTCGGACCGCCGCCACCACGGGGGAGCGGCGCAGGGCCACGGACACCCGCACGAGGTCGCGCGGGCCCTCGGCCGGGCCGGTCGGCTGCGGCGACGCGATGCGGCTGCCCCCGGGGTCGGCGGCCCTGGCCCGTACCGCCGCCGCCACCATCGCCGCGTCCGCCTCGGCACGGGCCTGGACGGGGTCGGAGCCCGTCGCGAGTGCCGCGGCGTGCGCGCGGGCCCGTAACCCGGTGTCGAAGTAGGGGTGGAGACTGAGCAGGCCGTCGTGGATGTCCGACTCCCGCTGCGTGACCTGGAGTTCGGCCGGTGACCACCAGGGCATCCGGGCCGTGCGGCCCGCGTACGGCGAGACCGGGGCCAGTTCGCGCCACAACGGCCCCAGACGGCGGTACGTGCACCAGGTCGACCAGGTGTCGCCGGCGCGCTGGCAGGCCAGCGGAAGGCAGAAGCCGACCGCGCTGATCTGCGCCCCGGCCGAGGCGAGCACCGGGGCCACGTCGGAGCTGAGGTGGTCGAGGTTCCCGCCGTTCCAGTGCGCCACCAGCGCGGTGAACTTGGCGGTCAGATAGGCGATGTTGCACACGTAGCCCGCCACGATGACCAGCAGCCCGGCCCGCAGCCGGCCCCGCACCTGGAGCGCCCAGCGACCGCACATCACGTTCATGGCGACACCCGCCACGGCCAGCGCGCCGAGATATAGCACGATCATCTCCCGGACGAACGGCTCGTCGGCGTAGTACGTGTCGAAGTCCCGCAGCCGCTCGACCGGGGTGTCACCGAGGGCGAACAGCACCACCAGCGCCACGATCACGACGCCGTACCCGGTGATCCAGCGCCGCGACGTCCGCCGGGTCGCCTCGGGCGGGCCGCCGCGCCAGTTGACGATCAGTACCAGACAGGCCGCGCTGAACGCGCTCAGCAGACAGTAGACGAGCGGCGCGGAGACGTTCGTGACGCCGAGGAGGTCGTTGACCTCGGAGATGGTCGGCGGCGCCGCGAAGAAGAACACCAGCCCCGTCAGCGCCAGCACCCAGCACACCGACCGCAGCAGCGGATCACGCCAGGAGCGCCGCAGCGAGGGGTACTTGACGGCCAGCACGGTCGCCATGGCGACAGCGGGCAGGTAGTAGCTGGACCCGTCCACGGCGTGCCGGCGCTCTCAGTCCCGCGGTCCGCGGTAGCCCGGGGATGCCTCGATCCGGCCCGCCAGACCCTCGCGCCGTACGGGCCCGCGCGACCCCGGACCGGCCAGCCGACCCCGGCACCTGCTCGCCGGCAGCAACCCGAAGCTCTCGGCCTCCTTCTCGTCGGCCAGGTCGAACCGGGTGCCCGCCGCCACCCGGTGAACGGTCGCCCCCAGGCCGGCGTCGTCCGACGGCGGAGGGGCGGCGAGGGCCGCGCCCCCGGCATGCGGGCCGTGGTGGCCCGCGCTCATGTGCCACAGCTCGTGGCCGAGGATCACGAGCTGGTGGTCGGGCGCGGTGCGTTCCTCGACGACCACCAGGTCCCGGTCCGCCAGGTCGAGCCGGAGCCCACTGGCGGTGCCCGGCGGGAAGGGGGCCGTACGGAAGCGGACCGGACGGCCGCGCCGGCCGCTCATGGCGCGGCACAGCGCCGCGTACAGGTCCGCGGGTCGCGCGGGTGCCGCGAGGGACAGCTCCTCGACCAGCTCGCCGCACAGACGGCGCATCTCCTTCGCGACACCCACGGTGGTCCCCCGGATCACGACTCGGGCCGCTTGACGCTCTCCAGGAGCATGTCGAGCCACTCGGCGACCTTGTCCCGGTGCTGATCGGTGGGCAGCTGCGCCGCCCGCCAGGCGATGCCGCGGACCCCGTGGTCCTGCAGCAGCCGCTCCAGCGGGTCGTCCGCGACCGCCGGGTCCGCCTGCCGCTCCCGGTCGGCCAGTCGCTGCAGGAGATCCTGCTCGGTGCGCTGCAGGGCGCCGGCGAGTGCCTCGGGATCCTCGGCGGACAGGAAACCGGCGTGGACGCGGAAGAACCGCTGGATGGCGTCGCAGTGCTCCATGGTCGGACGCCGGTCGCCGTTGATGAGCGCGCCCGCCTGCTGCCGCGACATGCCCGCGCCGTCGGCGATCTCCTGCTGCGTGTACCGGCGGCCGTTGGGCTTCAACCGAGTGCGGCGCAGCAGGTCGAGGCGTTGCAGGAACCGGGCCTGCAGGTCGGGCTCGCCCGCCGACCGGCCGTTCAGCAGGGCCCCGACCACGACCTCGGGGACACCCGACGCGGCGGACAGCCGGCGGACGTCGAACACCTCGCTGTGCGGTGCGCCGAGCCGGTCCGCCAGAGCGGCGACTCGGGCCACGACGGTCGGCAGCAGACCCGTCGCCGTGGCGCCCGGAACCTCGAAGCCATCCGTCACCGACAGTTCTCCTACGTCTCGATCGATGGACCGCTGTGGGGGAACCGGACCCCTCGGACGTGAAGTCCCTGTGGGGATCCGTGCTGTGCAGCGTGAACCGCCCGAAGACCGGAGAGTAGCCCTTTGGTCGAACTCGCATCCAGGCCTCGCCACAACTGTGGCGGGATTCAGCCGTCAACGGGCGTCAAATGCCACGATAGTTGACACCGCTCCGACCGGGGTAGCAGGATCACGACGCCGCGTGAAGCCCGCATAGGCAAGAGGGGTGGACCTCCCGATGGCATACGAGGCAGGAGGGCCCCGGCCGCGCCCGCGACCCGTCCCCGTCAGTCTTGAGGCCCAGGCGTATCTCCAGGACTACGCAGCACTTCTGGACGCCGTCACCTTTCCGTCCGTCGTCGTCGACCACCGCTGGGACGTCGTCCTCGCCAACGACGCGTTCGAGACACTTTTCCGCGCGGTCGGCCCGCACCCCACCGCCATGCCCGGCGACAACTTCCTCCGGTTCGTCCTGTTCCACCCGGACGCGGCCACGGTCCTCGCCGAGCACGAGTCGAGCTGGTGCCTGCCGATGCTGGCGCACCTCTCCGCCACCGTGGAGCGGCACGGTCACGACCACGGGCTCCAGTCGATCCTGCGGGACATCGCCCAGGACCCGATCATGGACGCCGCCTACCGCCACGGCCTGCCGCACTGGATCCGCTCGGTCGGCCCGCACGCGGTCGAGCACGACGGCGCGGTACGGCCACTGCTGCACCCCGATCCGCGCTGGGGGGACACCTGCCGGATCGTCGGCGAGACCCCCAGCACCCTGCGCGACCTGGGCTACACACGGCTGACGCTGGTCCTGCGGGAGGCCCGCCGTCCGGCCCGCGCGCCGCGCCGGGCGAGCAGGCCCGGCCGCGTCCGGCGCCCGGCGGGCCACCTCAGCGTGGTGCCGGCGTCCGAGGCATGAGCCCCCTCACCGGCCGCCGGTGACACGTGCGTGCGCCGCCCTACGAGGGCGGTGTGTCGGTGAGGTCCTTCACCGGCCGGTCGACGACCGGTGTCCCGCGCTTGGCCGCCTGGATCTGCTCGTACACATGGGTGCGCAGTTCGGCGAAGCGCGGGGCCACCCGGGTGTGCAACTGGTCCCGTTCGGCCGGGAGATCGACCTTCAGCTGCTCCTGGACGACGGTCGGGGAGGAGGACAGGACCAGCACCCGCTCGCCGAGGTAGACCGCCTCGTCGATGTCGTGCGTCACGAACAGGATCGTGATGCCCCGCTGCCGCCACAGCCCGCGCACCAGATCCTCCAGATCGGCCCGGGTCTGCGCGTCCACCGCCGCGAACGGCTCGTCCATCAGCAGCACCTGGGGCTCGTACGCCAGGGCGCGGGCGATCGCCACCCGCTGCTGCATGCCGCCCGACAGCTGCCACGGGTACGCGCCCGCCGCGTCCGTGAGACCCACGGACGCCAGGGCGTCGGCGACCAGCTCACGCCGCCTGGCGGCCGTCAGCTTCTTCTGCTTGAGCGGTAGTTCGACGTTCTCGCGCACCCGCATCCAGGGGAACAGACTGCGCCCGTACTCCTGGAAGACGACCGCCATGTCCGGCGGCGGCCCGCTCACCCCGCGGCCCGCCACCAGCACCTCGCCCGCCGTGGGCGTGAGCAGTCCGGCCACGCACTTCAGCAGGGTCGTCTTGCCGCAGCCGGACGGCCCCACCAGACAGACCAGTTCACCGGCCTCCACCGTGAAGGTGAGGTCGCGCACCGCCTCCACCCGCCGGCCCGATCCCTCGTAGACCTTCTTCAGGCCGCGTACGTCGAGCATGGACCGCCCTTTCGCGAGGTTCACGACGACCGCCGGGAGGCGTCGCGCGCACCGTGGTACCAGCCGAGCGCACGCCGCTCGACGAGCCGGAAGACGACCGACAGGACGAACCCGAGCAGCCCGAGCAGCAGGATCCCGGTCCACATGTCGGGGATGGCGAAGCCGCGCTGGAACTGGACGATGGTGAAGCCGAGCCCGTTGCTGGCGGCGAACATCTCGCTGATGACCATCAGGATGATCCCGATGGACAGGGCCTGGCGCAGCCCCGCGAAGATCTGCGGGCTCGCCGCGGGCAGCACCAGGTACCGCAGCCGCGCGACGCCCGTGATGCCGTAGGAGCGGGCCGTCTCGGACATCACCGAATCGACCGCCCGTACGCCCTCGACGGTGTTGAGCAGGATCGGCCAGACGCAGCCGCTCGCGATCACCACGACCTTCATCGTGTCGCCGATGCCCGCGAACAGCATGATGACCGGGACCAGCACCGGCGGCGGCACCGCCCGCAGGAATTCGAGCACCGGCTCGCACACCGCCCGCACCCGGCGGTACGAGCCGATCACCGTGCCCAGCGCCACACCCGCGACGGCCGCGCACGCGTAACCGGCGCTCAGCCGCAGCACACTGGGCAGGACGTCCTCGCGCAGCCGCTCGCCGGTCCAGACGTCGGGGAACGTGCTGAGGATGGTGCGCAGCGGCGGCCAGTAGATGTCCGTGCTGCCGTCCGACGCGTACCACCACGCCACGACGAGCAGTGCGGGCAGCGCCGCGACGAGGACCAGCCGCAGCAGGACGCGTTCCAGGCCGTTCACACCGCCACCTCCCCGCGTACGGACTGGTGCCAGGCCAGCGCCCGCCGCTCGACGGTCCGCGCTCCCACGTTGATGAGCAACCCGAGCAGACCGGTGACCACCACCAGCGCGTACATCTCCGGCACCGCCTGGGAGGTCTGCGCGACGGCGATCCGTGCCCCCAACCCCGGTGCGCCGATGACGAGTTCGGCCGTCACGGCGAGGATCAGGGCCACCGCGGCGGCCAGCCGCACCCCCGTCATGACGTACGGCAGGGCCGTCGGCCACAGCACATGGCGGATACGCGCCCAGGTGCCGAGGCCGTACGAGCGGGCGGTCTCCTCGGCGACCGGGTCCACGTCCTGGACGCCGTACATGACCTGCACCAGGACCTGCCAGAACGAGGCGTAGACGACCAGCAGGAGGACCGAGCGCAGTTCGCTGCCGTACAGCAGCACGGCGAGCGGGATCAGCGCGACCGACGGGATCGGGCGCAGGAACTCGATCGTCGAGGCGGTCGCCTCACGCAGATACGGCGTGACCGAGATCAGGACGCCCGCGACGATGCCCGCGCTCACCGCGATCACCAGCCCGATGGCCCAGCCGGTGAGGGTGTCCCCGAGCGCGGTCCAGAACGCGTCGTCGGCCAGCTCGGTGGCGAGCGCGTCGGCGATGCGGCTGGTCGGCGGGAAGTAGTCCTCGTCGACCAGGCCGAGCCGCGGCGCCGCCTCGCCCAGGGCGAGGAAGGCCGCGAGCCCGCAGGCGCCCAGCAGGGCGTTGGCACCCTTCACGGCAGCAGCTCGTCCAGGTCCGGCTTCTTCTCGAACAGGCCGTCCTGTTGCCCCAGTTCGGCCAGCCTCTCGATGGAGCGACGGTCCGGTTCGGCGGGCCACCGCGGCAGGACCAGCGAGTCCACCAGCGGCTTGGGGATCTTCGTGTACGTGGTGATGATCTCGCGGACCTCCTGCGGGTGGCTGTCCGCGTACTCCAGGGACTCGATGGTCGCCGCCTGGAACTTCTTCACCAACTCTGGGTTCTTCTGCACGTATGTCTGCGAGGAGAAGTACATCGCCACGGTGAGGTCGGGCGACACGTCGACGAAGAGCGAGGCGATGGAGGTGCCGCCCTGCGCCTTGATGCTCGCGAGGGCCGGTTCCACGACACAGGCCGCGTCCACCCGGCCGCCTTCGAGCGCGGCCGGCATCTGGTCGAAGGGCATCTCCACGAACTTCACCTTGGACGGGTCGCCGCCGTCCTTGCGGACCGACTCCCTGGTCGAGGTGTCACAGATGTTGTTGAGCGTGTTGGCGGCGACCTTCCTGCCCTCCACGTCCTTGGCGGACTTCAGGGGGCTGCCCTTCCTCACCGCGAGCTCCGCGAAGTCGGCGCCCTTCTTGCCGGTGGACGCGACACCGTTCACCACGGCCTTGACCGGCACGTTCTTGGACTGCGCGATGAGCAGGGACGTCATGTTGCTGAATCCGAAGTCGAACTGGCCCGAGACCACACCCGGCACGATCGCCGCCCCGCCCTGCGCGCTGGTCAGCGACAGCTTGATGCCGCGTTCGCCGTAGAAGCCCTTCTTCTGGCCCAGGTACAGGGGGGCGACGTCGACGATGGGGATGACGCCGACCTTGACCGTGGTGGTACCGCCGGACGCCTTGTCGTTGTCGTCCGACCCGGGGGAGTCGGACGAACCGCAGGCCGTCGCGGCGACGAACGTGGCGCCGGTCACGAGGCCGATGAGCAGACGACGCATCACTCCCCCTAAGGACAGTTCCTGGGACAGTTCTTCGACAGGCTGTGCGCAGACCGCACAGAAGTGCTCAGCGGGAACGTAGAACCTTGCCGTGGAACAGGTCAATGCCCTTGACGCGCACGGTCGTTGACAGTTGCCGATCCGTGCTCCTAGCGTGCGCAGAGCGCACCCCCGTGCGCCCCGTGGAGGCGACGATGCCCGCTGGAGATCGCGAACCGCATTTCGTCCGTTCCTTCGAGCGCGGCCTCGCGGTCATCCGCGCCTTCGACGCCGACCATCCGGAGCTCACGCTCAGCGAGGTGGCGCGGGTCACCGATCTGACCCGCGCGGCGGCCCGCCGCTTCCTGCTGACCCTCTTCGACCTGGGATACGTACAGACGGACGGCCGGATGTTCCGGCTCACCCCGCGGGTCCTGGAACTCGGCTACTCCTATCTGTCCAGTTTCACCCTGCCGGAGATCGCCGAGCCGCATCTGGAGCAACTCGTCGCGCAGATAAGGGAGTCGTCCTCCCTGTGCGTCCTGGACGGCGACGACATCGTGTACGCCGCCCGCGTACCGACGCACCGCATCATGACCGCGACGATCACCGTCGGCAGCCGCTTCCCGGCCCATGTCACCTCGGTGGGAAGGGTGTTGCTCGCGCAGCTGCCCGACGAGGAGATCGACGCCCGGCTGTCCCGCGCGGACCTGAGCCCGCTGACCGCCCGCACGATCGTCTCCGCGGAACTGCTGCGCACCGAGCTGCGCCGGGTACGCCGTCAGGGGTACGCGATCGTCGACCAGGAACTGGAGGAGGGGCTGCGCTCGGTCGCCGTCCCGGTGCGCGACCGGGACGGCGAGGTGGTGGCGGCGGTCAACATCCCCGTGCACGCCAGCCGCAACTCGGTGGAGTCCGTACGCCGTGACCTGCTGCCCCATCTGCTGGCCACGGTCGCCCGGATCGAGGCGGACCTGCGGATCACAGGTCGAGCACGAGGCGCTTCCCGAGGCACCGGGACACACAGATGAGCATGGTCTCGCCGGCCGCCCGCTCCTCGGCCGTGAGCACCGAGTCGCGGTGGTCGGGCGTGCCGTCGAGGACGTCCGTCTCACAGGTCCCGCAGGTGCCCTCGGTGCAGGAGAAGAGCACCTCGACACCCGCCGCGCGCACGGTGTCGAGCACGGAGGCGTCGGCGGTCACGGTGAGGGTGCGCCCCGACCGCTCCAGCACGACCTCGAACTCGCCGTCGGCAGCGGCCTCCTGATGCGCCGTCACCTTCGCCGCCCCGGGCTGGAAGCGCTCCACGTGCAGGGTGCCGCCCGGCCACCCCGCGCACCGCTCCTCCACGGCGTCCAGCAGCGGACCGGGACCGCAGCAGTAGACGAGCGTGTCCGGGCGCGGAGCACCGCCGAGGACGCCGGCGAGGTCGAGCAGCCCGTACTCGTCCTGCGGAACGACACGTACACGGTCCCCGTAGGGCTCCAGTTCCTCCTTGAAGGCCATGGAGTCGCGGGTCCGCCCGCCGTACAGCAGCGTCCAGTCGGCGCCCGCCGCGTCGGCCGCGGCCAGCATCGGCAGGATCGGGGTGATGCCGATGCCGCCCGCGACGAAGAGGTAGCGAGGCGACGGCAGGAGGGCGAAGTGGTTGCGCGGACCGCGTACGCGGACCTTGTCGCCCACCCGCACCTGCCCGTGCACATGGGCGGATCCGCCGCGCCCCGCGGGCTCGCGCAGCACCGCGACGCGCCACGAGCGCCGGTCGGCCGGATCGCCGCACAGCGAGTACTGCCGCTCCAGGACCGGCCCCAGGACCACGTCGATATGGGCGCCCGGCTCCCAGGCGGGCAGCTCCTCGCCGAGCGGATGGCGGAGGGTGAGAGCGAGGACACCGTCGGCGGCCACGACCCGTCGCTCGACGACGAGTTCGGCTTCGTACACGTTCATGAGCGGTGCTCCTGTGTCTGCCCCCGTGTCTGTGCCTGCCCCTGGGGTGTGTGTCCTTCGGGGTGGCCGAGCATCCACTCCCACATCGCGACCGGGTCCTCGGCGGTGTGCTCGGCCCCGCAGTGACAGGTGCCGTGGAGCACGTCGGTGCCCGGCAGCCAGTCGATGCGGTAGACCTCTCCGGTGGCGCTGCTCACAGGGCCTTCTCCACGGGCTTCTCGCCCTCCTCGACCAGCCGGGCGAGGATACGGCGGGCCGCCAGACCGCCGGTGTCGATGTTGATGCTCAGCTCCTGGTAGCCGCTCCGCTCGGTGCCGAGCGTCCGCTGCAGCAGGTTCAGCGCGTCGACGTCCTGCATCACGACCGTGTGGTTGTTGGCGCGCAGGAACTCGCTCACCTCGGCGTCGCCGGTCGCCCAGTCGCGCGAGACCATCCAGAAGTCGTACACCTTGCCGTCGGCGGAGGGAGTGATGGCGTACGTGATCTCCGTGTGGAAGCCGTTCGGGTCGCTGCCGTCCGGTTCGGGCACGACACCGGCCGGCGCTATCCGGCTGTGCAGCAGGTACAGGCACGGCGCGTGGTACTCGATGTCCTGCCAGCGGGTGATGCGCCCCTCGATACCGGTCGACCTGGCGTAGAAGGGCGGGCACTCGGCGTCGTCCATGCGCCGGCTCACCCGCACGATGCCCGCGCCCTCGTCCACCTCGGTGGTGATGGGCGTCTCGGCGACCTCGGGGGTGCCGATGTACCCGCCGTGCAGGTACGTCTCGTGGGACAGGTCGAGGAGGTTGTCGACGAGGAGCCCGTAGTCGGCGTCGATCGGCTCCATCCCGCTGACGGTGACCCAGCCGGGGGAGTCGAGATGCCGGGCCCGTGGAATGACCTCGGGGTCGGCGAGGGCGGGGTCGCCGATCCACACCCAGATCAGGGCGTCCTGCTCGACCACCGGGTAGGAGGCGACGCGGGCGGTGCGGGGGACGCGTTTCTGACCGGGCACGTACACGCACGCACCCGTCGTGTCGTACGTGAAGCCGTGGTACCCGCAGACGACCCGGTCGCCGTCGAGCCCGCTGGCGGACAGCGGATAGCGGCGGTGCACACACCGGTCGTGCAGCGCGACGGGCCGGCCGTCGTCCTCGGTCCGGTAGAGGACGAGCGGCTCCCCGAGCACGGTCCGCCCGAGCAACTCCCGCCCGACCTCATGGGCGTAGGCGGCTACGTACCACTGGTTCCTGGCGAAGGCGGTCATGTGTGGCATGAGCGGGTCCCGTCATCCTCGACGTCGTGTCAGAAACACCATGGCGGTGTCGCCCTCACCCGGCAAGAGGACTTCCGTCGGACGGAAAATCCCTGTTCAGCCGCTTGCCACCTGCCACGTGGCAGGCGGTTCGCTTCACCGCCCCGACCCGGCCGCCGACGTACTGCACCCGCTGAGCGACCCGGACGCTCGGGAGTCGGACGAGGACGACGACGGCGGTCCGGCAGGGGTGGACATCCTGGTGGCGCGGACCCACTGGCCGGGGTGGGTCGCGCGCCGGATCAGGGCTACGTGAGCATGCTGCTCAGGAGGTGGGAGTCGAGGAGGGAAACGTTTGCCGTGCCGGTCTGTGCGTAGCCTGCGAGCAGGCGCTTGGTCAGGACGAGGGTCTCGGGTGAGCGTCGGGCGAGTGGTTTCGCCCACGCGTCGACGGCGCGGTCCAACTGGTCCTGGGGGACCACTTTGTGGAGCAGGCCGATCCGGTGAGCGGTGGAGGAGTCGAAGACCTCGCAGGTGAGCGCCAGTTCACGGACGGCTGCGACGCCGACCTCGGAGATCAGCCGGCCCAGGGCGCCTCCCCAGGCGGGCGGGAGGCCGAGGGCGACTTCGGGCATGCGGAAGCGGCAGGTGTCCGAGCCCGCCCGCAGGTCACAGAAGGCGGCAAGGGCGAGGCCGGCTCCGATGACCTTGCCGTGGAGCCGGGCGATGGTGACGGCGTGGGTGCTCTCCAGGGCGTGGCAGAGGCGGTGTGCCTTGTCCACGGCCCGCCGCAGGACGGCGCCGGACGGGTCGGCGGTGACCGCGTCCAGGTACTCGCCGCGGTCCGCTCCGGTGCAGAAGTCCGGTCCGAGGGAGGACAGGACCAGGACACGGACGTCGGGCCGTTCACGCAGCCCGTCCAGCAGGGCGATGAGGTCGTCGATCGCGGCGGCGCTGAGGACGTCGTCCTGCCGGGTGGGGTTGAGGCGGACCCGCAGGACCGGGCCGTCCTGCTCGGTGTCGATGGCGGAGGGGCGGACGGAGGGGGGCGGGAGTATGTGGTTCATGCGAGGGCGACGTCCAGGTTCAGCAGACGCCTGAAGGCCACTCTGGGTGCCCTGTGCGGGCGTCTGGCCAGGGTGAGGCGGGGCAGGCGACCGACCAGTTGGCGCAGGAGGGTGTGGGCTTCGAGCCGGGCCAGCGGGGCGCCGAGGCAGTAGTGGATGCCTCCGCTGAAGGCGAGGTGGGGGAAGGCCTTGCGGTGCGGGTCGAACCGGTCGGGGTCAGGGTGCTTGGCCGGGTCGCGGTGGGCGGCGGCCACCATGAGGTGGACCATCTCGTCGGCCCGGACCTCGACGCCGTCCAGCACGCCGTCCCGTG
Source organism: Streptomyces ortus (assembly GCF_026341275.1). Taxonomy (NCBI): domain Bacteria; kingdom Bacillati; phylum Actinomycetota; class Actinomycetes; order Kitasatosporales; family Streptomycetaceae; genus Streptomyces; species Streptomyces ortus. Next base: position 6,958,972 of record NZ_JAIFZO010000002.1, read on the forward strand.
CGGCGACCCGGCTGATGACGTGTGCCGGCGGGTCGTAGCGCAGTGTCTCCTCCACGAAGGCGGGTACCAGGTCGGGGCGGGCGACCAGCAGGTCCCAGCGGGCGGGGTCCTCGACGAGGTGGAGCGTCATGGTCGACAACAGGGTCGAGGTGGTCTCCAGTGCGGCCAGCAGGACGAACAGGACCAGGAAGTAGACCGCCTCGTCCGCCTTGTCCGGGTCTGGCTCCATGGCATCCCAGGTCGTGATCCAGCGTGAGACGGGATCGTCACCCGGGTGCTCGCGCCGGTCACGGACGAGGTCCATGAAGTAGGAGCGCAGTTCGGCCATCGCGACGTCGGACCGGGCCAGTTGGCTCGCGGACGGCAGCAGTTCCTGGGTGAAGACCTGTTCATGGGTCAGTTCGCGCAGCCGTGGCCAGTCGGCCTCCGGCAGGGCGAGCCAGGCGCCGATGGTGGCGATCGGCAGTTCCTCGCTGACCAGGGCGGCGAAGTCCGCGTGGTCCTCGCCGCCTCCGAGACGTTCGGCCAGGGTGTCGAGGAGGCCGTCGGTGAGCCGGCGGACCGTCCGGCCCATCCGCTGGATGGCCGTCCGGTCGAATCCGCCGGCCGCCCGGCGCACCCTGGTGTGCTCCGGCGGGTTGAGAGCGGGCATCGTGCTGCCTATCTCGCGCGAGGACGGAGCACTCCAGCGGGTGCGGGGGCCCTGCCGGTCGCGCCAGTCCTTGTCCGGTTCCAGCCACTCGGCGCCGCGCAGTACGCGGTCGCAGGCGTCGAAGCTGGTGACGAGGAAACCGCCCCAGGGGGCGGGGCTGACTCCGCCCCTGGACCGTAGTTCCGTGTAGAAGGGGAAGGGGTCGGCCTGCCCTTCCGCCGTCCGCAGACGGGAGAAAAGAGAGACGGTGGCGCGGCGGTCGGACGACGACGTCGTGAGGCTGCCCACGGTGGCGGCTCCTTTCTGAGCAACAGCCGCCATACGTACCCGTGAGGTTATTGAACCATCCAATAACACTGTGTCCTCATAGGGTTACTTAGGTCACTCGCCCCTGGTCCATGCCAGGAACCGAGTGAAAAGGCCCGACTTGTTCTTGGCGGCGGCGTGGGCCGCCGGCTGCTGGTGCGAGGCAGCGGGGTACTGCGCCGCGGGCGCGGGCATCGACGAGGCGTCCTGGGACCGGGTGGAGTCCGCGGCGGTCTGGGTCACGCTGCGCGGGGTGAACCGGATCGGGACGCTCACCAGGGACCGGCTCCACGGCGCGGGCACCCAGGAGAGGTCCTGGAAGCGTACGCGCGTCTCGACGTCGGGCAGCCGGTTGAGGAGCGACTCGACGGCGGTGACGGCGATCATGAGCGCCGGGTCCTTGGCGGGGCAGGCGTGCGGGCCGGCGCCGAAGGCGAGGTGGGCCTTGCCGCTGAGCTGCTCGCGGTGCTCGGTCAGCTTCGGGTCGGTGTTGGCCGCGGCGAAGGAGATGACCACCGGGTCGTTGGCGCGCAGGATCCGGCCGCCCAGTTCGACGTCGTGGGTCGGGTAGTGGGCCGCGTAGTTGGCGATCGGCGCGTAGTTCCACAGGGTCTGGACGACGGCGTCCTCGACCGGGAGGCCGGACGGCCAGTCCTCGCCGAGGTACAGCGCGCTGCTGGTGCCGATGGCCGCCGCCAGGGGTGCGGTGCCGCCGGACAGCAGGGTCACCAGCTGGTGCAGCACCTCCTCGTCGGTGAGGCCCGCGGCGTGCTGCATGAGCCGCGTCGTCACGTCGTTGCCGGGCCGGCGGTGCTTGAGGGCGATGAGTTCGCCGAGCGCGCCGCCCAGGACCTGGTCGGCGCCCGGGGTGCCTTCGAAGATGCCGCTGATGCCCGCGATGACGCGGTCGCCGATCTCGGGCGGGCAGCCGAACAGGTCGCTGAAGACGAGCAGCGGCAGCGGCTGGGCGTAGTCGGCCATCAGATCGGCCTGGCCGAGCACGTCCGAGGAGAACTGGCTGATCAGGTAGTCGGCGGACTGCTGGGTCTGCCGGACGAGCTGGAGTTCGTCGATGCTGGCGAGGCTGTCGGTGACGGCCTGGCGGAGCCGGGCATGGGCGGCGCCGTCGCTGAAGAGGGCGTTGGGGCGGTAGCCCATCATGGGCAGGGCCGGGCTGTCCGCGGGCACCCGGCCCTCGTTCAGCGCGTTCCAGCGGCGTGAGTCGCGGACGAAGGAGGCGGGGTTCTGCAGGATGTACAGGGCCGCGTCGTAGCTGGTGACCAGTTCGACCTCGACGTCGGGGGAGATGTCGACGGGGGCGCTGGGGCCGAGCGAGCGCAGGTGGTCGTAGTGGCGCTCGGGGTCGGAGCCGAACTCGGGGCCGAACAGCTGGGTGTTGCCGTGCGCGGGGCACCCGGGCGGCGGTGTCGGGTGGGAGTTGATCTGGTGTTGCATGCCGGCTCCTAGCCGAGTATGGACATGAGGTGCTGCACGAGGGTGATGAGGGACTGCGCCGAGGACGTCTGGTCGCGCACGTCGCAGTGCACGATCGGGGTGTCCTCGGCGAGGTTGAGCGCCTCGCGGACTTCGTCGAGCGGGTACTCGGTGGTGCCCTCGAAGTGGTTGACGCCGATGGTGTACGTCAGGCCGAAGCGCTCGACCAGGTCCAGGATGGGGAAACTGTCGTGCAGCCGCGTGGGGTCGACCAGAACGAGGGCGCCCAGCGCACCCCGGGACAGTGCCTCCCACATCTCCTTGAAGCGTTCCTGCCCCGGGGTCCCGAAGAGGTAGAGCACAAGGGTGTCGCTGAGGGTGAGACGGCCGAAGTCCATCGCCACGGTGGTGGTCGTCTTGTTCGGTGTTCCCGACAGATCGTCGAAGCCCTCACTGGCCTCGGTGATCTCCTCCTCGGTCTGCAGCGGCTCGATCTCGGAGATGCTGCTGATCAGGGTGGTCTTCCCGACCCCGAAATGGCCCACGACGAGGATCTTGACCGAGTTGGAAGTGTCTGGATTCAGATACACGGCTTACGCTCCGAATTTGGTTCTGAGGCCATCCAGCACGGCGCTGAGGAGTTCACGTTCGGCGCGTTCGACGCGGGGAATGGGCTTGCGTACGAGAATGAGGCCGTCCTCCTCCAGCTGCGCCAGCAGGATCCGCACGATGCCCAGGGGCAGGTGGGTGTGGCCCGAGACCTCCGCCACCGACAGGAATCCGTCGGTGATCAGATCCACCACCTTGCGTGCCTCGGGGGACAGCGCCCGCGCGGCGGCGGACGAGCCGCTGTCGTGCGCCATCACCAGCGTGGTGTGCTCGTACTGGTGATCCGAGGGGAGTCCACGCCCGTTCGTGATCACGAAGAGGGGGACTAACGGTGAGGTGAGTTCCAGTTCCTCGTCCGATCCGTCAGACATGGTCGGACTCCTCTCCCCAGCCTTCGGGCGCCAGGATCGCGGGCACGGCGTCGCACAGGCGCGTCGTGAACTCTTCGATGTCGCAGTCGTGTTCGGCGGCGGCGGCCAGGAAGCCGTCGTCCCCGGCCGCGATGAGGAAGATCCAGCCGTGTTGGTACTCGATGACCGTCTGCTGCCATTCGGCGTCCTGGGAGCCGCCCGCGAAATCCGCCGCCGCCCGGCTGTAGGCGTGAATGCCGGTCATGGCCGCGGACATCGTGTCCGCGAGATCCTTGCCGATCGTCGAGGTCGCTCCGCGGGGCAGACCGTCGGCGCCGAGCAGCAGCGCGTGCCGGGCGCCGGCCACCTCGGCGACGACCTGGTCCAGCTCCTTGAGCGTGAAACCGGAACCGCCGGCCTCGTCGCGCGCGAGCCGCGCGGCGTCGCTCGTCCGGGAGGAGTCGTCGAGTCCGACCCGCGGCGGTGACGTCAGGTTGCTGCCCAGCCGCGCGACCAGCCGGTTCATCCGGAACGACAGCTGCTGCAGGTCGACGTCGGGCTCCGCGGCGGCGGCCAGGTAGGCGCCCTGTCCCGCCCCGATGAGGAACACCCAGCCGTGGGAGAACTCGATGACCGTCTGGTTCCACTGCTGTTCCGGCGCCGCACCGGCGAAGTGCGCGGTGGCCCGGCTCAAGGACTGCATCCCCGACATGGCGGCCGAGATCGTCTTTACGTCCTTCTCCGTGAGACGGTCCGTGGCTCCGCGCGGGAGGCCGTCCGCCGAGAGCACGACGGCGTGCCGGGCCCCGGGGACGTTGTCCACGATATCCTTGACCATCCACGACATCTCTGTGGTCATGCGTCCTCGGTCCCTTCGGACGACGGGGTCTCGGCAGCACGGCCCGACATGGTGCCGCGCTGGATGGCGGCCAGACCGCCGACCCCCCGGGCCCTCTTGAACGGGCGGGTGGCTCCGCCCGCGGCACCCCCGGCGTCGGTGACGCCCGCGGTCGGAGACTGACGCTCGCCCCGCTTGGGCAGACCGTGCACTGTGCGGCTCTCCGGCTCTTCCTCCCTGGTCGGGATGCGCCGGATCCTGCGCACCGGGGCTTCCTGAGCGGGGGCCGGCGGGGTCTCTTCCATGGTCCACAGCTCCTCGGGCAGCAGGACGACGGCCCGGACGCCGCCGTACCGGGAGACTCCGGTGACGTCCACCTTGAACCCGTACTGGCGCGCGATCAGGCCGACGACGGGAAGGCCGAACTTCGGCTGGGCACCGAGGTGGGACAGGCGGGGGACGGTGTCGCCGGAGAGCAGCACGGTCGCCTTCTGCCGGTCCTCGTCGTTCATGCCGACACCGGCGTCGTCGATCACGATGCACAGGTTCTTCTGCACGCGCTGGAACGTGACCTCGATGGGGGCGTCGTGCTGCGAGAAGCTGGCAGCGTTGTCGAGCAGCTCGGCGACGGCCAGGGCCACCGGCGAGACGGCGGACGCCTTCAGCGCGATCCCGCTCTGCTGCATGATCTGGACCCGGCTGAAGTTACGGATCTGACCCTGGGCGTTGCGCACCACGTCGAAGACGCTGGCGGGCTGGCTGCGGCGGCTGAGGGGCGCGCCGCACATGACCGCGATGCCCTGGGCCTTACGGGCCATCTGGGCGGTGGCGTGGTTGACGTCCAGCAGGTCGGACAGGACCGCGTGTCCGCCGTGCTTGCGCTGAATGGCGTCCAGGAGTGTGGTTTGCTCGGCCGCGAGGCTCTGCAGGAAACGCACCGCGCCCTTGAGGACCGCCTTGGTGCTCTCTTCCGCCGTCCGTTCGGCGTCCCGCAGTGCGTCGTCCTGCTCGGCACGGAACTTCTGCAAGTCGCTCAGAGCGGCCGAGAGCCTGCTCTGGGCCTCGGCCAGTCTCTGTGCCGACTCGGTCTCGAACTGCCGTTTCCTGGCTCCCAGAGCTCTGTTGCGGGCGACGAGTGCTACGACTGCGGCGGCGGCTATCACCGCCACTGCACCGAGGCACCATATGAGCACGTCTCGATTCATCGATACCTTTCCCGGGGCGCGACATGCAGACATCGCCGGAACGCGCCTCAGAAGGATCCGCTGCGCACACCGTGGGAACTGCATGAGCGCTACTACGAAGAGCAGGCTGACCTCAGATCACCGCAAAGTTGATCAAGGCCGCAGACGCCGCGATGCTATCACCGGGCACCGGCCCTTCAGTGCGCCCCACTACGCCCTGAAATGACATCAACATCCGCCGCGGGGCGTCACGTTGCATGCAGTTCCGGCCAACTCAGGGCCTCTCACGCGGCTTGAACGCGACACGGATCGCCGGCCTTCAACAAACTTTCACAGAGGCACCGAAGATGTTTACTGCCCGCGGGGGCAGCCGACCGCGAGAGGCCGCTCCCGTGCAAGCCCGGCGCTCCGAGGGGCCTGCCGGAGTACCGGGCCGGGCCGCCGGTGACACCAAACGGCTCCGCCCTCCCGGCGGGAGGGCGGAGCCGTTTGGTGCGGCGCTTGCGGGCGCGGGGTCAGGCGTGGCGGCGGTTTCCGGTGAAGACCCGGTACAGGGCCAGGAGGATCATCGAGCCGACGATCGCGGCGACCCACGTGGAGATCTCGAAGAAGCCGTCGATGGAGTCGACACCGAAGATGACCTTGCCGAGCCAGCCGCCGAGGAGACCGCCGGCGATACCGATGAGCATCGTGATGATGATGCCGCCCGGGTCCTTGCCGGGCATGAGCGCCTTGGCGATGAGGCCCGCGAGCAGACCGATGAGTATCCAGGCGATGATGCCCATGATTGTGTCTCCTACCTGGTCGTATAAAGACTGTGTCAGAACATCCGTGTGTTCCGTACGGGCGTTTTCAAACACGCTTCTCGGAATTCAAGGCTTCGGGCCCGGCGCCGGCGGGCGGGACATCCGGTGGTCGTACCAGGCCGGGACGAGCGCGGTCGTCATGAGGGCGCCGGTCGCGGCGAAGGCCACGACGTAACCCGTTCCGGCGCTCAGGAGGCCGAAGAAGACGGCGCCGAGTCCCATCCCCGCGTCGTAGGCGAAGTTCCACAGGGCGCTGGCCACGCCGTAGCCCGACGGGGGAACACGTGCGTACATCAGCGTCTGCGTGGCGTTCTGGGCGATGCCGAAGCCGGTGCCGAACAGGGCCATGCCGACGAGGACGGCCGCGGCGCTGCCCGTCGGCGCGGTGGCCAGCATGCCCCCCGCGCACAGCAGCAGACCGGGGACGACCAGGCCGGCCGGCCCGTGGCGGTCGCCGTACCGGCCGGCCACCCAGCGGGCCCCGATCGCGGTGGCGGCCTGCAGGAACAGCGCCGCCGAGACCAGCCCCGCCCGGCCCGGCGGCACGGCCAGCGGCAGGAAGGTCGCGATGACCCCCGCGCCCACCGCCGTGGTCGCGAAGACCGCGGCCGGCAGGGCCAGCGCGGGTGTGCGGAAACCGTCGACCATGCCCAGGGGCCGCTGCGCGGACGGTTCACGCCGAGGCAGGCCGGCCACCGCGGGGGCGGTGGCGAGCGGGAGGACGGCCGCGATGACGAACACTGTCGTGTACCCGGCGTGCTGGGCCAGCCACACGCCCAGGGGGAGGGCCACCACCGACTGCGCCCCCGACACGACGCCCACCAGGGCCAGGCCCTCGCCGCGTCGTTCGGGGGGTATGAGCACCGCGGTCAGGGCGCCACCGCCGACCACGGTCAGCGCGAAGCCCGCACCGCGCGCGAGGCAGACGCCCACCACCGCGCCCATGCCGTGCGACACGGTCAGCAGCAGCGAGGGAGCGCCCAGCAGGACCAGGCCGGTCGCCAGCACGAGACGGTAGCCGTAGCGGGCCGTGAGGCGGGGTGCGGCCAGCTCGCCGCAGACGGTCGCCAGCATCAGGGCGCTCGTGGACAGCCCCGCCGCGCCGCTTCCGCCGCCGGACTGCTCGGCGTACAGGGGGACGACCGACAGCAGCAGGAAGAAGCTCGCCGAGGCGCCGACGATGGTGACCAGACGCAGCATCAGCGGCCAAGTAAGCAGCGTCGGCGCGGAGTTGCTCGTCCCTGGAGCGGACTTCCTCCGAGTGGCCATACGGCGGAAGCTAGCCGACATCGCCGGCCGCCGGGAAGCTCCCGCCCACGGACGCGAGTGTTCCGGGTGGCCGGGCCGCGGCCCGCCGCCGGGTCAGGTCCTCAGGTCGCACGGGTGTGGATCCTGATCGCTCGCAGGTTGCGCCGGCACGCGGCGATGGCGGCGTCGGTGTCGGGGCCGAGGGCCGAGATGTGGCCCAGCCCGTCCCACTGGCCCTCCAGCGGGCGGACCAGGTCTCCGGGCACCACGCCGAGGCCGACGGTGAGGGTGTCCGGGTCGGCGCGTACCCGCTCCACTCCCTCCACGCGCTCGACCCGTCCCTGCTCGGCCACCACCAGCCAGCTCGCGGCGGCGCCCCGGGCCACCGGGCGGCCGGGCAGCGGGTCCGCCAGACCCAGCGCCCAGGAGAGGGCCAGGGACTGCGGATCGCACCCGTACACGGCGTCGATCATGTCGGTCAGCTGGGCGCCGCCCACCCGGTTCTGCGACTCGCAGATCACCGGGCCCCGCGGGCTGAGGATGATCTCCGTGTGCGCGGGGCCGTCGCGGAACCCCATCGACCGCAGGAAGCGCCCGGCGGTGTCGGCCATCAACTCCTCGTCCTCGGCGGACAGCCTGGCCGGCAGGGCGTGGCCCTCATGGACGTGGGTCCGCGGGCGGGTGATCGCCTCGGTGACGGTGAGCACCACGTGCCGGCCGTCGAAACTGAAGGTCTCCACGCTGTACAGCGGCCCCGGGACGTACTCCTCCATCATGAACCGCTCGATGTCGTACGCGCCGGTCAACGGATGTTCCGCGGCCGTGCGCAGCCCGTGGACCCGCTCCCGAACCCTTCCGAGCGCATCCGCGCCATCCACCTCGACGACACCGAAGCTGGCCGTGCCGCTGGTGGGCTTCACGATGAACGGGTAGCCGTGCGCGGCTCCGAACCGGCTCAAGTCGTCGCCGTCGGTGAGCAGTTCGGCGGCCACCCGGCGGGCGCCGACCTGCGGTCCCTCGGCGAGCCTGCGGCGCATCAGCCACTTGTCGGTGAAGCGGTGGCTGACCTCGTAGGACGTGCCGCCGAGACCGAACAGGTCGTTGACCCGGGCGGCCGGGTCGAGCCCGGGCTCGGTGAGCGAGACGGCCGCCGAGAAGCCCCAGGTCTCGTACGCCGACTCCACCAGCGGTCGCAGGGCCTGCCAGTCGGTGTAGTCGGTGAGGAGGACGGCCTCGGTCAGGGGGCGCAGTTCGGGTGCGAACTCGTCCTCGAACTGGACGTACACCACCCCCAGTCCGAGATCCACCGCCTTCCGCAGGTGTTTCGGGGTGCCCCCGATGAGCAGGACGCGCTTGGGGTTCCTCATTCGGGCTCCTCGCGGAACAGGCTGGGGAAGTAGTTGATGTCGGCGAGCAGGATCGCGGGGAGCGAGGCCGCCGACGGCAGACAGCCGCGCGGCCCCGCCAGCAGGTCGCGGTGGCGTCGCAGCGACTCCGCCGACAGGGGCAGGGCCCCGGCGCACAGGTACCGGATCGCGCCCTCGGGGTCGCGGCGGGGCACGATCTGCGACCTCGCGAAACGGCTGGCGCTGAACGGGATGTCCAGCGTGCCGTCGGCGAAGGCATCGACGATCGCCCCGGCGAGCGCTCCGGGACCGGCCGTGCGCCCCTCCAGCACCGGACCGACGATCTCGGCGACCTCCGCCAGGATCCAGCGGCGTTCCTCGCGCACCCGCCCCTCGTCGACCGAGAGGAAGCCCAGGAGCGGGGAGTTGGCCCGGTCGGCCAGTCGCACCCCTTCGATGTTCGCCCGGACGTCCGGGATCCCGGACGCCTCCTGGTGGGTCTTGGTGATGATCTTCGAGGCTCTGCCCAGCCGCGCCACCAGCGCGCCGTAGAGGATCAGGTCCTCGGCGTGGCGGCGCGCGCGGGGGAAGACGCCCATGAACTCGTGCAGTACGGGGTGGACCGCGACGCCCGGCGGCAGATAGCGCTCGGCGAGCACGGGGACGGCGGTGAGCGCGGCCACGTCCTGTTCCAGGTGACCACCCTGCGGGTACGCGACCGACAGGCAGCGCACTCCGGCCCGCGCGGCGAGTACCGCTTCGAGGACGCTGACCGCGAGGCTGATCGACGGCGGGACCAGGACGGCGGTGAGCGTGCCGAACAGTTCGCGGTCCACGACGAGTCCCAGCTCGGCCAGTTCGCCGCAGCGGCGGTCGACGCGGTCCCAGGCCGCCAGCGACACCGCCAGGGGCACCTCCTTGGAATAGGGCAGGTTGTAGGAGATGCCTCCGCCCTCGAACGAGGTGATCCCCCCGGCGACGGCCGTGTCGAACAGTCGCTGCGGCTCCGGTGAGCCGTGCCGCACCTCCAGCGGCGCGGCGACCGCCTCGTTGAGGTCCCGGGCCCGGCGCCAGCCGTGCGCCACCAGCGGGTAGCCGTTGAGCTCCTGGGGGCGGGTGGCCAGGAGGCGTCGCGCCTCCTCGAACCGCCGCAGCCGGGTGTGCGAGTCGATGGTCAGGGTGAGCACGTCCGGTGCGGCCTCCGCCTCCAGCGAGCGCAACAGGGCCCGCATGCCGGCGTGTTCGGCCACCCCGCAGCGGGGCTGGACCGCCACCCGGCCGCGGTCGCGGGCCGTCGCCAGGACCTGCGCCACACCGGGCTTGCCCAGCGCGCCGACGTAGGCGACGACCTCCCGCAGACTCGGCAGCCCACCCCCACGCCCGGCGCGCCGACTCCCACCGCTCCCCACGCCGGGGCGGGTGCCGGACGGTGTGCCCGGGTCCGTGCGGGTCCCCACGCCGGGGTGGGTGCCGGACGGTGTGGTGGGGTCGTTACCGGTCCCCGTGCCGGGGCCGGTACCGGACCGTGTGCCCGGGTCCCTGCCGAGTCCCGTGCCGGGGTCGATGCCGGACGGTGTGGTGGGGTCGGTGCCGGTCGCCGTGCCGGCGCGGGGACCCGGGGCGGTCTCGGTTTCCGGGGCCGGGGCGGTGCCCGATGCCGTGCCCCCGGCCCGGCACGGCAACGCCGGCCCGGAGCGGTCGGTCGCGGGTGGGCCGGTCATGAGGCGCGGGCGTGTCCGGACCACGCGGCCCCCGCCCCCGCCGCCGCGCCCACGGCCCGCCCGCCCGCCGTGCGCAGTTCGGTCAGGACGGTGGGGAGGCCGGCCGGGTCGTGGACGATCCGGTCCACTCCCAGTGCGTACAGCCGCTGGTCCGACAGGACGCTCTTGCTGCTCCCCACGGAGAGGTTCCCGCCGACCACCACCGGGCAGTGCACGCGCCCCGACCTCTTCGCCTCCCGCAGCCCCCGCAGATCCTCGTGGATGTGCCCGTTCAGGCTGCCCACCAGGAGCGCCTCCGCCTCGGGACGTCGCACACATGCCAGGGCGAACTCCTCGACGGGCGTACACGCTCCGAGGTTCTCCACCTCGAAGCCCTCGTCCCGCAGGAAGCGGGCGATGAGCTGGTTGGCCACGACATGGCAGTCGCTCGCGGCCACTCCGAGGATGACCACCCTCCGGGGCGTCGGTGTCGTCCAGGACATCGGCTACACCAGCTCCCCGGTGCACACGTCGTCCAGGTACGCCTGCTTCGCGGCGGTGTCCCGGGCCGAACGCAGATAGCGCGACCAGCCGCGCCGCTCGTGCGAGGTGGCGTCCAGCTCGACCACGTTCTGGGTGGGCCGCAGCAGTCCCGGCTTGGGCGGGTACGGCAGGAAACCCCCGTCGTCCCGGTAGAACAGGCCCTGCCACATCTCGTCCCGCTCCCGCCACACGCAGATCAGCAGGTAGTACGTGCCGCCGTCCAGGTGCAGCAGCACGAACCCCAGCTCCCCGCGGAACTCCAGCTCCTTGGCCGCCGCCCGCTCGGCGAGGAACGTGCGGGCCTCGTCCGTGACGTGCGGGGCCGCCTCGTCGTCGGCACGGCGGATGTCGTACCACTTGAGACAGGCCCCCGGCACGACCAGCGGCGGCCCGGGGAAGATCTGCTTGGCGGTGTGCGTCCAGCCCGCGGGGTACTCGGACAGACCGGAGAAGGTCTCGTTCGTCAGGCTCATCGGTCTCCATACCTTTCGCCGGGTGGGGTGGTGGTCGTCGCCGGGCCGTACAGGTCGCCGTGCTCCAGCGCGCGCAGCCGTCGGTGGTCCGCCGCCACGCGGGCCGGGTCCGCGGAGGCCAGGTACACGTAGCCGGGGGAGGAGGCGAGGTCCCTCGTGCGCGGCAGCACGGTGCCCTCCGGCATGGTCAGCGCCATCTCGACGAACGTGCCCAGGGCCCGTACCCGCGCGAACCGTTCGGCGGACAGCGGGCCGCCGGCCCGGGGGGAGAGAAGGGTGACGTACCGCAGGTGGGCACGCGGGCGACAGCGCGGCAACCGCCCCAGCGCGGCCTGATCGGGACGCGCGACGGCGCGCGCCAGACACGCCAGCTGGTCGGTGCCCAGGAACCGGGACACCACGGACGGCGTGTGCGAACCGCCGTGACGGGCCGCGCACTCCACCAGTACGGGCCCCCGCCCGGTCCTGATCACCTCGGTGTGGGCCGCGCCGTTGCGGATCTCCAGCGCGTCGAGCACCCGCAGCGTGTACGCCGTCAGCTCGCCGACCACCGGGTCGTCCGGGGGCACGGGCTCCTCGTGGTCGTACATCGGACGGTCCCCGACCGGCCGCTTGTGATAGCGCCACACCTCGACCACGTGGTGTACTCCGCCACTGCTGACGGTGTTGACGAAGTACTCCTCGCCCGCCAGATGCTCCTGGACGAGCACGGCGAGGTTCCGGCCGCCGTACCGGTCGCGACCGGCCGTGATGGCGGCCACCCCGGCCCGCAGCTGTGCCGTCGAACGGCAGAACAGGACGTTGTCGGTACCGGCGCTGGCCAGTGGCTTCAGCACGACCGGCCACCGGCCGTGCCCGCGGGCCCACGCGACCACCTCGTCGGCGCTGTCGGTGGCCAGACAGTCCGCCGTGGCCTGCCCGGACTCCCGCACCGCGCAGGCCATCTCGTACTTGTCCCGCCGGGCCGACGGCCGGCTCATCCCGTGTCCCGGCGTGCCGAGTTCGGCGGACAGCGCGTCGGCCAGCAGTACGCCCGACTCGGCGCCGGCGACCACGCGGTCCACTCCGTACCGGCGCAGCGCGTCGGCCGTGGCGGCCACCTCACCGCGATGCGTGACCTCCGGCGCCAGGTCCGTCAGGTCCGGGTGGTTCGCCAGGTGTGGGTTCGGGGCATCCGATCGCACCAGGACGCTCCGTACGCCCTCGCGGGCCAGCGCTCCGGGCAGGAAGGCGCCCATGCCGTCGGCGTCCACCACGGCGGCCCGGGTGGCCGGGCGCGTGGCGCGGGCGGCGTACGCGGGGGACGGCCGCGCGCTCATGCCACACCCGCCACCGGGATGCCGGCGGCGGCCACCGCAAGCCCGTGACTGTCGGCCTCCCCGTCGGTCAGCCCGCCCGCCGCGTACTTCTGATAGGCGGCCAGATCGAAGTGCCCGTGTCCGGACAGGCCGAACAGGATGGCCCGTGACCGCCCTTCCTCCCGGCAGCGCAGCGCCTCGTCGATGGCGACACGGACGGCGTGGGTGGACTCGGGGGCCGGCAGGATGCCCTCGGTACGGGCGAACCGGACGCCCGCTTCCAGGCAGGCGACCTGGCCCACGGCCGTCGCCTCGATCAGTCCGTCCTCGACGGCCCGGCTCACCGCCGGTCCGATGCCGTGCGCCCGCAGCCCTCCGGCGTGCACCGGCGGCGGTACGAAGCCGTGGCCGAGGGTGTGCATCCGGAACAGCGGGCCGAGGCCGGCCGAGTCCGCGTAGTCGTAGGCGATCGTGCCCCTGGTCAGGGTGGGACAGGCGGTCGGCTCCACGGCGATGATCCGTACGGGCCTGCCGCCCCGCAGCCGGGCGCCGAGGAAGGGGAAGGCCAGACCGGCCAGGTTGCTGCCGCCGCCCGCACAGCCGATGACGATGTCGGGATGGTCCTCGGCGAGTTCCATCTGCCGCACGGCCTCCTGGCCGATCACGGTCTGGTGCAGCAGCACGTGGTTGGCGGCGCTGCCGAGCACGTACCCCAGCGACCGGTCCTCGGCGGCCGTCTCCAGGGCCTCGGAGGTGGCGATGCCGAGACTGCCGGGGTTGTCGGGGTCGTCGGCGAGGATCTTCCGGCCGACCGCCGTGTGCGTGCTCGGGCTCGCCACGCACTCGCTGCCGTAGGTCTCCATCAGCGCCCGGCGGTAGGGCTTCTGCTGGTGACTCACCTTCACCATGAAGACCTTGGCGGTCATGCCGAAGAACGCCGCGCCCAGCGCCGCCGCGCTGCCCCACTGGCCGGCGCCGGTCTCGGTGACCAGCCCGGTCCGGCCCGCCAGCTTGTTGTAGTACGCCTGCGGAATACCGGTGTTGGGCTTGTGGCTGCCGGTCGGGGCGCCGCCCTCGTACTTGTAGTAGATACGGGCCGGGGTGTCCAGGGCGCGCTCCAGCCGGTGCGCCCGGAACAGGGGAGAGGGGCGCCACAAGGTGTAGACACGGCGCACCTCCTCCGGAATCTCGATCTCCCGGGCGGTGCTCGTCTCCTGGTCGATCAGCGGCTCGGGCATGGTGGCCGCCATCTCCGCGCGGGTCAGCGGCTCCCGGGTCGCGGGGTCGAGGGCGGCGTGCAGCGGGTCTCCCGGGAGGTCCGCCGAGAGGTTGTACCAGTGCGTGGGCGTGTCTTCCTCGCCCAGCAGGAACTTCGTCTTCTCCATGTCAGGGTCCCTCCACCGGGGTCGTCCCGGTCGCTTCGGACACGAGTGAGCCCGCGGTCGTGGTGTGCGCGCCCGCGAACAGCAGGGGGTGCGCCGCCCGGATGCCGCCGACGACCTCCGCGTACGGGAAGTCGTCGAACTCGCCCCGCATGGCCAGGAACTCCATGTGGCGCCGGCCCTGCTCGTCGTAGGGGTGGTAGTAGCTGTCCGCGCGTCCGTCGAAGTCGAGCGGCCTGATGCCGTACAGCGTGCACAGCAGTGCGTTGAACACCGGAGTCGCCCTGACCCAGGCGCCGTTCAGCCGTACGGAGGCCAGGCTGTGGAAGCGGAAGACGTCACCGCCCATCAGCGTGCGCAGCCGGGGCGAGGCGAGGTGGTTGCGCACGTCCGCGTAGACGAGCCGGCTCCCGATGCCCACGACGCGTACCGCGGCGGCGTAGACGATGGACTTGTGGACGCAGAATCCCGCGCCGCGTTCGATGACGCTGCTCGCCCTGAGGCCGTCGGCGGACAGGTCGCAGTCGTACACGTCGTAGCGGATGCCGTCGCGGACGGCGTAGTAGAGGGCCACGGCGGCGTCCACCTGGTTGCCGGGATCCGTCGTGCGCAGGGCTTCGCGGACGAACTCGCGAACCACCGGCGACTCGTGGTCCAGGAACTTCGTGGGCCTCAGCCCCGTGCCGGTCCCGGTCGTCATGTCGTCCGCTCCTTCACGCCCCGGGCGGCGGTGGGCCGGGACAGTCCGAGGAAGGCCGCCAACCGCTCGCGCTGGATCTCGGAGGTGCCCGAGTAGATCGTTCCGGCGACCGCGTTGCGCAGGTCTCCTTCGAGGCCGTACTCCGCGGTGTAGCCGTGTCCGCCGAAGATCTGTACGGCGGCCAGGGCGGAGGCGACGTTGGCCTCGCTCACCACCAGCTTGGTGATGGCCAGGTCGGTGGTGACGCTCTGTCCGGCGGTGAGTCTGTCCGCCGTGTCGTAGAGCCACTTCCTGGCGGTCTCCACGCCTATCTGCATGTCCACGATGCGGTGCGAGACGGCCTGGTTGGCGCCGATGTGCCGGCCGAACTGGGTACGGCCGCGGGCGTGTTCGACGCAGCGCTCCAGCCGGTGCTGCATCTCGCCGAGGATCCCGGCGAAGCCGCACAGGATCTCCCACTTCATGACCTCGTCGAGGACCAGGAACCCGGAGCCCACCGCCCCCAGCACCTGCGAGCGGGGGATCCGGACGTCCGTCAGGAAGAGCTCGGACAGCGGTGACGTGCGCAGGCCCATCTTCGCCAGGGGGCGGCCGAGCGCCACCCCCGGGGTGTCCGTCGGGACCAGGAACGCCGTGATGCCGTCGAGGTGCCCGGGAGCCCCGGTACGCGCGTACACCACCACGAGGCCGGCGATCGGACCGTTGGTCACGAAGGCCTTGCCGCCGTCGAGTACGAACTCCCCGCCCTCCCGCCGGGCGGTGGTGCGCATCGCCAGCACGTCCGAGCCGCCGTCGGGCTCGGTGATGGCGTGCGCTCCGATCGTCTCGCCGGCGCACACCTTCGGCAGGTACCGCGCCTTCAGTTCCTTCGAACCGAACCGCTGGAGAGGAACGCCGGTGCTCACGACGTGTGTGCACGCGGAGAAGACCAGCCCGGCGTCGGGGCAGCGGTACCCCAGGCCCTCGAAGACGTACATCGTGGTCGGCAGGTCGCGGCCCGAACCGCCCCAGGCGCCGTCGAACGGAGTCCCGAAGAGCCCGATGGCGCTCAGGTGTCTCCAGCCGTCCCACGCGAACTCGCCGCGGGCGTCCCTCTCCAGGTGTCCGGCGCCCAGGTCGGCGCCGACGGCCTCCGCGGTGGTCCGCAGCGCCCTCTGCTCGTCTGTCCAGTGCCTCATGGTTCCCCCGTCGGCAGGCAGTGGTCGTGGTTCGTTCAGTAGTGCGAGAACTCGTCCTGGTCCAGGTTGTGCCGTTCGCCGCCCTGCAGGGGCGGGTTGAAGACGCTGATCAGCTCCAGGTCGGTGTCCGGCGCGGCGATCAGGAAGTGTGCGTCGTGCTGGTCCAGGGCGTAGAGGACGCCCGGGCGCAGCTCGTGGGTGGCGCTCCCGTCGGGCAGGGAGATCCATCCCCGCCCGGTGATGCAGTAGCAGGCCTCAAGGTGCCTGCGGTACTCAAGGCGTGACTTCGTGCCCGCCCGTACCACGGTGTGACAGAAGGAGAAGCCCATCCGGTCGGCCCGCAGCAGCAGGCGGTGGCTCAGGCCGTTGCCCCACTCGACGACCGGAGCCTCTTCCTTCGTGCGTATCAGCATGTCTTTCCCCTAGGGCGTCTCTCCGCCGGTGGTGCCGGTGGCGCTTGTGGCACGTGTGGCGCTCGTGGGCGTGTTCGTCTCGATGAAGTCCTGGATGGCCGCCACCGACCGGAAGGACTGGAGCGACAGGTCCAGGTCCTCCACCGGGAGGCGGTAGCGCTCCCGCAGCCAGCCGATGAGCTCCAGCAGTTGGAGACTGTTCACCACCCCCGTGTCGAACAGGTCCAGCGACGGTTCCAGGTCCGCGGCGGGGGTGTCGGGCAGATAGGTGGAGACGATGTGGTGGGTGATCTCGTGCCGCAGGTTCATGCTGAGGACTCCGGTTGAGTGGGTCGGTTCGAACGGGCGTGGTGCCGGGCCGCGATGACGGACCGCACCTGGGCGCGGTCGACCTTGCCGGTGAGGCCGGTGGGCAGCGGCTCGCGGGTGAGGTGGACGGTGGGGACGGCCGCCCGGGGCAGCCAGGCGGAGCAGTGCGTGAGCAGTTGCAGGCCGGTGACCGCGCAGTCCGGGGCGACCCGCACCAGGGCGTGCAGGCGGGTGCCGGGGCCGGGCGCCGCGAGTGCGACCACCGCGGCCTCCAAAACCTCGGGGTGGCTCTGCGCCACCTGCTCCACGGCCTCCGGGCTGACCCGGACACCGCCCACCTTGACCTGGAAGTCGTCACGCCCGACGAGGGTCAACGCGCCCTCGCTGTCGCGCCGGACCAGATCGCCGGTCCGGAACCAGACCGGCTCCGAGCTGCCCGGCGCGGGACGTACGAACCGGTCGTCGGGGTCCTCCGCGCCCAGGTACCCGTCCGCCTGGAACGGGGTGTGCACCAGCAGTTCGCCGGTGCCGGGGCCGTCCAGTTCCCGGCCGCCGCCGCCGACCAGCCGGACGCGGGCACCCGGCAGCGGGCTGCCCAGCGGCAGCGTCTCCAGGTCGGCCGCCTCCCGTGCGCCGCACGAGTACAGCAGGCTGTCGTTGGTCTCCGTGCAGCCGTACACGTTGTGGAACTCGGCCCGGGGAAAGAGCCGGGCCAGCCGGGCGCGCAGGGAACGCGGGGTGTGCTCGCCGGTGAGCAGCACATGGCGGACCGAGGTGAAGGGCGCCGCGTCCGTCCCGGCCCCGGCCAGCGGGCGCAGCAGCGTGGGCACCGCCTGGACGACCTCGGGCCGTGTCTGCCTGAGCAGCCGCACCGCGTAACGCGGGTCGGCGGCCAGGCCGGGGTCCACCGGGATCACACAGCCGCCGTGCCGCAGGGTCGCCCAGACGTCGAACAGGCTGAGGTCGAAGTTCAGCGGGGCGTAGCTGAGCACCCGGTGGCCCGCGCCGAGCGGGAAGGCGCTCCCGGCCCAGCGGGTGAAGCGGTCCAGCGCGGCGCGGCTCAGACGGACGGTCTTCGGCAGTTTCGTCGAGCCCGAGGTGGTGAGCAGCAGCGCGGCGCCGGGTGACGCCGGCCGGGCGGGCCCCGGGATCGCTTCGAGTGCGGCGTCCCCGTCCGTGCCCGGCACCAGCAGGCCGCCGCAGCCCGCCCGTTCCGCCAGCCGGGCCGCGACCGGCCGGCCCAGGTCGGGGGAGAGCAGCAGCACGGTCCGCCGGGCGAGCAGACAGGCCAGCACCAGGGCGAGTGACGTGGGGGACTTCACCGCGCGGACCGCGACCGGGGCGTCCCCGCGGAGGTCCGGCGCGGCGAGCCGGACGGCGGCCGTGTCCGCGAGAGCGGCCAGTTCGCCGTAGGTGAGCGTGGTGCCGTTCCACAGCAGCGCCGGGGCGCCGGGTGCGCGTCGGCCGTGCGCGAGAATGTCCTGCGCGAGAGAATCGAGCATGATGCCCGTACCGCCCATTCATGGATTCTTCCGGGGCAGCCGCCCGCCGCTGAGGCGGTGGTCGCAGCCGGTACTTTCCTCTTGTGTGGCTTCTGGTATTCGACACCGGGTCAATGACGGATTGCCGGTGTCGCAGAATTTCTCTCCGGAACGGAGCACCAATACGGTTCCGCGGGAAACACGTGGCTCCCCCCATTCGTGAATCGACGGTTTGGCCTGCACGATGTACGGATGCTCCGCCTCTGTAATGCGTGGGCGAAGAGCCTCAAACGGAATGGCCGTTCACAGGGCCGCCAGGCTTTCGCGCAGCGTGTCCAGGCCCATGGCGCCCAGACCCAGCGCGTGGCTGTGGAACGCCCTGGAATCGAACGCCGGGCCATGGCGGCGGCGGGCCTCGTCGCGGGAGGCGCACCACACCCGCTCGCCGAGCTTGTACGAGGGGGCCTGGCCCGGCCAGCCCAGGTAACGGTCGATCTCCTCGTCCACGGCGCCCGGGTCGATGAGCGTGCGGGTCAGCAGGAAGTCCCGGCCCAGTCCGGGTGTCCAGCGTTCGCCCTCGTGGAAGCCGACGCCGGCGGGAATGGGCAGTTCGAGGTGCATACCGGTGTCGATGACGACCCGGGCCGCCCGGAACAGTTGCGCGTCCAGCATGCCCATGAGGGACGCGTCGTCCTTCAGGTGGCCCAGTTCCCGCATCAGCCGCTCCGCGTACAGGGCCCAGCCCTCGCTGTGGGCCGACACATGGCACAGCAGCCGCTGGAAGCGGTTGAGCGTGCCGGCCCGCAGCACGGCGGTGCCGACCTGCAGGTGATGGCCGGGAACGCCCTCGTGGTACACGGTGGTCACCTTGCGCCAGGTGGGGTGGTGGGTCCGGCCCGCGGGCAGTGACCACCACACCCGGCCCGGCCGGGAGAGGTCGTCCGAGGGTCCGGTGTAGTACGTGCCGCCGCCCGCCGGCGCGATCCGGTTCTCCAGCGTCGCCAGCGGCCCGGGGAGGTCGAAGTGCGACCCGCGCAGCTCGGCCGACGCCGTGTCGGAGAGCTCCTGTGCCCAGCGCCGGAAGGCCTCCGCCCCTTCCGCCAGCCAGGCCGGATCGGCGTTCAGTACGGCCGCCGCCCCGCGCGGGCCGGCGCCTGGCGCGATCCGGTCGGCCACCTGCCGCAGTTCGGCCTCGATGGTGAGGAACTCCTGCCAGCCCCAGGCGTACACCTCGGCCGGGTCCAGCACGGCACCGGTGAAGTAGCGGAGCCACAGGCGGTAGGTGTCGGCGCCGACGGCGTCCCGCAGCGGCGCCGCCGGAGCCAGCTCGTCGCGCAGGAAACGGGCCAGCCCGGAGTAGGCGGCGCGGGCCGCCCGCACGCCCGCGTCCAGGTCCGCACGGAGTGCGGCCGGTACGTCGGCGTCGGCGGTCAGCGTGGCGAAGTATCCCGCCGCCCAGCTGTCGCACTGTGCCGCACACCCCGTGACCTGGCGCAACGCCGCCACCGTGCCGCGGGAGGCGGCGTGGCGCAACCCGTCCCGCAGGCCTGTCACGGCCGCCGGGACCCGGGCCAGCCGGGACGCGATCACCGCCCAGTCGGCCGGGGTACGGGTGGGCATGAGGTCGAAGACCGAGCGCAGGAGCTGTACCGGACTCTCGATCACGTTGAGCGCGGCGCTGTCGAGTCCGGCGTCGTGGATCTCCATCTCCCTCCTCACCCGTTCGGTGAAGACGGTTCGGGCGGTGGCCTCGGCGGCGTCCCGCGGCCGGGCGGCGGACACGGCACCCAGGGCCGCGGTGTTCAGGTCGGAGCGGGCCCGGTGGCCCGCGGGCGAGTAGTCGGTGAGCCGGCTCTCGTGGCCGGCGATGCCTCGAACGGTGGCGGCGACGGGGTCCAGGTCTGCGTAGCGGGTGACGTAGTCGTCGCACAAGGAGTGAACAGAGTCAGTAACCGCAGCGTGCATATGCCGACTGTAAGGAGCGGGCGGCAGGATCAGCCACCACGTTAAGGACGGCACTTGATCGGCTATGAATATTTATCGTAATTTTCTGGGCAAAAACTGACAGAACAGATGTTGAATTTTCATCGAGGAGCCTGTGGCTCCATGCTGCGGGTGGTGCCTCACGGGTGTTTTGTCCGACCCGAGGAAATCATTCCGGGAGCGCGATCCGGCCATTGTTCGAAACGATATTGAGGCGATCGCAAAATTGCTCTTTGCGATAACGGGATTGACACGGCTCGGCGACTCTGGGGTAGCCTCCAAAGCGATCTAGGCGATGCCTGGCATACGCGAGAATCGGCTCAGTCAAAATCCACGGGGGTGGAGTCGACGTATGAGTCTTCATGATCTCAAGCCAATACCGAAAGATCAACTGTTCTTTCGCTGGCCGCGATCGTACGAGGATGTAGAGGAAGAACGGAGACACCGTCAGGAGAGTCTCCTGGTGGCATTTCGCCTCTTCGGGAAATTCGGCTTCGAAGAAGGCACCGCCGGGCACATCACGGCCCGCGACCCGGAGCACACGGACTATTTCTGGGCCAACCCCTACGGGGTTTCCTTCCAGCACGTCCGGAAGGGCGACCTGGTCCTCGTCGACGCCCAGGGTGCGGTGGTCGAGGGCCGGCACCACGTCAACGAGTCGGCGTTCGCGATCCACTCGCGGATCCACAGCGCCCGCCCCGAGGTGGTGTCCGCGGCACACAGCCACTCCCTCCACGGCAAGGCACTGGCGTCCATGGGCGCGATGCTGGAACCGCTGACCCAGGACGCCTGCGCGTTCTACGAGGCGCACGGCCTCTACGACGACTACAACGGCGTGGTGACCGACCTGGAGGAGGGCAAGCGCATCGCCGTCGCCCTCGGCGGCCACAAGGCGGTGATCCTGCGCAACCACGGGCTGCTCACCGTCGGACGCTCGGTCGAGGCCGCGGCCTGGTGGTTCATCACGATGGAACGCTCCTGCCAGGCACAGCTGCTGGCCAAGGCCGCCGGCCGGGTGGTGCACATCGACCACAGGACCGCCAGTGCGGCACGGGACCAGCTCGGCAACGACGACATGGGCTGGATCAACTTCCAGCCGCTGCGCGACCAGGTCCTCCGTGAGGAGCCCGACCTGTTCGAGCGGTGACGACGACCAGGACCGGTGACGACCAGGACCGACGACGGCCAGGACCAATGACGGCCGGGATCGATGACGACCGACGGGGGTCGCGAACAGTGGAGGACGTCTACCTTTCCGGCATCGGCACCTATGTGCCGGCCGACCGGACCACGGTGACGGAAGCGGTCGCGGACGGCCGCTACGAACAGGTCTGGAACGCCAAGGACCGCTTGGAGACAGTGGCGGTGGAGACTCGGCTCTCACCGGCCGAGATGGCTGTCAGGGCAGGCCGGCAGGCACTGCTGCGCTCCGGGCACCGCCCGCAGGACATCAGCCTCCTGCTGCACGCCACCGCCTACCGCCAGGGCCCGGAGGCATGGGCCGCGGCGTCGTACGTGGAGCGGTACGCCGTCGGCGTCGGAGCCCCGGCGCTGGAGATCCGGCAGGGGTGCAACGGCGGCCTGTTCGCGCTCGGCCTGGCCAGGAGCCACCTGGGCCAGTACGCGGACACGGCGGTGCTGATCACCTGCGCGGACCGGTTCGACGGCGAGTTCGACCGCTGGCGTACGAACAAGGGCATGGTCTTCGGGGACGGCGCGGCGGCTGTCGTGATGTCCCACCGCCGAGGCACCGCCCGGGTCCTCGGCGTCGCGACCCGGGCCGACTCCGAGCTGGAACAGATGCACCGGAGCACGGGATCGCTGGCGTCGGCGACGCTGCGGCGCGGGCCCCTCGACGCCGGCCCGGCCAAGAAGGCCTTCCTGCGCACCACTTCCTCGGCGGAGGTGCAGCGCCGTTTCGAGACCCAGGTCGTCGACGCGGTGGACGGTGCGCTGTCCGAGGCGGGCACCAAGCTGGACGGCATCGCCCAGGTGCTGGTGTCCAACCTGGGGCACGAGTTGCTCACCCGGGCGTTCCTGGACCCGCTGGAGCTTCCCGTGGAACGCACCGCCTGGCAGTGGGGCAGGCGCATCGGCCACCTCGCCAACAGCGATCAGTTCCTGGCGCTCGAACACCAGGTGCGTACGGGTGTGCTGCACGAGGGCGACCATGTGCTGCTGATCGGCATGGGCGTCGGTTTCGTCTGGACCGCGACGGTGCTGGAGATCGCGGAACTGCCAGTCCGGACGCACTGACGGGCGGGCGGGCCGGCCGCGCCCCGAGCGGTGCCCCGGTCTCGCCCCTGAGCGCGGCACACCGACAGCCGACACCGCGCACTCGCCCACCGGAGTACTCGCACACCGAGCACTCAACGACCGAGCACTCGCACACCGAATATCCGCGCGCCGCGCGTTCGCGCCGCGCGCGCACCTGAACCCCTTACACGAACCCCCCTCATACGCGCAGCGGCCCCGTGCCGCCGGGCGGCCACGCACCGAGTGGTGCCGCCCGGTCCGTCTCGATTCCGGCGACCGATCTTGTCCGGTCGCCATGGGAGTGTGTCCGTGCTGGAAGTGAAGGGCCCCGACAGGCCCGCGACCATCTCGCCCGACCTCGTCGTGGAGGGCGGCAGAACCGGCGGTCCGGCGTCCACCGTGGACGTGCCCGGCGACAAGTCGGTCACCCACCGCGCTCTGCTGGCCGCCCTGCTGCCCGGCGCGCCGCACCGGCTGACGATCCGTAACGCCAATCTGGGCGGCGCGGTCCGCGCGCTGTTCCCGGCCCTGCGGGCGCTGGGACTCGACACCCTCGTCGAGGGAGACGTCCTGACCGTGCGCCGCGCCGCCCCCGTCCCCCAGCCGGTCCGTCCCCACCCCGCGATCACGCGGTGGCCGGACGGGATTCCCTATCTGGAGACCGCGGGCTCCAGCGCGGCGGCCCGGCTGCTGATCGGTGTGCTCGCGGGCGTGGGCCGCGGAGCCGTCGTGGACGGGGACGAGGTCCTGCGGCACCGCCCCATGGACTGGATCGTCACCCCGCTCAACGAACTGGGCGCGGACATCCGCTACTTGGACCGGTCAGGCCGGCTGCCGGTGAGCGTGGGCGGCCGGGTGCACCGCTCCCGGCGGGTGGAGCTGGCCGTCGGCAGCGCCCAGGCCCGTTCGGCGGTCCTGCTCGGCGCGGTCGCGGCCGGCGTACCGGCCGAACTGCGCCACCCCGTGCGCTCCCGGGACCACACCGAGCGGATGCTCGCCGCCTTCGGCGCCCGGCTGACCGAGGGCCCCGGCAAGGTCGCCTACGACGGTGGCCCCTGCTCCGTACCACCGCTCATCGACGTTCCCGGCGACCCGTCGCTGGCCGCCTATCCCGTCGCCGCGCACCTGCTGCGGGGCGGCGGCGGAGAACTGCGGATCCCGGACGTCTGCCTGAATCCGACCAGGACCGGCTTCTTCGACGTCCTCCGCCGGGCCGGGGCCGCCATCGACTACCAGGACCTGCGCACCACCGCCGGTGGCGAACCTGTCGGCACGGTCGTCACCACGGCCGGTCTTGACGGCGTCCGGGCGGTGACGGTCGACGACCCCGGGACGCTGCACGCCCTGATCGACGAGGTGCCCCTGCTCGCCGTGGTCGCGGCCCGGCTGCCCGGCACGTCGAGGATCGGCTGCGCCGGAGAACTGCGGTTCAAGGAAACGGACCGGCTCGTCACGACCGCGCGGATGGCCGCCGCGTTCGGCGCATGCGTCCGCGTGGAACCGGACGGGCTGACGGTGAACGGGCCGCGGTCGGTGAACGGGCCGCCGCCGGGCGGCACCGCCGGTCTGTCCGCCGGGACCGTCCCCGGTTTCGAGGACCACCGCATCGCCATGGCCGCGGCGACCCTGGCCACGGCCCTGCCCGGGCGCACCACGATCACCGGCGGCGCCTGCCACACCACGTCCTTCCCCGGTTTCACCGCCGTTCTGCGGGCGGTCGGCGCCACGATCCACGAGGTCACCCTGTGATGAACAGCAACCGATTACGCACCGCGTACGAAGCCCGGTCGACCGGCACCACGGCGGGCCCCGCGTTCGGCTCCGGCCACGGCCCCTGGCTCTGCACCGACGACGGCACCGCCTGGTTCGACGGCACCTCCGGCAGCGGGGCGGCCACCCTGGGCCATCAGCATCCGGCGGTCGTCGAGGCCGCCGCCGCCCAGCTGGCCCGGCTCGTCCACACCGGCTGCAAGCTGAACTCCGATCCGCGCATACGGATGGTCCGTCGACTGGGCGCGCTGTCCCCCTATGAGGAACCCGCGGTGCTGCCCACCGTGACCGGCGCGGAAGCCGTCGAGGCCGCCCTGAAGGTGGCCCGCGCGGCGACGGGCCACCGCTCCGTCGTCAGCTTCCGTCACGCCTACCACGGCAAGACCGCCGGGGCCCTGGCACTCACCTGGCGGGCCGAGTTCAAGCGGTTCAGCGCCGGGCCGCCCGGCCAGGTCTTCACCGCCGCACTGCCGGACCCCCGGCAGTGCGGCGAGGACGGCGCGCAGCCTTACGAGGGCGGCGCGCGGCCTCGTGACGACGGCGAGGGCGGCGCGGACGGCACGGGTGGGACGGGCGGGACGGCGGCCTTCCTACGGTCGCTGACCGCCGCACTGGACGAAGCCGAACACCACGGGGGAGTGGCCGCCGTCGTCCTGGAGCCGATCCAGGTCACCGAGGGCGTCCTGGCCGTGGCCCCCGTGCTGCTGGACCGGATCGCCCGGGCCGCGCACGACCGGGGCGCCCTGCTGGTGCTGGACGAGATCTACACCGGACTCGGCCGCGCGGGACGGATGTTCAGCGCCGAGATCATGGCCGAGACCCCCGATCTGACCCTGGTGGGCAAGACGCTGGGCAACGGCTTCCCCGTCAGCGCCGTACTGGGCGAACAGCGGGTCGTGGACGCGCTGCCCCCAGGAGTGCAGACGTCGACGTACTCCGGCAGCCCGCTGTGCTGCGCCGCCGCCTCGGCGGTCCTCGACATCCTGGTCACCGAGGACGTGCCGGCCAGGGCCAGGGCGCTGGGGCGACGGCTCGACGACCGGCTCGGCGCACTCGCCGCCGACCACCCGTGGATGTCCGCCGTACGCACCGCCGGGGCCCTGGCGGCCTTCGACTGCACACGGGACGGCCGGCCCGACCCGGCCCGCGCCAAGGCCGTCGTCGAGACCGCGGCACAGGCCCGGCTGCTGCTGTTCGGCGGGGGACCGGAGGGCGCCACCGTCAAGGTCGTGCCGCCGGCGCTGCTGACGGAGGACGAGCTCGGCTTCCTCCTGCACGGCCTCGCCACCGCGGTCTCCGACGCAGACCGGATGGAAGCGGCACAGGCGGGAGGAGCCCTGCGATGACCTTCCAGCAACTCTCCGAAGCGGTTCTGCGGAAGGACCTGTGCACGGTGTGCGGGGCCTGCCAACTCGCCTGCCCTGCCGGGGTGGTGGGGTTCTCGGGCCTTGAGCCGGTGCTCACCGAACCGTCGTGGACCGAGTCCGACTGCGGCGGCTGCCGGGACTGCCTGGACGTCTGCCCCGGCGCCGACCCCGGCACCCCGGCCGCCGAGACGAGACTGTTCGGCCGCAGCCGTGCTCCGCGGGAGCGGTGGACCGGCATCTTCTCCGAGGTGCTGGCCGGTCACGCGCTCGACCCCGTCGTCTTCGAGGCGTCCGCGAGCGGCGGCAGCCTCACCGCACTCCTGCAGACCGCCCTCGCGGTGCTCGGCACGGACGTCGTGCTGACGATGGGCCGCGACCCGGAGCAGCCCTGGCGGGCCGCGCCCGCACTGGTCCGGGAACCGCGGCTGCTGGCGGAGACCGCGCAGTCCACGTACCAGCTCGCCCCCTATCTGGGCGCGCTGCGGGACGTGATGCTCAACGAACCCGACGCCGACGTGGCCGTGGTCGGCGTCGCCTGCCACATCCAGGCGCTGCGCAAGCTCCAGGCCATGGACACCGCCGCCGGGCGCTGGGCCCGCGACCACGTGGTGCTCGCGGTCGAGCCCGCCTGCTCCTCCAGTACCCGTCCCGAGGGCACCCGGGCCGTCATCGAGGAACGCGCGCTGGTTCCGGTCGACTCCGTGGTCCGGCTCCGCTACCGCGAGGGCGACTACCCGGGTGAGATCGCGATCGCCACCCGGGACGGCGGGGACCACCGGGTGGCCTTCTGGAAGGCCGTGCGCGACTTCGCGAAGAACAAGACGTACCGCTGTCTGGCGTGCGGGGACTGGCTGTCGGGTCTGGCCGACGTCAGCGTCAGCGACGGCGATCCCAACATCTTCGCCGCCAGCGTGGACGGGGCGCGCGAGCGCAAGCACGGCCGGGTGTTCGTCCGCACGGAGGCCGGTGCCGCGGCGGTGGCCGCCGCCCGGGACCACGGGTTCTTCACCGGCAGCCCCACGGACCTGTCCGGGCTCAATCTCGGTCTGGAGCGCAAACGCAACCGCCGAGCCTCCTACGAGAGGTCCGGCCGGCCCGTACCGCACGGACCGATCCCCGGTCACCGGGAGGAACTGGAGATCGTCCCCGACGAACGATGGATCGCGGTACCCGGCGAGGACCGGCCCGCGGACCGGCCCGCTGACCGGGCGACCGATTCGCCGACGGACTCACCGACGGACCGGCCGAGGGATCGATTGACTGCTCGGGTGACTGAGCCGCTGACGGATCTGGCGACGGACCCGCCCGCGGACCGGCCGCCGGACCGGGCGACCGACTCTCCGGTGGATCTGGCGACGGCTCGGGTGGCCGAGCAGCCGAGGGATCCGGTGACGGCTGGGTTGGCGGCTCGGGTGGCTGAGCCGCCCGTGGACCCGGCGGCGGATCGGGTGGCCGATTCGCCGGTCGGCCGGCCTGCGGATCGGGGGGTGGATCGGGTGGTCGAGCCGTCGGTCGAGCCGCCCGTGGGTCGGCTGGTGGAGCAGGTGGCCGGAGGGCTGGACGCCGTTGATCGAGGGGGTGACCGATGACTTCCGTCGTCGACACCCGCACGGTCCTGTCCCGGCGCCTGCTGGCCGGCCACGGCGCGCTGCCCGAGGCCGTCGAGGTCGGCGTCGGCCCGGTCGGCACCGGCGAGCTGCGCATCCGCGCGGCGTACAGCCTGATCAGCCCCGGCACCGAACTGCACTACCTGGACCGGCTGATGGGCACCGGCGAGACCTTCCCGCTGGGCTACTGCTCGGCGGGCACGGTCGAAGCCGTCGGCCCCGGCGTGACCGGCTTCGCGGTGGGCGACCGCGTGACCGCGATGGGATGGGGCGAGGCCACCCACGGAGACGTGGTCGTCGTGCCCTACCGGCTGTGCCGACGGGTACCGGACACCGTGCACCTGGCCGACGCGGTCGTGGCCAACCTGGCCGCCACCGCCGTGCACGCCGTCGACCGCGCCGAACTACGGCCCGGGGACGAGGTCGCCGTCGTCGGCGCGGGAATGGTCGGACTGCTGCTCGCCCAGACCGCCGTTGCCGCCGGGCACCGGGTCACCGTCACCGACCTGCACCCCGGGCGGCTGCGCAGGGCCGAGGCGCTGGGCGTGCCGGTGTGGGAGGCGCCCTTCCCGCCCGGCCCGGCCACCCCCGCCGGGAGCTCCCGCTGCGTCTTCCTCTGCGGTACCGGAGAGGCGAGCCGCACCCTGGCCGAGGCGGCCCGATGGGCCACCCGCGCCCCCGTCCGGCCGCGGGTGGTCGGCGTGGGACGGTTCGCCGCGCGGGTGGAGTTCAGCGTCGAGCTCGGCAATCTGGACCTGCGGTACGCGGCCCGCTGCGGAGCGGGATACCGCGATTTCGCCTACGCCCGCGGCTACACCGACGTCGCCCCGCCCCCGGGACAGGCGACCGTCACCGAGAACCTGCAGCGGGCCCTGGACCTGATCGCCGACGGGGCGATCCGCCCGGACCGGATGGGCCTTCCCCGGCTGCCGCTGGAGCAGGCCGCCGACGCGTACGCCGCTCTGCGAGGACGCCCCGCCCATCCGGCGGTGGTCTTCGCCTACGAACCGGCCGAGGAGAGCCGCACATGACCGACACCTTCGCGGTGTCCACCGTGGACACCGGCCACCGTCCGTTCCCGGCCGCCGACCGGGCGGGCACGCTGGTCCACCGCTTCCTGCGGACCGCCGACGCCTTCCCCCACCGGGAGGCCGTCGTCACCCCGGAGGTCCGGTGGACCTACCGGCAGACCGCCGAACTGTCCGCCCGCGTGTGCGGCGCGCTGTCCCACGCCGGGCTGCGCCCGGGGGACCGGGTCGGCCTGCTCTTCTCGCACGGCGCCGAGATGATCGGTGCCCTGCTCGGGGCGCTGCGCGCCAGCCTGTCCTACGTGCCCCTGGACGCCTCCTATCCGCTGCCTCGCCTGGCCGGCATGGCCGCCGACGCGGGCATCCGTACGCTCGTCGCGGGCCCCGGCCACCGGGAACTGGCACGGCTGATCACCGACGGGCAGCCCTACCCGGTACGCGCGTACACGGACCTGGTCCGTCACGATCCGTCCCTGGACGAGCCGGTACCGGACGGGTCGGCACCGGACGCACCCGTACCGGACCAGCCCGTGCGGCCGGAGCCGGGGGCGTACGTGCGGCCGGAGTCGGAGGCGTACGTGCTGTTCACCTCCGGGTCCACCGGGCGGCCCAAGCCCGTCACGCAGACGCATCGCCACGTGCTGCACCACACCCGGGTGTGGACCGACGGGCTGAAGGTGGGCCCCCTCGACCGGCTCTCCCTGCAGTCCGCGTACAGCTGGGACTCGGCGGTCCAGGACACCTTCGCCGCGCTCCTGAACGGGGCCGCGCTGTACCCCGTGGACCTCAAGGCGCTCGGCGTCACCGGGCTGTTGGAGTGGCTGGCCGACGAGCGGGTCACCGTGTACCACTCCACGCTGCCGGTCTTCCGGGCCCTGACGCGGGCCATGGAGACCCGCGGAGTGCGGCTGCCCGCCCTGCGCATGCTCGCTCTCGGCGGCGACACCCTCCACCGCGCCGACCTCGACACCTGCCGGCGCCACTTCGAGCCGCACTGCCGGGTGGCGGGCGCCTACGGCTCCACGGAGTGCTCCTGCGCCCTGCTGCGCGTCGCCGACCTCGGCTACCGGCCGCCCACCGGGGTGTTCCCGCTGGGCCGGGCGGTTTCCGAGACGGAGGTCCGGCTGGTCGCCGACGGCCGCACGGTCCACGGGCCGGGCGAGGGCGAGCTGGTCGTGGTCAGCGACTACCTCGCCCCGGGCACGGCCCCGGACGGCAGGACGTACCGTACGGGCGACCTGGCCAGGCGGCTGGACGACGGGACGCTGCTGCTCGTCGGGCGCCGGGGGACGCAGGTCAAGATCTCCGGGATCCGGGTGGAGACCGGCGAGGTGGAGGCCGCCCTCAAGCAGCTCGGGCAGGTGCGCGAGGCGGTGGTGGCGCCGTACACCGACGGAACGGGCGAGCGTCAACTCGCCGCCTACGTGGTGTCCGGGACCGGCGCAGCACTCGAACCCGCCGCGCTGCGGGCTGAGTTGCGCCGCGTGCTGCCCGATCATGCCGTGCCCGTCGCCTATGTGGCCCTGCGCGAACTGCCGTTGACGGCCAATCACAAGATCGACCGCGCGGCCCTGCCCGATCCGTCCACCGTCACCCGGCCGACCCTCGCCCGGACCGCCCGGGTGATGCGGGGACCGGTGGAGGAGGCCGTCACCGAGGCATGGCGGGACGTACTCGGTGTCCGGGCGCCCGGCCCGGAGGAGAACTTCTTCGATCTGGGCGGCACCTCCCTGCGGATGGCCGCCGTCCACGAACGCCTCACCCGCTCCCTCGCCCCGGCCCTGCGCATGACCGACCTCTACCGGGCCCCGACCATCCGCGCCCTGTCCGCCCTGGTCGCCCGGCTGACGGCGGAACGCACCGGGCCACCGTCCGACGACGCCGCCCAGGGGGCCGCCCGCGGCCTGCGCCGCCGGACCGCCCGCGGACCCCGCCGCGCGGCGGCCCGTACCACCGCCCCCGCCGAACCCACCACCCACTCCGACCCTCCTGTCCAGTCCACCCTCCGGCCCACCACCCACCCCACTCCGCCCGTCGGCGATCAGCGCCGCACCGCCCCAGGAGGCACGCATGGCTGAGCTTCAGGACGCCCCCTTCCCGGCCGGACGCATCGCCGTCGTCGGCATGGACTGCCGGCTGCCGGGCGCCCGCACCCCGCAGGACTACTGGCAGAACCTGCTCGCGGGCACCGAGCACATCACCGACCTCGACGACGAGCGGCTGGAGGCCGCGGGAGTCTCCGGCCAGACCCTCGCCGACACACGTCATGTGCGCCGGGCCGCGGTCGTCGAGGACGCCGACCGGTTCGACGCGTCGTTCTTCTTCCTCAGCTCCCGCGAGGCCGAGCGCATGGACCCGCAGCTGCGGCTGTTCCTGCAGACCGCCTGGGCGGCGATGGAGCACAGCGGCCACGACTCCGAGGTCTACCCGGGCCGCGTCGGCGTCTTCGCCGGTTCGCTGCACAGCACGTACCTGCTGAACAACGTGTTGACCGGCGAGCGCGGCTTCAAGGGCTCGCTGGAGCGGATGCAGCAGGACATGGCGACCCTGATGGGCAACGACAGCAACTACCTGACCACCCGCGCCTCCTACCACCTGAAACTGACCGGCCCCAGCTTCGCCGTGCAGACGGCCTGTTCGACGTCCCTGGTCGCCGTCCACCTGGCCGCCCAGAGCCTGCTCTCGCAGGAGTGCGACCTGGCGCTGGCCGGCGGCGTCGCCCTGCGCTTCCCGCAGGAGGCCGGTTACCTGTACGAGCCCGACGGCATCACCTCCGCCTCCGGCCGGGTACGGCCCTTCGACGCCGAGGCGGACGGCACGGTGTTCGGCAACGGCGCCGGGGTCGTCGTCCTCAAACGCCTGGAGGACGCGCTGGCCGACGGCGACACGGTGTGGGCCGTACTGCTCGGCTCGGCCGTCGGCAACGACGGCAGCGACCGCGCCGGGTACACCGCTCCGGGCGTGTCCGGACAGGCCGCGGTCCTCGCCGAGGCCCTCGGCGTCGCCGAGGTCGACCCCGCCACCGTCAGCTACCTGGAGGCACACGGCACCGGCACGAGGATGGGCGACCCGATCGAACTCGCGGCGGCCCGCCAGGCGTACGGCACCGGCGGACCGCTCACCCTGGGATCGGTGAAGGCCAACATCGGCCATCTGAGCACCGCGGCCGGGGTGGCCGGCCTGATCAAGTGCGTGCTGATGCTGCACCACCGCACGATCGTGCCGATGCCGCACTTCACCACGTGGAACCCGGAGTGCGCCACCGACGGTTCCCGCTTCCGGGTGGCCACCGCCGCCGAACCGTGGCGGGCCGACGGGTCGGCCCTGCGCTGTGCCGTCACCTCCACCGGCATGGGCGGCACCACCGCCCACGTGGTCCTGGAGGAGGCACCACCCGCCGCCGCCGTGGCGCCGGACGCCGCCCCGGCCCCGGCCGTCGTACTGCTCCCGGTCTCCGCCAAGTCCCCGGCCGCGCTGGAGAAGGCACGCCTGGCGCTCGCCGACCACCTGGAGGCCACCGCGCCGGGAACGGCCGACCCGGAGGACGTGCTCGGCGACGTCCACCTGGACGACGCCGCGTACACCCAGGCCACCACCCGGCACACCTTCGACCACCGGGCCGTGGTCACCGCCCCGGACCGGGAGACCGCCGTCCGCGCACTGCGCACCGGCGAACCCCGGCACGTATACCAGGACTCCGGCCACCCGGCCCCGCGCCCCGTCACCTTCCTGCTCCCCGGCCAGGGCGCGCAGTACCCCGCCATGGGCCGGGGCTGGTACGAGCAACTGCCCGTCTACCGCCGGACCTTGGACGAGTGCGCGGAACTGCTCGAACCCATCCTCGGCTTCGACCTGCGCGACGCCCTCCACCCCGACTCACGCGACCGGCAGGACGAGCGGTACGACCTGAGGCGCACCCGCCTCACCCAGCCCGCGCTGTTCGCGGTGGAGTACGCGCTGGCCCGGCAGTACCTGGCCTGGGGGATCAGTCCCACCGCCCTCATCGGGCACAGCATCGGCGAGTACGTCGCCGCCACCCTGGCCGGGGTGTTCCACCTCCCGGACGCACTGCGGGTGGTCGCCGAGCGGGGCCGGCTGATCGACGCCCTGCCCGAAGGGGTGATGGCGGCCGTCATGGCGGGCCCCGAGAAGCTGACCCCGTACCTCGGCGACGGCGTGGACCTGGCGGCGGTCAACGAGCCCACCGTGTGCACCGTGGCGGGCGGTCATGACGCCATGCGGGCGTTCACCGCCAAACTCACCGCCGACGGCATCACCCACCGCAAGGTCGCCACCTCGCACGCCTTCCACTCGGCGATGATGCAACCGGCGGTGGAGCCCCTCACCCGGCTGCTGCGCGAGGTGGAGCTGCGCCGGCCGCGCATCCCCTTCCTGTCCAACCTGACCGGTACCTGGATCCGTGACGAGGAAGCCACCGACCCCGCCTACTGGGGCGCTCACCTGCGCGCCCCCGTCCGGTTCGCGGACGACGTGGCCACGGCGCTCACCCAAGGGGACCAGATCTTCGTCGAGGTGGGCCCCGGCCACACCCTGGCCACCTTCACGCGGCGCCACCCGGCCCGGGAGACCGGCCTGCCGGTGATCACCTCCGCCGCCCGGGGCAAGGACCCCGCGGCCGACCTCACCGCGCTGACCGCGGCGCTGGGCCGTCTGTGGGCGGTCGGCCTGACCCCCGACTGGCAGGGCTACTACGCGGACCGTGGACGGCGTAAGGTCCCGCTGCCCACCTACCCCTTCGAGGAGACCCGCTACTGGGTCGAGCCGGGCACCGGCGCCCTCTCCGGGACGGGCGGCGGCAGCTCCGGCTCCGCCCCTGTGCCCAAGCTGCCGCTGGACGACTGGTTCACCGCGCCCGTGTGGCACCAGGCCGTCGGCACACTCGACGCGGACCCCGCGCCGATCACCGACCCGGTGCTGCTCTTCACGGACAGCCGCCCGAGCACGCACCCGGCCGCCGATTCGAACCCCGGCTCGGGCATGCACCCGGCCGCCCACTCGAACCCCGACTCGGGCACGCACCCGGCCGCCCACTCGAACCCCGACTCGGGCCCCGGCTCGGGCACGCACCCGGCCGCCCACCCGGCCCCCGGCTCGGGCTCGGGCGGTGTCGCCGCGCGGCTGGCTGCTCACGCCCTGGCCGGTGACGTGTTGACGGTCACCGCCGGCAGCGGCTACTCCCGCGACGGCGCCGCCTTCACCGTGCGGCCAGACTCCGAGGAGGACCACCACCGGCTGGTCGCCGAACTCCTCGCCGAGAACCGGCTCCCCGGCCATGTGGTCCACGCCTGGTCCACCGCCGCGCCGCTGCCCGGACGGGGCGTGGCACGCTTCGAACAGGCCCAGCGCCACGGGCTCTACAGCCTCATCGCCCTGGTGAAGGCGCTCAGCGCCCACGGCGTCACCGATCCCGTCCAACTCGACATCGTCAGCGCCGGCGCCTACGCCGTCAGCCCCGCGGAGCCCGAACCCGTCGCCGAACTGGCGCCCCTGGCACTCGCCGCCCGGGTCATCGGTCAGGAGCACGGCAACATCGGCGCCCGCCACTTCGACCTGCCCGCCGAACCCGACGAGCGGTCGCTGCGCACCCTGGCCGCGGAACTCGTCGGCACCCGGCCTCCCGAGCTGGCCGTCACACTGCGCGGCGGCAGGCGCTGGGTGGCGGACCTGGCGCCGGTACGCGCGGACTGGTCCGCCGAGGCCACCTCGCGGCTGCGCCCCGAGGGCGTCTACCTGATCACCGGCGGCCTCGGCGAGATCGGCTCGCTCCTCGCGCACTGGCTGCACCGGGAGACCGGGGCGCGGCTGGCGCTGCTGACCCGCGAGCCCCTGCCGGACCCCGCGCAGTGGGACGCGTGGCTCGACAGCCACGAGGCAGACGACGAGACCACCCTGCGGATCGGCCGCCTGCGCTCCCTGCGGGACGCCGGCGCCACCACCTTCCTGGTGCACGCCGACGTGGCCGACACGCAGGCGCTGCGGGCGGCGGTGGAGCGCGTCGAGGAACGGTACGGCGCACTGCACGGCGTGGTCCACGCGGCGGGCCTGCCCGGCGAGCGGTGGGACCGCCCGATCACCGAGTCCGGCGTGGAACAGTGCCAGTGGCACTTCGTGCCGAAGGCCCACGGCCAGCTCGCCCTGGAGGAGGTACTGGCCGGACGGCAGGTCGACTTCGTCCTGCTGCTCTCCTCGCTGGCCGGGGTGCTGGGCGGACTGCGGCTGCTGGCCTACGGCGCCGCCAACCACTTCATGGACGCCGCCGCCGAACGGGCCAACCGGGATCTCGACCGCACGGTCTGGATCAGCGCCGCCTGGGACGTCTGGCAGCACCACCAGGACGAGAAGCGGGCCCTGTCCGCGATCGGCCGCAGCATGGACGACAAGGCGATCCAGCCCGAGGAGGGCCTGGAGGCCGTCCGCCGCCTGCTGACCCTGCGCGACGTCTCCCATGTGGCCGTCTCCACCTGGGACGTCGGACACCGGCTCGACCAGTGGGTGCGGGACCCACGGATCGGCAGGCCCGCCGACGGGTCCGCCGCACCGGGCCCGGACCTGGCGGACGCCGGCCCGGACGCCGGCGATCTCACCTCCCAGGTGACCCGGCTGATCGCGGAGGCCCTCGGCAGCGAGGACCTGTCGCCGGATGCGGACATCTTCGAGCACGGCGGCGACTCGCTCCTGATCGTCCGGCTGCTGTCCGACATCCGCCGGTACTTCTCCGTCGAGGTCCCGCTGGCCGACGTCCTGTCCGAGCCGACGCCCGCCGCGCTGGCCGACGCCGTCCGGCAGCGCCTGGAAGCCCGTACGGACACCGGCGCGGCCGGGGCGGACGACGACGCGAACGACACGACCGGGGCGCTGGCGGCCGAACTGGCCGCGCTGGCCCCGGAGGACGCCGAACGACTCCTGTCCGAGGCGCTGCGCGAGGACCCGGCCACCGACAAGGCCGTCGACCGGGCCAAGGAGGCCTGACACCCATGGAATTCAGTCTGATCTTCTTCTCCGGGGACGAGAAGAACAAGTACCGGTTCGTCTTCGACGCCGCCAGGTACGCCGACGAGAACGGCTTCACCGCCATCTGGACCCCCGAACGCCACTTCCACCGCTTCGGTGGCCTCTACCCCAACCCCTCCGTACTGGGAGCCGCGCTGGCCGGTGCCACCCAGCGCCTCGGCATCCGCGCGGGCAGCGTCGTACTGCCCCTGCACAGCCCGATCCGGGTGGCCGAGGAGTGGGCCGTGGTCGACAACCTGTCCCACGGCCGGGCCGGCATCGCCCTGGCCACCGGGTTCAGTCCGGTGGACTTCGCCATCAACCCGGACGGCTGGCAGGACCGGCGGCAGCGCACCTTCGACGCCGTGGACACCATCCGCGAACTCTGGGAGGGCGCACCGGTCTCGGCCCAGGACGCGCTCGGCAACTACGTCGAACTGGAACTGCACCCCCAGCCGGTCCAGCCCCAGCTGCCGATCTGGCTCACCTGCACCAAGAGCCCGGACACCTTCGAGACGGCCGGCCGCCTCGGCTGCAACGTACTGACCGCCCTGATCGACATGACCAACGAGGAGCTGGAGGACAAACTCGCCCTCTACTACAAGACCCTCCAGGACTACGGGCACGACCCGGACGACGTCACCGTCACCCTCATGCTGCACACGTTCATCGGCACCGACCTGGAGGAGGTGCGGGAGACCGTCCGGCCGCCCTTCACGGACTACCTGCGTTCCTTCCTGACCGTCATCGACTCGCAGAAGAAGAACCTCGCGCCGGGAGCCGGGGTGCGGGACATGTCCCAGGCCGACCAGGACCAGCTCATCGGGTTCGCCTTCGACAAGTACTTCGAGAAGGGCGCGCTGCTGGGCACCCCCGACTCCTGCACCGCGGTGGTCGACCGCTTCAAAGGCATGGGCGTCAAGGAGATCGCCTGTCTCATCGACTTCGGCGTGGACGAACAACTCGTCGTCGAGAGCCTGAGCCACCTCAACGAACTACGGAGGCGCTACGCATGACCGCCGGTGTCCCCGCGGAGCTGGCCGCCCGGCTCTCCGCGCTCACTCCCGAGCAACTGGGCCTGCTGCGGGCCCGGTTACGTGAGCAGGCCCCCCGCGCACAGGTCCGGCTGACCCCGGGCCAGGAGCGGCTGTGGCGCGCCCACCACACCGCCGCAGGGCGGCCCGTGGACGTGGTCTGCCAGGCCGTGCGCCTGACCGGAACCCCGGTCGACCTCGACCTGCTGGCCGACCGAGTCCAGGGTTTCGTCCGCGCCCACGACGCGCTGCGCACCACTTTCCGGGAACACGACGGCGTCGTACGACCGGTGGTGCACGAGGACCTGCCTGCCCGGCTGGTCCGCACCCGCTGCCCCGCGGGACCGGAGCAGGCACACGCCCTGGCCCGTGAAATGGCGCACGAACCGTTCGACCTGGCCGAAGGGCCCCTCCTGCGGGTGGCCCTGGCCGAGGGGGCCGCCGCCGAGGAGGTCTGGCTGCTGGTCGTCGTGCACAACCTGGTCTTCGACGCCTGGTCCTTCGAGCTGCTCCTCGACGAACTCGCCCGTGACCCCGCCGTGCCCGCTCCCGCGACACGTCCCTTCGGCCGTTTCGCCCTGGATCAGGCCGAGTCGGCCTCCGGACCGCAGGGCCGGGCGGCGGCCCGCTTCTGGGCGGACGAACTGGCGGACGCCCCGCCTCCGCCCGCCACCGACCGCCCCCGGGGACAGGCTCCCTCCGGCACCGGCGGGCGCGTGGACCTCACCCTGCCCGGCGCCGTGGCCCAGGGCATCACAGACGCGGCCCGCGGCTCGGCCGCCACCGCCTACGCCGGCTGGGCGGCCGTCGCGTGGGCCGCGCTCGCCGAGTTCAGCGGCCGACCGGACGTGCTGCTCGGCACCTTCACCGCCAACCGCGACGGGCCGAACGCCCAGCAGACCGTCGGCTACCTGCTCAACGTCCTGCCGCTGCGCCTGCGCGACCCCGGCGACGGCACCTGGGCGGCGAGGATCCGGGCCACCCACGCGGCGTCGAAACGGGGGCTGTGGCACGCGTCGTACCCAGGAGAGCTGATCACCACCGAACGCCGGCTCCCCGGCCTGCACCCGCTCTTCGACGTGGCGTTCGTGTTCGACAGCCCGGCCGTTGCCCGCACGGCACACGGCGCCGTCGTGGCCACGTACGACGTGGACAAGGGCGTGGCCCGCTACGGCCTGACGATCGTGGTCCACCCCGCCCCCGAAGGTGCCTCCGGCTGGATCGAGTACGACACCGCGCTGTACGACAGGAGCACGGTGGCCCGGCTGGCCGAGCGGTTCACGGCACTGGCCGCGCAGGCGTCCGGCGCGGCGGGCCGGGCGTCGCGAGAGGCGGACCGGTGATCACGCCGCGGCTGTGCGCCGCCGCCTACGAACTGGGCGAGTACGAGGCTGCCGTCGCCGAGCTGCCGGAGCTGACCGCCGTGCCGGACGTGGCGGCCGAACTGACCTCCCCGGCGGCCGGGTTCCGCGTCTACCGCTGGTCGCAGGCGCCCCTGACGGAGCTGATGGCCGCAGCCGCGCAGAAGTGCCTGGCCACGGCCGGTGTCCCGGGAAAGGCCGTGGACACGGTACTGCTCGCCACGGACTCCCTGCCGCACGATCGCGGCGCCCACCGCGATGTCGCCGACCTGCTCCGGGAGACCGGCATGACCGGCGCCACGGTCGCCACCCTCGGTCTGATGGACTGCGCCACGGCGATGTTCGCGCTGGGCAACGCGGCCTCACTGGTCCGGGACGGCACCGCACGGCACGTCATGGTCATCAGCGGTGACCTGGCCGACCTCTCGACCGGCGGGGAGCGCCTCGTGGCCGGGGGCGCGGCCATCGCCAGCGACGGGGCCGCCGCCGCCCTGGTCTCCGCCGACGCACCGGGGCTGCCCGTCCTGGCCATGGCCCATCACGGCACGGCCGAGGAACGCCGGGACGCGCCGCCGCACCAGCGGCTGACCGCCCGCCTGACCGCCTACCGGGAGCTGTTCAACGGCCTGTCGGACCGGTACCGCGTCCGGCCGGACAGGTCGCTCGTCCTGCCCAGCAACTTCGCGCGCAACGTGATGGAGATGTACCTCGCCGACATCGGATTCGACAGCCGGCGGATCGCGATGGACAACGTGGGCCGTATCGCCCACTGCCAGGGCAGCGACCCGCTGATCCACCTCGCCGACCGGCTCGGCGCACCGGAGCCCGCCACCGGCCCGGGCACCCCGCGGGAGTACGTACTGCTGGGCGCCGGCATGTCCCATCTGGCCGCGGTGCTGCTCGGCGCCGACGCGCTCCCGGCGGAGGGGGAATCCCGTTGACCATCCATGCCACGGCCACCGAACCGGTGACCGCCTCGCTGCTGCGCACCACCGCCCGCTGCCTTCCCACCGGGGTCACCGTGGTGACCAGCGGGCTGGGGCCCGACGTCCACGGTATGACGGTCAACTCCTTCACGACCCTGTCGCTGGCACCCCCGCTGGTCTCCTTCAACGTGCGGCACGACGCCAGGATCAGGGGGCTGGTGGAGCGGACCGGCGGTTTCGTCGTCAACGTCCTCGCCGCCGAACAGAGCGAGCTGGCCCGCTGGTTCGCCAACCGGAACCGCCCGCTGGGCGCGGAGAGCTTCGCCGAGGTACGCACCGAGGGTGAGCCGGTGACCGGCGGTGTGCGCATCGCCGGGACCGTCGGGTACTTCGCCTGCCGGCTCGTACGGTCCGTCGAACTCGGCGACCACATCCTGATGGTCGGTCTGGTGCAGGAGTGCGGCGCCCGCGAGAAGGTACCTCAACTGCTCTTCGTGGACGGGGAGTTGCGCGGGACTGGGTCACGCCCCGCCGAACCGCCCCGAGCCGGTGCCGGTGCCGGGACAGGGACGGGGACGGGGACGGGGACGGGGACAGGGACGGGGGAACAGTGATCCGGGAAAGGAGCGGTACCCGAAGATGACCGCACCGCGCATCCGCGCGCTCCAGGAGTCGGACTATCCCTCGCTGATCGCCCAGGTGGACGACTGGTGGGGCCGCCCGGCAGCTCACATGCTGCCCAGACTGTTCCTGCGCCACTTCCACTCGACCAGCCTGGCGGCCGTGACCGACCAGGGGGCGCTCGCGGGCTTCCTGGTCGGCATCGTCTCGCCCTCCGAACCGGGGGAGGCGCACACCCACTTCATCGCGGTCGCCCCCGGCCACCGCGGAACCGGCCTCGGCCGTGTGCTTTACGGGCGGTTCTTCGAACTGGCCGGCAAACGGGGCTGCCGGACCGTCACCGCCGTCGTGTCACCCGGCAACACCCGGTCCCAGCGCTTCCATCTCGCGACGGGGTTCGAGCCGGTGCCCCTGCCGTCGGCGGGCCCGCCGGACCCGAACAGCCCGCCGGACCCGAGCAGTCCGCCGGACCCGGAGGGGTTGCCCGTCTGGAAGGACTGGGACGGCCCGGGGGAGGACCGCGTCCGGTTCTCGTACGCACTGTGACGAGGAGAGTCACCCATGCCGAACATACTCATCACCGAGCGGGCCGTCCTCGACAAGGCGCTGCCCGGCTTCGACGCCCGGCTGGCCGAACTGGGCACGGCGGCCGTCGAGGACCCCGGCACCCACGTCATCGAGGAGTTCCGGGAAGCCGGCGGCGGCAACGTCCTCATCCCCGTCGCCCTGGGCGGCGGCGGCCTGAACTGTCTGGACGGGGCGCGGCTCCAGCGGGCGGTGGGCAGCCGGGCCCCCTCGCTGGCCGTGGCGTCCACCATGCACCACTACAAGGTGGCCTGGCTGGCGCACGTGCTGGGCGAGGGGGCGGCCGACGTGCTCTCGGAGATCGTCGGCCGGCGGCTGCTCGTCTCCTCCTGCGGTGCCGAGGGCGCTTCCGGCAAACAGCTCTTCGCACCCGGCATCGAGGTGGCCGCGGCGAGGGGCGGCGGTCTGCGGCTCACCGGTTCCAAACGGCCCTGTTCCCTGGTCGGGTCGATGGGCCTGCTGACCCTGCTGGCGCCCGGGCCGCCGGATTCGCCGTACGCGGGCGACCTGCTGATCGTGATGGTGCCCGCCGGGACGGCCGGGCTGCGCCGGGAGCCGTTCTGGGGCAACCACGCCCTACGGGCCGCACAGACCGACGCCGTGGTGCTGGACGACGTGTTCGTCCCGGACCACATGATCGTCCCGCTGGGCGGCCCGGAGCAGGCGGCCGGCCGGCTCAACTCGCTCATGGCACGTTTCCTGATCCTGATCACCGCCGCGTACGTGGGCATCGCGACCGGCCAGGTGGAGCGGGTCTTCACCGACGGACGAGGACAGGCCGGCGACCGGGTGGCGGCCTTCGGCCCCCTGGAGACGGTGTCGGCCGCCGTCGAGGCGCTCGCCCGTGAGCTGGACGACGGTTCACCGGAGGAAGCGCTCATGGGCCGCATCCTGCTGGTCCGGTACACCGCCCAGCGGGCGATCGCGGAGGCCACCGACCGGGTCCTGGAGCTGATGGGCGGCATGTCCTTCGTGCGCGACGGCCACGGGGTGGACCTGCTGGCCGCCAGTCGCGCCCTGGCCTTCCACCCTCCGTCGGAGCACACCATGCGGGAGCCGCTGGACGCGTGGCTGAGCGGGGGCCGCCTCTCGCTGCTGTGAACGGCCGGCCGCGAAAGGAGGGGGGACTCCGTTCTGTTGACACCGATACCGCTGATACCGCTGATACCACCGATACCGCCCATGTCGCCGATGCCACCGTGGTCCCCGCGGGCCGGGGCCGGGGCCGGGGCCGGGACCGGGGCCGGGACCGACGCCGAGGCGCACCCGCCCCTGCTGTGGCCGGGAGAGGCCGAGGAACTGCGTGGCAAGCTGGCCGCCGCCGCTCGGGGTGAGGCCTTCCTGCTCCACGCGGGCAGCAGCACCCCGCCGGGAGCGTTCCCCCGCACCGAGCACGTCACCCGGCAACTGACCCTGCTGGCACAGGGCGTGGTCGTCCTGTCCTACGCGCTCGGCGTCCCGGTCGTGCCCGTCGCCGAGCTCCACGCGCCCCCCGCCGAAGGACACACCCGGCACACCGGATCCGCCGGACCCGCCGCGGCCCCGGACATCCACCAGACGGCCGCGTCCGCCGTCGCCCTCAACCTCGTCAGGGCGTTCGGCGGCGGTGTCCGCCCGGACGTGTCATGGGCGCACGAACTGAACCGGGCGTTCGTCGCGAGTTCCCCCGAGCGCGCCCGCTACGAGCCGCTGACCGGCAGGATCGGCTCCGCGCTGAGTTTCCTGCACGCCTGCGCGGGCAGGTCCGCGGTGTTGCCGAGGCCCGCCGTCAGCCGCCCCGCCCCCGTGGACGACTCCGCCCCGCCCCCGACCGGCGAGCCCGGCGGCGCCCGGTGGGACCTCGCGGGCCACCTGGTCTGGCTGCACCACTCGGCCGGGGTCGGTCACGTACCGGCCGGTGCCGCCGCCGGGACCGGCAACCCGGTCGGCGTGGTGGTGGAGGCCGACACCACCCACGACGCCGTCCTCACCCTGATCGACCGGCTGGACCCGGAACGCTCGGCGGGACGGCTCACCTTCCTCACCCGGTTCGGCGCGGACCGGATCACCGACGTCCTGCCGGAACTGGTGCAGAAGGTCGCCTCCACCGAGGCCGAGGTCGTCTGGGCCTGCGACCCCTGGCACCGCAACCGCCGGGACCCGGCGGCCGTCCTCGCCGAGGCCGCCGCCTTCGTCCGACTGCACCGGACGCTC
The DNA here is from genome assembly GCF_026341275.1 of Streptomyces ortus. Lineage (NCBI taxonomy): Bacteria > Bacillati > Actinomycetota > Actinomycetes > Kitasatosporales > Streptomycetaceae > Streptomyces > Streptomyces ortus. The sequence goes on from NZ_JAIFZO010000002.1 coordinate 7,000,964, forward strand.
GGCACCCACGCGGGCGGCCTCCACCTGCCCGCGCACGACGGGACCGCCGGCCTTCCCGGCGCACTGGACCTGGTCTTCGCGCTCGCCTCGACGGCCCCCGGCCGGAGCGGCTAGACCCTGTCGTCACCTCCGGTCCGGACAGGCCTCCGCCGGCACCTCACGTACCGCCGTCTTTCACACGGACGCCACGCGCCCCTTCCCTGACGTTTGTTGCTCTTGGAACACTCCGAGAGCGCACGTTCCGGCTTGCGCAGGTCCGTCCGTCAGCCGCCCCGTACCCGTCAGGACGAGAGGTCACCCAGTCATGACCGAAGTGAATCGGCGCCGTTTCCTGCAACTCGCGGGCGGTACCGCGGCGTTCACCGCGCTGTCGGAGAGCATCGCCAAGGCCGCCTCGATCCCCGCCGGGTACCACCGCGGCACCATCGAGGATGTCGAGCACGTCGTCGTCCTCATGCAGGAGAACCGTTCCTTCGACCACTACTTCGGTGCGCTCAGAGGCGTCCGCGGTTTCGGCGACCCGCACCCGGTCGCGCTCGACAACGGCAAGTCCGTGTGGCACCAGTCGGACGGCACCAAGGACCTCCTGCCCTTCCACCCCGAGGCCGACGACCTCGGCATGCAGTTCCTGGAGGGCCTGCCGCACAGCTGGCCCGACGGCCACGCCGCCTACAACGGGGGCAAGTACGACAAGTGGGTCCCCGCGAAGGGCGCCACGACCATGGCGTACCTGACCCGTGAGGACATCCCGTTCCACTACGCGCTCGCCGACACCTTCACGGTCTGCGACGCGTACCACTGCTCGTTCATCGGCTCCACCGACCCGAACCGCTACTACATGTGGACGGGCTTCACAGGCAACGACGGCAAGGGCGGCGGCCCGGTCCTCGGCAACGACGAGCTGGGCTACGACTGGACGACCTACCCCGAGCGGCTGGAGGAGGCCGGGATCTCCTGGAAGGTCTACCAGGACATCGGCGACGGCCTGGACGCGGCCGGCTCCTGGGGCTGGATCCCGGACGCCTACCGCGGCAACTACGGCGACAACTCGCTCCTGTACTTCAACAAGTACCGCAACGCCAAGCCCGGTGACTCGCTCCACGACAAGGCCCGCACCGGCACCGACGCGCGCAAGGGCGAGGGCTACTTCGACCAGCTGCGCGCCGACGTCACGGGCGGCAGGCTGCCGCAGGTCTCCTGGATCGCGGCTCCCGAGGCGTTCTCCGAGCACTCCAACTGGCCCTCCAACTACGGCGCCTGGTACATCTCCCAGGTCCTGGAGGCGCTCACCGCCGACCCGAAGGTATGGGCGAAGACGGCCCTGTTCATCACGTACGACGAGAACGACGGCTTCTTCGACCACCTCGTGCCGCCGCTGCCGCCGGGCTCCCCCGACCGGGGCAAGTCCACCGTCGACGTCGGCCCGGACCTCTTCGCGGGCAGCTCGAAGTACGTCGCGGGACCCTACGGCCTCGGCCCGCGCGTGCCGATGCTCGTCGTCTCGCCCTGGAGCAAGGGCGGTTACGTCTGCTCCGAGACCCTCGACCACACCTCGATCATCCGGTTCCTGGAGCGGCGCTTCGGGGTCGAGGAGCCCAACATCTCGCCCTGGCGCCGGGCAGTCTGCGGCGACCTGACCGCCGCGTTCGACTTCTCCCGCAAGGACAGCGAGCCGGCCCGCCTCCCGGACACCGACGCGTACGAGCCGCAGGACAAGGACCGGCACCCGGACTACAGGCCGACCCCGCCCGCCGACCCGAAACTGCCCCGCCAGGAGCGCGGTCTGCGGCCCGCCCGTCCGCTGCGGTACGCGCCCTGGATCGACGGCTCGGCCGACGCGAAGGCCGGGAAGTTCACGCTGACCTTCGCCTCGGGCAAGAAGGCCGGCGCCTCCTTCCATGTGACCTCCGGGAGCCGCGCCGACGGCCCCTGGACGTACACCACCGAGGCGGGCAAGAACGTCTCGGACACCTGGAACTCCGCGTACTCGAACGGCTCGTACGACCTGACCGTGCACGGGCCCAACGGCTTCGTCCGCGTCTTCAAGGGCCCCGGCAAGGCCGCCGGACCCGAGGTCACCGCCCGCCACGACGGGGAGGACATCGAGCTGACCCTCACCAACAAGGGCTCCCGCACGGTGAATCTGAAGCTCACCGACGGCTACGGCGGCAAGCCCAGGTCGTTCAGGGTGCGGCCCGGCGCGACCGTGCGGCACACCGTGGATCTGCGGGCGAGCAGGCGCTGGTACGACCTCACCGTCGTCTCCGACGCGGACGCCTCGTTCCTGCGCCGGTTCGCCGGGCATGTCGAGAACGGCCGCGCGGGCGTCAGCGACCCGGCGATCGCGACGGCCTAGACGCCACCGCCACCGCCACCGCGCCGACCGACGAAGGGGGTGGCGGCCACGGACATCCGTGGCCGCCCCCCCCGTATGCCCGGGTGGTGGTGTCACAGCGAGGTGAGATGCCCCGGCTTCGGCTGCCGCGGCAGCATCGAGGGTTCGTATGCCGCCGAGTCGGCCTCCAGTGCCAGGACCGCCGCCACCGGATGCTGCTCCTCCACCGCCGGAGGCACCGGCGTCGGCGTCGGCACCGGTTCCGGTTCCGGTTCCGGCGTGGAACGCGACAGCGTCACCACACCCCAGGCCGCGACCGCCGCCCCGGCCCCCGCGAGGAGCAGCCCCGCCGCCCCGCCCTGCAACCGCTCACCGAGCAGTGTCAGGCCGATGACCACGGCGGCGATCGGATTGGCCAGTGTCACGACGGCCAGCGGCGCGCCGAGTCCGCCCTTGTAGGCGGTCTGCGACAGCAGCAGGCCGCCCGCGGCGAAGGCCGCGACCAGCAGGGCCACCACGATCACCTGCCCGCTGAGCAGCGGACCCGTACGGTCCGTCGCGGCGACCGTCACGGTCTGGGTGAGCGCGGACGCGACCCCCGAGGCGAAGCCGGACGCGGACGCGTGCCGGAGTCCGGGGCGGGCGCCAGGCCGGGCCAGGACGCCGATCAGGGTCGCGGTGGCACCCGTCACGGCCAGCGCCTGCGGGACGCTCAGCACGTCGTCGGGGGCGGGCCCGGACGCCGTCATGAGCACCGCCGAGAGCCCGATCAGCGTCAGCGCCGTACCGCGCCACTCGACCGTGGTGACCCGGCGGCCGGCCAGCCGCGCGCCCAGCGGCACCGCGGCGACGAGCGTGAGCGCGCCGAGCGGCTGGACGAGCGTGAGGGTGCCGTACTTCAGGGCGGCCACGTGCAGCAGCGCGGCCCCCGCGTTGAGACCCACCGACCACCACCAGGCGCCGCGGCCCAGCAGGCGCAGTACTCCGGGTTCCGTGGTCCGCGAGGCCAGCCTCTCCTGTGCCACCGCGGCGCCCGCGTAGGCGACGGCGGAGACCAGCGACAGGACGACGGCGAGGAGGGTCGCGCTCATCGCCGCGCTCCCACGAGCGCGGGCGCGTCCGCCACGCCGCCGGGGGCGTCCTGCCCACCGGACGCATGCGGTACGGGCCTGTCGGCGCCCTCCGTGTTCCCGGTGTCCTCGGAGTCCCCGGCCTTGAAGCCCGGCCCGGTGGGGGCAGGTGCCGCGCGGGGCGGGCGGACGACGGCGAGGGCGATACCGAGGAGGGAGGCCGCCACGATCGCGTCCAGCCAGTAGTGGTTCGCCGTCCCGACGATCACCAGCAGGGTCAGCAGCGGGTGCAACAGCCACAGCCACCGCCAGCGGGTCCTGGTCGCGGCGATCAGGCCGACCGCGACCATCAGGGCCCAGCCGAAGTGCAGCGAGGGCATCGCGGCGAACTGGTTCGAGAGGGAGTCGGTCTCGGGCGAGGCGCCGTACACCGTGGGCCCGTACACCTGGCCGGTGTCCACGAGCCCCGTCGCGGCGAGCATCCGGGGAGGCGCCAGCGGGAATGTGAGATGCACCACCAGCGCGGCGGCGGTGATCGCGGCGAGGACCCGGCGGGCCCACACGTAGTGCCCCGGACGGCGCAGATACAGCCACACCAGGAAGGCCGCCGTGGCGGGGAAGTGCACGGTCGCGTAATAGGTGTTGACGACGTGTACGACGGTGTCGCCGTGCAGCACGGCGGACTGCACGTGGCCCTCGCCGGGCAGGTGCAGGAACCGTTCGAGGTCCCACACGTGACGGGCGTTGCCGAAGGCCGCGGCGGTGTGGCCGGTGGCCAGCTGCCGGCCGAGTTTGTAGACGAGGAAGAGTCCCGCGACGAGCAGGACCTCACGGACGAGGGGTGGCCGCGGTATCGCGGCGGATCCCTTCTGTGCAGGCTCGGTTGGGAGTTCCATCCCCCGGCCCCTTTGCTTGACGGTCTCAACGGTGCTGATGCGTGGTGAGCCCAGGAGGGGATCCACTCGACACAGGGGTGGGTCCTGTCCAAGGCTCATCGATACGCCAGTGTACCGATACGAAGCCGTTCCGGTACACTGGCGTATCGATAGGGTGCCGGGACGAGCCCCGGGGACGAGCGAGGAGAAGAGCCATGACGTCGCAGGCAGCGGAGGGACCGCAGACGGTCGCCGCCTCGCGCCGCTCCAAGCTCACGCCCGAGCGTGAGCAGGAGTTCTTCGACGCCGTGCTCGACCAGGTCCGCCAGTGCGGCTACGACGCGCTGACCATGGAGGGAGTGGCCGCCAGCACCCGGTGCAGCAAGTCCACGCTCTACCGGCAGTGGAAGACGAAACCGCAGTTCGTGGCGGCGGCGCTGCGTGCCAACCACTGCCCCAAGTTCATCGGGATCGACACCGGCTCGCTCGCCGGGGACCTGCGTGCCGTCGCCCGTACGGCGGGCGAGCGGTCCGACGAGGACACCCGGCTCATGCAGGCGCTCGGCCAGTCCGTGATGCAGGACGAGGAACTGAAGCGCGCGCTGCGCGACGCCCTCGTGGAACCCGAACTGGCCGCGCTGCGGGCGATGATCGGGCGCGCGGTCGAGCGGGGCGAGATCACCGCCGACCATCCGGTGCTGGAGTTCATCCCCGCGCAGCTGCTCGGGGTGCTCCGGGTCAGGCCCCTCCTGGAAGGGCGGCCCGCGGACGCGGAGTATCTGCTGCGCTACGTGGAAGTGGCCCTGCTGCCCGCCCTGGGGCTCACCGAGCCCCCTTAGAACTCAGGCCGCCGTCCAAGGGATGACTGGACGGTGACCTGATCGCGCCGCACCGTGGGGACGGGGGCGGCGCGCACCCCCCGGCCGGGTGGGGTTCCTCTTGAGCGGAGAGGCGCTCCACCCGGCCGACTGCTGTCGCCGCGGGACGTTCGCGGCGGTGTGTCCCGGCGGGGATGTGTCCTAGACGTCCTGGCCGTTGCCGCCGCCGGCGGACTTCTTGATGCCCTCCGTGATGTCGTCGATCACGGACTGCTTCGGCGCGCCGGAGCCGACGTCGATGCCGAAGCGCACGACGACGAGCTGCTTGGTGTTGGCCGGTGCCGGGAAGACCAGCGACTCGACGTAGCCGTCGGCGCCCTTGCTCGTGACGACCTTCCAGCGGACCGCGTAGCCCTTCTGCCCGGCCACCGTGACGGCCTCGGAGGAGAGCTCGTCGTGCGAGGTGATCTTGCCGTAGCTCTTGCCGCCGTAGGATTCCTCGGCGTTCTTGGAGATGTCCTCCTTGGCCGCGGCCTCCACGGTGGTGGCCTTGAGCTCCAGGGCGAGCGCGGGGGCGGAGTAGGCGCCGCCGCGCGTGCAGGTCGCCGTGGCGTCGCCCGGGCACTTGTAGGAGTCCTTGGACGTCACCTGGGCGCCCACCTGGATGGTCGAGCCGCTCCAGCCGTCGGGCACGGGGAGGCTGATGCCGTTGACCGGGTCGGCGGCGAAGCCCTCCTCGGACTGCTGCGGCTGCGGGACCCCGCTCTCGCCGCCGTCCTGCCCGCCGGGACCGCCCTGGCCGCCGTCCTGCCCGCCCGGACCGCCCTGACCGCCGCCGTCCTGGCCCTGCGGGCCGCCCGGCAGCGACGGTGTCGGCCGGGCGTCGCTCTGCCCGGCGCTGTCCGTGCTGTCGTCGGCGGTCAGCGCGTACACACCGCCGCCGATGCCCGCGAGGACCGCGACGGCGGCGGCCACGGCTATCGCCGTACGCACTCCGCGCCGGGGCCCGCCCGGTTTCGCGCCCCCGTACGGGGTGCCCGGCGGGTACGCCGGGGGATTCCATGCGGCGGCCGACTCCGCGGGGCGGGTCTGGTCCGTCCATGTACTGCCGTCCCACCAGCGTTGCGTGGCGGGACCGTCACTTGTCTGCCCGGGGTCGGGATACCAGCCGGGGGGAGTCGCCTGCGTCATGTGCCCACCGTATGAGGTGTGGGTGAAAGCCGTATGAGAGGACCCCGTTTCCGGTCACCTCAGCACCAGGCGCACCGGCTGTCGCGCGCCTGCGCGGATTTGCGGGGAAACCGCTCCGCCCCGGAGTGAGCGAGCCAAGTACGCGGGCGTGCCGGGCGCCGGTGCTCCTCGGGTCGGTGCCCGCAAGTCCGTGCACCGTCAGAAACCCCGGAACGGCGAAGGCGTACGCCTCCTTGGCCGCCGCGGGCAGCCCGAGACCGTCGGAGAGGCGCAGCGGCACTCCTCGCGGTTCCTCACGGAGCATCGCCATGAGGACGGGATTGTGCGTCCCGCCGCCCGGGACGGTCACCTCGGTGACGGGTGGGGACCCGGTGCCGCGGGAGGACCCGGTGGCGCTCAGGGAGCGGACGGCGTCCGCCACCGTGCGGGCGGTGAGCCGGGTGAGGGTCGCGATCACGTCCTCGTCGCTCAGTGCCGCGTCCCCGTGGGCCGATGAGGCGAAGTCCGCCGGCGCGGCGAGCGGACAGCCCTCGTGGAACAGCTCCTTGCCGGTCGTCTTCGGCGCGGGCCGCGCGTAGTACGGCTCGTCGAGCAGGCGCCGCAGCAGCGGCTCGCGCACGATGCCGCGGGCGGCCGGCGCCCCCTCGGCGTCGAAGTCCCGGCCGGTGGAACGGCGTACCGCCGCGTCGATCAGCGCGCCCGCGGGGCCTGTGCCGAACGCGGTGCCGTCGGGCGCGGTGAGGTTGGCGATGCCGCCGAGGTTCAGCGCGACCGGCGTGCCCGGCCTGCCGCGCGGCCAGACGACCATCAGCACGGGCCGCCGGCCGCCACGGTCGCCGAGAAGGCCGAACGGCGCGGCGCCGGCCGGCCGGAAGAAGAACGCGAGCGCGAACGACGCGTACGTCCTGACCAGGGCCTCGGCCTCGGAGCCGCCCTCCGGGGTGAAGAACCGGGCCGCGATCACCGTCGCGAAGTAGCCGTGGACATCGAACTCGTACCACTCGATGAAGTTGCCGACCGACCCCGCGACCAGCGCTCTTCGGGAACGCTCCGGCCGGTCGGTCCGCCGGCCGGAGCCGTGCGCAGGGGTGTCCGTACCGTTCCTCCCGCACCGCTGTCGCTCCGGACCGGGCCGGCCTCGGCCTACCTCTGTCGGCCTCTGACGAATTCGCTGAAAGTAAGTTCCAGTTTGCGGTTGCTGACAGTCAATAACTTTCACCCACGCCGGTCGGCGGGCACGTCGGCCGACTCCTGTCCACTGCCTGTATCCGGGAAGGCAACTGGTGTCCGGACCGGACTCCATCGCGCCGTCCGGAGGACTAGGCTCGAAGTCTGCACGTCGTTGGGCCGACCTGGGGAGGCAGCGGGATGACAGAGGCACGGCCCGGTGACGCCGCCTCGGCACCGCTCTGGGAGCGCGACGCGGAACTCGCCGCGGTCACGGAGGCCGTCGACGCCCTGTGCGCCGGCTCCGCCGCCGGCACCCTGCTGGTGTTCACCGGCGAGGCGGGCATCGGCAAGACCGCGTTGCTCGCCCAGGTCCGCGTCCTCGCGGAGAACCGCTGCACGGTCTGGGCGGCCCGCGGCGGCGAGACCATCACATCCGTTCCGTTCAACGTGGTCCGGCAGTTGCTCCAGCCCGCGCTGGTGGCCCTGATGCCGGACGAGGCGCGCGAGTACTTCGGCGACTGGTACGACATCGCCGGACCCGCACTGGGCATCGCCGAACCGGGCGGCCGGCAGGTGGACCCGCAGGGCGTGTGCGACGGACTGGTCGCCGCGGTGCGCAGGCTCGCCCGGCGCGAGTGGCCGCTGGTGCTGCTCATCGACGACGCCCACTGGGCCGACCAGGAGACGCTGCACTGGCTGGCGGCCTTCGCCGAGCGTCTCGACGACCTGCCCGTCCTCGTCGTGGTGGCCAGCCGCCCCGGGGACGCCACCGGGGAGAGCGCCCGTCACCTCGACACGCTCGGCGCGCTGTCCCGCCCCATGCCCGATCTGCGCGCGCTGACCCCGGAGGCCACCGCCGGACTCACCCGCGCCACGCTGGGCGCGCACGCCGACGCCCCGTTCTGCCGCGAGGTCTGGGCGGTCACCGGCGGCAACCCCTACGAGAGCGTGGAACTCCTGGCCAAGGTCCAGGACAGCGAACTGCAGCCGGTGGAGGACTCGGCCACCGAACTGCGCGCGCTGAACCGCGCGGCGCGCGGCCGGGGACTGGTCGACCGGCTGGAGGGACTCGGCGTCGACGCCACGAAGTTCGCCTGGGCCGCCGCCATCCTCGGTACGCAGATCTCGGTGGACCTCGCGGCCGAACTGGCCGGGATGCAGCGGGAGGAGGCCGAGCGCTGCGCCGCGCGGCTGAGCGCGGCCCGCATCCTCACGGTGGCCGACCGGACGACGGGTCATGGGGCGGACGGCGAGCTGGAGTTCGTCCATCCGCTCATCGCCACCGCCGTCTACCGTTCGATCCCGGACGCGCTGCGCACCGCGATGCACGGCGTGGCCGCCGCGGTCGTCACCGCGTCGGGTCTGGGCGCCGCCGCGGCCTCCCGCCACCTCCTTGAGGTGCATCCGGACGACGACCCCGAACTCGTCGAGTAGATGCGTGAGGCCGCCGGCGAACACCTCGCCGTCGGTGCCCCGGACGCGGCCCGCCGGTGTCTGGAGCGGGCCCTGCTGGAGCCGCCGCTGCCGGAGGTGCACGCGCTGGTGCTCTACGAACTGGGCTGCGCCACGCTGCTGACCTCGCCCGCGACCACGATCGGCTATCTGCGCCAGGCGCTCACCGTGCACGGCCTGGAGGAGGAACTGCGGGTCGACGCGGTCTGCCGGCTGTCCTCGGCGCTCGTCCACAACGACCAGCTGGAGGAGGCGGTCGCGGTCGTCGACGCGGAGGCCGACCGGCTCGAACCGGGTCCCGGGCGGATGCGGCTGCAGGCCGTGCACTACATGTGGGAGGGCATCCATGCCGGTGAGGAGGACGCGCCCGGCCGCTCCCGCCGGCTGACCGAGCTGGCCAAACCGCTCACCGGCCGTGACAACTCCGAGCGCGCGGTGCTCATACTGCGGGCCTTCGACGCCATGACCCGCGGGGAGAACGCGGAAGAGGTCGTCGAGCTCTGCGACCGCTCGCTCGTCAACGGCCGCCTTGCGCCCGGCCTCGGCTGGACCGACACCGAGTGGAGCTTCGAGCTCCTGATGATGCTCGGCATCTCCTACACGTACGCGGACCGGCTCGACCGTGCCGAGAGCCTCTTCACGGAGGCCCGGCGGTCGTACGAGTCCGCCGGCTGGAGCGGTGGCCATCTGGCCCTCGCGCACGCCTTCGGCGGGTACGTGCTCCGCAGGCGGGGTCGCCTCAAGGAAGCGGACGAGTCACTGCGCGAGGCGCTGCGGCTCGCGGACCGGGTGGGCCGCGGACTGCCCATGCACTGGTCGGCGGCGTGCATGCTCATCGACACCCTGCTCGCCCGCGGGCATGTGGGCGAGGCCGAGGAGATCGCCGAGCGGTACTCCTTCGAACCGCCGCACCCGTCCACGATCGTCCTGCCGGACACCCACTCGATACGGGGCCGCCTGCTCATCGCCACCGGCCGGGTCGAGGAGGGCGTGAACGAGCTGGAGACCGCGGAGAAGATGTCCGAGGCACGCGGCGGTCACAACACGGTGATGGCTCCCTGGGCGGGCGACCTCGCGAGGACCCTCGCGGTCTCGGACCCGCGCCGTGCCGCGGAGGTGGCGGCGGACGCCCGTGTCCAGGCCGAGCGCTTCGGCACCGACACGGCGATCGGCGAGGCCCTGCGCTGCGCCGCCGCGCTGGAGACCGGCCAGCGCTCGGTCGCGCTGCACGCCCAGGCTGTCACGTACCTGGAGGCGTCCCCGTGCGCCTACGAACACGCCCTGGCCCGCGTCGAGTACGGCATCGCGTCCCGCTCCCGCACGGAGATCACCAAGGGCCTGACCCTGGCCCGATCCTGCGGAGCCGACACCTTGGCCACCCGAGCCCAAGAGGCACTGGGCCCGGAGACCCCGTAGGTCCCAGGGAGCCCCGCGCCCTGCAGGCACGTGGCTCAGGGGGCGAAGCCCCTTCAGGGGCGCGGGGAACTGCGCGCCCAGCATCCAGGTACCCGCACCGATTCGGCAGGGTGCCAGGACAGCGCCGCTCCGGCCTTCAACCGCAGGTACGTGTGGCGCGGGGCGGCCGGCCACAGGCCCCGTGCACCTCACGACCCGCGCCCACCCTCCTCGGAGAGAACTGCCCGCGCCACCGCGAACGCCGAGTTCGCCGCCGGAACCCCGCAGTACACCCCCGTCTGCAGCAACACCGCCCCGATCTCCTCCGGCGTCAGCCCATTACGCCGAGCCGCCCGCACATGCATCGCCAGCTCGTCGTAGTGCCCGTGCGCCACCAGCGCCGTCATGGTGATCATGCTGCGTTCGCGCCGCGACAGTGTCTCGTCCGTCCAGACCTCCCCCCACGCGTACCGCGAGATGAAGTCCTGGAACCGCGCCGTGAACGCCGACTGCCCCGCCTGCGCCCGGTCCACGTGCTCGTCCCCGAGCACCTGCCGCCGCACCGACATCCCCCGCCCCGCGTCACCGACGAAGTGCGCGCGCAGCGCGGTGAGCACGGCCTCCGGCCGCTCCGCCGGCGCCAGATGCGACGCGCCCGGGATCTCCACGAGCCCGGCGCCCCGCACCGCGTCGGCGATCTCCCGCAGATGCGCCGGCGGCGTCGCCGGATCCTCGCGCCCGGCGACGAGCAGCGTCGGCGCGGAGACGCGGGGCAACCGCTCACGCAGATCGAACGCCGCCAGCGCGTCACAGCACGCCGCGTACCCCTCCGGATCGGCCGTCCGATGGTCCTCGACCAGCCCCGGCACGGTGAACCCGGGCGTGAACCACCGCGCACCGGCACCCGCCGCCAGCCCGGCGAGCCCCTCGGCCCGTACACGCGCGGCCCGCTCCTCCCACGGCTTGGAGCCGTTGAAGTGCGCCGAGGAGCAGATCACGGCGAGCCTGTCCACCCGCTCCGGATGGTGCACCGCGAGATGCAGCCCCACCGCCCCGCCGAGCGAGACACCGGCGTACGAGAACCGGTCGATGCCCAGCGAGTCCGCGAGCGCCAGCACCAGGGCGGCGAGGTCGCCGACGGTCGCCCCCGGACCGATCAGCGACGCGGACGACCCGCCGTGCCCCGGCAGGTCCCAGCGCACCACCCGATGAGTGACGGAGAGCTCGGGCGCGACCGCGTCCCACAGCGCCAGCGACGTCCCGAGGGAGGGACCGAGGAGCAGCGGGGGAGCGGCGGCGGCCCCCTCCACGCGATGGTGCAGCAACGCGCCCTCGTTCGGCACGATGTGGTCGGTCAGACTGGTCAACGTCGCTCCAGGGCACGGTCGGTGAGGACTCCGGCGGAGCCCGCGTACCGGGTGGGATCGGTCAGGGCCACCAGATCGAGGTCCTTCAACTCGGGCTCGTTCAGGTCGAGTTCCGCCGCCAGCAGTTCCAGGAGCGGCCGATCCTCCGCGGTGGCCCGCCGAGCCACCCGGGTGAGTACGTCCTTGGCGCGGGCCCGCCCGAGCACCGGCGCGAGTTCGGCCGCCAGCCGCTCGGAGACGATCAGGCCGTGCGTGAGGTCCAGGTGGGCCCGCATCGCGTCCGCGTGGACCCGCAGACCCTCGGCCAGCTCGGCGGCGTCCCGCGCGGCCCCGCCCACCAGGCGGAGCAGGTCGCGCAGCGGCTCCCACTCGGCGTGCCAGGCGCCGGCCGGCCGTTCGTCCTCGGCCGCCATGGACCCGTACAGCGTCGCCGCGAGCTGCGGCGCCCGGCGGGCCGAGGCCGCGAGCAGCGTGGCCCGCACCGGGTTCGCCTTGTGCGGCATGGCGGAGGACCCGCCCCCCGTGCCCTCGCTCAGCTCACGGATCTCCGTACGGGAGAGGGTCAGGACATCCACCGCCGTCTTGCCCAGGGCGCCCGCGGTGAAGGCGAGGGCCCCCGCCAGGTCGGCGACCGGAGTCCGGAGGGTGTGCCACGGCAACAGCGGTGCGGACAGGCCCAGTTCACGGGCGTACGCCGCCACGAGTGCCGCCGTGTCCGAGGCTCCGTACACGGCGAAGGCCGCCGCTGTGCCCGCCGCGCCGCCGAGTTGCGCCGGCAGCCCGTCCCGTACGACGCGGACGCGGTCCCGGGCGTCCAGCACCAGCGACCGCCACCCTGCCGCCTTCAGGCCGAAGGTGGTGGGGACGGCGTGCTGGGTGAGCGTGCGCCCCGGCATGACCGTGTCGCGGTGCTCGCGCGCGAGACGGGCCAGCGCGCGCTCCGTACGGGCGAGGTCGCCGAGGACCAGGTCCAGCGTCCGTACCGAGACCAGCGTCATGGCCGTGTCCATGATGTCCTGGCTGGTCGCGCCCCGGTGGACGTACGGGGAGTGCTCGTCGCCGACCGCCGCGCCCAGGTCCGCGACCAGCGGGATCACCGGGTTGCCGCCGGCCCGCGCACGCAGCGCGAGCGCGTGGACGTCGAAACGCGCCGCGTCGGCAGCGGCGGCGGTGACGGCGTCGGCCGCGGCGGCCGGGGCGAGACCCAGCGAGGCCTGGGCCCGGGTGAGGGCCGCCTCGGCGTCGAGCAGCGCCCGCAGGAACGCGGCGTCGCCCGTCGCGGCCTCGGCGGCCGACCCCGCCCGCCCGGGCGCGAGAAGCCCCGCGTCGAGGCAGCCGGATGCGACAGGCCCGACGGGCCGCCCGGGCTCACCGGGTTCTTCAGGTCCGACCGCTGTCACTGAAACTCCAGGAAGACCGTTTCGCCTTCGCCCTGAAGACGGATGTCGAAACGGTACGCCCCCTTCGTACCCTTCATCCCGTTCACCCCCTCTGCCGCGACCAGCGTGGCGCGCCGCTCGGCGGGCAGCGAGTCGAGCAGCGGGTCCGGGCCGTCGGCGAGGTAGGCGCGCGTGAAGAGGTGGTGCGTCAGCCCGCGCGCGAACACGCACACACTGATGTACGGCAGCCCGGAGTTGCCCGGCCGCAGCGTGTGGAGCGCGTAGTGCCCGTCGGCGTCCGTGGGTACCCGCCCGTACCCCGTGAAGTCGACGCCGTTGCGGCCCAGGAAACCACCGGTCGACGGATCGCGGCGCAGGGAGCCCGGGGCGCCCGTCAGCGAGCCGTCGGGCGCGGCCTGCCAGAAGTCGAGCAGCGCGTCGGGGACCGGCCTGCGCGCGCCGTCGTACACGTGACCGTGCAGGCTGATCGCGTCCGGGTGGCCCTGCGGGGCGATCCGGTCGCCGTCGGGGAAGGGGAGCGCGTGGCCGTAGAACGGGCCGATGGTGTGGGACGGGGTGGGGAGCGGTCGCTCGGCCATGGTCACCGGCTTTCCTCGGTCCAGGTGGCGGAGGGACCGTCGAGGACGATGTCCCAGGCGTAGCCCATCGAGAAGCCGGGCTGCGACAGGTCGTGGTCGTAGGCGGCGACCAGCCGCTCGCGGGCCGCCGTGTCGGTCACCGACTGAAGGATCGGGTCGTACCGGAACAGCGGGTCGCTCGGGAAGTACATCTGGGTCACGAGCCGCTGGGTGAACGCCGTCCCGAAGACGGAGAAGTGGATGTGCGCGGGCCGCCACGCGTTGGTGTGGTTGCCCCACGGGTAGGGGCCCGGCTTGATCGTGGTGAACGAGTACCGGCCCTGATCATCCGTCAGCGTCCTTCCCACGCCGGTGAAATGGGGGTCGAGCGGCGCCGGGTGCTGCTCGCGGAGGTGCGCGTACCGGCCGGCGGCGTTGGCCTGCCATATCTCGACGAGCTGGCCGCGCACGGGGCGGCCGTCGCGGTCGAGCAGCCGTCCCGAGACGGTCATCCGCTCACCGATCGGCTCACCGCGGTGCTGGACGGTCAGATCGCTGTCGTGCTCGGTGATGTCGGTGACGCCGAACACCGGCCCCGACAGCTCGACGGTCTCCGGATCACCCCCGCTCACGGCGACCAGCGGCTGCTTCGGATGGCGCAACAGGGAGCTGCGGTACGGGGCGTAGTCGCGCCGCGGGTGGTGCAGGACCGGCGCGCCACCGGCGACCGCCTTGTCGTACGCGTCCTGCTGGTCCCTGATCTCGACGTCGATGTCCGCCTGGGCGAGCGCCGGGGCGGGTGGCTGCGCGGGGATGGGGGTGAGAGCCATGACAGGTGGGTTCCTAACGCTCCAGTACGAGGGCGAGGCCCTGGCCGACGCCGATGCAGAGGGTGGCGACGCCGACTCCCGAGCCCTTGCGGGCCAGTTGATGGGCGACGGTCCCCGCGAGGCGCGCACCGGAGGCGCCGAGCGGATGGCCCAGCGCGATGGCGCCGCCCTGCGGGTTCAGGACGGCCGGGTCGAACTCGGGCCACTCGGCGACACAGCCGAGGACCTGCGCGGCGAACGCCTCGTTCAGTTCCAGAGTTGACAGGTCGTCAAAGGTTCGGCCCGCCTTGGCGAGCGCGCGGTTCACGGCTTCCACCGGCGCGAGACCGAAGTAGTCGGGGTCGAGCGCGGAGACACCGGACGAGGACACCCGGGCGAGGGGTTCGCGACCGGTGGCGGCGAGGCCCTCCTCGTCGACGAGGAGCAGCGCCGCCGCGCCGTCGTTGAGGGGTGAGGCGTTGCCCGCGGTGACCCTGCCGCCGTCCGGGCGGAACGACGGCTTGAGGCGGGCCATCGCGGCGAGGGAGGCGTCGGCGCGTACGCACTCGTCGGTGGCGAAGGACAGCGGGTCGCCCTTGCGCTGCGGCAGGGGGACCGGCGCGATCTCGCCGTCGAACAGGCCCGCGGCCTGGGCGGCGACGGCCTTGCGGTGACTGGCGAGCGCGAACTCGTCCTGTTGCGCACGGCTGATCTTGTGCTTGTCGGCGATGAGTTCGGCGGACTCGCCGAGGGGGATGGTCCACTGCGGGTCCATCCGCGGGTTGACCATGCGCCAGCCGAGGGTCGTGGAGTACAGCTCGGTGTGCCCGGCGGGGAAGGGCCGGTCGCTCTTCGGCAGGACGTAGGGGGCGCGGGTCATCGACTCGACACCGCCGGCGAGGGCGATCGAGGCGTCGCCGAGCGCGATGGCACGCGCGGCCTGGATGACCGCTTCGAGGCCGGAGGCGCACAGCCGGTTGACGCTGACGCCCGGCACGGAGGTGGGCAGGCCGGCGAGCAGAGCGGCCATGCGGGCGACGTTGCGGTTCTCCTCGCCCGCGCCGTTCGCGTTGCCGAAGTACACGTCGTCGATCCGGGCGGGGTCCAAGTCCGGTGTACGGGCGAGGAGTTCACGCAAAGCGTGGGCGGCCAGGTCGTCCGGGCGGACGGCGGCGAGGCTGCCGTTGTACTTGCCGAACGGGGTACGGACGGCGTCGACGATGTAGACGTCCTTCACGGCTGCTTCTCCTCGGTGAGCTCTTCGACCAGCTCGTCGGCGATACGGACCTCGGCGGCAGTCTTCGCCACGACCTCGTCGACCGTGACACCGGGCGCCGTCTCGACGAGTACCAGCGCGTCGTCCGTGACGTCCAGGACACCCAGGTCGGTGATCACGCGGTCGACACAGGCTCTGCCGGTCAGGGGCAGCGTGCACGTGTTGAGGATCTTCGGGGAGCCGTCCTTGGCGGTGTGGGTCATCACGACGATCACCGTACGGGCACCGTGCACCAGGTCCATGGCCCCGCCGATGCCGGTGATCATCTTGCCGGGCACGGCCCAGTTCGCCAGGTCGCCGCCCGCCGAGACCTGCATCGCGCCGAGGACCGCGACGTCGATGTGTCCGCCGCGAATCATCCCGAACGACAGCGACGAGTCGAAGTAGGAGGCGCCGGGCAGGACCGTGACGGTCTCCTTGCCCGCGTTGATCAGGTCCGGGTCGACCTGCTCCTCGGTCGGGTAGGGGCCGGTGCCCAGGATGCCGTTCTCCGACTCCAGGATCACCTCCACGGCCGCCGGGAGGTAGTTGGGGATCAGCGTCGGCAGGCCGATGCCGAGATTCACGTACTGGCCGTCCCGCAGCTCGCGCGCGGCCCGCGCGGCCATCTGCTCCCGCGTCCAGGCCATCAGCCGTTCACCGAGCCTCGTACCGCGGGCGTCTCTCGTGCCGCAGGTGTCTCTCGTGCCATGGGTGTCTCCCGTGTCGGGGGCGCGGAGACCGTGCGCTGTTCGATCTTCTTGTCCGCCGCCTGCGCCGGGGTGAGCGCGACGACCCGCTGCACGAAGACGCCCGGCAGATGCACCGCGTCCGGATCGATCTCGCCGGGCTCCACCAGCTCCTCCACCTCCGCGATGGTCACCCGTCCGGCCATCGCGGCCAGGGGGTTGAAGTTGCGGGAGGACTTGTTGAAGACGAGGTTCCCGTGCCGGTCGCCCTTCGCGGCCCGCACCAGCGCGAAGTCGGTACGGATACCGCGCTCCAGCACGTACGGCGTGCCGTCGAAGTCCCGTACCTCCTTCGGCGGGGAGGCCAGCGCGACGCCGCCCTCGCCGTCGTAGCGCCAGGGCAGTCCGCCGTCGGCGACCTGCGTGCCCACCCCGGCCGGCGTGTAGAAGGCGGGAATCCCGGCGCCGCCGGCCCGCAGCCGCTCGGCCAGGGTGCCCTGCGGGATCATCTCGACCTCCAGCTCCCCGCCCAGGTACTGCCGCGCGAACTCCTTGTTCGCCCCGATGTACGAGCCGGTGACGCGGGCGATGCGGCCCGCCGCCAGGAGGACCGCCAGGCCGGACTCCATCGCCCCGCAGTTGTTGGACACCACGCCGAGGCCGGTGACACCGCGCTCGTACAGCGCCTGGATCGTCACGTTCGGCACACCGCTGAGCCCGAAACCGCCGACGGCCAGTGTCGCGCCGTCCGGTACGTCGGCCACCGCGGCGGCGGCTGTGGAGACCACCTTGTCCATCTGTGAAGCCCCTCTTCCCGAGCGTTCCGCACCCCGATTACTCAGGGCACTGAGTATGTCCGCGAGGCTTCGAACACGCTGCCATCGAGGCAGTCCACCGTCAAGACCTCCACGTGATGCGGGCTGAGAGGTTGCTCGCGGAGAAGAGACAGCGCAGTACCGGGCCGCTATTGTTCAGTGCACCGACGTTAAGGAGTGCTCATGGCCGCGGTGGATCTCTCCACCCACCCCGGGCACCTGGCCCGGCGGCTGCAGCAGGCGCACTACCTGCTGTGGAACACGATGGTCTCCGAGGAGATCACCTCGCCCCAGTTCGCGGTCCTGAACGCGCTCGTCGCCGAGCCGGGCCTCGACCAGCGCACCGTGGGGGAGCGGGTGGGCCTCGACCGGTCCACCATCGCCGAGGTCATCACTCGGCTCGGCCGGCGGGGCCTGCTGGACAAGGTCCGCGACCCCCGGGACGGCCGGCGCTTCCTGCTGCGCCTCACGGACGACGGTCTGCGCGTCCACCGCAAGCTGACCGTGCGGACGGCCCGGATGAACCAGGTCTTCCTCGCTCCCCTCTCCGGAGAGGAGCAGGCTCTGTTCTTCGACCTGATCCAACGGGTCTCGGACGCGGCGGAGGGATTGCGCAATCCGGTCGCCCCGGGTACGCCGGGGGAACCGGTTGCCGGCCGGGCGCCTTGACGGGCTGCGGGCGGGGCCGTGGCCGGCTCAAAAGACTGCGCAGTTCCCCGCGCCCCTAAAAGACTGCGCCGTTCCCCGCGCCCCTGAAGGGGCGCGGGGAACCGCGCAGTCGGCCATGACGCACCCGCGCCCCCACCCGAAGGCGCCGGGCCGCCGTCGAGCGGTGGGTCACGCCCGCGCGAAGACCACCCACACCTGGCCCTCGGCGAAGTTCATCGGCGTGCCGTCCGCCGTCGTGAACTCGGTGCCGCCCTTGGCGAGCGGCCGCTGCCATGCCGCGTCGAAGGCCTTGCCGTCCCGCAGAACCTTCGCCGTGCCCGACCCGACCGTCTCCGTGTAGGGCGTGATGTTGCCGAGGTAGTCGTGGTACCTGGACTCACGGATGTTCACGTACTGCACGACGACCGTCGACGCCGCCACCCGCTGTCCGCCCGTCGTCACCGTCGGCGTGCCGTCCATCGACACCAGCCAGCGCCGCTGGTCCCGGGACCAGTCGAAGGTGAAGCGGGCCTGCGGGAAGCGGACCGTGCGCGTACTCTCGGCCGTGCCTCCCGCGGGCGCGGCACCGTACCGGAAACCCGTGGTCAGCGCGTCGGCCCCCGGCGTGGCCGTCAGCAGCCGCTGCGGGCGCAGATAGAGGTTGTGCGGCTGGGGCCTGTCCGTGCCCCGGTAGTACGCGCTCGTCCTCTCCTCCGGCAGGGCGGTCTGCAGCGGCGCGCTGTCGATCAGCGGCAGCAGCTTCTTCTGGGCCCCCGAGAAGGCGAGCGTCGGCCGGTGGAACTGGCGCAGCAGCTCCAGGTCCGACTCGCGCGCACTGCGTACCGGGCCGATGGCCTTCGGCAGGCGGGTCGCGTACACCGCCATCAGTCGGCTGAGGCCGCCCTCTACCTGCTCGGCGTACACCACGTCGGCGGCGTCCAGGCCCGTCTGCGGGCGGGCGCCGGGCACGTTGTCGATCTTCACGACGAGCGGGGAGGCGGCCCGGGGCGCCGGACTCGCCGGGGCGCTGGTGCCCGCCGTGCCGGCGGTGCGGGGCGGCATGTTCCCGCGCTGCTTGTCGTCGAGCGGTTCACCGCTCGTGCAGGCCGTCGCCGTGACACCCACCAGCAGGGTGGCCAGCAGTGTCGCCCTCATGGCCGAACGCATCGAACGCCTCGAACGTCCCGTCCGCCCCGGCAGCCCTGCCTGCCCTGCCTGCCCTGCCCGCCCTGTTCGACCCGTCCGCCCCATCCGTCTCCCGCGTACCGTGGCCACCGTGCCCCGTTTCGTCGTTTTTCAGGTTATAGGTTCAACGAGTACGTACCCAATGCGCCAAGATCGAAGGCGCGCACTGGTCCGAGCGGGTCACGGGCGCGGGCGGGAGGGCACCGCCGCCCGGCCGGCGGTACCGCACCGCGAGGCACGGGCCGTACGCGGAAGACGTACCCAACAGGACAGCCGCACAAGGGTGTTGCGTGACGGGAGCACGTCCGGGCCGGTTCAGTCCCGCGGTCCCAGGATGTCCGCGAGATCGTAACCGACCGGTTCCTCCAGCTGGGCGTACGTACAGCTCTCCGGCGTACGGTCGGGGCGCCAGCGGCGGAAGCGCGCCATGTGCCGGAAGCGCTCCCCGTTCTCCATGTGCTCGTACGCCACCTCGCACACCAGCTCGGGCCGCAGCGGAATCCAGGAGAGGTCCTTCTTGCCCGTCCAGCGGCTGGGCGCGCCCGGCAGCCGCGCCGACTCGTGCGCCGACTCCTCGGCCCAGGCCGCCCACGGATGCCCGGCGGGCGACTCCATGAGCAGCGGCGCCAGCTCCGCGATCAGCTCCTCGCGCCGCTTCATCGTGAAGGCCGCGCACACCCCCACGTGCTGCAACGTGCCCTCGCCGTCGTACAGGCCGAGCAGCAGCGAGCCGACGACGGGCCCGCTCTTGTGCAGCCGGTAGCCCGCGACCACCACGTCCGAGGTGCGCTCGTGCTTGATCTTGAACATCAGGCGTTCGTCCTGCCCGTAGCGCAGGACGAGGGGTTTGGCGACCACTCCGTCGAGTCCGGCGCCCTCGTACTGCTCGAACCACCGCCGCGCCACCTCGATGTCCGTCGTCGCCGGCGCCAGGTGCACGGGAGGCGTGCTGCCGGACAGGGCCGTCTCCAGCAGGGCCCGCCGGTCGGACAGGGGGACGTCCAGCAGCGACTCGTCGGCCAGCGCCAGCAGGTCGAACGCCACGAACGACGCGGGCTGGCGCTCCGCGAGGGTCTTCACCCGGGAGGCCGCGGGATGGATGCGCTCGGAGAGAGCGTCGAAGTCGAGCCGTCCGCCCCGCGCGACCACGATCTCGCCGTCCACCACGCAGCGCTCCGGCAACCGCTCCCGCAGGGCCTCCACCAGCTCGGGAAAGTACCTGACCAGCGACTTCGTGTTACGGCTGCCGATCTCGACCTCGTCCCCGTCACGAAAGACGATCGCCCGGAACCCGTCCCACTTCGCCTCGTAGTGCATGCCCGGCGGAATCCGCGCCGCGGACTTGGCGAGCATGGGCTTCACGGGCGGCATCACCGGCAGATCCATACACCGATTCTGCGGTGATTCGCGATTGTGCGCCCGGTATGCGCACTCCATTCGGATATGCGAGGTGTACGCGGTGCGCCTACCGTGGCTCGCATGGCGGATGCGGTGGAGCTGGAGGCGGCGGGCAGGACGGTACGGCTGTCCAGCCCCGACAGGGTCTTCTTCCCGGAGCGCGGCTTCACGAAGCTGGACCTCGCCCGGTACTACCTGTCGGTCGGGCCCGGGATCCTGCGCGCGCTGCGCAACCGGCCCACGACCCTGGAGCGCTACCCCGAGGGGGTCGGCGGCGAGTCCTTCTTCCAGAAGCGGGCGCCCAAGAACATGCCCGACTGGATCCCCACCGCGCACATCGCCTTCCCCAGCGGCCGTAGCGCCGACGAGATGTGCCCCACCGAGGTCGCCGCCGTCCTGTGGGCCGCCCAGTTCGGCACGCTGACCTTCCACCCCTGGCCCGTACGCCGGGACGACGTCGACCGGCCGGACGAGCTGCGCATCGACCTGGACCCGCAACCGGGCACGGACTACGCCGACGCGGTGTACGCCGCCCATGAGCTGCGCGAGGTGCTGCACGAGTACGGGGAGCTGCGCGGCTTTCCCAAGACCTCCGGCGGCCGGGGCCTGCACGTCTTCGTACCGATCGAGCCCCGCTGGACGTTCACCCAGGTCCGCCGGGCCGCGATCGCGGTCGGACGTGAACTGGAGCGCCGGATGCCGGACCGGGTGACCACGGCCTGGTGGAAGGAGGAGCGGGGCGAGAAGATCTTCGTCGACTACAACCAGACGGCCCGCGACCGCACGATCGCCTCCGCCTACTCCGTACGCCCCCGGCCGCACGCGCCGGTGTCGGCGCCCCTCACCTGGGACGAGGTCGGCGAGGCCGTGCCCAGGGACTTCGATCTCGCGACCATGCCCGCGCGCTTCGCCGAACTCGGCGATGTGCACGCGGACATGGACGACCACGCCTACTCCCTCGAAGCCCTGCTCGAACTCGCCACCCGTGACGAACACGATCACGGGCTGGGCGATCTGCCGTACCCGCCCGAGTACCCGAAGATGCCGGGCGAGCCGAAGCGGGTACAGCCGAGCAGGGCCAAGAAGGAGAGCTGACCTGAGACTGTCCGACCGAACAACTAGCCGGGCGTCACAGCTCCTTGATCCTTACGTCCCGGTACGACACCACGTCCGTCGTGCTGTGCACCTGGAGCCCGACGTAGCCGGAGGAGAACCGCCGCCCGTCCGTGCCCGGGTCGTCCGAGCGAGTCGGAACGAACTCCTGCCCACCGGTGTTGTCGAACTCGTTGATCAGCACGCCGTTGCGGTAGATCGAGTAGTGCTGGTCCACCACGCGGATCTCGTAGTCGTTCCAGGTGCCCTTCTGGGTGACACCGGCACCGGCCAGGCCCACCCGGTCGAAGCCGTAGACCGAACCGGTCTTGTACATGTCGCCGGTGGGGCTGTCGAACTCCTGTATCTCATGCCCGTACTTGATGGCGACCCACTCCGGCCGGGACTCCTCCGGGTGGTTGTGGACCTGCGGGAACCGCACGAAAACACCGGAGTTGGCGTTGCCCGTACCCGGCGCGTCGTCCCGCCACTGGAGCTTCAGCGAGAAGTCCGCGTACTTGCGCTCGGGGAACCACAGCATGCCGAGACCGTCCTTCGACGTGCCCGACGTGATGGTGCCGTCGCCGTTGAGGCCGAACGAACCGCCGCCCACGTGCTGCCACTTGTCGAAGGTGTCCCGCGTACCGTCCAGGATCGTGCGGTAGCCCTCGGTCTGGCCGGGATCACCGATGCCCGACTCGTCGGCCGCCTCGGCGATCAGGTCGTACTCGCGCTGGACGATCACGCCGTCCTTGAGGAGGGTCTTGAGGACCGCCGTCACGTGCTTGAGGAACAGCGCGTGGGACGTCCACTCCTTCTCGTCCTCGATCAACTCGTTGATGCGGCACCGGCTGTTGGTGATCCGGTTCGGTACACCCGTGTCGACCGTGCCGACGATGACGGTCAACCGCTCGTCGTACTCGGCGCAGTTGGGCGCCGGCACACCGCCGCCCGGGGCGACCGTGAAGCTCACGGTCCGGGCGTCCGAGGTGTTGCCCGCCTTGTCGCTCGCCCGGTAGACCACCGAGTGGGCGCCGACGCGGTCGACCACCACGGGAGCGGTGTACGCGAGGTAGGGACCGCCGTCGAGCGAGTACTCGATCTTGTCGACCCCCGAGCCGCCGTGCGCGTCGGTCGCGGTCACCGTCACCTTGGCGGTGTTGATGTACGCGCCGGACGAGTTCTTCGTGCCCTCGACGCTCACACCGGTCACCGGGGGAGTGGTGTCCTCGACCGGCGGCGCGACGACGGTGAACGACACGGACTTCTCGGCGGCGGCGTTGCCCGCCTTGTCCGTGGCGCGGAACCGCACCTTGTGCGCGCCCACCTCGTGGACCATCACCGGAGCGGTGTACGGCTGCCAGGCACCGGCGTCACCGAGCGCGTACTCGATGGTGTTGACGCCGGAACCGGCGTCGGAGGCCGTCACCGTGACGGTCGCCATGGAGACGTACTCGCCCTGCGCGTTCTTCTCGCCGGTGACCGTGGCCGAGGTCTCCGGCGCGGTGGTGTCGTCCGTCGGCGGGGCGACGACGGTGAACTCCGCCGCCTTCTCCGCGGAGGTGTTCCCCGCCTTGTCCAGGGCCCGGTAGCGGACCTTCTGGGCGCCCACCTGGTCGACCACGACGGGCGTGGTGTACGGCTGCCAGGCACCCGCGTCACCGATCGCGTACTCGATGCGCTCGACGCCCGAACCGCCCGCGTCCGTGGCGCTGAGAGCCACGGTCGCCGAACCGACGTACGCGCCGTCCGCGTTCTTCGTGCCGGTGACCTCGGCCGCCGTCTCCGGCGCGGTGGTGTCCTCGCCGGTGCCCTCTGTGACCACCAGGATGCCCTGCATCTGTCCGTGGCCGGGGATCGTGCAGAAGTAGCGGTAGCGGCCGGGTGAGAGCGTCACCTCGGCGGTGTGCCTGCCGCCCTGGTCGTCGTTCGGGTTGGCCAGGATGTTCAGCGGGACGTCGTTCTGGTACTCCGGGTCCGACACGTCGAACGTCAACGTGTGCGGCATGCCTATGGTGTTGCCGGTCGCCTCGCTGTTCTCGAAGACGATCGTGGTCGGGCCCGCGACCGCCGTCGTGGGCGCGGACGCGTACTTGGTGATGTCGTCACCGGCCGTCCAGGTGAGCGTCTGCGCCGCGGCAGCCGCCTTGGACGGGGTGTTGTCGGTCTGGCCGGAGGCCGAGGTGGTCGCGAGGCCCAGCACCATCAGCAGCGCGGCGGCAAGTGCCGTCCACAGCCGTCCAGTTCTTCGCCTGCGGATGCCTCGGTTGTCCCGGGCGGTCGTCACGCTCGTCACTGCGCCTCCCTGGCGAGCTGATCGGCGGCGGGAGTGGGGCCGCCGCCCTTGTACGTCACCTGCCACAGAGCGGACTTGGAGTCCGAGGTGAAGAAGCCGCGGCCGTAGTCGAGGACGTACAGCGTGCCGTCCGGGCCGAACTTCCAGTCCATCAGGTTCTTGATGCCGTCGTTGCCGATGGGAATGATCTTCTTCAGGGACTCGGCGTGCACCGGGATGCCGCCCTGTCCGGCCGTCTTCGGGTCCAGCAGCACGGCGTGGCGCGGCTGGTCGGCGTCGTAGAAGTCGCCCACGAACCACTTGCCGTCCCAGTACGCCGGCCACTTGGCGGTGCTCGCCGAGTTGGCGTCGTAGCGGTAGACGGGTCCGTCCATGGCCGCCTGGCCGCCGCCCTTGAGCCACGGCAGCAGGAACTTCTGCTCAGCTGTCTTGTACGACGGGATGCCGTTGGCGTCCCGCGGGTAGTCCGGCCCGCCACCCTGAGGCGAGTACCAGATGGTGTTCGAGGTGACCGGCGGCAGGTTCACGAGACCGTCGTTGTTCGGCGACTCGTTCTTCGGCGCGTTGCAGTCGTACCAGCCGAGCGGCTTCGACGGATCGGGCAGATTGCGGTCCCGGTAGGGCTGCTTGTTGCCCATGCAGTACGGCCAGCCGTGGTTGCCCGGCTTGGTGATCGCGGCGAACGTGTCGTACTTCGCCGGGCCCCAGGTCGTCGACGGTGACCCGGCGTCCGGGCCGACCCAGCCCGCGTACAGCGTGTCGGTCTTCTTGTCGATCGAGATGCGCGCCGGGTTGCGGACGCCCATCACATAGATCTCGCCACGCGTCTTGCCGCCGCCCTCGGCGGTCTCCTTGCCCGTGAAGAGGTTCCCCTCGGGCAGGGTGTACGTGCCGTCCTGCTCCGGGTGGATGCGCAGGATCTTGCCGTTGAGGTTGTTGGTGTTGCCCGCCGTGCGGCGCGCGTCGGCGAAGGAGACGCCCTTGTAGTTCGGCTGCGGGTTGTTGCCCGAGTAACCGTCGCTGAAGCCACTGGAGTTGTTGTCACCGGTGGCGATGTAGAGGTTGCCCTTGGAGTCCCAGGCCAGACCGCCGCCCGCGTGGCAGCAGCTGTGGATCTGGACCGGCCACTTCAGCAGGACCTTCTCGCTGTTCAGATCCAGCTTGCCGGTGTTCGAGTTGTAGGTGAAGCGGGAGACGTACCGCTCGGCCATCTGCTTGTCGCGGTCGATCCGGGAGTGCGGCGTGTAGTGCAGGTACACCCAGCCGTTGTCCTCGAACCGGGGGTCCAGCTCGATGCCGAGCAGACCCTCCTCGACCTTGATCAGCTCGTCGCCGCCGCCCTTGTTGCCGAAGACGTTGAGCGTGCCGGCCAGCGTGACCTTCTTGGTCTTCGGGTCGTAGACGTGGATCTCGCCCTTGCCCTTGCCGACGTCCGGGTTGTTCCAGTCCGTGACGACGGGCTGCGAGGAGTCGGCGCCGCCGCGGCCGATGTAGAACACGCGGCCGTCGGGCGCGGTCACCAGGCCGTGCGGCTCGCCGATCTGGTCGTTCTGGCCCGGCTGGTTGGGCTGGGTCAGCCGCTCCGCCTTGTAGTTGGCGTTGATCGTGGCCTTGCAGTCGGCCCGCGAGATCCGGGTCGTCCACGCGAGCGCCCCGCGCAGGTGCGAGCGGAACTCCGTCTCGTCGTACGAGGACTCGGTGCCGCCCATGCCGGTGTAGAAGGACCGGCCGCCGTCGTAGTCACGGCACCAGGACACGGGGTGGTCGGCGCCGTTGGCGCCCGTGCCCGGCGTGTACGTCGACTCGCGGACCCGGGCCACGGTGTGCACGTCGCCGGACGGGTTCTTGGTCCAGTTCGGCCACTGGTCGAAGCGCTTCCACTGCAGGGGGAGGTCCTTGGTGGCCGGATGCACCCGGTCGCCGACCTCAACGGTGGCCCGCTGCACGGTGGTTGGGCTGTTCGCGGCGGGACGGGCACCGACGAGTCCGGTGAACCAGTCCGAGTACGGCTCGGCGCGGGCCGCGTCATGGATGCCGAGGAAACCGCCGCCGGCCTCCATGTACGACTCCAGGCCGGCCTCCTGCTCCGGGTCGAGGATGTCGCCGCCGCCGGTCAGGAAGACGACCGCGTTGTAGAGGCCGAGCTTCGTCTCGTCGGTGAAGACCGAGGCGTCGTCCGTGGCCGTCACCTTGAAGCGCCCGGCCGCCGCGCCCGTCTGGCCGATGTCCTCGATCGCCTCGATACCGGCGTTGACGACGGGCGACTCCTCGCCGCCTGCCGCGGACCCGTGGTAGATCAGCACGCGTACATCGGAGCCGCCGGGGGGCGACTTGATCGACATCGTTGTCATGGGCGGCTCGGGTGCGGGGCGCGCGCTCGCGGCCGGCCCCGAGAGGACACCGGCGGCGACAACTCCGGCAGCCAGCGTGGCTGCCCAGCCTCTCCGTCTCGCTCTGCCCAACGTCCGTACGGTCAGTGGCGTTCGATGCGGTGTGGGCCGCATGTGGTCACCCCATCCTCCTCGGTCACAGCAACAGCGCCATGGAAGCTAGACCTTTTCTCGGAACTCGCCAATAGGTACGACCGATATCCGACGAACTTTGTCCTGAGTGTGGATAAACGAAGCCGATGCCACTACCGTCTCACCAGTTCGTCTCTGTCACTCGGTTCCGTCAGACCCATCAACCCGGTTGATCGCGCTGCAGATTGGGAGAGTTCGACATGAGCACCACGGACGACATGCACACCACGGGTGTGGGCACCGGTGACGCGATGGACAGGCGTGGTTTCAGCCGTCGGATGATGATGGGCGGGGCCGCGGTCGCCACGGTCGCGACATCGTTGTCACTTGTCGCCGCGAAGGACGCGACGTCCGCGGACAGTGCGGCGAGCGCGAGTACCGCGCTCCGTACCGCCCCCGCCGGCGGCGAGGTCAGACGCATCAAGCTGTACATCGAGAAGCTCGCCGACGGCCAGCTCGGCTACGGGTTCGAGAAGGGCGCGGCCACGATCCCCGGCCCCCTGATCGAACTCAACGAGGGCGACACCGCGTACATCGAGGTCGAGAACACGCTGGACGTGGCGGCGAGCCTGCACGTCCACGGCCTGGACTACGAGGTGTCCAGCGACGGTACGAAGCTGAGCAACTCGCATGTCGAGCCCGGGGACACCCGTACGTACACCTGGCGCACCCATGCCCCCGGCCGCCGCAAGGACGGCACCTGGCGGGCGGGCAGCGCGGGCTACTGGCACTACCACGACCATGTCGTCGGCACCGAGCACGGCACGGGCGGCATCCGCAAGGGCCTGTACGGGCCGGTGATCGTGCGCCGGCAGGGCGACATCCTGCCCGACAAGACCCACACCATCGTCTTCAACGACATGACGATCAACAACAGGCCGGGGCACGACAGCCCCAACTTCGAGGCCACGGTGGGGGATCGGGTCGAGTTCGTCTCGATCACGCACGGCGAGTACTACCACACGTTCCATGTGCACGGTCACCGCTGGGCGGACAACCGCACGGGCCTGCTGACGGGCCCGGACGACCCCAGCCGGGTGGTCGACAACCTGATCGTGGGCCCCGCGGACTCGTTCGGCTTCCAGGTCATCGCGGGGGAGGGGGTCGGCGCGGGCGCGTGGATGTACCACTGCCACATCCAGAGCCACTCCGACATGGGAATGGCAGGCCTGTTCCTGGTCAAGAAAACGGACGGCACAATCCCAGGCTACGAACCACACGAACACTGACTGGGGGAGGGGCGGGGTCGTTCAGGGGCACGGGGAACGGCGCAGTCTTTTTGGGGGCGCGGGGAACGGCGCAATCGTTTAGGGGCGCGGGGAACTGCGCGACGTCGGCCACCACATACCCGCACCTGCCAAAGAGCCCGCTCCTCCAGGGGCGCGGGGAACGGCGCAGTCTTTAAGGGGCGCGGGGAACTGCGCGAGGCCGGCCACCACATACCCGCACCTGCCAAAGAGCCCGCTCCTCCAGGGGCGCGGGGAACTGCGCGAGCAACTACGGCCCCCCCCAACGGCCCCCCGGCCAAAAAGGGAGCGCTCTCAGCAATGAAGCGAACCACGGCTATCCTGATCGGCAACCGCCGCCCAGAGGAGCCCCGAGGTGACCGACCCGTCGACCCAGCCACGCCCCACACTTGAGGCCGTGGCCGCCCGGGCGGGAGTCTCCCGAGCCACCGTGTCCCGCGTGGTCAACGGCGGTGAAGGCGTCCGCGAACCCCTCGTGGAGCGCGTGAACCGGGCCGTCGAGGAACTCGGTTACGTCCCCAACCAGGCCGCCCGCAGCCTCGTCACCCGACGCCACGACGCTGTCGCCGTGGTCATCGCCGAACCGGAGACCCGCGTCTTCGCGGACCCCTTCTTCGCGCTCCAGCTCCGCGGCATCAGCAAGGAGCTGACGGTCCACGACTCACAACTCGTCCTGCTGCTCACGGAGGGCCGCGACGACCACGCCCGCGTGGCGCGCTATCTCGCCGGCGGCCACGTCGACGGCGCGCTCGTCTTCTCGCTGCACCTCGACGACCCGCTGCCCAGCCTGATCCACGGCGTACCGACGGTGTACGGGGGCCGCCCCGGCTGGAGCGACGGCTCACGCGGCGTGGTCTACGTCGACTGCGACAACAGGGGCGGCGCCCGCGAGGCAGTCCATTATCTGGTCGGGCTCGGACGCGAACGCGTCGCCCACATCACCGGCGCCCTCGACCAGACCTCGGCGGTCGACCGGCTCGACGGGTTCCGTGACGTCATGGGGGACGCCGACCCGAGGGTGATCGTGGAGAGCGACTTCACGCCGGGCGGCGGCGAGCGCGCCATGCGGGAACTTCTCGACCGGTGCCCCGATGTGGACGCGGTGTTCGCGGCGAACGACCTCATGGCGGTCGGTGCGATGCGGGTGCTGCGGGAGCGGGGGCGGCGGGTGCCCGAGGATGTCGCCGTGATCGGGTTCGACGACATGCTGCCGTTCACCGAGCAGGCCGATCCGCCGCTCACGACTGTCCGGCAGGACATCGAGGAGATGGGG
Organism: Streptomyces ortus; assembly: GCF_026341275.1. Classification (NCBI taxonomy): domain Bacteria; kingdom Bacillati; phylum Actinomycetota; class Actinomycetes; order Kitasatosporales; family Streptomycetaceae; genus Streptomyces; species Streptomyces ortus. The sequence continues at coordinate 7,029,823 of NZ_JAIFZO010000002.1, forward strand.
CGGCTGATGGCGAGGTTGTTGTTGCGGGGGTTGGAGCGGGGTGGGGCTGTGGGTGTGGGCGTGCCGGCCAGCGTTGTGCTGCCGACGACGCTGGTGCGGAGGGGCTCCGCGTAACCGCTCCGCGGGGGGTGCGTTTGTGGGTGTGGGTTCGCCAGTGACCGCGCCGTTCCCCGAGCCCCTGGAGAAGCGGGCTCTTTGCCGGGTGCGGGCAAGTGGTGGTCGGCCTCGCGCCGTTCCCCGCGCCCCTAAAAGACTGCGCCGTTCCCCGCGCCCCCAAGGACGAAAGACTGCGCCGTTCCCCGCGCCCCCACAAAACTGCGCCGTTCCCCGCGCCCTTAAAAGATTGCGCCGCGCGCCGCTGTGCTTCTGGGGGGGTGCCCGGAGCATCATCGGGGGCCGGGGCGGGGGCTTGCCCTCGGCGTTGAGCTTGCGTTGATCGAACGTTTTTCGGCGCGCGACACGATCCCGGCATGCACAATGACACCGCCGCCGCCGCGCCCGACCTCTCCTGGCAGGAACAGGCACTGTGCGCCCAGACCGGCTCCGACTTCTTCTTTCCCGAGCCGGGCAGCTCGGTGCGTGAGGCGAAGCAGATCTGCGGAATGTGCGAGATGCGCTCCGCGTGCCTCGAATACGCGCTCAACCACGACGAACGCTTCGGCGTCTGGGGCGGCCTCTCCGAAAAGGAGCGCCTCAGCCTCCGACGCGCCCAGCACTGACGCGGCGCCGCCCCGCACGGGAAACCGTGCGGGGCGGCGTACGCGTACGAGCTGGACGCGCGGCGGATCAGACCGCGGCGGCGCGGGCCGCCATGCGGGCCTTGCGGGCCGCGAGCTTCTCGTCGAACTTGGCGGCCTCGGCGTCCAGACCGCCCATGTACAGGCCGAGCTCCTCCTGCGCCTTGAGCCCCTCGGGGCCCAGGCCGTCGATCTGCAGCACCTTGAGGTGACGCAGTACCGGCATCAGCACGTCGTCGTGGTGGATCCGCATGTTGTAGACCTCGCCGATGGCCATCTGCGCGGCGGCGCGCTCGAAGCCGGGCATGCCGTGTCCGGGCATCCGGAACTGGACGACGACGTCCCGCACGGCCTGCATGGTCAGGTCGGGGGCCAGCTCGAACGCGGCCTTGAGGAGGTTGCGGTAGAAGACCATGTGCAGGTTCTCGTCGGTCGCGATGCGCGCCAGCATGCGGTCGCAGACGGGGTCGCCCGACTGGTGTCCGGTGTTGCGGTGCGAGACGCGGGTCGCCAGCTCCTGGAAGGCTACGTACGCGACGGAGTGCAGCATCGAGTGCCGGTTGTCCGACTCGAAGCCCTCGCTCATGTGCTGCATACGGAACGCTTCGAGCTGGTCGGGGTCGACAGCGCGCGACGCGAGCAGGTAGTCGCGCATCACGATGCCGTGGCGTCCCTCCTCGGCGGTCCAGCGGTGCACCCAGGTGCCCCAGGCGCCGTCGCGGCCGAAGAGGGAGGCGATCTCGTGGTGGTAGCTGGGGAGGTTGTCCTCGGTGAGGAGGTTCACGACGAGCGCGATGCGGCCCAGCTCGGTGACCTTGGACTGCTCCTTGCCCCAGGCCTCCCCGTCCTCGAAGATGCCGGGGAAGTTGCGGGCGTCGGACCAGGGCACGTACTCGTGCGGCATCCAGTCCTTGGCGACCTTGAGGTGCCGGTTGAGTTCGGTCTCCACCACTTCTTCCAGAGCGAACAGCAGCCTGGCGTCGGTCCAGTCGGAGGACGGGCTGCCGAGTTGCGGAGAAGTGATCGTCACGGGGGCTCCAGGGGGACGTATGTGCTGAGCGGTAAAACAAACCTACGGCATCGTAGGCTACGTATCCGTAGGTTACGGTGCCGTAGGTTAAGCGCGCTGTAAAGAGCCCTGAGCAGCAGCGATCTCCGGAAAGATCGATTCCGCGTGCATACGGAGGCCCCCCGTCCGGCGGATGCGCAGGTCCCGGGCCCGTAGCCGCGGCCTCCGGGGACTCAGACGTACAGCTCCCGCAGCCGGACCGAGAGGCACGTCACACAGCCTTCGAGCTTCTCGAACTCGCCGATGTCGACGAGGACGGGTTCGAGACCGAGCCCGGCGAACAGGTCGGCGGTCTTGGGCGCACTCGCCGCCATCAGCAGCTTTCCGCCGCCCAGCAGGACCACGTGCGAACCGGCCTCCTCGGGCACCGCCAGGAAGCGGGGGAAGAGGGAAGGGGTGTCCACCAGCGGCTCGTACCCGATGATCGTGCCGTCCGGCAGCGCCGTGACGGCCGACTTCAGGTGCAGCACCTTGCTGACCGGCACGGCGACGACCCGGGCGCCGAGCGGTTCGAAGGTGGCCCGCAGCTGCTGGATGCCGGCTCCGTTGGTACGTCCGCCCTGGCCCACGTAGATCGTGTCGCCGACCTTGAGGACGTCGCCGCCGTCGAGCGTGCCCGGTCCCCACACCCAGTTCACCGAGCAGCCGAGCCGGGCGACCGCCTCCTCGACGCCTGCGGTCTCGCCGCGCCGCGACTCGGCGCCGGGGCGGCCGATCAGTGCCACGTTGCGGAAGACGACCACCGCGTCCTCCACGAACACGGAGTCCGGGCAGTCGTCGGCGGGCTCCGCCTCGACGGTCTCCCAGCCGTGCGTACGCAGTGCGTCCGCGTACGCCTCCCACTGGTCGACCGCCAGGCCGAGGTCGACGGGCGTGCGCTCCAGGTGCGTGACGAGACCTTCGGCCAGGCGGGGGCTGGGACGGCGGATGAGGGCCTTCTGGCTGGGCACGTGCGGGTCTCCGTCTCGGCAGGGTGCGTCCCGCACATCATGCAGCCCCCCACCCACGCCACAACAGCCCCAATCTCCCAGGGCCGCGAGGAGCGGCACAGTCTTGTGCGTTTAGGGGCGCGGGGAACGGCGCAATCTTTTGCGTTTGGGGGCGCGGGGAACGGCGCAGTCTTTTGTCTTTGGGGGCGCAGGGAACGGCGCAGTCTTTTGCTTTTAGGGGCGCGGGGAACTGCGCGGCCGGCACCGACGCGCCCGCACCGTACAAGCAACCCTCCCGGCCGCTCCCCCCTCTGGCGCTCCCCCCCGCTACCCCGGCAACCCCACCCCCTCGGACGAGCCCTCCCTCAGCTCCCCGTCCAGCAACAACCACCGCGTGATCCCGATCGACTCCAGGAACGGCACATCATGGCTGGCCACGATCAGCGCCCCCTCGTACGACTCCAGCGCCGTCGTGAGCTGCCGCACGCTCGCCATGTCGAGATTGTTCGTCGGCTCGTCGAGCATCAGCAGCTGCGGCGCGGGCTCGGCGAGCATCAGCGCGGCCAGGGCCGCCCGGAACCGCTCGCCACCGGAGAGCGTCGCCGCCCGCTGATCGGCCCGCCCGCCCCGGAACAGGAAGCGGGCCAGCCGCGCCCGGATCCGGTTGTTGGTCGCGCCCGGCGAGAACCGCGCCACGTTCTCGGCGACCGTCAGCTCGTCGTCGAGCACGTCGAGGCGCTGGGGCAGGAACCGCAGCGGCACATGCGTCAGCGCCTCCCCGGAGACGGGTGCCAGCTCCCCGGCGATGGTCCGCAGCAGCGTCGTCTTGCCGGCCCCGTTGCGCCCGATCAGCGCGACCCGCTCGGGCCCGCGCAGATCGAAGGAGCCCGCACTCGCCCCGTACGCCAGCTCCAGGTCCAGGAGCGTGAGGACGTTACGGCCCGGCGGCACGGCCGTGTACGGCAGGTCGACGCGGATCTCGTCGTCGTCCCGCACGGCCTCCACGGCGTCGTCGAGCCGGTCCTTGGCCTCGGCGAGCTTCTCCTCGTGCATGATGCGGTGCTTCCCCGCGGACTCCTGGGCCGCGCGTTTGCGCGCCCCCATGACGATCTTCGGCTCGCGCTTCTGCTCGAACATCTTCTGCCCGTACCGCTTGCGACGGGCCAACTTGACCTGCGCGTCCGCCAGTTCGCGCTTCTGCTTCTTGAGATCGGACTCGGCGACGCGCACCATCCGCTCGGCCGCCTCCTGTTCGGTGGCGAGGGCCTCCTCGTACGCCGAGTAGTTGCCGCCGTACCAGGTGACCTCCCCGGAGCGCAGATCGGCGATCTGGTCGACCAGGTCGAGGAGTTCGCGGTCGTGGCTGACCACGACCATGACCCCGGAGTAGCCCTCGACGGCCGCGTACAGCCGTCGGCGCGCGTACAGGTCGAGGTTGTTGGTGGGCTCGTCGAGGAGGAGTACGTCGGGCCGGCGCAGCAGCAGCGCGGCCAGACGCAGCAGGACCGACTCGCCGCCCGAGACCTCGCCGATGGTGCGGTCGAGACCGATGTGGCCGAGGCCGAGTTCGCCGAGCGTCGCCACGGCGCGCTCCTCGACGTCCCAGTCGTCGCCCACGGCCTCGAAGTGCTCTTCGGACACGTCGCCGGACTCGATGGCGTGCAGCGCGGCGCGCTTGGCCGCGATGTCCAGTACCTCGTCGACCCGCATCCCGGTGTCGAGGGTGACGTTCTGGGGAAGGCGGCCGACCTCGCCGGCGACGCGGACGGTGCCCTCGGCCGGGACGAGTTCGCCCGAGATCAGCTTGAGGAGCGTGGACTTGCCCGATCCGTTGACGCCGACGAGCCCGGTCCTGCCGGGACCGAAGGCCACCTGGAGGTCCTCGAAGACGGGAGTGCCGTCCGGCCAGGCGAAGGAGAGGGAGGTGCAGGTGATGGAAGTGGGGGTACTGGACATACAGGCCTCGCAGGGCTGGATGCGGTCAGGGCGACACGTATCGAGACACCGGGAGGCGGCGACGGCCGGAAGGACGGAGTCCGCCGGGGCGATCGCGGAACACGGGAAAAGCCCTGTTCCGCGGGACGGCTCGGAGCCGAGGTCGCACGCTGCGCACACACGGATGCGTGGGTGACGCGGTGTCTCAAGACCTCAGACGAGCAACGTCCTACTCCATTCGGCGACAACAGGACCGCTTTACACCGTAGGAGGGCACCCAGCCGCTGTCAACGAATTAACGCGCCCCCGACCCCGAGTCCGCCGACCCCGAGTCCGCCGACCCCGAGTCCCGCGACCCCAAGTCCGTCGAACCCCGAGTCCTCCGCCCCCGACCGCTCGAAGGAGACCCCGTGCCCATCGGCCCGCTCTCGCTGCCCGCCCGTCTCTGCCTGCTGGCCTGGAACCCCTCGAAGCTCAAGGTCACCAGCTCCTCCCAGCTCCCGCACCTGGTCCGGGCCGGTGCCCTCACCGAGCTGGCGCAGCGCGGACTGCTGGCCGACGTGGACGGCGTCGCCACCCCCACCGACCCGGACGGCAGGACGGGGGACCCGGCCCTCGACGGGCTCCTGGAACTCATCGAGGAGTCCCGGCCGCACAAGTGGAAGACGTGGGTCGGCCTGCGGGCACGCATCACGCTGGACGCCGTACAGGCGCAGCTCGCCGCGGACGGATACCTGCGCGCCGAGAAGAAGCGCGTGCTGGGGGTCTTCCCGTCCGTGGAGTACGAGATCGGCCGCGTCGCCGTCGTCGAGGGACTGCGGGCGGAGGCCCGGCAGGTGCTGGAGGGGCCGCTGCCCGTGCACGAGGTGTCCGAGCGGGACGCGGCGCTCGTCGCCCTCGCCGCGGCGGCCGAACTGCGCACGCTGGTGTCGAGCAGGGAGCGGCGGCGGTACGAAGGGCGGATCGCGGCGCTGACCGAGCGCAGCGGCACGGCGGTGCCGGTGCTGCGTCAGGCGGTCCAGGAGGTGCGGTCGGCGGTGTCCGTGACGATGGCGGCACCCGGAGCGCCGGGTGACTGAGGGCGCGGTTGCTGCCGGACACGGGAACGCTGCCGGACACGGGAACGTACGACAGGCGCGTCGGCGGCCCCGGCCAGGGCGAACACCTGCCTCAGGTGTGCCTGCCGGACCGTCAGGACGCGCTGTAAGAACCGGAGTGCGGGGGACGCGCCACCGACTCCGCAGCAGCCGCTCAGGAACAGCCGCTCAGCAGGAGCCGGTCAGCAGGAGTCGCGCAGCAGTTCGGCGAGGTCGTGGTCCAGGTTCTGGTGCAGGTGCTCCAGACCGACGGGCACCAGCTCCGTCGAACTCGCCAGGAAGTGCCGCAGCTCGCCGGCGCGCACGTGGATCACGGCGGTGCCCTCCGGAGCGTGGAACTCCAGGACGATGCGGTCGTATCCGTACGGCCGCACGCGCACGTCGCCGTGGCCGACCTCCTCCTCCAGACCCGAGGCGAGCAGCTCGCGGGCGAAGGTCCAGCACACCTCCACGCCTTCGAGGGTGGACGGGGCGGGGAAGGACATGCGGACGGCGAAGGGATCGTGCGGGTCGTAGCTGAGCGTCGCGGGAATACTCGGCATCCGCGGCGCGGCGGCGACGAGGCGGGCCTCTACGGGCTGCTCGATAACGGTGGACAACGCCTTGCTCCCTTGTGACGTGCGGACGAACTGCGGACGGATGAGCCGGGCACTTGTAAGGACGTCGGAACCGGCCAATCCGTGCCTGCGAAAACGCATGAAGTCCTAGTGACCTCCGTCACCGCCTTCAATCACGGGAGTGATCGTTGATTTCCTGAGTGACCGCTGATGTCTCCTGGGGCATCTGGACGTGGTCCGGGGAGTGGGCTAGCTTCGCCCGCCATGAGGGGCTTGGGCAAGACGCGACGCACGAGTAACAAGGGATTCGCAAGGCGCCTGTTGGCCGTGGGGGTGTGCGGCGCGGCATTCGCGACCGCGCTCACGGGCCCGGCGCGGGCCGACGGAGCCCTCGACCAAGGGCTGGGTGGCGCAAAACCACCGCACGCGAAGCCGCACGTGCAACAGCAGACGAAGCCGGACGGGAAACCGAACGGCAAGGCGCATTGGGAGCTGAAGGGCAGCGGTACGGACGCGCGGTTCCGCGGTCTGGCCGCAGTGAGCCGGAACACCGCCTGGCTGGCGGGTTCCAAGGGCACCGTGCTGCGGACCACCGACGGCGGCGCGAACTGGCGGAACGTCTCGCCGCCCGGGGCCGCCGACCTGGAGTTCCGTGACGTCGAGGCCTTCGACGGCAGGCGCGCCGTGGTGCTGGCCATCGGGGAGGGCGAGGCGTCCAGGATCCTGCGGACCGAGGACGGCGGCGCGAGCTGGACCGAGTCCTTCCGCAACACCGACGCCAAGGCCTTCTACGACTGCGTGACCTTCTTCGACGGACGCCACGGCCTGGCGATGAGCGACCCGGTGGACGGAAAGTTCCGCATCCTGTCGACCGGCGACGGCGGTCGCTCCTGGAAGGTGCTGCCCACCGACGGCATGCCCGCCGCACAGGAGGGGGAGGCGGGGTTCGCGGCCAGTGGGCAGTGCCTGGTCGGTTCGGGCCCGCGGGACGTCTGGCTCGCCACGGGCGGGGCGTCGCGCGCGCGTGTGCTGCACTCCTCCGACCGCGGGCGTACCTGGACCGCCACCGACACCCCGGTCCCGGCGGGCGACCCGGCCCGCGGGGTCTTCGCCCTCGCCTTCCGCGACCGGACGCACGGCATCGCGGTCGGCGGCGACTACCGCGCCGATCAGGCCTCGCCGAAGGCGGCGGCGGTCAGCGGGGACGGGGGCCGCACCTGGACGACGGCCGGCACACCGCCGCCGGCCTACCGCTCGGGCGTCGCCTGGCTTCCGCACAGCCGCACCGCCGCTCTCGCGGTGGGCCCCACCGGCACCGACCTCACCACCGACGGTGGCCGCACCTGGCGGACCCTGGACACCGGCTCGTACGACACCGTGGACTGCACCCCGGACCTGGCCTGCTGGGCCGCCGGGGAGAAGGGCCGGGTGGCCCGCCTGGAACGCTGACGCGCGCGCCGGTGCCCCGGAGGGCCGGTCTACGCTGCGGGGCACCATGACGATGACGACGACGACCGTACGCGTCCCCGCGGGCTGGCCCGCCACCGAGGAGCGGGCGCGGGCCGTGCAGGACGAGTTGCGGGAGCGGGTGGTCCTCGACGAACCCGGCCCGCCGCCGGGAACCGGCCGGGTGACCGGGGTCGACGTGGCCTACGACGACGCGCGCGATGTCGTCGTGGCCGCGGCCGTCGTGCTCGACGCGGCGACCCTCGACGTGGTCGCGGAATCCACGGCGGTCGGCCAGGTGTCCTTCCCGTACGTCCCCGGGCTGCTCGCCTTCCGGGAGCTCCCGGCGGTCATGGCGGCCCTGGAAGCGCTGCCGTGCGCGCCGGGTCTGGTGGTGTGCGACGGCTACGGGCTGGCCCATCCCCGCCGCTTCGGCCTGGCGAGCCATCTCGGTGTGCTCACCGGACTGGCGACGATCGGGGTGGCCAAGAACCCGTTCACGTTCGCTTACGAGGAGCCGGGCGCGCCGCGCGGTTCCTCCTCGCCGCTGCTCGCGGGCGAGGAGGAGGTCGGCCGGGCGCTGCGCACCCGGGCGGGGGTCAAGCCGGTGTTCGTCTCGGTCGGCCACCGGGTGACGCTGGAGACCGCCTGCGCCCACACCCTCCACCTCGCCCCGCACTTCCGCCTCCCGGAGACGACCCGCCACGCGGACGCGCTGTGCCGCAGGGCCTTGAAGGCGACGAGGGGATGAGTACGTCTTCTGAGTACGCGTACGGATGTTCCGGCCGGCCATGATCGACAGGCTGAGCCGCATGACGACACACCGCGCTCCCGAGCCCGCCGCAGGCCCCGCCACCCAGTCCGCCGAGCGGCCCGTGCTGGCCGGCCTGGCCCTCGCGGTGCTGGCTGGCGCCGCCTGGACAACCGCCATGATCTACACACTAATAGCCTGGCCACTCCTGACCCCCACCCGTCCCACCCACCCAAGCGGCAGCCCGTAAGGGGCGCGAGGAACCGCACCTCCAGCGCAGACCCACCGCTACCGCCCATCCGCCAGGCGGCACCCTCAAGGGGCGCGAGGAACCGCGCACTCCAGCCACGACGTACCCGCACAACCCACCCACCCAAGCGGCAGCCCCTAAGGGGCGCGAGGAACCGCACTCCAGCCACGACGTACCCGCACAACCCACCCACCCAAGCGGCAGCCCCTAAGGGGCGCGAGGAACCGCGCACTCCAGCCACGACGTACCCGCACAACCCACCCACCCAAGCGGCAGCCCCTAAGGGGCGCGAGGAACCGCGCACTCCAGCCACGACGTACCCGCACAACCCACCCACGCAAGGGCCCCCCCAAGGGGCGCGGGGAACTGCGCACTCCAGCACAGACCAACCCCGCACCCTCAACCCACCCCGGCAGCGCAGCGCTACCCGCAGCGTTAGCGCGTCGCGGCAACGCGAAACACGATCCCCACCTCCCGCAACCGCCCGATCAGCGCATCCCCCATGGCGACAGCCGTAGTCACCTGCCCCGACACACGAGGCAGCTCGTCGAAGGCGAGACACAACGCGGACTCGCCCAGCATCTTCGCGGTCTCCCCGTACCCGGGATCCCCACCCGCCACCTCGGTGAAGACCCGCTTCCCGCCCCCCTCCCCGACGAACCGCACCGAGAACCAGCTGGCCGCCCGCCGCTCCTCACTCGGCCCCTCACCCGGCGCGAACCGCCCCGACAGCCAGCGCCGCACGGGCGGCACCTGCGCCGCCGCGAAGAGCGCCCCGGCCCCGGCCACCCCGCCCACGGCCGACGGCAGCGTCTCCACCGCCGCGTAATGCCGGTAGCGGAAGTCCGGCCCGTACCGCTCCAGCGCCCGCGCGGACCGCTGCACGATCTGCGCGTCGATGGTGGGCAGCGGCAGCGCCCACGCGCCGAGTTCCCGCGCGTAGCGCGGCGCGCTCGGCGGCACGGAAGCCCGGCGTCCGACCAGGCGCGGCTCGTGCCGCCTGCGGTCGCGGGCGGCGGCGAGCATGTGCCGCCCGCGGGAGAACTGGTTGAGCGCGGAGGCGAAGGTGCCGCCCGAGAACATCGCCCCCACCCGCACGAAGCCGTCCACGGTCAACGGCACCCCCTCGGGCAGCTGCCGCACGGTGAAGTAGGCCCCCAGGTCGTGGGGGACGGAGTCGAACCCGGCGGCGTGCACCAGCCGGGCGCCCGTCTCACGCGCGCGTGCGTCGTGCCGCACGTACATGAGGTCCACGAACTCGGGCTCTCCGCAGAGGTCCAGATAGTCGGTGCCGGCCTCCGCGCAGGCCGCGACCAGGCCTTCGCCGTACTCCACGTAGGGGCCGACGGTGGTGGCCACCACGCGCGCGTGCTCCGCGAGTTCCCGCAGGGAGACCGGATCGGTGACGTCGGCCCGCAGCACGGGCAGCTCCGCGCACGCCGGGTCGATCGCCGCCAGGCGGTCCCGCAGCCGTGCCAGTTTCGCGGTGTCGCGGGCCGCGATCGCCCAGCGCAGCCCCTCGGGAGCGTGCGCGGCGAGATATTCCGCGGTGAGCCTCCCGACGAACCCCGTGGCTCCGAAGAGCACGATGTCGTACGTGCGCCCGGTCCTGTCCTGCCTGCTCATGGCACCCCTCAGCCGTTCGCCCGCGCCGTTGTCGGTGGCCGAGGTTAGCGCGCGACAGGAGCGAGCGGAGCAGGGCCCCGTCGCGGAGATCAGCCCAGGGGATCGACCCAGGGGATCGGCCCAGGCATTCGAAATTGACTGAGCGCTTGCTCGCCGGGGGCTTGTGCGAAGAGGAACACGTTCTTAACATCACTGATGTTACATCAGTTGTGTCACAGTGCTGGGGGTTCGATGACGGCGTCGACAGGAGCGGGAACGCCGGGCACGGCGGGGCGCGGCCCGCTGGCCGGGGTGCGCGTGGTCGAGCTGGCGGGCATCGGGCCGGGGCCGTTCGCCGCCATGCTCCTGGCCGACCTGGGCGCGGACGTCGTCCGGGTGGACCGGCCGGGCGGCGGATCCCTCGCCATCGACCCCGCCCACGACGTCACCAACCGCAACAAACGCTCGGTGATCGTCGACCTCAAGGCGGCCGAAGGCGCCGAGCGGGTGCTCGCACTGGTGGAGCGCGCCGACATCCTCGTCGAGGGCTTCCGGCCGGGGGTCGCCGAGCGCCTGGGCATCGGACCCGAGGCCTGCCACGCCCGCAATCCGGGACTCGTCTACGGACGGATGACCGGCTGGGGCCAGGACGGACCGCTCGCCCCGCGCGCCGGGCACGACATCGCGTACATCGCGCTGACCGGCACCCTCGGCATGATCGGCGCTCCCGACGAGCCGCCGGCCGTCCCCGCCAACCTCGTCGGGGACTACGCGGGCGGCTCCCTGTACCTCGTCGTGGGCGTCCTGGCCGCACTCCACCACGCGCGCGCGACCGGCGCGGGACAGGTCGTGGACGCGGCGATCGTGGACGGCACGGCCCACCTCTCCTCGATGATCCACGGCATGCTGGCCGCGGGCGGCTGGCAGGACCGGCGCGGCGCCAACCTCCTGGACGGCGGCTGCCCGTACTACGGCACGTACGAGACGGCAGACGGACGGTACATGGCGGTCGGCGCGCTGGAAGGCCAGTTCTACGAGGAGTTCACCGATCTGCTGGGCCTCGGGGAGTACGCCTCCGCGCGCAAGGACCTGTCCCGCTGGGACGAGTTGCGCGAGGCGGTCGCGGCCCGCTTCAGGACCCGTACGCGCGACGAGTGGGCGGCGGTCTTCGAAGGGTCCGACGCGTGCGTGGCGCCCGTGCTGTCGCTGCGCGAGGCGCCGCACCACCCGCATCTCGCGGCCCGTGGCACCTTCACCGAGCACGGCGGCATCACCCAGCCCGCCCCCGCACCCCGTTTCTCCGTCACCCCCACCGCCGTCCGCGGCGGGCCCGCCCTGCCCGGCACCGGCACCGCCGACGTGGCCCGCGACTGGGACGTCCCGGACCTGCTGAAAGCCGTCCCCGCCCCGCAAGCCATCCCCGACCCGCACGAACGGCCCGACCCGCAAGAACTGCCCGAACCGCAAGACCTTCCCGCACCGAAGGGCACCCCGCGACCGACGGGCGCTCCCGAACCGAAGGGCACCCCCGAATGAAGCGGCAGATCTTCACGCCCGAGCACGAGGCGTTCCGCGAGACCGTCCGCACCTTCCTCGCGAAGGAAGTGCTGCCGCACTACGAGCAGTGGGAGAAGGACGGCATCGTCTCGCGCGAGGCCTGGCTCGCGGCCGGCCGGCAGGGACTGCTGGGTCTCGCCGTCCCCGAGGAGTACGGGGGCGGCGGCGACGCCGACTTCCGCTACAGCGCGGTGCTCGCCGAGGAGTTCACCCGCGCGGGAGCCGCCGGGCTCGCCCTCGGGCTGCACAACGACATCATCGGGCCCTATCTGACGGGGCTGGGCACCGAGGAGCAGAAGCGCCGCTGGCTGCCCGGGTTCTGCGACGGCTCGCTGATCACGGCCATCGCCATGACCGAGCCCGGCGCCGGCTCCGACCTCCAGGGCATCAGGACGCACGCCGAGGACCGCGGCGACCACTGGCTGCTCAACGGCTCCAAGACCTTCATCTCGAACGGCATCCTGGCCGACCTCGTGATCGTCGTCGCGAGGACGACCCCGGAGGGCGGCGCGAAGGGCCTCTCCCTGCTCGTCGTCGAGCGCGGCACGGAGGGCTTCGAGCGGGGCCGCAACCTCGACAAGATCGGCCAGAAGGCCCAGGACACCGCGGAGCTGTTCTTCCACGACGTGCGCGTCCCGAAGGAGAACCTGCTCGGTGAGCTGAACGGCGCCTTCGTGCATCTGATGACGAACCTCGCGCAGGAGCGGATGGGGATCGCCGTCGCCGGGATCGCCGCCGCCGAGTACCTGCTGGAGATCACCACCGAGTACGTCAAGGAGCGCGAGGCCTTCGGCCGGCCCCTGTCCAGGCTCCAGCACATCCGTTTCGAGATGGCCGAGATGGCCACCGAGTGCGCCGTCACCCGGACGTTCATCGACCGCTGCGTCGTCGACCACACGGCGGGCGAACTCGACGCCGTGCACGCCTCGATGGCCAAGTGGTGGGCCACCGAACTGCAAAAACGCGTCGCGGACCGCTGCCTCCAGCTGCACGGCGGCTACGGCTACATGACCGAGTACCGCGTGGCGAAAGCCTTCACCGACGGCCGCATCCAGACCATCTACGGCGGGACGACCGAGATCATGAAGGAGATCATCGGCCGTTCCCTGCTCGGCTGACCCGCCCAGTGCCCCCGGGCTCCTCCTGAAAGGCTCACGAGTGACCACCGAAGCGTACGTGTACGACGCGATCCGCACCCCGCGCGGTCGCGGCAAGGCGAACGGCGCCCTGCACGGCACCAAGCCCGTCGACCTGGTCGTCGGACTCATCCACGAGATCCAGGCCCGCTTCCCCGGACTCGACCCGGCCGCGATCGACGACATCGTGCTCGGTGTCGTCGGGCCGGTCGGCGACCAGGGCTCCGACATCGCCCGTATCTCGGCCATCGCGGCCGGACTGCCGGACACCGTGGCAGGCGTCCAGGAGAACCGCTTCTGCGCGTCGGGCCTGGAGGCCGTCAACCTGGCCGCGATGAAGGTCCGCTCGGGCTGGGAGGACCTCGTCCTCGCGGGCGGCGTCGAGTCGATGTCCCGGGTGCCGATGGCGTCCGACGGCGGTGCCTGGTTCGCCGACCCGATGACCAACCTCGCCACCGACTTCGTACCCCAGGGCATCGGCGCCGACCTCATCGCCACCATCGAGGGCTTCTCCCGGCGCGATGTCGACGAGTACGCGGCGCTGTCCCAGGAGCGCGCCGCCGAGGCCGCGAAGGACGGCCGCTTCGGCAGGTCCGTCGTGCCCGTGAAGGACCGCAACGGACTCGTCGTCCTCGACCACGACGAGCACCCGCGCCCCGGCACCACCGCCGACTCGCTGGGGAAACTGAAGCCGTCGTTCGCGGACATCGGTGACCTCGGCGGCTTCGACGCCGTGGCGCTGCAGAAGTACCACTGGGTGGAGAAGATCGACCACGTCCACCACGCCGGCAACTCGTCGGGGATCGTGGACGGCGCCTCGCTCGTCGCCGTCGGATCCAAGGAGGTCGGCGAGCGGTACGGGCTCACCCCGCGCGCGCGGATCGTCTCCGCGGCCGTCTCCGGCTCCGAGCCGACGATCATGCTGACCGGGCCCGCGCCCGCCACCCGCAAGGCGCTCGCCAAGGCCGGGCTGACCATCGACGACATCGACCTGGTCGAGATCAACGAGGCGTTCGCGGCGGTCGTCCTGCGGTTCGCCCGGGACATGGGTCTGTCCCTGGACAAGGTCAACGTCAACGGTGGCGCGATCGCGCTGGGCCACCCCCTCGGTGCGACCGGCGCGATGATCCTCGGCACGCTCGTCGACGAACTGGAGCGCCAGGACAAGCGGTTCGGCCTCGCCACGCTGTGCGTGGGCGGCGGCATGGGCATCGCGACGATCGTCGAGCGCCTGTAACTCCCCGGCGACACCCCGGACTTCAGTGGACCCCCGGACTTCTACGGAGAAAACCCTCATGACCGAGAGCACCACCATCCGCTGGGAGCAGGACGACACCGGTGTCGTCACCCTGGTCCTCGACGATCCCAGCCAGTCCGCGAACACCATGAACCAGGCGTTCCGGCAGTCGCTCACCGCGATCGCCGACCGCCTGGAAGCCGAGGTCCAGGCCGACCCCGCGGCCATCCGCGGCATCATCTTCACCTCCGCCAAGAAGACCTTCTTCGCGGGCGGTGACCTGCGTGACCTGATCCGGGTCACCCCCGAGACCGCCCAGGACCTCCTTGACGGCGGCCTCGCGATCAAGCGCGACCTGCGCCGCATCGAAACCCTGGGCAAGCCCGTGGTCGCCGCCATGAACGGCGCGGCCCTGGGTGGCGGCTTCGAGATCGCGCTGGCCTGCCACCACCGGGTCGCTCTCGACGCGGCGGGCTCCAGGATCGGCTGCCCCGAGGTCACCCTGGGCCTGCTCCCCGGAGGCGGCGGCATCGTCAGGACCGTACGCCTCCTCGGCATCGCCGACGCCCTCCTCAAGGTGCTCCTCCAGGGCACCCAGTACAGCCCGCGGCGCGCCCTGGACAACGGCCTCGTCCACGAAGTGGCGGAAACCCGGGAGGAGATGCTCGCCCAGGCCCACGCCTACATCGACGCCCACCCCGAGTCGAGCCAGCCCTGGGACAAGCCCGGCTACCGTATCCCCGGCGGCACCCCCGCCAGCCCGAAGTTCGCGGCGAACCTGCCCGCCTTCCCGGCCAACCTGCGCAAGCAGACCGGCGGCGCACCCTACCCGGCGCCGCGCCACATCCTCGCGGCGGCCGTCGAGGGCTCCCAGGTCGACTTCGCAACCGCGCAGGTCATCGAGGCCCGCTACTTCGTGGAACTGGCCGCGGGCCAGATTTCCAAGAACATGATCCAGGCCTTCTTCTTCGACCTCCAGGCCGTCAACTCCGGCGCCAACCGCCCCAAGGACATCCCACCCCGCCAGGTCCGCAAGGTCGCCGTCCTCGGCGCCGGGATGATGGGCGCCGGCATCGCCTACTCCTGCGCCCGCGCCGGCCTCGACGTCATCCTCAAAGACGTCTCCGCCGAGGCCGCCGCCCAGGGCAAGGCCTACTCCCAGAAGCTCTGCGCCAAAGCGGTCTCCCGGGGCCGTACGAGCCAGGAGAAGGCGGACGCGCTGCTGGCCCGCATCACGGCCACCGCCGACCCGCAGGACGTGGCCGGGTGTGACGCGGTCATCGAGGCCGTCTTCGAGGATCCGGCGCTCAAGCACAAGGTGTTCCAGGAGATCCAGCACCTGGTCGCACCCGACGCCCTGCTGTGCTCCAACACCTCCACCCTGCCGATCACCGCACTCGCCGAGGGCGTCGAGCGGCAGAGCGACTTCGTCGGACTGCACTTCTTCTCGCCCGTCGACAAGATGCCCCTCGTCGAAATCATCAAGGGCGAACGCACCGGCGACGAGGCTCTGGCGCGCGCCTTCGACCTGGTCCGGCAGATCAGCAAGACGCCGATCGTCGTCAACGACTCGCGCGGCTTCTTCACCTCCCGGGTCATCGGGCACTTCCTCAACGAGGGCGTCGCGATGGTCGGCGAGGGCATCGAGCCCGCCTCCGTCGAACAGGCCGCCGCCCAGGCCGGCTACCCCGCCAAGGTGCTCTCCCTGATGGACGAACTGACCCTCACCCTGCCCCGCCGGATCCGCGCCGAGTCCAGGCGGGCCGTCGAGGAAGCCGGCGGCACGTGGGTGACCCACCCGGCCGAGGCTGTCGTGGACCGGATGGTGGATGAGTTCGGCCGCACCGGCCGCAGCGGCGGCGCCGGCTTCTACGAGTACGGGCAGGACGGCGCTCGGGCGGGCCTGTGGCCGGGCCTGCGCGAGCACTTCACCACCGCCGGCCACCGGATCCCCTTCGCGGACATGCAAGAACGCATGCTCTTCTCCGAGGCGCTGGACACCGTCCGCCTCATGGAGGAAGGCGTGCTGACCTCCGTCGCCGACGCCAACATCGGCTCCATCTTCGGCATCGGCTTCCCCGGCTGGACCGGCGGCGTCCTGCAGTACATCAACGGCTACGAGAGCCGGGACGGATCCGGCACCGGACCGACCGCGTTCGTCGCCCGCGCACGAGAACTCGCCGAACGCTACGGCGACCGCTTCACCCCGCCGGCACTGCTCGTGGAGAAGGCAGAGAACGGGGAGCGTTTCACCGACGGATGACGGGCTCCTGCCGGGGCACGGTTCCGCTTTCCAGGGGCGCGGGGGACCGCGCCCCTGGGGTCAGCCAGGGGTGCCACCGCGTACCGCCGAGTGCTACGCCCCCCTTGCGGCCCGCCCGGAGCAGCCCCGACGCTGAGAGCCCGCGACCGGTCCCTTTCCCCACGAGGAGCCAACGATGGGCTGCCGTCCCGCCTCCGCCCTGCTCGACATCCTGCGAGGCGAGGGCGTGGACCGCGTCTTCGGCAACCCCGGCACCACCGAACTGCCGTTCCTGGCGGCCCTCGCGGACACCGAACAGGCACCCGAGTACATCCTCGGTGTCCACGAGGGCGCGGTCGTCTCGATGGCCGACGGCTACGCCCGCGCCACCGGCAGGCCCGCCTTCGTCACCCTGCACATCGCGGCCGGTCTCGCGGGCGGACTCGTCGGCCTGCTCAACGCCCGCCGCTCGCGCACCCCGCTCGTGGTGATGGCCGGACAGCAGGACCGCCGCCACCTCCAGCAGGACCCCATGCTCAGCGCCGACCTCGTCGCGCTCGCCGCACCGGCCGTGAAAGCCGCGTACGACATCCAGCACGCCCGCGACCTGCCGCTCGCGCTGCGCCGCGCGTTCGCGCTGGCCACCCGGCCGCCCGCCGGGCCCGTGCTCGTCTGCGTGCCCATGGACCTGCTTGCGGAGGACACCGAGGTCGAGGTCCCCGCCCGCACGCCGGCGCCCCGGCCCGCACCGGCCGGCGGACTCGACCGGGCCGCCGTCCTGCTCGGCGGCGCCGCACGGCCCGTGATCGTCGCGGGGGACGGCGTGGGCCGCGAGGACGCGACAGCGGCGCTGGTCCGCACCGCCGAGGCCTGCGGGGCACCCGTGCACCACCAGCCGATGGCGGACCAGCTGAACTTCCCCACCACCCACCCCCTGTACGCGGGGATGCTGCCGCCGCGCCACGACGCCATCCGGGCCGCGCTCGACCCGTACGACACCGTGCTCATCGTGGGAGCGCACGCCTTCACGCCGCACCACTACACCCCGGGCCCCGCGCTGCCGCCCGGCATCACCGTCGTCCAGCTCGACTCGGACCCGGACGAGATCGGCCGCAACTTCCCCGCCGACCACGGCCTCGTGGGCGCGCTCGGGCCCTCCCTGGACCGGCTCGCCGAACTGCTGCCCGAGCGGATCCCGGCGCACACCGCGAAGGCCAGGGTGCTGCGCGCCGGGGACCGGCACACGGCCGAACGCGCCCGTACGGAAGCCGCCGCGTGCGCCGCGTACTCCCCGGTGCCGCTGGCCCCCTGGGCCGCCGCCCACGCCGTGGCACGCGGCCTGCCGCCCGGCACGGCCGTCGTCGATGAGGCCATCACGGTGGGCCTGTTGCTCCGCGGCCTCGTCCACCTCGACCGGCCCGGCAGCTATACGCACACCGTGGGCGGCGGCCTCGGCTGGGGGATCGGCGCGGCGGTCGGCCGGGCCCTCGCCGAACCGGGCCGGCCCGTGGTAGCCGTCCTCGGCGACGGCTCCGCCCTCTTCGGCCTCCAGGGCCTGTGGAGCGCGACACGGTACGCGGCTCCCGTGCTGTTCGTCGTGATGAGCAACGGCGCCTACCGGACCCTCCAGGACACCTACGACGCGAGAGGCGGCACCGGGACCTGCCCCGGCACCGAGCTGGGACGGCTCGACTTCACCCAGGCGGCCCGGTTCTTCGGAGTCGACGCTGTACGGGTGGGCTGCGCGGACCAGCTGCGCGAACTCGTCGCGGGCGCGGCCGAACTGACCCGCCCGATGCTCGTCGACGTGCCCCTGCGGTAGCGGCACAAGGCGAGTCCGCGGCAGAGCTCCGGAGACCGGAAAGGCACCCTTGCGGGCAGTCTGACGGGTCATCACACTCGCCGCATGGAGACGCGTACCGCCCTGGTGACCGGCGCGGCACAGGGCCTCGGGCAGGAGTTCGCCGTGGCACTCGCGGGGCGCGGCTACCGGGTCGCGGGGCTCGACCTGGTTCCGCAGCGGGAGACGGCCGACCGCATTCTGGACTATGTGGAGCTGGTCGCCGACGTCACGGACGAGGCGCAGATCGGCGGTGCCCTGGAGCGGGTGCTGGAACAGTTCGGCACCCTGCACGTCCTGGTCAACAACGCGGGAGCCGACCCCGAGGCGGACGTCGAGGACATCACGCCCGAGGAGTGGCGGCGGGTGATGCGGGTCAACCTGGAGGCGCCGTTCTTGATGGCCCGCGCGGTACTGCCGTACCTGAAGGCGGCGGGCCGGGGCCGCATCGTGAACATCGCGTCGGCGGCCGTGCCCACCGCCCCGCCCACGAGGGTGGCGTACACCGCCTCGAAGGCCGGACTGATCGGCCTCACCCGCGCGCTCGCCTCGGCGCTCGGACCGTACGACATCACCGTCAACGCGATCGCGCCGGGCATGGTCCGCACACGGACCGCCGAGCGCACGGGCGGCGCGGTCGGCTCGGGCGGCGGGTTCGAGCACGTCCGCGCCCACCAGGCCGTCCCCGGAACGCAGGAGCCGTGCGACCTCGTCTCCACCCTGCTGTACGTGGTCGACGAGGGCAGCGGCTTTCTGACCGGCCAGACCCTCGACGTGGCGGGCGGCTCGGCCTGCTGGTGAGATGCGGGCGTGGAGAGACCGGGCCGGGGCCCGGGAAGTTCAGGAGTTGTTGAGCCACTCCCGGACCTCCCCGTTCAGCGACCGCTGAAAGGTCGTCAGCAAGGCCTGTACGACCAGCGGTTGCATGTGCGCGGACAGATCCCGTACCGCCTCGACGGACTCGTGCTCGGCCACCTCGTCCCGGAACAGCACGGACAGCTCGTGGGCGGCGGCGCGCGTGTGCTTCACCATGACGTTGCGGGCGGCGAGGATCGTCTCGTGGGCCATCGGCACGTCGAGCAGCTGGACGCCGAGCCGCAGCAGCCCGAGGTCCACGCGGTACGCGTCCGCGCCCGCCGCCTCCCTCAGAACACCCATCGCGGCGAGCCGGTCCAGGTCCTCCGGCCCGAGTGAGCGCCCCGCCCGGCGCTCCAGCTCGGCCCCGCCCATCTCCTCCGCCGCGTCGGGCGCCCAGGAGGCCACCACGGCCCGGTGGATGGCCAGGTCCTGGGCGCTGAGCCCGTCCGGCAACTGCTGCAGATAGCGCTCGATCCCGGCGAGCGTCATCCCCTGCTGCTGCAGCTCCTCGATGAGCGCGAGCCGCGCGAGATGCTCCTGGCTGTAGTGCCCCACACGGCGCGGCCCGATCACGGGCGGCGGCAACAGCCCCTTGGTGCTGTAGAAACGCACCGTCCGCACCGTCACACCCGCCCGGGCGGCCAGCTCGTCGACGGTGAGCGTCGGCTCCCCGATATCCGCCGCCATGCCTGCTCCTTCGCGTTCCGCGTCGCGTCCACCACCTGGTCCGGTGAAACAGTATTGCTGTCTCACCTGTGTTGTGAAAGCTCTTCGGGGTGACGGCGGAGTTCGCCGAACGGTGAGTTCCGGTCAATAGTGGCGCAGATGTACGTTGCTGCACACACATGATCGGGTAAGTGATGGCCATGGTCCCCGTGGCATTGCCGCTGTTCGCCGTCGCCGTTCTGCTCTGCCGCCGGGTAGGTCCCCGCACACGGCAGTCACTCGACGCGGACGCGGGCGAGGAACCACGCGACGAGATACGCGACAAGACGCGCGACAAGGCACGTGCCGAATCGGACGCCGAGACGCGCGACAAGGCCAGTGCCGAAGCGGACGCCGAGGCACGTGCCGAAATGAATGCCGAAATGAATGCCGAAGCGGGTGCTGAGGCGGGTACCGAGGCCCCGGCCGCCCCGAACGCCCCGGAGGAGGAAGCCGCGGCGCTCGCGGCCACCCGTGCCGAGGGGCAACGCGCGCGCGACGCCATCCTGGCCGAGGGCCGGGCCCGCCGCGCGGCCCACTGCGCCGCCGCCGAGACCCAGCTCCGCATCGCCGTCTCGGAACTGGCCTCGAACCTCGCGGCGGACGGCCCCTGCAAGGAGAGGCGGTCCCCTTAGGAGCGCCCCCTCAGGGGCGCGGGGAACTGCGCACTCCAGCCACGTCCAACCCGCACCACTCAGCCCGCACCAGCCGCACACGCAGTGCTCGTGCCCAGAATCGCTCGCGGTTCATGGACGACGAACGGACACGTTCGGCAGCCTGTGCACGCGCTGTGGGCCCACTCCTGTCCACGGTCCGTACGCCGACACCCTCATCGGCCCCCTGTTGCACAGGAGTTGTCCGGAGTACCTTCCGCGCATGCGGACACCTGCGCGCTACATGCGCCTCATCACCTGGAGATCGCTCGCGACGGCGGCCACCGCCGCCCTGATGGCCACGCTCCTCACGCCGGCCGCCGCCCACAGCGCTCCGCGGGAGAGCACTCCCGTGTACTCGTACGACAACGCCGTCCGGGAGTCCGTCTGGGTGGACACCGGACTCGACGGTGACAGCGACGGCAGGACCGACCGGGTCGCCGTCGACATCGTCCGCCCGAGCGAGCCCGCCCAGCAGGGCCGCAAGGTACCCGTGATCATGGACGCCAGCCCGTACTACTCCTGCTGCGGCCGGGGCAACGAGAGCCAGCGCAAGACGTACGACGCCGACGGGAACGTCGTCCAGATGCCGCTGTACTACGACAACTACTTCGTGCCGCGCGGCTACGCCTTCGTCGCCGTCGACCTCGCCGGCACCAACCGCTCCGACGGCTGCGTGGACGTCGGGGGCCGCTCCGACGTCCAGTCCGCGAAGGCCGTCGTCGACTGGCTGAACGGCCGCGGCAAGGGCTACACCTCCCGTACGGGGACCACGAAGGC
Organism: Streptomyces ortus; assembly: GCF_026341275.1. Lineage (NCBI taxonomy): Bacteria > Bacillati > Actinomycetota > Actinomycetes > Kitasatosporales > Streptomycetaceae > Streptomyces > Streptomyces ortus. The sequence continues at coordinate 7,051,207 of NZ_JAIFZO010000002.1, forward strand.
CAAGGCCGGCTGGACCAACGGCAGAACCGGCATGATCGGCAAGAGCTACGACGGCACCATCGCCAACGGAGTCGCCGCCACCGGCGTCGAGGGCCTGGAGACGATCGTCCCGATCGCCGCCATCTCCTCCTGGTACGACTACTACTTCGCCAAGGGCGCCCCCCTCTACGACTCCGGCCCCGAATGGCTGTCCGACTACGTGGAGAGCCCCGACGCCCGCGCCAGGTGCGCCGCCGTCCAGCAGAAGATCGTCGACGGGGCCCCGCGCACCGGCGACTGGACGAAATTCTGGACCGAGCGCGACTACGTGAAGGACGTCCGCAAGGTGGACGCCAGCGTCTTCGTCATCCACGGCATGCAGGACCTGAACGTCCGCCCGAAGCACTTCGGCCAGTGGTGGGACGGCCTCGCGAAGAACGGCGTCGACCGCAGGATCTGGCTCTCCCAGACCGGCCACGTCGACCCCTTCGACTTCCGCCGCGCCGCCTGGGCCGACACCCTGCACCGCTGGTTCGACCACGAACTCCTCGGCTACGACAACGGCGTCGACGACGAGCCGATGGCCGACATCGAGCGCGCCCCCGACCAGTGGGCCACCTCGGCCGTCTGGCCGCCCCGGAGCACCGACACCGTGAAGCTGCGCCCGGCCAAGGGCGAGCAGGCGGGCGTCGGCACCCTCGGACTGCGTACCGGAAAGGGCACCGAGACCTTCACCGACGACCCGGGCCAGGACGAGACCGACTGGGCCGCCGAGATCGACCGGTCCACCTCCGCCAAGGCCGGCTCCACCACCAAGCCGCTCACCCACGACGTCCGTCTCTCCGGCTCCTCGAAGGTGACCGTCACCGCCACGCCGACCACCACGAGCGCCCATCTGTCCGCGGTCCTCGTCGACCTCGGCCCCGACACGATCCGTGACTACGCCGCCGCCGGCGAGGGCATCACGACGCTCACCGAGCGCACCTGCTGGGGGCCGAGCACCACGGGCGACAGCTCCTGCTACAAGGAGACCGCGGCCAGGACGACCGACGTCGAGTACACGGTGTTCAGCCGTGGCTGGGCCGACCTCGGCAACCACTCCTCCGCCACGAAGGGCGAGCCGCTCACCCCGGGCAAGGCCTACACCATCACTCTCGACCTGCACGCGAGCGACCACGTCGTCCCGAAGGGCCACCGACTGGCGCTGATCGTCGCCGGTACCGACCAGGGCCTCATCGACCCGCCGTCGACCACCCCGACGATCACGGTCGACCTGTCCCGTACGTCGGCCTCCGTGCCGCTCGTCGGCGGGGCCGCCGCGTTCGCCCGCGCCACCTCGGGATCCTCGTACATCACGCCCGGCGCGATCCTCGACGGGGTCGGCGAACCCCGCGCCACCCACCGCGTCCCCGGTGACGTCCCGGGAGGCACCAACCGATGACACGGCAACAGTCGATGACACGCCGACAGCCGGTGACCCGGCGGCGGCCGGCCGCATCCCGCCGGGCCGCGGCCCTCGCCCTGACGGTGGCGTCCCTCCTCGTCGCGCCTCTCCTGGCGGCGCCCGCCCACGCGGCCGAAGGCCCGCCCCGCACCGGTTTCGAGCGGACCTCCGGAGCGCGCTGGACCACCCAGCCCGAGGAGCAGACGTTCCTCGCCGCCGTCGACCGGACGAGCGCGCGGGTCTCGCTCAGCCGGATCGGCACCACGAAACAGAACCGGCCCGTCCAGCTCGTACGCGTCGGAAACCCGCACGCCGCCACCACCGTGCTGCTCGTCTGCAGTCAGCACGGCGACGAACCGTCCGGCCGCGAGGCCTGCCTCACCACCGTCCGCGATCTCGCGTACGCGAAGGACCCGGGCACCCGCAGGTTCCTCGACCGCACCACGCTGCTCGTCGTGCCCACCGCCAACCCGGACGGCCGCGCCGCCGACACCCGGGGCAACAGCGACGGCGTCGACATCAACCGCGACCACCTCGCGCTGCGGACGGCCGAGGCGCGCGCGATGGCCGCCGTCGTCCGCGACCGGCGGCCCGACGTGGTCTACGACCTGCACGAGTACGGAGCCACGCCCCCCTACTACGACAAGGACCTCTTCGATCTCTGGCCCCGCAACCTCAACACCGACGCGGCCGTGCACGACGAGGCACAGACCCTCTCGCAGGCGTACGTGCGGCCCGCCGCGCAGAGCGCCGGACACTCGACCGGGACGTACGGCATCTGGACCGACCCGGTGACCGGCGACCCGATCCGGCAGGTCGCCGGTGACGGGCAGGAGCGGATCCTGCGGAACATGTCCGGCGTCAAACACGGCGTCGGACTGCTCATCGAGAGCCGGGTCGACCCGCTCACCGAGGCCGAGAAGGCCGACGAGGCGCTCAACAACCGGCGCCGTGTCCACTCCCAACTCGCCGCGCTGGGAGGGCTGTTCGACTTCACCGACGAACGGCGAGGCCGGATCGGGGCCGCCACCTCGGCGGCCCGGCTGGCCGGCTACCGGGACACCGGACCGGTCTACACGTCAGGCGCCGACAACGACCCGGCCGAACCGTCCGAGATCATCGCGGACCCGCCCTGCGCCTACCGGCTGACGGCGGACCAGTACGCGGACGTCAAGGACGAGCTGGCGCTGCACGGGGTCACGGCGCGACCGGACTCCGACGGCGCCGGGGCCCGCGTACCGCTGCGCCAGTCCCTGCGTGCCCTCGTCCCGTTGCTGCTCGACGAGCGTGCGCCGTACCACCTGACGGTCGCGGAGCGCGACACCCGCTGCTGAGGCGGTTGGGATCGGCGGCACCTGTGGTAGGTCGTAGGCACACGATCAGGAATGTGTGCCGAACGCTTTCCGGGGAAGGTGCCGCCGATGACCGAAGATCTGAAGGACAGGGGAGGCCGGGGCGATCCGTCGGGCGTCCCAGGCGGCCCGGACGCCCCAGCGGCCGGAGGGCCCCGCCCCCGCACGGACTGGGTGGTGTTCGGCGTCACCGCCGCACTCACCGTCGCGTTCGTGATCTGGGGAGCGGTGGCCACCGACTCCCTGGAGAGTGCCTCCACCACCATGCTCAATGGCCTCATCCACAACGGCGGCTGGGCGTTCATGCTCGCCGCCTCGGGATTCGTGGTCTTCGCCCTGTGGCTGGCGATCAGCCGCTACGGACGGATCCACCTCGGTGCGGAGGGCGAGGAGCCCGAGTTCCGTACCGTCTCCTGGGTGGCGATGATGTTCAGCGCCGGCATGGGAATCGGCCTGATGTTCTACGGTGTGAGCGAGCCCCTCTCGCACTACTCGACACCCCCGCCGGGCACCACGCCCGCCGACTCCGCGGAACGCATGGAGACGGCGATGGCCACCACCCTCTTCCACTGGACGCTGCACCCGTGGGCGATCTACGCGGTGGTGGGCCTCGCCATCGCCTACAGCACCTACCGCAAGCGCCGGCGCCAGACCATCAGCGCCGTCTTCACCCCGCTCATCGGCGAGAAGCACGCGAACGGCTCGGCCGGCCGGGCGATCGACATCCTCGCCATCATCGCCACCGTCTTCGGATCGGCGGCCTCGCTCGGCCTCGGCGCACTCCAGATCGGCTCCGGCTTCACCGAGCTGGACTGGCTGGACTCGGTGAGCAACGGACTGCTCGTCTCGATCATCGCCGTGCTGACCGTGGCGTTCGTCGCCTCGGCCATCTCCGGCGTGGAGAAGGGCATCCAGTGGCTGTCCAACATCAACATGGTGCTGGCCCTGGTGCTCGCCCTCTTCGTGTTCGTCGCGGGCCCCACCATCATCGTGCTGGACCTGCTGCCGACGTCGGTCTTCTCCTACCTCGGTGACCTCACCCAGCTCGCCGGCCGCACCGAGGCCAGCGGCGGCAAGGGCGTCGCCGACTGGCTCGGCAGCTGGACCGTCTTCTACTGGGCGTGGTGGATCTCCTGGACGCCCTTCGTCGGCATGTTCATCGCCCGCATCAGCCGCGGTCGCACCATCCGGCAGTTCGTCGGCGGCGTCATCCTCGTGCCCAGCACGGTGAGCCTCGTCTGGTTCGCGATCTTCGGCGGTACGGCGATGAAGCTGAAGGAGGGCGGCGCGCTCGCGGGTGTGACGACCCCCGAGGGCCAGCTCTTCGGCGTCCTCCAGGAGTTCCCCATCGCGACGGCCACCAGCCTGCTCGTGATGATCCTCGTCGGCATCTTCTTCGTCTCGGGCGCCGACGCCGCGTCCATCGTCATGGGCACGCTCTCCCAGAAGGGCGCACTCGAACCCGGGCGGTTCGTCGTGGTCTTCTGGGGTGTCGTGACCGGCGCCGTGGCCGCGATCATGCTGCTCGTCGGCAGCGGCAACGGGGACGCGCTCACCGGTCTGCAGAACCTCACGATCCTGGCCGCCGCGCCCTTCGTCCTCGTGATGATCGGCATGTGCATCGCCCTCATGCGCGATCTGCGCCGGGATCCGGTCATCGTCCGCAACGAGATGGGGTCCGAGGCGGTCGAACTGGCCGTGATCGAGGGCCACAAGAAGTACGACGGGGACTTCGAGATCCGGGTCGGCCCGGGAGCCGGCACGGAAATCAACGGCGACCCCTTGGGCCACGACCACACGTGACCGCGCCCCGTGCGGGGGCCGCACACAGGCTGCGGCCCCGTCGTGGCTGAGACTGCGCAGTTCCCCGCGCCCCTGAATCACCAGGGGTGCGGGGAACCGCTCGACCTCGGCCGCGGCTGACCCGCACCTACCGCTTCGGCCTTCCGGCGCGCGGGACATCAGCGGAATATGTCATGCCGTGCTCAGAGTTGGCCCGGTCCGGGAATACTCACAGCATGTCTGCCGAGTACGCGACCTTCGGCCTGGCACCGGCGATGCGTGCCGGTGGAGTTCTGGCCAACGGTGACTACCGAGCGCACCGGGACTTCGTCGACTTCATCATCGACGGACGCCCGCTGCTGTACCAGCTGTCCGACCTCGACGCCGTGTCCCCCCTCGCCTCCGACGTACCACCCGCCATCTTCATGGCCCAGGTGCAGAGCCTGCTGCTGGAAGCCGAACCTCCGCTCGACGGCGGCCGGTACGTCATCTACGGCTGCCCCGAGTGCGAGGACCTCGCCTGCGGTGCCGTGACCGCCGTGATCGACCGGCACGGCGACGACTTCGTGTGGCGCGACTTCGCCTGGCAGACCGACGACCACCCGGACCTGGAGCGGAACGGCTACCACGGCATCGGCCCCTTCCTCTTCCAGGGCGACGCCTACCGTGCCGCCCTGGGCTCCCTGCTCGCCGGGGCCGCCGGGGGCGAGCGCCGCCGGGTCCTGCTGATCGGCGCCCGGGCGACCGTCCTCGCCAAGCTCGCCGCCGCCCTGCGCATCATCGGCATCGGCGCGGACATCTCCCGGGACGCCGCCGGCGTGCCGGCCGACGAACTGCGCACCTACGGCGCCGTCGCCTTCGGCCGTGCCGTCGGCGAGCGGGAGCGCGCCGACGTCCGGCACTCCTTCGAACGGGCCGGCGTCGACGTCGCGTACGTCGAGGGGCTGGCCCCGATCGTCCCGCTCCTGGTCGCCCAGATAGAGAACGCCCTGGACCGCAGCCCCCGGGAACAGCGCCGGCTGACGCGGCTGGTCGCCGCCGACGGCGAGGCGGGCGTCGAGGTCACCTCACCCTGCCGGGTCCAGCTGACCGCGTACCGGCTGGACCGCCTCTACCGCACCCATATGCACGAGGTGTTCGACGGCGTCCTGGAAGCGGGCCGCCACCGGCTTCCGCTGGACACGAGGGCGACGAAGGGGGAGTCCTTCATCGTGGCGCGGACGTCCGGGAGCGTACTGGTGGAGGTGATGGCCCGCTGACAGCCCGGGGCGGGCGCCCGCGCGGGTGACGGGGGCGTGCGGGAAACCCTGGCGCGGGCGCGCGGGCCCGGCGATTAGGATCGGCCTCCTGATGACTGCCACTCTCGTCGCCAAGAACCTCGCCGCCGGCCACGGCGACCGCACCCTCTTCGCCGAACTCGACCTCGTCGTCGCGCCCGGCGACGTGATCGGTCTCGTCGGTGCCAACGGCGCGGGCAAGTCCACCCTGCTCCGGCTGCTCGCCGGCCTCGACAAGCCCGAGGACGGCGAACTGCGGCTCTCCCCGCCCACCGCGGCCGTCGGCCATCTGCCGCAGGAACCGGAACGCCGGCCCGGCGAGTCCGTACGGGAGTTCCTGGCGCGCCGCACCGGCGTGGCCGAGGCCCAGCGGGTCATGGACGAGGCCACGCAGGCACTCGTCGACGGGGCGCCGGGCGCGGACGACGCGTACGCGGACAGCCTGGAGCGGTGGCTCGCGCTGGGCGGCGCCGACCTCGACGAGCGGTCCGAGGAGGTCGCCGACTCGCTCGGCCTCGCCGTCGGCCTGGACCAGCCGATGACCTCGCTCTCCGGCGGCCAGGCGGCCCGCGCCGGACTCGCCTCGCTCCTCCTGTCCCGCTACGACGTGTTCCTGCTCGACGAGCCGACCAACGACCTCGACCTGGACGGTCTGGAGCGCCTGGAACGCTTCGTCTCCGGGCTGCGCGCGGGCACGGTCGTCGTCAGCCACGACCGCGAGTTCCTCACCCGCACGGTCACCAAGGTTCTCGAACTCGACCTGGCCCAGCAGCAGATCACCCTGTACGGCGGCGGCTACGAGGCCTATCTGGAAGAGCGGGACGTGGCCCGCCGGCACGCCCGCGAGGGCTACGAGGAGTACGCCGACAAGCGGTCCGCCCTGGAGGGCCGCGCCCAGATGCAGCGCTCCTGGATGGACAAGGGCGTCAAGAACGCCCGGCGCAAGGCGAACAACGACAACGACAAGATCGGCCGCAAGTTCCGCAGCGAGGCCAGCGAGAAGCAGGCCGCGAAGGCCCGGCAGACCCAGCGCATGATCGAACGGCTCGACGTGGTGGAGGAGCCGCGCAAGGAGTGGGAGCTGCGGATGGAGATCGCGGCGGCCCCGCGGTCGGGATCCGTGGTCGCCACCCTGCGCGACGCGGAGGTCCGCCGGGGTGACTTCACCTTCGGCCCGGCCACACTCCAGATCGACTGGGCGGACCGGGTGGCCGTCACCGGTGCGAACGGCGCGGGCAAGTCCACGCTGCTCGGCGCGCTGCTCGGCCGGATCCCGCTGGACTCGGGCCACGCCACGCTCGGCTCGGGCGTGGTCGTCGGCGAGGTCGACCAGGCCCGCAAGCTCTTCCACGGCACGGAGGCGCTGCTCGACGCGTTCTGCGCGGCCGTTCCCGACACCGAACCGGCCGAGGTCCGCACGCTGCTCGCCAAGTTCGGCCTCAAGGCGGACCACGTCCTGCGTCCGGCCGCCAGTCTCTCGCCGGGCGAACGCACCCGCTCGGCCCTGGCCCTGCTCCAGGGCCGGGGAGTGAACCTCCTGGTCCTCGACGAGCCGACCAACCACCTCGACCTCCCGGCGATCGAGCAACTGGAGTCGGCCCTCGACGCCTACGAGGGCACCCTGCTCCTGGTGACCCACGACCGCCGCATGCTGAACGCGGTCCACACGACCCGCCGCCTGGAGGTGGCAGCAGGCAAGGTGACGGAGCGCTAACCCCCTGAGGGCGCAGCCCTCCAGGGGCGCGGGGAACGGCGCGACCAGCCCCACCGGACCCGCACCCGACAACGGCGCGGGCCCGGAAGCCCAAAAATCAGCCCCGCCCCTTACGACCCTTCGGGTCAGCGAGCCCCGCCCGCCGCAAGGCATCCGCCATCGCGCTGTTCCCGGGCGCGGGCGCGGAAGCCTGACGTGAACCCCCGCCACCCCCACCGCCGGAACGCCCCCGCTGCTGAGGTGGCCGCCCGCCCCCGCGCTGAGGGCGCCCGGAGCCCCCCTCCTGCGCCGCCGCCGAGGCATCGTCGTCCAACCGCAGGGTCAAAGAGATCCGCTTACGCGGAACATCGACCTCGCGCACCTTCACCTTCACGATGTCCCCGGACTTCACCACGTCCCGCGGGTCCTTGACGAACGTCTTCGACATCGCGGAGACATGGACGAGGCCGTCCTGGTGCACGCCCACGTCCACGAACGCCCCGAACGCCGCCACGTTCGTGACGACCCCCTCCAGGACCATCCCCGGCTCCAGGTCGGCGATCTTCTCGACGCCGTCCTTGAAGGTCGCCGTCTTGAAGGCGGGCCGCGGGTCGCGCCCCGGCTTCTCCAGCTCCCGCAGGATGTCCGTCACCGTCGGCAGACCGAACTTCTCGTCCACGAAGTCCGCCGGCTTCAGCGAGCGCAGCGCCCCTGTGTTGCCGATCAGCGAGCCGACCCCGCTCCCCGCCGTCTTCACCATCCGGCGGACCACGGGGTACGCCTCGGGGTGCACGCTCGACGCGTCCAGCGGGTCCTCGCCGCCGCGGATCCGCAGGAAGCCCGCACACTGCTCGTACGCCTTGGGGCCGAGCCTGGCCACCTTCTTCAGCGCGGTGCGTGAGGTGAACGGGCCGTTCGCGTCGCGGTGCGCCACGATGTTCTCGGCGAGTCCGGAGGTGATGCCGGAGACCCGGGTGAGCAGCGGTGTGGACGCCGTGTTGACGTCCACACCGACGCCGTTCACACAGTCCTCGACGACTGCGTCGAGGGAGCGCGAGAGCTTCACCTCGGACAGGTCGTGCTGGTACTGGCCGACACCGATCGACTTCGGGTCGATCTTCACCAGCTCGGCGAGCGGGTCCTGCAGACGGCGCGCGATGGAGACGGCGCCGCGCAGCGACACGTCCATGCCGGGCAGCTCCTGCGAGGCGAACGCCGACGCCGAGTACACGGACGCGCCCGCCTCGGACACCATCACCTTGGTGAGGTTCAGCTCCGGGTGCTTCGCGATGAGTTCACCGGCGAGCTTGTCCGTCTCGCGGGACGCCGTGCCGTTGCCGATGGCGATCAGCTCGACCGCGTGCTCCTTGGCGAGGCGGGCGAGCTTGGCGATGGCCTCGTCCCACCGGTTCGCCGGGACGTGCGGGTGGATGACGTCGGTGGCGACGGCCTTGCCGGTCGCGTCGACCACGGCCACCTTCACCCCCGTACGGAACCCCGGGTCGAGCCCTAGCGTCGAGCGTGTGCCCGCCGGGGCGGCCAGCAGCAGGTCGCGCAGGTTCGTCGCGAAGACATTGACCGCCTCGTCCTCGGCGGCCGTGCGCAGCCGCAGCCGCAGGTCGATGCCGAGGTGGACGAGGAGCCGGGTGCGCCAGGCCCAGCGGACCGTGTCCGTCAGCCACTTGTCGCCCGGCCGGCCCCGGTCGGCGATCCCGAAGCGCTGCGCGACGATCCCCTCGTACGAGGACGGGCCGGGCTGCTCGGACGGCTCCTCGGGCTCCAGGACGAGGTCCAGGACGTCCTCCTTCTCGCCGCGGAGCATGGCCAGAACGCGGTGCGAGGGCAGCGCCTTGAAGGGCTCGCCGAAGTCGAAGTAGTCGGCGAACTTGGCGCCCGCCTCCTCCTTGCCCTCCTTGACCTTGGCGACCAGCCGGCCGCGCACCCACATGCGCTCGCGCAGCTCGCCGATCAGGTCGGCGTCCTCCGAGAAACGCTCGGTGAGGATCGAGCGGGCGCCGTCCAGGGCGGTCTGCGGGTCCGCGACACCCTTGTCGGCGTCGACGAAGGCCGTGGCCGCGGCGACCGGATCGACGGACGGGTCCTTGAGAAGGCCCTCGGCGAGCGGCTCGAGGCCCGCCTCCCGGGCGATCTGCGCCTTCGTGCGCCGCTTCGGCTTGAACGGCAGGTAGATGTCCTCCAGCCGCGCCTTGGTCTCCGCGCCCTGGATCCGCGCCGCCAGCTCGTCGGTGAGCTTGCCCTGCTCGCGCACCGAGTCGAGGATCGCCGAACGCCGCTCCTCCAGCTCCCGGAGGTAGCGCAGCCGCTCTTCGAGCGTGCGCAGCTGCTCGTCGTCGAGCATCTCGGTCGCTTCTTTGCGGTACCGGGCGATGAAGGGCACCGTCGAGCCGCCGTCGAGCAAGTCGACGGCCGCCTTGACCTGCCGCTCCCGCACGCCGAGTTCCGCGGCGATCCTGCCTTCGATGGACCCTACGAGGGATGGCAGCTCTGTGGTCACGATTCCCGTACCGCCTTCTTGACTGGGGTTGCGCGGCAATTGTGGCAGGTGGCACCGACAACGGGGGATCAAGGGCGCACCGGAGGAGCCCGGCGAGTGGGGGGGGTGTCCGGCCGGAGGGGGTCAGCCCTTGCCGAACGCGCTCGCGGGAAAGGCGCCGGCGGCCAGCGCCTTCGACGTCAGCCCCGAACCCAGCTCCGTGAGGCGCTCGACACCGGTGGCGCCCAGATGTTCGTACGGAGCCCTGTCGAGGCGGTCCGTGCTCGCCTCGATCTCCTTGCGCAGGGCGACACCGGCTTCGGTCAACTCGCCCTCGGCGGTGAGCAGTCCCCGCTCCCGGAGCCGCCCCTGGGCCGCGGTCCAGTCCTCGCGGTGCCAGCCGCGGGAGGACAGGACCCATTTCGGTGCCATGCCCTTGCCGGTGGCGGTGTGGCTCACCAGCGCCTCCACGGGGTCGAGTTCCGCGCCGAGCAGCACCGCGAGGTGTCCGTCGCCCCGGTGCTCGCGCAGCAGCGTGGCCGCGTGCCAGAGCGCGAGGTGCGGTTCGTCGGGCACCGGCAGGTCGGCGTGGGCGGCGTACAGGGGGCGTGCGGTCCGGGTGCACGCCTCCGCGGCACGCAGGGCGAGCGCCGCGGCCTCGGCGACTTCCTTCGAGGCGATCACCTCGTCCCCGAGCAGCCGTCGCAGCGTGCCGTCGGCCACCCGCAGACGGGCCGCGAGCACCACCTCCGGAGAGGCGGTCCGCCACACCTCGGGCACATGCCGCGCCACCAGTTCATGGCGGAAGTTGTAGAACGTCGCCGTGACCGTGCCCGCCCCCACCGCCCCCAGGGGCGCGGCACGCACCGCGAAGTAGGCGGCCCTGGGGTCCGTCACCCCGACCGCGGCCAGCTCCGTGCCGAGTTCTGGGGAGAAGTACTGGCACGAGTGCAGCGGGTTGAGGACGTTGTGGCATCGGCGACCGGCACGCTCCGGCAGGGCTGTCGTCATGCCCCGCACGTTACCGACTGGTTGGTACGCGGGGAACGGTCGGGGCGCCCATCCGGCCCCGCACACACCCGCATGGCAGAAAGAGTGGGGTATTCGTCATTGCGGCCATCCGCCCGCCCGCGAAGAATCAGGCACATGGCGCACCGAACCGTCCTCCTCGTCCTCTTCGACGGTGTCCAGAGCCTCGACGTCACGGGCCCCGTGGAGGTCTTCGCGGGCGCGGACCTCCAGGCCGGGGCACCGGGGGAGACGTACCGCATCCACACCGCCTCCCTCGACGGCCGGCCGGTCCGCACCTCCAGCGGGCTGACCCTGGTCCCCGACCACGCGCTCGCCGACGCCCCGGCGCCGCACACCCTGCTCGTCCCGGGCGGACGCGGCTCGCGCGGCCCCGATCCGCGGGTGCTCGGCTGGCTGCGCGAGCACGGCCCGCGCGCCGACCGGCTGGTCTCCGTCTGCACGGGGGCGATCCTGCTGGCCGAGGCGGGCCTGCTGGACGGCCACCGGGTGACGACCCACTGGGCCTACTGCGAGCGCCTGGCCCGCGACCACCCGGCCGTCGAGGTGGACCCCGACCCGATCTACGTACGCGACGGCAGGGTCGCCACCTCGGCCGGGGTGACCGCCGGGATCGACCTGGCCCTCGCGCTCGTCGAGGAGGACGTCGGCCGGGACGCGGCGCTCGCGGTGGCCCGCCACCTCGTGGTCTTCCTGAGGCGTCCGGGGAACCAGGCCCAGTTCAGCGCCCAGCTGTCCGCCCAGACGGCCCGGCGGGCGCCCCTGCGGGATGTCCAGCAGTGGATCACCGAGCACCCCGGCGACGACCTGTCCGTGGAGAGGCTCGCGGCCCGCGCCCGGCTGTCGCCCCGCCACTTCGCCCGCGCCTTCCAGGCCGAGACGGGCACGACTCCCGGCCGGTACGTCGACTCGGTCCGCCTCGAACACGCCCGCCGTCTCCTGGAGGACACCACCGACGGCGTCGAGGAGATTGCCCGGACCAGCGGCTACGGCACCCCGGAGGCCATGCGCCGAGCCTTCGTCAAGACCCTGGGCACGGCCCCGGCGGAGTACCGCCGCCGCTTCCACCCCATGAGCACCGTCCGGTGAGGGGCGCCTCAGCCCCGAAACACCCGCACCCACGAAGGGCACCCATGCAGATCGCCATCGTCATCTTCGACCGCTTCACGGCCCTGGACGCCGTCGGCCCCTACGAGACCCTCGGCCGCCTCCCCGACGCGGAGACGGTCTTCGTCGCCGAGCGGCGCGGCCCCGTCCGCACCGACACGGGCAACCTCGCCATCACGGCCGACAAAGCCCTCGCCGAGGTCCCGCACCCGGACATCGTGGTGGTCGCCGGGGGCCCCGGACAGACCCCGCAGATGGAGAACGAGGCGCTCCTCGACTGGCTGCGCACGGCCGACGCCACCAGCACCTGGACGACGTCCGTGTGCACGGGCTCACTCCTGCTGGCCGCGGCCGGACTGCTCCGGGGCCGTCGCGCGACCTCGCACTGGCTGGCCCTCGACCATCTGGAGAGGTTCGGCGCCGAGCCGACGGGGGAGCGGGTCGTGACCGACGGCAAGTACGTGACGGCCGCCGGCGTCTCGTCCGGCATCGACATGGGCCTCACGCTGCTCGGCAGGATCGCGGGCGACGAGCACGCGCAAGCGGTGCAGCTCGCGGTGGAGTACGACCCCCGGCCGCCCTACGACGCGGGCTCCCCGCAGAAGGCACCCGCCCACCTCGTCGAACAGCTCCGCGCCCGCAGCCGCTTCCTCGTCAGCTAGGGGGTGGCCCCGCGGCCGACCCCGCCAGGAGCGGACGTGGTCCAGGTGAACTCAGGAGACCTGCGCTCCAGGAAGGCGGCGACCCCCTCCGCGGTGTCGTCCCCCTCGCGGGCCTGCCGCGCCCAGTAGCCGTCCCGGTCGGTGCGGCCGTCGGCGAACTCCTTCGCCGCCGCCTGCGTCAGCTGGGAGCGGGACACCAGGATCCGGGCGAACTCCGCGACCCGCCCGTCCAGTTCACCGGCGGGCAGCGTCTCGTCCACCAGGCCGGTGCGCAGCGCCCGTCCCGCGTCGATCAACTCGCCGGAGAAGAGCAGGTACTTGGCGGTCGCGGGCCCCACCAGGGACACCAAGCGCCGCGTGGAGGAGGCCGGGTAGACGATTCCCAGCTTCGCCGGAGTGATCCCGAACGAGGCCCGCTCGTCCGTGAACCGCAGATCGCACGCCGCGGCGAGCTGGCACCCGCCGCCCACGCAGTAGCCGCGTACGGCGGCGATCGTCGGCTTGGGGAAGGCGGCCAGCGCGTCCTCCGCGCGCACGGCGAGGCCCTGCGCCTCCCCGGCCGCGCCCCGCAGCGAGGAGATGTCGGCCCCGGCGCAGAACGTCCCGCCCTCGCCGGTGAGCACGAGCACGCGTACGGCCGGGTCGTCGGCCAGCTCGTCGAGCAGGGGCGGCAGCGCCCGCCACATGTCCGCCGTCATGGCGTTGCGCTTGGCGGGGTGGCGGATGACGACGGTGGCGACCCCGTCGGCGACGCTGTGTGACAGCTGCGGCTCCATGGCCCGGATGCTACGTCGTCGGTCTCGGGCCGAGCCAAACCCGTACAACCCGAAGAGTTCCGGATCCGGCACCCGGCGGACAGGATCTGTCACGCGCGTGACGAGGAAGCGCATCGGCGATCAGAAAACGCCGATACTCGCTGACTTCTGTTCAGTTATCCGGTACGGACCAGCGCGTTATCAACACTCGACGTGTGGTGACAATCGAGCGCAAGGGCGGCGACCGGACGATGGACGACCAGGGGCGGGGGCCCGGCCCACGTCCTGAAGGCGGCGGGGAGGCGCCCCCCGAGGAGAGACCGCCGGGCCCACTGCCGTACGAGGGAGTCTGGCGGTTCACCGCTCCCGCCGTCGACTCGTCCGTACCGCAGGCACGGCACGCGGTCCGCGACCTGCTCGCCCGCCAGGGCGTACCGGTCTCGGACGACATCGTCGAAGGACTGCTCCTGATCGTCTCCGAGCTGGTGACCAACGCCGTGCGGCACGCGGCCGTGCTCTCCCCGATGCTCGGCGTCGAGATCGCCGTCGGAGCCGAGTGGGTGCGGGTCTCCGTCGAGGACAACCACCCCTACCGGCCCACCGCCCTGGAGGCCGACCACGGCCAGACCGGTGGCCGCGGCCTCCTCCTCGTGCGCGAGATCACCCGCGAGGCGGGCGGGGTGTGCGACGTCGAGCACACGGCGACGGGGGGCAAGGTGATCTGGTCGGCACTGCCCCTCACCGTCGCCCGGGCGGTCTGAGGTTCACCAGCCCGCGGAGTCGCCCGTCAGTTCCCTGATCGCCGGCCGGGCCGCGTCCAGCACGGTCATGAACCACGCCGAGAACGGGTCCTTCGCATGACGCCCGGCCAGCTCGCCCGCACTCACGAAGACCGTCGACCCGACCTCCTCGGGGTCGGGCCGCAGAGCCGACTGCACCATCCCGACGAACAGATGGTTGAACTCCTGCTCCACCAGCCCCGACTCCGGGTCCGGGTGGTTGTAGCGGACCGTGCCCGCCTCGGCGAGGAGCGACGGGGAGACCCCCAGCTCCTCGAAGGTCCGCCGTGCGGCAGCCGCGAAGGGCGCCTCGCCGGGGTACGGGTGACCGCAGCACGTGTTGGACCAGACACCGGGGGAGTGGTACTTGCCCAGCGCCCGCTGCTGCAGCAGCAGCCGCCCCCGCTCGTCGAAGAGGAAGACGGAGAACGCCCGGTGCAGCTGCCCGGGTGGCTGATGGGCCGTGAGCTTCTCCGCCGTGCCGATCGTGGTGCCGTCCTCGTCGACCAGTTCGAGCAAGATGGCTTCAGCGTTGCCGTTCGACGAACTGTGCGTCGCGGTGGCAGGAGTGATCGGCATACCCGTCCTTCGCATCGGTCTTCAAGCCCCAAGTCTGCCGTACCGAACCGGCACTCCCGGCACCACGCGGGGTCCCGCTCGTCCGGTTCCGCCGCGCGGCCGAACCGGACATCGCACCCGGGACCGGCCGGACGCCGAAAGGGGCCGGACACCTCATCGTTCCCGCCACTACCGGTGCAGAACCGTCCAGACCGGGAGTATCCGTCCTTTCACCCGCAGGTGGCGGCCGGTTCGAACGCCGTAGCGCCACACCCGCGCTCCGCACCCGCCGGTCGACCCGCACCCGTGCGCGGCGCCTCCACCACCGGACGTACGCCGGATCGTCACGCGTGGTGCAGCTGCCAGCCCCGCCAGGCCGACTCGACCATCTCGCGCACCCCGCGCCGCGCGCTCCAGCCCAGTTCCGCGGCGGCCAGCTCGGCCGAGGCGACCGCGCGCGGCGCGTCACCCGGGCGGCGCGGCTCCACGAGCACGGGACGGGTGTCGCCGGTGACCTCGCCGATGAGCGTCATCAGTTCACGCACCGAGACCCCCTCGCCGCGACCGATGTTCACCGTCAGATCACCCGCACCGCCCGCCCGGTCCGAGGCGTCCGGGGAGGCCAGCCGCCGGGCCGCCGCGAGATGTGCGTCGGCGAGATCGGCGACATGGATGTAGTCGCGTACGCAGGTGCCGTCCGGCGTCGGATAGTCGTCGCCGAAGATCCGGGGAGCCTCGTCGCGGGTCAGCCGGTCGAAGACCATCGGGACCACGTTGAAGACACCGGTGTCCGCCAGCTCGGGGGCGGCGGCGCCCGCCACGTTGAAGTAGCGCAGGCACACGGTGTCGATGCCGTGGGCGCGGCCGGCCGCCCGCACCAGCCACTCACCCGCGAGCTTCGTCTCGCCGTAGGGGCTCATGGGGGCACACGGCGTGTCCTCCGTGATGAGGTCCACATCCGGGTTGCCGTACACGGCCGCCGAGGAGGAGAAGACGAACCGCCGCACACCCGCCCCGGCGACCGCGTCCAGGAGGGTGGCGAGCCCGCCGACGTTCTCCTGGTAGTAGCGCGTGGGCTGGGCCACGGACTCACCGACCTGCTTGCGCGCGGCCAGGTGCACCACACCCGTCACCGCGTGCTCGGCGAGGACCCGCTTGAGCAACTCCCCGTCCAGGGACGACCCCTGTACGAGCACGATCCCCTCGGGCAGCCGCGCGGGAACCCCGGCCGAGAGGTCGTCGAGCGCGAGCACGCGCTCCCCGGCCTCGGCCATGGCGCGCGCCACGTGCGCCCCGATGTATCCAGCCCCGCCTGTGATCAGCCATGTCATGGACGCCCACCCTATGCCGGTCCGCACGGTCGCCACGCATCCGTGCTCCGGACACGGGGTCCGGGAGCCGTGCCCTGAATTGGGCCGGAATAGGCCGTGGTTTGTGGGCCGGGGCCAAAATCCACGATGATGATCGCCGAGGACGTACCGATCAGAACGTGTTGATCGGACCGTGAACGGGCGGTGAACGGCCGCTTCCCGTCATCCGATAGCCTCTGCCGACATGCCGCCCGGCCGTCCCAGGGCGCACCCCCACCACGCACCTGCCCGGCGTCGTGCACGCCGGAACCCAGAGGAGTGAGTTCGTCTGTCGACCGCCATCCTCACCGGTCAGCCGGTCCCCGGGTCGTCGCTCGAAAACGATCTGCGGTCCCTCGGCTTCGACGTGCGGGCCGCCCTCGACGCGGCCGACGCCGAGACGCTCCTCGCCGCCGTCCCCGCGGACCAGCGGGTGGCCGTCGTCGACTCCCGCTTCGTGGGCCACGTCCACGCGCTGCGGCTCGGTCTGACCGACCCGCGCTTCGAGGCCGCCGCGATCCCCGGCGCCGTCACCGCCAAGTCCGGGGCGCGTCCGGCGCTGGCCCGCGCGCTGCGCACCGCCTCCTCGGAGGCGTCGAACGGCTCCGTGGTGGTCGGCATCGTCGCCGACCGGGTCGCGGAGGCCCTCGACACCGATCTGCACCGCCCCGAACTGGGCGAACTCGTCGCCGAGGTCCCCCGGGACCCGCAGGCCCGCAACGAGGCCCGGCAGTCCGTCGCCGCCGTGGACGACGAGGCGATCCGGCTGCGTACGGCCGTGAAGTCCCGCGACGGCTTCTTCACCACCTACTGCGTCAGCCCGTACTCCCGTTATCTCGCCCGCTGGTGCGCCCGCCGCGGAATGACCCCGAACCAGGTCACCACCGCCTCGCTGATCACCGCGCTGATCGCGGCCGGCTGCGCGGCGACGGGCACCCGGCCCGGCTTCGTCGCCGCCGGCCTGCTCCTCCTCTTCTCCTTCGTGCTCGACTGCACGGACGGCCAGCTCGCCCGGTACTCCCTGCAGTACTCCACGCTCGGCGCCTGGCTCGACGCGACCTTCGACCGCGCCAAGGAGTACGCCTACTACGCGGGCCTCGCCCTCGGCGCGGCCCGCGGCGGTGACGACGTCTGGGCCCTGGCCCTCGCCGCGATGGTCCTGCAGACCTGCCGGCACGTCGTCGACTTCTCCTTCAACGAGGCGAACGCCGACAGCACGGCCGTGGGCGCCGACAGCAGCCCCACCGCGGCTCTTTCGGGCAAGCTCGACAGCGTCGGCTGGACGGTCTGGCTGCGCCGGATGATCGTCCTGCCCATCGGCGAGCGCTGGGCGATGATCGCGGTACTCACCGCGCTCACCACGCCCCGGATCACCTTCTACGTGCTGCTGATCGGCTGCGCCTTCGCCGCGTGCTACACCACCGCGGGCCGGGTGCTGCGCTCCCTGACCCGCAAGGCGCGGCGCACGGACCGCGCGGCGCAGGCGCTGGCGGACCTCGCGGACAGCGGCCCCCTGGCGGAGGTGCTCGCGCGCGTCATGCCCAGCGCCCCTCCCGTCCTGGCGCGCCTCCTCGCCGTGGCCGGCGCCGCACTGGTGCTGCTCGCGGCCTGGATCGACGGACCGGGCTGGTCGGTCGTCGTGTGCGCCGCCGTGTACGTCCTGGTGTCGGCGGACGTCGTCGCCCGCCCCCTCAAGGGCGCCCTCGACTGGCTGCTCCCACCGCTGCTGCGCGCCGCCGAGTACGGCACCGTACTGATCCTCGCGGCGAAAGCCGACGTGAACGGCGCCCTTCCGGCAGCTTTCGGGCTGGTGGCGGCCGTCGCCTACCATCACTACGACACGGTGTACCGCATCCGCGGCAACGCCGGCGCGCCGCCGCACTGGCTGGTGCGGGCGATCGGCGGGCACGAAGGCAGGACGCTGCTGGTCACCGTCCTGGCCGCGCTGCTCGCCGCCGAAGATTTCAAGGTCGCGCTCACGGCACTCGCCGTGGCCGTGGCACTGGTGGTGCTCTTCGAGAGCATCCGCTACTGGGTGACCGCCCACAGGCGCGGCGCACCCGCCGTACACGATGAAGGAGAACCCGCATGATCGGCCTCGTGCTGGCTGCCGGCGCCGGACGGCGTCTGCGCCCCTACACCGACACCCTGCCCAAGGCTCTGGTGCCGGTGGGACCCGAAGGCGACGAGGACAGCATCACCGTGCTCGACCTCACCCTCGGCAACTTCGCCGAGATCGGCCTGACCGAGGTCGCGGTCATCGTCGGTTACCGCAAGGAAGCCGTCTATGAGCGCCGCGAGGCGCTGGAGCAGAAGTACGGCGTCAAGATCACGCTGATCGACAACGACAAGGCCGAGGAGTGGAACAACGCCTACTCCCTGTGGTGCGGCCGTGACGCGATCAAGCACTCGGTGATCCTCGCCAACGGCGACACCGTGCACCCGGTCTCCGTCGAGAAGACCCTGCTCGCCGCCCGCGGCGACGGCAAGAAGATCATCCTCGCCCTCGACACGGTGAAGTCCCTCGCCGACGAGGAGATGAAGGTCGTCGTCGGCCCCGAGGGCTCCATGACGAAGATCACCAAGCTGATGGACCCCGCCGAGGCGACCGGTGAGTACATCGGTGTGACCCTCATCGAGGGCGACGCCGCCGACGAGCTGGCCGACGCCCTCAAGACGGTCTTCGAGACGGACCCGCAGCAGTTCTACGAGCACGGCTACCAGGAGCTCGCGAACCGCGGCTTCCGTATCGACGTGGCCCCCATCGGCGACGTCAAGTGGGTCGAGATCGACAACCACGAGGACCTCGCCAAGGGACGTGAGATCGCGTGCCAGTACTGACGAGGCTCATCCCCTCGCCGGTCGTCGTCGACATCCGTCCGGGTGCCCTGGACGACCTGTCGGCGGTCCTCGCCGACCAGCGCATCTCGCACTCCGGCAAGCTGGCCGTCGCCATCAGCGGCGGCTCGGGCGCCAAGCTGCGCGAGCGGCTGACCCCGGCGATGCCGGGCGCCGACTGGTTCGAGGTCGGCGGCGGCACCCTGGACGAGGCGATCAAGCTCGGCGACGCCATGAAGAAGGGGCACTACGACGCGGTCGTGGGCCTCGGCGGCGGCAAGATCATCGACTGCGCGAAGTTCGCCGCGGCCCGGATCGGCCTCCCGCTGGTCGCCGTCGCGACGAACCTCTCGCACGACGGTCTGTGCTCCCCGGTCGCGACCCTCGACAACGACGCGGGCCGCGGCTCGTACGGTGTGCCGAACCCGATCGCCGTGGTCATCGACCTCGACGTGATCCGTGAGGCCCCCGTCCGCTTCGTGCGCTCCGGCATCGGCGACGCCCTGTCCAACATCTCCGCGGTCGCGGACTGGGAGCTGGCCAACCGCGAGAAGGGCGAGCAGATCGACGGCCTCGCCGCCGCGATGGCCCGCCAGGCCGGCGAGGCCGTGCTGCGGCACCCGGGCGGCGTCGGCGACGACGCCTTCCTCCAGGTGCTGGCCGAGGGCCTGGTCCTCACCGGCATCTCCATGTCGGTCGCGGGCGACTCCCGTCCGGCCTCCGGCGCCTGCCACGAGATCAACCACGGCTTCGACCTGCTCTTCCCCAAGCGCGCCGCCAGCCACGGCGAGCAGTGCGGTCTGGGCGCGGCCTTCGCGATGCACCTGCGCGGAGCCCGCGAGGAGTCGGCGTACATGGCCGAGGTCCTGCGGCGCCACGGGCTGCCCGTGCTCCCGGAGGAGATCGGCTTCACCCCGGACGAGTTCGTCCAGGTCGTGGAGTTCGCGCCGTCGACCAGGCCGGGCCGCTACACGATCCTCGAACACCTCGACCTCTCCACCGACCAGATCAGGGACGCATACGCCGACTATGCAAAAGCCATCGGTAGCTGAGCTGCGCCCGGTCGTGCACCCCCCGGGTGTCAAGGACCGGCGCAGCGGCGAGCACTGGGGAGGCCGGCTCTACATGCGCGAGATCTCGCTGCGCATCGACCGGCACCTGGTGAACACCAAGGTCACGCCCAACCAGCTGACCTACGTGATGACCGTCTTCGGCGTGCTCGCCGCCCCGGCCCTGCTGGTGCCGGGCATCCCGGGCGCCCTGCTCGGCGTACTGATGGTCCAGCTGTATCTGCTGTTCGACTGCGTCGACGGCGAGATCGCCCGCTGGCGCAAGCAGTACTCGATGACCGGGGTGTACGTCGACCGCGTCGCCGCCTACCTGTGCGACGCGGCGGTCCTGGTCGGCTTCGGCCTGCGCGCCGCCGATCTGTGGGGCACCGGGCGGATCGACTGGCTGTGGGCCTTCCTCGGCACGCTCGCCGCCCTGGGCGCCGTCCTGATCAAGTCCGAGACCGACCTCGTCGGGGTCGCCCGCCACCAGACGGGCAAGGCGCCGGTCCAGGAGTCGGCGTCCGAGCCGCGCTCCTCCGGCATGGCGCTGGCCCGCCGGGCCGCGGGCGCGCTCAAGTTCCACCGGCTCGTCCTCGGCATAGAGGCCTCCCTGCTGATCCTGGTCCTCGCGGTCCTGGACACGGTCCGGGACGACCTGTTCTTCTCGCGGCTCGGCGTCGCGGTCCTGGCCGGCATCGCGATGCTGCAGACCGTGCTGCACCTGGTGTCCATCCTCGCTTCGAGCAGGCTGAAGTGAGCACGGCCACGAAGGTCGGCGCGGTGATCATCACCATGGGCAACCGCCCCGACGAGCTGCGCGCCCTCCTCGACTCGGTCGCCAAGCAGGACGGCGACCCGGTCGAGGTGGTCGTGGTCGGCAACGGCTCGCCCGTCCCGGACGTCACGGGGTCCATACCCGGCGTCCGCACGGTCGAGCTGCCCGAGAACCTCGGCATCCCCGGTGGCCGCAACGTCGGCATCGAGGCGTTCGGTCCCGGCGGCACCGATGTGGACGTCCTGCTCTTCCTGGACGACGACGGCCTCCTGGCCCGCCACGACACCGCCGAGCTGTGCCGGCAGGCGTTCGCGGCCGACCCGGAGCTGGGCATCATCAGCTTCCGCATCGCGGACCCCGAGACCGGCATCACCCAGCGCCGCCACGTGCCCCGGCTGCGCGCCTCCGACCCGATGCGCGACTCCCGCGTCACCACCTTCCTCGGCGGCGCCAACGCCGTCCGTACGAAGGTGCTCGCCGAGGTCGGCGGACTGCCCGAGGAGTTCTTCTACGCCCATGAGGAGACCGACCTCGCCTGGCGGGCCCTCGACGCGGGCTGGATGATCGACTACCGCTCGGACATGGTGCTCAACCACCCCACGACCGCGCCCTCCCGGCACGCGGTCTACCACCGGATGGTCGCCCGCAACCGCGTCTGGCTCGCCCGTCGCAACCTGCCCGCGCCGCTGGTCCCCGTCTATCTCGGCGTGTGGATGCTCCTCACGCTCGCCCGTCGGCCCTCGCGCCCGGCCCTGAAGGCCTGGTTCGGCGGTTTCAAGGAGGGCTGGACCAGTCCGTGCGGCCCCCGGCGCCCCATGAAGTGGCGTACGGTATGGCGCCTGACCCGACTGGGCCGACCACCCGTCATCTGACACGCTCGATATCTGAGAGCATTCGGGCCGTACCCCGGTCCCTGTCTTTGGCCTACGCCCTACCAGGCCGCGCACCTTGAGGACGAAAGTTTCCCTGTGAGTGAGACAACGCATGACGGCGGCGTTGCGGTGAGCGCCCCCCCGTCCCCCGATGAAGGGCTCAGCGCGGCGGACCTCGCCGCCAAGTACGGGCTGGCCGTCAGCGGCGCCCGGCCCGGACTCGTCGAATACGTCCGTCAGCTCTGGGGGCGGCGTCACTTCATCCTCGCCTTCTCGCAGGCGAAGCTCACCGCCCAGTACAGCCAGGCCAAGCTCGGCCAGCTGTGGCAGGTGGCCACACCGCTGCTGAACGCGGCCGTGTACTTCCTGATCTTCGGCCTGATCCTGAAGGCCGACCGCGGCATGGAGCGGGAGGTGTACATCCCGTTCCTGGTGACGGGCGTCTTCGTCTTCACCTTCACCCAGAGCTCGGTGATGGCGGGCGTGCGCGCGATCTCCGGCAACCTCGGACTGGTCCGGGCGCTGCACTTCCCGCGCGCCGCGCTGCCGATCTCGTTCTCGCTGCAGCAGCTCCAGCAGCTGCTCTTCTCGATGATCGTGCTCTTCGTCGTGGCGGTCGGTTTCGGCAGCTATCCCCAGCTGTCCTGGCTGCTGATCGTCCCGATCCTGGTGCTGCAGTTCCTCTTCAACACCGGTCTCGCGATGATCATGGCCAGGATGGGCGCCAAGACCCCGGACCTGGCCCAGCTCATGCCGTTCGTGATGCGTACGTGGATGTACGCGTCCGGTGTCATGTTCTCGATCCCCGTGATGCTCGAAGAGCACCCCGAGTGGATCGCCGACATCCTCCAGTGGAACCCCGCCGCCATCTACATGGACCTGATGCGCTTCGCGCTCGTCGACGGCTACGGCTCCGAGAACCTGCCGCCGCACGTGTGGGCGGTCGCGGGCGGCTGGGCCGTCCTCGTCGCCGTCGGCGGTTTCGTGTACTTCTGGAAGGCTGAGGAGCGTTACGGCCGTGGCTGAGCAGACCGACAGGACCCACATCCCGACCGTCATCGCGGACGAGCTGCACATCGTCTACCGGGTCAACGGCGCCAAGACCGGCAAGGGCAGCGCCACCTCCGCCCTCAGCCGCATACTCCGGCGCGGCGAGGAGCGAGGCGTCCGCAAGGTGCACGCCGTCCGCGGTGTCTCCTTCAAGTCCTACCGCGGTGAGGCCATCGGCCTGATCGGATCCAACGGCTCCGGCAAGTCCACCCTGCTGCGGGCCATCGCCGGACTGCTCCCCGCGGAGAAGGGCCACGTCTACACCGACGGCCAGCCCTCGCTCCTCGGCGTCAACGCGGCCCTGATGAACGACCTCACGGGCGAGCGGAACGTCATCCTCGGCGGGCTGGCCATGGGCATGACGCGCGAGCAGATCAGGGAGCGCTACCAGGACATCGTCGACTTCTCGGGCATCAACGAGAAGGGCGACTTCATCACCCTGCCCATGCGCACCTACTCCTCCGGCATGGCCGCCCGGCTGCGCTTCTCCATCGCCGCCGCCAAGGACCACGACGTCCTCATGATCGACGAGGCCCTCGCGACCGGCGACCGCAAGTTCCAGAAGCGCTCCGAGGCCCGGATCCGGGAGCTCCGCAAGGAGGCCGGCACGGTCTTCCTCGTCAGCCACAACAACAAGTCCATCCGTGACACGTGCGACCGCGTCCTGTGGCTGGAGCGCGGCGAGCTGCGCCTGGACGGACCGACCGACGAGGTCCTCAAGGAGTACGAGAAGTTCACGGGCAAGTGAGCCCGAGTCGTAGAAGAAGCACGCAGGGCCCCGCCGGAACGGTTCGGCGGGGCCCTGCGTCTGCAAAGGAAACGCCAACTCCGGCCGCCCGTAGGAATCTTGACGTCAATCGGTGTGTTCTTGTGATGCGCAGGACACCCCGGCGGAGCATGGCGGGTTGTACAACGTAAGCTGTACCGGTGCTGATTCGCGGCAAGTGGGGCGATACTGCGCGACACCAGGCATAGGGTCTGGCGCGCGGACGGCCGGGCGGCGTGTCCGAAATAGTCACCATTGGGTCAGCAGTGTAGAACGGGAGATGTGACGGCAATGGCTACGGAAACTCTCCAGCTCCGCTGCGCGTGTGCCGTCCGTGCGTGTGGCGTCCGCGGCCCGGGCGGCGGGCGATGACGCCGGCGAGAACGGCACGTGCCGGTGACCCGGAGCGCGGCACCCTAGACAAGGCCGCGGACGAGAACTTCCCCGTGGCACCGTTCTTCCTCCCCAGGGCCTGGCGCGCCGACCTCATGGCCGTCTACGGCTTCGCCCGGCTCGTCGACGACATCGGCGACGGGGACCTGGCCCCCGGCGGCGCCGACGCCCGCCTCCTGGGCGTGTCCCCCGAAGAGGCGAAGGACCGGCTCGCCCTGCTCGACGCCTTCGAGGCGGACCTGCGCAAGGTCTTCGACTCGACCCCGGGCCACCCGCTCCTGCGCCGTCTGCAGCCCACGGTCCGCCGCACCGGCCTGACCCCCGAGCCCTTCCTCGCCCTGATCGCCGCGAACCGCCAGGACCAGCTCGTCCAGCGGTACGAGACCTACGACGACCTCCTCGCCTACTGCGAACTGTCCGCGAACCCGGTCGGCCGGCTCGTCCTGTCCGTCACCGGCACCTCGACCCCCGAGCGGATCCGCCTCTCCGACGCGGTCTGCACGGCCCTGCAGATCGTCGAGCACCTCCAGGACGTCGCCGAGGACCTCGGCCGCGACCGCATCTACCTTCCCGCCGAGGACATGAAGCGCTTTCACGTCCAGGAGGCGGATCTCGCCACGCCCACGGCAGGCGCATCGGCGCGCGCACTGGTTGCATACGAAGCAGAACGCGCCCGGAACCTCCTGAATGAAGGCACCCCCCTCGTGGGTAGCGTCCACGGCAGACTCAAGCTGCTGCTCGCGGGGTTCGTGGCAGGAGGAAGGGCGGCGATCCGGGCGATCGCCGCCGCCGAATACGACGTACTTCCCGGCCCGCCGAAGCCCGGCAAGATCCAGTTGCTGCGCGAGGTGGGAGTGACTCTGCGAGGAGAGGGGTGATCCGGACCGTGGAGTCGGACCCACACATGTCCGCACCGGTACTCGCCGCTTACGGCTACTGCGAGGCGGTCACCGGGCAGCAGGCCCGGAATTTCGCGTACGGCATCCGGCTGCTCCCGACGCCCAAGCGCCGGGCGATGTCGGCGCTCTACGCGTTCTCGCGGCGCGTCGACGACATCGGTGACGGGGCGCTGGCCCCCGAGGTCAAGGCGAAGCGGCTGGAGGAGACCCGGACGCTGCTCGCCCGGATCCGCGACCGCTCGGTGGGCGAGGACGACACCGACCCGGTCGCCGTCGCCCTGCGGCACACCGCGGACCACTTCCCGGTGCCGCTGGAGGGCCTCGACGAACTCATCGACGGCGTCCTCATGGACGTCCGCGGGGAGACGTACGAGACCTGGGACGACCTGAAGGTCTACTGCCGCTGCGTCGCCGGGGCCATCGGCCGGCTCTCGCTCGGCGTCTTCGGCACGGAACCGGGGGCGCGCGGCGCCGAGCGGGCGCCGGAGTACGCGGACACGCTCGGGCTCGCGTTGCAACTGACCAACATCCTCAGGGACGTTCGGGAGGACGCCGGGGACGGGCGGACGTATCTGCCCGCCGACGACCTCGCGAAGTTCGGCTGCTCGGCCGGGTTCGACGGGTCGCGCCCACCGGAGGGCTCCGACTTCGCGGGCCTCGTCCACTTCGAGGTGCGCCGGGCCCGCGCGCTCTTCGCGGAGGGCTACCGGCTGCTGCCCATGCTGGACCGCCGCAGCGGCGCCTGTGTCGCCGCGATGGCCGGCATCTACCGCCGCCTCCTGGACCGCATCGAGCGCGAACCGGAGGCCGTCCTGCGTGGCCGGGTCTCGCTCCCCGGACGCGAGAAGGCGTACGTCGCCGTGCGCGGCCTCTCCGGTCTCGACGCCCGGCATGTCTCGCGCCGGACCGTCAGGAGGCGCGCTTGATGGACACTCCGCACCAAAATGATGCAGATACCTGGAAACCGCGCGCAACCCTTCGGCGCGGAACGGCGTCCCTGACTGCATCGGCCGCCCGTGCCCGGCTCCACCGGCACGGCGGGGCCGTGGGGGAAGGTGCACGATGAACGACACCACGCAGGACGAGGGGCCCGACGCCGGCTCCCCGGGCCGCCCCACGACGGCCGTAGTGGTCGGCGGGGGGCTCGCGGGGACGACCGCGGCGCTCGCGCTGGCCGACGCGGGAGTCCGCGTGACGCTGCTCGAAGGCAGGCCCCGGCTGGGCGGGCTCGCCTTCTCCTTCCAGCGCGGCGGACTCACCGTGGACAACGGCCAGCACGTGTATCTGCGCTGCTGCACGGCGTACCGCTGGTTCCTCGACCGCGTCGAAGGAGCGGAACTCGCGCCGCTGCAGGACCGCCTCGACGTGCCCGTCCTCGACGCCGGGGCGCCGGCCGGACGGCGGCTCGGCAGAATCGGCCGAACGGCGCTGCCCGTCCCGCTGCATCTGGCGCGCGGCCTCGCGACCTACCCGCATCTCTCGCTCGCCGAGCGCGCCAGGGTCGGCCGTGCCGCTCTGGCGCTCAAGGGGCTCGACCCCGCCGACCCGGCGCTCGACGCGCAGAGCTTCGGCGGCTGGCTGACCGCGCACGGTCAGTCCGACCGGGCCATCGAGGCACTGTGGGACCTGGTGGGGGTCGCCACCCTCAACGCGGTGGCCGGCGACGCCTCGCTCGGGCTCGCCGCGATGGTGTTCAAGACCGGTCTGCTGTCCGACCCGGGAGCCGCCGACATCGGCTGGGCGCGCGTCCCGCTGGGTGAACTGCACGACCGGCTGGCCCGCAAGGCGCTCGACTCCGCGGGAGTCCGTACCGAGGTCCGTACACGAGTCACCTCCATCTCCCCACACGAGAACGGGCGTTGGCGCGTTCAGGTTCCCGGCGAGACGCTCGACGCCGACACGGTCGTCCTCGCCGTACCGCAGCGCGAGGCCCACGATCTGCTCCCCGAGGGCGCGCTCGACGCCCCCGGGCGGCTGCTGGAGATCGGTACGGCGCCCATCCTCAATATCCACGTCGTGTACGACCGCAAGGTCCTCAGCCGGCCGTTCTTCGCCGCGCTCGGCTCCCCCGTGCAGTGGGTCTTCGACCGGACCGGGGCGTCCGGGCTGGGGGAGGGCCAGTACCTCGCGCTGTCCCAGTCGGCCGCGCAGGACGAGATCGACACACCGGTCGCGGAACTGCGCGCACGCTACCTGCCGGAACTGCGGCGGCTGCTGCCGCACACCAGGGACGCGGAGGTCCGGGACTTCTTCGTGACCAGGGAGCGCACGGCGACGTTCGCCCCGGCCCCCGGCGTCGGACGGCTGCGGCCCGGCGCCCGCACCAAGGCACCCGGCCTGTACCTGGCCGGCGCGTGGACCGCCACCGGGTGGCCCGCGACCATGGAGAGTGCGGTCCGCAGCGGTGTGAGCGCGGCGGACGCGGCGCTGGCCGCACTGGGCCGGCCACGCGACCACCTCTTCGAGCTCTTCGAGGAGGCGGCGTGACGCTCGATCAGAGCGACGGGGCCACCGTCGCCCGCTCCGGCACCGGCCCCCGCACCCCCCGCATCGCGAATAGAGGAGAGACTGTGCCCACTGTGCCCCCGGCATCGAAGGCTGCCGACGCGGTGGACGTGACCGCGCTCCTGGAGCGCGGCCGGACCCTGGCCTCACCTGTACTGCGGGCGGCCATCGACCGCCTCGCACCCCCCATGGACACCGTCGCCGCCTACCACTTCGGCTGGATCGACGCCGAGGGCCGCCCCGCCGAGGGCGACGGCGGCAAGGCCGTACGCCCCGCGCTCGCCGTGCTGTCCGCCGAGGCGGCCGGTGCCGTCCCCGAGGTGGGCGTGCCGGGCGCGGTCGCCGTCGAGCTGGTGCACAACTTCTCCCTCCTGCACGACGACCTGATGGACGGCGACGAGCAGCGCCGCCACCGCGACACCGTCTGGAAGGTGCACGGCCCCGCCCAGGCGATCCTCGTCGGCGACGCCCTGTTCGCGCTGGCCAACGAACTGCTCCTGGAGCTCGGCACGGTCGAGGCGGGCCGCGCGACGCGCCGGCTGACCACCGCCACCCGCGCGCTGATCGACGGCCAGGCCCAGGACATCTCCTACGAGCACCGCGACCGCGTCAGCGTCGAGGAGTGCCTGGAGATGGAGGGCAACAAGACCGGCGCCCTGCTCGCCTGCGCCTGCTCCATCGGCGCGGTCCTCGGCGGCGCCGACGACCGCACGGCGGACACGCTGGAGAAGTACGGCTACCACCTCGGCCTCGCCTTCCAGGCCGTCGACGACCTGCTCGGCATCTGGGGCGACCCGGTGTCCACCGGCAAGCAGACCTGGAGCGACCTGCGCCAGCGCAAGAAGTCCCTGCCCGTCGTGGCCGCGCTCGCGGCCGGCGGCCCGGCCTCCGAGCGCCTGGGCGAACTGCTCGCCGCGGACGCCAGGAGCAGCGACTTCGAGAACTTCTCCGAGGAGGAGTTCGCCGTACGCGCCGCGCTCATCGAGGAGGCGGGCGGGCGCGAGTGGACCGCCGAGGAGGCGCGCCGCCAGCACACCGTGGCCGTCGAGGCCCTCGACACGATCGACATGCCGGACCGGGTGCGGGCTCAGTTCGTGGAGCTCGCCGACTTCGTCGTCGTACGAAAGAGATGATCACTATCGGTCGAATAGCCCTCGCGTAGTCGCCGGCCGGTGCTGCGGGAAGAACGAGCACCGGCCGACGGCGGACCCACAGCAGAGACATGCCACTGCACGAAGGGGAAGCCATGACAGCGACGACCGACGGAAGCACCGGGGCCCTCCCGCCCCGCGCAGCCTCGGCCAGCGACATCCGGACAGAATCGACTCCCGCGGCGGCCGGGACAGCCGATATCCGAGAGACCGCCACGCGCGCGATACAGCGTGCCACCGACTTCCTGCTCACCGCGCAGGACGCCGAGGGCTGGTGGAAGGGCGACCTGGAGACCAACGTCACCATGGACGCCGAAGACCTGCTGCTCCGTCAGTTCCTGGGCATCCAGGACGAGAAGACCACCCGGGCCGCCGCGCTGTTCATCCGCGGCGAGCAGCGCGAGGACGGCACCTGGGCCTCCTTCTACGGCGGACCCGGCGAACTCTCCACCACCGTCGAGGCGTACGTGGCCCTGCGGCTGGCCGGTGACGTGCCGGACGATCCGCACATGGCGCGGGCTTCCGCCTGGATCCGGGAGCGGGGCGGCATCGCGTCGGCCCGGGTCTTCACCCGCATCTGGCTGGCCCTGTTCGGCTGGTGGAAGTGGGACGACCTCCCCGAACTGCCTCCGGAACTCATTTGGTTCCCGAAGTGGATGCCGCTCAACATCTACGATTTCGGCTGCTGGGCCCGGCAGACCATCGTGCCGCTCACCGTCGTCTCCGCGAAGCGCCCGGTCCGTCCGGCGCCCTTCACGCTGGACGAGCTGCACACCGATCCCCATGACCCCAACCCGGTCAGACCCTTCGCGCCGGTGGCGAGTTGGGACGGGGCGTTCCAGCGGCTCGACCGGGCCCTGCACGCCTACCGCAAGGTCGCCCCGCGCAGGGTCCGCCGGGCCGCGATGAACACCGCGGCCCGCTGGATCATCGAGCGCCAGGAGAACGACGGGTGCTGGGGCGGCATCCAGCCGCCCGCCGTCTACTCGGTCATCGCCCTGTACCTGCTCGGCTACGACCTCGAACACCCCGTGATGCGGGAGGGACTTGCCTCCCTGGACCGCTTCGCCGTGTGGCGCGAGGACGGGGCCCGGATGATCGAGGCCTGTCAGTCACCGGTGTGGGACACCTGCCTGGCGACCATCGCGCTCGCCGACGCGGGCGTGCCCGCCGACCACCCGCAGATGGTGCGGGCGGCGGACTGGATGCTCGGGGAGGAGATCGTCCGGCCCGGCGACTGGGCCGTCAAGAGGCCCGAACTGCCGCCCGGCGGCTGGGCGTTCGAGTTCCACAACGACAACTACCCCGACATCGACGACACCGCCGAAGTGGTCCTCGCGCTGCGCCGGGTCAGGCACCACGACCCGGAGCGCGTGGAGAAGGCCATCGGGCGCGGGGTGCGCTGGAACCTCGGCATGCAGTCGAAGAACGGCGCGTGGGGCGCCTTCGACGTCGACAACACCAGCCCCTTCCCCAACAGGCTGCCGTTCTGCGACTTCGGCGAGGTCATCGACCCGCCCTCCGCCGATGTCACCGCGCACGTCGTGGAGATGCTCGCGGTCGAGGGCCTGGCCCACGACCCGCGTACCCGCCGGGGCGTCGAATGGCTGCTCGCCGAACAGGAGGCGAACGGCTCCTGGTTCGGCCGCTGGGGCGTCAACTACGTATACGGGACGGGGTCGGTGGTGCCCGCACTCGTCGCCGCCGGACTGCCCGGCTCGCATCCCGCGATCCGGCGGGCGGTGTCCTGGCTGGAGACCGTGCAGAACGAGGACGGCGGCTGGGGCGAGGACCTGCGCTCCTACCACGACGTCGCCGAGTGGAGCGGGCGCGGCGCGTCCACCGCCTCCCAGACCGCGTGGGCGCTGCTGGCGCTGCTCGCGGCCGGGGAGCGGGAGTCCGAGGCCGTCGAGCGGGGCATCGCCTGGCTCGCGCGGACCCAGCTGGCGGACGGCTCCTGGGACGAGCCGTACTTCACCGGCACCGGGTTCCCCTGGGACTTCTCCATCAACTACCACCTCTACCGGCAGGTGTTCCCGCTCACCGCACTCGGCCGGTACGTCAACGGCGAACCGTTCGCCGACCTGCAGAGCGGCGCCCAGAGCGCCTTCGGCAGGGCGAGTTGATGAGCGCGACGCCGGGCGCCGCCCCGCTGCTGATCGCCTGCGCGCTGGGCATCGAGGGGTTCGCCCTGCGCACGGGAGGCGACCGGGGCGGCGCGTACGGACCGGTCACCGTGCTGCGTACGGGCATGGGGCCCGCGGCGGCCGAGCGGGCGGTCGGCAAGGCGCTGGCCGGTCCCGCGCTGCGCGAGGCGGCCGTCCTGGCCACGGGCTTCTGCGCCGGACTGGCCCCCGGTATGCGGCCGGGAGACCTGATCGTCGCCGAGGAGACCCGGGACCCGCACGGCGGCACACCGTGCGTGGGCACCGGCCTGCTCGCCGGAGAACTCGGACGCGTCCTGCCCGGCCGCACCGTCCACACGGGACCGCTCGCCGGTTCCGATCACGTGGTCCGCGGTCGCGAACGACAGGATCTGTACGCGACCGGGGCGATCGCGGTCGACATGGAGTCGGCGGCGACGCTCCGCGGCGCACTCCGCGCGGGCGAGCGCCCGGTTGCCGCCGTACGGGTGGTCGTGGACGCCCCGGAACATGAACTCGTCCGGATCGGCACGGTACGCGGTGGAATATCAGCCTTCCGTGTTCTTCGTGCCGCTCTTCCTGTTTTCTATGAATGGCACCGTTCCTTGCTGCTCCCCAGGAGGTGAGCCAGATGGCCATGCCGCTCCGCCAGACCATCAAGGTCGCGACGTATCTCATGGAACAGAAACTCCGTAAGCGGGACAAGTTTCCGCTGATCGTCGAACTGGAACCGCTGTACGCCTGCAACCTCGCGTGCGAGGGCTGCGGCAAGATCCAGCACCCGGCCGGAGTGCTCAAGCAGCGCATGCCGGTGGCGCAGGCCGTCGGGGCGGTGCTCGAATCGGGCGCGCCGATGGTCTCCATCGCCGGCGGCGAACCCCTGATGCACCCGCATATCGACGAGATCGTGCGGCAGTTGGTGGCCAGGAAGAAGTACATCTTCCTGTGCACCAACGCCATGCTGCTGCGCAAGAAGATGGACAAGTTCACGCCCTCGCCGTACTTCGCGTTCGCCGTGCACATCGACGGCCTGCGGGAGCGGCACGACGAGTCCGTCGCCAAGGAGGGCGTGTTCGACGAGGCGGTCGCGGCCATCAAGGAGGCCAAGCGGCGCGGCTTCCGGGTGACCACCAACTCGACCTTCTTCAACACCGACACCCCGCAGACGATCATCGAGGTGCTGAACTACCTCAACGACGACCTGAAGGTGGACGAGATGATGATCTCGCCCGCCTACGCCTACGAGAAGGCACCCGACCAGGAGCACTTCCTGGGCGTGGAACAGACCCGCGAACTGTTCAAGAAAGCATTCTCCGGCGGCAACCGGCTGCGCTGGCGGCTCAACCACTCCCCGCTCTTCCTGGACTTCCTGGAGGGCAAGGTCGACTTCCCCTGCACGGCGTGGGCGATCCCGAACTACTCGCTCTTCGGCTGGCAGAAGCCCTGCTACCTGATGAGCGACGGGTACGTCACGACGTACAAGGACCTCATCGAGAAGACCGACTGGGACGCCTACGGCCGCGGCAAGGACCCGCGGTGCGCCAACTGCATGGCGCACTGCGGCTACGAGCCGACGGCGGTCATGGCCACCATGGGCTCCCTCAAGGAGTCGCTGCGGGCCGCCCGCGAGACCGTCTCGGGAAACCGCGGGTGACGTGATGACCGCCATCTCCTTGGGCCTCCCCGAGGTGCCGGTCCGGCCGATCGCGGAACGCCGTGTCTCACGGCGGATCCAGGTCGGACCGGTGGCGGTCGGGGGCGGCGCGCCCGTGTCGGTGCAGTCGATGACGACCACGCGTACGTCGGACGTCGGCGCCACCCTGCAGCAGATCGCCGAACTCACCGCGTCCGGCTGCCAGATCGTCCGCGTCGCCTGCCCTACGCAGGACGACGCGGACGCGCTGGCCACCATCGCGCGCAAGTCGCAGATCCCGGTGATCGCGGACATCCACTTCCAGCCGAAGTACGTGTTCGCCGCGATCGAGGCGGGCTGCGCGGCGGTCCGGGTCAACCCCGGCAACATCAAGCAGTTCGACGACAAGGTGAGGGAGATCGCGCGGGCCGCCACCGACCACGGCACGCCGATCCGGATCGGGGTCAACGCCGGCTCACTGGACCGGCGCCTCCTCCAGAAGTACGGGAAGGCGACACCGGAGGCGCTGGTCGAGTCGGCGCTGTGGGAGGCGTCCCTCTTCGAGGAGCACGGCTTCCGTGACCTCAAGATCTCGGTCAAGCACAACGACCCGGTCGTGATGGTCAACGCCTACCGGCTGCTGGCGGCGCGGTGCGACTACCCGCTGCACCTCGGTGTGACGGAGGCGGGACCCGCCTTCCAGGGCACCGTCAAGTCCGCGGTGGCCTTCGGGGCGCTGCTCGGCGAGGGCATCGGAGACACCATCCGGGTGTCACTGAGCGCCCCGCCCGCCGAGGAGTGCAAGGTCGGCATCCAGATCCTTGAGTCGCTGGGGCTTCGGCAGCGGCGCCTGGAGATCGTGTCCTGCCCGTCCTGCGGGCGGGCCCAGGTCGACGTCTACAAGCTCGCCGACGAGGTCACGGCCGGCCTGGAGGGCATGGAGGTGCCCCTGCGCGTCGCGGTCATGGGCTGCGTCGTCAACGGACCGGGAGAAGCACGGGAGGCGGACCTGGGGGTTGCCTCCGGCAACGGCAAGGGACAGATCTTCGTCAGGGGCGAGGTCATCAGGACCGTCCCCGAGTCGAAGATCGTGGAGACCCTCATCGACGAGGCGATGAAGATCGCCGAGCAGATGGAGGCGGACGGCGTCGCATCGGGCGAGCCGGAGGTCACGGTACCGGGGCAACCCGCCGGCACCGCGCATTAGCCGCAGCACGGACCGAGAGGGGGCCGAGCGTGACGATTCTGGAGACCATCCGGGGACCACGCGACCTGAAGGCGCTGTCCGAGACCGAGATAGGCCAAGTGGCCGAGGAGATAAGGGAGTTTCTGGTGCACGCGGTCGCCAGGACCGGCGGGCACCTGGGACCCAACCTGGGGGTGGTGGAACTGTCCGTCGCGCTCCACCGGGTCTTCGAGTCACCGACCGACCGCATCCTGTGGGACACCGGCCACCAGAGCTATGTGCACAAGCTCCTGACCGGACGTCAGGACTTCTCCAAGCTGCGCGGCAAGGGCGGCCTGTCCGGCTACCCCTCGCGCGAGGAGTCCGAGCACGACATCATCGAGAACAGCCACGCGTCCACCGCGCTCGGCTGGGCCGACGGGCTCGCCAAGGCCCGCCAGGTACAGGGCGAGAAGGGGCACGTCGTCGCGGTCATCGGCGACGGCGCGCTCACCGGAGGCATGGCCTGGGAGGCGCTGAACAACATCGCCGCCGCCAAGGACCGCCCGCTGATCATCGTCGTCAACGACAACGAACGCTCGTACGCGCCGACCATCGGCGGACTCGCCAACCACCTGGCTACCCTGCGCACCACCGACAGCTACGAGAAGGTGCTGGCCTGGGGCAAGGACGTCCTGCTGCGCACCCCCCTCGTCGGCGGCACGCTCTACGAGTCCCTGCACGGCGCGAAGAAGGGCTTCAAGGACGCGTTCGCGCCGCAGGGCATGTTCGAGGACCTGGGGCTGAAGTACGTCGGGCCGATCGACGGGCACGACACGGGCGCCGTCGAGTCGGCGCTGCGCCGCGCGAAACGCTTCCACGGACCCGTCCTCATCCACTGCCTGACGGAGAAGGGGCGCGGTTACGAGCCCGCGCTCGCACACGAGGAGGACCGTTTCCACACGGTCGGCGTCATGGACCCGCTCACCTGCGAGCCCCTGGCCCCCTCCAACGGCCCCTCCTGGACCTCGGTGTTCGGCGACGAGATCGTCCGCGTCGGCGAGGAGCGCGAGGACGTCGTGGCGATCACGGCGGCCATGCTGCACCCGGTGGGCCTCACCAAGTTCGCCGAGAGGTTCCCCGACCGGGTGTGGGACGTCGGCATCGCCGAGCAGCACGCCGCGGTGTCCGCGGCCGGCCTCGCGACCGGCGGGCTGCACCCGGTCGTCGCCGTGTACGCGACCTTCCTCAACCGGGCCTTCGACCAGCTCCTCATGGATGTCGCGCTGCACCGCTGCGGAGTGACCTTCGTGCTGGACCGCGCCGGGATCACCGGCGTCGACGGCGCCTCCCACAACGGCATGTGGGATCTGTCCGTCCTCCAGGTCGTGCCTGGACTCAGGATCGCCGCGCCGCGCGACGCCGCCCAGCTCCGGGCCCAGCTGCGCGAGGCCGTCGCCGTGGACGACGCCCCTACGCTGATCCGCTTCCCCAAGGAGTCGGTGGGACCCGAGGTCCCGGCGGTCGACCGGGTCGGCGGAGTGGACGTGCTGCACCGGGGCGACCGGTCCGACGTGCTGCTCGTCGCCGTCGGCGTGATGGCACCGGTGTGCCTGCACGCGGCCGAGCTGCTCGAGTCCCGGGGCATCGGCTGCACGGTGGTGGACCCGCGCTGGGTCAAGCCCGTCGACCCCGCGCTGCCCGGCCTCGCCGCCGAGCACCGGCTGGTCGCGGTCGTCGAGGACAACAGCCGGGCCGCCGGAGTGGGAGCGGCGGTGGCGCTCGCCCTCGGCGACGCCGAAGTCGACGTACCGGTACGTCGGTTCGGCATCCCCGAACAGTTCCTCGCGCACGCCAAACGGGCCGAGGTGCTGGCCGACATCGGTCTGACCCCCGTCGAGATCGCGGGCCGCATCAGCGCGAGCATGGCGGTACGGAACGCCGACGGCCGGTCCGGCCGGCGCGCTGTCGCGGAAGCGGCGCGGACCTCCGGCGGGCGGGCCGCGGCGAAACGCGCGCGGCGGGCACCGGGCGACGGGCGGCGCACCGCCAGGGCGGGGGAGGCCGCATCCGTGGGCGCGGCGGAGGCTCCCGGCCGGCGGATCGACCGGCAGGATGAGGCCGACGGGGAGCGGGGGACCGGGGAGCAGGGTGCCGCCGACAGGCCGGCCGCAAAGACGCGCGTGTCCAAGGAGAAGCCGGAATGACCACCAGCAAGTCCCAGGAGTTCGACCTCGGCACTCTCCTCGCCGGGCGCGGAGCCGAGCGCTACGAGCTGCACGCCAAGTACCTGAACC
Organism: Streptomyces ortus; assembly: GCF_026341275.1. Taxonomy (NCBI): domain Bacteria; kingdom Bacillati; phylum Actinomycetota; class Actinomycetes; order Kitasatosporales; family Streptomycetaceae; genus Streptomyces; species Streptomyces ortus. The sequence continues at coordinate 7,087,007 of NZ_JAIFZO010000002.1, forward strand.
ACCAACTGCCGCGCATGCTGCGCACCATCGGCTTCGACAAGGTCTACGAGCGGGCCGAGGGCGCCCACTTCTGGGACGCGGACGACAACGACTACCTGGACATGCTCGCCGGGTTCGGGGTGATGGGCCTCGGCCGCCACCACCCCGTCGTCCGCAAGGCACTGCACGACGTCCTCGACGCGCAGCTCGCCGACCTCACCCGCTTCGACTGCCAGCCGCTGCCCGGACTGCTGGCGGAGCAACTGCTGACGCACAGCCCGCACCTGGACCGGGTGTTCTTCGGCAACAGCGGAACGGAGGCCGTCGAGACCGCGCTGAAGTTCGCCCGCTACGCCACCGGCAGGCCGCGCGTCCTGTACTGCGCGCACGCCTTCCACGGTCTGACCACCGGGTCCCTGTCCGTCAACGGCGAGGACGGCTTCCGGGACGGCTTCGCCCCGCTGCTGCCCGACACGGCGGTCCCGCTCGGCGACCTCGACGCCCTGGCGGCCGAGCTCAAGAAGGGCGACGTCGCCGCGCTGATCGTCGAGCCGATCCAGGGCAAGGGCGTGCACGAGTCGCCGCCCGGCTATCTGCGCGACGCCCAGGAGCTGCTGCACAAGCACAAGGCGCTGCTCATCGCGGACGAGGTGCAGACCGGGCTCGGCCGGACCGGCGACTTCTACGCCCACCAGCACGAGGACGGGGTCGAACCGGACCTGGTCTGCGTGGCCAAGGCGCTGTCGGGCGGCTACGTGCCCGTCAGCGCCACCCTCGGCAAGGACTGGATCTTCAAGAAGGTCTACTCGTCCATGGACCGGGTCCTCGTGCACTCCGCGAGCTTCGGATCCAACGCGCAGGCCATGGCGGCCGGTCTCGCCGTCCTGTCGGTCATGGAGAACGAGCAGATCGTGGCGAACGCCCGCGCCATGGGGGAGCTGCTCAAGTCCCGGCTCACGGCGCTCGTCGACCGGTACGAGCTGCTGAGCGACGTACGCGGCCGGGGGCTGATGATCGGCATCGAGTTCGGCCGCCCCACGTCGCTGAAGCTGCGCAGCCGGTGGACGATGCTGCAGGCGGCGCGCAAGGGGCTGTTCGCGCAGATGGTGGTCGTACCGCTGCTGCAGCGGCACCGGATCCTGACCCAGGTCTCAGGCGACCACCTGGAGGTGATCAAGCTGATTCCGCCGCTGGTGATCGGGGAGCGGGACGTGGACCGGTTCGTGGACGCGTTCACCGCCGTGATGGACGACGCGCACAGCGGGGGCGGGCTGATGTGGGACTTCGGCAGGACGCTGGTGAAACAGGCGGTCGCGAACCGGTAGCCCCGCGGGCCTGCCGTACGCCTTCGCCGCGCGCCGGCGGGGTCGTTCGCGTACTTCCCCGCGCCTCTGAAGGGGCTGAAAGACTGCGCCGTTCCCCGCGCCCCCGGGATTTTGCCTCTAAGGCAACTTATTTGCCTGCGAGGCAAGTCTCCGGCTCAATGGACACATGAACCCTGCCAAGGGTACGCACCCCTCCGACCCGCCGTCGGCGGAGGAGCCGCCCCCCACCGTCGCCCCCCAGCTACGCGCCCTCCGCCACCGCGCGGCCCTCACCCTGGAGTCCGCGGCCGCCGCGGCGGGGCTCTCGCCCGCCCACCTCTCCCGGCTGGAGACCGGCCGGCGCCAGCCCTCCCTGCCCATGCTGCTCGCCCTGGCCCGCATCTACGGCACCACCGTCTCCGACCTGCTCGGCGAGACGGTCACCGAGCGGGACGCCGTCGTGCGCTCGGCCGACATGGAGCCGACCCGGGCCGGCGGCTGGACCTACTGGCAGGCGGGCGCCGCCGGACGCGGCATGCAGTCCCTGCGGGTGCACGTCCCCTACGGAGCGCAGGGCGACATCGTGCGGGTCCACCCCGGAGAGGAGTGGCTGTACGTCCTCCAGGGACGGCTGCGGCTGCGCCTCGGGGACACCGCACATGTCCTCGAACCCGGCGACAGCGCCCACTTCGACTCGTTGACCCCGCACCGGATCGCCGCCGCGGGCCGGGACGGGGCCGAGCTCCTCTTCGTACACACCCTGCTGCAGAGTCCGACGGCCGCGCTGTGCCTCGGGCCGACGACCATCCCAGGAGAATCCTCATGAAGGACATCGAGGAGAAGTTCCCGCGCGCGCTGTGGGTACGGCTCATCATCTACGTGGCGGTCGGGCACGTCTTCGCCGCCTTCATCTACCTGCTGTTCACGCTGGGCGCCCGGAACCAGTAGGCGGTCCGGGGGCGGCGGGACCGGTCAGTCGAGGAACCGCTGACGCAGCCGCTCCCGTATCGCGGGCGTCACGCCGAGGCCCTGTTCCAGATACGCGTCGACCCCGCCCCAGGTCTCCTCGATCGTGTCGAACGCCGCCGCCAGATACTCGGCGCGTGCGTCGAAGAGCGGGCTGAGCAGCTCCATCACCTCGGGGGTGTAGGCGGAGGCGGCGGTGCTGCTGCGGTGGACCTTGTAGCGGCGGTGCGCCGCGTTCGACTCCAGGTAGTCCGCCACGATCGCCTCGCGCTCGACGCCCACGGCGAGAAGTGTCACGGCGACGGAGAGGCCCGCCCGGTCCTTGCCCGCCGCGCAGTGCATCAGGGCCGGAACGCTGTCCTCGGCCAGCGCGTGCAGTACCTGCCGGTGCTCGGCCGTGCGCTCCTTGACGATCGTGCGGTAGGACATGATCATGCGGTTCGCCGCCTGGCCGTCCGCGAGCAGCGCACGCAGCTCGTCCACGTTCCCGTCGCGGACCATCTTCCAGAACTCGGCGCCGTCGGCGGGGTCCGACAGCGGCAGGTTCACATTGCGCACCCCGGGCAGCTCGACGTCGGCGCCCTCCAGCCGCTGGTCCGCGGCATTGCGGAAGTCGAAGATCGTGTGCAGACCCAGCGAGGCGAGGAACGCGGCGTCCGACGGCGTCGCGTGTGCGAGGTGGCCGCTGCGGAACAGCCGTCCGTACGCCACTCGCCGGCCGTCCACCGTCGGCAGGCCGCCCACGTCGCGGAAGTTGCGTACACCGGCCAGCTCGGGCTCGGTCGACGGGACCTGCTGCGTCACGGGGGCTCCTCCCTCGGCCGCCGACGCGGCTCGTCGGCGAGGTGCGTATCCGACGATACGACATCGGTTCGTGGGCCAATGAGTTGTCCACAGGCGTTGCCCGAAGGGCAGGTCGGCCCTGATGATGTTGGGGCTTGAGCGTGCCTGTTCGAATATGTGAGGGCTTGATGGTAGAGATCGGCGCAGACGGCCGTACGTGGCTTCTTTCGGGGCCCACGAGCAGCTACGGCCTGCGGCTCGGTGACGAGGACGAGCTGGTGCATCTGCACTGGGGCCCGAGGATCGCGCTCGCCGACGCCGAGGCGCTCGCCGCGGGCCCGGGTCCCGAGTACTGGGCGTTCGAGGCCACCCTCGACGGCCACGAGGAGTACCCGGTCGAGGGCGGCCCCCGCTTCGTACGGCCCGCCCTGTCCGTGCGCACACCGGACCGGCGCGGCACCGAATGGCGCTTCGAGGGGTACGAGACCGACGGGGTGGGCGAGGCCTCCGGCGACGAGCTGCGGCTGCGGTTCTCCGACTCCGGGCTCGGCATCACCCTGCACTACCGGATGCGGGCGGGCACCGACGTCGTCGAGCGATGGGTGACCCTCGCCAACGAAGGACCCGCCCTTGAGGTCCTGCGCGCCGACTCCGCGACCTGGACGCTGCCGCGCCGCGACGGCTGGCGGCTGTCCCAGCTGCACGGACGGTGGGCGGCCGAGTCCCGGCTGGTGCGCTCCGAGCTGACGTACGGCGAGAAGATCATCGGCAGTCGGCGCGGGCACACCGGGCACCAGCATCTGCCGTGGGTCGCCCTGGACGCGGACGGCACGGCGACCGAGGAGCTGGGCGAGGTCTACGGCTGTGCCCTCGCCTGGTCGGGGTCCTGGCGGATCGCGGTGGCCCAGCTGCCCGACGCGCGCGTGCAGATCACCGGCGGGGCCGGGTACGACGACTCGGGCCTGCTGCGGCTGGAGCCGGGGGAGACCTTCGTCACGCCGGTCTTCGCGGGGCTGTGGAGCGACGGCGGCTTCGGCGGGGCGAGCCGCGCCTGGCACGCGTACCAGCGCGCGTACGTGATCCCGGACGCGGAGCGGGACCGGCCCGTGCTCTTCAACTCCTGGGAGGCCACGGAGTTCGACATCTCCGAGGAGCAGCAGCGGGCGCTCGCCCGCCGGGCCGCCGAGGCCGGTGTCGAACTCTTCGTGGTCGACGACGGCTGGTTCGGGGCCCGCACCAGCGACCGGGCGGGGCTCGGTGACTGGACGGTCAACCGGGACCGCTTCCCGGGGGGCCTCAAGCCGCTCGGCGACTACGTGCACGGGCTCGGGATGCGGTTCGGCATCTGGGTCGAGCCCGAGATGGTCAACCCGGACAGCGAGCTGTACCGCGCACACCCGGACTGGGTGCAGTTCCAGTCGGGACGGAAGCGGACGGAACTACGCAATCAGCTCGTGCTGAACCTCGCCCGCGAGGACGTCCAGGAGTACCTGTGGGAACAGCTCGACGCGCTGCTCTCCAGCGCGCCGATCGACTACGTGAAGTGGGACTTCAACCGCGCCTTCACCGATGCGGGCTGGCCCGGCGAGGCGTACCCGCAGCGGCTGTGGGTGGACCATGTGCACGCCCTGTACAAGCTGTTGGACCGGCTGCGGGCGGCCCACCCGACCGTCGCCTTCGAGTCCTGCTCGGGCGGCGGCGGCCGGATCGACCTCGGCATCATGGCGCGTACGGACCAGGTGTGGACCTCGGACAACACCGACCCGCTCGACCGGCTCGCCATCCAGCACGGCTTCAGCCAGGTGCATCCCGCGCGAGCCATGGCCGCCTGGGTCACCGACAGCCCGAACACGCAGCTCAACGGACGTGTCAGCTCGCTGCGCTTCCGGTTCGTGAGTGCGATGGCCGGGGTGCTCGGCGTCGGCGGCGACCTCACCCGCTGGACCGAGGAGGAGCTGGCCGAGGCGCGGACCTGGGTGGAGCTCTACAAGGAGATCAGGCCCGTCGTGCAGCGCGGTGAGCTTCATCGGCTGCGGGCGCCGGAGGGCGGACTGAGTGCCGTCCAGTACGTCCGGGACGGCGAGGTCGTCGTCCTCGCCTGGCTCCAGGCCCAGCACTACGGCGAGCCGGTCGCACCGCTGAGGCTGCGGGGCCTGGATCCGTCGGCGGAGTACGAATGCCCCGAAACGGGCGAAGTCCACCGAGGTGCGGTGCTGTTGCACCACGGGCTGCGGACGGGATTGCGCGGCGACCTCGATGCGGCGGTTGTCCGGCTGCGTCGCATCTGACTGTTCTGTCGGTAATGGAGCCTTCATTCCAACTCGCCCCGGAGTGAAGGCTCCTGAGGAGGTCCTGGGTGAGCAGCGTCATATCCGTGACGTTCCGCTGTCGCCATGCTCACGTAAGTCCGCTTTGTTTCCAGCGTTTTATCGAATGGGGACAGCCGGTATTCACCCTGGGTGACCGGTGTGTTGATCGAGGATCAAGAAAACGGGACGCACACCAAACCCTCAAGCTTGTTTACGCCTCTTCATGTCGCTTACGTTCACCTCCAATCCGGACGGACGCCCAATCCTGCCGCCGCCCGGAAACCGCACTCACCCGTATGTGGCAGGAGCGGGGGACCCACAGGTAAGACGCCTGTTCCGGTCTCCGGAACGGCTTGGGGTTAAGTCGCGCGAAAGCGCGGCCGGGCATCTCCAGCTCGCACCCGACAGCTCACCTCGCAGGCGCCGGAGAGGAATTCGTCATGCCCGCGAAGGGTAAGCACCGCCGTCCCAAGTCCCCGCGTTTCTCGCGCTCCATAGCCGTGGCCGGAACCGGGGGCGCGGCCCTCGCCATCCCGCTGCTCGGTGCCGCCGGAGCGCACGCCGCGACCCCGCAGACCGCCGCCGACTCCGTGGCGAGCGCCGCGAACGTCTCGACCGTCGCGAACAAGTCCGCCGCTGCCGCTCCCACCGCCGGCAAGCAGGCCGCCGCGAAGGCGGACGCGAAGAAGGTCGCGACCAGGACGTACGCCGTGCGTTCCGGCGACTCCCTGTCGAAGATCGCCGACACGCAGGACGTCAGCGGCGGCTGGAAGAAGCTGTACGCGGACAACCGCTCGTCCATCGGCGGCGACCCGTCGCTCATCCACCCGGGCCTCAAGCTCGCCCTCGGCGGCAAGGCGCCGGCCACCCAGAGCTCCGACTCCGGCTCCGCCAAGGCCGAGAAGCCGGCCGCCGCCAAGAAGTCGACCACGGCGTCCAAGGCCGCGGACACCTCGACGGCCACCGGCTTCTCGCTGCCGGTCTCGGGGGCGTCCATCGGCACCTCGTACGAGATGTCCGGCAGCATGTGGTCCAGCGGGTACCACACCGGTGTCGACTTCGTGGTGCCCACCGGCACCGCGCTCAAGTCCGTCGGCGCCGGCACGGTCGTCTCCGCCGGATGGGGCGGCGCGTACGGCAACCAGGTCGTCATCCGGCTCGCCGACGGCCACTACGCCCAGTACGCCCACCTGTCCTCCCTCTCCGTCTCGGCCGGCCAGACCGTGACGGGCGGACAGCAGGTCGGCCTCTCGGGTGCCACGGGCAACGTCACCGGCCCGCACCTGCACTTCGAGATCCGCACCACCCCGGACTACGGCTCGGACGTGGACCCGCTGGCGTACCTGCGCGCCAAGGGCGTCTCCGTCTGACGCAGGCCGACGCCCACGGGCGTCGACCCACGTAGATCTCCGAAGGCCGGACCCTGTGATCCCCGGGGTCCGGCCTTCGGCATGTCCGGGCCCGGGAGGGTTCAGGTCCCGGGAGGGTTCAGGGCGCGTACGAACTGCTCTGTGAGCTGTTCGGTGTCGAGGTCGTCCGCGCTGCGCCCGGTCAGGAGGTGGAAGAAGGGCGGGCCGATCAGGAGCGCGGTCGCCTGTTCGAGCGAGAGGGGAGTGTCGCTCGGCTGCCGCACCGCCTCCACGACCTCCGCGGCGCTCTCTCCGAGGATGTCCCGGGAGGCCAGCAGCGCGGCGACCTCCGCGTCGTGCTGGGCTTCCCCCATCAGGGCGCGGTAGGCCGCGCCCGCGTGGGAGTGGGCCAGGAAGCCCACCAGGGCGTCGAGATAGGCCTTGAGGTCCTTGCGGGGATCGCCGCTGCGGGGCACGGACAGTTCCTCCCGGGCGTCGATGGCGCTGGCCTCGTAGAGGACCTCCGCCTTGTTCGACCACCAGCGGTACACGGTCTGCCGGCCCACGCCCGCCCGCTCGGCGATGCCCTTCATGGTCAGGGCCGCGTATCCCACTTCCACCAGAAGGTCGTCGACGGCGTGCAGCACGGCGGCCCGTGCGCTCTCACTGCGGGGCCGTCCGCGGCCACTTCCATCCACCATGCCGCAACTCTATACGAGGCACAGTGTCTCGTATGTGTTACCTTTACGGTGCACGGTGACTCGGAAATGAGTACCCGGCCCTGTCCCGCACTGTCATCTGCCCCGCACTTTCATCTGCCCTTTCGGGGGCGAAGGAGGTCACGTCCATGCGTGCATTCGTCACCGGAGCGACCGGCTGGATCGGCTCCGCCGTGGTCGACGAACTCGTCTCCGCGGGCCATCAGGTCATCGGCCTGGCCCGGTCCGACCGGGCCGAGCGGGCCCTCGCGGCCAAGGGGGTCGGCGTCGTCCGCGGCGACCTGGACGATCTCGGCTCGCTGCGGCGAGGCGCCGACCAGGCGGACGCGGTCATTCACCTGGCCAACAAGCACGACTGGGGCAACCCCGCCGAGTCCGACCGTTCCGAACGTGCCGCGATCCGGGCCCTCGGTGGCGTCCTCAGCGGGACCGGCCGCCCGTTCGTGGTCGCCGCGCCCTTCTCCGGCCTCGTCGAAGGGCGGCCCGCCACCGAGGACGACGTCTCGCCGGCCGTCGGCCCGGACTCCAACCGGGGCGGCAGCGAGAACCTCGCCCTGGACTACGTGGCCCGGGACGTGCGGACCGTGATCACGAGGTTCGCACCGAGCGTCCACGGCCACGGCGACTGGGGGTTCGTCAACTTCCTCACCCAGGCGGCCCGCGACAAGGGAGTCTCCGGTTACGTCGGCGACGGCTCCGCCGCCTGGTCGGCGGTGCACCGCGACGACGCGGCCCAGCTCGTCCGCCTGGGCATGGAGAAGGCGCCCGCGGGGACGCGCCTGCACGCCGTCGCCGAGGAGGCCGTCACCACCAAGGCGATCGCCGAGGCGATCGGCCGCAGCCTCGGCCTGCCGGTCGCCTCCGTCGCCCCGCGGGACGCCGGACCCCACTTCGGCTTCGTCGGCTCCTTCTTCGCCTCCACCATGACCGCGTCCAGCGACGCGAGCAGGCGGCTTCTGTCCTGGGAGCCCACCGGGCCGTCCCTGCTCGCGGACATCGACGCGGGCGCGTACACGGCCTGACGGCCGCAGGCGTCCACACGCCACGACCCGACCAGCACCCACCTACCCGGCCCGACCTCTCGTAACAGCACCGTCCGAAGGAGCCAATGCCGTGCCCACCCCTCCGTACACCCTGGCGGAACCACGTGTCTCCGCCGCTCTGACCCGCATGTTCGAAGCCGCCGCCCGCGACGAGGAGACCGTGTCGCTTGTGAGGGGCGACCTGCCCCACGACCGGGGGGCGCTGACCGCGCAGGAACTCGCCGACGCGGCGCAGGACGTCTACATGCCGGTCTCCGCCGACGGCGGCAGACTCCTCTACAACCTCGTCCGCGCCACGAAACCGGCCACCGTCGTCGAGTTCGGCACCTCGTACGGCATCTCCACGCTTCACCTGGCCGCCGCCGTCCGCGACAACGGCACCGGCCGGGTCGTCACCACGGAGATGAGCCGGACCAAGGCGGCGTCGGCCCGCGACACCTTTGCCGCCACCGGTCTCGACGACGTGATCACCGTGCTGGAGGGGGATGCCCTCCAGACGCTCGCCGCACTGACGCAGCCGGTCGGCTTCCTGTTCCTGGACGGCTGGAAGGACCTCTGCCTGCCCGTCCTGCGGCTCCTTGAGCCGCACATCGCGCCCGGCACCCTGGTGGTCGCCGACGACGTGGACCTCCCCGACCTCGGCCCCTACCTCGACCATGTGCGCGACACGGCCAACGCGTACCACAGCGTCACCTTCCCCGTGGAGGACGGCCTCGAAATCAGCTGCCGCCTCTGACCGGATCCGACGCCGTTGAACGCGCCCCTTATTCCGGGGTTGACCAACACTTGACGAGTGGCTTATCTCACCGGGCGTCAACCCCTGCCTACGGTCGCGTAGGTCACACCCCAAGGTGAATCATGGGCCGACGTGGCAGACGATTCGAAAGACGACAACAGATCAGTGATCGGGTCGTACGTGGCGGTGGGGGACAGCTTCACCGAGGGCGTCGGCGACCCGGGCCCGGACGGGGCGTTCGTCGGCTGGGCCGACCGGTTCGCGGTACTGCTCGCGGACCGGCGGCCCGAGGGCGACTTCACCTACACCAACCTCGCGGTACGCGGGAAGCTGCTCGACCAGATCGTCGAGCACCAGTTGCGGCGGGCCAGGGAGCTCGCGCCGGACCTGGTCTCCTTCTGTGCGGGCGGCAACGACATCATCCGGCCGGGCACCGATCCCGACGAGGTCGCGGAGCGGTACGAGCGTGCGGTCGCGGACCTCACGTCGGCCGTCGGCACGGTCCTCGTGACCACCGGCTTCGACACCCGTGACGTACCCGTTCTCAAGCACATGCGCGGCAAGATCGCCACGTACAACCTGCATCTGCGGGCCATTGCCGACCGGTACAACTGTCCGGTGCTCGACCTGTGGTCCCTCAAGACCATCCAGGACCGGCGGGCCTGGGACGGCGACCGGCTCCATCTCTCGCCCGAGGGGCACACCCGGGTGGCGCTGCGCGCCGGCCAGGTGCTCGGCCTCGAGGTGCCGGCCGACCCGGACCAGCCCTGGCCGGTGCTGCCGCCGCGCGGGACGATGGAGATGCGGCGGGACAACATCCAGTGGGCACGCGAGTACCTGGTGCCGTGGATCGGCCGACGGCTGCGCGGGGAGTCCTCGGGCGACCGCGTGGAGGCGAAGGGAAGCCTGTCTCCCCACGACATCAAGTCGTGGATAGAAGCTGTGGCCTGAGGGTCTGAGGGCCTGAGGGCCTGGGGGTCTGGGGGGGGCCTGAGGGCCTGAGGCGCCTCAGGTGCCTGAGTGGGGTGAAAGGTTGAACGGCCGAAGGGCTGAGCGGCGTCGAGATGGTTGCCTCAGGCATCCGGAGTCTGGGGCTCGGCAGGCCGGGGCCCGGTAGTCCGGGGTCCGGCAGGCTGGGGCCCGGCGTGGTCGAGCCCCAGTTCCCGGGCCAGTGCCTCGTCCACCCACTGCTGGGTGCGGGCGCGGGAGACCGCGCCCGGGTACGCCGTCATCTGCACGGCCAGCCCGTCGAGCAGGGCGGTCAGCCGCAGCGCGCTGGCGGTCGGGTCCGGGCACCGGAACTCACCCGCCGCCACGCCCTCGGCGATGACCTCGATGAGCGCGGCCTTCCACTGCCGGTCCAGGTCGCGGGTGACGTCCCGCAGCACGGGCTCGCGCAGCGACACCGCCCAGCCCTCGATCCACAGCCGCCAGCCCTTGGCCTGTCCGGTCGGCGCGTACCAGCGCACGGCGGCCCGCAGCCGCCGCAGGGCCGTCGTCCGGCGGCCGAGCAACTTGCGCAGATGGGCGAGATCGTCCCCGGCGGCGTACGTGAACGCGGCGGCGACCAGTTTCTCCTTCGTGGAGAAGTGATAGAGCACCAGCGCGTTGCTCACACCGAGCGCGTTCGCCACGTCGGCGATCCGCACCGCGGACACGCCCCGCTCCTCGATCTGCCCGATGGCGGCCCGCAGCAGCTCCTGCTGCCGCTCCGCCACACCCAACCGCACTCTCGCCACCGGGCAACCCTATTGCGTGACCGGGTACGCCGCGGCCGGAGGGGCGGTTACCGGCCGCGCGGAACCTGGGCCGGTGCGGGCGTGGGGGGGCTCGGGTCGGTCCGGGTGTGCGGAAGCCGCCGGCGGCCCCGTTCTGCCCGGCCCGGCCCCGCCCGGCCCGGTCGCTCGGGTGCTCTCGCGGGGCCGGTCGAGTCGGCGTCGTGGCGGGTCCGGTTGCGGCGGGGTGCCGCAGGTCCGTTCGGTCGGGGTCCGTCGTGGGTTGGGTCCGGTCGGGCGGAAGTCGGTTCGGCCGGGTGGGCGAGGGGCGGGCCCGGCGGGGCGGAGGCTTCAGCGGTACCAGCCGAACCTGTCCGTGATCTCCGGCAGGAGTTCCTCGACGAGGGCGTGGGCGGCTGCCCGGGGTGTCGAACCGTCGGCCTCCGCGCGCGCGAGCGTCCGGTCGATCAGGGCGCGCATCGAGCGGCGCGTGTACGCGAACGCCTCCTCCGCGTCGGCCCCGATGTCACCGAACAGCGTCCACCACCACCAGGCGTTGGTACCGGAGTTGACCACGACGTCCGGCAGGACGATGACCCCGCGCGCGGCGAGCAGCTCCTCCGCCTCGGGCAGGACGGGCATGTTGGCCGCCTCTACGATCCAACGGGCCGTGATCTGCTCCTGGTTGACCGTGTCGACGGCGTACGAGACCGCGGCCGGTACCAGCACCTCGGCCCCCGCGGACAACCAGGCGTCCAGGGGCAGTTCACGGTCGGCGGGACGCAGGACCGAGCGATCGACCGTGCCGTAGGTGTCCCGCGCGGCGAGCAGCGCGTCGATGTCCAGCCCCCCGGCGTTGGCGATGGTGCCCTTCACGTCGGCGACCGCCACGACACGCAGCCCCGCGCGTGTGAGGAACCGGGCGGTGGCCCCGCCCATCGTGCCCAGGCCCTGTACGGCGACCCGGGTACCCGCGTAGGCCACTCCGGCCCGGTCCAGCGCCGCCAGCACCGACTCGGCCACCCCGCAGCCGCCGACCAGCTCGTCCAGACCGATGCCGTCCACCTCGACCGCGAACGCGTCCGCCAGCCGCCGGCGGGCCGCCTCCTCGTCGTCGAGCAGCGGGTACACCGCCTGGATCGACGACACGAGGCCCGCCTCCGTCGCGGCCCGGTCGACGAGATCCTGGGTGAGGCCCAGGTCCTCCCCGGTGGTCCAGTGCTGCTCGATGTACGGGCGCATGGCGCGCAGATAGCGCACGAGCAGGCCGTACGCCTCCGGGTCCCGGGGATCGCAGTCGATGCCTCCCTTGGCGCCGCCCAACGGGATGTAGCGGCCCTCCGGGTTGTAGTGCAGGGCCTCCTTCATGGTCATTCCCCGGGCCAGGCCCGCGACCTCGGCCAGCGTGCACCCCGCCCGCATCCGCAGCCCGCCGCTGGAGACACCGCGTACCAGGCGGTCCACGACCAAGTGCCCCTGACGGCCCGTGACGTGGTCGGTCCAGGTGAGCGACATCAAGGGGGCGCGGTCCGGGTCGTTCACAGGGTCTCCTCGGGAACAGGCATCGGCTTCGGAACGTTGCACCGGCTGGAAGCCGGGCGCACAGAGCGTCCCGGTGCCGGTCCCGCACCCTCGCTACTGAATGATCGGTCAGTATCGAAAGTGCGGGGCAAACTGTCAATCGTCTCTGTCGACCGTGTCTGTCGACGTGCTGAACGGATCTTCGGTGTGAGGGATGGGGTACGGGGTGAACCTCGCCGTGCTCGGCACGGACACCGCTCTGTCACGCGCCCGACCCGGCGCTGTCAGAGGCGGCGACCATAATGGATGTTCAGACCGACCCACTGGAGGTGCCGTGACCGGCTCCCGTTCCCTGAGTTCCGGGCTCCGTGCTCTGCGCCCCGCCGCGTTCGGCGTGGATCCGAGTGGTGAGCGCATGCAGCGCATCCGCAGATCTCCGAACTACGCGGACGGCGTGTTCCGCAACCCCGAGGGTGCCCCTCGCCCGGACGGGGCCATGCGCGAGTTCGCGAAGTCCTACTTCCGCAAGGAGGAGCGCGTCCTGCGGGCTCCGGCGGGCGTCGTGCCGGTGCACTCCACGACCCTCGCCGACCTCGCCGCGCCCGCCGCCTCGGGGCTGCGGCTGACGTGGATGGGCCACTCCAGCGTGCTCGCGGAGATCGACGGACACCGGGTGCTCTTCGACCCCGTCTGGGGCGAGAGGTGCTCCCCGTTCGCCTTCGCCGGGCCCAAGCGGCTGCACCCGGTGCCCCTGCCGCTGGCGGCCCTCGGCCCGGTCGACGTGGTCGTCATCTCGCACGACCACTACGACCACCTCGATCTGCCCACGATCAAGGCGCTGGCGGACACGGACACGCTGTTCGCGGTGCCCCTCGGCGTCGGCGCCCATCTGGAGCACTGGGGCGTCCCGGCGGACCGGCTGCGCGAGCTGGACTGGCACGAGACGACGAAGGTCGGCGGGATCTCCCTCACCGCCACCCCCGCCCGGCACTTCTGCGGCCGGGGCCTGCGCAACACGCAGCACACCCTCTGGGCCTCCTGGGTGGTGGCGGGCGACGAGCACCGGATCTACCACAGCGGCGACACCGGCTACTTCAAGGGCTTCAAGGACATCGGCACCGAGTACGGCCCCTTCGACGCCACGATGATCCAGATCGGCGCGTACAGCGACTTCTGGCCCGACATCCACATGACGCCCGAGGAGGGCATGCGCGCCCACCTCGACCTCCAGGGCGACCGGCCCACCGGCGTGATGATGCCGATCCACTGGGCCACGTTCAACCTCGCGGGGCACCCGTGGGCCGAGCCGGGCGAGGGCACCGTCAGTGCCGCCCACGCGGTCGGTGCCCGGGTCGCGCTGCCCCGGCCGGGCGAGCCCTTCGAGCCCACGGCGGAGACCGCTCCGTCCGAGCCCTGGTGGCGGGGCGTGGCCCTGGTGCCGAAGGGCGGCTGGCCGACGATCGAGAAGACGGTCGCCGAGGGGGTTGCCACCGAGGAGACCGTCGCCGCGGAGGCCGATGTCGCGAAGGCCGATGTCGCGACCGCGGGTCGCGACACTCCGCGTGACAAGGCGGCGGACACCGGCGACCCGGAATCGGTGCCCACCGGATGACCTGAGGCTGCCCGAAGGCGGTCGGCGAGGGCCGAGGAGCGAACTGCTCCTCGGCCCTCGCCGTTTTTCGTTGACCGCTTCTGACCAGGTCTGATCAGTTCAGCGAGACACGGGGGCCCATGCTCGACGGGTTTATCGGTCTGTCGTACGAACGCTCATACCAGAGCGGGACGTCGGTCGCCGAACTTCGTCAACTGCCCACCGCACATGATGCGGAGGCAACTACTGTGAGTGGCCGCTGAGCGACGGAGGGCCGATTTTCTTCGGCTCTCTCGACCGGGGGACCCCCACAGCCCCGACACACCAGTACGAGGACGTCGATGTCTCACCTTCGCGCACCGGCCGCACGCGCAGACCGCCGCGAGGGCGGGCGACACGGGCGACCGGTCGCCCGCACCACCCCCACGCTGCCCGAGACCCACATACGGCCCCAACTGCTCCGCCTCGCGATCCTGCCGCCCCTCGCGGTGGCCCTCAGCGCGAGTGCCGCGGTGCTCTTCACCGTCCGCACGACCGGCGCGCGACCCGGCACCGTGCTGTGGATCGTGCTCTCCGGAGCCCTCGCGGTGGCAGTCGCGGGCATCGTGATCGCCACCGTGGCCGCCGACCGGGCCGCCCGGTCCGTGCACGACCGCATCGGGACGCTGCGCCGCACCACCGCCCGGGGCCAGGCCGATCTGCTCGGCCTCGTCGAGGCACTGCGCCGCGGTGACGGGCCGCCCGCCCGTCGGCCGCGCGGCCGGCCGGCCGCGGACGCCGACGACTTCGACCTGCTCGCCGAGGACCTCGCGGCAGCGCACGACGGGGCGATCGGCGCGGTCGTCCAGGCTTCCCAGCTGTCCAGCCACGCGGGCAGCGAGCAGAAGGTCGAGGTCTTCGTCAATCTGGCCCGGCGGCTCCAGTCCCTCGTCCACCGCGAGATCTCGATCCTCGACGAGCTGGAGAACGAGATCGAGGATCCGGACCTGCTGAAGGGCCTCTTCCACGTCGATCACCTCGCCACCCGCATCCGCCGCCACGCCGAGAACCTCGCGGTGCTGGGCGGTGCCGTCTCGCGCCGGCAGTGGAGCAACCCGGTCTGCATGACCGAGGTGCTGCGGTCCGCGACCGCGGAGGTCGAGCAGTACTCACGGGTCAAGCTCGTACCGCCCATCGGCGGGACCGTACGCGGGCACGCCGTGGCCGACGTGATCCATCTGCTCGCCGAACTCGTCGAGAACGCCACGGTGTTCTCGGCCCCGCACACCCAGGTGCTGCTGCGGGCCGACGTGGTCACGTCGGGGCTCGCCGTCGAGGTCGAGGACCGCGGGCTCGGCATGCCGCTGGCCGAGCAGCACAAGATGAACGCGCTGCTCGCCGATCCGGACCAGGTGAACGTGGCGAGTCTGCTCCAGGACGGCCGGATCGGGCTGTTCGTGGTCTCCCAGCTCGCCCGCCGGCACGGGATCGCCGTCCGGCTGCAGACCAACATCTACGGCGGCGTACAGGCCGTACTGGTGGTGCCGCAGGCGTTGCTGGGGGACGAGGAGGGAGCGCAGACCGGGGCGCTGCCGGGAGCGCCGGCGCCGGCCGGGGCGAACGGCTCCTCCCCGGCACGGGGCGCGGTGCCGCAGACTGCTCCCGCCGTGACGGGGGGCCTGCCGCAGGGCACACGTGCGCATGGTGTCCCTGCGCATGGGGCGCATGGGTCGCCTGTCCATGGGTCTCCCGGCCATGAGGCACCGACACAGGCGGCTCCGGCCCATGAGGTGTCGATCCACGGGACCCCGGCCCATGAGGTGTCGGCCCACGCGAGCCCGGCCCATGAGACTCCGCTCCACGGGACCCCGGCCCACGGAACCCCGGCGGGCGATGTCTGGACCGCCGTGCCCGTGCCCACGCCCGCCCACGCGCAGCCGCAGTCGCAATCGTGGTCGGACGGTGTGCCCGGTGGGGGCGCCGTCGTGGACGGTGGTGGCGGGGGTGGTCCCGCACCCCTTCCCGTGCGGGGGGCCGGGAGCAGGGCCAACCCCGCAGAGGCCGTTCCCGGGATCCGGCCCGACGACAGGCAGGCCGTCGCCGAGAACACGGTCACGCCGCCCACCCCGCGCAACGGCGTGGTGCGCGGCAGCATGAGCAGGCCCCAACTGCCCAGGCGGCGGGCCCAGGAGCACCTCGTGCCCGAACTGCGCGGCGGCCCCGCGCCCCGGCAGGAGTCCGAGTTCCCCGTGGGACACGATCCCGGTCTGATGGCGGCGTTCCAGCGGGGCATCGGACTTGCCGAGGCCCAGTGCGCGGAGCTGGATCCCATGGAGTCCGCCCGGCACGACGGGAGCACCGGCCGGATGAGACACGCAGCCCCCCACCCCACCCCCACCCCACCTCCGCTCCCGAGACCTTCGTACGACAAGTCGATCCCCCATGGCGAGCGATGCGCCGACCGGCCACGCAACCGATCTCGACTGGCTGATGAGCGGCCTCGTACAGCGCGTACCGCACACCAGAAGCGCGGTGCTGCTCTCCTGTGACGGCCTCGTCAAGTCGGTGCACGGACTCGACCCGGACAGTGCCGACCACATGGCCGCCCTGGCCTCCGGGCTGTACTCCCTGGGCCGCAGTGCGGGCGTCCGCTTCGGCGACGGCGGCGACGTGCGCCAGGTCGTCGTCGAGCTGGACTCCACGCTGCTGTTCGTGTCCACCGCGGGTTCCGGCACCTGCCTGGCCGTGCTGGCCGGGCGCGACGCGGACGCGGCCGTACTCGGCTACGAGATGGCGATGCTGGTCAAGAGCGTCCGCCCGTACCTGATGACCGCGCCTCGGCAGCACAGTGTCGAACCGCCGGCGATGAGGCCTTGAACGTGGCCGCGGCCGGCGACGGTCCCTGGCTCGACGGCGCGGCGGGCCGCCTGGTGCGGCCCTACCAGGTGAGCAACGGCAGGACCCGGCCGAGCACCGCGCTCGACCTCCTGTCCCAGGTGATGTCCACCGGCGTCACCCCCCTCGGTTACCTCGGCCCCGAACACGCCCAGGCGCTCGAACTCTGCCAGGACCCCGTCTCGGTGGCCGAGGCCGCCGCGCATCTGAAGCTGCCGGCAGCGGTGACCAAGGTGCTGCTGTCCGACCTCGTCGACTGCGGGGCGCTCTCCATGAAGCCCCCCACGTTCCACCACAACCCCACTGACCGGTCTCTTCTGGAGGCAGTGCTCGATGGACTACGACGACAGCTCTGACCCTTTCCCCACCGCGTTGAAGATCCTGGTGGCGGGAGGCTTCGGAGTGGGCAAGACCACCTTCGTCGGCGCGGTGAGCGAGATCGCGCCGCTCAGCACGGAGGAACTGCTGACCACGGTCAGCGCCGCGACCGACAGTCTCGACGGCATCGAGAACAAGGTCGAGACGACCGTCGCGATGGACTTCGGACGCATCACCCTCGACGCGGACCATGTGCTGTACCTGTTCGGCACGCCCGGACAGGAACGGTTCTGGTTCATGTGGGACGAGCTCTCCGAAGGCGCCCTCGGCGCGGTCGTCCTCGCCGACACCCGCCGCCTGGAGGACTGCTTCGCCGCCGTCGACTTCTTCGAACAGCGCGGCCTCGGCTTCATCGTCGCCGTCAACGAGTTCGACGGCGGCTTCCGCTACGACCCGGAAGAGGTGCGCGCGGCCATCGACCTCGACCCGGGCGTGCCGGTCGTGCGCTGCGACGCGCGGATCTCCAGTTCGGGGGTGCAGACCCTGCTCACGCTCGTCCGCCACCTGCTCGCCCACGCACCCACGCGCGCCCCCAGCCACGGAGCACACACATGAGGTACGACCCGTCGCGCCCGGCCGGTCGGCTGCTGCTCACGCCCGAGGACAAGGAGGCACCCGCCCGAACGTGCCGACTGCGGGTGCTGGGCCTGGGGGAGCGCGCCGAACCGGCCCTCGACGCGTTCGCGCGGCGGCTGGCCGAGCTGGCCGGGGCGCCGTACGCGATGGTCAACTTCGTCGGTGAGGAACGGCAGTTCTTCGCGGGCCTGCATGCCCGGCCCCCGCATGCCAGGCCCGCGCGCACCCAGCCCTCACACGCCCGGCCCCCGCAGGCCCGGATCCCTGGCACCGGGCACGACGCCTTGGACACCGGCATCGGCAGCGGCGCCGGTACGGGCCCCGGCTCCGGCGGTGACGCGGCCCGCGGTGACGCCGACCTCGGCCGCTCCGCCCCGCGGTCCCTCGGTCCCGGCCGCCACATGGCCCGCGAGTACGGGTTCTGCCCCCATGTGGTGGTCCGCCGCAAGGCGCTGGTGCTGGAGGACGTCCGGGACTATCCGCGTTTCGCGGGCAATCCGGTGGTCGACGAGTACGGCATCCACTCCTACCTCGGCGCCCCTCTGCTCGACCGCACGGGCATCGCGCTCGGCACGGTGTGCGTCACCGATGTCGAGCCCAGGCCGTGGGGGCGGTCGGGCCTGGACACCATCAAGGCGATGGCGGCGGAGCTGGTCGAGCAGATCGAGTTGCGGGAGGTCGGACTATGACCGGGAACGGGTCATACGGAGACCGTGTCACCCTCCGGGAAGGTGATCCGGACCTCGTGGCCCTCGACCTCGCAGGACACCGACTCCCGTAACGCCTGAGGGTGCACCGAGTCGCGGGTCAGCGCGAGCAGCGTGACGTACACGCCTGCGTCACCCGGGTGGCCCGCGGCGCACCGGAGGAACGGCGTCGCCGAGTGCGGTCCGAAGGCGTTGGCCTCGGCCTCGCGCGCGATGCCCGTGTCCTCGTCCCAGCCGTGCAGCGCGACGACCACACTGGTCAGCCCGTCGCCGGTACGGGCCAGCGCCCAGCCGTACCCGCGTTCCGAGGCGGGCCGGGCCGGGCCCGCGACGGCGTAACCGCCCTCCCGGACCGTCACTCCGGACGGTGCGTGCACCCGGTGCACGCGGATCTCCCAGGGGCCGCGCAGCACGCTGGTGGTGTCGATCGTGAACCGTTCCTTCCGGCCGGGGAGCAGGCCCCATTGGCGGGAGGCCGCCGTCCGCCCGGAACAGTGCAGCGGGAGAACCCGCCGCCGGCGCGACGCGGTCCCGTCCGCGGCCACGAGTGCCACATGTCCGTCGACGTTGCGTTCCCCCGCGTGCGCGGCGGACTCGGGCGCAGTCGCCGTCGAGTAGCCGAACTTCGCGCAGTGGGGATCGTCCACGGGCGGATCGACCTCGACGGGCCCGGCAGGCACAGAGGGAAGAGACGGACCCGGCGGCCCGGCGGGTCCCGTCGGCGCGGTGCCGTCGCCGCCGTGGTTGATCAGGCGCACGATGCCGTCGCGCTTCGTGCCGTGCAGCAGCCAGCCCGGCGCCGGGAGCGCGGTGTACTGGTCCGACTCCTCCACCGGCAGGGGCAGTTCGCGTGCCGTCCACACCGGGTGCTCCGGCGGCAGCAGCAGGCCCAGGAACCCCGTGCTCGCCCCGTACGGCGACGCCGGCCCCGAGTGGGGCCGTGCCACCGGCAGGAACGTCTCGTACCAGCCGAGCGGCAGCAGTCCCCGTTCGTCGGGCACCCCGCGCTCGACGAAGTGCCGTACCGTGCCGGACGCCAGCCGCCTGGTGAGGCCCGGGGCCAGCGGCGTACAGCCGGTGAGGGCGCCCAGCCACGCGGGGGAGACGGCGGCGAAACGGTACGCCAGGGAGCGGCCGTGGTGCACGGGAGCGCCGTCGCCGCCGAAGAGGTGAGGGTGCACGGTGAGGTACCGGGCGAGCCGGTCCCGGAAGACCTGGCCGCGAGCGCCGCCCCCGCCCCCGGCCAGCCGGCTCCACAGCAGCGGATACAGGTGCAGGGCCCAGCCGTTGTGATGGTCGAAGACGCGGCCCTCGCCGTCGCCGTACCAGCCGTCGCCCGCGTACCAGTCGTCCAGCCGGTCCAGACCGGCGTCGATGTCGTCCTGCCGGTACGGCGCGCCGACCGAGGCGAGGAACTGCTCGGTCACCACCTGGTGCAGGCGGCGGTGGTCGTCCGGGGTGCGGCGGCCCACGACCCCCCACAGCCAGTCCACGATCCGCTCCCGCGTCCCGCCGTCCAGGCGGTCCCAGATCCAGCGGCGGCTCTCGTGCAGTGCGACGGCGATCGTGGCGGCCTCGGACATCTGCCGGGAGCAGTCGGTCAGTTCGGGCCAGGCCTCGCGGCCGTCGCGGTCGGTGCCCGTTGTCAGACCCCGCGCGTAGCGTTCGACAAGACGGGGATCGACCTCGCCCTGTGCCCCGGCGATCCGGAAGGAGGCCAGCAGGAACGACCGTGCGAACCCCGCCAGACCGTCCGCCGCCACGCCCGACGAGGAGGCCCGGCCGGGCAGCCGGTACTGCGCGAGTCCCGGCGTGGCGTACGGGACCAGGGCCTCCAGCAGCCGGTCGGCGAGCGCCTCCCAGTGCGCCCGCGTCCAGCCCGTGTGCGGCGACAGGACGTGGTCGGCGGGCGGCAGGGACACATGAGGTGCTGGCATGGCGGGACTTCCGACTCCTCGGTCGCGGGCACGGGCACGGGTGCGGACGGGGGCGGGCGCGGTCGTGGGGTTCCGCCTCCGGAGAGGGATACGGCCGGTGGCCACCGAAGGATCAACGGGAGGCCGACGGGGTGGCGGAAATGGTGTGAAGGAAAGCTGCGGCAGAGGTTAAGAAATCCTCGATGGACCCGGGGTGCCGATGTACGGCAGATTGCTGATCGAATCCACTCCTCTCCCCGGTGCGGGTGTCCTTCGGCATGCCTGGATCCGGGACCTCACGCACGGGAGCCCCGTTGAAGGCGCTGGTCAAGGAGAAGGCGGAGCCCGGGCTGCGGCTCATGGACGTACCGGAGCCGGTCGTCGGCCCCGGCGACGTACTGATCAAGGTCCTGCGGACCGGGATCTGCGGCACCGACCTGCACATCCGCAACTGGGACGGCTGGGCGCAACAGACCATCGAGGCGCCGCTCGTGGTCGGCCACGAGTTCGTCGGCGAGGTCGTGGAGACGGGCCGTGACGTCGGCGAGATCGCGGTGGGCGACCGGGTCAGCGGCGAGGGCCACCTGGTCTGCGGGAAGTGCCGCAACTGCCAGGCCGGCCGGCGCCACCTGTGCCGTGCGACGGTGGGTCTAGGGGTCGGCCGCGACGGCGCGTTCGCCGAGTACGTGGCACTGCCCGCGTCCAACGTCTGGGTGCACCGCGTCCCCGTCGACCTGGACATCGCAGCGATCTTCGACCCGTTCGGCAACGCCGTGCACACCGCGCTGTCGTTCCCGCTGGTCGGGGAGGACGTACTGATCACCGGAGCGGGCCCCATCGGTCTGATGGCCGCGGCCGTCGCCAAGCACGCGGGCGCCCGGCACGTCGTCGTGACCGACGTGAGCGAGGACCGCCTGGAGCTGGCCCGCAAGATCGGCGTCACCCTCGCGCTGAACGTCGCGGGGACGGGCATAGCCGAGGGCCAGCGCGCCCTCGGCCTGCGCGAGGGCTTCGACGTGGGCCTGGAGATGTCCGGCAACCCGGTCGCGATGCGGGACATGCTCGCCAACATGACGCACGGCGGAAAGATCGCCATGCTCGGACTGCCGTCGGAGGAGTTCGCCGTCGACTGGTCCCGGATCGTCACCTCCATGATCACGATCAAGGGCATCTACGGCCGTGAGATGTTCGAGACCTGGTATGCGATGTCGGTCCTCCTCGAAGGCGGCCTCGACCTCGCGCCGGTCATCACCGGCCGCTACGGCCACCGCGACTTCGAGGCGGCCTTCGCGGACGCGGCGAGCGGTCGCGGCGGCAAGGTCATCCTCGACTGGACCCACTGAGGGCTCCGGACCGCTTCCCCTGTCTTCCGGCTTCCGGACTCCAAAGGACTGATGATGTTCGATTCCGTACGCGACGACCTCCGCACCACCCTCGACGAGATCCGCGCCGCGGGCCTGCACAAGCCCGAGCGCGTCATCGGCACTCCGCAGTCCGCGACCGTGACCGTCACGTCGGGCGGCCGTGCGGGTGAGGTCCTCAACTTCTGCGCCAACAACTACCTCGGCCTCGCCGACCACCCGGAGGTCGTCGCCGCCGCCCACGAGGCGCTCGACCGCTGGGGCTACGGCATGGCGTCCGTGCGCTTCATCTGCGGTACGCAGGAGGTGCACAAGGAGCTGGAGGGGCGGCTGTCCGCGTTCCTCGGCCAGGAGGACACGATCCTCTACTCGTCGTGCTTCGACGCCAACGGCGGTGTGTTCGAGACCCTGCTCGGCGCCGAGGACGCCGTGATCTCCGACGCCCTCAACCACGCGTCGATCATCGACGGTATCCGGCTGTCCAAGGCCCGCAGGTTCCGCTACGCCAACCGTGACCTGGCCGACCTGGAACAGCAGCTGAAGGAGGCCGCGGGCGCCCGCCGCAGGCTGATCGTCACCGACGGCGTCTTCTCCATGGACGGGTACGTGGCCCCGCTGCGCGAGATCTGCGACCTCGCCGACCGTTACGACGCGATGGTCATGGTCGACGACTCGCACGCCGTCGGCTTCGTCGGCCCCGGCGGCCGGGGCACCCCCGAACTGCACGGCGTCATGGACCGCGTCGACATCATCACGGGCACCCTCGGCAAGGCCCTCGGCGGCGCGTCGGGCGGTTACGTGGCCGCCCGCGCCGAGATCGTCGCGCTGCTGCGCCAGCGCTCACGCCCGTACCTCTTCTCGAACACCCTGGCCCCGGTGATCGCCGCCGCCTCGCTGAAGGTCCTCGACCTGCTGGAGGCGGCCGACGACCTGCGCGAGCGGCTCGCCGCGAACACCGCGCTGTTCCGCTCCCGGATGACCGAGGAGGGCTTCGACATCCTCCCCGGCGACCACGCCATCGCCCCGGTGATGATCGGGGACGCGACCGTCGCGGGGCGGATGGCGGAACTGCTGCTGGAACGCGGGGTGTACGTGATCGGCTTCTCGTACCCCGTGGTCCCGCAGGACAAGGCGCGCATCCGCGTCCAGCTGTCCGCCGCGCACTCCACCGAGGACGTGAACCGCGCGGTGGACGCCTTCGTGGCGGCCCGCGCCGAGCTGGCGGCGGTCACCGGCTGACGGTCCGGGCCGGCCGGATCCCTGAGAGAATCGGCCGCATGATCGAAGCGCGGCGGCTCCACATTCTCCGGGCGGTGGC
Organism: Streptomyces ortus; assembly: GCF_026341275.1. Lineage (NCBI taxonomy): Bacteria > Bacillati > Actinomycetota > Actinomycetes > Kitasatosporales > Streptomycetaceae > Streptomyces > Streptomyces ortus. The sequence continues at coordinate 7,110,152 of NZ_JAIFZO010000002.1, forward strand.
GGACCACCGGACGGTGACGGCCGCTGCCGCCGCGCTCTACCTCACGCCCTCCGCGGTCTCCCAGCAGCTGACGGCCCTGGAGCAGGAGACGGGACACCGGCTGGTCGAGCGCGGCGCCCGGGGCGTACGGCTGACGCCCGCCGGCGAGATCCTGCTCGGCCACACCAACGCCGTCCTCGCGCGGCTGGAGCTGGCCGAGGCGGAGCTCGCCGCGTACAGCTCGGGTTCGGCCGGCACGGTCAGCGTCGCCTCCTTCGCGACCGGCATCGGCCTCGTCGTCGCGCCCGCCCTGGCCCGCCTCGCCCGCACGGCGCCCGGCATCCTCCTGCGCGTCCAGGACGCCGAGGGCGACGCCAGCCTGCCGATGGTGCTCGACCGCCAGGTGGACGTCGCGGTCGCCGTCGAGTACCGGGGCGCCCCGGACGCCGACGACCCGCGTCTCGCGCACATCCCCCTGTACGCCGAGCCGTTCGACGCGGTCGTGCCCCGGACCCACCACCTCGCCGACCGTACGGAGGTACCGCTCGCCGAGCTGGCCAAGGATCCGTGGATCGGGCCGTACCCCGGCAACCCGTGCCACGACGTGGTGGTCCTGGCCTGCGAGCACGCCGGTTTCCAGCCCCGGCTCGAACACTCCTCGGACGACTTCCGTGCGGTGGTCGCGCTCGCCTCGGCGGACGCCGGGGTCGCGCTCGTCCCGCGCTCGGCCCTGCAGGGCATGGACCTCACGGGAGTGGTCGTGCGCCCCGTCGACGGCGTCGCCCCCACCCGCCGGGTCTTCGCCGCGGTACGCCGGGGAGCCGAGACCCACCCGCTGATCCTGCCGGTGCTGGAGGCGCTGGCGGAGGTGGCGGAAGCACCATCCGGTGTCCCGCATCTGGGATAGCATCCCGAATGTGAGACGAGATGAGGATGCGGCCCCCGGCGCCGCCCCCACCCACCCGAACCTCACGGACGTCCGGCTCCCGGACCCCGTGGACGTTCGGCTCGGCGCCAGGCTGGCCGAGTTGCGGGCCGAACGAGGCTGGTCGCTGGGCGAGTTGGCGGAGCGCAGCGGGGTGAGCCGCTCGACCCTGTCACGGGCCGAGCGCGCCGAGATCAGCCTTACGGCCTCGCTGCTGAACCGCCTGTGCGCCGTCCACGGCCGCACGATGTCGCGGCTCCTCAGCGAGGTCGAGGCCGAGGCCGAACCGGTCCCGCTGGTACGGGCCGCCGACCAGGCCGTATGGGAGGACCGGGCCGCCGGCTTCGTACGCCGCTCGGTGTCCCCGCCGCACGCGGGGCTGCGCGGCGAACTGGTCGAGGGACGGCTCGTCGCCGGCGCGGACATCGCCTACGACCGTCCGCCCGTGCCCGGCCTCGAACAGCACATCTGGGTCCTCGACGGGCGGCTGGAGGTCACGGACCGGGACACCGCACACCGGCTCGACTCCGGCGACTGCCTGCGGCTGCGGGTATGGGGGCCCACGCGCTTCCGGTGCCCCGGCCCGCAGGACGCGCGCTACGCACTGGCGGTGGTCCTGCCGTGACCGCCACGGCCCCCGTGACGTGCGTACGACTGACGGAACGTCACATGCTGTCCGCTGTCAACGAGTTGGCCGAGCTGCTGACCGACACGGTCGACGGTGGCGCGTCGGTCGGCTTCCTCGCCCCGCTCGACCGGCCCACGGCCGTCGACTGGTGGCGCGGGCGGGCCGGTGCGCTCACGGACGGCTCCCTCGCCGTATGGGCCGCGTACCTGGACGGCAGGATCGCCGGCACGGTGAGCCTCGTCCTCCCGGACAAGCCCAACAGCCGTCACCGCGCCGAGGTGGCGAAGCTGATGGTGCACAGGGAGGGGCGGGGGCGCGGCCTCGGGCGCTCGCTGCTCGCCACGGCCGAACGCGCGGCCGTCGAGGCGGGCCTGACCCTGCTGAACCTGGACACCGAGACCGACAGCCCGGCCGAGTCGCTCTACCGGTCGGCCGGGTGGATCCGGGCGGGCGTGATCCCCGACTACGCGAGGACGCCGACGGGGGAGCTGCGCCCGACCACGATCTACTACAAGTACCTTTCAGCTCCCCCCAACTGAACCTCCGTCACCGAACCGGCGCCACGGAACCCAGGTCACGGCGGGTCGGTCAGGAACGGGTGAAGGTCCACTCGTGGTTGTTCTGACCCTCCGGGGCGCAGGGCCAGATGATCAGGCTGCGCGTGGAGTCGTTGTTGGCGTAGGAGTCCAGGCACTGGTTGTTGCTGGCGGCGTTGCGTATCCAGAACCTGCCGTCGGACTGCTTGTCCAGCCACCACAGCTGGTTGTCGTTCGTGGTGCCGTTGCACGGAAACTCCGTGACCTTGGTGGCACCTCCGACGCCCTGGTAACCGGGCAGGTCAAGGCACATGCTGTCCATGACGTTGCGGATCTGAAAGAGCGGCGTCCCGCCGGGGCCGGCCTTGTCGTAACGCTTCTCGACGTTCCACAACTGGTTGTCGTCGGTGTTGCTGTTGCACGTCGCGTGCGTCACCGGCCCGTCCGCCCTGCCACTGCTGAAGCCGGGCACGTCCACACAGGTGCCGTTGGTGTGGTTCTTGATGAGCACCCTGGTCATGACCGCCGGCAGGGTGCTCGCCGCCTTCTTCGTGGTGGCCTTCTTCTTCTTTTTGCTCGGCGAGGGGCTCGGCTTGGGGGTGGTCGCGGCGGCCTCCTCCGCGACCGGCGGCGCGGCCACGGCCGCTGCCTTCTTCTCCTTCTCCTTCTTCTCCGGATCCGACTTGGAAGGGGAGGGAGTCCGGGTCTCGAAGACGCCGGCCGGGCCGCCCGCGTCGTTCAGGACGGTGTCGGCGGCGGCGTTGTCGACGGTCTTCTTCTCCTCGTCCTTGTCCGTCACCGTGATCAGCAGCGGTACGGCGACGAGGATGGCGCCCGCCAGCGCGGCACCGGCGAGCACCGGCTTACGGGGCCTGCCGACCGCGCTCCGGGTGGCGACGGCCGTGTTCTTGCCGGTGGCGGCGGTCGCGACGGCCTCGTGCTGCTCCCTGGTCGCCGCGGCGGAGAGCGCCTTCGCGTTCCCGCCGGTTTCGGCTTCGGCTGCCACCTCGGGCCTGCCGGCCTCAGCGGGTTCTTCCGCGGGTTCCTTCGCAGGCTCACCGGCGGCTCTCCCGGTGTCGGTGCCGGGGGTGGTGCCGGCGGCGACGTCGGTGTCCGGGTCCGTGCCGGTGTTCGCGTCCGGGCCGGTACCGGCTTCCGGTTCGCTCGCGGCGGCCTTACCCGCCGCGCCGCCCTCAGGCGTGGAGGCGGTCTGGGGCTTTCCGGCGGCGGGACCGGTGAGCTGGGCCGCGACGGCCTCGGCGTCGGGAGTGCCGGATGCCGCTGCGCGGGCGGACGGATCTCCCGATGCCTGCTGCTGGTCGGACATGTACTTCCATACCTTTCCTCTGGGCCAACGGGGAAGAGAGGAAACTGTTGTGGGGCGGGGTACGACCCGGATGCGGGGGCGCGGGCCGTACGGCTGGGGCCAGAGTAGTTGGTGTGGTGCCGGGAGCTGTCGGTCAGGCGGTGAATTACCGGAGCTCAGACCCGGGTTGTGCCACCTCCGGGACCGGGCCGACGGTTTTGTCGGTGCCGTTGGTTACGGTGCGTTCCATGCAGGATGCCGATGACGTACGCCGAATCTGTCTCTCTCTGCCCGACACGGTGGAGAAGATCGCCTGGTCCATGCCCACCTTCAGGGTGGCGGGGAAGATGTTCGTCACCCTGCCCGAGGAGGAGACCTCCATGGCCGTGCGCTGCCCGAAGACGGAGCGCGACGAACTGGTCCTCGCCGAGCCCGAGAAGTTCTGGGTCGCCGCGCACGAGGCCGGGTCCGCGTGGGTGCGGGTGCGCCTGGCGGCGGTCGAGGACGCGGACGAGTTGCGGGACATCCTCGCGGACTCCTGGCGGCAGGCGGCACCGACCCGGCTGCTGGACTCCCACCCGGAGTTGGGGGTCGTGGCGGACGGCTGAGACGGTCGCGCGCGGTCAGACCCGCGCCCGTACCCCCAGGAACCCGTCGAGCCGCGCCCGCAGTGACTTCGCGTCCAGCCCGTGCGCGGCCACGTGTTCCTCGACGAGGCCGTAGCGGCGCAGCTCCCGGCGGCCGACACCGAGGCCGAGCACGCGATGGGGGAGGTCCACGAGGGCGTCGTTCACGGCGGCGACCGACGTACCGGCCAGATACGGCTCGACGAGGACCACGTCGGTGCCGGCTCCTGCCGTGGCCCGGCGCAGGGCCGTCGTGTCGAAGGGCCGCACGGTGGTCGCGTACAGCACGGTGACATCGAGCCCCTCGGCCGCTTCGAGCACCGGGTCCAGCACCGGACCGACCGCGACGACCACTCCGGCCCGCCCCTCCCGAACGGTGTGGAACCGGGCGCCGTCGACGGGCAGCGCCCGGTCGTTCGACTGCGTGGACAGCCGTACGTACACCTTGTCGTCGCCCGCCGCGACGGCGTGCCGCAGCAGCGTCCCGGCCTCGTCCGGATGTCCCGGCACATGTACGGTCCAGCCGTCCAGGGTGTCGAGGAGGGCGACGTCGCCGGGGGACATGTGGGTGAAGCCGCCCGCCGGCCAGTCGAAGGACGCGGCGGCGCTGACCAGTACCGCGCCCGCGTCCTGGTGGCCGAGGTCCAGCTTGATCTGCTGGAAGGGCCGCTCCACGAGGAAGCTGGCGAAGGTGTGCACCACGGGCCGCAGACCGGTCAGCGCCAGCCCCGCGCCCGCCCCGATCAGCAGTTGCTCGCGGATGCCGACGTTGATCACCCGGTCCGGATGCCGGCGCCGGACCGCCTCGAAATCGGCCATGCCGATCTCGGCGAGGACGACGGCGACGCGCGGATCCTCGTCGAGCAGCCGTGACACGACGGGGGCGAACCGATCACGCATGGTGTCCATGGGGGAAGCCTTTCAGTGGAGAAGGTGGGAGTGGGGGGAGGAGACCGGCCTCAGCCGTCCTTCGGTTCGACCTGGGCGACGACCATGCGCGGGCGCCCCGGGTGCGGTGCCGTGAACGCGGCGTACAGCGCTTCGTGGTCCCGCCCGTCGACGGTCGCGGCGGACCAGCCCGCGGCCTCGAAGCGCGCCGCGATCCCGCCGGGCCGGGCGTAGCTCGCGGAGGAGTTGTCGATCACGACGGTGTGCAGGCGGTCGAGCCCGGCGGGGCCCGCGTAGGCGATGGCCTCGTGGTTGCTGCCCTCGTCCAGTTCGGCGTCCCCGACGAGCACCCACACACGCGGGTCGTGGAGTCCCTGGGCCCGCAGTCCCAGCGCCGTGCCGACCGCGATCGGCAGCCCGTGCCCGAGCGAACCACTGCCGATCTCGGCGCCGGGCACGAGCACGCGGTCCGGATGGTGCCCGAGCGGAGAGTCGTACGAGCCGAAACCCGGCAGTCGGTCGAGCGGGATGAACCCCTTGGCCGCGAGGACGGCGTAGTAGGCCATCGGCCCGTGCCCCTTGGAGAGCAGGAACCTGTCCCGCCCGGGATCGTCCGTCCGGTCGGGACCGACCCGCAGCACCCGGTCGTAGAGCACCCAGAGTGCGTCGAGGGTGGAGGTCGCCGCCGGGCCGTGCTTCTCGTCCCCGCTCATCAGCGCCATCAGGCCGGGCAGCGCCTCGTACCGGTGTTCCGTCGTTGTCGTCGTCATACGGACGATCGTGCGACCTCAAGCAAGGTTGAGGTCAAGCGGTGGCCGGGCACGGTGGCGGTGGGACAAAAGGAGTGCGCGACCACCGACCCGAGTGCGGTAGAGTTTCGATGTCCGTTCAGCCAGGGGAAACCCCAGGTCACGACGGGCATCGGGACGTGGCGCAGCTTGGTAGCGCACTTGACTGGGGGTCAAGGGGTCGCAGGTTCAAATCCTGTCGTCCCGACTGGAGACAGTCGCAGGTGAGGGCCGGTTTCGGAGACATCCGAAGCTGGCCCTTGGTCTTTCCTGGGGACCAGTTGGGGACCGGCGTCCTTGACCGGGGTCGGTGGGTCATGACGATCGGGCTCGGCCGGCAGGGAGCGTGGTGCGCGGAGCACGCTGAGGTGCGCGGAGAGTGCTGCGCCGGCGGCCGTGATCTTGTGTCCGTCCGGGTGCGGATAGCGCTGGTGGTGGTCAGCGAGCCGTGGCCGGCGATCCGGCGCAGGACATGGACCTGCACTCCCGCGTCGGCGAACCAGGTCAGTCCTGTGTGCCGGAGGTCATGGCGGCGCAGGTGCTCGTAGCCGAGCTTGGTGACCACGTCGTCCCAGTGGGTGGCGTCGCGCAGGACCGCGGTGGAGATGCGTCCGCCGCGCGGGCCGCTGAACAGGCGGGCGTCGGGGTCGGGCCCAACGAGTTCTTCATGGGCACCCCGGAGCTGCTGGAGACCAAGGTCCGTGCTCTCAAGTGCTTCGCCTCGCAGCAACAGCTGGACATGGACGTCTTCCGGCAGCCGGCCGAGGTGGCACACCGCCAGCACCTGCACCACCGGGTGGTTGAGGTTCCCACCGGAGTCAAGTCCGGTTCTGTGGGGGCCGTCCGGAAAAGGGTCTGTTCAACAGACACCTCGCTGGCGGCCTACCCAACGTCACGTACGGATCTGTGGGAGCCCGGGGTTGAGATACCCCGGGCTCCCCGACCGCTTTTCAGCCGTCGCTGACAGTGCTGTACCTCCTCGCCAAGGACCGCTGCCACCACCGAGAGGGATCACCACTCCAGTACGTTCGCGAGGCTACGCGGCTCGGGACGGTCCGATGTCTCCGTTCGACCCGGGGCGCTTCACATCGCAGCGTGCCCGTTCGGCTCCTCGATGAGCTCGCGGCCGGTGATGAGCGCGCTCACCTCGGCCGCGGTCGGGTGCACGTAGAGTTCGCGCAGTGACACCGGGGGCAGCCCGGCCCTGCGCAGCGCACCGGACAGCCGTACCGCGAGCAGCGAGTTGCCGCCGAAGACGAAAAAGTCGTCATCCGGGCCGACGTGCTGGCCGAGAATCTCGCGCCACACCCGCAGCACCGGGTCGTCCGTCGGTTGCCTGGCCTCGGCGGCCGGGGTGGTCCGGGCGGCCTCGGTGGCCGGCTTGAGCCTGCTCGCGTCGACCTTGCCGTTGATGGTGAGCGGCAGCTCGGACAGCAGTGTGAACGTGGCCGGCACCATGTAGTCCGGCAGGTATCGCGCCGCCCGCCGCCGGATGTCCTCCGCGGACACGTCGTCGTGCTTCGGCACCAGGTAGGCCTCCAGACGGACGTCGGCCGCGTCACCGGCGTCGCCGCCCAGCGCAACCACAGCGGCGGTGACGTTTCGGTCCTCCAGCAGGACCGAGCGGATCTCGCCGAGTTCGATGCGGAAGCCGCGCACCTTGACCTGCCCGTCGATCCGGCCGAGGTGGTCCAGGCGCCCGTCCGGGCGCAGCCTGCCCAGGTCACCGCTGCGGTAGACACGCTCCCCGGTGACCGGGTCGGACACGAACCGGGCGGCGGTCAGCTCCTCCTGGTTCAGGTAGTGGCTGGCCACGCCCGCGCCGCCGACATAGATCTCGCCGGGCACACCGAACGGCTGGACGCGGCCCGTGGCATCCCGCACGGACACCGACCAGCCGGGCATCGCCCGGCCGACCGACCGGGACCCGACGCCGACGTCCTGCGGTGTGACGGTCTGGCTGGTGACGTGCACGGTGGTCTCGGTGATGCCGAACATGTTGACCACCCGGCACCGGGTGTGCGGGTGACCGCGGAACCAGTCCTGCAGCATCCGCACGTCCAGCGGCTCACCACCGAAGATCACCAATCGCACCGCGAGGTCGGCGGAGCGCCGCAGGTCGACCTCCTTGAGCATGGCGAACGCGGACGGGGTCTGGTTCAGGACGGTGACCCGGTGCTGCACCAGGAGGTCGTGGAAGTCCTCCGGGCTCCGGGAGACGAAGTACGGCACCACGACCAGGTGCCCGCCGGTCAGCAGCGCGCCCCAGATCTCCCACACCGAGAAGTCGAACGCACTGGAGTGGAACAGCGCCCAGGTGTCCGCCGGCCCGAGTCCGAAATCGGTGGTGGTCGCCGCGAGCAGCGCGCCGACGTTGCGGTGGGGTACCGCGACGCCCTTGGGCCGCCCGGTGGAGCCGGAGGTGTAGATCACGTAGGCGATGTCGTCCGCGCTGCCCCCCGGGTCCAGGATCGGCTCACCGCCGGCACAGGACACCTCGCTCGGGTGCAACACGGTCACCCCGTCGACCACGGGAAAGTCCGCCGCGGAGGAGAGCACCAGCCGGGCGCCGGAGTCGGTCACCATGTGGACCAGCCGTTCCGCCGGATATGTGACATCCATCGGGACATAGGCGGCACCGGCTTTGAGTACACCGAGCAGCGCGATCACCAGGTCGGCGTCCCGGTCGAGGCACACACCGACCCGGTTCCCCGGGGCCACCCCGTGGCCGCGCAGCGCACCGGCCACCGCGTCGGACCGGGCGTCCAACTCGGCATAGCTCAACGTACGGTCCGGATCGGACAGCGCGGGGGCGTCCGGTCGGCCGGCAGCCACCTTGCGGAACAGCTCGTGGACGGGCGCGACCATCGCGTCGCCCCCGGCCGGGGTGCGCCCGGCGGCGACGATGGCGGCGGCCTCCCCGGTGGCCACCAGCTCGATGTCACCGACCCGGGCCCCGGCCGGAGCATGTGCCAGCGCCTCCACGAGTCGGTCGATGTGTCCGGCGAACTGCCCGGCGATCACCGGGTCCAGCACATCCTCGGCGTAGTGCAGGACACCGCTCAGGGTGCCGTCCGCGTCGTACTGCCACGCCAGTGTTACTGGAAAGACCGGCGCGAGGGCGGGTCGGTAGACGTCACCGGCGCGGCCCTCGGGCAGCAGGACCCCGACCGCCGGCATACCGGACGGCGGTTCGCAGCCCGTGGCGCCGGCGTGTGCCGCGGCGTCGAGCAGGTCGGTGACGCGTGTCGCGTCCCCGACCGGGAGCGCGACCGACCGCTGTGCGTCCCCGGCCGCCGGACCCCCGGTGATCAGCGCGAACTCGGCGCGCTCCGTCCCGCCGTAACGGGCCAGCGCGACCGCGGTGGCCGCCACGGGCACCGCCGCCGGCGCGTCGCCCGCGACCGCCGTGGCGGTCAGTACGACGGTGCCGGTCCGGCCCGCCCCGGTCGGGTCGCCGAGGCCCCACGGCAGATGGGGCGGGCCGTCGTGCTGAGGGCTTGCGTCAGCCGCCGGTTCGGGCAGTGTCACGGGATGTGCCGGGTCGGCCAACGCCGTGGCCAGCTGGTCCAGGGCACGTCGGTCCACGGCCCGGCGGTGTGCCACCAGCACCAGGTCGGCCGCGCCGTCGGCGTAGCCGAGCACGACGGCCCGCGCGATGACCGGGGCGCCGTTGACCGCGCGGCCGGCCTCCCGGGTGCGGCGCCTGTGCGCGACCCTGTCACCCGCGTCGATGTCCAGCGCCTCGTCGAACAGCTGCATACCGCGGAGGACCGGGTGACGCTCCGTCAGCGCGGTCAGGTTCGCGCGCACCGCCACCGCGTCGGTCCCGGCGGGCAGTCGTCTGATGAGGCTGTGGCAGGCACGGGCCGGGTCGGCGCCGAACTCGGCACGGGCGAAGAGCCGACCGCTCGGGTGATCGGCCGCAGGGACCTCCGAGGCCGCTTCGCTGGGGACGGACACACGCACTCCTTTGGTGAGGCCGGGAAAAGGGTCAGCGGGCGGAGAAGCCGGCATCCACGGGGATCACCGTTCCGGTGACCTTGAGGGAGTCGTCGCCGGCGAGCCAGATCGCGGCACCGGCGACGTCGGCCGGGTCGACCAGCGAATCGGTCGCCACCGACTCCAAATAGACGGCTTCCTGCTCCTCGTAGCTGATGCCGAGCGCGTCGGCGACGACCGCGGTCATCTGGCCGTCCACGGCCGGGTCGTCCCGCACCGGACCCGGGCACAGCGCGTTGACCCGGATGTTGAGCGGCGCGTAGTCCAGCGCGGCTGCCTTGGTCAGGCCGACCAACCCGTGCTTGGAGGCGACGTATCCGGCGAAGTGGCGGTAGCCGACGAGGCCGGCCGTCGACGCGACGTTGACGATGCTGCCCGACCTCTGGGCGATCATGACCGGCGCGACAGCCGTGATCAGGTGCCATGGCCCCGAGAGGTTCACATCCAGCACGACCCGCCACTCCTCCTCGGTGAAGTCGTGCGCGGCTTTCCCCGACGGTGCCCCCACCCCCGCGTTGTTGATCAGGGCGTCGATCCGCCCGAACCGGTCCACCGCGGCCGTGACGGCCGATGTCACGGCGGACCGCGAGCGCACGTCCGCCGTGGCGACGAGCACGGACGCGCCGTTCTTGCGGCACAGCCGTGCGGTCTGCTCCAACTGGTCCGCGGAACCCAGGGCGTAGGGGATCTCCGGAAGGTCACCGGCGATGTCCATGAGAACGACGTCCGCGCCCTCCTCGGCAGCCCGCATCGCGCATGCCCGGCCGATTCCCCTGGCCGCGCCCGTGATCACGACCGTCTTGTCATGCAGTCTCATGGGGGAGCCCTCCGGACTCGACGCGGCCGGCAGCGAGGGTCTTCGAGATCAGTTCGAGCAACGGCACGGGGTCATCAGCCAGATACATGTGCCCTCCGGGCAAGTCGGCCAGGGAGAAGTGCGCGGCGGTCGTGTCCTGCCACTTGGTCACTTCGTCACGGGTGACGAACGAGTCGTCCGCGGCGTATACCGCGGTCATGGGGACGTCGAGCGGGGCTCCGCCGCGCGGCCGGTAGCCCTCGTCCATCGCGAAATCCGAACGCAGTGTCGGTATCAGCAGCTCACGTATCTCCGGTACGTCGAAGGCGGCGTACCGGCGCCCGGTGGTCTTCTCCACGTGTTTGAGGAATTCGTCGTCGGTCATCCCGGACACGTCGCTGACCGGGCCGGCGGACGGCGCGCGCGCCGCGCTGACGAAGAGGTGCACCACCTCGTTGCCCGACTCGGTGATGCGCCGGGTGAGTTCGTAGGCGAGCGCCGCGCCGAGGAAGCAGTGCCCGAACAGCGCGACGGGGCCCGTGCCCGCCGCCTCCAGCGCGGCGGGGAGCAATCCGTCCGCCGCGGCGTGCAAGTTCCGGTACGGCTTCTCGTCCAGCTGGCGCTCGCGGCCGGGCAGTTGGAGCGGCGTGGCCACCGCTCCGCTCAGACCCATCCCGTTCCATGGGCGGAAGAAATTTGCTCCGCCCCCGGCGAACGGAAGGCACAGCAACGGCACCCCGCCGTGCTCCGAAGTCGTCGGCTTGGTCACTGCATTTCCTCCAAGCGGAAACTCCCGGACGGCTCGGAGACGCCGTCCGGGACAGGCGGATGGTGAATGTCGAGCCGTGCGAAATGCTGGCTGTTGCGATGGCGTAAAGTCCTTCAGCTAATTCTTTTCCTGCACGGCGCAAGAATGGTCGCCGCTGTGCTACGGAGTTCAGCAGGGGACGGAACTCTTCCAGCATCTCTCCTCGGGAGACCAGGCCTTGGCGGGCCACCCGTGTAGAGCTGCATTTCACTGCGCGCTCTCTGTGGTCGCGCCGGTGGGAAGATATTGACTGAACTCGGATTCGAGCAGGCCCATTTACGTGCCACTGCTCGGCCATGGTGGCACAGAACGTTAGTGGGGGCACAGGTCCGGGCCGACCACTGAGGGCTCAGCGACGCTTCCGACCTTGTCGCGCTGGTGGTCGGGTCCTACGGTGGGTCAGCATTCCAGGGCGACTGCGGATGCCGGCTGTCCCGTCGGCGGGACAGCGACGATCCGTGAACCCGTGCCCGGCCCTGGCGATTCCCGATACCGAGTTACTTCTCGGCGACGGATTAAGGACGGTGTCAATGAGCAAGAACCCTTTTGATGACGAGGACGGCCGTTTCTACGTCGTGGTCAACGACGAGGAACAGCACTCCCTGTGGCCGGTGTTTGCCGAAATGCCCGCAGGCTGGCGGGTGGTATTCGGTGAAGCGGCCAGGGCAGAGTGCCTGGAGTACGTCGAGCAGAATTGGACCGACTTGCGCCCGAGGAGCCTGCGGGAGGCCATGGCGGCGGACTGAACGGCCGGTCGGATTCCCCAGAGGAATGGACCACGAGGTCCGTACCGTCCGCTCTGCGGAACGAGAGTGATCGCCGCCGTAGTGCTCAGTCGAGTCATCGGTCTACGCCAGGCGAACACTCTTTTTGGGAGATGAAGGTAGTGGGGCGCCTCCCGCGTGAACCGCGAGCAGTTGCCAGGCGGGGCAGGTGGGCACCAGCGGTGAGTTCGCGCAGCGCGATGCGGTTCTCTCCTTCATGGGTAAAACAAGCAAGGGTGCAGAAGTCGGGGATGACCCTTTCTTCGAGTTCGGCGGACATTTCCTGCCCGCCACCCGGCCGATCAGCCACGCCTGCGCGGAGCTTGGGACAGAGATTCCCGATCCGCAAAATTTTTCGACCTGCCGACAGTGGCCGCGCTCGCCGCGTGGACGGAGGAATCGGCCGCTCCCCGTCGCCCCCGGCCTGCGCAAGATGATTCGTATGAGGAGTTAAGAGGAAATGATTCCCCTGTCCTACGCGCAACGCCGTATGTGGGTTCTGCACCGGATGGCCGGCGAGTCGGAGAACTGGAACATGCCGGCGGCCTTCCGGCTGACCGGATCCCTGGACCAGGCCGCCCTCGCCGCGGCGATCCGCGACGTGGTCGACCGTCATGAGATCCTGCGCACCATCTACGTGATGAACGACGACGGTGGGCTCCACCAGCGGATCCTTCCGACAGCGGAGGTGTCGCTGGAGATGCCGGTGGTCGAGTTGGCGCCCGAGGACGTGTCCGGCGCGGTCGACGAGGCCATGGCGTACCGCTTCGACCTGGCGGCCGAGATCCCGGTGCGGGTGCGCCTGTTCCGCATCTCACCCCGGGAACACGTCCTGGTCCTGCTCGTGCACCACATCGCTTCGGACGGCTCCTCGTTCGCGCCGCTGGTACGGGACCTGGCCGAGGCGTACACCGCCCGCCTGGACGGCGGGGCTCCGCAGTGGGTGCCGCTTCCGGTGCAGTACAAGGACTACACGATGTGGCACCGCGAGATGCTCGGCGACGTCGCGGACCCGGACAGTCTCGCCGCGACGCAGATCGAGTACTGGCACAGGGAGCTGGCCGGGGTGCCGCAGCCACTGAACCTGCCGCTGGACCGCCCGCGGTCCGCGGAAGCGAGTGAGTGCGGCGCCGTGGTCGACCTTGAGGTGGGGCCGGAGGTGGGGACCGGGCTGCAGAAGCTGGCCGACGAGCGCGGGTCGACCATGTCGATGGTGCTGCACGCCGCGCTGTCGGTGCTGCTGTGCAGGATCGGCGGCGGTGAGGACGTGACGATCGGCAGCTCGATCGCCGGGCGGACCGACGAGGCGCTGGCGGATCTGGTCGGGTTCTTCGTCAACACTCAGGTGCTGCGGGTGGACCTCTCCGGCGACCCGGCGTTCACCGAGCTGCTCGCCCAGGTGAGGGACAAGTCGCTGGCGGCCTACGAGCACCAGGACGTCCCGTTCGACATGCTGGTCGAGGCGATCAACCCCGAACGCTCCGCCGCGTACCAGCCGCTGTTCCAGGTAATGCTCGGCCTGCAGAACTATGAGAGGCCGCAGTTCGAACTCCCCGGGCTCACCCTGGAGGTCGAGCAGGCCGCCCAGCCGACCGCCAGGGTCGACCTGTTCTTCAACCTGGTCGTGGACGACTCGGGGGCGCTGCGGGGCGACCTCTCGTACCCGGTCGACCTGTTTGACCGGGAGACGGTCGAGGCCGTCGCCGCCCGGTTCGTGCGTGTACTGGAGCAGGTGGTCGCCGATCCGGGCGTGTGCGTCGGAGACGTCGACGTGCTGAGCGCGGGGGAGCGGCAGCGGCTGGTGGTGGAGCTGAACGACACCGCCGAGCCGACCCTGGACGACGGACTGGTCGCGGCGGTGCTCAAGCAGGTACAGGCGGCACCGGAGGCGCGCGCCGTCATCGGCGAGGAGGAGTCGCTCACCTACCGGGAGCTGGACGCGCGGTCGAGCAGGCTGGCGCACTGGCTGGTCGACCGCGGTGTGCGGGCGGAGTCGCGGGTCGCCGTGTGCCTGCCGCGGACGGTGAATCTGGTGGTGGCGCTGCTGGCGGTGCTGAAGGCCGGTGGGGCTTCCGTTCCGATCGATCCGGACGACCCGCGTTCGTGGATCGACGACATCCTTGAGCATGCGGATCCGACGCTCGTCCTCGACGCCGACGCGCTGGCCGGCGCGGACTGTTCGGGGTACCCGGATGCGGCACCGGAGGTGGCCGTCCGCCCCGAGAACACCCAGTACGTGACCTACATGTCGGGGGCGACGGGGGAGCCGAAGGGGGTGGCGATCCCGCGCGGCGCGGTTGCGAATTCCCTGGCCACGACGGAGCGTCGGTTCCCGCTGTCGTCCGCGGACCGGATGCTGTTCGGCACAGCCGTGGCGCTCGACATGGCACACATCGAGCTGTACCTCCCGCTCATCGCCGGCGCGACCATGGTGGTGGCGGGGAAGGACACCGTCACCGACATGCCGACCGTGGCGGAGTTGATGCATCGCCACGGGGTCACCGCGGTGCAAGCCACGCCCGCCTTCTGGCAACTGCTGTTGATGCACGAACCGCACGTCGCGAACGGTCTGCGGATCATCGTCGGCGGGGAGGTGGTGCCGGCACGGCTTGCCAGGATCCTGGCGAAGCAGGCCGCCGAAGTGTTCCACATGTATGGCCCGACCGAGACGACGGCGTGGAGCACCGCGGCACGCGTGAAGGTGGGGGCGGGGGTGCCGATCGGGTTGCCGGTCGGGAACACCCAGGTGTACGTGCTCGACTCACGGCTGCGCCCGGTTCCCCGCGGGGTGCCGGGCGAGCTGTACCTCGCCGGTGCCGGGATGGCCCGCGGGTACCGGCGCCGGCCGGAGCTGACCGCGGCGCGGTTCGTGGCGTGCCCGTTCGGCCCCGCCGGCGCGCGGATGTACCGCACTGGGGACCTGGTGCGGTGGGGCAGCAACGGGCAGCTGGAGTACATTGAGCGAACCGATCGCCAGGTGCAGATCCGGGGCTTCCGGGTCGAGCTGGGGGGGATCGAGCATGTGCTGACCGGGCTTCCCGGCGTGGCGCAGGCGGTGGCTGTGCTGCGTGAGAACGAGGTCAGCGGCAAAGGCATCGTGGCCTATGTGGTGCCCGAGCCCGATGTCGCAGAGGCTGATGCCGGTGTTCAGACGCTGCTCGCCGAGCTGTCCGAGTACCTGCGTGGGCGCCTGGCGGACCATTTGGTGCCTTCCGCGCTGGTTCCGCTTCCGGAGATCCCGCTCACCCCGGACGGAAGGCTCGACCACGGAGCACTGCCGTCCGAGGACACGAACACCGCGAACAGCCGAGGGCCGCGCAACTCCCACGAAGAGAAGATGTGCGCCCTCTTCAGCGAGCTGCTCGGCCTCGAGAGAGTGGGTATCGACGACGACTTCTTCGAGCTGGGCGGGCACTCGATGCTGGCCACCCGGCTCAGCGCCCGCATCCGCGACGAGTTCGACATCGACATGCCTCTCAGGACGATCATCAAGTACCCGACGGTGGGCGAGTTGGCCGCACTGCTGATCGTCGGCACTCCCGGGGAAGTCTCCGACCCGTTCGCTGTCGTGCTGCCGTTGAACAGCGATCCCGGTACCGGCAAGCTCCCGCTGTGGTACTTCCACGGGGGAGGCGGACTGGGCTGGCCGTTCTTCAGCTTCGCGCTGCACGCGCAGGACCGGCCCAACTACGCCCTGCAGTCCCGCGGCTGGAACGGCGTGGACAAGCTGACGGGCTCGGTGGAGGAGATGGTTGAGGATTACGTCGACGAGATGGTGAAGATCCAGCCGGAAGGACCCTTCCACCTGATCGGCTGGTCCTACGGCGGCACAGTCGTGCAGGCCGTCGCGGAGGCGATCGACCGGCGTGGGCGCGAGATCGCTTTCGTGGCCATCCTGGACTCCCAGCCGGCGGGGAGTCACTACAAAGAGTACTACAAAGCGATGCATGCCGGGAGGACGTTCTCGGACTACCAGACGGAGATCAAGGATCACCTCGGCCAATACTTCGGCACTGAAAACCGGCAACACCTCGTGGACACCCTGGCGAAGATCCTGGCCAACAACACGGCCATCATGTCGAGATTCGAATCGCCGGTATACCGCGGTGATGTGCTGTTCTTCAACGCGACACTTGAGGAGAACCAGTACGTGCACCTGTGGCGGCCGTACATCCTCGGTCCCATTGAGATACACGATGTGCGTGCTGTGCATCACGAAATGCACATGCCCGAACCCGTGGCCCAGATCATGGAGGTCATCAACCGCAAGCTGGCGGCGTGACCGGACATCGGTTCCCCCGGAACGGGTTCGACGAACCATCACATGGATGATTGGGGTCGGTAGCTGCAGAACTGCACCGGCCCGAGCCCCAGGGGCCCGTGGAGAGCTCCGTAGATCCCGGTTTGGTCGGATGGTCACGGGTGGCCGGACGTGAGACGAGCACGGCTCTTGTGGATCATGGAGTTCTCTACGCTCCCAGATCAGCAAGGCTGCCGTGCTCGTCACTCCGTCCTCTCTCATGTCCGTGTCCATCGGGGCGACACCCTCCTCGTCCGTCGTCCCGGCCGGGAAGGTGCCTCCTTCCGGTCTGCTGCGGGCGCCGGCCAGGGTGCCCGATCCCCGGGATCCACGTGGAGTGCGCTACCGACTGCCCACGCTGCCGGCGATCGGGGTGTGCGCGATGACGGCGGCCGGTCACAACTTCCCGGTCGCGACAGCCGAGTGAGCCCGCCGCTTTGATCAGGCGATACCGGCCCGGCTGGGCTGTCCTTTCGATCCGTTCGCCGGCAGCTTCCGGGCGCCGGGAGAGCGGACCTTGCGGGACGTCTTCGCCCGGGTCGGCCCCGGCGCCATCACCTCGGCCGGATTCGCCCGGCTCACCGCTCTGACCCCGGCCATGGTGGGGCCGCTGAGCCCGGACGGTATTGCGGAGCGCGAGCAGCGCCGTGCCCACCGGGCCGCCGCACGCGGGCGTGATCAGCGGCGGCGTCGGCGGGCGTTCGCGGTGGACGGCAAGTGCCTGCGCGGAGCCGTCCGCACTGCTGGCAGCCGGGTGTTCGTGCTGACCGCCGTCCGTCACGATGACGCGCTGACCGCGGCCCTGCGTGAGATCGGCGCGAAAACGAACGAGATCCCCGAGTTCGCCCCGCTGCTGGACACCATCGACGACCAGGACCTGAACAATGGCGTGGTCACGGTCGACGCCCTGCACGCACGGAAGGACCATGCCCGCCACCTCGTCGAGGACCGGAAAGCGCACTACCTGCTGTCCGTGAAGAACAACCAGCCCACCCTGGCACGGCAGTTGAAGAAGCTTCCCTGGGCGCAGGCACCGGTCCTGGACCGCTCCCGTGCTCGCGGACACGGCCGCGAGGAGATCCGGGAGGTGAAAGTGGCGTCCATGGACGGCCTGCTCTTCCCCCACGCCCGCCAGGTCGTGCGCATCCACCGAGAACGCCGCCGCATCGGCACGAAGAAGTGGACCACCGAGACGGTCCACGCCGTCACCGACCTGCCCGCCCACCAGGCGTCCGCCGCCGAACTCGCGGCCTGGGCCCGTGGACACTGGATCATCGAGAACACCGTCCACTGGACCAAGGACGTCACCTTCGCCGAGGACGCCAGTCAGGTCCGCCGTCACCACACCCCGGCCGTCATGAGCGCCCTGCGCGACCTGGCCCGGGCCACCCTCCACCGCAACGGCTGGACCAACACCGCCAGCGGCCGACGCGCCCACACCTTCCACAGCCGTCCTGCACCTGTGCGAGCACCTTCGGAAGCTGGCTGCCTGGCGCGGCGTAGAAGGTCTTGCCGTGGTCCGTGGTCCGCGGGCAGTGTGCACATCCTCCTGGCGAGGTCCGGGGCAACCGCATCTCGGCCAGAGCCCGACGCGGCCGGACGATGTCGATCTCCCCTGGCAGAGGCCGGCGTAGAGGGACCCGTGCCCGCGGCGGTGTTCCGGAGCGAGTGCCAGGTCGACCCGTGTCCACACCGGCCCGTCTGTGCGCAACAGCGCATCGCACAACTCGAACAACGCGTCGCCCCGCATGGTCAGACACGCGTACTACTCCGTCCGGAAGCACGACACTTCCCTGAACGCATTCTGCAGGACGCTCTGATACCTCAAGTTCGAGTCGCGTTCCGCGTGCCCGTCGCTCCACGATGCTGACCGCCGCGCACTGCATCCCCAACGGCGGCTCGGTCACCACCCGCAACGACGTCATGGGCTACGTGATCGAGGGACTGCGAGAGAACTGGGATGGCAACGGCTCACTGCGCGGGACCGTGCCATCTCCCAATGATGACGAGTTCCGCGGCGAACCTCGCCCTGGTGGAGATGCCCGACGGCGAGGACGACACCATTCCCAAGTTCGGTGAGGGCATGTTCTACGGGGTCGGCAATACCGAGGGTCGCCGCATTCGCTCACCGTTCAGTAAACCCGCAAAGCCGTTGGACGAGTTCTGTACCGGCGGGGCCAGGACCGCCGAGGTCTACGGCTGGGTAACCAGGGAAACTCGCGTCAACAAGTTCATCAACGACAACATCTTCGGCACCCTTGCCATGGTGCGAGGCGTCAATACGGCCACCAATCGGGGGCAGTGCCCCCGGAGCCGGTATTGCCAGCCTGAACCTGACGTCGATGTGAGGTATGAGCGGGAAGGGAGTGACCTGCTGCGTCATGCGCATCGGACAGCTCGCCAGGCGGTCAGGGGTCGGCGTGCGGGCCCTGCGCCACTACGAGGAGCAGCGGCTCCTGGAATCGACGCGGACGCCTGGTGGGCAGCGTGACTGTCCCGGCGAAGTCCTGGAGCGGGTCCAGCTCATCCAGGATCTCTTCGCGGCCGGCCTCTCCAGCCGTACCGTCGTCGAACTCCTGCCGTGCGTGAGCACCGGCGTCGCGACCCCCGCCATGCTCGACCAGCTCGTCGTCGAGCGCGACCGCATCGCCGCACGCGTCCAGGACCTGACCCGGGCCAGGACCGAACCCGGCCGCGTGATCGAGAACGTGACCGCGGCGAACGTGGCGCAGGGCTGATCAGCCCGTCGCGAGGGGTGGGGCCCCGACCTGTCCGGCATCTACCGGGCAATGGCCGGCCACGGGAAGCCCCCGGGCGTATCCGGAGGCCGTCGAAATAGCGTTCGTCGCTCCCGCTGCCCCGGACACACGCCGGGCAGCGATGGGCAGGGCAGGCCGCGGCTGACCACCGTGCCGGCACACCGCTGGACCGGTCAGCCGCAACCTCTCCGACCGGACAACGCCCACGAGCGGACAGCAAGGGTCCGGGCGGCCTGCGCCGCCACCAGCCCGCATCCACCGGCCGACCTCGCCGAGATCGTCCGTCTCTGCGGACTGCGGCCCTGCTGGGAGCAGTGGTTCACCCCACCCGGCTCACACGCCTCGACTGCCCTGCCGGCCGCCGGTGGCAAGCCCGGACGGAAAGGACCCGCCCTCCTGGCTCCAGGCACTGATCGACACGGTCTTGATCTCTACTGCCGCATTTGACGAACTGCCGATAGCCGCTGCGGACTGACCGTCATGCCATCAGCTCGCACTCCGGCGCGCCAAACCTTGCCGACCCCGGCCGAACAGACCGCCGCACTGCTTCGCCAAGCCCAGATCCCGCAGGGCGACAGCGTCACCGTCTTCGAATTCGGCGGATCCGCGAGATGTGAACGATCTGCCGCCGGAGCGGAATTCGAGTGGGTGAATCCACTGGTACGCCGTTCGGTCATGGTGGCACGGAATCCGGTGCGGCACAGGCCCTGACCGGCGAATGGGAGCCGGTGATCCTGCCGACCTTGTGGCGTCGGCGGTCGAGTCCCTACGGTGGCGTCAGCTTTCCAGGGTGACCGCGGATATCCGGTGTCCTGTCGACAGGACGACACCGATGAGCGCATCGCGCCCGCTCCGGCGATTTCGAATCCGAGCATTTCCAACTCCGCGTCACGCCGTGACGGTTAAGGACGGTGGCAGTGAGCACGAACCCCTTCGACGACGAGGACGGCCGCTTCTACGTCGTGGTCAACGACGAGGAGCAGCACTCCCTGTGGCCGGTGTTCGCCGAGGTGCCCGAGGGCTGGCGAGTGGTCTTCGGCGAGGCCGGCAGGGCCGAGTGCCTGGACTACGTCGAGCAGAACTGGACCGACCTGCGCCCGAGGAGCCTCCAGGAGGCCATGGCGGCGGACTGAACGGCGGCGGCGTTCTCCGAAAAGCGGAGGGGCGCGGCCGGTGACCGGCGGTGACGACCGGACATGCCGAGCCGGTCGGCCCCTCCCGCGGAACGCCGGGACGGTCCAACGCCCGTTGCGGAATGCCTCCTTCGCCACGTGTGAATGATTTCGCTCTTCTGCGCCCTCGCTCGTCTCCCTGGGAAAAGCGCGCCAAAAGTCCGCGAAGAGTGCGCGCAGCCGCGTAGCCGGGGTGGTCGCGCGAGCACCGCCCCGGCTCGGCCGCGCCTGCCCGGTCGAGCAGAGCCAGCGGCTCGCCAGGCCGGGCACCTCTCAGATCGGAGACAGTTGATGATCCTTCAGGGAAAGCGGGTGGCCCTGCCTGCGGCGCCCGTCGTCCACCGGCGGTTCGAGGAGCACGCGCGGGCCACTCCCGACGCCGTCGCCGTCTTCCACGGCGGGCGGCGGGTGACCTACGCGGAACTGAACGCCGAGGCGAACCGCTTCGCTCGCTTCCTCATCGCACGTGGACACGGCCGTGGCACGAAGGTCGGTGTCTGCCTCGACTACTCCGTCGACATCCTCGTCACCATCCTCGGCACACTGAAGGCGGGCGCGGCCTACGTCCCTCTCGACCCCGCCTATCCGGCGGCCAGGCTCCAGTTGCTACTGGGCCAGATACCCGACCTCGCGCTGATCGTGGCCTCCCCGGCGACCGCCCCGCTGGTTGCGTCGACGACCGCCGAGATCGTCGGGACGGAGCAGCTCTCCGAGGCCCTGGCCGGCCTCCCGACGACCGACCCCGACGTCCCGGTCGCCGGGGACGACGTGTGCTACGCGGTCTTCACGTCCGGGTCGACCGGGACACCCAAGCTGACCGCGGTACGGCACGAGGGCTGGTTCAACCTGATGAACTGGCTGACGCTCGAGTACGGACTGCACAGCGCGTCGCACAACCTGGTCGTCAGCGCGTTCGGTTTCGACCTGTCCCAGCGCAGCCTGATGACCCCGCTGTTCTGCGGCGCCACCCAACACCTCATGGCCAGCCGGAACTTTGACGCCGCGATGGCCTACCGCATGCTGACCCAGCACGGGATACGCATCCTGCACTGCGCCTCCAGCACGCTGTACCTGATGGTGGACTGGGAGACCGCACGGGGAGGCCAGGCGCTCGCCGGGCTGGACCACATCCTGTTCGGCGGGGAGCCGCTGCGCGTCGAACGGATCCTGGACTGGGCCCGGCGTGAGGGAAACACCTGCACGCTCCTGCACCAGTACGGTGTCGCCGAGTGCACCGACGTCGCGTCGTCCTACGACCTCGTCGGCTACCGCCCCGGCGAGCACGACATCGCGCCCGTGGGCAGGCCGGCCCACAACACCGACATCCACCTTCTCGACGAGCGGACGCGCGGCGTCGCGGCGGGGGAGTACGGCGAGATATACATCTCCGGTGCCGGCGTCGGCGCGGGCTATCTCAACGGCACGGGTCCCGAGTCCGAGCGGTTCACGACCGTTCTGGTCGACGGCGCGCCGCGCAGGATGTACCGCACGGGTGACCGCGGATGCGTGAACGAGGCCGGGGAACTCGTCGTCGCCGGCCGGATGGACGCCCAGGTGAAGGTGCGGGGCATGCGCATCGATCCCACCGACGTCGAACGCGCGCTGGGCAGGCTGGCCGACGTCCGTGAGGCCGCCGTGGTCGTCCACCACACCGACTCCGGCGACGCCGAGCTGATCGCGTTCCTGGTACCGGGAGCGGCCGAACCCGCCGAGGACGAGGTGCGGGACCGGCTGCTGCGGACCTTGCCGCGCACCATGGTCCCGGCCAGGTTCCTCACCATCGCGTCCCTTCCGCTGAGTCCGCACGGAAAAGTGGACCGTGCGGCATTGCTCCAGCAATTCCACCAGAAATTCCTGGCCAGTGGTGCGACGGCGTAGTCGACGAATCCCGCTGACAACCGAGAGGAATACGATGATTGTCGACCGGGTGCGCACCATCTGGTGCCGGGAACTGCGAAACGACGACATAGCGGTCGACGACAATTTCTTCACCCTGGGCGGCCAGTCCGTCATCATGGCCAGAATCCAGGCGGCGTTCATCGACGAACTGGGCTTGGAGGTTCCCGTGGACCAGATGTTCCTCAACCCAACCGTGGCGTCGATCTCCGCGTACATCGAATCCCTGAACGCCGCGACTCCGTAGTGATGTGCTGCTCGTGCGCTTCATCATTCATCACCTGGGCATTTCCGGCTCCGGCCGCGTTGGAATCCGAAAACCACCTGGTTAGAGAGACGCCATGTATGACGTCATTGTCGTAGGTGCCCGTTGCGCGGGTTCACCGACGGCCATGCTTTTCGCACGGCAGGGTTATCGTGTGCTGCTCCTGGAGAAAGCAGGTTTCCCGCAGGACACCTTGTCCTCGCACTACATCCACCTGGAGGGCGTGGCGGTTCTGCAGCGGTGGGGGCTGCTCGACCGGCTCCGCGAGGCGGGCTGCCGGCCGATCAGCCACCAGAGCTACGAGGCGCCGGGCGTCCGCATCGACGGCTTCTCCCTGCCGATCGACGGTCAGCGCACCACGTACGCGCCGAGGCGGTACGTGCTCGACCCGATCCTCGCCGACGCTGCCGTGGCGGCCGGTGTGGAGTTCCGGGACTCCTGCGCGGTCAACGACCTGGTCTTCGAGGGTGACCGGGTCGTCGGTGTGCGGTACACCACGGCGAGCGGCACCCTGGCGACGGACCGGGCACGACTCGTCGTCGGCGCGGACGGGATGCGCTCGCTGGTCGCCCGCAAGGCCGGCGCACCCCACGTCATCGAGCACCCGCGGATGACCTGCACCTACTACAGCTACTGGGCCGGGGTGCCCGCGCACTTCGAGCTGTACGAGCGGCAGGGGCGCTGGATCGGCGTCATCCCCACCAACGACGACCTCACGCTGCTCATGGCCTACTTCCCGCAGGAGGAGTTCTCCGCCGTCCGCAAGGCGGTGGAACCCGCCTACCTCGACGCCTTCCGCACGACGGCACCGGAGCTGTACGAACGGATGACGGCGGGCGAGCGGGTGGAGCAGCTGTACGGCACCGGGCACCAGGAGAACTACTTCCGCAAGGCTTTCGGGCCCGGGTGGGCGCTGGTGGGGGACGCGGTGAACCACAAGGACTCCATCACCGCCCGCGGCATCACCGAAGCCTTCGTCCAGGCCCAGTCGCTCACCGGCCACATCGGGGAGGGCCTGCACGACGACGCCGCCCTCCAGGACGCGCTGCGCCGGTACGAGGACGACCTCGACGGCAACGCCCTGAGCCACTACCAGGGGGCGCTCAACGTGGCCGAGCTCAAGCCCGAGGGGCGGGCCGAACTGCTGCGGAAACTGGTCGGCCACCAGGAGCTGATCGACCGGTACTTCTCCACGCTGTCGGGTGCGTGTTCCTTGGACGACTTCTACAACACCGAACTGTTGACCGTGCTCGACCAGAGCTGAGTAGCGGCCTGCTCCCGCGAGGTTCCGCCGATTTGGAGACAGAATGATCCCGTTGTCGTTCGCGCAGCGTCGGCTGTGGTTCGTGGACCGGTTCGAAGGCCCGTCGCCGACCTACAACGGCGCTCTCGCCCTGCGTCTGACCGGCGAGCTGGACGCGGGCGCGCTGGAGGCGGCGCTCCACGACGTCGTCGGCCGGCACGAGGCCCTGCGCACGGTCGTCGTCGAGGACGACGACGGTGTTCCGCACCAGCGCGTGCTGCCTTCCGGCGCGGAGTCGTTCGGTCTGGACGTCGTCGAGGCCGCGACGGAGCAGGAGCGGGCGAGGGCGGTCGACGAGGCGGCCACCGCCACCTTCGACCTGGCCGCCGACGTCCCGATCAGGGCCCGGCTGGTGCGATGTGGTCCGCGTGAGCACACCCTGGTGCTGGTGATGCATCACATCGCCGTGGACGGCGAGTCGTTCGGGCCGCTGTGCCGTGATCTGACCACCGCCTACGCGGCCCGCCGCGACGGCAGGGCCCCGGCGTGGGAGCCGCTGCCGGTGCAGTACGCGGACTACACGCTCTGGCAGCGGGACATGCTCGGCGACGAGTCCGACCCGGACAGCCTGGCGGCCCGGCAACTGGACTTCTGGCGGCGGACCCTGGCCGACCTGGCGCAGCCGCTGGCCCTGCCCACGGACCGCCCGCGCCCCAAGTCGATGAGCCACCGCGGCGACATGATTCCGTTCTCGCTCGACCTCGAGCTGCTGCGGTCGGTGGAGAAGCTCGCCGCGCAGGCCGACACCACGGTCTCGATGGTCATGCACTCCGCTCTGGCGGTCCTCCTGCACCACCTCGGCTGCGGGGACGACGTACCCGTCGGCGCGCCGATCGCCGGCCGCACCGACGAGGAACTGCGTGAACTCGTGGGGTTCTTCGTCAACACCTGGGTGCTGCGCGTCGAACTCTTCGGCAACCCGACCTTCGGCGAGCTGCTGCAGCGGGTACGGGAGCGGGCCCTGTCGGCGTACGACCACCAGGACCTGCCGTTCGAGCGGCTGGTGGAGCTGCTGAACCCCGACCGGTCCACCGCGTACAACCCGCTCTTCCAGGTGATGCTCGCGTGGCAGCCGTCGATTCCGGAACTGGACTTCCCCGGACTGGTCTCCCGCTCCGAGCGGCTGGAGACCGCCACCGCCAAGTTCGACCTGTTCTTCGACCTGGTCCCGGACGCCTCCGGCGGGGCGCGATGCCGCCTGGAGTACCGCACCGACCTCTTCGACCAGGACACCGCCGCAGGCATCGCGCACCGCTTCGTGCGTGTGCTGAGCCGACTCGTGGCCGACCCGGAACGCCGGATCGGCGGCATCGACGTACTCGACGCCGCCGAACGCGACCGGCTGCTCGTGGCGTTCAACGACACCGCCGCACCGGTGGACGAGCTGACCGTGCCGGAGCTGTTCGAACTCCAGGTCGCCAGGACGCCCGACGCTCCCGCGATCGTGCACGACGACCGGACACTGACCTACCGGGAGCTCGACGCCCGGGCCGACGCCGTCGCCTGGGAGCTGGTGCGCCTCGGGGCCGGCCCCGAGGACCTGGTGGTCCTCGCGCTGCCGCGGGCGGAGGACCTGGTGGCCGGGCTGCTCGGCATCCTCAAGTCCGGTGCGGGCTATCTGCCCATGGATCCGCAGTACCTCGCCGGCCGCGCCGAGAGCGTGCTGTCCGAAGCCCGTCCGCGCTTCGTGGTCACCGACACCACGACGTCACGGGCCCTGCCGGCGAACGACATGACGACCGTGGACCTCGACGAGCGCGCGCGCTGGGACACGCCCGGCAGGCCGCTGCGCGACGCGGACCGCGTCGCGCGGCTGAGCCCGGACAACCTGGCGTACGTCATGTACACCTCCGGCTCCACGGGCACGCCGAAGGGCGCTGCGATCACCCACCGCAGCCTCGTCAACGGAGTACGCGAACTGACGCGCGTGCTGGACGCACCGCCCGGATGGCGCATGCTGGCCGGCACGTCGGTCAACTTCGACGTCTCGGTCTTCGAGTTGCTGACCACCCTGTCCACCGGCGGCAGCGCCGAGGTCGTCTCCAGCGCGCTGGCGCTGGGCGAACGGGACGGCTGGAACGGCCACGTGATCAGCGCGGTCCCCTCGGTGCTCGGGGAACTGGTGGGCCACCTGCGCAGGACCACGGACGTGCGCACGGTCGTGTTCGCGGGCGACGTGCTCCCGGCCCGGCTGGTGAGACAGGTGCGCGAGGCCCTGCCCGGCGTGCAGGTCGTGAACTCCTACGGGCAGAGCGAGAGTTTCTACGCCACCACCTTCTCTCTCCCGGCGTCCGAGGAGTGGTCGCAGGGCGAGGTCGCGCCGATCGGCACCCCGCTGGGCAACATGCGTGCCTACGTGCTCGGCCCGGGACTCGCCCCCGTACCGCAGGGCGCGGTCGGTGAGCTGTACGTGGTCGGCACCTGCCTCGGCCGTGGCTACCACGGCCGCCCGGGCCTGACCGCCGAGCGCTACGTGGCCAACCCCTTCGGCCCGGCGGGCGAGCGGATGTACCGCACGGGCGACCTGGCCCGCTGGAACGCGCACGGTCAGCTGGAGTGCCTGGGCCGGGGCGACGGCCAGGTGAAGGTGCGGGGCTTCCGCATCGAGACAGCCGAGGTGGAGGCCGCGGTCACCGCGTACCCCGGGATCAGCGAGGCGGTCGTGATCAGCCGCGAGCTGCCCTCGGGCGGGCGGCGGCTGGTCGCGTACGTGGTGCACGCCGGCGAGGGAGCCGTGGGTGACGATGGCGCCGGCGGGATCGGCGACGTGGACGTGCTGGCGGGTGCCTCGGCCGCCGAGCTGCGCACGTTCGTCGCGGCCCGGCTGCCCGACTACATGGTTCCCTCGGCCTTCGTGGCCCTCGACCGGATGCCGCTCGGGCCGACCGGCAAGCTGGACCGCTCGGCGCTGCCCGAACCGGAGTTCGTGGGCGAGACCTACCGGGAACCGCGCACCGAGGCCGAGGCGATCGTCGCCGCGGCCTACGCCGATGTGCTCGGTGTGGAACGCGTCGGTGTCGACGACGACTTCTTCGCCGTCGGCGGGGACAGCCTGCGGTCGATCCAGGTGGTGGCGCGGGCGCGGGCGCGGGGCCTGGACCTCACCACACGGGAGATCTTCGAGTACCGCACGGTGGCGGGCCTCGCCGAGGTGGCGTCCGCCCGACAGGATCGGGGCCCCGCGCTCGCGGAGCTGGACGGCGGCGGGGTCGGCCCGATGCCGTTGCAGCCGGTGGCACGGCAGGTGTTCGCACAGGGCGGCGGCATCGACCGCTTCGCCATGTCGATGGTGCTGGAGCTGCCCGTCGGCATCGACGGCGGCGGTCTCACCGCGACACTGGACGCCGTCCTGGACCGGCACGACCTGTTGCGGGCACGGCTGGTGCGCGGCGACGAGCCCCTGCTCGTCGTTCGGCCCGCGGGATCCGTGCGGGCGGCCGACCTGATCCGCCGGGTCGCCTGCGACGGCCGGTGGGACGAGCCCTCCTCCCTCGACGCGGCGAAGGCGGAGCTGGACGACGCGGTCGGGCGGCTCGATCCGGAGGCCGGGACCATGGCGGACTTCGTCTGGTTCGCCCCCGGGACGGGTGCGGGCCGGCTGCTCGTGGTCCTGCACCACCTGGTGGTGGACGGGGTCTCCTGGCGCATCCTCATGTCGGACTTCGCCGAGGCCTGGCAGCAGGTCCGGGCCGGCCGCACGCCCGAGCTGCCCGAGGTCGGCACCTCGGCCCGCCGCTGGGCGTCCGCTCTGGAGGACGAGGCGTTCTCCGCGGAGCGGGAAGCGGAACTGCCGTACTGGCGCGACCTGCTGGAGACGCCCGAACCCCCGCTCGGCACCCGGCCGTTCGACCCGGCGGTGGACGTGATGTCCACGGTCGACACCGTGCGGGTACAGGTCCCCGCCGATGTCACCGAGGCCGTCCTGGGCAGGCTCCCCGCAGTGTTCCGGGCGACCGCGACCGATGTGCTGCTCGCCGCGCTCGTCCTGGCGGTCGACCGGTGGCGCGGTGCGGACCGCTCGACCCTGGTCCGCCTGGAGGGACACGGGCGCGAGGAGGACATCGTCCCCGGGGCCGACCTCACCCGCACCGTCGGGTGGTTCACGAGCATGTACCCGGTGCGGATCGACGTCCGAGAGGTCGAGCCGGCCGACGTTCTGGCGGGCGGTCCCGCGGCCGGCAGGGCGATCAAGCTGGTCAAGGAGCAGTTGCGCCAGGTCCCGGACAAGGGCGTCGGGTACGGCCTGCTGCGCCACCTCAATCCGGAGACCGCCGCACAGCTCGCCCAGTACCCGGATCCCCAGATCGGATTCAACTACCTCGGCCGGATCTCGGCCGCCGATGTGCCCGAGCACCTGCGCGCCGACGGGTGGGGACCGGCGTCCTGGTCCGCCGAGCTGCTCGCGATGCCCGATCCGGATCTGCCCGCGCTGTCCGCGCTCGAAGTCAACTCCGTCGCCGTGGACACCTCCGACGGCACCCGGTTGCAGACGGCCTTCATGTTTCCCACCGGCCTGCTGTCCCGCGAGCGGACCGGTGAACTGGCCGAGCTGTGGCTGGAGGTGCTGCACGGCATGGCCGCGCACGCCGCACAGCCCGGGACCGGCGGGCTCACGCCCTCGGACGCCTCGCTGGTCTCGGTGCGGCAGGACGAGATCGAGGCCTGGGAGCGGCGTTACGGCCCGCTGACCGAGGTGTGGCCGCAGGCGCCGGGCCAGTCCGGGATCCAGTTCGAGGCCGCCCTCGCCGACGGCTCCTTCGACGTCTACCACATGCAGTTCGTGCTGCACCTGTCCGGGCACGTGGACCCGGCCCGCATGCGGGCCGCCGGACAGGCGCTCGTGGACCGGTACCCCAACCTGCGCTCGGCGTTCCTCACCGCGGCCGACGGAGATCCGGTGCAGGTCGTGGCCGACCACGTCGTACTGCCCTGGCTCCACCTGGACCTGACCGGTCGCACGACGGCCGAGCAGGAGGCGGCGCTGGACCGGGCCCTCGCCGACGACCGGGCCGACCGGCTCGATCCCACCAGGCCGCCGCTGCTGCGCCTGGCCCTGCTCACCTGCGGGCCGCGGCAGGCGAAGCTCGTCATCACGGCGCACCACACCCTGTTCGACGGCTGGTCGTCACCGGTGGTGATCAAGGATCTGATCCGGCTGTACTCCAGGACCGACGGGCTCGGCCCGGTCCGCGGCTACGGCGACTACCTGACCTGGCTGTCCACCCGGGACCGGCAGGCGTCGGCCGCCCGCTGGGCCGACGAGCTCAGCGGGTTCGACCGGCCCACGCTGGTGGCCCCCAACGCCCCCGTCCAGGAGACGGCGTCCGCCCTCGGACGGGTCGAGGTACCGCTGTCGATCGACAAGGGCCGTGCCCTGGCCCGGCGGGCCGCGGAACTCGGTGTCACGCTGAACACCCTCCTCCAGGGCGCGTGGGGCATCCTGCTGTCGAAGCTGACCGGGCAGCAGGACGTGGTGTTCGGAGCCGCAGTCAACGGCCGTCCGGCCGAACTGGCCGGTTCCGACGAGATGGTCGGCCTGTTCATCAACACGCTCCCCACCAGGGCGTACTGCCGTCCCGACCACAGCGTCGCGCAGGTCGTCACCGACCTGCAGAACCGGCAGACCGCGCTGCTCGACCACCACCACTACGGGCTCGCCGACATCCAGCGCGACGTCGGCCTGCCCGCCCTCTTCGACACCATCGTCGTGTTCGAGAACTACCCGATCGACCGGGCCGGCATCGTCGACGCCAACGCCGCCGCGGGATTCACGATCGACGGCATCCGGCCCTACGCGGGCTCGCACTACCCGCTCACGCTCAACGCCTCCGACCCCTACCTGCGGACCTCGCTGGACTACCAGAACAACCTGTACGACCGGCAGGCGGCCGAGGTGATCGCCGCCCGGCTCGTCCGGGTCCTGGACCACATACTCGACGACCCGACGGTGCCGGTCGGCTCGGTCGAGGTACTGGCCGAGGAGGAGCGCGACCGGCTGGTGCGGCGGATCAACGACACCGCCCACCCGGTGCCACCGGACACCCTGCCGGGCGCGTTCGAGGCCCAGGTGGAGCGCACGCCGGACCTCGTCGCGCTGATCGGAGAGCGGGAAAGGCTGACCTACCGGGAGTTCGACCGGCGCGCGAACCGGCTGGCGCACTGGCTGGTCGAGCAGGGCGCGGGACCCGAGCGGCTGGTCGCCGTGCGCCTGCCCCGCTCGGTGGATCTGATGGTCGCGATCTACGCGGTGGTCAAGGCGGGCGCGGCCTACGTGCCCATCGACACCGAGTTGCCCGAGGACCGGGTGCGGCACGTGCTGGACGGCGCCAGGCCGCTGCTGGTGCTCGACGCGGCGCTGCCGGACGTGTCCGCGTACCCGGCCACGACGCCCGAGCGGCGACTGTCACCGGACAACGCCGCGTACGTCATCTTCACCTCCGGTTCCACCGGCGGCCCCAAGGGCGTGCAGGTGTCACACCGGTCGATCATGAACCGGCTGGCGTGGGGCCTGGCGCACTTCGACGTCAACCACCAGGACCGGGTGCTGCTGAGCACGTCGACGAGCTTCGACGTGTCGGTGCCGGAGCTGTTCGCGCCGTTGCAGGTGGGCGCGGCCGTGGTGATCGCCCGCCCGGCCGGGCGGCGGGACCCGGCCTACCTGGCCGAGCTGATCCAGCGGGAGCGGGTGACGGGGGCGGACTTCGTGCCCTCCCTGCTGGAGGCGTTCGTCGCCGAGCCCGCGGCGAAGCAGTGCGACAGCCTGCGCTGGATGGAGGTCGCGGGTGAGGCGTTCCCGGCGACCCTGGCGAACAAGGTGGTCGGCCTGCTGCCCGACTGCGGTGTGCACAACCTCTACGGGCCCACCGAGGCGGCCGTCGAGGTCACGGCGTGGCAGCACGTGCCAGGGGCGGACCGGGTGCCGATCGGCACCCCGGTGTGGAACACCCAGGTGTACGTGCTGGACGCGGCGCTGCGTCCGGTCGCGCCGGGAGTGGCCGGTGAGCTCTACCTCGCGGGGGCCGGCCTCGCCCGCGGCTACCTAGGGCAGAGCGCGCTGACCGCGCACCGCTTCGTGGCCTGCCCCTTCGGTGCCGCCGGCGCGCGGATGTACCGCACCGGAGACCTGGTGCGCTGGAGCCGGGACGGCCAGGTCGAGTACCTCGGCCGTACCGACTTCCAGGTCAAGGTCCGCGGCTTCCGGATCGAGCTGAGCGAGGTGGAGTCGGCGCTGACCGCGCACCCGGACGTCGACAACGCCGTCGTCGTGGTGCGCGAGGACCGCGCCGACGACCAGCGGCTGGTCGCCTACGTGGTGCCGGGCGACCGTACGGCGGACTCCTCGGAGCTGGATCCGACCGCCCTGACGGAGCTGGTGCGGGGGCGGCTGCCGGAGTACATGGTGCCCTCGGCGATCGTGTCGCTCGACGCGTTCCCCACGACGGCGAGCGGGAAGCTCGACCGCAACGCGCTCCCCGCCCCCGACCACGCGGAAGCGGTGTCCGGACGAGGGCCGCGCAACCACCGAGAGGAAGTCCTCTGCCGGCTGTTCGCCGAGCTGCTCGGCGTGGAGGAGGTCGGCATCGACATCGACTTCTTCGACCACGGAGGACATTCGCTGCTGGCCACCCGGCTGATCGGCCGCATCCGCAGCGAACTCGGCACCGACGTGAAGGTCACAACGGTGTTCCGCAACCCGACCGTCGCCCAGCTGGCCGAGCAGATCGAGAAGCTCGCCACGTCGAAACGTCCCCAGCTGCGTCCGATGAACGTACAGGAGAACCGTCGATGATCCCGTTGTCCTTCGCCCAGAGCCGGATGTGGATCCTGCACAAGCTGGAAGGCCCGTCCGCGACCTACAACGTCCCGTTCGTGCTGCGCCTGGAGGGGACGCTGGACACGACGGCCCTGGCCGCCGCGGTGACGGACGTCACGAACCGGCACGAGAGTCTGCGCACCCTGATCGTCGAGAACACGGACGGCACACCGGAGCAGCGGATCCTGCCTCCCGAGGAGGCGGTGCACCCCTTCCACGTGGTCGACGTGGCCGCGGACGCCGTGGACACCGCCCTGCACGAGGTCACCTGCGAGCCGTTCGACCTGGACACGGAGCTTCCGCTGCGCACGACCGTGCTGCGGCTCGCTCCGCAGGAGCACGTCCTGGTGTTCGTCTTCCACCACATCGCCGCGGACGGGGCGTCGATAGCGCCGTTCGTCAGGGACCTGGTGTCGGCGTACACGGCCCGCCACGGGGGGAGTGCGCCGCAGTGGACGCCGCTGTCCGTGCAGTACAAGGACTACACGCTGTGGCAGCGGCAGCTGCTGGGTGACGAAGCCGACCCAAAGAGCACCATCGCGGAGCAATTGGCCTACTGGAAAAAGGAGTTGGCCGAGATTCCGCAACCGTTGCAACTGCCGCTGGACCGGCCGAGGCCGACGACGGCCAGCCACCGCGGCGGCGAGGTCCCCTTCGTACTGGCACCCGAACTGCTGTCGGGCGTGCAGAAGCTGGCGGCCGACCACGGCGCCACGCCACCGATGGTGGCCCAGGCCGTGCTGGTGGTGCTGCTGAACAAGCTGGGCGCGGGCGAGGACGTGCCGATCGGCAGCCCGATCGAGGGGCGAGGCGACGAGCAACTCGACGACCTGATCGGCTTCTTCGTCAACACCTGGGTACTGCGCGCGGACCTGTCGGGGAACCCGTCGTTCACCGACGTCCTGGAGCAGGTGCGGGACAAGGCCCTCGCCGCGTACGACAACCAGGACGTGCCGTTCGAGCGGCTGGTCGAGCTGCTCAACCCGGACCGCACCACCGCGTACATGCCCCTGTTCCAGACGGCGCTGGGCTGGCAGTTCGTGTGGGGCGAGATCGAGATCCCGGGGCTCCGGGTCACCCCCCTGCCCGTGGGCACCGGCACGGCCAAGTTCGACCTGCTCTTCAACATCGTCCCGAACGCGTCCGGCGGCACGCACGGGCTGCTGGAGTACGCGACCGACCTCTTCGACCACACCACGGCCGAGGGCGTCGTCGACAGATTCGTACGCGTGCTGGAGCAGGTGCTGGGCAACCCGGCCGTGCCGATCGGCAGCATCGACGTGCTCTCGCAGGAGGAACGCCACTGGCTGCTGCGCGAGGCCAACGACACGGCGGCGGACGTCCCGGCGCGGACCTTCGACGCGCTTTTCACCGAACGGGCCGCCGCCACGCCGGACGCCGTGGCGGTGGTCCGCGGAGACCTGGAACTCAGCTACCGGGAGATCGAGGAGCGGGCCAACCGGCTGGCACGGGTACTGGCCGAGCGCGGTGTGGGCCCCGAGTCGGTGGTGGCGGTGGCGCTGTCCCGCTCGGTCGAGTGGACCGTGGCGATCCTGGGAGTGCTGAAGGCAGGCGGGGCGTACCTGCCGGTGGACCCGGCCTACCCGGCGGAGCGTGTGGCGTTCATGGTGGCCGACTCCGGGGCCGTCCTGGTGATCGAGGACGCCGCGTCGGGGGAGCAGATGCCGCGGCTGTCCGTCCCCGTGCTCCGGCTGGACGACCCGGGCGTCGCCGCGGCACTGGCCGCCGCCGACGCGGGACCGGTGACCGACACGGACCGCCGCGCCCCGGGCGCCCTGGCCAGCACGGCGTACGTGATCTACACGTCGGGTTCGACCGGGACCCCGAAGGGAGTGGCGGTCACTCACTCGGGACTGGCCGGCCTGGTCGCCACCGAGGCCGAGCGGCTCCAGGTCACGCCGGCCAGCCGGGTGCTGCAGTTCGCCTCGCCGAGCTTCGACGCCTCGCTGTGGGAGTGGGGCATGTCCCTGCTGGCCGGAGCGACGCTGGTGCTGGCCGGCCCGGACGAACTGGCCGCGGGCGAACCGTTGATCGAGACGATCGCCGCCCACCGGGTGACCCACGCGACCTTGCCGCCGGCGGTGCTGGCGGCCCTGCCCACGGGGTCGCTGCCGACGGTGGAGACCCTGGTGGTCGGCGGCTCGGCCTCCACACCGGAACTGGTGGCGCAGTGGTCGCCCGGACGACGGATGATCAACGGCTACGGGCCGACCGAGATCACCGTGTGCGCCGCGATGAGCGCGCCGATGGTGGGTGACGGCCGTGTCCCGCCCATCGGACGGCCGATCGCCAACACTCAGGCGTACGTGCTGGACACCGCCCTGCGCCCGGTCGCGCCCGGAGTCGCCGGCGAGCTCTACATCGCCGGCCCCGGGCTCGCCCGGGGTTACCTGGGGCGGCCGGGCCTGACCGCGAGCCGGTTCGTGGCCTGCCCCTTCGGAACGCCGGGAACGCGGATGTACCGCTCCGGGACCTGGTGCGGTGGAGCAGGGACGGCCAGCTCGAATACCTCGGGAGAACCGACTCCCAGGTCAAGATCCGCGGCTTCCGCATCGAGCTGGGGGAGATCGAGCACGCGCTCACGAGCCACCCCGGCGTGTCGCAGGCCGCGGTCGTGGTGCGGGAGAACCAGCTGGGCGACCGGCAGTTGGTGGGGTACGTGGTGCCCCAGCCGTACGCTGCCGCGGTGGCCGACGCCGACTCCCAGGTGGACGAGTGGCGTGACCTCTACGACGACAGCTACGCCGGTTCCGGCGACGAGGCGCTGGGCGAGGACTTCCAGGGCTGGAACTCCAGTTACACCGGTGAGCCGATCCCACGCGAGCAGATGCTCGCGTGGCAGGACGCGGCGGTCGCGCAGGTGTTGCAGTTCGCGCCGCGGCGGGTGCTGGAGATCGGTGTGGGGTCCGGCCTGCTGCTGGCGAAGATCGTCGGAGAGGTCGAGGAGTACTGGGGCACCGACATCTCGGCCACAGTGGTGGACCGCGTCCGGGCCCAGAGCGCGCAGGCCGGACACGGCGACCGGGTCCGGGTGAGCGCCCAGGCGGCCGACGACGTCTCCGGTCTGCCCCGTGCCCGGTTCGACACGGTGGTGCTCAACTCGGTGGTGCAGTACTTCCCGAGCGTCGAGTACCTCGACCAGGTGCTGCGCCAGGTGATGGACCTCCTCGTGCCGGGCGGCCGGGTCGTCGTCGGTGACATCCGCAACGCGGCGACACGCCGCCTGATGCTGACCGCCGTGCAGCGGGCGGCCCATCCGCACGCCTCGCCCGAGGAACTGCGGACGCTGGTGACCAGGGAGCTGCTGGCCGAGCGGGAACTGACCGTCGCCCCGGAGTGGTTCACCGAGTGGTCGCAGGACGGTTCGGTCGCGGTCGACATCCGGTTGAAGCCCGGGCAGGCGCACAACGAACTGACCCGGCACCGCTACGAGGTGGTCCTGCACAAGCGGCCGGCCGACCTGCTCGACGTGGCCGGCGCCCCGGTGCTGCCATGGGGCAGGGATGTACACGGCCTCGCCGACCTCGGCCATCACGCGGACCGGGCGCGCGGACCGGTGCGGGTGACCGGGATACCCAACGCGCGTCTGGTCGAGGAGGTCGCCCTGACCGTGGCGACGGGCCTCCTCGACCAGGCGTCCCCGCCCGGTGGACCGGTCGATCCGCACGAGGTGCTCCGGTGGGCCGACGAGCACGGCCGCGAGGTCGTCCTCACCTGGTCGGGCAGGGACGTGCGGTGTTTCGACGCGGTGCTGCTCCCGGCGCGGCCCGGCGGGCGGCGGGACGTCTCGGGCTCGTTCGTCCCCGGCGGCGGCGCGGGCGGGCGGGAGCGGGCGAACAACCCCGCCCTGGCCAGGTCGCTCGGCGCGCTCCTCCTCGAACTGCCCGAGTACCTGCGCGGGCGTCTGCCCGACTACATGGTTCCCCCCGCGCTGGTACCGCTCGGCGAGCTCCCGCTGACCCCCAGCGGGAAACTGAACCAGCGGGCGCTGCCCGTGCCGGACCACGGGCAGACGTCGACCGGCAGAGCCCCGCGCGACCAGGTCGAGGAGACCCTCGGCTCGCTGTTCGCCGAAGTGCTCGGCGTGGACAACGTCGGCATCGACAGCGACTTCTTCGCCAGCGGCGGCGACAGCATCCGCTCCATCCAGGTCGTCGCCCGGGCCCGGGCCCGTGGCATCGAGGTGAGCACGCGGGAGATCTTCGAGCACCCCACGGTCGCGCAGCTCGCGGAACTGGTCGCGGGCCGCGCCCAGGAGCGGGTCGTTCTGGCGGAGCTGCCGGGCGGCGGTGTGGGCTGGGTTCCGCTGCCGCCGACGGCGAAGCACGTGCTCGGGCTCGGCGGCGGCCTCGGCCGGCTCTGCATGTCCATGATGCTGACGCTGCCCGAGGACATCGACCGCGCCGGGCTGGTGGCGACGGTACAGGCCGTGCTGGACCGAAACGATGCGCTGCGTTCCCGGCTGGACCGGAAGCAGCAGGGGCTCTGGGCGGAACCGGCCGGCAGCGTGGCCGCCGACGCGCTGCTGACCCAGGTCACCCACACCGACGCCGACGCCCAGGCCGAGCTGGACGCGGCCGCCGACCGGCTGGACCCCGACGCGGGCGTCATGGCGCAGTTCGTGTGGTTCACCTCCGACACGGACGCCGACCGGCTGCTGATCGTGCTGCACCACCTGGTCGTCGACGGGGTGTCGTGGCGGCTCCTCGTGCCGGACCTGGTCGCCGCCTGGAAGGAGGTCCGCGCCGGCCGCACCCCGCGACCGGCAGCGGGCGGAACCTCGATGCGCCGCTGGGCACACGCCCTCGTCGACGAGGCGGCGCGTCCCGAGCGGGTCGCGGAACTGCCCGTGTGGCAGCGAATCCTGAGCGAGGACGAGCCGCTCCTCGGAGCGCGGGAGCGGGACCCGGCGCGGGACACCGCCGCGACCGTGGAGACGGTACGCGTGCAGGTGCCGGTGGACGTCACCGAGACCGTGCTGACCAAGGCGCCCGCGCTCTTCCGGGGCGGTGCCGACGACGTGCTGCTGGCGGCCCTGGCCCTGGCGCTGGCCCGCTGGCACCGGACGCGGGGCGTGGACGGGCCCTCGGCGCTGGTCCGCCTGGAAGGGCACGGCAGGGAAGAGGAGGCGGTGCCCGGAGCCGACCTGTCACGCACGGTGGGCTGGTTCACCGCGATGTATCCGGTGCGGTTGGACGTGACCGGTGTCGACCTGGCCGACGCGTTCGCCGGCGGCCCGGCCGCCGGACGGGCGGTCAAGGCCGTCAAGGAACAACTGCGGGCGGTTCCGGGTGACGGCATCGGCTTCGGTCTGCTGCGCCACCTCAACCCGGAGACCTCCACCGCGCTGTCCGCCGGCCGTGAACCGCAGATCGGGTTCAACTACCTCGGTCGCACGTCCGGCGCCGACCTCCCCGAGGAGCTGCGGGGTCAGGGCTGGACCCCGGACACCACCCGGCAGGACCTGATCGCCGCCCCGGACGCGGACATGCCGGTGCTGTCGGCACTGGAGATCAACGCGGTGGCCACCGACACCGGAGCCGGTGAAGAACTGACCGCCTACTTCGGCTTCCCGACCGGCCTGCTCTCCGCCGAGGAGGTCACCGAGCTGGCCGAGCTGTGGGTGCGGGCGCTCACCGCCCTGGCCCGGCACGCCGCGACCCCCGACGCCGGGGGCCTGACTCCGACGGACGCCCCGCTGGTCCCCGTGAGCCAGCAGGAGATCGACGCCTGGGAGGCCGTGTACGGCCCCCTCACCGAGGTGTGGCCGGTGACCTCGGCGCAGTCGGGGATCATCTTCCACTCGATGCTGGCCGGCTCCTCGTTCGACGCCTACCACGTGCAACTCGTGTTCCATGTCTCCGGCGACGTCGATCCGGAGCGGACGCGCCGGGCCGGGCAGGTGCTGCTCGAACGCCATGCCAGCCTGCGCGCGGCCTTCGTCGACCGGGCCGACGGCGACCTCGCGCAGGTGGTTCCGGCACGAGGGGTGACCCTGCCCTGGCAGCACCTCGACCTGACGGGGTACGGCGAGGCGGAGCGCATCGAGAGGTTCGAGCGCTTCCTCACCGAGGACCAGGCCGCCCACTTCGACGTACGCACCCCGCCGTTGCTGCGGCTGGCACTCGTCGCCCTCGAACCCGGCCGGGCCGAACTGGTGATGACCGTCCACCACTCACTGGCCGACGGCTGGTCCTCGCCCCTGCTGATGCGGGACCTGCTGCTGCTCTACGGCTCCCACGGCGACACCACCGGCCTGCCGAGGACACGGAGCTACGGCGAGTACCTGGCCTGGCGTGCCCGGCAGGACCAGGACGAGGCGGCACGGGCATGGGCGGCCGAGCTCGACGGGGTCGAGGAACCGACCCTGCTCGCTCCCGGAGCCACGGGCGGCGACGGACTCGACCAGGTCGCGTTCGAGCTGCCCCGAGACGTGGAGAACCGCCTGAACCGGGTGGCGTCCGACCTGGGCGTCACCGTCAACACCCTGGTGCAGGGCGCCTGGGCACTGCTGCTCGGCCAGCTCACCGGCCGCCGCGACCTGGTGTTCGGCGCCACCGTCTCCGGCCGTCCGCCCGCCGTACCGGACGTCGAGACGATGGTCGGAATGTTCATCAACACCCTGCCGGTACGCGTCCGGTACGAGCCCGGCGACACCCTCGCCGAGGTCCTCACCCGGCTGCAGAGCCGGCAGGCCCGCCTGGTCGAGCACCACCACCACGGGCTCACGGAGATCCAGCAGTCCGTGGGGCTGCAGAACCTCTTCGACACGCTGATCGTCTTCGAGTCGTACCCGGTCGACCGGGACGGACTGAACTCCGCCGCCGACGCCGCGGACGGCATCGCCATCACCGGTCTGCGGCCCTCCAACGGTACCCACTACCCCCTGGCCCTCATGGCGGCCGTCGACACGCACCTGACGTTCCTCCTCCAGTACGCGACCGGCGTCTTCGCCAGGGACACGGTGGAGACGTACGCGGCCCGGTTCGTGCGGGTCCTGGAACAGCTGGCGGCCACCCCGGACCTGAAGATCGCGCAGCTCGACGTTCTGCGGCAGACCGAACGCGACCGGTTCCTCGTCGGGTTCAACGACACGGCCGCTCCTACTCCGGACCTCACGCTCGCAGGACTCGTCGAGGCGCAGGTGGCGCGCACGCCCGACGAGACGGCGGTGGTCGCCGAGGACGGCTCGCTCACCTACCGCGAGCTGAACGCCCGGGCCGACCGCCTGGCGCACCAACTCGTCGAACGGGGCGTGGGCCCGGAGTCGCTGGTCGCGGTGTCGCTGCCGCGGTCGGTGAACCTGGTGGTCGCCCTGCTCGCGGTCCTGAAGGCAGGCGGCGCCTACCTGCCGGTCGACCCCAAGTACCCCAGCCACCGCCTCGCGGCGATCTTCGAGGAGGCCCGGCCGCGTCTCGTGCTGACCGACCGGGCGACGGTCGGCGTGCTTCCGGAGCACGACGCCCCGGACTTCTTCATGGACGCGCTCGACCTGTCCGGGGACGCCACCGGCCTCCAACTACCTTTGCATGCCGGGCAGTTGGCGTACGTGATGTACACCTCCGGCTCCACGGGCAAGCCCAAGGGCGTCGCCTACAGCCAGAAAGCAGTGGTGAACGGCGTGCTGCGGCTGCCCTCCCTCGTCGGGCTGGAACCGGGCGGGCGGATCCTCGCCACCACGTCGATCAACTTCGACGCCTCGGCCTTCGAGATCTTCACACCCCTGGCCAACGGCGGTGTCCTCGAAGTCGTCCAGGACATCCTGGCCCTCGGCGAAGGCAGTGCGCGGGGCGACGGGATCATCGCCGCCGTGCCGTCCGCGTTCGCCGAACTCCTCGACGACATCGCGGCCCGCACCAGGCTGACGGCGGTTGTCTTCGCCGGCGAGGCCCTGCCGATGTCGCTCGTCGACAGGACACAGGAGGCCTTCCCGGGGGTCCGGGTCCTCAACGCCTACGGGCAGACCGAGTCGTTCTACGCCACCATGTTCACCGCCGACGACGACACCCGCGACCTGACGGGCAGCGCGCCCGTCGGCGCCCCGATCGGCAACATGCGGGCCTACCTCCTCGGCCACGGTCTGACCCCGGTGCCGCCGGGCGCGGTCGGCGAGCTGTACGTCGCCGGGAACGTGGCCCGCGGCTACCACTGCCGCCCCTCCCTGACCGCCGAGCGCTTCGTCCCCGACCCGTACGGTCCCGCCGGTTCGCGCATGTACCGCACCGGAGACCTGGGCCGGTGGAGCCCCGAGGGCCGGCTCGAATACGTCGGCCGCGGCGACGCGCAGGTCAAGGTGCGGGGCTTCCGCGTCGAACCCGCGGAGGTCGAGGCCGCGCTCACCGCGCACCCCGGCGTGGCGCACGCCGCCGTCATCGCCCGCGACGGGCGGGGCAGCGGCTCCGGCAGACAACTGGTCGCCTATGTCGTACCCGCCCTCACCGGCGACCCCGGGGCGAGCGGTGACGTCGGCGGCCCGGAGACCAAGGAACTTCACGCCTTCGTCGCGAGCCGGCTGCCGGACTTCATGGTGCCGTCCGCCTTCGTGCTCCTGGACCGGCTGCCGCTCAACCCGAACGGCAAGCTGGACCGCAACGCGCTGCCCGAGCCGGAGTACCTCGGCGCCGCCTACCGCGCCCCCCGTACCACCCGCGAGAAGAGTCTGGCCGAGCTGTTCGCCGAGGTGCTCGGTGTGGACCAGGTCGGGATCGACGACGGTTTCTTCGACCTCGGCGGGCACTCCCTGCTCGCCACCCGGCTGATCAGCCGCGTCCGCGCCGAGATGGGCATCGAGATACCCATCCGCAAGATCTTCGACCTGCCGACGGTGGCCGCGCTCGCCGCGTGGTCGGAGGAATCGGCCGCTCCCCGTCGTCCCGGCCTGCGCAAGATGTTCGTAGAGGAGTGAAGGCAGTGATTCCGCTGTCATTCGCACAACGGCGTATGTGGATCCTCCACGAGTTGGAGGGCGGGTCGCAGAACTGGAACATGCCGGCGGCCTTCCGGCTGACCGGATCCCTGGACCGGGCCGCGCTCACCGCGGCGCCGGAGCAGGTGTCCGGCGCGGTCGAGGAGGCCTTCGCCCACCGGTTGGACCTGGCGGCCGAACCCCCGCTCCAGGTACGCCCGTTCCGCTGCTCGCCCGACGAACACGTGCTGGCCCTGGTCATCCACCACATCGCCACCGACGGCAGCTCGGGAGCGCCGCCGCTGCGGGATCCGGCCGAGGCCTACAACGCCCGCCGGGACGGCCGGGCGCCGGCGTGGGAACCGCTGCCCGTGCAGTACGAGGACTGCACGATGTGGCAGCGCGGGCTGCTCGGCGACGTCACCGACCCGGACAGTCTCGCCGCGCGGCAGGTCGCGTACCGGCGCGGGGAACTGGCCGGCGTCCCGCAGCCGCTGAACCTGCCGTTGCACCGGCCCCGGCCCGCCCAGGCCGGCGGTCGCGGCGCCACGGTCGGCTCCACCGTGGAGCCGACCGTGGCGACGGGGCTGCAGAAGCTGGCCGACGAGCGGAGCACGACCCTGTCGATGCTCCTGCACGCCGCGATGGCGGTGCTGCTTCGCAAACTCGGCGGTGGGGACGACGTGACGATCGGCAGCTCCATCGCAGGCCGTACCGACGAGGCACTGGCCGACCTGGTCGGCTTCTTCGTCAACACCCAGGTGCTGCGGGTGGACCTCACCGGTGAGCCGTCGTTCACCGACCCGCTCGCCCAGGTGCGGGACAAGTCGCCGGCGGCCTACGAGCACCAGGACCTGCCGTTCGGCATGCTGGTCGAGGCGATCAACCCCGAACGCTCCGCCGCCTACCAGCCGCTGTTCCAGGTGATGCTCGGTCTGCAGGACTACGCGCCACCGCAGCTCGAACTCGCCGGTCTCACCCCGGATGTCGAACAGACCGTCCCGACGACGTCCAAGGTCGACCTGTCCTTCAACATGGCCATGGACGGCACGGGAGCGCTGCGCGGCGACCTCTCCTACGCGACCGACGTGTTCGACCGGGAGACGGTGCGGGCCGTCGGCGTGCGGTTCGCGTGCGTCCTGGAGCAGTTGGTCGCCGACCCGGGGATGTGCGTCGGGGACGTCGACGTGCTGAGCGCGGCGGAACGGCGGCAGCTCCTGGTGGAGGCGGTGCGCCTCCTGGCGCACTGGCGCACTGGCTCGCCGGACGCGGGGTGCGGGCGGAGTCGCGGGTCGCCGTGTGCCTGCCCCGACCGTGAACCTCGTGGTGGCGCTGCTGGCGGTGATCAAGGCGGGCGGAGCCTACGTCCCGATCGATCCGGACCACCCGCGCTCCCGCCTCGACTCCATCCTCCGGCACGCCGATCCGCTGCTGGTGCTCGACACCGAGGCACTGGCGGGCGTGGACCGGGCAGCCTGTCCGGACACGGCACCGGACGTGGTCGTCCGGCCGGAGAACACCCAGTACGTGATCTACGCGTCGGGCTCGACGGGGCAGCCGCAGGGCGTGGCGATCCCGCGCGGCGCCGTGGCGAACTACCTGGCCACGACGCGGCGGCGGTTCCCGCTGTCGTCCGCGGACCGGATGCTGTTCAGCACGACGGTGTCCTTCGACATGGCCAACACCGAGCCGTACCTGCCGTTCACCAGTGGAGCGGCCATGGTGGTGGCCGGCAAGGACACCGTCGCCGACCCGTCCGCCGCGCTGGATCTGATACGCCGCCAGGGAGTCACCGCGGTGCAGGCCACGCCGGCCTTCTGGCAGATGCTGCTGATGCACGATCCGGACACCGCGAAGGATCTGCGGATCATCATCGGCGCGGAGGCCGTGCCGGTACGCCTGGCCGAGACCCCGGCGAAGCAGGCCGCCGAGGTGTTCGACATGTACGGCCCGACCGAGACGGTGACGTGGTGCACCGAGGCGCGCGTCAAGGCGGGGGAGGGCGCGCCGATCGGCCGCCCGGTCGGAAACACGTGCGCGCCACGCACCACGAGATGAACATGCCGGCCGCCGTGGCCGACGTCATGGGTGTCGTCGACCGCAAGCCGGCGGAGCCGGCGACATGAGCGGACGACGCTGCCACAGAACCGGTTCGACGAACCGTTGCCGCCTTACCGACGAGGGGAGTTGGTCCGGATGACAGGACCCGGCACGACAGGACCCGGCATGTCCACGGACCGCCGCGAAGGGGCCGCGTTGCTGTGCGTGCCGTTCGCGGGAGCGGGTCCCTCGTTCTTCCACCCGTGGCGGGAGCCGGCCGGCGACCGGTGGCGGGTGGTCCCGGTCGCCCTGCCCGGCAGGGAGAAGCGGTTCCTTGAAACGCCGTACCGCAATGTCGTCGAGGCCGCCAAGAACTCGGTCGACGACATCGTCGCGGAACTCGGCGCCGGGACCCGCACCGTGCTGTTCGGGCACAGCCTGGGCGCGGTGCTCGCGTACGAACTGGTGCACCTGCTGAGTACGCGCGACGTGCAGGTCGAGCTGCTGGTCGTCAGCGGCTCGCCGGGGCCGTGGACCCGGCGCGAGCGGCGGGCGACGGGTCTGCCGGACGAGGAGTTCCTGAGCCGGGTCGAGGAGTTCGCGGGGTTCCGGCACGAGGCCCTGGACCACCCGGAGATGCGTGAACTGATCCTCCCCGTGCTCCAGGCCGACTGCGAGATGCACGAGAACTACGTCCCGAGCACCGACGAGCCGGTGTCGGTGCCGATCTGTTCACTGCGCGGCGAGTCCGACGGCCTGGTCACCGCGGAAGAGGCCCGGCAGTGGCGGGACGCGACCACGGCGGGCGAATTCACCTATAAGGAATTTCCGGGCGATCACATGTATCTCGTCGACCGCGCCGCCGAGGTGCTGGATGTGATCGAGTCCCGATCCACTCACCACCCTTAGCGGGTGAGCGGGCTCTCATTTGTGCGCACGTGTGTCCCGTCGGCGGGACACAAAAGAAGATCGCGGGCCGAGAATTCGATAAAGCCTGCGCAAGGCGTCTCGAAATATCGGGAAACGCCACGTCCATCGAAATGCGTCGGTTGAACGGCGTCGGCGACGGTGGCATGCTCCTCGATGCGCCTGGAAGCAGTCGGCCGATTTTCTGCCCGAAAGGCAATCGTGATCACGCACATCGTTCTTTTCAAACTCAAGGACGGCATTGAGCGCTCCGCTCCGTCCGTGGCCGAGGCCGAGAAATTCGCCAGGGCGGTCGGCGACCACGTTCCGGAACTCGTCGACTGGCGGGTGGGCTGGAACACCGTAGACCGCGACATCTCCTACGACTTCGCCGCGATCGGAGTGCTGCCGGATCGCGCTGCGCTGGAGAAGTACCAGGTGAACGCGTACCACCAGGAGTCAGTGCAGAAGTGGCGAGCGATATCCGACTGGGTCGTCGTCGAC
The DNA here is from genome assembly GCF_026341275.1 of Streptomyces ortus. NCBI lineage: Bacteria > Bacillati > Actinomycetota > Actinomycetes > Kitasatosporales > Streptomycetaceae > Streptomyces > Streptomyces ortus. Next base: position 7,154,082 of record NZ_JAIFZO010000002.1, read on the forward strand.
CTCGCGGACAGCTGAAGGAGGATTGGGTGTTCACGCAATACGACCCGGAATCTGCGGCGCTCACGGACGAGCTGCGCGGATTGTTCGACGAGTACGGCACGGGAAAGTGGACGGCCGACGACCTCGACGCCCATCAGACCGCCAGACTGCGCGAGGTGCTCGCCCACGTCCGCGCCGGATCCCCGTTCTACCGCGACAGGCTGGCGGGGTTCGGCGACGAGACACTGTCCGGACTGCACATCCGTGACCTGCGGAAGCTGCCCTTCACCACCAAGGCGGATCTGCAGCAGGCCCAGTTCGACATGCTGTCGCTGCCGCTCTCCGAGGCCTGGACGGTCTACGAGACCACCGGCACCACCGGACAGCCCACCCCGTGCCCCCGCACCAACGGGGACAGCATCCACAACAACACCGTCCTCACCGCCTACTACCGGGGCATCTTCGCCGCACACGGGGACCGCCAGGTCATCGGGGTGTCCGGCCCCACCGAGCTGCACGCCACCGGGGACACCTTCGGGGACGTCTGCCGCAACCTCGGACACACGGTCGCCAAGATGTGGCCGCACTCGCCGGTGATCGGGTTCGACCGTGCTCTGGAGGTCATGCGGCTGCTGCCGGTGACCGGCCTGTTCTGCACCCCGGGCATGGCCCTGCGCCTGGCGCAGAAAGCCGTCGAGGCCGGGCTGGACCTCCGACGGGACTTCTCCCTCGACCTGCTCATGCTCACCGGTGAACTGCTCTCGCCCAGCCTGCGCGACAACATCGGCACGCTGTGGGGGGCCGAGGTGCACAACTGCCTCTACGCGTCCCAGGAAGCCTCCGTCCTCGCCGCGGCCACCGCCGACGGAACCCTGCGCACCGCACCACTGATCAACCACTACGAGGTGATCGACCCCCACACCGGCGAGCCCGTGGCGCCCGACCGCGACGGGGTGCGCCACGGCGAACTCGTCGTCACCAACCTCTACACCGGTGCCAAGCCCCTGATCCGCTACCGCACCGGAGACCTGGTGCGGATGACGGAGGCCGGCCCGGGCGCCGCCGTCCCGGCGCCGGCCCTGGAACCCGTGGGACGGGTCCGTGACCGGCTGCGGCTCAACGGGCAGGTCGTCATCGGCTACGACCTGGAGAACCTGCTGCTGCGCCGCTTCCGCGGCTACCTCGACTACCAGATCACCGTCACCCGTGACGACACGGGCGTGGACCTGCTGTCCTTGACCCTGAACGCCGAAGCGGACCGGCTCCGGGACGAGGACACCCAAGGGGCCGTCACGGACTGCCGCGAGGAGCTGGGCACCACGCTGAGCGTGGGTTTCGGCGACCCCGGCCCCATCACCAGCACCGGAGCCATGGTCAGTTGGAAGGCCGCGCGTGTGGTGGACCTCCGCGACCCCGGCGCCGGGACCTCGGTCGAGACCCGCTCGGCCGAGCGGATCGCCGCGGCGAGGGCATGATGGCCGACCAGACCCCTGCCACCGCGCCCTCCGACACCGTGCCCCCCGCGTCACCGCCGCGGCTCGGCCTCGGGGAGTGGGCCTGGGACCGCGGCGAGTTCGTTCCCGCGCGCGCCCCGCGGCTGTCGCTGTCCACACAGGGCCTGCACTACGGGACCGCCGTGTTCGAAGGAATCCGCGCCTACCGCTCGGGCGGACGGCTGCGCCTGTTCCGGGCGCACGAGCACTACGCGCGCATGCTGCGCGCCTGCCGGCTGCTGCGGATCACGGACATCCCCCGGTCGGTCCCGGAACTCATCGACATCACCGTCGAACTGCTGCGGCGGAACGCGTACGACTCGGACGTCTACGTGCGCCCGCTGGCGCACAAGCTCTCCCTGCTGCCGGGCACGCCTCCCGGGGTGTCGTTGGCCGGGGTGTCCGACGCGCTGTCGATCACCACGTTCGGCTATCCGACCGCCGGTGACGTGCAGGAGGTGAGCTGCCTCCTCAGCACCTGGCGGCGCCCGTCCCGCGACGCGTTCCCCGCCCAGGCGAAGATCGCCGGCGGCTATGTGACCAGCGCCCTCGCCTGCGACGAGGCCCGCGCGGCCGGATACGACGACGCCATCCTCCTGGACCGGGCGGGCAACGTCGCCGAAGCGACCACGGCGAACGTGTTCGCGGTGCGGGACGGCATCCTCGCCACCCCGCCGGACACGGGAGACCTACTGGCCGGCATCACCCGGGACACCGTGATCACCTTGTGCCGCGAGGCCGGGATGACGGTCCTGGAACGCCCCCTCAGCCCCACGGACCTGCACATCGCCGACGAGGTGTTCCTCACCTCGACCGGCAAGGAGGTGGCCGCCGTGGTCACCCTGTCCGGCCGGGACGTCGGAAGCGGCAGCGTGGGACCGGTCACGGCCCGCGTCGCCGCGCTGTACCGCACGGTCACCCGGCCACCCGACACCCGGGGCCGAGCCGCGGACGCGGATCGTCCGGCGTGGCTCACGGCCGTCACACCGGCCGAGCACGTCGGCACGCGGACCCACGTCCCGCCGACACCCCGGAGCTCCGCCCTCCCCACCACACATCTACGCCAAGCCAAGGAAAATACGGATGACGCTGCCTGACTTCATCTCACTCCTGCGCCCCGGCTCCGATCGGCCTTCGGCGGTCAGCACCCTCGGCCCGCCCGGCACGAGCAGCGAGGTGGCGGCGAAGCGGTACGCCTTCCAGATGTCCCCGCCCGACGGCCCCCCCGTCGCCGTCCGGCTGTTCGACACCTACGAGCAGGCGGGCGAGGCACTGAACTCCCGCGAGGTGACCCACGTCGTCGTCGCCAACGCCTACAAGGGCATCAACTCCTTCTACATGGACCCGGCCATCGAGCTGACCGGGGTGTTCGTGATGGACACCCCGCTGTACGGCATCGCCGCGTGCCGAGGGGGCGGACCCGTGCCGGACGCCCCGACCATCGCGAGCCACCCCTCGCCCGAGCCGATCATCGCCCAGCTCCTGCCGGACCGGTACGCGACGTACAAGACGATCCACCACGCCTCCACCAGCGCTGCCGCCCGCGCCGTGGTGGACGGCACCGCCGATCTCGCGCTGACCACCGTGCCGGCCGCGAAGCTGCACGGCCTGGAGTTCATCTCCGGGACCCGGCCCATCCGCATGGTCTGGTCGGTTTTCAGCCCTGTGGCGCGCCCGGCCAGGAAGGAGACGAGCCCGTGCTCCTGCTGAACGGAGACCAGGTACGACAGGCCCTGCCGGTGGCCGAGGCGCACCGGGTGGTGGCCGAGGTGATGCGGCGCTACAGCGCGGGCGACGTCGTCCAGCCGGTGCGCACCGTGCTCGGATCAGGCCGGGACGCCTCCCTGTTCGCGGCCATGCCGTGCCATGTCGGCGGCGAGTCGGACGCGGGCTACGGCATGAAGGCGGTGCTGCACGCGCCCGGCAACGCCGCCCGCGGTCTGCCGACGCATGTGGGCATGGTGGTGGTGTTCGACCCGGAGACCGCACAGCCCCTGGCCCTGATGGACGGTGCGGCCGTCACCGCGCTGCGCACGGCCGCGGCCTCCGCGGTGGCGACCGGGGCCCTGGCGGCCCCGGACGCCGGCGACCTGGCCCTCATCGGTGCGGGCGCGCAAGCCCGCAGCCATCTGCTCGCGCTTCGGGACGTCCGGCCGCTGCGCAGGGTGCGGCTGTGGAACCGGGGACGCGCGCGGGCCGATGCGTTCGTGGCCTGGGCGCGCGCGGAGGCCGGCGTCGACGTCGAGCCGGTCGCCACGCCCGCGCAGGCGCTGCGGGACGCCGACCTGGTGTGCACCACGGTCGACACCGTCGAACCCGTCGTACATGCCGAGGACCTGGCGGCGGGCGTGCACGTGAACGCCGTCGGTTCCTCCGTGCCGGGCAAGCGCGAACTCGACGCGGGTGCGGTGGCTTCCTGCTCGGTCTTCGTGGACAGCAGGGAGGGGGCCCTTCGCGAGTCCTCCGAGATCGCGGCGCCCGTCGAGGAAGGACTGGTGCCCGCCGACCGGCCGTTGACCGAGATCGGCGAGGTGTTGCTGGGCAAGCACCCGGGCCGCTGCGGTCCCGCCGAGCGCACCCTCTACAAGTCCCTGGGCATGGCCGCGCAGGACGTCGCCTCCGGGTTCGCCGTCGTCCGGGCCGCCCGGCGTCTCGGCATCGGCACCGAGGCTGACTTCACCTGCTGAGACCCCGGGAGGGGACACCGAATGACGGCACTGTTGATCGGCAACGTCGGAGTCGTCGGCGACGAGCGGCGCATGGCGGAGTACCGCGCGAAGGTGCTGCACACGCTGCGGCTCTACGGCGGAGGATTCGTGATCCGGGGTGGTGAGTCCGAGGCGCTGGAGGGCGACTGGCAGCCCGAGCACCTGTCGGTGATGGGGTTCCCCACGGCCGAGCACGCCCGCCGGTGGTACACCTCGCCCGAGTACCGCGCCATCGTCCCGCTGCGCGACGGCACGCACATGGACCTGGTCCTGGTCGAGGGGGAGGGCGAATGACGCCGGCCCGCCCCTGGCGTCCCTTCGCACAGGTGGACGTGTTCACCGAGGTGCCCTACCTCGGCAATCCGGTGGCCGTCGTCCTGGACGGTGCCGGGATCACCGACGGTGACATGGCGCGGCTGGCACGGTGGACGAACCTGTCGGAGACGACCTTCGTCGTCCCACCGGCCTCGGACGACGCCGACTACGGGTTACGGATCTTCACGCCGGGCGGTGAGATCCCGTTCGCGGGTCATCCCACCCTGGGTTCGGCGCACGCCTGGCTGGAGGCCGGAGGCACTCCGAAGGAACCGGGTCGGATCACGCAGGAGTGCGGCCTCGGGCTCGTACAGGTGCGGCTCGCCGACGACGGGCTGGGCTTCCTCGCCCCCGCCCTGCGGCGCAGCGGCCCCCTGGACGACGAGCACGTGGAGCGCATCGCCCGCGGGCTGTGTGTGGATCGCGCACGGATCGTCGGCCACCAGTGGGTCGACAACGGTCCCGGCTGGGCCGCCGTACGACTCGCCTCCGCCGCGGAGGTGCTGGCCCTGGAGCCGGATGAGCAGCACATGGGCGACCTGACTCTCGGCGTGGTCGGCGCCCACCCCGAGGGGTCGCCCGTCCAGTTCGAGGTGCGGGCCTTCGCGTTGCCCCAGGGCGTGCGCGAGGACCCCGTGACCGGCAGCCTCACCGCGGGGATCGCCCAGTGGCTCATCGGCCGGGGGCTGGCTCCGCGCGGATTCCGGGTCGGCCAGGGGGCGCGCCTGGGACGGCAGGGTGTACTCACCGTGCAGGCGGAGGGACAGGACATATGGGTCGGCGGCGCGAGTGTGACCTGCCTGCGCGGCACGGTCAGGGCGTGAGGCCGGTCGGCCGCGCCTTCTCCTCGGAGTGATCGCCGGATTCGAACCCTTTCCCTCGCGGCGACGGAAGGCAATACCCACCTTTTCTCCGGCCCATTCACCCGAAACGACCGTGCGCGGGTCGGATTCGATGCGACGGTGCCGGACCGTGCCCATGGTTGTCCCGTCAGCAGGACAGCGGACACCCGGCGATGGCACACTGACGGCACGTGGCCCGCACATACCGACTGCCCGCGGAATTTCTTTTGAGCGGCATTTTCGGCACCTTTCTTGGTCGTCGTCACCGGGCTACCGTGACGAAATCATTGAGTCCGGCGGTGACAAGGCCGTCATACTCGAATATGCCCTGGGGGCAGTGATGGAAAAGGAATCAGAGGTGCCGATGCAGACCCGGGGAATTCACTCGCTCTGGGGCGGCGGCGCGAATGCGCCGTGCCTGCTGGATTCGGTCGCCGAGATCGCGCGTATGCGAGCGGACGAGATCGCGGTCCAGGACGAGGGCCATGAACTGACCTATGGTCAGCTCATGGCGTGGGCCGGCCGCGTCGCCGGGCTCCTCGTCCGTCACGGCATCCAGCCGGGCGACCGGGTGACGGTGACCGGACCGCGCAGTGCCGCCATCGTCGCGGCGATGCTGGCGACGGTGAGCGTGGGAGCGACGTATGTGCCCCTCGACGTCGAGTACCCGGCACGGCGCCTGGAGCACATGGCCGCCGACAGCGAGGCGCAATTGCTGCTGTTCTGCGGCCCCGAACCGGTGCTGGACCTCGGCGCCCGGGCGGTGCGCATCCCGGACGCGCCGGACGTGGGCGACGAGGAGGCCGCCGCGTCGCTGCCGCGACCGCCCTGCCGGCCGGACCTCCCGGTGTACGTCATCTACACCTCCGGCTCGACCGGCCTGCCCAAGGGCGTCGCCCTGCCCCACCGCTGCGTCGACACCATGGCTGCCTGGCAGTGGCGTCACTCCGTGCGCCCGGACCTGCGCACGGCCCAGTTCGCGCCGCTCAACTTCGACGTGTGGTTCCAGGAGGTCCTCGGAACGCTGTGCGGCGGAGGGACGCTGGTCATCATGCCCGAGTCCCTGCGGCGCGATCCCATCGCCCTCCTGGACTGGCTCGCCGACCACCGCATCGAGCGCCTGTTCCTCCCCTATGTCGCCCTGCACATGCTCGCCGTGGTCGCGGAGGCCACCGACACGCTGGAGCATCTCGCCCTGGCGGAGGTGAACACCGCGGGCGAACAGCTCGTGTGCACCCCGGCGGTCCGTGAACTCTTCCGCCGCGTGCAGGACTGCAGGCTGAACAACCACTACGGACAGAGCGAGTCCGCCATGGTGACGGTGCACACGCTCACGGGCCCCAGCGACGGCTGGCCGGTGCTCCCGCCGATCGGACGTCCGCTGCCGGGCTGCGAGATCCTCATCGCACCCACCGACCCGGGCGAACCGTCGGTGGGTGAACTCCTGGTCGCCGGCGCACCGCTGTCGTCGGGGTACCTGAACCAGCCCGCCCTGAACGCCGAGCGCTACATCAGCCTCGACGAACCCTCCCCGCACGGGCATCGCCGTGCCTTCCGCACCGGGGACCTCGTGCGTGTCGAGGGCGACACCGTGCACCTTCTCAGCCGCATCGACCGCGAGGTGAAGATCCGCGGCGTGCGGGTGAACCCGCTGGAGGTGGACGCCTGTCTGCTGGAGCAGCCGGGGATCGTCGAGGCGGTCACCGTGGTGGTCGAGATGGTCGAGGGCTCCCGGCAGTTGCGCGCCGCGGTGACGCTGGACGTCGACCAGGACGAGTTCGATCCCTCGACGGCGCTCAAGGCGCTCACCGAGCTGCTGCCCGAGCAGTTCATACCGGTCTCGATCACCGTTCTGCCGGAACTGCCGCACACCCCCAGCGGAAAGGCCGACCGGGACGCCATCGCCACCGCCGTCGCCCCGGCACCGTCATGACGTCGCACGAGCCGACGACCGGGGGCTGGAAGCCCGACCAACGGAACTGATCCGAAGAGGGGTTGCGCATGGAAGACAACGACTTCAACACGCCGACCGAGCGGCGGCTCGCGGAGATCTGGGCCGACGTCCTGCGGCTGGACAAGGTCAAGCGTGACCAGGACTTCTTCGAGGTCGGCGGGGACTCCCTGCTGGCCACGAAGGTCGTCCTACGGGTGTGCCGGGAATGGGACATGAAGTTCACGGTCAGAGTCCTCAACGATGCCCCGGTCCTGGGCGACCTGGCCGAACGCATCGACCAGCGGGTGGCGAAGTCCGTCCGGCCGCAGGCGAGTTCGCCCGCCCAGCCGGCCCGCGGGAGCCGGGTGGGAGCGTGCCTGTGGGAGATGCGGCCGGGAACGGGAGCGTCCGGGCAGGCGACGCTGCTCGTGCTGCCCCACGCGGGAGGGTCGGCGCAGAACTTCGCCACGTGGGCGAACTGGTTCTCCGGGGACCTCCGTATCGTCGCGGCCCAGTACCCCGCCCGGGCATCGCGCGCCGCCGAGCCGGCCGCGGCGGACCTGACGCACCTCGTGGACGAGATCCTCGACGCCCTGACCGACTCCGAGGGGCCGCTCTACGTCTTCGGCCACAGCATGGGCGCCTACATCGGGTACGAGCTGTGCTGGCGACGGCAACTGGCGGGACACCCGGCCGAAGTCCTCTTCACCTCGGGGGCCGTTCCGCCCCACCGGCACCGGCCGAACCCGCCGGTCGGGGTGGAGATCACGGACGAATGGCTCATGGGCCTGCTGGACATGTACAACGGCGTCCCCGACGACCTCGCGGCGCATCCGGACGTCATCAGCCAGGCTCTGAGCACGCTGCGGTCCGACGTGGTGGTGTTCAGGGACTACGCGTACGGCGACCGGCGACGCACCCTGGAGATCCCGATCGTGGCGTTCGGCGGAGACCGCGACGACCTCGTGCCCACCTCCGAGGTGGAGCGCTGGAGCGAGCTGGGCGCGGCGGAGTGCGTCACGCACTTCCTGCCGGGCGGGCACTTCTACTACCTCGACAACATGGCCACCGTCACGGCCGCCGTGGCCAAGCATCTCGTGAGTGTTCACGACGGGCAGAAGGATTAAGGAGACCGTGAACATGTCCACCCAAGAGTTCTCCGGGACCGTGGATGCCGGGACGGCCACAGCGGAGCGCCGAAAGATCGTGCTGGTGGAACTTCCCACCTACGAGAACATTCTGCCGCTCGCCTCGGGCTACATACAGGCCTACGCCCAGGGCGACGAAGCCGTCGCGGCCGGCCACACCTTCGAGATCGTGTCCCTGCCGGTGTCCGGCGAGCGCGAGGACCTGCTCCGGCAGCTCGCCGACCGGGACGCCTACCTCTACACGTTCAGCTGCTACATCTGGAACATGAAGCTGGTGCGCTGGCTGCTGAGGGAACTGCGCGCACTGCGTCCCGACGCGCACTACCTGCTGGGTGGGCCGCAGGTGATGAACCACGCTTCGACGTATCTCAGCGACGGCGCGGATAACGTCTACCTGTGCAACGGCGAGGGGGAGCTCACCTCCCTGGAGTTCATCCGTCAGCTCAGCTCCCCGGCGCCCGACATGCACCAGGTGCCAGGGCTCAGTTTCTGGTCCTCGGGCGAACTCGTCACCACCGAGGCGGCGCCCCGTATCCAGGACCTGATGGACATCCCCTCGCCGTTCCTCAACGGCGTCTTCGAGGGACACGAGTTCAGCTTCGCCATCATGGAGACCAACCGCGGATGCCCGTTCCGCTGCACCTTCTGCTACTGGGGCGCGGCCACGAACTCGAAGGTCAAGAAGTACGAAGAGGACCGGATCAAGGACGAGATCAAGTGGATCAGCGAGCACGGGTACTCCGCGCTCATGATCGCCGACGCGAACTGGGGCCTGTCACCCCGCGACGTGACGCTGAGCGAGTACATCGTGGAGTGCAGCGAGGAGAACGGCTACCCACTGATCGTCCACATGGCCGCCGCCAAGAACAGGCCCGAGCGCATGGCGGAGATCACCGAGATCTTCGTGCGCGGTGGGCTGATGGTCAGCCAGCCCATCTCGCTGCAGACGATGAACGAGTCGGCGCTGGAGATGGTGGACCGGAAGAACATCCGCGAGGAGACCTACATCGGGCTGCAGCGCCTGCTGCGGGAGAAGCAGATCAGCTCCTACGTGGAGATGATCTGGCCGCTGCCCGGCGAGACCCTGGAGTCGTTCAAGGACGGGCTGACCAGGCTGTGCCGGTCGTACGCCGACACGATCATCGTCTACCCGCAGCTGTTCCTGCACAACACGCCCATGTACGCGCAGCGGGAGACCCTCGGCATCCTGACCGCGGAGGCGGCCAGCGACGTGTCCGAGGCGGAAGTGGTCCTGGCCACCAAGTGGGTGACCGAGGAGGACTGCAACGAGGGCTACTGGGTGAACCACGCGCTGTACACGCTGTACAACATGCGTGCCCTGTTCATGGTCTCGGGCTATCTCGACGAGAAGGGGATCATCTCCTACGGCGAGCTGTTCGCCGAGGTGTCGCGGTACTTCCGCAGCAGGACCGACTCGGAGGTGTGCCAGTTCTTCATCCAGTCGACGAAGGACCTGGCCAACTACGACCTGCTGAACACCGGCAAGACGGCGCACCTGATCCTCAGCTCGCATCGCGAGGAGTTCGACCGGTTGCTGGCCGACTTCGTCAAGGCCCAGGACTGGTGGGCAGACCCGATGGCGCGTCAGGCGTTCGAGATGGACCTGCTGGCCCGGGCCTACATCTACCGCGAGCCGGTGCGGACGCCCGACTACGCGTTCGAGGAGGTCGTCCTCCGCGGCCAGCCCGACCCGAAGGGCTTCCTGGTCGAGGTCTCCCCGGAACTCGCCCGCCTGTTGGTGGCACGGGAGCTGCTGCCGGACGTCGATGAGGAGTCGGGGCGGATCACCCTGCACATCGACCACCGCGGCCGGCAGAAAATGCCGTACCAGCCGCAGCGGAGCCTGGAGCACAATGCGAACTACTGCCAGGGCATGGTGCTGCGCTTCCGGGAGATCCTCCCCACGATCAAGGTCGCCTCGATGGAAGCCCTCGCCTCCACGGTCTGAGCCGCGGCGCGGACCGCGGTGAAAGGTGCGCACCTCGAACGGCCCCCTCCGGACCGTTCGAGGTGCGCACCTTTCCGCATGGGCCCGCGCTGTCCCGGCGCACCAGGGCTGACGGGGCGGGAGCCCGTGTCAGCGGTCGCGACAGCGGGGCGACAGGGGCGCCCGCGACCGTGGGCGCATGGCAAGTTCCGCGATCGCGGTGCCCGGGCTGCGCAAGGCATGTGGGGACAAGACCGTGCTCGACGGCATCGGCCTGCTCCCTGCCCGGCCGAACGGGGCGGGCAGGACGACGACGCTGAACGAGCTGCTCCTCGGCCGGGAGAACCGGCAGATGGGCTCGGCACGGAGGTTGGTCCTGAGGCCCTGCTCGCGCGTCCCCGCTCACCCCGCAGCAGCGCGAGGTCCAACGCGGCCAGTTCCGGCGAGGGACCGACGCCCAGCGGTCGGCGAGGGCCTTCTTCGCGCGCTGGTGGACGAGGATGCCTCGCTGTCGCCGCAGGCCGCGACCAGGGCGCGCACCAGCGCCGCGACGAGCCGTTCCCGCAGCGGGTGCGCCGGTACCGGATCGGGTGAGGTCCCGGACCAGCTCGGCGCCGTACCCGAGGCTGAGTCGCGTGTCGAACGGAGCGCTGCGCTGGAGGTGTGGGCCCGGCGCGACGGCGAGGCGCTCGAAGCGAACGGCGTCCGCGGCGACGCCTTCGGGAGCACCTGGCCCGGCCTGAGTGCGAGGGCGCCCGGCTCGTCGACCCGACCGCTGTCGTCCGCGCATACCTCGAAGGGACCCGGCATCGCGATCCGCATCCAATAGCGAATTCACGGTCGCTCTCGCCGACTGTACGGAGGATCCACGGGCACAACAAGCGCCGAGCGGTCACCGGAATTCGGCTTCTGCGGGGGCATCCCCGAACGACGAAGAGGATGCCCGGGCGGCTTGGGCCGACCTTTTCCCGATTCCCGCACAGGGCTCGGATATCCGTCCCACTGTCCCGTCGGCGGGACAGCGGGTGCCCGGCGGGATGCGCTGCCTGTTGTCCCTTGCACTGGCTTTCCCCGGCCATTTACGTTGGCGTCGCGATGGACTCCGGACGAGCTGCCGAAGCGGCGGCCTCCTCGGCTGACGGCGCCCCGTGCTGCAGGCGTCGACGACCACGCAGGCGCCCTCCCCATGTCCGGGAGCCGTCGCCCCACCGGCCCGTACCAGGCCGGGACCCGACTGCGGCCCGATCTCGGGGACGTCGGCCCGGCCAAGCAGTTCACTGCTTGGCCGGATACTCCCGTTCGGCGGAGATAAGGAAAGGCTCGCAATGCAGTCAGAATCAGAAGCCGCGCCCACGGGTGCATCGGAGTCACTCGTGCGGGAGATCTCGGCCCTGTGGGGGGAATACCTTCCCTCCGCCGAAATCGGGGCGGACGACGACTTCTTCGAGCTGGGCGGGAATTCCCTGATCGGCATCAAGATCATCGACCGGGTCGCCCGGGACTACGACGTCGAGTTGTCCGTACGCGACTTCTACCTGGCCCAGACCCCGGCCCGGGTCGCCGATCTCGTCGAGCGGGGAAGGACGCGGACGTGAGGCTGACGCCGGGGCCCGCGAGTGACGTCGACCTCGACCGCGTCGACCTGTTCGACCTGGACCTGTACACCTCGGGTAACCCGCACCCGGTCTGGGACGTGATGCGGGCGAAGGCTCCTCTGCACCACCAAGTGCTGCCCGACGGAAGGGAGTTCTGGTCGGTTACGCGCTACGACGACGTCTGCAGGGTGCTCGGTGACCACCGGCAGTTCACCTCGGAGCGAGGTACGGTGCCCACCCATCTCGGCACGGACGACGTCGCGGCCGGAGTACTGCTGACGTCCACCGACCCGCCGCGGCACACCGAGGTCCGCAGGCCGATCGGCACCAAACTCACCGCGCGGGCGGTGAGGTCCTGGGAGGACTCGATCCGGGGCACGGTGGCGCGCTTCCTCGAACCGGCGCTCGACGGGGACCGCTTCGACCTGGCCGAAAAGGCCCTGCTCCTGCCGGCGATGGTCACCGGTCCGCTCCTCGGACTCCCCGAGAAGGACTGGGAGGAACTCGTCCAGCTGACCGCGATGGTGACGGCTCCTTCGGACCCGCACTTCCAGCACGGCAGCGAAGCCGCGACCCTGGCCATCTCCCACCACGAACTCGTCACCTACGTCAAGGAGTGGGTCCGGCGCCGACGGGCGGCAGGCACCGAGGACGACAGCCTGCTCCACCACCTCATGAGCGTCCGCGCGGGCGGCACCCCGCTGACCGACGAGGAGATCGCCCTCGACGGCTACAGCATCCTGCTCGGCGCCAACGTGACGACGCCGCACACCGTCTCGGGCACGGTGCACGCGCTCATCGAGCGGCCCGAGCAGTTCGAGAAGGCGCAGGCCGACCCGTCGCTGGTCCCGAACCTGGTCGAGGAAGGGCTGCGCTGGACTTCGGCCGCCTGCAACTTCATGCGGTACGCGGTCGACGACGTCGAGATCGCCGGCGGCACGATCCCCGCCCGAGGTGCGGTCGTCGCGTGGATCGGGTCGGCCAACCGGGACGAGTCCCACTTCCCCGACCCGCACACCTTCGACATCACGCGGGAGGGCGCGAAACGCCAGGTCGCCTTCGGCTTCGGACCCCATTTCTGCATCGGCGCACCGCTGGCCCGGCTGACCCTGCGGGTCTTCTTCGAGGAACTGCTCCAGCGGTTCGGATCGATCGAACTGGACGGCGAACCGCAGCACCTGCGCTCGTACTTCATCGCTGGCATGACCCACCTGCCCATCGTCGCCCGGAAACGAAAGACGTCATGACATCCGGCTCCACCACCGCCACCTCGCCGTGGTTCGTCCGCCCGCCGTCCACCGACCACCCCGCCCGCCTGTTCTGTTTCCCCTTCTCCGGCGGCGGGGCCTCCGCCTTCAGCGCCTGGCCGGCCGTGATCGGGGACGCCGAGGTCTGCCCGGTGCAGTTCCCCGGCCGGGAGAACCGTCTCGCCGACCCCCACTACGGTACGTACGAGAATCTCGCCGCCGACCTCGTCGCCCCCCTGGCGCCACTGCTGGACCGGCCGTTCGCGTTCTTCGGGCACTGCGCCGGCGTGCTGCCCGCCTTCGAGACCGCGGTCCGGCTCGCCGAGCTGGGCCTGCCGGGGCCGCAGTGCCTCTTCGTGTCGGGCCAGCCCGCACCGCACGACGCCGCACGCGACCGGATGCTCGGCATGACGGAACCCGAACTGCGCGCCGAGCTGCAGACGTTCCTGCGCGGCCGGGGCATCGAGCCGCGGCCGGACATGATCGATCTGGGCATGACGGTGCTGCTGCGCGATCACTCCGCCGCACGTGCCTACCGGCGTACGGAACCGGTGGCTCTGCGGTGCCCCGTCGTCGTACTGCACTGGAAGGACGACCCCGACGTGAGCCTCGACGGTCTCGCGGGATGGCGTCGGTACGCGGACGCGGTCGACATTCAGGTGATCGACGGCGGCCACTACGACTTCATGAACGCGCCGGACGAGCTCCTGAAGCGGCTGGCCCGCTGGCGGTGAGCGCACCGCCAGCGGCGTCCCACGCTCGGTGAGGAGCGCCGGAAACAGCCCGGAGAGACGCCGTGACCACGGTTTTCACGCAGGGGATCGACCGCCGGTACCCGTAGCCCTGTCTGTTCTTCTCAGCAACTGTTGGGGGAGGTCCTGGTGAAGGACGTCGACAACTTCCGGTCCCGCGCGCCACGCGCCGACGACGACGCGCCGACGCCACGCGAAGCGGAGCACGAGGCGGAGGAGACCGCTCGCGAGCCCATCGCCGTCGTGGGTGTGTCATGCCGCTTGCCCGAAGCCCCGGACCCCCGCGCCTTCTGGGCCCTGCTGCGCGACGGCAGGAGCGGCATCACCGATGTGCCGGCCGACCGCTGGGACGCGCACCGGCTCCTCGACGAGGACGCCACGGCCCCCGGCAGGATCACCACCGCACGCGGCGGCTACCTGGACGACATCGCGGGATTCGACGCCGACTTCTTCGGGGTCGCCCCCAACGAGGCCGCGATGATGGATCCCCAGCAGCGGCTGACGCTGGAACTCGGCTGGGAGGCGCTGGAGGACGCCGGCATCGTCCCCGGAGACCTCGCGGGAACACGGACCGGCGTCTTCGTGGGAACCATCTGGGACGACTACGCCATCCGGCTCTACAAGCACGGAACCCGTCGCATCGACCGCCACTCCATGACGGGGCTGCACCGCAGCATCATCGCCAACCGCCTCTCCTACACGCTCGACCTCAACGGCCCCAGCCTCGCCGTCGACACGGCCCAGTCCTCGTCTCTGGTGGCCGTGCACCTGGCCGCGGAGAGCCTGCGCGCCGGGGAGTGCACGCTGGCGCTCGCGGGCGGCGTGAACCTCGCGATCACCCCGGAGAGCACGATCGGCTCGACCAAGTTCGGCGGCCTGTCACCGGACGGACTGTGCAGGACCTTCGACGCCCGGGCCAACGGCTACGTCCGCGGCGAAGGCGGCGCCTACCTGGCACTGAAGACACTGTCCCGGGCGGTGACGGACGGCGACCGGATCTACTGCGTCATCGAGGGCAGCGCCGTCAACAACGACGGCTCCACGCCCGGCCTGACCGTACCCAGCGCACGAGCCCAGGAGGAGGTCGTCCGCCACGCGCACGCGCGCGCCGACACCCGCCCGGGGGACGTCCAGTACGTCGAGCTGCACGGCACCGGCACCCGCGTGGGCGACCCCATCGAGGCGGCCGCCCTCGGTGCCGCCCTCGGCACCGGCCGCTCCGCCGGCTCCCCCCTGCACGTGGGGTCCGCGAAGACCAACGTCGGCCACCTGGAAGGCGCGGCCGGGGTGGTCGGCCTGCTGAAGACGGTCCTCAGCATCTGGCACCGCGAGCTGCCCCCCAGCCTCAACTTCGAGACGCCCAACCCCGACATCCCCTTCGACGACCTCAGACTGCGCGTCCAGCAGGACCTCACGCCCTGGCCCCAACCCGACCGTCCCTTGATCGCCGGCACCAGCTCCTTCGGCATGGGCGGCACCAACTGCCATGTCGTCCTGCGCGAGTGGACGCGGGATGTGGGTGTCCCGGATGTGGGTGTTCCGGGACCGGTGGTGGTGGGGGAGGGGGCGTTGCCGTGGCCGGTGTCGGCGAAGTCCTCGGTGGCGTTGGCGGAGCAGGCGCGGCGTTTGTTGGAGTATCTCGACCGTGCTCCCGGGGTGACACCGGCCGAGGTCGGCCGCGCGCTGGCGACGAACCGCTCCCTGTTTGATCACCGGGCGGTGTTGATCGGTCGTGAGCCGGGTGACTTCCGGGCGGCGTTGGGTGCGCTGTCGGCGGGTGAGCCTTCTGCCCGGGTGGTTACCGGTGCTGCTGCGGTCCGGCCGGGTGGGACGGTGTTCGTGTTTCCCGGTCAGGGTTCGCAGTGGGTCGGTATGGGTGTGGAGTTGATGGCTGTGAGTCCGGTTTTTGCCGGGCATCTTGCGGCGTGTGCGGCGGCGTTGGAGCCGTTCACCGGCTGGAACCTGGTTGATGTCCTTCGTCGGGCCGGGGGTGCTCCTGTTCTGGAGGGCGATGGTGTTGTCCAGCCTGCGTTGTGGGCGGTGATGGTGTCGCTGGCCCGGCTGTGGGAGGACCTGGGGGTCATTCCGGATGCGGTGGTGGGTCATTCTCAGGGTGAGATCGCCGCGGCGCATATTGCGGGGGTGTTGTCGTTGGAGGATGCGGCGCGTGTGGTGGCGTTGCGTTCGCGGGCTTTGGTGGGTATTGCGGGTGGGAGTGGCATGGTTTCTTTGCCGCTTCCTGTGGCTGAGGCTTCGGAGCTGATCGCGGGGTGGCGGGGGCGGTTGGTGGTGGCGACGGTCAACGGGCCGTCGGCGACGGTGGTGGCCGGTGACATCGGCGCTGTCGAGGAGTTGTTGGCGCACTGCGTGGTCGAGGGTGTGCGTGCTCGCCGCGTTCCCATCGATTACGCCTCGCACACGTCTCATGTGCACCCGTTGCGTGAGCGGTTGCTTGAATTGCTGGCTCCGGTGGAGGCGCGGTCGGCGACTGTCGCGTTCTATTCCACGGTGGAGGGTCATCTTGGCGGGCCGGTGGCCGACACCACGGTGATGGGTGCGGAGTACTGGTACGACAACCTGGCCACCGCTGTCCATTTCCAGAGTGCCACGGACGCGCTGCTGGACGATGGGCACACCCTGTTCGTCGAGGTCAGCCCCCACCCGGTGCTCACCCACGCCCTCCAGGAGACCGCCGGGGACCGTACTGGCGCCGGTGAGGTCGTCGTCACCGGCACTCTGCGCCGCGACGACGACACGTGGCAGCGCATGCTGACTTCGCTGGCCACCGTCCACACCCACGCCGCCGTCGACTGGTCGGCCTTCTTCCCCGCCACCCGGCCCACCCGCCTCGACCTGCCCACCTACCCCTTCCAACGACAGCGCCACTGGATCGACCTGCCGACGGCCGGCCTCGCCGACACCGACACCGACACGGGCTCCGAGCCGACCGCGGACCAGCCCGAGGGCATTGCTCCCGCCGAGGCCGGTGCGTCGTCGCCTTTGCTCGACCGCCTCACCAAGGTCTCCCGGACCCAGCAGGAACAGATCCTCACCGACCGGATCCGTGCCGAGGTCGCCCTCATCACCGGACGGGTCACCCCGCAGACGGTGGACGGCGACCGCACGTTCAAGGACTTCGGGTTCGACTCCTTCGCCTCCGTCGAACTGCGTAACCGCCTCAGTGCCCTCACCGGCCTGGAGCTCCCGTCGACGCTGCTGTTCAACCACCCGACGCCCGCAGACGTCGCCCGCCATCTGCGGACCGAGCTGGTGGGTTCCGCGGAGACGGGAGACACCGCTCCCGGTGCCCGGACCCCGGCCGACGCGGACGAACCCCTCGCCATTGTGGGCATGGCCTGCCGCTACCCGGGAGACGTGCGCACCCCCGAGGACCTGTGGCGCCTGGTCAGTGATGGCGTCGACGCCATCACCGACTTCCCCGCCGACCGCAACTGGGACACCGACAAGCTTCTCGATCCCGACCCGGACCGGCTCGGCACCTCCTACGTCACCAAGGGCGGATTCCTGTCCGACGCGGCGGCGTTCGACCCCGCGTTCTTCGGGATCGGCCCGCGCGAGGCCACCGCGATGGACCCCCAGCAGAGGCTGCTCCTGGAGACCTCCTGGGAGGCGATCGAGCGGGCGGGCATCGACCCGACCACGCTGCGCGGCAGCCAGACCGGCGTCTTCGTCGGCGCGACCACCCAGGAGTACGGCCCTCACCTGCACGACGGTGTCGCCGGCTTCGACGGGTACCTGCTGACCGGCAACACCGCGAGCGTCGCCTCGGGCCGCATCGCGTACGCCCTCGGTCTGCAGGGTCCGGCAGTGACGGTGGACACCGCGTGCTCCTCCTCACTGGTATCGATGCACATGGCGGCCCAGGCGCTGCGCAACGGCGACTGCGATCTCGCGCTGGCCGGCGGCGTCGCCGTGATGGCTACCCCGGGCATGTTCGTCGAGTTCAGCCGGCAGCGCGGGCTCGCGGCGGACGGGCGGTGCAAGGCGTTCGCCGAGGCGGCGGACGGCACGGCCTGGGCGGAGGGCGTGGGCCTGCTGCTGCTGGAGCGGCTCTCCGAGGCGCGGCGCAACGGCCACCGGGTGCTGGCGGTGGTGCGCGGCTCGGCGATCAACCAGGACGGCGCGAGCAACGGCCTCACGGCCCCCAACGGGCTCTCCCAGGAGCGTGTCATCCGCCACGCCCTGGCCGGCGCCGGCCTGTCGGCGCAGGAGATCGACGCCGTCGAGGCGCATGGGACCGGGACCGCTCTCGGTGACCCCATCGAGGCACAGGCGCTACTGGCCACGTACGGCAAGGACCGGCCCGGGGACCGGCCGTTGTGGCTGGGCTCGCTGAAGTCGAACATCGGCCACTCCCAGGCCGCGGCGGGCGTGGGTGGCGTCATCAAGATGGTCATGGCCATGCGGCACGGCACCCTGCCCCGGACCCTCCACGTGGACCGGCCGTCCTCGCACGTGGACTGGTCCGAGGGGGCGGTGGAACTCCTCACCGAAAGCCGGCCGTGGCCGGAGAGCGGCCACCCGCGACGCGCCGCCATCTCGTCGTTCGGCATCAGTGGCACCAACGCCCACCTCATCGTGGAACAGGCTCCCCGGGATGTGGGTGTCCCGGATGTGGGTGTTCCGGGACCGGTGGTGGTGGGGGAGGGGGCGTTGCCGTGGCCGGTGTCGGCGAAGTCCTCGGTGGCGTTGGCGGAGCAGGCGCGGCGTTTGTTGGAGTATCTCGACCGTGCTCCCGGGGTGACACCGGCCGAGGTCGGCCGCGCGCTGGCGACGAACCGCTCCCTGTTTGATCACCGGGCGGTGTTGATCGGTCGTGAGCCGGGTGACTTCCGGGCGGCGTTGGGTGCGCTGTCGGCGGGTGAGCCTTCTGCCCGGGTGGTTACCGGTGCTGCTGCGGTCCGGCCGGGTGGGACGGTGTTCGTGTTTCCCGGTCAGGGTTCGCAGTGGGTCGGTATGGGTGTGGAGTTGATGGCTGTGAGTCCGGTTTTTGCCGGGCATCTTGCGGCGTGTGCGGCGGCGTTGGAGCCGTTCACCGGCTGGAACCTGGTTGATGTCCTTCGTCGGGCCGGGGGTGCTCCTGTTCTGGAGGGCGATGGTGTTGTCCAGCCTGCGTTGTGGGCGGTGATGGTGTCGCTGGCCCGGCTGTGGGAGGACCTGGGGGTCATTCCGGATGCGGTGGTGGGTCATTCTCAGGGTGAGATCGCCGCGGCGCATATTGCGGGGGTGTTGTCGTTGGAGGATGCGGCGCGCGTGGTGGCGTTGCGTTCTCAGGCCCTGATCGGGATCGCGGGCCGCAGTGGCATGGTTTCTTTGCCGCTTCCTGTGGCTGAGGCTTCGGAGCTGATCGCGGGGTGGCGGGGGCGGCTGGTGGTGGCGACGGTCAACGGGCCGTCGGCGACGGTGGTGGCCGGTGACATCGGCGCTGTCGAGGAGTTGTTGGCGCACTGCGTGGTCGAGGGTGTGCGTGCTCGCCGCGTTCCCATCGATTACGCCTCGCACACGTCTCATGTGCACCCGTTGCGTGAGCGGTTGCTTGAATTGCTGGCTCCGGTGGAGGCGCGGTCGGCGACTGTCGCGTTCTATTCCACGGTGGAGGGTCATCTTGGCGGGCCGGTGGCCGACACCACGGTGATGGGTGCGGAGTACTGGTACGACAACCTGGCCACCGCTGTCCATTTCCAGAGTGCCACGGACGCGCTGCTGGACGATGGGCATTCGCTGTTTGTTGAGGTCAGTCCGCATCCGGTGCTCACGCACTCTCTTCAGGAGACGGCCGGGGCGCGTGCGGGTGCGGGTGAGGTGGTGGTCACGGGCACTCTGCGCCGCGACGACGACACGTGGCAGCGCGTGCTGACGTCGTTGGCCACCGTCCACACGCATGCCGCTGTCGACTGGTCGGCCTTCTTCCCCGCCACCGGGTCCACCCGCCTCGACCTGCCCACCTATCCCTTCCAACGACAGCACTACTGGATCGACCTGCCCGGCAGTGCGGCGGACGCGGCCGCGGTGGGGCAGGCGGTGCTCGCGCACCCGCTGCTCGGCGCGGCCGTGGAACTGGCGGGGACGGACGTCACCGTGCTGACCGGCCGGGTGTCGCTGCAGACACACGGCTGGCTGGCCGACCACGCGATCTCCGACACCGTTCTGCTGCCGGGTACGGCCTTCGTCGAGATGGCGCTCCGCGCGGGGGACGAGGTGGACTGCGACCGACTTGAGGAACTCACCCTGAAGGCACCGCTCGTCCTGCCGGCCACCGGCGGCGTTCAGCTGCGCGTCGAAGCGGCCGAGCGCGACGACTCCGGTCGGCGCTCCGTGAGCGTCTACTCCCGGCCCGACGCCGAGGGGACGGGTGCGCTCTGGACCTGCCATGCCACGGGTGTCCTAGTCACGGGCGGGCCGGCGTCAACGCCGTGGGACGCCCGGGCGTGGCCGCCGGACGGCGCGCTTCCAGTGGATCCCGACGACCTCTACCCGGCGCTGGCCGCCCTCGGCTACCAGTACGGCCCCGCGTTCAGGGGAGTGCGGAACCTGTGGAAGCGGGGTGACGAGGTGTACGCCGAGGTGGCGCTGCCCGAGGAGCGGCACCCCGAGGCGGCGGCCTTCGGCATCCACCCCGCGCTGCTCGACGCGGCCCTGCACGCCGGGCTCAGCCCGCAGGCCGGGGCCGGGCGGGAACCGGAGCGGCCGAGGCTGCCGTTCGTCTGGTCCGACGTACGTCTGTACGTGGCCGATGCCAGGAACGTGCGGGTGCGGCTCGCCCCGAACGGTCCGGACGCCCTCGTGGTGGAGCTCGCCGACACCGAGGGCGCGCCCGTCGCGTCGATCGGCTCCCTGGTGATGCGCCCCGCCGACCCCGGGAAGCTCGGCGGAGCACCGGGCGGACACCACGACGCGCTGTTCCGCATGGAGTGGGTGAAGCGGGAGGTGCCGACCGCAGCCGCCACACCGGCCGGCCCGTGGGCACTGGTGGGCGACGACCCGTTCGGGCTCGCCACCGTCGGGGACGCCGCATCCGTGCGGCGGTACGCCGACCTGCCCGCGCTCGCCGACGCGTTGGAGGCGGATCCGGGGACCGTCGGCACCACCTCGGCCACGGACCCGACGTCCGACCCGAGGCCCGCGTCCGTGCTGTCCTGCCGGCCGCCCGGCGAGGACGCCGCCGCTGGCGACCCTGCCGCCGTACGGGCCGAACTGCTCAAGGCGCTGTCCCTGGTGCAGTCATGGCTCGCCGAGGAGCGGTTCGCCGACACCAGGCTCGTGGTGGTCACCCGTGGCGCGGTGGCGGTCGCCGACGCGGAGCGGCCGGATCTCGCCTCCGCACCGGTGTGGGGCCTGCTGCGCACCGCGCAGACGGAGAACCCTGGCCGGTTCGTCCTCGTCGACGTCGACGAGGACGAGCGTTCGCTGCGCGCCCTGCCCGCCGCGCTCGCGGACGGGGAGACGCAGTTCGCGCTGCGCGGGGGAGAGGTCGTCGTACCCCGCCTGGTGCGGACCGGTGGCACGTCGGCCTCCCCCGGCGAGCGGCCGGCGGGACGCCCGGACGTGAGTGTGCCGGCCGGCTGGGATCCGGAGGGCACGGTGCTGATCACCGGCGGCACCGGCACCCTGGGCGGGCTCTTCGCGCGGCACCTGGTGACCGCGTACGGGGCCCGGCGGCTGCTGCTGGTCAGCCGTCGCGGGCCCGCCGCCGCGGGCGCCGCGGAACTGGTCGAGCGGCTGACCGGGCTGGGGGCGACGGCCGTGGCGGTGGCGTGCGATGTCTCCGACCCGCAGGCGCTGTCCGGTCTGCTGGAGGGCATATCGGACGAGCACCCGCTGACCGCGGTCGTGCACACGGCGGGTGTCCTGGACGACGGCCTGGTCTCCACGCTGACGCCCGAGCAGTTGGAGGCGGTGCTGCGGCCCAAGGCGGACGCGGCATGGCACCTGCACCGGCTCACCCAGGGGCAGAACCTGGCGGCGTTCGTGCTGTTCTCCTCGGTGATGGGCGCGCTCGGCGGCGCCGGACAGGGCAACTACGCGGCCGCGAACGTCTACCTCGACGCCCTGGCCGTCCACCGCCGGGCACAGGGACTCGCGGCCACGTCGCTGGCCTGGGGTCTCTGGGACGAGCGCGGCGAGCTGACGGCGGATCTCAGCCGGGCGGACCTGGCCCGCATGGCCCGCATGGGGCTGCTGCCCCTGCGGTCCGACGAGGGACTCGCCCTGTTCGACACGGCGAGTGTCCGGGACGAACCGACGCTCGTCCCGGCACGCCTCGACACCGAGCGGCTCGCCCGCGCCGACACCGGTGCGCTGCCCGCGGTCCTCGGCTCACTGGTGCGTCCCCGTCGCGCACGCCGCGCCGCCGCGGCCGGTTCGTTCGGCGCCGTCGGCGGGCCGCGGTTCACCGGGGGCGCCGACGCCGAGCGCGAACTCATGGAGGCGGTACGCGCCCACACCGCGACCGTGCTCGGGCACGCGACACCGGAGGCGGTGCGGGCGGACAGCAGGTTCAAGGACATCGGCTTCGACTCGCTGGCCTCGGTGGAGTTGCGCAACCGCTTGAGCAAGGCCTTCGGTGTGCGCCTTTCGGCGACAGCGGTCTTCGACCATCCGACGCCGGCCGCGATGGTGCGGCACCTGCGCGGTGAACTGCTCGGGGAGACCCCGCCGGCCGCCCGCCCCGTGGCCGCGTCCGCCGCGCTGGACGAGCCCGTCGCCATCGTGGGTATGAGCTGCCGCCTTCCCGGCGGCGTGGCGTCCCCCGCGGACCTGTGGGAGCTGGTGATGTCCGGCGGTCACGGGATCTCGGGCCTGCCGACAGACCGCGGCTGGGACCTTGAGGGGCTCTACGACCCCGACCCCGACCAGCGGGGCAAGAGCTACGTCCGCGAGGGCGGCTTCCTCTACGACGCGGGCGAGTTCGACGCCGACTTCTTCGGCATCGCGCCCCGCGAGGCGCTCGCCATGGACCCGCAGCAGCGGCTGCTGCTGGAGGTCGCCTGGGAGGCGTTCGAGCGGGCGGGCATACGCCCGGAATCGGTGCACGGCAGCCGGACGGGTGTCTTCGTCGGTGCCATGCCCCAGGAGTACGGCTCGCTGCTGCACGAGGCCACGGACGGCCTCGACGGCCTCATGCTGACCGGCAAGACGACCAGCGTGCTCTCCGGCCGGCTCGCCTACTTCCTCGGCCTGGAGGGCCCGGCGCTCACCATCGACACGGCGTGCTCGTCCTCGCTGGTGGCGCTGCACCAGGCGGCGCACGCGCTGCGTCAGGGGGAGTGCACCCTCGCGGTGGCCGGCGGTGTGGCGGTGATGTCCACCCCGGGCGTGCTCACCGAGTTCAGCCGTCAGCGCGGGCTGGCGCCCGACGGGCACATCAAGTCCTTCGCGGCTGCCGCGGACGGCACGGGCTGGAGCGAGGGCGTCGGAATCCTGCTGCTGGAGCGGCTCTCCGACGCGCGGCGCAACGGCCATCGGGTGCTGGCGGTGGTACGCGGCTCGGCGGTCAACCAGGACGGCGCGAGCAACGGCCTGACCGCACCCAACGGGCCGTCCCAGGAGCGCGTCATCCGCCAGGCCCTCGCCAACGGCCGGCTGACCCCGCAGGAGGTCGACGTGGTCGAGGCGCACGGCACGGGCACCAGACTGGGCGACCCGATCGAGGCGCAGGCCCTGATCGCCACCTACGGCCGGAGCCGGCCCGAGGACCGGCCGCTGTGGCTGGGCTCGCTGAAGTCGAACATCGGCCACAGCATGGCGGCCGCCGGCGTCTCCGGTGTGATCAAGATGGTGATGGCCCTGCGGCACGGGGTGCTCCCCCGCACACTGAACGTGGACGAGCCGACCCCGCACGTCGACTGGAGCGCGGGAGCGGTGGAACTGCTCACCGAGGAACGCCCCTGGCCCGACACCGGACGTCCGCGGCGCGCGGGGGTCTCCTCGTTCGGCATCAGCGGTACCAACGCCCACCTCATCGTGGAACAGGCCCCGCAGGACGACGCCGGCGATGGTGCGGACGGGGGCGTCCCGGTCGACGGCACGCCGGAGCCGGCGGTGGTGACGGACGGGGCGCTGCCATGGCCCGTGTCGGCGAAGTCACCGGCTGCGCTGGCGGAGCAGGCCCGGCGGTTGCTGGAGCATCTCGACCGCACTCCCGGGGCGACACCGGCCGAGATCGGCCACGCGCTGGCGACGAACCGCTCCCTGTTCGAGCACCGGGCGGTGGTGATCGGCCGTGAACCGGCCGACTACCGCGCCGCGCTGGCCGCGCTGGCCGCCGGCGAGCCGTCACGGCTGGTGGTCACGGGCACGGCGGCCGCCCAGCCGGGCCGGACGGTCTTCGTGTTCCCGGGCCAGGGCTCGCAGTGGGCCGGCATGGGCGTGGAACTGACGCGCACCTCGCCGGTGTTCGCCGCGCACCTCACCGCGTGCGCTGCGGCCCTGGAGCCGTACACCGGCTGGAACCTTCTCGACGTGCTCGACCAGGCACCGGGCGCCCCCGCCCTGGACCGGGTCGACGTCGTGCAGCCGGCGCTGTGGGCGATGATGATCTCCCTCGCCCGGCTGTGGGAACACCTGGGCGTCACTCCCGACGCCGTGGTGGGCCATTCCCAGGGGGAGATCGCCGCCGCGCACATCGCCGGCGTGCTGTCGCTGCAGGACTCCGCGCGCATCGTGGCCCTGCGCTCCCGGGCCATCACCGACATCGCGGGCCACGGCGGCATGGTCTCCCTGCCCTTGGCCGTGGCGGACGCCGAGGAAACCATCGGCCGATGGGCGGGACGGGTGGTCGTCGCCGCGGTCAACGGGCCGTCGGCCACCGTGGTCGCCGGGGACGCCGACGCGCTGGCGGAGGTCGTCGCACACTGCGAGGACGCGGGCATCCGGGCCCGGAGGATCCCGGTGGACTACGCCTCCCACACCCCGCACGTCGAGGCGCTCCACGACCGGCTCCTGGACCTGCTGGCCCCGGTGCGCCCGCGCCGGGCCGAGGTGGCGTTCCACTCGACGG
Source organism: Streptomyces ortus (assembly GCF_026341275.1). Classification (NCBI taxonomy): domain Bacteria; kingdom Bacillati; phylum Actinomycetota; class Actinomycetes; order Kitasatosporales; family Streptomycetaceae; genus Streptomyces; species Streptomyces ortus. The sequence goes on from NZ_JAIFZO010000002.1 coordinate 7,179,062, forward strand.
TGGGCGACCACGCCGGGGGCGCGATGAGCGACACGACGGCGATGGGCGCGGCGTACTGGTACGAGAACCTGCGGACCCCGGTGGCCTTCGAGGCGACCACGCGGGCCCTGCTGGACGACGGGCACACCCTGTTCGTCGAGGTCAGCCCCCACCCGGTGCTCACCCACCCCCTCCAGGAGACCGTCGAGAACCACACGAAGGCGGAGGTCGCCGTCACCGGCACCCTGCGCCGCGACGACGACACCTGGCGGCGCGTGCTGACCTCGCTGGCCACCGTCCACACCCACGCCACGTCCGACTGGTCGCGCTTCTACCCGGCCACTCTGCCCACCCACCTCGACCTGCCGACCTACCCCTTCCAACGGCAGCACTACTGGAGCCGGCAGACCACGGGCAGCGCCGATCCCCGCGCCCTGGGCCTGCACGCCGCCGACCACGGGCTGCTCGGAGCCGCCGTCGCCCTCGCGGACGGCGACCGCCACGTCTTCACCGGGCACCTGTCGCTGCGGGGCCACCCCTGGCTGGCCGACCACGCCGTCCACGGCACGCCCCTGCTGCCCGGCACCGCCTTCGTCGAACTGGCCCTGCACGCCGGGCAGGCCACCGACACCGCGGACCTGGAGGATTTCACCCTCGAAGCGCCCCTCACCCTCCCGGCCACCGGCGGCCTCCAGTTGCAGGTGCACGTGGAGGCGGCCGACGACCACGGTCGCCGAGCCCTCACCATCCACTCCCGGCCCGACGACGCCACACCCGACCGGTCCTGGACCCGCCACGCCACCGGCACCCTCGCCCCGCAGCCGCCCGCCGCGCCCGACCCGGCCGCATGGGCGGACCTGGCGGCCTGGCCGCCGGCCGGCGCCACTCCCGTACCGACCGACACCTTCTACGACCGTCTCACCGACCGCGGCTACCAGTACGGCACCGCCTTCCAGGGCCTGACGGCCCTCTGGCGCCGCGACGACACCCTGTACGCCGAGGTCGCCCTCCCCGCGGACGACACCCCCGGTGCCGGCCACTACGGCATCCACCCCGCGCTCTTCGACGCCGCGCTCCACCCGATCATCGGCACCGGCCCCGAGCAGGACCCGGAGCAGGTCCTGCTGCCGTTCGCCTGGTCGCACGTCCGCCTGCACGCCGTGGGCGCCCGCGCGCTGCGCGTGCGGATCGCCCCCGCCGACGCGGGGACGCTGCGGATCAGCCTGGCCGACCCCGCCGGGCAGCCGGTCGCCGAAGCGGCGTCGCTGGCCATGCGACCCATCAGCACCGGGCAGTTGGCCAAGGCCGTCACGGCGGGAGGGGAGAGCCACCTGTTCCGCCTGGCGTGGACTCCCGCGGCCGTCCAGGAGACACGGACCACCGACCGCGTGGCGTTCCTGGGCGCCGCCCTTCCCGAGGCCCTGGCCGCCTCGCTGCCCGGTGGGGCCGCGGCCGACTGCCATGAGGGGCCGGCGTCACTGGCGGCGGACGGTACCGATCCCCTTCCAGACGTGGTCATCGCCACCGGCCTCCTGGGGCGCTCCGGTGCGGACGGTGACGTCCCCCGCTCCGCCCGAGAGGCCGTCCAGTACGCCGTCGACCTGATCCAGGCGTGGCTGGCCGAGGAGCGCCTGGCCGACAGCCGGCTCGTGTTCGTCACCAGGCGAGCCGTCGCCGTCCGACCCGGCACCGACTCGCCCGAGCCGGCGGACGCCGCCGTCTGGGGACTGATCCGCACCGCCGAGACCGAGAACCCCGGCTGCTTCACCGTGATCGACCTGGCCGACGAGCACGCCGTCCCCGCCGAGTCCTTCCGCGCGGCGCTGGCGAGCGGCGAGCCGCAGGTGGCCCTGTGCGCCGACGACCCGCAGGTGTACGTCCCCCGGCTCGTGCGGGAGACCCCGCCGGCCACGGAGGCGGACACCATGCCGGAGCCCGCCGCGGGCGGCACGGTCCTCATCACCGGTGGCACGGGCACCCTCGGCGCGCTGTTCGCCCGCCGGTATGCCTCGGCCGGGCGGGCCGGACATCTGCTGCTGGCCGGCCGGCGCGGTCCGGACGCACCGGGCGCGCCCGAACTCGCCGCGGAACTCACCGGGATGGGGGTGAAGGTCACCATCGCCGCCTGCGACACCGCCGACCGCGACGCCCTGGCCGCGCTCCTGGCGGCCATCCCCGGGGAACACCCGCTGACCGCCGTCGTACACACCGCCGGGCTCCTCGACGACGGCACCGTCACCTCCCTGACGGCGGAGCGGATCGAGCGCGTGTTCCGCCCCAAGGCCGACACCGCCTGGCACCTGCACGAGCTGACCCGCGGCACGGACCTCGCCGAATTCGTTCTCTTCTCCTCCGCGGCGGGCGTCCTGGGCACGCCGGGCCAGGGCAACTACGCCGCGGCCAACGTCTTCCTGGACGCACTGGCCGAACACCGCCGGGCCGCCGGGCTGCCCGCCACCTCCCTGGCCTGGGGACTGTGGTCGGACAGCAGCGGCATGACAGGCCACCTGGACGACGTCGACCTGAGCCGGATGGCCCGCCTCGGCATCAAACCCCTCACGGCGGCGGAAGGGATGGCGCTGTTCGAGACGGCCCGGGCCACGGACGCCGCCTGTCTGGTCCCGGCCAGGATCGTCCCCGCCCTGCTCCGGCCCCACCTGGAGACCGGCACTCTGCCCGCCGTCCTCCGGGGCCTGGTGCGCACCGGCGTCCGCAGAGCTGCCGCGGCCACCGCGACCGGTGCCACCCCACTCCGCGATCGCCTGGCCCGCCTGTCGCCCGAGGAGGCCGAGGACACCCTCGCCACCCTCGTCCGCACCGACATCGCGCTGGTCCTGGGCCACAGCACGCCCGACACCGTCCACCTCGACAAGGCGTTCAAGGACATCGGCTTCGACTCGCTGACCGCGGTCGAACTGCGCAACCGACTGGCGTCGTCGACCGGGCTGCGGCTGGCCCCCACGCTCGTCTTCAGCTACCCGACCCCCCGAGAACTGGGACGGCACCTGCTCGGCCTGCTGCGCACGGCGGGGGACGACGGCCCGGCCGAGGACGCGCAGATCCGACAGGTGCTGCGGACCGTCCCGATCGAGAAACTCCGCAGCGCCGGCGTCCTGGACCTGGTCCTGGCGCTCGCCGACCCGCCCGCGCCGACCACCGCCGGCCAAGAGCAGGACACCGGCACGGCGGACACCGGCACCGACGTACTGGCCGCCCTGGACCTGGACGCACTCGTGGACCTGGCCCTGGACGAGAGGGGTAACTGACATGGACGACTCCGCGGAGCGCGCGGCGGAGGGCGGGGACCGGGTCCAACGGGCCCTCCGCGCGCTGCTGGAGGAACGCGACCGCCTGCGACGGGAGAACGAGGCCCTCAAGGCCGGCCGCGGCGAGCCGATCGCCGTGGTCGCCATGGCGTGCCGCTACCCGGGAGGCGTGGCCACGCCCGAGGCGCTGTGGGACGTCGTTCGCGACGGCAGGGACGTGGTGGACGAGTTCCCGCAGGACCGGGGATGGCCGGACCTGTACGACCCGGACCCCGACACGCTCGGCAGCTCGTACGTGCGGCACGGAGGATTCCTGACGGACGCCGCCGCCTTCGACGCGGGGTTCTTCGGCATCAGCCCCAAGGAGGCACTGGCGATCGACCCCCAGCAGCGCCTGCTCCTTGAGACGTCGTGGGAGGCCTTCGAACGGGCGGGCATCGTCCCCGCCGACGTACGCGGCGCCGAGATCGGTGTCTTCTCCGGAGTGAGCGCCCCCGAGTACGGCATGCGCTTCCTGGAGGCCGGCGCCAACGAACTGGAGGGCTACCTGCTGCAAGGCAGCGCCCTGAGCGTGGCCTCCGGCCGCGTGGCCTACGAGCTCGGCCTGACGGGCCCGGCGATGACCGTGGACACGGCGTGCTCGTCGTCGCTGGTGGCCGTTCATCTGGCGATGCAGTCGCTGCGCTCGGGTGAGTGCTCGCTCGCCCTGGCGGGCGGGGCGGCGGTGATGGCGACGCCCGCGCTCTTCGTGGAGTTCTCCCGGCAGCGCGGCCTGTCGCCCGACGGCCGGTGCCGGTCCTTCGCGGACCAGGCGGACGGGACCGGCTGGTCCGAAGGGGTGGGGGTGCTGCTGCTGGAGCGGCTCTCCGACGCCCGCCGCAACGGCCATCCGGTACTGGCCGTCCTGCGCGGCTCCGCCGTCAACCAGGACGGGGCCAGCAACGGGCTGACCGCTCCCAACGGCCTCGCCCAGGAGAAGGTGATCCGCAAGGCGCTGGCCAACGCGGGACTGCGGGCCTCCGAGGTGGACCTGATCGAGGCCCATGGCACCGGGACCACGCTGGGCGACCCCATAGAGGCGGGCGCCCTGCTGGCGACCTACGGGCAGGGGCGTGCCGAGGGCAGGCCGCTGTGGCTGGGGTCCCTGAAGTCGAACATCGGTCACTCCATGGCCGCCGCCGGGGTGGGCGGGATCATCAAGGCCGTGCTGGCCGTGCGGCATCGGCAGCTCCCGAAGACACTGCACGTGCAGACGCCCTCACAGCACGTTGACTGGTCCTCCGGCGCGGTCGAACTGCTGGCGGAGGGGCGGGAGTGGACCCGCGCGGACGGTCCGCGGCGGGCCGGTGTGTCGTCGTTCGGGGTCAGCGGCACCAACGCGCACGTCGTCCTGGAAGAGGCCCCGGAACAGGAACAGGAACAGGAACAGAGGCAAGAGGGTGTCGTCGGCGGCCTCGTGCCGTGGGTGCTGTCCGGCAGGACCGCGGGGGCCGTGGAGCGGCAGGCACGCAAGCTGCGCGACTTCGCCGCCGCCGACGAGGACCTCGATGTCACCGACGCCGCTTGGTCGTTGGTGACCGGCCGGACCCGCTTCGAGCACCGCGCGGTGGTCCTGGGCCGGAACCGGGAGGAGCTGCTGAGCGGCGTGACGTCGCTCGCCGACGGACAGGAGTCCGCCGTGGTCGTGCGCGGCACGGCCGCGGAACGCGGTGGGACGGTCTTCGTGTTCCCCGGACAGGGGTCGCAGTGGGCCGGCATGGGGCGTCAGCTGTACGACACCTTCCCTGTCTTCGCGCGCAGCCTCGACGCGTGCGCGGCCGCTCTGGCCGAGTGGGTCGACTGGTCGCTGCTCGACGTGGTGCGCGGCGCCCCCGGGGCACCGACGCTGGACCGGGTGGACGTGGTTCAGCCGGCCCTGTTCTCCGTGATGGTGTCCACGGCCGCCCTGTGGCGTTCCTGGGGCGTGGAACCGGCCGCGGTGGTGGGGCACAGCCAGGGCGAGATAGCCGCCGCCCACGTGTGCGGCGCCCTGTCCCTGCGCGACGCCACCCGAGTCGTGGCGCTGCGCAGCAAGGCCCTGGTGGACCTGATCGGTCATGGCGGGATGGCGTCGGTCGCCCAGTCGGCGGACCGGGTGGAGGACCTCCTCGCGCCGTGGCGGGACCGGGTCGGAATCGCCGTCGTCAACGGCCCCCGCTCCGTGGTGGTGTCCGGGGAACCGGACGCGCTCGACGAGTTCGTCGAGAAGATGACCGCCGAAGGCGTGCAGGCCAAGCGGATCAAGGTCGACTACGCCTCCCATTCCCCCCATGTGACCCGGGTCCGCGACCGCGTGATCGACGCGCTGTCCGACGTGAGCCCGGCCACCTCGGCCCTGCCCTTCTGCTCGACCCTGTACGGCGAGATCACCGACACCGCGGCGCTGAACGGTGACTACTGGTACACCAACCTGCGCGAGAAGGTGCTCTTCGAGCCCTCCGTCCGGCGGCTGGCGGGCGACGGTTTCCGGGTGTTCGTCGAGATGAGCCCGCACCCCGTGCTCACCGGCCCCGTGCAGGAGATCGTCGAAGATCTGGACGACGCGGTGGTCCTGTCCTCGGCACGACGCGACCGCGGCGAGGCGGAGGCCGTGCTCGGCTCACTGGCCCGGTTCCACGCCGAGGGCGGGACGGTGGATTGGGACGCCCTGCTCGGGACCCGCAAGAGGGTGGACCTGCCGACGTACGCCTTCCAGCGGCAGCGCCACTGGCTGAACTCCTCGCCCGCCGGGGTGAGGGCGCAGGTGCCCGTGCTGCACACGCCCGCGGTGGACGACGAGCCCGTCGCCCTGCGGGACCGGCTGGCCGCGCTTTCCGACGACGAGGCGACGGCACTCGTCCTGGATCACGTCCTCACCCGGGTCGCGGTCGTGCTCGGGCACGCCTCCGGCGAAGCCGTCGACCCCGACCAGGAGTTCAAGGACATCGGCTTCGACTCACTGCTCTCGGTACAGCTGAGCAAGGGCCTGGCCGCGTCGACCGGGCTCAAGCTGAGAGCGGGCCTGGTCCTGCGACACCCGACCCCCAGACGGGTCGCCGGGCATCTCATGACGTCGATGACCGGTCGTGACCGGCGGTGAACCCCACGGCATGCACGGGACGCCTCCGGTTCCCGGCCGCTCTGCTGAAAGGATGATCTCTGTGCGTTCGTTCGGTGCGTCGTCTGCGCACAAAGGGTTGTGGCGGGCGCAGGAAATGTTTCCCGACACCCTCAACCATGCACTGACCATGTGGAACGTGGCCGGCGACCTGGACGTGTCGGTCATGGAGTCCGCGTTCCTGCACGTGATGGGCGAGGCGGAGGTGCTGCGCGTCACCTTCGTCGATGACGGCGGCGGACTGCGCCTGGTGCCCCGCGAGTTGGGGGACTGGCGGCCTTTCCATCTGGACGTCAGCGCCGACGGCGACCCCGAGACGGCGGCGCGCCGAGCGCTCGCCGACATGGTGCGCCGGCCGTTCGACCTGGAGCGGGACCTGCTGTTCCGGCTGGGTGTGGTGAAGCTCGCGGCGGCTCGCTCGGTAGTGGTGATCATCTACCACCACCTGGTGTCGGACGGCTACGGAGCGGCCGGCCTGCTGTCGCGGCGCCTGGCAGAGGTGTACACCGCGCTGTCACGGGGCGAGGACGTACCCGAACCGCCGCACCCGTGGGACGCCGAGTCCTTCGCGGCCGACGCGGCGGAGTACCAGGCCTCCGACCGGTTCGCCGAGGACATGGCGTTCTGGCGCGACTACCTGGCCGACCCTCCCGCGCCCGCGCAGCTGCCACGGATCCCCCTCTCCGACACGACACGCTCCGCGCTCGACGAACCGGCCTGCAGTGCCGACCGGTGGGGGGAACTGACCGAACCCATCGGCATGGTGAGCCGGACACTGACCGTCCCGCGCGCCGCCGCGGGCGCGTGGACCGAGGCCGCGAAGTCCCTGGGCGTGTGGATGTCGTCGATGCTCACCGCGGCCACGGCTGTCTACCTCAGGCACCGCTGCGACCGCCCGGAGTTCCTGCTCTCGCTGGCCGTCGCCAACCGGCTCGGTGCGGCCGGCCGGACACCCGGCCTGGCGGTGAACGTCGTGCCGGTGCGGGTGAGGGTGCCCCTCGGCGCGACCTTCACCGAGATCGCCGAGACCATCGGCGACGAGACGTACGACATCTTCGACCACGCCGCCTGCCACTACTCGGAGATCCAGCGCGCGAGCGGCACCGTCCTGAACGACCGCGGCAGTTTCGGTGCCGTCGTCAACGTCGTCGAGTTCACCGAACACCTCAGCTTCGCCGACTGCCCGGCCCACTTCCTCGGCGGGACGACCGGGACGTTCGAGGAACTGGCGATCGGCGTCTACACCGACGGGAGGGCCGACAGCGACCTGTTCATCCGGCTCGACGCCCCCGCGGCCCTGTACTCCCGCGCGGAACTGCGCTTCATCGGCGAGGAGCTGATCGCGTACGTCCACGCCCTGGTCGCCTCCGAAGGGCGTCTGCCGGTCGGCGCGCTCGACGTGGTCGGCGGCGACGCGCGGGACCTGGTGCTCACGGCACCGAACGACACGGCGGTGCCGTTGCCGGGACTGACGATCCCGGAGCTGTTCGCCCGCCAGGTGGAGCGGGCCCCCGACGAGGTGGCACTGGTGTCCGGGGACTCGGTGATCTCGTACCGGGAGCTCGACGAGCGCTCCGGCCGCCTGGCCGACGCGCTGCGCCGGCGACAGGTCGGACCCGAGACGGTCGTGGCGGTGGCGCTGCCCCGCTCGGTCGACCTGGCCGTCGCGCTCCTTGCCGTGGTGAAGGCGGGCGGGGCCTACCTGCCGGTCGACCCGGCGCTCCCGGCGCAGCGGATCCGGCCGGTCGTCGCCGACGCCGCGGTGCGCGTCCTGCTCGCCGGGACGGCGACGGCCGGCCGGCTCTCCCGCGATCTGGGCCTTCCGGCGGTCTCCCTCGACGACCGCTGGTCGGAGGCCGCCCGGGAGGGTGGCGCGCCGACGCAGGTTCCGGTTCCCGTCCGTCAGGACGGTCTGCTGGCCGTGATGTACGGATCCGAAACGGCCGGCGCGATCACGACGGTCGCCGTGACGCACCGGAACATGGAGCGGCTCGTCCTGGACCGCAACCGTCGGGCAGGCGGCAGCGGCACCGTGCTGTGGCACGCGCCGCCCACCTCGCATGCGCTTGCCCTGGACCTGTGGGTGCCGTTGCTGAACGGCGGCCGGGTGGTCGTCGCGCCTGCGGGGGAGCTGGACGCCGACGCGCTGACCGAGGCACGGGCGGCACACGGGATCTCCACGGTACGGCTGCCCGTCGGCCTGTTCTCGGCCCTCGCGGCGGAACACCCCGAGTGTCTCGCCGAGTTGTGCGAGGTGTGGACGGGGGGTGACCGGGTGTCCGCGGCCACCGTGAGACGTCTCCGCGAGGCCTGCCCCCGACCGGCGATCGTCATCGGGTACGGCCCGGCGGAGTCGTCCGGGTCCGCCGTGTCCCACCGCCTGGCCGGGAACGAGCCGACGCACCCGGCGGGCGCGCTCGGCCGACCGACGGACAACACGGCCCTCTACGTACTGGGACCGGGGCTGGCGCCGGTCCCCGCGGGCGTGACCGGAGAGCTGTACGTGGCCGGGCCCGGCGTTGCGCGTGGGCGTCCCGGGCAACCCGCCCGGACCGCGGAGCGTTTCGTGCCCTGCCCGTTCGGTGTGGCCGGCGGGCTCATGTACCGCACAGGGGACCGGGCGCGGTGGCGTACCGACGGCCGCCTGGAGTACGTGGGACGGGCCGGTACCCAGGTCGACGTCCGCGGTGCCCGGGTCGAGCCGGCCGAGGTCGAGGACGCGCTGGCCGAACACGCCGGTCTCGCGCAGTCCGTGGTGGCCGCAGGCAGCGACCCGTCCGGGGAGCGGCGCCTCACGGCCTACGTGGTCCCGGCCGGCGGGTGGACCGTCGACAGTGGCGAACTGCGCCGGTTCACGGCGGGGCGGCTGCCGGAGTTCATGGTCCCGTCGGGGTTCGTGACGCTGGACCGGCTGCCGCTGGGCGCCGACGGACGGGTGGACAGGGCGGCACTGCCGGACCCCACGTTCGACGACGAGACGTACCGGGCCCCGCGCAATCACGTCGAACGGGTGCTGGCCGACGCGTTCGCCGACGCTCTCGACCTGGACCGGGTGGGCATCGACGACGACTTCTTCGACCACGGCGGCAACTCGCTGCGGGCCATCAGGCTGACCGGTCTGATCAGGGCGGAGCTGCATCAGGAGGTGCCCATCCGCACGCTGTTCGCGGTGCGCACCGTCGCCGGCCTGAGCGACACCTGGAAGGACCTCACCCGATCCAGCAGGCCGACACTGCGCAGAAGGACGAAGGAAGGCGAGCTCCTGCCGTAGGAAGGGCCCCGCATGAGGACGACGGACGCCCCCGGTCGCTGCCGTCGACCGGGGGCGTCCGCCCTGCCGTGGTACGACGGTGGACGGCTCAGCCCGCGCAGGGCACGGCTTCCCGGGCGGCGGAGAGGCCCCGGACGGTGCCGGAGATGAGGTCGTTGACCTCCTGGCCGTGCTCGTCGGTAGACGGGATCGGTCCCGCCGACGGCGCGCAACTCCTCGATGATGCCGTCGTCGTCACGGCGGTGCACCGTCCCGCCGCGCAGCAGGGAGGGCGGGGGACAACCGGAGGCGAGCAGCCGGGCCGGCGGGGTGCCGGTGTCGTCCTGGTAGCGGCGGGCCACCTCGAAGGCAGGACGGAACCCGTGCCGTGGCCGAAGAAGACGAAGGCCCGGCCGTCATCGGCACGCCGGTCCCGACGTCCCGGGTACTGGACGCAGAGCACGTCCAGGTGTGGTGAGAGAGCCTCCGACAGCGCGTGGAAGTAACTCGCCGCGCCCCGCCCCGCCCCGCCCCGGCGTGAGGGAAGCAGACGAGGCGGTACTCACTGTCGTCGTTGGGGTGGAAGCGGTGGAGCCACTCCCCGCCGAACGTCCCTGACGGTGTCATTCCCGAACCCTCCTGGTGAGGTTGGTGGTGTCGGCCTCGTCCCGGGCGCGACGTGCGGGAGGCGTCGAAGCCAGGTGGCCGGCGGCCCGTTCAGGCGCGCCGGTGGTCCAGGAGGGATGCCACGGGCCCGGTGTCGACGTTGCCGCCGGACACCAGGACTCCGATGTCCTGGGCGCGGCCCTCGGCGGCCAGGCGGAGCGCACCCGCCACCGCGGTGGCGGCGCCGGGCTCGATGAGCAGGCGGGCGTGGACGAGGACCAGGCGCAGCGCTTCGGCGATGCGCTTTCCTCGGTCGTGAAGACCCCGGCGACGACCTCGTGGGCCAGATCGTAGGGGAGCCGGCCGATGCGGTCGGGACGCAGCCCGTCGGCGAGGGTGGGCCCGGCGTCCACGGTGACCGGCTTCCCGGCTCGCGGGGCCGCTGTCAGAGCGGGGACGGCGCTGGGCTCGGCGCCGTAGACGTCGATGCTCCGGCCTGTGGTGGCCAGGCAGGCACCGGCCAGCGCGCTGCCGCCCCCACCGGCAGGACCACCGCGTCCAGATGACCGCCGACGATGTCCACCTGATGCAGCAGGTCGGCGGTGGTGGTGCCCTGGCCGACCACCACGTCCGGGTTCTGATAGGGGTCGATCTCGTCGAGACCGCGGGTGCGCGTCAGTTCGTCGACCACCGTGACGCGCTCGGCCAGGGTGGTTCCCGCCTGGAGCACCTCGGCGCCGGCGGCCCGGATCCGTGCCACCTTGGCCGGCGCGGCGTCGGTGGGCAGTACCACGACGGCCGGGAGTCCGTACTGGGCGGCCGCCGGCGCCACGGCCGGCGCGTGGTTGCCGGTGGACTGCGTCACCACACCGGGGCTGCCGGCCGCCACCAGCCGTTCCACGGCGAGGAGCACGCCACGCATCTTGAAGGAGCCGCCCCGCTGGAGGTTCTCCGCCTTCAGCCACAGCCGGGCTCCGGCCAGCTGTTCGAGTTCCTCGCTGCGCACCACGGGCGTGTCCACCACGCGGTCGGTCAGGCGCCGCCGGGCTTCGTGTACTCCGTCGTGGCTCAGCGGCGGCGGTTGCCCGGCGACCATCACGGTGTTCGCTTCGTCGTGTCGGTCTACGTTGGCGGCGTGTCCCGGGGAAGCGCAAGCCTGTGGGGACGAGGGACGTCGTGGGCGGGTGCGCGAAGGGCGGCGTACCCCGACGTGGTGTCGGGGTACGCCGCCCTCCTGCGGACGAACCGGGGTACGTGTCGCGGTGGTCGTCCCGGCTACTTCGCGGCGCGGTTGAAGACCGACTTCGACCAGAAGTAGCCGAGGGCGGTGAGGGCCAGGCACCAGGCGATCGCGATCCAGCCGTTGTGGCCGATCTCGGTGCCGAGCAGCAGGCCGCGCAGGGTCTCGATGGTCGGGGTGAACGGCTGGTACTCGGCGATCGGCCGGAACCAGCCCGGCATCGCGTCGACCGGTACGAAGGTGCTGGAGATGAGCGGGAGGAAGGCCAGCGGCAGGGCGTTGTTGCTGGCCGCCTCGATGCTCGGGCTGATCAGGCCCATGCCGACCGCGATCCAGGTGAGTGCCAGGGCGAAGAGCACCAGCAGCCCGAATGCCGCGAGCCATTCCAGGGCCGAGGCGTCCTTGGACCGGAAGCCGATGGCCACCGCGATGACACCGACGAAGAGCACGGTCGTGATCGCCTTGAGGACGCTGCCGACGACGTGACCGATGAGTACCGAGCCGCGGTGGATCGCCATGGTCCGGAAGCGGGCGATGATGCCCTGGGTCATGTCGTTGGAGACGGACACCGCGGTGCCGACCAGGGTGTTGCCGACGGTCATCAGCAACAGACCCGGCACGATGTACGCGATGTACTCGGAGCGGTCGGGACTCCCACCGCCGATGCCCGCGCTCATCACGTCCCCGAAGATGTAGACGAAGAGCAGCAGCAGCAGGATCGGGGTGAGCAGCAGGTTCAGGGTGAGGGAGGGGTAGCGCCGGGCGTGCAGCAGGTTGCGGCGCAGCATCGTCGACGAGTCGCGCACAGCGAGGGAGACGCGGCTCGGGCGGGCGGGGGCGAGGGGAGCGCTCATCGGACAGCCTCCTGGGCCTTGTCGGTGCCGCCGGTGAGGGCGAAGAAGACGTCGTCGAGGTCGGGGGTGTGCACGGTGAGTTCGTCGGCCTCGATGCCGGTGGAGTCCAGCCAGTCGAGGATGGAGCGCAGCTCGCGCTGGCTGCCGTCGCTGGGGATCTGCAGCGCGAGCGCCTCGTCGTCCCGGGTCGCCTCGCGCAGTTCGCTCACGGCGCTCTGGTAGGCGCCGGGGTCGGTGAAGCGGAGGCGGACGTGTCCGCCGGGGATGAGGCGCTTGAGTTCCTCGGCGGTTCCCTGGGCGGCGATCGTGCCGTTGTTGAGGACGGCGATGCGGTCGGCGAGCTGGTCGGCCTCCTCCAGGTACTGGGTGGTGAGGAAGACGGTGACGCCGCCCGTGACCAGTTCGCGGATGATCTGCCACATGGTGTGGCGGGAGCGGGGGTCGAGGCCGGTGGTGGGCTCGTCGAGGAAGATGATCCGCGGGCTGCCGACCAGAGTCATGGCGATGTCCAGGCGGCGCTTCATGCCGCCGGAGTAGGTGATGGCGGGCTTCTTCGCCGCGTCGGTGAGGTCGAAGCGCTCCAGCAGTTCGGCGGTGACGCGGCGTCCCTCGCTCCGGGGCAGGTGGTGCAGGTCGGCCATGAGCAGCATGTTCTCCTCGCCGGTGATCAGGCCGTCGACGGCGGAGAACTGCCCGGTGACTCCGATCGAGGCCCGTACGTCCTGCGGTTCGGCGGCGATGTCGTGACCCGAGACCTGGGCCTGGCCGCCGTCGGCGGTGATGAGGGTGGACAGGATCTGCACGGTGGTGGTCTTGCCGGCGCCGTTCGGGCCGAGCAGGGCGAAGACCGAGCCGGCCGGGATGTGCAGGTCGATGCCGTCGAGCACGACCTTGTCGCCGTACGACTTGCGCAGCCCGATGGCGGAGACGGCGGCCGAGGAGACGGGGCCGTCGGCTTGCCTGGACGTGGGCATGACAGGAGTTGGCATGGTGTCCTCCGTTCGAAGGGTGAGGTGAGGGAATGGGACGGGGTGGTCCGAGGGACGGTGGTCAGGCGGTGGCGCGCAGGACCGTGATGTTGCCGTGCTGGGTGCGGGCGAGGACCTCGACGGTGTCGTCGGTCTCCTGTGGGGCGTCGGTGGTGTCGAGCGCGTTGCGCACATGACCGGAACCCGAGCTGACGTCGAGCCAGGCGGCGGTGCCCTCGCGGATGCCGATCTCGATGGCGCCGTAGGAGGTCTCCAGCTGAACGCTGCCGCGGGCCACTTCACCGAGGCGGACGGCGCCGTTGGCGGTGGTGGCGGTGACCGAGGCCTCGGCGCGCCGGATCTCGATGTCACCGTGGGCGCTGGTGGCCTTCAGATCGCCGGTCACCGCGCCGAGGGCCGTGGTGCCGTGTGAGTTCTTCAGGACGGCGGGGCCGTCGACGAGGCCGACGCGCAGGTTGCCGGTGTTGGTGGTGATCTCGGCCTTGCCCTCGACCCGGTCCACGCTGATCGAACCGTTCGGCGCGGTCGCCCGCAGTGGTCCGGTGGTGCCCAGGCGCACCTCGCCGGCCGAGATGTTCACCCGGACCTCGCCGAACAGGCCCTCGCAGACCGCCTGTACCCCGCCACCGGTGATGTCGATCTGCGAGTCCGTGGGCAGCTCGACCGTCACGTCGACGGTGCCCGTGCGGCCGAACAGGTTCGCCTTGGGCGTCTTGACGGTCAGCACCCCGCCCGCGTACGTCACCTCCGTCTGCTTGGCGGTCCGCAGGTCCTGGTCCTTCTCGGGCTCGCGTGGCCGTACCTCGACGACCGTGTCGGTCCGGTCGGCCGCGGTGAACTGGATGGTGCCGGCCTCCAGATGCGCGACGGCGGAGATCGGCTCGGGGGTGTCGAAAGAAGGCATGGTCGTCCCGTCCTCTTGGGTTCGTGGGGCGTCCCCGCTGGTGGGACGTGGTGTGGGCGAAGTGGGCGGCGGCGCGGCTAGCGCACCCAGCCCGTCATGCTCTGTCCGACGGTGTGGGTCCTCTCCGTCGCACGCGGCCGGGTGCCGCCGTAGATCGCGGCCGAGACGGTGCGCACCAGCCACGCGTTGACCGACAGTCCCTCGCGCTTGGCCACTTCTTCGGCCCGGGCCTTGAGGTGGGCCGGCAGACGCAGGTTGACCCGGGCGGTGCCGCCTTCCTCGCCGTCGGCGGGCGGCACGGGCGAGTCGATGTGCTCGGGGATGTCCGCGAGGGCGCTGCCCTCACCCGGTGGCCGCGTCACCACGAAATCGGGGTCGAGCCCACGCAGCCGCAGATCGACCGACCCTGGCGCGAGGTCACGCGTGATGTCGTCCATCGCCGCGGAGAGCACGTTGAGCATGGCCAGGTGGGTCGCCGCCTCCAGGGGAGCGATGAGCCGCTCGGCCAGTTCACGGGCGTCTCCCCCGCCGGCTTCCGCGGCCACCAGTAGTTCGCGCCGGAGAGCGTCGATATGCGGCGTGAGGTCCATGACGTCATAGTGGCAGCATTGTGGTGCCACATGCAAGCGGGAATGGCACCCTCCGCTCGATATCCCTTCGGTCACCGCATCTAACTGCGGAAACGTCGGAAGATTGTTCGCGCCGCGATGGCGCCACATCGATGGGGGTCGTGCTGATGGCGGCGTGATGGCTACAGAGTGATGCCGCATGGCGCCACGGGTTTCTCGTCGAGGGTGGGCGGGTGTGACCGGTGTCTGCCGGCGTCCTGCAGCGCATGACCACGGTGCACGGTGCGGTCACCACGGCCTGCGGGCCCCGGGGTGTGAACCGGGGCCGGTGGGCCGCCGGTTCTAGGTGCTCAACGCCCGGAGTGCGGCTGTCCCGCTGACGGGACAGCCGCACTCGACGGTCGCGTTCACACCGCTTCGCGCCTCACGTACGCAGTTCGAGCGTGCAGCACTTGACGCTGCCGCCGGCTTTCAGTAGCTCGGTCAGGTCGGCGCCGAGGGGACGGTATCCGTGCTCGCGCAGCTGCGCGGCGAGGCCGGTGGCGGCCCGGGGCAGGACGACGTTGTGTCCGTCCGACAGCGCGTTGAGGCCGAACACGGCGGCATCTGACTCCTCGGCGAGGATCGCGTCGGGGAATCGTTCCGCCAGTACCGCCCGGCTCTCCGGGGAGAAGGCCGCCGGGTAGTACATGATTTTCCGGTCCCCGAGCACCGCCAGTGCCGTGTCGAGGTGGTAGAACCGTGGGTCGACGAGGGTCAGGCCGGTCACGGGGCAGCCGAAGAACTCGCGCACCTCGGCGTGGGCCCGGGATTCGGAGCGGAATCCGGTGCCGGCCAGCATTTCCCCGCCGGCCCAGAGGAAGTCGCCCTCACCCTCGTTGACGTATCTCGCCTGCCGGACCTCGGACCAGCCGCCGCGTCCGAACCATTCGAGATAGGCCGCCGACTCGTCCCCGCGCTGGGGATGCCGGAATCGCGCGACGAGCACCTTTCCGTCCACGACGATGGCGCCGTTGGCGGCGAAGACCATGTCGGGAAGTCCCGGTACCGGTTCGATCAGTTCCACGTCGTGCCCGAGTTCCACGAACGTATCGAACAGCCCTTTCCACTGGGCCAGTCCCGTCTCTGCCGAGGTGGGACGATCCGGGGCCATCCACGGATTGATCGAGTAGGTGACGTCGAAATATGAAGGGCGGCACATGAGGTAACGCCGGGCTGACACCTTTCGCTCGCCGGATGCCGTCCGTTCCGAATATGTGTGCGGCAACTTGATTCCCTCCGCTGGAAACTTTCCAGGATTTCGGGAACGATTCCCGATCGGTTCCCGGTGAGAAAGGAATAACGCGGCGACAGTAAAGTCAATGCCCCAGTGATGCGGCAGGGCAAGGAATCTTCTCGTTTTCCTGGCAGGCCGCCAGAAATCTGTCCGAATCGGATGCCGTTCCGGTGAAGAATTGAAGGAGCGCCACCGCTCCGGTCCGTGGCGGATCGCCGTCGGCCGCGCGCAGAGTCGCGCCGCTGTTCGCCCGGGAAGGCCTCCGGACCGGGTCGCGTACCTCATCGCGCCGGACCTCTCCTCCGACTCGGTGGCCGGTCCCTCGCGCGGGTCTCTCACCCGTACCGCTTTCTCGGGGGATTCACGTGGCCCATTTGCCCGAGTACGGTGGTGCCCTTGAGTGCGTATATTCGTGTCCCGCCGACGGGACAGGAATGCGTTGAGGTCGGCGTACTTGAAACCGTTCGCCGTGCCGGTCTACGTTGGCGGCGCGACCGCTGGAAATTCAATCCCGCCCGGACGCGCATTCCTCTAGGAGTGGAAATTTGCCGATCGAAGATGCGACCCACACATCGCTCAGTCATGCCAGCGGGAGAGAATCTTCTATGAGTGATCGTGAACACGAGACCTACGATGTTGTCGGCATCGGTTTCGGCCCTTCGAATCTGTCACTCGCCATAGCCCTGGAGGAATATCGGGCGAACAATCCGGGAAATGAGGTCAGCGCCCTCTTTTTGGAGCGGCAGTCCGCATTCGGTTGGCACCGCAACATGCTGCTGCCGTCAGCGACCATGCAGATATCCTTCCTCAAAGATCTGGTCACGTTCCGCAATCCGACGTCGAATTTCAGCTTCATCGCCTATCTGCACGCATCGGGGCGCCTGACGCAGTTCGTCAACAACCAGGACTTCTTCCCGACGCGCCAGGAGTTCCATCAGTACCTTGAGTGGGCCCAGGCACGCGTGGCCGATCGCATCGCGTACGGCTCCGAGGTGGTGTCGATCGGGCTGCCGGCGGACGTCGACCCGGAGCGCGCGGACCGTCTGCGCCTGGAGGTGGCGGACGCCACCGGCAGGATCGGCCGTGTCGTCGAGGCGCGGAACGTGGTGATCTCGACCGGACTGGTCCCGAGCATGCCCGTCGGTACCGAGCGCGACGACCGGGTGTGGCACAGCTCGGAGTTCCTGGAGAAATTCCGCCGGGCGAACCCCGCCGAACTGCGTCGGGTCGCGGTGGTCGGAGCGGGACAGAGCGCGGCCGAGATCACCAGGTTCCTCTACGACGAGCTCCCGCACGCCCAGGTGTACGCGGTCATCCCGTCCTACGGCTACTCCGTCGCGGACGACACCCCCTTCGCCAACCAGATCTTCGACCCCGCGGCCGTCGACGACTACTACTTCGGCACCGACCAGACGCGGGAGGCGTTCTGGCGGTACCACCGCAACACCAACTACTCGGTCGTCGACGACGAGGTGATCCGGGACCTGTACCGCCGGTCCTACGACGACGAGGTGCGGGGTATCCGGCGCCTTGAGTTCCTCAATCTGACGAGGGTCAGCGGTGTGAAGAGCCTCAGCGCCGAGACCCGTGTCTCGCTCCAGGTGGGCCCCGACGAGGAGGTGCGCGAACTCGACTTCGACGCACTCGTCTGCGCGACCGGATACAGCACGATGGAGCCCACCCGGCTGCTCGGTGATCTGGACCGCCACTGCATGCGCGACGACGCGGGCCGCTACCGGGTGGAGCGGGACTACCGCATCGTGACCGGTCCCGAGTTGCGCTGCGGCATCTACCTTCAGGGCGGCACCGAGCACACTCACGGCCTGACCTCCTCGCTCCTGTCGAACATCGCTGTCCGCAGCGGTGAGATCGCCGACTCGATCGTGGCCGGGCGTGCGGGGCGGGACGCCGAGCGGGACGTCTTCGCCGAGATCGGCGGAGACGTCCGTTAGCCGGACCGGACCGCGGAGGCGAACGGACCGGACGTCATACCGGCCGGCCCCGTACCGGAGCCCGCGTGCCCGCATTCCGCCCTTGGCCGAGGTGTGCGCGCGTAGGCTCCGATCACGGAGTCGCTCCACTCTCTCCGTGTCTCGGTATACCGAAAGGAGGCTTCGGGATGAGGAGTCCGGTGGAAGAGCGGTGGATACGCCGCTTCCGGGACGGCGACGGCTGCCTGACGAAGCTCGTCTGCTTCCCCCACGCCGGCGGTTGGACGAACGCGTACCGCACCTGGACGCTGGGCCTGCCCTCGAACATCGGTGTGCTCGCCGTCCGGTACCCCGGCCGGGAGGACCGACTCGGTGATCCGTTCCCGGCCGGGCTGGACACCCTCGCCGACGACATAGCCGACGCCCTGGTCGAACTGGCGCGGCACCGGCTGGTGTTGTTCGGCCACAGCATGGGTGCGTCGGTGGCGCACGAGGTGGCGCTGCGCCTCCAGAAGCGTGGCTGTCCGCCGACCGCCCTGTGCGTGTCAGGCCGACGTCCGCCGCACGCGCTGGAGGGCCAGCGCCGGTTCGTCGGCACGGACGAGGAGGTCATCGCGGATGTCCTCAGGTTTGACGAGAGCCGGGCTCCGGTCTTCGAGGACCCCGATCTGAGGGAGATCCTGCTGCCGGCGATCCGCGCGGACTACCGGCTGGTCGACGACTATCGCGGTGGCGACCGGCCGCCGCTCGACTGCCCGGTCTACGGCTACACCGGCGACGACGATCCCGAGGTCACCCCGGAGCAGATGCGCGGCTGGGCCGATATGACGCAGGGCGTCTTCCGGCTCCGGGTGCTGCCCGGAGGCCACTTCTACCTCAGGGCGGAGGAGGCCGCGCTGCTGGCCGACATGAGAGCCGTACTGAGCCGGACCCCACCTCCTGCGTGAGCGGCCTGGTGGCCCACCCGACATGGCGCGTTCGAAGACGTGACGTCCGACGAGCTCGTCCGACGACGGACCGCCGTCCGCGTCTGTCGGGGCGGCTATCGCACCCAGCCGTTGAACTGCTGCCTGGCGCGGGACGCTCGCTTGCTGTTGGCCAGCGCAGAGGCGGAGGCGCGGACCATCCAGGCGTTGATGGACATCCCCTGCCGGGACGCCGCCTCCTCGATCTGGTCCTTCATCGCCTGCGGCGGCCGGAAGTTGATCCGGGCCGTTCCGTTCACGGCGCCACCGAGCGCTTCGGCCGGCCAGTCACCCGCCGCGTCACCGGTCTCGTCCGGGCCGGCCTCGACGAGGCCCTCGTCGCTCGAAGGCGGAGTCACCACGAAACTGGGTTCCATTCCGCGCAGGCGGAGATCCACCGAGCCGGGTGCCAGGTCCCGGCTGATCTCGTCGGCGGCGGCCGACAGAACCTTGAGCAACGTGAGCCGGACGGCCGGCTCCAGCGGGGCGACGAGTCGCTCGGCGATCGCACGGGTCTCGGAGTCCCCTGCCGCGGACGCTGCGACCAGTTCGTCGCGCAGCGCCTCGACATACTCCCGTAGTTCCATGGACCAATCATGGCACACGGGTTGCGCCGCATGGCGCCTGCTTGGCTTATTCGTCCAGGGTGTATATGCGCAGGTCGGACGCTTGGCGCGGAGACGGGGCGACGCGGTTCTCGGGGCTGCGGGCCGACGGTTGGCGTGACGCCGGTGAGTGTCGCGGACAAGGCGCCACGTGGAAGGGACACGAGCCCGGAGCGGTCCGCGCTCGGGGTCAGTCCAAGCGGGAACGTTCCACCACGATGTCGCCGATCGCGGCCCGCGCACGGACATGGACGATGTCGTCGGCCTGTTGCGCCCCCGCCAGGAGCAGCAGAGAGGTGTAGGCGGTGCCCGCGGCGGAGTCGAGGGACAGGCGGGCCTCGCTCGTCTCGGCCACACCGATGCGGATGTTGCCGAACGAGGTGACGGCCACGACGGATCCGCAGATCACCTCCCCGATGTCGATACCGCCCTGCAACGTGCGGGCCTCCACGTCGGTGTGAGCCCGGCTGATCCGGATCTCCCCCTTCTCGGTGCGCATGCGGGCGACACCGCACACCGTCCCCACTCTGGCGGCGCCGTCACCCATTGTCCTGATCGTGGCGCTGCCTTCGACCTGCCGCATGTGGACGTCACCCCCGGCGGCCGTGGCCTTGACGCTGCCGGCCGCGCAGTCGACCGTGATGTCTCCGAGGGAGGAGGTGAGGTGCAGACCGCCGGTGCGGTCGAGCCCGATGCGGCCCATCCCTGTGCTGAGCCGGCAGTTGCCGAGTTCTCCCACGGCCAGGAAGTCCGCCGCCATGCCGCGGCCGTGCAGGCTCGATCCCGTCGGCACGGCCATCACCACGGTGACAGCGCCTCCGGTTCGGCCGGGCTCGGGGACCTCCACGAGCAGCCGACCGTCCGCGTATTCCACGTACAGCTCCTCGGCCGCCTGCACGTCGTCCTGGTCGCCGCTGTCGCGCGGATACACCCTCACCGTGGTGTCGGTGCGGTCACTCGCGGCTATGTGGACCTGGCCGAGCGTCAGGCTGAGCACCACGCGGACAGGTGCTGGTGTGTCGAACGTCGGAATGGCGAGCCGCCTTCGGAATGTCTGTGGCCGCCGATCCGGTGAAGAGGGCAGCGCGGACGACGCGGATTGACGCTTGGTCACGGCAATGGCCCACGGGCCCGAGGGTGCGACATGCCGGAGCGTGAGCGGGATGCGCCGGAGGACCCGGCGCATCCCGGTGCGCTCTCACCGTCAGTGCCCTCTGCGCGGGTTCCCGCGGGGCCGACCGGGAGCCGGGCACGGGCGCCTGAGCGTGCGCGGCGCGACTCTCTGCTGATGGCATGGCGTCACGTTAGCGCCATAACGTCATGTCAAGCACGGAGGACACGGGGGTGTCGCGTCGACGGCGAGCGGAATCGGTCAAGGCGGTGTCGGGGCGCGCCGACGAGGTTTGAACGGCACTCGCCGCCTGGGCAAAGGGGCCAGCACGGGCAGTCCGCTCGATGCGCACGAGTCCGCCGGACATCCCCCGGCAGCCGCACGGCGTCGTCTTCCGGTCAAAGGGGGCCGTGCGGTTGCCGGGGATGCCTGTTCTGGCGGTGATACCCGCAGGTCACGGGTGTCACAGGAAGGGCACGCGATGTCCGGCCCGTCAATGGGGCGCCAGCATGCGCCAACATGGCGCGTACTGGCGCATCTTTATGGTGCCATGTGGTGGCATCGTTGTATCGTCATCCTGACGGCCACTTCCGTCCGGGCCGTGGGCGGCCGTAGGCGGCGCCGTGTCCCTCAGAGCACTCTCTCCGCCATCTCGCGCGACGGCTCGACGGCGCGCCCATGCAGACGCTGATAGGTGTACGCGGCGGACACGAGAGCTGTGTGGTGGTACCACCCGGGGAAGGAGCGCCCCTCGAAGTCCAGCAGGCCGAAGTCCCGTTCCATCGACGCGATCACGTCGGTCGTGCCGGCGTGCAGCGCGGCGACCCGGCAGACCTCCGAGAGGGTGTGGTGGGTGAGGCTGGTGAGCCACAGCCGTCCCGATGTGTGGGCCGGTCCTCCTTCGGTGAAGAGCCGGTACGGAGGGCCGGGGGAGCGCCCCTGGGAATTGCGGGGCAGGTGGACGAGCGTGGTCTGGAGGTGCGCGACGCGCTGCCGTCCGCTGTCCAGGGGGACGACCGCGGTCTCCGGGGTCTGCGCGAAGGCCAGAGCCCTCGCCGTCACCGGTCCTCCGGCGGTTTCGCCGGCCGGCTGCACCGGCAGGTGCGGTGCCACCGCGACGACGAAGTCGCGGTGACGTTTGGCGAGTCCGGACAGCAGGTGCTCCACGTCGGGTTCGTCGCTCATGTCGACGAGGGTCACGGAGGATGTGGATCCCGTGCGGGCCGACAGCCGGTCCACGAGCCGCAGGGTGTGCCTCCACATGGGCCGGTACCGCTCGGCGTCGGGTATGCGGGCGTCCCTGCGTCGTCCCGAGTCCTGTGTCCAACTCATCGGCAGGTGCAGGCACCAGTCGACGGGCACCTGGGTGGTGCCGACGCGGAGGAAGGAGCCCAGTCCCAGCTGGCAGTTGAGCGTACGGCCCGAGGACGGGTCGAAATAGCGGTGGACGCCCACCGATCTGTCACCCCGTTTGGGCATGACGGCCCGGCCTATGGGCCAGATCGGTTCGGGATCGTGGTCGGTCACCCAGCGGGTGAGTTCTTCCATGACCTCGTCGAAGTTCCAGGGGCTGAGGCTGACGAACTGCCGCAGTGACTGCACCGCGGACGGGTCCGGTGAGATTGCGGTGGCCAGTCGGCGCAGCGACTTCTTACCCGACGTGACGAGCAGCCCTTCCAGATAGGCGTGCGCCATCTTGCGTTGGTCGATCCGACGCAAGCTCTTGAATATTGTTCCGCTGAAACGATCCAGAGTTAAGCCCGAATTGCCGCCGTACGTCGTATTCCGTGAGGTTGACCAGGCTTCCGATGGGGCCACATCCATGGCGCAATAACTCCCCCGTGACTACTGAGCGTTGTGGAGAGAGAGTGTAGGTGGCGCACCAAGGTGGCGCCACTGTCCGGCGCATGGCTTGTTTTGGCGCCTTGCGTGGCACGCGTTGTTGAGGGTGTGGTGGCGGGAGCGCGGTTGAATATGGCATATGTCGTGAAGAGCGTGAGCGTCCCCGCACACCCTGGTGGCGGCTGTCGGGGGCTGGCCCTCCAACCCGTCCTGAGCTGCTGGGATATGGAGCATCCGGTCGCTGGGGAAGCGTGGTCCGGGAGCGTCGATGCAGGTGATTCGAGGGCCTCCGTGTCGGGAGGCGGTGGTGGAACGGGCCGCCGGGCGCCTCGCACACCTGCTCGGTTCACGCCAACTGCGGGCTAGACCACTGGACCAAAGGGACGTGAGAACTCCGCAAAGTAGTGCCCGATGGCGCCAAGATTCTTGAACTCGTATTGATGTCGGGGTCTACTCGGGGTGCAACGGTGGGCTGTCTCGGCCGCAACGGGGAACCGTGCAATGACTGGTTCATTCAGGTCGCCCGTGTTTCGAGCGGTGGTCACCATGCATGGCATGTAGGTGCTGCAACGGGGGTGAACGGTCTCAGTGTTTGAAGGGGAACCACCGCGAACCCATCAGCATTTTCCGCGCGTTGACACGGAGGCGTGATGGCGAAGCAGGTCGAGAAGTGCAGGGAATCCACACCACACACATTCGGCAAGACCGCAGAGGAGATTCCGAGGCAGCGTAGAGGCGGAGGTCCGGCATTACGGCGTGAGCAGGTGCTCACCACGAATGTGGGGCTGCACATACCCACGGGCCTCACCTTCGAGGAGTGGGAACGCGCCGGCCGTCAGCTGTCCGGGTTGGTCAACTCGTCGTCCTGGTGGCTCGGGGACTGGCTCATCTTCGGCAAGGACCAGTACGCCGACCGCTATGAGCGCGGCATCCGCGCGGCCGGGCTGCAGTATCAGACACTGCGCAACTACGCCTGGGTCGCCCGACGGTTCGAACTGCACCGGCGCCGGCCCGCGCTCAGCTTCCAGCACCACGCCGAGCTGGCGTCGCTGCCCGTCGACGACCAGGAGACCTGGCTCGATCGCGCGGAGCGGACGAAGTGGAACACCAAGCAACTGCGCAACGCGATCCGGGCCGAACGCGAGGGCGCCGCGCAGCAGACGAACGCTGTCGCAACCACGCACCGGCTCGCCCTGCCCGACCATCGGCTCCAGTGGTGGCACAAGGCGGCGGCGCTCGCCGGAACCGAGTTGGGGGAGTGGGTGACCGCCACCCTCGATGCCGCCGCCGAGCAGGTGCTGAAGGAAAAGGAAGCGGATCCGCAAGTGCCGCTCGCCTGATCTTCTGACCGATCGGACGGAAAGCCCGGGACGGCCGAGGAGAGCAGGGAAGGCAGGGAAGACCGAGGGAGGCAGGGCGCGGGAGAATTCGCGGGGTCCGCACACCCGGCACGACGGGGTGCGGACCCCGTCTCACGCGAGACGGTGTTATGGCAGGCGGCCCATGAGGTCGGCCGTCCGGGCGTGCCGGGTGCAACCGCGTCCGGCGAACGACTGCTCCACCCGCTCACGGATCTCGGGGCGTTGTTCCTGGCTGAGTTTGAACATGCCCTCCGCCTTGGTCACCCTGATGCGGAAGGCGCCCACCGCGGGCACGATCTTGCGAAAGTAGGTGAGGGATTCGGTCATGTCCCAGTTGTCACCGAATGCCTTCTCGAAGGCCTGCACCGTCGCCTGCACGACGCCGAGCGTCTCGTCGATCGTCTCGAATTTCTCCACCACTCCATGCACGTGCACGGAGGTGAAGTTCCAGGTGGGGGCGGCCGGTGCGATGTCGTAGACAGTGGGCGAGACATAAGCGTGCGGACCGGTGAACGTGAAGAGGTTCACCGAGCCGGTCTCCAGTGCCGCCCAATGCGGATTGGCTCGGTTCATGTGGCCCAGCAGTGGCAGGCCGGCCAGGTCCGGAGCGGGCGAGTCGTCCCATTCGGGGTCGATGATGACGGGAAGGTGGGTGGCGTAGGGTCCGTCAGCGGGATTTCCGTTACTGGCCATCAGCGCCAGAGGATTCTCACGCATCAAGTCGACCATCCATGAAACATGTGGTTCCCGGTAATGACTGGGGACGAACATACAGCACCCACCTTTCATGACGTGATCCGGCGAATAGCCGATGGCGTCGCCATGGTGTCCTGTCGGCAGGACAACCGGATTCTTCATGATGGTGCGCGGTCATGTCGCGCGCAATCAATAGGAGACTGATACCCCCGAACTCACGCGGAGAACTACGACTGAAGCCCGCTGCTGCAGTTGCTCGTTGCATCTACATGAATAGATGCGGATTATTGTGCGTGCGACGGAAACTGCCGGAAAAGGGCTACGCCATAATCTTTTCGGCGAATCAAGGGGGAATCCGTCCGGGCGGATCCGCCAGCACGGCGCAGTTGCTGTGGGGGCCTGTGGGGGCCAGTGGGGGACCACAGGGCGATCGCGCACCTGAACAGCACGCGCGGAGACGCGCGTTCGGCCCCTACTTGGTGTTCGGCGGGGCGACTGGGGTTACCGGGGGCGCTGAGCCGCGCGTGCCACGTCGATGGCTGTCCAGGCCATGCCCGTTGCTCCGTCGAGTGCGGCCCGGTCCGCCGCCTGGGTGCGGGAGGCGGCGGTGAACTCCGGCTGGTGGTTGACCGCGGGCGCGCAGTCGAGGCCGAGCATGGGGTGGATGGTGGGCACGACGTGGGAGACGTTCCCCATGTCGGTGGCGGCGCCGGTGACGCCGGCCGGCAGTTCGGGGAAGCAGCGGCCCAGTGCCGTCGCGTTGGCGACCCACAGGTCCAGCAGGTCCCGGTCCGGCCGCAGGTCGGCGTAGTCGGGGCCGACCGGTGTGGTGGACAGCTCGCAGCCGGTGGCCAGCGCGCCCGCCTCGAAGCAGCGG
Organism: Streptomyces ortus; assembly: GCF_026341275.1. NCBI lineage: Bacteria > Bacillati > Actinomycetota > Actinomycetes > Kitasatosporales > Streptomycetaceae > Streptomyces > Streptomyces ortus. The sequence goes on from NZ_JAIFZO010000002.1 coordinate 7,204,519, forward strand.
CGCACCCGCTCGGACAACGGCCGCAGCGCGTCCAGGTCGTCGCTGCGTACGATCCAGCGCCCCCGGCTGGCGTCGGGGACGATGTTGGCGGCGGAGCCGGCGTGGGTGACGATGCCGTGGACGCGGTCGGAGGCGCCGGTGTGCTGGCGCAGCAGCCCGACGGCCACCTGGGCGACGGTCATGGCGTCCGCCGCGTTGACGCCCAGCTCGGGATAGGCGCCGGCGTGGGCCGCCTTGCCTTCGTAGGCCACATCGAACTGGGTGACGGCCAGGCCGGGCATCGCCGCCATCTCGACCGCCGCCGGATGGACCATCATGGCGGCGTGCACGCCGTCGAAGGCGCCCTGTTCCAGCATCAGCACCTTGCCGCCGCCGCCTTCCTCGGCGGGGGTGCCGAGCACCCGTACGGTCAGGCCGAGTTCGTCCGCCAAGGGGGCGAGTGCGATACCGGCGCCGACAGCCGCGGCGGCGATGACGTTGTGGCCGCAGGCGTGGCCGATGTCGGGCAGCGCGTCGTACTCCGCGCAGATCGCGATGTGCGTCGGCCCGCTGCCGACCGTCGCCTGCACGGCGGTCGGCAGCCCGCAGTAGCCGTGCTCGACCTCGAACCCCGCGTCGCCGAGGGCGTCGGCGACCCAGCGGCTGGCGAGGTACTCCTCGAAGGCCAGCTCGGGGTGGGCGTGGATCCGGTGGGAGAGGGCGATCAGGTCGTCCGCCGCGGCACGGACGTGCCGTGCCGCGGCCTCCTTGGCGGTGGTCACCGGCCGGCCGCCGGAGCGGTGGCGGCGATGTGCACGGCGGCGGGCCGGGTCGCCGCGTCGTAGGCGGCACGGGCCCCGGTGGCTCCCATACCGCTGTCGCGGGCGGGCTCGTACAGCCTCTCGGGGCCGCCGCCCTGCCACTGGTTGACCCAGACGACCCCCACGGGCAGATGCGAGGCCGCCGCGATGTGGCCGGGATCGTCGGTGTAGACGGTGGCGGCGAGGCCGTAGCGGGAGGCGGCGGCGCGGGCCAGGCCCTCCTCGAAGCTCGGCACGACGGTGACGGGCGCGACCGGGCCGAACGTCTCCTCGGTCATCACGAGCATGGTGTCGTCGACCCCGGTGAGCACGGTCGCCGGGTAGAAGTAGCCGGTGCCTTCCGGCACGGTCCCGCCCGCGCGGACGGTGGCGCCCTTGTGGACGGCGTCCTCGACGTGGAGCCGTACGGTGTCGCGCTGTCGTTCGTCCACCAGCGGGCCGAGCATCGTGGCGGGGTCGAGGCCGTCGCCGACGGCGAAGGTCCCCGCGGCGGCGACGAGTGCCTCGACGAACTCGTCGGCGATCCGCTCATGGACGTAGATCCGTTCCATGGAGGTGCAGATCTGGCCGGTGTTGATGAACGCGCCGAACGCGACGGCCTGCGCGGTGGCCACCGGATCGACTCCGGCGTCGATCACGACGGGGTCCTTGCCGCCGAGTTCGAGCACACTGCGGCTCAGGCGCCGTCCGGTCGCCGTTCCCACGGCGCGGCCCGCCCCGACCGAGCCGGTGAAGTGGACGAGCCGTACGTCTTCGTGTTCCGTGAGCGCCGCGCCGGTGCGGGCGTCGCCGAGGACCAGGTTCAGTACGCCCGGGGGCAGCCCGGTGGTGGCGGCCAGTTCGAACAGCCGGACCGTGGAGACCGGGGAGCGTTCGGAGGGCTTGACCACGACGGTGTTCCCGGCGGCGAGCAGCGGGCCGAGTGCGCCGAGGACCATGACGACGGGGAAGTTCCACGGGGTGATCACGGCGGTGACGCCGAGCGGGTGGCGGACGATGTCGGTCCGCCCGCCTGCCGCACCCGTACCTGCATCCGCATCCGCACCCGCATCCGGACCAGGCCCTGCATCCGGGTCCGGACTCGTACCGGTCACCGTTTCGGTGAACGGGTAGGTGAGTGCCTGGTCCGCGGCGGCCTTCAGTCCGGCCACGGCCCCCGCGATGAAGGACTGCCCGATGCCGACAGGCTTGCCCATCTCCCGGCATTCCAGTTCGGCCAGTTCCGCGGCGTGCGCGGCGATCGTGTCGGCCCAGGCGTGGATCAGTTCCACGCCGGGCCACGGTGAGCGCGTGGCCCACCCGCTGGGGCCGCGACCGCCCCGGTCACGGCGCGGTCGACGTCCTCGGCGCTGCCCGCGCGGAACCGCGCGAACGTCTCCTCGGTGGCGGGGTTGACCACGGCGACGAGGTCCTCGCCGGCCGGCTCTTCCCACCGGCCGCCGATGTAGTTCTGGAGGGTTTCCATGACGGTGGCCGTCTTTCTTCGGTACGGGGCGGGTCGAGATGTCTCGGTGAGGGTGCGATTCACGCGTCGAGCCGGGCGGCCATGAGTTCGCCGGTCATGATGGCGGCGAGATTGGTGTTGGCCCGCGGCACGGCGGGGAAGATCGAGGCGTCCACGACCCGCAGACCCCGGACACCCTGCACCCGGCACGCCGGGTCGACGACCGTGTCGGGGGCTCCGGGAGCCCCCATCCGGCAGGTGCTCGTGCCGTGCTGGGCGTCGATGACGGTGGACAGGAGATGGTCGTCGAGGTCGCCGTCGTTCGCGAGGGCCTCGAACAGCGGACGGTTGGCCTCTTCGACCGAACCGCCGAGGACGGCGGCCGTCTCGGCACGGCCGCTCAGTTCGACGAGGGCGCGCACGCCCTCCCGCATCGGGGCGAGGTCACGCTCGTCGGAGAGCATCCGCTGGGCGACGTACGGGTGTGCCGAAGGATCGGTGGAGACCAGGGTCAGTTCGCCGCGCGAGTGGGTGCGGTTCAGCCAGACACCGAAACCGCCGGAGTGCGACTCGGCGTTCGCCGTGGCCATGGCCAGCACGTTCTGGTTGAGCGAGACGAACATGAGGTCGTCGGAGTGCGTACCCGAGGCGCTGGACCAGCGCACGCAGACGTTGGTGTGCCGGTCGTGCGGCGACTTGATGGCGGCCTCGGCCCGCAACGGCAGGGAGAGCACCGTCATCGCGTGGTCCTGCATCCCGAGACCGACCGGCAGGTCCTGCCGGACCTCGATGCCCAGCTCCCGCAGCCGGGCGGCGGGGCCGATGCCCGAGCGCAGCAGGATCGCCGGGGAGTGGATCACCCCCGCGCTGAGGATCACCTCGTCCGCGTACTCCGTGACGATCGCCCCGTCGATCACCACCCGGACACCGATCGCGCGGTCGTTCTCGAAGACGACGGAGTCCACGAGTGCGTCGCCGCGGACGGTGAGGCCGGGCAGTTCGCGCGCGGGTTCGAGGTAGCCGTCGTTGACGGTGACGCGGCGCGCGTCACGGGAGTTGATCGGGTAGGGCGAGACGCCGGTGGCGCCGGGGGCGTTGACGTCGGGAGCCCAGCCGTGGCCCGCCGCCAGGGCCGAGTCGGCCAGGGCCCGGTCGACGCCTCCCCAGGCGCTCTTCGGCATCCTGTGGATCGGGGTCGGTCCGCCGCGGCCGTGGTAGGGCCGGTCCCCGAACTCCTCGTCGTCCTCCAGCATCGAGAAGTACGGCAGCACGTCCTCGGGCGTCCAGCCGGTACAGCCGAGCCGGACCCATTCCTCGAAGTCCTCCATCGGCGGCCGGATGGCGATCTGACCGTTCACGGACGAACTGCCGCCCGTTCCACGGCCGCGCCAGTACGGGGCCTGTTGCTGCTTCTCGGTGCGCGAGGAGTTCAGACCCGTCCACACGAGATGTTCCGAGGCCGCGGGGTCCATCAGGGCCACCACGGGATTGGGCGAGCGCCATGGTTCCGGCAGCTGCGCCGAGCGGTGGTCGGGGCCCGCCTCCAGCAGGAGGACCCGCCGGCCGCGGGCGGCGGCGCGGGCGGCGAGCACCGCGCCGGCGGAACCCGCGCCGACGACGATCAGATCGCGATCATGTTCTGCCATCTGGACTCCTTGATACGGGAGCGTCCCGCGCCGATACGGGAGCGTCCCGCGCCGGTGACTCCTGCGTGGATGCTGGTAATCTGACCTATCAGGAAAGTTCAGTCAAGAATGAATTTTCATTTTTTTCCGTACGGGAGGATCGGTGTCGCCAGCCGCCGACGACGTTTCGGCCATGCGCGCGGGGGGTTCGGCCATGGAGGGCGAGGGCTCGGCGGGGGTGGATGAACTGCTGGTCGAGGACTTCGGGCAGCGGATCGGGCGGGCGATGGGGTGGCCGCCGATGGCCGGACGGCTGGGGGGCGTCCTGATGCTCAGCCCGGACCCCATGACGATGTCCGAGCTGCAGGAGGCCCTGGGGGCCAGCAAGGGCTCGGTGTCGGAGATGACCCGCCTGCTCATCACGAACGGCACGGTCGAACGGGTCAAGGTGCCCGGCGTGCGCCAGGCCGGTTACGTATGGCGCGACGACGCGTGGAGCGGCTGCCTGCAGCATCAACTCGACCAGACCCAGCAGCTGTTCGAACTCGCGCGGATCGTGCAGGAGCGGGGGGCGGACATGCCGGAGGCGCAGCAGGCGCGGCTGCGGGACATGCATGCCTACTACGCCTTCATGGTGCGGGAGTTGAGCCGGCTGGTGGGCGAGTACCAGCGACTGCACGCCGGATAGGTGCGGCTCCCTGCCCGGAGCGGATCGGCTGGGGTCAGCCCTTGCCCGTCCGGTCATCGGCCGACAGGTGTTCCACCGTCCTTCCCTTCCCGGTGGACGTCCGGGTGACGTGACCCGAGGAGTGGACCCGCGCATGGGTGCCCTCCGGCGGGCAGTTCCCCCTTGCGTTCCAGGAGGGGTGAGCTTCTCCGGCCCGGCTGTACCGTCGGCTGCCGTCGCACGGATTCTCGATCCGTGTACGAGCCGCGCGTTCGCCCGCTTCGACCGCGGTCTGCCCGGGCATCCGCGGGAACTCGCGCTGCCGTCGGCCGCCCGGAACCGGGACGCCCGTGCGGGGCGTACGGGGGATTCCCGTGGCGCCCGAGGTGTGGCGTGAGCTGACGGAGAACGCCGCGCGGTTCGGGATCGCTCCGCCGGCGCCCACGCCTGCTCCGGCGCCCACACCGACGCCTGCTCCGGCGCCTGTTGCCACGCCGACGTCCGCTCCCACGGGCTGAGGGGACGCCGGGCCGCCGAACAGCGATTCCTGCGCCGTCCTCAGGACAGGGCGCCCATGTGTGCGAGGGCCTGCTTGAGCAGAGCGCCGTGGCCGCCCGGCATCTCGTTGAGGACCATGGGGGACGAGGCCTCCTGGGGGCTGAACCAGACCAGGTCGAGCGCGTCCTGGCGGGGACGGCAGTCGCCGGTCACCGGCACGATGTAGGCGAGCGACACCGCGTGCTGGCGGGGGTCGTGGAACGGCGTGTCCCCCAGCGTCGGGAAGTACTCGGCGACGGTGAAGGGCTGCAGCGAGGCCGGGATGCGGGGCAGCGCGACCGGGCCGAGGTCCTTCTCAAGGTGGCGCAGCAGGGCGTCCCTGACCCGTTCGTGGTGCAGCACCCGGCCGGAGACGAGCGCGCGGCTGACCGCTCCGCCCGATCCCATGCGGAGCAGCAGTCCGATGCTGGTCACTTCGCCGCTGTCGTCGACGCGTACCGGCACGGCCTCGACGTACAGGATCGGCATACGGGCGCGTGCCTGCTCCAGCTCGTCGTGGGGCAGCCAGCCGGGCGTGGTTTCGGTCATGTCAGACATTGGTTGATCATACTTTCAGCCTCTGGTGTCGCGAGCGTGTCGCCCGACACAGCGTGGTCCGGGGCCACGGATCATCCGTGGCCCCGGACCTTCTGTCCGCTGGGCCCCGCGGCAATCGCGAGGTCACTCTCAAGAGGTCGGTTCGGTCACCTTCGTGGCGGTGTCGCCGTCGACGGCGGCGGCCAGCTGCGGCACCAGGCGCTCCAGCATGTAGGGCAGACTCAGCACCGACACGAAGGAGACGGAGTTGCCGTAGTCGCTGGTCTCCTCGACGTAGACCTCACGGCCCTGCTTCACCACGTCCAGGTCGCCGTAGAGGGCGTTCTTGTGGAGCTTGGCCTCGTCCTTCGCCCTGTCCCCGACGATCCAGACGGCGGCGTCGGTGTTCAGCAGGTCGGTGCGCTCCTTGCTGATGTTGGCGCCGAACTTGTCACCAATGACCTTGTCGAGGTCGGTCGGCAGTTTGAAACCGAGGTCGGTCAGGACCCGCGAGCGCGAGTCCTGGCTGCCGAAGACGAAGATGCCCTCGTACGGGGTCGCCATCACGCCGGTGGACTCGGCGAACTTCGGATTGTCCTTGGCGGCACTCGCGAACTCGGACTCGACGCCCTTCACAAGGTCCTTCGCCTCGGACTCCCGGCCGAGCGCCTTGCCGATGATCTCGGTCTGCTGCTGCCACGGCACACCGAAGTCGTTGTACTGCTTGGGCTGGGCCACGACCGGGGCGAACTTCGAGAGGGTCGTGTACTGGTCCTTCGTGAGGCCGCCGTAGACCGCGAGGATCAGATCGGGCTTGAGGGCGGCGATCTTCTCCGTCTGCGGGCCGGTGCCGGTGTCCTTCAGTACGGTCGGGGTCTTCCCGCTGCCCAGTTTGCCGGTGGCCCAGGGCCCGATGGCGCCCTTGTAGCCGCCGAGCCACTCGGTGGTGCCGACGGGCACCTTGCCGAGGGCGAGGACGGCGTCCTGGTCGGTCAGCCCGACCGTCACGATCCGCTTCGGCTCGGACTTGACGGTGGTGTCGCCGTACTTGTGGGCCAGGGTCACCGGGAAGGCGCTGTTCGCGGCGGCGGACTTGTCCGCGCCCGCCGCGTCGGACCCGGAGTCGTCGTCGGAGCCGCAGGCCGCCGCGGTGCTGAACAGGAGGAGCGCGCAGGCGAGCGTCGCGACAAGGCGTGCGCCTCTGGAAGAGCCGGGCATCAGTGGTCCTTCACGGTGGTGGTGTCAGGGCTGGTGGTGCGGTCTGGGCTGGTGGTGCCGTCTTGGCCGGTGGTGCCGTGACGGGTGGCGCTGTGCGGGCCGGGGTGGTGCGTGGGGGTCCGCTCGGCCGTGCCGCGGGTGCCGGACCACGCCGCCCACAAGGAGGCGTAGGGTCCGGCCGCGGCGCACAGCTCGTCGTGGGTGCCGTTCTCCACGATCCGGCCGCCGTCCATGACGACGATGCGGTCCGCGGTGGCGGCCTGGGTGAGGCGGTGCGCGACGATCAGCGCCGTGCGGCCCTCGACCGCCCGGTCGGCCACCTGCTCCAGGAGCCGCGCGCCGGTGCTGCCCGCCTCGGCGGTGGCCTCGTCCAGTACGGCCACCGGGGGATCGGCCAGCACCAGGCGGGCCAGGGCGAGTTGCTGGACCTGGGCCGAGGTGAGCCGGTGTCCGCCGTCGCCGACGACCGTGTCCAGACCGTCGGGCAGGGCCCCGGCCCAGTCGAGGGCGTCCACCGCGGCCAGTGCCGTACGCAGTTCGTCGTCGGTGGCGCCGGCCCGCGCGAGCCGCAGGTCGTCCGCGAGGGGCCCGGCGAATACATGCGTCTCCTGGGTGACCAGCGCGACCGGCAGGCCGTCCCGGGGAGCGCCGTCGTCGGCCGTCACGTGCACGGACCCGCTCGTCGGACGGTGGACGCCCGCGATGAGTTTGGCCAGCGTGGTCTTGCCGGCGCCGCTCACGCCGACCAGCGCCACCCGCTCACCCGCGTGGAGGGTGAGGTCCACACCGTGCAGGACGGGGCGGCCCGGCTCGTAGGCGTGGTGGATGCCCGTCACGGTGACCGTGCCGTGCGCGTCCGTGTCCGCGGACGCGGCCTCGGCCTCGGCCTCGGAGGAGGGTCCGGACGGGGACGGCCCGTGCGGCGACGGCTCGGGGGAGGGCTGGTCGGCGACTCCGACGAGGCGGGCGAGCGCGGCGGTCGCCGACTGCGCGTCGTCGAGGAGGACGAGAGCCTGGTTGACCGGCGAGAACAGACTGTGGAAGTAGAGCGCGGCGGCTGTGGCCGTACCGATGGACACCGACCCGGCGCGCACCAGCAGGAACCCGGTGACGAGGACCGCCGCGAGTCCGGCGTACTCCGCCACGTGCAGCCGGTTGTAGAAGTTCAGCACCAGCCGTACGCCGCGCAGGGTCAGCTCGACCGCCGCCGACGAACGCCGGTCCACCCGCGCGGTGTGCTCGTCCTCAAGACGGAACGCCCGTACGGTGCCGGCGCCCGCGATGGTGTCCAGCAACTGCTGCTGCTGGGAGCCGGTGGCGATCCGCTGCTCGGCGTAGAGCGGCACGGCGTTGCGGACGTACCAGCGGGCCGTGGAGGCCTGGACGGGCACCGCGATGAGCGCCGCGAGGAAGAACCGCCAGTCCAGCGCTGCCATCGCGGCCAGGGTCAGCACGATGGCCAGCAGGGAGCGGGCCAGTTCGGGCAGGGCCGAGCGCACCGCCTCGCCCACCACCGAGACGTCCCGAGTGACGCGCGCGGTGAGGTCGCCCGCCCCCGCCCTCTCCACCTGCTCCAGCGGCAGCCGCAGCGCCTTCTCGACGAACCGCTCCCGCAGGTGCGCGAGGACGGTCTCGCCGAGCCGGGACACAAGTGCCAGTCCCAGCACGGTCGTTGCGCCCTGTGCGAGGGCGACCAGCACCAAGAGGACGACCGGGAGGGTGATGCTTCCCGGCGGGCGGTGTTCGGCGACCAGGTCCACGATGCGGCCGAGCAGCGGCTGGACCAGCAGGCCGACGGCGGTGGCCGCGACCATCATAGCGAACCCGCCGAGGGCCAGGCGCCGGTGCGGGCGCACCAGTTCGCGGACGGCGGCACGGGTACGGGCCTGGGGCGCGGTGGGCAGCAACTGGCGGCGTGCGGGGGGTGGCGTGCCTTGCCACTGGGGCTCGCGGTCCGCGGTGCTGTCCTCGCGCAGGCCGGTGGCGGTGTCAGTCATGCCAGAACCGCCGCTCGGTAGGTCTCATGACGGGCGATCAGGTCGGCGTGCGGGGCCGTGTCGGTGACCCGGCCGCCGTCGAGCAGCACCACGCGGTCGGTCACGGCGAGCAGTGCGGGGCTCGTGGTGACGACCACCGTGGTGCGGCCCCTGCGGACCTCGCGCAGACCGGCCGCGATACCCGCCTCGGTCACCGCGTCGACCGCCGTGGTCGGATCGTGGACCACGAGCACGGCACGGTCGGCGGCCAACGCGCGGGCCAGCGCGACCCGTTGGCGCTGTCCGCCGGAGAGCGAGCGACCGCGCTCACTGACCGCGGTGTCCTCGCCCTCGGACAGGGTCTGCGCGACCTGGACGACCCCGGCCGCCGTCATGGCGGGTCCGGGGTCGCCGGACGCGGGGGCGGCGGCCGTCACGTTGTCGCGGACGGTGCCTTCGAAGAGGTCCGCGTCGTGCTCGGCGACCAGCAGGGCCGTCCGCATCTCGGCGGGATCCAGGTCCCGCAGGGACACGCCGTCCAGTTCCACCGTGCCCGCGTCGGGGTCGGCCCGCCGGGCCAGGCAGCGCAGCAGATCGCTCGCGTGGGCGGGGTCCGTGGCGACCACTCCGAGCAGTTCGCCGGGCGCGATGTCCAGGTCCACCTCGCGCAGTCCGCCGTGGCTGACGCCGGTCAGCCGCAGGGCGCCGCGCACCTGTGCGGGCAGGCTCAGCTCGCCGGCGGTGACGCCGCGCGGGGTGGCCAGGACCTCCGCGACCCGGCCGGCCGAGGCGCGGCCCTGGGCGAGTTCGGCGTTGACCCAGGCGAGCACTTCGAGTGGGCCGACCAGGAAGAGCGCGAGGCCGACCGCCGACACCAACTGACCGAGGCTGATGCTGCCTTCGGCGGCCAGCCGTCCGCCGACCAGGGCGACGAGGGCGATCAGGCAGCCCGTCAGGGAGAGCACCATGCCGCTCTGGAAGGCCTGCGCGCGGGCCGCCTTGAGGGTGGCCGCAAGGGAGTCGCGGCTGGTGGTGCGGTAGCGGGCGATGGCCGCCGACTCGCCGCCGATGCCCTTGAGGATCCTCAGGCCGGCCACCAGGTCGGCGGCGACGGCGGAGGCGTGTGCCGCCCGCTCCTGCTCGGCCTCGCTGCGGGTCTCCAGGGGCTTGCTCAGCAGATGCCCGAGCCAGAGCAGCACGGGGGTGCCGAGCAGGACGACCAGACCGAGCAGCACCGACGTACGCAGCAGGACGAAGGCGCAGGTGAGGATGCCGGCCAGGGACGCGATCCCGTACATCACGGCCGTGTTGACGCCGCCGACCCGCTTGGCGTCCTCGGTCGCGATGTTGGCGAGCGCTCCGGGCAGCCTGCCCTCCTCCGCGCCACCGCCGGGGTGCAGTACGCGTCGTACGAGGGCGAGGCGCAGGGAGTGTTCGGACCGGACCGCGGACCGGTCGCCGGCCCAGGCGCCGAAGCGGAAGGACAGGGCCAGCCCGACGTAGACCACGGCGAGCACGCCGAGCCACAGGAGGAGGGCGCCGGTGTCGGAGCCGGTGACGGCCCGGTCGATCACCACGCCGATCAGCACCGGAACCAGGGCTTCGCCGACTTGGTGTCCGGAAGCGAGCAGTGCGCCGAGACCGACGTCCCGGCGTTGCTCCCTGACCGACTCCCGCAGGACGTCACGTCCTGACGGATATGTAGGACTCACCTGTGACCCTCCGGGATCGGACGAAGGAAACTTAGGTGAGGCTACTCTAAGTTCCTGACCAAGGCGTTGCCCAGGGCGGGCGTGGCAGGACGAGGCCGTGCTGCCGCGCCCGCGTACGGGTGGGGCTCTCAGCCGGCCGCCGTCACCGCCAGGTCGCCCGCGCGGTGGGCGATCAGGGACTCCAGGATCTCGCCGGACCGTACCGCCGTGGTGGACAGCAGGGTCGAGGTGAGACCGTGCGTGTGCTCGGTCGCGCCCTGCAGATAGATGCCCGCCGAGACATCGGGGGTGAGCTCGACGCGGTGGTCGCGCCCGACGCGCACGGCGTCCTTGTCGTCCCGCAGGCAGAGTTTCGCGGTTCTGCCCAGCAGGCTGTCGAGGTCCCTTGGACGGTAACCGGTCGCGTGGACCAGCAGGTCCGCGGAGATCACCTCCCGTTCCCCGGTGGGGAGGTACTCGACGGTGACCTCGAGGTGGTCGTCGAAGCCGCGGACGTCCCGGATGCGGGACACGTTGCGCAGCTGCAGCCGCTCGCGGCCCTGGACCTTCTCGCGGTACATCGTCGCGTACAGCGACTCGATGAGGTCCATGTCGACCACCGAGTAGTTGGTGCTGCGGTGGTAGTCGACCAGGGACTGTTTCACCTCCGGCGTGGACCGGAAGTAGACGTCCACGGCCTCCGGGTCGAAGATCCGGTTGGCGAACGGGCTGTCGTCGGCGGGTGTGTACCCGTACTTGGCGAAGATCGCGCAGATCTCGGCCTCGGGGAAGGAGCGGTGCAGGTAGTCGAGTGCCTCGGCGCCGCTCTGGCCCGCGCCGAGCACCAGGACACGGCCCACCGCGCGGCCGTCACCGGAGGCGTTCAGCTCACGGACGCGCGGCACGAGCTCGCTGTTGTGCCAGATGCGGTCCGACAGGGCCGTCTCCGGGGGCAGATGCGGCTCCAGGCCGACGGCCACCGAGATGTTCCTGGCCCGCCGGGTGACGGTCCTGCCCGGTTCGCCGGGTACGCGGCTGACGACGTCCAGATAGCGGATCTCGCCGTCGGGGCCGGTCACCGGATCGACGGACACGACCTCGTCCGAGTACTGGACGAGGTGCGCCACCCGCGCCGCCGCCCACTCGAAGTACTCGTGGAACTCGATCCGCAACGGGAACAGCGTCTTGGCGTTGAGGAAGTCCACCATCCTGCCCCGCTCCCGCAGGAAGCACAGGAAGCTGAAGTCGCTGGTCGGGTTGCGCATGGTGACCAGGTCCTTGAGAAAGGACACCTGCATCGTGGCGTCTTCGATGAGCATGCCCCGGTGCCAGCCGAACGACGGCTGACGCTCCAGGAATCCCGCGCGGATCCGGTCCTCCGGAGCGGCTTGGGCGTTGTGTTCCTCAACCGCGATGGCCAGTGCGAGATTTGACGGCCCAAACCCTATACCGAGCACGTCAAGGACGGCGTCCGGTTCGTCGTGCAGTGCGTTCACCGCAACTTTTCCTTCCCCTAGGCGCCACAGATCTTAAATAAGGTTAGCCTTACCTTGCAATGGTGTGTCCTAAGGGAGGATCGACTATGCGGGTCGTCATGTTCGGCTACCAGACCTGGGGGCATCGCACCCTCCAGGCTCTGTTGGACTCCGACCACGAGGTGGTCATGGCCGTGACCCACCCCAAGAGCGACCACGTGTACGAGAAGATCTGGGACGACTCGGTGGCCGACCTCGCCGAGAAGCACGACGTGCCGGTGCTGCTGCGCAACCGGCCCGACGACCCCGAGCTCCTCGCCGCACTCAAGGAGGCGGAGCCGGACCTGATCGTCGCCAACAACTGGCGCACCGTACTGCCACCGGAGGTCTTCGACCTGCCGCCCCACGGCACGCTCAACATCCACGACTCGCTGCTCCCGGCCTACGCGGGCTTCTCGCCGCTGATCTGGGCGCTGATCAACGGGGAGCGGGAGGTCGGGGTCACCGCGCACCGGATGAACGCCGAACTCGACGCCGGTGACGTCCTGTTGCAGCGGGCCGTGCCGGTCGGCGCGACCGACACCGTCGCCGACCTGTTCCACCGCACGGTCGACCTGATCGGCCCGGTCGTGCACGAGTCCCTCGATCTGATCGCTTCGGGCCGCGCCCGGTGGATACCGCAGGACCGCAGCCGGGCCAGCTTCTTCCACAAGCGGTCCCTGGAGGACAGCCGGATCGACTGGACCTGGCCGGCCGAGGACATCGAGCGGCTGGTACGGGCCCAGTGCGACCCGTACCCGAACGCCTTCACCCACCACCGCGGGAAGCGGCTGCGGATCGTCGAGTCCGCGGTCTCGGAGGGCTGTTACGGCGGCACGCCGGGACGCATCTTCATCCGCGAGGGCGACGGGGTCGTCATCGTCGCCGGTGCGGAGGCGAGGAACGGGCGGCTGCGCGGGCTGGTCGTCAAGCGGGTCCGCACCGAGGACGGGGCGGAGCACGCGGCGACGGACTACTTCCGCACGATGGGCGGCTATCTCACGGGTCGCCCGTGAGCGCCGCCGGGCTGGCCGACGCCGCGGTGGCCCGGGCGGCGGTGGCCGACGGGGTGACCCGGATCGCCGCGCCCGTCGGCCTCGCCGAGCGGCTCGTGGCCCTTGAACCCCTGCGCGGGCACACGGTCGTCGTCAAGTACGGCGGTCACGCGATGACCGACGACACGCTCCGGCGGGCCTTCGCCCAGGACGTCCTCACCCTGTACCGGGCGGGCGTCCGGCCGGTCGTGGTGCACGGCGGTGGGCCGCAGATCGCCGCCCACCTGGACCGGCTGGGTCTGCGGTCCGACTTCCTGGGCGGGTTGCGGGTCACCACCCCCGAGACCATGGAGGTCGTACGGATGGTGCTGTCCGGCAAGGTCCAGAAGGACCTGGTCGGACTGCTGAACGAGCACGGGCCGCACGCGGTCGGCCTCAGCGGCGAGGACGGGCGCACCCTCACCGCGGTCAAGCGGTACGCCCAGGTCGGCGGGGAGCGCGTGGACATCGGCCTGGTCGGGGATGTGGCGCGCGTCAACACCGCTGTCGTACGCCTCCTGCTGGAGGGTGGCCACATCCCGGTGGTCTCCTCCGTGGGCCGGGGCGAGGACGGGCAGGTCTACAACGTCAACGCGGACACGGCGGCCGGGGCGCTGGCCGCCGCGCTGGGGACCCGGGTCCTGGTCGTCCTCACCGATGTGCCGGGCCTGTACGCCGACTTCCCGCGCGACGAGCGGGTCGTCGACCGGATCGGGGCGGCGGAGCTGGAGCGGGTACTGCCGGGGCTGGACGGCGGGATGGGACCCAAGATGGAGGCCTGTCTGCGGGCCGTCCGGGGCGGGGTGGGGGTGGCCCGGGTACTGGACGGGCGCGCCCCGCACTCCCTGCTCGACGGCCTGGTCGGCGGTGCCGGCTCCGGCACGACGATCGTCCCGGACCCGACGGACCAGACGGACCCGACGGCGCGGGGGGCAGAGGTGGAGGGGGTCGCGCGGGTGGCGCCCGCGCCGGCCCCGGGGAGCTGACACGCACGGGTGCCCGGCCGGGAAGACCTCCCGGTCGGGCAGCACGTGTTCGGGTCTTGAACGCTCCTGGGCAGCCACCCTTCAGAGGGTGGCTCCGACGGCTGCGTCAGCCGTCGCTGGTGGTCACCTTCACCTCGTCGACCACCAGTTGCTGCGGGAAGCTGGTCGAACCGTCGGGATCGCCCGGCCAGTAGCCGCCCACCGCGAGGTTGAGGATCAGGAAGAACGGCTTGTCGAACACCCAGGTGTTGCCGTTCAGGTCGGCCGGGGTGCGGGTCTGGTAGACGGTGCCGTCCACGGACCAGGTGATCTTGTTCGGTGCCCAGTCCACCGCGAAGGTGTGGAAGGCGTCCGCGAAGGCCTGGCCGCCCGGCAGTGTGTAGCCCGCGCCGATGCCGCCGGAGCCGGAGTAACCGGGGCCGTGCAGCGTGCCGTGGACGGTTCCGGGCTCGAAGCCGACGTTCTCCATGACGTCGATCTCACCGGAGTTGGGCCAGCCGACCTGCCCGATGTCCTGGCCGAGCATCCAGAACGCCGGCCAGATGCCCTGCCCGCGCGGGATCTTCATCCGCGCCTCGACGTGCCCGTACGTCGCGGTGAACTTGCCCGAGGTGTTGAGGCGGGCCGAGGTGTACTCGCATGTGCCGTACCAGCACTGGTAGTTGCCCGGGTTCTCGCGGCGGGCCTCGATGACCAGGTGGCCCTGGCCGTCGAGCTTCGCGTTGTTGTTCCCGGCCGTGTAGTACTGCCGCTCGTGGTTGTTGACGTTGTCGCCGGTCTCGACCTGCCACTTGCCCGTGTCGACGCCCGATCCCGCGGCGCCGTCGAAGGTGTCGGAGAACGTCACGGCCTGGGCCGCCCGCGGCGTGGGGTCCGCGTGGGCGGTGGGGGCGACGGACGCGGCCGCGACGAGGGCGGCGGGCAGCGCGGCGAGAAGGCATTTGCGGAGCAGACGTGGTGGAGCCACGACTCTCCCTTCCGTAGGGCGTCCCTGTGCGGGGGCGCGCCCACTGAGGTGGGGGGAATGCTTCTGCTCTCGTTCTAAGAAGTGAACGAGAGCAGTGTCAAGACATAGGTACGGACCTGCCGTCCCTCCAGCCCCATCTGCCTCGTACGGTCACCGTTCGACCATACGACGCACACAAGCCCCGGCGTGAGCCCCGTCCGCACGCAATGCGCGGCGAATGGTCTGCCTTACCCCGACCACCCCACCGCCCCTCCCCAAGGAGATATGGGCGATATCTACCATAAGCTCTCCCGTGCTTCCTCGGTGTTGCCCAACGGGCCGAATTGCGACGACCGGTCCGGCCATTTACCCAGCAAACATTGGGCAGTTGACCTCAGTGTTTCGTGGTAACGTCCTCGTTCGGAGGGACAGTGCAACCTGAAAGGGAAATCGTGAACACGGAGAAGATCGCCGCTCGCCGCCTCTCGCTGGAAGAGGTGACGAAGCTCGGCGTGAAAGACAGGCTCTTCGTTTCCGCCGACACGGCGGAACTCAAAATTCCCGGTTGCTATGTGCCCGCCTTTCTGACCAGGTCCGGTGAGGATTTCGAGGGCGGCTCGGTCACGGTGAGGACCGTATTCCAGGAAGAGGTTTCCTGCCTTCCTGACGACGCGGACGAAGCCGGAATCTACCTGGCTGACGAAAAGGGCTCGGGGACCATCGAGGTACTCCAGTCCGCCGGGGTCGTGCTGGACCTGGCGCTTTTCGTCCCGGGTGGCGACAAGGGAGCCCTCACGGCTCTTTACGCCGCGGTCCGGCAGGCGTTCGGCGCCGACGTCGTGCAGATCTGGCGCCAGGCACTCAAAGAGGTTCCCGACGTGAAGGTCGATATCTTCGAGGAGCAGATTCCGCGAGGGCGCAAGGGGGGCGACAGTCCGAAGCGTGACCGTCGCGCGATCGACACCTACCCCACGCGTGCGGACTTCATCGAGTTCTCCGCGGGGTGGAAGCCGGTCGTCGAGCTCCACAAGCCGGTTGTCGACGACACCCCGACCATCTGACCCGACGGCCTCGCGAGACGTCCCGCCTGATCAAGATCAAGGCCGGAAGCCAGTCGTCGACGGCTCTCAGGGCTTCGACGTGGCACGCGGGGCCGTCTCCCGGCACCGTCGGTCGACTCCGCCGGCGGTCCACCGAGACGCAGCCCACCGTGGCCTGACGGACCTGAGCCAGGAACCCCGTCACGCCGACGCGGGCGGGACGGACGCGGGCGTGGATCGCCACCGGCCAAGTGGCCCGGATTGCGACCACGTGACCGGAGTCACGGGACCTTTCACGTGTCCGCGGGGATGCGCTATGCCGGGCTCAACCCCTGTGTCGCCGAGGAGGATCACGACCGTCTTCTGCTCGGCATCGAGCCCCCGTCTCTCTGGCCCTCTGAGCGAGCATTCGGGGGATTCCTCAGAACTAGGCCGCCCGTGGCTGCGATCGTCTGGCCCGTGACCCGGCGCGCGTCGTCACTCACGAGAAGGGCGACGGCATCGGTGATGTCGCCGGGGCGCCCGAGCCGACCCGGAGGTGTCTGTGCGACGAACTCCTCGGCGTTCGCTCGGAACTCCGGCGACAGACCATCGGTGTCGGTCGGGCCCGGAAGTACGGCATTGACGGTGATCTGCCGGCTCCCCCGCTCCTTGGCCGGTACGTGTCCGAAGTACTCGACCGCCGCTCTGGTGCCGGCGTATGCGGCGACACGGGGGCCCGGGCGCTTGGTGTGGCCTGTGGACATATTGACGACACGGCCTCCGTCGCGAACAAGGTTCGCCGCCTGCTGCAAGGCAAGGAAGCTGCCCTTGATATTGAGATATTGACGGCCGGCAGTCGATCGAGTTCAGCGGAAGGGAAATCGGCGATATCACCGAAGGCCCGAAGGCCCGAAGGCCCGCATGCCCGCATGCCCGCACTGTTCACCACGATATCGAGACCGCCGAACTCGCTCACCGACTCTTCGAAAAGGCGGGTGATGTCCTGCGGCGTGGCGAGGTCGGCCCGTACAGCCAACGCCCTGCCGCCCAACCGCTCTACATCGCTGACGACCTCCCGCGCGACAGCCTTGTTCGAGTGATAGCTGACCACTACGTTCGCACCGTCCAGGCCCAGGCGTACCGCGATGGCACGACCGATTCCCGTGAGGAAGCCGTGACCAGCGCCACCTTTCCGCTCAAACTCATATCGTCGCTCCTCGGCCTCTTGGTGTCCGTATCGCATTCCCCTGCGACCCCTCGACCTGAAAAGAGTATGAGCACGGTGAGTTCATGCGGTTCCGCCTGCACACCTCGTCGCCCTGCTGGGACGATTCGCCACCGACCGGCCTCGCGTCCGACTCCAGATCCGGGAGACCCGACTCGAAGACGCTCTCGCGCAACTACTGCAGGGGACGATCCAACTCGCGTTGACCAGTGGATTCGTCCTGCCGTCGCGGCCCCCGCGGATCGAGGCCACACAACGCGCGGAGGAAACCCTGGCCGCCGCGATGCACCGCGATCATCCACTGGCCCGGCGTCCGGCACTGGCCTGATCGCTACCGGACTCGGTACCGGTGTGCAGCCACGCAGCCTCTCCCAGTACGCGCCCCCGACGTGACCTTCGTCCCGTTGAACTGTCAGGAACCGCTCCGCACGTCGCTCCTCTATGACCGGCGGCACGTGCCAGTGGGAGTCCGCGAGATGGTGCGGCCGGCCGGACCGGCGATCCCGCTGCCCTCCTGATCGACTTCGGCGAGGGGCTCGGAGCCCCGGCGCCCGGCCCGCCGGTGGAGCGACCGCCGGTGGAGCGCGCCGTACACCGATGCGTGTTCTCACCGTGCTGGTGACAGCGCCTCAGTGGCTCACGCACGCCCGACGTACGCCGGTGTGCTGCTCGGTACCCGCTGCGGCCGTTGCAGCCGCTATGCAGTGGGCTCCGTGCCCGAGTGATCGGGTACGGGAACGTCGGCCGTGGCGCGTGCTCCCGCGAGGACGAACCTGACTATCCGCTGTGCGTCTTCGCGTGTGAACGGTGTCCGGGCTCGGGTCAGGTGCAGGTGTACCGGGCCGGAGAGCATCTGGTTGAGGAACGCGGCGTCGACCGGCGGGAGGTCCCCCCGTTCCACGGCGCGGTCGAGCAGCGACTGGAAGGAGGAGAGCCGCTGCTCCAGCAGGCGCAGTCCCAGCTCACGGATCACCGGTTCGTCGCCCGAGTACATGGCCGTCTGCAGTAATGCCCGTCCGACCGGGGACTCTCCTGTGCTTGCCATCGAGCACAGGTAGTCGGTGAGGTCCGTGTAGATGTCACCGGTGTCCTGAAGGGGGACGGAGTCTGCCGCGTACTCGGCGAGGGCCTCTTGCAGGAGCTGGTTCCGGTCCGGCCAGTTCCGGTGGACCGTGACTCTGTTGACCCCGGCGGTGCGGGCGATCTCCTCGTAGTTCAGGCGTTCCACACCGTGCTGCGCCGCGAGCTCGATCGTCGCCCGAAGAATCCGTTGCCGGACCGCCGCGGTGCGCCCCCCAGGACGTGTCCGCGCTGTGGGCGCGGGCTCTGACTGCTCCGACATGGGTGGGTCTGATCTCCGTGTCCGGGTGCGGATGTGTACGACGAGGATACCTGCCCGTAACCGTCGGACGGCTGCGACGGCGACAGCCCGCCCTCCTTAAAGTAATGCTAGTGTTGCTTTAAGAGGTGGGCCCCCTCGACTGTTCTGAACGTCTCGTATGCCTTGAACGTCCCGAAGGGAAAGCGCATGTCGCGGGAGAGTCTGAACGACAGGTGGGCGGGGCATGTGCCGCCGATTCCGTTGGAGGAGTACTCGAAGAGGTACAGCGACTTCTTCACCATGGAACGTCGTGATGGCATCCTCGAAGTGAGGATGCACACGGACGGTGGCACGTACGTCCACAACTGGGCGGCTCACAACGCCTGGAACCGGGTCTGGCAGGACATCGGGAACGATCAGGAGAACGAGGTTCTGATCCTGACCGGCACCGGTGACCGGTGGTTCTCCGGAAGTCCCAGCAAAGTGTGGAAGAAGCCTCTCCACGAGGAGGGGTCGGAGTACATCTACCAGCAGCTCTACGACGCCTCGAAGCTGGTCGAGAACTTTGTCAGCTCCCTGGAGATCCCCACCATCGCGGCGATCAACGGCCCTGGCGTCCACACGGAGTTCGCCCTGCTGTGCGATGTCACGCTGGCTGCCGAGGACGCGGACCTGATGGACCCTCACTTCCTCGCGGGCACCGCGCCCGGTGACGGCCTCGGACTGGTCCTGCAGGCGCTCATGGGAACGAAGCGCGCCGCCTACTACGTCTACACGGGACAGTCGATCCCGGCACCCAAGGCGCTTGAACTCGGCCTTGTCAATGAGGTGTTGGCCCGTGACGCGCTCCTTGAGCGGGCGTGGGAACTGGCCGAGGCCATGATGGAGCGACCGCGCTTCGCACGGCGTATGACCCACGCCATCCTTGCCCGGCCGTGGCAGAAGCTCATCAGCGAGGATCTCGGCTTCCACATCGCACACCAGGGCCTGTCCATGCTGGGCGCCAAGGAAGCCCGCGGCATCGACTCGAAGGTCGCCCAGGAGGCCGCTGAGCGCAAGGCGTGGTGAGAACGGCGGAGGCCGACCACGTCGTCCGACGTCATCGCGCCTCCGCCGCCACCCCGCACGTCCGGGCCGGAGGAAGCGACCCCCGTCCACCTTGGCGCGAACACCCCTCCGCCGGCATTGTTGATCAGCACGTCCAGAGGGTCGCCGTCCCCGCTCGTCGATCCGGTGACCACGGCCCAGGAATCCCGCGTCATGGGCCCATCTGCCTCCGCCTTCGCGTTCATGTGCTGCCTCCTCCGTCGTGGCCCGTAGCCGGACCACAACTCGCTTGCTACAAAGCTCTGTTGAGCCGCGACATCATGCCCGGCACCAAGAACTCCGGTCGCCGTGGGGCTCCTTGGAAGCACCAGACGCCGACGTGGACCACGAGGTCAGCCTGGGTGATCACGCCGCGGAGCCGCAGCTCCCCTCACGCGGAAAGACCCGCGGCGATGCGCGCGTAAGTACGCGTCAGTACGGGGACCACACGACGTTGTCCGAGTCCCGTGCGGCTTGCTCGACGTAGTCGGTGAAGCCGACGTTGGCGATGAAGCGTTGCATGTGGACTTCCTGTACTGCGGCGGGTTCCAGGCGGAAGGTGTCTTCTCCCGGTGCCGTCCCCTCGGTCACGTCGAGGTCGATCGCCAACAGGGCGAAGTGTGAGTGGTTCATGGCTGTGGAGTCGGCCAGGAAGACCGTTCTGTCGCTGGTTCGCGCCACCGCCCGTACCTCTTCCACTGTCGCGTCGGACCAGACCGGATCGTCGACGATGTGCACGAGTGCCTCACGCTCGTCGTCCTCGCCCCACGGCTGCCGCAGCTCTGCCACGATGGCCCGCCATATGGGCTCGTTTCCGTAGTCGGTCCGTACCACCAGAGCCGCGTCCAGCTCGGGATCACCGATGGATGGCCTCAACTTCATGCTCAGCCTTTCCGTTTGGCTCTGCAGCCTCTTTTGGCTCTGCAGCTTCTATGGATCGGGAATCCTCTCGCAGAGGGAAACCCGCGGGTCGGGTGCCTCGACCCTTGACCGGCCCAAGCGCCGCTGCGACCGGCTCCGATGATCGGTTCCGGACAGGGCGGTCCGGGCGGGGATCACGGGTGTGACGTGGGCGCAGGCGAACGGAGGCGGGCGGAGTGCGGGGCCCGTCCGTGTTCAGCAGGGGTGCGGCGGCCGGTGGGACGCGTGAAACGGTCCGGCGGATGTTTTTCGCAACGCCCTCGCAGCGTCAGCGAGTTGGCGGTTACTGATCCTTGCCGGTGCCGGTGTGTCAGGAGCATATTCCTGGGACGGTGTCGATCCGGCAGGGACGGCGCGCGGGCGGGGCGGGGGACTGGCTGTGGCGGATCTGTTTGCCGGGTTGCTGGAGGGCGTGTCCGGGGCCGTCGCGGAGACGACCAGTTTCGAGGGCAGCCACGTGCTGGAGCTGCCCGTGCCGGACGGGGCGTGGCTGCGGGACTTCGGTGTGACCTACCGGCTGGAACGCCGTGCGGAGGTGGCGGCCGGGCAGTTCCGGCTCGCCCTGCAGGGCGGGATGGCCATGTCCTTGTCGTGCCAGGTGTCGACGGAGGACCGGCGGTCGATCGCACAGCTGTCCTGGAATACCGGCACGGTGGTGACCACCGACGTCGAGCAGCTGACCCGGTTCGGCGGACGGATCCTGCACGTGAGCGTGAGCATCGCCGGAGTCGACGCCGTGTCCTTCCACCTGGACATGGGAGCCGCGCTGGAGAACGCGTTGAGCGGGTGGCAGCTGGCGTTCTTCTGCGGGACGATGCCGATTCCGGCCAGCGCGGAGAACGAGCAATGGCCGCGTGGCATCAACCGGCGGCTCTTCGTGGTGGGCCACGAGGATCCGGTGACCCACCGGATCACCCCGTCCTGCCGGACCATGCCGCCGCTCCTGTCGTCCGCGCGGATCCGGCAGGCCTTCCTGGACCTGCGGGACCTCGGCGTCCGGACACCCGGGGTGTTCCCGCTGCTGGAGGTGCCGACGGACGCCGCCTCGGTGGGCGCGTTCCGTGAGGCGCTGGGCGGTATCGACATGGACGGCGTCATCTCCGAGATGCACCAGGGCCGTCAGCTCACCGCCACCCGTACGGGCAGCGGCGCCTTCACGTTCCGCTTCGTACCCGACGCCCGGTACACCGGGCCGCGTCTGCTGCTTGTGGAGACGTACCGGATGACCTCCGTACCGCTGCGTTACGGTCCCGGTCGGGTGATCAAGACGTTCACGCTGCTGCCGGGGGAACGCACGACGATGCGGGTGAGCACCTACAAGCGCTCCTCGCAGAGCATCCAGTCGACGTCCTCGGTGCTGGACTCCACCAGCGACGAGAGCGAGCGGGAGTTCGAGCAGTCCGTCACCGCGGAGCAGTCCGACCAGAGCCAGTCGGCCAAGAGCTTCGAGTACAACGCGCAGGCGTCGGCCTCGGCGAAGGGCTCCTGGGGATGGGGCAGTGCGAGCGCCTCGGTCAGCGGGGGAGTGGCGGGCAGCAACACCTCGGCGCGCCAGGAGTTCGCGAAGAACCTCACCAGCGCGGTCGGCAAGAACGCCTCCAGGGCTTCCGCGCGGCGGGAGGTGTCCGTCGACACGAGCATGGACCTGAAGCTGGAGGAGGGCGAGGAGTCCGCCGTGGAGCGGACGATCGAGAACATCAACACCAGCCGCACCCTCAACTTCCTGTTCCGGCAGATGAACCAGGAGTACGCGGCCGTCCTGCACCTGGTCGACGTCCGGGTCGCCTTCTTCAGCGGGCACAGGGAATCCCGCGAGGAGGTGCCCCTCGCCGAGATGGACTCCCTCCTGCCCCGTCTCCTCGCCGAGGACCAGATCACTCCGGTGCGCCAGAAGATCCTCGGTCTGATCGCCGCCACCCGCGACCTGGCCGGCGACACGCATCCCGGCTTCGTACGGACCGGAACACCCGACGGGACGGACCTCGCCCCCGCCGTCAACCCCACCTACACCAGCGACTACACGGCGCCCGACGGCCGCACCATCACCCTGCCCGGCATCATCACCGCGGCCGAGCACCACGTCATGCGCACCGACGGCATCACCGTCGACGCCTTCCTCGGCGAAGGGCAGGGCCTGGACGCCTACTCGACCGGGCTGCAGGAACAGGCCCTGCGCTCCCAGGCGGCCGACAACCTGCTCAAGGAGCGCGAGGCCGAACGCCTGCAGATCGCCCTGGAGATCGCCCGCGACGGCGACACGAGACGCGCCGAGGCCTTCCGGACGCTGTTCATGCCCACCCAGATCGTCAACCAGATCGACCATGCCGCCGTCAATTCGGGCCCCCGGACGAACAACGTCGGCGAGAAGAACTGACCAGGCCCGGCACGGTCGGCACACACCGGCGGGAGGCGAGATGCCGAGCAGTGTGAACGGGGATTCGGGATCGGACGACGAGAGAAAGCCGACAGAACACGAGGAGACCGTCCTGGGCAAAAGGTCCCTCGGCGCGAGCGCGTTGACGGCCGAACCCCTGGCGAAGAGGGCGAATGTGCTGGAGGGGAAAGCCCTGCGTCATTCCCCGAAGGACGAGGAGCGGGAGGAGGAGGGGAGGGAGCGGGAGAGGGAGCCCCTGAGTCGGAAGGTGCGGGCCGCCGTCTCAAGGCTGGCGCGCACGATGTACGACAAGGCCGGGATGAAGCCCGATGAGACCTCGCTGTCCTACCTGGACGGGGACGACGAGGAATTCTGGTCGTCCCTGGGGATCGAGTACGACGTCGGCGACATGTACGAGCAGATGGAGAAAGCCGGTGGTGTACGGCTGCGGAGCACCGGCGATCCGTTCATCACGAAGCTCGTCATCGGGTGCGGGAACCACCCCTACGAGTACAAGGCGATGGGGGAGGACAGCAAGCACGCGCACAAGGACGCCTACACGGTCGACAAAAGCGTGAGCATGTCCCCCACGGTGCTCGGTGCCTTCGGGTACACGAACCTCGCACCGCTCTTCCTGCCCGGCGTCTTCGAACAGATCATTTTCGAGGGATATTCGCCGGTCGATTCCGCCGCCACCCTGGACCGGCAGCCCCACCTTCTGGCGGACCTGGCCACGCTCCTGGCCGACGACGGGAAACTGGCCCTGCCGGTCGGACCCAATCAGAATGTTCGGACCGTCGTGGCCAGGAAAAAGCAGGGAAGAATAGAGGTGATGGCGGTACTGAAGGGTGATCAGCCGCCCGACATGGAGGCTGCGGGAACAGAGGTGACGGAGGGCTACCTCAAGAGTCTGGTCCCGAATGCTCCTGGCTGACAGGAACGAGACCGGCCGTCCGTACCGCCGCTGATGCCGGTGCAGCCGCCGGTGCCGGTGCCGGTGCCGGTGCAGATACCGGAGCCGATGTCGACGCCGGCCCGTGGTGGCGGCCCATCGGGATGACCAGGGGGGTGTGGCTGACCGGGTCCAGGGTGATCCGGCAGCTCAGGTCGAAGACATCCTCGACGGTCTCGGCGGTGATGACCTCGGCCGGGCTGCCCTCGGCGACGATCTTCCCGGCCTTCATGGCGACGACGTGGTCCGCGTACCGGCAGGCCTGGTTGAGGTCGTGCAGCACCATCACGACCGTGCGGTTCTCCCGGCGGTTGAGGTCGGTGATCAGGTCCAGGACGTCGATCTGGTGCGCCAGGTCGAGGTACGTGGTCGGCTCGTCGAGCAGCAGGACGGGTGTGCCCTGGGCGACGGCCATGGCGATCCAGGCGCGCTGCCGCTGGCCGCCGGAGAGCTCGTCGACGGGCCGGTCGGCGAGGTCCGTCATATTGGTCGCGGCCAGCGCCCGGTGCACGGCCTGCTCGTCCGCCTTCGACCACTGCCGCCACCAGGTCTGGTGCGGCGAGCGCCCGCGGTTGACCAGGTCGACGACGGTCAGCCCCTCGGGCGCGACCGGGCTCTGCGGCAGGATGCCGAGGCGCTGGGCCAGTTCCCTGCTCGGGATGGACTGCAGCGCCCGGCCGTCGAGGTGGACGGCCCCCTCCTTGGGCGCCAGCAGCCGGGCGAGGGCCCGCAACAGGGTGGACTTCCCGCAGGCGTTGGCGCCGACGATGGCCGTGATCCGGCCGGGCGGCACCGCCAGGTCGAGGTCGTCGACGACCAGCCGGTGGTCGTACGCCAGCCGCAGACCCTCCGCCCGCAGATCGGGGTCCGGGGCGGTGACGGGTCCGGGGCCGG
The DNA here is from genome assembly GCF_026341275.1 of Streptomyces ortus. Classification (NCBI taxonomy): domain Bacteria; kingdom Bacillati; phylum Actinomycetota; class Actinomycetes; order Kitasatosporales; family Streptomycetaceae; genus Streptomyces; species Streptomyces ortus. Next base: position 7,229,289 of record NZ_JAIFZO010000002.1, read on the forward strand.
GGGTCGACAAGGGTTCAGCCGACATGGGATCAACCTCCTGAGCCCGCGCGGTTGGCGCGGACGAGCAGCCAGAGCAGGACCGGCGCGCCGAGCACACCGGTGACGATGCCGACCGGCAGTTCCGTGCCGGGGACGAGCGTACGGGCGATCAGGTCGCCGCCCAGGACCACCAGCGCCCCGGTCAGTCCCGAGGCGACGGTGGGCGGCCAGGCCGTACCGGCCAGCCGTTGGGCGATCTGCGGGGCGGCCAGTGCCACGAACGCCACGGGCCCCGCGGAGGCGGTGGCGAAGGCGATCAGGCCGACCCCGGTGAGCAGGACGGCGAGGCGTACGGGCTGGACGCGCGTACCGAGGCCGGTGGCCACGTCGTCGCCGAGCTGGAGCGTGCGCAGCAGCCGGCCGAGCAGCAGGGCCGTCGGCAGCAGTACGGCCAGCGCCACGGCCAGCGGGCCGACCTGGCCCCAGGTGCGGCCGTTGAGGTTGCCGACCAGCCAGCCGAGCGCGGCCTGCGCCTGGAAACGTCCGCCCCTGGCCACGAGGTAGTCGGTGGCGCTGGTGCAGATCCAGGCGACGCCGATGCCGACCAGGATGATGCGGTAGCCGGTGGTGCCGCGCCGCCAGGCCAGCGCGTAGACGGTCAGGGCGGTGACCAGGGCACCGAGCAGTCCCAGTGCCTGGGTGCCCAGCCCGCCGTCCCAGCCGAGCACGATGCCCGCGACGACGGCGGTGCCGGCGCCCTGGGTGAGGCCGATCATGTCGGGGCTGGCCAGCGGATTGCGTGTCATGGTCTGGAACAGCGCGCCCGAGACCCCGAAGGCGATCCCGGCGAGCAGGCCCACCAGGGCGCGGGGCAGCCGCAGTTCCTCCACCACGAGGACGGTGCCGGGGTCGCCGGAGCCCACCAGGGCCCGTACGACGTCGGAGAAGCCGATCGGGTAGTCGCCGGTCGTCAGGCCCCAGCAGAACAGGACGAAGGTGCCCGCGGCGAGCACCACGCACAGGGCCACGAGCCGGGGGCGGAAGACACCCGAGACGGGCGGGAGCGCCAGCCGGTACGTGTGATGGCGGGCACCCCCGGCCGAGCGGGCCCCGGTGGCACCGGACTCGAGGGCGGAACGGGATGCGGGGACGGACTTCGTACGCGGCACGTTCACACCTCCGCCAGATTGCGCCGACGGACCATGGCGATGAAGAACGGACCGCCGAGGAAGGCGACCAGGACACCCGCCTGTATCTCGGTGGGGCGCGCCACCAGGCGTCCGAGGATGTCCGCGCTGAGCAGCAGGATGGGGGCGAGCACCGCCGACAGGGGCAGCAGCCAGCGCTGGTCGGGGCCGATGCCCGCCGACTGGGCGAGCACACGGGCCACATGGGGGACCACCAGGCCGAGGAAGACGACCGGGCCGATGACCGCGACCGCGGCCCCCGTCAGCAGGGTGATGGCCGCGACGCCCGCCAGCCGGACCAGGCCGAGGCGCCGGCCGAGTGAGGCCGCCACGTCGTCGCCGAGGGCCAGGCTGTTGAGGGCCGGGGCGCAGGCCAGCGCCAGTGCCGCGCCGATGACGAGGAAGGGCAGGACCCGCCACACCATGCCGTTGTCCGCCTCCGCGAGCGAACCCGCCGACCAGAAACGGTACTTGTTGAGCGCGTCCACGTCCGTGAGCACGATGGCCTGCGTGAACGACCACAGCATCGAGGTGACGGCGATCCCCGCGAGTGCCAGCTTCACCGGGGTCATCCCGGACCGCCCGAGGCCGCCGAGCAGATAGACGGCCACGGTGGCGATCAGCGCCCCGGCGAACGCGAACCACACGTACCCGTACAGCGAGTTGACGCCCAGTACGCCGACGGCCAGCACGATGGCGAAGGCCGCTCCCGCGCTGACCCCCAGTACTCCGGGGTCGGCGAGCGGATTGCGGGTCAGGGCCTGCATGAGCGCCCCGGCCAGCCCGAGGGCCGCGCCCGCGGTGAGCCCGAGCGCGGTGCGGGGCATCCGCGCGGACCAGACGACGTTGTCCACGAAGCGGCTCGGGGCGTCGCCGAACAGGGCGCGGATCACCTGGTCCGGCGGGATGTTGGCCGCGCCGAGTGCCAGCGAGAGCAGGCAGAGGACCGCCAGGACGGTACCCAGCAGTGTCACGAGAAGGACAGGGCGCACTCTCTTGCCCGTCACCGTGCGGTCTCCAACGGCCAGCTCCCTTAGGTTAGGCAGGCCTTAATCGTAGTGGGGATCACGGAGTCCGCCGAGACTGGGCCTTTTGGTTAGGTAATCCTTACCTTAGTATGACCTGCGGTCCTCCGGCTGAGCCGGTTCCGCACCCTCTGGAGGCACGGTCAGCTGTGTCCGGTTTCGAAACGCGTGCGTCCGGCGTCGACGACGGTGATGTGGCGGCGTACTGGCGCCGCAGGCTCGACCCCCTCCCGCAGGAGGCGGTCCTCCCCGTCGACTTCCCGTATCCGCTCACGCCCGGCGGCGAGCCGCGCACGATCAGCCGCACGCTGGACGCGACGGCCGACGAGATCACCCACCTGGCCGCCTTCGTGGCGCTGCTGCACCGCTACGGCGGCGCGCGCGACATCACCGTCGGGTACGGGGGACTGCCGGTCCGGGTGGCTCTCGACGGCGGGACCGCGTTCGCCGAACTGGTGCGGCGCCTCCGTGCGGCCTGCGAGGAGGCCGAGGCGCACCGTGTCGAACCGGGCGCGCTGGTCGACCGGTTGAGGCCGGAGCCGACCCGCGGCGGTGGGCTGCTGTACAACACGGCGTTCGGGACGCAAGGTGCAACCGGCTCCCAGGGCCCGCTCGACCTCGCGCTCGAAGTCCGTGCCGGTGACCTCCGCGTCACCTACCGGCCGGACCTGTTCCGCGACGGGACCGCGCTGCGCACCGCGGGCCACTACGCCACCCTGCTCGCCGACGCGATCGCCCGGCCGCACACCCCGGTCGGCGAACTGGACCTGATGGACGCCGGGGAACGGCACCGGGTCCTGGTGGAGTGGAACGACACCGACCACGACATCCCCTCGCGGACCTGGCCGGAGATGTTCGCCGACCAGGTACGGCGGCGGCCCGACGAGATCGCGCTGGTCTTCGAGGGCATCCGCCTCACCTACGCGGAGCTGGACGAGCGGGCCAACCGGCTGGCCCACGCCCTTGTCGCGCGAGGCGCCGGACCCGAACGCGTGGTGGCCCTCGCGGTGCCCCGCTCGGCCGAGCTGATCGTCGCCGAGGTCGCCGTACTGAAGTCCGGCGCCGCCTACCTCCCGGTGGACACCGACTATCCCGCCGACCGCATCTCGTACATGCTGGCCGACGCCCGGCCCGCCTGCCTGCTCACCACCGCCGAGGTCGCGGCGGACATCCCCCCGTGCGAGGGCATGGACGTCCTGGTGCTGGACGAGCCCGACACCGTACGGGAGTTGACGGGCCATCAGCCGAGCGAACCGGCCCCTACGCTCTCCGTCGGGAACGCCGCCTACGTCATCTACACCTCCGGCTCCACCGGCCGCCCCAAGGGCGTGGTGCTGTCCCACGCGGGCGTCGCCAAGCTGGTCGCCACGCAGAGCGAACGGTTCGGCATCGGGCCGCACAGCCGGGTCCTCCAGTTCGCCTCACCGAGCTTCGACGTGGCGTTCTGGGACCTGTGCCTCGGGCTGCTCTCCGGCGGCCGACTCGTCGTCGTACCGGCCGAGTTGAGGGTGCCCGGCACACCGCTCGCCGACTACGCCCACGCCAACGGCATCACCTTCATGATCCTCCCGCCGGCCCTGCTCGCCGCGATGCCCGAGGACGTCGAGCTTCCGCCCGCCACCCTGCTCGCGGGCACCGAACGGGTCTCGCCCGAACTGGTCGGCCGGTACGCGCGCGGCCGGATGATGTTCAACGCGTACGGCCCCACCGAGGCGACCACCAACTCCACCCTCGGCCTGTGCGACCCCGACACCCCGGCCGGCACGATCGTGCCCATCGGCGTCCCCGACCCCGGCACCCGTGCCTACGTACTCGACGCGCGGCTGCGGCCCGTACCGGCCGGTGTGCCGGGCGAGCTGTACCTCGGCGGCGCCGGGCTCGCCCGCGGCTACCTCGGCCGGCCCGACCTGACGGCCGAGCGGTTCGTCGCCGACCCGTTCGGCCCGCCCGGCGAACGTCTGTACCGCACCGGCGACCTGGTGCGCTGGAAGGCCGACGGCCGACTGGAGTTCCTCGGCCGCGCCGACGCGCAGGTGAAGATCCGCGGCTTCCGCATCGAGCCCGGCGAGATCGAGTCCGTGCTGCGCGCCCACCCGGCCGTGGAGCAGGCCGCGGTCCTGGTCCGCGAGGACCGTCCCGGCGACCGCAGGCTGGCCGCCTACGTCGTCCCCTCGCTGGACGCCGACCGCGACTTCGGCGAACAGGTCCAGGAGTGGAAGGACCTGCACGAACTGCTGTACTCGGCGGCGGGATCCGAGGGTGCTCGGGACGGCTCGGCGGGGCCGGCCGTCAGCGCGGCGGCGGGCTTCCGGGAGAACTTCGCCGGCTGGAACAGCATGTACGACGGGCTGCCCATCCCCGTCGCGGAGATGCGCGAGTGGCGCGAGGCGACCCTCGCCCGCATCGCCGGTCTGGCGCCGCGCCGCGTGCTGGAGATCGGCGTCGGCAGCGGCCTGCTGCTCTCCCGGCTCGCCCCCGACTGCGAGGAGTACTGGGGTACCGACCTCTCCGAGGAGGCGGTACGGGCCCTGCGCGCCCAGGTCGACGCGGTACCGGAGCTGGCCGGCCGGGTGCGTCTGAGCGCCCGGCCCGCCCACGACACCTCCGGGCTTCCCCGCGCCCACTTCGACACGGTCGTCCTCAACTCCGTCGCCCAGTACTTCCCCGGCGCCGACTACCTGACCGACGTCATCGGCGCCGCCGCCGAGCTGCTGGCCCCGGGGGGACGGCTGTTCATCGGGGACGTGCGCAACGCCCGGCTGCTACGTGTCCTGCGCGCCGCGGTGGAGACACGCCGCGCGGCCGATCCTGGGGACAAGCAGGCCCTGCGGGCCGCCGTGGAACGGTCGCTCGCCTGGGAGGGCGAACTCCTCCTCGACCCCGACTACTTCGCGGCTCTCGACGGCTTCGACGCCGACATCCGGATCAAGCACGGCCACCACCACAACGAACTGACCCGCTACCGCTACGACGTGGTGCTGCAGAAGCGCCCCGCCCTGGAGGGGCGCGGGGAACTGCGCGACCGAGCTGAAAGCGACGGTGCCCTTTCAACCGACCTGGTCGTGGGTGACGGCCCCGCCCCGTCCACCCGGGCCGCGGTCGACGAGATCGCCTGGGCAGACGTGGCAGACGTGGCCGGCGGTGACGGCGGCGCCCTCGACGCCCTCCTCTCCGTGCGTACGACCCCGCTCCGCGTCACCGGTCTGCCCAACGCACGCCTCGCCGAGGACCTGGCCGCGTTGTCCGCCCTCGACGACAGCAGCCGCGCCGTGTCACCCGCCGAGGCACCGGACCCGGAGGCCCTCCACGCCCTCGCCACCCGGTACGGCGGGCGGGCGGTCGTCACCTGGAACGGGGTCGCCGACGACGGCAGCCTCGACGTGGTCTTCGTGCCAGGCGACGGCCCGACCGAGGTGCCCGGCGGGTTGTACCGCCCGTCCGGGACCGTGCCGCACGCGAACCACCCGGCGCCTTTCCGTGACGTGAACTCCCTGATGAAGGCGCTGCGTTCGTACGCGTCCGAGCAGCTGCCGGAGTACATGGTCCCGTCCGCCGTCGTCCCGCTGGACCGTCTCCCGGTCACCCCCAGCGGCAAGCTCGACGGCGCCGCGCTCCCGGTGCCGGACTACGGGGCCCTCAGTTCCGGCCGCCCGCCGCGCGACGCCCGCGAGGAAGTGCTGTGCGCGGCCTACGCCGAGGTGCTCGGCCTGCGGTCGGCGACCATCGACGACGACTTCTTCGCCCTCGGCGGCGACAGCATCACGGCCATCCAACTGCTCATCCACGCCCGCCGGGCCGGCCTGCGCCTCAGCTCCCGCGACGTCTTCCGGCACCGGACGGTCGCGGCGCTCGCCGAGGCCGTGACCGGCACGGGTGCGGGTGTGGGTCCGGATACGGGGGCCGCCGACGCGCAGGGCCCCCTCGTTCGCCTCACCGACGCCGAACTCGCCGAGCTGCAGGCCGAGTACCCGGTCACGGTGCAGGAGTTGCTGCCCCTGAGCCCCCTCCAGGAGGGCTTCTACTTCCACTCGCTCGTCGACGGCGCCGACCACGACGCCTATGTGGTCCAGCAGGTCCTGGAACTGTCCGGCCCCGTCGACCCCGAGGTGCTGCGCCGGGCCGCCCAGCGCGTCCTCGACCGGCACGCCCCGCTGCGGGCCTGCTTCCGGCCGCTGTCCGACGGGCGCCCCGTGCAGATCGTCGCTGACGGGCTGGTACTGCCGTGGCGCGAGGTGGACCTGTCCCGGGACGAGCACCTGACCGTCGACGCGGTCGCCGCCGAGGAGCGCGCCCACCGCTTCGACCTGGCCCGCCCGCCCCTGCTGCGCTGCGCGTTCGTCCGGCTCGACGGGGAGCGTGGCCGGCTCCTGCTCACGTTCCACCACAGTGTCGCCGACGGCTGGTCGCTGCCCGTCCTGCACCGCGAGCTGCTGGCCGGCTACGGCGAGGACGCCGACCCGCTGCCCGAGGTCACCCCGTACCGCACCTACCTGCGCACGCTCGCCGCCGCCGACCGCGACGCCGCGCGCGAGACGTGGCGCGGCGCGCTCGCCGGGATCGAGGAGCCCACCCGGCTCGTCGAGACGCCCGCCGACGGTACGCCGATCACGCCCGCGCAGGTCCGCGTCGAACTGTCCGAGCAGCTCACCGCCCGGTTGTCGGCCCGAGCCCGTGAGCTGGGCGTCACCCTGGGAACGGTCGTCCAGGGCGCCTGGGGTCTGCTGCTCGGACGGCTGACCGGCCGCCAGGACGTGGTGTTCGGCACCACCGTCTCCGGCCGGGACGCCGAGGTCGAGGGCATCGAGTCCATGGTCGGGCTGTTCATCAACACCCTCCCCACCCGCTTTTGCTGGGAGCCCGCGGACACCCTCGCCGGCCTCCTCGGAAGGCTCCAGGACGAGCAGGCCGCGCTCCTCGACCACCAGCACCTCGGTCTCGCCGAGATCCAGCGCGTCGCCGGACTCGCGGGCGGCGGCGAGCTGTTCGACACCCTCGTCGTCTTCGAGAACTACCCGGCCGCCACCGGCCTCGCCGACCCCTCCGGCCGGATCCGGCTCACGGGCCACGAGTTCCACGACGCCGTCCACTACCCGCTCGCCCTGATCGTGAAGCCGGGCCGCCGTCTCGACCTGCGGCTGAAGCACCACGCCCGGCGGCTCGACGCCGAGGCCGTACGCCGTATCGCCGACCGCCTCACCCGCATCCTGCACGCCCTGGCGGCGGACCCCGGACAGCCGGCCGCCGCACTCGAACTGCTGTCGGCGGCGGAATTGTCCCAGGCCCACCCGGCCGGCGAACGCCACGCAGTCCCCGACACCACCCTCGCCGCCGCCTTCGAGGCACAGGCCGCCCGCACCCCGCGTGCCACGGCGGTCGTGTACGAGGACCACACCCTCACGTACGCCGAACTCGACTCCCGTGCGGCGGAGTTGGCGTACCGGCTCCGGATGGGAGGCGCCCGGCCCGGTGCCGTCGTCGCGGTGGCCGTGCCCCGCTCCGCCGACCTCATGGTCGCCCTGCTCGGCGTGCTCAAGTCCGGGGCCGCCTACCTTCCGGTCGACGTGGACTACCCCGCCGACCGGGTGGCCCACATGCTCACCGACTCCGGCGCGACGACGGTCGTCACCACCTCCGGCACCGCCCAGCGGCTGCCCGAGGTGCCGGGCCTCGCCCACCTCCTGGTGGACGCCCCGGCCGACGAGCAGCCGGAAGCCGCCACCGCCCTCGAAACCCCCCTCGAAGCCGCCGTCGAAGCGGGCCCGGACGACCCGGCGTACCTGATCTACACCTCCGGCTCCACCGGCCTGCCCAAGGGTGTCGTCGTCACCCATCGCGCGATCGTCAACCGGCTGGCCTGGATGCAGGGCGCGTACGGGCTGACCGCCGACGACCGCGTCCTGCAGAAGACCCCCGCCAGTTTCGACGTCAGCGTGTGGGAGTTCTTCTGGGCGCTGTGCGAGGGCGCCGCGGTCGTGCTCGCCCGCCCGGAGGGCCACCGCGACCCCGCCTACCTCGCCGGGCTGATCCGCGCACAGGGCGTCACCACCCTGCACTTCGTGCCGTCGATGCTCGAAGCGTTCCTGCGGTCCGAGGAGATCACCGCCGATCCCGCGTGGGCCGCCTCCCTGCGACGCGTCTTCAGCAGTGGTGAGGCGCTGCCCGGCGCCGCGTCGGCCCGCTGGCTCGCCCTCACCGGGGTGCCGCTGCACAACCTGTACGGCCCCACCGAGGCCGCCGTCGACGTCACGTACCACCCGTACGACGGCACGCCCGGCACCACCGTGCCCATCGGCCGGCCGGTGTGGAACACCGGTCTGCGCGTCCTGGACACCTGCCTGCGCCCGGTGCCCGAGGGTGTACCGGGAGAGCTCTACCTGACGGGCGTCCAGCTCGCCCGCGGCTACCACGCGAGGCCCGGCCTGACCGCCGAGCGGTTCGTCGCCGACCCGTACGGCGGGCCCGGCGAGCGGATGTACCGCACCGGTGACCTCGTACGTCGTCGCGCCGACGGAGTCGTGGAGTACCTCGGCCGCACCGACCGCCAGGTCAAGATCCGCGGCAACCGCGTCGAACTCGGCGAGATCGAGGCCGCGTTGGCCCGGCAGACGTCCGTCGCCCAGGCCGCCGTCGCCGTCACCTCCACGGGCAGCGGCGGCAGCGCGCTCGTCGCCTACGTGGTCCCCGCCCGCGACGCCCGCCCGGAACCCGCGCGGCTGGCCGAAGCGCTGTCCGCGTCCCTGCCCGCCCCCATGGTCCCCGGCGCCTACGTCGTCCTGGACGCACTCCCGCTCACCCCCAGCGGCAAGCTCGACCGCGCCGCGCTGCCTGCCCCGCAGGCGGTACGGGCCGAGGTGCGCGCACCCCGCGACGAGCGGGAGGCCGCGCTCACCGGCATCTTCGCCGCGGTACTGAAGCTCGACGAGGTCGGCATCGACGACGACTTCTTCATGCTCGGCGGCGACAGCATCACCTCGATCGGCGTCTCCAGCCGCGCCCGCCGGGCCGGCCTCGACCTGAACCCCCGGGACGTCTTCGAGCACCGCACCCCGCTCGCCCTGGCCGCGGCGGCCACCCCGGTCGCCGAAACGCGCGCCCCGCGCTCCGACTTCGCCCTCACCGCCGAGGAGACCGAGCGAGTCCACCGGCTCAGCCCCGGCCCGGTGGACGGCATCTGGCCACTCGCCCCGCTCCAGGAAGGCCTGTTCTTCCACTCCACGTACGACTCCGGCACGCTGGACGTGTACACCGTCCACGAGTCGTTCGACATCGCCGTCCCGCTCGACACGGACCGCCTCCGTACCGCCGTACGGGTCCTGCTGGACCGCACCCCGAGCCTGCGCGCCGGGTTCACCAGCGAAGGACTGCGCCAGCCGGTCCAGTTCATCGTCCGCGACCCCGAGATCCCCCTCGAAGAGGTCGACCTCTCCGGCCTGCCCACCGCCGAACAGGACGCCCGCCTGCGGGAGTTGACGGACGCCGAACGCTCCCGCCGCTTCGACCTGACCCGCCCCCTGCTCTTCCGTATCCTCGTCGTCCGGCTCGGCGAGGAGCGCGGTGACCGCCTGGTCGTCGGCCGCCACCTCCTCCTGTGGGACGGCTGGTCCGCCTGGCTCTTCCTCGACCAGCTCTTCGCCCTGTACGAGTCAGGGGGCGACCCGGCCGGACTCGCCGCCCCCGGCTCGTACCGCGACTACCTGACCTGGCTGGAGGTCCAGGACGCGGACGTTGCCACCGCCGCCTGGCGCACCGCGCTGGCCGGACTCGACGAGCCCACCCTGCTCGCCGCGGCCGACCAGGGCCTGGAGCCGGACATCCCGGAGAGCCTCGACGCCTTCGTCCCGGACGAGATCGGGACACGGCTGCGCGACATCGGCCGCCGCCACGGACTGACCCTCAACACCGTGCTCAACGCCGCCTGGGGCCTGACCCTGGCGAGCACGACCGGCCGCACCGACGTCGTCTTCGGCACCACCGTCGCGGGCAGGCCGAGCGAGGTGCCGGAGATCGAGAACGTCATCGGCATGTTCCTCAACACCGTCCCCGCCCGTATCGCCTACGACCCGGCCGAACCCGTACTCGCCCTGCTGCGCCGCGTCCAGGACGAGCGGCTGGCCGTCATGCCGTACGAGTACCTGGGCCTCGGTGTGCTGCAGGCCGAGACCGGACATCGGAGGCTGTTCGACACCCTCTTCGTGCTGCGCAACAGCGACACCGAGGAGCGGCTCGCCGCACTGAGCGAGCGCCACGGAGCCACCGCCGTCGCCAACGTCGACGCCACCCACTATCCCGTCAACCTCGTCGTCACCCCGGGCCGCAGCATCCAGGTCACCCTGACCCACCGGGCCGACGTCGTCGCCCGCCCCCAGGCACAGGACCTGCTCGACCGGTTCACCCTGCTCCTGGCACGGCTCACCGACGACCTCGACGCCCCCGTCGGACGACTCGACGCGCAACTGCCGGCCGAGCGGCAGCGGTTGGAGCGCGAGCGGGCCGAGGGACGGGTGCCCGACCCCGAGGACACCATCGCCGACCTGCTGGCGGCCCAGGCACTGGCCACCCCCGACACCACCGCCCTCGTCTTCGGCGACCGGACCCTCACGTACGCCCAGCTCGACGCCCGTATCAACCGCATGGCCCGGCTGCTGCTCGACCGGGGCGCCGCGCCCGAGCGGGTCGTCGCGCTCGGACTGCCCCGCTCCCTCGACATGGTCGTCGCGCTCTTCGCCGTGCTGCGCACGGGCGCCGCGTACCTGCCCCTGGAGCTGGACCACCCGGACGACCGGCTCGTGGCCATGCTCCAGGACGCCCGGCCCACGCTGCTCCTCTCCAACGCCGCCGTTTCGGAACGGCTGGCGGCGGCCGACACCCCGCGCGCCCTCCTCGACGACCCGGCGGTGACCGCCGAACTGGCCGCACACCCGGCCGACTTGGAGCGGCGGCGCTTCAGCCTGGAGCACCCGGCGTACGTCATCTACACCTCCGGGTCCACCGGCCGGCCCAAGGGTGTCGTCACGCCCTACCGCGGGCTGACCAACATGCAGCTCAACCACCAGCGGGAGATCTTCGCACCGGCCATCGCCTCGGCGGGCGGGCGGCGACTGCGCATCGCGCACACCGTGTCGTTCGCCTTCGACATGTCCTGGGAGGAGCTGCTGTGGCTCGTCGAGGGGCATGAGGTGCACATCTGCGACGAGGAGCTGCGGCGCGACGCCGAGGCCTTGGTCGCGTACTGCGAGACCCATCGTGTCGACGTCGTCAACGTGACGCCCACCTACGCCCATCTCCTCATCGAGCAGGGCCTGCTGGCGGGACACCGGCCGCCGCTCGTGCTGCTCGGCGGCGAGGCCGTATCCGAGACCGTGTGGAACCGGCTCCGCGACACCGAGGGCACATACGGCTACAACCTCTACGGGCCGACCGAGTACACCATCAACACCCTCGGCGGCGGCACCCTCGACAGCGCCACCCCGACCGTCGGACGTCCGATCCGCGGAACCCGCGCCCACATCCTGGACGCCTGGCTCCGCCCGGTGCCCGAGGGCGTGCCCGGCGAGCTGTACATCGCGGGCATCGGTCTGGCCCGCGGCTATCTGGAGCGGCCGGGACTGACCGCCGAACGGTTCGTCGCGGACCCCTTCGGAGAGCCCGGCGAGCGCATGTACCGCACCGGCGACCTCGTACGCCGTGGCCCCGACGGCAACCTCGACTTCCTCGGCCGCACCGACGACCAGGTCAAGATCCGCGGCTACCGCGTGGAGCTGGGCGAGATCGAGACCGCGCTCTCCCGGCACCCCCAGGTGGCGCACGCCGCCGTGGTCGTCCGCGACGAACGCCTCGTCGGCTATGTCGTCCCGGCCCCGCTCACCGGCGACGACCGCGACGGCGCCGAACGCGAACAGGTCGGCGAGTGGCAGGAGATCTACTCCGACGAGTACGAGGAGATCAGCACCGCCGTCTTCACCGAGGACTACGCCGGCTGGGACTCCTCGTACGACGGGCAGCCCATTCCCTTCGAGGAGATGCGGGAGTGGCGCGAGGCCACCGTCGCCCGGATCCGCTCGCTGCGCCCGCGCCGCGTGCTGGAGATCGGTGTCGGCTCCGGACTGCTGCTGTCGAAGCTCGCGCCCGAGGCCGAGGCCTACTGGGCGACCGACTTCGCCGCCCCCGTCATCCGCAAGATCGGCGAGGAGCTGGCCCAGGACCCCGAGCTGGCCGCCCGCGTCACCCTGCGCGCCCAGCCCGCCGACGACCTGACCGGCCTGCCCGCCGACGGGTACTTCGACACGATCGTCATCAACTCCGTCATCCAGTACTTCCCCAGCATCGACTACCTGACCTCGGTGATCGAGGGCGCGATGCGGCTCCTGGCACCGGGCGGCGCGCTGTTCGTCGGAGACGTCCGCAACCTGCGCCTCGCCCGGACCTTCCAGACGGAGATCCAGCAGGCCAGGGGCGCCACGGGGGAGGGACTTGAGCGGGCCGTCGAGCGCGGACTGCGCCTGGAGAAGGAACTCCTCGTCGACCCGGACTACTTCACCACCCTCGGCCACCGCGTCGACCTGCGCACCAAGCGCGCCCGCCACCACAACGAGCTGACCCGCCACCGGTACGACGCCGTCCTGTACGCCGGTGAGGCCGACCTCGCCCTGGAACGGGTGCCGTCGGTCGGCTACACCGAGGACCTGGACCTGGCCGACCTCGTCCGCGCGGTCACCCCGCTGCGCTTCACCGGCGTTCCCGACGCCCGCGTGGGGGCCGCCGGGGGAGTGGACCCCGAGACGCTGCACGACCTCGGCGCGCGGCTCGGCTGCCACGTCCTGACGACCTGGTCCCGCGAACCGGGCACGTACGACGCCGTGTTCACCGCCGCGACCGGCTCCGGCGAGACCCCCGGCCGCACCGCCGGCCTGTACCTCCCCGGCGGCGGCGAAGCGCCCTACGCCAACGAGCCCACCGCCGCCCGCGGCGCGAACAGCCTGGTACGGCGGCTGCGCGACGACCTCAAGCAGCGGTTGCCCGAGTACATGGTCCCGGCCGCGTTCGTGACCCTCGACCGACTGCCCATGAACGACAACGGCAAGCTGGACGTACGCGCCCTGCCCGACGCCGAGCCCGCGGTCGCTCTCGGCACCGGCCGCGGACCGCGCACCCCGCAGGAGGAGGTGCTCTGCCGCCTCTTCGCCGAAGTGCTGGGACTGCCCGAAGTCGGCGCGGAGGACGCCTTCTTCGACCTGGGCGGACACTCGCTGCTCGCCACCCGACTGATCAGCCGGGCCCGCACGGAACTGGGCGCCGAGCTCGCGATCCGTGACCTCTTCGAGGCGCCGACACCCGAACTGCTCGCGGCACGGGCCGACACCGGGCGCCCCGCCCGCCCGGCCGTCGCCCCCGCCGTACGCCCCGACCGCATCCCGCTCTCGCCGGCCCAGCGCCGGCTGTGGCTGATCGAACGGATCACCGGCAGCGGGGTCGCGTACAACTTCCCGCTGGTCTTCCGGCTGCGCGGGGAACTCGACCTCGACGCGCTGCGCACCGCGCTCAGCGATGTGGCGGGGCGGCACGAGGCGCTGCGCACGGTGTTCCACGAGCACGACGGAGAGCCGTACCAGGTCATCGTCCCGGCCGCCGAGGCCGCGCCCGCCTTCACCGTGACGGACTGCGAGGAGCGGGCGCTCGACGAACTGATCGAGTCGGCGCAGCGGCGTCCGTTCGACCTGGGACGCGAACTCCCCCTGCGCTGCGAGGTGTTCAGGGTCGGCCCGGCCGATCACGTGGTCGCCGTAGTGCTGCACCACATCACCACCGACGAATGGTCCGACCGGCCGTTCCTGGCCGACCTGAACGCCGCGTACGCGGCGCGGGTCGCGGGCGGGGAGCCCGGCTGGGCGCCGCTGCCGGTGCAGTACGCCGACTACACCCTGTGGCAGGAACAACTGCTCGCCCAGCTCGGCGACGGCCAACTCGCCTACTGGACAGCCGCGTTGCGTGACCTTCCCGAGGAGCTGACGCTGCCCCTGGACCGGCCGCGGCCCGCCGCACCCACCGGACTCGGCGGCAAGGTCCGCCACGAGGTGCCCGCCGGAGTCGGCCGGACCCTGCGCGCGCTGTCCGGCGAGACCGGCACCAGCATGTTCATGCTCCTCCAGGCGGCCACGGCGACCCTGCTGCACCGGCTCGGGGCAGGCGACGACATCCCGCTCGGCGTGCCCATCGCGGGCCGCACGGACAGCGGCCTGGACGAGCTGGTCGGGTTCTTCGTCAACACACTGGTCCTGCGCACCGACCTGTCCGGCGACGACCTGACGTTCCGTCAACTGGTGGGCCGAGTGCGCGAGTCGGCGCTCGCCGCCTTCGAGCACCAGGACCTGCCCTTCGACCGGGTCGTGGAGGCCGTCAACCCGCCGCGGGTGGCGGGCCGCAATCCGCTGTTCCAGGTGATGCTGGGCTACCACCACCGCCCGGACGGCGACCCCGACCTGCTGGGCCTGTCCACCGAGTGGTCCGACATGGACACCGGCCGGGCCAAGTTCGACCTGCACTTCACCTTCGTGGACGAGGCGGACCGGCTGGTCCTGCTGCTCGACCACGCGGCCGACCTGTGCGACACGGCGACGGCGGAACGCCTCGCCGAACGCCTGGTCCGGCTGCTGGCACAGGTCACCGAAGCGCCGGACCGCCCGGTGCGCCAGGTGGAAGTACTGACACCGGACGAGCGATCGCTCGTCCTCGCGGACTGGAACGACACCGCCCGGGACACGGCGCCCACCACCCTTCCCGAGCTGTTCCGCGCCCAGGCGGCCCGCACGCCCGACGCACTCGCGCTGGTCTTTGGTGAACAGCGGCTGACGTACGCCGAGTTGGACGCACGCGTCGAGCACACCGCACGGGTGCTGGCCGGCCAGGGCGTCGGCCCGGAGCGCACAGTGGCCGTCGCCCTGCCGCGCTCGGCGGACCTCGTGATCGCCCTCCTCGCGGTGCACCGCGCGGGCGGCGCCTATCTGCCCCTGGACCCCGACTACCCCCAGGAGCGCCTCGCGTTCATGCTGGCGGACGCCCGCCCGGTGTGCGTGATCCGCGACAGCCTGCCCGAGGGCCCCTACGGCGCGCTTCCCGCCGCGTACGACCCGTCGAGTCCCGCCTATGTCATCTACACCTCCGGTTCCACGGGACGTCCGAAGGGTGTGGTCGTACCGCAGTCGGGCATCGTCAACCGGCTGCTGTGGATGCAGGACGCGTACGGGCTGACCGGTGCGGACCGGGTGCTGCAGAAGACGCCGTCCAGTTTCGACGTGTCCGTGTGGGAGTTCTTCTGGCCGCTGATCACCGGGGCGGCCCTGGTGGTCGCCCGGCCCTACGGGCACAAGGACCCCCGCTATCTCGCCGACCTGATCCGGCGGCAGGACGTCACCGTCGCGCACTTCGTGCCCTCGATGCTCCAGCTGTTCCTGGAGGAACCGGCCGCCGCGGGATGCGCGGGCCTGCGCCGGGTGATGTGCAGCGGCGAGGCCCTGCCCGTCCCGCTCGCGCACCGCTTCCACCGGACGCTCGCCGCCACCGAACTGCACAACCTGTACGGGCCGACCGAGGCGTCCGTCGACGTGACCGCGGTCCAGGTGCGTCCGGGCGCCACCTCGGTGCCCATCGGACGGCCGGTGTGGAACACCCGCGTGTACGTCCTGGACGCCGCGCTGCGACCGGTGCCGCCGGGGGTGGCGGGGGAGCTGTACCTCGCCGGTGCCCAGCTGGCCCGCGGCTACCTCGGCCGGGCCGGTCTGACCGCCGAGCGGTTCGTCGCCGACCCGTACGGGGGGCCCGGCGAGCGCATGTACCGCACGGGCGACCTCGCCCGCTGGACGCCCGACGGCACGGTCGAGTACCTGGGCCGCACCGACGACCAGGTCAAGATCCGCGGCTTCCGCATCGAACTCGGCGAGATCGAGACCGCCCTCGCCAGCCACGACACCGTCACCCAGGCCGTGGTCGTCCCGCACGACGACCGCTTGGTGGCGTACGTCGTCCCGACCCCGGCCCAGCTCTCGGCGGCAGACGCGCCCGGATCCGCGACCCCCGCCGCAGCCCGGGTCCCGGACCCCGGCGTCCTCCGCCGCCACGTCGCCGCCGTGCTGCCCGAGCACATGGTCCCCGCGGCCTTCGTGGTTGTGGACACCCTGCCGTTGACCCCCAACGGCAAGCTCGACCGCAGGGCACTGCCCGCGCCCGACTTCGGCGCCGGGGCCGTCGGGGCCCTGCCGCGTACCCCGCGCGAGGAGATCCTCTGCGGG
Source organism: Streptomyces ortus (assembly GCF_026341275.1). Lineage (NCBI taxonomy): Bacteria > Bacillati > Actinomycetota > Actinomycetes > Kitasatosporales > Streptomycetaceae > Streptomyces > Streptomyces ortus. Next base: position 7,245,762 of record NZ_JAIFZO010000002.1, read on the forward strand.
CTGTTCGCCGACGTCCTCGGGCTGGAACGGGTCGGCGTCCACGACGACTTCTTCGCCCTCGGCGGTCACTCCCTCGTGGCCATGCGGCTCGCCGCCCGCGTCCGGGCCGTGCTCGGCGCCGAGGCCTCCCTGCGCACGGTCTTCGAGGCCCCGACAGTCGCCCGACTGGCCGAGGCGCTCCGCGACGGGGCCGGCACCGAGCTGCCCGTCCTCGCCCCCGCGGACCGCCCGCGGCGGCTGCCGCTCTCCTTCGCCCAGCAGCGGCTGTGGGTCCTGTACCGGGTGGAGGGCGCCAGTCCCACGTACAACATCCCGTTGGTCTGGCGGCTCTCCGGGGCGCTCGACGCCGACGCGCTGCGGCTCGCGGTCGACGATCTGGTGGCCCGCCACGAACCGCTGCGCACCGTCTTCCCCGAGGAGGACGGACGCGCTCACCAGCTGATCCTGGACCCGGCGCGGGCCGGGGTCGCCGTGCGGACCGCCTCCGTGACCGGCGAGGAGGAGCTGGCGGAACGGCTCGCCGAAGCCGTCGGGTACGGCTTCGAGCTGGACCGGGAAGCACCCCTGCGCGTGCACCTCTTCCGCACCGCCGAGGACGAGCACGTCCTCCTGCTCCTGCTCCACCACATCGCGGGCGACGAGTGGTCGGACCGGCCCCTCACCCGCGACCTGGCCGCCGCCTACGCGGCACGCGCGGCGGGTCGTACGCCCGAGTGGGCGCCGCTGCCCGTCCAGTACGCCGACTACAGCCAGTGGCAGCGCGCGGTACTCGGCGACGAGAAGGACCCGCAGAGCCTGGCAGCCCGCCAACTCGCCTACTGGAAGCAGGCGTTGGCGGGGCTGCCCGAGGAGCTGGCACTGCCCGTCGACCGGCCCCGCCCGCTGGAGGCCAGCTATCGCGGCGGCGTGGTCGACCTGTCCCTGGACCCGGCGCTGGCGGCGGGACTGCGCGAGCTGGCCCGGTCCGGCAACGTCAGCATGTTCATGATCGTCCAAGCTGCCGTGGCGGCCCTGCTGACGAGGCTGGGCGCCGGTACGGACATCCCGCTCGGCAGCCCGATCGCCGGACGCTCCGAGGAGGCGCTGGAGGACCTGGTCGGCTTCTTCCTCAACACCCTGGTCCTGCGTACCGACACCTCGGGCGACCCGGTCTTCCGCGAACTGCTCGCGCGCGTCCGGGAGACCGACCTGGCCGCCTTCGATCACCAGGACGTCCCGTTCGAGCGGGTGGTGGACGTGCTCAACCCCGCCCGCTCGCTGTCCCGGCACCCGCTGTTCCAGGTCATGGTCGTGTACCTCGCGGCCGGCGGAGAGAGGGACTTCCTCACCGGTCTCGACGCCCGCCGGGAGGAAGCCGGCGCGACCGGCGCCAAGTTCGACCTCTCCTTCGACTTCGTGGAACGCGCCGCCGCCCGGGACGGGGAGGGTGGTGACGGCGGCGGTGTCGACGGCGTGCTGGAGTACAGCACCGACCTCTTCGACCACGCGACCGCCGAGGCGATCGCCACCCGGCTCGTGCGACTGCTGCGGGCCGTGGCCGCCGCCCCCGACACCCCGATCAGCCGGATCGACATCCTCGGCGACGCCGAGCGACGACGCATCCTCACCGAGTGGAACGACCGGCCCCTGCTCGCCGGACCGACCACCGTACCGGCCCTCTTCGAACGGCAGGCCGCGCTCTCCCCGGACGCACCGGCCGTCGCGTCCGACGGAATGGAGCTGACGTTCGCCCAGCTCAACGCGGAGACCAACCGCCTGGCCCGGCTGCTCGTCGCCCGGGGCGCCGGACCGGAACGGCTCGTCGCACTGGCCCTGCCCCGCACCGCCCGCACCCTGCTGGCCGTCCTCGCCGTGCACAAGGCGGGCGCCGCCTACCTGCCGCTCGACCCGGACGCACCGACCGCCCACCTGGGCGACACGCTCGCCGACGCCCGCCCGATCCTGACGCTCACCACACGGCGGCTCGCGCCCCTGCTCCCCGCGGACGGCCCGCCGGTACTGGAGCTCGACACGGAGGCAACCGCCGAACTGCTCGCCGCGCAGCCCGCGACCGACCTCACCGACACCGACCGCATCGAGGCCCTGACCCCGCGCCACCCGGCGTACGTCATCTACACCTCCGGCTCCACGGGTCGCCCCAAGGGCGTCGTCGTCACCCACGAGACGGTCGGCAACCTCTTCCACAGCCACCGCGAGACGCTGTACGAGCCCGCGAAGGCGATCACCGGCCGACGGCGGCTGCGCGCCGGGCACGCCTGGGCGTTCTCCTTCGACGCCTCCTGGCAGCCGCAGCTGTGGCTCCTGGACGGGCACTGCGTGCACGTCGTCTCCGACGAGACCCGCCGCGACCCGGACCTCCTCGCCGCCGCCGTCGTCGAGCACGGCTTCGACTTCCTGGAGGTCACCCCGTCGTTCTTCGCGCAGATGGCCGAGACCGGACTCGTGCGCGAGGACGGCAGCAGCCCCCTCGCGGTCGTCGGCGTCGGCGGTGAGGCCGTGCCGGGCGCCCTGTGGCAGCGGCTCGGACGGCTGACCGGCACCGAGGCGTTCAACCTGTACGGGCCCACCGAGTCCACCGTCGACGCGCTGGTGGCCCGGGTGCGCGACAGCGACCGCCCGCTCGTCGGCCGACCGGTCGCGGGGACCCGCGCCTACGTCCTCGACGACCGGCTGCAGCCCGTCCCGCCCGGTGTCACGGGCGAGCTGTACCTGGCGGGCGGCGGCCTCGCCCGCGGCTACCTGGGCCGGCCCGCCCTGACGGCCGAGCGCTTCGTCGCCGACCCGTTCGGCGGCGGGCCCGGTTCCCGGCTCTACCGGACCGGCGACCTCGCCCGCTGGACCGCCGACGGACACCTCGACTACCTGGGCCGCGCCGACGACCAGGTCAAGATCCGCGGCTTCCGCATCGAACCCGGCGAGATCGAGTCCGTACTCACCGCCCACCGGGACGTCGCGGAAAGCGTGGTGACGGTTCGTCAGGAGGGCGCGCGGAAACTGCTCGTGGCGTACGTGGTCCCCGTGCCCGGCGCGCTGCCCGACCCCGGACGGCTGCGCGCCCACGTCGGCGGACAGCTGCCCGACCACATGGTCCCGGCCGCCGTGGTCCTCCTGGACCGGCTGCCGAAGCTCGCCAACGGCAAGCTGGACCGGGCCGCCCTGCCCGCCCCGGACTTCTCCGCGCTGTCCACCGGGCGCGCACCCGAGACCGAGCTGGAGAAGACCCTGTGCGCGGTGTTCGCCGACGTGCTCGGCCTGGCCGAGGTCGGCGTCGACGACGACTTCTTCACCCTCGGCGGTGACAGCATCATGGCGATGCAACTCGTCAGCAGGGCTCGCGCGGCAGACGTGCGGATCACCCCGCGCCTGGTGCTCCGGCACCGCACGGCCGCCGGGCTAGCCGACGTGGCGACCGCGACCGGCACGGCCGACGCCCGTCCCGCCGACGAGGGCACCGGCATCGTGCCGCTCACCCCGGTGATGCACTGGCTGCGCGAACTCGGCGGCCCGTTCCAGGGCTACCACCAGTCCGCCCTGGTCAGGACCCCCGCCACCCTCGACCGCCCGAAGCTCACGGCCGTACTCCGGGCACTCGCCGACCGGCACGCGATGCTGCGCGGCACGCTGGTGCGCACCGGCGGGGGCGAGGGCGTCAACGGTGGCGAGGACGGTTACGGCGGTAAGGACGGTTACGGCGCCGACTGGAGCATCGCCGTGCCGCCCGCCGGTTCCGTGGATCCCGCGTCCTGGATCGAGCGGGTCGACGTCACCGGGCTGGACCCCGACGCATTGCGGGCAGCCGTCGCGGACGGCGCGCACGCCGCCCGCGCGACGCTCGACCCCGACGCGGGTGCCATGGTGAAGGCGGTGTGGTTCGACGCGCGCGACGAACCCGGCAGGCTGCTCCTGATGGCCCACCACCTCGTGACCGACGGTGTCTCCTGGCGCATCCTGCTGCCGGACATGGCGACCGCCTGGCGGGCCGTCGAGGCGGGGCGCCCCGCCGAGCTGCCGCCCGTCGACACCTCCTTCCGTACCTGGGCGCGCCGGCTCGACGAGCTGGCCCAGGACCCGGACCGGGAGGCCGAACTGCCCTTCTGGGCAAGCGTGTTGGAGGGCGCGGCACCTCTGCCGCTGAAGAGCCCGCTCGACCCGGTCCGCGACACGACCGGCACCGTACGGCGGCTGGAGCTGCGGCTGCCCGCCGAGCACACCGGCCCGCTGCTGTCCGCGGTGCCCTCCGCCTTCGGTGCGAACGTCAACGACGTCCTGCTCACCGGCCTCGCACTCGCCGTCGCCGACTGGCGGCGACGGCACGACAGCGGCGCCGGGGGACCGGTCCTGGTCGACCTGGAGAGCCACGGCCGCGAGGAGGAAGTGGCGGCGGACGTCGACCTGTCCCGTACGGTCGGCTGGTTCACCAGCGTCTTCCCCGTCCTCCTGGACCCCGGCCCCGTCGACCTGGACGCGGCACTGGAGGGCGGCCCCGCCGTCGAGGAAGCGCTCGACCGGACCCGCCGGCACCTCGCCCCGCTGCCCGCGAACGGCGTCGGCTACGGCATGCTCCGCCACCTCAACCCCCGTACGGCCCCGGTGCTCGCCGGCTTCGAGGCGCCGCCGATCGAGTTCAACTACCTCGGCCGCTTCGGCATCCCGGAAGCGACGGACTGGTCGTACGCTCCCGAGGAGGACGTCTCGGACATCGGTCCCGAGCCAGGTATGCGCGAAGGACACGCCCTCGGCATCAACGTGGTCACCGAGGACCGCGCCGACGGCCCCGTCCTGGCCGCCCACTGGTCCTGGCCCGAGGCCGTCCTGGACGAGGAGGCGGTCCGCGACCTCGCGGACACCTGGTTCCGGGCGCTCCGGGCGCTGGTCACCCGCGCGGCGAACCGTGCGACCGGGGCGGCCGACGACTAGTTGCCCTTCTGTCTCTCCCCGTCAACCCCCAGTAGTAGCAAGCGAGTCGGAGGAATCCCATGAGCACCAACCCGTTCGAGAACCCCGAAGGCACCTACTCCGTGCTCGTCAACGACGAGGGCCAGTACAGCCTGTGGCCCGACTTCGTGGACGTGCCGGCCGGCTGGACCGTCGCGCACGGTCCCGCCGGCCGCCAGGAGTGCCTGGACCACATCGAGGCCAACTGGACGGACATGCGTCCCAAGAGCCTCGTGGAGCGGACGGCGGCGGATCAGGCCGGCTGAGCCCGCCGATGCTCTCCACGCGACTCACCAACGCCCGCGTCCTGACCATGGACCCGGACCGCCCCGTCGCCCGTGAACTGGGCATCTGGCGGGGCCGGATCGTGGGCCTGGACGAGGAGGTGGCCGCCCTGCCCGCCCGTCGGGTGGTCGACCTCCAGGGCGCCACCGTGCTGCCCGGCTTCATCGACAGCCATGTCCATCTGGCCTGGGCCGGCCTCAAGGCGGGCACGCCGAGCATCGCCCCGTGCCGGTCGGTCGAGGACGTACTGGCCGCGGTGGCCGAGGCGGCGGCCCGCACACCGGAAGGGGGCTGGACGGACCTCGCCGGGTACGACCAGCGGGGCCTCGGCCGCCATCTGACCGCCGCCGAACTGGACGGGGTCAGCGCGGGGCGCAAGGTGTTCCTGATGCACGACTCCGGACACGGCTGCATGGTCAACACGGCCGTCCTGGACCTGCTGCCCGCCGAACTCGCCGACGGGGACGGCTTTCTCGCCGAAGGGGCCATGGGAGCCGCGCGCGCCCTGCGACTGCCCTACTCGCAGCGGGAGTTGGCCGACGCCATCGGTCACGCGGCGCGTGGCTGCCTGGCCGAGGGCATCACCGGCTGCGCCGAGGCGGGCATCGGCGGCGCGCTGTTCGGGCACAGCCCCGTCGAGCTGGGCGCCTACCAACTGGCGGCGGAGCAGGGCCAACTGCCCCTGCGCGTACAGCTCATGGTGTCCGCAGACCGGCTGCGGCCCGTCACCGCGCACCGCGACGACGGCATTCCCCGCGCCCTCGACCTCGGGCTGCGCACCGGGTTCGGCGGCGACCGGCTCTCCGTGGGCGCGCTGAAGGTCTACACCGACGGCGGCATGATGGCCCGTACCGCCGCCCTCAGCAGCCCCTACGAAGGACTCGACCACGCGGGCCAGTTGCAGGACGACCCCGAGTCGCTCGCGGACACGATCGTCGACGGACATCTCGCGGGCTGGCAGCTGGCCGTCCACGCCATCGGCGACCGGGCGGCCGACGTGGCCCTCGACGCGCTGGAACGGGCGCAGCGCCTGCGTCCGCGGCCGGATGCCCGGCACCGCATAGAGCACGCGGGCCTCGTCCGCCCCGACCAGCTGGACCGTTTCGCGCGGCTGGGTGTGACAGCCGTGGTGCAGCCGAACTTCCTGCGGTACTTCGGCGACGACTACGCGGCCGTCATGGGCGGGGAGCGGGCACCCTGGCTGTACCGGGGACGGGGCTTTCTCGACCACGGCATCACGCTGGTCGGCAGTTCGGACCGGCCCGTGGCGGACGGATCGCCGCTCAGGGCGGTCCAGTTCATGGTCGAGCGGGCCTCCGCGTCGGGGCAGGTCATCGGCCCGGACGAGGGCATCACCGTCGAGGAGGCGCTGCGCGCCCACACCGTGGCCGGCGCCTTCGCCTGCCACTGGGAGGACCGCGCGGGCAGCCTCACGCCGGGCAGGAGCGCGGATCTGGTCGTCCTCGGCGACGACCCCACGAGCGTCGACGTCTCGCGCATCGGTGACATCGACGTGGTCGCGACCTACGTCGACGGCCGGGAGACCGAAGGAGGCGCACCATGAGCACGAGCGCCGACGGCGTGGAGACGTACGCCCAACTGTGGCGGATGTCCGCCTTCCCACGCAGGTGGGTGCTCCGGGACACCGCTGGGGACGTCCTCGTCTTCGACCGGGACACCAACTGCCCGGTGGACATCGACGACGGGCCGACACGGGGCGAGGTCCTGCGCAGGATGCGCGAGGCGGGCGTACCGGAGGGCGACGAGTACCCGGGACGCCCTTGCGCGTGAGCCGTCACCCGCTCCGTGCCGCCCCGCCGTGCGGCAGGCATCGTCGGGGAACCCGGCCGCGTGGGCGGACGCCGTACTGTTCAATGGAGGTGAACGGCCCCGCGCGAGTCGCCGCTGCGAGAGGAGTCGCCCGTGTCCCCTGTCGTGGTGCCGCCGGTCGGCGCCCGCATCCGTCGGGCGCGTACGGCGCGAGGTATGAGCCTGCGGGCGCTGGCCCGGGAGATCGGGGTGTCGGCGAGCCTCGTCTCGCAGATCGAGACCGGCAAGACCCAGCCCTCGGTGAGCACCCTGTACGCGATCACCACCGCGCTCGCCATCCCGGTCGAGTCGCTCTTCGACGCCGAGGACGAGCCGGCCCCGACGCCCACCCCCGCCCCGGTGGGCGCGCCCACCGGCGAAGGCACCGCCCTGCACGCGCTCGCCGCCTTCGCCGCCGACCCCCGCCGCAGGATCGGACCCCTGGTCAGCGGTGGTGAACGCGAAGTCCTTGAGCTGGACTCGGGCGTCGTGTGGGAACGCCTCGGCCGGCTTCCCGGCGTGGACGTCGACTTCCTGCTCGTGACCTACCGCCCCGGCGGAGCCTCCTCCGGCACGGGCGCTCCGATGCGCCATGCCGGGACCGAGTACGGCTACCTGACCGCCGGCGAGCTGGTCCTCACCCTCGGCTTCGACGAGTACGTGATCCGGCCCGGCGACGCGGTCAGCTTCGAGTCGACGACCCCGCACCGCTATCGCAACGACGGCGACGAACCTGCCGTGGGTGTCTGGTTCGTGTTCAGTATGCCTTGACACTTTCCCCGGACGGTCGTTCACTCCGGATGAGGGTGGTGGTCGTCATGGCAATCCGCACCTACGGACCGAACGCCGTCGACTGGGAACAGCGCATCGACCTCGACCGGCTCCGCACGGAACGCCTGCGGCGGCTCCACACGGCACTGAACCGCAGCGAGTTGGGCGCCCTGCTGTGCTTCGACTTCGCCAACATCCGCTATATGTCGGCCACCCACATCGGTACCTGGGCGATGGACAAGCTGATCCGCTTCGCCCTCCTCGTCCGCGGCGGCGAACCCGTCGTCTGGGACTTCGGCTCCGCCGCCCGCCACCACCAGCTGTACAACCCCTGGCTCGACCACGGCGGCGGGAAGGAGGGCGATCCGCCCAGCGGCGCCCGCGCGGGCATCTCCACCCTGCGTGGCGCCTTCCACCCGGACGCCGGAATCGGCGCCGACGTCGCGGCGAAGGTGGCCGCCGAACTACGCGAACACGGGCTGGCGGACGAGCCGTTGGGTGTGGACCTCGCCGAGATGCCCGTCCTGCACGCGCTCAAGGAGCAGGGCATCGACGTCGTGGACGGCCAACAGGTCTTCCTGGAGGCCCGCAGGGTCAAGACACCCGACGAGATCTCCCTGCTCACCCAGGCCTGCTCGATGGTCGACGCCGCGTACGAGGAGCTGTACGCCCATCTACGGCCGGGCGTGCGCGAGAACGAATGCGTGGGACTCGTGTCCAAAGTCCTCTACGACCTGGGCAGCGAGTACGTCGAAGGCGTCAACGCGATTTCCGGGGAACGCTGTTCACCGCACCCGCACGTCTACAGCGACCGGCTGATCCGCCCCGGCGATCCCGCCTTCTTCGACATCCTGCACAGCCACCTCGGCTACCGCACCTGCTACTACCGCACGTTCGCCGTCGGCAGCGCCTCACCCGCGCAGCGCGACGCGTACGTCCGCTGCCGCGCCTACATGGACGAGGCGATCGCACTGGTCCGGCCGGGCGCCACCACCGCCGACATCGTCGAGGTCTGGCCGCGCGCCGAGGAGTTCGGCTTCCCCGACGAGACCGCCGCGTTCGCCCTGCAGTACGGGCACGGGGTGGGCCTGTCGATCTGGGAGAAGCCCATCTTCAGCCGGCTGGTCTCGCTCGACCACCCCGAACTCCTCGAAGAGGGCATGGTGTTCGCGCTGGAGACGTACTGGCCGGCGGCGGACGGCTGGTCGGCGGCCCGTATCGAGGAAGAGGTCGTCGTCACCGCCGACGGGTGCGAGGTGATCACCAAGTTCCCGGCCGAGGAACTGCTCGTCGCGGGCCGCAAGTACTGGACCGTCGGCGGCGAGCTGAACACCCGCCGCGAGTCCCAGTCCCATCTGAACACCCGCGAGGGCAGGGGCGGGCGATGACGGGCGCCACGCGGACGCCGGACGGTCGGGAAACCGCCGAACTCCTCGCCCTCTACGAGGAGATGGCCGTCATCCGGCGCACGGAGAAGGCCGCCCACGACCTGTTCCTGTCCGGCCTCGTCAAGGGCACCACCCACCTCGCCGCCGGGCACGAGGCCGTCGCGGTCGGCGCGGGCGCCGCCCTGCGCGACGACGACTACGTGTTCGCCACCTACCGCGGCCACCACCACGCCCTGGCCCGCGGCGCGACCCCCGAGGAATGCCTCGCCGAACTGATGAGCCGTGCGAGCGGCCTGTGCGGGGCCAAGGGCGGCTCGATGCACCTCACCAAGGCCTCGGGCAACATGCTCGGCTCGTACGCGATCGTCGGCGCCCATCTCCCCATGGCGGTCGGCGCCGCCTGGTCGGCCCGGCTGCGGGGGACCCGGCAGATCGCCGTGGCCTTCTTCGGTGACGGCGCCACCAACATCGGCGCCTTCCACGAGGCGCTCAACCTGGCCGCCGTATGGAAGCTGCCCGTGCTGTTCGTCTGCGAGAACAACCTCTACATGGAATACACCCCGATCGCCGACGTCACCGCCGTGGCCAACCCCGCGGCCGACCGGGCGCCCGCCTACGGCATCCCCGGCGAGACCGTCGACGGCAACGACGTGGTCGCCGTACGGGAGGCGGTCGCCCGGCTGGCGGGCCGGGCCCGGGCGGGGGACGGGCCCGGCCTTCTGGAGGCGCGGACCTACCGGCACTACGGCCACAGCCGCGCGGACCCCGCGACCTACCGCCCGGCCGAAGAGGTGGAGCGCTGGCTCAAGCACGACCCGCTCGACGTGGCACGCGGCCGGCTCGCCGGACTCGGGGTACCGGCCGAGACGGTCACCGCGGCGGACGCGCGCGCCGAAGCCGTCGTACAGGCGGCGGTCGAGGCCGCGAAGAAAGCGCCCGCGCCCGACCCCCGGGAGGCGCTGACCGACGTATGGGCCGACGGAGGTGCGCGATGGCGGACGTGATCACCTACCGGCAGGCCGTCGCCGAGGGCATCGCGCGGGAGATGCGGCGCGACCCGGCGGTGGTGTGCCTGGGGGAGGACATCGGCGCGGCGGGCGGGGTGTTCAGGACGACGGCCGGACTGCACGAGGAGTTCGGCCCCGGGCGGGTGTGGGACACGCCGATCTCCGAACAGGCCATCGTCGGGGCGGCGATGGGGGCCGCGATGACCGGGATGCGGCCCGTCGCGGAGATCATGTTCTCGGACTTTCTGGCCTGCTGCTGGGACTACCTCGCCAACGAGATCCCCAAGGTCCGCTACATGACGGGCGGTCAGGTGACCGTGCCGCTGGTGGTGCGTACCGCCAACGGCGGCGGCCTCGGCTTCGGCGCGCAGCACTCCCAGGCCACCGAGAACTGGGCGCTGACCGTCCCCGGACTGAAGATCGCGGCTCCGGCCACGCCCGCCGACGTGACCGGCATGATGGCCGCCGCCATTCGCAGCGACGACCCGGTGGTGTTCTTCGAACACAAGGGACTGTTCGCCACCAAGGGGCCGCCCGCGCCGCCGGACCACGTGGTCGAACTGGGGCACGCGGCCGTCGTGCGCGAGGGCGACGACGTCACGCTCGTGGCCCTCGCCTCGATGGTGCCGCTCGCGCTCACCGCCGCGGAGCGACTGGCCGAGGAGGGCATCGACGCGGAAGTCATCGACCTGCGCTGCCTCGTGCCGCTCGACGCGATGACCGTCCTCGGCTCCCTCGCCAAGACCTCCCGGCTCGTGACCGTCGAGGAGAACCCCTACCAGGGCGGCTGGGGCGGCACGCTCGTGTCGATCGTCGCCGACGAGGGCTTCGGCCTCCTCGACGCACCCGTGCGCAGGGTCGCCGCCGCGTGCGTGCCGCTGCCGTTCGCCGACGTGCTCGAAGCGGAGGTCATCCCGAGCGTCGACAAGGTCGTGGCGAAGGTCCGCGACCTCACCGCGTACTGAACCCGGCATGGAGAGAGGCGAGTAGGGCCATGACCAACCGAATGCTGCTGCGCTCGGGCCACGTGCTCTCGATGGACCCCGCCATCGGGGATCTGCCCGGCGCCGACGTCCTGATCGAGGACGGGAAGATCGCCGCGGTCGGACACGACATCGGCGCGGACGCGGACGTGCTCGACATGACGGGCCGCATCGTCCTGCCCGGCTTCGTCGACACCCACCGGCACACCTGGGAAGCGTCCATCCGCGGCTGCGCGCCCGACGCCACGCTCGACGACTACTTCGTCGAGGTCCTGGACACCTACGCGCCCGTCTACCGCCCCGAGGACGTGTACGCGGGCAACCTGGCGGGCTCGCTGGAGTGCCTGAACGCCGGAATCACGACCCTCGTCGACTGGTCCCACATCAACAACACCCCCGAACACCCCGACGCGGCGGTGCAGGCCCTCACCGAGACCGGCATCCGCGCCCAGTACGCGTACGGCAGCGCCAACACCTCGCTCGCCGACTACTGGTACGAGAGCAAGATCGCGATACCGGCCGACGACGTACGCCGGGTGCGCGAGCGGCATTTCCCCTCCGACGAGGGCCTGTTGACGATGGGCCTCGCCACCCGCGGCCCCGGCTTCTGCATCAACGACGTCGTCGAGGCCGAATGGCGCCTCGCCCGCGAACTGGGCATCCCGCTCACCGTGCACGCCGGCATGGGACGGCTCGCCGGCCGCTTCGGCATGGTCGAACAACTCCACGGCCTCGGTCTGCTCGGCCCCGACACCACCTATGTGCACTGCTGCTACTTCAGCGAGGAGGAGTGGCGGATGGTCGCCGACAGCGGCGGCACGATCTCCGTCGCCCCGCAGGTGGAGACCCAGATGGGGCACGGCTGGCCGCCCGTGACGAAGGCGATCGAGTACGGTCTGCGGCCCTCCCTGTCCATCGACGTCGTCACCACCGTGCCCGGCGACATGTTCACCCAGATCCGCGCGGCCTTCGGCGCCGAGCGGGCCCGCGTGAACGCCGCGTGCTGGGAGGCCGACAGCCCCGTCCCCAACACTATGCTGACGGCACGTCAGATGCTGGAGATGGCGACCGTCAACGGCGCGCACGTCGCCGGCATCGAGGACCGGACCGGCTCGCTGACCCCGGGCAAGCGCGCCGACGTCGTGGCGATCGACGCGACGGCACTCAACGTCGCGCCGCTCATCGACCCGGTGGCCGCCGTGACACTGAGCGCGGACGTCTCCAACGTGGAGACCGTCATCGTCGACGGCGTCGTCCACAAGCGGGACGGCAGGCTCCTCGCCGACGCCGGACGGGCGCGGCGCCTGGTCGAGGAGTCCCGCGACCGCCTCGTCGCCGCGGCCGGTGCACGGGGGAAGCAGCGGACATGACCCACCACGTGATCCGGCGGGCGGCGGACGCCACCTTCGCTGCCCAGCCTCAACTGCCGTACTCCGCAGTGGGATCCACCCGACGCACGATCGTCGGCGAGGAGGACGGCTCCGTACACACGGGCTTCGGAGTGTGCGAACTGACGCCGGACGGCGCGATCGGGGCCCACGTCCACTCGTACGAGGAGTCCTTCCACCTGCTCTCGGGGACCGTGATCCTCGATACGTCCGAGGGCTCGTACCTCCTCGAAGAAGGTGACTACGGGCTGCTGCCCACGGGTGTCCCGCACGCCTGGCGCGGCGGCGGGGACACCGTCGCGCGCTGGGCGGACATGCTCGCGCCGGTGCCCAGAGCCCGCTACGGGCACGACACCCAGGCGGTGCCCGCCCTTGCCGTCCGTGAGCCGGTACGGATCGACGTACGCGATCCGCGCACCCGCTCCTTCGGCCACTTCGAGCCCGCACAGATGGACCCGGGAAAGCAGTCCCAGGACCTCCTGGCCGTATCGGCCAGCATGCGGACCGCGCTGCTCGTCTACAGCGGGATCACCGTGAAGACGATGGTGGACGCGGACCTGGGCGCCGTCGCCTCGACGATGTTCATGGTCCAGTACGCGGCCGACGGCGTCGCGGGCGCGCACGACCACCCCTTCGAGGAGACGTACCTGATCGTCGAGGGCGCGGTCGACGCCACCTTCGACGGCGAGCGGTACCGGCTGGGGGTGGGCGACGCGGCCTGGGCGGGCGCCGGTTGCGTCCACGGTTTCAGCAACGTCGGTACGGGGCCGGTGCGGTGGCTGGAGACGCAGGCACCGCAGCCGCCGTCGCGCCACTCCTACCGGTTCGCGCGCGACTGGGACCACCTGCGGGACGTACTGGACCGGGACGTACTCGACTGGGACGTAATGGACCGGAACGTATTGGAGGAGGAGCCGTGAGTGATGTCGTGGTCGTCGGTGGGACGGCCGGAATCGGTCTCGCGATCGCCCGCGCCCGCGCGGAACGCGGTGACGAGGTCGTCCTCACCGGACGCGACGCCCACCGGGCCGACACGGTGGCCAAGGAGATCGGCGCGCACGGGATCGCCCTGGACCTCTCCAGGCCGCGCGAGATCGGGCCTGCGCTGGCCGGTGTCGAGCGCGTCGGCCATCTGGTGCTTGCCGCCATCTCACGCGACCGCAACACCGTCACCGAGTACGACATCGAGGCCGCGCTGCACCTGGTGACCCTCAAACTCGTCGGCTACACCGAGGTCGTCCACACGCTGTTGCCGCGGATGACCGAGGAGAGCGCCGTGGTGGTCTTCGGCGGACAGGCCAAGGAACGGCCCTACCCCGGCGCCACGACGGTCGCGACGGTGAACGCGGGCGTCACGGGTCTCGTACGCGCCCTCGCCGGGGAACTCGCCCCGATCCGGGTCAACGCCGTCCACCCGGGCATCGTCGGCGACAGCCCGTTCTGGGCGGACCGGCCCGCCGACGTGCTGGAGGACTACCGTGCGCAGACGCCCACGGGACGGCTCGCGCGCATGCGGGACGTCGTGGACGCGGTGGACTTCCTGCTCCGCAACCCCGCGGTCAACGGCGTCGACCTCCCGGTGGACGGCGGATGGACCCTGAGCTGAGGGGCTGAGGGGCTGAGGGGCTGAGGGGCCGGCCCGGTCTGCGGGTTGCGGGAACGCGCCGGCCGCAACGCTCACCCCTGCGGCCTGCTCGGGTCGTGGCCGAGGGTCATCAGCCGGTGGCGGCGACGGGTCTCCTCGGCCTCGGACGCCGACTGCGCCCCGCGCTCGGAGCCGGTCTCCGCGGTGACGGCGTCCACGACCTCGTACATCACGTCGAGGTCGTCCTCGGTGAGGTCGATCCGCCGTTTCTGGAGGATGGCCAGCACGGCCTCGCCGGTCGGGGCACCCGCGTGCTCGGGCGGCGCCACGGCCTCCTCGGACGCGTCGTTCACCCGCAGCCAGGCGGCCAGCTCCTGCGAGGTCATGTTCACCACGCGGTGGAACTCGGCCCACAGCGCGTCCAGTTCGAGGGCGTCGGCCATCGGGTGCCCCTTTCGTTCGCAGTTCTCGTGTGCTGCCTGCCTGCCCGGCAGGAGCGGTTTCACGCGAGGACGCCGTCCACGAAACGTGTCACATCGGCCAGCACCGCGTCCTTGACCGTCTCGTTGAACACCTCGTGCTGAGCGCCCGGGTACAGGCGCTCCTCCCACTCCGCGCCCCGCAGCTCCTCGACACCGGCCCGGCTGGCGCGCGGCGGCACGATCCGGTCGTCGTCCCCGTGCAGCCACAGCAGCGGGAGAGTTCCCACGTCACCGCTCTTGGAGATGGTGTCCAGCGCGTGGACGAAGGCCTCCAGTGTGGGCCGCTTGAACGGCCCGTGCCAGACGAGGGGATCCGCCGCGTACGCCCGTCCGACCGCCGGATCGCGGGAGAGCGCCGTCGGATCGATGGGGACCTCGGGCAGCGGATCGAGCGCGAGCAGTTGCTGGAGCGGCTCCCAGCTCCCGATCACCGGCCCCGACAGAACGAGGGCGGCCAGCCCGTCCCCGTACCGCTGGGCGTACCGCGCCGCGATGAGGCCGCCCATCGAGTGGCCGATCAGCACCACCGGCACGCCCGGATACGCCTCCCGGGCCAGCAGCTCCACGGCGTGGACGTCGCTCACCACGTCCTCGAAGTCCTCGATCAGCACCCGCTCGCCGCCGGAGGTGCCGTGCCCCAGGTGGTCGGGGCCGAAGACCGCCGCGCCATGTCCGTGCAGTACGTCGGCGACGTACTCGTAACGGCCGATGTGCTCGCCGTATCCGTGGACCAGCAGCGCCACGTACCTCGGCCGTTGCCGTGGCCACTCGCGTGCCGTGATGCTGCTCCGGGTGCCCGTGAGGGCGTGCTCGCGGGAGTCGGCCATGGGTCCTCCATCGGCGTCGGCGAAGGTGCGGGGGCGATCAGGGACAGGCACGGACGATCGTGGGTGACGTGGGTGACGTGGGCGACCGAGAGCGATCGGAGGCGATCCTTCCAGGGGGCGGGGAGACGGTCCAGAGCGCGCGGCCGGTGGCGGTGGCAGTGATCACCTGTCGGGGGTCACCTGTCGAGACGCCCCTGACGGCGCCGGATAGATGGGCATAGCATCGGTCCCCGCATGAACACGATGACGCTCTGGCACATCACTGGCTGGGAGTTCGCCGCCCTCGCCGCCGCGGCTCTGCTCGTCGGCTTCTCCAAGACCGCCGTCAGCGGGGCCAACACCGTCAGCCTCGCGATCTTCGCGGCGGTCCTGCCGGCCAGGGCGTCCACGGGGGTGCTGCTGCCCATCCTGATCGTCGGGGACGTGCTCGCCGTGCTCACCTACCGGCGGCACGCGCACTGGCCGACCCTGTGGAAGCTGTTCCCGGCCGTCGCGGCGGGCGTGGTCGTCGGCACGGTGTTCCTGGTCCGGGCCGACGACGCGATGGTGCGTACGTCGATCGGCGCGATCCTGCTGTTCATGGCCGGGGTCACCGTGTGGCGCCGCCGCAGGGCCGAGGCCGGAACCGGGGCCGGGGAGGGGCGGGCCGCGGACACGGACGAGCGGCCCGACTCCGTGGCCACCCGGACCGGCCGGATCAAGGCCCGCTCCTACGGAGTGCTGGGCGGCTTCACCACGATGGTCGCCAACGCGGGCGGCCCCGTGATGTCGATGTATCTCCTCTCCGCCGGCTTCCGCAAGCTCGGCTTCCTGGGCACCTCCGCCTTCTTCTTCCTGATCGTCAACGTCTCCAAGGTCCCCTTCAGTGTCGGCCTCGGCCTGATCGACGGCCACTCCCTGCTCCTGGACGCGGCCCTGGTGGCGTTCGTCCTCCCGGGCGCCCTGATCGGCACCTGGGCGGTGGACCGCATCAACCAGCGCCTGTTCGAACGCCTGGTGATCGCGGCCACGGTCCTGGGCGGCCTGCAACTGCTCCTGCGCTGAACAGCGCCCGGCGCGGGCGCGACCAGCCGTGGCGGACCCGTAGGAACCAGCCGCAGGGGACCCGTAGAAAACCGACAATCCCCCCGGTGGAGCGTCTACCCTGAGGCAATGTCCGAGGCATCCGCGCAGCAGGACCCACCGACATCCGGCCACTACCTCCCGATCGCCGATCACGGCCTCATCGGCGATCTGCGCAGCGTCGCCCTGGTGGGCATCAACGGCACCATCGACTGGTACTGCTGCCCCTCCTTCGACGCCCCCAGCGTCTTCGCCTCGATCCTCGACGCGGACCGGGGCGGCTCCTTCGAACTGGCCGCCGCCGTCCCCGCCAGGACCAAGCAGTTCTACTTCCCGGACACCAATGTCCTGCTCACCCGCTTCTTCACGGAGGACGGCGTCGGCGAGATCCAGGACTTCATGCCGGTAGTCGGCGACGGCGACGGCGACGGTGACGGACATGGTGAGGGACATGGCGACGGCCGTGGTGACGGGCACGGCGACGCGCACGGGACGGAGGCGGACCGGCACCGGCTGATCCGGCGCGTGCTGTGCGTCCGCGGCTCGGTCCCCTTCCACGCGCGCGTGGCACCCCGTTTCGACTACGCGGCGCAGCCGCACACCGCCCGCATCCACGACGGCATGGTGGTCTTCGAGTCCAAGAACCTCTCGCTCGCCCTGACCTCCACCGAACCCCTCCAGTGCGACGGGCTCGACGCGACGGCGGACTTCAAACTCCACGAGGGCGAGTCGGCGGTGTTCGCCCTCGACCAGGTCAGCGGCGACATACAGCCCCGCTGCTGCCCGCGCGCCGAGGCGGAGGACCTGTTCGGCGCCACCGTGGCGTTCTGGCGGAACTGGCTGACCGCCTCCCACTACCGCGGCCGGTGGCGCGAGATGGTGCACCGCTCCGCGCTGACCCTCAAACTGCTCACCTACGCGCCGACCGGCGCGATCGTGGCCGCCGCGACGACCAGCCTGCCCGAGCAGATCGGCGGCGAACGGAACTGGGACTACCGGTACGTGTGGGTGCGCGACGCGGCCTTCTGCGTGTACGCCCTCCTGCGGCTGGGGTTCACCAGCGAGGCCAAGTCGTTCATGGCGTTCGCGGCCAGGCACATCAGCCCCGGCGACGGCCGCCCCGCGGGCCCGCTGCAGATCATGTACGGCATCGACGGGCGCACCGACCTGCACGAGCAGGAGCTCGGCCACCTGGAGGGATACCAGGGCTCCGCCCCCGTCCGGATCGGCAACGCGGCGGCCGACCAGCTCCAGCTCGACATCTACGGCGCCCTCATCGACTCGGTCTACCTCTACGACAAGTGGGCCCAGCCGATCTCCAGCGACCAGTGGGACGACATCTGCGCGTTGGTCGAGTGGGTCTGCGACCACTGGGACCAGCCCGACGAGGGGGTCTGGGAGACCCGCGGCGGCCGTAAGAACTTCCTCTACTCCCGGCTGATGTGCTGGGTCGCGATCGAGCGGGCGATCAGACTGGCCAACCGCCGGGGCCTGCCCGCCGACCTGCCGCGCTGGCTCGGCGCCCGGGACACGATCTACCGGCGGATCATGGACCGCTGCTGGTCACCGACGCGCAAGGCGTTCGTCCAGCACGAGGACGACGACGTCCTGGACGCCGCGGTGCTGATGATGCCGCTGGCCAAGTTCATCTCACCGACCGACCCGAAATGGCTCTCCACGCTCGACGCGCTCACCGAGGACCTGGTCTCCGACTCGCTGGTCTACCGCTACGACCCGAAGGTCAGCCCCGACGGCCTGCGCGGCGAGGAGGGCACCTTCTCGATCTGCTCCTTCTGGTACGTGGAGGCGCTGACCCGGGCCGGCCGGCTCGACGAGGCCCGCCTCGCCTTCGAGAAGATGCTCACCTACGCCAACCACCTCGGCCTGTACGCCGAGGAGATCAGCCACACCGGCGAACAACAGGGCAACTTCCCCCAGGCCTTCACCCACCTGGCCCTGATCAGCGCGGCCTTCAACCTGGACCGGGCCCTGGGCTGAGCACCCGCGCCCGGCCGGGGATCTGACACACGCTCTCAGCTTGTCTTTTAACCTGCTGCGTGCAGTGGTCCGAGGCCAGAGTGTCAGTGCCGGGTGATACCTGTAGGGCGTGGAAGATGCGATTTCGGGTGCGATAGCCGTCCTGCGTGAAGCTTTTCCGGCAGAGGTCCGTCACCGCCCTTTGGACAGGGACGAGCTTCGGGCGTGGGAGCGAAGGCACGGGGTGGTGTTGCCGGAGCCGTATCGCACTTTCGTGACCGAGATCGCGAACGGTACCGACGATGGTCCGCCTGACGAAGGTGGTCTGCTGCCCCTGGGAGAGAAACCGGACAGCTGGGCCGTCTGGGAAGCGGACTGCTGGATGAGCCCGGAGCCGTTCGATGGCGCCGCCGTACGCGTGCCCGGCCAGCCCTTCCCTCTTGAGGAGGAGTGGCAGTGGGAGTACGACTACTACGACCACACCCGCCACTCGTCTCTGCTGCACCAGACCTACCAGCACGGCTCGGTGCTGCTGGGCAGCGACAGACCCGGTGAGTACTGGACGCTGGTGGTGACCGGGCCGCAACGCGGCCGGGTGTGGTGGCTCAGAGACGGATGCGCCGCACCCTATTCCGACCGCCCGTCCGATCAACCGGGGGGCGATTTCCTGCACTGGGTGAGGGACTGGCACGTCGGACAGGGCTGGTGGCGGGCCGAGTAGCGCCTCTATACCCAGGTCGCGGACTCGACCGCTCGAACGCTTCCTCGAACTTGATCGCAAAACCGGAACTGCGCGACAGCACGGCGGCCGTCGCTTGATGCTGAACTCCGGCGCAGAGACGCAGGACAGGCGAAGGCCGCGGGGTGGGTTTGCTGCATCAAGATGTAGAGGGAGAGCCGTTCCTGGTGGCGTCACGCTACCGGGACGATCTATTCGCCTGCCTGACCGCACGCGGGGACGAACTGTTCGACCTCACCGACGCGTTGCTGTGCGCGGACGGACCGGTGAGAACGCCGGTGGACCTGACGCTGGTGGCCGAGCACCGGCGGGGTCACGGCGCGATGTACGACGCGCTGAACAACGGGACCATCGACGTGCCCCGGCTGCGGCAGGTACTGGCTGGCCTGCCCATGCCGCAGGCCGCCGACGGGCGCCTTGTCCTCGCCGTCGACGTGAGCAACTGGCTCCGTCCCGACGCCCCGACCAGCGCGGATCGTCTGTTCTGCCACGTCTACGGCCGCAGCGGCCGGTCCTCGGACCAATTCATCCCCGGCTGGCCGTACTCCTTCGTCGCCGCCCTCGAATCGGGCCGGACGTCTTGGTGCCAGTTCCTGGACGCCGTCCGCCTCGGACCCGCCGACGACGTCGCCGAGGTCACCGCCGCCCAGCTCCGCCGGGTGGTCACGGACCTGATCGAGATGGGCCGCTGGCACGTCGGCGACCGCGACATCCTCATCGTCTTCGACGCGGGCTACGACGCCCCGCGCATGGCCCACCTCCTCGGCGGTCTCCCGGTCGAGGTCCTCGGGCGGATGCGCACGGACCGGGTCATGCGCCGCCCGGCGCCCTCCCGTGAGGAGTACTACCTGGCCCACCCCCGCGGCGGCCACCCGCCCAAGCACGGCGGGGAGTTCCGCTTCGCCAAGCCGGAGACCTGGGGCGAGCCCGACGCGACAACCGTGCAGGTCACCGACCGGTACGGCACTGCCCGCGCGATGGCCTGGGACCACATCCACCCCCGCCTGACCACCCGCTCCGCGTGGATCGACCACACCGGCGAACTCCCCGTCATCGAAGGCACGCTGATCCATCTCCAGGTCGACCGCCTGCCCGGGGGCCAGGACCCGCTGCCCCTCTGGCTGTGGTCGTCGGCCACCGCCGTGAGCGGCGAGGACGTCGATGTCCGCTGGCAGACGTTCCTGAGGCGCTTCGACCTGGAGCACACGTTCCGACTGATGAAGCAGACCCTGGGCTGGACCCGGCCGAAACTCCGCACCCCCGAGGCCGGCGAACGCTGGACCTGGATCGTCATCGCGGCCCACACTCAGCTCCGTCTCCTCCGCCAGGCGGCCACCGACCTGAGACGGCCGTGGGAGAAACCGGCCGAGCCCGGCCGGCTCACCCCGGCCCGAGTTCGCCGGGGGTTCAGGAACCTCCGCCCGCACCTGCTCTGTCCGGCCCGTGCGCCCAAACCCTCAACACCCGGTCCCGGACGGCCAGCTGGCTCGAAGAACCGGCGACCCACCGCCCACTACGACGTGGGCAAAACCGTGAAGCGATCAGCAAGCATCACTGAACGAAACCGACTCGGACCATAAAGAACAAGCTCAGCGGTCGCTCTCCGCCGAGGCCGGCACCTTCGGTCGGGGATCCGGCGCCGCGCCGTCGGTCAGGTCCTCGACCAGCAGCCGCTTGGCGATCGTGTCGACGGCGACCCGGAGCTCCGCGCCCGACGGCCGGCCGAGGTCCTGTTCGACGCGGTCGGCCAGCCACCCGGCCCACGCCTCGCCGATCACACGCGCCTCGCGGGAACCGGCGTCGGTGTGGGAGAACAGCGTGCCCTCCCGGGTCAGGTACCCCTCGTCGACCATGCGCTGGAAGACCGGCACCAGGACCTCGGGCGGCAGGTGCCGGCGCGCGGCGATCAGGGAGAGGCCCGCGTGACCGACCATCCGGGTGAACAGCTCGACCTGCATCACGGCCCAGGCCCCCGCGATGTCCAGCCGGGTGTCCGAACCGACGACGATCCGGCGCAGGGTCTCGGGCCCGGTGTCGCCGAGGATCTTCCCGACCGTGGCTTCCAGCCGCTGCCGGTTGTCGGCCGCGGACGGGGTCGCGAAGCCCTCGCCCAGGTCGGTGGACCCCATCCGCGCGCTGTCGCGCAACTGCACCTGCTTGAGGAAGAGGGAGACCAGGAAACCGAGCGCCGCCACGGGCACGGTCCACAGGAAGACGGTCTGCAGCGTCTCCGCGTACGCCCTGACGAGAGGCGCGGCGGTCGCCGACGGCAGCTCGTGCAGTCTCTCCGGGCTGGTCGCCGCCTTGGTGAGCGTCCCGGGATCGGTCCCGCCGGCCCGGGCCGCCGCGGCGACCCCGTCCGCCAGGTTCGGCTTCAGCGTGTTGGCGTAGATCGTGCCGAAGACGGCGGTACCGAAGGAACTGCCGAGCGTACGGAAGAAGGTGACGCCGGACGTCGCGGTGCCCAGGTCGGTGTACTCGACGGTGTTCTGCACGGCGATGGTGAGGACCTGCATGCACAGCCCGATCCCCGCGCCGAGCACGAACATGTAGAGCGAGGAGAGCCAGGTGCTGGTGCCGCTGTTCATCAGGGAGAGCAGGTAGAGCCCGACGCCCATCACCAGCGACCCGATGATGGGAAAGGTCCGGTAGTGGCCGGTCTTGCTGATCACGTTGCCGCTGAAGACCGACGCGATGAGCAGCCCGACGACCATGGGCAGCGTACGGACACCGGAGACCGTCGCCGAGTCGCCGTCCACGTACTGGAGATACGTCGGCAGGAATGTCATCGCGCCGAGCATCGCGAAGCCCACGATGAAGCTGAGGATCGAGCAGACCGTGAAGACGGGGTTGCCGAACAGGCGCATCGGCAGCATGGGTTCGGCGGCGCGCGTCTCCACCAGGCAGAAGGCGGCCAGGGCGAGGACACCGCCCGCGAAGAGGCCGATGACGACGGGCGAGCCCCAGGCGTACTCGTTACCGCCCCAACTGGTCGCGAGGATCAGGGCGCTCGCCCCGATCGCCACCAGGGCGATGCCCAGATAGTCGATGACCGGCCGGGACGGCGACTTCACCACCGGGATCGTGCGGGCCGCGGCCACCACGACGAGGATCGCGATGGGGACGTTGACGTAGAACGCCCAGCGCCAGGTCAGATGGTCCGTGAAGAGGCCGCCGAGCAGGGGCCCGATCACGGTGGCGACACCGAACACGGCGCCGATCGCCCCCTGGTACTTGCCGCGCTCCCGCAGCGGGATGACGTCCGCGATCAGGGCCATCGCGGTGACCATCAGACCGCCCGCGCCGATGCCCTGCATGGCCCGCCAGGAGATCAGCAGGAGCATGTTCGAGGAGAGGCCGCACAGGAACGAGCCGGTGATGAAGATGATCGCCGACGCCTGGAAAACGAGCTTGCGGCCGAACAGGTCACCGAACTTGCCGACGAGCACCGTGGCGACGGTCTCCGCGAGCAGATAGCTGGTGACCACCCACGACATGTGCTCCGCGCCGCCGAGGTCCGACACGATCGTGGGCAGGGCCGTGCCCACGATCGTCTGGTCCAGCGCGGCCAGCAGCATGCCGAGCATGATCGTCACGAAGACGACGTTGCGGCGCCGCTTGTCCAGCACGGGCGGCTGCGTGGCGGCCGCTTCGGCCGCGGGGGGTCCGGCGGCGGGTCCGGCGGTGTCGATGGTCGTCACACCGGTCAGCTTCACACCGGCCGGTGGGGTGTGCATGCGGGGCCCGTCCGCATGGGGGTGCGGGCCGGGCCGCTGCCACGGGGGAGGGCGAGGGCCCTGGTTCAGCCAGGCCCGGGCGCGCCTCGCCCGGGAGCGCCTCGCTCGTGGGCGTCCCGCTCGGCCGAGTCCCGGGGCCGCCTGCGCAGCAGATACGTGTCCATGATCCAGCCCTTGCGCTCCCGGGCTTGTGCGCGAACCTCCACGATGCGGGGCGCCGTCTCGGCCAGCGGACCCGAGACTAGGATCTCGTCCGGGGTGCCCAGATAGGCACCCCAGTAGATGTCGATCTCCTCGCCGGTGCCGGCGTACCGCTGGAACGTCTGGTGGGCGTCCAGCATCACGACCACGTCGTCGACACCCTCGGGAAGGCCCTCCGCGAGCCGGCGGCCCGTGGTGATCTGCACGGGCCGCGCCACCCGGCTGAGACCGGTGCGGTGCCGGGCGGCGAGGCACGAGACGCTGCTGACGCCCGGCACGACGTCGTACGCGAAGGCCACGGCGCCCCGCTCCAGGACCTCCTCCAGGACACCCAGCGTGCTGTCGTACAGGGCGGGGTCGCCCCAGACGAGGAAGGCGCCGGTCCCGTCCTCGCCCAGCTCCTCCGCGATCAGCCGCTCGACGACGCGGGCGCGGGCGCCGCGCCAGGCACCGACGGCGGGGCGGTAATCCGCGCCCCGAGCCGGACGGTCGCGCTCGGGATCGAGCGCCTCGACCGTCCGGTACGTCCCCTCGGGCAGGTGCGCGCCGAGAACGTCACGGCGCAGCCGCACGAGGTCCGAGGTCGCCTCACCCTTGTCCAGGAGGAAGAACACCTCGGTGCCGCGCAGCGCCTTGACCGCCTGGAGGGTCAGGTGGTCGGGGTCGCCCGCACCGATGCCGATGACATGAATCTTTCGCACGGTCCATGCAACGCTCAGGAACCGCCGCCGCGCAACCGCGGCGCCCACGCCGACGCGTCCACAGCGGCTTCGTCCCGCTCCACGACAGCCGCCAACTCACGCGCCCAGGTGGCGAGTTCGTCCAAGGCGAGCCCGTGAGGACGCGGGCTCCCGGAGCCCGCACCCCACTCCTCGACAGCCCCCGCCCCCCGCCGCAGCAACCGCGCCCCGCCCGTCACGTTCCCCCGGGCCGCGTGCGTGAGCCCGACGGCGAGCTGGGCGAGCCCTCGCCACAACGCGCGCTCCTCCTCGGGGCCCGACTTCCAGGCGTCCTCGAAGACCTCGTGCGCGTGGAACGGCTTCCCCGCCGTCAGCAGCGCCTGGGCCTCGGTGACGGTGTCCTCGGGGGCGCGCACCACCCCCTCGGGCTGCCGCTCCACGCCGTCCGCCCCGTACGGCAGGGGCCGCCCGAGTCCGTCGCGGGGCCGGGCGTTGCGCGCCCGGCCCTCGGTGTCCCGGTCCCGCCGGTCGCCGGAAGTGTCCCCGGAGGAGTCGCCGGAGAAATCGCCAGAGGTGTTGCTCATGCACCGATTGTCCCTCCTCACTCGCCGTCTTCGAGGCACCCCTCTGTGTGCGGTAAGGTTCTGTTCGCGCGATCACGCGGTTCACCGCGACGAGGCGCATCGGGACGTGGCGCAGCTTGGTAGCGCACTTGACTGGGGGTCAAGGGGTCGCAGGTTCAAATCCTGTCGTCCCGACTGGAGACAGTCGCAGGTCAGGGCCGGTTTCGGAGATATCCGAAACCGGCCCTTGATCATTCTTGGGGACCAGTTGGGGACCGGCGCCCTTGACCGGCGTCAGCGGGTTACGACGATCGGGCTCGGCAGTGAGCGTGGTGCGCGGAGCGCGCTGAGGTGTGCGGAGAGCGCCGCTCCGGCGGCCGTGATCTTGTGTACGTCAGGGTGCAGGTATCGCTGGGTGGTGGTCAGGGAGCCATGGCCGTCGATCTTGCGGAGGACGTGTACCCGGACTCCGGCGTCGGCGAACCAGGTCAGTCCGGTGTGCCGGAGGTCGTGCCGGCGCAGGTGTTCGTAGCCGAGCTTGGTGACCACGTCGTCCCAGTGTGTGGCGTCGCGCAGCCTGAGACCTCGCCGATCCGTGCGGCGGTGCACGCGGCGAAGATGACCACGTCTTCCAGCCGCGGTACTGGTCGTGGGAAGCGGCAACGAGCGCATCGGCCAGCACAATTAAGGTCTCCCGGCCGGGCAGGGCCAGCGCCCGTGGGTCCAGGAGTTCGTCCTCGGCCTGTTTGCAGAGCTTCTGCCAGCCGGTTACCCGGGCGGGGTTGACCCTGATGATGCCGTCGCGGAGTGCCTGCTCCATGACGCGGACCAGGACGGCGATGGTGGTCTTCACCGTGGAGCGGCTGTGCTCGTCGGCGATCCAGTTCTGGACGGTGCGATCGACGACGCCGTTGGTGATCATCCGCACTGCGAGGTGGCCCAGGGCGGGGACTACGCGCATCCGCCATCCCGACAGGTAGGGGTCCAGCGTTTTCAACTCGAGGCCGCGCAGGGCGAGGTCCGTGTTCGCGTCACCGTATTCGGCGAGCTTCATGGTGGCCTGGGAGGGGCTCAGGCCGGCTTCTGCGGCCTCGATGATGGCCTGAAGCCATTCCTGGGCCTCTTCTTCGTTGTCCTTTCCCTCGGACAGTGACTGGCGGCGCTTGCTGGTCGGATCGGTCCATCGGACGCGGGCCCGATACGGAGTGGGGCGGTCAGGGCGGTGTTCGATATCGGTGGAGAGTCGGACACCGACTGGAACGTCGGTCTTTTCGGCCATCGAATTCCTTGGTCGGGACGGTACGTCGGTGACGCAGCCATTCCTCGACGTCGAGGGCGCTGTACGTGACGAGGCGTTTCAAGACCGTGACGAATGGCGGCCCCTGGGGTGGCTGGGCTGTGCGCCGGCGGCGCAGGGTTGACGCGTCCACTCGCAGGCAGGCGGCGAGGTCACTGGTTGAGTACCAGGCGCTGGTGAGGAGAAACGCTTGGCTATCAGGCGAGACGGCGCGATGGTGAGGAGTCGCAGGTTTCGCTGTGGTCTCCTTATCGCGATGCGGTTCGGCCTTGGCGATAGTTGCTATTGGTTCATTGGGCAAGTGCGGCTATCCCTGGGGGAGTACGGAACACTAGACGGATCTACGGAAGAGTCCAGAGACGGACAGCACTGTTCGCGAACGGAGAACGCACGCTAAATTTCCGGCAGGCAGCGACGACATGCCTTTGCCACTACTTAGATCTGTGGTTGTGTTCGGGGGCGGACGTTGGTGCATTAATCGTCTCCGGAAACGCCGGTTTGGCTAACCGGCGTTTCCGAGCTGTCTTGCTGCCGAGTCGGACGGCGGTAGGCGGTCATTCGGATGTCTCAACTGCCCCGTCCGTTTGGGCTGCACCGGGATCTGCGGAAGATCTGCCAGGTCTTCAGGCGTGCGACGCCGCGCTCGACCGGTGCGCGTGCCGCGGCCAGCGCCCGGTTGAGAGTCTTCTCGGTGGGAGTGAGTTCCTGCATGGGCCTCCGTTTGATGCCGGTGCTCATCCAGGGGCTTCCGCCCTGGTAGGCGAGGTCGGCCAGGATGGGGACGCCCTGGCGCTCGCAGATGCGGATGATCCGGAGGGTGGGGGCCGCAGCCACGTCATGGGGCCGGCCCGGCAACGCGGGTGACAGCCACAGCAGCCGACCTTCCTGATCGGTGCCACCTGCACGTTCACCCCGTGCCGGCGATGCTTGGCCGAGTAGTCGGCCCGCCCGTCTCCGACCCGGTCGCACTCGGCGAGCGTGCCGTCCAGCAGGACGAAGTCCGCATCGGCCTCACGCAGGACCTTCAGCAGAACCGGCGCACGTTCGGCGAGCAGGTGGATGACCGCGCCGGTGTAGGCGCGGGCGGTGGACTCGCTGATCCCGAACCCGGCAGCGATCTTCGCCAGGGTCGTGTGTTCGCGCAGGTACACCAGTGCCACCATCGCGCGCTGGGACGGACGGAGCTTGCAGCGCCGGTCACCCTCCCGGGTGACGATGAGCATCGTGACCCACTCCACGAGCGCATGGGGCAGGTCGAGTGCGGCAGGATAGGTGACCAACGAGGCCCCCGAGCAGCGTGGTTGAGACGTCAGACATCTTGATCAACCGCTCGGGGGCCTCGCTCGTTGTGCTTCGTGGACCGTCACCTGATCGGTGGCCAGCTCGAAGAAGCTCATTCCTGGCTACCAGAGGTCCCGTTGCACCGCCGGCTCAACGACCAATACCGTCAACCCACTTGACGTGGGCAGCTTTCCCGCTAACTTCGCGGCATTGGCTCCTGCGTCGCTGAGTTGAGACGTCGAACACCTCCCTCAACGGCACGGGAGCCCTGCCCGTTGCGCACGCCAACCCCGCGCCGCCCCGTCGCCCGATCAGCGACCACGCTGAAAGCGCTCAATTGCCTTTCAACGCATTCACGCATGGTGACGGAGCAGACCTTGCCGGGCGAACGTGCAAGTGGTGCCCTAGGAGCTGTGAAAAAGTTTCTTGGCCTGTCGCTCCTTCCTGACCTGGTCACATCGCATCCGGTCTTCGCACTACCTCCGCGGTGCCTAAGGGCTGTCCCGTAACTCCCGGCGGGCGCACGACGACAGCTACGGCACCTCGCGGCGTTGCCGGATCGCCCGAATACACCCGGTATGAGGGCGACCCGGCGCCTTGCGATGCACCGCATCTGACGCCGCACGCTGATCCACCGGGAGTTACGGGACAGCCCTTAGCCGCGCGAGAGACAACGTCGCCATGACCATTTCAGGTTTGAGTCTGAGAAGCAGACTGACTTAAATTCTCGGTTCCGACCGTTCCACTGATGCCGAATCAAGGAAGGCAGGGGTAATTCTCATGACACAGGAGAACCTCGAGGGCGTTGGCGTCGACAACACCACATCCCAGGTACGTGCGGTTCCGCAGCACATCGCCTTCATTCTGGACGGAAACCGGCGATGGGCGCGTGGCCACTATCTCAGCGTCGATGAAGGGCACCGCGCCGGCATCTTGAAGGTCTTCGATGTCTTGGCGTGGTGCGAGGATGCCGGGGTGGAGGTTGTCACGATGTGGTTGCTCGCCATGAGGAATCTAAAGCGGAGCGACGACGAGCTGGCAGGTTTGTTCCGTGTTTACGAGGAGGTGGCTGAACGCCTTGCGGACGGCCCGTGGCGCGTCCGCGCGATGGGCGCCCTGGATCTACTACCGAAAAGCGTTACCGAGGCATTTCGCCGGGCTGAGGAGTCGACCCGGCACAGCGAGGGCCTTCAGGCGAACATTGCGCTTGCCTATGATGGTCGCGCTGAGATTGTTCGCGCCGTGCGCTGTCTGTGCGATGGGCTGGCCAACGCTCCCGAACCAGGGTCATCGTCGGTGATCTCTGAAGAGGCGATAGGGCAGTATCTGTTCACGGCTGGCCAGCCGGACCCAGACCTGGTGGTGCGCACCTCCGGAGAAAAACGTCTGTCGGGTTTCCTGACATGGCAGACAGCTCAGTCTGAACTGTACTTCTGCGCCGATCTATGGCCAGATTTCACCCGAGAGCACCTGACTCGCGCACTGGACCATTATGCCCGTAGGGATCGTCGATTCGGTCTTTAGACTTTGTGAGCCCATCACGACAGTGACGCGGCTGCAGGACCAGAACAAGCTCGCCTCTGAATTAGAGGTTCCCTCTCTTCTGTACTTACGACACCGAGGAAATGAAAGCAGCATCACGCACCGTTGCGTAATGCTCACCAAAACCGGAGCTTCTGTTGTGCCCCGGACTTTCGGGTGTCACGGCAGAGGCCCGCATGGCGGAAACCTACTCGCCCGTTTCTCCGGGACCGAAGTCACGATGCAAAGGAGCTCATCATGTCCGCTTCCCTCCCCCCACTGCCCGCTCACCTGATGGTCAGTGACATCAATCCGCACCTGCCGGAAGCTCGGCGGCGTATGTACTCCTGGGCGGAGTCATTCGATCTTCTTCCTGGGATGCTCCGCCAGCGTTACGAGAACTCACAGATGGAGCTCCTTGCTGCCTACTATTATCCTAACTGCGATCTGGAAACATTCAGTCTATTGGTCCGCTGGATGCTCCTTGGGGCCATCCATGACGATCTCATGGATGACGTGCTATGCCGCAACGACCCCGTATCTGCCCGACAATGCATATCCGCCGTCAAGGTGTTTATGTGTGAAGGGAAAGGAAATTCAAGTCCGCTGATGCAGGCACTCGAAAATTTGTGGCACGAGACTCGCATACCGCAACGCTCCACCATGTGGCAGCACACGCTCGCCCGCCACTGGGAGGTCTCGGGATGGGAGGCCCTAGCATGTGTCGCCGACGACCTGAGCGGTCGCACACCGCCTCTGCAAGAATATCTTGAACGCCGCCGGGTCGGCGTTACTGAGCTTGTATATGTCGATCTCTTGGAGGTAGCCGAACGAGTGGACCTGCAAGAACATGTCCGCAACTTACCCTCAGTGCAGTCCTTGGGGAATCTTTGCTCCGACTATGTCGGCCTCTGTAATGATTTGCTTTCACTGGAGAAAGACCTACGTGTTGGGGGTGTGCACAACGCTGTTACGACGATTCGGACACGAGATCGCTGCACCCTCGACGAAGCCATTGAACGAGTCAAGAGCCTGGCCATCAATGTCGTAGACGCTTACGTAGAGGCTGAGTCCTGGGTCCCCGCCCAGCTCCAATCTGTCGGCTGCACCGGCCGACAGTACGAAGATGTCATGCGGTATGCACATGCATTTCGCGCCGTCTTTCACGGAAATCGTGAATGGCACATGACCGTCGCCCGGTTCGCGGATCAAGAAACTAAAGTAAAATCCGCAAATGATTCTTCTTATGGGGACGATTTGCGCAGGGTCATCATTGCAAGTTCGTAGCGGTGATCAGCCCTTGGGCGTGTTCAGTGTGGCCGCTGATCGGGTGACAGGGCGGCGCGGGGTTGGCGTGCGCGACGGGCAGGGCTCCCGTGCCGTTGAGGGAGGTGTTCGACGTCTCAACTCGGCAGCGCAGGAGCCCTTTCGGCAGAAGCGGAATTATTGTTGAGCGAGACTATGTCACCGCTTATGTACCCATAGGCTCTGTTCACGCCGAACTGCGGCCGCTGGAACAGTTCCAACACGTCGGATTCAGGGTCGGGCACTCATTGCATGCAGTAGCGACAGAGTCAGACTCTCTTCCGACGCTGGGAACGAAAGCCTGCGGAGCAAGGGATGCGGGGACACGTTGAAATATCCTGCAGTGAACGGCCCGAAGGCCGCCGGGCCTGTAACGATGGGACGGCCCGCCTCGCCGAGGGGAAAACGGCCGGTTCTTGTCGAGCAGGGCGTGGTGGGAGTGGCAGTGAGACATCTGAGCGCGCGGGGTACGCTTTATCGTTTTTCCTTGCCGAACCTATGGTGACCTTTTTGTCATCGGAGTGTCATCCGCATGGATGTAGCCAGGATGGCATATTCATGCGATGTGAACGATCCATTTGCTTTCAGCCCTGTGATGTTCTGGTCCGCAAGCGAACAGCGGAAGCTCGGCGTCGCCCGTCGCCGTGCGACACAAGGAGGTGAGGAGCTGTCGTCATGTACGAAAGGATCCCCGGCGCACACGACAGGCGTCGCGGAGACGCTCAGCGAGCGTGACCGCCTGCCGTTGACGGGGGTAGCGCGCAAGGTGTTGACGGAGGCGTTGGAGTGCGGTGTCGATTCGGGTGGAATGCAGGTAAGGGCAGAGATCCAGGAAGAGGTGACCGTGGATGACGGCGGCGTCGACGTGACCCATGTCCAGTTGCATCTCAGCCAGGCGGGCATGGGTCAGGGCGGCGGGCTTGCGTTCGTCCGGGGAGCGGTGACGGGCGGAGGACTGCAGGGCGGCGAGGGCTTGGTCGGGTAGGCCGAGTGCGTGCAGTGTCTGGGCGCGCTGATAGTCCAGGCCGGCGCGGGGATAGGTGTTGAACGGGCCTGTGGCAGCGGTGGCTTGGGCGTGGTGTTCTTCGGCGAGGGCCAGATCCGCGGGCGCACGTCGGCGGTCACCGTGGGCGGCACCGGCGTAGGCACGCTGGGCCAAGAGGAACGCTCGGGGGGCTGGGTCTGCGTGAGCAGGTAACGCGGAGATCGAGGCTTCGGCAAGTTGAAGGGCGTGGCGTAGATGGCCAAGACGTAGAGCCTGGGCGCTCAGTGCGCGTAGCGTGATCGCGTATAGACGGGCGTCACCGGCCCGTGTTGCCAGATCGAGGGCGGTGCGGAAGTAGCGCTGCGCCAACCCAGGGTGGCCGGAGTCGTCATTTGTCAGAGCCAGGAGATGAGTGAGCTGTCCGGCGCCCCGGAGCAGGTCGTTGTGTAGCGCCCCGTTGGCGGGGGCGTGGAGGAGCCGGCCGACCTGGTCGGCGAGGTAGGAGGCGAGCATGGCGCGGACGTGGGCGCCGCCGTGGCGGTCGGCCAGGGTGGCGAAGGTCTGTGTCATCTCCTTCAGAGCTTCGACGTCGCAGGTGGCGACCTGGATGCCGGTAGGTTCTTTCCGCCCCTCGACGGGGAGTGCGCCGAAGTCGGGCAGAGCAGAGGCGGCTGTGGTCACGGCGTAGGCCGTCTTGGCCAAGAACGAACGGCGCTCGGGGTCGGTTTCGGTGCGGCACAGATTCAACAGATGATGCACAGGATCAGCTTCCGCAGACGGCGTAGAGCTTGGCGCTGACGGTGCCTGCGGGGCCGGGGCGAAACCCGCGTCCTGGACCGTGACCAGACGCCCGATGCGCTCGGATAGTGCCGCGGCGATCAGATGAGGGGCGGGAGGACGAGGCCGAGTGCCGGTGAGCCAATGGGCCACCGCAGTACGGTCGTAACGTAACGCGAGTCCTTGGGCCGCGCCCAGGGCTCGCACCGAACGAGCCAGATCGCCGGCACTCCACCCAGCTTCGGCGAGTAGCGCGGCAAGTTTGTTGTTCGGCGCATGGCCGGGCATCCTGTTCCTCTCCGCGAGAGGGGCGGGTCCGTAGACGGCACTACCGCCTCTCAGACTTTTCTCGTGCATTCGGCGACGAGTCCCGCGTCCCGCCGGCGGGCGAAGAAGGCGTACACGCGCGGCCAGGGCGGGAAGTCCGACGGCTTCGATCGCCACTTGATGCCGTTGCCGACGAGGTAGCGGATCGCGTCGATCATCTGCCGGTGGCAGTAGCCCTCCGGTCGGCCGCCCCGCCCGGCCAGCCATCCCGGCACCGGCAGCAGACCCCGCACCAAAACCCACTCGGCATCGCTCATGTTCGAGCCGTACCGAGGCCGGCGCCCCGGTTGGTCGGCAGCGTTCCCGAACCTGTGGGCGAGACAGTCACACCCAGGAGTGGACGGACTGGGCCGGGCGACCGCGATCACGCGACACTTCGACAACAGGGCCTCTTGCTTCTCACTGGACTCGACATCTGCGAGCTACCAGGAGGCCCGTCCTTCATGCCCGAACATTCGACAACTCAACTGATCCAGCACTCTGTTCGAGGCCCAGCCGACCACCCGAGCGGATAGAGAACAGCCGGTCGGAGAACCTTCCAGCTCCGGAGGGATCTCCGGTGGCGCCTACCGAAGGTTGCGGCGGAGTTCGTGGGGGAGGGCGAAGGCGATGGATTCATCGGCGGTCGTCACGGTCTCGACGTCGCTGTAGCCGCGTTCGGCGAGCCATTCCAGGACGTCGTCGACCAGGACGTCGGGGGCGGAGGCGCCCGAGGTCAGGCCGACGGTGGTGACGCCTTCCAGCCAGGTCTCGTCGATCTCGTGGGCGAAGTCGACGAGGTGGGCGGCGGGCGCGCCGGCGTTGCGGGCCACTTCGACCATGCGCACGGAGTTGGAGGAGTTCTTGGAGCCGACGACGATGACGAGTTCGGTGTTCTCGGCGAGTTTTTTCACCGCGGTCTGGCGGTTCTGGGTGGCGTAGCAGATGTCGTCGCTGGGTGGTGAGGTCAGGTTCGGGAAGCGGTTTTTGAGGGCGTTGACGGTTTCCATGGTTTCGTCGACTGAGAGGGTGGTCTGGGAGAGCCAGACGACTTTTGATTCGTCGCGTACGCAGAGGTCGGCGACGTTGTCGGGGCCGTCGACGAGGGTGATGTGGTCGGGGGCTTCGCCGCTGGTGCCGATGACTTCTTCGTGTCCTTCGTGGCCGATCAGGAGGATGTGGTAGTCCTGCGCTGCGTAGCGGACGGCTTCCCGGTGGACCTTGGTGACCAGTGGGCAGGTTGCGTCGATCGTCGCGAGGCGGCGTTCGGCGGCTTCGGCGTGGACGGTGGGGGCCACGCCGTGAGCGGAGAACAGGACGATGGCGCCTTCGGGTACTTCGTCGGTCTGTTCGACGAAGATGGCGCCCTTCTTCTGCAGGCTTTGCACGACGTATTTGTTGTGGACGATCTCGTGCCGGACGTAGATGGGGGTCCCGTACTGTTCTAGGGCTTTTTCGACGGCGAGGACGGCGCGGTCCACGCCGGCGCA
Source organism: Streptomyces ortus (assembly GCF_026341275.1). Taxonomy (NCBI): domain Bacteria; kingdom Bacillati; phylum Actinomycetota; class Actinomycetes; order Kitasatosporales; family Streptomycetaceae; genus Streptomyces; species Streptomyces ortus. Next base: position 7,279,143 of record NZ_JAIFZO010000002.1, read on the forward strand.
CCAGCCGCGGGGTGAGGCCAGCAGGACCCGGCCGGGCTGCGACGCCGGCTTCGGTGGGGGTGTGATGGTCATATGGTCCTCGATGTGGCGCTGACGGCCAGAGAGCGCAGTACGGCCGTGATGTGGGTGGGCAGGTTGGCGGTGTCCAGGGCGGTCAGTGCGCTCTGGCGCCGCTCGGTGATCATTTCCTCTACCGTTGTTCGGGCGCCGGTGTCGGTGAGGACGGTGCGGATCTGGTCTGCGCCGGCATCGATGGGGTGCGGGTTGTCGACGTGGTGGTGCAGGACGCGGCGCTGGGGTCCGTCGGCGTTTTGCAGGGCGAGGGCCATCAGGACGGTGGTTTTGCCTTCCCGTAGGTCGTCCAGGCAGGGCTTGCCGGTGTGGGTGGGGTTGCCGAAGATGCCCAGGAGATCGTCGCGGAGTTGGAAGGCCTCGCCCACGGCCATGCCGCAGGCGGTCAGCGTGGCGCGTATGGCGTCGCCGTCGCCGGTGAGTGCCGCTCCCAGCAGCAGGGGACCTTCGATGGTGTATTTCGCAATGTTGTATTGCGCGATCGTCAGGGCGGGGCCGGGGTCGGCGGAGGGCTGTCCCGCGTGGGAGATGTCGAGGTACTGCCCGTAGATGGTGTCAGCACGCAGGGCGTTGGCGATGGGCAGGACCGCATCAAGCTGTGCGGGGGTGAGTCCGGCACCGTGGAGGAGCTGGTCGGCGAATACGAGGACGAGGTCGCCGATGAGGATGGCGGCGTGGGTGCTGGTCTGACCGTGGACGGTGGGTTGGCCGCGGCGGGTGTCGGAGGCGTCGATGATGTCGTCGTGGATGAGGGCGAAGGAGTGGAACATCTCCAGTGACGCGGCGGCCCTGATGGCCGGGTCGAGGGTGCCGGTGCCTCCGGCGGCCTGCCAGCCGGCTACGCACAGCACGGGTCGGATGCGTTTGCCGCCCGCGCCGAGGAAGCCGCTCAGCGCCTCGGCTGCCTGCTGCGGAAGGCTGCGGTCAAGTGCGCTGTGGGTCTGGGTGGCCAGGAAGTCGGTGAGGACGGTGTCCACCGCGCGGCGTACCGCGTCCTGGTCGAAGAGTGTGGCCGGTGCTTGGACGCTCATGCTTGTGTCTCCCCTTCCGCGTCGGCGGGGGCGAGTTGTTCGCCCAGGCGCATCGCTTCCTCGACCAGGGCGTCGACGATTTTCGACTCGGGGACGGTCTTGACGACCTCGCCCTTGACGAAGATCTGTCCTTTGCCGTTGCCGGAGGCGACTCCGAGGTCGGCTTCGCGGGCTTCGCCGGGCCCGTTGACGACGCAGCCCATGACCGCGACGCGCAGCGGGTAGGGGAAGCCGTCCAGGGCGGCGGTGACACGTTCGGTGAGGGCATAGACGTCGACCTGGGCGCGGCCGCAGGAGGGGCAGGAGACGATCTCCAGCTGGCGGGCGCGCAGCCCCAGCGACTGCAGGATCTGCAGGCCGGTCTTGACCTCTTCGACGGGCGGTGCGGTCAGGGAGACGCGGATGGTGTCGCCGATACCTTCGGCCAGGAGGATGGCGAAGGCGGTGGCGGATTTGATGGTGCCCTGGGGTGGAGGGCCGGCTTCGGTGACGCCCAGATGCAGGGGGTAGTCGCAGGCGGCGGCGAGGTGGCGGTAGGCGGCGACCATGGTCATGGGGTCGTGGTGTTTGACGGAGATTTTCAGGTCGGTGAAGCCGTGCTCCTCGAACAGGGAGCACTCCCACAGGGCGGACTCGGCCAGCGCCTCGGGGGTGGCTTTGCCGTACTTGGCCAGCAGCCGCCGGTCCAGGCTTCCGGCGTTGACGCCGATGCGGATCGGCACCCTGGCCGCTGCGGCGGCTTTGGCGATCTCTTTGACTTTGTCGTCGAAGGCCTTGATGTTGCCGGGGTTGACGCGCACCGCGGCGCAGCCGGCGTCCAGGGCGGCGAAGACGTAGCGGGGCTGGAAGTGGATGTCGGCGATGACGGGGATCTTCGACTTCGCGGCGATCGCAGGCAGCGCGTCGGCGTCGTCCTGGGAGGGCACCGCGACACGGACGATCTCGCAGCCGGCCGCGGTCAGTTCGGCGATCTGCTGCAGCGTCGCGTCGACGTGCGCGGTGGGGGTGGTGGTCATGGACTGCACGGAGACCGGTGCGCCGCCGCCTACTGGGACATCGGCGACGTGGATTTGCCGACAGCGGCGGCGCACCGGCGTTGTGGGGGTGGAGGGCATGGCGGGCTGGGGGAGGTCGACGGCGGTCATTGTGGGCTCCCGTCGGTGATGGTGTGCTCGAGGGGTTTTCCGGCGCGGGCGCGCAGCACCGTGTAGGCGATTTGCGCGGATGAGAGGCCGGCGTCGGTCAGCAGTTGTTCGCGGGGTCCGTGTGTGAGGAAGGCGCGGGGCAGTCCCAGCGTGCGGATGGGGGTGGTGATGGCGTTGTCCTGCAGGTGCTGGGCGAGGGTGCTGCCGAGGCCTCCGGTGCGGGAGTTGTCCTCCACGGTGACCACCAGCCGGTGCCGGGCGGCCAGCTCGAGCAGTTCCGGTGCGACGGGGGTGGCCCAGCGCGGGTCGGCGACGCTGACCCCGATGCCCTGCTCGGTCAACTGGGAGGCCGCCTGCAGGCACAGCGGCGCGAGCGGCCCGTAGGAGATGAGGAGCACGTCGCGGATCCCGGACTCCGACAGGATGTCCACGCTGCCCGCGCGGCGTACGGCCTCAAGGTCTGGGCCGGCTGTCCCTTTGGGGAAGCGGACGGCGGTGGGGCCCGCTTCGTGGGCGGTGGCTTCGCGCAGCAGCGACTTCAGTTGGCTGCTGTCGCGGGGGACGGCGAGGCGCAGGCCGGGCACCATGCCGAGCAGGGAGGCATCCCACATGCCGTGATGGGAGGCGCCGTCGGGGCCGGTGACGCCGGCCCGGTCCAGGACGAAGGTGACCGGCAGGCGGTGCAGGGCCACGTCCATGAGGACCTGGTCCGCGGCGCGGGTGAGGAAGGTGGAGTAGAGGGCGACGACGGGATGGAGGCCGCCGAGAGCCAGGCCGGCTGCGGAGGTGACGGCGTGCTGTTCGGCGATCCCGACGTCGAAGACCCGCTCGGGGTACTTGACCGCCATCGGATACAGGCCGGTGGGGCGCAGCATGGAGGCGGTGACGGCGACCAGGTCCTCGCGTTCGCCGGCCAGCTCCAGTAGGGCCTGGCTGAAGACGCTGGTCCACGATGCGGCGGGCGGTCCTGCGGTGGGGGCGGGTTTGCCGGTGACGGCGTCCACGGTGCCGACCGCGTGTAGGCAGTCCGCCTCATCACCCTCGGCCGGTCCGAAGCCCCAGCCTTTGACGGTCACCGCGTGGACGAGCACCGGACGGCGCAGGGCACGCGCATGGTCCAGCACGTGTTGCAGGGCGCCGGTGTCATGGCCGTCCACGGGCCCCAGATAGGTGAAGCCGAGCTGGGTGAACAGATCCGGCGCCTCCGAGGCGTCCGTAATGTTGGAGTGGTCACCGGGGTATTTGAGAGTGTGCAGGTGGCGGGTGAGGGCTCCGGTGGTGGGGGCGTAGGAGCGGCCATTGTCGTTGAGGACGACAATCACCGGACGCTGGCTGGCGCCGATGTTGTTCAGTGCTTCCCAGGCCATGCCGCCGGTCATGGCTCCGTCGCCGATGACGGCAACCACCGACAGGTTGTGGCGCCCGTTCAGCTCGTTGGCCTTGGCCAGGCCATCGGCGTAGGAGAGTGATGTGGAAGCGTGGGAGTTCTCGCACCAGTCGTGCACCGACTCGGCGCGCGAGGGGTAGCCGGACAGTCCCCCGGCCTGGCGCAGTCGGTCGAAACCGGCGGCACGGCCGGTCAGGATCTTGTGGACGTAGGCCTGGTGGCCGGTGTCGAAAAGGATCGCGTCACGGGGCGAGTCGAAGACGCGGTGCAAAGCGATGGTCAGCTCCACCACTCCCAGGTTCGGTCCCAGGTGCCCGCCGGCCGCGCAGACCTTCTCGATCAAGTACGTGCGGATGTCCTGTGCCAAAGCCGCGAGTTGTCCGGCCGGCAGGGCGCGCACGGTATGCGGGCCACCCAGCGTGGTCAGGTGTGCCCCCTCGAGCGTGGTGGCCGGATCGGCGGCGTGGGCCGCGGAGAGTTCAGTCATGGTGCCCCCCTGTCCCCGTTCGGGGCATCGCCGGGCACAGCATGCGTGCGCGTCCGGTCTCGGTCTCGGTCTCGGTCTCGGAGGGTGCAGCGCAGTGTCGCGGACGCAAACGGCACGCTGTGGGTGCCGTGGGAGGTCGGTGCAGTAGAGGCATGAGCGGACGTTCCTTCCGCTGCGGACAAGCGCATCAGGGGACGCAGGCGCCGGTATGGCTGCGTGGGGCCGTTGTGCGGGATCGCTTCCTTCGGGTGCCCCGGTAGGGACGCGTCAGCGCTGTGACTGTGGGCGTACTGGTGGCACTCGGCGTAATCGGTCCTGGTCACACCCCTGCGCGTGCGCTGCTTGTCGTACCGGCGGACGGCTCGGCAGACGCAGCGGTAACAGCGGCCCCTGCTGAAGCAGCATCACGCCGCGACGAAGTCGGGCTGTGACGTTGCACGAGCTGTGTGCGCCAGCAGCGTCCGCAGGGCCGGTCCTCAATAGGATGTGCGCAGGTCGGGCTGTTTCTGTGCCCGCCTGGCGGGCGGTTTCGCGTGGCCACCTCTCGGCCGGGCGACGCGGGGCGCCCCAGGCCGCCGGCGTTCCCACGCTGTATTGGCTCAACGGCTTTGCGCCGGTGATACGGCAGGATACGCACGCTCCCCCTGCGTGCTACGCGCCCCCCTGCCGCAGGGGTTGCCGTCGCAACGCCGGGTGCCGAATGGTTGAAAGGCGATCTAGGGGCCGGGGAGCAAATCCCAGGGATCAGAGGGCTGTTGACGGGTTGCGGCTCCCCCGCCGCGCAGACCGAGAGTTCGACGCCAACGCACTGCCGTCGGGTGACGGGACTGATGCACATCCCCGTCGGCCGGCGCCGGATCCATTCGCAGCATCCACAGAACAGAGGGGAAACCTCATCATGTCCAAACGGCGGAAAAGCCTGGTCGATGACGTCCTGGACCGGGCGAGCGACGTCGGCCGCGACTCACGCGACATGACGCGGCGGGCGCTCACCGGGAAGAAGAGGAAGAAGGGCAAGAAGAGCACCCGCAAGCTGGTCAAGCGCAACAACCGCGCGGTCGAAGCGCTCGTGGTGCAACTCGACCAGTACCTCAAGCAGGACCGCGCGAAGGAGAAGAGCCACCACGTCGGCTGAGCGTGCGCAACACGACGGTTCATCCCCTCGGCTCGCAGACTCACCGTAGCGAGGAAAGGCGGGTCCGGGTGGCTGAGCGCCGCACGCGACACACGGCTCGAGTACTGGCCAGGCTCGGGATGCAGGAAGTGTCCCGGGCCACCGGACACCGCCGTTTCCAGGCAGGCGACGCCGCGGAGGTCACCTCCCAACAGCAGCGGGCCCAGGCGATCCGCCAGGCTCTGGAACAGCTCGGACCCCTGTATGTGAAGATCGGCCAGATCCTCTCGACCAGACCGGACCTCGTGCCGGACTACGTACGCGAGGAACTCGCCCTGCTGACCGATCAGGCCACCGTGCGGCCGTTCGCGACCTTCGTGCCGGCGCTGGAAGCAGAACTCGGCCCCGACTGGCGCAACTCGTTCAGTTCGTTCGAGACTGGCCGGCCGCTGGGCGCCGCCTCCCTCGCACAGGTCTACCGCGCCACCCGCAGGGACGGCACCCCGTGCGTCGTGAAGATCCAGCGGCCTGGGTCCCACGGAATCGTGTTCGGCGACATGACCGTCCTGCGGCGCGCCAGCCGCGTAATCGCTCGGGCGGCGCCGCGGTTCAACGAGGTCATCGACACCGGAGCGATGCTCGACGTCATCTTCCGTGCCATGGGTGACGAGCTGGACTTCACCCGGGAAGCAGCCAACATGAAGGACGCCCGCAAAGCCGCGAAAGAGTTCAAAACAATCAAAGTCCCGAAAGCTCTCGTCGCCACTCCGCGCGTCCTTGTCCAGAGCCTTGCCGATGGACAGGCCGCCCACCGGCTCAAAGAAGGCGAACTGAGCCGCAAGCAGCGCAAGAAGATGGCCAAGGAATTCGTCGCCTACATGTTCAAGGGCTTCTTCATCGATCGAACCTTCCACGCCGACCCCCATCCGGGCAACGTGCTGATCAGCCCCGACGGAAAAGTCCACGTCATCGACTGGGGCATGGTCGGCCGCATCGACCGCAGCATGAGCGCCGGGATGCTCGGCACGATGATCGGCATGGCCTACAACGACGGGCCGGCACTCGCCCAGTCCTGGATCCGGATGGGCTCCACCACCCCCTGGAGCGACATCGGCGGGTTCACCGCCGACATCGCACGCTTCGTACCTCACATCACCAACGCCTCACTGGCCGAACTGAACTTCGGCGTCGCCCTTACCACAGTCCTCACCTTCTCCACCCACCGCGGCATCCAGACCACACCCAACGTCTCCATCGTGGGCAAAGCCGTCGCCAACATGGAAGGCACTGTCCGGCACATCCACCCCGGCCTGAAACTCTCCGACAGCATCCGCGACGCCCTTCAGGACATCCTGCTCGACATGGCCCGCGACCTCGCCTCCCCCGAACAACTGGCGCAGTACGGCCTGCACACGCTGCACGCCCTCACTCAAGGGCCCGGCCAGGGAACACGCCTGCTCAACGACCTGGCCGACCGCCAGCTCACCCTGCACAACCACACCCGGTTCCACGACACCCGATTCAACAAAGGAGCCTTCGCCCTCGCACTTCTGGCACTCGGGCGCCGCCACCGGCCGGGCTGACCTCCACCGCCGACCGGCCCTGCCGGACACCACCCGCCCGGGGTGCTCACCCCGCCGCACCAGTGCCCCCGGCCCAGCTGTATCCGGGCCGACCACGGGCCGGGAAGCAAGCCCCGAACGGCCCGACCACGTCGCCACAGCACCACGTGACGACTCCCCTCACCGCCGACAGAAGTGAGAAAGGTTCGTGCTGAGCCGCCCCCGCAGCCTTCTGTTCTGGCTCGTACTGATCATCCTCCTGTACATCGTCGCCACCGCCCCCACCGAACTAGCCGACACCGTCCTGGCCATCTGGCACGCCACCAAACGCTTCTTCAACTCCCTGGACATCCTCATCGACACCCTCGAAACGTCCTGAACAACCCGCACCCGCCCGCCAAGAGGAGGGTCCTGCCATGCACACCCCGTTCAGGCTCCTGCAACTGCTGTTCGTCGCCGCCCTCGCCGCCGCCGGATGCGGGCTGTCCCCCTCCGCGCCCCAACTTCCGCCCGCCTCGCCGCCCCCACCGATCGTGCACGTCGACGTCCACCCCCCTGCCACCCGGCCGGCCCCCACCACCCCGACACCACACACAGCACGCCGATCCGCCCGACAGCCCACAGCTCAACCCGCCACCACGCCGAACCCGACACCCTCCTTCAGCGCATCGCCCACACCCCCGGCCTCGCGCAGCACCTCCGCCTCAGCTCAGCCAACCTGCCCATCAGCGATGCCCCCATCATCCGCACCCTCAGCGCCATCACCCTCGCCGGACGACAGTCCGAGCAACTTTCCGCCCCGCGCCCCGGCCGTCCCGTAAACCCGCGACGCCACCCGCCCCGGGCCGCAAGCGGCAATGCGGCGCGATGAGACGCAGTCCGCCCGGGCCGGCAGATCCGCCCCCGAAACGAACGGAACCCGGTGCCGATTCGCATGGGCTCCCAGGCACCTGAACTTCGAAAATCCGCGCGCACAATCCAGCAAATTCTCAGCCTACTTTTCTGCCCTCCACATATTCGCTTCTCCATCTGAAAGGAGCACTAACGTGCGCATTATTCGCCATCGAACGACCAGTAGTGGTTCCACGCGGGTGCTTGTTGATGCGGAAGGAAGTCCCAGGGTGCCCATTGCTGTTCATGGCTGTCGTCGGGAGTTACTTCGTCAGGTCGAGAGAAATCAACTGAATGAAAACAGCTACCCGGCCCGGTAAAATCCCAGCTCAGATAGTGTCGACCCCGCGCCCGCGGAGATCCTCTGAACAGTTTCTCCGGCTCCGGCGCGATGTACCTGTCGCCCCTGTTCTCGCACGGAGAAGGCCGTAGGGCACCGTCGAAGTGGTCCTAAACCGGAGGGTGGCCCGCCGACGAAAGGTGAGCCGGAACAAGGAAATCAGTAAAACCACGTGGCGCCTTTGGCTGCTGTCGTGGGATGGATCTCCCGTATCAGTCCGGCAGTCGAGGTGCCGGTGTTGGGTGTCCGAGATACGCCCAGCTAAGGGCAGTGCTCATTCAGCTTGACGACGCCGAATTCAATGCGTGTGGTGGTCGGGTGCCGACCTGGTGCTGTCGACTGTTCACAGGCAATCTGCTCACCTGACATGTACCACCACCCGGCGTCACTCCCGTGAAAATTGGAACGGTGCACGACAACAGCCAACTTGATCCTGTCTCATCCTCTCCTTCCTCATCAAGGAATCGAGTCTCTCTCGAACACAGGGCGGTTCACACGACACCGTTCCGGGTTACCGAGGTGCCGTCAGCGGCATGAGCGATGCCGAAGTCCAGGACGCGGGGGCCGGCCGGGGTGAGGATGGCGTTCTGCGGTTTCACGTGCCGGTGGACGACGCCGGCAGTGTGGATGGCGGCGAGGGCCTGGGCGGTGCCGGTGGCGAAGGCGTAGAGGGTGCCGCCGGTGAGCGCGCCGTGGGTGGCGAGATGCTGATCGAGGGTGAGCCCTGGGGCGTAGGCGGTGGCCAGCCAGGGGTTCTCGGCATCCGGGTCTGCTGCGAGAAGAGGTATGAGGCACGGCCCCTGCACTCGGGCTGACAGCTGGACCTCTCGGCGGAAGCGGTCCCGGAACTCAGGGCCCTCGGCCTGCGCGGGATGAATCACCTTTACCGCGACACGCAGGCCGGCCGGATCGAGACCGGCGTGAACGGTACCCATGCCGCCCGCGCCGAGACGGCCGACGATCCGGTAGGGGCCGACGTGCTTCGGGTCACCAGAGCGGGCAGGCTGGACCCGCGTCTCTGCGCGAGCGATGCTCACAGGGTGTTCGTTCCTCTTCTGCGATGGAGCGCCATGAGACTGGACGCACGCCCGTGAACGAAGCCCCAGCCTTGGGAACGGGATCGTATGGGCAGACTGCCGCAGCGGGTCGGGCAGTTCGCAGCTTCGTTGTCGCGAGGACGCTCCACGGAGTGGCCTGGCGGCAGAGCTATGACATGCGGGTGGGGACCAGTTGGGGACCACACGGTACGCGCGATGGCGCACGGCGGAGCCTCGGACGCGCAAATCGCTTCCAGATCAAGTCTGTTATATCCAGAAAACACCTCCGACCCTCACTCCTGGGGGTCAAGGGGTCGCAGGTTCAAATCCTGTCGTCCCGACGATGCGAAGGGTCCTCGCGGACGAAAGTCCGCGGGGGCCCTTTTCGTATGTCTCCGTCGGTCGTCTCCCGCCTCTGCGTTCTCTCCGTCCTCACCCGCCTTATGATCTTGTGCGTGACTGTGCAGAACATGGACAAGACGGTGTCCCGTAAGCAGCGGCTGCAGGAGAAGCAGCGGCGTCAGTTGGCGGTGGTCGACACCGTGGACAAGGCCGAGATCAAGGTCCGCAAGGCGGAGACGGAGCTGGCCGTGGCCGTCGCCGAGGCGGTGCAGGTGTTCGGCGACGAGCAGTCCGCGTCCGAGGGGCTCGACATGCCGGTCGGGACGATCCGGCACTTCCTCGGCATGGCGGAGAAGGACGCCGCCGATACCGCCAAGGAAGCCGACCAGGACGGCGGCAAGGACGGCGGCAAGGAAGCGGAGAGCTCTGACGGAGCCTGATTCCGGGTGCCGTCCGGACGGTCGCTCCGCCAAACGTCCGGACGGCGGGCGGCGGACGTTCAACTTCCCGCCATCGCCCGGTTGTGGCGGGTGAGGAGCGTACGGACTGTCGACCGGGCCCGTCCGGTCCTGTCCTACGGAGTGTCCATGACCGCGGCAGAGCCTCAGAACCCCCTGCACAGACGCGCGCTGCTGCGAGCCGCGGCAGTGCTGCCCGTCGCCGGCGCGGGCGTCGCCGCCTTCGAGACCTCCGCGCGGGCCGTCGCCGGCACGGCTCCCGGCGACGCCCACGCCTCCGCCTCCGTCTCTGCCTCCGCCGGGCACGGCGGTCGTTTCGACCCCGAGAGCCCGCGCTTCGTGCTGGCCGTCCTGCCCGACACCCAGTACCTCTTCGACGCCGACAGCACCGACCCGGCCCCGCTGCGGGAGGCGTTCCGCCATCTGGTCGCCGAGCGCGGCGAGGCGAACATCGCGTTCATGACGCACCTCGGCGATGTTACCGAGCACGGCACCGAGGACGAGATCGGACGGGCCGCCGACACCTTCCGGACCCTCCACGGCAAGGTGCCCTACAGCGTCCTGGCCGGCAACCACGACATCAGCTCCGGGGACGACCAGCGCGGCGACTCCGCGTACCTCGCCGCCTTCGGGCCCGCCCGCTACAAGTCCATGCCGACCTACCGCGGCGCCTCGCCCGACGGCTACAACACGTACCACGTGCTCAGGGCCGCGGGCCGGTCCTGGCTGGTCCTCGCCCTCGACTGGCGCATCTCGGACAAGGGCCTGACGTGGGCGAGGGGTGTCCTCGACGCGCACCCCACGCTGCCCGCCGTCCTCACCACCCACGACATCGCCTGGGCCGACGACGACGGCGAGGCGCAGCTGTCGGACAACGGAAAGCGCCTGTGGGACGGCCTGATCCGCGGCAACGACCAGATCTTCCTGGCGTTGGGCGGCCACTACTGGCCGCCGGGCCGCACGGTCCTGCGCAACGACTCCGACAACGATGTCCACATCCACATCACCAACTACCAGGACCGCTATTACGGCGGCGCCGGCATGATCCGTACGTACGGCTTCGACCTGGCCCGCGGGGTCGTCGACGTCGAGACCTTCTCGCCGTGGCTCCTCGCCCGCGACCCCGCGAAGCGGTCACCGCTGGAGGCCGAGACCATCGAACTGACCGGCGACACCGACCGGTTCAGCCTGGAGATCGACTTCGCCGAGCGCTTCAAGGGCTTCGCCCCCGTCGCCGTGCCGAAGCCGCGTCCCGCCTCCGCGGTGATGCCGCGCGGCACGGTCGCGTACTGGCGCTTCGACGCCGCCGGGACCTCGGTGGGCGGCACGGCGGGCAAGCCCGTCGCGGACGGCGCCGTCGTACGCGACCTCACCGGCAACGGGAACGACCTCGCCGTCAGCCTGCTGTCGTCGAGCGGGCCCGACGTCCTCACCTGGTCGGCCGACCACCACCCCGGCCAGCCCGCGCACGCCAGCCTCCGCTTCGACGGCGGCAAGAGCCCGGACCGCGGCGCGATCCTGACGACCTCCGCCCGAGCCGCCCTGAACAGCGAGAAGTTCCTCCGCGGCTACACCATCGAGACCTTCGTCCGGCTGCCCGAGCCCTTCGAGGGCGACCACTCCTGGATGGGCATCCTCAGCTGGGAGGGGCGCAACGGGGACGCGGGCAAGACCACGGGCTGGTCCCCGCTGGAACCCACCTGCAGCCTCAACCTGTCACCCGAGCGGTTCCTCCAGTTCGTGGTGTATCCGCAGCGCCAGGACGCCGACCCCACGTCGTGGAGCCACGCGGTGCCCGTGGGCCGCTGGATGCACATCGCCCTCGTCAACGACGGCCGCCGCACGGTGATGTACGTGGACGGCTCGAAGATCGCCCGCAATCCCTCGCAGCCGTCCACAGGCATCGCCACCCTCGGCAAGCCCTTCGTGCTCGGGGCCACCCAGTTCGACGAGAGCTTCGGACAGGGCTTCTACGGCTGGCTGGGCGACACGCGCATCGTGAACCGGGCGCTGTCCGTGGGGGAGTTCCTGAATCCTTACGTGTAGCGACGGAACGGTCACGGTGAGGTGATGAAAGGTCCGAGGTCACCGTCGGGTACGACGAAGGTCACATTTACATATCGGACACTTCGCACTTCAATCTTCACGCGAGGCACACAAGTTGGCTAAGTTGACGGCTGGGCCGTACGACTCCCTCCGGTGAACCTCGCCGGGTCGCGCGGTCTCCGCCGAATCCGACCGGCCTTCGTGGCGGCCGGAGCCGGAGGTCCAGTCGACTTTCAGGGTGAATCGGCCCAACTGCCCGGTGGGCAGAGGTCGTAGGGCACGCTTTTTCGTAACTTCCCGCCCGAACCCGACAGTCGACCCGGCTGGCGGTGCACGGAAGGAGTCGTCTCCCATCGCGCCGGAACGAACGCAGCGCCCCGGAGGCACCGACCTCCCCGGCACGTCCCGCTCCGCCCTCGTGAAGGCGGCTCCCGCACCCGTGGACCAGTTCGCCTCCGCAGGCATTCCCACCCAGCGGGGTGACGAACCCACCCGCGAGGAAGTACAGCAGCGGATCAGCAACCTCTACGACCGGGTCGAGAACGCCACAGGCAACTACAACGTGACCCGGGCGATGAGCGCGGCGACGCGCGACACCGCCAGGCCGGCGTCCGGAGGCGGGGGCGGCCAGGGCGGAGCCGCCGATGCCGCCGCCCCGCTGCCGGACGTCGCGAAGAAGTGGTTCGACGTGGGCCGCTCGCAACTGGGCCCCGTCTTCCCCGCGGTGCTGCCGCCCGACAGGATGCCGGACCGGGGTGCGGCCGGGTCCCGGCCCGCCGACGCGAGCGGCCGTCCGGGCGGCGGCGGTGGCCGTGAGGGGCGCGGGGAACGCGAAGGGCGTGAGGGTTCCGACAAGCCCGCCCTGGAGCTGACCGCCGGTCCGAGCGCGGGCCCCGGCTCGGGAGGTGCCGCCGGACCCGTCGCGGAACTGACCGCCGGACCTGTCGCCGCGCTGACCGCCGGACCTGTCGCCGCGCTGACCGCGGGGCCTGTCGCCGCGCTGCCCGCAGGACCCGTCGCCGGGTTGCCCGCTGTTCCGGCCCAGCGCCAGGCGGCCGAGAAGGCTCTGCCCGGGCCGTCCGGCGGACCGTCGCAGGCGACCCTGCGGACGTCGAAGCAGCGCAACCAGCGCAAGCTCGGACAGGCCCGCGACCTGCTGGCCGGACACGTGGCCCGGCGCGGCGCACCCGTCGCCGAACTGCGGCCCTTCCAGGCGATCGAGGGTGCGTGGGGCCCCGCCGCACAGGAACAGCACCCCCGCCCGGCCGCGCCCGGCGTGAACGCGTGGCAGCAGTCGGCCATCGGCACGGACATGCGCGCGGGCACGGACATGTACGCCGGTACGGCCATGTACCCCGGCATACCCGGTACGGGGGCCGGGGTCACCGCCGACCAGAGCATCGGAAACGGCGTGTACGTGGGGGTCGGGGTCGACCAGTACGCCGGTGCTCCGTACACCGGCGTCTCGTACACCGGAGCCCCGTACGCCGGTGACCGGCAGAGCGACACGAGCAGGTACGTCGACGCGAGCACGCCCATCGCCACGGGGGTCGCCCTCGACATGCAGCAGGCGGCCAACCCCGGATACGGCGTGCCCGCACCCGTGCCCGCACCTGTGCCAACTCCCGCCCCCGCTCCCGCCTATACGACGCCCGCCTATGGCACGCCCGTTTTTGCCGCGCCCGACCCGGGGTACGGCGGGCAGGGAGCCAGGGCTGTCGACTTCGCCCGCGCCCAGATCGGCAAGCCGTGCGTATGGGGTTCCATGGGGCCGGGCTCGTACGACTGCTCCAGTCTCACGCAGGCCGCCTGGAAGGTCGCCGGGGTCGCGCTCCCGCGTTCCGTCCAGGACCAGGCGACCGCCGGCACGATGGTGCCTGTCTCGGACATCCGCCCCGGTGACCTGGTGCTCTTCAGCGGACAGGTCGCACACGTCGGCATCGCCACGGGCGACGGCATGATGATCCACGCGCCGAGCCCGGGCGCCGCCATCCGCGAGGAGTCGATCTACTGGGCCGGCGAGGCGGCGATCCACAGCGTGATCCGCCCTGCCTGAAGGGGGCGTTGAACAGGGGGTGCGGGCGGCCGTGGCCGTCTGGCGAACGGTTCGACCGCTGCCGCGGGAGCGCGGCGTCTTCCGCACGGAGTACGAGGGCACGACCCTGCGCGACCACTTGGCGCTGGCCCGGCCCGCCGTCCGGGCAGGCGTCGGGCGAGTCCACCCGTGACCACGCCGACCGCGCGCTCGCTCGCGGCGGGCTTTCCGCTCCGCCGCGAGCCGGCCGGGCGGGGCTCAGCCCAGGCCCACGTAGTCCTGGAGCGCCTGCGAGCGGGAGGGGTGGCGGAGCTTCGACATCGTCTTGGACTCGATCTGCCGGATGCGCTCACGCGTGACCCCGTAGACCTGGCCGATCTCCTCCAGGGTCTTCGCCTGGCCGTCCAGCAGCCCGTAGCGGAGGGTGATGATGCCCGCCTCGCGCGGCGTCATGGCGGACAGGACGGTCTGGATGGTGTCCCTGAGGAGACGGAACGAGACCGCGTCGAAAGGGGAGACGCTTTCGCTGTCCTCGATCACATCACCGAGTTCGGTACCGCCCTCCTCGCCCAGTGGCATATGCAGGGAGACCGGTTCTTTGATGTAGGTGTCGAGTTCCATGATCTTCGAAACGGGTAGATCCAATTTCTCCGCGATCTGCTGAACCGTGGGTTCGACGCCCAGTTCCTGGAACAATTCCCGACGCAGTCTGGCCACTTTGTTGATCGCTTCCACCGCGTGGACCGGAATGCGGATGGTGCGGCTCTGATCGGCCAGGGCCCGGGAAATCGCCTGTCTGATCCACCACGTCGCGTAGGTCGAGAACTTGAATCCCTTGACGTAGTCGAACTTCTCGACGGCCCGGATCAGGCCCGTGTTGCCCTCCTGGATCAGGTCCAGGAAGTTGAGCCCGCGGCGTGTGTAGCGCTTGGCTATGGACACGACCAGTCGGAGGTTCGCCTCGGTGAGGTGGGACTTCGCCCGCAGACCGTCCTCGGCGACCGCGGTCAGCTCCCGCCGGAACAGGGGGTCCAGACCGCGCTCCTCGTCCAGCTTGCGCTGGGCGAACAGGCCGGCCTCTATCCGTCTGGCGAGATCCACCTCCTGCGCGGCGGTGAGGAGCCGGACCCGGCTGATCGACTTCAGATAGTCGCGTACCTGGTCGACGGAGGCGCCGTCCGACGTGAGTACCGGTTCGGGCGCGTCGGATTCGTCGTCCGCGGCCGACGGAAGGGCCCGCTGTTCCTGGTGGTCTGTCTCCATCGCGCTCAGCATCTCTCCCGGGCCTCGGTCCCCGCGCACACTCAAGCAATGTCAACCAACGTGAACCAGGACCGCTGGGCCCTTGGAAAACCCACATTCTCGTCATTCCGCTTTCCGCTCATAAAGGTACACCCGCCCGTGCGGTCGGAGACGGCCCCGAATTACCGCAAAATTCGGGTGACAAGTATCACGTGAGCTGCGTTCTTGCCTTTTGAGACGTTTCATGGGCCCTCGGACCGCATCCGGTGCCCTTCGCGTCCCGTACCGGCCGAGACATCCGCGTGGATCGCACGTACTACTGCATGGTCTCCGTCACCGGCCCGCAGGAGGAGAGCGGCATCTCGGGGTGGGTGGCGGCGACCGCCCGCAGTCCGGCGTCCCGCCGACGGCACGGCACGCGACCTCCTCGACACCAGAATGGGTGGGGGGTCCCGGTCGGGGCGTTCAGCTCCGGTAGGCGCGCAGCTTTCGGTACAGGGTGGCGCGGGCGATGCCCAGGGCCGCCGCCGTACGCGCCTTGTTGCCGCCGTGGCTGCGCAGCGCCTCCAGGATGGCGGTGCGCTCGGCATGCTCCATCGGGCTCAGCGGCCGTGCCGGAGGCCTTTCGCGGACGTGGTCCGGCAGTTCGGCCCGCCGCACCGGGCCGGTGGTCCGCCGTCGTTCGGCCAACGCCCGGACGAGCTGGGCGAGTTCGGTGACATTGCCGGGCCACGTGTGCCGCTCCAGGGCGTGCAGCGCGTCCAGGGACCAGGTCAGGGGCGGTACGCCCGGCGCGGGCCTCGGTGTCAGTTCCGCCAGCAACTCCCTGATGTCGTCCGGGCGTTCGCGCAGCGCGGGCAGTGCGACCGAGCGGGCGGCCAGGCTGTCCAGCAGCCGCTGGAGGCAGGGGCCCGGGGGAGTGCCTGGCGTATACGTGACCAGGAGGGGCGGGTGCGGGTGTGAGTGCCGGTGGGCGTCCAGGAGGGAGTTGAGCGCGGCGACCCCGACCGGTGCGAGTTGCTCGGCGTGGCGCAGCAGGAGCGGGCGGTCCGGGGCCGGTGCCGCGGTCCCGGACCGGCCGTCGACCGACGTGCCGGCCCAGCCGTGGATCGCGTCGGCGGCCGGCCGCTGTGCCGCGTCCACGACCAGCGGGGCCGGTTCGCCGCGGGCGGCCAGCAACTGCCTTGCCAGGAACGTCTTTCCGGTGCCCCGCTCGCCGGTCAGCAGCAGGGGCTCGCGGGTGCTCGCCAGTTCCGCCGCGCGGCTCGTCGCGTGCCGCCAGGGGACCGAATGCCCGGCGAGCGTGACGCGGGGCGGTCCGACGGGCCGCGCGGGCAGCCCGACGGGCGGTTCGATGACGGCGACGACACCGATGACGGCGCCGCCGTGGCACACCTGCGTGATCCAGGCGGTGCCGGCTGCGTCGGGCAGTTCGAGGGGGTAGGGGGCGCGGCCTCGCTCGGCCGCCCTCTCCGGTTCACGCCATTCGGCCGGCCGGTCCGGCCGTTCCGACAGGTGGGACCTGTGTGGCCCGCGCGGGCTGTGCGGGACGTGTGGCGGGTGTGGCTTGTCCTGGCCGGTCTGTGCGTCCGGCCGGTTCGCCGTTGTGCTTCGTTCCTGTGCTTCCAGCGCTTCCAGCGCTTCCAGCGCCGACGGTGGCAGCAGGCCCGCCGCCGCCTCGGTCAGCAGGCGGTTGCGCCCGTCCAGCGCCACGACCGCCGCCCCCGGCCGGGCGGCAGCCCGCTGGTAGGCGTCGAGCAGTACGCGTTCCGCCGTGCGCGACCGGGTCAGGAGTTCCGCCTCGACGGCCGCCACCGTGGCTTCGGCGAGGGCGGCCCCGGGGTGCGGCGAACGTTCGGCGCAGAGGCCGGACGTGACGGTCACCGTGCCGAGGACCCGCCCGTTCTCCGGCGCCAGCACCGGAACGCTGACGGCGGACACGTCCTGCCACAGGTCGAGGAAGTGCTCGGGGCCGTGCACCTCGGCGCGGCTGCGGCTGCGCAGGGCGAGTGCCGCGCTGTTGTGCCCGACCTGCTGTTCGGACAGGTCGGGGTACCTCTCGTCGTGCGGGCTGTTCCCGCCGGACCACAGGACCCGCAGGCGCTCGTCGGTGAGGACCACGGCCGACTGCCCGGAGGAGAGCGGGGGCGCCAGCCGTTCGAGCACCGGTCGGGCGGCGGTCAGCAGGGCGGAACCCGCCGGAGGTGCGGGATCGGCGGGGTCCGTGAGGTCGTGCGGTACGCCGAAGAAGCGGGCGCGGCGCCAGGCGGCGGCGACGTCAGCAGGTACGTCGTCGGGGAGCGGGAGTCCTGTGAGGAATCGCTCGCGGGCCCGGCGGAGGGGGGTGAGGGCGTGGGGGTCGTTTGCGGTGGTCACGGCGTTCTCCACGGTACCGGGTGTTGTTTAAGGGGCAACAAGGGGTGGTGTCCGGCCGTGCATGTGCGGGTGGGTCCGGGCTGGCCGAGCAGTTCCCCGCGCCCCTGCCGGTCGCGAGGTGGGCAGACCTCTGCGGGTGAGTCGGGGCTGGGTGCGCGGTTCCTCGCGCCCCTGTCCGGCGGGGGATGGGCGGAGCCGCGCGGGTAGGTCTGCGCTGGCCGCGCGCAGTTCCCCGCGCCCCTGGGGGGTGGGGATGGGCGTGTGCCCCGTGGGCGCGGGCGCGGAGAGCTTGGCCCCCGTCGTCACAACGATCGCTTGCCGCAGGCTTCCGTTGCCGTCCGCAAACGTCCGCAGCCGGCCGCCGGCCTTCGCAACCCTCCCGCAAGCTATCGAAACAGAAAGCGCTGTCATGCGTCTCGACAACCGTTTGTGGCCGCCCCATTCTTCAAGCAGGTTGTGGCATGAGCCTGACAGGAGACTTCATGACCAAGGGCATGATCAAGCGCAGATCACTGCTCGCGGCGGCGGGCGGCACGCTGCTGGGCAGTGCGCCGGCGACAGGCACCGCCCGGGCCGACGCGACGATCGCGGTCAACCCCGCCACCACCTACGGGCGGTGGGAGGGCTGGGGCACCTCCCTCGCCTGGTGGGCCAACGTCTTCGGCGCACGTGACGACTTCGCCGACCTCTTCTTCACCACCAAGTCCGTGGCGTACGGCGGCAGGACCCTGCCCGGCCTCGGGCTGAACATCGCCCGCTACAACCTGGGCGCGTGCAGCCCGAACAGCGTGGGCGGCCAGAGTATGGCCGCCTCGCCCAACATCCCGGCGTTCAAGCAGATCGAGGGCTTCTGGCAGGACTGGAACAACGAGGACCCCACGTCCTCCGCCTGGGACTGGACGGCCGACGCCAACCAGCGCGCCGCCCTGGTCAAGGCGACCCAGCGGGGCGCGGTCTCCGAACTCTTCGCCAATTCGCCGATGTGGTGGATGTGCCTCAACCACAACCCCTCCGGCGCGTCCGGGGGTGGCAACAACCTCCAGTCCTGGAACTACCGCCAGCACGCCTCCCACCTGGCCGCCGTCGCCCTGTACGCGAAGAACAACTGGGGCGTGAACTTCGGATCGGTCGACCCGTTCAACGAGCCCTCGTCCAGCTGGTGGACCGCCACCGGCACGCAGGAGGGCTGCCACATGGACGCCACCGTCCAGGCGGCGGTCCTGCCGTACCTGCGCAGCGAGCTGGACATCCGCGGGCTGTCCGGCGTCAGGCTCTCCGCGTCCGACGAGACGAGCTACGACCTGGCCCGTACGACCTGGAACTCCTTCGGGGCGTCGACGAAGGCGCTGGTCGGCCAGGTCAACGTGCACGGCTACCAGGGGTCGGGCGGCCGGCGCGACCTTCTTTACACCGATGTCGTCACGACGGCCGGCAAGAAACTCTGGAACTCCGAGACCGGCGACGGCGACGGCACCGGCCTCACCCTGGCGAGCAACCTCTGCCTGGACTTCCGCTGGCTGCACCCGACCGCCTGGGTGTACTGGCAGGTGATGGACCCCTCCACCGGCTGGGCGATGATCGCGTACGACCAGAGCACGCTGCAGCCGACGACCGTGCAGACCAAGTACTACGTGATGGCCCAGTTCAGCCGGCACATCCGGCCGGGGACGACCATCATCGACACCGGGGTCGGCTACGCGGTCGCCGCCCATGACGCGGCACAGAAACGCCTGGTCGTCGTGGCCGTCAACTCCGGTGCCGCGCAGACGCTCACCTTCGACCTGTCCCGCTTCTCCGCCGTCACCGGCGGCGCCGGCGGACTCGTACGGCGCTGGAACACGCTCACCTCCGGCGGCGGCGACCTCTACACCGCCCGCTCGGACACCTATCTGAACGGCAGGAGTCTGAGCGTGCCGTTCGCCGCCGGATCGGTGCAGACCTTCGAGATCGACGGAGTCACCGTGTGACGGTCCGGGCCCCGGCCCGGACGCGCTGACCAGGGCGGTGGTGCCGTCGCCCCGGCAGGGCGGGTGTCTCAAAGTGAGACACCCGCCTTCGCGCGTCCGGGTCCAGGATGGTGATGAGCTGCGTGCTGTTCCACCGGGGCTCATCCACCGGGGCTCCGACGCAGCCGATGAAAGTCGATGAAAGGTGATCACCATGGCCCTCGCACTGCTCCGGCGCCGACGGCGGGAGCGGGCCTCCGGTACCGGCGCGACGGGCATCTCGCTTCCCCTCCCGCCCGGCGCGGGCGCTCTCGGCCGCGAGGTCGTCGACCCCCTGGGCCAGCCGATGGGGGCGGCCGACGTGACGGTCACCGCGCTGGACAGCCACCGGGTCGTGGCCCGGGGCACCACCGACCCGTACGGCTACTTCCTCGCCGCGCTGCCGCCCGGCCAGTACAGCCTGATGGTCGCCGCCGAGGGGCTGCACCCGCACCGTGAGACGGTCGACGTGGTGGCCGGGCCCACCGCTGCCGGCGAACAGATCCAACTGCAGCCCGCCAGGCGGCTGGAGCTGCCGGCGCCGGGCACCTGGCTCTTCGACCCGCCCCACACGGCGATCCGGTTCATCGCCAAGCATGTCGGCATGGCCCATGTGCACGGCCGCTTCGAGCGGTTCGACGGCGGCATCCAGATCGCCGAGGACATGGCCGACTCCCGGCTGCACGTCCGTATCGACGCGTCGAGCATCACCACCGGCAACCGCACGCGCGACGACCACCTGCGGTCCGGGGACTTCCTGGACGTGGAACGGTTCCCGCACATCGACTTCCACAGCACGCGGTTCGCGTACCGCGGCGGCAGCAAGTGGACCGTGCACGGTTCGCTGACCATGCACGGCGTGAGCCGGTCGGTGGGGCTGGACACGACGTACCTCGGCACCGTGAACGGCGGCTACGGCGAGGAACTGCGGTGCGCGGCGCTCGCGAAGGCGGAGCTGCATCGCGAGGACTACACGCTCAACTGGCGGTCGATGCTCGCGCGGGGTATCGCGGTGGTCGGCCCGACGGTGCAACTGGAGCTGGACGTCCAGGCGATGTACCGCACACACGACACGCCCACGCCACCGCGGTAGCGCTGAGGCTGAAGGGGGCCTGGGCGGAAGCCTCAGGCCCCGCCCGTGAGCAGGCGGCGGGGGTTCGCGGTGCGGAAGGCGTGGGCCGCCGCTTCGCCCAGGCCGAAGCCCGGGGTGCGCGGGAGGTCGGCGTACGGGTGGTCCGAGCCCTGGACGATCGCGGCGGTGCCCAGGGCGCGGGCGGCCGATTCGACCGCGCGCGGGCCGTACGAGGAGGTCTCCACGAACACGTCCGGGTCGGCCTCCCCATGTGCCTCGGCCCCGGCGCGGGCCGTGAAGCGCTCGCCGTGCAGGGGCGCCAGACCGGCCAGCAGCGCGAAGCACACCCGCAGGCGCGGATGACGCGGCCGGCCGAACGCCCGGAACGCGAACCACGCCGCGTGCATCTGCTGCACGTACGGCACCATCGCGGGCCACCATCCGGGCCGCGGACCGAGGCCGGTGGCCGGGCCCGGGTGGATGAACAGGGGCAGGTCCCGGTCCGCCAGCAGGTCGAGCAGCGGGGCGCAGCGCGCGTGACCCGCCGCGTCGGCCAGGGCGTTCGCCGGGAGCTGGAGGCCCGCGAAACCCAGGTCCAGACAGTCCGCGGTCGCCTTCGCGTCGATGTCCCGCACCCCGGCGGCGGCCCACGCGCCGAACGGGCGGGGCAGCTCCGCCGCGTCCTGGTGGTACGCGTCGAGCAGGGGCCGGGCCTCGCCGGCGGGCAGCCACTCCACACCCAGCGGGGAGGACAGCGAGATCAGCGCCAGACCGAGGCCGTCGGCGACCGCCCGCTCGGACCGCCCCGCCACGTCGTGGTCGGCCGGGGAGACCTCGTAGGGCGGCTCACCGGCGGTGTGCAGCGTCCAGCCGTCCAGGAACGGCGGCTCGGTACGCGCCCGCAGAGCCGCGACGAACGAGCCGGTCCACAGATGCTGATGTACGTCGACGTGGGTCACGAGGCTTCTTCCGTCAGGGCACGCAGGGCGTTCCGTACCTCGTCGGACCCGAGGACGCCGGCGTGCACCCGGTCCACGTCCGTGCCGCAGGGCCGGTCGTCGTCCAGGGGCGGCACCAGTGCGCGGATCGCCCGGTGCAGGAGGGCGGGGCCCCGGCCGAGGGTGGGGGGCGCGGCCAGGTCCACCGCCTGTGCGGCGGCCACGGCCTCCACGGCGAGCAGCTGCCGCAGCCGGACGAGCATGGTCGACAGCCGCCGCGCCCCGAGTGAGGCGTTGGTCGAGTCGTCCTCGACACCGTCCGCGCCGTGCCGGGGGTCGGTGCTCACAGGCGCCGACAGGAGCCGGATCTCGGCGACCAGTGCCTGTGCCGTCTTCGCCAGCGGCGCGAAGCCCGAGCGCTCCGGGCCGTACGGCGAGAGGTTGGCGGGCAGCCCGCTGAGCGCGGGGTTGAGCAGCCGCCGCATGCGCTCGGCGGAGACCGCCGCGGTCTGCGCCAGCGCCAGCGCCACGGTGTCGAAGGCCAGGGCGAGGGCCGGGGTGTGGAAGTTGCCGGAGGAGAGGATCTCGCCGGGTACGCCGTCGGTGGCGGCCAGGACCACCGGGTTGTCGCCGCAGCCGTTGAGCTCGGGATCCAGTGCCGCGCCGGCGAAGTCGAGCGAGACGTACAGCGCTCCGTGCACCTGGGCCGCGCAGCGCAGGCTGATCGGGTCCTGGACCCGGCGGGCCTGCCGGGGGTCCGTGAGGGCGCCGCCGGAAAGGAGCGCGAGCAGGTGCTCCGCCGCCCGGGCCTGGCCGGGGGCGGGACGCAGGCCCAGCACCCGGGCGTCGAGCGGGCTGGTGTTCGCCCGGAAGCCCTCGAAGGTGAGCGCCGTGACCGCCTGGGCCAGGGCCAGGACGGTGGCCGTCTCCCGCAGGACGAGAGCGCCGTGGCCGGCGGCCAGCGGGCTCGCGCTGCACAGCACGTGGCCGTCCTTGGGGCCGAGCTCCGCGGGGGCCAGCCCGGCCCGGCGCAGGGCCGTCGCGCCGTCCAGCACCTCCCCGGAGAGTTCGGCGCGGCCCTCCCCGAGGACGACGAGGCCGACATGGGCCATCTGGCACAGGTCCGAGGCACCGATCGACCCCACCTCGGGGACCAGCGGGTGGACGCGGGAGTTGAGCATGCCGACGAGCAGGGGCAGGATCCGCGGGCTGATCCCGCTGCCGCCGGCCGCCAGGCCGTTCACGCGGGCGATCAGGGCGGCGCGTACGACGGGGACCGGCAGCGGGTCCCCGACCGCGTTGGCCCGGCCGCGTACCGTACGCACGCTGAACCGCGCGAGTTCGTCGCGCGGCAGGGCGTACGACGAGCGGCTGCCGAGTCCCGTCGTCAGTCCGTACGTCGGCACCTGGCGGTCCACCACGTCGTCGACCACCGCGCGCTCGCGTGCCAGCCGGGGGAGCACCTCGTCCGCGAGGACGACCCGGGCGCCGCGCAGGGCCACGGCTGCCACGTCCGCGCAGGACAGGGAGCGCCCGTCGACGGTGACCGCTTCGGGCATCGTCCCGGTCGCGGCCCGGAGCGCCGCTTCGGTCGTCGCTGCGGGCATAGATTCGGTCACCGGTTCGATCACTGCTTCGGATTCCGCGGGGTAGGGGCCCGTCATGAGAACCGCAGCTTCTGCCCGAGCCCGCGCTCCCCGGCCTTCGCGAGCACGGCCGCGCCCAGGGCGATGTCGGACAGGGACAGACCGCGGTGCCAGAACAGGATCGTCTCGTCGGACCGCTCCCGGCCGGGCTTGTCGCCGGTCACGATCTCGCACAGTTCCCCGTGCAGGGTCGCCTCGCTGAGCCGGCCCGACTCGACGTGCGCGCGCAGAGCACCGAAGGGGCCGGACCGGCACTGGCCCCAGTCGTCGACGACGACCTTGTCCATGATGTCGGTGAGCGAGAGCTCGACCGCGCTCATCGTTCCGTACGGGACGACGAGCGCGCCCGGCGCGATCCACTCCGTCCTCAGCAGGGGTTCGGGCCGCTCCAGCCGGGAGGCCTCCACGACGATGTCCGCGCCTTCGACGCACGACTTCCAGTCGTCGGTGACGATCACGGGCTTGCCGAGGTCGTCCGCCAGCCGCTTCGCGAAGGCCGCGCGGCTCTCCGGGCGGCGCGAGTGGACGCGGATCTCGTCCAGGTCGAAGACGCGGTCGAGCAGCCGGACGTTCCAGTACGAGGTGGCGCGGGCGCCGATGTGACCGAGCACCTTGGAGTCGCTCTTCGCCAGGTGCCGGGCGCCGAGCGCGGTGAGGGCGCCGGTCCGCATCTCGGTGATCGCGGTCGCGTCCAGCACGGCCAGCGGCATGCCCGTACGCGGGTCGAAGAGGTTCAGCAGGGCCATCTCGGAGGGCAGACCGGATTTGTAATTGTCGACGTAGTCGCCCACGATCTTGACTCCGGCCATGCCGAGCGGGGCCACATAGCCGCGCAGCACATTGAAGTGGCCGTTGAAGGCGGGGTCGGGGGTGAGGTGCACCCGTGGTTCGATGACCGTCTCGCCGCGACCCTGGGCGAGGAGTCCCTGTTCGACGGCGTCAAGCACCTCGGTGTCGTCGAGTTCCAGCCGCTCGATGTCGGAACCGTTCAGGAACGTGAACAGAACAGGGTCAACAGCGGTCATTTCGGGCGTCCTCTCGCTTTCTTCGGACGAACGTAACGCCCCGTTTACAAAAGGGGATTGACTGTAATTCAGTCACGAACAACTCTGCATGACGATATGCAGTCGGGTAAGGGGCAGCTTTGATCAGATTCGACGCGGTGAGCAAAAACTATCCCAACGGCACCACAGCAGTGGACGCACTGTCCCTGGAGCTGGCCGAGGGCGGCCTCACGGTCCTGGTCGGCCCCTCGGGCTGCGGCAAGACCACGACGCTCCGCATGGTCAACCGCATGGTGGAGCCGTCGGCGGGCACGGTCAGCCTGCGCGGCCAGGACATCCGGGAGGTGGCCGCGCCCGAGCTGCGCAGGGGCATCGGTTACGTGATCCAGCACGCCGGGCTCTTTCCGCACCGGACCATCCTGGACAACGTCGCGACCGTGCCGCTGCTGCTCGGCTGGGGCAAGAAGAAGGCCCGCTCGCGCGCCGCCGAGCTGCTGGAACTGGTGGGGCTGCCGGCCACGATGGCCAAGCGCTATCCGTACCAGCTCTCCGGCGGGCAGCAGCAGCGCGTCGGGGTGGCCAGGGCGCTGGGCGCGGATCCGCCCGTCCTGCTGATGGACGAGCCGTTCAGCGCGGTCGACCCCATCGTGCGCGGCGAGCTGCAGGCGGAGTTCCTGCGGCTGCAGAAGGAACTGCACAAGACGATCGTCTTCGTCACCCATGACATCGACGAGGCCATCAAGCTGGGCGACCACATCGCGGTGTTCCGCACGGGCGGCAGGCTCGCGCAGTTCGACACCCCGGAGCGGTTGCTCGCGCATCCCGCCGACGACTTCGTGGCGGACTTCGTCGGGCAGGACCGGGGCATTCGCCGGCTCTCCTTCGTCCAGGCGTCCGGTCTGCCGCTGCGTGCGGGACCGGTGCTGGCGGTGACCGCTCCCGTCGCCGACGCGCGGTCCCTGGGCGAGCCGTGGGCGCTCGTCGTCGACGCCGCCCGGCGTCCGCTGGGCTGGGCCGCGGTCGCCGACCTGCCCCCCGGCGGCACGCTGGCGGACGCGACGCTCGCCCCGCTCGGCCACACGTTCGCCCTGGACGGCGACTCGGCGCGGGCCGCCCTCGACGCGGCCCTGTTGTCCCCCTCCCGCCTCGCGGTCGGAGTGGACGCGCGGGGCGCGGTCGCGGGGGTCGCGGACGCGTACGAGTTGTCCGCCGCGATAGCGGGGGCGTCGGCCCGCGCCGACGTGTCGGCCGGGGCACGCACCCCGGCCCCGGCCGACGGCGCGGCGGCGACCGAAGCGGTCACGCCGGCTGCACCGGTCACGCCGGCCGCATCGGTCGCATCGGTCGGCCGAGCCGACTCGACCGCCGCCGCCGCGCCGAAGCTCACCAAGAGCGACGCCGACGCGGACGGACCCCTGGGCGCTCCCGAGGCCGGCTCCGAGGCCGGCCGCGAGGACGGGCCGGTGGCGAAGGACAGCGCGGGCGGTGACGAGCGATGAGTGACGGCGAGCCGCTCGTGCGGTGGGCGTGGATCGGCGACCACGTCGGTGAGCTGGCCCACTACACCGGGGTCCATCTGCGGCTGGGCCTCCTGCCGGTGCTGTTCGGACTGATCATCTCCGTGCCGCTCGGCATGCTCTGCCACCGCTACCGGTGGGTCTACCCGCCCACCCTGACCGCGGCCAACGTGCTGTACTCCATCCCGTCGCTGGCCCTGTTCATGATCTTCGTCCGCTACACGGGGCTCACCGAACGCACGGTCATGATCCCGCTGACCCTGTACACCCTGTCGGTGCTCATCCCCAACGTCGTGGACGGCCTGGCCTCGGTCCCCGATCCGGTACGGCAGGCGGCCACCGCGATGGGCTTCAGCAGCGTCCGCCGCGTCGTGCAGGTGGAACTGCCGATCGCCGTGCCCGTCGTCGTCGCCGGTGTACGGGTCGCCGCGGTCTCCTCCATCAGCCTCGTCGCCGTGGGACAGCTGATTGGCCAGGGCGGCCTCGGCTACTACATCACCCGGGGCCTCCAGCTCGACTTCCCGACCCCGATCATCACCGCGACCGTACTGATCATGCTGCTGGCCCTCGTCACCGACGCCCTGCTCGTCCTGACGCAGCGGCTGCTCACCCCGTGGGCCCGCGGCAAGGGGGCGAAGGCGTGAACGATCTCCTGAACCAGATCCGGCTCGTCGGCGAATGGCTCACGTCGTCCGCGCAGTGGCACGGCGACGACGGCATCCCGCACCGGCTCGCGGAGCACCTGACCTACAGCGGTCTGTCCCTGCTCTTCGCCACGCTGATCGGGCTGGCGTTCGGCCTGCTGGTCGGCCACACCGGCCGCGGCGCGTTCGCCGTCGCCACCGTCGCCAACCTCGCGCGCGCGATCCCCACCTTCGGCCTGGTCGTCCTCGTGGTGACCCTCGCCGGACTCAGTACCGCCCCCGTGCTGGTCGCCCTGGTGGCGCTGGCCGTCCCGCCGATCCTCATCAACACCTTCGAGGGGGTCCGCGGTGTCGACCCCGACGCCCGGGACGCCGCGAAGGGGATGGGCATGACCGGCTGGGAGGTCCTGCTGAAGGTCGAGGTGCCGATGGCGCTGCCGCTGATCCTGCTCGGCCTGCGCGTCGCCGCCATCCAGGTGGTGGCCACGGCGACCGTGGCCGCGTACCCCGGGCTCGGCGGCCTCGGCCGCTACATCGTCGACGGGCTCTCCCGCAACGACTACCAACTGGTCATCGGCGGCTCCGCCGTCGTCGTGGCCCTGGCGCTCGTCGTCCAGGCCCTCTTCACCGCGCTGCGGCGCGCCGTCGTCTCGCCCGGGCTGCGGCCCGCGGCGGCCAAGTCGTGAACCACCGGACCCACCGGACCCACCGGACCCACCGGAATCACCGGCCCTGCGCGCACCCGAACCGCGGGCAGGCCGCACCCGAGCACCACCCGAGACCTGAGCCGTACCTGAGAAAGGGAACACCCATGAAAGCCACGTACCGTACCGCCGCCTTCGGTCTTGTCGCCGCGCTCTCCCTGACGCTCACCGCCTGCGGAGGCGGGGACGACAGCGACGACAATCCGCTGACGGGCGACAGCGGCGACAAGGGAAGCGGCAAGGCGATCGTCGTCGGCTCGGCCAACTTCCCCGAGAACCAGCTGCTCGCCGAGATCTACGCCCAGGCCCTGGAGGACAAGGGCCTCAAGGTGACCCGCAAGTTCGACATCGGCGCCCGCGAGGTCTACTACGACCAGGTCGTCAAGGGAGGCATCACCGTCTTCCCCGAGTACAACGGCGCGCTGCTGTCCACCGCGGTCGACAAGAAGAGCACCGCCACCGACACGCAGGAGATCAACGCCGAGCTGAAGGAGAAGCTCCCGAAGTCGGTCGAGATACTCGACTCCGCGGCGGCCGAGGACAAGGACTCGGTCACGGTCACCGCCAAGACCGCCGACAAGTACAAGCTCAAGTCGCTCGCCGACCTGAAGCCGGTCGCGAAGGACCTGACCATCGGCGCCGGCTCGGAGTTCAAGACCCGTACGCAGGGCGGGGTCGGCCTGAAGGACGTCTACGGCGTCGAGTTCGGCAAGTTCCAGCCGCTGGACGCGGGCGCCCAGAGCACCCTGGTGAAGCTGCTCAAGGACGACAAGGTGCAGGCCGCCAACCTGTACACGACCGACCCCGCCATCGTCGAGGACAAGCTGGTCGTCCTGGAGGACCCGAAGAACCTCTTCTCCTCGCAGAACATCACGCCCCTCGTCTACAAGTCCGCGGTGAACGACAAGGCCAGGTCGGCGCTGAACGCCATCTCGGCCAAGCTCACCACCGAGGACCTGCTGGACATGATGAAGAAGGTCAGCAACGACAAGGAGGACTCCTCCGACGTCGCGAAGGAGTGGCTGACGTCGGCCGGTCTCGCGGGCTGAACCGCACGGGGACAGGAGTGAGCGACACGGAGGCGGCGGGCGCGGGCACCGGTGACGACGCGTCCCTCGGGGCCCTCGCGCCCACGCGGCTGCACCAGCTCTTCGAGGGACGCCGGCTGACGCCCACCCAACGGCGGATCGCCCACTGCCTGGTCCGCCGGACGGCCGCCGCGCCGTTCCTGTCGAGCGTGGAGCTGGCCCGGCTGGCCGGGGTGAGCCAGCCGTCGGTGACCCGGTTCGCGGTCGCCCTCGGCTTCGACGGCTATCCGGCGCTGCGCAGACATCTGCGCGACGTCGTACCCGCCGGGCCGGCCGTGGACGCACGGCCGGCCAACCCCTACCAGCGGGCGATCCGGGCCGAGGCCGACAACCTGCTCCAGCTCGCGGCCCTGCTGGCCGACCCGGGGCCGGTCCTGGCCGCCGGTCGGCTGCTCGCCGCCTCCCGGCCGCTGCCCGTGCTCGGGCTGCGCGCCTCGGCGGCCCAGGCGCGCGGCTTCGCCTACTTCGCCGCGAAGGTGCACCCCGACGTGCGCCTGCTCGACGAGGGCGGGTCGCTGCTCGCCGACCGGATCGGCGCGGCCCGGCACGCGGGCGCGAGCGCGCTGCTGTGCTTCGCGCTGCCGCGTCACCCGGCGGAGCTCCTGGCCGCGCTCGACCACGCCCGGGACGCCGGGCTGAGCGTGGTGACGATCGCCGACGGCACGTTCGCCCCGGTGGCCGCCCACAGCGACCTGCTGCTGCCGGCCGCGGTGGGCACGGGTCTGGTCTTCGACACGGTGAGCGCCCCCATGCTGCTGGGCCAGGTCCTCCTGGACGCGATGTGCGACGCCCTCCCCGACGCCCAGGCCCACCTGGAGGAGTTCGACGCCCGGGCCGAGGCACGGGGCCTGTTCGCCGACTGACCCGACGAGCCCGGACCTGACCGTCCTCGACCTGACCGTCCTCGACCTGACCGTCCTCGACCTGACCGTCCTCGACCCGACCTGTCCTCGACCCGACCTGTCCTGACCGGGACCTCGGACGTCCGCCGATCGGTGTGCGGTAAGGTTCACCTGCGTCTTCGCGCGGTCCGCCGCGGCGAGACGCATCGGGACGTGGCGCAGCTTGGTAGCGCACTTGACTGGGGGTCAAGGGGTCGCAGGTTCAAATCCTGTCGTCCCGACTTTACGAAGTCGCAGGCCGGAGCCGGAAGGCCGCTTCAGAGCAGATCTGAAGCGGCCTTCCGGTTTTTGTCCTGATACGGGCCCGGCGCGGCGGCCGGTACGCGTCGGGAGGCGCTGCGGTGGGCCGAGACGCCGAGGGCGAGCAGCCAGTAGCTGAAGAGCGCGCCCATCAGGGCGGTCGTGCCCCAGCCGTTCGCCGCGTAGAAGTGCGAGGGGGTGTTGCCGAAGAAGAGGGACGGCACGAAGACCAGGTTCAGGCCCGCCAGGAAGTAGGCCGAGCGGCCGGTCCAGCGCGGCAGCAGCCTCGCGAGCGTGAGAACGCGGCCCACGGCGGTGAGGAAGAGCGCGAGCAGGACGCGGCCGATCGTGCCGTAGAGGACGTACGTGCCGCTGACCGCGATGGTCGGGTCGACCGGACGGTCGGCGGCGATGACCGCGCCCGCCTCCAGCCCGCTGGAGACCAGGGTGACCGTCGCGTAGACCAGTCCGGCGGCGAAGGCCACCGTGCCGAGCCACTCGTGAGCGGGTGCCGCCGCCTTGACCAGCTCGCGGAAGAGCGTCGTGAACACGATCAACGACGCCAGTGCGAGAACTCCGATCAATAGCCTGGCCAGGACGTTCGCGTCCGGCGGTGGCCCGGAGTAGAGGAAGTACAGGGGGACTTCGACTATGAAGGCGGCGGCGGTGACGATGCCGGTGAGGCCCGTCAGCCGCCTGGCGGTGGTTTCGTTCACGGCTGTCCCCCTGGGAGTGGCGTGGTGGGCGCCACGTCGCTCCGTGTCCGACGACGTGGGCGCGGTGGGTCAGCTGCCGCCCATGCCGCCCTGTGCGGCGATCATGGTCATCGGCAGATCCTGCACGGTTCCCGCCAGACCGGGAGCCAGGGCGGCGAGAGACCGCGTGCAGGCGTCGATACGGTCGCGGTGGGTCCTGCGGTCCTGCCGCGAGAGAACCGGGCGGACGTCGCCCGCCGAGGCCAGCGCCAGCAGCGCGGCGTCCGCGGCGGGGATCTCCCGCACCGGCGTGTCCCCGCGCAACGCCTCGGACACACGGGTGCGGACCTCCTCGGTCACGGCGGGCCGCGTCACGGTCAGCCGCCGTTTGCCGAGAAGGGTGCGGGAAGTCCGCACGGCGAGCAGCCCCGTCTCCAGGAGCCGGTCCTCCACCTCCGTCAGGGTCCGCTTGCGGTGGCGGCGCGCGAGACGCTTCCAGCCGTGCCCGGTGCCGACATCGCGCAGCACACCGTCGAGGACGGGAGCGCCGGTCGGTTCCGCGCCGGCTCCGGACAGGACGACCACCCCGGCCTCCTCCACCAGCCGGCCCCGCAGGGCGAGGTCGATCAGGGCGGCGGTGCGGACCAGCAGTTCCGTCCGGGCACGGTGGTAGGGGCGCTCGGCCACGTCGTCGTGGGCGAGCAGGTACATGGCGCAGGCCAGATCTTCGATCACCCCTCGACGGTAGGGCCGGGCGCCCCGTTCACGGATCGGCCGCGGGAAGGGGCGGGCACTGGGACCACGGGGGGATGGCGGCCCGGCCTCATCCCTGAGGAGGAGAACGGGCGGTCAGGGGCGGCGCGGCTGTACTAGGCCGTGGTCGTAGGCCGCGACCACGGCCTGCACGCGGTCGCGCACCCCCAGCTTGCGCAGCACCGCGCTGACATGGTTCTTGACGGTGGCCTCCGACAGGCGCAGATGCCCCGCGATCTCCGCGTTCGACAGGGCCTGGCCGATCAGGGTGAGAACCTCCCGCTCGCGGCCGGAGAGCTCACGCAGGGAAGGCGGTGGCGCCGGGTCGGGCGTGGTGCGCAGGAACCGGTCCAGGATCCGGCCCAGCACGGTCGGTGCCAGCAGCGCGTCCCCGCGCGCGGTGACGCGGATGGCGTCGACGAGTTCGCCGGGGCGGATGTCCTTCAGCAGGAAGCCGCTCGCTCCCGCCCGCAGGGCGTCGACGACGTGCGCGTCGACGTCCCAGGTGGTCAGCACGAGGACGCGGGCCGGACTGCCGGACCGCACGATCTGCCGCGTCGCCTCGATTCCGTCCACCACGGGCATACGTACGTCCATCAGCACCACGTCGGGTGCCAGCTCCCGCGTCAGCCGTACCGCCTCCCGGCCGTCGGCCGCCTCACCGGCCACCTCCAGGTCGTCCCGCGCGTCGATGATCATGCGGAATCCGGTACGTACCAGGGCCTGGTCGTCGGCCACCACCACGCGCAGCGTCATGACGCACGGTCCACGGGCAGCCGCGCCGACACCTCGTACCCGCCCCCGGGCCGCGGACCGGTCCGCAGGCTGCCGCCCACGAGCCGTACGCGCTCCTTCATGCCCACCAGACCGCGCCCCGCCCCAGCCGCGTACCCGGGTGCGAGGCCCGGCGCCGCCCGTCCGTTGTCGATCACCGTCACCCGCACACAGTCCCTCTCCGCCGTCACCCGCACGCTCACCTCGTCCGCGCCCACCGCGTGCCGCAGTGTGTTGGTGAGGGACTCCTGGACGATCCGGTACGCCGCCTGGTCGACCGTCGCGGGCAGTCCGGCGGTGGCCCCCTCGCGGTGCAGACCCACCGTCATCCCGGTGGCCCGCACGGTCTGCACCAGCTCTTCCAGACGGGCGAGCCAGGGCCCCGGACCACATTGCTTCCCAGTCCCAGTCCCAGTCCCAGTCCCAGTCCCATTCCCAGTCTCGGTTGCAGTCGCAGTCGCAGTCCCGTCCGCGGAGCCGTCATCCGCATGACCGTCACTCGCTCGACCGTCATCCGCGTACTCGCCGTCCGCGTAGCCGTCCTCGTCCGCGTAACCGTCCTCGTCCGGCCGGAAAGCCCGCAGCAGCAGGCGCAGTTCGCCCAGGGCCGACCGGGCGCCGGTCTCGATGACCCGCAGCGCCTGGCGGGCCTGCTCGGGCCGTTCGGCGAACACGTCGTCCGCCGCGCCCGCCTGGATGACCATCACCGACAGGGTGTGGGCCACGACGTCGTGCACCTCGCGCGCGATCCGCGCCCGTTCCTCCACCACGGCCCGGCGCATCTCCGCCCTCGTCCGCTCCCGCTGCGCTCTGCGCCACTGTCCCGCGGTCCACGCCAGGACCACGGTCAGCAGCCAGACCGCCAGGCCGGTAGCGCCGCCCGC
This sequence comes from Streptomyces ortus, assembly GCF_026341275.1. Lineage (NCBI taxonomy): Bacteria > Bacillati > Actinomycetota > Actinomycetes > Kitasatosporales > Streptomycetaceae > Streptomyces > Streptomyces ortus. Next base: position 7,311,554 of record NZ_JAIFZO010000002.1, read on the forward strand.
CCCGAAGGCCAGCGGCGCCGGCAGGCACATCGCCGCGAGCGCCAGGACCGACACCCGCCGCGGCCTGGTGGCCGACAGCACGCACAACGTGATCTGCGCCGCGAGCAGCGCGCCCGTCAACGTCACCGCGGGCAGGAGCACCCACACCGCGAGTCCCGCCGACGCGTTCACGGCCAGTACGGTCACCGGGGCGCGCGCCTGCCATCGCAGCGCGGCGGCCTGGACGACCACCAGGGCTGCGGCCACCGGGAGCCGGCCGACGTGGTCGGCGCCGGCCACGGAGACCGAGGTGCCGAGGACCGTGAGCACCAGGCCGGCCGACGTCCACCACAGCGTCCGGGCCGCGCGGGGCGACAGCTGACCCCGCGCTTCCGCGGCGAGGGTGTCGTCCGGCTGCCCGCTGCTGCGACTCACCTTCCGAGCCTATCCGGAGGGTGAGCGGCCCCTCACGTACGCCACGTACGCCACGTACGCCACGTACGCCACGTACGCCACGTACGCCACGTACGCCCAACACGTACGTCCCACTCGTACGCCAACGTCCGGTATCTCGTTCGTAGTTCGAAGTTTCGATTCGTGGGTCGGTGCCGCAATCTAGGGCCGCGACCGTGGCCCGTCAATGCCTTCGCCGCATCTGCCCGGGCGACGCCGCTCCGCAACCGTGCGCTTCCGGCGCGTTACTCAAACGTGACGTGCCTCCTGCTGTCCGCCCCCTTGACCGGCATGAATTGTTAGCGCTCACAATGACCTCCGCAATCACCGGCCGACATCCGGAGCCGACATCCGGGGCCGGCACAGGTCCGGTACAGGTCCGGCACAGGAAATTCTCGGTATACGACCGCCAAGGAGGTGCGGCATGGCACAATCCCAGCTTCGGCCGCCCACCATGGCCGATGTCGCGCGGCTGGCGGGCGTGTCCCATCAGACCGTTTCCCGTGTGCTGGGGGACCACCCCCATGTGCGCGACGAGACCCGGGCCAAGGTGCTGCACGCGATCGAGGAGATGGGCTACCGCCGCAACTCCTCCGCACGGGCCCTGGTCACCCGCCGCACCCGGACCTTGGGTGTGGTCGCCTCGGACACCACGCTCTACGGTCCGGCCAGCACCCTTTTCGCGCTGGAGGAGGCGGCACGCGCCGAGGGCTACCTCGTCTCCACGGTCAGTCTGCGCAAGCTGACCGTCGAGAAGCTGGCCGAGGCGCTGGACCATCTCAGCGAGGGCGGGGTGGAGGGAGTCGTCGCCATCGCCCCGCAGCGGTCGGCGGTCGAGGCCCTCGCGGAACTCCGCCATCCGTTCCCGGTGGTGACCGTGGGCAGCGGGCCCGGCGTGGGCATCCCCAGTGTGAACGTGGACCAGCACCTGGGCGCCCGGCTCGCCACCCGTCACCTGCTGGCCGCCGGCCACCGTACGGTCTGGCACCTCGCCGGGCCCGAGGACTGGCAGGAGGCCGCCGACCGGGCCGCGGGCTGGCGGTCCACCCTCGAACTGGCGGACGTGGAACCGCCGTTGATCCTGCGCGGGGACTGGAGTCCGCTGTCGGGCTACCGGGCGGGCCAGGAACTGGCCGGCTGGCTGGGCCGGGGGCTGACCGCCGTCTTCGTCGCCAACGACCAGATGGCACTGGGGGTGTTGCGGGCCCTGCGGGAAGCGGGGGTGCGCACGCCCCAGGACGTGGCGGTGGCGGGCTTCGACGACATCCCGGAGTCGGAGTTCTTCGCGCCGCCGCTCACCACCGTCCGGCAGGACTTCGCGGCGGTCGGAAAACGGAGCATCGCCCTGCTCCTGGACCTGATCGAGGGCAGGGAGCCGTCCGGGGCGCTCCGGATCGCCATCGAACCCCAGCTCGTCGTCCGCGCCAGCACCTTTCCGTACACCTCCGACCAGGGCGCCCCACCCGACTGAAGCCCTACCCGTCCAGAGCTCCACCCGCCCGAAGCCCCACCTGTCCGACGCGCCCCTGTATGGCCGATATTTCGAACAATGATCGACAGGCTGGACATGGTGGGACGTGTCCCGGCGAGCAGCACGAGTACCGGCAGGCCCTTGAGGGCCGGCTCTTCAAAGGAGAAGACATGCTCAACAGAAGGAACTTCCTCACCGCGGCGGTCGGCGTGGCGGTCGCGGGCGGCCTGGCGGCCTGTGCCAAGGAGGACGACAGCTCCTCCGGCTCCTCCGACTCCAGCGGTGGCGGCGGTGGCAAGAAGATCACCTTGGGCTTCGCCCAGGTCGGCTCCGAGAGCGGCTGGCGCACCGCCAACACCAAGTCCGTCAAGGAAGCGGCCAAGGACGCCGGTTACACCCTGAAGTTCTCCGACGCCCAGCAGAAGCAGGAGAACCAGATCTCGGCGATCCGCAGCTACATCGCCCAGAAGGTGAACGTCATAGCCTTCTCGCCGGTGGTCGTCACGGGCTGGGACGCGGTGCTCAAGGAGGCCAAGACCGCGAAGATCCCGGTCATCCTCACCGACCGCTCCATCGAGACCTCCGACGACTCCCTGTATGTCTCCTTCATCGGCTCCGACTTCATCGACGAGGGCCGCCGCGCGGCCAAGATGCTGGAGAAGGTCCTGGAGAAGGCCGGCCACAAGGGGCCGGTGAAGATCGCGCAGCTGGAGGGCACCACCGGCGCCGCGCCCGCGATCGAGCGCGCCAAGGGCTTCAAAGAGATCATGGACGCCGAGCACAAGGACGACTGGAAGGTCGTCGTCAGCCAGACCGGCGACTTCACCAGGGCCGGCGGCAAGCAGGTCATGGCGGCCTTCCTGCAGTCCAACCCGGACATCAACGTGCTCTACGCGCACAACGACGACATGGCCCTGGGCGCCATCCAGTCCATCGAGGCGGCCGGCAAGAAGCCCGGCAAGGACATCCTGATCGTCTCGGTCGACGGCGTGAAGGACGGCTTCGTCGCGATGTCCGAGGGCAAGATCAACGGCATCGTCGAGTGCAACCCGCTGCTCGGCCCCCAGCTGATGGACCTCGTCAAGAAGGTCGACGACGGCGAGACGGTGGAGCGCCGGATCAAGACCAAGGAGGGCGACTTCCTCCAGGAGCAGGCGAAGGAAGCCCTCCCGACCCGCAAGTACTGACCCGTACATCACGTACTGACCCGTACGTCACGTACTGACCCGTACGTCACGTACTGACCCGTACGTCACGTACTGACCCGCACCCCGCGTACCGACAGGTACTCACCGACCGCCCGCACCTGGTGCCAGGGAGCCCCCGTCCCAGGGGGCTCCCTGCGGGCCTGAACGAATATCCATGAGGAGCGCTGCCATGGCAGAGCCGCTGCCCGTCCTGGAGATGACGGGCATAGTCAAAGAGTTTCCGGGGGTACGGGCTCTGTCGGGTGTCGACTTCCGGCTCTTCCCCGGCGAGATCCACGCCCTGCTCGGCGAGAACGGCGCCGGCAAGTCCACCCTCATCAAGGTGCTGACCGGGGTCTACTCCCTGGACGGCGGCACCGTCACCCTCAACGGCACGTCCGTACGCTTCCACAGCCCCTCGCAGGCCCAGCAGGCCGGGATCAGCACGGTCTACCAGGAGGTCAACCTCTGCCCCAACCTGTCGGTGGCGGAGAACATCTTCATCGGCCGCGAACCCACCCGCTTCGGCCGCATCCAGTGGAAGCGGCTGCGCCGCGAGGCCGCCGAACTGGTCGACCGGCTCGGCCTCGACATCGACGTCGAGGCCCCGCTGTCCTCGTACCCCCTGGCAGTGCAGCAACTGGTCGCGATCGTACGGTCGGTGGGGACCGGTGACAGCGACGGCTCGGGGTCGGGCACCAAGGTGCTCATCCTCGACGAGCCGACCTCCAGCCTCGACCGCGACGAGGTGCTCGAACTCTTCGCCCTGATGCGGCGGTTGAGGGGCGAGGGCGTGGCGATCCTGTTCGTCTCGCACTTCCTCGACCAGATCTACGAGGTCTGCGACCGGATGACGGTCCTGCGCAACGGCGCCCTCGTCGGCGAGCACATGGTCCGCGACCTCGACCAGGTCGGCCTCGTCCAACTGATGATCGGCAAGGCGCTCGGCCAGCTGGAGGAGCTGCACGACCACCAACTCCACGCCGACGTGGGGGAGTCGCTGCTCACGGCGGACGGCGTCGGCCGGGCCGGCGGTATCGCGCCCTTCGACCTGGAGATCAAGAAGGGCGAGGTCATCGGACTCGCCGGACTGCTCGGCTCGGGCCGCACCGAGCTGGCCCGGCTGCTCTTCGGCGCCGACCAGCCGGACACCGGCAAGGTGACCATCGGCGGCAAGCAGGTCTCGATGAGCGCCCCGAACGACGCGATCGCCGCGGGCGTCGCCTTCTGCTCGGAGAACCGCAAGACCGAAGGCCTCGTACCCGACCTGACCGTGCGCGAGAACATCATCCTCGCACTGCAGGCCACCCGTGGCTGGACCCGGCCCATCCCGGTCGCCCAGCGCGACGAACTCGTCGCCAAATACATCAAGGCCCTGGACATCCGGCCCGCCAACCCCGAGGCGAGGGTGGGCCAGCTCAGCGGCGGCAACCAGCAGAAGGTGCTGCTGGCCCGCTGGCTGATCACCCGGCCGAAGCTGCTGATCCTGGACGAGCCGACGCGCGGCATCGACATCGGCGCGAAGGCGGAGATCCAGAAACTGGTGGTCTCCCTCTCTGAGGAAGGCATGGCCGTGCTGTACATCGCGGCCGAACTGGAGGAGGTCCTGCGGCTCAGCCACACCATCGGCGTGCTGCGCGACCGCAAGCTCGTGGCCCAGCTGGCCAACGGGCCCGAGATCACCCCCACCCGGATCCTGGAGACCATCGCGAGCGGAGAGCACCAGTGACCACCACGCCCCGATGGCGGGCACTGACCCGTCATCACCTGTTCTGGCCGGTCGCCGTGCTGGTCATCCTGCTGCTCGTCAACGTGCCCTTCACACCGGACTTCTTCTCGGTCAAGATGACGGACGGCCACCTCTACGGCAGCCTCGTCTCGATCGTGCTGTTCGGCTCGCCCCTCATCCTGGTCGCCGTCGGCATGACCCTGGTCATCGCGACCGGCGGCATCGACCTGTCCGTCGGCGCGGTGGTCGCCATCACCGGCGCGCTGACCTGTTCGTACATCAGTGACCAGGCCGACCAGGACGCCCTGTCCGGGGTGCTGCTCGCGATGGCCATCGGCCTGGCCGCCGCGGTCCTCTGCGGCCTCTGGAACGGCTTCCTGGTCGCCCGGATGGGCATCCAGCCGATCATCGCCACGCTGATCATCATGGTCGCCGGCCGCGGGGTCGCCCAGCTCATCACCGACGGGCAGATCATCACCGTCAACAGCGAGCCGTACAAGCTGATCGGCGGCGGCTACTGGCTGACGCTGCCCTTCTCCATCTTCGTGGTGGCCGCCGTGGTCGCCGTCACCGTGGCACTGACCCGCCGCACGGCGCTGGGCCTGCTCGTCGAGTCGGTCGGCGGCAACGCCGAGGCCAGCCGGCTGGTCGGCATCCGCTCCCGCCGCATCAAGATCATGGTGTACGTGTTCTGCGCGCTGTGCGCCGGTATCGCGGGACTGATGATCAGCTCCAACACCTCGGCCGCGGACGGCAACAACGCCGGTCTGTGGATCGAGCTGGACGCGATCCTCGCCGTGGTCATCGGCGGTACGTCGCTGCTGGGCGGCCGGTTCTCCATCGGCGGCACGGTCGTCGGCGCGCTCGTCATCCAGACGCTCACCACCACGATCTACACCATCGGCGTGCCCACCCAGACCAACCTGGTCTTCAAGGCCGCCGTCGTCATCATCGTCTGCCTGATGCAGTCCCCGAAGTTCCGCGCCAAGGTGTTCGGCGGCGGTCGCTTCGGCGGGAGGCGGAGCGCCGAGCGGGGCGCGGCCCCGGCGGACGCCGCCACGACGCCCGAGACCGTACGCACCATGGAGGTGTCGTGATGACCACGACCACCCACAAGCCGGCGGCGCCGGACAGCCGTGCGCCGAGCAGGACCGCACGCGTCCTCGCCGACCGCCGCCTGCCCGTCCTGGTGACGGCCGGTCTCTTCCTCATCATGTACGCCATCGGCCTCAGCCGGTACCAGAACTACGGGTTCGCCGAGACGCAGGTGTTCCTGAACCTGTTCATCGACAACAGCTACCTCCTGGTCGCGGCCGTCGGGGCCACCTTCGTCATCCTCTCCGGCGGCATCGACCTGTCCGTCGGCTCGGTCATCGGCTTCACCACCATGTTCACGGCCTGGCTGGTGGAGAAGCAGGGCCTGCCGCTGGTGCTCGTCATCCCCATGGCGCTGGCCGTCGGTGCCTTCGGCGGCTACCTCATGGGCTATGTGATCCAGAACTTCGAGATCCAGCCGTTCATCGTGACCCTCGCGGGCCTGTTCCTCTTCCGTGGCCTGTGCCTGGTCATCAGCAAGGAGTCGATCTCCATCACCGACTCCTCGGTGAGCAGCATGGCCCAGGCGCAGGTGTCCGTGGGGGGCGGGTTCCTGTCCGTCGGGGCGATCGTCTCGCTGGTGGTACTGGCCGCGGCCTTCTACGTCCTGCACTACACGCGCTTCGGCCGGCGGGTGTACGCCATCGGCGGCAACGAGCAGTCGGCGCTGCTGATGGGGCTTCCGCAGGGCGGTACGAAGATCGCGGTGTACACGATGAGCGGGTTCTGCTCCGCGCTGGCGGGGCTTCTGTTCACGCTGTACATCCAGTCGGGGGATCCGCTGCACGCGACGGGCCTTGAGCTCGACGCGATCGCCGCGGTCGTCATCGGCGGGACGTTGTTGACGGGCGGGTCCGGCTATGTGGTGGGCACGCTGTTCGGGGTGCTGGTGCTGGGCCTGATCAAGAGTCTGATCCAGTTCGAGGGCACGCTCAGTTCGTGGTGGACGAAGATCGCGACGGGTGTGCTGTTGTGCGCGTTCATCCTGATCCAACGCACGATGACGTCCCGTCGCAGGACGTAGGCCTTCTCGCCCCCGCCGCCCCTACCCTTCCCGTCACTGCATGGGGCTGCGCCCCTCGCCCCCGCTGCACAGTTCCCCGCGCCCCTGAGAAGGCCCCCCTGGGGGCGCGGGGAACTGCGCAAAGGGGGGGGAGGGGGCGCAGCCCCCATGCGTGGTCGGGAACGGGCAGGGGCGGCGGGGGCGAATCCATTTCGGGAGGGACACCGTGAGACGCACGATCGCAGAGGTGGTGACGGCCCTGGTCGTCATCCTGGCCGCACTGGCCTCCGGCACCGCGGAGGCCGCCGCACCCCCCTCGCCCGCAGTCACCTACACCAACCCCGTCGCGGAACAGCGCGCCGACCCGCACATCTACAAACACACCGACGGCTACTACTACTTCACCGCGACCGTACCCGCGTACGACAGGATCGTGATGCGGCGGGCCACCACCCTCCAAGGGCTGTCCACGGCCGCCGAGACGACTATCTGGACCAGGCACGCCGGCGGTGAGATGGGCGCGCACATCTGGGCCCCCGAGATCCATTACATCGGCGGCAAGTGGTACGTCTACTTCGCCGCCGGGGCCACCACCGACATCTGGAAGATCCGGCCGTACGTCCTGGAGACCGCCGCGGCCAACCCGCTGACCGGCACCTGGACCGAGAAGGGCCGTATCGCCCTCCCGCTCGACACCTTCTCGCTGGACGCGACGACCTTCACCGTCGGCGGCACCCGCTATCTGAGCTGGGCGCAGAACGACCCGGCGGTCGGCGACGGCACCAACATCTACCTGGCCAGGATGGCCAACCCCTGGACCATCAGCGGCAGTCCGGTCATGATCTCCCGGCCCACCAACGCCTGGGAGAAGGTCGGCCACACCGTCAACGAGGGTCCGGCGGTCATCCAGCGCGGCGGCAAGGTCTTCATGACCTTCTCGGCGAGCGCCACCGACAGCAACTACTGCCTCGGTCTGCTGACCGCCTCCGCCTCCGCCGACCTGATGAACGCGGCCTCCTGGGCCAAGACGCCCACCCCGGTCTTCACCAGCAACGCGGCCACCGGCCAGTACGGGCCGGGCCACAACACCTTCACCACGTCCGAGGACGGCACGTCCGACGTCCTCGTCTACCACGACCGCAACTACAAGGACATCAGCGGTGATCCGCTCAACGACCCGAACCGGCGCACCCGTTTCCAGAAGCTGTACTGGAACGCCGACGGCACACCCAACTTCGGCATCCCGGTGGCCGACGGAGTCACCCCGGTCCGCTTCTCCTCGTACAACTTCCCCGACCGGTACATCCGGCACTGGGAGTACCGGGCGAAGATCGAGCCGAATGTCACCAACCTCGCCGACTCGCAGTTCCGGGTGGTGACGGGTCTCGCCGGCACCGGGACCGTCTCCCTCGAATCGGCGAACTTCCCCGGTTACTACCTGCGCCACCGCGACAACGGCGAGGTGTGGGTGGACAGGAGCGACGGGAGTACGGCCTTCAAGGGCGACGCGAGCTTCCACCGGCGGGCCGGTCTGGCCGACGCGGCGGGCGTCTCCTTCGAGTCGTACAACGTGGCGGGCAGCTACCTCCGGCACTACGAGTACCTGCTCGTCACGCAGCCGGCCGACACGGCGACGGCCAGGGCGGACGCCACGTTCCACGTCGAGTAGCCACGGGCGGGCGCCGCGGGCGGGCCGCCGCGGGGGCGGCCCGCCCGGTTCAGCGGCGGGCCGTGAGGATGCTGAGCGCGTTGGCGGCGACGACCGCGCCGACGGCCGCCCACTCCACGGCGCCCAGGTGCTGGCCCAGGACGACCCAGCCGGCCAGTCCGGCCAGTACCGGGTTGACGCTCATGAAGAGGCCGAAGGCCGCGGCGGGGACGCGGCGCAGGGTGACCATGTCCGCCAGGTACGGCACCGCGGAGGCGAGCACGCCCGCCGCGACGGCGTACCCCACGGCGGTGGGGGTCGGCGGGTTCCGCAGCGCGAGGACGACCCCGACCGGCAGGAACATCAGGGCGGAGACGGCCGCCGCGGCGGCGGAGCCCTGCGCTCCGGGGACGCGGCGGCCGACCGTGCGGTTGAGCAGGATGTAGGAGGCCCAGCAGAGCGCGGCGAGCAGACCGAGGCCCATGCCGGGATAGTCCGCCGACGGCTGCGGGCGCATCAGGGTGACGACGCCCGCCGCGGCGACCAGCGCGCAGCAGGCGTCGATCCGCCGGCGGGCGGCGGACAGCGCGACGGCGAGCGGGCCGAGGAACTCCAGGGTCACCGCCAGCCCCAGCCCGATGCGGTCGATGGCGGTGTAGAGGGACAGGTTCATCGTCCCGAACACCACGGCCAGCAACAGGACCGGCCACCACTGGTGCCTGGTGAACGAGCGCAGCGGGGGCCTGGCGACCGCGAACAGGGCGATCGCGGCCACGTACTGGCGCACCGCCACGACCCCGAGGGGACCGAGGACGGGGAAGGCCAGTGAACCGATCGCCGCCCCGGTCTGATTGGACAGGGCGCTGCCCAGCAGGATGAGCAGCGCGGTCGCACGCCCGTCCTCGGGCCCCGGTGCCGGCGGCCCAGGGGCGGCGGGCACGGGCTGCGCGGACATCGGTGAGGGCGCGGAGGATGCGTGCATGAGCCCGATGGTGGGCCGGTCGCGCACATACGCAAAATGCATCCGCCGATCCATCTATACGCTTGAGTCATGGACGTGGAACTGCGGCAGTTGCGCTGTCTCGTCGCGATCGTCGACGAGGGCGGCTTCACCGACGCGGCCATCGCCCTCGGTGTCTCCCAGGCTGCGGTGTCCCGCACCCTGGCCTCACTCGAACGCGCCCTGGGGGTAAGGCTGTTGAGGCGCACCTCCCGGGAGGTGACCCCGACGGCGACGGGCCTGCGCGTGGTGGCGCACGCCCGGCGGGTGCTCGGCGAGGTGGAGGGACTGGTCCGGGAGGCCGCCTCGGGACAGTCCTCCCTGCGGATCGGCTACGCCTGGTCCGCGCTGGGCCGCCACACCCTGGCTTTCCAGCGCGCCTGGGCCGCCGCACATCCGGCGACGGATCTTGAGCTGGTCCGCGCCAACTCCGCGACCGCCGGACTGGCCGAGGGGGTGTGCGAACTGAGCGTCGTACGGCGGCCGTTGCCCGAACGGCGCTTCGACTCCGCCATCGTCGGGCTGGAACGGCGGCTGTGTGCCATGGCCGCCGACGACCCGCTGGCCCGCCGCCGCTCGGTCCGGCCGGCCGACCTCGCCGGACGCACCCTGCTGGTCGACCGGCGGACCGGGACCACCACGACGGAACTGTGGCCGCCGGACGCCCGCCCGCGGACCCGGGAGTCCCACGACATCGACGACTGGCTGACGACGATCTCCACGGGGCGGTGCGTGGGGATGACCGCGGAGTCGACCGCGCACCAGTACCCGCGGCCGGGGGTCGTGTACCGGCCGGTGCGGGACGCCGAGCCGATCGCGGTCCGGCTCGCCTGGTGGCGGGACGACCCGCACCCGGCCGCCGCCGCGGTGATCGAGCTTCTTACGGGGCTCTACCGGGAGAAATGAGTTCGGCTGTCGCGCGCCGGGGCCGAGGGGCCGCTCAGGTCCTTCGGCGCAACGGGATGGTGATGGTGAACGTCGTCGCCCCCGGTGCGCTCCGCACCTCGATGGCGCCGCCGTGGGCCCGGACCAGGGAGCGGGCCACCGCGAGGCCCAGGCCGCTGCCGCCGCGGTCCCGGCTGCGGGCCTTGTCGATACGGAAGAAGCGGTCGAAGACGCGCTCCTGGTCGGCGGCCGGGATGCCGGGCCCGGAGTCGGTGACCCGCACGACGGCGGCGTCGGCCGCGACGGACGCCTCGACCCGGACCTCGGTACCGGCCGGGGTGTGCACGGCCGCGTTGGTGAGGAGGTTGTCGAGGACCTGCCGGATACGCAGGACGTCGAGCGGCAGCCGCACCGGGCCGGAACCGGCCGCCACGGTCAGCGGACGGTCGGCGTGGGTGGCCCGGAAGGCGTCCGCGGCCTGCCGCACCAGTTCCGTGAGATCGGCGTCCTCCAGGCGCAGCGGCGCCTCCACCTCGGCGGCGTCGAGCCGGGCGAGCAGCAGCAGATCGTCGAGGAGCACTCCCATCCGGGCGGCCTCGGCGCGCAGCCGGGCCAGGTGCCTGTCCCGCTCGCCGGGCTCGTTGGCCGCCGCGTACTGGAAGAGGTCCGCGTAACCGCGTACCGACATCAGGGGGGTACGCAGCTCGTGGGAGGCGTCGGCGACGAAGCGGCGCAGCCGCTGTTCCGCCTCCGTGCGGACTGCGAGGGAGTCGTCGATGTGTTCCAGCATGGTGTTGAAGGCGGTGCGCAGCTCCTCGACCTCCGGGCCGCCGTTGCCGCGGTCGGCGCGGACCGGCAGCCGGGCCGAGTCGGTGAAGTCGTGCGAGGTGATGCCGCGGGCCGTGTGCGCCATGTCGCTCAGCGGCTGCAGGCCCCGGCGCAGCACCGCCCGCCCGAACACCACGAGCCCGAGGAGAGCGAGGGCGAACGCGACGACCTGGACCGTGACCAGCTGGTCCATGGTGTTCTCGATGTCCTCCAGCGGCGCGGCGGTGACCAGGACGACGTCCTGGCCGATCTTGCAGGCCCGCAGCCGGTACGCGCCCTCGTCCTCGATGCGCGTGGTGTGGGACATCTCCGTCGCCCCCGCCCTGGCCAGCGACTCGGCGAAGGAGGTGAGCTGGACGGTGTCCTTCGGTACGTCACTCGGTCTGCGCAGGACGGCCGAGTCGCCCGAGACGTCGTACACCGCGGTGTACCAGCCGTAGTAGGGCTGCCGCTCCACCGTGCCGTGCGCCTGGGCGTCCTTGGCCTGGGTGGTCTGGACGAGCTTCATCTGGTCGTTGAGCTGACGCTCCAGGTAGTCCCGCATGTACGTGGACAGGGCGGTGCCGACCACGCCGAAGACGACCAGTGAGAGCACCCCCATCCCGAGCGCGAGCCGGGTGCCGAGACGGAGCCTGCGGTAGGTGCCGCGAAACCGGCCGATCACTCGGTGACCAGCCGGACGACGTACCCGACGCCCCGCACCGTGTGGATCAGCTGCGGCTCTTCGCCCTTGTCGTCGCCGCTCGCGTCGGTGTCGCCGTCGAGTTTGCGGCGCAGGCGGCTGATGACCAGCTCCACCACGTTCGAGCGGCCACCGAAGCCGTACTCCCAGACGTGGTCGAGGATCTGGGCCTTGGTCAGTACCGTCGGCGATCTGCGCATCAGATAGCGGAGCACCTCGTACTCGGTCGGGGTGAGTGTCAGCAGCCGCTCGCCCCGGCGTACCTCGCGGGTGTCCTCGTCCATCGTCAGGTCCGCCACCGTCATGACCGACCGCTGGAAGGCGGGTCCCGCGCTGCGGCGCAGCACGGTGCGCAGCCGGGCCATGAGTTCCTCCACGGCGAACGGTTTGACGAGGTAGTCGTCGCCGCCCCTGGTGAGGCCCGCGACCCGGTCCGCCACGCCGTCCCGGGCGGTCAGGAAGACGACCGGGACCATCGTCCCGGACAGGCGCAGGCGGTCCAGGACGGCGAAGCCGTCGAGCCCCGGCAGCATCAGGTCGAGCACCACGATGTCCGGGTGGAACTCCGCGGCGCGCCGCAGCGCGTCCTCGCCGGAGTTCGCGGTGACCGCCTCCCAGCCCTCGTAGCGGGCGACCGTCGCGACCAGGTCGGCGATGGGCGGGTCGTCGTCCACGACGAGAAGTCGTACTTTTTCCACTCGCCCATAGTGCTTCACGTGGCCGAATACGCCATAGCCGGGAGGGCCCCCGGAACCGGATCGATAAGCACTTGAAAGTTCATCGACAGTAAAACGACAGGGTTGCCGAGGCAGGCTCGGAGTCCCAGGACCCGATCTAGGAGTTGCCGTCCGTGACGACTGTCCAGACGACCGTTCCGCCGCCGACCGCGGCGATGCGTCCCAAGGTGGTGGCCCGCGCCGGCCTGTACGGCGTGCTGGCCCTGAACGTGGTCGTGGTGACCGTGTTCTTCGTCCAGGCGGGGTTCGCCTCGAACGCCCTCATCGTGCTGGGCAGACTCGCCGGGCTGTACGGCGCTCTCCTGATGGCCTTCCAGCTGCTGCTGGTCGCCCGGCTGCCGTGGTTCGACCGCCGGATCGGCATGGACCGGCTGACCTCCTGGCACCGCTGGGTCGGCTTCGGTCTGCTCGTCACCCTGCTCGGGCACGCCGTGTTCATCACCTTCGGCTACGCCCGGTCGTCCTCGATGGACCCGGTGAACCAGCTGGTGGACCTCGGGCAGACCGTCGAGGGCGTCTTCCGCGCGATCGTCGCGCTCGGCCTGATCCTCGTGATCGGCGGCGTCTCGGCCCGCTTCGCCCGCCGCAGGCTCGCCTACGAGACATGGCACTTCATCCACCTGTACACGTACGTGGCGGTGGTGCTGGCGTTCACGCACCAGGTCGCGGCCGGTACGACGTTCACCGCGTCGTCCGCCGCCACCGTGTACTGGTACGTGCTGTGGGGCGGGGCGCTCGGCGCGGTGCTGCTGGGCCGGGTCGTCCTGCCGCTGTGGCGGAACACGCGCCACCGGTTGCGGGTCTCGGCCGTGGTGCCCGAGTCGGACAACGTGGTCTCCGTCCACATCACGGGACGCGACCTGGACCGGCTGCCGGCCCGCGCCGGCCAGTTCTTCCTGTGGCGGTTCCTCACCAGGGACCGGTGGTGGCAGGCCAACCCGTTCTCGCTGTCGGCGGCCCCCGACGGCCGGTCCCTGCGGCTCACCGCCAAGGTGGCCGGTGACGGCACCGCCGCCCTCCGGCACCTCAAGGTGGGCACGCGGGTCTTCGCCGAAGGCCCCTACGGCGCCTTCACCGCGATGCACCGCACCCGCTCCGAGGCCGTACTCATCGCGGGCGGCGTCGGAGTCACCCCGATCCGGGCCCTGCTGGAGGAACTGCACGGGCACGCCGTGGTCATCTACCGGGTGGGCTCGGACCGTGACGCGGTGCTCTACGAGGAACTGCGCGAACTCGCCCACGCCAAGGGTGCCGAACTGCACCTGGTGTCCGGGCCGGTCAGCCCCGACAAGCTGGCACCGCGCGAACTCGCGCGGCTGGTGCCGGACATCGGGGAGCGGGACGTGTTCCTGTGCGGGCCGCCGCCGATGATGAACGCGGTCCTCGGCAGCCTGCGCGAGCTGGGCGTGCCCAAGCCGCAGATCCACTTCGAGCGCTTCAGCCTGGCGGGCTGACAGACATCGTCAGCGGGATGAGAGAGACATCGTGAAGCGAGCAATACCTGTCCTGGTCCTGAGTGTCGCGGGCCTGGTCCCGGTGTGGCGCTACGCCCCCTCGGACGGCACGACGACGACCACCGAGGCCTCGGCGCCCGCCTCGACACCTTCCGCGTCCTCCTCGGGGGACGGCTCGGCCCAGGTGGTCAAGGGCACGACGGTGAACACCGAGAAGGGCCCCGTACAGGTCGAGGTGACTCTCGACGGCGACAAGATCACGGCCGTGAAGCTGCTCCAGCAGCCGAACCATCCGCAGACCGAGGCGGCCGTGCCGAAGCTCGTCGCGTCGACGCTCCAGGCGCAGAGCGCCGACATCGACGCGGTGTCCGGGGCGACGATCACGAGCGAGGGGTACGTCGAGTCGCTGCAGGCGGCGCTCGACGCGAAGGGCTGATGGCGGTGGCGTCCGCGATGTCCACGGTGTCCACGGCCCGTGGCGGCGCCGACTCCGGCTCCGGCGCGGGTGCGGGCGCGGTCGGGGTGGTGCACCGGGTCGAGCAGATCATGGGGCTGCCGGTCTCCCTGCGGATCGAAGGGGGCGGCTCCGGCGGGGAGGCCGCCGGAGCCGCGGACCGGGTCTTCGTCTGGCTGCGGGAGGTCGACGCGCGGTTCAGTCCCTTCCTGCCCGACAGCGAGGTGTCCCGGCTGGACCGGGGTGAGGTGGCGGACGACGGGCTGAGCCCGGAGCTGGTCGAGGTCCTCGGCCTGTGCGAGCGGTACCGGGTCGAGAGCGGGGGCGCGTTCCAGGTGCGGCTGCCCGGGCGGGGGCTGGACCCCTGCGCCATGGTGAAGGGCTGGGCGGTCCAGCGGGGCGCGGAGCTGCTGCGGGCGTCGGGTGTGACGGCGTTCTGTCTCAACGCGGGCGGTGACGTGGTCGTGGCGGGGCGGCCCTGGCGGATCGGGATTCGGCATCCCGAGCGGGCCGATCGCGTCTGCGCGGTGGTGGAGATCGCCGACGGGGCGGTCGCCACGTCCGGGCGGTACGAGCGGGGCGATCACATCCTCGACGGCCGTACGGGGCTGGCGGCGACCGGGCTGCTCAGCCTGACCGTGACGGCGCCGACGCTGACGGAGGCGGACGCGGTGGCCACCGCGGGGTTCGCGATGGGGGCGGAGGGCGTGGAGTGGGCCGCGGGGCGTGCGGGGTGCGAGGTGTTCGCGGTGGATGCGGGGAGGGGGGTGCGGCGTAGCGAGGGGTTCCCCCTCACCACGTGACGGCCGGCCGCCGGGCCGCGCCCAAAGCGAAAGACTGCGCCGTTCCCCGCGCCCCTGGGGGGCGTGGAGGGCGGCGGGGCGTTTTTTGAGGGGCGCGGGGAACTGCGCGGTCAGCCCCTACTGGGGCGCGGATGATGGATGACCCACCGACAGGCGCCCCTACGGCCGACGGGCCGAGCGAGCGCATTTCGTGGTGGAAGGGCCCCTCAGCGGGGCCTTTCTCCGTTGGGGGCCGGCGATTGGCGGGCACATCATCAACAAAATTGTTGACAATGTTGGTCGACTGGATTTACGTTCGACAAGCACTCACCCAGGGAGGGCGCACATGCCGCAGGAAGCCCGTCCGAGCACCGGAGAGCAAGCCAGACAGCACGCGCTCACGCACCTCCGGCAGGCCATCCTGCAAGGCGAGATGGCCCCGGCCCAACGCCTCGTGGAGAACGAACTCGCCGAGCAGTTCGACGTGACACGGGCCAGCGTCCGGGCAGCCCTGATCGAGCTGGAGTCGGAAGGCCTGGTCGAACGCATCCGCAACCGCGGCTCACGTGTCCGGGTGGTGACCGTGGAGGAAGCGGTCGCCATCACCGAGTGCCGCATGGTCCTGGAAGGACTGTGCGCGGGCAAGGCGGCCGTCGAGGCCAGCGACGAGCAGCTCGCTCAGCTGACCGCCCTGGGCGAGGCCATGTCCAAGGCCGTCGCCGACGGCGAACCGGTGACCTACTCCGACCTCAACCACGAACTGCACGCCCACATCAGGCAGTTCAGCGGCCAGCAGGTGGCCGTGGGACTGCTGGAACGGCTCAACGCACAGTTGGTGCGCCATCGTTTCCAGCTCGCGCTGCGGCCGGGGCGCCCCCAGAAGTCCCTGAGTGAGCACCTGGCCATGATCGACGCGATCAGGGCCCGGGACCCGCGGGCGGCCGAAGAGGCCGTCCGCTCCCACCTCGCGGGTGTGATCGACGCGCTGCGTGAATGACGTAACGCGTGCGTGACACCGTGAGGTGGGTCAACCGGCCTGTCCAGCAAGGAGATCGCGGGAATGACCCACGGCAACGCGCCCGACACCCCACCACGGTCGACGCTCGTCGTCACCGCCCACGCCGGGGACTTCGTATGGCGGGCGGGAGGCGCCATCGCCCTCGCCGCCGCCCGCGGCGAGAAGGTCACCATCGCCTGCCTGACCTACGGCGAGCGCGGCGAGTCCGCGAAGGCATGGCGCGCGGGCAGGTCGCTGGAGGAGATCAAGGGGATGCGCCGCGGTGAGGCCGAGGCCGCAGCCGCCACGCTCGGCGCCGAGGTCGTCTTCTTCGACGCCGGCGACTACCCCCTGACCGTCACCCCGGAACTGACCGACCGCCTGGTGGGCGTCTACCGCGCCGCCCAGCCCGACGTCGTACTCACCCACCCCCTCGACGACCCCTACAACGGCGACCACCCGGCCGCCGCACGCATGGCCCTGGACGCGCGCGTCCTCGCGCAGGCCATCGGCTACCCGGCCGAGGGAGAGATCATCGGCGCCCCGCCGGTGTTCTTCTTCGAGCCCCACCAGCCCGAGATGTGCGGCTTCAAGCCGCAGGTGCTCCTCGACATCTCCGAGGTCTGGGAGACCAAGCGCAAGGCGATGGAGTGCCTCGCCGCCCAGCAGCACCTGTGGGACTACTACACGGACCTCGCCGTCCGTCGCGGTGTCCAGCTGAAGCGCAACGCCGGACCCAATCTGGGCCTGGCCCACAAGACCATGGCCGAGGCGTACATGCGGCCCTATCCGCAGGTGACGGGAGAACTGGCATGAGCAACGTGATCGTCACCGACCCGCCCAGGGCGGCAGCGAAGGACGTCGAGGCGCTCGCCGCCCACGGGGTCGCCACCGTGCACGAGGTGATGGGCCGCACCGGCCTGCTGGGCACGCGTCTGCGCCCCATCCAGCAGGACACCCGGGTCGCGGGCACCGCGGTCACGGTGCTCTCCTGGCCCGGCGACAACCTCATGATCCACGCGGCCGTCGAGCAGTGCGGCGAGGGCGACATCCTGGTCGTCACGACCACCTCGCCCTCCACCGACGGCATGTTCGGCGAGCTGTTCGCCACCGCGCTCCAGCGACGCGGTGTACGCGGCCTGGTCATCGACGCCGGCATCCGGGACACCGTGGAGCTGCGCGAGATGGGCTTCCCCGCCTGGTCGGCCGCCGTCAGCCCGCAGGGCACGGTCAAGGCGACCGGCGGCAGCGTCAACGTACCGGTGGTCGTCGGCGGCCAGGTCATCCGTCCCGGTGACGTGATCGTCGCCGACGACGACGGCGTGGTGTGTGTACCGCGCGAGCGGGCCCGCCGAACCGCCGAGGCCTCCGAGGCCCGCGAGGCCAAGGAGGCCGGGGCCCGCGCCGCCTTCCAGGAGGGCCAACTCGGCCTCGACCGCTACGGCCTGCGCGAGACCCTCGTACGCCTCGGTGTCTCCTATCAGTCGTACGACGAGTACGAGCGGGAGCGGGAGCGGGAGCGTGAGAGCGCGGCCGAGCGGGACGGAGCCGGGTCGTGACCGGCACCGCCGGCCCCCGTACGCGAGCCCTCGCGGAGGGCCGTACCGAAGAGGTGCGCTGCATGCTCATGCGCGGCGGCACCTCCAAGGGCGCCTACTTCCTCGCCGCGGACCTGCCCGCCGAACCCGCCCCGCGCGACGCCCTGTTGCTACGGATCATGGGCAGCCCCGACCCGCGGCAGATTGACGGCCTCGGCGGCGCGCATCCCCTGACCAGCAAGGTCGCGGTGGTCTCCGTGTCGGACGATCCGGCGGCGGACGTCGACTATCTCTTCCTCCAAGTCGGCGTCGACAAGGCCGAGGTGAGTGCCCGTCAGAACTGCGGCAACCTCCTCGCGGGCGTGGGCCCCTTCGCCGTCGAGCGGGGCCTGGTGGCCCCCGGCGGCGACCGCACCTCCGTACGGATCCGCATGCTGAACACCGGGGACCTCGCCGTCGCGCGGTTCCCCACTCCGGGCGGCAGGGTCGACTACTCCGGTTCGGCGGAGGTCTCCGCGGAGATCTCGGGCGTGCCCGGGTCGGCCGCACCGGTGGTCATCGAGTTCCCGCCCGGGACCGGTCCGCTGCTGCCGACCGGCCGCGCTCGTGACCTCGTCGCCGGTACCCCGGTGACCTGCGTGAACAACGGCATGCCGACCGTACTGATCGCGGCCTCCTCGCTCGGTGTCACCGGCTACGAGGAACCCGCCGACCTGGAGGCGGACCGGCAACTGGCCGAACGGCTCCGGGAGATCAGGCTGGAGGCCGGAAAGCTGATGGGGCTGGGCGACGTCCAGCACACCACCGTGCCCAAACTCAGCCTGCTGGCACCGCCGTCGGACGGCGGCGCGGTCACGACGCGCACCTTCATACCGGTCCGCTGCCACACCTCGATCGGGGTGCTGGGCGCGGCGAGCGTCGCCGCCGGACTGCGTATCGAGGGCGGCGTCGGCGAGGGCGTGGCACGTGTGCCGGAGCACGGGGACCGGACGCGTATCGAACACCCCACCGGCTTCCTCGACATCGAGACGGCCCTCGCGGAAGCACTCCCCGGCGCCCTCCCCGCTGCCCTTCCGGTCGTCCGGCGCACCGCCGTCGTCCGTACCGCACGCAAGATCTTCGACGGCACGGTCTTCCCCCGGCCCACCTGAGCCGTCACTACACCTCTGAGCCGTCACCCCACCCCCGTGCCGCACCCCACACCTGAGGAGGCCCCATGGCCCCGCCGCTCGGCGACATCGCCCACCTCGGGCACGTCGAACTGCTCACGCCCGACCTGGACGCCAGCGTCCGGTTCTTCACCGAGTACCTCGGCCTGACCGAGAACGGCCGCTCGGCGGACGGGACTTCTGTCTACCTGCGGACCTGGGACGACTACGAACACCACAGCCTGGTCCTGACCGCACACGCCACGTCCGGCATCCGCCGCACCGCCCTGCGCGCCTCCAGCCAGGAGGCCCTGCGGCGGCGGGTCGAGGCGGCCGAGAGCGCCGGCCGCACCGGCCACTGGGTCGAGGACGAGCCGGGCCTCGGCCCGCTGTACGTCACCACCGACCCCGACGGCCACGAACTCGCCCTCTACTGGGAGAGCGAGTGGTACCAGGCGCCGGACGGGCTCAAGCCGGGCCTGAAGAACCAGCCGCAGGCCAAGCCCGGGCACGGAGTGGGCGTACGCCGCCTGGACCACGTCAACTTCCTCGCCGCCGACGTCGGTGCCAACGGCGACTTCGTCCACCAGGTGCTCGGCGCCCGCCCCACCGAGCAGATCCGGCTCGACGACGGCCGGATCGCCGCCCAGTGGCTGACCTTCAGCAGCAAGTCGTACGACGTCGTCCACACCGAGGACTGGACCGGCTCGACCGGGCGTCTGCACCACGTCGCGTTCGCCACGGACACCCGGGAGGACATCCTGCGGGCCGCCGATCTCGCCCTGGACACCGGGGTGTTCATCGAGACGGGCCCGCACAAGCACGCCATCCAGCAGACCTTCTTCCTGTACGTGTACGAGCCCGGCGGCAACCGCGTCGAACTGTGCAACCCGCTCACCCGGCTGGTGCTCGCCCCCGACTGGCCGCTGATCACCTGGACCGAGAACGAGCGCAAGAAGGGTCAGGCGTGGGGCCTGAGGACCATCGAGTCCTTCCACACGCACGGCACTCCACCGGTCTCCGCCTGACCGGTCGCCACTCCGCCCGTTCCTGTGACTGTGCCCGGCCCCCGGGGTGCCCGGACCACCGGTGTCCGGCCCCCCCGGGGTAGTGAGGTATCCGCCGCGTCAGTGGGCGCGACGCAGCGAGTCTTCTACGGGAGGGACAGGGATCCGTCGCGTTGCGGGGGTATTGCCACGCCGTTCTGCTGGAGGGCGACCGTGCGCGCGGGGGAGGGGATGCGGATGCCTTCGAGGCGGTACCGCTTGTGCAGCCGCTTGATGAACTCGTGCTTGATCCGGTACTGGTCGCTGAACTCGCCCACGCCCAGGATCACCGTGAAGCTGATCCGCGAGTCCCCGAACGTGTGGAAGCGGACGGCGGGCTCGTGCTCGGGCGTCGCACCCTCGATCTCCGTCATGACCTCGGTCACGATCTCGGAGGTGACACGCTCCACGTGCTCCAGGTCGCTGTCGTAACCGACGCCTACCTGCACCGTCAGGGTCATCTCCTGTTCCGGCCGGCTGTAGTTGGTCATGTTGGTGCTGGACAGCTGGGCGTTCGGGATGATGACCAGGTTGTTGGAGAGGTTGCGTACGACGGTGTTGCGCCAGTTGATGTCGACGACGTACCCCTCCTCCCCGCTGGTGAGGCGGATGTAGTCGCCGGGCTGGATCGTCTTCGAGGCGAGGATGTGGATCCCCGCGAAGAGGTTGGCGAGGGTGTCCTGGAGGGCCAGCGCCACCGCGAGACCGCCCACGCCGAGGGCCGTGAGCAGCGGGGCTATCGATATCCCCAGGGTCTGCAGGACGACCAGGCAGCCGATGGCCAGGACGACGACCCGGGTGATGTTGACGAAGATCGAGGCCGATCCGGCGACACCGGACCGGGACTGGGTGACGGCCCGCACCAGACCGGCGAGGACACGGGCGACGGTGATGGTGGCGGCGAGCATGACCAGGACCGTCAGGATCTGGTTGACGGTGTGGTTGACCTTGCCGGTCAGCGGCAGCGCCGCCGCCGCGGCGGCCACTCCGCCCGTGATCGCCGCGACCGGCACCAGCGCGCGCAGCGCGTCGACGAGGACGTCGTCGCCGGTCCACCGGGTACGGGTCGCGTGCTTGCCCAGCCAGCGCAGGAGCAGGCGGAGCAGGACGGTCGCCACGAGCCCGGCGATCAGCCAGACGCCCGCCAGGATCCAGTCGTGGGCAGTGAGGTCTCGGTTCACCAACTGCCTCCCGTCGTACGGGGGAGAGGGCGTACGCCCGTCATGTGTGTCGTCACCTGGTAGCCACCTGCTGCTCGATTCCGGGATGTGCCGGCCCGTCGGTCATGACACGGCGTCGGCCGACGGGACTGGCTCATCTTGCTACACGCGCGAGGGTGCTTCACGGCGCAGCCGCACAGGTCAGGCCATCTCCCACGGACAACCCAGCCAACTCGGTACATCCGGCCATCTGTTGAACCCCTGTCCGGCCGGTGCGGGAGCCGCGCCCGCCCCGCAGTCCGTCCCGGCCGGCCGACGGCGGGGCCCTGCCGGGCCGGGTGCCAAGTTGGCCGGGATACATCGACACACGCGCCTCAGGAGTCACCGGACGATCCGTGCCGCCCGGCTGCCGCCGCGAACCGTACCGCGCGGCCCGCCGGGGCGGGCGGCTCAGATCATCTTCAGCCGCACGAGCGCGCCCAGCGTGAGCGCGCCCGGCAGCAGGGGCAGCCAGACCGTGATGATGCGGTAGGCGAGCACCACCGCCGTCGCCGTCGCGGCCGGTCCGCCCGCCGCGACCAGCGCCACGATCAGCGCGGCCTCCACCGAGCCGATCCCGCCCGGCGTGGGCACCAGCGCGACCGCGACCGTGGCCGCCAGATAGGCGACCGCGATGTGCAGCGGCGGCACCGGCAGCCCCAGCGCCCGGCCGACCGCGGCCAGCCCCGCCGCCTGGCAGAGGGGGAACGAGAACGAACCGCCCCACAGCGCCAGCGCGCGAACGGGCCGCGTGTGCACCGACCGGGCCTCGCCCAGCGCGGTCCGCAGGAAGGAGGACACGGCGGTACGCACCCGCCGTACGAGCAGCAGTACCGTCACCGCGACGAGCACCAGCGCGCCGGCGGTGAACAGCAGCGGGCCCAGCGCGCCGTCCGGGAGGAGCCCGCCGAGCCGCAGCGCGTCCGGGAAGGCGATCAGCAGGGCCAGCAGCAGACCGACCCGCGCGACGGACTCCGCCAGCAGATACAGCGCGAGCGCGGACGCCGAACGGGCCGGCGGAACCCCGCACACCGTCATGAAGCGCAGATTGACGGCGCTCGCGCCGAGGCCCGTCGGCAGGAGGTGGTTGGCCGCGCCCGCCGCGAACTGCGCCGCCAACAGCCGCCGCCTCGGCAGCCGCTGGACCAGCGCGCCCTGCCGGGTGACGGCGGCGGCCACCCACGTCAGACAGGTCGCGGCGGCAGCGGCCAGCAGCCAGGGCCACCGCGCCGAGGCCAGATACCCGAAGCCCTCCGCGAGCACGGACCGGTGCCGGACCCCGACCACGGCCACGAGGGCGAGCGGGAGCAGACAGAGGATCTGCCGGACCGGAAGGCGTCTGGGGAGAGGGAGGCTGTGGGGGCGCCGTTCGACCGTCACCTCGCAAGGGGCTGTCCGTGCCACAACAACGGGGGCTTGCGGTTCGGTGAGTGTCATCGGTATTTCCTTGACCTCAAGGTTGATCGAGGTTCTACGGTCGTTCCCATGAGTATGGAGACGACAGCCTGGACGCAGTTGCACAGCGTCATGAACGCCCAGCGGGAGCGACGGCCCTTCGCCCGCGCCACCCTTCGGCGCATCGCCGGATTCGCCCGCCCGCACCGCCGCCGGATCGGCCGGTTCGTGGTGCTGAGCGTGGCGACGGCGCTGCTCGCCGTGGCGACGCCGGTCCTCGCCGGACGAGTGGTGGACGCGATCGTGGCCGGCGGCGACGAGAGCAAAGTCGTACGACTCGCCCTCCTCATCGCGGTGATCGCGCTCGCCGAGGCGGCGCTCGGCCTGGTGAGCCGCTGGTTCTCCGCGACGCTGGGCGAGGGGCTCATCGTCGATCTGCGGACAGCCGTGTTCGATCATGTGCAGCGCATGCCGGTCGCGTTCTTCACACGTACTCGTACGGGCGCGCTCGTCAGTCGACTCAACAACGACGTGATCGGCGCCCAGCGTGCCTTCAGCAACACCCTGTCCGGAGTGGTCGGCAACGTCGTGACCCTGCTCCTCACACTCGTCGTGATGCTCACCCTGTCCTGGCAGATCACGCTGCTGGCGCTCGTACTGCTCCCGGTGTTCGTGATCCCGGCCCGCCGGGTCGGCAGGCGCATGGCGAAACTCCAGCGCGAGGCGGCCGACCTCAACGCGGCGATGGGCACACGGATGACCGAACGGTTCTCCGCACCCGGCGCCACCCTGATCAAACTCTTCGGCCGGCCGGGCCAGGAGTCCGAGGAGTTCGCCGAACGGGCCCGCCGCGTACGGGACATCGGGGTGCGCACGGCCATGGCGCAGACCGTGTTCATCACGGCCCTCACCCTCGTCTCCGCCCTGGCCCTCGCGCTGGTCTACGGCCTCGGCGGCTGGTACGCCCTGCGCGGCAGCCTGGAACCGGGCGCCGTCGTCTCGCTGGCCCTGCTGCTGACCCGCCTGTACGCGCCGCTCACCTCACTGGCCGGGGCGCGCGTCGAGGTCATGAGCGCGCTGGTCAGCTTCGAGCGCGTCTTCGAGGTGCTCGACCTGAAGCCGCTGATCGAGGAGAAGCCGGACGCCCGCGAGGTGCCCGAGGGGCCGGTCTCCGTCGAGTTCACCGACGTCCGCTTCGCCTACCCGTCCGCGGACAAGGTGTCCCTCGCCTCCCTGGAGGAGGTCGCCGCGCTCGACACCCGCGGCGGCGCCGAAGTCCTGCACGGCATCTCCTTCCGCGCCGAACCCGGCCAGACCGTCGCCCTCGTCGGCTCGTCCGGTGCGGGCAAGTCCACCGTCGCCGCCCTGCTGCCCCGGCTGTACGACGCCGACGAGGGCTCCGTACGCATCGGCGGCGTCGACGTCCGCGACCTGAGCGCCGAGTCGATGCGGGCGACCCTCGGCATGGTCACCCAGGACGGCCACCTCTTCCACGAGTCCGTCCGCGCCAACCTCCTCCTCGCCCGGCCCGGCGCCGCCGAGAACGAACTGTGGGACGTACTGCGCCGGGCCCGCCTCGAAGACCTCGTCCGCTCCCTGCCCGACGGCCTGGACACGGTGGTCGGCGAGCGCGGCTACCGGCTCTCCGGCGGTGAACGCCAGCGCATGACCATCGCCCGGCTGCTCCTCGCCCGCCAGCGCGTGGTCGTCCTCGACGAGGCCACCGCCCACCTGGACAACACCTCGGAGGCCGCCGTCCAGGCGGCCCTCGCCGAAGCTTTGGAGGGGCGCACCGCCGTCGTCATCGCCCACCGGCTGTCGACGGTACGGGCCGCCGACCTGATCCTGGTGGTCGAGGCGGGCCACATCGTCGAACGCGGCACGCACGACGAGCTGTTGGCCGCGGGCGGCCGGTACGCGCAGCTGTACCGCACCCAGTTCGACAAGCCGACCCGGCACGGCAGGACCGCCCTCGCGGGGGAGGCGGTGGCGTAGGTAAGAGCCATTACAGGCCTTTCGTGTGAAGTGAAAAGGCTCCTCGGGGACGGTGCCGGCGACCGGATCGGTGTCGTCGGCGACGTCCCGCGGCAGGCGCTCGTGCAGCGCGGATCGGCTCCCGTGAACGGGAGCCGATCCGCGCTGTCGGCTTGTGTACGCCTTCCTGGGCGCCGTTCCCGGTACCGCGAAGCGGACCGCCCGGTTCGACTACCAGCACTTTCGTAGTTCGACCGGATCCACACCGTCCCACGAGCGCGTGAGCGGCCCTCACGCCCACCGTGCGCCCCAGTCGACCGCTCCAGTCGACGCGCATAGCTCGCCCCGACCTTGAAGCGTTCCCCAGGTCACACGGCACGCTTTTTCGTCAAGACATTCTCAAGACTCAAAAGATGAGCGCAAGTTGCACACATACCCTCTACATACCGGTTCTCATGGTCTAGATTGACCGTGCTTCAGCAGTTCGGACACATGGCGACAAATAATGATCAATAGGTTTGGCGCCACAAGACAGTTATTGGTCGCGTCCCAGACGCCCGACGCGACAGTGATCCATTCCCGGAGCCCGGGAAGAGCCTTCGAGTGCGGGGAGCACCCGAAGTTCCGACGGGCTTCCGCGCACCGTGAGAGCTCGGCGCGACTTACGAGTCCACCGCCGCCGGGTGCGTCGACCACATAGCGCTCGTACAGCGGAATTCGTCATGTGCGGGAGGCGGGGGCCTCCCGAGGGGATGGAACAGCGCGACACGGGGGGCGGTGCCTCCCGGGGGGAGGACCGGTGCGGGAGGCGGGGGCCTCCCGGGGGGAGGGGCGGTGTCAGGCGAACACGTCGAATTACTGGGGACCTTGGGGGGTTCTGTGCAGCGGGGGGATCTAGTCAACCCTTTTCCGTCGGCACGCGGGCGGCTGGCGAACGAGACCATCAGCCGGCCCGCGATCGACTGGGAACAGCGCTACCGCCGTACCGTGATCATCAGCGATACGGTGGCCACCGCCGTCGTGGTGGCGTCGATCGGCAATTTCTTCGGGGCCCGGGACGCGGCCAACTGGCACGAGAAATGGGTGATCCTCGCCTTCGGCACCGAACTCCTGGTGCTGGGAGCACTCGCGGTGAGCCGGTCGTGGGCTCCGGCCGTGCTCGGCCAGGGCGCCGAGGAATTCCGCCGACTCGGACGCTCGCTGTTCACGGCGGCCGTCGTACTGGCCCTCGGCGGAATCGCCCTGACCTCGCGCAACATCAAACTCTGGATCTTCGTCGCGATACCCGCGATCGCCATCGTCACCATGATCGCGCGCTACCTGCTGCGCCTCAGACTGCACAGACAGCGCAAGGAAGGACACTGCCTGCGACCGGTCCTGGCCGCCGGCAGCCCAGACACCGTGCGCGACCTGATCAGCCGCGCCCGCAAACTCCCGCACCTCGGCTGGCGGGTGGACGGGGTGTGCCTGACGGACGGCTTCGGGCCCGACGGTGACCACCTGGACGGAGTGCCCGTCGTCGGCAGGCTGGCGGACGTCGCCAACCACGTCCGGCGCGACGGTTACCGCGTCGTCGCGGTCACGCCTGACCCGCACTGGTCACCGGACCGCCTGCAGCGCCTGGCCTGGAACCTCGAAGGCAGCGACGCCGAGATGGTAGTGGCCCCCGTGCTGATGGAGGTGGCCGGCCCCCGGCTGCACGTCGACGCCGTGCTCGGGATCCCGCTGCTGCGGGTCAGCATGCCGGCCTTCACCGGAGGCCGCCGGGCGGTCAAAGGAGTCGTCGACCGGCTGGGCGCGGCCGTCCTGCTGATGGTGTTCGCGCCGCTCATGGTGCTCGCCGCCGTGCTCGTACTGCTCGACAGCCGCGGCGGGGTGGTCTACCGCCAGCGCAGAGTCGGCAAGGACGGCCAGGAGTTCACCATCTACAAGTTCCGCACCATGGTCGCCGACGCCGACCGGGCCCGTACCGCGCTGGTCCACCGCAACGAGGGCGCAGGCCTGCTGTTCAAGCTCCGCCGGGACCCCCGGGTGACCCGGGTGGGAGCGGTGCTGCGCCGGTACTCGATCGACGAACTGCCGCAGTTGTTCAACGTACTCACCGGATCGATGTCGCTCGTCGGTCCGCGGCCCCCGCTGCCGGAGGAGTCCGCCGCGTACGGCCCGGACATCCGGCGGCGGCTGCTGGTCAAACCCGGCCTCACCGGCCTGTGGCAGATCAGCGGGCGCAGCGACCTGCCGTGGGAGGAGGCGGTCCGCCTCGACCTGCGGTACGTGGAGGACTGGTCGCTCGCCCTGGACACGGTGATCTTGTGGAAGACGCTACGCGCGGTGCTCTACGGACACGGGGCGTACTGATGCGCGGGGGACCACGGCTCAGGAAGCCGTCAGGCGCACGGAACGCGGGCCGGGACGGCCTGCCTGGGGGGAGAAACGGATCATGAAGGTCAGCGTTTTCGGGCTCGGCTACGTGGGCTGCGTATCAGCCGCGTGCCTGGCCAGCATGGGGCACGAGGTCATCGGGGTGGACGTCAACCAGGTCAAGGTCGACCTGGTCAACGACGGCAAGGCCCCGGTGGTGGAGGAACGTATCGGCGAGCTCATCGCCGACGTCGTACGGACCGGCGCGCTGAGGGCGACGGACGACGTCCGTGAGGCGATCATGGGCAGCGAGATCTCGCTGGTCTGCGTGGGCACGCCCTCGGAGGCCAACGGCAGCCTGTGCACCACCTACCTGGAGCGGGTCACCGAGGAGATCGGCGCCGCGCTCGCCGAGCGGGGCGGACGGCACACCGTCGTGTTCCGCTCCACCATGCTCCCGGGCACCTGCCTCAACCTGCTCCTGCCGATCCTGGAGAAATACGTCGGCGGCACGGCCGGGGTGGACGTCGGGGTCGCGGTCAACCCGGAGTTCCTGCGCGAGGGCACCAGCGTCAAGGACTTCTTCGACCCGCCCAAGACCGTCATCGGCGAACTCGACCGGGCGAGCGGCGACGCGGTCCGGGCGCTGTACGACGGCCTGCCCGGCGAGGTGTTCCGGGTGCCGGTCCCGACCGCCGAGGCGATCAAGTACGCCGACAACGCCTTCCACGGTCTCAAGATCGGCTTCGCGAACGAACTGGGCGCCGTCTGCCAGGCGCTCGGGGTGGACTCGCACCAGGTGATCGACGTCTTCCTGGCCGACCGCAAGCTGAACATCAGCTCCGCCTATCTGCGGCCCGGCTTCGCCTTCGGCGGCTCCTGCCTGCCCAAGGACCTGCGCAGCCTGGTCCACGCGGCCCAGCGGGCCGATGTCTCGGTGCCCATCCTGTCCCACGTGCTGCCCTCCAACTCCGCCCATCTGCAACGCGCGGTGGAGATGGTCGAGCGCACCGGAAAACGCCGGGCCGGACTGTTCGGGCTGTCCTTCAAACCCGGCACCGACGACCTCCGCGAGAGCCCGCTCGTCGAACTGGCGGAACGTCTCTTCGGCAAGGGGTACGACCTGAAGATCTACGACGCCAACGTCAGCATGTCCCGGCTGCTCGGCGCGAACCGCGAGTACATCGAGAACCGGCTGCCGCACCTCGCGCACCTCCTCGCGGACTCCGTCGACGAAGTGCTCGACCACGCCGATGTGTGCCTGATCGGCACCAGGGATCCGGCCGTCCTGTCGGCACTGCCCCATGGCGAGGGCCCCGTGCTCATCGATCTCATCCACCTTCCCGACGCCGAGGCGCGCCGGACCGAACCGGGGTACATGGGCCTTGCCTGGTAACACATCGTCCGACGACACGACCGGCACCGACCGGCCAGGCCGGCGCGCGCTGATCCTCGTGGAGAACCTGTCGGTGCCCTTCGACCGGCGGGTCTGGCAGGAGTGCACGACGCTGCGCGACGCGGGCTGGGAGGTCCACGTCATCTGCCCACGGGGCAGCAGACGGGACACCGAGCCTGAGGTGGTGATCGACGGGGTACGCATCCACCGCTACCCGCTGCGCGCCGCCACCGGCGGACCGGCCGGCTATCTGCGGGAGTACGGAACGGCGCTCTGGCACACGCTGCGGCTGGCCCGCAAGGTCGGCCCGGTCGACGTCGTCCACGCCTGCAACCCGCCCGACCTGCTGTTCCTGCCCGCGCTGTGGATGAAGCGGCGCGGCGCACGGTTCGTCTTCGACCAGCACGACCTGGTGCCCGAGCTGTACCTCTCCCGGTTCGACCGCGGGAAGGACCTGCTCTACCGCGGCGTGTGCGCGCTGGAACGGATGACCTACCGGGCCGCGGACATCGTGCTCGCCACGAACGAGAGCTACCGGGACGTCGCGGTCAGCCGGGGCGGTCAGCGGCCGGAAGACGTCTTCGTGGTGCGCAGCGCACCGCAGACCGACCGGTTCCAGCCGGTACCGCCCGAGCCGGAACTCAAGCGCGGCAAGCCCCATCTGCTGTGCTACCTCGGCGTCATGGGCCCCCAGGACGGCGTCGACTACGCGCTGCGGGCCCTCGCGAAACTCCGCGACGACCTCGGCCGGACCGACTGGCACGCGGTGTTCGTCGGCTCCGGCGACGCCTTCGACGCCATGGTGGAGCTGTCGAAACAGCTCGGCCTCACCGAGCAGGTGCAGTTCACCGGGCGCATCCCGGACGCCGACCTGGTGCGCTGTCTGTCCACCGCGGACGTGTGCCTCTCACCCGACCCGCGCAATCCGCTCAACGACGTGTCGACCATGAACAAGGTCCTGGAGTACATGGCCATGGGCCGGCCGATCGTCTCGTTCGACCTCCG
Source organism: Streptomyces ortus (assembly GCF_026341275.1). Classification (NCBI taxonomy): domain Bacteria; kingdom Bacillati; phylum Actinomycetota; class Actinomycetes; order Kitasatosporales; family Streptomycetaceae; genus Streptomyces; species Streptomyces ortus. The sequence goes on from NZ_JAIFZO010000002.1 coordinate 7,341,000, forward strand.
TGAGGCGCGCGTGTCCGCCGGTGACGCCGCCGTCTACGCGCCCGCCAACGACGAGGCCGAATTCGCGAAACTCGTCGCGCTGCTGCTGGACGACCCGGCGAAGCGCGCCGAGATGGGCAAGATCGGCCAGGAGCGCATCAGCGGACAGCTCTCCTGGCGGAACTCGCAAGCGGCACTGCTCGCCGCCTACACCGCTGCCTGCCGCGACCACACCCCGGTGTCGGCGGGCGGTCCCACCCGCACAGGGAGGAGGCCGCTCCGTTGAGCGACGACACGATACGCCTGGCCACGGTCGGGCGGATTCTCCGCCGGCGCCGGCGGCTTCTCGTCCTCCTCGTCCTGGCGGGCGCGCTCGTCGGCTACGGCACCTCCGTGCTGTTCCCGCCGAAGTACACGGCGTCGGCGGCGGTCCTGCTGCCCGGGCAGTGGGAGGAACGGGAACTGCTGACCCAGGCGGAGATCGCGACCAGCTCGGTCGTGATCGACCGCGTGGCCGCCTCGCTCCACTGGCCGGGCGTCAGCGGCAGCGACCTGCGGAAAGACGTGAGCGCCGCCGCCGCGAACGGGAACATCATCAGGATCTCGGGCACGGCCGGCACGCCGGAGCGCGCCCAGCGGCTCGCCGACCGGTCGGCCCAGCAGTTCGTCGCCTTCGCCGCGCGCGTCGCGGGCGACAGCACCGACTCCGACGCGGCCACGGGTCCCCAGGCACTGCGCGAGCAGGTCGAGGAGACCAACCGCCGGATCACCGAGCTGTCCAAGGCCGCCGATCCGGGCCAGACCGTGGAGAGCGTGCAGGCCCGCACCGCGCTCGCGAACCTGCGCACAGCGCTGGAAGAGGCCATGCAGAAACTGGACGACGCCGACCCGGCGACCAACAAGGCCGGCATGGTGGTCATGGGACCGGCGGCCCGGCCGACCGGCGAGGCACCGCCGACCCGGGTGCAACTCGTCGGCGGCGGGGCGCTGCTGGCGTTCCTGATCACCGTCGTCGCCCATCTCGCTGCCGCCCGGATGAACCGCAGGCTGCGCACCGAACCCGAGATCGCCGCGGCACTCGGCTCGACGCTCCTCGGCACCGTCGACGTACCCGAGGAACGGCCCGCGCACGGCAGGCGGGCCACCGGCCGGCCGGCCAGGATCCGCCGGCTGCTCGGCACCGACACCCGGTGGGACGTCCCGGACCCGCAGAGCTACGGCGACGAGGCCGGCCGGCGCATCCGCTACCGGCGGGTCTGCGTACGCCTGCGCAACCAACTGCCCGCCCCCCGGCGGCTGCTCGTCGTCGTCCCGGACGGCGACGCGACCGCCCGCCGGGCCGCCGACCAGCTCGTCGCCGAGGCCAAGGGCGATCCGCTGCTGCGGGTGGTGGACGTCGCGGTGGCCCGGCCGCTGGTCCCCGACCGCGACAAGGAGTCCGGCGTCCTCGTCGTGCTCAGCGCGGGCAGCTGGACCGCCGGAGAGCTCGCCGCCGTCGCCGAGGCCTGCGCGGACGCCCGGCACGAGATCGTCGGCATCGTCGTCGCCGGTACGTCCCTGGCCCGCTCCAAGGGGTCCGCCGACCGGCCCGCGGACAGCACCCCGCTGGCGTTCGCGGTTCCCGGCAACACGACGGGAGGTCCGGCATGACGACGAGTACGACAGGGCAGTCGCCGGCCGCCACTCCGCTGCTCGACCTGCACGCGCTGGTCGTGGCGGTGCGCAGGCGCCGCCGCCTCTGGGGCTCCGTGGCACTGCTGGGCCTGCTGCTCGGCGCGGCCGTCGCCGTCCTGCTGCCGCCGGCGCCGAGCGCGACGGCCAAGGTGCTCGTCGTGCACCAGGACGACCAGCCGAACGACACCGGAACGCTGATCCGTACCGACGTCGCCCTGCTGGGCACCACCCGGATCGCGGGCAAGGCCCTGCAGGCCCTCAAGTCCTCGGAGCAACCCGAGGACTTCATGCGGGACTACCGGGGGACCGGCCTGACCAACAACCTGCTCCAGATCGATGTGACCGGCAAGAGCGACGCGGAGGCGGTGGCCCGCGCCAAGGCACTCGCCGAAGCCTTCGTCGCGGACCATGTACGCAGGATGCGGGAAGCCGCGCAGGCCGAGGCCAAGGCCCTGCTCGACCAGCGTGACCGGATGCGCGACGAGCTCACCGAGGTCAACAACGCGATCGGCGACCGTTCGCCGGAGAGCGACCCACAGGCGTCGGCGAGCCTTGAGTCCCTCTTCTCCCGCCGGGCCCTGCTCAACTCACGGATCGCCGACTTCGACCAGCGCGCCGCGGACGCGCGCACCGGCACACCCAAGGTCATCGCCGGCACCCAGATCGTGGACGCCCCCCGGGCGGTCGAGCAGTCCCTGCCCCGATCGATCGCCACCAGCGCCGTGATCGGGCTCGTCCTCGGGCTCGTCCTCGGCCTGGGGATCGCCGCCGTCGGCACGGTGGTGGCGGACCGCCCCGTACTCCGCAAGGAGATCGCCGGGAACCTGGGCGCCTCGGTCATCGCGGAACTGCGCCCCGTACCCCGCTGGTCGCCCGGCCTGTGGCGGCCCCGGCGCACCCGGGCCGCCCGCGAACGGCTCACCGCGACCCTGGCCCGCGCCGTACGCGGCTCCGCGGAACCCGTCTCACTGCTGGAACTGGGCTGTGCGCGCAGCACCGGCGTGATCGCCCTCGACGTCGCCGGAGCACTGGCGACGGAGGGACCGGTCGTCGTCATCGACGGACTGCCGGGACGGGAACTCGCCAACAGCCGCCAGGAGCCCGGCGGCCCGACCGTGGTCAGGGGCGAGGACGCCGCGGCCGTGCCGAAACAGGCACGCACGCTGGGCGTCGGCTCGGTCGCGCCCGGCACGGCGTGGACCGATCTGCAGTACCTCGGCGGCCAGACCGTGCTCGTCGTGCGGGCCGGACACGGCAGCGCCGCCTGGCTGCACACCGTGGCACGGCAGCTCGCGGACCAGCGCATCCCGGTGATCGGCGTGGTGCTCATCGACCCCGATCCGCGCGACCGTACCGACGGCACGCTGTGGGACGGGCTGCAGACCGCGCTGCGCGGCGCCCACGAGCGGCCGGCCCGCCGGCACGGGACCGGCCAGCCGCGCACCGAACGGCCCTCCATGACGGCCGCCCGCGTCCCGTACAGCGACCAGGAGGCCAGGTAACACATGTGTGGCATCGCAGGCACGTACCGATGGCCCGACGGAAAGGCCGTGACCGACCGGCTCACCGACGTCCTCGCCCACCGGGGCCCGGACGGGGCGGGCCGCTACGGCCACACCGTCGGTGACGTCGAAGTACAGCTCGGACACCGCCGGCTGGCCATCATCGACCTGTCCGAGACCGGCGCCCAGCCGATGGTCCGTGACGGCCTCTCCCTCACGTACAACGGCGAGCTGTACAACGCGCCCCAGCTGCGCACCGAGTTGGAGTCCGCCGGGGTGCGCTTCCGCGGCACCTCCGACACCGAGGTGCTCCTCGAGGCCTGGCGGCGCTGGGGCACCGACTGCCTGCCCCGGCTGCGCGGCATGTTCGCGTTCGCCGTCTTCGACGAACGGACCGGGGAACTGGTGCTCGCCCGCGACCAGCTCGGCATCAAGCCGCTGTTCCTGCTCAGGCGCGGCAAGGGCCTGATGTTCGCCTCCGAACTCAAGGCGCTCGCCGCCGTGACCGGCGGATCACTGGAGGTGGACCACGCGGCGCTGGTGGCCTCGCTCCTCTACTACTGGGTGCCGGACTCGCGCTGCGCGTTCAGCGAGGCGGAGAAACTGCCGCCGGGGAGCTGGCTGCGCTGCCGGCCCGACGGCCGGATCGAACGCGGCGCCTACTGGAACCTCAAGGACGTCGCCTCGGAGGGCCGGGAGCGGGCCCGCAGCGGTGAACTGCCGGACCTGGCCGCCGTCGTCGAGGAGTCGACCCGGCAGCACCTGCTCTCCGACGTCCCCGTGGCGACCTTCCTCTCCGGCGGTCTCGACTCCAGCTATCTGACCGCACTCGCGGCCCGCGACCGGCCCGGCATCTCCGCGTACACGATCGGATTCCGCGCCGAGGACGCCAAGTTCGAGGCGATGCCGGACGACCTGCGCTACGCCCGGCAGGTGGCGGAGCAGTTCGGCGTCGACCTGCACGAGATCGAGATCGCCCCGGACGTGCTCGACCTGCTGCCGCGGATGACGCACCACCTGGACGAGCCGATCGGCGACCCCGCCGCGATCAACACCTTCCTGATCTGCTCGGCCGCCCGGGAGGCCGGGGTCAAGGTGATGCTCTCGGGCATGGGCGCGGACGAACTCTTCGCCGGCTACCGCAAACACCTCGCCAACGTGCTCGCGCTGCGCTACCAGCGCGTCCCGCGGCCCCTGCGGCGCGGCCTGTCGGCGACGGTGGACCGCCTGCCGGTCGCCACCTCGCGTCGCGGCTACCGGTCCGTGCGCTTCGCGAAGCGGTTCCTCTCCTTCGCCGACCTGCCGGAGGAGACCGCGTTCCGGCGCAGCTACACCATGTACGACCAGGAAGAACTGCTCGCCCTGGTCAATCCGGACCTGGCCGGGACGGTCGACGACGTGCTGACCGAGCACGCGGACGTCTACGAGGACAACGACCTCGACGACTTCGTCAACCGCATGTGCCTGACCGACGCCCGGATGTTCCTGCCGGGCCTGAACCTCGCCTACACCGACCGCTCCAGCATGGCCGCCTCCACCGAGGTGCGGGTGCCGTACGTCGACGTCGAGGTGGTCAGGGCGGCGTTCGCGGTCCCCGGCGACCGCAAGATCGTCGGACGGCAGGGCAAGGCCGTCCTCAAGGAGGCGGCCACCTCGATCCTGCCCCGGGAGATCGTCTACCGGCCCAAGGGCCTGTTCAGCGCCCCGCTGCGGGCCTGGATGAGCCGGGACCTGGCACCGCTGGTGCGCGAGGTGGTGAACGACGGCGTACTCGTCGAGTCCGGGATCCTGCGCCGCGACGCGCTGGCCCGCATGGTCGCCGAGGACGCCGCGGGACAGCGGGACTTCTCCAAGCACCTGTGGCACGTGCTGACCCTGGAGTACTGGTACCGCGACGCCACCTCCGGGTCCGGCAGGAGCCAGGCGGCATGACCGGCCACCGCACCACGGCATGACCGCACCACGGCACGACGGCATGACCGCACCACGGCACGACGGCATGACCGCACCAAGGCACGACGGCTTGACGGCGTAGAGATCTAGAGGAGCTCGGGTGAAACAGGTTGTGCAGAACTACAAGAGCGGCGAACTGGCGCTGCTCGACGTGCCCGTGCCGGGCTGCAAGCCCGGCGGGGTGCTGGTCCGCAGCGCCTTCTCGCTGATCTCCACCGGCACCGAGCTCATGAAGGTGTCCGAGGCCGGTATGTCGATGGTGGGCAAGGCCCGCTCCCGGCCGGACCAGGTGGCCAAGGTCATGCAGAGCGTGGCCACCAACGGGGTGCCCGCCACCTACCGCAAGGTGATGGGCAAGCTCGACTCGTACACCCCGCTCGGCTACTCGCTGTGCGGGGTCGTCGAGCAGGTCGGCCCCGGCATCGACGACGTGAAGGTCGGCGACCTCGTGGCCTGCGCCGGCAACGAGCACGCGCTGCACGCCGAGCTGAACTGGGTGCCGAAGAACCTCTACACCCCGGTACCGGACGGCCTCGCGCCACGGCACGCGGCCTTCGGCACCGTCGGGTCGATCGCGATGCAGGGCGTCCGGCAGGGCGAGCCGCAGCTCGGCGAGGTGGCGCTGGTCATCGGCCTCGGCCTGATCGGGCAGCTGGTGGCCCAGCTCCTCACCGCCTCGGGCGTCCGCGTCGTCGGGGCCGACCCCGACCCGGCGCGCTGCGAACTCGCCGAACGCCTGGGCGCCGCGGCCTGCGGCGATCCCGCGTCCGCCGCCGTGGAGGCGGCCGTCGCCGAACTCACCGACGGCCACGGCGTGGACCAGGTGTACCTGGCCGCGGGCGGCGGCAGCAACCAGCCCGTCGAACTGGCCGCCCGGCTCTGCCGGGACCGCGGCCGGGTCGTCGACATCGGCAAGTGCCGCCTCGACCTGCCCTGGAACGCGTACTACGAGAAGGAGCTCGACGTCCGCTTCTCCCGCAGCTACGGCCCCGGGCGCTACGACCCGGCGTACGAGCTGGAGGGACGCGACTACCCGATCGGCTATGTGCGCTGGACCGAGCGCCGCAACCTGGCGTGCTTCCTCGACCTCCTCGCCCGTGACCGCGTCGACGTGGAGCCCCTGATCTCGCACCTCGCCGACTTCGACGACGCCGTCGAGACGTACCAGCGCCTCAAGGACGGCGAGTTGAAGGCCGTCGCCGTGCTCTTCCGCTACCCCGGCCCCGCCGAGGGACCGGCCGAAGCCGCCGCGCAGGCCCCGGCGCCCTCGGTGACCGTGCCCGAGGTGCGACGAGGCGCGAAACCGTCCGCGCCGCCCCGGCCGGCCGACGCGCCCGTGCGGGTCGCGTTCGCCGGCGCCGGGAACTACGCGACGTCGATGCTGCTGCCGCACCTGGCCGGGCGCGACGGCGTCGAGCTGTCCACGGTGGTCACCACGACGGCCCTGTCCGCCGCCAACGCGAAGCGGAAGTTCGGCTTCAAGGAGGCGAGCACCGACCTCGACGCCGTGCTCGACGACAAGTCCGTCGACGCTGTGTTCGTCGTCACCCGGCACAGCTCGCACGCCGAACTGACCCGCCGGGCGCTGCTCGCGGGCAAGGCGGTGTTCGTGGAGAAGCCCCTCGCCCTCACCGAGGACGAGCTGGCCGACGTGCTCGCGGCGGTCGAGGAGTCCGGCAACGACCGGCTTCAGGTGGGCTTCAACCGCCGCTTCGCCCCGCTGCTCCAGGAGGCCAAGCAGCGGTTCGGTGCCCGCACCGGCCCGGCGAGCCTGCGCTACCTGGTCAACGCGGGCCGCCTGCAGCACGGCAGCTGGTACCTCCAACAGGGCAGCGAGGGCTCCAGGTTCGCCGGTGAGGGCGGCCACTTCATCGACACGGCGAGCTGGCTCCTCGACGCGGACCCGGTCTCGGTGTACGCCACCGCCGCGCCCGGCAACGAGGACCTGAACGTGGTGCTGCGCTACCCCGACGGGTCCACCGCCACCATCAGTTACGTCACCACGGGCGCGGCCGGTTTCCCCAAGGAGACCCTGGACCTCGTCGCGGACGGCAAGGTGCTGCGGCTCGACGACTTCGTCCGCGCCTCCGTGTACGGCCGTAAGCGCTGGGTCAGTTCGCGGCTGCCCAAGGCCCGGGACAAGGGCCAGAACGCCGAACTGGCCGCGTTCATCAGGGCCGTGCGGACCGGCGGGCCCATGCCCGTGCCGCTGGAGTCGCTCGTCGCCACCACGGCGGCCACCCTCGCCGTGCGGACCGGCCTGGCAGGCGGCGCCCCCGTGACGTTGGCGGGGGCACGATGACCGTGAGCACCACCGCGGGCTGGTACCTGCGGCGACTGTCCCGGATGGGACCGCTGGAGGTGGCGGGCCGGGCGGGCGACACGCTACGCAGACGGCGGTGGCGGGCGGAGCCGCCCGCCGCGCCGAGCGTGACCGGCGCCCGGTTCACCGCGGCACTGCCCGCCGGGACCGTCGCCGCGATCCCGCCGGATGCCGCCAAACGCCTCGTCGCGGAGGCGGACCGGCTGATGGACGGCCACGCCGAGTTCTTCGGGGTGGCCCGCGACGACCTGGCCGACCCGGACTGGTGGTACGACCCGAAGACCGGGCGCCGCGCCCCGGGGGGCTACGCCTTCGACGTGCCGTACCGCAGCGAGGACACGGCCGGGGACATCAAGCAGATCTGGGAGCCGTCCCGGCACCAGTACCTCACCGTGCTCGCCGCCGCCTACGCGATCACCGGGAACGAGCGGTACGCCGAGCGCGTGGCCGGGCACCTGCGGTCGTGGTGGGCGGCCAACCCGCCACTGCACGGCGTGCACTGGATCAGCGGGATCGAGCTGGGGATCAGGCTGCTGTCCTGGGTGTGGATCCGCCGGCTCCTCGACGGCTGGCCGGGCGCGGCCCCTCTCTTCGAGGACAACCCGGTGGCGCGGAACCAGATCTGGCACCACCAGCGCTGGCTGGCCGCCTTCCCCAGCCGGGGCTCGTCGGCGAACAACCACATCGTCGCTGAGGCCGCCGGACAGTTCGCCGCGGCCTGCGCGTTCGGCTGGTTCCCCTCCTCCGCCCGGTGGCGGACCGACGCGCTGCGGTCCCTCGACCGGCACCTGCGCGCCAACACCTTCCTCTCCGGCCTCAACCGCGAACTGGCCAGCGAGTACCACGGACTCGTCCTGGAACTCGGTCTGGCCGCGCTGGCCGAGGCGGACGCCGCCGACGTGCCCGTCCCCGCGACGGTCCGCCTGGTGCTGCTGCGGATGACCGACGCGCTGGCCGCCGTCGTGGACGACCGGCTGCGGCCACCGCGCCAGGGGGACGCGGACGACGGACACGGTCTGGTCGTGGACGGCGCGGGCACCGACCGCTGGGCCTCGCTGCTGGCCACCGGGGACGCCGTGTTCGGCCGGCTCGACTGGTGGCCGACGGTGACCGGCACCGACGTACGCACCCCGCTGCTGGCCGCGCTCATCCGCCCGTACGCCAAGGCGCGGCCGAACCATGAGGACGAGCCGTCCACGCACAACGGGACCGCACCGGCCGTGGCCCGCCCGGCCGCCCGCCCGGCCCACTTCGCCGACGCCGGGCTCACCGTCCTGCGCGGCCCAGCCAAGATCTGGGCCCGGTGCGACGGCGGTCCGCACGGCTTCCTGTCCATCGCCGCACACGCCCACGCGGACGCGCTGTCCGTGGAGGTCCGGCACGACGGGGTGGACGTCCTCGCCGACCCGGGGACGTACTGCTACCACGGGCAGCCCGAGTGGCGGCAGTACTTCCGCTCCACCCTCGGCCACAACACCCTGGAGCTGGACGGCGCCGACCAGTCCGTCTCCGGCGGTCCGTTCCTGTGGACCCGGCACGCCCGCACCCGCGTCCTCGACCCGGACACCTCCGGCGCGCGGACCTCGGACGGAGGCGTGTCCCACTGGTGCGCCGAACATGACGGCTACCAGGGCTCGGTGCACCGCCGCCGGGTCGAACTCGTCGCCGACACCACGGAGTTGCGCGTGGTCGACGAGGTGCGCGGCCCGCGAAGGGCCGCACGGCTGGCCTTCCACCTCGGGCCGGCGATCACCGCGGACCTGACCGGAGACCGGGCCGTACTCACCTGGACGTGCGACGGCGAGAACCGCACCGCCGTCCTCGATCTGCCCGGCGAGCTGAACTGGCGGGCGCACCGCGGCGAGAGCGACCCGCCGCTCGGCTGGTACTCCGCGGGCTTCGGGCGCAAGGAGCCCGCCACCACGCTCGTTGGCACCGGCTTCACCGACAGCGCGGGGCGGTTCACGACCGTACTCGCGTTCCGCGACTAGGGAGGGGAGGAAGCGTGCGATTCAAGTGGCGCAGGCGGGCGTTGCCGGCGGTGGCGCTGGCCCTCCTGGCGACCGGCTGCGCGAGCACGCCGGACCCCCCGCCGGAGCCGACCGCCGCGCCCTCCACGTCCGGCGCCCGGCCCGTGGCCGGGGTGTGCGCCAAACCCGCGCCCGGACCGGCGAAGGCACCCGCGGGCGCGGTGACGGTCGACCCCGCGAAGGGCGGTGACCTGGCCGCCAAGACCAGGAGCAGCCCGCCGGGGACCACGTTCTGGCTCAAGCCGGGCACGCACAGGCTCGAAGCGAACCGCTACGCCCAGGTCATCCCCAAGAAGGGCGACCGCTACCTCGGCGCGCCGGGCGCGGTCCTCGACGGCCGCAAGACCAACCAGTACGCGTTCGGCGGCACCGCCCGTGACGTCACCGTCAGCCATCTGACCGTGCAGAACTTCGTCGCGCCGCACGACGAGGGCGTGGTCAACCACGACTCGGCCGACGGCTGGGTGATCGAGCACGCCACGATCCAGCGCAACTCCGGCGCCGGACTGATGGCCGGAGCCCGTCAGCAGGTGCGCGCCAGCTGTCTGCGCGCCAACGGCCAGTACGGCATGAACGCGTACAAGGCGGGCGCCCCCCTCAAGGACCTGGTCATCGAGGGCAACGAGATCACCGGCAACAACACCGGGGACTGGGAGCGGCGGCGGGAGGGCTGCGGCTGCACCGGAGGCGTCAAGTTCTGGGCCGTCGACGGCGCCGACATCCGCGGCAACTGGGTGCACGACAACCGTGGTGCCGGGCTGTGGGCGGACACCAACAACAACGACTTCCGGATCGAGAACAACGTCCTGGAGGACAACGACGGCGCCGCGCTGATGTACGAGACCAGCTACAACGCGGTCATCCGCAAGAACACCGTCCGGCGCAACAACTGGGTCGAGGGCCGCCGGTATGCCGAGGGCGGCGACAGCTTCCCCTTCGCGACCGTCTATCTGTCCGAGTCCGGCGGCGAGCCGCGGGTCCACGCCCGCACGGACAAGATCGAGATCTACGGGAACGTGCTGGAGGACAACTGGTCCGGCATCACCCTGTGGGAGAACGCCGACCGGTTCTGCAACAGCCCCGCCAACACCTCCTCCGGCGACTGCACCCTGCTGACGCGGGACACCGACAGCTGTGTGCGGCCGGCGATCGCCAAGGCCCCGCTCTACAGCGACTGCCGGTGGAAGACGCAGCGCGTGGACATCCACGACAACCGCTTCACGCTGGACAAGTCCGTCGTCAAGTGCACGGCCAAGTGCGACCGCATGGCGGTGCTGTCCAACTACGGCACCTACCCCAAGTGGTCGCCGTACAAGGGCGAGAAGGTGGCCGAGGCGATCACCCGCAGTCAGCACAACCGCTGGCACGACAACGTGTACGTCGGACCGTGGCAGTTCGTCGTCCACGACCCCAGCCGGGTGCTCGACTTCGGCCAGTGGCAGGACACGCCCTACCGGCAGGACACCGGCAGCACCCTCGACCCGCAGGCCGGTGGCTGAGATGACCGAGGACCCGCAAAGCGGCACACCGAAGCTCGTCGGCGCCGTCTGGGGACTGCTGATCCTGAACACGCTCGGCTCCGCCGGGGCGAAGACCATCGTCCCGCTGCCGCGCTCGCTCATCCAACTGGTCACCATGGGCGCGCTGGTCGCCGCGTTCACGCTGGCGCTCGCGCTCAACCTCCGGCTGCGCATCCGGGCCAGCGCCTTCCTGCTCCTGCTCTCCCTGCTGCTGGTGCCGAGCCTGATCTCCAGCCTGCAACTGGAGTCCGGGCTCGGCGCGTTGTTCCGCTGCGCCCGGCTGGCACTCTTCGTCGGCACGCTGTGGCTCCTCAGCCGCTGGTGGGACGGCGACCTGACCTTCGTACGGCACCACATCCGGATGTACTTCGCGGTGCTCGCGTCGGTCGCCGCCGGACTGCTCGTCTCACCCGGCGCGGCCATGCCCGAGCTGTACGGCGGACGGCTGGTCGGCGCCCTGTGGCCGCTCACCCCGCCGCAGATCGGCCAGTACGCCGCGGTGATCATCGGACTCACCGTGCTGCTCGTCCTGGGCCGCCGGGCCGACCGGACCAGCGCGACGTTCGTCATCGTGCCCTCGCTGGTCCTGCTCGCCCTGACCCACACCCGCACGGCCACCATCGGCATGCTCATCGGCCTTGTGCTGGCGATCGGCTCGCTCGTACTGACCAGCGCCGCCGCCCGCCGCTTCTTCACCTGGGCCGTGATCATCACCGTGGTGGCCGCCGTGGGATTCGCCTCCGCGCTGCGGACCTGGTTCCTGCGCGGCCAGAGCCAGGAGAACCTCACCAGCCTCACCGGCCGGGCCAAGGTCTGGGACGCTCTGCTGGACGCGCCCCGCACCACCGGGGAGAAGCTGTTCGGGATGGGCCTGGGCGACAAGTCGTTCGGCGGACTGCCGATCGACAACAGCTGGCTGGCCGTCTACCACGAGCAGGGCTGGATCGGCGTCACCCTCGTCGCGGCGGTCTTCGCCGTGCTGGGCGGGGTCGCGCTGCTGCGACCGCCCTCGCTGCCGAGGGCCTGCGCGATCTTCCTGATCAGCTACTGCGCGATCGCGTCGTACACCGAGGCGGGACTCGGCGACGCCTCGCCGTATCTGCTCCATCTGACGCTGGCCGCCTCGCTGCTGGTGGTACCCGTACCGCCCGCGCCGCCGTCGCAGCCCGTGATTCCCAGACGGCATGTCCCGCGCTGGGCCAAGGAGGGGAGGTGACCTCGACCATGCGCGTCCTCGTGGTGCACAACCGCTACAAGTCGGCACAGCCGAGCGGGGAGAACAACGTCGTGGACCAGGAGGCGGAGCTGCTGCGCGCGGCCGGTCACCGGGTCGACCTGTTCGAGCGGCGCAGCGACGACATCGCCGGCCGGTCCCTGCTGGGCAAGGCCGCGCTGCCGCTCCTGGTGCCGTGGAACCCGGCGGTCCGCAAGGAGCTGGCCGGCCGGCTCCGTACCGAGCGGCCGGACGTGGTGCACATCCACAACGTCTTCCCGCTCCTGTCGCCCGCCGTACTCGCCGCCTGCGCCGACGCGGGCGTGCCCGCCGTGGCCACACTGCACAACTACACGCAGGTCTGTCCGCCCGGCACCCTCCAGCGGGACGGCCGACCGTGCACCGAGTGCGTCGGCTCCTCGCCGCTGCCCGCCGTCCGGCACGGCTGCTACCGCGGCTCCCGGCTGGCGACGGTGCCGCTCGCGGTCAGCCTGTCGGTCAACCGGCGGCGGTGGTGGTCCGGGGTGGAGCGGTTCTTCTGCATCTCCGCCGCGCAGCGGGACGTCCTGGTGCGGTCCGGGATGCCCGCCGAACGCCTCGCGGTGAAGCACAACTTCGTCCCCGAACCGGACGCCCGCCGCACGGGTCCCGGCGAGCACCTGCTCTATCTCGGCCGCCTCGCCGAGGCCAAGGGCGTACGGCTGCTGATGGCCGCGTGGGACGAGATCGCCGCGAGCGGCGGGGTCGGCGTACCGCTCATGATCGCCGGCACGGGGCCGCTGGAGGCCGAGGTGAGGGCCTGGGCGGCGGACCGGGACGACGTGCGTTACGTCGGCCTGTACGACCCCGCGCAGTGCCGGCAGGCCATCGCGCGCTCGGTGGCCGTGGTGGCCCCCTCGACCTGGCTGGAGGCGTTCGGCCTGGTCGTCGTGGAGGCCATGGCGGCCGGGGTCCCGACCGTGGCCGCAGGTCACGGCGCCTTCGTCGAACTCGTCGAGGACGGGGTGAGCGGGCTGCTGCACCGGCCCGGCGACTCCGCCTCGCTCGCCGCCTGCCTGCGCCGCATCACGGCCGGGCGGGAGCGCAACCAGGAGATGGGCCGGGCGGCCCGGCGCCGGTACGAGCAGGGCTTCAGCCCGGCCGTCGGCCTCGAACGCCTGGTGGAGGGGTACCGCACCGCGATCGCGGGGCGGTCCGGCGGCGGGGACGACCCGCCGCCGGTACATGAGGAAAACACTGGCTCGCGCCGGGGGGACCAGCGCGAGCGGGATGGGGGCAGTAGATGACACGATGCCGACTCTGCGGCTCGGCGGCGCTCGAAAGCGTCGTCGACCTGGGAGCGACCCCGCCGTGCGAGAGCTTCCTCGCCGCGGGACAACTGGACGAACCGGAGCCCGCGTACCCGCTGCACCTGCGGGTCTGCACCGACTGCTGGCTCGCGCAGATCCCTCCGCTGATCACCCCGGAGGACACGTTCAAGGAGTACGCGTACTTCTCCTCCTTCTCGACCTCCTGGGTGGAGCATGCGCGGACGTTCGTCGACGACGCCGTGGAGCGGGTGGGGCTCGGCCCCGACGCCTTCGTGGTCGAGGTCGCGAGCAACGACGGCTATCTGCTGAAGCACGTGGTGGACCGGGGGATCCGCTGCCTGGGCATCGAACCGTCGGTGAACGTCGGCGCCGCCGCCCGGGACGCGGGCGTGCCCACGCTCACCGAGTTCCTGTCCCCGGAGACGGGCGCCGCCGTCCGGGCCGAGCACGGCCCGGCGGACCTGGTCGTCGCCAACAACGTGTACGCGCACATCCCCGACGTGGTCGGCTTCACCCAGGGCCTGCGCGCCCTGGTCGCCGACGACGGTCATGTCTCCATCGAGGTGCAGCACCTGCTGACCCTCATCGAGGACAACCAGTACGACACGATCTACCACGAGCACTTCCAGTACTACACGGTCGCGTCCGCGATCCGGGCCCTGGCCAGTGGCGGACTCGCCCTCGTGGACGTCGAGCTGCTGCCCACGCACGGCGGCTCCATCCGGCTCCTGGCCCGGCCGGCCGAGGTGGCGGGCGAGCCGTCGCAGCGGGTTGCCGACGTACTGGCCAGGGAGAAGGCCGCCGGGCTCCAGGAGCTGTCCGGCTACACCGAGTTCTCCGCCCGGGTCGCCAAGGTGCGCCGGGACCTCCTCAGGTTCCTCATCGGGGCGGCCGAGCGCGGCGAGACGGTCGTCGGCTACGGCGCCCCCGGCAAGGGCAACACCCTGCTCAACCACTGCGGCATCCGGCCCGACCTGCTCGCCTACACGGTCGACCGCAACCCGTACAAGCACGGCAGGTTCACCCCGGGCACCCGCATCCCGATCCTGGCGCCCGAGCGGATCGCCGCCGACAAGCCGGACTACGTGCTCGTCCTGCCGTGGAACCTGCGCACCGAGCTGGTCGAGCAGCTGTCCTTCGTGCACGAGTGGGGCGGCCGGCTGGTCTTCCCCATCCCGGAACTCAGCATCGTCGAGGACGCGTCGTGAAGGAGATTGCAGCATGAAGGTCGTTCTTTTCTGCGGCGGTTACGGGCTGCGCATGCGCGACGGAGCCTCCGACGACACGCCCAAGCCGATGGCGATGGTCGGCCCCCGGCCGCTGATCTGGCACGTCATGCGCTACTACGCGTACTTCGGGCACACGGAGTTCATCCTGTGCCTCGGCTACGGCGCGCACCACATCAAGAACTTCTTCCTCAACTACGAGGAGACGACGTCCAACGACTTCATCCTGCGCCAGGGACAGACCGAGCTGCTGTCCACCGACATAGCCGACTGGACGATCACGTTCGCGCAGACCGGCATCGAGTCACCCATCGGGGAGCGGCTGCGCCGGGTACGGCACCACCTCGGCGGCGACGAGATGTTCCTCGCCAACTACGCCGACGTGCTCACCGACGCCCCACTGCCCCGGATGATCGACCAGTTCGCCCGCCGCGACGCCGGCGCGTCGATGATGGTGGTCCCGCCGCAGTCCTCGTTCCACTGCGTCGACCTCGGCGAGGACGGTCTGGTGGGAGGCATCACCGCGGTCAGTGACATGCCGCTGTGGGAGAACGGCGGCTACTTCGTGCTCCGCCAGGAGATCTTCGACCACATCCCGGAGGGCGGCGACCTCGTCGCCGACGGCTGCGCCCAACTGGCCAAGCAGGGACGGCTGGTGGCGCACCAGCACCGCGGCTTCTGGAAGCCGACCGACACCGTGAAGGAGAAGGCCGCACTCGACGAGGCCTACGCCCGGGGCGACCGCCCGTGGGCCGTCTGGGAACGCGACGGCGCACGGGTGGGCACCACAGTGGGCAGCACGTGATCGGGCTCGGGGCCGGACGCCTCGACCGGATCGTCGCGGTGGGCGCGCACTGCGACGACATCGCCCTCGGCGCGGGCGGCACCCTCCTGACGATGTGCCTCGCCCGGCCGGGCCTGCGCGTCGACGCCCTGGTGCTCACCGGCGGCGGCAGCGAGCGCGAGCAGGAGGAGCAGGCCGCGCTCGCCGCCTTCTGCCCGGGCGCCGACCTGCGGCTGACCGTGCTCAAACTGACCGACGGCCGGCTGCCCGCGCAGTGGGAGGAGGCCAAGGCCGCCGTCGAGGAACTGCGGGCGCGCACCGACCCTGACCTGGTCCTCGCCCCGCGCACCGACGACGCCCACCAGGACCACCGGGGCCTCGCGCAACTGCTGCCCACCGCGTTCCGCGACCACCTCGTACTCGGCTACGAGATCGTCAAATGGGACGGCGACCTCGGCCGGATGGCGGCGTACCAGCCGCTGACGCCCGACACCGCCGAACAGAAGGTGCGGCTGCTGCAGGAGCACTACCCCTCGCAGCGGCACCGGCCCTGGTACGACCGGGAGGCCTTCCTCGGCCTCGCACGCATCCGCGGCATCGAATGCCACGCCCGCTACGCCGAGGCGTTCGCCGTCCACAAACTCACGCTCGACCTGGGCCCTCGTGACCCGGGCACTTCACCACTGGGGGAATGAACCTTGCGCGTACTGCTGACCGGACACCAGGGCTACTTGGGCACCGTGATGGCTCCGGTCCTCAGCTCCGCCGGGCACGAGGTCGTCGGCCTCGACGCCGGCCTGTTCGCCGACTGCGTCCTCGGCCCGCAGCCCGACGACCCGCGGGGGCACCGGGTGGACCTGCGCGACGTCACCGCCGAGCACGTCGCCGGGGTGGACGCGGTGATCCACCTGGCCGCGCTCTCCAACGACCCGCTGGGAGCGCTGGCGCCCGACCTCACCTACGACATCAACCACCACGCCTCCGTACGACTGGCCCGGCTGGCCCGCGAAGCGGGGGTGCGGCGCTTCCTGTACGCGTCCACCTGCTCGGTCTACGGCGCGGCCGGCGGCGGTGAACTCGTGGCCGAGGACGCCCCGTTGCGCCCCGTGACGCCGTACGCGGAGTCCAAGGTGCGGGTCGAGGACGACCTGCACGCGCTCGCCGACGACGACTTCAGCCCCGTGTTCATGCGCAACGCGACCGCCTTCGGCTACTCGCCCCGGCTGCGCGCCGACATCGTGCTGAACAACCTGGTGGGCCACGCCCTGCTGTCCGGCGAGGTGCTGGTCCTCTCCGACGGCACGCCCTGGCGCCCGCTGGTGCACGCCGCCGACATCGCCCGCGCCTTCACGGCCGCGCTGACCGCACCCCGGGAGGCCGTGCACGACCGCGCGTTCAACATCGGCAGCGAGGTCAACAACGTCACCGTCGCCGAGATCGCCGAACAGGTCGCCGAGGCGGTCGCCGGCTCGAAGGTGCGGATCACCGGCGAGAACGGTGCCGACCCGCGCTCGTACCGGGTGGACTTCGCCCGCTTCCGTACCGCGATCCCCGGCTTCGACTGCGAGTGGACGGTACGGCAGGGCGCGCACGAACTCGCCGACGCCTACCGCAAACACGGGCTGACCAAGGAGGACTTCGAGCGCCGCTTCACCCGTCTCGCCGTGCTGCGCGCGGCCTCCGAGGCCGGTTCCGTCGACGACACCCTGCGGTGGCGCCGATGAGCACGCCGGGCGAGGAGATGCACGCGCTGGTGGAGCGGCTGTACCCGCTCTGCCGGAGCATCACGGGGGACGGGGTGCGCGCCACCCTGGAGATCGTCGACGAGTACGTGCCGCTGCGGGTGCACGAGGTGCCGACCGGGACGCAGGTGCTCGACTGGACGGTCCCGCAGGAGTGGAACATCCGGGACGCCTACATAGCCGACGGCGCGGGCAACCGCGTCGTGGACTTCGCCGCGTCCAGCCTGCACGTACTCGGCTACAGCGTGCCGGTGGAGCGGACCATGCCGCTGTCCGAGCTGCGCGAGCACCTGTACACCCTGCCGGACCAGCCGACCCTGGTCCCGTACCGCACGAGTTACTACGAACCGAAGTGGGGCTTCTGCCTGTCCCAGGAGACCCTGGACGGGCTGCCGGACGGCGACTACGAGGTCCGTATCGACTCGACCCTCGCCGACGGACACCTCACCTACGCCGAGCACGTCGTCCCCGGGCAGGTCCCCGACGAGGTGATCGTCTCCTGCCACGTCTGCCACCCGTCGCTGGCCAACGACAACCTGGCCGGCGTCGCGGTGGCGGTCCACCTGGCCCGGGCGCTGGCGGAGACGACGCCGTACTACACCTACCGGTTCATCTTCGCGCCCGGCACCGTCGGGGCGATCACCTGGCTGGCCCGCAACGCCGAGCGGATCGAGCAGGTCAAGCACGGCCTCGTGCTGGCCTGCGCGGGCGACTCGGGCCAGTTGAACTACAAGCGGAGCAGGCAGGGCGACGCCGAGATCGACCGTGTGCTCCAACACGTACTGACCACCTCCGAACGTCCGCACCGGATCAACGAGTTCAGCCCGTACGGCTACGACGAGCGGCAGTACTGCTCACCCGGGTTCAACCTCGGCGTGGGCTCGCTCAGCCGGACCCCGTACGCGGGCTACCCCGAGTACCACACCTCGGGGGACAACCCGGACTTCGTCACCCCGGCGGCGATGGAGGACACCCTCGCCGTCTGCCGCGAGGCGCTCGCCGTGCTCGACCGCAACCGCAGCTACGTCAACCTCAGCCCCTACGGCGAACCACAACTGGGCAGGCGAGGGCTGTACGACTCGCTCGGTGGCCGCAGCGACGCCAAACAGGCGCAGATGGCCATGCTCTGGGTGCTCAGCCTCTCCGACGGCGACCACAGTCTGCTGGACGTCGCCGAACGGGCCGCTCTGCCCTTCGACACCGTCGCCGCCGCGGCCGACGCCCTGCACGGCGCCGGGCTGATCAAGGCATGACGCCGATGGCCACCGAGGGGGACAGGACGCCGGCACCGACGGGCCGGGACGCGGAACACCGGTCCGCCAGGCGGGGCGTCGTCGGCCGGCTGTCCTGGGGACTGGCCGACCAGGCGGCCTCCAGCATGACCAACTTCGCGGTGGGCATCTACGTCGCACGCTCGCTGGGACTGACCGCGTTCGGCGTGTTCAGCCTGGCCTGGCTGACCTACGGCGTTGTGCTCAACGTGGCCCGAGGCCTCGCCACCGACCCTCTCGTCGTGCGCTTCAGCGGCGTACCGGAGGACACCTGGCGCGCGGCGGCGACCCGCTCCTCGGGTGCCGCGCTCGGCGTGGGCGCGGCCCTCGGCGCGGTGTGCCTGCTGGTCGGCCTCGGCCTGGGCGGACGGGTGGGACCGGCGTTCGTCTCCCTCGGCGTCGTCCTGCCCGCGCTGCTCCTCCAGGACGCCTGGCGGTTCGCGTTCTTCGCCGCGGGCGCCGGACGCAAGGCGTTCCTCAACGACCTCGTGTGGGGCGTCGCGCTCGTCCCGGCCATGGTGATCGCCGCCCGCGCGGACACCGTGGCCGCCTTCGTGCTCGCCTGGGGCGCGTCCGCCGCGGTCGCCGCCGTGTACGGCTGCTTCCAGTCCGGCATCCGGCCCCGGCTGACCCGGGCGCGCGGCTGGCTCCACGAACAGCGCGACCTCGGCTACCGCTACCTGGTCGAGAACGTCAGCCTCAGCGGCGCCAGCCAACTGCGGGCGTACGGGCTCGGGGTGATCGTCGGCGTCGGCGCGGTGGGCGCGGTCCGTGGGGCGGAACTGCTCCTCGGCCCGTTCCTCGCCCTCCTCATGGGCCTCTCGCTGGTCACCGTCGCGGAGGCGGCCCGCGTCCTGCGGCGGGCCCCGCACCGGCTGGCCCGGTTCTGCCTCCTCCTCGGCGGCGGACAGGCCGCCGCCGCGCTGCTCTGGGGCGCGGCCCTGCTGCTGATGCCGGACCGCGCGGGCGTGTTCGTGCTCGGCGGCGTCTGGGACTCCGCCTCGCAGCTCATCGTGCCCGCCACGCTGGGCGTCGCGGGCGCCGGACTCGGCAGCGGCGCGGCGGCCGGGCTGCGCGCGCTCGCCGCCGCCCGGCGCAGCCTGCGCTGCCAGCTCTTCGCCTCCGCCTGCTATGTCGGCGGCGGCCTCGGCGGGGCCGCCCTGGCCGGCACGGTCGGTTCGGCCTGGGGCGTCGCCGCCGCGACGCTCTGCGCCTCGGCCGTCTGGTGGCTGCAACTGCGCTCAGCCCTGCGCGAGCGCCATCACAACCCCATTCCCGAAGTGAGGACCTCATGACCGCCCAACCCAGGCTGAGCATCGGCCTGCCCGTCTACAACGGCGAGGAGTACCTCGCCGAGTCGCTCGACGCCCTGCTCGGCCAGACGTACGAGGACTTCGAGCTGGTCATCTCCGACAACGCCTCCGCCGACGGGACCGAGGACATCTGCCGCCGGTACGCCGCCAAGGACTCCCGCATCCGTTACATCCGGCTGCCCCGGAACATCGGCGCCGCCCCGAACCACAACTACGTGTTCACCGAGTGCCGCGGCGAACTGTTCAAGTGGGCCTCGCACGACGACCTGTACGCCCGTGACCTGCTGCGGGCCTGCGTCCAGGCCCTGGACGAGCGGCCGGACGTGGTCCTCGCGCACAGCGGCCAGGCGGTCATCGACGGCGAAGGAAAGGTCAAGGTCCCCTACGAGTACGGGCTGGCCACCGACTCGCCGCACGCGCCGGAACGCTTCCGCAGCCTGCTCTTCGAACCCGGCGGCGACGACTTCTACGGCGTGATGCGGGCCGACATGCTGCGCCGGGTCAAGCCGCACGACAGCTACCATCACGCGGACCGCACCTTCGTCGCCGAGATCACCCTGCACGGCCCCTTCCACCAGGTGCCCGAGCTGCTGTACTTCCGCCGCGACCACCCCACCCGCGCCGAGCGCGCCAACCCCTCCAAGCGCTCCCGCTGCGTCAACCTCGACCCGCGCCGGGCAGGAATCCTGCACCCGACGCCCCGGCTGCTCGCCGAGTACGTGTGGGGCTTCGCCTCGGCGATCCGGCGGGCGCCGCTGTCCCCGGCCGACCGGCGCGCCTGCTACCGCCACCTCGCCTCCTGGATGACCAGCCGGGCCCGGCCCGGCACCGGCGAACGGGTCGAGGACCGCGCCCCGGTCGACCCGGCCCTGCTCACCGTCTCCGTGGACGCCGTCGTCGCCGGCCGTGAGGGGAAGCGGGCATGACGAGCGGAGGCGGAACTGCCGTACGGGTCGGGGTGTTCGGCCTGCTCGGCTCCGGCAACCTCGGCAACGACGGCTCGTTGGAGGCCGTACTCGGCTACCTCCGCACCCGGCACCCGGACGCGGCCGTGGACGCGCTGTGCGGGGGGCCCGAGGCCGTCGCGGCCCGGTACGGGATCCGCGCGACCCGCCTGCACTGGTACCGGGGGGAGTACCGGACCGCCTCACGCCTGGGCGCGATCGCGGGCAAGGGTCTCGGCAAGCTGGTCGACGTCTTCCGCACCGCGGCCTGGGTGCGCCGCCACGACGTGGTGATCGTGCCCGGCATGGGCGTCCTGGAGGCCACGCTGCCCCTGCGGCCGTGGGGCTTCCCGTACGCGCTGTTCCTGCTCTGCGCGAGCGGCCGGCTCTTCGGTACGCGGGTCGCGCTGGTCGGCGTCGGCGCCGCCCCGATCAGGGACCGGGCGACCCGGGCCCTGGTCCGCCGCTCGGCGCGGCTGGCCGCGTACCGGTCGTACCGGGACGCCCTCTCCCGGGACGCGCTGCGGGACATGGGCGTGGACACGGCACACGACGAGGTCTACCCGGACCTGGCGTTCGCCCTGGCGACGCCGCGGGCAAGCGCACCCCAGGGTTCGTCCGGCACGGTGTGCGTCGGCGTGATGGACTTCCACGGCGGCAACGACGACCGGGCCGAGGCCGAGGACATCCACCGGCGCTACCTCGACGGGACCACCCGGTTCGTCCGCGCGCTGGCCGAGGACGGCAGACCGGTCAGGCTGCTCACCGGCGACGAGTGCGACGCGTCGGTGGTCGCCGCGATCCTCGAAGCGGTGGACTCACCGCTGGTCACCGCCTCCGAGGCGGCCTCGCTCGCCGACCTGATGACGGAGATGGCGGCGGCCGACACCGTCGTGGCGACCCGTTACCACAACCTGATCTGCGCGCTGAAGGTCGGCACACCGACCCTCGCGCTCAGCTACGCGGCGAAGAGCGAGGCACTGATGGCCCGGATGGGCCTCGACGCGTACTGTCACCCGGCCCGCGAGGTCGACGCCGACGAACTGCTGCGCCAGTTCGGCGAGTTGGAGGAGAGGGCGCCGGAGGTCCGGCGGACGCTCACCGAGCGGAACCTGCTCGCCACCCGCCAACTCGACGACCAGTTCACCGCGTTGACCGCGGCCCTCTTCCCGGCCGCCCACCCTGCCCATGCTCTGCGAGAGGCCTCATGAAAGCGACCGAAGTCCCGGCGATCGCCGGCGCGTACCTCTTCGAGCCGACGCCGTACGCCGACGAACGAGGCTTCTTCTGCCGCACCTTCGACGCCGACGTGGTCCGCTCGGTGGGCCTGGACCCGAACGCCTTCCTCCAGGACAGCGTGTCGCGCTCGGTCCGGGGCGTCCTGCGCGGCCTGCACCTGCGCTCCGGAGCGGGCGAGGCCAAGCTCGTGCGGTGCTCGTACGGGGAGATCTTCGACGTCGTCGTGGATCTGCGGCCGGACTCGCCGACGTACCGCAACGTGGCCTGCTTCGAGCTGTCGGGCGAGACGCAGAAGACGCTCTACATCCCGGCGGGCTGTGCGCACGGCTTCCAGGCGCTGACCGGGACGGCCGACACCTCCTACCGGATCGACCGCCCGCACGACCCGGCCGAGGACGTGACGATCGCCTTCGACGACCCGGAGCTGGCCGTGCCCTGGCCGCTGCCCGCCACCTCGATGTCCCAGCGGGACCGGGAGGCGCCGAGTCTCGCCGAGGTTCTGAAGCAGAGAGAGCTGACGTCATCGTGACCAGTGAAGAGTTCAGCCTGCCCCGGTCGCGGCTGGCCAACGAGCGGCTGCACGCCGTGATCCCCGGGGGCGCGCACACGTACGCCAAGGGCGACGACCAGTACCCCGAGCACCTGGCGCCGGTCATCGACCACGGCCGCGGCGCCCACGTCTGGGACGTGGACGGCAACCGCTACATCGAGTACGGCTCCGGCCTGCGGTCGGTCAGCCTCGGTCACGCCCACCCGCGCGTGACCGAGGCGGTACGCCGCGAACTGGACCGCGGCAGCAACTTCGTACGGCCGTCCATCGTGGAGGCCGAGGCCGCGGAACGCTTCCTGGCCACCGTGCCGACCGCCGAGATGGTGAAGTTCGCGAAGAACGGCTCGGACGCCACCACCGCGGCGATACGCCTGGCCCGCGCGGTCACCGGGCGCCGGCGGGTGGCCATCTGCGGCGACCACCCGTTCTTCTCCACGGACGACTGGTTCATCGGCACCACACCCATGTCGGCGGGCATCCCCCAGGAGACCACCGACCTCACGGTGACGTTCCCGTACGGGGACCTGGCGGCCACGGAGGAGTTGCTCAGCGGGCTCGGGGACGAGATCGCCTGCCTGATCCTCGAACCCGCCACGCACACCGAGCCGCCGCCCGGCTACCTCGCGGGCCTGCGCGCACTGGCCGACCGGCACGGCTGCGTCCTGGTCTTCGACGAGATGATCACCGGCCTCCGCTGGTCCGAGGCGGGCGCGCAGGGCCTGTACGGAGTCGTCCCCGACCTATCCACGTTCGGCAAGGCGCTGGGCAACGGGTTCGCCGTCTCCGCGCTGGCCGGGCGCCGCGAGCTGATGGAGCGGGGCGGACTGCGCCACTCCGGCGAGCGGGTGTTCCTGCTGTCCACGACGCACGGAGCGGAGACGCACTCCCTGGCGGCGGCGATGGCCGTGCAGGCCACCTACATCGAGGAGGGCATCACCGCGCGTCTGCACGCCCTCGGCGAGCGGCTGGCCGCCGGGGTCCGCGAAGCCGCCGCCGGCATGGGCGTCGGCGACCACGTCGTCGTCCGGGGCCGGGCCAGCAACCTGGTCTTCGCGACCCTCGACCACAACGGGCAGCCCTCGCAGGAGTACCGCACGCTGTTCCTGCACCGGCTGCTGGCGGGCGGGGTGCTCGCCCCGTCGTTCGTGGTGAGCAGCGCGCTCAGCGACGCCGACATCGAGCACACCGTGGACGTGGTGGCCCAGGCGTGCGCGGTGTACCGGAAGGCGCTGGACGCGGGAGACGCCACGCCGTGGCTGACCGGACGCCCGGTGAAGCCGGTGTTCCGCCGCCTGGCGTGACGGGGCGCCAACGGGGCGTCAACGGGGCTTCGGCCGACCGTGCGGACGACGGCGGTCGGCCACCCGGTCGACCGACCACGCCGCCGCCGGCACCACCGCCCACGCCGTGCACCAGCCGCCGAGGACGTCGGTCGGATAGTGCGCGCCCAGCGCGACCTGCGCCCAGCCCATGGCGGCGCCGGCCACGAGCCCCGCGGCGAGCACGAGCAGGGTGCCGCCCGCCCGGCCCAGGCCGAACCGGCCGACCGCGAGCAGCGCCACGACGAGCGCGAGCGCGGTGAGGAAGGCGGTGTGCCCGCTCGGGTAGGAGAGGTTGCCGGGACCGTGGATGGTGCGTTCCACCAGGGACTTGAGCAGCGTGGCCACCACCACGGTGACGCCGACGCCGACAACGACGAACACGGCAGCGCGATTTCGCCGCCGCAGCAGACAGCCCGCCACCGCGGCCAGGATCAGCGCCGCCGCTCCGACGGGCTCACCGAGGAAGTCGACGGCGAGCGCGAGGCCCCGCCACGGCGCCCGCACGCTGTCGTCGGTCGGCTCGACGAACCACCGGTCCACGGCGCCGGGTTCGGTGTGCCCGGCGTACATGACGCCGAGCGCGGCGACGACGACGGCGGCGAGAACCGCGATGAGCCCGAGCGGGGCGCGCAGTGCCGGGGGCAGTACGGCGGAGGGGGCGGGACGGGTATCGGTGTCTAAGGCCACCCTTGCCACCCTAGTCAACGAGGGGTCGCGCCAAACCGCCTATGAACGCGGCCCACGGGCCCCGGCGGACGTGCACCTCCGGCCCACCGGAGACGACTTTCGAGTCCCGCACGTACACGGCGTCGGAACTGACGGCCACCTCGACGCAGTTGCCGCCGTCCGATCCGCTGTAGCTGCTCGTGATCCAGGCCAGACGCTCGCTGCTGCTCATGTCGCTGTCTCTCCTGCCAGACGTTCGATGAGGCATGCAGACTGCTCGGTGTTGAGGGCCTGCGACCGCAGCATCCCATAGCGCAGACCGAGGTGGCTGGCCGCTCCGGCCTCGGCCACCACGACGCCGACGCCCTGTGACTCCACGTATCCGAAACGCTGGTTCTCCGCCGTCTCCAGCACGACGAAGGACCCGTTGAGGCCCAGGTGAAAGTCCCGTGCCGGGGGCATGACCTGAAGCTGTACGTTCTCCAGCTCGCCCACTGCCAGCAGGTGACGCAGTTGTCGGCGCATCACCTCGGCGCCGCCGACCGAGTTGGTCAGCGCCGTCTCGGCGATGACGAACGACAGGTCCACGGCGGGGGCCCTCGTGAGGATCTTCTGCCGGTTGAGGCGTGCCTCCGTGTGGTTGTCGACGACCTCCAACTCCAGCTTCGGCCGGTGGCCCGCGTACACGGCGCGCACGTACTCCTCCGTCTGCAACAAGCCCGGAATCAGCAACGGCTCGTACTCGAACCTGCTCACCGCGCCCGCCTCGATCAACGCGAAGTTCCGGAAGAACCTCGGCAGCTTCGCCCGGTCGACCTCCTCCTGCAACACCTGCAGGACGCCACCCGCGTCGAGCGCCCGGTCCGCCGCCGTGGTGAACGCGACCTTCGCCGGGCGCCGCCCCTGCTCGACGGACGCCACCTGCTCCAGCGAGTAGCCGATCGCCTCGCCGAGCTGCTGCTGGTTCCACCCCGCCCGCTTGCGCAGGTGCCGCAACAGCACCCCGTACGCCGACCAGGCCCCGGGCAGTTCGGCCCCCTCCTCCTTCGGCTTCGCCGCACGTACCGTCCTCACAGCCCACGCCCTTCCGTCCCGCTCCGCACCGGTCGATGTTCAACGCGGTTCGCGGAGACCGGGACACGCGGCGAACCCGTACAACTCCCGTACAAGCACGGCGTACGCCGTACGGGCAAGGCGACGTACGGCCGTCGTCCCTGGTCGGCGAACCGTTCGCCGCTCCACGCTGGGACGGTGACCCAAGATCAGCTCACCGACGCGACGCCGCCCCCGCCGCACACGTCCGCCCGCCGACTGGCCCTGTGCCTCAGCGGTACGAAACGCGGCGCCCGCCTGGCCCGGCACCTCACCGTCCAGCAGTTCACGGAGTGGACGGGCCTGCCGTACGACTCCGACCCGGCGCGGGCCGTCGCGCTGGTCGCTGCCGAGCTGGCGTCGAACGCGGTACGCCACGGCAGCCTCCCCGGGCGGGACGTCCGCCTGGCCCTGCGCCTCCTGCCGGACGGCCACCTCCACATCGAGGTGACGGACACCCGCCCCGAACACCTCCCGGCACCCGCGACGTCAGAGCCGGGGGACGGGACCTCGGGCCGCGGCCTGCTCCTGGTCCAGGCCTACGCGGACCGTTGGGGCCACACGGTCCACGACGCGTACACGAAGACGGTGTGGGCGGAGGTGCGCACGGGCCTGACACCGGTGCGCGAAAGGGATATTCACCTCTTGTGAACTGATTGCGGCGATCACATACTGACGTTGATCAACTGTCGCTTGCACGGAGTTGCACATGTCCCGTTACCGCCACGCCCTCGGCACCGCCCTGCTCGTCGTCGCCGTGCTGGCGGTCGGAGGCTGCGGGGGAGACACCGGACCCACGGCCACGCGCACGTCGCCCGTCCCGGCGGACGAGAAGGAAACGGAACCGAGTACGCCGACCGACGACGCGACGGACGATTCGGCCGACGACTCGGACGCGGTGGCGGGGGACGGCGCGTCGCTGGAGGACACGCTGACCGCCGCGGGTGTCGACGACGCCCTGGTCAACCGGCTCGGCGAGGTCGGCGACGCCAACAACTACGGCCTCGGGGTGGGTGTGGAGACCGACCTGGAGGACCGCCAGGGACTGGCGGTCCTCCAGGTCGACGCATGCCGCAACGTGGACGTCGGCTACCGGACCTGGCGGGGCATCCGGTACGCGGACGAGGCGAACGGCGCCACCGAGGAGCAGGCCGCCGCGATGGCCGACTTCCTGCGGACGGAGTTCTGCCCGCACGTCAAACCCCTGAAGGAGGCCCCGCTTCCCGAGCAGACCCTCGACGCGGCGCCGGAGGACGACCTGGGCGGCCGGGGCATCGCCTCGCCGCTGACCTGGTGGGACGCACGCCATCCGCGCGTCTCGTGGTCCAAGGAGTGCGCGGCACAGACGGGAATGCCGAGCGGTGATCCCGTGGCCTACCGCCTGGCGAAGGACGAGGTGGTCTGCGCCACGGTGCCGTCCGCCGCGTCCCTGAAGAACCACCTCATCAGCGTGGACGTCGTCTTCGCGTCCCCGGTCGACGAGGACAGGGCACGCAAGGCGGCCCTCGCCCTGCTCCCGTCCGACGCGTCGCCGACGGAACCGACGGAGGGCACCAACCCCGACTGGTCGTACCTGGGCGGGGGCTGCCTGAACAACAACTTCCGCACGGCGACGATGAAAAACCTGACCGAGCGCTTGGGCAAGGACGCGGAACCCTGGGCATCCGCGCTCTACTACTCCGACGGAGCGACCGAGGACGGAGCGGTGGGGGACTACACGGGCAAGGTAAAACAGATCGCCCTGTCCACGGACGCCAACGAGCCGGGCGAGTCCGGCGAACTGACCTGCTGATCCACCCGGTCCCGAGGTCTCGTCGCCTTCCGCCCTCCGCGCGGGCGTACGGCGTCTGAGGTGTCGACGACACCGGCGATATCACCGATGGCGTGGAGCCGGAGCGGTCCTATGGTGATGCTGCTCCACGCGCGGCGCGGGTCCCCACGGCCCGGTCGCGAAGCGTCCCTTCCGGTCCCTTGCGCACGCAGGACCGTGCACCGTTCCCACGCGCCATCCGAGACGACCTCGTTGCTTCCGTGAGGTGACCCTACGGACGGGCAGGCCGGGGCTCGACCAGCCCTGAGCAGGCCGCACCACCGGAGTCACCGCTCCCGTGTCACCCACGGAACCTGGTGAAAGGACCGATCGTGCAAGCATCCCCCACATCCATGTCCGCATCCGCGCCGGCTCCGGAGAGCGCGGCGCGCCCCCGCCGACCGCGTGGTCGGCTCGGTGCGCTGCTGGCCACGGCCGCCGTACTCGCCGGTCTCACCACCTCCTTCACCGGTGTCGCGGACGCCGCCGCGGCCAACCCCTACGAGCGCGGCCCGGCGCCGACCACCGCCAGCATCGAGGCCGCGCGAGGCTCGTACGCCGTCTCGCAGACGACCGTGGCCCGGACCAGCGGTTTCGGCGGCGGGACCGTGTACTACCCGACCAGTACCAGCGACGGCACGTTCGGAGCGGTGGCCATCGCGCCCGGGTTCACCGCTTCGCAGTCGGCGGTGTCGTGGCTGGGACCCAGACTGGCCTCCCAGGGCTTCGTCGTGATCACCATCGACACCCTCAGCACCCTCGACCAGCCGGCCGCCCGCGGCGACCAACTGCTCGCTGCACTCGACTACTTGACGCAGAGCAGCAGCGTCCGTACCCGGATCGACAGCACCCGGCTCGGCGTCATGGGGCACTCCATGGGCGGTGGCGGCTCGCTCGAAGCGGCCAAGGACCGGCCGTCGTTGCAGGCCGCGGTCCCGCTCACACCGTGGAACACGGACAAGACCTGGCCTGAGGTCCAGACGCCCACCCTGATCGTCGGAGCGGACGGTGACACGGT
This sequence comes from Streptomyces ortus, assembly GCF_026341275.1. Taxonomy (NCBI): domain Bacteria; kingdom Bacillati; phylum Actinomycetota; class Actinomycetes; order Kitasatosporales; family Streptomycetaceae; genus Streptomyces; species Streptomyces ortus. The sequence goes on from NZ_JAIFZO010000002.1 coordinate 7,369,481, forward strand.
CGCGCCGGTCTCCTCGCACGCCGAACCCTTCTACACCAGCCTGCCGTCCGCCCTGAACCGCGCGTACCTGGAGCTGAACGGCGCCACGCACTCCGCCCCGACCTCGTCGAACACCACGGTCGCGAAGTACAGCCTCTCCTGGCTGAAGCGGTTCATCGACAACGACACCCGCTACGAACAGTTCCTGTGCCCGCTGCCCGCGGCGAGCGCCACCATCGAGGAGTACCGGGGCAACTGCCCGCACACCGGCTGAGCCGGTCAGGCCCGGGTGAACGCCCGGATGGCCCGCGTCAGGGCGGCGGGCTGGTCCAGCGGCAGCAGGGAGTAGCTGTCCGGGACCTCCACCAGCCGGCCCTGGGGCAGGGCCGCGGGCAAGCGGTGCCCGTGGTCGGCGGGCATCACGCGGTCCTTCTCGGCCGGGACGACCAGGGCGGGCCGGTCGAAGGACGGCAGCCGTTCGGCGGCCTCGACCAGGGCCGTGCGGTGCGCGGAGATGCCCCGCAGCACCCGGACCGTGTCGCGGCGGATCGCCGGCCGCTCACCTCGGCAAGGCGCACCGACATGAGGGCGACCCGGTCGTAGCTCCAGTTGGTCCAGCGACCGCGACGGCTGTTCCCGTACGTCGATCGATGTACCCTCCGGACGACGCCCTTGACCTGCAGGCCAGGCAGGGAGCAGCCGAATCGGGAGTTTCCTCATGCTTCGTACCATGTTCAAGTCCAAGATCCACCGTGCCACCGTCACCCAGGCCGACCTGCACTACGTCGGCTCCGTCACCGTCGACGCCGATCTCCTCGACGCCGCCGACCTGCTGCCCGGCGAGCTGGTGCACATCGTCGACATCACGAACGGCGCCCGGCTGGAGACGTACGTCATCGAGGGGGAGCGCGGGTCGGGGGTCATCGGCATCAACGGCGCCGCGGCCCACCTCGTGCACCCCGGCGATCTGGTGATCCTCATCAGTTACGCGCAGGTCTCCGACGCCGAGGCGCGTGCGCTGAGGCCGCGCGTCGTGCACGTGGACGGCGACAATCGGATCGTGGCACTCGGTACGGACCCGTCCGAGCCGGTACCGGGCTCGGACCAGGAGCGGAGCCCGCGGTCCGTCCCGGCCTGACCCTCACCCGTACCGCCTCCGCAGCCTCACCGTACCCACGAGGAGAGTCCATGAGTGAGATCACCATCCGCGACGACCGGGGCCGCGGCCTCCTGGAGGCGTACTCCGGGGACGAAGTGGCGGGGCGCATCGCGTACTTCGTCCTCGAAAGCCCCGGCCGCGCGCTGGTCCCGGTGCACACCACCGTGGAGCCCGCCCACGAGGGCAAGGGCATCGCGGGCTCCCTCGCCCGGGAGCTGTACGCGATCTCCGCGCGCGAGGGCGTGCCGGTCGCGCCCCTGTGCCCGTACGTCGTGAAGTGGGCCGAGCGGCACCCGGACGAGGCGCCGACCGCCGACCCCGCGCTGCTGAGCGCGGCGAAGGAGTGGCTTGAGGCCCACCCCGGCCGGTTCTGAGCGACCCGTCGCCGGGGAGGCGGTACTCATGGCGCGGGTGCGTGGGGGCTGGGCCCGTAGTTCCCCGCCCCCCCCCGGCAGGGAAGGGGCCACATGGCCCCGTTCGGACCGCGACCGGGTGAGTGGGTGCGCGGGAGCCGGGTAGGCGGGGGACAAGTCCAGAGCCGACGTTCCCTCTGGCTGGAGGACATGATGACGCAACCGTTCCCCGATCCCGTACATCCGGATCCCACGCCCGGTCCGGGCCCAGCCCCCGGCCCGGACCGGCCGCAGCCCTTCCCGGAACCGGAGCCCGCACCGGGCCCGGTGCCGACCCCGACGCCCCGCCCGGTGCCGGCACCGCCCCCGCGCCCGGCTCCCGGGCCGGACCCGACCCCGACGCCGGAACCCCGGCCGGACCCGTTGGGCTGAGGCGGACGACGCCTCGAACAAGCGGCGGGCGGGTCGTGTGGACATCTCCACACCGACCCGCCCGCCGCTTTTCGGCCTCTCAGCCCCTCAGCCGGAGACCTCGGACCGGTCCCCGCCCCACAGCGTGTGGAACGAGCCCTCCCGGTCGGTCCGCCGGTAGGTGTGCGCCCCGAAGAAGTCCCGCTGCCCCTGGGTGAGCGCCGCGGGCAGCCGCTCCGCACGCAGCGCGTCGTAGTAGGCGAGCGCCGCAGCGAACCCCGGCGTCGGCACCCCCTGCCGCACCGCGGAGACGAGCACCGCGCGCCAGTCGTCCTGCGCCGCCGCGATCTCCTGCGCGAACGTGTCGTCGGAGAGCAGGCTCGGCAGATCCGCGCGGGCGTCGTACGCGGCCCGGATCCGGTCCAGGAACGCCGCCCGGATGATGCAGCCCCCGCGCCAGATCGAGGCGACCGCGCCCAGGTCGATGTTCCAGTCGTACTCGGCACTGCCGGCCGAGACCTCGTGGAAGCCCTGCGTGTAGGAAACGATCTTCGACGCGTACAGCGCCTGCTCCACCTGGTCGGCGAAGGCCGCCGCTTCGGACTCGCTCAGCGCGGTGGCCGAAGGCCCGGCGAGGCCGCGGGAGGCCTCGCGCAGCGCGCTGTGGCCCGACAGCGACCGGGCGAAGACCGCCTCGGCGATACCCGACACCGGAACGCCCAGGTCGAGGGCGATCTGCACGGTCCAGCGGCCCGTGCCCTTCTGCTCGGCCTGGTCCTGGACCACGTCCACGAACGGCTTGCCCGTCGCCGCGTCCACGTGCGACAGCACCTCGGCGGTGATCTCGATCAGGTACGAGTCGAGCCGGCCGGTGTTCCAGGTGCGGAAGATGTCGGCGATCTGCGCGGGGGAGTAGCCCGCCACGTCACGCAGCAGCTGGTACGCCTCGCCGATCAGCTGCATGTCGGCGTACTCGATGCCGTTGTGCACCATCTTCACGAAGTGACCGGCGCCGTCGGGACCGACGTGGGTGACACACGGCGAGCCGTCCTCGGCCTTCGCGGAGATCTTCTCCAGCATCGGGCCCAGCGACTCGTACGACTCGACCGGACCGCCCGGCATGATGCTGGGGCCGTTGAGCGCGCCCTCCTCGCCGCCGGAGATGCCCGCACCGACGAAGTGGATGCCCTGCTCGCGCAGCTCGCGCTCCCGGCGCCGGGTGTCCGCGAAGTGGGCGTTGCCGCCATCGATGATCATGTCGCCGGGCTCCAGGAGCGGGGCGAACTCCTGGATCACCGCGTCGGTCGGCTCACCGGCCTTCACCATGATCACCAGGCGGCGGGGCCGCTCCAGCGCGGCCACGAACTCCTTGGCCGTCTCCGTCGCGATGAAGTCGCCCTCACTGCCGAACTCCTCCACCAGCGCGTGCGTGCGCGCCGCCGTGCGGTTGTGCAGGGCGACGGCGTATCCGTTCCGCGCGAAGTTGCGGGCGAGATTGCGCCCCATCACCGCGAGTCCCGTGACGCCGATCTGCGCTGAGTTGCTCATACGGTTTGGCTCCTAAGATCCTGAATCAGTGGTGCCGGTCCTGCCCGCCAGTATTGACCCACCGACCATCCTGACTTGCCGGTTCTCCGACCGCACATCCTGCCTTGCCGACGATGTGTACGCAGATGAGGCGCCCTCGCCTCACCCTCCCGGCGAACTTCACCCGCGTACGTGCCACCGGCATGGGTGCCGACCGTCGCGAACGAAGGCGCATTCCTGGTCACTTGGCGGGACAGGGAGGCTGATTGCCCTCTTGTCATGGCCTGTTAGCAGCGTTTACTTTTGCCGCTCCTGACGCTTGTTGAGGGGGCACCTTCATGGCCGTACGCGGCCGGCACCGCCGGTATCAGCCCAACAGGATCAACCGCGCGTCACTCACTGTCACGGTGGGCGGTGCCGGAATGGCGATACCGCTCATCGGGACCGGCGTCGCGAACGCGGCCGACGTGGACACCTGGAACAAGGTCGCCGCCTGCGAGTCCACCAGCAACTGGCACATCAACACGGGCAACGGCTACTACGGCGGGCTCCAGTTCAGCCGGTCCACCTGGGAGGCCTACGGCGGCCGGGCCTACGCGGCCCGCGCCGACCTCGCCACCAAGGACCAGCAGATCGCCGTCGCCGAGAAGGTCCTGGACAGCCAGGGGCCGGGCGCCTGGCCCACCTGCTCGCAGCGGGCGGGCCTCACCCGCGGTGGCGGCGACCCCGACATCAGTCCCTCGGGCGCCTCCACGCAGACCACCAAGCGCAAGGCCGACGTACAGCCGCAGACCACGCCCCAGTCCCGGGCGGGGACCGCCGAGATGTACACGGTCGTGCACGGCGACACGCTCTCCGAGATCGCGGGCACCCGGAAGATACCCGGCGGCTGGCGGCAGTTGTACGAAGCCAACCGCAAGACCGTCGGCGGCGACCCGGACCTGATCGTGCCCGGCCAGCGGCTGAGCCTGCACGGCAAGGCGCCCGGTTCGAACGGCAGCCCGTCGACGTCCGGCAAGACACGGACGAAGGACCAGAAGCAGAAGAAGGACGACAAGGCCAAGAAGGAGAAGGCGGAAAAGGCGGAAAAGGCGGAGAAGGCAGAGAGGGCCGGGGAGAAGGCGGAGAAGAAGACCCACTCCGCCACCCACACCCTCACCGCCCCGGTGAGCGCCGGCACCGGGACTCCGTACCACGCCGCGGGTTCCTCCTGGTCCAAGGGCTACCACACGGGCGTCGACTTCCCGGTGCCGACCGGCACGTCCGTGAAGTCGGTCGGGGCCGGCAGCGTGGTGACGGCGGGATGGGGCGGCTCTTTCGGCTACCAGGTGGTGGTCAGGCACGGCGACGGCCGCTACACCCAGTACGCCCATCTGTCCGCGATCTCCGTGAAGGCCGGGCAGAGTGTGGGTGCCGGCCAGCGCATCGGCCGGTCCGGCTCCACGGGCAACAGTTCGGGCCCGCATCTGCACTTCGAGGTGCGGACGGGGCCCGGTTTCGGCAGCGACATCGATCCGGTCGCGTACCTGCGCGCCGGCGGCGTCAGGATTTGACGCAGGCGCGCAGCATCATCGGGGCGGGCAGCAGGGGCAGGCACGGAAGGCCGTAGGAGAGGCCTTCGGGCCACACCAACCCGTCCGGGCCGTCCGGCAGCAGGTCGTCGTCGGGCGGCGGGGGCCCGTTGGACCCGGGCGGGGCGGCCAGGGCCCTCTCGCGTCCGGCGGCGAGCATCCCCCCGGCCGCCACCGGCGTCCCCTCCCGGCCGGGCGGGCGCGCCTGCTCACGTACGCCGTGATCCGTGCGTGCCGCCGGTGTGAGCGACTCGGTGCGCACCGCAGGCACCGTGAACGATCCCTCTCGTGCACCCACCGACGTATACGCCGTGTCCCGCGCTCCCGAGGAGACCAGCCGCTCGGCGGAGACGGTGGCGGTGGCGGGCTGCTCGGGAGGAAAAAGCGCGGCACCCGAGGGAACCGGCGCGACCGGCCGCGTACGCTCCGAGCCGCTGATCCGCTCCGTGGTGAGCAGGATCAGGCCGCCCGCGGCGACGACCCCGCAGCCGAGGGCAAGCATGGTGCCCGTCTCGCCGTAGCGGAACGTCTCGCCGAACATCGTCAGCCCCACCGCGGCGGCCACGATCGGGTTCACGACGGTCAGCGTGGCCAGCGGGGCCGCGAGGCCGGCGCCCCGGTAGGAGGCCTGGGACAGCAGCATTCCGGCGGTCGCCAGCACACCGATCACGGCGAGGCTCGGCAGGTCGGCGAGCGCGACGCCGCCCGTCCAGTCCACCGCGACGGTCTTCGTGAACACCGAGGACATACCGAAGGCGACACCCGCCGCGATCGCGAGCAGCACGCTGCGTACGGCCGGGTGCCGGTGCGCGGCGCGGGCCGCCGTCATCAGCGCCACCACCGCACCGCCGGTGACCAGGGCCACCACGACGCGCTGGGCGCTGTTCAGGGACTGGGAGTCGGCGGTGCCGACCAGGGCCAGGATGCCGGCCAGACCGACCGTCGCCATGATCGCGCCCCGCCAGGCGGCGGCTCCGGCCCTGCGGCGGACGAACACGGCGGCCATGGGCAGCGCGAACACGATGGTCAGCGCGCCCAGCGGCTGGACCAGGCTGAGCGGACCGTAGGCCAGCGCCACCACGTGCAGCAGTCCGCCGAGCGCGTTCAGGCCGACCGCGGCCCACCAGGCGAGCTGGCGCATGGGGGCGTACGTACGGTCGGGCGTGGTCGCCGCGACGCGTTCCTGCACGATGGCCCCGCCCGCGTAGGCGACGGCGGAGACGAGGGAGAGAACGACGGAAAGCACCAGTGCGCTCATGCCTCTCTCCTCTGCGTGTGGCGGACGCGCTCCGGCGGGTGAAGAGTCCGGTGCGGCGAACGGTCGGCTTCCATACTGATGACGATCCCTTGTGAGAGGTCCCGTGTCGTCGTCCCTGAGCAGTCATTGGGTCCTACTGCCGATGGAGTACAACTCGGGCCGAGTCCTCCCCAGGTCGGGTGACACGAAGTACAACCCGCCCTCCGGCGCCGTTATGCCCCCTTGGTCTACTTGTTCTTCGTGAATCTCGATCCGGACCTCGATCGGCTCGCCGCTCTCGAAGGCTTCTTCGCCCTGCGCACGGGACTACCGCGGGTACGCGCCGGACGACCGCCGCTGCCGACGCTCGCCGAGGTCTACGCGACCGCGCCGCGCGATGTCACCGATGAGCTTCCCAGCGGCGACGAGCCCGATCCACTCGGTTTCCGGGTCCGCAAGGTCGTCCGGCTGCTGGCCGCGCCGGAGGCGCGCGTCGGAGTGTCCGTGGCGCAGCAGGGGCTCGCCGCCCGGCTGTGGTCCGTGGCCCTGGGCGCGGCCGTGCTCTACGGCCGGGTGCCCGACCTGGACCCCGCGCTGCTGCGCTGGGACGCCGACGGCAGCGCGCCCGACGACCTGTGGCTGGCGGAGGTGCGCGCGCTGCCCGGCGACGCGGCGACGATCCGGCGGCTCGTGCACGACGGCCACCTGGAACCCCTCTCGGTGGCGCTGCGAGCCCGCCACCCGGTGGCCGCGGGGCTGCTGCGGGGCAACGCGGCCTCCGCCCTCGCGAGCACCGCACGCCTGCTGGACGGCTGGGCCGCCGCCCACGGCCGTACGGACGTACGCGCTCGGGTGCGCGCGCTGACCGCCGACCTCCTCGGCCACCCCGACCTGCGGGACACCGGCGACTGGACCGGAACTGTTTTCCGGCGGCGCAGTTGCTGCCTCTATTACCGGGTACCAGGTGGCGGGGTGTGCGGCGACTGCTGCTTCACGAAGGCGCCGCGCTCTTCCCCAACCGACCCATCTGGGTGACCATGTGGGAACAAGCCGCAGAGACAGGGGGTTCCGGGTGCGAGTGGGACTGCTGACCCGGGAGTATCCGCCGGACGTGTACGGCGGAGCGGGAGTCCATGTCGAGTTCCTCGCCCGGGAGCTGAGGCCCCTCACCGACCTGGGGGTGCACTGCTGGGGCGAGGGCGCCGGCGGCGGGGTGGTCCGGCACCGGCCCTGGTCCGTGCTCGACGGCGCCAACGACGCGCTGCGCACGTTCTCCGTGGACCTCTCCATGGCCGCCGCGCTGGAGGATCGCGACCTCGTCCACTCGCACACCTGGTACGCCAACCTCGCCGGCCATCTCGCGAAGCTGCAGCACGGCATCCCGCACGTCATGACCGCCCACTCGCTGGAGCCGCTGCGCCCCTGGAAGGCCGAGCAACTGGGCGGCGGTTACGCCCTCTCCAGCTGGGCCGAGCGCACCGCCATCGAGTCCGCCGACGGGGTGATCGCCGTCTCCGCGGCCATGCGCGAGGACATCCTCGGCTGCTATCCGTCCCTGGACGCGGCCAAGGTGCACATCGTGCACAACGGCATCGACACCACCCTCTACCGGCCGGACCACGGCACGGACGTCCTGGAGCGGCTCGGCCTCGACACCTCCCGGCCGTACGTGCTGTTCGTGGGCCGCATCACCCGCCAGAAGGGCGTGCCCCATCTGCTGCGCGCGGTGCGCGACATCGACCCGGCCGCGCAGGTCGTGCTCTGCGCGGGCGCGCCGGACACCCCCGAGATCGACCAGGAGTTCCGTGTCCTCTTCGAGGAACTGAGCCGGGTGCGGGCGGGAGTGCACTGGATCCCGCAGATGCTGCCCCGCCCCGAGGTCATCCAACTCCTCACGCACGCCGCGGTGTTCGTCTGTCCCTCGGTCTACGAGCCGCTCGGCATCGTCAACCTGGAGGCGATGGCCTGCGGAACCCCGGTGGTCGCCTCCCGGGTCGGCGGCATCCCGGAGGTCGTTGAGGACGGCGAAACCGGGGTACTGGTGTCCGTGGACGAGGACTTCGAGACAGGACTCGCGCAGGCGCTGGACTCGGTCCTCGGGGATGCCGGGGCCGCCCGGCGGATGGGCGAGGCCGGACGGCACCGCGCGGTGGGGGAGTTCGGCTGGGACGCCGTCGCCCGGCGGACGGTCCGGCTCTACGAGGAGATCCTCAAAAAGGCGTAGTCCGGCCTGCCCGACGGCAGGCACGGATCAATGAGGGTTAGGGGAGCGGCCATGCGTCGTGGTGGACCTTCGGTGCTCGGGATCGTGCTGGCGGGCGGGGAAGGCAAACGCCTGATGCCCCTCACCGCGGACCGCGCCAAACCAGCGGTCACGTTCGGCGGCACGTACCGTCTTGTCGACTTCGTGCTGTCGAACCTCGTCAACGCCGACATTCTGCGCATCTGCGTCCTGACGCAGTACAAGTCGCACTCGCTTGACCGGCACGTCACCACGACCTGGCGGATGTCGAGCCTGCTGGGCAACTACGTGACGCCCGTCCCGGCGCAGCAGCGCCTCGGCCCGCGCTGGTACCTGGGCAGCGCCGACGCGATCCTGCAGTCCCTGAATCTCGTGTACGACGAGCAGCCCGAGTACGTGGCGGTGTTCGGCGCCGACCACGTCTACCGCATGGACCCGCGCCAGATGCTCGCCCAGCACATCGACAGCGGGGCGGGGGTGACCGTGGCCGGTATCCGCGTCCCGCGGGCCGAGTCGTCGTCCTTCGGGGTGATCACGCCGGGCACGGACGGGCAGACGGTGGAGCGCTTCCTGGAGAAGCCCGCGGACCCGCCCGGCCTGCAGGACGACCCCGAGTGCGTCTTCGCCTCGATGGGCAACTACATCTTCACCACCAAGGCCCTGATAGAGGCGCTGCAACGGGACGCCGAGGACGCGAATTCCGTGCACGACATGGGCGGTTCGATCCTCCCTCAGCTCACCGACCGCGGCGAGGCCGGGCTCTACGACTTCAGCGACAACCACGTGCCCGGCGAGACCACCCGTGACCAGGGCTACTGGCGTGACGTGGGCACCCTGGACGCGTACTACGACGCCCATATGGACCTGATCGCCGAGCGGCCCGCCTTCAACCTCTTCAACCGCAGCTGGCCCATCTACACCAGCTCGGGGCACATGTCGCCGGCCCGGTTCAACGCGGGCGGCATCGCGAGCGAGTCGATCATCAGCGCGGGCTGTCTCATCCGGGGGCAGGTCACACGCTCGGTGCTCTCCCCGGGGGTCCTGGTCGACCCGGGAGCCGTCGTCCAGGGGTCGATCCTCCACGACAACGTGCACATCGGGCGCGGCGCGGTCGTGCGCGGCGCGGTCCTCGACAAGAACGTGCAGGTACCGCCGGGCGCGACCATAGGCGTCAATCCGGAACGGGACCGGGAGCTCTACACGGTCTCCAAGGACGGCGTGATAGCCCTCGGCAAGGGCCAGCAGGTGCCGTAGCGCGCGGCGGGGTGACGTCGCCCACCCCGGGACGCCCCCTACGTCACATCAGTCCCGCTCCTGTTCGCTGGTGACGGCGGGAGCGGGACTTAATCTGCTGTTAACTGAGCGTAGCTTGATCGTACTTGACCGTAATCGTCCGGCCGGGATTGACTGCTGACTCACCCGTCGTCCACGCGAGAGTCAAGCCATTGAATCCAAGGCCCGCGGACTCCGACCTCCTCGCACCCCTCGACCTGGCCTTCTGGAACATCGAATCGCGCGCCCACCCCATGCACCTCGGCGCGCTGGGCATCTTCGCGGCCAACTCGCCCGCCGCGGGCCGGCACGCGGCCGAACTGCTCGCGGCCCGCGCGGCCGGCGTACCCGGCCTGCGCATGCGGATCCGCGACCTCTGGCAGCCGCTCGACCTGCGGCAGGGGCTCGACCTCCGGAAAGGGCTCGACCTCCGGAAGGCGTCGGGGTTCGAACCGCGCCGGCCGCTCGCCTTCGGCGGCGCCGCACGGGAGGCCGCCCCCGACTTCGAACCGCTCGACCACGTCCGGCTGCACGCTCCCGTCGCCGACTTCCACGCCGCCGCCGGCGCGCTCATGCAGCGGCCCCTGGAGCGCGACAGGCCACCGTGGGAGGCCCACGTGCTGCCCGGCGTGGACGGCACCTCCTTCGCGGTGCTGTTCAAGTTCCACCACGCGCTGGCCGACGGGCTGCGGGCCCTGGCGCTCGCGGCGGCCGTCCTCGACCCCATGGACATGCCGGCGCCCCGCCCCCGCCCCGAGGAGCCCGCGCGCGGCCTCCTCTCCGGCCTCGTCCCCGCGGTGACGAAGCTGCCGGGACTGGTCCGCGGCGCGCTCTCCGACGTGGGCCGAGCCCTCGACATCGGCGCCTCCGTCGCGCGCGCCACCCTGGACGTACGGTCCTCCGCCGCCCTCGTCTCCCAGCCCACCGGCACCCGCCGGATCGCGGGCGTCGCCGTGGAACTCGACGAGATCCACACGATCCGCAAGAGCGTGGGCGGCACCGTCAACGACGTCCTCATCGCCGTCGTCGCGGGCGCCCTGCGCCGCTGGCTCGACGAGCGCGGCGACGGCAGCGACGGGGTGTCGCCCCGGGCCCTGATCCCCGTCTCCCGACGCCGCCCGCGCACCGCGCACCCGCAGGGCAACCGGCTCTCCGGGTATCTGATGCGGCTCCCCGTCGACGACCCCGACCCGCTCGCACGGCTCGCCACCGTGCGGACGGCCATGAACCACAACAAGGACGCGGGCCCGAACCGGGGCGCGGGCGCCGTCGCCCTGCTCGCCGACCATGTCCCGCCCATCGGCCACCGGCTCGGCATGCCCGTCGTCGGCCGGGCGGCCCGGCTCCTCTTCGACATCCTGGTCACCAGCGTGCCGCTGCCCAGCCTGGGCATGACGCTCGGCGGCTGCCCGCTGACCGAGGTGTACCCGCTCGCCCCGCTGGCCCGCGGCCAGGCCCTCGCGGTCGCGGTGTCGACGTTCCGCGGACGCGTCCACTACGGACTCGTCGCCGACGCGGAGGCCGTCCCCGACCTCGACCTGCTGGCCAAGTCGCTGACGGTGGAGGTGGCGGAACTGAACGCCGCCTGTGTGTCCTGAGACATGTCCGGCGGGCTTGCGGGAGAGCGCCGCGGGAGAGCGGTGATCATCGCGGGTTTGGTGCCTTTGCCCTGTGCTTTGTAAAATTCCGCCTTCGTGAGCGAGCGCGGTCGGAGCGCCGCGCGAGAACCCGAGGAACGGCAACGGCGATGACGGTGACAGACGACAGCCAGGCGGCCCCCGCCGTGGACACGGCACAGGCCCCGGACGGTTCGTACGGTCCCGGAACCGACCAGGGTGCAGAGAGCGAGCACGGTCCGGGTATCGACCCGGAGCGGCTGGCCGTCTGCCTCGCCGTGCTCGACGAGCTGGACAAGATCGACGTCGACCACCCCGACGCGATCGCCGTGCGCCGCGCCACCGCGGGGATCTACCGCACGGTCAAGCAGCGCCGCCGCCAGGACCGCAGGGCCGCCAAGACCGCCCACGACAAGGCGGTCACCGAGGCCACCGCCACCGGCTCCGCCCAGCGCATCGACGACGAGACCGAGGGCGTCCTGCCGTCGTCCGTCACCGAGGCCGGCGCCATCGCGGGGATACTCCAGCGCCCGCGCTCCTGCTACACCTGCAAGGTCCGCTACACCGAGGTCGACTACTTCTACCACCAGCTCTGCCAGAAGTGCGCCGCCGAGAACCGTGCCCGTCGCGACGCCCGCACCGACCTGACCGGCAAGCGCGCGCTGCTCACCGGCGGACGCGCCAAGATCGGCATGTACATCGCGCTGCGGCTGCTGCGCGACGGCGCGCACACCACGATCACCACGCGCTTCCCGAACGACGCGATCCGCCGGTTCAAGGCCATGCCCGACAGCGACGAGTGGATCGGCCGGCTCAAGATCGTCGGCATCGACCTGCGCGACCCCGCCCAGGTCGTGGCGCTCGCCGACTCGGTCGCCGCCGCGGGGCCGCTCGACATCCTGATCAACAACGCCGCCCAGACGGTACGCCGCTCGCCGGGCGCCTACAGCGAACTGCTCGCCGCCGAAGCGGGACCGCTGCCCGCCGGGGAACTGCCGCCCGCCGAGGTCATCGGGACGTTCGGCTCCGGGGCCGTGTCCGCGCTTCCCGTGGCCGGGGGCGGTGCGCTGACCGCGCAGGACGTGACCGACCTCGCGCTGATCTCCGGCTCCGCCTCACTGGAGCGGATCGCCGCCGGTACGGCCATCGACGCGGGCGGGCTCGTGCCCGACCTGCACGACACCAACAGCTGGATCCAGGCGGTCGAGGAGGTCACCCCGATCGAGCTGCTGGAGGTCCAGCTCTGCAACTCCACCGCGCCGTTCATCCTCATCAGCCGGTTGCGGGGGGCGATGGCGGCGGCCGAGGCCGGACGGACGTACATCGTGAACGTGTCCGCGATGGAGGGTGTCTTCAACCGCGGTTACAAGGGCGCCGGGCATCCGCACACCAACATGGCCAAGGCCGCGCTCAACATGCTCACCCGCACCAGCGCACAGGAGATGTTCGAGAAGGACGGCATCCTGATGACCGCCGTCGACACGGGATGGATCACGGACGAGCGGCCGCATCCGGACAAGATGCGGCTGGCCGACGCGGGGTTCCACGCGCCGCTCGATCTCATCGACGGGGCGGCGCGGGTGTACGACCCGATCGTGCGCGGGGAGCAGGGGGAGGACCTGTTCGGGGTCTTCCTGAAGGATTACGCGCCGGGCAAGTGGTAGTCCGCGAGTCCGCCGCGCCGTTCCCCGTGCCCCTGGAGGGGTGCCCCCTGCTGCGGGGAGTACGCGCGGCGGACCCTCGTGCCGCCGTCCACCAGTAGGTCCGTGCCGGTGATCCACTCCGCCGCGTCCGAGGTCAGCCACAGCACGGCCGCGGCTATGTCCTCCGGTTCGCCGATGCGGCCGAGGGGGAGTCCGGCGGCCGGTTCCTGGTCCGGGCTGTCCCAGACGAAGCGGGCCATCTCCGTGCGTACGAGGCCGGGGGAGACCGAGTTGACCCGGACGGCCGGGGCGAGTTCGCCCGCCAGTTGCTGGGTCAGGCGGAGCAGGGCCGCCTTGCTGGTGGCGTAGGCGCCGAGGCCGGGGCCGACGTGGGTCGCCCCCTCGGTGCAGATGTTGACCACCGAACCGCCGTGTGCGCGCATCCAGGCCCGCCACGCGTGCTGCGTCAGCCGCAGCGGGGCCTCGACGTTGACTGTGAACGCTTCGCGCCACCGGTCCGGGTCGGCGTCCATGAGCGGGCCGTACGGCTGATTGGTCGCGGCGTTGTTCACCACCACGTCGATACGGCCGTACTCGTCCATCGCCAGCTCGGTCAGCCGGCGCAGGTGGGCCGGGTCGGCGACGTTGCCGGCCAGGCCCACGGCGTCGCCCAGGCGCGCGGTGGCCCGGGTCAGCCCGTCGGCGTCCCGTGCCGTGACACACACCCGGGCGCCCGCCGCCACGAACGCCTCGGCGACGGCCAGCCCGATGCCGCGCGAGGCGCCGGTGACGATGGCTGCCGTGCCCTCGAATCCGCATGAGGATGGCGACGGTGAGGGTGACGGCCGTGGCGATGGCGGCGGCGGTGGCGATGTCATCCGCGTACGGTCTCATGACGGGTCGTCAGCCAATAGGGGGCGGCGGCCAACACCGCCTGTCGGGCAGGGGTCAGTCGGTTGCGCCCAGGCGGGCGTGATTGGCCGATACGAGGTCCAGTAGCGTGCGCCAGTCCTCCAGCACACCGGCGTCCAGGCCGACGGTACGGGCCGACTCGTCGGCCTGGCGCAGGAGCAGCGCGTCCTCCGTGATCCCGGCGTCCTGCACCGGACCGACCGGAGGCGGCCCGTACGGGGGCGGCCCGTACGGCCGGTCCTCCCGGTGGAGGTGGCGGCGTACGAGGCTGGAGACCCGCTCGCCCAGCAGCGGTCCGACCGTGTCGGCCGCGAGGTCGGCCCGGCCCGCGGGGCTGCCCGGCCGCAGCAGGTGGCCGACGACATGTACCAGCCCGGCCACCTGCAGTTCCTTGTCGGCCGGGCGGCTCCGGCGCAGCAGCGCGGCGGTCTGCAGGGCGTGATCGTGCAGATCGACCGGCAGCGCCCTACCGCCGAGGCAGGCGGCGCCCCGGGCTCCTCGGCAGGCGTGCAGCAGATCCATCAGCTCTTCGACTCCGCGCAACTCCATCCGCCAATCCTCCCTGCGGGCGAGGCGAGAAAGGTCGTCGTCTCGCGCCAGCAGATCATGGCCAGATTTCAACCGGGCCAACGGGAACTGAACTGCACGCCTGTCCGGAAGCCCGCCGCCTCAATCAGTGGCCCCTGTCGATCCACTCCTGGAGGTTCGGGGCCTCGGCGCCGACCGTCGTCGTGTCGCCGTGGCCGGTGCGGACCACCGTCTCGGCGGGCAGGTCGAGCAGGCGGGTCCTGATCGACTCCACGATCGTCGGGAAGTGGGAGAAGGACCGGCCCGTCGCGCCGGGGCCGCCCTGGAAGAGCGTGTCGCCGGTGAAGACGGTGCCCAGCTCCGGGGCGTACAGGCACACGGCCCCCGGGGCGTGGCCCGGCGTGTGCAGGACGGTCAGCTCCACGCCCGCCACGGCCAGCCGCTCGCCGTCGGACAGCTCACCGTCCGGGAGGCGGTCCGGGTGCGTCTGCTTCCAGAGCGGGAGGTCGTCGGGGTGGAGCAGGATCGGTGCGCCGGTGCGGGCCGCCAGGGCCGGTGCGGCGTCGATGTGGTCGTTGTGCGCGTGGGTGCAGATGATCGCGCGCAGGGTGCGGGTGCCGAGTGCGTCCGCGATGGCGTCCGCGTCGTGCGCCGCGTCGATGACGACCGCCTCGGTGTCGTCGCCCACGATCCATACGTTGTTGTCGACGTCCCAGGTGCCGCCGTCCAGGCTGAACGTGCCGGAGGTGACCAGGTGCTCGATGCGTGCGGTGGTCACAGCTCCACCACCGATCGCAGGACGTCGCCGCCGTGCATGCGGTCGAAGGCCTGCTCGACGTCGTCGAGCGTGATGGTCTCCGTGACGAAGGCCGCGAGGTCCAGGCGGCCCTGCTGGTGGAGGTCGATCAGCATCGGGAAGTCCCGGGAGGGCAGGCAGTCGCCGTACCAGGAGGACTTCAGGCTGCCGCCGCGGCCGAAGACGTCCAGCAGGGGCAGTTCGAGCTTCATCTCCGGTGTGGGGACGCCTACCAGGACCACCGTGCCCGCGAGGTCGCGGGCGTAGAACGCCTGCTTGTACGTCTCCGGGCGGCCGACCGCCTCGATGACGACGTCCGCTCCGAAGCCGCCGGTCAGCTCGCGGATCGCCTCGACGGGGTCCGTCTCCTTCGAGTTGACGGTGTGGGTGGCGCCCATCGTGCGGGCCTTCTCCAGCTTCCGGTCGTCGATGTCGACGGCGATGATCTTCGCGGCGCCCGCGAGGTTCGCCCCGGCGATCGCCGCGTCGCCCACGCCGCCGCAGCCGATGACGGCGACGGAGTCGCCGCGGCCGACGTTGCCCGTGTTGATGGCCGCTCCGATGCCGGCCATCACGCCGCAGCCGAGCAGGCCGGCGACCGCCGGGGACACGGACGGGTCGACCTTGGTGCACTGGCCGGCCGCGACGAGGGTCTTCTCGGCGAAGGCGCCGATGCCCAGGGCGGGGGAGAGCTCGGTGCCGTCCTCCAGGGTCATCTTCTGCTTGGCGTTGTGCGTGTCGAAGCAGTACCAGGGGCGACCGCGGAGGCAGGCGCGGCACTGGCCGCACACCGCTCGCCAGTTGAGGACGACGAAGTCGCCGGGGGCGACGTCGGTGACGCCGTCGCCGACGGACTCGACGATGCCCGCCGCTTCGTGGCCGAGGAGGAAGGGGTAGTCGTCGCTGATGCCGCCCTGCTTGTAGTGCAGGTCGGTGTGGCAGACCCCGCAGGCCTGGATCTTCACCACGGCCTCGCCGGGACCCGGGTCGGGGATGAGGATCGTCCGGATCTGCACCGGCTCGTTCTTGCCGGGGGCGATGACACCGCGTACCTGCTGGGCGGCCATGTCGGGCTCCTTCACATGGACAGTGGGGCGCTGATCATGTTGGCACAGGGGTGGGTGAGTGCGTCGGCGCCTGTGGATAACCAGATGACCACGGATGACTCCAGATGGTTACACCTTGTTTTCAGCCCCATCGAGCGGAGGGCCGCTCATTTGGTTACTCTGTGCGGGACGGACAGCCTGTTCGGGTCCCACCCACACCCACGGTCCGTCCCGGGACAAGCCAGTCACCACGGCCTGCTCTCAGGTGAGTTGACCGGCGCCACCGCGTCCGAAGTGCTTAGCTCAGACCCGAGTGGACGCAGGTGGCCGACAGCGGAGTGGTCCTGTGCGTCCCGAGGGTGACCCGACACATAAGGAGTGCGCGGTGACACCGAAGACGACGAATCCCGACCCAGGTCTCAAGGAGTGGACAGAGGTCACGGACCGGGCGGAGAAGCTCGGCAGCCTGGACGTGTGGGCCAGGTCCGCGCCCATCCGGCTGGCGGGCTACGAGGACGACCTGGCCGAGCCGCACATCCTGCCCAGCGTGGACTGATCGTCGCCGGGTCCGATCCGCCCGCGGGCAGTGGGTGGGTCGGGGCCGTGCCGGTACGTCGAGCCCGTCGCCTTCCGGGTGTACTGCCCCAAGAATCGAAGAGTTCGGTCGATTGCAGGAGCCCTATGCGACGGGCTTCGACGTACCGGCACGGCCCGCTCCCGCGGTGTTCGCGGGTGCGGGCCGGTGGGGTGGAGGGGGCGCGGTCGGGTTCGGGGGGCGTGTCACACTCGGGTTCATGCTGATCAGAGACGCCGTGGCGGACGACTGGCCGCGGATCTGGCCTTTCTGGCACCGCATCGTTGCCGCCGGGGAGACCTACGCCTGGGACCCGGAGACCTCCGAGGAGGACGCCCGCGCCCTGTGGATGGCGCCGGGCAAGCGCGTGTTCGTCGCCGAGGACGAGGTCTCGGGTGGTGTGCTGGGCTCCGCCTACGTCACCCCCAATTACGGCGGTCCCGCCGCCGATGTCGCCAACGCGGGTTTCATGGTCGACCCGGACCGGACAGGTCGGGGCGTCGGCAGGGCGTTGGCCGAGCACGTCCTGCAGATGGCCGAGGCCGACGGTTATCGGGCGATGGTCTTCAACGCGGTGGTGGAGACCAACCCTGCCGTCAAGTTGTGGGTCTCTCTGGGCTTCGAGATCGTGGGCACGATTCCGGCCGCCTTCACCCATCCGGCCCACGGCAGAGTCGCCCTCCACGTCATGCACCGATTTCTTTGAGAGTGCGTTGAGTATGGAGGGCGCCGGGAGGGTGCGTACGGGGTGCGTTTGAGCGGGCGTCCAGTTGTCCTGTTTTTTGGGGGCGCGGGGAACTGCGCGGCCAGCCCTGGTCGGCCCGCGCCCTATCAACAACCCTCACCCCGTAACCCTCGCCCCCAGCGGAGCTGTCCGCGTCCAGGGGCGCAATCCCTCCAGCTCCTCGGCGATGTGTAGGAGGACCCCCTCGGTTCCCGGTCGTCCCACCAGTTGGACCGCCCCCGGTACGCCCGACGGGAGCATCCCGAACGGGACCACCATCGCCGGCCATCCCGTGAGGTTCCACGGTGGTGTCAGCGGTGAGCAGTACGTGTTGACCAGGAGGTTTCGCAACCACCCCCGCTTGTGCCAGTCGGCCGCCGCGGGGCCCCGCCGGGCCAGCGCGGGCGTGAGCAGGACATCGTGCTCCTCGAAGAAGGGGGCGAGCCGTTCGCGCAGCTGCTGTCGGCGCACCCCGGTTCGTACCGAGTCCACGAACCGGCGCCCCAGTGCCGCGTGCGCTCGCGTCCGGGGTGCCAGGCGGCGCGGATCCAGCCCCTCCGCGTCCACCGCGGTGCCGGCCGTCCAGTGCGCCAGCGAGGTCGTACTCAGCCACACCGGATACGGCGGGTCCGCACGACGCACCCGGTGCCCAGCCCCGGCGAGCAAACGGGCCGCCTCGCGGGCCGCGGCCGAGTGGGGCCGGGTGACGGCGACGCCCGCGAGGGGGCTGCGGACGGAGACGGCGACCGAGAGGGCGGTGGGCTCCTCGGTGTGTACGGCGTCCGTGGCGGCCAGGACCGAGAACATCAGCCGGGTGTCCTCGACCGTCGTCGCCAGTGGTCCGTTCTCGGACATGCCGAACCAGTCGCCGTGACCGATGCCCGCCGGAATCACGCCAGGGCCCGGCTTCAGGCCGATCAGGCCGCAGTTGGCGGCGGGGATCCGCAACGAGCCCATGCCGTCGTTGCCGAGCGCCAGGGGCACCAGGCCGGCGGCGACCGCCGCCGCGCTGCCGCCGGAGGAGCCGCCCGCGGTGCGGGTGGTGTCCCACGGGTTGCGGGCCGTGCCGTACACGCCCTCCGTGGTGCCGAAGACACAGAGCTCGGGGACGTTCGTCAGACCCACCACGACGGCTCCCGCCGCTCGCAGCCTGGCCACCGTGGGGTGGTCCTCCGCCGCGGGGGTGTCCGGACTCGCCGCGCTGCCGTTGCGGGTGGACTCGCCGCGTACGGCCAGGTTGTCCTTGACCGCCACCGGTACGCCCGCCAGGGGCAGGCCGGCCAGCTCCGCCCGGGACGCCACCTCGTCCGCCTCGGTGAGCGCGGACGCCGCGCGTACGTGGCGGAAGGCGCCCACGCGCGCGTCGAGCAGCTCGATCCGCGCGAGGTGCTCGGCCACCACCTCGCGCGGCGTGACCCGCTTCTCGCGGACGGCGGCGGCGATCTCGGTGGCGGTCCGGCCGGCCCAGCTGGTCACGGTGGCTCCTCGGGGCAAGGGCATGGTCCCACTGGCGCAGGTACGGAAGCACTGTGCCCCGGCACGGGTCCTCCCGTCGAGGGCCGCCGGGTCCGGAAGCGCTTGGACAATCGCCGCGGTCTTCTTGGACTTTTGGCGCCGCGTGGCCCCGGCCGTACGCATGGACTGGCAGGTCATCCGACGACTGGCCTGACTGGGCCCCGCCGGCACCCCATTGACATGCTCTGCAGGCGGCCCAATCATCACACCTCCGATGAATGGGAGGTGCCCGTGCGTACGGACGTCGAGAGTGCGTGTCCTGGCAGGAACGCACGTCCATGGTGGTCCCGGCCGATCGGTCTCGTGGCGGCGCTCCTGTTGCTCGCGGCGCGGTACACGTCTTGTCGCCGGTGGTGGGGTGGAGCGAGTCGCGAACGGCACGTACACCTTCCGCTCGGGGGCGAAGAGTCTCACCGCCGAGGTCGGACGTACCCCGGACGGTTACGTGACCTTGCGCGCCGCGAACGGCTGTCTGGAGGTGCGGGGCGGCGAGCTCACACTCAACGTGCCACTCCAGCCGGGCATCGAGGTGTCCGAGCAGACCTGCGACGCCGGCAACACTCTGCAGCGCTGGCAGTTGGAGCGGGTGGGCGGCGGCTACCGGCTCACCAACGCGATCACGCAGATGGCCGTGGCGGTGAGCGGTGACGGGCGGCTCGTCCAGTACCCGCCGGATCAGCGACGGCCCGCCGTATGGCGATTGACCGCCGAATGACGCGGAACCGCGCCGGCTCACTGCCTCTGTCCGAGTGATCTGCCCTTCGGCGCGCGCACCACCGGCGCTGCCGACCTCGGTACGGGCCCGCCACCCCCTCCCAAGGGGCGCGGGGCACGGCGCGCTCAGCTACGGCAGACCCGCACGAATGAACCGCCCCGCACCCCAACCCCCAAAGGGGCGCGGGGAACGGCGCGCTCAGCCACGGCAGACCCGCACCCAACAAACACACCCACCCCCCGCCCCCTCCCCACTCAAGCCCCGCAGGGCCCGCAGGGCCCCGTACTGTCCCGTTCGATCAACCCCGGCACCGGCACCCCCACCGCCCGCGCAGGCCCCCCGTCCAACAGCGCCGTCAACTCCACCGCCGCCGTCCGCCCGAAGGACACCGTGTCCCGGGACAGCGCCGACAGCCACGGCTTGACCATGCGGCACAGCGCCGAGTCCTCCCAGGCCACGACCGACACGTCACCCGGCACCGAGAAGCCCAGCTCCGTCGCGGCGGCGACCCCCGCGACGGCCATCACGTCGTTGTCGTAGACCAGCGCCGTCGGCGGCGACCCGCCCTTCAGTACGCCGCCCTCCAGGACGCGCCGCGTGACAGCCGCACCCTCCGCGTCGGAGTAGTCCGTGGTCACCGAGCGCACCTCGGTGAGCCCGCGCCGGTCCGCCTCGGCGCGCAGCGTACGGATCCGCCGCTCCGTGTGCGCGAGACCCGGCAGCCCCGCGATGTGCACGATCCGCCGGTGCCCCAGCTCGTACAGCCGCCCCACGACGGCCGCCATGGCCCCGGCGTCGTCCGCCCAGACCGTGGACTGACCGGGGTGCCGCGCGTCCGGCGCCCCGCCGATGACCACCGCGGGCAGACCCAGCTCGTCGAGCAGGCCGGGTCGCGCGTCGTCGGTCCGCGGGTCGACGACCAGCACCCCGTCCACGCGGTGCTCGGCCCACCAGCGCCGGTACACCGCGCACTCGTCGTCGACGTCCTCGACCACCTGGAAGAGCAGCCCGAGGTGCCGCTCGGCCAGCACCTCCTGGATGCCCGAGATGAGCTGCAGGAAGAACGAGTCCACGCCGAGCGTGTCCGCGGGCCTCGCCAGGACGAGGCCGACCGTCGCCGTGCCCTCGCCGGACAGCTGACGCGCCGCCGTACTGGGCCGCCAGCCCAGTTGTTCGGCGACCCGGCGCACCCGGTCCCGGGTGATCTCGGAGACCCCGGGCCGGTCGTTGAGCGCGAAGGAGACCGCGCTCTCGGAGACCCCGGCACGCTGCGCGATGTCCTTCATCGTCGGCCGGCGCGCGGGAGACCGCTTGGCTGGCAACTGCTCCCCATTTCACTGAAAACGTGCTCAACGGTGCCCAGTACTAAAGCGCTTGAGTCCGAGCACTCTAAAGCGCATTAGTGATCGGTGGCAAGAGGTGGGCTGCGCACCGCTGACCTGCACATATGTCGAACTAATGAATTTAGCGCGGCGGAATCCATTGACTTCCCCACCGGGATGGATGCAAGGTCTGCCCGTCACCCCAGACCTCCACCGTCGCAAAGGAGCCCGGTCACCGTGCGCATGCCTCGCAGAGCACTCGCCGCCGCTGTCGTCGCCCTGGTCCTGCCGCTCAGCGCCTGCGGCTCCGGGGGTGACGACAGCGGTTCCACGGACGCCTCCGGCAAGGTCGAGGGCGACATCACCTTCCAGACCTGGAACCTGCGCGCCAACTTCAAGCCGTACTTCGAGGGCCTGGTCGCCGACTTCGAGAAGAAATACCCCGGCACGAACGTGAAGTGGGTCGACCAGCCCGCCGAGGGCTACGCCGACAAGATCAGCGCCGACGCGGCCGGCGGCACCCTGCCCGACGTCGTGAACGTCTCGCCGGACCTCGTCGCCCCGCTCGCCAAGGCGGGCCTCGCGCTCGACCTCGACAAGGCCGCCGCGAAGTACAAGAAGGAGTACCTGCCGGGTGCGTGGGCCAGCCACGAGATACCGGGCATGGAGGGCACGTACGCCTTCCCGTGGTACCTGAACACCGGCCCGCTCTTCTACAACAAGTCGCTGTTCAAGGAGGCCGGCCTGGACGCCTCGAAGCCTCCGAAGACGTACGGCGAACTCTTCGACGACGCGCTGGAGCTGGCGGACAAGAGTGACGGCAAGGTCGCGACCCTGGCGAACGTGCCCACCATCGAGGACTTCGGCCGCTACGGCGTCGAGCTGATGAACAAGGAGGGCACGGCCTTCGCCTTCAATGACACCAAGGGCGTGGAACTGCTCACCAAGTACAAGGAGTTGTACGACGCCAAGGCACTGGACTCGCAGGCGCTGACCGCCACCCCCGAGTCGTCCGGGAAGAAGTTCCTCACCGGGGCCGTCGCCATGAACCCGGGCAGCGCGCTGGACCTCGGCAACTTCAAGAAGCAGGCGCCGAACCTCTACAAGAACATCGGCATCACCGACCAGATCACCAGCACCGGCAAGGTCAACATGTACGTGATGGGGGTGATGGTGAACGCGCGGACGAAGCAGAAGCCCGCCGCCGTCGCCTTCGCGCACTTCGTCACCGACGCGCAGAACCAGATGTCGTTCGCCAAGAAGGTCGCGATCTTCCCGAGCACCGCCGGTTCGCTCGACGACCCGTACTTCACCGAGGAGGACGGCACCGACGAGACGCGGGTGCGGATCGCCGCCGCCAAGTCCCTGAAGAACGCCGTCAACTACACGCCGGTGCTGTTCAGCGAGCAGATGAAGACCGAGCTGCGCAACAACGTCGCCAAGGCGCTGCAGGGCAAGGTGAGCCCCGAGGAAGCCCTCGACAACGCTGTCAAGGCGTGTGACCGCCTGCTCCAGCAGCAGGGCTGACCGACATGCCGAGTTCCTCCGGTACGGCTTCCCCCGGCAAGGTCTCCGCCGGCAGGGCGTCGGTCGTGACCCTTCCCACCGGCGACGGCGACGGCAACGACGGCGGCGCACGTTCCGTCGCGGCCGTCGCCCGGGTGCGGCGGCAACTGCCCACCAGCCCCTGGCTGTTCGCCGCCCCGGGACTGCTGGTCGTGGGCATCTTCATCCTCTATCCGTTCGTCTCGACCGTGGTCAACGCCTTCACCGACCGCCGGACCCTGATCCCCGGCGAGTTCGTGGGCCTGGCCAACTTCCGGGAACTGCTGCACGACGAGATGTTCTGGATCGGCCTGCGCAACAGCACGCTGTACGTCCTCGGGGTCGTCCCCGCGCTCGTCCTGCTGCCCCTGCTGCTCGCGCTGCTGGTCCAGAAGAACATCCCCGGCATCGCCTTCTTCCGGTCGGCCTTCTACACCCCGGTCGTCGCCTCCATCGTCGTGGTCGGCCTCATCTGGGTGTGGCTGCTGGACGAACGCGGCCTGGTGAACTCGCTGCTGGAGGCGGTCGGCGTCGGCAGGATCGGCTTCCTGAGCGACCAGTGGCTGCTCCTGCTGAGCGCCATGACCGTCACGGTCTGGAAGGGCCTCGGCTACTACATGATCATTTACCTGGCCGCCTTCGCCAACGTGCCGCGCGAGCTGCACGAGGCAGCGGCCGTGGACGGCGCGGGCGCGATCCGCCGCTTCCTCACCGTCACCGTGCCCGCCGTCCGCTCCACGATGGTGCTGGTCGGCGCGCTCTCCTCGGTCGCCGCCTTCAAGGTGTTCTCCGAGGTGTACCTGATGGCGGGGCCCGACGGCGGCCCCGCGGGCGAGGACACCACGCTGGTGATGCTCGTCCAGCGCACCGGCACCGGCCTCACCGGCCGGGTCGGCTACGCCTCCGCCATCTCCGTCGTCGTCTTCGTCGTCACCGTCGCGCTGATGCTGCTCGTGCTGCGCGCCGACCGGAAGGAGGACGCGTGAGTGTCGCCGAGACCGACCAGGGCCGCGAGGTGCCGGCCGCGGTGGACGCGGACCCGCGCGACCGCCGGCGTCGCCGCAAGCGCGTCACCGACGAGCACGGCAAACACGTACGGGTGTGGGAACTCGCCCTGCGGTACGCGTTGTTGCTCGCCGTGCTGGCGCTGACCGTCGGGCCGTTCCTGTGGCAGCTCTCCACCTCGCTGAAGGGACCGACCGAGGACATCTTCAGCTCGCCGCCCAAGTTCCTGCCCGGCGAACCGACCCTGCACAACTACGACCGGGTCGCGCAGACCATCCCCGTGTGGGACTACGCCCTCAACTCGCTGAAGGTCGCCGCCGCCAACGTCGTCACGAACTGCGTCGGCGCGGCGCTCGCGGGCTACGCGCTGGCCCGGCTGCGCTACCGGGGCCGCAGGGTCGCCACGCTCGTGTTCATCCTCGCGATGCTCGTGCCCGTGGAGGGCATCATCATCGCCCAGTTCACGACCATGCGTGAACTGGGCCTGAACAACACCCTCATCGGGGTCGTCCTGCCCGGCTGCATCGGCGCGATGAACGTCCTTCTGATGCGCAACGCCTTCCTCAACCTGCCGTACGAGATCGAGGAGGCGGCCTTCGTCGACGGCGCGAACACCTGGCAGCGGTTCCTGCGGATCGCGCTGCCCTCGGTGAAGGGCACGCTCGCCGTCGTCGCGATCTTCGCCTTCATGGGCGCCTGGGACGACTTCCTGTGGCCGCTCATCGTCCTCAGCGACCCGGACAAGTTCACCCTGACCATCGGGCTCAACTATCTGCACGGCACCTTCGCCAACGACGAACGGCTGGTCGCGGCGGGCACGATCATCGCCGTGGCGCCGCTGATCGCCCTCTTCGCCTGCCTCCAGCGGTACTTCTTCCGCGGGGTGGGGGAGGGGGCGGTGAAGGGGTGAACCCCGGGCGTGGTCGCGCAGTTCCCCGCGCCCCTGCGGGGCGGGGGCCGGCCGCCCCTCTCCTTGGCGAGCAGCTCGTACCCCCCCACGTACGTACGCACCACAGAAACAGGACTAGGACACCCGGATGTCTTCTGCCGTGCGCTTCGGCGTCAACTACACACCGAGTGAAGGGTGGTTCCATCACTGGCTGGACTTCGACCTCGACTCCGTACGCGCCGACCTCGACTCGATCGCCGCACTCGGTCTCGACCACATACGGGTCTTCCCGATCTGGCCCTACTTCCAGCCGAACCGCTCGCTGATCCGGCCGCGTGCGGTGGAACAGCTCGTGGCGCTGGCGGACGCGGCGGCCGAGCGGGGCCTGGACGTCAACGTGGACGGACTGCAGGGTCACCTGTCGAGTTTCGACTTCCTGCCCGCCTGGACGCAGACCTGGCACCGGCGCAACCTCTTCACCGACCCGGAGGTCGTCGAAGGGCAGGCCGAGTACCTGCGGACCCTCGCCGCCGCCCTCGCCGACCGGCCCAACTTCATCGGGATGACCGTCGGCAACGAGGTCAACCAGTTCTCGGCGGGCCCGCACCCCGACCCCGACCGGGCGGGGCCCGAGGCGATCGACGCCTGGCTGGAGCGGATGCTCACGGCGTGCGAGAAGGGCGCCCCGGGCGGGCTGCACCTGCACGCGGAGTACGACGCCACCTGGTACCAGGACGACATGCCGTTCACCCCGGCCCAGGCCGCCCGGCGCGGCGCGGTCACCGCCGTGCACTCGTGGGTCTTCAACGGCACGGCCCAGCGGCACGGACGTACCGGCGTCGCGACCGAACACCACGCCGCCTATCTGATCGAACTGAGCAAGGCATGGGCCGACGATCCGGCCCGCCCGGTCTGGCTCCAGGAGGTCGGCGCACCGGCTCCGCTGGTGCCCGCCGAGCACGCCGCCGCCTTCACCGAGGCGACCGTCGCGAACGCCCTGGACTGCCCGGACCTGTGGGGCATCACCTGGTGGTGCTCCCACGACGTGTCCCGCGACCTCACCGACTTCCCCGAACTGGAGTACGGGCTCGGGTTGCTGCGCAACGACCGCAGTCCCAAGGACAGTGCGCGGGCGCTGGCCCGCGCCGCCCGCTCGGCCCGCGAGAACCCGGACCCGCCCAAGGCCCGTACCACCGCGCTCGTCGTCCCCGACGACCCCGCCGGCCGTTCCGTCTGCGCGCCGGGCGGCCCGGTGTTCGAGGCGTTCTTCCGGCTCACCGCCGACGGCGCCCGACCGGCCACCGTCCTCGCCTCCCGCGCGCACGACGCGGAGCACCTCACCGCACGAGGCATCACCGAGGTCGTCACTCCCGCACAGGTTCCGTGACCCCCTCCGTGACCCCCCACAGGAAACAAGAACTCCCACCAGGAGGCACTTGCCCGTGAACCCCACCAGACGCACCGTGCTGCTCGTCGCCGGCACCGGGACGGCCGCCGCCCTGCTCCCGGCGGGCCCGGCCGCCGCCGGTCCCGCCGCCGAGGCCGCCGCCCCGGCCTCCCAGCCGTACGCCTCCTACTGGTACCCGGACTCCTTCCCCTCCGGTTC
Organism: Streptomyces ortus; assembly: GCF_026341275.1. Taxonomy (NCBI): domain Bacteria; kingdom Bacillati; phylum Actinomycetota; class Actinomycetes; order Kitasatosporales; family Streptomycetaceae; genus Streptomyces; species Streptomyces ortus. The sequence continues at coordinate 7,395,668 of NZ_JAIFZO010000002.1, forward strand.
ACCGGGCGCGGGCATCACCTGGCGCAGCCTGAAGGCGTGGAGCGCCGAGACCGACGCCGACCTCGCCTTCAACACGGCGTCCGTGCCGCTCGCCGAACGGTTCACCCCGACGCCGGTGAACACGACGGCCCGCGCGGGACAGGCCCGTATCCAGTCGCTGGTCTCCTTCGGCCCCACCGCGAGCAACCCCTCACAGGGCGGGGCCACCGCCGACTACTACGCGCTCACCCACTGGAGCTACGTCGACGAGCTGGTCTTCTGGGGCGGCTCCTCCGGCGAGGGCCTGATCCTCGCGCCGAACGCGCCGATCGTGGACGCCGCCCACCGGCACGGTGTCCCCGTCCTCGGCAATGTGTTCCTGCCGCCCGCCGCGTACGGCGGCCAGCTGCGGTGGACCCGCGACCTGGTGCAGAAGGACGCGGCGGGGCACTACCCCCTGGCCGCCCAGCTCGTCGCGGTCGCCGAGGCGTACGGCTTCGACGGCTGGTTCGTCAACGCCGAGACGGGCGGCGGGAACGCGGCGCTCGCCACCGACATGCTCGGCTTCCTCACCGAGCTGAAGTCGCTCAGCACGGCGAAGGGGCTGCGCGTCACCTGGTACGACTCCATGACCGTGAGCGGCTCGGTGAGCTGGCAGGGCGCCCTCAACAACCAGAACAGGGTCTTCTACCAGGCCGCCGACACCATGTTCCTCGACTTCCGCTGGTCGGCGAGCAGCCTCGCCTCCTCCGGGACGAACGCCCAGCAGATGGGCCGCGACCGCTACGAGCTGTGGGCGGGCGTCGATGTCGAGGCCAACGGCTGGAACCGGTCCGTGAGCTGGGACGCCATGGTCCCCGGCGGTTCGGCGCATGTCGTATCGGTGGGCTTCTACCGGCCGGAGTGGACCCGCAACCACCTGCCCGCCACCCGCACCCCCGGCGACTTCCACGCCGCCGACGACCGCTTCTGGAGCGGTCGTTCGCTCGATCCGGCCCGCCCCGACACCGCCGACACCTGGCGGGCACCCGCCGTCTTTGTCGCCGACCGCTCGACGGTCACCGCACTGCCGTTCGCGAGCACGTTCAACACCGGGCACGGACTGCGCTGGTACGAGGACGGCCGGGTGACGTCGACAGCGCAGTGGAACCATCTCGGTCTCCAGGACCGGCTGCCGTCCCGGCGCTGGGTCACCCGTACGACGGGGCAGCGTCCCGCCGTCACCTTCGACTTCGCGGACGCCTGGCGGGGTGGCAGCAGCGTCCCGGTCGAGGGCACCCTGGTCGCGCCCACCACCCTCGACCTCTACGCGACCCGCCTGCCGCTCGGCGCCGACACGGTCGTCGAACTGACCCACCGGACCGACTCGGGGGACGTGGGTGTCGAACTGGCCGTCGCCACCGCCGAACCGCCGGGCCCCGGGCAGCCGTACGCGTACACGTACGTCCCGGTCACCGTCGGTGAGGGCTGGGAGACGTCGACCGTACGGCTGACCGGGCTGCCGGCGGACGCCACGGTGCACGCCCTCGGGGTCCGGCTCACCGCCGCCGGGGACGGTGGCGCGGTGAAGTGGCGGCTCGGGGGCCTCGCCGTACGCGATGGTGACGCCCAGGCGCCCGGCACCCCCGTCGACGCGAGTGTCACGGGTGCGTCGGGCGGCGATCTGCGCCTCGCCTGGCGCGCGGCCACCGGCGGGGGCGTACGCCATTACACGCTGCACCGGGTCCTGCCCGACGGCACCCGGCGCTTCCTCGGCGGAACCGCTCAGCAGGCCTTCTTCGTTGGAGGACTGACAGCCGAAGGAGGCGAGACGGCGGCGAGGTTCGAATTGCGGGCCGTTGGGGAGCTTTACACCGCGTCGGCCCCCGCGACCCTGACCCACACCTGGTGACCGCCGACCACCGGTACCACCGGTAACAGCGACAACCCGCACAACGGAGTTACGGAGCACCCCACATGCATGACGACCGCGGCCTGGTCGAAGCCCGCCTCAAGCGCGTGCTCGACGAGCGCATACGACCCGCCGTGTACGCCGAATCCCTGCCGCTGGAAGTGGCGGTGTGGAACGCGCCCGGCGAGCCGGTGCCCGTCGAGGAGGGGCTGGCGGCCACGCCGTCTCCGGTGGCGGTCGGCGACAGGTGGGGTGCTCCCTGGGGCACCAGCTGGTTCCGCGTCACGGGCACCGTGCCCGAGGAGTGGGCCGGGAAGACCGTCGAGGCGATCCTCGACCTCGGCTTCGACGAGAACATGCCCGGCTTCCAGTGCGAGGGCCTCGTCTACCGGCCCGACGGAACCCCCGTGAAGGGCCTCAACCCGCGCAACCAGTGGGTACGGATCGGGGCGCCCGTCGCCGGCGGCGAGGAGGTGCGCCTGCACATCGAGGCCGCCTCGAACCCCGTCATCCTCGACTACCACCCCTTCCTGCCGACACAGCTCGGTGACAAGGAGACGGCCGGCGGCGAACCGCAGTACAAACTGGCGCGGATGGACCTCGCCGTCCTCGACGAGACGGTGTGGCAGCTCGTCATCGACCTGGAGGTCCTCGGCGAACTGATGGCCGAGCTGCCGGTCGAGTCCGCGCGCCGCTGGGACATCCTGCGCGCCGTGGAGAAGGCCCTCGACGCCGTCGACCTGCAGAACGTGGGCGCCACGGCCGCCGAGGCCCGCTCCCGGCTGGCGGAGGTGCTGGCGGCTCCGGCGGTCCCCTCCGCCCACCGCATCAGCGCGGTCGGCCACGCGCACATCGACTCGGCGTGGCTGTGGCCGCTGCGCGAGACCGTCCGCAAGGTCGCCAGGACCACGTCGAACATGACCGCCCTCCTGGAGGACGAGCCCGACTTCGTCTTCGCCATGTCCCAGGCCCAGCAGTGGGCCTGGGTGAAGGAGCACCGGCCCGAGGTGTGGACCCGGGTGAAGAAGGCGGTCGCCGACGGCCGGTTCGTGCCCGCCGGCGGCATGTGGGTCGAGTCCGACACCAACATGCCCGGCTCGGAGGCCATGGCCCGCCAGTTCGTCCACGGCAAGCGGTTCTTCATCGACGAGTTCGGTGTCGACAACGACGAGGCCTGGCTGCCCGACACCTTCGGCTTCGCCGCCGGACTGCCCCAGATCATCAAGGCCGCCGGCTCCAAGTGGCTGCTCACGCAGAAGATCTCCTGGTCGCAGACCAACAAGTTCCCGCACCACACCTTCCAGTGGGAGGGCATCGACGGCACGCGGATCTTCACGCACTTCCCGCCCGTCGACACGTACAACTGCTCGATGAAGGGCAGCGAGATCGCCCACGCGGCGAACAACTTCAAGGACAAAGGTGTCGCCCGGCACTCCCTCGCGCCCACCGGCTGGGGTGACGGGGGCGGCGGCACGACCCGGGAGATGGTCGCCAAGGCGGCCCGTCTGCGGGACCTCGAAGGCTCGGCGACCGTGGTCTGGGAGGCCCCGGAGAAGTTCTTCGAGAAGGCGGAGGCCGAGTACCCGAACGCCCCGGTGTGGGTCGGCGAGCTGTACCTGGAGCTGCACCGCGCCACCCTCACCAGCCAGGCGAAGACCAAGCAGGGCAACCGCCGCAGCGAGCACCTGCTGCGCGAGGCCGAGCTGTGGGCGGCGACGGCGGCGGTCCGGACGAAGTTCACCTACCCGTACGAGGAGCTCGACCGGCTCTGGAAGACGGTCCTGCTGCACCAGTTCCACGACATCCTGCCCGGGTCGTCCATCGCCTGGGTGCACCGCGAGGCCCGTAGGACCTATGAGGCGGTCGCCCAGGAACTGAACGGGATCATCGGCGCCGCGCAGCGCGCGCTGGCCGGGGAGGGGACGACCACCCTCGCCTTCAACTCGGCGCCGCACACCCGCGACGGCGTGCCCGCCGGTGGCGCGCGGACGCCGGCCGTCGGCGGCGAGTGCACCCTCGTGCCGCGCACGGACGGCGGCTTCGTCCTCGACAACGGATGTCTGCGGATCGAGATCGACGAGCGCGGACTCGTGGTCTCCGCGTTCGACCTCGCCGCGGACCGCGAGACCCTCGCACCCGGCGAGGCGGCCAACCTGCTGCAGATCCACCCGGACTTCCCGAACATGTGGGACGCCTGGGACGTCGACGAGTTCTACCGGAACACGGTCACCGACCTGGTCGACGCCGACGAGGTGGTCCCCGGGGACGACGGGGTCTCGGTCCGGATCGTACGGAGCTTCGGGGACTCGAAGGTCACCCAGGTGCTGTCGCTCGCGCCGGGGGAGTGGCGGCTCGACCTCGACACCGAGGTCGACTGGCACGAGACGGAGAAGTTCCTGAAGCTGGCCTTCCCGCTCGACGTGCACGCCGAGCGGTACGCGTCCGAGACGCAGTTCGGGCACTTCTTCCGGCCGACGCACACCAACACGTCGTGGGAGGCCGCCAAGTTCGAGGCCTGCAACCACCGGTTCGTCCACCTGGAGGAGCCCGGCTGGGGAGTCGCCGTCGTCAACGACTCGACGTACGGCCATGACGTGACGCGTACGGTGCGGGGCGACGGCGGTACGACCACCACGGTCCGGGTGTCGCTGCTGCGGGCCCCGCGCTTCCCCGACCCGGAGACCGACCAGGGCGTGCATCGCTTCCGGCACGCGCTGGTGCCGGGGGCCGGAATCGGGGACGCGGTGCGCGAGGGCTGGCGGATCAACCTGCCCCAGCGGAAGGTGGCCGGCGGGGCCTCGGAGGTCGCGCCGCTGGTGACCGTGGCGCAGGACGCGGTCGTGGTGACGGCGCTGAAGCTGGCCGACGACGGCAGCGGTGACGTCGTCGTCCGCTTCCACGAGTCGAGGGGCGGGCGCAGTCGGGCGACACTCACGGCGGGCTTCGAGGTCGGGTCGGTCACGGTGACGGACCTCCTGGAGCGTCCGCTCCCGGACGCCACGGCCCCCGACCGCGACGGCAACCGCCTCACGCTGCGGCTCCGGCCGTTCGAGCTGGTGACGCTGCGCCTGACGCGCGCCTGAGGTTCCACCTCGGCGACGAACACGCCGGTGCTCACCTGCTCAGTTCCCCGCGCCCCGGTTCCCAGGGGCGCGGGGGAACCGCGCGGGCCGGCCTTTCGTTTTCGGGGGCGCGGGGAACTGCGCGAACGGCTCCACCGACCTGCGCGCGCTTCATCATCCCGGCCGGCCCGCCCCCACCTCGGCCTACGGCTGGAGCTGGCTCCGGAGCCACTGCTCGACCTCGCCCACATGCGCCGCCGCCGCGGCCCGCGCCGCCTCCGGATCATGGGCGACCAGCGCCCGGTGGATCGCCGCGTGCTCCCGCCGCGTCCGCTCGAACGCGCCCTCCTCCTGATACCCCCGCCACACCCGCGCCCGGAACGTCCGCGAGGACAGCCCGTCCAGGATGGCCGCCATCGTCTCGTTGCCCGCGGCCCCCGCGATGACCCGGTGGAACGCAAGGTCGTGGGAGAGGATCACCTCCGGATCGTCCGTGGCGTTCATGGCGGTCAGGTGCTTCTCCACCTCGGCGAGCTGGTCCGCGGTGATCCGCGCGGCGGCCAGCGCCGTCGCCGTCGACTCCAGGACCCGCCGCACTTCGAGGAGTTCGACCAGCCGGGGGCCGCGGGACAGGTCCGCGACCACGCCGAAGGTCTCCAGCAGATCCCCGGCCTCCAACTGCGTGACGTAGATGCCGGACCCGTGCCGGGCCTCCAGTACGCCCAGCACCGTGAGCGCCCGGATCGCCTCGCGCATCGAGCTGCGCGAGATGCCGAGCTGCGCGGCCAGCTCGCGCTCGGTCGGCAGCCGCGCGCCCGGCTCCAGCCGGCCCTCGCCGATCATCGCCTTGATCCGGTCGATGGCGCGCTGCGTCACGGTCCCCTTCTGGGGGGCCGGAGAGGGGGCCGCGGCCGGGGCCGCCCTCGCCGCCTCGGGCAGGCTCTCGTCCACGCCATGTCCTCCTGTCGCCGGGTGCGCCGCAGTCTAACGACTCAGGTGGTCGGACCACTACGCGCGAAAACAGTGAAAATCGCGGCCCAGGGGTGTTGTCGGAGCGAAGTGGTCTGATAAATATGCGTGGCACCTGCTCGATCACGCTGGATCACGCTTGATGACGCTCAATGAGGAGCCGATAGATGGCCGGCAGAACTGTGCGGTACAGGAACGGGCGAAACGCCTCGCGAGCGATGGGTGCGACGGCCGCGGCCGTCTGCGCCGCCCTCGCGCTCACGGCATGCGGCAGCACCAAGGACACCGTCGACTCCGGCGGCGGCAAGGGCGGCGGGAGCGGCAAGGTCGGGGTGATCCTGCCCCTGCTGACCTCGCCGTTCTGGCAGTCGTACAACGACTACGTGCCGAAGATGGCGAAGTCCGAGGGCGTGGACGCCCTCAAGACCGTCAACTCCAACAGTGACCCCTCGCAGCAGATCACCGACATCAACAACCAGCTCAACCAGGGTGTGAAGGGCCTCGTCGTGGCCCCCCTGGACAGCGCCGCGATCTCCGCCGGGCTCGACCAGGCCGAACGCAAGGGCGTGCCCGTGGTCGCCGTCGACGTGGCGCCCGAGAAGGGCAAGGTCGCGATGGTCGTCCGCGCCGACAACGTGGCGTACGGGGAGAAGGCCTGCGAGTACCTCGGCAAGCAGATCCCCTCGGGCAAGGTCGTGCAGATCATGGGCGACCTCGCCTCGGTCAACGGCCGCGACCGCTCCGAGGCCTTCCGGACCTGCGTCAGGAAGAAGTTCCCGAAGCTGAAGGTCCTGGAGATCCCCGCCAAGTGGGAGTCCGACACGGCGGCCTCGAAGCTGGACACCCTCCTGAACGCCAACCCCGACCTCAAGGGCATCTACATGCAGGCGGGCGGCGTGTACCTCGCGCCCACGCTGCAGACCCTCAAGTCCAAGGGACTGCTGAAGAAGGCCGGCGAGAAGGGCCACATCTCGATCGTCTCGAACGACGGCATCCCGCAGGAGTACGCCGCGATCCGCAAGGGCCAGATCGACGCCACGGTCTCGCAGCCGGCCGACCTCTACGCCAAGTACGGCATGTACTACATCAAGGCGGCGATGGAGGGGAAGACCTTCGAGCCGGGTCCCACCGACCACGACTCGGAGATCGTCGAGCTGTCCGGCGGCATCCTTGAGGACCAGCTGCCCGCGCCGCTGGTGACCAAGGACAACGTCGACGACCCCGAGCTGTGGGGCAACACCGTCAAATGAGTACTCAGCCGGGTACTCCACTCGTTGAGGCGCGGGGCATCACCAAGCGGTACGGCCCCACGGTCGCCCTCGCCGACGGACGACTGACCGTGCGCGCGGGCGAGTCCCACGCGCTCGTCGGCCGCAACGGCGCGGGCAAGTCCACCCTCGTCAACGTCCTCACCGGCCTCCAGGCACCCGACGAGGGCACGGTCCGCTTCGACGGCGGGCCCGCGCCCGCGCTGACCGACCGCGACGCCTGGCGGCGCAAGGTGGCCTGCGTCTACCAGAAGCCCACCGTCGTCCCGGAGTTGACGGTCGCCGAGAACCTCTTCATCAACCGGCAGCCGACCGGCCGCGGCGGCTTCATCAGCTGGCGCCGGCTGAGGAGCGAGGCCGCCGAGGTCCTCGACACCTGGGACGTACGGGTCGACCCGGAGGCGCGGACCGCCGACCTCAAGGTCGAGGACCGCCAAATGGTGGAGATCGCCCGGGCGTTGAGCTTCGGCGCGCGGTTCATCGTCCTCGACGAACCGACCGCCCAGCTCGACAACCGCGAGATCGAACGCCTCTTCACGCGGATGCGCGCGCTCCAGGAGTCCGGCGTCACCTTCCTGTTCATCTCGCACCACCTCCAGGAGGTGTACGAGGTCTGCCAGACCGTGACCGTCCTGCGGGACGCCCGCTGGATCACCACCGCGCCGGTCGCGGACCTGCCGAAGGCCGCCCTGGTCGAGGCCATGGCGGGGGAGTCCATCGCCGCCGTTCAGGAGAAGGCCGCCCGGGGGGACGTGGACTCCGACGCGCCCGTCGTCCTCGAAGCACACGGCCTGACGTCGGACGCGTACGACAGCGTCGATCTGAGCGTGCGCGGCGGGGAGGTCGTCGGCCTCGCCGGATCCAGCGGCAGCGGGAAGATCGAGCTGGCCGAGTCCTTCACGGGGCTGCACTCGCCGACCGCCGGCACCGCCCGACTGGACGGCAGGCACCTGCCGTTCGGCGATGTGACGGCCGCCCTGCGGGCCGGTGTCGGTTGCGTGCCGCGCGACCGGCACGGACAGGGACTCGTCTTCGGGATGACCGTCGGCGACAACGCCACCCTGACCGTCCTGGACCGGCTCGGGCGGTACGGATTCGTCGGCACCGAGCGTCGGCGCGGCTTCGCCGGCGAGCTGATCGAACGCCTCGGCATCCAGACGGAGGGACCCGACCAGCCCGTGTCCGACCTCTCCGGCGGCAACGCCCAGAAGGTCGTCATGGCCCGGGCGCTCGCCTCCGACCCCCGGCTGCTGGTCCTGATCAACCCCACCGCGGGCGTCGACGTGAAGTCCAAGGAATCCCTGCTCTCGCGGATGGACTCGGCCCGCGACGACGGCACCGCCGTCCTCGTCGTCTCCGACGAACTCGACGACCTGCGCCGCTGCGACCGCGTCCTCGTCCTCTTCCACGGCCGGGTCGTCGCCGAGCACGCGGCGGGCTGGCGCGACCACGAACTGATCGCCTCCATCGAAGGAGTGGACCACCATGGCTGACACGAAGGCCCCGTCGGCCTCGGCCCCCACCTCCCCGCGCCCGCTGAAGAGCAAGGCCGACGCCAAGGCCGTACTCCTGCGCAGGGCACGCGAACTGGCGCTCGTACCGGCCCTGTTGCTGCTGCTGGTGCTCGGCGCGTTCGTCAACGACGCCTTCCTCACCGAGCAGAACCTGATCTCCGTCCTGGGCGCCTCGGCGGCCCTCGCGATGGTCGTGCTCGCCGAGTCGCTGGTGCTCATCACCGGCAAGTTCGACCTGTCCCTGGAGTCCGTCGTCGGCATCGCGCCCGCCGTCGGCGCGCTGTTGCTGCTGCCCGCCGCGCAGTCCGGCTGGGGCACGGAGCTGCCCGCCGGAGTCGCCCTGCTCGCGATCCTCGCCGTCGGCGCGCTCATCGGCGGGTTCAACGGCTTCCTCGTCGTGAAACTCAAGCTCAACGCCTTCATCGTGACGCTCGCGATGCTGATCATCCTGCGCGGTCTGCTCGTCGGCGCGACCGAGGGCAAGACGCTGTTCGGGATGCCCGACGCCTTCTACACGCTGGCCACCACCACCTTCCTGACCGTGCCGATCTCGGTGTGGCTGGCGGCGGTGGCGTTCGCGGTCGCCGGATTCGTCCTCAAGTACCACCGCTGGGGACGGGCCCTGTACGCGATCGGCGGCAACCCGGACGCGGCGCGCGCGGCCGGGATCCGGGTCGAGCGCGTCATGCTCGGCGTGTTCGTCGTCGCGGGGACGCTGGCCGCGGTCGGCGGGCTGATGCAGACCGGCTACGTCGGCGCGATCAACGCCAACCAGGGCCAGAACATGATCTTCACGGTGTTCGCGGCGGCGGTGATCGGGGGGATCAGCCTCGACGGTGGCAAGGGCACGATGTTCGGGGCCCTTACGGGCGTTCTCCTTCTTGGGGTGGTGCAGAACCTGTTGACCCTCGCGCAGGTGCCGTCCTTCTGGATCCAGGCGATCTACGGGGGGATCATCCTGGTCGCCCTCATGATCGCTCGCGTGACCACCGGCCGGGCCCAGGACTAGACGTACGTGGTGTACACCTGCGGGTCCGTCGTGTCCGCCCCCTGTCCCTGAACGAAAGGCACCTCCGTGTCCTCACCCGCCGCCTCCCGCGTCACCGCGGTCGACACCTACGACATCCGCTTTCCCACCTCGCGTGAGCTCGACGGGTCCGACGCCATGAATCCGGATCCCGACTACTCGGCGGCGTACGTCGTCCTGCGGACCGGTGACGACACCGATGGCGACGCCGCCGACGGTCCTGAGGGGCACGGGTTCACCTTCACCATCGGGCGCGGCAACGACGTCCAGGTCGCCGCGATCGAGGCCCTGCGCCCGCACATCCTCGGACGGCCGGTCGACGAGCTGTGCGCGGACCCGGGATCGCTCGCCCGCGACCTCACGGGCGACAGCCAACTGCGCTGGCTCGGGCCCGAGAAGGGCGTGATGCACATGGCGATCGGCGCCGTCGTCAACGCCGTCTGGGACCTCGCCGCCAAGCGGGCCGGCAAACCCCTGTGGCAGCTCCTCGCCGACGCCACCCCCGAATGGCTCGTCGCCCAGGTGGACTTCCGGTACATCGCGGACGTCCTCACCCCCGAGGACGCGCTCGGGCTGCTGCGCCGGGGCAGGGAGGGTTCCGCGGAACGTACCGCGCTGCTCAAGGAACACGGCTTCCCCGGCTACACCACCTCGCCCGGCTGGCTGGGCTACTCCGACGAGAAGCTCACCCGGCTGGCCCGCCAGGCCGTCGCCGACGGGTTCACCCAGATCAAGCTGAAGGTCGGCGCGGACCTCGCCGACGACGTACGCCGCTGCCGGGTGGCGCGGGCCGTCGTCGGGCCCGACATCCGGATCGCCATCGACGCCAACCAGCGGTGGAACGTCGACGAGGCCGTCGAGTGGACCAACGCGCTGGCCGAGTTCGACCCGTACTGGATCGAGGAGCCCACCAGCCCCGACGACATCCTCGGGCACGCCGCCGTCCGCAAGGCCGTCGCACCGGTCAAGGTCGCCACCGGAGAGCACGTACAGAACCGGATCGTCTTCAAGCAGCTGCTCCAGGCGGGCGCGATCGACGTCCTGCAGATCGACGCGGCCCGGGTCGGCGGCGTCAACGAGAACCTCGCGATCCTGCTGCTGGCGGCCAGGTTCGCCGTCCCGGTCTGCCCGCACGCGGGCGGTGTCGGACTGTGCGAACTGGTCCAGCACTTCTCGATGTTCGACTACGTGGCGCTCTCGGGGACGACCGAGAACCGCGTGATCGAGTACGTCGACCATCTGCACGACCACTTCCTCGACCCGGTGGTGATCGGAGAGGGTCGCTACATGGCACCCACCCTGCCCGGCTTCTCGGCGACCATGCGGCCGGAGTCCATCGCCGAGTTCACCTTCCCCGGCGGCACGTTCTGGGCCGCCGACCTCGAACGGCAGCGGACCGAGCGGGAGCAACAGCAGGCGCGGAAGCACAAGGAGCAGGCGGCATGAGTGACTTCGAGGGTCTCAAGGCGCTGGTGACGGGCGGCGCCTCCGGGATCGGCCGGGCGACCGCGGAACTCCTCGCCGCCCGGGGCGCCCAGGTCGCCGTACTCGACCTGGACCCGGAGGGTGTGCGCAAACCCCTGCTCGGCTACCGGGCCGACGTCGCCGACGACGAGTCCGTACGCCGGGCCGTCGCCGCCGCGATCGCCGACCTCGGCGGCCTGGACGTGCTGGTCAACAACGCGGGCATCGGCGCCCAGGGCACCGTCGAGGACAACGACGACGAGGCCTGGCACCGCGTCCTGGACGTCAACGTCGTCGGTATGGTCCGCACGGCCAGGGCCGCCCTGCCGCACCTGCGGAAGTCGGCGCACGCCGCCGTCGTCAACACCTGCTCCATCGCCGCCACCGCGGGCCTGCCGCAGCGCGCCCTGTACTCCGCGTCCAAGGGCGCGGTCCTGTCGCTGACCCTCGCCATGGCCGCCGACCACGTCCGTGAGGGCATCCGCGTCAACTGCGTGAACCCCGGCACGGCCGACACCCCGTGGGTCGGCCGCCTCCTGGACGCCGCGCCCGACCCGGCCGCCGAGCGGGCCGCGCTGGAGGCCCGCCAGCCCACCGGACGCCTCGTCTCGGCCGACGAAGTCGCGGGCGCCATCGCCTACCTGGCGAGCCCGCTGTCGGGCGCCACCACCGGTACCGCCCTCGCGGTCGACGGCGGTATGCACGGGCTGCGGCTGCGCCCGGCGGGCCGGTGACCGGCATGCGGACGCACCTGCGCACCCATGCGCTCGGCCGCGGCTCCGTCGAGGTCACCGCGCTGGCCCTCGGCACGGCCGGGATAGCCGGCCTCTACAGCGAGGTCTCCGAGGAGCAGGCGCACGCGACCGTGGACGCCGCCTGGGACGCGGGCATCCGCTACTTCGACACCGCACCCCACTACGGCATCGGCCACGCCGAACGACGCCTCGGCGCCGCCCTGCGCGGACGCCCCCGGTCGGCGTACACCGTCTCGACCAAGGTGGGCCGCCGTCTGGAGCCCACCGACGCGGGCGGCGACGACCTGGCCAACGGGTTCGCGGTGCCGGCCACGCACCGCCGGGTGTGGGACTTCAGCGCGGACGGCGTACGCCGCACCCTCGACGCCAGTCTGGAGCGGCTCGGCCTCGACCGGGTGGACGTCGTCTACCTCCACGACCCGGACGACCATGCCGAGGAGGCCTTCCACGAGGGGTATCCGGCGCTGGAGAAGCTGCGCTCGGAGGGCGTGGTGGGCGCGATCGGCGCGGGCATGAACCAGGTCGCGATGCTCACCCGCTTCGTCCGCGACACCGATGTCGACGTGGTGCTCTGCGCCGGCCGCTACACGCTGCTCGACCAGCGGGCGCTCGCCGACCTGCTGCCGGCCGCCCGGGAACGCGGCACGTCCGTCGTCATCGGCGGCGCCTTCAACTCCGGCCTGCTGGCCGACCCGAATGCCGGGGCGAGGTACGACTACCGGGCCGCGCCGCCCGAGCTGCTGGACCGGGCGCTGGCACTCAAGGCGGCGGCCGACCGGCACGGCACCACCCTGCGGGCGGCGGCCCTGGCCTTCTGCGCCGCCCACCCGGCGGTCGCCGCCGTCCTCGTCGGCGCCCGCTCGCCCCACGAAGTATCCGACTGCGCCCGGCAGTTCACGGCGGACGTGCCCGCGAGCCTCTGGCAGGAGCTGCGGGAGACGGGTCTGTTGCCCCCCGAAGCGCCGGTCCCGTCGCCGGTCCCGTCCGAGGAGCCGTCATGAGAGTCGCCCTGCACACCAAGGTCCGCCTCGACCGCGTCGACGCGTACGAGGCCGCCCACCGCGAGGTGCCCACGGAACTCACGGACGCGATCCGCGCCGCGGGCGCCACGTCCTGGACCATCTGGCGCAGCGGCCCCGACCTCTTCCACCTCCTGGAGTGCGAGGACTACGCGCGGCTGCTCGCCGCACTGGAGCAACTGCCGATCAACATCGCCTGGCAGGCCCGGATGGCCCAACTGCTGGACGTGGTGCACGACTACTCGGCGGAGGGCTCGGAGGCCGGCCTGCCGGTCGTCTGGGAGCTGCCGTGAGCGCCCGCACGGGGATCGTGGACGCCCACCATCACGTGTGGGACCTGTCCGTACGGGACCAGGACTGGCTCGTGGGTCCCGAACTGGCGCCGCTGCGGCGGAACTTCACGGCCGAGGAGCTGGCTCCGCAGGCCCGCGCCGCCGGAGTCGCCCGGACGGTCCTGGTGCAGACGGTGACGGTGGCGCAGGAGACCCCCGAGTTCCTGGCGCTCGCGGAGAGCAGCGAGCTGATCGGCGCGGTCGTCGGCTGGACCGACCTCACCCGTCCCGACGTCGCGGACGAACTGGCCCGGCTGCGGGAGCTGCCGGGCGGCCGTCACCTCAAGGGCATCCGGCACCAGGTCCAGGGCGAACCGGACCCGCGCTGGCTGCTGCGCGAGGACGTACGCCGCGGACTGACGGCGGTCGCGGACGCCGGCCTGGCCTACGACCTCGTCGTCCTGCCCCACCAACTGCCCGCCTGCGCACGGGCGGCGGAGCGGCACCCCGGCCTCACCTTCGTGCTCGACCACCTGGGCAAGCCGCCCATCGGCACGGGGGAGCCGGAGCCCTGGGCCACCGATGTGCGGGCCCTCGCCGCGCTGCCCAACACGGTCTGCAAGCTCTCCGGGATGGTCACGGAGGCGGATCCGCGGGACTGGTCGGTAAAGGACCTGGCTCCCTACGCGGACACGGTGCTCGAAGCCTTCGGCCCCGGCCGGCTCATGTTCGGCTCCGACTGGCCGGTGTGCACGCTCGCGGCCTCGTACGCCGACGTCGTGGACCTCGCCCATCAGCTGACCGGGAAGTTCGACGAGAGCGAGCGGGAGGAGATCTTCACGGGCACCGCGTCCCGCGTCTACACACTGTGAGCAGCCCGGGATCCAGGCCCCGTCGGGTCGAGGATTCGGGTAAACCCTGACAAGGTGGGCTCATGGTGGATCGGGGTGAGAGCGCTCTGTCGCTCCCGCACGACTGGCCCGCCCGGTCGGATCCGATCCTGGCGCTCAACCGCATGGGCAGCTTCGACTGGGACCTGGACACCGGCCTCATGCGGATGGACGCCCTGGCCCACGAGATCTTCGACGTGCTCCCCGAGGAGTACGCCGACCGTCCGCGCGACCTGGCGTCGCGCGTGCCGCCGGACGAGGCCCACCGCCTGGACACGCACGTCTCCCAGTCCCTCAAGGACGGCAGCGAGAACTACGGGGCGTACTTCCGTGTCCGCCGCCGGGACGGCACCCTGCGCTGGACCCACACCCAGGGCTACATCCAGCGCGACGCGACCGGCCGGCCCCGCCGCATCATCGGCATCATCCGTGACGCCACCCGGGAGCTGAGCGAGGCCCAGGACCGCCGCGAGAGGGCCGCCCTGGACATCGAGGCCCGCCGCCGGCAGACGAACGTCGTCCAGCTCACCACGGCGGCCCTCGCCCACGCCCGCACGGTCCAGGACGTCATCGACGTCCTGAAGAACAACCAGGGCGTCACCCACCTGGGCGCCACCAGCCTCGTCATGGGCCTCGTCGAGGCCGGCCGCATCCGGCTGGTCGCGGAGGGCCCCGAGGGCAGCTTCGTACCCGGCACCCTGGTCACCGGCATCGACGAGCAGTACCCGATGAGCGAGGTCGTGCGCACCCTCACCCCGCGCTTCATCGAGTCGCCGGAGGAGTTCGCCCGGCTCTACCCGCTGCTGTGGCCGCACATCACCGGACTCGCCATCACCTCGGCGGCCTATCTGCCCCTCATCGCCCAGGCCAGGCCCATCGGAGCCATGGGGCTGCTCTACAGCGACCGGCACGGCTTCTCCGCCGAGGACCGCAACGTCCTGGTCGCCCTCGGCAGCAGCATCGCGCAGAGCCTGCGGCGCGCCATGTTCTACGAGCGGGAGAAGGACCTCGCCCAGGGCCTCCAGCAGGCCATGCTGCCGCGCACCATCCCGCGCGTCCCCGGCGCCGACGTCGCCGTGCGCTACCGCTCCGGCTCCCTCGGCCGTGAGATCGGCGGCGACTGGTACGACGTGATCCCGCTGCCCGGCGGCCGGGTCGGAGCCGTCATCGGTGACGTCCAGGGGCACGACACGCACGCGGCGGCCGTCATGGGCCAGCTGCGGATCGTCCTGCGCGCCTACGCGGCCGAGGGCCACACCCCCGCGACCGTCATGGCCCGCGCCTCCGTCTTCCTGCACGAACTCGACACCGAACGCTTCGCGACCTGCCTGTACGCGGAGGCCGACCTGGACACCGGAGTGGTCCAGGTCGTCCGGGCCGGCCACATCGACCCGCTGGTCCGCGACCCGGACGGCGGCTGCCACCGGCTCGCCGTGGCGGGGGGCCTGCCCCTCGGCCTCTCCGCCGAGTTCGGGCGGCTCGACTACCCGGTCGACACCTTCGAACTCGATCCCGGCCAGACGCTGCTCCTGTGCACCGACGGACTGGTCGAACAGCCGGGCATCGACCTCGACGACGGTATGCGGACGGTGCGCGCGCTGGTCGCCGCGGGACCCGACGACGTCCACGACCTGGTCGACCGGCTCATCGACGTCGCGGAGGAACGCGGCGGCGAGGACGACGTGGCGCTGCTGCTGCTCCGCCGGGTGGGCGGCCGGGACGCGCGGCGCTCCGGCGGGCGGGTCCGGCAGCACGTGGGGCCCGGGGACCCGGAGGCGCTCACCGAGGCCCGGCACATGGTCCGCGCGGCGGTACGGGCCTGGGGCGCCCGGGAGCGCGCGGACGAGATCGAGCTGGTCGCCGACGAGCTGATCACCAACGCCCTCATGCACACCGAGGGCGCCGCCGTCGTGACGCTGCGCGCCCTCACCGGTCCGGACCGCCGGATCCGCGTCGAGGTGGAGGACGCGTCCAGCGCGCTTCCCCGGCGCCGGGAGGCGGGGGAGTCCGGGGTCTCCGGCCGGGGCCTCCTGCTGGTGGACCGCCTCGCGGACGTGTGGGGCGTGGAGGCCCGGGGCGGCGGCAAGTGCGTGTGGTGCGAGTTCCTGGTGCCCGACCGGGAGTGAGGAGGCGGGCGGGTGGTTCCCCGCGCCCCTTGCGGTGCGTCGGTGGCACCCTGGGACCTATGCCGGAACTGCCCGAGGTCGAAGCGTTGAAGGACTTCCTGGCCGAACACCTGGTCGGTCACGAGATCATCCGCGTGCTGCCCGTCGCGATCAGTGTGCTGAAGACCTACGACCCGCCGCCCGGCGCCCTGGAGGGCCGCGAGGTGACGGCCGTGCGCCGGCACGGCAAGTTCCTGGACCTGGAGACCGCGGGCGGCCCGCACTTCGTCACGCATCTGGCCCGGGCCGGCTGGCTCCACTGGAAGGACCGGCTGCCCGACGGGCCGCCCCGCCCCGGCAAGGGCCCGCTCGCCCTGCGCGTCGCCCTGGAGACCGGCGAGGGCTTCGACCTCACCGAGGCGGGCACGCAGAAGCGGCTGGCGGTGTACGTCGTACAGGATCCCGCGCAGGTGCCCGGGGTGGCCCGCCTCGGCCCGGACCCGCTGGCCGACGACTTCGACGAGGCCCGCTTCGCCGCGCTCCTGGCGGGCGAGCGCAGACAGCTGAAGGGCGCCCTGCGCGACCAGAGCCTGATCGCGGGGGTGGGCAACGCCTACAGCGACGAGATCCTGCACGTCGCGAAGATGTCGCCGTTCAAGCTGGCCTCGTCGCTGACCCCGCAGGAGACCCGGCGGCTGTACGAGGCGCTGCGGACCACCCTCAGGGAAGCCGTGGAGCGTTCCCGCGGGGTGGCCGCCGGCCGGCTCAAGGCCGAGAAGAAGAGCGGTCTGCGCGTCCACGGACGGACCGGCGAGCCCTGTCCGGTCTGCGGGGACACCGTCCGCGAGGTCTCCTTCAGCGACTCGTCGCTGCAGTACTGCCCCACCTGCCAGACGGGCGGCAAGCCTCTCGCGGACCGCAGGACGAGCAAGTTCCTCAAGTGATTCCTGCAGTTCCTGCAGTTCCTGCAGTTCCTGGAACGGCCGGCGCTCAGGGTGCCTCGATCGTCACGAGATGCTTTCCGTCCGTCGTGCGCACCACGTACCGGGCGATGTCCGCGGCGTGCATCGCGGCGGCGCCCCGCATGCCGTCGGAGGGCGCCGAGGCCCCCTTGGGCACGGTCCAGCTCAGGATGACCTGCTCCGAGTCGTCGAGACCGACGGCGACGAGTTCGCAGTGCTGCTCGGCGGAGGCGTTCTTGATCCTCGCGTCCACCTCGCTGCCGTAGGCCCGGTCCTGGGTGGTGACCTCGGCCCATACGCCGGTCCCCGGATCGGTCGCGGCGACCGTCCTGCCGCCGGAGTCCTCGTCCCCGCTGAAGACCGCGACCGCGGGCCCGCCGACGGCGAACACCACGGCCGCGGCGACGGCGAAGAGCCAGCGCCTGCGCCCGCTCCTGCGCGCCGTGACGACATCGTCCAGGAGCCGGTCCAACAGGCCCGGCCCCGCCTGGGTCATGGGGTTCACCGAGCGTGGCGTCGCTTCCGCGTACGCCCGCAACGACCGTGTCGTCGCGGACAGTTCATGTATCTGAACCGCACACTGGGGACACTCCATGAGGTGGTCCTCGAAGCGGAAGGCATCCGCCTCGTCCAGCACGCCTAGCGCGTATGCGCCGACGTCGCGGTGGCGTTCCAGCGACCTCATACCAAATCCTCATGCCGTGCCGATGGGTGGGGGTGTGCGGGGAGTAGCTACTTGCCCACCGGTACGCAGGGGACCGCCGAATCACTCAAGCCCCGTCCGGAATGCAACCTGGAGATTCGGAGCGGTCGGGCCCGCGGATTGGTCGAGGTTCGAGAAAAACTGGTCGGGGGAGCCGGCCGGGGGCTCCGTCGGGGGATCGGCCAGGGGGTCGGTCGGGGAATCGGTCGGGGGTGGTCGTGTGGTTGGTCCTGGGATTGGATCTCGGATCAGTAGGAAAATCAGAAAAGATGGATCGCCAGATGTCCGAGCGGCAGCCCCAGCCGCCAGGCCGGGGTCCAGACCTTGGGACCGTCGTCCTCGCCGATGACGGGGCCGCCGCCCGGTACGGCGTCCAGGTCGGGCGCGAGCAGCTCGGTCTCCTCCAGCCAGCGCCAGGCGGCGATCGCCAGATCCAGGTCGGGGGACGGACAGCCCGCCTCGGCGGCCTCGGCCGCGAGTCCCGCCATGCGCTCGCCCACCCAGTCCTGCCACGGCTGGTCGTACGCCGTCAGCGACAGCCAGGTCTCCAGCTGGGTCACCACCCGGATGCCGGAGAGCTCGCCACTGGTGTCGGACAGGAAGATGGTCAGGGCCAGCGCGTCGCGCCCGGCTCTGAACTCGAAGGACGTGGGCGGCATCAGGTCGCCGGTCCGCAGCAGTTCGTCGGCGATGTACTCCGCGTACAACCACGCCATGGGGACGGTGAGTTCACCGCCGCCCGTGCCGTCCGTGCTCTCTTGACCTCTGTGCAGCATCCCTTCCTGCCTTCCTCCGGTGCGTGCGCGTCGCCCGAACCCGGGCCCCATCGGGGAACACGGATGAGGACAGCTGATTGCTCAACCATGATCCTCAGCAAGGCGCTTTACGGAGGCTTGACCCAACCCGCGGTTTCACCGCAGGTCGGCCGCATATCCCGGAAGAACCCGGCGCAGGGCGCGCAGCGCGTAGTACGCGCGGGATTTCACGGTACCGGCCGGAATACCCAGGGCGGCGGCGGCCTCCGCCACGCTGGCCCCGCGGAAATACACCTGCACCAGGACTTCACGGTGTTCGGGAGTGAGAGTCTTCACAGCCTCCCGTACATCGAGGGTCGCCACGGAGCGCTCCGCGTGATCCGCCGCGACCCGCGCGCTCTCCAGCACGGCGTCCCCGACCTCCGCGGGCCGTGCCTGCCGGGCCCGCCGCGCGTCGATGGCCAGGCGCCGCCCCACGGTCAGCAGCCAGGGCCGAACGGAATCGAAGTGGTCGGCGCGCAGCGCCTCGGGATGCTGCCAGGCGCGGACGAACGTCTCCTGCACCAGATCCTCGGCGCGCTGGCGGTCTCCGTCGGAGAGCCTGAGCATCAGGGCGTAGAGCGGTGCTCCGTGCTCCCGCTGCAATTCGGCCAGCTCGTGCTCGGCGGTCGTCCTGCTGGTCATGGTGATGGCGGCCGTCATGGCCGTATGCCAGCGCAGGGCGTCGCGCCGGGACAGGGCCAGGACACGGTGCGTCGGCAGACGGTCGAACCCGTCGGCGAATGGTACGACGAACGGTCAACCGGGACGGAAGGCTCCGCCTCCGGATGTGTCCCGTCCTCGACGGTGCGGCCTCACGCCACGACCACCACCGGTCTGCACCGCGACCGCCACCGGGCCACGGCACGCCGGCCGCTGGCCCGCGCACACCGCCACCGGTCTACGGCACCACCGTCACCGGCCAGCGGCCCGCCTTCACCAGCCGGATCGCGACGGAACCGACGATCCGGTGACCCGCCTGCTCCGACGCGCCCACCACGACGGCGTCCGCCTTCAGCTGCTCGGCCGCCGAGACGAGCCCGTTGTACGGGTCGCCGCGGAAGGTGTGGAACTCCCAGCGCACATCGAATATGCCCTTGACCTGCTCGGCCGCTTCCTGGATGTCCCGGACCAGCTCCTCGGCGATCTGGTCGGTCGTCTCGGCGACCGGTACCCCGAGCGCCGCGCCTCCCGCCATCACCGGCTGTACGTACACCAGCGTGAGCAGAGCCCGCTGCCGCCGCGCCAGCCCCGCGGCGTAGGAGGCCGCCCGCAGCGAGGACTCGGAGCCGTCGACGCCGGCCAGGATGACCTTGGGCCCGTCAGTGCCACGTTCGAACTGGTGGGAGTGGTGTTCCGTCACGGCCCGAGGCTATCGGAACAGGCGCGGCCGGCCGCCGCCCGGGACCCCCGCCCGCCGGTGTCGGACCGCCCGCCGGATGCTCCCAACGGGTGTTTTCATACGACCGCACCGGTGGCCGGGTGCTCGGGAACACCACCTCCGGGCGAGTGATCAGTCATGAATAAGGATCAGTTCCTCTCAAGACGCCGGACCTTGCTCGCCGGTGCCGCCGCCCTCGGAGCGGCGGGCGCGGCCGGCGCGGTACAGCTGCTCGGCGCCGGGGCGGACCCACCGGCCCGGTCCTCCGCCGCGCCGGCCGAGCCCGCCGCCGGGGCCCAGGCGAACAGAGCGGTCCGCAAACCCTCCGCCTACCGGCTCCAGCCCATCGCCGGATACGGACCGGCCCGCGGCACCCCCGCCCGCACCCTCGTACGGCACGAGCCGTTCCTGCGGATGTCGGACCGGGAGCACAGCATGGTGCTGAGCTTCGACGACGGCCCCGACCCCCGCTGGACCCCCGGCATCCTGCGCACCCTCAAGGCCCACGACGTGCGCGCCATGTTCTTCGTGTGCGGCGAGATGGCCGCCGACAACAAGGACCTGCTGCGCCGGATGTCGGACGAGGGGCACATCGTGGGCAACCACACCTGGTCCCACCCGCTCCTGACCCGGCTCGGCAGATCCGCGATCCGCTCCCAGATGGAACGCACCTGCGAGGTCATCGAGGAGGCGTACGGCGAGCGGCCCGGCTGGTTCCGCGCGCCGTACGGGGCCTGGAACCGCGCCGTCTTCGAGATCGGCGCCGACCTCGGCATGGAGCCGCTCGCCTGGACCGTCGACACCCTCGACTGGACCACACCGGGCGCCAGGACCATCGAGCGCCGGGTCATGAAGGGGGCGGGGGCGGGCGTCGTGGTCCTCGGGCACGACGCGGGCGGCAACCGCTCACAGAGCGTGCGGGCGCTGCGCGACTACCTCCCGCGGCTGCTGGACTCGGGGTACCACCTCACCGTGCCCCGGCGGCAGCTCGCTTAGGGCCTGGGACGGGCACCGGCCGGGCGGGCTCTTCGCCCACCCGGCCGGGCGGCGGTCAGCGGACCTCGACCAGGCGGGCGAACGCGACGACGTTCCCGTCGTAGCCGTTCTGCTTGGAGAAACCGCCTCCGCAGGTGATGACACGCAATTCCGGATTACCGGTGTTCCCGTAGACGCGGTCGCCGGGGAAATTGTTCTTCTCGAAGACCTCGATACCGTAGATCTCGAATACGGCGGTCTTTCCGTCCCTGCGCCTGACCTCCACGCGGTTTCCCTTTTTCAGCGCCCCGAGACCGTAGAAGACGGCGGGCCCCTGCCGGTTGTCGACATGGCCCACGACGACGGCCGTGCCCTTCTCGCCGGGGGAGACCGCACCCGAGAACCACCCCGCGAGGTTCGGGTCCTCCGGCGGTGGCGCGTCCACCCAGCCGTCCATGTCGAGACCCACCGGCACCGTGGGGGCGTCGACCTGGATCGCCGGAATCCTGACGCGGTCCGCCACGGAGAACGGCAGCGGAGCCGGGGTGCCCGGCCGCGACCTGGCCGTACCGGCACTGTCCGCGGCGGCGGCCGTCGCGGGCTGCGGCGGCCCCACGTCGAACTCTCCCGAGCCATTGCGAATCAGGGCGAGGCCGGTCAGCAGAACAAGCGCTATGACACCCCAGGGAGCGCGCTTCCTCGGGCGCTCCTCCTCTTCGGCCAGTTCGGACACGGACATTCGCAAACCCCTCTCGACGCGGCCGTCGCCCACGTCCGTAGCGCATACCAGAACGCTAGACGCAGCCCGCGAACGGGGCGACGGGAGAAAGGCGAACGGGTGGTGGACAGGACCGCCGTGCGCCATCCGAGTCGCGGTCGCGAGGAAATTTCTGACGGTCCGTGACCTGCGGCAATATCCAATTGTGTTCCTTTTCCGCGGCGTGTCCTCTCACCAGGACGGACCATTCCCGAAATGCGGCCCTGTGCACGACAACTGAGTGTCTGTCTGGGAGGCGTTCTCTCGCCGATCGACCCGGGGACGTTCCCCGGGGCGCCTTCCGCGGAGGAACACATGCTCAGCACACGTGCCCTGGCGGTCTCTGCGACAGCGGTCGCCGCCCTCGGACTCACCGCCACCCAGGCCGTCGCCTGGGACAGCTCCAGCAATATCGTCGCCATGCCCAGCGCCATCGCCCGGGGCGGACAACTGACCGTGACCGTCGACGGGTGCCCGCAGGGCGGGACCATGACGTCCAGGGCCTTCTCGCAGGCCGATCTCTCGCCGATCAGGAACCACAGCGAGACGTCGAAGGGAACGGCGACCGTCAACAGCTCGGCGACCCCGGGCGCGTACGACATCAGGGTCCACTGCGAGGGCAAGCCCGCGCTGACGAAGTCCGCCGCGTTCACCGTCATCGGCGGTGTCCGCGGTGGTCTCGGCGGCAGCAGCTCCGACGGCGCCACACCGACCGACATGGCGATCGGCGGCACGCTGGTCGGCCTCGCGCTCGTCGGCGGCGGGGTCTTCTGGATGCGCCGCCGCGCCGAGAGCAGGATCTGAACCGCGGCCCCCACCGGCCGGACTCCTCCCCTCGGAGACCGGCACGCACATGAACGGCCCTTCGCCCCGGACCCGCAGAGGTTCCGGGGCGAAGGGCCGTCCGGTGCGTCAGCCGTCCTGTTCGGCGGTGCGCCGGCGCGACCAGTGGTACGCCGCGCCGACCGAGCCGGCGATGAGCGCGGCCCCGATGCCGATCTGGCCGAGGTCGAAGCCGCCCGCGGTGCCGCCGACGCCCGCCTTGACGCCCCGGTGGGCGGGGGGATGCGTCGGGTCGTCCGGGCGTCCGCCCGCGATGGTGAGGTCCGTGTGGCCGGATTCGTGCCCGCACTGGAACGTCACCTCGTACACCGCGCCCGGCTTGGCGTCCCAGTCGACGGTGGCCGAGGCACGGGACTGGCCCTTGTGGATCGACACCGTGTCGAAGACGCCGGAACTGACCTTCGCCTCCTTCTCGCAGCCGTCGACCGACAGCGACACCCGGCCGCCCGCGGCGATCGTCGACGGCGAGACGTCGAAGCCGAACGAGGTGATGTTGCGGTCCGGCTCATGGTCCCCGTCGCCCTCGGCGACGGCGACGGGCATGGCGAGGGTCAGTGCGGTCATGCCCAGCAGTGCGGCCGAGGCGACGCGTATCGCGCGCATGGTGAGTCCTCCGGGTCCCGAGGAGCAGCCCGCGGACCGTTTCCGCTGCGCCGTACATGCACCTCGATGACCGAAACGCTAGGAAGGTGCGGGCGCGGGCGCGATCGCAGTCGCGCGAATGGGGCAATCGTGTGGGCCGAACCGGGGAACCCGTACCCGCACCGGGGGGACGGACACGGCGTGGCGCCCGCCCCGGCGCGGGGACGGGCGCCCGGTGCGGGTCTCTCAGTCGCGGCCGTCGCGCGAGGTCACTTCCCGGCGCCCGGGAAGTGCGCGAGGAACGGGTCGGCGGTCGCCGTGATCCCGCGGCTGTAGGGCGCGTCGAAGTCCCAGATCAGGAAGAGCAGGAAGGCGATCAGCGAGGCGAACAGGCCCGCCAGGATCACCTCGCGCGGCGTACGGCGGATCTGCAGGGCGAAGATCAGCCCGACCGTCACCACGGCCCCGGTGATCAGCCCGAACCACACGACGCCCGGCATGGTCGGCGCCGTCGAATCGGCGCGGGCGGTGCGCGCGGTGTCCGCCGCGGTCACCTGGTCGAGCAGCGGCTGGTAGGCCTGGGCCTCGAAGTCCGTCCTCGGCTCGTAGTCGGTGACGTCCTGGCGGACCCGGTTCAGCAGTTCGGTCCCCCGCCCGGTGACGTGGCCGTGCTCGGACATGGTCTTCCACTCGGTGGTGACGACGTGATCGACATAGGCGTCGACGTCCGCGCGGATGCGGTCGCGGACGTCCGGCGGATAGACGCGCACCCGCTCGTTGATCTCGTGCAGTGCCTGCGCCTCCGTCTGTACGTGGTCCTCGGCGACGCCCCGCGCCTCCCAGACCCCGGCGATGGCGAGGCCGAGCACGATGGCGTACACCACGCCGATCATCATCGTCATGTACTCGATGACGTCCGGGGTGTCGGACGGATCGTCGTCCTCGGAAACGGTGCGGTGCCGTACGAAGGTGACGACGAGGACGACGACGGCCGCGGCGGCCATCGCGAGGGCGAGAACAAGCCATTCCGACAAGGATTCCTCCAGGGGTCAGTGCGGTCGCGGGTCAGCGCGGGCGCAGCGCGGCGGCGGCGAGCACGGCGGGCGCGGTGATGAGCAGGGTGAGTGACACCAGGGACGGGCCGCCGCGCGGCGGGGCCTTGCGCGCCCTGACGCGGTACGGCGGATAGCTCACCGGGGTCGCCGAGGGGCCGGGCCGCGCGCTGGGGGGCGGTGTCGGGCGTGGCGACGGAGGCGCCGGGCGTGGCGTGGCGGGGGCCGGCCGGGACGGCACGGGAGCGGGCGGTACGACGACCGGTGCGGCGGGCGCGGGTCGCGGCGGGGGCGGGGCCGGGGATTTCGGCGGTGGTGTCGGGGCGGGCGTCGGCTTCGGCGGCGGTTTCGGCGGGGGAGGGGGTTTCGGCGGCGGGCTGGGCGCAGGGGTCGTCGGACACGGGGTCGAGGGCGGGGGCGGCGGGGGTGGCGTCGGGGTCGGGCAGGTGCCCGCGACCGACACCGCCGAGGTCCGCCGGGGCCCGAGGAGGCGTACGCGCAGGCGTCGGCGGTCGCGGGGGCCGGTGCGCCGCCCGCGACCCACGTCAGGGTGAGCAGCGCCACCAGCCGTATGCCGAGAACGAGTCGTAGCGGCCGCTTGGTTCTTTTTGGTCCAGGCACGATCGCGATCATCGGCCCCCGTGGACCCGTATATGCGGTACTGGCGCCCTAATTGCCTCGAAGGAGGGACAAAGGGGCCTCGGACCGTTTCCGAATGGCACCGGAGACGTTCCGGGACCCGTGTGGCACCCGACTCCCGGGCGTTATCAGAAAGAAATGTGCGCCCACTTTGAACACTCACCGCACCCCCGCCCGTACCTAGGGCCATACGCGGTGCTGAGCAGTGCCGCAACACCTATGCAAACAGCGGGAGTTACCAATGAAGACCTCCTGGCGGAGCGCCTCACTCGTAGCGTCAGCTGCGGCAGTGCTGGTGCTGACGACGGCGTGCGGTCAGGAAAAGGCGGACGATTCCACCGGCAGCCAGAACGTGGGCGCGGCGCCCGCGGCGGGCGGCTACGGTTCGGCGGGAGCGTCGGCGACCGAGACGGGCGCCGCCGCCGCGGACGGGCAGGGCGCCGTCGCCCAGAGCGCCGGTCAGCTTGCCGTTTCGGACACCGACAAGCTCGGCGAGGTGGTCACGGACAGCGCGGGCATGACGCTGTACCGCTTCGACAAGGACACGGCGGAGCCGCCGAAGTCGACCTGTGAGGGCGACTGCGCCACGGCCTGGCCCCCGGTCCCGTCCTCGGGTGCCGCGGCCCCGGTGGGTATCGACAAGGCTCTGCTGGGCGAGGTCACCCGTCCCGACGGTACGAAGCAGCTGACCATCGACGGCTGGCCGCAGTACCGGTTCGCGAAGGACACCAAGGCCGGTGACGTCAAGGGCCAGGGTGTGGGCGGCACCTGGTACGCCTCGGCCCCCACGGGCAAGAAGGCGTCCGCCGGCGGCGGGGGCGGCACGGCGGAGGCCGCCGACCTGCCCGGTCTGTCGACGCGTAACGACCCGGAGCTCGGCGAGGTCGTCATCGACAAGAACGGTATGACGGTCTACCGGTTCGAGAAGGACGTCCCGTGGCCGATGAAGTCGAACTGCATCGGCGCCTGCCTGGAGAAGTGGCCGGTCGTCGAGCCCGTGGACGCGGCCGACACCAAGGGCATCGACAACAAGAACGACGGCAAGCGCGGCTACGTCATCAACAACCGTCCGGACGGGCTCAAGCAGCAGAGCATCGACTGCTGGCCGCTCTACACCTTCGCGGGTGACAAGAAGCCCGGCGACACCAACGGACAGGGCGTCGGCGGCACCTGGTACGCCATCTCCCCCGAGGGCAAGCCGCTCGGCAAGCCGAAGTAGCCGCACCGCGGTCGTCGCGGCGGTGGGAATCGCGCCGACGGGAATCGCGTCACACGGGCAGCATCACCGTTTCGCTCCCTCCGTACCGAACGGAGGGAGCGAAACGGTTTTTTCACATCCGAACGCGCGGGTCCGCCGATCTCTTTGGAATGCTTCGGGGTGATTTCACTGGGCCTTCCCTTCGGCACGTGCCCGAGGCAGTGGCCTTGAACGGACGGTCAATTTCCGTTTCCACTCGCTCCATTGGCGGACGATCAGTAGCCTCAGCTCGAACACCGGATCGTCTACGCCTTGGAGACATAGATGGACCGTCCCGCCTGGGCCCCGCGCGGCATCGACATCTCGGTGCCCAGTGTGAGCCGCATCTACGACTACTACCTGGGCGGATCGCACAACTTCGAGGTCGACAGGGAAGCCGCGCGCAGGGCCATGGAGTTCATGCCGGGACTGCCCAAGGTCATGCAGGCGAACCGGGCGTTCCTGCGCCGCGCGGTGCGTTTCGCGGCCGCCGGGGGTATCGACCAGTTCCTGGACATCGGCTCCGGCATCCCCACCTTCGGCAACGTCCACGAGGTGGCCCAGAGCGCCCGTCCCGGCGCCCGCGTCGTCTACGTCGACCACGATCCGGTGGCCGTCGCGCACAGCGAGGCCGTCCTGGCCGGAAACGAGGACGCGGACGTCATCACCGCCGACCTCCGCAAGCCCCGCGAGATCCTGGCGAGTCCGCGTCTGCGGCGCCTGATAGATCTGAATCGGCCAGTCGCGCTCCTTCTCGTTGCCATACTGCACTTCGTGGAGGACGAGGACGACCCGTACGATGCCGTGGCCGAGCTGAGGGACGCCCTCGCGCCCGGCAGCCTGCTCGTCGTCACGCACGCCTCCTACGAGGGAATCCCGCTCCCCCCGGAGCGGGCCGGGGGCGCCGTCGACGTCTACAGGGACATCCGAAACCCGCTGATCATGCGCTCGCGCGAGGACATCGCGCGGTTCTTCGAGGGGTACGACATGGTGGAACCCGGACTGGTGCCGATGCCGAACTGGCGGCCCGACCCGGCGTCCGAGGACGAGGATCCATATTCCTACTCGGGTTTCGCGGGCGTGGGGCGCACGGCGTGACCGCGGAGCCGGACGGGCCGGAGGACAGACTGCGCAGGTTCGCGACGATCTGGAGCCGGGCCGTCTTCCCGGTGACCGCCACGTCGCTGACCCGCCCGGAGTTCGAGCAGCGTCTCGTGCCGCTCGCCAGGCGGCTCAGCGAGGCGCTGCGGGCCAGGACGTTCGAGGCGGCCGAGGGACAGGCCGTCGGAGCGGCCCTCATCGGGGCGCACTGCACGGAGCCCGAAGCGCTCAGCGCCACCCTCGACTGCGTCGACGCCTATCTGGTCCTCTACTGCGGCGGGGACGGCGCGCAGGACGCCCTGCGCGCCCGCTCCGCGCGACTGCAGCACGCCATGGCGGCCGGATTCGCGCGGGCGCTGCGCGAGCGGACGCTGGCCGAGCAGGAGACCATCGCACGCGCCGCCCTCCAGGCCCAGGGCATCGTCGCGGACGCGCTGCACGCGACCGAGGCGCGCTTCCGCGCGGTCTTCGAGGGCGCGGCCATAGGCATCGGCGTCGCGGACCTCGACGGCAACATCCTGCAGGTGAACAACGCCCTGCTGCGGATGTTCGGCGGGACCGAGCAGCTGATGCGCGGACGCAACGTCATGGAGTGGACCCACCCCGAGGACGGTGCCCAGGTCTGGCGGCTCTACGAGGAGCTGGTGCGCGGCGACCGCGAGCACTACCACGTCGAGAAGGCCTTCTACCGGCCCGACGGAACGGTCCTGTGGACCAACCTCACCGTCTCGCTGCTGCGTGACGCGGACGGCCGGCCGCAGTACCAGCTCGCCCTCATGGAGGACACCACCGAGCGCAGGCTGCTCAACCTCCGGCTGCGGTACGAGGCCACGCACGACGCGCTCACCGGGCTGCCCAACCGCACGCTGTTCTTCGAACGGCTCGACAAGGCCCTCGCGGCGGGCGACGGCCAGCGCTTCGGGCTCTGCTACCTCGACCTCGACGGCTTCAAGACCATCAACGACAGCCTCGGGCACGCGGCGGGCGACCGGCTGCTCGTCGAGGTCGCCGACCGGCTGCAGTCCTGCGCGACCGCGCCCGGCGAGATGGTGGCCCGGCTCGGCGGCGACGAGTTCGTGGCGCTGACCACCGGGCCCGACACCGAGAGCGAGGTCGACGCGCTCGCCGACCGCATCATGAACGCGCTGATCACGCCGGTGCGCATCGACGGCCGTGAACTCACCGTGCGCGGCAGCATCGGCATCGTCGAGGGGCCGGCGGGGGAGCGCGGCCCGGCGGAGGTGCTGCGCAGCGCGGACATCACGATGTACCGGGCCAAGTCGGCGGGCGGCAACCGCTACGAGCTGGCCGACGCGGAGGCGGACGCCCGCGCGATCACCCGGCACGGGCTCACCACGGCGCTGCCGGCGGCGCTGGACCGGGGCGAGTTCTTCATCGAGTACCAGCCGCTCGTGCATCTCGGGGACGGCAGTGTGCACGGGGCCGAGGCGCTGGTGCGGTGGCTGCATCCGCAGCACGGCGTGCTCGGGCCCGACCGGTTCATCCCGCTCGCCGAGCACACCGGGCTGATCGTGCCGCTGGGCCGGTGGGTCCTGGAGCAGTCGGTGCGGCAGGCGCGGGAGTGGCAGGAACGTCACTCCGGCGCCGGGCCGCTGCGGATCAACGTCAATCTGTCGCCGTGCCAGCTGACCCATCCGGGGCTCGTCTCCGACACGGTGGACATCCTGGAGCGGGTCGGTCTCGAACCGGACTCGCTGTGCCTGGAGGTCACCGAGTCCGCGCTGATCGGGGCGGACGACGACTTGCTGAAGCCGTTGCGGCGGCTGGCCGAGATGGGTGTCGACATCGCGCTCGACGACTTCGGTACGGGGTACTCGAACCTGGCCAATCTGCGGCGGCTGCCGGTGAGCATCCTGAAGCTCGACCGGTCCTTCACGCAGGGCATGCAGCAGTTCCCCGCCGACCCGGTCGACCTCAAGATCGTCGAGGGGATCGTGTCGCTGGCCCACAGCCTGGACCTCGCGGTCACGGTGGAGGGGGTGGAGACGGGGGCGCAGGCGGAGCAGTTGCGGCTGCTCGGCTGTGACACGGCACAGGGCTGGTACTACGCCCGCCCCGGCCCACCGGACCGCCTCCACGACCTGGCCCTGATCGACGCCACAGGCTGACCACGGCCCCCCGCCTGTTGCGCAGTTCCCCGCGCCCCTGGGGGGGGAAGGGGCAGGCCGATTGGAACGTGCGGGCACGTCGTGGCTGAGCGCGCAGTTCCCCGCGCCCCTGGGTGGTGATGGTGACGGGCTGTCGGCAGGTGCGGGTGCGCTGTGGTGGGCCGCGCAGTTCCCCGCGCCCCTGAAGGGGCGCCCCTTCAGGGGCGCGGGGAACGGCGCACTCAGCCACAGCACGCCCGACTTGACAGCGCGGGGCACCCTTTCCCACCCAGGGGCGCGGGGAACTGCGCGCTCAGCCGTGGTGCGGCTGCACCTTTGAAACGTGCCTCCACCTGCTCGGGGGCGCGGGGAACGGCGCAATGCGGTGCGCGCGCCCCCGCCGAATCCCCGTTCACCGTTCACCGTTCCAGCAGCATCCGCTGCAGTTCTCGTGCCGCCCGCGGCGGCGCCACGTCACTGCGGTGGGCCAGCGCGATCGTCCGGGCCAGCCCGGGCCGCGCCAGCGGCGTCACCCGCAACCCCGCCCCCGACCGCACCGCCACCATCCGCGGCACCACGGCCACCCCCAGCCCCGCCCGCACAAACCCCAGCACCGCGTCCATCTCCCCGCCCTCCACCGCGAAATCCGGGTCGAACCCCGCGGAGCGGCACGCGGCGACGGTCAGCTCCCGCAGGTCGTACCCGTGCCGGAACATCACCAGCCGTTCCCCCTCCAGGTCGGGGACCCCGACGGCCCGCCGCCCGCCCCCCGGCGCCGGCGCGTCGGGCGAGGACACCACCACCAGGTCCTCCCGCAACACCTCCACCGTGGTCAGCGCCGGTGAGGGGGTGGGGAGAGGGAGGACGACGAGGGCCAGGTCCAGCGCCCCGCGCGCCAGCTCCCGTACGAGGTCGTGCGAGCCCCCCTCCTCGATCAGCAGCCTGATCCCGGGATAGCGGTCGTGGAAGGCGCGCAGCACGTCCGGCAGCAGCCCCGTGCACAGACTCGGCGTCGCCCCCAGCCGCACCCGCCCGCTGCGCAGCTGCGCCAGCTCCTGCACCTCGTGCCGAGCAGTCTCCGCGTCCGCCAGGATGCGCCGGGCCAGCGGCAGCAGCGCCTCCCCGGCGTCCGTGAGCGTGATGTTCCCCCGCGCCCGCAGGAAGAGATCGGCCCCCAACTCCCGCTCCAGCGCCTTGATCTGCTGGGAGAGCGACGGCTGGGCCACATGCACCACGTCGGCGGCCCGGGTGAAGTGCCGGGTCTCGGCGACGGCCACGAAGTACTGGAGCTGCTGGAACTGCATGCCCCCATCGTACGTCCACGATAGGCGCAGTCTATGGAAACGAGCCGGACCATGTCTTGGACCGATCGATCACCCCGGCCGTAACGTCGATCACATGGCTCTGGCAACGCGGACGGAACGAAAACCGTCCATGACGCGCACCATGTGGGACTCGTCCGTCGGCAAGAAGACCGTGATGGCCGTCAGCGGCCTGATCATGCTGGGGTACCTGGCCGTCCACATGCTCGGCAACCTCAAGATCTTCTTCGGGGAGGGCGAGTTCGACCACTACGCCCACTGGCTGCGCACCCTCGGCGAGCCCTTCCTGCACTACGAGTGGGCCCTGTGGATCGTCCGCGTCGTCCTGGTCGTCGCCGTCGTCGCGCACGCCGTGTCCGCGTACCAGCTCAGCCGCCGCGACATCCGCGCGCGCCCCACCAAGTACGCGCACAAGAAGCCCCGGGCCAGTTACGCCACCCGCACCATGCGCTGGGGCGGGATCATCCTCGGCCTGTTCATCGTCTGGCACATCCTGGACCTGACCACCGGCACCGTGCACGCGAACGGCTTCCAGCACGGACACCCGTACCAGAACGTGATCGACACCTTCTCCACCTGGTACGGCAACGTCATCTACATCGTCGCCGTCCTCGCGCTCGGCCTGCACGTCCGGCACGGCTTCTGGAGCGCCGCACAGACCCTGGGCGTGGGCAGCCGTACCCGCGACCGAGCCTTCAAGACCATCGCCGACGTGCTCGCCGTGGTGCTCACGGCGGGCTTCGTCGCCGTACCCGTGGGCGTGATGACCGGAGTGGTGAGCTGACATGACCCCTGAAGCCGACATGAACTCCGGATCCGCCGCGTACCGGACGTTCGCCGAGTACACGACCGGGGACCCCGTCGTCGACACCAAGGCGCCGAAAGGGCCGGTGAACCAGCGCTGGGACACCCGCCGCTTCGAGGCCAAGCTGGTGAACCCCGCCAACCGCCGCAAGCACACCGTGATCGTCGTCGGTACCGGGCTCGCCGGCGGCGCGGCCGGCGCCACGCTCGCCGAACAGGGCTACCACGTCGTGCAGTTCTGCTACCAGGACTCGCCGCGCCGGGCCCACTCGATCGCCGCGCAGGGCGGGATCAACGCCGCGAAGAACTACCGCAACGACGGCGACTCGGTGCACCGGCTGTTCTACGACACCGTCAAGGGCGGTGACTTCCGCGCCCGGGAGTCGAACGTGCACCGCCTCGCGCAGATCTCGGTGGAGATCATCGACCAGTGCGTCGCCCAGGGCGTGCCGTTCGCGCGGGAGTACGGCGGACTGCTGGACACCCGGTCGTTCGGCGGGGTGCAGGTGTCCCGGACGTTCTACGCCCGCGGGCAGACGGGACAGCAGCTGCTCCTCGGCGCCTACCAGGCCCTCAGCAGGCAGATCGCGGCCGGGAACGTCGAGATGCACCCGCGCACCGAGATGCTCGACGTCATCGTGGTCGACGGCCGGGCCCGCGGCATCGTGGCCCGCGATCTGATCACCGGCAGCATCGACACGTACTACGCGGACGCCGTCGTCCTCGCCACCGGCGGCTACGGCAACGTCTTCTACCTGTCGACCAACGCCATGAACTCCAACGCCACCGCGATCTGGCGGGCCCACCGCCGCGGCGCGTACTTCGCCAACCCGTGCTTCACGCAGATCCATCCCACCTGCATCCCGCGCACCGGTGACCATCAGTCGAAGCTGACCCTGATGAGCGAGTCGCTGCGCAACGACGGGCGCATCTGGGTGCCGAAGGCCAAGGGTGACGACCGCCCGGCCAACGAGATTCCCGAGCACGAGCGCGACTACTACCTGGAGCGCATCTACCCGGCGTTCGGCAACCTCGTACCGCGCGACATCGCCTCGCGGGCCGCCAAGAACGTGTGCGACGAGGGCCGCGGGGTCGGTCCCGGCGGGCAGGGCGTCTACCTCGACTTCGCCGACGCCATCGCGCGGATGGGGCGCAAGGCCGTGGAGGCCAGGTACGGCAACCTCTTCGACATGTACGCCCGGATCACCGCCGAGGATCCGTACAGCGTGCCGATGCGGATCTATCCGGCCGTGCACTACACGATGGGCGGCCTGTGGGTCGACTACGACCTGCAGACCACCGTGCCCGGGCTGTTCGCCGTCGGCGAGGCCAACTTCTCCGACCACGGGGCGAACCGGCTGGGCGCGTCCGCGCTGATGCAAGGGCTCGCCGACGGCTACTTCGTCCTCCCGTCGACCATCAACGACTATCTCGCCCGCAACCCGCACCATGAGGCGGTCGACGACGAACACCCGGTCGTGCAGGAGGTGCTGGCCGACACCGAGGACCGGCTGCGGCTGCTGCTGGCCGTGGACGGGGACCGCACCCCCGACTCCTTCCACCGTGAACTGGGCGAGCTGATGTGGGAGTTCTGCGGCATGGCGCGCACCGAGACGGGGCTGCGCAAGGCGCTTGAGCGCATCCCGCAGATCCGGGAGGAGTTCTGGCGGCGGATCAAGGTGCCGGGCCGCGGCGAGGAGTTCAACCAGTCCCTGGAGAAGGCCAACCGGATCGTCGACTACCTGGAGCTGGCCGAGCTGATGTGCCTGGACGCGCTGCACCGCGAGGAGTCCTGCGGCGGGCACTTCCGGGAGGAGTCCCAGACCCCCGACGGCGAGGCGGCCCGCCGCGACGAGGAGTTCTCCTACGCCGCCGCCTGGGAGTTCACAAGTGCGGGCTCTGCCCCGGTCCTGCACAAGGAAGACCTCGTCTTCGAGTACGTCCACCCCACCCAGCGGAGCTACGCATGAAGCTCACCCTGCGCGTCTGGCGGCAGCGGAACGCCGACGCCGACGGAGCGATGTCCACCTACCAGGTCGACGGCATCTCGGCCGACATGTCCTTCCTGGAGATGCTCGACACCCTCAATGAGGAGCTCATCCTCGCCGGCGAGGATCCCGTCGCCTTCGACCACGACTGCCGCGAGGGCATCTGCGGCGCCTGCTCGCTCGTCATCAACGGTGACGCGCACGGACCCGAGCGCACCACCACCTGCCAGCTGCACATGCGGTCCTTCCACGACGGGGACACGATCGACATCGAGCCGTGGCGCGCCTCCGCGTTCCCGGTCGTCAAGGACCTCGTGGTCGACCGGTCCGCGTTCGACCGGATCATCCAGGCCGGCGGGTACGTGACCGCGCCGACCGGTGCCGCGCCGGAGGCGCACGCCACACCGGTACCCAAGCCGGACGCCGACTTCGCGTTCGAGCACGCCGAGTGCATCGGGTGCGGGGCGTGTGTGGCGGCCTGCCCGAACGGCGCCGCGATGCTGTTCACCTCGGCGAAGGTGAACCATCTGAACGTGCTGCCGCAGGGCGCTCCCGAGCGGGAGACACGGGTGCTGGACATGGTCGCGCAGATGGACCAGGAGGGGTTCGGGGGGTGCACGCTCGCGGGGGAGTGCGCGACGGCCTGCCCCAAGGGAATCCCGCTGTTCTCCATCACCGGGATGAACAAGGAGTGGCTGCGGGCCAGTAGGAAGGCCCCCAGGCGGTAGGGGCCGCCAAGGGGGACAGGGGGCGGCGCCCCTGGCATTCAGCAAGCTCACACTCGGGCTCTCTCCGCGGGTTACTCGGCGGTCAGCCGGTGTCGGAAGAACAGGAGCGCACGGACCCGCACACCCGGGTCCGCCGCGCCGCTCCGCCGCATCCGGCCTGTGACCAGGAGAGAGCCATGACCGGCGTTTCCACGCTCGACAGCCCCCCGCCGCCGACGGCACCCGCCCGCTACACCGTCACCCTCGCCCGCGACGAGTCCGACGTCCGGGACGCACAGCGACTGCGCCACGACGTCTTCGCAGGCGAGCTGGGCGCCCTGCTCACCACCCCGCAGCCGGGGCTCGACATCGACGCCTTCGACGTGTACTGCGACCACCTGCTCGTACGCGACACCACGACCGGCCAGGCCGTCGGAACCTACCGGCTGCTGCCGCCGGAGCGTGCCGCGGTCGCCGGACGGCTCTACTCGGAGAGCGAGTTCGACCTCGGCCCCCTGGCCGCGATCCGCCCCGGTCTGGTCGAGGTCGGCCGCTCCTGCGTCCACCCCGACCACCGCGACGGCGCCGTCATCGGCCTGATCTGGGCCGGGATCGCCCGTTACATGGTCGACGGCGGCCACGAGTGGCTGGCGGGCTGCTGCTCCCTCCCGCTCGCCGACGGCGGGGCCCTCGCGGCGGGCACCTGGGACCGGGTGCGGGGCAAGCACCTCGCGCCCGAGGAGTACCGCGTACGGCCGCTGCGGCCCTGGAACCCCGAGGGCGTCGCCCGGGCGGGCCGCGCCGAACTGCCCCCACTCCTGCGCGGCTATCTGCGCCTGGGCGCCTGGGTCTGCGCGGAGCCGGCCCACGACCCGGACTTCGGCGTCGCCGACCTGTACGTGCTGCTGTCGATGCGCCGGGTCGACCCGCGCTATCTGCGGCACTTCCTCTCCCTCGTGCCCGCGTGAGCGCTTACGGCCCCGCCACCCTCCGCCCGGTCGGCGGGGTACGTGGGGGCGCCGCTCCCGCCGACGGCGCTCCGGCGAGCGCCTGGCTGCCCAGTGCCCCCTGTACGCCGGGGGCCTGTGTGGAGTCCGGGCGGGTGGTCGGGGGCGGGCCGCGTGCCGTGCTGCGGGTGGTGTCGCTGCTCGTCGTCGTGGCCACCGGAATCGCGCTGATCCCGGTCGTCGCGCGGGTTCCCGCCGGCCCCCGCGACCGGCTCATCAGATGGTGGTGCCGGACGATCGTGCGCGCCGCGGGCGTGCGGCTGCGCACCACCGGCGCCGCCCCGCCCACCGGCGGCCTGCTACTGGTGGCCAACCACATCTCCTGGCTCGACATCCCGCTGCTCGCGGCCGTCCGGCCCGCCCGGATGCTCGCCAAGGCGGAGATCCGGCGGTGGCCCCTGGCCGGGGCGCTCACCGCGAGCAGCGGCGCGCTGTTCATCGAGCGCGACCGACTGCGCGCGCTGCCCGAGATGGTCGGGAGCATCGCGCGGTCCCTGCGCGACGGCGGAGCGGTGGCGGTCTTCCCCGAGGGGAGCACCTGGTGCGGCCGGGCGCGGGGCAGCTTCCGCCGGGCCGTCTTCCAGGCCGCCCTCGACGCGGACGCCGCCGTCCAGCCGGTGCGCCTGCGGTACCGGCGCGACGGGGGCGCGCTGAGCACCGCACCCGCGTTCGTGGGCAGTGACTCGCTGCTCACCTCGGTGTGGCGGGTCGTGTCGGCCCGCCACCTCGTGGCCGAGGTGCGGGTCGGGCCGGTGCTCCCGCCGGGCTCCGCCCCCGACCGGCGGGCACTGGCCCGGGCCGCCGAAACGGCCACCACCCACCTGGCCGCCGGCCACCCGGCCCCCACCCGCTCCATCCCTGCCGTGCATCCGCACACCCGCGCCGCTCGACCGAACACGGAAGCGCACGCACACCTCTGACGGACCGTCACCACTCCGGGGTACCGTCCCCGCATGTACCCCGGAGCGTACGACCCCGCCAGGACGGCCGTCGTCACCGCCGAGGGCGGCCGTGCCCTCACCTACGGCCAACTGGAGGAGCGCTCCCTGCGGCTCGCCGACCATCTGCGGTCCGCCGGGCTGCGCGCGGGCGACCATCTGGCACTCCTCGCCGACAACGACCCGCGCGTCCTGGAGGTCTACTGGGCCGCGCTCCGCTCCGGCCTCTACCTGACCGTGGTCAACCACCACCTGACCGCCGACGAGGCCGCCTACATCGTCCGCGACTGCGGGGCGAGGGCGCTCATCGTCTCGGCGCCGCTCACCGAACTCGGCCGCCTTGTCCGGGAGTCGGCCCCGGACACGGCACTGCATCTGAACTTCGACGACGGCTCGTACGAGCGTGCCCTCGCCGACGCCTCACCCGAACCCCCGGCCCACCAGCCCCGGGGCGTCGACATGCTCTACTCCTCCGGCACCACAGGCCTGCCCAAGGGCATCGCGCCGACGCTCCCCGAGGGGGACGTCCGCGAGGAGACGAGCATGTACCAACTGCTCTTCCAGCCCATGTACGGCTTCGGCGAGGACACCGTCTACCTCTGCCCGGCCCCGCTGTACCACGCGGCGCCCCTGCGTTTCAGCTTCGTGGTGACCGCGACGGGCGGCACGGTCGTCCTCATGAACTCCCTCGACTCCTTCGACCCGCGCCGCGCGTTGGCGGCGATCGAGCACCACCGGGTCACGCACAGCCAGTGGGTGCCCACCATGTTCGTACGGATGCTGAAGCTGCCGGACGAGGTGCGCGGCGCGTACGACGTGTCGTCGATGCGGGTCGCCGTCCACGCCGCCGCGCCCTGCCCCGTCGAGGTCAAACGCCGGATGATGGACTGGTGGGGGCCCGTCCTGTACGAGTACTACTCCGCGACCGAGGCCAACGGGATCACCTTCGTCGGCCCCGAGGAGTGGCTGCGCAAGCCCGGCACCGTGGGCCGCGGCGGCTTCCTGGGCGAACTGCGGATCTGCGACGACGACGGCAAGGTACTGCCCGCCGGCGAGACGGGGACCGTGTACTTCGAGCGCGACGAACTCCCCTTCCGCTACCACAACGACGAGGCCCGCACCCGCCAGGCACAGCATCCCGACCACCCCAACTGGACGACCACGGGGGACATCGGGCACGTCGACGAGGACGGCTGTCTCTTCCTGACCGACCGCAGGGCGTTCACCATCATCTCCGGCGGCGTGAACATCTACCCGCAGGAGATCGAGGACTGCCTCACCCTCCACCCCCAGGTCGCCGACGTGGCGGTCATCGGCGTACCGGACCCGGAGATGGGCGAGGCGGTCAAGGCCGTCGTCCAGCCCGCCCCCGACGCGACCCCCGGCCCGCGCCTCGCCCGCGAACTGCTCGACTTCGTCCGCGACCGCATCGCCCACTACAAGGCGCCCCGCAGCGTGGACTTCACGGACGCGTTGCCGCGTACCCCCACCGGCAAACTGGCCAAGTCCAGGCTGCGCGAGGCCTACTGGGACTGAGCGCCAAGCCCGTCGGGGGCTGTGCCGCCGCGGGGCAGCGCACGCGCGAGGTAGGCGGCCGTGGCGCCCCCCGTGGCCCGCGCGACCTCCGCCGGAGGTCCCGCCGCCACGATCCGTCCGCCCGCCTCGCCGCCGCCGGGGCCGAGGTCGATCACCCAGTCGGCGCCCGCCACGACCGCCATGTCGTGCTCCACGACCACGACGCTGTGACCGCCGTCGACCAGGCCGTGCAACTGCCGCATCAGCACCTCGACATCGGCGGGGTGCAGACCGGTCGTCGGCTCGTCGAGGAGGTAGAGCGTATGACCCCGGCGTACGCGCTGGAGCTCGCTCGCCAGTTTGATGCGCTGCGCCTCGCCGCCGGACAGCTCGGTCGCGGGCTGGCCGAGCCGCAGATAGCCGAGGCCGACGTCGAGGAGCGTGGCGAGGCTGCGGGCCACGGCCGGGGTATCCGCGAAGAAGCCGGCGGCTGCCTCGACCGTCAGGTCAAGGACCTGCGCGATGTTCCTCTCCCGGTACGTCACTTCGAGCGTCTCGGGGTTGTAGCGGGCCCCGCCGCAGTCCGGGCACGGGGCGTAGGTGCTCGGCAGGAAGAGCAGCTCGACGCTGACGAACCCCTCGCCCTGGCAGGTCTCGCAGCGCCCGCCCGGGACGTTGAACGAGAACCGGCCGACCCCGTACCCGCGATCGGCGGCCTCCGCCGTCCCGGCGAAGACCTTGCGCACGACGTCGAAGAGACCGGTGTACGTGGCCAGGTTCGAGCGGGGCGTACGGCCGATGGGCTTCTGGTCGACGCTCACCAGCCGCCCCACGCCCGGCAGTTCCCCGGTGATCTCCCCGACGAGCGTGGACTTGCCCGACCCGGAGACACCGGTGACCGCCGTGAGGACGCCGAGCGGGAACTCGGCGGTCGTGCCGCGCAGGTTGTGGCGGTTCACCGGACCGACCTTCAACCAGCGCCGTGCGGACCGGACGTCGCGTACCGGGGCGGGGGAGCGGTCGAAGAGGAACCGGGCCGTGGCGGATCCGGCGACGCGCTCAAGATCTGCCACCGGTCCGCTGTGCAGCACCAGTCCGCCGTGCTCGCCCGCCTTCGGACCCACGTCGACGAGCCAGTCGGCGCCGCGCACGACGTCGAGGCTGTGCTCCACGACGAACACCGAGTTGCCGGCGGCCTTCAGCCGGGCCAGGACCGTGAGCAGGGCCTCGGTGTCCGCCGGGTGCAGTCCGGCGGACGGTTCGTCCAGGACGTACACCACTCCGAAGAGGCCGGAGCGCAACTGCGTGGCCAGGCGCAGCCGTTGCAGCTCGCCCGCCGACAGGGTCGGGGTGGCACGGGCGAGGCTGAGATAGCCGAGGCCCAGTTCGGTGACGGGGGAGATACGGGCGAGCAGGTCCTGCGTGAGGACGCGCGCGGTCTCCGAACCGCCGTGGCCCGCGAGGGAGTCGGCCAGTTCGACGAGCGGCAGCGCGGCCAGTTCCGCGATGGTCCGGCCCGCGAAGGTCACCGCGAGCGCCTCGGGCCGCAGCCGGCTGCCGCCGCACAGCGGACAGGGCGCCGCGGCGAGGAACCGCTCCGCCTTGGCCCGCAGCGTCTGGCTCCTGGAGTCCGAGAACGTCTTCAGGACATAGCGTCGTGCGCTCATGTACGTGCCCTGGTAAGGGCGTTGGATGCGCCCGGCGTCCCGTACCGGATGGACCGTCACGACCGGCTGCTCGTCCGTGAAGAGGATCCACTCGCGCTGCTCGGCGGGCAGGTCGCGCCACGGCCGGTCGACGTCGTAGCCCAGCGCGTCGAGGACGTCGCGGAGGTTCTTGCCCTGCCAGGCGCCCGGCCACGCGGCGATCGCGCCCTCGCGGATCGACAGCGCCGGATCGGGGACCAGCAGCTCCTCGGTCGTACGGTGCACCTGCCCGAGCCCGTGGCACTCGGGGCAGGCCCCGGCGGCGGTGTTCGGCGAGAAGGAGTCCGAGTCGAGCCGTTCGGCACCCGGCGGATAGTGGCCCGCGCGGGAGAACAGCATCCGCAGCGAGTTCGAGAGGTTGGTGACCGTACCCACCGACGAGCGTGAGGTGGGCGTCGACCGCCGCTGCTGGAGCGACACCGCGGGCGGCAGTCCACTGATGTCGCCGACCTTCGGCGCCCCCACCTGATGGATCAGCCGCCGCGCGTACGGGGCCACCGACTCGAAGTACCGCCGCTGGGCCTCCGCGTAGATCGTCCCGAAGGCGAGCGACGACTTCCCGGACCCGGACACCCCCGTGAACACCACCAGCACGTCCCGCGGAATGTCGACGTCGACGCCCCGCAGATTGTGCTCACGGGCACCCCGCACACGGACGTACGGGTCGTGAGGGCTGTGCATGGGGTGACTCCTACGGAAGGAACGGAAGGAAGGGTGTGCCGGGGGCCAGTGGACCACTCACCCGGGCCCGAGCCCCGCAACCCGCGCCAGCCGCCGGAACGAGTCCACCAGCCCCTCCCGGTCGTACGTACTGGTCGTGACCAGCACCTCGTCCGCCGAGGTCTCCTTGATCATCGTCGCCAGCTCATGGGCGACCTGCTCCTCGGTGCCGGCGAGCTGACCGGCGAGACCGGCCTCGTAGAAGCCCCGCTCCTTCTCCGTCATCGTCGGCGTCAGCGACTCGACCCGTTCGGCGGACGGCAGCGGCGGGAACGTACCGTGGGTGCGCGAGTACGCCATCGACCAGGCCTCCGGCAGCAGCAGGCGCCGCGCCTCCTCCGGGGTCCGGGCGACCGCGACCGTGCCGGAGATGACGACGTACGGCTCCGACGCCCACACGGAGGGCCGGAACGTCTCGCGGTAGTGGTCGATGCCCCGGCGCATCTTCTCGCGGTTCCTGAGGTCGCCGATCACCATGGGCAGCCCGGCCCGGGCGGCGATCGTCGCGCCCTCGCCCATGGCCAGCACGAACGGCGGCACGGTCAGGCCCTCGGCCGGGCGTGCGCGCACCCCGGTCGGGGACGTGCCGCGGAACCAGCCCAGCAGCTCGTCGAGCTGCCGGGCGAAGTCGTCCGCCACGTCCTTGTCCCGGCCCAGGGCCCTGCGCACGCCGTCCGTGAACCCCACGGAACGGCCGAGTCCCATGTCGATGCGGCCGGGGAACAGGGACTCCAGGACGCCGAACTGTTCCGCCACCACCAGGGGCTGGTGGTTGGGCAGCATGACCCCGCCCGTGCCCACCCGGATCGAGTCGGTGGCGGCGGCGACCGCGGCGGCCAGGACCGTCGGCGCGGACCCTGCCACCCCCGGCACGCCGTGATGTTCCGAGACCCAGATCCGGTGGTAGCCGAGCCCTTCCAGCTCCCGCGCCAGCCGCACGGTGTCGCGCAGCGCCTCGGGGGCGCCGTGGCCCTCCCGGGTGCGCGAGCGGTCCAGGACGGAGAAGCGCGTCCGGTGATCCTGCTGGTGTGCCATGACTTCTCCGGTGGAAGGAATGCGGGCAGGGGCCGTGGCCCGTCCTCCGTTTCAACAGCCGTCCCGCCGATTTCTTCCGCGCGGGCCGGAACCGGCTCGGGAATGACGGGAAAAAGATGGACTTGAGGGGCACTGCTTGATGGACCCACCCCTTCATTTTTCCGCCGGGATGCACATAACGTTGCGCCATGGACACTCGAATCCCCCGGATCGCCGGTGCGCCCATCTCGTGGGGTGTGTGCGAAGTCCCCGACTGGGGCTACCAGTTGACACCCGAGCGCGTGCTCAAGGAGATGCGCGAGGTCGGTCTGGCCGCCACCGAGTTCGGACCCGAGGGCTTTCTGCCCGGCGAGCCGACGGCGATGGCGCAGGTCCTGGCCCACCACGACCTGCAGGCGGTCGGCGGCTTCACCCCGCTGCTGCTGCACGTACCCGGGCACGATCCGCTGCCCGAGGTCGACACGCTCCTGGAGAGCTATGCCGCGTCCGGGGCCGACGTCCTCGTCCTGTCGGCCGTCACGGGACAGGACGGGTACGACTCCAGGCCCCAGCTGGACGCCGACGGCTGGAAGCTGCTGCTGTCCAACCTGGACCGGCTGACCGCGCTGGCCGCCGAACGGGGCGTACAGGCGGTACTGCACCCGCACGTCGGCACGATGGTCGAGAACGGCGAGGAGGTCCAGCGGGTGCTGGAGCACTCCGCGATCTCGCTCTGCCTCGACACCGGCCACCTGCTCATCGGCGGTACGGACCCCGCCGAGCTGACCCGGCAGGCCCCCGAGCGGATCGCCCACACCCATATGAAGGACGTGGACGCCGCCCTCGCCGCCAAGGTCCGGTCGGGCCGCCTCAGCTACACGGACGCCGTCCGGGACGGCATGTACCGGCCACTGGGCGCCGGTGACGTGGACGTCCGGGCCATCGTGAGCCACCTCGGGGCCCGCGGCTACGACGGCTGGTACGTCCTGGAGCAGGACACCATCCTCACCGACGAGCCCGTCGGCAAGGGGCCCGTGGACGACGTGTGGAGCAGCGCGGAGTTCCTGCGTTCGGTGCTGCGCGACGCACCCCGCTGACGCAGCGCCGAAGCGGGACCGCTCAGGCCGGGGCCGGCAGGACCGTCCGCGGCCTGAGCGGGAGGCCGGCACTCCGGTAGCAGTCGTCGATGAGGCGCATCGTGGCGAGCGCGTCGTCGGCGTCCAGGCGCAGCGGCGCGCCCCTGCGCAGATGCGCCGCGAAGGCTTCGAGCTGATAGGTGTAAGAGGACCGGCGGCCGAGCATCTCCACGTGCTCGCCCGAGGCCGTGCGGACCCGGACCCGGTCGTCGAGGTGCGGCTGGACGAAGTTCACCGCCGTGGCCTCACCGTGCGAACCCACGATCCGGCAGCTCATCTCCCAGCCGTCGTGCGCCATGTGGCAGCGGGCACTGCCGGTGGCGCCGCCCGGGAACTCCAGGTCGGCGTCCAGCCATTCGTCGACCGCGGGCGCGCCCGCCCTCCCCAGGACTCCGTCCGCGGGTGCCCCCGCCCCGCCTCGCTCGCCGCCGCGTGCCCCGACGAGCCGGGGGGTGCCGCCCGCCCAGGGTGCGAGCATCCGCTGGGCGTGCAGGCTGTAGCAGCCCAGGTCCATCAGGGCGCCGCCCGCCAGCGGCAGCGACCAGCGCGGGTCGGTGTCCGGCGGCGCGGGCATGACCATCGTGGTCTCCACGTGCCGCAGTTCGCCCAGCTCCCCGCTCTCCAGCAGCTCGTGCAGGCGCCGGGTGACCGGGTGGAAGAGATAGTGGAAGCCCTCCATGAAGACCTTGCCCGCCTTCACGACGGCGTCCCGGACCTCGACGGCCTCCTCGGCGTTGCTCGCGGAGGGCTTCTCCGTGAGCACATGCTTGCCCGCGGCGAGCGCCGCGAGGTTCCAGGGCGCGTGCAGACCGTTGGCGAGAGGGTTGTAGACGACTTCGACCGCCGGGTCGTCGACGACGTCGGCGTACGAGTCCAGGACCCGTTCGACGTCGTGCTCGGCGGCGAAGGCCTCGGCGCGGGACCGGTCGCGGGCGGCCACCGCCACGAGGCGGTGGCCGGTCACCCGGGCCGGTCCGGCGATCGACAGCTCGGCGATGCGGGCCGCGCCCAGCACACCGATCCGCAGGGGTTCCTCCGTCATACCGTGCGCACCTCTTCCACTCGTACGGGCCGGTGCTCGCGCAGCGACAGCGTGCAGGCCTCGGCGATCCAGCTCGCTTCGAGGGCGTCGGCCACGGTGCACGGGGAGGGCCGGGAGCCCGCCACGACCTCGGTGAACGCGGTCAGTTCGGCGCGGTAGGCGGCGGCGAAGCGGTCCATGAAGAAGTGGTGCGGGGGACCGGCGGGGAAGGTGGCTCCCGGCTCGACCGACCGCAGCGGCAGCTTGTCCTCAAGACCCACGGCGATGCTGTCCAGCATACCGTGCACCTCCAGGC
The DNA here is from genome assembly GCF_026341275.1 of Streptomyces ortus. Lineage (NCBI taxonomy): Bacteria > Bacillati > Actinomycetota > Actinomycetes > Kitasatosporales > Streptomycetaceae > Streptomyces > Streptomyces ortus. Next base: position 7,439,211 of record NZ_JAIFZO010000002.1, read on the forward strand.
GGACGTCGTAACCCCGGGCGTTGTGACGGGAGTTGGAGATGACGCCGATCGTGCCGTCGTCGAAGGTGAGCAGCGCCGAGGCGGTGTCGACGTCGCCCGCCGCCGCGATGAAGTCAGCGCCCCGGTTGCCGCCGGTCGCGTACACCTCGACGACCTCGCGGCCGGTGACCCAGCGCACGATGTCGAAGTCGTGCACGCCGCAGTCGCGGAAGATGCCGCCGGAGACGGCCACGTACGCGGCGGGCGGCGGCGCGGGGTCCAGGGTGGTGGACCGCACGGTGTGCAGCGCGCCGAGTTCGCCGCTCACCACGGCCCGGCGCGCGGCGACACAGCCCGCGTCGAAGCGCCGGTTGTAGCCGATGTGCACCTCGACCCCGCCGGCCTCCACCGCGCGCAGCACTTCGAGGCTCTCCTCGACGCCGCGGGCCACCGGCTTCTCGCAGAAGACCGGGATGCCGGCCTTGACGGCGGCGAGGAGGAGTTCGGGGTGGGCGTCGGTCGCGGCGGCGATCACGACTCCGTCGACTCCGGCGGCGAACACCGCGTCGGGGGAGTCCACGGCCGTCGCCCCGAACCGCTCCGCCGCCGAGGAGGCCGCCGCGGCGACCGGGTCGGTGACGACGAGCGAGTCGACCGCTTCGAGTCCGGCCAGGGTCTCCGCGTGGAACGCGCCGATCCGGCCCAGCCCCATGATGCCAATACGCATGCGAATCTTGCTCCTTCAAACCCGGGGCCGCAGCCCGCGGGGTGGGTGGTTCAGTCGAGCCCGCCGAAGACGTTCTGGTCCCAGTCGATGACCGAGCCGGTCACCACACCGCTGCGGTCGGAGAGCAGGAGTACGACGAAGTCGGCGATCTCGTCGACCTGTCCGAGCCTGCCCATCGGCTGGGCGGCGGCGGCCTTCTCCAGCCAGTCGTCGCCCGCCCCGTGGAAGGCGCGCTGGGTGGCGTCCTCGCCCTCGGTGTCCGTCCAGCCGATGTTCAGGCCGTTGATCCGGATCCGGTCCCAGCGGTGCGCGTGCGCCGCGTTGCGGGTCAGCCCCGCCAGACCGGCCTTCGCCGTGGAGTACGGGGCCAGGTGCGGCGGGCCGCCGTGCGCGCAGTTCGAGCCGATGTTCACGATCGTGCCCGGCGCCTCGCGGGCCGTCATGTCGGCGACCGCGGCCTGCATCGCGAAGAACGGCGCCCGCAGGTTGATCGCCATGTGCGCGTCGAACAGCTCCGGCGTGGTGTCCAGGAGCGACCCGCGCGAGGTGAGCCCCGCCGCGTTGACCAGGCAGTCGATACGCCCGTACGCGTCCACGGTCCGGTCGACGCCGCCGCGGGCCTGCGCCGGGTCCGCCAGGTCGGCGCGTACGAAGCGGGCGCCGGTGTCCGCGGCGAGTTTCCCGCCGACCTCCGCCCGGCGTCCGGTGAAGACGACGGTCGCGCCCTCGCGCAGGGCCGCCCGGACGACCCCCGCGCCGACGCCCTGGCTGCCGCCGTTGACGAGGACGACCTTGTCCTCAAGAAGTCCCATGGATGCGTTGCTCTCCTTCGGCTCGGCCTCGGCGCGGGCTTCGGCTCCGGCGGCGCTTCTGCCAGTCTCGGGAACCGGAGCCCGTCATACAATCCGCAGAGACCCATCAAAAGTCCGTCATTCGCCCACGGGGGCCCCGCCGTGCGACATCCCTATCCGATCAGAGAGATCGCCCGTCAGGCCGGTCTGAGCGAAGCCACGGTCGACCGTGTCCTCAACGACCGCGGCGGTGTACGTGAGAGCACCGTCATGGAGGTGCGCCAGGCCATCAAGGATCTGGACCGCCAGCGGACCCAGGTACGCATCGGCGGCCGTACCTTCATGATCGACATCGTGATGCAGACGCCTGAGCGGTTCTCCACGGCCGTCCGCGACGCCCTGGAGGCGGAACTGCCGTCCCTGCACCCCGCCGTGGTGCGCTCGCGCTTCCACTTCCGGGAGACCTGTCCCGCCTCCGACCTGGTCGCCACCCTGGACAAGATCGCAAAGCGCGGCTCGCAGGGAGTGATCCTGAAGGCCCCCGACCTGCCGGAGATCGTCGCCGCCGTCAGCCGGCTGGTCGCGGCGGGCATCCCCGTCGTCACGCTGGTGAGCGACCTGCCCGGCAGCGCGCGCATGGCGTACGTGGGGATCGACAACCGGGCGGCGGGCGCCACCGCGGCCTATCTCATCGGCCAGTGGCTCGGCGACCGGCCCGGCAACGTGCTCGCCACGATCAGCCGGGGTTCCTTCAGGGGCGAGGAGGAGCGGGAGATGGGCTTCCGCAGTGCGATGCGCAGCGCGCAGCCCGGCCGGTCGCTGGTGGAGGTCACCGACAGCGACGGTCTGGACGCCACGCAGCGGGACCTCGTCCTGGACGCGCTCAAGCGGGACGAGGAGGTCATCGCCGTGTACTCGGCCGGGGGCGGCAACGCGGCGACCCTCGACGCGTTCCGCGTCCTCGGGCGGGAGTGCGCGGTGTTCATCGCCCACGACCTGGATCACGACAACACCGGATTCCTGCGCGAACGCCGGCTGTCCGCCGTGCTCCACCACGACCTGCGCCAGGACATGCGGCGCGCCTGCCAGACCATCATGCGCGCCCACAAGGCGCTGCCCGACGAGGGCCCCTTCCTGCCCTCGGCGATCCAGGTGGTCACGCCGTACAACATGCCGCCGGGCGTCCCTCTCACACCCTCCGCACCCTTCCACCCGGCCGGGGGCGCGTCCCAGCGGTAGCGGCGGGCCTTCCCTCAGGGGTGGCGGCAAAGCGACCCGCTGTCTGTATATGCAGACAGTGTCTCTAGTATGGAACGTCGAGTGCGCCTGGACGGGGCCGGCGACGGGGCCGGCGGTCGTACGGCGGCTGCCCGAGGCGCCGCTGCGGATCGCGATCGCGCTGGCCGGCTTCGGCCTCGCGTGGACCCTGTGGCGGGACGCGACCGCGTCCTGAACGGAGGCGGGCGGCGTTCTAGGGTGGCCGCCGTGACGAACAACAGCACGCCACTCGCCGTCTTCGACCTCGACGGCACGCTCGCCGACACCGCGCACCGGCAGCGGTACCTGGAGCGGAAGCCGCGCGACTGGGACGCCTTCTTCGCCGCGGCGAAGCACGATCCGCCGCTGGCCGAGGGCGTGGCACTGGCCCTGGAACACGCCGAGGAGTGCGAGGTCCTCTACCTGACCGGGCGGCCCGAGCGCTGCCGCGAGGACACGGTGGCCTGGATCGCCGCCCAGGGCCTGCCCGAGGGCCGCGTGCGGATGCGGCGCGACGACGACCGCAGGCCCGCCCGGCGCACCAAGCTGCAGATCCTGCGCGAGCTGGCCCGCGACCGCGAGATCAGGGTGCTCGTGGACGACGACGAGCTGGTGTGCGCGGACGCCGAACGGGCCGGGTTCCGCGTCGTACGGGCCCGCTGGGCCGCCGCGTCGGCGGCGCTGAGGGACGCGCAGGAACGGCAGGGCCGCACCTGACGGGCGAAGCCGGACGGCAGCGGCCCCTCCCGAACGCGTCGGGAGGGGCCGGCGCACGTGCTGGTCACGGGCCTGCCAGGGGCGGCCGTCAGGCCGAGTCCTCCAGGCGGAAGCCGACCTTCAGGCCGACCTGGTAGTGCTTGACCTGCCCGTTCTCGATCTGCCCGCGCACCTGCGTCACCTCGAACCAGTCGAGGTTGCGCAGGGTCTGCGAGGCCCGGGAGACGCCGTTGCGGATCGCCTGGTCGATGCCCTCGTGCGAGGTTCCGACGATCTCGGTGACCCGGTAGGTGTGGTCGGACATGCGGGTGCTCCTCTCCGCCGTGGCCCATGTGCCACGGGTCGTTCCACGGTGCCCCAGGAGACGGGGGACCGCGAGATGGGAGCCCGGTGGACACGTGTTCCGGCGGGCTCCGGACCGGTGCGGCTCACCGGACCGTGCTCAGCGACAGCGCGAACCTCCCCTCGGCGTCCGTCCACCAGTGGGTGAGTTCGAGTCCGGTCGCGGCCAGTTCCGCGCGTACGCCCGCCTCGCGGAACTTCGCCGACACCTCGGTGCGCATCTCCTCGCCCTCGGCGAACTCCACCGCGATGTCGAGCGCCGGGATCTTCACGGTCACGGCCTTCAGGGCGCGCAGCCGCATCTCGATCCACTCCTCCTCGGCGTTCCAGCGGGCGACATGGGCGAACCCGTCGGGATCGAAGTCCGCGCCCAGCTCGCGGTTGACGACGCTCAGCACGTTCTTGTTGAACGCGGCCGTCACCCCCGCCGCGTCGTCGTAGGCGCTGACGAGCACCGACTCCTCCTTCACCAGGTCGGTGCCGAGGAGCAGGGCGTCGCCGGGCGACAGCAGGGACCGTACGGACGCCAGGAACGAGGCGCGTTCGGCGGGCAGCAGATTGCCGAGCGTGCCGCCCAGGAACGCGACGAGCCGCGGGCCGGGCGTCCCGGGCAGCGTGAGACCGGCGGTGAAGTCGGCTATCAGGGCGTGCACGTCGAGCGAGGGGCGTTCGGCGGCCAGCGCCTCACCGGCCTGCGTGAGCGCGCTCCCGCTCACGTCCACCGGCACGTACGTGTGCAGCGCGGGCAGCGCGTCGAGCAGGTGCCGGGTCTTCTCCGACGAGCCCGAGCCCAGCTCGACGAGAGTGCGCGCGCCGGTCGCCGCGGCGATATCGGGCGCCCGGGCGGCGAGGATCTCCCGCTCGGCGCGCGTGGGGTAGTACTCGGGCAGCGCGGTGATCTCCTCGAAGAGCTCGCTGCCCACCGCGTCGTAGAACCACTTGGGCGGGAGCGTCTTCGGAGCGCGGGTCAGACCGTGCAGGACGTCGGCCCGCAGGGCGGCGTCCGTGGCGTCCTCGGGCAGCGTGCGGGTGACCAGGAACGGACTCACGTACGGGGCTCCTTGCTCGGAACGGATGCGCTCGGAACGGATGCGCTCGGTACGGACGTGTCGGGTGCGGGTGCCATGGGTGCGTCGATGTCCTTGAGCGGGGTGAGCAGCACGTCCGTGCGGCTCGCCGCGAGCAGCGTGCGGTCCGGCACCTCCCGCCAGTGCGGATCGTCGTCGTACGGCTCGGACGCCACGACGGTGCGCCGGCCGGGTTCGGTCAGATACCAGAGCGTGTCGCCCCAGGCGGTCGCGGCGATCACCTCGCCGTTGGTGAGCAGCAGGTTGAGGCGGGAGCCGGGGGCCGCCGCCGCCACGTCGAGAACCGTGTCGGCGAGGGCCTGCCCCTCCTCGTCCCCGCCGCGCAGCCGGTTCAGGACCAGCGCCCAGACGAGTGCCGAGTCGCAGCGCGCCTCCATCGACAGCAGGTCCTCGGCGGGCAGCGTCCGGGCCAGTGGGGCCAGCGAACGCGGCCAGCCGGCGATCGCCCCGTTGTGGCTGAACAGCCAGGTGCCCGCGGCGAACGGCGCCGCCGCGGCCTCCCCGTCCGCCCCCGCCAGGGTCGCGTCCCGCACCGCCGCGAGCAGCGCGCCGGAGCGCACCACCCGAGACAGGTCGGCGAACGACCGGTCGCCCCAGATCGGCCCGGTGCGCCGGTAGCGGCCGGGCACCGGATCGCCCTCGGCGTACCAGCCGACGCCGAACCCGTCGGCGTTGACCGTCCCGTGCCGCTGGCGCCGGGGCGCCCACGACTGGCGGTACAGGCCGTGGGCCGGGTCCACGAGGAGCCGGCCCAGCGGCTCCTCGGGCCCCAGGTATGCCAGGTGACGGCACATCAGGCGCTGTCCGGACGGGCGTCCCGGGCGGTACGGAACCCGGAGAAGATCTGCCGCCTGACCGGATAGTCCCAGTTGCGGAACGTCCCCCGGCACGCCACCGCGTCCACGGCGAACGAGCCGCCGCGCAGCACCTTGTGCTCCGACCCGAAGAACACCTCCGAGTACTCCCTGTACGGGAAGGCGTGGAAGCCCGGATAGGGGAGCAGATCGCTGGACGTCCACTCCCACACGTCACCGATCAACTGTCGTACGCCGAGGGGCGACTGGCCCTCCGGATAGCTGCCGGCCGGCGCCGGGCGCAGATGGCGCTGGCCGAGGTTGGCGTGCTCGGGCGTGGGGTCGGCGTCGCCCCACGGATAACGCGTGGAGCGGCCCGTCTCCGGGTCGTGCCGGGCCGCCTTCTCCCATTCGGCCTCGCTGGGCAGGCGCCGCCCCGCCCAGCGCGCGTACGCGTCGGCCTCGTACCAGCTGACGTGCAGAACGGGCTCGTCGGCCGGTACGACCTCGGTGGCGCCGAAGCGCTGCCGCAGCCACTGCCCGCCGTCGCGGCGCCAGAACAGCGGCGCCTCGATGGAGTGTTCCCGGATGTGGGCCCAGCCCTCGGGCGCCCACCAGCGCGGGTCGGTGTAGCCGCCGTCCGCGATGAACGCCTGGTACGCCTCGTTCGTCACCGGGGTGGTGTCGATGAAGAACGGCGGCACCAGACGTGCGTGCGCCGGCCGTTCGTTGTCCAGCGCCCACGGCTCGGTGGACGTGCCCATCGTGAACGGGCCACCCGGCACCAGCACTTCGGACGGTCCGGTGAACGCGGGTACGGGCATCGGGTCCGGGGCCGTCAACGCCACCGGCCCCTTGCGGAGCTGATGGGTGATCAGCATGGTCTCGTCGTGCTGCTGTTCGTGCTGGGCGATCATGCCGAAGGCGAACCCGGCCTCGGTCAGCCGGGCGCCCGTACCCTCGAAGGCGGTGCTCTCCAGGATGTCGAGCGCCCGGCCGCGTACCTCGGCCGCGTAGGTGCGGGCCTCGGCGGGCGGCAGCAGCGGAAGCGAGGGCCGCTCGGCGCGCGGGTGCTCGAACGCGTCGTACAGGCCGTCGATGTCGGGCCGCAGCGCGTCACGGCCGCCGACCGTCCGCAGCAGCCACAGCTCCTCCTGGTTGCCGATGTGCGCGAGGTCCCACACCAGCGGGGACATCAACGGCGAGTGCTGCGCGGTCAGTTCGGGGTCCTCGACACAGGAGGTCAGCAGCGCCGTGCGCTCGCGGGCCGTGAGCAGCGCCGCCAGCGCACGCTTCCTGAGCGTCTCCGGGTCGTCGAACGTGGTGCCGTTACCGGGGTCGGTCATGGGCGGAAGTCCTTCCCGCTGAGCAGGTGTTCTGTGCTGTTCTCTGTGCCGTGTGCTGTGCCGTGTTCCGTGCCGAGCAGGTCGTCGGCGGGGCACCGGCCCCGGGCGACGTAGCGCTCGGTGAACTCCGCGACCGCCCGCTGCACCTCGGTGCTCGCCCCGATCCTGGGCAGCGCTTCGGCGGCTGCCGCGAAACAGGTCACCGCCGCCTCCCGCAGCTCGGGATCGGCCAGGCCCGAGCGGGCGGCGGTCGTCCACAGCGGGTTGGTCGGAGCGGGCAGCGAGCCGGTCCGTTCGGCGAGCGGTTTCACCGTCCGGTAGGCGGTCTCGGCGGCTTCCGGGTCGTCGAACAGCGCCGCCGTCACGGCCAGCGGCACGATCCAGCCGTCGTCGCCCGGCTGCGCGTCGATCATGCGCAGCTCCAGGTGCCCGCGCGGACGCACCGGCGGGAACAGGGTCGTCTGGTGGTAGTCCAGGTCTTCCCGGCCCGGTGGTGCGTCGGACCGGGTCCACTCCCGGAAACTCAGCCCCTCCGGTACGTCCCAGGGACCGCTGGGCGCGCGGACGCACATCACCGGAGCGTCCAGGACGTGCCGTGCCCAGGCGGCCCGCGGGTCGCCGTCGAGCGGCGGAGCACCGGTGCGGCCCGGATCCATGGCGGCCCACAGGGACTGCCGGGTGGAGCGCCAGCCCGTGGGTCGGCCCCGGGCCATCGGGGAGTTGGCGAACGCGCCCACCAGGACCGCGCCCAGTTGGTGGGCCAGCCACCAGCGGCGCCCGAGACCGAGCGGTCCCGGTTCCTCGTACCCGGCGTCCAGGCAGACCTGCACGGAGGCGGAGGAACACATCATGGCGCGGCCTTCCGGGCCGGCACGGTCGAGGCAGATCTCCATGGCGTCGTACCGCGGCTCATGGAGGAAGCGGGTGGGTTCGTGCCACGGGTCCTGGCCCAGTCCACAGAGGGCGAGACCCGCCTCGCGCAGTACCGCGCGTACGGCGTCGAGGTCGGCGGATACGGCTGCGATGCACTCCGTCAGGGAGGCGGCGGGTGCGGAGCTGAGTTCCAGCTGTCCGCCCGGTTCGACGGTGACCGTCGAACTCAGGGGCAGGGCCCGCACTGCGGCGTAGGCCGCTTCGCGACGTTCTGGTGGTACGGGGAGCCGCGGGGAGCGCGGCTCGTGGACGAGCCATTCGAGTTCCACACCGAGGAAGCGGGGCGGTCCGGTCTTGAAGCATATGCCGCGGACCAGTGCCTCCACTTCGGCCTCGGTGACGGTGGAGCGCCGGGGCTCCGTACAGTCACTCACCGAATCGGACATGTCGGGATCCTCCTGAGATTCCATCCATGCCGTCGGGCCGGCTTCGGATGGGCCGGCCCGACAGACGCTCGTCCCACCCAAGACCCTTGAGGCGATTCGCACAAGGGTGCGTATCACCGCTTTTGGGTGCGTGAAACTCTGTTGCGGCGCCCTACCAGGATCGCTCACCATGCGTTCATGAGCACGACGGGGGATGCGACGGGGGTAACAGGGGGATCGCGCGGGGCGCGAGCACGGCGCCTACAGGGGTGGCGCCATGAGCGCACGGCTGCGCGCGATCGCACGGCACACGGAGGAGATCGTCGCGGCGGGTTCGTACCGCGCGTCCGGTGGGCGTGAGGTGTCGATCGCCGCGGCGGTGGCCGCCGCCCGCGCGGGCACCCGCATGTACGGACCGGAGCCGCTGCGGACCGCGCGTGCCACCGGTCGTGCCGCCGTCGCGGACACGTTCTTCGAGGTCACGGGCGAGAGCAGCCTGGCGGCGGCCCGCCGACTGACCGGTCCGGCCGCGGTGCTGAACTTCTCCTCGGCACGCAATCCCGGCGGGGGCTGTCTGAACGGCGCCCAGGCCCAGGAGGAGGCCCTGTGCCGGGCCTCCGCGCTCTACACGTGCGTGGTGGAGGTCCGCGCGTTCTACGACCACCACCGGACCCACCACGACGCCTTCTACACCGACCGGGTGATCCACTCACCGGCCGTCCCGGTCTTCCGCGACGACCGGGGAACGCTCCTCGACGAGCCGTTCACCGCCGGATTCCTCACGGCCGCCGCCCCCAACGCGGGAGTGATCAGACGCACCATGCCGGAGCGCGTGGCCGAGCTGCCGCGCGCCCTCGCCTCCCGCGCCGAGCGGGTGCTGGAGACGGCCGAGGCGCACGGCTACCGCCGGCTGGTGCTGGGCGCGTGGGGCTGCGGAGTCTTCCGGAACGACCCGGCGCGGGTGGCGAGCACCTTCGCCACGCTCCTCGGGGACGGCGGACGCTTCGCCGGCACCTTCGAGCACGTGGTGTTCGGCGTCCTCGACCGTACGAGGGGAGCCGTGGTGCGGGGCGCCTTCGAGCAGGCGTTCAGGTCCGTTCAGCGCCAGCTGTAGCGCTCCCGCAGCCGGTGCACCACCAGGTTGAACCGCATCCGGTCCAGCGCGCACGCCTCCCGGCGCATCCCCTTCTCGTGCAGCCGCAGCACCCGGTCCACGGCCACCCACGAGTCGCGCCCCGACCGGTCCCAGGGCCCGCTGCCGATCGGCACCCACTCCCGGTCGCCGTGGTGCCCCTTGCTCGACAACCGCACGGCGAGGAACGTGTCGGCGCCCTCGCGGGCGACCACCAGTACGGGCCGGTCCTTGCCGCGCCCGTCGTTCTCCTCATAGGGCACCCACGTCCACACGATCTCGCCCGGGTCCGGGTCGCCGTCGTGCGCGGGGGAGTACTCGGTCCGCACGACCCCGACCCGCCGCGGATCGGCCTCGACGGTGGCGGAGGGCCCGAATCGCCCAGGAACATCACGCTCGGCAGAAGCAGTCACACCGAACGTTAACCCGCCCCGCTCGCGCACTTTCAGGCGAGGGGTTCAGGGGCGCGGGGAACGGCGCAACTGCTGTTTTTGGGGGCGCGGGGAACGGCGCAACTCCTGTTTTTGGGGGCGCGGGGAACGGCGCACTCCGGCGCCAGCGGACCCGCACCCTTGCCTCAAGGGGCGCGGGGAAGGGCGCACCCCTGCGCCAGCCGCCCGCACCCCCCAACTCCCCTCCCTACGACTCCCCGTCCAGGGGCACCCTCTTGGAGGAACTGCCCGCACCCCCCGAGGTGGCCCCGTTCACGGGCGAACCCCCACCCTTCACCCGCCCGTCCGCGTTCATGGACGCGAGCAACTGCCGGGCAAGCCCGAGCCCGGTCCCACCCATGGTCAGCGCCTTGGTGAACATGTCCGACATCCCCTCGGCCCCGTTCAGCAGCACCATGTGCTCGACGTTCCCGAAGGCCCCCGCGCCCGCCTTCACGATCTCCGGCCAGTTCTCCGCGAGTTGCTGCGCGACCACGGCCTCCTGGTTCTCGGCCAGTGCGGCGGCCCGCGCCGCGATGGCCGCCGCCTCCGCGAGCCCCTTCGCCCGCGTGGACTCGGCGATCGCGATCCCCCTGGCCTGCGCGGCGGCGGCCTCCGCCTCACCCGTGGCCCTGGTCGCCGTAGCGGCGGCGGCGCCCCGCGCCTTCGTCGCCTCGGCCTCGGCGCTCGCGGCCGTCGTGACCCGCGTCGCCTCCGCCGCGGCGGCCAGCTCCGTCTCCTTCGCCTTGGCCTGCGCCGCGGAGATCCGCACATCGCGCTCCGCCTCGGCCAGCGTGCGCTTCTCGTACGCCTTCGCATCCGCGGGCTTGCGGACGTCCGCCTGGAGCTGCTGCTCGCGCCGGTGCGCCTTCAGTTCGGCGACACGCGTCTCCTGGACCACGACCTCCTGGCGGGCCTGCGCCTCGGCGAGCGGTCCGGCCTGCCGCGACGTGGCCGCGGCGTTGTCGCGCTCCGCCTGGTACCCGGCCTGCAGGATCTCGCTGTCCCGGGTCGCCTCCGCCATCCGCGCGGCGGCCTGCTGTTCGGCCTCGGTGGCCAGCCGGTTGGCCTCGGCCTGCGCGATCCGGGCGTCCCGCTGGACGGCCGCCGCGTGCGGCATGGCCAGGTTCTTGATGTACCCGGTCGGGTCCTCGATCTCGTGGATCTGCAGCGAGTCGACGATCAGCCCCAGCTTCTCCATCTCCGTACCGCACGCGGCCCGGGTCTGCCCGGTGAGCTTGTCGCGGTCGCGGATCATGTCCTCGACGGTCAACCCGCCGACGATGGACCGCAGATGACCGGCGAACACGTTGTGCACCCGCTCCGACATCAGCTTCTGCTGGTCCAGGAAGCGGCGCCCCGCGTTGGCGATCGACACGAAGTCGTCGCCCACCTTGAAGATGACGACGCCCCGCACCTTGAGCGGGATGCCCTGGTGGGTCACGCAGTCCACGGACAGTTCGGTCTCGTTGAGGTCGAGCGAGAGTTTGCGCACCGCCTGGACGCCCGGCAGCACGAGCGTGCCCCGTCCGGTGACGATCCGGAAGCCCATGCCCTCCTCAAGGCCCTCCATGCGATGCTTCGAACCGGAGATGATCAGCGCTTCGTTGGGCTCCGCGACCCGCCACATGAGCTTGAAGACCACGACGATGAATACGAGCGCGAGGACCGCTGCCCCCGCCACGACGCCGACGATCATCGGCATTCGCCCCCTGTTGCCTGGTGCCCTGTCGGCACCGAACGAAGGGAGTGTGCGCCCGCGCGGACCCGTGGGTACAGAGCCCGACGCGGCCTTGGGACACCTTTGATACGTACTACACGCTCACATGGTCAAAGCGTCCGCGCGGGCTTCAACTGCCGTACGCGGGCGACACGTACACCGTGCGCGGCGGCAGGTACTCCACCACCATGACCACCGTGCCCGACTCGATACGGTCCTTCGAGGAAGCGGCGTACGCGAGGAAGTGCTCGGCGCCGCCGCGCACCCGGACGATCACCTCGCCGACGAGACCGGGCCCCACCGTGCCGGTGACCCGCCCCATGAGCCCCACCATCGACGCGTCGTCCATGCCGCCAAGCCTACGTGCCCACGGACCATGGACCGGGGTGCGGACCGAACTCCGTCCCGGCACCGCGTACCGCGAACGACGTGTGACGCGCGGCGATGGCCACGCGTCACCAGGAGCCGTGCGGGTGTGCCGGTCAGGCGGCGACGGGCGCGGTGGCCTCGCCGTGGATCCGGCCGATGACCTCGGTCAGCTGGGCGGCGACCTCGGCGTCGTCGGAGGGGTGCGTCTCGGCGAAGCGGACGACCGAGCCCGCGATGGAGAGCTTGATGTCCTCGAGGACCTTGGCGCCGGCGATACCGGCGGCCTTGCGGGCCTCGTCCTGCGCCCAGACGCCGCCGTACTGGCCGTAGGCGGTGCCGACCACGGCCAGGGGCTTGTCCTTGAGGGCACTCGCACCGAACGGGCGGGACAGCCAGTCGATGGCGTTCTTCAGGACGGCCGGGATGGTGCCGTTGTACTCGGGCGAGAAGAGCAGGATGGCGTCGGCGCCGCCCGCGGCCTCGCGCAACCGGGCGGCGGCGGCCGGGACGTCGCCCTCGACGTCGATGTCCTCGTTGTAGAAGGGGATGTCGGCCAGGCCCTCGAACAGGTCGACCTCCGCGCCCTCGGGCGCGAGCTTGACGGCGGCCTCGGCGAGCTGGCGGTTGTGCGAGCCGGCGCGAAGGCTGCCGACGAGCGCGAGGATACGAACAGTCATGGGGGGCTCCAAGGACGATGAAACATTGCCGTTACGATCCGGACCGGGGTCCGTTTAAAGTTCTACCAGTCAAACGGACCGCGGTCCAGTTTTCTTCCCCCGGCGTTACGCTGTCTTCATGTCCGCCTCCTTGCCGCCCCTCCCCAAGTCTCAGGAGTCCCTCGACGAGCCCGTTCTGCTGGAGCTCACCTCCGGCGAGGATGAGCCCTGCCTGCGTGCCGACGCGGCCCGCAACCGCGCCCGGCTGCTGGAGGCGGCCACCCGCCTGGTCGCGGAGCACGGCGCGGCCGGCGTCACGATGGAGGCGGTGGCCGTGGCAGCCGAGGTCGGCAAGGGAACCGTCTTCCGCCGCTTCGGCGACCGCACCGGCCTGCTCATGGCGCTCCTGGACCACTCCGCCAAGCAGCTCCAGGCCGCCTTCCTCAGCGGACCGCCCCCGCTGGGCCCCGGCGCGCCGCCGGTCGAACGGCTGAGAGCGTTCGGGGGTGCCGTCCTGCGCCAGTCGGCCGAGCAGCTGGATCTGCAGCTGGCCGCCCAGCCGGAACCGGCCCGCCGCTTCTCGTTCCCGCCCCAGCGGTTCCTGACCGGCCACGTCACCCTGCTGCTGCGGCAGGCGGCGCCGGACGCCGACTGCGCCCTCCTCGCCCAGACGCTGATGGGGTACCTGGACCCCGCGCTGATCCACCACCTGACCAAGGAGTGCGGGATGCCGCTGGAGCGCCTGGAAGCGGGCTGGAACGACCTGGTCGCACGCGTGACGCGTACGGAGCCGAATACCTGACCCGTACCGAACCGAACAGGTGACCCGTACCGCGCCGCACCCCTGACGCGTACCGCGTCGCACTCCCGACGCGCCGGAACTGCCCTGAGCGGAAAGCGACTTGGGTCGCCCCCGGCCCCGGGCCCGCGCGGGGCTTCTGCAAGGATGCCGTACCTCATGGTGCAGATACCGAAGACATCCGCCCCTCCGCAGCCCGCGCAGCGCTCCGTGCCGACGAGTGCCGACGTGGCCCGTCTGGCGGGCGTGTCACGCGCGACCGTCTCCTACGTCCTGAACAACACCAGCGCCGTACGGATCAGCGAGCCCACCCGCCGCCGTGTCCACCGGGCGGCCGAGGAACTCGGGTACGTGCCGCACGCCGCGGCCCGCAGTCTGCGCGCCGGGCACAGCCGCATGGTCCTGATGCCCGCGCCGGACGTGCCCGTGGGCCCGCTCTACAGCCAGTTCTTCAACGAACTCCAGTGGGCGCTCAGCCGCCTCGAATACACCGTCGTGCAGTACGGGGGACTGCGCCTGCGGGGTGACGAGGCGGCCCGCGCGTGGGCCGAGCTGCGGCCGGTCGCCGTACTGGCGCCCGGCGGGGGCCTCGGGCCGCGCGGCGTGTCCGTGCTGAAGCGTTCCGGCGCCCGGGCCGTGGTCACCATCGGTCCCGAACGCGTCGAGGGCGCCCACGCGCTCCTCATGGACCACCAGGAGGTCGGCCGCAGCGTCGGCGTGCACCTGCTGGCCCGGGGCTACCGCCGCGTCGGGGTGCTGGTGCCCGAGGACCGAGGTCTGGAGATCTTCTCCAGACCCCGCCTCGAAGGCGTACGGCAGGCCCTGGCCGGTACGGACGCCACGCTGACCGAGGTGCCGCTCGCCTTCGACGAGAAGGCCGCGGCCGATCTCGCGGGGCGCTGGCGCTCCCTCGGCCTGGACGCCGTCTTCGCGTACAACGACGAGTTCGCGATGCTGCTGATGCGCGCGCTGCAGGACGAGGGGATCGGCATACCCGGCGAGACGGCCGTCGTCGGCGCGGACGACCTGATGCTGGGACGGCTCCTGCGACCGCGGCTGAGCACGGTCCACCTCCGGCTGCCGTCCGGGCGAGAGCTGGCCGAACTGGTCGACCGTGCGGTACGGGAGCCCGCGGGGGAGCCGGAGGCGCATGCGGTGCTGGGGGCGGAGGTCGTCCACCGCGAGTCGAGCTGACGGCGGACGGACGGACGGGCGGTCGTACGGGCGCCGGCCCGCCCGGGGCGTTCTGCCCCGGGCGGGCCGGCGTGTCGCCGTTACTCGGCCTGCTGTCCCTGCTGCGCCTGCTGTTCCGCGACCGACTTGCGGACCTCGTCCATGTCGAGCTTGCGGGCCTGGCCGATGACGTCCTCCAGGGCGGCCTCGGGCAGCGCACCCGGCTGGGCGAAGATCGCCACCTGATCGCGGATGATCATCAGCGTCGGGATCGACTGGATGTCGAAGGCCGCCGCCAGTTCCGGCTGCGCCTCCGTGTCCACCTTGGCGAACACCAGGTCGGAATTGGCCTCCGCCGCCTTCTCGTAGACCGGGGCGAACTGCCGGCACGGGCCGCACCAGGACGCCCAGAAGTCGATCAGGACGAATTCGTTGTCCGTGACCGTCTGGTCGAAGTTCTCCTTGGTGAGCTCCACGGTGCTGGTCATGGCGTTGATTCCCTCTTCCCGGGGTCGGTGCGTGGCCGTCCTGCACAACGGCACCGACCGGCGCCGTATTCCGCGCGCCTACCCGTGTGGCCACGGCCCACACCAACCACCAGACTGACCCCATGACGGAAACGGAAACCAACGTGTACGACGTCGTGGTGCTAGGGGCCGGACCCGTGGGGGAGAACGTCGCCGACCGCGCCCGCGCGGCAGGCCTCTCCGCCGCGATCGTGGAGAGCGAACTGGTCGGCGGCGAGTGCTCGTACTGGGCCTGTATGCCCAGCAAGGCCCTGCTGCGCCCGGCGATCGCCCGCGCGGACGCCCGCAAGGTGCCCGGCCTGAGCCAGGCCGTGCAAGGCCCTCTCGACGCCTCGGCGGTCCTCGCCCACCGCGACTACTACACCTCGAACTGGAAGGACGACGGCCAGGTCCAGTGGCTGGAGGGCGTCGGAGTCGACCTCTACCGGGGACACGGCCGGCTCGACGGGCCGCGCCGGGTCACGGTCGAGGGCCCCGACGGGGAACGGCACGTCCTGACGGCCCGGCATGCCGTGGCCGTCAGCACCGGCACCCGGGCCGTACTGCCGGACCTGCCGGGGATCGCCGAGGTCAAGCCCTGGACCAGCCGCGAGGCCACCAGTGCTCAGGCCGTCCCGGGCCGCCTCGTCGTCGTCGGCGGCGGAGTCGTCGGCGTGGAGATGGCCACCGCCTGGCAGGCCCTCGGCTCCCAGGTCACGCTCCTCGTCCGCGGCAAGGGCCTGCTGCCCCGCATGGAGCCCTTCGCCGGCGAGCTGATCGCCGAGGCGCTCGGCGAGGCGGGCGCGGACGTGCGCACCGGCGCCTCCGTCGAGTCGGTGACACGGGAGGGCGGCACGGTCGTCGTCACCACCTCCACGGGCGACCGCATCGAGGCCGACGAGATCCTCTTCGCCACCGGACGCGCCCCTCGCACCGACGACGTCGGCCTGGAGACGGTCGGCCTCACCCCCGGTTCCTGGCTGGAGGTCGACGACAGCCTCCGGGTCACCGGCACGGACTGGCTGTACGGGGTCGGTGACGTCAACCACCGCGCCCTGCTCACCCACCAGGGCAAGTACCAGGCCCGGATCGCGGGCGCCGCCATCGCCGCGCGGGCGGCCGGCGTGCCGCTCCTGGAGACCGACACCTGGGGCGCGCACTCCGCGACCGCCGACCTCGCCGCCGTCCCCCAGGTCGTCTTCACCGACCCGGAGGCGGGCTCCGTGGGCCTCTCCCTCGCCGAGGCCGAGCAGGCGGGCCACCGCGTCAGGGCGGTCGACGTCGACCTCTCCACGGTCGCAGGCGCCGGCCTGTACGCCGACGGCTACCGCGGCCGGGCCCGGATGATCGTCGACCTGGACAGCGAGACCCTGCGCGGCGTCACCTTCGTCGGCCCCGGCGTCGGCGAGCTGGTCCACTCCGCCACGATCGCGGTCGTCGGAGAGGTCCCGGTGAACCGGCTGTGGCACGCGGTCCCGTCCTACCCGACGGTCAGCGAGGTGTGGCTGCGGCTGCTGGAGGCGTACCGCGACAGCAAGTAACCCCTGGCCAGACCTAGTTGGCCATTAGGGGTTCCTGGTGGTCCCCAGATTCCCTAGTGGTCCCTAGTGGTCCCTAGTGGTCCCTAGTGGTCCCTAGTGGTCCCTAGAGGTCGAAGCCCAGCCCCTTCGCCGCCTGCGACGGAGTCGGCTGGGCCCACCACCGCGCCATCGCCTCGTTGGAGGACAGCGAGCGCGGTTCGGCGCGGTCGAGGTAGAGCGTGCCGTCGAGGTGGTCCGTCTCGTGCTGGACGATCCGGGCCGGCCAGCCCGTGAACTCCTCGTCCACCGCCCCGCCGTGCTCGTCCCGCGCCAGGAGCCGTACCCGGGCGGGCCTCGCCACCACCGCCTGCCAGCCCGGCACACTCAGACAGCCCTCGAAGAACGCGGCACGTTCGGTGCCCACGGGCTCGTACACCGGGTTGACCAGGACCCGGAAGGGCAGCGGCACCCGGCCGCGTACCTCGCGGATCTCGTCCGGGACGGGCGCCGGGTCCTCGATCACCGCGATCCGCAACGGGATGCCCACCTGGGGCGCGGCCAGCCCGACCCCCGGGGCCGCGTGCATGGTGTCGCGCAGGGCGGCGACGAAGCGGGCCAGGAGTGCGGGATCCAGCTGGCCGTCGAACGGCTCGGCCGCACCGCGCAGTACGGGGTCACCGGCGGCGACGATCGGCAACGGGCCCGTACGGGAGAGGAGTTCCTCCACGCGGTCGCGCAGGGGCGTGAGGTCACTGGATGATGCCATCGCGCCAGCATGCCAAGCGGAATCCCGGCGTGCGAGGCGGCTCCCCGGCGCACGAACAGGTGTGTGACCCACGCCACAGAAATCTCCGGGAACTCGACGGGCCCGCCCACCGACTACTGCACCGCAACGGCCGAGTACGGCCCCGTCGTCCCCTGCCCGACCGGAGAAGCCAGCCGATGTCCATCGCTCCCGCGCCCGAGACGGACGAGTCCCCGCCGTCCACCACCCCCGACCCGCCCAGACGCGGCGGCTGGGCGCCACTGCGCCCGCTGGTGCTGCGGCTGCACTTCTACGCCGGAGTGCTCGTCGCCCCGTTCCTGCTGGTCGCCGCCACGACCGGATTCCTCTACGCGGCGTCGTTCCAGGCCGAGAGGATCCTCTACTCGCACGAGATGACCGTCCCGGTCGGCGACGGGAAACTGCCGATCTCCGAGCAGGTCGCCGCCGCCCGCAAGGCCCACCCGGAGGGAACGGTCTCCGCGGTACGCCCCTCGCCCGAGGACGACGCGACGACCAGGGTGATGCTGTCCGGCGTCTCCGGCATCGGTGAGACCCACACCCTCGCGGTGTTCGTCGACCCGTACACCGCCGAGGTGCGCGGCGCGCTCGAACAGTACGGGTCCACCGGCGCCCTGCCGCTGCGCACCTGGATCGACGAGTTCCACGCGAATCTGAAGCTCGGTGACGACGGCCGCCTCTACAGCGAACTCGCCGCCAGCTGGCTGTGGGTGATCGCCGGCGGCGGCCTCGTCCTCTGGTTCGGCCGCCGTCGTACGCAGCGGAGGATACGCGGCACCAGCGGGCGCCGGCGCACCCTCGGTCTGCACGGTTCGGTCGGCGTCTGGGCCGCGGTCGGCTTCATCTTCCTCTCGGCGACGGGTCTGACCTGGTCGACGTACGCCGGAGCGAACATCGACGAACTGCGCACCTCGCTGCGCCAGGCGACCCCGTCGGTGTCGGCCGCCGTCGGGGGCGAACACGCCGGCCACGGCTCGGGGTCGGCCGAGGGCGGCGTCGAGCACGGCGTCGGCCTCGACAAGGTGCTGGCCGCCGCGCGGGCGAAGGGCCTGGGCGACCCGGTGGAGATCGTGCCGCCCGCGGACGCCGAGTCGGCCTACAAGGTCAGCCAGGTGCAGCGCAGTTGGCCCACCAAGCAGGACGCGGTCGCGGTCGACCCGGCGACCGGCGAGGTGACCGACACCGTACGGTTCGCCGACTACCCGGTGCTGGCGAAGCTCACCCGCTGGGGGATCGACGCGCACACCGGCGTCCTCTTCGGCATCGTCAACCAGTTGGTGCTGATGGCCCTCGCCCTCAGCCTCATCCTGCTGATCCTGTGGGGCTACCGCATGTGGTGGCAGCGGGGCCGAGCCTCGGCCTTCGGCCGGCCCGTCCCGCGCGGCGCCTGGCAGCAGGTGCCCGCGCACATCCTCGTCCCATTGATGGCGGGCATCGCCGTCCTCGGGTACTTCGTGCCCCTCCTCGGCATCTCGCTGGCCGCCTTCATCGCGGTGGACGTGATCCTGGGCGAGATCGCCTACCGGCGGGGCAGACGCACGTACGGCACCCCGAAGGGGACCGCCACGTAGCGAGGGCCCCCGGGCCGCCGTTGGCAGCCCGGGGGCCCTCCGTTCACCCTCCGCTCACAGGGAGTCGAAATCTCCCGCGAGCGCCGAGGCGAGCCGCAGGTGCGGCCCGGCCTCGTCGTCGCGGCCCTGGCGCTGGAGCGTCCGGCCGAGCATGAGCCGGGCGTAGTGCTCCACGGGGTCACGCTCGACGAGGACGCGCAGCTCGGCCTCCGCCCGGCTCAGCTGCGCCGAGTGGTAGTACGCCCGGGCCAGCAGCAGGCGGGGACCCGTCTCCTGCGGCACCTCCTCGACCAGACTGTCGAGAACGCGCGCCGAGGCGGCGTAGTCCTTGGCGTCGAAGAACATCCGGGCGCGCTCCCAGCGCTCCGCGGTCGTCCCGTGGTCGTAGTAGGTCGTGTCCACGTCCGTGACCTCCTCTGTTTCCTTCGACGGGCAGAACCGACGGGGTTGGTTGAATATTCCACGACCTATTCGTGGCCGGTCCGGGGCTCGTACGCGTCCTGCCCGGCGGTGGACGGCATGACGGGCGGTCCTCCACGGGGCTAGGTTGTGGGCCATGAGCAATCTTGATCGCGAGGCCGTTCCCGCCCTGTGCGGCGGCCGGGGTTTCGTGGCGGCGGAGCCGGTACGTGAACTCCTCAGCCCCCGCCGGGTCAAGCTCGGCGAGTCCAGCGAGGTCCGGCGGCTGCTGCCCAACCTGGGCCGGCGCATGGTGGGCGCCTGGTGCTTCGTCGATCACTACGGTCCCGACGACATCGCCGAAGAGCCCGGGATGCAGGTTCCGCCGCATCCGCACATGGGCCTGCAGACCGTCAGCTGGCTGCACGAGGGCGAGGTGCTGCACCGCGACTCCACGGGCAGCCTGCAGACGATCCGCCCGCGTGAACTGGGCCTGATGACCTCCGGGCGGGCCATCAGCCACTCCGAGGAGAGCCCCAAGTCCCACGCCCGCTTCCTGCACGGCGCGCAGTTGTGGGTGGCGCTGCCCGACAGCGACCGGCACACCGACCCGCGTTTCGAACACCACGGCGGGCTGCCCGTCGTCACGGCACCCGGCCTCCAGGCCACGGTCATCCTGGGCGGAGTCGACGGCGCCGCCTCGCCCGGCACGACGTACACGCCGATCGTGGGCGCCGATCTGGCCCTCGCCCGGGGCGCGGACGTACGCCTGCCGCTGGAGCCGGACTTCGAGTACGCCGTGCTGTCCATGTCGGGGGAGGCCCACGTGGACGGCGTACCGCTGCTGCCCGGCTCCATGCTCTACCTCGGCTGCGGCCGCACCGAACTGCCCCTGCGGGCCGAGTCGGACGCCGGCCTGATGCTCCTGGGCGGCGAGCCGTTCGAGGAGGAGCTGGTCATGTGGTGGAACTTCATCGGACGGTCCCACCAGGACATCGCACAGGCCCGTTCGGACTGGATGGAGAGCTCGCGCTTCGGCGAGGTGAAGGGTTACGACGGCGGCCCACTCGCGGCGCCGGACCTGCCGCCCGGACCGCTGAAGGCGCGGGGACGGGTGCGCTGAGCGGCGCGGTCGTCGTCCGCCTACCGGCGCCTGTCCTCAAGGTCCTCATGGTCCCCATGGGCCGCTTGGCGGAGGATGCGGCGGAGTTCGTCCACGATCGCGGTGGCGCGGTGGTCGGCACCCGCTTCCATGAGGTTGGTCAGAAACGCGAATCCGACCTGGTGCGTCGCGTCGGCGAAGGCGACCTGTCCGCCCGCCCCGTCGTGCCCGAAGGAGGCGGGGCCTACGAACTCGCGTGCCAGGGAGGGGAGTTGGAATCCCATGCCCCAGCGCGGGAAGGGGGGTTGTCCGCCGAAGAGCGGGGTGCCCTCGGTCTGCGGCCGGATGGCGTCGGTGACCGTACCGACGTCCAGCAGTCGTACTCCGTCGGTCTCCACCACGGTGGACGACCAGATCGAGGCCAGTGCGCGGGCTGACGCGATGCCGCCCGCTCCCGGCACCTCCGCCGCCTGGACGCGGGGGTCGTTGAAGCCGCCTGTGGCGTCGACGAGTTCCGGCGGGAAGGCGTGGCCGAGGGTCATGGCACGCTCGGCCCAGTCGACTTCGCCGGCCACGCGTGCCGCCGCCTGTTGCGCGACGAGTGCGGTGAGGCTGGATCCGGCCCGCATGTGGGCGACCCGGTGCGCGGCTTCGGGGGGCAGGCCGATCCACGCGTCGGCCCGCAGCGGGGCGGCGACGAGTTCGTCGAAGTACTGGCCGACCGTCTTGCCGGTGACGCGGCGGATGACCTCACCGACGAGCCAGCCATGGGTCAGGGCGTGGTACGCGTGGCCCTGGCCGGCGGCCCACAGGGGGCGTTGGGCTGCCAGGCGGCCTGTGACGGTGTCCCAGTCGATGACGTCCTCGACGTTCAGGAGGTCGCGGGGCGCCGGAAGTCCTGACCGGTGGGCGAGGAGATCGGCGACCGTGATCCCTCCCTTGCCCTCGGCGGCGAACTCGGGCCAGTAGGCGGCGACGGGGGCCCGGTGGTCGAGTAGGCCGTCCTGCACGAGGCGCGCGGCGAGGATCGAGACGAGGCCCTTGGTGCAGGAGAAGATGACGCTCGTGGTGTCCTTCGTCCACGGCGTGCCGTCGCGCGGGTCGGCGGTTCCGCCCCACAGATCGACGACAGTCTCACCGCCCGCCCGGACACAGAGCGCCGCGCCCATGGCGTCGTGGCCGGTGAAGGCCGCGGAGAAGACATCGGCGAGGGACGCGAAGTCCGGGGTGGTGGTGCCCTCGATGCGGATGCTCATGTCTGGGTGCCTTCGCTCTGCAGGGCCAGCGGGACGATGCCGTGCCGCTCCGCCGACCAGGCCACGGGGAGGGGGTCGGAAATCGAGCCCGCGAAGCCGTCCTCGGTGGTGGAGTTGTCGAAGGCGAGCAGCACGCTCCGGCCGGTCCGGTCTTCGACGAGGCGCCCGCTGTAGCGGGACTCCTCGATGACCAGCGTGGCGTCCTCGACCGGATAGGGGCCGAGGGCCGTGGGGGCCGGAACGCTCCAGACGCCTCCGACCTGGCCGGCTTCACGCCGTGCGGCGGACAGCCGTGGGGTGTCGCAGGACAGCAGCAGTACGCGGTGGCCGTCGACGGTGGCGATCTGGGGGACTTCCAGGTGGGCGAAGCCGGCGCCGACCCGGCTGAGGGGCGGGCGGACGGTCCACACCTGAAGATCGGGTGATGTCGCGTGCCCGATCACGCCCCGGTCGTCGATGGCCCCGTGGTCGGCCCGGGCCGTGAGGAGCATGTGCCAGCCGTCCCCGGCCGGATCCGGGAACACCCAGGGATCGCGCCAGGCCTCCTCGGGCCAGCTCGAACTCCCCAGTTTCTCGTACCAGCGGCCGTCCGCCTCGGCGACCGGTCCGGGCTGCTTCGTCCAGGTGTGCAGGTCCGGGGAGGTGGCGACACCGATGGTTTCGATGTTGGCGCCGGAGTCGAGGAAGCGGGTCCCGGTGTAGAACATCCGCCAGCCGCCGTCGGGTCCGCGCAGCACGCTGCCCGTCCAGGTGGCGGTCTCGTCGAAGGCCCCGGGTTCTCCGGCGGTGAAGACCGGTCCGTGGTCCTGCCAGTCGATCAGGTCGACGGAGGTGGCGTGCCCGATCCGGGCGTGGCGGTGCCGCAGCTCCGGATCCCCCAGGCTCTTGGGGGCGTGGAGGTAGAACAGGTGGAAGGTGTCGCCGTCATCGGCGAACCAGAAGTCCCACACCCAGGCGTGGTCGAGCTGAAATGTCATGCAGACGTCCTTGTGGTGGGTGCGGCGGGCGTCGCGAGGACGCCGGACCTGAGGGGCCAGCAGAGGAGGAGAGGGGTTTCAGCCCTTGACCGCGCCCTGGAGAAGCGCCTTGATGAACTGGCGCTGGAAGATGACGTAGATCACGATCGTCGGCAGCATGATGATCAGCGCACCCGCGAACAGCAGGGGGAGCTGGTTGATGTACTGCCCCTGGAACGCTCCCAGGGCCCCGGCCATGGTGCGCTTGTCGGGATCGTCGACCAGGACCAGCGGCAGCAGGAACTGGTTCCAGGTCCACAGGAACAGCAGGATGGCCAGCGAGGAGAGGGCCGGCATGGCCAACGGGATCTGGACACGGCGGATCTCCTGGAAGACGCTCGCACCGTCGATGCGGGCCGCCTCGGAGAGTTCGGTGGGTACGCCGACGAAGTGCGCGCGCATCCAGACGACGCTGAAAGGCATGTACAGCCCGATCAGCGGAAGGATCACCGCCCACTGGGTGTTGAGCAGTCCCATGGAGCTGATCTCGTAGTAGATCGGGATGATGATCGCTTCGAAGGGGATGGTCAGTCCCAGCAACAGCAGGACGAAGACAACCCGCCCGCCGGCGATGCGCAGGTTGCCCAGGGCGTAGCCGGCCAGCGTCGACAGGAGCAGGCTGAGCGGGACGACCCCCAGGACGATCAGGGTGCTGGAGCCGAGCAGTTCCCACACGTGCGCGGTCCGGAAGGCGACGGCGAAGTTGCCCCACTGGGGATCGCTGGGCCAGGAGAACCCGTCCGGGATGCGGTCTGCGGGCTGCAGGGCGCCGGAGAGCATGCCGGCGAGCGGCAGCAGGGTGAGGATCAGCACGACGACGAGGACGACGCGTCCGATGACCGCTTCCGTCTTGTTGACGACCATCAGTCTCGTTCCCTTGCCAGCAGTTGAATGGGCAGCACCGCCAGGAGGACGAGTGCGAGGAGGATGATCCCGAAGGCGGACGCCAGGCCGACTTCGCTCTGGGTGAAGGCGAGCCGGAAGATCGAGATGCCGGGCACGAGCGTGCTGGTTCCCGGACCGCCCTTGGTGGTGGTGTAGATGATGTCGAAGCTGCTCAGCGCGGCGATGACGGTGATGGTGACCAGCACCGCGATCTCCTGCCGCAGTCCGGGAAGGGTGACGGTCACGAACTCCCGCCACCAGCCCGCCCCGTCCAGCCGGGCCGCCTCGTACAGGGAAGTGTCGATCTTCCCGATGCCGGTGAGCAGCAGGATGGTGCACAGGCCGGTCAGTACCCAGGAGCCGATGAGGCCGACGGCGGGCAGGGCGGTCCCGAAGCCCGCCAGCCAGGACCGGGCGAGGAAGCCCAGACCGACGGAGTCGAGAAGGGTGTTGACCGTGCCCGTCTGCGCGTACATCCACGACCAGGCGATACCGGCGGCGACCAGCGGGATGATCTGCGGAAGGAACAGCACCGTGCGGGCGACGGTGGCGAAGGGGCCGGGCCGCATCGTGCGGATCAAGGTCGCCAGGGCCAGGCCGGAGGCGACCGGGATCACCGTGAAGAAGACGATGAGGATCAGCGCGTTGACGATCGAGATCAGCAGTTCCGGATCGGTGAAGACCCGCACGTAGTTGTCGACGCCGACCCATGTGGAGGCGCCGATGCCGTTCCAGCGGTAGAACGAGTACTGCACGGCCGTGATCAACGGGTAGATCACGAAGGTGCCGAAGAACGCCAGCGCCGGCAGGACGAACAGCCAGCCGATGGCCAGCCGATGCCGGGCCGACCGCTGCACGGAGGGACGGCCGCGGCGCCGGGCGGAGGTGCCGACGCCCGCAGCATGAGCGCCCTCGTCGGGTCGCCGCAGTGCCGCCGCGGTCGGCTTGGGGTTCTCATGCGTGCGGACATCGTTGGTCATCAGCCCGCCAGCTCCTTGGCGTAGTACTCCTGGATCGCCGTCACGAACGCCTTGGGTTCCATGCGCCGGGTCAGCAGCTTCTGCTCGTCCGGCTGGAAGGCGCCCGCATAGATGCCCGCCGTGGTGTTGGCCATGAAGTCGACGAATCCGTCATCGGAGGCGACCTTCGCCGACGCCGCCAGGGCCTGCGCGGTCAGCGAACCGTCCTTCACCTTCGGCAGCGCCTTGGAGGGGTCGCCCCCCGGGGAGGCGCCCGTGACGTCGACCACGATCTGACGGGCCTTGGGATCGGTGTGGATCCAGTTCAGGAAGAAGGCCGTTGCGTCGGCGTGCTTCGCCTTGGCGGGGATGGCGAAGGAGTTCGCGGCGCCCATCGCCACGTACGGGCCGTCGGCGGCGGCCGGGGGTGCCAGGACGAACCGGGCGGCGCCCTGCCCCATCGCCTTGTCGGTCTTCGCGGCGTCCCAGTTCCCGTCGAACATCAACAGGCCCTTGCCGGCGTGGAAGTTGGACACCATCGTCGTGTAGTTGATCGCGTTCACGTCGGACGGGAAGTACCCCGCGTCGGCCCACTTCTTGAACGTCGTGGCGCCCTTGAGGCTGGCGGCGGTGTCGAAGGTGGCGCCGGGCTTGTTGAACATCCAGTCCACCAGGTCGGCCTTGTCGCCGTACTGGTTGATCAGCGCCTGGAGTGCGAACGTGCCCACGCCGTCCTGCATACCGATCTGCACGGGAAGGATCTTGGCGGCCTTCGCCCTGGCCATCCACCGCTCCAGCTCCGCGATGGTCGACGGCGCCCCGGAGAGGCCCAGTTGCTTGGCGTACTTCTGGTTCACGTAGATGCCCGTGACGCTGTAGCCGAGGCCCATCTGGTAGAGCGGGCCCTCGCCTCGGACTCCCTCGGCACTCATCCGGGACGCGGCCAGCTGGCCGGCGGAGAACTTGTCCCACCCGTAGCCCTTGAAGTACGGGTCGAGGTTGGTCAGGAGGCCGTCCTTGACGGTGTCCCCGATGGTGGGCAGCCGAATGAGGTCGGGGGCGTCGGCACTGGCCAGCAGGCGCGGCGCGTTGGCGGTGAGGTTGGCGAAGCTGTCACGGACGACCTTGAAGGTGACATTCGGGTGCTGCTTCGTGAACTCGTCGGCCAGGTCGTCGGTGACGGGGAAGCCCGCTTCGTCCTGGATCTTGATCGTGATCTTGTCGGACGGGAGCTTCAGGCTCACCTTGCCCGACGCGGTCGGGCTGGCTTCCGGGGATCCCGGCGCGCACCCGGCCAGGACGAGCCCGCTCAGCACGGCCGCGGCCGTGACGGCCGGCCTCCGGCGTGCGGGTGGTGCGGCTCTGCGGTTCCCGGCGGGGCGGATCGACGTGTGTGCCATGTACAGACTCCGTTGTCCGAGCGTGCTCCGTGGAAGGTGATCCTGCGCACCACAGGCGGGTGCCGCTGCCGCCGCGGGGGAATGCCATCAGCCCCCGACAAACGGGCTAAACTACGTGCTAAAAGCATTTAGCGCTGCTCATACTGGGATGCCGGATGCCCCCTGTCAAGAAGCAGTTCTCAACGGTCAGGGCGTTGTGCTTGTCTTGGCACCGGCACGCACCCGCCCCGTCGCGCCGCACGAAAGGAAGCCATGCCGCCCAAGCGCGTCACGCTCGCCGATGTCGCCCGCCGTGCCGGACTGTCCCCGACCGCCGCATCGATGATCCTGAACGGCAGGCCCGATTCCCGGCTCTCCGCCGACGCGCATGCCCGGGTCCACGAGGCGGCCACCGAACTCGGCTACCGGCCGAACGTCGCGGCACGCAGCCTGCGCACCGACAAGACCCTCACCATCGGGTTCATCTCCGACGTGGTCGCCACCACCCGCTTCGCGAGCGGCCTGATCCGCGGAGCACTGGACGCCGCCCAGCGGGCCGGGCACGTCATGCTCGTCCTGGAGACCGGCGGCGATCCGGCACGCGAGTCGGAGGCGATCGGTGCCGTACTGGACCGGCAGGTGGACGGCATCATCTTCGCCGTCATGCGCGCCCGGGAGCTGTTCGTGCCCGAGATCCCGACGAGCACGCGCGTGGTCATGCTCAACGCCACGAACAAGAAGCATCCCGTCTCGGTGCTCCCCGACGAACTCACCGGCGGCGCCTCGGCGGTCGGTCTCCTCGCCGATGCCGGCCATCGCGAGGGGATCGCCCTCATCGGGCACAACGCCGAAGCCGAGGCGGGGCTCTTCCGGTCCACCACCGTCGAGCAGCGGATCTCCGGCATCCGTGCGGAGATGGCCCGACGAGGGCTGCGGTTCGCCGCCGAGGAATCATGCTGGGACTGGGAGCCGCACCAGGGCTACGACGTCACACGCGCCCTCCTCGAACGCCGCAGCGACATCCGGGCCCTGCTGTGCATGAACGACCGCCTCGCGTTCGGCGCGTACCAGGCCCTGGCCGACCGTGGACTGAGCGTCCCGCAGGACATCTCGGTCGTCTCGTTCGACAACGACGAACTCGCCTCCTACCTCCGCCCCGGCCTCACCACCGTCGGACTGCCGCACGAAGCCATGGGCCGTGCCTCGGTCGAGATCCTCCTCGGTACCGGCACACCGTCCGGCGGCCGTCTGATTCCCATGCCGGTGATCGAGCGGACATCGATCCGGCCCCACCCGCCCGCTCCCGCACGTGACTGAACTCCCGCTCGTCGCCTTCGGGGTGCGGGCGGTCGGATTTCCGTTTTCAAGAATAAAGATCGAACCGACCTGTCCGTCCGATAGCGCGTCCGTCATAGTGGTCCCCGAATATCGTTTGTCCGGATCGATGGAGTGGACTGCTCGTGACGCGAATAATCAGCGGGGTCGGACGCATTCTGGCAGTCGGTGGGGCGGCCATGGCATTGGCCTTGGCCATGACTTCCTCGGCATCGGCGGGTACCGAGGCGGCGGCGAACCGGGTCTGCGCCAAGGTGTACGTGACGGGCTCCGGTTGGACGGCAGAGCAGTGTGCGAACGCCGGCCAGTCCGTGTCGGTCGGCGCGGCCGGAGGAGGGCGCGCGATCGAGGCCGTGCAGATGGCGGTCGCCGGGAGCAGTCTCTGTGTCACCGGCTATCGGCAGGGCAGTGGGTGGGGGTCCGAGAAGTGCGCCGCGTCCGGCACTCGCATCACGCTCGGCTCAGCGGGTTCGGGGCTGCGGCTCGAAGCGTTGGTCTTCGCTGTGCAGACGGGGACGATGTGCGGCAACTCCTATGTGCAGGGCGTGGGTTGGAACCCGATCTGGTACTGCGGGGTCGACGGTGAGACCAACGGGATAGGCACCACCGGGCAGAACAAGCGTATGGAGGCCGTGTCCTTCCTGATCTGCCGGTCGGTCGAGAACTGCTGACGGGCCTCCCGCCGCGGCCCGATGCGTGAGGGTGGCCGCGGCGGGAGCTTCCCGCGCGACCTGATGGTCTGTTCGACGCGTTCACCTGGACGCCCTGGACGCCCTGGACGCCCTCGATGTCCTCGACGGCAGGGGACGTACGGAAAAGGCTCTCCGAGTGAACCATCTGGGCCGCGAGGCCGTTGTCACTCCTCGAAGAGCCGGCCGGGGCCCGCCTGCCCGGCGGACGAACGGCGAGGTGCGTCCGGAAATCCGCATTCCTCGTCCGATCGGACGTCAGCGTATTCGGCTTGAGGAAGGTATTGCACATCGCACCTGCGCGAAATCGCTTTGACCGAAAAAGAAATGGCGACGGTCGATACCCTGGTCTCGGAACTCGACGACCGGTACGAAAACCTGGAGGGCCGGGAATTGGCGGCCTCCTGGTGTGACGGGGTGCCGCCGGTCACCTGTGCTCGTCGTCCCGGAGGTGACGGGCCAGGAAGCGGTCGGCCGCGCGGTACATGTCGATGGTGTTCTCCGGGTTGGCGAAGCTGTGCCCTTCGTCGTCCTTGACCAGGTACTCGACATCCACGCCGCGGTTCCGGAGCGCCTCGACGATCTGGTCGGACTCCGACCTGCGCACGCGGGCGTCGTTGGCGCCCTGGACGACCAGCAGTGGGGTGCGGATGTCGGCCACCCGGCTGAGCGGTGAGCGGGCCCGGAGGTCGGCTTCCTGGGCGGGGTCGTCGGGATCGCCCGCATACAGGTGCCAGTTGTTGGTGAGGTACGGCTTGGCGAAGTCCGGCACGTTCCGCAGGGCGGTCACCAGGTTGGAGGGGCCGCAGAAGTCGACGGCGGCGGCGAAGAGGCCGGGAGTGAAGGAGACTCCGACGAGAGCCGCGTACCCGCCGTAGGAGCCGCCGAAGACGGCGACGCGCGCCGGGTCCGCGTAGCCCCGCTCCACGGCCCAGCCGACGGCGTCGACCAGGTCGTCGTGCATCGCGCCGGCGAGTTCGCCGATACCGGCCTTGAGGAAGCTCTTGCCGTATCCGGTGGAGCCCCGGTGGTTCACCTGGAGGACCCGGGCGCAGGGGAAGGGGGTGAGGTCGACGGCGTCGTTGTCCGGGGGGTCGAGGTCGACGCGGTGGAGGTGGTAGTTCTCGTCCCCGTCGCCGTCCTGTGCGTACAGCAGCCGGCGCGGGTCGTCGGTCCAGTGGTGGCGCAGGACGCTGCGCCGGGAGTCGGTGGTGACGCATCGCGCCTCTCCCTCGCCGTCGAGATCCTGGATCCAGACGTTGAGCCGGTCACGCCAGGGAGCCAGGTAGGCGAACTTCGGGCCGTCGGGTGAGATGACGGCGCCGGCGCGGTCGGGGGAGTCGAGCA
Source organism: Streptomyces ortus (assembly GCF_026341275.1). Classification (NCBI taxonomy): domain Bacteria; kingdom Bacillati; phylum Actinomycetota; class Actinomycetes; order Kitasatosporales; family Streptomycetaceae; genus Streptomyces; species Streptomyces ortus. The sequence goes on from NZ_JAIFZO010000002.1 coordinate 7,468,578, forward strand.
GGTCCTCGACGTTCAGGTGCGGGACGTCGGGTCGGTCGGCGGGCACGGGACGAGCTCCTTCCGTGGCCACGGTGGTCACCGCGGCCACCGTGGTACGCGGTTCGCGGCGCGGGTTCGTACCGGGGGAGGCGGGCCGACCGTACTCAACGGCTGAAGCCCTCCCTGGATGTCACTTGATAGCATTCTGTCACTTAGTGAATATCGGGCCGAGGGTGCGGCGGGTCTCCGTTCGGGACGGATGATCTCGCTCGGCCCCGAAGGACCGGCAGGAGAGCGGATATGGCGGGAGCCGAGGGGACGACCGGGCGGGGGCGGGGCGGGATGAGCGCCGAGCGCAGGCGCCGGGTTCGCCTGGAGGTCTCGCGCGAGGCTTCCCGCCTGTTCTGGACCCAGGGTCTGGAGGCGACGAGCGGTGACCAGATCGCCGCGGCCGTCGGCCTCTCCACCCGGACCATCTGGCGCCACTTCCGCAGCAAGGAGAGCTGCGCGGAGCCGATCGTCATGAGCAGCGTCGACTGGGAGCTGGCCACCCTGCGCAGTTGGCCGCGCGGGCTCTCCCTGGAGGACCACTTCCGCGCCGAGGCGCTGCGGCACGGCCGCGAGGCCGGCCCGGTGGAGCGGGAGGACATCGCGCTCGGCATCAGGATGATCCGCCTCGGTGACAGCGAGCCGGCCATCCGGACGGCCTGGCTGATGGCCTGTGATCAGGTGGAGCGGCAGATGGCCGGGATCATCGCGAAGCGCCTCGGGGGCGAACCGGACGACGTCGAGATGCGGTTGCACGCGGCGGCCGCGGGTGCGGCGCTGCGGGTGCTGAACGAACGCATCGGGGCGGGCCTGCTGGACGGCGCGAGCCCGGAGGATTTCCGGGGCACTCCCGAACGGATCGCCCGGGCGGTCCGCCGGGCCACGGGGGGCGCGGTCGGGGATCCGGTCACCCGCGGCACGCCCTGAGGCGTTGCCGCCGGGGGAAAGGCCGACGGCAACGCCCGCGCCGTACGGACCTCACTGCTTGGTCTCGATCAGCCCGAGGGCACGCAGGCGGCGGTCGGAGGCGCGGACCGCCCAGGCCGTCACGAGGAGCCCCACCGCCAGCAGCGGATAGCCCATGAGGATCTTGGCGACGCCCAGCGAACCGACCTCGTCCTGGGTGTACAGGTACTGCTGGACCGCGAACCGGGCCGCGAAGATCAGTGCCAGCGTCACCGTCGCGATGTCGAAGTAGAACCGCGAGCGAGGCTCCTCGCGCCACGCCTGGCCCTTGCCCGTCATCGAGTTCCAGATCACCCCGGCCAGGGGCCGCCGCACGGCCACCGACCCCAGGAAGAGCACCGCACCGGCCAGGCTCAGCCAGATGCCCAGCAGGAAGTAGTCCTTCGCCGACCCCGTCCACCAGGCCACGCCGGCCGCGATCGCCACACCGAATACGCCGCCCAGCGCCGGGGACACCGACTCCTTGCGCAACACGCGCTCGACGCCGATGATCACGGCCACGCCGAGCGCCACCATGATGCCGACCGCCAGCCCGCCCATCGCGTTCGCGGCTACGAACGCCAGCGCCGGCAGCGCCGAATACACCATTCCTCGTGTACCTCCGGCCTGTTCCAGTGCCGACGGTCGCTCGGACTGTTGCGGGGTATGAGCCTGCACGGGGTTCACCTGGTCCTTCTGCCGGGCGGCCTTGCGAAAGGTGCCCGCGCGGTCTGGGGTGGTACCCACTGGCACCACTCGCGTTGTCACTAAATGACTGTCACTTAGCGCCAGTGTGTCATTAAGTGACGTTAGGGTCAACGCATTTTTCCCTTGCACGCCTGTGGTGCGGTGCGTTGTCTCTCGGCAGGGGTGAGGGCTTGGGGGAGGCGAAGTCGGAAGCACGCGCCGAGGGTTCGGGGCGTGAGAGTGAGGGTGCCTCGGTGCTGGTGGGCCAGGTCGCGGGCGATGGCGAGGCCCAGGCCGGTGCCGCCCTGGTCGCGGGAGCGGGCGTCGTCGAGGCGGACGAAGTGCTCGTGTGCGGGGGTGGGGTCGGTGGTGTCGCAGGTGAGGGTCAACCCGCGTCCGGTGAGGGGGGATTGCTCGGTGAGTCGGGAGGCGAGGGCTGTCAGGTCGACGGTTTCGGGGTCGGCCTCGGGGGTGCGGGTGTCGAGGCGACGGCCAGGGCCGCGACGGCCCGTACCGAACGCGGTCGCCGGCGGCGGCGCGGCTCAGGCGTGTTCACGGTCGTCCACCAGCCGGTGGCCGCTGCCCCGTACGGTCTGCAGGGACTGCCGGTGGAACGCGGCGTCCACCTTCTTGCGCAGGGCGCTCACGCGCGCTTCCACCAGGTGTCGGGCCGCCTTCCTGATCGTCCGATCAGGTTGGACCAGCCCCCGCTCGGCAAGGTCCGCGCACGCCGACGAAGCCGGCTCACGCACCGCTCGTCGCACCGGTCCGGGCGCGTTCGGCCGTCCCGGCCCCTCGTATCGGTTCACCTCGCAGGCGACAGCCTCGTGGCCGACGCCTCGGTCTTTTGTACCGAGTGTTTGACACAACACTCCGGCAGAGGCCATCTTGTACCCATCGCTTGGTACAAGATAATTCGGGGGATCTCCAGATGCTCGACACCGTCCCGCTGCAGACCCGGATCCTCGACCACGCCGACCACTACGCCCGTTGGTCCGGTCTGGCCATCGGGATCGTGGCCGCACACCATCTGGTCACGATGGCCGACGGCGACGTCGCACTGCCCCTGGTGTTCGCCATCACCGCCTTCGGCCTGTGCGCGGTGGGCGGTGTCCTGCTCGGCGACGCCCTCACCCTGCCTCCCCAGGAGACGGTACGCACCGCGAGTCTCGCCCCGCGTCGGATCCGGGACCAGGTACCGCCCCGTATGGCGCCGCTCCTCCTTCTGCAGGCGGGCTTCCTCGTGGCCCTGCTGGTGATCGGCGCGGTCACGGCCTCCTCCGTCGTCGACCGGCCCGACAGACCGGGCAGCGTCATCGACGTCACCTGCGGCGGGATCCGTACCTCGCTCGGCCCCTGGCCCGGCCTCTACTACAGCGGCCCGATGTTCGCCGCGCTCGCGGTGGCGACCCCCGTGTGTGTCTGGGCCCTGCGCCGCATCGCCGACGGCACCGGCGACGAACAGCAGCGCCGCGACCGCGCGTGGGCGATCACCGGAGCCTGGGGGCTGCTGGTCTCCAGTCAGCTGCTGCTCGTGGTGCTGATGCTCCTCGTCGCGCTCACGGACATGGCCTGCGCGGGGCCGCTGGGCGCCGCCACCGTCGTGGCGATCTGCCCCCTGGGCCTGCTGGGCATGTTCTGCTTCGGATGGTCGCTGGCCACGGTGGTGGCGCCCAGGGCGGTCGGCGACGAAGCCGCCGCCGAAGGGGCTTTCGACGATGAGTGATGCCGCCGTCCGCGTCGACACCACCAGCCAGGTACCGCCGTACGAGCAGATCCGCGCCCAGTTGGCCGCGCTGATCCGCACCGGCCGGCTGGCCGAGGGCGAGCGGCTGCCGACCGTGCGCCAGCTCGCCACCGACCTCGGGCTGGCGCCGGGCACGGTGGCCCGCGCCTACCGTGAACTGGAGGCCGCCGCGCTGATCCGCACCCGCCGTGGCGCGGGCACCAGGGTCGCACCGCTCCCGCCGGACGCGCACGCGCACGACGCCGACCGACTCACCGTCCTGGCACGGGACTTCACCTCGGCCGCCCGGACCCTGGGAGCCGACGCGGAGAACATCCTGACCGCCGTCCGCGATGCCCTGGAGATCACGCCGAAGCCGAAGGCAAAGCCACAACCCAAGGCGAAGCCGAGGACGGCGCCGGGGCCGGGGCCGAAACCGGATGCAGATGCAGATGCAGATGCGGGTGCGGTTCCCGCGACCGCCGCGAGAGCTACTGGTCACCCCGCAGATAGCGAGTGATCATGGCGGCCAGCTCCCGCTCCAGCCTCTCGACCTGGACCGGGTGCGGGCTCGCCATGAGTTGGTGGGTGTTCATCTCCACCGTTCCCACGACGAGTTCCGCGGCCATGTCGAGGTCATCCACCCGGACGTCCGGATGCCGGGCGAGCACATCGCGTATCTGCCGCACCCGCGCCGTGCCGTGCCGGTCCATCGCTTCGATCAGTTCGCCGGAGACCGGCGCCTGTTCGATCATCATCCGCAGGAGTTGCGGGTCGTCACGATGGTGGTCGATCGCGTCGCGGACCAGGGCCAGCACCGTCTCCTTCAGACTGCCCGGGGTCAGCTCCAGCTCGTCGGCTCCCGTCCAGCCCCCGCGGTCGATGTGACGGACCAGCAGCTTGGCCAGGATGGCGTCCTTGTTCGGGAAGTACTGGTACAGCGAGCCGATGGACACGCGGGCGTGTTCGGCGATGCGGTTGGTGGTGCCCGCGGCATAGCCGTACTCGGTGAAAACGTGAGCAGCGGCGTTGAGGATGCGCTCACGGGTGAGCTCGGCGCGCACCTGCCGAGGCGTGCGACGTGGGGTGAGACGGTGTTCGTCGGAGGGCATCCGGCGGTCCTTCCGGGCAGCGAAAAGCGAGTAGCCAAGACGTGAGCTTTTGCTCAGAATACTGCCATGACCTGGGCAAACGACAGAGACCAAGCAAGCGGCACGCGTCCCGGAGGCCAACCGCCCCGGCCGGAGCGGCGTGACGGGTCCCCCCTGCGGCCGGACACCTCCCGGCCGGACACCTCCCGCCCGGACTCCCCGCGCCCGGACTCCCCGCGCCGGCTCTCCTCCGTCGAGGAGGTCGAGGAGGTCGTCGGCCGCCCGGCCGCGATCATCATGCGCAAGCAGATCAGCGTCCTCGACGCGGGCTGCCGCGACGTCCTGGCCCACAGCCCGGTCGCCGCCTTCGGGTACCGGGCCGCCGACGGAACCGCCCGGACCACCTTCGTCGGCGGGACGCCGGGGTTCGCACGCGTCCACTCCGTGAAGCGGTTCTCCTTCGCCGTTCCCGGGCCGGCCGTCGCACGCGGTCCGGTCTCGCTGTTCTTCCTGCTGCCCGGGGTGGGCGAGGTGCTGCGCGTCAACGGCACCGCGTCCGCACTCAAGGGCGGGGAGACGGCCGTGGACATCACCGAGGCGTACGTGCACTGCGCGCAGGCCGTCATCCGCTCCGGCCTGTGGGAGCCGCCCGCTCCCTTCCGGGCGGCCGAGCCGGTACCGGGCGAGGGCCCGCTGACCGGCCCCGGCGTGAGCGACTTCCTGGCCGCCTCACCCTTCCTGGCCCTCTCCACCTGGGACTGCGACCACGGCGGTGACACCAGCCCGCGCGGCGATCGGCAGGCCGTCGCACGCGTCCTGGACGGCCGCACCCTGGTCCTCGCCGACCGCAGGGGGAACAAGCGCGCCGACACCCTGCACAACCTGCTCCAGGACGACCGGCTCTCCCTCGCCGCGCTCGTCCCCGGCCGCAGCGGCGTGCTGCACGTCCACGGGCGGGGCGCGATCACCGACGACCCCGCACTGCTGGCGCCGCTGGCCCTGCGCGGGGTGCCCCCGCATCTCGCACTCCTCATCGACGTGGAGTACGCCGAGGTGAGCGCCAACGACGCGGTGTCCGGTGCGCGGCTGTGGACGCCCGACGGACGGACCGGCCAGGACCGCACACCCGACATGATGGCCCTGGGCGGCGCCCACCTGGCTGCCAACTCGGCCGAATCCGGCGGCAGATGGACGTGGCTGCTCAAGGCCGTCGCCTCCCTTCCCGGGGTGACCCGGCTCCTGCGAAAGGTCGCCGACAGGGCCTATGTCGCCGGACTGCGCAAGGAGGGGTACGACGATGTGCGCGCCCCCATGGCCGCTCGGCAAGGTGACGCCTTCGACCAAACCACTCAAGTCGCTTCGGTTCAGGCCCCCTTGCGGCCTGTGCGTGTCCGCGAGATACGCCAGGAGACATCCACCGCACGCACCCTGGTCCTTGAGGACGCGGCCGGTCGGGCCGAGCGGTTCGACTTCCAGCCCGGCCAGTTCTTCACGCTGGTCTGGGACGTGGACGGCCGGCCGGTACGGCGTGCCTACTCGGCCTCCTCGGTGCCCGGGGCGACACACCTGGAACTCACGATCAAGCACGTGGCGGGCGGGCGCTTCTCCACTCACGCCCACCGCGGCCTGCGTCCAGGGGACCACCTCGCGGTACGCGGCCCCTCCGGCACCTTCCACATCCCGGCGCAGGCACCCGAAGAGCTGGTGCTCATCGCGGCGGGCAGCGGCATCACCCCCATGATGAGCATGATCCGAACCCGTCTGTCCGATCCTGCGGCGGCGGGGAGGATCCATCTGCTCTACAGCAGTCGGAGCCCCGAGGACATCATCTTCGGCGACGAGTTGACCCGTATGGAGAAGGACCGTCCGGACCGGCTGACGGTCACCCACGTCCTCACCCGTCGCGACGGCCGGCTCGACCCCGAAGGCGTCCGCCGGTGGGTGACCGGCCTGTCCCTGTCCGACGGCGCCCACCACTATGTCTGCGGCCCCGAAGCGCTGATGGACACCGTCCAGGACGTCCTGCGGCACCTCGGCGTGCCGGACGGACGCATGCATCAGGAACGCTTCACCGGTGGCGTGGGCGCTCCCGCTGTCGCGGCGCCCCAGGAGCTGAGAGTCGAGGAGGAGGGGAGCCTCGTCGGAACCACCGTGGTCGAGCCGGGCCAGACGTTGCTCGACGCCGGTCTCGCCGCGGGACTGCGTATGCCGTACTCCTGCACGGTCGGCAACTGCGGCGAGTGTGTGGCACGGATCCGCGGCGGAGAGGTCACGCAACCCGAACACACCTGCCTCACCCCCGAGCAGAAAGCCGCGGGTTACGTGCTGACCTGCGTCGGCTGCCCCCTCTCGAAGGTGACGCTCGACATCGCCGACCAGGCGGTCCCCGACCGATCCTGACCAGGGGCGGCGGGCGCCTGACCGAAAAACCGTTGGCGGCCCGGCACGGCCCCTGCTACTTTCCCGGAGGCCGTGCGAGAGAACGAGGAGGTGGTACCCGTGACATCACTGTCGACGTGGGTGCTCTCCTCCGGGGTCACGGTCGGGCGATAGGTCGCCCGGGAGCGCCGTTCAGCAGCACTCCCGAAAGGCCGGACCATGCCCGACACGACCGTGCACAGCACGGACACCCACACCCCGAACACGAACATGCAACTCACGTCCGAGCAGCGCCTCGACGACGGCGTCCTCGTACGTGAATTCACCCTCGGCGAGATCCCCGGCACCCTGTGGACGCCTGCGTCCGCCACCCCGGCCCCGCTGATCCTGATCGCCCACAACAACGGCCTGCCCAAGAGGGACGCCCGCTTGGTGGCCCGGGCCCGGCACGCCGCGGGGCGCGGCTACGCGGTGGCGTCCATCGACGCCGCCGGGTGCGGTGACCGGCCCCGTTCCGCCGCCGAAGAACAGACCCGCGCCGACCTCCGGCGGGCGATGCGGGCCGGCGAGCCGGTCGACGAGATCCTCGAGTCCCTCGTGGGCCCGCTGGTCGAGAAGGCGGCCCCGGAGTGGCGGACCACCCTGGACGCCCTGCTCTCGCTGCCCGGGATCGGCGGCCCGGTCGGATACTCGGGGTGGACCGCCCTCGGCATCCGGCTGGCGGTCTCCGAACCCCGTATCGCCGCCGCCGGCTTCTTCGCCGGGGGGTACGTGCCCCACGCCCAGCGCGAGGAGGCCCGGCAGGTCACCGCCCCTGTGCTGCTCCTGCTGCAGTGGGACGACGAGGGGAACCCCCGGCAGCGTGCCCTGGACCTGTTCGACACCTTCGGCACCCGGCAGAAGACACTGCACGCCAACATGGGCGGCCACACCGGCACCCCGTGGTTCGAGGCGGAGGACGCGGGCCGGTTCTTCGACCGACACCTGAAGTGAGGCCGGCCGGACGCCGCGCCGCGGTGCCCGGCCGGTACACCGCTCCGCGGCGGGCGAACCTCGCCTGCCGCGGAGCTAGAAAGCGGCGACGGCTGCGGGGCGGCGGCGGGTCAGGAGGCGCAGGCACGCCACCGGGCGGTCGCGCACCGGGCGGCGGGTGACGGTGGCGCCTCGGGCCGTCACCGATTCCAGGCGCTGGTGGTGCAGGTCCAGGATGAAACGCATCAGCCGCCGGTGTTCGTCCGAGCAGTGGTCGAGCAGCACGCCCGCCTCCCGGAGCGTGCCGCGCGCGGTGCGGGCGGTGGCCGCGACCAGCGCCCGTACCCCGGGCAGGTCGCGGCCCCGCTCCAGGTCCTCGCGCGTGATGTCGTACCGGTCGAGATCGCTGACGGGCAGGTACAGGCGCCCGCCGCGCAGATCCTCGTGCAGGTCGGTCAGGATGTCCGTCCGCTGGGCCGCGTCGGCGAACAGCCGGCAGGCGTCGGCGAACTCGGCGCTGCCGCCGCCCTGATGGGCCAGCCCCGAGGTGATCATCAGGAACGGCCAGGTGAGCCGCTCCACGTACCGCTGGTAGTCGGCCTCGGTGGCGAAACCGGGGAAGTCGAGGTCGATCCGCGCGCCGTCCAGATACGAGTCGACCCACCGGAGCGGCAGCTCACGGGCTGCCGCCGTGTGCAGGAACGCGCGCAGCAGCGGGTGCTCGGCGCTTCCCGAGTCCAGCGCCGTACGCACCTGCTTGTTCCACGCGTCGTAACGCCGGGTGCGTTCCTCGACCGTGCCCCGGTCGCAGATGTCGTCGGTGTAGGCGGCGAACGCGTAACCGGCGAGGACGTGCGGCTGATGGTCCGCGGGCACCATCAGGCGCACCGCCAGATAGCCGGCCGGCTCCCGTCGCCGCATGAACCGCGCGACCTTCATGTAGTCGTCACGCAGCACGCCGTGGTTCACCTCGGCCGCTTCCAGACTCCTCCGCCAGGTCCGCACGTTCCGCTCTCCTGAGACTGCCGGTCCTCAACCACCCAAGCGACCAACGCTACCAGTCACGCGATCTTCGGCGGACGGCAGGTCCGGGCGGGCGGGGCGGCAGCTCAGGGCGTCAGCGGCGCCTGCGCAGGGTGTACGCGGCGCCCGCCGTGATCAGGAGTCCCGCCGCGCCGCCCGCGACGAGGGGCAGAGCGGGGGCCCGGTCGTCGCCGGAGGTGGCGGAGGAGACCGCCTCGCCGGGATCGCTGGTCACCGTCTCGGACGGCTGCGGGGGAGTGCCGGTCACGTCGGCCGGGGACTTCGACGGGGAGGGCGCGGCGCTGGTCTTTTCCGCCACGGACTTCGACGGCGACGCGACCGGCTTGCGCGTCGCGGACCCGGCGGACCCGGCAGAACCGCCGGACCCGGCCGCGTCCTTCGCGGCGGGGAAGACCACGTCCGAGCAGGAGTAGTAGGTGTCCGGCGTACTCGTGTTCTGCCAGATCGTGTACAGCAGATGGCGTCCGGTGCGGTCGGCCGGCAGCTCGGCCTTGATCCGGTACGCGCCGTTCACCAGCGCCGGGTCGGTGGCCGTCGCGAACGGCCGGTCCGGCAGGTCGGACCACTTGAGCGGCTTCGCCGGGTCGTAGCCGGGCTTCGTCAGGAACAGCTTGAACGTTCCTGTGTGCGGGATCGTCGACCTGTAGGTGAGCGTCATGCTCGCCCCGGCGGTGAGCCGCGTCGAGGGCCAGTCGGCGCGCGCCAGGTCCAGGCCCCGGTAGGCGGCGAGGCCCCCGCTGCACAGCTTGCCGTCGGGGACGACCTGCCGGTCCCGGCCGTTCACCCCCGCCAGCCGCAGATTGTCGAAGACGGCGACGCCGGAGGCGGTGGCGGCCCGGCAGGCCGCCGACTGCGCCCGCTGACCGCTCTCGGGGGAGCAGGCCACCGCCCGGCTGACCGGATCCGTCGGCGCCCCGTGTGCGGCGGCGGGCCCGGCGGCCCCCACCACGAGCAGGAGCGGGGCCGTCCCGGCGAGGACGACGAGTGCGGCGGTGCGGGGTGCGGCGGTCGTCATGGTCGGGATTCCTCCTGGGCCGGCGGGCGGCAGGGGAAGCCCGCTGTCCCTGAAGTACGGGAGAGGCGCGAGGGGCGTTCAACGGTCCTCCCACGGACACCGCCGTCCCCAGGGCATCCCTTGTCCGGGCCCTCACGTCCGGCACCCCCCGTACGGCTCAGCAACGCGCGCCACCCGCCGCCCGCCCCACTGGAATGGACCCGTGACCGCGCCCCCGGACGACTGCCTCGCGCGCAACGAGTGGATCTGCGGCGACTACCTGAGCACCCGCCGCCACATCCTCCTCGACGCGGTCGGCCAGCACCTCCAGCTCACCGTGCTCTCCGTCCTCATCGGCCTGGCGATCGCCCTGCCCCTGGCCGTACTGGCCCGCCGCTGGGGCTGGGCCGCCGGCCCGGTGCTCGCCGTCACGACCGTCCTCTACACGATCCCGTCGCTGGCGATGTTCTCCCTTCTCCTGCCGGTGTACGGACTGTCGGCGGCCCTCGTCGTCGCCGGACTCGTCCTCTACTCGCTGACCCTGCTCGTACGGAACATCCTGGCCGGACTCCGGGCCGTACCCGAGGACACCCGGCAGGCGGCCCGCGGCATGGGATACGGGCCCGTCCGGCTCCTGCTGACGGTAGAGCTGCCGCTCGCCCTGCCCGCCGCCATGGCGGGGCTCAGGATCGCCACAGTCTCGGCGGTCTCCCTCGCCACGGTCGGCGCGATCGTCGGCTTCGGAGGACTCGGCAACCTCATCTACGCGGGCATGAACACCTACTTCAAGGCCCAGGTCCTCACCGCGTCCGTGCTGTGCGTGGTCATCGCGGTCGCCGCCGATCTGCTGCTGCTCGGGATCCAGTGGCTGATCACCCCCTGGACGAGAGCGAAGCGCGGATGAACACCCTCACCGACGCCTGGCACTGGCTCACCGACTCCGCGCACTGGGCCCGCGACGACGGCGTCTGGCACCGGCTCGGCCAGCATCTCGTCCTGACCGTGGTCTGCCTCGTGATCAGCTGTCTGATCGCGCTGCCGGTCGCCCTCGTGCTGGGCCACCTCGGCCGGGGCGGCGCGCTGGCCGTCAACATCTCGAACGTCGGCCGGGCCGTCCCCACCTTCGCGGTACTGGTCCTGCTGCTGCTCACCCCCCTCGGCGACCGGGGCGAGGGCCCCACCGTCGTCGCGCTCGTCCTGTTCGCCGTACCGCCGCTGCTCACCAACGCCTACGTCGGGATGCGCGAGGTCGACCGTGACGTCGTACGGGCGGCCCGCGGCATGGGGATGACCGGCGGGCAGCTGCTGTGGCGGGTCGAGGCGCCGCTCGCCCTGCCGATGATCATGGGCGGGGTGCGGATCGCGGCCGTGCAGCTGGTGGCCACCGCCACGATCGCCGCGCTGGCCGGCGGCGGCGGACTCGGCCGGATCATCACCGCCGGCTTCAACCTGGCGAGTACGCCACAGGTCGTCGCCGGGGCCGTGCTCGTGGCCGTCTTCGCCCTGCTCGTCGAAGCGGTCTTCGAGGCGGCCGAGCGGCTGCTGCCCCGACGGGGCACCCGGTGAGGCGGCGCGCGGCCCTCGCCGGCCTGTTCCCCCTCTTCCTGGCCCTCCTGCTCCTGCCGGCCGGGTGCTCCTCCGGTCCCTCCCTGGAGACGCGGGGCGAGGTCACCGCACCGCCCGGTGACAGCAGGGAACTGACGATCGGATCGGCCGGCTTCACCGAGAGCGACCTGCTCGCCACCATGTACGGACTGCTGCTGAAGCAGGCGGGCTACACGACGTCGACGCTCACCGTCGCCAACCGCGAACTGTACGAACCGGCACTGGAGTCGGGCCGGATCGACGTCGTCGCCGAGTACGCGGCGACCTTCGCGGACTGGCTGAACGCCAAGACCAACGGGGCGGACGCGCCCGCCGTCGGCTCGCCCGACCTGGACGCCACGATGGCCGCGCTGCGGAAGCTGGCCGCGCCCCGCGGGCTCACGGTCCTCGACCCCGGCGGGGCCGTCGACCAGAACGCCTTCGCCGTCACGCGGGCCTTCGCCCGTGAACACGGTCTCAGGACACTCAGCGACCTGGGCGCCTCCGGCGTGCGGGTGCGGCTCGCGGCGGGCGACGAGTGCGTACAACGGCCCTACTGCGAACCGGGACTGAAGAAGACGTACGGCATCGACGTCACCGGCGTGGACCCCAAGGGCGTCGGCACTACGCAGGCGAAACGGGCCGTGCAGAACGGCCAGGACCAGATGGTGCTGACCACCACGACGGACGCGACCCTCGACGACTTCGGCCTGATCCTGCTCACGGACGACAAACACCTCCAGAACGCCGACTACATCGTGCCGGTGGTCAACCGCTCGCGGGCGGGCGGCAAGAGGGTCGCCACGGCTCTCGGCAAGCTCAACGACGTACTGACGACACGCGACCTGGCCGCCATGAACCAACAGGTGGACAGCTGGCGCCGGCTGCCCGAGGACGTGGCCCGGACGTATCTGCGGGACAACGGATTGCTCCCGTAGCGGGACCGTGACGACTGTGGCCGTACTGGTGCGCCGCGACGGCTTCCGGCACGGCCCCCACGTCGGTACACGTCTTACATGGAAAACGGGGGACACCGCCCGACGAGGCGGGAGAAATTATCGGAAACGGTGGTGGGGGCGCCCACGATCAACAAGCCCGTGCTGCTGAGCGAACTCGACTGCGTATCGAGCGGGGACTACCAGAAGCTGGGCAGATCGTTCCCGAAGCAGCAGCTGGAACTGCAGCGGCTGTACGGGGTCTCGCAGCGGGCCTTCGAGAGGGAGACCAGGATCTCGCTGATGGCCACCGTGGAGTACACGCTGCGCAGTGCGCTCAGCTCTCCGCAGCTCGACGAGAAGCCGCGCAGCTCCAGCCTGGAGGACTACCTGGACAAGGAGATCGCCGGCATCAGGGCCAGGGTCCGCCAGGACAGGGCGGTGGCCGTCAGCCGCGGGCTCAACGTCGGCCTCGCCGGCGGCCTGCTGATCAGTCTCGTGCTGCTGAGCCTGCCGCTGATGGCGGGTGCGTGGGGGTGGCTCGGGCACCTGGGGATCACTCTGAACTGCAGCGACCGCTGGACGCTCATGGGTGTCTTCCTGAGCGGCGGCGCCGGGGCGTTCGGCGCGGTGTTCAGCGTGCTGGCGCGACTGCGCAACAGCGGGGACGAACTGACCCGCCGCAAGGCCAACGGACACAGCGCGGCCGTCGTGCCGGGTCAGATGTCGCGGAGCATGCGGCACGAGGGCGTCTACCGCGTCGTCATCGGCTGGGTCCTCGGTATCGCCGTGTTCCTGCTGCTGAGCGCCGAGTTCGTCCAGGTGATCGAGATACCGGTCGCCACGGCCGACATCTGCGGTGGCGGTGAGGGGGCGAACACCTCGTTCTGGGTGTTCTGGTGTGCCATCGGCTTCCTGTCGGGGTTCAACGAACGATGGACCTTCGGACTGCTGAACCGCTCGCCCCGTTCCTACGGCGCGGATCGCACAGACGGCGCGGATCACACAGGCGACGCGGACCGCACAGGCAGTGCGGACGACACCGGGGGCGGGGACGGCACAGGAGCCAGGGAAGCGGCGGGCGGCGCGGACAGCGGCCGGAGGAGCAGGGCTCAGGCGTCCGCCACCGAGTCGAAGTCCACCTGACCCCGCGGCACCCCGAGCGCGTCCGCGTCCACCGAGCGGCGCAGCGCCTCGTGCAGCTTCGCCGGGGTCAGGACGCCGAGGAAGCGCGCCCCGTCGAGCACGGCCACCCAGCCGGCGTCGTGCTGGAGCATCACGCCGAAGGCCTGCTTGAGCGGGGCGCCCACCGCGACCCAGGAGTTCATCCGATGGGCGAGGGCGGCCACCGTGCCGCCCCCGGCCAGCTCCTCCGCACCCACCCAGCCGTGCAGATCGCCGCCCGCGTTCAGGACGACCGCCCAGCGGGCGCCCTCCGCGCGGAGCCGGCCGGCCGCCCGGTCGGCGGGCTCGTCGAGGCGCACGACCGGCGGCTGCTCCAGGTCGTCGGGCTCGATCTCGGTGACCGACAGCCGCTTCAGGCCCCGGTCGGCGCCCACGAAGCCCGCCACGTACGGGGTCGCCGGGGTGCCCAGCACCGCTCCGGGCGTGTCGTACTGCTCGATGCGGCCCTGCCCGTACACGGCGATGCGGTCGCCGAGCCGGACGGCCTCCTCGATGTCGTGCGTGACCAGCAGCACCGTCTTGCGCACGGCCCGCTGCATCTGCAGGAACTCGTCCTGCAACTGCTCGCGCACCACCGGGTCGACCGCCCCGAAGGGCTCGTCCATCAGCAGGACGGGCGGGTCGGCGGCCAGCGCCCGCGCCACGCCGACACGCTGGCGCTGTCCGCCCGAGAGCTGGTCCGGATAGCGCGGGCCGAACGTCTTCGGGTCGAGGCCCACCAGGTCCAGCAGCTCGGCGGCCCGGGCCCGCGCCTTCGCCCGCTTCCAGCCGACGAGGGTGGGCACGGTCGCCGTGTTGTCGAGGACCGTCCGGTGCGGGAAGAGGCCCACCTGCTGGATGACGTAACCGATCCGCCGGCGCAGCCGCACCGGGTCGACCGTCGCGATGTCCTCGCCGTCGACGAGGATCCGGCCCGAGGTCGGCTCGATGAGCCGGTTGACCATCATCATGGTCGTCGTCTTGCCGCAGCCGGACGGGCCCACGAGCGTGACGAGTTCGCCCTCGGACACCTCGAAGGAGAGCCCGTCCACCGCGGTCGTACCGTCCGGATAGCGCTTGGTGACCTGTTCGAACCGGATCATGCCTTTCACGCTAACCGCGTCGGTCACTCCCCGCTCACCAGCACCACCTCAAGGGTGCGCGGACCGTGCACCCCCTCGACCCGGTCGAGTTCGATGTCACTGGTGGCGGACGGGCCGGAGATCCAGGTCAGCGGGCGGGCCGGGTCGAGGCGTTCCAGTCCCTGCGGCACGGAGGACACGACCTGGTCCGGGACGCGGACGACGCAGATGTGGTGGTCCGGGACGAGCGTGATCCGGCGGCGGCCCTGATCCGGACTCCCGTCCAGCACGAGGGTGCCGGTCTCGGCGATGGCGACGGCACACGCCGTGACCACGCTGTCGACCCGGTCCAGTTCGGCCGGGGTGTCCGCGGCGGAGTCGGGCACCCGGGTGACCTCGGTGGCCGCGAGCCACTCAGGGTCGAGGCCCACCGGTACGGAGACCGCCGCCGAACCCCGCTCCGCCAGCAGCCGGGCGATCGTCCCGGCCAGCTCACCGGCCGTGCAGCGGTGCACGAGCGCCCGGTAGTCCGCCAGGTTCCCGGCCAGCAGATCCACCGTCGCGGCGACACTCCGGTGACCGTGCTCGCGCAGATACGGGCGGGCGAAGGCCTGGTCGTACGGCGTGTCGTCCTGTGGCACATCGGCCAGCGCGCGCCGCACCCGGGCCAGGATCAGCTCCCTGCTGCTCACTTCGAGGTGTCCTTTCCGCCGCGTGTCTCCTGTCCGCCCTTCGTCCGCTGCCACCAGTCGCGGAACGGCTCCGCCGGAACGGCCGGCAGCGACCGGGTCTCGCTCCACGCCCTGCCGGGGCCCGGCAGCGTCCGCGGATGGAAGCGGCGGGTCCGGGACGCCAGCCGCTGGCCGGTGCGCAGCACGCCCGGACGGCCGAACGCCCACCGGGCGGCGCGCATCGCCGCACGCTCGGCGGCATGCCCCTTCGCGGGCTTGAGCACGACCTTGGCGCCCTCGCGGGTCACGGCACCGCCCTGCACGACCCGTTCCCGCAGATGCACCAACACCTCCGGGATGTCGATCGCCACCGGGCACACCTCGTAGCAGGCACCGCACAGCGAGGACGCGTACGGCAGGGAGGCGTCGATCTCGCTCTCGGTGCCCCGCAGCTGGGGGCTGAGGATCGCGCCGATGGGGCCCGGGTAGACCGAGCCGTACGCGTGGCCGCCCGCCCGCTCGTACACCGGGCAGACGTTGAGGCACGCCGAGCAGCGGATGCAGCGCAGCGCCTGGCGGCCCACCTCGTCGGCCAGGGTGTCGGTGCGCCCGTTGTCGATGAGGACCAGATGGAAGGCCCGCGGCCCGTCCTCGTCCGTGGTGCCGGTCCACATCGAGGTGTACGGGTTCATGCGCTCGGCCGTCGAGGAGCGGGGGAGGGTCTGCAGGAAGACCTCCAGGTCCTGCCAGGTCGGCACGATCTTCTCGATGCCGACGACCGAGATCAGCGTCTCGGGCAGGGTCAGGCACATCCGGCCGTTGCCCTCGGACTCCACCACGACCAGCGTGCCGGTCTCGGCGACCATGAAGTTGGCGCCGGAGACGCCGACCTTGGCGCGCAGGAACTTCTCGCGCAGGTGCAGACGGGCCGCGTCGGCCAGTTCGGCGGGCGTGTCCGTCAGGCCTTCGGGTGCCGGGCGGCCCCACTCGCTCATCTCCCTAGCGAAGATCTCGCGGATCTCGCCGCGGTTGCGGTGGATGGCCGGGACGAGGATGTGCGAGGGCCGGTCCTTGCCCAACTGCACGATCAGCTCGGCGAGATCGGTCTCGTAGGCGTTGACGCCCTCGGCTTCGAGCGCTTCGTTCAGCCCGATCTCCTGCGTGGCCATCGACTTGACCTTGACGACCTCGCTCTCCCCGGTCGCCTTCACCAGGGACGTGACGATGCGGTTGGCCTCGTCCGCGTCGGCGGCCCAGTGCACGGTGCCGCCCGCCGCCGTGACCGACTCCTCCAACTGCACGAGATAGCGGTCGAGATGACGGAGTGTGTGGTCCTTGATCTGCTTGCCGGCCTCGCGCAGCTCGGCCCAGTCGGAGACCTCCGCGACCGCGTTCGCGCGCTTGGCGCGGATGGTGTGCGTCGCGTGCCGCAGATTGCCGCGCAGGGTCTGGTTGTGGACGGCCTCGTGCGCGGCCTCGGGAAAGGCCGGCATACCGAGATAGGTGCCACCGCTCATGCCCGTTCCTCCTCCGTGCTCGCCAGGATCTCCGCGATGTGGACCGGGCGCATGCCCGTCCTGAGCCGGGTCATGGTGCCGCCGATGTGCATGAGACAGGAGTTGTCGGCGGCACACAGTACGTCGGCGCCCGTCGACTCGGCGTTGCGGACCTTGTCCGCGCCCATCGCCGCCGAGACATCGGAGTTCTTCAGGGCGAAGGTGCCGCCGAAGCCGCAGCACTCGTCGGCGCCCGGCAGCTCCTTGAGCTCAAGTCCCCTGACGGCCTGGAGCAGTCGGCGCGGCCGGTCGCCCAGACCGAGACTGCGCAGGCCGTGGCAGGTGGGGTGGTAGGTGACCGTGTGCGGGTAGTACGCGCCCACGTCGGTCACCTTGAGCACGTCCACCAGGAACTCGGTCAGCTCGTACGTCTTCGGTACGACCGGCGCGAGGGCGGTGGCGAGGCCGTCGCCGCGGCCCTCCGCGCGGGCCCGCTCGCCCATCCGGGGGTACAGCTCGCGGACCATCGCGCCGCACGAACCGGAGGGGGTCACGATCGCGTCGTACCCGCCGAACACATCGGAGAAGTGCCGCGCGAGTGGTTCGGCCTCGTGGCGGTATCCGGTGTTGTAGTGCGCCTGTCCGCAGCAGGTCTGCGCCATCGGGAAGTCGACGTCGACGCCCAGTTTGGTCAGCAGCTTCACGACGGCTCGGCCTGTGTCCGGATAGAGCGTGTCGTTGACACAGGTCAGGAACAGGGCGACACGCATCGCGGCTCCTATAGGTCATTCATCGGATGGGTACACGGTACGCGGCGCGGGGTCCTGCCGGAATGAGGGGCGCCGGACGCGGTTTCGGGGGCGCCCGGACCGGGCCGGGTTTCCTGTCACAGGCCGCTCAGCCGGGCTTCTGCCGCCTGCCACGCCGCCGTGTCGCCCTGTGGCTCGTAGCGGGTCAAGGGCTGTGTGCGGGCCAGTAGCGCGCGCATCTCCGTGCGGTCGCCGACCTGGCCGTGGGCGCGGGCCTGGACCAGGACGTTGCCGAGGGCCGCCGCTTCGGGCGGGCCCGCCACCACCGGGAGGCCGCAGGCGTCGGCCGTGAGACGGCACAGCAGGGCGTTGCGGGCGCCGCCGCCGACGATGTGCACGGCGTCGACCGGGTGGTCGGCCAGCTCCCGTGCCTGGAAGACCGCCCGGCGGTGGGCGAGCGCGAGCGAGTCGAGGATGCACCGGGTGATCTCGGCGTGGGACCGGGGCACCGGCTGCCGAGACGCGCGGCAGGCGTCGGCGATCCGGGCCGGCATCCGGCCGGGGGCCAGGAACTCCGCGTCGCCCGCGTCCACGACGGACCGCAACGCCGGCACCTCGGCCGCGGCGGACAGGAGTGCGCCCAGGTCGGGTTCGCCCCACTCCCGCAGGCACTCCTGGAGCAGCCACAGGCCCATGATGTTCCGCAGATAGCGGACCGTGCCGTCCAGGCCCAGTTCGTTGGTGAAGTTCGCCGCGCGGCTCGCCGCGGTGAGGACGGGCGCTTCCAGCTCCAGGCCCGCCAGCGACCAGGTCCCGGTGCAGATGTACGCGAACCGCTCGCCCACCGCGGGGACGGCCGCGACGGCGGAGGCGGTGTCGTGGGAGCCGACGGTCGTCACCGGGACGGGACCCGTCAGCCCGGTCTCCTCCAGGACGCCGGGCCGCAGCAGACCGGCCGGGTCCCCGGGCCGCCGCAGCGGTGCGAAGAGGTCCAGGTCGATACCGAGGCGGGCCGCGACGTCGTACGACCAGTCACCCGTGCGCGGGTCGATCAGCTGGGTGGTGGAGGCGTTGGTGAGCTCCGTGCCGGCCTCGCCCGTCAGCCAGTACGTCAGCAGATCCGGGATGAGCAACAGGCGCTTCGCGTAAGCCAGTTGGGCCGACGAACGGGCCGCCACCAGCTGGTACAGCGTGTTGAAGGGGGCGTACTGGAGACCGGTGGCCGCGTACAGCTCGGCGGCGGGCACGGTGGCCCACACCTTCTCCGCGACGCCCTGGGTGCGGGTGTCGCGGTAGTGCACCGGGTTGCCGAGCAGCGCCCCGTCGGCGTCGAGCAGGCCGTAGTCCACGGCCCAGCTGTCGATGCCGACCGAGTCGACGGGCCCCGCCGCGCGCAGCCCGTCCAGGACTCCGGCGTACAGGGACAGGATGTCCCAGCGCAGCCCCTCGGGCGTACGCACCGGCCGGTTCGGGAAGCGGTGGGCCTCCGTCAGCTCCAGCGAGTCGGGGCCGACGCGGCCGACCATGACGCGTCCGCTGGACGCGCCGAGGTCGACCGCGGCGTACGACGTCACAGCCGCTCCCCGGGTGAGGTCCGTCATCGCAGGAACGCGGCGGCGACGCCGGCGTCGACCGGGACGTGCAGTCCGGTGGTGTGCGTGAGGTCGCCGCCCGTGAGGGCGAAGACGGCGTTCGCGACGTGCTCGGGCAGGACCTCGCGCTTGAGGATGGTCCGCTGGGCGTAGAACTCGCCGAGCTTCTCCTCCTCGATGCCGTAGGTGGCCGCGCGCTGGGCGCCCCAGCCGCCGGCGAAGATCCCCGAACCGCGGACGACGCCGTCGGGGTTCACGCCGTTGACGCGGATGCCGTGCTCGCCCAGTTCGGCGGCGAGGAGGCGGACCTGGTGGGCCTGATCCGCCTTGGTCGCCGAGTAGGCGATGTTGTTCGGGCCCGCGAAGACGGCGTTCTTGGAGGCGATGTAGATGATGTCGCCGCCCAGCTTCTGCGCGGTCATCACCCGCGCCGCCTCGCGCGAGACGAGGAAGGAACCGCGGGCCATGATGTCGTGCTGGAGGTCCCAGTCCTTCGCCGTGGTCTCCAGGAGCGGCTTGGAGATGGAGATGCCGGCGTTGTTCACGACGAGGTCGACACCGCCGAAGGCGAGGACCGCCGCCTTGAAGGCCTCGGTGATCTGCTCCTCTGAGGTCACGTCCACGGTGACGGCGACGGCCTTGTCGGGGCCGCCGAGCGCGGTGGCGACCTCGGCCGCGTTCTCCGCGTTCAGGTCCGCGATCACGACACAGGCGCCCTCGGCGACGAGCCTTTCGGCGATGGCCTTGCCGATCCCGCTGCCCGCGCCGGTCACGAGCGCGACCCGGGTGGCCAGCGGCTTGGCCTTCGGCATCCGCTGGAGCTTGGCCTCTTCCAGGGCCCAGTACTCGATGCGGAACTTCTCCGACTCCTCGATCGGCGCGTACGTCGAGACGGCCTCGGCGCCGCGCATCACGTTGATCGCGTTGACGTAGAACTCGCCCGCCACGCGCGCGGTCTGCTTGTCCTTGCCGAAGGAGAACATGCCGACGCCGGGGATCAGCACGATCGCCGGGTCCGCGCCGCGCATGGCGGGGGAGTCGGCGTCGGCGTGCCGCCGGTAGTAGGCGGCGTACTCCTCGCGGTACTCGGTGTGCAGCTCCTGCAGCCGCGCGATCGCCTCGTCCAGCGCGGCGGTCGGCGGCAGATCGAGGACGAGCGGCCGGACCTTCGTACGGAGGAAGTGGTCGGGGCAGGAGGTGCCGAGGGCGGCGAGCCGGGGGTGCTCGGCGCTCGCCAGGAAGTCGAGGACGACCTCGGAGTCGGTGAAGTGCCCGACCTGGGGCCGGTCCTGGGAGGCCAGCGCCCGGATGACGGGGGCGAGGGCCGCGGCCCGCTCCCGCCGCTCGGCGCCGCCGAGTGCGGCGTACCCGTCGAGGACCGGGCCGAAGGGCTCGGCCTTCCCGCGCTCGACGAGGAACTTCTCGGCGGTACGGATGATGTGCAGGGAGTTGCGCTCGCACTCCTCGGCGGTGTCGCCCCAGGCGGTGATGCCGTGCCCGCCCAGGACGCAGCCGACGGCCCGCGGGTTGGCCTCCTTGACCGCCGCGATGTCCAGCCCCAGCTGGAAACCGGGCCGCCGCCACGGCACCCACACCACACTGTCCCCGAAACACTCGGCGGTCAGCTTCTCCCCGTCGGCGGCGCAGGCGAGCGCGATCCCGGAGTCGGGGTGCAGATGATCGACGTGGGCCGCGTCGACCAGCCCGTGCATGGCGGTGTCGATCGACGGCGCCGCCCCGCCCTTCCCGTGCAGGCAGTAGTCGAAGGCGGCGACCATCTCGTCCTCGCGCTCGACGCCCGGGTACACGTCCTTCAGCGCGAGCAGCCGGTCGAGCCGCAGCACGGCGAGCCCGCCCTCGGTCAGGGTGCCCAGGTCGCCCCCGGACCCCTTGACCCACATCAACTCGACGTCCCCGCCGGTCACGGGATCGGTCTCGGTCCCCTTCGCGGACGTGTTCCCGCCCGCGTAGTTGGTGTTACGGGGATCGGCCCCGAGCCGATTGGACCGCCCGAGCAGAGCGGCGGCTTCGGGATGGGGACGGGAAGGGGTTGCCATGTTCCGGTTCCTTAAGAAGAGGAGAGAGGGGAAAGCCCCGTCAGGGGCGCGGGACGCTGTCGACGTGCGGCCCCGCCGGGCGCGACCGGCCGAAGCGCACCGGCGGCCGGGCCCGGGCCTCAGGCCCGACGGCGAGCGGACCGCACCGCGCAGACGGCTGGAGGGCCTACGCAGCAGGCTGGAAGGCTTACGCCCCCCACCCCGCCTGCTGCCCTCCGACCCGCTCGGACGCGATCTTCTCCGCCCACCCGGACCGGTGGTACGCGGCGATCGGGTCGGGGTCGAGCCCCAACTCCTCGCGGACCTCGCCCACCAGCGGACGCACATCCGTGTTGTACGCGTCCATCAGCACCGCGTTGGACGCGAGCACGTCCCCCGCCCGCTGCGCCGTGGCCAGCGCGTCCCGGTCGACGAGCAGCGCCTTCGCCGTGGCCTCCTGCACGTTCATCACGGAACGGATGATCGCCGGGATCTTCGCCTCGATGTTGTGGCACTGGTCGAGCATGAACGCCACGTCCGCCGTGAACCCGCCTCCCCGGATGACCTCGTACATGATCCGGAACAGCTGGAAGGGGTCGGCCGCGCCCACCATCAGGTCGTCGTCCGCGTAGAAGCGCGAGTTGAAGTCGAACGCGCCGAGCTTCCCCTCCCGCAGCAGCGTGGCGACGATGAACTCGATGTTGGTGCCGGGCGCGTGGTGGCCCGTGTCGACGACGACCTGCGCCTTGGGGCCGAGCTTGAGGCAGTGGGCGTACGCCGTGCCCCAGTCCGGCACGTCGGTCGCGTAGAAGGCCGGCTCGAAGAACTTGTACTCCAGCAGCATCCGCTGGTCGTCACCGAGACGCTCGTACACCTGCGCGAGAGCTTCGGAGAGCCGGTCCTGGCGCTCCCGGAGGTCGTCCTGGCCGGGATAGTTCGTACCGTCCGCGAACCACAGCTTCAGGTCCTTGGAACCCGTGGCGTCCATGATGTCCACGCATTCGAGCAGATGGCCCACCGCCTTGCGGCGCACCGCTGCGTCCGGGTGGCAGACGCTGCCCAGCTTGTAGTCGTCGTCCTGGAAGGTGTTGGAGTTGATCGCGCCGAGGGTCAGTCCGCGCTCCTCGGCGTGCTTCGCCAGCGCCGCGTAGTCCTCGACCCGGTCCCAGGGGATGTGCATCGCCACGGTGGGCGCGGCCCCGGTGAACTCGTGCACCTTCGCCGCGTCGTCCAGCTTCTCGAAAGGATTGCGGGGGACCCCTGGCTGCGCGAACACCTTGAAGCGGGTTCCCGAGTTCCCGTACGCCCACGACGGCGTCTCTACTGCCTGGGTCTTGAGGGCGGCCTTCACCGCGGCGAGCTCGGTCACTTCGGGGCTCCTGTGACTTCCGTTGAGGCATCGGTTCCGAACGGCTTCTGAACACCATGGCTCTGAAACGATTCAGAAGGCAGAAGTTATGAGCCCCCTGAAGGGCTGTCAACCCCTCCGGCGCGTACGCCTTGCCGTGACTCGGTTGTGACCTTTGGCTATCGAAAATTTCGGCCGGTACCCATTGACGTGACCTGGGCTACATGTCTAACGTCCCGGCAACCTAGTTGAAACCTTTCACGACGTCGTGAGGCCGCATCGCCCGCGTCGTTGAGGAGCCCTCATGACCCACCGGTCCGACGCGGATCCGGCCCCCGTGCTGGCACTCAAGGACATCTCGAAGTCCTTCGGTGCCGTACGCGCCCTGCGGGACGTGTCCCTGGAACTCTTCCCCGGCGAAGTGCACGCACTCGCCGGAGAGAACGGCGCGGGCAAGTCGACCCTCATCAAGACGCTCGCCGGCGTGCACCGACCGGACGCCGGTCAGGTGCTCCTGGACGGCGAGCCCACCCTCTTCCACGGTCCCGCCGACGCCCGCGACGCGGGTATCGCGGTGATCTACCAGGAGCCCACTCTCTTTCCCGACCTGTCGATCGCCGAGAACATCTTCATGGGGCGCCAGCCCCGGCGGGCCCTCGGCCGCATCGACCACAAGGCCACGCACGCCGCGACCCTGGCCCTCATGCAGAGGCTCGGCGTCGAGCTCGACCCCGACCGCCCGGCGCGCGGCCTGTCCATCGCGGACCAGCAGATCGTGGAGATCGCCAAGGCGCTCTCCTTCGACGCCCGCGTCCTGATCATGGACGAGCCGACCGCCGCCCTCACCGGCAGCGAGGTGGCCCGCCTCTTCGGCGTGGTCCGCGCACTGCGGGAGCAGGGCTCGGCCGTGCTGTTCATCTCGCACCGGCTGGAAGAGATCTTCCAGATCTGCCGGCGCGTCACGACCCTGCGCGACGGCGCGCTGATCTCCAGCGAACCGCTCGACGGCATGACCGAGGAGGACCTCGTCCGCCGTATGGTCGGCCGCGACCTCGACGAGCTCTACCCCAAGCAGGACGTCCGGGCCGGCGAGGTCGCGCTCAGCGTGCGCCGCCTGACCCGTGAGGGTGTCTTCACCGACGTCTCCTTCGACGTCCGCCGCGGCGAGATCGTCGGCCTCGCCGGACTCGTCGGCGCCGGGCGCACGGAGGTCGCCCGGGCCGTCTTCGGCGTCGACCGCCGGGACGCCGGAGAGGTCGAGCTCGACGGGAAGAAGCTGACGAACGGCGCGCCCTCCACGGCCATGGCCGCGGGTCTCGCCCTCGTCCCCGAGGACCGCCGCGCCCAGGGCCTGGTGATGGACATGTCCATCGAGCGCAACATCGGCCTCACCGGACTGCGCAAGACCGTCAGGGCCGGACTGATGGACCGCGGCGCCGAACGCAGCCGCTCCCTCGACTGGGCCGTCAAGCTCCAGGTGAAGTACGCCCGGATCGCCGACACCGTCAACACCCTGTCCGGCGGCAACCAGCAGAAGGTCGTCCTCGCCAAGTGGCTCGCCACCGGCCCCAAGGTGCTGATCGTCGACGAGCCCACCCGCGGCATCGACGTCGGTACGAAGGCCGAGGTCCACCGGCTGCTCAGCCAACTGGCCGCCGACGGGGTCGCCGTCCTGATGATCTCCTCCGACCTGCCCGAGATCCTCGGCATGGCCGACCGGGTCCTCGTCATGCACGAGGGCCGGCTCACCGCCGAGATCGCACGCACCGACGCCACCGAGGAAACCGTGATGGCCGCAGCCACCGGGAGGGCAGCCGCGTGACGGTCACCGCTCCCGAAACCGCCCCCGCCCCCGAGGTGCCCAGGTCCAGCGGCACCCGGCTGGTGGACCGCGTCTTCAAGATGCGCGAACTGGCCATCCTGGTCGTCTTCCTGGTGATGATCGTCATCACCCAGATCGGCAACAGCGACTTCCTGTCCGAGCAGGGCATCAAGGACCTCCTGCTGAACGCGACCATCCTCGTGCTGGTCGCCACCGGCCAGTCGCTGGTCGTCATCACCCGCAACGTCGACCTCTCCGTCGGCTCGACGCTCGGCATCAGTGCCTTCGCCGCCGGCACCTATCTGGAGGGCGGCGGCAACTCCGCCGTCGCGATCGTCCTCGCGGTCCTGCTCGGCGTCGGCTGCGGCCTGGTCAACGGACTGCTCGTCAGCCTCGGTCAGGTGCCCGCGCTCGTCGTCACCCTCGGCACGCTCTACATCATCCGGGGCATCGACTCCATCTGGGTCGGCTCCCGGCAGATCACCGCGGCCGGCCTGCCGGACGGCTTCATCGACTTCGGCTCCGGCGGCATCTCCGCCGTGCCGTACCTGGCGCTGATCGCACTGGCGGTGCTGGTCACCACGGCGTACTACCTCAAGCACTTCGGCAGCGGCCGGGAACTGTACGCGCTCGGCTCCAACCCGGAGGCCGCCCGCCTCGCCGGCATCCCCGTACGCAAGAGGATCCTCGCCGCGTACACCTTCTGCGGAGCCCTCGCGGGCCTCGCCGGCGCCCTGTACCTCGCCCGGTTCGGCAACGTCGACTCCGGCACCGGCAACGGCTACGAACTCACCGTCGTCAGCGCGGTCGTGGTCGGCGGCGTCGTCTTCACCGGCGGCTCCGGCAGCGTCTACGGGGCGGCCCTCGGCGCGCTGCTCCTCACCTCCATCAACAGCGTGCTGCCCGCCCTCGGCGTCAGCTCCGTCTGGGTGCTCGCCATCAACGGCGTCCTGCTCATCCTCGCCATCGCGGTCGACCGGATCGTCGCCCTGCGCGTGGCGACCGCACTGAAGAAGAGGAACGCCCGCCATGGCTGACTCCGCCCTCACGCGCGCCGTCCGCTGGGACACGGTGGTGGGTGCCCTTCTCATCGTCGTCCTGCTGCTGTCCTTCACCACCGTGGACGGCTTCGGCAACGCGCTCAACCTGTCGTTCCTCATCGGCAACACGCTGCCCATCGCGCTGATCGCCCTGCCGATGACCATGCTCGTGGTGTCCGGCGAGATCGACCTCTCGGTGGCCTCCACGGCCGGTCTGTCCGGCGCCGTGATGGGCGCCCTGTGGAACCAGGGCATGACCATCGAGACGATCATCCCGGTCTGTCTGCTCCTCGGTGTGGTGTGCGGACTGATCAACGGGCTCCTGGTGACCCGCCTGGGACTGCCGTCCCTCGCCGTCACCATCGGCACGCTCGCCGCCTACCGGGGCATCGCGCAGATCGTGCTCGGCTCCGACGCGGTGACCGACTTCCCCACCCAGTACCTGGACTTCGCGGCCGGCCGCCTCGGGGACACCTTCATCCCGTACGCGTTCCTGCCCTTCCTGGTGCTGCTCGCGATCGCCGTGGTCGCGCTGCACGCCACCCCGTTCGGACGATCCCTGTTCGCGGTGGGCGCCAACGAGGAGGCCGCACGGTTCGCCGGCATCCGCGTCAAGCGGCAGAAGCTGATCCTGTTCACCGTGACCGGCCTGATGGCCTCGCTGACCGGCATCTTCTGGGCGCTGCACTACGCCAGCGCGCGGTACGACAACGCCACGGGGCTCGAACTCTCCGTCGTCGCGGCCGTGCTCCTCGGCGGGATCGACTTCGACGGCGGCAAGGGCACGCTCGGTGGCGCGATCGCCGGTGTCTTCCTGCTGGGCGCCCTGCAGAACGTGATGAGCCTTCAGGACGTCTCCGCGCAGTCGCAGATCGTCGTCACGGGTGTGCTGCTCGTGCTGTCCGTGCTCGGGCCGCGGGTCGCCCGGCAGGTCTCCGTCGCGCGGGCGGGGCGCCGGGCCCGGAGTTCCACAGGTTAGTCCCGTCCCCCTTCGGGGCGCCCTCGATCGTATTCACCACTTTTGTAAAGGACCCCTCATGCGCAAGTCATCCCTCCGCCGGGCCTGTGCGGTTCTCGCGGCCACCACCTCCCTCGCCCTGGCCCTCACCGCCTGCGGTGGCGGGACCTCCAAGGACGACGTCAAGGACGAGGGCGGCTCGAACGCGGCGGCCGGCAAGGCCGACCCGAACGCGGCCACCAAGAAGGGCCTGACCGTCGGCTTCCTGCCCAAGCAGGTCAACAACCCGTACTTCACCTCCTCCGACAAGGGCGGTGAGAAGGCCCTCACCGAGCTGGGCTCGAAGTACAAGGAGGTCGGCACCAACAGCGGCACCGACACCGCGGGACAGGTCTCCTACGTCAACACGCTCACCCAGCAGCAGGTCGACGCCATCGCCGTCTCCGCGCAGGACCCGGGCGCGCTCTGCACCTCGCTCAAGCAGGCCATGAAGAACGACATCAAGGTCGTCACCTACGACTCGGACACCAAGACCGACTGCCGCAACGCCTTCGTCTCGCAGGCCAGCGCCGAGGACCTGGGCCGCACCGAGGTGCAGCTGCTCGCCGAGCAGATCGGCTACAAGGGCGAGATCGCGATCCTGTCCGCCGCGCAGACCGCGACGAACCAGAACACCTGGATCGACTTCATGAAGGACGAGCTGAAGGACCCGAAGTACAAGGACATCAAGCTCGTCAAGACCGCCTACGGCAACGACGACGCCCAGCAGTCCTTCCAGCAGACCCAGGGCCTGCTCCAGGAGTACCCGAAGCTGAAGGGGATCATCTCCCCGACCACGGTCGGCATCAAGGCCGCCGCCCAGTACCTGTCGGGCTCCAAGTACAAGGGCAAGGTCAAGCTGACCGGCCTCGGCACCCCGAACGACATGCGCAAGTACGTCAAGAACGGCACCGTCGAGGCGTTCGAGCTGTGGGACCCGGCGAAGCTCGGCGAGCTGGCCGCCCGTACCTCCGTCGCGCTGGTCTCCGGCCAGATCACCGGCAAGGAGGGCGAGACCTTCAAGGCCGGCGACATGGGTGAGTTCACCATCGGCAAGGACGGCGTGATCAACCTCGGCAAGCCGACCGTGTTCAACGCCAAGAACATCGACGAGTTCGACTTCTGATCCCGGCCGATACCGGCGCCGACAGCAGGGCCGCCCTCCGCGTCACGGGCGGCCCGGCCACGGCACTCTCCCCCCACGACCTGGAGTGGTACGTCATGCAGCGTGTCTGTTTCCTGCTCAAGGTCCGCGCGGACCGGCTCGACGAGTACCGCGAGAGACACACCACCGTGTGGCCCGAGATGCGGGAGGCGCTCTCGGCCACCGGCTGGCACAACTACTCGCTCTTCCTGCGCGAGGACGGCCTGCTGGTCGGCTACCTGGAGACCGAGGACTTCGCGGCGGCGCGGGCGGGCATGGAGGCCACCGGGGTCAACGCCCGCTGGCAGGCCGAGATGGCGCCGTTCTTCGAAGCCCTGGACGGCGCCCGCCCTGACGAAGCCATGAAGCCGCTCACCGAGGTCTTCCACCTCGCCTGACGACCCACCGCCCCACCGACCCGCCGACCCCGTCAACCGTGCTCTTCCCCCGCTCGTTCCCCTCCCCGTCCCCACACGCCACGGAGCCCCGGACATGAAGAGACGCACCCTGCTCGCGACCGCCCTGCTCGGTACCGCGGCGGCCCCCGCCCTCGCCGGAACGGCCAGGGCGGCGGCCCCCGGCCCCTCGCTCACCCGGGCCGGGACCAGCACGCTCGACAGCCAGGCCATCTTCTTCGTCTCCTACGACGGCCTGGTCAACAACAACTCGTTCCAGAAGAACGCCCTGCTCACCCACAGGGGCTACCAGTACGCCGCCTGGTACACCGCCGACCGCAACGCCGTCATCGGCCGCCGCGTGCTCGGCGCGAGCACCTGGTCGACCGTCAAGGTCGGACACACCCTGCGCTACGACGACTCCCACAACGTCATCTCCATGGGTGTGTCCAGGACCGACGGCCGCCTCCACCTCCACATGGACTCCCACAGCGACGGCTTCACCTACGTGAAGTCCGTGGCCGGGCTCATGGACAACCCCGCCGGCCTGACCTGGACCGCGAGCCGCTTCGGCGCGCCGCAGTCCACGCTCGACGGACTCGCGCTCACCTC
Organism: Streptomyces ortus; assembly: GCF_026341275.1. Classification (NCBI taxonomy): domain Bacteria; kingdom Bacillati; phylum Actinomycetota; class Actinomycetes; order Kitasatosporales; family Streptomycetaceae; genus Streptomyces; species Streptomyces ortus. The sequence continues at coordinate 7,497,110 of NZ_JAIFZO010000002.1, forward strand.
GCAGTTCACCTATCCGCAGTTCGTCTCCACGCCCGAGGGGAAGCTCCAGCTCAGCTACCGCGTGGGGGTGTCCGGTAACGGCCGCAACGCCCTCGCCGAGTACAACGGCACGTCCTGGACGGTCCTCGGCGAGTGGAGCGCCTCCACCGGCACGTACAGCAGCGAGCACGGCAGCAGCACCGCCCGCAACATGTACCTGCACGGCATCGACTACGACCGCGACGGGCGGCTGCACTCCTTCTTCACCTGGCGCGAGCAGAACAACGCGGTGATGTGCGCCGGCGGCGGCCTCACCAACCACGACACGGGATACGTCTACTCGGACGACCGCGGCCGTACCTGGCGCAACGACGCCGGCACGGTGGTCGGCACCACCGGCACCTCGAACACGGTCGCCGTCACCGACGGCGGCCTGGTGATCGACGCCCTCGATCCGGACCACTCCCTGATGAACCAGGAGAGCCAGGCCACCGACTCCGCTGGCCGCCCGCACGCGATCATCAGTTACGTCCCCGGCCGCTTCGGTCAGTGCACCACGAACTATGTCGCCGACCGGACGGCCAACGGCCGCGCCTTCCACGTCCGCAGGACCGCCACCGGCACCTGGCGCAAGACCGAGATACCCCTCGCCCTGAACTCCAGCCAGCGCACCCGGCTGGTCCTCGACAGGTACGACAACGCGTACGCGATCCTGCCCTTCGGCCGTATCGCCGCCGCGTCCGCCGCCTCCGGACACACCGACTGGACGACCCTGTTCGACGGCGCCGGACTCGACGCCTTCGGTGAGGTCCTCGTCGACGAGACGCGGATCGCCCAGGACGGCGTACTGTCCGTCCTTCACCAGGTCAGGTCCAGTGGCACGACGCCTTCGGCGCTGCGCGTCGTCGACTTCGGACTGCCCGCGTGAGGGAGTCCGTTCCGGGTGGGGACGCGGGTAATGTGACTGCGTGCCCACCACTCCCCGTTCCCCCGGAGGTAACCGCCTGATGGCCCAGTCGGTGGGTATCAAGGACGTCGCCCGAGTCGCCGGAGTCTCCGTCGGCACGGTCTCGAACGTCATCAACCGCCCTGACACGGTCGCCTCCGAGACCCGTGCCCGCGTGCTCTCCGCCATCGACCGGCTCGGCTACGTCCGCAGCGAGTCGGCCAGGCAGCTGCGCGCCGGACGCAGCCGGATCATGGGCCTGCTCGTCCTGGACATGGGCAACCCCTTCTTCGTGGACGTGGCGCGCGGCGCCGAGCGGGCGGCCCGCGAGACCGGCCTCGGCGTGATGGTCTGCAACAGCGCGCAGAGCGCCGGCGAGGAGGCCGACTATCTGTCGCTCTTCGCCGAACAGCGCGTCCGGGGCGTCCTGTTGACCCCCGCCGACGCGACCGGCCGCAACATAGAGGCCTTCCGCCGGCACGGCATCCCCTTCGTCCTCGTCGACCGCGTGGCCGAGGGCACCACCGAGTGCTCGGTCTCCGTCGACGACGTCGCGGGCGGCGCACTCGCCGTACGGCACCTGATCGACGCGGGCCACCGCTCCATCGCGTATGTGAGCGGGCCGCCCGGACTCACCCAGGTCACCGACCGCCGCACGGGCGCCCTGAACGCCCTCGCCGAGGCCGGACTCGGCCCCGAGTGCCTGCGCGAGCTGCCCACCGAGCGCTTGGACGTGGCCGCCGGCCGCGACGCGGGAGCCAGGCTGCTGGGCCTCGCCGACCGTCCGACCGCCGTCTTCTGCGCCAACGACCTGCTCGCCCTCGGTGTGCTGCAGGCGATGTTCGCGGCCGGCGTGAGCGTCCCGGACGACCTCGCGATCGTCGGCTACGACGACATCGAGTTCGCCGCCGCCGCGGCCGTCCCGCTGACCTCGGTGCGCCAGCCCGCCGTGACCATGGGCGCGCTCGCTGCGGAACTCCTCCTGGAGGAGACCGAGGCCGAAGCGGCTCCCGGCGCGCACCAGCACCGGCGCGTGGTCCTCCAGCCGGAACTGGTGGTGCGGCGCTCCAGCCTCCCACCGCGCTGAGGGGGCGTCCCGGCCCGGGCGACGCTGCTGAGCGGTTGGTCAGTACGCATTTCTTGATCCCCCGGTCTCGGCTCGCCGGAGAACTTGTGCTCAACTGGTTCGCGGTCAGGAATCCGTCCGTCTCGGGAGCCCCTTTTGAGCGCCACTTACCGTCAGCCCGGTGTCGTCCTCAGCGACCGCCGCTTCACCGTGCCCCTCGATCACGACGCCCCCACCGGGGAGACGATCGAGCTGTACGCCCGTGAAGTGGTCGCGAGCGACCGGACGGACCAGGACCTGCCCTGGCTGGTGTATCTCCAGGGAGGGCCCGGTTTCGGCGCCAACCGCTTCATCGGCAGACAGGCCTGGCTGGGCCGCGCGCTTGAGGACTACCGCGTCCTGCTGCTCGACCAGCGCGGCACCGGCAGCTCCACGCCCGCCAACCGGCAGACGCTCCCGCTGCGCGGCGGCCCCCGGGAACAGGCCGACTATCTCGCGCTGTTCCGCGCCGACTCCATCGTTCGCGACTGCGAGGCGATCCGCCCGGCCGTCACCGGCGGCGCCCCCTGGGCCGTCCTCGGCCAGAGCTTCGGCGGCTTCTGCGCGACCCACTACCTCTCCACCGCGCCGGAGGGCCTCAGCACGGCCCTGATCACCGGCGGACTCCCGACCCTCGACGGCCACGCCGACGACGTCTACCGGGCCGCGTACCCCCGTATCGAGCGCAAGGTCGCCGCACACTACGCGCGTTACCCCCAGGACATCGAGCGGGCCCGGCGGATCGCCGAGTACGTCCTGCTCAACGAGCCCGTTCTGGACGGCGGTTACCGGCTCACCGTCGAGGCCTTCCAGTCGCTCGGCATCCTCCTCGGCGGCGGCGAGGGCAGCCACCGGCTGCACTACCTCCTGGAGAACGCCTTCGTCCGCACCGCCCAGGGCACGGCCCTCTCCGACGCCTTCCAGGAAGAGGTCAGGCCCCTCCTCTCCTACGCCGGACATCCCCTGTACGCGCTGGTCCACGAGGCCTGCTACGGCCAGGGCGAGCGCCCCACCGCCTGGTCCGCCGAGCGGGTGCGCGCCGACTTCCCCCAGTTCGACGCCGCCAAGAGCCTCGCGGGCGACGGCCCCGTCCTGTTCACCGGCGAGTCCGTCCACCCCTGGACCTTCGACTGCGATCCCGCCCTGCGCCCGCTGCGCGAGACCGCGGACCTGCTGGCCGAGCGCACCGACTGGCCCGTCCTGTACGACCCCGCCCGCCTCGCCGCCAACGAGGTCCCCGTCGCCGCGGCCGTCTACCACGACGACATGTACGTCGACACGGACCACGCCCTGAAGACGGCCCGCACGATCCGCGGCCTGCGCACGTACGTCACGAACGAGTTCGAGCACGACGGCGTACGGGCGGGCGGCCCACGGGTCCTGGACCGCCTCCTGTCCCTGGCGAGGGACGAGGCCTGAAGGTCCCGCGAGCGGCGCGGGGAACCGTGCGCGCGGCCCCGTACGGCCCGCGGCCCACATCCCGTCCCTAGTCTGATCCCATGACGAGATTCGACGATCACGCGGTCCTGGTCACCGGCGCGGGCCAGGGCATCGGCGAGGCGACGGCACACCGCTTCGCCGAGGAGGGCGCGTCCGTACTGGTCACGGACCGCGACAAGGCACGCGCCGAGCGGGTCGCCGCCGCGATCCGTGACAGCGGCGGTACGGCCGTGTCGTACGCGTGCGACGTGGCCGATCCCGCCGCCGTCGACGGGGCGGTCGGCACGGCGGTGGACTCCTTCGGCCGCCTGGACGTGCTGGTCAACAACGCCTACGCGTGCCACCCCGACCCCGGCTCCTTCGAGGAGCAGGAGGACGGCCCCTGGTACGAGGACTTCGAGATCACCCTGCACGGCGCGTACCGCTGTATCCGCGCGGCCCTGCCGCATCTGGTGGCCGCGGGCGGACGGGGGGCGATCGTCAGCATCGGTTCGGTCAACGCCGAGCGGCACTTCGGCTCGCACGCCTACAGCGCGGCGAAGGCCGCACTGGCCTCGCTGACCCGTACCGTCGCCGTCGAATCGGCACCGCGGGGTGTCCGGGTGAATCTCGTCGAGCCCGGCACCATCCGCACCCACGCCTGGGACGGCCGGGCGGAGGTCCTCGAACGTGCCGCAGGCCACTACCCGTTGGGGCGTGTCGGCGAGCCCGCCGACATCGCGTCCGCCGTCGCCTTCCTGGCCTCGGCGGACGCGTCCTGGATCACCGGCGTGACGCTGCCGGTCGACGGTGGCCTGCTGGTGAGCAACCTGGGGATGCTCCGCGACATGTCCTGAGAGCCAGTGCCGTCTCCTGAGGCCGTGCGGTGATCATCACCGGCGTGCGCTGCGTACGCTGGGGGACATGCGAGACGAACCCGGCGGCGCGGCCCCCGCCCGCACCGACCTGACAGCCGACTGCGCCCAGTGCTTCGGGCTGTGCTGTGTCGCGCTGCCCTTCGCCGCCTCGGCGGACTTCGCGATCGACAAGGCCGCCGGAAGTCCCTGCCGGAATCTGCAGGCGGACTTCGGCTGCGGCATCCACACCCAGTTGCGGCAGCGGGGCTTCAACGGCTGCACGGTCTACGACTGCTTCGGCGCGGGCCAGAAGGTCTCGCAGCTCACCTTCGGCGGCGAGGACTGGCGCTCGGGGGACCGCGAGCACTCCCGGCTGATGTTCGACGTGTTCCACGCGATGCGGCAACTGCAGGAACTGCTCTGGTATCTCACCCAGGCGCTGGAGCTGCCCGCCGCCCGCCCGGTCCACCCCGAACTGCGCCGCGCGCTCGACCGCACCGAGGCGCTCACCCGCCTGGAGCGGAAGGAACTGGCCGGGCTGGACGTGACGGAGGTCCGCCAGGACGTCAACGCCCTGCTGCTGCGCACCAGCGAGCTGGCCCGCGCCGGTCTCGGCCGGGGCAGGAAGAAGGAGCGCCGGGGCGCCGACCTGATGGGGGCCCGGCTCAGGGGCGCCGATCTGCGGGGCGCCAACCTCCGCGGCGCGTACCTGATTGCCGCCGACCTCACGGGCGCCGATCTGCGTTCGGCGGATCTGATCGGCGCCGACCTGCGCGACGCGGACCTCACGGACGCCGACCTGACCGACGCCCTCTTCCTCACCCAGCCGCAGCTCAACGCAGCCAAGGGCGGCGCGGGCACCCGGCTTCCGGCGTCATTCACCCGCCCCGGTCACTGGACACCGTGACGCCGACGGGACTTCCCGGGCCCCGGGAATCTCCGGCCCGGCGGCCGATGCGGCGGGGGAGCGGCGGTCGAGCCGCAGCGTCAGCCCCTCCGGCATCAGCGTGAGCCGCTCCGCCACCCGCAGCCGGTAGGCGGGGTCCGGCAGCAGCTCGTACCGGCGCAGGAGCAGACCCAGGACGAGAGTCGCCTCGTGCAGCGCGAACTGCCGCCCGATGCACGCCCGCGCGCCGGTGCCGAACGGCTTGAAGGTGTGGGCGGGCCGGGCCCGTACGGCGGCCGGGGCGAAGCGGTCGGGGTCGAACCGCTCCGCGTCCGGGCCCCACGCGTCGGGGTCGCGGTGCAGCAGCGGCATCAGGACCAGCGCCCACGCGCCCCGGCGCATCGGATGGACACCGCCCAGGACCGTGTCCGCACGGGCCTCGCGCGCGAACGCGGGCGCCGTCGGCCACAGCCGCAGCGACTCGTCGAGTACGCGCCGCACGTACCGGAGCCTGGCGACCTGGTCGTAGGCCGGTTCCGGGGTGTCTCCCCAGACGCGGTCCACCTCGGCGCGGGCACGGGCGGCGATGTCCGGGTGCTGGGCCAGGTGGTGCAGGGCGAAGGAGAGCGCGCCCGAGGTCGTCTCGTGGCCGGCGATCAGGAAGGTGATGACCTGGCGGCGGACGTTCTCGGGGGTGAGCCGCTCGCCGGTCTCATGGTGGGCGGTCCCCAGCATCCGGTCGAGGAGGTCGCCGTCGCCGGCCGGACCGTGCAGCCGCCTCTCCACGACGGCGTCGACCGTGCGGTTGAGGTACGCCACGTCGGTGCGGTTGCGGCGGGTGGCCGTGCGCATCAGCACCGGCGCCACCGGGGCGGGGACGACATTGAGGCGCTGCGCGTACGACAGCGCGCCGACCATGGCCGTGACGAAGGGGTGCGGCCGGGTGCGCTCGAAGGAGCCGAAGTCATGGCCGAAGCCGGTGCGGGCGATCGTCTCCAGCGTCAGCTTCGTCATGTCGCCGGGCACGTCGACGGCCCGTCCCGCGGCCTGTTCGGTGTCCCAGCGGTCGGTGAGCCGGGCGGCCACCCTGAGCATCATCGCGTGGTAGCCCTCCATGGCCTCGCGGCTGAAGCCGGGCGCCAGCACGTCGTGCGCCAGCTGCCAGTTGGGCTCGTGGTTGTACGCCGTGAACAGGCCGTCCCCGGCGACGGGGCGGAGGTTGGCGACCCCCAGGCCGACGTGCTTGGCGAACCGTGACTCGTCCGCCAGCTCGCCCGTGAGCCCCGCGCCCCAGACGAAGACGATCTCCTTGCCGAACCCCTTGCGCCGGAAGATCGGTCCGAGCTCCCATCCGACGCGCAGCGAATCCTGCAACGGCGTACGGAGGTTGGTCCCGACGGCGTCGCCGATCAGCGGCACCCGGTAGGGCGGGTGCGGGATGCGGTGCAGCTCGGGCCAGCCCAGCTCCGCGCTGCGGAACCCCTTCGGCAGAGCCGTTTCCCTGGTGCCCGCCATCGCGCCCTCTCCTTCGTACCGACCGCCGGTTGCGCCTGTTGTACGCGGATTCAATAGTGTCGGCCAGTCTGGTCCCGCTGTTGAACCGACGTCAAGTAAGTCGACGGGCGTACCTCGGGCAGGTCGGCCGGCCGAGTAAAGTGCGGGCATGGCCGCCAAGGAGGGGGAGCGCACGCGTCGTCGGCTCAGCACCGAGGAGCGCCGGGAGGAACTGCTCACGGTCGGGGCACGCCTGTTCTCGGAGAGTCCGTACGACGACGTCTGGATCGAGCAGGTCGCCGAACTCGCCGGGGTGTCACGGGGGTTGCTCTACCACTACTTCCCGACCAAGCGGGACTTCTTCGCGGCCGTCGTGGAGCGGGAGAGCAGGCGCATGCTGCGGGTCACCGCCGCCGTGCCCGGGGTGCCCCTGCGTACGCAGATCGACGCCGGGCTCGACACCTTCCTGGAGTACGTCCAGAAGCACGCGCACGGCTTCCGCGCCTTCCACCGCGCGGAGGCGGCGGGGGACCAGGCCGTCCGGAAGGTGTACCGGGAGACCCTGGCAGCCCAGCAGCGTCAGATCCTGGAGGCGTTGGCGGCCGACCCGGAGACCGCCTGGACCGAGGAGGACCTGCCGGTCCTGCGGATCGCCGTGCGGGGCTGGCTGGCCTTCATGGCCGCCGCCTGCCTGGAGTGGCTCAAGGAGCCGGATCTCTCCCGGGAGCAGGTGCGCGACGTCTGCGCGCGGGCCCTGCTCGGAGCCGTCCGACCCTGAACCCGCCGTCATCGAGGTGCCGGGAACGGCGCCGCGTGGTTGGCGTACACCCCGATCTTCGATAGGTTAGGCAAGGCTTACCTAAGGGAGGGTTTGGGATGGGTGACCGTCACAGCTGGACGGCCGCACCGGCCACGGCACAACGTGCCCGCTCGGTGCTCGCCGCGGCATGGTCCTGCGCGGTGACCGCGGAAGGCGGCCGGGAGGAGTTCATCGGCGTACACACCGTCGCGCGGGACGGCCGGGTACTGCTGCACCTGCCCGACGACAGCGTGCTCACCACGGCCGCGATCTGCGCGCCCCGCGGAGAGCCGTCCGCCGTGCTGGAGTTCGCCGACGTGGCGCCCGTCCCGGTACGCAGCCGGATCCGCTCGCGCCTGTGGATGGCGGGCTGGTTCGCGCCCGAGGACGACCACCTGACGTTCCGTCCGACCCGCGCCGTGCTGCGCGAGCCCGGCGGGGCGGTCGTCGTCGACCTCGACGAGTACGCCGCCGCCGAGCCCGACCCGCTGGCCCTCGCGGAGGCGCAGCTGCTCACCCACCTCGCCGACTCGCACCCGGACGCCGTCGAGCGGCTGACCCGGCTCGTCGAACCGGACTGTCTGCACGGTGCCGTCCGGGTGCAGCCGCTCGCCGTCGACCGGCACGGGCTGACGCTGCGCGTCGAGCGCGTCCGCGGCCACGGCGACGTACGACTGCCCTTCCACCGTCCCGCGGACGACGTCGGGCAGCTCACCGAGCGCATGCACGTCCTGCTCACGCAGGCGAGCGGCGCGAACTGCCCCCGTGCGCTGCAGCGGCAGCGCACGGAGAGCGAGGGGTGACGGACAGGCGCCCACGGCCGACCGGGGCCGGACTCACCGGTCGCGGGGCCGGGATCACCAGTCCCCGTCGCCGACCGGCTTGCCCGGCGCGTCGCCCAGCGGCTTGGTCTGACCCGGCGACGGCGGCTGCCACGGAGTGTGGTCGTCGCCGAGCCAGTCACCGACCGGCTTGACCGCGCCGAGTTCGTCCGTGGGATCGAGATCCGTGGCGTCCTGGTCGTAGTAGTCGAACCAGGGCAACCCGGCCCGGGTGTAGGCCGCGCGGTCGACGGGCGACGGCGGCGGAGCCTCACCCGTGATGCGCCGCCACTCCGGCGGCGTCACCAGATGGACGAAGACCCGCCCGGACGCGGTGGTCGACCAGTCCGACAGCGGGCGGTCGTCCTGGTACACCTCCTGGCGCATCGAACCGCCCACGCCGAGCCCCATCGCCCCCGAGGCGCGGGGCGGAGCCGCTGGCACCGGACCGCCCGGCTGCGGCGGCATGCCCCCGGGTGCGGCCATCGCGGCGGGCGCGGCCATCGGAGCCGGGCCGCCGTAGCCGCCCGGCGCCCGCTGGGCCTGCCTGCGTGCCGTCTCCTCCGCCAGCCTGCGCTGCTCCTCACGCCACGCGTGCAGCGCGGACCCGGTCAGCGGGAACGACTGGAGCTGTACGCCGCCCCAGACCTCCTCGCCGGTCACCTGGCCCTCGACCGTGGCGCCCAGCCCGAGCGGCACCGCCACGAACTGACGGACCGTGCCTTTCCCGGAGTTGATGCCGTCGAGCCACGGCTGGCGGGGCAGTACGACGTAGTTCTGCGGATCCCGGGCCGGCCGGGGGCTCCACGGCTTGCCGGACACCGCACACACCTTGCCCGCGCCCACCTGGAGGGCCGCCGGTTCCGTCGTACCGCCGAAGCTCAGCCACATCGCCTCGCGCAGGTAGACCGGCAGCATCACTCCGCCGCGGGCCAGCCACTCGGCGGGGACCGTGTCCGGGTAGTCCTCCACGCGGCGCAGCGGGAACTCGCCGAGCCCGGGGGGCAGCGCGTGCGTGCCCGACTCGGGCAGGCGCAGGGTGCGGATGAACCGGACCCGCACACCGCCCGCCAGCAGCAGTGAGTTCCCGTCGATCCGGACGGTGCCGTCGGCCATCCGCGCTCCTTCTGTCGTCATTCGTCGTCACGTGTCGTCATGTGCCGCCGCGTGGGCGGATCACCCTGTCGCGGCGGCGTCGCCACGTCACGTAGTACGACCCGCGGGGGCCCTGCGGTTCCGTCGTGAGCGGCGCAGTCCGCGCAGGCGGCGGTTGAGGCGGTCCAGCCGGGGCATGCGCTCGCGCTGTTCGTGCGTGCAGCGGTCCAGTTCCTCCAGCAGGCGGCGGGAGCGGTGTTCCATGTCGAGTTCGTCGAGGATGCGGGTGACCTCGGTGACCACGGCGCCGTACAGCTGCCACTGGTGCGCGTCCCGCTGCACCTCCTCCAGGAGGAGCTGGGCCAGTTTGTCGCGGGTGGCCGTCGCGGCGGTGAGTTCGTGGGCGAGCCGGGCCTCCGCCGACTCGGCGCTGCGGCTGACGTCGGTGGTGACCAGCACGGCGAAGCTGACCACGGCGTCACCGACCTCGGACAGCAGTTGCTCGAAGACCGCCCCGATGTGCGCCTCGAAAGACGGCTCGGGCGTGCGTTCCTTGGCGAGGTCGGTGAGGGTACGGGTGAGCACCCGCAGCACCACCGTGCAGATCTCCAGCGTGTCGAGGCCGGTGCGCAGGACGACCCGGTGCAACAGGCCCTCCCGGACGCGCGGATTGAGCCGCAGGCTGTCCTCGGCCTGTTTGAGGGCCGCGTCCACGTCGACGATGTCGTGGTCGAGCTGCCGTGCCTCGTGCAGGCTCTCGGCCGCGACGGCCACCTGCGGCCGGCCGGCCGCCTCCTCGCCGACGCGCAGCATCAGCCGTCGCATCCGGCGGGCCAGATCCTCGATGGACTCACCGGCGGCGCCGACCCACACCGGGGGAGCGAACAGCAGATTGCAGCCGAGGCCGACCGCGGCACCGATCACCGTCTCCAGGATCCGGGCCCAGGCCGTGTCGCCGATCCGGGTGACGCCGAGGACGAGCATGGCGCTGATCGCCACCTCGGGGACGAACTCGCTGACCCGCACCAGGTGCCCGACGGCCAGCGCGGCCAGGATGAGCAGGCCGAGGCTCCACCAGGTCAGCCCCACCAGGGCGCTGAAACCGATGGCGACGAGGACGCCGGCCACCACGGCGTTCACCCGGCGGATGCCGGTGGTGAGAGTGGCGTAGAGCGTGACCTGGACGACGAGGAGGGCGGTCAGGGGAGCGGTGAGCGGCGCGGCCTCGGGGCTGAAGCGCAGAGCGACCACGTAGGCCACGGTCGCGGCCGCCGCCGCCCGGACCGTCTGGACGATCACGGGCTGCTGCCGCCACTTCGTCACCTGGGCGCTGCCGGCGGCCCACACTTCACGTACATCTCGCATCCTTGGCCACTTCCCGTTCGACGGCCGCGTCGAACGCGAACGGAGGGGGTTGCTCCGCCGAGGCCGCCTACCGTCCGGTCGGTCAGCAGTGCGCCGGGGTGGATCCGGCGGGGATCAGGAGTGGAGGCGGTCCAGGAAGGCCGCCACCTGGCCGTTCATACGAGCGACCTGCTCCTCCACGGTGAGGCTCTCCTCGAAGCGCGCCCCGGGTCCCGGCAGCTTCTTGCCGCGTACGTAGAGGGAGCAGGCGAGGTCGGCGCAGATGTAGACGCCGACGGAGTTGCCCTCGCGGCCGGCCGGGCCGACCTTGCGCGCCGTCATCAGCGAGACGCCGTTTCCCGGGTGGGTGGTCAGGCAGAGCGAACACATGCTGCGGTGCGTGAAGCCGCGCTGCTGGGAGGGGAAGCGCAGGGTCACGCCGACGGGGCCGCCCGACCGCTCGGTCACCAGATAGCTGCGGTCGAGTGCCCCGGGGTCGCGCCAGCCCAGGAAGTCCAGCTGGTCCCACGGCCGGTCCGCCAGATCGTGCGGTACGAACAGGCGCTTGGCCTCTCCTTTGGAGCAGTTGACGAACGAACTGCGGATGTCCTGCTCCGTAAGCGGCTTCATGGGGGGTCTCCTGGCGGATCGGGGCGGTGCGGCCTGGTGGGGCGCGAAGGCTGAACCTAGGATCACTAGGTTATGACCTATGATACGTAGCCGATCCGGGGAGGGCCAATGTGTTTTTGTGGGGTGCCTCGGGACAGGGCCTAGACGTCGTCGTCCAGGTCCGGGTCGGAGCCGGCGTCCGGGTCCGTGTTGGACAGGCGCAGGGCGAGGGCGCGCAGCAGATCGGTGCTCTTGATCTCGGTGCGCTGTGTGTCGTGGACGTCGGCGAGTTCCGAGAACAGGAAGGCGAAGGCGCCGACCAGGGAGATGGCGGCGGGCATCAGGGCGTCGACGACCGCCTGGCCGGCCTCGGCGGGGGTGGCGTCGCCGGGGACCTCCACGGAGGGGAAGACCTCCGTCACGAGCCTGCCGAGCTGGGCCTCGCCGGCGTCGATGTCGACCTCGGTGTCCTCGTTGAGCCTGCGCACCATTTCCTGGGTCTCGGTCAGGACGCCGATCGCTCGGAGGATGATCTCGCTCTGTTCCATGCGGGGAGCTTATGCGGTGCGGCTGTTGGGGGGTCGCGCCGTTCCCCGCGCCCCCAAAAAGACTGCGCCGTTCCCCGCGCCCCAGAAAGCTGAAAGACCGCGCCGTTCCCCGCGCCCCTGACAAGCTGGCCTGGGGAGAGGGGAAGCGGTATGTCGGGGGAGCAGGCTGGGCTCGTTCTGGAGGCCGTCGGGGTTTCGGCGAGCCGTCTCGAACGGTGTCGGGTGCTCAGTGGTGGCACGTACAACACCGTCGAGGAGCTGCTGCTCACCGACGGCAGCCGGTACGTGCTGAAGACCCCGCCCCCGCCGGACGTCCCCGGCCTGAGCCACGAGCGTGGACTCCTCGTCTCCGAGGCGGAGTTCTACCGTGCGGCGGCCACCGTCGGCGTGCCCGCGCCGCGCGTGGTGGGCGTCTCCTTCGACATGTCCGCTCCCACGGGCCGCCATCTGCTGATGACCGCCTGCCCGGGCGACCTGTGGGACGACCGTTTCACGGCAGACGAACAGGCCTCTCTGCGTGCGGAGTTGGGAAAGCTGGTGGCCCGGCTGCATGCGGTGACCGGTCCCGGGTTCGGGTATCCGTCCGGTGCGCTCGGACCGCTGTCCGCCGACTGGCGCACCGCCTTCACCGCCATGTACGCGGCCGTCCTGGACGACGCCCGCCGGTACGGGGCCTGGCTGCCCCGCCCGCTGGACGAGGTGGCCCGGACGGCCGCGTCCGCGTACGGCGCCCTTGACGACGTAACCGTGCCACGGCTGGTCCACTTCGACCTGTGGCGGGGGAACATCCTGGTCGAACGCCCAGCCGGTAGCGGCGAGCCCCGGATCGGCGGGCTGATCGACGGCGAGCGCATGTTCTGGGGCGACCCGCTGGCGGACTTCGTGTCCCTGGCCCTGCTCGACGACATCGAGAAGGACAGGGATTTTCTGGCGGGCTATCGGACGGTCCGTCAGGAGGAAGACGTACAGGCCGAGTTCACCGACTCGGCCCGCCGCCGTCTCGCCCTCTACCGCTCCTACCTCTACCTGATCATGCTCACCGAGACGGTCCCCCGAGGCATGGGGGACGAGCACGGCACCTGGCTCCGGGACACGGTGGCCCCGGAACTCGGCACGGCCGTCGACGAGTTGACCCGGTAGGCCTGGACCTGGGCGTCAGGCGGCCTTGCGCTGCCCGCCCCCGTGCTCGCGGACGATCTCGGCGTACCGGCGCCCGCTCCCCTTCACCGTGCGCCGCTGCGTCCGGTAGTCCACGTGGACCAGCCCGAACCGCTTGTCGTAGCCGTACGCCCACTCGAAGTTGTCCAGCAGCGACCAGGCGAAGTAACCCGCCAGCGGGGCCCCCTTGCGGGCCGCGGAGGCGCAGGCCGCCAGGTGCTGTTCGAGGTACAGGGTGCGCTCGGGATCGTCGACCGTGCCGTCCGGGCGTACGACGTCCGGGTAGGCGGAGCCGTTCTCGGTGACGTACAGCTTCCGGGCGCCGTACTCGTCCGTGAGGCGCAGCAGCAGGCTTTCGATGCCGGCCGCGTCGATCTCCCAGTCCATGGCCGTGCGCGGCACGTCGTGACGGCGTACGGCGGCGGCGTACGGGACCGGGCCCGTCGGGTCGTCCGCGATGACGGACGGGAAGTAGTAGTTGAGCCCCAGCCAGTCCAGCGGCTGGGCCATCGTCGCCAAGTCCCCCTCTCGTTCCGGGAGTTCGACTCCGTACACCTCGCGCATGTCCGCCGGGAAGCCGCGGCCGTGGACCGGGTCGAGCCACCAGCGGTTGGTGTGCCCGTCCATGCGCCGGGCCGCCGCCACGTCCTCGGGGCGCTCGGTGGCGGCCTCGACGTAGGACAGGTTGTTGACGATGCCGACCTGGGCGCCGGGGGCCGCGGCGCGGATCGCCTGGGTGGCGAGGCCGTGGCCGAGGAGCAGGTGGTAGGAGGCCCGGACCGCCGCGGTGAGGTCCGTCAGGCCCGGGGCCATCCGGCCCTCCAGATGGCCGATCCACGCCGAGCACAGCGGCTCGTTGAGAGTCGTCCAGTGCTGGACGCGGTCGCCGAGGCGCTCGGCCACCACCGACGCGTACGACGCCAGATGGTGCGCCGTGTCGCGCTCGGTCCAGCCGCCCCGGTCCTGGAGCACCTGCGGAAGGTCCCAGTGGTACAGGGTGACCGACGGCGTGATGCCGGCCTCCAGCAGACCGTCGATCAGCGCGTCGTAGAAGTCGAGCCCCTTCGCGTTCGCCGGTCCGTCACCGCCCGGCACCACCCGCGGCCAGGCGATCGACAGCCGGTACGCGTTGGTGCCCAGCTCCTTCATCAGGGCGATGTCCTCGCGCCACCGGTGGTAGTGGTCGCAGGCGACATCCCCGTGGTCGTCGCCGTCCACCTTCCCCGGTGTGTGCGAGAAGGTGTCCCAGATGGAGGGCGAACGGCCGTCCTCGGCCACGGCACCTTCGATCTGGTACGCCGAGGTGGCCGTGCCCCACACGAAGTCCTGGGGGAGTGCGGCGAGATCGATGGTCACAGAAGTCCTCTCGGAAGGCGCTCGGAACGGGGGGAGCCGAGTGGCGGGCGGGTCGGTGGTCACTTGACGGCCCCGGCGGTGAGTCCGGCGACCAGATAGCGCTGCAGCAGCAGGAACCCGGCGACCACCGGCACGCTCACCACGAGTGAGGCGGCCATGACCTGGTTCCAGTACACGTCGTTCTGGGTGGCGTAGCCCTGGAGGCCGACGGCGAGCGTGCGGGTGGTGTCGTTGGTCATCACCGACGCGAACAGCACCTCGCCCCACGCCGTCATGAACGCGTACACCGCGACGGCGACGATCCCGGGCACGGCGGCGGGCACGACGACCCTGAAGAGCGCGCCGAGCGGCCCGTTGCCGTCCACCATCGCCGCCTCGTCCAGGTCGCGCGGCACCGACTCGAAGTACCCGATCAGCATCCAGATCGAGAACGGCAGCGAGAACGTCAGATAGGTGAGGATCAATCCGAGCCGCGAGCCGAAGAGCGCGATGCCCGTGGCGTTGCCGATGTTCACGTAGATCAGGAACAGCGGGAGCAGGAACAGGATCCCGGGGAACATCTGCGTCGACAGCACGGTCACGGTGAACAGGCGCTTGCCGCGGAAGCGGTAGCGGCTCACCCCGTACGCGGCGAAGATCGCGATCGCCACCGAGAGGACCGTCGCCGCGCCCGCCACGATCAGCGAGTTGACGAAGTACTTCGCCAGCGGGACCGTCGACCAGATGTCGATGTACGGGCGGATCGTCAGCCCGCTGGGCAGCCAGCGGAACTCGCCCGACACGTCCTGGAGCGGCTTCAGCGAGCTGGACAGCATCACGTACACCGGCAGCAGGACGAACCCGGTGAGCAGCGTGAGGAAGATCCGGCGCGACCAGACGAACGACCGCGGCGCGGCCATCGGTGAGCGCCGCGCGGTCCGGTACGTCCTAGACATCGGCGGCCCTCCGTCCGCGCGAGGTCAGGACGAGGTAGACGCCCGTCACGACCAGCAGGAACAGCAGAAGCAGCACGGACATCGCGGATCCCGTCCCGAAGTTCCACGTCACGAACGACGACTGGTAGATGTGGATCGAGATCAGATCGGCGGCCTCCGGGGCCGCCTTGCCGAACAGCACGTACGGCGTGTTGAAGTCGTTGAACGTCCACAGGAAGAGCACGAGGACCAGCACCTGGTTGACCGGGCGCAGCGACGGCAGCGTGATGCGGCGCAGCTGCTGGAGCATCCCGGCCCCGTCGATCGAGGCCGCCTCGTACAGCTCCTTGGGAATGTTCTGCAGGCCCGCCATCACGATCAGGAAGGCGAACGGCCAGCCCTTCCACACCGACACGACGAGCAGCGCGACGAAGCTGTTGTCGCCGATCAGCCAGAAGGACGGGCTGTCGGTGAGGCCCAGCTGGTCGTGCAGCACGTGGTTCACCAGGCCGTTGTCCCGCTGGAACATGAAGGCCCAGGTGATGACGGCCGCGTACACCGGAAGCGCGTACGGGACGAGGAAGACGGCCCGCAGGAAGCCCCGGCCGCGGAAGTTCTCCTGCATGTACACCGCGGCCGTCGTGCCGAGCAGCCAGCACAGGCCGACGGAGAGCACGGTGAACGCGCAGGTGACGAAGAACGAGTGGAGCAGCGCCTTGCCGATGGGCGCGTCGAAGTCCACGGACAGGCTGTAGTTGTCGAAGCCCGCCCAGGGCGCGGAGCCCCAGTCGCGGATGTAGAACTGTGTGAGCTCCTTGAAGCTCATGACGATGCCGATCACCATCGGCACCAGATGGACGAGGAGTTCGAGCAGCAGGGCGGGCAGCAGGAGCAGATACGGCAGGGCGATCCGGCGTACCCGCCCGGTGCGGCGGCGCGGGGCGGGCCCCGTCGCACCGGGCGGTGCTTCCTTACCGACCGCGGGCTCGGCGGTCACGGTCATCGAGCGCTCACTTCTTCGGCATCTGCTGCTGGGCCTCGTCGAGCTTCTCCTTGACCGAGGCCGTGGTCACCGGCCGGCCGGCCGCCGCGTCCGCGAAGAGCTCCTTGACCGCCGTGCCGACCGCGGTCTCGAACTGCGACTCGTTCGCGACCTGCGGCAGCGGGGCGGCGCTCGTGGCGAGCGTGTCCCGGATGACCTTCAGGGCGGGCGTGTTGAACGCGGGGTCCTGCTGGGCCGCCTTGACCGGCGGGATGGACCCGTAGGTCTTGTTGAGGATCGTCTGCTCGTCCACGCTCGTCATGAAGTTCACGAACTTCAGGGCGCCGTCGATGTTGTCGGTGTTCTTGAAGACGGCCATGTTGATGCCCGCCACCATCGAGTTGACGTCCTTGCCGGCGCCCGGGGTGCCGGACTGGACCGGTACCGGAGCGACGCCCCACTCGTCGTCGCTCATGCCGTGGGCCTTGAGCGTGGCAGCCGCCGTCTGCCACAGCACCATCGCCGTCTTGTCCTTGGCGAAGTCCTGGAGGGACTGGTTCTGCGCGTACTCGGCGTTGCCGGGCGCGACGACCTTGTCCTTGCCCATCAGGTCGACGTACTGCTTGACCGCCGCCACGGCCCCGTCGGAGGTGAAGTCGGGCTTGCCGTCGGCGTCGAAGAAGTCGGCGCCGTGCTGCTTGGCGAGGACGAAGACGTGATGGATGTTCTCCGAGAGGTTCGCGCCCTCGGCGCCCAGCGCCCACTTGTCGTCCTTGGAGATCTTCTTCCCGTCGGCGACCAGGTCGTCCCAGGTGGCGGGCGGTCCGGAGATCCCCGCGTCCTCGAACATCTTCTTGTTGTAGTAGAGCGCGTACGCCATCGAGTACAGCGGGACCGCCGCCGGGTCGGAGCCGGTCTCGCCGGCCGAGCCGAGCGCCGACTCGACGAAGCGGTCCTTGCCGCCGATCTTCCCGAAGTTCTTGGCGTCCCAGGGCAGCAGGGCGCCCGTCGCCTGGAGGGAGGCGGACCAGGTGTTGCCGATGTTGAGGACGTCCGGGCCCTGGCCCGACGTCGCCGCGGCGAGGATGCGGTTGAGGAGGTCCGACCAGGGGATGACCTCCAGCTTCACCTTGATGCCGGTCTGCTTCTCGAACTTCTTCAGCTCGGGAGTGAGGGTCTTCTTGTCGGCCTCGATGCTCGGGCCCTGGTTGGAGGCCCAGTAGGTGAGCGTCTTCGGCGAGTCGTTGGACCCGCCGTCCGTCGACGAGCCACCGCCGCACGCGGTCACGGCGGCCAGCAAGGAGACGGTGACCGCGCTCGCGGCCGCGGCTCGGGTTCTGCGCATGACGTCGGACGTCCCTTCCGGAGGGAAAACGGAGGATCGTCGTGTGTTCACTTCCCGAACGACCCTCACGGCTTAATTTAGGACGTGAGTTAAGACCCGGAAGAAAGTCGCGTCAAGGGATCGCGCAACGGTATCTTGCAGGTCGGGGGTACGGCGGGAAGGAACCACATGGCGGGGCGGAACGGACGTACGGTACGTGACCTGCGACGAGGCAATCGCACGGCCGTGTTGCGGAGGCTCTACTTCGACGGACCGATGAGCCGGTTCGAACTAGGGCCCGCCACCGGGCTCAGCTCCGGCTCCATCAGCAACGTCGTCGCCGATCTCGTCGCCGACGGGCTGGTGGAGGAGGCGGGCAGCGTCGACTCCGACGGCGGCCGACCCCGCACCCTGCTGCGGGTCGCGCCCGCCAGCGGCCACATGATCGGCGTGGACGTCGGCGAGACCCGTGTCCGTGTCGAGCTCTTCGACCTCTCACTGACCGAACTCGCCCGCACCGAAAGGCCGTTGGAGCACCAGAGGTACGACGTCGACGTCATCGTGGGCCACATCCGCGACGGCGTCGCCGAGGTGCTGGCCAGCGCCGGAATCGCTGCCGAGCGACTGCTGGGCGTCGGCATCGGCGTACCCGGCATCGTGGAACGCACCGCGGCCGACGGCGCCGTCGTGCACGGCCAGACCATCGGCTGGCCCGCCGTCCCGCTGGAGTCCCTGCTCCGTACCGCCTGCGGGCTGCCGGACTCCGTCCCGTACTTCACCGACAACGGCGCCAAGACCCTCGGCCAGGCCGAGATGTGGTTCGGCGCGGGACGCGGCGCGCGCAACGCGGTCGTGGTCCTCTTCGGCTCCGGTGTCGGCGCCAGCCTGGTCTCGGACGACGTGGAACTGGGCCGGGCCGTGGAATGGGGACACCTGACGGTACGGGTCAGGGGGCGCCGCTGCCGCTGCGGCGCGCTCGGCTGTCTGGAGGCGTACGCCGGGGCCGAGGCCCTCCTGCAACGCTGGGAGGAAGCCGGCGGACGCCCCCCGAAGGGCGTCGACGAGGAAACGGCCCTCACGGCCATGCTGGCGGCGGCCTATCCGGCCGCGGGGGGCGGCGGGGAGCGCGCGGCGGCCGGGAGCGCGGCTGCCGGGAATGTCGAGGCCGGCAGCGAGGCGGTCGACAGCGCGGCGACCGGACATGCGGGGGCGGGCGGCGCGGTGGCCGGTGATGCCGGCGTTGCCGCTAGGGCGGCCGACCCGGTGGCGTTGGCCGTGTTGGAGGAGACGGCCGAATACCTCGGTGCGGGGCTCTCCGACCTGATCAACCTCTTCCAGCCCGAGCGCATCCTCATCGGCGGCTGGGCCGGACTCCAGCTGGGCTCCCGCTTCCTGCCCGCCGTCCGCGCCCACGCCGTCTCGTACGCCCTGCGCCACCCGGCCGAACGCGTCACCATCGAACTCGGCGCCCTCGGACCGGACGCGGTCACGGTCGGCGCGGCGATCCTTCCGCTGGCCGACTTCTTCGCCCGCGGCGGACGGCGACCGGGCGCGGGACCGGGGTCGGGGGACACCCCGCCACCGGCCTGGCGCGCGGCCCTGGAGGAACGCGCCCCGCGCTGACGCCCGGCGCTCCCGTGTTTGCCGGGTCCTCCCGGCAGGTACCCGCACCCTGGCCGACAAGGGATCTCCGTCCCACGGGGCCCGACGAGGAGGGGAGCGCACCGTGAGTGAATACGGGACCAGGACGCCCGAGGAGAACGAAGGACCCGTCCCCCGGGACCTGCCGGACCAGCTGGTGCAGGAGGGCGAGGACCCCTGGGACGTCGTCACGCCGCCCGAGACGGGGCGGGGCGAGGACACCGAGGGGGACGGCGGCGCACCGGCGGAGCCGGACCCCGAAGTCCCCGACACCGACGAGGCGGGCACCGGCCGGCAGGGCGACCCGGGCACGAGCACGGTCCACCCCGAGGACCCCGAGCCGGAGGAGTCCCCCGCGTGAGCCCGTAAGGGCGTGCTCGCGTGCCTGAGCCATGGAGCCGCCGCGGTGCCTTGAGTCGCCGACGGCCCCGTCTCAGGCGAAGGCGTCGACCCCCGTGAGTTCCGCGGACAGGGCCCACAGCCGGGCCGCGGACGCCGGGTCGATCGCGTACTCGCGTACCCCGGTCCGCGCACCGTCGGCCGGGGCGAGTTCGGCGATGTCGCAGTCCTCGCAGTAGACGCCGCCCATGCCGGACAACTGCGGGGAGGTCGCCGCCCACACCTGGGTGGCCGCGCCCTGCTCGGGGGTCTTGAAGCCCTCCGGGTTCAGCGGCACGCCGTTCTCGTCGATCCAGCCGCGCTCGACCATCTCCTGCCGGGGGAGGTGGCGCTGGAGAGGCGTGAGGATGCCGCCCGGGTGCAGCGCGAAGGCCCGTACTCCGGAGTCCTTGCCCAGGGCGTCGAGCTGTACGGCGAACAGGACGTTGGCCGTCTTCGCCTGCCCGTACGCCTCCCACTTGTCGTAGTCGCCGTGGTTCCAGTGCGGGTCGTCCCAGCGGATGTCCGAGGCGTGGTGGCCCGTCGAGGACACCGAGACGATCCGGGCGCCACCCGGGGCGATCGCCGGCCAGAGCCGGTTGACCAGGGCGAAGTGGCCCAGGTGATTGGTCGCGAACTGCGCCTCCCAGCCGGGCCCGACCCGCGTCTCGGGGCAGGCCATGATCCCGGCGTTGTCGATGACGGCATCGATGGTGCGGCCCGAGGCGAGGAACCGCTCGGCGAAGGCGCGCACGCTCTCCAGGTCGCCGAGGTCCAGCTCGTCCACCTCCACGCCCCCGATACCGGCGACCGCCTCCTCGGCGACCGCCCGGCGCCGGGCGGGCACGACGACCTCGGCACCCGCCTCGGTGAGCGCGCGCGTCGTCTCCAGGCCGAGCCCCGAGTATCCGCCGGTGACGACGGCCAGCTTGCCCGTGAGGTCGATACCGGCGAGTACGTCGTCCGCGGTGCTGTGCCGGTCGAACCCCGAACCGATCTTGTGCTGTGCAGTGGTCATACGGACGACGCTACGGACTGGAGCGCTCTCGAAGTCAAGCGACGCCCAGGGGAGGAGGGGAACGGTATGCGGAACGGGAAAGGCCCCGACCGGACGGGGGAATCACGGTCGGGGCCGTCTGTGGGTGGCCACGGATGGCGGTCGCCTCTCGGCGGAGTGCTCCACAGGGCTTCAGCCGAACGATCTTCCCTGTGGGCGGAAGGTGAGGCCCGGGGACACTGTCCCATCCGCACCCACAGCTGATTTAACGGGAAACTACTGACGGGTGTTCCCAGGTCGGGATGGTCTCAGTCGTGATCTGCGTCACGGCCCGGTCAGCTCCCCGTCGGCAGCGGACTCCTGGCCAGTGACGCCAGCAGATGGGCCGGGTCCCGGTAGACCGAGGTCGCCCCGGCCTTCTCCAGATCGGCGCGCGGGATGCCGCCGCACAGGACTCCCACGCACAGGACACCCGCCTTGCTGCCCGCGCGCATGTCCCAGACCGTGTCACCGACGAAGAAGGAGTGCTCGGCGGAGGCCCCGGCGAGTTCCAGGGCGTGCTCCACCGGATCGGGCGCGGGCTTCCCGGCGTCCACGTCGTCGGAGCTCGCCGTCGCCCTGATGACGTCGTCGGCGTCGATGGCCTTCCGCAGCGCCGCCAGCTCCGCCCCGCCGGCCGAGGTGGCGAGCACGACCGTCCAGCCCTCACTGTCGAGGCGTCGCAGCAGGTCACCGGTGCCGGGGAACGGGCGCAGCCGCTCGAAGTACGTGCCGTAGACGGTCTTGTGGGCCGCGCTGATCGTGTCGTCCTGCCCGGTGTCCCGCTCCTCGCCCAGCAGATGCGCGATCAGGTCGTCGGAACCGAGACCCACCGCCCGGTGGACGTCGTGCATCGACACATCGTGCCCGGCCTGTCTGAACGCCTCCCACCAGGCCGTCACATGCAGATGGTTGGTGTCGACAAGAGTGCCGTCCACATCGAATACGGCTGCCCGCTCCATGCCTCGTCCCTTCGCCGCGGTGTCGCGTTGTCCAGGTATCCCAGTACCGCGTCACCGGGTCCGTACGCCCTCGGGAGTCACCCGATCCCGCGTCCAGGCCAGCAGGTCCCGCGCCGGCCAGGTGGTGACCACGCGCTCCGGCGGCACCCCGCACTCCTCGGCCCGCGCGCATCCGTAGGCCTGCCACCCGAGCTGCCCGGGAGCGTGCGCGTCGGTGTCCACGGAGAACAGCACGCCCGCCGCGACCGCCCGGCGCAGCAGCCGCCGCGGTGGGTCGAGCCGTTCGGGGCGGCTGTTGATCTCGACCGCCGTGCCCGACTCGGCGCAGGCGGCGAACACGGCGTCCGCGTCGAACTCCGACTCCGGCCGCCCCCGCCCGGTGACCAGCCGCCCCGTGCAGTGCCCCAGCACGTCCGCGTGCGGATTCCGTACGGCGGCGACCATCCGGCGGGTCATCGCGGTCGCGTTCATCCGCAGCTTGGAGTGCACCGACACCACGACGACGTCGAGCCGTTCGAGCAGTTCCGGGTCCTGGTCCAGGGATCCGTCGTCGAGGATGTCGCACTCGATGCCGGTGAGCAGCCGGAAGGGGGCCCAGCGCTCGTTCAGCTCCGCCACCACCTCCAACTGCTCCCGCAGGCGTTCCGGGGACAGGCCGTGGGCCACCGTCAGGCGCGGCGAGTGGTCCGTGAGGACCGCCCACTCGTGCCCGAGCCGCGCCGCGGCGCGCCCCATCTCCTCGATGGGGCTGCCGCCGTCCGACCAGTCCGAGTGCAGATGGCAGTCGCCGCGCAGCAGGGCCGCCAGACGCTCGCCGCCCCGGACGAGGGGCTGCGCGGCTTCCTGCTCCAGTTTCTCCAGATAGCCGGGCGGCTGTCCGGCCAGCACCTCGCGCACCACCTGCGCGGTCTTCGGTCCGATGCCCTTCAGCGACTCCAGCGACCCTTCGGCCGCCCGCCGGGCCACCTCGTCGGCGGGCAGCTCCGTGACGACGCCCGCCGCCGTGCGGAACGCCTTCACGCGATAGGTGGGGGCCTGGGACCGCTCCAGCAGGAAGGCGATACGGTCCAGCGCCTCGGCCGGGTCCATGACTCAAGCGTGGCCCAGCCGGGCCGACTGCGCACGGCAGCCGACCGACACCGCCGCCCCGGCAGGCTTATCCGCGGCACGCGTGTGGAACCGGTGGGATCATGACTGAAATCGCCAGCCCTCACATCTCGTACCCGCGGATCACGGTCCTGGGCGTGCAGCCCGGGGATCCGCCCTTCCGCATCATGGAGATCGACGGCGCCGTCGTCGGCGAGGCCAGGAGCTTCACGGACGTCCTGGTGGCCGCCGCGGCGTACGGCATCCCGGTGCACGACGCCGACGACCCGGCCGTGGTCCGCTGGGTCGGCGGGGACAAGCTCACCTGGCATCCGCGCTAGCGGTGTACCGGCGGACGACGCGTCCGGGCCGGCGGTGCGTCCGGGCCCACGGCGTGTCCGGGCCCACGGTGCGGCCGGGTGAATCCCGAACGGTCCGCGAGGGGGCGCGTCGGGTTCCGCCTTTCGCGCCGTGGTGAGCCGTGGCGGGTGGTGCGACCCCGCGCATCCGCGGATCGTGCGGGCGGGCACGGCCGTGCATGGGGCCGTCCGCGCCAGGGCATTTTGATCTTGCGGTGCGCGGGACCCGAGGAGGGGAGTGGCACGCCCGTCACGGACGGACGTGCCGCGTGACATACGGGCCCGAGCGGGCACCGTACGAACGACCGGAGCCGGGCCGGGTGACCCCCGGCCCGGCTCCGTCGCAGCTGGACGCGCCCCTGTCAGCCGACCGTCCACTTCTGGTTGGCCGCTCCCGTGCAGGTCCACAGTTGCAGCCGGGTGCCGTTGGCCGAGTTGTTGCCCGTGACGTCCAGGCACTTGTTCGCCTGCGGGTTCACGATGTCGCGGGCCCCGCTGACGACCCACTGCTGGGCGGGTACGCCCGCGCAGTCCCAGAGCTGGACGGGCGTGCCGTCGGCCGTGCCGCCCCCGGCGGCGTCCAGGCACTTGCCCAGCGCCCGGATGGTGCCGTCCGAGCCCACGCTCCACTGCTGGGCCGCGGTGCCGTTGCAGTCGTAGAGCTGGACGGGCGTGCCGTTGGCGGGATTCGCGCCCGCCACGTCGACGCACTTGCCCGCGAGGCCCTTGACGGCCGAGCCGCTTCCGGAGCTCTCGCCCGTCGTCACCTTCACCTCGTCCACGACGAGCTGCTTCGGGAAGGTGGTCGAGCCGTCGGGGTCGCCCGGCCAGTAGCCGCCCACCGCGAGGTTGAGGATCAGGAAGAACGGCTTGTTGAACACCCACTGTTTGCCGCCCAGGTCGGCCGGGGTGCGGGTCTGGTAGACGGTGCCGTCCACGGACCAGGTGACCCGCTCGGGCGACCAGTCGACCGCGAAGGTGTGAAAGGCGTCGGCGAAGGCCTGGCCGCCCGGCAGCGTGTAGCCGGCGCCGATGCCGGCGGAGCCGGAGTAGCCGGGGCCGTGCAGGGTGCCGTGCACGGTTCCGGGCTCGAAGCCGACGTTCTCCATGACGTCGATCTCGCCCGAGTTGGGCCAGCCGACCTGGCCGATGTCGTTGCCGAGCATCCAGAACGCGGGCCACATGCCCTGCCCGCGCGGCACCTTCAGCCGGGCCTCGACCCGTCCGTAGGTGGTGGTGAACTTGCCGGAGGTGTTGAGTCGGGCCGAGGTGTACTCGCAACGCCCGTACCAGCACTGGTAGTTGTTCGGGTTTTCGCGGCGGGCCTCGATGACCAGGTGGCCCTGGCCGTCGAGCTTCGCGTTGTTGTTCCCGGCCGTGTAGTACTGCCGCTCGTGGTTGTTGACGTTGTCGCCGGTCTCGATCTGCCACTTCGAGGAGTTGGGGGCCGAACCGGCGGCACCGTCGAAGGTGTCCTGGAAGGTCACCGCGGCGGCGGCACTCGGTGCGGGGTCCGCCTGCGCGGGAGTTGTCCGTACCGGGTCCGCCTGTGCGGGTCCGACCGCGACGGATGCGAGGAGTACGGCGGACAGGGCGGCGAGAAGGTATCTGCGGAGCAGGCGTGGCGAGTCCACGACGTCTCCCTTCCGTACGGCGATCCCCGTGGGGGAGGGGCCGACTGAGGTGGGGGGTGCGCGCTTCGACTCTTGATTTAAGAAGTGAAGTAAGGGGCGCGTCAAGACTCTGGTACAGACCAGCTGTTCACACCCCGCGAACTCCCCGCCCAGCCCCCGGACGGCTTTCCCCCGGGGGCCTCAGGCAGCGGCGGCCTTGCGGTCGCGGCGCCGCGGATGCACGGCGCGGCTCATCCGACGGCCCAGGAGCAGATACCCGATCAGCGCACCGGAGGTGTTGAGGATGACGTCGTCGATGTCGAAGGCGCGTCCGGTGATGAACGTCCCCTGCACCACCTCGACGAGCAGCATGGCCAGGGCGGTCAGCAGGGTCACCCGCAGGATGCCGCGCGCCTTGGGCACGAGAAGGGGCAGCAGCAGGCCGAAGGGGATGCCGAGGACGATGTTGCCGCCGATCTGCTTGACCGCGTCCCGCAACTCGGGCTGGTCGAGGTAGGCGCGCAGGGAGCGCCCCGGGTGGATGTTGTTGTGCGTCAGCGCTTCGGAGGCCGGCGACGGCTGGAGCGTGAGCTTGGCCAGTACGGCGGCGAAGGCCACCATCGCGGCGAAGGCGAGGACGACGACGAGGAAGCGCACGACCAACGGGGGCCGGCGTCGCTCGCGGACCACCTTCGAGGACGGCGGGCGCGGTGGCTTGGACGACGCTTTGCGGGGCGCTTTCGAGGACGGCTTCTTGCTCTTCGCCTCGCTCTTCGCCTCGCTCTTCGCCTCGCTCTTCGCGCCGAGGCGAAAGCGCGGCTTCGTGGTGCGGGAGTCCGTCTTCTCGGGGCGCGAGCGTGACACGGAGCGGAGACTGAAGGCGGTACGGGGACGTAGCGCTTCGCGGGCCATGCAATCCTCCAGTTTGAGACTGCGGTGTGGTGGAACCCGCATACCCTTTGATCGGTCGAAGATGCCGCTGTATCAGGCCCGTTCGGAGCATCCGGGCCACGACGTGAACGCGCCCGCGAGCTGCGCTTGGGGCTGCTCGCGGGCGCGGTCGTGCACGGGAGCCGACCGGGCGGACGGCACCTCGTCGAGGGCTCAAGGCCTGTGTCAGGTCCCCGGCCGGGGACCTGACACAGGCTTTCAGGTCCCGTAGGTCACACGCACCTCCTTGAACCCGAGCGAGCCCAGCAGGCCCTTGAGCATGCTGGTGGTGTTCTCCTCCGCACGGGCGGTCAGTTCGCTGTCCTTCGCGGCGTCACCGATGTGCCGGGCGGCGAGCCGCTGCACGGCCCGCTCGTCGTTCGGATTGTCCGAGAACACATCGCCGAGCCGGTCGAGGAGACCGCGCTGCTTGGAGACGGCGTACGAGTGGTCGGGGTCCAGGGCCGGCTTGCCCAGGGCGGCATGGGGGAGCCTGAGCGTGGCCGATGTGCGGTCCTCGTTGACCTGCACATCCTTGTCGCGGATCTTTCCGAGGTCGACGTAGGAGTCGACGGTGCCCGCGCCCACGTAGAGGGTGCGGGTGCCCCGGACCGCGTCCGGCAGGTACTTGGTGTCCTTCTCCAGATCCACCACCACCTGGAAGTTGCCCGAGGCGGCGTCGTAACGGCTGATGTCCTGGATGGACTTGAGGAGCGTGGGCCCCGTCCGGTCATGGGTCTCCTCGCCGAACACGTCGCCCAGTCCGGGCAGCAGGCTCCACCGAAGACCGGCGAAGAGCACCGCCAGAACCAGCACGACGGCACTCACGACCTTCGCCCATCCGGGCACGCGCTTAAGAGACGTCGTCATGTGGACCGTCCTCCTTCTTCCTCCTTCCTTCTGCCCGCCAAATGCCGTGCCAGACAGTCACGTTGACGCGCACGGTCGTCTCCGTCCGTCGCGTGGGGGCGCACGGGGTCCCGCGGGACCGCACGCCCTCGGCCGGTCGCCGGTCACAGGACCGGGCCCGGCCCCGAGGGGGCGGGCCCGGCCGGGATCCCCCTCTCGCTAACTCAGTTCGTCCTGCGTGTACCACCCGCCACCGACGAGTACCTTTTCGTAGTTCGACCTGTCGACGCTCACCGGTTGCAACAGATAGGCAGGGACCACCTTTACGCGGTTGTCATAGCTTTTCGTGTCGTTGATCGGCGGCTTTTCCCCTTTGAGGCTCGCGTCGACCATTTTCGCAGCCACGTCGGCGAGTTTCCTGAGGTCCTTGTAGACGGTCTGTGTCTGTTCGTCGGCGATGATCGACTTGACCGAGGCCAGTTCGGCGTCCTGGCCCGTGATGACGGGCCACGGCTTGTCCGCCGTACCGTAACCGTCGGACCTCAGTGCCGATATGATGCCGATGGATATTCCGTCGTACGGGGAGAGCACGGCATCGATCTTGTCGCGCTTGTACGAGGAGGTGAGAATGTCCTCCATGCGTTTCTGCGCGGTCGCGCCGTCCCATCGCAGGGTGGTGATGCGATTCAATTCGGTCTGCCCGGACTTGACCACCAGAGCCTTGCTGTCGAGGTAGGGCTGCAGGATGCTCATCGCGCCCTTGAAGAAGTATCGCGTATTGTTGTCGTCGTTCGATCCCGCGAACAGCTCGATCGTGAACGGTCCTTTTTTCGAACCGTCCTTCAGGCCGAGCTTCTGGACGATGTATCGCCCTTGCATCTCGCCGACCTTCTCGTTGTCGAACGAAGCGTAGTAGTCGACGTTCTTCGTGCCCAGGATGAGGCGGTCGTAGGCGATGACCGGTACGTCCGCGTCGGCGGCCTGCTGGACGACGTTGTTCAGCGACTTGTTGTCGATGGCTGCGATCACTAAGGCCTTGACGTCCTGGGTTATCAGATTCTCGATCTGAGAGACCTGCTGATCCGGGTCGTCCTCACCGAAGACCAGCTTGACCTTGTAGCCCCTTGCCTCCAGCTCTTTCTTGACGTTCGCGCCATCGGCTATCCAGCGTTCGGAGGACTTTGTCGGCATGGCGACTCCGATGGTGGCGCCCTTGGCGTTGTCCTTGTCGTCTCCATCGTTGTTCTGCCCGCAGGCCGTGAAGGCCAGGGCGAGAAGCGCCACTGATGACATCGTCCTGATTTTCTTCATGCCGAGGCAACCCCTTTGCGTTACGCCTAGATGTGGAGACGCGTTGTGCTGCCCCGATTCGACTGTTCGATATATCGACAGCCGTTCGAGACTGCCGCGAACGTAGAAGGGCCCACCCGGAGTGTCAAGTGGATGGGCGACAACGTTTGCGGCTCGTGCAACGCACGTCGCCGTATCGACGTCTACCTCTGCGAGACGGCTATCGATCGGCTGGGAGAGCACATGGCGAAGAAGGACCGGACCACGGACGCGGCGGCGGAGAAGGACCGCGAGAAGTGGATGGCGCGTTTCCAGGTACGGCTGGCCATGCAGCCCGGCGTGGACCGGGCGGTCGTGCTCCAGGCGGTCAAGGAGGTCACGGCGCACTGCGCGGAGACGGGGGAACACCCGCGGGCCGCCTTCGGCGACCCGGACGCCTACGCCGTGCGGACCGCCGAGCGGCTGGTGCCGGCGGACCGGGCGGCGCGCGCACGGCGGCAGAACGCCCTGGTGGACGGGGTCGAATCCGTGCTGGAGAAGGCCAAGGGCATCACCGGTCTGTGACCGGACGGGCGACCGCTCCGTGACGTAAGGGTTTCGTCATCGGTCAACCCCGCCCGGAGGACGCTCCGTTCCGTTGAATGGGGAGCGGAACGACGAGGTGCTTCCGGAACGGGAAAAGGAGCGGCATGGGGCGCGTGCGGGTGGGGCCGTTGGCCATCGGGGTGTTGCTGACGGTGGTCGTAGGGGTGGGTGCCGGGCTGTTCTGGTTCCAGCCGTGGAAACTCTGGCAGGACGAGACGGTGACGGAGGCCCTGCCCGGGGTCGAGGAGCCCTCCCGGGTCCCCGAGGTGCCGCCCGGGACGTCCTCCTCGCCGTCGGCACCCTCCGGGACGCCCGCCACTCCGTCGGCGCCGTCAGGGCCCGTGACGCTGGCGAGCGGTGAACTGATCAGCCACGAGCACTCGACTTCGGGCACGGTGAAGCTCGTACGCCTCGCCGATGGCTCCCACATCGTCCGGCTGGAGAGTCTTGACACCAGCAACGGACCGGACCTGCGGGTCTGGCTGACCGACGCGCCGGTGAAGGAGGGGCGGGCCGGCTGGCACGTCTTCGACGACGGCAGGTACGCCAGCCTCGGCAAGCTCAAAGGCAACAAGGGCAGTCAGAACTACGCCCTGCCGAAGGACGTCGATCCCTCCCGCTACAGCAGCGTCAGCATCTGGTGCGACCGCTTCGACGTCTCTTTCGGCGCCGCCGAACTCGTCCGCGGCTGAGGCTTCGGGGCGGCCGGGCTCTACGAGTACTCCGAGGCGGCCTCGGGGCGCCCCAGCGCCTCCTCCATGCTCGACAGCGGCGGCATGACCTTCGCCAGTTCCGTTGCGCGCAGGATGCGCAGGGTCAGCGGATGGGTGCAGACCAGATGCACCTGTCCGTCCTGGGCGAGGACCCGGCGGCGGGCCCGGTACAGCAGCCGCAGGCCCGAGCAGTCGAAGAACTCGATGTGCCGCAGGTCGAGGACGACCCGGGCGCCCGGGAGTCCCGTCGCCGCGTCCAGCACCGGAATGATGTCCAGCGCGGCGAGTATGTCGATCTCGCCGTGGAACTCCAGCACGGTGTGCCCGCGCTCTTGGTGCACGCGCAGGTGCGGGGAGTGCGGCCCGGGTTTGTTGCGCACGACGACATCACCTCCAGCAGGGTCACCGGGGACCAGGGTGACGTCGTTCCGTGAGCATAGAGCCGACGTGGCGCAGCTTGAGCCCGCTCCACCGTCCCTCACCCTGCAAGTTACCCTCGTTAGAGGGAATTTCAGCATGTTCGATTGACATATGTCTGTCATTTAGGTGAGGTGCCGCGCCTTCAGCGCGCCCCGTGGTACGCCCCCGGGTGCGCGGACGGCGCCACTGAAGTGCGGGGGGTCGCGCGGCCGGCCCCGAGGGTGCGCAGGTCACGCCACCGGCGGCGCCCAGGGCACCGGAGAGGCCCCGCGGCATCGTCGCTGATGCCGCGGGGCCTTACGAAGAACCACCGTGAGAAGTACGGCGGGAACTACCGCACCTGAAGGACGAGCTTGCCCACCGTCCGCCCGGTATCGCCCAGCGCGTGTGCCTTCGCCGCCTCGGCCAGCGGGAACACCTCCGCGACCGTGGCGCGCAGCGTCCCCGCGGCGACGAGTCCGGCGACGGCGCTCATCCCGGCCTGGTCGGCCTCCACGAGTAGCTCGATCGCCCGTACCCCGAGCCCCGCCGCCTCCTCGGCGAGCGCCGGGGACCCGGACGGCAGGATCGACACCAGCAGCCCGCCCGGGCGCAGCGTGCGCAGCGACCGCGAGCGGTAGTCGCCTCCGACCGTGTCCAGGACGACGTCGACGTCCCGCACGGCCTCGGCGAAATCGGTCTCCCGGTAGTCGACGAGCTCGTCGGCGCCCAGCCCGCGCAGGAACTCGTGCTTCCCCGAGCTGGCCGTACCGATGACGTACGCTCCCCGCTCCTTGGCGATCTGGACGGCCAGGTGTCCCACCCCGCCGGCCGCCGCGTGGATCAGCACCCGCTGCCCCGGCCGGACGTCCGCCGTGTCGACCAGCGCCTGCCAGGCGGTCAGAGCGGCGAGCGGGACGGCTCCCGCCTGGATGTGGTCCACCTCGGCCGGCTTGGGGACGAAGGCCCGCGCGGGCGCGGTGACGTATTCGGCGTGCGCCCCTACGCCGAACGGGTAGGGCAGCATCCCGAAGACCTCGTCGCCCGGCCGGTGGATGGTGACTCCGATACCGACGGCCTCGACGACCCCGGAGACGTCCCAGCCGAGCACGAACGGCGGCTCGCCGAGAAAGTTGCCGTTCGCCCGGTGCTTCCAGTCGGTCGGGTTCAGGCCCGCCGCGTGCACCCTGACCAGCACGTGGCTCGGTCCGGGCGTCGGGATCTCCAGTTCCACCTCCTTGAGTACCTCGGGGCCGCCGAGGACGTCCTGACTGATCGCGCGCATCGTGTTCGCAGTGCTCATGCGTCTCAGCCTGCCCGGATTCGGCAACCCAGGAAATGGCGCGATTGCCATTGTTCGATAGGATCGTGCCATGCAGCAGGCCGAGACGCGGACGCATCCGCAGCTGGAGACGCAGACGTACTGCGGGGTACGCCCCGCGTCCGCCGGGCGGACGGGGGAATCCGCTCACTCCGGGCGCCAGGGGTACGAGGGGCGGGTGGAGCGAGTCGTCGTACTGGCCCTCGATGGGGTCTACCCCTTCGAACTCGGCATCCCCGCGCGGGTGTTCGGCTCCGCCGAGGGTCGGTACGAAGTGCTGACCTGCACCGTGGACGGGCGGCCGGTCCGCAGCAACTCGGACTTCTCGATCACCGTCGAGCACGGGCCCGACGTGCTGCGTACGGCCGACACCGTGGTGATCCCGCCCTTCGCGCTGACGGACCTCGGCACCGACCTTCCCGAGGCGGTGGCCGAGGCGCTTCGGGCCATCCGTCCCGGCACCCGGATCGTCTCCATCTGTACGGGCGCCTTCGTGCTGGCGGCGGCCGGGATGCTGGCCGGCCGCCGGGCGACCACGCACTGGCAGCTGGCCGGGCTGTTCCGGCGGATGTTCCCCGACGTGGACCTCGACGCGGATGTGCTCTTCGTCGACGAGGGGTCCCTCCTCACCTCGGCGGGGGCCGCGTCCGGCGTGGATGTCTGCCTCCATCTGGTGCGCAAGGACCACGGCAGTGAACTGGCCAACCGGGTGGCGCGTTCCTGCGTGGTGCCGCCCTGGCGTGACGGGGGCCAGGCGCAGTACATCGAGCAGCCCGTGCCCGGGCCCACGGCGACGAGTACCGCGGCGACCCGGCAGTGGGCGCTGGAACGGCTCGGGGAACCGCTGACGCTGGCGGAGTTGGCCGACCATGCGCGGATGAGTCTGCGTACGTTCGCGCGGCGGTTCAACGACGAGGTCGGGATGAGTCCCGGGCGGTGGCTCATCCAGCAACGGGTGGCGCGGGCGAGGCAGTTGCTCGAATCCAGTGATCTGGCGGTGGATCAGGTCGCCGGAGAGGTGGGGTTCGGGACGGGTGCGTCTTTGCGGCAGCATCTGCATGCGGCCATCGGGGTGTCGCCGCAGGCGTACCGCCGGACGTTCCAGGCGAGCCGCCGGTCCTGACCGGCGCGCCCACCGGGTCACCGCCACCGGGTCATGCCACGGGGGCTCCGCCCCCGGACCCCCGTTGCGCAGTTCCCCGCGCCCCCAAAAAAACGTGCGCAGTTCCCCGCGCCCCTACAGGGCGCCCGTCCCCTCCCACCGGACCGCGTGCAGTGCCACCAGTAGGCGCCATACCTTGTGGGCCGTTTCCTCCGGGGTGCCTTCCAGCAGGTTGTGGAGCCAGTCGGCCAGGACGCCCGCGAAGGTCGCGGTGACGGCGGAGGCGATCAGGGCCGCCTCGGGGGCGCCGGCGAGTTCGCGTTCCGCGCGGCTGCGGGCGCGCAGGTCCTGGTGGAGGACGCGGCCCAGCGGGCCGCCGCCGCCCGGCGTCAGCAGGGCGCGGTACAGCGGGGCGTGCGGAGGCAGGCCGGCGAAGAACGCGAGCAGGGCGTCAGGTGCCGACCTGGGATCGGGCCTGCCCCGCCACGCGTGCAGGGCGTCCACGGCATCGCGTACGACATCGGCGCAGGCGTCGACGGCCAGCGCCTCCAGGTCGGCGTAGTGCAGATAGAACGTGGCCCGGCCCACCCCGGCCGCGCGCACCAGCGACGCGACGCTCACCTCGGTCAGCGGCCGTCGGGCGCACTCGTCGAGGAGGGCCCGGCGCAGCTTGGCCCGGGTGCGCTCGGCCCGGGGGTCGGAGGTCACCGGGCGACGAGGACGGCGGCGAGGGCCAGCGCACCCGGCAGGGCCTGCGCGAACAGGATGCGCCGGTTCGCGGTCACCGTGCCGTACACGCCGGCGACCACCACGCACACCAGGAAGAAGACCTGGGCCTGGAACCCCGTCGGGTCGTCGGCGACCAGGCCCCAGACGAGCCCGGCCGCGAGGAACCCGTTGTAGAGACCCTGGTTGGCGGCGAGCGGGGCGGTGGCCCGCGCCATCCCGGGCTCGAACCCGTGCAGCCCGCGCCCCGGCTTCCGCTCCCACAGGAACATCTCCAGGACCAGGATGTAGACGTGCAGCGCGGCGACGAGACCGACGAGCACGTTCGCGAGTGCCTGCATGGGGGTGAGCTCCTAGGCGACCGGGATCGCGATCGGGACCGTGATCCTCATTCATCCTGGACGGCTGTCCAGGTTTCTTGGACGAGTGTCCACTATTTATGGACAGCTGTCCAGGAAGCTCCCCCGGGGGGCAGCCGTCGGCAGCGCCGCCGCGCACCACCAGGTCACCGCCCTACCGCTTCGGGGCGGCCCGCCGCAGGTTCAGCGCGCGCAGCGCCAGTTGCATCTCGAACTGGGCCGTCGGGTCGTGGAGCCGGTCGCCGAACAGTTCGTCCAACTGCCGCATGCGATAGCGGACCGTCTGCGGATGGACGGCGAGCCGCGCCGCGACCTCGCTCGCGTTGTGGCCGCACTCCAGCCAGGAGAGCAGTGTCTCCGCCAGCCGCTCCCGCTGCGGCAGCCGCACCCGGTCCAGGGGCCGCAGATGCCGGTCGGCCATCGCGTCCACCAGGGCCTCGTCACGGAACAGCAGCAACGTGGCCAGATGGTCCCGGCACCGCACCAGCCGCGTGTCGGGCAGCACACCCCGCCGGGCGAGGTCCAGTGCCTCGGTGGCCCACCGCAGCGACCTGGCCCCTTCCTGGAGCGCGACGTTGGGGCCCATGGCGGCCCGCAACCCCTGCAGCGCTCCCGCGACGGCCCGCGCCCGGCCGGGGCCCTCGGGGTCGGGCACCACCAGCACGGCGGGCCGCACGTCGAACCGTGCCAGGAACTCCGGCGGCACGATGGGCGGCGGCCCCGCGGCCCGTGAGCCGCGGTCGATGACGACCACGGCCAGCGAACGGGGCACCGGCCACTGCGCGGTGTGCGCCAGCTCGGTGAGGGCCGCGACCGACGCGGGCGGATCCACGATCAGCAGATCGATCAGCCGCGTACGCCGCTGCCGCAGCTCACCCGCCGCGTGCAGCCGCGCCTCCGTGTACCCGGTCGTCGTCGCGGCGGCCATCTGGTCGAGGTGCAGGAACAGGGCCTCGCCGAAGGCGGCCAGCACATGACGCGGCAGCAGATCGGCGTCGACCAGGGCGTTGATCCGGCGCCAGGCCACCCGCGCACCGAGACGCAGCGCCGACTGGAACGCGTCGAGACTGCGCCCTTCGTCGGCCTCGCCCCGGCCGATGCGCTGGTAGGTCGCCCGCACCGGCTCCCCGTCGCCGTCCGGCTCGGCCATCCGCTGCAGGAACCCCTGCAGGGCGTGCTCCACCCCCTGGTGCACGACCTGCATGTACGTGTCGTCCGTCGGCCGCGCGTACTCCGGGATCTCGGTCCTGATCGCCCGCACGACCTCTTCGGTGATGTCGGCGAAGAACGGCCTGAGCTGGTCGTGCAGACCCGAGGGGAACGACTTGAACGGGCCGTCCACCGCGTCGGCGACACCGGTGGCGGTCACCGCCGTCACCGCCGTCATCGTGGCCTCGCTCGCCGGTATGCGGAATCCGTTCACGCGGCGGCTCCTTCCGCACACGGGAAGTGGGGCACACCGACGTTACCCGCGCGGATTCCGCCCAGCTTCATCGCCGGCTGACAGAGACGCACCCGCGACTTGTCATTTCATGACAACGGGCCTTGTCCCTTCATGACAAGGGGAGTCCTGGAGCGCGCCACGGTCCGCCGTGGCCGCCGATGACGGCCGCGGCGCCGCAGCGTCAGCAACGTCACCAGCGCGCCCGCCAGTACGCAGCACGCCGCGATCCGCAGTCCCAGGTCGTACCCCGCCAGGAAGGCGTCCCGAGGGTCGGCCCCCGACCGCAGTTCGGACCGCTCGCGCCGGGTGAGGACCACACCCACCAGGACCACCCCGAACACCCCGGAGACCTCGCGCGCCGCGCTCACCAGACCCGTCGCCATGCCCATCCCGTCCTCCGGGACCCGGAGCAGGGAACGCACCGTCAGGGGAGTGGTGAGCGCGGAACCCCAGCCGATCATCAGCAGCCCCGGCTGCGGATCCCAGTAGCCGGCCCCCGCGCCCACGCCCGAGACGTACAGCAGGCCGACCGCCACCAGACCGAGGCCGCCCGCGATCGAGACGTGGGCGCCGAGCGCGCGGGCCGCCCGTTCGGCCACCGGCGTCCCGAGCAGCAGCGCGCCCGCCAGCGGCAGAAAGGCCAGCCCCGCCCCGGTGGGGGAGAAGCCCAGTACCCGCTGGAGATAGAGGGCGGTGAAGAAGAACACCCCGTTGACGCCGATGCCCCACAGCACCTGCGCGAGGATTCCGCCGGAGAGGAACCGGTCGCGCAGCAGCCGCAGTTCGACGAGGGGGCGCGCGGTCCTGGCCTCCACGAGGACGAACACGCAGGCGGCGACCGCCGAGACCGCCAGGCACTGCGGCACGGGCGCGGCGGTGAAGCCGTGTTCCTGGCCGTGCACGAGCCCGTACGTGAGCAGGTAAAGCGCGAGTACGGACAGCAGTACGCCGGGCACGTCGAGGCCGCGGCGGCGGGGCGCGGACCCGGCGGGCACGGCCGGCATCAGCAGCAGGGCGAGCACGCCGAAGGGGATGTTCAGCGTGAACACCCCTTCCCAGCCCCACCGTTCGGTGACGAAGCCGCCCACCACGGGCCCCAGCGCCAGGGCCACGGCCAGCGCCGCCGTCCACAGCCCGACGGCCGTCGAGCGAAGCCGGGCGGGCAGGTCCACCGCGATGACGGCCAGCGAGGCCGGGATGACCAGCGCTGCCCCGGCCCCCTGCACCGTACGGGCCGCTGTCAGCGAGCCCCCGCTGTCCGCGAGGGCGCACGCCGCCGAGGACGCCGTGAAGACGACGATCCCGGTGGCCAGCACCGGCCCGCGTCCGCACAGATCGGTCAGCCGGCCGCCGGGCAGCAGCAGTGCGCCGAAACTGAGCACGTAGCCGGCGGCCACCCACTCCAGGTCCGGGACCGTCAGGCCCAGTTCGCGCTGCACGGTCGGCAGGGCGACGTTGATGACCGTGTTGTCGAGCGTCGTGATGAAGCCGGTCAGGGTGAGCAGGGAGAACAGCGCCAACAGCCGTGCACGTCCCACCGGACGCTCCTTCCGCGTCGCACGGTCGGTCCGCACGGATTGTCGGCGGAGCGGGGGCGTCCGGGCTCTGGTCCGCGGCACGCAATCGGCTCCCCACTTTTGTCAGGGAACTGACAGAACGCGCGAGTCGAACTGTCAGCACGTCCTCTAACCCACCGGCGGCCCGCGGGCGGAACCTGGGGGACCGCTCCAAGCCGGTGCCCGCCCCACCGGGCACCGGCTCGGCGCGCCCCGAAGCACTCCGCCCCGAAGCGCCCCGCCCAGCTCCGCTCCCCCCGCCCAGCTCCGCCGCCGACCCTGTTGGAGCCGCCATGACCTCCGGAGCCGCCATGAACTCCGCCGGGCCCGCCGCCGACGAAGCCTCCCTCACGGACCATCTGCGGCACTGGGCCGAACACCGTCCCCAGCAGCGCGCCTTCAGCCATGTCGCCTTCCCGGACGGCGCTTCCGGCGCTCTGCACCGCACACTCGGCTGGCGGGCCCTGGACGCCCGGGCCGCAGCGGTGGCGGCCCGCCTCGCGACCGTCGCGTCCCCCGGCGACCGGGCCGCCCTCGTGTTGCCGCAGGGTCTGGACTACGTCGCCGGGTTCCTCGGGTGTCTGTACGCCGGCGTCATCGCCGTACCCCTCTTCGGGCCCGAACTCCCAGGCCACGAAGGGCGTCTCGCCGCCGTCCTCGCCGACTGCGAACCGGCCTGTCTGCTCGCCGGCTCCACCGCGACTCCCGCGATCCGCGACTTCGTACGGGACCGCCGGCTCCCGGACGTCCCGGTGATCCCCGTCGACCAACTCCCCTTGCGGTGGCACGAGTTGCGCCCAAGCGGGGACGGCGGCCGACCGGATTCGAGTCCGGTTTCGAGCGTGGAGCCGAGCCCGGATTCGAGTGCCGGGTCGCGCCCGGGGTGGAGTCCGGCAGTGAGGCCGCGGCCCGACGATGTCGCGTACCTCCAGTACACCTCCGGCTCCACCCGCACCCCGGCCGGCGTGATGATCAGCCACGCCAACGTCGTCGCCAACGCCCGCCAGGCACTGGCCGCGTTCGTCGCCGACCCGCGGACGAGCACGACCGTCGGCTGGCTGCCGCTCTTCCACGACATGGGGCTCGTCCTCAGCATCGCGGCCCCTGTCGTGGGCGGCTTCCCGTCCGTCCTCATGGACCCCGGCGACTTCCTCCGCGACCCCGCGCGCTGGCTGCGCCTCCTGGGTTCGTACGAGGGCACGGTCAGCGCGGCCCCGAACTTCGCCTACGACTACTGCGTGGCCCGCACGGCCCCCGAGGACATCGACGAACTCCGCCTGGACCGCGTACGGGTGCTCATCAACGGCAGCGAGCCCGTACGGGCCGGCACTGCGGAGCGCTTCCACAAGGCCTTCGCGCCCGCGGGGCTCGACCCCACGACACACTGCCCGGCGTACGGCCTCGCGGAGGCCACCGTCTTCGCGACCGCGAGCCCCCTCGACGAACCCCTCTCGGCGGTCGCCTGCCGGGCCGACGCGCTCGCGCGGGGACGGATCGAGGTGACGACGGCCGACGACGGGCCCGCGCGGCTCACCGTGCTCGTCTCGTGCGGCACCCCGGTCGGACAGGAACTGCGAATCGTCGGAGCCGACGGCGGCGCACTGCCCGCCGGGCACGTCGGAGAGATCCAGCTGCGCGGCCCCAACATCGGCCTCGGCTACTGGAAGCACGCCGGACTCACCGCCGAGACCTCCGGCTTCGGCGCGGAGGAGGACTGGCTGCGGACTGGCGACCTCGGCGCCCTGCACGAGGGGCGGCTGCTCGTCACCGGGCGCCTCAAGGACGTACTCGTCGTCGACGGGCGCAACCACTACCCCCAGGACATCGAGGAGACCGTGCAGTCGGTCGTCCCGCTGGTCCGCCGGGACCGTCTCGCCGCCTTCGGGGTGACCCGGTCCGAGGCTGTGGGCGAGGAACTCGTCGTGGTCGCGGAGCACCGCCGGGACGCCGACCCGACGGCGGACGATCTCCGCGCCGCCGAACACGCCGTACGGGCCGCCGTCTCGGCCCGGCACGGTCTGCGCCTGGGCGCGCTGCTGCTCGTACCACCCGGCTCCGTCCCGCGCACCAGCAGCGGCAAGGTGTCCCGCGCGGCGACGCGCAAGCGGTTCCTCGACGCCGGATTCGGGCCGCGATGAGCGCGTCGCGCACGGCGGTCCGCGCGCTGGTCGCCGAACGGCTGCACGGCTGGTACGGGCTGCCGCCGGACGAGCTGACCGACGACCGTCCGCTGGCCGAGGCCGGTCTGACCTCGCGGGACGCGCTGGCCCTGACGGCCGCGCTCGGCGCGCTGGCGGGCCGGCGGCTCCCCGACACCCTGCTGTGGGACGCGCCGACGATCGACGCGCTGGCCCAGCACCTGGCCGAGGACCAACCGACGACGACCCCCGGCCCGGCAACTGCCCCCACTTCCGTGTCCGTCCCCGTCCCCTCTCCCGGAGCCGCCGTCGCCGTGGCCGTCGTGGGCGTGGGCTGCCGCTTCCCCGGCGGTGTCACCTCCGCCGACGGGTACTGGCGGCTCCTCACCCGGGGCTCGGACGCCGTCGGCACCCTTCCGGCGGGCCGCTGGGACCCCTTCGTACCGGACCCGGCACAGCTCCCGGACGACGTGGTCCGGCACGGCGCCTTCCTCGGCGGGCTCGACGCCGTCGCCGGCTTCGACGCCGAGTTCTTCGGGATCCCGTCGCACGAGGCCACCGCCATGGACCCCCAGCACCGCATGCTCCTGGAGGTCACCCGCGAGGCCATGGACCACGCAGCCCTCTCCGCCGACGTGCTCGCGGGCACCCGTACCGGAGTCTTCGTGGGCATCAGCGGCAACGAGTACGCGCATCTCACGACCGCCGACCCCCGGGCCGTGGACGCCTGGACGGCCACCGGCGCCGCCCTGGGGGTCGCCGCGGGCCGCCTGTCGTACGCGCTCGACCTGCGCGGCCCCAGCCTGTCCGTCGACACGGCGTGCTCGTCGTCGCTGGTCGCGGTGCACCACGCCGTACGCAGTCTGATGTCGGGCGAGAGCGACACGGCACTGGCCGCCGGAGCGAACCTGCTCCTGACGCCCGCCGTCACCCTCGGCTTCCAGCGCGCGGGCGCCCTCGCGCCCGACGGCCGCTGCAAGGCCTTCGACGCCGCCGCCGACGGGATCGTACGCGGCGAGGGCTGCGGGGTCGTCGTCCTGAAACGGCTCACGGACGCCGAACGCGACGGCGACCGCGTCCTCGCGGTGATCCGCGCGACCGCCGTCAACTCCGACGGCCGCTCCAACGGGCTCACGGCCCCCAACGCCGAGGCCCAGCGCGCCCTCCTCACCGAGGCGCACACGACTCCGGGAACCACCGCTGCGGCGAGCGTCGACTACGTCGAGGCCCACGGCACGGGCACCGCCCTCGGCGACCCGATCGAGGCGAGCGCGCTCGGCGCCGTCCTCGGCCGTGACCGCGCCCCCGACCAGCCCCTCCTGATCGGCTCCGCCAAGACCAACCTCGGCCATCTGGAGGCCGCCGCCGGTATCGCGGGCCTGATCAAGACCGTGCTCGCCCTGCACCACGGCGAGATCCCCGGCCAACTCCACTTCACCCGGCCGGGACCGCACGCCGACCTCGACGCGCTCGGGCTGCGCGTGGTCACCTCGCCCGAACCCTGGCCCCGCTACTCGGGCACCGCCACCGCGGGCGTCTCGGCCTTCGGCTTCGGCGGCACGAACGCCCACGCCGTCCTCACCGAACACCACCCCGCCCGTACGCGCCCGACCGCGTCCAGTACCGCCGAGCGGCCGGCGTTGCTCCTGCTCGACGCTCCGACCACCGACCGCGTGCGCGCGTACGCCGGCGAGCTGGCTGCCTGGCTGGAGACCGCCGGCGGCCGGGGCGTACGCGACGCCGACCTCGCCCGTACCCTCGCGGGCCGCACCGGCCGCGGCCGGCACCGCGCGGCCCTGGTCACCCGCGACCGCGCGGAGACCGTCACCGCGCTTACCAGCCTCGCCGGCGGCGCCCCCTCGCCCCACCTGGTCACGGGCCACGGGGCCCCGGGCGGACCCGGGCCGGTGGTGTGGGTCTTCTCCGGCTACGGGTCCCAGTGGCCCGGCATGGGCAGCCGGCTCCTCGCGACGGAACCCGTGTTCGAGGCGGCCGTCGACCGCCTGGAACCCCTCCTGCGCGAGCACGCGGGCCTCTCCCTGCGCGCCGGCCTGCGCCCCGACGCCGACCTGTCGACCCCCGCCACCGTCATGCCCGTCCTGTACGGCACACAGGTCGCCCTCGCCGAACTGTGGCGGTCCCACGGTCTCGAACCCGCCGCCGTCATCGGCCACTCGCTGGGCGAGATCGCGGCGGCGGTCGTGTCGGGGGAGTTGGGCCCGGCGACCGGCGCCCGCATCGTCGCCGTACGCTCCCGGCTGCTGGCCCGCCTGGAGGGCGGCGCCATGGCGGTCGTGGACCTCCCCGCCGCCGGGATCGTGTCGGCCGCACGGGAGTTCAGGACCCTCCGGGTGGCCGTGCACGCCTCGCCCGCCCAGAGCGTGGTCACGGGATCGGCCGAGGACGTCGCGGGACTGGTCGCCCGGGTGACCGGGGCCGGCGGCTTCGCCCGTTCGCTGGGCGTGTCCGCGGCCGGCCACTCACCCGAAGTCGAGCCGCTGCTGCCGGAGTTCACCCGCGAACTGGACGGGATCCGACCCTCGTCGCCGAGCCGCCGCCGCTACACCACCGCGCTGGACGACCCCCGTGCCGCCGTTCCCTGCGACACGGCGTACTGGGCCGCCAACCTGCGCAATCCCGTCCACTTCACCCAGGCGGTGCGGGCGGCGGCCGAGGACGGACACCGGGTCTTCGTCGAAGTCGCCCCGCACGCCACGCAGTCGCATCCGCTCACTGAGACTCTGCGCGACGCGGGAGCGAAGGACGCGCTCGTGGTACCCACCCTGCGCCGCGGCACCGACGACGCCGTGGGCTTCCGCACCTCGCTGGCCACACTGCTCGTCCACGGAGTGCGCGTGACCCGGCCGCGGGAGGCGCCGGGCCCCGGGGGCCGCATCGTGGACGTTCCGCCGCCCCGCTGGCGGCACCGCAGGTTCTGGGCGGGGGAGGAGACACCGCCCGAGAAACCGCCGCTCCAGGCCGCGCCGAACCCCGCCCCGAGCCCGCTCGACCGGCTCCGGCTGTGCGTGGCCGGAGTGATGGGCCACGCCCCCGACCACCTCGACCCCGACAC
Source organism: Streptomyces ortus (assembly GCF_026341275.1). Taxonomy (NCBI): domain Bacteria; kingdom Bacillati; phylum Actinomycetota; class Actinomycetes; order Kitasatosporales; family Streptomycetaceae; genus Streptomyces; species Streptomyces ortus. Next base: position 7,538,306 of record NZ_JAIFZO010000002.1, read on the forward strand.
CCCGCTGACGGACCTGGGCCTGGACTCCCTCACCGCCGTACGCATCCGGACCGCCGTACAGCAGGAGTTCGACATCGACGTGCCTCCGGCCGTCCTCCTGAAGCAAGGAACCCTGAGAGCGGTCACCGACCTGCTGACCGCCGACGGGCGCCGCGAACCACGGGCAGGCGCCCCGTCAGAGGCGCGGGGAACGGCGCGGGCAACCACGACCCACCCGCACCCACCATCCCACCCAGGGGCGCGGGGAACGGCGCAACAAGCCACAACCCACCCGCATCCGCACCCCCGCCCGAACACCCTGCGCACCTTCCCCCACAACGGCGGAGCCACCCCCCTCTTCCTGGCCCACGCCGCAGGCGGTGACGCCACCGTCTACGCCCGCCTGGCCGCAAGCCTCGACGGCGACCGCCCGCTCTACGGGTTCGACCGGCAGGCGGACCCCGACGACGTGCCGAGACGCGCCGCGGAGTTCGCCCGGCGGATCAGGGAGGTGAGCCCCGACGGCCCATGGACGGTCGGCGGCTGGTCCTACGGTGGACTGGTCGCCCACGAGACGGCCGGGCTCCTCGCACCCCACGGCACCGTCCGCGCCCTGGTCCTGCTCGACTCCGTCCTCCCCCTGCCCAGCCGCCTGTCTCCGGGCGAACGCGCCCTGCGGCACTTCCGGGACTTCGCCGCGTACGTGGAGCGCACCTACGGCCGCGCGCTCGACCTGCCGTACGGCGAACTCGCCGGGCTCGACGACACAGGGCGGATCGACCTCGTCGTCAAGGTGCTGCGGGACTCCGTCGAGCTGCCGGAAGCCGTCCTCGAACACCAGCGGACCTCCTACCTGGACCTGCGCGGCGGCGAACGGCACCACCCCGGCCGGTATCCGGGCCGCACCCTGCTCTACCGCGCGACCGAACCCGCCCCGCACACCGTCCGCGACCCCCGCTACGAACGCGGGGACGCGACGCTCGGCTGGGACGCGCACTGCGCCGACCTGACCGTCGTCCCGCTGCCGGGCCACCATCTGTCGCTGCTCGACCCACCGGTCGTCGGCCACCTGGCCCGGCTGCTCACCCGCCATCTGCGGGACTCCTGACGCGGGACTCCTGAAGGGACTGACCCATGACTCGTAAGCGCAGATGTGCCGCCCTCGCCGTCACGACGGCCCTGCTCGGCACGGGCGTCGTACTCACCGCCCCACCCGGCGTGGCCGCGCCCGCGCAAGCCGCCGCACCCGTCGCGGAGGCCGCCGCGAACGCCACCGTCGTCGGCGAGACATGGCTCGACGCCCGGACCGTGGACCTCACGATCGCCTCCCCGGCCGTCGGCGCCTCCCTGCCCGTACGCGTCGTCCTGCCGACCGGCTACGCCGCGGACCCCGACCGCGCCCGGCCCGTCCTCTACCTCCTCCAGGGCGCCCACGACGACCACACGTCCTGGACCAGGGAGACGGACGTCGTCGACTTCCTCGCCGGACAGGACGTCCTGACCGTGATGCCGTCGTCGGGGCCCACCGGCATCCCCACCGACTGGTGGAACTACGGAAGCGCCGCCGCGCCGGACTACGAGACCTTCCAGGTCGAGGAGTTGCCGGACGTGCTGCGGCAGAGGTTCGGGGCCGGGACGAAGCGCGCCGTCGCCGGCGTCTCCACCGGCGGCTACGGCGCCCTGGCCTTCGCCGCACGGCACCCCGGCACCTTCGGCGCGGCGGCCTCGTACAGCGGGATCCTCGACACCACGGCCCTCGGCATGCCGACCGTGCTCAACGCCATCGTCGCCCGGGAACAGCTGCTCCCCCTGACGCTCTGGGGCAGTTACCTGCTCAACCGGGACAACTGGAACCGGCACAACCCCTACGCGCGGGCAAGCGCCCTCCAGGGCACCGGTCTGTACATCTCGCAGGGCAGCGGTCTGCCGGGCGGCGTCTTCGGCAATCTCGAAGGCGCCCTGCTGGAAGGCACGCTCTGGGCGCAGGCCCACCGTTTCACCGCGCAGCTGGACGCCCTGGGCATACCGGCCCAGGTGCACTTCTACAGCGGGGGAGCGCACGCCTGGCCGAACTGGCGGCAGGAGTTCAAGGCGTCCTGGCCGACGCTCGCGAAAGGTCTCGGCCTGAGCTGATCCCGGCCCGAGCGGACCCGGGCCGACCCCCACCCAAGGAGGAACCACCATGGACGCGCTGGCGCAGGCCGTCGTCGCGGGAGCCGACCGCACGGAACTGGCCCACCTCCCCACCCCCGGCCGCTTCACCGCCGCCCATCTGCGCGCGGAGGACGTGGACAGCTTCGCCGGGGTCGCCGACAAGGACGTCCGCAAGTCGATCCACCTCGGTGACGTACCGATGCCCGAACTCGCCCCGAACGAGGTGCTGGTGGCCGTCATGGCGAGCGGCATCAACTACAACACCGTCTGGTCGGCGATGTTCGAGCCCCTCCCGACCTTCTCCTTCCTGAAGCACTTCGGCCGCCAGGGCCGGTGGGCGGCCCGGCACGACCAGCCGTTCCACGTGATCGGCTCGGACGCGTCCGGGGTCGTCGTCCGCGCCGGTTCGGGCGTCCGCCGGTGGCGGGTGGGCGACCACGTCGTGGTGAGCCCGGTCTACGTCGACGAGGAGGACCCGGCGACCCACGCCGACGGCATGCTCGGCAACGGCATGCTGGCCTGGGGCTTCGAGACCAACTACGGCGCGCTCGCCCACTACGCCGTCGCCCGCGCCAGCCAGCTCCTGCCCAAACCGGCCCACCTGACCTGGGAGGAGGCCGCCTCCAACCCGCTGTGCGCGGGCACGGCGTACCGCATGCTCGTCAGCGACCGGGGTGCCCGGATGACCCAGGGCGACGTGGTCCTGATCTGGGGGGCGGCCGGCGGGCTCGGCGCGTACGCGGTCCAACTGGTGCGCAACGGCGGCGGGATCGCGGTGGGCGTGGTCAGCAGTGAACGCAAGGCGGAGTACGCCCGCCGCCTCGGCTGTCACGTGGTCATCGACCGGGAGGAGATCGGACTCGGCGACGGCGACGCGCCCGCCGACCCCGCCGTCACCGGCAAGCGCCTCGGCAAGCTGATCCGGGCCGCGACGGGGGAGGACCCGCACATCGTCTTCGAGCACGTGGGCCGGGCCACCTTCGGGGTCTCCGTGTTCGTCGTACGCCGTGGTGGCGCGGTGGTCACCTGCGGCTCCAGCACCGGGTACCTGCACGAGTTCGACAACCGCTATCTGTGGATGCGCCTCAAGCGGGTCATCGGCAGCCACGGCTCCAACCTCCATGAGCAGGCCGCCGTGCACCGGCTCCTCGACCTCGGCCACCTGGCCCCCGCCCTCACCGAGACCTACCCCCTCACCGACACGGCGGAGGCGGCCAGGCTGGTCCAGAGCAACACCCATCTGGGCAAGGTCGGCGTCCTCTCCCTCGCCCCGGCGCCCGGCCTCGGCGTCACCGATCCCGCGCACAGGGAGCGGGTGGCCCGCCCCGTGTGACCGAATCGTAGTAACCGCCCCGACGCGTCCGGGCCCCGTCGCTCACGACGGGGCCCGAGCCATGCGGGCGAGGACCCCGGCAGATAGCCCGTGGCGTATGCACCTATTTAGCCCCGCAGATGGTGGATCATGGTGACGAGTCAGCGGATTTGTCGACTCATATGGCCTGGTCGGAGCATGACGAAACCTTCACGGCGATGGATCGGCCGGGGTGATCCGTTGGAGATCAAACCCGATAAGGTTCCCTGAGGAGCGGCGAGTTGACGTGACAGCGATCGCTGGTCACTCGCTCTCCACGCATGCCTGTCCCGGGGGCGACCACCCCGTGACCAGTGCAGCCCCTTCCCCCCCGAACTTCCCCCCTGTTCGATCGTGTTGCTTTGAAGGATGCAGATGGAACTTGCCACTCCGCCACCGGCGGCGCGGGCACCGGCCCCCTGGTACAGCTGGTGGCTGCTGCCACTCGCGTTAGGGGCCGGCACCGTCGTCGCCGCGGTCGTCGGCTCCGACCAGGTCCGAATACCCGCGATCGTCTCCGGCGTCGTCGTCACGGCCGCGAGCGCCGTCACCGTACGGCTCCTGATCCGCTCTCAGCGTCAACTGCGCAGCAGCGCAGGCGAGTTCAGAAACGCGCAGACCGAGCACTCCCAGCAGTGGCAGCAGCATGTGGCCGGCCTCGAACGCATACACGCCGCCGAGCGCGACACCCACGACGCACAGCTCGCCGAACAGGCCTCGGCCTACGAGGCACGCATCGCCGAGCAGAACCGGGCCTGGCAGGAACAGCTGGACCGCCAGCTCGCCGCGGTCGCCCGACTCGCCGACGGTCTGCTGCCCGAAGCGCTGGAGCGGCTGCGGGCCGGTGACTCCATCGACGACCTGCTGCCCACGGTCGATCGGGGCGCCGAGGTCGGAGCCGACCTCCAGGCCGCGCTGCGCAAGGTGCTCAGAACCGCCCTCCTGGGCGTGGAGCAGGAACTCGACCGCTCCACCTCCGCCGAGCAGGCCGTCATCAGCATCGGCAGCCGTATCCACGTACTGACCAGCAAGCTGCGCGGCCGGCTGCACGAGATGCAGGGCGAGCACGGCAGGCTGCCGTCCGTCGCCCAGGGGCTGATGGAGCTGGACCAGGAACTCGGCCCCGCCGACTCCCTGGCGGCGAGCATCGGCGTACTCGGCGGCACCGACCGCCCGGGCCGCCAGTGGCAGGAACCGCAGCGGCTGCTCAGCGTGGTGCGCGGCGGCATCGGCCGGATCAGGGACTTCGACCGCGTCCAGGTGCGGTACCTGCCCGAACTCGGCGTCGACGGCGGTCTGGTGGACCACCTCACGCTGGTCTTCGCCCATCTGCTGGACAACGCGGCCCGTTACTCGCCGCCCACCGAACCCGTGATCGTCTCGGGCAAGGAGGTCCCGAACGGCGTCGGTGTCGAGATCCAGGACTCCGGCAAGGGCCTGAGCGAGGAGAAGAAGCAGGAAGCCCTCCAGGCGCTCGAAGGCGTGGCCCCCGGTCCCGGTATCGGCGGCGTGTCCGAGGACGCGCACCTCGGTCTGCGGGTGGTGGGCGTGCTGGCCCGCCGGTACGGCATCAGGGTCACCTTCGCGGACTCGCCGTGGCTCGGTACCTCGGTGGTCGTCGTGGTACCTCACAAGTACTTCAGCCAGCTGCCCGCCGTCACCACCGCGCCGGCCCCGGCCGCCCAGGTCATGGCCGCCCAGGTCACGGCCGCGCCGGAGACCGGGGCCGCCGGGAGCGACACGGCGGACGGGGCCGCGCAGCCGGAGGAGACCGGGGACACCACGCCCGGGGGTCTGCCCAGGCGCCGCAGGCGAGCCGAGTCGGAGCGGCCCACGGCTGCCGTGGCCGTACAGGACGACGACTCCGTCGCCACCGCCTCGCACGCGGTGCCGCCGGACGCCTCCTTCACCGGCCTGGCCGCCTTCGCCACGGCGGGGCGTGAGCCGGCCGCCGGCGTCGAGTCCACAGAGCACCGCACGGAAGAGAGCGACTAGTCCTCATGACGCAACAGGGAACCGACGTGAGCTGGGCGCTCCGCGATCTGGTCGAGAGCATCCAGGAGATCCGCTTCGCCCTGGTGGCCTCCAGCGACGGCAAGGCCATCACCTCCTACGGGGCCGACGACCCCGACGACGTGGACCGCTTCGCCGCCGTGGTGGCGGGACTGCAGGCACTGGCCCAGCCGGTGGCCGAGCAGTTCCCGAAGTACGCCGGACAGCTGCGGCTCGCGATGATCGAGGTCGACGGCGGCCACCTCTTCGTGGTGCGCGCGGGGGTGGAGACCTACCTCGGCGTCCTGGCCAGGGAAGGGCTCGACCAGGGCCTCCTCGGCCACCAGATGAGGGACCTGGCCCGCAGGATGGGTGAGCTCCTCGGCACCACTCCGCGTCTGGAGGAGCACTCTGGATGAGTGGTCCCCGTCGACCCACGGACCCGTCCGGTCTTGAGCGCTACTACGTCCTCACGGGCGGTCGCAGCGGACCGGGCGGTTCGTCGTCGAGCCTTGACGTGGCGACCCTCATCACCTCCCGTGCGGCGGCCGGTCCCGGCCTGCAGCACGAACACGAGGAGATCCTCCGGCGCTGCCGTGATCCGTTGTCGGTGGCCGAACTCGGCGCCCATCTCGGACTGCCCTTCAACATTCTCGCGGTGCTCTTGGCCGATCTGCTGGACGCAGGCCGCGTTGAGGCCCGTGATCCCATCCCGGCGTCAGGCGCCGGTCGCGGGCCCGACCTCGCGCTCCTTGAGGAGGTACTCAGTGGACTTCAAAGGCTTTGACCATCCCGACCGCGACCCGGCCGACGGCGCGGCCGGTGCCCGCTCGGTGAAGGTGATGATCGCCGGCGGATTCGGCACCGGAAAGACCACCATGGTCCGGTCCGTCAGCGACATCAAGCCGCTCACCACCGAGGAGACGCTGACCCAGGCCGGCGCCGACGTCGACAACCTGATCGGGGTGGCGGACAAGCAGGAGACCACGGTCAGCCTGGACTTCGGCAAGATCGGCCTCAACGACCAGCTGATGCTCTACCTGTTCGGCACCCCCGGGCAGGAACGGTTCTGGTTCCTGTGGAACGGCCTCTTCAAGGGCGCGCTCGGAGCCGTGGTCCTGGTGGACACCCGCCGGCTGGCCTCCAGCTTCCGGGCCATCGAGGAGATGGAGCGGCAGGACGTCCCGTTCGTGATCGCGCTGAACGTCTTCCCGGACTCCAAGGACCACCCGGTCGAGGAGATCCGGGACGCCCTGGACATCTCCCCCGACATCCCGGTGGTGGCCTGCGACGCCCGCGACCGGGCCTCCAGCCGCGATGTGCTCATCGCGCTGATACGGCACCTCAAGGAACGCTCCGCAGTCGTACTGGAGTCCCGATGACCGACCAGCCGTTAAACGACGGCCCCGAGGCCCCGCGCGGCTGCCCGGTCGCACACGGCGGGGGAGCGGAACCCACCCGGCTGTACGGGCCCGAGGCCGCCGTCGACCCGATCGGCATCTACGGGCGGCTGCGCAAGGAGCACGGGCCCGTCGCGCCGGTCCTGCTGGAGGGCGACGTGCCCGCCTGGCTGGTGCTCGGCTACCGGGAGAACCGGCGGGTGCTCGACAACCCCCGCCAGTTCAGCCGGGACTCGCGGATCTGGCGGGACTGGAAGGAGGGCCGCGTCGAGAGCACCTCACCGCTGATCCAGATGGTGGGCTGGCGGCCCGACTGCGTCTCGCAGGACGGCGAGCCGCACCGCAGGCTGCGCAGCGCGGTCACCGACAACCTGCAGGCCGTCTCGGGCCGCGGTATCCGCCGGCACGTCACGCACTTCGCCAACAAGCAGATCGACGCGTTCGCCGACGCGGGCAGCGCCGACCTGGTGTCCGAGTACGCCGAGTACCTGCCGATGCTCGTACTGACCAGGGTGTTCGGGCTCGCGGAGAGCGAGGGGCGGCGGCTCGCCGAGTCGTCCGCGCAGGTCATCAAGGGTGGCGCGGAGGCGCTCGTCCACAACGACCGCATCATGCGGATCCTCGGCGAACTCACCGAGCGCAAGCGGGTGGAGCCCGGCTCCGACTTCACCACCGGGCTGCTGGAACACCACGCCGACCTCGACGAGGACGAGATCGTCAACCATCTGCGTCTTGTGCTGATCACCGCGCACACCACGACCAGCAACCTGCTGGCCCGGGTGCTGCAACTGGTCCTTACCGACGCGGGACGGCTCTCCGGGCTGGTCAGCGGGCAGCTGAACATCTCCGCCGTCGTGGAGGAGGTCATGTGGAACACTCCGCCGCTGGCCGTCCTGCCGGGGCGGTTCGCGACCGCGGACACGGAACTCGGCGGGCACCGGCTCCAGGAGGGCGACCTGCTGGTGCTCGGGCTGACCGCCGGCAACACCGATCCGGAGATCCGGCCCGACGCGGGTGTCTCCGTGCACGGCAACCAGTCGCACCTGGCGTTCAGCGGGGGGCCGCACGAATGCCCCGGGCAGAGCATCGGGCAGGCGATCATCGAGACCGCCGTCGATGTGCTGCTGCACCGGCTGCCGGGGCTGCGGCTCGCGGTGACCCCGGACGAGCTGACCGCCACCGCGTCCACGTGGGAGGCACGGCTGGACCGGCTGCCCGTCCAGTTCGCCGCGTAGACCGCTCGCCCGGTTCCCCGCGCCCCGACGGCCCCTGTCCGGCAGCGGAACTGCCGGACAGGGGCCGTCGGGGCGCGTCGGGAAAACGTTGTCGGACTCTCGGGCGTTCAGACCGCCAGGAGGTCGTCCAGGGAGCCCTTGCCCGCCAGTTCCGCCTTCGAGGCGGGCGTCTCCTTGTCGGCGGCGTAACGGCCCGAGGTCAGCGCCCATTCGTAGTTGCCGTTGATCCAGTGCTGGATCGCCTCGACGCCCATCCGGACCCTGCCGCGCTCCTCCTCGTTCAGGCCCAGCTCGTCGCACATCTTCGGTACCTGCGCCTCCAGTTCGAGGTACTCGGCGAGGCACGCATTGGTCATCCGGACCGCCTCGTCGGCGGCCTCCTGCCAGCCGCAGCGGCGCTCGCGGTGCAGGACGGCTATCAGGTTGTGGCCGTCCCCCCGGCGTTTCTCGCGCTCGAAGGAGTGGATGTCGTTCATGAAGCCGATGGTGTCGGCGGCCAGGTCCCGCATCCGCTCCATCAGCGGATGGGCCGCCGCCTCGGCGGGCACCTCGAAGCCGCGGCTGCGCTCCCCGGCGTCGATGCTGTGGTGGATGCCCACCGTACGGCGACGGAACGCCGCGTACTCCTGAAGGTCGAGCGTGCCGGCCAGACCGCGGGAGGCGAGGTCGACCTCCTCGGTGTGCGCCACGAGGAAACGGCCCCAGGAGGCCGCGAACCGTGTCCGCCATGTCAGAGACATGCCATCCGAAAGATGGGCCCAGACCTCGGCCCAGGCCACGGTGATGGGGCAGACCACCCGGGGGGTGATGCCCGCCGGGCGCAGGGGCGTGACGATGAGTTCCCGCGCCACCTCCGCTATGCGGTCGGCACGGTCCGGCCTGCCCGAGTCGAACTGGTCGTCGAAGAGGAAGGCCAGCGAGAACCAGTTCATCAGGACGACCATGTCGTCGGCCGACGCGTGGGGATACGTACGGGCGGCTGCCTGGGGCAGGTCCCAGGACCGGTACTCCTCGAAGCCGGCGTTGCTGCGCACCAGGCCCTTGTCCCACACCCAGCGCAGATGGCGGGCCTGTGCGTAGTCGAGGTGGGTGCTGACCGGGGTGGTGAAGGGGAGGTCGAACCTGACGTCCTGCGGCATTCGCGTCCTTTCCAGAGACGACATCGCAGGGCCCCCAACCCCCGCGCGCGGACGTGCGGAAGTGCCGCCCGCTGACCCGAACTACGTTTCCCGAGACGTAAGTTGACTCGATTTACGCTACGAGGCTGCCCTGATCGTAAATGATCTGTGCCGCGGCCTCGGTGACTTCACCGTGAACCCGCGTGACGACGACCCGTGACCCCGGCGATTTGTCGGCCTCCGTGGCTCAATGTGCGTGCTTGCGCCGCCGGGCCGTCCTCGGCCGGTCGTGCGGGCTGTTCTCCACGGGACGGGGTACCCGGTCGACGAGCAGTGGGCGGACGGCCGTTCGCGCTCGGGCCGTCTTCGGAGGAGATATGGCACTGGTAGTGGCAGGCATCGTCGTGCTGGACTGTTCGGAGCCCGAGAAACTCGCCGCGTTCTACAAGGAGTTCCTCGACGGCGAGGAGACCCACGCGACGGCGAACCGGGTGGAGATCAGGGGCGCCGAGGGCATGCGGATGGCGTTCCGCCGGGACGTCAACGCGACCCCGCCCAGCTGGCCGCGTCCCGAGAACTCCCTCCAGGCCCATCTGGACTTCTACGTGGAGGACCTGGACGAGGCCGAGCGCAAGGTCATCGGCCTGGGCGGGCGCGCCGTGGAGGCCAAGGACGCGGGCGGCCCGTACGAGGAGCGGGGCTACGCCGATCCGTCCGGCCACTCCTTCACCCTGCGCACGGAAGCGGCGACCGCCCCCAAGCAGGGCTGAGCCCGGTCCCGGCCGGATCGCCCCGAGGGGGTCCGGTCAGGCGCGGTGCGCGCGCAGGGCCGCCAGGGCGCGGTCCGCGTGCGCGCTCATCCGGAGCTCGCTGCGCACCACTTCGAGGATCGTCCGGTCCTCGGCGATCACGAAGGTGACCCGCTTGGTGGGCGCCAGTGAGAAACCGCGCTTGACCCCGAACAGCTCGCGGACCGTACCGTCCGGGTCGGACAGCAGCGGGTAGCCGAGGGTGTGCTTCTCGGTGAACTCCCGCTGACGCTCGACCGTGTCGGCGCTGATCCCCACCGGCCGTGCCCCGGCGGCCGTGAACTCGGCGGCCAGGTCGCGGAAGTGGCAGGCCTCGGCGGTGCAGCCCGAGGAGAGCGCCGCCGGATAGAAGAAGAGCACGACCGGGCCTTCGCCCAGCAGCTCCGAGAGCTGCCGGGGCGTGCCCGTCTCGTCGGGGAGAGTGAAGTCCGCGACGGTGTCGCCCACCGCTGCCTGGTTCGTCACGACTGGCTCCCTGACTGTCGGCCACCTGTAGGAAGGCCACCGTACTGGACGGTAGGGATCCTCAGTCGCGGCCCCCCTTGTCGTCGCCGGGCCACACGCCGGTGGACCGTTCGATGGCCTTCGCGCCGGTGCGGTCCGCCGCGCTGCGGACGACCGCGAAGATCGCGCCCTGGACGGCCGCCGCGAACAGCACCTCGCCCCAGCCGCGGTTCTTGTCCAGCGCGTCGGGTGCGTCGTCCTCGTGGCGGATCATCTTCCAGGTCTTCTGGAACGCCATCCCGGCCAGGGTTCCGCTCGTCCAGCCGAGCAGGAACCCGATGGGCTTGTAGACGACGGGCAGGCTCTTCTTCTTCGGCACCTGGCTCTCCTTCGGTAGCTGTTTTCCAGGACATCAGGCGAGTGTCCAGTTCAGCGGCGAATACGCGGCCCCGATCCCGTCAGGGCCGGCCCGCCGCCGGTACCTCTTCGCCCTCGCGTACGGGACCGGGCGGGCTCCCGTCGCCGAACGGGCGCCCGCCCAGCTCCTCGCGGCCGTGCGCGGTCAGCCAGCCGGACAGGTCGGGGCCGAGCGGTACGACGCGGGTCGGGTTGATCCCCTCGTGGACTCGGTAGTAGTGCCGCTTGATGTGGTCGAAGTCCACGGTGTCGCCGAACCCGGGCGTCTGGTAGAGATCACGGGCGTAGGCCCACAGCACCGGATCCTCCGTCAGCTTGTGGCGGTTGCACTTGAAGTGGCCGTGGTAGACGGCGTCGAAGCGGACCAGGGTGGTGAACAGCCGGATGTCAGCCTCGGTGATGGTGTCCCCGACCAGGTACCGCCGGTCTTCGAGCCGCCGCGACAGCGCCTCCAGCCGGTGGAACACACCCTCGTAGGCCGCCGCGTACTCCTCCTGGTTGTTCGCGAACCCGGCGCGGTACACCCCGTTGTTGACGTCCTGGTACACCTCCTCCATGACCTCGTCCAGCTCGTCGCGGAGCCCCTCCGGATAGAGGTCCGGCGCCCCTTCGCGGTGCAGGTCCCGCCACTCGGTGGCGAGGTCCAGGGTCAGCTGCTGGTAGTCGTTGGTCACCAGGCGCCCGCTGCCCACGTCCACCAGGGCGGGCACGCTGACACCGCTCGGAGCGCCCGGCTCACGGGCCTCGTACGCCTCGGCGAGGTAGCGGATGCCCAGTACGGGGTCGCGGCCCCCGGGGTCCAGGGTGAAGCGCCAGCTGCGGTCGTCCTGGATCGGGTCGGTGACCGCCATCGGCAGGGCGTCCTCAAGGCCCAGCAGCCGCCGCGAGATCACCGCGCGGCTCGCCCAGGGGCAGGCCCGGCTGACGACCAGCCGGTAGCGCCCGGCCTCGACCGGCCAGCCGTCGCGTCCGTCGGCCGTCACACGGTCCGCGAAGTGGCTCTTCGACCGCTTGAAGGGTTTCTTCCCGAGCGCGCTGTTGCCCTCGCCGGCGCTCTTGGTGTCGCTCATGAAGCGTCTCCTCTCGTCCGTCCGCCTCCGGGAGGGTTCCCCGAAATCCGCCGTCACCTCGTGTGAGGCAGGGCGGGTGGGGCATTCGGCGGAGGTGAACCGTGAGTCTTCGTCCGCATCGGACCGCCGTACCCGTGTCACCGTGCTGGTGGCGCTGGCCGCCAACCTCGTGATCGCCGTGGCCAAGGCGGTGGGCGGTCTGTTCGCCGGATCGCCCGCCCTGCTGTCGGAGGCCGCGCACTCGGTGGCCGACAGCCTGAACGAGGTCTTCCTGCTGGCCGCCCTGCGCCGCAGCAGGCGGCCCGCCGACAACCGTCACCCCTTCGGGTACGGAAAGGAACGCTTCTTCTGGTCACTGCTGGCCGCCGTGGGCATCTTCCTGATGGGCGGCTGCTTCTCCTTCTTCCAGGGCTTCGAGGCCCTGGGCAGCGAGAGCTCCGAGTCCCACAGCGGGTATGTGGCGGGCCTCGCGGTCCTGGTCGTGGCGCTCCTCGCCGAGGGAGCCTCCCTGCTGCGGGCGCTCCACCAGGTGCACAGGCAGGGCGGCTTCTCCACCGAGATCCGTGACCCCGCCCTGCGTACCGTCATCGCCGAGGACGGCACCGCCGTACTGGGAGTGCTCTTCGCGATCGCCGGCATGGCCCTGCACATGGTGACCGGCCAGGTCGTCTACGAGGCCTCGGCCTCCATCGCCATCGGCTGCCTCCTGGTCTACGTGGCCTACCGGCTGGGCCGTGACGCGCGCGACCAGCTGATCGGGCAGGCCACCGACGAGGAGTCGAGCAGCCGCATCCGCGCCCTGCTGGAGGCCCAGCCCGAGATCGACTCCGTGGAGTCCCTGCTGACCATGCAGCTCGGCCCCGACTCGACCCTGGTGGCGGCCCGGGTCGACCTGACGCCCGGCATGGACAGCGAGGAGGTCGAACTCGTCGCGATACGCATCAAGGAGTCCGTGCGCAATCTGGTCCCGGAGGTCGACCAGATCTTCCTCGACGTGACCGACGCCCGCGTCGCGCGCCGGGCCGCCGCACACGAAAAGGGCCCCGCCGCGACGGGGGAGCGCGGCGGGACCTGAGCGTCGGGTGCCCGACGCTCACCGGTTCATGCACCTGTGCCCGGAAGGGCTCAGTGGCCGGCGACCGGCTCCAGGACGAAGACGGGAATCTCCCGGTCGGTCTTCTTCTGGTAGTCGGCGTAGTCGGGGAACGCGGCGACCGCCCGCTCCCACCACTGGGCCTTCTCCTCGCCGGTCACCTCGCGCGCGACCATGTCCTGGCGCGTCGGACCGTCCTGCAGCTCCACGCGGGGGTCGCCGACCACGTTGTGGTACCAGACGGGGTGCTTGGGCGCGCCGCCCAGCGAGGCGACGGCGGCGTAGCGGCCGTCGTGCTCGACCCGCATGAGCGGCGTCTTGCGGATCTTCCCGCTCTTCGCACCCCGGGTGGTCAGCACGATCACGGGACGTCCCGTCTCCCGCAAGGTCGTCCCCTCGGTACCGCCGGAGCGCTCGTACAGCTCCACCTGATCCCGCACCCACTGGGTGGGACTGGGCTCGTACTCACCCTCAAGAGGCATGTCATCCATCCCATCGATCGTCGTCGTGTACGACTCGTGCAGGCCCGTGCCGACTCCCGTCGGCGCCTGCCGATTGGGAGTTCAACACGTTCGCCGTGTCTTTTTCATCCCGCACGGAACGTTTCACCCTCACACCTGCCCGAGTACGGCCGTCCGAGTCACCATGGAGGGATCTAGAACGGGAAGTGCGCCTGCTGCGTGGCCAGGGTCACCCAGCGGGTGTTGCTGAACGCCTCGATGCCCCAGCGTCCGCCGAAGCGCCCGTAGCCGCTGCCCTTGAACCCGCCGAAGGGCGCGTTCGGTTCGTCGGCGACCGACTGGTCGTTGACATGCACGATGCCGGTACGGATCCGGCGGGCGACCCTGAGCCCATGGGTGCCGTTCTCGGTGATGATCCCGCAGGTCAGCCCGTGCTCCGTCGAGTTGGCGAAGGAGATCGCCTCGTCGTCCGTACGGAACGTGCTGATCACGGCGAGCGGACCGAAGGCCTCCCCGCGGTACAGCTCGGCGTCCTCGGGAAGGTCGGTCAGGACCGTCGCCGGATGCACAGCTCCCTCGGGTTCGGCGCCGCCGGTGAGGACGGTCGCGCCCTTGGCGACGGCGTCCTGCACGAGCGTCGCGACCCGGCGGGCGGCGTCCCGGGTGACGAGCGGGCCGACGACGGTGTGCGGATCCGCCGGGTCGCCGGACGCGAGCGACTCGGTCTTCGCGGTGAACCTGGCCGTGAACTCCTCGGCCAGGCTCTCGTGCACGAGGATCCGGTCGGCGGACATGCAGATCTGGCCGGAGTTCATGAAGACGGAGAACACGGCCGCGTCGACCGCGTAGTCGACATCGGCGTCGTCCAGCACGATCACCGAGTTCTTGCCGCCCAGTTCGAGGACCGCGGGCTTCAGATGCCGGGCCGCGTGCACACCGATGATCCGGCCGACACCCGTGGAGCCGGTGAAGTTGACGGCCCGTACGCGCTCGTCGGCGATCAGGGCCTCGGCGACGTCGGCCGCGTCCTCGGGGGCGTTCGTGACCACGTTCAGGACGCCGTCGGGCAGGCCCGCCTCGCGCAGGATGTCCGCGATGAACAGACCGCAGGCGATCGGCGCGTCCTCGCTCGGCTTCATCACCACGGTGTTGCCGGCGGCGAGCGGCGCCGCGACGGCCCGTACCCCCAGGATGACCGGGGCGTTCCACGGCGAGAAGGCGGCCACGACACCGACGGGTTCACGGACCGCGAGTCCCAGCGTGCCCTCCTGCTGCGCGCTCAGGACCTCTCCCCGCGGCGCGGTCACCGCGGCGGCGGCCTCGCGGAGGATGTTCGCGGCGAGACCGACGTTGAACATGGCCCAGGGACGGGTGCCGCCCACCTCGCCCGCCATGATCCGTACGGCGTCCTCGGTGCGGGCCTCCAGCAGGTCGGCCGCGGCGAGGAAGATCGTGCGCCGCTGCGCCGGGCCGAGCGCGGCCCACCCCTCGAACGCGGCGTCGGCGGCGTCCACGGCCCGGGTGACGTCCTCTACGCCGGCCGCGGCGACCGTGGCGTACAGCTGGGCGCTGTAGGGATTCACGTCCTCGGCGGTGCGGCCGGAGACCGCGGGCTGGTCCTTGCCGCCGATCAGCAGATCACGATGGAGGGTCATGCGTGGCTCTTCCCGTCGGGCGACGCGCGCGCGGCGCTCCACGACGGAACGCCCACGTTCGTCTGGTGAACAATCGTCCATTGAATCTTCAAGGGGGAGTCTGCAACCCGTCAGGGCCTCAGTCAATGGCCGACGGCCCGCCCGGCGCGTGGCGCGCGGCCGGGGGAGCGAGGGGAGTCGCCGCCGGTTCAGTAGGGTTCCCGGGTGACTGAACAGGTGACTGAACAGGTGACTGGGCAAGCGGCCGAGCAGGTGGCTGAGCAGGTGGCTCAACAGGCCCGGAAGCCCTTTCTGTACGTCGTCGTCTGCGCGGCCGGAGTCGCCGACGGCATCGGTGAGCTGATCTCCCTGGCGCAGGAGCGCACCTGGGAGGTCGGTGTCATCGCGACCCCGCTGGCGACGGGCTTCTTCGACGTCGCGGCGGTCGAGGCGCGGACGGGCCGCCCGGTCAGGTCGGCCTGGCGTTCGCCCGGCGATCCGCGTCCGTTCCCGGACCCGGACGCCGTCGCCGTGGCGCCCGCGACCTTCAACACCGTCAACAAGTGGGCGGCCGGCATCTCCGACACGCTGGCCCTCGGCACGCTCTGCGAGGCGTACGGGATGGGGGTGCCGATCTCCGTACTGCCCTGTGTGAGCGAGGCGTTGACCGCCCACCCCGCGTACCGGGACAGCCTGGAGAGGCTGCGCGGGATGGGGGTCCGGTTCGGGGAGCACGCCTTCGGCGGACCGGAGCAGCGCGGGTTCCGCTGGGAGCAGGCGCTGGACCTGCTGGAGCGCTGACCCGCGGGCGGTGAGTACGGGGCTGCTGCCGTCAGCCGGTCACCTGGTCAGCCGGTCACGTGGTCAGCCGGTCTCGCGGACGTAGTCGTCGCTGTCCGGCGTCGACACCTGGACGTCCCTGCGCACGACGCTCAGCCGGTCGCCGAAACCGTCGAGGGCCTTCTCGAAGCCCTTGTCGGTGTACTCCACCACGACAACCTTGTCGTCGAAGGCGTCCGCGTACTCGCCGCACTCGTCGTACGCGCCGCACTCCTCCACCACGGCGAAGTCGAGCCCGGCGCGGGTGCGCCGGTCCGCCAGTTCCACGGTGTTCTTCTGGGCGATGGCCAGTCCGCGAGCGTGCGCGCGCTGCGACAGCAGCTTGATGAAGGACACGGCGTCGTCCGCGTTCAGGAGCCCGTCGGAGCGGGTGTAGCTGTCGTAGTTGTCCGGCTCGACCGCGTCGAAGCCCTTGTCCGCGCAGCCGTCGATCCACTGGTCGACCCGATCCGCGACCCGCTTGCGCTTGGCGGGTGTGCCGATGTCGAGCAGTGCCTCGTCCCAGTCGGCGTCGATGACGACCTCGCCCTTCCCGTCCCGCAGCAGCAGGTCGTCGGGCCAGTCGTCCTGCTCGTCGGGCTGGGCCTGGAAGGCGTTGACGTAACAGATGTTGTACAGGCCGCGCGCGGGGTCGTCACCGCGGTCCCGGGCGACGATCCGGACGCCGGACGGCGGGGTGTAGGCGCCGCCGATCTGGTAGTCGAAACCGTCGGGCACCGGGGGCAGCCGTACGGCCTCGGAACGCGGCTTCGTGCTGCCGGCACCGTCCCTGCTGCCTGTGGGGCCTGCGGCGTCCTTGCCGTCCCCGTCCGACGTGCAGGAGACCAGGGCCGCGAGGGCGACCAGGGCGGCTGCCGCCCCGAGAAGTCCCGTGCGGGGGCCACGCTTGGCGGGCATGTCCGCTCCATCGATCGCGAGTACGACCCCGCCTCGGACTCCGTGACGGTCCTGGCGACTGTGGCCGGACTGCGGAGCTTGTCCACCGGCTGGGCGCACCTCTGAGTGCCGGGCTGTACGGCTGGGCACGTATGGATCAAAGCGCGCCCAAACCCGCACGTCAAGTCGGTGCCGACGGCGCCGGTCGCACGACGGATGTGAGGAGAACCGTGAGCGTCCCGCACAAGCCGCTCGTGATCCTGCGCCCCGACCCGCACCCCCTGGACCGCATTTTCAGGCCGGACACCCTGGCCCGGCTCCACGACCGCTTCACCGTCGTCGGACCCGACACCGAGGAGGCCTTCGACCGGGCCCTGCCGGGCGCCTTCGCCGTCGTCGGCCAGCCCGACCTGCCCGCCGGACGCCTCGCCCGCGCCGGCGAGTTGAGAGCCCTGCTCAACATCGAGGGCAACTTCTTCCCGAACGTCGACTACGAGGAATGCTTCCGCCGCGGCATCCATGTCCTGGGTTGCGGACCCGCCTACGCCCAGGCCGTCGCCGAGTACGCCCTCGGGCTCGCCCTCGACCTGGCACGCGGCATCAGCCGCGAGGACCGTGCCTTCCGCGCCGGACGGGAGCGGTACGTGTCCGACGGCACCGCCGACTCCGTCCTGCTGCGCGGCGCGGACATCGGCCTGATCGGCTTCGGGAACCTCGGCCGCGGCCTCCACCCGCTCCTCGCGCCCTTCCGCCCGACCCTGCGCGTGTACGACCCCTGGCTGCCGCCCGCCGTCCTGCGCGAGCAGGGCCTGGTGCCCGCCCCGCTCGACGAGACGCTGGCCCGCAGCACATTCGTCTTCGTGCTGGCCACCGTCACCGACGACAGCCGCCAGCTGCTCGGCGAGCGTGAACTGGCACTGCTGCCCGACGGCGCCCGGCTCGTCCTCGTCAGCCGCGCGCCCGTGGTGGACTTTCCCGCGCTGCTCGCCGAGGTTGCCCGGGGCCGCCTCCTCGCGGGGATCGACGTCTGGCCCGACGAACCCGTCCCGGCCGGCGAACCCGCCCGTTCCCTGGAGGGTCTGGTCCTCTCCGCCCACCGCGCGGGCGGCATCCCGGAGGCCTTCCTGACCATCGGGGACATGGTCGTCGACGATCTGACCCTGCTGGCCCAGGGGCTGCCGCCCGCCCGTATGCAGGCCGCCGCCCGCGAACTCGTGGGCCGCTACCGCAACCGCCCCGTCCTCTGAAAGGCCCGGACCCAGGACATGAAGTTCCCGGACACGACCACGGACAGCAGGATCCCCTGCGAGGGGCTCCTCTTCGACAACGACGGCGTGCTGGTCGACTCCGACTTCGGCGTCGACCAGGCGTGGAGCCGGTGGGCCCGGGCCCGCGGGCTCTCCGCCGAGAAGGTCACGGCGATGGTGCACGGACGCCGCTCCGCCGACACCGTCGCCCTGCTGGTGAGCGACCCCGGGGAGCGGTCGGCCGCGCTCGCCGAGATCGACCGCCTGGAGATCGAGGCTGCCGCCACCACGACCGCGCTGCCCGGCGCCCTCGACCTCCTGACGAGCCTGCCGGAGGGCAGTTGGGCCGTCGTCACCTCCGGAGTCACCGGGCTGGCCCGGGCCCGCCTCGCCGCCGCGGGCCTTCCCCTGCCGCCCGTGCTCATCAGCGCGGACGACGTCACGAACGGCAAGCCGGCCCCCGACGGCTACCTCGCGGCAGCGGCACGCCTCGGTGCGGACCCCGCGCGGACCGTCGTCCTGGAGGACGCCGTCGCGGGTGCCCGGGCGGGGGAGGCGGCCGGTGCGTACGTCATCGGCGTCGGGCCGCGCGGCCTGGACACCGGTGCCCCGGTCGTCGTACGCGATCTGCGCGGGCTGACCTGGCACGGCGGTGTGCTCGACCTGGGCGCCGCGGACCTGCTGCGTTCCTGACCGGGCGGGACCCTCGATTCGGTGCGGGCCCTTCGGTCCGGTGCCGGTTCAGTGCGGGCCCGACGGTGCGAACTCCGTGCCGCACGGGCCCGCGCCCTCGCTCTCCCGCAGCTGAGCGGGATCTCCGCTCATGGTCAGGGTGGGGTAGTAACGGCCGATGCGCTCCGTGGAACGGCCGACGTAGTGGCCGATGAACGAGCGGCGGAAGCGGTCGGCGCTGCGGTTGGGCGGGGAGCCGTGCACCAGGCTGCCGTTGAAGAAGAGGACGTCTCCCGGCGCCATGTCGATGGGGACGGCGGACAGGCCGGGCGGCGGCGGCACGTACTCGCGGGCGAACGACAGCGCCTCGTCGGCCTCCTCGGGGCAGAACAGCTCCATGCGGTGGGTGCCCGGGACGACCTCCAGGCCGCCGTTGTCCCGGTCGATCGTGTCGCAGGCGATCCAGGCGGCCACGCAGGTGCCCGGCTCGGTCCGCAGATAGAAGTTGTCCTGGTGCAGGGCCTGGCCCCGGGCGCCCGGCGGCTTGAAGTAGAACATGCTCTGCGCCGCCAGCACCTCCTCGCCCAGCAGGAGTTCGAGCTTTTCGCGCACCCGGGGTTCGAGGAGGAAGCGCCGGGCCAGGTCGTTGACGCGGTGCGGCTGCATGACCCGCGGGTAGACGTCCAACGGGTCGGCCGCCGAGGCAACTCCGGTGGTCCCGGCGTCCCTGGTGGCCCCGGTCGCGCGGGGCCGGAAGTGGCCCGGGACCGGTCCGGCGGCGTGCAGGGCGGCGAACGCGGCGCACAGGGCCTCGATCTCCGCCGGTGCGAACAGCCCGCGCGCCACAGCGAAGCCGTCCTCCTCGAAGCCGCCCGCGAACCCCCTGTCCGTGACTGCCGTACGACCACGCATGCGACGCCCCTCTCGCTCCGCTGTTCTGGATGCCCCACGCTAGGTACAAGCGCTTTCCGGGAGGATGCCTGTGCGTGCTGACGAGTTGCCCGAGGCTGCTGTGCCGTCCCCGCCGCCGGGCCTGGTGACCGTCGGCCGCTTCGACCAGCGCCCCGGCTACAGCGTCAACCGGCCGGGCGGCGCCGACAGCTGGCTCTTCACCTGGACCACGGGCGGCGCGGGACTGCTGACGCAGGGTGCCACCTGGACGCGGTCGGGCGCGGGCGACCTGGTCGTCCTCGGCCCCGGCGTGCCCCACCGCTACGCGGTCGCGCCGGGCGCCCCGCGGTGGATGTTCTGGTGGGTCCACTGCCAGGCCCGCCCGGCCTGGACGGACCGGCTGCGACCCCATCTGCTCGGTGACCGGCTCCACGCCGTCACGCCGGTACCGGCCGGTGTGCGGGACCGGCTGGAGCAGGCGTTCGGGCGGATGCTCGCCGACGCGCGGTGGACGGGGGAGGGCGCCCCGCCGGACACGGAATCCGCCGAGCAGGCGGGATCCGCCGAGTCCGGGGGCGGCCCGGTGGCCGTCGCCCACGGCACCGCCGCCCGCGAACTGGCCCTCTGCTCCCTGGAGTCGATCGTCCTGCTCACGACCGCGACCGCGACCGCTTCCGTGACGGTCGGCGGGGAGGCGGACCGGCCGGGCGTCGACGCGCGGATCCGACGGGCCGAGGCACGTATCGCCGCCGACCCGGGAGCGCCGCACACGGTCGCCACCCTGGCCGCCGGAGTGTCGCTCTCGCCCTCCCGCTTCGCCCACCTCTTCACCCAGCAGCTCGGCCGCTCACCGATGCGGACGCTGCTCGACGCCCGGCTGCTGCACGCGGCGCGACTGCTGGAGGCGACCGACCTGCCGGTGGAACGGATCGCGGTCGCCGCCGGTTTCACCAGCCCGTTCCACTTCAGCCGGGTCTTCCGGCAGCGCTACGGAGCCCCGCCCGGCGCGTACCGGGCGGGGCTCCGACGCTGACGGCGGGGCGGTCGGCTCAGCGGTGGCGTTCGGCGGCGAAGGCCGCGAGCCACGCCAGCGGGGCGTTCCAGTTGATCGTCACCTCGTTGGTGGAGTACGAGCCGATGTCGTCGATGTAGCAGGCCGCGGGGGCGCACCCGGCCAGATGCTCCTGCGCCACCGGGTCCTGCAGCCCGCTGTTGGGACCGCCCGCGAGGGAGCCGGCCGGCGGATGCGGCAGCGAGGCGTCGTACTGATGCGCCCAGAACCGGTGGTGCTGGTTCTGGGCGTACGTGTCGCCGTAGCCCGTGACATAGGAGAGATCCAGGGTGTTACGGCCCAGCAGGTAGTCCATCGACTCCAGCACCCCCGCGCGGTACCGCTGCCGACCGGTCAGGGCGTATGCGGTGGCCACCACGATCGCGTTGTTGGTGACCTGGCTGTTGGAGCCCCATACGTACCCGTTCGCGGGGATGGGCACCGCGTAGCCCTGCCCGGCCATCGTGGCGAGGTGCCCGTCGGCTGCGGCGGTCACGGAGGCCCGTACGCGCCGGATGTCGGAGGCGGGCAGCCCGTTCGGCACGGTCGCCAGGGTCAGCCGGCCCAGCGCCGCGGTGTCGGCCCAGTTGAAACCGGTCGGGGTGAGCGCGTCCGCAGAGGTGTGCCAGGGGGAGTCGGTGACCGCGTCCCGGTAGGCGCGTTCGCCGGTCGCCGCGTACAGCTCGGCCGCCGCCCAGTAGAAGTCGTCGGTGACCTGGGCGTCGTTGTAGGGGCCGCCGCCGGTGCTGTCCGAGTCCGGCGCGTAGAGCGCGGGGTTGGCCTTCGCCGCGGTCCACGCCGTGCGCGCCACGCTCAGACACCGCTTCGCGTACGCGGAGTCGTACGGCCTGAACACGCGCGCGCACTGCGCGGCCGTCGCGGCGAGATTGAGCGTGGCCGCGGTGGACGGGCGGTGCAGCTCGCGGGGCTGCGGGTCCAGTTCGGGCCGCGTCGGGATACCCGTCCAGGCCGCGTCGTGAATCTTGTGGAAGGCCATGCCGGCGTAGGGCTTGCCCTCGGGCACCTGCATCCGCATCAGGAAGTCGAGTTCCCAGCGGGCCTCGTCCAGGACGTCGGGGACGCCGTTGCCGCGTTCGGGGATCCGCTGGGTCGAGTCGCCGAGCGCGGACGCGGTACCCGCCCGCTCGGCGCGCGCGAAGGAGTCGACGAGCAGCCAGACCGAGATCCCGCCGTTGACGACGTACTTGCCGTGGTCGCCCGCGTCGTACCAGCCGCCCCGCACGTCCTGGGTGTAGTCGCACACCCCCGCCTGGCACGGGACGCTCGTGTCGCCCTGGTTGGGGGCGACCCCGAGATGCCCGGCGGGGCGTGCGTAGGAGGGGCCCACCAGCGAGGCCTCGATGGGCGTGCCGCTGCGCTGGTGGTAGAAGAAGGCCAGTGAATCGCTGCGCAGCGTGTCGTAGAGGTTTGCGCGGATGTCGAAGGGGGCGCTGCTCCACCCGTCGACGACCAGGACGAAACCCGCTCCCGTCTTGCGGAACGCGGAGAAGTCCGCCACCTGGGTCGCCTCGCCCGAGGCGGCGTCCAGGCCGTGCACGACGGTCCGGCCCGAAGCGACCACGGAGCCCGACGCGCTGCGCAACTGCCAGGTCAGCGGCTCGGAGGCCGCGGTGACCACCGTGGCGCGCTTGGGGCCGTCGGGCAGGTAGCCGGCCTGGTTGACCCGTACCGGCGTGGTGGCCGCGGCGGGATCGGCGGCGGACTGGGCGCCGGCCGCGCCGGGCGCGAGGGTGAGGCCGCCGGTCAGCAGGACGGCCGTCAGCAGCGCGGCGGTCCCGCGTCTTGCGACGCTGCCGTGACGGGGATTTCCGGAGTGGTGGCGGTGCACGTGCGGGAACATGGGCATGGAGCGTCTCCCGGTGCCTGGAATGGGGTCCGTGATGGGCGTCCGGCGTGGACGACAGAAGGATGGGAGCGCTCCCAAAAACGGAGCATTGCATGGCCATGTCACAGCGTCAATGCCCTTCGCGCGACCTCGCCCGGACGCGTGACGCGGGCCCTGAACCCATGGGCTCAGGGCCCGAACGGATGAACTCAGACTCCGAACACACGCAGCGAGAGCCAGAGCGCGGCCACCGCCGGGATCAATGTGGCGGGCACGGTGAGCAGCCCGAGACGGGTGAACTCGCCCAGCTCCACGCTGTGATCGTGCTGGTGGACGATCCGCCGCCACAGCAGGGTCGCCAGCGAACCGGCGTAGGTGAGGTTCGGACCGATGTTCACCCCGAGCAGGACGGCGAGGATCGGTCCGGGACCCGCCGCCGCGGCCAGCGGCAGCAGGACCAGGACCGCGGGCAGGTTGTTGATGAGGTTCGCCAGCGCGGCGGCCAGGACCGCCATGGCGAACAGCGCGGCCAGGCCGGACGAGTCCGGGACCAGGTGGCCGAGCGCGTCCGAGAGGCCGTTGTCCACCACGGCGCGCACCACGATGCCCAGGGCCAGGACGAACGCGAGGAAGGGCAGCGAGGTGGCCCGCACCACGGCGAGCGGGGTGGTGCGTCCGCGGGCCAGCGCCCGGACGGCCAGCACGAGGGCTCCCGCGAGGGCCGCCCACGCCGGCTCGATCCCGACGGCGGACGTCACGACGAAGCCCGCGAGGGTGCAGGCGACCGTGGCCAGCGCGAACACGGGCATGTCGACGGGATCGTCCTCGGCCGCCCCCGCCGGGCCACCGTCCAGG
Organism: Streptomyces ortus; assembly: GCF_026341275.1. Classification (NCBI taxonomy): domain Bacteria; kingdom Bacillati; phylum Actinomycetota; class Actinomycetes; order Kitasatosporales; family Streptomycetaceae; genus Streptomyces; species Streptomyces ortus. Next base: position 7,561,741 of record NZ_JAIFZO010000002.1, read on the forward strand.
TCAACCGGTTCTTTCAGGTCGTCGGCGAAGAAGCGCCGGAAGACCAGGTACTCGGCGGCGATGGCGACGGCCCATGCGGGGCCCATCAGCAGGGCGAACCGGGTGAAGCTCAGGCCGCTGGCCGTGAACGCGAGCAGGTTGGTGAGATTCGACACGGGCAGCAGCAGGGACGCCGTGTTCGACAGATGGGCGCACGCGTACACATGGGGCCCAGGCCGGGCGCCGAGGCGGGCCACGGTGGCGAACACCACCGGGGTGAGCAGGACGACCGTGGCGTCCAGGCTCAGTACGGCCGTGATGACCGAGGCGAGCAGGAAGTTGGCGGCCAGCAGGCGCTGGGGCCGCCCCTTCGACGTACGGGCCAGCCAGGCGCCGCAGGCACGGAAGAGACCCTCGTCGTCGCAGAGTTTGGCGAGCACGAGCACCGCGGCGAGGAAGCCCACGACCGGGCCGAGCAGCTCGGCCTCGGCCCGCGCGTGGTCGAGGGAGATGGCGCCGGTGGCCATCACCAGTGCGGCTGCCGGGACGGCCACGGTGGCCTCCGGCAGACCGAACGGCCGGATCACGGCACCGGCCAGTACCGCTACGAGCAGCAGAGCGGAGAGAGCGGTCGCGAGTGTCGAGCTCAGGGTTCGTCCTTGGAAGTGATGGTCGGTTTCGTTCGATCGGTCGGCCTTTCGGCCGGTTGATCGCTGGATCGGTGCAATCGAATCAGACAACGGCGCACCGGGGCGTACGGGGGTGCGAGTGTCGCCGCCGCACGCCGCCGTTCTCAGATGTTGATCCTGACCGGGCGGTGCCCCGAGGGGTCCTCGGCGTGTCCGCGCAGCAGCTCGCCCAACCTGTCGGCCTCCGTGTGACCGAGGGCGTCGAGTATCTCAAGTGCCTCGTGCCACGCCCGGCGGGCCTCGTGCGGCGAGGTGACGGCCAGTGCCTCGCCCCGGTGCACGAGGGTGTCGGCGGCCAGCGAGGCGTCGTTCAGGTCGCGGTAGTGGGTGAGCGCCTGGTCGAAGGCGTCCAGGGCCTCGTCGTGCTGTCCCAGGCGGTGGTGCGCCACCCCCATGGTGTCCCAGGCCGCCGCCTCGATGTTCCTGTTGCCCGACCTGTGCGCGATGCGGACCGCGCGGCGGCAGTCGTCCAGCGCCTCCTCGTACTCGTGCAGGAGGAGGCGGGTCCAGGCGACCTCGTTGGTGACGCTCGCGATACCGACGTACGCCCGCGACCCCGTGTACAGGGCGCAGGCGATCCTGTACTGGGCCAGCGCCTCGCGGTGGTCCTGGCGCGAGTTCGCCAGGAAGGCCAGATACCGGTGGGTCAGCGCCGTGAAGGGGACGTCCTCCATCCCGGAGAACAGCTCCAGCGCCCGTTCCAGGTGCGCGGCACCTCGCGCGTGGTCGTTCGTCCGGACGTACGCGAAGCCCAGGACGCGGTGCATGTGGGCCTCGCCGCGCTTCTCACCGAGTCGCCGCGCGCCGGCGAGCGCCGTGGTGTGGAGCTCGATCTGCTCCTCCCGGCGTCCTCGCCGGTCGAGGACGAGTTCGAGGGTCGCGGCCATCCGCCAGGCGTGGGCTCCGCTCCCGTGACCGCCGTCCCGGGTGATGACCGCCTCCAGCGCCGGCATCTCCCGGGCGAGCCACTTCGCCGCGCGGTCCGTGTCGGTGAACCGGACGACCTGCGCACCGGGGGCGGCGGCGGACAGCGGAAGGGGTTCCCGATGCGTGTACAGCCGGGTGGCGGCGCTGTGCGCGCTGTGCAGGTAGTGGTCGAAGAGCCGGCGGCGGGCCTCGTCACGGGCGTCGGGGGAGTCGTCGGCCAGGGAGAGCTCCTGGCTGAAGGTCCGCAGCAGTTCGTGGGAGCCGTAGCGGCCGGGCGCGGGTTCGGTCCAGAGGTTGGCGCGGGTGAGCTCGGCCAGTACCGGACGTGTCGCCGCGGTCGTCAGTCCGGCGAGGCTCGCCACGGCCTGCGGGGAGACCCCGTGCGGCGGGCACATCCACAGCAGCCGGAAGACCCGGGCCGCCGCCGGGGTCAGGGTGCGGTACGACCAGGAGAAGACCGAGCGCGTGTCGGTGGCCGGGTCCCCGACGCCGAAGACACCGAGGTCGTCGTGGCTCTCCGCGAGCTCGGCGGTGATGTCGGCGAGCGGTGCGGCCCGGTGCTCCTCCGCACGCGCGCACACGATGGCCAGCGCGAGGGGCAGCCGGCCGCACTGCTCGGCGATGGCGAGCGCCGCCTGCCGGTCGGCCGCGACCCGCGCCTCGCCCAGCCGCTTCGACATGAACTCCACGGCTTCGTCGACGGTGAGGATGTCGAGGCGCAGGGAGCGCGCTCCGTTGGTGGCGACGAGGCCGGGCAGCTGCGCACGGCTGGTGATCAGCGTGAGGCAGGCCGGTGTCCCCGGCAGGAGCGGGCGCACCTGTTCGGCGCTGCGCGCGTTGTCCAGGACCAGCAGAACGCGCCGCCGTGCCAGCAGGCTGCGGAACAGGGCGGCCTGGCTGTCGAGGCTCGGCGGGATGTCCTCCGTCGGTACGCCCAGTGCTTCCAGGAAGTGGCAGACCGCGGCCGACGGAGCGAGCGGGACTTCGGCCGGGTCGTAGCCGCGCAGGTTCACATACAGCTGCCCGTCGGGGAAGCGGTGGGCGTTTCGGTGGGCCCAGTGCAGGGCGAGCGTGGTCTTCCCCACTCCGGGTGCGCCACCGATCGCGCTGATGACGACGGCCGTCGGCGTACCGCCGTCGACCGGCAACAGGTCGCGCAGCCACTCCAGTTCGGGCCGTCGGCCGGTGAACGCGTGCAGGTCCGCGGGCAGTTGGGCGGGGCGCACCACCGGGGAGGACTCGCCCCCGGTGCCGGGGGCGGCCGTGGCGATGGTGGCCTCCGCCGATGAGTGGGACGTCCTCGCGGGCGCTGTGGTGCCACGCAGCACGCGGATCTGGGCGTCGCGCAGTTCGGGGCCGGGGTCGACGCCCAGCTCACTCGCGAGCCGGGACCGGACGACCTGGTAGTGGTCCAGGGCCCGGGCCGTCAGGCCCTCGGCGGCCAGCACGACGATGAGCCGCGCCTGCAGGACCTCGTTCAGCGGGTCGCTGTCGGCTGCCTGGTGGAGCAGCGGGAGCACCCCGGCGGTCCGTCGCGCGGCCAGTGCCGCGTCGGCGGCGTCCCGGGCCGCGTGCAGGTACTCGGCGTCGACTCCGGCGAAGACCGGGTGGGAGTGCGCCGTGCGGGGCAGTCCCGCCGCGGTCCGTCCGTGCCACAGCGAGAGCGCGCCGACGAACAGGTCGGTGGCCTCGGCCGGCTGTCCGGCGGCCGACGCGCGCCGTGCCGCGTCGCGCAGGGCCCGGAAGCGCATGAGATCCAGCGCCCCGTCCGCGGTGTTCAGCCGGTAGCCGTCCGCCGCGCGTACCAGGACGCGGGCCCCGGCTCTTCCGGTCAGTTCCGGTTCGAGCAGTCTTCGGAGGGTGCCGACATGGCGGTGGACGACATTGACGGCGTGCTCCGGCGGCTCGTTGTCCCATAAGGCGTCGACCAGTTGGTGCAGTGGTACCGGCTGGTCCGCCTGCACCAGGAGCAGGGCGAGCACCGCCCGCTGCTTCGGCGGGCCCAGGCTGAGCTCCGTCTCGTGCCGCCAGGCCCTCAGGGGCCCGAGCACCGAGAAGCGCAGTCCGCTGTCCGCCGAGGGGTCGTCTTCGGGGCTCACTACAGGCTCTCCTCGTCGGTCGGTGTCAGTCGCGGGTACGCGCCAAGATCGCGAAGACCTCATCCGGTCGCCGCCGCGTGGCACGACGGCGACAGAGCGGAGACACTTCGTACGCGATCCCGACATCGGGCGGGCTTCCCGCACCTGGTGAGTCACCTGCGGACGACCGCGTCCCACACTGTGCGCGGCGCGGCCAACTGGTCTTCATGCATTGCCAATTGCGGCCAGTCGGGAAGAAAAGGCACCGGAGCGGCCGAAGGGCCCCACCTCGGTCAGTCGACCGGTGGGGCCCTTCAAGGGGTGCGGGAGAACGCCGGGGTCAGTACCCCAGCGACGCGCGCCGGTTGCGCAGGGCACGCAGCGCCAGGTGCCTGCGTGATCGCACGGTGCCCGCCGGTACGCACAGAACGCGTGCCGTCTCGTCCACGGTGAGTCCGTAGATGTAGAGGTACACGAGTACGTTCCGGTGCTCCGGCGAGAGACTCCGCAGCAGGGAGACGGCTTCCATGGACGCGTGCGCCGGTCCGGTGTGGTCCTCCTGCGCCGGGTCCCCGTCGTCGGTGGTCACCGTCTCGTGCCGTGCGTAGGCGCTGCGCGACCGGTCGACGATCAGGTTCCGCGCGACCTTGAACAGCCAGCCGCGGACGGAGCCCTCCCGGTTCAGGAGCCGGTCCGCGTGACGCCACGCCCTGATGAACGTCTCCTGGACTATGTCCTCGGCGAGGTGGTGGTCCGGGAGCAGCCTCTGCGCGTAGGCGAGGAGTGCGTCTCTGTGCTGCTCCACCAGTTCGTCCACGAGGCGGGGAGCCGGTGAGGAGGTCGTCGGAGCGATGCCCGCGAGTAGCGTCATGGTCACGTGTTCCTGGTTCTCTGTCGCACCGGTGCTCCGTCCGGGCGGGCGGGGGTCGCCCGGACGGGGAAGCACACGGCAAGGGATCTCGATACGTGACCGACCGTAGGCAGCGGGCAGTGCCGAAAGAGTGACGAGCGGGGCACCGCGACCGTCACTCGCCGCCGACCCGCGCGTACGGAGCCCGTACGGTGCCGTACGGGCTCCGTACGGCTTACCGGGTGGCGAGGAAGAGGTAGTCGGCGCTGTAGGGCACCTTGGCCGTGGGGTGGGCCGCGGGGTCGCAGTTGCCCGCGGGAGCCACCCCGCCCTCGGTGTTGAGCCGCAGGACGATCCGCGTCTTGGCGAGGAGCCCCTTGTCCGCACCCGTCCGCGTCGCCTTCAGGATGAGTTCGGGGATGTTGCCCTCGCCGTTGTCGAACTTGTTGACGACGCTGCCGGTGACGGCGGAGCCGTCGGGCGCGATCCACTGCGGGGGACCCGTCGGACCGGGCTCGGCGAAGGTGTGGTCGATGGCGCCCTGGAGGGTGGCCTCGACGTTGTCCCGGGTGAACGCGTGGGTGCCGTCGGGCTGTTCGGTGCAGGCGTAGACCTGCGATCCCTTGACGACACCGCGCAGGGCCGAGTTCCGGATGGTCTCCGGCAGGTTGACGCTGCCGGGCAGGGCGAACGCCTGGCCGCGGACGGCGCCACCGGGGAACTCGCCGGTGTGCAGGTTGAAGTAGAACTTCTCGGGGTGAACCTTGATGTCCCGCAGCAGCGCCGCGTCCTTCACCTTCACGGTGCCGTAGACGTGCGTGCTGCCGTCCTTGAGCTTCTCGGTGAAGAACGGGATCCTCACATCGCCGTTGACACCCCGGCCGCCCTGGTGCAGGTGCGCGAGCGTCGGCGTCGCCGTACCGGTCCACGCCAGGGCGAAGGACACGTCCTGGCCCTGGACGCGCATCAGCGCCACGGCGCTTCCGTCCTTGTCGCCGACCGCCGGCTTGCCCTCCACCGGCACCTCGTTGTCCCCGGTGAGGGCGGAGGCGAAGAACGTCGCCCCCGCCGCGTCCTTGCCGTAGCGGCCGATCGCCCCCGCGGCCTGGGCCGAGTCCGCCGAGGCGTGACCGCCCGCCGACGCGTGGGCCCCGCCCGTGTCGAGGTCGTCGCCGTTGCAGGCGGTCAGCATCAGGGCGCCGGCCAGGGCGGACGTGGTGATCAACGCGTAACGCTTGCTGCTCATGAGGTGGTGCCTCCCCGTCGATGTCGCCGCGGCGGTGTCCGCGGTGTGACACCCGAGACACGAGACGCCTCCGTGCTGCGGGTCACCCGGTGACGGTTCTGAGACGTTCCTGACACCGGCCCGGATCAGTGAGCCGGGCTCCGCGGACGGGGGCCGGGGCGGTTCGGGGCGCGGGCGCCGCGGTGTACGCCCCCGGCGCCGGGGGCCGTTCGCCGCCGGGCGTCTCAGCCCTCGCCGTTCTCGCGTCCTTCGGGCTCCGCGCCGGCCTCGTCGCCCCCGCGTTCGTCGCCGAACACCAGCTCCGCCCAGATCGTCTTGCCCTCGGTGGTGTGGCGGCTGCCCCAGCGCTGGGTGAGCTGCGCGACCAGGAGCAGCCCGCGGCCACCCTCGTCGAAGGTCTTGGCGCGGCGCAGATGCGGCGCCGTGTGACTGGAGTCCGAGACCTCCACGATCAGGGTGGCGGCGTCGTGGATGAGCCGGAGCCGGATCGGGCGTTCGCCGTACCGGATCGCGTTGGTGACCAGCTCGCTGACCACCAGCTCGGTCGTGAACGCCGCCTCGCTGACGTCCCACGCCGCCAGTTGCCGGACCACCTGCTTGCGGACCGGGCCGACGAGTGCGGGGTCGGCAGGCACCTCCCAGGTCGCCACCTGGGAGGACGGCAGGCCCTTCGTCCGGGCGAGCAGCAGGGCCACGTCGTCCGACGCGCCGGTGGAAGGAAGCAGCGACTGCAGGATGTCGTGGCAGGTCTCGTCGAGGGAAACAGAGGCCCGCGCCAGCGCCCGGAACAGCAGCGCGCGGCTCTGGTCGAGGTCACGCTCGCGGCTCTCGACCAGGCCGTCGGTGTAGAGGGCGAGGACGGTGCCCTCGGCCAGTCGCAGCTCGGTCGACTCGAACGGCAGCCCGCCCAGGCCCAGCGGCGGCCCCGGCGGTACGTCGATCTCCTCGGGCGGCCCGCCGGGCGGCAGCATCAGCGGCGGCGGATGACCGGCCCGGGCGAGGGTGCAGCGGCGGCTGACCGGGTCGTAGACCGCGTACAGGCAGGTGGCGCCGACCTCCCCGGTGACGCCTTCGCCGCCCGCCTCCGAGGAGAGCCGCACGACCAGGTCGTCGAGGTGGGTGAGCAGTTCGTCCGGCGCCAGGTCGATGTCGGCGAGGGTGCGCACGGCGGTCCGCAGCCGGCCCATCGTGGCCGAGGCCTGCAGTCCGTGGCCGACGACGTCTCCGACGACCATGGCGACCCGCATGCCCGACAGCGGGATCACGTCGAACCAGTCGCCGCCGACGCCCGCCCGCGCCGCGGGCAGATAGCGCGAGGCCGCCTCGACGGCGGCCGTGCGGGGCAGTGACCGGGGCAGCAGACTGCGCTGCAGGGCGATCGCGGTCTCGCGTTCGCGGGAGAACCGGCGGGCGTTGTCGATGCAGACGGCCGCCCTGGCCGTGACCTCCTCGGCCAGCAGCACGTCGTCGGCGGTGAACGGGTCGGGCCGCCGGAACCGGGTGAATACCGCGACGCCCAGGGTCGCGCCACGGGCCTGTACGGGCACGGACATCGTCGAGTGGATGCCGAGCTCCCTGACCCGGTCGGCGCGCGCCGGGTCCCAGACGAGCCACTCCGCGAGGGTGGTCGCGGCATCGGCGGCCACGATGGTGCGGCCGGCCAGCAGGGAGTCGGCCTGCGGTGAGCGGGCGGGATAGGTGTCCGCCTCTCCCCGCTTGACCACCGACTCCGGATCGCCGGGATTCACCGACCGGTGGGCGGCGCGGCGCAGACGCACGGGGGCGAGGACCGGTCCGACGTACGGTTCGCCGCCGCGGTCGGGGGGATCCACCAGGTCGACGCTGACGAAGTCGGCGAGTGCGGGCACACAGACGTCGGCCAGCTCCTGCGCCGTACGGGTGACGTCGAGGGTGGAGCCGATACGGATGCTCGCCTCGTTCACGAGCTGCAGGCGCTCCCGGGCGAGGTACTGCTCGGTGAAGTCGTGGGCGGACAGACAGATGCCCCGCACCCGGCCCCCGGCGTCGGTCAGCGGCGCCATCCGCGCCAGCCAGGCCTGGGCGCGGCCCGCGGGGGCGGTGCCCAGATACGTCTGCACGTCCTCGCGTCTGCCGGTCCTGAGCACCCGGAGCATGTGCCCCTCCAGCTCCTCGTTCTGCGGCCGGCCGCCGATCTCCGGGAGCCGCAGGCCACGGATGTGCTCCTCCGGGAGGCCCAGCGACTCGGCCATCACCGCGTTGACCCTGCGCAGCCGCAGCCGCTCGTCGAAGATCGCGGTCGCACAGGGCGACTGGTCCAGGAAGGTCGCGGCGAGGGCATCATCCTGCCCCGCCACGGTGCCGTTCTCCAGCGGGGTCACGACGAGCCAGTCGCTGCGGTCGCCCAGCTCGGGGCGCCGCCGGTGCGCGAGCAGCCGCACGCGCAGGGTGCCGCCGTCGTCGTGGCGCAGCGCGAGCGTGCCGGTCCAGCGGTTGTCGGCCGCCGAAGGCCGCGGCTCACCGGCGTCCGGCGCGAGCAGCTTCGCGGCCGGCCGTCCCACCACGTCGGCCGGTGCGTGCCCGAGCAGACGCCGGGCGCCCTCGTTCCACTCGACGACGATGCCGGCACCGTCGATGACGGCCCTTGCCGTGCAGGTCTCGTCAAACGGATAGGCCGGGCCGTCGTCCGATGTCCCGCTGTGGCTCCTCACATCGCCGCCACTCCATTGCGCACGCACTCAGGGGGAACAGATGCCTCACTTCTGTCCCAGAGTAGTGCGTCCGGCCCCTGCGCACACTGCGCGGCGGTTCCCGTCCACGTACGCCGACCTGACCTGCCGGGCCCCTTGCAAGGCCCCCTTACCGGGCGCCGTCCGCTGCGCGGTCCGTCCCTCCGCCCGTTCCGGCCCGGCAGGCCGTCCGCGTCCCGCTCCGGGCCCGGGGAGAACGGCCGGGGCGCCATGTGATCACACCGGTCTCGCGGGTGTGCAACACCGGCTCCGTACAACGGCGTTGGGGGGCGGCTGGGCAGCCGCGCCGGGTCGCCACGGAGACGAGCACCGGTAGGGCGGACACGGCGATCCCGCCCTCGGGGCCGCCGACCGAGGGCGGGAGATCGGGGTCGGCGGCCCGTTCCGCGTGGGAGAGCCGCCGTCCCGCGCGGGGCCTTCCGAGAAGGGCCGGGTCCAGTGGACCACCGGCCCTTCTCGCGCCGGGAGCGTGCGAGAGTCCCGGACGCGGGTACACGCTTCACACGGGGCGCTCGGTCACCAATACCGTGCCGAACCGTTTGGCCCGCCACGAGTTGGCCGAGTTGGACACTGACTTTCCTTCAATGGGCGGATGTTGCCCAAGTGGCTCACGCGCCTTGTTGCCTGTGAGCGTCATGTGCAAGGGTGAACTTCCTCGCACATGGCCCATGGCCAGGTCTGATTCCCCGCTCGGTATTACATCGTGCCGCCCAGCCGGAAAGGTACGCACCAATAGGAGCCCCTTTTCGGCGGTCAGAACTCCTGTGTGCCAAACCTTGTGCCCTGGAAGGAAACCGCTCAGTGCACACCCCCCACCCCCCTCGTCCGCCATTTCCGCCCGCCTCCGGGTCCGCCCCCGGAGAATCCGACGAGAGCCTCGCCGCTCTCCTCAGGGCACAGCCGGAGGGCGAACTCACCCATCCCGTCCCGCTGCTGCTCGCGCGGCACTGGCAGTCGACACACGACTACGCGGTCATCTGCCTCGCCTCCTCGGCGGACGTCGCGTCGATGGTGACCGCCGCCGCCTTCCAGCAGGTACTCGAACGCCTGCGCCGCGCCGGGTCCGCCGCCGCCCTGCGACCCCAACTCCTGGTGGCCGTGCGGGACATCATCAAGGTGTGGTCCGCGCAGGACCGTATATCCGAGGCCCTTCCGGATCTCCGCAAACCGGCCGGCGGTCGCGGTATGCGGGTGACGAAGTCCATGACGCCGGAAAACCGCAAGCTCGCGGAACGCTCTTTCCAGGCTCTGCCGGGACTCGCCCAGTGCGTCCTCTGGCACATCGAGGTCGAGGCCGAAGACATATCCGTACCGGCCGGTCTGCTGGGCATGGACGTCGACAACGCGTCGGCGGCGCTCGAACAGGCCCGTGAGAAATTCCGCGAAGGCTGTGTACGAGCCCATCGTGAACTCGCGCCGAACAAGGATTGCCGCCACTACAACCGTCTCCTCGACGTTCCGATTCGGCGGGGCGGCGCCTTGCTGCCCGATGTGCAGCAACATCTGCTGGCTTGCCGTTTCTGCCGTTACGCGGCCGAGCAACTGAGCCATTTCGAGGGCGGTCTCGGCGGACTTCTCGCCGAGGGCGTGCTCGGCTGGGGTGCCCGTCGCTATCTCGAATCCCGGCCCAGCAGCGGCCATTCGACGGTCCGGTCCGTCCGGCACACCGGCAGACGCCCGGGCGGCGGCGGCCGTCCCCCTCTGCTGTCGCGGCGCTCCGCCCGGCAGGGGCGGCACTCCTCCCCGGGCCCGCGGTACTCGACGGCACTCCTCGCCGGAGCGGGCCTCGTCTCGGTGGCCCTGCTCGCGACCGTCCTGGTCATGAGGCTGTGGTCGCCGGACCACGAGGGCGCCGACCCGTCACCCACCGCCGGGGCGTCCGCCGGTCTCTCCCCGGGCGGGCAGGCCCCGACCGCCCGATCGTCGTCCCCGCCCGGCTCGGCGGGCCTGCCCACCGGGCCCATCCGGACCAGGCTGCGCAACCTCGCCGCCGACCTCTGCCTCGACATCAAGGGCGGCAGGGCGAAAGCCGGCGCCGGCGCCGAACTGGACGCCTGCTCGGCCGCCGGCACACAGAAGTGGTCGTACGAGAAGGACGGCCTCCTGCGCAGCGTCGCCGACCCCGCGCTGTGCCTGGACTCCCATGTGGACGCCGGCGTGATCGTCCTGGGGAACTGCGCCGCCGCGTCCGCCAAGAGAGGGGACGACGTGCGCTACGACCTCACCGTGCGGGGCGAGTTGCTGCCCCGCTGGCAGACGGAGCTGGCTGTCGCTCCCGCCGCGGACGAGGTCGAGGCGGATGTCGTGGTCAAGATCCGTGACCGCGGCGACGACCAGCGCTGGCTCACCGACGGCGCCAGGGAATCGCCCGAGTCGCTGTCGATAGCGGGCACGGACGCGCCGTCCGGCGAGCCGACCGCCGGCCGCTCCGCCGCCGACACACGGATCGGCACGAACTCCGGGGCCGGGTCGAGGGCCGGAGCGGGGCCGGGGCCGGGGGACGAGTGTGCCGAGGCGACGTGCGACGCCGTGCCGCGGACCTCGCAGACCGACGAACCGGGCCGCGCGGACGACGACGCGGAACGCCGGGCCGCCCTCGGGCTGTGACGCGGTGGTCAGGCGGTCCCCTCCTCCAGGTCGTCGGCGCCGGGGCCGCCCGGCCCGGCGTGCCCGGACAGGGCGAGCGTGAGGTCGAGTTCGGCCAGCAGACAGCGGATGACGTGCTCGACGCCGGCCTGGCCGTCGAGGCCGAGCCCGTAGGCGTACGGCCGCCCGACCAGCACCGCCTCGGCGCCCAGCGCCAGCGCCTTGAAGATGTCGTCGCCGGTACGGATACCGCTGTCGAAGAGGACGGTCAGCCGGTCCCCGGCGACCGCGGCCACCTTGGGCAGCGCGTCGGCGGCGGCGACGGCACCGGCCACCTGGCGACCGCCGTGGTTGGAGACGACCACGCCGTCCATCCCGGCGTCGACGGCCCGCCGGGCGTCGTCGGGGTGCAGGACGCCCTTCAGGACGATGGGACCGTCCCAGTTCTCCCGCAGGAACTCCAGGTCGGGCCAGGTCTTCGCGGGATCCGCGAACATGCCGACGAAGTGCATGACGGCCGCGTTCGGGTCCTCGTGCACCGGCTTGGCCAGACCGGCCAGGAACGCCGGGTCGGAGAAATAGTTGGCGGTGCCCACGCCGTGCAGGAACGGCAGGTAGGCCTGGTCGAGGTCGCGTGGCCGCCAGGCCAGCAGGGGGGTGTCCAGGGTGACGAACAGTGCGGTGAACCCGCAGGCCCTGGCCCGGTCCAGGAAACTCTTCGTGACCTCGCGGTCCTTCGCCCAGTAGAGCTGGAACCAGCGTTCCCCGTCACCCATGGCCTGCGCGACCTGCTCCATCGGCGTGCTGGAGGCGGACGACAGGATGAACGGAACCCCCTGTGCGGCGGCGGCCCGGGCCGCCGCCGGCTCGGCCTCCGGATGCATGATCGACAGGACACCGACCGGCGCGAGGGCGAGGGGCGCGGGCAGCCGGCGCCCCAGCACCTCGACGGACAGGTCGCGTTCGTGGACGTCCCGCAGCATGCGCGGCACGATCCGGCGGCGCTCCAGCGCGGCCCGGTTGGCCCGTGCCGTACTGCCACTGCCCGCGCTGCCCGCCACATAGCCCACCGGGCCGGGCCCCAGCCGCTGTTCGGTGAGCTCCTCGAGACGGGTCAGATCGGTGGGCAGCCGGGGCACCGCGCCCGTCATCCCGTTCAGATAGATCTCGTACTGGAAGTCCGCCCAGTGCTTCGTCATCCCCGCGCTCCGCCTCTCGCCCTGGATCTGCCGGCCGGGACCGTGCCGTTCCCGCCCACGGCCCCGCGATGATCCTGACGAGCGGGACAAGATCCGTCCAGCACGGGGCGCACCTCTGTGCCGACGGGGCGCCACCCGGCCCCGGCCGGAAATATGACACAGGCCCTCAGACCGGGAACGACACCCGTACGGACACCAGGCGGCCCGTCGGATCCAGGTCCGCCGAGACCGGGAACCAGCCGTCGCCCTGGCCGGTCATCGCGCACAGCACCCGTGCGCCGCCGACCTGTACGGTGCCGGAGTCCAGCGCCGAGGCGCGGACCGCCCGCATGATCTGCCAGTGGTGCGAGTGCGGACGGAAGTCCACCATCAACCGCCTTCGCGGGTCCGCGTCCTTCCAGTCGAAGAGTGCGGTGGCCAGTCGCATCGCGTCCGGCACCGGCAGTCCCGTCCAGCCCTTCACGCCCTGCTCGCCGGGCCCGCCCAGCTCGGGTGCCGCGAACTCGGCGGCGGCGTCGGCCTCGGCGGCACCCCAGAACGCGACATCGGCCAGCCCGTCGACGGGGTCCTCGTGCCGCCAGGCGCTCAGCGCGTCGGCGTCGCCGAAGAACAGCCGGGCCCAGTCGACGCGGATCTCCCCGAGTTCCACGGACTTGACGGCGACGGCGGGGGAGGGACCCACGGGGACCACGATGCCGCTGCCCGTCGCGAGGACCGGCAGCGGGCGGTCCCGGGGCACTCCGCCGAGGGCCACCACCGGCACACCGTTCATCAGGAAGCAGCCGCCGCCCCGCTCCGCGCACCGCCGCACCCGCTCCCGGTGCGGCACCCGGTCGGCCCGGGCTTCGAGCGCGGCGTCGAGGCCCTGCTCCCGGCAGTGCGCGCCGAAGAGCTCGACCAGGTGCGCGACCCCGGACGCCGGGATGTCGTGGAGCGTGCGGCCGGGCTGCCGGCCGAAGGAGTGGGCCGCGGTGTCGGCGTCGGGGCCGGTGATCCGGAAGTCTGTCGCCGCGCCCATGTCGGCGGCGACCGCCGGATCCTGGACGCCGAACGCTCCGGGGTCCACCAGCGCCGGTGAATCCTCTCCGCTCCACATGCCCAGATGACCGCCGTCGACGATCACCAACTCACCGGACGGACAGGTGATCTCGCCCAGTCCGTAGATCTCTTCCATGGCCGGGCAGTCTACGAAGACCGCGTTCCCGGGCAGCCTCCGCGTCAGGAGCTGTCCGGATTTCGCTGCCGGCAACCGCCCACCGTCCCACCGGGAGAGGCGCAACGGCCGCGGCAGCCGCGGGAACGCGGAGAAGAAGCCGAGCCCCGTGCCGTGGGGGCCCATCGACGACACCCGCCCGGCCTGAAGCGGAATGTTTCAGGCCTATTGCCGAGCAGGGGATATCCGGCCAGTGGGTGGCCGCCTCGACAGGGCGCCCGCTCAGTTCCAAGGGAGGCGTGTTCGATTTCTGTCACTTCGCGCCACTGATTCAATACGCAAGGTTACCGAAACGCGTGGGGTCGAGGTGTGTTTCCGCCGGGGAATCGGCAGACTCGCGCTCGCCGCACCGGCAACACCGGGCCGGTGCGGCGTTCGACCGAGCGGAAGGATGCACACAATGCCGAACACCGCGCGATGGGCAGCGACGATCACCCTGACGGCCACCGCCGTCTGCGGTCCCCTGGCCGGGACCGCCCTCGCCACCCCTTCGCCGACCGCGCTCTACGCCCCCTCGGCCCTGGTGTTCACCACGGGCCACGGGGAGTTCGCGGCCGAAGCCACACCTGAACGCGCGGTCACCCTGAACTGTGCGCCGACGGCCTCGGGGACCCACCCCGCCGCGGTCTCCGCCTGCGCCGAACTGCGGGCGGTGAGCGGGGACTTCGACGCCCTGTCCACCAGATCCGACGTCCTGTGCACCCGTGAGTACGACCCAGTCGTCGTCACGGTCGAGGGCGTCTGGCAGGGCAAGCGGATCTCCTACGAGCGCACCTTCGCCAACGAGTGCGTGAAGGAGTCCTACGGGACGACCGTCTTCACGTACTGAAAGGGCCGGGGTCGCGCGGTGCTCCGAGTGCGTCGACGGAGGCCCGCAGATGCGGATGGGGAGTGCGAGTCCCGTCGCGGAGCGTCACGTGACCCCGCAACAGGGGCCGGTGGAGAGACGGAGTGGGGCCGTCTCTCCGCCGGCCCCGGCGTGTCCGGCTCCACCGGGTCGACCGGTGCCGTCTCCCTCATCGGGCGCCGGGGGCGCGGTCGTTCCCCGGAGGGGGTGCGGGAGGCAGTTCCGTCAGGGGCGGGAAGCGGCCCAGGAGGCCGCAGGCGCGTAACAGACGGTGGACGCGGGGCTGGTCGCAGACCAGGCGGAGGGTGCCGCCGCGCTCCCGGGCCCGGCGCTCGGCCCGGCACAGCACCCGCAGCCCCGAGCAGTCGAAGAACTCGACCGCCCTCAGGTCCACCACGATCCTGGGCACTCCGTCCGAGGTCAGGGCGTCCAGATGCTCCTCCAGGGCGCCCGCCGTCGCCATGTCGATCTCGCCCAGCACCTCGACGACGACGAACCCGGGGCCCTCGTAACTGTGCGCATACGGATTCGCCGGGGGCGCCCGGAACCTCGGCGCGCCGTCGGCCCCGGGCTCCGCCGCGCCTGCGAGCCCGGGTTCCCCGGTGCCGCCCTGGGGCGGTCCGGCGTCATCGGGCGGTCCGGCGTCGTGATCATGGGGTTGGGGTGGCATGTCGGCTCCACCTCGTACAGGGGCGGGCGTATTCGATCTCGGTTGTTACCCGTGGCGGGCCGGAACCATCCATACCGCGCTCAACGCAAGATCTAGTTCACTCGACCTAGTGAACTTCGGCTGCAGCCGTTGACTTTTGGTCTTTGTGTTTGCTCAACGCGCCCTGTTCATAGGGGTGTTGTCGACGTACAGTCACCGTGCTGCCCCGGTCCCTGGCCGCACCACGCACTTCGCACGACTGTCTGGCCAAGGAGGGATGGCGGTGGGAACGCCGGTACGCGCTTCCTCGGACGGGCCCGCGCTGCTCACCGAGCACGGGCTCATGGAGCCCGTCCAGGAAATGGAGTTCACGGCCCATTTCGCGCGCCAGGACGGGGAGTTCGCGGCCCAGGCCGCCGCCGTGGCGGTCACCCAGGTCATCGACGCCCCGCTGTCGTTCGTCTCCCCGGTCCTCGACGCGGGCTGCTCCGCGAGCCGGTGCCTGCTGGCGCGCAGCGCCGCCGAAAGCTGCCGGATCGTCCTCACGGCGGACCCCTCGGGCATCACCGTCGCGGCCACCGACGACGTGGCGGTCCCGCTGGACGCCGACGGCCGGACCGGCGCCAAGGACCTGCCGCTGCTCGCCGTGGTCGACGGACTGAACGTGCACCACGGCCCCGACGGGCATGTCTGGGTCGTGTGGAAGGGGCCGTGGCGACGGACCGGCCCGACCCCGGGCGGACCCGCGAGGCCCTGATCGGCGGGCCCGCCGCCAGACCCGTACAGGCTTAATGCATATGATGCGCAAGTGCGCGACTACTGCATAAGAACGGCGACCCCCGACGACGTCGACGGCGCCCGCTCCGTGATGCTCGACACCGTGTACCGGGACTTCGGCACCGGGTACGTACCCCGCTGGCACCGGGACATCATCGACCTCCACGGCGCCTACGTCGCGCCCGCCCGCCACACCTTGCTGGTCGCGGTCGACCGGCGGGACGACACGGTGGCCGCGACCGCCGCCCTCGACGCCCGCGGCCCGGCCCACCCGCCGAACCCGCGCCACGTGGCCGAGCGCTACCCCTCCGGCGAGACCGCCCAGCTGCGCCGGGTGTACGTGCGCCCCGCCGACCGCAGACAGGGTCTGGCCCGCCGGCTCGTCGCGGGACTGCTCGACTTCGCGGCGGCCGACGGCGGCTACCGCTCCGCCTATCTGCACACCGACCCGTCGGTGCCCGGCGCCGAGGCGTTCTGGCGTTCGCTGGGCAAGGCGGTCCACGACGAACGCGAGGAACCGGGCGGCGGCCAGGGAATCATCCACTTCGAAGTCCCCCTGCCCTGACCTCTGCCCTTACTCCTGTCCTGACCCCTGCCCCGGCCTCCTCCTGACGACGCGGCCTGCCCGCGCCGGGCACCCCCGCACCGAACGAAAGTGACCATGCTTCCTCTGCCACGCCGTCGCAGGTTCGTCGCCGCACTGCTGCTCGCCCCCCTGCTCACCGGCTGCTTCGCGTCCGGCGGCGGCGACGGGTCCGCCGACAGCGCGGAGGGCGCCCGGCTGAAGGTCGCGCTCGCCTTCCCGCCCGCCGAGAACTTCTCCCCGTACGGCGCCGACGCCACCCTCCTCAGCAGGCTCGGCGTCACCGAGGGCCTGACCCGTCTCGACGCCAACGGCGCCGCCGCCCCCGCGCTCGCCGAGTCGTGGACCCGCGAGAACGACCGCGGCTGGCTGTTCACCCTGCGGGACGCCGCATTCCAGGACGGCACCGAGGTCACCCCGAAGGCCGTCGCCGCCGCCCTCACCCGCGCCGCGGGCGCCGACCCCGTGACCGCCGCCCTCTCCGGCGTCGAACTGACCGCCGAGGCCGCGGGCGACGGCCGGGTACGCGTCTCGACGGCCGACCCCGACCCGGCGCTGCCGCTGCGGCTGTCCAGCCCCGGCCTGGTGATCCTCTCGGCGAAGGCGTACGCGAAGAAGGACGCCGTCAGCCCCGTGGGCACCGCCACCGGACCCTTCGAACTCACCGGGACCACCGGCACCACCGCGGCCACCCTCGACCGCTTCGACGACTACTGGGGCGGCCGTGCCCAGGCCTCGGGCGTCGACGCGAAGTTCATCGCCGACGGCACCGCCCGGACGAACGCGCTGCGCACCGGCGAGGCCGACATCGCCGAGGCCGTACCCGTCTCGCAGGCGGCCTCCCTCGACAGGGCGACCCGTCGCGAGACCGCGACCACCCGCACCACCAGCCTGCTGCTCAACACCGGGTCCGGGGCGTTCGAGGACCCGAGGACACGCGCCGCCGCCCGCGAGGCGATCGACACCTCCGCCCTCGCCAAGGGCGTCTACGAGGGATACGCCGACGCCGGAGCCGGCATCTACGGGCCCGCCCTCACCTGGGCGTCCGACAAGCGCGTCGAGCCGGCCGGCCGGGCCGCGGCGGGCTCCGCCACCGGCAGGACGCTCACCGTCGCCACGTACGACAACCGGCCCGAGCTGCCCGAGGCCGCCCAGGTGCTGAAACAGCAGCTGGAGAAGGCCGGGTTCGAGGTGAAGCTGGAGGTGCGCGAGTACTCGCGGCTGGAGAGTGACGCGCTGGCCGGGAAGTTCGACGCCTTCGTGTCCGCCCGCAACACCATGCTCGACACCGGCGACCCCCTCTCCATCCTTGCCAGCGACTACACCTGCGAGGGCGGCTACAACCTGGCGCAGCTGTGCGACAAGAAGGTCGACAAGGCCGTGTCCGAGGCCGAGTCGATCAGCGACACCGCGAAGCGGCAGGACGCGGCGATGACCGCCGAGGCGGCGATACTCGGCACGGACGCCGTCATACCGCTGGTCCACCAGCGGATCATCACGGGTGTCCGCGCCGAGGTCGGCGGCGTGCTCCTCGACCCGTACGAGCGCGGCCTCGTCGGCGTCGGCACCCGGCGCTGACGCACGTGCTCAAGGCGGCTCCCGTGCTCAAGGCGGCTCCAGTGGTCAAGGCCGCCCTCCGGGGCGGGGCGCCCGTGCTGCTCTGGCGCGCCGCCCTGGCCGCCGTCCTGGTCTGCGGCGTAGGGCTGCTGCCGTGGCTCTCGCGCACGGACCCGGCGCTCACCGTGCTCAGGGCGCGGTCCGCCGAGCGCACCGCCACCCCCGAGGTACTGGACGCGATCCGCGCGCAGCTCGGCCTGGACGCCGGGCCGGCGCGGCTGCTCGGCGACTGGCTCGGCGGACTGCCGCGCGGCGACGCGGGCGTGTCGTGGATCTCCGGCGCGCAGGTCATGCCGGCGGTCCTCCAGGCACTCGGTGTCTCACTGCTGCTGATGGGCGGGGCCCTGCTCGTCGCGGCGGTCACGGCGGCCGGCGTGTGCGCGCGGACCCTGCGGCTCGGGGCCGGCCGACGGCTCTACGAACGGCGTTCCGCGGGCACCGGCTCGGCGTTCATGGCCACGCTGCCCGACTTCCTGACCGCCTCGGTGCTCGCCTCCGTCGTCGGCGTGCAACTCGGCTGGCTGCCCGCCCTCGGCTGGTACGGCCCCTCGTGGCTGGTGCTGCCCGCGCTCTCGCTCGGCCTGCCCGCGGGCGCCCTGCTCGGACGGATGCTCGACGACCTGCTGCCGGGCGCCTTCGCCGAACCGTGGGCCCTGGCCGCCGCCGCGCGCGGGGTCCGCGGCCGGACCGTCGCCCGCCAGGCGCTCCGCCGCTGCGTGCCCGGCCTGCTGCCGAACCTGGGACTCTTCGTCGTCGGGCTGACCGGCGGCGCGGTGGCCGTGGAGAAGATCTTCGACATCCCGGGGCTCGGCCGGCTCTCCCTCCAGGCCGCGGTGGCCCAGGACCTGCCCGTCCTCCAGGCCGGCACCCTGGCCCTCGTCGTCCTGGCGGCGACCGTGGGGGGCCTCGCCCGTCTCGCCGCGCGCCTGTTGATCGGCCCGGCCCTGCGCGACGGCGCGCTGCCCTCACTGCACCGCCCCACACCTCCCCGCCCCACGACACCACCCCTGCTGTACGGGGGCCTGCTGCTGGCCGTCGTGACAGCGGGCCTCACCCGGGACCCCCTGGAGCTGGACACCACGGCCAGGCTCCGCTCCCCGTCCTGGGCACACCCCTTCGGCACGGACGCGCTGGGCCGCGACGTCCTGGCCAGGGTCGGCCACGGGGCACTGGACACGCTGGCCGTGGCCGCCGCGGTCAGCGCCGCCGCACTGCTCCTTGGCGTGCTGCTGGGGCTGCTGCCACGGTTCTCCGGGCCGCTCGCCGACACCGTCAACGCGCTCCCGCCGGTCCTCGCGGCGCTCCTGGTCACCGCGGTCGCGGGCAGCGGGCCCGCCACCCCGGCCCTCGCGGTCACCGCGGTGGCCTGGGCGCCCCTGGCCGCCCACACCTCGGCCCTGCTCCGCCAGGAGAAGGCCACCGCCCACCTCGCGGCGACCCGCGGCCTGGGCGCCACCCCGCTCCAGCTCCTGCGCCACGAACTCCTCCCGGCCGTCCTGCCCCCGGTCCTGCGCCACGCCCTGCTCCGCCTGCCCGGGGTGGCCCTGTCCCTCGCGGCCCTCGGCTTCCTCGGCCTGGGCGCGCAGCCGCCGTCCCCCGAGTGGGGCCTGCTGCTGTCGGAGAACCTGCCGTACGTGGAACGGGCGCCGTGGGCCTCCCTGGCACCGGCCGCCGCGCTGGCGCTGCTGGGGGCGGTCGCGGTCACCGCCGGCGGAGGAGTCGACAGGACCCGCGCCCGGCGGCGACATGCCTGAACCAGCACCACACTCCAGGGCGGCGAGACCCCTCGCCGCCCTGGACACCTTCACCTCCCTCTCCCCGCTGCTGCGCCTGCTCGTCCTCACCCAGCTCGCCTTCAACGTCGGCTTCTTCGCCGTCCTGCCCTTCCTCGCCGCCCACCTGGGCACGGCGATCGGCATGGCGGGCTGGCTGGTCGGACTGGTCCTCGGGCTGCGCACCTTCAGCCAGCAGGGCCTGTTCGTGGTGGGCGGCGCGCTGGCGGACCGGTACGGGGTGCGGCCGGTGGTGCTCTCCGGCTGCGTCCTGCGCGTCGCGGGCTTCGGCTGGCTGGGGTACGCGGCAGCCACCTGGGCGGTCATCGGGGCCGTCCTCCTGATCGGTTTCGCCGCCGCGCTCTTCTCACCCGCGGTCGAGTCGGAGGTGGCCCGGCAGGCGGTGTGCCGGGAGGAGGCGGGGGAGGGCCCGCGGACGCACGTACTGGCGCTGTTCACCGTGGCGGGGCAGGCGGGGGCGTTCACCGGCCCGTTTCTCGGCGCGCTGCTGCTGGCCGTGGACTTCCGTACGGTCTGCCTCGCCGGGGCGGCAGTGTTCGTGCTGGTCCTGGCGGGCCACGCGTGGCTGCTGCCGCAACGGATTCCCGGCCGGGCACAGGTCCGCTCCCGCGGCGGACTCCGCCGCCTGGCGCGCAACCGCGGCTTCCTGGCCCTGTGCTGCGCGTACGGCGCCTATCTGCTCGGCTACAACCAGCTGTACCAGCTGCTGCCCGTCGAGGTGGAGCGCGCGACGGGCTCCCAGGCGCCGCTGGCCTGGCTGTTCGCGCTCTCGTCGCTGCTGGTCGTGACGGCTCAGCTGCCCGTCACGCGCTGGGCGGGCGAGCGCCTGGACCTGCGCCGTTCCATGACGACGGGACTGCTGCTGATCTCAGCGGGCTTCGCGGTCGTCGCCGCGGCCCGCCCCGCCGCCTGGACGGGAACGGTGGGGCTCCTGCCGGTGGCCGGTTACGTCGTCCTGCTCACCCTGGGCCAGATGCTGGTGGCACCGGCGGCCCGCGCCTGGGTCCCCGACCTGGCCGAGGCGGACAGACTGGGCCTCTACACGGGCGCCCTCTCCTCGATCTCCGGCCTCATCGTCCTGCTGGGCAGCGCCACCACAGGCACCCTCCTGGACACGAACCTCCCCCCGGCCGTCCCCTGGCTGGCCCTGGCCATGATCCCGGCGGCGGCCACAGTGCTGCTGCCCCACCCCCGTCGGGCAAGGACAGGGGCGCAGCCCCGTCCTTGAGGGGCGCGGGGAACTGCGCGCCCAGCCTCCACGGCGTCGAACCCGCCAACACCGCCCCCCTCGCAGGGGAAACGCGAAGAGGGACCACCGTCTCCCTGAAGACGGCGGCCCCTCGGCCTCGCGGCGACGCGAACGCGTCACATGTGAACGACCGGCGCGGCGTCAGGATCCTGCTCGGCAACTCCGGGACGGAACAGCAGGAACGTCACCAGCGCGCCCGCCGCGAAGAACCCCGCCGACCACCAGAACGCGGTGGTGTAGCTCTCGATCGAGGACTGCGCCCGCACCAGCGGATCGCTCGCGTTCTTGCCGACCAGGAAGCTGGTCGCGGCACTCGCGGCAAGGGTGTTCAGCAGCGCGGTGCCGATGGAACCGCCCACCTGCTGCATGGTGTTGACCGTGGCCGAGGCCACCCCCGCGTCCTCCGCGGCGACCCCGCTCGTGGCCAGCGCCATCGCGGGCGGCATCACGATGCCGAGCCCGGCGCCCATCACCAGCAGCGGCGGCAGCACGGCCGTCGAGAAGGCGGAGTCGACGTCGATGGCGGTCAGCCAGACCATCGCGACGGTGGCGAGCGCGAACCCGGCCGGGATGACGGTCTTCGGCCCGATGCGCGGCACCAGGATCGTCGTGGACACCTGGGCCATGACCATCAGCGCGGCCATCATCGGCAGGAAGGCCACACCGGTCTTCGTCGGGCTGAAGCCCAGGTTCAGCTGCAGGTAGTAGGTGAGGAAGAGGAAGACACCGAACATGCCCGCACCGGTCACCAGGACGGCGATGAACGAGGCCGCGCGGGTACGGTCCAGCAGGACGCGCATCGGCAGCAGCGGGTGCGCGGCACGGGTCTGCCACCAGCCGAACACCGCCAGGAGAATGCCGCCCGCCACCAGGAAGCCCCAGGTCAGGGCGGAGCCCCAGTCGTGCGTCTCGGCGTTGGAGAAGCCGTACACCACGGAGAAGAGACCGGCGGAGACCAGCAGCGCGCCCGGCAGGTCCAGCTTGGAGTTCGCGGCGTCACGGTGGTTGTTCAGCAGGATCCAGCCGCCCACGAAGGCCGCGACGGCGAAGACGACGTTGACGTACAGCGTCCAGCGCCAGTCCAGCGCGTCGGTCAGCACACCGCCGAGCAGCAGTCCGAGCGCGCCACCCGCGCCGGCGATCGCGCCGTACACGCTGAACGCCTTGGCGCGTTCCTTGGCGTCGGTGAAGGTCGTGTTCAGCAGGGAGAGCGCGGCGGGTGCGAGCAGGGCGCCGAAGACACCCTGGAGGGCGCGCGCGACGACCAGCATCCCGAAGCTGTTGGCCGCGCCGCCGAGCACGGAGGCTCCGGCGAAGCCCGCGACACCGATGAGGAAGGCGGGCTTGCGCCCGAAGAGGTCGGCGATCCGGCCGCCCAGCAGCAGCAGGGAGGCGAAGGCCAGCGCGTACGCCGTGACGATCCACTGGCGGTTGCCGTCGGTGAAGCCGAGGTCGGCCTGGGCCGACGGCAGCGCGATGTTCACGATGGTGGCGTCCAGCACCACCATCAGCTGCGCGATGCCGATGATCGCGAGGATCCACCACCGGTTGGCGGGGCGCGCCGCGCCGGGTGCGTCCGGGGCGCCCTTGCGGGCGTCCTCGGAGAGGGTCTGGGTCTTGGACATGGGAGCCACTCCAGGGAAAGTTCACTCGGAACGGGAGTACGGGATACGCGGTGCACGTAAACGAAACTGTTTCGTACGCTTCGAGGCTAGACCACTTTCATCGAAACGACAAAGTTTCGCTAGCGAGACGGACGTCACACGCGCCGCGGTCAACCCTGAGAGCCGGTCGGGGCTCCGGACGCCCCCTACTGCATCTGCCGCCGCACCAGCTCGTGCAGCCGGCCGCCCGTGTCCGCGAGCAGCTGGGCGGGCGTGCCCTGCTGGGCGATCCGGCCGTCCTCCATCACGATGACGCGGTCCGCGTCCATCACGGTGGACAGCCGGTGCGCGATCACCACCCGGGTCGCGTTGAGCGCGCGGGTGCTCTCGATGACCGTGCGCTGGGTCTCGTTGTCGAGCGCGCTGGTCGCCTCGTCGAAGAAGAGGATGCGCGGACGCCGGATCAGCGCCTGGGCGATCATCAGCCGCTGGCGCTGGCCGCCGGAGACCGCGCCGCTGCCCGAGACGATCGTGTGCAGCCCCATCGGCATCCGCCTGATGTCGTCGGCGAGCCCCGCCATCTCCGCGGCGGCCATCGCCTCCTCGGGCGTGTAAGGCTCCGTACCGCAGATGACGTCCAGGATCGAGCCGGTGAACGGCTGCGCGTGCTGGAGCACGACACCGCACTGACGGCGGACGGCGGACTGGTCGAGCGCGGCCAGGTCCTGGCCGTCGTACAGCACACTGCCCCCGACCGGCTTGTCGAAGCCGATGAGCAGCCGCAGCAGCGTCGACTTGCCGCAGCCGCTCGGGCCGACGACCGCCACGAACTCGCCGGGCCGGATCGCGAAGGACAGGTCGTCGAGTACGAGCGGCCCGTCGTCGGTGTACCGGAACGACAGCTTCTTCGCCTCGATGGCGCCGGACAGCTCGGCGGGCCGTGTGCTCGCCACCCGGACCTCCGGCTCCGCGTCCAGGACCGGCTTGATCTCCTCGAACATCGGCAGCGCGGCCACCATCGACACGAAGGAACCCGTCAGCTGGGTGACCGAGGTCAGCAGCATGGTCATCGAGGTGTTGAAGGTCAGGAACGCGGCGGCGGACAGCGTGCCGCGCGCCGGTCCCGCCAGCAACATGAACATGATGAGCGAGCAGAGCGGCAGATACACCGAGCCCAGCACGGTCGTCAGGTTCTTGATCCGGCCCACCCGCTGCTGGAGTTCACGGCTGCGGGCGAACTCGCCCGCCCAGGCCGCGTACGCGTAGTTCTCCGCCGCCGCGACCCGCAGCTTCGGCAGTCCGCGCAGGGTCTGGAAGGCCTGGTTGTTGAGCTTGTTGCTCAGCACGATCAGCCGGCGCTGCCAGCGCACCTGCCACAGGCCGAGCCCGAGGAACACCCCGGCGATCACCACGAGCATCCCGATCGCGGCGAGCGCCATCGGGACGCTGAACCAGAACAGCAGCGCGAGGTTCATCGCGCCGACCGTCACCGACTGGACCACCACGGGGCCCAGGCCCGCCATCATGCGGCGGATGGCGCTGATGCCCATGGCGGCACTGGCCAGTTCACCGGTGGAGCGCGAGGTGAAGAACGTCGTCGGCAGCCGCAGCAGCCTGTCCCACACGGCCGGCTGGAGCGTGGCCTCGATCCGGCCCTCAAGGCGCAGCATGGTGAGGTTCTGCATCAGCAGGAACGCCGCCGACACCACACCGGCGATCATGATCGCCAGACAGATCTGGACGATCAGGCTCTCCTGGGCCTTCGGCACGAACTCGCCGAGGACCTGACCGGTCGCCACCGGCACCAGCGCGCCGAGCGCCACCGTCACCAGACCGCTGAGCGCCAGATTGCGCATGTCCCCACTCGTGCCCCGGAGGCTGAACCGCAGCAGCCGCAGCGGAGTCAGCCCGCGGTCGGGCAGCGGCCGGTAGAACATCACCGCACGCGGCTCGAACTCCGCCGCGTTCGCCTTCTCCACCGGTGTCTCCCGGCCGCTCGACGGATGCACCGCCACATAGCCGCCGCGCCGCCACAGCAGCGCGGTCGGCGCACCCGAGGCGACCCGGTGCCCGACCAGGGGTCCGACGTCGTCGCGCCACCAGCGCCCGTCGAGACGGACCGCACGCGCCCGGACCCGGGAGGCGAGCGCGATCCGCTCCACCGGGTCGAGACGATCGCTCTCCGCGCCGCCCTTCGCGGGATCGGCGAGGGTGATCCCGGCCGCGCGGGCGACGAGCCCGCACGCCGCGTACGTGGCATCGGCGTCACCCGCGCCGGGACCCCGGCCCGAGCGTTTGGATATGGAGGCGAGCAGCGTGCGGTCGGCCTGTGCGCGGACCGCCTCGCCCGCCTTGATGCCCGCGGCCGTCCGGGTCTCGTGGGTGCGCTCCAGCTGCTCGATCCAGCGGTCGAGCGTGGCCAGCAGCCGGTACTGCTGGTCGACCATCGTCTGCCACATCGCCGGGTCGACCAGCAGGTCCGCCGCGGCCTCGGCGCCGTACAGGGAGCCGTACTGCACACTGCCCGGCGCCACCTGCGTCCACAGGACGTCGTCGTCGGTCGGGGCCGCGTCCTGCTCGGTGGCGAGCGGCGCCGCGAAAAGGATGGCGAGGCCCCGGC
Source organism: Streptomyces ortus (assembly GCF_026341275.1). NCBI lineage: Bacteria > Bacillati > Actinomycetota > Actinomycetes > Kitasatosporales > Streptomycetaceae > Streptomyces > Streptomyces ortus. The sequence goes on from NZ_JAIFZO010000002.1 coordinate 7,586,976, forward strand.
CGACACCGAGGGAGAGGGCGTACTCCAGGGGGCTGGTCGACGGGGGTACGTACTGGGGGGTGCCGTACGCGTCGTAGGTCCAGCTCTCGGTCTGCGGCGGCCGGTGCAGCTCGCGCAGCTCGATACGGCGCAGGACGCACGCGCGCAGCGGCCGGCCGACGAGCGTGTGCTGGGGTCCGGCGACCGGGCCGAGCAGCAGCGAGCCCGCTTCGAGCCGGCCGAGGTGGTGCCAGTGGCCCTGCTCGGCCGCGTCCACGGCGAAGAGGTCCATGGCCCCCGCCGCCACGAGCCACAGCACGTGCGGTCCTTCGAGGTCCAGGCGGTTCAGGCCCGACCCGTCGACCGGAACGCCCATGCCCCCGAGCGCGGCCAGCACGTAATCGCCCTCGGCCCCGAGCTGCTGATGGGTCATCTCATCGCTCCCTGACCAGCTCGGCGTACGCGCCGCCGGCCGCCACCAGGGCGTCGTGACGCCCGCGTTCCACCACCGTGCCGTGCTGGAGCACCACGATCTCGTCGCTGTCGCGCACGGTGCTCAGCCGGTGCGCGATGACCACACAGGCGCAGCCGCGCCGGCGCAGGTTGTCCATCACGAGCTGCTCGGTCTCCGCGTCCAGCGCGCTCGTCACCTCGTCGAGCACCAGGATGCTGGGCCTGCGGACCAGCGCCCGCGCGATCTCCAGGCGTTGGCGCTGCCCGCCGGAGAAGTTGCGGCCGTCCTGCTCGACCCGGCTCTGGATGCCGCCCGGACGGCGCATGACCACGTCGTACAGCGCCGCGTCCCGCAGCGCTTCGGCCACCGCCTCGTCCGGGACCGACGGGTCCCACAGGGCGATGTTGTCGCGGACCGTGCCCTCGAAGAGGAACACGTCCTGGTCGACGAAGGAGACGGAGGACGCGAGCGCGCCGCGCGGGATGTCCTCCAGCCACTGCCCGTCGATCCGGATCACGCCCTCCCACGGCGTGTACAGGCCCGAGATCAGCCTGGACACCGTCGACTTGCCGCTGCCCGAGCCGCCCACCAGGGCCACCTGCCGGCCCGGACCGACCGTCAGCGAGAACCCGGACAGCAGCGGCTTGTCGAGCGGGCTGTAACCGAAAGTGATGTTCTCCAGCTCCACATGGCCCCGCAGCCTGCGGGTGCTGTCGTGCGCGCCGCGCCGCGAGTACAGCGGGTCGGCGGCGAAGTTCTCCACGTCCTTCAGCCGGGCCACGTCGGCCGCGAAGTCCTGGATGCGGCCCGCCACCCCGTTGAGGCGGGTGATCGGTGCGGTGAAGCGGGTCACCAGTGCCTGGAACGCGACGAGCAGTCCGACGGAGATGTGCCCCTCCACCGCCCGCATCCCGCCGATCCACAGGATCAGCGCGCTGTTGAGGGTCGCGAGCGTCGGCGCCACGACCCCCAGCCAGGCGGTCGGCACGCCGAGGCGCTGCTGCTCCTCCAGCGTGGTGGCGTGCTGCCCCGCCCACTTGCGGAAGTAGCCGTCCTCGCCGCCGGTCGCCTTCATCGTCTCGATCAACTGCAGCCCGGTGTAAGCCGTGTTGGTCAGCCGCGCGTTGTCGGCCCGCAGCTTCGCCGTGCGCGTCGCCCGCAGCCGGATCACGACCCGCATCGCCACCACGTTGAGCAGGGCCACGCCGACGCCCACCGCCGTGAGCTGCGGATCGTAGGTGTAGAGCAGTACGGCGTACAGGACCACGACGACCGCGTCCACGCCCGCCGCCGCGAGGTCGCGGGCCAGTGTCTCGGCCACGGCGTCGTTGGACTGGAGGCGCTGCACGAGGTCGGCGGGGCTGCGCTGGGAGAAGAACGTGACCGGCAGCCGCAGCAGATGCCGCAGGAACCTGGCGCTGCTGAGCGTCGAGGAGATCAGCCGGCCGCGCAGCAGGTTCGCCTGCTGCAGCCAGGTCAGCACCACCGTCAGCAGCACACTCGCGCCCATCGACGCGAACAGCACCCCGAGCAGCGAGGTCTGCCCGCCGATCAGGAACATGTCGATGTACGTACGGCTGAGCGCGGGTACGGCGGCGCCGACCGCCACCAGCAGCAGACTGGCCAGCACCGCCGCGGGCATCGTGCCCGAGGTGCCGCGCAGCCGGGCGGGCATGGCGCCCATGACGCCGGGTCTGCGACCGCCCTTCTCGAAGTCGGGACCCGGTTCCAGGACGAGCACGACGCCCGTGAAACTGGTGTCGAAGTCCTCCATGGAGATGAAACGGCGGCCCTTGGCGGGGTCGTTGATGTGCACCCCGCGCCGGCCCAGACGGCGCCCGATCCCGTCGAAGACGACGTAGTGGTTGAACTCCCAGAACAGGATCGCCGGCGCCTGCACCTCGGCGAGCGCCGCCGTGTCCATCTGCATGCCCTTGGCCGTCAGGCCGTAACCGCGGGCCGCCTTCAGCAGGTTGCTGGCGCGCGAGCCGTCGCGCGAGACACCGCAGGCGATCCGCAGTTCCTCCAGCGGGATGTGCCGTCCGTGGTGGGCGAGGACCATCGCGAGGGAGGCGGCGCCGCACTCCACGGCCTCCATCTGCAGGACGGTGGGCGTACGGACGGGTCGGCCCCGGCCCTTGGGGACCTTGCGCCTCGGTGGCGCCGAGCGGCGCCGGCCCCGTACGGGCGGCGGCAGTTCGCCGGCGGTGGCGCTGTCGGTGGTGTGCGTGGCGGACGAGGTGTCCTGGGGGGCGGTCACGGCAGCAGCCAATCGATCGGGCGCTGGTCGTCCAGGCGGATCGAGCCGGAGGCCATGGTCATGGAGTCGAGCCGGAACGGCGGACCCTCGGCCGACGACCACCGGTAGCCGGACTTCGTGCCGGACGAGGTGTCGAGCCGGACGAGGACGGCCACCGGCCTGCCCTTCTCGGTGAACTGCTCGCCCAGTTGGCTGTCGCCGAGGAAGGCGGCGATCTGCTGCGGTGACTGGGCGGCCCGGTCCACCGACTTCACATGGCCGCGCAGCACCCCGTACTCCTGGGTCGGCACGGACTGGACGGTCAGGTCGACGGCGGCGTTCGCGGGGATCGTCGCGGCGTTCTCGGCGGGCACGTACACCGTCGCGTACAGGGGGTCGTCGGAGTCGGCGACCTTCTCCACCGCGGCGACGTTCGTGCCGGTGGAGATGATCGCGCCGATCGTCGCGGCGAGTCCGGAGACCCGGCCGGCGGCGACACCGCGCACCACCGTCTCCCCCTTGGCCGTACGCACCTTGAGGACGGGGGCGTTCGCCTTGATCCGGCGGCCCTGCTCGGTGAGGACCGCGGTGACCTGCCCGGAGACGGGACTTTGCAGAAGGTAACTGCCCTGCCCGTGCGTGAGGATGGCGGGCGCGCTCACCGTGGACGCCACGGAGCCCGTCACGGCCCAGACCGACGCGGCGGCCATGACGACGACCGTCACACACAGCACGAGCCAGCCCTGGGGGCGGGCGAAGCGCACCGGCAGGTCCAGCTCCTCCGGCGACTGCAGTTTGGCGAGGGCCTGTTGGCGGAACTGCACGGAATTCTCACCTGCGCGTGACTGATGGCGCGTCCCTGGGACGAACCGAGCCAGAAAACAAAAGAAAGGGGCAGCACCCGTGAGTCCCGGAACCGGGGAATGGTTCCGGGACTCACGGCACGCTAAGCGATCACAGAAGTGATCAGAGACCGGCGACCAGGCCGGTGACCGGGGCGGTGTTCAGGCCGGTCACACCCTCGACGGTGCCCACGACGGTGTCGACCACGCCGGAGACCGGGGCGATGCCGTCCACGGCACCGGTGACGGTGCTGAGGGCGTTCAGCGCGAGGCCACCCGAGACGTTGTCGAGGTCGGCGTCGGAGATCTCGGCGGTCTGGACCTGGGGGGTGGAGTTCATGATGAACTTCCCTTCCTATTGGTATTCACAAGGGGGGAGCGGCCCCCTCTGGGGACAGATGGTCGGCCGCGACCGCGAGCGCCCGGATCCCGAGAACGAAATCCGAGGAACGGCCCCCGCGGTGCAATGGATCAAAGCACGGTGCCGTGTCCCGCATCCAATCAACGGGCATCGGAAAACGGCTATTCGGGAGCCCGATCGGTTCAACCGTGCAGTTCCGCGCACCGCGTGGTGGCGACTTCTTCACATGGCCCCGGGGGTCATCCACATCTCCGCAACACACGGCGAAACCTGAATCGGGCACACCTCGCCAATGAGGCAGCGCGCGACGAGCCGGTGTGCGGATCCGTCGTGGGCCGTGACTCCGCTGCGTATTCGATGTGCAGATTTGCTGAAGCCGACATTCCGCTGCGGCCGACGCCCTCTCTGTCACCGACCGGTCGCCGCGTGTGACCGCTCCGGGTCCGCATGCGTGGGCCCCCGCCACCGCGGCCCGTTCCTCCGGCGGGGCCGATTCGCGCTTTCGCAAAGGAAGTTGAGCGGGACCGTTGAACGCCACCGGTGTCGCTTGCGTATCAACAGCCATCCAGGCGCCCGCAGTCAGCCGTCATCCGGCGGCTCGGACCCCCCGTCCCCAGGAGGTCATGAAGTTGAGTCACAAGCGGATACCGAAGCGCAAGGCCGTCATCGCCGCAGGAGGCGTGGTCGCGCTCGGCGCGGCAGCCCTCGTCCTGCCCAACGCGATGGCGTCCCAGACCGATGCGACGGAAGGTGCCGCGCCCAGAACGCTGAAGGCCGCGGACGCGTCTGACCTCGCTTCTCAGCTGTCCGAACTGCTCGGTGAGGACTACGCCGGCGGATATTACGACTCCGGCAAGCAGCAGCTGATCATCAACGTCGTGGGCGACAACAACAACATCGTCCTGGCGGAGAAGAAGGGTGCGGTGGTCCGTCAGGTCGAGAACAGCACCGCCGAACTCAAGACGGCGTCGCGGACACTGAAGGCCGACGCGACCATCCCCGGCACCTCCTGGGCCGTCGACCCCCGGACGAACAAGATCCAGGTCACCGCCGACCGCACCGTCACAGGTGCGAAGTGGGACCAGCTGGAGTCGACCGTCCAGACGCTCGGCGCGGGCGTGGCGACCATCAAGAAGTCCGCCGGTGAGTTCAAGACGTTCGTCGAGGGCGGCGACGCCATCTTCGGCGGTGGCGCGCGCTGCTCGCTCGGCTTCAACGTCGTCGCCGACGACGGCAGCCCCGCCTTCCTGACCGCGGGTCACTGCGGTGTCGCCGCCGCCGAGTGGTCGGACGCGCAGGACGGCGCGCCGATCGGCACGGTCGAGACGGCCACCTTCCCCGGTGACGGCGACTTCGCCCTCGTCAAGTACGACGACCCCGCGACCGAGGCCCCGAGCACGGTGAACACCGGCGAGCAGACCGTGGAGATCCTGGCCGCCGCGGATGCCACGGTCGGTGAGACGGTCATCCGCATGGGCAGCACCACCGGTCTCAACGACGGCCAGGTCACAGGCCTCGACGCCACCGTGAACTACCCGGAGGGCACGGTCACCGGCCTCATCCAGACCGACGTCTGTGCCGAGCCCGGTGACAGCGGCGGCTCGCTGTTCACCGCGGAGGGCAGCGCGATCGGCCTGACCTCGGGCGGCAGCGGCGACTGCACCGTCGGCGGCGAGACCTTCTTCCAGCCGGTGACCACCGCGTTGACGGCGGTGGGCGCGACGCTCGGCGCGGGCGACGCGGGTGCCGGCGCGGGCGACGAGGCAGGAGCCGGCGAGGAAGCGGGCGCCGGTGAAGAGGCAGGAGCCGGAGCCGGCGAGGAGGCCGGCGCCGGTGAAGAGGCGGGCGCCGGTCAGGAAGCCGGTGCCGGTGAAGAGGCCGGGGCCGGTGAGGAAGCCGGTGCCGGTGGTGACGCGGTCGGCGGCGAGGCCGTCGGTGGCGAGGAGCAGGCCGGTGACGCCGGTGACGCCGGTGACCAGGCAGGCGACGCGGCGGGCGACGGTTCGGGGCACAACAGGTGACCTGACCGCGCGTCAGCGGTGTTGCCGTTCGGAGCGGCCCGGTCCTCCGGCGGGAGGACCGGGCCGCTCCGTGTGTCCTCGGCCGGCCGCGCGGTACGCGCGGTCAGGGGGCGGGCGTCGCCCGGAGCAGGAGCAGGGCCACGTCGTCCAGCCGCTGGTCCGCCGTGCCGCTGTGGTGGACGAGACGGTCGGCCACCTCGTCCAGCGGGCGGTCCCCGATCTCCGCGAGGAGCTCCGCGAGCCCCGCCAGCGCGTCCTCGATGTCGACGCCGCGGGATTCGATCAGCCCGTCGGTGTAGAGGGCGAGCAGCGAGCCGGGCGGCAGCGCCACGTCGGTCGTCGGGTAGCCGGCGTCCGCGTCGATGCCCAGCAGCGGACCGCCCGCCAGGTCGAGCACCCGCACCTTGCCGTCCGGCCGCCTCAGCAGGGGTGGCGGATGCCCCGCGCGGGCCATCACCAGGTGACCGTGCGCCGGGTCCAGACGCAGATAGACGCAGCTCGCGAAGAGCTCGGTGCCCAGGTCGATCAGCAGCCGGTTGGTGCTGCTCATGACCTCACCCGGCGACTGGCCGACGGTCGTGTAGGCCCGTACGGCGGTACGGATCTGTCCCATCAGGCCCGCCGCCGTGACGTTGTGCCCCTGCACGTCCCCGATCACCGCGGCGGCCTCCGCCGTGGCCTGCGCGCCGGTCGGGACCAGGTCGTAGAAGTCACCGCCGATCTCCATGCCCTGGGTGGCGGGCAGATAGCGGGCCGCCGCCTCGATGCCGGGCAGCGACGGCAGCGAGTGGGGCAGCAGTGCGGCCTGCAGCCCGTGCGCCAGCTTGTTCTTGGCGTCGTAGAGGCGGGCCCGGTCGAGCGCCTGCGCGATGAGCCCGCTGATGCTGGTCAGCACGGCACGCTCGTCGGCCGGGAAGGGATGGGGCGCCGCGTACGCGAGGACGCAGGTGCCGACCGGCCGTCCGGACGCGATGAGCGGCAGATACGCCCAGGCGGCCATGTCACCGGCCGGCCGCTGCTCCGGATACACCCGCGCCAGCTCATCCGTGGAGGCGAAGAAGGCAGGCTCACCGCTCACCAGGGCGTGCGTGCCGGGCGAGGGATCGCTGAGCTGCATCCCGTCGAACCGTTCCAGCTCCCGCGGGTCCGGATAGCCGCGCTGTCCCAGCACATGCAGCCGGCCCGCCTCCGAGCCGAGCATCACCAGGCCCTGGCTGCCGACGGCGGGTGCGATCTCGTCGGCGACCAGTTGCACCACGTCCTGCACACCCACCGCCTGGGTGAGGGCCCCGGCCAGGCTCAGCACCTGCGAGATCGAGACGAGGCGGGTACCGGTCTCCCCGTGCCGGAAGGCCGCCGGACCCTCCCGCGCCACGGCCCGGGCCCGGGTGATGCGCACGCTCAGCCCGTTCGTACTCGGGTAGAAGCGGAACGACAGCCAGTCCGACGGCGGACGCAGCGCCACGAACGACGTCATCTGCTGGCTGATCAGCGCGGCCCGGTAGCGGTCCTCGTAGACCGGGTCGTTCAGCCAGGGCACCGACGCCCACAACTGGGTGCCCAGCAGAGCGCTGACCGGCAGCCCCAGCAGCTCGGCCGACGCGGCGTTGGCGAAGGTGATCCGCCCCTGCAGATCCAGCGCGCACAGCCCGTACGGCAGACGCGCCACCATCCGCGACGCCTCGACCGTGCCGAGCGTGCCCGCCACGCTCGCGATGGGCGCGGGGGAGAGGAGATCGGGCTCGGGGCGGATCGGCCGGCCCGTCTCGTGGGCGCGCTCCAGCCGCATCGCGAGCCGGTCGCAGGCGGCCGTCAGATGGTCCCTCTCCCAGTCCGACAGCTCCGGGGGATGACCGCCCGGCCAGGTCACGAAGAGCGCCCCGTACGTGGCCCGGTCGGTCGCCACCGGCAGTGCGGCCAGCGCGAACGGATACGGCAGGACCACCGAGATCCGCGGATAGCGCCGGGCCATCTCCTGCTCGCCGCTCACCCACACGAGCCGCCGGTGGCGCGCGGCCTCCGCCACCGGGATCGGCGCACTCAGGCCCAGCCGCTCCCAGGGAGCCGCGAACGCCCTGGGCAGCCCGGCCATCACCGCCATCTCCAGCACCGGCTCGCCCGGGGCCAGCAGATACACCGCGCCCGAGTGCGCGTGCACGTCGTCCAGGAGCGCCGCCAGCGTCAGGGAGAGCAGCGGTCGGCCGACCGGAGCCGGGGCGGGCCGGGACGAATGCCCGGACGTCTGCCCGTGGGACACCCCGACCACCTCCCTCGGCCACACGGAGGAACCCAGAGGTCAAGGCTGCCCCGTGGGAGCGGTTCCCGCACGGCGAGGATGCCCGGGTGCGCCCCCGCGCCCGCGCCGGGCGCCCCCCTCGTTCCGCGCGCCGTCCTACGCAGCGTGACCCCTGACGGCGGTATCCCCGCCGGGCCCCGGAAACTCTCCGTGACGCCGCCGCAAGGCCCGCGTAAGGGGGCCCCGCGCCTCCGGGCGGCGGGCCGGCCCACTTCGTGACGTGCACAGGGGCTGCGCCCGCGTCCGGAAAGCGCTGTAATGACGGACGTGGTCAGTGAGGGCGGTGCGGAACGCAGCACGAGAACGCTGCGTGCCGAACTTGCCCTCAAGGCGCTGCGCACGGACCTCGGCTCGCCCGAACGGCTGCGGAGCGTGCTCGAACAGGCACTCGTCTACGCCGGCGCGACCCTCACCCTGGTGTACGCGCCGGGGGACCGCGGTGACCAGCTGTGCCTGATCGAGTCCGCGGGCGTCCCCCGGGCCCTGTACGGCGTACGCGACAGTTATCCGCTCTCGGGCGTCTCACCCGCCGCCGACGCCTACCGGGCCGGGCAGCCCCGCTGGCTCGGCCCCGCGGAACTCGCGCGGCTCCCCGGCGCCCGGCCCACCCCGGCCGGGGACCACTGGCTGGCGGCCCTGCCCCTGCCCCCCGACCCGCGGGGCGGCGGCTGCCTGGTCGCCGTGAGCGAGCGTCCGGGCGGCTTCGACACCGAGGACCGCAAGTGCCTGGAGCTGTTCGCCGAGGCGGTCTCCTTCCCGCCCCCGTCCGGCACCGGCGAGTCCGAGCCGCTGCCGAGCAGCTCGTTCAGCCTGGCCATGGACTCCGGCCGGGTCGAGGTCGACGACGAGATGCTGCGGCTGTTCGGACTCGCGCCCGACGAGTTCGACGGCAAGGTCGAGACGCTGCTGAGCATGACCGTGCCGGAGGATCTGCCCACCCTGATGTCCGTGGTGGAGGCCGACCACATGTCCATCGGCGAGCGGGAGCTGGAGTTCCGTATCCTCCAGCCCTCCGGCGACCAGCGGTGGCTGAGGCTGCGCGCCCGGCTGCTGCCCGCCGCCGACGGACGCCCGGCCCGGCTGGTGGGCACCGTCGCCGACGCCTCGAAACTGCGGTCCGGCGGCAACGAGGTGGCCCGCGTCCAGCGCCTCGCCGCCGCCCTCGCCACCGCGGGCACTGTCCGCGACGTCGGCCAGGCGGTCGTCACCGCCCTGCGCCGCCCTCTGAACGCCGACCGCATCGCCCTGGCCGAACTGGAGGGCGACCGCCTCGTCGTCACCGTCCTGGATCCACCGGAGCCTGAGTCCTGGCCCGAGGTGTGGCGCACCGAGTGGCGCTCGGAGTGGCCCGACGCCCCCGTGCGCACCATGCCGACCCTGGAGGCCGCCCTGCGCGAGGGCCGCGCGGCGATCTGGCCCGCCGGGACCCCGTTGGAGGCCGCGCTCGCCGACGTCGGCCCCGGCGGCCTGGCCGTACTGCCCCTGCCGGCCGGCGGCCGGATGGCGGGCGCCTGCCTCATCGGCTGGGACACCCCGCACGACTTCGGCCCCGACGAACGCGCCCTGCTCACCGCCTCCGCAGGCCTCGCCGGCCAGGCCCTGATGCGCGCCCACGCCTTCGACGCCGAACACGAACTCGTCGGCATGCTCCAGCGCACCCTCCTGCCGCGCAGACTGCCGCCGCTGCCCGGCGCCGAGGCCGTCGCCCGCTATCTGCCCACCACGGCGGGCCTGGAGGTCGGCGGCGACTGGTACGACGTCATCCCGCTGCCCGACAACCACGTCGCCCTCGTCATCGGCGACGTCCAGGGACACAACGCCCAGGCCGCCACCCTGATGGGCCAGATGCGCACCGCCCTGCGCGCGTACGCCGTCGAGGGCCACCCACCGGACGTGGTCGTCTCGCACGCCAACCGGCTCCTCACGGGCATGGAGACCGACCTCTTCGCCACCTGCTGCTACGTCGACGTGGACATGGCGGAGGGCACCGCCTGGTGCGTACGGGCCGGACATCTGCCGCCGGTCCTGCGGCACCCGGACGGCACCACGGACATCGTCGTCACGGAGGGCGGGCCGCCGCTCGGGGTCATCACCCAGGCCGACTTCCCGATGAGCCCGCTGCCGCTGCGGCCCGGCACCGTGGTGGCCCTCACCACCGACGGCCTGGTCGAGTCCTCCGAACTGGAGATGGACGACGGCCTGCGCCGGCTCGCCGGCCAACTGGGCGCCGCCGACCCCGCACACCTCGGACTCGTCGCGGACGCCCTCCTCGCGGACGCCAACCGGGGCGACGACGTGGCCCTGCTCCTCATGCGCTACGACGGCCTGGACCTGAGGCCGCTGCGCGAGAGCTGGACGGTGTGGCGCGTCCCCGAGGCGGTCCGCCACGCCCGCCGCTTCACCCGGCGCGCCCTGCGGGCCTGGGGGGTCGGGGACGAGCCCGACGCCATCCTCCTGATCGTCTCCGAACTCGTCACCAACGCCCTCGTGCACACCGACGGCCAGGTCCGCCTCGACCTCACCCTCATCAACGACCGCATGCGCGTCGCCGTCGCAGACTCCTCACCGCGGTCGCCCGTCAAGCCCACGAGCATCGGCTGGGAGGCCACCGGAGGCCGCGGCATACTGCTGGTCGAGGCCCTCTCCGCCACCTGGGGGACCGTCCCGGTCAGCGGCGGCAAACAGGTCTGGGCCGAACTCCCCCTGATCGGGCCCATCGGGGACTGAACGGAGAGGCCGGGCGGCGAGCCGGGCAAGGAGACTGATTCCCATGCGCCTCCTCCTCATGTCCGACACCCACCTCCCCAAGCGCGCCAAGGAACTCCCCGAGCCACTCCTGGCCGAACTCCCGCGCGCCGACGTCGTGATCCATGCCGGCGACTGGGTGGACACCGCGACCCTCGACCTCCTCGAAAGCCGCACGCGCCGGTTCATCGGCGTGTACGGGAACAACGACGGCCCCGCCCTCAGGGCCCGCCTCCCCGAGATCGCCCGCGCGGAACTCGACGGCCTGCGCCTCGGGGTGGTCCACGAGACCGGCGCAGCCCAGGGCCGCGAACGCCGCTGCGCGGAGCGCTTCCCCGACCTCGACGTCCTGGTCTTCGGCCACAGCCACATCCCCTGGGACACCACGGCCGCCACCGGACTGCGCCTGCTCAACCCGGGCTCGCCCACCGACCGCAGACGCCAGCCGCACTGTACGTACATGACCGCGACCGTGAAGGACGGCGGTCTGGACGAGGTCAGCCTGCACCGCCTGCCGCCGCGCGGCTGACCTTCACTGCCGCCGCGGGTGGATCTCCCCGTGCGTCGCCGCCAGCGGCGCGCCGCTGCCGCCCCAGCGCAGCGCGACGATCTCCGCGGCGACGGACACGGCCACCTCCTCGGGCGTACGCGCCCCGAGGTCCAGGCCGACCGGCGAGCGCAGCCGGGCCAGTTCGGCCCCGTCGAGCCCGCCGTCGCGCAGCCGTTTCATCCGGTCGTCGTGCGTGCGCCGGCTGCCCATCGCCCCGATGTACGCGGCCGGGCGGCGCAGCGCCTCCTCCAGGAGCGGCACATCGAACTTGGGATCGTGGGTGAGGACGCAGATCACCGTGCGCTCGTCGGTGTCCGTTTGCCGCAGAAAGCGGTGCGGCCACTCGACGACGACCTCGACGCCCGGCGGGAAGCGCTTCGGGGTGGCGAAGACGGGCCGCGCGTCGCACACGGTGACCCGGTAGCCCAGAAAGTCCCCGATGCGGGCCACCGCCGCCGCGTAGTCGATCGCCCCGAAGACCAGCATGCGCGGCGGGGGAGCGAAGGAGTGCAGGAAGACCGTCACCGCGTCCTCGCGCCGCTCGCCGTGCGGGCCGTAGTGCCGGCGGCCGGTGGCTCCCAGGGCCAGTTCGCCCCGCGCGTCGGCGGTCACCGCCACGTCCAGGCCACTCGTGCCGAGCGTGCCGGACACCTCGTCCGCCCAGACGGCGAGGGTCGCGCCGCGCCGGGCCGGGCCGTCGAGCACCGTCGCCACGGTCACCGGGCGGCCCGCGGCCACCGACTCCGCAACCGCCCCGAAGGACGGGTCGAGGGCGGCCGTCACGGGCCGTACGAGGAGGGTGATCTCCCCGCCGCAGGTCAGCCCGACGGCGAACGCGTCCGCGTCGCTGTACCCGAAGGTCTCGAGCCGGACCTCGCCCGCCCCGACGACCTCCCGCGCCAGCTCGTACACCGCGCCCTCGACACAGCCGCCGGACACACTGCCCACGACCTCGTCACCGGGGCCGACGGCCATGGAGGCGCCCGGGTCCCGGGGCGCGCTGCGGCTGACGGCGACGACGGTGGCGAGCCCGAACGGGGAGCCCTCCGCGTACCACCGGCCCAGTGCCGGGAGGATCTCACGCATGGTCCGCTCCTCTCACCACCGCGGCCAGACGTTCCAGCGCGGCCAGACTGTGGCCCTCGACGAACGCGTCCACGCTCGGCAGTGCCGCCGCCATACCGGCGGCCACGGGCGCGTATCCGGGACGGGCCTTGCGCGGATTGGCCCAGATCACCCGGTGCGCGAGCCGGTGCAAGCGTCGCATCTGGGCGGCGAGCGGTTCCGGATCGCCACGCTCCCAGCCGTCCGACAGCACGACGACCACCGCGCCGCGTGCCATCCCGCGCTGCCCCCACCGGTCGAGGAAGTCCCGCAGCAGCTCGCCGAGCCGGGTGCCGCCACGCCAGTCGGGTACGGCCGCCGCGACCGCGGCCAGCGCGGTGCCGGGGTCGCGGTGCGCCAGCTCACGGGTGACCCGCGTCAGCCGCGTACCGATCGTGAACACCTCCGTGGGCGCCCGGCCGCCGTGCGCCGCGGCGTGTGCGAACCGCAGCAGCGCGTCCGCGTACGCCGCCATGGAACCGCTCACGTCCACCAGCAGCACCAGCCGCCGCGGCCGGGCGGCCCGCGCCCTGCGCAGCGGTGGCGCGGGCTCACCGCCCCGCCGCAGCATCTCCCGCACGGTACGGCGGGGATCGACGGCCCCGCGCCGGGCCGGCCGCAGCCGCGCGGTACGCCGAAGCTCCCCACGCGGTGCGAACGCGGCGAGCAGCCGCCGCAGTTGACCCCGTTCCGCCTCGGTGAGCCCCGCGAAGTCCCGGTGCCGCAACACCTCGGCCGAGCTCGCGAGAACCGCCGCGGGTACGCCGTCCCGCTCGCCCTCACCGCCGCCGCGGGGGACGGGTCCGGCCTCCCGCACGGTCACCCTCAGCCGTGTGGCGGGAGCGGCGCGCACCGCCCTGCCCCCGGTGCCCGCGCCCCCGAAGTAGGCCGCGAACACCCGGTCGTACCGCTCCAGGTCGTCCCGGCTCCCGCACAGGGTGAGCCGCCCCGACCAGTACACGTCGGACCGCACCCCGGGCCGCAGCGCAGCGAGCGCACCGATCAGCGCCTGTACGCGGTCGGGGCCGGCGTCGATCCCGGCGGCCCGCAGGGCACGGGCGAAGCCGACGAGCACGGCGGACGCGTCGACAGCTCCTCGCGCACCGGTCTCCCGCGCCCTGTCCCGGCTCACGTCCCGCGCACCGCCAGCAGCGCCGTCAGGTCGAGCCCGCGGGCCCGCTCCAGGTCCTCCCGGTACTTCAACACAGAGCCCAGCGTGGCCACCGCCAGCTCCGCGTCGGCCTCCGTGGCGCCCAGCGCGGCCATCGCCTCCGCCCAGTCGATGGTCTCCGCGACCCCCGGCGGCTTGACCAGCTCCTGCGCCCGCAACGCCTGTACCAGCGTCGTCACCTGCTCGGCGAGCCGCGCCGACGCGGCCGGCACCCGCCGCCGCACGATGGCGAGCTCGCGGGCGAAGCCGGGGTGGTCGAACCAGTGGTAGAGGCAGCGCCGCTTCAGCGCGTCGTGCACCTCGCGGGTCCGGTTGGAGGTGAGCACCACGACCGGCGGCGACTGCGCGCGCAGTGTGCCCAGTTCGGGGATCGTCACCGTGTACTCGGACAGCAGCTCCAGAAGGAAGGCCTCGAACTCGTCGTCGGCACGGTCGATCTCGTCGACGAGCAGCACGCACGACCGGGTCTCCAGCGCTCGCAGCAGCGGCCGGGCGATCAGGAAGCGGCGCCCGTACAGTTCGCCCTCCAGCCGGTCCGCGTCGGTGATCCCGGCCGCCTCGGCCGCCCGCAGATGCAGCAACTGGCGCGGGAAGTCCCAGTCGTACAGCGCCTGGGAGGCGTCGATGCCCTCGTAGCACTGGAGGCGGATCAGCGGAGCGCCGAGCGCGGTGGCGAGGGCCGACGCGAGCGCGGTCTTGCCCACGCCCGCGTCGCCCTCGCAGAAGACCGGCCGCCGCAGTCTGAGTGCCAGGAAACAGGCGACCGCCAGTCCGTCGTCGACGAGATACCCGCTCTCTTCGAGCCGGGCCCGCACGTCGTCGGGCCCGGCCGGCCACACGGATCCCGCGCCGCCTCCGCCCGCGACCCGGCCCTCCTCCTGCTCCTGGCGTGCGATCGGCCTCACCCCATCCCCGCGGCGGCCAGCACCGAACGCCGCGTGAGCACCCGTGCCAGATGCTCCCGGTACTCGGCGGAGGCCGCCGGGTCGGCGGCCGGCCGGGTCCCCTCGGCCGCCGACTGCGCGGCCCGTGCCACCCCGTCGGGACCCGCACCCGCCAGCGCCTCCTCGGCGGCCGAGGCCCGCAGGGGAGTGGGCCCCATGTTGGTGAGGCCGATCCGGGCCTGCGCGATGTGTCCGTCCTCGCGCCGCACGAGTGCCGCCACGCCGACCATGGCCCAGGCCTGCGCCACCCGGCTGAACTTCTCGTAGTGGAAGCCCCAGCCGTCGGACTCGCCGGTCTTCGGGACCCGCACCTCCACCAGCAGCTCGTCCGGCCGCAGGGCGCTCTGCAGGAAGTCGACGAAGAACTCCCGGGCGGGGATGCTCCGCCGGCCGCCCGGACCCGCCGCGACCAGTTCCGCGTCCAGCGCGAGCGCCACCGCGGGCAGGTCGCCGCCGGGATCGGCGTGGGCGAGCGAGCCGCCGAGGGTGCCCCGATGGCGGATGGCCGGGTCGGCGACCGTGGCCGCCGCGGCGGCGAGCAGGCCCGCGTAACGGCGGACCAGCGGGTCGGCGATGACGTCGTGGTGGGTGGTCAGCGCGCCGATGACCAGCGCGTCGCCCTCTTCGCGGACCCCGCGCAGCCCGGGGATCCGGCCCACGTCGACGACCAGTTCGGGGAAGGCGAGCCGCAGCCGCAGCAACGGCAGCAGACTCTGTCCGCCGGCCAGCACCTTCGCGTCCTCACCCGTCCCGGCGAGCGTACGGACGGCGTCGTCGACGCTCGTGGGGCGTACGTACTCGAATGCCGGAGGAATCATGACCTCTCAGCTCCTTCCCACCCGGACCGGTCCGACTGCGCGGACCGCAGGGCCTCCCAGACACGCCCCGGTGAGCACGGCATGCGTACGTCGTGGACGCCCAGGGGCCGCAGCGCGTCCACGATCGCGTTGACGACGGCGGGCGTGGAGGCGATCGTCCCCGCCTCCCCGACTCCCTTGACCCCGAGCGGATTCGAGGTGGCGGGCGTCTCCGTGCGGTCGGTCGTGAACTCGGGCAGGTCCGGTGCGCCGGGCACCAGGTAGTCGGCCATGGTGCCCGACACGAGGTTGCCCTCGTCGTCGTAGACGGCCTCCTCGTAGAGCGCCTGCCCGATGCCCTGGGCCAGTCCGCCGTGCACCTGGCCCTCGACGATCACCGGATTGACCACCTTGCCGACGTCGTCCACGCAGACGTACGAGCGGATCGCGGTCCGGCCGGTCTCCGTGTCGACCTCGACCGCGCACAGGTGGGTGCCGTGCGGGTAGGAGAAGTTCTCCGGGTCGAGGAGATGCTCGGCGTTGATGGTCGGTTCCATGCCGTCGGGCAGGTCGTGCGAGGAGAACGTCTCGAAGGCGACCTCCTGGATCGTCCTGCGCTCCTCGGGCGACCCCTTCACCGAGAACACGCCGTCGGTGAAGTCGAGGTCGCGCTCGTCGGCCTCCAGCAGGTGGGCGGCGACCTTCCGTGCCTTCTCGACCACCTTCTCCGCCGCGTGATGGACCGCCGCACCTCCCACGACCAGCGACCGCGACCCGTAGGTGTCCATGCCCTGCGGCGCCGACCTGGTGTCGCCGTGCACGACCTGCACGTCCTCGAAGGGCACCCCGAGCACGTCGGCGGCGATCTGGCTCCAGCAGGTCTCGTGCCCCTGTCCGTGCGGGCTGGTCCCGGTGACCACCTCGACCTTGCCGGTGGGCAGCATCCGGATGCTCGCCGCCTCCCAGCCGCCGGCCCCGTACCGCAGATCCCGCAGCACCCGGCTCGGCGCGAGCCCGCACATCTCGGTGTACGTGGACACCCCGATGCCGAGCCGGACCGAGTCACCGCTCTCGTTGCGCTTGGCCTGCTCGGCCCGCAGTTCGTCGTACCCGAAGAGGGCGAGCGCCTTGTCGGTGGCGGCCTCGTAGTTGCCGCTGTCGTAGGTCAGCCCGGCGATCGACGTGTACGGGAACTCCTCGTGCCCGATCCAGTTCCGGCGCCGCAACTCCACCGGATCGAGGCCCACTTCGACGGCCAGCTCGTCCATGATCCGTTCGATGGCGTACGTGGCCTCCGGGCGCCCGGCACCCCGGTACGCGTCCGTGGGCGTCCGGGTCGTGAACACACCGGTGCAGGTGAACTGGTAGGCGTCCATCTTGTAGATCGCCGGATACATGAAGGCGCCGAGGATCGGGATGCCCGGCGTGACGAGCATCAGATAGGCGCCCATGTCGGCGAGCAGGTCGACCTTGAGGCCGAGCAGTTTGCCCTCGCCGGTCGCGGCGACCTCGATGTCCTGGATCTGGCCGCGCCCGTGGTGGGTGGCGAGGTAGCCCTCGGAGCGCGACTCGGTCCACTTGACGGGCCGGCCCAGCCGCCGGGCGAGGTCGAGGGCGATCACCTCCTCCCCGTACACCTGCAGTTTCGAGCCGAAGCCGCCGCCGACGTCGGGGGCGACCACGCGCAGTTTGTGCTCGGGGATGCCGGTGACCATGGCGAGCATCACGCGCAGGACGTGCGGGATCTGGGTCGCCGAATACACGGTGTACTCGCCGGACGCGGCGAGCGGGGTGACGACGACCGAGCGCGGTTCCATGGCGTTGGGGATGAGCCGCTGCTGGTGGTAGCGGCGGTGCAGGACGACGTCCGCGCGTTCCCTGACCGTCTGGTAGCTCTCACCCGTGGCCAGCGGCCACACATAGCAGCGGTTGGTCCCCTTGTCCGCGTGGACCAGTGAGGCGTCGTCCGCGAGCGCGGCTTCCAGGTCGAGCACCGGGGGCAGCGGTTCGTAGTCGACCTCGATCGCTTCCAGCGCGTCAGCGGCCGTGTACCGGTCGCGGGCCACGACGACCGCCACCGGATCGCCCGCGTACCTGACCTCGTCGACCGCCACGGCCGGATGGCCGGGCAGGACGATGTCCTCCGTCACCGGCCACGCGCACGGCAGCGAGGCAAGGTCCTCGGCGAGGTCGCGGCCGGTGAACGCGGCGACCACACCGGGCCGTTCGAGGGCGGGTGCGACATCGATCCGCTCGATGCGGGCGTGTGCCATCGGGCTGCGCAGGACCGCCAGGTGCAGCAGCCCGGTGACCCCGATGTTGTCGGTCCAGTTGGTCTGTCCGGTGACGAGCCGCGCGTCCTCCTTGCGGGGGCGGGACCGCCCGACCTCGCGCTCGCCGGTCCGCTCGCTCACGGGGCCACCTCCCGGGCCGGGGGCTCGGTGGCGTCGGCGGCGTCGAGGACCGCGCGGACGATGTTCTGGTAGCCGGTGCAGCGGCAGAGGTTGCCCTCCAGCGCGTGGCGTACCTCGTCGGCGCTCGGCGCCGGGTTCTCCCTGAGGAGGTCGCGCGCGGCCATGATCATGCCGGGGGTGCAGTAGCCGCACTGCAGGGCGTGCCGCCGGTGGAACGCCTTCTGGAGGGGATGCCACTCGCCGTTCACCGCGAGTCCCTGGACGGTGGTCACCTCGCTCCCGTCGGCCTGGACCGCGAGCACCGAGCAGCTCTTCGCGGTCATGCCGTCGAGGTCGACCGTGCAGGCCCCGCAGTTGGAGGTGTCGCAGCCGACGGGGGTGCCGGTGAGGCCCAGCCGGTCGCGCAGGTAGTGGACCAGCAGAAGACGGGGTTCGACCTCGTCCTCGTACTTCGTGCCGTCCACCGTCACCGAGATTCGGGTCATGTGCCCTCCCAGGGAACCGTGCGAGGGGTGTGGGACATCAGCGTGTGGGACATCAGCCACCGGACGTGATGGACGTCACTCTAGAACCGGGTCCGGGGAGGGGCGAGTGCCCGGACAGGCTTTGTTGAGCGTTAATCCGTTGCTTGCGAAAGCTGACTTACTCTCAAGTCAGGAGGCTTGACGGGCGGAAGAGGCGCACGGGACTGTTGTGTACATGTCGAAGTTGCGTGTGCATCTGCTCGGCGTCCTCGTCCTCCTGACCGGTCTCCTGTCGACCACGGGAGCCCAGTCCGCCACCGCCCTCCCCGACGACCTGTGGTTCGACCCGGCCGCCGCCGCGACCCTCACGGTCCAGAACGGCCGCTTCACCGACGGGCTCGGCCGCGAGGTCGTGCTGCGCGGCTACAACGTCTCCGGCGAGACGAAGCTCGCGGAGAACCGCGGCCTTCCGTTCGCCTCGGTCGCCGACGCCAGGAAGTCGGCGACCGCGCTGCGCGCCCTCGGCGGCGGCAACTCGGTGCGCTTCCTGCTCTCCTGGGCGTACGCCGAACCGGTGCGCGGCCAGGTCGACACCGCCTACCTGGCCGCCGCCACCGACCAGATGCGGGCCTTCCTGGACGCCGGGATCCGGATCTACCCCGACTTCCACCAGGACCTCTACTCGCGCCACCTCTTCGACCCCGACAGCTGGTACACGGGCGACGGCGCCCCCAAGTGGGCCGTCGACGCGGGGGACTACCCCGACGAGTACTGCGGCATCTGCCCCTTCTGGGGCCAGAACATCACCTCGAACGCGGCCGTCACCAAGGCGTCGTACGACTTCTGGCACAACGCGTTCGGCCTCCAGGACGCCTTCCTCAGCACCGCGCAGACCACCATGGCGTACGTCGAACAGCACCTGACCGACGCCCAGTTCGCGGGGGTCGTCGGCTTCGACCCGTACAACGAACCGCACGCCGGTGTCTACGACTCGGGTCAGACGAGCCGGGCCTGGGAGAAGGACGTGCTCTGGCCGTTCTATGTGCAGTTCCGGGCGCGGATGGACGCGGCCGGCTGGCAGGACAAGCCGGCCTTCGTCGAGCCGAACCTCTTCTGGAACGCCAACATCGACTTCCAGAAGCAGGAGGGCGGCCTCCTCGACGCGGGCACGCTCGGCCCGCGCTATGTCTTCAACACCCACTTCTACGACCAGAAGGCGATCTCGGGCGTCTTCATGTGGGGCAAGGCGGAGAACGGACAGTACGCCGGCGACTTCGGCACCGTGCGCGACCGGGCCACCGCCACCGGCACGACGGCCGTCGTCAGCGAGTTCGGCCACCCCCTCTCCGGCACCGTCTCCGACAAGGCGCCGACCGTCCTCAAGGCCATGTACCAGGCCCTCGACTCCCGCGTGAAGGGCGGCAGTTGGTGGACCAGCCCCACCCGGTCGGGTCCCGTCCTGTCCGGCTCGCAGTGGCAGTGGGACATCTACAACGGCCGTCACCGCGAGCTGATGAACGGCAACCCCGACAAGGTGCTCACCACCGGTGACGCCTGGAACGACGAGGACCTCTCCGCCGTACGCCTCGACGACTCCGGGACGGCCGTGCTGCGCCAGGACGCCCGGCTCCTCGACCGGATCTACCCGAGCGCGACGGCGGGGAAGACGGTCGCCTTCACCTACGAGGACCGGTCGCGGGACGGCTCCACCACCCTCACCTGGAACCCGGTCCCCGGTTCCCTGCCGCGCGTGGCGGAACTGGTCGGCTCCGGCCAGTACGCGCTCCAGGTGTGGCGCTCGGACGGCAGCGCCGAACCCACCGAACTGCACCTCCCCGCCTCCTTCCCGACCGCCTCCACCACGGTCGTCTCGGACCTCGGGGTGACGGCCTCGCCGCCCGCCTACACCAGGACCACCCCGATCGCCGCCGCGCGCGAACCGGGCGGCACGGGCAGCCGCCGCCTCCTGCTGACCGCCGCGGACTCGGGCGTCCTGCACTACGCCCTGGTCACCAACGGCGCTAGCACCCCGTCCACGACGCTGCTGAACGCCGCACGGGCCGAGCTCGCGAACTGGGCGGCGACCACGGCGGGCTGACGGCGGCGACGCGGGGGCAGGGGTAGGCGCAGGACGGCGGAGTTCCACTTCGACGGCCTCAACGGCCTTGCGTCGGAAGGACGTTGACAGGGCGGGCACCCCCGGATATGAGAGGGCGTAAGACCCCATCAGGGTCGGTTTTCTCTGGATCCTCCGTATCCGGCAAAGAGGGGTTCGTCCCCTGAAGGGGGTGCCTGATGCGTCATACGCTCAGCCCTGTCCGCCCGGCACACGACTGTGCCGCCGCCTGCCCCGTACCGCTGTCGCCGCAGGCCCTGGCACAGCTGTACGCCCGCTATCTCGAACTGACCAAGGAACGCCGCCTGCCCAGGAACACCACCTTCGAGGAGTACTACTCCGTCTGGCGCGCGGGCCGGAGGGGCGAGAACCTCGTCGGCCTGGACGACGGAGCCACCGACCCCGGCCCCAGCACCGACAAGCAGCTCATCACCCGGCCCACGACCCAACTCCGGGGCACCGTAAGGACGCTGGTGCTGCTCGTCGACTTCCCCGACCAGCCGCACGAGGTCGACCACGGGCCAGGCCACTACGACAGCATGCTCTTCGGCCTGGACGAGTTCCCGAGCGGCAGCATGCGCTCCTTCTACCGGCAGGTCAGCGGCTTCGACACCTCGCCCAGCACCGGCATCGACATCGAGGGCGCGGTGCACGGCTGGTTCCGGATGCCGCAGCCGCTGTCGTTCTACGCCGACGGCAACTCGGGCATGAACGCCACCTTCCCGCGCAACACCCAGGGACTGGCGCGCGACGCCGTACTGGCGGCCCAGGCCGCCGGGGTCGACTTCACGTCCTTCGACGCGCTCGGCGAGGGCGCCGTCACCGCCCTGTTCATCATCCACGCGGGACGCGGCGCCGAGCAGACGACCCAGCGCGGCGACCTGTGGAGCCTCAAGTGGACGATCCCCGACGGTGTCGAGGTCGCGCCCGGCCTGTCCGTGCGCACGTTCCTGACCGTGCCCGAGGACTGCGCCGTCGGAGTCTGCGCCCATGAGTGGGGGCACCTCGCGGCGCGCTGGGCCGACTACTACGACACCGGACAGCAGCAGCTGACCCGGTCGGCCGGGCTCGGCAACTACTGCCTCATGTCCGGCGGTTCCTGGGGCAACGGCGGGCTGACGCCGGTGTTCCCGACGGCCATGCTGCGGATGTTCCACGGCTGGATCGAGCCCCAGGTGGTGAACAAGACCACCCGCGACATCCGGCTGCGGCCCGCCGCGGAGGACGGCGGGGCGGTGTTCGTGCAGAACCCCGAGACGATGTCCGACAGCCAGTACGTCCTCGTCGAGTACCGCCGTCGCCGGGGGCAGGACGCCTTCCTGCCCGACGAGGGGATCGCGGTGTACGTCGTCGACGAGTCGATCGACAACGTCAACGACGAGCAGAACCTCGCCATCGAGCTCCTTCAGGCCGACGGCCGGGGCGACCTCTCACGGATGTTCGGCCGGGGGAACCGGGGCGACAGCGACGACCTGTACCCGTTCGGGGACCGCAACACGGTCGGCGAGAGGACGGAGCCCCCGCTCAACCTGCCCGACGGCAAGTGGACGGGGATCACCGTGGAGACGGCGGGCACGGCAGGGTCCGACGAGATGACGGTCCACATCACGGTGACCTGACCACCGCGCAGTTCCCCGCACCCTCAAAGGGGCGCGGGGAACTGCGCAATCTTTTGGCTTTTCAGGGGCGCGGGGAACGGCGCAATCTTTTGGCTTTTCAGGGGCGCGGGGAACGGCGCAATCCTTAGTCTTTCAGGGGCGCGGGGAACTGCGCAGTCCGTTGCCCTACCCGATCTCAGGGTGGTGCAGATCGAACGCCGGAGACTCCGAACGAATCCGCGGCAGAACGACGAAGTTGTGCCGCGGCGGCGGGCAGGACGTGGCCCACTCCAGCGAACGGCCGTACCCCCACGGGTCGTCGACCTCGACCTTCTCGCCGTACTTCGCCGTCTTCCAGATGTTGTAGAAGAACGGCAGCAGGGACAACCCGAGGACGAAGGAGAAGATACTGGAGACCGTGTTGAGGAACGTGAATCCCTCCACGGCCAGATAGTCGGGAATCCTGCGCTGCATTCCGTTCGCGCCCAGCCAGTGCTGGACGAGGAACGTCCCGTGGAAGCCGATGAACAGCGTCCAGAAGGTGACTTTTCCGAGGCGTTCGTCGAGCATCTTGCCGGTGAACTTCGGCCACCAGAAGTGGAAGCCGGAGAACATCGCGAACACGACCGTGCCGAATATCACGTAGTGGAAGTGTGCGACCACGAAGTACGAGTCCGAGACGTGGAAGTCCATCGTCGGCGACGCCAGGATGACACCGGTCAGACCACCGAACACGAACGTGACGAGAAAACCGGTCGCCCACAGCATCGGCGTCTCGAAGGACAGCGAGCCCCGCCACATCGTGCCGATCCAGTTGAAGAACTTCACGCCGGTCGGTACGGCGATGAGGAACGTCATGAAGGAGAAGAACGGCAGCAGCACACCGCCGGTGACGTACATGTGGTGCGCCCACACCGTCACGGACAGACCCGCGATGGCGATGGTCGCGCCGATCAGGCCCATGTAGCCGAACATCGGCTTGCGGGAGAAGACCGGAATGACCTCGGAGATGATGCCGAAGAACGGCAACGCGATGATGTACACCTCCGGATGGCCGAAGAACCAGAACAAGTGCTGCCACAGCAACGCTCCACCGTTCGCCGCATCGAAGATGTGCGCGCCGAATTTCCGATCCGCCTCCAGCGCGAACAGCGCGGCGGCGAGCACGGGGAAGGCGAGCAGCACCAGGACCGCGGTGAGCAGCACGTTCCACACGAAGATCGGCATACGGAACATCGTCATGCCGGGGGCGCGCATGCAGATGATGGTGGTGATGAAGTTGACCGCGCCGAGGATGGTGCCGAAGCCGGAGAAGGCCAGACCCATGATCCACATGTCGGCGCCGATGCCCGGCGAGCGGACCGCGTCCGAGAGCGGGCTGTAGGCGAACCAGCCGAAGTCCGCCGCGCCCTGCGGGGTGAGGAAGCCACCGACCGCGATGAGCGAGCCGAACAGGTACAGCCAGTAGGCGAACATGTTCAGCCGCGGGAACGCCACGTCGGGCGCGCCGATCTGCAGCGGCATGATCCAGTTGGCGAAGCCCGCGAACAGCGGCGTCGCGAACATCAGCAGCATGATCGTGCCGTGCATCGTGAACGCCTGGTTGAACTGCTCGTTCGACATGATCTGCGTGCCGGGACGGGCCAGTTCGGCGCGCATCAGCAGCGCCATGACGCCACCGACGCAGAAGAACGCGAACGACGTGACCAGGTACATCGTGCCGATCGTCTTGTGGTCCGTGGTGGTCAGCCACCGGACGGCGGCGAGGCCGGGACGGCGGCCCGGGCGTGGGGGCGCGAGCGCCGGGGTGACAGTGTTGCTCTCCATGATCCGCCTGTGTCCGTCCGCCCCTTCGACGTCACACGTGAGCGGAGCGACAAGGATCACCGAAACAGGTGTGACGATCGCGGACCTGCCGGACACATACGCAACATGAGCAACGACGAGATCTTCGCCGCTGCCTATCGCGAGCACTACTGGGCGGTCAGCCGCTATGTTGCGCGGCGACTGGACGGCCGGACGAGCGAAGTCGAGGAAGTGGTGGCGGAGGTCTTCACCGTCGCCTGGCGGCGCCGGTCCGACCTGCCCGCGTCCCCGCTTCCCTGGCTGTACGGCGTGGCGCGCAACTGCCTGTCGAACGCGGTACGCGGCTACGGGCGCCGGCGGCGGCTGATGAACAGGCTCGGGAACGACGAGACCGCCCACGGCCGGCACATCGTGGACAGCCCCGGCTCCGAGCGGCCCGCCGAGTGGGTGCACGACGCGCTGGCCCGCCTCTCCCCGGCCGACCAGGAGGTGCTGCGGCTCACCGCCTGGGAGGAACTCGGGGTCGACGAGATCGCCGTGGCCCTCGGCTGCGGCAGCCGGGCGGCGGTGATGCGGCTGCACCGGGCCCGTCGCCGCCTCAGGACCGAGATCGACCGCCTGCGGATCACGGTGGCCCCGGGCGCCGTGGCCGCGGACCCCGGGACGCCCCGCCGCGACACCCCGAAGGAGCAGGGCCATGGCTGACGAACTCGAACTGCTGCGCCGAGCCGACCCGGTGCCCTCCGACGACCCCCGTCTCGGCGACGGCCCGCTGGGCCCCGGGGCCGAGAGCCACCTGGCCCACCTCCTGGCCAGCGCGAGCGCGGATACGAGCGCGGATACGAGCGCGAGTGCGGGCGGGCACGCGGGCGCTGAGGCGGGTGCCGAGACGGGCGGCGCGGGCACCGGACCCCGCCCGTGGCGCACCCGTACCCGTCTCCTCTGGGCGCTCGCGGCCACCGTGGTGATCGCCGTGACCGCCACCGCTCTCCTCCTGGCGGGCCCGAACACCACCCCGGCGGTGGCCGCGCCCCGCCCGCTGGTGGTCCGGGCCGACTCCACTCCCGTACCCCTCGACAGGCTGGCAGAGCTGGCAGAGCGGGAGGCGGGGGACGACGGGGCGGCGGGGCTGCGCAAGGGCACGCACGTGCAGTCGTGGAGCGTGGGCATGTCGGAGAACGAGCCGCCGATCACGCTGCCCGTGGAACGCGTCGTGCGCTGGAACGCCGACGACAGCCACACGGTCCTGGTCGTCGCGACCGACCCGCGCCACCCCGGCCGGCGGGTGCTCGGCGAAGCGGACGACGGCCCGCGCCTCGTCGACGACGGGCACGTCATCAGCGAGCAGACCTTCCCGCCGAGCTGGAGCGACGCCCCGCCCCAGTCACCGCCCCCGCACGACACCGCGCGGCTGCGCGCATATCTGCGCGAGGCCCAGCACCTCGACGGCCCGCCGACCACCCCCGAACTGCTGGACGCCGTCGCGGTACTCCTCGACACCTGGACCCCCGGCGCCCGCGAGAACGCCGCACTCGCCCGTCTCCTCGCGGACGCGGAGGGGCTGAGGCCGGTCGGCCGGGTGACCGACCGCCTCGGCCGGCCCGGGCAGGCGTACGTGTACGACGGATCCGGTTACCGCCGGATGCTGATCATGGACCCGGCCACCGGTGCCGTACTGGGCCTGGAGTCCACGGCCTCCGCCGACGAGCCCGAGTACGGCGTCGAGGCGGGGGACGTCATGGAGTACAGCGCGTGGATCCGCTGACGTCCCCGCCCCTGATCAGGCGCCGGTCTGCCGGACGGCCGCCTCGACGGTCTGGGACAGCAGCGTGGCGATCGTCACCGGACCGACACCACCGGGCACGGGGGTGATCAGCGAGGCCCGTTCACGGGCGCCGTCGAAGTCGACGTCACCCACGTTCCCGGCGTTGTAGCCGGCGTCGACGACGACCGCGCCCGGCTTGATGTCCTCCCCGCGGATCAGCCGGGCACGCCCCACCGCGGCCACCACGATGTCCGCCTCCCGCAGGACCGCCGACAGGTCGCCGGCCGGGGTGCGCGAGTGGCAGTACGTCACCGTGGCGTCGCGGCCGAGCAGCAGCATGCCCACCGGCCTGCCCAGGATCGCGCTGCGGCCCACCACCACGGCACGCCGGCCGGCCGGATCGACGTCGTACGCGTCGAGGAGGCGCATGATCGCGCCCGGGGTGCACGAGGAGAAACCGGGCAGTCCGAAGCTCATCGCGGAGAAGGAGGCGAGGGTCACCCCGTCGACGTCCTTCTGCGGGGCGATCGCCTCGAAGGCCGCCCGCTCGTCGATGTGGGGCCCCATCGGGTGCTGGAGCAGGATGCCGTGCACGGTGGGGTCCGCGGACAGCTCGGTGAGTGTGCCGATCAGCTCGGCGGTCGTGGTCGCGGCGGGCAGGGACACGTGCCGTGAGGCGATCCCCGCCTTGCGCGAACGGTTCTGCTTCATCCGTACGTAGGTGACGGACGCCGGGTCCTCGCCCACCAGCACGGTGGCGAGACAGGGCGTTACGCCCGTGCGTCCGGTGAGGTCGGCCGCCTGCTTCGCCGTCTCCTCGACGATCCGCCGGGCGAGACCGGTGCCGTCCATGAGTGTGGCTGTGGCCTGGGACATGTGTCGCTCCTGAGCGTCGTGGAAGATGCCCAGGCGCGCGGCGGTGACGGTTGCGTCGGGCCGCTCCCCGGTGGTGGTCCACCTCAGCGCCAGTCACGGCCTGCGGCCAGTTTACGCCCGGCCCTCAGCCCTCGTTCCCGCGGCCGGTGGTGGGATCCGTCCCCGTCAGGAACGCGGTCGCCTGGGACGCCACGCGGACGGCTCCGATCGCTCCGGCCCAGCGCGCGACCTCCGTGGCGAGGGCCGTGGCGGCCGGTTCGTCGCCGGTGTCGCGGGCCAGGACGGCCAGGAGCATCTGCTGGGAGAGGGTCCCGGGGACGTTCCCGGCGCGGGCGCCGAGAGCGGTCGCCCGGGTCCAGCGCTGCCGCGCCCGCTCGTGGTCGAGGTTGTCGTGGTCGTGGTCGCCGAGGTGGCGCAGCGCCTCGCGGGCCAGCAGGTCGTCGGCCGATTCCCCCGCGTGCAGGGCGAGTTCGTAGTGCGCGGGTGCCTCGTCCCGTTCGGCGAACAGGTTGTCGACGATCAGCCCCAGGTACATCCGCGCCCAGCCCCGGCGTACGTCGTCGGCCGCCCGTTCGCACAACTCGTCCGCGCGCCGCCGCAGTTCCGCCAGCTCGGCGGGGTCCTTGCCGGCGGGCCCGAACCGGAAGGCGCCGTCGCCGAGCAGCAGCCGGAAGTACGCGTGCCGCAGCCGTACGAAGTCCAGGTCCCAGCGCCCGACCGGCTCGGTGAGCCCGCCGATCGCGGAGTCCGCGGTGGCGATCCGGGCGTCCGCCGTGTCCGTACCGCCGAACCAGTCGCGCTCCAGGGCGATCTGCGCGCCGGCGAGTGCGAGAGCCGCCCGGTCGCGCGGCTCGGTGGTGACCGTGGCGTCGAGGAGGCATAACGCGCGCTGCCACCGTCCGGCCCGGGCCAGTTCACGTGCCGCGGCGGTGACCTCGACCACCGGGAGGGCGGCGTGCGGCGTACTCGTCTTTGTCATGGCGAGGAAGGTAGTAATCAGAAAAACCATCCACAAGGAAACTATTGCGCGACTTCAGGACAACGGGCGACTGAGCCACCGCCGCCCCGGGAGGTCGGCGAAGCGATCACCGACGGGGACGCGCGGCCCGCAGTGCCGAGCGGACCGCCGATCGGAGGAGTGCGGCGGGCACGCGCCGGACGGCCCCGCGAGCCGGCCGGGGCCGCGTCGGTGGGCCCGGGCTCAGCCGGGCCGTGAAGGTCCAGGTCAGACGGGAGGTGATCCGGACCCTCGGCGTCATTCCTCGGCGTCCATGGCAGACCTCCTGGTGGACCACTGGCGAATGAGGCCGTGGCCCGCGGTGCGGAGCGGGCCGTGCGAGGCCTCTTCTCCGAGACTCCTCCGGCACGGGAGTCCCGGCAAGCGCAGCCGTACCGATGCGCCTGTCGGGTGAGGGGGCGGGCGGAGCCGTGTCCGCGAGCAGCTTGTCACCGTTGCTGAAAGCATGATCTCAACACGACGTATTGTCGCCGCCGTTGGTCTCGCCATCAGCGTCACGGGTCTCGCCGTACCGTCAGCGGGCGCCGCCACGGTCCCCGAGAAGGCAAAACTGGACCCGATCGCGGAGCTCGACCAGATCGCCGTGAGCGACCTCCCCGTCGAGCACCGGAACAAGATCCCGAAGATCTCCGACGGCATCCAGTCCCTCAACCAGCTGAACGGCCTCTACCAGCTGGAGCAGCTGCACCAGGTGACCGACCTCGCCGCCCCCGTCACGGGACTGCTCCCGGCGATCGAGTACTGAGCTGCCCTGTACCGGGCCGTGCGGGGCTGGGCCCATCCGTTCCGGGCCGTTCCGGGCCGTGCCGGTCCGGGGCCTCGCCGTGTGGGTCGCTGAGAGGCCCGGTGACGATCCGGTGGGCATCGGACCCGCCCGGATGCGCGCGGGGGCGGTCCGGGTGAGGCTGAGAGCATGTCCGAACACCCCGCAGTACTCGTGCATCCGCCGCGCGGCGACGGCGGCCGACGCGTGACGGTCCACGGCGAGCCGATCGGCACCGCCATGAACCTCCCGGACATCGTCGAGTTCCTGCGCCGCGCCGGGCTGGAGTTCGACGAGAACGAGGTTGCGGTGTCCCCGCTCATCGAGTGGCGCGGCGGAGGCTCCTCTTACTGGGGACCCGAGCCGGGACTCTGACGCAGGTCGAGTGACTGCTGGTGTGCAGGCACGGGAGCGGTGCGGGGTCGGTCACATCTCGCGGTGTACGAGATGGGCGAGAAGGGCTCGCAGGTCGTCGGTGGTCCGGACCGTGCGACCGGTACGGACGGTCCGGGGAAGACCGTCGAGACAGGCTTCGACGGCGGCGATGTGCCGGCGGGCCTCCGCCGTCGCGGCCCCACGTCCGCCGGCGTCCTCGATCAGGGCGGCGGCGCGGCGGGCGTCCGCCGCGCCGAGGGAGCCGGCGGAGTCGAGGAGACGGGCGAGCGGGCGGCCGGCCGGCGTGCCGAGGGCGGCCAGGACAGGGAACGTCTTCTTGCCCCGGAGCAGGTCCGCGTGGACCGGCTTGCCCGTCACGGCGGGATCGCCCCAGATGCCCAGGAGATCGTCGACCACCTGGAAGGCGAGGCCCAGATGGCGGCCCGCGCGGTCGAGCGCGGCGACCGTCTCGCGAGGGGCGCCGGCGAGCACGGCGCCGAGGGCGGTCGCGCAGCCCAGCAGGGCGCCGGTCTTGTGCTCGGCCATCGCGCGGTACTCGTCCGGGCGGACCGCCTCCGGGCCGGTCCAGGGGCGGCTCTCGAAGAGCAGGTCGTCGGCCTGGCCGCGGACGAGGTCGTTGAGCGCGGTGGACAGGTGGCGTACGGCCGAGGGGATGTCGGTGCCTGGGGCGCCGGTTCCCGGGGTGGCGGCGAGGGTCTCCACGGCGAGGGCGAACAGCGCGTCGCCCGCGAGGACGGCCGGGCCTGTGCCGTACGCCTTCCAGGCCGTGGGGCGCCCGCGCCGGGTCGGGTCGCCGTCCATGATGTCGTCGTGGAGCAGCGAGAAGGTGTGCACCAGTTCCACGGCGACGGCCGCGGTCACGCCGGCGCTCCGCGGGGCGCCGGCCGCCTCCGCGCCCAGCACGGCGAGGGCCTGCCGCAGACCCTTGCCACCCGCGGGCGCGGCCACGGGCGCGCCGCCGGGCTCGCACCAGCCGAGGGAGTAGGCGGCCATCTCGCCCACCCAGGGATGCAGCCGCGCGATCGCCTCGGCCAGCGCGGGGCGTACGAGGCTGCGGCTGTGCTCCAGCAGACGGGACGCGCGCTCGTCCGCGTGTGCCCTTGGGGCGGGCCGGGAGGGGGAGAGAGCGGAGGACATCGTGGTCATCGCCGGCTCCCGACGTCGGCACGGTCGGGCATGGGCATGGGCACGGGCACGGGCACGGCGTCGGCCCCGGCTTCGGCACTGGCCCTGGGCCCGGTGTCGGGTTCAGGGGCTTCAGGGGCTTCAGGGGTGGTGGGGGTGATGCCCAGTTCCGTCTGGGCCCGGGAGACCATTCGGTGGGCGTGGCGGAGGCCGATTCGGTCCAGCACCTGTGCCAGGTCCGCCAGTTCGGCCGCCGTCTCGTGCAGGGGGCGGCCCAGGCGGGCCAGGGACTTGGCCAGGCCGAGCCGGGAGAGCGCCTCCCCGCGGGGCTCGCCCATCGCCCGGAACTCCGCCAGGGCCTGCTCGTAGAGGTCGCGGGCCTGGGCGTAACGCCCGGCGCGGTACAGGACGTTGCCGCGCATCTTGTGGTTGTACGCGAGCGCGCTGGACAGGTTCATCTCGCGGCACGTCACCTCGGCCTCGGCGAGCAGACCGAGCGCCCGGTCGGCGTCCCCGTCACGCACGGACACGATGTCGGCGAGCCCGCGCAGCGCCCACGCGCGCCCACGCCGGTCGTCCGCCCGGCCGGCGATCTCCGCCGCCTCCTCGAACATCGCGTACGCCGTGTCGTACGAACCGGTGTTGCGGTGCATCTGCGCTATCCCTTCGAGCGCCCACACCGTGTGCCGCGCCTCGCCGCGTTTGCGCGCCTCCGCCAGCAACTGCTCGTGGAGCGCGCCGACCGCCGCGTAGTCGCCCTGGATACGGCCGGTCTCCGCCATCCCCGCCAGTGAATAGCCCCGTACGACCACGTCGCCGCCCCGCTCGCCGAGTTCGGCCGCGAGGCCCAGCAGCCGCCAGGCCAGCGGGAGCGCCCCGCGCTGGCGGGCCAGTGTGCCACCGCTCCACAGCGCCCACGCCATCGCGGCCGTGTCCTTCGCCTCGCGGGCCGCGCGGTAACTCGCCTTCCACGCCAGGTCGGCTTCGCCCACCTGCCCGAGCCGCCGGTGCGCCTCCGCGACCGCGAGGCCCGAGCGGGCGGCCTCCGACCGTGCCCCGGCCCGCTCGGCCGCCCGCAACTGCTCGGTGCCCGCGGCCAGTACGTCGACCAGTGAGGAGTTCACGGACAGGGTGGTGAGCGCGCCTTGGTACTCGGGCGCGAATGCCTTGCCGTACATGGATGCCTTTCGGTCCGCCGGGTGAGGTGGACGCGGCCCGGCCCGCCCGTACACAGGTCGAAATCGACCACATCTATACACAGTGCGTATACATGCTGTGTATAGTGCCCCGGCTTCCACCCCGGTTCTCCGCCCCGGACCGTTGTCCTGGTGTGCTCGGTTCACCGGCGCCGCCGCGCCACCTCGTTGGAGATCAGGACGAGGATCGCGGCGGCGGGGTTGCCTCTGAGGCGTACATCACAGCGCGGGCGGTGGGGCGGGCGGCGCTCAGCCTTGGGCTGTCAGCCCTCGTGCGTAGGCGGCCTGACCCACGTGCTGTAGGTCGTCGGAGACCACGCTGACCAGGCGGGCGCCCAGGGTGACGGCCGGGGTCCAGTTCTCGTCGACGATGCGGTCCAGGTCCTCGGCGCGCAGGTCGCGCAGTGCCCGCAGGGTCTGCTCGTGCACGGCGTCGTAGTAGCCGGTCAGGAGGTCGCCCGAGTCCACCCGGACCTCGGCGACCTGTCGTGCGTCGTGGCCGTAGCCCGTGTCGTCCTCGGCCAGGGGCAGCGCGAAACGCTCCGCCCAGCCGCCCGTCAGCCAGACCTGCTTCAGGCTGAAGGCATCGGCGACGTGGTCGTCCTGGACACGGGTGAGGTGCCAGACCAGCCACGTGATCGAGTTGGCCGTGCCGCCGGGCCGGGCGTTGAGCTCGTCGGGGGAGAGGCCGACGACGGCGGCGTGCACCTCGTCCTTGATGCGTCCGTAGGCTTCGACCAGAACATCCTGGGCGTGCATGGGTTCCTCCGGGCTCTTTTCCGTGGACATGCGTCCCGCCCAGTGTCCCCCGCGCCGCCGCGCACTGCCTCAGCGCCAGCCGGCGTAGGACCCGTGGCGCGGTCCGGAGAACGGCTCCTCGCACAGCTTGAACACCGGCTCGCGGCGCACCGGGTCCGCCGACGTGGTGAGCTGGACCCGGTCGCCGGTGCGGATCGCGACGAGCGGTCCCGAGACACGGCCCCGGACCGTGAACCCCTCCGCCATCTCCACGAGCGAGACATTGCGCGCGCCGGGGGTGTTGCGCTGTACGACGGTCGCGTGGCGGATGACGCCGAGGCCCGCGCTGCGTTCCGTCCGCAGGTCGCTGCCCGCGCAGACCGGACAGAGCAGTCGTTGGAACGAACTGGTACCGCACCAGCGGCAGCGCAGGTACAGGAGCCCGTCCTCGGCGGCCCCCGCGCTCGTCGCCGTCCCGGTCGCCGCTCCTGCTTCCGTCGCCGTCCCCGTCGCCGTCTCCGGGTCGAGTAGGCCTGTCGTGGTCCCGCTTCCTCGGTGGAACACGATGTCATCTCCCTGCGCCTGGCCGGAATCCGAAGATGCGCGGCGCAGCGCCGCGCACGGCCTCAGGATATGGCACGCAGTGCCACGCGTAAAGGCACTCAGTTCCCTCAATCGCCGGGACAATCAGGCAGGATCGCGGCCGAGCGTGGTCTCCAACTCCTGGACGACCCGCCACAGCGGGGCACCGCGCCGGGAGACGACGACGACCACGTCGTCGTCTCCGCCCGCTCCCGGCCCCCGGGTCGGGCCGTCCGTAGCCCGCTCCGGCCCGAAGATCCCCAGGACGTGGGCGAGTGCGTGATCCACCTCGGCACTCGCGTCGCCGCGGCCGTCCGAACGCAGCCAGGACCGCAGCCCGTTGTTGTGCGCGGCGACCACGGCCGCCGCGATGACGTCGGCCCGCAGAGTCCCGTCGGGCCGTCCCGAGAAGCGTCCGCGCAGATAGTCGGCCAGCGCCCGCTCGTACCGCCAGACCACCGAGAGTTCGTACGTCCGCAGCCCCGGCACCTTGCGGGTGAGGCGGTAGCGCTGCACGGAGAACGCCGGGTTCTCGGCGTACATGCGCAGCACCAGGCGTGCGGCGTCGCAGACGCGCTCCACGGGCTCGTGACCGGGGCCGCTCTCGTCGAGGAAGGCGGTCATCCGCGTCAGGCAGCCCTCGTGGTCGGGGAAGACCACGTCCTCCTTGGACGGGAAGTACCGGAAGAAGGACCGGCGTCCGACACCCGCGAGGGCCACGATGTCGTCGACGGTGGTCTGCTCGTACCCCCGCTCCACGAACAGCTGGAACGCCGCCGCCACGAGGGACTCCCGCATCGGCGGCCTCGGACCGCTCGCGTCGGACGCCTGGTCGGGACGGGATGCCTCGCTCATGGTGGGGAACCTAGCACCGCACGAGAGCCCCATGGCACTCGGTGTGCTCCGAAAGGGGAACTGAGTGCCATCGTGCTCCGCGCCACTGAGCGGCCGGTTCAGTGGCCGTGGCGGGGGGTGTGGTTCTCCACCAGCGCCTGGGTGATCACGCGGACGCCCCGGGCGATGTGGTTCAACTGCGTCAGCTCGGCCGCGTACAGCTTGATCGTGTGCTCGATCACGGACTCGGGCATCCCCAGGGCCGGCAGCTCGGCCCGCGCGCTGTGCAGTGCGGTGCGCACGACCCGGATCTCCTGCTGGAGCTGGATCTGCGCGTGGCGGGCGAGGAGCACGGGCTGACGGATCAGCAGCGGGTAGCTGGCGTAGCGGGCCGGCACCAGCTCGCGCAGCCATCTCGCGGCCGACCGCTCCCAGTCGCGGTTGCCGGGCGTCTTGACCTGACAGGGCCAGTCCGTGCTGATGGGGGAGTACGTCAGGGACATGGGGATCGCTTCCGAGGTGGCCGGCGGGCGGTTCTGGTCGTTCTTGGCGGCCCCGGCCCAGGGGATTGACCGGGGCCGCCACGGGCGTGCGTGAGCGGTGCCCGTTTCCTGCGCCCGGGGGCGGTGCGAGGCGGGTGCGCCGCACTCCCGGGCGACCGGGACCCCACCGGAGCCCGATCAGCGAGAAGTATTCATATATACCGTCTGGTAAGCAAGGGTATGTAAAAATTCATGTGCCTGTGCGACTGAATTTCGCCTTGCGTGATGCTGTCGTCATATGCAGGAGAAGGGCCGGAAAGGGCCGCGCAGCTCAGTCCTTGAGGAAGAAGACGTGCTCGTCCGCGACCTGCTCGTAGTCCTCCAGCCGGGCCTGTGTCCGCTCGGGATCGGCGTCGGTCATGGCCTGCAGCAGCGCCGCGGACAGCACGGCGGGCGCGGCGTACGAGTCGAAGACGAGCCGCGCGCCGGTACCGGTCGCGAAGACGACGTCGGCCTCCTCGGCCAGCGGCCCCAGCCCCAGATCGGTCACCAGGGCGACGCGCAGACCGGCCCGCCGGGCGACCCGCACGGCCGTCAGGGTCTCCTGCGCGTGCCGGGGCATGGTGAAGGCCAGCACCCAGGTGCCGCCCGCCTCGCGCGACTGCAGCAGGGCGTCGTAGGCGACGCTCCCGCCCCGCGTCACCAGCCGGACGTCGGGGTGGATGCGCCGGGCGGCGTACGCGAAGTATTCGGCCAGTGAACCGGAGATCCGCAGCCCTAGGACGGTGAGCGGAGCGGACCGCGACAGCGCGCGTCCCGTCTCGATGACCTGTTCCGGGTCGGCGAAGTCGCGCCGCAGGTTCTCCAGGTTGTCGATCTCCGCGTCGACGGCGGCCTGCAGTTCGTTGGGCCGGGCCTCCTCGGCGGCGTCGGGCGAACCGGCGAGCTTGCTGAGCGCGATCGACTGGAGGCGTTCCCGCAGGGCCGGGTAGCCGCTGAAGCCCACCGCCGTCGCGAAGCGGGTCACCGAGGGCTGGCTCACGCCCACGCGCTCGGCGAGATCCGTGATCGACAGGAAGGCCGCGTCGGTGATGTGCTCGATCAGGTACTGGGCGATACGCCGCTGACCGGGGGAGAGCCGGGGGCCGTCGAACAGGTCCCGCAGCCGGGTCGTGGGCGCTGCCTCCGCCTCCGTGGCCGGTTTCCCCGAACTGATCGCAGATGCCTGCGCGCGGGCCTGCTGCGGCGATGGCACCGGTGCGCCTCCTTCGTGTCCCACTGTGCCTCAACATAGCCCACACCCCGCGACGCACGACCTGCCGCCGGCCACGACGCACCCGCACATACACACGCACCCAACCCACTGCACCTTTGGGGAACGCACCCCTGGCATGATCGGGCCCATGGCTGAACGCGTGATCGCCGCATGTGATGGGGCGTCGAAGGGAAACCCGGGCCCCGCAGGCTGGGCCTGGGTCGTCGGGGACGGCACGGGAACCCCCACCGAGTGGGAGGCGGGGCCGCTCGGCACCGCGACCAACAACGTCGCCGAACTGACGGCACTGGAGCGGCTGTTGGCGGCCGTGGACCCGGCTGTGCCGCTGGAGATCCGGATGGACTCCCAGTACGCCATGAAGGCGGTCACCACCTGGCTCCCGGGCTGGAAGCGCAAGGGCTGGAAGACGGCCGCGGGCAAGCCCGTGGCCAACCAGGAACTCGTCGTGCGCATCGACGAGTTGCTCGACGGCCGCTCGGTGGAGTTCCGGTACGTGCCCGCGCACCAGGTCGACGGCGACCCGCTCAACGACTTCGCGGACCGGGCGGCGAGCCAGGCCGCGTTCGTCCAGCAGCCGGCGGGCAGTGAGCAGGGCTCTCCGGAGCCGCCGAAGTCCCCGGCGGCCAAGAAGGCGGCACCGAAGCCGGCATCGAAGGAGGCCTCCGCGAAGAAGCGCGCCTCCTCGTCGTCCGCCGCCTCCTCCTCGCGCACGCTCAAGGCCAAGTTCCCCGGCCGGTGCCGCTGCGGCCGTACGTATGCGGCGGGCGAGACCATCGCGAAGAACCCCGACGGCTGGGGCCACCCGGAGTGCCGTACAGAGGCCCAGTAGCGGCCCCGGACCCCCTGCTGACCCGCCCCCGACCTGGCTGTTTGCGCCCCGGATGCGAAACCCGGCACCTGCGGTGACCCTTGATACGTAGGGGTGAACCGATCAGGAGGATGACTCATGTCCGTTATGGACAAGATCAAGGGCATGCTAAAGGGCCACCCGGACCAGACGAGCAAGGGTGTGGACAAGGCCGGTGACTACGTCGACGGCAAGACCGGGGGCAAGTACAGCGGTCAGGTCGACAGCGCCCAGGACAGGTTGAAGGACCAGTTCGGGTCGGGTCGGGACGAGAATCCGCCGCGGTCCTGACACCGCGGTTCCGGACACCGCGGTCCTGGCACCGCGGTCGAACGACCACAGGCGACGGGGGCGTACCCCATCGCCGCCGAACGGGCAGGTCCCCTCCACGGGACCGGCCCGTTCAGTCGCAGGTGACCGTGGGTCCCGCCAGCATCCCGCCGGTGTAGGGGCTCTGGCCCCGCGGCATCCAGTACCCCAGCTTCGAGACGACGCTCGTGCAGGCGTCCGCGAGTCTGGCGTGGACGACCACCGTGGAGGGCCGCCCCGGCTGCAGGTCGGTCAGGGCGCAGTCCAGCGCGTACATGCTGCGGGCCGTCGACGGATGGCGTCCGGTGAGCGGATTCACGCAGCGGGCGTCGGAGGTGGTCAGCTCCACTCCCGAGGCCTCCTCCCCGATGAGCCCGAACCGGGCGCTCCCGTCCCCCGCGTCACTGTCACGCGCGACGGTGTACGTCAGCGTGGCCGTCGAGCGCGGACGCAGCGTGTGCCGGTCGACCTCGATGCGGTGGGTGGCGACGGGCTTCGGGTCCGTGAGGGTGAGCGTGGCGCGGACCGTCCCCCGCAGGTCGACACCGGCGGGCGACGAGCGCACCCGCACCGTGCCGCTGACCTCGTACGTGCCCGGTTCCGGGGTCTCCCGGCCGCCGGGCAGCGGGCCCGTGGCGACGGTCCGGCCGTCCCGCCGCAGGGTCCAGGTCCCCGAGGTCAGACAGGCGTACCGGACGGTGGTGCCGCCGCGCCGGCAGGTGGCCGGGGCCGACAGCGACGTTCCCGCGCCTCCGCCGTTCGCGCAGAGACCGACGACGGCCCGCTGGCCGCCCGGACCCTTCAGGGTGCCCGCGGGGGAGCAGACGGTCGTGGCGGTCGCCGCGGGTGGCGGCTCCGGCGCCCGGTGTCGGGGTGCCGCGCCCGCCGGTGCTCCCACGGCGGTCCAGCCCGTGACGGCCAGTACGGCCGCCGCGGTCAACAGCAAAGGCGTCCTGCGGAAGCTGGGTCGGACCGGCACGTAATCGTCCTCCTCGTCGGGGCGGCGAGCGGCCGGGTGCCGTTCGCGGGTGTCGAGGAGAGGATGCGGAACGCCCGGCGGCCCGGACGGTTCCCACGCCGGGCGGTACGGGTCAGGGCCGGTACACGTCGCCCGGATGGGCCAGGTCGTCCGGGCACGGGTACGCGGTCGGCCGGTAGGCGGTGAAACGAGCCGGGGTGGTCGGATCGGCTTGCGCGGCAAGCGAGTTGAGTGCCGCCGCCCCTCTGGCGCCCCGGCGCCGGGTACCGCGGACGCCCGGGCGCCGTCGGCGCCCGGGATCCGGCGCGTGTGTCAGGCCGCGTCGATGCCGTTGGTGCAGGCGGCTCCCGGCTCGGGGGTCTGCGGGCCCTGCACGTACTTCGTGAGGAACTGCTGGACCCGCGGGTCGGACGCCTTGTCGACGGTCAGCTGCTTGCCCCAGGCCGACAGCATGAGGGCCCCGGCCTGGTCGGCGACCGGACTCATCAGCGTGTAGGGCGTCTTGCCGACCTTCTCGGCGAGCGTCTTCACATCGGCGTCCGCCGCCTTGTCGTTGTACGTGATCCAGACCGCGCCGTGCTCCAGCGAGTGCACCGCGTTCTCGTTCGGTATCGCCTTCGTGTAGACCGCGCCGTCACAGGTCATCCACGCCTGGTTGTGGTCGCCGCCGACCGGCGGGTTCATCGGGTACGACACGGACTTCGAGACATGGTTCTGGGTCAGCTTCTTCGCGTTCCAGGACTTCTCGCCCTTGACCGGCTTCTTCGCCGCCGCCTGCTGCTGTTCGTCCTTGTCGTTCGCCCGGTCGACGTAGTACGCGCCGAAGCCGACGAGCCCGACGACGATGGCCGCGCAGACCGAGACGGTCAGGACGCGGTTGCGGCGCTCGCGGGCCTTCTCGGCGCGGCGCATCTCCTCGATACGCGCCTTGCGGGCCGTGGCGGCCGACTTCTTGCTGGTTCTGCTCATGGGAATGCGTTCCTTGTCCCCGCCACGCCGGATCGTCCGGGCGGGCGGCGATGGGTGAGGGTCGAAACGGACGTCGTCGAACGGACGCCGGTCTAGATCCGCTGCACCTGGAGGACATGGAGGTCGGGGGCTCCGCGGACGGGCGGGAGCACGGGCACGCGCGCCGCCTGACGCGCGGGCGCCACGACGGGCATCCGGGGCGCCACCGCGGGCAGGGGATGGGCACCCACCGGCAGCACGGCCCGCGCCTCGTGCGTGGGCAGACCACAGCACTGGTCGTGCTGGGCGGGGGAGGCCAGCCGTTCGTGCGGGACGGAGACGGTGATCACCGGGACGGCGGCCGGGGCGGTCCGCCCGTGCGCCGGTACGTACCCCAGGCTGGCCACCAGCACGGCGAGCAGGACGCCGAGCAGCACGGTCAGGGCAGGACACGGCGCCGCGCCGCGGGTGACGCGGCGCGCTCGCTGGGGTGCCCGGCTGCTCATCCCCGTGATGGTATGCGTTGCCCGGGAGAGCGCTCCCGGTACCCCGCACCAACGGGAACCGCCCTCTCCCGCTCGTGAGCGCACACTCCCGCCCGGCCGGCCCGGGCGGGCGGCCATGTCCTGACCTGGGTCAGGGGCTGACCTGGATGAGGGCGTGTGTTCCGCTGGTGCGCCAGGACTCCGTGCCCGCGTCCAGTTCCGCCAGGGTGGCGTGAGTCAGCCCGGTCACGACGTCGCACTTGAGCGTCCGCAGGGCCGCCACCGGACCGGGGAAGTACGCGGTGGCCTCGGTGAACGGCGTGGTGGCCGGCCAGTGCCGGTCACCCACCAGGCGGCGGTAGTTGAGGTCGCCCTTCATGACGGTGAGCGTGGCGGACGCGAAGTCCTCCCGGAGGTCGGCGGGCATCCGGTCGTAGGAATGCGGAGCGCAGGAGAACGGGTGGCTGCGCAGGATCAGCCGCCCGTCGCCGACAGCGTCCCGCAGCCGTTCGCCGACCGCCGCCGCACGGCCGGACGCTCCGGTCAGCCGGTCGAGACAGGCGAGCGTGTCGGTGGTGGTGGCGTCGGAGACGTAGTACGGGTACGGCTTGAGGTGCAGGACCACGGACGCCGCCCGGCCGGTGGCCAGCAGGTGTTCGGCGAGGACCAGGTCGGGGAGCAGTTCGGGACCGGCGTTGTCGGCGACGAGGCAGACCTTGCCGGGTCCATCGGGCTCTCCCGGCTTTTCGGCCGCGAGGATGTCCCACAGCGCGTCCGAGTCGTCGACCACGAGTCCCTGGACCCGGTCGCCCAACCCCGCTTCTCCCGCCGACAGTTGGAAGCCGAGGTCGGCCCGGTTGCCCCAGAGGGAGGAGAGCAGGAGCGTACGGTCCTGCTCGTCCGGCGCCAGGTGGGGGAGGCGGTCGAGGGCGGCCAGCTCGTCGTCGACCTCGGACCCCGCCAGTTCGGCGTTCTTGAAGGGGGCGAAGGGATCGATGCCCAGCCAGGCGCCAGGTGTGAAGTGCCTCAGCGCGGCGAGGAGTTTGCGGTAGAAGAAGCTCTCCGCCCAGAGGAACGGCACGTCCGCCCAGCGCTGCCCGTAGTAGGGCTCGTCCCGCCAGAGGTTCCCGCCCGGCTCGGCAGGGCCCAGCGGCTCGACGGTCCCCTTGGTGATCTCGTCGAGGAGGGCGTCCAGTGCGCGCCGGTGCCCGGGCGGGTACGGGGTGGCCCGTCGGACGCGCTCGATGAGGGCCGGGTGCCGCTCGTCCAGCACGCTGCGGGCGAAGGAGCCCGGCGTGCCGACCACCACAGGGGCAGGGGTGGAGGGGGCGGTCTCGGCGTCGGTGGGGGCTCGGCCGGTGTCCTGACTGGGGCGCGTCATGTCCCCAGTAAACCGTCCGTGCCCGCCGCCCGCGGGGCGGGTGTCAGCCCCAGCTCTGCGAGTACTGGTTGCGGTAGCGCTTGCGGCCCCGTTCCGAACGGATCCGCAGGGCCACCAGCGCGAGCAGGCTCCCCGCGATGACGAACAGCCCGGGGCCGAGGTTGCGGTACTCCCCGAGCCGTTCCAGCGCCGAGGC
Source organism: Streptomyces ortus (assembly GCF_026341275.1). Lineage (NCBI taxonomy): Bacteria > Bacillati > Actinomycetota > Actinomycetes > Kitasatosporales > Streptomycetaceae > Streptomyces > Streptomyces ortus. The sequence goes on from NZ_JAIFZO010000002.1 coordinate 7,627,073, forward strand.
GGCGTTGTCGGTCTGCCCCTGGGGAGCCGTGCCCGCCGGCCCCATGGCACCGGGCAGGGCGGCGCCGGGAGCGGTCGAGGACGTGGCGGGCGGTACCGCCGCCGCGTCGTCGCCCGTGCCGCCACTGGCACCGGACGAGGGGGTGGCCTGCGCCGCCGCCGCGGGATCGAGTGCCAGCTTCACACCGAGCGAGGTCAGCGCCTTGGTGACCGGCTGGAAGAACGTCGTACCGCCGGCCTGGCAGTCCCCGCTGCCGCCCGAGGTGACGCCCATGGCCAGTCCGTCGGCGAACATCGGGCCGCCGCTGTCGCCCGGTTCGGCGCACACCGTGGTCTCGATGAGCCCGGTGACCGTGCCCTGCGGGTAGTTCACCGTCGCGTTCAGGCCGGTCACCTGGCCCGACTGGAGGCCGGTCGTGCTGCCGCTGCGGAAGACCTTCTGGCCGACGGCCGGATCGGCCGCTCCGATGATCCGTACCCCCTGGCCGTTGCCGACCGTCACGATGTCGGCGCCGTTCAGGGCGGTGCCCGCGTTGTACTGCACGAGGGAGAAGTCACCGCCGGGGAACGAGCCGGAGACGGTGGAGCCGACCGACTCGGCGCCCTGCTGGTCGGAGAACCACGAGGTTCCCACGGGCCCGCAGTGACCGGCCGTGAGGATGAAATTGGTCTTCCCGTCGGTCACGTTGAAGCCCGCCGAACAGCGTCCGGAGCCCGCGAAGAGCGCGTCGGCGCCGTTCAGCCGGGGGGTGAACGTGCCCTTGGTCCGCTCCATGCGCACGGAGGCGCCGATGTCCTCGGCGACCGCGGTCAACCGGGCCCACTCGGCCTTGGAGACGGTGGTGTCGGCGCGGACCACCACCTGATTGGTCGCGTAGTCCATCGCCCAGGAGGTGCCGGCCACCTTGGGCGCGTCCTTCAGCGCCTCGGCGGCGGACTTCAGGTCCCGCATGGTGTAGCGGACCACCTTGGCCACGGCACCGCCCTCGCGTACGTCCGCCGCGGCCTTCTCGTCGGTGACCGCGACGACCGGGCGCCCCTTGGCGTCGATCCAGCTGCCCGCCGTACGCGAGGTGCCCAGTTCGGAGACCAGTTCCTGTCCCGTGCGGGCGGCCCGGGTCTCGGCATCGGGAGTCTGCGTGCCGTCCGACGAGGTCTCGCTCGCCATGGCCTGCGTGACCATCAGCCCTCCGCAGGCCAGCCCGCCGATGGCGGCGAACCGTGCGATTCGCTGAACATTCCGTCGTGCATGCCTCATCCACGGCTCCCGTGCGACTGTCCTGACACAGTGTCACTTCTGTTGCGGACGTACCCGCGAGGTGAACGCCCTCCTTCAGTACGTGCCGTCGCGCGGTCCGGTTCACCGAGCCGCCCGGCCGTTCGCGGTCGGCGTGAACCAGCCGGTCGTCCGGATCGTGCCGCGCGACACGTTTTGCCGAAACGGCAAGGTCTCTCGCCGCCCGGCGGGAGCACCCCCATGATCGGCGGCAGAGGGCTGAGCGTGTTCGGCGGCTCGGCCCCGTCCGACAGCCCAGCTGCTGGGCGGTCGCGGAAGTCGGCGCAAGGAGGACGTATGTCGCAGGAAGCCAGTCCGTTCACCCCGGCGGGCGCCACCCACCGGACGGTCGACGTCCCCGGTGGCCGGATCCACCTGGTCGAGCAGGGCAAAGGCCCGCTGGTCCTGCTGGTCCACGGTTTTCCCGAACTCTGGCACTCGTGGCGCCACCAGCTCCCCGCACTCGCCGCGGCGGGTTACCGGGCGGTGGCCATCGACGTACGCGGATACGGGCGCTCCTCGACGCCCGACGCGGTGGAGGAGTACCGGATCGGGGCCCACGTCGAGGACAACGTGGCGGTCGTCCACGCGCTCGGCGAGGAGACCGCCGTGATCGTCGGCCACGACTGGGGCTCGACCATCGCCGCCGACTCCGCGCTGCTCAGGCCCGACGTCTTCACCGCTGTCGGACTGCTAGGGGTGCCATACGCGCCCCGGGGCGGTATGAAGCCGACCGACGCCTTCGCCATGATCGGCGGGGACGAGGAGTTCTATGTCGGTTACTTCCAGGAGCCGGGCCGGGCGGAGGCGGAGATCGAACCGGACGTACGGGGCTGGCTCGCCGGCTTCTACGCGACGCTGGCCGGCGACACGATGCCGGCGTCGGGGGAGGGCACCGGATCGGGCGCGGTCTTCTTCGTCCCGAAGGGCGGCAGGCTCTCGGACCGGTTCGTGAAGGACCGCCCGACCTGGCTGACGGACGCCGAACTCGACCACTGCGCGGCCGAGTTCGAGCGGACGGGCTTCACCGGAGCGCTGAACCGCTACCGCAGCATGGACCGGGACTGGGCGGATCTCGCCGATTTCGACGGCGCCCCCCTCACCCAGCCGTCGCTGTTCGTCGCGGGTGAACTCGACGCGTCCATCGCCTGGTTGGCCGACGCGATCGAGGCGTTCCCCGGCACGCTCCCCGGCCTGGTCACCTCCCACCTCGTCGAGGGGTCGGGGCACTGGGTCCAGCAGGAACGCCCCGAGGAGGTCAACCGGCTCCTGACCGACTGGCTGCGGTCGCTCAGCGGCCCGACTCCACCAGCCCCGCCTCGTACGCGATGATCACGAGCCGTACCCGGTCCCGGGCGTCCAGCTTGGTCAGGAGCCGGGACACATAGGTCTTGGCGGTGGCGACGCTGATGGAGAGCCGCTCGGCGATCTCGGTGTTGGACAGCCCGCCGCCGATGAGCGCGAGGACTTCACGCTCCCGGCCGGTGATGCCGACGACCGTCCGGCCGGAGGGGGCCGCGTTCGGGGTCGCGGGCACCGGGCGGTCGGCGAAGTCCCTGATGAGACGGCGGGTGACACCGGGCGCGAGCAGCCCGTCCCCGGTCGCGACCACCCGGATCGCGGCGAGGATGTCCTCCAGCGCCATGTCCTTGACGAGGAACCCGGCCGCGCCTGCCGCCGCGTGGAACCGGCTGACGGCCGTCGGCCATCAGCCGGACGCGCATCCCTGGACGACCGACGGGGCGTGGACCGTCTACGCGGTCTGGGCCGTGGCCGCGGCGTTCGTCGCGGTGGCCTCCGTAAACCGCCGCGACCAATGACGGGGCGGGGTACGGAAGTGTCGTACAGCCCTATGGGCTGTCCCGTAACTCCCGGCGGGCGCACGACGACAGCTACGGCACCTCGCGGCGTTGCCGGATCGCCCGAATACACCCGGTATGAGGGCGACCCGGCGCCTCGCGATGCACCGCATCTGACGCCGCACGCTGATCCACCGGGAGTTACGGGACAGCCCTTAGGCATGGCGCGAGGGTGCCACGGTCTTCGTCAGATGGGCGAAGACCACGACGTTGCTCTTGTAGCCGGACCGCCGGTCGTACACGCCTCCGCAGGTGATCAGCCGCAGCTCCGGACGTTTCCGCGCGCCGTACACCTCCTGGGTGGGGAAGTGCGCCTTCTCGTACATGCGGACGGCGTCGACCGTGTAGACGGCCGTACGTCCGTCGGCGCGCAGGGCCTCGACGAGCCGGCCGGGTTTCAGCGTGCTCAGGCCGGCGAAGACGGCGGGTCCGGTACGGGTGTCCAGATGGCCGACCACCACGGAGGTGCCCGCCTCGCCCGGTGCCGGCCCGCCCTCGTACCAGCCCGCCAGTCTGGGCTTGTCCGCCGGGGGAGTGGTGAGCTGGTGACGCCGGTCCAGGCCCAGTCCGATGAGCGGGGCCTCCAGGCGGAGGGACGGGATGCGCAGGCTGGTGGGTTTGGAACGGGAGAGGGGCTGCGGCTGCTGCGGTCTCCGCGGCGGTTGGGGCGCCCTGGGGGGCTGGGCCGGCCCGGTTGCCCGCGGTGGCCGAGGTGGCTGAGCCGGTTGGGCCGGTTGGGACGACCTGGGTTGGTGGGGGCGACGGGGGTCGCGGGGGCGGAGGGGTGGCTTGACGGGAGGGTGACGGGGGTCGTACGGGAGCCGGGGTGCGCCGGGGCTCCGGTGCCGCGGCGGCGGGCGGACCCGGGGACGCCTTCGCGTCCCGAGTTCCACCGCCGGGGCGGCGACCGGCCCAGCGGGCCGGCCGTCGTCCTCGGACCACCAAATGCCGCCCATCACCAGCGAGAACGCCAGAACCGCGGTTCTCGTCAGGCGGTAGGCACGCGTGCGGTACCAGGGCCTGGGCGCGCGCCTACGCGGCACCGTCGGACCGGCGGCGCAGCTGCCGGAAGTAGACGAGGCCGGACACGCCGACCAGGCCCACCGCTCCGGCCGCGGCGACCGCCGACACGGTCGGCGTCTCGGCGAGACCGCCGCCGCCCGCGGGCACCGCGCCACTGGGAGTCTGCGGCTTGGCGTCCGGCTTCGCCGCCGGCTTGCAGTCGACCTTGAACTGCTTCTCCTTGCCCGCTCCCGCTCCGCCGACGGGCTTCCAGGTGAGCTTGTAGTTGCCGTCGGGCAGCGCGAGCGTGTCCGTGTAGCCGGTGCCGATGGGGAGGTTGAGGGTGCCGTTGAGCGTGGCGGCGGCCGAGGCGGCCGGCTGTGGCTCGATGATGTAGGTGATCCCCGTGACACCGACACCCTCGAAGTTGAAGGCGGCCAGGTAGAACTTGCAGACCTTCGTCTCGTCGCGCTGGTCGGTCGGGGACGTCGTCTCCGAGTGGATCTTGACGTCACCGCTGTCGGGGGCGGCCTGGGCGGCCGGTGCCCCGAGGAGGGCGGCGCCGGCGAGGGCGACGGTGGTGAGGGCCGTGGCGCCGGTGCGGAAGCCGGCGGAGCGGGTGAGCGGTGAGGCGGGCATACGAAGTCCTCCGAGCGGAATGATTGTCGTACAAATCGGTTGTGCACCCGACTCCCTTTCACATTCGGAACCGCGAAATGCGCCGCACCGCTGATACGGCGTCAGAATTCCCTCGACCGGCCCAACATTCCGGCGCCACGGGGCCACCTCGAACGGCCCCCGCGCCCGGCGTTCAGGCGTGCCCGTGGCGCAGCCAGGTGTAGTCGACCGGCTGGCCCGCGTTCCAGGCCGCGGCCGACGTCGCGTCGACCGGTTCGAAGCCCGCCCCGCGGTAGCAGCGCAGGGCGGCGGTGTTGTGCGGGTGGACCCGCATGCAGCTCTCCGAGAGACCCGTCCGCCGGGCCTCCGCGAGCAGGTCCCGGACCAGTCGGCGGCCGAGGCCCCGCCCGCGCGCCCCGGGAGCCACGATGATCCGCGCCAGTTCGACCTCGTCCTCCTCGGCGTCCGGCCACAACTCCCCGTACGCGACGGGCTGTTCGTGCGCCAGCAGGACGTAAGCCGTCACGTCCTGCTCGCGCTGCCACGCCGTGACCGTCCGCTCCGTCACCGGGAACTCCCGCAGTCCGCACCACATCAGCGCCTCCGCCGCCGTGACCGGCCAACCTGCCACCAGGGAAGCGTGCTTGGCGTCGAACGGGCTGAAGAGCATCGTGGATCTCCGTCCTCGCGGGAGTGGGCCGGATTCGGTACCGACCGTCGCATTTCCGCGGGACGGTCGTATTTCTGCTGGACAACGGAAAGGATCGTTGACGTGGTGGGAGCACGGTGCCAACGTGCTCGCACCAGTCCTTCCGGCCGGTCGGGACCCGGGGTGGCGTCGCGCGGACGCCGCCCGTCGCCCGTTGCACGTTGCACGGCGCGTCGAGCGAACGGAGGGCTTGTCGCCATGTCAACAGCCAGTGGAGACCCGACAACGGGGACCGCCGACTTCTCGGCGACACCCCTGGCCGACACCTCCTTCCCCGAGGAGTGGGAGAGCGGTCAGGAGGGTGTCCCGGGCGAGTACGACACCGGAGCGGGCGCGACGGAACGCGCCGCGGCGGACGGCACGGAACGCGCGGCGGAGCAGCGCCGGTCCGCCGATGGACCGGCCGCGCGCGACGAGTCAGGTGCCGCCCTCCCGGCCCACCGCCCCACCCGTGGCCGCTACCGCGGCACCAGCGGCGGCTACGAACTGATCCTGCGCGTGGACGTCGACAGCGTCCCCGGCGGCCCGAAGGTCCTGCGCAAGGTCAGCGGCGATTTCTTCAGCACGGGCGGCGGTACGCAGGCGTACTTCGGCTCGTTCGTCGTGGACGCGCCCACCGTCTCCCGTACCGCGACCCAGGTCGTCATCAGGGGAACCGCCATCTACACCTGGCAGACCGCGTACACGCTCGTGCGGGTCACCGTCCCGCGCAGCAGGACGAACCAGCGGCCGGGCGCCGCGACCGTCGAATTCCTGCGCCCGCCGCACCAGTTGGGCGCCACCTACATCTGCCCGTACGTCTCGCCGTACTTCCGCACCGTCGAGTGGGAGCAGGACTCCGTGGCCGGGGCCGTGCCCTTCCTCTCGTACGACACCGGCTCGCTTCCGCAGCCCGCCAACAGCCCCGCCCGGATCCTCTCCGTGCCGCGCGCCTACGCCGAGGCCGGTATCGAACTGCTGGTCTCCGGCACCGCCAACGTCATCGCCAACAGCCAGAACGGCTGGACCAACACCGAGCTGCACGGCGCCATGGAGACCAACTTCAGCCTCTGGCGCAACGCCCCGCAATGGAAACTGTGGCTGCTGGTCGCCGGCAGCTACGAAGGCATGGCGAGAGTGCGCGGCATCATGTTCGACGCCGCCGACTCCTTCCAGCGACAGGGCTGCGCGGTCTTCTACGACCTGATCCAGGGCGCGGGACCCGAAGAGCAACGCGCCATGCTGCGCACGTACGTCCATGAGATCGGCCACGCCTTCAACCTGCTGCACTCCTGGCAGAAGAACCTGGCCACGCCGCCGGCCCCGCTCGGCGGCAACAACGGCTTCGCGGACCTGTCCTGGATGAACTACCCGCAGAGCTACCAGCCGTTGAACGGCAACGGCGGGGCCGCCGCCTTCTGGGGCGCCTTCCCCTTCCAGTTCACCGACAACGAGCAGCTGCACCTGCGGCACGGCTCCTACCGGAACGTCATCATGGGCGCCAACGCGTTCGCCACGGGCGCCGCCGACATCGAACCGGAACTCTTCGACGAACCCCTCACCGACGAGTCGGGTCTGCGCCTCGGCCTGCGCGCCGACAAGAGCGGCCTCTCCTTCGGCGAACCGGTGGTCGTGGAGCTGAAGCTGGAGACGACCGACCTGCGCGGCCGTTCCACGCACAACCACCTCCACCCTGACGACGAACTCGTCAGCGTCGCCATCCGGCAGCCCTCCGGACGCACCGTGCTCTACCGGCCGCTGCTGCGGCGCTGCGTCGACCAGGACCAGACCGTCCGCCTGGACGCCGGACGGCCCGCGATCTACAGCAGCGCCTACATCGGCTACGGCCGCGACGGGCACTACTTCCAGCAGCCGGGCACCTACCAGCTGCGCGCCGCCTACCTGGCCTCCGACGGGTCCCGGATCGTCTCGCCGGTGCTGCGGATCGACGTACGGCACCCGGTCGGTCAGGACGACCTCCGGCTCGCCGAGCTGATGATGGGCGAGGAACAGGGCAAGATCCTCGCCCTGCGCGGCTCCGACGTCACTGCGGTCCGGCAACGACGCGCTCCAGGAGGTCATCGAACGACACGGCACCCACCCCTTCGCCGTGTACGCGCGCCTCGCCAAGGGGCTCAACTTCGAGCACGAGTTCAAGAGCCTGAGCCCGGACAAGACCGAACTGACCGTACGGCCGCCGGACCCCAAGTCCGGAATCGAGCAGCTCACTCAGGTCGTGAAGGTCTCGCAGCAGGGCAAGGGGGTCGACAACCTGACGCTCAACCTGGCCGCACGGCGTCTCGCCTGCGCCTACGCCCGCCAGGGCGACCTCGAAGAGGCCAACTCCACGCTCGACCGGCTGGTCCGGCACTTCGACACACCCGCGTACAAGCCGTACGTCAAGGACGCGGTACGCGACCAGGCCGACTCCACGAAGGCGCGGCTCACCGAGGAGTTCGGCGGCTGACCCCGGGGTACGACCGCACGAACACGTTCAGGTACCGGAAGGAATCCGTCGCGTGATCGACCTCGTCCTGTACGGGCCGCGGGGCCCCCAACCCCTCGGCCACCCGGCCGCCGTACGGGTGGAACTGCGCAACACCGGGACCCGCGAGCTGTGGGTCGCGGGAGTGCTCGACGGCTCCGAGAACGGACTGCGCTTCCCCCGCTACCGGCCGACCGTCACGAGATCCGGCGACAGCGACAGTGACGGTGACGGTCACGTGGACTTTGGCGGCACTGGCGGCACTGGCGGCACTGGTGGTCGGAGCGCGGGCGCGGACGCGACCGGGTACGGCACCGTCGTGGCGGTTCCCGTACCGGCCGAGGACCCCCTCGTCGGCCCGCTGCGCCCGGCGGACCTGCGCGCACTCATGCCGGGCGAGTCGTGGGACCCGACCTCGGGCCCCGGCTGCCTGCCCCTCATGACGTTCGCGCGTTTCGCCCCCCAGCGCCCCGGCCGCTACCGCTACGCCCTGACGCTCGACACGGACGCCGCCCGGCCCGAGGACTGGCTGGGCGGCTTCGGCGTCCCCGCGGGCGCCGCACGGGAGGACCTACTCACCCTCGTCGGACGGGTGCCCCGCCTGAGGGTGGTGGCGGACCCCGTGGAGGTGGACTTCTGCCGCCGACTCGACCAGTGACGCGGTGAAGGGATGCGCGGGTGCCGTGAGGACGTCCCGCGCCGGTCCCTGTTCGACCACCTCTCCACCGTCCAGCACCGCGATCCCGGTCGCGAGTCGGGCCGTGTCGAGGTCGTGGGTGATGAGGACGAGGGAGAGGTCGTCACGGTCGCGGAGCAGCCCGGCGAGCAGGTCGAGGAGAGCCCGGCGGGTGACCGTGTCGAGTCCGGAGGTGAGCTCGTCGCACACCAGGACCCGCGGCCGTGCGAGCAGCGCCCTGGCCAGCGCGGCCCGCTGGAGCTCGCCGCCGGACAGCCGGGCGGGAGCGCGGGCCGCCGACTCGTCGCTCAGCCCGAGGCCGTTGAGCGTGCGCGACGCCTCGGCCCGCGCGTCCGGGGCCGGAACACCCCTGAGCCGTACGGCGGTCCGGGCCACCTGGTCCAGGACCGGCCGGTGCTCGTCGAAGGAGGCGCGGGCGTCCTGGAAGACGTACTGCACGGCCGCCAGCCGGGCCCGTCCCCGGTCCCGCAGACTGCGCGGGAGCGCGACCCCGTCGAGCAGCACCTCTCCCTCGTAGGTGCGGTGGAGTCCGGCGAGACACCGGCCGAGCGTCGTCTTGCCGCTGCCCGAACGGCCAAGCACGGCAAGGCATTCGCCCGGGTGCACGGTGAGTTCCGGGACGCGCAGCACCTCGGTTCCGGGGCGGTGGCGGGCCCGGAGTCCCTGGACCCGCAGGACGGCCTCCGGGTGCGGGCCGGACTGCGCGGGTTCCGCCAACGGCGCCCGCACAGAGAGGAGTTGACGTGTCCAGGGATGGCGGGGAGTCAGCCACACCCGTTCCGTCGGGCCCGACTCCACGACCCTGCCGTTCCGCATGACCAGTACCTCGTCGGCGAGCGCGCGTACCGTCTCCAGGTCGTGGCTGAGCAGGACCACCCCGATTCCACGCGCGGCCACCGCCGCCAGCTCGGCCACGACCCGCCGTTTGGTGAGCGCGTCCTGACCCGTGGTGGGCTCGTCCGCGACGACGACCCGGGCGCCGAGCAGCAACGCCTGGGCCAGTACCAGCCGTTGCTGCTGACCGCCCGAGAGCTGATGCGGGAAGCGGCGCAACAGTGCTGCACCGCGCTCCAGTTGCGCTGCCTCCAGAGCGTGGAGGACGCGCTCCCGTGCCGCCGGGCCCCGCTCACGGCGAGGCAGCCCGCGGACCTGGGCCCGCGCGATATCGCGCAGCAGCGCGCCCACCCGCCGCGCGGGATTCAGCACCGTCGCCGGATGCTGCGGAACGTAACCGGCCAACGCCTCCGCCACCCGTACGGAACCCCCGACGCGCGCTCCCGGCGGGAACTCGCCCAGCAGCGCACGCCCCGTGGTCGTCTTCCCGCTGCCGGAGGCCCCCACCAGCGCGGTCACCCTCCCGGGCAGCACCCGCAGGCTCACACCGTCGACGATGCGTCTGCCACCGACCTCCACGGTCAGCCCCTCGATCTCCGCGACCGGCACCGCGACCGCCAGGGGCTCGTCCGACCCCCTCGACCCGTTCATGAACGCGGCCCCTTCCTGAGTGGCGCGCCCCTGAGCGCCGCGTCACAGAGCAGATTGCAGCCCATGGTCAGTGCCACGATCAGCAGCGCAGGCACGACGACGGCCCAGGGCTGCACGAACAGCCCCGTACGGTTGCGGTCCACCATCACCGCCCAGTCGGCCGCGTCCGGCGCCACCCCGATGCCCAGGAACGCCGCCGTGGCCACCAGATACAGGACACCCGTCAGTCGTACCCCCGCGTCCGCGGCGAGCGGGCGCAGGATCGACCTGCCGACATGGCCGACCGCGATACGCCACCACGACTCGCCCTGCATCCGCAGCGCCTCCACCGCCGGCCGGGCGGCCACGTCGGCGGCGGCGGCCCGGACGATTCGTGCGGCGTCCGGGATGTTCACGAGCGCCACCAGCAGCGCGAGCCCGGTGGCGCCGGGTGAGAACACGGAGGCCACCAGCAGGATCATCAGCAGGGACGGTACGGCGAGCAGCACGTCCAACGGCCGCATCAGTGTCTCCTCCAGCCAGGTTCTGTGCGTCAGCGCGCCGATCAGCCCGAGCGGCAGCGCCACCAGATAGGCCAGCGCCGTCGCCGTGAGCGCGACCACCACCACGGGCCGGCCGCCGAGCAGCACCTGCCGCCACACGTCACGCCCCACGAAGTCCGTGCCCAGCCAGTGCCCGTCGCCGAGTGTGAACGAGGCGGCCCGCGGCCCGGCCCCGCCCGCCACCAGCGGCCCGCACAGGGCGAGGACGAGCGGCACACCCATCAGGACGGCTCCCAGCGCGTATCGCGTCGGCGGCAACCTCAGCCGAGGGGGCCTCACGCGGCCACCTCCGCCCGCGGCGCGAACCGGTGGGCGACGAGATCGGCCCCCAGGTTCAGCACCACCGTGATCACCCCGAAGACCACCGCGAGACCCTGCACCACGGGCACGTCCCGCTCGGCCACGGCGTTCATCAGCACGGTTCCCAGGCCGGGGATCACGAACAGGGCCTCCACGACGATCACCCCGCACAGCAACCAGTCGACGGTACGGGCGAGTTGCTGGGCGGCCGGTGCGACCGCGTTCGGCAGGGCGTGCGCGTACCGGACCCGGGCGCCCGGAATCCCGTACCGCCGGGCATGGGCGACGTACGGCGAGGCGAGCGCGTCGATCATGCCGGCGCGTACCAGCCGGGACAGTGAGCACACCGGACGGGAGAGCAGGACGAGCACCGGCAGGAGCAGGGCGGCCGGATGCGCGAGCAGGTCCGTGCCGTAGCCGACCGCCGTCGGGGGCAGCCAGTCGAGCCGCAGCGCGAACACCGTCACGAGCAGCACCCCGAACGCGAACTCCGGTACCGCGTACACTCCGAGAGTCACCGCGCTGACCAGCCGGTCCACGAACCGCCCCTCGAACCGCGCGGCCAGCACCCCGAGTCCGACCCCGACCGGCACCAACAGCACGACGGTGACCGAGGCGAGCAGCAGCGTCGGCCCGAAGGCACCGGAGAGGTACGAGGTGACGGGCCGCCCGGATGCCAGGGAGGTGCCGAAGTCGGCGTGCGGGAGCCCCACCGCCCAGTCGCCGAGCCGCTCGTACGCCGGCCGGTCCAGGTCCATCGCCTCCCGGATGGCGGCGATCCGCGCCGGATCGGGCTGGTCCCCGGCGAGGGCCACCGCCGCGTCGCCGGGGAGCGCCTCGGTGAGCGCGAAGACCAGCAGCACCACGGCCACGACCTGCACACCGCCGAGCAGCAGCCGCCGGGCGGCCCAGGAACCGAGGCCGCTCACGCCAGCCAGACCTTGTCGAACCGCGCCCAGTCGAGCGTGTTGGCGGGCGCCTCGCGGTCAACTCCGCGCACCGTGCGGGCGGTTCCGATGATCCAGTCGGCGAACCCCCAGACCAGGAAGCCTCCCTCGGCGTACAGCCTGCGCTGCATCCGGCCGAACACGGCGGCGCGCTCCTGGGTGTCCTTCGTGGCCTGCGCCTGCTGGTAGAGCGCGTCGAAGTCCTTGTGGTGCCACTTGGTGGCATTGGTGGTGGAGTCGGTGAGGAGCCGCTGCGAGATGTGCGCCTCGATGGGCATGGCTCCCGAGCGGTAGCAGCACAGGGTCCCGGAGTCGAGGATGTCGGCCCAGTAGGAGTCCTTGCTGCCCATGGCGACGTCGACGGTGACACCGGCCTTCGCGGCCTGGTCGCGGAAGATGCTCGCCGCCTCGGTGAACCCGGCCGCGACCGCCGAGGTGTCCAGGGTGACCTTCAGCTTCTCGGCTCCCGCCTTCCTTAGCAGGGAGCGCGCCCGGTCGAGGTCCTGCTCGCGCTGGGGCAGCCCGTCGGCGTAGTACTCGTACCCCTTGCCGAAGAGGTCGTTGCCGACCACGCCTGCCCCGGACAGCGCTCCGTCGACGAGTTCCTGGCGGTCGGCGATGAGGAAGAACGCCTCGCGGACCCGTTCGTCGTCGAAGGGGGCCCGGTCGGTCTTCATGGCGAAGGCCTGCATGGCGCTGTTCCGCAGCCGTACGATCTCGATCCGGCCCCCGCCCTCGTGGGCGCGGGCGGTCGTCGGGTTCAGCTCATGGGCGTACTCGACCTGCCCGCCGAGCAGCGCGTTGACCCGCGCGGACTCCTCGTTGGCGACGACGAACTCCACCTCGTCCAGGTACGGGGCACCGTCCCAGTGGTCGTCGTTGCGCCGGAAGAGCGCCGAGCGGCCGGGCGCGAAGGACCCGAAGCGGAACGGACCCGAGCCGACCGGCTTCTTGTCGAAGTCGGCCGCCGAGGAACCGTCGGGAACGATGTACGCGCCGAACGCGGCCAGCACATTGGGGAACTCGGCGGTCGGCCGCTTGAGCACGAACTCCACGGTCCGCTCGTCGACGGCCCGGCTCGCCCGGAGATCGATGGGTTCGAGGGACGCCTTGGCGCGGAACGCCTTCTCAGGGTCGGCGATCCGGCGGTAGCTGAACAGGACGTCCTGGGCGGTGACGGGCCTCCCGTCGTGGAAGTCGGCCTTGCGCAGGGTGACCTTCCAGCGGTCGAGTCCCGCGTTCGGCTCCCACCCGGACGCCAGACGGGGCCGGGCGGACAGGTCGTCCCCGTAGTCGGCCAGCTTGTCGAAGAGCGCCTTGGCGCGGGCCACGTCGGCGAACAGGTTGGCCAGATGCGGATCGAGCGTCTCGCTCGCCCCGCCACCCGCGAAGGCGGCCCGCAGCCGCCCGCCGCGCCGGGGCTTCCCTCCGCCTCCCTTGCCGGCGGCACCGGAGCCGGCGCCGGAGTCGTCCGGGCCGCCGCAGCCGACGAGGGCGAGGGCGCCGACACCGGAGGCGGCCGTGAGAAAGCCTCTGCGACGGAGGCCGGGTTGGTCCTGCATGAGCATGTCCTTGCTGTGTGAGAGGGGGTGAGGTCGGGTGGGGGAGGCGGGACGCGGTCAGTCGGTGAGGCGTGCCACCACGTGCAGCCGGTCGGCGTCGGCCGCCGTACCGGGCACGTCGCCTTCCTGCCAGGGCGGTTCGCTGCGTGGCCCCGGCCCGTCGTGCAGTTCCAGCACGGCGAAACCGTGTGCGGTCAGGAAGTGCCGCAGTTCCTGGGGCAGGAGCAGCCGCCAGGCCGAGCGCTGCTCGACGGGGGCCGAGCCGTCGTCGGCGGTCCAGACGCGGGTACGCCGCAGGAGTTGCGCGGTGCGGTCGATGTGCAGGGTGGTCGTCGAACGGTAGGAAACGCCCTGCCAGGTAAGGGAGTTGTCCGTTGGTGTGTTCAACAGGTCGTCGCGGCCCAGGAAGTAGGCGCCGTTGCGCATCTCCGCGACGAGGAGCCCGCCGGGGGACAGGCTCCGGCGGCACGAGGCGAGAAAGCCGTCGAGGTCGTCGTTGGTGTGGCAGTACAGCAGCGCACTGTCCAGGCACACCACCGCGTCGAAGACATCGGGTCCGACGGGTCCAACAGATCGGATGGGTCCGGCGGGTCCGGGGGAGAAGTCCCGCAGGTCGGCGCGTACGTACCGCGGACCCGGGTGCCGTTCGCCGGCGTACGCCAGCATCGCCTCGGACAGGTCGGCGCCGACGACCGACCGGCCCGCCCTGTGCAGATGGGCCGCGTCCCGTCCGGTGCCGCAGCCCAGGTCCAGCACGCCGGGCCCGGCCCCGTACCGGCGCAGACAGTCCTCCGCCCATCGCCCGGCCAGCAGGTCGGGATCGGGGAACCTGGCCTCGTACAGCTCCGGGTTGTCGGTCAGCAGGTTGCCGCTCGTCATACCGTCGCCTCCACGGCGGGGGCGGGATGTGCGGGCAGGGCGCCTAGGCGGCGCAGCCAGCCGAATCCGGCCGCCGACGCCAGCCCGAACACCAGACAGCAGGCCCAGGGCAGCCAGGCCGCGTCCTGCCGTTCCCCGGCGTCCATGGCCCAGCCCACGGCCGTGTTGCCGACGGCCGCGGCGACCCCCGACACCATGTAGAAGACGCCGAAGTACGTGCCGATCAGCTCAGGCCGCCCGAAACCCGGGATCAGCTCCATCACGAAGGGCTGGGCGACCATGACCCCCACGTAGAGGAGCAGGACGCCGATGAGGACGGGAACGGCGTGCCACAGCTCGGGGGAGCCGGCGCCCGACACCAGCATCGGCGGCAGGAAGGCGAGCCCCATCAGGGTGAGTCCGGCGCCGATCGCCCGTCTGCCGTACGGCTTCAGCGCCCGGGTGAGCCGCAACTGCAGGGCGAGATTGGCGAGCGTGCCGACCAGGAAGACCAGTCCGGCCGCGCCGTCCCAGCCGGTGGCCCGGCGGGCCCCGTCGGGCAGCAGCAGATACAGCTGGTTCTCCAGGGTGAACATGCCGACCATGGCCAGCGAGAAGGCGAGGAAGGCGCGGTTGCCGACCACCTCGTGCCAGTCCGCGAGCACACCGCCGGCACTCGGCGGCACGGCCCGCGCGGGCAGCACCAGCGCCTGGGCCACGGTGAGCACCGCGAAGATCCCGGCGGCGGTGAGCGCGGACGCCCGGAAGTCGACGAGCAGCAGCACACTCCCGAGCAGCGGCCCGACCAGCGCCCCGGTGGTCGCGAACACGTTGAACAGTGCGAACGCCTCAGCCTTGCGTTCGCCCGCCTCCTGCGCCAGATAGGTCCGCACGGCCGGGTTGAAGAGCGCCCCCGCGAGCCCGCTCAGTACGGACGCGGCGAGCAGCACCGCGAGCCCGTCGCCGAGCGCGAACAGCGCGAAGCCCGCGGTACGCACCCCGCAGCCGGCGATGATCACCCCGCGTGCCCCGAGCCGGTCCGCGGCCGAACCACCGATCAGGAACAGCCCCTGCTGGCTGAGGTTGCGCACTCCGAGCACGATCCCGACGACGGCCGCCGACATGCCCAGGTCCTCGCCCAGATGGGTGGCCAGATAGGGGATGAGCAGGTAGAAGCCGGTGTTGACGCCGAACTGGTTGACGAGGAGGAGCCGGATCGCGGGGGAGAAGCCGCGTATCTCGTACAGCGTCTTCACGGCCGCCCACCTGTCCCGCGCGTCTCCTGCGCCTCCTGCTCGCGCCCGTCTTGCGGCCCCCGCTCGCGCACGCCTGGGGCGCCCGCGTCCTTCTCCCGTACGCCGAGGCCGGGCAGCTCGCTCGCCCGTACGACGCCGTCGGCGCCGCCGATCCCGGTCCACGGGTCGTGGGCGAGCAGCAGATGCCCGTCGAGGTCGGCCCAGCGCGCACGGTCGGCGAGGTGCACGGCGGGTGCCAGGCCGAGGGTGCTGGCGGTGAGGCAGCCGAGCATCAGCTCGGTACCGCTCCCGGCGATCACCTCGGCCATGCGCAGCGCGGCAAGGGGGCCGCCGCACTTGGCGAGTTTGACGTTCACACCGTGCACCCGGCCCGCGAGACGGCGTACGTCTTCGAGGTTGACGACGTCCTCGTCGGCGATCAGGGGCAGCGGTGAACGCTCGGCGAGCCGTGCCAGGGTCTCCGGGTCACCGGGGGCGATGGGCTGCTCGACGGCCTCGACGCCCAACTCGGCGTAGCGGGGCAGGAGATGGCGGGTGCGGTCGGCGGTCCAGGCGCCGTTGGGGTCGAGCAGGAGCCGGACGCCGGGCGCGGCGGACCGTATGGCGCGTACGCGGTCGAGGTCGTCCTCGGGGTCCGGGGTGCCGGCCTTCACCTTGATGAGGGCGAATCCGGCGGCCACGAGCGCGCGCGCCTGCGCGGCGGCGTGCGGGGCCGGGACGATGCCGATGGTGCGCGCGGTGTGTGCGGTGGGGGCGCTCGGAGCACTCCGGGCCTTCGGAGCGCTCCCGGCACTCTCGGCGCTTCCGGCACTCTCGGCGCTTCCGGCGCTCCCGGGACTCCGGGTGCCGCGAGGGCTTTCGCTCCCGAGCAGGCGGAACACGGGTGTGCCGGACCGCTTGCCGCACAGGTCGAGAAGCGCGGCCTCCACGGCGGCGGTGACCCCGGGCGGCCGGGTGTCGTCCTGCCCGTCCCCCTTGCCTCCCCGAGCCGGCCACTCGCGCAGCGCGCTCTCGGGATCGGGGAAACGGCTCAGGTCGCGGCCGGACACGTGCAACCGCCGTCGCAGTGTGCCGGTGTCGAGGCCGTAGTAGACGCTGGTGACGGCCTCGCCGTGGCCGTGCAGGCCGTCGTGCTCGATCGTCAGCCAGACGGCGTCGCGGGCGGTCGTCGTCGAACGGGAGATGCGCAGCGGCTCGGCGAGCGTGAGCCGTACGGTGCGCAGGGTGGCCTTCACGGGCTCCCTTCCAGGGTGCTGAGCAGGGGGTCGGTCACCGTGGCGCAGCGGACCCAGCCGGTGGCCTCGACGGCGCGGGCGTGCGGAATTTCGACGGGGCGGGTGGCCGCGGCGGCCGGGTCGAGGCCGTGGGCCGCCGCGAAGTCGTCGTCGTAGACCGAGCCGAGATAGCGGTGGGGGCCGTCCGGGAAGACGGTGGCGACCACGGCGCCGGGATGGACCCGGGCCGCCCACGCGGAGACCAGCGCGACCGCGCCCGTGCTCCAGCCACCGCTGACGAAACTGCCGCGGGCGAGCCGTCGGCAGGCGTCCGCGGCCTCGGCCGGACCCACCCAGTGCACCTCGTCGAAGGCCTCGTAGGCCACGTTGCGCGGATGGATGCTGCTGCCCAGGCCGCGCATCAGCCGGGGACGCGCGGGCTGGCCGAAGATGGTGGAGCCGGTGGCGTCCACACCGATCAGCCGCAGCCCCGGCCAGTGCCTGCGCAGCGGTCCCGCGATCCCGGCACTGTGACCGCCCGTGCCGACACTGCACACGAGGACGTCCAAGTGGTCGAGCTGGGTGGCGAGTTCGGCGGCCAGGGAGGCGTAACCGGCGATGTTGTCGGGGTTGTTGTACTGATCGGGCCAGTACGCGTCCGGCAGCGTCCCGAGCAACTCACGCAGCCGGGCCAGCCGGGCGGCCTGCCAGCCACCGACCCCGGCGGGACGGTCGACCAGTTCGAGACGGGCTCCGTAGGCGCGCAGCAACTGCCGCATGGACGCTTCGAGTTCGGTGTCGCCGACGAGCACGATGGGGTGACCCAGGGCCTGCCCGGCGAAGGCGAGTCCGACGCCGAGCGTCCCGGAGGTGGACTCCACGACCGGCGCGCCGGGGCGCAGTTCACCCCGCTCACGTGCCCCGAGCAGCATGGACACCGCCGCCCGGGCCTTCATCCCGCCGGCGCCGAGGCCCTCCAGCTTGGCCCAGAAGCCCGGCTGCGGACAGGGCAGATCGGTGGTCACCCTGGCCAGCGGTGTACGGCCGAGCAGGGCGAGCAGATCGGGGTTGGCGGCGAGGGGACGCAGTGCGGCCGTGGTCACAGGGCCGCCTCCGCGTCGCGGTGGCGGTAGCGGTGGATGACACCCGGACCGCCGTCCAGCCAGAAGAAGGGGTACGGCTCCGCGCACACCGCGTCGACCCCGGCGCCCAGGAACCACGGCAGTACGGCACTGCCGGTCTGCGCGAACATCACCAACTGCTGCCCGCTGTCCAGGACATGGGCCCGCAAGGGCTCGAAGGAGCCGTTGCCGAGGGTCATGCCGGAGGCCAGCACGGCGTCACAGCGGTCGAGCGAGGCGTACATGTCGGTCGCGACCGGCTCGCCCCACTCCGTCGTACCGCCCTTGAGGTCGCACGGAATGTACGAGATTCCGCGCGAACGCAGCGCCTCCAGAAGGGAGTTGACGACGCCGACGACGAGCACGGTCCGGCCCGGTACGACGTCCAGCAGTTCGACGACGGCCCGCGCCCGGGCCCGGGACTTCTCCAGGGAACTCCCGGCGGGCAGGGGGCAGGGGAGTGCCCCGTACTTCGGTGTGTGCGGGCGCACATGCATCAGATAGGCGTCCAGCGCCGCCACGCGGACCGACGGGAGCGGGTGCTCCAGCAGCCGTGCGATGTCGGCCCCGGCGCAGTCCTCCACGGCGCCGGACGGCAGCGCGCCGGGCTCGACCGCGCAGGAGCCGACCGCCCGGCCGAGGCGCAGACTGAGCACCTCGTTGCGGTAGCCGCCGCGGCGACCGTCGTGCCGTACGGCCTGGTTCGTGGTGAACGCCACGGCGACGCGCAGCACGTGGGGATCCGGACCCAGCTCACCGGCGAGAACCCGCCGCACGAGAGCGTCGTACGAAACCGGTGCCGGTGCCGGTGCCTGTGCCTTTGCCTCTGTCGGTGTCGGTGCCGGTGTTGATGCCGGCGTGGTTGAGAGCGAGGGTGCGGGTGTGGGTGCCGGTGGCCTCATCGGGTGGTCACCCGCGGTCGCAGCCCGGACAGCAGTGACTCGACCCGGGCGCGCGCGCCGAGCCCTTCGGTGTCGCCCGCCATCACATGGCCGAGGTATTCGTTGTTGCTGCCCGCGACCCGCACCGCCCGGCCCGGCTCGGCGAGCTGAACCTCCAACACGGCTTGCGCGGAACGCACTTGACCGGCCCCCTCGATCGACTCCAGCGTCCCCTCGGTGTCCGGCACGAGGAAACCGACGGCCGCGCTGCGCAGCCCGGTGGGTCGGGGTCGCAGGTCCGGGGCGCGGTCGAGCGCCACGTCCACGCAGGCGGCGGCCAGGTCGACGCCGGTGACGTGACGGACGAGCTCGGTGATGCGGTTGCCGGCCGGGCGCGGGTTGACCTCGACGACGCGGGGCCCGGCGGCGGTCAGCCTGATCTCGGTGTGCGCCACGACGGAGTCGAGCCCGAGCGCCTTTATCGCCTGGGCCGCGGTGTCCTGGGCGGCCTCGGCATCGGCCGGGGCGAGGTCGGCGGGGAACATGTGACCGGTCTCGATGAAGGCGGGCGCCCCGCCTAGGCTCTTGTCGGTCACGCCCACCACGTGCGTCGTACCGGCGAACGACACCGTCTCCACGCTGACCTCGGGCCCGTCGAGGAGTTCCTCCAGAAGGAACACGGGTGCGCGCAACTGCCCGCGGGCGTTCAGCGGGAAGTCCGCGATGGCCCGGCAGGCCTCGGTCAGCTCGCGCTCGTCGTCCACGCGCCGCACGAACATGCCCGCGCAGAGGTCGACGGGCTTCACCACCAGCGGGAAGCCCAGTTCCCGGGCGGCCTCCTCGGCCGTGGCCCGGTCCGGGCAGACGGCGAAACGGGGGCCGGGGACACCTGCCTCGCCGAGGACGCGGCGGGTGATGTCCTTGCGGCACGCGTTCTCCACGGCCTCGGGTGTCGGCCCGGGGAGCCCCAGCCGGGCGGCGATCCGCGCCACGGTGGGCAGGTAGTAGTCGCAGGAGGTGACCACGCCGTCGAAGCCGAGTGCCTCGTGCAGCCGCTCCACGACCGGGAGCAAGAGGTCGATGTCGTTCGTCTCGGCGGTCAGTACGTTGCGGGCCGCCAGCAGGGGATGAGCCGTGCCCTCCGGGGCGGAGCGCAGGTAGTGATGCAGGTCCCGGGTGAGGAAGGTGAACTCGTGGCCGCCCTCCCGGATCGCCCGTGGCAGCAGTCTGCTCATCGACCCGACCCAGCTCTCGACCACCAACAGATGAGCCACAACTCCCCTTTCCCGCGCTCCGGTTGAGCGTCCGGGCACGCCGAGGGCACCCCATGGCGGGGTGTGGACGACGTGACCGACGCACACGCTATCGACAATCATTTTCATTGTCATCCGGTGGGCCGCACTTTGTCACGGGGCCGGCTCGGCGCCGCGCCGTTGAACCGGAGGGCGGAGGGACCCGTATCCCTTCTCAGTAACGCCCGGAGGGAGAGCAGGTTGTCGACACCGTTCGACCCCGAAGAGTCACCGCGTCGTGCGCCGCTGGAACCGACCCATGTGCTGCGCAAACGACAGCCAGGGTCGTTGGCGGATCTGCTGCGGCAGGTGAAGGAGAGAGAGCGCGAGCCGGAGGAGGGCTACGAGGTCGTCGCCGTACCGCCCCCGGAGGTCTCCGCGCCGTCCCGGGCGCCGGAAGGCCCCGCGCGGTCCCCGGCACCCGCGGCCCCGGCACGGCCCCCGGCCGCGAAGCGCGACTCGCAGTCCGGGGCGGTGACGGACCACTCGCAGTCCTGGGCGGCGACGGACGACCCGCAGTCCTGGGTCACGGAGGACGACACGCAGGAACTGCCACCCGTGTCCGCGGCCGTGGTCGTGGCCCACGGTGAGAGCGGGCCGGAGGTGCGCGAACGCCCGGCCAAGAAGGGGCCGGCCCACGGTCGCAGCACCTTCCTGCGCAGCACGGCGCTCGGTGTCGCCGCGACGGTCGCCGCGCTGGGCGGATTCAGCGGCGCCCTGCTGCTGACCTGGGACAACGACGAGGATGCCGCCCAGGCGCGGCCCCCGGCCGCGTCGTCCGCGCCCCCCGCCTCGGCCCCCGCGCGGGACGGCGTCGGCCCGCAGGGCGCCGACCCCGACGGCCCCGGCACCCTGCGCGAGGGCGACAGCGGACCCGAGGTCAGCGACCTGCAGGAACGCCTGCTGCGGATCCCCGACGTGTACGCGCAGGGCACGCCCACCGGCGTGTACGACGCCGCGCTGACGGCGGCGGTGGCCCGCTTCCAACTCTGGTACGGCATCCGGGGAGACGAGACAGGTGTGTACGGCAACGACACCCGCAACGATCTCGAATCCCGCACCAGCACTTCGTGAGCGCGTCCGGTCACCCGGTGGGCCGGGCCACGAACTCCCAATCCCCGTGCGTCACTTCGTACACGACGAACCCCGGTTCCACCCGCACGTACTCCGCCCCGCCGGGAGCGCGCACGGCCGAGCGCGCCGCCGCCGGTACATGCACCTCGGCCGTGGACCCCACCGGCACGCCCACCGAGAGCCGTAGCGAGCCGTCCACCATCGACCAGGCCGCCGAAGCCTCCCCGCGGACGGTCCGGATCGAGGTGCGGGCCCAGTCCACTCCCGTACGGCCGTCGGGGCGCACGGTGAAGGTCCGGTACCCGGCGTCTCCGGGGCGGAGCCCGGCCACGTTCTCGTACAGCCACTGCACGACCGTGCCCTGGAAGTAGTGGTCCCTGGAGCGTGAGTCGACCGGCCACATCTCCCACATGGTGTCGGCGCCGTTCTCGAACCAGTAGCCCCAGCTCGGATAGGTGCGCTGAGTGGCGATCGCGTGGGCCACCTCGGGATGCCCCTGCGCGGACAGCTGCCGCAGCAGGACACTGGTGCCGAGCGCGCCGGTGTTGAGGTGGTTGCCGCGCTCCTCGATGTCGGCGAGCAGCGAGTCGACGACGGAGGCGCGTGCGCCCGGCGGGACCAGCCCGAAGGCGAGCGGCACGCAGTTGTTCGTCTGCCGGTAGCCGGGATCCTTCGCCGTGCGGTAGTGGCCGTCGGGACCCAGGAAGGCCGCGTTGAAGGCCTCCTTGAGCCCCGCCGCCGCCCCGCGATAGCGATCGGCGACCGCGGGGTCCTTCAAAAGGTCGGCGAGTTCGGCCGTGTCGGTGAGCGCCCGGTGCAGATACGCCGTCGCGGTGAGCCGGGTGTCCTCGGGCGGGTTGCCGCCGTACCCGGGCGGCAGATAGTCGCCGAGCGCGGTCACGGCGAGCCCGTCCCGCAGCCGCGCGATCTCCCAGTCCAGATAGCGCGTGAGCGGCGTCCAGTGGTCGCGGGCCAGCCGCTCGTCCCCGTACACGCGGTACATCTCCCGCAGCAGGAACGGGTACACGGTCGTCCACTCGGGGGACGGGCCGAGGTCGCCGTACCCCCAGCCGCCGCTCGGCACGATCACCGGGAGCTGTCCGTCCGCGTTCTGACTGTCCTTCAGGTCGCCGAGCCACTTGGACAGGAAGCGGTGCACGCCGAGCGCGTACGCCATGACGGGCGCGCCCAGCTGCGCGTCGCCGGTCCAGCCGTTCTTCTCGTACATCGGCGTGTCCGTCGGGATGCCGTGCAGGTTGTTCAGGAGCGTGCGCCGCATCGCGCGCTCCAGCTGCTGGTAGAACGGCACGGAGCAGGCGAAGGAACCCGTCGCCTCCACCGGCGTGTGCACGACGCGCCCCAGCAGCTGCGACGGCTCGGGCTTCGTCGGTACCCCGCTGACCTGCACGTATCGGAATCCCTTGTACGAGAACTTCGGCTCCCACACCTCGTCGGCGCCGCCGCCCGCGCACACGTACTCATCGGTCTGGAACCGGCCGGGTACGTGCCCGGTCTCGGCGTGCACGCTTCCGTCGGACTTCAGCTTCTCGCCGTGGACCAGGCGTACGGTCGTGCCCGCCGGGGCGCGCACGGTCAGCCGCGTCCAGCCGGCCATCGTGCGGCCCATGTCGACCACGTACACGCCCTCGGTCAACTCCTCGACGGCGACCGGGCGTACTGTCTCGACGACCCGGATCGGGTCGTGGGGCTGGGCGCGCAGTGTGCCCTTCGGGGCGTCCCGGCGCTGCGTCCGCTGCCAGCCGCTGTCGTCGAAGCCTGGGCGGGTCCAGTCCTCGGGTGCCTTGCGGGCGTCGTAACTCTCGCCCGCGTAGAGCGAGTTGGAGCGGGTCGGGCCCTCGGTGATGCGCCAGCCGCCGTCCGTGGCGACCGTGGTGCGGGAGCCGTCGGGGTGGTCGACCTCCAGCTGGCCGAGGAGGCGCGGCTCGTCGTGCCACGGCGGGCGGTGCCAGTTCCAGACGTTCGGTGTCGTCATGCCGAAGAAGCCGCGGCCCAGGGTCACGCCGATCGCGTTGGCGCCCCGGCGCAGGTGGTCCGTCACATCGTGGACGGCGTACAGGACGGTCTCGTCGTAGTCGGTGAAGCCGGGGTCGAGGACCTGGCGGCCGACGCGTTCGCCGTTGATCTCGGCGTCGTAGTAGGCGAGTCCGCTGATGTAGAGGCGGGCGCGGGAGACCGGCTTGGTGAGGGTGAACTCGTGGCGCAGGAGTGGGGCCGGCTGCTCGGGCGCCGCGATCGACACCCCGGAACCCCAGGGCCCCTGCCCGTACGGGGCGAGCACGGCCGCCCCGGCCCAGGAGGAGTCGTCGAACCCCGTTTGCTGCCAGCCGTGTTGTTCGGTGTCGGCGCTCCGCCATCCCTCGCCCGTGACCAACTCCACGGTCCCTGTATCGAGTTCCACGAGCAGCCGTACGAGCAGACCGCCGGGGTTGACCGACGCGTTGCCGCGGTTGGTGGCGAGGGCGGCGACCACCAGGCGCCCGGAGCCCGCCGCCCGCACCTCCTCGGTGACGTCGAGGAGATGACCCTGCCGCCAGGCGTCGGTCTGCTCGGCCTGGTGCATCACCTGGACCCCGTCGAGATACAGGGTGAAATCGTCGTCGGCCGTCGCCAGCAGCGTGGCTTTTCGGACCTCGGAGCCCGCGGGCGGCGCGGTGAGCGCGCCGCGGAACCAACGGGGGCCGTTCGGGGCATCGTCAGAGGTCGCGCCCGGCGACCAGATCCAGGACGCCCCCTCGAACGTCGGCGGCTCGGGCGCGGCGGCGGCACCGATCCAGAACCCCTGCCAGGAGTCCTTGGACAACGTTGTCTCCCACCAGCGCGGCGCGCTCCACGCCGACGGCCGGCCCTCGCCGTCCCAGACCCTGACCTGCCAGAAGTAGCGGGTGCGCGGCTTGAGGGCGGGGCCCTCGTACGCGATTCCCACGCTGCGGTCCGACCCGACCCGGCCGGAGTCCCAGACCGCGCGCTGCCCCTCCCGCAGGCCCTGCTCGCTCAGCGCGACTCTCACGCGGTACGCGCTCTGCCGGGCCCCGCGTCCGTCGGCCGCCAACTCCCAGGTCAGCCGGGGCTGTTCCACCTCCGTGCCGAGCAGTGTCTCGGCGTACTCGACGGTCGTGCGCTCGATGCGCAGCCCGCCGGGCCGGGCCGCGCCGGCGTCCGGCGGAACCGAAGCGGTGGCAGCGGTGGTGCCGGAGGCGAGGGCGGCGGAGGCGCTCGCTCCGGCTACCGAGGTCCGGAGGAAGACGCGGCGGTTCCAACCCTTGGTCATGTGGAGTCCCTTGGTTGCGTGCGTGCGTGCGTGCGTGCGGGTGCGGGAGGCAGGGGAGCGTCGGGAGGGAGACGGGTGAGTCCGTTTGAAACGTTTCATAAATTCTTGAACGATCCTATGGGCGCCGCTGGGGGGCTTCAAGAGGCGTGCATGTGCCAGCATGGCGCCGTGGATGGGGGGATCCTCGAACGTGAGCACGAGCTGCACCGGCTGGCCTCGGCCGCCAGAGAGGCGGCCGACGGAGCCGGTTCCGTGGTGCTCGTGCACGGCGAGGCGGGTATCGGCAAGTCGAGCCTGGTGAAAGCGATGCCGGGGGTGCTGCCCACGGCCTCCCGCGTGCTGGTGGGGGAGTGCGACGACCTGGCCACGCGCCGGCCGCTCGGCCCCTTCCGCGACCTCGTCGGCAACGTCGGCGCGGAACTGGCGCGGGCACTCACGGCGGGCGGCGACCGCCCCCGGGTGTACGACGCGCTGCGCGCGGAACTCACCGCGGCCCCGCACCCCGCCGTCCTCGTCGTCGAGGACGTGCACTGGGCCGACGAGGCCTCCCTCGACGCGCTGCGGTTCCTGGTGCACCGGATGGAACGCCTGCCGGCCGTGCTGGTCCTGACCTACCGGGACGACGAGCTGGACCGCCGCCACCCCCTGCACCACCTCCTCGGCCAGGTGTCCCGGGCCGAACGCGTGCACCGCCTGCCGCTGTCCCGGCTCTCCCCGGGTGCCGTGCACAGGCTCAGCGCGGTGAGCGGCCTGGACCCGGCTGAAGTGTACGAGGTGACCTCCGGCAACCCGTTCTTCGTGGCCGAGGTGGTGGCGGCCGGCGGCACCGGCGCCGTACCGCCGACGGTGGTCGACGCGGTCCTCGCCCGGCTGCGCGACCTGGACGACCGCACCCGCGACGCCCTGGAACAGCTCGCCGTCGTACCCTCCGCGGTCGAACGTCCCCTCGTCGACGCGCTGCTGCCGGACGGCGTCGCCGAGCTGGCGGTCGCCGAACAGCGCGGACTGCTGACCGTGACACCCGAACGGGCCGGGTTCCGCCATGAGTTGATCCGCCGCGCCGTCGCCGACTCGCTGCCCGCCGCCCGGCGCATCGAACTCAACCGCCGGGTCCTGGCCGCGCTCGTCGTGAAACCGGGCTCCGACCCGGCCCGCGTCGTCCACCACGCGGCCCAGGCCGGCGACCAGGAGGCGATCGCACGGTACGGGCCCGACGCCGCCCGGGACGCCGCCGGAGCGGGCGCGCACCGGGAGGCCGCCGCCCATCTGTGCCTGGTCCTGCGACAGCGCGACCGCTTCGACACGGCCGAACTCGCCGATCTGCTGGAGCGGTTCGCCATCGAGAGCTACACCATCGCCGACTCCGCCGCCGCCGTGGACGCCGAGCGGGAGGCGGTCGCGCTGCGCCGGTTCCTCGGCGACACCCGCGCGCTCGGCGCCGACCTGCGCTGGCTCTCCCGGATCCACTGGTGGGCGGGGAACGCGGACGACGCCCAGCGCGCCGCACGGGAGGCCATCACCGTCCTGGAGGAGGCGGGCGACGAACGGCTGCTCGCGCTCGCGCTCAGCAACACCTCCCAGCTCCACATGCTGTCCGAACGCACCGCACCCGCCATCGACTTCGGCGAGCGTGCGATCCTGCTGGCCCGCCGCACGGGCGACAACGCGATCCTCGCGCACGCCCTGAACAACGTCGGCACCGCCCGCTGGCGCGCCGGAGACCCGCTGGGCCGCGCCCAGTTGGAGGAGAGCCTGCGGGTCGCGCTGGCCGCGGGCGAGGTCGAACACGCCTGCCGCTCGTACGCCAACCTCATCTGGACACTGCTCGAACGCCTCGAATACGCCGAAGCCGACCGCTATCTCGGGCCCGGGACGGAGCTGGCCGACCGGGCCGAGCACGTCGGCTTCCTGAGCTATCTCCATGTGGCCCTGGGACTGAGGAAGTTCGCGGCCGGCGCCTGGGACGAGGCGGAGCGCCACGCCGAGATCGGCGCCCACGACTTCGTACCGGCCCGCTGCCCCGCACTGACCGTCCTCGCCCGGGTACGGGTCCGGCGCGGCCGGAGCGGCGGCGACGAACTCCTCGACGAGGCATGGGAGATCGCCGTCCGCACCCGTGAACTCCAGCGCACAGGACCGGTCGCCGCCGCCCGGGCCGAGGCCGCCTGGCTGCGCGGCGACCACGCGGCGGTGGCCGCACTGGCCGGGGACACCTTCGAGCAGGCACGCCGGCTGAACGCCGTCCCGCACCGCGCCGAACTCGGCCACTGGCTCAGCAAGGCCGGTCACCGCGTACCGGCGGACGGTTCGGACCACCCGTACGCCCTCCAGACCGCCGGCCGCTGGCGGGAGGCGGCCCGGGTGTGGCACGCGGCAGGCTGCCCGTACGAGCATGCCGCCGCCCTCGCCGAGAGCCCGGACCCGGACGACAAGCTCACCGCCCTCGCGGGCCTGGACGCGCTCGGCGCCGAACCCCTGGCCCGGCTGGTCCGCTCCGAACTGCGGCACCTCGGCGTCCGCCACATCCCGCGCGGGCCGCTCGCCGCCACCCGCGACAACCCCGCCGGCCTCACCGAGCGGCAACTGCAGGTCGTGCGGCTGCTGGCCCAGGGCCTGACCAACCCGGAGATGGCCGAGCGGCTCGTCGTGTCGGTCCGTACCGTCGACAACCACGTCGCCGCCGTCCTGGAGAAACTGGGTGCCCGCTCACGCCGCGAGGCCGCCGCCCGCGCCACGGAACTCGGGATCCTGCCGGGCCGCGAGTCGTAGGCGGGGACACGTCGGACGCGGCGGGCCCGGACAGGTGCGGGGAGACATAGGTAGGCGAGGGCGCCGAACTGAGTGGCGGGCACGGATGCCCGAGCGGGTGACCCCGGACTAGAACAGGACCATCGGAGGGGTCCGGACGACGGGGCCCCGGATCGGGGGATGCCATGTCCGTCACGCCCGCACAGGCGGCCCGTCAGGAACTCACCGCGTTCGAGGGCCGGTTGACCGGTCCGGACGATCCCGGCTACCAGGAGGCGCGCGCCGTCTACAACGCGATGATCGACCGCCGGCCCGCCCTGGTGGCACGCTGCATCAGCGCCGAGGACGTGGCCCGGGCCGTCGGCTTCGCCCGCGGCCACGGCCTGCCGCTCGCGGTCCGCGGCGGCGGCCACCACGGAGCGGGCCTCGGGACCTGCGACGACGGCGTGGTCGTCGACCTGTCACCGCTCAAGGACATCGTGATCGACCCCGCCGCCAGGACCGCACGCGTCGGCGCGGGCTGCGTCTGGGGCGAGGTCGACCGGGCCACCCACGCACACGGTCTTGCCACCCCGAGCGGCATCATCTCCACCACCGGAGTCGGCGGCCTCACCCTGGGCGGCGGCCTCGGCCACCTCAGCCGCAAGTACGGGCTCACCATCGACAACCTCCTGGAGGCCGACCTCGTACTGGCCGACGGCACCCAGGTGCGGGCGAGCGCCGACGACAACGCCGACCTGTTCTGGGCGATCCGCGGCGGAGGCGGCAACTTCGGCGTCGTCACCTCGTTCCGGTTCCGGCTGCACGAGGTGAATACGGTCGTCGCCGGGCCCACCTTCTGGCCCGTCGAATCGGCCGCCGAAGTCCTCACCGCCTACCGGGACTTCATCCCCCACGCGCCCCGCGAACTGGGCGGCTTCTTCCTGTTCGGCGCCGTCCCGTCGGGCCCGCCGTTCCCCGAGGAGATCCAGGGACGCAAGGCCTGCGGTGTCGTGTGGTGCTACGCCGGGGACGACGCGGACACGGCGGCCCGGCTGATGGCACCCCTGCTCGACGCGCTCCCCGAACCGATGCTGCACGGCCCCGCGCCGATGCCGTACCCCGCGATCCAGTCGGCCTTCGACGGGCTCTACCCGCCCGGCGACCAGTGGTACTGGCGCGCCGACTTCGTCAACGAGATCCCGGCCGACGCGATCGACCGGCACGCCAAGTTCGGGGCCGAACTGCCCACCCTCAAGTCGACGTTCCACCTGTACCCGATCGACGGCGCCGTCCACGACCACGCCCCGACGGACACCGCCTGGAGCTACCGGGACGCACGCTGGGCCTCGGTGTACGCGGGGGTGGACCCCGACCCGGCCAACGCCGACCTCATCCGGCAGTGGACCGTCGACTACTTCGAGGCCCTGCACCCGTACTCGGCGGGCGGCGCCTACGTGAACATGATGATGGACGAGGGACAGGAGCGGGTCCGTGCTGGCTACCGCGACAACTACGCGCGCCTGGCCCGGATCAAGGCCGACCGCGACCCGGACAACCTGTTCCGGCTGAACCAGAACATCCAGCCGGCCGCACGGTCCTGACCGGCCCCACCGGCCGTCCGCAGAAGGGCCCTGACGCCGACGGGGGGCGTCAGGGCTTGCGCGCCACGCCTCCGTAGCCGTCCGTCGGCCGCGGATCGCTGCCCGGCGCGGGACGCCACCCTCCCGGTACGGCCGTCACAGCCGGCAGTGTGCCACGCGGTGGCTGACCCAGACAGAGCGGTGCGGTTCGTTCCGAAATTATCAGAACGCTTGTTACGGGTTGATTGGGTACGCAATCATAGGACGCGAGTGAAGTGCCGCACAGCCCGGCGGCTACGGCGCACGGCGGCGCACAACGGCGCTCGATCACAACGCACTTGGCGCCCCGGCGGCGGGCCGGGCGAGCCTGCGGCAGCGTGATGCGAGACCTGGATGGCCACCTTGAGTGACGGACAACCGAGGACCCCGGCCGGAGTTCCCGCCGCGACCCCGCCGCCCGTGCTTCCCGGACTCGCCGCCGCTCTCGCCCGCGAACTGGTCCGCCGGGTGGACGACGACCAGCGGGCGACGGAAGAGGTGCACCGCAGTCCCACACCGGCTGCGCGGCGCTGCCTCGCGACGTGCCGTGAGAGCAACGCCGAGGCGTTACGGGCCATCGTGCGGCGCCATGCCTGGCCGACCGCGGCCCTGGTCGGCGCCCCCGCCTCGACCGCGGCCCTGATGATCCTGCTGCACGCCCCGGATCTCGCCTTCCAGGTCGCGTGCCGCGACCTGATCGCCCAGGCGGTGGCGGACGGACGCTGCCCGGCGCCGCATCACGCGTACATCGCCGACCACTGCGCGGTGGAACTGGGTCAGCCGCAGTTCTACGGGACGCGTATCGACCCCTTGACCTGCTGCCCCTATCCGGTCCGCCGGCCCGAGGGGCTCGACGAGCGGCGCCGCGACGTCGGTCTCGCCCCCCTCGACGAACAGCTGCGGACCCTGCGTCTCAGCGGGTGAGGCCGTTGGGCCCGACGGGTGAGCCGACGCCGAGGGGAGCGGAGTGGACGGGTTTTCCGCCGACGGCCTACGGTTCGAGACGCAGCTCCCGTTCCTGCTCCTGGTCGCCGGCGGCCGCACCCTCCTCGTGGACGGTGAAGGCCGCCGAAAGCGTCTCGTCGGCCTGTCGCACCGCCTCCGGGCTGCCCTGCAGAGTGACGGTGACGGACGTGGAGAGCTTGTCCGCGGCGGACGGCTTCTCCCCGCCGCCGTCGCCGGAGGGCGCGTCGCCGCTGCCGAAGGTGGCCGTGTAGACCGTCGCGCCGCCGTCGCCCGGCAGGGTGTCCGGGGATCCGAAGACGGGTTCGAGCGTGTGGACGACAGCCCGCGCGTCGGCGGCCGAACCGCCGGTGAGAGTGAGCGTCAGAGCGAGATGCGTGCCGGACGTCATGAACAGCCACCTTTGCTTGTACGTGGACGAATGCGGGCCATCCGCTCGGGTAACCGGTTGACCTGGACACAAACGGCGGCTCGGCCGCGCGTGGGCCCGTCTCCATCACACAGCCATCCGCCGGACCCCGCAGCCGCTGCGGGGTCCGGGCCGCCCGGCGACGCGCCGGTCCCGCTCGCAGGTCAGCCGGAGGCGGCCGGTCCCGGCTCGACCAGTCCCTCGCGGTAGGCGATCGCCACCGCCTCCGTACGGCTCGCCGCACCCAGCTTCGCCAGGATGTTGGAGACGTGCACGCTCGCCGTCTTGCCGCTGATGAACAGTTCCTCGCCTATCTGCCGGTTGATGCGGCCCCGGGCGAGGAGCAGCAGCACGTCGTTCTCCCGGGCGGTCAGCGCGGGGACGCCCGCCACCGGGGAGGTCTCCGCGAGGCGGGCCCGGCGGATCAGCCGCTCCACGTCCGCGCGCAACGGCACGGCGCCCAGCCGGACGGCCGTGTCCTGGGCCACCCGTGCCTGCCCGGCGGCTTCCTCGCGCCGCCCCGCCGCCACCAGCGCCTCCGCGAGTCGGACCCGGCAGCGGGCCTGCTCATAGACGTCCCCGTAACCGAACGCCTCGACCGCCTTCTCCCAGGCCTGTGTGCTCTCCCGGGCGACCCCGGTCTCTTCCCGCGCCTCCCGCGCCTCCCGCGCCCGTGGGTCCGGCTCGGCGCAGGCGCGCGCCCACTCGGCCTCGGCGCGCGCCAGCCAGGCCCGGCCCTCGGGACCCTGCGGCGCACCGTCCTCGCCCTCGGCGGCCGTGACCCGGGCCATCCCCACCAGCTCCGCCCCGGTCTCGCACCAGCGCCGCACGCCGTCCTCGTCGCCCGCCTGACGGGCGGCCACGGCCGCGTCCGCCACCGGCGCCAGGGCGAGCGCCGCGAGCCGCACCACCACATCGGGCGCCGTACCGGAGTCCTCGGTGAGAGCCACGACGCTCGTACGCACCTGTTCGACGGCCGCCTCGGGATCGTGGCGCAGGGCCGCCGCGTCGGTCAGGAGGATGCCCGCCACGAGGGCGGCCATCCAGTCGAACGGTCCGTCGAGGAGGGACCGGGCCCGCTCGGCCGCGCCCTCCTCACCGCGTGCCAGTGCCACCGACAGCGCCGGGCCGATCGCGTAGCGACCCGCCGCCGGAAGTCCCTCGGCGTCGCTCTCCGCGGCGCGGACGCATGCGTCCCACTGGCCCAGGGAGTAGAGCACCAGGGAGCGCAGATAGCGCATCTCCAGTGGGTAGGGCGAGGCGAGCAGCCCCGCACGGCCCGCGCGCTCCAGCCCGTCGGAGAGCCAGGTCAGGCATTCGTCGAGGTCACCGGACTCGTACGCGCCGATGGAGAGGTTGAACAGCGCGCGCATCTCGATCGAGGTGTTCCCCGCGCGCCGGGCCAGCTCCCGTGCCTCCCGCAGCCGGGCCCGCCCTTCGGAGGTGGTCCGGCTCGCCCCCTCCAGACCGACGAGGGAGATCATCAGGTCGGCCCGGGCATCGGGTATGTCCAGGTCCTCCGCGATGCCCAGGGCCCGGCGGGCCACGTCGCGGGCGGTCTCGTCGTGGCCCACGTACCGCGCCGCCATGACGTGGGTGGACGCGGCCCACACCCACGTACGCGAGGGAGGGTCCGCGGGGATCATCGCGAGGGCCTCACTGCTGTACGTGAACGCGGCGGTCAGGCTGTCGATGCGCATGAGGTTGCCCGCGAGGGTGTAGCGCACCCGGGCGGCCAGTTCGGAGTCCTCGTCCGAACCCATGCGCGCCAGTGCGGCCCGGGTGAGCGAGACCGCCCGGTGGGTCTCGCCCGCGTGGGCGGCTGCCGCCGAGGCACGCAGCGTGAGGGTGACCGTGTCGTAGCCGTCGGGCCGCGCGTCCGCGGGCACCGCCGACCACAGGTCGAGGGCGGCCTCCAGGTGGCGCAGCTCCTCGGCGGGCGCGCGGACCCGCGCCGCGTGGTCGGCGGCCTCCAGCGAGGCCGCCAGCGCGTCGGGCAGGTCATGGCTCTCACGCGAGTGGTGCGCGCGCTCGGCGGCGTATTCCGCCGGCAGGCCCCGCCCGGCCAGCACCTGGGCGAACGCCCGGTGCAGCCGCACGCGTTCGCCCGGCAGCAGATCGGCGTAAACGGCCTCACGAATCAGCGCGTGCCGAAAGGAGTAGGCACTGTCCCCACCGGCTCCCTCACGCGAGCCACCCCGGGAGCCCCCACCCGAGCCGCTCCCGAAGTCGCCGCCCAGGCCGTCGCGGGAACTCCCGCCAGGACCCCCGCCCAAGCGGTCGCGGGCGTTTTCGCCGGAGCCGCCGACCAAGCCGGCACGGGAACTCCCGCCGGGGCCCCCGCCCAAGCCGGCGCGGGAACTCCCATCAGGACCCCCGCCCAGGCTGGCGCGGGCGTTTCCGCCCAAGCCGTCACGGGAACTCCCGCCGGAGCCCCCGACCAAACCGTTGCGGGCGCTTCCGCCAGGGCCGCCGCCCAAGCCGTTGCGGGAAATGCCACCGGGCCCCCCGCCCAAGCCCTCACTCAGACCACCGCCCGAACTCCGGTCGCGCTCCCTGCCCGGCCCCCCGCCGGCGACGAGGAGTTGTCGGCCGACGGCCTCGCGCAGGGCCGACTCCAGGTCCTCCTCGGGCAGTCGCACGGCGTCGCGCAGCAGGTCGTGCTCGACGCGGCGCCCGGCGACCGCCGCCGTGCGCAGTACCTGCTGCGCGGTCGGCGACAGCTGCTCGAAGCGGCTCAGCAGCACGTCCGCCAGACCGCTGGGCACGGCGGAGGCGTCCCCCGGCGCGCTCTCCGAGGTGGCGGCCAGCAACTCCTCGGCGTAGAAGGCGTTTCCCTCGGCGCGCTCGACGATGCGGCGGATCGTGGCGTCGGTGACCGGCGCGGTCCGCTGCGAGCGGACGAGCCGTGCCACCTCGCCGTCGGGCATCGGCCGCAGCTCCAGCCGCTCGACGGCGGGCAGCCGCACCAACTCGGCGAGCAGGGGCCGCAGGGGATGTCTGCGGTGCAGATCGTCGGCGCGGTACGAGGCGAAGACGGCCAGCCGCTGACCGGGCGCGCCGCCCGCACTTCCCGCACCTCCGAGGACGCCCCTGCTGAGCAGGAAACGCAGCAGGTCGCGGGAGGACTGGTCCGCCCAGTGCAGGTCCTCCAGGACCAGCAACAGCGGGGCGGCCCGGGTCAGTTCGGCCAGGAGCGCGGCCAGGCCCTCGAACAGCTGCGGACGGCCACCCGCGTCCCGTGCCCCGTCCCCGCCGTGTCCGATCAGCCGGTCGACCACGGGATGCGCGGCCAGCGTGCCGGAGAACCGCTCGTCCCCGGCGAGCACCCCGAGGATCTCGGTGAACGGCAGATACGGCAGACCGACGTCACCCAGGTCCACGCAGTGCCCCGTGATCACCGTCGTGCCCGCCGCCGCGGCGTACCCGGCGGCCTCGGCCAGCACCCGGGTCTTGCCGACCCCCGCGTCCCCGGCGACCAGCACGGCCCGCGCCTCACCGGCCCGGGCCCGGTCCAGGATCCGGGTCAGCCGGGCGAGCTCGTCGGCACGCCCGATGAAAGGCCCGATGAAGGGGCCGTTGAGGGGCGCGGTGTACGCGGTGGTCGACACGGATCCATCCTGGCACGCGCCACCGACAGCCCCCGGCCCGAGGACCGGCCGGGCGGTGCGGGGCGGTGCGGGGCGGTGCGGCGCGGCGCGGGCGCCGGCCGGGTCAGCGGAGCGTCTGCGCCCAGTTCGCCGGCACCCGTCCCGCAGGTCCGGGCGCGGGCTGGTCGGCGGGGTGGCTGAGCGGCGGGGCGAGGTCGGGCCCGGACTCGTACAGTTCGGACGTCTCGAAGTTCCAGAACCAGGCCTCGCCCGGCTCGAAGCTGCGGATGAAGGGGTGGCCCGTGCTCCGGTGGTGGGCCGTGGCGTGCTTCGCGGGGGAGTCGTCGCAGCAGCCGACGTGACCGCACTGGGCGCAGCGCCGCAGATGGAACCACCAGCCCTGCGCGGCCTCGCACTCGACGCATCCCGTGCCGCTCGGCGGCACGCTCGGGTCGATTCCGGCCGTGTCCGAGGTGGTCATGGCGTCTCCTGGGGGGTGTCGTCCGTGGTGGCGGGTGGGGAGTCCGTCTCCTGCGCGGTGAGCGGGAGGAAGACCTGGAAGCGGGTGTCGCCGGGCTCGGAGTGCACCTGCAGGTGCCCGTGGTGTTTGTTCACGACGATGCGCCAGGAGATGTCGAGGCCGAGCCCGGTGCCCTCGCCCACGGGCTTCGTGGTGAAGAACGGGTCGAAGATCCGGCCGCGGATCTCCTCGGGAACCCCGGGCCCCGTGTCCCGGAACTCGACGAGCAACTGCTCCCGTTCGAGCGCGGTGCGCACGGTGAGCGTGCCCTCGCCGCCCATCGCGGAGGCGGCGTTGTCGATGAGGTTCGTCCACACCTGGTTCAACTCGCCCGGATAGGCGGGGATCCGGGGCAGCGACCGGTCGTAGTCCTTCACGATCCGGACCCCGGGGCCGATCTTCCCCGCGAGCATCATCAGGGTGCTGTCGAGCAGTTCGTGCACATCGGCGACCTGGTAGGGCGCCCGGTCGAGCTGCGAGTACTGCTTGGCCGCGTTCACGAGGTTCGAGACGCGGGTCGTGGAGTCCTCGATCTCGTTCATCAACAACTCGGTCTCGACCGTGTAGTTGAGCCACCGCACCGCGCCTTCGAGCGTCCCCTCGTCCACGGTCGCCGCCACCTGGTCCAGCCAGTCGATGTCCAGCCCGGCCTGCACGAACGTCGGCGCCAGCTCCCAGCCGCCCGCGATGCCGTGGTCGTCGAACCAGTCGCCCAGCGCGTCCTCCCGGTCGGAGGCCTCCAACGGGCTCAGGGGTGTGGCCTTGGCGACCTGCTCCGCCGTACGCTCCTGGATCTCGACCAGTGTCTCCAGGGCGTCGCGCGCGTACGGGCCCGCCGCGATCATGCCGAGCTTGTGCCGCATCCCGGCCACCCGGCCGCGCAGCGCGGACGTGGCCCGGACCGCCGCCGCGGCCGGGTTGTTCAGCTCGTGCGTCAGCCCCGCGGACAGCGAGCCCAGCGCCAGCAGCCGCTCACGCTGCCCGATGGTCCGCTGGGTGTTCTGGCTGCCGAAGAACAGCCCCTCCAGCAGATGCACGGCCATCGGGAACCACTCCCGCAGGACCGCGGAGAACGTCTCGGCGGGCAGGATGAAGAACCGCGAGGGCTCGGTGACCCGCAGGGAACCCTTGTAGCGCGCCTCGTCGGGGGCTCCCAGATAGGCCTGCATGGCGCCCGCGTACACCCCGCGCTGGGACGTGCGGTTGATCTCCACGTCGTCGCCGCCGACCCGCCGCGACATGACGAGCGTGCCCTCCAGGAGGACGAAGAAGCAGGTGGCCGGCTCGCCCTCCTGGTAGACGGGACCGGGCTCGAACAGCTCCACCCGGCCCTCGCCGCACAGCCGCCCCAACTGCTCGGCGTCCAGCTTCTCGAACAGGAACAGCGTGCCGAGTTCCTTGATGTCGCACGGCATCGGCCGCCCGCTCATGACTGCTCCAGATACCGGTGGACGAGCATCACGGCCATGGCTCCCTCTCCTACGGCGGAGGCGACCCGCTTGGCCGACTCGGCGCGCGCGTCACCCGCCACGAACACCCCGGGCACATTGGTCTCCAGGTGGTACGGCGGCCGGTCCAGCTCCCACTCGGGCGGCGACTCCCCGCCGACCGCCAGGTCCGGCCCGGCGACGATGAACCCGCGCTCGTCCCGCAGGACCGTGCCGTCCAGCCAGTCGGTCAGCGGCGCGGCGCCGATGAACACGAACATCCACTGCGCGTCGACGAGTTCGGTGTGGCCGCTCGCCAGATCGCGCAGGGTGAGCTGCTCCAGATGGTCGGAGCCGTGCACCGCGTCGACGACCGTGCCGGTGCGCACCGAGATGTTCGGCGAGTTCGAGATCTGCTCGATCAGGTAGTGGGACATCGACGCCGCCAGGGACGGGCCGCGCACCAGCAGGGTGACCGACTTCGCGCCCCTGGCCAGGTACATCGCGGCCTGCCCGGCGGAGTTCGCCCCGCCGACGATGTACACGTCCTGCCCCTGGCACGCGGGGGCCTCGGTCAGCGCCGACCCGTAGAAGACCCCGCACCCGGTCAGGTCCCCGGCGCCCGGCGACTCCAACTGCCGGTACGAGACACCCGTCGCCAGGATCACGCAGTGCGCGGAGATCGCCGAACCGTCCGAGAACCGCACGGTGCGTGAGGCTCCGGTGACCTCCAGAGCGGTCACCTCGCGCGCGGTCAGGATCTCGGCGCCGAACTTCGACGCCTGCCGTCGCGCACGGTCGGTGAGCTGGGCCCCGGACACCCCGTCCGGGAAGCCCAGATAGTTCTCGATGCGCGAGCTCTGCCCGGCCTGTCCGCCGGTCGCGGAGCGCTCGACGAGCACCGTCCGCAGCCCCTCCGAGGCGCCGTACACCGCCGCGCCGAGGCCGGCCGGGCCGCCGCCGATGACGACCAGGTCGTAGAACTCGGCGGTCGGCGTCGTGGCGAGCCCCACCTGGGCGGCCAGTTGCTGATCGTCGGGCTCCACCAGCACCGCCCCGTCGGCGGTGACCACGAGCGGCAGCCGCTCGCCGTCCTGCTCCGCGCAGGCCAGCAGCCGCTTGCCCTCCGGCTCGTCCGAGGAGTACCAGCGGTACGGCACCTGGTTGCGGGCCAGGAACTCCCGTACGTCCGAGGAGCGCGCGGACCAGCGGTGGCCGACGACCTTCGTGATCGGCACGGCCCGGTGGTCGGAGGCCCGCCAGGCGGCCAGCAGGTCGTCCAGGACGGGATAGAGCTTCTCCTCGGGCGGATCCCAGGGCTTGAGGAGGTAGTGGTCCAGATCCACCACGTTGATCGCGTCGATCGCCGCGTTCGTGTCCGCGTACGCCGTCAGCAGCACCCGCCGCGCACTCGGGTACACGTCCAGGGCCTGCTCCAGGAACTCGATCCCGTTCATCTGCGGCATGCGGTAGTCCGCCAGGATCACCGCGACGAGATCCCCGCGCAGCTTCAGTTCGCGCAGCGCCTCAAGAGCGCTCTCCCCGGACTCCGCGCGCACGATGCGGTACGTCTCGCCGTAACGACGCCGCAGGTCACGGGCCACGGCACGCGAGACTCCCGGGTCGTCGTCCACGGTCAGGATGACGGTCCGGTTTACGTCTGTGCCCTGTGCCATTCGTCTCCCACCCCGAGAGGTCGGCGCCCCCGCGCGGCTGCGCGCGACGCCCTTCCACGTTGCAGGCCCATCGTATGTTCGATCCCCCCGATCCGCTTCGGAAAAGGGACGTACCGCCCGGCCGGGCCCGCCGGGTGTCGTACGGCCGAGCCGGGGCAACCGGAGACGGGAGGCAATGATGAACGCAAGCA
The DNA here is from genome assembly GCF_026341275.1 of Streptomyces ortus. NCBI lineage: Bacteria > Bacillati > Actinomycetota > Actinomycetes > Kitasatosporales > Streptomycetaceae > Streptomyces > Streptomyces ortus. The sequence continues at coordinate 7,664,643 of NZ_JAIFZO010000002.1, forward strand.
CGTTGACACGAGGCGGCCGGGCCGGGAAGCAGAAGGCGGCCCCGGCCATAGAGGGGGCGGCGCGGGCGGGTTTCACCGCGCGCGGTGTCATCTACTTGTTGGTGGGCCTGCTGGCCCTGCAGATCGCCTTCGGCGACAGCGGGAAACAGGCGGACCAGGGAGGTGCGCTGGAGGAGGTCGCGAGCAAGCCCTTCGGGGAGGTCGTGCTCTGGGCGCTCGGCGTCGGAGTGGTCGGTATGGCGCTCTGGCGGCTGTCCGAAGCGATCTTCGGCGCGGCGGGCCCCGACGGGAACAAGCCGAAGAAGAGGCTGGCGTCGGCGGGACGGGCCGTCTTCTACGGCTTCGTCGCCTACTCCGTGATCTCCTTCGCCGCCGGCGCCGGAGGGAGCGGTTCGAGCGACGGCAAGTCACGGGACGCCACGGCCAAGGCCATGGACCTGCCCGCCGGGCGGTGGCTCGTGGGCATCGCCGGAGTGGTGATCCTGTGCGCGGGCCTCTGGATGGTCGTGCAGGCGGCGCGCCGGAAGTATCACAAGCACATGCGGCTCACCGACATGTCGCGCAAGGTCCGCCAGGGGGTCGACGTGACCGGTGTCGGCGGCGGTGTGGCCCGCGGTCTGGTGTTCGCCGTCGCCGGAGGCTTCGCGGTCCGCGCGGCCTGGGACTACGAGCCGGACAAGGCCAAGGGCATGGACGACACCCTGCGCTCGTTCGCCGAGACCCCGGTGGGGCCCTGGCTGCTGGTGCTGATAGCCGTCGGCCTGATGCTCTTCGGCCTGTTCTCGTTCGCCATGGCGAGGTACCGCAAGGTCTGACGCACCACGGCACATGGGTGTGGCCCCGAATCCGTCGTCCGGATCCGGGGCCACACCCATGTGCGGTCGGTTCAGCGGCAGGTCAGCGGGGCAAGCCGGCGGGCGCGGTCGCCCACAGCTTGTCCGGCTCCGTCACCAGCGTGAACCTGAGCGTGCCACCGGTCCGCAGCAGGCTCCCGTCCGTCCAGGACCGGTCGTGGGTACGGCCGTTGAGCCGCACGCCGCCCACATACGCGTGTGTGGCGTCTGCCGCGGGCGCGTCGATGACGAGGTCGGTCCGCCCGGGCCGGTCGACCACGGCGTGCGGGAACAGGGGCGTGCTCAGCAGGAGGTCGGCGCTGCCCGGCGTCTGCGGATAGATGCCGAGGGCCGAGAAGACGTACCAGGCGGACATGGTGCCGAGGTCGTCGTTGCCGGGCAGTCCCGTGGGCCCCGTGCCGTAGACGGTGTCGAGGATCTGCCGGACGGTCGCCTGGGTCTTCCACGGCCGGCCGAGCGCGTTGTAGAGCCAGGGGGCGTGGATGCCCGGCTCGTTGGTCGGGTCGTAGCGCAGCGCGTCGCCGCCCTGCACCGACCAGGACCCGTCGGCCTTGTGGAAGAAGGCGTCGAGCCGGTTCGCCGCGACCTCACGCCCGCCCATCGCCTCGGCGAGCCCCTGCACGTCCTGCGGCACCATCCAGGTGTACGTGGCACTCGTGCCCTGGGCGAACCCGCGGTCGCTGCCGGGACTGAACGGCGTGACCCATGACCCGTCCAGGTTGCGCGCCTGGATGTAGCCGTCGGTGCCCGCCCCGTCCGTCGCCGCGGGGTTGTAGACGTTGCGCCACCAGCCGCCCCGCTCGGTGAAGTAGGCCGCCTGCTCGTCACGGCCCAGCAGCTTCGCCCAGCGGCCGAGCGCGTCGTCGGCGACCGAGTCCTCCAGGGTCTCGGCGGCGCCGCCCCAGCAGTGGCAGACGTCCTGCGCCGCGTACCCGGAGGTCATGTACTGCGCCAGATTGGGCCGTTGGCCGGTGCACTGGCCGGGGCAGCCCGCGTCGGAGAGCCCGTCCGGGTGCGGCACGGTGGCCTGCTTCGCCAGCGAGTCGAAGGCGCCGCGGTAGTCGAAGTCGCGTACACCCATGGCGTAGAAGGTGGCGAGCGTGGCCGCCGTCGGGTCACCGGTCATGACATGGGTCGGACCGTTGATGTGCACCCAGCGGTCCCAGACCCCGCCGTTCTGCTCGGCGAAGTTGTACAGCGACTGGGCGAAGTCCCCGGCGATACGCGGCTTGAGCAGCGCGAGCAACTGGATCTGCGCCCGGTACTGGTCCCAGCCCGAGAAGTTGCTGTACTGCGCTCCCTGGCCGCGCTTGATCCGATGAGCCTTCCCGTCCATGCCGGGGTAGCGGCCGTCGGTGTCGCTGACCAGGTTGGGCTGCTGGAGGGAGTGGTAGAGCGCGGTGTAGAAGGCGGTGAGCCGGGCTTCACCGCCTCCCCCGACCCGTACGGAACGCAGCTCACGGTCCCAGGCCCGACTCCCGGCCGCCGCCACGTTCTCCACGCTCGCCCGCGGCGCTATCTCCTCACGAAGGTTGGCCTCGGCCCCCGCGAGACTCACGTACGAGATACCGAGCCGCATCTGGACATCGTTGTCGGCCCGGGTGTCGAAGCCGACATAACCGCCGGACCCGCGCCCCGCGCGGTCGGCGCCCGTGGCGTACCCCTCACCGCCACCGCCGGTGGTGGAACCGGGGGAGAGGGTGCCGTCCTTCCATGTACCCGTGCCGGCGAAGGCGCGGTCGAAGGAGGCGGTGAAGTAGAGCCGGTAGTAACTCTTGCGGTTGTTGACACCGCCGTTGGCACGACGGCCGCAGAACGCGCCTGTCAGCACCGACCCGGTCACCTTGCGGTTGGCCCGGTCGATCCGCACCTGCGCGTCCTCGCTCCCGTTGAGCGAGTTGGAGACCCGGAAGAGCAGGTTGGCGGGCTTGTCGGCGGGGAACGTGAAGTCGGCGACGCCGGCCCGCTGCGACACCGCGAGGTCGGCGCGGGCGCCGGAGTCGAGGCCGACGGAGTAGCGGCCGGGCACGGCCCGCTCGTCGGCGTGCGAGAAGTTCGCCGCGTAGACGGCGTCCTTGGTGTCCGCCGAGGGAGAGGAGGTGACGTCCCCGACGAACGGCATGATCGGTACGTCGCCCGCGGCGCCCGGGTTGCAGCCCGCGCCGTTCACATGCGTGAGGCTCAGCCCGCGCAGCCGGGTCGCCCCGTACTCGTAGCCGTTGGCCGCGCCCGTACTGGTCTGGTCGCCTCGGGTACTGGTCGGCGACCAACCGATCATGCCGTACGGGAGGTTGGCGCCCGGGTAGGTGTTGCCGCCGTTCGCCGTACCGATGAGCGGATCGACGTACGCGGTGGGACGGGCGGGCGCGGCGGCGTCGGCCGCCGCGGACACCGGCCCGGGCAGTGCGGCGGCGAGCGCGGTGGTCAGCGCGAGAGCGGCGGCTCTCCTGCCGAACCTCCGCGACACGGCGGTGGATCTGAGGACCATGTGCGAGGAACCCTTCCGTGACGGACGAGCAACGGACCGACAGCGCCCGAGCGTAGGCCCCCACCCCGAACGACCCCCCGCCCCCCCCACAATGAACACCCGATGAACCCACAACCAGCGTCACGGGGAACGGCGCCGCGACGCCCATCGCCGACCGCCGTTCCCCGCCCCCTCAGGGGCGCGGGGAACGGCGCACTCCCACCCCAGGCGCCGGCCACGCGACATCCAACGCCCACTCAGGCCCCGCCCCTTCAGGGGCGCGGGGAACGGCGCACGCCAGCCCCGGGCGAGGGCCACGCGACGACCAACGCCCACCCAGGCCCCGCCCCCTCAGGGGCGCGGGGAACCGCGCACGCCAGCCCCAGGCGCCCCGCACCGCGCGAAGCGCAGACCGACACAAACCCACGGCGCAAGCCGAAAGGCCCGCGCTCCGCCGCCACCCAACGGCAACGGAGCCCGGCCCACCCCAGCCCGTCCATCAGGCTCACCCGCACATCACGCCGTGTGCAACGTCAACCCATACCGGTTCAGAATCTCGTTGATCGGCTGGAACCAGGTCTCCCCACCGGTGGAGCAGTTCCCCCACCCACCGGAAGTGACACCCTGCGCCTGGTCACCGCTGATGAACGACCCACCCGAGTCACCGGGCTCCGCGCACACACTCGTCTTGGTCATCTGATGCACAGCGCCCTGGCTGTAGTTGACGGTCTCGTTCTTCGCCAGCACGTTCCCGCAGTGCCAGTGCGTGGTCGACCCCGACCGGCAGATGGACGCACCGACCGGCGACGCGTTGGACCCGCGCACGAGCTGGTCGGAGACAGTGCCCCAGCCCAGCACGACGGGCACGGTCCACCACCCGCTGCCGACGTTCACCCACGCGTAGTCGTTGTCGGGGAACGACGACCCCTGGATGTTGCCTATGTACGACCGGTCCCAGCCACTGACACCCTGCCCCGCCCCACCGCAGTGCCCGGCGGTGACGAACCCGCCGTGCACCGAGAAGCCGATGGAACAGCGGACGTTGCCGGTGTAGAAGGGGTCGCCGCCGACGGTCCCGGCCGCGAACGTCTCGGGCGCCGACGCGGTCTCCTCGACGGTGACGGCGGCCGAACCACCGGCCCGCGCCTTCGCCTTCGCGAGGAACGACCGGACATCGTTGTCAGCCCGTTGAGAGGCGACCACGCCCACGACGACCGAGCTCGACTCGGCGTCGACGTACCAGTTGCTGACCCCGTCGGGCGCGGCCAGCTCGTCGATGCGTGCCTTGGCCGCGTCGAGCTGCCGCGCGCTGTACTTGACGGTCCGGACGCTCGCGCCGGTGTCCCGCACGGAGGCGAGCGTGGCGGCGGACGCGCCGGTCCTGACGGCGACGGTCAGCTTCCCGCTGTCGGCGTCGAACCAGGACCCGCCGTACGCGGCGCCCGCCGCGCGCTTGGCCTTCGGTTCGGCGGCGGTCGCCTTCTCCTCGGCGGCCAGACGTGCCTCGGCGCCGGCCCGCGACAGGCCGAAGTCCCGTCGCATGGCGTCGATGAGGGCGTCGGAGGCGGGAGCCTTGGAGTGTGAGGTGGAGGTGGCTTCGGGTGCGGGGGCGGCCGAGGCGGGTCCGGCGGCGACGGTCGCCCATGCGCCGACGAGGAGGAGGGAGGCCAGGCCGGTGCTCAGGGTCGTGGTGCGTCTCAAGGCGGTAGCCCTTCGTTGTTCCAGCAAGGTGGGGGAGGAACAGCTGAACTATGAGAGCGCTCTCATCTCCGTGCGGGGCAGAGCCTAGCGGCAGGCCTTCGTCAGGTACAGACCAAAAACAGGAGTTGTCGGTGGGCGGGACGGCTGTCAGCGCGCGAGCGGAATGCCGTACGCCCGCTCCACGCGCAGCCTCAGCACCAGCCGGCCGTCGCGGACCATGGCGGCCCGGTAGTCGTCCCAGTCGGGATGTTCGCCCTGTACGTCCCGGTAGAGCCGGATCAGCTCCTCGACGGTCTCGTCGCCGGGCTCACGCGCCACGGGCGAGAGATCGGCGGTGCCCTCCGCGACGGTGTAGGCCCAACGGTCCGCGCTGGTCACGTGGTACGAGACCCGAGGATCGCGGCGCAGATTGCGTGTCTTGGCGCGGCCGTCGGTGAGCGACACGCGCACGATCCGCTCGTCGGGGTAGTACGCGTGGTTGACGTTCGACAGCTGGGGGCGTCCGTCGCGCTTGAGCGTCGTCAGCACCCCGCCGTCGTACTCGGAGAGAAGTCGGAGCAGGGCGTCCTGGCCGGAACCGGCGTCATCAGTCATGCGCAGACCAACGCCCGAGCCCCCGCCGAAGGTTCCGGCAGCAGGCGCTGCCCGGTGGGGAGATGCGAGCGTGACGGGTGAGTGATCCCGCGCGCCTGACAGGTTCCTCATATGTGTCGGTCAGGGTCGACGCATGATCACGCGCACCCGCGGCGCCGGACGGCGTTCCGCCGTCGTCCTGGCGGCCACCCTCCTGACCGCCCGTCTCGTCGGTCTCGCCTGTCTTGTCGGCTGCGGCGCCGGACAGGCGAGGACGACGGAGCGCGCGCCGGGCGCGCAGCCGACCCTGCCCCCGCACCCCGGATCTCCCTGGACGTGGCCTCACCGCCCGCTCCGCCGAGGAGGACGTCCTGCTCGGCCTCGAACTCGGCGCCGACGACTACATGACCAAGCCGTACAGCCCGCGCGAGCTGATGGCCCGCACCCGGACCTTCCTGCGCCGCAGCGGACGGCAGGGCGCCGGGCACCGCGAGGACCCGGTCGTACGGGCGGCGGGGATCACCGTGGACCCCGTACGGCACGAAGTGGTGTGCGACGGATCGCCGGTGGAGTGCACACCCGACGAGTACGAGATTCTGCTCGCCCTGGTCACCGAGCCGGACCGGGCCTTCTCCCGCCGGCAACTCCCGCGCCGCACCCGGGGCGTCGACCGGGCCTCGACCGAACGGGCGCCGGCTGAGCGGCTACGCGGCCACCCACCGCGACGTGACGGGTCCGCGGAGGCGTGAGGGGACGACGAACGGCGGCGCGAGCGTCAGATCCAGGGCCCGGGACAGGCCGGCCGACCGGACACGGCCCTCCAGGAGCTGGGCGACGGCGAGCGTCGCGGGAACGACGATCCCCAGGGCGAGCACCGGCACCACGCTCCGGCGGAGCAGTGCCAGACCCAGCAGGACGCACAGACCGCAGGCGCCGATGACGAACCCGTAGGCGCTGAGGGACGCGCCGTCGCGGTGCGGCGGGAAGTGCGCCAGCCCGCACACCACGAGCAGCAGGGCCGCGGCCAGGCGCGGCCAGGCGGGGGAGTCGACGGTCCTCGCGGGCCGGTTCCGGCGTGCCCGGGCCGTACGGCCGATGGCGACCGTGCCGCCCTCGGCGAGCAGCCGGTCCCCGGAGGGGGGCCCTTCCTTGGCCGTGGCGCGCGCGGCTTCCGCCGCCTTCTTCTCCTCGCGCGTCGCCGGCATCGTCCGCTGGCGGCCTTCGCGCACGCCCTGCTCGTGGGCCATGCGGCCGATCAGCTCCACGAGCTCGTCGACCGGCCGGCTGGTGGCGGCGGCCCGCACCGCGGCCTCGCCGCAGTGGGGTTCCAGCGGGGGCCGGTGCAGCAGCGCCATCAGCCTGGTGACGTCCTCCACGGGCCGGCCCTCGGCCGCCGCGCGGATCGCCTCGTCGGCGCTGTCGGCGTTCCTCGGCGGCCGGGTCAGCAGGGCCACCAGCCGGCTCACGTCCTCCACGGACCGGTCCGTACCGACCGCACGCAGCGCGTCGACCGTGGCCCGCGCGTACTCCGGTGACTGCTCCAGCAGCTCGATGAGCTCGATCACCTCTTCCAGCGGCCGGTCGGCCACCGCGGCGTGCACCAGTCCGTCGACCGGGTTGATGTACGCGGGATCGGCCTCGATCTCGGCCTGGTCGGGGTACTTCCTGTCGAACTCGGCGGCCGAGTCGGCGGCCCGCGGTTCACCCCGGTTCACCGGCGCCTCAGGGGCGGGGGCGGGGGTGGAGGCAGGGGCGGGAGCGGAGGTCGCCCGGCGGGTCTCGCCGACCGGTTCGGCCGGCTCCGCGTAGCGGCGGGGCGCCCTGTCGGCCGTGTCCGGATACCGGCGGGCGACCTCGTCGACCGGCTCGGGGTACCGGCGGTCCATCCCGTCGTCGGCGGGGTCGGGGTACCGGTGCTCGACGTCGTCCACCGGCTCCGCGTACCGGTGCTCGACGTCGTCGGCCGGCTCCGCGTACCGCTGCTCGATCTCGTCGGCCGGGTCGGGGTACCGGCGGTCGATCTCCTCGGCGGGGTCGGCGTACCGGTGCTCGTCGGCATCGGCAGGATCCGCGTACCGCTGCTCCACGGCGTCGGCCGGTCCGGCGTACCGGGGTCCGGCCGCGTCGCCGTACCGGCGCTCGGCCCCGCGCGTCGGCCTGTCCGGCGGCTCGTCCGGCACGGCGTGCCAGGGGGCGGAGGCGGGTAGCGGCGGGATGGTGGCGTCGACCATGCTCTCGGGAGATATGCCAGGTCGATCGGCGTCGAAAGGCGAACGGGTTGTCATACTCGGCTCCCTACGAAGGGTGCAGTTGCTGTCGTGGCCCGGATGCGCGGCCCGAGAGTTGCTGTCCGACCTTTCTAAGCGCCCCCGCCAAACGCCGCCAACGGGATGAGGCGTACGTGTGACGGGGCCGGAACCGAACCCCGGAAACGGACCTCGGAAACGGGCGCCGGAACCGGACCTGTCACGGGGTCAGCGGTCGGGCGTGCCGTACAGCCACAGCCGCAGCAGCCGGCTGAGCCCCGGCATGACCAGATAGGTGAGCACCGGCAGCAGCACGAGGGGGAAGACGGCGGCGCGCAGCGGCAGGGGCCACGCGGCCGTAGCCGGTGCCACCAGCCACTGGATGAGGAACGTCATCGGATAGGCGCCGAGGAACGTCGTCAGGACCATCTTCCAGCGCGGCGGAGCCTTCACACTGGTGCCGGGCAGCCGGAACCAGCTCTCCATCCCGGTGGTCGACTGGCGCTCCTCCCGCACCTCGGTGGCGATGCCCTCGATCCGCGCGTGCCACTCCGCGCGCTCGGGCGAGCTCAGCCAGTCGGTGAGCCGCTGCGGGTCGGCGAAGCGCAGCACCGCGTGGAACCGGTGTCCCGGCTCCGGGCGCAGCCAGGACACCCCCTGGCTGCCGGGGAACCGTGAGACGCAGTCGGTGACGCCCCGGGTCCACTCCTCGAACTCGGCTTCACGGCCGGGACGTACCTGCCAGGTGAGGACCGTGGTGACGGGCTCGGCGCATGGGACCTGCGGGGTGCTCATGACCACCTCGGGTTCCATGGGGCGGGCGGGTCATGCGCGGACCGGTGAAACGAACCGGTGAACGAACCGGTGACGAGGCCCGGGGTTCAGTCGTCCACGTCGTGCACCCCCGGGGTGACTATCTCGTCCAGCGCCTTTCGCACGGCCTCGTAGGTGTGTCCGCGCAGCTCGGCCTCGCGTGAGCTGTCCGGATCGCCGGTCCTGAGCTCCTCGCTGCGCGCCTTCCATGTCTGCTCCTCCCGGCCGGCCCAGGAGCGGGCCCGCTGGATGCGGCGCAGGAGTTCATCGGAGTCCACCACGTCAGTCATGAGATACGGGTACCCACGCGAGCCCGTCCGACCCGGGCGCCCCGAAGGTGGGGACTGTCAGGCCTCCAGCAGGTCGAGCAGGTCCGCGAGCGGCAGCGGTTTCGCCAGGTGGGCGTCGAATCCGGCCTCGCGGGACAGCGTACGGTCGGCGCCGCGGCTGAAGCCGGAGACCGCGATGAGACGCGGCGCGACACCCTGGGGGCGTGAGCGCACGGTACGGGCCACCTCGTAGCCGTCCATGTCGGGCAGTCCGAGATCGCACACGACGACGTCGAAGAGTTGGCTGCCGGTCGCGGTGACGGCGTCCGCGCCCGTGTGGACGACCGTGACGTGATGCCCCTGGCGGTCCAGCAGCGTGCGGTAGGTCGCGGCGAGATCCGTGTTGTCCTCGACGATCAGGACGGCCAGCTGCTTGCGGCCACGACGAGCCGTCACGGGCCGGGCCGGCGGCGGGGCGCCGTCGGACGCGGCGAGCGGCAGCAGGGCGGTGAAGGAGGCCCCGGTGCCGGGACCGTCACTGTGCGCGGAGATCCGGCCGCCGTGCAGATCGATGATGGTGCGGACCACCGACAGGCCCAGGCCCAGACCCTCGGGGGTCTGCGGTCCGGCCGGCGCGGCCCGCATGAACACCCCGAACAGCTCCTCGGCCTGCGCGGGGTCGAACCCGATCCCGTCGTCCGTGACGGTGAGCCGGGCCCGCCCCTCCCCGGCCGACAGCTCTATGGCCGTACAGCCGCCCGGCAGCGTGTACTTGAGCGCGTTGGACAGCAGATTGGTCAGCACCTGGGCCAGCCGCAGCCGGTCGCCGTCGACGAGCACCGGGCGGTCGGGCAGCCGTACGTCCAGCACGCGCCCCTCGTGTCCGAACAGGCCCCGGATGTCGGCGCAGGCGCTCTCGACGGCCGAGCGCAGGTCCATCCGCTCGGGCACCAGTTCCAGCCGTCCGGTCACCGCGCGGGTGCCGTCCAGCAGGTCGTTGCTCATCCGGGCCAGGCTGCCGAGCTGCCGTTCCAGGACGGACAGCGCGGGATGGCCGCCGGGCATGTCGAGCCCCAGCAGCTCGGTCGCCGCGGTGGCGGCGGCCAGCGGGTTGCGCAGCTCGTGCGAGAGCGTCGCGATGAACCGGTCCTTGGCGCGCTGCTCCTCCCGCAGCCGGTGTCCCGCCGCGTCGAGGTCGCCGTTGAGCCGCCGTAACTGCTCGTTGACCTCGCAGATCTCCCGTGCGCGGACGAAGAGGTCGATCTCCATGCTCTGCGCGCGGGTCCGCGCCTCGGCGGCGGCCTTCTCCTTCTCGTGTCCGGCCCGGCGCACCAGTACGAACTCGGTGACGTCCTCGACCCGGTGGATGATGTGCGTCACCCGGCCCTCGGGGGCCAGGACCGGGGTGTTGACGGGGCTCCACCAGCGTTCGACGAAGCCGGTGCCGTCGTCGGTGTCCTCGCCCGCCGGGATGTCGTACCGCTGCAGGGCCATGGTGTCGGTACGCGCCGTGCCCACCACCGTCTCCAGCGAGTGGCGCAGGTTGGCGACGCCGTCGGCCGCGGGATCGGCCGGGTTGTCGGGGAACACGTCGAAGATGGGGCGGCCGACGATGTCGCGCCCCTGGCCGGTGGCCGCGCGGTAGGCACGGTTGACCTCGACGATGACGAAGTCGGGCGTCAGGATGAGCAACGGGGAGAGCGCGAAGTCGAAGAGCTGCCGGAAGTCCGGCCCGCTGTGGGGGCCGCCCGGTGGAACGGTGGACGGACTGGTCGTGGACACGGCTGCTCTCAGGGGTCGAGGCGGTATCCGTAGCCGCGCACCGTGGTGATCTGCGGGGCGGGCACGGGGAGTCGGGCGAGTTTCGCGCGCAGCCGGTACACGTGCTCGATCACGGTCGCGGACTGCTGCCAGGACGCGCCCCAGATCTGCTCCAGCAACTGCTCGGCGGAGAAGACCCGGCCGGGGGCGCGCGCGAGGAGTTCCAGGAGGGCGTACTCCTTGGGACGCAGGGTCAGCGCGACGCCCGTACCGCTGGCCACGCACGCGGCCGTGTCGACGCGCAGCGAGCCCACGTCGAGGACGGCCGGGATGTCCGGTGGCCGGCATCTGCGGAGCACGGCCCCGATCCGCGCCACCAACTCCCGCTGCGAGAACGGTTTGACGAGATAGTCGTCCGCGCCGATCTCCAGACCGGCCACCCGGTCCGTCTCGTGGCCGCGTCCGCTGACGACGATCACCGGCAGTCGGCTGGTGGCCCGCAGGGCCCGCAGCAGTTCGAGTCCGCTGCCGTCGGGAAGCCCCAGATCGAGGACGACCAGATCCACCCCGCCGTTGTGCATGACGGCCTTGCCGCCCCGGGCGTCCATCGCCCAGGTGACCGTGAAACCCTCGCGCTCCAGATAGGAACGGCACATCAGTGCGAAGTCGGTGTCGTCGTCGATCAGCGCGAGATGTGGACGCAACTGTCACCACCCGGCCCTACTGCCGCCCGCTCGTTGTCTCGCCGGTGAGCGGGCGTTGATGCCCCGACCATGTGGCGAAGGTAGAACAGTAGGTACCCGCGGTTCAAGGGGGAGCCGACACGGGGGAGTTCCGGCACGGGCCCGTGCGGCGCGGGGAGGACACGCACCGCCGCACCGGTCCGGGCCGGAACAGGGCCGTCGACGGGGGACGCCGAACGGCCCGCCCAACGCCGGGGACACACGGCGCGCGCACGGGAACGAGGCGGAACGGCTTGCACATGGACAGATCGAAGCCCGTCGGCAGGGCTTCGTGGCCACCGCCCGCCGGACACTCCGAGATGTACGACGGAACCGGTCCGATCGTCGTGGAACTGCACGGCGACATCGACCTGGCCTGCGCGGTCCGGCTACGCACCTGGCTGGACTCGGTGGTCGCGCTGCGTGCCCCGGCCTACGTCATCGACCTGCGCGCCGTCTCCTTCGTGGACAGCACCGGCCTGAACCTGCTCGTACGTTTCCGCCGGCGGGCCCTGACCCGGAAGGCGACCGTGGGCGTACTGTGCCGGTCCGAGACCCTGCGGCTGGTCCGCGCCCACGGCACCGAGGACGTCCTGCGCCCCGTCACCACGTTCGACGAGGCGGTGGCCCAGGTGTGACGGAGCGTCGGGGAACGGTCATGACGACCGTTCCCCGAACGCGGCGCTACGGTCCGTCAGCGCCCGAAGTGGTGACCGCCGTCGTGGTGACCGCCACCGTACTCGGAGCCCCGGTTCTCGCCCTCCCAGTGGGACGCCGCACAGCCGTCGCCGTAGTAGGCGTGGCCGTCACCCGCGCCGGAGAACACGCCGCACGCGCGGAAGTCGCCCTCGTAGCGGCTGTCGTTGCGGCCATCGTTGTGGCGCTCGTCGTGGTCGTCGGCGATGGCCGCGCCGGCACTGCCCAGGATCGCGGTCGCGGCGAAGACGCCGGCGGCAAGGATGGTACGCACACGCATGATTGCTCCCTGATGGAGAGGTGATGGACGGATGAGCGGGAGATCCGGCCACGCGATCGCGTGACCTCGCCGCTCCTACAGCCATGCTCGGGGCGGGGAGTGCCGTCGGCGAGCGTTCATCACCCAAACGTGGGCGCCCCGGCGGAGCGGGAAGCCCCTCCACCCGTGAACGAGCAGGTCAACAGGGGTGCGCCGGTCGGTTTCGGCCATGCGTGGGTTAGGGTCGTGACCTTGATCGGCCCTGTGCGCGATCGACCGTACGTATATCGACCGTACGTATCACGAGGAGAAGAACATGGCGGTGGAGGTGAGCGACGCGCCAGGCGCGCGTCGCTACGAGGCCCGGCTCGACGGATCGTCCGAGGTCGCCGGCTACGCGGACTACATCCGCACGACGGAACTCATCGCGTTCGTGCACACCGAGGTGAGCCCGGAGTGCGAGGGCAAGGGCGTCGGCTCCGCGCTGGTCCGGGTCTCCCTCGACGAGGCGCGCGCCGCCGGCCTGCGGGTGCTGGCCACCTGCCCCTTCTACGCCGGCTGGATCGCCCGCCACCCCGAGTACGGCGACCTGCTCTACCAGGCCCGCAGCAAGGTCAGCGACTGAGCGGGACCGGGGGAGGGGCCCGCTATCCCTGGTGTGCCGACGGCCGCCAGCCCAGTGCCGGGCCGAGCCGGGTGGCGATGTCGGTGAGGATCTGTACGTGGTCCGCGTGCTCGAAGGTGAAGGGCAGCGCGAACGCGACCTCGTCGATCTCCCGGAACGCCGCCTGGGCATACAGCAGTTCCGCGATCTCGGCGGAGGTCCCGACGAGATCCGGCGCGAACATCAGACGCGCGGGACCCTGCGGCGTCGCGGTCCGCGGGGTCCGCTTCTCGGCGTACGCCTCGTACTTCGCGCGCTGCTCGGCCGACGCGCTGTCGGTGGGGATGACGACGAGACCCTGGGAGACACGGGCGCGCTCCCCGTCGGGGTGCCCGGCACGGAAGGCCCGTACGTGGGACAGCTGGATCTCGGCGAAGTCCTCGGACTCCTCCGCTTTGACGACACTGCTGGTCAGGAAGTTCATGCCGTGCTCACCCGCCCACCGGGCCGACCGCAGGCTGCCGCCGCCGTACCAGAGCCGGCTGCCCAGACCCGCGGCGTGCGGCTGGACCCGGTCGGAGAACACCTCGAACCCCTCGACCCCGCTGAAGTCGGTGACCGGCTTGCCGCGGACGAAGTCCAGCAGCCGTGACACCCGGTCGAGGCCGAAGTCCTCGGACTCGGCCGTGTCCGGGTACAGCGCGTCCTTGACCTGGTCGAAGTGCGTCGGCGGTCCGACGCTGACACCCGGATTGAGGCGGCCCCCGGACAGGAGGTCGACCGTGGCCAGGTCCTCGGCGAGGCGCAGCGGATTCTCCCAGCCCAGCGGGATGACCGCGGTGCCCAGCTCGATCCGGGTGGTGCGCTGCGAGGCCGCGGCGAGGACGGCCACGGGGGAGGAGATCCCGTACTGGAGGTGGCGGTGGCGCAGCCACGCGCTGTCGAAGCCCAGCCGCTCGCCCAGTTCGATGATCTCCAGCGTGGACTCGTGGCCCGCGCGGGGGTCGGCCTCGTCGAACAGGCCGATGGTCAGGAAGCCCAGCTTCCGCAACGGTCGGGTGGGCGGCGGCACGGGGCTCCTCCGGTGTCCGGCACGAGGTGTACTGCTCCTGGGCGGTGGCTACTGCACCGCTGCGGGCCGACCGCTACCGCTCGGCCTTCTTGTCCTTGAGGTCCTTGACGCGCGCCGTCTCCTTGCGGACCTCGGCCTGCGTGGCGCGCTCCTTCCGCAGCCACTCCGGGGAGTCCGCCTTCAACGCCTCGATCTCGTCCGTGGTGAGGGCGTCGGTCACCCCGCCGCGGGCGAGCCCCGAGATGGACACGCCGAGCTTGGCGGCGACCACCGGCCGGGGGTGCGGCCCGGTGCGCCGCAGCTCCCGCAGCCACTCGGGCGGCTCGGCCTGGAGCGCGGCGAGCTCGGAGCGCGAGACGACACCTTCCTGGAATTCGGCGGGTGTGGCCTCTAGGTACACACCCAGCTTCTTCGCCGCGGTCGCGGGCTTCATCGTCTGGGTGTTCTCGTGCGACGTCATACGGTCAAGGGTATCGAGCATGTGAACCAGCGCCGACCACGACGGGTAACCTGGCCAGGTGACAGGCTCGGAAGAATCCCCTTCGTTCCGGCTCGCGTATGTCCCGGGAGTGACGCCCAGCAAGTGGGTGCGGATCTGGAACGAGCGGCTGCCCGACGTTCCCCTGACGCTCCACGCGATGTCCGTCGGCGAGGCCTTCGACGCGCTGCGGGGCGGCGACGCCGACGCGGGTCTGCTCCGGCTCCCGGTCGACGGTACGGACCTCAGCGCGATCCCCCTCTACGCCGAGACCACGGTGGTCGTCGTCCCCAAGGACCATGTCGTGGCCGCGGTGGACGAGGTGAGCGCCGAGGACCTGGCGGACGACATCGTGCTGCACCCCCTCGACGACACCCTCGACTGGGAGCGCCTGCCGGGCCGGCCCGCGATCGAGCGCCCCGCCACGACGGCCGACGCGGTGGACCTGGTGGCGGCGGGTGTGGGACTCCTCGTCGTTCCGCAGTCGATCGCCCGCCTCCACCACCGCAAGGACCTCACGTACCGGCCGGTGACGGACGCCCCCGAGTCGCGGGTGGCCCTGTCGTGGCCGGAGGACCGGACCACCGATCTGGTGGAGGACTTCATCGGCATCGTCCGGGGCCGGACCGTCAACAGCTCACGCGGCCGTACACAGCCGCCCGCGGAGCCGAAGGCCGCTCGCCCTGCCGCCAAGGCCACTCCCCGGCGCAAGCCGGCCGCGGGCAGGCCCCAGGGTGCCAAGAGCACGAAGAACACCAAGGGCGCCAAGCGAGGTAAGCCCCGCGGGCGCTGAGCACGCACCCGGCGCCCACCGGACCCGCGGGTTCACGCACTGTCGTCCGTGTCGCGTACGAGCCCGGCCACGTGGTCGGTGATCGTGTCGAGGATGTCCGCCCACGCCGAGTCGTCGCCGAGCACCAGGAAGTTGAGGGTCAGCCCGTCGGTCATGGCGGCCAGATAGCGGGCCAGCACGGGGACGGGCACGCGCAGCACGAAGTCCATGTCACGGCTGAGCTGTTCGATCAGTTCCGCGTAGGTGGCGGAGTACAGCTCGTACTGCCGCCGGGCCAACTGCTCGAATCCCGGCTGGCGCAGGGCGTACTGGGTCAGTTCGTAGGTGAGCATGTGCTCGCCGGGGTGGGCGGACACATGGTCCCAGTAGGCCCGGAAGCCCGCCGCGACGGTCTCCCGCAGGGTCGCCCGCGGCCGGATCGCCTCGCGTACCACCGCGACGGAGTGACCGGTGATCGTCTCGATGACGGCCTCGATCAGCGCCTGCTTGGAGTCGAAGCAGTAGTGGAAGACGCTCAGTGACACGCCCGCCTCGGCCGCGATGGACCGGGTCGTCGTCCTGGCGACGCCGTCCCGGGTCATCGCACGGATGGCCGCCTCGGTGAGCTGACGGCGCCGCTCGGCCGACGGCATCCGTGCCATGAGATCCCTTTCGCGCCCGCTCGTCCCGGGTGGCCGTCAGCTGCTGTGGACGCCCACCTCGTACAGGGAGTACCCCCAGTCCGTACCGCGATCCAGCCCGTGGACCCGCACGTGACGCGCGGGTACGCCGGAGAACCGGGCCGTGTCCAGGCCGCCGTCCCCGGCGGTGGTGGACCACACGGACTGCCAGTCGGTGCCGTTGGTGGAGACCTCCACGCGGTACGACTTCGCGTACGCCCGTTCCCAGTCGAGGGTGACGCGCTTGACCGTGCGGGTGGAGCCGAGGTCGACCCGCAGCCACTGGTCGTCGCTCCAGTCACTGGCCCAGCGGGTGCCCGTGTCGCCGTCCACGGCCCGGCCGGGCGCGTAACTGGTGAAGATGCTCGACTCCGACGAACTGGCCGACGCGGGCGCCCCCTTGGCGAGGTTCACCCCGGCCTGGTGCTGCTCGGCCGCGCCCCAGGTGTCGAGGTAGGACTCGGCGCCCCGGAACAGGTCGTCCACGACGCCCTGGCCCGCGACCAGCCGGATGTCCTCGATCCAGTCCGGGACGAGACCGTAGTGGGCGGCGCCGTCGGTGTTGATGTCCCAGGTGCGCTGCCCGGTGGTCTGCCGGTCGAGCACGGCGGTGCCGTCGGTGCTGCGGAACGGGTACGTGACCGGGTTCGGGGCGTCCGCGCCACGCGGGGCGGGCCAGCCGCCGACACCGTTCATGTCGGTGCCGTAGCCGTACCCCACGTCGTACTTGTCGCGCAGGGCCTTCGTCCGTGCGGCCTCCGCGCCGAACTCCTCGGAGCCGTGCATGTACTGGGCGATGAAGCCGCCGAGGCGGTAGACCCGCTCGGTCCAGTTGAGGTCCATCCAGCTGTGCGAGGAGATCACGCCGGGGTACGACTCCGCCTCGAAGATGTCGAGGGCGCGGCCGGTGGCCTTGACCCCCATGTGGTCGATCTCCAGCATCATCTTGCGCTTCATCAGCCCGCGGACCGCGTACTCGCCGAGATCCGTGAGCCCCCGCTTATTGCACTGCGCGTCCTCGTCGTACGACGGTACGTCGACGCCCGCGGGCAGTTCCTTCTCCGCGCCCGGCGCCGCCGCGCCCCCGATGGGGTTGTCGTGCTGCGGGCCCGCGCACTTCTCCGTCTGCCAGAAGGTGCCCGTCGACAGGAACTGGCCGACGTTGATCGCCGTACCGAGGCCGCCCTCGTCGAACCTGACTCCGCACAGCGCGTTGTCGAACTTGTGGCACAGGAACATGCTGCGCACGCCGAGGTCGTACAACTCGTCCAATCCGGCGTCGATGTCGGCCTTGTCGCACTGCGCGATGTCCAGGACCTGCTTGCAGCCGAAGGGCTCGGACGTCTCCACGCCGAGGACGACGGCGAGTTTGCCCTGCTGGGCGACCTCGCGGGCCTGGGCGCTGTCGGTGACGATCCTGAACCAGCCCCGGCCGGGGCCGCCGTACATGGCGTCGATGTAGTCCTGCATGTCGTACGTCAGCTTCGCCTGCAGCCGGATCGAGGTCATCTCGTCGCAACTGCGGTCCTTGAAGGGGTACACCGAGCAGATCACGCCGTTGGTGACGAGGTCGTTGACGAGGACGCGCTGGCCGCCGCGCCAGGCCCGCTCGACCCAGGCGTAGTAGTTCTGCTGGTGGGTCAGCGAGTCGTGGGCGGGCCAGTCCCGGAACGTGGGCCAGCCGTCCGGATCGTGCTTGCCGTCACCGCCGTTGGTGATGAAGTCGAAGATCGCCAGCGAGCCGTCGGGGTAGTGCTCGGGACAGTCCTTGAGGGCGTCGGCGACTCCCGCCTTCGAGAACGGCTTGCCGCAGATGAGCCGACCGCCGAACGCCTCGTTGGCCATGATGTGGTTGTGCGCGTCGACGAACCCGCGCACCTCGCCCTGGGAGTTCGTGCCCTTGAAGGGCTCCCCGGTGACGTCGATCCGCGAGTCGGGCGCGGGCCGCGCCGTCGGGTCCCACCAGTTCGCCCCGGCGGCGGAGCTGGGCGTGGGCCCGAGCGCCATGGCCATCACGACGAGCAGCAGCGACAGGACCGTGAGAGGTCGGCGCCGGTGGAGAGGCGGTCGGGTCATGAACATCACCCACGTCTTCGGTCGGCGGCACGCTGCTTGTCATGACTCCTGCAAACGCGTGGGACGAGAATCCCGACTGCGGCGAAGAGAGTCAAGGGTCCGGGACGGATGACCTGATGACTCGTAGGACTCCGGCAGGAGCACGACCTGACAGTGGCGGGACCGGGATGGTAGAAGCGGGGCATGACCATGTGTTCCACCCGTACTTTCATCAGCGCCGACTCCGCCGCCGCCCGCACCTGTGCCCCGGGCGGCGCACGATGACCGCCGGCATCGACACCCCCGACCCCAGGGGCCGTACCGGACTCGACCGGGTCGGCCTGGACCTGACGGGGAACCCCCGGGTCAGGGTGCGGGACGTGAAACTGCTGTCCTGCCACTGGTACGTGGAGCGCACCACGACGTTCGACCTCCGGCTCGCCGACGGCACCTGGTCCACGCAGGAGCGCGAGACGCACGACCGCGGCAACGGCGCCACGATCCTGCTCTACGACACGGCACGCGAAACCGTCCTGCTGACCAGGCAGTTCCGCTACCCCGTGTATGTCAACGGCCATCCCGACGGCATGCTCGTCGAGACGCCGGGCGGGCTGCTGGACGATGACGACGAGCACCCCGAGGTCGCCGTGCGGCGCGAGGTCATCGAGGAGACCGGGCACACGGTCGGCGAGGTCGAGCGGGTCTTCGACGTCTATATGAGCCCGGGCTCGGTCACCGAGCGCGTCACCTTCTACGCCGCCTCCTACGGACCGGCCACCCGCACCCACGAGGGCGGCGGACTGGACGAGGAGGGCGAGGACATCGAGACCGTCGAACTGCCCTTCAAGGAAGCCCTGCGCATGATCCGTACGGGCGAGATCGCCGACGCGAAGACCATCATGCTGTTGCAGTGGGCGGCGCTGGAAGGACCCTTCAGCAAGTGAGCCCTCCGCCGCGCGGGAGCGGGCGGCGCGTGCCGGGGAGCCCGCCTGCTCAGCCGGCGGTGTAGGCCGGGTAGTCGGTGTAGCCCTCGGTGTGACCGGCGTAGTGGGTGTCCGGGTCGTCGTCGGCCAGCGGGTGGTCCTGCGCGAAGCGCTCGACCAGGTCGGGGTTGGCGATGAAGGGGGCGCCGAAGGAGACCGCGTCGACGACGCCGCGGCCGAGGATCTCGTTGCCGAGGGCCCGGGTGAAGCCGAGGTTGGCGACGATGTTGCCCTGGTAGTGGGCGCGGTAACGGGAGAAGAGGGCGACGCGCTCCTCGATGGTGCCGGGGGCGCCCATGAGGTGCAGATAGGCGAGGTCGTTCTCGTTGAGCTTCTTGAGCAGCTGGTCGTGGTCGGCGAGTGTCTCCTCGTCCGCGGTGAAGGTGGTTCCGTTGGTCCAGCCCGGGGACATCTTCACGCCGACGCGGTCGCCGCCCCACACGTCACCGACGGCGTCGAGGATGTCGAGCAGGAACCGGGCCCGCTTCTCGCCGGTGCCTCCGTAGGCGTCGGTGCGCCGGTTGAGACGGGGGTTGAGGAACTGCGGGATCAAGTGCGACACCTGGGCGTGGAGTTCCACGCCGTCGAAACCGGCGCGGCGGGCGTTCTCGGCCGCATGGCGGTAGTCGGCGATGGTGTCGGCGATCTCGGCGGCGGTGAAGGCGCGCGGGGTGAGGGTGTCCTTCGGCCCGGCGGGGGTGAAGGACTTCTCGCCGGGGTTGACGGCCGAGGGACCGGCGGGCAGGCGGCCGTCGAGGTGGTCGGGATGGGAGACCGCTCCGACGTGGCCGAGCTGGGAGACGATCCGCCCGCCCGCCGCGTGGACGGCCTCGGTGACCTTCGCCCAGCCGGCGGTCTGTGTGTCGGTGTAGATGCCGGGGACGTCGATGAAGCCGATCGCGTCGGGGCTGACCCAGGTGCCCTCGGTGACGATGAGCCCGGCTGTGGCGCGCTGCGCGTAGTAGGTCGCGTGGAGGTCGGTGGGGGCCAGCTCGGCGTTGTGGGCGCGGGCGCGGGTCATGGGGGCCATGACGACGCTGTTGGGAAGCTCAAGCGCGCCGAGTCGGACGGGTCGCAGCAGGGGCTGGGTGGTCATGAGTGACTTCCTTGTACCGAGGAGTGGATGAGGGGGAGGGCCGGGATCAGGGTTCAGGGGTGGACGAGGGTGTGGTTCAGTCCTGTTTGAGGACGTGGAGGCCGGAGAGCGGGCCGCCGAGTTGCATGAGGCGTCCGCCCTCGCGCAGGGAGCCGACGTCTACGGGGGCGAACCCGAAGGCGGCGGTGAGGTCCTTCACGGTCGTCTTGGCATCGGCGTCGTCACCGGCGAGGAACAGCACCTGGCGGCCCTCCGGGTGGCGCGGGTCGGCGGCGATGTACTGGCCGTAGAGGGTGTTGAACGCCTTGACGACGCGGGCTCCGGGCAGCAGTGAGGCGACGTGTTCGCTGCCGGTGAGGTCGCCCAGGTCGGCGATCTTCGTGTGGGGCGGCGGGGAGACGAACTGGTTGGTGGCGTCGATGACGACGCGTCCGCCGAAGTGCGGCAGCCCGGCTGTCGCGTCCGGGATCCGTGGCCAGCCGACCGCGAGGAGTACGAGGTCCGCCGCGGCGGCCTCCTCCGGGGTGCCGGCGTGCGCGAGCGGTCCGAGTTCGTCGGCGAGCCCGGCCAGGGAGGCGGGGCCGCGGCTGTTGCTCAGTACGACCTGGTGACCGTGGGCCACGGCATGACGGGCGATGGCCTGGGCGACGGTTCCGGAGCCGATGGTTCCGATCTTCATGGCGGTGCCCTTCTTGGGGTTCAGGACGCGGGGCTGGTGAGCAGGACGGTTCCGGTCTTGCCGGGGCGGCGGACATGGTCGACGGCCTGCGCGAAGTCGGCGAGGTCGTAGCGGGCAGCGACCTCGAAGAGTTCCGGGGAGGTCGCGGCCAGCCGGGCGGCGAAGGCGACGTCCTCGGCCCGTTCCTTGGGCGTGCGGGTCAGCCACCGGCCGACGGACACCCCCCGCACGGTCAGGGCCCGCGGTGTCAGCGCGAGCGACTCCAGCGGTGTGCTGCCCGAACCGAGCTGTCCATAGGTGATCAGCGTGCCGCCGTCGTCGAGCAGCCCGGCCAGCTCACCGGTCAGGGATCCGCCCACCGCGTCCAGGACGACCCGGACACTCCGGCCGCCGGTCGCGTTCCGGACCTGGATGCGCCAGTCCGTGTCGGCGGTCGAGATGGTGGGCAGTGCGGGAAAGCGCTGCCGCAAGGTCTGTGCCCCCGCCGGGCCGCGTACCAGGTTGACGAGCGGTATGTCGTGCCTGAGCGCCGCGGTGGCGACCAGTCTCCCCACCGACGAACCGGCGGCCGTCTGCACCACCGGACCCGTCCGGCCGTGCAGGGCGTCCTCGACCGCCCGCAGCAGCATGAGCAGGGTGAGCGGGTTGACCAGCATCAGGGCGGCGGTCTCGTCGCTGACGCCTTCGGGCACCGGCACCACCAGCTCGGCCGGTGCCGTGAGGAGTTCGCTCCACGCACCCGGCACCGGGAAGAACGCGACCCGTTGGCCGGACCGCAGATCCCGCACGCCCCCACCAACGCTCTCGACGACTCCCATTCCCTCCAGGCCGGGTATCCGTGGCGTGGCGAACCGCTGGCGTGACGCGCCCGGAAAGCCCTCCACTCCCGCGAGGTCACCGGGGTGGACGGGCCGGGAGAGCACCCGCACCCGCACCTGCCCGGCCGTGGGCGCGGCAGGGGGCGGCCTTTCGCCCAGGCGCAGTACCCGCCCGGCTTCTCCGTGCTCGTCGTGGACGAGGGCGCGCATGACTCTCCCGTTCCCTGGGGCGTTGATGGTGATTATTGATGATGTGCGTCATTGGAACTCCTGTTATGATGAGAGCTGTCATTGAAAAGGTCAAGTCGAGAGCGACGCGAGAGGACGGCCATGCCGCGGATCACCAAGGAGGACAAGGCCCGCAACCGGCAGAACATCCTTGACGCGGCGGGCCGCATGTTCCGCTCGCAGGGCGTCGACGCGGTCGGCATCGCCGAGCTGATGAAGGAGGCCGGACTCACCCACGGCGGCTTCTACAACCACTTCGCCTCGAAGAACGACCTGGTCGTGGAGGTGTGCGGGGCCTCCTTCGCCGCCTCGCTCGGCGTCCTGGCCCAAACGGTGGAGGACGGTCCGGACCACGACGCCACCCCGCTGGAGCGGGTCGTGGCCGGGTACCTGTCCAGCGCACACCGTGACGCCCCGGACGGCGGCTGCCCCTCCGCCGCCCTGGTCACCGACGCCGGACGGCACAGCGAAGCCGTGCAGAGCGCGTACGCCGAAGGTGTCGAGGGGTATCTCAGCGGCTTCGCCGCCGAGTTCCTGCGCGAGGCGCGCGAGGAGGGTCGCGAACTCGCACCGGCCGAGGCCCGCCACAGAGCCGTCCGCCTGCTCAGCGAAATGGTCGGCGCGCTGATGCTCGCCCGCGCCGTACGCCACGTGGAGCCCGAGCTCTCGGACGAGATCCTGCGGGCCGGCCGCCGCGACGCGGTCGACTGAGGCGACCCGGGTCGGGGCCGCCGCGGCACGGGCGCCGAGCCATGCGCGACAGACGGCCCGGCCCGTGTATGACGGGTCTGCGGGCCAGGTTCTCAGCTAATACGGACCAGCTTCTCAGCTATGACGGGTCGGGTTCTCAGCGGAGCAGCAGTTGGACGAGGGCCACGGTGCCGATCGTCACGATGAGGGTGCGCAGGACCACCGGGCTGAAGCGGCGGCCCACCGCGGCGCCGAGCTGCCCCCCGATCGCCGAGCCGACCGCGATCAGCGCGACGGCCGTCCAGTCGAAGTCCGCCACGAAGAGGAAGAAGGTCGCGGCGACGGTGTTGACGACGGCGACGAGGACGTTCTTGACGGCGGTGAGGCGTTGCATCGTCTCGTCCAGGAGCACCCCCATCAACGACATGTAGATGATCCCCTGCGCCGCCGCGAAGTAGCCGCCGTAGACGCTCGCGAGGGTCAGACCGACGAACAGCAGCGGTCCGCCGTCCCGGCGGACCGGGCCGCCGGGCGTGCCGGGTGTGTCGGTGGTGGCCGACGGCGAACGAACTTCCCGGCGGCGGCGCAGCCGTTTGGTGATCAGCGGCTGGAAGGCGACCAGGACGAGCGCCAGACCCACCACGACCGGCACGATTTTCTCGAACGCCGTCGCGGGCAGGGCCAGCAGCAGTACGGCCCCCGAGAAACCGCCCAGCAGCGCACCCACGCTCAGCCTGAGGATGCGCCGCCGCTGACCGCGCAGCTCCTTGCGGTAGCCGAACGCCCCGCTGACGGCGCCCGGGACCAGACCGAGCGCGTTCGAGACGGTCGCGGTGACAGGTGGCAGGCCGGTGGCGAGCAGTACGGGAAAGGTGATCAGGGTGCCGGAACCGACGACGGTGTTGACCCCGCCCGCACCCACGCCCGCCGCGAACACCGCCACGGCCTCCCACGGCGTCACGCGACGCCCCGCCGCACACTGCTGGTCATGATCACGGAACCGACGGTAGACGACCGACGGTTCGGCGGGCGCCGCACCATGGCCCGCGGCGCCGCCGGGCCGCAGCAGGCCCGCGGGTCACTCGAACCGTGAGACGTCGCCGGCACCCTTGCGGACGATCTCCGCCTCGCCGCTGGAGAAGTCGATGACCGTGGTCGGCTCGGTACCGCAGTCGCCGGAGTCGATGACCGCGTCGACGGAGTGGTCGAGCCGCTCCTTGATCTCCCAGCCCTGGGTCATCGGCTCCTCCTCGTCGGGCAGGAGGAGGGTGCTGGACAGCAGCGGCTCACCGAGCTCGGCGAGCAGTGCCTGGGCGACCACATGGTCGGGGATGCGGACCCCGACGGTCTTCTTCTTGGGGTGCAGCAGCTTGCGCGGGACCTCCCGGGTCGCGGGGAGGATGAAGGTGTAACTGCCGGGCGTCGACGCCTTGATGGCGCGGAACACGTCGTTGTCGACCTGCACGAACTGACCGAGCTGTGCGAAGTTCTGGCACACCAGCGTGAAGTGGTGACGGTCGTCGAGCCGGCGGATGGAGCGGATCCGGTCGATACCGTCACGACTGCCCAGCTGGCACCCCAGCGCGAAGCAGGAGTCCGTGGGATAGACGACGAGCGCACCCGCGCGAATGGAGTCGGCGACCTGGGTGATGGTGCGCGCCTGAGGATTCTCGGGATGAACATCGAAGTACTTTGCCACCCGGTGAGCTTATGCCCCCGGCCGTCGCCGACGACGCAGGCCCGCCTCTCGGGCGGCTCCTCAGGCGGCTCCTCAGGGGTGCGGGCGACCCCCGCCAGCGGGCACCGGGCGCGTCACCGCACCCGGTGCCCGCGAAGGCGTCCGGCATCCGGTCAGCCCCTGAGCTGGTCGATCTGCCGGATCTTGTTCGTGGCGTCGAGCGCGGCGACCTTGTAGGACTCCGCGAGCGTCGGGTAGTTGAAGACCGCGTCGACCAGATAGTCGACCGTCCCACCGCAGCCCATCACCGACTGCCCGATGTGGATCAGCTCCGTGGCACCCGTACCGAAGCAGTGCACGCCGAGCAGTTTCCGGTCGTCCGGGGAGACGAGCAGCTTGAGCATGCCGTGCGAGTCGCCGATGATCTGACCCCGGGCCAGTTCGCGGTAGCGGGAGACGCCGACCTCGAACGGCACGCGCTCCTCGGTGAGCTGGTCCTCGGTCTTCCCGATGAAGCTGATCTCGGGGATCGTGTAGATGCCGATCGGCTGGAGGTCGTGCATCCGGTTCACCGGCTCACCGCAGGCGTGGTACGCGGCCGTGCGCCCCTGTTCCATCGAGGTGGCCGCCAGTGCCGGGAAGCCGATGACGTCACCCACGGCGTAGATGTGCGGCACCTCGGTGCGGTAGTGCTCGTCCACCTTGATCCGGCCGCGCCGGTCGGCGGACAGGCCCGCCTTGTCGAGGCCGAGGTCGTCGGTGAGGCCCTGCCGGCCCGCGGAGTACATCACGGCGTCCGCCGGGATCTTCTTGCCGCTCTCCAGGATGGTGAGCGTGCCCCGCGCGTGGCGCTCGACCGCGGCGACCGTCTCTCCGAAACGGAAGGTGACGGCCAGGTCCCTGAGGTGGTACTTGAGCGACTCGATCACCTCGACGTCGCAGAAGTCGAGCATCCCGGGGCGCTGTTCGACCACGGTGATCTTGCTGCCGAGGGCGGCGAACATGGAGGCGTACTCCATGCCGATCACGCCGGCCCCGACGATGACCATGGAACGGGGCACCTGCTCCAGGTTGAGAACGTTGTCGGAGTCCAGGACCGTCAGCTCGTCGAACTCGACGGTCGCGGGCCTGGCCGGCCTGGTTCCGGTCGCGATGACGATGTGGTCCGCCGTCAGCAGCTTCTCGTTGCCGGTCACTTCGCGCAGGGCGACGGTGTGGTCGTCCACGAAGCGGCCGGTGCCGGCGAACAGCGAGACGTGGTTGCGGGACAGCTGACTGCGGATGACATCGACCTCGCGGCCGACCACGTGCTGGGTGCGCGCGGTCAGGTCGGCGACGGTGATGTCCTCCTTCAGCCGGTAACTCTGGCCGTACAGGTCCCGTTGGGTGAGACCGCTGAGATAGAGGACCGCCTCGCGCAGGGTCTTCGAGGGGATGGTTCCGGTGTGGATGGAGACCCCTCCGACCATGTCGGGGCGGTCTACGACGGCGACCCGGCGGCCGAGCTTTGCCGCGGCGATGGCGGCCTTCTGGCCGCCCGGGCCGGATCCGATGACGAGGAAGTCGAAGTCGCGCACCACCAGAGTCTGTCAGCCGAGCGGGCCCCCCGAAAGGGTGAGTCGTGGTGGGGACCGGCGGGATCTGTCGCTTTTCAGGGGCGCGGGCCTGCCGGCCCGCGCCCCGCACACCGTCTCCGTCCGCCGGTGGCTCAGTGCGTGACGGACCGGGCGATCCGAAAGCCCACGTCGTCGACCTGGTAGCTCGGGTGGCTGCGGCGCCGGGCCGACGCGCGGCAGCTCCAGTGCTCGTCGAACCACCCGCCCCCGCGCAACACCCGGTACCCGCCGTAGACCTCCGCGTCGTAGACGTCCCAGCACCAGTCCCAGACGTTGCCCAGCATGTCGTGCAGACCCCACTGGTTGGGCCGTTTGCCGCCCACGTCGTGCACTCGCTCCTCGGAGTTGTCGCGGTACCAGGCGATCTCGTCGAGCGGCCCGTACCGCGGCCCAGGCGTACCCGCGCGGCAGCCGTGCTCCCACTCGGCCTCCGTGGGTAACCGGTAGCCGTCCGCCGCCCTGTCCCAGTCGACGCCCCCGTCGGCGCCCTCGCCGTCGGCCCGGATGGCGTAGGCGGGGGTGAGTCCCTCCCGTACCGACAGGGCGTTGCAGAACCGGACCGCGTCCCACCACGAGACGCCCTCGACGGGCAGCCGGTCCCCGTCGGCGCCGCTCGGCCACAGGCCCGAGACCCGCGCGTACAGCGCCCGCGTGACCGGGAAGGCCCCGAGCCGGTAGGGCGCGAGCTCGACCGACCAACTGCGCCGCGTCCGCCGGTCCGACAGCGTGACCTGCCCCGGCGGGACGGCGATCATCTCGTGCACCTGGCGTGTGTCCATGAGCAGGCAATCCTACTGATGATCCGGGCGGCCCCCGAGGCGTGTCGGCACGTACCCCGGGCTTATGCCAGACTCAGTCCCCCGGACTCACCCAGGTGCCCCGCTCGGCGGAACGGGCCATGGCGTCCAGGGCGGTCGCGCTGTGGACGGCATCGTCCAGCGTGGCCCCGTACGGGGTGCCCTCGGCGATGGAGCGCAGGAAGTGGTGCGCCTCGATGACCTTCAGGTCGTCGTACCCCATGCTGTTGGCCGACCCGGGCTGGAAAGCGGCGTACTCGCCGTGCCCGGGGCCGACGTACAGCGTGCTGACCGGCTGGTCCTGGAACGACGTGCCGCGGCTGACACCCAGTTCACCCATACGACGGAAGTCCCAGGAGAGGGCGCCCGTGGTGCCGTGGATCTCGAAGCCGTAGTTGTTCTGCTCGCCCACCGACACCCGGCAGGCCTCCAGGACACCGCGGGCCCCCGAGGCGAAGCGCAGCAGACAGGACACGTAGTCCTCGTTCTCCACCGGGCCCGTCTCGCCGCCGGTGGACCGGGTGTGGCCGGCGGTGGCGCCGGTGGGCCGGGCCCGTTCGTGGACGAAGACGGCCGTGTCGGCGGTCAGCGACGCGATCTCGCCCAGCAGGAAGCGGGCCAGGTCCACGCCGTGCGACGCGAGGTCGCCGAGCACTCCGCTGCCGCCGCGTTCCCGCTCGTACCGCCATGTCAGGGCGCCCTTGGGATGGGCGGCGTAATCGCTGAAGAGGCGGATGCGGACATGGGTGACGGTGCCGATCTCACCGGCGGCGATCAGTTCGCGGGCCGCCGCGACGGCGGGCGCGTTGCGGTAGTTGAAGCCGACCGTGCCCTGGACGCCCGCCGCGGCGACGGCGTCCGCGACGGCCCGTGCGTCGTCCGCGGTGAGGCCGACCGGCTTCTCGATCCAGAGGTGCTTGCCCGCCTCGGCCATGGCGACGCCGATCTCGCGGTGCAGGAAGTTCGGAGCGGCGACACTCACCGCCTCGACCCGGGGGTCGGCGGCGACCTCACGCCAGTCCCGGACCGCCGTGGCGAACCCGTACTGTGCGGCGGCCTCCTCGGCCCGGCCGGGCACCTCGTCGGCGACCGCGATCAGTTCTGGCCGTACGGCCAGCCCGGGGAAGTGGTGCGGCACGCGCGCGTACGCCTGGGTGTGCACCCGCCCCATCCAGCCGAACCCCACGACGGCGACGCCGAGCGTACTTCCCATGACTGTTCCTCTTCGGATCGTGTGTGCACTGTTTGGATCGGTCCACCAGCGTGTCCGATCACACTGAAGTTCGTCGTCCCAGGTGTCAACCCCCATCAGCCCCTTTGACTTTCTGTCGGCGGCTGTGGAACGGTCCAATTCATGAGGTCACCGACGATCCGCGATGTCGCCGAACGGGCCGGGGTGTCGAAGTCCCTGGTCTCGCTCGTGCTGCGCGGCTCCGACCGGGTGCGTCCCGAGAAGCGGACGGCCGTCCTGGCCGCCGTCGAAGAACTCGGCTACCGGCCCAACGCCGCCGCGCGCAGCCTCAGCGAGCGGCGCGCCCACCCGCAGGCCCTCGACCACGCCCGGTCCGGGGGCACCCCCATGGTGGGCGTGCTCCTGAACGACATGCGCAACCCCTGGTTCGTGGAACTGCTGGACGGCCTCAACTCCCTGCTGGACGCCCACGGTGTGCACATGCTGCTGGCCGACGGCCATCTGAACCGGCGGCTCGGCGAGGACCTCACCCGCACGTTCACGGACCTGCGGGTCGACGGACTCGTCGCGGTCGGCACCCTGCCCGCTCCGGAGATGCTGCGTACGGCGGCCGGGCGGCTGCCGACCGTGATCGCGGGAGCCCGCGAGCCGGTACTGCCCCGCGCGGACATCGTCGCCAATGACGACGAGTACGGCGCCCGCCTCGCCACCGAGCACCTCATCGGGCTCGGCCACCGGCGCATCGCCCACATCGCCGGGCAGGGCATGGTCGGGGCACTGCGCCGCGGCGGCTTCGAAGCCGTCATGCGCGAGCACGGGCTGGGCGACACGGCCGTAGTGGAACAGGGCGATCTCACCGAGGAGGGCGGCTACCGGGCCACGGTCCGGCTGCTCAGCGCCGAACGGCGGCCCACCGCCGTGTTCGCCTTCAACGACATCGCCTGCGTCGGCGCACTGTCGGCAGCCGAGGAACTGGGCCTCCAGGTGCCCCGGGACCTCTCCCTCGTCGGCTACGACAACACCTACCTGGCCCGGCTGCGCCACCTCTGGCTCACCACCGTGGACAGCGCGGGCCATGACGTCGGCCGCCGCGCAGCGCAGTGCCTGCTCGACCGGATCGCCGACCCCGCCCGCCCCGGCCAGGTCGTCCTCGGCCCACCCGTCCTGGAAGTGCGGGGCACGACCGCGGCGCCCTCCTGAGGCCCGCGCCGGCCCGCCGGGGCGAGGAGTGGCGGGCCGTCAGCCGCCGGGCGTCTCGCACTGCGTGCCCGGCGGGCAGAACCAGAGCAGCGCCGTGTCGACGAGTTCCCGCTCGTCCTCCGGCCCGTCGGCGTCCGAGCCGTACGCGACCAGCGCGTACCGTTCGCCGTCGGCGGCCTCGAAGCGGTGGTCGATCACGTGCCGGGTCCCGCCACCCTGCTCGCCCGCGACCTCGTCCGCGCGGTACTCGTGCTCGGCGTCCTGCCCCGTACCGCCGGGGACCTCCGTGAGGGAGACGGCCTCGTACCCGTCGAGCTTCCGCGCCTCCACCTGCGCGACCTGCAAGGACTCGTACGGAGAGGTCTCCATCACCTGGAACACCTGGAGCCGTCGGGTGCCTTCCGGGCTGCGGTAGTCGACCACGTCGATGCCGTACTGCGAGGACCGGCTGTCGCGCTCCCAGCCCGTCGGGAGCGCCACCCGGAACCCCTCCGGGTCCTCCTGGGACTCATAGCCCGCGGGCAGGGATTCGGAGGGCTGCGCCGGTGACGCACTGCCCTCCGACGTGTCCCCGGACCCGTCCCCCGACCCGGATCCGTCCGAGCTGTCCTTCGCGGTGTCCGACCCGGCGGCGGTGAAGCTGCGGTAGGGCTCGGGTTCGTCCTTCCAGGCCAGGGCCCAGACGCCGAAGGTGAGACCGGCCACCGCCAGGACGATCGCCGTCTTGCGCCGGATGACCTTCTGCCGTCGTACGTCGAGGTACTGGTCGGGGTGGAAGAGGCGTTCGCGCCGGGACCCGGCCCACTCCTGCCGCTCGGTGTCGAACACCCTCATGGACCGGTCCCCCCTGTCGCCGTCGCGCCGGTCATCCGAGGAGCTGGGCGATGCCCTGGACGACGGCGGTGGCCGAGGCGACGGCTCCCACGGCCGCGGTCTGCGATCCGAGCCAGCCCCGCACGCCCACCAGCAGCCGGGCGAGACGCTCCGGGCGAGCTGTCCCGGAGCGGACGATCTCGCCCTCCGCGTCCGCCAGTTCGCCGTCGAGGAACCTGTCCTCGGCGCTGCGCTCCTGGACGGGTAGGGCCTCGCGCAGGACGCGGATGGCCCGCAGCAGCTCCTCGTACGGCGGGGCGGCCCCGGACGCGGTGTGGTTGACGGATGTCGCGTGGCCGTGGCTGCCAGTGGCGATCGAACCGCCGCTCATGGAGCCGATGTGCACACTGCCGGAGCCGCTGTCCTGCGCGGGCCCGCCGTCGTTGCCGCCGTTGGGGTGTCCTGTGTCGTTCATGTGCTGGCTCCTCGGGGCCGGGGTCCGGGGTGTCCGGGTCCGGGTTTCGGGTTTCGGGTTTCGGTGTCTAGGCGCCGGTGCGCGGCGGTGTGCCGTTCGTCCCGGCCGGGGGGTTGGTGTGCGCGGTCGCGTGGCCGTGCCTGCCCGTGGCGACGGCGCCCCCGGACATGTCCTGGACGAAGACGCTTCCGCCACTGAGCTGGTAGACGTGCTGTTCGAACTGGTCGGTCCGGTAACCGTGGGACTGCAGCGCCTCGCGCATGCCCTTGACGATGCGCTCCTGCACCGTCTTGATGTACCGGGTGGCGTCCATCTCCTGGTAGGGGGAGAGACGGGTCGTGCCGGCCAGCTGGCGCAGCGAGACACGCGGTACGTCGGGGTCCGCCTCCCGATCGGACCAGCCGGTGCCGAACTCCCTGGCGAGGGTCCTCAAGGCGCCGAGAGCGGTGCTCACCCCGGTCGCGGGCCCGTGTCCGAGTGCGCGTACCGCGCCGCCGGCCCAGGTCTCGGGCAGCCGGTCCACGAGGGCGTCCACGCTCTTGAAGTCCTTGCGGACGGGGCCGAGTACGTACGGGACGACCTCCATCACGAGCATGCCGCCCTGGGTGTGCACACGCACCAGGACGGTCACCACGACCTGTTCGTGCCAGGCGCCGACGCGTACGCGCAGGAAGACACGCCGTCCCTCGCCGCCCTCGTCGACGGCCTCCGCGAGGTGGGCGGCGACCTGCGCGGGGTCGTAGACGGACCGGCCGTCACCGGCGCGCTGTCCGGCCGCCTGTACGGCCCGTACGTCGGAGGTGCCGCCGAGGTGCAGTTGCTCGTCGCGGCCGACACCCCCCGGCAGACAGACGAAGCGGTCGATCTCCAGCTCGCGCAGCCGGTCCTTCCCGGTGAGCGCGGCGGACTCGCGCAGCCGCACCAACTGCGGCTCGATCATGGTGAGCGCGCCCTCCGCGGTGAGCGGACCGTGGTTCTGGTGCGGAATCAGGGCGCCGTCGGGGGAGGGGGAAGGGGAGCCGGTGTCCGGGGCGGTGGGTTCGTCCGGCGCGGCGGAGCGCTTGCGCAGTTCCATCGCGAAGGACCAGGCCCGGCGGGGCGTGCCCATTCCGACGAAGGGACTGTCCGGCTCGTACAGGGTCAGTGCGGCCGCCTGCTCGCGGCGGATGCTGGTGACGAGGTCCTCGTACAACGGGCCCGGGGGCAGGTCCGGCTGCGCCGTCGTCGGGAACGTCCAGCGTGACAGCCAGCGGCACAGGGCCCTGCGCTGAGTGGTCTCGTGCCACCAGGCGATCAGGGCGATGAGCAGCGGAAAGAGCAGCGGATAGGGCGTCTGTACGTCACCGCCCAGCACCCCGGCCACGAACCAGCACCAGTAGAAGAGGGCGAACAGCGTGGCGCCCACGGTCACCGCGAGGCCGAGACCGGCGGCGGCCTTCGCCACCGGAGCGGGCAGGCCCGCCTGGCGGCCGTCGGCGCCCTGCGCGCGCACCGATTGAGCGAACCAGAGGCCGAGGGCGACGAACGCGTAGAACTGCGACCACGGCATGGGCAGTCCGGCGGTCAGCCGGTCGTCGCCCGCGTAGAACGCGGTGAACACATCGCCGAGGCCGACCTCGGCCCCCTCGCCCCAGCGGTCGGCGACGCTGTCCCAGAACATCACGACGTCCGACAGCAGAAAGCCCAGCCAGGCAGCCAGCATCAGCCCCGCGGTACGGGACTCCTGCCGGGTGATGCGCACGGCGTGCGCCAGCACGGGAAGCACGTCGACGCCCAGCGGCGGGGCAACGGGACGCTCCTGATGCGCCACCAGTTCGTCGATGACCCGTCGGCGGAAGGAGGCGTCCTGGTACGTGCCGGCGCACAGCAGCCGGGTCGCCTCCGTGCGGTTGTACGGATGTTCCGGGAGGCTCACTCCGGCCACGTCGCTCCTCTGTCCCCGATGCGCGCTGATGCGTCCTGACGCGCCTGATGTGCGGGCGCCTGCGCAGGGAAGGGAAGTTAGTGGACGCGGAGCCCGACTCGGGCGGTCCGTCCGGATGTGCCCTTCGTAAGGATGAAAGGCATCTTTTCAACTGGACAGGGCGCGCCGGCCGTGCGAGGCCCCGGTCGCCACCGAGTTCACGGCTCCGATCGCTGCGTCGCCGCGCGGCTCGCGGTGACTTCGGCGACCGCCGCGGACAGTTGCTGGCGCAGGGCCTCGGGCAGCGGCTCGCCCGTGACGGCGGCCACCGTGCTCTCGGCGAGGTGGAACAGCTTGATGTTGGCGTTCTGCGAGACCGCGACGAGTACGCTCCACGCGTCGTCGGGATCCAGCCCGAAAGACGCCATCAGGACCCCGCGGGCCAGATCGATGACCGGCCGCGTCTGCATGGCGCGCCGCAGCTGGAGGATCTCCACGCGCAGACTCTGCTCCGCGTCGGCGGTGTCAGTGGTGTCGGTGGTGTCGGTGGTGTCGACCAGTTCGACGGCCTCCGTGGCGTCACCGGACAACGATCTCTCCTCCGTGGTGCTGTGCTTCGTGCCGTGGTGCGGGTCCTCGTTCCCGCGAGGGCTGCCGCGGTCGTCGTCGCTCGCGGGCCTGAACAGTGACGAGGTGTCCGAGAGCGTGAGCAGTCGCTCGACGGCGCGGCTCGCGGAGCGTACGGCGACCGTCTTGCCGTCCGCCGACGCGCGTCGGTGGACGAGCAGCAGGACGTTGAGTCCGGAGCAGTCGCAGAAGTCGACTCCCGCCAGGTCGAGGTCGACCCCGCGTACCGACTCGGCGAGGGCTTCACCCAGGGTGTGCCGCAGCGCCGGGCAGGTGTCCATGTCGATCTCACCGGTCGCCACGACGGCGATCCGCTCACCGGTGCGATGCGTCTCGACCTTCAGGGCCGCGGTGGCGGGCTCCCGCGCGAGACCGGGCGGCCCTCCGCCGAAGACTGCGCAAGAACCCCCGGCCTGCGCGGAAAGCGTTGGTTTCGACATGGCAGCCGCTCCCGGGGCATCCACCGTCACTGTCTCCTCCAGATTCGGCTCCAAACTTTCACACGTCAAGAGATACATGAAATTTCTTTCACCCTTTGGTTTGCGTGAATCGCAGGTCGTATGCTGTGGCCATGGGTGATGTACCTGAGACGCATACCGGCTGGACGTTCCTCACCAATCACGCCCGGGTGCTGGCCGCGATCGCCGAGAACCAGAACACGCGCATCCGTGACATCGCGGCCCGCTGCAGGCTGACCGAGCGTGCCGTGCAGAAGATCATTTCCGATCTGGAGCAGGACGGCTATCTCACCCACACCCGGCAGGGGCGCACGAACGAATACCGCATCGAGCCGGGGACGATCCTGCGCCACCCGGCCGACGCCGGCCTGTCCGTCGCCGGTCTGCTGTCCCTGCTGGAGCAGCACGACGCCGAGCGCGATACGGGGCCGCCGTCGCCGCGGAAGGCACCGGCCGCCGAGCGGGACCCCCGCCCCGACCGCTGACCCCGGTTCCACCCGTTCGGGGGACCGGCGGGCGTGACGGCGGCGCGACCCGGACGCGGCGGGGTTTCCGGGCGCCGCAGCGGGGGACCCGGCACCGGTAGACGACACATGGCAGCGAGATGACGCAGACCCGGCCTTCACGGGACAGGGGTGCGGAAGGAATGTGAGGGGTCGTGACCGCGTACGGCAGCACACAGGACACCGTCCGTCGCCCCGAGACCGGCTGGGCGCAGGCCCGTCGCCGCCGGGTGGGAGGCGTGCGTTTCTGCCTTCCGGCGACAGCCGACAGGGACACCCGCCGCACTTCCGCGGAGCCCGAGGGGAACATCGTCAGGGGCGAGGACTGAACGAGGCGCGGACCGGACGGGGCGTGGCACTGCGGTTTCCGCACCGCCTCCGCACGCCCTCCGCCGCGCCTGCGGTTCAGGGGAGCGGTTGTTCCGTCCAGATCACCTTGCCCGCGGGCGTGTACCGCGTGCCCCAGCGCTCGGTGAGCTGAGCCACGAGGAACAGACCGCGTCCGCCCTCGTCCGTCGAGGCCGCGTACCGCAGATGCGGTGAGGTGTTGCTGCCGTCGAAGACCTCGCAGATCAGGCTGCGGTCGAGGAGCATACGGACCTCGATGGGGCCGTGGCCGTACCGGATCGCGTTGGTGACCAGCTCGCTGAGGATCAGCTCCGTCGTGAACACCAGGTCGTCCAGCCCCCACTCCGTCAGCTGCCGGGTGACCGAGGCGCGTACCTCGCCGACGGCCGCCGGGTCGGACGGCACCCGCCATTCGGCGATGCGGTCGTCGCCCAGCGCGCGGGTGCCCGCGACGATCAGGGCGATGTCGTCGCCGGGGTGCGCCGGGAGCAGGGCGTCGAGGACGGCCCGGCAGGTGTCCTCGGGTGAGCGGTCGGCCCCCGTCAGGGCGGTCCGCAGGAGTTCGAGGCCGACGTCGATGTCCCGTTCCCGGTCCTCGACGAGTCCGTCCGTGTAGAGGACGAGCCTGCTGCCCTCCTCCAGCTTCAGCTCGGCCGTCTCGAAGGGGAGACCGCCGAGACCGAGCGGCGGCCCGGCGGGCACGTCGGGGAAGTCGACACTGCCGTCCGGGCGGACCACCGCGGGCGGCGGATGGCCGGCCCGGGCCACGGTGCACTGCCGGGTGGTCGGGTCGTAGACGGCGTACAGGCAGGTGGCACCGGTGATCGCGGCGCTGCCGTCCTCCGTCGCCTCGTCCTGGTCGATCCGGCCGACCAGTTCGTCGAGGAGACCGAGCAGTTCGTCGGGCGGCAGGTCGAGCGCGGAGAAGTTGTGGACCGCCGTGCGCAGCCGCCCCATGGTGGCCGCCGCGTGCAGGCCGTGGCCCACGACGTCGCCGACGACCAGCGCGACCCGGGCGCCGGACAGCGGCAGCACGTCGAACCAGTCGCCGCCCACCCCCGCCTGGGCGGGAAGGTAGCGGTAGGAGATGTCCAGGGCACTCTGTTCGGGCAGATTGCGCGGCAGCAGACTGCGCTGCAGGGCCTCGGCCATGGTGTGCTCGCGGGTGTAGCGGCGCGCGTTGTCGATGGAGATCGCGGCCCGGGCGACCAACTCCTCGGCGAGGGCCAGTTCCTCCTCGTCGAACGGCTCGGGCTTCTCGGAGCGCCAGAAGTTCGCCACCCCCAGCACCAGGTTCCCCGCCCGCAGGGGGACCGTGATCAGCGAGTGGATCCCGTACTCCACGACCTGCGCGGTGCGCTCCAGGTCCTGGGCGAGCCAGCCGTGCGCCTCCTTCAGCGCGGGCGCGACCACGGCCTCGCCGGTGCCGAGGCTGTGCGCCTGCGGTGTGGAGGCGATGAACCCGATCCGCTCGCCCGCCCGGTACAGGGGAGCGTCCTCGCGGATCCCGCTGTACGCCGTACGGCGCAGCGAGGTGCCCGCGTCCGGTTCGCCACCGCTGAGCACGGCCTCGGACAGGTCCACCGTGGCGAAGTCCGCGAACCGCGGGACGGCGACCTCGGCCAGTTCCTCGGCGGTCCGGGTCACGTCCAGGGTCGTACCGATGCCCACGCCGGCGTCGTACAGGAGCTTGAGGTGTTCCCGGGCGACCTCGGCCCTGCCGGAGAGCGCGCGCAGTTCGGTCGAGTCGCGGAGCGTGGCGACACTGCCCGCCGGGCCGCCCTTGAGGTCGGTGGGGCGCTGGTTGATGGCCAGCAGCCGGTCGCCGACCAGGCGCACCTCGTCGGTGACGACGTGCCCCGAGGCCAGCAAGGCGGCGGTGTCCGCGTCCAGGCCGAGTTCGAGGACGTGGCGTCCCTCGGCGTCCTCCGGAAGATCCAGCAGCCGGTGGGCCTCGTCGTTGGCGAGCAGCAGCCTGCCCTCGCCGCCGACGATGAGCACTCCCTCCCGGACGGCGTGCAGCACCGCGTCGTGGTGCTCGTACATCCGGGTCATCTCGAACGGTCCCAGGCCGTGGGTCTGGCGCATCAGCCGTCTGCTCACCAGGGCCGTGCCGCCCAGCGCCAGTGCCAGGGCCGCCGCCGCGGCGGTCAGCAGGAGGGGCAGTTGGCGGTCCCCGACCCCTCCCACGTTCTCGGTCGTGATGCCCGCCGAGACGAGACCCACGACCGTGCCGTCGTCGGCCTTGACCGGCACCACGGCCTGTACGAGGGGCCCGAGGGTGCCGGTGATCTCCTCGGTGAAGGACTTGCCCGCCAGTGCCGGGCCGAGGGTTCCGACGAACTTCTTGCCGATCCGGTCCGGTTTGGGGTGGGTGTAGCGGATGCCGTCGGTGTTCAGCACCACGACGAAGTCGACCTTGGACCCCATACGGGCCGCCTCGGCGCGCGGCTGGAGCACGGCCGTGGGATCGGGGGAGCTCAGTGCCTCGCGGGTGCCCGGAGCGTTGGCGAACGTCTCGGCGACGGCCAGGGAGCGGTTCCGCGCCTCCGTCGTGCTGTCGTGGCGCACCTGCAGGACGAGGGCGCCGACCGCGGCCACGACCAGCAGCAGCACGATCGCCACCTGGAGCAGGAAGACCTGACCGGCGACGCTGCGTCCGGCCAGCGCCTGTTGGGTCCGCCGCCCGTGTGCTCGGCCGGGGCGGTCACGCCTGCGTCGCGCGCGCAGGCCGCTGAGGCGGGAGGTCGACCGAGCCCAGGATCGACCCGAGAATCGGACCATATGCTCATGTCTACACTGCCGGGGGCCAGGAGGCGAGGGGCGCCCTGGGTGTGAGGGGTGAAGATCGGGTCCGGATGGCTCAGACCTCTGGCGGAAACGGGACGAGGACGTACGGGCGTCACACGCCGTCCCGTCCCTGCCGACTGCCTCGTCGGCGCGTGTGGTGCGGACCGGTCCGGCGAGATTCCGGACGCGCAGGGCGGTGGCGCGGCGTCCGGTGGGAGCGGCGCCCGATGGCCGTCGGCGCCGACTGGTACCGGGGGCGGGCGAGGCGGTCCGTCCCATGGCCACGGCCACGGTGCCCGTGATGGCCTCCGCGCCTGCGGCCAGCCGCATCCCGGTCCGTGATGCGGCCGGGACGGCAGGGCGACAGCGACCCCGACCGCACTGCGCGGCCCCGGTCAGCCTCGCGGTGGCGGGCGGTGTGGGTGGCACGCCCCGGCGTGCCAACAGCGGCGTAAGGCGCGCGAGCTGACGGCGTATCTCCCCGTGGTCGCCGGAATGACCCGCCACCAGTGGTGACCTGACCATCGCAAACCGGCGGAAACGCTAGCAGTCGCGCCCCGACGGAGCGCATCAGAGTGGTCTTCCCCAACCAGACCGCAGGAAAACGTGATTGCCCGGACACGGGTCTCGCAAACGTCTGGTTCGTGAGAGGTTTCTATGAATCCGAGATGTGTCTGAACACTCGGAGCTTCATCTCCGTATGAGGCGGGGGATTGCCATGCCCGTCGGCAACGAAGCGTAGGAGTAGATCCTTGGGACGCAACACGCGCAGACGCCCAACAGGCGCACGACGCGCGACCATCGGGGCGGTCGCGCTGATGCTGGGAGGAGGTGGGCTGGTAGCGGCGAACGTCTACGCCACTGCCTCCGAAAGCACCTCGGGCCAGACCGACCAGGTCCTTGCCTCGGGTGCCGCCACGATCGACTGCCCGGATGTGGGCAGTGAGCTGGCCGCGGTGCCGGACGGGTCCAAGACGGAGGTCGACAAGCAACTCGCCCTCCTGGACAAGCAGATCGCCGAGGCGTATCAGCGGCTGCAGAGCTCGGCGGACGCCATCAAGCAGGACGCCGCCTTCGCCCAGAACTCGATCATGAACCCGCTCAAGGACAAGCGAGTGGCGACCATCGAGCGCATCGTGGCGGCCATCGACGCCGTGGGCGACCGCCCCGAGGGGCTGGACGCCTTCGCACCCTGCATACTCCGCGCCTCCGGCAACCAGGACGCGCCGGAGAACGGTCAGGACGGCGAAGGGAACGGTGACGCCCAGGACGGCAGTGCCGAGGACGGCGCCGGCCAGGACGGCCAGGACCAGGGTCAGGATCAGGGCGACGGCCAGGAGCAAGGCCAGGGCCAGGAGCAGGGTGGCGACCAGGGGCAGGGCGAGCAGCCTCCCGGCAACGGCGGTCAGGCCGGCAACGGCCCCGTGGCAGCCGACTTCGTGGACATCTCCACCGTCAAGCCGAACGTGTCGAAGCCGGCCGCCCAGGGCAACGCCTCCAAGGGCTCCTTCGTCACCAAGTGCGGTGTGAACGAGAACGGCCTGTTCAACTCCGACAACGTGATCGTGGCCCCCGGTGTCAGCAACGGCGCCCACCACTTCCACGACTACGTCGGCAACCAGTCCAACGACGCCTTCGCGAGCGACGAGGACCTGGCGAACGCCCAGACCTCCTGCGAGAACCAGGGCGACAAGTCCTCGTACTTCTGGCCCGTGCTGCGGCTGCAGAACGGCGACGACGAGAAGGACGCCGGCTCTCCGGGCGGTGGCATCGAGGGCAACGCCGGCCAGATCATCCGGCCCAAGGCGGCCACGATGTCGTTCGAGGGCAGCCCGCGCGGTGACGTCACGGCCATGCCGAAGCTGCTGCGCATCATCACCGGCGACGCCAAGGCGTTCGTCAACGGCCCCACCAACGCCAACGCGTCGTGGAGCTGCACCGGCTTCGAGGACCGGCAGTTGAAGGACAAGTACCCCCTCTGCCCCCAGGGCAGTGACGTGGTCCGCACCTTCAGGTTCCAGAGCTGCTGGGACGGCCGGAACATCGACAGTGCCAACCACCGCACCCACGTGGCGTTCGCCACCGCGGACGGCAGCTGTGCGAACGACTTCAAGGCCATCCCGCAGCTGGTGCAGCGCATCGTCTACGACGTCGACGCGCCCAGCGTGGCCGACGGCGGGAAGTCGAAGCCGTTCTTCGCGGTCGACTCCTTCCCCGAGCAGCTGCACAAGCCGGTCACCGACCACGGCGACTTCATCAACGTCTTCGACGAGGCACTGATGAAGGAGATGGTGGACTGCATCAACGACGGCCGTAAGTGCGACGGCGCCGATGACGGCGGCAACGGCGGCGGCAATGGCGGCGGCGGTAACGGCGGGGGCGGCAACGGAGGCGGCGGTAACGGCGGTGGCGGTGGCGGCGAGGAGCCGACCGACCCGCCGGCGACCACTCCGGCCCCGGACCCGACCGAGGGCAACGAGCAGCCGGGCGACGACGAGCCCGGTGACAACGGTCAGGGCGAGACTCCCGCGGACAACGGCGGCGAGAACACCGCGAAGCCCTCGGCCGGCAACACCGAGGCGACCGAGGCCGCGGGCGGCGCCGACAAGGGCAAGAACGACGAGGGCAAGAACGACCAGGGCAAGGGCAACGCCGAGCCCAAGGCGGCCACATCGCCGTCGGCGACCCAGCGGGACGCGGGCGCTTCCACGGGCGACGCGGACACCGGCGCCGCCGTGCCCGGCCCCGAACCCTCGGACGCGGGCGGCGTGGCCGCACCCCAGGCGGTGACGGGCGGACTCGCGGAAACGGGTACGAGCCTGTGGCCCGCGGCGGCCGGAGGACTGCTGGTGATCGCCGGCTTCGTGCTCCTGCGCCGTATCAGCAGCAGGTCGAGGTAGCGACAGGCAGCGGCAGGCAGCGGCACGGTCGCACATGCCGCACGGAGGGCGGTCGGAACTGCGCGGGCAGTTCCGACCGCCCTCCGTGCGTGCGGGGCACGGCATTCCGGGATGCGGTATCCCGGCACGCGGTCTCCCGGCCTGCGGCGGGGGTCGTGAGGCGAGCAGCAAGAAGCCCCGGCTGGACGGGGGAGACCAGCCGGGGCCGTGTGCGGTGTCTGCGGAGGGCGGTCGCCTCTCGGCGAATGGCTCCATGGGGCTTCAGCCGAACGATCTTCCCCATGGGCTTGGGTGAGGCCCGGGGACACTGTCCCCTCCGCAGCCACGTACAGAAGAACGGCCGACCGCTCCCGCTTGTTCCGTGCCCAGGGCAGTGCACCGCGTGAGCTGCGGCACACACCGCGACGAGTGACTGGATCAAGCCCTCCCCGGAGAGCGGAAAAGCGCCTCCTTCACCGCGGCGGGGGACGAGCGGCGCTTGCGACACCTCACACCCGGCCGAAGTACATCCCCCACAAGCAGGGACGATGCCGGCCCAGCAGAGCGGCCGTCGCGTGCGGCCCGGCATGCGCCGTGGATGGTCGGCGTTCCGCCGACCGAGGGAGAGCGCTGGGAGCGCAACGGATGCGCCAGGACCAGACCAGCGCATGTCGGGTTTGTTCGGTATTTCAGATCGCCGCCTTCCGCGTACTTCTTCCGGCTCGGTGTGGCCGACGCGGCTCTGGTTTGACATATTTGCCTACCGAGTTGGGCGCGCTGGAGCCCGTGCCGGTGGTCAGGACCGAGGGCGTCGCCCCGGGCCCGTCCTCCGCACGACCGCCGAACGCCTTCGACCGGGTGTACGGCAGGCAGGGTGGGATTCGGCGGACGCCGTGCGACGGTGCCCGTGCTGAGGTTCGCGGGGAGAGCGGTGCGCACAGGCAAAGCCAGAGAGATGCGGAAACTGATCGGTCAGCTGGTCGACGGGCTGACACTGCCCGTACCCACGGAGCCCGACACCCTGTTCGCCGCGCTGGTCACGACCGTGAGCGAGCTGAGAGGCCGTGAGGTCCGGCTCGTGAAGGAGGAGTTCCCTCACCAGACCGCCAGCGGACTGTGGCTCGACCTGCCCGCCTACGACCTGATCGTGGTGGACAAGCGGGCGACGCCGATGCATCAGTTGGCGATCTTCTTCCATGAGGTGTGGCACATGCTCAGGGGGGACTGTGGCAACCACGTCGTGGGCAAGGCGGTGGCGGCCCGCATGGCCACGACCGGCGCCGAACTCCCCGAACTGCGGGAACCGGTACGCAAAGTGGCCGCCCGCACCGAGTTCGACCGGCGCGAGGAGGCGGACGCCGAGCGGTTCGGACTGCTGGCGGTCACCCGTCTTCGCGTCTGGTTGGAGGGCGAACCCGACAGCGCGGCCATGGACCGGAGCAAGATCGCCGGCCGCATCGGTGCGTCACTGGGGCAGCGCCGGCCGCGGGGCTGAGCGGTGGACCCGGCTCCTCTCAGCGGCTCGCGCAGGGCCGCTACGCCGCACGGACCGGGGGTGGCGGATCCGTCACCCCCTTGACTGGTGACGACCCCACTGAGAGGATCGTCACCAGTCAGGCGGGTGACGTCGTATGGGCGGCGTCCGATGGCTCTGAGGTGCGGGAGGCCGGGATGGCGCAGGGTGAGAAGGTTCGGGTTCCGGATGTCGCCGAGGCGGCACGCAGTGCGCGCTTCGGTGCGCTGCCGGAGAGGGTCCGTCTCGCGGACACCGTCGAGGAGAGGCCGGCCATGGCCCCGGACCCCGCGCGGAACGCGTACAACGACGACGAGTGGCTCGTACGGACGTGTATCTGACGTTCGCCGTTCAACGGCCCGCGCGTCCGTGAGTGCGGGTAAAGGTGTCAGCGGGTGTGGGCGCCGGCCTGCGCGGCAGGTGCGGCAGGTGCCCGCGCCTCCTTCTTGCGGGCGCGGTACGCCGCAGCCTTGAGCTTGTTCCCGCAGGACTCCATGCCGCACCACTGCCGGCGCATCCCGCGGGACCGGTCGATGTAGACGCGGGTGCACTCGGGATTGCCGCACTCCTTGAGCAGCGGTACGTCGGGACCGCTGAGCACCTCGACGGCATGCCGGGCCACCGTGGACAGCGCTTCCTCCTGGGTCGCGTCCGTCCGCCGCCCCGCCGCGGTGAGCTGCGGTGTCGCCGGAGGCCTGCGGGCCGCGCCGTTCACCGTGGCGAGCGCCTCGCCGTCGAAGGGCTCTCCGAGGCGCCGGGCGGTGACCAGTGCGTAGACGGCCTCACGTACGGCGACCGCACGCGCGAGGTCGGATTCCGTGGCGGGGAAGACGGTGTCGACGATTCCCGCTTCCAGGTACCACGCGTCCAGCCGCTCCGGTGACGTGAACATCTCGAAGCGCAGGGTGCGGCGGGCGCGGAGTGTCGTGG
This sequence comes from Streptomyces ortus, assembly GCF_026341275.1. NCBI lineage: Bacteria > Bacillati > Actinomycetota > Actinomycetes > Kitasatosporales > Streptomycetaceae > Streptomyces > Streptomyces ortus. The sequence continues at coordinate 7,706,881 of NZ_JAIFZO010000002.1, forward strand.
CGAAGTCCAGGGCCGGGTTTCCGCACACGAAGGCGTGATCCACATTCACGTCACCATCCTGACAGGTGACGATTTCCTGTGCAAGGTCCGCTCGCGGGGTGTGGCGGCCGGCCCCGGCGTGGCCCTTGACTTCCCAAGACCCCCGCGCCACATTCCTGACTCCGCCGTCTCCTCTCGTCTTCCTTCGCCGTCCGGTTGGAGCGCCCTGCCATGGCCACAAGCGCGGACCCCGCAAGACGTACGGACCACCCTGGCCCCTCCTCTTCCTCCGCCCCGTCGAGGCGCCGCGTGTTGGGCGCGGCGACCGGAACAGGGCTCGCGCTCGCCGCCGGGCTCCCCGGTACGGCCCGCGCGGCCGACCTGCCGCTCCTCGGCACGTACGACGTCGTCGTGATCGGGTCGGGCGCGGCGGGGATGACCGCCGCGCTGACGGCCGCGAAGCAGGGCTTGACCTGCGTCGTCGTGGAGAAGGCGGGTACTTTCGGCGGTTCGGCGGCCCGCTCGGGCGCCGGGATCTGGATTCCGAACAACCCGGTGATCCTGGCCGCGGGTGTCCCCGACACCCCGGCGAAGGCGGCGGGTTATCTGGCGGCCGTGGTCGGCCCCGAGGTCCCCGCGGACCGCAGACAGGCCTTCCTCGGACAGGGACCGGCCATGATCTCCTTCGTCATGGCCAACAGCCCTCTGCGGTTCCGCTTCATGGAGGGCTACAGCGACTACTACCCGGAACTGCCCGGCGGTCTGCCCGGCGGCCGTTCCATCGAACCCGCCCAGCTCGACGGCACCGTCCTCGGCGCGGAACTGGCCCGGCTGAACCCTCCGTACCTGCCGGTGCCCAGCGGCATGGTCGTCTTCAGCACCGACTACAAGTGGCTCGCCCTTTCGGCGGTCAGTGTGAAGGGAGCCGCCGTCGCCACCGAGTGCCTGGCCCGCGGTACCAGGGCGGCGCTCCTCGGCCAGAAACCCCTCACCATGGGCCAGTCACTGGCGGCCGGGCTGCGCGCCGGACTGCTCGCGGCCCAGGTGCCGGTGTGGCTGAACACCCCGCTCACCGAGCTGTACACGGAGAACGGCACCACCGCCGGAGCCGTGGTGACCAGGAACGGCGCGCCCGGCCTGGTCAGGGCGCGCCACGGAGTGATCGTCGGCTCGGGCGGCTTCGAGCACAACGCGGCCATGCGGGCCCAGTACCAGCGACAGCCCATCGGCACCGAGTGGACGGTCGGCGCGAAGGAGAACACGGGTGACGGCATCCGGGCGGGACGGCAGGCCGGCGCCGCACTCGACCTGATGGACGACGCCTGGTGGGGCCCGGCCATCCCGCTGCCCGGCCAGCCGTACTTCTGCCTCGCCGAACGCACCCTGCCCGGCGGCCTCCTCGTCAACGCCGCCGGAGCGCGCTTCGTCAACGAGGCGGCCCCCTACAGCGATGTCGTGCACACCATGTACGACAAGAACGCCACCGCGCCGCACATCCCGGCCTGGCTGATCGTCGACCAGAACTACCGCAACCGCTACCTCTTCAGGGACGTCGCCCCGACCTTCGTCCTCCCCGACGCGTGGTACGAGTCCGGCGCCGCCCACAAGGCCTGGACGCTCGACGCCCTCGCGCAGGGGATCGGTGTGCCGGCCGCTGCCCTGCGGGCCACAGTCAACCGCTTCAACAGCATGGCCCGGAGCGGCACCGACACCGACTTCCACCGCGGCGACAGTGTCTACGACCACTACTACACCGACCCCGCGATCCTCCCGAACTCCTGCCTGGCACCGCTGTGGCTCGCCCCCTACTACGCGTTCAGGATCGTCCCGGGCGACCTGGGTACCAAGGGCGGCCTGCGCACGGACGCCCGGGCGCGCGTACTGCGCCCGGACGGCTCCGTCATCCCCGGCCTGTACGCCGCCGGAAACGCCAGCGCGGCGGTCATGGGACACAGCTACGCGGGCGCGGGCTCGACGATCGGCCCGGCGATGACCTTCGGCTACATCGCCGCCCGGGACATCGCGGCGGTCGCCGGGGCGTGAGGTCCGGCGGGAAGCCGTGGCCCGCGCGGAAGGAGGCCGGTCCCTTGTGGGAGCGCTCCCGTGGCGGCCAGGATGCTCGGCATGCGCCCTCAGCCGAGCATCCGCCCGTACCGACCCGCCGACCGTGCCGCCGTCGCCGACATCTGTGTGAGAACCGCCCTCGACGGAGGGGATTCGCGAGCGCGTTATCCCGACGAGGAGTTGCTGCCGTCCATCTTCGCCGCGCCCTACTGCCACCTGGAGCCGGAACTCGCCTTCGTCCTCGACGACGGCTCGGGGTCCCCGGTCGGCTACGTCCTCGGCACGGCCGACACGGAACAGTTCGTCAAGAACTTCCGTACGGCCTGGCTCCCCCGGGTCGCCGGACGCTACCCCGAGCCGAGCGCGGAACCCCGGACACCCAGCGAGGAGATGATCGTTCTCCTGCACACGCCCGAGCGCATGATCCTGCCCGACCTGGCCGCCCATCCGGCCCATCTGCACATAGACCTCCTGCCGGACTGGCAGCGGCGCGGCTTCGGACGGGGACTGATGAGAACCTTCCTCGCCGCCCTGCACGACCGCGGGGTCCCGGCGGTCCACCTCGGCATGGTCACCGCCAATGTGGCCGCGCGGGCGTTCTACGACCGCCTCGGCTTCCACGAGATCCCCGTCCCCGACCCCGGTCCGCTCACCTACCTCGGCAGGCCGACGGCCGTGGGCACCCTGTGAGTCCGGTGTGAGCGTGTGGGTGCGGCCCTTGGGCGGACGGCCTGTCGTACCCGTCCTCTAAGCTCCGCGCATGAGCAACGGGGACTCCGGCAGACGGGTCATCGACGGGCGGTTCCGGCTGGAGGCACGGCTCGGTGGCGGCGGGATGGGCACGGTCTGGCGGGCCACTGACCTCGCCCTGCACCGGAACGTGGCCGTCAAGGAGGTCCGGCCCCCGGACATGGACCTCGCCGAGTACGACCCGGAGGCCGCGCGCCTGCTGCGGGAACGGGTGCTGCGCGAGGCCAGGGCACTCGCGAGGATCGACCATCCGAACGTCGTGACGATCCATCACATCGTCGACGGCGGTGAGGGAACGTACCCGTGGATCGTGATGGAGCTGGTCGGCGGCGGTTCGCTCGCCGACCGGCTGGAGCGGGGCCCGACGGACCCCGTGGAGACGGCACGGCTCGGGCGGGAGGTACTGGCCGCGCTGCGGGCCGCGCACGACGCCGGCATCCAGCACCGCGACGTCAAGCCCGCCAACGTCCTGCTGCGCCCGGACGGCCGCCCCGTGCTCACGGACTTCGGGATCGCGGCGATCCGGGAGTCGACGGCCCTCACCGCCACCGGTTCGATCATCGGCACGCCCGACTACATGGCACCCGAGCGCATCGCGGGCAACGACGGCGGCCCGGCGTCGGACCTGTGGTCGCTGGCGATGATGCTGTACGCGGCCGTCGAGGGCCACCATCCGCTGCGCCGGGCCACGACGCTGGCCACCCTGGCGGCCGTCCTGTACGAGGACGTGCCGCCGCCGAGGCGGGCAGGCCCGCTGGCGGACGCGCTGATGCGGGTACTGGTACGGGACCCGGAGGCCCGCCCGGACACCGAAACGCTCGACCGCATGCTGACAGCCGTAGCCGAGGGGACGGGAGCGGGCACGGGCGTGGGTGCGGGCGAAGGGATGCGCGCGGCCACGAGCGACGGCGCGGCCGGTGCCGTACCCGAGGACCGCGTCGTACCCGAGGACCGTGTCGAACCCGAGAACGATGCCGTACCCGAGGACCGTGCGGAACCCACCTCCTACCGGATCACACCCCCGCAGGACGCCGTGCCCGGGCCGCCCGCTCCGGCACCCGTACGACCAGCGAGGCGGCGGGGACGCCGGACGACGGTCGCCCTGTCCGCCGTCGGCACGGTGCTGGTGGGTGTGCTGGCGTGGACACTGCTGCCCGACGGAGAGGGCTCGGGAGCTTCGGCGTCGGGTGGTTCCACGAACGGAACGACGGCGAATCCGTCGGCCGACACCTCCGCGACGGAAGCGGCCGACAAGAGCCCTTCGCCTCGGCGGACGGCCTCGAAGACCCCCACCGACCTGCTGACGCCGGACGGCATCCGCTCCGCGTTGAAGGCCCTGGAGAAGGAGACGGGCCGCGACCGGTACGGCACCCTGACGGTCTACCCCGACTACGTCTCCGCGCAGGTCATGGTCGAGGGCAGCCGGACCGGTTACGAGCAGTACACCTACTACGTGGGCCGGGGCGTCCAGGAGAGCCCGGTCAAGGCGCATTTGGCGGGTGGGGACCAGCCGATGACCATGGACGGCTTCGACTGGGACAGGCTCCCCGCCCTGCTCGCCGAGGCGGAGAAGGAACTGAACGTCGACGACGCCACCTCCCGCTACCTCGTGGTCAGGTCACCGAACGACGTGTTCGACCGGGGCGCCGAGATGCTGGTCTACCTCACCGACGAGTACAAGAGGAGCGGCTATCTGCTGGCCGACGCCCGCGGCAAGGTGACCAGGGTGACACCCGCCGACTGACGGCGGTCACCGTCGGCCTTCGGCCGGCACCGGGGGAGCGGAGTTGTGCGACGTCATCGCGGCCAGTTCCTCGGCGGTGCGCGGGCCGGTCGACGGAGACGTCAACAGGCCCTGCGCGCGCAGCAGTTCGGCCACCGCGACCCCCCAGGGCAACCGCAGTCCCGCCTGTGCCAGGAGGTCCGTACGGGCCAGGGTCGCCCCGGCCGGCCCGGTGACGGCGCCGGACGGGGTGAGGAGTGCCACGTCGTCGGCCCAGCGCAGGGCGAGGTCCACGTCGTGCGTCGCCATCACCACGGTGGTACCGCTCGCGCGCAGCCCCTCCAGGGTCGCGAGCAGCCGCTCCTGGCCGTCCGGGTCCAGCCCCGCGGTCGGTTCGTCGAGGATCAGCACCCGTGGCCGCATCGCCACGGCGCCCGCGATCGCGGTCCGTTTGCGCTGCCCGTAGGAGAGGAGGTGGGTGGGGCGTTCGGCCAGGGCCGTGATGTCCAGCGCGGCGAGTGCCTCGTCCACCCGGGCCCGTACCTCGGTGTCCGGCAGGCCGAGGTTCAGCGGCCCGAACGACACGTCCTGGAAGACGGACGCGGCGAACAACTGGTCGTCCGGGTCCTGTACCACCAGTTGCACGGTCGTGCGCAGCAGGGTCAGGCCCTTGCGGTCGTACCGGACCGGCCGGTCCCGCACGGTCAACTGCCCGGTGAGCGGGCGCAGTCCGCCGCTGAGCAGCCGCATCAGTGTCGTCTTGCCGCTGCCGTTGCGGCCGAGCAGGGCGAGCGCACGTCCCGCGCGCACCTCGAAGTCGAGGCCGCCGAGCACGGTCGGGCCGTCCTCGTACGCGTAGGACGCGCCCCGCAGGGCGACCAGCACGGGCTCGCTCATCGCAGCGGCCTTTCCAGTACGAAGGTGAGTGCGACCACCGCCGCGAGCAGGGCGACGCCGGCCAGGGTGAAGCGCGCGGAGATCCGGGCCTCCGGCACCAGGACGCGCAGGGTGCCGTCGTAACCGCGTCCGGCGAGTCCGGCCTGCAGCCGGGTCGCCCGGTCGAAGGCCCGGACGAACGCGGTGGCGGCGAGCCCGGCCAGCGAACGCCAGGCGGCGGCCCGCGTGGTGTGCCCGAGCCGGGCGGCCTGCGCCTCCCTGATCCGGCGTACGGAGTCGAGGAGCAGGAAGCTCATCCGGTACGTCACCAGGGCCACGTCGACGACCGGCGCGGGCACCCCGGCGTTCACCAGTCGTGGCAGCAGGTCGGACAGGGGAGTGGTGAACGCGAACAGGAGCACGCCGAGGGAGGCCGCCGAGGTACGCAGCAGGAGTTCCCCGGCGCGTACCGGACCACCCTGCGCCAGGGTCACGAACCCGTCCGGGCCGCCCACCTGGAGCAGCAGCGGCAGCGCACCGGTCACGCAGAAGCCCAGCGGTACGCGGTAGGCGCGCCAGAGCCGCCGGGCGGGTACCGCCGCCGGACCCAGCAGCACGGTGAGGGCGGTCACCAGGACCAGGGCGGCGCCCGGCCAGGGCGGCAGGGAGATCGCCAGGACGGTCAGGCCGAGACCGAGCACGGCCTTGTCCACGGGGTGGCGGCGGCGCCAGCGACTGCTGTGCGCCGCCGCGTCGATCGGCAGCACGAACGCTCAGGTCCGTTCGGCCGGACGGTTCGGCCGGGCCGCGGACTCCTCGGCACCGCCGGGTGCCCCGGCCGTCGGGTCCCGGCCGTCCTCGCGCTGTGCCAGGACGCGCAGTTCACCCTGGCGCCTGCCCCGGCGCAGGCCGAAGTAGTAGGCGAGGACGCCCGCGCCGAGGGCGGCCTGGAGGGCGAACAGCGCCGACTCGATCTCACCGGACGGCGGCTCGTACAGGGGTGAGAACCACGGCTCGTAGTCCGGCTCGATCTCGGTGATCGCGGTCTCCGCCTCCGCGTCGGCGCCCGTGAACGGCTCCTCCTTGTGGTCGCCCATGCCGAAGACCAGCGGCAGTACGGCGAGCGCGGCCACGAGGAGCAGCAGCAGGGTGTTGATCTTCGCGCCGCGGCTCATCGGGTCACCGTCCCGGTCGTGTCGGTCGTCCTGACCGTCCCGGTCGTGTCGGTCGTGTCGTCGGCATCGGTCGGGTCCCCGGTGTCGGTCGTCCCGCCGATTTCGGCGGCCCCGGACTTCCCGCCCCCGGACCGCCTGCCGGTCAGGAACACGCCGAGCCGGGTCAGTTCGCCCTTGCTCGACTGCACCAGCAGCCGCATCACGAGCACCGTGAGCAGTCCCTCGCTCACCGCGAGCGGGATCTGCGTGACGGCGAAGATCGAGCCGAACTTGCCGAGCGCGCCCAGGAATCCGCTGCTCGGGTCGGGGAACGCGAGCGCCAGCTGCACGCTGGTGACGCAGTAGGTGGACAGGTCGGCGACGAACGCGGCGCAGAACACCGCGACCATGAGCGGCACGTCGAACCGCCGGAGCAGCCGGTACACCGCGTAGCCCGCCCACGGTCCGGCGATCGCCATCGAGAAGACGTTGGCGCCCAGTGTGGTGAGCCCGCCGTGCGCGAGCAGCAGGGCCTGGAAGAGCAGGGTGATGGTGCCCAGGACCGCCATGACCGGCGGCCGGAACAGGATGGCGCCCAGACCGGTGCCGGTCGGATGCGAACAACTCCCGGTCACCGACGGCAGTTTCAGTGCGGAGAGAACGAAGGTGAAGGCCCCCGACGCGCCGATGAGGAGCGTGCTCTCGGGATGTTCTCTGACCTCACGGGTGAGCGACCGGACTCCGTGGACGACGAACGGCGCCGACGCGACGCCCCAGGCGACCGCGTGCGCCGGAGGAAGGAAACCCTCGGCTATGTGCATGGCTCAGCAGACCCTCTCCAGCACCTCGTGGATGGTTGACGTGCCTTGGCCGGTCTCCTGGCTTACGGGTAACACCGCCCGTGCTCCGCCTTCCCGGGTCCGAGGACCCAGTGGCTGCCCGTGAGGGCCGGAGCCGGACTTCCCGATCACAGTGGCGAGGGCCGCACCGGCATCACACCGATTTCCCGAGCACCAAGGCGTCGTGACAGTAGTGCGCGTACCCGGGTGGTGACAAGGCGGCCCTCGGGGGGCGTGAGAGTGGTCACGCGGCGCGCACCGGTGGTCCCGGCGGAAACGGACCCCCGGCCTGTCATCCATCACGGCACATCCGTTACAGCCGTCAGGAAGCCGAGGTTGTGCCAAGTCTTGACGTGTTCCTGGCAAGGTGACTCCATGGGAGCGCTCCCACTTTCCCGTAATCCAAGTTTCTTGGCGCTCACTTCCTGGAGTCGCAGTGAGAAGAGCAAGAAGCACGACACGAAAGAGCCACATCAGCGCGTTGCTCGCCGGGCTGGCCGCCTTTCTGGGGCTCGTCGTCCTCGGCGCGCTCGTACCGACCGCCGCACATGCCCAGATGCCCGGTGACCCGCCCGGCGCGTCCGCGGGTGCCCTCGCGACCGGCCTCCATGTCGACGACGGCCGCCTGCTCGAAGGCAACGGCAACGATTTCGTCATGCGCGGCGTCAACCACGCCCACACCTGGTACCCGGGCGAGACGCAGTCGCTGGCCGACATCAAGGCGCTCGGCGCCAACTCCGTGCGCGTCGTCCTGTCCGACGGCCACCGCTGGAGCAGGAACAGCCCCGAGGACGTGGCCGCCGTCATCGCCCAGTGCAGGGCGAACCGGCTGATCTGCGTGCTGGAGGTGCATGACACCACCGGTTACGGCGAGGACGCCGCGGCCGGCACGCTCGACCACGCGGCCGACTACTGGATCGGCCTGAAGAGCGTGCTCACCGGCCAGGAGAACTACGTCATCGTCAACATCGGCAACGAGCCCTGGGGCAACACCGACCCCGCCGGCTGGACCGCTCCCACGGTCGCCGCCGTCAAGAAGCTGCGTGCCGCCGGGTTCGAGCACACCATCATGGTGGACGCGCCCAACTGGGGCCAGGACTGGCAGGGCGTCATGCGGGCCAATGCCCAGGCCGTCCACGACGCCGACACCACCGGCAACCTGATCTTCTCGATCCACATGTACAGCGTCTTCGACACCGCGGCGGAGATCACCGACTACCTGAACGCGTTCGTCACCGCGAAACTCCCCATCCTCATCGGCGAGTTCGGCGGCCCCGCCGACCAGTACGGCGATCCGGACGAGGACACCATGATGGCCGCGGCCCAGCAGCTCAAGCTCGGCTACCTCGCCTGGTCCTGGAGCGGTAACACCGACCCGATCCTGGACCTCACGATCGGTTTCGACCCGACACGGCTGAGCTCCTGGGGTCAGCGCGTCTTCAACGGCGCCGACGGCATCGCCCAGACCTCGAAGGAGGCCACGATCTACGGTGGCGGCACCCCGGGTGACACCCAGGCCCCGACCGCGCCGGGCACCCCGGGTGCCGCCGCCGTGGCGGCCACCTCGGTGACCCTCACCTGGACCGCCGCCACCGACAACGTGGGCGTCACCGCCTACGACGTGGTGCGGGTCGGCGGAAGCGGTGAGACCACGGTCGCCGCGGCCACCACCAACACCGCCACCGTGACAGGGCTCACCGCAGGCACGGCGTACACCTTCGCCGTCTACGCACGTGACGCGGCCGGGAACCGCTCGGCCCGCTCGGCCACGGTGAGTGTCACCACCGCCGACGGCGGCGGCACGCCCGGGGCGAGCTGCTCCGTCGGCTACCGCGTCAGCAACGAATGGCCGGGCGGTTTCCAGGGCGAGATCACCATCCGCAACACGGGCACCGCGGCGATCAGTGGCTGGAAGCTGGTCTTCGCCTTCGCGGGCGGGCAGAAGGTCTCCAGCATGTGGGGCGGTACGCCGACCCAGAGCGGTGCGACGGTGAGCGTCGCCAACGCCTCGTACACCTCCACCATTCCCGCGAGCGGGTCGGTCACCGTCGGCTTCACCGCCGACAAGGGCGCCACGAACGCCGCCCCGACCGCGTTCACCCTCAACGGCACCACGTGCGCGACCACCTGACAGAGGGTCAATAGGGCACAGGGAGGCCACTGGCCGGCGGGGTCACCGCGCCCCGTCGGCCGGGCGAGCGCCGGATGTCGGTCAGGCAGTGGCTGCCGGGACGGCGGCCTGCTCCGCCGTGGCGCCGGCGGGCGCGGCCTTGGACGTCGTGTAGAAGACGGACGAGCCCTGCTTGCTGCGCTGGACCTGGCCCTTGGCGACGAGCCCCTCCACCGTGGTGCGTACGACCTTGGGCTTGATCTCGCGGTCGGGGTGGGCCTCCGCCAGTGCCGTGGCGACCTCGGCGGACGAGCGCGGCTCGGACTGCCGGCCGAGGTGTTCGCGGATGAGCTCGACGAGCGTGGGCTTCGCGGGACCGCTCTCGACGGACTTGGCCGCGGTCTTCGAAACGGTGGACTTCGCAGCCGCGGGCTGTGCGGCGGTGGACTTCGTGGCGACGGGCTTCGCGGTGGTGGTCGTCGGCTTCGAAACAGCCGACTTCGAGGCCGACTTGGCGGTGGCCTTCGTCGCAGTGGTCTTCGTCGCGGCGGGCTTGGCCGCCGACTTCGCGGTGGTGGCCTTCTTCCGTCCGCCCGCCGTGGCGGTGGCCTGGCGCGGCACCGAAGGCGCGGGCGCGGAGCCACCCTTGGCGTTCGCGGCGGACTTGTCACCACCCAAGGCCCGCTGCAACTCGGCCAGCAGGGTCTGGTCGTGCTGCAGTGCACTCAACTGCTCCTGGAGCGCCTCCACTTCGGCGCCGATACGTTCCTGCTCCTTGGTGTTGCGTTCGAGATCCGCGGACACCTGGGCGGCGTAATGGGTCTTGAGCTCCGTGGCGGCCGATTCGACTTCGGACATGGCAGTTACCTTTCCTCGTCATCGTGTGGTGCTGGGGCCGGATGCTACTCGCATCATCAGGCCATGATCCCGAAGTTGTCAGGACCGTCCGCGCGCTCCCACGGCTTCTGACACCCTGTCCCGAGCCGCAAAGGCGCAGGCTGCGAGGTGTGCGAGAGACACCTGACCCGTCGCGTGAAGCCATGTCTCGAATTCAACCTTCAAGGTGACTTTACGGACTGACCGACCGGTGCACCCGACTCGCACCCTTTTCGTTACGACCGGCAGCCTTGACAGGCTGCGTACTGTTTCGCGAAGTTTGAGCCTTGCGGACACCTCGGGTCCCGGCCCGTCGGCCGTCGGCCGTCGCCCGTCGGCCGGGGAAGTGCCGGGACGCGGACGGCGCGTCCCTGGGGGAACGGGGGGCTACCGTCCATGCGATCCACCGAGGTGGACATCACCACCCACCGACCCGAGTCCCTGAGCGCATCGCTGCGCCGGGACTGGCACCGGGCGGCTGACGGGTCACCCGACTACGCCAACCCCTTCCTGTCCCCCGAGTTCGCGGCGGGCATCGGCACCTGGCGCGGCGGGGCGCGGGTGGCGGTGCTGCACGAGGGCGGGGAGGCGGTGGGCTTCCTCCCGTACGAGCGCAACTCCCTGGGTGTGGGACGGGCCATCGGGCTCGGCCTGTCCGACTGCCAGGCCCTCGTGCACCGGCCCGGAGTCACCTGGGACACCCATGAACTGCTGCGTGCCTGTGGGCTGTCGGTCTTCGAGTTCGACCACCTCGTCGAGGGACAGAAACCATTCGCCCGCCACGTCACGGGGACGTTCGCGTCACCGGTGGTCGACCTGAAGACCGGTGTCGGTGACCGTGACGGCGACTATGCGCAGTGGCTGCGCGGCGCGTACCCCGGACTGGCCAAGACGACACTGAAGAAGGAACGCCGCCTGGCACGCGACCTGGGCGAGCTGCGGTTCGTCTTCGACGAGCGCGACCCCGCGCTGCTGCGCACGCTCATGGGGTGGAAGTCCGCCCAGTACCGCAGGACGTCCCGGATGGACCGCTTCGCGCGCCCCTGGATCGTGAACGTGGTGGAGCACCTGTTCCAGGTCCGTGAGGAGCACTTCACCGGCATCCTGTCCGTGGTGTACGCCGGCGACCGGCCGGTGGCCGCACACTTCGGTCCCCGGTCGCGCACGGTGTTCGCGGCCTGGTTCACCGCGTACGACCCCGCACTGGGCTACTACTCACCCGGGCTGATCATGCACCTCAGGATGGCGGAGGCGGCGGGGCGGGAGGGCGTACGGGTCCTGGACCTGGGGCGTGGTGACAAGGAGTACAAGGACTGGCTCAAGACCCGGGAACTGCGGGTGGGGGAGGGCTTCGCGACGCGTCCCCACCCGGTGGCAGCGGCACACCGGCTGTGGCGCAGGCCGGTGCGGGGGCTGCGGAACACGGTGCTGGCCCATCCAGGACTCAAGGAGCCCGCGGACCGGCTGCTGAAGACGGTCGGCGCGCTCGTCCGCCGCTCGCTCGTCCCCCGTACGTCGTCAGTGGCGGGTGTCCTCTGATTCGGTGAGGGAGCTGTCGGGCTTGCCCAGGGACCAGCCGGAGACGTCCGTGAGCCGTCCGCGCCACAGGGGCATCACGACAGGGCCGCCCGCCGCGACGGTACTGGTGGCGTCACGCAGGTGGATCCACTGGGGGAGCCGTTGCGGGATCGGACGCCCCTGCTTGTCGGAGACCGCCTCGTCCACCTGCTCGGGAAACCGCTCGAGCAGCTGTGCGCCGGGTCCGTCGACACCGCGCAGGCTGCGTGCCCAGTCGGTCTTCCACGCCGCGTGCGAGATGAGGTCGCCGTAGAGGAGACCACCCCCGACGAACAAGGTGATCGGCAGTGCCGCCTGCGGGTCCTGGCCGACCAGTCGCACCAGCATCTGCAGCTGGAGATCCGGCACGGTCTCCGTCACGATCGGCGCGGCCGACTCCAGGAGCGGGTCCTGCTCTTCACTCACGGCCTTGCTCGTCCCTTCGATCCGTCACAGGTGTTCGTCACAGGTGTTCGTCACGACTGTCCGTGTGCCGCTTCCCGCGGCCGGACGTCACGCGGCGAGCAGCCCCGCGCGGAGCCGGCTCAGGGTGCGTGTCAGCAGCCGGGAGATGTGCATCTGGGAGAGGTTCAGCTCGCGGCCGATCTCCGCCTGGGTCATCTCCCGGCCGAAGCGCATCTCGATGATGGTCCGCTCCCGGTCGTCCAGCTGCTGCAGCAGGGGCGCGAGCGTGTGCAGGTCCTCGAACAGGTCCATCGCCGGGTCTTCCTCGCCCAGCGTGTCCGCGTACTTCGGACCGCCGTCGCCGGCGTCGTCGTCCCCGCCGGGGGTGTCGATGGAGCCGGCCACGTAACCGTTGGCGGCGACCAGACCCTCTATGACCTCTTCCTCGCTCAGGTCCAGGTGGACGGCGAGTTCCTTGACCGTCGGCGGGCGGTTCAGCGTGGCGGCGAGGGCTTCCTTGCTCTTGGCGAGGGAGACCCGCAGCTCCTGCAGACGGCGCGGCACGTGCACGGCCCAGGTGGTGTCCCGGAAGAAGCGCTTGATCTCGCCGATGATGTAGGGGATCGCGAAGGAGGTGAACTCGACCTCGCGCGACAGGTCGAAGCGGTCGATCGCCTTGATCAGGCCGATGGTGCCGACCTGGATGACGTCCTCCATGTCCCCGCTGCCGCGGTTGCGGAACCGGCGGGCCGCGAAGCTGACCAGGGAGAGGTTCATCTCGATCAGTGTGTTGCGGGCGTACTGGTATTCGTGCGTGCCCTCTTCCAGCTCCTGCAGCCGGTCGAGGAACATGCGGGACAGCACCCGGGCGTCCTTGGGGGCGACCTTGCCGCCGTCCTCGATCCACGGCAGATCCCCGGCGGCCTCCTGCACGCCCGTGCTGCAGTCAGATGCGTCGCGGGTGTTCACGGAGGTAGTCACAGTGCCGCCTTAACTAGAAACCAAGTCGGCCATCTCCTGCCCGGCTTCTTCCAGAGCATGTCTGCTCATCCTCGGTCAATTGCGGAGGGGTCCGTTCATCAGCACTCCGTTCATGAGCACCCGGGGACCCGGAGTACAGTCTGCTGGCCGCGCCCGCGCCGGACCGGGCAGCGCGCATCCTCCTGTCTCCTCTCTGTGCCGGCCGGGTGATGCCATGACCAGTACGCAGGACCAGCCGGACACGCGGAACGAGCCGGGCACGTTGAAGCAGCCGGACATGAAGCACGAGCCGGAGAAGGCGACCCGTCCCTCCGGGACGTGGTCGTCGCCGGAGTACGCGCAGCGCGCGGAACGGATACGGCGCCGACTGGAGAGACTCATCGGCATCGCGGCGACCGAGGGCAACTCCCTCACCGCTCTGCGCAACGGCGACGCGATCTTCGCGGCGATGCTGGCGGGCATCCGGTCCGCCGAGCACACCGTGGACATGATGACCTTCGTGTACTGGAAGGGCGACATCGCCCGCGAGTTCGCGCAGGCACTCGCGGACCGGGCCCGGGACGGTGTGCGGGTACGCCTGCTGCTGGACGGCTTCGGCAGCAGGCTGATCGAGAAGGACCTGCTGGCGGCCATGGAAGACGCCGGGGTGCAGGTGGCGTGGTTCCGCAAACCGCTCGCCCTCTCGCCGCTCAAGCAGAACCACCGCTGTCACCGCAAGGTCCTGGTCGTCGACGAACGGACCGCGTTCACCGGCGGGGTGGGGATCGCGGAGGAGTGGTGCGGCGACGCCCGCAACGAGCGCGAGTGGCGTGACACCCATGCCGAGGTCCGCGGGCCGGCCGTGGACGGTATCGCCGCCGCGTTCGCGCAGAACTGGGCCGAGTGCCACCAAGAGCTCTTCGACGACCGTGACCGGTTCGTCGCGCACACCCCCGAGGGCGGGGCCGTGGTGCAGGTGGTGCGCGGCTCGGCGAGCTTCGGCTGGCAGGACATGCAGACCCTGCTCCGGGTGATGCTGGAGTCGGCCGAGGAGCGCTTCCGGCTGGCCACCGCCTACTTCTCGCCGGACGCCTTCTTTGTCGAGCTGCTGTGCGCCGCGGCCCGCCGGGGCGTACAGGTGGAGATCCTGCTGCCCGGCCCGCACACCGACAAGCGGGTCTGCCAGCTGGCCGGCCAGCACTACTACGAGGACCTCACCGCCTGTGGTGTGCGGATCTACCAGTATCAGCCGACGATGATGCACGCCAAGGTCATCACCGTGGACAACGTCGCCTCGCTGGTCGGCTCGACCAACTTCAACCGCCGCTCGCTCGACCACGACGAGGAGATCATGCTCGCGGTGCTGGACGAGGAGTTCACGTCGACGCTCGACGCCCACTTCGACGAGGACCTGACCGCCAGTACCCGGATCGAGAAGGGCCGTTGGAAGCGGCGTTCCGTCGTGCAGCGGGCCCGGGAGGCGGCCGTCATCCCCATCCGCCGCTTCCTGTGAGGGACGGGCCGGACCGTGGCGAGCGCTCGCGCCGCCGGTCCGGTCGGCCCGGAACTGCGCGGTGTCAGGAGGGCTTCTCGCCGGTCTGGCAGATCTGGCGGGCGATCTCGCGCAGCTTGACGTTGCGGTCCTGCGACGTCTTCTTGAGCACCTTGAAAGCCGTGTCCTCGGTCAGTCCGTAGCGCTCCATCAGGATGCCCATGGCCTCACCGATCTCGTGCCGGGTCTCCATGGCATGGCTCAGCTGCTGATGCGTACGCGCCGCGGAGAACGCCACGGCCGCGTGCGAGGCGAGGATCCAGCCGGCTCGCCGGGCGGCCTCGTCGAAGGCGTCCGGCTTGTGCGAGTACACGTTCAGGGCGCCGAGGTTGTCGTCCTCGGTGAAGAGGAGGAAGCCCATCATGCTTCCCATGCCCAGCTTGCGGAGCTCGGGGGCGAAGCGGGGCCACTTCGCGTTCGGCTCCCGCAGGTCCTCGATGGCGTAGATCTGCTGACGGTCGGTCACCGCGTCGAAGCAGGGTCCCTCCCGCAGATCCTGCTGGATCCGGTCCGACCGGCGGACCACATCGCTCGTGGCCGCCAGCGCGTTCACCTCGCCCTGCCGCACCGTGAGAATGCCGGCCTCGTCACATCCGTCGATCAGAACCTTCGCGTGATCGACGACACGGTCCAGCGTGTTCTGGGCGGAGTCCTGCGCCAGTAGATCGCGCGCCATCTCGGCCACGGCGATCGCGAACTGCTCCCAGACCTCGCCCGACACCTCAGACATTTGTCACCTGCTCTTTTGGTGAAGCATCCCGGGACGCCTCGTGAAGGCCCATCTTGCCATCCGGGCGTCCGCGTCGCGCCGGGCCAGGGCTTTCGGGGCTTCCGGCAGGTGATCGGCGGTGCCGTCCGAAAACCCTGGCGGCGCTGTCCCACGAGTCTCCTTGTTTCACCGGGGCGGTCCGTGGTGACCCGAAGGAGGACCCACCCCCGTGAACAACATCACTGCGACCGAAGGAGGCCCCCATGGAGGGCTGGCGCGAGTACGCGGAATGCCGCACTGTCGATCCCGACCTCTTCTTCCCCATCGGTAGCACGGGCCCCGCGCTGGTGCAGATCGAGGACGCGAAGTCCGTCTGCCGACGCTGCCCCGTGCGCGAGGAGTGTCTGAACTGGGCGCTCGACACCGGGCAGAGCATAGGTGTCTGGGGCGGCAAGAGCGAGGGCGAACGACGCGCTCTGCGACGACGCATCCGCAGCCGCACATCCCGTGACAACACCGCGTAGCGCGACCGGTGCGCAGAGTGGCGCGCCAGGTGTGAGGTGCGCCGAACGCGGTACGTGTACATCTACGTGCGTGTGGGTGGCGGGCCTCGGTGCCCGCACCGGACGTGAGATCAGTGAGGTAACGGCTCGTCACACTGACAGGTGTCGGTTTCCGCGACCGGGGCAGACGGGGCTGCAGAAGGCGGTTTTCCGTGCCGTACCCCACAGCGAGGTGAAGCAGTGAGCCCGCAGCAGGACCGAGCGTCCGGTCTCGTCGATGGCGCGAGCGACGAGGTGGTGGAGCCGTCCGAGGACGAGCGAGCCGCCTGGGAGCGGGTACGGCGGTCCGCGAAGGGGATGCGGCACCACGAGGCGAAGAACGCCTGGGACGAGGCTCGCAAGGCGGCCGAGGACGAGTCGCGCACCGGCCGGGACGCGTTGATCGCGCGGGCGGAGGCCGAGGAGTGGAAGCGCGTCACCGAAGCGCTCTTCGATCACGCGGGGGCGTACGACAGCGCCGACGACCCCTTCGTACAGGGTGGGCTGGAAGGCCGCGCACATCACGCGCCCCCGCCTCCCGGCCGCCGGTGACGTGCGGCCCCCGGGAGCGGCCCCGACCGGCTGCGACCCGCGTTGTCAGTGCCCTCAGGAAGAATGCCGAGCAACGAGAACGTCATCGCTCCAGGCGATACGCGATCGAACCCGTCCCTCGAAAGGCCGCCCGCACATGACGTCCACTCTCCACCGCCGTGCCGTGTCGCGAGCCTCGGACGGAGCGCCGCTGACCCTCGTGCGAGCCGTCCCGCGCACGCCCGCTCCCGCGCCGCTCGGCGCCAGTGGTTCCGAGGTGCTGCGGCTGATCACGGTCCAACGTGTCCCCGTCTGCCTGACCGTGCACGCCAACGGCCGCCGCCGGTACGGCTACTGGCAGGCGGCCACGGCCGGCTCCGGGTACGCGGGCTGTTACGTGGCGCTGCCCACGGAGGAGTGCGACGCGCTGCACGCGGCGGGCCGGCTCGTGCTGGGCGACCCGGTGATCGACCCCTCGAAGACGACGTACCCGGTGCGCCCCGCCGTGCGTTCCGTGGTGCGCGCCCCGGCGACGGGCGCGCCCCGACAGGCGCCCCGGCAGGCACTCACCGCCTGACCCCGGCGACGGACGGCCCGGGGCTGGGTCTTCGTCATCCCGTGCTTTTCTTCCTCGCTTCCGGGGGCACACGTGTCGCTGGACTGTATTTCCAGCGAGGAGGGCCCACCGCACCCATGTCTGAGACACGAACCGAGATGCGTGACGTCGTCGAACTCATACTCGCGGACCACCGGAAGATGGAGGACCTCTTCCGGCAGATGCGCAGTGTCGAGGCGGACCGGTCGGCCGCGCTGAAGGAGTTCGCCGATCTCCTGATCGCCCACGCGCTCGCGGAGGAGGCCAAGGTCTACCCCGCCCTCAAGCGTTACAAGGACATCGACGACGAGGAAGTGGAGCACGGCGAGGAGGAGCACGAGGAGGGCAACGAGGCCTTGCTCGCCCTCCTGGAGGTCGACGAGATCGGCTCGGACGACTGGGACGAGAAGCTCGAAGAACTCGTGGAGGCCATCGCGCACCACACCGACGAGGAGGAACGGACCATCCTCAACGGAGCGCGGGAGAACGTCGCCATGGAGCGGCGTGAAGAACTCGGCGCGGCTTTTCTTGAGGAGCGGGCCCACCACCTGAAGTCGGGCTGCGGATCCGTGGACAACGTACGCGCCATCGTGCGGAAGTGACGCTCGCGGACGGCTTCCTGTCTGCACACCGCACACCGCATGACGCATGACGCTGAGGACCGGCTGTACCGATGGGTGCGGCCGGTCCGCCGTGTGTACCGGACAGGCCCGGCAGCCACGCCGGACGGGCCGAGCGGGTCCTAGCGGCGTGTGAGCGGTACCACGGCGGTGATGCGCTTGCCGCCGGTCCGCAGTTCCGAGATGGCGATGTCGCTGGCGAGACGGCAGACGATCGGCCAGCCGTGGCCACCGGGCCGCATGACACCCCGCTCATCGGTGTGCCGCGCCGGCCGGGGGTACTCCGGGCTGCGGTCGCTCACCGACAGCCGTACTTCCTTGGCGTCCAGCGCCACCTCGAACCCGGTGACACCGCCGCCGTGCAGCATGGCGTTGCTGGTCAGCTCCGTGGCGACGAGCAGGGCGTCGCCGATGATGTCGTCACCGCCGAGCGCTTCACGCAGCAAGGGGGACCGGCGGGCCTCGGCGAGCGCGTGCCTCACCTCTTCGCGCACCTCGGCCGGAGTGCGGGGCCCCGAGGGGGTGCTGCGGGGCTCGGCGGGGGCGGTCCGGGACGGGACGGTCGTCGCGCCGGTGACGGGCGACCGGTGCTCCATGAGCATTTCTTGCTCCTTCGCCTGAAAAAGAAGCAGGCCCGCCGCAAGAGCGTGCGACGGGCCCTCCGCATTAGGTGATCCTCAATGCCGGAATGCGTCCTTGGTCTTCTCCTTGGCCTGGCGCGCGTCACCCTTGGTCTGCTCCGCCTTGCCCTCGGCAGTCAGACGCTCGTTGCCGACGGCCTGGCCCAGCGTTTCCTTGACCTTGCCCTTGGCCTGCTCGGTCTTCGCCTTTGCCTTCTCGTTCTCGGCCACTGCAGCTCACGTCCTTACTTGTGCTTCGTCCGTGCGATCTACTGTTACGGCTGACCGGAGAGAGCCGGTCCAAACACGGCCGTCCGAGAAATCGAAGGACCTCCTCCGAACGGCCGACCGACGTTGTCCTGAGTACTGACAGCGCGAAGCTGGGCCGGTAGATTTCTGCCGTCACGAAAATGCACAACATAGGCCGAGCCGTAGCACCGAGCTGCAGGAGGAGCCCATGCGAAGGCGCGTTCTCGGGCTTGTCGCCGTGCTGACCACCCTCGTCGCCGCGGCCGGTTGCGGCTCTTCCGATCCGGAGGCCGACGGTTCGTCGTCCTCCGGGGGGAACAAGACGACACGGGTCAAGGTCGGCATCATTCCGATCGTCGATGTGGCCCCGCTCTATCTGGGACAGAAGAAGGGCTTCTTCGGCAGCCGTGGCATCGAGCTGGACATGGTGAGCGCCCAGGGCGGCGCGGCGATCATTCCCGGAGTGGTGAGCGGGCAGTTCCAGTTCGGATTCAGCAATACGACGTCCCTGATGATCGCCCAGGTCAAAGGGGTCCCGGTCAAATCCGTGGTGAACGGCGCCGCGTCCAACGGCAAGGTCGGGGGTGACGTCACCGGGGTGGGCGTTCCCAAGGACAGTCCGATCAAGTCGGCCGCGGACCTCGCCGGACACACTGTCGCGGTGAACACCCTGAAGAACATCGGGGACACCACGGTGCGTGAGTCGGTCCGGGTGGCCGGCGGTGAACCGTCCGAGGTGAAGTTCGTGGAGATCCCGTTCGACCAGATGCCGGCCGCGCTGGAGGACGGGCGGGTGGACGCGGCGTGGATGGGGGAGCCCGCGATGACGATCGCCAAGGCGCAGGGTGTCCGCGTGGTGGCGTCTCCGTTCGCGGAGACGGACCCGAAGCTCACCGTGGCCACGTATTTCACCTCGGCGAAGCTGGTGAAGGAGGACCCGGGGCTGGTGAAGAAGTTCACCGAGGCGATGACCGAGTCGCTGAAGTACGCCTCCGGTCATCCTGACGAGGCTCGGCAGGTCCTCACCACGTACACCAAGATCAACGGTGATGTTCTGGCGAAGCTGACGTTGCCGGCGTGGCCGGGGGCCGTGGACATGGACTCGCTGGAGAAGTTGGCGGCGCTGGGGAAGGAGGACGGGTTGTTCGGTGACAAGAGCCGGATCTGGAGGCGCTCTTCTCTGAACGGCGCCGCCCGCTGCTGCCTCGGGGGCTCCGCCCCGCACCCCGGTGCGCAGTTCCCCGCGCCCCTGAAGGAAGGCGGCTGGGCGCGTCAGCCGGGTGCGTAGTTTTTCGCGCCCCTGAAGGAAGGAAAGAAGGCCGCTGGGCCTGTCTCTTGGGGGTGTGCGTGTTCTGCGTCTTCCCCGTGACAGGCGGGGAAGTCACCCGGGGTGGGGGAGGCTTTGGGGGTGGGGGCGGGGATGTTGGGGGGTGTGGGGGCGTGACACGGTGCCGGGTCGTTCGACGCCCGGGGGCGCTCCGGCCGAAGGAGCACCCGACCATGCGACGCTATCCCCCCATCGCCGACCACGGGCTGGTCGGTGACCTGCAGACCGCCGCACTCGTCTCCTCCGACGGCACGGTCGACTGGCTGTGCGCGCCCAGGTTCGACTCGCCCAGTGTGTTCGCCTCGCTCCTCGACCACGAGCGCGGCGGCCACTTCACCGTGTCCGCCGACACCGCGCAGCCACCGGTGCAGATCTATCTGCAGGACACCGCGATCCTGGTGACCCGTTTCCTCACGGAGTCGGGCGTCGGCGAAGTCGTCGACTTCATGCCGGTGGAGCGCCCCGAGCGCGCGGCGGCCCGGCACCGGCTCGTCAGGATCCTGCGGGTGACCCGCGGCCGGGTCCGCTTCGCGCTGGAGTGCCGGCCCCGCTTCGACTACGGCCGTGCCGGGCACCGCCTCGACCTCGGCGAGGACACCGTGCGCTTCGACGCCCCCGGGGCCCAGGCCGTCGTACAGACCGTCGGCCCGGTGCGGTGGAGCGGGGACGGCGACGACGTCCGCAGCGAACTCACCATGGACGAAGGCGACTTCGCCGCTCTCGTACTGACCGTGGGCAACGCCGACGACACACCCGTACCGCCGCTGACGGCCACGGACGTCATGGCGTCGTTCGAGCGCACCCGCGACTTCTGGCACGCGTGGGTACGCCGCGGCCGTTACCGCGGACGCTGGCAGGACATGGTGAACAGGGCGGCCATCACCCTGAAGCTGCTCACCTACGCGCCGACCGGGGCGCCCGTCGCGGCACCGACCATGGGACTGCCCGAGCAGATCGGCGGCGGACGCAACTGGGACTACCGCTACACCTGGGTGCGGGACGGCTCGATGTCGGTCGGCGCCCTGCTGGGCCTCGGCCATGTCGAGGAGGCCCTGGCGTTCCGCGGCTGGCTCGGGGACCGGGTGAAGTCGGGCCGCACGGTCAGCGGTGAACCCCTGCAGATCATGTACCGCGTCGACGGCGACCCCGAGCTTGCGGAAGTGGCCCTCGACCACTTCGAGGGCTACCGCGGCTCGGCACCGGTGTACGCGGGCAACGGCGCCGCGGGCCAGCTCCAGCTCGACATCTACGGCGAGGCCGTCCTCGCCCTCTCGCACACCGTGCAGGGCGTCGGCAACGCACCGCCGTACGACGGCTGGCTGGCCCTGTCCGGCGTGCTGGACTGGCTGGTCAAGGCCTGGGACCGGCCGGACGAGGGAATCTGGGAGACGCGGGGTGGGCAGAAGGACTTCACCTACAGCCGCCTCATGTGCTGGGTCGCCTTCGACCGGGGCATCCGGATGGCCCGTGACTTCGCCCGGCCCGCCGACATCCCGCAGTGGACCATGGCACGGGACGACATCCTGCGGCAGGTGATGGAACGCGGCTGGAACACCCGGCGCGAGTCGTTCGTGCAGAACTACGAGGACGCCACCCTCGACGCGTCCCTGTTGCTCATGCCCTCCGTGGGCTTCATCGCGCCGAAGGACCCGCGCTGGCTGTCGACCCTCGACGCGATGGAACGCGAACTCGTCTCCGACAGCCTCGTCCAGCGCTACGACCCGCAGGCCTCCCCGGACGGACTGCGCGGCAGCGAGGGCACGTTCTCCCTGTGCAGCTTCCTGTACGTGGACGCGCTGGCGCAGGCGGGACAGCTCGGCCAGGCCAGGTACGCCTTCGACAAGATGCTCACCTACGCCAACCCGGTGGGCCTGTTCGCGGAGGAGATCGGCTCGACCGGGGAGCAGCTCGGGAACTTCCCGCAGGCGTTCACCCACCTGGCGCTCATCACGGCCGCCCTCTCGCTGGACAAGGAGATGGACGCCCTCGGCTGAGCCGGCGGTCCGTCGGGTCGCCCACGGAGGGTGAGGCACCGCCCGCCCTGTCCGCCCGCCCTGTCCGCGTGCCATGGGAACGGGACGGCCGGTACGCACACCCCGGCGGCCACCGTCGTCGCCCGAAGGGAGTTCGAGATGTCCGGTACCGGACACGCCACGCCCCGGGTGGTGCGCAACGCGGAACGCCGGGCCCGGGCCGACTGCACCGGCGCTGTCTACGGCTCCATGCTCGCCGCCTCCGTGATCATCGGTGCCGGCACGCTGGGGTCGTTCCCGCGCCTTGAGCTGGTGCTGCTGTTGCTGCTCACCGGAGTGGCGTTCTGGATCGCGCACGTGCACGCGCAGGTGTTCGGCGCGCGGGTGACACAGCGCAGGCTGGACCGCCGGGTGGTGCTGAGCGTGTGCCGCGACGAGTGGCCGATCGTCGAGGCGGCCGTTCCGCCGGCCGCCGTCGTGGCCGCCACCCCCGTGCTGGGGCTCGGTATGGACGCCACCCTGTGGCTCGCGCTCACCGTCGCCGTGGCCGGTCAGGTGGGCTGGTCCACGGTCGCGGCACGGCGGGGCGGCGCCTCCCGCGGCCTGATGGCCGTCACCGCCGGGGTGAACCTGCTGCTGGGCCTGCTGATCATCTCGTTCAAGCTCTTCCTGACCCACTGAACACCGACCCGTAGAACACACGGTCCCGGCACGCTGGCGGCCCGCCCAAAGGCGCCCGACGCGGCACACCGGGCCGGGCGTCAGGCGTGCTCTCAGAGACTCGCGGCGTGGACCCTGCCCGAGCGCACCGCGGCGCCCAGCGCCTCGAAATCGCGCTCGTTCTGGTCGGCGTAGGCCTGCGCGAATCCGGTGAGCGCGAGGTCGAACCGATCGCTCCCGCCCAGATAGGCGGCGATGGCCACGGGGTCGCCCGACCGGGCGTGCGCCCGCGCCAGACACGCACCGCACAACTGCCCGAACAGGCTCAGCAGCCCGGGGTCCATGGTCTCCGGCCGGGCGATGCCCTTCCAGTCCCGCAGCTGCCGTACGTAGAAGTCCCGGCCCCGGCCGTCGAGGCCCACGACATGGGTCCAGCCGAGGAAGATGTCACTGGTCGTCTGGATGAGCCGCTGCCCGGCCACCACACGGCGGCCCTGGTTGTCGTAGTGGTTGCCGTTCGTGTGCACGGAGAGCACCGACTCCTCGGCCTCCTTGGCCTGCAGCAGCAGGGGATCGCCGTCGTCCCTGCCGAGCATCAGCAGGATCCAGCAGCGTGTTCCGACGCTGCCGACGCCCACCACCTTCCGGGCCATGTCCACCAGCCGGTAGTGGCGCAGCAGGTGCCGGCGCTCGGAGGACAGCGTCCGCGCGTACCCCTCCAGGACGGTCCGCAGCTCCTTCTCCTCGTCGGCCCCGGAGGAGTTCGTGAGGAGGTCGCGGAGCGGAGTGATCAGCGGGGGGTCCGGGGTGATCCGCCGGCCCTCGGCCGTGACCCGGGTGAGCTTCTCGAAGGCCTGGAGGTGCGTGCGGGACCTGGCCCGTGCCGTGGCGTCGGCGGTGCGCCGCCTGGTCCGTTTGTCCATCGAGGAGGCCAGCAGCGCCCGTATCCGCTCGACGTCGTCCTGGGCGTACCAGATGTCGAGCGTGCCCATCCCGGCGAACTGGCGCATCCGCTGCCGGTAGGCCCGTACACAGGCCCGTACCACGCGGTTCTGCTTCGGGACCGGGAATCCGTTGGCGCGGGCGGCGATCGCCAGACTGGCCGCCAGCCGCTTCACGTCCCATTCGAAGGGGCCGGCCAGGGTCTCGTCGAAGTCGTTGATGTCGAAGACCAGATGGCGCTCCGGCGAGGCCAGCAGCCGGAAGTTGAGCAGATGGGCGTCTCCGCAGAGCTGCACCGTCAGGCCGGAGTTGGGGACCGGCCCGAGGTCCGTGGCCATGATCGACGCGGCGCCCCGGTAGAAGCGGAACGGGGACTCCAGCATGCGGCTGTAGCGGATCGGCACCAACTCGGGCAGTCGCGAACGTGACTGACGCTCTATCACCTCGACGGGGTCGAGCCGCTGCTGCTCCGCCTCGAACCAGCCGTGACACGCGCGGGAGGCCCGTTTGCGCGCGTCCCTGCCGTACGCCGCCCTCTCGGCGGGGGGCAGAGAGGCCGTGAAGGCGATCGGTATGGCCATGGCGCGAACCTCCTGAACCGTCCGGACGGTGCTGACGAGCACCCGTGCCACGCGCACCTGTACCGGGCGCCTCCAACGGGCACCCGTACCGGGCACCCGTACCGTCCGTTCCACCGCAGGCCGGTGCACGTCCGCGCCCTCCACCTCATCGTCTTGCCGGCCGGGCGGGATCACCCGCCGGGGGTGAGCCCGCCCCGCCGGGACGGCGCGACGCTGACGGTCGATTCACTCCGCAGTAAGGAGAGGTCATGACCCAGTCGCGTGGTCCGGCAGCGCGTTCCGGAGCGGCCCACCGCTCCGACGGGGCGGCCCCGGGGGCGTCGGCCGACCCGGCGGAGGTACTGGCGAAGCTCGGGCACTCCTGGACCTGGATCCTCGGTTCGGCGGTGGCCACCCTGGTGCCGGGCATCCTCGTACTGGTCTGGCCGGACGAGACACTGCACGTCCTCGCGGTCCTGATCGGGCTCTATCTGCTGGTCACCGGAGGCTTCCGGTTCGTGGCGTCCTTCGCCCGCCACGACCTGGGCGAACGGCTGCCGGGACTGCTCCTGGCGGTGCTGTACGTCCTCGCCGGCGTGCTCTGCCTGCGCAACCCGCTGCAGACGATCGCCGCGCTCTCGCTGATCGTCGGGGTCGTCTGGCTGGTGTCCGGCATGCTCACCCTCTACACGGCCATCGTCGCCAAGGGCCTGCCCCACCGCGGCTTCCTCTTCGGAGCCGCCGTGATCGGCATCCTCGCCGGCATCGTGGTGCTGGCGCTGCCGACCGAGTCGGCCCGGGCACTGACCCGGCTGCTCGGCCTGTGGCTCGTCCTGCTCGGGCTGGTGGAGGTGGTGATCGCCGTCGCGGTGCGCGCCACGTTCGGCAAGGAGCGCGCCACGAGCGCGCGGGCCCCGGCCGGCCAGGCCGATCCGGCGCACCCCACCGGGCCCACGACCTACACGGATCCGGCCGGCTCCGCAGGTTCCTCGGGCTCCGCAGGTCCCGCGAAACCCGCCGGGACCGACTGACACTTTCCTGGCCGACTGACACCCTCCCGGCCTCCTTCGGCGCCGGTCCGCCGCGGCGCCCGTGACCCGGCGCTGCCTCCCCACCCGCCGCAGCCTCCGTAACCCGTCCGCGGCACGCCGCTGCCGGGGCGCACACCTCCGAGGAGTAGCCATGGTCCCGGACGTCCCGGACAACAAGGCCGCACCGTCCCACTCCGGTGAGACCGCGGCCACCGGTCGTGTCCTGAGCGCCGAGGAACACACGGAGTACGAGCGGCTGTGCCGGGCCGCGACCCTGCGCCACCGCAGGACCCGCCGGCTGGGCGCGTCGATCCTGCTCCTGGTGGCGCTGCTGCTCGCGCCCCTGGCGGTCGTCGCGGCCTGGGTGCACGACACGGTCTCCGACACCGACCGGTACGTGGAGACCGTCGCCCCCCTGGCCTCGGACCCCGCCGTGCAGAAGGTGGTGATCAACCGGCTGACCGCCCGCGTGGTGGACCAGGTGGACGTCGAGGCGGTGACGGCCTCGCTCACCAAGGTGCTCGCGGACGCCGACGCCCCGCCGCGCGTGGTGGCGGGCTCCGAGGCACTCACCGGCCCGCTGACCTCCGCGGTACGCACCGTCGTGCGGCGCAACGTCGAACGCGTGGTCACCAGCGACCTCTTCCAGCAGGTGTGGGAGGGGTCGAACCGGCGGGCGCACGCCGCCGTGCTGCGCATGCTCACCGGTGAACGGCACGGCGCCCTGCGTGCCACGGACGACGCCATCGAGCTGGACATCGGCTCCGTGGTGGACCAGGTGCGCGCGCGCCTCGTCGACCAGGGCTTCGAGCGGGCCGCCCTCATCCCGGACAGCGACCGGACCGTGACCCTGTTCCGGACCGCCCAACTGGCCAGGGCACAGGACGCGATGCGGGTGCTGGACATCGTCGGTACCTGGCTGCCCGTGCTCACCATCGTGCTCGCGGCCCTGGCCGTGTGGACCGCTCCCGGGCACCGGCTGATGCTGCTGATCACGGCGGTCGGCATCGGGCTGATGACGGTGGCGCTGCTCATCGCGCTGGCGGCCATGCGGCGGGTGTACCTGGACGCGGTCCCGGCCACCACGCTGCCACCGGACGCCGCCGCGGCGATCTTCGACACCTTCGTGCGCTTCCTGCGCGACAGCACGCGCACCCTGATCGTCGTCGCCGCGATCACGGCCCTGGCCGCGTATCTGTACGGTCCGGGGCGGGTGGCCGTCGGCCTGCGGCGCGGGGCCCGGCGCGGCGCGGGTGCCGCGGGGCGGGGGCTGAGCCGGGCGGGTCTGCGCGTCGGCCCCGTGGGACGCGGGCTGGCCGCCCGGCGGTCGTGGGCCACCGGCATCGTGATCGGGGCGGGCGCGCTGGCCCTCGTCCTGTGGAACCACCCGACGGTCGGCGCCGTGGTGCTCGTCCTGGCCCTGGTCCTGGCGGCGCTGGCCGTGGTGGCGGTGCTCGTCGCCGTGGCGGCCTCATCCCCGCCCGGAGACGGCGCGGCCTCCGGACACGCCGCCTCCTGAACGCCCCGGGGCCGGCCCGCCGGTCCTCTCACCCGCTCCGGGTGAGGCCGTCGGCTCTTTGACCCGGGCACGCTGAAAAAGGTGGAAAACGGCTGGGTGAACGCCCAGGACGGAGGAAAGAGATGTATCTCGCCTACGACTATCCGCTCATGGACGTCTTCTGGTCCATGCTGGTCTTCTTCCTGTGGATCATGTGGTTCGTCCTGCTGTTCCGGATCGTCGTCGACATTTTCCGGGACGACGACATGAGTGGCTGGGCCAAGGCTGCCTGGCTGCTGTTCGTGGTCTTCCTGCCTTTCCTCGGCGTCTTCGTCTACGTGATCGCCCGGGGCAAGAACATGGGTCACCGCGAGGTGGCGCAGACGCACGCGCAGCAGCGGGCCTTCGACTCGTACGTCCGCGAGACGGCCCGCAGCGCGGACCGGCCGAGCAGTGTCGACGAACTGGCCAGGCTGTCCGAGATCAAGGCGCGCGGCGACATCACGGAGGAGGAGTTCCATCGGGCGAAGGAGCTGGTGCTGAGCGGTTCCGGCACCTCGGGACGGACGGGCGCCGCGCAGTCGGCGGCCGGTCGCTGACGGCAACGCACGACACTGAATCGAGGCATCGGTATGACTGCGACACACACCGGTCACCCGCACTCGGCCAAGCGGCACTGGGCCGAAGGCCTGACGGTCTTCGCGGCCATCATGCTCATGATCGCGGGTGTGCTCGACATACTCCGGGGGATCATGGCGGTCGCCGAGGACGACCTCTTCGTCAACACGCCCAACTACATATTCGAGTTCGACCTCACGTCTTGGGGCTGGATTCA
Source organism: Streptomyces ortus (assembly GCF_026341275.1). Classification (NCBI taxonomy): domain Bacteria; kingdom Bacillati; phylum Actinomycetota; class Actinomycetes; order Kitasatosporales; family Streptomycetaceae; genus Streptomyces; species Streptomyces ortus. The sequence goes on from NZ_JAIFZO010000002.1 coordinate 7,734,418, forward strand.
TCTCGCCCTGGGTGCGGCCGCCGTGATCGTCAGCATCGGACTCTTCCAGGCGTCGACGTGGGCGCGGGTCGCCGGCATGGTGATCGGCGGCCTGATCATCATCGGCAACTTCCTCTCGATGCCGTACTACCCGGTCTGGTCCATCGTGATGATCGCCTTCTCGGCCTTCATCATCTGGGCCCTGAGCGTGGTCCGGCAGGAGGACTTCGACGAGTCGTTCACCACGCCGCCGCGCAACCTGTGAACCGGCCCCGGCACCTGCCGTGAACCGCACGGCCGGAGCCGACGCCGGGCAGCGCTCCTGTACGCCGTGACCCGGTCGCCCCTGGGGGAAGGCGACCGGGTCATCCGCGTCCGCGACGGCGGACCGGGCCTCGGCCACGGCTCCGGCATCCGCGTGTGCGACACGGCGTATCCGATACGGCGTATTCGACACGACGGGACCGATACGGCGTACCGTACACTGACACGTATGCCACGGAACTCCCCGTCCCTGGACCGCGCGACCCCCGACCGGATCGCCGAGGCCGCCCTGCGACTGGTCGACGAGTCGGGTCCCGGCGCGCTGACCTTCCGCGCGCTGGCCGCCCGGCTGGGCATCTCGCTGGCCTCCCTCCAGCGTCGCTGCACCGATCTGGCCGGACTGCTGGACCTGTGCACGGACCACCTGGCCGCGCGGCTGCCCGAGATCGAGCCGGGCACCGACTGGGCCGAGGCCACCGAGACGCGGTTCACCGCTCTGTACCGCCTGCTGTCGGCCCATCCGGGCCTGGTCGCGCTGCGCGGCGCCCGCCCCTGGCTCGGCCCGAACCTGCTGGCCCGGCTCGTCGAGCCGCAGCTCGCGGACAGCCTGGCCGCCGGGATGACCCACCGCGAGGCGATCACCGTCTACCGGCGGATCTACCTGCTCACCCTCGGCAGCGCGAGTTTCGTGGACCACCGCGACCCCAGGGCCACCCAGGCGCTCACCCGCACCGCCCTGGCCTCCCTCGACCCGGCGGACCACCCGGCACTGACCGGCGACGTGGCGGCGATCCTGCCCGTCCTGACCGACCACGAGGTCTATTACGGGGCCCTGCGCCAGCTCGTCACCGCCGCCGACCCGGCGCGGGCCGCCCGCCCCAGCACCCCAACCGACGGAAAGTCAGGACCCACGGCATGAGCAACAGCACGACCGCCGCCGCCCGAACCTTCAGCAGCGACAACGCGGCCGGCGCCTCCCCGGAGATAGTCGAGGCGGTGGTCCGGGCCGCCGCGGGCCCGGCCTCGCCCTACGGCTCCGACAGCATCACGGCCGGTGTCCGCGGCAAGCTGTCCGAGATCTTCGAGCGCGACGTCGACCTCCTGATCGTCTCCACCGGCTCCGCCGCGAACGCCCTGAGCCTGGCCGCGCTCACCCCGCCCTGGGGCAGCGTCCTGTGCCACCGCGACAGCCACATCAACAACGACGAGTGCGGGGCACCCGAGTTCTACACCGCGGGCGCGAAGCTCGTACCCCTCGGCGGTGACGACGCGAAGCTCGACGTGGACGAACTCCGCGCGGCCGTACGGAACAAGGCCGGGGACGTGCACAGCGTGGAACCCTCCGTGGTGAGCGTCACCCAGGCCGCCGAGACCGGTGCCGTCTACTCTCTCGACGAACTGCGCACCCTCGGCTCGGTCATCAGGGAGCCGGGCCTGCGGTTCCACATGGACGGCGCGCGCTTCGCCGGAGCCGTCGCGGCCCTCGGTGCCACCCCGGCCGAGCTGACCTGGCGGGCGGGCGTCGATCTGCTGTCGTTCGGAGCCACCAAGAACGGCACGATGACCGCCGAGGCGATCGTCGTCTTCGACCGCTCCCTCACCCCCGAACTGAGCTTCCGCGCCAAGCGGGCCGGCCAGCTCGCCTCCAAGATGCGCTTCCACGCCGCCCAGCTCGACGCGTACCTCACGGACGACCTGTGGCTGCGCAACGCGACCCACGCCAACGCCATGGCCGCCCGCCTCCAGGACGGCGTCAAGGCCATCCCGGAGGTGGACCTCCTCGGCGCTGCCGAGGCCAACATCTTCTTCTGCCGGCTGCCCCGGCAGGTCACCGAGGGGCTGCTGGCCGACGGCTACACCTTCTACCACGACCGCTGGGAGCCCAGCGTCGTCCGCTTCGTCACCTCCTTCGCGACGACCCCGCAGAGCGTCGACGCCCTCCTCCAGGACATCCGCCGACACGCCGCCTGACCCCTGCGGGGGCCGCGGGGCCTCATACGGTGTCAGTCCCCGCGGTGGCGCCAGTACCAGAGCCCGGCGGCGACGAAGGCGCAGAGGAAGGCGACGGGCAGGATCAGCCCGGGAACGCGCGCCGCGCTCACGGGGCCGCCGCCGGAAGGGCGCGGGGCGATGCGTCGATGGGTGCGTCGATGGTTCCCATACGTGGGCGACTCCACTGTGGTGTCCGCTGCGGTGGGGGGTACCGGGGTACCGGGGGTACTGGAGCGCCGCGGCGTACCGGGAACGCGGGAGCCGGAGGGGTTCCGCGACCCGGACGGCGCCGGCCCCATGATGGCGGAACCGACCGGGATCCGGCCCGCTCCGGACGGGGCCGGATGTGTGTGCCATCATCTCCCGTTCGGCTCCGGTCGCGCCGGAGGGACGACTTGAGGAGACATACGCGATGGGTACCGCCGTGCACGTCCCGCAGACACGGGACATGATCGGGGAGGAACTCTCCGGCGACGAGGCACTCGCCGCGCTGCGCCGCTACGGAGGCCGGCGCCTCCTGGTGGACGCCTTCTCCCGCTTCCGCTACGCCGACGGCTTCACCAACGCGCGCTCCCTCGCCTTCCAGGTCGTCGTCGGCATGGTGCCGTTCACCATCGCCCTGGTGGGCGTCGCCACCACCGTCCACACCGAGAGCGTCGGACGGATCATCGAGCTCACCCTCGGCCGGATCGTGCCCGGCGCCAGTGCCGATCTGGTCGAGGAGGCCCTGGACAAGACGGCCCGCAGCGCCGGATCCGGTGTCTGGGGCGCCCTCGCGATGTGGCTGGGCCTGGCCTTCGCCGTACTCAACCTGACCTCGGCGATGGGTCAGATCGAGCGGGGCGCCAACCGGATATACGGCATCGAGCGCGATCGCCCGTTCCTGGTCAAGTACGGCCGCTCGCTGCTCCTCGCCCTCACCGCCGGCATGCCCCTCGCGCTGGGGTTCCTCGTCCTCGTCGCCGGTGACGCGGTGGGGGAGTCCGTGGTGGAGGCCCTCGGCTGGTCCCGCGACAGCCTCGACTGGTGGGGGCCGCTCGAAGTGCCCCTGGGCGTGGTGCTGGTGTGGGTCGCTTCCGCGGTGATCTTCCGCTGGGCGCCGCGCCGGGACCAGCCCGGCTACACCTGGCTGGCCTTCGGCTCGGCGGTCCACCTGGTGCTGTGGGTCGCGGCCACCTGGCTGCTGGCGCTCTATGTCGCCAAGAGCGGGTCGTTCGGCGCCGTCTACGGCCCCCTCACCGCGTTCGTCGCCCTGCTGCTGTGGGCCAACCTCACCGGTGTCGCGCTCTTCCTCGGAGTCGCCTTCGCCGCCCAGCTCGAAGCCGCCCGCGCCGGGATCACCGACGCCGTGGAACCGGACCCGGGCTCCGGCCCCTGACTCCGCCCCGGATCCCCGCGGGGACGACAACTCCGGCCCCGGATCCCCGCGGGGACGACAAAGGCCCCCGCACCCGCGGGGCGACGGCGTCTTGCGGGTGCGTCAGCGCCGCCGCGCCACCGGATTCTCGGTCCGGTGGTCGTAGTACGCCCACACGGCGACCGCCACGACCGCGGTGCCCGCGACCGCCACCACCCGCAGCACGCCCGAGGTGGTGAAGGCGACCAGGCCGGTCGCGGCCCCGCCGCACAGCATGATCGTGCGGCTCACGAGGCGCTGCCGGGTCGTCTGCGGCTCCTCGCGGTCCTTGAGGTCGTGCAGCGCGTCGTGGGCCGGATGCCCGGAGCCCCGCCGGGCGCGCGCCCGGTAGGCCAGCGCGTAACTGATCAGCGCGTACAGCGCGAGGGCGCCCAGGGCCCAGAGCCAGCCCTCGGGATCCCCGCCGCCTCCACGTGCCAGATACATGGCACCTCTCCTCCCGTTCGGCTTCCGGATGCCCCTGAAACCGCGGGACACGCCGCACGCCCGTGGAGGGGCGACGAAAGGAGTACGGGGTGCCGAGGGAAAAGAACGCCGCAGAACCCTAGGGACCGACTGGACGGTATGTCATTCTACGGGGCAGGACGAGACAGGTGCCGACCAGCGCGGGGACCGCGGCCGACAGGCCGCCGTACACGGACCGCTGGGAGCGCGCCGCCACGGAGCAGCCGAGCCGACGCCCCGGGAGAACGCGATGCAGCAAGCCCTACGGTCCCGAGCCGAGCTCGTTCACGGACCGCCGTCCGCCGCCCTGTCGCGTGCCCCCAAGGTCCGTTCGCTGATCGACGCCGACGCCGTCCGGGTGCTGCACCGGTCGGCCCGGGTGCTCCTGAACAACCTCCCGGAGCTGACCGACCGGCTGGTGGCGGCGCTGCGGGAACGCGAACCCGCCTACCGCAGCACCCTGGAGAGCGATCCCGCGGGCACCTGGCAGGAGGCGCACCGCTCGCTGAGGCACAGTGTCGGCGCGCTGCTCGACCCGCGCAGCGCCCGGGACGCCGCCCTGCACTGTTCGTGGAAGATCGGTGCCTCGCGCGCCGAGCAGGGGCTGCCCCTGGACGCGCTGCTGCACGCTTTCCGGCTCGGCGGCTCCCTGATCTGGCAGTCCCTGGTCGAGGAGACCTCACGGACCGCCCCCGAGGACGTCCGTCTGCTCGTCCATGTGGCCGCCGACGTATGGAACTTCGTCGACGAGCACTGCACCCTCGTGGCGGACGTCTACCGCAAGGTGGAGCGGCAGCACGCCTGGCGCCAGGAACACCGGGTACGCCTGCTGACCGCCGCCCTGCTCGACGGTACGAGCCGGATCGCGGACGTCGCCGAGACGGCCGAGGCCCTGGAGCTGCCGGAACAAGGCCGGTACGCGGTGATAGCGGTCGCGGGCGGACGCCAGGCGGGCCGCACCTCCGTGCCCGGCGCCGTCGTCCCGGCCGGTGCGCGCGTGTACTGGCACACGGGGATGGAGGTCGACCACTGCATCGTCCTGGTCGGCGACGGTGAGAGCGGCGGCGACGGTGACGGCGTGCGGACCGAGCCGACGGTGGGACTGAGCGCGCCCGCCGGGACGAGGGTCGGTGTCGGACCCGTCGTGGCGGGCCTCGCCGCGGTCGGCGACGCCCGCAGGCTCGCGGACATGGCCCTGAGCATGTGCGCCGACGACGGCGGCACCGTACGGCTGAGCGAGCAGCTGCCGGCCGCCCTGGTGATGTCGTGCCCGGAGCTGGGCGGCGCGCTCGCCGAGCGGGTCCTGGGGCCGCTGCTGCGCCTGGAGCCGTCCGACCGCGACATCCTGCTGGACACGCTGGCCGCGTGGCTGGACTGCGACGGCTCGGCGCAGCGGGCGAGTGCCCGGCTGTACTGCCACCGCAACACGGTCCTCAACCGGCTGAAGAGGTGCGAGCAGTTGACCGGGCGCTCGCTCGCCCGTCCGGCGGACATGGTGGAGTTCAGCCTCGCGCTGACCGCCAGGCGCCTGCTCCGCGACACATGACGCCCCGTGGGTCGCGGGGCACGCGAGGCGGGATGCCCAGTATGTGATTCTTTGAAAGTTACCTCAGGGTATGGCGTGACTTCTCACGGGGGTGCCAGTAGAACCCGTTTCACTCTATGGAGAGTGAGGAGCCGCGCATGAACGACCATTCCCCACGTGGGACGGGCCTGAGAGGTGTGTCCCGGCGAAGATTCATCACTGGAACTGGTTCTTTTCTTGGCTCGGCCGCGCTGGCCGGGCAGCTGACCCCCGCGCATGCCGCCACCGCGACCGCCGCGGCGGTGATCGAACCCGGGGCGCATGTGCCCGCCCTCGTGATCGGTACCGGATACGGCGGTTCGGTGGCGGCTCTGCGCCTGGCCCAGGCGGGCGTCGACGTGCACATGGTCGAGATGGGCATGGCCTGGGACACCCCCGGCTCCGACGGCAAGATCTTCGCCAACACCACGAGCCCCGACCACCGCTCCTACTGGCTGCGCACCAGGACGAAGCAGCCGCTCAGCAACTTCCTCGGCTTCCCCATCGACAAGGACGTCCCGCGCTACACCGGCATCCTGGACGCCGAGGAGATGGGCGGCATCATCGTCTACCAGGGCCGCGGTGTCGGCGGCGGTTCGCTGGTCAACGGAGGCATGGCGGTCACTCCGAAGCGGGAGAACTTCGCCGCCGTCCTGCCGTCGGTCGACGCCGATCGGATGTACTCCGTCTACTACCCGCGCGCCAACGCCGGCCTCGGGGTCGGCACGGTCGACCCGACGTGGTTCGAGACCGCCGCCTGCTACCAGTACGCGCGGGTCGGCCGTAAGCACGCGCAGCGTTCGGGCTTCCCGTTCGTCTTCGTGCCCGACGTGTACGACTGGGACTACATGGAGCAGGAGGCCGCCGGGACCGTACCGAAGTCCGCGCTCGCGGGCGAGATCCTCTATGGCAACAACTACGGCAAGAAGTCGCTGCAGAAGACCTACCTCGCGAGCGCGAAGGCGACCGGCCGGGTCTCGATCTCACCGCTCCACAAGGTCACTTCGGTCGCCCCGGCCTCCGGCGGCGGCTACACGGTCGTCATCGAACAGCTCAACACCACCGGCGGTACCACGGCCACCAAGACCGTCACCGCGGACCGGGTGTTCTTCGCGGCCGGCAGCGTCGGCACCAGCAAGCTCCTGGTCAGCCTGAAGGCCACCGGCGCCCTGCCCGGCCTCAACAGCGAGGTGGGCAAGGGCTGGGGCGACAACGGCAACGTCATGTGCGGGCGCGCCAACCATCTGTGGGACCCCACGGGCGCCGTGCAGTCGTCCATCCCGTGCTCCGGCATCGACAACTGGGCCGCGGGCGGCGCGTTCGCCGAGGTGGCCCCCCTGCCCACCGGCATCGAGACCTTCGCCTCCTTCTATCTGTCGATCACCAAGAACCCCCACCGCGCCCAGTTCTCGTACAACGCGGGAACGGGCAACGTCGACCTGAACTGGCAGACGGCCTGGAAGCAGCCGTCCATCGACATGGCCAAGACGATCTTCGACAAGATCAACGCCAAGGAGGGCACGATCTACCGGACCGACCTGTTCGGCACCTACAAGATCTGGGGCGACCACCTCACGTACCACCCCCTCGGGGGCGCGGTGCTCAACAAGGCGACGGACAACTACGGCCGCCTGCACGGACATCCGGGCCTGTACGTCATCGACGGCGCGCTCGTCCCGGGCAACACCAGCGTCAACCCGTTCGTCACCATCACGGCGCTCGCCGAACGCAACATCGAAGCGATCATCGCGGCCGACCTGTAGCGACGGCAGGGGTACGCGACCGGGGCCGCCCGGCGAGGCCGGCGGCCCCGGACCTGTGTGGCGCCCCCCGGCTCAGTGCCCCGGCAGTACGCACATGGCGTCGAGCCCGAGGACACGGTTGAGCCGCCCGAACGCCAGCCACGAGCCGAGGCTCATGGTCAGTTCCACGATCTCGGTCTGGCCGTAGTGCGCGGTCATCCGGTGCCAGAACTCCTCGTCGAGGCCGTGATGGTCCAGGGCGTACCGCTCCGCGTACTCGGCGGCCAGCCGGGTGCGTTCGTCGAAGGCGTCGGTGGTGCGCCACTTCGCCACCGCGTCGGCGAACTCCTCCTCGACCTTGAGCCCGTCCCGCTCGGTCCGCCAGTCGAGGCAGAAGAGACAGCCGTTGATCTGCGCGATCCGCAGCCGCGCCGCCTCGAACTCGCGCAGCCCGAGGGTCGTATGGGCGTAGACGGCGAGCGAGAAGTTCGCGGCGGCGGGTCCGATACCGGGGACCATCTCGCCCCACACGTACTCGATCGCGTTCCTGCCCTCGGGGATGTCGACGTTCATCCGGGACTCCTTCGCGTGCGCGGGGTCACTTCCTGCCGAGCCGTCCGACCGCCGGCCGCAGCGGGACGTCGAGCGCGTCGTACAGGCCGGGCTCCGCGTCCACGAGCCACTCGATCGCGTTCACCAGCCGGCCGACCGCCGTGGCGTTCCCGCCCGCGGACCGGTTCTCGCCCTCGTCGGTCGCCTCGACGGTGATCTCGATCCGCGGGCGGCCCTCGATGATCACGCGGTGGGCCCCGTCGCCGTTCGGCGGAACCGGCCAGTCCGGCGCGCAGGACGGATGGATCCGGGTGACGTGCTCGATCACGATCCGGGGCTCGCCCCCGACGACACCCTGTACCTCGAAGCGCACCGCGCCCTGGGTACCGGCCTCGAACTCGCCCATCGTCCGGGTGCGCACGGTGGTGTCGAGCGGGCGGCGCTGCAGGGTCTCGCGGATCTCGTCGAGCTGGACGCCCAGCGCCCTGGCCATCAGCCGTATCTGCCCGCCCCACACCATGGTGGGGACCGATGGGGCCAGCATCAGCGGCTCGTACTCCATCGGCTGCCCCATCCCGACCAGGAACCGCACCGACTCCTCCTGCTCGTACGTGGAGTAGTCGAAGATCTCCTGGCAGCGGATGGCGTCGACGACCGTGCCGAGCCCGCTCATCAGCAGGGGCAGGACGTCGTTGCCCCAGCCGGGGTCGACGCCGGAGACGAACAGCGATCCGCCGCCGTCGGCGACGGCGGCCAGCACGGGGTCGCGGAACTCGGGCGGGGCGTTGCGCTGGTCGTAGAGCGGATACAGCGACGGGGTGACGACCACGGCACCGCCGCGGACCGCCCTGCCGATGTCGGCCAGCGCCTCGTCGGGCCGGATGTCGCCCGAGGCCGCGTACACGACGGCCCGAGGGCTCGCGGCCAGTACGGCGTCGATGTCGTCGGTCGCCGTGACCCCCAGGCCCCGGCCGAGACCGCCGAGCTCGCCCGCGTCGCGCCCGGCCTTGCCGGGGGTGTGGACGAGCACGGCCGCGAGATCGAGTGCCGGATGCGCCTCGACCGCACGGATCGCGGCGCGGCCGACATTGCCGGTACCCCAGACCACCGTGGGAATCATGCCCGGAGCGTAACCTGACGACTCGTCAGTTTCCATAGCCCTGCACGGACCTCGCCAGTGGCCCGGTGTGCAAGGGCCCTCGTGAGGGCTTCGGGGGGCCGGCGGTCCGTCGGTAACGGTTTCCCGGCGGTACGGCTGTGCCGTTGCCTGACGGGCTCTGCGTGATAGTCTTGATCCAGTTGCAGTTGTAGTTCCCGCACACTTCAAGTGCCGCAGGCGAATTCGTATTCGTCGGGCACTTTTGTATTTCCGGCGTTCCATTCCGGACGGGGTCAATTGCGGCGTCACAGGGGTCCACACAGTGCGGACCCCCGGGTACTGCCCCGAAAGGGATATGACATGGCTAGTGGAACCGTGAAGTGGTTCAACTCGGAAAAGGGCTTCGGCTTTATCGAGCAGGACGGCGGCGGCCCCGACGTCTTCGCCCACTACTCGAACATCGCCACCCAGGGCTTCCGCGAGCTCCAGGAAGGCCAGAAGGTGACCTTCGACGTCACGCAGGGCCAGAAGGGCCCGCAGGCGGAGAACATCGTTCCTGCCTGATGCTGTAGCGCGCAAGGCGGCTGGGGTCCCACTTAGCGGTGGGGCCCCAGCTTGTTGCTTTTTCAAGGTTTTCGGGGTGTGGCTCCGACCGCCGAAGGCCGCTCGGGTCCACTCGTACTCCGCGACCCCGCCCCGGCCTTCTGATCCGCCCCGTTCTCTTTTCCGGGGATTCCCGCCGCCCGACACCGTATCTCCGGTGTGCCGCGTCGGCCGGGCAGGCCTGCTTTCGACTTACATCCGGCTCGTTCTTGCAATTCGTTCGGCTTGTACACGCCGAGAATTCCTCGATACGTGCCATATCGAGGAAGGTTCTCCATGAACCGCTCAGCTCGTACGAATGATCGTTTCTCAAACAACCGCAAGGGCGGCTCCGGCGGCTCCGGCCGCCCCGGCGGCGGCGGACGGCGGCCCGCGGCCGTGCAGGGTGAGTTCGCACCACCGGCCACCCTCACCCCCGCACTCCCGGCGGTGTCCACCTTCGCCGAACTGGACCTGCCCGCCGAGCTGTTGCAGACACTCACCGGCCTCGGCGTGACGGAGCCCTTCCCGATCCAGGCCGCCACGCTGCCCAACTCCCTCGCGGGCCGCGACGTGTTGGGCCGTGGCCGCACCGGCTCGGGCAAGACGCTCGCCTTCGGCCTTGCCCTCCTCGCCCGCACGGCCGGACGGCGTGCCGAGCCGAAGAAGCCGCTCGCCCTGGTCCTCGTCCCCACCCGTGAGCTGGCCCAGCAGGTCACCGACGCCCTCACGCCGTACGCCCGCTCCCTGCAACTGCGGATGACCACCGTGGTCGGCGGTATGTCGATCGGCCGGCAGGCCGGCGCGCTGCGTTCCGGCGCCGAGGTCGTCGTCGCGACCCCGGGCCGCCTCATGGACCTCGTCGAGCGCCGGGACTGCCGCCTGGACCGGGTCGGCATCACGGTCCTGGACGAGGCGGACCAGATGGCCGACATGGGGTTCATGCCCCAGGTCACCGCGCTCCTCGACCTGGTGCGGCCCGACGGCCAGCGCATGCTGTTCTCCGCCACCCTGGACCGCAACATCGACCTCCTGGTCCGCGGCTACCTCCACGACCCCGTCGTCCACTCGGTCGACCCGTCGGCCGGCGCCGTCACCACGATGGAGCACCACGTGCTGTACGTGCACGGCACCGACAAGTACGCCACCGCCACGGAGATCGCGGCCCGGGACGGGCGCGTGCTGATGTTCCTCGACACCAAACACGCCGTCGACCAGTTCACCAAGCACCTGCTCGGCAGCGGGGTGAAGGCCTCGGCCCTGCACGGCGGCAAGTCGCAGCCGCAGCGCAACCGCACCCTCGCCCAGTTCAAGAGCGGCGCGGTCACCGTGCTGGTGGCGACCAACGTCGCGGCCCGGGGAATCCACGTCGACGACCTCGACCTCGTCGTCAACGTCGACCCGCCCGCCGACCACAAGGACTACCTGCACCGCGGCGGCCGTACCGCCCGCGCGGGCGAGTCAGGCAGCGTCGTCACGCTGGTCATGCCCCAGCAGCGCCGCGACATGACCCGGCTGATGTCCGACGCCCGTATCAGGCCGCAGGTCACCCAGGTCCGTTCCGGCGAGGCCGAGCTGAGCCGGATCACCGGTGCGCGCAGGCCCTCCGGTGTCCCGATCGCCGGGAGCGGCCAGGCCGCGGAGCGTCCTCCGCGCGGCGGCGCCCCCTTCCGGGGCATGGGGACCCGTCCGGGCCGGTCCGGTGGTGAGTCCCGCAGGACGGCCGAGGCGCGTCAGACGGCGGAGGCCCGCAAGGCCGCCCGGATCCGCCGGGGCGCGTGAACCGGGCAGTCGAAACGCACGTATGTGCGAGGGTCGGGGGCTTCGGGCGGCGGCGGGCGCCGAGATCCACCATTCTGGACGCAGATGCGATCACACTGCCCACATCGGGGAAGTCGAGTCCCATGACTGAATCTGAGTTTCCGCCGGAAAGCAGCCCCGTGGACCTTTACCTCGATCTGCTGCGTGTCCGTATGAACCCCACGGACTACGCGATGCTGCTGCGCATGGTCGAACCCGTCCTCGAAGCGATGCAGGAGCAACGTGCCGGGCCGATCGAGCTGAGCCTGGACGGCGAGGAGGGCTCCAAGGTCTCGCAGGAGGTCCGTGACGAGGCGTCCCTCGTCGTGGCCGTCGCCGTCACCGGGCGCATGGACAACGAGATCGTCGAGATCGAGACCGCGGAGGGCGGACCCGTCAGGGTCGTGACCGACTCGGGCACCGCCGCCGACCCCGCCCGCTGCCAGGAGATCGCCGACTTCATCGGCGAGCGCCAGCGCCAGGACGAGGAACTGCGCGGTATCGCCGAGGTGAGCGGGCTGCCCACCGACGTCTGACGCCCCCTGTCCCGTACCGGGCCGCCCGGTGCCGGACACGTCACACGGCACGGGTTCTTGCCCGGTCCGGGGCACCGCCCTGCGATGCTGGCACCCGTGTCGATCACCTTCTCCGTGCCGGAACCCATCACCCCCGACGCCCCGGTCGTCCTGCGTCGTCCGCTGCTCACCCAGCAGTGGCTTGACCTGACCTTCGTGCACTGGGCGGTGGATCCGGCGGCCGTGGCGGGGCTGCTGCCGACGGGAACCGTCCCCGACACCTTCGACGGCGTCACCTACGTCGGCCTGGTCGCCTTCCGTATGCACCGGGTAGGCTGGCTGCGGCTGCCCGGCGTGCCCTACTTCGGCTCCTTCCCGGAGACCAACGTGCGGCTGTACTCGGTCGACGCGTACGGGCGGCGCGGTGTGGTCTTCCGGTCCATGGACGCGTCCCGGCTCCTGCCGGTGCTCATGGGCCGCCTCGGTTTCCGGCTGCCCTACGTGTGGTCCCGCATGTCCGTGCGGACCGACGAGGACACGGTCGCCTACACCAGCGCGCGGCGGCTGCCGGGTCCGCGCGGCGCGTACAGCCGCCTGGTCGTCAGGCCGGGGGAGCCGATGGCGGAACCGACCGGCCTCGAACACTTCCTGACCGCCCGGTGGGGCATGCACAAGCCGTTCTCCGGCGGTGCCGGATTCCTGCCGAACGACCATCCGCGCTGGCCGCTGCACCGCGCGACGCTGGTCGAGTGCGAGGAGAACCTGGTCGGCGCGGCCGGTCTGCCGACGCCGACAGGGGAGCCGGTGAGCGTGCTGTACTCACCGGGAGTCCCCGTACGCCTCGGCCGTGCGACGAGCGGCCCGCCACGCCGCTGAGCAGCGCGGCCCGGTCCCGGCGTGGGTGACCGTGCCGGATCAGCGGTCGCGGTCGGGCCGTGAGCGGCGGGTGGCGAGCAGGAGCGCTATGTCGTCCGGGCGGTCGGCCACGTGCCGGGCCTTCGCGGTGAGCCGGTCGGCGACCCCCGCGAGCGACCTGCCGCCCGGCCGGCCCCCCGGACGTCCGGCCGGCGAACCCGCCCGGGCCAGGGCCACCCGCAGCGCGGTGATGCCCTCGTCGATGTCGACGCCGGGCGTCTCGACCAGGCCGTCCGTGTAGAGCGCGAGGATGGCGCCGGGGTCCAGCCGCAGCTCCGTCACCGGGTACCGGGCGTGCGGATCGACTCCGAGGACGACGCCGCCGGGGATCTCCAGGACGTGCGTGCGGCCGTCCGGGAGGCGGAGGATCGGCGGCGGATGCCCTGCCCGGGCCACCCGGGCCAGACCGGTGAGCGGATCGAGACGGATGTAGCAGCAACTGGCGAACAGCCCGGGGTCGAGGTCGATCAGCAGATGGTTGGTGCCGCTCATGACCTCGTCCGGCGGCCGGTCGCCGAGTGCGAAAGCCCGCACCGCGCTGCGCAGTTGACCCATCGTGGCGGCAGCCTGGACACCGTGCCCCTGGACGTCGCCGATGACCAGGGCGAGCCCGTCGCCCGACTCGACGACGTCGTACCAGTCCCCTCCCACCTCCATCCCCTGGGTGCCCGGCAGATAGCGCCCGACGGTCTCCACCCGCGGGTGCGCGGAGAGGCGCCGGGGGAGGAGTGCCTGCTGGAGTCCGCGGGCCAGGGCGGCCTCGGTGTCGTAGCGCTGGGCCTTCTCCATGGCGTGCGCGATCAGCCCGGCGAGGGCCGTGAGCACCGTGCGTTCCTCGGTGCTGAAGCCCCGGGGGCGGTCGAAGCCCAGGATGCAGGAGCCGACCGGACGCCCGGAGGCGATCAGGGGCAGGAAGGCGCGGGAGCCCTCCGTCGCGTCGAGGGGGACACCCGGGTAGGCGGTTGCCAGCTGCTGCATCGACTCGAAGAAGAGCGGGCGGCCGGTGGTGAGGGTCTCCACTCCCGGCAGCCGCGCGTCGAGGCCGACGCCTTCGAACGGCGCGAGGAATCCCTGCGGGAAGCCCGTCTCCCAGGCCAGGTAGAGGTGCCGCTCCTGGAGCAGATAGATGGCGAGCCGGCCGCCCCCGAAGGCCGGCAGCAGCTCCTGCATCACGACCGCGGACACCTGGCGCGCGGTGACCGCCTCGGTCAGCGCGATGGCGAGGACGATCGGCCGGTAGAGCGGAGCCATGGAGCTGGCCCTGGCGGCGGCTCCGTCGGGCCGAGGCGCACCGGCCGCCGGGGAACCCTCGGGCGGGGGCGCGAGCCCGGGGGCCGGGTCGGCCATCCGGTTGGCGGGGACGACGGTGCAGGTCAGGATGTCGGGCCCGGGATAGACGGAGACCGCCAGCCAGTCACCGCCCCCGTGGAGCCCCGCGGGGGAGTCCTCGCCGTGGTGCAGGGGGCGTACGACGTGGAAGTGCACCGGTTCCAGCGACAGCAGTGCCTCGCGCAGATGGTCCTCGTAGGCGGAGCGCTCCAGCCATGGCACCTCCTCGCCCAGGGAACGGCCGAGGAGCCGCGTCCGAGGGCGGCCCAGGAGCCGGGCGGCCCGCTCGTTCGCGTAGACGATGAGCCCCAGCCGGTCGAGGCAGAACACCCCCTCGGGAAGCAGATCGGCGGCTCCGTCCGCCGCCGACCCGATGTCCGGGTCGAGGACGAGTCCCCGGACCGTACACGCCCCGGGCGACCCGGCCGTGTCCTGCGGGGTCCACAGTTCCAGCAGCCGCAGACCGCCGTCGGGCGCGTGCACCGGCAGGGGCAGGGGCGGCGGTCTTCCCGCGGCGGTCTCCCGTAACGCGGTCAGGATCTGCTGGGAGTCGGCGGCGGCCACGGCGTCCGCGAGCGCCCGCGGGGTGTCCGTGGGTTTGCCGGGCGGCACACCGAGCAGGGCGTTCAGCCGGCTGTCCGCGGTCACGACGTCGGACGCCGGATCCCAGGTGAACCGTCCGATGCGCGCGGCGGGAGGGTGGGTGGCCGGGGGCCGTACGCAGAGCGGTTCGCCGTCCCAGGCGACGTCCGGCTCGCCGTCCTCCTCCAGCTTCCACAGGGCCTGTCCCAGGTCCTCGGCCAGCTGGGCCATGCGGTCACGGTCGGGCAGGACCTCGGTGGCGTCCGACGCGGCGGGCCGCAGAATGGTCAGTACGCCGTACGTCGTCGACCCGCCCACGACCGGCACGTACAGGGAGCCGAACTGGAACGGCAGGCTCGCCGCGAACTGGGGGTAGCGGCGCATCGTCTCCGTCGCGTCCGGGAGCACCACCTGGACGCCCAGCCGGAAGGCGTCCGCCACCGGGAACCTGCGGTCCACGTGCAGCCGCCACCAGGGGCGGAACAGCGGGCCGGGCAGTCCGGAGAGCACGGCCAGCCGCAGCAGTCCCGGTGTGCCGGAGCGCAGGTACACGCCGCCCGCGAAGCCGCCGGCCGCGCTGATCGCCTCCGTGGTGACCCCGGTGAGCAGCGGGTCCAGACGTCCGGGGATCCGGCTCCCGTGCTCGGCTCTCCCAGTCATCGGCCCTACCTCGTCCGTGCGCCGCCCGGTGGCTGACACAGCAAGAATGCGCCACGAGGCCCCCCGCCTGCACCCGGGAGAGGCACTGCGCGCGTGATGGCGATGAGGCTACCGGGGTGCACGCGAACCGTGTGCGTCCGGTGGGGACCGCTGTTCACCGGTTCACCGGCCCCCGGCGCCGGACCGCACGAGGTACGGAAGGAAGAGGCCGGTCGGGTGCCTTGTCCGCCCGCCGCACGGAACAGCCCGCATTTCCCGCCGAAGGAGGGGAACGTGGAACGTGGATCACATACGAGCCGGGAGAGGCGGATCGCGACAGCTCGCGGAGCAGAGCACGGAGCGGATCCGTTCGAGGGAGCGACCGCACGGGATCAGGACAACCGCAGACCTTGTCCCGTGCGGCCCGTACCGCCCTCGACGACCCGGCGCAGCCCCGTGAGGAGTCCCATGACCACGTACGTCATCACCGTCCCCGGCACCTTCGTCAACGGTGTCGAGGACGCCGCGCGCTCCGACGTCGAGCGCAGGCTCCGCCCCCGGGACCCGAAGAACACGGACCTGGGGGAGAGCGAGGAGCTGAGCCTGCTGACGGTCGAGGACGGCGGCATGTTCTCCGCCCGGATCGAGGTCGAGGCGTCGGACCAGGCGAGCGCCGAGGCCGAAGCGGTCCAGCTGATCTCGCGGGCCCTGCGTGACAGCGGCTTCACGGAGAAGGACGCTCCCCTGGGCCCGGCCTTCGTGACCGGCATCGACCGCGAGTTCTGAGAGCGGCGAAGGCTGCCCCGGCACGACGGGGCCGCCACGCCGACGGCACGCCGAGGACCACCGCTGCCGTCGGCGGTTGTTCCTGAGGAGCCGTTCCCCCTTGTGGGCCTCTTGTCACTGACCGTACGCTGACAAGTCATAGAACTTCGGACGTGATTGACTGGGGGAGCCGTCATGTCCTGGGACAACAATGACTTCCGCGACGGATTCGTCGTACCACCGATGCCCACCGCGCCGCCGCCCGCACCGGCGGACGGCTGGAGAGCGGCCGGGGTGGCACTGCTGAACCTCAGCGGACTGGGGCTCGGTTACGCACTGGTGCGCCGCTGGTGGCTGATGGCCGCCTGCTGGGTCGCGACGGGCGTGCTGCTCCTGGTGGCGCTGCCCGCGGACCCGGACGGGGTGCCCGCCGGAGCCCTCGTCGCGTATGTCGTCCTGCTCGCGCTCGCGGCCGTCCACGGCGCGGTCGTGGGCCTGCGGACCCGGCTGGCCTGGCCGCCGGCCCCCTGGATCGCCGTCGTCCTGGGAATCGTGCTGCTGGTCGTGCCCGCCGGAGGCGTCGCCCTGTACGGCGGCGCACGCGACGAAGCCACCGAGCAGATGCTCCTGGACCGTCTGGAGCGCGCCGACGAACTGGTCCGGGCGGCCGGAAGACAGCAGTTCCCGACGGCGGAGTCCGACTACCGCCGTGCCCTGCGCGTCTACAGCGGTCTGCGCGCCGATCACCCCGGTTCGCGGGCGGCCGAGCGGGTCCCGGACCGGCTCAGGACCTTCTACACCACCGTCGCCTCCGCCTACGCGGACAAGAACTACTGCACCGCGGTGGCGCCGCTGAAGTACCTGCGCACGCTCCCGCGCACCATGGACGAGAAGGAGCTCGGCACGCTGGCGACATGGCCCGACGGCCGGCTGGCCACCTCGCTCTACGAGTGCGGCGCGCAGTCGCTGTCCGGCGGTAGCGCGGACTGGGCGACGCACTACGGCGAACTGCTACGGACCTTCCCGCGCTCCGAACAGGCCGCGAAGGTGGAGTCCTCGGTCGCCACGGCCGTCGACAAGGCCGTGCGGGACGTGCGCGGAGACGACCCCTGCAAGGCCGTCGAGCGCCTCGAAGCCCTCGACTCCCAGATCGTCGGACTGCCGGGAGAGCGCGCCGGACAGACCCAGGCCCTCGACAAGAGCGCCGACCGGGCGGAGAGCAACGCTCAGTCGGGTACGTACGAGTGCGGAGTGGACCAGTACAAGGAGAAGAGCTTCGCCGAGGCCGTCACCACCATGAACGACTTCGTCAAGAACGCCGGGAAGCACAAGAACGCGGCCCGCGCCAAGAAGATCGCGATCGCCGCCGAGGTCGCCCAGACCGTGCCCGCCGCGGGCAAGCGGCTGCCGACCACGGCCTCCGGCGGCGGCATATCCGTCACCGTCAAGAACGACAGCCCCGACGACATCACGGTCCTGTACACCGGCCCGGTGACCGGCAGCTTCACTCTCAAGGCCTGCGGCAAGTGCACCTCCTACTCCCTGGCCAGCACGGTGACGCTGGGCTTCGAGCCGTGCAGCGACAGCGGCAAGAACTATCCGCAGCGGACCATCAGCCTGCCCGTCGGTACGACGTACTTCGTGCACAAATCGAAGAGCGGTCTCGGAAACTCCCCGGCCTCGGACACCGCCAAGCTGTCCTCCGGGTACATCTACACCGAATGCGCGTATACGACGAAGTACGGCTACTGACCGTTCGACCCTGAGAGCAGTGCAATTCTGGCGCCCAGTACATATCGCCCTTTCTTCTGCGGGGCGGTCGGCGGGTGGATCTCTGCAGGTGAGGCACTCAGTGCCTTCTGCGGGTCCCCGGTGACGGGTGTGTGGATTCTGTGACCTATTGGCCGGGCGGGGATGCCGGGGCCGATGGCGGGTATGAATCCGGTAAACTTGTGGATCTTGGTTTGGCTTGCAGATATATCTATTGCGCAAATAGCTAGGTGAGTCGTGAATCTTTTTAATCGAGGTGCCTCTCCCCGTCGCTCGGCCACACTCGTCGAACCGCAACGGCCCGACGGCCCACCCGAATTCCCCCGGCCCGGCCAGTCGGAACCGGACCTGAGGACCCTGACCGGGAACTGGGTCATCGACCCCGCGCACAGCCGGATCGGCTTCTCCGTCCGGCATGCCATGGTCACGACGGTGCGCGGCGCCTTCACGGACTACCAGAGCCGCCTGTTCTTCGACGGCCGCGACCCGTCCCGCTCGGGTGCGGAGATCATCCTGTCCACCGCCAGTGTCGACACGGGTGTGGACCAGCGCGACAGCCATCTGTCCGGCCGTGACTTCCTGGACTCCGGCGCCTATCCGCACATGCGCTTCCTCAGCACCGCCGTGAAGCTGGCCGGCCCCGACGTCTACCGGATGACCGGCGACCTCACCATCAAGGACGTGACGCGTCCCGTCGTCCTCGAACTCACCTACATCGGCTATGTCACCGACCCGTTCGGCTACGAGCGTGTCGGCTTCGACGGCACCACCACCATCAACCGCTCCGAGTGGGGCCTGACCTACAACACCAGGCTGGCCGAGGGTGGCGCCATGGTGAGTGACAAGGTCCGCCTCCAACTGGACATCGCGGCCATCCGCACCACACCGCAACCCGGCTGACCGGCGACGGGCGGCGTCGCGCAGCCCGTTGACGCCCACAAACGATGCCTGTGTACGCGACTGCCGGGTACCTGGTCCGTAGACACGAACGTGCGGAGACGTACGGACGGACGGACAGCAGGAACGGAGTGGGTCGGTGGCGGTCAAGGCAAAGGGCTGGGCGCATTCGTTTCCGGTGTCGGGCGGTGTGCGCGCCGGACGGGAGTGGACACGCGAGCATCTGGAGTCGCTGCCGTGGACCAGGGCCGAGCCGGACACGGTGGACGCCGTCGTACTGACCGTCTCCGAACTGCTCACCAACGCCCATGTGCACGCGCGCAGCGACGCGGCTCTGGTGCTCACCTGGGACGGTGACTGTCTCCATGTGAGCGTCCACGACGAGGACCCGACCCTGCCGAGGCAGCGGGAACCGGAGCTCGGCGAGGTGTCCGGCCGCGGGGTGGGGATCGTACGCATGCTCGCCGACGAGTGGGAGATGCGCTGCCAGCGGCACGGCAAGGTGGTGACGGCCTGCTTCCGTCCGGCCGGGGCCGAGTCGCGGGACGACCCCCTGGGGGGCGACCGCGCGCCGGAGGACGGCACGCGGGAGGGCCTCTGACGACCAGCCCTAGCGGGCCGCGAAGGCGCCGTCGGCGGTGAAGACCTGGTCCGCGAAACGTTCGCCGATACGGCGATGGGTGGCCGCGTCCGGGTGGAGCTGGTCGGGCAGCGGCAGTTCGGCGAAGTCGGCCTCGCCGTAGAGGCGCAGCCCGTCGAGGTAGTGGAGGTTCGGGTCCTCCTTCGACCGCTGTGCCACGACCCGCGCCAGCTCGTCCCGGATGACGCGCAGTGTCAGCTTCCCGGCCGCCTTCTCCGCCGGGTCGCCCATGGCCACGAACCGCAGTTGACCCTCACTCATGTGAGCCAGGTCGGGTGCGCTCGGACCGGGCGTGTCCTCGTGGATGGGGCACAGGATCGGTGAGACCACCAACAGCGGTGTGTCCGGGTGGCCTTCGCGGATCGTGTCGAGGAAGCCGTGGACGGCCGGGGTGAACGCGCGCATGCGCATCGCGTCCGCGTTCACCACGTTGATGCCGAGCTTGAGGCTGATCAGGTCGGCGGGGGTGTCCCGGAGGGTGCGGGCGGTGAACGGGTCGAGCAGCGCGCTGCCGCCGAGCCCCAGGTTGATCAGCTCCACACCCCCGAGGGAGGCCGCGAGGGCGGGCCAGATGGCGGTCGGGCCCGCGGCGTCGGAACCGTGGCTGATGGAGCTGCCGTGGTGCAGCCACACCCGGCGGCCCCGGTCCGTCGCGCGCTCGACCGGGGCGTCGGTGCGCAGGGCGATGAGTTCGGTGGTCTCGTTGTGCGGCAGCCAGATCTCGACGTCCTTGCCGTCGTGGCCGTCGCCTTCGGGCAGGTCGGTGAAGCGGACGGTGCCCACCGGGCCGGTCCGCAGTTCGGCGCTCCCGGTGGTCATGTCGACGGTCAGGGTGTTGCCGTCCCGCACACTGCCCCGCCCTGCCAGGATCCCGTCGACGAGCAGTTCGTACATGCCGTCCGGACGGGGCGGGGCCCCCGTGTAGACCCGCTTGGTGGGCAGGGTGTCCAGTTCGACGGTGGTGGCGCGGGTGCGGAAGACCAGCCGTACGCCGGAGGGCTGGGACTCGGCCATGGCCAGCTGGCCGTCGGCGTACTGGGCGCGGACCCAGGCGGGCAGCCGGTGCGGCAGTACGCCGTGTTCGGTGCGTTCCAGGTCAAGGGCGCCGCGCAGGAGGTCCTCGGTGATGGGCGTGGTGATCATGGGTTCGGCCTTGTCGAATCTGGGGGGAAGAGAGAGGGCTTGTCGGGCGGGGCCGCTGACTACTGGGCGGGCCAGTTCCGCAGGAGTGCGTCGAGGGCGTCGAGAATCCGGGACCAGGTCTCCTGGGACTCCGGGGCGCTGTGGCTGAATCCGCCGCTCAGCTCCAGGCTGACGTACCCGTGGAAGACGCTGCCCAGGAGGCGGACCGCGTGCGTCTGGTCCGGTTCCGTGAGGTCGTAGCCGCGCAGGATGGCGCGGGTCATCTGCGAGTGCCTGCTTCCGGCGCTGGCGGCGGCGGCCTCGGGGCTGAGCTTGAGCTGCGCGGCGGCGTAACGGCCGGGGTGCTCCCGCGCGTAGTCGCGGTAGACGTTCGCGAAGGCGGAGAGGGCGTCCTTGCCGGCGCGGCCCGCCAGGGCGGTGGCGCCTCGGTCCGCGAGTTCTTCCAAGGCGAGCAGGGCGATGCCGGTCTTGAGGTCCTGGGAGTTCTTCAGGTGCGAGTAGAGGCTCGCGACCTTTACGTCGAACCGTCTGGCCAGGGCGGAGACGGTGACCTGGTCGAAGCCGACCTCGTCCGCGAGGTCTGCGCCTGCGCTGATCAGGCGGGGCGTGGTCAGGCCTGCGCGGGCCATGGGTGTCCTCCCGGTCGGGTGGATCGATTATGCGTTTGCCTAAAGGGTTTAGGCAAACGGGCGCCCACGCCGCCTGAAAGACGAAAAGATTGCGCCGTTCCCCGCGCCCCTGAAAGCCCTGTGCCCGGGGGCGTGGGGTCAGTGGGTGATGTTGTCGATCAGGTCGCGGGCGCCCTGGCGTAGGAGGGCTACCGCCACCGACGTGCCGAGGGTGGCGGGGTCCAGGCGGCCGGCCCACTCGTGGGCGTTGAGCCGGGTCTTGCCGTCCGGGGTGAACACGCAGGCGCGCAGGGACAGTTCACCGTCCCGCTCGGCCGTCGCGTAACCGGCGATCGGCGAGTTGCAGTGACCCTGGAGGACGTGCAGGAACATGCGTTCCGCGGTCGCCTCGCGATGGGTGGCCGGGTCGCCGAGCGCGCTGACGGCGTCGATGACCGTCGTGTCGCCCTCCCGGCACTGAAGGGCCAGAATGCCCGCGCCGATCGGCGGCATCATCGTCTCGGGCGAGAGGATCTCGGTGATCACGTCGGTGCGTTCGATGCGCTCCAGGCCCGAGACCGCGAGCAGCAGCGCGTCCGCCTCACCGGCGGCGAGCTTCGCCAGGCGCCGGTTCGCGTTGCCCCGGAACGGCACGCACTGCAGATGCGGAAGCGAGGCGGCCAGCTGGGCGACGCGGCGTACGGAGGAGGTCCCGATCCGGGTGCCGGGCGGCAGCTCGTCGAGGGTGAGCCCGCCGGGGTGGATCAGTGCGTCCCGGATGTCGTCCCGCTTGAGGAACGCCGCGAACATCGTGCCCGCCGGAAGCGGCCGGTCCGCGGGCACGTCCTTGACGCAGTGCACCGCCAGATCGGCCTCGCCGGCCAGGAGCGCGGCGTCGACCTCCTTGGTGAACGCCCCCTTGCCCTCGACCTGGGAGAGGTCGCCCATCCACTTGTCGCCGGTCGTCTTGACGGGGACGACCTCGGTGCGCGTCCCGGGATGGAGCGCGGCCAGTTCGGCCCGTACGCGCGCCACCTGCGCCAGGGCCATGGGCGAGTCGCGGGAGACGATGCGGATCAGCTCGGGAGCTTGCATACGTCCCACGATAGACCGTGCGGCACACGCGGATTGCGCCCGTTGCCCGTACGGGTTCTCAGCGGCCCGGGTGGTCCAGGTCGTCCTCGGCCGAGGGCAGGTTGGTCGAACCCTCCGCCCAGTGGTTGACCCAGCCGCAGTACGAGCACGCGTACCGGTTGTTGAGCCCGCTCACCTTGGCGCCGCACTGACGGCAGTCCGTCGTGGTGATCTCCGCGCCGGACACCGAGGCCGTGACGGCGTCACTGGACCCGCTCGTCTCCGGAGACCCCTCCTGCGTCATGCAGGCAGCGTACCCGTGGGCACCGGGTCCGCCGGAAGGGTCATCACACCGGGCATCAGGGCGGTCGTCACACCGGGCATCGGACCGGGCATCATGCCGGGCGTCACGCCGGGTCCGACCGGGCAGGGGTGGCCGGGACCGAACGGCTCGTCCTACGAAGCGGCCACCTCTTCTCCTCCCCGTCACGGGAGCCCGGCCGCCGACCGCCGCCCCCCTCGGGCGGCCGGCCGAGGAAGGTCTGTCAGCTGGTGGGCATCAGGACCGTGTCGATGATGTAGACGTTGGCGTTGGCGGTCTTCACGTTGCCGCAGACGACCTTCGCGGAGTCGTTGACCTTGTACGACTCGCCCGAGCCGGAGGTCGTCAGCTTCGACTTCTCCAGCGTCGGGAAGGAGCCGTTCTCCAGGTCCTTCGGAGCGAGCTTCTGACCCACGACGTGGTACGTGAGGATCTTCGTCAGCGTGGCCTTGTCGGCGAGGACCTTGTCCAGGTCGGCCTTCGGGATCTTCGCGAAGGCGTCGTTGGTCGGCGCGAACACCGTGATGTCCTTGGCGTTGTTGAGGGTGTCGACCAGACCGGCCTTCTTCACGGCCGTCACCAGGGTGGACAGGGCCGGGTTGTTGGAGGCGGCCGTGGCGACCGGGTCCTTGGCCATGCCGTCGAACGAACCGGAACCGCTCTTCGGCACAGAGGCACAGCCCGGACCGAACGGCTCGTCCTTCGAAGCGGTGTCGCCGGAGCTGCCCATGCCGTCCTCGGACTCGGTGGCGGCGGCCGACGCCTTGCTGGAGGAGTCCGACTTGGCGGAGTCGCTGCCGCTGTCGGAGCAGGCGCTGAGGGACAGCGGGAGAACGGTGGCGGCGGCCACGATCACGGCGATACGGCTGATGCGGGTGTTCATGGTGTTTCTCCTATGGGTTGACACAGCCGAAGCTGCGTTCATTCGGGGGTGGGACATGTGGCTCGGGGTGTATGGCTGAGGGGAGTTGGTCCGGGGTGTCACTCGACGGTCACCACGACCGAGTGCCGGCCGCTCGCGCCGTCGGGGACGGTTCCGGTGCGCTTGTCGGTCTGCACCTCGCCGGTGCGGTCCGTGGCCCGGACGGTGAGGGTGTGACCGCCCTTGGTGGCCCGCCAGTCGTAGGACCACTGACGCCAGGTGTCGCGGGAGTCCTCGGCGGCGAGCCGGGCCTGCTGCCAGGGGCCGTCGTCGACCCGGACCTCGACCTTGTCGATGCCGCGGTGCTGTGCCCAGGCGACCCCCGCGACCATGACCGAACCGGCCTCGGGGCGGGCGAACGGCTTGGGGGTGTCGATCCGGGACTGCGTCTTGATGGGTGCCTGCCGCGCCCAGTCCCGCTTGACCCAGTAGGCGTCGTAGTCGTCGAACGAGGTGAGTTCGATGTCCTCGATCCACTTGCAGGCGGAGACGTAGCCGAACAGGCCGGGCACCACCATCCGGACCGGGAACCCGTGGGTGAAGGGGAGCGGTTCCCCGTTCATCCCGACCGCGAGGAGCGCGTCACGGCCGTCCATGACGTCCTCGACCGGGCTGCCGATCGTCATGCCGTCGACGGAACGGGACACCAACTGGTCGGCACGGCCACCCTTGGAGGGCGGTTTCACCCCGCACTCGGCCAGCAGGTCGGCCAGCCGTACGCCGATCCAGCGGGCGTTGCCCACGTACGGGCCGCCGACCTCGTTCGACACACAGGTGAGCGTGATGTCGCGCTCGACCAGTTCGCGCCGCAGCAGGTCGTCGAAGCCGAGGGTGACCGGACGGGTGACCCCCTTGCCGTGGATCCGCAGCTTCCAGGTCGTCGCGTCCACCTTGGGCACCACGAGAGCGGTGTCCACGCGGTAGAAGTCCTTGTTCGGGGTGGTGAAGGGGCTTACGTCGCGGACCCGCACCTGCGCACCCTTCGGAACCGCGTCCGCCGGAGAGGCCGGGGCGGGAAGTACGACGTCCGCCCGGGAGGCCGCCGCTTCGCGGCTCTTCGAGCCGCTCAGGGCGCGGCCCAGCAGTCCGGTACCGGCGGACGCGGCGGCGGCAGCGGTCGCCAGGACCACGAAGCCCCGGCGGTCCCAGCCGGCGGCGCGGGACGGGTCCCCCTCCGCCGAACCCGCCGCGTCGGGCACCGGGCCCCGGATCCGGAGCCTGCCGATCAGGAAGTACAGCAGCACCGCGGCGACCACCGCGCCCACCACGGAGGGCAGCGCGTCGGTGAGGCCGGTCGAGTCGGGCCTGCTGAGCGCCGCCGCCGCGCCGACCACACCGAAAAGCAGAACTCCGGCGGCCCCGGTCCGCCGGTACCGCAGAGCGAATACACCCAGGACGATCGCGAACAGCACCAGTGCGGCAAGAATCCCGAGCTGCAGGACCAGTTTGTCGTTGGTGCCGAAATTACGGATCGCCCAGTCCTTCACGGGCGTGGGAGTGCGGTCGATCGCCGCGCCGCCCACCGCGATGACGGGACCGGCTTGCGGACGCACCCCCGCGGCCACCAGTTCGGCGACGGCGAGCGCGGCGAAACCGGCCAGCAGGCCGCTGAGCGCACCGAGCGCCGGCCGCACCGGGCTGCGGCGCATTCGCTTTTGCTTCTTGTCGTCCGTCACGTGGGGAATCCGGGCCCGATAGCCGCCCGGATTGGTCGATCACCCGATCCGGCGCACTTCTTTTTCAGACCAATCCGCGGGCCCCCGGGCTACGGATTAAGCAAATTCATGTGGGCGGAATTTCGCTGTTGTATAACCGGATCATGATCTATCACGTAGTCACACTCGGTGAGTGGAGCGCCCGCCCCGAGGTCCCTTACGCGCCTGCGTCCCTGGCCGGGGACGGTTTCATCCACTGCGCTCCCGACGAGGAGACCACCCTGGCCGTCGTGAACGCCTTCTACCGGGCCTCGCCCAGGCCGCTGCTCGCGCTGGTCCTCGACGAGGCCCGCCTCACGGCCAGGCTGGATTACGAGGCGGCGGACCCCGTCCCGCCGCCCGGCGTGGGCGCGGACGTCCTGTTCCCCCATCTGTTCGGTCCCGTGAACCGGGACGCCGTCGAGCGCGTCCTGGAGATCCGGTGGGACGACGACAGCCGGGCGGTGGCCCTTCAGCCCTGGGAGCCGCGCGAGCGTTCGTAGTGCCGCCGCACCCGCTCGCGGTTGCCGCAGTCGCCGCTCCGGCACCACTGCCGCGTATGGCTGCGGCTGCGGTCGAGGAAGAACCAGCCGCAGCCCGGCCCCTGACACCGCCGCAGCCGGGCGAGCGGTCCGGACAGCAGCTCCGCCGCCTCCAGCGCCAGTAGCCGTACGGCATCCGTCGGCACCGTGACGTCCAGCCCGGGGCGCAGGGGCAGAACCGGCGCGAACTCCGCCCGCCGCCAGGCGTCCAGGAAGAAGCCGCGCACCACGCCCAGGTCCTCGCGGCCGGGCGGGCGGCCGTCCACCGCGGAGTCGAGCAGGTGGTGCAGCGCCGCCCTCAGCAGCCGTGCCGCCCGCAGCGCGTCCGCGGCGCCGTCCCGGTCGTCCGCCGCGACGGCCAGGAGCGCGTCGACCCGGTCGGCGGACAGCAGACCGCTCGCGCCTGTCCAGGTGAGGAGAGCCACGGCATCGGGCACACGGTCCGCCGAACGCCGTTCGTCGAGCCGCCACGCGACCGTGTTGGCGAAGTCCAGCACCACGTGACCGCCGATCAATGCCGACGCGGTCGTTTCCATGCTCGTCATGCTAATACCCATAGACGCTGATGACTGTTAGCCTCGCGATATGGACCGGACACCTCCGCAAGCCGAGAGCTCGGCCGCACCGGCGACGGCCCGCGGTCCAGCCGGTGACTCCCGCCGGCAGGGCTTTCTCGCGGGCGTCAAAGTCGGTGCGGGGCTGGCCGCGGCGGCATTCGTCCTGGCCGTCACCTTCGGAGCGTTCGCCCGCACGGAGGGCTGGGGAGTCCTCGCCCCCATCGTCTGCTCCCTCGTCGTGTTCTCCGGGTCGGCGCAGTTCGCCCTCGCCACCGCCCTGGCGGGCGGCGGGGGAGTGCCGACGGCGATCGCGGCAGCCGCCCTGATCAACGGCCGGTTCATCCCCATGGGCGTGGCCGTGGCCAAGGACCTGCGCGGCGGCCGGATCCGGCGGGCACTGGAGGGCCAGGCCGTCGTGGACGGGTCCTGGGTGGCCGCCCATCTGGGCGGGGGCCGGTTCGACCGCTACAAACTGTTCGGCGCGACCGCCGTGCAGTGGCCCGCCTGGGTGGCGGGCACCGCCCTGGGCGTCGTCGTGGCCCCGCCGGAGAGCCTGGTGGAGTCCTTCGGCCTCGATCTCGTCTTCCCGGCCTTCTTCCTGCTGCTCCTGATGGACGAACTGCGGGGGTCACGGGCGGCACGCGCGGCGGCGGCGCTGGGCGCGTGCTTCGCCGCCGCTCTGGTCATCTGGGTTCCGGCGGGCCTCGCACTGCTGGGGGCGAGTGCGGCGGCCCTGCTGGGGCTGCGCAAGGGACTCGTACCCCGCGCCACGAAGGAGGCGGGCGGATCGTGAACCAGGGGCACCTGTGGTGGGCTGTCGTCTGCGTCGCGGTCATCAGTTTCACGTTCAAGGCGGCCGGGCCCGCGGTGCTCGGAGACCGCCGGCTGCCCCCGGCGGCGCGCGCTGTCATCGCGCTGCTCGCACCGGTGCTGCTCGCCGGACTTCTCGTCGTCGATGTGGCGGGACCGCGGTGGTCGGGCCTGGACGGACCCCTGCTGACCGGACTCGCCACGGTGGCGCTCGTACGGCTGCTGCGGGCCCCCATCCTGTTCGCGATCCTGGCCGGGACGGTCGTCACGGCGCTCATCAGACTGCTGTGGGGCTGACGTCCACGCGCCGGGGCGAGATCGTCCCGGGTGGCAGGACCGTGTTCGTCCACGCCGGCGGGCTCCCCGGACTGTTCGGGCACGCGGAGGCGCCGGCATTCGCCGACACCTTGCGGACGGCCGACTGGGCTGGGGTGTGAGCGCCCACTCGGGCAACTGCCCCTGCGTGACGTACTCGTGGTGGCCAAAACCGCTGCCCTCCGGCACCCGGAAAGACCGGCATTGTCCGAAGTCGTGTTTCGTTCGGCGCGTTGTGTCTACCGGTACTACATGGTCCAGTCGATGCGAGAGACAGAACGAAAGTACGAGGTCCCTTCACCCGCGGACACCTCCTGGCTGCCCGAGTTGGAGCGTGTGGACGGTGTCGCGGCGGTCGTCGACCGCAGCCCCGAGGAGCTGGACGCGGTCTACTACGACACCGACGATCTCCGCCTGTCCGGCTCCTCGGCCGTGCTGCGCCGCAGGACCGGCGGCGCCGATGCCGGCTGGCATCTCAAGCTGCCGCTGTCGGGCGACAGCCGCGAGGAGATCCGCTCGCCCCTCACCGACACCGTCCCGGACGCCCTGCTCGACCTGACCAGGTCCCGCACCCGCGGGGCGGAGCTGACCCCGGTGGTCCGTATCCGCTCAACGCGCCAGGTACGCCACCTCGTTGACGCCGACGGCACCCTGCGTGCCGAGCTGTGCGTCGACTCGGTCCGGGCGGAGTCCCTGCGCGTGGACGGCAGGCACGCCGCGTGGAACGAACTGGAGGTCGAGCTGGCCGAGGACGCCGATCCCGCGCTGCTCGACGCCGTGGAGAAGAAGCTGCGCAAGAAGGGCATCGCGCGGGCGCACTCCCCGTCCAAGCTGGTCCGGGCCCTCGACGAGACCGTGACCACCACGGCCGAGGCGTCCGACAGGTCCGACGGGTCCGACGGGTCCGCCGTCCGGGACCCCGAACTGGCGGGCGCCCAGGTCCTCGCGTACGTACGGGAGCAGATCCGTGCCCTGACGGCCCTCGACCCGGCCGTGCGACGCGACCGGCCCGACGCGGTGCACAAGATGCGGGTCGCCTGCCGTCGTCTGCGCAGCTGCCTGCGGTCCTACCGGTCCGTGCTCGACCGGGACGCCACCGACGAGATCCGCCGCGAACTGAAGTGGCTGGCGGGCGAACTGGGCGCCGAGCGCGACCAGGAAGTACTGATGGAGCGGCTCAGCGGGGAGATCGAGGCCCTGCCGGGTGAACTGGTCCTCGGACCCGTCGCCGCGCGGCTGCGGGTGTGGAACGTCGTCGACAGCACGGAGTCGCATCTGCGCAGCCTCGACGCGCTGGGCTCGCGGCGCTACCTCGACCTGCTCGACTCCCTCGACGCACTCGTGGAGCGACCGCCGCTGCGGGCCAAGGCCGCGAAGGACGCTCGGAAGGTCCTGGCCAGGGCAGTCCTCAAGGAGTACGGGCGACTGGCCGGGCGCATGACCGACGCCCTGGAACTGTCGCCCGGCCCCGAGCGCGATGTGGCCCTCCATGAGGCGCGCAAGGCCGCGAAGAAGGTCCGCTACGCGACGGAGGTGGCCCGCCCGGCCCTCGGGAAACCGGCCAAGCGCCTGGGCAAGCGGGTCAAGGCGGTGCAGAAGGTCCTCGGCGACCACCAGGACAGCGTGGTGGCCCGGGGCGCCCTCAGGGACCTAGCCGTCGTGGCCCAGACCGCGGGCGAGGCCGGCTTCACCTGGGGCCTGCTGTACGGCACCGAGCAGGCCCGCGCGCAGAACAGTGAGCGGGAACTGCCCGCCCTCTGGGATCTGGCCTCGGCTCCCGGCCTACGCAAGAAACTGGACCGCTAGAAGCCCCCCGACAGCCGACAGCCGACAGCCGACAGCCGACAGCCGACAGCCGAGCCGCCCTCACAGCTTCCGCCGCTTCGACCCCCGGCCGTGTCGAGCCCCGCCCATGCCGAGCCCGCGTCGCTACGAGCCCCCGCCTCCGGCGTCCGCGGAGGTGCCGGAGTTGTCGGACAGGAGGGCTTCCAGGTCCGTCGCGAACATGTCCGGGGTGAACATCGCGTCCTGCGTGTCCTGCGTGTCCTGCGCGTCGGGAGCCGAGGGACACCGGTCGCCCGGACCGAGCAGCACCTGCTCGGTCCAGATGCATTTGCCGGTCCGCGTATAGCGCACCCCCCAGCGCTCGGACAGCGCCCGGACCAGTTGCAGTCCGCGGCCTCCCTCGTCGCTCTCCGTGGCACGGCGGATCCGAGGCATCGTCAGACTGCCGTCGAAAACCTCGCAGATCAGCTGGGCGCCGTACAACAGCCGTAGCCGAACCGGGCTCTTGGCGTGCCGGACGACATTTCCCACCAACTCGCTGACCAGCAGTTCCGTGGTCGGTACGAGGTCGTCCAGACCCCAGTCGGCCAGTTGCCCGCGCACATGGCGGCGGGCCTCCCCGGCCGCCTTCGGGTCCCGGGGGAGCGGCCAGGCCGCCATCCGGTCCTCGGGCAGCGCGTGCAGCCGGGCCACGAGGAACGCGGCGTCGTCGGCCGCCTGCTGCTCGGCCGGCAGCAGACCGGCCGTCAGGGTGTCGCACAGGCGCTCCAGATCCGCGCCCGTGCCGTCCTCGTGCGTGCTGTGCAGGAGCCGGGCCAGATCGGCCATGCCCGCGTCGATGTCCCGCTTCGCCGACTCCACCAGGCCGTCGGTGTAGAGCACGAGCAGACTTCCCTCGGGGACCGTGATCTCGACCGTCTCGAACGGCGGCTTCGCCGCGCCCAGCGGCGGATCGGCGGCCGGTTCCGGGAAGTGCACGGTGCCGTCGGGATGCACCAGGGCAGGCGGCGGATGGCCGGCGCGGGCGATGGAGCAGGTTCGGGTGGTGGAGTCGTAGAGCGCGTACAGACAGGTGGCGTACGACTCCTCGTTCAGGCCGCCGACGATGTCGTTCAGGTGGCCCATGATCTCGTCGGGGGGCAGTTCGAGGTCGGCCAGGGTGTGCACGGCGGTGCGCAGTCGGCCCATGGTGGCGGCCTCGGGCAGGCCGTGGCCCATGACATCGCCGACGACGAGGGCGACCTGGCCGCCCGAGAGCGGGATGATGTCGTACCAGTCGCCGCCCACGTCCATGCCCTGGCCCGCGGGGAGATAGCGGGCGGCGGCCGTGCACGCGGCCAGTTCGGGCAGCCCCTGGGGGAGCAGGCTGCGCTGCAGTTCGCGGGACCGGGCGTGTTCGGCGTCGTAGAGCCGGGCGCGTTCCAGGGCCTGGGCGACGAGGGCGCTGATCGTGGTCAGCAGCGTGCGTTCCTCGTCGGTGAGCAGGCGCGGCCGGTCGAAGGAGACGACGCATACACCGAACGTGTGCCCGGACGCGGCCAGCGGCAGGAACGCCCAGGCCTGTTTGCCGGACCGGGCGGGCATGTCGACGCGGTCCGGCGAGTGCGCGGCGAACTCCTCCAGCGAGGACAGGAACAGCGGTGTGCCGGACATGATCGGCTCCCAGGCGGGGTCGCCCGGCCCCCGGGGGCGGCAGTCGAGCAGGGCCAGGAACGCGTCCGGGTAGCCGACGGAACCGACGTGGTGGAGCCGGTCGCCCTCGACGACCTGCATCAGCAGCCCCGTGGCGGCGAACGGCGGCAGTACGCGACGGGCGACCGCCTCCACCACGTCCTGGGTGGTCGTCGCCTTGGCGAGATCCGTGGTCAGCTCGGCGATCCGGGCCGCCCGCTCCGCCGTGGCGAGCTCGGCGGACCGGCGCTCCTCGGCCCGGCGCCGCTTGTCGGTCACATCGCTGAAGTACAGCGTGCGGCCCTCGGGTCCGGGGACCAGCCGCAGGTGGTAGAGGAGTCCGGTGCCGGGCGACTGGACGTCGAAACCGGTCGGCCTCTCCTGGGCCGCGGCCTCCCGGCAGCGCTCCTCCAGGCCGGGGACGCGCCGCGCGGAGGGGAGATCCCACAGGACGCGCCCGAACAACTCCTCCTCGGAGAAACCGAGGGTGCGTTCGGCCTCCAAGTTGGCGAAGGTGATCCGCCAACCCTCGTCCACGGACAGGAAGCCGTCGCTCATATGGCGCAGGGCGCGGCCGAGGGCGTCACGGGCGCTGCGGGACTCGGTGCTCTCCCAGCCCACGCCGATCATCCGCAGGGCCTCGCCCCCGTCGTCGTACGTCGCCCGGCCGTGGGCCCGGGTCCAGCCGTACGAGCCGTCCGGCCGCCGCACCCGGTACTCGGCCTCGAACACGGCGTGGTCGCGGATCGCGCGCTGCGCCGCCGCCAGGGTGGACGGCAGGTCGTCGGGGTGGACGATCCGCATCCAGTTCTCGATCCGCCCGGTGAAGTCGGCGGGTTCGGTGCCGTACAGCTCCAGCGCCGCCTCGTCCCAGATCAGCTCGCCCGTACGGATGTCCCAGTCCCACGATCCGACGCTGACCTCCTTGAGCGCCTGGCGCAGACGTCCCCCGTGCAGCTCCGTGTCGACGGGCCCGGCCGGCATCGGCGCCTGGAGGATGCGCTCCTCGGCCCAGACGACGACGGCCCGCAGGAAGTCCCACTGCGCGGAGGTGGGTTCGCCCCCGTCGCCCGTCACCAGGGTGAGCGCGCCGATGCGGCGGTTCTCGCTGGACACCGGCAGGGCGGCGAGGCCGGTTCCGGGCCGGAGGGCGTCGCCGGAGTCCAGCGGGACCCAGACGCCGTCGCCCCGGTGGAGTGCCAGGGCCGGGGCGGACGGGCCGTCCTGGTCGACGATCTCCCATGAACGGGTGAGGGCGGACGGCAGGCCCGCCGACGAGACCAGTCGCAGGGCCGACATGGGCCCGCGCACATGGATCGCTCCGCCCAGCGCGCCCAGCTCTCCCATCGCGTGCTGAAGCGCCAGCCGGAAGACCTCGCTCTCCGTGGCACCTGGGGCCACCGTGCCGAGAAGATCCAGCCGTGCGTTCATAGGGCGAACCTTAACGCTCCGACCTCGGACGAAACCTCGCTTCGCAGGACTCACACACCTCGATGTCGGGCTGCCCGGCGCCGGGACCGGACCCTCGGAAGAGTGGGGGAATACATCCACCGGTGGGCCGGTTGTACCGCACGTGAATGACATGGCCCCATCAATTGAGATGGGGGTCCGGGGGTGTGAAAGGAGGCGTTCATGGCTGCCAGAGGTACGCGTCCCGTGGTGACGTTGAAGTCCACGGCCGGGACCGGTGCGACCTATGTGACGCGGAAGAGCCGTCTGAACGATCCCGACCGGCTGGTCCTGCGCAAGTACGACCGGGTGGCGGGGGAGCACGTCCTCTTCCGTGAGGAGCGATGAACCAGGCCGTTGCCCTGCCGGGCACGGCTGTGAGGAAGGAAACCCCATGAAGCTCGGTATTCATCCCGTGTCCCGCCCGGTCGTCTTCCGCGACCGCGCCTCGGACGCCACGTTCCTCACCCGTTCGACCGCCCCCTCGGCGGCGACGATCGAGTGGGAGGACGGCACCGTCTACCCGCTGATCGACGTGGAGGTCTCGTCGGCCAGCCACCCCTTCTACACGGGGAACGCGCGGGTCGTCGACAGCGCGGGCCGGGTGGAGCGGTTCGAACGGCGATACGGCCGTACGGCGTCGGCGACCCGCTGAGCCGATGAGACGGTGAGCCGACGAGACGCTGAGTCGATGAGTCGATGACGGCCGGTCGGAGTGCCGGCGGGAGGAGGAGGCGGTCGTGAAGGTACGCAAGTCCTTGCGTTCGCTGAAGTCCAGGCCCGGAGCGCAGGTGGTGCGCCGGCGGGGCGTGGTCTTCGTGATCAACAAGAAGGATCCGCGTTTCAAGGCCCGTCAGGGCTGACGCGGCACGGCACGCTGTTGGGTCCGGTCCCCGGAGAGGGGGCCGGGCCCTTCTGCATGTCATGGTCGTCACGGTCCAGGTCGACCTCGTCGCCCCGGGCGCACGCGGCCGAATTGACGGATTGGCAGCCGTCCTCGCTGGGCAGGGAGCCAGGGAATGTCATGTCATGTGCACGACTACCTTCCCCCCACAAGGAGGTCGACCATGCACGTCCGTAAGCTGACCAGTGGACTCGCCGCCGTCCTGGCGGTGACCTTTTCCCTGCTGGGTGGCCAGGCCGTGGCCGCCCCGGCCCCGGTCGCGGACCACATCGCCGCCGCCCGGGTCGTGACCTACGACGCGAGCGGCTCCGCGGAGTTCAGGACCGCGGTGGACCGAGGCGCCGCGATCTGGAACGAAAGCGTCGACGCCGTCGAACTGCGGCCCGTCGCGTCCGGACAGCGCGCCAACATCCGGGTCCTGGCGGACAACGGCTGGCCCCGTGCCCAGACCACCTCGCTCGGCAACGGAACCGTCTACATCGGACGGCAGGCGGTCGATCAGGGCTACAACACGATCCGTATCTCGGCCCATGAACTGGGGCACATCCTCGGTCTGCCCGACCGCAAGCCGGGCCCGTGTTCGAGCCTGATGTCCGGTTCCAGCGCGGGCACCGCGTGCACGAACCCCTACCCGAACGCGGCGGAGAAGGCCGAGGTCGAGGGCAACTTCGGCGGTGAGCTCACGCGGACGGCCGGAGCGGTACCGCTCGGCGTCATGATCGTGGGCTGACCCGACCCGAGTCGGCCCCACCCGACCCGCGCCGAGTGCACCCGGCACCCGGCGCCGGGTGCACTGCTTTCGGGTGAGGGCAGCCGTACGCCCCCGAGCGGAGGTCGCGTTCCGGGGCGTACGGAACCGATCGGTTGCGCCTCTTACCGGCCGTCGGCGTCGGTGTCGGCGTCGGTGTCGGTGTCGGTGTCGGCGAGCAGCCTGATCCGGGCCGTGATCTGTTTGCCGACCGGTTCTCTTCGGACCTCGAAGTCCTCGCAGACGGCCATGACGATCTCCAGGCCGTGCTGGCCCACCCGTCCCGGGTCCGCCGCCCGGGCCGCCGGCAGTGCCGGGTCACTGTCCCAGACGCCCACATCGAGCAGGCCGCCGACGATCCGTAGAGCGAGCAGGACCGGCCCCGGCGCGTGCTTCAGGGCGTTGGTGACCAGCTCGCTCACCACGAGCTGGGTCAGGTCCATCGCGCGGGCCGTGACCGGCACGCCGTGTTCGGCCTGGGCCTGTGACAGGAAGTCGGCCGCGAGATGACGGGCCTCGGCGATACAGAGCGAATCGCCTTCCAGAGCAACAGTGGTTTCCATACGGCCACGCTGCGGCGCCATACGGCCTCCGCCCTCGATCAAAGCATTCATGCGGTCCGTCCTCCCCCGGTGCTCGCCCGCTCGTACCCCCTCTTCGGGAACCTATGCATCCGCTGTCGGCGAAATTCGAGAGCGGCGGTCGAGCGGCCGTGAAGCAACTGTGGGGCAGCCCTGGAGCAGGGGTGGAATACCGGTGGGAGTAAGCCCGGGAGGTGTGGGTAGTCGGCTCCTGTTGTGGGAAAGCGGGACGTGGAGCCTGGGGAGGTCGCACGTCCCGCTTTCCCGCCTCCTTCGCGATCGCGTTCTTCGCCGGGTGATTTCCCCGAGGACGCCCCCGGAGCCAACCGGAACAAGGCGCGGCATGAGTACCGGCGTTCATCGATTGCGGATCCTCGCGGATCCTTTGAACGCGGGACATGGCTCAGTGCGTATTCCTGGTGACTGGGAGCAAGGCTTCAGCGAGGGATGGGCATGGGTAACACGGGTGCCGCTGCAAATGAGTTGATCGCCGGAAGGTATCGGCTCCAAGAGGTCGTCCACCACGAAGTGGGCTGCGTCTGCTGGTATGGGGAGGACATCGAGTACGCCCGTCCCCGGCTGCTGACGCAGACGCCGCTGCCGCCCGGTCCGACGGAGCACCGGGACGGGCCGACGGCCGCACGGATCCAACACGCGTCGCAGGTCATGGGGGTGCGGTGTCCGGGCGCCGTGGCAGGCGTCATCGACGTCGTCGAGGAATCCGGCAGTCTCTGGACGGTCGTCGAATGGATCGACGGCATGCCCCTGGGCGAGTTCCTGGACCAGTACGGGCCGCTCGACCACGCGCGGGCCGCCCGTATCGGGCTCGACGTCCTGGGCGTGCTGGAGTCCGCGCACGGTGCGGGCCTCGTGCACGGCGAACTGAGCCCGGGCCAGGTCTTCGTGCGCGACCACGGCGGTGTGGTCCTCGCCGGGTACGGTCTGGCGGGGGCCGCTCCCTGGGCACGGATCGGCGCGCCCGCCTACGCGTCGCCGGAGCAGGCCCGGGGCGAGTCGTACGGCTCGCCGGCCGACCTGTGGGCGCTGGGCGCGCTGCTCTACACGATGACCGAGGGGCGCCCGCCCTTCCGTGACCGCGGCCGGCCGGAGGCGACCCTCAGGGCGATCGTGCGGCTTCCGTTGCGCAGCCCGCGGCACGCCGGTCCGCTCGCCCGGATCACGCAGGGGCTGCTCCGCAAGGACCCCGCCGAACGGCTGACGGCGCCCGTGGTCCGCGATGCCCTCGTCCGTATCGTGAACGAGGACCCCGCCGCCGAGGCGTCGCTTCCCCCGTCGCGGCCCTCGGCGCACCGCGTCCTGAGCGTGGCCCGGGGCAGACAGAACCTCGGCCGCGTGGCGCTGATCGGGACGGCGGTCGCCGCTGTCGTCGCGGTGACGATGACCGCTCTCGCCGCGACCGGCGACGGTTCGCGGGACGACGACGTCTCGGCGTCCGACGCGACGGCCTCGCGCCCCGGCCCCGTACTCCCGACCGGCGACGGAAACGGGACCGAAGCGAGTACGCCACCGTCCGATCCACCGTCACCCACGGTTTCTCGCACGGCTTCTGCCTCGCCCTCCGCGTCCCCCACCTCATCCCCGTCCTCCTCTTCCCCTTCCCCGTCCTCGGGGAAGCTTCCGGCGGACTTCCGTGTCTTCACGGCGCCGGAGGGATTCGCGGTCGCTCTTCCCAAGGGCTGGCATCGTCTTGGTACGAAGCGTGCCGAGGACGGCTCGTACCGGGTGGTCTTCGGTGCCGACGGCGACCCGCGGGAGCTGGCGGTCACGTACAGCACGCGGGTCGGCTCCGACCCGGTGGCCGTGTGGCGGGACACCGTCGAGCCCTCCTTGAGCAAGGAGTCCGGTTACGACAGGCTGGGCGCGATCCGGGCGACGACCTACCAGGGCCGCAAGGCCGCGGACATGGAGTGGGTCGACGAGTCCGAGGGCACGCGCGTGCGCACCTTCGGCCGTGGATTCCTCATCGGCGGCGGCGAGGGTTTCTCGATCCGCTGGGCGACACCGGCCGCCGACTACGAGGACGCGGGCAATCAGCGGGCGCTGAAGGCTTTCCTGGCGACCTTCCGCGGCCTGCCGGACTGACCGGCCGGCCTGCCGGACTGACCGGCCGGCCGGCCCGACCGGTCCTTCGCGAGTCCTACGGGTGGCGTCCAGGCCCCTCGGCATGGGGAGACAGCGGGGTGGGGGAGAGGTCCGTCGGTTCCTCGTCGCTTTCCAGGAGGGTGTTGGCGGAGCCGATGATCCGGGGATCGGCCGTGCCGACGGCCTCCTCGTCCTTCGCCGTGTAGTCGCAGCGCAGAAGCAGATGACGCATCGCTTCGAGGCGGGCCCGGCGCTTGTCGTTGCTCTTCACCACGGTCCACGGCGCGTACGGCGTGTCCGTGGCGCGGAACATGTCGACCTTCGCCTCCGTGTACGCGTCCCACAGGTCGAGGGAGGCCAGGTCCGTGGGGGACAGTTTCCACTGGCGGACAGGGTCGACCTGGCGGATGGCGAACCGGGTGCGCTGCTCACCACGCGACACCGAGAACCAGAACTTGATCAGCACGATGCCGTCGTCGGTGAGCATCTTCTCGAAGATGGGCGCCTGCGTGTAGAAGTGCCGGTACTCGGCCGGGGTGCAGAAGCCCATCACGCGTTCGACCCCGGCACGGTTGTACCAGGACCGGTCGAAGAAGACGATCTCACCGGCCCCCGGCAGATGGGGGACGTAACGCTGGAAGTACCACTGCCCCGCTTCCTTCTCGGTGGGCTTGTCCAGGGCCACCACGTGGGCGCCGC
This sequence comes from Streptomyces ortus, assembly GCF_026341275.1. Lineage (NCBI taxonomy): Bacteria > Bacillati > Actinomycetota > Actinomycetes > Kitasatosporales > Streptomycetaceae > Streptomyces > Streptomyces ortus. The sequence continues at coordinate 7,771,832 of NZ_JAIFZO010000002.1, forward strand.
GCGGGTTCAGACGTTCGGTGAACCGCTTGATGGTGCCGCCCTTGCCCGCCGCGTCGCGTCCCTCGCACACCACGGCGACCCGCCGGCCGGTCTCCCGTACCCACTTCTGCAGCTTGAGGAGTTCGATCTGCAGTATCCGCTTCTGCCGCTCGTAGGACCTGCGGCGCAGTTTGCTCTCGTACGGGTAGTTCTCGCGCCAGGTGTCGAGGGGCTTGCCCTCACCGTCCAGGAGGACCGGCTGCTCGGGTCGCTCCTCGTTCACCAGCAGCCCGGCGAGCAACTCCGTCTCGACGGACGACTCCTCTCCGCCGTCGGAGGCAGGCGCGTTCAGAGGCTCAGCCACGTGGGGTCCCTTCGTACCTGGGCGGCCGTGCCCGCCGACGGACCGGCGTACGAGCCCCGCCTCCGTCAGAAGGGCATGCGGCCGAGCGCCGGGCGCCGTGCGGAACCCGTCAAGGCCGCCCGTCCCGGATGTCGCTGCTCCCAGTACCCCGCTGACGCGCTCCATCACGGCGGATCACCGTCACGAGCCGACGACGCCGTGCGCGGCCGGCCGCCGGCCCGCACCGGCGACGGGCCGAACGGATCCGGCCATTGCGCGCCCGGTTCCCGGCCCTCGTGCAACTCCCCTCCCACCTGGCGGCTCTTAAGTGGGTACGGAACGAGTCAGGTAAGGAACGCACACGGGGGAACCACCATGCTCAAGTTCCATTTCACGGACGCGGATATGGCCCGTATCCGGATGGCAGGCGGCCCGGATCCTCTATGGGAGCTGCTGCTCAGCCTGCATCTGCTCGGCGGCAACGACGGATCGGTGGTCTTCGGGGCGTGGAAGCAGCGCATCCGCAACCGCCTGCCCGGCAGCACCCGGCTGCTGTTCGATCTCGCACCGCCCCGTGGATATTCAGCCGACTTCCTCACGCCTGCGCCCGATCGAGGGGGCCTGGAAGCGGGTATCGACGCCGTCCTGTCCACCCCGCGCGGTGGGCTCAGACGTGACATCGCACGGCTCGCCGCGGCCCGGAACCTCGGGGCGCGGACCCTGTCGCTGGCCGAGGCGGGCTCCGACGCGATGCGCAGCCTCGGCGCGGCCATGCGCGGCTACTTCGACGTCGCGCTGCGGCCGTACTGGTCCGAGGTGCGGAATTCGATCGAAGCGGATCGCGCGGTCCGGGTCCGGGCGATACTGGACGGCGGTACCGAGGGCATGCTGTCCACCCTGCATCCCGCCCTCCGCTGGCAGCCCGGCGTCCTCACCGTGGCCAGCGCCTACGATCGAGACATCCGTCTCGACGGCCGCGGTCTGCTGCTGCTGCCCTCCTTCTTCTGCTGGCGGGCGCCCATCACGTTACGCGACCCCGGTCTTCCTCCCGTGGTCGTCTACCCGGTCGCCCACGATCTCGGGTGGTCGCGGGCGGACGGCGGCAGGGGCCATGACGCCCGGGAGGCGCTCGGCGCCCTCCTCGGGAAAACCCGCGCGGAGGTGCTGGCGGCCGTCGCGGAGCACGGCGGCTCGACCAGCGATCTCTCCCGGCGGCTCATGGTCTCCCCTGCGTCGGTCTCCCAGCACGCCGCGGCGCTGCGTGACTCGGGCCTGATCTCACGCAGCGCCGCGGGCAGAGTGTGCATCACAGCGCCACCGCGCTCGGCGGCGCGTTGCTGGACGGCCACCGGCAGATCCCGCAGGCCCCTTTGCGGAAGGGATAGCGCCGTACGAGGCGGGACCGCCAGCGGCCGTGCGCCGTCAGCTCGCCGCGGCTGCCTCTCCGGCCGGCGCACGGTCGCCGTGCCAGTCCAGGACCATGACCGTGGCGTCGTCGCTCAGATTGCCCTGGCAGGCTTCCGAGACCGTGGCCGTCAGGATCCGGACCGCCTCCCTGGGATGCAGCTCGCGGGTGTCATGGACGACCGCGGCCAGATCGACGGCGGCGGCACCGCGGTCCTGCATACCGTCGGTGAGCAGTATCAGCCGGTCCCCGGCCCGCAGGTCCAGTCGCTGCTCGCGGAAGGGGACCGGCCCGGGTACGCCGAACGGCAGGTTGACGGCGAGTTCGACCTCCTTGACCACCCCGTCGCGCAGCAGCATCGGCCAGGGATGTCCTGCGTTGACCAGTCGGCAGACGCCGGACGCGAGATCCACGCACAGCAGTTGCCCGGTGGCCAGGCCCCGCTTGTGCTTCAACAGAGCCTGGTGGGCCTGCTCCGCCTGTCTGACCGCGTTGCACCCGCTTCTGCGGGCCCCGCGCAGCGCCCCGAGCAGCAACGTGGCCAGCAGAGCGGAATCCGTGTCGTGGCCCATCGCGTCGGTGATCGACAGATGCAGGGTGTCGCGGTCCAGCGTGTAGTCATACGTATCACCTCCGATGTCGTCGGCGGGGACCAGCCCCGCGGCCAGGGTGAACTGTGCCGCCTCGCAGCTGGACGCCGTGGGCAGCAGCTGATGCTGGATCTCCGAGGCCAGGCTGGCCCGGGTGGTGCGCCGACGCAGGTGGTACAGGTCGGTGAAGCGCCGGTCCGTGACGATGATGTAGGCCAGCGCGTGTGCCGCCTCCCGGACCTGCCTCAGCACGGTGTCGTCCGCGTGCTGCAGGGTGACTTCGAGTACGCCGATGCAGTCCCCGCGGTTGGACACGGGTGTGATGATGCGCTGACTGCCCTGAGCGTCCGTCTCCACGTGCTGGCGCTGGTTCTGCAGCACCATGCCGTGGACGCTGCCGCGCAACTCGACCGGCTCGGACCGCTCCTCGGCGTCGTCCTCGGCGGCCGCGGTCAGCCGCACGAGGTGATGGCCAATGAGGTCGACGAACAGGAACGACACCTGCTCCGCGCCGAAGCGCTTCTGCAGGTTGCGAGCCACCACGTCGACCGACTCTCCGGGCGGCGAGGCCTCCGCAGAGGCCAAAAGCGCGCCCAGTTCCAGATCTCCACCATCCACGACGACCTCCCATCGGATCCGTTCCTTCTGCCCCGACTTTCGTCGAGTTCACTTACGGTGACCCTTCACGGGGGTGGTTTCGAACACATATCTGAGCGCTGGGGGCGTGTGCGAGGTGCGTGATCCACGCGGTCACCACCCCGCGCACAACCCTCGGCGCGCGCGGACGGTCGTACTCCGGACGAGCGGCCCAGGACCGAGGGAGTCGGCAGTGAAGCGTGAGGGGACGGGCCGGAACGCGCGGCTCACCGCCCATGGCGCCGTGTCCACGGCCCTGGCCCTGCACAGTGACCGGGCGCTCCAGGAACTCCTGGACGCAGCCGGGACGACCGGAGCCGGTATCGGAGGCAGGACGACGCTGCTGGAGGTCGGCGGCGCGCGGGTCTTCGTGAAGCGGGTACCCCTCACCGACCTCGAACAACGACCGGGGAACATCCGGTCCACGGCGAACCTGTTCGAGCTGCCGCTCTTCAGCCAGTACGGCGTCGGCGGGCCGGGATTCGGGGCCTGGAGGGAACTCGCCGTACACACGATGACGACGAACTGGGTGCTCACGGGCGACTACGACGGCTTCCCCCTGATGCACCACTGGCGGGTCCTGCCGGACTCGGCGCCCCTGTACGAGGAGCTGGCCGACATGGAGCGGGCCGCCGCGGACTGGGACAGCGGCGGAGAGGCGGTACGCCGACGGATCGACGCCCTGCGGCACTCCTCGGCGAGCATCGCGCTGTTCCTGGAGTACGTCCCGCAGAACCTGCACCAGTGGCTGGGGCGGCGACTGACCGCCGGCGACGAGGCCGCCGACCGGGCCTGCGCCATGGTGGAGAGCGGCCTGGAGGCAGGCACCTCCTTCATGGAAAGCCGGGGCCTGCTGCACTTCGACGCCCATTTCGAGAACATCCTCACCGACGGTGAGCGCCTGTACTTCGCGGACTACGGCCTCGCCCTCTCCTCCCGGTTCGAGCTGACGCGCGAGGAGCGCGCCTTCTTCGACCTCCACCGCGGCTACGACCGCTGCTACGCGGCCGGCTATCTGGTGAACTGGCTCGTGGCCACCCTGCACGGACGGGACCGGCGTGCGGCGCGGGTGAAGGCGTACGCCGAGGGCGAGCGGCCCACCGGAGTGCCGGCGGGGATCGCGGCCGTCCTCAGCCGCGACGCGCCGCTCGCCGCGGTGATGGCGGACTTCATCCGCCGGCTCACGGACGAGAGCAAGCACACGCCGTACCCGCACGGGGAACTCCACCGGATCGGCGCGCTCCGCGGCGCGTCCGGCGGCGCACCGGAGTGAACCGTCAGGCCGGCAGCCACTCTTCGAGGGCGTCGATGAGCCGGTCGAGCGAGGGCCGCCGGACGGAGCGGTCCGTGACGACCGTACGGCCGTCGAAGCGCAGCGTGTACCGGAAGAGGTCGGCCGCGCCCCTGTCCACGGTCGACGCGGGGACGTCGTCCAGCGCCGGATCCGCGAGCAGCGTACGCAACCGTGCGAACCGGGCCGCGCCGCTGCGGCGTACCTCGGTGTCGCCCTCGTCCGTGGTGCGGACGGTGCCGTCGCCGCGCACGACCACCTCCCGCCGGACACCGGCGAAGCCGCCGCTGACGGTCATGGTCACCAGTTTCTGCCGGGGTCCGGCGGTGGGCACCGCAGACGGACGCCCGGAAGGGGTGATCATGGCGCCGGCCGAAGGATCCGACGAACGCGCCGCGTCCCCGCCGCCGTCGGCGGAACAACCGGCCAGGCCCAGTACGGTGACCGCGCACACGGCCGCCGCCGTCGTGCTCCCGGGCATCGCGCGCACTGTGCCTCCATCCGCCGTGAACCCGCCCCGCTCACCGGACCGGGACGACTGTCGGTGCCGGCTGCCATGCTGTCAGTTCTTCCGCCGTAGGAGGAGGCCGCGTGTCCGAGCCGCCCGTTCTAGCCGCGCTGGTGTCCGGGTTGCGCGGAGGTTCCATCGAAGTCGTCGACCTCACACCGCCGTTGTCGTCGTCGACGCCGGTGTTCCGGCTGCCGCCCGACTCCGACGCCGGACGCGCGCACTCCTTTTCGACCCGGCGTTCCCGTGCCACTCGTACCTGATGGGCCTTTGCTCATCGACGCGAAGGTGACCCGCAACTGCGGATCATGGTGGCTGGAGGAGGCGTTCCGAGGCCGCGATGGACCCAACTCGGCCTGACTGCTGACTGCTGACTGCTGACTGCCGCGGCGCCCGGCTCGGCGTAGGCCCGCGATTACGGCTGCGTCTGCGCCTGCGGCCGGGCCGCGGAGTGGGCGGGCCCTCGCGTGGGCTCGTCGGTGTGCAGGGCCGTGGCCATGGTGTGCAGGCGGCGCTGCTGGAGTGAGCTGTTGTAGATGCTCCAGCCGATGAAGACCACCGTGAGCAGTGCGAGGCCGATCGTCTGGCGCGGCCCGCCGGTCAGGGCCGTCAGGACGGTGACCGCGCAGAAGAGGAACGTCAGGAAGACCAGAGCCGGTACGCGGTGACGTGTGCTGTGCAGGCGCTGGGCGACCAGTGCGCGCATGGCGTCGCGTTCCGCCGGGTCCGTGGGCACGTCGCCCCTGCGCAGCTTCCGGTCCAGCACGACCAGGCTGTCCGTGCTGCCGGCGGCTCGCCTCTCCCAGCGGCGGGCGACGAGCACGGAGGCGATGGCTCCGGCCGAGACGACGGTCGTGCGGATCACGACGGAGAGTGCGGAGGGCCCCGGGAAGAGGAGCATCACCAGGACGCTGCCGGCGAGGACCGACAGGGCGAACTGCAGCCAGATGTGTTTGCCGAGCAGGGTGTTGACGCGTTCCATGGTCCGTGACTCCTCGGTTGCGGGCCGGTTCGGGCTCAGACCCGGGTTCGCCGGCGGACGGTCGCGACACGCAGGGACAGGGTGATGGCGAGGAGGACACAGGCGACGGCGCAGTAGGCCCAGTCGGTCGCTCCGTTCGCCACGCCGAAGGCGCTCCACACGGCCCACAGGGCCAGCACGGTGCACAGCGCGGTCCACCCGATGTCCATGAGGCGTACCCGCAGCTGCCCGCGCTGCCTGGTACCGCGCTCCAGCGTGCCCAGCTCGGACGGCGGTGTCGTTCTGCCTCGCAATGCCATGACTCGTCTTCCCTTCCACGTTTCACCCGCGTTCGTACGGAGATCCCGCATACCCCGCGTCCAGGTCCGCAACCGGCCAAGTCGGACCAGACAAGCGGACGTTGGCCGTCCGGGGCCCCGGACACGTCCCGTGATGCCCGGCCCGGACGCTCCACGCGTCCCGCGCCTGCCGGATTTGTGAGCTTTATCTGTTTAACATGCGGTGATCCACTTCCTGCGGTCCTGTGACCCGCTCGCACGCAGCCGGTGGGTCCGCCGTGCGTGTCGTCAATCGTGAGAGGAGGCCTCCATGGCCCCCGCAGGCCGTCGCAGAGCGCTGACGCAGGACACCTCGTCACGACACGACCCCGAACTGCGCGCCGCCGCGGCGCATTTCGGGCGCCGCCGTTTCCTCTCGGTCACCGCCGGGGCCGCCGCCCTCGCCTTCGGCACCAACCTGCCGGCCCGGGGTGTGGCAGGCCCCAAGGAACTCGACGGGCGGAGGATCCCCACGGATCCGTTCACGCTCGGCGTCGCCTCCGGAGACCCGCTCCCCGGCTCCGTGCTGCTGTGGACCCGGCTCGCACCCGATCCCTACGAGCCGGGCGGCGGTCTTCCCGGCCAGTACGTGGCCGTCGAGTGGGAGGTGGCCGCCGACGAGCGCTTCGCCGTGACCGTCCGCCGCGGCACCGCCGTCGCCTTCCCCGAGTACAACCACAGCCTGCACGTGGAGGTCGAGGGCCTCGGCGCCGGCCGGGTCTACTACTACCGGTTCAGGACCGGGACCTGGATCAGCGACACCGGCCGCACCCGCACGGCGCCCGCCACCACCGCCGCCACCGCGAAGCTCACCTACGCGGCCGTGGCCTGCCAGGCGTACCACGACGGGTACTTCACCGTGCACCGCCATCTCGCCGAGGACGACGTCGACGTGGTCTTCCACCTCGGCGACTACCTCTACGAGTACGCCGTCAACTCGGCGGGCGGCGCGCGCGGCTACACGGACCGCAAACTGCCCGACCTCTACAACCGCGAGGCCAAGACCCTCGACGACTACCGGCTGCGCTACGCCCTCTACAAGAGCGACCCGGACCTGCGGGCGGCCCACGCGGCGCATCCCTTCGTCGTCACCTGGGACGACCACGAGACCGAGAACAACTACGCGGGTGCGATCAGCGAGAACAACGACCCGCCGCAGGAGTTCCTGCTGCGGCGCGCGGCGGCCTACCGGGCGCACTGGGAGAACCAGCCCCTGCGCAACGCCCAGCTGCCCAACGGCCCGGACGCCCAGCTCTACCGACGGCTCCAGTGGGGCACCCTCGCCCAGTTCGACGTCCTCGACACCCGCCAGTACCGCTCCGACCAGGCGTACGGGGACACGCTGCACGCTCCCGGCCCCGAGACGGACGATCCGCGACGCTCCATCACGGGCGCGGCGCAGGAGAAGTGGCTGATCGACGGCTGGCGTGCCTCGGAGAACCTGTGGAACGTCATGGCGCAGCAGGTGTGCTTCTCGCAGCGCCGGTTCGATGTCGGCGCCGAGGCGAGGACGTCGATGGACGCCTGGGACGGCTACCGGGCCTCGCGCCGGCGCGTCCTCGACGGCGCGGACTCCGCCGGGGTCGACAACCTGGTCGTCATGACGGGGGACGTGCACGTCGGGTACGCCTTCGACATCAAGGAGGACTTCGACGACCCGGCGTCGAAGACGCTCGGCACGGAGATCGTCGCCACCTCGGTCGCCAGTGGCAAGAACGGCGCGGACAGGCCCGGCAACTGGGACACGTACCACAAGGCCAACCCGCACCTGAAGTTCTACAACGGGCGGCGCGGTTACGTACGGGTCGCCCTGGACCGTGCGAAGGCCCGGGCCGACTACCGGACCGTCTCCGCCGTGACGACACCCGGCGCACCGGTCACCACCGCCGCGTCCTTCGTGACCGAGGCGGGCGACCCGGGCCTCAAGCCGGTCTGACGAGCCGTCCGCCGCGCTGCCGCCCCTCCCGCGCACGACCCCCGCACGGTCCCCACCGGTCCCGCACGGTCCCCACCGATCCCAACCGGTCCCGGACAGCCACGCACAGCTCCGGACGGCTGCGGGACATCAGTACCCGGTGGGGCGCCGTCTCGGCATCCGGTACTCCGCCGGGCGGGTCGTTCGTGTCGTCCGATGCGCCGAACTGCGAGAAACCGGACATTTTCTGAGCCCATGTCGGCAAGGCCTAGTTACCCGAGAACGAGGAGTCACCCGATGGTCCCCAGACATGCCGGCGGAGCCGCCCGGACCGCCCTGACCGTGCTCGGCGCACTCGCGCTCACCGCCCTGCCCGCGACCGCCACCGCCACCACGACCGCGGACGCCGAGCCTCCCGCGCCGGCGCCCTCCTCCGCCGCGCAGACGCTCGGCGCCGACCGGCCCTCTGCCGTCGTCCTGCGCGCGATGCAGCGCGACCTGCGGCTGACGGGCGCTCAGGCCAGGACGCGGCTGGTGAACGAGGCCGAGGCGGGCACCCGCGCCGGCCGGCTCCAGAACGTCCTGGGCAAGCACTTCGCGGGCGCCTGGGTGCACGGCACGACCTCCGCCGGCCTGACCGTCGCCACGACCGACGCCGCGGGTGTCGCCGCCATCAAGGCCGACGGGGCCCGGGCGATGGTCGTCAAGAACATGCTGAAGGACCTCCACACCGTCAGGGCGAAGCTGGACGCAGCCGCGGTGGGCACCGCACTGGACACACCGGTCCGCTACGTCGACGTACGGACCAACCGGGTGGCGGTGCAGGCGACGAGCCGCGCCGCCGCCGACAAGCTCGTCGCCGCCGCCGGAGTCGACCGGCGGCTCGTGGACGTCAAGGTGTCGGCGGACCGGCCGCGCGCCCTGTACGACGTCCGGGGCGGCGACGCCTACTACATCGACGACAAGGCGCGCTGCTCGGTGGGCTTCTCCGTGACCAAGGGGGAGCAGCAGGGCTTCGCCAGCGCGGGGCACTGCGGGAAGGCGGGGGCCAGGACCACCGGCTTCAACAAGGTCGCCCAGGGCACCTTCGAGGCCTCCGTCTTCCCCGGCCACGACATGTCCTGGGTGAGCGTCAACAGCGAGTGGACCGCCACGCCCGCCGTCAAGGGCGAGGGTGAGACGAACGTGCAGGTCGCCGGCTCCGTAGAGGCCCTGGTGGGCGCGGCCATCTGCCGCTCCGGCTCCACCACCGGCTGGCACTGCGGCACGATCGAGCAACACGACACCACCGTGAGCTACGCCGAGGGCGACATCAACGGAGTGACCCGTACGACCGTGTGCGCGGAGCCGGGTGACTCCGGGGGCTCCTACCTGTCCGGCACCCAGGCCCAGGGCGTCACCTCCGGAGGCAGCGGCGACTGCAAGACCGGCGGCATCACCTTCCACCAGCCCATCAACCCGCTGCTCACCACGTACGGTCTGACGCTCAGGACCGCCACGGCCCAGAGCGGTACGCCCGCCCCGGTGGACGGCCGGACGGTCGGCTGGACCACGGGCCGGGTGTACGAGGTCGGGACCCGGGTGACGTACGACGGCGTCCCGTACGAGTGTCTGCAGACGCACCAGGCGCAGGGAGCGTGGCAGCCCCGCCTCACGCCGGCCCTGTGGCAGCGCCTCTGACACCCACTCGGTCACATCCCGGCCAGCAGCGCGTACGCCGTCGCCACGAAGGTGTCGCGGGCCCGGAAGCGGCGGGTGCACACGGCGGCCAGCGCCGTTCCGGTGTCGGGCCTGAACCCCAGGAAGGCCTGCTGGCCGAGTGTGGCCCCGCAGTGGAAGTACATCGGTCCCCGGCCGGTGGGGTGCTGGAACCAGGCCACCGTGTGCACATGCCGGTGCCCCCAGCCGCGCCGCAGGACCGGACGGCGTACCGCCCGCAGGGCATCGGCCAGGGTGCCCTCGGCGGGAGCCGGGCCCGGCGTGTACGGGCCCGACGGTTCCAGGTGTGCTTCGAGGAACGTCAGCAGATCGGCCGCAGTGGCCCGGACGGCGCCGGCCGACTGGAAGCCGCCGACGGTCAACGGGGGCACGGGAGTGGTGCCGTCCTTGCGGTGTCCTGTGGCGTCGGTGTCCGGCCCGCCGGGCCGCAGCGCGGTGCCGCTCAGTCCGAGTGGCCGCAGCACCTGGGCGCCGAGCAGGTCGTCCCAGGGCGTCGCGGTGGCCGCGGCCAGGGCGTGACCGAGCACGGCGACACCGAAGTTGGAGTAGTGCCAGCGGGTGCCGGGCCGCCGGCGCTGCCGGTGGCGCAGAAACGCCTCGACCACCCGCCGGTCCGGATAGGCGGCGTACGGGTCCGTGCGCCAGGTCGGCAGGGCGCGGAGGAAGAAGTCGGCGGGCAGCGCGGGCAGCCCGGAGGTGTGGGTGATCAGATGCGCGAGGGTGACGGGGTCCCGGCCGGCCCGCCGCGCCGGGTCCAGACAGGTGGCGGCGGGCGCACCGGCGGACAGGGTGCCCGACTGCGTCAGCCGGGCGAGCAGCAGCCCGGTGAACGTCTTGGTGGCCGAGCCGATCTCGTAGCGCAGTTGATCGCGGGGAACGGGCGGCGGCGGCCCGGTGCCGCCGCAGCGCACGGTGCGCCGACCTTCCCGGGAGAGGGCGAGGACGACGTCGGGCGCGTCCACGGCGTCGACGGCCTCGTCGAGCAGGTCCCGTACCGTCTCGTCGTCCGGGGGCTGCTCCTGGGCGGGGCGGTAGGACGGGAGTTCACCCGCGAGGCCGGGCGCGACGCCCGGCCAGGGGTCGGGTCGCGGTGTCATGCCGGTGCGTGCGCCAGGCGCGTCAGGGCGCGGGACGTGGCCAGTACGGAGGCGAACGCGGCGACGAGCGTCGGGTGGTAGACGAGGTCGAAGAGTTCCTCGGGGTTCCCCTCGGGCATCGTGCGCACGGCGGGCATCGCACCGTCGGGCTGCTGGGCGGCGGCGAAGCCTTCCCAGGCCCGCTCGTCCAGCGTGGGGCACGGCAGACAGGCGTCGACGACGAGCAGTTCGCCGAGCAGGTCCCAGCGTTCCAGGTCGAGCCAGTCGTCCAGCCAGGCCGGCAGCCAGGTGGCGAGGTAGTCGGCGAGCGGAGCCGGAATGCCGTCGGGGTTTGCGCCCCAGTCGGTGAGGTGGAAGACGGTGTGCGTGATGTCGTAGGCGATGTGCCCCTCGACGGTCCAGGGTTCGGGGGTGCGGCCGAGCCATGTCCTGCCGATCACCTCGGACTCCGGCGGCCTGGCCGGCAGCCCGAAGCGGCGTTGGAACGCGGACAGCCCCAGCCGGCGCGTCGGCGGCAGCTCGAAGGCGTGGAAGCTCTCCAGCCGCTGGTTGAGCCGGAAGGCCGCCTCGGCCTCGGGGTGGCTGTGGCCGAGTTCCTTGAACGGGAGATAGACCTCGAAGGGGATGGGGGAGAGAGGCTCGATGCGCTGGCCGCGGACCAGCATCCGGCCGCCGTCCAGCGTGTCGCGCCAGGCGTGGTCGAGCAACTGCCGGGCCAGCTGCGCCTGTCGGGAGCCGGCCACGCCCTCGCGGAACAACACCTTGCAGATGAGGGCCAGTTCGCCGACCGGTTTGAAGCGCTCCAGGAAGCCGACCTCCGGGTCGACGTCCTGCTCCAGACGGAATCCGTCCCGGTGGGCGTGCAGCCACTCCAGGGCGCAGGTCCCGACGGTGTGGATGAGGCGGGTGCTGGTCATCTCGGCACTCCTTGCCCGCCGGGTCCCGGATGCGCGGCGCGGGGCGCGCGGGCCGCGTGGGACGCGTGCTCGAAGACGCGCGCCCGCCCCGCCGGCACGCTCTCGTGATCGCTTGCCCCTGAGCCCGCACCGGTCGCTGCGGTCGACGCGGTCGTGGCCGTGGTGTGGGCACGCAGACGGTCGACGGTCAGCACGGCGGCGAAGGCCGTCATCAGGGTCGAGTGGTAGCAGCCGACGAAGTCGTGCGCGACCGGCTGGCCCTCGCGCCCTGAACCCACCTCCGGCACGGCACCGGACACGTCCTGGGCCCGGCCGAGCTTCGCCCAGGCCTCCCGCAGCATGGTGAGGTCCGGTGGGCCCGGCAGGCTGCCGGCGACGGCCAGCAGTTCGCAGCTCAGGTCCCACTGCTCGTCCTCGAGACAGGTGTCCAGCCAGGAAGGCAGCCAGTGGTGGAGGTAGTTGGCGACCCGCGGGGGAATGCCGGGGGGAGTCAGGCCCCAGTCCGTGAGGTGGAAGACCACATGGGTGAGCGTGTACCCGGCGGCCCGTTCGAACGTCCACGGCTCCGGCAGACCGCCGAGCCAGGTGCGGCCGAGCGCCCGCTCCACGTCGGCGTGGAGCGGGATCCCGCTGCGGCGCTCGGAGTTGAGGACGCTCAGGCGCCGGTTGGGTTCCTGCTCGGTCACCTGCCAGCCGCGGGTACGGGCCACCGTCGCGGTGGCCTCTTCGTAGCCGGTGTGGCGCAGTCCGGCCGACGCGAACGCCGCGTAGATCTCCAGCGGGTACGTGGCGAACGGTTCGAGGCGTTGCAGTTCGAGGAAGAGGGCGCCCTGCCCGGTCTGCCGCCAGGCGTAGGCCAGCAGGTCGCGGGCGGCCTCGTGCAGCGGGTCGGCGGATCCGGTGTGCCTGCGGATGCTCACGCACACCTGGGCCAGTTCGCCGAGGGGCTTCCAGGTGAAGTTCACATCGGCGTGCTCGGCGAGCGCGTCGTCGCCGAGGGCGAACTCCTCGCGATGGGCGGACACCCAGGCCATCGCGGCCTCGCCGATCCCGTGGACATTGCGCGCCGTCACACCGGCGCCCCGGTCCGCATCAGCCGCGCGGCCTCGACCTGCAGCGCCACACGGGGATCGGTGCCGCCCATCTGCGCCACGAACGCGAGGCCGGCCTCCAGTCCGAGCGTGTCCGGCACTCCGTCGAGGAGGACCAGCCAGCGGCCGGCCCCCGCAGCCTGGAGCCAGTCGCGGCGTCGGACCGCCCGTACGAAGCCCCGGGCGACATCGACGGGGCGCTCACGGGCCACGCGTGTCACCGCGCAGTCCTCGCCGGGCACCGCGAGCGGGGCCAGTACGGCGAGTTGATGGGTCAGCGACTGCCAGGTGGCGCCCTCGAGCCAGGCCGCCCGGGGCGCCGCGTCATGCGTGGCGTCGGCAGAGGTGTCCGGGGTGCCGCCCAGCCGTGAGAGTGCCCGCCTCATGGCCCAGTGGCTCCACGCCGAGGTGGGAGAGGCGTCCGAGGGGGGCGGGTAGGCGTGCACGGCCGCGCCGAGCACGGCGAGGTCGCCGGGCCCGGTGGGCGTGCGGCGCAGGACGCTCGGCAGAACGGCGTCGGCCCCCACCACGCGTACGGCGGCGAGGGCGAGACGGTCGGCCGCCTCCGGTCCGTCGGCTCCAGGGACGCTGCCGGCCAAACCGAACGGGCCCCCGCTCCGAAGAGCGGAGACCAGTTCCGACGTCAGGCCCTGCACTGCGTCCGCCAGGCGGGTCGAAGTGCCTGACTGTTCCATGTGGCTGTCCCGTCAACCCTTCTTCGGCCGCGGAGTCGGAGGCGACAGCAGGAGTGAGGTCGACCCGGACGTCAGGGCGAGCGCCGCGCACTCGCGGCTGTCACGGTACGAGCCGTCGGCCTCGACCGGGTCGAGTGCCGCCTCGACGTCCACGCCCTGGACCTCGGTGAGCTCATCGGTCAGAAACTCGGTGGAAGACATACCACCATCCCCTTTGCGAGAGACATGTTCTTCTCGGTTCTCGAAGGTACGGGTGACCGTTATGCCCGGACTTATTCATAGAAGTTTGATTTGTCTTAGTCGGTAGTGTTTTCAACTTCTCCTGCCGGGTGCGCCACCTGCCGGATTCCGGCAACAACCGCCCCGGTACAGGGCTCAGTTCAGTCATGTTCCGTCGACCGTCTCCTCAGGAGAATGTGCAGGTGACTCCCCTGAGGACCGAAGTGCCGACCGAAGCGCCGCCCGTGGTTCGGCGTGCGCGCAACCGTAGGCAGAGGATCGGCGCCGCCGCCGTCGGCTCCGTGTGCGCGCTGGTTGCGGCATGGCTGCTGCTGGTCAGCACGCCCGCCGCGATCAGCGAGGGGAACGCCTTCAGGGCCGCGCCCCGATGCGCCTCGGACGGCAGTGGCCCCGGCGGCGGGGCGTCCGGTGACTGCCTGCGGACCGTGAGCGCGCGCATCGACCGCACCGAGGACGTCCGGGGCCGCAAGACGCCCTCATACCACTTGTACGTCGTGGCGGCGGACGGCACGAAGGGGCGCGCCCGACTGGGCGGCAGCCCGACGGAGCGCCCGGTCGCCTCCCCGGGAGCGGACGTGGAGGTCACGTACTGGCGAGGACGGATCCGGTACGTGGACCTCGCGGCCGGACGCAAGTACTCCCACGCGGACCCGCGCGACGACTACAAGGTCGTCGCCTCCCCGGGCCTCGCCGTCGGCCTCTACGGCACGGGATTCCTGTGGTGCTGGTTCTGGACGGCGCTGCACTCCCGGGCGGCGAGGAGGGCGCACCCCTGGGACCTCGGCGTCGCCTTCCTCGCGGCCGTGTGTCTGGCCGTCGTCGGCGGGCTCGCCCCGTGGGTCACCGACGACATGGGGGCGGCGCTCCTCCTCGTCGGCCTTGCCGTCGCGGTCGCGGTCGCGGTCTGCGTGGCGATCGCCGTGGTCCTGCGCCTGCGCCGACGCGGTGACGACACCATCGATGTGCCGCCCTCCGTGCCGACCGGGGAGCAGCACTTCCCGGGCCGGATCCTGGGCGAGGTCCCCTACGCGGAGCGCGGCACCCATCTGCTGGCCGCCGCAGGCCGGCTGGCGACGACCATGGGCCATCCGGGTGCGGCCCACCGCCGGGCGGTGCCGCGCACCCTGACCCCGCTGCGGGTCCGCCACCCGTACTGGTCGGACGCCTCCCCGACGGGTCTGCGGGGCGAGGCCCAGGTCCTGGAGTGCGAGGACGGCGGTGTACCGGTGCTGGTCGTCACGGGCCGGGAGCACATGCCGTGGGTGCTGGGCGCCCTGACACCGCGGCCGTGACCCTTCCGGCGGTCGCCGGGACGCCCGAAGAGGGGCGGTAATCCGGAGGCGGCGGGGTAGAGGGAGGTCGACCAGTCCCCGTTGCGAAGGTGCCGAGAATGACCGACGACGCCTATCTGTTCCTGCTCGACGACGCGGCCGTGCGGCTCGGCGTGTCCCCGGCCGCCGTCGGTGAGCTCGCCTGCATGGAGACTCCCGCGGTACGGGCCTGGCTGGACGCCCAGGGGACGACGGCGACCGCGCCGGAACTGCGGCTGCTGCCGCCGGAGGAGACGGACTCCGTTCCCGAGGGCGTGGAGCGGCTGCCGGTGCCGCTGAGCGACGAGGAACTGAGCCGGGTGCGCGGGCGGACCGGCCCGGAGGCCCTGGCGCGGATCGAGGAGCAGCTGCTGTCCTACCGCGACATCACGGACGGGCGCGACGAGCTGATCGGACGGGCGCTGGCCGCGGGTGTCCCGCCGCACCGCATCGTGGAGCTGACCGGCGAGGACCCGGCGACGGTCACCGCCGCGGCCGGCGTCTGACGAAGAGGCCGCCGCCGGACCCCGCCCCACGGCTCCGGCGTTCCGGCATTCCGGCGTGCGGGAACGTGTGGCGAGCCGCAGCCTGGATACGTGAGCTGCGTGGTCCAAAGCGCCGTCGGAAGGTCATGAACAGCATGGGCAGCCCAAGGAACGGCCCGAACAACAGCCCTGGCAGCAGCCCGGTGGACGCCCCGGCGAACAACCCGCTGCCCGGCCCGGCCCCCGACGACGGGGCCGGTCACCCGGGGAACGCGGGCGTCGCCACCCGGGGTGCGCGCATCCCCTCGTCACCCGATCGCCACCACTCCGAGGTCACGCTGCGGGTGAACGGCGCGCCGCGCACGCTCGTCGTCGACCACCGCTCCGTCCTGCTGGACGTGCTGCGCGAGCAGCTGCGTCTCACCGGCGCCAAGAAGGGCTGCGACCACGGCCAGTGCGGCGCCTGCACGGTCCTGGTGGACGGCCGCCGCGTCAACAGCTGCCTGCTGCCCGCCGTGGCCCAGGACGGCCGCGACATCACCACGGTCGAAGGACTCGCCGACGGTGACGACGGTGACAGTGGTGACGCGGAGGACCGGGCCGACGGGGCCGACAGCGAGGGCGGCGGAGAGCGGCCGGCGCACGCCGGGCTGCACCCGCTCCAGCGGGCCTTCATCGACCGCGACGCCTTCCAGTGCGGCTACTGCACGCCCGGACAGCTCTGCAGCGCCGTCGGCGCGATCGCCGAGGCCGAGTCCGGTCACCCCTCGCACGTCACGGATCCCAGCACGCCGTCTGGGCAGCCGGTCGCGCTCGACGCGGACGAGATCCGCGAGCGGCTCAGCGGCAACCTCTGCCGCTGCGGCGCCTACCCCAACATCGTGCGGGCCGTCGAGGACGTGATCCGGTGAAACCCTACGCATACGCGCGCGCCGACAGCGTCGAGGAGGCGGCCGAGCTGTACGCGGCCCATCCCGGCGCCCGCTATCTCGGCGGCGGCACCAACCTGGTGGACCTGATGAAACTCGGCGTGGAGGAACCGTCCACGCTGGTCGACGTCAGCAGGCTGCCCCTCGACACGGTGGACGAACTGTCCGACGGATCGATCCGGATCGGCGCCACGGTCCGCAACAGCGACCTCGCCGCCCATCCCGTGGTCCGCGACCGCTGGCCCGCGCTCTCCCAGGCACTCCTGGCCGGGGCGTCGGGGCAACTGCGCAACGTGGCCACCACCGGCGGCAATCTGCTCCAGCGCACCCGGTGCCCGTACTTCCAGGACACCGGCAAACCCTGCAACAAGCGGGCTCCCGGCTCCGGCTGCGGCGCCCTGGACGGCGTACACCGTGACCACGCGGTGCTCGGGCACTCCCCGCAGTGCATCGCCACGCACCCGTCGGACATGGCCGTGGCGCTGGCCGCCCTGGACGCGGAGGTCGAGCTGCACGGCGCCGACGGGCCGCGGACCGTGCCCGTCGCCGAGTTCCACCGGCTGCCCGGGGACCATCCCGAACAGGACACGGTGATCCGCCCCGGCGAACTGATCACCGGCGTGGTCCTGCCGGGCGCCACGGCCGGGCTGCCCTCGCTGTACCGCAAGGCACGCGACCGGGCCTCGTACGCCTTCGCGCTCGCCTCCGTCGCCGCCGTGCTCGATGTGGGGGGCGGTGTCGTCCGGCAGGTCGGCCTCGCCTTCGGGGGAGTGGCCCACCGTCCCTGGCGGGCCCGGCTCGCCGAGGAGGCACTGCTGGGCGCCGCGCCGACGACGGCCGCGTTCGAGCGGGCCGCGGACCTCGAACTCGCCGCCGCGCAGCCGCTGCGCGACAACGGCTACAAGGTCCGGCTCGCCCGCAATCTCGCGGTCGACGCCCTGCGACGGCTCGCCCCGCCCACCAGCGCCTGAACGCACCCCAGCAGAAGGAGCAGTCATGGCCGACACCGGCAGCGCGCTGGGCGCGCCCGCCGAGCGCCGGGAGGGCCGGGACAAGGTCACCGGCAGTGCCCGCTACGCCGCCGAGCAGACCGATCCCGGCAGGGTCCACGCCTGGCCGGTGGTCGCCGGGATCACCCGCGGGACGGTCCGTACCGTCGACACGGAGGCCGCCCTGGCACTGCCCGGGGTCCTCGCCGTCCTCACCCACGAGAACGCGCCCCGGCTCGCCCCCGCGGACGATCCCACGCTCTCCGTGCTGCAGGACCCGCGCGTACCGCACCACGGCTGGTTCGTCGCCCTCGTCGTCGGCGAGACCCTGGAGGCGGCCCGTGCCGGCGCCGCCGCGGTCCACGTCGCGTACGACGTCGAGGAACACGACGTCACCCTGACCGAGGACCACCCCGACGCCTACACGCCCGAGGACGCCAACGGCGGATTCCCCGCGCGCCGCGAACAGGGCGACCCCGAGAGCGCGTTCGCCGCCTCCGAGGTGCGCGTCGACTCCCACTACCGGATCCCGCCGCTGCACAACCACCCCATGGAGCCGCACGCGGCCACCGCCCGCTGGGACGGCGGCCGACTCGTCGTGCACGACTCCAGCCAGGGCGCCACGACCGTACGCGCCACCCTGGCCTCGCTGTTCGGGCTCTCCGAGGACGACGTCACCGTCATCAGCGAACACGTCGGCGGCGGGTTCGGGTCCAAGGGCACCCCGCGACCCCATGTGGTGCTCGCCGTGATGGCGGCCAGGGAGACCGGACGCCCCGTCACCGTCGCCCTGCCCCGCCGCTTCCTGCCCGCGGTCGTCGGCCACCGGGCGCCCACCCTGCACCGGCTCCGCCTCGGCGCCACCGCGGACGGCACCCTCACCTCGTCCCTCCACGAGGTCACCACCCACACCTCCCGCATCAAGGAGTTCGTGGAACAGGCCGCCGTACCCAGCCGGATCATGTACGCGGCGCCCCACCGGCTCAGTTCCCACCGGGTGGTGCCGCTGGACGTGCCCAGCCCGTCCTGGATGCGCGCCCCCGGCGAGGCACCGGGCATGTACGCCCTGGAGTCGGCCATGGACGAACTCGCCGTCGCGGCGGGCCTGGACCCCGTGGAACTGCGCGTCACCAACGAGCCGGACACCGAACCCGACAGCGGCAAACCGTTCAGCAGCCGCCACCTCGTCGACTGCCTGCGGGAGGGCGCACGGCGCTTCGGCTGGGCGGACCGGGACCCCCGCCCCCGGGCGCGCCCCGAGGGCCTGCTCCTCGTCGGCACGGGGGTGGCCTCCGCCACCTACCCGGTGATGGCCGGCCCGGCGCGGGCGGAAGCCCACGCGACTCCCGACGGCCACTTCGTCGTCCGCATCAACGCCACCGACATCGGCACCGGCGCCCGTACCGTCCTCGCCCAGGTCGCCGCCGAAGCACTCCGCGTCCCCCTGGACCGCGTACGCGCCGAAGTGGGCAACAGCGACCTGCCGTCCGCGCCCCTGGCCGGCGGTTCCTCCGGTACGGCGTCCTGGGGCTGGGCCGTCCACGAGGCGTGTACGCGGCTGGCCTCGACGCTGGCCGAACACACCGGCCCCCTGCCGGACGAGGGACTGCGCACCCAGGCCGACACGGCGGGCACCGCCGACGCCGACAGCCCCTACGCCCGGCACGCCTTCGGCGCCCACTTCGCCGAGGTCACGGTCGACACGGTGACCGGAGAGGTCCGGGTACGCCGACTCCTGGGCGTCTATGCCGCCGGACACATCCTCAACGCCCGGACCGCCCGCTCCCAGTTCGTCGGCGCCATGACCATGGGGCTCGGCATGGCACTGACCGAGGGCAGCACCATGGACGCCGCGTCCGGCGACTTCGTGGAGTCCGACCTCGCCGCCTACCACGTCCCGGCCCACGCCGACGTGCCCGACATCGAGGCGCACTGGATCGACGAGGACGACCCCCATCTCAACCCGATGGGCAGCAAGGGCATCGGCGAGATCGGCATCGTCGGCACGGCCGCCGCCATCGGCAACGCCGTCCACCACGCGACAGGCGTCCGCCACCGCGAACTGCCCCTGACCCCGGACCGGGTCCTCGCGGGACTGGCCGAGAGGACAGCCGGACAGGGCACGGCAGGCAGCGGCGGTCCCGCCGGACCCTGGTGACCCCTACCCCGGCAGGGTGAGGCACCGACCGGCGGCGGTCCGCATACTCGGTGTCATGAACGAGCACGGGCACCTCGCCGAGTTCCTCCAGGCACGCCGGAGCCGACTGCGCCCCGAGGACGTCGGGTTGCGGACCTACGGCGAGCGGCGCCGGGTGCCCGGGCTGCGCCGGGAGGAACTGGCGATGCTCGCCGGCATCAGCGCGCCCTACTACACCCGCCTGGAACAGGGCCAGTCACGCAACGCCTCACGCGAGGTGCTCGACGCCGTGGCGAACGCGCTGCGCCTCGACGACTCCGAACGGGCCCACCTGCACACCCTGGCCGGTGCGCCGAGGCGGCGCGGGCCCGGCGCACGGCCGCGCCCCGAACGCGTCACCCCCGCGACGAGCGCACTGCTGGCGTCCCTCGACGGCACGCCCGCCCTCGTGCTCGGCCGCCGCAGCGACGTCCTGGCCTGGAACCGGCCGGGACACGGGCTGTTCGCGGGACACCTCGACCCGGACAGCCCGAACGACCCGGGCGGCGCATCAGGTCCGCCGGGCTCGGGCGGGCCGGGGCGACGGCCGAACATGGCCAGGCTGGTGTTCCTGGACGCGCACACCCGCGACCTGTACGCCGACTGGCCCGCCAAGGCCAGGGCCGTCGTGGGCAATCTGCGGCTGACCGCCGGCCGGTACCCGGACGACCCCCTGCTGGCCGCGCTGATCGGTGAACTGACCATGCGCAGCCGGGAGTTCGCCACGCTGTGGGCCGACCACCGGGTGCTCGCCTGCGATGTCGCCGCCTACGAGATGCGCCATCCGCTGGTCGGGACGGTGACCGTCACCCAGCAGACACTGCAGAGCCCGCAGGGGGACGGGCCGGCCTTGGTGGTGGCCACCGCCGACCCCGGCTCCCCGTCCGCGGCGGCCCTGGCGCTGCTCGCCCATGCCACCGCGCCCCGGGAAACGGATCGCCCCCACCGCGGCGCCGCAACCCGCCCCGCCTGACCCGCACCTGCGTCCCCCACCTTCTGATCCGCCTCACCTGATCCGCCCCGCCCGACCTCAGGTGGGCGCCCTCGACCTCGGCACCGCACCGCGGCTGCCGCATGCCCGAAACCGGAGTAGGAACCATGTCGAACCGCCTGTCGAACTCCACGTCGAACTCCATCGCGAACTCCGCGTCGAACCGACGTATCAAGACACTCATGGCCGCCGTCGCGGTGGCCGCGGCCACCCTCGCCTCGGCCCTGCCGGCCGACGCCACGCCCACCCGGACCGCCCGTGAACCGCTCACCGACATACGGCTCGCCGCCCACTTCGACGTGTCCGCGGGCCAACTGCCGGAGAACATCGCCCTGTTGCCCGACGGCACCGCGGCCGTCACCTTCGCGGCGAGCCGGCAGGTCGCCGAGGTGAGCCCGCGGGGCACGACCCGCGTCCTCGCGACGCTGCCCGCACCCGCCGACGGCGGAACCGGCACCCCCGCCCTCGGCTTCCCCCTCGCCACCGGGATCGCCCGCACCCCGGACGGCACCCTGTACGTGCTGTACGCGACCGGTACGGCCGACCTCACCGGGCTGTGGCGGCTGCGCCCCGGGCAGTCCCCGCAGCGCATCGCCGCACTGCCCGCGGACGGCCTGCCCAACGGGCTGGCCCTGGACGAACGCGGCAAGCACCTCTACATCACCGACTCGGTGCTCGGCACGGTGTGGACCGTCCCCGTCACCGGCGGCACCCCCACCGCCTGGTCCACCGCGCCCGAACTCGCCTCCACCGGTTTCCTCGGGGCCAACGGAGCCAAGGTGCACGGCGGCGCGCTCTGGGTGACCAACCTCGACCGGGGCACCCTCCTGCGCATTCCGATCCGCCCGGGGAACCGCGCGGGCGCCCCGCAGGTCAAGGCGTCGGACCCGGACCTGGTCGGCATCGACGACTTCGCCTTCACCGGACACGGCGACGACGTCCTGGCCACGCTGAACACCACGAACAGGGTCGTGCGCATCCGGCCCGACGGCGCCACGGCCACGGTCCTGGACACCGCCGACGGACTCCAGAACCCCAGCTCCGTGGCGCTGCGCGGCAAGGAGGTGTACGTGATCAGCGCCGCCTATGCCACGGCCACCGACCCCAACCTGCTGCGCGCCCGTCTGCGCGGCCACCGGTAGAGCCCGGCCACCACCCCCCGCCCCAGGACGGAACCGCGGCGCCCCACGGCGGCATGATGGCGTCATGCGCATCCACATCGAAGCCGTCGACCTCCCGGGCCGGACCCATCCCGTGCCCACCAGCCGCAACGGCCCGTTGGAGATCCGCGACCTGTACGTCGCCGTCCAGCGCCGCGACCGGCCGGGCGAACTGCTCGACCCGCACCCGGGGGACGCGCCGTCGGCGACCTGGACCCTGGAGTGCACGGCGACGGCCACGGCGACCGGCACCGAGGTGCGGGGCCCGTACGTGCAGGACCGGATGGGCCGCCGGTTCGTCTACCTGTCCTGGGGCACGGTCGACGAGGCGGGTGTCTTCTCGATGTTCCGGCGCGCCAAGCTCATGCTCGACATGGTCCCCGCGGACGTGCTCGCGGAGGCCGCCCGCGCGGGTGTGCTCGTGGCGCGCCTGGGCCTGACCGACCCGCAGGGCGGCCCCCTGTGCGCACGGGTCGTACCCCCGCACGTCACCTGGACCGCCGAACGCGACACCCACTCGCCCGTCGTCACGAAGGACGCCCCCGGCCCCTGAGGCGCGGGGCGCGCAGCCCGCGCTCGCCGTGCTCCACCGCGCACAGAGAGTTTCACCTCAGGCCGTTGCCGGCCGGAAAGCGGGGCACACGCACGCGTACGGGTGTCGGGCCCCAGGGCGCCCGTGGCACCGCGACCGGGAGGTGTGATGTCCACGCAGACCCACCGCCTGACCATCAGCCGGATAACCGACTGCGAGCACTGCGCGGTCCTGCGGATCAGCGGCGAACTCGACCAGAGCTGCGAGGAGTACTTCCTGGGCACCCTCGCCTCCATCGTCGACGCGGGGCGACGGCACGTGGTGCTCGATGTGACAGCTCTGGTCTTCTGCGACTCACGTGGGCTGAACTGTCTGCTCGCGATCAGATGGCTGCTGAAACGCCGGGACGGCAGGATCATCCTGGCGGGAGCGGGCCGCCGACTCTCGGAACTGCTCGCACTGACCGGCAGTACGGAGCTGTTGCCCGTGCGGCGCACGGTCGGGCTGGCCCTGCTGGAACTCCCCGAGGCCGAGCGCCCCGTCTGGCCCCCCGAGCCGGATCCCGACGACAAATGAGGTCGAGCGGGGACGAGGGAGGACGAGCGAGAGGGCGCGAAAAGCGCCGGCCCCGCCACTACGGGGGGAAGTGACGGGACCGGCTGAGGTACAACTTGCCACACCCGCGCGTGAAAATACGGTTCTTCGGGCGGCGGGCGAGGTAAAGAATGGTGATCGTGTCCTCACGAGCGGCACGAGGGCGGTCACCGTCCCCTCACCAGCCGGTCAGCAGCAGATGGTTGAGGAGCAGGGCGAGCACGGCCTGGGCGCCGAGCCAGGCGCGGGGGCGGCCGAGCAGCGCGCCTGCCGGGAGCAGCCACATCGCGAAGGGCAGCCAGATGCGTTCGGTCTCGGCCTTGCTCATCCCTGACAGGTCCGCGATCAGCAGGGCGAGCAGCCCGCACAGGACGAGCACGGCGAGCCGGGTCCTGGCGCCCGCCTCCGGCGACGCGGCGCCCGCCTCCGTTGCGCGCCGCGGCAGAAGCCCGTGGCGCCCCCGGACCAGCGCGACGGCCGCCCGCCGCAGACCCGCCGCCGTCGCGAGACCCGTGATGAGGACCGTGCACGCGAGGTTCGCCCACACCCAGTAGCCGTAGGGCCGGATACCGCCCGCGCCGTCGTAGTAGCGCGTGACCAGGACGTGGTACGCCTCCCACCAGTCGAACCCGGCGAGCGTAAACGCCGTGGGCACGACGGCGGCACCGGCGACGAGGAGGACGGCGAGGGTGACGGGACGGGGGATCACCCGGACCCTGCTCCACCCGAGGAACAGCACGCCCGCGCCGATCACCGTCATGAGGGTGAGCCCGTACGAGAGATAGCAGGTCAGGCCGAACAGGAGGCCGGAGGTGAAGGCGGCGGCGCCGGTCCGGGGGCCCTTCGGCCCGGTCACGGCGACTGCGAGCGCCGCGAGCGCCCAGGCGGCGACCGCGGCGAAGTACGCGTCGGCCGACGTGCCCATCCACACCGCCGCCGGGGCGAGCACCAGGAACGGTGCCGCGCGCCGCGCCGTCTCCTCGTCGGCGAGCCTGCGCACGGTCACCAGTACGGCGACGCAGGCGGTGGCGCCGACCGTGATGCACCAGGTCCCGGCCCAGCCGCCGCCGCCCAGCCCGATCCGGTCGAGCAGGACGAAGGTGAGGGAGGCGGCGGGCGGATGTCCCGCCACATGGGGCGGCCAGTGGTCCGGCGAGCCGAGCGGGATGTGGCGGGTGAAGTCCCGCAGGGTGGCCGGGATGTCGTGGAAGCGGTCGATGACCTGGAGGTACTCGTAGCGCGTGGTGAGCCGGACGGCGATGCCCCGGTGCCATCCGTCGATCAGGGCCAGCGACCAGATCCAGGCCATGGCGCCCGCCCAGGAGGCCCCCAGCAGCCCACGCCAGGGCAGGCGCGCCGCGAGGACGGGACCGTACGCCACGACACCGAGCGCGACCGCCACCGCGGCCGGCGTGCCCGGCCCGACATGCGGCTCCCAACGGGCCCACAGCGGAGGCCAGTCCGCGAACAGGGTGTGGTCGGTCTCCTCGATGTGGCGGCCGATCAGGACGGCGGCGACGACGAGGAGCACGGCGGCCGACGCCACGGCCAGGTCGAGCCGGGCCGGGGTGCGCCGCGAGTCCCGGAGAGAATCCCGGAGAGGGCTGCGGAGAAGGTCGCGGAGAGAGGTGTGGAGCGGGGAACGGATCACACGGGCACGCTAGGGCGGCGGAAGCCCTCCCGAGCCGCCCGCCCCGCGGACGTCAGCGTTTCGTCATGGTTCGCGGGCCCTCCCGGGGGCCCTTTCCTGCCTACGGTCGGGCCATGCGCGACCACTCCCCACGGCTTCCCACCTCACCCGGTTTCTGGCGCAGTCCGCTGCGCGGTCCCTGGTTCACCTCGGTACTCGGCCTCGTCCTGCTCGTCGGCATCACCGTGCTGTTCGTGACGGGCCTGCTGTCGTACGCCGCCTACAACCCCGGCCTGTCACCCGTGAACGACAAGACCCCTGACAAGGGGATCCTCGGCTTCTACCTCTTCGCGTGGCCCACCGACCCGCACTGGCTCTACCGCCTCACCCAGGGCGTCCACGTCACGCTCGGCGTCACCCTGATCCCCGTCCTGCTCGCCAAACTGTGGTCGGTGGTGCCGAAGCTGTTCGCGCTGCCGCCCGCCCGTTCGCTCGCGCACGCGCTGGAGCGGATCTCACTGCTGCTGCTGGTCGGGGGCGCGCTGTTCGAGTTCGTGACCGGCGTGCTCAACGTCCAGCTCGACTACCTCTTCCCGGGGTCCTTCTACCCGCTCCACTTCTACGGCGCGTGGGTCTTCTTCGCCGCGTTCCTCGCCCACGCCGTACTGAAGGCACCGGCCGCCGTACGGAACGTACGCCGTATGCGGGAAGGGCGGGAGGCGCCGACGGGGGAGGGGCTGACCGCTCCCCGGCCCGATTCCGCGACCGTCTCCCGGCGTGGGGCGCTGTGGTTCGTCGGGGGCGGGTCCCTGCTGTTGTTCGGGACGACGGCGGGGCGCAGTTTCGACGGGCCGCTGCGGCACACGGCGCTCCTCGCACCGCACGGCGGAGCCGACCCGGGCAGCGGGCCGAACGGCTTCCAGATCAACAAGACGGCCGCCTACGCGGGCATCGACAGGACGGAGACGGGCGAGGACGCGTGGCGGCTCGTCGTCACGGGGCGCACGGGCACGGTCCGGCTGAGCCGCGCCGAACTGCTCGAACTGCCGCAGCACAGTGCGGCGTTGCCCATCGCCTGCGTCGAGGGGTGGTCGACCTCGGACCAGTGGTGGCGCGGGGTACGGCTGCGCGACCTCGCGGCACTCGTCGGCCACGACGGCGATCCGCCGGACGTCCTCGTCGAGTCCCTTCAGCGGCACGGCGCCTTCCGCCACGCCGCCCTGCGCGCCAACCAGGTGGCGGACCCGCGCTCCCTCCTCGCCCTGCGGGTCAACGGCGAGGACCTGAGCCCGGACCACGGCTACCCGGCCCGGATCATCGTGCCCGCGGCGCCGGGTGTGCTCAACACCAAATGGGTGGCCCGCCTGACGTTCGGAGACCTGTGATGAGGAAGATCCGCGGAGTTCCCGCACGTGCCGGCAGTCCTCTGCAACTCCTGCTGCTCGCCTGCTCGTTCGCCCTCGCGGGCTATGCGGGCGTACGGCTGCTCGACGACGACTGGCTCGGGGTGGCCCTGTGGTTCGTGGGGGCGGCCCTGCTGCACGACCTGGTGCTGCTGCCGCTGTACGCGGTGCTGGACCGAGGGGTCGTCCGCGCGTTCGACGCGGCGGGCCACCGGGAGCGGACGATGTACGTCCGTGTCCCGGCGGCCCTGTCCGCGCTGCTCCTGCTGGTCTGGTTCCCGCTGATCGGCGGTCAGGTGGACCGGCGGTACCGGATGGCGACCGGGCTGCCGGCGGACGGCTTCCTCGGCCGCTGGCTGCTGATCACGGCGGTCCTCTTCGCCGGGTCGGCGCTGTTGTTCCTGTTGCGGCTGAGGCCGCGGCCGACGTCCCGGCTGCGCAGGGCGACGAAGGACCGTCCGCCGGCCGTCCACTGAGCGGCGACGGTCCAGCCGGCCCGCGTCGCGTACCGCATCAGGGCACGCGTCCCGATCCGGGCCCACGGGAACGCCGCGGACGCCCCCGCGACGGCGCCGGAAACACCGTCCTCGCGCGGACCGGCGTGACGCGGGTCCGGCTCGTGCGGGTCCGGCTCGTGCGGGTCCAGGGCGTACGGGTCTGGCCCGTACGCCCCCGGACCGCGCGTCCCCGAACCGCGCATCCCCAGACCGTGCGTGTCCGTGCCGTACGTCCCTGTGCCGTGCGGGTCTGTGCCGTACGGGGCCTGGCCGTGCGGGTCCGTGGCATACGTGTCCGGGGCGTATGCGTCCGGGCCGCGTGCGTCCGTGATGTGGACGTGGACGCGTTCGTCCACGTCCACCGGGACGGTTTCGGCGATCAGCAGCCCCGCCGGGACCAGCAGGTCGGTCAGCCTCGCGAGGAGGGCCGGCGGATCGCCGCCGATACCGATGTTGCCGTCGACAAGGAGCGCGGTGTCCCACCGGCCCTCGGCGGGAAGCGGCTCGAAGACCGAGCGGCGCAGGGCGGGCCCGCCGAGCCGCTCGGTCCGGCTGACGGCCGCCGCGCTGACGTCGATGCCGAGGACACGCCGTCCCCGCCCGGCGAGTTCCGCGACGAGCCGCCCCGGCCCGCAGCCGATGTCGAGCACGGAACCCTCGCACCGGTCCAGGATCTCCAGGTCCACCGCGTCGGCGCGCGCACACCAGCGTTCCACTTCCAACGGCAGCAGCCAGCCGTCGGACCGCCGCAGGAAAAGGGGGCCGTGGCCGGTGCGCAGCGCCCGGGTGTACGGGTCGGCGCCGGCCCACGCGGACTGGGCCTGCGGCGGGACGAGGTCGCTCACGGGGGAGTCGTTCATGGGTCGGTTCATCGTCCGGTGACCGCCGTGAGTCCGGCGAGACGGGCGGCGAAGCGGCCCCGGGGCGCGAGCGCGGCGACCGCCTCGGCGTCGGCGGCCGTGTCGACGTCCCGCAGCGGCGGCAGATCGCGCACGCGCAGCCCGGCTTCGATGAGCCGCTCCCGCTGCGCGGCCCCGGTGGTGGGCGTCGACATCGGCACCCCGCGCAGCAGCCGCGGATCGGGCTCGGCCAGGCCCAGCGCCCAGAAACCGCCGTCCTCGGCCGGCCCGAAAACGGCGTCGCACTGCGTGAGGTCCACGCTGAGCAGGGCCGGAGTGACCTGGGGCGTGTCCATCCCGATGAGCAGGGCCGGTCCGTCACAGCAGGCGAAGGCCGCGGCCAGCCGCTCGTCGAGACCTCCGCCGCACTGCGGTACGACGTCGAAGCCGGGCGGCAGCCATGGGCCGGGCGTCCCTTGCAGGACGAGCACCCGGCGGGTGGCGGGGGTGGCGGCCACGGCGCTCAGGGTGTCGGCGAGGGCCGCCTCGGCGAGGGCGGCGGCCTCCGCCGGGGTGAACGGCGGAGTGAGCCGGGTCTTGACCCGCCCCGGCAACGGCTCCTTGGCGATGACGAGCAGGGTGGTCATCGGTGGGTGCCTCCTTGGGCGGTCGGGGCCGGCTCCTGGCCCTGGGTGCGGGCCGTGCCCGAGGCGGGGGACGCGGGTTCGGCCAGTACGCGGCTCATGTCCCGGACGGCCCGCCAGGTGCCGAGCCAGGTGCCGGTGACCTTGGAGGAGCCCGTACGGGGCAGGTAGGGAACGTCGTGCTCGTCGATCCGCCAGCCCGCGTCGGCGGCGCGCACGACCATCTGCAGCGGATAGCCGCTGCGCCGGTCGGTGAGCCCGAGGGCCAGCAGCGGCTCGCGCCGGGCGGCGCGCAGCGGTCCGAGGTCGTGCAGCCGCAGCCCGGTGCGGCGGCGCAGCAGCCGGGCGAGCGCGAGATTGCCGGCCCGGGCGTGGGCGGGCCAGGCGGACCGGCCCTGCGGGCGGCGTCTGCCCAGCACCAAGTCGGCCTGCCTTTCCCGTACTTGCCGTACGAAGGGAACGAGGAGCGAGGGGTCGAGCGAGGCGTCGCAGTCGCAGAAGCAGACGATGTCGGCGGTGGCGGCGGTGAGCCCCGCGTGGCAGGCGGCCCCGAAGCCGCGGCGCGGTTCGTGGACGACGTGCGCGCCCAGAGCGAGGGCGATCTCGGCCGAGCCGTCGGTGGAGCCGTTGTCCACGACGACGGCCCGCCAGCCGGGCGGGATCCGGCCGAGGACCCAGGGCAGGGCCTCGGCCTCGTTGAGGCAGGGGAGGACCACGTCGACAGGAGGTGAGGCAGGAGGGGTTGTCACGCCCTTCACCCTACGAACGCGAAACGCGCATTCAGGACATCGGCTCCTTACGAAACAGGGACGTCGGGGCCGACCGGCGGCACGGCGCACGACGCGGTGCGAGGCTGGGCGCATGCACCAGCCGCACGAACCGACCCCGGCTCCTCGCGCCGACCCGCAGGCGGCCCCTCAGGCCGACCCTCGGATCGCCTCGCAGACCGCCCCGCCCGCCGCGTCCCGTTCCGCCGGGGGCGCCCGGATCCTGGTGGTCGACGACGACCCCACCGTGGCCGAGGTCGTCTCCGGATACCTCGACCGCGCCGGCTACGGCGTCGACCGGGCCGGAGACGGCCCCGAGGCGCTCGCGCGCGCCGCCGCGCACTGGCCCGACCTCGTGGTCCTCGACCTGATGCTGCCCGGCATGGACGGCCTGGAGGTGTGCCGGCGGCTGCGCGAGCGCGGACCGGTGCCCGTCATCATGCTCACCGCCCGGGGCGACGAGGACGACCGCGTCATGGGCCTCGAAGTGGGCGCGGACGACTACGTCACCAAGCCGTTCAGCCCGCGCGAACTGGTGCTGCGGGTGGAGTCGGTACTGCGCCGCACCCGGCCCGCCGTCGCCGCACGGCCGCTGAGCGCGGCCGGCCTCACCGTCGATCCCGCCGCGCGCCGCGCCTCCAAGCAGGGCACGGAACTCGCCCTCACCCTGCGGGAGTTCGACCTGCTGTCCTTCCTCCTGCGGCATCCGGGCCGCGCGTTCGCCCGGGAGGATCTGATGCGCGAGGTGTGGGGGTGGGACTTCGGTGACCTGTCGACCGTGACCGTCCACGTCCGGCGGCTGCGCGGCAAGGTCGAGGACGATCCGGCGCGGCCCCGGCTGATCCAGACGGTATGGGGCGTCGGCTACCGCTTCGACCCCACCGGCGACGACGCCCACCTCACCGGGAACACCCCCGGGCCCACTGCCGGGAACACCCCGGCCCCAGCACCCGCCCCCGCCTCCGACACCGCCGGCCAGGAAGAAACCGACCATGCTTAGCACCCTGCTCATCGCCCTGTACGCCTTCGCGGGCGCCGCGGTCGCGGGACTGGCCGGAGCGGCGGCCCTGCGGCTGATCCGGCACCGTTCGCTCACGCAGTCCCTCGCCGTGGTGGTCGCCGTGGCGGTGACCGCGATGCTGGCCGGGACGCTGGCCGTGGCGCAGGCGATGTTCCTGTCCCCGCACGACCTGAGCGTCGTCACCACGGTCGTCGCGATGGCGGCCGTCGTCTCCATGGTCACCGCGCTGCTGCTCGGCCGGTGGGTCGTCGCCCGCAGCCGCGAACTCGCCGTCGCCGCCCGGTCCTTCGGTGACGGCGGTGACTTCACCGCCCCCGGCACCCCGGCGACCGCCGAACTCGCCGAGCTCAGCCGCGAACTGGCCGCCACCAGCGCCAGACTCGCCGACTCCCGGATGCGCGAGCGCGCCCTGGAGTCCTCCCGCCGCGAACTCGTCGCCTGGATCTCGCACGACCTGCGCACCCCGCTCGCCGGGCTGCGCGCGATGTCGGAGGCGCTGGAGGACGGCGTGGCCGCCGACCCCCAGCGCTATCTGCGCCAGATCCGTACCGAGGTCGACCACCTCAACGACATGGTCGGCGACCTCTTCGAACTCTCCCGCATCCACGCCGGAACACTCGCGCTGTCCCTGTCCCGCATGTCGCTGTACGACCTGGTCAGCGACGCCCTCGCCGGCGCGGACCCGCTCGCCCGCCGGCACGGGGTGCGGCTGGTGGGCGACCTCGTCGAAGCGGTGCCGGTCGAGGTGGACGGCAAGGAGATGAGCCGGGTCCTCGGCAACCTCCTGGTCAACGCGATCCGGCGCACCCCGGCCGACGGCACGGTCGCGGTGGCCGCCGCCCGCTCGGCCGACGGTGTCGTCCTGTCCGTCACCGACGGCTGCGGCGGCATCCCCGAACAGGACCTCCCGCGGGTCTTCGACACGGGCTGGCGGGGCACCGACGCCCGTACGCCCCCGGCCGGCGCCGGCCTCGGACTCGCCATCGTGCAGGGCATCGTCGAGGCCCACCAGGGCCGCGCCACCGTACGCAACATCTCCGGCGGCTGCCGTTTCGAAGTGACCCTGCCCGCGGCGGCCGGCACCTGAGAGCCTGTGTATACCCCGGTCGGATCAGCGTGCGTGCCAGACGCCGCGCGCCCGGCCGGGGATATGCCGCAGGCTCTGAGCTTGTCTTTTAACCTGCTGCGTGCAGTGGTCCGAGGCCAGAGTGTCAGTGCCGGGTGATACCTGTAGGGCGTGGAAGATGCGATTTCGGGTGCGATAGCCGTCCTGCGTGAAGCTTTTCCGGCAGAGGTCCGTCACCGCCCTTTGGACAGGGACGAGCTTCGGGCGTGGGAGCGAAGGCACGGGGTGGTGTTGCCGGAGCCGTATCGCACTTTCGTGACCGAGATCGCGAACGGTACCGACGATGGTCCGCCTGACGAAGGTGGTCTGCTGCCCCTGGGAGAGAAACCGGACAGCTGGGCCGTCTGGGAAGCGGACTGCTGGATGAGCCCGGAGCCGTTCGATGGCGCCGCCGTACGCGTGCCCGGCCAGCCCTTCCCTCTTGAGGAGGAGTGGCAGTGGGAGTACGACTACTACGACCACACCCGCCACTCGTCTCTGCTGCACCAGACCTACCAGCACGGCTCGGTGCTGCTGGGCAGCGACAGACCCGGTGAGTACTGGACGCTGGTGGTGACCGGGCCGCAACGCGGCCGGGTGTGGTGGCTCAGAGACGGATGCGCCGCACCCTATTCCGACCGCCCGTCCGATCAACCGGGGGGCGATTTCCTGCACTGGGTGAGGGACTGGCACGTCGGACAGGGCTGGTGGCGGGCCGAGTAGCGCCTCTATACCCAGGTCGCGGACTCGACCGCTCGAACGCTTCCTCGAACTTGATCGCAAAACCGGAACTGCGCGACAGCACGGCGGCCGTCGCTTGATGCTGAACTCCGGCGCAGAGACGCAGGACAGGCGAAGGCCGCGGGGTGGGTTTGCTGCATCAAGATGTAGAGGGAGAGCCGTTCCTGGTGGCGTCACGCTACCGGGACGATCTATTCGCCTGCCTGACCGCACGCGGGGACGAACTGTTCGACCTCACCGACGCGTTGCTGTGCGCGGACGGACCGGTGAGAACGCCGGTGGACCTGACGCTGGTGGCCGAGCACCGGCGGGGTCACGGCGCGATGTACGACGCGCTGAACAACGGGACCATCGACGTGCCCCGGCTGCGGCAGGTACTGGCTGGCCTGCCCATGCCGCAGGCCGCCGACGGGCGCCTTGTCCTCGCCGTCGACGTGAGCAACTGGCTCCGTCCCGACGCCCCGACCAGCGCGGATCGTCTGTTCTGCCACGTCTACGGCCGCAGCGGCCGGTCCTCGGACCAATTCATCCCCGGCTGGCCGTACTCCTTCGTCGCCGCCCTCGAATCGGGCCGGACGTCTTGGTGCCAGTTCCTGGACGCCGTCCGCCTCGGACCCGCCGACGACGTCGCCGAGGTCACCGCCGCCCAGCTCCGCCGGGTGGTCACGGACCTGATCGAGATGGGCCGCTGGCACGTCGGCGACCGCGACATCCTCATCGTCTTCGACGCGGGCTACGACGCCCCGCGCATGGCCCACCTCCTCGGCGGTCTCCCGGTCGAGGTCCTCGGGCGGATGCGCACGGACCGGGTCATGCGCCGCCCGGCGCCCTCCCGTGAGGAGTACTACCTGGCCCACCCCCGCGGCGGCCACCCGCCCAAGCACGGCGGGGAGTTCCGCTTCGCCAAGCCGGAGACCTGGGGCGAGCCCGACGCGACAACCGTGCAGGTCACCGACCGGTACGGCACTGCCCGCGCGATGGCCTGGGACCACATCCACCCCCGCCTGACCACCCGCTCCGCGTGGATCGACCACACCGGCGAACTCCCCGTCATCGAAGGCACGCTGATCCATCTCCAGGTCGACCGCCTGCCCGGGGGCCAGGACCCGCTGCCCCTCTGGCTGTGGTCGTCGGCCACCGCCGTGAGCGGCGAGGACGTCGATGTCCGCTGGCAGACGTTCCTGAGGCGCTTCGACCTGGAGCACACGTTCCGACTGATGAAGCAGACCCTGGGCTGGACCCGGCCGAAACTCCGCACCCCCGAGGCCGGCGAACGCTGGACCTGGATCGTCATCGCGGCCCACACTCAGCTCCGTCTCCTCCGCCAGGCGGCCACCGACCTGAGACGGCCGTGGGAGAAACCGGCCGAGCCCGGCCGGCTCACCCCGGCCCGAGTTCGCCGGGGGTTCAGGAACCTCCGCCCGCACCTGCTCTGTCCGGCCCGTGCGCCCAAACCCTCAACACCCGGTCCCGGACGGCCAGCTGGCTCGAAGAACCGGCGACCCACCGCCCACTACGACGTGGGCAAAACCGTGAAGCGATCAGCAAGCATCACTGAACGAAACCGACTCGGACCATAAAGAACAAGCTGAGCGCGGGCCCCGGCTCACTCGCCCCGCAGGCGCGCCACCGCGAACTCCCGCATGCCCTCGGCGAATCCGACCTCGGGCCGCCAGCCCAGCTCGGTCCGCAGCCGGGACGAGTCCGCGGTGATGTGCCGTACGTCCCCCAGCCGGAACTCGCCGGTCACCACGGGCTCGGGCCCGCCGTGCGCGTCGGCCAGCGCCCGGGCCATCTCGCCGACGGTGTGCGGCTCCCCGCTCCCGACGTTGTACGCCGTCAGCGCGCCGCCCGCCGCATCCGCCTGAAGCGCCGTCACATTGGCCGCCGCCACGTCCCGTACGTGCACGAAGTCCCGCCGCTGGCCGCCGTCCTCGAAGACCTGTGGAGCGGCGCCGCGGGCCAACGCGGAACGGAAGAACGAGGCGACACCGGCGTACGGGGTGTCGCGCGGCATCCCGGGCCCGTAGACGTTGTGGTACCGCAGCGAGACCGCCGTACCCTCCGTCGAGCGCGCCCACGCGGCGGCCAGGTGTTCCTGCGCGAGCTTGGTCGTCGCGTACACGTTGCGCGGGTCGGCCGGGGCGTCCTCGCGGACCAGACCGGGCACCAGGTCCGCGCCGCAGGACGGGCACCGCGGCTCGAACCGGCCCGCCGTCAGATCGGCGGCCGACCGCGGTCCGGGGCGCACCCCGCCGTGCCGCGCACAGGAGTACCGGCCCTCCCCGTACACGACCATCGACCCGGCCAGCACGAGCCGGCGCACCCCTGCCTCGGCCATCGCCGCCAGGAGCACGGCGGTACCGAGGTCGTTGTGGGAGACGTACTCGGCCGCGTCCGCGACCCCTTTGCCCAGGCCGACCATCGCCGCCTGGTGACAGACCGCGTCGACCCCGGAGACGGCCGCCGACACCGCGTCGCCGTCACGGACGTCGGCACCCGTCCCTCCTCCTGCGGCTCGTAGGTCGAACACCACGGGCTCGTGTCCCCCCGCCCGCAACGCCTCGACGACATGGGACCCGATGAACCCGGCACCGCCGGTGACCAGTACACGCATGTGCCGAACCCTAGGGCGCTCCCATGCCTCCGAGCAGGGGTACGCGCACCACGTCACCGGTCCGTAAGAGGTCGCCCTCCGGCGTCAGCCGGCCTGCGCCGTGTCCTCCCGGTCGGATGCGGCGTCGGCGTAGCGGCGGGCCAGCTGGGCGAACGCGTCCTTGAGCTCGGCGGGGCCGACGACCTCCATGTCGGCGTCGAAGCGGCCGAGGGTGGCGGCCAGGCCGACCCACGACCACGAACCGAGGGTGACCCTGCACCGCTGCGGTCCGAGCGCCTCGACGACTCCGTCCTGCGTGTACCGGGCCACGTCGCCGGCGGGTCTGGCGAGGATCACCTCTCCGCGGCAGGGCCAGTCGCCGGAGCCGTCGGCGCCGCGGAACCTGGCGGCCACGAAGGCGGCCACGTCGCCGCCGGGGAGCTCGCGCGGGACGAAGCGGGGGCCGGTGGGGACACGCGGGGTGATCCGGTCGGCGCGGAAGGTCCGCCAGTCCTCGCGGTCCAGGTCCCAGGCGACGAGATACCAGCGCCCGCCCCAGGTGACGAGGTGGTGGGGCTCGACCCTGCGCGGCGGCGCCGGCGCCGCAGCCGCTTCAGCCGTCGCGGTCGCGGTCGTGCTCGCCGAGGTGTAGTCGAAGCGCAGTACCTCGCAGGCGTGGACGGTGGCACCGAGCGTCAGGAGCACCCCGCTGTCGAGCTGCGGTACCGACCGGGACGCGGGCCGTTCGACGGCGGTGACCTGAAGGGTGTCGATCCGGTGCCGCAGCCGCGCGGGCATGACCTGCCGCACGGTGGCCAGCGCGCGCACCGCCGCCTCCCCGATACCGGCGCCGGAGGCGGTCGCGATCTGGAGCGCGACGGCGAGGGCCACGGCCTGCTCGTCGTCGAACAGCAGCGGCGGCAGCTCCGTACCCGCGTCGAGGCGGTACCCGCCGTCCGGCCCCTTGAAGGCCACGATGGGATAGCCGAGTTCGCGCAGCCGGTCGACGTCGCGGCGCACGGTGCGCGGGCTGATGTCCAGCCGCTCGGCCAGCAGCGCACCGGGCCAGTCCCGGCGTGCCTGGAGCAGCGAGAGCAGGGACAGCAGGCGCGCTGATGTTTTCGGCATGGCTCCATGGTGCACGCATGTAGCGGCCACAACCTGACCTCTTCTGCTGGGATCGTCTTCTTGTGCCCGACCGCACGGCCACCGACGAGAAGAAGGACCCGATCACCATGACCGACGCGACCGACGTCACCACCACGACCGCTCCCAGGCCCGGCCTCGACCCCGAGCGGAGCGACCTGCTCGCCGAGCTCGCGACCGTCCGGGCGGCTCTGACGGCCACGGCCCACGGTCTCAGTGACGAACAGGCCGGCCAGAGCCCGACGGTCAGCACGCTGTCCCTCGGCGGACTGATCAAGCATGTCGCGGCCGTCGAGGAGAGCTGGCTGCGCTTCGTGATCGAGGGCCCGTCCGCGATGAGCTTCGACCTGCCGGACGGTGTCACCTGGGCCGACTTCGCGTCCGGTACCGCACGCGAGTTCCCGCAGTGGGCCATCGACCACCAGAACAACTTCCGGATGCTGCCCGGCGACACGCTGGCCGGGATCATTGAACGGTACGAGGAGGTGGCCGCCCGGACCGAGGAGGTCGTCGCACAGCTGCCCGACCTGTCCGTGACGCACCCGCTGCCCGAGGCGCCCTGGAACGAGCCGGGGTCGGTGCACAGCGCCCGCCGGGTGCTGATGCACGTCATCGCGGAGACCGCCCAGCACGCCGGACACGCGGACATCCTGCGCGAGTCGATCGACGGCCGCAAGGCGACCTGAGCGGTGCGCACGTCGACCGTTCTCGGCACCCGGGCGCTCAACCGCGCGACGCTGGCCCGGCAGTTGCTGCTCGACCGCGCCGATCTGCCGGTCCTCGACGCCGTCGCCCACCTGGGCGGGCTGCAGGCACAGGAGCCGCAGGAGCCGTTCGTCGGGCTATGGTCCAGGCTGTCCGCCTTCGACCCCTCGGCGCTCTCGGACCTGATGACCGGGCGGCAGGTGGTGCGCACCCACCTGATGCGCCGCACCGTCCA
Source organism: Streptomyces ortus (assembly GCF_026341275.1). Taxonomy (NCBI): domain Bacteria; kingdom Bacillati; phylum Actinomycetota; class Actinomycetes; order Kitasatosporales; family Streptomycetaceae; genus Streptomyces; species Streptomyces ortus. The sequence continues at coordinate 7,808,052 of NZ_JAIFZO010000002.1, forward strand.
CCTCGTCACCGCCGACGACGCGCTGGCGTGGCGGGGACGGCACACGGCGATGCTGCGCCAACGGGTGCTCGGGACCTACCGCCGTGAGCTCACCGGGGTGGACCTCGACGAGCTCGCGGCGGCCGGCCGGGCCGTCATGGCCGACGGCGAGCCCCGCACGATGACCGAGCTGGCGCGGGCGGTCGGGGAGCGCTGGCCGGACCCGGGGCCGAGGGCGCTGGGCGAGATGCTGATCGCCGCTCTCGTGCCGATGGCGCAGCTTCCGCCGCGCGGGCTGTGGCGGACGAGAGCGGGGGTACGCAATGTGACGCTCTCTTCCTGGCTGGGGCGCGAGGCCGATCCGCCGAACGGGGACGGCTCAGACCCGGTGGGCCAGGCGCTGGTCCGGCGCTATCTGGCCGCGTTCGGCCCCGCCGCCTCGGCCGATCTGCGCGCCTGGTGCGGCCTGGCGGGACTGCCCGCCGCCGTCGCGGCCGTACGCGGAGAGCTGGTGGCCTTCCGTGACGAGCGGGGCCGGGAGCTGCTGGACCTGCCCGACGCTCCCCGCCCCGACCCGGACACACCGGTCCCGGTGCGGTTCCTGCCGGCGTTCGACAACGCGATCCTCGGCTACCAGGACCGTGGCCGGATCATCGACGACGCACACCGCGGTCTGTCGGTGGCCGGTGAGCGGGTCGTCCTGGTCGGCGGGCGGGTCGCCGCGACCTGGACCGCCGGCAAGGACGGCACCGTGACGGTCACCCCGTTGCACGGCTTCTCCCGGGCCGACCGCGCCGCCGTGGCCGAGGAGGCTCAGGCGTTGGCCGCGTTCCTGTCCGACGGCGACAGCAACGGCATCCGGATCACGGAGGCCGCCCACTGATCCGGCCGCTGATCCGGCGCTGAACGAAACGATGGGCGGGCCCGGTGAACGAACCGATGGGCGGGCCCGGCGCTGTGTGCGCCGGGCCCGCCCATCAGTCGTCCGTCCTGCCGCGACCGGAGATCAGTCCGTGCCGAACTCCATCGCCGCGCGGTCCAGCAGCTCGTCGTCCGCGGAGACCTCGCCGCGGGACGCGATCGCCTCGGCGCCGCCCTGCGGCATCTCCGGCATGCTGCCGATCAGCCCGGTCGAGGCCGCCTGCGCGGCACCGATGGAGGGGCTGCCGGTGCCGATCAGGCCGAGCCCGGCGTACTGCTCCAGCTTGGCGCGCGAGTCGGCGATGTCGAGGTTGCGCATGGTGAGCTGGCCGATCCGGTCCACCGGGCCGAACGCCGAGTCCTCGGTGCGCTCCATGGACAGCTTGTCCGGGTGGTAGCTGAAGGCGGGGCCGCGGGTGTCGAGGATCGAGTAGTCCTCACCGCGCCGCAGCCGCAGGGTCACCTCGCCGGTGACGGCCGCGCCGACCCAGCGCTGCAGCGACTCGCGCACCATCAGGGCCTGCGGGTCCAGCCAGCGGCCCTCGTACATCAGCCGGCCGAGGCGCCGTCCCTCGTTGTAGTACTGGGCGATCGTGTCCTCGTTGTGGATCGCGTTGACCAGGCGCTCGTACGCGGCGTGCAGCAGGGCCATGCCCGGCGCCTCGTAGATGCCGCGGCTCTTGGCCTCGATGATCCGGTTCTCGATCTGGTCCGACATGCCCATGCCGTGCCGGCCGCCGATGGCGTTGGCCTCCATCACCAGGTCGACGGCGGAGGCGAACTCCTTGCCGTTGATCGTGACCGGGCGGCCCTGGTCGAAGCCGATCGTCACGTCCTCGGTGGCGATCTCGACCTCGGGGTCCCAGAACCGGACGCCCATGATCGGCTCCACGGTCTCCACACCCGTGTCCAGGTGCTCCAGGGTCTTGGCCTCGTGGGTGGCGCCCCAGATGTTGGCGTCGGTGGAGTACGCCTTCTCCGTGCTGTCGCGGTAGGGCAGGTCGTGCGCGACCAGCCACTCCGACATCTCCTTGCGGCCACCGAGCTCGGTCACGAAGTCCGCGTCCAGCCAGGGCTTGTAGATCCGCAGGTGGGGGTTGGCGAGCAGCCCGTACCGGTAGAAGCGCTCGATGTCGTTGCCCTTGAAGGTCGAGCCGTCACCCCAGATCTGAACGTCGTCCTCCAGCATCGCCCGGACCAGCAGGGTGCCGGTGACGGCACGGCCGAGGGGCGTGGTGTTGAAGTACGCCCGCCCGCCCGAGCGGATGTGGAACGCCCCGCAGGTGAGCGCCGCGAGCCCCTCCTCGACCAGCGCGGCACGGCAGTCGACCAGGCGCGCGAGTTCGGCACCGTACGCCTTGGCGCGGCCGGGCACCGAGGCGATGTCGGGCTCGTCGTACTGGCCGATGTCGGCGGTGTAGGTGCACGGAACGGCGCCCTTGTCGCGCATCCACGCGACCGCGACCGAGGTGTCGAGTCCGCCGGAGAAGGCGATACCGACGCGCTCGCCGGCGGGAAGGGAGGTGAGGACCTTAGACATAGGAAGATTATGCATCACCGCGCATGAACATGCAACGAGGGGCTGAGTGAGGTGCTGAGTGACCGCACTCGAATCCGCCCGGCTCAGGTGCTGGGCCTGAGCCAGGGCAGGGGATCGGCGTAGTACCCGTCGAGAACCACCTCGAAGTGCAGGTGAGGGCCGGTGGACAGACCGGTCGAGCCGACCAGCCCGACCGGCGTCCCGGCCTCCACCGCCTGCCCGACGGACACCTGGAGGGCCAGCAGATGGCTGTACGTCGTCTCCAGCCGCTTGCCGTCGATGGTGCCGTGGTCGATCACCACGCGGTTCCCGTACGCCTTCGTCATCGCCGCGAACACGACCTGGCCCTTGGACGCGGCGGAGACCTGGGCCCCCTGGGGCGAGGCGAAGTCGACCCCGGTGTGCAGCTTCGTCACCCCGGTCAGGGGGTGTTCGCGCGACCCGTAGGGCGAGGTGACGGTGAGGTCGGCGACCGGTGCGGCCAGGACGGCGCCCGGTACCTGGTTCACAGTGCCACCGCCGCCGGAACTCTCCCGGTCGACCGACTCGTAGCGCGAGGCGAGCGACTTCACCTCCTTGATGTAGGCCTCCGCGTCGGTGGGCACGCGGCCCGCCTTCTCCACGGCGTCCGTACCCGACGCGTACGCGGCGAGGGTGAGGTTCACCAGGTCCCCGTTGACGACTCCCTCGGTCCTGAGGCCGGTCACCTTTTCGGCCAGGGAGCAGTCCTTGCGGCCGAGTGCCATCAGGGCGTCCGCCGGATCGCGGGGGGAGGAGCGGCCGTTGCCGTCGTCGTCCTTGCCCCACTTCTTCCACTGGGCGTCCGTGAACGCGGCGATGCCCTTCTCGCCCGACAGCGCTCCCGCGTCGTTGCTCCAGCCGGAGAGCCGGTCGATCTGGGCCGCGAGCACCGACGGCTTGACGACCTCGCAGTCCGCGACCGCCTTGCGGAGCCAGGGGATGTACGAGGCGTCCACGCTGTTCGTGGCGGTCGGGTCGGGTTCGGAGCCCTGCGGCCAGGCGTCGGCGAGGTTGCCGTTGTAGGCCAGGAAGCCGGCCACGCCCATCAGCGCGACCAGCCCCGGCAGTACGAGCAGCGTGAACGGCCCCGGGCCGCGGCGGACCCGCTTCGGACGCTGTTTCGGCGGCTCCTCGACCGACTTCTCGACCGGCTCTCCGGTCACTGGTCCGGCCGCCCCTCCCGTCCCCGTGTCCTCGACCGCCTCTTCGGCTTCGACTCCGTACGCGTCGGCCGGTGCCGTCCGCGGGCCCGCTGTCCCCGTCCCCGTTCCGTCCGACCGGCCGTCGATCACCGGCGAACTCCCCCTGCACCGCGCTGCGTTCCGCGGCGATCACTGTGGTCGTGGTGCTCACGCACTGTGGTCATGGTGCTCACGCGCACGACGCTAACGTGCCGCCCCGCGGGTAACACGAGGCGCGGAGGCACAGGAGCCTGCCCGAACGGGCAGACCTTCCGGGGTCAGGGTGCCGACGTCCCGGTCAGCTCGTCCACTTCGGCCGCGAAGAACAGCGCGGGGTCGAACCCCGTCCCGGTGAAGTGGCCCGCGAGCTCCAGGGACAGCACCCCGTGCAGCCGGGACCAGAAGGTCAGCGCGCGGTGCAGGGCCGCGGGCTCGGCGGGGTGGTCGCCCGCCCACCGCCGGTGCTCTTGGAGGTGCGAGCGGAACGGTGTCACGGAAGGGTCCGGGGGCAGCGCGGCGCAGGCGTCGAGCAGGGTCGCCATGATCCCGCGCACGATCCCGGTGATGTCGTCGGGCGCGTGGTAGCCGGGTACGGGCGTGCCGTAGACGAGGAAGTAGCGGTGCGGGTCCGCAAGGGCCCAGTCGCGCAGGGCGTAGGCCAGCGCGGACGGGTCGGGACCGTCGGCGGCGGCGGTCGCGACGAAGGTGTCGGCGAGGCTGCGGTACGCGTCCCGGATCAGCTCGGTGATCAGCTCGTCGCGGTTGGCGAAGTACCGGTAGAGCGCGGGGCCGCTCATGCCCATCCGCTTGGCGATCGCGTTGAGGGAGAGCGCGGAGGCCCCCGCCGCAGCGAGCTGTTCCCGGGCGTGCGCCTTGATCTCCGCACGGACCTGGGTGCGGTAGCGCTCGCGAGGGGTCTCGCCGCGCGTCTCCCTGCCGGTGCCGGTGCCGGTGCCGGTGGCCGTCCCCGTGCCTGTCCCCGTGTCCGTCATGCCGTACCGCTTTCCGTGTCGGCGCGTCGCGTCAAGTTAGAGGTTATCACTGGCGTTATTGACTGTACGGCGCAGTGTGAGTTACAACTTCTAACGAACGCAAGAAGCAGTCAGTCAAGAGCTGTGAGGCCGAGCGCAGCGCCATGGAGGTCGTCGTGAACGCCGAAGGACTCGTCGAGGTCGTCCTGCCGGGCAAGGTGGAGCCGGAGGGCCTCCAGGTCAGGCGCGGAGCCGTCCCCGTCGCGGGCCCCGGTCAGGTCCTGGTGCGGATGGAGGCGACCGGCGTCTCCTTCGCCGAACAGCAGATGCGCCGGGGCCGCTACTTCGACCAGCCGCCGTTCCCCTTCGTGCCCGGCTACGACCTGGTCGGAACGGTGCTGACCACGGGTGAGGGTGTCGATCCGGGCCTGGTCGGCACCCGGGTGGCGGCCCTGCTGAAGGTCGGCGGCTGGTCCACCCACGTGCTCGTCGACGCGGCGGACGTCGTGGAGGTGCCCGACGGGATCGGCGCGGCCCAGGCGGAGACCCTGGTGGTCAACGGCATCACCGCCTGGCAGATGCTGCACCGCACGGCACGCGTCCGCGCGGGACGGACCGTCCTGGTCCTCGGCGCCAACGGCGGTGTCGGCTCGGTCCTCGTCCAGCTCGCCCGGGCCGCGGGCGTGAAGGTGATCGGCACGGCGTCCGCCCGCCACCACGAGACGCTCGTGGCGAAGGGAGTCGTACCCGTCGACCACCGCACGGAGGACGTCGCCGCGCGCGTCCGCGAACTCGCCCCCGGCGGAGTGGACGCCGTCTTCGACCACGTCGGCGGCCGGGGCATCGTCGACTCCTGGCAACTCCTCGCGCCCGGCGGGACGCTCGTCGCCTACGGCACTGCCTCGACCCGGGACGACGAGGGTTCCAAGCAGTGGCCCGTGCTCAAACTGCTCGGCCGGGTGTGGCTGTGGAACGCGCTGCCCAACCGCCGCCGCGCCCACTTCTTCAATGTCTGGGCCGGCCGTGCCCTGGCCAGGAACCGGTTCCGCGCCCGGCTGCGCGCCGACCTCACCCAGGTCTTCGCGGCGTACCGGCGTGGCGAGGTCACGGCCCAGATCGCCGCCCAACTGCCGCTCGCCCGGGCCGCCGAGGCGCTGCGCCTGGCCGAATCGGGCACCGTCGCCGGCAAGGTCGTACTGAATCCGTAGGGCGACAGGCCCCGGGGCAGGGTCGTTGCCCCGACAGGCACCAGGGGTGCCCTCGCGGCTCTGGGGCCCCGCGAAGAGGAATGAGACCCTCAGGTGAACTAGGACCGATCGGTTGTTGAACACCCCGGGAGCGGCGAGTGCAGGCGCGTGAAGAGCCGGACAAGGCTGGACGGACACCTCTGGCGAGGCCGCCGCGCGACAACGCGGGGCGCACCGCCGACACCTCGGGGGGATCGGGCGGCAACGGTTCACCGCGGGCGGCGTCGGTCCTGAATCTGCAGCGCCTCGCGGGCAACGCGGCCGTCAGCCGCGCGCTCTCCGGGCAGGGCCCGCAGTCCACCGTGTCCGTGCAGCGCAGCGGTCTGCCGCCGGGTAGGGGCACCTACGGCTACCGGAACAACGAACGCCTGGACCTGGAGGACGAGTTCGGGTCGTCGATCGACGGCAACCGCACGCACCAGTCCGAGCACGCCATCGGGTTCAACTCCGCGAGCCGGCAGAGCGGTCAGCGCCGACGCACCGCGGGGCCGGCCGGGCAGCAGATCAGGGCACACGAGAACGAGTTGCCCGCCTACTACGAGACCCACCGTGCCCACCGTGAGCACGACGGCACCGGGACGAGCAGCAGGGTCGGCCGCACCGGGCTGAACTCCCGCCAGTACCGCGACGCGCAGGAGGACGCCCTGCGGCGCGACGACCCCTTCGGGGCGTACGCCATCAACCAGGCGGGCTACGACATCCCCTCCTTCCACAGCGCGACGAACACGACGGCGGGCCGTCAGTCCGACCGCAGCTTCGAGACGATGGTCCACAGCAACCCGCGCATCCCGTACTACACGGGCCCCGGCCAGCGGCAGCGCACCCGCCGCATGATCCCGCAGGAGCAGGCCGACCTCGCCGGCATGCGGGACACCCTGCGCAGCCGGCGCTATCCGGACGCGCAGCGGCAGGACGAGCTCATGCGGCAGTACGGGGCGCGCACTCCCCAGCTGCGTTCGTACGGCGCGTCCGACGGTCAGTCCCTCAGCCACTACCCCGACCTGGCCGACAGCGACCGCAGCCACAGCCCGCGGGAGCTCGACACTTCCTACCGCGACCGCAGCAGGGCTCGCAGCCGCGCCCGCAGCCGTGCCCGTTCGGTCGCGCCGGACACGGAGAGCATGTACGGCGGCGCGAGCACGTTCGGCGACGAGGACGGTGACCGTGCCCGGTCCCGCAGCCGCGCTCGCAGCCGGGGCCGTAGCCGTGCCCGTTCGGTCGCGCCGGACCTGGAGGGCATGTACGAGTACGGCGGCGCGAGCACGTTCGGCGACGACGACGGTGACCGTGCCCGGTCCCGCAGCCGCGCTCGCAGCCGCGCCCGCAGCCATGTCCGTACGCGCAGCACGGCCCGCCCGGACGTCGACGGTTTCTTCTCGTACGGCGGCGGCGACCCCTTCGACGACGGCCGTGGCCGCGGGCGGAGCCGCAGCCGGGTGGCCGCCCGGAGCGACACCTACGACGTCGACGACTACCCCGGAAGCAGCTCGCAGTACCAGGCCGGCACCTACCGGGCGCAGAGCCGTGCCGCCGGGCAGCGCTCCCGGGCGCAGAGCCGCGCGCGGAGCGTGAGCCGTTACGACGCCGGGGCCGAGACCGACGACGACTACATGGTGAGCAGCCAGGCCGCCCCGTCCCGCGCCCGCAGCAGGGGCCGGCGGCGGCGCCGCGTCATAGAGTCCTCGTCCGAGGACGGCTGGTGACGGCAGCAGGACGCTGAAGGCCGACCGCAGCCCGTCGACGACCGGCCCGGACCTCCCTCCACGAGGGTGATCCGGGCCGGTCGCGCGCGTCGGTGGCCCTCAGGAGGGGACGGCGCCGTCGGTACGCGGCTCTCCGGCGTCCTGTTCCCCCGGCGGCTCGGTGAGCTGCTCGCGCAGGTAGTTCCAGAACACGGCGACCACCGCGGCGACCGGAACGGCCAGCAGACTGCCCACCACGCCCGCCAGACTGCCCCCGAGCGTCACCGCGAGCAGGACCACCGCCGCGTGCAGTCCGAGCCCGCGGCCCTGGATGATGGGCTGGAAGACGTTGCCCTCCAACTGCTGCACGACGAGGATGATCGCCAGCACGATCAGCGCGTCCGTCAGACCGTTGGACACCAGGGCGATGAGCACGGCGACGAAGCCGGCGAACATGGCGCCCACGATCGGCACGAACGCCGAGACGAAGGTCAGCACCGAGAGCGGAAGCACCAGCGGGACGTCCACGATCCACAGGCCGATGCCGATGAAGACGGCGTCGAGCAGTCCCACGGCCGCCTGCAGACGGACGAACGACCCGAGCGTGTCCCAGCTGCGGGCCGCCACGGTCGGGACGTCGGTGGCGAGCCGGCCGGGGAGCTGCCGGCCGAGCCAGGGCAGGAACCGGGGGCCGTCCTTGAGGAAGAAGAACATCAGGAAGACCGCCAGGACGACGGTGACCACACCGTCGACCACGGTGGACACGCCCGTCACGAAGGTGCCGACCATGTTCCCGGCGCTCTCGCGGACGCGTTTCACCGCGTCGTCCACGGCACCCGAGATCTCGGCCTCGCCGATGTTCAGCGGCGGCCCGGCGGCCCAGTCCCGCACCTTGTGCAGGCCGTCCACCACCCCGTCGGTCAACTCGCCCGACTGGGAGGCCACCGGGACCACGATCAGTGCCACCACGGCCGCGGCCAGGAGCAGGAACAGCACGGTCACCGCGGAGGCGGCCAGTGCGGGCCGCCACCCGTGCCGGCGCAGGAAGCGGGCCACGGGCCAGGTCAGTGTGGTGAAGAGCAGGCCCACTATGAGTGGCCACACCACGGACCACATCCGGCCCAGGAGCCAGAGAGCCACCGCGGTCATCACCAGGACCAGCAGCAGCTCGACGGAAATACGCGCCGATGCGCGCAGCGCGGCGCGGGATCTGGCGGAACTCAGCGAGGCAGACATGCGAGCACCTTATGGGCAGGCCACCGCGCATCCGCGGAGCCCCGCCAACGCGGCGGCGTCCAGGGTGTGTTGGACGCCGCCGCGGGACCGCCGCGCTACGCGCTGAAGCGGTGGGTGCCGGAACCGACCCGGTACACCGCGCACCCGTCCTCACGGCGCAGGAACGTCGCGGCGGTGTGGGTGACCTCGTCCGGAGCGTCCGTCGGGATCCACACCTCGGCGGTGGTGTTGGGCGGCACGGAGCACGTCAGGGTGAACGTGCCGGACCGCTGCCGCCACTGCGTGGAGACGGGCCCGCGGACCGAGGCGAACGTGGCGCGGGCGGAGGTGACACCCCCGCCCGGCCGCGGCCGGACGACGATCTCGCGGTAGCCGGGCCGGCCCGCCGCGATACCGGCGATGTTCGTGTACATCCACTCGCCCACCGACCCGTAGGCGTAGTGGTTGAAGGAGTTCATGCCCGGGTCCTCGAAGCTGCCGTCGGGCCGGATGGAGTCCCAGTGCTCCCACATCGTGGTGGAGCCCTTGTCGATCTGATAGCCCCAGCTGGGATAGGAGCGCTGGGCGAGCAGCCGGTGGGCGACCTCGGTGTGCCCGGTCTCGGTCAGCACGGGCAGCAGCCGGGGCGTACCGAGGAAGCCCGTCGACAGATGCCAGTCCCTTGCCTCGATCAGCGCGACGAGCCGGTCGGCCGCCGCCGCCCGCAGCCCGTCCGGCAGCAGGTCCATCGACAGGGCGAGCACGTACGCCGTCTGTGTGTCGCCCTTCACCCGGCCCTCGGCGGTGACATAGGCCTTCTGGAACGCGGCCCGTACGCGCCCGAAGAGATCGGCGTAGGGGGCGGGATCCTTGCCGAGTTCCTTGGCCGTACGGGCCGCGAGGTCGGCGCTGTGGGCGAAGTAGGCGGTGGCGATGACGTCCCTGGGCGTCTCGTCCTCGACGTTCAGCCAGTCGCCGTACCCGGCGTCCGGCCGCAGCAGCCCGCTGCTGTTCTTCTCCAGGTACGTCAGCCAGGCCTGTACGGAGGACCAGGCGTCCGCCAGGACCTGCCGGTCGCCGTACGCCTGGTACAGCGCCCAGGGGACCGTGACGCCCGCGTCGCCCCAGCCCGCCACCCCGTTGCCGACCGTGCCCACCATGGGTGCCACGTCGGTGAAGGCGCCCTCCGCGGTCTGCCCGTCGCGCAGGTCGACCAGCCACTTGGTGAGGAACCGGGCGGACTCCATCGTGTAGGCGGCCGTCGGCGCGAAGACGTTGATGTCGCCCGTCCAGCCCAGGCGTTCGTCACGCGCGGGCGTGTCCGTCGGGACGGAGAGGAAGTTGCCGCGCTGCCCCCAGGTGATGTTGCTGTGCAGGGTGTTGAGCATCGGGACGTCGGTCTCGAAGTCGAAGGTGAAGGGCGCGGAGGTGTGCATCACCCGACCGGTGAGGTCTCCCGCCGTGGGAGTGCCCGGATACCCGGTCACCTCGACATAGCGGAACCCGTGGAAGGTGAACCGCGGCTCGTACGTCTCCCGCCCACCGCCCTTGAGCGTGTACGTGTCGGTCGCCGCGGCGGTCCGCAGGTTCGCGGTGTACAGGGTGCCGTCCGCGTTGAGCACCTCGGCATGCCTGAGCCGGACGGTCGTGCCCGCCGCTCCCGAGACCCGCAGCCGTACCGAACCCACCATGTTCTGGCCCAGGTCGAAGACGTACACACCCGGCTTGGGCCGGGTCACCTTCCGGACCGGCAGCTCCTTGGCCACCCGGACCGCGCCGTCCACCTGTGCCTCGATCCGAGGGGGAACGGCGTCCGCCGCGGTACGCACCGCGTCCAGCCAGGCCCCGTCGTCGAAGCCGGGCGAGGTCCAGCCGGCGGTCTCCTTGCGCGCGTCGTACGTCTCGCCGCTCAGCAGGTCGGCGGAGACGATCGGCCCGGACGCGGCCCGCCAGTCGCTGTCCGAGACGACGCTCTCGCGTGTCCCGTCGGTGTACTCGACCTCCAACTGGGCCAGCAGCGCCGGGCGTTCGCCGTACTGGTGCGGCCCGAACATACCGACGTTGCCCGCGTACCAGCCCGGTGCCACCCACGCGCCGATGGCGTTGGCCCCGGACCGTACGAGCGAGGTGACGTCGTAGGTCTGGTAGTGGACGCGCTCGCGGTAGTCGGTCCAGCCCGGCGCGAGCTGGTCGCGGCCCACGCGGCGGCCGTTGAGGTGGGCTTCGTAGACGCCGAGGGCCGTGGCGTACAGCCGGGCGCGCGCCACCTTCTTGCGCGGGAGCCGGAACTCGTGCCGCAGCTGGTTGGCCGCGTACGAGGCGGGGACGACCTTCCCCCACGGCCCGGCTCCCCACGCCGCCGCCTCCTTCGCCGCCGGCCAGGCGCCGTCGTCGAAGTCGGTGCCGCGCCAGCCTGCGGCGGGCTCCTTGTCGGTCGATCTCCAGGCGTCGTCGGTGACGATCCGCCGCTCTCCGGAGGCCGTGTGCAGGGTGAGGGTGGCGATCAGCCCAGCGGGCCCCTCGGACGCGTTGGTGGCCGAGACCGCGAGGACGTTCTTCCCCGTACGCAGCTGGGCGAGGACCTCGACGACGGCGGGGCGGCGCCAGCCGTCCTGGTCCGTCTCCAGATCGGTGCGGGCCACCTCGGTGCCGTTGACGGAGACGGTGTACACGTTGTCCGCGCTGATGGCCAGCGTCGCCGCCGTGACCGCGTCGGGCAGATCGAGGGTGCGGCGGAACCAACGGGTCACCGCCGGGACGCTGTTGGCCGGGTCGCCCTCGGGGAACCAGATCCAGGAGCCGCCTTCGAGCGTCGGCGCGTCGGTGAGGACCGGGGGAGCGGAGACCCACTTCGCGGACCACTGCGCGGCGTCCAGGAGTCCGGTCTCCCACCACGACGGCTCGCTCCAGTCCGAGGCGCCGCCGTCGGCGTCCCACACGCGCACCGACCAGTAGTACCGGGTGCGCGGCTTGAGCGGCGGGCCCGCGTACGGGACGAGGACGGACTCCTCGGACACGACCTTTCCGCTGTCCCAGACATCCGGCTCCGGCAGCCGCGCGGCACTGGAGGCCACGCGTATCCGGTAGCCGCTCTGCCGCGCGCCCGGCTTGTCCGAGGCCATCGGCCAGCTCAGCCGGGGGTGTGGGGCGTCGATGCCGAGGGGGTGTCGTACGTACTCGACGGTCGGCGCGGTGACGCGCAGGGCGCTGCGACGGGCGCCTGCCCCGGCCGGTGCGGTCGCGGAGGCGGGGGCGGCAAGGGCGGATCCGGTGCCGACGGCGTTCGCCGTGACGGCCATCGCCGCCGCCGTACCCGCCAGGATGTTCCTCCTGCTGATCACTGAGACTCCTCAGGCAGTAAGGACGTAGGGGTGAATCGATTCACTGCGGGTGAACGTAGGGGCGGGCGGGGCGAGGGTCAATGAGTGTGCAGCACATTCTTGACGGGACGTCGGATGCGGTCGTTGCTGGAGTGACCCTTGATCGGCCCGGGGCGCCGAGGATTGAACGGTTTCAATCGGTCGCGCCCGAGGCTGTTCCGCCGCTCCGGTCGGTGGGGAGGGGCGGTTCAGGCCACGGACGTCAGCCAGGCGGCCGTGTCGCCGGGGCGGGAGAACCGGAGCGTGTCGAGGGGCGCGAACCGCGGATCACGAGTCCGGCGCTCGATCTCCCGGCGCCGGCCCGCGTGTTGGGACCAGGCCCACCAGACCGGGTGCTCCCTGCTCAGCCAGCCCGCCCAGGTCTCCCGGTTGCCGCCGAAGATGCTCTCGCGGGTGACGGTGCGCCTGACGGAGCGGCGCAGGACCCGGGGCATGACCACGCGCTTGCCGTAGTCGAGCCACAGGACGGTGTCCGCGCGCTCCCAGAGCAGATCGCGGACTTCCGGATATCCGAGCGAGTCGACGATCCAGCGAGGTTCGGACGTGAGGCGTTCGACGTCTTCGACCAAGGTGTCGTTGGCAGCCCAGCCGGGACCGGCGAAATACAGCGCGTCCATCTCGTAGTAGGGCAGCTCCAGGCGCTCGCCCACCGCCCGGGCGAGCGTGGACTTACCCGCACCCGTGACACCCACCACCAAGATCCGCTGCACGGGCGCAGCCTATAGCGGGGCCGGATTCCGGCCGGACCGGGGTCCTGCGGGCGGGGATCGCCGGCTTGCGCACCGCGGCGGACCTGCCGGCGGGGCACCCGGCCTGCCGCGTATGCCGGGGCCGGATCTGCTGGAACGCGGGTGTGAAGGGCCCGGTCCGTTGGTGGGCCGCGGGTGGCTGCGAACCACCCCGTGCCTCCGCCGCGGGCAGTTGTCCAGGACGCGGATCGCCCATCCAAACCACTCCGCGTACCGCGCCCTTTCGTTCTCCGGGCGCCGATAGGATCTAATGGGCAGTAGCGCGCGAGGTAGCAGGTACCGATGCTCATCGGTCGACAGCTCCGCCTCTGATCCGCGCGACTCCCGACTCCGGATGGTTTTGGATGCCTGCCTCTTCGCATCGCGACCCTGCACGTCCCGTTCAGGACGCGGCGGCTTCGTCTGCCGTGCCCCAGCACCACGGTCTTTTCCTCCAGCCGCAGTACACCATCGAGCTGCCGGAACTGGACGAGGACGAGGACACCTTCTCGCCGCCTCCGCCCCCGCTGGCCCAGCGGCGACGGGGGGCACCGCGGGCCCGCTGACGCTCCCGCCGCCCGTCCCGCCGCGCGCCGTGACCGGCGACGCGCGTGCCCGGACCGGGCGGCCTCGACCTGAGGGGGAGAGACACCCTGGATCCCGTGCAACGCCCACTGATCGTGGTGCACAGGCCCACCGCGAGCGGCGGCCGACGTGTGAGCGTGCACCGGGACGGCGGGGCCGAGATCCTGGGTCTGGCCCACTCCGACCAGGATCTGATCGCGCTCCTGGCGGCTGCCGGACTGTCCTCCCCGGCCGAGCTGCTGGACGATCCGGGCTGGGTGGAATGGCGCGGCGGGCGACCGCACGACTGGGGCTCCGCGCCCTAGGGTCTGTCTGACAATTCCCGTCTGCCGCGCGGCGCCATGCACGCACTCTCGCCGCACCGGGCGCAGAGCCAAGTACGTCCAGTACGAGGCTCTACGCCCGGCACACCGAGAGCACGCACCTGACGCCGCGCAGCCGCCCTACGGGCGACGACGGGAATTGTCAGACAGACCCTAGGGCGCGGTTGCCCGCGGACAACCGGCTCAGCGCCGACCCTGCACACCGCTCCGACCGTCTACACCGCTCCACCCCTCTGCAGAGCGGAGCCGGGCAGCATCTCCGAGGAACGCCTCAAGGCCCTCGCCGGCCCGGCAACCGCCCAGGCCTGCCCCGGGGGCACCCCGGCTCCCACGACCGGACCCGCCGCCGGTCGATGCTGAGTCATCCACACGAGCAGCGTGGGCCGCGTGTGCCGCGTAAGCCGTTCAGACCGGATACGCGTGGGTCTGCGTGGCCTTTACCGCCGCCCAGACCGCCGCCCCCGGATGCAGGTCGAGTTCCGCGGCGGCGACCGTGGTCAGGTCCGCGGCGAGCGGCAGCGCGCCGGTGAGGTCCGCGCGGATCTGGTCGCCGTGGGTCTCCAGACCCGCGACCTCGCAGGCCCACAGGTTCCGGGCGCTGACCCCGGTGGGACGATCCCGGTAGAGGGTCACCGAGCTGGGCGGGAACGCCACGAAGACCGGGCCGCGCAGGGCCTCCGTGGTGGTGATGGACGGACCGGCGTCGAGGCGGACCGCATGCCCGTCCGCCTCGCCCCGGTAGAGGTTCAGACCGACCAGCTGGGCGATGTAGTCGGTACGGGGACGCCGGGCGATGTCGGCCGGGGCGCCCTCCTGGACGACCCGGCCGTCCTCGACCACGACCAGCCGGTCGGCCAGCACCATCGCGTCCAGCGGATCGTGCGTGACCAGCACGGCGACCGCCTCGAAGTCGGCCAGATGGCGGCGCAGCTGGGCCCGTACCTCCAGACGTGTCCGGGCGTCCAGGGCGGCCAGTGGCTCGTCGAGCAGGAGCAGCCGGGGGCGGGTGGCCAGCGCACGGGCCAGGGCGACCCGCTGGGCCTGGCCACCGGAGAGCCGGCGCGGCTTGGCGCCGACGTGCTCCGTGAGCCCCAGCCGGCCCAGCCACTCGGCGGCCCGCGCCCGTGCCTCCGCCTTGCTCGCGCCCTGGCAGCGCGGTCCGAACGCCACGTTGTCCAGGGCGGTGAGGTGGGGGAAAAGCAGGTAGTCCTGGAAGACGACGCCGACCGGGCGGCCCTCCGGCGGCGTACGCTCCAACGCCGTGCCGTCCAGCCGCAGGCGGCCCCCGGCGGTGAGCGGTGTCAGACCGGCGAGGGCGCGCAGGGCGGTGGTCTTGCCCGCGCCGTTCGGGCCGAGCAGGGCGACGACCTCGCCGGGCGCGACACGCAGCGCCACATCGAGGCGGAAGGTGCCGCGCTCGACGACGAGACGCGCGTCGAGGCCGGCGTCGGCGCCATAGGCGCCGGCTCGGACGCCGTGGGGGGCGTCGGCGGCTTCGGCGGCGTGACGGGGTTCGGTCATCGTGCCGTCATCCATCGGTCGCGCAGGCCCGCCAGCACCGCGACGGACACGGCCAGCAGGACCAGACTGAGGGCGATGGCGGCCTCCGGGTCGCTCTGCAGGGCCAGATAGACGGCCAGCGGCATGGTCTGCGTACGGCCGGGGAAGTTGCCCGCGAAGGTGATCGTCGCACCGAACTCGCCGAGCGCCCGCGCCCACGCGAGGACCGCGCCCGCCGCGATACCGGGCGCGATCAGTGGGAGCGTGACCCGGCGGAACGCCGTGAAGCGGGAGGCGCCCAGCGTCGCGGCGGCCTCCTCGTAGCGCGGGTCGGCGGCGCGCAGCGTCCCCTCGACGCTGATGACGAGGAACGGCATGGCGACGAACGCCTCGGCGATGACGACCCCCGTGGTGGTGAAGGGGAGCGTGATCCCGAACGAGGAGTCGAGCCACTTGCCGACGATGCCGTTGCGGCCGAGCGCCACCAGCAGGGCCACACCGCCGACGACCGGCGGCAGGACGAGCGGCAGGGTGACGAGGGCCCGTACGAGGCCGCGGCCGGGGAACTCGACACGGGCCAGCAGCCAGGCCAGCGGCACGCCGATGACCAGGCTCACCGCGGTCGCCGCCGTGGCGCAGACCAGGGACAGCCGGAGCGCCTGCCACACCTCGGCGCTGGTCAGCAGGTCGGGCAGGCTCCGCCAGGGGGCGCGTACGAGCAGGGCGATCAGGGGGACGACCAGGAACGCCAGGCCGATCAGCGCGGGCACCAGCAGCGGCAGGGGCACGCCTCGGCCACCGGTACCCTCGCCGGTCCGGACGCGCCGGCGCCGCGGCCCGCCCCGGAGGGTGTCGGTCGCGGCGCCGGACTTGTCGACGGGGAGGGTCACGGCTTGAGGAACCCCGCCCCGGTCAGGACCCGCCGGCCCTCGGCGGACCGCACCAGCGCGATGAACGCCTTGGCGCCCTCCGTGTTCTGCGCGTCCTTGAGGGTGGCGATCGGGTAGTCGTTGACGGCGTCGGCCGACTCGGGGAACTCCACGCCCTCCACCTTGTCACCCGCCGCGTGCACATCGGTCTTGTAGACGACCGCCGCGTCGGCCTCCTTCAGCTGGACCTTCGTCAGAGCCGCCTTGACGTCCTGCTCGTAGGAGACCGCGGTGAGCTTCAGCCCGGCCGCGTCGAGGGCCTTCTGGGCGGCGGTGCCGCAGGGCACCTCCTTGTCGCACAGCACGACCTTGAGGCCCGAACCGGTGAGGTCCTTGAGGGAGGCGATCTTGTCGGGGTTGCCCGGCAGGGTGGCGATCTCCAGCTGGTTGCGCGCGAAGGTGGCGGGCGTCCCGGACGCGTCCCCGGCGTCCGTGACGATCTTCATCGTCTTGGGGCTGGCGGAGGCGAACACGTCCGCCGGGGCGCCGCCCGTGATGCTCGCGGCCAGTGAGTCGCTGCCCCCGAAGCTGAAGGTGACCTTCGTGCCGGGGTGCTCCTTCTCGAACCGCTCGCCCAGCGTAGTGAAGCTCTCCTTCAGGGAGGCCGCGGCGAACACGGTCACCGTGCCGGACACCCCGGACACCCCGGACACCCCGGACACCCCGGACGCGTCGGACGCGTCGGACGTGTCGTCGTCGGACGACGAGCAGGCGCTCAGCGCCAGCAGGGCGGCGGCGCCCGCACCGGCCGCCCGAAGGGTCCTGCGGGTCCTACGGGTCCGGCGTGCGGTACGGGTCATCACGGGTCCACTCCCTCTGGTCCTCACGGACCCCATCGTCAGTCGCGGTCCTGACGGACCGTCCGCGGTCGTCCGACGACCACGTCGATGATACTGCCGCAGATGCGAGGGAAAAGTTTACTGTCGCTTCGCACAAGCTGGGGCAGGGGCGTGGATGGCTTGCATGTGCGTTCGTATGGAGGTCGCGTGTTCTTGGGTTGTCCGGGGCCCGGAAGGTGCTGCCCGTGTGCCGTCGTCACGTCCGGTCGACATGTACATTCGTCGACTTGACCCGGGCGGTGGCCTCCACCCCCACTTCGAGGCCCAGCTCCTCCACGGCCTCCCGCGTCAGCAGCGACACCAGCCGGTGCGGTCCTGCCTGGATCTCCACCTGGGCGGCCACGTCGCCGAGCTTCACCGCCGTGACGATGCCGGGGAAGGCGTTGCGGACGGAGGTGTACGAGACGTCCTCCTCGCCGTCGCTCCTGGCGAGCTCGACGGAGAAGGCGGCCAGGTCCTTGCCGTCGATGACGCGCCGCCCGCCCTCGTCCCGGTGCGTGACCATCCGGCCCGCGTCCGCCCAGCGACGCGCGGTGTCCGGGCTCACCCCGAGCAGACGCGCCGCCTGGCCGATCGTGTATGACTGCATACGCGCCAAGATAGGCGATCACCGACGCGCGGTACGCGAGTGCTCCCCGGGCGTCAGTACGCGAGTGCTCCCGGGCGTCAGTACCCGACGCGGAACGTCGCGTCCCGCTGTTCCGCGGCCGTCGACACCGGATCGATGCGCAGTACGTAGTTCGAGTGGCGGATGTAACGGGTGGGGTTGTTGTACGAGCGGAACGACGCCCAGGAGGAGTCGGCGAGACCGGCCGTACGGTGGAAGGTCGCGTCGCCCGCGAACGTCGGCGTGCCGTCGCTGACGTCGAGTCGCAGCGCGTAGTTGTAGTGCCGCAGATAGCGGGTGGGGTAGTTCACCGACTGGAAGGAGACCCCGGAGCCGTCGGCCAGGCCCGGGACGAGCTTCCACTGGGAGTCGGTGTACGGGTCGAAGGGGTAGGGGTCGATGCGGGCGGCGTAGTCGGCGTGGCGGACGTAACGGTCCGGGTAGTTGTACGACTTGAGCCGGTTCCAGGCCGGGGCACCCCACTTGGCGAGCAGGTTGTCGTACTCGGTCGTGGTGATCGTCGCTATGCCGCAGTGCTTGGAGTTGACCGGCTGCGTGTAGGTCTTCTGGTCGAGCGCGGTCCAGGTGCCGGAGGCCAGGTTGCTGGACTGCCAGGCGTAGAAGACGCCGTTCGGAGTGTAGGTGTCTCCCCAGAGGTACCAGTTCGCCGAGGTCAGTGACTTGACCACGGTCGGGGCCTCGGTGCCGCCGTGCGCGACACCCGCGCTGAACTCCGTGAAGCTGCCCGGATCGAGGGAGGTGGACCTGGCCGCCACCAGCGTCTGGTTCTTCTTGAAGAAGAGGTAGTTGTAGCCGCTCACCCCGACGGCCATGTCTCCGTCGATGACGTCGTAACCGGGGTCGAAGAACATCTGCGGGGCCGACGCGGTGACGAAGTCGCTGGTGTAGTTCACCATGATCACGTTGTGGCCGCTCGAGTCGACCGAGGAGTAGATGACCGCGTACTGGCCCCGGCCGGCGTCCCAGAACGCCTCGGGCGCCCAGCTGTGCGTGGTCATGTCGTGCAGCCTGAGCCGGCGGTAACCGGTGAAGGTGCGCAGGTCGGCGGAGTCCCAGACGTGGATGTACTGGCTGTTGTAGCTCCAGTCGGTGCCCTTGAGGTCGGTGGCGATGACGACGAAGGTGCCGTCCCGCTTGCGCAGCAGGAACGGGTCGCGCAGACCGAGGGCGCCCGCCGTGGGGGTGACCAGAGGGCCGTTCTGGTTGAGCGGCGTCCAGTTGAGCGCGTCGGTGCTGACGGCGAGATGCAGCCCGTAGTCGGTGCCGAGGCCGAGGCTGGTCGACTCGGTGAAGTAGCACATCACGTACGCCGAGTCCGCCGCGTGGGCGGTGCCGGCGCCGAGGGTCAGCACACCGGACGCGGCCAGGGGAGTGGCGGCGGCCATGCCGAGGAAGAGGCGCCGGGACGGCTTGGGTCGTGCGCTCATCGTGGTCTCCAAACGGGTGCGGGCGTGACGAAGAGCCCCGGCGGATGCCGTGGGTCGGTATTTCGAACGCGGTTCGGGAGATCGATCAGAAATTAGAGTGCGGCCCGAGGCGCGTCAATGACTCCGACGAGGCCGGTGTGGCCGGTGAGGTACGCGGGCGGTGCCCACCGACTCGTGGTCGGATGGGAACCGGACGCCCCGACCGCGCATCCGGGTCCGGCCGTCACCGGGAAATAACCCCGTCGGCTCGGGGAGGAACGGATCCCGGCACATCGGGGACGACCCGCGCCCGGCACGAAGGGAGACCCGTGAAACACGACCCGTTGCGTGACCGCACGGTGGTGGTCACCGGAGCCGCCCGCGGCCTCGGCGCCGCCCTGGCACGGGACCTGTCCCGCCGAGGGGCCCGCCTCGCCCTCCTGGGGCACGAGAAACCGGCGCTGGAGGCCCTGGCGGCCGAACTGCCCGCCCCGGCCGCGGCCTGGGAGGTCGACATCACCGACGACACCGGTATGGCCGACGCCGCACGCGGCGTGCGCGCGACGCTCGGCAAGCCCTCGGTGGTGATCGCCAACGCGGGCATCGCCGAGGGCGGCCCCTTCGCCGAATCGGACGCGGCGTCCTGGCGCCGGGTGATCGACGTCAATCTCACCGGCAGCGCGATCACCGCGCGCGCCTTCCTGCCGGACC
Organism: Streptomyces ortus; assembly: GCF_026341275.1. Lineage (NCBI taxonomy): Bacteria > Bacillati > Actinomycetota > Actinomycetes > Kitasatosporales > Streptomycetaceae > Streptomyces > Streptomyces ortus. The sequence continues at coordinate 7,827,838 of NZ_JAIFZO010000002.1, forward strand.
TGGTGGACACGGCGGGTTATCACCTCCAGGTCGCCTCACTGGCCTCGATCGGCGCCTCGCCGATGATGAGCGCCTACTGCGCCTCCAAGGCGGGGGTGGAGGCCTTCGCCCACTCGCTGCGGGCCGAGGTGGCGCATCAGGGGGTCGCGGTCGGTATCGCCTACCTCAACTGGACCGACACCGACATGATCCGTGACGCGGACCGGCACGCCGTGCTGCGCGAACTGCGGGGCCACATGCCGCCCCCGGCCCGCCGCGTCTATCCGGTGGAGCACGTCGCGGCCCGTCTCGCGCGGGCCGTCGAGCGCCGCCGCACCTCGGTGTACGTGCCCGGCTGGCTGGTCGCCGCCCAGCTGGGCCGGGCCGCGCTGCCGCCGGTCGTGCTGCGCGTGTCACGCCGGGCGCTGCCCCGGCTGGCGGCCCGGGAGCCCTTCCGCCCCACCGGCCTGCTCGGCGCGGGCGGCCGGGCCGACGGCCCCGACGGCAGCGGCAGCGGTGGGCCGCCACTCGGTTGAACTCCGGATGCCGGGGGACTCGGCACCGATCACTCCGCTACCGAACGGGTGCGACACGAGGGAGGCAGAGGTGGCCGTACGCCACAGGCTCATCAAGAAGAGTCCGAGCGAGGTGTGGGCCGTCCTGGCCGACGGCACCCGGTACGCGGACTGGGTCGTGGGGACCGCGTCCTCGTACCCCGTGCGCGGCCAGTGGCCGCAGGTGCACTCCGCGATCGGCTACGAGGTGAAGGCCGGGCTCTGGACCCTGAGCAACGAGTCGGTCGTACGGGCGTGCGTCGAGGAGCGCGAGCTGGAACTGGAGGCGATCGCCGGCCCGCTCGGCACGGCCCGCGTCGCCATCGAGCTGCGGCCCTGGGGCGAGTACACACTGGTGATCATCGACGAGCATCCGCTGCAGGGGGCCGGTGGCACCCTGCACAACGTGGCCGTGGAGGGAATCATCCAGCTACGGCACCGGGCCATGCTCAAGCGGCTCGCCGAGGTGTGCGAGGGCGACGGGCAGTCCGGGTCCCGGCCCGCCCGCACGGAGCCGAGGCCGGCATGACGGGCGTCCTGCGTACGACACGTCAGCGGGACGGGAGGCGGCCATGCCGGACGCGGTAGTCATCGGAGCCGGCCCGAACGGGCTCGTCGCCGCCAACCTGCTGGCCGACGAGGGCTGGAGCGTCGAAGTCCTGGAGGAACAGGACGAGCCAGGCGGCGGGGTCCGGCACGACCACGGGGTCGACCCGGACTTCGCGAACGACCTCTTCAGCTCGTTCTACCCCCTCGCCGCCGCCTCGCCGGTCCTCGCCGGACTCCACCTGGAGCGGTACGGGCTGCGCTGGAGCCATGCCCCCCGCGTCCTGGCCCACCCGCTGTCCGACGGCCGGTGCGCCGTGCTCGGACGCGACCTCGACGACACCGCCGCGTCCCTGGACGTCTTCGCCGACGGTGACGGCGACGCCTGGCGGGAGCTGCACCGCGTCTGGGACCGGCTCCGCCCCGACCTGCTGGAAGCGCTGTTCACGCCCTTCCCGCCGGTCCGCGCGGGCGCCCGCCTGGCCCTGCGCCTGCGGACCGCCGGCGGGCTGCGGCTGGCCCGGTCGATGGTGCTGCCGGTACGGCGTCTCGGCGAGGAGGAGTTCCGCGGTGAGGGCGGCAGGCTGCTGCTGGCGGGCAACGCCCTCCACGCCGACCTGGCCCCCGAGGCCGCGGGAAGCGGCGGCTTCGGCTGGCTGATGTCGATGCTGGGCCAGACCTACGGATTTCCCGTCCCCGTCGGTGGTTCGGGCGCCCTCATCCGGGCGCTGACCCGGCGGCTGGAGGAGCGCGGCGGGGTCCTGCGGTGCGGCGAGCGCGTGAACCGCGTCGTCGTCCGGGAGGGCCGGGCGGTGGCGGTGCGCACGGCCGGTGGCGAGACGGTGTCCGCCGCCCGGGCCGTCCTCGCGGACGTGTCCGCTCCCGCGCTGTACGGCGAGCTGGTCGACAGCGCCGACCTCCCTCCGCAGGTACTGGCCGATCTGCGCCGCTTCCAGTGGGACTTCGCCACCTTCAAGGTCGACTGGGCCCTCGACGGCCGGGTGCCGTGGCAGGCACCCGAGGCCGCGGGGGCGGGAACCGTGCACCTGGCGGACGGCGTCGACGAGCTGACCCGCTTCGCGGCACAGGTCGCCATGGGACAGGTACCGGACCGGCCGTTCGCGCTGTTCGGACAGATGACGACCGCCGACCCCACCCGCTCGCCCGAGGGCACCGAGTCGGCCTGGGCGTACACCCATGTCCCGCACCGCATCAAGGGCGACGCGGGCGACGACGGACTGACCGGGAGCTGGGACGCCAAGGAGCAGGAGCTGATGGCCGACCGGGTGGAGCGGCAGGTCGAGCGCTTCGCGCCGGGCTTCCGTTCGCTGATCCGGGCCCGGCGCGTGCTGGCACCGCCCACCCTCCAGGCACTCAACGCCAATCTCCACGGCGGTGCCATCAACGGCGGCACCACGGCCCTGCACCAGCAGCTCGTGTTCCGGCCCGTCCCGGGCACCGGACGCCCGGAGACACCGGTCAAGGGCCTCTACCTGGCGTCGGCCTCCGCACACCCGGGAGGCGGGGTGCACGGCGCCCCCGGCTCCAACGCCGCCCGGGCCGCCCTGCGCAGGAACCTCCCGAACGGCCTGACCCGTGCCCAGCGGCTGCTGGCCCGCCGCGACCGCAAGGGGGACCGCAGGCCCGAACTCGGCAGCTGAACACGGTGGTTACAGCGGCTTCGGGTCCCGCCGGAGCCAGGTGGTCAGGGCCCACCGCCAGTGCAGGGTGCTCAGCGGTTCGGCGAGAGGTCCGGACGCCAGGTCGGTCAGCGGGTGCCCGGTGATCTGCTGGAGGCGGCCGAGCCGGTAGCGGACGGTGTTGGGGTGGGTGAACAGGGCCGTCGCGCTCTGGTCGAGACGGCGGCCGTTGTCGAGGAACGTCAGCGCGGTGACGGCGAGTTGGCGGTGGAAGGCGTCCGACTCGTCGAGGGCGCCGAGCAGCCGGGCGCTCAGGTGCGTGCCCAGCAGCGGCTGGTCGTCGAGGGCGATCTCGGCGGCGAAGTCGGTCAGTTCGTACAGGCCCTGACGCCCCTGCCGCGCACCGATGTCCACGGCCCGGACGCAGAGCCGGTACAGCGGGCGGATCTCCTCCAGCGGAGCGGCGGGTGAGACCACGACCAGGGCCGACGACCCCGCCTCCCCGATCCCGGGCATCCGTCGGCACAGGCCGGCCGGCCGCCCCTCGATCAGGCCCGACACCGCGCCGAGTCCGGTGAGTCGGTCCGTGAGGAGGCGCGCCGCCGCGGGGTCGCCCGCGTCCGCGACGACACAGTGGTGGGGGCCGCCGCCCGGCCGCATCCCGGCCCCGGCCATCTCCAGCGGCGACGGTACGACTCCGCCGACCAGCAGCCTGCGGAGGACGTGTGTGCGGACCTCGGTGCTCTCGTGCGGGGTGGTCCGCTCGGCGGCCCGGTAGCCGTTGATCACATGGCGCTCGATCGCGTCGCCGTACTCGTTGAGCCGCAGGACGACGCCGAGCAGCGTGCTGTCCGGCACGCCCGCCGCCCGGCAGCGCTCGACGGTGATCTCCAGCGCGCGGCCCAGCCCGGCCTGGACCCCTCGCAGCACCGCGGTCATCGCGACGCCCTGGCCCGCCCGGTCCGCCCCCAGTAACAGGGCGGCCGTGAAGTCCTGTTGCTCGACCCCGTCGAAGGTGGCGAACCACTCACCGGCGGCGCGGATCATGGCGGTGACATGGGAGCGGCTCTCCGCCTCGGTGAGCCGGGCGACTTCGGGGGAGTGGGCCCGGGCCGCGCGGACGAGTTCGCCGCACACGTCGTCGTCGACGGCCATCGTCCGCAGGATCTCGATGACCGGTTCACGCTCGTGGACGACAGTCATGCGTGGATTCTCCCTCCGCGATCCGCCAGCGATCCACCCGTGAGTCGGCCGCGCTGTCGCCGGGCCACAACGAAGCCGTCCGCACGTTGGTGTCCGGCCACTACCACATCGCTGTGACGAACTGGTTCCCTGTGGGCTACCGACGGTAACAGTGCAGCCGCCCCAGGAACATCCCCCGTATCCCCGTCTCGCATCTCCTCCGTCTCCTCCGGAAGGCAGTCCATGGAGAACTCACCGGCCCTGGCCGCGATCACCCGGCGTCGCGCGTTGACGGCGGCGGGCGGCGCGCTCGCCGCCACCGCCCTGGCGCAGGCGACCGCCCCCGCCTTCGCGGCCTCGTCCGCCGCCTCGGACGCGGACGCGATCGTCGTCGGAGGCGGGCTGGCCGGCCTGGTCGCCACCGCGGAACTGGCCGCGGCGGGTCGCAGGGTGCTGCTTCTCGACCAGGAACCGGCGACGAACCTCGGCGGCCAGGCGTTCTGGTCCTTCGGCGGCCTGTTCCTCGTCGACTCCGACGAACAGCGGCTGATGGGCATCAAGGACTCCCAGGAACTGGCCTGGCAGGACTGGCTGGGCACCGCCGGCTTCGACCGCGGCCTCACCGACACGACGGGCCAGGACCACTGGGCCTACAAGTGGGCCGAGGCGTACGTGGACTTCGCGTCCGGCGAGAAGAGGTCCTGGCTCGCGGGCCTGGGCGTGCAGTGGTTCCCCATCGTCGGCTGGGCGGAGCGCGGCGGCGGTCTCGCGGACGGCCACGGCAACTCGGTGCCCCGCTTCCACGTCACCTGGGGCACGGGTCCCGCGGTCGTCGAACCCTTCGAGAAGAAGGTGCGGGCGGCGGTCGCGGACGGCAAGGTGACTTTCAAGTTCCGGCACCGCGTCGACGGGCTCGTGACGACGAACGGCGCGGTGACCGGCGTCCGCGGTGCCGTCCTGGAGCCGAGCAACGCCGCCCGTGGCAAGCCCAGTTCGCGCACGGTCGTCGGGGACTTCGAGCTGCGCGCCCCGGTCGTGATCGTCACCTCCGGCGGCATCGGCGCCAACCACGACCTCGTACGGCAGAACTGGCCGGCCCGGCTCGGCACCCCGCCCAAGACCATGATCACCGGAGTCCCGGCCCATGTGGACGGCCGGATGCTCGCGATCACCGAGAAGGCGGGCGGCCGGATCGTCAACCCCGACCGGATGTGGCACTACACCGAGGGCCTCAGGAACTACGATCCCATCTGGCCGGGCCACGGCATCCGGATCCTGCCGGGCCCCTCGTCCATGTGGTTCGACGCCACCGGCAAGCGGTTCGGCGCACCCGACCTGCCCGGCTACGACACCCTCCACACATTGAAGTCGATCACCGCCTCCGGGTACGACTACTCGTGGTTCGTCACCACCCAGAAGATCATCGCCAAGGAGTTCGCGCTCTCCGGCTCCGAGCAGAACCCCGACCTGACCGAGAAGAACATCTGGAAGCTGCTCTCGCGCATCTGGCAGACGCCCGAGCCGATCGAGAAATTCAAGAAGAACGGCGTGGACTTCGTCGTCGCCACGAGCCTGTCCGAACTCGTCCGCGGCATGAACAAACTGACCGGCGACGGCCTGATCGACCTGGCCGCCCTGCAACGCCAGATCGAGGCGCGCGACCGGGAGATCGACAACCCGTACACCAAGGACCTCCAGGTCATGGGGATCCGCAACGCCCTCGCCTACCCCGGCGACAGCATCAGCCGTACGGCGGCGGCGCATAAGATCCTGGACTCGAGTGCCGGGCCGTTGATCGCCGTTCGCCTCAACATCCTCACCCGCAAGACCCTCGGCGGCCTCCAGACCGACCTCTCCGGCCGGGTCCTGAACGCGAACGGCACGCCGGTGCCCGGTCTGTACGCGGCCGGGGAGGTCTCCGGGTTCGGCGGGGGCGGCGTCCACGGGTACCGGTCCCTGGAGGGGACGTTCCTGGGCGGGTGCCTGTTCTCGGGACGGGCGGCGGGCCGGCCGGACCCCCTTCCGGGAGCGCCCCGGAAGGGCGGTGGGCCGGGCCGTCGGACGGGTGCATCCCCCAGGGGTGCGGGAAACGGCGCGTCAGTCCGGCACGCCGTCGGTGTCCTGTTCCTCCACCGGCGGCATGAACGCCCGCAACCACCGCTCCGTCTGCGTGACATGTGCCTCCGCGGCCCCCGCCGCCGCTCCGGGGTCCCGGTCGGCGATCGCGGTCGCCAGCACCCGGTGGTCCGCGTCGCTCTTGCGCCGCAGCTCAGGACCCTCGGGAAGCGTGAAGATCTGGTACTTGCGGGAGCGCGCGCGGAACACCGCGAGCAGCGACGCCAGCGTGGGGTTCTCGGCGGCCCGCGCGATCTCGGCGTGGAAGCGGTGGTCGAGGTCCGAGGCCTCGGAGGGGTCCTCGGTGGCCTCCATGGCCTCGATGAGCGAGAAGAGTGACTTCACCGTCTCGGGGGTCCGCCGTGCGGCGGCTTTGGACGCGACATGCGCCTCCAGCACCCGCCGGATCTCGTACACCTCCAACAGGCCTGTCAGCGGCAGGAGTTCGAGGGTCAGGGAGAGGCTGCCGATGATGTCCTCCGGCCTGAGCTGGGACACATAGGTCCCCGAGCCGTGCCGCGGCTCGACCACACCGAGCGCCGACAGCATCCGTACGGCCTCGCGCAGGGGCCCCCTGGACACCCCCAGCTCCTCGCCCAGCTCGGCCTCGGGCGGAATGCGCTCACCCGGCCCGAGCCGCCCTGTCGCGATCATGTGGCGCAGGCCGTGGAACGCCCTGTCGACTGCGGACATCCGATTCCTCCCGTGGCGGGCCGGCGGCAGCACCGTAACCCTCGGGCACTCTAGCGACTCCCGGTCATCAGATGTCTTTGCTGTATCGGTCCAAAGTCATCTGATGACTAACGCTGCTTACCTCTTGCGTGGCGCAAAAATGCCGTGCAGGATGCCGAGTCATCATACGTGTCCCGCCCGATGTCAGATGTCTGCGGACTGCAGACCTGCTGTCGGCGGGCACTCGGGTTCGGTAGATGTGGAGTGATGTGAGCGAGACCGAGGTCACCACCGCCCCGCGTCCCTTGCTGCTGGCGGACGGCCGTCCCGCGGCCCGGGCGTGGTCGCTGGACCCCGTCATGAAGCACCTCAACCATGGCTCGTTCGGGGCGGTGCCGCTGGTCGCCCAGGAACGGCAGAACGAGTTCCGCGCCGAGATGGACAGTTCGCCGGTGGTGTGGTTCCCGGCCCTGCCGCAGCGGATCGCCGCCGCCCGGATCGACCTCGCGGCCTTTCTGCGGGTCGCCCCCGACGACGTGGCCCTGGTGCCGAACGCGAGCGCCGGCATCAGCGTCGTGTTCGCCTCGCTCCAGCGGCGCAGGGGTGGCAGCATCGTCGTCACCGACCACGGCTACGGCGCGGTGACCATGGGCGCCGAGCGCCTCGCCAGGCGCTGGGGCGGCGAGGTGCGTACCGCCGGGGTGCCGCTGGAGGCGAGCGAGGAGCAGGCGTACGAGGCCGTGATGGCCGCGGTCGACGACGACACGGATCTGATCGTCCTCGACCAGATCACGTCCGCCACCGCACGCCGGCTGCCGGTGGAGCTGGTCGGCGCGGAGGCCCGTCGGCGCGGTATCCCGCTCCTGGTGGACGCCGCGCACGCCCCCGGTCTGATCGAGGCCCCGCTGGCGGGCCTGACCTGCGACTTCTGGGTCGGCAACCTGCACAAGTGGGGCTGCACACCGCGCGGCACCGCCACGCTGGTCGCCCGCGGCGAGCTGCGCGAGGAGCTCTACCCCCTGATCGACTCGTGGGGCGCCGCCGATCCGTACCCCGACCGTTTCGACCAGCAGGGCACGATCGACGCCACCGGCTATCTCGCGGCCCCGGCGGCCCTGGACTTCGTCGAGACCACCTGGGGCTGGGACACCGCCCGCCGGTACATGGACGACCTGGCCGGTTACGGCGAGCGCGTCATCGGCGCGGCCTTCGCCGAACTGACCGGCGTCACCGGCACGGTCGACGTGGGCATGCCGGTCCCGGGCATGCGGCTGGTACGGCTGCCGGACGGGCTGGCGGGCAGCCGGATCGAGGCGGACGCGCTGCGTGACCGGGCCGCCCGCGAACTCGGCGTCGAGGCGGCCTTCACCAGCTTCGACGGCATCGGCTACATGCGGCTGTCCGCCCACGTCTACAACACCGCCGCCGACTACGAGTACTTCGCCGAGGACTGCGTCCCCCTCCTCGGCCGCTGGGCCCGCGCGGCCCGCGAACACCAGGGCGGGGCATGACCACGCCCGCAGCCCACGACCCGCACGCACCCCGGCGTCCGTAACGCCTGTCCCCCGGCACAGCAGCACAGAAAGAGGTCCCCGCGATGAGAAGAAGGACGGCAGCTCTCGCCCTCGGCACCGCCGCCACGATGGTCCTGACCGGCTGTAGCAGCATGAGCGGCTCCCAGGCCGACGGCACGGTCACCCTCAACATGGTGGAGAGCCTGACCAACCCCGCCCGCACGGACCTGATCAAGGGCCTGATAGCGGACTTCCAGAAGCAGAACCCCAAGATCAAGGTCAACCTGATCTCGCCGCCCACCGAGCAGGCCGACCAGAAGATCCAGCAGATGCTCCAGTCCGGCAGCGGGGTCGACACCCTCGAAGTGCGGGACACGACCGTCGGACCCTGGTCGAACAACGGCTGGATCTACGACATGAAGAAGGACCTCACCGGCTGGAAGGGCTGGGAGGCGATGACGGAGAACGCCGTCAAGGCCTCCCAGGACGCCAAGGGCAAGACGTACTTCGTGCCGTACGGCTTCTACGGACTGAGCGTCTTCTACCGCACCGACCTGATCAAGGAGGCCGGCTTCAGCAAGCCGCCGGCCACCTGGGACGACCTGCTGGAACAGGCCTCCGCCATCCACGACCCGGGCAAGCGCAAGTACGGGTACGCCTTCCGCGGCGGAGCCAACGCCCAGGGCAACGCCACCGCCATCATCGAGGCGTACGTGGCCGACGAGATCGACGCCGCCGACGGCTTCAAGCTGAAGAGCGGCAAGACGATCTTCTCCGCGCCCGAGGCGCAGGACGCCATGGAGACCTACCTGAAGCTCTTCAAGGAGGCGTCCCCGAAGTCGTCCGTCTCCTGGGGCTACCCGGAGATGGTCGAGGGCTTCTCGAACGGCTCGACGGCCTTCCTGCTGCAGGACCCCGAGGTCATCGCCACCGTCTCGGAGTCCAAGTCCATCAAGAAGGACCAGTGGAGTACCGCCCCGCTGGTGGCGGGCCCCAGCGGCAAGACCGTACAGCCGCTGGCCACCGCCGGATGGGGTGTCGCCAAGGGCAGCAAGCACAAGAAGGAAGCCGTCAAGCTGGTCGAGTTCCTCTCCGAGGGCAAGGCGTCGACGGACTTCACCAAGACGAACAGCCTGGTGCCGATCCTCAAGTCGGCCGCCGAGGACCCGTTCTACAAGACCGGTCCCTGGTCCAGCTACGTCACCATGACGGAGAATCCGGACACCTACCTCAACGTCAGCCAGCCGCGCGGGGTCGCCTGGTGGGCCGAGTGGCAGCAGAAGGCCGACGCCGACATCCAGAAGATGGTCCTCGGCAAGACGACGCCCAAGGAACTGCTGGCCGGCTGGGACACGTACTGGACCGAGAAGCGGCAGCAGGGGAACTAGCCATGCCCACCGCGTCCGAAACGACGTCCACGACGCAGACGGCCAAGACAGCTTCGACGGGAGCCTCCGGCAACGGGGGCGCCCGGCCCGTCCGCAAGGTCTCACCAGGCCGCCGCAAGCCCGAGTTCACCGCTCGGCGCGGTTTCCTCATCACCCTCTTCATGGCCCCGGCCGCGATCTTCGTGGCGGTCTTCACGTACTACCCGATGATCGCCGGCAGCCAGATGGCCTTCCGCCACTGGAACCTGACGGACCTGACCGACACCTCCTGGGTGGGCCTGCAGAACTTCCGCGACGTCTTCGCCGACCCCGCCTGGGGCACCGTGCTGAGCAACACCGCCATCTGGGTGTTCGGCTCGATCGTGCCCCAGCTGGTCATCGGCTTCGCCCTCGCGCTGTGGCTGCGCCGCAGGTTCCGCTTCCGCGGCCTCTACCAGGCGCTCATCTTCTTCCCCTGGGCGATCTCCGGCTTCCTCATCGGCATCCTGTTCCGCTGGATGTTCAACAGCGAGTTCGGCGTCGTCAACGACCTGCTCCAGAAGGTCGGCCTGATCGACGAGCCGGTCGCCTGGCTCGCCGACCCGAAGACCGCGATGTTCGCCGTCGTGGTCGCCAACATCTGGTACGGGGTCACCTTCTTCACGATCATGATCCTCGCCGCGCTGCAGTCCATCCCCGAGGAGCTGTACGAGGCCTCGGCGCTGGACGGCGCCGGCAAGGCGCGCACGCTCTTCCAGATCACCATTCCGTACATCCGGGTCACCCTCGCGCTGACCGTGCTGCTGCGTGTCATCTGGATCTTCAACTTCCCCGACCTGATCTTCGGGATGACCGGCGGCGGACCGAACAACGAGACGCACATCGTGACCACGTGGATGATCAAGATCACGCAGCAGGGTGACTACGGCAGAGCCTCCGCGCTCGGCCTCATCGTCGTCGCCACGCTGCTGGTGTTCGCGGTCTTCTTCCTTCTGGCCACGCGCGAGAAGCGAGAGGTGAAGCCGTGATCGGCAAGGAGTCCACGGCGGGCCGGGCCACCAAGTTCACCTTCCTGGGGCTGTGGCTGGTCTTCACCGTCTTCCCGCTCTACTGGATCACCATCACGTCGCTGAAGGCGCCCGGGGACATCTTCGCCTTCCCGATCGCCTACTGGCCCGAGCACTTCTCGCTGGAGAACTACAGCGGACTGTTCGGCAAGGCCGACTTCGGCGTCTACCTCACCAACAGCCTCATCGTGGCGACCGTCGCCGCCGCGATCGCCACCGTCATCTCGATGCTGTCGGCGTACGTACTGGCCCGCTTCGAGTTCCGTACGAAGTCGGCGCTGCTGATGGCCGCCCTGGTGACCCAGATGATCCCGACGTTCATCGCGCTGGGGCCGCTGTACCTGCTGATGACCGACCTCAAGATGGTCGACAACCGGCTCGGGCTGATCCTCGTCTACATCGCGGTCTGCATCCCGTTCTGCACGGTGATGCTCCGGGGGTTCTTCGAGAACATCCCGGACGCGCTGGAGGAGGCCGCGATGATCGACGGCCTGTCCCGGTTCGGGGCGCTGTTCCGGGTGCTGCTGCCGGTGATGCGGCCCGGCATCATCGCGGCGTTCATCTTCAACTTCGTCAACTGCTGGAACGAGCTGTTCCTGTCGGTGACGCTGATGAACAGCGACAGCAACAAGACCGTGCCGACCGCCCTGAACGGGTTCATCTCCAGCTTCAACATCGACTGGGGCTCGATGTCCGCGGCGGCGGTCCTGACCATCCTGCCCACGATGATCCTGTTCGCCTTCGCCAGCCGGCACATCGTCCAGGGGCTCACGGCGGGGGCGGTGAAGGGCTGAGGGAGGTCGCGGGGCGCCACGGGCCACGGGAAGTTTTCTTCCGCCCCACGGAGTGGGAGCACCACGGAACCGGCCTGATGATCACATACTTTACCTCGACGTCACGGTAGCGATCGACGTCCACCGCCCCATGCCCGGGCGGCGGACACAGACGAGACAGACGAGGTAGGGCGCCCGAATGAGCAGCGAGCACATGCAGATCGGCGAGGTCGGCGCGCGCACGGAGCTGGCGCTGCGCACGATCCGTCACTACGAGGCGACCGGCCTGGTCGCGCCCTCCGCCTGCTCCCAGGGCGGCTTCCGCCTCTACACCAGGGAGGATGTCGCGCGGCTCAAGGCGATCCGCCGGATGCAGCCGCTCGACTTCACCCTGGAGCAGATGCGCGACCTGCTCGCCGTCACCGACCGCCTCGACTCCGACGAGGAGATGACGGCGTACGAGCGGCAGTCCCTGCTGCGGCGCGTGCGGGAGTACGAGGAGCATGCCGTCTGGCAGGTGGAGAAGCTCCGCGCGCAGCTGGCGGAGGCTGAGGAGTTCGCCCAGACGCTCCGCAAGCGCCTGAGCCGGGACCGTGACCGGGAAAGGGACCGCGGTCGCGACCGGACCCGTGACCGGGCGCCCACGGCCTGAGCCGGTTCCGCCCCTACTCGAAGGCGCACCCAGGATTCGGGGCGTCCTGCGAGAAGGGGGCGCCGTGCGGCAGTACGTAGAGCACGGTGAGGACGACCGGGGTGTCACCCAGGTTGCGGCCTATGTGGACGTTGCCCGAGCCCGCCGGCTCCTGGACGGTGCTGCCCCGCGGATACACACCGTCCGAGGCGCACGTGGAGTCGAAGTGGCTCAGCGTGCCCTGCTTGACGTACGCGTAGAGCGGGCCGTCGTGGTAGTGCCAGCCGGTGGCCTGGCCGGGCGGCACGGTGATCTCCCGGACGACGTAGTCGGTGCCGCCGACCGTCTTCTGGGCGATCAGGGTGCCGGTGACTCCGGGGCCTGGCGGGGTGGCGTGGGCCGTTCCCCCGGCCAGGACGGTGACGGCGGCGACCGCGCCGACCACCGCGGTGCGGAACGAGGTACGCATGGGCAGTGCCTCCAGGTTCAGGAATCCGTGCGGCAAGGTGCCGCAGTGAACATAGAGCCACGCTGGCCCTGTTGGTATGGCAATCCATCAACTGGCCGTGTATGGAGCCCAGTTGGCGAAGTCAGGCCGCACTGTACGGCCGGGCCTGTTGTCACGCGTCGGCGCACAGGTCGTTGGTCTCCGCGCACTGCAGCGAGAGTCGGGGTGGACAGTCTGGTGGCGTCGGCGGGGGTGAGTTCCCGCATGCGCCGCGCCAGTTGCATCAGGAAGTGCGAGGACAGCGCGCCGACCCCCGTCCCGCCCGGGATGCGCACCGCGCTCAGCCGCCGCACCTCCCGGTGCGGCAGCGGGAGCAGTGACCGGGGGAAGCGCAAAGCAGGGGCCGGGAGGCGGGTTCCGTGTCCGCACTCCCGGCCCGCCGCGTGGATCAGGACGCGGACAGCTCCGTACGGATCGTGCGGGCCGCGGCGACCAGGTTCTCCAGGGACGCGCGGGTCTCGGGCCAGGCCCGGGTCTTCAGACCGCAGTCGGGGTTGACCCACAGGCGCTCGGCGGGAATGGCCTCAAGTCCCGCGCGCAGCAGCGCCGCCGCTTCGTCGGCGCCCGGCACCCGGGGGGAGTGGATGTCGTACACCCCGGGCCCGGCCTCGCGCGGATAGCCGTGCGCGGCCAGCTCACGGGCGACCTGCATGTGTGAGCGAGCCGCCTCCAGGCTGATGACATCGGCGTCCAGGTCGTCGATGGCCCGCACGATGTCACCGAACTCGGCATAGCACATGTGCGTGTGGATCTGGGTGTCCGGACGCACGCCACCGGTGCTGAGGCGGAACGCCTCGGTGGCCCACGCCAGGTACGCCGGACGGTCGGCGGCGCGCAGCGGCAGTGTCTCGCGCAGGGCGGGCTCGTCCACCTGGATGACCGAAGTCCCTTCCGCCTCCAGGTCGTTCACCTCGTCGCGCAGGGCGAGGGCGACCTGCCGGGCGGTGTCACCGAGGGGCTGGTCGTCGCGGACGAAGGACCAGGCGAGCATGGTGACGGGCCCGGTCAGCATGCCCTTGACCGGCTTGGCGGTGAGCGACTGCGCGTACGTCGTCCAGCGCACCGTCATGGGTTCAGGGCGGGAGATGTCCCCGGCCAGGATCGGCGGGCGAACGTACCGCGTGCCGTAGGACTGGACCCAGCCGTGCCGGGTGGCGAGGTATCCGGTGAGCCGCTCGGCGAAGTACTGGACCATGTCGTTGCGTTCGGGTTCGCCGTGCACGAGCACATCGAGGCCGGTCTTCTCCTGGAACGAGATGACCTCGCCGATCTCGGCCCTGATGCGCTCCTCGTACCCGGCGCCGTCGATTCGCCCGGCCCGCAGGTCCGCCCGCGCCGTGCGCAGCTCCGTGGTCTGGGGGAACGAGCCGATGGTGGTGGTCGGCAGCAGCGGCAGACCGAGGTGGGCGCGCTGGGCGGCGGCCCGCTCGGCGTACGGCTGGCAGCGGCGGGCGTCGGCGTCCGTGACGGCGGCGGCCCGGGCTCGTACGGCGGGATCGCGGGTGATCGCGGACCCGGCGCGGGAGGCCAGGTCGGCCCGGTTGGCGGCGAGTTCGGCGGCGATCGCGCCGGTGCCGCCCGCGAGCCCCTTGGCCAGCGTGACGATCTCGGTGGTCTTCTGCCGGGCGAAGGCGAGCCAGCGGCGGATCTGCGGCTCGATGTCGCGCTCGGCGGCGGTGTCGAGGGGGACGTGGAGGAGGGAGCAGGAGGCTGCCACGTCGACCCGGCCGGCCAGTCCGAGCAGGGTGCCGAGCGTGGCGAGGGAGGTCTCCAGGTCGTTGACCCAGATGTTGCGGCCGTCGACCACTCCGGCGATCAGCCGTTTGCCGGGCAGCCCGCCCACGGCGGCCAGCGCGTCCAGGTCGGCGGCGGCGGCCCCGGTGAAGTCCAGCGCCAGGCCCTCCACCGGGGCCTTGGCGAGGACCGGCAGGGCGTCGCCGAGCCGGTCGAAGTACGAGGCGACCAGCAGCTTCGGCCGGTCGGTCAGGGCGCCGAGATCCCGGTAGGCGCGGGTGGCGGTGTTCAGTTCGGCGGGCGTGCGGTCCTGAACCAGAGCCGGTTCGTCGAGCTGCACCCACTCGGCCCCCGCGGCGCGAAGGTCGGCGACGATCTCGGCGTACACGGGCAGCAGCCGGTCGATGAGCGTCAGCGGGTCGAAGCCGGCGGCCACGCCAGGCGCGGGCTTGGCGAGCAGGAGGTAGGTGACGGGTCCGACGAGGACCGGACGTGCGGTGAGCCCGAGCGCGAGGGCTTCCGTCAGCTCCGAGACCTGCTTGGCGGAGTCGGCCGTGAAGACGGTGTCCGGGCCCAACTCGGGCACCAGATAGTGGTAGTTCGTGTCGAACCACTTGGTCATCTCCAGCGGCGCCACGTCCTGGGTGCCGCGCGCCATGGCGAAGTAGCCGTCGAGCGCGTCGGCCTCGACGGCGGCGCGGTGGCGTTCGGGGATCGCGCCGACCATGACGCTGGTGTCCAGGACGTGGTCGTAGTACGAGAAGTCACCGGTGGGAACCTCGTGCACGCCGGCCTCGGCCAGCTGCCGCCAGTTCGTCCGGCGCAGGCCGGCGGCGGTCATCCGGAGGGTGTCGGCGTCGACCCGGCCCTTCCAGTAGCCCTCGACGGCCTTTTTCAGTTCCCGGTGCTGTCCCTGGCGGGGGTAGCCGTACACGGTGGCCCGGGCCGCCGCGGCTGCGGACTGCGCTGTCACGGAAATCTCCTTCGCGAGATATCTCCCTGGGATCCCGGGACGGGACGTGAACGCGAAGGGGTGACGAACCGGACGGAATCCGAGCCGCGCGCAGCGCGCGGCCGTCCGCCGGAACAAGTACGCCGACCCGCCCACGAGGTCACCGGGATCTCCGCGCGCGAATGGTTCGCGCACGGGCAGTTGGCAGGTCTTCGGACTCGCGGGCACATCCTCCCTGCGGAGGACACCTACTGGCCGTCGCTTCCCAGACCCGGCCGGGCCCAGTGCGTGTGACGGCGGTCGTTCCCACTCACCGCTGCGGGGCAGTCCCGGATTCCCACCGGGTTCCCTCTTGCGACGCACCCGCCTGGCGGACGGGGCGAACCAGCTGCACCGGCCACCCTACGGGTCACGGACCGGTCGTGGAAAACATTTCAGTGCACGGAGAAGCCGCCGTCGACGAAGACCGACTGCCCGGTGACGTACGCGGAGGCGGCGCTCGCCAGGAAGACCGCCGCGCCCGCGAAGTCCTCCGCGAGGCCGTTGCGACCGACCATCGTGCGCGCCGCCAGGGCCGCCACCTTCTCCGGGTCGGACGACAGACGCCGGTTCAGCGGGGTCATCACGAAGCCCGGCACCAGGGTGTTGACGGTGACCCCGTACGGCGACCAGGCCTCCGCCTGCGAGCGGGCCAGCGACTCCAGCGCCCCCTTGGAGACGCCGTAGGCACCGCTCTGGACGAAGGCGCGGTGAGCCTGTTGCGAGGTGACGTGGATGATCCGGCCGAAGCCCCGCTCCGCCATGGCCGGGCCGAAACGCCGGCCCAGCAGGAAGGGCGCGTCCAGGTTCAGGGCCATGGTGGTGTCCCAGACCTCGTCGCTGAGCTCGCTCATCGGCGGCCGGAGGTTGACCCCGGCGCAGTTGACGAGGATGTCGGGCTCACCGAAGGCCTCGACGGCCCGCTCGGCGGCCTCGCGCACGCCTTCACGCGTACCGAGATCCGCGCCCACCCAGGCGGCCCTGCAGCCGAGCGCCTCCAACTCCTCGACCGTGGCGGTCAGTTCCGCTTGCCCGCGCGCCACGACGACGACGCTCGCCCCGGCGCGGGCCAGCGCCTCGGCCACCCCCCGCCCGATGCCGGAGCTGCCACCGGTCACCAGGGCGACCCGGCCGTCCAGGGAGAACAGTTCTGCGAGGTAGTGCTGCGAGTCCATGACGGCACCCTAGAAGGGCCCCACCAGGGGCGGACCGGCGGGGCCGCGGATCCACCCGGCCGGGGAGATGACACAGGATCTCAGCCCAGTACGAGCGGGAGCCGTTCGGCGAAGGTGCCCAGGGCGGTCCTCTCCGCGTCGGTCGGCGTCCGCCGGCCGGTGCCGATCAGCAGCGCGGCCCGGTCGGAGAACGAGGCCGGGAACGGCGTCCCGGCGATCCTCTCCAGCGCCGCGCGAGCCGCCGCCAGGGTCTCGGCGGGCGGCCCGCCGGTCGAGGTCAGCCGGGCGATCAGGTCGAGGTGGTGCAGGGTCGCTTCGAGCACGTACACGGACAGGTACGCGCCGACGGTCAGCACCTCGTCACGGGTGCCGACACGGGCCGCGGGATCGGCGAGTCCGGCTGCGCGGCCCGCGGCGGAACCGACGTCGTCGAAGTGGAACTTCAGCAGCCCCGGCTCCCCGTACGCGGCGGCCAGCCGGGGGATCAGCGCGTCCAGCGGATCCTCGCCGGCCGGGGCCCCGTCGAGCTGCCAGTACGTGACCGCGTCCACGGTCGGCTCGGTGTCGGCGGGGGTGGCTAGGGTGATCAGGATGTCCTGGGCGTCGATGACCAGGTGGCACACCAGATCCCGCACGAGCCACCCCGTACAGCCCGACGGCTGCTCGAAGTCCTCGTCCGGGACTTCGGCGACCGCCGTGCGCAATGCGTTCCAGGCGAGCGAGAAGAGCTTCACCGCGGCACGGTATGCCCGAACACGACCGCGGACAAGCGCGCATACGGAGGGGAGGGCCGGCCGGGCTCAGTCGCCGGTGAGGACGACCAGTCGCTGCGTCGCCCGGGTCATCGCGACATAGCGGTCGACCGCTCCCGCGATCCCGGTCCCGTACGTCTGCGGGTCGACGAGGACGACCAGGTCGAATTCGAGCCCCTTGGACAACTCCGGGGTCAGCGACCGGACGCGGGGCGTCGCCCGGAACGTCGGATCGCCGATGACGCAGGCGATCCCGTCCCGGTGCGCGGCGAGCCAGGTGTCCAGGACCGAATCCCGGTCCGCGACGGATCCATGGACGACGGGAACACCGTTGCTGCGGATGGAGGTCGGCACGTTGGCGTCCGGCAGCGCGGCCCGGATGACCGGCTCGGCCTCCGCCATGACCTCCTGCGGGGTCCGGTAGTTGATGCTCAGCGAGGCCACCTCGATCCGGTCGAGCCCGATCCGCTCCAGCCGCTCCCGCCACGACTCGGTGAACCCGTGCCTGGCCTGCGCGCGATCCCCGACGATGGTGAAACTCCGGGACGGGCAACGCAGCAGGAGCATCTGCCACTGCGCGTCGGTCAGCTCCTGCGCCTCGTCCACGACGACGTGCGCGAACGGGCCGGCCAGCAGATCCGGTTCGGCGACGGACAGTTCGGACTCGTCGACCATGCTGACCCTGGCGTCCTCGCCGCGCAACATCCTCACCAGGCCCTCGCCGTCGTCGCCGTCGGCGCCCGAGTCGGCCGCGGCCTCGATCAGGTTGTCGACGACCTGCGTCATGCGCTCGCGCTGGGCGGCGAGGGTGGCCTCGTGCCGGCGCCTGCGCCGCGCCGACTCCGGGTCGCCGAGCCGCTGCCGCGCCGCGTCCAGGATCGGCAGGTCGGACACCGTCCACGCCTGCGGGTCCGCGCGCTGCAGCCTGCGTACGTCGTCGGGGCCGAGCCAGGGAGCGCACATCCGCAGATAGGCGGGCACCGACCACAGGTCTCCGACGACGTCGGCCGCTTCGAGCAGGGGCCAGGCGCGGTCGAGGGTCCCGGTCAGCTCCTCGTCGTGCAGCAGCGCCCGGCGGAACAGCTCGGGAGGCACGTCGTCGTCGAGCCTGTCCAGCAGGATCGCGAGCAGGGCCTCCCAGATCTGGTCACGTGCCTCGTTGTGCGGCACACCGGGGCCCGGCGTCCCGAACGCCTCGGCCCAGTCGTCGGCGCTCAGCCGCACGTCGGACCAGGGTGTGGAGACCGTCATCCCCTGCGTGGGCGGCTCCTCGTAGAACCCGACGGCCGTCTCGACCGCCCCGACCAGGCGCGCGGACGACTTGAGGGACGCCACGTCCGGGTCGGTCTCGTCCGGCGCTCCGGCCCCCTCGGCGACGAGGTCCCGCAACGTGCACGTCCGCACGCCCTCCTCCCCGAGGCTGGGCAGGACATCGGCGACGTACGCCAGATAGGGCTGGTGCGGGCCGACGAACAGGACGCCGCCCCGGCGGTGACCGAGACGGGGGTCGGAGTAGAGGAGGTAGGCGGACCGGTGCAGGGCGACGACCGTCTTGCCCGTGCCCGGGCCGCCGTCGACGACGAGCGCGCCAGGGGAGCCGGCGCGGATGATCGCGTCCTGGTCGGCCTGGATGGTGGTGAGCACGTCCCGCATCCGGCTGGAGCGGGTGCTGCCCAGACTGGCGACGAAGGCGGAGTGATCGTCGAGCGCCGCGTGTCCTTCGAGGCCGTCGGCGGTGAACACCTCGTCCCAGTAGTCGCTGATCCGGCCGCGGGTCCAGCGGTACCTGCGACGGCTCACCAACCCCAGCGGGTTGGCGTGGGTCGCCGCGAAGAACGGCTCCGCCGCGGGCGAGCGCCAGTCGGTCAGCAGCCGCCGTCCGGCGCTGTCGGTGAGGCCGAGCCGTCCGATGTACAGCGGCTCGGGGTCGTCCGCGCTCACGACGTGCCCGAGGCAGAGGTCCAGGCCGAAACGGCGCAGGGCGCGCAGCCGGGCGGTCAGCCGATGGATCTCCGCGTCGCGCTCCATCGCCTCCCGGCCGATGCCGCCGGGCGCCCTGCGCTCGGCGTCAAGACGGTCGGACAGTTCGGCGATGGTCTGGTCGAGGGTCTCCGCGATGGCCGCGAAGTGCTTCTCGTCGCCGCCGATCAGCAGCGGGTCCGCCTTGGGGGAGAGGTGGTCGGGAAGGTCGAACGCGCTCGTGGTCAAAGAGTCCATGTCATCGGCTCCTCCCGGTTCGATGTCACCGCGCGGCCCATGAACCGGCAAAAACGCACGCACTTCGTGAATCACCCTCTTCCGCAGTTACTCGTCTTGAGTGCGAGATTCTGCAGCAGGACGGGGGCCTTGCCGCAAGCCCCCCGGTGCGCTATAAGTTGAGAGTGGCAAGGAGTGGTTGTTCCTGCTTGCCCTCATCGCCCGCCGCTAGGTCAGGAAGCTGCCGCGGCCCTCTCGGAGCCCGTGTCGGCCTCCGCCCCGGACCTCAGCTCGAACCAGTCGAAGGCCGCACTGCCCCGCGTGGCGTACATGCCGAGGACACGGCCGGTGAAGCCCCCGGCGACCTCGGTGGTCAGATAGCGGCCGTCGAGTTCGGCGAGGACCTCGAAGACACCGCCGTCCGTCTCGTAACCCAGCCGAAGTGTGTCGGGGCCGCCGGCGCGCAGGCCGGGCGGCGGAGCCGTCGCCGGGTCGCGGGAGATGACCGTGGGCGGCAGGACGTCGGAGGTCGTGATGTCGATGCGCAGTCCCAACGGACCGGCGGGCACGGTCCGTTCGGCGAGCGAGTGGCTCAGCGGGCCGATCCTGGCGACCGCGCGGACCGTCCCGTCGGCCACCTCCACCTCGTAGTGGTGCGCCTCGTCCAGGCGTACCGCGAGCCCGCCCCGGCCGCCGTCGAGGACCTCGACCAGCGTGCGCGCGGTGCAGTCGGCATCGCGCTGCCTGCGCCCGACGAAGAGCGCGCCTGGTGTGTCGAGACTGTCCGCGCGGGCGTGCAGGACCAGGTGGCCCGGCCGCTCGTCGAGCCGGACGGCCTGTGGGTCGCTCCGTCGAAGAGACACCCAGCACGGCGCGAGAGACGGGGAGTCGAAGTGGTCGCGGTCCGGCTCCCGCGGCCAGGGGTGCGGGGTGAGCGCCGGAGCCTGCGCACGCGGTTCCAGCGGTCCGGGCAGCGGCCAACCGTCCTCCCACCGCACCGGCGCCAGGAACGTCTCCCGGCCCATGCCGTGGTACATGGGTGTGTCACCCCGGGGCCTGGTGCCCAGCAACACCATCCACCAGGTGCCGTCCTGCGCCTGCACCAGATCGCCGTGGCCGGTGTTCTGCACCGGATGGCTCGTACTGCGGTGGGACAGGACGGGGTTGGCCGGATGCGCTTCGAAAGGGCCCGGCAGCGTACGGGACCGGGCCACCGACAGGGCGTGGCCGCGCTCGGTGCCGCCCTCCGACAGCAGCAGGTACCACCAGCCGTCGATCCGGTAGAGGTGCGGGCCCTCGGGATACTGCAGTCCGCTGCCCGACCACATCGGCACCGGATCGCCCAGCGGTTCGCCGGACTCCGGGTCGAGGCGGACCCCTCGGATCCCGCCGTCCGAGAACACGCACCAGCAGGTTCCGTCCTCCTCCCAGGCCAGGTCCGGGTCGATGCCCGGGACGCCGACCGGTACCGGGTCCGACCAGGGCCCCGCCGGCTCCTCGGCGGTGACCAGGATGTTGCCCGCGCCGGCGACCACGGTCGTGATCAGGTGGAAGAGGCCGTCGTGATGGCGCAGCGTGGGCGCGTACACGCCCGTGGAGGCGGGGGCGGTGTCGGGCAGCGCCAACTGCGACGGCCGGTCCAGCGCGTGCCCGATCAGCCGCCAGTGCACCAGGTCGCGGCTGTGCCACAGGGGTACGCCGGGTACGTACTCGAAACTGGACGTCGCCAGGTAGTAGTCGTCACCGACCCGGCAGACGCTGGGGTCGGGGCTGAAGCCCGGGATGACGGGGTTGTCGAAGTACGTCATGTCCGTCCCTGTGAACGTGCAGTGCGGCCGAGGAAGTGCCCACGGTTGCCCTTGGACGGGCTTCGCGGAGCTTACGTCGAAGCGCTTCCGCAAACGCCGACGTCGGGTCTTTAAGGGGCGCGGGGAACGGCGCGCTCAGCCCCGACGGGCCCGCACCTCGAATGAGGCCTGGACGCAGGGCTTTTCAGGGGCGCGGGGAACTGCGCGCTCAGCCGCAAGGGGCCCGCACCTCGAAAGGCGCCTGGACACTGGGCTTTTGAGGGGCGCGGGGAACTGCGCGCTCAGCCCCGACGGGCCCGCACCTCTGCGACTCGCCCCGCGCCGGGCGGTGGGCGGTGGGCGGTCGTCAACACATCCACCGACCCGACCCGGCCCGCCCGGCCGACCCGCGCCGTCCGGCCCGCCCGGCGACCCCCCGGGACGGACGACGCCGCCTCAGGACGCCGCGTTCATCAGATCGAGGGCACTCTGCTGGCGCGCGGCGTCCGTCTTGTCCAGCGGGCCGTACCAGCGCAGACCGTACTGGTCGAGCGGATTGCGGTCGGCGGCGTAGGCCTGGGCGGCCTGTTTGTTGAGGTAGGTGGTGTAGGGGCGGTCGGACAGGACCGCGTTCAGCTTCGCCAGGCCGCGTACGTCGGCGCCCTTGAAGGACGCCCCGTCCGCGCCGCAGTCCCCCGACTCGCAGGGGTCCCTCAGGATGCCGGCCGAGGTGTTGAGCTTGCTCGACACGGTGTTGGCGTCGGCGATCCGGCGCGCGGCGGCGAGCACCGAGGAGTCGCCCGTGGCCTTGTGCAACTCCACCAGGCCGCCGACGAGTTGACCCTGGTTGTAGGACCAGACCGTGCTGTCGCCGACCTTGCAGGTGCTCAGACTCAGGCCGTCGCTGACCGTCTGGTCCGCGTTGATCATGCCGGTTCCCTGGAACCAGCTCCAGTCCGCCTTCGCACGCTGGAGGTAGGTGGTGTCGCCGGGGATACGGTTGTGCAGGGCGGCGTTCAGCTCGATGTACAGGGAGTTCGGGATGGCGTTCTTGACCGTCTTCGCGGTGCTCCACCACACCCCGCCGCCGCAGGTGTTGTCCCAGTAGGAGGCCATGTAGTCCGCGTCGGCCCGTGCCGTGGCCAGATAGCGGGGGTCGCCGGTGAGGTCGTACGCCGCGATCCAGGTCAGGCCCCACCAGCCGGTGTCGTCGATGTAGTCGTTGCGGAACTGCCCGTCGGCCGCGTTGACCTGCAGATCGTAGGTGCGGCCGATGGCGTACCGGTAGCTCTGCATGCCGGTGACCCGGATGTTGTCGATGACGGCGTGCAGCGCGTTGGCCGAGTTCCACCAGCCGGTGGTGTCGAACAGGCCGGTGCCGTAGTTGTAGAACTGCATCTGCGCGGTCGCCGCCGCGGTGCGCCGGTTGCCCGCGTTCCAGGTGGACCGGGCCCACGGTGTGCAGACCACGTCCGTGCGGTCGGCGGCCTTGCCGCAGGCGCGCAGCGCGCCGACGCCGTGGCCCGCCCAGTCGTCGACGTTGTACATCAGCGTCCGCCAGCCCGTCCGGCCCGCCGGGATCTTCGTGGCGCCGAGGCGGCTGTTCGAGGCCCAGGTCCGGCCGCCGTCGTAGGAGCGGTCCAGCCACACCTCGTCCCCGGGAGCGCCGTTGCCGACGGAGGCCCAGCCCATGGCGTCGGCGTCGTCGAAGTGCAGCTCGAACGTCCGCGAGAAGAGCGTGGCGGAGACAGGTCTGCGGTCCTGGCCGCTGAGGGCCGGATCCCGTGCGTCGCAGTAGGTGTTGCACACGGTCGCCGCGGCGACCGAGGGCGCCGCGGAGGAAGGCGGCGCGGAGTGCACGACCAGGGCTGACATCGTTGTCAGAGCGAGAGTGAGAGCGGCGAACGACGATCGCAAGACGCGCATGGATGAACTCCCGAGGCTTGCCGAACACTGCGGTGGGGGCACAGGTGCTGCTGATCCTGGGAAAGGCTCGGCGTGGACGCTAACCGGAACCGGTTGACGGGTCAATGGTCCGGTTCAATGGTCATGGTCCACCGCGCTCGCCGGAGAAACCTGGCGGCGGTCCTGGTAACGACCCGGGTGGCGACCCCGGGTGGCGACCCCGGCGGTGAATCCGGCGACGATCCGGTGGTCGGCCGCCGGGCCAAGAAGTCGTGTCGCACCCCTTGACCGATGCCGTGCGGACACTCCACAGTTCTGCTAATGCGCATTACTTATACGCATTAGCAAGCTGGGTGGCGGCCCACGGCGGCCGGGTGAGGAGCATGGTGGAGCAGCCCAGGAAGGGACCCAGACGTGGGCGGACCCCCGCGGCGACCGGACGCACGTCCCGGCCGCGGCAGGCGGAGGTCGCCCGGCTGGCCGGAGTGTCCCAGGCCACGGTGTCGCTCGTGCTGTCGGCCAAGGCCCAGGGTTCGGCGATCTCGGACGAGACACGGCAGCGGGTGCTCGACGCGGCCCGCAGCCTCGGCTACGTACCGGATCCGGCGGCCCAGCGGCTGGCGGCGGCCCGCAACAACCTGCTCGGCGTCTACAGCTTCACGGCCACCTTCCCGACGGACGTGGAGCACTCCTACTACCCCTTCCTCGTCGGTGTGGAGCGGGAGGCCGCCGCACGCGGTTACGACCTGGTGCTCTTCACGGGGTCGAGTTCCGGCGGTGCCAAGGCGGCCGGTCCCGAGGCGCTCAACCGGGTCCGGCTCGCGGACGGCTGCCTGTTCCTCGGCCGCCATGTACCGATTGCCGAGCTGAAACGGATGGTCGCCGACGGTTTCCCGGTGGTGCACCTCGGCCGCCGCGAGGAGCTGGAGGGCCTGTCCTGGGTCGGCGCCGACTACGTGAGCGCGAGCAGCGAGGTGGTCCGGCACCTGGCTTCCCTGGGGCACCGCCGGATCGTCCTGGTCCGTGAGGACGACGACGCGCCCGCCTCCACCGACCGTCAACGGGGCTTCCTGGAAGGGCTGGAGGCGGCCGGACTGCCCGGTGGGTCCGAGGCCGTCTTCCGCTGCGCCGACCCCCGGCGCGAGGTCACCCCCGAACGGCTGCGGAGCTGGCTCGCCGAGGGTGTCACCGCCTTCGTCGCGGAGGAGACCGACACCGGGGGTGCCTGGCGAGCCCTGCGGACAGCCGTCGAGGAGGCCGGCCTCAGCTACCCGGACGACCTGTCCCTCGCGCTCCTCGGCAGCCCTCCTTCCGACCTCGCCGGGGACCCCCAGCCCACCGGATTCGACGTCCCGCGGCACCAG
The DNA here is from genome assembly GCF_026341275.1 of Streptomyces ortus. Classification (NCBI taxonomy): domain Bacteria; kingdom Bacillati; phylum Actinomycetota; class Actinomycetes; order Kitasatosporales; family Streptomycetaceae; genus Streptomyces; species Streptomyces ortus. The sequence goes on from NZ_JAIFZO010000002.1 coordinate 7,852,290, forward strand.
TTGGGCGCCGCCGCGGTCCGCATGCTGGCCGCACTCGTGGCGGGGGAGGCGGCCGAGGAACCCCTGGTCACCTGCGCCTTCCGGGCGGGTGCGACCACCGGGAGCCCACCGGCACGGCCCTGACACCGGCGCGCGGCGCACGGGTCGGACCCCCGGCCAACCGGCGGACGAACCGATGCCTGCACCGCCGGACGAGCCGATGACCGCATCGCCGGACGAACCACCGGCTGTACCAACAGCCGAACCACCTGCTGCACCAGCAGAAGAAGAGCAGCTGAACCACCAGCAAGGAGAAGCGTGATTCCGAAAGCCGACATCCTCATCGTGGGCGGCGGGCTCGGCGGCGTGGCCGCCGCGCTGGCGGCCTGCCGGGCCGGACGTACCGTCGTGCTCACCGAGGAGACCGACTGGCTCGGGGGACAGCTCACCTCGCAGGCCGTGCCACCCGACGAGCACCCCTGGGTCGAGCAGTTCGGCACCACCGCCACGTACCGTCAACTGCGCGAAGGCATAAGGCAGTTCTACCGGCAGTGGTACCCGCTGCGCGCCGAGGCGCTGGCCCTCCCGGACCTCAACCCGGGCGCCGGACGGGTGAGCAAGCTCTGTCACGAGCCGCGCGTCGCGCTCGCCGTCATCGACGCGATGCTCGCGCCCCACCGGGCCGCCGGCCGGCTGACCGTGCTCACCGACCACCGGCCCGTCGCGGCCGAGGCGGACAACGATGTCGTACGGTCCGTGACGCTGGAGCACTGCCAGGACGGCGGCCGGCAGGTCACCGTCCGTGCCCGATACGTGATCGACGCCACCGAGACCGGTGAACTCCTCGACCTCGCGGATGTCGAGCACGTCACCGGAGCCGAGGCGCGGTCCGAGTACGACGAACCGCACGCCCCGGACGAGGCCCAGCCGCTCAACCAGCAGGGCATCACCGTGTGCTTCGCGCTCTCCCACCACGAGGGCGAGGACCACACCGTCGAGCGGCCCGCCGACTACGACTTCTGGCGCGCGTACCGGCCCGACTTCTGGCCCGGACCCCTGCTGGGCTTCCAGGCACCGGACCCCCGCTCCCTGGAGTCCGTACCGCGGACGTTCGAGCCCAACCCCGAGTTGGACCCGCTCGCCGTGAGCGCCGACCAGAGCGCGGACGCCGGTGACAAGGAGCTGTGGGGCTTCCGCCGCATCCTGGCGCGCAGGATGCACCGCCCCGGCGCCTTCGACTCCGACATCACCCTCGTCAACTGGCCGCTCAACGACTACTGGTTGAAGCCGCTCGTCGGGGCGGGCGCGGAGACCGGCGCCGAAGCGGTCGCCGGGGCACGGCAGTTGTCGCTGTCGGTCCTGTACTGGCTGCAGACCGAGGCGCCCCGCCAGGACGGCGGCACCGGATTCCCGGGCCTGCGTCCGCGCCCGGACGTGACCGGCACCCCGGACGGCCTCGCCAAGGCGCCCTACGTCCGCGAGTCGCGCCGGATCAGGGCCGTCACCACCGTCACCGAGCACGACGTGGCGATCGACCTGGTCGGACCCTACGGCGGCACCAAGTACCGGGACTCCGTCGGAGTCGGCAACTACCGCATCGACCTGCACCCCTCGACCGGCGGAGACAACTACATCGACATCGGCTCGGTGCCCTTCGAGATCCCGCTGGGCGCACTCGTGCCGAGGCGGGTCCGCAATCTGCTGCCCGCCGGCAAGAACATCGGCACCACCCACATCACCAACGGCTGCTACCGGCTCCACCCGGTGGAGTGGAACATCGGCGAGGTCGCCGGCGCGCTCGCCGCCCACTGCCTGGCCGAGGACGTCGAACCCCACCAGGTGCAGGCCGAGGACAAGCGGTTCGAGGAGTTCGCGCGCGGCCTCGACCGGGCCGGCGTGCAGCGCCACTGGCCCGACGTACGGGGCTACTGAGAGCGAGGGGCGGGCGGACCGGCTGCCCGGCCGGTCCGGCCCGTCCGGTGTCGCGCATGACTGACAGAGCACAAGGAGGTGCCCAGACATGACCACCCACAGAATCCGCGTCGGCATCGACGTCGGCGGAACCTTCACCGACGCCGTGGCCGTGGACGCCACAACACTGAGCCTGCTCGGCCAGGTCAAGGTCCCCACCAGCCACCATCACGAGGACGGTGTCGCCCACGGCATCGTCGAGGCGCTGGACCAACTGCTCCAGCAGGTCGGCCGCGATCCCGCCGACGTCGCGTTCCTGGCCCACGGCACCACCCAGGCGACCAACGCCCTGCTGGAGGGCGACGTCGCCACCGTCGGCCTGATCGGCATCGGCACCGGACCCGGCGCAGTCCTCACCCGCCGGCTCGCCGCCCTCGGCCGGCTCGAACTCGCCCCCGGCAAAAAGCTTCCGCTCGCCTACGCGCATGTGGCGGACCCCGACGACACGAGCGCCGTACGCGCCGCGGTCGAGCAGGTCACCGCGGCGGGGGCCGAAGTCCTCGTCGCCACCGAGCCGTTCGCCGTCGACCGGCCCGAAGGGGAGCAGTCCGTACTGGAGACCGCCCGCGCCGCCGGGCTCCCGATGACGGCCGCGCACGAGATCACCTCGCTGTACGGGCTGCACAAGCGCACCCGTACCGCCGTCGTCAACGCGGCCATCCTGCCGCGCATGCTCGCCACCGCCGATCTCGTCGACTCGTCCATCACCAAGGCGGGCATCACCGCGCCGCTCATGGTCATGCGCTGCGACGGCGGGGTCATGGCGCTCGACGAGATGCGCAGGCGCCCGCTGCTGACCGTGCTGTCGGGCCCGGCGGCCGGAGTCGCCGGAGCCCTGATGCAGGAGCGGATCAGCGAGGGCGTCTTCCTCGAAACGGGCGGCACCTCCACCGACATCAGCGTCGTACGCCGGGGCAAGGTCGCCGTCCGGCACGCCACGATGCTCGGCAGGACCTCGTACCTCAACGCCCTCGACGTCCGCACGGTCGGGGTCGGCGGCGGCTCGATGGTCCGCGTCGACCTGACCCACGGCAGCCAGGCCCGCCTCACGGCCGTCGGACCGCGCAGCGCCCATATCGCCGGGCTGCCCTACGCCTGCTTCGCCGACCTGGACGAACTGCGCGACGCCACCCTGGCCACCGTGCGCCCGATGCCCGACGACCCGGCCGACCACGCCGTCCTGGACGCGGCGGGCGGCCGGTACGCGATCACCATGACGTGCGCCGCCAACGCTCTCGGCCGCGTCCCGGAAGGGGACTTCGCGCGCTGCGACCAGGAGGCCGCGAAGGCCGCGATCGCCCCGCTGGCCGCCGCCCTGGGCGTGGACGTGCCGACGGCCGCCGCCCGCATCCTCGACGCGGGCGCCGAGCAGGTGAAGTCGGTGGTGGACAAGATCGTGCGCGACTACCGCCTCGACGCCGACACCGCCGTCCTCGTCGGCGGCGGGGGAGGAGCCGCCACCGTCACCCCGCACCTCGCGGCCCTCACCGGCATGGAGGGCCGGATCGCCCGGCACAACGAGGTCATCAGCCCGATCGGGGTGGCCCTCGCCCTGGTGCGCGAGCAGATCGAACGGATCATCCCCGGCGCCACCCAGGAACAGATCCTCGCCGTACGCGCCGAGGCCGAGCAGGCCGTCGTCGCCCAGGGCGCCGCCGCCGACGGAGTCGAGGTCGAGGTGACCGTCGACCCGCAGACCAGCACCGTCCGCGCCATCGCCACCGGCGCCACCGAACTGCGTACCCAGGACCGCTCGCACAGCGCTGACGACTCCGAACGCCTCGCCGCCGCCGCAGCCAGCCTCAAGACCGACCCCGACCGGGTCACCGTCCTCGCCGGCACACCCGCCCACACGGTCTACGGCACCGAGGTGCGCCGCCGGCTGCGGGCGACCCGGCACCCCGTACGCGTCGTGGACGCCGACGGTGTCGTACGGCTGCACGCGGCCGACGCGCAGGTGGCCGCCACCACCGTGGGCGCCGCCCCCGAACTGCTGAGCAACCTCGTCCGCGAGGCCACGTCGTACGGCGACGGCGGTGTCCGGGCGCCCGCGCTGCGGCTGCTCCTCGGCTCCCGTATCGCCGACCTCTCCGGAGTCCTCGAACCGCAGCCGCTGCTGGCCCTGGCCCGCAGCGAGATGCGCGACCGGGCCGCCGACGAGCCCGTGGTGGCCGTGGTGGAGGTGCGCTCATGACCCGCGCCCACGCGACCACCACGGACCCGGTCGCCCAGCAGGCCACCGACGACCTCGATCTCGCGGTACGGCTGCTCGCCGGCACGCCCACCCACGAGGGGCGTGACCCCGCCCTCCTGCGCCGCTGGGCCGAGGCCGCCGACGCCTTCGGCGCGGCCCTCGAACCCGGCCCGTGCGGCGCCCGGATCGTGGAACGCGACGACGGACTCGAAGAGTTGCTGCTCGCCCGCTACACCTCGCGCCCCGCCACGGTCGAGATCTACGTCGACACCGTCGACCGCGCCGAGCGGCTCATCGACGAACTCGGCTGGCGCCACTGGTACCCCGTGGGGTCCGTGCGCGCCGCGGCCCTCGCCCACGAGAGCGCGCACGAGCACTTCCACCACAGGGCGACCAGGACCGCACTCAAGGAGGCGATCGGGCACACCGCGCTGCGGCTCGGCCGCCTGCGGGTCCTCGCCCATGTCGCGGGGGCCGAGGAGATCGCCGCCCACGCCTACGCCCGTACCGTCTGCGGACTCGGCCGCAGCCCCCTCCTGCTGACCGCCGCGCTGGCCGCCGCGGTCGGCGCGCCAGGAAGAGAGAACTGAGCCATGGGTGTCGTCATCCTGCTCGTCATGGCCGCGGGTGTCGCCGCCATGCTCACCCGCAAACTGCCCACGGCGTTCGCGCTCGTCCTGCTCGCCGTCGTCATCGCCTTCGTCGCCGGCGCACCGCTGACCGGCGAGAACAGCGTCATCGACACGGTCCTCCAGGAGGGCGCCCCCGCGCTGGCCGCCACCATGATCGCCATCGTGCTGGGCTCGTGGCTGGGCAAGCTCCTGGAGGAGACGGGGGTCGCCGCCACCCTCGTACGCAAGATCGTCGAGTTCGGCGGGGACCGCCCGGTCGTCGTGGCACTCGGCGTCCTCGCCGTCTCCGCGCTCGTCGGCACCGTCACCGGATCGGCGCCCGCCGCCATGCTCGCGGGCCTCATCGGCATCCCCGCCATGATCGCGGTGGGCATCCCCAAGGTGACCGCCGCCGGGACCATCCTCATGGGCATCGCCGTCGGCATCCCCTTCGAACTGCCGCTGTGGCAGTTCTTCTCCACCGCGCTGGAACTGCCCGTCGAGACCGTCCGCGGCTTCATGGTGAAGCTGTTCCCGTTCGCCCTGGTGGCCGCCGTCCTGTACGTGTTCGTCGAGTCGCGGCGGCGGGGCGTCGAACACACCTGGTCCCTCAAGTCCGTGCAGGACAAGCCCCGTTCACCGAACCGTCGGCAGCGGCTCGGCGACGCCCCCTGGTACGCCCTGCTCACCCCGGCCGTACCGCTGATCCTCGCCCTGGGCTTCGAACTCGCCATCATCCCCTCCCTGCTGGCCGGCGTCCTGTACGCGCTGGTCACCACCACCCGCCCCCGCGAGATGAACAAGCGCCTGCTGCGCACCCTGTACGGCGGATTCGAGGTGGCGGCCCCGCCGATCGCCCTGTTCATCGCCATCGGCATCCTGCTGGCCGCGGTGAAACTCCCGGGCGCGGTCGAGGCACTGGAACCGCTGGTGAAGGCGGTCAGCCCGCAGAACGCCGTGCTGTTCGTGGGCGTCTTCACCCTGCTCGTGCCGCTGTGCCTGTACCGGGGACCGCTGAACGTGTTCGGACTCGGCGCGGGGATCGCCGGTGTCCTCATCTCCACCGGGATCTACCCGGCCGCGGTCGTCCTCGGCATGGCCACCTCGTACAACCAGGTCTTCGGTGTCGCCGACCCCACCAGCACCCAGACCGTGTGGGCCGCCCAGTACGCGGGCGTCTCCCCGCAGCAGGTCATGGTACGCACCCTGCCGTACGTGTGGGCCGTCGCGCTCGGCGGGCTGTGCGTCACCGCCGCCACCTACCTCTGACCGACCTCCGACCGCCCCCCCCGCCTCTCTTCCTGGAGTCGACCATGAACGAGCCGCGTCCCGCCCGTCGTCTGTTCCTGCGTGCCGGTGCCGCCACCGGCGCCGCCCTGACCGTGGGCGGGCTCACCGCCCCGGCCGCCCCCGCCCTCTCCGCGGACGGGGCCGCCGCCCCGGCCGCTGCCGCCGCGCCCGGCGGATTCCCCGACTACAAGTACGTCCGCACCCTGCTCACCCCGTCCCAGCTGAAGTACAACCCGACGGGCGAGATCATCTTCCCGTGCATCCGGGGCACGGCCGGCCGCCTCGCCAACCCGCTGGGCAGGTACTACCTGTACTACGGGCCGCACGACGCGCCCGGCGGCATCTGCCTGGCCTACGGCGACTCCCTCGAAGGCCCGTTCACGGAGTACCCGAACAACCCGATCGTCTCCAACAACTGGCAGCCGCACTACAAGGTCAGTCATGTCGCGTCCGCGCACGTCATGTGGATCGAGGCCTCCAAGGAGATGTGGATGTACTTCCACGGGGAGAACACCACGACGCGGCTGGCCCGCTCCAAGGACGGCATCAACTTCACCTACGACAAGGTCGTCCTGTCCACGTCCATGCTGCCCAGCGGCACGACCGAGACGTCGTACGCCCGGGTCTTCCCCCACGAACTGCCGTCCCGGGGCGCCCACTTCGTGATGCTCTTCATGCTGAACAACACCTCCAACCACCGTGACATCCACTGGGGCTGGTCGGCCGACGGACGCAACTGGACCTTCGACCAGCAGCCGCTCGTGCGGCACACGGACGTCGGTGCCGTCAACGTCGGCGGCCCCCACCTGCTGCACCGCGACAACAGCACGTACGTCGTCTACAACAAGGACAAGGCGAGCGGCGGCGACATGATGATCACCGAGGTCGGCAACGACTTCAGCAAGCGCACGCACCTCGGCGTCTTCTACAACTCCCGCAGCGCCGCGCCGGAGAACGGCCGCGCTGCCGCCCCGTCGTTCGGTACGGACGGCGGAGTCCCGTACATGATCTACGAGGCGGGGGAGCGGCTCGCGGGTTCGATCGCGATGGCCCGCGGCTGACGAGCGCGCCCACCCCTCTCTCCGGCAGGTCGACGGCAGTCGATGTTGGTCTAGACCTTGACGTGTTCGCCTCATGGGAGCACTCTGAGAGCGCTCTCATGAGGAGCCGAACGGTCCGCTTCCACCTGCTAGGAGGACGACGTGCTTGCCATGCGAAAAATGCTGGTGCCCCTGGTCGCCGCGGCGGCCGTCGCCACGGGAGTCACGACCGTGGGACCCGTGTCCCACGCCGAGGCCGCGGTGCCGACGACCATCCCGCTCGAACTGAAGAACAGCTCCGGGCGCGGCGACCAGGTGTACGTCTACGTCATCGGGACCCTGCTCTCGACCGGCCAGCAGGGGTGGGCCGACGCCAACGGCACGTTCCACGCCTGGCCCGCGGGCGGCAACCCGCCGACCCCGGCGCCCGACGCCTCCATCGCAGGACCGGCCAACGGCCAGACCAAGACGATCCGTATGCCGAAGTTCTCCGGCCGGGTCTACTTCTCGTACGGCCAGAAGCTGGTCTTCAAGCTGACCACCGGCGGTCTCGTACAGCCCGCTGTGCAGAACCCGTCCGACCCGAACGCGAACATCCTCTTCAACTGGACCGAGTACACCCTGAACGACGGCGGGCTGTGGATCAACAGCACGCAGGTCGACATGTTCTCGGCCCCCTACGCGGTGGGAGTCAAGAACGCGGCGGGCGCGGTCAAGACCACCGGGCATCTGAAGGCCGGCGGGTACAACGCCTTCTTCAACTCCCTGCGGAGCCAGTCCGGCGGCTGGGCCAACCTCATCAAGACCCGCTCCGACGGCACCGTCCTGCGCGCGCTCGCCCCCGGGCACGGCATCGAGGCCGGCGCGCTGCCGAGCACCGTGATGAACGACTACATCAACCGGGTGTGGACCAAGTACGCGAGCTCCACGCTGACGGTGACACCCTTCGCCGACCAGCCCAACACCAAGTACTTCGGCCGGGTCTCCGGCAACGTCATGAACTTCACCAACAGCGCCGGGGCGGTGGTCACCTCGTTCCAGAAGCCCGACTCGGACAGCGTCTTCGGCTGCTACAAGAACCTGGACGCGCCGAACGACCTCGTCCGCGGCCCGATCTCCCGCACCCTGTGCGCGGGCTACAACCGCTCCACGCTCCTCTCCAACCCCAACCAGCCCGACAGTGGTTCGGCCAACTTCTACCAGGACGCGGTGACCAACCACTACGCCAAGAAGATCCATGAGCAGATGGCCGACGGCAAGGCCTACGGCTTCGCGTTCGACGACGTCGGCGCCCACGAGTCGCTGGTCAACGACAGCAACCCCAACACGGCCTACATCACGCTCGACCCGTTCAGCTGAGAGATCCGACAGCGCTGAGCGGGGGCGCTGAACGGCCCGTACGCCTCCTCCGTATCCCTGGTGGACACCTGCCCGCTCGCGCGGGACCAGCACGGATACGGAGAGGCACGTGCCACAGCAGCCACCGCGGTCACCGCAGCCGCAGCGACGACGTACCGGCCGCCCCCTCGTCGCCCGCGCGGTGCGCGGCCTCGCCCTGGTCGGCGGCCTGGCCCTGCTGCCGCTGGCCACGGCCTGCGGCGGTGACACGGACAAGAGCGCGGAGGGCGATTCCGCGGAGACCTCCGCGATGTCCGCCCCCTCCGCCGGCGTGGTGGCACCGGCCAAGGTCGAGGTGATCGCGGACCTGACCGGCTGCAAGGTCACGATCCGGACCGACGCGGACGAACTGCGCGAGGGCGTCTGCGACACCGCCGACGGCGATTACCTCATCACCACCTTCCCCGCCGAGAAGTACAAGCTGACCTGGCTCGACAGCGCCTCCATGTACGGAGGCAAATACCTGGTCGGCCCGCAGTGGGCCATCAGCGCGAAGCCGAAGATGCTGGAGACACTGCGCGCGAAGGTCGGTGGGACCATCGAGGACCTGGACGCCGCGCGCACGGCCGCACCCGGCCCGAAAGCTCCATAAGGGCACGGGAGGCATCACCGAGGAGCGGGTGAATGAGAATTCACCAGCATCCACCAGTACCCCGAACGGGTTGGTGAACAGCCATTCAACCGCTAGGTTGAATGGCTGTTCACCATGCCATGTCTCGCGCCCGGGGAAGTGCCATGCAGGAGCCGACACCCACGGAGTCGATACCGACGGAGCCGACCCGCGCCGGGCGGTCCACCTCTCCGGCCGGGTTGCGCGCCGGGCTGACCGTCCCGGTCCTCGCGTACGGCGGCATCCTGATGGCGGTGATGCAGACCGCCGTCGTACCGCTGCTCCCCGACCTGCCACGGCTCACCGGGTCCTCCGCCGCCGCCGTGTCGTGGACCGTCACCGCCACGCTCCTCGCGGGCGCGGTGCTGACCCCTGTGCTCGGCCGCGCCGGAGACATGTACGGCAAGAAGCGCGTGCTGCTCCTCGCCCTCTCGCTGATGACGGCCGGGTCGGTGCTGTGCGCGCTGACCTCGGACATCCGGGTGCTGATCGCGGCGCGGGCGCTCCAGGGGGCCGCGGCGGCCGTCGTGCCCCTGTCGATCAGCATCCTGCGTGACGTGCTGCCGCCCGAGCGGACCGTCTCCGCCGTCGCCCTGATGAGTTCGACGGTCGGCATCGGCGCGGCGCTCGGCCTGCCGCTCGCGGCCCTCATCGTCCAGTACGCGGACTGGCACACCATGTTCTGGGTGTCGGCCGCGCTCGGTGCGGCGGGCCTGGCACTCGCCGCGTGGACGGTGGACGAGTCGGCCGTACGGCACCCGGGCAGATTCGACACGCCCGGCGCGCTCGGCCTGGCCACAGTTCTGGTCTGTCTGCTCCTGGCCGTCTCGCAGGGCGGTGAATGGGGCTGGGGGAGCATGCCGGTGATCGGGCTGTTCACGGGCTTCGTGGTCGCCCTGGCCCTGTGGTGGTGGCAGCAACTGCGCGCCGAACGGCCGTTGGTCGACCTCAGGCTCGCCGCCCGGCCGCGCGTGGCGCTGCCGCATCTGACCGCCCTGCTCGTCGGATTCTCCTTCTACGCCAACTCCCTGGTCACGGCCCAGCTCGTCCAGGCGCCCGAGGGCACCGGGTACGGACTCGGTCTGTCGATCGTCGGCGCCGGGCTGTGCCTGCTGCCCAGCGGCGTGATCATGCTGTTCCTATCACCGGTCTCGGCCCGTATCTCGTTGTCACGCGGCCCGCGTGTGACGCTCGCCCTCGGGGCCGTCGTCATCGCGTGCGGGTACGGCATACGCATCCTGGACAGCCGCGACCTGTGGGTGATCATCCTGGGCGGCGCCATCGTGTCGGCGGGCACCGCGCTCGCCTACTCGGCGCTGCCCACGCTGATCCTGGGCGCGGTGCCCGCCGCGCAGACCGGCTCCGCCAGCGGTGTCAACGTGCTGATGCGGACCATCGGCCAGGCCGTGTGCAGCGCCGCCGTGGCCGCCGTACTGGTGCATCACATCAGCCCGGTCGGCGGACTGCTTTTGCCCAGCCTGCGGGGCTATCTGCTGGCCTTCGCGATGGCCGGGGCGGTCGCGCTGGCAGGATGCGCGATGGCCCTGGCGATACCGGGGAGCGATGAGCGGGACAAGCCCGGCCGGTGGCCGCGCCGGCGGCGCGGCGGACCGGCGGCGGGAAATCTGCTGGAGGGAGCAGGAGACGCATGAGGTCCGCCAAGTCCTCGGAATCCTTCGAGAGGTCCACCGCGATGTCCGTCGGGGAGCCGGAGAGCGCCGGTCCGGGACGCCGGGACGCCGAGGCCACCAAGGCGGCGATCCTGCGCGCGGCCCGGCACCTCCTCGCGCGCCACGCCCACGCGGACATCACCCTCAGGGCGGTGGCCGAACGGGCCGGGGTCAGCCCTCCCCTGATCATGAAGTACTTCGGCAACAAGGAGACGCTCTTCGCACGCGTGATGTCCTTCGAGGAGGACGCCGCCGCTCTGCTGGACGCGCCACTGGCCGACCTCGGACGCCACATGGTCCGGCACGTCCTCGTCAGCCAGAGCGAACGCGGCGCCGACCCGCTGCTGAGGATCGTCTTCGCACCGCTCCAGGGCACCCAGGGGGACACACTCCGCGCCAACTTCCGTACCCAGGTGAGCGACCGGCTCGCCCTGCGCCTGGACGGCCCCGACGCCGGCCTGCGGGCCGAACTCGCCGTCGGCATGCTGCTCGGCCTCGGCGTGATGTACGGCATCGCGCGGGGCGGCGACGTGCGCGCGGCACCGCTCGACGCCGTCGTGGCACGGTACGCACCCGCTGTCCAGGCGCACCTGACACCGTGAGCCGCCGACGGGGCCGACCGGTCGTGGACGTCAGCCCCGTCAGCCCTGCCGGTCCCGTCGGCCGAACGGACACCGTCAGCCCGTATGGACCTTCAACGCCGTCCTGACGGCGGACTCCAGGGCGCCCTCGATCCAGGCGGGCTTGATGGACGTGTGGCACCCCGCGAAGTGGATGGGCCCCTCCGAGGTGGGGATGTCCGGGAACAGTTCCGTGTGCTGGCCGGGGAAGAGCACCGAGGCCTCACCGTAGGCGTAGTGGTCGCGCATCCACGACTGGGTCTTGCACTTGGTCGTGAAGAACACCTCGCAGCGCCGTCCGAAGACGGCCTGCACCCCGGCGAGGGCGCGCAGATACCGCTCCTCGTCGGCGTACGCGTCCCACTTCAGGGCGTCGTCGGACCAGCTGTAGGAGGCGAGGACGATACCTCCGGCACTGCCCTCCATCGGGTGGGCGTGCTCGAAGAACATGAACCGGTTGGCGTTGTCGCTCACCGAGCCGCCACCGCGGACATGAGCGGCCTCGGGGTCGTCGAGCACGGCGGGCCGGAAGGCGCCGAAACACTTCTTGAGGTCGCCGGGGACGGTCACCCCCAGATCCCGTACGGTCCGGTGGGCGCCGAGGTGCCTGCCGTCCCTCACCTGGCCGTTCCTGTACTTCGTGTACAGGCCGTCCTCGATGGAGTCCAGCGCCTCCTCCCACTGCCGCTCGGTGAACTCCCACCAGCGCTGGGAGAACTCCAGCAGCACCTTGGTCGCCGCGTCGTAGTGCAGCTCGGTGATGGCCCGGCGCTTGCCGTACGTCAGCGGCGGGTCGAAGGCCACATGGCGCAGCCCGGAGAAGGGCACGGTGACGATCACCTCGTCGCCCTCGAACACCTCCGTGGTGCCCCCCTTGCCGGTCTGGCAGTCCTCGGACACGGTGTGCACCCGCACCTTGCCGTTGCCGCGCTCGACGCGCACGGCACGCCTGTCGAGCCGCACCTTGCCCTTGACCGGCGCGTACAGCGCGTCGACGAGCTTCGCGGTGCCGCCCTTCAGCTCCCAGAACTTCGTCCTGGGGTCGATCAGCGCGCTGCCCAGGAAGCTGTGCAGGAAGGAGAGATGGAGCCTGGAGGTGAGGTTCTGGACGGTGCCGACGAGGTCGATGGTCCTGACGTCGAGCCCGGCCACCTCGGTGAGATAGCGGTACATGGACCAGTGGCCGTACCGCTTGAGGACCTTGACCCATCCCTCGACGAGGGCCGTGCCCTCCTTGCCGCGGATCAGCAGGTGTGCCGGTTCGAGGGCGTCCGCGAGGATGGCCGCCGCGGTCCTCGTACGGTTGGGGCCCGTGACGCCGAAGGTGTCGTTGATCCTCGCCGGGTCCTGCTCGTACTCGGCCTTGCGCATATGGACGCCGTTGATGTGCATCCAGGAGCGGTTGGCCCGCTTCGCCGGGTTGTCGACCTCCACGTCCACCAGCAGGAACTCCTGGCGCGGGAGGTCGAACTTCTTGATCAGCGCCATCAGGAGGGGGTGGCTCTCGGGCAGCCGCATCGCCCCCGCCTCGGCGTACTGGTGGGGGTCGGCGAAGGGCTGCTCGCCGTTCTCGTGGCCCCCCTTGCGGAAGGTCTTGATCCGGCCGCCCACGCGGTTGTCGTTGGCCTCGATGACGACCACGTCGTGGCCCACCCGGTTGAGCAGATCGGCGGCGAGCAGACCGGCGGGACCGGCCCCGACGATCAGGACCCGCTTCGAGGCCTTGGCCCCGCTCGACGGCAGCCCGCTCTCGATGGCCTTCAGATAGGACGGGACGAGGGACTTGTCGTCCTTGTCGAAGACCACGATGGCGCGGGCGACCGTGGTGTACGCCGCGGGATCGATGCCGGCCGGCGCCGCGGAGGGTGCGGCGGCCGGGCTCAGCGCGGTGGCGGGAACGGCCGTGGCCGTGGTGAGCCCGGCGGCGAGGACCGTGGCACCGGTCGCCGTGACCACCGAACGCCGTGTCAGCGGTGCGCAGTTCGTGTCGGGCGGCCCCGCAGCGGTCATGTCCGGGGTGGCCAGGTCGGAAGTGTTCGTGTCATGTGTACTCATCAAGATCATGCTTGGCGTACGGCCGGGGCGGAACCAGGGCATTCACACGGACGGGGAGCTCAAACCACTCGTTCCGGCACAGGACGGGCCTACTGGTCAACGCCCATGCGCGAACCGGACGTTCACCCCGAATCCTGGGAACACCTCCGTGGAGCGACGGTCATCGACAGGGCCCTGGGGCGGACAGGTGCCGGCGCAGGAGGCCCCGACCGTCATCGCGCGCCTGTGGGCCGGTACGTGACGGGGTGTCGCGTATCGGCCCACAGGTCAGGCTGCGAGGCGGCTCAGGAGGACGGGACGGGCTTGGTGGCGAAGTAGGGTTTGCATATGGCACCGTCCCAGTCGGTGGCGATCTCCAGCAGGCTGGTGCCGTCCGCCGACGGCAGCAGGGCCGAGCTGTAGTTGGGGCAGTAGTCGACCACCGTCGACGCGACGGTGACGGGTGCCGGGATCTCCCGCCACGTACCGCTGCCGCCCGCGCTGTTGACCCAGACCGTCCTGTTGTTCCCGGCGGCCACCGTGCCGTCCTTGTTGTACAGGACCTGGCCGATCAGGAAGAGCCGCCCGAGGGGATTGCCGGCCTCGGGGGACCAGGCCACGGTCGGGGCGTGCTTGAAGTACTTGCCGTCGGCCGTCTCGGGCCGGTGGCCGAGGAAGGGCCCGCTCGACCAGTCCCAGCCGTCCGCCGAGGTCCGGTAGTGCACGACGCACTGGTACTGGCCGGAGGCGGCGCAGATCTCGTACGACATGAAGTAGGTGCCGTTGCCGAGCTTGCGGACGACCGCCATGCCGGGGCGGTCGGAGACGAGGGGGCTGACGACGGTGGCGTGGTGGCCCGTCCAGGTCGTGCCGTTCGAGGTGCGGGCGGCCATCAGCTTCTGGCTGTGGGCCGCGTCGGTCTCGTCCGAGTAGTGCGCGACGAGCCGCCCCGAGGCGTCGACGGAGAACTCGGGCTCCCACAGGCCGCCGGTGCTGCCCGCGGTCGCGATGGTGGACAGGTAACTCCAGGTGCGTCCCACGTCGTTGCTCTTGAAGACGCGCAGGGCCATGCGCCGGTTCGTCTCGTCCTGGCCGACCGAGGCCGCCCAGAGCAGGGTGCCCGCGGGCAGGCCGCCGATCGCCCGCGGGAGTTCGAAGAGCGTGGAGCAGCAGAGTCCCTGCCCGCCCGCCGCCTCCGGGTCACCGACCGCGCCCACCTGGCGGAAGGATCCGCCCGAGTCGGTGCTCTCGTAGACGGCCCCGAGTCCGTTGTCGCCGGAGAAGGTGACCACCGACGACAGGACACGGCCGTTGGCGCTCCCGCTGTGCGCGAGACGGATCGCCCGGGGGTACAGGCCGGTGTCGTTGCGCAGGACGGTGCCGGTCGCCGCGCCGGCCGTGCCGGTCTGCGCGGTGAGCAGGGCCGCCAGGAGCGCGACCAGCGCGGAGAGAAGCGCGGCCGGGCGGAGTGGGGGGACGGGGGTGCGTGGTCTTGCCGACATCAGATGCTCCCAATGGGGTGGGGGTCGGATCTGTTCGGTCGGTGACGCCGAAGGCGACGTCACACGGCAAGGTGCGGCGAACGGCGGGTCAGGCGCCGGGGACCAGGCGGATGACGTTCCAGGACACCGGGGCGAGCGCCGCCTCCAGCGCGCCGTCGGCGGTGACCTGGGCCCCGCCCCCGGCGCGCGGGGTCACCCGGTCCGGCTCGGCCTGGGTGTTGACGGCGTCCGGGTCCTGGTCGGCCAGGACGAGATGCTCCAGCACGCGGTGGCCGGACAGCGCGCCGCGCAGCTCGGCCCGCAGGTCCAGTGACTCCTCCTGGCCGCGGTTGACGGCGAGGACGGTCACCGCGCCGCTCTCCTCGTCGTACGTGACCACGGTGTCGAGCGCCGGCACGTCACCGTGCCGCTCGGTGTCGATCCGGGTCCCGGTGACCTCGGTGCGCAGCACCTTGCCGGTGGCGAACCTGGCCGCCTGGGCGAACGGGTGGAAGATGGTCTGCCGCCAGCTCGGGCCGCCCGGTTCGCTGCGGATCGGGGCGATGACGTTGACCAGCTGGGCCAGGCACGCGATGGCCACCCGGTCCGCGTTCTTCAGCAGCGTGATGAGCAGCGAGCCGACGACGACGGCGTCGGTCACGCTGTAGGTGTCCTCGATCAGCCGGGGTGTCTCGGCGGTCTCCAGGTTGCGCTCGCCGACGAAACGGGCGGCGTACCAGACGTTCCACTCGTCGAACGAGAGCCTGATGTGCTTCTTCGCCCCGCGCGCGGCCCGCACGTGGTCCGCGGTGGCGACCACGTCGCGGATGTACTGGTCCATGTGCGCCCCGGAGGCCAGGAAGCTGGCGCGGTCGCCGTCGAACTCCTCGTAGTAGGCGTGCAGGGAGAGGTAGTCCACGTCGTCGTACGTCTGCTCCAGGACCTCGCGCTCCCAGGTGCCGAAGGTCGGCATGGCGGCGTTCGAGCTGCCGCAGGCGACCAGTTCGATGGTCGGGTCGACCTGGCGCATCGCCTTGCCGGTCTCGGCCGCGAGCCGTCCGTACTCGGTGGCCGTCTTGTGCCCGGTCTGCCAGGGGCCGTCCATCTCGTTGCCCAGGCACCACAGCTTGACGTCGTGCGGCGCCGCGTAGCCGTGCTTGATCCGCAGATCGGACCAGGCGGTGCCGCCGGGCTGGTTGCAGTACTCCACCAGGGCGCGGGCGGCGTCGATGCCGCGCGTGCCGAGGTTGACGGCCATCATCGGGTCGAGGCCCTGCTCCTTGGCCCAGGTGAGGAACTCGTTGGTGCCCACCTGGTTGGTCTCGATGGAGCGCCAGGCCAGGTCGAGCCGACGGGGCCGGTCGGCGGCCGGGCCGACGCCGTCCTCCCAGTGGTAGCCGGAGACGAAGTTGCCCCCGGGGTAGCGGACCAGGCCCGTACCGAGCTCCCGTACCAGGTCGGCGACGTCCGTGCGGAAGCCGGCGGCGTCGGCCGAGGGGTGCCCGGGCTCGTGGATGCCGGTGTAGACGCAGCGGCCCATGTGCTCGACGAACGTTCCGTACAGGCGCGGGTCCACGTCCCCGACGGTGAACTCGGGGTCGACGGCGAACCGAGCGGTGTGCGGCATGCTGGAGCCTTTCTCAGGAAGGAAGATCGGTGGAACTGTCCTACGGGTGGCCCTACTTGAGGCCTCTACGGGTGGGACTACTTGAGGCACCTACGGGTGGGACTACTTGAGGCCCGTTCCGGCGATGCCCTCGACGATGCGTCGCTGGAACAGCGCGAACACGGCGAGCAGCGGGATGGCGCCGAGCACGGCCGAGGCCATCAACTGGGCGTAGGGGACGCCGAAGACGTCCTGGACGGAGGTCAGTCCGACGGGGAGCGTCATCATCTCCGGGTCCGTGACGACCAGCAGGGGCCACAGGAAGTTGTTCCAGACCCCGACGAACACGAAGATCGTGACCGCCGAGATCACCGGACGCGAGATCGGCATGACGATCTGCCGGTATGTGCGCAGCCAGGACGCGCCGTCCGCGCGGGCCGCGTCGATGAGTTCCCTCGGGATGCCGTCGAAGAACTGCTTGAAGACGAACACGGCCACGACATTGGGTACTTGGGGCAGCACGACTCCCCAGTAGGTGTTGAGCAGACCCGCCTCCTGGAGCGCCAGGAACTGCGGGATCATCAGCACCTGACCCGGGATCATGATGCCGGCGAGCAGCATCACGAACGCCACGCGGCGCGCCCGGAAACGGGTCTGTGAGAGCGCGAAGGCGGCGAGCGAGCCGGCCACCACCGTGAGCACGGTCGTCAGGATCGAGGTGATGAAGCTGTTCGCGTACCAGTAGGGCAGCTTCCCCGCGTCGAAGATGTCCCCGTACGCGGCCAGGGTGGGGTGGGCGGTGAACCAGCTGGTGGGGTCGGTGATGACCTCCTGCGCGGGCCGGATCGAGGTGGCGAGCGCCCAGGCGAGCGGCACCAGCCACAGCAGCGAGAAGGCGACGAGGACGCCGAGGGCCACCCGGTTGAACAGGCGCTCGGCGTCGTACTTCCGGCGCGGCCCGGCCACGGGTGTCTGCTGCTCGGTCACGGGCGGTGTGGCGGTGGCGGTCATGATCAGCGCTCCTTCTCGGCGCGGCGGACGAGGGCGAACCAGACGAGCGAGACCAGCAGGATCACCACGAAGAGCAGCAGCGAGACGGTCGACGCGTAGCCGACGCGGCCCTCGACGAAGCCGGTGTCGTAGATGAGCTGGAGAGAGGACCGGGTGCTTCCGTCGGGGCCGCCGTTGGTCAGCATGTAGATCTGGTCGAAGACCTTCAGGGAGGCGACCACCTGGAGGACGGTGACGAGGGTCGTGGTGCGGCCGAGCATCGGCACGACCACATGGCGGATGCGCTGCCAGGGGCCGGCTCCGTCGATGGCCGCGGCCTCGTGCACGGAGCGCGGGATGTCCTGCAGACCGGCGAGGTACAGGACGAAGTTGAAGCCGAGCGTCCACCACACGGTGGCGGCGGCGATGGAGATCATCGCCCAGTCCGGGTCGCCGAGCCAGGACGGCGGGGTGTCCACGCCGACCCAGGTCGCGGCCTGCTGGGCGAGGCCCACCTGGTCGGCGTAGATGAACGTGAACATGAGCGCGACGACCGCCGAGGGCAGCACGAACGGCGCGAAGAAGGCGAAGCGGAAGAACCAGCGTCCCCGGACGAAGCGGTCGGCGAGGATCGCCAGCGTCAGACTGAGCAGCACCAGGGGGACGGTGGTCAGCACGGTGAACCACAGCGTGTTCTTGAGCGTGCGCCAGAACTCGCTGTCGCCCAGCACGGCCGAGTAGTTGGAGAGACCGGCGAAGTCGCCGAGGCCCGACTTGAGCAGGCTGGTGTCGAAGAAGCCGGCCACGACGGTGTAGATCAGCGGCCCCACCAGGAAGAGCAGATAGAACAGGGAGAAGGGCAACAGCATCCCCGGACCTGCCCAGCGGTCACCTCTGCCCGGGGCCTTGGTCGGTGCGGTGGTCGTGGCCATGGGACGGCCCTTTCAGTCAGGACATACGGGATCTCACGACGTGCGGGGGCCCGCTGGGGGCCGTGGTGGAGACAGTGGGCGAGCCGCGGAGCGCGGTGGAAGCGCGCGGGCCGGCGGACTACACGGGCGAGGTCCGGCTCGCCAGCTCGCGCAGTTCGCGCTTCATCCGGGCGGCGCCGGCCGTCGGGCTGCCGGCGCCTGTGAACACGGAGGTCACGGCGTCACCGATGACGATCTGCAGGCTGCTGCCCGCGCCCCCGTACCAGGCGGCCGGGTCGTAGGCGGCCCCGTCGGCGGCAGCGGCGTAGTGCGACTGCGGTTCGAGGGCCCGGTAGGACGCCGTCCGCTGGGTCGGCAGCCAGGCGGGGATGTGTCCGCCCTCCGCCCACAGCTTGCTGGAACCCAGCAGGGAGGCGACGAAACCCAGCGACAGGTCGAGGCGCTGGGCCGATTCGGAGGGTGCCTTGGGCAGGACGAGGGAGTGCGAGTCGGCGGCGCAGGCGTAGGGCGCGTCGTCGAAGATCCGCGGCAGGGGCCGCATGTCGAACTTCACCTTGGAGCCCTGGACCGTAAGGACCTGCCATACGCCGTCCATCAGGAAGCCCGCCTTGCCGGTGGTGAGCATCGTGATGGCGCCCGGGCCGTCGGTGGTCGTCGGCACGACCCTCTCCTGGGTGAGGCGCCGGATGTACGCCAGGGCCTCGGCCGCCGCCTCCGTGTCGATGACGACCTTCCTGCCCTGGTCGGCGACGAGGTCACCGCCGCTGATCTGCCGGTAGAACGACCAGAAGAGCCGGAACTGCGTCGAGGCGTCCTTCACCGAGGCGATCGAACCGCCCCACTGCCCGGTCACCTCCTTCGCGGCGCGCAGGGCGTCGATGAACGCGTCGGGCCCGTCCACGTCCGTCAACCGCCCCTTGCCGTCGAGCAGTCCGGCCTTCTCGGCGATGTCGGTACGGAAGTAGAGCACGAAGGGGTGGGTGTCGAGCGGGATGGCGTAGAGCTTGCCGTCCAGCTGCGACTTCTTCCACGGCCGCGGGTCGAACTTGTCCTCGGTCAGCCCGTGCCGGGCCAGATCGGAGGGTTGGATCTCGGCGAGCAGGCCCGCCTCGGCGAGGGTCGGCACCTTCGACAGGTGGCTGATGGCGACCTGCGGCGGCCGGTCGCCGAGCGTGGCCAGGGTGAGCTTCGTGTAGTACGGGTTGCCCCATACGAAGGTCGCCGACTTGAGGTCCGTCTTCCTGTGCCCGGCCCGGTAGGCGGCCTGCATCGCGAGCAGCCGCTCACCGTCACCGCCGGTGAAGGGATTCCAGAAGTTCAGCCGGTCCGGGGTGGGCGACCCGCCGGTGAACCCCTGCGCGAGGGTGCTGTCACAGCCGCCGAGCGCCGCGGCCGAGGCCGCGACGGCACCGAGCGACAGGGTGCCGCGCAGCAGCCGGCGCCGGGACGGAGCGGGCGGGGAGGTGTGCGGCGTGCGGTCCCGCATGGGCATGCGTCCTTCCACGGCGGAAAACTCAAGGAGTACAACTAGGGAGCC
Organism: Streptomyces ortus; assembly: GCF_026341275.1. Classification (NCBI taxonomy): domain Bacteria; kingdom Bacillati; phylum Actinomycetota; class Actinomycetes; order Kitasatosporales; family Streptomycetaceae; genus Streptomyces; species Streptomyces ortus. The sequence goes on from NZ_JAIFZO010000002.1 coordinate 7,872,253, forward strand.
CAACAAAGGAGTACAACGTTGGAATGGGCGAGCGAACCGATCCGCCGGTCACTGCTTCGAGGCGGTTACAACGTTGTATCCCCGAGGAAATCCGGCGTCAACACTTCTGCGTGAACTTCCTGTTCGGCGGCCCGCCGACACCGTATCGGTGCATATCGCCCAACTGGGAAGCTGAGCCATTGCAACGTTGGAACATGGCTTACGCTGAGCAGCACACCGGACCGGTACGCGTGACGGAGCACAGCGGGACGTGCGGCCGTGCGGGCCGTGCAGACGTCGCAGGTCGGTCGTCGGCCGGAAGGAAGTCGGGGGAGGGAGGGGCGACCGCCATGGCAGGTGCACGCCTCAAGGACGTCGCCGAGCGTGCGGGCGTATCGATCAAGACCGTCTCGAACGTCGTCCGGGGCGAGGTCCGGGTCGCGGAACAGACCCGCGAACGGGTGCTGCGCGCGATAGCCGAACTCGACTACCAGCCCAACGCCTCCGCACGACATCTGCGCACGGGCCGCAGCGGCATCATCGCGCTGGCCGTGCCCGAACTGGTCGCCCCGTACTTCGCGGAACTCGCCGCCGAGGTCATCGCCGCCGCCAAGAAGCGCGGCTGCACGGTCCTCATCGAGGACACCGGGGGAGACCCCGCCGAGGAACTGCGCATCGCCTGCGGACTCAGCGACCCGCTCATCGACGGGGTACTGCTCAGCCCGCTCTGCCTCGACGAGACGATGCTCGCCAACCGTGAGCGCCGGGTGCCCCTCGTCCTGCTGGGCGAGCAGTCGTACAAGATCCCGGCCGATCACGTACTGATCGACAACTCCGCGGCGGCGCGCGAGGCGACCGAGCACCTGCTCGGGCTCGGCCGGCGGCGCATCGGGGTCATCGGCCGGCCCTCGGACCGGGCCCACGCCACGACCGTGCAGCGCATGCACGGCTTCCTGACCGCGTTGCACGCCGCCGGTGTGCCGCACGACCCCCGACTCGTCCCGGACACCGGCGAGTTCACCCGCGCCGACGGGGCCGCGGCCATGCGGGTCCTGCTCGCCCTGGACGAGCCCCCGGACGCCGTCTTCTGCTTCAGCGACCTGCTCGCCTCCGGCGCGGTGCGCACGGCGCACGAGCACGGCCTGCGCGTGCCGCGGGACCTGGCGGTCGTGGGCTTCGACGACATCCAGGAGACCCGCTACAGCGTCCCGTCACTGACCACCGTGTCACCGGACAAGCGGGAGATCGCCGAACTGGCCGTGGACGCCGTGCTGCACAGGATCACCACGGACGCGGAAGCCCCGCACACGCGACTCATCGCGGGTTACGAACTGGTCGTACGGGAGAGCACGCGGACGGCCGAGTCGGAGTAGGAAGCCGAGAGGGAGCCGGAGGGGCGAGTCCCGGCCGGGAAGAGCGGGGTCCCGGCCCTTCGGCCCGACCCGCAGCGGTCAGGACAGTCCTTCGGCCGTGGGAGCCGTGCGCCAGACGAAGATCTCGGTGCCCGGCTGGCGTTCGGAGAAGCGGCCGGCCGGGGAGGCCGCCCGCAGCACTCGGCGTACGTCCTCCTCGAAGTCGTCCCGGTCTGTGCCGAACAGGTGCGGGGCGGAGAACGACATCGAGAAGACGCCCGCGACGACGTCGTCACTCGTGCGCTCCAGGGCCTGGCCGCCGGGCACGACGAGCCGCTGGGGGCCGGTGAGTCCGGCCCGGTGGAAGACGGCCGCCTCGCCCCCGCGCGTCCCGTGCGGCAGCACGCCGCGGCCGGCCCGGCGCACCGGCCCGAGGTGGTGGCTCACCAGCTCTTCCAGGGCCGCGTACGGCACGGTCGGATGCGGGAGGCCTTCGGCGGTCCGGGTCGTCGTCTTCAGGTCGGAGATGTGCACCAGCGCTCCGCCCGGCCGGAGCATGTCCCTGACGGTGGCCGCCACCAGGTCCTGGTCCATCCAGTGGAAGGACTGGGCGAAGACCGCGACGCCGAACGTCCCGAGACCGGCGGGCAGTTCCTCGGCCCGGGCCCGCACCCACCGCGTCTTCCCGCTCACGCCGCGCTCGGCGGCCTCACGAGCGGCCTCGGCGATCATTCCGCGGTCCGGGTCCACGCCGACGACCTCACCGAACAGGTCGACCAGGGTCAGGGCGATCGTGCCGGGCCCGCAGCCCACGTCGATGAGGCGTCCTCGCCCGTCGAGTTCGAGGATCCCGGCGAGCGCGTCGGTCAGCCCGGGGGCGTACGGGAGCCTGCCGCGCCGGTAGTGGGCGGCCGTTCCGAGGAACAGGGTGTCGTCCCATTCCCAGTCGGTGGTCATGTCCGCCTTTCGGCCGGTATCTCCGTCGGAGCGTCTGCGTGAGACTACCGTTCGCCGGCTCGCGCGGTCAGGGTGAAGGCCAGCAGGGCCGTCGTGGTGAAGTCCAGGGAGGGCTCCACGGTCTGCCAGGCGCCCACGTCGTCCAGGTAACGCGCGCCCTTGCCGTCGAAGTCGCTCCAGGCGCCGTCCGGCGGGGCCGCCGTGCACTTCTTCATCGTGGGAAAGCTGTTCAACTCCTCCAGCTTCGCGGCGGCGTTGGGGCCGTTGACGACCGCTCCCCGCAGAATGTCGCCCGTCCCGTCGAGGCTGCCCCTGAGGTTGGCGAGCTGGTGTTCCGGGCAGTGCGGGTAGACCTCGCCCGCACCGATCATGAAGCTGGTTCCCCAGGGGTTGGCGCCGAGGGCCCAGCCGCGCTGACGGCTCGCGAAGGCCGCGTACCGCGTGTCCCCGGTGGCGCGGGTGTAGAGCCGGGCCGTGGCCACCAGTCCGAAGGCGTGCGGGACGGCGTCGAAGTCGTCGTAGACGGCACCGGCGCCGAACGGGTCGTCCCCGGCGCGGTCGACCCCGTCCTCCACCTGGCGCCGCAGGTCCTCGAAGAGGTCCTCCGCCGCGATCCCGTGCGTCCGCCCGCCGTCCAGGACGGTGACCAGGTCCGCGTGGGCCAGGGCACTGACGTCCGCGACACCCAGGGTGCCCAGGACGTCGGAACGCAGATACGCCCCGGCCCAGCGGGCCGCGTCGTCGGCCCAGTCACTTTCCCGTTCGTCCCCGAGTGCCTGTGCGGCCAGGGCCAGTTCGGCGCCGCCGAACTCCATGTCGTCCTGCCAGGAGTCCTCGGGATAGAAGTTCCCCGGGATCGCGGTCAGGGGCGGCTCGTCGGGATCGGGGGCGGTGTCGGCCAAGGCGTAGACGGCGGCTGCCTTGTCCAGCCACTCCCGGGCCCGCTCGGGGTCGTCGGGGGCCGCGCGCTGCGCGGCGAGGGCGAAGGCCGCGGCCACCCGCCCCGCCAGACTGGCGCTGACCCCCTCGCCCGGCTCGGCCGCGCGGAAGACCGGCCGGTGCTTGATCGTGTAGTCCGGGTCGCCGGGCGACACGTCGAGCCGGTCGTCGGCCTCAGGCAGCCGCCACACGTCGTGATCCGTCCGTACGGCGTCGTTGCCCGCTCCGATGCCGACCTGCGTGTAGAGGGTCTCGGTGTCGCCGTCCCACATCTTGTCCAGCCAGGCCAGCCCGTGCGAGGCCTCGGCGGACAGCTCCGGCATCCCGGGCAGGTCCCGCTCTGCGAGCAGGAGTTCGGCCACCGAGTAGGAGGTGGTGCCGGTGAACTTGAGGAAGTCCCCCGCGTCGAACCAGCCGCCCGAGACGTCGACCCGCTCCCCGGCCGGGGTCAGCTCCTCGTCGAGCAGTTCGGTGCCCTCCTCGTCGTACTCCGGCGTCTCGTAGACGGTCGCGTCCTGGTCGGCCAGGTGCGAGGGGCCGTGCCGCAGGGCGTTGCGGGGGTCGCCGGTGAACACCTCGGCCCCGTCGCGCTGTGCCTGGAGGAAACGCACGTTGTCGCGTACGAGCGGGGTCATCAGTTCGCGCGCTCCGGCGACCCGGAAGGCGGGCGAGCGGCCGGTAGCACTGCCGGTCAGGACGAGGCGGTAGGTGCCGGGCGTGTTCAGCGCGGAGAGGTCGACGGCGCGCACCGACGGGTACGTGCCGTTCCAGCGGCCGGTGACGGCTCCGAGCCTCCCCGCCGTGACCACGTCGCCGGATCCGGCGACGACGACCTTGAAGCGCGCTCCCGCGAGCGCTGCCGCGGGCCCCATGACGTAGGCCCGTTTCGGCTCGCCGCGCGCGTAGCCGACCTGGTCGACCCGGACGGCCACCTCGGTCGAGGGAGGCCCGCCGTCGCCGAAGGGCAGCGAGCCGTGCAGGCCCGCGGCGACGAGCAGGGTGCCGAGTCCCGCGGCTGCGACGACCAGCAGCCGGGGTGTGCGCGCAGAGTTCATGCGTCCACCGTGCCGGAGCCCGCATGAGAGGAAGATGAGGAGGGGTGGGTGGGGCGGAGGCGCGGGGGTACGGGTTCGGCCTGTGGCGCCGGGCGGTTACGGAGCCGGAGGCGTCCGGGGTGGGTGTTCCGGGAGCCGGAGTTCGGCGACCAGGCCGCCGCCGGGCGCGTCCGTGAGGTGGACGGTGCCGTGGTGCAACTCCGCGACCCAGCGGACGATGGCGAGGCCGGCACCCGTCCCGGGGGTGGCGTCCGACGCCGACCCGGCTCCGGTGACCCCCCGCCCGAAGACCCGCTCGCGGTCCGCGAGGGGTACACCCGCTCCGTGGTCACGGACCTGTACGAGCCCCGGAGTGACGGTGACCTCCACCGGCGAACCCGCCGGACCCCCGTGCCGCTGGGCGTTCTCCACCAGGTTCCGTACCGCCTGGGCCAGCAGGTCGGGGTCCGCGGGCACCACCACCGGTTCGGCGGTGACCGTGACGCTCCCGTGCTCCGGCAGTTCCTCGACCGTGGTCTCCACCAACTGGTCGAGGCGCAGGGGCACCAGCTCGACCCGCTGCGTACCGGCCTCCGTGCGCGCCCTGGCCAGCAGCCCGGTGACCAGCCGGCTCAACCGGTCCACCAGCCGCACCGTCTGCTCGGAGGAACCGTCCCGCTCTGCCACCAGCCGCAACGTCGCCAGCGGTGTCCGCAGTTCGTGCGCCGCCTCGGCCAGGAACTGCTCCTGCCGGCCCAGCGCGACGAGAGCGGGACGCATGGCCCGGCCGGACAGCAGATGGCCGACGGCCGCCGCGCAGCACACCAGGGCCGTACAGCCGAGGGCCAGCCAGCGCACGAGCAGGTCGTGATCGTGCTCGCTGCGCGCCAGTGCCGTGCCGACCAGCACGGCCGCGCCGATCCGGTCGCCGTCCCAGACGGGAGCCGCCGCCCACCTCAGCCGCTCGCCCTTCTCGGAGGGGGCGCTGAGGACGACGGTCTCCTGCTCCTCCAGGACGTCCTGCCAGACATGGTCGAGCCAGTCCTCGCGAGGCAGGGCCGACCGGGCGGGAACGACGTTCCACACCGACGGCGTTTCTCCCGGGGCGACCTCCAGGACGGCCAGCACCTCGGCGCTGCGGGCGAGTTCGTCCTCGCGCAGCGGCTCCAGGTGCAACGCGCCGTCGTCGAACCAGACCGCCCGCGACAGACCGACCGCCCGGCCGTCGACCTCGTGGTCGAGGCCGGACCGGCGGGACTCGGCATCGATGCGGACGGCGACGGTGGCGAGTACCACCAGACAGGCCGCCGTCGTCCCGGCGAAGAGGAGCGTCATCGACCGGCGGGTGCGTTTCAGCCGGGCGACGGCCGGCGACACGGAGGACGTGGCCGCCGGGCGGCGGAGGCGGATCACGTCCGCGCCTCCGCGGCCCGCCCCTGGTCGGTACCGTCCGGGTCGGTGCCCTCCAGCCGGTAGCCGGCGCCGCGTACCGTTCCGATCGGGTCGGGCGGTCCGAGCCGGCGTCGCAGCTGGCCGATCAGGACGTCCACCACGTTGGACATGGGCTCGCTCGCCTCGTCCCAGCAGCTCTCGATCAGCTCGGTGCGCGTGACCACCTGACCCGCGCGCAGCAGCAGCACCTCCAGCACCGCGAACTCCTTGGCGGAGAGGCTGAGCAGCACTCCGGCGCGGGACACCCGGCGCCTCGGCAGATCCATCTCCAGGTCGCCCGCCCGCAGGACCGGCAACCGCGCGGGCTGCTCCCTGCGGCACAGCGCACGCACCCGGACGACCAGTTCGGCGAAGGCGAAGGGCTTGACCAGGTAGTCGTCCGCCCCGTGCTCGAAGCCGGCCACCCGGTCGCTCACCGAGTCCAGCGCCGTCAGCAGCAGGAAGGGCAGCGCCGACCCCTTGCGCCGGTGTGCGGCGAGCAGCGTGAGCGAGTCACCGTCCGGGACCGAGCGGTCGGCCACGACACAGTCGTAGCCGTTGACGGAGAGTTTGAGGTCGGCCTCGGCCAGCGTCCGCGCGAGGTCCACGGCGAACCCGGCCTCCCGCAGCCGAGCTGCGACGACGGGCCCCAACTCGGGATCGTCCTCCACGACCAATACGCGCATGACCTGGAGCCTAGACGCTGCCGACGCCGGGTCCACGGCGGGTCCGGCCCGCGTACCCGCGCGCAGGTGCGCAGGTCGGGGCCCCGTAAAGTGCGTTCCTGTTGCCCGTCCCGCAACCCCGTCCCGAAACCCGTCGCGACAGCCGTCCCGACACCCGTTCGTGAGACCCCTCGCGACCCGCCGCCGAATTCCGAGGTGCCGAGCAGTGACCCCCGCACGACCTGGACCGCAGCCCGCCGTCACCGTCGTCGGGATCGGGGCCGACGGCTGGGAAGGCCTGCCGGAACCCTCCCGTACGGCGCTTCGCGACGCCGAGGTCCTGATCGGGGGAGCGCGCCAGCTGGACCTGCTGCCACCGGAGTGCCCCGGGGAACGGATCACCTGGCCCTCGCCCCTGCGCCCCGCCGTCCCCGCCCTCCTCGCGGCGCATTCCGGCCGCCGGATCGCCGTGCCCGCCAGCGGCGACCCGATGTTCTACGGCATCGGCCGCACCCTCACCGAGGTGCTCGGCGAGGTCCACGACGACGGACCAGGCGCACTGCGCGTCCTGCCGCACCCCTCCTCCGTCTCCCATGCCGCCGCGCGCCTCGGCTGGCCCGTGGAGGACGTCGAGGTCGTCACCCTGGTCGGCCGGCCCGCCGCCCGCCTCGCCGCAGCCCTGCACGACGGTCGACGGCTCCTCGTGCTCAGCGCGGACGCCGGCACCCCCGCCGAGGTCGCCGCCCTGCTGCGCGACCGCGGCTTCGGCCCCAGCCGGATGCGGGTCCTTGAACAGCTCGGCGGCGCGAAGGAACGTACGACGGGCGAGGCGACCGCCGACGACTGGGCACGCCCGTCCGGCGACCCCCTCAACATCGTCGCCGTCGAGTGCCGGCGGGCCCCGGACGCCCTGCGGCTCGGTGCCGTACCGGGGCTGCCGGACGAGGCGTACGAGCACGACGGGCAGCTCACCAAGCGGCATGTCCGCGCCGCCACGCTCGGCGCGCTCGCTCCCGCGCCCGGCGAACTGCTGTGGGACATCGGCGGCGGCTCGGGTTCGATCGCGATCGAGTGGCTGCGTACGCACCGCTCGTGCCGGGCGGTCACCGTCGAACGCGACCCGGCACGGGCCGAGCGGATCACCCGCAACGCCGACCGGCTCGGCGTGCCGGGGCTACGGGTCGTCACCGGTGCCGCGCCCGCCGTCCTGGCCGAACTCCCGCCGCCCGACGCCGTGTTCATCGGCGGCGGGCTCACCGCGCCCGGCCTGCTCGACGCGTGCTGGCAGGCGCTGCCGGCGGGCGGACGGCTGGTCGCCAACACCGTGACCCTGGAGTCCGAGGCCCTGCTCGCCGACGCCTACCGGCGCCACGGCGGTGAGCTGGTGCGGCTCGCGGTCGCGCACGCCGTGCCGGTGGGCGGCTTCACCGGCTGGCGGCAGTCGATGCCGGTGACCCAGTGGGCCGTACAGAAGCCCGTACAGACGCCCGTACAGAAGCCCGTACGAAAACCTGTGCAGGAGTCCTTGGAGCAGACCGCGCAGAAGACAGCCGACGATCCCGCAGGAGCAGACAGATGACCGTGTACTTCATCGGCGCCGGACCCGGTGCCGCCGACCTGATCACGGTGCGCGGCGCCCGTACGCTCGCCGCCTGCCACGTCTGCCTGTACGCGGGCAGCCTGGTCCCGCGTGAACTGCTGGCGGAATGCCCGCCGGACGCCCGTCTGATCGACACCGCGCGGCTCGACCTCGACCAGATCATCGCCGAGACGGTCCGCGCGCACGAGGAGGGGCACGACGTGGCCCGGCTGCACTCCGGCGACCCGTCGGTGTTCAGCGCGATGGCCGAGCAGATGCGGCGGCTGGACGCGGCCGGGGTGCCGTACGAGGTCGTCCCCGGTGTGCCCGCCTTCGCCGCCGCCGCTGCCGCCCTGAAGCGGGAGCTGACCGTGCCGACCGTCGGACAGACGGTCGTCCTCACCCGCGTCGCCCACAGCGCCACCCCGATGCCGGAGGGGGAGGACCTGGCCACCCTCGGCCGCAGCGGCGCGCTCATCGTGCTGCACCTCGCCGCCCGGTACGCGGACCGGGTGGTCGACGAGCTGCTTCCGCACTACGGCGCCGACTGTCCCGCGGCGGTCGTCGCCTACGCCTCCCGGCCCGACGAGCTGGTCATCCGCGGCAGGCTCGACGAGATCGCCGGCAAGGTGAAGGAGGCGGGCGTGCTGCGGACCGCCGTCATCATGGTCGGCCGGACCCTGGGCGCTGAGCAGTTCCGCGACAGCCACCTGTACTCGGCCGACCGCGAACGCCATGCCTGCTGATGCCGCGTGAGCACGCCCTGACGTCGTGGGGCGCTCAGGCCACCGTGCTGCGCCCCACCACCGTGCCCGCCCGGTCGACGCAGATGACGTCGACCGCGACCGGCGCCCCCCGCAGCACGGCCAGTGCCTCGTCGCGCGCGGTCGTCGCGACGAGGTCGCCCAGCGGCACCCCGGCCGCCATGCACAGCTGGAGGGCGGCCAGACCGGTGTTGGCCCCGGCCACCTCAGCGGCGAGTGACTCGTCCGCGCCGCCGCGCCGGGCCAGTTCGGCGAGGAACCCCTTGTCGACCTGGGAGCGGCCGGAGTGCAGGTCCAGATGTCCCGCGGCCAGCTTGGACAGCTTGGCGAAGCCGCCGCAGACGGTCAGCCGGTCGACGGGATGCCGGCGGATGTACTTGAGCACCGCGCCCGCGAAGTCGCCCATGTCGAGCAGCGCGTCCTCGGGAAGCCGGTACTCGGCGACGACCGTCCTCTCCGACGTCGATCCCGTGCACCCGGCGACATGCGTACGCCCCGCCGCCCGCGCCACGTCCACACCCCGCCGGATCGAGTCGATCCAGGCCGAGCACGAGTACGGCACCACGATGCCCGTGGTGCCGAGGATGGACAGACCGCCGAGGATGCCGAGCCGCGGGTTCCAGGTGGAGCGGGCGATCTCCTCGCCGTGGTCGACCGAGACGGTGATCTCGACATCGCCGGTGCCGCCGTGCCGGGCCGCGGCCTCGGCGACGTGCTCGCTCATCATCCGGCGGGGGACCGGGTTGACGGCGGGCTCACCGACGGCCAGCGGCAGGCCGGGCCGGGTGATCGTGCCCACCCCCGGGCCCGCCCGGAACACCACCCCGGCGCCCACGGGCAGCCGCCGGACCGTGGCCCGGACCAGCGCGCCGTGCGTGACATCGGGGTCGTCGCCCGCGTCCTTCACGATCCCGGCCATCGCGTACGTGTCCGTCAGCTCCTCGGCCGCGAGCGCGAACGACGGCGTCTGCCCTCGGGGCAGCGTGATGGTCACCGGGTCGGGGAACTCCCCGGTCAGCAGCGCGGTGTACGCGGCGGTCGTGGCCGCGGTCGCACAGGCGCCGGTGGTCCAGCCGGGCCGCAGCCCGGTGTGTTTGAGTTGGGCGCCGCGCCCGCCCTTCGCCTCGCCCACGTCGGCACCGACACCGAGACCGGTGTCAGCACCGGCACCTTGCTCTTCGCTGTTCATGAACGGACCCGGATCTCCATGCACGTACTGATTCTCGGCGGAACGACCGAAGCCCGGCGGCTGGCCGGGCTCCTGCACGGTACCCCCGGCCTGGCACTGACCAGCTCCCTGGCCGGGCGGGTCGCCAACCCCCGGATGCCGCCTGGCGAGGTCCGCGTCGGCGGTTTCGGCGGGGCGGAGGGGATGGCCGCGTGGCTGCGCGAGCACGCGGTGGACGTGCTCGTCGACGCCACCCATCCCTTCGCCGGCACGATCAGTTTCAACGCGGCGAGCGCCGCGGCCCTCGCCCAGGTTCCGCTGCTCGCGCTCCGCCGACCCGGCTGGGACCCGGTCGAGGGCGACGCCTGGCACGAGGCCGGTTCGCTGGAGGCGGCGGCGCGGCTGCTGCCCGGGCTCGGCAGGCGCGTCTTCCTGACCACCGGCCGCATGGGCCTGGCCGCGTTCGCGCACCTGGACGACCTGTGGTTCCTCGTACGGTCCGTCGACGCGCCGGAGCCCCCGTACCCGGCCCGTATGGAGGTGCTGCTCGACCGGGGCCCCTTCACCCTCGACGGGGAGCGTGAGCTGTTGCGCCGCCACCGCGTCGACGTCCTGGTGACCAAGGACAGCGGGGCCGCCGCCACGGCTCCGAAACTGACGGCGGCGCGGGAGGCGGGGGTCCCGGTGATCGTGGTCCGCAGGCCGCCGGTCCCCGAGGGCGTCCCCGAGGTCGCCACCCCCGAGGCGGCGGCCCGCTGGGTCATGCGGCACCCCGTGCCGGGCGCCCCTCCGCGGAACACCCCGTAGGGACGCGGGGAACGGCGCGGCGCACCCCCGGCGGAGCCGACCTCACCCCTCCGGATATCGCCGAGGAGTCCAGACGATCTCCTCGCCGTCCCCGCGCCGCACGGCCCGGGTCTGCGAGGACCCGACCAGCAGCACCGTCCGCATGTCGACCTCATCCGGGTCGAGATCGGCCAGCCGCACGATCCGTACGCGCTCGTCCGCGCCGCCCACGTCCCGGGCGACCACGACCGGCGTGTCCGGAGCCCGGTGCTCGAGCAGCAGCTCACGGGCCTTGCCCACCTGCCAGGTGCGACTCTGCGAACCGGGGTTGTACAGGGCCAGCACCAGGTCCGCCGAGGCCGCGGCGCGCAGCCGTTCGGCGATGACCTCCCACGGCTTGAGCCGGTCGGACAGGGAGAGGGTGGCGTAGTCGTGGCCGAGGGGGGCGCCCGCGCGGGCGGCGGCGGCGTTGGCCGCGGTCACCCCCGGCAGCACGCGCACCGGGACGTCCGCGTACTCCTTCTGCGAGGCGGCCTCAAGCACGGCGGTCGCCATCGCGAAGACGCCCGGGTCGCCGCCGGAGACGACGGCCACCCGCCGCCCCCGCTGAGCCAGTTGCAGCGCGAACTCGGCGCGCTCGGCCTCCACCCGGTTGTCCGAGCCGTGCCGGAGCTGTCCGGCCCGCTCCGGCACCCGGTCGAGGTAGGTGGTGTAGCCGACCAGGTCGTCGGCGGCGGCGAGGGCGCCGCGTGTCTCGGGGGTCAGCCACAGCGGTCCGGCGGGCCCGGTGCCGACCACGACGACCTCGCCCTGCTCCCGCACGGGCCGCTCGGCGTCGACCCGGCTGGGCAGCACGGCCACCGAGAAGTACGGCACCGACTCCGGGTCCACGTCGGCCAGTTCGCCGACCCGCTCTCCGTCCATGGTGGCCCGCTCGACGTACCGGGCCTCGTCCAGCCGCCCCGAACTCTCCAGCGCGCGCCGCACCTTGGGGAACGTACGGCCCAGTTTCATCACCACGGCCACGTCCGTCGCGGCGAGCCGCGCGGTCAGCTCCTCCTCGGGCAGCGTGCCCGGCAGGATGGTCAGCACCTCCTCGCCCTCGGCGAGCGGGGTGCCGAGCCGCGCCGCGGCGGCGGACACGGACGTGACACCGGGGATGACCTCGGTGTCGTAGCGGTCGACGAGCCGCTTGTGCATGTGCATGTACGAGCCGTAGAACAGCGGATCGCCCTCGGCGAGGACCGCCACCGTGCGCCCCGCGTCGAGGTGCGCCGCGAGCCGGGCCGACGCCTCGGCGTAGAACTCGTCCATGGCGCCCTGGTAGCCGCCCGGGTGATCGGTGGTCTCCACCGTGAGCGGATAGACCAGCCGCTCCTCGATGTGGTCCTCGCGTATGTGCTCGGCCGCGATCGAGCGGGCGATGGACCGTCCGTGGCGGGCACTGTGGTAGGCGATCACGTCCGCCTCGGCGATGACCCCGACGGCACGCACGGTCATCAGGGACGGGTCGCCGGGCCCGAGCCCGACCCCGTACAGCTTGCCGTTCTTGCCGTTCTTGCCGTTCTTCCCGTTCTCGCCGTTCACTCTTCCTCGCTAGCGATCGCGTTGAGAGCGGAGGCGGCCAGGGCGCTGCCTCCGCGACGGCCGCGTACGACCAGGTGTTCCAGGCCGGACGGGTGCGCGGCGAGTGCGTCCTTCGACTCGGCGGCGCCGATGAAGCCGACCGGGACGCCGATGACGGCTGCCGGACGGGGCGCGCCCTCCTCGATCATCTCCAGGAGGCGGAACAGGGCGGTGGGGGCGTTGCCGATGGCGACCACGGAACCCTCGAGGCGGTCGCGCCACAGTTCCAGCGCGGCGGCGCTGCGCGTGGTGCCCAGCTTCGCGGCCAGCTCCGGGACGGCCGGGTCGGACAGCGTGCAGAGCACGTCGTTGTCGGCGGGCAGCCGTTTGCGGGTCACCCCGCTGGCCACCATCTGGACGTCGCAGAGGATCGGCGCGCCGGACCGCAGGGCCGCGCGGGCCCGCGACACCACGTCCGGCGTGTAGGAGAGGTCGCGTACGAGGTCGACCATTCCGCAGGCGTGGATCATCCGTACGGCGACCTGGCCGACGTCGGGGGGCAGCGCCGCGAGGTCCGCCTCCGCGCGGATCGTGGCGAAGGACTGGCGGTATATCGCCGCGCCGTCCTTCTCGTAGTCGTACGTGGTCACGGTGTTCTTCTCACTGCTCTCGGTCGTCATACGGCTCGGGTTCGGGCTCGGGAGGTCGTGGAGTGAGGGTCGCCAGTACGGCGGCGAGACGGGAGGGGGCGTCCAGGGCGACGGTGCGTGCCTCGTCGTGTCCGGGTGCGGCGACGGACAGCCGGTAACCCCCCTGCGGGGCGGCGACGACGTCGATCCGTTCGCCCCGCGGGTGTCCGCAGCGGCGCTCGCATCCGGACCAGTACAGGGGGAGGCCGCCGCGGTGGCGCGCTGTGCCGACCGCGTCGAGCGCGGCGGTGGCGTCCGCCCGTACGTCGGCCCGGGACTTGGCGCAGCCCGGCCGGCCGATACAGGCGCCGACGCGCAGCCAGGGCGAGTCCGCGTCGGTGACGAGGCCGACGGCGTCGAGGCGGGCCAGCGCCTCGGTGCGCCGCGCGGCGGACGTCCCCGGAGTGGGAAGAACCACACCGCGCCACGGGGTCAGCCGCAGCTCGCCGGTGGCGGCCCGCGTCAACTCCCGCCACTGCGACGCCGTGAGGCGGCCCAGCGGAACGTGCACGGACAGGGCGTCCCCGACCGCTCCCGGCGGCGGCCCGTCCGCGCGGCCGGTCTCCCGCGCCCGCCACTCGTGCGCGATGCCCTCCGCCGTCAGACGACGACCGGCCGCCGCGGTCAACTCGTCGTCCGCGAGCGCCAGCTCGGCCACCCGCCAGGCACGTGTCCCACTCGCCCGCTCGGCCTCCAGAAGCGCTTCCGCCAGGAACGCCTCCGCGGCCACCAGCGCGGCGCGGGGCGCGTCCTCGGCGGACACATGGAGTGCCCGGCCCGCCGGGCCGAGCGCGAGCCGGGCGCCGCCGTCCGCCGCCGCGCGTACCGTCACGTCGGCTTCGAGGCCGGACATGTCCCCGCGCCCGTCGTCCAGCGCGAACAGGAAACGACCCGACAGGGCCCGCGCCGCCTCGCTCGCGCACAGCGCGGCGTCGAGGGCCGACAGCCAGGGCCGTACGTCCCACAGACCCCGTCCGTCGAGACCGGACAGCGGGGAGGCGACGATGTTGCGCACCCGCTCGTGTCCGCGCGAGGGCAGCAGCCCGGCACCGGTCAGCAGCCCGGCCAGTTCGGTCCCGCACCCGTCCGCCAGTCCGCGCAGCTGGACGTTGCCGCGCGAGGTGAGATGCATGTCACCGTCGCCCAGACGCTGTGCCGCGTCGGCGAGCACCTCGGCCTGGCGGACGGTCAGCACACCGCCGGGGATCCTGACCCGGGCCAGCGCCCCGTCGTCCGCCGCGTGCAGCCGCAGGGTCCCCGGGCAGGCGTCACCGCGGTCCCGTGAGACCGCTGTGGCCTGGGACGATGGACGGAGGGCAGCCGAGGACATGGCGGCGAGCATACCCACGTTCCCGCGGGCTGTATGCCCCGCCCTTTTTCCCCGACCCTTACTATTCCTTTCGGCGGATCATCCGGTCCGCCACGCCACCACGGCGACAGGGGAGGAAGCCGGTGCGAAGCCGGCGCGGTCCCGCCACTGTGAGCCCGGACGGAGACGTCCGGGTGAGTCAGGAACTCCCTTTCCCCAGCTCACGAGTTCGCGCGTGCGCACGGGGGACCCATTCCACCACCGCCCGGGGCGCGGACCCCGAGGAAGGCCCGACGCCACATGATCCTCCTGCTGTCGACGTCCGACACCGACCTGCTCAGCGCTCGCGCGGCCGATGGTCCGGTGCCCTACCGGTTCGCCAACCCGGCCCGCCTCGACATCGACGCCCTCCCCGCCCTCCTGGACGGCGCCGACCTGGTCGTCGTACGTCTCCTCGGCGGGCTGCGCGCCTGGGAGGAAGGCCTCGACCTGCTGCTCGCCGACGGCCGCCCGGTGGTCGTCCTCACCGGCGAACAGGCCCCCGACGCCCAGCTGATGGCCGCCTCCACCGTGCCCATCGGCATCGCCGCCGAGGCCCACGCCTACCTCGCCCACGGCGGCCCGGACAACCTCGACCAGCTCGCGCGCTTCCTCTCGGACACGGTCCTGCTGACCGGCCACGGCTTCGACCCGCCCGCGCCCGCCCCGACCTGGGGCCCGCTGGAGCGCACCGCCCGTGAGGTCCCCGGCGCCCCGACCGTCGCCGTGCTCTACTACCGGGCCCACCACATGAGCGGCAACACGGCGTTCGTCGGCGCCCTGTGCGACGCCGTCGAGGACGCCGGCGGGCGCGCGCTGCCCCTGTACGTGGCCTCCCTGCGCGCCCCCGAGCCGGAGCTGATCGAGGAGCTGCGGGCGGCCGACGCGATCGTCACGACCGTCCTCGCGGCCGGCGGTACCAAGCCCGCCGAGGCCTCCGCGGGCGGCGACGACGAGTCCTGGGACGCGGGCGCCCTCACCGGCCTGGACATCCCGATCCTGCAGGCCCTGTGCCTGACCGGCTCGCGGACCGCCTGGGAGGAGAGCGACGAGGGCGTCTCACCGCTGGACGCGGCGAGCCAGATCGCGGTCCCGGAGTTCGACGGACGCCTGATCACCGTGCCGTTCTCCTTCAAGGAGATCGACGAGGACGGCCTTCCCGCGTACGTCGCCGACCCCGAGCGGGCCGCCAGGGTGGCCGGGATCGCCGTCCGCCACGCCCGCCTCGGGCACATCCCGGCCGCCGAGAAGCGGCTGGCCCTGGTGCTCTCCGCGTACCCGACCAAGCACTCCCGGATCGGGAACGCCGTCGGCCTCGACACCCCCGCGAGCGCCGTCGCGATCCTGCGCCGACTCATCGGCGAGGGCTACGACTTCGGGCCCGAGGAGGACATCCCGGGACTGGTCTCCGGCGACGGCGACGAACTGATCCGCGCGCTGATCGAGGCGGGCGGCCACGACCAGGACTGGCTCACCGAGGAACAACTGGCCCGCAACCCGGTCCGTATCCCGGCGGCCGACTACAAGCGCTGGTACGCGACCCTGCCCGAGGTGCTGCGCACCGCCGTCGAGCGGCACTGGGGCCCGCCGCCCGGCGAGATGTTCGTCGACCGCAGCAGCAACCCGGAGGGCGACATCGTGCTCGCGGCGCTGCGCCGCGGGAACCTGCTGGTCCTCATCCAGCCGCCGCGCGGCTTCGGCGAGAACCCGATCGCGATCTACCACGACCCGGATCTGCCGCCCTCGCACCACTATCTCGCCGCCTACCGCTGGATCGCCGCCGCGCACGCGGACGGCGGTTTCGGGGCCGACGCGATGATCCACCTCGGCAAGCACGGCAACCTGGAGTGGCTGCCCGGCAAGAACGCCGGCCTGTCCGCCGCCTGCGGTCCGGACGCCGCCCTCGGGGACCTCCCCCTCGTGTACCCGTTCCTGGTCAACGACCCGGGCGAGGGCACCCAGGCCAAGCGCCGCGTCCACGCCACCCTCGTCGACCACCTGGTCCCGCCGATGGCCCGCGCGGACTCCTACGGGGACATCGCGCGCCTGGAGCAACTGCTCGACGAACACGCCCAGATCGCAGCCATGGACCCGGCGAAGCTGCCCGCGATCCGCGCCCAGATCTGGACCCTCATCCAGGCCGCGAAGCTCGACCACGACCTGGGACTTGAGGACCGCCCCGAGGACGACGGCTTCGACGACTTCCTGCTGCACGTCGACGGCTGGCTGTGCGAGATCAAGGACGCCCAGATCCGCGACGGCCTGCACGTCCTGGGCAACCCGCCGAAGGGCGCGGACCGCGTCAACCTCGTCCTCGCCATCCTGCGCGCCCGCCAGATCTGGGGTGGCAGCGCCGCCCTGCTCGGCCTGCGCGAGGCCCTCGGCCTGGACGAGTCGGCCGCGACCCGTACCACCGCCGACGAGGCGGAGGCCAAGGCCCGTGCGCTGGTCCAGGCGATGGACGACGCCGGCTGGGACCCGGCCGCCGTCCCCGCCGACCAGGGCGAACAGGTCGCCGCCATCCTGGAGTTCGCCGCCCGCGAGGTCGTCCCGCGCCTCGCCGCGACCACCGCCGAACTCGACCACACCGTGCACGCCCTGAACGGCGGTTTCGTCCCCGCGGGCCCCTCCGGATCGCCCCTGCGCGGCCTGGTCAACGTCCTGCCGACCGGCCGGAACTTCTATTCGGTCGACCCCAAGGCCGTCCCCTCCCGGCTCGCCTGGGAGACCGGCCAGGCCCTCGCCGACTCCCTCCTGGAGCGCTACCGCACCGACAACGGCGACTGGCCCACCTCCGTCGGCCTCTCCCTGTGGGGCACCAGCGCGATGCGCACGGCCGGCGACGACGTGGCCGAAGCCCTCGCCCTGCTCGGCGTCCGCCCCGTCTGGGACGACGCCTCCCGCCGGGTGACCGGCCTGGAGCCCATCCCGTACGAGGAGTTGGGCCGCCCCCGTGTCGACGTGACGCTGCGCATCTCGGGCTTCTTCCGCGACGCGTTCCCGCACACGATCGGCCTGCTCGACGACGCCGTACGCCTGGCCGCCTCCCTCGACGAACCGGCCGAGGCGAACTTCGTCCGCGCCCACACCCAGGCGGACCTCGCGGAACACGGCGACGAACGGCGCGCCACCACCCGGATCTTCGGCTCCCGTCCCGGTACGTACGGCGCCGGTCTGCTCCAGCTCATCGACTCCCGGGACTGGCGCACCGACGCCGACCTCGCCGAGGTCTACACGGTGTGGGGCGGCTACGCCTACGGCCGGGAACTTGACGGCCGGCCCGCCCGGGACGAGATGGAGACCGCGTACAAGCGCATCGCGGTCGCCGCCAAGAACACCGACACCCGTGAGCACGACATCGCGGACTCGGACGACTACTTCCAGTACCACGGCGGCATGGTCGCCACCGTCCGGGCGCTGCGCGGCACCGCCCCCGAGGCGTACATCGGCGACTCCACCCGGCCCGAGACGGTCCGCACCCGCACGCTCGTCGAGGAGACCTCCCGCGTCTTCCGCGCCCGGGTCGTGAACCCCAAGTGGATCGAGGCGATGCGCCGCCACGGCTACAAGGGCGCCTTCGAACTCGCCGCCACCGTCGACTACCTCTTCGGTTACGACGCCACCACGGGCGTGATCGCCGACTGGATGTACGACAAGCTCACCGAGACGTACGTGCTGGACCCGGCCAACCGCGAGTTCCTGCAGCAGGCCAACCCGTGGGCCCTGCACGGCATCGCCGAGCGGCTGCTCGAAGCGGAGTCCCGCGGGATGTGGGAGAAGCCGGACCCGGCGGTGCTGGCGGCGCTGCGCCAGGTGTACCTGGAGACGGAGGGGGACCTGGAGGGCGAGGACTGAGCCCGGACCCGAGCGTGCGGCGAGGCCCGGAGGGGAAACCCCTCCGGGCCTCGCCGCGTTGACCGGCCGCATCCCGGATCTTCTGCTGCTAGCGTGCAACTGCACATGAGTTGCAATAGCAGTACCGACCAGGCCGAAGGATGTTGGACATGGCTGTTTACACGCTCCCGGAGCTTCCGTACGACTACGCGGCGCTCGAACCGGTCATCAACCCGCAGATCGTCGAACTGCACCACGACAAGCACCACGCGGCGTACGTGAAGGGCGCGAACGACACCCTGGAGCAGCTCGCGGAGGCCCGCGACAAGGAGTCGTGGGGCTCGATCAACGGCCTGGAGAAGAACCTCGCCTTCCACCTCTCCGGCCACATCCTGCACTCCATCTACTGGCACAACATGACCGGCGACGGCGGCGGCGAGCCCCTGGCCGCGGACGGTGTGGGTGGGCTGGCGGACGCGATCACCGAGTCCTTCGGCTCCTTCGCCGCGTTCAAGGCGCAGCTCACCAAGGCGTCCGCGACCACGCAGGGTTCCGGCTGGGGCGTCCTCGCCTACGAGCCGCTCAGCGGCCGGCTGATCGTCGAGCAGGTCTACGACCACCAGGGCAACGTCGGGCAGGGCTCGACGCCGATCCTGGTCTTCGACGCCTGGGAGCACGCCTTCTATCTCCAGTACAAGAACCAGAAGGTCGACTTCATCGACGCCATGTGGGCCGTCGTCAACTGGCAGGACGTGGCCCGCCGTCACGCAGCTGCCAAGGAGCGCGGCGACAGCCTGCTGCTCGCGCCCTGACGCCGTAGCGGTCTGTCCGGCCGACCCGTCACCGCCTCGGCCGCGCGCCCGCCGGGGGCCGCCGCCATCGCCGACCAGGGCGGCGGCCTCTGTCACCCTCGCAGGAAGGGCGGAGTTCGTCGCCGTGCCGCGGCAGGGCATTTCGTGGCACTTCGCGCGGCGCGGTGGCACGGGGAGGTGGCACGGGGCGGACACATGGCGCGCGGCGCCGGTGTCACGCGCCTGCGCGACCCCACGCGACCAGAGCCAGCACGGACACCACTGCCGCCACGGCCGACACGGCCCGCGCGGCGAGCCGCGGCATCACCGGCCGCACCCGCTCCGACCGGCCCCGCAAGCCGTCGGGGCGCCACCCGGTGAACGGGACACGGCCGTGCTCCCCCGGCGTGGATCCGGCGGCGGAGGAGGCGGGGCCGAGGAGGATGCTGCACCAACGGCAGTCGCTCCCGTCGTCCGGCCAGGAGGTGGCCGGTGCTCGTGCGAAGAAAACCGGGGGACCGCCCCCGTCACCCATCGTCATGGCACGTTCAACGAAGGCCCGGGCGACCGGCTACGCCCGAGGACGCCATCGTGATGCGCTCGTCACCGACCCGTGGCCAGGCCGTTTGCGGGCACGTAACGGTGGCAAACGGTCCTGGCATACCCCCGTCGGAGAGCGGTCCTGCTTGCACGGAAGCCACCTCGACCGCGTACCGTGAAGACATCACGACCGGAGGTCACACACATGTCCGCGCTACCGCACGAGCCGAGCTCAGAGGCATCCTCGGACCCGTACGAGTTCGAGTTCGCCCAGGGCCCGCAGACGCTCGCCGAGCTGCGCACCGCGCTCGCGGAGATCAGGCCCGAGCTGCTGACCGCCTTCAACGCCCGGCTCGACGCGGCGACCTTCGGCTGGGACCACGACGAGGTCATCGCCAAGGCCCGCAGAACCGTGGCGTTCAAGAAGCGCGCCGCCGAGGCCGCCGCCGAGGCAGCCGCCCAGGAGGAGGCCGCCGGGGCGCAGCGGGTCGACGACCCGTGGGCCCACCTCGACGTACGGGACAGCACGCCGTGACCCGCTGACCGTCAGCCCTCGCCGTCGCCCGCCCCCGGGTCGTTGAACGCGCGCAGGATCCGCTCGGCGGCGAGCGTGGCCGTCAGCTCACCGCCCCGCACCTGCTCCTCCAGGCCGGGCGTGAGCGCGCGTACGGCCGGATCGGCGTGCAGACGGCCCAGCAGTTCGTCACGGACCATGGTCCAGGTCCAGTCGACCTGCTGATCCCGGCGCTTGGCGGCGAGCCGGCCCGTCGAGTCGAGCAGTGTGCGGTGCTGTTCGAGGCGTTCCCAGACGGTGTCCAGGCCGGCCGCTTCGCGGGCGCTGCAGCTCAGTACGGGCGGCGTCCAGGCCGCGTCCTTGCCGTGCATCAGCCGCAGGGCGCCCGCCAGTTCCCGCGCGGCGGCCTTGGCGTCGCGTTCGTGCGGCCCGTCCGCCTTGTTGACGGCGATCACGTCCGCGAGTTCCAGGACGCCCTTCTTGATGCCCTGGAGCTGGTCCCCGGTGCGGGCCAGGGTCAGCAGCAGGAAGGAGTCGACCATGTTCGCGACCGCGGTCTCCGACTGGCCGACGCCGACCGTCTCCACCAGCACCACGTCGTGGCCCGCGGCCTCCATGACGACGATCGACTCGCGCGTCGCCTTCGCCACCCCGCCGAGGGTGCCGGCGGTGGGGGAGGGGCGGATGAAGGCCGCCGGGTCGACGGCCAGCCGCTCCATCCGCGTCTTGTCGCCCAGGATCGAACCGCCCGTACGGCTGGACGACGGGTCCACCGCCAGCACCGCCACCCGGTGCCCGAGCCCCGTCAGCATCGTGCCGAACGCGTCGATGAACGTCGACTTACCGACCCCCGGCACCCCGCTGACGCCGATCCGCCGGGCCCGCCCGCTGTACGGAAGCAGCTCGGTCAGCAACTCCTGTGCCAGCGCGCGGTGCTGGGGCCTGGTGGACTCGACGAGCGTGATGGCGCGCGCGATCAGCGCCCGCTTCCCGTCGAGTACGCCCTTGACGTAGGTGTCGAGTCCGATCACAGGTCGTGCCCGAGGCCGGTCGAGAGCCGCTGGACGAGGTCGTACGCCGCGTCCGGGATCACCGTCCCGGGCGGGAACACGGCCGCCGCGCCCATCTCCAGCAGCGTCGGCACGTCCTGCGGCGGGATCACCCCGCCGACGACCACCATGATGTCCTCGCGGCCCTCCGCCGCCAGCTCCTCCCGCAGCGCCGGGACGAGCGTGAGGTGCCCGGCGGCCAGCGACGAGACGCCCACGACGTGCACGTCCGCCTCCACCGCCTGCCGGGCCACCTCGCCCGGGGTCTGGAACAGCGGGCCCACGTCGACGTCGAAACCGAGGTCCGCGAAGGCGGTCGCGATCACCTTCTGGCCGCGGTCGTGCCCGTCCTGGCCCATCTTGGCCACCAGGATGCGCGGCCGGCGGCCCTCGGCCTCCTCGAAGGAGTCCACGAGCGCACGGGTGCGGTCCACGGACGGGGACTCGCCTGCTTCGTTGCGGTACACACCGGCGATCGTACGGATCTGGCCCGCGTGCCGCCCGTACACCTTCTCCAGCGCGTCCGAGATCTCCCCGACGGTGGCCTTGGCGCGGGCCGCGCGCACCGCCAGCTCCAGCAGGTTGCCCTCGCCGCCGGCCGCCCGGGTCAGCGCGTCGAGCGCGTCCCGGCACGCGCCCTCGTCGCGCTCGGCCCGCAGCCGCCGCAGCTTCTCGATCTGCCGGGCGCGCACGGAGGAGTTGTCGACCGTGAGGACGTCGATCTGCTCGTCGGTCTCCACGCGGTACTTGTTGACGCCGATCACCGGCTGGCGGCCCGAGTCGATCCGGGCCTGGGTGCGGGCCGCCGCCTCCTCGATACGCAGCTTCGGGATGCCCGCGTCGATGGCCTTGGCCATCCCGCCCGCCGCCTCGACCTCCTCGATGTGCTGCCAGGCCCGCCGCGCGAGGTCGTACGTCAGCTTCTCGACGTACGCGCTGCCGCCCCACGGGTCGATGACCCTGGTCGTGCCCGACTCCTGCTGGATCAGCAGCTGAGTGTTGCGGGCGATGCGCGCCGAGAAGTCGGTGGGCAGCGCGAGCGCCTCGTCGAGGGCGTTGGTGTGCAGCGACTGGGTGTGGCCCTGCGTCGCCGCCATCGCCTCCACACACGTACGCGTCACGTTGTTGAACACGTCCTGCGCGGTCAGCGACCAGCCCGAGGTCTGCGAATGGGTGCGCAGGGACAGGGACTTGGGATTCTGCGGGTCGAACTGCCGCACCAGCTTCGCCCACAGCAGGCGCGCCGCCCGCAGCTTGGCGACCTCCATGAAGAAGTTCATGCCGATCGCCCAGAAGAACGACAGCCGCGGCGCGAACGCGTCCACGTCGAGGCCCACCTCACGGCCCGCCCGGATGTACTCGACACCGTCCGCGAGGGTGTAGGCCAGCTCCAGGTCGGCCGTCGCGCCCGCCTCCTGGATGTGGTAGCCGGAGATGGAGATCGAGTTGTAGCGCGGCATCCGCTGCGAGGTGTACGCGAAGATGTCGGAGATGATCCGCATCGACGGCTTCGGCGGATAGATGTAGGTGTTGCGGACCATGAACTCCTTGAGGATGTCGTTCTGGATGGTCCCGGCCAGCTTCTCCGGCGGTACGCCCTGCTCCTCCGCCGCCACGATGTACAGCGCGAGGACCGGCAGCACGGCGCCGTTCATCGTCATCGACACGGACATCCGGTCGAGCGGGATGCCGTCGAACAGCTGGCGCATGTCGAGGATGGAGTCGATGGCCACGCCCGCCATGCCGACGTCACCCGTCACCCGCGGGTGGTCGCTGTCGTAGCCGCGATGGGTCGGCAGGTCGAAGGCGACCGACAGACCCTTCTGGCCCGCGGCCAGGTTGCGCCGGTAGAAGGCGTTGGACTCCTCGGCCGTCGAGAAGCCCGCGTACTGGCGGATCGTCCAGGGCTGGTTGACGTACATCGTGGGGTACGGGCCGCGCAGGTACGGCGCGACGCCCGGGTACGTCTCCAGGAAGTCGAGGCCCTCCAGGTCGTGCCCGGTGTACAGCGGCTTGACCGCGATGCCCTCCGGGGTCTCCCAGAACGCCTCGTCGTTGCCGGTCGCCTGCTTGACGGCCGCACGCCATTCGTCGGCGCCGGTGTGCGGGTCGGAACCGGCGGTCGGGGTCCCGAGCTGGATCCCGGAGAAGTCGGGGATTCCCATCAGGACACTCCCATACGGTCGAGGGTGGCGGAGAGCACGGCGACGGCGTCGCAGCCCGCGAAGACGTACGCGTCGACATCCGGGTACTGCCCGGGGCGGCCGGCCAGGAACACGTGACGGGCCCCCGCGGCCCTGAGTGCCTGAGCCGTGCTCGCGGCCTGCTCCTCGTAGAGCGCGTCGCTGGAGCACAGACACGCCTCGGTGGCCCCGCTGTCCTCGAAGGCGCCCTCGGTGACGGGCTCGATGCCGCCGGCCTGGAGGAGGTTCGAGACGAAGGAGGTCCGTGCGGTGTGCGCGGCGGCCGGGCCGATGGATGCCAGGTAGACGCGCGGCCGCGCCCCGGTGGCGGCGAGATGCGCGTCGGAGCGGGCCCGCAGCACCTCGAACGCCTCGTCGCGGCGCACCTTCGGGAGCCCGCCGGACGGTGGCTCGGGCGCGGGCTCACGCATCGGAACGCGCTCGCCGAGGTTCGGGAACTCGCTGACCCCGGTGATGGGTTCGCGGCGCTTCGCGAGCTTCGCGCCGCGCGCCTCCCAGGTCTTCGCCAGATCCTCGCCGAGACGGCCCGAACGCAGGGCCGCCGCCTGACCGCCGAGCCCCTCGATCCGCTGGAAGAACTCCCAGCCCGCGTGGGCGAGTTCGTCGGTGAGCCGCTCCACGTACCAGGAGCCGCCCGCAGGGTCGATCACCCGGGCCAGATGCGACTCCTCGACCAGGATCGTCGAGGTGTTGCGGGCGATACGACGGGCGAAGGCGTCCGGCAGCCCGAGGGCGTGGTCGAAGGGGAGCACGGTCACCGCGTCGGCGCCGCCCACTCCGGCGGCGAGCGTGGCGATGGTCGTACGCAGCATGTTCACCCACGGATCGCGGCGCGACATCATCACCGGTGAGGTCACCGCGTGCTGCTTCTGCGCTCCCGCGCGCGGCGCCCCGCACACCTCGGTGACCCGCGCCCACAGCCGGCGCGCGGCGCGCAGCTTGGCGATGGTGAGGAACTGGTCCGCGGTGGCCGCGTACCGGAACTCCAGCTGTTCGCAGGCCTGTTCGGTCGAGAGTGCCGCCTCGGTCAGTTCCCGCAGGTAGGCGACACCGGTCGCCAGGGAAGCGCCCAGTTCCTGCGCGGCCGAACCGCCCGCCTCGTGGTACGGCAGCGCGTCCACGGTCAGCGCCCGGAGCCCCGGATACTCCTCGGCGCACCGCCGCGCGAGGGCGGCGGCCGGTGCGAAGTCCAACGCCTGCCCGCTGCGCGCCTCGTAACCCAGCGGGTCCGCGCCGAGACTGCCGCGTGCCGCGTCCTTGGCGACGCCCCGCTCCTCGTACAGCCGCAGCAGTTCCCGCGCGGCCGGCTCGGTGTCACGTCCGGCGTCGAGGACGACGGGCGCCAGGTCGAGGAGGACGCCTTCGAGGGCTTGCGCGAGCGAGGCGACGGGGAAACCGCCCTCGCCGACGACCAGCCAGAGCGAGCTGACGCCGTTCTCCAGGTCCGCGAGGACCGCGGCACCGTCGGCGGTCGTGTGCCGCTGGCGTACGCCCCAGCCGCCGACGGTGTTCCCGTCGGGCCTGCCCCCTCGTACGAAGGGCGCGAAGCCGGGGAACCCGGGATCAGGGGCCTCGTCGTGCGCCGTGTACAGAGGCCGGGTGGCGAGCCCGTCCTCCAGCGCGGTGGACAGGGCTGCCTCCGCCGTCTCGTCCGAGACCTCCTTGCCCGACTTGTTCAGCACGCCCGCCACGAGGCGTCGCCACTGTTCATGTGTCGCGGAAGGAAACCCGGCGGCCAGCGAGAGCCCGTCGTTGGGCAGGACCGTCATGCTCGGATGCTAGGACAGATTCCTCGAGTCACAGCAGAGGCGAAGCCTGTGACCTTGCCCTCGCGGCCTCGGTGACCTCCGCCTCACCGCCCGCGGAGCCACGCCCCCGACACCGCCACTCGTGTGACGCGGGCCACAGACGCACCGAGGAACCCGACTCGCGGCCGACCCGACTACTGAGGCGGTTCGGCGCGCTCCCGGCGACGCCGTACGACGTGACCTGGAGACGCGGTTGATGGACGAGCCCCGGCAGACCCCCGCCACCGGTGTGGCCCCGCTGCTGAGAAGAGCGGTACCCCCGCCGGCCCTCTGCGGCTTCTTCCTGCTGCTGGCCCTCCTCTTCACGGTCTCCTGGGCCGCCGGAGCGTCCGTGGGCCCGGTCGCACCCGCGATGCACGGCTCGACCGGTACGGCCGGTACCGGTACGGGCCCCGGCAACGGAGGGGCCGACGACATGGGGGACAGCGGCGATACGGGGGACGGCGGCGGCATGGGCGATATGGGCGACACGCACGAGGGAGACCGCTGATGGGCGCGGAACCGGTGACCACCCTGGTCACCACCGATCTGACCGTCGGCGGGATGACCTGCGCGGCCTGCGTGAACCGGGTGGAGAAGAAGCTGGGCAGACTGGAAGGGGTCACGGCGACCGTCAACCTGGCCACCGGAAGGGCCCGGGTGACCCATCCGGCGGGCATCGGCCCCGGCGAACTCGTCGCGACCGTGGAGAAGGCCGGATTCACCGCCGCCCTGCCGGAACCGCCCAGGAGCGAACAGCCGGAAACGACGGGCGACGGAGGCACGGGCGGCGACGGTACGGACGACGACGGTGCCGGGGAGGCGAGGTCCGCGCGCGACCGGCTGATCGTCACGGCCCTGCTCTCCCTGCCCGTACTCGTCCTGTCGATGGCGCCCGCCCTGCAGTTCCGCAACTGGCAGTGGCTGTGCTTCGCCCTCACCGCGCCCGTCGCCGTGTGGAGCTCCTGGCCGTTCCACACCCGCGCGGTACGAGGGCTGCGGCACTCCGCCGCGACGATGGACACCCTGGTGTCGCTGGGCGTGCTGGCCTCCTTCTCCTGGTCTGCGTACGCGCTCTTCCTCGGCGGGGCCGGCGATCCCGGGATGCGGATGCCGTTCACGCTCGTACCCTCCGTCGCGGACGGCGTCCCGCACGTCTACCTCGAAGCGGCGGTCGCCGTACCGCTGTTCGTCCTGGCGGGCCGCTTCCTGGAGGCGAGGGCCCGGCGCGGGACCGGGGCGGCGCTGCGATCGCTGGCAGGCCTCGCCGCCAAGGAGGTGGCGGTCCGCGTCGACGGCACCGAACGGCTCGTCCCCATCGCGCGGCTGCGGACCGGCCAGGTCTTCGTGGTGCGGCCGGGGGAGCGGTTCGCCACCGACGGGAAGGTGACGGAGGGCAGCTCCGCGGTGGATCTGTCCCTGGTCACCGGCGAGGCCGAGCCGATCGAGGTCGGGCCGGGTTCGGCCGTGGTCGGCGGGGCCGTCAACTCCGGCGGGCTGCTGCTCGTACGGGCCACGGCCGTCGGCGCGGACACCCAGCTCGCCCGTATCACCCGGCTGGTCACCGAGGCGCAGACCGGCAAGGCGCGCGCCCAGCGGCTCGCCGACACGGTGGCCGGTGTGTTCGTACCCGTCGTGCTGGCGCTGGCCGTGACCACCCTGGGGTTCTGGCTGGGCGCCGGGGCCGACGCGCAGGCCGCCGTCACCGCGTGCGTGGCCGTCCTGGTCGTGGCCTGCCCCTGTGCGCTGGGCCTCGCCACGCCGACCGCGCTGATGGCCGCGACCGGCCGGGGCGCCCAGCTCGGCGTCCTCGTCACCGGCCCGCAGGCCCTGGAGGGGCTGCGGCACGTCGACGTCGTCGTCCTGGACAAGACGGGCACGCTGACCTCCGGCCGTATGAGCGTCACCGCGGTCACCGCCGTGCCGGACGGACTCGGCAGGGACGCGGTGCTGCGGCTGGCGGGGGCCGTGGAGCAGGGCTCGGAACATCCGCTCGGCCGGGCCGTCGCCGCGTACGCGCGGCGGGAGCCGGCCGCCGGTCGACGGCGGCCGGGAGTTCCGCGGGCGATCGATGTCGACCAGTCCGGAGTGCCTGGGCCGGCTGGAGTGTCTGCGGTGCCTGGACTCCCTGGGGTGAGCGAGTTCAGCGCCCTGCCGGGGCGGGGCGTGCGCGGCCGGGTCGAGGGGCGGCTCGTCGAAGTCCTCGCCCCGGACGACGCACTGCCCGCCGCGCTCGCGGACGCCCTGGCGGCGGCCGAAGCCGCCGCCCACACGCCCGTCGTGGTCCGGGTCGACGGCACGGTCGAAGCCCTGATCGCGCTCGGCGACGTCGTACGGCCCGGGAGCTACCGGGCCGTCGAGCGGCTGCGCCACCTCGGAGTGCGCCCCGTGCTCGCGACCGGCGACCGGCAGGCGCCCGCCGCGGCCGTCGCCGCCGCCCTGCGCATCGACGAGGTGCACGCCCGCCGCACGCCCGAGGACAAGGCCGATCTCGTACAGGACCTGCGGAAGGAGGGCTACCGGGTCGCGGTCGTCGGCGACGGGGTGAACGACGCCGCCGCGCTGGCCGGTGCCGACCTGGGCATCGCCATGGGCAGCGGCACCGACGTGGCCATCGGGGCCGCCGACGTCACCCTGGTGCGCGGCGGCGTCGAGGCCCTCGCGGACGCGATCCTGCTCGCCCGGCGCACGCTGGGCACCATCCGCGTCAACCTCGTCTGGGCCTTCGGCTACAACGCCGTCACCGTGCCGCTCGCCATGGTCGGCCTGCTGAATCCGATGCTCGCCGCGGCGGCCATGTCGGCCAGCTCGGTGCTGGTCGTCGCCAACAGCCTGCGCCTGCGCGCCTGGCAGCCCTCGCCCGCGGCCCGGAGGCGTACCCGATGACCGAACGGCAGTCCCCCTGGCGGCCGACGCGCCGTCGGCTCACCGACACCCTGCTCGCCGCCCTCGCGCCCGTCGCCGTGTCCGTCCTCGCCCTCGGCGGTCTGAGTATCTGGACCGTCCTCGGCAACGCGGGCGGCCCGGCCCGGATCACGGTCACCGGCGGACGCCTGTTCCTGCCCACCGGCGACACCCCGGAGACGGCGGCCTTCTTCCGGATCACCAACACGGGTGGCTCGGCGGACCGGCTGCTCAAAGTGACGGCCGCCGGGACCGACGGTGCCACCCGCCTCAGCCGCCATCGCATGACCGGCGCCCGTTCGGCCTCCGCGCGGACGGTGACCTCGGTCCCGGTGGCGGCCGGCGACAGCATCGCCATGTCCCCGGACAGCCTCGACGTGATCGTGCCCGCGAACCCTGACTGGGAGATCGGCGACCTCGTGACGTTCACCCTGCACTTCGAGCGCGGCGGGGCCGTACGGAGCGTCGCGGTCGTGGACCGGCCCGGCCAGGGAGGGACGTGACCGCCGGATGAGGCCGTCATGACCACCGGGTGGGGCGCGCGCACGATCCGGGCCGCGGTGTTCGCCGCCGTCTGCGTGCTGCTCGCCGCGCTCGGGCACACGCTGATGTCCGGTGCCGCCGTGCCCCGGTGGACGGTGGCCGCCGGGTTCGCCGACACGTGCGCCGTCGGCTGGTTCCTGGCGGGCCGCGAACGCGGGCTCTGGTTGGTGGTGATCGCGACCGTCCTCGCCCAGACCGCTCTCCACTCGGTCTTCTCCTGGGGCCGGTCGGGGACCCGGTGGGAGACGGGGGCGGGGGCCTGGCCGGTGCCGGGGGGCGCCGACACGGGCTCCATAGGGCACTCCATGGGCGGCGACATAAACGGTATGCCCATGGACGCGGCGCACATGACGCATGCGGCGCACATGACGCATGCGGCGCACATGACGCATGCGGCGCACATGACGCACCTCGATCACCCGGCCATGGCGCACGACTTGGGTGGTGCGTCGTCGTTCGGCATGCTCGCCGCCCATGTGTCGGCCGCCCTGCTCAGTGGTCTGTGGCTGGCCCACGGCGAACGGGCCGCGTTCCGTCTGCTGCGGACCGTCGCGGGTCGGCTGGCCGCCCCGCTGCGCCTGCCGACCGAGGTCCTGTCCGTTCCGGCGTACCGGCCGGCCCGGGGGCTGCTGCGCGAGCGGGCTCGGCGGGCACCCAGGGCGCCCCTCGCCGACCCGTTCACTTCTCGGGGGCCGCCGATCGGAACCGCTGTCGTCTGAGACAGCCGGCTTCCTGAACAGCTTCCCCCAAGCCCCCAAGCCCCCAAGCCGTCAACTGCCCGGTCGTGGCGCTCGCGGCGCCCGAGCGCGATGCCGCGCGTCGGCAGGCAGATGTGTCGCTGTGTGGCTGTGTCGCCATATCGGCATGCCGACGCGCGGGACCCCGCAACCCGAGAAGGACCTACAGGTGACCCCTATGGCCCCTATGACCCCTATGACCGCAGAACACCGAGCGACGGCGGAACCAGGTACGACGGCGGAACCCGGTACGACGGCGGAACCCGGTACGTCGGCGGAACCCGGTACGTCGGCGGAACCCGGTACGTCGGCGGCGCGCGACGAGTCGGCCACCGCCTGGGCGTTGGCCGCCCGGGGCGGCGACCCCTATGCCGTCGACCGGTTCGTGCGCGCCCTGCGCCCCGACGTCGTCCGCTACCTCACCCACGTCGGCGCCGACCGCCAGCTCGCCGACGACCTGGCGCAGGACACCTTCCTACGGGCGCTGGGCAGCCTGCACCGGTTCGAGGGGCGCTCCTCGGCCCGCACCTGGCTGTTGTCCATCGCCCGGCGCACGGTCGTCGACAGCCTGCGGTACGCCGCCGCACGGCCGCGACTGGCCGACACGGACGACTGGACGACCTGCGCGGACCGGGCACGGCCGAGCGGACTGCCCGGCTTCGAGGAGGGGGTGGCGCTGCTCGACCTGCTGGACGCGCTGGCGCCCGAGCGCCGCCAGGCGTTCGTCCTCACCCAACTCGCGGGGCTGGCGTACGAGGAGGCCGCCGCGTTGAGCGGCTGCGCCGTCGGGACGATCCGCTCGCGGGTGGCACGGGCCCGCGCGACTCTCGTCGAACTCCTCGCCCAGGCGGAGCAGTCGCGCCTCCCCGCCACCACGGCCGGCTGAGATCGCCCGTGATTCACAGTGAGTCCGTGTGAGTCCGTGTGAGTCCGTGCGAATCAATGGGAGTTCCCCGGAATTCCCGGGAACTCCCATGCGTCGGCGGCCGACTACTGAGATGAAAGCGCAGACCTGGAAAGCCGGCCACCGCGAGAGGCCGTCGGCGGGCCGGGACGCGGGACATGGAGAACCGTGTGACACCAGAGATAGAGAACGCCTTCGCCGCGATCAGAGACGGGTTCGGAAAGGATTCGATCGACCGGGTCGAGCAGATGCTCGTGTCCGGCAGGGAGGAAAGACATCCACTGCAGAGGGCGGCCAAGTGGGTCATGCCGGGAATCTCTCCCACCCCCTGGCACGACCCCCACGCCTACGCGGAACTGGCCCCCTTCGTCCGCGAACTGGAGGCCAACAGCCAACTGATCAAGAAGGAGTTCGGCTCCGCGTGGACCGCCCGCCGCGAGGCGTTCCCGGACTACGAGCACTATCTGACACGGCAGCGGAACTGGAAGGCGCTTTATCTGTTCCGGGAAGGCGACCTGGTCGAGGAATCGGCCGCTGTCGTCCCCACCGCTCACCGGGTGGTGAAGGACTTCGCCGTGGACACGGGCATCCTGTGCCCCCTCCTGGAATGCCATTTCTCCACGCTGTTGCCCGGCGCCGTCATCGAACCCCATAACGACCTGTGGAACTTCAGCATCAACCTGCATCTCGCCGTGGACATCCCCGACGGGTGCGGCATCACGGTCGCGGGAGAAACGCGCTCGTGGGAGGAGGGGAAATGCCTGCTCTTCGACTACTCCTTCGAACACGAGGCGCGCAACGAGGGCACCGCACCGCGGACCTGTCTGCTCATCGACCTCTGGCATCCGGAGACCACCGTCGCGGAACGCCGGGCACTGCGGGCCCTCGTGACCGAGGTTCGCCGGCTCGTGCGGGACGAGTGAGGCCCCGGAAGCGACCGACGAGGCCCGCGACAGAGCCGACGGGACCCCTGCCCCGCAACCCTCTCGGACTGCCGCTTGCGGTGCTGGCACTGGGGCAGCTCGTCATCTCGCTCGACTACAACATCGTGTACGTCGCCCTGCCCGACATCGGCGCCGGGCTGGGCTTCTCCGACCACGACCTGCAGTGGGTGGTGAGCGCCTACGTCGTGGCCACGGGAGGCTTCCTGCTGCTGGGCGGCCGGGCCGCGGACCTGCTCGGCCGACGCCGGATGTTCGTCGTCGCGGCGCTGCTCTACGCGGGCTCGTCCCTGGTGGGCGGCCTGGCGCAGTCACCCGGCGTACTGGTCGCCGTCCGGGCGGTCCAGGGCATCGGGGGTTCTCTGCTGTTCCCGGCGACGCTGTCCGTCATCGGCACCCTGTACGCGGAAGGGCGCGACCGCAACCGTGCTCTCGCGGTCTGGGGCGCCGCCGGAGCCGGTGGCCTGTGCTTCGGATCCCTGCTCGGCGGAGTGCTGGTGGAGGCGTTCGGCTGGCCGTCGGTGTTCTTCGTCAACGTGCCCGTGGCGGGAGCGCTCGCGGTGGCGGGCCGACTGCTCTTCCCCGCCGACGGACCGCGGGACCGCTCGCGGAACTTCGACGCGGCGGGTGCGCTGTCGGCGACGGCCGGGATCACCCTCCTGGTGTACGTGCTGGTGCGGGCGCCCGCCGAGGGCCGGCCGACGCCCACGGTCCTCGGGAGTGCCGTGCTCTGCGCCGGGTTGCTGACGCTCTTCGCCGTGGTGGAGCGCCGGTCCCGCGATCCGCTCGTACCGGCCGGGCTGCTCGGCCACCGCGGTCTGCGCACCGCCATGGGGAGCGCCGCCCTGTTCGGTGCCACCTTCAGTGCGGTCCCGTACTTCCTGACCCTGTACTTCCGCTCGGTCCGGGGATACGGCGCAGCCGCCACCGGGCTCGCCTTCCTCGTACCCGCCCTCGTGGTCGCCGTCGGTACGCGGGCAGGCGAGCGGGCCGTGTCCGTCCTCGGCGTCCGCCGCACGCTGGCGGGCGGGATGGCGCTGGGTGCTGCCGGAGCCGCGGCACTGGCTCCGGCGCTGACCTCGCACGGCTCATATCCCGCGCTGCTGCCGGGGATCGTCCTGCTGGGCCTCGGCCAGGGAGCCGCCTGGACGGGCCTGTGGATCACCGCGTCCGCCGGCGTCGCCCCCGGGGACCAGGGCGTCGCCTCCGGCATGGCGTCGACCGCCTTGCAGGTCGGCGGAGCCGTGGGCCTCGCCCTGCTGGTCGCGGTCGCCGGTGGCATCGGGCAGAACGCCTCCGGCCCCGCCCTCCTCGACGGCATCCGTACCGCCGTCCTCGTCACGGCGGCGGGCATCGGCTGCGGCGCGCTCGCGCTGTTCGCCCGCCACCGGACGACGGACAGCACGACGTCCTGAGCACCTTGCACACGCAGTCGGCCGGCATCCCGGCCGATCTCCCCGGAAAGGCAACCCCATGCACATCCAGGACCAGCCCGGCGACGCGATCGGCGTGGTCGTCGAGGGATTCGACCACACCGACGCCTCCGACGCCGACATCGACGCCCTCAAGAACGCCGTCTACACGAAGAAGATCGCCGTCCTGAAGGGACAGCACCTCTCTCCCCAGGACTTCCTCGCACTCGGCAAACGACTGGGCCGCCCGGAGACCTACTACGAACCCATGTACCACCACCCGGAGGTCACGGAGATATTCGTCTCCTCCAACGTCCCGGAGAACGGACAGCAGATAGGCGTACCGAGGACCGGCAAGTTCTGGCACGCCGATTACCAGTTCATGCCGGACCCCTTCGGAATCACCCTGATATACCCCCAGGTGATTCCGGAGGGGAACCGGGGAACGTACTTCATCGACATGGGCCGGGCGTACGAAGGACTGTCCGAGGCACTCAAGAAGGAGATCGACGGCACGTACTGCCGGCACTCCGTGCGCAAGTACTTCAAGATCCGGCCCCAGGACGTCTACCGGCCGATCTCCGAGATCATCGAGGAGGTAGAGCGGAAGACCCCGGCCGTCACGCAGCCGACCACCTTCACCCACCCCATGACCGGCGAGACCGTCCTCTACCTCAGTGAGGGATTCACCGTCGGCATCGAGGACCGGGCCGGGAAACCGCTCGACGAGCAGGAGCAGGTGCTCAAGCGCCTGTTCGAGGCCACCGGGCAGCTCGACGAGACCTTCGCGCACGACAACGTCCACCTGCAGGGTTTCGAGCAGGGCGATCTGCTGGTCTGGGACAACCGCAGCCTCATCCACCGCGCCCGGCACACGGCCACCCCCGAGCCCACCGTCTCCTTCCGCGTCACCGTGCACGACGAACGCCGACTGCACGACGGAATCGAGGCGGCATGACCGCCCTCCTCGCCGCCGAGCACCCCACGGACGAGCACCTGTTGGCGCGGGTGCTCACGCCCTACAAGGAACACTGCAGATACCTGCGGTCGGCCGTCGTCGTCTCCGAGGGCGCCGGACAGGCGTCCGCCCGCTGCGAGTTCGCGATCCCCGAGTCGTGCTACATCGACGACACCGGGCACCTGAATTCCGTCGAGGTGAACATCTGCTACAACCAGATGATGTATTACCTCGTCGCCAAGTCCGTGCAAGAGGGGCTGCTGGCGGGGTTCGAGTCCTGGACACTGGACGATTTCTGGAAGCATCAGCTCCCCGACATTCTCATCGCCCGTTTCGCCGCGAACTTCCGGCGACCCGTCGACCCCCGCTCCTTTTCAGGGGAGATGGAATTCCGGTCCGTCACCAGCCGCTCCCTGGCCGACGGTTCCCCTTTCCTGCACGCGGAGACCGTCTACCGCTACTGGGACGCCGAAACGGGCCGGTGCGACGGCAAGGCGGTCCTGGCGTTCGTCAACGTCCCCCGACCCGGGACGGGAGCTGCATGACCATGGACAGACTCCACCACCCCCAGCTCCACACGCTCGTTCGGACAGCGGGCTTCCACGCCGAGCACCGGCCCGCCGCCCCCGCCGTGCTCTGCGAGGGCCGCACCCTGACGTACGGGCGACTGCACGGCGAGAGCAACCGCATCGCCCGCGCCCTCCGAGCCGCCGGCCTGGGACCGGGCGACCGCGTCGCCTACCTGGGCAAGGAGTCGGAGCACTACTACGAGGTGCTGTTCGGGTGCGCCAAGAGCGGCACCGTCCTCGTGCCCGTCAACTGGCGGCTCGCCCCGCCCGAGGTCGGCCACATCCTTCAGGACTCGGGCGCCCGACTGCTCTTCCTGGAGACCGAGTTCGGGCCGACCGTCGAGCGGATGCCGGGCGCGCCTCCCGACACGATCGTCGCGTTGGACGACGGTTTCCCCGCGTGGAAGGCATCCCACCCGGACACCGACCCGGACACCGACCTGGACACTCGCCCGGACACCGAGCCCGCGCCGCACATCACGCCCGACACCCCGGTCGCCCAGCTCTACACCAGCGGCACCACCGGACTGCCCAAGGGCGTCGTCCTCGCCCACCGCAGTTTCTTCGCGATCCGGGACGCCCTGGCGAGCGAGGGGCTGGACTGGATCGACTGGCGTACCGGCGACATCGCGCTGATCGGCATCCCCGGGTTCCACGTCGGCGGCCTGTGGTGGGCCACCCAGAACTTCAACGCGGGGACGACCGTCGTCGCGATGCGCGCCTTCGACGCCCGCGCGGCCGTCGACCTGATCCGGGACCTCGGCATCACCACCGCCTGCGTCGTGCCCGCCATGCTCCGCATGATGCTCGGTGAACCCGGCGTCGGTGCAAGGGACTTCACCACCCTGCGCAAGGTCGTCTACGGCGGCTCCCCGATCTCCGAGGCACTCCTGGAGGAGAGCCTCACCGTCGTGGGCTGCGAGTTCGCCCAGATCTACGGCCTCACCGAGACCGGCAACACCGCGGTGTGCCTGCCACCGGCCGCCCATGCAGCCGGCGGTCCGCTCCTGCAGGCGGCCGGCCGGCCCTACCCGGGCGTGCGCGCCAAGGTGATCGACGGCGAGGGGCGCGAACTGCCCCCGGGCGCGGTCGGAGAGGTCTGTCTGGCCACGCCCGCGCACATGGTCGAGTACTGGGGACTGCCCGAGAAGACCGCGGAGGTCCTGGTCGACGGCTGGATCCACACCGGGGACGCCGGATACCTCGACGAGGACGGATACGTCGTCATCCGGGACCGCATCAAGGACGCCGTCCTCGTCGCCGGCGAGAACGTCTACCCCGCCGAGATCGAGAACGCCCTGGAAGCCCACCCGGGCGTCGCCGAGGCCGTCGTCGTCGGCGCCCCGGACGAACGGTGGGGCGAGTATGTGCACGCCTTCGTCGTCCCCGTCCCCGACCGGCCTCCCACACCCCGGGACCTGCACACCTTCCTCGTGCCGCGGCTCGCGGGCTTCAAGCTGCCGGCCCGCTACGAACTGATCGACAGCGTCCCGCGCAACCCCAGCGGCAAGATCCTGCGCCGGGAACTGCGCGACCGCTTCTGGAGCGCCTCCGCCCGCAAGGTCAACTGACCGCGGCACAGCCCGACGCGCCAACGAGAGAGACCACATGCCTGCTCCCCTCACCCTGGAGGGTTTCCGCGCGGACCTGGCGGAATTCCTCTACCAGCGGCCCGACGACGTCGACCTCGAAGAGAGCCCCCTCCTCGCGGGCCTCGACTCCCTGCGCATCGTCACCCTCATCGAACGCTGGCGCGAGACCGGCGTCGACGTGAACTTCGTAGAACTCGCCGAGTGCACCTCGTTCGCCCAGTGGTGGCACCTGCTCTCCGCACGCCAGGAGGGAGCGGACCGTGCCGGCGCATGACGACGCCGTGACGTGCGGCCACGCGCTGCTCGCCGCCCAGGAGGCCATCTGGACCGGCCAGCAACTCGACGTCGACAGCCCCGCGTACAACACGGCCGAGTACGTGCGCATCGCCGGACCGGTGGACCCGGCCCTCTTCGACTCCGCCCTGCACCAGGTCGTGGCCGAGACCCCCGCCCTGAACGTCTCCTTCGCGGTCGCCGCGGACGGCCGCCCACGGCAGCGGGACACCCCGGCCGGGAACTGGCGGCTGCACACCGCCGACCTCACCGCCGCGCCCGACCCGTACGCGACCGCCCTGGCCTGGATCGACACGGACATGGCCCGCCCCGTCGACCTCGCACACGGTCCGCTCTTCGGCCACGCCCTGCTGCGCGTCGCACCGGAGGAACACCTCTGGTACCACCGGGTGCACCACATCGCCCTCGACGGCTTCGGCCTGTCGCTCGTCGCCCGCCGCGTCGCCCAGGTCTACACCGCCCTGGCGAAGGGCGAGCCGACGGGCGACAGCGGCTTCGGCACCCTGTCCGCCGTACGGGACGAGGAACGCGCCTACCTGCACTCGCCCCGCTTCGCCGAGGACCGCGCCTACTGGACGGACCGGTTCGCGGACCGTCCACCGGTGGCCACCCCGGCCGGCCGCACCGCGCTGCCCGCCCGCACCTTCCACCGCCGGGCGGCCGATCTCGGCGCGGCCCGGACGAAGGCCCTGCGCACGGTCGCCCGCGAGCTGAAGGTCACCTGGTCGGAGATCCTGCTGGCCGTGACGGCCGCGCAACTGCACCGCGCGACCGGCGCACCGGAGATCGTCCTCAGCCTGCCCACGATGGGCCGGCTCGGCTCCGTCGCCCTGCGCGTGCCCTGCATGGTCCGCAACATCCTGCCCCTGCGCGTCGCCGTCTCCCCGTCGGACAGCGTGCGCGACCTGGCCCTGCGGATCTCCGCCGAACTGCGGGCGGGCCTGCCGCACCAGCGCTACCGCTACGAGCGGCTGCGACGGGACCTCAAGCTCGTCGGCGGACAGCGCCGGCTGTCCGGGCCGGGCGTCAACATCATGCCCTTCGCGTACGACCTGAGTTTCGCCGGACATCCCAGCACCGTCCACAACGTCTCGGCGGGCCCGGTCGACGATCTCTCCGTCAACGTGTACGACCGCGCCGAGGGCGGGGGACCGCGCATCGCGGTGGACGCCCACCCCGACCTCTACGACGAGGCCGCCCTCTCCGCGTTCCACGAAGGTTTGCTCCTCCTGCTCGACCAGGCGCTCGCCGCTCCCCACGCGGCGCTCGGCGCCCCACGTGCCCCCGCCGCCCTCCAGGTCCTGGACGGCGGTCCGTTGCCCGCCCCCGCCCGCCCGGTCCTCGACCTGATCGCCGAACACGCCTGCCGGCGCGGCGGATCCGTAGCCGTCGAGCATGCCGGGCGAACCCTCACCTACGCGCGACTGCTCGACTCGGCACGGCTGACCGCCCGTCGGCTGACCGCCCGGGGGATCGGCCCCGGTGACCTGGTGGCCGTCGTCCTGCCGCGCGGCATGGACGCCGTCACCACCGTCCTCGGTGTCCTGCTCTCCGGAGCCGCCTACTGCCCGCTCGACCCGACGGCGACTCCGGCACGCAGGGCGGAACTGCTGGACGACGCCCGCCCCGCGCTCGTCCTGACCACCGAACCGGCACGGGAGGAGCCGCACCACGGCCCCGGCGCCCGGCAGCCCTCCGCACCCACGCCGGACGACCTCGCCTACGTCCTGCACACCTCGGGCTCCACCGGGCGCCCCAAGGGCGTGGAGATCGGCCACCGCGCCCTCGCGCACTTCGTCGCCGCCGCCACCCACCGCTACGGCCTCCAACAGGACGACCGCGTCCTGCAGTTCGCCCCCCTGCACTTCGACACGAGCGTTGAGGAGGTCTTCCTCACCCTGTGCCGGGGCGCCACACTCGTCATCCGCGACGAGGACATGACCGACTCCGTCCCCGGCTTCCTGAACGCCTGCGCACGGCTGCGGATCACCTTCCTCGACCTGCCCACCGCCTACTGGCACGAGCTGGCCCACGCGCTGTCGGCCGGCTCCGCCGACGCCCCGGCTCTGCCCGCCGGGATACGTACCGTCGTGATCGGCGGGGAGGCCGCCCTGCCCGAACGGGTCGACCGCTGGCGCAAGGCGGTCGGCACCTCGGTGCGGCTGCTGAACACCTACGGGCCCACCGAGGCGACCGTGGTCGCCACCGTCGCCGACCTGCACGACGCGTCCCTCGCGGCGGGGGACGTCCCCATCGGACGGCCGCTCCCCGGCACCCGCGCCGCCGTCGTCGACGGTGAACTCCACCTCCTGGGCGACAACCTGGCACTCGGCTACCGGGGCGCCCGGCCACCGGACGCGTCCCGCTTCGCCCCGCTCGACCGGCTCCCCGGCGCACCCCGCGCCTACCGCACCGGTGACCTGGTACGGCTCGGCGACGACGGGCAGTTGCGGTATCTGGGCCGGTCGGACGCGGAGTTCAAGATCAGCGGTCACCGTGTGCACCCCGCCGAGGTGGAGAACGCGCTTCTCTCCCATCCGGCGGTCCGCGACACCGCCGTGGTGGGACAGGTACGGGAGGACGGGGCCCGCCGTCTGGTCGCCTTCGTCGTCCCGGACGG
The DNA here is from genome assembly GCF_026341275.1 of Streptomyces ortus. Taxonomy (NCBI): domain Bacteria; kingdom Bacillati; phylum Actinomycetota; class Actinomycetes; order Kitasatosporales; family Streptomycetaceae; genus Streptomyces; species Streptomyces ortus. The sequence continues at coordinate 7,910,703 of NZ_JAIFZO010000002.1, forward strand.
CCCGCCCCCGGCGGCGACCCTGCTCAGGGACCATCTCCGGGCGACGCTCCCCGGCGCGATGATCCCCTCCGCCGTCGAGTTCCTGGACCACGTGCCTCGTACCGGCTCGGGGAAGACCGACCGGGAGGCGCTGCTGCGGAGGGTGTCCGGCCCAGGCGTGCGGGCGGGCACGGCCGACGGCACACAGGGCGCGTACGAGGCCGTGTCGGACAGCGCGTTGGAGCGGACCGTCGCCGACACCTGGCAACGGGTTCTGGGCGTCACCGCCCTCACCGCGCGGGACGACGTGTTCGACCTGGGCGCCCAGTCCCTCCAGGCCATCCAGGTCGCGGGCCGCCTCGGTACCGAACTCCACCGGGAGGTGAAGGTCGCCTGGCTCTTCCAGCACCCGACCCCCGCCGGGCTGGCGGGTTTCCTGCGGCAACAGGCGCAGCGGGCAGTGCTGGTCCGGGAGCCGTCCGCCGCCGCCCGCCTTCCGGCCACCCTGCTCGCGGACACCGTCCTCGACCCGGACATCCGGCCCCGGCCCGGTCACGGACCCCGGGCAGGACACACATCCGACCGGATCCTCCTGACCGGCGCCACCGGCTTCGTCGGCGTGCACCTGCTGGCCGAACTCCTGACGGGCACGGGTACCGACTTGAGTACGGGCGTGGGCCCGGAGGTCGTCTGCACCGTCCGGGCCCGGACCGCCGCCGAGGCCACCGCCCGTATCCAGGAGGCACTGAAGGTCCACCGGATCCACCTTCCGGACCCGGCGCTGCGGCGCGTCACCGCGATCCCCTCGGATCTCACCCGCCCCCGACTGGGCCTCGGTGAAGCCCTCTTCGAGGAACTGGGCCGTACCTGCCGGGCGATCTTCCACAACGCGGCGACCGTCAGCATCCTGCGCGAGTACGCCACGCTCCGCGCCGCCAACACCGAATCCACCAGGGACCTCCTGCGCATGGCGGCGGCCCGCTCGACCCCCCTCCACCATGTGTCGACCCTCTCGGTCGCCCCGTCACGCGCGCTCAGCCCCGAAGTACCGGAGGCCTTCCTCCCGCCGCACCTCGGACTCGGATCCGGCTACCAGCAGTCGAAGTGGGCGGCCGAACGCCTGCTGGAACAGGCCGCGGAGAGAGGCCTGCCCGTCACCGTGCACCGGCTCGGCCGGGTCGTCGGCCCGTACACCACCGGTTACGTGAACGAACGGGACTTCCTGTGGAGCGTGCTGCGCGCGGGAGTGCCCGCGGGCCTCGTCCCCGACCTGTTCGAGGAGGAGACCTGGACACCCGTCGACCACGTGGCCAAGGCCCTCGTCCACCTCAGCCTCGTACAACAGCCCCCAAACGCCACCGTCTTCAACCACGCGGCCACCGACCCGGTACGCCTGGACGACCTGTACGACTGGCTGGAGGAGTACGGCTACCCGCTGCGCCGCATGACCACGGCCAGGTGGCGCACCGAACTGGCGCGCTCCGCGCACACGGCCGGCGGTTCGGCCTCGGCGGCGGCGACCACGCTCGCCTTCTTCGACTCCCGGGACGCGGAGCCCACCGGAGCGGACCTCCGGCTGGGCCGCATTCGCTCGGACAACGTGCGCAACGGACTGCGCGGCAGCGGCATCACATACCCGCCCGTCGACCGGGCCCTCGTCTTCCGCTACCTCGACCACTGCGTCACCGGCGGACTTCTGCCCCCACCGGCGAAGTAGTCGCGGGCGCACGGGAACTCACGAGTTCCCTTCTCCGACTACTGCAACAGCGCCGTACGCGGCCGAACCACCCGCGCACCGCCCCTGTACCGCCCACACATCACCCACGTATCGCCCATGAAGCAAGGAGCCCCGCATGTCGAAGAAACGGCCGGTCGCCGTCGCCCTGGCCGGCGCACTCTGTCTGGTCACGACGGCCTGCGCCGACGCGACGGAGAAGACAGGCGCCGCGGGCGAGGCGTCAGCCGCCGCGGCGAAGTCGGGCTACCCGGTGACCCTCGACAACTGCGGGTCGCCCCAGAAGTTCACCGAGGCACCCAGCCGCGTGGTCGTCATGAACGGCGCCTCGGTGGCGGAGGTCTCCACCCTGCTCGCCCTCGGCCTCGGCGACCGCATCGTCGCCAACCAGCAGACGTACGGGAGGTCCGAGGTCGAGGGCCGGGCCGAGGCCATCAAGGGCCTCCCCGACGGAGGCGTCAAGCTCAACGACGCCTACGACGTCCCGCGCGAGGCGATGATCGGCCTGCGCCCCGACCTGGTGCTGTCCACGACCTCCTACGGCTTCGACGAGAAGAACGGCTTCGCCACCCGCGAGCAGCTCAAGGACGTGGGAGCGGCCACCTACGTCTCCCCGCAGGGCTGCGACCAGGACACCTCGAAGATGACGATCGCGGACAGCTACACCCTCCTGCGGGACATGGGCAGAGTCTTCGGCAGGAGCGACCGGGCCGAGCAGCTGATCGCCGCCTCGCGGAAGACCATCGCCGGCGTCTCCGCCAAGGTGAAGGGCGAGAAGCGGCCCCAGGTCATGGTCCTCTTCTCCAACATGGCCATGGGCGGCAACGACTTCAGCTCGGTCGTCGCCAAGGGCATCTACAACGACATCCTCGCCAAGGCGGGCGGCGGCAACGCCTTCGAGTCGGCGTCCAGGACCTCCTTCGCCGACCTGAGCAAGGAGAAGGTGGCGGCCACCGACGTCGACGCGCTCGTCGTCATCGGCTACAACGACCCGAACCCGGCGGCGTACGCCAGGAAACTGCTGAAGGAGTTCCCCCAGTGGCCGGCCGCGAAGAACAACACGTACGTGGCCCTGTCGGACTCGATGTACCTGGGCCCGAGCAACGACCTGGCCGTCGCGAAGATCGCCGGGATGCTCCACCCCGACAGGTTCTGAAGCCCCTCCCCGGCCGCGTGCGGGTGTCGTTCGCGGCCGTCGGACTGCTGGTCCTCCTCGTCGCCGTCATGGTGGTGGCGGTGAGCATCGGCGCGGTGAACATCCCCCTGGCCGACGTCTGGTCGGTCCTCCTGCACCACGCCACCGGCCGCGGAGCCACCGGCGACCCGGGGCTGGACCAGATCGTGTGGACGTTCCGAGCACCCCGCGTCGCCCTGGCGGCCCTGGTCGGCGCGGGACTCGCCGTCGCGGGCGCGGTCCTCCAGACCCTGGTCTCCAACCCGCTCGCCGACCCCGTCGTGCTGGGCTTCTCGTACGGGGCCTCCCTGGGCGCCGTGCTGGTCATCACCCTCGGCGGTGCCGCCCTCGGTGGACTGGGCGGACTGGGGGTGTCCGGCGCGGCGTTCGTCGGCGCACTGGCGGCAGGGGCCCTGGTCTTCGCCCTCGGGCGGCGTCGCGGCCGACTGGCCCCCACCCGGCTCGTCCTGGCCGGGGTCGCGGTCGGGTACGTCCTGCTGTCGCTGACCAGCTTCGTCCAGTTGCTGGCGACCCCCACCGAACTGCGTACGGTGATGTTCTGGATGCTCGGCAGCGTCGCGGGCGCCCAGTGGGACCAACTGCCCACCGTCACCGCGGTGGTCCTGGCGAGCACCGTCCTGCTCACCCTGTTCGGGCGGCGGCTCAACGCCCTGCTGGCCGGTGACGAGTCCGCCACCGCTCTCGGCGTGGACGTCGACCGGCTGCGCGCCGTCCTTCTGGTGATCAGCGCACTGCTCACCGGCACCGTCATCGCGGTCGCGGGCGGGGTCGGCTTCGTCGGCCTGATGATCCCGCACCTGGTCCGGCTCACCACGGGGGCCGATCACCGCAGACTGCTGCCCCTGACCGCGCTCCTCGGCGCGGTCTACCTCGTGGCCGTCGACCTGCTCTCCCGCACCCTCACCCGCCCGAACGAACTGCCGCTCGGCATCCTCACCGCCCTGCTCGGCGCCCCGTTCTTCCTGTGGCTGCTGCGCCGCAGCACGAGCCTGGACAGCGCATGAAACTGACCGTCGACCGACTCCGCGTCACCCTGGACCGCGAGCCGATCCTCCGCGAGGCGAGCCTGGAGGCCGCCCCGGGCGACGTCGTCGGGCTCGTGGGCCCCAACGGCAGTGGCAAATCGACCCTGTTGCGCACGGTCTACCGCTCGCTGCGGCCCGCCGGGGGAGTGGTCCGGGTGGGCGGCGACGACGTCTGGGAGCTGTCGTCCAGGACGGCCGCCCGCCGCACCGCGGCCGTGCTCCAGGACGCCGCCACGACGACCGGCCTGAAGGTGACCGAGATCGTCGCCCTCGGCCGGACGCCCCACCACGGTCTGCTGGACAGGGACGGCACCGAGGACCACCGGGCGGTGGCCGAGGCGGTCGACCGCTGCGGGGTCGGGCCCTTCGCGGACCGGGACTACGCCACCCTGTCCGGCGGCGAACGCCAGCGTGTCCTGCTGGCCCGCGCGCTCGCCCAGCAGCCACGCCTGCTGGTCCTGGACGAACTCACCAACCACCTGGACATCCGCGCCCGGTTCGAACTGCTCGACCTCATCCGCAGCACGGGGATCACCACCCTGGCGGTCCTGCACGACCTCGACCTGGCCGCCCGGCTCTGCGACCGTCTCGTCGTGCTCCACGAGGGCGCGGTGGTGGCGGCGGGTCCGGTCCTGGAGGTTCTGACGCCGCAGCTGCTGCGCGAGGTCTTCGGCGTACAGGGCGGGACGGAGAGACACGCGGACGGCGTCGTGCGCATCACGTACGCGGCCAGGCCACTCGCCCCGCGGCCGGGAGAAGTGGGGGGTCCGCGGGGCGAGAGTTCCTGAACGTGCCTGTCAGCAGCTGTAGTTGACCAGCTTGAACGAGGCGTAGTGGTCCGATGTGTAGTAGTCCTCCCGGACTTCCTCACCGGTGACGATGCGACGGGCACCGCGCGTGGAGGAGCCGGGCGTGATCACCGTGTACTCGTGGAAGTAATGATTGATTCCCTGGCGCTGTATCTATGCAGCTCAGGCCCTTTTTTCTTTGTGTGGTCGGGTGCGGGGTCGAATGCGGGTCGAATCGGAGTGACGATTACTTGAATAATCGCCCGACTGCTGTCCGTCACTTACGGTTCGGTACGGGGCATTGCTCGGTTTGTTGCTGCGGTGCTTGATTGCAGCGATGGACGTCACGCCGTACTTCTGGGCGATCGCGGGGTTCTCGTCGATGTTCAGCTTGACGACCTCGATCGCGTCGCCGTGCTCGGCCGCTATCGCCTCCAGGGACGGTGCGATCTGGCGGCACGGGCCACACCAGGGTGCCCAGAAATCGACGAGGACGGGCTTGCCGCTCTTGAGGACGTCCTTGAGCGCGGCGGTGTAACCCGAGGGGCCCGAATCGATGACGATGACCTCGCGGACGTCCGTACTGGTGCTCATGCCTGCGGCCCCGGCGCGATCTCCTTGATGAGGCCCTCGACCAGCAGCTTGATCTCGTCCCGGATCGGGCGAACGGCCTCGACGCCCTGGCCGGCCGGGTCGTCGAGCTGCCAGTCCAGATATCGCTTGCCGGGGAAGACGGGGCAGGTGTCGCCGCAGCCCATCGTGATGCAGACGTCCGACTCCTTGACCGCGTCCACGGTGAGCATCTTCGGCACCTCGGCGGAGATGTCGATGCCGACCTCGCGCATGGCCTCGACCGCGGCCGGGTTGACGTCGGCGCCCGGGTTGGATCCGGCGGAGCGGACCTCGACGCGGTCCCCGGCCAGGTGGGTCAGCCACGCGGCGGCCATCTGGGATCGGCCTGCGTTGTGGACGCAGACGAACAGCACGGAGGGCTTGTCGGACATCAGGGTGTCTCTCTTGTCTCGCGAAGACATCAGGCGCGACTGACTTCAGTGCCTGGTGGTGTCAGCCACCACTGATATGAAAGTATCAGTACATGATGACGTCAGTCGACACTGACCTGATCCGGGTTCTGGCGGACCCGCTCAGGCTGCAAATCGTGACTCTGCTCGCCAAAGAGACGCTGTGCACCACCCACCTCGTGGAGGAGACCGGTGCTCGGCAGACCAACCTCTCCAACCATCTGAAAGTGCTGCGCGAGGCCGGCGTCGTCGAGACGGAGCCGTGCGGCCGCTACACGTACTACAAGATCCGCCCGGACGTCATCGCATCCCTCGCCGGTCGGTTCGCCGACCTGGCCGAGTCCGCTCGCAACGCCGCCGACAACAAGAGGGCCTGTCCGTGACTCCCGCCGAAGCACCCACGACCACCGCCGGGGAGCCCTCAGTCGTCGCGAAGCTGTCGACGCTCGACCGCTTCCTCGCCGTCTGGATCCTCGCCGCCATGGCCCTCGGTCTGGGCCTCGGCAGGCTCATCCCCGGCCTGAACGACGCCCTCGCCAAGGTCGAGATCGGCGGCATCTCACTGCCCATCGCCGTCGGCTTGCTGATCATGATGTACCCGGTCCTGGCCAAAGTCCGATACGACAAGCTCGACGCCGTCACCGGCGACCGGAGGCTCATGGCCTCGTCACTGGTCATCAACTGGATCATCGGCCCCGCGATCATGTTCGCGCTCGCCTGGATCTTCCTGCCGGACCTGCCCGAGTACCGCACCGGCCTGATCATCGTCGGGCTCGCCCGCTGCATCGCAATGGTCATCATCTGGAACGACCTCGCCTGCGGTGACCGCGAAGCCGCCGCGGTGCTTGTCGCGCTCAACTCGGTCTTCCAGGTTCTGGCGTTCGGCCTGCTCGGCTGGTTCTACCTCGATCTGCTGCCCGGCTGGCTCGGCCTCGGCGACGGCGAGCACCTCGACATCTCCATGTGGAAGATCGCCCTGAACGTCGTCATCTTCCTCGGCGTCCCCCTCCTGGCAGGCTTCCTGACCCGTCGCATCGGAGAGAAGAAGCTCGGCCGCGAGAAGTACGAGTCCGGCTTCCTCCCGAAGATCGGCCCCTGGGCCCTGTACGGCCTGCTCTTCACGATCGTCATCCTCTTCGCCCTGCAGGGAAAGACGATCACCTCCCAGCCGCTGGACGTGGTCCGCATCGCGCTTCCGCTGCTCGTGTACTTCGCGGTCATGTGGTTCGGTACCTTCGCCCTCGGCAAGGTGATCGGCCTCGCGTACGACCGTACGGCGACGCTCGCCTTCACGGCGGCCGGCAACAACTTCGAGCTGGCCATCGCGGTAGCCATCGCCACCTTCGGCGTCACCTCCGGACAGGCGCTGTCGGGTGTCGTCGGCCCGCTCATCGAGGTGCCGGTCCTTATCGCACTCGTGTACGTATCCCTGGCCTGGCGACGGAAGTTCAGCGACGACCGGCAACTGACGGCTGCTTCGCGGGAGAGCTGATGGCCATCGAGCCGCCGGTACGCCGACTGCTATGCGGTGTCTGCGCCGCGGCCCACCGTGCTCATACGGAGTGCTGCCCTCAGACCGCCGACTCCATCTTCACCTCGTAGTGAGCGAGCAGCGCACGCTGGTGGTGATCGGTGGCGGTGGTCAGTCCGGGCTCGCGGCCGGCTACCACCTGTGTCTCCGGGGCGCACGGGAACACATGGGACGTGTATGCAGGGCCCGCCTGCGGCGGTGGATCCTCGAACCGCCGCAGTGCCGTGGGATGCGGCAGTGGCCGGACGCGGTGACGGGACGCGGTGACGGGACGGTCCGGCGGGGAGGATCGGGTGCCAGCTGATCCCGGCGCGGGAGCAGCACGAAGGACGGCCCGGGCGGGCGCCGAGGACTGACCGATACCGTGCCGCGACAGCAGACGGGACGGGTACGACGGACATGCCGTACGTCGCCGCCAGTGAGGTGCCGGGCGCGTGGAAGCGGAGGTCATCGCGGAGGGCGCGCACGTCTCCTTATCCCTGCGCGTGGACGGCCCCCCCAGACAGAAGCGGCGACGCCTCCGTTCCTGTGGCGTACGGTGCTCCGTCCCATGTCGTCGAGGGCCTTCTGGCCCGGCAGCCCGCGGACGGTCCGGACACCCCGCACCGCGGGCGAAGCGATGCCCACGACGGCGGCCGTGTGGACAATCGCGTCGTCATCCGGCCGCCGCTGTCGGCGGTGGTCTGGGGCAGGCCGACGGAGAGGCTCTGTCCCGGAGCCTCTCCCCGGAGGGACCGTGGAGTCACCTGCGATCGCTCTGCGCGTTGGGCGGCGGTCTCCGGGCTCGGCAGGCCCATGCACGCGCAGAGGCGGCGGGCTGTCCGGGGTTGCCGGTGTGTGTACGCGGCCATGATCTCGGCGCCTTCTCTGGGAGAAAAGAAGTCGGCGGTGACGGCGTGCGGGCTGTTGCTGAGGCGGCGGAGGGTCTTCGACTGCTCGCGGGGATACCGGTACCAGTCGGCCTGTGACCCGAACCCGGAGGCTTCGATCCAGGTGCAGGCGTTGGGATCGCAGGCCACCGACTCCAGGACCACCATGCGGTCCAGGCCGCTGACACAGCCGACGCGGAGCAGAAGCCGCCGCTTTCCGAAGAGGGCTCCAGTCCCACGTGGGGAGGAGGATTGGTAGCCGCGCGACCAGGCGCCCCCATCCGCTGGGGAGGCGGGCCGGCGGGGTGTGGCGTTTTCGCGCGTCATGGCCGCCCTCCATGGGAAACACCGGCCTTCGGCTTCAATCCGGTAAAAGGTTGAGGTTGAAAGCAGTGCACCACTAACCTTTGCATAGTCTAAAGGTAGGGAGGGGGAGGCATGGAGAGGCGCGGGGCCGCTCTCGTAGTACTGCGACCGTCGAGTACGTCATGAACGGCAGGAAGCCGGCATCGAGCCGGACCGTGCTGTCCTGGATGCCGGTGGTACCGATGGGTGCGGTGACGGACATCCGGGCCGGGTCGGGGCGACGACCGGTCTGTGCGGGCGCACCGGTGCAGTCACGTCATCGTCATCGGCTCGCTGACGGCGCGGACAAGGAGGGAGGCAAGAAGGAACAGATGCGAGCGTCGTAACGTCCGCGGCTTCACGCAGCGGCGCCAAACCACTGGAGGCAACACCCTGTGCTGATCGCTCAGCGTCCCTCGTTGACCGAAGAGGTCGTCGACGAGTTCCGTTCCCGGTTCGTGATCGAGCCGCTGGAGCCGGGCTTCGGCTACACCCTCGGCAACTCGCTCCGTCGTACGCTCCTCTCCTCGATCCCCGGTGCCGCTGTCACCAGCATCGGGATCGACGGTGTCCTGCACGAGTTCACCACCGTGCCGGGCGTCAGGGAGGATGTCACCGACCTGATCCTCAACATCAAGCAGCTGGTCGTCTCCTCGGAGCACGACGAGCCGGTTGTGGTGTACCTGCGCAAGCAGGGCCCGGGTCTGGTCACCGCAGCCGACATCTACCTGCGGGCCGGTGTCGAGGTGCACAACCCCGACCTCGTCCTCGCCACGCTCAACGGCAAGGGCAAGCTGGAGATGGAGCTGACCGTCGAGCGCGGTCGCGGTTACGTCTCCGCCGTGCAGAACAAGCAGGTCGGTCAGGAGATCGGGCGCATCCCGGTCGACTCGATCTACTCGCCCGTTCTCAAGGTCACGTACAAGGTCGAGGCGACGCGTGTCGAGCAGCGCACCGACTTCGACAAGCTGATCGTCGACGTCGAGACCAAGCAGGCCATGCGTCCCCGTGACGCCATGGCGTCGGCCGGTAAGACCCTGGTCGAGCTGTTCGGTCTGGCGCGCGAGCTCAACATCGACGCCGAGGGCATCGACATGGGCCCGTCCCCGACGGACGCCGCCCTCGCCGCCGAGCTGGTGATGCCGATCGAGGAGCTCGAGCTCACCGTTCGGTCGTACAACTGCCTCAAGCGTGAGGGCATCCACTCCGTGAGTGAGCTCGTCGCCCGCTCCGAGGCCGACCTGCTCGACATCCGCAACTTCGGTGCGAAGTCGATCGACGAGATCAAGGCCAGGCTGGGCGACATGGGCCTGGCCCTGAAGGACAGCCAGCCCTGATCCGTGGTCGTGGAAGGGAATCGCTGCGTGGTCCGGACTTCCCTGGTGGAGTTGCTGCGCGCTGTCCGGGCGCCGCTGCGTTCCCAGGCCCGAAGAGGACATGTCGGCGTGCCGAAGGGATCGCCCGACCTGGCGGTCGCCGGCGCTGATATTCCGCTCACGAACTCGCCCGGCGGTTTGGCGGCAGCGCCGAGGTTCGCCTGTGCCGGTGCGCGGAATGTGCGTATGCCCGGCAGTCGGTCAACTACCGGTGTGTCGAAGGGGTGCTGAGAGCTACGGCCGGCGGCCCGGGACGGACAGCTGACGGCCGGGGCCGCACGGTGTGACCCGCTTCAACGAAGAACCCGCCCAGTTGGTCCCGGTGGCCCGTCCGCCGTGCAGCACGGCAGGTCCTCCGGATCTGGAGCAATGACCACGACCTGTCCGGGAGCGGTGGGAGGGGTGACGTCGTGCATGACGTCCATGCTGGCTCGTGGCCGTGCAGGCCGACTCCGGAAAGGATCGCTGCAGCGCTGGCACTCGATCGACAGGGTGGCGGAGCGGGTCATGCAGCACCGCCCGCACCTTGCGCCTGGCGGTCAGCACCAAATTCCCTACCGCGCGCCGCAGTCGGCAGTGAGTCCTCGGAGCGCAAGTCGCCGGTCCGAGTCTGTGCGGGGGCGGCGGACCGTTGACTCGATTCGATAAAGGCCTGGCTGAAAGCCCCTCGCCAGGGGGATCTTTGCATAGTCTAAATTAGGAGCGGAAGTCTGTGGAGCAGGTGACTCCTACAGTCCCGGAGACCGCCGGAGGGTGTCATGATCCACAAACGGCCGTCCGCAAGTGGGGCGGTGCTGTTCTGTATGCCGGTCGCGGTGATGCTGGTGGTCGCTGTCGCCGATGTCGTGGCGGGGCCGGGGGTGGGCCTCTTGCCGTTGGTGTCGCTCGGTCCTGCTTTCTCGGGCCTGATCGGCGGGTGGCGGTTCACGGCGCTGATCGGCACGGTGGCGTTGATGCTCTGCATCGGTCTCGGTCTGTACGACGACCTCTTCGACGGGCGGCGGGGGTTCACGGCACTGGTCTCCGTGGCCGGTGTCACAGGCGCGGGTATCGCGGCTGCCCTGATGCGTGCGCGCAGGGAGGTGGAGCTGGCCAGTGTGCGGTCGATCGCGGAGGTCGCCCAGCGGGTGCTGCTGAGGCCTGTGCCGCTGACTGCCGGCGCGTTGCAGGCGGCGGTGTCCTACACGTCGGCCGTCGCCGAAGCGCGGATCGGCGGGGACTTGTACGAGGTCGTCGCCTCCCCGCACGGCACCCGGGTGATCGTCGGTGATGTGCAGGGCAAGGGGCTGGCCGCCGTGGAGACCGCTGCCGTGGTCCTTGCCGCGTTCCGCGAAGCCGCGCACGACGAGCCGGATCTGATCGGACTCGGCGAGCGTCTGGAGCGCAGCGTGGCCCGCGAGTTGGAGGGGGAGAAGTTCGTCACCGCCGTTCTTGCGCAGATCGGCTCGGACCATGAAGCGGTGTTCCTCAACTACGGCCACCCGGCCCCGATGCTCGTACGCCGCGACGGCCGCGCCGACTTTCCCGATCCTCCGTCATGGGCACCGCCCTTGGGCCTGGGGATAGAAGGGGTCAGCGGACCCGAGCCCTACAGCGTGAGCTTCGTGCCGGGCGAACAGTTGCTGCTGTACACGGACGGTGTGACCGAGGCCCGCGACGGCGACGGACGCTTCTATCCGCTCGCGGAGCGTGTGCACCTGCTGAAGGAAACCGGCGCGAACCGTGCACTGGAAGCACTGCGTGAGGACTTGGCTCAGCACGCGGTGGGGCCGCCTCATGACGATGCCGCGATGCTGCTGTTGCGCTATCACGGTCATGGGAAAGGAAAATCTGCCCCGGTTGACTGAGTGGGCAGGGGTTTCGGCACGGTACAAAGGACATATGCCGGAGTACGAGCGCCCTGCGAGGGCTGTGGATGATGTCAATGCGGTGACCCGAGCGGTGCTGACCGCTTCGCGGTTGCTGGTAGCGGTCTCCGCGCGTTCCCTGGCGGCGGTCGAGGAAGGGGTGACCCTTCCGCAGTTCCGCATGCTGGTCGTGCTGTCCACCCGCGGCGCCACCAAGCTGGTCGCTCTGGCCGAACTGCTCCAGGTGGCCCCTTCCACTGCCATGCGTATGATCGACCGGTTGATCGCGGCAGGGCTGGCCGACCGGCAGACCAACCCCGACAACCGGCGCGAGACCCTGCTGCAGCTCACCGAGTTGGGGCGACGCACGGTCGCAGACGTCACCGGTCGGCGGCATGCGGAGATCGCGGCCATTGTCGAGCGGCTGGCACCGGGCCAGCGATCAGCCCTGATCGAGGCACTCACGGCGTTCAGTGAGGCCGGGGGAGAGCCCCCCGCGCCGGCGATGGACGATGCGCAGCCGTACCCCCTGGGTTGGTCGTTGGACGGCCCGGCCCTGCGCGACGCCTGAGGACACGGTGCCCGCGCCGGACGCGAACCGCGTTTCTGCCTCCTCATGCTGTCTTGCATAATGCAAGGAAAACCTGAGAGGGAGCTGCCGCCTGCCCGTTTCGGCCCAGGGTCACGCGTGCCGCCCGGAACCGGCTGCACGGTCATCTGCCGACGGTGGCGCAGCGCTGGGGCCCGGTCGGACGGCAATGACGAAGGAGGGCGCAAGCATGCGTCATCGAGTTGGGCGCCGATTCGTCTCGCGGCCCGACTTGCTCACCCATCTGCGGACGATGGTCTGGGGACCTGCCGAATTCGTCGGTCTGCCACCGTGCCGACTGGCTGTTGAAGGATTCCTGGCCGGAACCGTGACCGTGGCACTGACCGTCGGTGTCACTCTCGCCGGCGCCTGGTACGGAGTGGCGGGGTTGGCGGACGGAGAGGGTGGCCTGGTCTGCGCCGCGACGCTGACGCTCTATCTCTGTGCGGTACGGGCCGGCCGGGCGCTCATCGGTATCGTCGCACTGCTCGGAGTCTGCCTCGCCTTCCAGGCGCCACAGGCGGCAGCAGGCATGGTCCTGGCCGAACGGGGACGGACGGAACCCGTTGTCGTGACATCGGTGGAGGGCGGACCGCAGACACCCTCGGCCCGTGGTCGCTACCTGTGTTCGGTGATCGACCAGGACGGCGCACCTCTCAGGTCCCGCATCTGGCGGGGGTGCGGGCGAACCACTCGGCCGGGCGACACCCTCACCGTCGTGTACGACTCGAAGGGCAGCGTGCCTCCGCGTGGCCGGCAGGCGAGGGCTTCCGCGGCGGGGTCGCTTCGTGAGCTGGCTCCCTGGGCCGCCGCTCTGGTCGTCGGCTGCGGAGCCGCGGTTGTGCGCTCGTACCGGCTCTCGCACACCGTCTCCGGCATGCCGGGCCAGGGGTGCGGGGGAGCCCGGCGCCGTCGAGGTGTCTTCGCGGTGATCACCCGACGGCGGGGCTGGGAGTCGGGGACGTGGTGTTCACGTCCAGGCCGGGCGGTTCGTCGAGGACGAGGACGGGTGAGCCGGGCTGCGGGGCGGGCGGGGTCAGCTCGGCCTTGGGGAGCTTGGGCGGGCTGGTCTGCTGGAAGTTGACCTGGTCGTAGTTGACGAGGTCGGTCTTCTCCAGCACCGTGATGTGGTCGAGGACGGTGTCGTTGGCCAGGTCGGCGAGCTGACGGACCATGGTGTTCTTGGTGTTGGCGCGGATCTTGGCGATGACGGGGAAGATCTGCCCGTGCGTGACGCGCATGATGTTGACGGCGGTCGTGTCGAACTGCTTCCCGGTGCTCCCGTCCACGGTGGCCACGAACTGCTGCTGTTGCGGGCTGGCCTGGTTGGGCAGGGTGACGCCCAGCTCGGGGGCGATCTTCCGGCACATCTCGTCGAGCCCGGAGTGCCCGGCGACCAGGTGCTTGCCGGCCTCCTTCATGGCGGGGGTGGTCCCACGCTCCATGGCCATGAGCCCGAGGGGGTGCTCCCAGAGCCCCGCGGCCCGCACCTTGACGACGAAATCCCGATCGGCCTCGGTCAGGGGCCCGTACCGGGTGTTGGCGATGATGCGGTCCTGGCTGGTGGTGGTCTTCTCCACCCCGAGAAGAGCCGGATAGGCGAGCGCGGCAAGCGTCACGACCAGCCCCCCGATCACGAATACGGTCCCTGCCGTGCGCTGCGTGACACGCATGCTGCCTCCTGAACTGAACGACCCGGTCCACAGGAGGTACGTAAGAGAAGCACAAGGCAATCATTGCTCAGAGTAAAATTTGTACAACGCGTGCTCTCCCGCGTCACGTGCCGGTGACAGGCGCTCACGCCGCGCACACCGAGGGGCGGAGAAGAGATCGCCGCCGCCGTGCAAGGGGCGTGGGTCGGCACACCGTCATGGACGATGCCAGGACCACCTCAGCGCGTGTCGGGGTCGGTGATCGGATGTGTCGTGCGACGGGGCGTGTTGTGGGCCGGTGTCGTGGGTGATGGCCGATTCGACGGCCGCGATGCGGTCGGCGAGCACGCCGAGGGTGGCGACTGCCCTGGTGAGCGGGTCGCTTTCGGGTCCGCCGAAGGTCTGCGCGCGGACGTATGCGGTGTTCGCCTCAAGTCCAGCGTGTGGCCTGTTCGGGGCTGAGGGTGCCGCGTAGTTCGGCCAGTTTCAGCAAGTTCGTCTCGGCGCGGGTGGTGAGGGTCTGGGCCTCGGCCGTGTGGCGGGCGTCGAGGACGGCGGTCAGCTCACTGTTGTTCATGGTGGGCTGGATGCGTTGGGCGATCTCGTTCACGCTGCGGTACGAGCCCTGCGACGAGCGCGCCGACGCCCACGGTGGTGGCATCCATGGGTGACGTCCTCGCGGCGTAGGGAAGGTGAAGTGCGGGAGCGAACGGGCGGGTGCTGTCGGACGGCCCTGCCCCGACGAGGGGAGGCTCAGGCGGCGCGGTCACGCGCTGGACGTCGCCGGGCAGGGTGTGTCCACTGCTACGCGGCAGTGCGCGCACGCCCCGGCGCCTGTGCTCTGTGCGAAGAGCCACGTCCACTCATCGGTTCCACTGAAGCAGGGGCCGGCATCTGCGGACCCTGCGCTGGAGTCGATCTCACCTACGCGTGCCAGGGCTGCGGCACGAGCGACAGAATCTTCCGCGAGCAGTTGTGCACCCGCTGCTTCACCACGAAACAACTGGCCGAAGCTCTCGGAGGACAAGACACAACGGTCCCCGCGCAGCGGCAGAACTTCCACTCGGCCCTCGCCACCGCAGGACACCCCCGCAGAGCGGCGCATTGGCTGACCCGCGCCGGAGTGCCCGACCTCCTGTCCCAGCTAGCCATTTCCGATGAGGAGATCACCCACCAACAGCTCGACGATCTCCCCAACACGCCGACCACTCGCGACATCCGCGACGTCCTCGTCGTCGCCGCGGTACTGCCGTCGCGCGACGAACGATTGGAGGCCCTGCCCCGCTGGGCGGACGCACTCTTGGCCCAGGCACCCGCTCCCTCAGCGGCAGCTCGTCACCCCCTTCACCCATTGGTATCTCCTCCACCGCATCCGCCGGGCCTACCGGCACCGCCCGCTACGCGCCAGCACACAGCACCAGATGCGATCGCGACTGCGCCGGGCCCTGGAACTGCTTGACTGGCTCGACGAGCACGGCACCGCTCTCGGGGAACTCACACAGCCAGAACTCGAGATGTGGCTGGAGGAAGGGGCTGTAGAACGTCGTGAGGTGCGTGCCTTCGTCACCTGGGCGCGAGGTCGGGGCCTTGTCGGCGAACTCGTGTTTCCCCGGGCACGCATCGCCGCACCCAGCGTCTTCATGACGGACGAGGAGCAGACCGAGCAGCTGCACCGGTGTCTCGGCGACGATTCTCTGCCTCTCGATGTTCGTACGGCTGGTGCCCTGACGCTCCTCTTCGGGCTGCAGCACACCAAACTGCTCGAACTCACCGTGCGCGACGTCATAGACAACGACGTCATAGACAACAACGAGACGGTGGCACTCAACCTCGCAGGCCATCGTCTTCCGCTGCCGCCCGAAGTCGCCCAGTTGGTCCGTGCGCAACGCGACGGGTGCCAGGCACGCTGGCAGTTCGATCAGACAGCCAGCACAACACCGTGGCTGTTTCCCGGCCAGGAGCCCGCCCGCCCTCTCGGCGCCACCTACCTCAAATTGAAGCTCCGTCGACACGGCATCGCACCTCGTGCCGGCCGCAACAATGCTCGTCTCGCACTGGCCACAGACCTGCCGGCCTCCGTGCTCGCTGACTTCACCGGCACCAGCATCAGCAATGCCACCCGCTGGACCGGATACGCCAGACGTGACTGGTTCGACTGCATCGCGTCCCGCACGCAGATCTGACTGCTCCCCCGGGCGGCGGCCATGGTCCCGAGAGACCACCGCAAGATGGGGGAGGTCATAGAGCCTCGGCGCATTCGTCGACGAATGCGCCGAGCCGACGAATGAGGCTCAAGTAGAAACGGGTGGGGTCCGAGTCGTCCTGCATGTGAGGTGCGTCCTGGAGCCACTGTTGCCACGGGCCACCCGGTCCTCGGAAGCGGTCGGCTCGACCACCTCCAAGGTTCAGGTCGATGAACTGGAGAGCGCCCATGACGACGGTCTGGTCGTACGCGAGGTCAGGGCGACGGAGGTAGCGATCAAGGTAGGTGGCGAGCAGATCAGCGTCGCGCGCCGTTCCGAAACTGGCCAGGGCCACGCTGTCGGCCAGCCCCACGCAGCAGACCTCGCTGGCCAGCAGGAGTTCCCCGAGGCGCTCACGGAACTCGGTCCTGCGGGAGACAGCTACGAGCCAAGCCGCAGTTCTCCGTTCTCTCCAACTGCCCTCAAGAAGCGTGGTGATCTCATCTGCGGTGATGAGTCCCGCGTCCTCACGGAGATCTCGCATGAATCGGTCGTACTCAGGACTTTGCATGCGCAGCAAGCTGCCGCCGAGCTTCAGATAACGCCTCTCGGGCGTGACATAGCGGCGAACCAGGGCCAGCAACTCGGCATCGTCACGGGGATCGCGTATCACACGGCCGATCTTGCCTTGCTGGTGCGCAACGAGGCCAGCCCATTCCTTGCCCGCCTCGTCGGCCGCCCTCACCGCGACCAGCGCGTCGGACTGGACGAAATTCGTCAAGCGCGACTGGACCGGGCCGCATCAGCGGCCGGCGAAGTGACAGTTGAGAAGTCGGTTTCCCTCGAGGGCGAGCCCCGGCATCATGGTCGTCGGTGAGTCCATACCGGGAGGGGCGAGTGCGGCGGGTGTCTGGATACGGGCAGGCGGATTTGACGGAGCTGTGGCAGCGGAGTTGGCCTAGTTGCCCTCCGGTTGGGTACAAGCTCCGTGACCCGTATCGGGACGTTTGGGTACGTTTTCACAGCCTGCCAGAGTCGAAGCGGTACGCGGATGACGAGAGCGAGTACACCGTCGTCCTGGAGCGTTACAACACCGTCCTCGATGAGTTGTTCGCTGGTGCGGACGTGTACGTGATCACTCCGCTCTGGACGACGGAAGCCGAGGTTCCTTCATCGCAACCCGTCACGGGCTATTGGCAGAGCTTGCTGCTGGAGGACGATCCTGACCCTGAGTTCCGCACGTACTGCCACCTCTTCGCCGCCCGCCGGCCCTGGCGGCGAGGCTGCATCGACGAGTCGCTCCGAGACATCGCCGACGACAAGGTGGCGGGCGTTCTCATCACCGACACCCGGATGCAGCGCATCCATCACCCCTACGACGGTGGCGCCGACGTCTTCCTCGCCACGTCCGAGGAACGGGACCGGGTGCGCGATCGGCATGCCGACTGGCTTTCCCGTCATCCGTCGGGTCTCTGACCGGTTCGGATCACTGCTCCACTCGAAATGGTCTTCACCGCAAGTACCGGGTTGAGAGGCTCCACGAGTTCCTTGGTGGCGACGGCCACAAGGCGCGCGGGCGCCCCACCGTCCAGCAGGGTGCTCACGTACTCGATGGCCTCCGCAGGCGAGAGCATCGGCAACCTCTGGCGCAGTGTCCGCGCAGCGTGCATGCGTCCGTGCGTAGCGGCGACTCCGCAGAGCGCATCGTGCAGGTCGTCTACTGCAGTGCGGACCGGCAACCCACGTATTCGGGCCCGGTAGTCGTTCTCCCACTCCCCGGTTTACCGCAGAGACGACGCCGATCTGGTGTAGTCCCCCGTCGACGCGGTCGACCAGGTACGGCCATTGCCGACCAGCATGTACTTCGAGTTCCGCGTGCTTGCGAACTCCTCGGACTGCCAGGAGACGATTCACACCAGCTCGTGCTCCTCGACACGGACCACAGCCATCCTCACCGCGGCCGTGCTCACAGCCCGCCATTGCTGATAGTCGCGCTCCAGCTGTTCTTCGACAGCCCGAACGGCGGCTTCTCGCTCGATCACGCGTGCAGCATCCCGTACGGGCCCGGTTTCGACCAGCGAATTCCCACGGCTCAGGGCCACGCAGAAGGGGCCAACGAACCCTCTCGCCCAGGAATACAGCAGCTGAAAAACAAGTGCTCTGCGCCAGTAGAACCTCGGCAGTCCGAGAGGCTTCGGGTCCGTCGGGGAAGAGGCGACGCAGCGGTCGTACGAACAGGCGAGTCATGTGCCAGGCGGCGACAGGAGCAGCGGCCGGCACCGCGAGCTCAGCCAGCCCCACGACGAGATCCGCGGACACGACGGCATCCAGCAGGACGACCGCGCCGAGGCTGAGCAGCCAGGCGAACGCCGTCAGCACGGAGAGCGCGACCGCGACGGGTACGCCGCTCAGGCCCCAGGCGCGAGATCCGCGTCCGGGTCGAAACTGTCGGCGCGGACCGCCCAGCCCGCGACGAGGAGCCAGAACCCGAGGACGACGACGAGGGCAGCGGTGAACAACAGGGACGGGAAGCCGGTGGCCGCTTCGGAAAACGTACGCATGACTACGTCATTGAGCTCGGGGAGCGGTGAGACGCCCTTTCCACGGGTCCACCGACCTGCTCCTCCTGCTCCCATGAGCGCTTCTGGAGCCCCCACGGGGTCGCCAGGGGGCGCCGTCCTGTCGGCCGCAACTGCGATTTCGTTGCCGAACGCTGTGATTCTCGGAGGGCTCAGCCGTCGCCACCCACCCTGTGTGTGGGCCGGCGCGAGGGGGAGTGGGGGCAGCGAGCGCCCCGGGCTGGCAGCCCCAGGTCCCCAGGTGTTACTGCTGCTGTGTATGACCGGTTTCAGGCAGCCGTCCGCGCAGGGTGGCGGCGAAGTCCTCCGCGCGGCTCAGCTGGACGCGCAGCTTTTCGACCTGTTCGGCGGCTGCTTGTTCGTAGGCGCGGACGCGTTCCAACAGCATCTCGCGCTCATCGACTTCGAGGTCGTACGTGCCGTCGAGGCGGTCGGTGGCGTCCAGGAGGTCGCGCATCTGCTCGAGGGTGAAGCCGAGCGGCTTCATGCGGCGGATGACCATGAGGCGGGCGACGTCGGTTTCGGTGTAGAGGCGGAAACCGCCCTGGGAGCGGGCGGACGGGATGACCAGGCCGGTTTCCTCGTAGTGGCGGATGGTGCGCAGGGACAGCTCGGTCCGTGCGGCGACTTCGCCGATCTGCATGTGCTGGTCGTCCACGCGGTGTGTCCCGGCCCTTTTTGTCTTGGTGTGCCGCGTCCCGTGCGACTCGTCTATCCCTACTCTAACGTTAGGGTAGAGTTGATGATGGTGAGGGCAGCCCAGGCTGTCCCGTTGCAGCCGTTCCGGGGCCGATGACGCCCCCGGCAAAGAAATGATTCTTGCAGGAGAGACGCGTGCGCGAGCCCATGACGCCGATCGCCGCCGCGTGCCCGCCGTGAGGTTCCACTCCCCGATGTGAGCTGCGCGGCCCCGCAAGGCTCCGGCTCCGGCTCCACCCTCTCGACTTCCCGGCCCGCCCTTTGTCGGGCCGCCCGCGGGGCATCGCTCCGGTCTCCCGCGCTCTTCCCGCACGCCCGCCCCGGCACTCGCCGAGGTGGGATGTGCCCGAGCACGACAGGTACCACCCCTTGTCCTCCACCGCAGCAACTCCCGCCGCGCGGCTGCGCCGCCTCAAGCCCGGCTGGCTGTCCGACCCGAAGGTCTGGCGCACCGAAGTGCTGGGCGGCCTGGTCGTCGCGCTCGCGCTGATCCCCGAGGCGATCTCGTTCTCGATCATCGCCGGGGTCGACCCAGCGATCGGTCTCTTCGCGTCCTTCACCATGGCCGTGACCATCTCCGTCGTCGGCGGACGCCGCGCCATGATCTCCGCCGCCACCGGCGCCGTCGCCCTGGTCATCGCCCCGCTCAACCGCGAGCACGGTCTGGGCTACCTGGTCGCCGCCGTCATCCTGGCCGGCGTCATCCAGATCGCCCTCGGCGCACTCGGGGTCGCGAAACTGATGCGGTTCGTGCCCCGCAGCGTGATGGTCGGCTTCGTCAACGCCCTCGCCGTCCTGATCTTCATGGCCCAGGTCCCCGAGATGCACGACGTGCCCTGGGCGGTGTACCCACTGATCATCGGCGGGCTGGCGTTGATGGTGTTCTTCCCGAAGGTCACCAAGGTGATCCCGGCTCCGCTCGTCTCGATCGTCATCCTGACCGTCGTCACGGTGGCCGCCGGGATCGCGGTGCCGACGGTCGGGGACAAGGGCGAGCTGCCGTCCTCCCTGCCGGTGCCGGGCCTGCCCGACGTGCCCTTCACCCTGGACACCCTGACGACGATCGCCCCCTACGCACTCGCCATGGCCCTGGTCGGCCTGATGGAGTCGCTGATGACGGCCAAGCTGGTCGACGACATCACCGACACGCACTCCTCCAAGACCCGTGAGTCGATCGGGCAGGGCGTCGCCAACATCGTCACCGGGTTCTTCGGCGGCATGGGCGGCTGCGCCATGATCGGCCAGACGATGATCAACGTGAAGGTCTCCGGCGCCCGGACCCGCCTCTCCACCTTCCTCGCCGGCGCGTTCCTGATGGTGCTGTGCATCGTCTTCGGCCCGGTCGTCTCCGACATCCCCATGGCGGCGCTGGTCGCCGTCATGGTGATGGTGTCCTTCGCGACCTTCGACTGGCACTCCGTCGCGCCGAAGACGCTGAAGCGGATGCCGGCGGGCGAGATCACCGTCATGGCCGTCACCGTCGCCTGTGTGGTCGCCACCGACAACCTCGCCATCGGCGTCGTCGTCGGCTCCCTCACCGCCATGGTCATCTTCGCCAAGCGCGTCGCCCACCTCGCCCACGTCACCGCCGTCACCGACCCCGACCATGCCACCGTGGTCTACTCCGTCACCGGCGCACTGTTCTTCGCCTCCTCCAACGACCTCGTCACCCAGTTCAACTACGCCGGCGACCCGGACAAGGTCGTCATCGACCTCACCGCCGCGCACATCTGGGACGCCTCCTCGGTCGCCGCTCTGGATGCCGTCGAGACGAAGTACAAGCAGCGCGGCAAGACGGTGGAGATCATCGGCCTCAACGACCCCAGCGCCGACCTGCACGGCAAACTCACCGGCGAACTCACCGGCGGCCACTGACCGCCCACACGACACCCGAGCGAGCCCCGGCCGTCGGTCGGGGCTCGCCGCTTTCAACCGGACCCGAGGCTCCGTCCCGGCCATCGGCCCGAAGCCCGAACGGCGGCCCCGTACGCAGGCCGTGGGGGCGGCGGCGGCAACGCGTCCCCTGACGACAGCTCCCTCGCTGCGCGAGAGGAGTGGTGTGCTGGGAAGCCTGGTCGGCGACGTGTCCGTCGCGCCCGAAAGGCCTCCCGTGCCGCTCACGCCCCCTCCTTCCCGCCACCGCACCGTGGTCCGGTTGCGGGGAGAGGTGACATTCGTCAAGACCCCCCCCCGCATGCGAAGAAGACTCCTGCGAGCCCTCGACCGGGCTCCCGGCGTCCTGGAAGTGGACCTCGCCAGGGTCACCTACCTCTCCCCGGACGCCGGCGCGCTGCTGCTGGCCACCGCAGCCGCCGCAGGCCGCGGCGGCACACGGCTCGCCATCACGCACGCCGACCGGCACAGCCTGCACGTGCTGAGGGAACCGGGCATGCAGCGGCTCATGGACGCACCTCTCATCCCCGATCCGTAGCCGTGCCACGAGATACGAGTTCTGCGATGCCGCCCCGTCACAGCCCATCCGTCCCGCCTTCCGACAGCCCGCAGGAGACAGCGGTCCAGGAAGTCCTCACCTGCTTCGATGCCTACGCACGCATCCGCAGTGCCCGTGGCAGCCTCCTTGCCACGTCCCGCGTCGGTCCCCGCGACGAGGAGCGCGCCTTCGACGACGTTCAGCAGGCCATCACCCGGCTTCGTGCCGTCTGCCGGACCCCGTGAACGCAGGTCAGGAGAGCGGCGGATAGAGGGAGTGAGCTGAGCGTGGCTGACTGACCGTGGTTAGGGTGTAAGGGACGCGTCAGCTGATGCGGGGTGTGCCGGGAAGTCTGGTCGGCGACATAGGGGCCGTGTGCCCGCCGCCACCCGTTCTTCCGGAGGTCTGTCCCCCATGGCCGCTGCCCCGCGTTCCCGCCCTCCGTTCCTTGGCCTGCTCCCTCTGCCGGAGCGCCAGGCCGTCACTCGCGCGCTGCGTACGGAGACCGTCGGAGGCCTGGTTCTGCTGGCCGCCGCCGTGGTTGCGCTGGTGTGGGCGAACAGCCCAGTCAGCAGTTCTTACGAGCAGGTACGCGACTTCCATTTCGGTATCCCCGCTCTCGGTCTGGACCTGTCGGTCGGCCACTGGAGCGCGGACGGACTGCTGGCCGTGTTCTTCCTGGTCGCCGGCATCGAGTTGAAACGCGAACTCGTCGTCGGGGAACTGCGCACCCCCGCCACCGCCGCGCTGCCGGTCATCGCAGCGCTCTGCGGTATGGCGGTGCCCGCAGCCCTCTATGCGGCCATAGCGGGGGCGGGCGGGGGGAACATGGAGGGATGGGCGGTGCCGATGGCCACCGACATTGCGTTCGCCCTCGCGGTCCTGGCGGTCGTCTCGACCCATCTGCCCGCCGCCCTGCGCGCCTTCCTCCTCACCCTGGCCGTCGTCGACGACCTCGGGGCGATTCTGGTCATCGCGGTCTTCTTCTCCTCCGACCTCAACTTCTACGCGCTGGCCGGAGCCGTCGCCGGACTGGCCGTCTTCCACCTTCTGCAGCGGTGGCGGGTGACGGGCTGGTGGTGGTACGTGCCCCTGGGAATCATGATCTGGGCCCTGATGTACAACGCCGGTGTTCATGCCACCGTCGCCGGCGTCGCCATGGGCCTGATCCTGCGCACCACGCGCGACCAGGGCGAGAAGGCCTCACCGGCCGAACGCACCGTCCATCTGGTGCACCCGTTCTCCGCCGGTGTCGTCGTGCCGCTGTTCGCCCTGTTCGCGGCCGGGGTCAGCATCTCCGTCAGCGATCTGGGCACGGTGTTCACCAGCCCCGAACCGCTGGGCGTGGTCGTAGGCCTGGTCCTGGGCAAAACCCTGGGTATCTTCGCAGGGACCTGTCTCGCCGCCCGCTTCACCCGTGCCCAGCTCAATCCGGACCTGGCATGGGCCGACGTCTTCGGCCTCTCGGTCCTCGCCGGGATCGGCTTCACCGTCGCCCTGCTCATCGGCGAACTCGCCTTCCCCGGTACCGCACTGAGCGAGCACGTCAAAGCCGCCGTGCTGATCGCTTCCCTCACCGCAGCCTTCCTGGCCGTGCTGATCCTGCGCCTGCGCAACCGGCTCTACCGGCGCCTGTACGAGGAGGAGAACCTCGACGCGGACGCGGACGGCATCCCCGACATCTACCAACGCGCCGCCCGGATGACAGCCGAGCAGGCCCCCAAGGACGGCACGTCCGGCTGACGGCCGCCCCCGTCGTGGCGCCCTACCCGGCGGTGTCGGGATGCCGTTCCGAACTTCGGTGCCCTGACAGTCCATGAGCACAGGGCGCCCCGCAAAGCCCTCCAAGCGACGGAAAGCGCGAAGGGCAGGGCCGAGAACGTGCCCGTCAGCTGTTCCTTGGAGCATTCCGAAGTCTGTGCCATCAGTACTGCCCAGAGCGGCCGCATCCTTCTCGACGTGCACGTCGAGAGTGAGTTTCGTGGTGCAGCGATGGGCCTCGTCACTTGCTGTATGCAAAGATGGAGTCATGGAGGCGCCACCGGCGCCTCCTGGAGCGCCGGGAAGTCTGGTCGGCATCTGTAGCCGAGCGATCCCGGAGATCTGATGCAGCCACCTCGACCCGCCCCCGACGACGAGGCAGACGAAGCGGTTCCGGTGGACGGCGGGGACGCGACGCATCTCTGGAAACCCTCGGCGAGGGATTGGCCCCCCAGACTGTCGGTGCGTCGGGGAGCGAGCAAGGGCCTGCCTCCGCGGCTGGAGCTGTACCTCGCGGGCGAACTCGACGCCGATACCTCACCCGAGCTTCGCGAGGACCTGGCCTCACTCGCTGCCCGTTCCACAGACGGCGTGTTGGTGCTGAACCTGTCCGACATCACCTTCTGCGACTCGGCCGGTCTCTATACCCTGCTGGGTATCCGCCAGGCGCTGTCCGTGGCTGGTGTCGACGTGCTGTTCGCCCACGTCGGCACAGTCGTCCGGGCCGCGGCGCACAGAGCCGGACTGAGCGCTCACCTTCCGCTCCGGGACGGCGTATGACCCGTCGTCCTGTGTGCGCAGCGTACGAACCAGGCCGTGTGTGAGATGTTGACCAAGGTCGTGAACCGATCGTGGAATGCCTCGGGGTGATCTGACGTACGGCCAATGGCAGTGGCTGGAGCCGCCGTTGCGGTCACCGTTGCCGTCAAGGGCGCCTTCCTTGCGCCTCTCAGGTCGAGGGGAGCACTGACGCGCCCGCCTTGGCGACGATCTCCTGCAGAGCCGCGACGTGCTGGTCGAAGGCCGTCCGGCCGACGCTGGTGAGCCTCGCCGACGTGCGGGGCCGCTTTCCGACGAAACCCTTACGGATCTCGATGTAGCCGACGCCCTCAAGCGTCGTGAGCTGTTTCGACAGGGCAGAGTCCGACAGGCCGGCGCTGTCGCGCAGGAACTGGAAGTCCGCCCACTCGGTGGCCGCGAGCAGGGAGACGAGCGAGAGCCGGGTGGGTGCGTGGATCAGCTCGTCGAACTTGGGCGTGATCACCGTCGGCTCCCGGACCGGTTTGCGAGTATGAGGCCCTGACGGTACCGCGTGTACATCGGTCCACCGATGACAAGGACCACGGCGGTGATCGAAGCAGCAACGGTCGCGGCGTACGAAACCCCGGACGCCTTCAGGGTGAGCGATGCCGCCAGCGATACGCCGACGATGACCACCGCGAAGGCCAGGTCCGCGGCCATGATACGGGGGCCGAACAGGCTGTTGTGCGGCTGGGCGCTACGGGCCGAACGGAACGCCACCAACCCGACAGTGGTGAGCACACCGGCCACGAACAAGGCGGTGGCCATCCCCTGGACGAGGCCACCTCGGGTGGTGTCGACGACCGCTGCGAACGCGACCGTCAGGAAGGCGATGGCCCCCCAGAACCAGCGGGGAAGGCTGGCCATCCGGATGATCTGCTCCTGCCGCTGGTCGATCTCGGTGAGTGCGCGCGCGGCCTCTTCCGGCCGTACTTGGTCGGTCATTTGCCCTCCTCGCAGTACTTTCCTGTCAGGAAAGTAGCGTGGGGTTTCCCATCCGGCAAGTACTTTCCCGGCAGCGCATTGCTGCCGTTACGTCGAGCCCGACCGCGCGTCGCACCCGGTGGGGCACCACGATCACTCCTTCGTCGGCCGCGAAGGGTGTGTGCGCCTCGCCCGCCTCGCAGCCGGCTCAGCGGCGTCATGGCCGATGACCTGATCGAGATCCATCAATCGCTCCCCGCCGAGCGGAGCGAGACCGGCGTCGTAGAACGCGGCGTCGGCGGCGCGGGGTCCGGCATCCCTGTTCACCGCGAGATGGAGGTGAACAGGGATGCCGGACCCCGTACCGATGTCCTGTAGGGCTGCCTACGAGTCAGGAGCCGGGCCGCGGAGGTCAGACGCTCTTTGCGACCGGCTCCTTCTTCTCAGGGTCGGCGGAGCCCTGGGTACCGCGGTTCCGGACGAAGTCCGTGAAGGAGGCGAGTTCCCGCTTGACGACGGGGGCCAGCAGGTAGAGCCCGATGATGTTGAACACCGACAGCAGGAAGAGTGCGGAGTCGGCCAGGCTGATCAGCGAGTCGAGGGAGAGCAGGGAGCCCAGGACGACGAACACGCTCCAGACGACCTTGAAGGTGATCTCGCTCGTCCTGCTCTTGCCGAAGAGGTACGACCATGCCTTGAGGCCGTAGTAACCCCAGGTCAGGATGGTGGAGAAGGCGAACAGCAGCACCGCGACGGTCAGCAGGTTCGGGAACCAGGGCAGTACGGTCTCGAAGGCGTCGGAGGTGATGGTGACGCCGCCTATGCTCTCGCCCTCGCGGGCCTCGGCCCAG
The DNA here is from genome assembly GCF_026341275.1 of Streptomyces ortus. Taxonomy (NCBI): domain Bacteria; kingdom Bacillati; phylum Actinomycetota; class Actinomycetes; order Kitasatosporales; family Streptomycetaceae; genus Streptomyces; species Streptomyces ortus. Next base: position 7,936,885 of record NZ_JAIFZO010000002.1, read on the forward strand.
CTGGCCGGGTTGGCGATGATGATGGTCAGCGCGGTCATGGTGCAGATGACGACCGTGTCGATGAACGGTTCCAGCAGGGCGACGAGACCTTCGCTCGCGGGGTGCTTGGTCTTGACCGCGGAGTGTGCGATCGGGGCGGAGCCCAGGCCGGCCTCGTTGGAGAACGCCGCACGCTGGAAGCCGACGATCAGCGCGCCGATCACGCCGCCGGTGACGCCGTCGGCCTCGAACGCGCCCTGGAAGATGGCCTGGATCGCGTCGGGCACCGCGGTGACGTTGGTCAGGATGACGACCAGACAGGCCGTGACGTACATGCCGGCCATCGCCGGGACCAGTCGGCTGGTGACCGAGCCGATGGAGCGGATGCCGCCGAGCAGGACGAGGCCGACCAGGGCGGCGACAACGAGTCCGAAGAGTACGGCGCCGGCCGAGGAGGCCATGAAGCCGTCGTCTCCGCCGACGGTCGAGGCGATCTGCGCGTAGCTCTGGTTGGCCTGGAGCAGGTTGCCGCCGAACAGACCGAAGAAAAGGATCATGATGGAGGCGAGGACGGCGAGCACCTTGCCGAGCTTGGCGCCGTTGCTGCCGAAACGCTCGGCGAGGCCCTTGGGCAGATAGTGCATCGGACCGCCGGAGACGGTGCCGTCGGCGTGCTGTTCACGGTATTTGACGCCGAGGGTGACCTCGACGAATTTCGTCGCCATGCCGAGCAGGCCGCAGAGGATCATCCAGAAGGTGGCACCGGGGCCACCGATGGAGACGGCGACCGCGACACCGGCGATGTTGCCGAGGCCGACGGTGCCGGAGACCGCCGCGGTCAGTGCCTGGAAGTGGTTGACCTCGCCCGGAGAACCGTCTTCGTCGTATTTCCCGCGCACCACTTTGATCGCGAGTGTGAAGTTGCGGACCTGTACGAGTCCGAACCAGGTGGTGAAGACCAGGCCCGCGACGACGAGCCAGGCGACGATGAGGGGAAGTTCGGTGTCTCCGACGGGAACGGCGTAGAAGACGATCTCGCCGACCTTCTCGGCGACGGGTTCGAAGAAGTCGCTGACGGCGTCGTCGATGGATCGGGTGATGGAGTCGAGTGACATCTGCCTACCTCAGGGCGCGGGGACGTGCTGGCGTCGTGCAGTGCGGTGGGCGTCGTACGCACCGGGTGCGGTCGGTGTTTCCGGCTGCAGCACGGGCGTCGTCGCGACGGAATGGGGAAGTCCTACCATGTTCTTTGCCAATCCTTTAGTGTCGTACGTCACATGAACGTGCCCACGTGTGCGGTTGCCTGACGCGGTGACAAGGTCGTTATCCGGATTTGAGTGTCCCCTGAGCAAACGCCCACGGAGATCCGGTGAACGAGTCAGGACACACTTGGTCGGACGGTCATGACGGCAAGGCCCGAACGGCCTCTGCCGCGGCCCGACGCCCATGTCCGCGCATTCCGCACACGTCCGGATGCGGGCGACGCGTTGCCCGATGCGGCGGGCGGAGCCGCACGTCCCGCTCCAGCCGTGGGGAGCAGGACGCGGTGGATCGCCGGTCCGGCAGGAGCGGGGAACCGCTGTGTTGGACGAGGGCAGCACCGCTCGTCGTGCTCGACGCCGGTCGGAAGGAGGCAGTCTCGGCCGGTCAGTCCTGGAGGTCGACGACGACCTTGACGTCGTCCGGCCGCGCCTCGAACGCCTCGGCGGCCTGTGCGAGCGGGACGCGCCTGGTGATCAGACCTTCCAGCCAGTTCCGGTCCGCCTTCGCCAGGGCGTCGGCGGCTTGGCGGAAGTGGTGCAGGTTGGCGTTGACGGAGCCGACCACGGCGTCGTTCTGCAGCACGATCTCCCGGTTGATGCTGCCGGCGTCCGCCGTGATGCTGCGGCCGGCGGGTGAGACACCGGTCAGGCACACCACCCCGTACGGGGCGGTGCCCCTCAGTGCGGCGAAGACCAGGGCGCTGGCTCCGGTGGCCTCGATGATGACGTCCGGGCAGACCTTCCCGATCACCCGCTGGGCCTCGCCGGTGTGGTACGCGGCGCCGAGGCCGCGTACCAGCGCGGGCTTGGGGCCGTCGGCCACACGGTCCAGAACGTGCACCTCCAGTCCGCGCTGTGTACCGAGGAGAGCGGCCAGCATGCCGATCGGCCCGGCGCCGGTCACCAGTACACGCTTCGGCTCGAAGTAGGAGCGCCCGCCCACGCGCTCCACCTGCTCCCATGCCTTCGCCACGACCGAGGCCGGTTCCATGAGCACACCGACCCGTTCGAGATGCGGCTGAAGCTTCACGGCGTAAGCGGCCTCCACGCACCACATCTGGGCGCCGTAACCGTCGATCTCCTTGATGCCCCGCTCCGTGTAGCGGCCGTTGCGGCACATGTCGAACTCCCCATGGCCGCAGGCACCGCAGGGCACGGGGTCAGGCCGGCGCACCACCCCGGCCACCAGATCGCCGGCCGAGAAGTCGCTGTCCGGTGGGGCCTGTTCGACCCGTCCCAGTGACTCGTGCCCGAGGAGGAGCCGGTCATGGCCGGATGGTGCCCACCCGTACTCCCCGCTGATGATCTCCCGGTCCGTTCCGCAGACCCCGAGCGCCAGGCCCCGCACCAGCAGCTCACCGTCGGCCGGGGACGGAGTGGGCAGGTGCTGCAGTTCGAGCGAGTTCTGCCGGCCGGGCCGTACGGTCAGTGCGCGCATGGGATGTGCTGCCTCTCTCGTGATCGCTTCACAGTCGTGTCTGCCCGCCGCACCGGCCGGCCTACCGGTCGGCAGGGCTGCGGGCTGCCGACCAGGTGACGGCCAGGACGCGGCGCGATCGGCTCGCGGAGGGTGGCCGGGACAGCCGTGGCGATGACGCTGTCCCGTGACGGTCCGTCGGGGATGCCGACCACCCGGCAGCATTGAGCAGGTCGGGCAGCACGTCCCGGAGAACGCGGACCTGCCTGGTGGACGCGTAACCTCGCACACGCTCGGCAAACCCGCTGACGCCGTCAGCGCTACGTGGCCGGTCGGCAATGAGGAGTTCGCCGACGACCTGCTTCACGGCCACGGCGACCTGAGGCGTCCGACCGAACGTGCGGGGTCCTTTCGGGCCCCTCCTTGCCCCGGCCTCTGTCACGCCGTAACCCAGAGCGCTGACCCGCTCAAGGACATGGATCCGGCCAGCCGGTGGAGTCGACTCAGCCACCCCTGTGCATCGCTGTACCTTGCGGACCGTGGTCGCCGAGACCTGGTCCGGCCCGGTGGGAAGGAGTGACAGGCCGCGCGCGCCTCAGCGGTCGGTGAAACCGGGCGTCCTGCACCCGTGTCGGTGTTCTGGAGTCGCGACAAGGCGCACATGACGGGCTGGCCGGGAAGTCGGAGTGTCTTTTCTGAAGTTCGCGGGTGACGAAGTGCTGGAGACGGCGGGCACGCTGGAATCGAACGGCGGTCGGATGAAGTCGGCTTCCCGGGAGGTGAAGCGCACCGGCGGCACGGCGTCCCATGCCTGCCCGGCTTCGGCCACCAGCGACGTACCGCCGTCCCCCGCGTGGAGCAGCCCGCCGCCGTACTGCCTCAGGAACGCGGCGGCACCCTCGTAGGACGCCCGGCCGTCCGGCGTGATCCGCGGCAGATCCAGCATGACGAAGAGCCCCTCCGGGCCTCGCGTACCGAAGGCATGGAGAGCTGCCCTGTCGGGGTCGACAGCCATGGGTCCCTCCGGAGGGTGACGGACGGTCGGCGCCTTGGCCGGTGCCGTCGGCCGGCGGGTCACTCCGACTGGATGCCCCGAGTGCCTTGGGCGGTGGCGGTGGCGGTGGCGTGGAGTTGTTCCAGGGCGTCCAGGACGATGGTGTACCGGTGCCAGAGCAGCCAGTCACCCACCCGTGTGCCGACTTCCTCCAGCGCGGAGAGCTGTGCACGGGTGAAATCGGTCAGCGGCTGTGCGTGATGGCTTGAGATGACGCCCACGACCCGGTCCTTGCGGCCGATCAGCGGCACGCTGTGGGCGGCCCGGCTGCCGGTCTGCAGGATCGCGTGCCGGGACGCCTCGTCGAAGACGTCCGCCACCGCCACGTCCTTCACCGTGACCTGCCGGCGCTGTTCGGCGGACTGCGCGCAGGACGTCGTGGAATCCCGTACGAAGGCGAAGAACTCGGTGAACTCCCGGTTCAGCCCGGTGTGTTTCTCCAGGCGCAGCATGCCCTGCTCCGACAGCTGTACGTTGCCCATGGCGGTCTCGGTGATGTGCAGCACCCGCCGCAGCGCCTTCCTCAGCACCACTCCGTGATGGGTACGGCTCGACTCGTCCACCGCCAGGTCCGGAAGCGGCGGCGGGCTGTAGCGGGCGCGTCCCGGGAACCACAGTTCGGCGTCCGTGTCGGGGGCCGCGGTGTGCAGTACGGCATCGGCCAGGGTGTGCAGCTTGATGTTGGACTGCTGCGAGATCTGCCGCAGCAGCTCGAACGCCTCCTGCTGCGAGGCGAGGCCGTAACGAGCGGTCAGCACCCGCTGCGCGTGGGCGACACCGATGTGGGCCAGACGTCGGTTGCGCTGCGCCGCCGTCTCCTCGGTCTCCGGCGTGCCGGTGGAACGGGGGGTGTTGCGGGGGAGTGGGTGAGGGGGTTCCTGTCTCACGGCACGGTCTTCCTTACAGCTGCTTGGGCGCGACGGAAAACTCGCATGAGCCTCACGTTCGACGGTGAGGTCCATGGAGGACGCGTGCCTATTGCCCAAGCACCGGCGCAACTTTACCGGCAGATGAGACCCCTTTGAGACCCCTTCAGATCGCGGTCACCTGCGGCGGGCGCGCAGGCGGCGCAGCATGCGCGGGTCCTCGAAGCCCACGGAGCGCGCGGCGGCGTCCATGGTCGCGCCGTGGCTGATGAGGTGCTGGGCCCGTTCGAGGCGGAGGGTCTGCTGATAGCGCAGGGGCGTCAGCCCGGTGGCGCGGCTGAAGAGACGGGTGAGCGTGCGTTCGCTGACCCCCACGGCCGAGGCCACGACGGGCAGGGGAAGCGGCTGTTGGAAGCGTTCGTCGATCAGGTCCTGGGCCCGGTGCACGGTGTCGTCGAGGTGGGAACGGTGCCGGAGCATCGCGCTGGACTGCGGTTCGTGGCCGTTGCGGCGGGCGTAGACGACCATCTCCCGGGCCACCTGGGCGGCGACCGCGGGACCGTGCCGGTTCGCGACCAGGTACAGGGCCAGGTCGATGCCACTGGCGATACCGGCCGAGGTGACCACCCGGTCGTCCGAGGTGAACAGGACGTCCCGGACGACCAGCGCCCGCGGATGACGCGAAGCCAGCTCGTCCTGCACGTCGTGGTGGGTCGTGCAGTGGCGGCCGTCCAGCAGGCCGGCCATACCGAGCGCCTCGGCCCCGGCGCAGACGCTGGCCACCGTGCCGCCCCGGGCGTGGTGGTCCCGCAGCGCCCGCAGAGGGGCGGGACCGATGGCGGGGCTGTCGGCCAGGGTGCCCGCCCGCCACCCGGGCACCACGACCAGGTCATCGGGCCCGAGCTCCGGCCAGTCGAGCCGGGCCACCAGCGGCAGCCCCTGCGCCGTGCGGATCTGCGGCCGTTCGGCGACGTAGGAGAGCGTGTACGGGTACCCGAAGTCGTCGGCCGTGGAGAAGACCTGCGCGGGGCCGGCCAGGTCCAGCAGATGGACTCCGGGCACCAGGAAGAAGACGATGTGGCTCACGATCCGGTCATCATGCCGGACGCTCTGCCGCGGCCTCCAGTTCGTCGACCGTCGCGATGGTGGCGAAGCGTCCGGCCAGTGCGTACTCGGTGCGCCTGAGGACCTCGTCGGCGGAGAGCGTACGGGGGTCGGCCAGCAGGTCGGCCACGCTCCGGTCGGCGGGAGCGTCGCGGTGCGGGATGGGGTTGGTCGCGGTCGCGTCGGTGACGAACGTGACCTGGTAGCCGAGGTCGCTGCCGACACGGGTGGTGGTCTCCACGCACTGCTCGGTGCGGATGCCGCAGACGACGAGTTCGCGGACCCCGTGTGCGGTCAGCACCTGCTGGAGGTTGGTCGTGGTGAAGGCGTTGTGCGAGGTCTTGTGGATCAACGGCTCTTCCTCCGTCCGCTCCAGTTCCTCCATGAGCCGGACATGGCCGAGGGCCGGGTCGAAGACGTCGCCGCTGCCGGGCTCGTGGTGCAGTACCCACACCACGAGATCCCCGGCGGCGCGGGCGATCCGGACGAGCCGGTTCACCTGGTCGGCGATCTTCGGGTCGGAGATCGTCGCCCACAGCGGACGGGCGCGGAAGGATTCCTGGACATCGATGACGATCAGTGCGCGGTTCATGCCCAGAGTCTGAGCCACGCGACGGGCGTCGCGACACGCCGTATCGGGTCCCGAAGCGGACCGATCCGGTCACCACTCGGGGCGCCGGGCGCCACAGCGGCAACGGCCCGGCGGGGCCGAAACGCGTTCTTGTCCCGTACCGGCGACGTTCTAGGCTTTCGGACAGAGACACCGGCTCCCGCACGGGCGGCCGACCCGCCCGCCGAGGCGGGTACCAGCAGTCGGCCCCCCGGCCCCCGGGCCCGGAGAGACCACCACGCCAACCGGGAAACCGGAGTCCGCGTCCCGCGAGGTTCCGCGCGGACCCTGGTCCCTCGTCCTCCCGGCTCCTTCGAGTCGGGGCGTACTCCCGCGCGCCCCGGCCGCCGCGAGGACGATCCCGCGCGGTGCCGGCTGCGTTCTTCAACTACCCGCGTTGTCAACCGATGCACAGCACCGGCACCGCGGTCGCGGCGGCGGGTGGTCATCGGGGCTTTCGATGATGGCGTACGGTGGGTGATGTCGACGCGGGGTGGAGCAGCTCGGTAGCTCGCTGGGCTCATAACCCAGAGGTCGCAGGTTCAAATCCTGTCCCCGCTACTGTCGAAGAGGGTCCGGACCGAAACGGTCCGGACCCTCTGTCGTCCCGAAAACCGACTGGCCACAGCACCGGAGCCGCCGATACCGTCCGAGCGACAGCCACTGGCCGGACGATCCTGGAGCTGTGAGTACCGGCCGAGCACGTCGGATACGAGGTCTGGAGTGTGGTGAACCGGCGGCGGCGGAAGAAGATGGCCCGGCGGCTCGTCAGTGCGGTGGCCTTCGGTGACAGTGGCCGGGTCGACGCCCTCCTGCGGGCCGGGGCCGACCCCGAGACCGCCGACAGTGAAGGCACCACGCCCCTTTACGCCGCGTCGGTCCACGGCGCCACGGCCCATGTCCTCCGTCTGCTGGCGGCCGGGGCCCGGCCCGACACCGAGAGCGGGCGCGGCGCGGAAGGCACACCCTTGTGCGGGGCCGCCTGCTGGGGACACGTCGAGACGGTGCGGGCACTGCTGGCGCACGGCGCCGATCCCCGGCTCCGCGAGGACCACGGCACGGGCCGTTCCCCGCTGGAGTGGGCCATGACCGGCCCCTACCCGGAGACGATCGACGTGCTTCTCGCTGCCACCCGCGCTCGGACGACCGGCCCGGTCGTCAGGTGACGCGCCCCCGGCCCGGATCCCTTCCGCCCGTCAGGACTCGTCCGGCGAAAGCGCGTACAGCCGGGGGAGGTTGACCACGATCGCCTCCTGCGTGCTGCGGGCGATGACGACCACCGCCTCGTCCTCCGGGTCCGGATTCTCCTCCCGGTGCGGGACGAACGGCGGTACGAAGATGTAGTCGCCGGGCGAGGTCCGCAGCCGTACCTCCTGCGGCTCCCCGCCCTCGGATCCGCCGTGGCCCGAGTCGTCGACGAAGACGAATTCCGGGTGCCCGCTCACCACGTAGATGGCCGTCTCGGACTCACCGTGGTGGTGGTCGGACGAAGCCGTCGAGGGAGCCACATGCGTCTGGCCCATCCACAGCTTCTCGGAGCCGACGTTCTTGCCGCTGACAGCGGCGAACCTGCGCATACCGCCGCTCTGGGCCGTGTCGCCGTCCAGGGAGCCGGCGCGGATGTGGTGCAGCCGACTGCGCAGGGGCGCGTTCGACCGGTCCTCAGTGTCGTGGAGGTGCGGGTGGAAACCCTCACCGGGGGTCGTCAGCGGCTCGCTCATGGCGGCGACGCTAGAGCGGCCCCGAAAAGGATGTCAAGAGGTGTCCTTTGGCTTTCACCTGCGGCAATGTTCCCGCAATGAAGGAAACAAGCGGCCGGAGACCCGCGGCCCTGCCCGCTCCTCAGGCATGATGAGCGCATGCATATTTCCGCGAAGGCGGACTACGCCATGAGGGCGCTGCTGGAGCTCGCCCGCGAACCTTCCCGCCCGCTCACCTGTGAAGCCATCGCCTCCTCGCAGGAGATCCCGTTCCGCTTCCTGAAGTCCGTGGTGGGTGAACTGCGCCGGGCCGGCCTGGTACGCAGCCAGCGCGGCTGCGAGGGCGGTTACTGGCTCGGCAGACCGGCCGAGGAGATCACCCTGCTGGACGTCACCCGTGCCGTGGACGGCGAGTTGATCACCCTGCGCGGCGAGCCGCTGGCCGACCTCGTCTATCCGGGCCCCGCGAGCGGGCTGCCCGATGTGTGGCGAGAGGTCGAAGCGGGTGCCGCGGCGGTCCTCGGCGGCGTGACGCTGACCTCGCTGCTCCCCGGCGGAGCGACGGGCGCGACAGAGGCGGCGGGTGTGGCGGGGGCGCTGGCGTGACGGACACCCCTCAGGCGCAGCCACGCCCGCTCCCTCAACTGCCATCACTGGCACAGGTGTTGGCGTCGCCTCCGGTCGAAGTCGTCGAGTACACCGATCCGTTGTGCCCCTGGGCCTGGGGATCGGAGCCCGTCTTCCGCACGGTGCGGGCGGCGCTGGCCGGCCGGGTCCGCTGGCGGCGGGCGTACGCGATCCTCTTCGATCACGACGACGATCCGCCGCCCGACCCGGCGGCGGAGACGGCCTGGTACGCGCGGTACATCGAGGAGGTCAGCTCGCACAGCCGCGCCCCGCGCCCAGTGCGGCTCAGTCGGATGCCGGCCGACTCCTGGCCCTCCTCGCTCGTCGCCAAGGCCGCCGCCCGACAGGGTGAGGACGTGGCCGAACGGGCGCTGCGGCGGCTGCGGGAGAGCGTCTTCGTGCTCGGCGAGCCCGCGGACACCACCGAGTCGGCGCTGGCCGCGGTCCGGGGCGTACCGGATCTGGATCCGCGGCGGCTCGCGGTCGACGCCGCCTCGGCGGCGGTGCTGGAACAGGTGCGCGCCGACCGCCTGGAGGCCCGCCGGCCGGTGCCCGAGGTGCTCTCCGCCCAGGCCCCGTGGAACGGGTCGCCCCATCCGGGCACGGCCAAGGAGACCGCCGAGGGCGGACACCGGTACGCCCTGCCGACCCTGCTCGTCCGGACCGCGGGCGACTACCGCGTCGTACCCGGCCGGCAGCCCTTCGAGGCGTACGTCGCGGCCGTCGGAGAACTGAGTCCCGGGCTGCCGGCGGCCCCCGCCCGGCTCGCTCCGGCGCACGCGCTGGAGCGCTACCGCAGCCTGACCGACCCGGAGCGGGCGCTGCTGACGGAGGGCCACTGGCCGCCCCCGGGTGCCGTGCGGGTGGACACGGCGGGCGGGCCCCTGTGGCTGCACCCCGACGAGGCGGCGACCCACCCCGCCGTACCCTGAGCCCGTCCCGGCCGAGGCTGTGAACTGCGACGGACGACGTCCCGCCCAATGAGACACCAATTGGTGTCCATTGACAGCGGGTTGCGGGAGCCCCCAGGATGAGCACCATGCTTACGACGCACCCCGGTGTGGTGTGCCGCTACGTGGACCTGCGGCGCACCAGCAGCGCACTCTGTCGCTGACCCTCCGCCGACCCGGCCCCGGCCCCCGTTCCGGTCACGGTCCCGGTCCCCGTTCCGCAGACGTCTGACACCCCTCGCCTTCTCCCGTGCTGGCCGTCCAGTGCTCGGTCGAGCCGTGCCCGCCTCTGCGTCTCCCTATCCGTGCCCCGTCGCACACCTTTCGCCTCCCGGCCCGCCCCTCCGCGAGCCCGTCGGCTCCTCCAGCCCTGAGTCCGGCAGTCCGGCGATCCCGGACAGTCCCGCGATCCCGCACGCTCCTGCCCTGAGCGCCGCGCGCCCCGAGCGCGCTCCGGCGCTCTCCCCGGCATGTCCGTGCTGCCCGGCCGGAGCCGAGTTCGACGTGCCGCCTCGCGAAGGGGTCCGGTCCTCCTGCCCCGCTCCTTGTGCCCCGGCCCCGGCCGGAGCCCGCCACAGGAAGAACGAGATGCCCGCTCACCTCATCACCCGCCGCCCCGGAGCGGACCGCCGTTCGTCCAGAGGGGCGGGCCGCCTGCGGGCCGCAGCCCTCGGAACCGCCTTCGTCGCCGTGCTCACTCCCGTGCTGAGCGCCTGCGGCGGGGACTCCGCCGCCTCGAGCGGCGGCTCCACACTGAAGTGGACCTCCTCGTACTTCCCGACCCACTGGGACCCGGTCGTCGGGGGCAGCGGCGCGCAGTTCCGCGAACTCGCCCTCGCCTACGCCTCGTTGACGCGCACGGACGAGAGCGGCAAGGCCGTTCCCGACCTCGCCAAAAGCTGGGAGTACAACGACAAGGGTGACGAGATCACCTTCCACCTCCGCTCCGGCCTGAAGTTCAGCGACGGCGAGCCCGTCGACGGCGCCGCGGTCAAGGCGGCCGTCGAACGGGCGCAGAAGCAGAAGAACTCGGCGCTCTTCGGTGACCTGACCTCCATCGAGTCGGTGGAGGCCGACGGCCTCGACGCGGTCCTGCACCTCAGCCAGGTCGACTACCAGATCCCCCAGCTGCTCGGTCAGCGGGTGCTGCAGATCGCCAGCCCCAAGGCGGCGAAGAACCCCGGGAAGCTGGACCAGAACCCGGTCGGCGCGGGCCCGTTCGTCGTCACCCAGGTGATCCCGGGCACCAAGGCGCTCCTGAAGAAGAACCCGGACTACTGGGACGCGAAGAACATCCACATCGACAACGTCGAGCTGACCTCGGCCCCCGACGCCTCCACCGTCGTCTCCGGACTGCGGACCGGTGTCTACAACTTCGCCGACCTGGACCCGAGCCAGGCGTCCGCCGCCAAGAAGGCCGGCCTGGACGTCTTCGTACAGCCCGGCTTCAACGCCTCCAACCTCAGCCTCAACGTCAACAAGGCGCCGTTCGACAACGACAAGGTCGTCGACGCCGTACGCCACGCGGTCAACCGTGAGGAGTTCGTCGACAAGCTGACCTTCGGCTACGGCGAGGTGACCGACCAGCCGTTCCCGAAGGGGTACGAGGCCTACGACCCCGAGTCGGAGGACGCCTACCCCTACGACCCGGCGAAGTCGAAGAAGCTCCTCGCGGAGGCGGGCTACAAGTCCGGTGACATCAAGCTGAACCTGGTCGTCCCGGCGGAGGACCCGCAGGCGGAGATCGTCCAGTCGCAGCTGGCGAAGGTGGGCATCAAGGTCACCATCAAGATCGACAAGAACTGGGCCACCCCGTTCTTCGCGAAGGACCTGACGTTCTCGCTGTACGGCACCACCGGCCGGGACTCCGCGGCGCAGACCCTCACCGCCCACTTCGGCCCCGACGGCCCGCTGAACCTCAGCACACCCTACGAGCCGGACGGCTTCGAGGCCGCCATCGCCAAGGTGCGCGAGACCCCCCTCGACGCACCCGACTACACGCGGGTGCTCCGGGCGGCGACCCGGGCCGGCCTGGAGAGCAAGGCACTTGTCTTCACCTACTCCCAGCCGAACCTCATCGCCAAGAGCAGGTCGATCTCCGACCTGCCGAAGAACCCGGCGCACATCGACTGGACCGGTGTGACCATCTCCGGTGACAACTGACCGCCGTCGGGCGCCTGTTCACCACCGGTCCAGCACACAGTCCATCACAGAGAGGGGCAACCCATGAGCACGACCGCGGAAGAGGCCCCGCCGGCCCGCCGTCGCGGGGTAGTCGGGAGCAGGGTGCGGCACACGCTCGGCCGCCTCCTGGTCACCCTGGCCCGGTCGGTCGCGATCTTCGTGCCCGTCTTCCTGGTCGCGACCTTCGTGACGTTCGCGCTGCGGTCGATGAGCGGACTCAGCCCGGCGCGGATCCAGTTGGGCGAGGAGGCGACCCCCGAGGCCGTCGCCCGGGTCGAGGCCCAGTGGGGTCTCGACCGGCCCTTCCTGGTCCAGTACTGGGACTGGTTCACCGGCGTCCTGCACGGACAGCTCGGCAGCAGCTGGACCAACGGCGCCGACATCTCCACGCTCATCGGGCTCGGCCTCGGAGTGAGTCTGTCCGTCGCCACGTTCGCGCTGATCCTCGGCGTCGTCCTCGGCTTCACCCTCGGCACCCTCGCGGCGCTCAAGCGCACCACCTGGATCGACCGGGCCATCACCGGCTTCGTCACCCTGATCTCGGTGATGCCCGCGTTCGTCGTCGGCATCGTGCTGGTCGCGGTCTTCGCCGTGGGGCTGGAACTGTTCCCCTCCGCCGGATACATCCCGGCGGAGCAGGGTTTCGGTCCGTGGCTCGCGCACATCACGCTCCCGGCGCTCGCGCTCAGCTTCGACGTGGTCGCGGACGTGGCCCGCCAGCTCCGCGGCAGTCTGGTCGCCGCCTTCCGCGAGAACTACGTGACGGGCGCGGTCGTACGGGGTCTGAGTCCCCGTCGGATCTTCCTCGGCCATGTGCTCCGCAACGGCATCGGACCGGCCCTGGCCACCCTCGGCCTCAAGTTCCCCGCCCTGGTCGGCGCCTCCGTCGTCACCGAGTGGATCTTCGGTCTGCAGGGCTTCGGCAGGTTCGCCAACGACTCCGCGCAGGCCGGTGACGTACCGGCCGTACAGGGCGTCCTCGTCGTGTCGATCGTCCTGGTCGTCCTCTTCAACCTGATCGTCAACCTGGTGCTGGCACGTGTCACACCGGCATCCCAGCGGGGGGTATGACCATGGTGCGCCGCGTCCTCACCCTGACCTCCGGCCGGATCGCCGTGGTCATCCTCACCCTGATCGCGCTGCTGGCGGTCCTCGGCCCGCTGCTCGCCCCGCAGAACCCCCTGGCCACCAGCGACAACACCCTTGCCGCGGCCTCCGGATCCCACTGGCTGGGCACCGACCACCTCGGCCGGGACACCTTCAGCCGGCTCCTGGACGGCTCGCGGGTCAGCGTGCTCGGCTCCCTCGAAGTCGCCGTGACGGCTCTGGTGGTCGGCGCGATCCCCGGCATCCTGTCCGTCTACCTCGGCCGGACCTTCGAATGGCTCACCCTGCGCCTGGCCGACACGCTGGTCGCCCTGCCGTTCCTGCTGTTCGCGGTCGCCGTCATCGCGCTGCTGGGCAACGGCATCACCCAGGCCATGCTCGTCACCGGCGCTCTCGTCTCCCCGCTCTTCTACCGGGTGGCCCGCGCCGCCACCCTGGCGGTCGCCCGCTCGCCGTACGTGGAGGCCGCGCTCGTCGCGGGTGCCTCGACCGGCTGGATCGTCCGCCGGCACGTCTGGGTCAAGGTGCTCCCGCCGATCGCCGTCGCATTCGCCCAGACCATCGGCGTCGGCTTCGTCATCGTCTCCAGCCTCACCTTCCTGGGCATCGGCGTCCAGCCTCCCGCACCCACCTGGGGCGGGCTGCTCGCCTCCGACCTCGGCTACCTCAGCTACCAGCCGTGGGCGCCCCTCGCCCCTGCGGCGCTGATCATGATCACCGTCTGGGCGAGCAATCTGCTGGCGGACGCGATCCGCGACGTCTCCGGCGAAGCGGGCCGGGCGTTCCTCAACACCCGCAAGGCCCGCGCCAACCGCCTCGGCAAGCCCGATCCCGTATCCACCGGAGGTGCGTGATGACCACGCTGTCCGAGAAGGCCACCCCCGGCACGCTCCCGCGCGCCGCCGAGCCCCGTACGCCGACTGAACCCCGTACAGCGGCCGAGATCGTCGCGACGGCCGCGACGCCTGCTACGGCCGCGACCTCCGCGACGGCCGCACCCGTGCTCGCCGTGCGCGGTGTGCGCGTCAGCGACCGGGTCACCGACCGCGAGATCGTCCACGGCGTGAGCTTCGAACTCACCCCGGGGAGGACGGTCGGCATCGTCGGCGAGTCGGGCAGCGGCAAGACCCTCGCCTGCCGCGCCACCCTGGGCATCCTGCCCCCGCACTTCGAGGTCTCCGCGGGCTCGATCGAGATCGCCGGCACCGACATCGCGACCCTGACCCCGCAGCAGTGGACGGCCCTGCGCGGCGCCACGATCAGCGCGGTCTTCCAGGACCCGGCGTCCTATCTCAACCCCTCGATCCGGGTGGGCGCGCAGATCGCCGAGGTCGTCCGGGTCAAGAAGGGCCTCAAGCGGCGCGAAGCACGCCACCGTGCCGTCGAGTTGCTGCGGGCGGTCCAGTTGCGCGATCCGGAGCTGGTGTACGGCCAGTACACCCACGAACTGTCCGGCGGCATGCTCCAGCGCGTCCTGATCGCCGCGGCGATCGCCGCCGACCCGCAGATCCTCATCGCCGACGAGGCGACGACCGCCCTCGACGTCACGGTCCAGGCCGAGATCCTCGACCTCCTCGCCGAACTGCGCGAACGGGCCGGTCTCGCCCTGGTGGTCGTCTCCCACGACCTGGCCGTCGTGGCCCAGTTGTGCGACGAGGTCCTCGTCATGCGCGAGGGCGAGGTGGTGGAACACGGCACGACGAGCGAAGTGCTCCACCATCCGCGCCACGCGTACACCCGACTGCTCATCGCCGAGCACGACCAGTACGGCCTGGAGAAGTTCCGCACCCCGCAGGAGACAGCATGAGCACCACCGGGCATGCGCGGGGCCGGCGGCCCGCCGACACGGCGGCGGACGGGCGGGCCGTCCTGGAGGTCACCGGCCTGAACGTGCACTACGGGCCCCGCCGGCAGCGCCGCCGCGCCCTGCACGACGTCTCGCTGAGCGTCGCACCCGGGGAGACCGTCGGCATCATCGGCGAGACGGGATCGGGCAAGTCCACCTTCGCCCGCACCGTCCTGGGCCTGGTACGCGCCTCCTCCGGACGGATCGTCATCGGCGGCGAGGACGTCGGGGCGTACGGCGGCCGTCAGTGGCGCGGGCTGCGCCGCCGCGGCGTCGTCCAGTACGTCTTCCAGGATCCGCTGCGCAGCCTCGACCCCGACCTCACCATCGAGGACTCCCTGATCGAGCCGCTGCTCATCCAGGGCGTCGCCCGGCAGGAGGCGGCCGACCGGGCCCGTACGTTCCTCGCCCGCGTCCAGCTCTCCGAGGACCTGCTCGGCCGGCTGCCGGGGGAGCTGTCCGGCGGTCAGCGCCAGCGGGTCGCGGTGGCCCGGGCGCTGGTCACCGAGCCCGAGCTGGTCATCCTCGACGAGCCGGTCAGCGCCCTCGACTCCGCGAACCGCGTCCAGATCCTGCGGATCCTCAAGGACCTGCGCGCGGCGGGCACGGCCCTCGTCTTCATCTCGCACGACCTGGGGTCCGTCGCCGGGATCGCCGACCGTATCGCCGTGCTTTACCAGGGCGAACTCGTCGAGGTGGGTGCGGCCCGCGAGGTCGTCACCGACCCCCGGCACGTCTACACCCGGCTGCTCGTCGGCTCCGCACCCACCCTGCGCGGCGCCTCGGCCGACCGGGCCGAACGCGACCGCCTCCGCGCGCTGCTGCACGCCTGAGCGCATCACCAGTACCTCAGCGACGCGTCATCAGCGCACTCCAGCGTTTCACCGAGAGGAACCCCCATGCCCCGTATCATCCACCTCGCCCTGCACCCCTACGGCGTCGGCGGCCCCGGCCAGCACGGTCTCTGGAAGGACCCGAGCGTCGCGAAGAACGCCAGCATCGACATCAACTACTACATCAAGCAGGCCCAGGCGGCCGAACACGCCCTCTTCGACGCCCTGTTCATCGTCGACAGCCAGTTCATCAACGCGACCTACCCGGCGCACTACCTCAACCGCCTGGAACCACTGACCCTGTTGTCCGCGGTGGCCACCCACACCCGGCACATCGGCCTGGTGGGCACAGCGAGTTCGACCTACAACTCACCCTTCAACCTCGCCCGCCGGTTCGCCTCGCTCGACCACATCAGCGGCGGCCGGGCCGGCTGGAACGTGGTGACCAGCTTCGACACCGGCACATCCCGCAACTACGGGCTCGACGAACACCTCGACTACGCCACCCGCTACGGCCGGGCCCTGGAGTTCGTCCAGGTCGCCCGCGGTCTGTGGGACTCGTACGAGGACGACGCGTTCCCCGCGGACGTCGAGCGGGGCGTCTTCCTCGACCCCGCCAAACTGCACGAACTGGGCCACGAGGGCGAGCACTTCAAGGTGGCCGGACCGCTCAACCTCTCCCGCTCGCCGCAGGGCCAGCCGGTCATCTTCCAGGCCGGCGTCTCGGAGGAGGGCCGTGACCTCGCCGCACGGGTCGCCGAGGGCATCTACGCGCCGGGCGGTTCACTGCGGCAGGCGCAGGAGTACTACGCCGACATCAAGAAGCGCACCGCCTCGTACGGCCGCGACCCCGAGCACATCAAGATCTTCATCCACGGCGGTCCGGTCGTCGGCGCCACCGACGAGGCCGCCAGGCGCCGCGAGCGGGAGATCTTCGAGGAGGACAACGACTTCCAGGGCAACCTCGCGCTCCTCGGCCGCTCCTTCGGCGCGTACGACTTCAGCGCCCACGACCTGGACGCGCCGTTCCCGGACGTGGCGCATCTCGCGGAGAAGGGCGGCCGGACCGGAGCGTCCAAGCTGATCGAGCGGGCGAAGGCGGAGAACCTGACATTGCGTCAAGTCGCCGAGTCGGTGCGTGAGTTCCGCAGCTCGCCGTTCGTCGGGGCGCCGGGGACCGTCGCCGACACCATCGAGGAGTGGTTCGACGCGGGCACCTTCGACGGCATCAACCTCGCCTTCCGTAACAACGCCGACCTGGAACTCTTCGTCGACGGTGTCGTCCCGATCCTGCAGAAGCGAGGTCTGTTCCGCACCGAGTACGCGGCCGACACCCTGCGCGGCAACCTCGGCCTGCCGGTCCCCGCCAACCGCCACACCCGCGAGCCCGGCCTCGCGGACCACTGAGGGCGACACATGAGCGAACTGCCGCTGACGGCCGGGCACGACGTCACACCGCGCTTCAGACTCGGCTTCCTCACCCACGTCCAGGGCCGGACCACCGACCTGGCCCAGACCTACCGCAACGCGGCCGAACTCTTCGTCGTCGCCGACGAACTCGGCTTCGACGTCGGCCGGGTCGCCCAGCACCACGACCCAGACAGCGGCGGCGGCCTCTCCTCACCCTGGACGTTCCTCGCCCACGCCGCGGCGCACACCACCCGCATCCGCCTCGGTACGGCCATCACGGTGCTGCCGCTGGAGGACCCGGTCCGCCTCGCCGAGGACGTCGCCGTCGTCGACACGCTCAGCGGTGGCCGCGTCGAGGTCGGCGTCGGCAGCGGCTACAGCGAGCTGGAGTACGCCGCGTTCGGCCGGGACCCCACCCGCAAACGCGAGTTGACCACCGAGCACCTGGACGTGCTGCGCGCAGCCCTGGCCGGCGGTGAGGTGCGCACGCCCGGCTTCCGCGTCCAGCCCGCGCCCGGGGACTTCTCCGACCGGATCCGGCAGGGCGTCTTCAGCGGGCCGGGCGCGCGGCACGCCGCCGCCGGCGGTTCGAACCTGCTGCTCAACCGGGCGGCGTACGGGTTCGACGCGCCCACCGACGAGATACAGCGGCCCTGGGCCGACGCGTACCTGGCGGCGTGGGACCGGCCGCGGCGCCCGCGTATCGGACTGTCCCGGTTCGTGTTCCCGGCGAAGGACCGGCGCACGGCGCTTCGGCACATCGGGGACGACGTGCACCGGGCGGCCCTGCGCATGGCAGAGAGCGGGGCCTTCCCCAAGGGCCTCGCTCAGGAGGAGGCGCTGCGCCGCTTCCACTGCTTCCACGGCGCCCCCGAGGAGATCGTCGCGGAGCTGCGGCGGGAGCGGGCGCTGCCCCTCGCGACCGACCTCATCACCCAGTTCAACCCCGCGGTCCTCGACCACGACACCGCCGTCCGCGCCCTCGAACTCATCGCGACCGAGGTGGCGCCCGCCCTGGGCTGGCAGCCCGCGACCGAGCCCGCACCCGCACCCGCACCCGCAGGAGTCTGACATGACCGGATACACCGACCACCACGCCCCCGAGGGCCTGCGCACCCGCGGCACCGTCATCGTGGTACCCGGCAGGGGAGAGACCCGCGAGACCTACACCCGGCTGGGCAGGCGGCTCGCCGCCGACGCCTACCGCGTCCGGGTCGTCGATGCCCCGGTCATCGACGCCGACGTTCCGGACGGCCAACTGGCCGCCCTCGGAGCCCGGTTGACCGCCGCCGCCGAGGGCACCGCTGACGGCACCGCCGACGGGATCGTCCGCCCGCTCGTGCTCCTGGGCGCGGACACCGGGGCCCTCGCCGTGGCCGCGCTCGTCGGCGCGGCCGACACCCCGGCCGGCCCGCGCCCGGACGCCCTCGTACTCGCCGGGCTCCCGGGCCCGACCGTCGGCGCCGCCACCGCCGGCACCTGGGACGACGAACTCGACGTACGCACATCCTGCCCGGCCCACCGTGGCCGGCTCACGGACGACACCCACGTACGCCGGGGCGCACTCGGCGAGCCCGTGCCGGAGGCGCTGCTCGCCGCGGCCCACGGCAACGAGGCCGACGTACCGGCGCTGATCCTCGTCGGCGACGCCGACCCCCTCGCGGACCACGACGCGCTCGTCCGCACGGCCAAGTCCCTGCCCCGCGCCCGCCTGTCGACCGTCCGCGGCGCTCACCACGACGTGCTGAACGATCTGCAGCACCGCTCGGTGGCGGCCGAGATCGTCACCTTCCTGGAGGCCCTGCGCAACGAACTGGTCCCCCTGATCACCGTGGAGACCAGCGACTGGTGAGGGGTCCTGCCTCGCCTGTCATGGACCCCGCCCCACCCCTCACGGACCCCGGCCCCACCCCTCACGCGCCCCGTCCGCACCCCGCATCCTGAAAGGTCCCCTCATGGCCGCGATTCTGTCCGTCTCCGGAAGCCCTTCGGCCACCTCCCGCACCACGCGACTCCTGCGCCACCTGGACGACCGGCTGCGGGACCACGGGCACGACGTCGTCTCCCTGGAGGCGCGCACGCTGCCCGCCGAGGCGCTGCTCGGTGCCGACTTCCGGCACCCGGCCGTCGTCGCGGCCACGGCCCTGTTCGAGCGGGTGGACGGAGTGGTGATCGGCACCCCCGTCTACAAGGCCGCCTACTCGGGGCTGCTGAAGTCCCTGCTGGACCTGCTCCCGCAGTACGCGCTGGCCGGCAAGACGGTCCTGCCGCTCGCCACCGGCGGCAGCACGGCCCACGTCCTGGCCATCGACTACGCGCTGCGGCCGGTCCTCAGCTCCATGGGGGCCGCGCACATCGTCCAGGGCTGGTTCACGCTCGACAAGGACATCACGGCGGGGGACGACGGCAGCCTGACCGTCGCGCCGGGTGCGGCGCAGGCGCTGGCCCAGGTCACGGACCAGTTCTCCGTCGCGCTGGGCGGTCGGACGACGGTACTGGCGCCCGTGGGGTAGACCGGGTTTGCCCGTCTCGCCCCTGCACATGATCTTTTTACGTTACCTTTGCCAATCGGGAACCTCTCCTGTGGCGGCGGCCGTTCAACTGACGGACCGCGCACAGGAATCAACCCGGGCGCGGGAATCGACCGCGTACAGGCAACAGCAGAAGCCGAGGTGGCAGTAGTGGCGATGTTCGACCGGCTCAAAGAGCAGGCGAAGAACCTCCAGCAGTCCCGGAGCGGCGGGGGAGGGACGGCTCAGGGGCAGCACGGTGGCCATGCGCCCGGCTCGTCCTCCGCCGGTTCCCCGAGCTCCTCCGGTGGTTCGAAGGCCCAGCTGCTCGGGCTGTTCAAGTCCCAGCTCGCGTCGGCGAAGGCGGAGCTGAAGAGCGGTTCGTACCGGGACGCCAGCATGGCGATGTGCGCCCTGGTGGCCGCGGCCGACGGCCGGGTCGACCCGGCGGAGCGGCAGCGCGTGGAGGAGCTGATCGCTTCGAACGAGGTGCTGCAGAACTTCCCCGCGGACCAGCTGCGCCAGCGCTTCAACCAGCACGTGGACCGGCTCACGGCCAACTTCGAACAGGGCAAGGCCGAGGCGCTGCGTGACATCGCCAAGGCGGCCAAGAAGCCGGCGGAGGCTCGCGCGGTCGTCCAGACCGGCATGGTCGTCGCGGGCGCCGACGGGCACTTCGAGGCGTCCGAGCAGTACGCGATCCGTGAGGCCTGCACGGCACTCGGGCTCTCGCCCACGGAGTTCGGCGTCTGAGGGACGCGGCCGGCTCCGGCCGGCCGCAGGGTGCGGCGGACGAGAACACGAGGCACTCCCAGCTCTGGCCCCGGGACTGAACCGGCCGGTATACAAGGGCAGTCATTCACCGTCCGCACCCAGGGGGAACCTCGATGAACCGTCGCACCCGGTACGACAGGCCCGCATCGAACCGCCGCCGGGCGACCGCCGTGGCGGCAGCCGTCAGCGGCTGCGCCCTCGTCATCGCCTCCGCGGGGCCCGTCGCGGCACACGGGGGCGGCCCCGGCACAGGGCACGGTGGCGGCCATGGCAAGGGCACGGACTACGCCGCGCTGGGCGACTCGTACACCTCCGGTCCCCTGATCCCGAAGCAGGTGGACGCGAACTGCGCCCGCTCCGACCGCAACTACCCCTCACTCGTCGCCGCGGAGCGCAGAGTGTCCACGTTCAAGGACGTGAGCTGCAGCGGTGCGACGACCGAGCACATGTGGAAGGCGCAGGGCACCAACCCGCCGCAGCTCAACGCCCTGCGGCGGAGCACCGACCTGGTGACCGTCCAGATCGGCGGCAACGACTTCGGGTTCGGCTCCGTCATCACCACCTGCGCGCAACTGAGTGCGCAGGACCTCGCGGGCAATCCGTGCCAACGCCACTACACGTCGGCGTCCGGCGCCGACCAACTGACGCTGAAGATCCTCGACACCGCGCCCAAGATCGCCGCCGTACTGCGGGCCGTGCACGCCAGGGCGCCGCACGCGCGCGTGCTCCTCGTCGGCTACCCGGATCTCCTGCCGGAGGACGGCAGCGGCTGCTACCCCTCGGTCCCGTTCGCGGCGAAGGACTTCCCGTATCTGCGCGACACCGGCAAGCGCCTGAACCTGATGATGCGCGCGGTGGCGAAGCTGAACCACGCGGAGTACGTCGACACGTACGGGCCCACGATCGGCCACGACATGTGCAAGGCCCCCGCGGTCCGCTGGGTCGAACCCCTGCAGCCGGCCTCGCCCGCGGCCCCGGCACACCCCAATGCCAAGGGCGAGGCGGCCATGGCCGGTGCCGTACTGAAGCAGCTCCGCAAGGGGCACGGCCACTGACGGATGACCCCTTCCCGTCCGCTTTGCACCCCCTCCCGGAGCCGACTCGCCGGTTTCGGGAGGTACGTCGGCTCGTCTCGTTGAGGGATCACCATGTGCGATGAGGGGACTCGTGGGCACAGGGGAGTGGGGGGAGCCCGACAGTACGCGGCCGGTGAAAGGGATGAACATCGTGGTACGACCGAAGATCTTGGTGGTGGGAGCGGGCTTCGCGGGAGTGGAGTGCGTACGCCGCCTCGAACGCAAGCTGGGACCCGACGAGGCCGACCTGGCGCTGGTGACACCCTTCTCCTACCAGCTCTACCTGCCACTGCTGCCGCAGGTCGCCTCGGGGGTACTCACCCCGCAGTCCATCGCGGTGTCGCTGCGCCGCAGTCGCAGGTACCGCACCCGCATCATTCCCGGTGGCGCCATCGGCGTGGACGTGAAGGCCAAGGTCTGCGTCGTCCGCAAGATCACCGGCGAGATCGTCAACGAGCGGTACGACCGGATCGTGCTGGCACCGGGCAGCGTCACCCGTACCTTCGACATCCCGGGCCTCGCCGACAACGCCCGCGGTATGAAGACGCTCGCCGAGGCCGCGTACATCCGTGACCATGTGATCTCGCAGCTCGACATCGCCGACGCCAGCCACGACGAGGCCGAGCGGGCGGCCCGGCTCCAGTTCGTGGTGGTCGGCGGCGGCTACGCCGGTACGGAGACGGCCGCGTGCCTGCAGCGCCTGACGCACAACGCCGTCAAGCGCTACCCCAGGCTCGATCCGAAGCTGATCAAGTGGCATCTGATCGACATCGCGCCGAAGCTGATGCCCGAACTGGGCGACAAACTCGGCGACAGCGCCCTGCAGATCCTGCGCAGGCGCGGCATCGACGTCTCCCTGGGCGTGTCCATCGAGAAGGCGGGCCCCGACGAGGTCACCTTCACCGACGGCCGGGTGATCCCGACCCACACGCTGATCTGGACCGCCGGAGTCGCGGCCAGCCCGCTCATCGCGACCCTGGGCGCCGAGACGATCAAGGGGCGTCTCGCCGTCAGCTCGGAGATGTCCCTGCGCGGCCACGACGGCGTCTTCGCTCTCGGTGACGCCGCCGCCGTACCGGACGAGGCCAAGGACGTGGCGGGCGCCGTCTGCCCGCCGACCGCCCAGCACGCGATGCGCCAGGGCAGGCACGTCGCCGACAACGTCATCGCCTCGCTGCGCGGGCAGCGGATGACGCCGTACGTCCACAAGGACCTGGGACTCGTCGTCGACCTCGGCGGCTTCGACGCCGTGTCCAAGCCGCTCGGCATCGAGCTGCGCGGCCTGCCGGCGCTGGTGGCCGCCCGCGGCTACCACTGGGCGGCGTTGCGCACCAACGTGGCGAAGGCCCGGGTGGCGACGAACTGGGTGCTGAACTCCCTGGCGGGCGACGATTTCGTACGCACGGGGTTCCAGTCGCGTACGCCCGCGACGCTGCGGGACTTCGAGTACACGAACGCGTATCTGACGCCGGAGGAGATCCGGGAGCGCACCGCGGCCGGGTGACGAGCGCGTCCCTGCCGGTGCCTGAAGACGCGGTGCCCGAAGGTCCGGTGCCGGGAGAGTGACGTGGAACCCGGGTGGTCCCGGGCGTACGGAGGTGGGGCGCACGCCGGTTCGCGGCGTGCGCCCATCACTTCGCCCGGGGTGCCGCGCGAGTGCGCCGACGCCGTCCGCGCACCGCTCCGGGAGAATGCGGGGGACGAAGTCGGCCACGACGGCCCCTTCCGGACCGAGCCGCGCGTCGGCATCTCGCGGACAGCCCCGGAACAGGGGGCGGCCGACCGGCACAGAGCCTCCGCACATCACCGCGGGAACAGCGGGACCTGCGTGGGTACCATCGACGTGCCCGTCTGCCCGTCACCTCCCACGCACCACGCGGACACCATCCACCACACAACAGCGCAACGGGGCCCACGGCCCCCCACCACACGATGGGGTAACCAGTGCTTCTGAAAACCTTCGGCTGGTCGTTCGCGGTCACCGCGCTCGCCCTGGCCGCAGCGGTCTTCTACGGAGGGTGGACCGGCTTCGGCATCGTGGCGATCCTCGCCATCCTCGAGATCTCCCTGTCGTTCGACAACGCGGTCGTCAACGCCGGAATCCTGAAGAAGATGAACGCCTTCTGGCAGAAGATCTTCCTCACCGTCGGTGTCCTCATCGCCGTGTTCGGTATGCGACTGGTCTTCCCCGTCGTCATCGTGGCGGTCAGCGCCTCCATGGGCCCGATCGAGGCCGTCGACCTCGCCCTCACGGACAAGGACCGCTACCAGCAACTGGTCACCGACGCCCACCCGTCGATCGCCGCCTTCGGTGGCATCTTCCTGCTGATGATCTTCCTCGACTTCATCTTCGAGGACCGTGACATCAAGTGGCTCGGCTGGCTGGAGCGCCCGCTCGCCAAGCTCGGCAAGGTCGACATGCTGTCGGTCTGCATCGCGTTGATCGTGCTGCTGATCACCTCCCTGACCTTCGCGGCCCACGCCCACCAGCACGGTGGCGCGCATGCCGACAAGGCGGAAACGGTCCTGCTCTCGGGTATCGCGGGCCTGGTCACGTACATGATCGTGGGTGGTCTCTCCGGCCACTTCGAGAACCGGATCGAAGAGGACGAGGAACGGGAGCAGGAGGCGCAGGGCGAGGCCGAACGCACCGGGAAACCGCGCTCCGCGGTCGCCCTGGCGGGCAAGGCCGCCTTCTTCATGTTCCTGTACCTCGAAGTCCTGGACGCGTCCTTCTCCTTCGACGGCGTCATCGGTGCCTTCGCCATCACCAACGACATCGTCCTGATGGCCCTGGGCCTCGGTACCGGCGCGATGTACGTCCGTTCGCTGACCGTGTACCTGGTCCGCCAGGGCACCCTCGACGACTACGTCTACCTGGAGCACGGCGCCCACTACGCGATCGGCGCCCTGTCGGTCATCCTCCTCGTCACCATCCAGTACGAGATCAACGAGGTGATCACCGGACTCGTCGGCGTCGTCCTGATCGCCTGGTCCTTCTGGTCCTCCGTGCGCCGCAACAAGGCACTCGCCAAGGAGGGCTCGGACGACCCCGCCGATCCGGACAAGAGCAGGGCCGTGACCGGTACCTGACGCCCCGGCCGGCCGTACGTACGTCCGTTCTGTGACGTCGATGTGTCCTCCAGGGCCCCACTCCGCCGCCGACGGCGAGGGTGGGGCCCGTCAGTGCGAGCGGGGAGCGTACATGATCACCGCCATGCCGGTGAGGCAGACCAGGGCGCCGACGATGTCGTAGCGGTCGGGGCGGTAACCGTCGGCGACCATGCCCCAGGCGATCGATCCCGCGACGAAGACCCCGCCGTAAGCGGCGAGGATACGACCGAAGTTGTCGTCGGACTGGAAGGTGGCGACCACACCGTAGAGGCCGAGCGCGATGACGCCGGCGCCGATCCAGATCCAGCCCCTGTGCTCACGGACGCCCTGCCACACCAGCCAGGCGCCGCCGATCTCGAAGAGGGCGGCGACGACGAACAGGGCGACGGAACGAGCGACGATCATAACGACCGACCCTACCCGCGTACCCTGCGCGCGCCTTCAACGTCCGACGCCCCCTGAGTCAGTTGCGCGGACGCGCCGCGCGCGCAGGGACGGCTGAGCACAGCCCACCTGCGGCCGGCCGACCGCCCCACCGGCCGACCGCCCCACCGGCCGGGCGCACGAGGCGACCGGCGAGGCGGGTGCCCGGGCGTGCGCTCAGGCGTTCACGGCCTGTTCGATGGTGGGGTGGCAACTGATCAACGTGTCCATGCCGACGATCTGCAGGATCCGCAGCACGGATTCCTGCGCGCCGGCGATGCGCAGCCAGCCCTCTGTGGCACTCACGGCCTGGTACGCGCCGATGAAGACGCTGATCCCGCTTGAGTCCATGAAGGTCACACCGCTGAGGTCGACCACCGTCCGCGGACGCGTCGTGCCGTCGGGCGGCAGCAGGGCCTTGCCGAGCATGTCCTTGACGGTGTGGTCGATCTCGCCTCGCACGGTCACGACTCGGATGCCGCCGATGGCGGAGTGCTCGACGGAGAGCCGGCCTGGCTGATCCACGCTCTGAATGGGGGTCACCGTCTCCTCGACTGCGGTTGTGTGCCCGGACTCGTCCCGGGCCACGAGGTGCCCGGCCATTGTGCCCGAACGCGTTACCTCATGCACCCACACAGTTGTGCCGGAGAGCACATTTGTACGATGCATGAATGGCGGGGCGAAGGGTAGCGGAGCGCCTGTGAACGGAGAATGAGGGCGATGCCGGTGGGATCCCACGACGACGGTGACGGCTGTACCGGGTCGGACAGACATGCGATACAGACCGGCTTCGCCATAGGCGGGGGCGACGGATGCATCGCCGAGGCCCGCCATCACGCCGCGGCCTTCCTCGAACGGGTCCGCACCGAGCGGCGCGCGCCCGTGACGGCCCGCGTGCTGGATCTGACCCAGCTGGTGGTCAGTGAGCTGGTCACCAATGCCTGCAAGTACGCTCCCGGGCCCGCCCTGATGGAGCTGCGCGTCACCTGCGAGACCGTGGACGTCATCGTGTGGGACAGCGATCCGACGGTCCCCGAGGCGCATGCCGCCGACGCGGGCAGGGTCGGCCAGCACGGCCTGGAGATCGTCAAGGCCGTGGCCCAGGACCTGCGGATCCACGCGGAGCCGGTCGGCAAGCGGATAACGGCCCGCATCGCCCTGGCCGACCCGTAAGGTGCCCGGGTCGACGGCCTGGGGCGAACGCACCACCCTCTTCGACGCAGACGCAGACGCAGACGCAGACGCAGACGCAGACGCCGACCGCAGACGCCGACCGCAGGCGCCGACCGCAGGCGCCGACGCTCGCGGCC
Organism: Streptomyces ortus; assembly: GCF_026341275.1. NCBI lineage: Bacteria > Bacillati > Actinomycetota > Actinomycetes > Kitasatosporales > Streptomycetaceae > Streptomyces > Streptomyces ortus. The sequence goes on from NZ_JAIFZO010000002.1 coordinate 7,963,041, forward strand.
GGCTCCCGCGAGGCCAGGACCGTACCTGTCCGGATCTGCTCGTAGCCTGGACCGGCAGCCCGCCACCGCCCGCCCCGCAGTGTCTCGCCCGACAGAGGGACCGCCATGCCGTTCGCCGACGAGCTCATCGGCCGCCACACCGTGCAGAGCCTCACGCATGCCATCCAGGTCGCCGCCCCGGACGCCGAACTGACGGCGCTGCGCGCGGCGCCCGGGCTGATCGATCCGTTGTCCCTGCGGGAGCGTGCCGATCTGCTGCGCGACGCCCTGCTCGCGGACCTCCCGGGTGACTACGCCGCGCTGGCCCGGACCGTACGCGTCGCCCGCGACGACGCCCCGCAGTTCACCGGTTGGCTGATCTGGCCGGTGACCGCCGCGCTCGCCACCCGCGCCGTCCAGGAGAGCGGAGCGGCAACCTTCGACGACGCGATGGACCTCCTCGCGAGTCTCACCGGGCGGCTGTCCTCGGAGTTCGCCCTCAGGACACTGCTGCGGCACGATCTCGACCGGGCCCTCGGCATCGTCGTGGACGAGTGGACCCGTTCTGCCGACCCCGACGTGCGCAGGCTGGCCTCCGAAGGCACTCGTCCCTACCTTCCCTGGGCGGTACGGGTCCCGGACATCCTGGCCCGTCCCGCGGTGACCGTGCCCATCCTGGACGCCCTCCACCGGGACGAGAGCGACTACGTACGCCGCTCGGTCGCCAACCATCTCAACGACCTCAGCCGCGACCATCCCGAGGTCGTCGTCGACACGGCCCGCCGCTGGCTGGAGAGCCCCGGCGCGGGCACCGAGCGCCTGGTGCGCCACGGGCTGCGCACCCTGGTCAAACGAGGGCACCCCGGCGCCCTGGAACTGCTCGGTTTCGCACCCGCGACCGTGGAGGTCGAGGGTCCCCGACTGGACCGGAACGACGTCCCGTTCGGCGGCACGGTCCGCTTCACGGCGTCGATCCGCAACACCGGCGACGCCGAGGCGCGGCTCACGATCGACTACGTCGTGCACCATCGCAAGGCCAACGGCGGCCAGACCGGCAAGACCTTCAAACTCACCACCCGCACCCTCGCGCCGGGCGAACGGATCGACATCGCGCGGGAGCATTCGTTCCGGCCGATCACCACCCGCCGCTACCACCCCGGACCGCACGCGATCGCCCTGCAGATCAACGGAGTCGCGACACCCCGCGCCGACTTCGAACTGAGGGCCCCGGACGCGCCATGAGCGCCCCGCCCGCACGTCTCCGCCAGGTGCCGTCGGTCAGACGTCAGCGGGTTCCGAGAGGGCCAACCGTGCCGAGGGCGGCAGCGGTGCGTGCGGGGGACGGGCCTCGAACGCCTGGATCACGAAGCCGGCGAAGCGCCGGGAGGCCGTGACCTGGGCATCGGTCGACGCGGTGTGGATCCCCTTGTTTGCCATCAGCATGAGAACGAGGTCGTCCAGGACGAAGTCGGGACGCAGGCGCCCGGCCTCCTGGGCCCGCCGGGCCAGCCCGGCGACCGCACGCATCGTGTACGCGCGGCCCGTGTCCACGTTCCCCGGCGCGCCGGGGAACGTGGACATGAAGGCTTCCGTGAAGCCGCGGTCGCGTGCGTGCAGTTCGCACACCTTCTCGATCACCTGGCAGAAGCCCCGCCAGGGATCGGGATCCGCGCACCCGTCGTCGACGATGTCACGGCACGCGCGCACCTGGTCCGCGAAGACCGCCGTGATCAGTGCCTGCTTGGTCGGGAAGCGGCGGTACAGGGTGGCGGGACCGACCGCGGCGCGCCGGGCGATCTCCCGCATCGGCACGTCCAGGCCCTCGGCCGCGAACAGTTTCCCGGCCGCGTCGAGGATGCGGTCGCGGTTGTCCACGGCGTCGGAACGCAGCGTGTGAGGCAAACGATCGGTCACCTCTCTCACTTTACCCAAGTGGACGGGGGCGTCCGTTAACGTCCGGAGGTGGCAGCAGGCGCCGGGACCCGCGGGCCCGGCGTACCGGTACGAGCACAGGGAGACGGCTTTGAAGGCGATCGTGATCCGGACGTACGGAGGCCCCGAAGGTCTGGCCGTGGTCGACCTGCCGACACCTTCACCGGCCGCCGGACAGGTACTGATCGCTGCTGAGGCGGTGGGCGTCGGCGGGGTGGACACCGTGATCCGAAGTGGCGCGCTGGCCGCCTACGGCTTCGAGGAGGGGCATGTCCCGGGCAGCGAGACGGCGGGCACGGTCACCGCGGTGGGCGACGGCGTCGACACGTCATGGGTCGGCCGTCGGGTGTGGGGTTTCACCGGCACGGGAGGTGGCTGCGCCGAACAGGCCGTGGTCCCGGTGCGGGAGATCCTTCCCCTCCCGGACGACCTCTCCGCCGCGGACGCGGTGACGCTCGGCAGCTCCGGAGTCGTGGCCCACTACGCGCTGGCGCACGCCCGTTTCACCCCCGGCGAGACGGTCCTGGTGCGCGGCGCGGCGGGCGGTATCGGCGTCATGGCCGTCCAGTTGGCGGCCCAGGGCGGTGCCGCCGCGGTGGCGGTCACCACCTCGTCGGCCGAACGCGGCGCGCGGCTCCGCCGGTTGGGCGCGACCCAGGTACTGGACCGCTCCGGCGAGGGCGGCCAGGGCGCTCCCGCGCACTACGACGTCATCATCGACATCGTCGCCGGTGACGACATGCCGTCGTTCTTCGACAGGCTCGCTCCGAACGGCCGCATGGTCGTCGTCGGTGTCGTGGCGGGTCAGCCGCCGGCGGACTTCGGTACGAAGATGATGGACGCGTTCCGTAGGTCGCTGAGCTTCGCCACCTTCAGCGCGGACACCGTCCCCTCGGGCGACCGGCATGCCGTACGGAGCGAGCAGTTCGCCGCGGCGGGCCGGGGCGAACTGGCGGCGGTCGTGCATGAGGTGCTGCCGCTGGACCAGGCCGTGACGGCCCACCGGAGGATGGACGACGGTGAGGTCTTCGGCAGGATCGTGCTGACGCCGTAACCGCCGCGGAGAGCGTGGTCTCAGCCGGAGAAACGTCTTCGCCGGGGCCACCGTGGTCATCGCGCTCGCCGGACTCTCGGCGGCGGGTGTCCCGCTGCTGACCTCCCTGGGTCTTGCGTCCGCGGGAGCCGTCGCCGCCGCCGTCGTACTGGCACTGGGACTGCTCCCCGCACTGCTGGGCATGTGCGGCCACAGACTCATCCCCAGGGCCGGCACCCGCACCCGCTGGGGCCGCCGAGCGGCACGGGAGCCGGGCGGGCCCTCCACGGGTGTGCGCTGGACCGAGGGCGTACTGCGTCGGCCGGTGCGTACGCTGATCCTCGGAACCGTCGCCCTCGTCGCGCTCGCCCTCCCGGCGATGCAGCTCAAGCTCGCCCTGACCGACGAGGGCAACAGCCCCACCACGACGTCGAGCCGTCAGGCCTACGACGTGGTCGGGGACGTCTTCGGCCCCGGGGGCGAACGGCCCGCTCGTCATCCTTGTCGAGGACGACGACCCGGCCGCCGTCGCCTCGACGGCCACCGCCGTCGAGGGCAGGCTGCGGGAGGTCAAGGGCATCGCGGACGTCAGCGGCGTCGAGGTGGCCGAGGACGAGTCGGCCGCACGCATCCGGATCATCCCCGACACCGGACCGCGTACCCAGCGGACCAGCGACCTGGTGTCCCGGCTGCGCACCGAGATGAAGCCCCTCGCGGCGTCGGGCGGCAGTTGTGTCGCCGTCACCGGACTGACCGCCGTCAGCGCGGCGTCGCGCCGGCTCGGCTGGTCCCTCCCGGTGGTCAGCCAGCGGCTGAGCGCACTGGAGAGCCGGCTCGACGTGCGTCTCGTCCAGCGGGGCACACGCAGGCTGGTACTGACCTCGGAGGGCGCCCTGTACGCGAGCGGGGTCGACTCGATCCTCGACCGGCTCAGCGAGCTGGAGGACCTGGTGACCGAACGGTCCGGGGAGCTGCGCGGCGCCCTGGTCGTCCAGGCGACCCTGGGTCTCGGGCGAGCCCATGTCGCCCCGCTGCTGGCGGAGTTCGCGGCGGCGCACCCCCAACTCCAGGTGCAGTTGCACACGTCGGCGCTGCTCCTGCGCCCGCATCGGCGCACCTTCGACGTGGCCGTGCACGTGGGAAGTCCGCCGGACTCCTCACTGCGGATGCGCCGACCGGCGGAGAACCGCCGGGTGCCGTGCGCGTCGCCCGCGTACCGGGCACGACGTGGTGCGCCCACCCGCGTGGAGGATCTGGCGCGGCACGACTGCATCGTCCTGCGGGAGAACGAGGGGGACGACGCGCTCTGGCGGTTCGGCGACGCCGGCGATCCGCGTCAGGTGCGGGTGCGGGGTGCGCCGCAGAGCAACGACGGGGACATCGTGACGGGCTGGGCCCTGGAGGGCCGAGGCGTGATCATGCGCTCGGTGTGGCATGTCAGGCCCCATGTCGAGCGCGGCGACCTGGTCCGTGTCCTGCCGCACGTCACGACGCCCGCGGCCGACATCTACGCTCTGGTCGAAGACGACGGGGACGTGCCGCGGCGGGTGACCGCGCTGATCGAGCACCTGGCGGCGCAGCTGCCGGGACGCCTGGCACGACCGGCCTGACGCGAGTGTTTCCCCCACGGAAGGACCGCGTTGCCGGACGTCGCGTCGCTCAGGACCAGGCGCCGGGCGTGCCTAGCCATGCCGGGCCAGGACGTCCTCGGTCAGGTCGGGCAGGGGGCGGCCCGTCCCCAGGGCCGTGGAGCGCAGCCGCGTCAGCGCCTCGGCCGGGGTGATTCCCAGCCGCTCGGCCATCACGCCGGTCGCCACATGGGTGCGCTTCCAGTGGACGTCCAGCGCGGGGGCGAGCTTCGCGGTCAGCAGGATGAGCGCCGCGGCCCGTACGGCCAGCCTCGCGGCCTCCTCCGCCTCGGCCCCCAGCGGGCCGGCCTCGAAGCGCAACATGTCCGCCGTCCCCAGGTGCGCGGCCCCCTCCACCAGCGGAAACGCGTAGATGGCACCCACCGTGGACAGCCGTTCGCGGGCCAGCGGACCGAACAGGGGCCACGGGGTCACGGTCCCCTGGAGGTCCTCGACCATGAGCGGCCGGCCGAGCGCCGCCGCCGACACACAGGGGCCTTCGCCCACCTCGAACTGCAGCTCCTCCAGGCGCTCCGCCGCCGGGTTCGTCGCGTGCAGCATCCGCCGGTGCGGCTTCTCCGTCCACAGCGCCAGGGTGACCGCGTCCACCGGCAGGGCCTCGCAGAGGGCTTCCGCCACCCGCTGCGGCGTTTCGCGTTCGTGGTCCGGCCCGGCGGCTGCCTGCACCACCGCTTCGGCGGGCCACCGGTCAACAACCATGTTCGGCCTCACTCTCCACACGTTTCCTCGGAGCACCGCCGCGACGGGATCCTGTACGGCGGAATCCCGTCCGGGTATCCGTCCAGGACACCTCCAAACGGAAGATGACCAGTCTTCGCGGCGGCGCGAGAAGCCCGAGGGCTCTGAGCAGGCGCCCCTTGTTGCGGGAGTGGCTGAACGGGTACCCAACCGACGAACGCACAGCGAGGAGAGCAAGAACAGCTGGAGCAGAGGAAGGGGCGTGTGCGATGCGCATCGATCTGACCGGCCGCACGGCACTGGTCACCGGGTCCACCCAGGGAATCGGCGCGGCGATCGCCGAAGGCCTCGCCCGGGCCGGCGCCCGGGTCGCGGTCAACGGCCGGAGCGCGGAGCGTGCCGAGGAGAGCGCGGCCCGACTGGCCAAGGACGTACCCGGCGCGGACGTCATCGCCGTGGCGGCGGACGTGACCACCGAAGAAGGAGCGGCCCGGGTGGTGGACGCCGTGCCGCGCGTGGACATCCTCGTCAACAACCTCGGCATCTTCGGGTCCGCCGACCCACTGGAAATCACCGACGACGAATGGCGCCGCTACTTCGAGGTCAACGTGCTGGCGGCCGTGCGCCTGATCCGCTCGTACCTGCCAGGCATGACCGAGCGGGGCTGGGGGCGGATCCAGAACATCGCCAGCGACTCGGCGGTCGTCATCCCCGCCGAGATGATCCACTACGGCATGTCGAAGACCGCCCTGCTCGCGGTGAGCAGGGGCTTCGCGAAGGAGGCGGCCGGCACCGGAGTCACGGTGAACTCGGTCGTCGCCGGCCCCACGCACACGGGAGGGGTCGAGGACTTCGTGTACGGGCTCGTCGACCGTGACCTGCCGTGGGACGAGGCCCAGCGTGCCTTCATGAAGGAGCACCGGCCACAGTCCCTGCTGCAACGGCTGATCGAGCCGGAGGAGATCGCGAACATGGTCGTCTACCTCAGCTCCGACCAGGCCTCGGCCACCACGGGAGGCGCGCTGCGGGTCGACGGCGGATACGTCGACTCCATCCTGCCCTGACGCGGCCGGCCCCGCGGGCCTCCTCAGGCAGGGCGTGACCCGTCCACGCCCGGCCGCTCCACCATCCGTGACAGCTCCACCCGGGAGCGGACCCCGAGCACGGCGAACACCTTCCGCAGGTGATAGTCCACCGTGCGGGTGCTCACCGCCAGACGCAGCGCCACCTCCCGGTTCGTGGCACCCTCGGCCACACAGCGCGCTATCCGCAGCTGCTGCGGGGTGAGGCCTTCCAACGCCCCGGCCCCCGCCGCGGCCGGGGCCACGCCGTTCGCCCTCAGTTCGGCACGCGCCTGGTCCGCCCAGATACGGGCGCCGCAGCGTTCGAAGGCGACCAGCGCGGCCCGCAGGCAGCCGCCCGCCTCGCGAAGTCTGCGCCGTCTGCGCAGCCACTTCCCGTACAGGAGCCGCGTACGCGCCTGCTCGAAGTCACCGCCCGCCCGCGCGTGCAGGGCGAGGGCGTCCTCGTACAGTGCGTCGGCGCGGTCCGCGTCGGCCACCAGCGCCCGGCAGCGGGCGAGTTGGGCGGGCGCCTGCACGTCCGCGCCGAAGCGTGCCCACAGCGCGAACTCCTCGACGACGGCGTGAGCGTCCGCCCGCTGTCCGGCGAGCACCGCGGCCTCCACGTAGCAGGGCATGACCAGCATGCGTACGGCGAAGTGGCCGCCGTCCGGGCCGGGACGGACCAGCGGGCCGAGCCGGGCAGCCGCCTCGAAGGGACGCCCGCGCCCCAGGTCGGCGCGGGCCGAGGCCCATTCGGCGAGGGTGGTGGCCTGGCTGAGCCCGTGACGCCGTGCGGTGATCAGGGCGGCGTCGGCATGGTGCGCGACCAGCGTGGACTCGTCCGCGATCGACGCCGCCAGGGCCAGCACGGCATGGTGGTGGGCGGCCACATTGCTCTGCCCGTACCGGTGTGCGGCACGCAGTCCCTCCTCCGCGTGCGCCCGGGCCCGCGCGTGCTGCCCCGTCCGCAACTCCGCGTAGGCCAGCAGCTCCAGAGCCCGCGGCACGGACGCCTCCGGGCCGCGGGAGAGGGCCGCCGCGAGGGTCCGCGCGCCGATCCGGCAGGCGGCGGGCACATCGCCCAGCAGGAGGGCCGCCGCGCCCGACCGCAGCAGCCGCTCCGGCCCGTCCTCCTCCCAGGCGTGCTTGACCACGCGGCGCAGCCGGGGGACGGCCCGGGCGAAGTCCTGTTCCAGCATCGCCCGCATGCCGTGCAGGTATTCCCACGGCAGACTGTCCGCCTCCCCGGCCCGGGCCGGGGAGGGCGGCACCCCGGAGCGGGTGGCCGGGCGGTCCGTGACCGCGCGGCCGTGTGCGACCGCCCTGGTCTGCACCGTCGTCCCGGCGGTACGGTCCGCCGCGTCCAGCGCCCGCAGACAGGCGACGGCGTCTCCCGTGGCCCACGCGGCCTCCGCGGCGGCGAGCCCCGCGAGCAGCGCGTGCGCGGGATCGTCGTGGGCGAGCAGGGAGCGGGCGAGCAGCAGGGCCTCCCCGGCGTCGGCGGCGGGACCGTCACGCAGCGCGATGATCCCCCGCAACCAGGCCGAGCGGCCCCGGACGACGGCAGGCAGGGCACCGTCACCGGCCCGGCCGGTCAGTCGGCGGGCCTCCCGCGCCCGGCCCGCGAGCAGCGCCTGCCCGGCCGCCGCGGTCAGATGCTCCGCCCGTTCGCGTCCATCCGCCGTCAGCTCCGCGGCCCGGGCGTACGCCGCCGCACGCTGGGCGCGGGACGCGGCGACGCACGGATCGGCCGCGGCGGCGGACAGCTGATCCGCCATCGGCGGGGCATGCCCGGCGATCGACCAGGCCCGGTGGAGCAGCGCGACGAGCCCGTGGCCCGCGTCCTCCGGCACGCTCTCCAGCACGCAGGCGAGTGCCCGGTGCGCGGCGCGCCGCCGGTCGGGAGGAGCGCAGGCATGGACCGCTCTGCGGAGCAGCGGGCTGGTGAAGCGGAACCGGCCGCCGGACAGGACGAGGGCGTCCGGGAGCCGGTCCTGGCCGAGTGCGGCCCGTGCCCGGTCGAGTCGTGCCGCCGCTCCGCGGACCAGGTCGGCGTCCGCGCCGCCGCCCTCGGGGTCGTGCTCGTGTGCCGCCGCCACCAGCAGGAGGAGTTCGCTCTCGGCGGCGGAGAACCCCGCCAGATGTGCCCCGGCCACACTCCGTAGCGCTTCGGCGTCGGCCGGCGGCCACGGCAACCGGTGTTCGCCGGACAGTTCGGCGGGGGAAAGGCCGGCCAGCAGCGCGCGCAGCAGGGCGGGATTGCCCTCCGCCTCGTCCAGCAGCTCCATCCGGACGGCCGGGTCGACGGGGCCGCACGCCGTGTCGTCGAGCAGCGCGTCCATGGCGGCCGAGGGCAGCGGCCCGAGCGTCAGGGCGGGCAGCGCAGCGAAATCGGGGTCGGCCGCGTGCTGCCCGGCGACGGTGAGGAGCAGCCGCACCGGTCCGGCCGCGGGCAGCCGCCGGGCGGCGAAGCCCAGGGCGGTCCGCGAGGGGGCGTCCCACAGATGGGCGTCGTCGACGCACACCAGCAGGGGCGATCTCGCCGCGGTGGCGGTCAGCGAGTGGAGCAGCCACTCCGGCGTCGTCCCGTGCTCGGTGTCGTCGGTGGTCCACGGTCCGGGCAGACCGCCGGCGGCACACGCCAGCGCGTGCACGCCGCTCAGCGGCAGCGCGGACTCCGCGCGGCTGGCCCGCACGCGCAGCACGGGCCCGGGGGTGAAGGAGCGGGCCGCCCAGTCGGTCAGCGCGGTACGGCCGAGGCCCGGATCACCGGCCAGTACGAGCACCGGGGCGTCCGGCCCCGACCGGTCCGACAAGGCGGCCAGCGCGGCGAGTTCCGCGCCTCGGCCGCGCGGCGGAAGAGCGGGCGGTGAGGGTGGCTGCTGTACGGGAGACGGCGGTGGGGGAGACGACGGTGGGGGAGACTGGGGCGCGTTCGTCCGTCCGGTCATCCCTGTGACGTTACGTTCGCGCGGCGCGAGGCGGAAGCTCTCCGTCCGGCGCCTCCCGCCCCGCGGATTCCCCCTCCCACCTGCGCCGACACGGCCTTGAGCCGGTGCTCCCGTGTACGCCTGCCCAGCGGCGCCCCCGCGGATCTGTGCACCCGCACAGCGCCGATGGGCGGTCGCGTTCCCCACACGACCGCCCACCGGCTGCTTATCGGGATGCCGGCCTCAGGAGTTGTGCGGGCAGTTACCCCGGTACTCCTCGATGGTCAGGCTCGGCCGTGGCAGCGGGCAGAGGAACTGCTCGTAGCGGGTGTCGTTGTCCACGAACCGCTTGAGCCAGGAAATGCTGTACTTCGCGATCGTCGTGTCGGACGAGTTCGGTGTGAAGTGCGTCGCGCCGTTGAGCTCCAGGTACGCCTTGTCGGTGGACGACGGCAGGCTTCCGTAGAACGGCTCCGCGTGCGTGGCGACGGGTGCGATCGTGTCGCCGTCCGCGCCGAAGATCAGAGTGGGTGTGCTGATCTCGGGCCAGGACTTGTCGAGGTTCCACGGGGTCAGCGGAATGGCCGCCTGGAGGGACGGGCGGGACTTGGCCGCTTCGAGGCTGCCGCCGCCGCCCATCGAGTGCCCCGCCACCGCGAGCCGGCTGCTGTCGATCCGGGTGCGTACGCTGCTGCGCTCGGTGAGGTAGTCCAGCGCGGCCAGCAGCTGCCGGCCCCGCGAGTCGGGCTGGTCCAGGGTCGTCAGGGTGTCGATGGTGAGGACGACGAAGCCCTGGGACGCCAGCCGTGGCCCCAGCCACGCGATCGAGGACTCGTACGCCGTGTACCCGGGGGAGATCACCACCGCGCCGAACGTCCCGTCGGCGGTGCTCGTCGGGTAGTAGACGGTTCCGCCGCCGAAGCCGGTGACCGACAGCGAGGAGACCGACGTCTGGGACACGCCGTACGAACCGCGTGCCGCCTCGATGCTCGACGTGGTGGGGGCGGGGCCGCGCTCGTAGGGGTTGTCCGCCGCCTGCGCCCCCGGGGCGGCCAGGGAGCTGAGGCCCACGACGGCGGTCAGCGCGGTGAGCGCACCGGTGATCCGCTTCGCGATCCGTCCTCCGCGGTCGCGCGGGCCTGGCTCGGCGGACGCGTGCGGGACCGTCCCGGGGGTGGATGAGCTGTTCTGCGAGTGCTGCTGCACGACGAAGTCGTCCTCTCGGCCGTGACGAACCGTCGTACCGGAGGGGGTGACACGACAGCAGCCGTGTCCCCGCTTCCGGCAGCTCTGCCGACGGCGCCGACCGGTGGCCGGCCGTGCCACTGTCGAACCGGGAGGAGGGTGCGGCCATCGGCAATATCACCGGTCTTCAACAAAACCCGGCGTCGTCAGGCTCTGAGGAAGCGGTTCAGGGGGCCAGGGTGATGGACGCGGTGACGCGTTTGCCGGCCGGTTCGAGGTCCACCCGGAAATCCTCGGCGACGGCCATCACGATCTCCAGGCCGTGCTGGCCGACTCTGCTCGGGTCGACGGGGCGGGCCTCGGGCCGCACGCCGACGCTGTCGTGCACGCACACCACCACCACGGCGTCGGTGATGCGCAGGTCCAGCAGCAGGTGGCCGGGGGCGTATTTGTGGGCGTTGGTGACCAGCTCGCTGACGACCAGCTGGGTCAGGTCCGTCGCGCGCGCGGAGACGGGCACCCCGTGGCCCGTCCTGGCGCGGGCCAGGAAGTCGGCCGCGAAGCGTCGCGCTTCGGCGATGCAGGCGCCGCCTCCGTTCATGGAGACGGTGGCGGCTATGGCAGGGGCTTCCGACGGACCCGCGCCGCCTCTCCCGACTGACTCCACTTTTTGTCCACCTTCGTTCCCGTTGTCCGTTCGCGGCTACCCTGTTTGGCGTGACACATGCCGCTTCCGCTTCGATCGATCACGCGTTCGAGCATGGTGGTCCGTGTCATCGGGGCAGGCTTCAGGCGCGAGCTTTTGGCCTGAGCCGCATCGGCAAACCGAGTCGAGGACATGGTGACAGACACATTTCCCACCCAGTCCGGCCATCTGTCGGTGACCCGGTCCGACGTGGGCGGCATCCTCGTCGTGAGCCTGTGCGGTGAACTGGACCGTGCCGCCCGGGACGCGGTCGGCGACGCCCTGCACCCACCGGCCGGCGCCGAGCGCCCCCGGACCGTCGCGGACCTCACCGGCGTGACCTTCATGGACTCCAGCGGCATCAATCTGCTCATCGCCGCCCATCGTGCGGCCCACGAGGCCCAGGGGTGGCTGCGCGTGGCAGGGGCCCAGCAGTCGGTGCTGCGGGTGATCGAGCTCGTCGGAGTAGACGCCCTCATCCCGTGCAGTCCCACCGTGCGCCAGGCGCTGGCGGGCTGACCTGCGGGGAGCGGGTGGGCGTTGGCACGGCGGACGCCCCTCCCCGGCCGTCCACAGGTCGCGCCGGACCGTCGTGGCACGTGACGTAGGCTTCGCAGGTCGTCCCTGACACGTAAATATGAACATTGAAGGAGCGCCGGAATGGCGAAGCGAGACAGCGCTGCGGACCTGGTAGGGCTCTTGTCGGTCGAGGGTCAGGACCTGGCTGCGGCGTGGGTGCGGGAGGTGTCTGGGTCGCAGAGCGGGCGGATCAGCGCCGCCGAACTCGACCGCGAGCTGCGGGAGCTGTTCGACGCCCTGGTGGACGCGTTGCGGCAGGGAGCCGCCGACGTCCACTCGGAACAGATGTCCGAAGTCCGTGCCCTGCTGACGGAGCTGTCGAGGAACAGGGCCCGTCAGGGGTTCTCGCCGACCGAGACCGCGATCAGTGTCTTCGCCCTGAAGCGGGTCCTGGAACCGGTCCTGTCCGACGGCACCGCCGAGCAGATCCGCGCCTACCTGCAGTTCAACGCCCTCCTCGACGGCATGGGCCTTTTCGTGATCGAGACCTACACGCAGACCCGGGACGAGATCATCACTTCGCAGGCGGAGCAGCTCCTGGAGCTGTCCACGCCGGTGGTGCGGCTGTGGGACGGCGTCATCGCCGTGCCGCTGGTCGGCACGCTGGACTCGGCGCGCACCCAGGTCGTGATGGAGAAGCTGCTGCAGGCCCTCGTCGACACGGGCTCGGAGCAGGCGATCATCGACATCACGGGCGTGCCCGCGGTGGACACCCAGGTCGCCCAACACCTGCTCAAGACCATCGTCGCCGCCCGGCTCATGGGCGCCGAGTGCACCGTGTCCGGCATCAGCCCGCAGATCGCGCAGACCATCGTCGCGCTGGGCATCGAGTTCGACGACATCGTGACGAAGGCCAGCCTCGCCGACGCACTCAAGCTCGCACTGCGCCGCTCCGGCGTCGACGTGGTCGTCCACCAGGGCGTGCAGCGATGAGCGAGCGCATCCCGATCCTGCGGATCGGCGACACCCTGCTGGTGTCCGTCCAGTTCGATCTGGAGGACCAGATGGTGCTGAACCTCCAGGAGGACCTGGCCGACGCGATCGTGGCCAAGTCGGCCCGGGGCGTCATCATCGACATCACCGCCCTGGAGATCGTCGACTCCTTCGTGGGGCGCATGCTCGCGACGGTCGCCGCCATCTCGCGCGTGCTCGACGCCAGGACGGTGGTCGTGGGCATGCGCCCCGCCGTGGCCATCACCCTGGTCGAGCTGGGTCTCTCCCTGGGCGGCGTCGACACCGCCCTGGACTTGGAGAAGGGGCTGGCGAAGCTGCGGCAGCCCACCAGTTCGGTCTTGCGGTGACCGCGCCCTGGACCGTGGGGGAGACGCCGCAGACGTACCCCATCGCGCGCAGCGGCGACCTCGTGCACATCCGGCAGGCCATCCGCACCCTGTCCCAGCAGTGCAAGCTGTCCCTGGTCGACCAGACCAAGATGATCACCGCGGCGAGTGAGCTCGCCCGCAACACCCTCATCTACGGAGGCGGGGGCTCGGTCAGGTCCGGACTGGTCAGCGCGAACGGCAAGCGGGGCGTGGCCGCCGTCTTCGAGGACTCCGGCCCCGGTATAGCCGACGTCGAGCAGGCCATGACGGACGGCTGGACGTCCGGCGGCGGGCTGGGCCTCGGCCTCAGTGGTGCCCGGCGCCTCGTCGACGACTTCGAACTGGTCACCGCGCCGGGCGAGGGAACGACCGTCACCATCATCAAGTGGGTGCGGTGAACGCCGCGGCACCGACCGGCGAGGACATCGCCTGGTTCAGGGACGGCGTCTCCCTGGCGGTGACCGCCAGGGGAGCGGCCTCGACCCTGGCCAGGCGCGTCGGACTGAGCAGCCACCGGTCCGCCGAGGTCGCCCTCGCCGTCACCGAGGCGGCCACCAACATCCAGCGGCACGCCGACGACGGCGCGCTGCTGCTGCGCGTGGTGCGGGCCGGGGACCAGGCCGGAGTGGAGTTCCTGACCGTCGACTCGGGGCCCGGAATGACGGACGTTCCCGCCGCGCTCGCCGACGGAACGTCCAGTGCGGGCACGCTGGGTATCGGCCTGGGCGCGGTCTCGCGTCTCGCGGACCAGTTCGACCTGCACTCCGTGCCGGGCCGCGGCACGGTCATGGCCGCCCGGTTCTGGCCGCGCACCGCGGGCGCCCCGGCCGTCGTCACCTCCCCGGAGCTGTCCACCGTCGGCGGGGTGACCCGCCCCATCAGCGGCGAGACCGCGTGCGGTGACGCGTGGGCCGTCCGTACGGACGACCGCGACGGCGCCGGGGACCGCCCGGCGATCCTGGTCATGCTCTGCGACGGTCTGGGCCACGGCCCTCTCGCGGCGCGCGCGAGCCAGGCCGCGGTGAGGGCGTTCCACGAGACACGCGATCTCAGTCCCGCGGGCGCCCTCGGCGCGGTGCACCTCGCCCTGCGGGGGACCCGCGGTGGCGCGGTCGCCGTGGCCCGGATCGAGCCGGCCGCCGGCCGCCTGCTGTACTGCGGAATCGGCAACGTCAGCGGCTTCCTCGTGGGCGACGGTGCTCGCAGGGCCCTGCTGTCGGCACCCGGCATCGTCGGTGCGCACATGAGGCGGCTGCGGACCTTCGAGGAACCGCTCCCGGCCCACGGCGCTCTGGTGATGCACTCCGACGGGCTGACCGAACGCTGGGACCATGCGGCCCTGCCCGGCCTGCTGCACCACACGCCGCTCGTCATGGCCGGTCAGCTGCTGCGGGAGGCGGGAGGGCGGCGGGACGACGCCGGCGTCGTCGTGATCAAGGGGGCATGGTGAGCGGCGAGGGACGGGATGAGCGTGGTGTCTGACCCGGGCCCCCGCGACGACGTTCCCCGCCACGACAACTCGTCCGCCGTCGGCCCGGCCCGCACGGTGGCGCCCTTCGCCCTGTCCTCGTCCCAGGACGTTTTCGGACTGCGGCGTACCGCGCAACAGGTGGGAGCGGCCCTGTCGCTGGAGCGGCAGGACCAGGTCCGGCTGGCGACCGCGCTGAGCGAACTGGGCCGGGACCGGCTCGGCTGTGGCGGGCTGGAGGTCTCCTTCGGTCTCGTGCCAGCGGGCCGGCCGACGACCCTGCTCGTCACGTTCGTATGGGAGGACGGACCACCCGCGGCGCAGGAGACGCTCGACCTGGCGGCGAAGCTCGTGGGGATCGAGTACGAGACCGGCCCGGCAGGCGGCCGCATCGCCGTGAGCCAGCCGCTCCCGCCGGAGACCGGCAGCGCGGCGCAGCAGCACGCCCGGCTGGCGGAGGTCCTCAAGGCCACTTCCCGCTCGACCGAGGCGGACGACCTCCGCGCCCAGACGCGCGACCTGATCGCCACCCTGGAGGAGACCCGCGCCCAGCGGGAGGAGCTGCGCCATCTCAACGAAGAGCTGGAGGAGACCAACCGGGGTGTCCTCGCGCTGTACACCGAGCTGACCCAGGAGCTGGAGACCACCAACAGCGGTGTTCTCGCGCTGCACACCGAACTGGAGGACAAGCGGCACCAGCTGCAGGAGGCCAGCGAGGCCAAGACCCGCTTCTGGACGAACATCAGCCACGAACTGCGCACCCCGGTCAACTCCGTGGTCGCCCTCTCCACGCTGCTGCTGGCCCCCAGTTCCCCCGCCCTCACCGTCGAGCAGCGGGAACAGGTCGAACTCATCGGCTCGGCCGGCCATACGCTGCTGTCCCTCGTGAGCGACCTGCTGGACGTGGCCAAGGCCGAGGCCGGCCACCTGGAGATCCATCCGGAACCAGTGGATCTGCGTCTGCTGGTCGCCCACCTCAGGGGCCTCATCCTGAGCGGCCATGGACACGAACGGGTGACTCTCGTCACGCCCCTTGCCGAGGAGCAGCCGCGCCTGGTGACGGACGAGACGCTGCTGGTCCGCATCCTGCGCAACCTCTGCGCCAACGCGCTGAAGTTCACCGAGCGCGGCGAGGTGCGTCTGGAGATCGACGTCGATCCCGAACCTTCGAGCCCCGGTGTGCTGTTCACCGTCACGGACACCGGGATCGGCATCCCGCCCGAGGAACTCGACCGGGTCTTCGAGGTCTTCTACCAGGTCCGCGGCCCCCACCAGAGCGGCGGGCTCGGCACCGGCCTCGGCCTGCCCTACGCCCGTACGCTCGCCGAACTGCTCGGTGGCACCCTGACCCTCACCAGTACGGTGGGCGTCGGCACCAAGGTGGAGGTCCGCCTCCCGGATCTCGGCCATGAGTACACGCAGCCAGCGCAGAACCGAAAGGGCGGGCCGTGACCGACAGCGCCCAGGAGCGTCTGCCCGCGACCGTCCTGGTGGTCGACGACAACGAGACGAACCGCTACGTCCTCACCAGCTGGCTGCAGCGCGCGGGACACTCCGTCATCGGCGTCAGCACGGGCGAGCAGGGCCTCGATCAGCTGCACAACGGGCCGGGCGCGCTTCCGGACATCGCGATCATCGACGTCCGGCTGCCCGACATGAGCGGGTTCGAGGTCAGCGAACGGGTCAAGAACAGCCCGCTGACCGCCCATCTGCCGATCATCCAGATCTCCGCCGCCGCCATCACCCCCGACGATCACGCGGAAGGGCTGAGGCGGGGAGCGGACGCCTATCTCGACCAACCCATCGACCCCGGCGAGCTCCTCGCCACCGTCTCCGCCACCCTGCGGTACGCCAGAGCCCGGCAGCGCGCCGAGAAGCTCGCGCACCGCCTCATAGCGCTGAACCAGGCGACGCTGGACGTCTACAGCGCCGTCGGCTTCCACTCCTTCGCGTCGGCGGCCACCGGCGGCGCGGCAGCGGTCCTGGACAGCCCGGCCAGCGCGGTGTTCCTCTCACCTCAGACGCAGGCCGTGCACAGCATGACCGACGACGCACAGTCCACCGTACGGATCCATCCCGCACACCCCGCCCTCCTGAAGCAGCTCGCGGCCCACGGCCTGAGCCAGGACACCGGCGTCACGATCGTCCGTCTCCCGCAGGGGCAGTGGCAGGCCATGCTGCCGGACGACCACCTCTGCGGGGACATCGCGCTCGCGGTGGCCCGCACCAAACGCGGTCGGCCCCCCGTCTGCCTGGCCGTACCGGTCACCGCCCTGCGCAGCGCCGACGACGAGCAGCTCCTGCAGCAACTCGCCAACGCCGGCGCACTCGCCCTCGAAGCCCTGCGGACCTACAACGAGGAACACGCCCTGGGCCTGGCCCTGCAACGCTCCTTCCTCCCCAAGGAACTGCCGACCGTCCCGGGCGTCCAGCTGGCCTTCCGCTACCTCCCCGCCTCCGAACACGCGGAGATCGGGGGAGACTTCTACGAAGCGGTGCGGACGGTCAACGGCCTGCTGCTCGCCATCGGAGACGTCGTCGGACACTCGGTGACGGCCGCGACCGTCATGGGCGAGGTACGCCACGCACTGCGCGCCTACGCCGTCGAAGGGCACGCTCCGCACCAGATTCTGAACCGGCTGGAGACGCTCCTCGGCCAGTCCCAGCCCGGCATCACCGTCACCCTGTGCCTCGTCCTGGTCGAGCCGGACGAACGCCGCCTGCACATCGCCAACGCGGGCCACCTCCCGCCGCTGTTGATCGACCCGGAGAAGGGGCCGCGGTTCCACGAACCCCACGGTCCGCTGATCGGCCTGGGTCTCCCGCATCCGCCGCCCACCGTGGTGGAGGCCCCGCCCGGCACCCGGCTGCTCATGGTGACGGACGGCCTCGTCGAGGTACGGACCTCCCATCTGGACGCCACCCTCGCCGAGTTCCGCGAGACCGTGGCCGACGGGCCGGCCGACCTGGAGGAGATGTGCGACCTGCTCCTCGCACGCTTCGGACAGAACAAGGACGACGACATCGCCCTGATCACCGCACTGTTCGCATAGGAGCCCGTGCCATGCCCCCGGCCGGATCGTCCGGGGTCCGGCAGGGGGCTAGGCTCTGCCTGTGCTCGGATCAGCGGGGTCGGACCTGAGGCTGAACACGCCCGTGTTCGCGGCCCGTTGGCGTGCGCTGGGCGTGGTGAGCCGGGACGCGGTGTGCACCGCACTGCTGGCCCCGCTGGTGTTCGCGCCGGTGACGGCCCCGATCGGCGCCCAGTTCGGCGACCTGCCGGAACGCTCCCTCGGACTGCCGGGGGTCCTGGTGACGGCCGCTCTCTGGCTGCCGCTGGTGCTGCGGCGCAGCCGGCCCGTCGGGTGCCTCGCGCTGATCGCGGGCGCGTTCGCGGTCCATGAACTCGTCGGCTATCCGCAGACCTGCGCGAGTCTGGGCCTCTACCTCGCGCTGTACAGCCTGGGAGCCCACGGGGACCGCGTCGGCGGCCCGCGCCGCGTTCTCGCGGTCGCCGTCGCGGTCGTGGCGTTCACGCTGTTCGCGGCCGGGCTGCACCACAGAGGGTCGCCCCAGCAGGTTTCCGACTACGTCCTGATGTTCCTGATCCTGGTGGTGTGCTGGGCCGTCGGCACAGCGGTACGGGCCCGTCAGGACGGTGAGGCGGAACGGCGCCGGCTCAGCGTCGAGGCGGCGACCGCACGCGAACGGGCCCGCATAGCAAGGGAGTTGCACGATGTGGTGACCCACCATGTGACCGCCATGGTGGTCCAGGCGGACGCCGCCCAGTTCCTGCTCGACGACGCACCCGCGCGGGTGGGGACCGGACTCGAAGCGATCAGCGACTCCGGGCGGCGGGCCCTGAGAGACCTGCAGCATCTGCTGGGCGTACTGAAGGCGTCCGCCGGCACCGAAGGCGCTTCGTCCGCACCGGACCGTACCCCGGCGCCGGGCGGGCTGAGCGAGCTGGTCGAGCAGACCAGGGCCGCCGGACAGCCGGTGGAACTGGCGGAGCGGGGCGAGCGGCAGGAACTGGCCGCCGCGGTGGAACTGGCCGCGTACCGCGTGGTGCAGGAGGCGCTGACCAACGCGCTCAAACACGCCCCGGGCCACCGGACGCTCGTCCAGGTGCACTACGGCCGCACGGACGTGGAGGTCGAGGTGACCACCGAGGGAGCGCCCGCCACCGCGCCCGCCACGGAGGCTGCCACCCCTCCCGGTCAGCGGCGCGGACCGCTGGGCCGTGGCGGCGGGCACGGCCTGATCGGGCTGCGCGAAAGGGTCAGTGTGTTCGGCGGTGACCTGTCCGCCGGCGACCGCCCGGACGGCGGCTTCAGCGTCCGCGCGCGCATACCGTCCGCCGGGCACGGCGAAACCGCGGCAGGCGGGGGAGAGGTATGACCGGCCCGGAAGCCCCGGCGCCGATCAGGGTGCTGGTCTGTGACGACCAGGAACTCGTACGGACCGGGTACGTCACCATCTTCACCGCGCAGCCGGACATCGAGGTCGTGGGAGAGGCCGGAGACGGCCGCACGGCGGTGGAGAGCGCGCGACGGTTGCGCCCGGACGTGGTGGTGATGGACATCCGCATGCCCCTGCTCGACGGCATCGAGGCGACCCGGCTGCTCGCCGGCCCCGGCGTCGTCGATCCGATGCGGGTCCTGGTGGTCACCACCTTCAACCTCGACGAGTACGTGTACGAGGCACTGCGGGCCGGGGCGAGCGGCTTCCTGCTAAAGGACTCACCCCCGCGCGAGCTGGTGCACGGTGTGCGGACGGTCGACGCGGGGGAGTCGCTGCTGGCACCCGCCGTCACCCGGCAACTCGTCGGCAGGTTCGCCGACCGGCTCCGCCGACCCCAACGGCACCCCGCCGCACCGGCGTTGGCCGCTCTGGCGCCGCGGGAGACGGAGGTGCTGAAGCTGATCGCCGAGGGCCTGTCCAACACCGAGATCGCCGACCGGCTGGTCATCAGCCGCGAGACCGTCAAGACGTACGTGTCCCGCATCCTGACCAAACTCGATCTGCGGGACCGGGTCCAGGCGGTCGTGCTGGCCCACCGGGTGGGCCTGGTCGGCGCCCACGACTGAGAGCCTGAGCTCTGAACGCGGACTCCGGTCAGCTCGACGGATACGGGGACCCCTTGAGCTGGCGGGCCAGATGGGCCGTGTTGGCCGCCAGGGTCGCCGTCGTGGCGGAGGTGGTCTCGGGAGTCTTGTCGAGGTCCTGGTAGTCGGCGCCCTGCATGGCTTCACCGACCCAGTAGGTGACCGCGTTCGGAGCCAGGGAGAACCCGACGTCGTTGAGCCCCTGGAAGAGGTCGGCGCTCACCTTGTGAGCCCCGTCCTCGTTGCCGACGACACACACCGCGGCGACCTTCCCGTAGGTGAGCATCCGCCCCTCGTCGTCCGTCTCGGAGATCTCCGCGTCCAGCCGCTCCATGACGCGCTGGGCGAGGCTGGACGGATGGCCCAGCCAGATCGGCGTGGACAGGACGAGGATGTCGGCGTCGAGGACCGCGTCCCGGATCGCCGGCCAGGCGTCGCCGTCCCCCATGTCTGTCTCCACTCCGGGGCGGACGTCGTGATCGGCGATCCGGATCACCTTGCCGGTGACACCGTGCTCGCCCAGTGCCGTCATGGTCTGCTCGGCCAGCAGCTGTGAACTGGAGGCGGCGGGCGACGGCGACAGGGTGCAGACGAGTGCGACAGCGCGCAGAGGGGTCGTTCCTGTGGTGGTCATGGCGCAGGAGTACCCCTCGCCGCGATCGCGTACCCAAGTTCACCGGAGAGGCGGATGCCCGGCGGTGTGCCGGAGGTGGAATGTGCGCGTCCCGTGAATCGGTGTGCGTGAATGGAGATCATCCGGGCACTCGGTGCTCCGGAGGTTGAAAAAATGGTTCCCCTGCTACTTGTTCTTCTGCTGGCCCTGATCCTCTTCGCCGCGGGTTTCGCGCTGAAAATCCTGTGGTGGATCGCGATCGTCGTTCTGGTCCTGTGGCTGATCGGCTTCGTCGCCCGCCCGAAGCGCGGGAGTGGCCGCTGGTACCGCTGGTAGCCGACTGCGTCGGCCCAGTTCAGGCAGTGCCTGTCCGCTCCGGCGAGGCGGAGACGAACTCGGCCGGAATTAAGGTGCGT
This sequence comes from Streptomyces ortus, assembly GCF_026341275.1. NCBI lineage: Bacteria > Bacillati > Actinomycetota > Actinomycetes > Kitasatosporales > Streptomycetaceae > Streptomyces > Streptomyces ortus. The sequence goes on from NZ_JAIFZO010000002.1 coordinate 7,983,682, forward strand.
GAAGGCCCGGACCATGGGCACCCGCCGCAAGGACGGCGATTACGGAAATCACCGTGCACGACGTACGGAAAAAGAGAGGGCCGGTGGGGATCCCCGCTGTCCTCTGTTTACCGGAGGAGTTGTTTTCGCGTGACTGAAAATGTATGGGGTTACAAGTCGACCGCGGGTCGTCTGGCGGGTGTGGACCTTACGGGTTACAAGGTCGAGGCCACGGACGGCAATATCGGCAAGGTCGACAAGCACTCCGACGAGGTCGGTGACGCCTACCTGGTGGTGGACACCGGTGTGTGGATCTTCGGCAAGGAGGTCCTGCTGCCCGCCAGCACGGTCGTCAGCATCGACCAGGACGAGCAGAAGATCGTGGTCGACCGCACCAAGCAGCAGATCAAGGACGCGCCGGAGTTCGACCGCGACAAGCACCTGGGCGACCAGGGCTACCGCGACGAACTCGGCACGTACTACGGCACGGGCGGCCCGCACGTCTGAGCCGCACCCGTCACGCACGTCACGGCCCCGGGACTCCTCCAGGAGTCCCGGGGCCGTCGCGCTGCCCCGGGCCGCCCGGGCGCACGCGGACTTGAGAAGATCGCTTGCGACCTATGCGCCCCTCGTATCCCGGAAGGAACCGACGAACTCATGCGTGACATCGAGGCCCGCGGCCTGACGCAGGTATGCGGATGACCGGCAGCGAAGACTCGGTCCTGCTGCACACGGCCGGCCGGGCCGCCCACCTCACCCTCAACCGCCCGAGGGCCATCAACGCCCTCACCCACGCCATGGTGCGGCGCGTCGACGAGGCGCTGACCGCGTGGGAGCACGACAGCGCCGTGGAGACGGTCGTCGTCACCGGAGCGGGGGAGCGCGGCCTGTGCGCGGGCGGCGACATCCGCGCCATCCACGACGACGCCCGGGACGGGGACGGCACCGCCTCCGCCGCGTTCTGGCGCGACGAGTACCGCCTCAACGCCCGTATCGCCCGCTGGTCCAAGCCCTACGTCGCCGTCATGGACGGCATCGTCATGGGCGGGGGCGTCGGCATCTCCGCGCACGGCGGCGTCCGGGTCGTCACCGAACGGTCGAGGATCGCCATGCCCGAGACCGGCATCGGCTTCGTGCCCGACGTCGGCGGCACCTACCTGCTCTCCCGCGCTCCGGGCGAACTGGGCACCCGCCTGGCGCTGACGGGTGAGGCGATCGGGGCCGGGGACGCCCTGATGTGCGGGCTCGCCGACCACCACGTACCGTCGGCGTCGCTTCCCGGTCTCCTCGACGACCTCGCCGAGCTGCCAGTCCGGGGAGCGCTCGACCGGCACGCGCGGCCCGCACCGGAGGGGGAGCTGGCCGGGCAGCGGGAGTGGACCGACTCCTGCTTCGCCGCCGGCACGGTCGAGGAGATCGTCCGGCGGCTGCTCGACCACGGTGATCCGGTGGCGAAGGAGACCGCGGAGCTTCTGCTCGCCAAGTCGCCCACCGCGCTGAAGGTCACCCTGACCGCCGTACGCCGCGCCCGGCGCCTCGGTTCGCTGGAGCGCGTGCTGCGGCAGGAGTACCGCGTCTCCTGCGCCGCCCTGACCACGCCCGACCTGGTCGAGGGCATCCGAGCCCAGGTCATCGACAAGGACCGCACCCCCCGCTGGTCGCCGGCCACCCTCGCCGAAGTCACCGACGGCGACGTGGAACGCTTCTTCGAGCCGCTCGGCGAACGCGGCCCGGAGCTGGAACTGGAGACGGGCCCGGAGACAGGACCCGAGGCAGGACCCGAGGCAGGACCCGAGACAGATCCGGAGCTGGGCCCGAGTCGGGGCCTGAGGTGGGGCCTGAGATGAGGTTGGGGCTCTGAGAGGTAAGTGTTCGGTGTGAGCGGGTTCTTGTCGGCCGCCGCTCTTGGGCATGCACCCGTCGAGCGGTAGCGTCTCTCGGATACCGACGACGGCAGCACGGAAGCCGGTGGAAATCCGGCACGGTCGCGCCACTGTGAACGGCGTGACTCCCCCAGGGGAGCACCCCGTGAGTCAGACCCGGGGCCGTCGTCCTGTGCACCACCGAGATGGGACGCGAGTTCCCGGAGGAGGCCCCGCGATGGCGCAGCATGTCGCCCCGCCGAGCACCACCCCTGTCGTGCCCGCCAAGCTGCCGCTGAGGGACATCGCTCCCTGGGCGGTCTTCATCGGCGTCCTGATGCTGCTCCTGCTGTACTTCGTCGGCGCCGAACAGGGCGCCACCTCCGTCGTCTCCGGCGGGGACGTCCACGAATGGGTCCACGACGCACGTCACCTGCTCGGCTTCCCCTGCCACTGACGAGGGGCCCGCGCACCCATGAACTCCGCAACGGTGAGAAACCTTCTCGTGCGGGGCATGCTCGCCGGCCTGGCCGCCGGCGTGCTCGCCCTGGTCGTCGCCTACTTCCTCGGTGAACCGAACGTCGACAGCGCCATCGGCTTCGAGGAGTCCCACGCCGCCGCGCACGAGCACGAGGCCGAACTCGTCTCGCGCAGCCTGCAGTCCACCGCCGGCCTCGCCACCGGCGTACTGGTCTACGGGGTGGCCTTCGGTGGCATCACCGCCCTCGCCTACTGCTTCGCCCTCGGCCGCGTCGGCCCTTTCGGCCCCCGCGCCACGGCGCTGTTGCTCTCGGGGGCCGCGCTGGTCGCCGTCTACGTCGTGCCGTTCCTGAAGTACCCGGCCAACCCGCCCGCGGTCGGTGACCCCGACACCATCGGCAAGCGGACCACCCTCTATCTCCTCATGATGGTGCTGGGCGTACTCCTCGCCGTCGCCGCGGTGATCGTCGGCAAGCGGCTCGCACCGAAACTGGGCACCTGGTACGCCACCGTCGTCGCCGTTCTCGGCTTCGTCGTCCTGATCGGACTGGCGTACGCGTTCCTGCCCGCGGTCAACGAGGTGCCCCGTGACTTCCCGGCCGCCCTGCTGTGGCGGTTCAGGCTCTCCGCCCTCGCCCTGCAGATCACGCTGTGGTCGGCCTTCGGGCTCGTCTTCGGTGCACTGGCCGAACGGCTGCTCCACCCGAAACGCGCCACGGTCGCGGGGGATACGGCGACACCGGCCCCGCACTGACCGGTCGCGCGCCGACCGCTGTTGACCGGCCGCAGTCAGAGGTCCGTGGCCGGGCCGGCGTCCAGTGGCTGCCCGACCCGCAGGTTCCACCGGCCGCCGCGTCCACTGATCGTGGTGGCGGACAGCGGCGGCACGTCGATCCGCCAGAAGGCCGCGGCCGGCGCTGCCAGCACATGGGCCACCACGGCTCGTACGACTTCTGGTTCGACGACGGCGAGCGTACGGCCGTCCGTGGCGGAGGAGGACTCCAGCAGGCGCGCCACCCGGTCGCGGAAGTCCGCCACGGACTCACCGCCGTGCGGCGCGGAGGCCGGATCGGCGAGCCAGCGGGCCACGGCTTCCGGTTCGGCCGCACCGACCTCGGCGAGCGTACGGCCGCGCCAGCGCCCCACGTCCAGTCCCGCCCACTCCGCCGTGTCCACCGCGTCCAGGCCGAGGGCGGCGGCCGTCTCCCGGCAGCGCACCGAGGGAGAGACCACGGCGCGCGTGACCGGTGGGAGCGACGCGCCCACGGCACGGGCGCGGGCAGCCGCGCCGGCGTCGATCGAGGCCCCGTCGTCGAAGCGCGCCGCACGCAGCGACGAACTCGTCGCGGGTGAGACGAAAGTGACGCGGTGGGTCATGGGCCGACTTCCCGCGTCACCTTGCTGACCATGTCCATGCGGACGGATGCTACCGCCGCATCCGCATCCGCATCCGCATCCGCATCCGCATCCGCATACGTATGGAGCTCACCTCGGATCCCGGACCCGGACCCGGACCCGGCATCGGGCAGCGCCCGCGATGTGGCGGCGGAGTTCGCACGGCTCGGCGGGGCCGGTGCGGGCACGCACATGTCCGGCGCCGGGCCCCGGTTGCCTCACCGACCTGCCCGCCTCTAGGGTGAATGCGCTTTCATCGACATACATGCATCACCAGAGACGGGGGCCCGACCCATGAACGGCGCCGCATCGTGAACGCGATTCCCACGGTGTACGACGTGGCCGAACGCGCCGGAGTGTCCATCGCCACGGTGTCCAGGGTGTACCGCAGCCCCGACTCCGTACGCGCCGCCACCCGCGAACGCGTCCTGGCGGCGGCGACCGAGCTGGGATACGTGCCGAGCGGCAACGCCCGTGGCCTCGCCAGCCGTTCCACCGGGGTCCTCGGCCTGTGTTTCCCGGACTACTCCGACCCCGACACGGTCGGCGCCGAGGACGACGACGCCGCGATGCTCTACTCGGACCAGATCATCCGGGGCATGGAACGCGCGGCCCGCCGGCACGGGTACGCGCTGCTGATCGCGGCCTCCCTCGCCGGGGGCCCGGAGAGCCTGGTGGCCCAGGTAGCCGGCCGGGTGGACGGCTTCGCCGTGATGGCGCGCACGGTGCCGACGGAAGAACTCGAAGCGATCTCCCGGCGCCGGCCGGTGGTGATGCTGGCCGGACCCCGCGCACAGGACCCCTCCCTGGACCATCTCGACCACGTCGAGGTCGCCAACGAGGACGGCCAGTACGAGCTGACCCGGCACCTGATCCACGACCACGGGCTGCGCCGCCTCGCCTACGTGGGACTCGTGGACGACTCACCGGATGTCGAGGCGCGGTTCCGGGGCTTCCGCCGGGCCTGCGCCGAGGCGGGAGTCGAGGGCGCCGCCGCACCGGCGCTGCGCATGCCGATGATGACCCAGGCGGAGGGTGCCCGCGCCGCAGGCCTGCTGTGTGAGGGAGACGGCGGTCGGCCCGAGGCGTTCGTGTTCGCCAACGACCAGATGGCGGTGGGCGCGCTCCAGGCACTCGAACGCCGTGGCCTGCGCGTACCCGACGACGTCGTCGTGACCGGCTTCGACGGCATTCCGCTGAGCCGCATGGTGCGCCCCGCGCTGACCACCGTGCGGCAGCCGATGGTGCGCATGGGGGAGGAGGCCGTCGACCTGCTCGTACGACGGCTGGGCGGACAGCCGCCGCGCGAACCCGTCTCCCTGATGCTGCCGGTCGGCGTGGTCCGCCGGGCGAGCTGCGGCTGCGAGGACACGACAGCCATCCCGACGCTCGGCTGACGCCCGCCCGCCCGCCCGACCACGGACCGGGACCACGGAGGGCGTACGCCGACGCAGGCTTCCCCGACGTCCCCGACGTCCGCTGTGGCCGCGCCCGACGACGAAACCATGATCACCGTGGTGCCCATGGGGAGCATGGTGACCGTGGTGACCTTCGTGTACGGGCCCGCCGCACGGTAGCGCCGGCAAAGCCGCACCCCTGCCACCGAGCGCGTCGCGCCCTACCCCGCACCGGCGGCCCGCGTACCCGTGGCCCCCCCCGTAGGCGCGCCTCGTCCACGCGCGCCCTCGTACGCGCCGACCGCGTACCCGCGGAAGCCGCCAGGCCCCACCGCGAACCGCCCCTCGCATGTCCCGCCCGTTACGGGAGTGTGACCAAGTCCCCTCTTGCCAGGCCAGGAACCGCTGCCACAGAGTGATGTATGCGCTTACAGGCAGCGCATACATCGTGAAAGTCCGGTCGTGAGGCCGAGTCACGCACCTCGGTCGTGCACCACAGCCGTCAAGCTCGACCGTGAAGCTCAAGGAGGAGCCGCCCATGAACCGCGCCGTCGCAACCGGGTCGATCGCACTCACCCTGGCGTCCGCGTTCACCCTCACCGCCTGTGGCGGCTCGGGTGGCGCGGGCGTGGCAGCAGACGCCAAGCAGACCCTGACCGTGTGGGCGATGGGCACGGAGGGGGAGAAGCTCGGCGACGTGGCCGAGGAGTACGAGAAGTCCCACTCCAACCTCACGGTCAAGGTCACCCCGATTGGCTGGGACGTGGCCCACCAGAAGCTGGTCGCCGCCGCTGCCGCCGGGAAGCTCCCCGACGTGATGCAGATGGGCGGCAGCTACCTCGGTGAGTTCGCCGACATGGGCGTCCTGGAGCCGGTCGACACCAAGACCATTCACGAGACCGACTACTTCCCCGCCGCCTGGCAGCAGGGTACGTACGACGGCAAGACCTACGGCGCCCCGTGGTACGTCGACACGCGCGTGCTCTTCTACCGCACCGACCTCGCCAAGAAGGCGGGCATCGAGAAGGCCCCGGCCACCATGGCCGAGCTGCGCAGTGCCGCCGAGGCGTACCAGAAGAAGGCCGGCACCAAGTGGGGCCTGTCCATCCAGCCGGGCGGCCTCGACACCGTGCAGAGCTTCTACCAGTTCCTGTACTCCGCCGGCGGCGCCATCATCGACGACGACGGCAAGGCCGCCGTGAACTCCGCCGCGGCGGTCAAGGCACTGGAGAACTACGGCAGCTACTTCGACAAGGGCCTGAGCGAGAAGTCCGTACGCCCCGGCTACGACGTCACCAAGGACTTCAACACCGGCGCCGTACCCATGTTCTTCGGCGGCCCCTGGCTCACGAACCTCATCGACGAGAACTACCCCGACCTCAAGGACAAGTGGGCCGTCGCCCCCGTACCCGCCGACCAGGCGTCCGTGTCCATGGCCGGCGGTTCCAGCCTGGCCATCTCCGCCGACAGCGACCACAAGGCCGCCGCCAAGGAACTGGTCGCCTACCTCACCGGTGCCAAGGGCCAGGCCGACTGGTTCGAGCGCACCAACGACCTGCCCGCCAACACCGAGGCCTGGACGAGCGGCGACCTCGCCGACGACCCGACCATGCAGGTGTGGCGGCAGCAGATGGACACCGCCCGCGCCACCCCCTCCCAGCCCAAGCTGACCGAGATCACCTCCAAGGTGGACACCGCCATCGAGTCGGTCACCCAGGGCAAGTCCTCCGCGAAGGAAGCGCTGGACAAGGCCCAGTCCGAGATCGAAGGCCTCGTGCAGTAGGAGGCCGTAGGAGAGAGTCCCCCTCATGTCCCTCACCACAGGACCGGCCGCCCCGCAGGCGGCGGCCGTCGACAAGAGCCCGCACGGTGGCGGCGGAACCGGTCGCGACCGCCGCGGCAACCGCTCGCTCAGCAAGCACAATCTGACCGGCTGGCTGTTCTCCACCCCGTTCCTGGTGCTGTTCGGCGTCTTCATGCTCTTCCCGATCGTCGCCACGCTCCTGATGAGCTTCACCGATTTCGGGGCCCGCAACGTCACCCGCCCGCTGGAGGCGGAGTTCGTCGGCCTGGACAACTACACCCGGCTGTTCCAGGACGACAAGTTCCTCAAGGCCCTGTTCAACACGGGCTACTTCGTGGTCGTGGGCGTGCCCGCGACCATCGTCCTCGGACTGCTCGCGGCGATCCTGCTGAACAACGGCATCCACCGGGCCCGCACCCTGTTCCGCGTCGGCTTCTACGCACCGGTCGTCACGACCATCGTCGCCGTGGCCGTCGTCTGGCGCTTCGTGCTCGACCCCTCCGACGGACTGATCGTCTCCCTCGCCACCGAAGTGGGCCTGACCGCACCGGACTTCCTCGGCTCGGAGACCTGGGCCATGCCGTCCCTGATCACCATGGCGGTGTGGCGCAACCTGGGCACCGTCATGGTCCTGTGCATCGCCGGCCTCCAGGCCATCCCCGCGGACGTCCGTGAGGCGGCCCGCCTCGACGGCGCCGGAGCCTGGCAGGAACTGCGCGGCATCACCGTCCCCCTGCTGCGACCCACCCTCCTGTACGCCACGGTCATCACCACCATCGGCTACCTCAACGTCTTCGAGGAGCCCTTCGTGATGACCCAGGGCGGCCCTTCCGACTCCACGCTCACCGTGTCGCTCGACATGTACCGCGAGGGCTTCAACTTCTTCCACATGGGCTACGCCAGCGCCATGGCGTACGTCCTGTTCGTCGTGATCATGGGCATCACGGTGCTCCAGCTCCGACTGCTGAAGGACAACACCCGATGACCGCCGAGACCGTCGAGAAGACCCCCGAGGCCCCGGTCCGCCCGGCGCGCCCGGTCCGCCGCCGCACCGGCCGGGGACGGACCCCGCTGCTGTACGTGATCGCCTCGGTCGCCCTGCTGGTGATGGCCGCCCCGTTCCTTTGGATGGCGCTGTCCGCGTTCAAGACGAAGCAGGACCTCACGGCGAACCCGCCCGTCTGGATCCCCTCCCGCTGGACGCTGGACAACTTCACGGCCCTGCTCGACCAGCTCGACATGCCGCAGTACTTCCTGAACTCGCTGATCGTGGCCGTCCTGGTGACCGTCAGCAATCTGCTGTTCTGCTCCATGCTGGGCTATGCGCTGGCCAAGCTCGACTTCACCGGGCGCTCCAAGGTCTTCGCGCTCGTGCTGGCCGCCCTGATGGTCCCCGGCAACCTCATGATCCTGCCGCTGTACGTGCTGATGAACGGCCTCGGCCTCATCGACACATACGCCGGACTGGTGCTGCCCTTCGCGGCGGGTGCGTTCGGGGTGTTCCTCATGCGGCAGTTCATGCAGTCCGTGCCCGACGAACTGCTCGAGGCGGCCCGCCTCGACGGCGCGGGGGAGTGGTACATCTTCTGGCGGATCGTGATCCCGCTGGTCAAGCCCGCCCTCGCGACACTGACGATCTTCACCTTCCTCGGCTCCTGGAACAACTTCATCTGGCCCCTGATCGCCACCAACGACCCGGACAAGTACACGCTGCCGGTGGCGCTCGCGACCTTCGCCAACGATCCCAACCGCACGGTCGGCGGCGGCAACGGCATGCTGATGGCCGGCTCCCTCCTCGTCGTACTCCCGGTCCTGGCCGTCTTCGCCGTCCTGCAACGGCACTTCACCCAGGGCATCGCGACGGCGGGCCTGAAGTAGCCCACCGGGGCCGCCAGGGCCGCCGTGCCCGCCAGGCGCCTCGCCGCCCGGATTCCGCGCACCCCCTTCTCCCGGCTTCCCGCCCCCGCCGGCCGATCGGCCCCTCCGCCGACCCCCGGGCCGGATCGCCGTGCCACCACCGCCCCGGCTCCCACTCCCACCCCCACACCAGAAAGACAGAAACGGACGATGACGCACTCCACCACCCGCTTCCCCGACGGCTTCCTGTGGGGCGCCTCCACCGCCGCCCACCAGATCGAGGGCAACAACGTCAACAGCGACTGGTGGCGCAAGGAGCACGACCCCGCCGCCGGGATCGCCGAGCCCAGCCTGGACGCCTGCGACAGCTATCACCGCTGGGAGCAGGACATGGACCTGCTCGCCGAACTGGGCTTCACCGACTACCGGTTCAGCATCGAGTGGGCCCGCATCGAACCGGTCCGCGGCATCTTCTCCCGCGCCGAGATCGCCCACTACCGCCGCATGGTCGAAGGCGCCCTCGCCCGCGGTCTGCGCCCGATGGTCACCCTGCACCACTTCACCGTCCCGCAGTGGTTCGAGGACTTCGGCGGCTGGACGGCCGACGGCGCCGTCGAACTCTTCGCGCGGTACGTCGAGGAGTGCGCGCCCGTCATCGCCGACGGTGTCCGGCACGTGTGCACCATCAACGAGCCCAACATGATCGCTGTCATGGCCGGCCTCGCGAAGACCGGGAACCAGGGCTTCCCGCCCGCCGGACTGCCGACTCCCGACGAGGAGACCACCCGCGCGGTCATCGCCGCCCACCACGCGGCCGTCAAGGCCGTCCGTGCCGCGCACCCCGACATCCAGGTCGGCTGGACCATCGCCAACCAGGTCTACCAGGCCCTGCCCGGCGCCGAGCAGGTCACCGCCGACTACCGGCACCCCCGCGAGGACGTCTTCATCGAGGCCGCCCGCGGCGACGACTGGATCGGCGTGCAGTCCTACACTCGTACCAAGATCGCTGAGACCGGTCCCGTACCGGCGCCCGACGACGTCGAGCGCACCCTCACGCAGTGGGAGTACTACCCGGCCGCTGTGGGGTACGCCCTGCGCCACACCGCCGAGGTCATCGGCGACGGCACCCCGCTGATCGTCACCGAGAACGGCATCGCCGCCTCGGACGACAGCCGTCGCGTCGACTACTACATCGGCGCCCTCGTCGAGGTCGCCGCCGCGATCGAGGACGGCCTGAACGTGCGGGGCTACCTTGCGTGGAGCGCCCTCGACAACTATGAATGGGGCTCGTTCGAGCCGACCTTCGGACTCATCGCTGTGGACCCGCACACCTTCGAGCGCACGGCCAAGCCGTCCGCCGTATGGCTCGGTGGCCTCGGCCGCGACCGCGTCCTGCCCCGGACCGCGGCCTGACCCCACCCCCAGACCGGGAGTCGGCCGGCACCTGACACCGGCCGGCTCCCGCCCCCTCACCATGTCCACCCCGCTCCATGGCCGCACTTCATCGCCTCCCCCGTACCGCCGCCCCGCACCAAGGAAACACCCCTTTCCGTCTGCCTGCTCACCGCAGAGGAGCCAGAGCCGCATGAACCGTCGTAGCTTCCTGACCGCCGCAGCGACCACCGCTGCCGCCACCTGTGCCACCTCCCTCACCGGGACGGCCCACGCCGCCCCCGCCGGGCGATCCGACGCCGACCACCGACTGCTGCGCGACTGGTTCGTCGCGACCCACCGCTCGATGGAGGCCATGACGACCGAACTCGGCCTGGCCGCCGACAAGATCGACGTCAGCGGGAGCGGGACGCCGGTACCCTCCGCGCAGACCTCGCCGACCAACATCGGCTGCGGCCTGTGGTCCACCGTCGCCGCCGCCGGACTCGGCGTCATCTCCGCCACCACCATGCGCCGTCGGCTGGCCCGCACCATCACCGCCGTGGAACGCCTGGAACGCGCACACGGCTTCTGGTTCAACTGGTACGACGCACACGACGGTTCCCTGCTGACGGCCTGGCCGGAGACCGGCGACCCCGTGCGGCCGTTCCTGTCGAGCGTCGACAACGCGTGGCTGGTGACCGGTCTGCGGATCGCCGCGGACGCCGCCCCCGAACTGCGCCCCCGCGTCGCCGCCCTCCTCGCCGACGCCGACTGGTCGTACTACTACACGCCCTACGACCCAGCCGACCCCGTCGCCGGACCCGGGCAGCTGCGCGGCGGCTTCTGGCCGGACAAGCCCGGCAAGGGCGAGCCCACGGGCCACCACTACGGCGCCCTCAACACCGAACCCCGTATGGCCAGTTACCTCGGTATCGCCGACGGCTCGCTGCCCACCGACCACTACTGGCACCTGCTCCGCACCATGCTTCCGGGCATGGGCCAGGAACAGGAACCGCGGGGCGAGTACGTCGAGATCGACGGCGTACGCGTGTGGGAGGGCCACTACACCTACCGCGGCCGGGACCTCGTCCCCACCTGGGGCGGCTCGATGTTCGAGGCGCTGATGGTCCCGCTGTTCGTGCCCGAGTCCGAGTGGTCCCCGCGCTCCTGGGGCACCACCCACCGGCGTTACGTCCGCAGTCACATCGAACACGGCCTGATCGAGGAGAAGTTGGGTTACTGGGGCTTCTCCCCGGCCTCCATACCCGCCGACGGCTACCGGGAGTACGGCGTCGACGCCATCGGTATGCAGGAGGACGGCTACAACTCCCTGGGCGTCGTCACCCCGCACGCCTCCTTCCTCGCCCTGCCCCAGGCTCCGACGGAGGCCCTCTCCAACCTCCGCGCCCTGGACCGTGCCTTCGGTGCCTACGACGACCGCTACGGCTACCGCGACTCGGTCGACGTGACGACCGGCCGTGTGAGCGACTACGTACTCGCCCTGGACCAGGGCATGATCACCGCGGCCATCGCCCAGCATCTGCGTCCCGGCCTGCTCCAGAGGCCGTTCCGCACGGCGGGCTTCGCCTCCCGGGTGCGTCCGCTGCTGCGCAAGGAGCGGTTCTCGATCTAGGGCGCGTATCCGAGGCGCGCCGGAGCCCGTCCGGAGCGAGTCCGGGGCGAGTCCGGGGCGCGTCCTCCCGGGACCTCCCGGGACCGCCCTCAGCCGGTGGCGGTCAGGAACCCGCGGATGTAACCGGCCACGGTGTCCAGGTGGCTTTCGAGCAGGAAGTGACCGCCGCCCGGTATCAGATGGATCTCCGCGTCCGGCAGGTCCCGGGCGAAGGCGCGGGCCCCGGCCGGGCCGAAGATCTCGTCGCCCGCGCCCCAGACCGCGAGGAGCGGCACCCGGCGCTCCCGGAAGTAGGCGTGCAGCTCGGGGTAGAGGGGCGGGTTACTGGCGTAGTCGCCGAACAGGGCGAGCTGCACGAGGTCGTTGCCCGGCCGGTTGACCTCACGGTGGTCGGTGGTCCAGGTGTCGGGATCGACCAGCTCGGGCCTGTCCACTCCGTGCAGGTACTGCCAGCGGATGGCGTCGAACGAGAGGGCGGCCCGTACGGCGGGCTCGGTCTCCGGCCCGGGGTTGTCCCAGTACGCCCGCACGGGCTTCCAGAACTCCGGCACGAATCCGTCCTCGTAGGCGTTTCCGTTCTGGGTGATCACCGCGGTGACCGCGTCCGGGGCGCGCAGGGCCAGCCGCCACCCGATGGGTGCGCCGTAGTCCTGCACGTACACGGCATAGCGGGTGACGCCGAGCTGCTCCAGCAGGGCTTCGGTGATGTCGGTCAGGGAGTCGAAGGTGTAGGTGAACGCGTCCGCCGACGGTGCGTCGGAGTTGCCGAAGCCCAGGTGGTCCGGAGCGATGATGTGGAACCGGTCGGCCAGTGCGGGAATGAGGTGGCGGAACATACGGGAACTGGTGGGGAACCCGTGCAGCAGGACGAGGGTGGGCGCCTCGCGGGGGCCCGCCTCGCGGTAGAAGACGCGGTGTCCCCGCACTGTCGCGTACTGATGGCGGATCTCGGCCATGACTAACCCCTTCGACGGTCCATGACGGTTACCCCTCGGCGTCAAGTAGACCGTGTTTGGGGTAACCTGTCAAACGTCTCAATGGAGTTAGCCGGTGAGGTGGGACCAGTGCTGGACGACCAGGCCCTGATGCAGGCGCTGAACAGCACCCCTGTCGTGGACGGCCGACGCCAGGACCTGTGGCGTGCCGACCAGGAACTGGACAGGTGGGCGCGGGAGCACGGAGGTCTCGGCGGTGACGCGGAGCGCCGGTGGCTGCGCACCGCCAGGGACGCGCTGCAGGCGGTGGCGTCGGCCACGGCGGCGGAGACCCGGCTGGCCGAGCTCCTCGCGGGCGTCCACAAGGTTCCTCAGCCCAGCGCGTCGGGCATCGAATGGCACTTGGAGGCGCCGACGGAGCGCAGGCTCGCCGCCGAACTCGTCCTCGCGTGGGCGGATGTCGAGGAGCGCATGCCGGGCCGGCTGCGACCGTGCGAGAACCCCGAGTGCCGGCTCTTCCTCCTTGACCGCAGCCGCGCCAACACCGCGCGGTGGTGCTCGATGAAGACCTGCGGGAACCGGCTCAAGGCGCGTCGGCACCAGGCTCGTACACGCGAGACCTCCGGCCTCGAGTAGGCCCCGCGTCCAGACGTTCGCGACGCACGAGCCCGCGCACGACCCTGCTCATGCTCATGCGCCTGCGCCTGCGCCTGCGCCTGCGCACGCGCGCGCCCCGGACACGGACGTCCCCCACCGTCTCTCTCGCGGAGTCCCAGTGGTCGGCGTTGTCGGACTAGTTGTCGGCCGGGCCCCGTTCCGAACGCTCCGCCCACACCCGCGCCGCCTGCAGATCCGCCTCCTCCTGGGAGGTGCCCGCCTTCACCAGGATGATCCCGCGCGACCCGTCCGGGAACGTGACCTTGCGCATCGCTGTGCCCAACGGGCCCCCCGGTGTCGGTTCCTCCGGCATGGCGGCTCCTCTCGATGGCGAAACCCCCAGGCTAGCCGGGTCACCGCGGCAATCGGGACAACTGAGCCAGGAGTGCCGGGAACCGAGCCCGTCAGGGGCGGTGGCTGTCGCCCGTCGGCAGGGTCAGGCCGCCCCTGATCAGGCTGTCCGCCGTCGCCACGATCGTCTCGGTGACCTCCCTGGGCCGCCAGCCCAGGACCGTACGGGCCTTCTCGTTGCTGATGACAGGGACGCGGCCCCGCAGGGTCGCGGCGTCCCGCAGCGCAGGATCGGTCCTCGCCGTCTCGCGCACCTGCTCGACGGTCAGTTCCGTGGCGGGCAGCAGATCCGCCGCGGCGGGGAAGTGCCGGCGCAGGATCCCCGCCATCTCGAAGAAGCTGATCGACGACCCGCTGACGGCGATGAAGCGTTCCCCCGCCGCCTTGGGGCGCAGCATGGCGCGCAGATGCAGGTCCACGACGTCCCGTACGTCCACGACGCCGAAGTACATGACCGGCACCACCGGCAGCTGCCCGGTCAGCATGCTTTTGACCAGGCCGACGGAGCCGGACGGCCGGTCCCCGAGCGTGGGGCCGAAGATACCGGTGGGGTTGATGACGGTCAGTTCGATGTCGTCGTGGGCGCGGGCGTAGTCCCAGGCGGCGCGCTCGGCCAGGACCTTCGACTTGTGGTAGGCGGGCAGGCCCTCCGTGTCGGGGTCGGTCCAGTCCGTCTCCGCGTAGTGGTCGTCGGGCTTCAGCGTGTACCCGACCGCGGCGTAGGAGGACGTCATCACGACGCGCGGCACACCGGCCTCCCGGGCCGCCGCGATGACCCGCAGCGCACCCTCGCGAGCGGGCCGGATCAGTTCGTCCTCCGTCTCCGGCGGCCTGACCGGGAAGGGCGAGGCGTGGTGCAGTACGTGGCGGACGCCGTCCAGGGCCGCTCCCCACCCCGCGTCGGAGCCGAGGTCCGCGACGGCGAACTCCAGGCGGCCCGCCGGATCGACCCCCGCCCGCCGCAGCGCTGCCAGCACCCCGGCCTCCTGACCCGGCTCCCGAACGGTCACCCGGGTCCGGTACCCCTCGCGCACCAGCCGGGCGATCGAGTGGCTGCCGACGAGTCCCGTGCCGCCGGTGACGAGTACGGGGCCGTGGTCCCGGGGGGCGGTATCGAGATCTTCTGGGCTCATGCTCATGTCTTTCAGTCCTCTGCTCTCTTGGGTTCTTGAGCCGTGCTCTTCAGCCGTTTGGCCGTGCTCTTCAGCTCTTCAGCCCTTCAGCCGTGCTGTTCGGGATCAGAGCCGGAATCGGAATTGCTTCATCACGTCCAGGACCTCGTCGGCCGCCTGCTTCTCGGCCGTGGCGTCCCCGCGGACCCGGGCGTCCCACAGGTCCGCCTTGCGGCGCAGATACGTCAGGCGCAGCTGAAGCTGTTCGATGTCGGCGGCCAGCACCTCGGCCTGCCCGGCGAACAGATCCCGCTGCTCGGCCGCGGCGGAGTCCCCTTGGGTGAGCAGGTCCAGATAGCGCCGCATCCCGCTGACCGTCATCCCGGCCGAACGCAGGCACGACAGCGCCTCCACACGGTCGGCGGTCGCGGGCCCGTACCGGCGATGGCCACTGGACTCGTCGCGGGCGACCGGGCCCAGGAGGCCGATCTTCTCGTAGTAGCGGAGCGTGGACTCGGCGAAGCCCGATCGCCGGGCCATCTCCTGGATGGTCAGGTCCGCGGCTTGCTGTGTGGTCGCTGACATATGAGTAGCCTCCGCTACTTGAAGCGCTTCAAGTCAAACCGGCCGCATCGGCCCCGTCCCGGCCCCGCCTCGAAGGCGGCGCGCGGAGGTACGGCCGTCAGGGGCTCAGGACCTCGGCATTCGGTTGAACCCTGGGCGTCCCGCGCACGTACGGACGGCTGAGGGGCGCGACCCGGACTCCCCGGCCGATTTCCCCCTCAATCCGTCGATCGGATGCTGACCGGCATTCCGTTTCGATCGGATACTGATCGGCCAGATGCTGACCGATCACGTACTGACCGATCACGCACTGACCGACCGCGTACTGACCATCGAGCACGTAATGACCTTTGAGGAGTTCTGATGACCACTTCGCGCCTCGGCGACTGGCTGACGTCGCGCCAGCCCTTCGTACTGGGCCTGTTCCGGATGGTTCTCGGCCTGTTGTTCACCACCGAGGGCGCTGCCACGGTCTTCGGGGTGCTGGACCGCAAGGCCAGTCCGACGGGCGACTGGCCCTTCTGGTACGCCGGGGTGATCGAGCTGGTGTGCGGCGCCCTGATCCTTCTCGGGATCGTCACCCGTGGCGCGGCGTTCCTCAGCTCGGGGATCATGGCGTTCGCGTACTTCACGGAGCACCAGCAGGACGGCCTCTTCCCGCTGCAGAACGGCGGGCTGGCCCCGGTGCTCTTCTGCTGGGGATTCCTGCTCATCGTGTTCTTCGGCCCGGGCGCCTTCGCGCTGGAACGCCTGACAGGACGCGAGCGTGCGGCGCGCCCCACCGCCGAGCCGGTGACCGAAGGCTCCCGATGGCGATGGCGATGGCGATGACGATGACGATGACGATGACGATGACGACGGTGACGGTGACGGTGACCGTCTGACCCTTCGCGGCAGCACCCGCAGGCGCACACAAGCCCTGCGGGTACCCGTCGGCGCCGACAGGCGCCCACCTGGTGCTGCCGCGACTCAGGACCGTTCGCCCGCCGACTCCAACGCCCCCGGCCCCAGGCCCAGTTCAGCCTCCGCCACCGTCCTGGCCAGGTGCGTGATCGGGGCTCCGCGCCGGTCGGCGCTGGTGTTGATGTAGGCGCTGGCCCCGTCGATCGCCACCAGGATGCGGACGGCGGCGCCCCGCGGGTCGGCGCAGACGAAATCCCCCGATTCCGTACCGGCGGTGATCGCCCGCTCGATGCGCGTGCACCACAGCAGCTCCTGCGCCACGACGTGCTCGCGCAGCCCGGGGCGGTAGCGCGAAAGATGCCGGGCGTTGAGCCAGAGCCTGCTCACGTTGTCGAACTCGGTGCTGGACATCAGCGTGAAGAAGCGCCGCAGGACCGCTCGCGGAGTGTCGTCGCCGGGCCCGTCCGGCCGCTCGGGCAGCAGTGTGTCCAGGTCGGCCATGGTGGCGGCCGTGAAGGCCTCGGCCACCAGCGTGTCGGCCGCGGGGAAGTAGTGGCCGACGAGTCCGGGCTGGACACCGAGCTCGTCGGCGACCCTGCGCAGGGTGATGCACTCAAGACCTTCGACGAGGCCGACCCGCGCGGCGACCGCGACGATCTCGTGGCGGCGCTCCGCGGGAGCCTTGCGGACCCGCTTGGCGTGACCTCTTGACGTCATGCCGCGAATGTTATTGAGTATGCGACCAATAAGCAATTGGTCATGCGCCCAATAAGGGTTGCTGTCCGAATCTTGTCGCCCGCGGTCCGAGAATCGCCCCTCGCTGTCACGCCGCGACGAAACAGGGAGGGCCGGACGGCCCCCCGCACCCGCATCGCTGTCAGAAAGTGTCAGAAAGTAACAAGAAGTACCAAGAAATATCAGTAAGTGTCAGGAGATGAACGTGGACGACCCCCGCACCGACGCCGGTGAACTCGCCGAGTACGGCTATCAGCAGGAGCTGAAACGGACCCTGTCCGCGTGGGCCGTCTTCGCGATCGGGTTCGCGACGATCTCGCCCGTGGTCGGCATCTACGCCGTCGTCCAGCTGGGCTTCGTCTTCGCGGGCCCCACCTGGATCTGGGCGGTCGTCGTCGCCTTCCTCGGCCAGCTGCTGGTCGCCGTGGTCTACGCCGAACTGTCCTCCCAGTTCCCGATCACGGGAGGCGTGTACCAGTGGGTGCGCAGACTGGGCGGCCCACGCCTGGGCTGGCTGGTGGGCTGGATCTACCTCGCCTCGGCCGTCGCCTCCCTGACGACCGTGGCCTACCTGGGCGCGAGCTGGCTCCACATGCTGACCGGCGACGGAGTCCCCTCGCCCGCCCTGCACGTACTCCTCGGCGTGGTCTTCGTCGCCGTGGCCCTCGGCATCAACCTGCTCGGCGTCAACCCCGTGAAGCACTTCCTGAACGCCGGCATCATCGCCGAGGGCGTCGCCTCCATCGCGGTGAGCCTGATCCTCCTGCTCTTCGTGCGGCACAACGGCTTCGGGATACTCTTCGAGACCCTGGGCGCCCAGGACGTCTCGGGCGGATCGGTGACCGCAGGACTGCTGACCTGCCTCGCGGTCGCAGGCTGGGCCTTCCTCGGCTTCGACGCGACCACGCAGGTGGCCGAGGAGACCGAACAGCCCCGCCGCAGCGTGCCGCGTGCCCTGCTGCGCGCCTACCTCTTCGTCGCCTTCACCGTCCTGCTGACCGGCCTCGCCGTGACGCTCGCGCTGCGCCGCCCCGAGGACGCCGTCTCCGGGGCGATCACCGACCCCGTCTTCGAGGCCGTGACCCAGGGGCTCGGCGGCTGGAGCGAGAAGCCGTTCGTCGTCGTCGTGCTGATCGCCTTCTTCGCGTGCGCCATCTCCATCCAGACCTACATCGGCCGCGCCGTCTACGCCTTCGCCCGCGACCGCCAACTGCCCTTCTCCACGACGCTCGCGACCGTCGGCCCCCGCCAGATCCCGTACGTCTCCCTCATCGTCACCGCCGTACTCGCCGGCCTCGGCCTCCTGCTGGGGCTGAACGGGAACGCGGCGGCCACCCTGATCGCGTTCGGCTCGGGCGGTTTCTACTTCGTCTTCCTGGCGGTCGCCGTGGTGGCCCTCGCCGCCCGGCTCGGCGGACGCTGGAACCCCGCCGCCGGACAGCTTCGGCTCGGCCGCACCGGGCTCGTCGTCAATGTACTCGCCGTGCTGTGGCTGCTGTTCGAAGCGGTCAACATCGCCTGGCCGCGCACCGAACTCGCCCCCGTCGGCGGCAGCTGGATGCAGGTCTGGGCCGTGGTCCTGGTCTTCTCCGCCCTCTTCGTCATCGGCCTCGGGTACGTCGTGGTCGCCAAGCCCCACACCAAGCTCGCCCCGCGTCCGGCCACGGACCACCCGACCGCAGAAGAAGTGAAGGCGTCCTGATGCCGTCGAAGTCCTCCTCCACACCCTCCTCCGTGCCGACCTCCCCATCCTCGTCCGCGCCCTCCTCCGCCATCGTCTTCGACCCGAGGGCGGGCCTGGGCACGCGCGAGGTCACCCTGCGCCCCGCCGGGCCAGGCGAGGTCGAGATCGAGGTACGCGCCGCCGGTGTGTGCCACTCCGACCTGCACATCGTGTCCGGCGACTGGCCCACCGACCGCCCGCTCGTCCTCGGCCACGAGGCGGCGGGCGTGGTCACCGGGGTCGGACCCGGAGTCACCTCCGTGGGACCCGGCGACCATGTGGTGCTGTCCTGGTTCGCGCCGTGCCGCCGCTGCCGCAAGTGCGTGGCCGGTCAGGGCTGGCTGTGCACCGGTACCAAAGCCGTCGCCAACACCCTCCCCGACGGCACGACCCCCTTCACCGACGCCGACGGCGAGGCCATCTGGCCCTACCTGGGCCTCGGCGCCTTCACCGACCGGCTGGTCGTCCCGGAGACGGCCGCGGTGCAGGTCCCCGACGAACTGCCCTTCGGTATCGGGGCGTTGCTCGGCTGTTCCATCACCACCGGGATCGGCGCGGTCGTGAACACCGCGGGGGTACGGCCCGGCGAGTCCGCCGTCGTCATCGGCACCGGCGGAGTCGGCCTGTCCGTGGTGATGGGCCTGTCCCTGGTCGGCGCCGACCCCGTCGTCGCCGTCGACCTCTCACCCGAACGCCTCGCCGCGGCGCGGAAGTTCGGTGCCACCCACACCCTCGACGGGGCGCGCGACGACGTGGCCGCCTGGTGCCAGGACGAGCTGGGCGGTGTGGACTACGCCTTCGAGGCGATCGGCAGCCCGAAGGTCGTCGAGACGCTGCCGGCCATGCTCACCTCCGGCGGCGCGGCCGTCCTCGTCGGCATGGCGGCCACCGGCGCCACCGGCTCGTTCGACCTCTTCGACCTCGCCGACCAGGGCAAACGCATCCTCGGCTGCAACTACGGTTCCAGCGTCGGCGAGCTGGACATCCCGAAGCTGGCCCGTCTGTACCTCGCCGGGCGTCTGCCGCTGGACGACCTGGTCGGGAAGGTCCGCCCGCTGAAGGAGGCACCGCTCGCGTTCGACGACCTCCGGTCCAACACCGGAGTGCGGACGATCCTCGAACCCTGACGGGGTGGCCGACCCGTGACTCACGGCCGACCACAGCCCGACACCCCGCCCGCCCCTCACCCCGCAGCACCTGGAGTTCGTATGTACGCCGTCACCGACCCGGCCACCGCAGAGGTCGTCGAGACCTACCCGACCGCCACCGACTCCCAGGTCACCGCGGCCGTCGACCATGCACACGCCGCTGCCGCGTGGGGCCGCTCCAGTTCGGTCGGTGAGCGGACCGCCCTGCTGCGCAGGCTCGGCGACCTGCACGCCGAGCACCAGGACGAACTGGCCGCGAGCATCGTCCGCGAGATGGGCAAGCCCCTCGCGGAGGCGGAGGGCGAGGTCGGCTTCTGCACCGAGATCTACCACTACTACGCCGACCACGCCGAGGAGTTCCTCGCCGACGAACCGCTCGACGTGACGTCCGGCGCGGGCACCGCCGTCATCCGGCGCAGCCCGGTGGGTGTCCTGCTCGGCATCATGCCGTGGAACTTCCCCGCCTACCAGGTCGCCCGATTCGCCGCCCCGAACCTGGCGATCGGCAACACCATCGTCCTCAAGCACGCCCCGCAGTGCCCCGCCACCGCCGCCCTGCTGGAGAAGCTGTTCGCCGAGGCGGGCTTCCCGGCCGGAGCTTACGTCAACGTGTACGCCACCAACGAGCAGATCGCCGACGTGATCGCCGACCCGCGCGTCCAGGGCGTCTCGCTCACCGGTTCCGAGCGCGCGGGCTCCGCCGTCGCCGAGATCGCCGGCCGCCACCTCAAGAAGGTCGTCCTCGAACTCGGCGGCTCCGACCCCTTCGTCGTCCTGTCCACCGACGACCTCGACGCGGTCGTCGACTCCGCCGTGGCCGCCCGGCTCGACAACACCGGCCAGGCCTGCAACGCGGCCAAACGCTTCGTGGTCGTCGAGGACCTGTACGAGCAGTTCGTCGACAGGTTCAGCGCCCGGCTCCTCGCCGGAGAGACCGGCGCGCCCCTGTCGTCCGTGGCCGCCGCCGAGAACCTCGCCCGGCAGGTGGACGCGGCCGTCGCCGAGGGCGCGACCCTGCACAGCACCGGCCGCCGCGAGGGGGCGCACTTCCCGGCCGGTGTCCTCACCGGACTCACCACCGAGGACACCGCCGCCCGCCAGGAACTCTTCGGCCCGGTCGCCATGGTCTTCGCGGCCACCGACGAGGACGACGCGATCCGCATCGCCAACGACACGCCGTACGGCCTCGGCTCCTACGTCTTCACCACCGACCCCGACCAGGCGGAGCGCGTCGCCGACCGGATCGAGGCCGGCATGGTCTTCGTCAACGGTGTCGGCGCGGAGGGCGCCGAACTGCCCTTTGGCGGCGTCAAGCGCTCGGGCTTCGGGCGGGAGCTGGGCCGCCCGGGCATCGAGGAGTTCGTCAACAAGAAGCTGATCCGCACGGTCGCGTAGGCCCCTTTCGGCGGCGAACCGTGACGGAAGCCGGTCATGACGGCTCCTGTCGGCCGAGGCGATCGAGGCTCAGGGAGTGCCCAGGTACTCGGTGGCCTCGACCTCGTTCAGGTGAATGAGGATGTCGTGCGCCTTGCCGAGGCCGATCTTGTACAACATCGGGTCGGGCCAGCCCGCCCCGATGTTGTACGTGACACGCGGCTTCGCCAGCCACGCCCGGGCGGCGTTCGGAGCCGTACGCATGTCGAGGACGTAGTCCTCCTGGCGGACCTTGTCCAGGGTGTCCTCGTTGGAGCCCGCCGGCGCCGCGCCCACCCGGTAGGTCCGCATCACGTTGTCGTCGGCGCCGAACGCCACGAACGAGCCCTGGTGGAAACTGAAACCGACACTGACGTAGTCCTTGCCCAACGCGTCGTGCAGGAAGGCCCCTTGGGTCTTGGGGTACCGCTCGTCGAACGAGTCGTAGGACACATGGGTGTTGTGTGCCGACAGGAGGATCCTGTCGCCGGTGTGCTTGCGCCACCACGCCACGTTCTCGGCCATCACCTCGTCGCGCATCCTCATCATCTTGGTGACCTCGGCGTCGTCGGTGATGTCGAGGGAGTACCCCTTGGCCATCTGGTGGATGGTCCTCGCGTGCTGCACGGCCCACAGGTGGGCCTGCCGGTCGCCGGGCGCCGGCCGCGCGTCCCGCAGCAGCTCGTACACCTTGCGCGTCCGCTCGGACCGCTCCGCGCGCTCGGCGAGCGGCAGTTGGAGGTACTGCTCGCTGTAGGTGCCGGCGTCGGTGGTCGGGGCCAGCCCGCGGTAGAGCTCCGTGACACGCTCCAGCAGGCGCGGGTGTTCGCGGGCCACATAGTCGGTCACCCGCTTGTACGACTCCGGCCCCGCGTAGCCCATGTCGTTGCCCATGAACCGCACCGGGTCCTTCGGGTGGCTGCGGTTGTGGTCGCGCATCCACTCGATGAGGTCGATGTAGTCCTGGTTGTTCCAGATCCGGTAGGCGCCCTGGAACTCCTCGCGTGCGATGTCCTTCAACTCGCCCTTGCCGTACCGCACATACTCGTCGATCCGCACACCGCTGCTCCAGGGGAGTTCCAGGGAGAAGGTGCGGAAGCCCTTCTTCTCGACCAGGTAGCGGAAGAGCCGGTGCTTCATCCGGAAGAAGTCCTGCGAACCGTGGGTGGCTTCGCCGAGGCCCACCACGTCCGCGTCCCCGACCATGCGCCCCAGTGCGTCGAGGTCCCGCAGACTGCCCTCGGGATTCGTGCTCCTCAAGGTGCGGGCGCTGCGTTCGATGGCGTCCACGACACTCTCCAGGCTCTGCCCGGAGGCTGCCGCCCGGGCCGCGGTCGTGGTGGTCGACGCCGAGACCGGAGCCGGCTGCGGCGAGCCCTGCGCCGAGTCCGCGAGGGCGGGGGTGGCGACCGCCATGGCGCCGAGGGAGAGGAGGACCGAGGGAATGATTACTGCCTTGCTTCGCGTCATGTCCATAGATTCCCGCGCGGACCTGGGGTGTCACGAACCCATACGCTGCCCGGCCCGGGGTAGCGCAGGCACTACCACCGACCCCCGGCAGACCCCACGTACGAGAGCCGGGCCCGGTGTCGACCGGGCCCGGCTCGGGTCACTTCACTTCACCTCGTCGCACACGTCGGGTCACGTGAGCGGCTCCAGCCTGATGTTGCGGAAGCGGACCTTGTTCCCGTGGTCCTGCAGCCGGATCGGCCCCGTCGACGGTGTCTCGGCCCGGCCCGAGGCGGTGTGGCTGTCGAGGGTGATGTCGTCGTGCACCTTCTGGCCGTTCCACACCACGGTCAGCCGGGCGTCCGCGGTCTTGTTGCCGCTGTCGTCGTAGCGGGCGGCACGGAAGACGATGTCGTAGGTCTGCCAGGTCTCCGGCGCCTTGGCCGCGTTCACGTCGGGCGCCTTCTTCAGATAGATGGCTCCGGCTTCGTTGGTGTCCAGTGTGGTGTCACCGTAGGAGTCGAGGATCTGCAGTTCGTAGCGGTCCTGGATGAAGATCCCGCTGTTCCCGCGGTTCTGTCCGGTGACGTCGTCGGGCAGCAGCGGAACCCGGAACTCGGCGTGCAGCTTGAAGTCCTGGTAGGCGTCTATGGTCCGGATGTCACCGCAGCACACCTCCATGGACTGCTCGTCGGCGAGCGGCCACTCAAGCCGTCGGCCGTCCGTGTGCTGCCACTGCGACTGCGAGGCCGCCGTCCCGTCGAAGAGCGTGAGGGACGCACCCTGGGGGCGGACGGTGATCAGGTCGAGGTTGACATGACCGGTGTCCCCGGCTTCGTAGCGGTAGGAGACGGTGTTGTTCCCCTTGCGCAGCTTTATCGGTTCGGTCTGCGTGGACCAGGTGTCCCAGTTGCTGGTGGAGGCCAGCTTCACCTGCCGCAGCTTCTTCCCGTTGGCGTACAGGGAGAGCGACTTGGTCCCCTCGAACGGGTTCGGCCCGTTGGAGTACCGCAGGTTGACGTCGTACGTGCCCGACTTCTCGACCTGCACGTCGAAGGTCGTGGCGACCTTGCCCTCCGTGTTGTACCGCGCGACGAACCCGCTGCCGGAGTAGCCGGTGTGGTCCGTGGCGATGCCGGCCACGCCGGTCAGCCGGGCCTCCTCGGCCTCGTACGTGGTGGCGGCGGGAGGCTGCTTGCCGGGCATGGCGTTGAGCGTGTACCAGGCCTCGGTGTTCCACAGCGACTCACCGGACTCGGAGGTGAAGGGGCGCGGGGAGCGCAGGTGCACGACCCGGCCGGGCTTCAGCTCGTCGAGGCGCAGCTTCACGGTCCGCTTGTCCTTGGACAGCTCGGCCGACCGCACGGGCAGCACCTCTTCGGCGATCTTCGGGCCGCCGTAGTCGCTGGTCGGGGTGTACCGCCACTGCTCGGCCTTGTAGTGCTTGGCCAGCTCCTCGGCCGTCTTCGCGGACACCGGCTGGGTGTAGGTCAGGTCGAAGCCGCCCGGGACGGCACGCATCGTCTTGATGTCGAAGGTGTTGCCGCCGTTGGGAGTGAGCTTCTGCAGGCCGAACTTGAGCTTGCCCTCCTGGCCCCAGTTGCCGTCGGCGCCCAGACCACCGGCGTAGATCGAGCCGTCGGGACCGTAGCTGAGGCGGTTCACACCGGCTTCGAGGCCCTGCGTGTAGCGGAACACGGCGCCCTGGTACTGACCGTCGACTTTCTCCAGGTACGCGCGCTGCAGACCGCCGTAGGTCACGTCGCCGATCAGCATCTGGCCCTTGAACTGGCCCTTCTTCACATACAGCGGTGTGGAGGGCGAGTTGGCGATCTCGTTCTGCGGCAGCCACAGCACCGGCGCGGTCGGAGTGGCCGCGTCGAAGGCGCCGGACGGCTCGGTGTAGTGGTTGAAGAAGCGGCCCTGCTTGACGTGCACGAGCTTCGACGAGGGCAGCCAGCCACCCTGGTTGTCCGTCGCGAAGATCTCGCCCTTCGGACCCCAGCCGATCCCGTTCGGCGTCCGCAGTCCACCCGCGATCGGACTGATCTTCCCGGTCTTCCTGCTGACCTTGTACGTGGTCCCGCGGCCCGGCGCCGGCTGCGGAACGGTGGTCGCGCCGCCGAGGTTGATGGACACGGAGAGGTTCACGTAGAAGTAGCCGTCGCGGTACAGGAGTCCGAAGGCGAACTCGTGGAAGTTCTTGCCGTACGGCCAGGTCGCGATCTCGCGGTACTCGTCGGTGACGTCGTCGTGGTTCTTGTCGACGAGCCGGGTCAGCTGGTGCTTCTGCGAGACGTACAGCGAGCCGTCCACGTACTTGATCCCCATGGGCTCCCGCAGCCCGCTCGCCACCTTCTTGACGGTGACCTTGTCCTTGCTGGTCTTTCCGGTCACGTTGTCGAGCAGGTACACCTCTCCGGCAACGTTGTCGGAGCCGCCCCAGGTGCTGATCGCCAGCCGTCCGTCGGGCAGCCAGTCCATGCCGGTGACCTGCGGTTCGAAACCGTCGGGGCGCAGATCGGTGAGGTCCAGGTCGGGGCGTACGTCGGTGAGGGGGAGGCCGTCGCCGGGGGTGTCGCCGCTCGCCTCGCACTCCTTGCGTCCGGGGGCCGTGACCCGTACGACGCCGGCGTCCGTGCTGAGCGCCTCGCGCGGCACGGTCGTGAAGTCGCTCGCGCCCGGCGGCTTCCAGGCCAGCCGCAGCTCCTGCCCGCCGTCCCGCTCGAAGTGCTCGATGCGCAGGGGGTGCGAACCGGCGGTGAGCTGGACCGAGGTGTCCTTCGGCTCCGCGCCGTGCAGCCCGTCGTGGTCGATCACGGTGGCGCCGTCGATGCTCAGCCGGGACCCGTCGTCGCTGGTCAGGCGCAGGCCGTAGGTGCCGTCGCTCGGTACGACCAGATAGCCGGTCACCTCCGAGACGAACCGGTCGGAGAAGCCGCCGAAGTCATCGGTCGTGGACCAGTCCACCGTCGACTTGAGCGCGTCGTGGTTGGGGGTCTGCCCGGGCTTGAGGGTGCAGAGCTTGCTCAGGGGCGTCTGCACGTCGAACACGCGCAGGGTGACGCCGGGTTCCTGGGGCGGAATGGCCGCGGCGGCGTTCGTGGCGGCCGAGGAGCCCGGTGCGGCGAGGAGGCCACCGGTCAGAACGGCTCCGGTCAGCAGAGAGGTGAGAAGTCTTCGGGCACGCAGGAATTGATGGTGGGACAACGGTCCTCCATGAAGCGGGACCGGACCGTGCCGGACTGCGTTCCGGTCTTCTCTGACGGGGCTGCGGTGCGCCGCCAACCTACGGGGCTTTCACTTGGCATGTCCATACTTTGTACTGTGAGTGTGCAAAGTCCTGCCCGCCGAACGAGCAGTGGGGGACACCGCGTTCGAGCGGTGCCCCCCACAGCGCCCCGGCGGACGTCAGACGTCAGGAGGTGCAGACCGGAACGTCGGGCAGCTTGTTCTCCGGTGCGCTGACATAGATGTTGGACATGTAGCCGCCGTACTGGGGCAGGTACGCCCACCAGTTGTTGGTGTACGGCGGTACGGAGACGGTCCCGCCCTGCTTCTGGCAGCTGATCAGGACCTCCACCCCGGCGGGCAGCCGCGTCCTGGAGCCCGACGCGGTGGTCGCCGTCTCCCGGACGGCGACCCGCTCGCCCCACGTGCCGTACCACTTGCCGGCCGGCCTGGTCGCGCCGGGCACGTCGAGACCGCGGGTCAGCCTGCCGATGTCGGTGTAGGCCTGGCCGTAGGTGGTGCCGAGCGGGTGCAGGGTGAGGACGGCGACGATGGTCCGGTCGTCCGGGCCGACCGTGCCGGTGGTGTGCAGGGCCGGCCGGGACAGGTTGACCGTGTCCGCGGACTTGGCTCCCTCCGCCTCCCGGCCCGCGGACTTCGACGCCGATGCCGCTTTCCGCGCGCTGTCCGGGCCGCAGGTGCCGTCCTCGTACTCGCCCGACCAGCCCTGCTTGACGGCCCAGGGCCGGTCGAAGGCGCCGGGAATGCCGAAGTGCTGGTCGAAGGAGTCCGAGGCGCAGCGCGTCGACTGCCGCAGGTTGGACATGATGAACTCACGTACGGGCGCCGCGGCCTGTTCGAGGATGTAGCGGTAGATCTTGACCGTGTCCCGGGCCGAGATGGCCGTGTATCCCCAGTAGCCCTCGTATCCGGCGGGCGGAACGGCCGTGTCGCTCAGCGTGAGGTCGGTCTTCATGCGTTCGACGATCGCCGGGCCGCCGTTGACCTCCCAGTAGTGACTGGCCGCGTCGTCGTTGCTGCTGCGGAGCATCGGTTCCAGCAGGGCGCGGTCGGCGGCCGGGATCGTGTAGTTCGGACCGCGGTTCCGGAAGAAGTCGAGCACCAGCAGCAGCTTGACGATGGACGCCGACCGGAACGGCATGCTCGCGTTCAGCTGGTCGGTGAAGGTACCCGCCTGCCGGTCGTAGACCGCGACGCCCGCGGTGACACCGGCCGGGACCTCGATCTGAGCTGTCTTGGAAGACACCGCGCCCCCGGAATCGCCCGCCGTGCCACCCGGAGCGGCCGGAGCGGCGGACGCGGTGGTGGCCGCTGTCGCCAGGCAGAGCAGCAGGGCGCCCGCCGAGAACAGTGCCCGCCGCGCCGCCCTGGGGCCGCTGCGGCCGGCCGCTCTCGGGCCGCTGCGGAGGGATGAGAAGTGCCGCATGATCAGATGCCCCCTGTTGCCTACGGTGACGGAATGATCCGCGACGCTATGCGGCGGTGGGCCGGGTCCGCTCCTGACGCATGTCAGGGTCGGACCCGCCCCCGGTGTGTCAGGCCGTGTACTTCTTGAGATTGGCGAGGACCTCGTCCACGTAGGGCTGCACGGCCTTCGGCACGCCACCGGCCTCGATGACGGTCCGGTCACTCGTGCGGTAACCGGCCGCGATCAGCCCGGGCAGGTTCTTGCGCATGTCGCTCTGCTTGAAGCGCTGGTCGAGCCAGCAGGTGAACACGGACATCGTCCCGATGGCATCGGCGGGGGACATGTAGTCCTTGTCGCCGTCGCGGTCGCCGTCCACCGCCCATGCCTTGAACACCGCGGGCGTCCACATGGCGATGCCGTACTCGCCGGTGGCGGGCCGGGACGCCTTCGGGTCGAAATCGCTCTCGGCCTTGAGCATCGCGGCCAGTAACGCCGGAGTGACCTCCGCGTCGGTGCACCGCTTCGCGGCGTCGGTGATGATGGGCCGCAGCGAGACCGGCACGTCGGAGTCGGCGGGGATGGCCCCCGGCAGCACGGTGTCGGCGAGCGCGGTCGCGCTCGCCGAGGACTTCGACCTCTCAGGGGCGTCCTTGCCGTCCGAGGGGACGAAGGCCATCAAGGTGCCGGCGACCGTCGCACAGGCGGTGAGACCGGCGGCGACCAGGACCGCCGGACGCCGGTACACGGGCCGGGGAAGGCGCTCGGCGTGTAACGCCTCTGCCCGACGGGACAGTTCGTCCGCGCCGAGGGCCGCTCTCGACGCGTGATCGGGAGCCAGGCATTCCGCGATCAGTTTGCGCCACTCCGGTTCGAGGGAGTCGTCCAGGCGGAGCGGGGCCGAACCGTTGGCATAGGCCTGCGCGGCCAGCGAGCGAGCCCTTGCCGTCCCACCGGGGAACGGATGCAGGCCGCCCGTGAGCACCTGGTGCGCCAGCACACCGAACGCCCAGATGTCCGCCGTCTTGCGTACGGTCGTGCCGTGGACGCCGGTGCGCTCCGACCACCACTCCGGGGGCACGTGGTCCAGCGACCCCAGCGGCGGTACGTAGGCGTGGGTGCCCTCCAGCTCCACGGTGAGCCCGAAGTCCGCGAGCCACACGGCGCGTTCGGGACCGAGGAGGATGTTCGCGGGCTTGAGGTCCGCGTGGATCCAGCCGTGCGTGTGCATGTGCGCAAGTCCCGAAGCCACCCCGCTGAGGATCCGCTCCGCCTCCGGCAGCGGGCGCCCGGTCCCGCCCGCCGCCAGGAGATCCTGGAGACTGCGTTCCGCACGGTCCATCACCAGGGCCGTCATGCCGTCCAGCTCGGGCCGCTCGGGATCGCGCAGGGTCACGACCGCGTGAGTACGTACGAGGTGGGGGTGGTCCGCCTCCGTGCTGAACTGCGCCTCCTTGTGGGCCAGTTCCTCCATCGACGCACGCTGTCCCGGTGTCAGCAGGTCGGTGCGCAGCAGCTTGATGGCGACGGCCGAGCCGCCCGCGGCGCTGTCCACGACCTTCTGGGCCGCGTACACGCTGCCCCAGCTGCCCGAGCCGATCAGACCGGTGATCTCCCAGTCCGAGATGCGGTATCCCGGCGCGGGGTCGAGCGGGGGAGTGGAGTGCGAGTGGTTCATCCTGGGTGGGCCTTTCGGTTCAGCGTCTGACGGCTGGGGGGAGCAGAGCCAAGTGCTCTTCACGGACCAGATTGAACCGCAGGGCGAGGCTGACCAGTCGTTCGCGCTTGCCTCCCGCCCCGCCGTACGAGCCCGCCGGGCCCTCCCGCAGCCGCAGCTTCGTGTCGGCGAGGTAGTCGATGTGGTAGTTGAGCGCGGACCGGGTCAGATCGTGGCAGCTCGGCAGTGCTCGCAGCCGTTCGAGAACCTCTCCCACGCCAGGGACGGCCGCGCTCGAAGGGAAGCGCAGCCGAGGTTCGCACAGGGCCAGCAGTACCAGGAAATACTTGGACGTGGGGTTCAGCGAGAAGGGGCTCGTCGTCGGCTCCCCGGCGGAGCTGTCGCACCCGGCTTCCGTATACGCGTGCTGGGGTGCGAACACCTTGAATTCCATGGGGTTTTCGGCCGCGGGCAGAATTACCCGGGCCAGCTCGAACGGGACGGGTGCACCAATCCGTCCCGGTGCGACCCGGATGTGTTCTCCCGCCCCTTCGAGGTTCTCCACGACATATGTCGCCTCGGCGCTGTAATTGGAAAGACGCCAGTAGTCCTCCACGGCCGTGACCTGACCGGCGCAGCGCGACACCGCGGGATCACGCAAGGGGATGGGCGGCGGTGTCCCGGGCTCCCCCCGGCCGAAATCGGCGCTCTGGCCCGGGCTCAGACGCACCAGCCGCGGCTCGGGCCTGGGATCGTCGGAGTGGCGCACGACGGCGTCGGAAAGCTGCACGATTACGGTGGTCACTGCGAATGGTCCCCAAAGTGGTCAGCGGCTCAACGGGCATTCGACGCATGGTGCGGGAGGGCGATTGCGCGGCGTGCTCAGGTCTCGGCGAAATGTCGGGCGAAGTGCTGGGGTGGCAAGCCCGATACGTTTGACGCCGTGCGTGCGGCAGTAGTTCCCCGGAAACGCTCCTGGGAAGGGTGAATCGTGGCGCTCAGGAGGAGGGGAGCGAAGGGGAAACGCGTTCCGCGGCACATGTGCGCAAAGCGCCCTCTGTCCGACCGTGCGCGGCTCGTCGCCGCCGCCCGCCGAAGCGGTTCGGCGTGACCGCCGTGGTCACGGCCGGCCGCCGTCGCCGATCTTCCTCGTGACAGCGGTGACGATCAGGTCGAGCGCGTACTCGAACTCCTCGTCGTGGCTGAACCGCGCCAGATGCGGGGCCGCTTCGACGAGCACGGGCAGGCCCGAGGCCTCCAGGTCGCGCCGGCGGGCCGCCGTGGCCTCGGGGCCGACCACCCCGAAGGTCGGACCCGCCGCGACCTCCCGCAGCAGGGTCCCGACGACCGAGGCCAGCAGCGTCCGGAGCAGGTGCACCGCCTCCTCGGGCCCGCAGCCGGCCGAGCGCAGCACCGACAGCACCGAGGCCACGGGCCGCAGGCCGGCCGAGGAGGAGAGCTGCCGGGTCAGTACGAGGGCTCCGGCGCGGGGATGCGCGAGGGTGGCGGCGCGGAACGTCCTGCCGATGGTGCGCAGATCCGCGTCGAGCGACCCCGTCGGCTCCGGGAGTGCCACCCCGAGCAGGATGTGTTCGGCGACGGCGTCGAGGAGGTGGTCCTTGCCGTCGACGTAGTTGTAGAGGCTTTTCGCGTCGACTCCCAGGCGCCGGGCCACCGTTCGCATGCCGACCCCCTCGACGCCCTCCTCGTCGATGACGCAGATCGCGGCCTTGATGACGGCGTCCCTGGTCAGCGTTCCGGCGCCTTTGCGGGGCCGGCCGCGCCGGGGTGGGATTCCGGGCTGCTTGTCGGCGGGCGCCGTCCGATTCGTCACCCCCTCATCATGCCTCATCCTTGCGTAAACCCACGGCGTGGACTATAACCGTGATGCGTCATACCCACGATGTGGAATTAACTCGATGGAGACCGGCATGCAGCCCTTTCCGTGGAACACGGCGAACGTGGCCGACCTGCCGGGCATCGGCACCCCGGTCGACTCGCTCACCGACCCCAGCCGCGTACCGGGCGGGCCGGGGGCACGACTGGCCGCGGTCCGGACGGAGGGCGCCGTGTTCAAGCGCGAGTTCGCCACGACGGGCACGCCCGACAGCGTCACCACCTGCGACCTGGTCACGCTGCCCTACCCGACGCGGTTCGGCCTCTTCCGTGCCTCGCGAGCCGTCGCGCCGTTCCTGTCGATCACCAACCGCATGCTGGTCATCCGCTGGCGGGAGACCGACGGCCGGGCCCGGGTGCTGCTGTTCGAGCCCAGCGACGTCGAACTCGGCCAGTACACCCCGTACTTCGACCGCCTGAGTCGGCGGACACCGGCCGCCGTCGCCCGTCTGATGCTGACCCGGTACGCCACGGTCCTGGAACATCTCGCTGCGCTGGGAATCGCGCCGCAGGACGTCGACTACCTGATGTTCGACCACCTCCACACGCAGGATCTCCGCCGCTGGGTGGGCACGACGGCGTACCAGCAGGACCTCGGCGACCGGCCGACGGCGGCCTTCCCGAACGCCAAGGTCATCGTGCAGCGCGACGAACTCGCCGGCATGGCCGAACTGCACCCGCTGCAGAAGCCCTGGTACCAGCCAGCCGCCTACCGTGACGTGCCGCCCGAGGCGTTCCTCCCGATCGAGGGCTCCGTCGTCCTCGGCCCCGGTGTCGCCGTGGTGAAGACACCGGGCCATGTGTTCGGCAACCAGAGCCTGGTCGTCAACACCTCGACCGGGATCTGGGTCAGCAGTGAGAACGTCATAGCGGCCGAATGCCTGACGCCGGAACACTCGAAGCTCCCCGGGGTGGCCGGATGGAGCCGCGAATGGGAGTACGAGGCCGTCCTCAACGCCAACACCATCGAGACCACGGCCGACCAGTACAACTCGGTCGTCCTGGAGAAGACGCTCGCCGACCCGAGTCAGCGAGACCCCCGCTTCCTGCAGTTCTTCCCGTCCAGCGAACTGACCGGCGCCTGGACGAACCCCGGCACCAAACCCACGTTCAGCCACCACGCCCTCACCCACACCCGTTAGCGAGCCCGACCATGAACCGCTTCGTGCTGCCCGACGAGTCCGTGCTCCGCGCCCGGGAGACACTCGTCCTCGACCACTTCCGCGACGAGGTGGCCCAGGACTGGGACGCCACCCTGTCCACCTTCCCGCACCCTCACTACGAACTCGTCGCGCAGATGAAGGTGCACGACGGCGACACGGACGTACGCGCCTACTACGACGACACCCGGGTCGCCTTCCCCGACCAGCGCCACGAGATCATCGCGTTCCGGCACAGCGTCGACGCCGTCATCGTGGAGTTCTGGCTGCTGGGCACACACCTCGGCCCCCTCGGCAAGATACCGCCGACGGGCGGCGAGCACCGTACGCGCATGAACGCGTTCTTCGTCTTCGACGAGAACGAGAACCTCGTCACCGAGCGGATCTACTTCGACCAGTTGACCATCCTGAAGCAACTGGTGGCGGGCGTCGACAAACGCAGGCCGAGCGGGCTGCTCAAACTCGCCCGCATCGTCAGAGGAGTTCTGTCCATGGCGGGCGGCGCACAGGATCCTCGGCTCGTCGAAACCACCCCGCCCGAGTTCGTCAAGTGAGGCCGGCCATGGCCGCGATGCCGGAGGCTCTCGGATGAAGGTCCACCACCTCAACTGCGGGACCATGCGACTGCCGGGCGCGCCACTCGTCTGCCACGTCCTGGCGGTCGAGACCGGCAAGGGCCTCGTCCTCGTCGACTCCGGCTTCGGGACGAAGGACATCGCCGATCCGGCCCGCCGCATCGGCGGCGTACGCCACATCATCCGGCCTGCCCTGGACCCCCACGAGACGGCGCTGCACCAGATCGAGGGGCTCGGATTCCGGCGGGAGGACGTCACGCACATCGTGGTGACCCACTTCGACCTGGACCACATCGGGGGACTCGCCGACTTCCCGGCCGCACAGGTCCACGTCACGGCGGCGGAAGCGCGCGGGGCCCTGTCACCGGCCACCCGACTGGAGAAGAGCCGCTACCGGCCTACCCAGTTGTCCCACCACCCGAAGCTGGTCCGGCACGACCCGACCGGAGAACAGTGGCGGGGATTCGCCGCCGCCGAACAGCTCACCGGGATCGACGACGGCATCGTGCTGGTGCCGATGCCGGGCCACACCAGAGGACACGCGGCCGTCGCGGTCGACGCCGGCGACCACTGGGTCCTGCACTGCGGAGACACCTTCTACCACCCGGGCACCCTCGACGGTACGACCCATGTCCCGGCCGCGCTCCGGATCCAGGAACGCCTCGTCGCCCACGACATCAAGGCCCTGCGAGCCAATCAGGCACGTCTCGCCGAACTCCGCGAGGACGGTGCGGAGCACCTGTCCGTGGTCTGCGCCCACGATCCCGCCCTGTTCGAAGCTGCTCGCGTTCGCGGCCGGGGCGTGAGCGGCTGACCCACGCCCGGCGATACCCACCCGCTCGCGGTCGTCGATGCGATAGTCGCACCCAGGCGCGGCCCTGTGGCCGAGCATGTGACACGGCACCGGTGACCGAGCAGGGGCCGAAGGCGTTGTGGGGACAGGGGTACTGAATGCGTGTGGTGTTGGCTGCCTATGATTCGCGCGGCGGTGTCGAACCGCTCGTGGCGCTCGCGGTGCGACTGCGGGAACTGGACGCGGAGGTGCGCGTGTGCGCGCCGCCCGACGAGGAGTTCGCGGAGCGACTGGCCGGGGCCGGCGTGGAGATGGTGCCGACCGGGCAGTCGGTGCGCCGGCTCGTGACCGGCAGGACACCGCCGACGGCCGGGGGTGTGCCCCGGCGCGCGGCCGAACTGGTCGCCGCGTTCCACGACAACGTCATGGCGGCGGGCGCGGGGGCCGAGGTGCTGGTGGCGACCGGCCTCGTACCGGCCGTGGCGGGGGTGAAGTCGGCCGCCGAGAAACTGGGCATCCGCTATGTGTACGCGAGTTACCAGCCGGTCAGCCTGCCGTCACCCCACCACCGGCCGATTCCGCGGCCGGGGAAGCCCCTGTCGGCGGACGTGACCGACAACCGGGCGCTCTGGGACCAGGACGCCCGTGACGCGCAGTCCGTGTTCGGCGAGGCGGTCAACACCCACCGCGTGTCGGTCGGCCTGCCGCCGGTGGACAACGTCCGGGACCACGTCTTCACCGACCGCCCGTGGCTGGCCTCCGACCCGGTGCTGGCGCCGTGGCAGCAGCCGTCGGACCTGGAGGTGGTGCAGACCGGCGCGTGGCTCGTGCCGGACGAACGCCCGCTCCCGGCCGAGCTGTCGGCGTTCCTGGACGCCGGCGCACCCCCGGTGTACGTGGGTTTCGGCAGCGTTCCCATGGGTGATCCGGCGGAGGTCGCGCGGGCTGCCGTCGAAGCGGTTCGTGCGCAGGGCCGTCGCGTGATCGTCTCCCACGGCTGGGCCGGACTCGCCCCGGTCGCCGGTCAGGACGACTGCTTCGTCGTCGGCGAGGCCAACCATCAGGCCCTGTTCGGCCGGACGGCGGCCGTCGTCCACCACGGTGGCGCGGGTACGACCACGACGGCCACCTGGTCGGGCACACCGCAGGTGGTGGTGCCCCAGGGCGGCGACCAGCCGTACTTCGCCGCTCGCGTGGCCGAGTTGGGCATCGGCGCCGCCCACGACGGCCCCGCCCCGACCGCCGAGTCCCTGTCTGCCGCGCTCAGGACGGCCCTGGCTCCCGAGACGCGGGTACGGGCCACCGCCGTGGCCGGTGCGATCCGCACCGACGGAGCGGCGGTGGCCGCCGGACTCCTGCTGGCCGGCGCCGCCTGATCGACGGCGCCTGATCGTTGGCCCCCGATCGGGAGCACCTGACCGGCAGCAGCCGGTTCAACTGGGCTGGGAGACCTGGTAGTAGCTGATCTGCCAGCCCTCCTGCCCGCGCCGCACCAGCACACCGAGGTGGACACTGAGCGTGGGGCGGTCCGTGAACGAGAAGTCGACGTTCAGATAACCGAGTACGAGGTCGTCGGCCGGGCGCCGGGTTTCGAGGATCCGGTACTCGGCCGTCAGCCCGAGGGGCTGGGACGCGTAGTAGGCGGCCACGCCCGGCCTTCCGACGCTGTGGGGACGCAGTCCCTGAAAGACGGCGTCCTCGGTGAACTGCGCGGCCACCCGCTCCGGTTCGTGCTGGTCGACGGCGGCCTTCCACCGGTCGAGCACAGCGCGCAGGACCGCTTCGCCGTCTTCCGTCATGTCGCTCATCGGAGTTCTCCTGTCGCTGGGGCCGACCCCGCTCGGGTCGGTCGGGACGGGTCAGTGGCCGGCGCTCATGCCGCCGTCGACGTGCAGGATCTCGCCGGTGACGAACGGGGCGTTCTCCAGGTAGAGCACCGCGTCGACGATGTCGCTCTCCTCGCCGAGCCGGCCGACCGGCTGCAGGGCGGCGAGGGCCGCATGGGTCTCCTCGGGGTGCATCGGCGTCCTGACGGTGCCCGGGGAGACCGCGTTGGCGCGGATGCCACGGGTGGCGTACTCGATGGCGAGGGACTTCGTGGCGGACTGCAGACCGCCCTTGGTCAACGAGGCGAGCACGGAGGGGACCCTGGAGTCGGCGTTGTCGACCAGGCTGGTGGTGATGTTGACGATGTGGCCGCCGCCGCCCTGGGCGAGCATGTGCTCGACGGCCAGCCGGGTGACGCGGAAGAAGCCGGTCAGGTTCACACCGGTCACGGTGGCGTAGTCGTCGGCGGTGTAGTCGGTGAAGGGCTTGGCGACGAAGAGACCGGCGTTGTTGACGACGGTGTCGATACGTCCGAACTGCTTGATGCCGGCGGCGATGACGCGCTCGGCGGTCGCGGGATCGGCGATGTCACCCCGCACGGTCACGACGCCCGCGTCGCCGGAGAATTCGATGGTGCGCGAGGTGGCGACGACGGCGTACCCGAGCTTGCGGTAGGCGTCGACCAGGGCGGCACCGATGCCCTGCGAAGCACCGGTGATGACGGCGACCTTCTGGTCCTGAGCGCTCATGACGACCTTCTTCGAGGTGAGGTGGTTTCTCGACCGACCGATTAACTAGCCGACCGGTCGACTATTTGGAATGTAGGCGCGGTCGCAGGGGGAGTCAAAGGGCGACGGGGTCTTGGCCGGGACCGGCTTTCTAGCTGTTGGTAGGCGTAGCCTCCCAGCGCACGTCAGCGCACGTCAGCGCACGTCAGCGGTGCGGGTCGCCCCCGGGCAGCCAGGCGTCCGGGGCGTGCGGCACGAGGTCGCCGACGCCGTCGCAGAGCGCGTCCACGAGGGCGAGTACCGCGGGACGGTCCTCGCTCGCGCGCCGGACCAGGGACCAGGTCCAGTGGATCTCCGGCGCGACGACCGGGCGGCGGACCAGGTCGGCCGGCAGGGGAGTGGTCTGCCCCTTGGGCGAGTTGATGACCGGGAGGCCGCTGCGGCGGACATGGTCGAAGAACGCGGGACCGGTGATGCCTCCGTCGGTGATGCGTACCGCACGGGCCCCGGTGTCCCGTGCCAGCAGTTCGGCGTAGGTGTTCCAGGACGACCAGGAGGTGGTGTCGTCGTCGAGAAGGACGGCGGTGTCCTGGGCCGCCACGTCGCTCGCGTCGTCGCCGGCGGCCACGGCGTAGAGCCGGTCGGCGCCGATGAGCCGGGCGCGCAGGCCGCGTCGTTCCAGGTCCTCGGTCCTGACCCAGCAGACGGCGAGGTCCAGGCTGCCGTCGGCGACGCGGGCCGCCTGGGTGTGCGAGGGTGCGATCCACGCGTCGAGGTGGAGCTGGGCCACCGCGGCGGCCCGCGCCGTCAGGTCGCCGGGGAGCCAGTTGACGTACCCGAGCCGTACAGGTTCCGATCCTGCCAGCCGGCCGGCGCGCCGCTGGAGGTCGGCGGCTCGTTCCAGCAGGGCGCGGGTGTGCGGGAGCAGTGCCGAGCCGGCCGGGGTGAGGGACACCGAGCGGCGGTCACGATCGAACAGTCGTACACCCAAATCGCGTTCCAGGGCCTTGATCTGCTGTGACAGGGAGGGCCCCGCGATCAGCAGGCGCTCGGCGGCCCGGCCGAAGTTCAGCTCCTCGGCGACCGCGACGAAGTACCGCAGTTGGCGCAGCTCCATGCGCGTCATGCTACGGGGGTGAGAGGCCACGCCTCCCAGCGGCGGAGCCTACAGTGACGTCGGGACCGATACCTCTGGCACCGACACCTCCGGCACCGATACCTCTGGCACCGACACCTCCGGCACCGACACCTCTGGCACCGATGCCTCTGACCTCGGCACCTCTGACGCCGGTACCTCCGACACGGATGCCTTTGACACAGACGCCTTTGACATGGAGCTCGTCATGACCACACCGCGCGACCTGTTGATCCTCACCATGGACGTGGCGTCCAGTGCTCCCGTCGGGCAGGGCGACCTGTCACTGGCCCTCGCCGGAGCCGAGCTGATCGACCTCGGCGAGGCCCAGGCCCTCACTCTGGACGACGACCGCATCGTGCCCGGCCCGCAGACGGCCCTCGGGGACCGGCTGTTGGACGAGGCCGCGTCGGCGCTCACCCGCGAGGCGCCGTACGAGACCGTCGAGGATTGGCTGTGGCGCCGGGGCCGGGGTCTGTCCTCGGCCTATGTCGACGACTTGGGTGCGGAAGGGGAGACCACTCGCCAGCGCCACCAGTGGATCCCGTTCCGGAGTGACGCGGCGACGTTGACCGACTCCCCGGCCCGTCGCCGGGCGGCCGACCGCTGGGCGTCGGGCGAGCCCGTCCTCGCTTTCCTCGCGGCGGCCGTGGGCATCCACGAGGAGCCGGCGGAGGACGCCGCGACCCTGGTCGACGACAGGGTGGTGACCGTACTGGCCGCGGTGAACGACGCGGTGCGGGAGCTGGAGGCCGTACGGCAGCGGCGGAGCATCGAGAACGCGGCCTTCGACAACATCTGGCGCGGCCAGTGACGCGGAAGTGAGGAGGGAGTGACGACGCCAGGCGGATGGCCGCGCCCCCCCGTGCGCCACGGCCGGGTGTCGTCCGGTGGCAGTCAGGTCCCGACGGTGACCTCACCCGCCGTGCGGGCGCCGAGCAGGGCGAGGCAGTTCGTCCACAGCGAGTCGAGGCGGCGGGTGTTGTTGTACAGCTTGGCGAACAGCACCTGTCCCTCCAACTGCGCGACCACCGAGCGGGCGGCCTCCCGGGTGTCGGTCACGGTGACCTCCCGGCGTTCGAGGGCCTCCGTGACGACCGCCTCGACGAGGGCGGCCTGGGCCTCGAAGATCTCCTGCAGCCGCGTGCGGACGGACTCCGTCTGATTGCTCATCTCGAGCGTGAGGTTCCCGAACAGGCACCCCGACACGCTGCCGCAGCTCCGCTGCCCGGCGAGCTGTCCGGCCCCCGTCTCCTCGAACAGCCTGCGCAGTCGGTCCAGCGGGGCGGCGTCACCGCTCAGGATGCGTTCCCAGGTGCTCCGCTGACCGGTCCAGTGCTCGTCGATCACCGCCAGCGCGAGCGCTTCCTTGGATGCGAAGAAGTAGTAGAAGCTGCCTTTGGGCACACCGGCCGCCTTGCATATCTCGGCCACCCCCAGGGCCGAGTAACCGCGCAGCTCGATGAGCGACCGGGCGGCGCTGAGAATCTTCACCCTGGCATCGCTGGTCC
Source organism: Streptomyces ortus (assembly GCF_026341275.1). Taxonomy (NCBI): domain Bacteria; kingdom Bacillati; phylum Actinomycetota; class Actinomycetes; order Kitasatosporales; family Streptomycetaceae; genus Streptomyces; species Streptomyces ortus. The sequence continues at coordinate 8,022,392 of NZ_JAIFZO010000002.1, forward strand.
GTCCCATACGGCGAGTGTACGACCGGTCGTCTACCGCCCGTCGGGCCGCGCGGAGGGCCCCGGGCGGGTGTGTGCCTCCTGAGGGCGCAGCGGGCCGTGACCGTGCGCGCAGGTGACCACCGTCTGTACGGGTTCGCCGCAGTCCGCATGGAAGACGTCGAGCGGTGGCCCCTCCGGATCGGCGGTGTACCGGTCGCCCCACCCCTTGAGGGCGAGCATGACGGGCCACAGGTCCCAGCCCTTCTTCGAGAGCCGGTACTCGTGCCGGGTGCGCCGGCCGGACTCCTGGTAGGGAACGGTGTCCAGGATCCCCGCCGCGACCAACTTGCGCAGCCGGTCGGCGAGCACCGCGTCGGAGAGGCCGATGTGCCGCCGGAAGTCGTCGAAGCGCCGGACTCCGTTCATGGCGTCCCGGAGCAGCAGAAGCGACCACTTCTCGCCGATCACGTCCAGCGTTCGCTGGACCGTGCAGTTCTCGGTGCTGACCTCGACCCACTCCATGGGACGACCCTAGGCCAGCTTCGCCATTGACAGCCAGATGCCGGGCTGGCTAACTTCACTAAACATAGTCAGCGGGTGAAATGACTGGTGGAGAAGGGGTCATGGATCGATCGCGCACGTTCACCTGGGAGGATCCGGCCGTTTCGGCGGGCGCCGTGGGAAAGGCCACCGGCCTGGACTTCCTGCGCGACATCGTCGCCGGACGGCTGCCTCCGCCGCCCATCTCCGCCGCCCTGGGCTTCGCCCTGGAGGAGGTCGAACACGGCAGGGCCGTCTTCGTCCTGGAGCCGGGCGAGGAGCACTACAACCCCATCGGAAGCGTCCACGGCGGTGTCTATGCCACGCTGCTCGACTCGGCGGCCGGCTGTGCCGTTCAGTCGGTGCTGCCCCAGGGCATGGCGTACACGTCGCTCGACCTCTCTCTGAAGTTCCTGCGACCTGTCACCGTGGACACGGGCAAGGTGCGGGCCGTTGGCACCGTCCTGAACAGTGGCCGCCGTACCGCCCTCGCCCAGGCCGAACTCTTCGACTCCACCGACCGCCTGCTCGCCCACGCCACCAGCAGTTGCCTGCTCTTTCCCCTGCCGACGGCAGGCTGATCGCGCCGACCGGCGGGCGTGTCCGCTGCTGTGTGCCGGGGTTGTGTGCGGGGGCTGTTCGGCTCAGGTCTGCCGCGGCTGCCGCAGCCCCAGGAGGAGCAGCTCGATCAGCCGCCGAGGGTCGTACCGCGGATCGGTGTCACGTCCGATGCAGAGGTTGCCGATGCCGCGCATCAGCTCGTACGGCTGCGTGCCGGGCCTGATGTCCCCGGCGTCGACCGCGGCCGACAGCAGTTCGGTGCACACGGGACCCAGGCGGTCGAGGAAATAGGTGTGCAGCGCGGTGAAGCGGCTGCTGTCCGACTGGAGTGCGTCGGCGAGTCCGTGCTTGGTGACCAGGAAGTCGACGAAGAGGTCGATCCACTGACGCAGGGCGTCGAACGGCGAATCGGCCTCGGCCAGCAGGCGCGGACCGGCTTCCGCGCACGCCTCGATCTGATGGCGGTAGACGGCCGTCACGAGATCCGCCCGGGTCGGGAAGTGCCGGTAGATCGTCCCCATCCCGACTCCCGCCTTGGCCGCGATCTGGCGGATCGGCGCGTCGACACCCGAGGTGACGAAGACCTCGGCCGCGGCGGCGAGCAGCGTCTGCTGGTTGCGCACCGCATCGGCCCGTTTGGTGCGGGATGCCGCCTTCCCGGTGTGGTTCCCGGTGGGCTTCTCGGTGGACACCAATTTTCCTTCCGGCTTCGGCTTCGGCTCCGGTTGCGGCTCCGGTTGACAAAGCGGAGCGCTGTTCCGAATACTAGAAGCGCTATGTGGAGCGACGTTCCGGTTCAGGTTAGCCGAGACCGGACATGGCTGGCCAGCCGGGCGGTTGGCCAGCCGCGCAGTCGCGCAATCACGCAGCCGACCGAAGGGAACCGGACATCATGAGTGCGTATGCCGACACAGGGGTCGAGGCCGATGCCGAGGTCGACGTCGAGGCCGAGGTCGAGGTCGAGGTCGACACGGACACGGGTGCAGACCGGGGTACGGGCGGGGGTGCGGGCAGCGGCACGCCCATACCCGTCCTCTCGTACAGTCCGGTGGTGCTGTCCGTGCCCGGACGGCCGGTGGATCTGCGGGTACGGGTCTCCGCGCCGGCGACAGGCACCGGCCTGCCGGTGATCCTCCTCTCCCACGGCCACGGCGGCTCGAACCACCTCTCCTCGCTGCATGGATACGCGCCGCTCGCCGACTTCTGGGCGGCGCGCGGGTTCATGGTCCTCCAGCCGACCCATCTCAGCTCCAGGATGCTGAGCGATGTGCTCGCCGGTGCCCCCGGCGGCCCCTTCTTCTGGCGCTCGCGCGCCGAGGACATGTCGCACATCCTCGACCGGCTTGACGTGATCGAGGCTGCCGTGCCGCAGCTCGCGGGGCGCGTCGACCACGGCAAGGTCGCGGTCGCGGGTCACTCGCTGGGCGGGTTCACGGCCGGTCTGCTGCTGGGGGCCCGCGTCACCGACCCCGACAGCGGGGAAGTGGTGGACCTCGCCGAACCCCGTATCAAGGCGGGTGTACTGCTGGCCGCCCCCGGGAGGGGCGGTGACGCGCTGAACGGCCCCATGGCCAAGGGGATTCCGTTCTTCAAGGTCGTCGACTTCTCCACGATGAGCACGCCCGCGCTGGTCGTCGCCGGGGACAAGGACGACTCGCGGCACTTCACGGACATGGGCCCGGACTGGCACGCGGACCCGTACACCCTCGCTCCCGGCCCCAAGACCCTGCTCACCCTGTTCGACGCCGAACACGGGCTCGGTGGGATCGCCGGGTACGACGTGGCGGAGACGACGGACGAGAACCCCGCACGGGTCGCCGCCGTCGGGCGGCTCACCGCGGCGTACCTCCGCACGCGGTTCCACCCCGGTGACGATGCGTGGCGGGAGGCGCAGGACGCGCTGACGGGCGGCGCGGAGCCGTGGGGGCGGGTCGAGTCGAAGTAGCGCTGTGCCGCTGTGGCGCTTTAGCGCTGCGAGCAGTCCTGCCAGTGGTTCTCCGAACCCCTGAGGGGAGCCCTCCGCGGAGTGGCGGCGTGGCGGCGGAACCGGGCGTGGCGGCGGAATCCGGGGCGGCGGTTCGGAGGATGAGGAGTCACTGTTCGCTCCTTGGGAACTCGGCCCGCGCACGATCACCGGCCGACCGCGAGCAGGAGAGTCATGACGGAGAACGACAGCGACCGCGAGACACACCGCCGTTGCAAGGCGTGCGGCAGCAGGCCCGCCGGGGACGAGGCGGTGTGCGAACACTGCAGAGCCGTGCTCGAACTGCCGGATCCGTCCGGTCTGGTCGAGGACGAAGGCGCGGCGATACGGCGGGACTTCGACCGCCGTGACGATCGGCCGGAGAACGTGGGAACGCGAACCGATGACCGGTGATTCGCGGAGCATCCGGGGTACACGGCTCGGCATGGCACCGAAGAAAGATCACTCCGTCCCCCTGAGGGCCGTGCGGCAGCTGCACCGGATGCGCGCCTTCTACGCTGCCGCCGTTTTGCTGTGGGCGGCGTCGGCCGCCTGGGTGGGATGGGAACATCCCGGGAGCCGGCAGATGTGGGTGTCCGCGCTCTTCACGCTGGTGTTCACGGGCCTGCTGTCCGCGACATCCCTGTGGCTGCACCGTCTGCAGGGCACGGGCGCGAACAAGCCGACGCACCACGCCGCCCGCGGGGCGACTGCTCGCCGCCACGTCAGCGCCTGAACGGTGCGTGTCTGAACGTTGCGTGATCAATTTGGCGGCCGAGGTGTGGTGCCGTCCTCCATGCCCCGCCGGCCGTCCTCCGGGCCGGTCGGCGGGGAGCTGGATCCTCACCTCGCGCGGCGGCCTCTTGAGGCGTCGAAAGGCCGTCTGCGTACGGCAGTTGCGCGCCGTCTACACTCTCGCCCATGATCTCCCTGCACGACCCGCGCTGGCCCGCCCTCGACCACCGGGGCTGGTCGAAAGGGCGGGGTGCGCCGGACGCGCCCTTCCTTCCGGACGAGCTGCGGCAACTGGTGGCGGATCCCACGAACGGTGAGCGTTTCTCCGACCTGTGGCCCTACCTGTGTTCCGAGGGAACCGCCTGGCCGGCCGCCTACGCCGCCGTGCCCCACCTCGTCACCCTCGCGCGCGGTCTTCCCGCCGCCCGGTCCGAGCGGGACGACTACCTGTACGTGGTCGGTCTCGTGGCCATCTGCTCCGGTGAACTCGGAGAAGTCCCCGACGACCTGCCCGACGACATCGCGGACGCCTACCGACAGGCCCTTCCTGAGGCCCTGACTCTCCTGGCGGAGACGCTGGCCACGGCGGAGCACGACCAGACCGCCACCCGCTACCTGCTCGCCGCCATGGCCGCCCTCAAGGGGCATCCCGAATACGCCGAGATACTCAACGAGCTCGATGTCCATGCCGAGTGCCAGTCCTGCGGCGAACCGATGCTCGAACTGCCGGAGTAGCCGCGGTTCTCCGTTGTCGCATGCCGATCAATTCGATGAATTGAACGGATGTCTGATGCGATGGTCATGCGGTACTCGGGGTGGACCTTCACGTTCGACGGCCGGTCGTTGACCGTCACCCGACGTGGGATGCCTGGCGCCGCCAGCGGGTCCAGCACCTACCGCTTGCCCGACTCCGCGCCTGCTACCTCTGCACGTCGGAGAGCCACGACATCCAGAGCCTCAATTTCTCTGGTGTACGACACCGACACGCGACGTGCCTCGTCGTCTGTCTGCGCTGCGCAGGGAGGACCCCATGGCGTCGAGCCGTCGGATGCTCGATCCGACCCGGCCCTCCGACCTGCAGACCAACCACGACGGCGCGCTGAACCCCAGCTCACCAGACTTCTAGAACTGGTGGACCTTCGTCGAGCACATCCGCGCCGACTACGAGCCGACGGACGACCCGAGCCGGGAGGAAGCCGCCCAGGATCTACGGGGAGGCCGGGACATGATGACCCAGAGCAACTGGAAGCAGTACAACCGATCAGGTTCCCGGAACCCGGACGCTTACCGGTCCGGACCCGACGAGTTCCGATTCCCTTCACGCAGCGACGCCGGCACGAATCGCCTGATCAGACTCAGGTGCTCCAGGTTGTAGGTCCGTACCCATCCTTGCCGTCATGCGTCTGACTGTCGGCGCGTCGGCGAAAACCCGGATGCGGATGCGGTGGTCGCATGCTTACGCTCGCGGGCGAGGTGTCGAGCACGCGCCACGCCGCCAGTGCCAGTCAGGGGGACCGGAGATGGACCGGGACACGAGTTGTCAGCTGTTCGCGCTCTCTTTCGATGCGGGCAGGCCCGCGGATCTCGCGCGGTTCTGGTCCGGGCTTCTCGGCTGGGAGACGGTCGACGATCCGCAGGACGGCATCCTGCTTCTGCCCAGTGACGACACCGGATTCCGCCTCCGCTTCCTGCCGTCGCAGGAGCCGAAAACGGTCCAGAACCGCATGCACTTCGATCTGACGAGTACGTCTCTGGAGGACCAGCAGCGGACGGTGGACCGGGCGCTGGAACTCGGCGGACGGCACATCGACATCGGCCAGCTCCCGGAAGAGAAGCATGTCGTGCTCGCGGACCCGGAGGGCAACGAGTTCTGCGTCATCGGCCCGGGCAACAACTTTCTCGCCGACTGCGGATTCGTCGGAGCGCTGGCCTGCGACGGTTCCCAGGAAGTCGGGTACTTCTGGAGCAAGGCGCTCGGCTGGCCCCTGGTCTGGGACCAGGATCAGGAGACCGCGATCCGCTCTCCGCACGGCGGACCTAAGATCACATGGGGCGGGCCGCCGGTGGCGCCGAGGACGGGCAGGGACCGGCTGCGCTTCGACCTCGCTCCCACCGCCGACGGTGACCTGCAAGCGGAGGTCGATCGACTGCTCTCGCTCGGCGCGAAGCGCATCGACGGCGGCCAGGACGACCTCGGCGGCGTGGCGATGACCGACCCCGACGGCAACGAGTTCACAGTCCTGACCCCCCGGTAGGCCTGGTAGGCCCGGTGGTCCCGATAGCCCCGGCAACTGGCGGCACCAGTTCAAGAACGGTGGAGACCGCGGTGCGGTGCCAGTCCCCGGCGTTCCGGAGCATCGCGTGGTCGCCGCCCGCCATCTCCACGAACGTCGCCCGGGCGCCCGCGGCACGGGCACGGTGCACGAACGCCTTGGACAGGCGGGGATCCGTGACACGGTCGCGGTCTCCGTGCAGCACGACGACCTCCCTGTCCCGCAGCTGGGCCACCGGCTCACCCTCGGGACACCAGGGAGCCAACGCCAGAACGCCGCGGACCTGGGGCGCGCCCGCGGCACGCAGCGCCGCCCGGCCGCCCATCGAGTGGCCGACGAGAACGACGGGGACCTCCGGCGCGAGGCGCTGAAGTTCTTCGAGCGCCCGCCGCGCGTCCCGCAGGGAGTCGGCGTCCCCGCCGTTCCAGCCCCGTACGCGGTACCGCACCTCCGCCAGCAGGACGTCGTCGTCCGGTATCGCACGGGCGACGGCGCGTACGAACGGTTTCATGCGCACGGCCGCCAGGTGCCAGGGACGGGACGGGGCACGGCTGTCCGACCTGCCGCCGTGCAGGAACAGAACGGCGGCACGGGGCGCTCGGGGTAGATGCCGCACCGCCAGCGAAGAGGCGTGCGCATCCCCCGCCTCTTCGGCGGACGCCTGGCCGTGCTCCTCGGACGCCGGGCCGCGCGCTGTCATTACCGCTCCTGCCTGTCGAGCCGCCGCAACTCACCGGACTTGTCCCACTCCATATTCCGTATTCGTTGCCGACCGCTCGGTGGCTTGGTCGGGGTCCGGTCGGCACTTGGTCGGCGCTGGGTCACCCAGTCGGGACGGCACCGTACGCCCCTTCGTCCGCCTGCCCGCGCCGTCCGGTTCCACCTGCGATTTCCTGGGTGCCAGGGACCAATCCACTGCGGCTCCGGCATCGGATTACGTCCTGTGATGTCCCGACGGATGTCCCAAGGATGTCCAGATGGATGTCCCGACCACGGAGGACCCCGGTGAACGAAGTCGCCCGGACCGGCACACGCGGCAGACCTGTCAGACACCACTCGGCTGAACCTGATCTGCGGGAGCCGCCTCCACCGGGCACGCACGGGACCCGGCGGCGGGACGACCTCAGCCGACCGCGTGACTGCCTGGGGGTGACCGCGTGACAACCGAGGATCCGCACACACTGACCGGCGCCTACGCTCTGCACGCCCTGTCCGACGAGGAACGCGAGGCATTCGAACGGCATCTCGGGGAGTGCGAGGCATGTGCGCGGGAGACGGCCGAGCTGTCCGCCACCGCCGCCCGTCTGGGACTCGCCGCCTCCCTGCCAGCACGCCCCGCCCTGCGGGAACACGTGCTGCGACAGATCCGGACCGTCCGGCAGGAGGGACCCGCGAGCCCGGCCCTGCCCCGCCGAATCCGAACGCGCCGGACCCGTACGCGCCGGACCCGTACGGGCTGGACCGGGACTCTCCGCATCCGTACGGCACCGCGTGGCCGGCCGGTGTCGCGCTGGGCACTCGCCGCCTGCCTCGCGACCGCCACCGCCCTGGGCGTGACCGCGGTGTGGCAGCACGAACGGGCCCAGAACGCCTCCGAACAGGCGCGGCGGGCCGAACGGGGAGCGAACGACATCGCCGCCGTGCTCACAGCCCCGGACGCCAGGAGCCGGACCACGAAACTGGCCGGCGGCGCCACGGGCACCGTCGTCGTTTCCGACAGCCGAGACAGGGCCGTCTTCCTGACCTCCGGGATGGCCGAACCGCCCCGGGGCAAGATCTACCAGCTCTGGTTCGACGACGACGGCACCATGCGGTCCGCCGGTCTGATGGACCCCGCACGCACCAGCCAGGCCGTCCTGATGCGGGGCACTGTGGGCACCGCGTCGGGCATGGGGGTCACGGTCGAGCCGAAGGGCGGCTCCGAGGAACCGACCTCCACTCCGCTCGCCCTGCTGAACCTCCCCGCATGAGGAAGAAGCCCCGCGGTCGCGTCGGGCGATCGGGCGTCCCGACCGGGACCGGGCCTCACCGCGATCGTCACCCCGGTGTCACACCTGGCCGGTGACGGTCACGGTGACCCGCGCGGGTGCGGGCTCCGCGGGGAACTTCTCGGCCAGGTGCGCCTCGACTCCCCGTCGTGCGGCGCGGGCCACGTCCAGGGCTCGCGCCTGCCTGAGCGCGACGAGGTGGATCTCGACATGCCGTCGTCCGGTGTCGTCCGGCCGCCCCAGACGTACGCCCGCCGTCGGTATCCCGGGGGTCGGCACCACCGTCGTCGGCAGCCCCGCGGTCAGCACTCCCACCGGCGGAGCCGCGTCCTTGCCCCGCTGCGATCGCGTCCGGTTCGAGCGCAACCGGCCGGCGAGCCCCGGTCTGAGAAAGGCCACCCCCGGCACGCTCTCCACAGCTCGGGCGATCTCCTCGGTCAGTGCGGTGTGGGCGATGTCGCGGGTCATCAGGTACGACCTCCCTGGCTGTCGTCCGCTGAGTGGATCAGGTCGGTGACATGGACGTCTATCGCCGCCACGGCCACGCCCAACTCACGGTCCGCCGCCTCGCGGACCCGCCCACGGACCTCTTCGGCGAGTTCCGGCAGCGGGACCCCGGCCGGGGCGTGAATGGCCAGACGGACCACGAACGGTCCCTCGAAGGCGTCGGAGGTGGTGGAGGACTCGGAGGACTCGGGGGTGGGGTGGGGGAGGAACCGGCACGAGCCCGCCCGTACGCCGGAGACGGTCTCGGCCGCCGCACGCAGGGCGCGGGCAGCGACCGCTTCCATGATCCACAGATCCTCGTCGGGCTCGCCGAGGGGCACGGGGCGGCCGGGACGCAGTTCGAGACGTACGACCTCCATGACACGCCGCGTCAGAGACGTCGCCTCGGATGCGTAACTGTCCGCCGTCTCGTCACGCAGGTCACGTACCGCGACCTCCAGATCGTCGAGACCTAGGACCGCGTTCCGACAGTGCGGGCAGCTCTGCCGATGCGGGTCGTCGGACTGCTGTTCCCAGTCGTCCCAGACCCGGGACAGCAGCCTGCCGCACGGCAGCCGCTCGTCGTCGATGCCGTCGTCGCTCGCGTTGGGCGGGTCGGTGTGAGTGGTCATCGCCAGGCCCCCATTGCTTGTGTCAGGCAGCGTCGTGCGCGGAAGACCCGGGCGCGCACAGCCTCTTGGCTGATGCCGACCGTGTCCGCGATGAATTCGTAGGACTGACCGTCCAATTCTCGCAGCACCCAGCAGGCGCGCTGTTCGACAGACAGCTGGTCGAGAGCCTCGCCCAGCGCACGCACCGCGTCGCGTGCCTCGGCGATCCGGGCCGGGGAGGCCGCGTGCTCGGGCGCCGTCAGCTCTCCCGCGGCCTCCAGCGGGACCACCGGCTTGCGGGCGCGCAGTACGTTCAGACAGCGGTTGGTGACGATCCGGTACATCCAGGTGCTGAACGACGACCGGTGGTGGAATTCCGGGAGCCGCCGCCAGGCGCTGATGAACGCGTCCTGCACGGCGTCCTCCGCCTCCGCCCGTCCGCCGAGCAGGCGTGTGGCCAGCCGTATCAGGGCCGGGGCATGCGCCTGTACGAGCACGGCGAAGGCATCCTCGTCCCCCTCCGCGGCCCGTACTGTCAGCAGGGCGTCGTCGGTCTCGCCCCGGGCCTCCGGTGGCGCGTTCTGCTTGCTGGCCCCCGCCACTGAGCGGCTCCTCTCGTCCGGTTCCGCAGGTTGGACACGTCGATGCCGCCCGCTGTTACGCGAGTGCCGCCTCGTGTTTACGCGCGATCGCGCGAGGCGGCCCGGGACAGATGTGTCCCCACGAATGATCCGTGAATGATCCGTTGCGAACACCTCGACGGATGGCCCGTGAACGGTCGGACATTCGTGCGCGACTCGTACGCGGCCCGCATGCGACCTATACGCGACGCGTACGGGACTCAAAGGGGACTCCGCGGCGAGACAGAGGCGGGCGGCCGGAGCTGAGCGGAGATTTTTCGGGTATCCGCGTCACAGGCGTGGCCGCGGCGGGTCCATCTCAGTGAGAGCAGCCGACCGGCTACAGAAAGAAGGACGTGCCATGACCACGCAGACCGTACCGACCGCGTCGACCACATCGACCGACAAGGGCGTATCGGCACCGCAGGGCCTCAAGACGGGACAGACGACGACAGCACAGACGACGACAGCGCTGTCCGGCGGTGTCACCGGCGCCGACCAGCCGGCGGCGGACCGGGGACGGACCTCGATCGCCGATGTCGTCGTGGTGAAGGTCGCGGGGATCGCGGCCCGCGAGATTCCGGGTGTGTACGACATGGGCGGCGGCCTCTCCCGCACCATCGGCGCGGTTCGCGACCGGGTACCGGGCGGCCGGCCGAACGTGGGACGTGGAGTGAAGGTCGAGGTCGGCGAGCGGCAGACGGCCATCGATCTCGACCTGGTCGTGGAGTACGGCGTTCCCATCACGGACGTGGCGCGCGAGGTCCGGGAGAACGTGATCTCCGCGGTGGAGCGCGTCACCGGCCTCGACGTGGTCGAGGTCAACGTCACGGTCAACGACGTGCATCTGCCCGAGGAGGACGGCGAGGCGCCGACGACGGACTCCCGCGTGGAGTGAGCGGGCCGTCGCACACCAGAGGATGCCCGGCCGGTGTGTGAGAACCGGCGCGTGAGGCCGGTGAAAGGGAACCGGCGAAAAAGGAATGGTGAAAGAGGCCAGGACATGGACGTGACCACGTGACCAGAGCATTCGTCGGGATGATCGCAGGGATGGCGCTGGCCTTCGCCGGTTTCTTCGGAGGTTTCGGCGCGTTCCTGCTCGTGGCCGCACTGGGCGGCCTGGGGTGGGCCGCGGGCCACTGGTTCGACGGCGGAGGCCGCTTCCAGGATCTGCGCGACGGCTATGCGCGGAGCCGTCGATGACCACGGCGGACCGGCGCGGCACCACGACCGTCTCGGAGAAAGCGGTCCGAAGGATCGCCGAGCGGGCGGCCACCGAGGCGGGGCCTGGGACAGGAGCCGAGCCTTTCGAGGCCCGGGCCCGGGCCTCGAAAGGCTCGGCCGACGTGCACGGCCGCCGGGCGGACGTGCGGGTCGACGTCACCCTGCCCTACCCGGCGCCACTGCCGGAGGCCGTCCGCCGGCTCCAGGACCATGTCACCGCCCGCACGCACCAGTTGACCGGCCTTGACGTCACCAGAGCGCGTGTCGGCGTCACTGCCCTGGTGCCGGACCTGGCCGCAGTGCCGGTGCCGTACCCGGACCTGCATTCGTACCCGGACCCGGACGCGGACGCGGTCCTCGCACCGGTCGCGGCGAAGACCCGACCGCTGAACTCGCGCACGCCGCTGCGGTGGTGGTCAGAACGACGGCTGCCGGTCCTGCTGCTCGCCCTGTCGGCCCTGATGGCCTGCGGCGCGCTCGCGGTCGACCTGCTTATCGTGCACGCCGCAGACCGGTCGGCGGCGGTCTGGCGCACCGACGCCCTGCACTGGCTCTCGCAGCACGGCCCCGGTGAGGCGACCGTCACGGTCTCCGCCGTCGCGGTCGCGCTCCTCGGTCTGCTGATGATCGTCCTGGCCCTCACCCCAGGACACCGCGGACTGCTCACGCTCACCGCGCCCGCTCCGAACCTCCGGGCGGCCCTGGACCGTACGGCGGTCGCCGCGCTCGTCGGGGACGCGGTGGGACAGATACAGGGGATCGGTCCGGTGAAGGTGCGGGTGCGCCGCCGCAGCGTCAGAGTCCGGGCCGGCCTGGCCTTCGGCCACCGCGCCCTGGCTCTCGACGAGGCCCGGCAGACGGCCCGCCGGGTGCTGGAGAGCTGCAATCTGCGTCGCCCACCACGACTGCGCGTCCGGGTGCGGCCCGGGACCGCCTGGGATCCCGGTACGACGGTTGGGGACGGCGGAGGAGCGCAGCGTACGCTCACGGCCGGTGCCGACGACACGGCCCTCGAAGGAGTCACCCGCTGATGCGACGTTCCCGTACGGTCCTCGACCGGACCGCCCTCGCCGTGGTCGGCCTGGTGTTCCTCCTCGGCGGTAGCTGGCTTGCCCTCACCGGGGCCCCCTGGGCCACGCGCCTTCCGTCCTGGTGGCCTGAGCCCGGCGCCCGTGCCGTACTGGTGGACGCGGCCGGTCTCGCAGACCTGCGCTCCACGGGGTGGTGGACGCCTGTGGTCATGGCCGCCTCGATCACCGCGACCGCCCTTCTGGCTCTGTGGTGCGTCCGCCTGCTGCGCGCCGGGGCCCGCCCGTCGATTCCGCTGCCCGCGCCCGGCGGGACGCTGCGGACCCGGGCCCTGGAGGACGTCATGACCCGGCACGCGGTCGGGATCGGCGGTGTCACCCGTTGCCGCACCCGAGTCCTCGTACAACGCGAGCGGCTGCAGGTGCGCCTGCACGTCAGGCTCCAGCCCGACGTGACCCCGGCCGCCGTGCTGCCCGCCCTCGCCGAGCTCGCGGGCCGAACAGAGAGCTCCCTCACCCCGTACAGCGTGCGCACGCAGGTCCGCTTCTCCACCCGTTCGCACCGTAGGCCTCATGTCCGCTGAACCAGGGCCCGCCGTCACCGGCGGCGGCCCGCGCGCGCTGGAGCCGCTATGGCGTCGCTCCCGGACCCCGGCCGCCTGGGGGGTCGCGCTGCGCCGTACGCCGCTGTCGATGTGGCGTGACGACGTCTCCGACTACGCGGCAGCCCTCACCTACTACTCGATCCTTGCGGTCCTGCCCTCCCTGCTCGTCACCGTCATCGCCTTCAGCCTGATCAGTCCGGGCACCGCCGAGGACTTCATCGCCCACGTCACCGCCTATGCCCCGGACCAGTCCGGCACCCAGCTGCACGACGTGCTGACTCGTACGATGCGAGACGGCTCGGCAGCCTGGACGCTGTTGGGCGGCGGCATCGTGAGCGCACTGTGGTCCGCCTCCAGCTACCTCGCCGTCTTCCGCCGCGCCCTGCACCGTATGCACCACGAAGCCGATCAACGGTCGCCCTGGCACACCGCACCCCGCATCCTGCTCACCGCCTTCGCCCTGCTCGGCCTGCTGCTCGTCAGCGCGCTCCTCCTGCTGCTGACCGGGCCGATCGCCGAGACCGTCGGCCGTATTCTCGGCTTCGACGCGGTGGCGGCGTGGGCCTGGAACCTACTGCGCTGGCCACTCCTGCTGTGCTTGGTGGCGCTGCTGGTGGTCATCGTCTTCCACACCGGTCCCGTACAGGCCCGTCGCCGGAAGCACAGCGTCCCCGGCGGGATCCTGGCGGCGGGCCTGTGGCTCGTCGTCTCCGGAGGGTTCGCCCTGTACACCTCCGCCCTCGGCACCTACAGCAAGCTCTACGGCTCCCTCGCGGGCGCGGTGGTCTTCCTCATCTGGCTGTGGCTGTCCAATCTCGCGCTGCTCGCCGGGGCGCAGTTCACCGCCGAACTGAGCGGGCTGAGCAGAAGAGACCGACCGGCACAGCCGCCGGTGGAGGGACCTCCCGAAGCGGCCTGAGCCGAGTGCTGTGATCCCTTGCGCCGCTCTCCGCGTCTCGCAATACTTAGCCTCATGGCACAGTATTCGGCGCAACTGGACGGGGTGTTCGTCGCGCTCGCCGACCCGACCCGGCGTGCCGTCGTCCGGCGTCTCGGCCGCGGCTCCACGAGCGTCGGCGAACTCGCCCGCGAGTTCCCCATGACCCTTCCCTCGTTCATGAAGCACGTGCGCACGCTCGAAGCGAGCGGGCTGATCCGCACGGTCAAGACCGGCCGGGTCCGCACCTGTGTGCTCAACCGCGACCGGCTCGCCCTCGTCGACGACTGGCTGGCGGAGCAGCGCCGCACCTGGGAGGAGCGGACCGACCGACTCGAACAGTTCGTCACCGACCCGGAGGAGAACACCCCGTGAACCCCGTGAACCCTGCGGACCCCGTGATTCCCCTGAATCCCGACCTCGATCTCAGCCTGGAGCGGATCATCCGTGCCCCGCGCGCGACGGTGTGGAGCGCCTGGGCCGAACCGTCCCGGCTGGAGAGGTGGTGGCTCCCGGCTCCCATGCGCTGCCGGGTGGACCAGTTGGAGCTGCGGCCCGGCGGGGGGTTCGTGACGCGGATGAGTGACGACGGCACCGCGTTCGTCCCCCATCTGGACGCGTGCTTCCTGGCTGTCGACGAAGGCCGGCGGATCGTGTTCACCAACGCGATCGACAGCACCTGGCGTCCGGCGGATCCGGCGCCGGTCACGATGACCGCCACGATCACGCTGCACGACCATCCGGACGGTACGGACTACCGGATGCTCGTGCGGCACGGCGACCCGGGGTCCCGCGCCCGCCATGACAAGCTCGGCTTCGCCGACGGCTGGGGCACGGTCGCGGGTCAACTGGCCGCACTCGTCGAGGGGATGGCGCCGCGATGAAGATCACCCTCACCGAGTTCGTCACGCTCGACGGGGTCAGCCAGGGGCCCGGTTCGCCGGACGAGGACACCAGCGGCGGGTTCAGCCACGGTGGTTGGCTCGTACCCCACATCGACGGGACGTTCGTCCAGCGCGTCTCCGACTGGCTCGACCTCGCCGACGGCCTGCTGCTCGGCCGCCGTACATATGAGGCATTCGCCCGTGACTGGCCGAAGATCACCGACCCCGACGACCCGTTCACCGGCCGGATGAACTCGCTGCCGAAGTACGTCGTCTCCAACACCCTCACCGAGGGGGCCTGGCATCCCACGACCGTGCTCAACGGCGACCCGCTCCGGACGGTCGCCGAACTGAAGTCGCGACCGGGACGGGAATTGCAGATCCACGGCAGCGCCCGCCTGGGCGAGGCGCTGCTCGCTGCGGGACTCATCGACACGCTCCGCCTCGTCGTCGCACCCACGGTGCTGCGGACCGGCCGGCGTCTGGTGACCGGTCCAGGAACGCCGTCCGGCCTGCGACTGCTCCACCACGAAGCGACACCGAACGGCCTGCTGCTCCTCGAATACGAGACGACCGGCCGGGCGCCCACCGGTGAGTACCAGGGCGTCACCGACCACCTCTAGGAGGGGGTGTCCGGGCTGTCGGGGCGGGCGCTGTGGTCGCGGTGGCCCTTCGTGCGGCGGTCCTCCTTCAGCTCGGCTTCGTAGAGGTGGTCGCGCCCGTCGGCGAGGTCGCGCACTACGTGTCGCTCCAGTTCCTTG
The DNA here is from genome assembly GCF_026341275.1 of Streptomyces ortus. NCBI lineage: Bacteria > Bacillati > Actinomycetota > Actinomycetes > Kitasatosporales > Streptomycetaceae > Streptomyces > Streptomyces ortus. The sequence continues at coordinate 8,037,587 of NZ_JAIFZO010000002.1, forward strand.
AACGGCTGGTAGTAGGTCCCGTCGTATGCCTCGACGATCTGGAAAGTCCAGTGGCCGGGGATCACGTTGCGGCCCAGGATCTCGCGCTCCACACGGTCGGCGTACTCGGTGTGGCCCGCCTCGCGGAGGAGCCTGACCGCGCGGTCCAGCTCCAGATCGGCTCCGCCGGTCAGTTGGTGGAAGGAGTACAGGTGTCCCCGGGCCCGTTCGGTGGTCTCCAGTGCCTTGGACAGCGCACCGAGCGCTTCCACGGTCTCGTCACTGACTCCCTCGGGGCGCTGATGGGCGCGGTCGGGACCGTCGTTCGGTTGGTTCATGCTCTGCCGCATGCCCGGGGAACGCGGACACATATGCCGCCGCGGCGGCACGAGTGCCCGGATGGCGCACGAAGCCTGCCAGCGCTGCTGGATCCGCTACCACTGCCGGAGCGGCCACCACTGCCGGCGCGGTCACCGCCTGCTGCGCCTGCCGCGCCCGCCGCGCGGTGACCGCGTTCGCCCTACGGCGTCTGCTCGGCGCCGGTGAACAGGGCGATCAGGCTATCGGGTGTCTTGGCGCCGTAGAGGAGTTCATGGAGTTCGGTGCCCTCGGCGGCGGCTTCGGCGCCGCGGGTGAACATGGCCTGCTCATATTCGGCGAGGGCGCCTTCGAGGTCGTCGGGGCGGGCGGCGAGGGCCTTGCCGAGTTCGGCGCCGTCGTACATGGCGAGGTTGGCGCCTTCGCCGTTCGGGACCGAGAGGTGGGCGGCGTCGCCGAGCAGGGTCACCCCCGGCACCCTGTCCCACCGGTGCCCGACGGGCAGGGCGTTGAGCGAGCGCAGGACCGGCGCGGTCTCACTTCCGGTGATCAGCGCGGTGAGCTCCGGTGCCCAGCCGTCGAACTCCCTCGCGATTCGCATGGTGGCCGCGGCGGAGTCGCCGAAGTCGATGCCGGCGAACCACTCCCGCGACTCGCTGAGCATCACGTACGCGTGAAGGGTACCCTCGGTCTCCCGGTGGGCCAGGATCGCCCTGCCCGGCGTGAGTGCGAACATCGACCCGCCGCCGACCGCCTTCGCACTGGCCGGATGCCGGGTCTCGCTGTCGAACAGGTAGGTCTCGACGAACGACATGCCGGCGTACTCCGGGGTGGTGGCGGTGAGCAGCGGCCTGACCCGGGACCATGCGCCGTCCGCGCCGACCAGCAGGTCCGTGGCGACGGTGGTGCCGTCGGCGAAGGTCACCTCGTGCCGCCTCTCGCCGAGTGCGCGGGTACCGCTGACCTTGTGCCCCCACCGGACGGTGCCGGCCGGGAGCGAGTCGAGCAGGATCCGCCGCAGTTCACCGCGCAGCACTTCGGGGCGGACCCCTGTGCCGTCGTCGGCCTTGTCGAACAGGACGGACCCGTCCACGCCGAGAACCCGTATCGCCTCGCGGCCCTCGAGGACGAGGTCGCGGAACTCGTCGAGGAGGCCTGCCGACTCCAGAGCGAGTTGGCCGTTGTAGTCGTGGATGTCGAGCATTCCGCCCTGCGCACGTGCCGTCGGTGAGGCCTCGGCCTCGTAGACAGTGGCCGGGATGCCGTGGACGTGCAGTACGCGGGCCAGCGTGAGGCCGCCGAGCCCGGCGCCGATGATCGTGACGTGTGTGAGCCGACCGGTCATGGGGATTCCTTGCCTGTAGTACGCCCGCCGGAGGTGTGCCCGGCGGGATCTCCAGCAAGGTCTCAGCGCTCGCCGACAGGCCGCCGACACCGGACCGACAGCCCTCGACAGGCGACCGACACGGGTGACGGACACGGCTGACCCACACGGGCGAACGGCAGCGGTGACCCGCACCGGTGAGCGGCACCGGCGAGCGGCACCGGACCCTCGCCCTGGGGTCGGCCGGCAGCGTTCACAGGTCGACGACCGTGCCCCAGCCCTCGCGGACGGCGACAGCGTGGGCGACATGCGCCGCGGCCACGTCCAGAGCGGCATGCCCGGTGGACTTGAACAGGGTCGGTCCGGTCTCGTTCCGGCGGCCGGGATGCGTACCGGAGAGGACGGAGCCGAGAAGGACGACGGGCTTTTCCGCGGGCAGGTCCTGCAGTTCGTACGCGCCCGCCGGCGGTGCGGCGGCGTGGGCGCCCGGCCACTCCGTGAAGAGGAGGGCGTCGCGGACGGTGTCGGCGTCCACCTCGGGACCGTGGGAGCCGCCCACCGAACTGACATGGACGCCGGGGGCCAGCCAGTCCCGGCGGATCACCGGCTGGACGGCGCCGGTGCAGCAGAACACCACAGCGGCACCGCGTACGGCCGCTTCGGCGTTCGGCGCGGCCTCGGCCGCGGGGTGCAGACCGGCGGCGGAGCGGACCCGCCGTGGATCGCGCCCGGCCACGGAGACGGGCGTCGTGGGGTCGAGGAGGGCGAGCAGGGCGAGTTGGGCCCGCGCCTGGGCCCCGGCACCGAGAACGGCGATGCGGCCGGGTCGTGGCGCGGCCAGGGCGAGAGCGCTGTGGGTGGCAGCCGCGGCCGTACGTATCCCGGTGAGGGACTCGGCGTCGAGGAGGGCCAGCGGGTGGCCGTCCTCGGGGTCGAAGAGGGCGACGATGCCACGGTGGCTGCTCCGTCCCGCCTGAGCCGGGTCCGCGAACACGGAGACGAGTTTTGCCGCCAGCCCGAGTCCGGGGACATAACCGGGCATGACACCCAGCAGGCCGCCTGGCGCGAGGGCCGCCACCCGCGGCGGTGCGGAGGCCTCGCCCCGGCTGACGGCGATCAGCGCCTGTGCCACGGCGTCCATGACCCGGTGTGGGTCGAGCGCCGCGCGGGTCTGGGCGCGGTCGAGAACGAGGACGCCGCTCATACGGGTCCCTTCGCGGGGTCGGCGGAGGGTCTGGAGGTGCCGGGGGCGGTCAGGAGCCGGCGCAGTGCGTCGGTGGCATCGCGCAGATGTTCCCGCAGGTCAGGCAGGCGGGAGGGGGTGAACTCGGCGTCCAGGCCGACCACCGTCACCGCGCAGACCGGCGCGCCGGACGTGGGGGAAACGGCGCGGGCGAGCGAGGCGACGGGCTGTTCGCTGCGGCCGTGCTCCTCGGCGAATCCGGTCCGCTCCGCGCGTTCGAGGTCGGCGAGCAGCCCGTCGGGACCCTCAAGCGGGTGTCCGGCCGCTTCGGCGGGACGCAGGTAGGGGGATCGGGCGGCGGGAGCGAGCGCGGCGACCAGGGCGAGAGGGCCCGCGAACCGGTGGACGGGCAGTCCCTCGCCGATCAGGTCGGAGATCATCGCGAGCCGCTCCGGCCGGACGGCGTCGATCACCCGTGACCGGTCCTCCTCCAGGACCTGGAGGTTGGCCATCATGCCGGTGCGTGCGGACAGCTCGGTGAGCACCGGGCGGGCGATGGCCGTCAGTGAGTTCCTGGCCGCGGACCACGACAGCTGGAGCACCGCGGTACCGGGCAGGTAGCGGTCTCCGGCCCGCAGCACCCATCCCCGGCGTACCAGATCGAGGAGGACACGGTAGGCGGTCGCGCGGTGCAGCCCGACCTCCTCGGCCAGGTCGGTCAGGCGCGGGGGGTGCGATGACCGGGCGACGGCCTCGACCAGGTCCAGGGCCTTGTCGACGGCGGTGCGGGGTGCTTCGGGCACGTCCGACCACTCCTTGTGGCGTCGGGGTGGGGCAGCGTACGGTGACGCATGTTGCGGGAGACGTTACATGTGTTACGTACAGCGCAACAGCCCTACCCTACTGCAGCGCAACAACCCTGCGTACAGCGCGACAACTTGCTGCACGCCGCACTGCACCACCCCGAGCTGGAAGCCCCACGAGCGAGAGGCGAAGATGACGAACGAGGCCTCGGGAGCGACGACCCCGCACGCCCCGCCACCCGCCGGCACGCTCGCCGTGTACCGCGGTGCCACGCTGTTCGACGGAACCGGACGGGCGCCCCGGCCGTCCACGTCGATCGTCATCGACGGCGCGTCGATCCGGGCGGTCGGTGACGACGCCGAGATCGCCGCCTCACTGCCCGCCGACGCGCGCGTCCACGACCTCGACGGACGCTTCGTCATGCCGGGTCTCATCGACTCCCACCAGCACATCGCGACACCGCCCGACCGGCCCGCCGCCGAGGCGGTCCTCGACCGCCTCGTCCACAGCGGTGTCACGGCGATCCGCGACATGGCGGACGACCTGCGCCAGGTCGGCGACCTCGCGCGGGCCACCCTCGTCGGCGAGATCCCCGGCCCGGACATCCGCTACGCCGCGCTGATGGCCGGACCCGGCTTCTTCGACGACCCGCGCACCCACCAGGTGTCCCAGGGGGAGACCCCGGGCGCCGTGCCATGGATGCAGGCCGTCACCCCGGACACCGACCTGCGGGTGGCGGTGGCCCTGGCGCGCGGCACCCATGCCGCCGCGATCAAGGTGTACGCCGACCTCGACCACCGCACGGTGGCCGCCGTCACCGCCGAGGCACACCGGCAAGGCGTGCCCGTCTGGGCCCACGCCGCCGTCTTTCCCGCCACGCCCCGACAGGTCGTCGAGGCCGGTGTCGACAGCGTCTCCCACGTCACGCTGCTCGCCTTCGAGGGCGCCGACGGGCCGCTGACGACGTACAAGGACAAACCGTGGGTCGACCACGGGAGGTTCGCCGCCGAGGACGATCCGCACCTCGACGAACTCTTCGCCCTGATGTGCCGCCGCGGAACCGTTCTCGACGCGACCGCCGGCATGTGGGAGAGCGACGAGCTGATGGGCGAGGGGCCAGAGGACGCCGCACGCGCGCGTGCCAACGCCCAGCTCGCCGCGCACATCACGGCTCAGGCGTACCGCGCCGGTGTCGACCTCTCGACGGGTACCGACTACGAGACCGCTCCCGGGGACCCCTTCCCCGCGCTGTTCGAGGAGCTGGCGTTCCTCGTGCGCCGCTGTGGCATCCCGCCCGAGGAGGTGCTGCGTTCGGCCACCCTGATCGGCGCCCGGAGCGCCGGGGCCGAGGACATCATGGGCAGCGTGGAACCCGGCAAGCTCGCCAACTTCGTCGTCCTGGACGAGAATCCGCTGCTCGACATCGACCACCTGCGCAGCGTCACCCTCACCGTCAAGCGCGGCCACCGCTTTGAGCGCGGCGCGTACAAGGAAGCCCGATGACCTCCACCCCGATGCCCCACGACCCGATGAACCGCAGGCCGACGACCTCCACGCCTATGATCATCAACGCGCTCGGGCAGCTCGACAACCCCAACGCGCCCCGGTCCGCCGACGCCGCCGCCCAGCTCAACCAGAGCAGCGAGCAACTCACCATCGACGCCCGGACCCTGGCGGACGCCCACGCCTCGGGCCTCACGGCCGTCAACATCACCCTCGGCTACACGATGGGCGACCTGCCCCCGTACGAGCACACGCTGCACGAGATCGACGTGTGGGACGGGATCGTGCGGGAGCACGCCGCGGACCTGCTGAAGGTGCGCACGGTCGCCGACCTCCACCGGGCACGGGAATCGGGCCGCATCGGTGTCGTCTACGGCTTCCAGAACGCCGTCGCGGTCGGCGATGACACCGACCGAGTCGCCACGTTCGCCGAGTTGGGCGTGCGTGTCGTCCAACTCACCTACAACCAGGCCAACCACATCGGTGACGGCTCCATGGCGCCGGCCAACCGGGGCCTGAGCGACTTCGGCCGCCGCGTGGTCGAGGCACTCAACGAACACCACCTGATGGTCGACCTCTCGCACAGCGGCGAGCGCACCTGCCTGGAGGCCGCGGCCCTCTCCCGTACGCCGGTGTCGATCAACCACACCGGCTGCCGGGCGCTCGCCGATCTGCCCCGCAACAAGACCGACGAGGAACTGCGGCTGGTCGCCTCGCGCGGCGGGTTCGTGGGCATCTACTTCATGCCGTTCCTCAGCCTGTCCGGTCATGCCACTGCCGCGGACGTCGTCGAGCACATCGACCACGCCGTGAACGTGTGCGGTGAGGACCACGTCGGCATCGGTACCGACGGGCCCGTCACCTCGATCGACGACCTGGACGCCTACCGCGCGGATCTCGCCGAGCATGTGTCGCTGCGCCGGGCGGCCGGAGTCGGCGCGGCGGGCGAGCGCGCCGACACGGTCCCCTTCGTGCTCGATCTGCGCGGGGTGGACCAGTTCAGGGAACTGATCCACCTCCTGGAACGGCGCGGATACCGCTCCGAACGCATCGAGAAGATCCTCGGACGCAACTTCCTCGACTACGCGGACCGGGTGTGGTCGAAGACCACGTGAGGCCCCAAGGCCCCCTGGCCCCCAAGGCCTGCTGGCCCCCAAGGCCCGCTGGCCCCCGAGGCCCGCTGACCCCCAAGGGCCCCGAAAGACCCTGTGGTCCCTGAGGACTACTTGAGGGCCGTCGCGAACAGCGGCACCACGTGCTCCAGCGCGTAGTCCACCGACAGCACGGAGTCCATCGCGAAGGCCGAGCTGATGTTCTTGTCGTCGAAGACGACGGAGTGGCCCTTCCGCACGGACGGTACGGCCTTGAAGAGGGGATCGGAGCTGATCTTCTTCGCGGTGACGCCGATGGGAGCCAGCACGGTCAGGTCGGCGTCGAGGAGGTTGAGATTCTCCTCCGAGACGGGCACGGAGAACGCGGACCCGGCCTTGGCCTCGATGGCGGGGTTGTTCTCGAACCCGAGCCGCTCGACGAAGTCCACCCGGCCGGTGCCGCGGACGTACGCGCCCCAGGCGGAAGCGGTCCGCGAGCCGAGCGTGATGGTCTTGCCCTTGAACTCCGGGTGCGCCTTCGCCGCGTCGGTGAACTTCTTCTCGGTCTCGGCGATCAGCTTCTCGCCGTCGTCGGAGAGGCCGAGGGCCTGGGCGACCATGGTGGTCTGCTTCGCCCAGGAGATCTTGTACTGGTCGCCGCCCTTCGGTACTCCGACGGTCGGCGCGATCTTGCTGAGGGTGTCGTAACGCGTCCGGTCGCCACTGGACTTGGTGTCCAGGATCAGGTCGGGCTTCAGGGCCGCGATCTTCTCGTACTCGGGCTCCAGCGTGCCGATCTTCTGCGGGCTCTTGTCGTAGCGGCCCTTGGCCCAGGGCCCGAGGCCGTCGCCGCCGAAGGCGAGCCAGTCGCTGGCCCCGACCGGCTGCACGCCGAGCGAGAGCGCGGCCTCGGCGTCTCCCCAGCCGAGCGCCACCACGCGCTTGGGCGCCTCGTCCACGGTGACCGTGCCGAACTTGGTGGCGACCTTCGCCGGGAACGCGCCGTCGGACGGCTGGGCGGCGCTGTCCTGGGTGCCGGACTCGTCGGACGAACCGCAGGCGGCCGGCGCCCCCATGAGGGTGAGCGCGAGGGCGCCGGTCAGCAGGCGCGTACGGCCCGTGCGGCGTCGGACGCCGGAGTCGGCGGGGCGAGGGGACATGGGTGTGCTCTTTTCGGGAGAAGGAGGCGGGTGGAAACGGTGACGGGGGTCAAAAGCGCCCTGGCCGGGCGTCGTCGGCCGGTGACGCCGTGATGTGATGGCGCCCCATCGGCACGATCAGGGGGGTGGCCGACGCCGGGTCCGGGACGACCGCGCTGCGCAGCCCGAACACCTCGTGGACCAGGTCCTCGGTGACGATCGCGGTCGGGCTGCCCTCGGCGACCACCCGGCCGTTCTTCATCGCGATCAGGTGGTCGGCGTACCGGCACGCGAGGTTGAGGTCGTGCAGGACGACGGCGAGGGTGACACCGCGCTGCCGGTTGAGGTCGGTGAGCAGGTCCAGGACCTCCAGTTGGTGGCTGATGTCGAGGTAGGTGGTGGGCTCGTCCAGCAGCAGGATGTCGGTCTCCTGGGCCAGGGCCATGGCGATCCAGACGCGCTGGCGCTGCCCGCCGGACAGCTCGTCGAGCGGCCGGTCGGCGAGGTCGAGGACGTCGGTGGCGAGCATGGCCGCGGCGACGGCCTCGGTGTCGGCCGCCGTCCAGCGCCGGAACCAGCCCTGGTGCGGATACCGGCCGCGGCCGACCAGATCGGCGACGGTGACGGACTCCGGTGCCACCGGGGACTGCGGCAGCACGCCCAGGGTCGCGGCCACCTGACGGGTGGGCAGTTCCTGGATGCTGCGGCCGTCGAGGAGGACGGCCCCCGCCGACGGCACGAGCAGCCGTGCCATCGAGCGCAACAGGGTGGACTTGCCACACGCGTTGGGGCCCACGACGCAGGTGATGCGGCCGGGTGGCAGGTCGACGTCGAGCTTCGAGATGATCTCGCGCTCTCCATAGCCGAGCGTGAGATCCCGGGCCTGAAGGGTGTGCGGGACGGGGGAGTCGTACGGGGCGTTCGGCTCGCTCGGGTCGTGCGGGTCCTGCGGGTCGTGCCGGTCGTACGAGTCGTGCGGGGAGGTCACCGTCGTCTCCTTGAGCGTGCCGAGCGGTTCGCGGGCCTCGCCGGAACCTTCGTCTGGACGTCGCGTCACGGTCAGCCGCCCCTGCCCACGCGGTTGGCGCGCGCGAGCAGCCACAGCAGATACGGCGCGCCGACGAGGCTGGTCACGATCCCCACCGGCAACTGCGTACCGGGGACGAGGTGCTGAGCCGCGTAGTCGGCGGAGAGGACCAGCGCGGCGCCGACCAGGGCCGAGGGCACCAGCGCCGCGCCGTGTCCGGGGAGCAGACGTCGGGCGATGGGCGGGGACACGAAGGCGACGAATCCGACGGGCCCCGCGGCGGCCGTCGCCAGGCCCGCGAGGGCGGTCGCGCAGGCCAGCATGGCGAGCCGGTCCCGCTCGACCCGCGCTCCCAGACCGCCGGCGGCCTCGTCGCCCAACTGCAGGGCCGGCAGGGCGCGCGAGCCCACCAGCGCCAGGGGCAGCAGCACGACCGCCCCGCCGAACAGGGGCCAGAAGTGTGTCCAGGAGCGGCCGTTGAGACTGCCGGTCAGCCACAGGAAGGCGTTCTGGGCCTCGGTGACGTCCGACCGCGTCATGACGTACGAGATGACGCTCGACAGGCCCGTACCGATGCCGATGCCCACGAGGACCAGGCGGTAGCCGCTGATCCCCTTGCGCCAGGCCAGCAGGTACACCGCCGCCCCGGTCAGCAGCGCACCCGTCAGGGCGACCGCCGACAGCGCGATCCCGCTCAGCCCGAGGACCATGCTCGCGAGGACGGCGGCGGCGCTCGCTCCCGCGCTGACGCCGATGACATCGGGACTGGCGAGCGGGTTGCGCAGCAGACCCTGGAACACCGCTCCGGAGAGACCGAAGCAGCCGCCGACCAGCAGAGCCAGCAGGGCGCGCGGCAGGCGCAGTTCGAGGACGACGAACCGGGTTCCCCCGTCGCCGCCCCCGGCCAGGGTGGCGAGCACGTCGGCGAGCGGAATGACGAAGTCGCCGGTGGTGAGGGACAGGGCGAACGCCGCGAGGACGACGGCGAGCAGGACGCCGCTCACGAGGGCGCCACGGGCCCGCCGACGGCGTCTGACGCGGACCAGCCGGGCCACGGCGTCGTGTGCGGCGGCGGGGGAGGGGCGACCAACCGTACCGACCGCGAGGGTCGCGCCGGTCGCGCCGACCGCGCCGGTCGGCTCCGGGTGTGCGGCGGCCGTACCGCTCGCGGAGGTGGTCCTGCGGTTCACAGTTCGACCACGTTCCGGCGGCGGACGAGCAGGACGAAGGGGATGGCGCCCAGCGCGGCGGTGATCACACCGACCTGTACCTCACCGGGGCGCGCGATCAGGCGCCCCACGACGTCCGCGAAGAGCAGCAGGGCCGGTGCGAGCAGTGCGCTGTAGGGGAGGATCCACTTGTAGTCGGGGCCGGTGATCAGACGTGCCGCGTGCGGAACCGCCAGGCCGAGGAACCCGATCGGTCCGGCGATCGCGGTGGCCGCGCCGCAGAGCAGCACGACACTCGCGGCGCCGGTCAGCCGTACGGCGACGATGCGCTGCCCCAGACCGCGCGCGAGGTCGTCGCCGAGAGCGAGGGCGTTGAGGGAGGGGCCAAGCAGCAGGGCCGACACTCCGCCGACGGCGATGAAGGGGAGCGCCTGCCACAGGACATCGAGGTCACGGCCGTTGAGCGCGCCCACCTGCCAGAACCGGAACTGGTCGAACGTCCGGCTGTCCCTGAGCAGCATGGCGCTGGTGAGGGAGCCCAGCACGGCGGTGGTGGCCGCTCCCGCGAGGGCCAGTTTCACGGGCGTCGCACCCTCGCGGCCCAGGCTGCCGATCCCGTACACGAGGACGGCGGCGACACAGGCCCCGAGGAAACCGAACCAGATGTACTCGGCGGGCTCGGTCAGCGACAGCACGCTGATGGCGAGGACGACGGTCACGGAGGCGCCCGCGTTGACGCCCAACAGGCCCGGATCCGCGAGGGGGTTGCGTGCGATGCCCTGCATCAGGGCGCCGGCGACCCCGAGCGCCGAACCGGCGAGCAGACCGGCGAGCGTGCGGGGGAGGCGGACCTCCTGGATGATCATCTGGCCGTGGACGGAGCGGTCGGGGCTGAACACCCCGGCCGCCACGTCGTGCAGCGCCACGTCACCCGAACCGACGGCGAGGCTGAGCACGCTCATGGCGGCCAGTGCCAGGGCGGCCCCGAGCAGGCCCGCGCCGAGTGCGGGGCTGCCGTGGCGGCGGCGGGCGCGCGTGGCGTCGGCGGGTCCGGGCGGCGAGAGGGGGACGGTCACGCGACGCGTATCCGAGGGTGCGTGCCGTGGGTGTACGGCGACGGGGCGAAGCACACGTGAGGTCGTCCTTGTCCGCCCGCTCGCGGGCAGCGCAGAGTTACGGAACCGGGTGTTCCGTCCACTAAGGTAAGGCAAACCTAACATCAGGAAAGACGCTGTACGCATCCGCTCCCGGTGGGGTCATCTCGCCCTGCGCTCCGGGCCCGCCAGGATCCTGGCCTCGATCCGTTCGTAGTCCTTCTTGCGCCGCTGGGTCTCGCGGCGCCCCGAGAACAGCGTGCCGAGCCAGCCGAACGCGAAGCCCAGGGGGATCGACACCAGGCCGGTCGTGGTGAACGGGAACCAGTTGAAGTCGGCCTGCGGAAAGGCCGCCATGGGTGTCCCGGACACCAGCCGGGTGCCCGGCATCAGGACGAGGACCGTGAGGGAGCCGCCGATGAGCGTGCTCAGCAGACCGGTGCGGGTGTACCGGCGCCAGAAGAGGCTGTAGACGAGCGCGGGGGCGATGGCCGAGGCGGCCAGGCAGAAGGAGAGCGTCGCCAGGGGCTGGAGGCTGCGGTGCTGGATGAGGCCGGCCAGCACGATCGTGGGGATGCCGACGGCGAGCGCGGAGACCCGGGCGACGGTCATCTCCCGTACGGATGAATGAGGGGTGGCGCGGCTGGCGTAGACATCGTGGGCCAGGGAGTTGGCGCAGGCCAGGATCATGCTGGCGACCGAGGCGAGCAGGGTGAGGAAGATCGCCGCCGTGACCGTGGTGAACAGGAAGGTCTCGGCGCGGGTGACGTCCGTGCCGAAGACCGCCCGGGAGCCCAGGAGATAGGCCGTGTTGCCCCGCGGGTCGGCCGTGGTGATGCCGGTCCGGCCCAGGAGCGCGGTCGCCCCGATCGCGACGATGGTGATGATCAGCATGAACAGGGCCACCGACGAGACCGCCCAGGACATCGAACGGCGTACCTGCCGTGCGCTGTCCGCCGTGAACATGCGCATGGTGACGTGGGGCAGACAGGCGCCGCCCAGCACGATGGCGAACTGCGTGCTGATCATGTCCAGGTCGGCGTGCGGACCCCCGGCGAACTGCAGGCCGGAGCGGAGGAACGCGTCGCCCGCCCCGCTGTGCTCGGCGGCGATGCGGAACATCTCTCCCGGGTCCCACGCGAAGGCGCGGAGCATCAGGAAGGCGACCACGGACCCCGAACCGAGGAGCATGACCATCTTGAGGATCTGGATGAGGGCGGTGCCCTTCATTCCGCCGATGGCCGCATAGGTGATCATCAGGCCGCCGACGCCGATGACGCACCCGGTCTTCATCGTGGTGCTGCTGAAACCGAGGATGAAGGCGAGCAGTTGGCCGGTGCTGGCGAGCTGGACCAGCATCATCGGCATCAGTGAGGCGATGGTCACGACGCACGTGGTGATGCGCACGGCGCGGCCGGGCATCCGCCGGGCGATGGCGTCCCCCGTGGTGAACCGGCCGGTGTTCCGCAGGGGTTCGGCCAGCAGGAACATCAGCAGGAGCAGGGACAGGAGGGTACTGAGGGCGAGGACGACCCCGTCGTAGCCGCACAGCGCGATGACTCCGCCGATGGTGAGGACGGTGGCCGCGGAGATGTAGTCGCCCGCGATGGCCAGACCGTTGCGCATCGGGGACAGCGAGCGGTAGCCGGTGTAGAACTCGTCGAGGTCGTCCCGGTCCGGGCCCGCGATGACGCAGAGCAGCAGGGTGACGGTGACGACGGTGCAGAACGCGACCAGGGACCAGGTCTGCGCGGTGCCGCTGAGCTCCGTCATTGTCCGGGCTCCCGCTCGGTGGGCGGGGCCGTGCGCTGCCGCATCCGGCGTGCGAGCGGATCGACGTAACGGCTCGCCGTGTACTCGAAGAGCACGATCGCCACCCAGGTGACGGGGAGTTGGATCAGGCCGAGGACCATGCCGGTGGACAGACCGCCGCTGACGGGCTTCGTCATGAAGGCCGGGGCGCGGACGGAGAGGATCAGGAAGGCGGTGAAGTAGGCGAGGACGACGAAGGTGGCGACCCGGCGCTGTCTGCGGTAGGCCCGGCGCAGAATGCGCAGGTCGCGATGGTGTCCCGGTGCGGAGGGGCGCGTGACGCGCTCGGGTAAGTGGTCTTCGGTGGTGGCCCAGGCGGGCGGGGTGGTGGGGTGCCTGGCCCGGTGGGGCTGTGGGGCGTACGCATCCGAGGGGTCGTCGGACATCCCGGTTCTCCTAGCGCGGCGGGGGTCCGTGACATGCGCGGACCGCAGGGAGGTGGGGAGAGTTGTTCGATTTCTCGCACGCTATTCGGCGGGACCGTCAAGCGAGGCCTTTTGGTCGATCTGGCTCGTTTGTGCGCGTCAGTGACGCCGGCCTCGGACGGTGGGCCGGTCAACCGGTGAGGGGTGTGCGTGAAGGGGCGGGTGAGGGGTGGCGGGGGTCGCTCGGCGGCTCAGGGGCAAGGGCTTTCGGTCTTCGGGGCGCTTGCGGGGTCGCGGGGCCCTCGCGCCTGGTATCTTCCGGTCTCCCTCATAGGGCTCATGAGTACCCCTCCGGGAGCGCCGTGAATCCGTCCCTGTCCCTACTGCCGTGCCCGGGACGGGAGTTGGGGAGGGAAGCGGGTGTCAGGGGCGCGGCCAGGGCCGTCCGCCGAGCCGCTCGATGCCGGTGTTGAAGCGCCGCAGATAACCGGCGAACTCCGCGATGTCCTCCTCGGACCAGTCGGCCATGACCCGGTCCAGCGAGCCGACGGTCCGCTCGCGCTCCTCGTCGAGGATCCGCGCCCCCTTGTCCGTGATGCGGAACTTGCGGGCCAGTCCGCCGTCGGGATCGGGAATGCGCTCCGCGAGTCCGGCGCGCATGGCCGAGGCCGTCTGCCGGTTGAGAGTGGAGGCGTCGAGCCCGAACGCGTCGCTCAGCTCGCCGATCGACATGGGCCCCTGTACGCGGATACGGCTGAGCAGGATGTAGGAACTGCGCTCCAGCACGCTCTCCTTGCTGCGCCCGCCGTGCGCCGCGAGCGCGTGCCTGCCGAGCAGCATCTGCTCGTACTCGACCTCGTACGTCGGCCTGCCCATGTGCCACTGCCTTCCGCTGTTCCGAACAGGGCCGACGCGGCGAATTCCGGCTCCGGCCCCGTCCCTATCTTTGCACAGGCTATGCAATGCGCACATGTCATGCATGATGCATAAGCTATGTACACTGCATCCCCTCTGACCCGAGAGATGCAAGGAGTCCCTTGATGGGAGCCCCACCGACGTCCCGCCATACCAATGGTGTGATCGCCACGCTGGCCTTCGCCGGCACCACTGCGGCGATCATGCAGACCCTGGTCACGCCGCTGATCGCGGACCTGCCCCGGATCCTGCACAGCTCGGCCTCGAACACGGCGTGGGTGATCACGGTCACCCTGCTGGTGGCGGCGGTCTGCGTGCCCGTCACCGGACGGCTGGGCGACCTGCTGGGCAAGCGGCGGATGCTCCTCGCCTGCTCGGTGCCCCTCATCGTCGGCTCGGTGGTGTGCGCGCTCTCCTCGTCCGTCGTTCCGATGATCGTCGGCCGCGGTCTGCAGGGCATGGGCATGGGCATGGTGCCGCTCGGCATCGCACTCCTGCGTGACGTGGTCCCGGCCGAGAAGCTCAGCTCCTCGATCGCGCTCGTCAGCGCGTCCATGGGCATCGGAGGCGGTCTCGGCCTGCCGATCGCCGCCGCCGTCGCCCAGTACGCGAGCTGGCGCGTGCTCTTCTGGGGCTCCGCCGTGCTGGCCGTGGCGATCGCCTTCCTGATCTGGTTCCTGATCCCCGACGTCCCGGCCGGGGCCAAGGGGCAGCGCTTCGACGCACCCGGCGCGATAGGCCTCGGCGTCGGCCTGGTCTGTCTGCTGCTCGCGGTATCCAAGGGCGCCGAGTGGGGCTGGGGTTCGGCGACGACGCTCGGCCTGTTCGCCGCCGCCGTCGTGGTGCTGCTCGCCTGGGGCGTGTGGGAGACCCGCACCCGGGACCCCCTGGTCGACCTGCGTACCACCGCCCGCCCCCGGGTCCTGCTCACCAACCTCGCCTCGCTCTTCGTCGGCTTCGGCATGTACGCGGGCATGCTGATCGTTCCCCAACTGCTGCAGTTCCCCGAGGCGACCGGTTACGGCCTGGGCCAGTCGATGCTCGCGGCGGGTCTGTGGATGGCGCCCGGCGGCATCATGATGATGGTCGTCTCACCGCTCGGCGGAAAGCTGACCGACGCGCGCGGCCCGAAGTTCACGCTGGTCTGCGGCATCCTCGTCATCGCCGCCGGTTACGGGGTGTCCCTCGCGCTGCTGGGCTCCGCGTGGGGCCTGATGCTCGTCCTCATGATCACCAGCAGCGGTGTGGGTCTCGCCTACGGGGCGATGCCCGCCCTGATCATGAGCTCGGTCCCCCTCTCCGAGACCGCCGCCGCGAACGGGTTCAACACCCTCATGCGCTCGCTCGGCACCTCCGTGGGCGCCGCCGTCATCGGCGTGGTCCTCTCCCAGCTGACCGTCACCATGGGCGGTTACACCCTCACCTCGGAGGAGGGCTTCCGTACTGCCCTGATCGTCGGCGGCGGCGTCGCCCTGGTGGCCGCCGTCATCGCGGCCCTCATCCCGGCGGCCCGTCCGGTCACGGCCGCCCCGACCCCGGCCGACCGCCTCGACGACCCGGAACAGGCGACGGTGCAGGCCTGACACTCCTCCGGTCCTCAGCGGTCCTGGAACTCCCGCGGGAGTCCCAGGACCGCTTCGTGCCCGGCACACCCGGGCGTCTTCGATCCACCACCGGCCACCCCGCCGTTGCTCCCGCGCCGCGCGGACCAGGACCCGCGGAACGACGACCGGCTTATCTGGGCCAATGGGATGATTAAGGGCAAGGTGCGCGATGGCATGCAGGGGGAATATGCCTGCACAAGTCTCGATTTGATTGCGCCCCAGGTCTCGGAGTGACAAGCAGGGGGCGCATACCTAGCATTGGCCTCCCGCTCACCCCCCGAGGCCATGGCATGACGGAACGTCATGTGCTGGGCCGCCGTCCGCCCCCAGGGTCGGTTCCGGAGAGTGGCAGAGACAGGTGTCGGTGAAGTCGGCCCGTCTGCCCGCCCGGACGGTTCTGCGGAAACGTTCCTGCAGTGTGGGCCCGCACGGGTCCCGCGGTCCGAAAGGCGTTCGGTGAACAGCACAGTCAGCCAGTTCAACTACGGAATGGTCACTCCGGTCGTCGCGTTCCTGATGGCCTGCGCCGGTTCGGCGCTCGGCCTGCGCTGCACGACACGGTCGGTCCGCATGGGAGCACAGGGCCGCAGGGGGCCGTGGCTCGTCCTGGGCGCGATCTGTATCGGGTCAGGCATCTGGACGATGCACTTCATCGCCATGATCGGGTTCACCATCGAGGGTGCGTCGATCCGGTACGACCCGGCTCTCACGTTCCTCAGCCTGGGGGTCGCGGTGGCCGTGGTCCTGCTCGGCGTGCTCATCGTGGGGTACCGCGGCGCCTCGCCCCTCACCCTGGGAGCGGCCGGCGTGGTCACCGGCGTGGGCGTCGCGGCGATGCACTACATCGGAATGAACGGCATGAAGTTCGCCGGGCACATGACCTTCGACCCCGTGACGGTCGGCCTGTCGGTGCTGATAGCCGTCACGGCGGCCACCGCCGCGCTCTGGGCGGCCGTCTCCCTGCACACCCTGGCGTCCGCGACGGCCGCGAGCGTCATCATGGGCGTCGCCGTCACCGGTATGCACTACACAGGCATGGCGGCCATGAGCGTGCACGTCGACGCGGCCTCCAGGGTCCGGGGCCAGTCCTCGATGGATCTGCTCTTCTCCCTGATCCCCATGGTCGGCGGACCGATCGTCGTCCTGGTCCTCGCGGCCGTGATCGTCATGTTCGACCCGGACATGCTCGTCGGCAACGAACCCGTACACAACACCCTGGGCCATGACCCGGAGTCCGCGGCCGTCGCGGACACGCGGCCCACCGCGTCCTGGCCCTCACTCTGACCCGAGGCCTGCCCCGAGCCCTGCCCCGAGCCCTGACCCGAGGTCAGACCCGAGGCCGCTGTTCGCGACCGGCAGTGACGGGTGGGCGTGCGCGGCCCGCAGCAGGTGCGCGGCGCCACGGACGGCCGCGGTGTGCGGCGCCGGTACGGGCCGCGCGGGAGCGTGCAGCCGGCCGGACAGGTGATAGGTGATGTCGGGTCGCAGGGCGCCTCCGCCGGCGAGGAGCGCACCCCGCCGGAGGGCGTCGAGCGTGGCGGGGGTGCGGTCCTGCTCCAGCATGCCGGCCACCATGGCGACGATCGCGTCCGCGATCAGCGCGGGCGGGGTGTCCTTGCCCAGGTCGCCGGTGCCCAGAGCGGTGTGGCGGGCGTCGGTCACCGCGCCGTCGGCGAGAAGTGTGACCTCGGTGAGATGGGCTCCGATGTCCACGACGAGCAACGGCCGGCTCAGGTCGGCGTCCACGGCCGTGGCCACGGCGCGCGCGGTGGGGACCGTAAGCACCGCACGCGGGCGCAGGACCTCGACGGCGGTGCGCGCCTGTGCCCGGTAGGCGACCCCGCCCAGCACGGGAGTCGTGAGGATGAGCAGTGGGCGGCCGAACCGGGGCAGCCGGTGGCCGAGCAGCCGGTCCAGCATCCTGGAGGTGCCGGGGGTGTCGACGATGGTGCCGCGCTGAATGGGGTACGTGGCGCCGCCGCCCGGGAACGTCACCGAGGGTACGTCGAGGATCATCCGCCGCCCGGAGGTCCAGGCCCGGGTGCGGGCGCTGCCCAGGTCGAGGGCGATGCCCGAGCAGTGCCGGCACCAGGGCCAGGGGCGATGCCGACCCATGCGGGGGTGGGAGCGGGAGCGTCGTGGGGTGGTCATCGGCCGGCCTCCCTGGCCTGCTGGCACCGGGTGCAGTAGCGGCCCTGCGGCACGACCGCCAGCCGTGCGCGGCCGATGGGCTCCCGGCACAGGTGGCAGTTTCCGTAGTCGCCGTGGTCCATGCGCGCGAGCGCGGCCTCGATGTCGGCGAGGACCATACGGGCGGAGGCGGCGAGCTTGCCCCGGACCTCGGCCTGAGGGCCGGCCAGGCGTTCGCGCGGTGCGTCGGCGCGGCCCGCGGCGGGTGCCGGGAGCTGCTGCGCCTGTCGTAGCTGCTGCAGTTGTTCCTGGCGGAACACGCGCTGGTCCTGCAGGTTCTCGCGCAGTGCGGCGAGGTCGTCGGCCGACAGGGCCGTGTCGCGGTCGTCGATGATCGGGTCGTTCACCAGGTCACCCCCAGGGCAGGGCAGAGCAGGGCGGGTAGCGGAGGGTGGACGTGCCGTCGGGCTGTGATGCGGTGGTGCCGTTGTGTCGTTGTGCCGTTGTGCCGTGCGCGCCGTTGCGCCGTCGTGCTGGCGTGGCGGCGTGGCGGCGTGGCGGCGTGGCGGCGTGGCGGCGTGGCGGCGTCAGACGGTTTCGCGTCGGCAGGGGACGCAGAACCGTGTGTACGGCAGGATCTCCAGCCGCTCGACCGGTACGGGCTTCGCGCAGTCGAGGCAGTTGCCGTAGTTGCCGTCGCGGACGCGGGCGAAGGCGGCCTCGACCTCGGCGAGGACCCGCCGGATGGTGTCCTTCTGCACGGCGATCACATGCTCCTCGGCGTCCGCCCCCACCTCGTCGAGGGCCCGCAGTTGCGTGAGACGGGAGTTGCGTTCGTGTTCGAGGCGCTGGAGGGCCTCATGGGTGGGCAGTCGCTCAAGCCGCGTTTCGGGCCGGGGCGTGTCGAGTGACATGGCGGGTCCTTCCTGCCGAGGGCCGGGATGGAGGAGGATTGCTCCACACCCCACCCTGGCCGGTACACCGAACGAATCCCATCGGGCGCGGTACCCATCTCCGGCCGGTCCCGGTACCCATCGGACCGTGGGCAGCACGGTTCCGGGAAATGGGCATTGATGCCCATCGACGGCCGAACCGGGAGCAGGCAGGCTTGGGGGGAAAGATCGTCACACCACACATCTCACACGGCACATCCCACACCGCACACCGCACACCGCACACCGAGAAAGGCGCCCTCCCGTTGTCCCTGTTCTGGCGGATCTTCGCGCTCAACGCGGTGGTGCTCGGAATCGCCACCGCGCTCCTGCTGCTGGCTCCGGTGACCGTCTCCGTGCCGGTGGTGCTGACCGAGGCGGTCATCCTGGTCATCGGCCTCGCCGTCATGCTCGTAGCCAACGCGGCCCTGCTGCGGATCGGCCTGGCTCCGCTGGACCGGCTCACCCGACTGATGGCCACCGTCGACCTGCTGCGCCCCGGGCAGCGGCTGCCGGAACAGGGCCACGGCGAGACCGCCGAACTGATCCGCACCTTCAACGCGATGGTCGAGCGCCTCGAACACGAACGGGCCACCAGCAGCGCCCGCGTCCTGGTCGGCCAGGAGGCGGAACGACGCCGTATCGCCCAGGAACTGCACGACGAGGTGGGCCAGAGCATGACCGCGATCCTGCTGGTCCTCAAACGCGCGGCGGACGACGCCGAGGAGCCCCTGCGCGGTGAACTGCGGCAGGTGCAGGAGATCACCCGGGGGAGTCTCGACGAGGTGCGCCGGCTGGTACGGCGGCTGCGGCCGGGCGTGCTGGAGGATCTGGGGCTCATCAGCGCCCTGACCTCGCTGACCACCGAGTTCGCCACCCACGCCGGTCTGCGCGTGGTCCGGCGTTTCGACCCCGACCTCCCCCTGCTGGACCAGCAGACGGAACTGGTCCTGTACCGCGTCGCCCAGGAGGCGCTGACCAACACGGCCCGCCACGCCGAGGCGGACCGGGTCGAGGTGAGTCTGCACCGGGTCGGCGGACAGGTGGTGCTGGACGTCAGCGACGACGGCCGCGGCTCCGGCGTCGCCCGCGAAGGGGCGGGCATCCGCGGCATGCGCGAGCGGGCCCTGCTGATCGGGGCCACGCTGGACGTCACCTCCGAACCGGACGCCGGTACCCAGGTCCGGCTGACCGTCCCCGTCCTCAGGAAGCAGCCATGACCACCCCCGACAGCCCCGTGATCCGTATCCTCCTCGCCGACGACCACGCGCTGGTACGCCGTGGAGTGCGGCTCATCCTCGACGGGGAACCGGACCTCCAGGTCGTCGCCGAGGCCGGGGACGGCGCGCAGGCCGTGGAGCTGGCCCGCGCCGAGAAGGTCGACCTGGCCGTGCTCGACATCGCCATGCCCCGGATGACGGGCCTGCAGGCCGCCCGCGAGCTCGCCGCGCTGAAGCCCGGTGTGCGGGTGCTGATGCTGACGATGCACGACAACGAGCAGTACTTCTTCCAGGCACTGAAGGCGGGCGCCAGCGGATACGTGCTGAAGTCCGTGGCCGACCGCGACCTGGTGGCCGCCTGCCGGGCCGCCATGCGCGACGAGCCCTTCCTGTACCCGGGCGCGGTCACCGCGCTGATCCGCAACTACCTCGACCGGGTCCATCACGGCGAGGAGCCGCCCGGCCAGGTGCTGAGCGCACGCGAGGAGGAGGTCCTCAAACTCGTCGCCGAGGGCCACTCATCGAAGGAGATCGCCGAGATGCTGTTCATCAGCATCAAGACCGTCCACCGGCACCGGGCGAACGTGCTGCACAAGCTCGGCCTGCGCGACCGCCTGGAACTCACCCGCTACGCCATCCGCGTCGGCCTCATCGAAGCCTGAACCGGTGGACACCCGGCGGTCATGAGTCGGGCGTGCAGGCCGGCCAGGCCTTCGGCCAGGGCGTGCCGTTCGGTGTCGGACATGGCGTCCATGGCCTGCCGGAGCACGGCCTCGCGCTGGTCACGCACGTGCCGCAGGTGCAGTCTTCCCGCCGCGGTCAGCCGGAGGGTGACTTCCCGTCCGCTGGCGGGACACGGCAGCCGCTCCAGGAAACCGATGGCCTGCAGTCGGTCGCAGAGCCGGCTGACCGAAGGAGGCGCGGCGGCGAGCTGTTCGCACACGACCCGCATCCGTACCCCCTCCTCGCTCTCGACGAGGTACATCAGACGCAGTTGGGAAGGGGAGGCCGGAGCCGCGGCGGCATGTCTGGTCCTCTCCCACATCAGGTCGAGGAGCTCGGTGACGCCCCCGGCGGACCGGGCGGCCTCGCGCGAGAAGCTGCGCGAGGCGAAGTCTGGTGCCGGCATGGGCTCCCCGTCGGTGTGCGGCTTCCGCGGCCGGCCGGCGGGGAAGGACATCAGGTGGTGCTGTCCGGTCCGGTGGGGCGGGCCGTCACCGCTTCCCCGCTCGTGCGGGGATCCTCTCCCTGACCGAGGGAGGGGTTCGCGGTGTCGGTGGGAGACTTCGTGAGGTAGTCCAGGCTACCGGTGATGGTCAACAGCCGCTCCAGCGCTGCCGGCCGGTCGTCCAGATGGAGCCGGACACCGGCCTGGTCGACGCGGCGGCGGATCATCAGCAGGATGGACAGACCCATGGAGTCGACGGCGCGGAGCCCGGCACAGTGCAGATGCAGGTCGCTCGGGCGCGGCCGTGCGGCGAGGGTGGCGGTGACGGCGGTCAGGAGGCTGTCGGCGGTGTCGTAGTCGAGGTCCCCGTCGAGTTCGACCCGGACCGTGTCCTCGGTGTCGACCGTCGTGAGACGCAGCGGGGCGGGGGGCAGCATGGTCATGAGCGGCTCTCGGCGGTGCGGTGGTCGACGGGAGTGAGGGCCTCGGCGCCGCGTTCGAGGATGCGGATGGCCCGCGGGAAGTCCTTGAGCTCACGGGCCAGGACAGCCAGGGTCGGCGGCAGGCTGCTCGCGGGCACGCCGCGGGCGGTGAGGATCTGGGCGGTCCAGGCGATGAACCCGGCGAAGAGTTCCTCGTCGCCCAGGTACAGAGCGGTGGCGAGGAACTCCACGATGTACGCGAGGTCTTCGGCCGTGCGCTCCAGCTGCACCTCGCTGTACGTACGCATGGCGGGGAACGCGTCCTGGAGGGCCGTGAAGACACCGCGCACCAGCGAAGCGCTGTTGCGGGTGATCAGGGTGTATTCCTGGTCGGCCAGGTGAGGCAGGTCGTCGAGCTGCTGATGGTCTCCCCGAGGGCGGGGGAGAGGGCCCGCGGCGAGCCGGTCGGCGGCGGTGCGGGCGTCGGGCGCCCACGCGTCGGCGTCCAGCAGGGCGGCGTAGCGGCCGTCCGGCCCGAAGGCGGCGCCGCCGACCAGTACGGGCACGCCGACGGCCTGGCAGGCGGTGATCGCGGCGTGCGCGGTGGGCAGCCGGGTGGCGATCGAGCTGGAGAGGGCGACCGCGTCGGAGTCGGTGCGGTGCAGATGGGCGATGAGGTGCGGGGCGGGCACCTGGGCGCCGAGGTAGTCCACCCGCCAACCGCGCAGCGTCAGCACCTCGGCGAGGAGCCGGGCGGGCAGCGCGTGCCATTCGCCGTCGACGCAGGCCACCGTGATCCTGCCCCGGGTGGGCGTGGTGAGCGCGGCGGGATGCCGGGAGAGCGCGGCCACGGCCCGTTCGTTGATGGCGGTCGCCGCGTGCTCCTGGGCGACGCCGATACGGTTGGCCGCCCACTCCTCGCCCACCTTGCCCTGTACGCGGGCGATGACGTCCAGCAGCACGCTCTCCGGGTCGACACCGCGCTCCAGGGCGCCCAGCACCACCTCGACGGCCGCGTTCTCGTCGGCCACGGAGACGGCGTCCCACAGCTCGTCGGCCAGTCGCCCGACCACGGGTCCGCCGACCGTCGCCTCGACGGGTTCGGTGACGGGTTCGGTGGCGGGCGGCCGGTGCGGTGTGCGGGTGCTCATGCGGTGAACCTGCCCCGGGTGTGGCCGTTCACCGCGCTGAGGTGGTGCGTCCGGGGCGCGGAGATCACGACGACGGCCATGTCGTCGTGACGCCCCTTGCCGACCCACTGGGAGGCGAGCATCTGGACGCGTTCCACGATGCTCTCGGACGGCATGCCCACGCACTCCGACAGGACGCGCCTGAGCCGCTCCTCGCCGAACTGGGTACCGCCCATCGGTCCGCCCTCCGCCTCCGTGATCCCGTCGGTGTAGAGCACGCACGATTCCCCGGGCGCGAGGGTCACGGAGGTGGTGCGGGCGGGTGCCTCCGGCATGGCGCCCACCAGGGTGCCGCGGGTCTCGGCCTCCTCCACCGTGCCGCTCGCCCGCACGATCAGCGGGGACAGATGTCCGGCGCTGGTCAGCCGCAGGTTCACCGCGTTGCCCTCCCGGACGGCGGAGGCCAGGACCAGGGTCACGAACCGGGCGTGGTGGGAGTTCAGCAGCGCGGTGTTCAGCAGACTGATCATCCGCTGGTGGTCATCGGCCAGGGGCAGCAGCGCGTGCAGGGTGTTGCGGATCTTCCCGGTCAGTACGGCCGCTTCCAGCCCCTTGCCGCACACGTCCCCGAGCGCGACCAGCGACGCCTCGCCCTCGACGGCGGCCGGGTGCACGTCGTAGAAGTCACCGCCGACCCGCTCGTGGTCCGCCGAGGGCCGGTAGCCGCCGGCGTAGTCCACGCCCGAGATCTGGTGCAGCGAGGGCGGCAGCAGCTCGCGCATCAGCACCTCGGTGATCGAGGTCTGCTCCGCGTACAGACGGGCCGCCGACATCGCGGCCCCGGCACGCGCGGCGAACAGCCGGGCGAAGACCTCCTCGCTCTCGGTGAACGCCGCGCCACCGGACCGGCGCAGCAGGACGAGGGCGCCGGCCGGGACGCCGTGGCCGGGCAGTGGGGTGATCACGATGGAGCCGACCGTGCCGAACCCCTCGGGCACCATCCAGGACGGCGCGGTGGACGGATCGATCCACCGTGAGGGCACCGGCGGGAACCCGCGCAGTGCCTCGCCGAGCCCTGGCACCTCGTCGGGGTCCACGGACTCGTGGGCCAGCACGGGGGTACCGCCGCGCAGACAGGTCACCACCGGCAGCCGTCGTCCGTACGTCGGCGCGATCACCAGTGCCGCGTCGGCGAGATGCTCCGCGGCCAGTTCTGCGGTCACATCCATGCAGCGTCCCAGATTGAGGGAGGAGAGCAGCGTGCTGGACGCCTCGGCCAGGAACGCGGTCCGCTTGCGCTCCATGCGCAGAGCCTTCCGCGCGAGCAGGTGATCGGTGTCGTCGACCAGCCACCAGGCCACCGTGCCGTCGTCCCGCAGGCTGGGATGGGCCTCGAAGGCGCGCTCACCGATCATGCCGGTCAGCGGTGCGTTCGGCTCCTGCCCGGTGGACGTACCAGGTGTTCGCCCGGGTGCCTGCCCGGGTGAGCACAACGTGGCGTGCGCCGCCGACAGCCACGCCGGGACCACGTCAACGAGGCGTGTGCCAGCCCGGGTCCCGGGCAGCAGCAGGTTCGCGGCATCATTGTGCTGCACGACCGCGCCCTGGGCGTCGGCCACCAGGACGGGGTAGGGAGCATCGCCCCACAGGGAGGCCTGCTCGGTGCCGGCACCGGTCTGCGCTTGGGTGGAGACCAAAACTAGAGGACCCGCTGGGCGAATCCCTCACCTCACAACTCATGGAAAACATTGCCTCAGGGCAACAATTGCCGATCTCGTCGCTCCTGGCAACCACGCGTGGTGCGCACCGGCCGCACGGGAAGGGTCTCCGGCCCCTGTCACGGGAGCCGAAGACCCTTGTTTCAGCCGTGCAGTCGTGCAGCCGTTCAGACTTTCAGTGCTGGGACGGTTCAGCGGTTGAGGCGGGCGGCGGACGCCCCGACCGGCGCGCCGGTGATGGTGAACTGGGAGCCCGGCTCGATGAGTACGCTCCCTTCGGCCGAGTCGGTGATCGTGACGTTCGTCAGGGCGGCGCTGCCCCGGGCCCCGCTCATCGCGAGGATGCCGGAGCCGTTCCGGGAGCCGTCGATCCGCACGTCGGTGATCTTCACGCCCGGCATCGAGCCGCCACCCGTCTTGAACTGGATGCCGTCGTACGTCGAGTCGAGGATCTCGGTGTCACGGATCGTCACGCCGGGTATGTCCTGGCCCTGCGCGAAGAGCGTGATGGCGCCGAACTCCTGGTCCTCGTTCCAGAACGCGCCGCCCGTCCGGTGCAGGGCGTTGCCCGAGATGAGGGTCTGCCCGGAGAACGGGAGCGGGTCGTGGTCGGTGGCGAGCATGATGCCGGGGTAGTTCATCGTGTCGGCGACGACGTTGTTCTCGATGGTGTTGCCGTAACCGCCGTACACCGCGATGCCGTTGGCCCGCCACGGCAGCTGGATCGTGTTGTTGCGGAAGTGGTTGTCGTGGCCGATGTCGACCGAGGTGTCCTTCACGTACTTGCTGGACCACACGGCGAGCGCGTCGTCACCGGTGTTGCGGAAGGACGAGTTGTACACGGTGGAGTTACGGGTGCCGTTGGCGAAGTTGATGCCGTCGGCGTAGGTGTTGCGGATGCGGACACCGGAGAACTCCAGCCCGTCGCCCGGCCCCCACAGCTCGGGGATGTTGGAGTAGTCGCGGCCGGCCCAGACACCGACGTTGGCGTGCTCGATCCACACGTTGGTGATCTTCGTGCCCTTGCCGAAGCGGCCGTTGAGACCCACACCGCCCTCGGCGTTGCCGTCGCCGCCGCGGATCGTGCCCGAGCCGAAGATGGCGATGTCGGAGATCTGGGTGTTGTGGTCGATGTCGAAGCCGAAGTTGCCCTCGTGCGGGTGGTTGATGCCACCCGCCTGGTGCGGCGGGGTGAGCGTGTAGAGCTGGGAGTGCCACATGCCCGCGCCCTTGATGGTGACGTCCCGGATGCCGACCTGGTTGTACTGGCCGCGGTTGAGCGGGTCGTCGGTGAGGATCTTCTGCTCCTGGCGCCACTGCCCGGCCGGGATCCACACGCAGGGGATGGTGCCGTTCTGGTCGGCGGTGACCGCCCGCTGGAGTGCGTCGGTGTCGTCGAGCCCGTCGTTCGGGACGGCCCCGTACTCGGTGATCGAGGTGCAGTTGGCCGGCTTGGTGGTGGCCGGCGCGACCTGCTCCAGGTCAACCAGGTCGATGACGTAGAACGCGGCCGTGTCGCCCGCGTCCCGCTGCAGCCGGAACTTGGTGCCCGCCGGGTAGGTCTGGGCCAGCAGGGCGTGCGACTCGTCGAAGAGGCGCCGGGCGTCACCGCCGGGGGTGTTGGTCAGCCCTTCGGGGTCGTCGGTGGTTCCGTACAGCCAGCTGTGCTTCGACGACAGGTCGAGCTTCTGTACGAAGGTGTCGTTGGCGTACAGGCTGATCGTGGCCTGTGCTCCGCCGCCGCTCGCCGCGTCCGGGATGGAGTTGCGCACCACGAGGGAGTTGGCGGAGGTGGTCGAGGTGAACTCGACGAACTGACCGGTGGAGTTCAGCCGGACGGACTTGCGGCCGGAGGACTCGGTGGCGAAGTTCGTGTGCCCGAAGGTCCGCTTGGCGTCGGCGGTCAGGAGGGTGCCCTGGTAGCGGCCGTCCTCCGCCTCCAGCTCGGCGTACGGGACGGCGGCGCCCCGGCCGACGACGAGTGACTTGGCGAGGACGTTGTTGTTCTCGTTGGTCTCGGTGACGACTCCGGAGGCGTCGGCCGTGGCGGTGAGGGTGGCTCCGCCCGCGGTCGCCGTCCATGTACCGCTGATGGCCACGTTCGCTGTGGCACCCGCCGCCACCTGGCCGGTCGTGCCGTTGAGCGTGGTGGACCCGACCTGGAGCCTGGTCACGGAGCCGGCCGCGGCGGCGGAGGTGCCGCGGTTGTGCACGGCCACGGTGAAGGAGACGGAGGAGCCGACGGCCGGGTTGGCCGGGCTGGTGGTGATGCCGCTGACTTCCAGGTCCGGGCCGGGGGCCTGGCCGACGACCAGCCGGGTCGCGGCGGTGCGGCTGTTGTTGCTGTCGTCGAGTTCGGCGACGGTGTTGCGCGGGTCGACGACGGCGGAGACGCCGTAGCTGCCGGCCGGCCGGGTGCCCGCGGCGACGGCCACGGTGGCGGACGCGCCCGGTTCGAGCGCGGGGACGTTTGCGCTGCCCGCGACCGTGCCCTCCAGGCTTGCCTCGACGGTGCTGGCGGCCGAGCGTGCCGTGCCCGCGTTGCGGACGGTGGCGTTGACGGTCACCGCGTCCCGCTCGGAGGGCGAGGCGGGTGTCCAGTCCAGGCCGGTGACGGTCAGGTCGGGCGCGGGTGCGGCGGTGCCGACGATCTGGAACTCGGCGACCTGGCCGCCGGGCGCCCCGGTGTTGGAGAAGAACCGCAGCCGGACGTCCGACCAGCGGCCGGTGACCGGGATGGTCACCGAGTTGTTGTCCCGGGAGGGGCTGAAGGCGTAGTCGGAGCGGTCGTGCAGCGAGGTGAAGCCGCTCGCCGAGTTCTCCCGGCCGAACACCTGGATGCCCTGGGTCCTGGCGCCCCACGCCTGGTCCGGGTTGAGCTTCACGACGACGGCGGTGATGTCCGCGTCGGCGCCGAGCTTCACGGTCAGGTCGGAGGGGTGACCCGCCGCCTCCCAGTAGGTGGAGGTGGAGTCGTCGGTGGCGTTGGCGGCCACGTACGACTGGACCGACGAGGTGGCCTCGACCGGCTTGTTGCGGGCCAGATTGGTGCCGGTGGGCGGGGGAGTGGTGCCGCCGTCGTCACCGATCACCTCCAGCTCGGAGAGCTGGGCGGCGTTCCAGCCGGTGTTCCCGGTGATGTTCACCCGGACATAGCGGGTCGTGGCGGGAGAGGTGAGGGTGACGGGGACGGTGTTGGCCTGCGCCGGGTTGAACGCCCGGCCCGTCGAGGCGGAGAGGGTGCTGAAGGCGGAGCCGTCGGTGCTGCCCTGGAGGGAGAGCGTCTGGCTACGGCTTTCCCAGGCGGCGGGCAGCTTGAGCACCACCTGCTCGACGGTGAGGGTCGCGCCCAGATCGACCTGGACCCACTGCGGGAAGGATCCGGCCGGCCCCTCCCAGTAGGAGGCCTGGGAGCCGTCGGTGACGTTCCCGGCGGTGTACGAGCCGTTCGAGCCGCCCGCCGTGGCCGGCCGGCCGAGCGCGAGGTTGACGGCGGTCGCCGCCTTCGCCCGCTCGGTGTCCGGGGCGGTGGCGGCCCGGGCGCTCGACGTGAGGGCCAGCGGTATCAGCCCGGTCGTCATGAGCGCGGCAATGACGGCACCGGTCAGTGACCGGCGGCCGAGGGGTCTCCATCTCATGGGGTCCTCTGTTCCGTTGTTCCGTGGGGGAGCTGCGGAGGAGCGGGAGTGCGGGAGAGGGGGAGGGGAGTCTCCGACGACGAACGCAGCGGCCTTGCACGTAAATTGAGCTGCTCAGTCGATTCTTTGCGGAAACTACGCCCACAGGTTTCTAGCCCGTCTCCACTTTGTCAACGGTCCCGGTACTACCGGCAGTTGACGCGTAAGCGGCTTGCATCGCTTGCGGTGCCACTTGCGTTTTCCGACAGTCCGTACGAAAGCCGCTGGCCCGGCGCCGCAGCAGGTGAAGGCGGGCCGCAGGGTTGTGTTTCGGACATGCGCACGCCATAGACGTACCGGCAGCCGTCTGCAACTCTCTGATCGATCGACGCAAAAGAGAGTGCTCTTCGCCGCAGATTGAAGCGTGCTGCGCCGACCTCCACGACACCCACCCACACAGCCGCCCCGGTGCCGCCCACCCCGGGCCGGGACGGAGATCGGGGACACATGAGACCGCAACGCCGGAGATGGCGGGGGACAGCCGCCGTTCTCGCCACCCTCCTGCTCCTGCTGGGCCTGCCGTCGCTGACCGGCGCCGCGGAGGCCGCCGGGCCCGACCTGGCCGCCGGACGGCCCGCCACCGCCAGTAGCGCGCACGCCGAATACGCCGCGGACAACATCACCGACGGAAACCAGGGAACGTACTGGCAGAGCGCCGGGAGCGCCTTCCCCCAGTGGGTCCAGACGGACCTGGGGTCCAGCGCCCGCGTGGACGAGGTGGTGCTGAGACTGCCGGCAGGCTGGGAGAGCCGCAGCCAGACCCTGTCCGTCCAGGGCAGTGCGGACGGCACCAGCTTCACCACCCTGAAGACCTCCGCCTCCTACGCCTTCAGCCCCGGCAGCGCCAACACCGTGACGGTGAACTTCCCCGCCGCCCAGGCCCGGCACATTCGCATCCAGATCACCGCCAACACCGGCTGGCAGGCCGCCCAGCTCTCCGCGCTGGAGGTCCGCGAGGCCGGCGACTCCTCGGCGAACCTGGCCCGCGGCCGTACCCTCACCGCCGCGAGCCACAACGAGACCTATGTGCCGGCCAACGCGGCCGACGGCAACAAGGCAAGCTACTGGGAGAGCCGCAACAACGCCCTGCCGCAGTGGATCCAGGTGGACCTGGCCTCCTCCGTGCGCGTCGACCGCGTCGTGCTTCGCCTGCCCGACGGCTGGGGCGCCCGCAGTCAGACCCTGAAGCTCCAGGGCAGTGCCAACGGCACCGACTTCACCGACCTGACCGCGTCCAAGGCCTACGCCTTCGCGCCGGGCGACGGCAACTCGGTGACGATCTCCTTCGACGCGACGACCACCCGGTACGTACGGGTGCTGGTCACCGCCAACACCGTGCAGCCCGCCGCGCAGTTGTCCGAGCTGGAGGTCTACGGCCCGGCGACCGGCGACACCCAGGCACCGAGCGCGCCCACGGACCTCGCCTACACCGAGCCCGCCACCGGCCAGATCCGGCTGACCTGGAAGGCGTCCGACGACAACACCGGCGTCACCGGCTACGACGTGTACGCGAACAACGAGCTGCTGACCAGCGTCGCGGGCACGGTCACCACCTACACCGACAACCGCCCCGGCAGCGCCACGGTCTCCTACTTCGTACGGGCCAAGGACGCGGCGGGCAACGTCTCCGGGAACAGCAACACCGTCACCCGCCGCGGCGACAGCGGTGACACCCAGGCACCCACCGCGCCCGCGAACCTGTCCCTCACCGAGCCGGCCGCCGGACAGATCCGCCTCGCCTGGAACGCCTCCAGCGACAACACCGGCGTGACCGGCTACGAGGTGTACGCCAACAACAGCCTGCTCACCACGGTCGGCGGCACGGTCACCACGTACACCGACAACCGTTCCGCGAGTGCCACGGTGTCGTACTTCG
This sequence comes from Streptomyces ortus, assembly GCF_026341275.1. Taxonomy (NCBI): domain Bacteria; kingdom Bacillati; phylum Actinomycetota; class Actinomycetes; order Kitasatosporales; family Streptomycetaceae; genus Streptomyces; species Streptomyces ortus. The sequence goes on from NZ_JAIFZO010000002.1 coordinate 8,067,187, forward strand.
TGCGGGCCAAGGACGCGGCCGGGAACGTCTCCGGCGACAGCAACACGGTGACCCGCAACGGCAGTTCGGGGTCCGGCTCCAACCTCGCGGTCGGCAAGCCGATCACGGCCTCCTCCACCGTGCACACCTTCGCCGCCGAGAACGCCAACGACAACAGCACCTCCACCTACTGGGAGGGCTCCGGCCACCCCGCCACCCTCACCGTGAAGCTCGGCGCCAACGCCGACGTCTCCTCACTCGTCCTCAAGCTCAACCCGGACAGCTCCTGGGGCGCCCGCACCCAGAACATCCAGGTCCTCGGCCGGGAGCAGGACGCCTCGGGTCACACGAGCCTGGTGGCCGCGAAGGACTACGCCTTCAACCCGTCCAGCGGCAACAGCGTGACCGTGCCGGTCACCGCGCGCGTGGCCGACGTGCAACTGCGCTTCACCTCCAACACGGGTGCCCCGGCCGGGCAGCTCGCCGAGTTCCAGGTGATCGGCAACGCCGCGCCCAACCCGGACCTTGAGGTGACCGCGCTGACCGCCGCGCCCGCCTCACCGGTCGAGTCCGACGAGATCACCCTCACCGCCACCGTCCGCAACAGCGGCGAGAGCGCCGCACCCGCCAGCTCCCTCGCACTGCGGCTGGGCGGCACCAAGGTCGCCACCGCCTCCGTCGCCGCCCTCGCGGCTGGTGCGACGCGCACCGTCAGCGCCTCCATCGGGGCACGGGACGCGGGCACCTACCAGCTCAGCGCCGTCGCCGACGAAGCCGGTGCGGTCTTCGAGCAGAACGAGACCAACAACACCTACACCAGCCCCACGTCACTGGTCGTCCGCCCGGTCTCCAGCTCCGACCTCGTGCCGGTGCTGACCACCACACCGTCGGGCCCCGCGGACGGCGACACCGTCACCTTCAAGGCCGCCGTACGCAACCAGGGCACCACCGCCTCGGCGGGCGGCACGCACGGCATCACGGTCACGCTCGTCGACTCCAAGGGCGCCACCGTGAAGACCCTGACCGGCTCCTACGACGGTACGATCGCCGCCGGAGCCACCACCGGCGCGGTCACGCTGGGCACCTGGACCGCGGCCAACGGCTCGTACACGGTACGCACCACGGTCGCCGCCGACGCCAACGAACTCCCGGTCAAGCGGGAGAACAACACCGCGAGTCAGTCCCTGTTCGTCGGACGCGGCGCCAACATGCCCTACGACATGTACGAGGCGGAGGACGGCACCACCGGTGGCGGCGCGGCGACCGTCGGGCCCAACCGGACCGTCGGAGACCTCGCGGGCGAGGCGTCGGGCCGCAAGGCGGTCACCCTGAACAGCACCGGTGAATACGTGGAGTTCACCACCAAGGCCGCCACCAACACCCTGGTCACCCGCTTCTCCATCCCGGACAGCGCGGGCGGCGGCGGGACCGACGCCACGCTGAACGTCTACGTCAACGGCACCTTCCGCAAGGCGCTGCCGCTCACCTCCAAGTACGCCTGGTTGTACGGGGCCGAGGCGGGTCCCGGCAACTCCCCGTCCGCGGGAGCCCCGAGGCACATCTACGACGAGGCGCATCTGATGCTGGGCGAGACCGTTCCGGAGGGGGCGAAGATCAGGCTGCAGAAGGACGCGGCCAACACCTCCAAGTACGCGATCGACTTCGTCAGCCTGGAGCAGGTCGCACCGATCGCCAACCCGGACCCGGCCGCGTACGCCGTCCCGGCCGGCTTCGGTCACCAGGACGTGCAGAACGCCCTCGACCGGGTGCGCATGGACACCACCGGCAAGCTCACCGGTGTCTACCTGCCGGCGGGCGACTACGAGACGTCGAGCAAGTTCCAGGTGTACGGCAAGGCCGTGCAGGTGGTCGGCGCCGGGCCGTGGTACACCCAGTTCCACGCCCCCTCGGGCCAGGACAACACCGACATCGGTTTCCGGGCCGAGAACTCCGCGAAGGGGTCCTCGTTCAAGAACTTCGCCTACTTCGGCAACTACACCTCCCGCATCGACGGGCCGGGCAAGGTGTTCGACTTCGCGAACGTGTCGGACATGGTCATCGACAACACCTGGACCGAGCACATGGTGTGCCTCTACTGGGGAGCCAACACCGACCGGGTGACGATCAGCAACGCACGGATCCGCAACACGTTCGCCGACGCGATCAACATGACCAACGGGTCGACGGACAACCACGTGGTCAACAACGAGTCCCGGGCCTCCGGCGACGACAGCTTCGCGCTGTTCTCCGCGATCGACGCGGGCGGCGCCGACATGAAGGACAACCTCTACGAGAACCTGACCTCGATCCTCACCTGGCGGGCCGCGGGCATCGCCGTCTACGGCGGCTACGACAACACCTTCCGCAACATCCACATCGCCGACACCCTGGTCTACTCGGGCATCACGATCAGCTCGCTGGACTTCGGCTATCCGATGAACGGGTTCGGCACCGGACCGACGACCGTGGAGAACGTCTCGGTGGTCCGCTCCGGCGGCCACTTCTGGGGCAGCCAGACCTTCCCCGGCATCTGGCTGTTCTCCGCCTCCAAGGTCTTCCAGGGCATCCGCGTCAACGACGTGGACATCGTGGACCCGACCTACAGCGGGATCATGTTCCAGACCCAGTACGACGCCGGCGGGCGGCCCATCAACCCGATCAAGGACACGATCCTCACCGACATCTCGGTGACGGGGGCCCGGAAGTGCGGGGACGCCTACGACGCGAAGTCCGGGTTCGGGCTGTGGGCCAACGAGCTGCCGGAGCCGGGTCAGGGTCCGGCGGTCGGCGAGGTCACCTTCAACGGCCTGAGGTTCGGCGGCAACGCCGTGGACGTCCGCAACACCACCTCCACCTTCAAGATCAACATCAACCCCTGAGGAACAAGCCTGAGAACCAAGCCTGAGAACCAACCCCTGAGAATCAACTCCTGAGACGGGCCGGAAGGAGGCTCCGAGGTTGGCGCAAGCCGTTTGCGCGGCTTGCGCTAGCCTTGCGCTCATGACGCGACGACTTGCTCAGGTAGCCAAGAAGGTTGGAGTCAGCGAGGCCACGGTCAGCCGGGTCCTCAACGGCAAGCCCGGAGTGTCGGACAGCACCCGGCAGTCCGTGCTCACCGCGCTGGACGTCCTCGGCTACGAGCGTCCCACCCAACTGCGCGGCGAGCGGGCGCGTCTGGTCGGCCTGGTCCTGCCCGAACTGCAGAACCCGATCTTCCCCCTGTTCGCCGAGGTCATCGGCGGCGCGCTGGCCCAGCAGGGGCTCACCCCGGTGCTGTGCACCCAGACCAAGGGCGGCGTCTCCGAGGCGGACTACGTGGAACTGCTGCTCCAGCAGCACGTGTCCGGCGTGGTGTTCGCGGGTGGCGGCCTGTTCGCCCAGGCGGACGCGCCGCACGACCACTACCGGCAGCTCGCCGAACGGCGTATCCCGGTGGTGCTCATCAACGCCCCGATCGAGGGCCTCGACTTCCCGTGTGTCTCCTGCGACGACGCCGTGGCGGTCGAGCAGGCGTGGCGCCACCTCACGCTGCTGGGGCACGAGCGCATCGGCGTGGTCCTCGGCCCGAGCGACCACATCCCCTCCCGGCGCAAGCTCGCCGCTGCCAGGACCGCCGCGGAGGCGGCCGGCGGCTCCCTGCCCGACGCGTACGTGGAGCGCTCGATGTTCTCCCTGGAGGGCGGCCAGGCGGCCACCACCCGCCTGCTCGACCGCGGCGTCACGGGTGTCGTCTGCGCCAGTGACCCGCTCGCGCTCGGCGCCATCCGGGCCGCCCGCAGGCGGGGCCTCGCGGTGCCCGAGCAGGTCTCGGTCGTCGGCTACGACGACTCGGCCTTCATGAACTGCACCGAACCCCCGCTGACCACCGTCCGCCAGCCCGTCGAGGCCATGGGGCGGGCCGCCGTGGACCTGTTGTGCGCCCAGATCCAGGGCGCCGAGGTCCAGCCCGGCGAGCTGCTGTTCGAGCCGGAACTGGTGGTCCGCGGCTCGACGACGCAGGCTCCCCGGTAGCGGTCCCCGTACCGTCCCCCGGCACGGAAGCGCGGCGAGGCCCTCCGGCCCGCCGCGCTTCTGCTTGCGCGCACGCACCTCTCCGGGATCACTCGTATGCGTCGTGCTGTCAATCATTTACAAAAGCTGCGCGGGATATTGCGGTCATCTGTTCGCGGTGGTTGAGTGTGCGGCGCCCCACATCGCACCGGCGATGAGGGCGCCTTCCACGTTCATGCCCGAAGGGGACCACCCATGAGAAGAGCTCGGTTCCGCCGCACCCGTCGCGTCGGCGCGGTCACCCTCGCGTCCGCGCTCACGCTGACGGCACTCGCCGCCTGCGGTACGAGCAGCAGCGGCGACGACGGCGACAACGGCTCCGGCAACGGCGCCAAGGCCGACCCCGCCGCACCGCTGGACCCGAAGACGAAGGTGTCCATCTCCATCGACTGCATGCCCCCCGCGGCGAAGGCGGCCGAGCTCAGGCAGTGGAACGAGGACGTCAAGGAGTTCAACAAAAAGTACCCGAACGTCACCATCGAGGGCCGTTCCACGCCGGGGCAGTGTCTGGAGCCGCCGCGCTTCACCGCGATGCTCAAGGCGAAGTCCCAGCCCGACGTGTTCTACACCTACTTCACCGACCTGCCCCAGGTCCTCGACAACGACGGCGCCCAGGACATCACCGCCTACGTCAACGACAAGAGCGTCCCGCTGCTGAAGGACATCGACCCCGACGTCCTCGGCTCGCTGAAGAAGGACGGCAAGCTCTACGGCCTGCCCACCAGCAACTACCGCATGGGCCTGCTCATCAACCGCAAGCTCTTCAAGGAAGCCGGCCTCGACCCGGACGCCCCGCCGAAGACCTGGGACGAGGTCCGCAGCGCGGCCAAGAAGATCGCGGATCTCGGCGGCGGTGTCGCCGGCTTCGGCGAGTACAGCGCGGCCAACACCGGCGGCTGGCACTTCACCGCGCAGATGTACAGCCTCGGCGGCGACGTCGTCGACGCGAGCGGCAAGAAGGCCGCTTTCAACGACGGGACCGGCAAGCAGGTCGCGGAGAACCTGCACGCCATGCGCTGGGACGACGACTCCATGGGCAAGACCCAGCTGCTGAAGTGGGGCGACCTCCAGAAGCAGATCGCCACCGACAAGCTGGGCATGTTCCTCGCCGCGCCCGACGACGTCACCTACATGGTCCAGCAACTCGGCGCCAAGTACGCGAACTTCGGCATGGGACCCATACCGGGCGGTGAGAACACCCTCGCCGGCGGCAACAACTACATGATCAAGCAGGGCATCTCGGCCGACAAGGTCAAGGCCGCCGTCGCCTGGCTGAACTTCAAGTTCACCACGGTCGGCAAGGGCCAGTACGACTGGAAGCGCTCCAAGGCGGACGACCTGCCCGTGGGGCTCCCGCAGCCCAACCTGTGGCTGAACGGCTCCAAGACCAAGGACGACGCGGCCCGCAAGGAGTTCGCCACCATGCCGGTGGAGAACTTCAAGGCGTTCACCGACAACCCCGTCCCGGGCAAGGCCGAACCGCCCAAGGCCCAGGAGATCTACAAGGTCCTCGACAACGTTATGTCGGGCATCCTCACCAACAAGGACGCCGACATCGACAAGCTCCTGTCCACCGCCGAGTCCCAGGTCAACCAGGTCCTCGCAACCCAGTGACCGCGCGGAGGCCGGGCGGGTGGGACCACCGCCCGGCCCGCCCGCGCGCCGCCGCAGCACGTCAAGGAGCGAGCATGTCGGCCCCCACCCTCACCAAGGACCCGGCGGTCAAGGACCGCCGGCCCCGCAAGCCCCGCGCCGGTGCGCCGCACCTCCCGGACGGCGGGTTCGGCAAGACCCTGCGCCGCAACCTCACCGCCCACGGCTTCCTCATCGGAGCGGTGCTGTGCTTCGCCTTCTTCTCCTGGTATCCGATCGTCCGGGAGTTCCTCCTCGCCTTCCAGAAGACCGAGGACGGCGACGTCAGCTGGGTGGGCTGGGACAACTTCGTCACCGTCTGGAACGACCCGGCCTTCGGCCAGGCCTGGCGCAACACCCTGTGGTTCACCGTGCTGGCCCTGCTCCTCGGCTTCGTCGTCCCGTTCGTCACCGCCCTGATCATCAACGAGTTCCGGCACGGCCAGGGCTACTTGAGGCTGCTCGTCTACCTGCCGGTGATGCTCCCGCCGACCGCGTCGGTCCTGCTCTTCAAGTACCTGTACGACCCCGGGTACGGCATGTTCAACGAGATACTCGGCGTCTTCGGCGTCCCCGCCCAGCAGTGGCTCCAGGACCCGGACACCGCGATGCTCTCCGTGGTCGTCGCCTCGACCTGGATGAACATGGGCGGCGCGACGCTCATCTACCTGGCCGCGCTCCAGGGCGTACCCGGCGAGCTGTACGAGGCCGCCGAGCTCGACGGCGCGGGACTGTTCCGAAAGGTCTGGCACGTCACCGTCCCGCAGACCCGGCTCATCCTGCTGCTGATGCTCCTCATGCAGATCATCGCCACCATGCAGGTCTTCATCGAGCCGTTCCTGCTCACCGGCGGCGCCGGGCCCGAAGGCTCCACCACCACCGTCGTGTACCTGATCTACCAGTACGCCTTCAACTTCAACAACTACGGCGCCGCGGCGGCGCTCGGCCTGGTCCTGCTCGTCCTGCTGGCCGGCTTCTCGGCCGTCTACACCAAACTCAACCGCGCCGACCAGGACTAGGGGGAGACACGCACATGTCCACTCGCACGCTCATCTCGCCCGCCCAGCTGGCCCGCCCGCGCGGCAAGGCCCTGTACTGGGTGTGCTTCGCGCTCGTCGTCGTGCTGTTCACCCTGGCCTTCCTCGGCCCGCTGTACTGGATGGTGTCCAGCGGGCTCAAGACCACCCAGGAAGCGGTCCAGACCCCGCCCACCTGGGTGCCGGGATCCGTCCACCCGGAGAACTACAAGCGGGCCTGGGAGGTGATGGACCTGGCCAAACTCCTCCTCAACACCCTCTACTACGCGTTCGGCGCGCTCGCCTTCCAGCTGGTGCTCGACGTCGCCGCCGCCTACTCCCTGTCCAGACTGCGGCCCGTCCTCGGCAAGATGATCCTCGGTCTGATGCTCGCCACCCTGATGATCCCGGCGACCGTCCTCGTCGTACCGCAGTACCTCACCGCGCTCGACGTGCCCCTCGTGCAGCGCAACCTGCTCAACTCGCCCTGGGCGATCTGGCTCCCGTCGGTCACCAACGCCTTCAACATCTTCCTGCTCAAGCGCTTCTTCGACTCGATCCCCAAGGAACTCCTCGACGCGGCCTCGATGGACGGCGCGGGACCCCTGCGTGTCCTGTGGTCCATCGTCCTGCCGGTCTCCCGGCCCATCCTCGGTGTGGTGTCCATCTTCGCCGTCGTCGGAGTCTGGAAGGACTTCCTCTGGCCGATGCTGGTCCTGCCCGACCCTTCGAAACAGACCCTGGCCGTGGGCATCTACTCCCTGGCGACCAGCGTCCCCGAGAACGTCCTGATCGCCTCCCTGACCATCGCGTCCCTGCCCACGCTCATCCTCTTCCTCATCTTCCAGCGCAACATCATGAGCGGGCTGACGGCCGGCGGCCTCAAGGGCTGACCGAGCACCACCCTCCCGCTGCGAACGAACCTCACGCAGGCGCCCCCACCGATCCTCCGCCGCCGCCCCGTTCCCGACGCCTCGCTGTCCGGGACGGCGGCGGAGAACCACCCCTGCCCCGAAAGGACCGACACGTGGCAGCCCCTCAGCCCGCAACGACCCCCGGACACACCGACGACTGGTGGCGCGGTGCCGCCATCTACCAGGTGTATCCGCGCAGCTTCGCCGACGGCGACGGTGACGGCACCGGGGACCTCGCGGGCGTCCGGTCGAGATTGCCCTACCTCGCCGAACTGGGCGTCGACGCGATCTGGTTCACCCCCTGGTACCTGTCCCCGCTCGCCGACGGCGGCTACGACGTCGCCGACTACCGGGTCATCGACCCCGCCTTCGGCGACCTGGCCGAGGCCGAGCGGCTGATCGCCGAGGCCCGCGCGCTGGGCATCCGCACCATCGTGGACATCGTGCCCAACCATGTCTCAGACCAGCACGCCTGGTTCCGGGCCGCACTCGCCGCCGGACCCGGGAGTCCCGAGCGCAAGCTCTTCCACTTCCGCCCGGGCCGCGGTGAACACGGCGAACTCCCGCCCAACGACTGGCCGTCGCAGTTCTCCGGCCAGACCTGGACCCGGGTCGAGGACGGGGAGTGGTACCTGCACCTGTTCACCCCGCAGCAGCCCGACCTCAACTGGGCGCACCCCACCGTGCGGGAGGAGCACGAGGAGGTACTGCGGTTCTGGTTCGAGCGCGGAGTGGCGGGTGTGCGCATCGACTCCGCCGCACTGCCCGCCAAGGACCCCGACCTGCCCGAGTTCGTGGAGGGCCGCGACCCCCACCCGTACATCGACCGGGACGACCTGCACGAGATCTACCGCTCCTGGCGGCGCATCGCCGACGAGTACGGGGGTGTCTTCGTCGGTGAGGTGTGGCTGCCGGACTCCGAACGCTTCGCCCGCTACCTCCGCCCCGACGAACTGCACACCGCGTTCAACTTCAGCTTCCTGTCCTGCCCCTGGGACGCGGCCAGGCTGCGCGCGGCCATCGACGACACCCTCGCCGAGCACGCCCCCGTCGGCGCCCCGGCCACCTGGGTGCTGTGCAACCACGACGTCACCCGCACGGTCACCCGCTACGGGCGCCAGGACACCGGCTTCGACTTCGCGGCCAAGACCTACGGCACGCCGACCGACCTGCGGCTCGGCACCCGCAGGGCACGCGCCGCCGCCCTGCTCACCCTCGCCCTCCCCGGCTCCGTCTACCTCTACCAGGGCGAGGAACTGGGCCTGCCCGAGGCGGACATCCCCCGGGACCGCATCCAGGACCCGATGCACTTCCGTTCCGGCGGCACCGACCCGGGCCGCGACGGCTGCCGGGTCCCGCTGCCCTGGACGGCCGACGCCCCGTACGCCGGTTTCGGCTCGGCGGTCGAACCCTGGCTGCCTCAGCCCGAGGGCTGGTCCGCGTACGCCGCCGACCGCGAGGCCGACGATCCCGGTTCCATGCTCAGCCTCTACCGCGCCGCGCTGGCACTGCGCCGCGCCGACCCGGCCCTCGGTGACGGCCCCCTGCGCTGGCTGCCCTGCCCCGACGGCGTCCTCACCTTCGGCCGCTCCCCGGACCTGATCTGCGTGGTGAACCTCGCCGACGACCCGGCCGTCCTGCCGGACCACACGGAGCTGCTTCTCTCCAGCGGCCCCTTGGACGCCGACGGCCGACTCCCCTCCGACACGGCGGCGTGGCTGCGGAGTTGAGAGCACACGGCAGCCAGTGACCTACTTGTTCAGGGCCGCCGCACCCGCCCGGGCGTACTTCTCGTCGAGGTCGCCCGAGGGTGCGCCCGCCACGCCGACGCCCGCGACCGGCGCGCCCTTCGCGGTGACCGGGGCGCCGCCCGCGAGGAACAGCGTGCCCGGGATGTCCTTCAGGTTCGGGGACTGCTCCTGACGGCTGACCGGCGGGGCGGATGCTCCGCTGCACGTCCTGGTCCTGACCACGTACGACACCGACGCGGACATCACACGGGCGATCGAGGCCGGGGCGACGGGGTATCTGCTGAAGGCCGAGCGGCCGGAGGAACTGTTCGCAGCGATCGGTGTCGATACGCGGGCGGGGGCGGGGGCGGTGGCGGTCGCCGAAGAACGCCGAGTGCACCCGTGAACGGGCGCGCACTTCGAGAGGGACAGAGGTGCTGGTCGGCCGGATTCCGTGCCCGGGGCTGTGGTGAGCGTTCGCGCAGTTCCCCGCGCCCCTGAAGGACGGGAGTGGTGGTCGGCCGGATTCCGCATCCGGGGCTGTGGTGAGCGTTCGCGCAGTTCCCCGCGCCCCTGAAGAGCAGGACGCGTCGGCTACGGGGTGTGGCCGTTCACGGACTCCCGGAGGCGGTGGCTGGCCATTGCCATGTGGTCCGCCATCGCCCGGTCCGCCCCCTCGGGATCCCGCGCCCGCAACGCCACCAGCACCGCGTCGTGCTCGCACAACGTCCCGCTCACCGTGCCCTCGATGTCGCTGACCCGTTCCATCCACACCTGCAGCAGCGCCCGGATGCTGTGCAGGATGTCGCTCAGCACGCTGTTGCGCGCGATGCGGGCCAGCTCCAGGTGGAAGTCGATGTCGGCGTCGATGAAGGCCTTGGCGTCATCCCCGGCCGCCCGCATGTGCTGAAGGTGCTCCTCCAGCCGCTCCAGATCCTCGTCCGTGGCCCGCTCCGCGGCCAGCCGCGCCGAGACCGCCTCCAGATACGTGCGCACCTCCACCAGATCCTGCGTACGCCGCTGCCCCAGCATCAACCCCCAGTTGATCGCCCGGGGCAGGAACTCCGACGTGCCCTCGCGCACGTACGAGCCCGAGCCCGGCCGGATCTCGATGATGCCGAGCACGTCCAGCGCGGACAGCGCCCCGCGGACGCTGGAGCGGGCGACCCCCAGCGCCTCGGCGAGCTGACGCTCGGCGGGAAGGCGCGTGCCGGGCTTGATGTCGCCCGCCGACAGGTGGTCGAGGAGCCGCTTGGCGACCTCGCTGACGGAGGACTCGCGCACCACGGGGCGCAGGAGTTGGGCGAGGTCGGGGGCGGCCCCGGAGGTCTGGTCGTCGGGCTGACTGGTCACGGTCACCAGTCAACCAGATGGGCCGCCCAGCGGGCTGACCAGCCGGTTGTTCCGCCCTCCGGGCCGTGCCGAACGACGGATTTGTCAAGAGTTGCGAGAGGGTCGAATGTGAGACCGTCCTCACATTGGTAAATTGGTGACCAATTTGAGGAGTCGGCATAGCGTGAAACCGTTCCGGTCGACCGCCCCTGCGGCGAGCCGTCCGGCCCGACCCACCCCGGACGGAGCTGTCCGGGCGAGCCGAGGAGTCGCCATGGTCGCCGACGCGCCATCCGCGGCAGTCGAGAGAACTGCCATCAAGAAGGTCTCAGTCCGCCTCGTGCCGTTCGTGGCACTGATGTTCTTCGTGAACTACCTGGACCGCACAGCCGTCTCATTCGCCGAGCCGAACGGCATGGGCCAGGACCTGGCGCTCACCGCCGCCCAGTTCGGCTTCGCGTCCGGGATCTTCTTCCTCGGTTACATCGTCCTCGAGGTCCCCAGCAACATGGCCCTGCACCGCTTCGGTGCCCGCCGCTGGCTGGCCCGGATCATGGTCACCTGGGGCATCGTCTCCCTCCTGTTCACCTGGGTGGACAGCACGGGCCAGCTCTACACCCTGCGGTTCCTGCTCGGTGTGGCGGAAGCGGGCTTCTTCCCCGGAGCGATCCTCTTCCTCAGCCAGTGGGTGCCCTCACGGCACCGCACCAAGATCCTCGGGCTCTTCTACCTGGCCCAGCCGCTGACCACCGTCCTCGGCGCCCCGCTGGCGGGCTGGCTCATCGGCCACCACGGCCTGTTCGGCCTTGAGGGCTGGCGCGTGATGTTCCTCTTCGTGTCGGTGCCCGCCATCCTCCTGGGCGTCGTCGCCTGGTTCTACCTCATCGACAAGCCCGCCGACGCGAAGTGGCTCACCCCGGCCGAACGCGACTGGCTGACCGACGAACTCGCCGCGGAGAACGCGCGCAAGACGGGCCACGACGACAAGCACGCCAAGGGCGACCTGAAGAAGGCCTTCACCAACGGCCGTGTCTGGGTCCTTGCGATGGTCTACTTCGGTTTCGTCTACGGCCTGTACGCCCTCGCCTTCTTCCTGCCGACGATCATCGACGGCTTTCAGGAGCAGTACGACACCACGTTCAGCGTGATGGACAAGGCCTGGATCACCGCGATCCCGTACCTGCCCGCCGCGGTCGTCCTGTTCTTCTGGACGCGCCACGCCACCCAGCACGGCACCCGCGTCTGGCACGTGGCCGGACCCGCCGTGGTCGGCGGTGTCTCCATCCCGCTCGCCCTCTACATGGGCTCCCCGGCCGCCACGGTCGCGGTGATCACCGTGACCGCGTGTGCCATCTTCGCGGCCCTGCCCGTCTTCTGGTCCGTACCTTCCCGCTTCCTGACCGGAGCCGCGGCAGCCGCCGGCATCGCCCTGATCAACACCGCGGGCAACGTCGCCGGATTCGCCTCCAGCTACATCACCGGCTGGCTCAAGGACTGGACCGGTGACTACTACGTGCCGCTCTACCTGGTCGGCTTCTTCATGCTCCTGTCCGCCGTCCTGATGATCTGGCTCGCCGCCCGCGGCGGCACCGCGGAACCGGCCCCCGCAGCAGAGAACAAGCCCCTGGAGGCCCTCCGATGACCCGGCTCTTCAACGACCCCGCGGCCTTCGCCGACGAGGCCCTCGAAGGCTTCGCCGCCGCCCATCGCGGCTGGGTGCGACCCGTCACCGGAGGCGTCGTACGCGCCGCCGGGACCCCCGCCGGGCAGGTCGCCGTCGTCGTCGGCGGCGGATCGGGCCACTACCCGGCCTTCTCCGGACTGGTCGGCCGGGGCCTCGCGCACGGCGCCGCCGTCGGCAACGTCTTCGCCTCGCCCTCGGCACAGCAGATCCGCTCCGTGGCACGGTCCGCCGACGGCGGCGCGGGCGTCCTGCTCATGTACGGCAACTACGCGGGCGACGTCCTCCACTTCGGCCAGGCCGCCGAACGCCTGGCGGGCGACGGCATCGAGGCCCGTACCTTCGCCGTCACCGACGACATCTCCTCCGCCGCGCCGGAGGAGTCCGCCCAGCGCCGCGGCATCGCGGGCGACCTGCCCGTCTTCAAGGCGGCAGCCGCCGCGGCCGAGGAAGGCCTGCCGCTGGCCGAGGTGCTGCGGGTGGCCGCACACGCCAACGCCCGCACCCGCTCCTTCGGCATCGCCTTCTCCGGCTGCACCCTGCCCGGCGCCGACCACCCCCTGTTCACCGTCCCCGAGGCCCGGATGGCCGTCGGCCTCGGCATCCACGGGGAGCCCGGCATCGGCGAGGAGTCCCTGCCGACCGCCGACGAGGCTGCACGGCTCATGGTCACCGCCCTCCTCAAGGAACTCCCCGACGGCGTCGACGCGCCCGCCGGACAGCGCGCCGCCGTGATACTCAACGGCCTGGGCTCGGTCAAGTACGAGGAACTGTTCGTCGTCTACCGCAAGGTCGCCGCCCTCCTCGGCGCCGCGGGTGTGGACATCGTCGACCCGGAGGTCGGCGAACTCGTCACCAGCTTCGACATGGCCGGCGTCTCCCTCACCCTGACCTGGCTCGACGACCGCCTCGAGGAGCTGTGGCGCGCCCCGGCCGACACCCCCGCCTACCGCAAGGGCGCCCCGGTCGCACAGGACCCGGCGGCCGAGGCGGCGGCGTACGTCGAGGACGTCGACGACACCCGTGTCCCGGACGCCACCGAGGCGTCCCGCGGCTCGGCCGCCCACGTCCTGGCGGCCCTGAACGCCGTGGCGGGCATAGTCGACACCCACGCCGACGAACTCGGCCGCATCGACGCGGTGGCTGGCGACGGCGACCACGGCATCGGTATGCGGCGCGGCACAACGGCCGCTCTGGAAGCGGCGGTTCGTGCCCACGACCTGGGCGCCGGCGCCGGAACCGTCCTCGTCCACGCCGGAGACGCCTGGGCCGACAAGGCGGGCGGCACCTCCGGCGCACTGTGGGGCACCATCCTGCGCTCCCTCGGTACGCGCCTCGGCGACCAGGACACCCCGACCGCCGAGGCGGTCGCCCGGGGAGTCTCGGACGCCTCCGACGCCGTACGCCGCCTGGGCGGCGCCGAGGTCGGCGACAAGACCATGGTCGACGTCCTCGTGCCGTTCGCCGACACCCTCGCCGAAGCCGCGGGCGCAGGCCTGCCGCTCAGCGAGGCCTGGCAGCGCGCCGCCGTCACCGCCGAGAAGGCGGCAGCCGACACCGCGGACCTGCTGCCCCGCAAGGGCCGCGCCCGGCCGCACGCCGAGAAGTCCCTCGGCACCCCCGACGCGGGCGCGCACTCGCTCGCCCTCATCACCCGCGCCGTACACGGCGTCCTGCCCGACCACCCGCTCGACCAGCACTGAGGATCAGCCGCCATGACCGACAAGCTCCGTATCGTCGTCGGATCCGACGACGCAGGCCACCAGTACAAGGAAGTCCTCAAGCAGGATCTGCTGGGCAGTTCGCTGGTCGCCGAGGTCACCGATGTCGGCGTCGACGCCGACGGCCACACCGCCTACCCCAAGGTCGCCATCGCCGCCGCCGAGATGGTCGCCCGCGGCGAGGCCGACCGCGCCCTCCTGGTGTGCGGCACCGGCCTGGGCGTGGCCATCGCGGCCAACAAGGTCAAGGGCATCCGCGCCGTCACCGCCCACGACTCCTTCTCCGTCGAGCGGGCCGTCCTGTCCAACAACGCGCAGATCCTGACCTTCGGCCAGCGCGTCGTCGGCCTCGAACTCGCCCGCCGACTCGCCGCCGAGTGGCTCACCTACCGCTTCGACGAGACGTCCGCGTCCGCGGCGAAGGTCCAGCTCATGTGCGACTACGAGGACGCCGCCGAGGCCTCCGACACCGGGGCGGCGGCCTGATGTCCGCCCCGGTACACCGGCCCCTGCTGCTGGGAGTGAGCCTGAAGATGTACTTCGGCCACCACCAGACCCTCAACTGGGCCCGGAAGACAGCCAAGTTGGCCGCCGAGCACCCCGCCGTGACCTCCGGCGAGGCCCGCCTCTTCGTCCTGCCCGCCTTCCCGACCCTGATCCCGGCCACCGGAATCCTCGCGCCCTACGGCATCGCGCTCGGCGCCCAGGACATCGCCACCGAGGACACCGGCCCGTACACCGGCGAGGTCGGCGGCCCCCTCCTCAAGGAGATCGGCTGCCGCTACGCCGAGGTCGGTCACGCCGAACGCCGCCGCCTGTACGGCGAGGGTGACACGGTGGTCGCCGCCAAGACGGCCGCCGCCCTGCGCAACGGCCTCACCCCCGTGCTGTGCGTCGGCGAACGCGACCGGGGGACACCCCAGGAGGCGGCCGAACGCACGGTCGCCGAGGCCGCCCGCCTCCTGCACGGCCTGGACGGCACGGTCGTCCTCGCGTACGAGCCCCAGTGGGCCATCGGCGCACCGGAACCGGCCTCGGCCGAACACATCGCGACCGTCTGCACCGCACTGCGGGACTGGCTCAACACCCGCACCCGGCACGCCGGTTCACAGGTCATCTACGGCGGCAGCGCGGGCCCCGGCCTGCTCACCCGCCTGGCGGGAGCGGCGGACGGCCTCTTCCTCGGCCGCTTCGCCCACGACCCGGACAACGTCCGCGCGATCCTCGACGAGATCCGCGCCCCGGCCGACGCGGCGGTGGCGTGATGGCCTACGGAATCAGCACGTACGCGTACTTCTGGCGCTTCTCCGACCGGGCACCCCGGCCGATGACGCTCGCCGAGATGCTGCGCGACACCGCCGCACTGGGCGGCCAGGTCTTCCAGATCTGCGACTACGCGCCGATCGAGTCGTACGACTCCGCCCAACTGGCCGACGTACGCGCCACGGCGGACGACCTGGGGCTGCGCCTGGAACTCGGCACCCGCGGCGTCCGCCCCGCCCGCCTGTTCAAGTACCTGGACATGGCACGGCAGTTGGGCGTCACCCTGGTCCGCTCCATGCTCAACACGGCGGACCACCGGCCGGACACCACCGAGGCGGTCACCCTCCTCAAGGAGGCGGTACCTCTCTACGAGGACGCCGGGGTGACCCTCGGCCTGGAGACCTACGAGCAGGTGGCGACGGACGACCTGCTGGCTGTCGTACGCGGGGTCGACAGCGAGCGGCTCGGAGTCGTCCTCGACCCGGGCAACAGCGTCGCGCGCCTGGAACGCCCGGCGGACGTCGTGGCCGCCACCGCGCCGCACGTGGTGAACATCCACGTCAAGGACTTCGCCTTCACCCGCAGGGACGGCTGGGTCGGCTTCACCTACGCCGGCTGCCCCCTGGGAGAAGGACTCCTGGACTACGACGCGATGATTGCCGCCGTACGGGCCGCCCGGCCGGAGGCGGACGGCGTCAACCAGATCGTGGAGCACTGGCTCCCGTGGCAGGACGAGGGCTTCGACGCCACCGCCCGGCTCGAAGACCAGTGGACACAGCACAGCATCACCACCCTTCTGAGGAGCGAGTAATGGCCACCGAGATCCAGACCCAGGTCGACGTCAGGACCGTCGCCGTCATCGGGGCCGCCGGCAAGATGGGCCAGCGAGTCTCCGACAACCTCGTCGAAAGCGACTTCCGGGTGCTCTTCAGCGAGGCCTCGCCCAAGGGCCAGGAGCTGATCCGCGACCTCGGCCGTGATTTGACCGAGTCCGCCGACGCCGTCGCCGAGGCCGACGTGGTCATCCTCGCCGTCCCGGACGTCGTCCTCGGCCAGGTCTCCGAGGAACTCGTCCCGCTGATGAGGCCGGGCACGGTCGTGCTGACCCTCGACCCGGCCGCCGCGTACGCCGGCCTGCTGTTCGAACGCGAGGACATCCACTACGCGTGTGCCCACCCCTGCCACCCGTCGGTGTTCCTGGAGCGCACCACGAAGGAGGAGTGGCAGGACACCTTCGGCGGCATCGCCGCCCCGCAGGAGGTCGTCGCCGCGTACGAGGGCGGCGACGAGGCCAAGCAGGAGCTGGCCGACTCGGTTATCCGCGTGATGTACGCGCCCGTGGTCGACGTCCACTGGGTCACCGTCAAGCAGCTCGCCGTCCTGGAGCCGACCCTCGTCGAGACGATCGCCTGCATGGTCGGCGCCCTCCTCACCGAGGCGCTGCACGAAACGGTCCACACCGTCGGCGTCCCGGAGAAGGCGGCCCGCGCGATGCTCCTGGGCCACACCCAGGTCGCCCTGGCCAACACCCTCAAGGGCTCCAACCCGTTCTCGGACGCCTGTCTGATCGCCATGGACTACGGCCGTGAGTCCATCGTGCGCGACGACTGGAAGAAGGTCTTCGAGGACGACGAGCTCGACAAGGTCATCACGCGCATGCTGAAGATCAAGGAGATCAGGCGCTGACCACGGCGCCGACGCTCCCGCGACTCCACCCGGTCCGGTGCCCGCCTGTCACCTGACAGACAGGCGGACGCCGGCCGGGCGGGACCGCGAACAACCGCCTACGCGCCGGCCTTCATCACCAGCTCGACGAGCGCGTCGGCCGCCGGACCGGAGGAGGCGGGGTTCTGCCCGGTGATCAGCAGACCGTCCCGCACCACGTACGGCGCCCAGTCGTCGCCCTTGGAGTAGACGCCGCCGAGGCCCTTCAGTTCGTCCTCGACGAGGAAGGGGACGATCTTGGTGAGGCCGACGCCCTCCTCCTCGGAGTTGGTGAACCCGGTGACCTTCTTCCCCCGCACCAGCGGCGTACCGTCCTCGTTGACCGTGTGGCGCAGGACGCCGGGAGCGTGGCAGACCAGGGCGAGGGGCTTGCCCGCGCGCAGGGTCGCCTCGATCAGCCGAGCGGAGTGCGTGTCCTCGGCCAGGTCCCACAGCGGGCCGTGGCCGCCGGGGTAGAAGACCGTGTCGAAGTCCTCGGCCGCGACCGAGTCCAGGCGTACGGTGTCCGCCAGTGCGGCGGTCGCCTCCGCGTCGGACTCGAACCGGCGGGTCAGGTCGGTCTGGAAGTCGGGCTCGTTGCTCTTCGGGTCCAGCGGCGGACGGCCGCCCTCGGGGGAGGCCAGCACGATCTCCCAGCCGGCCTCCCGGAAGCGGTAGTAGGGCGCGGCCAGCTCCTCCAGCCAGAAGCCGGTCTTGCGACCGGTGTCGCCGAGTGTGTCGTGCGAGGTGAGGACGACGAGAACCTTCATGTCTGTCTGCTCCTTGATCGGGTGATTCGCTGAATAGACCGGTCGTCTAGAAGTGGTCGGGGTGAACTCTAGCTTCCGGCCGGACGGGAACGTTGGTGGGTGAGGCGGGCCGGAGTGTCGGCGACCGGGGCCGGGCCGGAGTCGGGGACGGGGCCTGAGGGACGTCGGGGATCGTCGGGGGTTGTCGGGGATCGAGATGCCGGGACTACAGATGTAGCAGTTGCCGGGTCATCGCCGTCGTGGTGTCGAGCGGCGCGGGGCTGCGGTGGATCTTCGCCATGACGCTGGCGCCGAGCCACATGTCGTAGAGGACCTGTGCCGTGGTGCGGGGATCGCCGTCCAGGGCGACCGACCCGTCCTCAAGGCCTTGGGTGATCGTCCGCTCCAGACGGTCGACGACCGCGTCAGTGCCTTCCTTGAGGGCCAGCCGCATCGGCTCCGACAGGTCGGACACCTCGGCGCCGAGCTTGACCGCGAGGCATTTGCCCTGGCAGTCGTCGAGGCTCTGCGTCTGCCGCCACTGCTGCCAGTAGGCCGTGAGCCGCTCGCCGGCCGACTGGCCGGGCCGCGCGAAGACGCGGTCCATGTCGGCGACGTACTCCTCGAAGTAGCGCCGTAGCAGGGCCTCTCCGAAAGCGTCCTTCGAGCTGAAGTAGTGGTAGAAGGAGCCCTTCGGTACGCCTGCCTCCGAGAGCACCTCATTGATGCCGACCGCGGAGTAGCCCTTGCGGCCCATGATGCGCTGGGCGGCGTCGAGGATGCTCCGACGGGTGTCGGTGGTGCGTGCGGTGGCTGGCATGTCGGCAACAGTAGCGCATGATTAGACCGGTCGTCTAGAAGTGGGTGGTTCCCGGGGCTCCCGGGGGATCCCGCCGCGCCCCGGGGGAACGCTGCGGACCGTGCGAAGTGGCAGGGGTGCGGGTGCTGCCCGATGCTGGGCTCTACAGGCCGTCTGTGTGCGATGTCGAGTCGTCTTCTGGCCGTTTGTCGGCAGATGGGCTGGGCAATCGGGACGAAGCGTTTCAGCCGGACGATGTGTGCAGGAGGCCCGCGTGAACGCCACGCCCCCCGAAATGACCGACCCAGCGCGCTCCCCGGAGCGGCGGACGGCCGACCTGTTCGCCGACTTCGTCGAGCGCGAGGCCTCCGGCGTACCTCTGCCGGGCCGGTCGACGGCGCATCGTTTCGCCGTCCTGAGCGCCCTGGGGCGCCGGGACCTGTCCCTGGCGCGGCTCGCGGAAGGACACCTGGACGCGGCGGCGATCCTGCACGAACTGGACGACACCCTGCCCCTCGAAGGGGAACGGTGGGGAGTGTGGGCCGCGCGCCCGCCCGGCCCCGGCGTGCACGCCACCCGCGGCGACCAGGGGTGGCGGATCAGCGGGGTCAAGCCCTACTGCTCGGGCGCCCGCAGCTGCACCCACGCCCTGGTGACCGCGGACGCCGACGACGGCTACCGCCTGTTCGCCGTCGCCCTGGACCACCCGGGCGCCCAGGCCGTGGAAGGGACCTGGCCGGCGATCGGCATGGCGGGCAGCGACAGCCTGGACATGTCGTTCACCGACGTGCCGGCGCGAGCCGTCGGCGGGGTGGACGGCTATGTGCTGCGCCCCGGTTTCCAGCACGGAGGAATCGGGGTGGCGGCCTGCTGGCTCGGCGGGGCGCACGCGGTCGCGGCGCCGCTGTACGGGCGGGCGGCGGCGGGACAGCTCAACAGCCATGCCGCCGCCCACCTCGGCGCGGTCGACATGCTGCTGCACACCGCCGACGCCGTGCTGCGGCAGGCGGGCGACGACATCGACGCCGACCCCTTCGACGTACGCGAGGAAGCGCGGGTGCGCAGTCTGCGGGTGCGGGCCCTGGCCGAAAAGGTGTGCACGGAGGTTCTGGAGCACGTCGGGCGTGCCACCGGCGCCGGGCCGCTGTGCCGCGACGAACGGCACGCCCGCGCGGTGGCGGACCTGACGGTCTACGTACGCCA
This sequence comes from Streptomyces ortus, assembly GCF_026341275.1. Lineage (NCBI taxonomy): Bacteria > Bacillati > Actinomycetota > Actinomycetes > Kitasatosporales > Streptomycetaceae > Streptomyces > Streptomyces ortus. The sequence goes on from NZ_JAIFZO010000002.1 coordinate 8,086,960, forward strand.
GCACCACGCCGAGTCGAACCTGGCGGAACTCGGCCGCCTGGCCACGACGGACTTCCCACCCGGCAGAGACGCGACGCCTCCTGTGGGTACGAGGTCCGCTACGGGTGCGGCGCCCGCGACGGATCCCGCCACCCCCGCCGCTTCCGAAACCCCCGCGACCGAGGCCGCGGAGGCGGCTCGATGAGTGCGTCCAAGGCCGCCGACCCCCGGCAGGCCGCCGCCGCTGCCATCGACGCGCAGGGCACCGAGGAGGCCCTATGGCGGGAGGCCCGCCTGGCGGAGCGGTTGCCGCGCCTGGCCCTCCCCGCGGGACCCGTCGTCGTGGTGGCCGCCCACCCCGACGACGAGGTCCTGGGATTCGGCGGCACGATCGCCGCCCTCCTCCAGGCGGGCGCGGCCGTCCACACCGTGTGCCTGAGCGACGGGGAGGCCTCGCACGGCCCCGGTACGCCGTCCGCGCGGGCGCGGCTGGCCGCCCGGCGCCGGGATGAGCTGACCGCGGCGCTGCGCGACCTGGGCGAGCTGCCCGCCCCCGTGCACGCGGGGCTGCCCGACACCGCCCTCGACGAGCCCCAGCACGAGGAGGAAGCCCGCGCGGTGATCGGCGGGCTCCTGGACGCCGTCGGCGCGGCCCTGTGCGTGGCGCCCTGGGAGGGCGATCTGCACAGCGACCACGAGGCCGCCGGTCGCGCCGCCCGGCGCGCGGGCCACGACACCTCCACGCCGGTGTGGTCCTACCCGGTGTGGATGTGGCACTGGGCCCGCCCCCACGACCGCCGCGTGCCGTGGCACCGGGCCGCCGTCCTGCCTCTTCCCGAGCCGGTGATCGACCGTAAGAAGGCGGCCCTGGCCCGTTTCACCAGCCAGCTGGAACCGCGGGGCACGGGCATCGCGCCGGTCCTGCCGGTGGCGGAGATCGCCCACCACACCCGCGCCTTCGAGACGGTGATCCGGTGAACACCCCCGCCGCCACCCCCGACGAGACGCCCGCGAACACCCCCGCGCGCTACTTCGACGACCAGTACGCCCGGGCCGCCGACCCCTGGCACCTCGGCGAGCGCTGGTACGACCGCCGCAAGTACACCCTGACCGTGGCGGCACTGCCCCGCCCCCGCTACCCGCGGGCCTTCGAACCGGGCTGTTCGGTGGGCGTGCTGACCGAACTCCTCGCCCCCCGCTGCGACCGGCTGCTCGCCACCGACCGCGTCGCCTCGGCCGTCGAGTCCACCGCCCGGCGCACCGAGCGCCTGGACCAGGTCACGGCCCGACGGATGACGGTGCCCGAGGAGTGGCCCGAGGAGTCGTTCGACCTCGTCGTGCTGTCGGAACTCCTCTACTACTTCGACACCGGCACCCGTACCCGGCTCGTCCGGCAGAGCGTGGAGAGCCTGAGGGAGGGCGGGCACCTGGTCACCGTTCACTGGAACCACCCGGTCGCCGAACACACCTGCACGGGCCGCGACATCGCCGAGCACCTCGACACCCTGAGCGGCCTGCGACGGCTGGCGCGCTACGACGATCCCGACTTCACCCTCTCCGTGCACGAGCGCGGCCGGGGCCCGGGACCGGCGCTCTCGCCGGCCCGCGCGGAAGGTCTGGCGTGAGGTCTCGTACCAGGCCTCGGGCGACGACCTCCGCCGTGGCCGTCGTCGTTCCCGCGCACAACGAGGAACGCCGTATCGCCGCCTGTCTGCGCAGTCTGCGGGTGGCCGCCGCTCAGGTGGCGCCGCTGCCCGTGGTGATCGTGGTGGTGGCGGACGCCTGCACGGACGCCACAGCGGTACTGGCCGCACGCGGGGGAGCGCATGTCGTGGAGACCCGCGGCCGCAATGTCGGACTCGCGCGGGCGGCCGGCGTGGAGCGCGCACTGGAACTGCTGGCCGACGACGGACGGCACGCCTGGCTGGCCATGACGGACGCCGACACCACGGTGCCCGCGGCCTGGCTCACCCACCAGGTCGCCAGGGCGGCGGAGGGCCACGACGCGGTCCTGGGCACCATTCGCCTCGCCCCCACCATCACGGCCGACGCACTCCTGAGGGCACGGCACGACGCCGCCTACTTCCGCACCCGCCGGTCCCACGGGGCGGGGGCGGGCGCAGGCGCGGGAGGAGCGTGGGAGCACCCGCACGTGCACGGAGCGAACCTCGGCGTGTCCGCGGCGGCCTATCTGCGGGTGGGGGGCTTCGCCCCGCTGACCACCGGCGAGGACCGCGACCTCGCGGCCCGGCTGACCGCGACGGGCCACCGCGTCGCCCGCACCGACCGGCACCCCGTGCGCACGGCCGCCCGCCTGCGCGGGAGGGCCCCCGGCGGCCTCGCCGACCTCCTCGCCTCCCTGTGCCCAACCCCGGCGCCGCCCGGCATCCCGACCGGGCCGGATGGGGCCGAGGTGGATTGCGTTCCCACACCAGGGGTACCGGGAGGGGGCAAATCAGTACGAGAGGTACCCGTGCGCAACCTGTGAGCTGCACGAGATGTGCACGCCGCACGGCCCGCACGGGCTGAACACACGGCACGAGCCGCACACGCTGTACGAGACAGGAGATACCGACATGGCTTCCCAGGCCACCCCCCGCTACACCGTCCCGGGCCTCACGGTGGAGAACGCCTCCACGCTCATCGACCTGCTGCAGCTGCGTCTGCACGCCCTCAACGATCTGCACCTCACGCTCAAGCATGTCCACTGGAACGTGGTGGGCCCGCACTTCATCGCCGTACACGAGATGCTCGACCCCCAGGTCGACCGCGTACGTGACATGGCCGACGATGTCGCCGAACGCCTCGCGGCCCTCGGGGGCGTCGCCCACGGCACTCCCGGCACGCTGGTCGAGGAGCGCACCTGGAAGGACTACAGCGTGGAGCGGGCCGACGCGATCGCCCACCTCGGCGCGCTCGACGTCGTGTACACCGGTCTGCTCCAGGACGTGCGCGCCGCGGTCGAGACGGCGGGCGACATCGACCCCGCCACCGAGGACCTGCTGATCGAGCAGCTGCGTGACCTGGAGCAGTTCCAGTGGTTCGTCCGGGCACACCTGGAGACCGCGGGCGGCTCCCTCACCACGGCCGACGCCGACTCGGAGACGGACGCCGCCCAGCAGGCCTCCAAGCACTGACGGACACGCCGCACGCCGGCACGCACCCACAGCACCTTCGGAACGAGAGAAAGGCTCACTCAGATGTCTGACAAGCCGCTCAACGGCCACCGCGTCCTGGTGCTCGTCACCAACTACGGAGTTGAGCAGGACGAGCTGCTGGTGCCGGTCCGCCGGCTCCGGGAGAACGGGGCGGACGTCACCGTCGCAGCCGTCAGCTCGGACCCCGTCCAGACGCTGGTGGGCGACAAGGACCCCGGTGAGACCGTCGAGCCCACCACGACGTTCGACGCGCTCGACCCCGGCGCGTACCAGCTGCTGCTGCTCCCCGGCGGCACCATCAACGCCGACCAGCTCCGTCTGGAGAGCAAGGCCCTGGAGACCGTGAAGGCGTTCGCCTCCTCGGGCCGGCCGATCGCCGCGATCTGCCACGGCCCCTGGGCGCTGGTGGAGGCCGACGTCCTGAACGGCAAGACGCTGACGTCCTACCCCTCCCTGCGCACCGATGTCCGCAACGCGGGCGCCAAGGAATGGGTGGACGAGGAGGTCGTGAGCGACGGCGCGAACGGCTACACCCTCGTCACCTCGCGCACGCCGAAGGACCTCGACGCGTTCGTGGCCGCTGTCGACAAGGCCCTGGTCGGCTCCTGAACCGCGCCGGCCCCACCGCCGGTCAGCACAGCCGTCGGCCCGAAAGCCGTCCGTACGACATCCGCCCCGTGCTCCCCGCCCAAGCAGGCAGGGAGCACGGGGCGGACCGCGTCGGGGATCAGACGGGCTGGGTGAAACGGTCCCAGGCACGGTGAGCGGCCAGCAGTTCGGTGACGCGCTCCAGCGCCGCGTCGGCCGAGTCCGTGGTCACCACACCGGCGGCGTCTAGCGCGATACCGGCCGCCTCCAGCGCGTCCGCCCCGTCGGACCAGGCACCGAGTGCCTTGCCGTGCCGGAACGCCTCGGCCAGCATGAGCAGCAGCCGGGGGTCGATGCCCGAAGCCACCGCCACGTCGTCGACCTTGGCGTCGCGGGCCCCGTACGCGTCGGCGCCCGGCGTGGGCGCACCCGCCAGCAGGATGGCGTCGAACTCGGTGGAGCGGGCGTTGGCGAAGGTGCGCTGCACGGTGACGGGGTCGCCGTCGGCGTCCAGGACACCACCGGCCGGAGCGATGACCAAAGGCACCATCCCCGCGTCCAGGGTCGCCTGGCGGATGGACCGCACACCGTCCAGATCCTGGTCGCCGGAGGCGACGATGCCGACGATCCGGCCGTCCAGCGGCCAGGTGGCGCCCAGCTGGGACAGCGCGGGACTGGGGTCGGGCTCGGCCAGCTTCACGGTGGGCTCGGGCGCGGGCAGACCCAGTCCGGTCGCGACCTCACCGCACAGCTCGGGGTCGATGTTGGCCAGGACCCGCAGGGCCCGTTCCTTGATCGACGTCTCCCAGCACTTGCTGAGCTCGAAGGTGTAGGCGGCGACGATGTGCTCCCGCTCGGTGGGCGTCATGCTCAGCCAGAACAGCCGCGGCTGGCTGTAGTGGTCGTCGAAGGAGGCCGCCGCGTCACGCACCTTGCGGTCCGCGTGCACCGGCTCGGGGACCTCGATGTACGCGCCGGTGTCCTCGCCGGCCAGGAAGGGGCAGCCGCCGTCGAGGGAGTTCGGGCGGTAGGGGGCCGCACCCCGGTGCACGGCGGTCTGGTGCATGCCGTCGCGCAGCATGTCGTTGACCGGGGCGTGCGTGCGGTTGATCGGCAGCTGGGCGAAGTTGGGGCCGCCGAGCCGGCTGATCTGCGTGTCGAGGTAGGAGAACAGCCGGCCCTGGAACAGCGGGTCGTTGGTGACGTCGATACCCGGCACGAGGTGGCCGAGGTGGAAGGCGACCTGCTCGGTCTCGGCGAAGTAGTTCGACGGGTTCGCGTTCAGAGTGAGCAGGCCGATCGGCTGCACCGGGGCCAGCTCCTCCGGCACGATCTTGGTCGGGTCCAGCAGGTCGATGCCCTCGAACAGCTGGTCGTCGGTGTCGGGGAAGGTCTGGACGCCGAGCTCCCACTGCGGATACGCGCCGGCCTCGATCGCGTCGGCGAGGTCGCGGCGGTGGAAGTCGGGGTCCACACCCGCGGTGATCTGCGCCTCTTCCCAGACCAGCGAGTGCACACCGAGCTTCGGCTTCCAGTGGAACTTGACCAGCGTCGTCGCGCCCTCGGCGTTCACGAACCGGAAGGTGTGGACGCCGAACCCCTCCATCATCCGGTACGAGCGCGGGATGCCGCGGTCGGACATGTTCCACAGCGTGTGGTGGGTGGCCTCCGTGTGCAGGGTGACGAAGTCCCAGAACGTGTCATGGGCGCTCTGCGCCTGCGGGATCTCCCGGTCCGGGTGCGGCTTGCCCGCGTGGATCACGTCGGGGAACTTGATCGCGTCCTGGATGAAGAACACCGGAATGTTGTTGCCGACCAGGTCGAAGACACCCTCGTCGGTGTAGAACTTCGTGGCGAAGCCCCGGGTGTCGCGCACGGTGTCGGCGGAGCCGCGCGAACCCAGCACGGTGGAGAAGCGCACGAAGACGGGGGTCTCCACGTCCTTGCCGAGGAACGCGGCCTTGGTGATCTGCCCGGCGGTGCCGTACCCCTGGAAGATGCCGTGCGCCGCGGCGCCACGGGCGTGCACCACCCGCTCCGGGATGCGCTCGTGGTCGAAGTGGGTGATCTTCTCCCGCAGGTGGTGGTCCTGCAGCAGCACCGGTCCGCGCGGCCCGGCCTTCAGCGAGTGGTCGGTCTCGTACAGCCGCGCGCCCTGCGCGGTGGTCAGGTACTCACCGCCCTGCGCCACCTTCTCCTGCGGGACGCCCGTCTCCTGCCCGGTGGGGCTGTAGGTGTCCGGGCCGCGCTGGTCCGGCTTGGGCGGCAGCGGTTCGGCGGGCTCGGTCGGCTCGTCGAGCGGCGGGGGCACCGGCCCCGGCGCTCCGGGGATCTCGTTGCCGGGGTGGACAGCCTCCTGAACCTTCTCGGCCACCTTGCCGGTGGCGGCTTTCACAGGGTTCTTCTTCGTGGCGCTCACAGCGTTCCGTTCTCTGAGGGGGGAAGCGCGGAGCCGACTCTGTCCGTCCCGTGGACGGGTCGCCTGAGATCCGCGGAGGCTGGGTACCCCTCCTGAGGAAAGCGACGCAGCGGCCTGTGGGGAACGGCCGAGTTTCACCCGGGCGGTCGCGTCCGCCGCAGAGATGGGGTGGCGCCGGCGGCGGTACGGTTCCGCCGCACGGGGGAGCGTCGCAGGTCAGCCGAGATAGTGTGCGCGGCCCTCGTCGTCGAGCTCGAAGGGCCCGTCGGGCAGCACGCAGAACTCGTTGCCCTCGGGGTCCGCCATCACCAGGAATCCGCCATCGGCGTACTCGTCGAGCCTGCGACCGCCCAGCGTCTCGATGCGCCGCTGCTCCACGGCCGGGTCGGGCGCGGTGACGTCGAAGTGCATACGGTTCTTGCCCGTCCTGGGCGCGGAGGCCCGCTGGAATCCCATGCCGAGCCCCATCTCCCGGCGCAGCCACACATAGGGGCCCGTGCGGCCCACCACCGGCCTGCCCAGCACTTCGGACCAGAACGAGGCGAGCCGTTCGGGGTCGGCCGCGTCGATGATGAGGGCGTTGATCCGCGTAGCTGAGTCGGTCATGTCCCCATCGTCCCACCACGACGTCGGCCGACGACGGCGACAAGGGACGTCCCGGCGCGCTCCCGGGGGAAGATTTCCCGGGGGAGTGTCGAGAACCGGCGCCCGGCTCCGTCCCCGCAGTGAACACGGCCGCAAGGGGCCGTACCGCACCAGGGAGAACACGATGGCCAAGTACTTGCTGCTCAAGCACTACCGGGGCGGGCCGACCCCGGCCAACGACGTGCCGATGGACCGGTGGACCCCGGAGGAGGTCGCGGCCCACATGCGGTACATGAGCGACTTCGCGGCGCGACTCGAAGAGAACGGCGAGTTCGTCGACAGCCAGGTGCTGTCCTCGGAGGGCACGTTCGTGCGCCACGACGGCGAGGGACGGCCGCCGGTCACCGACGGCCCGTTCGCGGAGACCAAGGACCTGATCGCCGGCTGGATGGTGATCGACGTCGACACCTACGAGCGGGCGCTCGACGTGGCCGGCGAGCTGTCCGCGGCCCCCGGCGCGGGCGGGAAGCCGGTGCAGGAGTGGCTGGAAGTGCGGCCCTTCCTGTCCCCGTGCGTGACCATCACGGACTGACACCGGTGGACGAGTCCCTGCTGCGGACGCTCACGCCCGCCGTCCTCGCCGTCCTCGTCCGTCGCGGAGCCGACTTCGCGGCGGCCGAGGACGCCGTGCAGGACGCCCTGGTCGAAGCGGTGCGCGCATGGCCGCACGATCCGCCGCGGGACCCCAAGGCCTGGCTGGTCACGGCCGCCTGGCGCAAGTTCCTCGACGCCGTCCGCGCCGACACCTCCCGGCGGCACCGGGAGGTACGCGTCGACCGCGAACCCGTACCCGGACCGGGCGAGGCGGCCGACGACACGCTCCAGCTGTACTTCCTGTGCGCGCACCCGGCCCTGACACCCGCCTCGGCCGTCGCCCTCACGCTGCGCGCCGTCGGCGGCCTGACGACACGGCAGATCGCACAGGCCTACCTCGTGCCGGAGGCCACCATGGCCCAGCGGATCAGCCGGGCCAAGCGGACCGTCTCGGACGTCCGCCTCAACCGGCCCGGTGACGTCGCCACGGTCCTGCGCGTGCTCTACCTGGTCTTCAACGAGGGCTACTCCGGCGACGTCGACCTGGCCGCCGAGGCGATCCGGCTCACCCGCCACCTCGCGGCCGGGACCGACCACGAGGAGGTCGCGGGTCTGCTGGCGCTCATGCTGCTCCACCACGCGCGGCGCCCGGCACGGACCGGCGCCGGCGGCAGGCTCGTACCCCTCGCCGAGCAGGACCGCGGTCTGTGGGACACCCGGCTGATCGCGGAGGGCGTCGGCATCCTCCAGACGGCCCTGGCCCGCGACCGGCTGGGCGAGTTCCAGGCGCAGGCCGCCGTCGCCGCACTGCACGCCGACGCCCGGTGTGCCGCGGAGACCGACTGGGTGCAGATCGTCGAGTGGTACGACGAACTGGTACGCCTGACCGGCAACCCGGTGGCCCGCCTCAACCGGGCCGTCGCGGTGGGCGAGGCCGACGGCCCGCGCGCCGGCCTGACCGCACTGGCGCACCTCGACCCCTCGCTGCCCCGCCACACGGCCGTCGCGGCCTACCTGCACGAGCGCGACGGCGACGTGGCGACCGCGGCACGGCTCTACGCCGAAGCCGCCCGGTCGGCGCCCAGCCTCCCCGAACGGGACCACCTCACGCGCCAGGCCGCACGGCTCAACGCGGAACTGCGCGGCTGAGCGATCGGCCGGCTGAGCGGCTGAGGGGCTGGGCAGCGTACGGCGCACCTGACAGTGTCAGAATTTCCGCTCGGTTTTCAATTTCCGCCCGCGCGGCCGGAGTTGACGCCGTACCGTCGATGCATGCCCGTCGACGAACACACGGCAGCCCTGCCCTCCCTGCGTGAGCGGCGCCGAGCGGCCGCGACCCAGGAGATCCTGGACGCGGCCGAGCGCCAGATCACCGAGAGCGGTCCTGCGGCCCTGTCGCTGCGCGCCGTCGCCCGGAGCCTCGGCATGACCGTGCAGGCGCTCTACCACTACTTCCCGAGCCGGGACGAGCTGGTCACGGCCCTCATCACCAAGGCGTACGTAGCCCTGGGCGACGCCGTGCAGGCCGCCCTGGACGCCACGCGCGAGGACTCGCCCCTGGAACGGGTGGTGATCGCGGCCGAGGGCTATCGCCAGTGGGCCGTCGACCATCCCGAGCGGTACCAGCTCCTGTACGGAACGCCGTTGCGGTACTACGAGGCTCCCGTGGAGGGCACCACCACCCGGGCGGTGCGCCGGATGGGTGCGATCTTCGAGCGTGAGATGTTCGGCGGCTTCACCCCGGCCCAACTGGCCGCGGTCGACGACTCCGGCTTCTCGCCCGCGCTCGTGGCGTACATGGAACAGATACCGCCGATGGGGGAGGGCGCTCTGCCGTCTCCGCTGACCGCTCTGGTCATGAGCGCGTGGGGACATATGCATGGTCTGGTCGTCCTGGAGGTGTTCAGGCACACCGCTTTCCTCGGTGAACACCAGGCCGAGATCTTCCGCCTGGGGATGCGGAACACCCTGGAAGACATCTTCGGCCGGATTCCGGCCGCGGACCAGGCCGGTTGACCACCGCTCTGGCGAGAATCCGGAGCTGATCGGCATTTTCGCCGCTGGTTGCCCTCAAGTGCCGTCCATAGGCTCGTGACATCAACCGCCGACGAGAAGGCTGTCCGTATGTCCGACCAGAACAATCTCGACCAGAACAATTTCGGCACGAGCGAATTCGGTACGAGCGATTTCGGTACGAGCGATCTCGGTATGAGTGATTTCGACGCGAACAACGGGGGCAAAGGAATCACCCGGCGCACCGCACTCGGACGGGGTGCCGGTGTCGCCGCGATCGGCGCGGCTGCCGCGTTCGCCACCGCGGTGACCGCCGCCCCCGCCGCCGCGGCGGACGCCCTGCCCGGGACGGTGGCCGGCGTACGCATCCCCACCAGCGAACTGGCCCGCAGGACAGCGCGGTTCGTACGCGAGGTGTCCTCCGGGACGCTGTTCAACCACGTCATGAGGACGTACCTCTTCGGCTCCCTGCTGTGCGACCGGCGCGACGTCCGCTACGACAGCGAACTCGCGTTCGTCGCCGCGGCCCTGCACGACCTCGGGCTGGTCGAGGCGTACCGGACGCCGGCCGAACGCTTCGAGGTGGACGGCGCCGACGCCGCGCAGCGGTTCCTGCGGGAGCAGCGGATGCCGGCCGAACGCGTAGCCGTCGTCTGGGATGCGATCGCCCTGCACACCAACACCGGTATCGCCACGCGGAAGAGGCCGGAGATCGCGATGGTCGCCATGGGATCGGCAGTGGACTTCTCTGGAAACGACCTGCGGCGCATTCCGCCCGACGCCCTTGAGGAGATACTCGCGGCTTTCCCCCGGGAGGGATTCAAACAGGACGCGCTCGACACCATTCTCTCCCTGTGCCGCACCAAGCCCATGTCGGTCCTCATGCACCCCTTCGCCGAAGTCGGCCGCCGTCACCTCCCGGAATTCCCGGTGCCCACGGTGGAGGATCTCCTGCTCGCCGCGCCGTTCGAGGAGTGACGGCCGTTCGAGGAACGACAGCCGGCCGGGAACGACGGCCGGCCGACAGGGTCCCGCCCCGTCGGGACGGAACGCTCACTTGCCCGGCGCCGCCTTGCGCAGGGTGGTGATGCAGCTGCTGATCGCCTCCTGGAGCTCCTCAAGGCGCTGCAGCATGTCGTCCTCGTAGATGGTGTCGAGGTCGTCGACGTCGTCGAAGGTCAGCTCCTCGAAGACCTTCGTCGCCTTCTGCAGGCTGCTGTAGAACTTCGTACGCCGCTCCTGCAGGCGGAGTTCGGGGTCGGCCTGGACGGTCTGGGCGACGATGTCCTTCATCGACTCGAACGCCTCGGAGGCCCACTCGGTGGTGTCCTCGTTCTCGTCCAGCTCGTCGATGAGCGAGAGGTGGCGTTCGGCCTCGGCGCGCAGCTCCGCGGGGGCGTCGATCGTCTGCCCGGCCGGCGTCTTGACCTGGCCGTTCTCCACGATGTCGCGGACATAGCCGATACGGCTGGCCGCCTGCGTCTCGGAGGCGACCGCCTTCTTCAGGTCGTCGGTGCGCGCGATGTCCCGGGCCCACTCCGTCTGCAGCGACGGGTCCTCCTGCAGCCGGTCGAGGAGCGCCGCCCGGGCCGCCTTCGCAGTGGAGGGGTCGGCGAGGATCGCCGCCCGCAGCGCGGTGGGGTTCTCGGCGACCTCCAGGGCCTTCGTCGGCCGGATGCCCTCGGCCTCGGCCGCGGCGGTGATCGCCGTGCCGCGCTCGGAGGAGGCGCTGGAACGGGAGGCGTAGTACGAGTGCCACACGTCGGAGTCGGGCAACTCCACGTCCTGCCCCGGCGCCAGGGCCTCGAAGTACGGGACGAGACCGTCGTCGGCCGCCTTGTCCCACGCCTTGTAGTAGCGCATGACCCGCTCGGGCGAGCACCCGGCCAGCTCGGCGAAGGCCTTCGCGGAGACCTTCCGCGTTTCTCCCGGCGTCTCGCCGCCGGGCCGCACACTGCGCGCCACCTTCAACGCGAACGCCCAGCCGCCGGCCCGTACATACGCCCCGAAGTCCTGGGCGTCCCGCGCGACCTCGGCGGGCACGTCCTCCGCCGTGCCGTCGGCGTGCGCGTCGTCCTGAGCAGCCGCTGCAGGAGCGTCGTCCTGAGCCGCCTCCGTACGCGTGTCGTCCTGAGCGGCCTCCGCCTGCGCGTCGTCCGCCGGAGCCGTGCCGTCGGACGACGCGGGCTCGACCCAGAACTCCCCGGTTTCCGCGGCGGCCTGGCCGGGCACCTGGTCGACGGGCGGAACGGCCGGTTCGGTTTGAGCGGTCACTACGGTCACTGGGAGACTCTCCTGGGGAAGGACAAGGCTACAAAGGGCGGCGCACGCAGCCTATATGAACCTGTTCATGATGGTTCGAACTCCCTTGCGCGGACCACGCCGACGCGCCCCTCCCGGCTCTCGGCCCCCTCTCGCCCCAGGAGCGGCCGGACCCATCGATAACGCTCCGCCTCCACTCAAGTACGCTTAGTAAATGAACGTTTCGAGTGCGGGACTCCTTGAACCGCAGGGGCCGGCCGCGGTGGTGACGGGTGTGGGCTCCCATCTGCCACCCCGCCGCGTGACCAACGACGAGCTGTGCTCCCGGCTGGACAGCAGCGACGCGTGGATCCGGGAGAGAATCGGCATCCAGGAACGCCGCCGCGCGGACCCGGAGGTCTCCACGGGGGACCTGGCCGTGGAAGCCTCGCGGCGGGCGATGCGGTCCGCCGGTGTCACGGACGTCGACGCCCTCGTCCTGGCCACGACCACCCCGGACCACCACTGCCCCGCCACCGCGCCCGCGGTCGCCCACCGGCTCGGCCTGCGCGACACGATCGCCTTCGACGTCACCGCGGGCTGCGCGGGATTCGTGTACGCGTCCGCCGTCGCCGCCGGCCTCATCAGCGCGGGCAGCGCCCGCCGGGTCCTCGTCGTGGGCGCGGAGACGATGTCGGCCATCATCGACTCGGACGACCGTGCGACGGCCCCGCTCTTCGGCGACGGCGCGGGAGCCATGGTCCTGGAGGCCGGGCTCGCGGGACAGGACGGCAGCCTCGGAGCCTTCGCCTGGGGAAGCGACGGTTCACTCGCCGACGCCATCGTCATCCCGGCCGGCGGAGCCCGCGAGCGTGACCGGCGGGACACCGCGCCCGCGGGCGACTTCTTCGTTCACATGCGCGGAAACGAGGTCTTCCGGCACGCGGTGCGCCGGATGAGCCAGGCCGCCCGGGACGCGGCACAGGCCGCCGGATGGACGCTCGACGAGGTCGACCGGCTGATCGTCCACCAGGCCAACGGGCGCATCGCCGCCTCCGTGGCCGACGCCCTCGGCATCCCGCCCGAGCGCACGCCCTCGAACATCGCCCAGGTCGGCAACACCGCGGCGGCCTCCGTCCCGCTGCTGCTCGCCCACGCCGCGGACGAGGGCCAACTGAAACCTGGACACCGCGTGCTCGTTGTCGCTTTCGGCAGCGGGCTCGCCTGGGCCGCCACCAGCCTCGTCTGGCCACCCGGCATCACCGCGGAGCTGTAGAGATCCATCAGCCCGGGACCGTAGGAACGTAAGGAAGCGAAGCACGTGCTGGAAGAACTCAAAGGCATCCTCACGGCGCAGGCGGGACTGCCCTCCGCGCCCATCACCGCCGACGCGACCCTGGCCGACGCCGGCATCGACTCCATGGCGGTGACCGTGCTGTCCATGCAACTGGAGGACCGCATGGGCCTGTTCCTCACCGAGGACGAACTGGCGTGCGCCCCCACCGTCAACGCCCTGGCCGACCTCATCGCGAGCCGAGCCGCCGGGAACGCGTGATGCCGACCGTCCCCGCCGTGTGGAACGCGCCCGAGTGGACCGCGCCCGAGAAGACCAGGGAGGAGCTCGTACCCCTGGAATGGCGTGGCCTGCGCTACACCTGCCGCGTCGTCACCTCGGACCGGCCCCCGGTCACCGAGCCCCTGCTCCTGCTCGGCGGCGCCCTCCAGGACATGTACGCGTGGCCCCGGCTGGAGCGCAGGCTCAGCGCGCGGATGCCGCTGGTCTTCGTCGACCTGCCCGGCGTCGGAACGGCCGACGACCTGCCCGCCGAACAGGGCTTCGACGCGCTCGCCGAGGCCGCCCTGCTGGTCACCGACCGGCTCGGGTTCGACCGGGTCAACCTCCTGGGCGCCTCGTACGGCGCGCCGATCGCCTACCGTGCCGCGCTGAGCCGGCCGGCGCGGGTCGCACGGCTCGTCCTGGCGGGGGCCACGCACCGGATGAACCCGCGCCTGGTGTCCGACTGCGAGCAGGTGTGGAGTGCGCGTGCCGCCCTCGCGGACGACGTCGACGGGACCCTCTCGGACTCCGGCTCGCACGAGATCGCGGGCCGCGCCGTCGCCACGCTGCTGAACACCGCTCTGCGGGACCAGGTCTCCCAGGCGGCCACCGTGGCCCGGATGCTGCACCGGCAGTTCGCCCGCATCACCCCGGCCGCGGCCCGCCGCCACGCCGTCTGCCACCGACGCCTGCTCGCCGCGGACCCGCTTCCGGCCGAGCGCATCGACGCGGTGCGCGCGCTGGTGTTCACCGGCGAGCACGACGACGTCAGCACACCGGACGAGAACCGTGCCGTGGCAGCCGCCATCGCCGATTCGATTTTCCTCCTGGTCCGCGACGCCGACCACATGGTGCACCTGGAACGGGAAGCCGAGTACGCCGACCTGATCCTGCGCTTCCTCACCGACCTCCCGCTCGACGACCTTCCCTACACGACCGCACCCGAACGGCTCGGGGCGGTTCGGTAGCGGTCGGTGGCCCGCACACACGGCACCGCCCGCCCGGACCATGGCACGGTCCGGGCGGGCGGGCTGTCAGGCCGACTGGAGGTCAGGCGGCGCCGAGGGGCGTCACGGAGTGATGCGCCACTGCTGGATGTAACCCACGTCGATCGCCGCCACGTCACGCACCCGCAACGTCCACGTGCCGTCGACGGGCTGCGCCGAGGCGTTCACCGTGAAGGTCTGGTCCACGTTGTCCGCCGAGCCGCCGCTGCGGTTCAGCAGCGAGTACACGGTTCCGTTCGGGCCCACCAGATCGACCGTCAGGTCGCCCCGGTAGGTGTGGACGATCTTGACGTACACCTCGGTCGTCGCCGAGGCGTTGCCCGGGCGGCCCGAGATGGTGATGGGCGACTCGACCGCGGCACCGTTGTCGGGGATGTCGACACGGGTGGAGTTGCCGTAGATGTTCGCCACGCGCCACTCGAAGGTGTCGGAGGCGGTCGAGCCCGTGCCGTCGGTGACCGTCACGGTCACCTCGCTGGTGCCGATGGCGGTCGGGACTCCGGAGATCAGTCCGCTGTCACTCGCGGTCAGCCCGTCGGGCAGGCCGGTGACCTCGTAGGTCAGGGGCGAGTCCGAGTTGGTGGTGTAGGCCTCGATCTGCAGGGACACGTCCTGGCCGACGCCGGAGAGCTGGTCGCCGATCGGGGAGAGGTTGGTCCCGAGCGCGATGCGGTCGCCGACGTTGATGCCCGCCCAGGCGGCGGCCACGGCGAGGTAGGTGTCGCTGTACGCCCCGAAGAGATCGGTCGCGGCCTGCAGCGTCGCGGTCCTGGCACCCGCGTAGTTGGTCGACGAGGTCATGTACGTCGACAGCGCGCGGTACCAGATGTCGGCCGCGTTCTCGATGCCGATGCCGGCCACCGCCACACCGTCGACGGTCGGGCTGTCGTAGTCGACGCCGTTGACGGTCTTCGCTCCGCTGCCCTCGGACAGCAGGTAGAAGAAGTGGTTCGCGGGCCCGGAGGAGTAGTGGACGTCGATGCCGCCCAGCGAGGCGTCCCAGTAGTCGCGGGACGCGCCGTCCTTGGAGGGCTTGTCCATGTAGCGCAGCGGCGTGCCGTCGCCGTTGATGTCGATCTTCTCGCCGACCAGGTAGTCGGGGACGTCCGCCTCCAGACCGGCGTTGAACTCGACGGCCGCGGCGAAGATGTCCGAGGTCGCCTCGTTGAGGCCGCCCGACTCACCGGAGTACGTCAGGTTGGCGGTCGCGGCGGTGACGCCGTGGCTCATCTCGTGGGCCGCCACGTCGAGCGACGTCAGCGGCGCCGAGTTGCCCGAGCCGTCCCCGTACGTCATGCAGAAGCAGGAGTCCTGCCAGAAGGCGTTGACGTAGTTGTTGCCGTAGTGGGCGCGGCTGTAGGCGGCCACCCCGTCGTTGCGGATGCCGTTGCGGTTGTGGACGTTCTTGTAGTAGTCCCAGGTCGCCGCCGCGCCGAAGGCGACGTCCACGCCGGCGGTCTGCCGGTTGCCCGGAGTGCCGTCACCCCAGACATCGTTGTCATCCGTGAAGAGTGTGCCCGTGCCGGACGTACCCTGATTCAGGTCGTACGTACGCTGCCCGGCGCGGTCGCCGTCGACGAGCTGGTACGACGAACCGGAGAGCGTGCTGCCGACGGACACGTCGCCGTTGTACTGGCCGTGACCCGCTCCCGTGTGCACGCCCTCGAACTCGGCGGCGACCTTCCCGGTCTTCGCGTCGGTGACGACGTGCAGCTCGCTGGGCGTGCCGTCGTCCTGGACCCCTTCGACGACGCTCTCCCAGGCCAGGACCGGCTTGGCGGACCCGGCGGCCCACACCACGAGGCGGGGCTTGCCCTCGATCGCGGACTTCTTCACATCGGCCGCCTTGCCGACGGCCAGTGCCTTGTCGGCGGCGCCGGTCGCGGAGATCTTCGGCGTGGTCGTCGGCACCGTGATGGTGGCGCGAGTCGCCTTGGAGGTGGTGGTCCGGCCCTTCTTCACGTGCAGCACCAGGTCGCCGCCGAGGACCGGCAGGCCCGCGTACGTGCGCTCGTACCGGGTGTGGGTCGTGCCGTCGGCGTCCTTGACGACATCCTTGACGACGAGCTTCTCGCGGGAGCCGAGGCCCAGTTGCTTCGCCGTGTCACCGGACTCGGCGGTGGCGCTCTTGAGCAGCGCGGTGCGCGCGGCGGGTGACAGGGCGGGCTGGGCGGCCGCGGCGCGCGGTGTGGCGACGATCTTCGAGGGGCCGGAACCGGGGTCGGCGGGTGCGGCGGACACGGGTGCGCCCTGGACGCCGAGGACGAGCAGCGAACTCGCGGTGGTGAGGGCGAGAGCCGCGGCGCGTCTGCGCCGGTGGGTGAAGCGATGGGGCCCGGACAATGTCTTCTCCTCCTGCGACGGCCGGCGTCTGGTGGACACCGGCGGTGAGCGGGCCGACGGGGTACGGCCGGCCCTGAACGGGGTGGAGCGGGAAGAAGCGCGGCACGAGGTGCACACAAAGGTGCCGGAAACCTCGGAGGCGCGTGAGACGTGGGGGTACGGGGGATGTGTGAGTGGGGGGTGTGAGGGTGTGAACGAAGGGTGAACGTTCGACAGCAGAGTGACATCCGAGGCACAGGTTGTCAGGGATGTGACAAGACAACGGCTTGAATTGGCCATTGCTTGCTGGGAGTTCGTCACCTGTGGCACATGTTTTCGGCCGCGCGGCCTTCGCGCCGGCGCCGAGGTCATACGGCGCGCTCTCGCAGTGTCCGGGCGAGCCAGTCGGTACGGGTCCTGCGGGCCGTGACCGAGAGGAGCGCCTGGGGGAAGAGGGCGTCGAATCCGTGGAATCCGCCCGCCCAGACGTGGAGTTCGGCCTGGCCGCCGGCCGCCCAGATGCGGCAGGCGTAGTCGGTGTCCTCGTCGCGGAAGACCTCGGCCGAGCCGGTGTCGATGTAGGCGGCCGGCAGGCCCGAGAGGTCGTCGGCCCGCGCGGGGGAGGCGTACGGGGGCACGTCCGCACCGCTGAGGCCCCCGGGGTCCCCATGGCCGTCGAGGCCGCCGTGGCCGTCGAGGCCGCCGAGGAGGGCACGCCAGGCGAACTCGTTCATCTCGCGGGTCCAGACGCCGGGACCGCCGGCGTACTGGCGGCTGGAGACGCTGGTGTTGCGATGGTCGAGCATGGGGCAGATCAGTATCTGCCCGGCGATCGCCGGGCCCCCGAGGTCGCGGGCCAGCAGCGCGACCCCGGCCGCGAGGCCACCGCCCGCGCTGGCACCGGCGACGATGATCCGGCCGGCGTCGATACCGAGATCCTCCGCGTGCTCGGCGATCCAGAGCAGCCCCTGATAGCAGTCCTCGACCGGAGTCGTACCGGTGAACTCCGGTGCGAGCCGGTAGTCCACGGAGACCACGACCGCACCGAACTCGTCGAGCCACTCCAAGGGGATGTCGATCTGGGAGAAGCGATCGCCCATGATCATTCCGCCGCCGTGCATCCAGTAGACGCAAGGCGAGGCGGTGGTGGGATCGGCATTCGCGGGGGTGAAGACCGACAGGGGGAGCGGAGTGCCGTCCTCGGCAGGGACGGTGACCGTACGGTGGCCGGCCCGCCGGTGCGCGAGCAGGAAGTCGACGGGGGTGGCGGGGAACTGGCGCAGCTGCGCGAGGACGTCCGGGGTGAGGTGCGGGATCAGTGGCATGTCGGCCAGCAGCGCGCGCAGTTCGGGGTCGAGGTCGGGTCGGGCTGTGGTGGTCATGGTCTTCGCCTCTCGTGGCAACTGGGAAGTGAAAAGTGGCAAGCGGGAAATGTGAAGTGCGACGTGCTGGCTGTGGGCTGTGGGCCGGGGGGTGGTTGACCGGCGTGCTCGGCGTGCCGCGGTCAGAAGGCGGCCTTGCCCCGGACCGGGACGTAGTCGGTGTACGCGGACTCCCCGGCCAGCAGCCCGTCGATCGCGGCCACGATGGCCTGCGCCGCCTCGCCGGCGAAGATCCGGTGATGGTCCTCCTCGCTGCTCCACCCTTCGGTGACCTGGACGACGTCGGGGTCGGACGCGGAGCGGGAGACGAGGTAGGCGACGCAGTGTTCGCTCGCGCCGGGGCTGCCCTCGTCCAGGCCGGTGAGCAACAGGTCGACCAGCCGGTCGCCCATCCCGGGCTTGGCGGTGAGCACGGCGTTGAACCCGTAAGTGGCGATCATGGGACGGTTTCCTCTCAGTCTTCTTCACAGATGGAGCACCAGGCGCGGTGCTGATTCCATTGAAGCGAGCTGACCTGCGGAAACGTTAGAACGATGCTCTTCGCTGCCTGCACAATCCTCGCTACGGCCGGAGCCGCGAGGCCGAATGGTGCTGCAATGGACCCATGTGCCTCGAAGAACTCCGGACTCTGCTGGACCGGCACGCCCGGCCCGACTGGACGACCGCCGTCGACGGCGTCCTGATCTCCAAGGTCGACCGGCCGGATCCGCCCGCGCCCTCCATGTCGGGCACGGTGCTCGCCGTCATCGCCCAGGGCGCCAAACGCCTCGCGCTGGGCGACCGGGTCTACGAGTACGGCGCCGGGCAGTACCTGGTCGCGTCCGTGGACCTGCCTGTCACCGGCCAGTTCATCCGGGTCGAACCCGAGCGGCCGGCACTCGGTTTCGGGCTCGCACTGGAACCGTCCGATGTCGCCGAACTGCTGTTGCGGGCCGGTCCTTGGGGCAACCCCCGCGCGGACGGCGGAGCGCCCTCGGCGATGGCGGTCAGCGACGCCTCGCCCGCTCTGCTCGACGCGGTGGTCCGGATGGTGCACCTGCTCGACGAGCCCCGCGACCGCGCCGTCCTGGCCCCGCTCGTCAAACGGGAGATCCTGTGGCGTGTCATCACCGGCGAGCAGGGCGCGACGGTCCGCCAACTCGGCCTGGCGGACAGCAGGTTGAACCATGTCTCCCGGGCGGTCGGCTGGATCCGCGAGCACTACGCGGAACCCTTCCGGGTCGAGGACGTGGCACGGATGTCCGGCATGAGCGTCTCCGCCTTCTACCGCAACTTCCAGGCGGTGACCGCGATGAGCCCCATCCAGTTCCAGAAGCAGATCCGGCTGCAGGAGGCCCGGCTGCTGCTCGCCACCCACCCGGGCGAGGTCACCGGGGTCGGCCGGCGCGTCGGCTACGACAATCCGTCACAGTTCAGCCGCGAGTACCGCCGTCAGTTCGGCGCGCCCCCGAGCCAGGACGCGGTCCGCCTGCGCGACGCCGTAAGCACTCCGGCGGGCGTACTGCCGTAGGCGCATCCGGCCAGGGTGGCCGGGAGGATTGTGCAGGCAGCGAAGAGCATCGTTCTAACGTCTTCGCAGCTCAAAGCGCTTCACTGGGAATGTCGGTTCTTCCGCGGGGAGGAGGAAATGGCGGCGGGACCCCTCGACGTACTGGTCAACAACGCCGGTGTCCCGATGATCGGTGTGTTCGAGGGGACCCCCATGGCCCGGGTGCGGGAGGTCTTCGAGACCAATACGTTCGGCGTGATGGCCGTGACACAGGCGGTGCTGCCCCAGTTCCGTGAGCACGGCTCCGGCGTGGTGGTCAACGTGACGTCCAGCGTCGTGCTGGGTGACATGCCGCTCTCGGCCGTCTACAAGGCGAGCAAGATGGCCGTCGAGGGATTCACCGCGTCCCTCGCACTGGAACTCGCGCCCCTCGGTGTGCGGGCGAAGACGGTCGAGCCGGGCGCCTGCCTGACGACGAACTTCGCGGCCAGGGCGACGGGCGGCGGGGCCCTGGCCGAACTGATCCCCGCTCCCTACGCCCCGTGGGCCGAGAAGGTCATGGCCGACTTCACGGGCCAGGACCTGTTCACCAAGGAGAGCGACGTGGCCGAGACGGTGTGGCGGGCCGCGCACGACGCGACCGGGCAACTGCGGTTCCCCGCGGGACCTGACGCGGTCCGCCTCGCCCAGGCGAAGTGACAGCTGTTACCGCTGAGAAACAGGAGCCGGTCGGGTACGAAACATGTATCGCTCAGGTCTGTCCCTATCTGCCGCACCCCTCCTGGGCTTGGAGGTGTCCGTACACCGGGACCGCACGACGCGGCGGTCACGTACGGACGGCGCGCCTGCGTGCCGACGAACTCGACGCGGCATCGGACCCCGGAGCGGACGGCACGGCAGCCGTACTCGCCCTGTAGACAGCCCAGTTGACACTGTGCGGACGCCGGGGGCGGCTCACCTAAGATCTCAAGCCGACTGCTTCCATCTGCGGAGGGCTGGGGATGTTTCCTCGAACGCGTACACATCGGCTGCAGGGCGGCTCCGATCGGCGAAGACGTGACGCCGTGGCCGTCGCCCTGCTTGTCGGGGTTCTGGCGGCGAGCGGTTGTGCGGCGCAGGATGCCGAAGAGCCGAAGACCTCCACTCCGGCCGGGGCGCGCTCACTCGACCAGCACCAGCTGGAAACGGCGAGGCTGACCCAGGCCGAAGCGACCGATTACGTACACGGGTCGGGGGCGGAAACACCGAAGGACATGACGGGCGCGGAGACCGATGCCACTCCGGAGGCCTGTGTGCCCGCGATCACCGTGCTCCGGCGTGGGTGGGGCGAGGGCGCGGTCGGGTACAGCGTGCTGAATCTGGGCGACCGCGACGGCGGCGCGACGACCCGCAGCGTCAAGCTGACCACCTATCCGGCCGGCCGGGCCGAGAAGGTGTTGGCCTCGGTCGAGGCATCGCTCCGGAAGTGCCCGTCCGTGGTGTTCCGGGCCGGAACCGGAGGCGGGCCCGTGGAAGCGAGACTCACCGTGGAAGATCACGCGGCGCCGGGCGACGAGGCGCTGAGAGCGACCATGGTCCATACCCGGGACGGGATCGAGAACCACGTGGTGTACGAGATCGTGCGCGCAGCCGATGTCCTTTGCTTCTTCAGCGCCACAGGCGGTTTCGGCTCCACCTTGTCAAAAGAGAAGAAGGCGGAGTTCATGCCGGTGCTGAAGGACGAACTGATCTCCCGGCAGGTCGCCAAGGTCGAAGCGGCCTTGAAGGCGGCCTCCTAGGTCGCTCACGGGTGGCGCCGCGGACGGCGTGGAGGTCCCCAACTACCCCATGAGCGGCGCGCGTTGTCAGTGGCGGCAGTTAGTGTCCGGGACGACATGGAGCACTGGCCGGTCACCCGACCGTGTCCGGTGCAGTGGACGCTCGTGAGGAAACACAATGGACGCTGTCTTCGTCGATTTCGCCACCAGGCCCGCCAAGCTGTTGAACGCCGTCGTTCGTCAGCACCGTTGCGCGGTCGCCCCGACCTACGTGGTGGTGGCCTCCGGTGGCCGCCTCGGCATCGACTTCATGGTGCCGGACGGGGAAGAGATCACCGAAGCGGTACTGCGGATGTCGGTAGTTGGCGTCGCCGCGCCGATCGACGCCACGGTGAACGGGGAGCCGGTGGCCAAGGGCTTCCTGCTGCCCGGCGTCGAAGGGCCCGACACCGTACGGGAGTACGTGCTGACCGTGCCCGGCACGGCGCTGCGGGCGGGTGCCAACGTCCTGTCGGTACACCACGCCGACGACGAGGACGACCGGGTCCTGCGGCTGCGCGACGTCTCGCTGGACTCCGTCGGACATGACGGCCGGGCACCGCGTGTGGCCGGGCGCGGGGCGGACGAACGATCCGGGTGGGTCTTCGCCACCGAGCGGCGCCGCCTGGGCGCCGCCGTCTGGCAGCCGGGGGCGGATCTGCGTCTGCTGCTCGACCGGAGCGAGACCCACGACGGGGCGGGCGAGGGGGAACCGGTCACCCGGCTGGCGTGGCGCGGGGCCACGGGAGCGGAGTCGTCCGTGGCGTTCCGCACGGACCTGTCGGGGTTCCACGGTCACTTCAGGGACGCCGACGGTTCCGTCGGTGAACTGCGCGGCACTCTCACCGGCCCCCTGCCCGAGGCAGGCCGTGCCGCCGATGCCGTCGTGCAGCACTTCACCACCGAGGAGGAGCACGACGGCGTGTGGAGCCCGGCCGGCCGGCTGCGCCTGCTGCTCGACGACGGCGGCGCCCCGGTGGAGCGCGTGACGTGGAGCGACCGCCGCGGCGCGGCCACCTCCCTCTCCGTGCTCGTCCCGGTCGCGGCGGGACGGCCCGCGGCGCCCGGCGAGCGGCGTGACATCACCGAGCTGGTCTCGCGGGTGTGGGCCAGTGACGAGTTCGCGGACTTCGGCGAGGTCGCGCAGAACCTGGTGAGGTCGGGCGGCAAATGGCTCGCCCACGAGCAGGACCCCGAGCTGAGCTTCACCTTCGAAGTGCCTGTCGCCGTGAGCGCCTACAGCCTGACCTCCGCCAACGACGTCCCCGAACGGGACCCGGCGGACTGGGTGCTGGAGGGTTCGCCCGACGGCCGGTCCTGGACGACGCTGGACTCCCGCGAGGACGAGGTCTTCCACAAGCGGTACCAGTGCAGGGAGTTCACACTCGCCCGCTCCGAGGCCCAGCTGCACTACCGCCTGCGGATCACCGACAACCACGGCGCGGACGAGACCCAGTTGCTTGAGGTGCGCTTCTTCGACGGAGGCGCCGAGACCGCCGCTCCCGGCGCCTGCGACTTCATCGGCCACCACCAGGGCGCGGGCGGAGAACCGGTGGGATACCGGGGGACGAGGATCCCCGCGCCCGTGTCGGGGACGGCCGGGGAGGACGGCGCCGGGACGGGGGAACTGCTCGCGGCCGACTTCTCCGACACCGCCCGCAACCTCCAGGACGCCGCGCGCCTGCTGGAACAGCTGACCCGCTATGTGCGCCCCTGACACCCGGGCCCGCGCTCATGCCTGGGGCCGGGTCCCGTCGATGGCGATGCGCTGCCCGTAGCGGGAGTACGGGAAGTAGTCCCAGGTGGCGTGGTGCTGGACGCAGCGGTTGTCCCAGAAGACCAGGGTGTTGGCCTGCCAGCGCACCCGGCAGTGCAGCAGGTTCGTGCGGGCGACGTGCTCGTACAGCATCTCCAGGACGGCCTTGCTCTCGGCGGTGGCCAGCTGGGTGATGTGCGAGGTGTACGGGCCGTTCACGAACAGGATCTTGCGTCCGGTGTCGGGGTGGCGTACGACGACCGGGTGCTCGGCGCGCGGCGCGTCGTACCCCGCCGGCGGCAACTGTCCCAGGGTGAGCCAGGGGCGTACACCGTCGTGGACGGCGGTCAGTCCGTCCAGGAACGTCTTCATCGCCGGGGACAGCATGTCGTAGGCGAGGTGCATGTTGGCGAAGAGGGTGTCGCCTCCGCTGCCGATCTCCGGCACCTCGGTGACGTAGAGCATCGAGCCGAGGGAGGGCTCGTCGTCGGCGGTCCCGTCGGCGTGCCAGCCGTTGCCGACGACGACCTTGGAGTCCTTGTTCGCGCTGACCTTGAGGATGTACGGGTCACCCCCCTCCTCGGGCAGGGAGTCCAGGTGCAGCGGCCCGAACAGGGCGGCGAAGCGCTTGTGGTCCTCGGGGGTGAGGTGCTGGTCGCGGAAGACGAGGACGTGGTGGGTCAGGAAGGCCGTCCGGACGTCCTTCTGCTGGGCGGGGGTCAGTTCCTCGGAGAGGTCGAGACCGGCTATCTCCGCACCGATCAGCGGTGTCAGCGGGTCGACGGTGAAACTCTCGTAGGTCTCACGGGGCGCCGTCGTGATGCGTGCGATGGCGTCCAGGGTGAACTGGTCCATGGGTGTCTCCGATGTGAGGGGCGGCAGGGGGGAGGCAACTCACCGGTCGGCGTCGATCGCACGGGCTATGTCCTGTACGTGCCGTCCGGTGACGATCTCGTAGTGCGTGGCGTGTACGTGCTGCACCTGGGCGGGCGGGGGGAGGAGCGTCGTCCACTCCTCGGCCGCCGTCGGCGCGGGCGGGGCCAGGGGCAGATCGGGGGTGGCCTCGGTGGCCAGCCACAGGGCGCTGGGCGTGCGGGTCAGGCGGGGTGCGGTGTGGGCGGCCATCGCGGAGACGTTGGCCCGGCAGCAGTGGGCGAGCCGTTCCGCGTAGGTCTCTCCTGCCGTCCGGATCTGG
Organism: Streptomyces ortus; assembly: GCF_026341275.1. NCBI lineage: Bacteria > Bacillati > Actinomycetota > Actinomycetes > Kitasatosporales > Streptomycetaceae > Streptomyces > Streptomyces ortus. The sequence goes on from NZ_JAIFZO010000002.1 coordinate 8,111,042, forward strand.
GACGACGACGGGGCGTCGGTGCCCGGCGGCTTGTTGCCCCGCAGTTCGAGCTCGAAGACCGCACGCAGGGCGTCCTCGTCGGGCGTCTGGACCCGGGCCTGCGGCGCGGGCGGATCCAGGAGGTACAGCCGGTCCACGGGACGGCCCGCCGCCTCCGCCCTCGCGGCCATGGCGTGGGCGACCAGCGCGCCGAACGACCAGCCCGCGAGCCGCAGTCGGATCCGCGGGCCGGGGAACCGGGCGCGCAGCGCGGCGAGATAGCGGTCGGCCCGCTCGGCGACCGACCAGTCCGGCAGATGGGGATCGCGCAGGGCGGGGTCGGGGACGAGACAGACCGTGGTCCGCGCGTCCAGGGCGGAGACCAGCGGCCGATAGGCCTGGATGTCGCCGCCGACCGGGTGGATCACACACAGGACGTCCTGGTCGTCGCCGGTCTGCCAGGTCTCGACGGTCACCGGGTCGTCGGCGGGTTCCCGACTCCGTGCCGGTCGGTCGAGGCGGTCGAGGAGTTCGTTGACGCTCACCTGATGGCTGAGCCGGGAGAGCTCGATGTCGACCCCGTACCGCCGCTTCACCTCGGAGAGCAGGTCGAGCAGGGTGAGGGAGTCCGCGCCCAGGTCGTACAGGGACGCCGCCGGATCCAGCGTGTCCGTGCCCAGCAACTCCCGTGCCGCCTCGATGAGTTCGGCGGTGTCGGGGGACTCCGCCGCGGCGGCCGGTGCTCGGGTGGCCTCATGGGCGGTCGTGGGTGCCTCGGGCTCGTAGAAGTACCGGGAGGCCTCCAGGGGCGTACTGGACACGAGCAGGTGCGGCAGCTGGAGCTCCATGGCGTCGGCGAAGACACGCAGGCCCTCGGCGGTCGACAGCCCTGTCCGTAGATGTGCCTGGTGGCGCGCGTCGGTGCCGAGCGCGTCGCGGGCCATGCCGGCGTCCCGCCACACGTCCCAGCCGATGCTCAGGCGCACGGTCGACGAGGAGGCCTCGCCGCCGTGGTGGGGGAAGGCGTCGAGCACGCCGTTCGCCGCCGCGTAGTCGAACTGGCCGACTCCGCCGAAGAGCGCCGACAGGGATGAGCAGGAGACGGCGTAACGCGGCCGGTGGCGGGCGATCAGCCGCTCGGTGAGCAGGACGGCGTTCAGTTTCGCGCGGTCCGCGTCGCGCATGGTCTCGCTGTCGCGGCGGAGCAGGAGGGCGCCGGACGCGCTGCCCGCCGCGTGTACGACGCCGTGGAGGCGGCCGGTGTGGGGCGCGAGCCGGTCCAGGAGGACGTCGAGCGACTCCTCGGCGAGGTCGGCCGCCACGAGGGTGACACGGTCGGACCAGCGGGCGAGGGCGGGCGGCAGGTGCGCGCGGCGCGCGAGCAACACCACCTGCCCGTCGGTGTGTTCGAGCAGCCAGTCGGCGATGCCGGTCCCGATGCCACCGGTGCCGCCGAGGACGAGGTGGGTGCCGTCGCCCTCCACCAGTCCGGCACCCTGCACGGGCCCGGCGGCGGCGCGGGGGAGCGGGCGCGGTACCGGCCGGGCGGCCGGCCGCCACCAGTAGCCCTGGCGCAGCGCGAGACGGCGTTCCGGAGCCGCCTCCGGAGCCGCCTCCGGAGCCGCCTCCGCGGGCGCGTCCGCCAGGATGGGCGCCAGCAGGTGGGCCCAGTCGGCCGGATCGGCGCCAGGCAGGTCGATCCAGTGCGTGTCCAGGCCGAGTTCCTGCCGCGGCACCTCCACCGCCGCGGTCAGCAGCCCCAGTTCGGGGCGCGTCACCTCACCCGTCACCGGTTGCGCACCGCGGGACAGCCACCACAGGCGCGGACGCGCGTCGGGCGGCAGGCTCGCCACGGCCTGGCACAGGGCCGCCGTGTGGTCGAGGCAGACGCGCCGCGCGTGTGCCAACGACCCCTCGCCGACGGGCCCTTCGACACCGAGCGGCAGCGCGTGCAGCCACTCGAACCCCTCGGGGGCGTCATGTCCGACGTCCCGCAGCAGCCGGGCCAGCGAGGCGGGATCGGCGGGGTCGACCTCGTACCGGTCGGTGCCGGACCGGACGTACGCGGCACCGCTCGTGACGTGCACGACGCGGCTGTGCGCGGAGTGCAGCGCCTTCCAGTCGACCGGCGTCGAGGTGCCGTCGGTGACGACCACGACCGGACGCCCGGAGAGGGGCCCCGTGTACGGGACGGCCCGTCGCAGCCGCGCCCACTCGGTCTGGTGCAGCCACTCGGCCTCCGGCATCCGCACCGGGGGCGCGGTGGCGGCGGGGTCGGCCGCCGTGACGCGCTCGGGCTGCCGGGCGGCGCGCGGGAAGTCGTAGTCGGTGAGGGCGAAGGCGGGGGGCGGGAAGTCCCAGGGCGGGGGAGCGGAGTGCGTACCCGGCGGCAGGTCGCCGCCCGCCTCGGCCGACCCCCGCGCCGTCCACGGAACCGCTTCCGCCCCGTCCGCCGCGTGCTCCGAGCCGTCCGCGACCGTACGCAGCCAGGCAACGGCGGTCTCAGCGTCGGGGCAGACGGCCGCGACCCGGTGCGTCCGCGACGGCCGGCCGCTCCGCAGATGGCGAAGGACCTGGTCGTACGTCTGCGGGGCGGCGGCCAGATGGTCAGCGACGCGCCGGGCGTCCGTACGCAGGGACCGCTCGCTGCTGCCGGACAGCACCAGGGGGCCGGTGCGGGCGCTCGGGCCGGTGGCCTCCGGCGTCCGCGCCGGCGCGGGGGAGGCGTGCTGCTCCAGGATCAGATGGGCGTTGGTGCCGCCGATGCCGAAACTGCTGACGGCGGCCACCCGCGGACGTCCCGCCGGCCACGGCCGCGCCCTCGTCGGGATGTGGAAGGGGCCCGCGTCGGCGCCGATCTCCGGGTTGAGACGCCGGAAGTCGACGTTCGGCGGGATCACCCCGTGGTGGACGGCGAGCGCCGCGCGCACGAGGCCGACGACGCCCGCGGCGGCGCCCAGGTGACCGATCTGGCTCTTCACGGACGACAGGGCGCACGACGCGGAGTCGGGCAGGTCGAGGGCCTGCCGCAGTGCGGCGACCTCCACGGGGTCGCCCAGCCGGGTCCCGGTGCCGTGCGCCTCGACGTACCCGATGTCGGAGCCCGGCCGGCCGCTGCGGCGCAGCGCGGTACGGATGACCTCCCGCTGTCCGGCCACCGAAGGCGCGCTGTAGCCGAGCTTGGACGCGCCGTCGTTGTTGAGGGCGGACCCGGTGACGACCGCGTAGACGGTGTCGCCGTCGCGTTCGGCGAGGCTCAGAGGCTTGAGGACCACGACCCCGACGCCACTGGCGCCGACGGTGCCCGCGGCGTCGTCGCTGAAGGGCCGGCAGTGACCGTCGGGCGAGAAGATGTGCTGCGGCCGATAGGTGTACCCGTCCGTCAGGAGCGTATCGACCAGGACCCCGCCGGCCAGCATGACGTCGGCCTCGCCCTGCCGCAGCAGCCCCGCCGCGAGGTGCACCCCCACGAGGGAACTCGCACAGGCCGCCTGGACGGTGAAGGCGGGACCGGTCAGGTTCAGGTGGTACGCCGCCTTCGTGGCGAGGAAGTCCTTGTCGTGGTGGAGGGCCAGGCGGAAGCTGTCCGGGAGCGCGGCGGGGTCCGCCTCCCTGAGCATGGACTGGAAGTACGTGTTCTCGCCGCAGCCCGCTATCAGGCCGACGCGGCTGTCGGCGGGTTCGGCGATGCCCGCGTGGGCGAGTGCCTCCACACAGCTCATCAGCAGGTGCCGTTGCTGCGGGTCCATCAGCCGTGCTTCCTGGGGGCTGATACCGAAGTGCTGGGGGTCGAAGGCCAGCGGGCCGTCCAGCTGGCTGCGGGCGCCCACCCGTCCCTCGGCGGCCGGGAAGTGCTCGATGCCGCGCTCTCCCACCTCGACCATCCGCCAGAACGACGCCAGGTCGGGGGCGCCGGGCAGTCGTACGGCCATCCCGATGACGGCGATCGGTTCGCCCGCGTCGCTGTTCCTTTCGACGGGGACACGCGCCGTGGCCGTATCCGCACCCGTGGCCCCGGCCGTCGTCGGGTCCGACCTGTCGAGGAACCGGCTCAGGCTGCGTACGGTGACGTGCTCGAAGAGGTCGGCGACCGTGAAGGACAGGCCCAGCTCGACACCGCACCGCAGCTGGAAACGCATCAGGTCCAGACTGCCCGCGCCCGCGTCGAAGAACCGCTGGTCCGGCAGCACCCTCTTGCCCGTGACCGCCGCGAACAGCTCGCACAACCGGGCCTCGCGCGCCGCCGCGACGGATTCCGGGTCCTCCTGGCCCCGCGGCCCGGGCGGCGGCCCACCTCCCAGTTCACGGCCCTGGGCGGTGACCGCGCGGCGGTCGAGTTTGCCGCTCGGGGTGCGTGGCAGCGCCTCCACCCTGCGGAACGTGCGGATGCGGGCGAACGGCGGCACCTGGCCGGCGAGATGTGCGGCGAGCTCGTCCGGATCGGGGTCCTCCCCGCGGCACTGCAACAGCGCCACCAGGGAGTCGCCGTCGCGGGACACCAGCGCACCGATGACGGACGGGTGCCGCAGCAGCGCGGCTTCCAGCTGGCCCAGCTCCAGCCGGTGACCGCTGATCTTGACCTGGTCGTCGTCCCTGCCGTCGAAGTGCAGCAGCCCCGCGGTGTCGAAGTGCGCCAGGTCGCCGCTGCGGTAGAACGTGCCCAGGCCGGGCAGTTCGGTGAACCTGGAGCGGTTGAGCTCCGCGTCGCCGAGATAGCAGGGCGAGGCCATCGGGCCCCCGATCAGCAGCCGGCCGACAACCCCGGGCGGGAGCGGTTCGCCGCTGTCGTCGCTCACCCGAAGGACCGCGTTGGCCACCGGGCGCCCGATGGCCGGACGGGTGGGCCACAGCATCGGGTCGCCGTCGAGGCACAGACCGCTGACGACATGAGTCTCCGTGGGCCCGTAGTGGTTGAACAGCCGGGCGTCCGTCAGCCCGGCGAACCAGCGGCGGATGGCGTCGGTGCACAGCAGCTGCTCGCCCGCGGTGACCACCTCACGCAGCCGCGACGGGAACCGTCCCAGGTGGACGGCGTGCTCGGCCAGCAGTTGCAGCGCCACACAGGGCAGGAACAGCCGCTCGGCACCGGACTGTTCCAGCTGGTCGAGCAGGGCCGGCAGGTCCTGCCGCCACTCCGGGCGCACGAGGTGCAGACGTCCGCCCGAGCACAGTGTCGTGAAGATCTCCTGGAAGGACACGTCGAAGGACAGCATCGAGAACTGCTGGGTGACCGCGGCCTCGCCGAGACCGCCCGCCTCGTTCTGCCAGTGCAGCAGATTGCACAGGGTCAGGTCAGGCACGTCGACGCCCTTGGGCGCGCCGGTCGAGCCGGAGGTGAAGAGCGTGTAGAGCGGTCTGAGGCCCTCGTGGGGAGCCGGTCGCGGTGCGGCCGGCGCGACGGCGGCCAGATTGATCGGGTGCCGTGGCAGCTCCGGCGGCGCGATCCCCGCCACGTCCTGCTCCGCGCCGACCGCGGTCAGGACGCACAGCGGGTCGGCGTCCCGCAGGACCCGGCGCAGCAGCGCGGGCGGATAGGCGGGGTCGAGCGGTACGACGGTCAGGTTGAGCTGTGCGGCGGCGAGCAGAGCCACGATGTGCTCGGCGGACGGCGTGAGATGCAGCGCGACCCGGGCGGGCGCCGCGGGATCGGACGGCAGCGGAAGCCGGGCCGTCAGCTCGGCCGCCAACGCCCTTCCGCGCGCGTCGAGTTGAGCGTAGGTGAGGGTGTGGTCGCCCGCGGTCAGGGCCGGTGCGTGCGGAGTCCGCCGTACCTGCGCGGCGAAGCCCTCCGCCACCGTCGTGAACGCGGGTGTGCTCCGCGCCCCTTGTCCGGGGTCGGGGAGAGCGCGCCGGTAGGGCGCGACGAGGGCGGTCAACGTGGGCTCGCCCTGCCCCTGGCTCCACTCCTCGTCCTCGTCCTCGGCCGTGAGCAGGTCGATCGCCCGGACGAAGAGCCGGTGGGCGGACGCCACCACCTCGGCGTCGAAGCGCCCGGCCGCGTACTCCCACAGGCAGTCGAACCCGAAGTCCTGCTCGACGACGGACAGGGTGAGCGCGCACTTGGTGTCGAGGGGCTGGGGCCAGGCGGGACGTACCCGGCAGTCCGGCAGCGACAGCGCGCCGAAGTCGGTGTTCTCCAGGACGAACATGAAGTCGAAGAGGGGCCCGCCGCCGAAGTCGTGGTCGGTCAGTACGTCGGCGAGTGTCACGTCCTGCCGGTCCAGGATGTGCTGGACCTCGGCGGCCTGCCGGCCGAGCTGGCGGCGCAGGCCGTCGCCCGGCTGGAGCCGCAGCGGCAGCAGCACGGTATTCGCGAACATGCCCACCGTCGCGGCGAACTCGCCTACCGGCCGGCCCGAGACGGGGCTGGCCACGACGGGGCGGGTCCGGCCCGTCACGCCGTACAGGCTCCAGGAGAAGGCGGCCAGCAGGAGCTGGAAACGGGTGAGCCCGAGCTCCGCCCCGAGGCGGTCGAGCCGCGCCCGCTGGACGAGGTCGAGGGACGCGGTCAGCAACCGGGCCCCGGTGCCGGCGCTGCTCGCGACGGCGGGCGGGGACGGTTCCGATTCCAGGGCGGCGTAGTGGTGGCGCAGTGCCGACCGCTGCTCGCCGTAGGAGGGTTCCAGGTGCCAACGCCGCTGCCACAGGGCGAAGTCGAGCGGCGTATGAGCGGTTCCCGCGTCCTTTTCTTCGAGTCCGGCCGCTTGCGCGGTGAAGGCGGTGAGGTCGCGGAAGAGGACGTTGAGGGACCAGCCGTCCACGGCGATGTGGTGCAGGTGCAGCAGGAGTACCGGGCCGTCGGGTGCCCGCAGCAGGCCCGCCCGGAGCATCCGCGCCTCGGCGAGGTCGAAGGGGGTGGCGAAGAACCGCCGCGCGGCCGGCTCCCAGTCCTCGCCGTCGAGGACGTCGGTCGGTTCCCAGGGGTCGAACGGGTCGCCGATCTCCTGGAGCAGCCCCTCCGGGGCGGACCGGAAAGCCGTGCGCAGTGCGGGGTGTTCGGCGACCAGCCGGGTCAGTGCCGCGTGCAGGACCTCCTCGTCGAAGGTACCTCGCAGGTGGAAGGCGAGCGGCACGTCGTAGGCGCGGCTGTGCGGGTCGCTCCGGTCCAGGAGCCACAGGCGCTGCTGCTCGGAGGTGGCCGGCGCGGCACGGCGACCGCTCGGGCCGGGCACCGGCGGGTACGGCGGCGCCTGCCCCGCGCCGTCCGGGGAACTGGAGGCACCGTGGGAGTCGGCGGAGCCGGAGGTGATCGCCTCGGTGAGCGCGGCGAAGTCCTCCCGCAGGACGACGGACTGCGGCACCTCGACGTTCCAGCGGCGCCGGATGTCGAACCGCAGGCGCAACGCCTTGAGCGAGTCACCTCCGTGCGGGATCCAGCGGTCGTCCGGCCGGAGCCCCGGTACCCCCAGCACGCTCCCGGCCAGCTCCAGCACCTCGCGCTGCGCGTCGGTCACCTCGACGGCCGCGCCCGAGACGCGGCGCCACGCCGGCGTCTGGGAACCCAGCAGGGCCGCGTCGTCGACCTTGCCGTTGGCGTTGCGCGGCAGGGCGTCCACGAGGTGGGTGCGGTGCGGTCGCATGTAGGGGGGCAGGGCGGCCGTCAGATGGCGTTCGTACTCCTCGTACGTCAGCTCGGCGCCCAGTACCAGATAGGCCAGCAGCTCATGGGCGCCGTCCACGTCGCGCAGGGTGCAGACCCGGACCTGCCGGACGGCGGGGTGGGCGCCGAGCCGCTGCTCGACCTCCCCCGGCTCGACGCGGAAGCCGCGCACCTTCACCTGGCGGTCGGCCCGCCCGACGAAGGTGAGGAGCCCCGTGGCGTCTCGGCGCGCGAGGTCGCCGGTGCGGTACCAGACGGCGCGGCCCGCGTCGTGCCACGGCAGCGGGACGAAGCGGTGGGCCGTCTCCTCGGGCAGGTTGCGGTAACCCGTCGCCAACCCGGCCCCGGACAAGTACAGTTCACCGATCTCGTCGGTCCCGGCGGTCCGTGGACCGTCGGCGACCAGCACGGCGTCCGTGGCGGGCAGGGGCCGGCCCACGGGGACGGTGTCGCCGTCGAAGTCGCGGGGCACCGGGTGGTGCAGGGCGAAGGTGGCGGACTCGGTGGGCCCGTAGACGTTGACCAGGCGGGTCGCGCTGCCGGGGTTGTCCCGGTACCAGCGCTTGACGCGGGTAGTGTTGAGCTGTTCGCCGCCGATCAGGACCTGTGCGACGGAGTCGAAGCAGTGCGGCACACCGGCGGTGACGGCGTTGAAGAGGGCCGAGGTCACGAAGAGGGCGTCGATCCGCTCGCGCCGCAGCGTCTCGGCGAGCAGATGCGGGTTCTGGACCTGTTCGTCGTTCAGGACGACACAGGTTCCGCCGGTCAGCAGGGGTACCCAGACCTCGTAACTCAGGGCGTCGAAGGCCGGGTTGGAGATGCTCGCGTACCGTCGGCCCGCCGTGGGGGAGAGGAAGCCGGGGTCGGCCAGCCGCATGATGCCGGCGTCCTTGACCTCGACCCCCTTGGGGCGGCCGGTGGTGCCCGAGGTGTAGAAGAGGAACGAGGTGGCCGCGTCCGTCGCGGGGGTGACCCGGTCGAGGGACCCCGCGCCCGGACTCGTGCCCGTGTCCTTCGCGGGGAGGTCGGCGAGGAGGTCGTCGACGGCCAGCAGGAAGCCGGAGCCCTCGCCGGGCGTGCCGTCGCCCGTGCCGTCGTCCGTGCCGTCGTGGACCAGGGCCACGGCGGCCGAGTCGTCGAGGATGTGGCGGCGGCGTTCGGCCGGGCTCTGCGCGTCTAGGGGGACCACGGTGGCACCGGCGCGGCGGATGCCGAGCATCACGCACACCAGCTGCCAGGACCGCGGCAGGCGGACCGCGACGGCCTGCCCGGCGTCGATCCCGCGGGCCCGCAGACCGCGCGCCACCCGCAGCGAGGCCCGGTCGAGGGCCGCGTAGTCGAGGCGGTGGTCCCCGTCGGCCAGGGCGAGGGCGTCGGGGGTCAGACGCGCCTGAGCGAGTACCGCCTCGGCCAGCAGCGGACCGGACGGGGAGGAGCCCGGCGCGGCGGAACCGGGTGCGGTGGAGCCGGACATCACGCCTCCTCGCTGACGGCGGGCGCGGCGACGGAGAGGGGGGCGAGCGCGGCGAGTTCGGCGCCGAGCACGGCCGCCACCCGCGGTGAGGTACTGCTCTCCAGCGCCTCCCGGTGGTCGCAGTCCAGTGGTTCGACCCGGAAGCCGTTTTCCGCGCGACGCCGCCGGAAGTCGCGTACCTCGGGCAGGGACGCCATGTCGGTGAGCACCTGTTCCAGCTGACGTACGTACCGTCGTGCGGTGTCCTCGTCGAACAGCGGCGTGGGGGCGGCGCCGCGGACGGGGTTGACGAGCTCCACGATGTGCTCGAAGGGCAGGTCCTGGTGGCCGAGTGCCTCGCGCAGTACACCGCCCACGTGCGCGACGGCGTCGCCGGCCGTCGCCGTACGGGAGAAGTCGGCGCGCAGGGGCAGCGTGTTCACGAAGAAGCCGATGACGTCCGCCAGGTCCTCGTTGTGCCGCCGGCCCGCCGTGGGGGTGCCCACGACGACGTCGGTACGGCCGCTGAGCCGCGACATCAGCAGCGTCCAGCCGGTGAGGACGGAGCCGAACAGGGTGCGTCCGTGCTCTCGCGCCGGCGCCCGCAGCCCGGAGGTGAGGTCGGCTTCGAGGGCGAACTCCACCCGCGCCCCGCCCCGCAGATCCTGCTGGGCGGGGCGCGGGCTGCCGGTGGGCGGGCCGGACAGCGGCGGGGCGTCGGCCGGTGGCCGCTGCCAGAAGTCGGCGTGCTCGGCGAGCCCGCCCGACACGACACGCTCCCGCTGGGCGCGGGCATGGTCGGTGTACTGCGGGGGGAGGGGCGCCGGCGGCGAGGGGCGTCCGTCCAGCACCGCCGCGTACAGGACGCCCAGTTCACTCATCATCACGGTCATGGACCGGCCCTCGAGAACGGTGTGATGGACCGTCAGCAGCAGAACGTGGTGGTCCTCCCCCAGCGTGAGGAGACGGCCGCGGCAGAGGGGACCACGGGCCAGGTCGAACGGGGCCGTGGCCTCCCGGAGCCGCAGTTCGTCGAGGCGCGCCGCGGAGTCGGGCAGCCCGCTGAGATTGTCCGCCGTGAGGGCGAACCCGGTCTCCGGCGGACCGATGTGCTGGTACACCTCCCCGTCGACGGCCACCAGCCTGGTGCGCAGCGCCTGCTGCCGGACGACGAGCGCGTCGAGCGCGCGGCGCAGGACGGCCGTGTCCAAAGGGCCCCGGAGAGTGAAGGTGACGGGTTCGTCGTACGCCTCGTTCCCGCCCGGGAGCTGCGCGAGGAACCACAGGCGCTGCTGGGCGAAGGAGACCGGGGCGAGGGCGGAGGGGGCCGCGGGCTCCCGCCGTGCCGAGTCGACGGGGTGCGGTCGGGGAGACGGAACCCGGGGGGTGTACGGAACCTGGGGGGTGTCATGCACGGACAAGGCTGGGTCTTCCCGTCGTCAGGGTTACTGCTTCCGAGAGTCACGCTGGGAGTTCGGCCGCCCGTGCGGCGGGCCGCCGAGGCCGCTCTACGTCCGGGTGCCGGGCGGAGCTGCGGAGTCGGGGCGGGCAGTGGATCGGTGTCCCAGGGGGACGGCGGGGGAGGTGGCGGCGGGATGTCCGGAGCGTGCGGGCGTCGGGCGGAGTCCGCGGGGCCCGGCGATTCGGCAATTCATTGCGACAACGTTGCCAGGCGATAACGACGACGAGTTCGTTCCTTCGTCGTGCGGCATTCCGGCCACCAGCTTTCCTGCTCACGGCGCCCCACGGGTGCGGAGACGTCGTCCGACTGGTGTGCCGATGGGAACACCTGGACGCATGGCGATAATTGATCAGCGGACCAGAGCCTGTCAACGGTCTCCGGGCGGGTGGAACCGAACGCCCGGAAACATACCCATGCGACCGGTTTTTCGGGAAGTGGGGGCGTTCTGAGATGCAGAGATCGCCCTGTTTCGGCAGGTGTTCAGGCGCACACCACCAGCCGGAAGACAAGTGGACCAGCGGCCCGCCGGACGGGAAACGTCCACCGCCGCAATAAACAAGCGAGGCGTATTCTTTAGTCAGACTTGACGGAGCGAGAGCGCTTGCTTCCGCGATATCCCCTGCGGAATCGACGGTGTTTCCACGCCGATCGCGCCGATCGGGCCAATCGCGCCACGCAAGCACGGGTTGAGATCTCCTCGCACGCTGGGTCAGCGGTGGGCCGGGTCGGCGGACAGGTCCCGCCCGCCCTCTCCGGAGGCGGCCCTCTCACGGTAGTGGTGCGGCGCCGCGCCCGTGACCCGGCGGAACACCCGGCTGAAGTACGCGCGGTCACGGAAACCCACGGCCCTGGCGACGCTCTGCACGCTGTCGTTGCTCGACCGCAGACGCTCCGCCGCCCGCCGGATCCGCAGCCGGGTCAGGTACTCCCACACCGTCAGGCCGTACCGCTGCTGGAAGAGCTTGCCGAGATGGTCGGCGCTGACCCCGGCGGCCTGCGCGACCTGCCAGCGGGAGATCGGCCGTCGCCAGTGCTCGTAGAGGAAGACCAGGGCCTCGTCGAGGACGTCCCTGGTGCGCGGCGGCAACCGGGAGCCGTGGGCCGCCAGTTCCCGCACGAGCACGGCGGCCTCCCGCGGTGCGAACACGTCCATGTCCAGCATGAGCAGCGCCGGATGCTGGCGTCCGCGCCGCGCGTCCGCCGCCGTCATGCCCTCGTGGTCGGCGATGACGACGGGACACAGGGCCCGGCCCGTGCCGTCGTGCAGCCGGTCCACCACGTCCAGCGCCTGGAGGTCGGGCAGCGCCCGCTCCAGCACCACCAGCCGTGGCGTCTCCTCCGCGACCAGCGCCAGCAGCGTCGTCGCGTCGGCGGAGACCCGCGCCGGATGGTCCGGCAGCGCCGACTCGGCCAGCCGCCGCAGCGCCTCCCGGGACTCCTGCGAGCCGCCCGCCACGATCACCGGCTCGGCGAAACCATGGGGCCGCAACGCGCGCAGGGCCTGCGGCAGATCGGTGCCTTCGGCGCCGAACAGCACGAACGGCGTGTGGCGCAGCGCCGGATGGTCGTGCAGCCGCTGCACCGCGCGCCACTCCTGGGGCCGGTCGGGCAGGGCGTCCCACACGACGGCTCCGGGCGTACGCCGCGCCACCGACGGCATGGGGTCGTGCGCGCTGTCGGGACGGCACACCTCCAAACCGTGGCGGGCGGCGTGCGCGCTGATGTCGGCGCCCAGTTCGCCGGGGGTGACGACGAGGAGCGGGGCGTCGCCGGCGGCGGCCAGGTGCGCCTGTCCGTCGGGAGAGGGCAGGGCCAGTTCGAGGACGTACTGGGCCCGGTCCGGCGCGTCGGAGACGGTCAGCGCCCCGCCGTGCATCATGGCCAGCCGCCGGGCCGTGGTCACCCCCACATCCGGGAGCCGGCCCGGCTTAGCGACGGACGTACGGGCGTCCGGGACGTCGACCGTGATCCGCACGCCGGCCGGGCCGAGGGCGGCGATCACCCGGGGCGGGGTGTCCTTCGCGCGGGCCGCCGCCGAGAGCAGCACGTTGTGCAGGATCTGCCGCAACCGCGTCTCGTCCACCCACACCGAGGGCAGCCGCTCGGGCAGGTCGAGCCGCCACCCGGGACCGGCGGGCAGCGCGGAGGCCGCCGTCGCGCACGCCCGCGCGAGCACGGGCAGCGGGTCCATGAGCCGCCTGGTCAGGAGGAGATCGCCGGCCTCCGACCGTGCGAGGTCGAGTAGGTTCCCCATCAGGTGCAGCACGCGCGCGGCGTCCCGCCGCACCTCCGCGAGGGCCGCCGAGGGGTCACCGGACCGGTGCAGCATGGCCTCCACCGGAGTGCGCAACTCATCGCCGACATGCGTCAGCAGCCGCGTCTGGAACCTGCTCGCCTGCTCCGCGGCGTCCCGCGCTCGCCGCACCTCGTCGAAGAGCCCGATGCCCTTCAGTGCGGCGCTGATCTGATCGCCCAGTTCCCGGTAGAGGGCCCCGTCGGCCCCGTCCTGGTATGCGGCCCGGGCGGGGGTCGCCTCGAACACCGCCACACCCAGGTGCTCCTCGCCGATGTGCAGCGGTTCGAGCACCAGCGTGAAGCGGTCCTCGCCGGGCAGCAGGGAGTCGGGAAGCAGCAGGGCCGGCGAGAACGCGGGGCTGCCGAGCGGACCGGCGGGAGCGGATTCCCGGACTGCCTCCTGGGCCGCCTCAGCACGGGCGAGCAGGGGACGCGCCATGCCCAGGGCCGCCGGACCGGAGGCGTCTGCGTCACGCTCGTACAGGACGATCCGGCAGTGCGGGACACCCGACTGGCCCAGCTGGCGCTCCAGGACGTCCGAAAGTCCCTCCAGGTCCACGACCGTGGTCAGCGCGGTCCCGAACTCCCGCAGCCTGCGGGCGCGTTGGGTCCCCGACCAGCGCTCGTACTCGAGGAGTGCGCGCGATCGCTCCGCCACGACGAGCCGGGCCTGTCCGAACAGGACCTCCCCGGCCCGGCGCAACGGCTCCGGCAGCGTGTCGACGACATCGCGGCGGGCGCTCTCCAGCGCCTGGTGCCACCGGTCGACCTCGGCCTGCGTTCCCGCGTTGCCGCGCAACAGCCGCTCGACGAGAGGGAGGAATCCCCCGGGCCGGACGTCATCGCCCTCGGCGTGCGTGAGTTCGGCGTGGAAGGCCGCCGCCAGCCGGGAACCGCCGGACGGCAGTACGCCGTCCACCGCGTCCCATCCCGCGGGCCGCCGCGCGGCGGCCGGTGCCGGGGCGACGAGCGGGGGCCGGTACGACGTCGGGTAGGGGCAGCCGCAGGAGCGGCGCGGCACCAGTGTGGCGGGGATGGTGGTGCGGTCGGGCGGCCGGGTGCCGCGCAGCCGGGCGACCAGCGTGTCCACGGCGAGCGCGCCCAGTTCCTCGAAGGGCAGCGCCACGGAGGTCAGCGGCGGGTCGCCGAGGCGGGCCTCCGGCGAGTCGTTGAAGCCGACCACGGCCACGTCCTCCGGTACCCGGATGCCGCGTTCGGTGAGGTGGCGCAGGGCGCCGGCGGCGAGGACGTCGCTGCAGGCCAGTACCACGTCGAAGTCGACACCGGGGGTCAGTCCGCGGGCCTCCAGCAAGACCTGCATCGCCGAGGCGCCCGCCGCGGCGGCGAAGTCGACGGCGGCGCCCACGTGTTCGTTGCGGATGCCGTGGTGGCGCAGCGCGTCGACACAGGCGCGGTATCGCTCCTCGGAGACCGGGTTGGCGAGCGGCCCGTGGATGCAGGCCGGCCGTCTGCGACCGTGCTGGACGAGATGCCCGACCAGTTTGCGCATGCCCGCGTGGGAGTCGATCGACAGCACGTCGGTCTGGTCGCTGAGCGGCTGGTTGAGGCTGATCAGCGGCAGATGGGCGAGCCGGCGCAGCAGACGGCGGGCCCGGGGACCGGCCGAGGGCAGCCCCAGGGTCGAACTCCAGCAGACGACGCCGTCCAGCCGGGCCGGGCCGACGAGTTCGTACAACTCGCTGCGGGCCACGTCACCGTGCCGGAGGTTCCCGCCGGGGAAGCAGATCAGGTTCACGTCGTTGCGCTCGGCGGCGGCACGGGCGCCCGACCAGAGAGTCGCCCCCACGCCCAGATGGATGTTGGCGGTGAGCAGCCCGACCGTCAGGGGCCGGTTCGCCCCGGGCGACGTACCCCCCACGGTACGGAGATCGGCGTACGGTTCCGTGTACGGGCCCGGGTCCATCGGCGCCCCCTCGCTCGGCCTCCGCCAGAAGCCCTGTGGGCCCGCCGGGTCCAGGGCAACGTAGGGGAGGCGGGAACGCGGGGCAAGACCGGCGACGCGTCGGCCACCGGTCCTGCCCCGTGCTGAGTGGTGCGGTGTGGAACCGGGATCAGATCTTGCCGACGCCCGCACCGGCGGTCACGGTCGCCTTGACGGTGGAGGCCGACTGGGCGGTGTAGCTGTACGGGATCGACGCCACGGAGCCACCGGTCTGGCCGGAGCCCGAGTTCACGAAGTAGTTGTTCTTGGCCACGAGCGAGCCCGCGTCGGAGGAACCCTCACCGAGGTGGTAGGGGTCGTCGGTGTTCTCGAAGTAGTTCCCCTCCACGAGGACGCCCGCGTTCTCGGTGGACGCCACACCGTAGGAGCCGACGTTGCTGAAGTAGTTGTTCAGCACGTGGACCGGGTTGCCGAACCGGACGCGCGGGTTGCGCTGGTTGGTGCCGTCGAACCAGTTGTGGTCGTACGTCACCTTCAACTTGCCCGTGTCCTCGCCGGAGTTGTCGTCCGAGTGGCCGAGCAGCATGTTCTTGTCCTGGTTGTGGGTGCGGTTCCAGGACACCGTGATGTTCGTCGAGGAGCGCTTGATGTCGACGGCCCCGTCGTACGCGCCGGAGATGTCGTTGTGGTCGATGTGGACCTTCGTCGAGTACTGGACGTTGATGGCGTCGTCGTTCGAGCCGGTGAACGTGAGGTTCTGGATGATCACGTTGCTCACGCCGGCGACGTTCAGGCCGCTGCCGGTGATCTTCCCGGCGGTACCGACGCCGACGATGGTCTTGTTCGACGCGACCTTCGTCATCTCCGTCAGCGCGATGGTGCCGTTGACGCGGACGATCTGGGCCGCGCTGCTCTGCACAGCGGTCTTGAAGGCGGAGGCGTTGGTGACGGTCACCGTGCTGCCGCCGGCGCCACCCGTGGTACCGGCTCCGAATCCGATGGGCGCCGCGGCTGCGGCGACCGCGGGCTCCAGCTCGGAGGCGGTGGAACTGCTCGCCGTGTTGGCTCCGATGACAGCCAGTGCGACGGCACTCGCGGCTGCGGCTCCGGTCAGGGTGAACCGTGCGCTCGTCCTGCGCATGTGGATCTCCGTCCGTGGGGTTTTGGAGAAGTGACGTGCCAGTGCGGGTGCTGTGCCGGGGCCGCGCGGTCGGCTCGCTGTGAGACTAGAGCGACGGATGTGGACAATGACGTCCCGTGTGTGGACTATTGCGTGCCGCTGACGCGCGCCGCTCAGGCGTCCTGCTCACGCGTCCTGCTTCATGGGGCAGCGGGGGCGTGCCGCCGCGCGGCGCACGGCTGGACCGTCCAGCCGTCGGAAGCCCGCCGTCAGGAGCCCGGCGGGAGGTCACTCACCGGGAGGTCACCCGGGCGGGCGGCGCGCAGCCGGTGGGCGCACTGCCGCATGCGCGGGCGATCGTCGCAGAACCAGCCCTGCCACGGCTCGTCCAGCCGGTGCCGGCGAGCGGGCTGACCTCCTGCGGGCGCCAACTGCGACCGCCGGTCGACGACCGCCACGTAGGAGATGCTCGCCGTGACCGGCCAGTCCGGGTGATACGAGCGCACTGTGGCCGCCGCGGGCACGGCAGCCAGCTCGCCCAGAAGTCGATCGTGGTCCCCGGCTGTGCCGCTGTGGTGTCAGGGGCGGCTGTGGGGGAACTCGTCGCTGATGAGTGGCTCAGGAGGCGCAGCATGAGCATGATCCACGCGGCCGATGTGCGTGAGTGGCGCAATCGCGATGTCGTCGACCTCAAGGGGCACAAGATCGGCGTGCTCGAATCGATCTACGTGAACACCGCCACCGACGAGTCGGCGATGGCCACGGTCCGTATCGGGCTGCCCACCCGTCAGCGGCTGGCGTTCGTCCCGCTCGACGACGCGGTCCTCGGACCCGACTACGTGCGGGTTGCCTACCCCAAGGCGCTGGTGAAGAAGGCGCCCTCCGTGGGCATGGACGACATCCTCCCCGCCGAGGAGGAGGAAGCGATCTTCCAGCACTACGACCTGGCCTATCGGACGGGCGCGAATGGCGAGAGGCAACTCGCGCGTCGTTGACTCCCTACTCAGTCTGAAGGTGCCGCCATGGCTCTGTTCCTGTTTCTCGTCCTGGTCGCCGTCGTGCTCGGGATCATCGGGGTGGTCGCGAAGGGACTGGCCTACCTGCTGGTGATCGGCATCGTGGTCTTCGTGGCGGCCCTGGCCCTCACGGCCGTGCGCTGGTCCCGGCGCTCCAGCCACCGCCCCATCCGCTGACGGCGCGACGACACACCTCCGCCCCGGCGGACTCGGTGAGTCCGCCGGGGCGGGCCGGACCGGTGCGGGGATCCCCGCCCTCCCGCGCCGGCCGGAAGGAGCGGTGGTCAGCGGGTCGAGGTGACCCGCTGCTCCTTGAGCGCGGCACAGTTGGAGCCGGTCACCTGCACGTACACGTTGCTGATGTGGCCGCCCCAGTCGACGCAGTGACCCTTGCCGTACACGTACGCCGGTCCCGCGTACGACGTGTACCGGCCGTAGTCCTGGTCGCCCTCGTCGGTGTCGGGGATGTAGACCCACGTGGACATGTCCACGGCCGTGCCCGGGTTCTTGCGGATGGTCGCGACGCAGTTCTTGCCGTTCGAGGCGTTGTACGTCAGGTACACCGTGCCCAGCGAGCCGACGGGAGCCGAGTTCACGGTCTTGTAGGCGCTGCCGCAGACCTTCTGCGGGGTGGTGTTGGGTGCGGCGGAGGCGGGCGCGGCCAGGGCCGTAGTGGTCCCCACCGCCAGGGCGGCGAACGCGACGACAGGCAGGACGGAACGGTTGAATCTCATATTTCCCCCTTGTGGCCTTTGTGATCTTTGCTGTCTGTTGCTCCTGCCTGATATGACACGCGAGGTATGACAAGGGTTGTACGCGATCCTCAAAAGGCGGGCGGTTCGCGGTTCGGGGTGGTGCCGTCCCTCAGATGCCGTATCTCAGATCTGGTTGAGGCCGCCGTCGACGTACAGGCTCGAACCGGTGATGAAGCTGCTCTGATCGGAAGCGAGGAAGGCCACCGCGGCGGCCACCTCCTCGGGGCGTCCGAGCCGGCCCATCGGCACCCGCGTGGTCAGTAGCTGCTTGAACCCCTCCGGATCGGGGCTGAGCACCGACAGGGCGGGAGTGTCGGTCGGGCCGGGCGTGACCGTGTTGACCCGGATGCCGCGGCCCTTGAGTTCGTTGGCCCAGGTCCGGGAGAACGACCGGGTGGCGGCCTTGGTCGCCGCGTACACGCCGAGCGCCGCATCCCCGACGTCCACGTTCGTGGAGCCGTTCAGGATCACCGAGGCACCGTCGTTGAGCAGGGGCAGCGCCTTCTGCACGGTGAACAGCGTGCCGCGGACGTTGATGCCGAAGAGCGTGTCGAAGTGTTCCTCGGTGATCTGCTCCAGCGGTACGAGCGCGGCGATGGAGGCGTTCGCGAACAGTACGTCCAGGCCGCGTCCCCGGGCGCGGACCGCCTCGTAGAGCCGGTCCAGGTCGGCCAGGTCCGCGATGTCGCCGGTCACCCCGGTCGCCGATGGACCGATGACCTCGACGGCCGCGTCGAGCTCGGCCTTGCGCCGTCCCGTGATGAACACATGGGCGCCCTCGGTCGCCAGTCGCACTGCGGCGGCCAGTCCGATGCCGGCGCTGCCCCCGGTGACGAGAGCGGTCTTTCCCTCCAGAAGTCCCACTTCGAAGCCCCTTCGACTTATGTAGCGATCGCTGCGGAAGTCCCGACGGTAGCACTTCTGCAGCGATCGCTGCAGAAGGCGTAGACTGCGGGGGTGGATGTGGAGAGGAACACGGAGAGGAAACAGGGCGGCTCCATGGGCCGACCGCGGGCATTCGACGCCGACGACGCTCTCGAGCGCGCCATGCTGGTCTTCTGGAGACACGGCTACGAGGGGGCCAGCACCGCGAACCTGACGAACGCGATGGGCATCTCCACGACCAGCATGTACGCGGCCTTCGGCAACAAGGAGAAGCTGTTCCGCAAGGTGCTGGAGCGCTACACCGCGGGCCCTAGCGAGTACATGGCCCGAGCGCTGGAAGAGCCGACCGCCCTCGGTGTCGCCACCGCGATCCTGGCCGGCACCGTGCGGACCACCACCCGTCCGGCCAGTCCCCACGGGTGCCTGGGCGTCCAGAGCGCCCTTGCCGCCAGCGACTCGGGCCAGGAAGTCCGCGACCTCCTCGTCGACTGGCGCAACGACGGCTACACCCGCGTACGGGAGAGGTTCCAGCGGGCCGTGGACGAAGGCGACCTGCCCGCGGACGCCGATCCGGGGCTCCTGGCCCGCTACATCACCACCTTCGGCTACGGCATCGCCGTACAGGCCGCGAGCGGTGTCGGCCGTGCCGAACTCCAGGAGACGGTCGACGCGGCCCTGCGCGACTGGCCACCCCGCTGAGCCCCCTGCGCGCTGGGACGGCGTCCACGTCCACCAGGTGACGGGAAGGTGCGAAACGCGGCAGACCCGGCTGCCGCCGATCCACGTGAGGTCCCGTAAGTCCTCGGACGCTCGGCGGCCGTCAAGGCCGCGGCTCCCCGGGGCGCGGCGGCCCGTTGTCAGTGGCGGGTGGAAAGCTGAATGTCGTGAATGGCGACGAGCAGCTGCTGCGCGGCCGGATATACGGCCATGACCACGACGACCCCGATCCGGGCCCACGCCCGGGCCGCTCCTACGTCGCCCTGGTCGGCGGCCCCCTGGACGGACTGCTCCTGGACGTCACCGACTGGACACCGGATCAGATCGCCGAGGGTGCCGTGCTGTCCACCGAGCTCGGCCGGTTCGGCGCCGGCGGCCGGGCTCTGTACGACCCGCGTCCGTCCGACCCGGGCCGCTTCGACTGGTCCGGTGACAGCCCCTGATCTCCGCGGGGGAGGCCGACCGGGGTGGGCGCGGTCAGCCGTCGCCGTTGACCATGGCGGCGGTCAGGACGTTGCCGCCGACTCCCCAGCCGCCGTCGGCGACCTCGTCGACGAGCACGACGGTGGTGGCACGGGCCCGCTCACCGTAGATCTCCGCGTACAGGTCGGTGGTGCGCTCGACGATCTTCTTCTTGTCCTCGGCGCTGATGGTCCCGGCGGGGACCTTGAAGTTGGCGAAAGGCATGAGGTGTCTCCTGGGTGGTCGACTCAATGGTCGGCCGAACGGTCAGTTGCACCGGCATCTGGATGTTCGGCGTTCCGCGGCCTCGGACGGTCCGTGGCCACGCCCTCAAGCCTGTGCGACGAGGGCCGGTGCAACCAGGGGATGCCATCCCCTGGGTCCATGGCCTGGGCGGGCACACAATGGACGAATGAGTTCCGCGAAGTACACCGAGCTCGGGGCGTTCCTGCGGTCGAGGCGCGACCGCATCCGCCCGACCGACGTCGGGTTCCCCTCCGGACCCCGGCGCCGGGTACCGGGGCTGCGCCGCGACGAGGTCGCCCAGCTCGCGGGAGCGTCCGTGGACTACTACAACGAACTCGAACGGGGAGCGGGATCCCAGCCGTCCGAGCAGATGCTCGCCGCACTGGCCAGGGCTCTGCGGCTGACCGCCGACGAGCGCGACTACCTCTACCGGCTGGCGGGCCGGCCGGTGCCCGCGCCCGGAGGACCCGCCTCACACGTCCATCCCGGCATGCTCGACCTGCTGAACCGTCTGACGTCGACCCCCGCTCAGGTCATCACCGACCTGCACGTCACCCTCGTACAGAATCCGCTCGCGGTGGCCCTGCTGGGGGATCATTCGGGGTTTCGCGGGGCCCGGGCCAGTCTTGTCCACCGGTGGTTCTCCGACCCCGACACCCGGAACCTGTACCCGGAAGCCGACCACGAGGCCCAGTCCCGTGTCTTCGTCGCCGATCTGCGGGCAGCCGCCGCCCGGCGGGACAAGAAGGATCCCGAAGCCGGCTCGCTGATCAGCTTCCTGCTCGACACCTCCGCCGAATTCGCCGCGCTGTGGGCCGTGCACGACGTGGCGTTCCGGCGGGACGACCGCAAGCGCCTCAACCACCGCACGCTGGGCCTCGTCGAGGTCAACTGCCTCAATCTGTTCAGCGAGGACGGCAGGCAGCGGCTGCTGTGGTTCACCCCCGCGGTCGGTACCGACAGCGCCGACCTGCTCGACCTGCTCGCGGTCCTCGGCACACAGGAGGTCGTCGAACCGACCTGACGAGGGAGGCGGCCCGCAACGGGCCACCACGGGTGTCATCCGTGGGTGTACGCCCGCAGGCCGATGCCCGTGCCGCACGCGCGCCCTATGCTCGCGCCATGCCAGCGCATCCACGCCAGCTTCCGCTGCTCGAACGCCTGTCGCCCGGCCGCTGGACGGCGGTCGTCTGGGGCGGGGCCATGGCTTTCGCGTGCGTCGACGAGTTCTTCGTCCTGCCGGGCGACGCCGTCCGGGACGGCCAGGTCGTACCCGGCTTCGACCTGACCTGGGTGAGCGGCCCGATCCTGCTGGGTGCCGCCGTCCTCGTCCTGACGGCCTGCCGGATCCTGCGCACCCGCCCGCTCGTGGCCTACGCGCTCCTGCTGCTCGGCTCGGCGCTCGGGGCGGGACTGCTCGGCCAGGCCGCCGAATTCCCGCTCGTGCAGTTCCTGGCGCCGGACGTCGCCCTGTACTTCGTCGCGGCCACCACGACGCGACGCGTCTCAGGCCTGGCGGCCGGCATGGCACTCACCGTGCTGATGATCCCGTTGACGGTACGGCTGTCCGGGGGCGGCGGCATCAACACCGCGGGGCAGCTGGCCGTGGCCCTCATGGTGCTCGTGGCCTGGCTCCTCGGCAACTCCGCCCGCCGGTCCCGGCTCCATGCCGAGCAGTCCAGGGCGCAGGCCGCCGTCCAGGCCACCACCGCCGAACGTCTGCGCATCGCGCGGGAGTTGCACGACGTCGTCGCGCACACGATCGGCATCGTCGCCCTCCAGGCCGGTGCCGCCCGCCGTGTCATCGACACACAGCCGGACCGGGCCAGGGAAGCACTCGGCGAGGTGGAGAACGCGAGCCGGGAGACACTGTCCGGACTGCGCAGGATGCTCGGCGCGCTGCGTGCGGCGGACGCGGCGGACGGTCCGTCGTACGAAGCGCCGAGCCTGTCGGACGTCGACGCGCCGGCCGCGGCCACCACGGCGGCGGGGGTGCGGGTCGTCGTGCGGTGGGACGGTCGTCGGCGGCCCCTGCCGCCGGACATCGACCTGTCGGCGTACCGCATCGTCCAAGAGGCGGTCACCAACGTGGTCAGACACGCGGGCGCCCGCTCGTGTCTGGTGCGCGTCGACCACCGGGACGCGGAGCTGACTCCGGAGATCACCGACACGGGGCGTGGACCCGGCGGCGACGGCTCCCGCGCCGGTTACGGCCTCGTGGGCATGCGCGAACGAGTCGCCCTGCTGCAGGGGGAGTTCACCGCGGGCGCGCGCCCAGGGGGCGGATTCCGGGTGACGGCCCGACTGCCGCTGCCCGACCCGGCGCCGTACGAGAAACCGACACCACTGGCCTCGTGACCGGAGGAACCGGCCGGACACAAGCATGCCCGGCTGGACGGGGGACCAGCCGGGCATGGGCTTGTGGGGGAGGGCCGGCGCGTTGCCACGCGCTGGGCGGCTCGCCTGATCAGTGATGTCCGTGAGCGGAGCTCGACGCGCCGCCGAACAGCCGTGCCACGGCCCGGAAAGGCAGGGTGACGACGGTGGCGACGGCTCCGCCGATGGAGCGAAGAACATCTGCGATTGCCTTCAACACGGTGGTCCTCCGTACTCTGTGGGGCGCAGTGCGCCGGTTCTGGCTTGCCGCTGTACGGCCGATCACCGCACGGGTGCCCGGTGATCGACGGAGGAAACCGGCCCAGCGGGCCTGTCGAAGTGGGGCCTGTTGAAGTCGGCCGGTCGAAGGGGCCCGTCGAAGCGGGCCGTCGAGGCCGGCCGGAGCCGCATCGCCGACTACGCGGCTCCGGCCTTCGTCCTCCAGGCGTGCCCGAAGAGGCAACTCCCGCCATCTCGCACCGCCGGGAGGGCGGCCCGCGCGAGGTCCGATCCGGGGGGAGATGCTCGGCCCTCGCGCTTCCGGCCGTTGCCGCGCACGTGCGCGTCAGCGACCGGCCACCACCAGCGTCCCACCCCGGGCGCGACATGTCCGCACACCGGACCGGCGCTTTCGCCCGCCGTGCGCCCACCATGGCTTTCCCGCGAAAAAATCCGCCCGGCGACAGCAAAGAGACGGCCGGGGGACTGCGCCGAGGACACGGGCCTATCGGTTACCGCGGCCCGGCGCGGAGATCGTTTCGGCGAGCACGAGCAGGTCACCGTCGGCCGCTGATTCGGCGATGCTGTGTCCGAGCCGCAGCAGCAGCCCCGAGACGGCGACCTTCACGATCACCCTTATGCTGTCGTCGGCGTTCGAGGCGCAGCCCCCGCGTTCACGAGCCAGCGAGGCGAACTCGTCCGACGCGGTCCAGCTCACCAGGGCACCGGCGGGCACCTCGGTCACCCTTAGCCCCGGAACATCGGGCTCCTTCTCGCTCAGTACCTGGAAGCCGGCCTGGAGCAGAGCGGATTTCACTTGGGAAACGAGCTCCGCAGGTACGTATGACACCGGGTCCGGGTGCCCCCGAGGACGGAGACCATGCCTGCGTATACGTCACCCGAAGGTGCTGTCCCTCCGAGATCAGCACTGCTGCTCGAACTGGAGGTCGGCGTACCGCCGGGCGGCGATGTCCTGGCGGGTCCCCACGATCAGGTTCATCGTGCGGACGTCGTAGTCGATCGCCTGACCGGCCAGCTGGGCGAGGAGTACGAGGTCGCCCTCGTCCGGAGCCATGTCCCAGGACTGGGAGAACCCGCCGACCTGCACGGTGACGCCCGGGCGGCGCCCGTCGGAGGCCGCGGCGAGGACGGCCTCCTCGAAGCTGTCCAGCACGTCATCGTTCTCGTCGTCTTTCCCGCCCTCGTCCAGGAAGGCGCGGGTGGCCGGCGACTCCCGCCAGTCCTCGTCGACGGTGAGGCCGGCCAGCGGGTACAGGGTCTGGGGTGCGTAGACCTTCACCTGCATGGGTTCACCGTCGAACTCGTACGTCGCCGCGCGCTCGGTGGTCGGAGTGCCGACGGGAACGTGCAGCACCATGGCCGAGTCGGGCGGGTACTCGATCTCGGTGAAGAACAACAGATGGCCGTCGGCGGGCAGTTCGATGTCGAGCGCGCCACGGGGCAGGGCGCCGCAGTCGACACTCAGCACCAACGGCCCTTTCCCCGCGGGCCAGTCCACCCCGTCCGGCAGCGCGGGAAGCCCGCCTGCTCGCGCGGCCGGGCGGGCGTCCTTTCGCCGGCTCTCCGGAAGGTCCCCGTGCGGCACCAGATAGAGGCAGGGCCGGGACCGGGCCGTCAACTCCCGTGCCACGGCGTCGGGAACGCCGTGTTCGGCGGCTTTCTCGCGAACGAGCCGCTCGTCGATCGATGTCATGCCCGCGATCGTGCCACCAGCCACTGACAAGCCGCGAACCGCGGTCAGCGGCGTCGGCGTGACAGCCAGGCGGCGGCCAGCGCGCCGGAGATGTTGTGCCAGACGGAGAAGACGGCGGCGGGCAGTGCGGCCAGCGGGCTGAAATGGGCGGTGGCCAGGGAGGCCGCCAGCCCCGAGTTCTGCATGCCGACCTCGAAGGCCATGGCGCGGCTCGCCGGCTCGCCCAGCCTGGTGAGCCGTCCCGCGCCGTAGCCGAGTGCCAGCCCGAGGCCGTTGTGGAGCACGACGGCGACGAACACCAGCAGGGCCGCCGACTTGATGGCGTCGGCGCTGCCCGCCACCACCACGGTCACGATCACACCGATGGTCACGGCGGACAGCCAGGGCAGCACGGGCAGGGCCCGTTGCACGTAACGGCTCGCCAGCAGCCGGACGGCGACTCCCGCGAGGACCGGCAGCAGCACGGTCTTGAGGATGTCGACGACCATCGAACCGGCGTCGACGGGCAGGTACTCGCCTGCCAGCAGCAGCGTCAGCGGCGGCGTGACCAGCGGGGCCACCAGGGTGGAGACGGTGGCCACGGAGACGGACAGCGCGACGTCACCGCGCGCCAGATACGTCACCACGTTGGAGGCGGTGCCGCTCGGGGCGCAGCCGACGAGGATGACCCCGGCCGCGAGCTGTGGCGGCAGTTGCAGCAGGTGGGCGATGATCCAGCCGAGCCCCGGCATGATGACGTAGTGCGCGCCCAGCCCGAGGGCCACCGCCCAGGGCCGTCCGGCGACACCGCGGAAGTCCTGCGGCGTCATCGTGATGCCCATGCAGAACATCACCACGCCCAGCAGGTACGGCACCGACTCGCCCCAGCCGGT
Organism: Streptomyces ortus; assembly: GCF_026341275.1. Taxonomy (NCBI): domain Bacteria; kingdom Bacillati; phylum Actinomycetota; class Actinomycetes; order Kitasatosporales; family Streptomycetaceae; genus Streptomyces; species Streptomyces ortus. Next base: position 8,136,116 of record NZ_JAIFZO010000002.1, read on the forward strand.
GAAGCTGCCCGGGAGCAGCAGCCCGAGGGCGCCCGCGGCGAGAACGAGGACGGGGAAGAGGGTGACGGCGCGGCGCGCGGAACGATCGCCCGCGGTGTCATCGCGGATGTCGTCGGCGGTCGTGTGCTGTTCGGGTCGTTCGGTACTCACCGTGAGAGACAACGCCTGGTCAGGGCCCGGATGCAAGCCTGTCTCGCGATGTGATCACAGGTCCCGGGCGCCCTCCCGCGGGACGTACGGCAGGAGGGCGCCCGGGCGAGGTGTCAGCCGTGGTACGTGATGTAGCCGTTGCCGTCGCGGTCGTTCGCGCGCTTGGTGTAGGAGTGGACGTCAGCCCTGGAGCCGCTGGGCTTGTACAGGTAGATGGTGTCCTTGTCGTTGTTCCAGATGAAATTGCAGTTCTGGCGGTAGACGACATTGCCGGCGTCGGAGTCGGTGCCCCGCCCGCCGCGCAGCTTCACGTAGTCGCCGGGCTCCAGCTTGTGACTGGCCGTGAAGGTGAACTTGTTCCCGGTGGCGTCCTTGACGACGTAGCCCTTGAGGTTGACCGTCGCGGTGCGGGAGTAGTTCTTGATGGTCAGGTACTCGTTCTTCGTGTTCCCCCCGGAACAGCGGTTGGAGTCGGTCCCGGGTGCGTCGTACTGGACGCCCTTGACCTTCAGTGCGGACGAGTACTCGGCAGCCTGGGCGGTGCCGGTCGAGAGCGCGGCGAACGCGCCGAGTGTGGCAACTGCGGTCAGCGCACAGCGTATGCGCATGGGTGGATCCCCCTCAGTGGTGCGGATGAAGCTGTTGGAGCATACCTAATGTGAACTTAAAGCGTTCATTGTGTGCGAAATGTGGAGGCGGGGCGTCAGCATTTGAGGGGAGGCGTCAACGGCCGTCCCGCTGAGGGCTTTTGACGGCGTGCCGGATCCACCATCCGGCCAGGTGGAGGATCCAGAGGCCGGTGAGGGCGACACCCGCGCCCTTCGCCGCGTCGGACAGAAGCCCTTCGGTCCTGACGCCGGGCGGCAGCCCGTTCGTCGGCTGCGTGGCTGCCAGCCACCAGGCGCGGCCGAAGGCTCCGAGGAGCGCGAGCAGTGCGACGGCGAGGACGGCACGGCTCCGTGGCGTGTCACTGAGGCCGGCGCGGACCCGGTCGGTGAGGAGGCGGGCCCGCCCGCGCCACACGTACAGCGCGATGGCCGCCAGGCCGCCGATCGTGCTCAGGTGCTGCAGCGCTCGCGCCCAGGTGAGGCTGCCCGCCAGCGGTGAGGTCAGCCAGGGGGCGTGGGTGACGAAGAAGCCGTCGTGATGGGTGAAGGCATCCCAGGCCAGGTGCGTGGCGATGCCGATCAGGGCGGACGCGACGATCCACCCGGCTCGGCGTATCGGTGCGCCGGCCGTGCGGGGCGGCAGTGGTGAGGGGCCGGTTGCCGGGAGCAGCGATGCCGTGGGGCGGCGACCTGCGCGGAACAGGGCCCAGAGCGCGAGGGCGTACGGCAGGGAGACGGTGGCGGCGCCGAGGGCGGTGTGCGAGGTCGTGGCGTTGGTGAAGGGTTCGTACCACGACTGCGCGCTCACGGGCAGGCCCGTGGTGACCACGTAGTAGGGCATGTCGGGTGCGACGGCGCCTGCCACCAGCGCGGCCCGGCCGAAGGGCCGTCGCATCAGCGGCAGCACGGCCGCGGGGTGGGACAGGGTGAACGGCATGGGTGTCCTCTCGCGCGGACCCGATAGTCCGTCGAGCGGAATGCTACGTCAAACGGACTATGGGCGGCGCGTGCTCGGCCGTGGGGGGCGACCGGGGCGACCAGGGTGTCCGAGGCGACCGAGACGTCCGGCCGACGGGGCGATCAACGCCGCCGTCGCGAGCGCGGCTGCGAGCCACAGGACGGCGGCCGTCTCACCCCGGGCCGTGGTGTAGACGTGGGCGAGCAGGGGCGGCGACACCAGGGCCATCACTCCCAGCTCAAGGCCGCCTCGTGATCCACTGCGCCAGGTCAGCGCCACACCGGTCGCGGCGATCACGAGTACCGGCCAGCACCCGTAGTCCGTGCTGACCCAGGGCACCGCGTGCGCGTCGATGGCCGCGCGCGGCACGACGACGAGCGCGATCACGGCGCCGGCCGTACCGGCCCGGCCCCCCGCGATCGCCTCCTGACGCCGGTCCGGCGGGCACGCGAGCACCACGGCCGCCGTCAGGGCCAGCGCGGTGGGGGTGACGACCGGGTCGCCGAACGCCGGTCCGCTGACCACCGCCGCCACGGCGAAGGAGAGCAACCCGGCCACCGTGCAAGGCGCTCCCGCCCGCCACCGGCCGGTCAGCGCCGTGGCCGCTCCCGCGCATCCGATCAGTGACGAGACGAGCAGCGCACCCCACGCCCCGGACAGGTCGACCCGAAGCTGCGCTCCGAGCGGGGTGGGGGAGGAGACCAGAGCGGCGTACCAGCGCAGAAGGTGCAGGCCGCAGACGGCTGCGGAGACGGCCAGGGCGAAGGGGTATGCCAGGGCGAGCACCCGTGCGGCACGACTGGCGGGCCCCAGGCCCAGCCGCAGCCGCAGCGCGTGCGCCGCGAGGCCCGCGCCCTCCCGCAGCCGCGAGCCCAGCGGTTCACCGGCGGTCAACTCGCGGTAGGTCGCGGCGATCTCCGCGCCATGAGCGCTCCGGTAGGCGGCGGGGTACAGCCGCAGCACGTGCGCGATCAACGAGTGACGGCCGACGGCCGGGTGACGGAGAGCCGGCGCGTGGCCTCCTTCGCCGTCGCGGCCAGCCGCTCGGCCTCCGCCGTCAGCCGTTCCCGCCCCGACGCGGACAGGGTGAAGATCCGCCGTGCCCGGCCGTCGGCGACCTCCTCGCGTTCGATCGCGATCAGACCGTCGGCCAGCAGGCGGTCCAGTGCCCCGTACAGGGCGCCCGTACGCAGTACGACACGACCGCCGGTCATCGCCTTGACCTCCTGCGCGATGGCGTACCCATGTCGGGGTGCGTCCGCGAGGGCGGTCAGCACCATCAAGGTCGGCTCCTGCATCACACGCTCAGTCACCCCTCGACGATAGTCACTCCGCCGGACTGTCTCAACGCGGTGGTCGTGCCGGTGCCGTGCTCCTCAGCGTACGGGCGGTCCGGTGGGCCCCGTCGGGAACTCCTGGACGCCCAGGACCCGCAGCAGGTCCAGCCGCTCGCGCGCCTCGGCGTCCGCCGGAGTGAGCACCAGCAACTGCTGGCCCTGATCGGGCGTGACCAGGGTCTCGCAGTCCATCGTCAGACGGCCGACCCGCGGATGCTGGAAGGTCTTGCGGTCGGTGCGCCGCACCGCCACCTCGTGCTCGGTCCACAGCCGCCGGAAGTCGGCGCTCGCGGCCAGCAACCGGTCGACGAGAGCGGCCACCGCGGCGTCGCCCGCCCGGCGGCCGACCGCCGCGCGCAGGTCCGCCACGAGCCGGCGACCGTGGTTCTCCTGCTCCTCGGGCGGGCAGACCGCGCGGGCGGCGGGATCGGTGAACCAGCGGTACACGACGTAACGCCGGTCGCCTGAGATACCGGTGAGGTCGCCCATGAGCAGGAGGGCGGCGCGGTTCTGGGCGAGGATCTCGCCCAGGTCGGACAGCACCAGGGCCGGGGTGTCACCGAGCAGGTCGAGCATGCGGATCAGGCCCGCGCGGGCGAGCCGGGCCGCCCCCTCGGCGGGCGGGGGCCGATGGCCGGCCAAGTGGAAGAGGTGGTCGCGCTCGTCGTCGGAGAGCCGCAACGCCCGTGCCAGCGCCCCCAGGAGCTGTGCCGACGGCTGGCTGCTGCGGCCCTGTTCGAGGCGGACGACGTAGTCCACCGACATCCCGGCCAGCATCGCCACCTCTTCCCGGCGCAGACCGGCGGTGCGGCGGCGGGGGCCGTCGGTGATGCCGACCTCGGCGGGGCGGATCGACTCCCGGCGGCGGCGCAGGAAGTCCGCGAGCTGATCACGTTCCATGAAGCCATGGTCCCCCGCGCGGGCGGACCGAGCCAGGGAGCGGCGCTCCCATGATGAACGCTCCGCTCCCGTACGCGGCGGCGCCCACCCACAGTGGGTGCCGGACCGACGACGAAGGAGAACCCCGTGACGAACGACAACGCGGTGACGAACGAGAACGCGGTGGCGGCGGAGAACGCCGTGACGACGCCGAACGAGGCGATGACCGAGAACGGCATGAGGACACGGACCCTGGGGAGCAACGGGCCGGCCGTCTCCGCGCTGGGCCTGGGCGCGATGGGGATGTCGGGCGCCTACGGTGCCGCCGACCGCGCCGAGAGCATCGCCACCGTGCATGCCGCGCTGGAGGCAGGAGTCACGCTGTTCGACACCGCCGACTTCTACGCGATGGGCCACAACGAGCTGCTGCTCGCCGAGGCACTGCGCGGCCGGGACCGGGACAGCTACCGGCTGAGCGTCAAGTTCGGCATGCTGCGGGCGCCGGGCCCCGGGTTCGGCGGGCACGACGGCCGCCCTGAAGCGGTGAAGAACTTCCTGGCCTACTCACTGACCCGGCTGGGCACCGACCACATCGACATCTACCGTCCGGCCCGGCTGGACCCCGACGTGCCGATCGAGGAGACGGTGGGCGCGGTCAAGGACATGATCGACGCCGGATACGTACGGCACCTCGGCCTCTCCGAGGTCGACGCCGCGACGGTCCGCCGGGCCCACGCGGTGCATCCGGTCGCGGACCTGCAGATCGAGTACTCGCTGATCTCCCGCGCGGTGGAGAGGGACGTCCTGTCCGCACTGCGGGAACTCGGCATCGGACTGACCGCGTACGGCGTGCTCGGCCGGGGTCTCATCTCCGGGCACTGGTCCGCCGGCCGTGCCGCGGGTCCCGGGGATGTCCGCGGCCTCAGTCCGCGGTTCTCCGGCGGCAATGTGGAGCACAACCTCACCCTGGTGGAGGCACTGCGCCGGATCGCCGGAGCCAAGGGGTGCACCGTCGCCCAGCTGGCCATCGCCTGGGTGGCCGCGCAGGGGGAGGACATCGTGCCGCTGGTCGGCGCCCGCACCCGGGAACGGCTGGCCGAGGCGCTGCCCGCGTTGGAGGTGGACCTCACCGCGGACGACCTGGCCGAGATCGAGAAGGCGGTGCCGTCGGGGGCGGCGCGAGGTGACCGATACCCCTCCGCGTTCATGTCCGGCCTCGGTGTGGGGAACTGACCGCGGGGAGGGCGGCCGGGGCGAACGACCGTCACCCGGGGCGTGCGCAGGAGGGTCGGCTCGCAGGACCGTGCGGGTGGCGCGGGCGGTGAGAGGCGTGGGGCGGCCCCGTTGCCGGTAGGAAAGATGCGCGGCGGTTCCGTGTCACTGACACGGTCCTCGCCGGACCTGCCCGTCCCGCCACCCGCATTCCGCTTGCGGACACCGGACACCGGACACCGACCGGCGGCTGTCGCCGCTTTCCGCCGGCCGCTTCCTGCTTCCTGCTTCCCGCTTCCCGCACGAAAGGATCTCCCCTCATGCGCGTTTCGTTGATCACGAAGGCCGCGTCCCTGCTCGGTGCCGCCGCTCTGGTCGGCGGGGGACCGCTGTTCTCCGGTACCGCCCAGGCCGACGAAGGGGGGACGTACGACTGCCAGATGGTCTACGTCTTCGGCAACGGTTCTCGGGTGGAGGGTTACGACTGCGGGAAGCCGCTCACCTATGACGGGCCGGGCAAGGTCCGGTACTTCAACGGGTCCAGCGGCTGGACGTGTCAGCACATCAGCGTGCGGCCGGACCCCGAGGGAGGCGCCGAAGCGGTGTCGGTCCTCAAGGCGACCGGCTGCACATCGGACAACTACCCCGGCCGCACCGGCCGTGAGGTGGCCGGCATCCGCCCCTGAGCCCGCGCGACGCGCTTCGGATCATGGTTGTTGTTCCCTGGTGGAAGGCGCTTTCGCGGTGTAGCGTCATCCTCAGATGTCGTGGTTCGCAGTACCTGCCCGCGCTCCGGTGCGGGCATTTTGCTGTGCAGTGCTGGACCAGGGCGATCACCTCCGGGCCCACGCGGTGTGGGTCCGATAGCGACTGGAAGGGCACGAGCATGGCCAAGGGAACTGTGAAGTGGTTCAACGCCGAGAAGGGCTTCGGCTTCATCGAGCAGGAGGGCGGCGGTCCTGACGTCTTCGCCCACTACTCGAACATCAACGCCTCCGGCTTCCGTGAGCTGCAGGAGGGCCAGGTCGTGAACTTCGACGTCACGCAGGGCCAGAAGGGCCCGCAGGCGGAGAACATCACGCCTGCCTGATCCCACAGCCAGACGGTGGCCCCCGGAACACACGTTCCGGGGGCCACCGTGCGTGCACCGGCTCAGACGTGCGCTGACATGCTGCCGGACTCGAACGGTGTCAGGTGTCAGGCGTCAGGTGTCAGCGTTCCATGATCCGCATCTGTGCCTCGGTGTGGGTGTCGCCGGCGGCCGGGGGGAGGCCGGTGAGCCTGGCGAGTTGCTCGTGCGTGAGGCGGACGGTGTCGGCGGCGGTGTTCTCCTCGACGCGCGCCACACGCCGGGTACCGGGGATGGGCGCGATGTCGTCGCCCTGCGCCAGCAGCCAGGCGAGGGCGACCTGGGCCGGCGTGACGCCGATCTCGGCGGCGACGGCGGCGACCTGGTCGGCCAGCCGGAGGTTGTGCTGGAAGTTCTCGTCGGTGAACCGGGGGTTGTTCGCACGGAAGTCGGTGGGGTCGAACTGGTCGGTGGAGCGGATCGTGCCGGTCAGGACGCCGCGGCCGAGGGGCGAGAAGGGGACGAAGCCGATGTTCAGCTCGCGCAGGACGGGCAGCACCCGGGCCTCGGGGTCGCGGGTGAACAGGGAGTACTCGGACTGGACAGCGGTGATCGGGTGCACGGCGTGGGCGCGGCGGATGGTGTCGGGCCCCGCCTCGGAGAGGCCGATGTGCCCGATCTTGCCCTCGCTGACGAGCTCGGCCAGGCACCCGACCGTGTCCTCGATCGCCGTGCCGGCGTCGACGCGGTGCTGGTAGTACAGGTCGATGTGATCGGTGCCCAGGCGCTTGAGTGAGCCTTCGACGGCGGCGCGCACGTTGTCCGGGCTGCTGTCCGTGGGCCCCGGGCGACCCGTGTGGGAGATCAGGCCGAACTTGGTCGCCAGCACGACCTGGTCCCGGCGGCCCTTGAGGGCGCGGCCGACCAGTTCCTCGTTGATGTACGGGCCGTAGACCTCGGCGGTGTCGATGAAGGTGACGCCCAGTTCCAGTGCGCGGTGGATGGTGCGCACGGACTCCGCGTCGTCGGCTCCGGCGCCGGTGTAACCGTGGGACATGCCCATCGCGCCCAGACCGATACGGGAGACGTCCAGGTCGCGCAGTGTGACGTGCTTCATCGCTGTTCCTCTTCTCGTGGTCCGCCGACGTGCCGGCGCCCATTCTCCGGCAGGGAACCACGCCGTGCCGTTCACCTGTGGACAACCGGTGCCCGGGGCCGTCGGCGGGGCGGACTCCCTGACGTGTGCCCGGCCTGCCGGGCTAGGTGCGCTGGTGCTCCGTACCCTCTTCCGCCGCCGAGGCCCCGGCCGTTCCCAGGGACTTGGTGATCGTTTCGGAGCGGTGGCCGCCCCGGTCCATGAGGCCCCCGGTGAAGGCGAGGCCCAGGCCCGCCACGGCGAGAGCCGCGCCGACCAGGTTGGGCGCGGCCCAGCCCCAGCCGGCCGAGATGACCAGGCCGCCGAGCCAGGCACCGCCCGCGTTGGCCAGGTTGAAGGCGGAGTGGTTGGAGGCCGCCGCCATGGTCGGGGCGTTCTTCGCCTTGGCCATGAGCAGCATCTGCACGGGCGTGGTGATCAGGGAACCCATCGCGCCGATGAAGGTGATCGTGATCAGGGCGGGCACGGTGCTGTGGACGGTGAAGTAGAAGATGACCAGCGCCGCCGCGAGAAGGGCGAGTCCCCCGTACAGCGTCGGCCGCAGCGCGCGGTCCGTCAGCGGGCCCGCGAGCAGGGTGCCGCCGGTCATACCGACGCCGTAGAGCGCGAGGACGAGGGTGGTCGAAGCGTCGGAGATGCCCGTCAGGTGCGTCAGCATGGGCACCAGGTAGCTGTAGACGGCGAAGAAACCGCCGAACCCGACGACGGCCGTGGCCAGGCCGATCGCGACCTGCTTGTTGCCCATCGCCCGCAGCTCGTGCCGGATGCCGGACAGTTGCCCGCGCGGCTGGTGAGGGACGAAGAGCGCCAGCGAGACCAGGGCTATGAGCCCGATGACGGCGACCGTCCAGTACGCGGAGCGCCAGCCCAGTTGCTGCCCGAGCGCCGTGCTGGCCGGTACGCCGACGATGTTGGCGACGGTCAGCCCGAGGAACATCTTGGAGACGGCGCGGGCCGCCCGGTCGGGGGCGACGAGCCGGGAGGCGACGACCGCTCCCACCCCGAAGAGCGCCCCGTGCGGCAGCCCCGACAGGAAGCGCGCGGCGAAGAGCAGGCCGAAGTCGGGAGCGAGGGCGGACGCGGCGTTGCCGACCACGAACAGCCCGGTCAGGAGCAGCAGCAGCCGTTTGTGGGGGACGCGCGCTCCGATGCCCGTGAGGACGGGGGCGCCGACGACGACCCCGAGCGCGTAGGCCGAGACGAGGTTGCCGGCCTGCGGCACGGACACCCCTACCCCGTCGGCGATCTGGGGCAGCAGCCCCATCGTGGCGAACTCGGTGGTGCCGATGCCGAACGCGACGACGGCGAGGGCCAGCAGGGCCAGGGGCATGGTGCGGGAGACCTTTCACAGACAGGGTCCGGTGGTGGGAGGCGAGGTGGGTCCGGAACCCTTGCCGGTTTCCCTGGCCCCTCGCGCTGAGCACCATTGCCCGGCAGCCCCAGAACGGGGCAAGCCTATAAGAAGGTGACAGGACCCCTGAGCCAGGCGTCCGTCGCAGTCCGGCGCCGCGGCACGGTCCCGCGGTGGTGGTGACCGGCCATGAGCGGTCGTGACGGACAGTGACTGGCGGGTGCGTTCAACCCGTAGGGCGAACGAGGGGGAATCCCGTGCTCACGGTGCGCGGCGTGGCAGAAACGTGCCAATGGGGGAGGTCAGAACAGATACGGACAAGATACGACTGGCGTTGTCCGAACGTGACCGACGTCAGGGCTAGACTGCAGCAACCGAACGGCCTCTGTCTCGCGTGTAGTTGATACCTGAGAGCACCTGGTGGTGAGAGGTGCCGCTCGGACGGAACAGGTCCGGGCGCTCATTCATGCCCAAAGACAAGGGAGATAGGCCCCCATGCACCACGAGGACGCAGTGTCCCCGGACGCGAGCCCGGAGCGGTTGATCGCTGATCGCTACCGTCTGCTGTCCACCCTCGGTGAGGGCGGCATGGGAACCGTCTGGCGCGCCCGCGACGAGGTGCTGCGCCGTGAGGTCGCCATCAAGGAGGTGCGCGCCCCCTCCGGGCTGTCCGCCGAGAAGATCGAGCGCATGTACACCCGGCTGGAGCGGGAGGCATGGGCCGCGGCGCGCATCACCGCCCCCAGCGTGATCACCGTCCACGACGTCGTCACCGACGGCGACCGCCCGTGGATCGTGATGGAGCTGGTCCGTGGCCGTTCGCTGGCGGAACTGATCGCGACGCAGGGGGCGTTGAGCCCGCAGGAGACCGCGCGCATCGGCGTCCAGGTGCTCAGCGCACTGCGTGCCGCACACGCCGCCGACGTGCTGCACCGCGATGTGAAACCGGCCAATGTCCTGCTGGCCGAGGACGACAGGGTGATCCTCACCGACTTCGGTATCGCCATGGTCATCGGTGACACCGCGCTCACCATGACCGGCGAGGTCGTCGGTTCTCCCGAGTACCTCGCCCCCGAACAGGCCCTGGGCCGCCCCCTGGGCCCCGCCACGGACCTGTGGTCCCTCGGTGTCCTGCTGCACACCGCCGTGCAGGGCCGTTCGCCCTTCCGGCAGGACAGCGCCCTGGGGACCCTGCGTGCCGTCGTCGACGACGAGCCGCCGACTCCGCACCGGGCCGGTCCCCTGACCTCTGTCATCGACGGTCTGCTGCGCAAGGACCCCGCCGAGCGCGCCTCCGCCGAGCAGACGGCGCGGGACCTGCGGCTGATAGCGGCCGGCGGCACACCCGGCGCCGACGTCACGACGACGGAATCCACACCGACGGTGACCGTGACCGCGCAGAACATCGCCGCGCGGACCGGCGGCACCCGGACCGGCGGCGCGCAGACCGGCGGGGTGGGCCCCGCGGCGCAGCCCTCCGCCGCCGACGCCACCTTGGACGTCACCCTTGACGCGCCCGCCGAGGATCCGCGCCTCGCGACGAGTGCTTCGTATCCGGACGTCGAGGCGACGCGGACCGCGGCCACGGAAGCCGCGGCGGCCCACACCGCGGCAGCACACAGCACAGCGGCGCAGGACGCGGTGACCCACGCCGCGGCGGCCGAGGCCACGTCGGCGGCGACCCCCTCCGCGCGGCCCGCCCCCGCGGACGGCTCCTCGGAGACCGTCGTCGACACGCCCGCCGGGCAGGCGCAGGGCTCACCGCAGGCCTCGCCCTTCGGCGCGACGGCGACGGACGGTACCGGCGCCACCAGCCCCGAAGGCACCACCGGTCCTACCGCACACATCGCCCCCACCGGCACCTTCGGGCCCGCCCATCCGCCCGCATCGATCACACCTCCGCAGGCCGCGCCTGCGTACTCGCTCCCGACGGCGAGCGGCCCGGTCAACGGGGAGACGCCCGCTGCGGCCGAGCCGCGGCGCACCAAGCGCAAGGGCTACCTGCTGGTGGCGCTGGCCACCGTGTCCGCCCTGCTCCTGGGCGGGCTGGGCTACGCCCTGACGCGTGACGACGACGACCGGGCGGACGGCAAGAGCCCCGGCACGAAGACCAGTTCCTCCCCACAGCAGGCGCAGAACGGTTCCCCCTCCGAGGGAGGGGACGGCTCGGGCGACGCGGCACAGCCGCCGGTGACGGTGGCGGTCACGGGAACGAACACCACGTACACGGGGGCCTGCCCGCCGCCGCAGGGGGAGGCCCCCGCCTTCACGGCCACCTTCGAAGTGACGGAGCTGCCCGTGCGGTTCACCTACCGATGGGTCTCGGCGGAAGGGTCGGTGGTCGACAAGACGTGGCGGGCGCTGTCCTTCTCCAAGGGCGGCCCCCGCACCCACCAGGAGACGATACGTGTGACGACGTACGCGCAGGAGGGGACGCTGGCGAGCGCGATGGGCGTGGAGATCAAATCGTCGCAGCAGACCATCTCCGACACGGTGCCGTTCACGCTGACATGCCAGTGACGGTCCGGGCGGCGGCCGTGCACCCTCGGCGCGCCACCGCCCACTGACCGGCCCGGTGCGGCCCGATCGCACCCCGGTCGCCTGCTTGTGATGGTCCAGTTGGCCCTCGTGCCGGACCGGCCGCCCGGTGCGGTCCGTCCGGACAACGGGGCATGTCTGCAAGGAGTTTGAGTGTCGTCGGTCATCGTGGGACGCACGGGTCCCTTCAGCGGTCAGAGCGTGGTGCTGGGCACCGCCGCCCTGCGGTTCGGTCGCAAGAGCGACAACGACGTGATCATCGTCAGCACCAGCGCTTCCCGGCTGCACGCCGAGATCGTCGTGGAGGACGACACGTTCGTCCTGCACGACCGCAACAGCAGGAACGGCACCTACGTCAACGAACGGCGCGTCACCCGGCACCCGCTGGCCCCGGGCGACGTCATCCGGATCGGCGACGAGACCTTCCTGTTCGAGACGCAGGAGGCGCTGGAGACGGTCATGGACCTCTCCCAGCTCGACGTGCCGCGCCCCACGGCCCTGGCGAACCCCAGCGCGCTCCGCGTCACGGTCGCCGGCGGGGGACCGGTCGGTCTCGCCTTCGCCCTGCTGCTCGAAAACGCCCTGAAGGGACGGGTGTTCATCACCGTCTACGAAGGACGGTGGGTCAAGAACGGTACGACGGTGACCTGGAAGGACGAGACACTCGGCAACGTCCGCCGCCAGCAGGTCGTGACCATCCAGAGCCGGCAGTACCTCGCCCTGACCGAGGAGATGCAGACCGCGCTCTTCGAGACCGACCAGCACTTCTCCGAGATGTGGCCCGTCGGTCCCGACTCCGTCGAGGGCCGGCCGCCCCGCAACATCCGGATCGCCTATGTCGAGGACCAGCTGCTGAGGCTGGCCAACACCAAGTCGGCGATCCGGCTCGTGCCCGAGCGCTTCGATCCCTCGGAGCACGAGCACCGGGTCGCCAACGACCATGTCCTGGCGATCTGCGACGGCGGACGGTCCCGCACCCGCGAGCACTACGCCGACCGCTTCGGCGCGGCCGACGCGTCCATCTACTCCCTCGACGGCGAACACCTCCAGGACGTGGTGCTGGGCCTGCGGGTCAAGTCGCCCCTCACGGACCGGATGAGCGTCCTGCTGACCGTGTCGCAGAACAGGTTCCTGCTCAACTCGCTGCGCGGCGAGGGCTTCCTGAACATGCGGCTCACCCGTGAGGAGACCAAGGCGGTGATCGGCATCGATCCCGTCCGCCAGGTCTTCGAGGAGTGCATCGCCGCACGCCCCTGCGTCATGAGCCGCCACGAGGACAACGAGTTCGTCTGCCCCACCCACGGCACCCTCTTCCTGCCCGCGCTGCTGCGCGGCTCGCACCTGTGGAAGCGGATCCGGGAGGGACTCAAGCTGTTCGGGGTGGCCGAGGACGACCTCAGCGCCATCACCTCGTTCCGGCTGGACATGGTGCAGCGCCCCAGGTTCACGGCGCAGCTCACCCGCTCCACCGCGACGACCCCGGGAACGTACGGCTTCCTCCTGGGCGACGCCGCCAACGCCATCCACTTCTGGCCGGGGCGCGGTCTCAACAGCGGCCTCGCCTCCGCCGTGTCCCTGGCCCGCTCACTCAGCCGCACCTGGCAGGGCCGGCCGCTGCGCGACGCCGACTTCATCCGGCACGAGGCCGCGATGTCCATGCTCCAGTACCGGCACAAGAGCCGCGCGTGGAACGCCATGGTCACCACGGACGAGCACGGAACCACCCGCGCGATCAAGGACATCATCGCCCGCAGCATGGAGCAGGCCGAGCCCCCGGTCGCCGCCGTGGCGCAGGCCGGCGCGTCCGAAGGCGAGGACAAGGCGGAGCGGCCCGACGTGGACGCGCTGCTTGAACGCATGGGCGCGATACGCGACCGGCTGGAGACCCGTCTTCCCGGTATGCCCTCGGACGAGGAACTGCGCGAACACCTCGCCACGCTCGCGCCGTCGACCCTGCGAGTGCTCCAGGAGAGCGGTGCGTGGGACACCCTGATCGTCGGCGGTGAGGAGGCCGACATCGACCTCTTCTACCAGCCGGACGCCCCCATCTACGCCCCCCGCCCCGCGGACCCCCGTGTGACGGGACCCGACTCGGGCCCCCCGGGACCCGTGGCACTCGACCGGGCCTGAGCGGTCCGCCCGGCCCGCAGAAGGCCCACTACGGCCGGGCTCATGGAGAACGCGTACCGCAGGGACCTCCTGCGGCACCCGGGTCCGCTCGGCCCAGCAGGGCGAGGAGCGGTGCCGCGGGCAGGGGGTGGCGGGTGTGGCCGTACGGCCCCGTGGTCGTGGTGGCGGTGAGCAGCGCGTTGAGGACGGCCTCCTCGACGGCGTCGAGGACGGCGACGAAGAGGGGGTCCAGCCGGTCGTCGGGCAGCACGGCTGGCCCGGCGGGTGTGCCCAGCGGGCGGGTGCCGAAGGCGAGGCCGTAGTCGCCGCTGCCGTGGCCGTACGCGGCGCCGACCCTGGCCAGTCCGTAGACGGCGCGCCGGGCGAGGCGGGTCAACTGGCGGGCGTCCAGCGGTGCGTCGGTGGCGACCACGACCATGCAGGAACCGGCCTCGGGGACGGCGCCCGCGGTGGAGCCCGGGTCCGTGGCCGGTACGCCGACGTCGGCGGGCGTGACCACCCGGCCCGACACCCGTAGCGTGCCGCCGAAGTTGGCCTGCACGAGCACTCCGAGCGTCACGTCCGGGCCCGACAGCGGTACGCGTCGCGACGAGGTGCCGATGCCGGCCTTGAACCCCAGCGCGGTCATCCCGGTGCCCGCGCCGACGCTGCCCTCGGCGACCGGTCCGCCGCACGCGGTGTCGAGGGCGGCCCGGACGTGTGCCTCGCGGACCGGACGCGAGCGGATGTCCGACAGGAGTCCGTCGTTGCACTCGCCCACGACCGGGTTCAGGCTCCGGGCGGCGGCTCCCTCGGGCCGTTCCAGGACCCAGCCCACCAGGGCGTCCGCGACCCTGAAGGCGGACAGGGTCGAGGTGAGCAGCACCGGTGTCTCCAGCGCGCCGAGTTCGGCGAGCTGCGTGCTGCCGAGGAGCTTGCCGTAGCCGTTGCCCGCGAACACCCCGGCGGGCAGCGGGCTGCCGGGGCCCACCCCGTCCGGCACGATCGCGGTGACGCCGCTGTGCACCCGCGGCGGCCGGACGAGCGTGGTGTGCCCGACGCGGACCCCGGGCACATCGGTCAGGGCGTTGTGCGTCCCGGTGGGCAGGTCGCCGACCACGATCCCCAGCTCACGGGCTCTGCGGACGGGGACGGACGGGGGCGGCGCGGGCGGTGACGCGTGCATACCGCCACGCTATCGGCACGCCGTCGGCCCGACGTACGCCACCGGGCGCTTGGCCCCCGAGGGCCGCGCGTCGCCGGGCCGGGCCCGCGCGCCCGGCCCGGATCCCCGCTACCGGGCAGCGCCGCTCCGGGGCCGGGCCCCTGTCCCCGGGGCGCGCCGCTCCGGGCCGGGCTCCTGTCCCCGCTACCGGGCCGCGCTCCCGGGTCGCGCCGAACCGGGCCGTCCCGCCGGCCAGGTGGTTCTGCCGGCCGGGGAGGCGGCCTCCCCGGGCCGTTTCGCCTCCCCGGGCGGGCCGCGTTGTGCCCCGGCGCGCCGCCCCCGCGGATTTCGCCAACCGGTGCGTCCGAAAGCCTCCGTTGGCCGGAATCAGAGGTGGGGAGTGCGCGTGACGCCCGTCGGGGTGCCGGCGCGGGACCAGGCGCACCCCCCGTACCAGACGCGTCGCGCGTTACGCGAACCTCATGCGCACCGTGCGTGCCAGGCACACCATCTGCCCCACCCTCGACCACCGCCCCGGGCGCCGCCCGGGCACCGCACACGAAAGACGGTCACCGTGCTGAGGAACCTGCCCGACCCACCGGACGAACTCGTCGGACGACGCCGGGAACTGGCGCACCTCGCCGACGCCCTGGACCGGCACCGCCTGGTCGTCCTCACCGGTGTGGGCGGCGTGGGCAAGAGCCGGCTCGCGCTGCACGCCGCGGGGCAGGTGATGCGTACCGGCACCAGAGGCGTCGCCTGGGCCGACCTGTGGCCGCTGACGAACCCGCGCCTCCTGCTCGCCACCGTCGCCGACGCCCTCGACTTCGCCGACCACGCGACGGCCGGACCGCTGGACGCGCTGTGCGCGTGGCTGGCGGGCAAGGACGTGCTGCTGGTGCTGGACTCCTGCGAGCACCTCTCGGCGGCCTGCCGCGACCTGCTCACCCGGCTCCTCGACGACTGCCCGGGAGTGACCGTGCTGGCGACCAGCCGAGAGCCGCTGGGGATGGACGGCGAGCACCGCCTCGTGGTGGAGCCGCTGCCTCCCGACTCCGACGCCGTGGAACTCTTCCGCCGTCGTGCGACCGCGACCGGAACCGGCCCGATGGGCCCGGCGGACGTCGTGGTCGCCGCCCGGCTGTGCGGGTGGCTCGAAGGGATCCCGCTCGCGCTGGAACTGGCGGCCGGCCAACTGGCCCACCACACGCTCGACGAGGTCGAAGAACTCCTGCGGGTACGCCTGGACCTCTCCGCCCAGCACCCGGTGCGTGCGGGCCGCGTGCATTTCCGGCAGCGGACGCTGCGCACCGCGATCGGCTGGAGCCACGAACTGTGCGAGCCCGCGGAGCGGTTGCTGTGGGCGCGGTTCTCGGTGTTCAGGGACGCCGTGGACGCCGACGCGGTGCGCGCGGTGTGCGCCGACGAGGCCCTGCGCGTCTCGGACGTCGAACGGGCGCTCGCCGGCCTGGAGCGCAAATCCGTGGTGACCCGGGTGAACGGCCGCTTCCGGATGCTCGACACCCTGCGCGAGTACGGCCGGATGTGGCTCGGGGAACTGGACGAGACCGCGGTGCTGTCCCGGCGGCACTCCGCCTACTTCCTGCGCCGCGCCCGGCGGGCCCACGCAGACTGGCTGGGCCCGACACAGATCGACGCCTACCGCTGGGTCTCCGCCGCCCATTCCGACCTGTGCGCCGCGCTCGACCACTTCCTCACCACCCGGCCGCAGGAGGCGCTCGAACTGGCCGGGCTGCTGGGCTTCTTCTGGAGCTGCTGCGGTCACCTGCGGGAGGCCACGGGCTATCTGGAGGAGGCCCTGGCGCTGACGGACGAGCCGGGCGCGGTGCGCACCCGGGCCCTGTGGTCCCTGGGCGTCGCCCGGGTGCTGTCCGGCGAGCACGACGCGGCGCAGCGGCTCGCCCTCGCGTGCCAGCGACAGGCCGCGGCCCAGGAGGAGACCGAGGGGGCGCTGCACGCCGCCTATCTGCAGGGGCTGGTCCATCTGATGCGGGGCCGGCCGATGGCCGCGCGGTTCGTCGTCGACGCGGCCCTGCGGGGCGCCGACGGCGGGCCCTCCCACTCCGTGGGCCGCGTGCTGTGCCGTCTGGTCCGCGTCTTCGCCCTGACGGGTGAGGGACTGCGCGAACAGGCCCGCCGTGAGGCCGGTGAGCTGCGTCGGGAGTGTGTCGTACGCGGCGAGTGGTGGACCCGGTCGTACGCCGAGTACCAACTGGCGCTGCTCGCGTTGTTCGAGGACCGCGCGGAGGAAGCCGCCGGACACGCCGCCGCCATGCTCGACGGCAAGCGCCGCATCGGTGACAGCTTCGGCATCGCCCTCGGCCTGGACCTGCTCGCCTCGGCGCTCGCCGCGCAGGGCGACGGCGGTCCCGCGGTCGCCGCGTACGGCGCCGGCGAGAACTACTGGGCCGCCGTCGGCCATCCGCAGCGGGGCACGCCGGAACTCGGCCCGGTACGGGACCAGTACGAGTCGACGGCCCGCTCCCTGCTGGGCGACTCCGCCTACGACCAGGCCCTGCTCGTCTCGGTCCTCCGTGACCCCGAGTCGGTGCTCCAGGAACTGCTGGACAGAACCGGCTGAACGGAGACGCCCGAGTAGGGGGCCGCGACGCTCGCGACGCGGCTACCGGCCGAGGTCGCGGGCCACCTCACGGGCCGCCCGGGCGCCCGACGCCAGCGCGCCCTGTACCGAGCCGGTGGCCCGGTGGTCGCCGCACACGTACCGGCCGGGCGCGATGCGCGAGGTCCGGCTGAGGGGCTGCGGAGGCGCCATGACGGGCAGCGCGTCGGGCACGGTGCGTACGGTCAGCAGATCCCAGCCACCGGTGTCGGTGCCGTACACGTCGGCCAGCGCCGTCCGGACCTCCCCCTCACGGCCCTCGGTGTCCTCGCCGAGCACCGAGGTCGCGATCAGGGACATGCCCGCGGGCGCGTACGAGGGGACGACCTCGCTGAGGACACAGGAGTTCAGGAAGCGTCTGCGGGTGTCGGTGACGAGGGTGGGCTCGGGGAGCGGGGAACGGGTCGCGGCGTGGTAGTACGTCGTCACCACGCGGTACGCGGGCACGTCGAGGTCCGGCAGCAGACGGGCGGCCGGGCCGGGCCCTGTGGCCACCACCACGGCGCGGGCCGCCAGTTCGGTGCCGGTGGCCAGTTCGACTCCGTCGTCCGTGAGCCCGGCCACCGGGGCGTCGAGGCGTACGGTCGCGCGGGGGAGCGCGGCGGCGAGCGCGCGCGGGACCGCGCCGATGCCCTCGCCGGGCAGGCAGAGCGTGCCGCGCAGCATGCTGCGCCAGACGAGGTGGAAGACGCGTGCCGAGGTCTCCAGCTCGTCCTCCAGGAAGACGCCGGAGAGGAAGGGCCGGAAGAAGCGCTCGACGAACTCCTCGGAGAACCCCGCCGCCGCGAGCGCGGTCCGGGTGGTGCGGTCGTCGCCGCGGCCACGCTTCAGCAGCCGTACGGGCCCGAGCATGTCCCGGCCCGACAGGGCGCCCAGCGCGACGAGATCGCGGGTGCCCGCCAGCCGTCCGGGACGCAGGTCGCGCAGACCGCGTGCCCTGCCGGGCATGTGGGACGTGCGCGCCCCGCGGGTCGGGTCGCTGAAGCGCAGCGGTCCGTCCTCGGAGTGCACCAGGACGCCGGGGGTGAAGGGCCTCAGCCGCAGTTCACGCAGCGACAGCCGGCGGCGGACCTGCGGGTAGGCGGTGTTGAAGACCTGGAAGCCGCGATCGACGACGAAGCCCTCGTGACGGTCCGAGCGCATGCGCCCGCCGACCTCGTCGGACGCCTCCAGGACCTTGACGTCGAGACCGACATCCACCAGGTCGCGGGCGCAGGCGAGACCGGCGAGGCCTCCGCCGACCACCAGGACATCCGGTTCTCCGCGAGTAGCGGCCATGGGCTCTCTCCTTGTTCGGCATGCGATGTCCGACCGGCGGCGTGCGACGTCCGGCCCGCGACGTCCGGCCCGCGGTGTCCGGCCCGTGATGTCCGGTGTCCCGCGTCCGGTGTGTCGCGTCCGGTGTGTCGCGTGGAATCCGCCGACGCGGCCGTCGTCGGCATCCCGACCCCGCGTACCCGCGTACGCGCGTTCCACAACCGATCTTCCGGCGGCGGCGCGCGGTCGGATGCGGGGCGCGCGGACACGCGGGTGCACCCGCCGGCCACGCGAGGCCGAATCACCCGTGCACCACCCGCACCGAACCCCTACGTCGCCGCCCGTACATCGCCCGTACGGGTTCAGCGCGGGTACGGGGTCAGTATGGGAACGGGCCCGCCGCGGTAGGCATGCCGCGTGCAGACCTTTCTTCCGTACGCCGACTTCACGCGTTCCGCCGCGGTCCTGGACCAGGCGCGCCTCGGCAAGCAGCGGGTCGAGGCCCTGCAGGTGCTGCGCGGCCTGACCGTGCCCGGCTACGGCTGGCGGAACCATCCCGCGGTCCGTATGTGGATCGGGTACGAGGAGGCCCTGGTCCGGTACGGCCTGGACGTGTGCGCCGTATGGGTGGCGGAGGGGCGTGCCGACACCTGTGCCACCACGCTCGTCACCGACTTCGCCCTGGCCCGCCCGGGGGCCGCCGTCCGTGTCCAGCGGGACCTCGCCGACGACGGGGAGCTGCCGCCCTGGCTGGGCGACCCCGCCTTCCACCGCAGCCACCGGTCGGCGTTGGTGCGCAAGGCACCCGAGTTCTACACGCCGCTCTTCCCGGACGTTCCCGACGACCTGCCCTACCTCTGGCCCGCCTCCGACCGCTCCGCCTCGTAGCGCGAGCCGCGCACCTCAGCGCCGCGTGCCGGTGCCGGTGCCAGTACCAGTACCGGTGCCGGTGCCGGTGCGCAGACCGTCGATGATGACGGTCAGCATCCGCGTACCGCGTTCCGGGCACGGGACTCCGCCGTCCGTCATCCACAGACAGGACCCCAGCAGCAGGATCTCCTCGGCCTCGGCGTCCGGGCGCACCTGCCCGGCTTCCTTGCCCGCACGGAGCAGCAGGTCCAGGGCGGCGAGGAGCGGTGGGTGCGGACGGCCGGCCCGGGTGGCGGCCCGCACGGCCAGAGCCGCCCCGCCCTCGACGCGGCCGTCGGCGGCGAAGCGCTCGAACCAGCGGCGCAGGGCTTCGAGAGGCTCGTACTCCCGCAGCAGGCGCGGAGCGGTGGCGACGAGAGCTTCGAGCTCGTCACGGTAGACGGCCAGCAGCAGGGACTCGCGGTCGGGGAAATGGCGGTACATGGTGCCCTGGCCGACCCCGGCCGCCTTGGCGATCGCCTGCAGGGTCACCGAGGGGTCGCCGGCGAAGGCGGCGTGTGCGGCCTCGATGATGCGGGCGCGGTTCTCCAGGGCGTCCGATCGCGGCGCACGACGAGGGGTTCGCATCACCCGATGCCTCCCGTTCCGGTCTACGGCGTGCCTTCGGGGCATGCGCCGCCGACAGCGCATTCTTATGTACTTGTTGGTCGTCTGACAAGTTTCTTGTAGAATCCGGTTCCATGACGACCACTCGCCGCACGCAGAAGCAGCGCCGTGAAGAAGCCGAGACCGCCCTGCTCACGGCTGCCGCGGAGTTGGTCGACGAACACGGCGTACGTGCGCTGACGCTGGCGGGCGTGGGGGAGCGCGCCGGTTACAGCCGCGGACTCGTGACGCACTACTTCGGGTCGAAGCAGGCGCTCGTCGAACGGCTGGCGCGCTCGGCGCAGGCCGGATTCGTGCCGGGACTCAAGGACCTGCCGCCAGGTCTGGACCGCCTCCTGCGGCTGATCGACGGCTACATCGGCGGACTCGGCCGCATGAACGTGCTGAACAGGGTCTTCCTCCAGCTCTGGACCGAGGCCGCGACGACGCCGGAACTGACTCCGCTCTTCCGCGAGCGGAACAAGGCGTTCCACGCGGGCCTGTACGAGGATCTCGCCGCCGGGATCGCCGACGGCGACATCCGCCCCGACGTGGCGCCCGGCGAGACCGCGATCGCCATCGTCGCGCAACTCCGGGGTGTCGGCATGCAACGGCTGATCGATCCCGAAGGCGTCGACACGGAAGGGCTCCGGCCGCACATCACCGAGTTCTGGCGCCGGGCGCTGGCAGCGAGATGAGCGCAAGCACAGGCTCTCAAGCACCTCAACGGTCGTGACAGGACGCGCAACCCATGGCCGTCCGGGTCGGCGAGGGCCGACCGCCGAGTCGTCAACGGCCCCGATGTGCCGGTGGCACCTTTCACCCACAGGGATGGAAGAAGGAGGGAACCGCGCCCGGACGGGGTCGTGCCGCGCGATTCTTCGTCGGGTGAGCGGAGTCGTCCCCAGGTCGCGCGTACGGCGGGCCGGGATCGTGTACCTGGTCCTGTTCGTCGGAGGCGTCCTCGGGGCGCTCGTCATCGCCCCTCGTCTCGACGACCCCGCCACCGTGGTCGCGGCCCTGCTGCCGACCGGAGCCGGGGCCTACCTCGCCTGGTGCGCCTACCGGGCGGACCGCGCCGAGGCCGCGGTGGACGACCCCGGCGCCGTCGCCGACCGGCTCGCCGTCGCGGTGGCCAGGCAGTGGGAGAGCGAGGCACGGATGCGGCGGCTGTCGGAGCCGTATCCGCTGCCGGTCTCCTGGCGCGGCGCGGACCCGGAGTTCGCGATCACCGAGGAGTCCGGCCGGCTCGCCGGGCGCGACGGGGAACTCGGCGCGCTCTTCGCCGAACACCTTCCCCGCCGTCGTCTGCTCGTGCTCGGCGGCCCCGGGTCGGGCAAGACGGTCCTGCTTGTGCGGCTCCTGCTCGCCCTGACCGAGCGCCGCGGCCGGGGCGAGCCGGTGCCCGTGCTCTTTCCGCTGGCTTCCTGGAATCCGGCCGCCGAGGACCTGCGCGCATGGATGGAGCGCAGACTCATCCAGGATCACGCGGACCTGGCCGAGGCGGCGTCCGGCGCATACGGGGACAGCACCCTGGCCGGGATGCTCCTGGAGCGGCGGCTCGTCCTGCCGGTGCTGGACGGCTTCGACGAACTTCCCGACAGGGCGGGTGCGTCGGCGTTGCACCGCATCGCCGCGGCACTGCCGTACGGCTGCGGTCTCGTGCTGTCCAGCCGCCCGAGGGAGTACCTGGCGGCGCTCCGGCCGCGTACCGGGGTACCGGCCCGGCCGGCCGGGCTGGCCGGCATCCGGCTCGACCCGCTCGACGGGCCGAGCGTCGCGAGCTACCTCCTGCACGACGCGGGCGGAGCCGGTACCCCCGCGGCGGAGCGCTGGGCCCCGGTGGTGGCCGCGCTGGGGACGGCGACGCCGGTGGCACAGGCACTCACCAACCCGTTGACGGTGTCCCTGGCCCGGTCCGTGTACAACCCGCGCCCCGACGACGAGGACGGGCAACTGCCGGACCCGGCCGCGCTGTTGCGGCTCCCGACGCGGACCGCCGTCGAGCACCACCTCCTCGACGCGTTCGTCCCCGCCGCCTACCGGCCGCACCCGCGCCGACCGTGCCGATGGACCGCGGACCAGGCGCACGACGCCCTCGGCTTCCTGGCCCGGCGCATGGAGCAGGGGCGCGACGGCGTGGCCGAACTGGCCTGGTGGCGACTGCATCACGCGGTCCCGACCATGCTTCCACGGGTACTGGCCGGAGTACTGCTGGGCACGCTCGGCTGGCTGGTCGAGGGCTCGACCATGGAACTGATCCACCACTTCGCCCCGCAACTGCCCGCCACGCCGCACTGGGAGGAACGGGGCGGGCTCGGTGTCGTGGCGGCGGGAATGTGCGGCGGACTGGCGGGCGGCCTCGTCGCGGGCGCCGTGGTCACCCTGCTGTGCGCGATGGCCGCAGCTCCGGACACGACCGCCGCGCTCGTGCTGCACCGGCTGGCCGACGGTGGCGCGCTGGCGCTCGTCGGCGTGATCATCTCCGGGTTCGCCTTCGGCCACCGGCTCGGGGTCCGCCGCCCCTCCTCGTGGAACCGGCGCGCCCTGGCGACCGGGATCGGGGCGGCGATCTGCTACGGGCTGGCATTCGGCAACGCCTGCGGCACCGTCAGCGCCCTCTTGTACGGACTCCTGGCGGCGGCCGTGGTCGGGGACGGACCGCCTGTGGAGGCCGCTCGTCCGGCGGCCCGGGTGCGCTGGCACTGGAGCGCGGGCGGCGTGTGCCGGGGCCTGGCCGGCGGCATGCTGCTGGGCGGCGGCGTCCTGCTGGAGGGGCTGTTCGCGGACGTGCTGTCGGGCGGGGCGGACCGGGTGTACATCGCACCCGCCGATCCGGTCGCGGCGGCCTGGGGCGCCGGGCAGGTGGGCGCGGTCTTCGCGGTGGCCTGTCTGCTCCTGCACGCCCTGCGCACCGTGCCGGTCGAACTGGGAGCCGCGGTCGACGGACGGACACTGCTGGCCAACGACCGCCGCATGCTCAGCACCTGTGTGGCGACGGCGGTGGTCGTCGGCGTCGCGGTGATCGGCACCCAGGGCTGGTGCGCCGCGCTGTGGGGATCGACGGGCGTATGGGGCGCGAACCCCCGCGACGGGCGACTGTGGGTGTACGTGGTCGGTCTCGTCCCGGCCCTGCTGGCGGGGCTGGCGATCGGGATGCGACAGGCGGCCTGGAGCCGGTACGCGGTCGCCCGTCTGTACCTGGCGGTCCAGGTCCGCCTGCCCCTGGACCTGCTGGCCTTCCTCGCCGACGCGCACGAGCAGCGCGGTGTGCTGCGCCGGGTGGGAGCGGTCTACCAGTTCCGGCACATCGAACTGCAGCACCGGCTGGCGGAGGCGGCGGACACCCGGTAGCGCGCACAGGTGCTGCCTCCTCCCCCTCAGGCCCCGTCAGATCAACCCCTGCTGCTTGGCCCTTGCATGCAGCTCCTCGCGATCGGCGGCGCCCAGGGCGGTCATGAGCAGCTGGACGCGCTGGTGCACCGTACGGGGTGATAAGCCCAGTTGACCCGAGATATGCCTGATGAGTGCCCCCTCCGCCAGCAGGCGGAGAACATCGATGTCCAGTCGGGACAGCGGGGGGCGGGGCGAATCGGCAGTGGGTCGCTCAGTCATGTGGTGCTTCCTTCTGTTGGTGCTTCCTTCTGTGCTCCGACGGGGGACAGGTTTGCGGTGCGGTCGCTACGCGCCGAGGCCGTCGTCCGCCAGCGTGCCGGAGGCGACGTCCAGAAACCGCACCAAGGGCGGGTGCACGGCCAACAGGGCATCCTCAGCCGCCCGTTCGAGTTCGTCCGCGGCCGGCCCGCGCCGCAGGCCCCGGATCAGACGGTGCAACTCACCGCGAAAGGTGAGCAGCGCGTTCTCCGCGGTGAACGCGGCGGCCGTGAGGGGAGGCGGGCCTTCGACGGTGACGCCCGACTGCCGTTGCTGGAACTCGCCGTACAGCTTGTCACCGGCCCGCGCGTAGAGCCTGTCGGCCTCGTCCAGCAGCGTGCTCCGGTCCGGTTCCGCCGTTCCGGCCGCCGCGGACGCGGACTTGAACGCTTCCGCGTGGAGGGCCTGTACTTCCTGGAACGACTGGGCGAACGCCACGTACGCGGAACGCCTGGGCTCGCGCAGCAACCGGACGTGCTCGGCCCTGAGTTGTGTCCTGGCCTGTCCGCGGCCCAGGAGTCCGGTCAGCAGAGCGGCACCGCCGGTGCCCAGGGCCCCGACGGCCGCGCCGAGCACCGCAGCGAGTCCCGCATCCATGGCCGGTCAGCTTAGAACAGCGGTCCGCCTCCCCTCACCCCGGCGTCGAAGGTGCCCTGGTGCGCCGCACCCGGGCGGAGGGGGCAGCGGAGGGCCGTCCTCGCCCTCCGTCCCCGGAGGGACGTGGCGACATTCGGCCGAAGTCGGGGCCGGGCCCGTCGGGTGGCCGAGGGTGCGGGTGCGTGGGTCACCCGGCACGGCGTCGAACGCCGCAAGGGTTCGGACCGTCTTCGAATGGGGTGTTCCGCTTTTTTATGCCGATGCTCGTGATGCTGCCGCTGCCATTCTCTGCGCAGGTGAGGGGAGTTGTGATCTATGGGCCCGCAAGGGGAGTTCCAGGTTCTGCGCAATCGGCTGTTTAGTCATCTGCCTCCTGGGCACGCGTGGGAGGCGGTGAAGCACACCGGACCGTCACCGAAGCCTTTAGTTCGGGCTGCTCGAAGGCAATGCGCAATGGCTTGCCGATATACCCTCCACCCGACTTCGGGGGGTTGCTCTCGGTAGATGCACCATGAAGACTGTCGCCGGGCTCGACGGGGTCGAGGATATTCACCCCACGAGCTCGACGCCCACCGTCCCGCCTGTGGTTTCGCTGTCCCCGCGTACCACACTAAGGAGAACAGGTGACCGGCAACGTATCCGAGCAGGAGCACTTACCCTTCGACGCACTGAGCGACAGATGGCAGTCGTTGCACGCAATGAGACCGGTGCATTACGACGAACAGCAGAGCGCCTGGCAGGCGGTTGATCACGAGTCGGTGGCCGCGGTTCTGGCGGACCCGGCGACATTTTCCTCCGACTTCTCTTCCATCGCGCCCACGCAGGAGGACTTCGCGGTCTTCCGGCAGGGCAATTTCGTGGGAATGGATCCGCCGGAGCACCGAAAACTACGCACACTCGTAAGTCAGGCATTCACTCCCCGCATGGTGAGCGGATTGCAGCCACGCATCGAGAACGTGTGCGGCCGGTTGCTGGACGATGTCGCAGACCGCGACCGATTCGATCTGGTCGACGCGCTCGCCTACCCGCTGCCCATCATCGTCATCGCCGAACTGCTCGGCATACCGGAAACCGACCACAGGCTTTTCCAGGAATGGGCGGCCACCCTCTTCGGCGGCGACGAACTCGGCGAAGCGCCCACCATGGACGACCTGGCCCGCGCTCTCGAAGCCGTCGCGCCCACCGTGCGGGAAATGAACGGCTACGTCCTGGACCACATCCGGCGCTGCCGGGCGCAGCCGGGGAACGACCTCACCAGCAGACTGCTTGCCGCCGAGGTGGACGGAGTCCGCCTGGAGGACCAGGAGATCGTCGGATTCGTCGCCCTGCTGCTCGTCGCCGGGCATGTGACCACCACGGCGCTGCTGGGCAACGCGGTCGTCACATTCGACCGCCACCCCGGCACACTCCCGGCGCTGCGGGCCGACCCCGGCCGGCTCCCGGACGCCGTCGAGGAGGTGCTGCGCTGGCTGCCTCCCTTCGCCGAACTCGGCCGACGCACCACCCGGCCCGTGGTGATCGGCGAGCAGGACATCCCCGCGGGCGCGATGGTGGTGGCCCATCTGGGCGCCGCCAACCGTGATCCCTCCCGCTTCGAGTCACCGGACGTCTTCGAGCCGACCCGCAGCCCCAATCCCCATCTGACCTTCGGGCACGGCATCCACTTCTGTTTCGGCGCGCCGCTGGCCCGGCTGGAGGCGCGTATCGCCCTCCGGATGCTGCTTGAACGTTTCTCCGATCTGGGTGTCCCCGCCTACGGAGACGTCACCTTCCAGAACCCCGGCGTCATCGTCGGCGTACGCCGTCTGCCGGTCGAAGTCGCACGCAGTTAGCAGGCAAGAACGCATCATCACCCGCACCGACGCGGGAGCCGTTCCGCTCATCCCCACCGGCCCCCGGCGTCACGTTCACCTCAAGCAGCACGGGAGTCCCCTTCACATGCCTTACCCCACCACCGCTCAAGTCGCCTCCGCGTCGTCCCCCTTGCGCCGAACCCTGCAGGACCGCCTCGACAGCCTCGCGCGGACCCACCGCGTGCCCGGCGCACATCTGGCCGTGGACACCGGGACGGAGATCGTCAGTGTGCACACCGGCACGGCCGACGCCGTCCGGGGCACCGCGTTCACCGCCGACACCGCCGTGCCGCTGGGCAGCGTCACCAAGACCTGCACGGCCGCCACCGTCATGCTCCTGATCGACGACGAGGACCTCGATCTGGACGAGTCCGTCGCCGATGTCCTGCCGGAGTTCCAGGACTTACCCAAGGTGACCGTGCGTCACCTGCTCTCCCACACGGCCGGCCTGCCCACCGGCCCCGACTCGGACACCGCGGCGGGCATGACGGCCTCCCGCTATCTCGCGGCGGTCTGCACCGCCGAGGACGCGCTGTTCGCCCCCGGCACGGACTTCTCCTACTCCAACGCCGGTTACGTGGCCGCGGGGCGGCTGATCGAAGCGGTGACGGGTATGAGCTGGCACGAAGCCGTACGCGTCCTGCTGCTGGAGCCGCTCGGCATCACGCCCGCCTTCCTCGGTGACCGCGCCCCGCTCCGCCCCACCGCCGGCGGGCACACCCTGAACACGGCCACCGGAGCCGTGCGGCCGGCCCGGCAGAGCCTGGCTCCCGTCGAGGCCCCGGCCGGCGCCCTGCTGGCGAGCGCCCCCGATCTGCTCGCCCTGGGCAGGACCCTGATCGGCCGGACCGCCGTCCTCCCGTCCACCACCGCCGCGCTCATGCGACGGCCCGAGGAGGGAACCGAAGCCGGCCCGCTGGCGGACGCCTGGGGGCTCGGCGCCGCCCTCTACCAGCAGGACGACCGCTGGTGGTGCGGTCACGACGGCAACGCCCAGGGCACCTCCTGCCATCTGCGTGCCGAGCCGCGCAGCGGCGTCGTGGTCGCCTTCACCGGCAACGCCGGCGGCGCCACCGCACTCTGGCGGGACCTGGCCGACCAGCTCACCCGGCTCACCGGCCTGCGGGTGCCGGTCACTCCCGCGAGCCAGGACCGGGGCGGACCAATCCCGTTCCCCCAGTGCGCGGGGACCTACCGCAACGGGACGAGCGAGTACCGGATCAGTCTCGGCGCCGACGGCCTGCCCGCGCTGTCCATCGACGGCGACCTGTCGCTGCCCCTGGTCTGCTACCCGGATCTGAGCTGCGATCTGGTCGACCCGGCCACCGGTCTCCGGGAACCAGGCGGACGCTTCCACCGGGATCCCGTCGACGGAAGCGTCGACCGCGTACAGATCTCCGGTCGCACCGCCCGCCGCGTCGGCACCGTCTGACACCGAGCCGTCCCGCCGCACCCCACCCGCGCCGCAGTGCCGCCCCCGTGCGGCCCGGCGCGCCCGGGCGGCTCCCCGCGCCCGCGCGCACCCGCACGACCACCGCCTGCGAAGGACCTCTCCCATGACGGACCTGCACAACGAACCCGCGTCGTCGTCCCCCTCCGCCCGGACGCCAGGCCCCGCCGACGGCACGGTGGAACCCCTGCCGCTCGGTGAGCAGTTCGCGTCGTGGGTGAGCCGTACGCCGGCCGCGCCGGCGGTGACCGACGGCCGGCGGACCTGGTCCTACCGGGAACTGGCGGAGCGGACCGGGCGCCTGGCCGCCGACCTCGTACGGCGCGGGGCCGGGCCCGAGCGGACGGTGGCGCTGGTCCTGCCGCGCTCGCTCGAACTGATCGCCGCCGAACTGGCCGCGGCCCGCGCGGGCGCCGCCTTCCTGCCGGTGGATCCCCAGTACCCGGCCGAGAGGCGCGCGCTGATGCTGGCGGACGCGGCGCCCGCCGTCGTCCTCGACGACCCGGCCGGCCTGCGCGCCGTCATGGAGGCCGCCGGGCCCGCCCCGGCCGACCCGGGCCCGCGAGTCCACGCCGACCAGGCCGCATACGTCATCTACACCTCGGGCTCCACGGGAACTCCCAAGGGCGTGACCGTCACGCACCGGGGCATCGCCGCCTTCACCGCGGGCGCCGCCCGGCAGTACGCCGTGGGCCCGGGCGGCCGGGTCCTGCAGTTCTCCTCGCCCAGCTTCGACGCCTCTGTGCTGGAGCTGTTCATCTCCGTCCTGTCCGGCGCCACCCTCGTCGTACCGCCCGACGGCCCCTGGCTGGGCGACGAACTCGCCGCGGTGGTGAACGAGCACCGCATCACCCACGCGCTGATCCCGCCGGCCGCCCTCGCCACCGTGACCGACCCCGCGACGATCGCCCCGGGACGGCTGAGCACCCTGATCGTGGGAGCCGAGGCATGCCCCGCGGCCCTCGTCGACCAGTGGGCGCCCGGCCGCCGGATGATCAACTCCTACGGTCCCACCGAGACGACCATCGTGGCCTCCTGGACCGGACCGCTGTCCGCGGGAAGCGGCACCCCGAGCATCGGCCGGCCCCTCACCGGTACCGGGACGTATGTGCTGGACGCGGCCATGCGGCCCGTACCGCGGGGAGCGGAGGGTGAACTGTACGTCGGCGGCGTCGGCGTGGCCCGCGGATACCTCAACCGGCCCGGCCTCACCGCCGGCCGCTTCGTCGCCAGCCCCTTCGGGACGCCCGGAGCCAGGCTCTACCGCACGGGCGACCGGGCACGCTGGAACGCGGACGGTGAACTGGAGTACCTGGGCCGCGCCGACCGCCAGGTGAAGGTGCGCGGCTTCCGTATCGAACCCGGGGAGATCGAGACGGCGCTGCGGCGCCACGGCGGGGTGCGCGACGCCGTGGTCGTCGTGCGCGAGGACGAGCCCGGCCGACGGCGACTCGTCGGATACGTCACCCCCACCGACCCGGAACACGCCCCGGACGCGGCCGACTTGCGGGCGGTCGCCGCCGCCGTCCTGCCGCCGCACCTGGTGCCCGCCGCCGTGGTCGTCCTGGACGCCCTGCCGCTCACCCCGCAGAACAAGATCGACCGGCGTGCGCTGCCCGCCCCCGCCCGCACGGTCGCACCGGGCCACGTGGCGCCCCGTACCGCACGGGAGCGGATACTCGCCGGCGTCTGGGCGGACGTCCTCGGAACCGACGCCGTCGGCGTCGAGGACGACTTCTTCGACCTGGGCGGTGACTCGATCCTCGCCGCCCGCGCCCTGGCCCGGATCCGCGAGGAACTCGGCGCACGGCTGTCGGTCCGGGACGTGTTCACCGCGCGGACCGTCGCCGCGCTGGCCCGGCTGCTGCGCCCCTCCACCCTCGTGGCGCCCCCGGACCCCATTCCGGCCGTCCCGCGCGACCGGCCGCTTCCGCTCTCCAGCGCCCAGCGGCGCCTGTGGTTCCTGGACGACCTCACCCCGGGCGGCACCGAGTACAACACCGGTCTGGCGCTGCGGCTGCGCGGCGCCCTGGACGCCGGGGCGCTGCGCCGCGCCCTGGACCGGCTGGCCGCCCGCCACGACTCCCTGCGCACGACCTTCGCCACCGAGGACGGCCAGGGCGTACAACACGTGCACGCGCACGCCCACCTGCCGCTGCGCACCGCCGACGTGACCCATCTGCCCGCCGCCGGGCTCGACGAGGCCGTCGAACGACTGCTCACCGAAGAGCTGGGCCGCCCCTTCGACCTGGCCACCGGTCCCCTCACCCGGGCCCTGCTCGTCCGCCGCGGCGACGACGACCACGTACTGCTGCTGGCCCAGCACCACATCGTCACCGACGGCTGGTCCGTGGGCATCCTGACCCGGGACCTGGCGGCGCTGTACCGGGCCGAGGCGTCCGGCCTGCCGTCCGGCCTGCCCGAACCCCTCGTGCAGTACCCGGACTTCGCCGTGTGGGAGCGGCGGCAGCGCTCCGGCGACGGCGACGCGGCGGACCTCGCGTACTGGAAGCGGCAGCTGGCCGGCATGCCGCAACTCGAGCTGCCGACCGACCGTCCCCGGCCCGTGGTGCGCACCACCGACGGCGAGGCTCACCGGCAACAGCTGCCGACCGAACTGGTCGCGCGGCTGCGGCACCTGGCCGGAGGCCGCGGCACCACTGTCTTCACCCTGTTCGCCGGGGCGGCGGCGGTGCTGTTCTCCCGGTACTCCGGGCAGCGGGACATCGCCCTCGGCACCGTCACCACCGGGCGGGGACGCCGTGAACTGGAGGACGTGACCGGGTTCTTCGCCAACACCGTCGTCCTGCGCGGCGAGGTGGACGACACCATGACCGTCGACCGGTTCGTGGAGAGCATGCGGGCGACGGTGCTGGACGCCTTCGCCCATGAAGCGGTGCCGTTCGACCGGGTGGTGGAGGAACTGGCCCCGACCCGGGACCCGAGCCGTACCCCGCTGGTGCAGGTCCTCGTGGTGCAGCAGACGGCCCAGAGCGACCCGCCGGGGGCCGACGGCGTACGGATCGAACCGCAGCCGCTGCCCCGTCCGGCCGCCCGGTTCGACCTGGTGCTGGAGTTCACACCGCGCACCGACGGCGGCTGCGAGCTGACGGTCGAGTACAACACCGGCCTGTTCGAGGCGCGGACGGTGGCCCGGATGGCCCGCCAGCTCGGCCGGCTCCTGGAGGCCATGGCCGACGGGCCGCACCGCACGGTGGGCGAACTGGCCCTGCTGTCGGACGACGAACGGCACACCGTGCTGGAGGAGTGGAACCCGCCCGCCGAGGACACCGGGCGCGCACCGGCCCGTACCCTGCCCGCCCTGTTCGAGGCACAGGTGGCACGGACGCCCGACCGGACCGCCGTGACCTGCGGACCCGAACGCCTGGACTACGCCGAGGTCAACCGGCGTGCCAACCGGCTCGCGCGGCTGCTGGCCGCCCGCGGTATCGGCCCCGAGAGCCTGGTGGCCCTGTGCCTGCCGCGGACTGCCGGCCTGCCGCCGGTCCTGTGGGCCGTATTGAAGGCGGGCGCCGGATACCTGCCGGTCGACCCCGGCTACCCGGTCGAGCGCATTCGCCTCATGCTCGCCGACGCGGCTCCCGCCCTGGTCCTGGCGACCCGCGAGACCGCCGGAGCGCTGCCCGAGGACTGCGTCCCGCTGCTCCTGGAGGACTGTCTTCCGCAGGAGGACACCGCCACCGCCCCTGCCGACGGGGGCCTCGGCCGGGACGACCTCACCGACGCCGACCGGGTGCGGCCCCTCGACCCGGAGCATCCCGCCTACGTCATCCACACCTCGGGTTCGACCGGACGCCCCAAGGGCGTCGTGGCCACGCACCGCGGTGTCGCGGCCCTCGCGGCCTGGGCGGGGGAACGCTTCGGAGCGCGAGGACTGGCCCACGTCGTCGCCTCCACCTCCCTCAACTTCGACGTGTCGGTCTTCGAGATGCTCTGCCCCCTGCTCGTGGGCGGCGGCATCGAGGTGGTCCCCGACCTCGCCGCGCTCGTCGACACCGCCGAGCCCCGCCGGGCCGGACTCATCAGCGGTGTGCCGTCGGTGATCTCCCGGATGCTCGCCGAGGACGGCGCGCCCGTCACGGCCGACACCGTCGTCCTGGCCGGCGAGGCCCTTCCCGCCCAGACCGTGCAGGACTTGCGGCGGGTCATGCCCGGCTGCGGCCTCGCCAACATCTACGGCCCGACCGAGGCCACCGTCTACGCCACCGCGTGGTTCGCCGGTGACGAGGCACCGGGGCAGGCACCGCCGATCGGCAGGCCCGTGGCGCGTACCCGGGCCTATGTCCTGGACCACTTGCTGTGCCTCCAGCCACCGGGCGTGACGGGAGAGCTGTACCTGGGCGGCGGGGGACTGGCGCGCGGCTACCTGGGGCGGCCGGGACTGACCGCGTCCCGGTTCGTCGCCGACCCCTACGGCGTGCCCGGTGACCGCATGTACCGCACCGGGGACCTGGTCCGGTGGAGCGCCGACGGCGAACTGGAGTACGTGGGCCGCACCGACCAGCAGGTCAAGGTACGCGGCTTCCGCATCGAACTGGGCGAGGTGGAGGAGGCGCTGCGCGGCCTCGACGAAGTCGCGGAGGCGGCGGCCACCGTGTGGGAGAGCGAGGGCCACCGCCGGCTGGTCGGCTATGTCGTGCCCGCCCCGGACACGAGCGTCGAACCGGAGGAGGTGCGCCGGACCCTCGGTCGCACCCTGCCCGACTACATGGTGCCCACGGCCGTCACGGTCCTGGCGGAGCTGCCCCTCAACCCCAACGGCAAGCTGGACCGGGGCCGCCTCCCGGACCCGGGACCCGCCCGCGCCCGTACGCACCGCGTGGCCCCGCGTACGGCCACCGAACGCATCCTCGCCACCGTCTGGGCCGACATCCTGCGCGTGGACCGCATCGGGGTGGACGACAACTTCTTCATGCTGGGCGGCGACTCCATCCTCAGCATCCAGGTGGTGGCCCAGGCCCGGCAGGCCGGCCTCACCCTGACCTCCCGGGACGTCTACCGCCACCAGACGATCGCCGCCCTCGCCCGCTGCGCCGACGCGGCCGGCGGGCGCGCGCCCACCGCCCCGGCCCCCGTTCCCGCCACCGGCGCCGCGCCCCTGACCCCCATCCAGCGCTGGCTGTTCGACAGCGCCGGCCGGCACGCGGGCCGCTTCGCCCAGACCCTGTCGTTCCAGGTCCCCGACGACCTGGACCCGACAGCCCTGGAGGACGCCCTCAACGACCTCGTCACCCACCACGACGCGCTGCGCTCGCGCTTCCTCCCGGCAGACACAGGGGGCGAGGAGACAGGCGGAGAGCGGACAGAGGGCGCCGCACCGCCCGCCGTCTGGCGCATCGAGGACACGGCGCCCCGCGTCCGTCTCGCCCGCCACACCGGCCCGGACACCGACGCGCCGCACCACGGCCCCTTCGACCTGCGCCGCGGCCCGCTGCTGCGCGCGGTCCTGCACGACCGCGGCCCCGGCCGGTCCCGCGTCCTGCACCTGTCCGTCCACCACCTGGTCGTCGACGGCGTGTCCTGGCGCGTACTCATGGAGGACCTGGACCGCGCCTACCGCGCCCGGCGGGAGGGCGGGGGCGGACGGGCGGCGCTGCCCCCGAAGAGTTCACCGCTGCGGCACTGGGCCCGGCGACTGGCCGCCCACGCCGCCGACGGCGGCTTCGACGACGAGGCCGCGTACTGGACCGACGCCGTCGCGGACGCCGGCGCCGCCGTGCCCACCGACGGCGACGGCCCCAACACCTACGCCTCCGCCCGCTCGGTGACCGTCCGCCTCACGCCCGAGGACACCTCGGCCCTGCTGCGTACCCTGCCGGAGACCTACCGCACCAGGGTCAACGACGTGCTGCTGAGCGCGCTCGGCCGGGTGCTGTGCGCGTGGACCGGCCACGAGCGGGTCCTGGTGGACGTCGAGGGACACGGCCGCGAGGAGCTGTTCGCCGACGTGGACACCAGCCGCACCCTCGGCTGGTTCACCACCCGCCACCCCGTCGCCCTGGCAGTCCCGCCCGACGCCGACTGGGACGCCGTGCTCAAGCAGGTCAAGGAACAGGTGCGCGCGGTGCCCCGGCACGGCGTCGGACACGACGTCCTGCGGTACCTCGCCCGCCCGGGGACCCTCCC
Organism: Streptomyces ortus; assembly: GCF_026341275.1. Taxonomy (NCBI): domain Bacteria; kingdom Bacillati; phylum Actinomycetota; class Actinomycetes; order Kitasatosporales; family Streptomycetaceae; genus Streptomyces; species Streptomyces ortus. The sequence goes on from NZ_JAIFZO010000002.1 coordinate 8,169,762, forward strand.
CGAGGCACCGGAAGCACAGGTCAGCTTCAACTACCTGGGCAGGTTCGGCCTCCCGGACACCACCGGAGGCCTGTACGAGGGCCCGTTCCGCACCCTGGAACTGGACGCCGACCCCGCCGCCCTGCGCCCGCACCCCCTGGAGGTCGTCGGCCGACTGGACGGCGACGCGCTGGAGTTCAGCTGGTTCTACTCCGACGGACTGCACACGCGGACGACCGTCGCCGTACTGGCCGCGCACTTCGCCGACGCGCTGACCGGCATCGCACGGCACGCCCGCCGGCCCGGCAGCGGTGGACGCACCCCCTCGGACTTCCCACTGGCCCGGCTCGACCAGGCGGCCGTGGACCGGATCGTCGGCGACGACCCGCACGCGGTGGAGGACATCCATCCGCTCACCCCGACCCAGACGGGCATGCTCTTCCACCGGCTCTCCCAGGACGATCTGGGCGTCTACTTCCAGCAGCTGACCTTCGACCTGGACGGTGTGCCCGACCCGGCGGCGCTCGCGGCGGCCTGGCAGCGTGTCACCGACCACACGCCCGTACTGCGGGGCCGCGTCGTCTGGCAGGACGTACCCGAGCCGCTGCTGGTGGTGCAGCGGCACGTGACCGTGCCCGTGACCCACCTGGACTGGCGCGGCCTGGACGAGGAGGAGCGCGAGCACCGGCTGCGGGACCTCCTCGACCGGGACCGCGAGCAGGGCATCGACCTCGGCCGGGCCCCGCTCCAGCGGCTGGTGCTCGCCCGGACCTCCGACGGCGGCGTACGGGTGGTGTGGTCGTTCCACCACCTGGTGCTGGACGGCTGGAGTCTGTTCCAGGTGCTGTCCGACGTGTTCACCGGGCACGCCACGGGCGGGCGCGAGCCGCTGCCCGACCGGCGCCCCTTCCGGGACTACGTCGCCTGGCTGCACGAGCGGGACGGCGCGGAGGCCGAACGGCACTGGCGGCGGCGCCTCGCGGACCTGGCCGACGCCACCGCGCTGCCGTACGACCGGGAGCCGCGCGAGAGCCACCGCGCGGAGTCCACCGCGGCGGTCCGCACCACCGTGGACACCGCCACCACCCGGGTACTGGAGGAACTGGCCAGGACGGCCGGGCTCACCCTCAACACCCTCGTGCAGGGTGCCTGGGCACTGCTGCTGAGCCGTCAGGCCCGCCGCGGCGACGTCGTGTTCGGCACGACCGTGTCCGGGCGGCCCCCCGAGCTGCCGGGCGCGGACACCATGACCGGGCTCTTCATCACGACCCTGCCCACGCGGGTGACCGTGCCCCACGACAGGTCCCTGCTCGACTGGCTGCGCGACCTCCAGCAGGAGCAGAGCGAGGACCGCCGCCACGACCACGTGCCGCTCACCCGGATGAAGGGGTTCACCGAACTCCCAGAACGCGCTGCCCTGTTCGACAGCATCGTCGTCTTCGAGAACTACCCCGTCGACGACGAACTGGCCGCCGCGCACGGGCTGCGGCTGAGCGCCCTGGACGGCGTCGAGACCACCAACTACCCGCTGAGCCTGGTGGCCTACCCGGGCGCCGGACTCGGACTGCGGCTCGGCTACGACCCTCGGCTGTTCGACGAGGACACCGTCGAGCGCATGGTCGAGTACCTCACCGTCCTGCTGGCGAACATGGCGGCGACCCCCCAACTGCCGCCCGCCCGACTGCCGTTGCTCACGGCCGACCGCCGCCGTCAGGTGGTCGAGGAGTGGAACGACACGGCCACCGGCACGTCCGAGTCCGAGTCCGGGGCCGGGTCCGAGGCCACGGTGGCGGAGCTGTTCGCCGCGCAGGTCCGGCGCACGCCGGGCGCCGTGGCCCTGGAGACGGACGCGGAGCGGCTCAACTACCGGGAACTCGACGCCCGGGCCGCCCTGTTGGCCGGCCGGCTCGCCGCGCTCGGTGTGGCCGCCGAGGTCCCGGTCGGCGTGCTGATGGACCGTTCGGCCGACCTCGTGGTGGTCCAGCTCGCGCTGGTCCGCACCGGGGGCGTGTTCGTACCGCTGGACAGCCGGGCACCGCGCGAGCGGCTGCGCCGGATGCTCGCCGAGGCGGGCGCGCGACTGCTGCTCACCGACGCAGACGCGAACGCCACGAACACGGACGCCGACGCGAACACGGACACCGGCCGGCAGGTCACAGCGGCGGAGATACTGCCCGACGGGACGACGCTGCGGGTGGCCGAACTCCTCCGCGCGGACGTACCGGGCATGGCCTTACAGGACGCGGACGTGCTGGGCGCGGCTGCGCCGGGCTCGGACGGTGAGGGTGCGCGCCTCGCGCGGATCCACCCGGACAACGTCCAGTACCTGATGTTCACCTCCGGCTCCACCGGCATCCCCAAGGGCGTCGCGGTGCGCGGGCGGGACGTCGCCGCGCTCGCCCTCGACAGCGCCTTCGCCGGACACGACCGGGTCCTCGTGCACTCCCCGCACGCCTTCGACGCCGCCACCTACGAGCTGTGGGTGCCGCTGCTGCGCGGCGGAACGGCCGTACTGGCCCCGCCGGCCGACCTCGACGCCGGCGTCGTGCGCCGCGCGATCACCGAGCGGGGAGTGCGCTGCCTGTGGCTGACCGCCGGACTGTTCCGGCTGCTCGCCCAGGAGGACCCCACCTGCCTGCGCGGCGCCCACGAGGTGTGGACCGGCGGCGAGGCCGTACCCGGCGCGGTGGTGGGCCGCGTGCTCGACGCCTGCCCCGGCCTCACCGTCGTCGACGGCTACGGGCCGACCGAGACCACCACCTTCGCGACCCGGCGCGTCTTCCACACCGGTGACCCGCTGCCGCCGGTGCTGCCCATCGGACGGCCGCTCGACAACACGCGCGTGTACGTGCTGGACGGCACCCTCCAGCCGCAACCGCCCGGCATACCGGGGGAGTTGTACATCGCGGGCGCAGGCCTCGCCCGCGGCTATGCCGGGCGCCCCGGTGCGACCGCCGCACGCTACCTGGCGGATCCGTTCGGCCCCTCCGGCGGGCGGATGTACCGCACCGGGGACATCGTGCGGTGGAGCGCCGACGGCGAACTGCACTTCGTGGGACGCGCGGACGACCAGGTCAAGATCAGGGGATTCCGCGTCGAACCCACCGAGATCGAGGCCCGGCTCACCGCCCACCCGGCCGTCGCCGAGGCGGTCGTCTCGCTGTACGAGCACGCCGGACGCAAGCGGCTGGCCGCGCACCTCGTGCCCGTGCCCCGGGCCGCCGTGCCCTCCGCGGACGAGCTGCGCGCGCACGTCGTCGCCGAACTGCCCGACTACATGGCGCCCGCCGCCTTCGTCACACTGGCCGAGCTGCCCCTGACGGCCAACGGCAAGGTGGACCGGCGCCGGCTGCCCGCACCCGACTGGACGGCGGGCGGCGAGAGCGGGTACCGGGCGCCGCGCACCGAGACCGAGCGGACCCTCGCCGGGATCTGGGCGCAGCTGCTCGGAGTGGAACGGGTCGGCGCCGACACCAACTTCTTCACCCTGGGCGGCGATTCGATCCTCAGCATCCAGGTCGTCTCCCGCGCCCGCGCCGCCGGACTCGCGCTCACCCCGAGGGATCTGTTCCGGCATCCGACGGTCGCCGCCCTGGCCGCCGCGGCGACCACCGGCACGGCCGTACCGGTCGCGGGGACCGGTCCGGTCAGCGGTGACGTGCCGCTCGCCCCGATCCAGCACTGGTTCCTCGAACCCGGCCCGCCGCGGCCGGAGTTCTTCAACCAGTCCGTCGTCGTGGAGACGCCCGGCGACGTCGACGCGGCGGCCCTGCGCCGCGCCCTGGCGGCCGTGTACGCGCATCACGACGCCCTGCGCTGCCGTTTCGTCCGGTCCGCCGACGGTTCCTGGCATCAGGAGTGCCCGGCAGTCGGCGCTGAGCCCCCCGAGCTGCTGACGGTTCACGATGTGGGCGGGCTCGGTGAGACGGCGGCCGAGGAGGCCGAGGCCCGGGTGACGGCCGAGGCGCACGCCTCCTTCCGCCTCGCGCAGGGACCGATGTTGGCGGCCCGCCTGTTCACCGGCACCACCGGCGCGAGCACGGACACCACCGGCGCAACCACCGGAGCCGCCGGTGCCCGCCTGCTCCTGGTCGTGCACCACCTGGTCGTCGACGGCGTCTCCTGGCGCGTCCTGCTGGAAGACCTGGAGACCGCCTACGGGCAGGCCCTCGCCGGGGACCCCGTACGCCTGCCGGAGCGGACGACCTCCGTCCAGGAGTGGACGCGGCGGCTGCGCGCGTACACCGCGGCGGGCGGTTTCGCCGCGCAGCGCGAGCACTGGGAGACGGTGGCCCGGCACTGTGCCGCACCCCTGCCGGTGGACGGCGACGGCGCCGACCTCCTGACCGACGTGGACGGCGACGGCGGCAACACCATGGCCGACGTGGACACCGTGACCGTACGCCTCGACCGGCGGCGTACGGACGCCCTGCTGCGGGAGGTGCCGGCCGTCTACCGCACCCGCGTGGACGACGTCCTGCTGACCGCCCTCGGCCGGGTGCTCGCCGACTGGGCCGGACGGCGGACCGTCGCCGTCGGCTTGGAGGGACACGGCCGCGAGGACCAGCTCTTCGACGACGTCGACCTGTCCCGCACGGTCGGCTGGTTCACCAGTCTGTTCCCCGTCGCCCTCGACCTCACGGACGTCCCGGACGGGGAGTGGGGCGCGGCCCTGAAGTCCGTCAAGGAGCAGTTGCGGGCCGTGCCCGCGCGGGGCCTGGGCCACGGAGCCCTGCGCCACCTGGTGCGCGACGAGCGCCTGGCCGACGCGCCCGTGCCCGGCGTCAGCTTCAACTACCTGGGACGCTTCGACTGGTCGGCCCCGGGCGGCGCCCTGGTGCGTTCCGTGCCCGGCGGCCTCGACGGCGCCGAGGCACCGGAGTCCGTACGCCCGCACCTGCTCGACGTGGTCGCCCGCGTCGAGGACGGCGAACTGGAGATCGGCTGGCACTACAGCAGGCGCCTGCACCGGCAGGAGACCGTCGACGGACTCGCGGCGGACATGCTGCGGGCCCTGGAGGACATCGTCGCCCACTGCGCCGGGCCGGACGCGGGAGGCCGTACGCCGTCGGACTTCCCGCTGGTCCGGATCGAACAGGCCGCCGTCGACCGGGTGGTGGGCGACGGCCGTACGGTCGACGACCTGTACCCCCTGACGCCTATGCAGTCCGGCATGCTGTTCCACAGCCTGCTGGACCCCGACAGCCGCACCTACGTCAATCAGGTGCAGTTGGTGCTGTTGGGCATCACCGAGCCGCAGGCCCTGGCCGAGGCGTGGCAGCGGACGGTGGACGCCAACCCGATGCTGCGCGCCCATCCGGTGTGGCAGGAGACCGCCGAGCCCATGCAGGCCGTGCGGCGGCGGGCCACCGTGCCCGTCACGCACCACGACTGGTCCGGCTGGTCCGCCGAGCGGTGCGGGACGGAACTCGCGCGGCTGGTCGACGAGGACCGGCAGACGGGCCTCGACCTGGAGAGGGCCCCGCTGATGCGCCTGGCCCTGATCCGGCTCTCGCCCGACCGGGTGCGCCTGCTGTGGACCTTCCACCACCTGCTGCTCGACGGATGGAGCGCGGCCCAGGTCTTCGACGAGGTCTGCGAGCGGTACGCGGCCCTCACGACGGGCCGCCGCCCGGACGTGCCCGACCGGGCCGCTTTCGCCGACTACCTCGGCTGGCTGGCCCGGCAGGACACCGGGCGGGCGGAAGCGTACTGGCGCGAGGCCCTGGCCGGCTTCCCCGTGGCGACCGCTCTGCCGCGCGACCGGCGGCCCGCCGAGGCGCACCGCACCTCGTCCTCCGGGTCGGTGCGGGTGACGCTCGACGCGGACGTGTCGGCGCGGCTGCGGGAGACGGCGCAGGCGGCCGGGCTGACCCTCAACACCGTGCTGCAGGGGGCCTGGGCGCTGCTGCTGTCGCGCTACGGCGGCGGGGACGACGTGGTGTTCGGCACCACCGTCTCGGGGCGGCCCGCCGATCTGCCGGGGGTGACCTCCATGGTCGGCCTGTTCATCAACACCCTGCCCACCCGGGCGCGGATCGACGGAGGGCGCCCGCTGCTGGACTGGCTGGGCGAACTCCAGGCCGCCCAGTCGGAGTCCCGGCGCCACGACTTCGTCCCCCTCGCCCAGCTCCAGACCTGGAGTCAAGTACCCGGCGGCACCTCGCTGTTCGACAGCATCGTGGTCTTCGAGAACTATCCGTTCGACGCGGACGCCCTGGCCCGGCACGGCCTCGCCATGGAGCAGGAACGCGATGTGGAGCCGACCAACTACCCGCTCAGCGTGGTGGTCGCGCCCGGCGACACCCTCACCGTCACCCTGGACTACGATCCCGCCGCCTTCGACGCGGCCACGGTGGACGGCATCGGCGCGAGCCTGCGCACGCTGCTGACCGGGATGGCCACCGGACCTGACCGTGCCTTGGCCGATCTGCCGCTGGTGTCCGCCGAGGAGGGCCGACGGTTGCTGGACCGCTTCGGCGGCCCGGTGGTCGAGGCCCCGTGCCGCACGCTGCCCGAGGCCTTCCGCGCCCAGGTCGCGCGGACCCCCGACGCCGTGGCCGTGCTCGGCGGCGGCCGGGAACAGCTCACCTACCGGCAGCTCGACGAGCGCTCCGACCTGGTGTCCCGACTGCTCGTCGAGGCCGGGGCAGGGCCCGAACGGTTCGTCGCGCTCGCCCTGCCGCGCACCCCGGACCTGATCGTGGCGCTCCTGGCGGTCCTCAAGAGCGGCGCCGCCTATCTGCCCGTCGACCCGGGGTACCCGGCCGAGCGCATCGCCTTCCTCTTCGACGACGTGCGGCCCGAAGCGGTCGTCACCCGCGCGGAGACGGGCGGGCGACTGCCGGACGGGCCGTTCACCCGCATCGCCCTCGACGACCCCGCCGTCGCCGCACGCCTGGCCGCCCTGTCCGACGCCGACAGCGCAGCAGACGACCCCGCCGACGCCGAAGACGACCCCGCAGAGGACCCCGCCGGCGAGGGCATCACCGGTTACGGCATCCCCGGTGACGGCATCGCCGGTGACGACATCACCGACGCCGACCGGCACGATCGGCTGCTGCCCGACCATCCCGCCTACGTCATCCACACCTCCGGCTCGACCGGCCGGCCCAAGGGCGTCGTCGTCTCCCAGGCGTCCGTGCTGGCCCTGACCGACTGGGCCGCCGCCGAGTTCGGCGACGGACACGGCCTGGAGCACGTGGTGGCCTCCACCTCGCTCAACTTCGACGTGTCCGTGTTCGAGATCTTCTCGCCCCTGCTGTCCGGTGGCCGCGTCGAGATCGTCCACGACCTGCTGGCCCTCGCCGAACGCGAGGAGCCCTGGCAGGCGGGACTGCTCAGCGCGGTGCCCTCCGCGCTGGGACGGCTGCTGGCGGAGGACACCGTCCACGTCGACGCCGGCACGGTCGTCCTCGCCGGCGAGGCGCTGCCCGCGCGGACCGTGCGCCAGGTCCGCTCGGCGGTCCCCGGCTGCCGGGTGATGAACATCTACGGCCCCACCGAGGCCACCGTCTACGCCACCGCCTTCACCTGCGACCCGGCCGAACCCGACCGCGTACCGTCCATCGGCCGGCCCGTCGGCGGAGCCCGCGCCTACGTCCTGGACGCCCGGCTGCGCCCGGTGCCGGCCGGAGTGCCGGGCGACCTGTACCTGGCCGGGACCGGGGTGGCCCGCGGGTACCTCGACCGGCCGGGCCTGACCGCCTCCCGTTTCCCGGCCGACCCCTTCGGCCCGCCCGGCGGCCGGATGTACCGCACCGGAGACCTCGTACGGTGGACGGCCGACGGCGAGCTGGTCTACCTCGGCCGCTCGGACGACCAGGTGAAGGTGCGCGGCTTCCGCATCGAACTCGGCGAGGTGGAGGCCGCGTTGACCCGGCACCCCGAGGTGTCCGCGGCGGCTGCCCGCGTGGTCGAGCACGACGGCCACAAGAGGCTGGTGGCGTACGCGGTCCCCGAGGGCCCCGGACTTCCCGGCTCCGCCGAGCTGCGGACCTTCCTCGCGCGTACGCTCCCCGACCACCTGGTCCCCGCACTCGTCGTGCCGCTGGAACGGCTGCCCCTCGGAGCCACCGGCAAGCTGGACCGGCGCGCACTGCCCGACCCCGTGTGGTCGGCGCCCGGCGGGGGCGGGGACCGCCCGCCGCGCACCGAGGCCGAGCGGGTGCTCGCCGCGATCTGGGCCGAGGTGCTGGGCGTGCCCGAGGTGGGCGCGCGGGACAACTACTTCGCGCTCGGCGGTGACTCCGTCCTCGGCATCCAGATCGTCTCCGCCGCCCGCAGGGCCGGTCTCGCGCTGACACCCCGGCACCTGTTCCGCCACCAGACCGTGGCCGAACTCGCCGCCGCGGCCGAGACCCCCGCGGCCCCGCGGACCCCGGCGGACCAGGGGCCGGTGGCCGGGGACGTACCGCTGACCCCCGTGCAGCACTGGCTGTTCGACGACCTCACCGGCGACCCCGCCCGGCTGACGCAGGCCGTCTCCTTCCACCTGGCCGCCGACACCGACGAGTCGCTGGTGCGGGCCGCCCTGGCCGTCGTCCTGGACCACCACGACGCGCTGCGCCTGCGCTTCGAGCCGTCCGGCGACGGACGGTGGCGGCAGCGCGGTACGGCACCGGGGGAGGCGCCGCGACTGGAGGTGCACGACGTCTTGGGCGGTCACCACGGGTCGACCTCGACCTCGACCTCGGGTGAGGCGTCCGACGCCTCCGACGGCTCCGATACGGCAATACGCGCCCTCGCCGACCGCCTGTGCGCCGCATTCGACCTCGCCGAGGGGCCCCTCATCCGGGCCGCCCTGTGCCGGCGCGGCGGTGACCGGCGGCCGGTGCTGCTGCTGGCCGCCCACCACCTGGTCGTGGACGCGGTGTCCTGGCGGCTGATCCTGGAGGACCTGGAGACCGCCTACCGCGCCCTGCGTGCCGGGAAGCGGCCCGAGCTCGGCCCCAAAAGCACCTCCTTCCGGACGTGGGCCCGGCGCCTGGCCACCCACACCGAATCCGGCGGCTTCGACGACGAACTCGCCCACTGGCAGGGCCTGTCCGCCGACGCCACCCCCCTGCCGACCGACCTCACCGGCGCCAACACGGCCGCCCACGAGGAGACGGTGACGGTGCGCCTGGACGCCGACGAGACCCGGCGGCTGCTCCAGGACGTACCGGACGTCTACCGCACCCGCGTCAACGACGTCCTGCTGTGCGCCCTGGGCCGGGTCCTGGCCCGCTGGACCGGGCGGGACCGCGTCATGGTGGCGCTGGAGGGCCACGGCAGGGAGGACCTGTTCGACGACGTCGACCTGGCCCGTACCGTCGGCTGGTTCACCACCATGTTCCCCGTCGCGCTGGACGTGCCCGGGAACGCGGGCACCGGGGCGGCGCTGAAGGCCGTCAAGGAGAGCCTGCGGGCCGTGCCGAGGGGCGGACTGGGCTACGGCGCCCTGCGCCGTCTGCACCCCGACCGCGACCAGTTCGGCCTGCCGGGACTGCCGCAGATCGGCTTCAACTACCTGGGCCAGCAGGACAGGACCACCACCGTGGACGGCCTGCTGCACGCCCCGTACGCCGGACTCGTCGGCGGCCTCGACCCCGCGGCGGACCGGCCGCACCTCCTCGACGTGCTGGGCCATGTCACCGACAGGCGGCTGGAGTTCACCTGGTCGTACTCGCGCGAGGTGCACGAGCGGGACACGGTCGCCCGGCTGGCCGCCGAACTGGCCGACGAACTGCGGCACATCGTGCGGCACTGCGCCGAACCCGGCGCCGGAGGCCGTAGCCCGTCGGACTTCCCCCTGGCGTCCCTGGACCAGCCGACGGTGGACCGGCTGGTGGGCACCGGCCGCGACATCGTGGACCTCCACCCCCTCACCCCCACCCAGACCGGCATGGTCGTGCACGGCCTGGACGAGCCGGGCCGGGGCATGTACGTCGAGCAGATCACGTTCGTCGCGGACGGGGCAGGTGACCCGCGACTGCTCGCCGCCGCCTGGCAGCACGTGGTCGACCGCACGCCCGTCCTGCGCACCACCGTGGTCCTGAACGGTGTCCCCGCCCCGCTCCAGGCCGTGCACCGCACCGCCGTGCTGCCGGTCACCGAGCACGACTGGTCCGCCCTGACCCCGGACGCGCGCGACACGGCACTGGAACGGCTGCTCGCCGAGGACAAGACCCGCGGCCTGGCCCTGGACCGGGCCCCGCTGCTGCGTCTCGCCCTGATCCGGCTCGGACCCGACCAGGTGCGGGTCGTGTGGACCTTCCACCACGTCCTGCTGGACGGCTGGAGCGTCTTCCACGTCCTGTCCGACGTCATGGCCGCGCACGCGGCGCTCGTCCGGGGCGAGGAACCCCGACTGCCGGACCGACGCCCGTTCGGCGACTACGCGGCCTGGCTCGCGGCCCGGGAGACCGCGCCCGCCGAGGAGCACTGGCGGAGCGCCCTCGCGGACCTCACCGCCCCCACCCCCCTGCCCTACGACCGCAGGCCCGCCCACAGCTCCGCGACCCGCTCCGACACCTGGCTGTCCCAGTGGCTTGACACCGAGGAGACGAAGCGGCTGGAGGACTTCGCCCGCCGGAACCGCCTGACCCTCAACACCGTCGCGCAGGGCGCCTGGGCGCTGCTGCTGTCGCGGTGGAGCGGCGAACGCGAGGTGTGCTTCGGCACCACCGTCTCCGGGCGGCCCGCCGACCTGCCCGGCGCCGACACCATCACCGGCCTGTTCATCACCACCCTGCCCGCCCGGGCCACCGTCGACGGGAGCGCGCCCTGCGGCACCTGGCTGCGGGACACCCAGGCCGTACGGGCCGAGGACCGCCGCTTCGACCACGTCCCCCTGACCGACCTCCAGGCGTGGAGCGGGCTGCCCGCCGGGACGCCGATGTTCGACAGCCTCCTGGTCTTCGAGAACTATCCGGTCGGCGACGCCACGGCCGGCGCCCACGGCGTACGCGTCCACGACCTCGACGCCCGGGAGGCGACCAACTACCCCCTCACCGTGGTGATCTCGCCCGGCGAACGGCTCGGCGTCGAACTCGGCTACGACCCGCGCCACTTCGACGCGGCCACGGCCGGCTCCCTCGCCGCCCAACTCCTGCACACGCTGCGTGAACTGGCCGCCGCCCAGGACGCCGACCGCCTGGACGCGATCGACATCCTGCCGCCCGGCGAACGGGCCCGGCTGCTGCACGGCCCCGCCCGCCCGACCCTGGCACCGGTGGCCCCCGCGACCCTGCCCGCCCTGATCGAGGCGGCCGTGGACCGCCGTCCCACGGCCACGGCACTGAGTGCGCCCGGCCTGTCCCTGACCTTCGCCGAGACGGAGGAGCGGGCCAACCGCCTGGCGCACCGGCTCCTCGCGCGTGGCGCGGGCCCCGGCGCGGTCGTCGCCCTGGTCCTGCCGCGCTCGGCGGACATGGTCCTCGCCCAGCTCGCGGTCACCAAGGCGGGCGCCGCCTTCCTGCCGGTGGATCCCGACTACCCGCCGGAGCGGGTGGCGTTCATGCTGCGGGACGCGGCGCCCGCCGTGACCCTCGACGCCGCCGAGGTGTCCGCGCTGCTCGCGGACGAGCACGGGGAATCCGAAAGGCAAGGGGAAAGCGGCGTTCCCGGCCGTCGGCCCACCGACGCCGACCGACACCGTCCGCTGGACCTGGACGACCCCGCCTACGTCATCTACACCTCCGGCTCCACCGGCACCCCCAAGGGCGTCGTGATCACCCACCGGGGCCTGGCCGCCTTCGCCGCCGCCGAGGCCGCGCACTACCGGGTGGCACCCGACGACCGGGTGCTGGCTTTCGCCACGCCCAGCTTCGACGCCTCCGTACTGGAGCTGTGCATGTCCCTGCCGCAGGGCGCCCGCCTGGTCGTCCCGCCCCCCGGCCCGCTCCTCGGGGCCGAACTCGCCGACGTGCTGCGCACCGGCCGCATCACCCACACCCTGCTGCCCCCGGCCGCGCTCGGCACCCTGCCGCCGGACACCCCCGGCACCCTGCCCGACCTCAAGACCCTGACCGTGGGAGCCGACGCGTGCGGCGCCGACCTGGTCGCCCGCTGGGCCCCGCACCACCGCCTGGTCAACTCCTACGGCCCGACCGAGGCGACCGTCGTCGCCACCTGGTCGGACGCGCTGGAGGCCAACGGCAGCGCCCCGCCCATCGGCCGCCCGCTGCCCGCCACCGGGGCATACGTCCTGGACGCCCGACGGCGGCCGGTCCCCGACGGCGTGCCGGGCGAACTGTGGCTGAGCGGACCGGCGCTGGCCCGCGGCTACCTGGGCCGGCCCGGTCTGACCGCGACCCGCTTCACCGCCGACCCGTTCGGGCCGCCCGGCACCCGGATGTACCGCACCGGGGACCTCGTACGACGCGACACCCGCGGCGAGCTGCACTACCTGGGCCGCACCGACCACCAGCTCAAGCTGCGCGGCCACCGCATCGAGGCGGGCGAGGTCGAGGCCACCCTCGTACGCCACCCGGCCGTGCTGGACGCCCTGGTGAGCGTACGGCAGGACGACCCCGGCCTGCCGCGGCTGGTCGCCCACCTGGTGCGCGCGCCCGACGCGGAGATCCCCACCGCCGCCGAACTGCGGGCGCTGGCCGCCGCGACCCTGCCGGGCCCGATGGTGCCGACCGCGTACGTCGTACTCGACCGGTTCCCGCTCACCGAGAACGGCAAGACCGACCGGGCCGCCCTGCCCGCGCCCGACGCGCCGCGGACCGCGGAGCATGTCGCCCCCCGGACCCCCACCGAGGAGATCCTCGCCGCACTGTGGGAAGAGGTGCTGGACACGCGCGTCGGCGCCGAGGACGACTACTTCGATCTGGGCGGCGACTCCCTGCGCGCCCTCCACATCTCCTCACGGGCCAACGACGCCTTCGGCACGCACCTCACACCCCGTGACGTCCTGGTCCACCGCACGGTCGCCGCCCTGGCCGACCTGGTGGAGGAACAGGTGCTCAGCGAACTCGAAGACGCCGTACGCGGCGACAGCGACCACGACGAACGGTGAGGACCTGCAGACCATGACGTCTTCGAAGCGCGACCGAGCCAAAGCCCTGCCCCAGGACCTCCAGGAGGCGATGCGTCGCCGCCTCGCCGGCCGGGCCGCCACCGCCCGCCAGGGCATCCCGCACGCCGGCCGCATCCGGCCGCTGCCCCTGTCCTTCGCCCAGCAGCGGCTGTGGTTCCTGGACCGGCTGCGCCCCGGCGACGCCCGCTACAACAGCGCCGTCGCCCTGCGTCTGACGGGTCCGCTGGACCGCACCGCCCTCTCCCGCGCCCTGGACACCGTCGTCGAGCGGCACGAGGCGCTGCGCACCACCTTCGAGGAGAGGGACGGACGGCCCGCGCAGACGGTACGGCCGGCGGCCCCGGTGCCGCTCCCGGTCACCGACACGCCGTCGTACGCCCTGGAGGCGGCGCTGCTCGCGGAGTACGAGCGTCCCTTCGACCTGGGCGCGGGTCCGCTGCTGCGGGCCCTGCTCCTGCGTGAGTCGGACACCGTGCACACCCTGCTGCTGACGGCCCATCACATCATCACCGACGGCTGGTCGATGGGGGTCGTACTGGAGGAACTGTGCACCGCGTACGACGCCTTCGCGCAGGGCGCGTCGCCGGAGCTGGGACCGGTGGCGACGCAGTACCCGGACTTCGCGGCATGGCAGCGGGATCAGGTCTCCGGCCCCCGGCTGGAGCGCCAACTGGAGTACTGGAAGACCCGGTTGGCGGGGGCCGTCGCCTCCCGGCTGCCGCTGGACCACCCCCGGGACGGTGAGGAGTCCGGCGCGGGCGCCGTACGCACCTTCGCCGTGCCCGCGCAGACCACCGCACGGCTGCGGGAGCTGGCGGCCGAGCGGCACACCACGCTGTTCACCTCCCTGGTCGCCGCCTGCCAGGCCCTGCTGGCCCGCTGGTCAGGGCAGGACGACATCACCGTCGGCTCGCTCACCCCCGGCCGGTCCCGCACCGACCTGGAACGTACCGTCGGCTTCTTCGCCAACACCGTCGTCCTGCGCACCCCCGTGGACACGGACGGCTCCTTCCGCGACCTGCTCGGGGCCGCCGCGGCCACCGTCAACGACGCCTTCGCGCACGGCGACACGCCGTTCGAACGCCTGGTGGAGGCGGTGGGGGTGACCCGCGAGGCGGGCCGCAACCCCCTCTTCGACGTGATGGTCCTCCTCCACCCGGCGCCGCCCGCCGCCCCCACCCTCCGCGACCTGACCGCCTCGCCGGTCGCCGTGCCGCGGCAGGCGGCCACCTTCGACCTCAGCGTCGAGTTCGTCCCCGACGGGGACGGGCTGACCGGCCTGCTGGAGTACCGCACCGACCTCTTCGACACGGCCACCGCGGAACGGCTGACCGACCAGCTCGTACGCACGCTGGAGGGCGCGGCGACGGCGCCGGACCGGCCACTGGGTTCGCTGCCCCTGCTCGGCCCGGACGAGGCCCGGCGGATCACGGAGGAGTGGAGCGGCACCGCGCCGGCCGTCCCCGCCGCCACCTGCCCCGAACTCCTCTCCCGGCAGGCGGAGCGCAAGCCGTACGCCGCCGCGCTGGTCGCGGGGGAGGACCGCCTCGACCACGCGACGCTCGACGCCCGGGCCGACCGGCTGGCCCGCCACCTCGTCGCGCGGGGCGCCGGCCCCGAACGCCTGGTCGCGCTGCGGCTGCCGCGTACCGCCGACATGATCGTGGCGATCCTCGCCGTCTGGAAGTCCGGCGCGGCCTACCTCCCCCTGGACCTCGCCCTCCCGGAGGAACGCGTCCGCTTCCTTCTGGACGACGCCCGGCCCGCCGTGGTGCTGGACGAGGCGCTGTTGAGGGCGGCGTCGGGGACCAGGACCGGGGCCGACCCCGGGCCCGGCCACGCGGAAGCGCCCCTCGCCGCCGCATTCCCCGACCCGGACAGCACCGCCTACGTCATCTACACCTCCGGCTCCACCGGGCGGCCCAAGGGTGTCGCCGTCACGCATCGGTCGCTCGCGCATCTGCTGGCCGCGCACCGCGAAGGGTTCGTGGCCGACGCCGGGGGCGGTCCGCTGCGGGTGGCGCTGACCGCGTCGTTCTCCTTCGACACCTCGCTGGAAGGTGTGCTGCTGATGGCCGACGGCCACCCGCTGCACCTGGTCGACGAGACGACCCGCCTCGACGCCGCCGCGCTGGTCGAGTACGTCGTCGAGCACCGTATCGACTTCCTCGACCTGACCCCCTCCTACCTGCGCCAACTCCTCCCCGCCGGACTGCTCACCGATCCGCGCCACCACCCGCGCGTCCTGATGCTCGGCGGCGAGGCGATCGACCCCGGCCTGTGGCGCGAACTGGCCGGCCACCGGGGCGTGGCCGCGTACAACTTCTACGGGCCCACCGAGTGCACGGTGGACGCCCTGGCCTGCCGTATCGAGGGCGAGGGGCGCCCCCTGGTGGGCAGGCCGCTGCCCAACGTCCGCGCGTACGTCCTCGACGACCGCCGCCGGCCCGTGCCGCCCGGCGTCGGCGGCGAGCTGTACCTGGCCGGCGAGCAGGTGGCCCGCGGATACACCGGCCGGCCCGGACTGACCGCCGCGCGCTTCCTCGCCGACCCGTTCGGCCCGCCCGGAACCCGCATGTACCGCACGGGCGACCTGGCCCGCTGGACCGCCGACGGACGTCTCGACTACCTCGGACGGGCCGACGACCAGGTGAAGGTACGAGGCCACCGCATCGAACCGGGCGAGATCGAGGCGGCCCTCCTGGACCTGCCGGACCTCACCGGCGCCGCGGTCGCCGCGCACCCCGGCCCCCACGGCCAACTGCGGCTCGCCGCCTACGTCGTACCGGCCGCGGACGCCGGACCGCCGACCGCCGCACGACTGCGGGACGCCTGCCGGCGGGTGCTGCCCGCCCCCATGGTGCCCTCGTCGTTCACCCTGCTCGACGCGCTGCCGCTGACCACCAGCGGCAAGCTGGACCGCCGCGCCCTGCCCGCTCCCGACCTCGAAGCGGCGCCGTGCGAGCGGGAGTTCGTGGCACCGCGCACTCCCGAGGAGGAGACGCTGGCCGGTGTCTGGGCGGAGGTCCTGGGCGTCACCCGGGTCGGCGTCACCGACAACTTCTTCGAACTCGGCGGCGACTCCATCCTCAGCATCCAGGCCGTCTCCCGGGCCCGCGCGGCCGGCCTGCACCTGACCTCACGGGACGTCTTCCGCCACCAGACCGTCGCCGACCTGGCCGCCGCCGCGTCCCCGCGCACCACCGGACCCGCGCCCCGCCGGCCGGGCGAGGAAGGGCCCGCCCCGCTGACCCCGGTCCAGGAGTGGTACGCCGCCACCCACGGCGACCGGGACGGCCGCCTGCGGCCCTTCAGCATGTCGATGCTGCTCGACCTGCCGTACGGCGTCGACGAACCCGCGCTGGAACGCGCCGTGGAAGCGCTCGCCACCCACCACCCGGCCCTGCGCACCCGCTTCGCCCGCGACACAGATACCGGCACCGACACCGACCGGATCGGTGACATCGGCCGGATCGGCGGCGCCTGGCGGCAGCACCCCGGTGAAGGGCCGGCCACGGGGTTGCTGACCCGTTACGACCTCTCCGCCGCCGCCGACCCCGCCGAGGCCGCCCTCGCCGCCGCCGACACCGCCCGCGCCGCCCTCGACCCGGCGACCGGTGCCCTGCTGCGCGCCACCCTGCTCCTGCCCCTACCCGACGGACGCCCTCAACTGTTCGTCACCGCCCACCATTTGGCCGTCGACAGCGTGTCCTGGCGGATCCTGCTCACCGATCTGCGGCAGGCCTACCGTCAGGCGTCAGCGGGCGAGGAGATCCAACTGGAGCCCGTGACGACCCCGTTCGCCGACTGGGCCGCGCACCTCTCCCGCCTGGTACGGGCCGGTGACCTGGACGACGACCTGCCGTACTGGACGGCGGAGGCCGCCAGGAGCCGTACTCCGCTGCCGGTGGACCGCCGGGGAACCCCGCTCGCCGGAACCGTACGCACCGTCCGCACCCGAGTGGACCGCGCCACCACCGAGGCGTTGCTGCGCGGGGTGCCCGCCGCCTACCGCACCCAGGTCAACGACGTCCTGCTCGGCGCGCTGAGCCGAGTCCTCGCCGACTGGACGGGCACCGAGCGGGTGACCGTCGCCCTGGAGGGCCATGGGCGTGAGGACCTGATCCCGGGCGACGTGGACCTGTCCCGCACGGTGGGCTGGTTCACCTCCCAGTACCCGGTCACCCTCACCCCGGCCGGAACGCCCGCCGCACCCGACTGGGGCGGCACCCTGAAGGCCGTCAAGGAACGGCTGCGGGCCGTGCCGAGGCGGGGGCTGAGCTATGAGGCGCTCGCACGACTCGGCTCGCCCGACCCGGCCGCCCGTTCCCTGCGCGAACCGCCGCTGCCCCAGGTGTGCTTCAACTACCACGGGCAGTGGGACACGACCGGCGGAGCGGACTTCGCGCCGGCCGCCGAGGTGCCCGGCCGGGACATGGCCGCCGACGAACCCCTCGACCACCTGCTCGACATCTCCGCCGTGGTCGCCGACGGCGAGCTGGAGATCACCTGGCACTACAGCGACCAGGTCCATGAAGCGGACACGGTACGGGAGTTGGCGCGGGGCATGGTGGCGGCGCTGGCCGCGATCGCGGAGCACTGCGCCCGTCCCGGCGCGGGCGGCCGTACCCCCTCCGACTTCCCCCTCGCCCGCCTCGACCAGGCCGCCGTTGACCGGCTCGCCGGCGACGGCCGCGCGGTGGCGGACCTGCTGCCGCTCACCCCGCTCCAGGAGGGCATGCTCTTCCACCGCCTGGTCGGCGGCGCCGACGACGTGTACGTGGACCAGGCCGCTCTCCTGCTGGACGGGGTGGCCGACCCGCGGACGTTCGGCCTGGCCTGGCAGCGGGTCACCGACCGCACACCCGCGCTGCGGACCTCGGTCGTGTGGCAGGACGTGCCCGTACCCCTCCAGATCGTGCACCGGGAGGTGAGGCTGCCCCTCACCCACCTCGACTGGCGGGACCTGGACCCGCGCGAGCGCGCCGACCGCTTCGACCGGCTCCGCGCCGACGACCTCGCGCGCGGCATCGACCTCGCCTCGGCACCGCTGATGCGGCTCACGCTGGTCCGGCTGCCCGACGCCCGGCTGCAGTTGCTGTGGACCTCGCACCACCTGATCCTCGACGGCTGGAGCCTGGCCCAGGTGCTGACGGAGGTGTGCGAGGAGTACGCGGCACTCACCGTCGGCGGCGAGCCGAGCCCGCCCGTGCGCCGGCCCTTCGCCGACTACGTGCGCTGGCTGGCCGAGCAGGACACCGAGGCCGCGCGGGCGCACTGGCACAAGACCCTCGGCGGCTTCGCCTCTCCGACGCCGCTGCCCGTCGACCGGCCCCTGACCGGCACGCACGAGAGCCGGTCGGCGGACGTCCACACGGCCGGACTGTCCGACGCGGTGTCCGCGACGCTGGCCCGCACCGCGCGCGACGCGGGGCTGACCGTGAACACCGTGGTGCAGGGCGCCTGGGCGCTGCTGCTGGCCCGCCACAGCGCCGAGCCGGACGTGGTGTTCGGCACCACCGTCTCCGGGCGCCCCGACGAACTGCCGGGCGTGGAGTCGATGGTGGGCATGTTCATCAACACCGTGCCCACCCGCGTCCGCGTCGACGGCCACCGCCCGGCCGCCGACTGGCTGCGCGAACTCCAGGACGTACAGGCCGAGTCACGGCGGTTCGCCGCCGCCTCCCTGGCCGAGCTGACCGCCCTGAGCGATGTGCCGTCCGGCACCCCCCTCTTCCACAGCATGGTCGCCTTCGAGAACTACCCCTTCGACGCGGCCCGCACCTCGGGCTCCGGAGTGCGGCTGGTGGACGTCAGCTCCCGGGACGCCACCAACTACCCGCTGGTGCTCCGCGCCTACCAGGGTGAACGGCTCGGCTTCGACCTGGCCTACGACCCGGAACTCTTCGACGCCGCAACGGTCCGGGCGCTCGCCGACCGACTCCGCCTGCTCCTCGCGGAGATCGCCGGGCATCCCGGCCGGCCCCTGCGCGCCCTGGCCTGGACGACCGCCGAGGAACGGCGGCGCATGCTCGTCGACTTCAACGGCACCGAGCACGGCAGGCCGGCGGAGACCCTGGTGGACCTGTTCGAGGCCCAGGCCGCCCGCACCCCCGACGCCACCGCCGTCACCTGCGGCACCGACCGCCTCGACTACGCCACGCTCGACGCGGCGGCCGGCCGCCTCGCCCACCTGCTGGCCGAGGCCGGCGCCGGCCCCGAGCGGTTCGTGGCCCTCGCCCTGCCCCGCTCCACCGACCTCGTCGTGGCGGTCCTCGCCGTCCTCAAGACGGGCGCCGCCTATCTGCCCATCGACCCGAAGCTGCCCGCCGAACGCGTCGCCCACCTGCTGGACGACGCCGCCCCGGTGACGCTGGTGACGACCACGGAGGCCGCCGGACGTGTGCGTGGCACCGATGTCCCCCTCCTCGTACTGGACAGCCCCGACGTGCGTGCCGACCTCGCCCGCCGCCCCGTCACCGGACCCGTGCAGGCCCGGCGCCCCCTGCCGGAGAGCCCCGCCTACGCCATCCACACCTCCGGCTCCACCGGTCGCCCCAAGGGCGTGGTCGTGCCGCACGCGAACGTCGTGCGTTTGTTCAGCAGCACCCGCCACTGGTTCGGCTTCGACGAGAACGACGTATGGACCCTGTTCCACTCCTACGCCTTCGACTTCTCCGTCTGGGAACTGTGGGGCGCCCTGTTGCACGGCGGCCGGCTCGTCGTCGTCCCCGACGACACCGCCCGCTCCCCGGAGGACTTCCTGCGGCTGCTCGCCGACGAACGGGTCACCGTCCTCAACCAGACCCCGTCCGCCTTCTACCCCCTGGCCCGCGCCGACGCCGAGCACCCCGAACTCAGGGCCCGACTCGCCTTGCGTACCGTCGTGTTCGGCGGTGAGGCCCTGGACGTCGACCGGCTCGCCGAGTGGTACGCGCACCACCCCGACACCGCGCCACGCCTGGTCAACATGTACGGCATCACCGAGACCACCGTGCACGTCACCTACGAGCCGCTGGACCGCACCACGGCCCGCACAGGCGCCGCGAGCCCCATCGGCACCGGCATACCCGACCTGCGGATCTACGTCCTCGACGACGACCTGGCCCCCGTACCGCCAGGCGCCGTGGGCGAGATGTACGTGGCGGGGGAGGGCCTGGCCCGCGGCTACCTGGGAAGGCCGGGACTGACCGCCACCCGCTTCCTCGCCGACCCGTTCGCGGCGTCCGACGCGTCCGGGGTGCCGGGGCGGCGGATGTACCGCACCGGCGACCGGGCCCGCCGGCGGGCCGACGGCACGCTGGAGTACCTGGGCCGCGCCGACCAGCAGGTGAAGATCCGCGGCTACCGCATCGAGCCCGGCGAGATCGAGGCCGCCCTGCACACCCACGGGGGCGTCGGCGACGCGGCCGTGGGCGTGTACGAGGACGGCTCCGGGACACGCCGGCTGGTGGCCCACGTCGTCGGCCGGAGCGGCGGAGAGCCGAGGGACACCACCGAGTCGCCCGCCGCCGAACCGCCGTCCGCCGCCGAACTCCGCGCCCACCTGGAGCGGTTGCTGCCCGCGCACATGGTGCCCGCCGCCTACGTGTCCATGGCGGCCCTGCCGCTGACCGTCAACGGCAAACTCGACCGGCGGGCCCTGCCCGCACCCGGACCGGACGGCTTCGCCACGGACACCGAGCGCGTCGCGCCCCGCACACCCGCCGAACGTGCGGTCGCCGCCGCCTGGGCGGACGTCCTCGACACCGACGAGGTGGGAGCCGACGACGACTTCTTCGCGCTCGGCGGCGACTCGATCCTCGCCGTCCGGGTCGTCTCCCGGCTGCGCGCCGCCTTCGGTACGGAGATCTCGCCCCGGCTGCTGTTCACCCACGCGACGCTGTCCGCCCTGGCCGCCGAACTCGGCGACCCGGCGCCGCACGGGACCAAGCCGGCCGACGTCATCCCCGCCGTGGACCCGGACACCCCGGCACCGCTGTCGTACGCGCAGCAGCGGCTGTGGTTCCTCGACCGCTTCGAGCCGGGCAGCACCGAGTACACCACCCTGTCCGTGCTGCGCCTGCGCGGTTCGCTCGACGCCGACGCCCTGCGGGCCGCCCTCGACGGACTGGTCGCCCGGCACGAGGCCCTGCGCACCACATTCACCGAAGCCGGACAGGACGGCAGGCAGGACCGCAGGCAGAACGGCCGCCAGGACGGCCACGCCCGGCAGATCGTGCACCCGCCCCACCCGGTGGACCTGCCGCTGGACGACCTCACCGGCGCCCGCGACCGCCTGGACGCCCTCGTCGCCCGCGAGGCGTCCGTCCCCTTCGACCTGGGCGCCGGACCTCTGCTGCGGGCCCGCCTCGTGCGCCTGGCCGAGGACGAGCACGTCCTCGTCCTGGCCGTCCACCACATCGTCACGGACGGCTGGTCGGCCGGTGTGCTGGGCCGGGACCTGGGCGAGCTGTACACGGCCGCCCAAGAGGGCCGCGCGCCCCGGCTGCCCGACCTGCCCGTGCGGTACGCGGACTTCGCGGCCTGGCAACGTGCCCGCACCGACGAGCTGGAAGAACAACTCGACTACTGGCGGGCGGCGTTGGCCGGAATCACCCCGCTGGAGCCGCCCACCGACCGGCCGCGGCCGGCCGTGCGCGGCGGGCAGGGCGCCCTGGTGACCTTCACGCTCCCCGCCGCGCTCACCGAGCGGCTGCGGGAGACGGGCCGGGCGGCCGACGCCACCCTCTACATGACACTGCTGACCGCCTGCACGATCCTGCTCTCACGCTGGACCGACCAGGAGGACATCACCGTCGGCACGGTCACGGCGGGCCGTGAACGGCCCGAACTCCACGACGTGGTCGGCATGTTCGTCAACACGCTGGTGCTGCGCAACAGGGTGGAGCCCGGACTGTCCTTCCGTACGCTGCTGGGACGGGTCCGCGCCGACGTCCTGGACGCGTTCGCCCACCAGGACGTGCCCTTCGAGAAACTGGTGGACGCCCTCCGGCCCGAACGGGACACCAGCCGCACCCCGCTGTTCCAGGCGATGGTGGCGCTGCACAACCTGGGCGCCGACTCCCTCGACCTGCCGGGCCTGGACGTCGAACCGCTCACGCCCCCGATCCGGCACGCCGCCTACGACCTCGCCTTCGACTTCGTCGAGAACGACGCGAGCGACGGTGGCGTGACCGGCTATCTGGAGTACGACACCGGTCTGTTCGACGCGGACACCGCCGAACGACTCGCCGTACGGCTGCGGTTGCTGCTGGAAGCGGCGGTCTCGCAACCGGACCTGGACGCCCGCGTGCTGCCGCTGCTGACGGCCGCCGAGCAGCGGCAGGTCCTGGACGAGTGGCAGGGCGACCGGCTGCCCGTGCCGGACAGCGACTTCGCCGCCCTGTTCGAGGCCCAGGCGGACCGCGCCCCGCACGCCACCGCTCTGGTGGCCCGGGACGGCACACTCACCTTCGCGGCCCTGAACGAGCGGGCCAACCGGCTGGCCCACCACCTGATCACGCTGGGCGTCGGCCCGGAGCGCGTGGTCGCCGTGCGGCTGCTGCGTACCTCGGAGCTGCCGGTGGCCGTGTTCGCCGTGCTCAAGGCGGGCGGCACCCTGCTCTGCCTCGACCCGGACCTGCCCGAGGAGCGTGTCGCGTTCCTCGTGGCGGACGCCGCGCCGCACACCATGCTGACGGCCGACACCCTGCGCGGGACGCCCTGGGACGAACTGCCCTCCCACGACCCCACCGACGCCGACCGGCTCGCCGCGCTGCGCCCCGACAACGCCGCGTACATCATCTACACCTCCGGCTCCACCGGCCGCCCCAAGGGCGTCACGGTGGAACACCGCCACCTGGTCAACCTCTGCCACGACCACCGGGAAGGACTCGTCGCCCCGCACACCGCCGACGGGCGACGCCTCAAGGCCGCGCTCAGCGCCTCCTTCTCCTTCGACACCTCCTGGGAGGGGCCGCTGCTGCTCGCCCTCGGCCAGGAGGTCCACCTCGTCGACGAGGACGTACGCCTGGACCCGGAGGCGTTCTGCGCCCAGGTCGACGCGCGGGAACTGGACCTCGTGAACGTCACCCCGTCCTTCCTCCGCGAGCTCACCGCCGCCGGACTCCTCGCCCCCGGCCGCCACCATCCCCGTCTGCTGCTGGTGGGCGGCGAGGCGGTCGGCCCCGACACCTGGGCCGAACTGTGCGCGGCCCAGGCCGACTTCGGCGTCACCGCGTACAACATGTACGGTCCCACGGAGACGACCGTCGACGCCGTCTACGGCCGCTCCGCCGACCACCGCGAACGTCCCGTCATCGGCCGGCCGGGCCGCAACCTGCGCGCGTACGTCCTCGACCGCGCCCTGCGCCCGGTGCCGCCCGGAGTACCCGGCGAGCTGTATCTCGCCGGGGCGCAGGTCGCACGCGGCTACCTGAACCGGCCCGGTCTGACCGCCGCCCGCTTCCTCGCCGACCCGTTCGGGGCGCCCGGCACGGTTTCGGCGCCGGGGGAGCGGATGTACCGCACCGGCGACCGGGCCCGGTGGACCGCGTCGGGGGCGCTGGAGTTCCTGGGGCGGGTCGACGAGCAGGTGAAGATCCGCGGGTTCCGTATCGAGCCCGGCGAGGTGGAGGCCGCGCTGCTCGCGCTGCCGGACGTCACCGACGCCGCCGTGGCCGCCCGCGAACACGCCGGGCGCGTGCTGCTCGTGGCGTACGTCGTGCCTGCCGGGGAGCAGGCCCTCTCAGCCGACGAGCTGCGGGTGCGGCTGCGGCGGACCCTGCCGGACCACATGGTGCCCACCGCGTTCGTGCCGCTGACCCGCATCCCGCGCACCAGCGGCGGCAAGACCGACCGCCGCGCGCTGCCCGCGCCGCCGGCCCGGCCCGACAGCGGCACCCCGTACGTGGCACCCCGCCCCGGTACCGAGGAACGGCTGGCCGCCATCTGGGCCGAGGTGCTCGGCGTGGAGCGGGTCGGCGCGCGGGACAACTTCTTCGCGCTCGGCGGCGACTCCATCCTCAGCATCCAGATCGTCTCCCGGGCCCGCCGGACGGGCCTCGCCCTGACCACCAAGGACGTCTTCCGCCACCAGACCGTCGCCGAACTCGCCCTGCGCGTCGCCGAATCGGCGCCCCGGCCGACGTCCGGTACGGACGACACCGAGCCCGCCGAGGCCCCGCTGACACCCATCCAGCACTGGTACCTCGACCGCCGGCGGCCCGGTGACCCGCTGCGGTTCACCATGACCCAGCGGCTGGAACTCGCCGTCGGCACCGACCTGGCGGCGCTGGAGCGGGCGGTCGACGCCGTCGTCAGCCGTCATCCGGCCCTGCGGACCCGCTTCCGGCACACCGGGGACGGCTGGCGACAGCAGGTGCTGCCGCAGGCGCCGCACACCGTGTGCACGCGCCACGACACCTCCCACCTGGACGCCCCCGAGCTGGAGGCGCGGGTGCAGCGCGCCGCGGACGCCGCACAGGGGACGCTCGATCCCACCGAGGGCCGGGTCGTACGCGTGCTGCTCTTCGACCGTGGCCCGCAGCACCCCGCCCAACTCCTCTTCACCGTGCACCATGTGGCCGTCGACGGCGTCTCCTGGCGCATCCTGCTCGCCGACCTGGAGACCGCGCACCGCGCCACCGAGGCAGGGCGTCCCGTCGAACTCGCCCCGGCGGGCACCTCGTACGGACGCTGGGCGCGGCGGCTGGAGAGGCACACGCGATCCGGCGCTCTGGACGCCGACCTGGCGCACTGGAGCCGCACCGCCGACGCTCCCGCCGACCTGCCCGCCGGGCGGCCGGGCCCCAACACCCACGGCACCGCCGCCACCGTCACCGTGACGCTGGCGGAAGAGGAGACCGAGGCCCTGCTGCGCCGGGTCCCCGAGGTCTACCGCACCCAGGTCAACGACGTACTGCTCAGCGCGCTCGGCCGGACGCTGGCCCACTGGTGCGGCCGGGACACGGTCCTGGTCGGGGTGGAGGGACACGGCCGGGAGGACCTGTTCGACGACGTGGACCTGTCCCGGACCGTCGGCTGGTTCACCGCCGAGTTCCCCCTCGCCCTGACCGTCGCGCCCGACGCCGACTGGCGCACCACCCTGCGCTCGGTCAAGGAACAACTGCGGACGGTGCCGCTGCACGGTCTCAGCCACGGCGCCCTGCGCCACCTCCTGCCGGACAGCCCGCTCGCCGACACGCCCCACCCGCGGGTCGGCTTCAACTACCACGGCCGCTGGGACACGGGCAGCGGCGCCGGGGACGGCCTGTACCGGGCGACGGCGCTCCCGCCGGCCGGCCGCGACGCCGACCCGGACGAGACCCGCCCCTACCTGCTGGACATCACGGGCGTGGTCCAGGAAGGATGCCTCGAACTCGGCTGGACCTACCCGGCGGCCGTCTACGACGAGTCCACCGTCCGGCACCTGGCCGAGCGGATGTGCGCGGCGCTCCGCGACATCGTGGCCCACTGCGCGCGGCCGGACGCGGGCGGCCGTACCCCCTCCGACTTCCCCCTCGCCGGCCTCTCCCAGCAGCAGCTCGACCGGCTGGTCGGTGACGGACGGCACGTCGCCGACGTCCTGCCGCTGACGCCCCTGCAGTCCGGCATGCTCTTCCACGGACTGGTCGACACCGCCGGGGCCTACTTCGACCGTACGGCCGTACGGCTGACAGGAGTCGGTGACCCGAGGGCGTTCGCGGCGGCCTGGCAGGAGGCCGTCGACCGCACCCCGGTCCTGCGCACGGACGTCCACTGGCGGGGCCTGCCGCATCCCGTCCAGGTCGTCCACGACCAGGTGGAACTGCCCGTCACCCACCTGGACTGGCGGACCCTGACCCGCGAGGAGCGCGCCGCCGCGACGGAGCGGCTGCTCGCCGCGGACCGCGCGGCGGGCATGGACCTGACGGCCGCGCCGCTCACCCGGATCACGCTGGCCGCGCTGCCCGGTGACGAGGTACTGCTGCTGTGGTCCTCGCACCACCTGATCCTCGACGGCTGGAGCACCGGGCAACTGCTCACCGAGGTGTGCGAGCGGTATGCCGCCCTCACCGGCGGCCAGGACGCCGCCCCGCCCGTGCGGCGGCCGTTCGCGGACTTCGTGCGCTGGCTGCGGGAACAGGACGAGGACGCGGCCGAGCGCCACTGGGCCGCCACTCTCACCGGTGTCACCGAGCGCACCCCGCTGCCGTACGACCGCACCCCCGCCGAGGCGCACCGGGCCCGTTCCGCCGCGTCCGTCCACCACGAGCTGGACGGGGACGTGTCACGGCGGCTGCGCGACACGGCGGCCCGCGCCGGACTGACCGTCAACACCGTCGTGCAGGGGGCCTGGGCGCTGCTGCTGGCCCGTTACAGCGGGCGTGACGACGTCGTGTTCGGTACGACCGTCTCCGGCCGGCCCGCCGAACTGCCCGGCGTCGACACGATGATCGGCATGTTCATCAACACCGTGCCCACCCGGGTACGGGTCGCGGGCGACGGTGTCCTGCCCTGGCTGCGCAACCTCCAGGAGGCGCAGAGCGAGGACCGGCGCTTCGACTTCCTCTCCCTGGCCCGTATCCAGGGCCTGACCGAAGTCCCCGCGGGGCAGGCGCTGTTCGACAGCATGGTGGTGTTCGAGAACTATCCGGTCGACGAGTCGGCCACCGCCCGGACCGGGGTGGGCGTCGCCGAGGTACGCGCCGACGACGCGACCACCTTCCCGCTGTGCCTGCGCGCCCATCTGAGTGACCGGCTCGGCTTCGACCTGGCCTACGATCCGGCCTTCTTCGACCGCGTGACGGTGGAACAGGCGACGGCCCGCCTGGCCACCCTGCTGACCCGGTTCGCCGACGGGATCGACCGCATCGACGGCGAGGCCGGCGCGCTCGACCCGCTCACCCCCGGGGACCGGCGCCTGCTGGCGGAGTGGAACACCACCGACCGCCGCACCGAACCGCGCAGTCCGGTGGACCTGTTCGCCGAGCAGGTCCGCCGCACCCCGGACGCGCCCGCCCTGGAGGACGGCGACCTGCGGCTCACCTACCGTGAACTCGCCGACTGGTCCGACCGGGTGGCGGCCCGGCTGCTCCTCGACGGCCTCGGCGCCGAGGACGGGGTGGCCCTGCTCATGGACCGCCGCGCCGAACTCGTCGTCGCCCAGCTCGCGGTCCTCAAGGCGGGCGGCGCCTACGTGCCCGTCGACGGCCGCGCCCCCGAGGAGCGGCGCCGGACCATGCTCACGCAGGCGAACGTCAGGGCCCGCCTCACCGCCGAGGACGTCGCCGCGGCACGCCACACCCCCCTGACGGGCGCGGCCGCGGTGCCCGCCGATCCCGACCGGCTGGCCTACGTCATGTTCACCTCCGGATCCACCGGCCTGCCCAAGGCCGTGGCGGTACGTCACCGTGACGTGGCGTCGCTGGCCACCGACAGCCGTTTCGGCGACGGCGTGTGCGCCCGCGTGCCGCTGCACTCCCCGGTCGCGTTCGACGCCGCCACGTTCGAGGTGTGGGCGCCCCTGCTGACCGGCGGCTGCGTGGTCGTGGCCCCCGGGGAGACGGTGGACGCTGCGCTGCTGCGGCGGCTCATCGGCACGGGTGCGCGCGCCGCGGGTGACGAACCGGTTGGGCCGGGCGAACCGGTTGGGCCGGGCGGGCCGGTCCGACCGGACGGTGCAGGCGGGCACGCCGAGACCGTCGGGCGCCCCGGCGGCGCCGGTCTGACCTCCCTGTGGCTGACGGCCGGGCTCTTCCGGCTGCTGGCGCAGGACGCGCCCGACTCCTTCGCGGGTCTTCGCCAGGTGTGGACCGGCGGCGACGTCGTCCCCGCGGCGGCCGTACGACGCGTACTGGCCGCCTGCCCCGGCCTGATCGTGGTGGACGGCTACGGACCGACCGAGACCACCACCTTCGCCACCTCCCACGCCCTCGACGACCCGGCGGCCGTCCCCGACACCGTCCCCGTCGGCAGGCCGCTCGACGACAAACGGGTCCACGTCCTGGACGCCCGGATGCGCCCTGTCCCGCCGGGCTGCGCGGGCGAGCTGTACATCGCGGGCGAGGGCGTGGCACGCGGCTACCTGGGCCGCCCCGGCGAGAGCGCACGCCGCTTCCTCGCGGACCCCCTCGGCCCGCCCGGCGCCCGGATGTACCGCACCGGCGACCTGGCCCGCCGCCGCCCGGACGGCACGGTCGAGTTCCTGGGCCGCGCCGACGACCAGGTGAAGATCCGCGGCTTCCGCGTGGAGCCCGGCGAGGTGGCCGCCGCGCTGGCGCCCCACCCCGGCGTCGCGGACGTGGCGGTGGTGGCCCGCGAGGACCGCCCCGGCGCCCGCCGCCTGGTCGCCTACGTCGTCGGACCGGCCGGACACGACCCGGACGAGCTGCGCTCGTACGCCCGCCGCACGCTGCCCGACTACCTGGTGCCCTCCGCGTTCGTCGCGCTGACGGCCCTCCCGCTCAGCGGCAACGGCAAGGTGGACCACGCCGCCCTCCCGGCACCGGAGACGGACACCGGCCCCCGGCAGGGCGCGCGGACCGCACCGCGCACGGAGGCCGAACGCCGTACCGCCGACGTCTTCGCCGACGTACTGGGCGGCCGGCCGCCGGGCGTGGAGGACGACTTCTTCGCGCTGGGCGGCGACTCCATCCTCAGCATCAGGCTGGCCTCCCGCCTGGCCGAGGAGTTCGGCACCAGCCTCTCGCCGCGGGTCGTGTTCACCCACCCGACCCCCGCCGCGCTTGCCGAGCTGCTCACCGGGGACCGGACCGCCGACGAGGAGCGCCCCGTCATCACCCCGGTGGCCCGGGACGCCACGGCACCGATGTCGTACGCGCAGCAACGCCTGTGGTTCCTGGAGGAGTTCGCACCCGGCGGCAGCGAGTACGTCACCGCCCTGGCGCTACGCCTGCGGGGCCGGCTCGACACCCGGGCCCTCGCGGCGGCCCTGCGGAAACTGGTGGCACGGCACGAGTCGCTGCGCACCACCTTCGACATGGTGGACGGCAGGGGCGTACAGATCGTCCAGCCGCCGCGGGAGGTACCGCTGCCGCTGCGCGACCTGACCGAGCTGCTGTCGGAGGGGGAGCGCACGGCCCGCCTGGAGAAGCTGCTCGCGGCCGACCGCGCCCTGCCCTTCGACCTGCGCGAGGGCCCCCTGCTGCGGGCCGGCCTGATCCGACCGGCCGACGACGAGCACGTCCTGACCCTCACGCTGCACCACATCGTCACCGACGGCTGGTCGACCGCTGTCCTCACCGGCGATCTCGCCCACCTCTACCGGGCCGAACTGGACCCGGCCACCGAACCGTTGCCGCCGCTGCCGGTCCAGTACGCCGACTACGCCCACTGGCAGCGCGCCACGAGCGAGCATGAGCAGCAACTGGGCTACTGGAAGCAGCAGTTGGCGGACATCGAGCCGCTTGACCTGCCCACCGACCGGCCCCGCCCGCCCCTGCGCACCCGAGCCGGCGCGACCGCCCGGCTGACCCTCCCGCCCGCCGTCGCACGCCGTCTCGGACAGGTGGGC
The DNA here is from genome assembly GCF_026341275.1 of Streptomyces ortus. NCBI lineage: Bacteria > Bacillati > Actinomycetota > Actinomycetes > Kitasatosporales > Streptomycetaceae > Streptomyces > Streptomyces ortus. The sequence continues at coordinate 8,199,269 of NZ_JAIFZO010000002.1, forward strand.
CGGGACCGGGGAGCGACCCTCTTCACCACGCTGGTCGCCACCGCCCAGACCTTCCTGGCCCGGCTGTGCGGCAGCGAGGACGTCACCGTCGGCACCGTCACCTCGGGCCGGGACCAGACCGAGATCCAGCAGCTGATCGGCTTCTTCGTCAACACCCTGGTGCTGCGCTCCCGGGTCGACCCCGAACGTCCCTTCACCGAGTTCCTCGACGACGTACGGCGGACCGTGCTGGACGCCTTCGCCCACCAGGAGGTGCCGTTCGAGCAGGTGGTCGACGAGGTGCGTCCGGTGCGCGACACCAGCCGCACCCCGCTGTTCCAGGTGATGGTCGTCCTGCAGAACACCCCGGCCGCCGGACTCGACGTCCCGGACCTGGAGGTGTCCGCCGTCGGGACGGAGCTCCGGCACGCCGCGTTCGATCTCACCCTGGAGTTCGCCGAGGCCGACTCCGGCGGTCTGGACGGCCTGCTCACCTACAACACCGACCTGTTCGACGCGGCCACGGCCGAGCAGCTCGCCGCCCGGCTGACCGCGCTGCTGACCGCCGTGGCCGACGACCCGCGCCGCCCGCTCGCCGCCCTGCCGCTCGCCTCCGACGACGAACTGAAGGCCCTGCTGGAGCAGGGACGCGGCACGGCCCGGCCGGTACCGGTGGCGACCCTGCCGGAGCTGTTCGCGCGGCAGGTGGCCGCCACCCCCGACGCCGTGGCGCTGGAGGACACCGGGCGTCGGCTGTCGTACGCCGGACTCGACCGTGCCGCCACCCGGCTCGCCCACCGGCTGATCGCCCGCGGGGTCGGCCCCGAGGACGTGGTCGCCCTCGCCCTGCCGCGCACCGCCGAGACGGTGGTGGCGCAGCTCGCCGTCGCCAAGGCGGGCGCCGCCTTCCTGCCCGTCGACCCGAACTACCCCGCTCAGCGAAGGGAGTTCATGATCCGCGACGCGGGCGCCCGAGTGGTCCTCGACGACCCGGCCGAGATAGCTGACATCGCCGGAACAGCCGGAGCAGTCGGGCCAGGTGGGCCAGGTGGGACAGCCGGGGCCTGGGGGGCGGGTGACCCGGACGCCGTGCCCACCGGCACGGCCCGCGGCACGGCACCCACCCCACCCACCACCCTCACCCCCGACCATCCGGCGTACGTCATCTACACGTCCGGATCCACCGGGACCCCGAAGGGCGTCACGGTGACGCACCGGGGCCTGGCGGGCTTCGCCGCGTCCGCCGCCGAACGGTACGCGGCGGGCCCCGGCGACCGGGTGCTGCAGTTCGCCTCACCCAGCTTCGACGCCTCGGTCCTCGAACTGTGCGTCTCCGTGCTCAGCGGCGCCACCCTCGTCACAGGAGAGGAAGGGCCGCTGGTCGGCGAGCGGCTGGCCCAGGTGCTCGCCGAGCGCCGCATCAGCCACGCCCTCGTCCCACCGGCCGCGCTGGCCACGGTGGCGCCGGAGACGGCCGGTCACCTTCCCGACCTGCGCACCCTGATCGTCGGCGCCGAAGCCTGCCCCGCCGACCTCGTGGAGGGGTGGGCGCCCGGGCGCCTGATGATCAACTCCTACGGGCCCACCGAGGCCACCGTCGTCGCCACCTGGACCGGCCCGCTGAGCCCGGCGGGCGGCGCGCCGCCGATCGGCCGCCCGGCCGGAGCCACCCGCGTGTACGTCCTCGACGCCGCCCTGCGACCCGTACCGCCCTGCGTGACCGGGGAGCTGTACGTGGCGGGCCCGGGGCTGGCCCGCGGTTACCTCCACCGGCCGGGCCTGACCGCCCGGCGGTTCGTCGCCGACCCGTTCGGCGCGGCGGGGGAGCGCATGTACCGCACCGGCGACCTGGCGCGCTGGGGCGCCGACGGCGAACTGCGCTTCGTCGGCCGCGCGGACGACCAGATCAAGCTGCGCGGCTTCCGTATCGAGCCGGGAGAGACGGAGAGCGCGCTGCGCCGCAGCCCGTACGTGCGCGACGCGGTGGTCGTGGTCCGCGCCGACGCCCCGGACGGCCAACCGTCCGACGGCCACGGACGGCTGGTGGCGTACGTGGTCCCCGCCGGCGATGCCAGTGCCAGTGCCAGTGCCAGTGCCAACGGCAACGGCACGGGAGGCAGCGGGGGCGGTGGCGGTGGCCTGCCCGTCGCCGCGCTGCGCGAAGACCTCGCCGGGCTGCTGCCCCCGCACATGGTGCCCTCCGTGTTCGTACCGCTGGAGCGGCTGCCGCTGACCCCCAACGGCAAGACGGACCGGCGGGCCCTGCCCGCACCAGGACCCGCCCACACCGCCGTCGCGGCCGGCCCGCGCACCGCGCCCCGTACCGACACCGAACGCCGCATCGCGCACGTCTGGAGCGATGTCCTCGGCGTGCGGGACATCGGCGTGGACGACAACTTCTTCGTCCTCGGCGGTGACTCGATCCTGAGCATGCAGGTCGTCTCCCGGCTGCGGCGCGAGGGCCTGCACCTGGCCACCCGGGACCTGTTCACCCACCAGACAGTCGCCGAACTGGCCACCGTCGTCGGCACCGCACCCCAGCAGAGGGGCGACGGCCCGGCGACCGGCGACGTACCCCTCACCCCGATCCAGGAATGGTTCCTCGGCACACCGCGCGCCGACCACACCCACTTCAACCAGTCGGCGCTGCTGGAACTCGACGGTACGCCCGACCCCGCCGCCCTGGGCCTCGCCCTGGACGCGCTGCTGGAACACCACGACGCGCTGCGCATGCGTTTCACCCAGGACGCCGACGGATGGCGCCAGTTCAACCCGCCGCCGCGGGAGAGCGACGAACTGCTCGTCCGGTACGACCTGTCGGGCCTGCCGGCGAAGGAGGCGGACGCGGCCATGAAGGAGGCCGCCGACCACCTGCACACCGGCTTCGACCTCGGCCGGGGCCCGCTGCTGCGGGCAGCGCTGTTCACCGGTGCGGGGGAGGGAGAGCCGTCGCGGGCGGGCGAACGGGGCGGCGGCACGGCCTACCTGCTCCTCGTCGGCCACCACCTGGTCGTGGACGCCGTGTCCTGGCGGATCCTCGCCGACGACCTGGAGGCCGCCTACCGGCAGGCCGTGCGCGGCGAGCCCGTCGACCTGGGGGAGCGCACCACCTCGTTCCGCGACTGGGCCCGCGAACTCGCCGGGCATGTCGGCGACGGCGGCCTGGACCACGAACTGGCCTACTGGGAGGAGGCCGTGACCGTCGGACGGCTCCCCGCCGCCGCATCCGACCCGGCCGTCCAGGAGGGCGGCTCGTTCACCGTCGAACTGGGGGAGGAGGACACGGAGTCACTGCTGCGCGCCGCGCCGGCCGCCTACCGCACCCGCGTCAACGACGTCCTGCTGGCCGCGCTGGCCCTGGCGCTGGCCCGCTGGACCGGCGGCGAACGCGTCCGGCTGGACCTCGAAGGGCACGGCCGCGAGGACCTGCTCGACGACGTGGACCTCTCCCGCACGGTCGGCTGGTTCACCACCATCCACCCGGTCGTCCTCCAGGTCGCGGAACCGGACCGCCCGGGGGCCGCCCGCGACTGGCGTTCGCTGGTGAAGTCGGTACGCCGCCAACTGCGCTCCGTACCCGGCAACGGACTGGGCTTCGGCGCCCTGCGGACCTTCGGACCGCCCGAGGTACGCGAACGGCTGGGCGAGGCCGCACACGGGCAGGTGGTCTTCAACTACCTCGGCCAGTGGGACGCCCGCCCCGCGGCCCCGGACGGCGGCCTCGTACGGACCGAGCACGGGTCCTTCGGGCAGGACCACGACCCCCGGGACGGCGGATCGCATCCGCTGGAGGTGGTCGGCGCGGTGCGGGACGGACGTTTCGCCTTCACCTGGCACCACCGCGCCGGGACCTTCGACCCGGCCGCCGTGCGCCGCGTCGCCGAAGACTTCACCGAGGCTCTCGGTCACATCGCTCGCCATGCCAGGGACAGCCTCTGACCCCACCGGACCGGCTCGACCCGGACCGGTTCCCGCACGCTCCCCCAATTCACCATCCCCTCGACGCACGATCCGCCCGACTCACGACAGGAGAGAACGACATGGACGAGAACACCCGCCACCAGGTGCTGCGCAACGACGAGGACCAGTACTCCCTCTGGCCGGTCGACGTCGAGGTGCCCGCGGGCTGGCAGCCCGTCGGGAAGGAGGGCACCGAGGAGGAGTGCTCCGCGTACGTCGACGAGGTGTGGACCGACATGCGTCCGCGCAGCCTGCGTGAGCGGATGGAGAATTCGGAGGCCTGACCCGTCCGTGGCCGCGGAGGGACGGGAGCCGCTGTCCCTCCGCGGGACGGAGTCGCCTCTCCGCCTCACCCGAGGAGTCCACCGATGACAACACCCGTCCTGAAGACGGAACGACTGGTCTTCACGCCCTACCGCCCCGAGGACGAGGCCCACTTCGTCGCCCTGCTGCGCAACGAGGAGGTGTGCCACTGGATGGGCCAGGACATGGTGCCCGAGGCCGACCTGTGTACGGCGTTCCGTGCCATCCTCACCGACGTCTATCCCACGCGCCGGTTCGATGTGTGGGGGGTGTGGTGGCAGGGGACGTACATCGGTCACGCGGAGGTGAAGAAGACCGGCAACGTCGACGGGCACGAACTCATCGTCGCCCTCGCCCCCGACTACTGGGGGCGGGGCATCGGCACCGAGGCCGTGCACGGCCTGCTTCGCCACGCCTCCGACAACCTGGGGCTGACGGAGGCGTACGGCATGGTGGGCGCCGGGAACACGGCGAGTCTCGCCCTGTGCCGACGCCTCGGCTTCCGGCACGTACGCGATGTGGTCGGCGAGGACGGCACGGTGAACCGGATGGTCGTGATCTCCGTACCCGGGAGCTGAACCCGGGGGCTGAGGTTCACCACGTGGCGGCCGACGCTCACCTCGCCTGCGCGGTCGCCGGCGCCGTGACCGGCTCCAGGCGGACCACGATCGCCTTCGACGTCGGCTGGTTGCTCTTGTCGGCCACGCTGTCCAGCGGCACCAGGACGTTGGTCTCCGGGTAGTAGGCGGCGGCGCAGCCCCGGGTGGTGGGGTAGGGGACCACGCGGAAGTCCTCGGCGCGCCGCTCGGGGTCGTCGCCCCACACGCTGACCAGGTCGACGTGCTGCCCGTTCGAGAGGCCCAGTGCGGCCACGTCCTCCGGATTGACGAGCACTACGCGGCGGCTCCCGTGGATGCCCCGGTAGCGGTCGTTGGACGTGTAGGGGACGGTGTTCCACTGGTCGTGGGAACGCAAGGTCTGCAGCAGCAGGTGTCCTTCGGGGGCCTGCAGCATCGCGAAGTCGTTGGCGGTGAACAGCGCCTTGCCGACGTCGTTGTGGTAGACGCCCTCGTTGACCGCGTTCGGCAGCTGGATGCCACCGGGGCGTGTCACGCGCCGGTTGAAGTCGTGCAGTCCCGGGACGATACGTGAGATGTGGTCGCGGATCGCGCCGTAGTCGGCCTCGAACTCCTCCCACGGGATGTCGGCGCCCGGGCCGTCGAGGGTACGACGGGCGAGCCGGCACAGGATGGAGATCTCGCTGAGCAGCAGGGGCGAGGCGGGCTGCAGCCGCCCCTGCGTGGTGTGCACCTCGCTCATCGAGTTCTCGACGGTGACGAACTGCTCCCCGTCGGCCTGGATGTCCACCTCCGTGCGGCCGAGGGTGGGCAGGATGAGCGCGGTCTCGCCGCACACGGTGTGGGACCGGTTGAGCTTGGTGGAGATGTGGGCCGTCAGACGGCAGCTGCGCATGGCCTCTTCGGTGATCTCGCTGTCCGGAGCGGCCCGCACGAAGTTTCCGGCCAGCGCGAGGAAGAACTTGACGCGGCCTTCGCGCATCGCCCGGATCGTGTTCACGGAATCCAGGCCGTGGGCGCGCGGCGGGTCGAAGCCGAACTCCTCCTGGAGCGAGTCGAGGAAATCGTCCGGCATCTGCTCCCAGATGCCCATGGTGCGGTCGCCCTGGACATTGCTGTGCCCGCGCACCGGACACGCCCCGGTGCCGGCCCGGCCGACGTTCCCGCGCAGCAGCAGGAAGTTGACGAACTCCCGGATGGTGGGGACGGCGTGCTTGTGCTGGGTGATGCCCATCGCCCAGCAGACGATGACGCGCCGGCTGGCCAGCACCTCGTCCCGGACCTGCTCGATCTCCTCGCGTGCCAGACCGGTCGCGGCGAGGATGTCGTTCCACTCGATGCTGCGGGCGTGCTCGGCGAACTCCTCGAAGCCCTTGGTGTCGCTCTCGATGAAGTCGCGGGCGAGCACCTCGCCCGGACGGGCGTCCTCGGCCTCCAGCAGCAACCGGTTGATCCCCTGGAACAGGGCCAGGTCGCCGCCGTTGCGGATGTGGAGGAACCGGTCGGCGATCTGGGTGCCCTTGCCGATCACTCCGCTGGGCTTCTGCGGGTTCTTGAACCTCAGCAGTCCGGCCTCCGGCAGGGGGTTCACCGCGATGATGCGGGCGCCGTTGCGCTTCGCCTCCTCCAGTGCCGAGAGCTGCCGCGGGTGGTTGGTGCCGGGGTTCTGCCCCACCACGAAGATCAGGTCCGCGTGGTGCAGGTCGTCGAGGCTGACCGTTCCCTTGCCCGTACCCAGCGTCTCGTGCAGCGCGAAGCCGCTGGACTCGTGGCACATGTTGCTGCAGTCGGGCAGGTTGTTGGTGCCCAGCGCCCGGGCGAACAGTTGCAGCACGAACGCGGCCTCGTTGCTGGCCCGGCCGGAGGTGTAGAACACCGCCTCGTCGGGGGAGTCGAGCGAGGTCAGTTCCGAGGCCAGCAGGTCGAAGGCGTCGTGCCAGCTGATCGGCTCGTACGAGTCGGACCCCGGCCGCTTGACCATCGGCTCGGTGAGCCGGCCCTGCTGGTTCAGCCATTTGTCGGAGCGCCGGCCCAGCTCGGAGACCGTGTGCTCGCGGAAGAAGTCGGCGCCGATGCGCCGCGACGTCGCCTCGTCGTTGATGTGCTTGGCGCCGTTCTCGCAGTACTCGTTGCGATGCCGGTTGCCGGGTGAGGGGTCCGCCCACGCGCACCCGGGGCAGTCGATGCCGCCCACCTGGTTCATGGTCAGCAGCGTCTCCCCGGTGCGTCGTGCCGAGGTTTCCTCCAGGGAGTACCCCAACGCGTGGGCGACCGCGGGTACGCCCGCGGCCCACTTCTTCGGCGGGGTCACGCGCAGAGCCTCGTTCGGCTCGTCGCCGGGCGCCTTCTTCATCGGCATTGCCTTTCACTCACACTGTTGCCGCACGCTGCCGTCACGCTGTCCCTCCCGGCGTCAGCCGACGGGCCAGTGGGCGACACGGCTCCGGTGCGGCTTGGGTTCCACGGGCCGTACGCGTCCGTCGCGGATGGTGCCGCGCCAGGCCCCGCTCTCCGCGCCGAGCCCCTCGATGAACGCCTTGTAGTGCCGCAGCTCCCGCTGGACCACCCGGCTGACCAGCTCGGGGAGGCCGCCGAGGAGGGCGCTGGCGGCGGGGGTGTCGACCTCGATCCGGACGACGACGGTCGTACGGTCCGCCGCGCCGTCCGTGGCGGGCCGGAACGACACCTCACCCTGATGGCCGAAGTGCCGTTCGAGGCTGCGCCACGTCAGATGGGAGTCGGGTTCCTGTTCGACGATCTCGGCCTGGAACTCGCGGCGCAGGGGTCCGGCGGCGAGCGTCCACGACAGGAGCGCCGGGCGGACCTGCTCGACCTTCTTCACCGCGGTCATGAACCGGGGAAAGCTCTTGAACTGCGTCCACTGGTTGTACGCGGAACTCACCGGAACCGCGACCTCGATCGTTTCCTCAACGCTGAACATGCTCCACCCATCGTCGGACGCCGCTCGCCCCAGTCTCACCGCAGGTCCGACCGGTCGCCACACGTCGCCCCTGCTGCCGGGCGAGCGGGTACCCGTCATCCGGGCCGCCTAACGCCGGCCAGAGGGCCTGTCACGGACGAAACCGGACACCCGCGGAGGCAGGTGAGCACCTTCACCTTCGGCACGCCGTCCGCGTAGGCCCGAAAGGTGTACGGCGACGACGCGATCGCGCCGCCCGCCGCAGCCCGGTCATCCATGCCTCATGGCACCCACGATCAGCGCAGGAACTGCCGCTTCTCCCCTCAGTCCAGAGCTCGTAGCAAACTACCCACGATCCGACCTGCCATCGCTCCGAGCGAGCCGGCCACCGAGTCAGTGAACCGGCTCACCCACGCACGGAACGACACCTCACCCGCACGGCGGATCTCGGCCAGGTCCCTAGCCTGCTGTGTCAGCACCCGCGCAAGCAGCGATGCCACGCGGATCACCTCCCGCACCGCCTCTTCCACCTCGTGGGCCTCGAACCGACGGCCGCAGGAACAGTGGAAACGCGTCTCCCACACCTCCCAGTTGCGTCGGCAGCCCGTGCACCGCACCCGCGACCGGTCCGGATCGATCTCAAGACCACCGCCGTGCCCCACAGCCTCCGCCGTGGGGCAACCATGGTGGCGGCTGACAGCCCAGGAGCGGGAGCAGGCCGGGCAACGGGGAAAAGCGAACTCGACCCACGCCATGGTGTGTTCCTCCTGATCCGTCAGCCGGCCGGGGCCGGCGGTACACGGCGTGCCCGTCGGTACTCGTCGTGGTACGAACGCCTCAGTGTCGAGCGGGCGTTGGTAAGGATCGTCGTCAGGTCGCCGAAGTAGGCATGTATGCGCGCCAGTGAGATACCAGCGACCTTCGCCAGCCGTTCCGCCACACTGTTGAGCCAGAGCCGGAAGGAGACTTCGGACATCCGGTCGATCTCCCGCAGGTTCTCCTCCTGCTCCCGCATGACCATGCGCAGGGCGTTCACGACGGAGTCGAACTCGCCCGGTCCGGGTTCGGCGTTCATCGGCCCATCTCCTGCTCCACGCGCCGGACGAACTCCTGTAGCCGGGCCCGGTCCGCGTGCAACTCCTGCCATTGGGCCTCCGACAGCCCCGCAAGTGCCTCGTTGACCGACCGTGGCGGCTCGGGGCTCGGCCGCTCTCGCAACCTTTGTGCGGGTTGAGGGGGCACGGCCGGCGCCTCGGGCACGGCGGCCGGTACCTCGGCCAGGGTCCGCGCCTGAGCGGCCCGCAGCAGCTTGCGGTCCACGAGTGCCGTGAAGTCCGCCAGATCCATCCGCTGCTCCAGGACCCATCTGCGCTGCTCGGGGACCGCGTACATCATCTCCTTGAACAGTGCCGTCAGGTTGTAGTGATGCAGCGCGGCGTACGACACCGCCCGGCCCCGCCAGGCCGGCAGGGCGTGCGCGATGCTGCGGGTGAAGGCCCCCTCCCTGTCCCGCAGCGCCGCCCGCTGGAGCTCCGAGGGCAGGTTCGCGCGGGTGTTCCAGTCGTGAGGACCCATCTCGTCGGCCTTGTTGAGGCCGAAGACCAGCCGGCCGACGAGTTCCGGGCTGGGCCCGAAGAGATCCCTCAGCGCCTGCTGGACGAGTTGAACCGTCCGGTCCTCGGCCGCGTGGATCCACACGACGGCGTCTGCCGTGGGCAGGATCTCGCGGTACAGGTCGAGGTAGCGCCGGTAGTTGGCGATGTCGTCGCCGATGCCAGGCATGTCGACGACCTCCAGGGTTCCATGGCTCCCGCTGACCTCCTGGACCGGGATCGTCCAGGCCCGATCGGTGGTGGCCCTGCTGTGGCCGACCTCCTGGCCCGCGTTGAACAGGGCGTTGATGGTCTTGGACTTGCCGACCCCGGCCTGGCCGATGAGGACCAGTCGCGGCGGTGCCTCGTTCACGAGCGCCTCCTCGTACCCTCGGAGGAGAGACGCCCGCTGCGCCGGAGAGAGCGCGTCGGACTGCTCGACCGAGGCGGTGAATCTGCGTAGATGCTGACGGATGAAGTCGGGCATGGCCGTCCTCTCACAAGCGCCGGGACCGTGCGTCCCGACGCCTCTCGATGTTCTCGGCCGCGGCGCGTTCTGGCTGTCCCCGCAAGTGGTGACAGCCACGCCGTCCCGGTACGGACGGCCCGTTACGTGGTCAGGTCGCGCGGACGTCCGCCTCGACCCAGGTGGAGCTGAGCGAGTTCTCCACCACGCTCCCCGTCACGGCCTCGGCGACGGCCTCGCGAAGTGCCCGGGCCCGCACCTCGTGCCCCGGAAGGAGCACCAGGGAGGCACGCACCCCACCCTGGGTGGCGTTCACCGTGAGGTACAGCTCGCGCGGAGTCGGGCCGCAGTTCAACGCGGTGGTCAACAGCAGCCGCAGGAAGGCCGGCGGGTGCGGATCGTCGGAGTCCGACTGGATGAAGACCGCGCAGTCCTCCCCACGGACCCTGCTCAGCAACTCGCGCGCGGAGCGGTCGAGTACGCCGGGCAGGTGGATCTCGTCCCGGACCGCACCGTCGAGCAGACGGGCGCGCTCCCGCACGCCCGGGTCGTCGGATGTGCACCGTCCGGACGCCACATCGGTGAGCAACGGCACGATCGCCTCGCCGAGATCGGCCAGCCTCCTGCTGTGCAGTTCCTCGCGTGCCTGGCGGGCGGCTTCGGCCGCGAGCGTGACCGACCGCTCGGCCTCGGCGTGTGCCGTCGCTCCGCCGAGCCGGGCCACGGTGCGCCCGATGGCCAGCCCTGTGATCACGCCGAGCGCGGGTGCGAAGAGGGCGGGCACCACCAGGGCGGCGGTCGCCCCGGCCGAGGACGCGATCGGTGGACCGGCGATCACCAGGACGACGATACCGATCTGCTCCACCGCCAACGCCGTCAGCGCCTCCCAGGCCGGGCGGACGATGACCAGAAGGGTGAGAAGCGGCGTCACCGCACCGACGGGCCAGGAGGTGTAGTCCGCGAGGCCCGCCAGCGGCAGCACATGGAAGCTCCCCAGCGCCCCGACGACGGCGAACACGCAGGCGGCGCACGCCACGGGGCGCGGGATGACCGTCTCGGCGCGCAGCAGGAGCGCCACAGTGATGACGGCGAGTATCACGTACCAGACCAACAAGTGCCCCGTGCCCGGGGTCTGGAGCGTGTGGACGGCCGCGATGATGCCCATGACGGCGAGGAACGGCAGACAGACGGCAGCCAACGGACGCCGTACGTCCCCGACCGCGGCCTGCATCCGTCCGACCGTGTCCTCGGCCACGCCGGGCCGGTCCGCCGCCCCGGCCGCGGTTGTCGTCGCGGGGGCGGCTGCCGGGGGAGACCACTGGAGCCGTACCGTCGTGCCGCGCCCGGGAGTGCTCGACACCTCGGCCGACCCCCCGACGGCAGCCATCCGGCGGATCACCGACCGCCGTAACCCCACCGAGGTGGCGGAGAGTTCTTCTGCCGGGAAGCCCCTGCCGTCGTCCGTGACGAGCAGGGTGAACCCGTCACTTCCTCTGCCCGTGTTGTCGGTATGGTCCCGTGTCCCCTGGCGCAGGCTTACCTGGACGGCCCGGGCCCCGGCATGGTCCTCGACGTTGCGCAAGGCTTCCCGGGCTGCGCCCGTCAACGCTTCGGCCACCTCGGGTGGCACCGGAACCTGTCCCGTGACCTCGATCGTCATCGTGGTCCCCTGCGGTGGCCGGAGGGAGCGGACCACGGCCGCCAGATCGGTCCGACCGCCGAGGCCGGGCCCGGTGGGAGCGGCGGCGAGCGCGGCCACGGCACCGGCGGCCGCCTCCCGCAGCCGCGTCACTGGGACTCCGGGCATGCTGATGGCCTGCAACGCGGTGCTGATCTCGTCGTGCAGCACGCCCTGGAAATGCCGATGCGCCTCACGACGGCCCGCTGCCCGGCTCGCCGCCGCCTTCACCGCCCGCACCTGTCGCTGTGCCCGGTCGGCCCGGTCACCGGCCGTGCGCATCAACGGGACGAGCACGCCACCGGCCACCGCTGTCGCCACCACCGGCCAGACGCTCTCCAGGGCGGCCGCGGGTCCGTCCGCGGGCCAGCTCGCGGCGACCTGCGCCCCGACAGCCACGACGCAGACCCACCGGCCCACCCAACGTGGTAGCAGTGCGGTGGCGAGCAGCACGGCGGGCACAGCCAGCAGACAGCGCTGCCCGACCACGACGCGCGAAGTGCCGCCCAGCGCGATCACCGCCTGCCCGAGGACAGCCAGAACAAGAGCCACCGCCGCGTCTGTGCGGGACAGCCGCATGCGCAATCCCCGAACCGCTGTGATCACGGACTGTGCGAGGAACACCGCCCCGACGGCGCGGATGTCGAGGTCGGGCGCCGAACCGTCGGCGAGGAGGAACACCGACCAGCTCAGCGCGAACAGGGCCGACAGCGCGGCCATCGCGGACGACAGTCCGCGTTCCACCCCTCGGCGGTAGGACCGCGAACTCAGCGCCCGGTCCGTTCGGGCAAGTCCGGGTCGATGTCGATGACACCGTCGGCCACGGCTCGGTAGACCAGGTCACCCGTGCCCTCGACCGGCCTGCCGCTAGCCTTCGAGTAAGCCTGGATCGCTCGTGAGCGGTGGGTACGCAAGGTGTCCTCGGTGATGTGCAGAATGCGGGCGATGTCCTCGTGCGGCAACCCCTTGGCGATCAGGTCAAGCACCTGCGATTGTCGTGGGGAGAGGCTGATGCCGCCTCGTGGGTCGTGCACGATGTGGTGGGCAAGTCGGCTGGAGACGTACAGTTCGCCCGTCTCCGCGGTGTGGATCGCCTCCACCAGACGCTCCCGCGGGTCCTCTTTCAGCACCAGGCCCAGCGCCCCTGCGTCAAGGGCCCGGCGCACCAGTGCGGGGCGTTGTTCACCGGTGAAGACCAGCACGCGCGCTCCGGCGGCCCGTAGTCGACGGACGTTCGAGCCGATGTCACTGCGGTCCCGCAGGCGCAGATCGAGCAGGACGACGAGCGCTCCCTCGTCGCCCGGGTGCTCGGCAAGCAGGGTGTCGACGTCCTCGGCCGTCGCCACGAGCGTGATGTCGGGTGCGTGACGGGCGAAATAGGCCGCGATCCCGTCCAGCAGGATGGGATGGTCGTCCACCGCGGCCACTCGGATCGGTGGCATGTCCTTGCTGCTCGCGTCCGGTTCCATGCCGCCCCCAAAGCGCCGCACTCTGCCCAGGCACCGTGCAGGCATCGTAGGTGCTCCGTGGGTCCTGCGTCGGGCGTTCCCGGTACTCCGCGTTCTCGCCGGGAGGCGGTCAGTGGCCCCCTCGGTTCTCGACGCACGGGCCCGTGCCGGGCTGGGGCTCGGCGTAGGCGCCGTGCACCTCGCTGGTCAGTTCGTCCTTCTTCACGTAGCCGGACACGCACACGACTCCCGTGTGGACGCTGTAGAACCCGTTCCCGATGTAGACGCCGTGCTCCTTGCCGCAGCCGAGCCGTTTCAGCGCCGCAGCGATCCGCTGCTCGTCGAAGACGCCGTACGCGCCGGAACCGCCCTCCTCCCGGACCTTCTCCAGTTCCCTGCGAATGAGTGCGGCCGAGGCCTCTCCCTGGGCGCGCTTGTCCTCGGACAGAGAACCTTGCATGCGGTAGGCGTGGTTCTCGGCGTAGTGGGGAGGCCGGTCCTCGTTCTCCCCCGACTGCTCCTGCGAACGCTCGCCGTCCGCACTCGGCCTGGATGAGGAGGGCCGGGCGGTGGGTGGAGCCGTGGCGTCTTCCGCGGGCTGCGCGCACTTCGGCCGAGGAGGGTACGAGGTCGGGTACGAGGTCGGAGGGACGGCCGACTGAGACCGGCCGCCCTGCTCCGTGCCGCACGCGGACAGGGTGGCCGCGACGAGGACGGCTGCGGTGACCGACCGTCCGAGAAGCCTGGTTCCTGACATGGAGAGGGATATGGACTTGGGCATGGGGGGAGTCTGAGGCCTCGGGAGCTTGGTGTCATGAGCGGGGGTACGCATGCCGCGGCGGGCTTCGCGAAGGCAGCGAAAACACCGGCCCACGCCTCCCGATGGAGAGGCGTGGGCCGGTGGAGGTACGAAGTTCTGCCTTCTCCTTCGGCTCTACTTCAGCGTGATCGCGTACACCTGCACCCGAGGATCGTTCTGCAGGCCGACGGAGCGCACCGTCTTCGACGCGTCGAGGTCCGCCGAGGCGCCGAACAGCCGCACCGGAGGGCCGTCCACCCCCTGCCCGCGCTTGATCCGGTGCGGCATCTCCAGCACCACGGAGCTGCCCTGCGGCGCCGACCCCGCCCAGTCGCCCACGGGGACGGGCACTTCCGCGGTGGTCCCGTCGGTGTAGCGGACGGTCAGCGCGGTCGTGACCGGGCCGTGGTGGGCCACGGCGACAACGCGCAGCGCGCCGTACGAACCGGCCGGGAGCAGCATGGACTGCCCGCGGGCCTCGACGAAGTTCTCGGCGGTGCCGGACGGATCGGGAGCGTCGTAGGTCACGCCGCCCCAGACGACCGGACCCGCCGCGGGCAGCAGATCACCGTCGAAGCTCCAGCCGCCGCCGTCGAAGTCGCCCTGCCCGGAGGCCGCGACGGTCGCGGTTCCGTCGTGGTTCACCTCCTTGCCGAGGTCCACGGCACACTGCCCGTCGATGTCCGGCGCGCAGCGGGCCGCGGCGCGTACCTCGATGGTCGCGACCCGCTCCACGCTCTTCACGCCCTTCGCCGCCGCCGTGATCCGCACGGTGTACGAACCCGGCGCGGTCCCGGCCGGCACGTTCACGTCCACGGTCGCGGTCCGCTGGACCGGAAGACGGCGGGACACCAACGAGAAGGAGTCCGAGGTCTTCGCGGTCCAGCCGCCGGGAGCCTTCGCGTCGACGCCCACCCGCAGGGTGCCGGGGGACTGGCCCAGCACGTCCAGCTTCAGGCGGACGCTCTGCGCGCTGTCGGACGTGGGCAGGACGTCGGAAGCGGTACGGAGCGACGCGTCGAGATCGCGGCGGGAATCCGCTGCCGCGCGGTTCACGGACGGCGGCTCGTCACCCTTGCCCGTACCCCACGCCGACGGCTTGCCGGTCATCTCGAAGGCGAGGCTGCCGCCCTTGGCGACCGCGTCCCAGTCCAGCCAGGTGGCGCGCAGGTTCTTCCCGCCGAACGTCGCCCGCTTGACGTAGCGCTGGGTGTCGCTCGCACCCGGCGCCTTCACGGTCAGCGTGCCGCCCTGCTGCTTCCCGTACGCGCCGATGCGGATGTCAGCCGAGGGGAACTGCGGGCTGGACACGGCGAGGAAGCCACCGCCGTTCGTCGTCGGGTACAGGCCCAGCGAGGAGAAGACGTACCAGGCCGACATGGTGCCCAGGTCGTCGTTCCCGGTCATGCCGTCGGGCCCGTCCGTGAAGAGCGTCATCGCGGCGCGGACCACGGTGGCGGTCTTGGCGGGCGCGCCGGCCCACAGGTACATGTACGGGGCGTGCAGGTCGGGCTCGTTGTTCGGGTTGTAGGTCGACTTGCCGTAGTAGTCGTACGGAGCCGAGATCCAGTCCTCGCGAGCGGTCCTGGCCGGGTCCGCGAGGAGTTTGTCGTACGCGAAGAAGGAGTCGAGCCGCCTCTCGGTCGCGCTCTTGCCGCCCATCAGGGAGACGAGTCCGGCCGGGTCCTGGGGCGCGAGCCACTGGTACTGATAGGCGCCGCCCTCATGGAACTGGTGGCCCGCTTCGACCGGGTCGTAGGGCGTCAGCCAGGTGCCGTCGGTCGTACGCGGCCGGAACTGCTGGATGGAGGAGTCCCACAGGTTCCGGTACCACTGGCCGCGCGCCGCGAACATCTTGGCGTCCGCGCCGTGTCCCAGTCCCTTGGCCATCAGCGCCAGCGATGCGTCCGCCGCCGCGTACTCCATGGTCGCCGAGGCGGGATGGCGGCAGTCGTTGTCACCGCCCTTGTCGGCGCAGTCCTTCCCCGGTTCCAGCCCGCTGGGGACGTAACCGCGCTTCTGGTACGCGTCCACCCCCGCGCGGCCGTTGTAGGGGGAGTCGGCCGGTGGCGTACTGACCGCGTTCTTCCGCAGCAGCGCGTACGCCTCCTTCTCGTGACCTGCGAGCAGCCCCTTGGACCATGCCTCGACCAGGAAGGGCGTCACCGGGTCACCGGTCATGATGTTGGTCTCGCTGTTGGCGAGCGACCAGCGCGGCAGCCAGCCGCCGTCCCGTCCGATCGCGACGACGGACAGCGCGACATCACGGGCGACCTTCGGCTGCAACATCTGGAGCAGCTGGTTCTGCGGCCGGTGGGTGTCCCACAGCGACAGGTTCTGGTACGGCGTGAACCCCGACGCGACATGGTTCTTCCCGTCGAAGCCCGCGTACCGGCCGTCGACGTCTCCGGCGAGGTTCGGATGCAGCTGCGCGTGATAGAGGGCGGAGTAGAACGCGCGCTGCCGCTCGGCCGAACCGCCGCCGATCTTGACCGCGTCGAGCTGCCGCTCCCAGGTCGCGTGCAGCGCCGCCCGCGTGGCGTCGAAGTCGTACGAGTCCTGTGTCTCCGCGGTGAGGTTCTTGCGGGCGCCTTCGGGACCCGTGTAGGAGAGCCCCACCTTGACGACGACGTCGCGGTCGGCGGCGGCGTCGAAGGTCACCCAGGCACCGTTGTCGCCCTCGCCGGACGCGTCCCTTTCGCCGGGGGCGGGGGTGCTCCCGCGCCACGCGCCGTGCGAGGTGAACGGCCGGTCGAAGGTCGCCGTGAAGTAGACGGTGTGCTTGTCCTTGCCCGCGCAGAAGTTGCCGGCTTCGACACGGCCCTCGACGGTCCGGTCGCCGACGACGTGCACCTCCGAGCTGTAGACCTTCTGGTTGGCCTTGCCCGTGTTGAACAGGACGTTGGCGCGGTCGGTCGAGGGGAAGGTGTAGCGCTGCCATCCGGTGCGGGAGGTGGCGGTCAGCTCGGCGTCGATGCCGTACGACTTCAACCCGACGCGGTAGTAACCGGGTTCGGCGTCCTCGTCGTCGTGCGAGAACGCCGACCGGTAGGAGTTCGGGTCGACGCTGTCGACCGCGCCGGTCGTCGGCATGATCGGCAGCTCACCCATGACGGAACAGCCGACACCGGAGAGGTGGGTCTGGCTGAACCCGTGGATCTTGTCCTGCTGGTAGTCGTAGCCGCCCTGGCCGCCGGTGTCCGGGCTGACCTGGACCATGCCGAAGGGGGCGCTCGCGCCGGGGAAGGTGTTGCCGAAGTTCTGGGTGCCGATGAACGGGTTGACCAGAGAGGTCGGTGGAGCGGTCGCCGCGGGAGCCTGGGCGGCGGCCGGCACCGGAGCCAGGGCGCCCCCGGCAACGAGCAGTGCGGCGAGCCCTGTTGACGCGCGGTCACGCCATCGTCGGCGGGGTCTGTGCATGGAAGCGGTCTCCTGTTCCTCGCTCTTCGTGTGCTGCGCACGGAGAAGAGCGCCGGCCCGAAAGGGCCGGCGCTCATGTCTGTGTGTGCCTCGGGCGCGGAAATCCGGCACGGAGGGCAAGCGGTGTGCAGGTCATCGCGTCGAGCCCCCCTCGCAGCGCAATCAACGGGATCCGGCTGGATGGAAGCGGACTAGATCACGCGTCTGACATCGTTGTCAAGACTTCTGACGCGGACTGTGGAGGTACGCGGAATCGCGGTCGTCCGCCACGGCTCTGCCCGTCACCCGCCACGGCCCTGCCCGTCGCGCGCCTCGAAGGGGCGACGGGTGGAGGGGCGGTGGAGGAAGGGGTGAGGGGCGGAGGGCGGACGCCGGTCAGGTCTGGGGGCAGGTGGCGCGTGCGGCGGTCTGGCGGGAGCGGAGCCACTGGGCGAGCAGTGCGAGGGCGGCGAGGAGGGCGACCGTGGCGGCGTAGGCGATGGACGTCTCATGGAGTCCCGTGTGGGTGGCGGCGATTCCGGCGACGACGGCGGGCACGCTGAAGGACAGGTAGGAGATCACGAAGGCCACGGAGAACAGCTCGCCGCGTTCCGAGGGTGCGGCCATCCGGGCCAGCGTGCCGAAACTGGCGAGGGACGAGGCGCCGAACCCGACCCCGGCGACCACGGTGCCGAGCGCCGCGGTGAGCAGCGAGTCCTCCTCGACACCGGTCAGGGCGACCACCGTGCCGGTGAGCAGGAGGGCGGCGCCGAGCGCGAGGGTGCGGGCGACGGGCCAGGCGCGCAGCGCGATCGCGGTCAGACAGGCCGGTACGGTCAGCAGGGTGACCACGAGGCCGCCGACGACGTGACTGGAGAGGCCGAACAGGCCCACGACGACCGACGGTCCGAGCGAGAGGTACAGGCCGCCCAGCGCCCAGCTCGCGACGAGGATCGGCACCAGGCGCAGCAGGTCCGCCCGCAGGTGGGGCGCCACTTTGAGGCGGGGCTGGAGGGAGCGGGCGGCGCCGGGCCGGCGCAGCGACGTCTCGGGCAGTGCCGCGACCACGGCCGCGGCGAGGACGAGGCCACCCAGCAGCAGTACGTACACGAGGCGGGTGGGGTGGGGGCCGTACTCGACGAGGAAGCCGCAGCCCAGGGCGCCGAGCCCCAGCCCGAAGGTGGGTGCCGCGCCGGTGACGACGCCGGCGCGGTGCGGCGCGTGGGTGGGGTTGAGGTCGGCCAGGGCCGCGCCGAGGGCGGTCATCGCGGCCCCGGTGGCGACGCCCTGGACCAGGCGCGCGGTCAGCAGCAGGGACACGCTGTCCGCGACGAGGAAGAGTCCCATCGACGCGGCCTCCAGCGCGATCGCGGAGAGCAGTACCGGGCGGCGGCCGAGATGGTCGGACAGGGAGCCGAGCACCAGCAGGGCCGCGATCATCCCGAGCACATAGACGGCGAACACCGTGGTGAGGGTGGTCGCGGAGAAGTCCCAGTGCTGCTGGTAGACGACGTAGAGGGGGGACGGGGCGCTGGACGCGGCCATGAAGAGCACGAAGACGACGGCGATGGCGGCGAAAGCGGTCGGCCGGGTGAGCTCGCCGCGGCGGCGTCGACCGGGCGGGTTGGTATCGGAAGGAGGCGCTATCTGGTTCTTCCTGTCGCTGTTCCTGTCGCTGTCGCTGTCGGATAGGGCGGAGACGGACATGACTCTCTCCAAACGCAGTGATCGATGCGTTAAGGACGCTACCACTAACGCAACGATCAGTGCGATAATTTCCCCATGGATGACGCTCAAGCTCAGGTACGCCCCGGCGGTCGCTCCGCGAAGGTCCGCGCGGCCGTTCACCACGCCGTCGCACAGCTCCTCGCGGAGGAACCCGCGGAGGCCCTGACGATTCCCGCCGTCGCCGCCCGCGCGGGCGTGCACCCGACCACGGTGTACCGGCGCTGGGGCTCGGCAGCTCAGCTCCTGAGCGATGTGGCCACCAGCCGGTTCAGCGGCGACGTCGTCGTGCCCGACACCGGCACCCTCGCCGGTGACCTGGAGCGCTGGCTGGGGGACGTGGCGACCGACCTCGCGGACCCCGACACCCTCGCGCTCATGCGCGCCGCCATCGGCTCCGGGCCGGAAGGCGGCTGCGCCTGCATCGGGGACCGGCATGAGCAGCTGAGCGCCATCATCGAGCGCGAGCGGTCCCGCGGCGGCCGTGCCCCCGCTGTGGAGAGCGCCGTGGACTTCCTGCTGGGACCGCTGTACTACCGCGCCATCTTCAGCGCCCAGCCGGCCTCCAGCGACTGGGCACGTGAACTGGTGTCCACGTTCCTCTCGGCGTCGAGGGCCCTGGCCTGAGCCCGCGCCGACGTCCACGTCGGCTACGGCAGCCGGCTCGTGGCCCCCATGGCACGGGCCACCCGCCGCCTGGTCGGTGTCCCGGTCCGCAATCGGTGCCGGTTTTACCGTTGAAGTGGTGTTTCCGGGGTAAGCGACATCCGGTAAGAGCGCTTCGGCAGTGAGGCGGAATGATGAAATTGGCTGGGCAGACAGAAGGCCGGCAGCAATGGACGGATACTTCCGCGGCGGTGACCGCTGTGGTGGAAGGCACTGCGGGGATCGGTGATGCCCGTGACGCGGCCTGCGGATTCATGGAATCCTTGCGGGTCGATCATGGGATCGAAGTGTCCTCGCGGGCAGTCGGAATGGTTCAGCTGGTGGTGTCCGAGCTGGTGACCAATGCCCGCAAACACGCCCCGGGTCCCTGTGTGATGACCTTGGAGGCCGACGGCGAGGCCGTCACGGTGACGGTGTGGGACAGCGGCACCGCGTTGCCGCGGATCCTGCCGCCGAACCCGGCCCGGGTCGGTCAGCACGGTCTGGAGATCGTCATGGCGGTGTCCCGGAGCTTCGAGATCCATCGGGAGCCGGTCGGCAAACGCATCCGGGCCTCGGTGGTCCTCGCCGACGACCCGGGCGGTGACGCGGCAGGCCGTCAGCCGATGTGAGCACGGCCACGGGGCGGTGCCGTCCGTCCGGTCACAGGCTCGCCGCGTGATCGGGGACGTACGTCTGCAGATCACGCGGCGGGCGCTCGTAGCCGGTCGACGGCGGGCGTTTCGGCAGCTCCAGCACCGGTGGCGGGACGTCGTGGTAGGGCAGCGAACCCAGCAGATGGGCGATCATGTTGAGGCGGGCCCGCCGTTTGTCGTCGCTCTCGACGATGAACCAGGGCGCCTCGGTGATGTCCGTATGGACCAGCATCTCGTCCTTGGCCCGTGAGTACGCCTCCCAGTGGGTGATCGACTCCAGGTCCATCGGCGAGAGCTTCCAGCGCCGTACCGGATCGTCGAGGCGGCGCCGGAACCGGTCCTCCTGTACGGCGTCGCTCACCGAGAACCAGTACTTGCGCAGCACGATCCCCTCCTCCACCAGCATCCGCTCGAAGATCGGGCACTGGCGCAGGAAGAGCTGGTACTCCTGCTTCGTGCAGAAGCCCATCACGTGCTCGACACCGGCCCGGTTGTACCAGCTGCGGTCGAACAGCACGATCTCGCCGGCCGCCGGAAGGTGTTCGGTGTAGCGCTGGAAGTACCACTGGGTGCGCTGCCGCTCGGTCGGCTTGGGCAGGGCCACGATCCGGGCGACCCGCGGATTGAGGTGCTCGGCGACACGCTTGATGGTGCCGCCCTTGCCGGCCGCGTCGCGTCCCTCGAAGACGACCACGAGCCGGGCGCCCTCCGCCCGGACCCATTCCTGGAGTTTCACCAACTCGGTCTGCAGGCGCAACAGTTCACGCTCGTACGGTTTACGCGGCAGAGTTGCCGCCTTCTTGTCGGCCATGCCGCCTCCACCGCTCGCGGACCCGGCGGGATCACCCCGCCCCGGGTCGGACACCAGGACAGCACCGTACTGACCGGCGAAGGACCGCGCACCCTGGTCTTCATCCGCGGCCCCTCAGCGGACGCGGATGAAGACCACGTCGTAGCCGCTGTTCGTGGCACGGGACCTGACGTAGACGCCGTCGTTGTCGCCGTTGGGGTTGCCCGTGTTGCCCTCGACGGTGGTGAAGGACGATCCGGACACCGTGCGCACGATCCCTATGTGCTCGTTGCCCCCGGTGAAGTCGCTTCCGCCGTCCCAGTCGAAGGCCACGATGTCGCCCGGCTGCGGGCTGGTCGTCACCGACAGGTGGTAGTTGCCGGCCCGCGCCTGCTTGACCCAGCCCGAGACATAGGAGTTGCGGTAGGAGCTGGCCCCGGTCTGCTTGGCCACCCAGCTCACGAACGTCGCGCACCAGGCGTAGTTGCTGGTGGAGAGGGAGAGACCGACCGACGAGCCGTAGCTGTTCGCGCGGGCGCTGCCCTCGACCGTGCCCACCTCGGCTTCCGCCACGTCGAGGATCCTGGCGTAGCCGCCACCGGGCGTAGGCGACGACGGCGGGGTGACCGCGCCGTACAGCGCGGCCTTGGTGTTGGGTCCCACGTGGCCGTCGACCGACAGCCCCTTCTCGGCCTGGAAGTCCCTGACGGCGCTGTCGGTGAGCGCGCCGAAGTCACCGTCGACGGCGAGATCGGCACCGTGGTGGTTGAGCAGGCTCTGCAACTCGGTGACACAGCCGCTGCGTTGCCCCTGCACGATCTCGTTCGGGCAGGAGGCGGAGTTCAGGTTGACCGGCGCGGGCGCGCCGTTGCCGCCGCCACCGCCGATGTTCGCGTACAGGGCGGCCTTGGTGGTCGGGCCGACCGCTCCGTCGGCGGTCAGGCCGCTCGCGGACTGGAAGGCCTTCACGGCCGCCAGGGTGCGGGGACCGAAACTTGCGTCGACGTCGAGGCTCTGGCCCTTGCCGTTCAGCAGGGACTGCAGCGTGGCGACGCAACCGCCGCTCTGCCCCTCCACGATGTTCTCCGGGCAGGACGACGACCTCAGGTCCAGGCTCGTCGACGGTGACTCGTCGGTGTCGTACAGCGCCCGCTTGGTGGCCTGACCGACCTGGCCGTCGGCCGTGAGACCGCGGGAGGACTGGAAGGCGCGGACGGCGCTCGCCGTCCCGGCCCCGAAGTCGCCGTCCACGTCGACGGCGTAGCCCTGGTGGCGCAGCAGCCGCTGCAGCTCGGTGACGCAGCCGCCCTTGGCACCCTGGACGATGTTCGCGGGGCAGGCGGACGAGTTCAGGTTGACGGGGGCGGGCGCCGAGCCTCCGGTCGCGTACAGCTTGCTCTTGGTCGCGGGGCCCACCCGCCCGTCCACGGCGATGGCGGTGGCGGCCTGGTACTCACGGACCGCGTAGAGCGTGCCCGCGCCGAACTGGCCGTCCACCGCCAGCCCGGCGCCGTGCGCGTTGAGCAGGTTCTGCAACTCCGTGACGCAACCGTTCGTCTGGCCCTGCACGATCTCGGCGGGGCAGGACGCGGAGGTCAGCCTGATGGGGGCCGGGGCCGCCGCGGCGGGCTGGGCGCCGATCACGATACCGGCCGAGACCATGGCCGCGGTGGCGGCGAAGGTCCCGACGCGTGTCCGCCACCCTGTCCCGGTGCGGTGCGCGTCCCGACCGTGTGGACCTTCGGCTTCGCTGCGAACGAGGAATGCGAGTCTTGCCATGGCGGGAGGTTCTCCTTCGGCGGGGGAGGGGTTCGGCGGCTGGAGGGGCGAGAACACGCAACCCGGCCCGTCCTCGCGGTTGCAGGACGGGCCGGGGCGGGTCGTCACTCATGGGTCAGACAGGCCGGACAGGCCAGACGGGCCAGACAGGCCGGGATGGACCGGATGGACCAGACAGGCCAGGCCGTTCAGGGAGGTGAGGCCGGTGAGGCCGTCGGACCTGGGGGAGCGGTCGGGCTCTCAGGCGGCGAAGCGCTTGAACGCCGCCCGGGTGCCCGAACCGGCGACGCCGTCGATGTCGCCCGTGTAGCCGTAGCTGTCCTTCAGCAGACGCTGCAACGCCTTGATGGTGTTGGTGCCGGGGTCCCCGTCGATCTCGCCGGTGTAGCCCCAGTACTTCGCGAGGCAGCGCTGGAAGGCCTTCCAGCTGTTGGTGCCCAGCTGACCGTCGATGGAGCCCGTGTAGCCCCAGTAGTCCGCGAGGAAGTTCTGGACGTTCTTGGCCTCGGCCGTGGTCAGACCGAAGTTCTGCGTCGCGGTCACGGCGGCGGGCTGTGCGACCGCCGCCGTCCGCGCGGTGGTCGCGGTCGCCGCGAAGCTGGTGCCCGCGGTCGCCACACTGCCGGCGGCGAGGCCGACAACGGTGACGAGTCCGGCGATGGTCGTGCCCAGAGCGTTCGCTCGCATGCTTTCCTCTTTCGGTCGTGGAATCCGCCCCTGTCCGGCCTGCCGGGATCGCCTGCCGGGATGAGGTGACGAGGTCAAAGGTGCAGGGCGTCAGGGCCCCTGGCCACGGCTGCGGAGCAGGTGACGGTTGCTCGGGACGACCACCCTGCTGACCTGCGAGGACAGGGCCTCGCGGGACGGTTGTGCGGGACACCTGTGACAGATGTGACGGGCTCATGCAGAATGCGGAGCAGCGGAGGGGGGTCCCTGCTCACACTCATGACCGTATGGGGGAAGACATGGCGCGCTACAAGGCGCTGTCCGCCGAACTCGATCCTTGCGCCCGGCAGTTGGCGGAACGGTTACGCGGACTGAAGGATCACGGTGAACTGACGACGCGACACCTCGCGGCGAAGACCGGCTACAGCGCCAAGTCGTGGGAGCGGTATCTGGGAGGTACCTCGCTGCCGCCCCGGGAGGCGGTGGAGGCACTGGCCCGCATCACCGGCGCGGACCCCGTCCCCCTGATCGCGCTGCACGAGATCGCCGCGGACACCTGGGACAGCCGCCGCGCCAGGAACCCCGCGGAGCCGCTCACGCCGATCGGGCCCGCCGCACCACCTACCGCCGTACTACCTGCCGCCGTACCCCCGACCCCCGCACCGGCCCCAGGCCGCTTCCCGCACATCGCCCTCGCGGCAGGCGTCGTAGCCCTGAGCGTGGCCCTCCTGGCGGCCCTGCTGCTCCTGCTGCGCCTCGACGAGGACGCCACCCACGCGGCTGTCGCCGCCCCGCCCGCCACCACCGCGACCTCGCCGCCGCCCTCCTACACATGCCGCATCTCGCGCGTCGACGGCCGCTGGTCGGCCGGCCTCAACAAGGGCCGCAACGACGAGATCGTCTACGGGGCCACGGGCGCCGATGTCGCCGAGGCGCAGTGTCTCCTGCGCCGGGCGGGCATCTCGCCGGGCGGGATCGACGGCATGTTCGGCCCCCTGACGCTACGGGCCGTCAAAGCGTTCCAGCAGCGTTCGGGCCTGGTCGTCGACGGCATGCTGGGCCCGCGCTCCTGGAAGGCGCTGCGCGGATGACACGGGCCGCACCGTCCCCGGCGGGCGACCGACTGGCCGTCGTACTGAGGCAGTTGAAGGAGCGCACCGGCCTGAGCCTGGCACAGCTCGCGAACGTGACCACCTTCAGCAAGTCGTCCTGGGAGCGCTACCTCAACGGCAAGAGTCTGCCGCCCCGCAGCGCGGTCACGGAACTGTGCCGGCTCGCCGGCGAGCCGGCCGACCACCCGCTGGCGCTCCTGGACATCGCCCGAACGCACCGAACCCAGGTGACACACGGGACGTACGGGACACACGGGGCGCAGGGTACGCAGAGCACGCGCGTGACGCCACAGCCGGAAGCCGGCGCGCCCGCACGGGGGACACCCGCCCGACAGTCCACCGGCGTGCGGACGGCCACACCGCCCCCGGCCCAGACCGCCGTCGCCCTCTCCGACAACGGCGGAAACGAGACGGCACCGGACTCCACCCGCCCGGCCGGCCACCGGTCCGTCACCGTCCTCACCGCCCTGATGTCGGTCTGCGCCGTGACCATAGGAACGCTCGTACTCGTCAACCTTCCTTCCTCGCACCGCAAGCAGGCAGCACCGTCCCCGACGCCGTCCCCCGCCACCGGGGCGCTCTGCCGGCACGACTCCTGTCGGGACAAGGACCCGATCGCGATGAAGTGCGGCGCCGAGCCGACGACCCTCGCCGAGCACGAGACCGCCACGGGGGCCTGGCTCCAGATCCGCTACAGCCCGGAGTGCGGGGCGAGTTGGGCCCGTATGTGGGGCGCGGCCGTGGACGACCGCATCGAGTTGCGCACCGGAGGCCGGGACGGTTCCCTCCACCGCGCGCGGGTCACCAGCCGCGACGAGGCGGACACGTACGTCCACACGCTCATGAGTGTGGTCGGCCCCGGGACGACGGTCCGGGCCTGCTTCACCCCCGCCGCGGGCGGCCCGAGAGAATGCGTCAGGACGAGCCCGGACCGGACCGCCGACCCCCTCCCCGACGGCTGACGCGACCGGCCCTGTCGCGCCCGCCGCCCGCGCACGCCCGGGCGGGATTCTTCCTGGGGCTGGGCGCCTTCCAACCGTTCGACGGCGTCGTGGACCACAAGCTGCTGCGCCGGCACCAGATCGGGCCCACCGCCTGCGCCGAGAGCCGAAGACCCTGGCTGGTAGCTGGTAGCTGGTAGCTGGTAGCTGGTAGCTGGTAGCTGGTAGCCGCGGAGCCGGGGACGGTCGGGAACACTGTTCGTGCGGCGGTGTCCTGCGGTGGATTCACGCCACCGCGGGCCGGGTCCGGCAGCCGCCGGTCGAGCTCACGGCCGCGGCCCGCTCCACGAGCCATCCATTCGCCATGTCGTAAACCCGCCGCACCGGGTACACGGCGCTTCGTGCACACTCCCCAAGCCGCGCCCCGGACCTCGGAAGCTCCCACGGCGCTCAAGAAGGCCCTGACCACCCCGCTGCTCTACTTCTTCATCCTCGGTGACGTTCTCGGCGCCGGCGTATACGTCCTGGTCGGACAGGTCGCGGCCGATGCCGGTGGCGCCGTGTGGGCCCCGCTCCTGGTGGCCCTGTGCCTGGCGCTGCTGACGGCCGCCTCGTACGCCGAACTGGTCACCAAGTATCCGCGCGCGGGCGGAGCCTCCCATTACGCCACCCTGGCCTACGGGCCCTTCGCCGGATTCCTCGCCGGTTTCTGCATGCTCGCCGCAGGCGTCGTGTCGGTGGGCGCCCTGGCCCGCGGGTTCGGCGGCGACTACCTGTCCGAGTTCGTCTCGCTTCCGGTGGTGCTCGTCACGATCGTCTTCCTGGCCGCGCTGGCGCTGCTGAACGCCCGGGGCATCAGCGAGTCGACGAGGGCCAACGCCGTCGCGACGGTCATCGAGGTCGGCGGACTCCTGCTGGTGATCGGGCTCGGTGCCTGGATCGTGCTCCGCGGCGACGGAGACGTGGGACGGCTCACCGACCTCGGCACCCCGAGCAAGGGGCCCGCCGCCGCCGTGCTCAGCGGGGCGGTACTCGCCTACTACTCGTTCGTCGGATTCGAGACGTCCGTCAACGTGGCCGAGGAGACCCGTGATCCCCGGCGCGCCTACCCCAGGGCGCTCTTCGGCGCGCTGGTCACCGCGGGGGCGGTGTACGTCCTGGTGGGAGCCGCCGCGGCGGCGGCCGTGCCGACGGGGAAGCTGGCCGAGTCCAGCGGACCGCTCCTCGAAGTCGTCCGTGCGGCCGGCGGGGTCCCCACCAAGGTCTTCAGCGCCATCGCCCTGGTCGCTGTAGCCAACGGCGCGCTGCTCACCGGCATCATGTCGTCGCGGCTGGCCTACGGCATGGCCAGGGACGGCCTGCTGCCGAACTTCCTGACGAAGGTGCTGCCCGGCCGGCGTACGCCGTGGGCCGCGATCGCCGCCACCACGGCCCTGTCGCTGCTCCTCGCGCTGACCGGCGATGTGGGCACCCTCGCCTCCACGCTGGTCCTGCTCCTCCTCGTGGTGTTCTTCCTCGTCAACACCTCCGTGCTCGTGCTGCGCCGCGAGGTCACCGACCACGATCACTTCCGGGCCCCGTCCGTGGTGCCGGTCCTGGGGGCGGCATCCTGCGTCCTGCTGGCGACCCAGATCGAACGCGAGGTCTGGCTGAAGGGACTGGCCGTCCTCGCGGTGGGGGTGGTGCTGGGTCTGGTCGCCGCGGTGCGGTTGCGGCGAGCCCGCTGAACCGGGCCCGGCCCGCGAAGGACGGCCGGACGGCCGGACGGCGCCGGGCGGGCCGGGGAGGGGCCCCGAACCCCGGGATGTCGCAAGGCGGCCCCAGCCGTTTCCGTTCGGATCGCCGCCTTCTGCCTTCTGCCTTCAGGAGGCGGGGCCGCCCCGGGCCTGGCGGAGCCGGTCGGTGTTGTCACTGATGGAGTCGATGCGCGCCGCGAGCTCGGGGTGAGCGGCTTCGAGATGGGCGCGCGCGTCGGTCAGCGGGCCGAGGAGACGGGCGGCGTCGTCGGCGGCGAGGGCGTCGGCGAGCCGGGCCAGCGGGGTGCGCGCCTGCGCGGGCAGGTCGGTGAGAGCCGTGATCTGCCCGGCGAGTTGCCGCAGCTCGGCGGCGTTGGTCCGGGCCCAGGCGGAGACGGTGCGGCCGGCGGCGCGGAGGTCCCGGGTCGCCTGTACGCGTTGTTCGCCGGTGCTGCCGGACGTCCCGGGGCGTACGCGCAGGTAGCGGCGCTCGGCGGCCTGGCGGCTGGCGACACCCAGCGGCTGGGCGAGCTCCGCCCAGCTGGAGCCCGCCGCCCGGGCCGCCTCGATCAGTCCCGGCTCCCATCCGGCGAGCTGTTCGCGCAGTTCACGCAGGAGCACGAGGGCCGCCAGGGCCTGGTCGGCGGAGGCCTGCCCGTCCTTCGTGGACGGTTCCGGCCGCGCGGTCCGGGCGGTACGGACGGCTTCGCCGATCGCGTCGAGCGCCGCTTTGGCGGTGAGGAGCGAAGCGGGGTCATGAGGGTCGGAGGCAGGGGGCATGGAGATCCTCTCGGGCGTCGTGCGCGACTGTCATCCTTTGGATGACATCGAAGTTGTCATCGTTTCGATGACATGCTACAACGGAGTCAGTTGAAGCGCATTGGCAGTGACTGCCAGACCTGTGGAGGTGTTTTCGCGATGTTGATGCGCACTGACCCGTTCCGCGAACTGGACCGGCTCGCCCAGCAGCTGACGGGTGTCACGGGCACCTCGTCCAGGCCCTCGGTCCTGCCGATGGACGCCTACCGGCACGGCGAGGAGTACGTGATCGCACTCGACCTGCCCGGTGTGGACAAGGACGCGGTCGATATCGATGTCGAGCGGAACATGCTGACCGTCAAGGCGGAGCGCCGCCCGGCCGCGGACGCGGACCAGGTGCAGATGGAGCTCTCCGAGCGGCCCGTAGGTGTCTTCTCACGCCAGCTGGTGCTGGCCGACACCCTGGACACCGAGCGCATCAGGGCCGACTACGAGGCGGGGGTGCTGACCCTGCGCATCCCGATCGCCGAGCGCGCCAAGCCCCGCAAGGTCTCGATCGGCGGGGGATCCGAGCAGCAGCAGATCCGGGCCTGAGGACTCATCTCCGCGGCAGGGCCGCACGCGGAGGACGGGATCGGGCCCCCGCTCCGATCCCGTCCCGCGCGCGGCGCCACACGAACGGGCCGGCCGATGCCCACCGGGCCGGCCCCTCCCACCGGCACCACGCCCGAAGGGCGAGAAAGGCAACACACTCCGATGATTTCGCTGCGTGAACCGGCTTCGGCCCGACCCGGCACGACGTTTCACCGGATGCTGGAGAGGATCCGGTACGAGGGGGCGTACTCCACCAGGGAGCGCGCCGAGGAAGTGACGTACGCCGTCCTGGCGGCGCTGGGACGTCAGCTCACCGGCGAGGAGCGGACGGAACTCGCCGCCTGCCTGCCGGACGAGGCCGCCCTCGTCCTCACTGGCCGGCGCCCCGACCCCGAGCCGCTCACCGGCTGGGGATTCGTCAAGGACCTCGCCTCCCGCACGGGCGGCACACCCGCCACCGCGCGCTGGGACGCCGGAGCCGTCCTCGCCGCCGTCGCCGACCTCGCGGGCCCTGCCCTCCTCGACCGCGTCCTCGCCCAACTGCCGTCGGGGTACGCGCTGCTGTTCGGGCGCGCGGAACTCATCCAGGCCGCCTGACCTTCGGGCCGGCCCCGGGCGCGGACAGTTCCGGCGGCGGCCCGGGGCGCGATCCCGGACCCCGACCGGGACTCGGCCGAAATCCGTGGGCGTACGAATCCGCTACCCGGGTACGCGCGGGCAGGATCAACAACGGCAGCCATGTTTGAGGCACAAGGAGCGAGACCCCATGACCATCGTGACGGCGCAGGAGCAGACCGGGGCCGGTGTCCGGGCCACCGGGGTGGCGCAGGACCTCGTCGAGCGCGCGTACGCGGACCCTTCCTCCATCACGCCCCGGGACGCGCGGGAGGTCGGCAAGCGGTTCTTCGACCGTCTCGCGCAGTTCGAGGAGGGCACGCACGAGTACCAGTACGTGCGCAACTGCCTGATAGAGATGAACCTCTCCCTCGTGCAGTACGCGGCCTCCCGGTTCAAGCACCGGGGCCCGCAGGAGATGGACGACATCGTCCAGGTCGGGACCATCGGCCTGATCAAGGCGATCGACCGGTTCGAACTGTCCCGCGAGGTCGAGTTCACGTCCTTCGCCGTCCCCTACATCACCGGCGAGATCAAGCGGTTCTTCCGCGACACGAGCTGGGCCGTGCACGTTCCGCGCCGCCTCCAGGAGGCACGGCTGGAACTGTCCAAGGCCACCGAGGAGTTGCGCACCCGTCTGGGACGCTCTCCCTCGACGGCGGAGCTCGCGGAGCTGATGCAGCTGGAGGTCTCCGAGGTGGTCCAGGCGCAGATGGCGTCCAACGGCTACAACGCCGCCTCGCTGGACGCCGCCGTGATGAACCAGGACGAGGAGTCCGACACCGCGCTCGCCGACTTCATCGGCTTCGAGGAGAACTCCTACGACGTCATCGACAACTTCCACTCCCTGGCGCCGCTGGTCGCCGAACTCGACGAGCGTGACCGCAGGATCATCCACCTCCGCTTCGTCGACGAACTCACCCAGCAGCAGATCGCCGACCAGCTGGGCTACTCGCAGATGCACGTGTCGCGGCTGATCACCCGCGTCCTCGGCAAGCTCCGCGCGGGCCTGCTGGCCGCCGAATAGCCCCTGTCGCCTGTCACGAAGAGTCGGCGCCGTGCCGTGCAGGCCGGCGCCGACCGGTGTGCGTCCGGTTCCCGCATCTCCGCGCGACGGACGGGCAGAACCGGGCGCATGTCAGCGACGGCGCAGCATCATGACGACGGCGATGATGATGACAATGACGACGATGGTGCCCAGACCGATGTACATGGGTCTCTCTTTCCGTCGGAAACGCGGCACCCCTTGGTGTCACAGAGGCCGAGTGCCCGCCCCGGGGCCGTTCATCCCGGCCCGGTGACCGAGCCGGCAACGACCCGCTCGACCGGGCGAAGCACCCGTGAACCGGTGGGTGACGATCCGTGCGCGAAGGGTTTACAGCCCCCTTGCAACGATGTAAACACCAACGTGCAGCAACCCCACGCGCGATTCCCGTCACGGAGCTCTCGACAACGTTGTCTGCTCTCGCCGGCCTCACCCCCCACGGAGGTTCTCGTGACTGTCCGATCGACCGGGTTCGTCGCCAAGTCCTTGGCCACCCTGCTGGTCGGCGGCCTCGTGGCGATGTTCTCGCCGACGACCGCCGTCGCCGCACCCGACTACTCGACCGCCGAGGCGGGCAACCCCTTCGTCGACGGCTGGTACGCGGACCCCGACACCGCGGTCTACGACGGCAGGTTCTGGGTCTACCCCACGGCATCCAAGCCCTACGCCGAGCAGACCTACCTCGACGCGTTCTCCTCCACCGACCTGGTCCACTGGACCAAGCACAGCAACGTCCTCAAGACGGCGGACGTCACCTGGGCCGAGTACGCGGTGTGGGCCCCCGCGCCGGTCGAACGGAACGGCAAGTACTACCTGTACTTCGCCGCCAACGACATCCAGAACGACTCGGAACTCGGCGGCATCGGCGTGGCCGTCGCCGACCGCCCCGAAGGCCCCTACAAGGACGCGCTCGGCAAGCCGCTGATCTCGCAGTTCCACAACGGGGCCCAGCCCATCGACCAGGACGTCTTCATCGACGACGACGGTCAGGCGTACATGTACTACGGCGGCTGGCACCACTCCAACGTCGTCAAGCTCAACCCGGACATGACCAGCCTGGGCACCTTCGACGACGGCTCCACCTACAAGGAGATCACCCCCGAGAACTTCACCGAGGGCTCCTACATGTTCAAGCGCGATGGCACGTACTACTTCATGTGGTCGGAGGGCGGCTGGACCGGCCCCGACTACTCGGTGTCGTACGCGATGTCCGACTCACCCACCGGCCCCTTCAAGAAGATCGACAAGGTCCTCGCCCAGGATCCGGCGGTCGCCAAGGGATCCGGCCACAACTCCGTCGTCAACGTGCCCGGCACCGACATCTGGTACATCGTCTACCACCGCCGCCCGCTCAGCGAGAGCGACGGCAACCACCGTCAACTGGCCTACGACCGCCTCCACTTCAACTCCGACGGCACCATCCGCCGTATCGCGATGCAGGTGAAGGACAACTTCGCCGACGGCAACGCGCTGGGCTGGAAGACGTACGGCGGGACCTGGTCCGTGAGCGGCGGACAGTACCGGGTGGGCCGGAACCTGGGCGGCAAGGCGCTGCTCGACACGAACTTCGCCGACTTCACCTACGACGCCGACGTCACCGTCACCTCGGGCGGCGGGGACGCGGGCCTGACCTTCAGGGTGAGCGGGCCGTCGGTCGGCTGGGACAGCTACTCGGGCTACTACGCCGGCATCAGCCCGAGCGGCAAGGTGGTCCTCGGCCGGGCGAACGGTTCCTGGACCGAGCTGGCCAGTGCCCGCACGGCCATCGGCTCCGGTTCGGCCCACCGGATGCGGGTGACCGCCGTCGGCTCGTCGATCAAGGTGTTCGTCGACGACATGACGACGCCCAAGATCTCCGTCAGCGACGGCACCTACCGCAGCGGCGCGAACGGCGTCCGGGTCTTCGACACCGAGGCCGCCTTCGACAATGTTGCCGTCGCGCCCGCGGGGTGACGAACCGGCGCTCCCGCCTCCGCCGCGGAGCCGAACGCGCCCCGCCGCGGAGCCGAACGCGCCCCGCGGCGAAGGCGGACACGGGCGGAGGCCGGAGCCGGAGCCTGACGCGTCACGGTCACGCGGTATGTCTCGCAGAGCCTGTGTCATATCCCCGGCCGGGCGCGCGGCGTCGGTCTCGTAGTCATCCGGCGGCCAGCGACACCAGCACCGTGGCGGTCAGCGCGGAGCGGGCCACCATGCCGGACACCGAGGTGTTCTCCGAGCGGGCGTGCGCGCCCGAGCCGACCGCGCCGATGCCGTCCAGGACGGGCGTCCCCGCGGCCACGACGAAGTTGCCGTCGCTCGCCCCGCCGACGGACGCCTCCCGCAGATCCTCCCCGAGCAGCGCCGCGCACCGGCGGGCCAGCTCCGCGAGCGCCGCGACCTGTTCGGTCCGCTCGAAGACGGGCCGGTTCCAGTCCCCGCTTATCTCCACGCGGGTGCGCGGATCCACCGGGCGCAGGGCGGCGAGGGCATCGCTGATCCGCTGCTGCTCGGCCGCGGAGGCGACACGGATGTCGATGCGGCCGACGGCCCGCCCCGCGGTGACGTTGCTGCGGGTGCCGCCCTCCACCACGCCCACGTTGAGCGAGGTGCCCGCCTCCGGGGCACGCAGTTCCGCCAGGCGCAGGATCTGGTGGGCGAGTTCGTCCACCGCGCTCGCCCCGGCGGTGGGGTCGAGCCCGGCGTGGGCCTCGCTGCCGGTGACCGTGAGGGTGAAGAGTCCCACCCCCTTGCGTGCCGTCTTGATCGCGCCGTCGGCCGCCGCCTCGAAGACCATGGCGAGCCTGCTGCCGTGCGACTCGGCGACGATGGCCTCGTGGGAGGCGAGGCTGCCCGTCTCCTCGTCGCCGTTCAGCATCAGGGTGCAGGCGGGCCTGGGCAGGCCCAGGGCGTCGAGGGCGCGCAGGGCCCACACCGCCTGTACGAGACCGGCCTTCATGTCGAACACGCCGGGCCCGCTGATGTGGTCGCCGTCCCGCCGGAAGGGCCAGTCGTCGAGGGTGCCGGTCGGCCACACGGTGTCGTAGTGACCGAGGAGCAGGACCGGCCGGCCGTCCTCGGCGGACGCGTCCCGGCCCGGATAGCGGCGTACGAGGATGGCCCCGGCCCCGGCCCCTGCCCCCGTTCCCGTCCGGGGAAGGATCTCCTCGGCGTCCGGTGCGCCCAGGCGGCGGTCGAGCCAGTCGCGCAGCCAGCCGAGGCAGGCATCGAGGTCGTCCGGATCGTCGCTGGCACTGCCCTGGGACGTGTACGCGTCGAGGTCGGCGACCATCTCCTCACGGTGCTCGTCGAGCCAGCGCCGGACCGCCGCGGCCTGCTCCGCCGCGGGCGGCCGTCCGGGCATCGTGGACGGGGCGACGTGGCCGGACTCATGGGTCCCGCCGAGCACCGCCGGCCCGGCGAGACGGTCCAGCTCCGCCAGGCGCGACTCCGACATCCCGTCCGGGGCGCCCTCCAGGGAGCGCAGGCCCTCCATGACGGTGCGCAGCAGAGGTGTGGGCAGCCCTTCGCGGGCCGCGTGGCCGAAGACGTCGGCGTAGTGGGTGGTGACCTCGACGGGCCGGTGCCGTACGGCGAGGTCCCGCCAGATCCCGCTGCGGTCCTTCGCCTGCGTACGCAGCCACGCGCTCAGGCGGTCGAAGGCGGCGTCCCGTTCCGCCGGATCCGTACCCTGCCGGAACGGGAGGGGGTCGAAGGCGTCGAAGGCCTCCAGGGCGACGCCGAGCCGGTCGGACACGGCGAAGATCTCACCGGTCAGACCGGCCATGGCGGGGCGGTGCCGGTCGATGAGGTCGGCCATGGGGGCGTCGGCGAGGGCGGTGGCGGCGAGCATGGCACCGAAGCCGGCCTTGGCCCACAGATATCCCTCGACGTTGTCGCTGGCCACGGCCGGGCCCCAGCTCCGCAGGTCGGCCACCACCGCGCGGACGCGTGGGCTGACCGGGGCCCCGCCGGGTTCGCCGACGACCAGGGCCCCGGCGCCGCCGTCCAGGACGACACCCGGTTCGACGACGTCGGCGAAGATGTTCACGAACGCGGCGACGGTGCGGTGGGCGCCCACATGCTGCGCGATCAGACCCTCGTTGAAGCCGTTCTGCAGGGAGGTCACATAGCCGTCCGGCTCCAGGCGGGGCGCGATCCACGCCGCCGCCGCGCCGGTGGCCTGTGCCTTCACGGCCAGCAGGACCCGTCCGAGGGCGCCTTGGAACTCGTCCGGGGTGACGGCGTCGACCGCCACGCTCGTACGCGACTCGCCGTGCGCGACGACGAGTCCGCGGGCGCGGATCGCGGCCACATGGGCGGCATCGGTGTCGACGACCGTGACCGGGTGGCCGGCCCGCGCGAGGGCGAAGGCGAGCGTGCCGCCGATCGCGCCCCCGCCGACGATGGTGTAGGCGGCCCGTTGCGCGGAGGGGGTGGTCATGAGGGGAGTCCTTCCGTGGAGGCGGTGGCGCGATCGGCCGGGAGCGCCGGGTGCGGGGTGGCGCGGATGTCACCGGGCTGCCAGATGCGGGGCAGGTGCAGTGCGCCCGTACTGGACCCGCCGTCCACGCGCAGGATCTCTCCGGTGATCCAGGAGGCGTCCGGGCCCGCGATCCAGCACACCGCGCGGGCGATGTCCTCGGGGCTGCCCGGGCGGCCGAGCGGGTTGCCGCCGATGGCCGCGGCGTACTCGGCGGAGACGGGGTTGCAGTCGCTGGACACCTGGACGAACCCGGGGCTGACCGCGTTGACGCGGATGCCGTGCTCGCCCAGTTCGAGTGCGGCGGCCCGGGTGGCCATCTCCAGGGCGGCCTTGGACGTCGCGTACGGGCCGCCGCCGGGGCGGGCCCGCAGCGCGGAACCGGAGCTGATGTTGACGACCGCGCCGGGCCGCCCGGCAGCCATGGCGAGCCGTGCGAAGGCCGCGGTGGCGAGCACGGGAGCACGCAGGTTGACCGCGAACAGCCGGTCCCAGGCGTTGGCTTCGACCTCGGCCATGTCCAGGGACGGGTAGACCCCCGCCGCGTTGACCAGGACGTCCACGGGGCCGTTCGCCGCCCAGGCCGCCTCGACCAGGGCGGCGGGCGCGTCCGGGTCGGTGAGGTCCGCGGCGCGCGTCACCGCGCCGCCGCCCAGCCGTGCCGCGGTCAGGTCCAGCGCCTCTGGATCGCGGTCGGCGAGCGTGAGCAGGGCGCCCCGTGCGGCGAACTCCCCGGCGATCGCCCCGCCGATACCGCCCGCGGCACCGGTGACGAGCACGTGCGCCATCAGGCGAACTCCTTGTCCTTGGTCTCCGGCATCGTGAGGTAGACGACGAGGGAGATGAGCGCGGCGCCGGAGACGTAGATCCACAGCAGGTCGCTGTGGCCGTTCTCGTGCATCCAGGTGGTCAGATACGGCGCCGTGCCGCCGAAGAGCGCGACCGCCAGCGCGTACGGCAGGGCGATTCCGGTGGCGCGTACCTCCGCGGGGAACTGCTCGGCCATGATGACGGCGCAGTTGGCGGAGTAGCCGAGGATCAGCAGCATGCCGACGAGCTGGACCAGGAACAGGCTCAGGAAGCTGCCGCTGAGCAGGTGCAGCAGCGGCCAGGCGAGGACCACGAAGCCGCCGGCGAAGGCCGCCATGGTCGGCTTGCGGCCGATCCGGTCCGAGAGCAGCCCGACGAACGGCAGCGCGACGACGAAGACGACCAGACACAGCGTCTGCGACAGCAGGGCCGTCTTGAGCGGGATGCCGGTGGTCAGATTCGCGTACGTGGGCAGGTAGTTGACCCAGATGTAGTAGGTCAGGGTGCCCGCGATGGTGATGCCCGCGACGCGCAGGGTCGCGGCCGGGTGCTCCACGAACATCGTCTTGACGGGGTTGGTCCGGGTGCGGCCCGTGTCCTGTGCCTGGGTGAAGGACTCGGTGTCCTCGACCGTGACGCGCAGCCACAGTCCGACCAGGCCGAGCAGTCCGCCGAAGACGAACGCGGCGCGCCAGCCCCAGGAGTGCACGGCGTCGTCGCTGAGCGTCGAGGTGGTGAGGGTGCCCAGGAGCGAGGCGATGAGGACGCCGCCCGCGACCGACACCTGCTGCCACGACCCGGCGAACGCGCGCCTGCCGCGGGCCGCCGACTCCACGAGGAAGGCGGAGGACGAACCGAACTCGCCACCCGCGGAGAAGCCCTGCACGAGCCGGGCGAGGAGCAGGACCAGCGGCGAGAGGACGCCGATGGTGTCGTAGTTCGGGGTGATCGCGATCAGGAAGCCGGCGCCCGCCATCAGGGCGACCGTGAGGGTCATGCCCTTCTTACGGCCGTGCCGGTCGGCGTACGCGCCGAGGACCGCGGCACCGACCGGACGCATCACGAAACCGACGGCGAACACGGCGAGCGTGGACAGCAGGGCCACCGCGCCGTCGCCCTTGGGGAAGAACTCATCGGCGATGATCTTCGCGAAGATCGAGTACAGGGCCCAGTCGACCCATTCGACGGTGTTGCCGATGGTGCCGGCGACGATGGCCTTGCGCTGGGCGCTGCTCAGTCTGCCCGGGGCGGGGGAGCCGCCGCCCTTGGACAGGGGACCGGCGGGGGGCGTGGCGGGTCCGGTGGTCATGGCGTCTGCTCCGGGGCGTCGGGGACGGAACGGGCGGTCGAGCGGTTGTTTTCGGCCGGCACCCCGTTGTTCAGCACGGCGCGGGCCGCGTCGGCGAGCTGGGCGTGGGTGGCGTACCAGACGTCGGAGTGGGCGGCGATGTGGTCGAGGAGTTCACGCAGCGCCACCAGGCGCGAACGGTGGCCGATGACGTGCGGATGCAGGGTGAGCTGGAATACCCCGCCGTCGCGGTACGCGGCGTCGAATTCGTCGGTCCAGATCTCCAGCACGTCGCGCGGGCGGCTGTGCGGGCGGACGGAGCCGTAGCGGTCCATCGTGAAGTACGGGGCGTCGTCGCGGATCCAGTCCACGGGGATCTCGACCAGACCGGTGGGCCTGCCGTCGGCGACGATCTCGTAGGGCTCGTCGTCCGCCATCAGCGACGAGTCGTACGAGAAGCCCAGTTCGAGCATGATGTCGAGCGTCGAGTCGGAGAAGTCCCAGGACGGCGTGCGGATGCCGACGGGCCGCCGCCCGGTCAGCGTGTCGAGGGTGTCCAGGGCACGCGCGGTCAGCTCCCGCTCGTCGTCGCGGCCCAGCAGCATGTTGCGCTCGTGGATCCAGCCGTGCACGGCCAGTTCATGACCGTCGCGGGTGTAGGCGCGCGCCTCCTCGGGGTGGGCCAGGGCGGAGACCGCGGGCATGAAGAACGTCGCGGGCACGCCGTACCGGGCGAGGAGAGCGAGGATCCGGGGCGCGCCGACGCGGGCGCCGTACTCGCCCTGGGCGAGGCGGCCGGGGCTGGTCTCGCCGTCGCGCAGCGGGATCGTCTCGTGGTCGGAGTCGAAGGAGAGGGCGACCGCGACGCGGGCGCCGCCGGGCCAGCGGTCGGGGACCAGCCGGCGTCCGGCGCGCACGGCGTCGAGGTGGCCGCGCCAGGTCTGTTCGGTCCAGCGCCAGCTCTCCGCGGGCAGGCCGGAGTCGTCTGTGGGCATGGTGACTCCACGGGGGTCGGGGACAGGACGGGGAAAAGTGGGGGAGCGCGGCCGGAGCGGGCCGCGGGCGCGCGGGTGCCCGCTCAGGCGGCCGGGCGGACCATGCGGTGCCAGGAGTACTTCATGGTGACGAGGTGCAGGGTCACGTCGGAGGCCAGCAGGCCGGGCAGCGCCCCGATGACGTCGCTGGTGTAGCGGAAGAGGTCGGTGCGGCGGGGGAGCACCATGTGTCCGACGAGGTTGAAGCGGCCGGTCGCCGCGCCCAGGAACTTGGTTCCCGGATGTCCGGCGAGCTGCCGTCCCGCCGCGTCGAGCCGGTCGGGCTCGATCGACAGCCAGACCATGAACTCCGCGTCGTACCCGATCAGAGCCGGTTCGACGAGGGTGCGGAACTGGAGGATGCCGCGGGCGATGAGCCGGTCCATGGCCCGCGCGACGCTGGACTCCGTGTGCTCCAGACTCCTGGCCAGCGTGCTGACCGGGGTGCGGCCGTCCTCCTTGAGGGCCGCGACGACCGCCTGCTCCAGGGTGGTGAGCGCCTGCGGTGTCACGTCCCAGTCGGCCCGGTCGCAGGACGAGGCCAGGGAGTCGGGCCGCAGGTCGGCGGCTGCCTCGGCGGGCAGCAGTCCGGTGTCCCACATCGACGCCGAGGTGAACGCGCGGATGACCGGTACGGCCTCGGTGCTGGTGATGAGGTCGGCCGCGGGCAGATCGGTGAAGAGCATCCGCATCATCTCCTCGTTGTCGCGGGCGACGAAGTCGACGATCAGGTCGGCGGCGCCGGTGACCACAGCGACGAAACGCACATCCGGACTGGCGGTGAGCCGGTCCGCGACGTCAAGACCACGGCCGGGCCTGGCCTGCACCCGGACGAGCATGGAGGATCCCTCCCGCGTCCGGTCCAGTTCCAGGGTGCCGACCACGCGCAGCAGCCCGCGTTCGCGCAGGGCCCGGTAGCGTCGCTGGGCGGTCGTCTCGCTGGCGTCCACCCACCGCGCCACCGCGCTCCACGGGGCACGTCCGTTGAGCTGGAGCGCGGCGATGATGCGCCGGTCCAGCTCGTCGACGGTGTCCACGGGGGCTCGGTGGTTCATGGCGCCGACGCTAATGAGCACCGAGGCCGCCGTCAATGAAGGAATCCTGCATCACCCCAGCTCAGAGCCGTGCCATCCAGCACTCGGAGGGTTACGGAGACGTAAAGGACGCAGTTGGGGCCCGTGCCCCCACATGGCTGGAAGGTGACGGATTACGCCACCGTGTGTCTGAAAAAGTTCACCGGCGGGATACGTGCGCGGACCGTCGCTGCCGCCGGCGCCTTTCCGGCGGCCGAACGGAAGAGGACGGAGGTTGCCTACTCTGGTGGCATGCGCATGCGCCCCACTCTGAGCTGGACCCCGACCGAAGACCTGCCGCCCGGCACCACGGATCCGCTACCGGTCGCCGACGCGCTGCGCTTCGGCGGTGTGCTGCTACTCAGCGGAGCGGGCCTGTCCACGGAGTCGGGCATCCCCGACTACCGGGGCGAGGGCGGGAGCCTGAGCCGGCACACCCCGATGACCTACCAGGACTTCGTCGGCGGCGAACAGGCGCGGCGCAGGTACTGGGCGCGCAGCCACCTCGGCTGGCGTACCTTCGGCCGTGCCCGCCCCAATGCCGGGCACCGGGCCGTCGCCGCCTTCGCGCGGCACGGCCTGCTCACGGGCGTGATCACGCAGAACGTCGACGGCCTGCACCAGGCCGCGGGCACCGAGGGCGTCGTGGAGCTGCACGGGAGTCTGGAAAGGGTCGTCTGTCTGTCCTGCGGCGCCTTCGGCCCGCGCCGCGAACTCGCCCGCCGGCTGGAGGAGGCGAACGAGGGCTTCGCACCGGTGGCCGCGGCGATCAACCCCGACGGTGACGCCGACCTCTCCGATGAGCAGGTCGGGGACTTCCGCGTGGTGCCCTGCACGCTCTGCGGCGGCATCCTCAAGCCGGACGTGGTGTTCTTCGGCGAAGCCGTGCCTGCCGCCCGGGTCGAGCACTGCCGCGAACTGGTCCGCGCGGCGAACTGCCTGCTCGTCCTCGGCTCCTCCCTGACGGTGATGTCCGGGCTCCGCTTCGTCCGCCAGGCGGCGCAGGAGGGGAAGCCGGTGCTGATCGTCAACCGGGACGCGACCCGCGGTGACGTGCACGCCGTCACCCGGGTCGCCCTTCCCCTGGGGGCGACGCTGACCACCGTGGCCGACGGGCTGGGCATCCCGGTCGAGGGCGGGGCGGCGGCCGGAACCGGGCAGTGACCGCGCCGTTCCGGTACGGGTGATGCCGTGTCCCCGCGGGTACGGGGACACGGGCCCGGCTCAGCCCCGGTTCACCCGGACGAGGATGTCGGTGGCCAGCTCGATCGAGTCCTCGACCGTGTCGGCGGTGTAGAGGGAGTCGATCATGAAGTGGGCGATTCCGGTGCGCTCGTGCACCGACTTGAGGGTGTCGACGACGGCCGAGGGCGCGGTACCGGCGTCGATGTTGACGCGCAGGACCGTGCCGATGTCCGCCGGGTCACGGCCGGCCTCGCGGGCCTGGCCGTCGATGAGGGCGCGCTGCGCGACGAGCCCGTCGATGTCGACGTAGCTGGGCACCACGCACAGCGGCAGCCAGCCGTCCCCGCGCAGGGCGACCCTGCGCAGCGCGCGCTCGGACATCGCTCCGAGGTAGATCGGCGGACGCGGGCTCTGGTGGGGCTTGAGCGGTGAGTGGTGCAGGGGCACGGTGAGGTGGGTGCCCTTGTACTCGGCCGGGTCGGTGGTCCATATGGTGTCGAGGACGTCGAGCAGCTCCTCCATCCGCGCGCCGCGCCGGTGGAAGTCCAGGCCGGCCGCCTCGTACTCCTCGGGGGACCAGCCGATGCCGAACCCGGGCAGCAGACGTCCTTCGCTCACCAGGTCGAGGGTGGTCAGGGAGCGGGCGAGCTGGACCGGCGGGTACAGCGGCGCGATCAGTACGTGCATACCCAGCTGGACGCGTTCGGTGACGCTCGCCGCCGCGCCCAGCAGGACGAACGGGTCGGCGGCCGGGTTGAGTTCGGCCGGGATGGTGTCGCCCTGACCGCCGTAGCCGACCTTCGGGGACACCGCGGCCAGGTTGCGGTCGCCGACCCACAGGCTCGCGGCGCCTGCCTGCTCGGCCTCACGGGCGAACAGGGCGATGCGGGAGATGCCGAAGGCCTGCTTGTGGAACTGCGGAAGTGCGAAGCCGATCTTCATGTTCGTTCTTTTCCTTGCTGGGACACGGTCGGACGGCCGGCTGGTCACCGCCGGACGCCCGTCGCCAAGTCGGCGCACACACAAGGTAGTTGTGGGTGCAACCAGCGAACTGAAGGCGCGCCGTCACATCCGGGTCGCAGGCGCGCTCAGCGCCGCCGTCAGGAACGTGAGCGCCCAGCGCCGGGCCGCCTCGCCCGCCTCCGGGGGTGCGCAGCCGGGGGAGGGCCGCTGGTCGAGCTGGAGACGGTCGACGGCCGTGACGGCGAGGATTCCCCGCATCCGGAACGCCAGCTCTTCCTGGGAAAGGCCGGGCAGTACGCGCGCGAAGGCCGCGAAGTAGCGCTCGCGGACCGAGTCCTCGGCGGGGCCGGTCCAGCTGCGGGCCTCGTCGGCCGGGTCGCTGAGGATCGTCATGATCAGGCGGGACGTCCGGGTGCCGCCCTCGTCGCCGGCCGGCATCTCGTCGAACAGCGGTCCCGCGAAGGCCTCCACCAGATCGCCGACCGCCGGGTCGGGGGTGCGGGCGAGCAGTGCGTCGAGCCCGGCGCACTGGGCGGCGGTGATGGGCTCGATCGCCCGGCGGACGACCGCGGCCATCAGCTCCGCCTTCGAGCCGAAGTGGTAACCGACGGCGGCCAGGTTCGCTCCGGCGAGCGTGGTGATCGCGCGGACCGAGGTGCCGCGGTAACCGTTCTCGGCGAAGAGGTGCCCGGCCGCGTCGAGGAGCTGGGTGCGGGTGTCTGGGGTTGCCACACGACGGACTCTACATATGTTTGAATGAAACGAACGTATGACTGAAACGAACGTGTGAAAGAGAGCTGTCATGAAACTGCTCGTGTACGGCGCCGGAGTGTGCGGCACCCAGTTCGCCGCCCGGATGTACGAGGCCGGTCACGACGTCTCGCTGCTCGCCCGGGGCGAGCGCCTGGCCGCCCTGCGTCGGCACGGCGTGCAACTCGCCGAGCAGGACGGCCCGACTGTCACACGGATACCCGTACCGGTGGTCGGGCAGCCGGACGACGGGTACGACCTGATCGCCGTCGTCGTCCGCAGCCACCAGGTGGACGCGGTACTGGAGTCACTTGCCCGGGTCGAGGGCGACGTGCTGTTCCTCCACGGCTGGGCGGCCGGAGCGCACCCGCTGGGCGAGGTCATCGGCCCTGAGCGGGTGCTGCTCGGCTTCCCCGCGGCGGGCGGCACGATGGACGGCGACGTGGTGCGTTACCGCAGGACCAACTTCCTGACCCGGCGGGTCGCGATGCCGATCGGCGAGCCCGACGGGCGCACCACCCCCCGACTGGAACGGATCGTGGAGACGTTTCGCACCGCCGGGTTCAACGCCGAGGCCGAACCGCGGATGGATGCCTGGCTCAGGACGCACGCCGCCTTCGCGGTCCCGCTCGGCCAAGCGGTGCACGCGGCGGGCGGACCGGTGCGGCTGGCCGGCGATCCCGAGGCGGTCCGCGGCATGGTCCACACCATACGGCGCAACCTCGATGCCATGGCGACGCCGCCGGTACCTCGCGCGTTCGCCGCCTTGCGGACTCTGCCACAGGGGCTGCTCGTGGCCCTGTTCCGGCGCTTCCTGCGGAGCCCGACGGCCGTGCACAGCGGACTCAGCGACGCCTCGCCCGCCACGGTGGCCGAACTGGACCTCCTGGCCGAACAGTTCCGTGCGGGCGCGGTGGCCCGCTGAGCTTGTCAGCCGTCAGCGAGGGGCGGGATCACTCGTCCCGTGATGTCGTCTTCGGGTCCTTGTGGGCGGCGGTCCGCTCCTCCTCCGCCTCGTCGTCGGTACGGTCCGCCGGGTCCGTGGGCTCGCTGTCCCACGCGACGGGAGGTGTCGGCACCGGGACGGTCTGCGGTTCGTCGGAACCGGGACGGACGCTCGGCTGGGATCCGGGCGCGTGGTGCGTGTGCGAGTCGTCATCGTGGTTTGTCATACATCCCAGGTTCCCGCTGTTCACATTCGAAACGCCCGCGGGCCGGGTGAGCGACGGGCGGGCCGGCGCCGACACCGTCGAGCGGGTCAGCCGTCCGACGCCGCTGGTCGCGTGGGGTGGATCGGCAGGTCACCCCGCACGAAGACGCCCTGCCGAGGAGCGTGTTCATCCGGTCGATCTCGGTGCTCTGCGCGGTGACGATCCGACCGGCCAGCCGCACGGCGGCGACGGACGCGCCGTCGGCCTGCTCGGTCCTCGCCATCGTCACCGCACCCTCGTGATGCTTGATCATCAACTTGAGGAAGGCGGTGTCGAAGGCCTTACCCGAAGCGTTCTCGAGTCCGGTCATCTCCTCGTCCGTCATCATCGAGCCCATGTCGTGCGCGGAGTGGTCCATGCCGCCCTCGGCGGGCACGTCCTCACCCCAGGACGTGAGCCAACCGGACAACGTCCTGATCTCCGGCCCCTGGGCCTTCTTGATGGCTGCGGCGAGTTCGCTCACCTCGGCCGACCGCGCCCGCCCCTCGGCGAGTTCGGCCATCTCCACGGCCTGGCGGTGATGGGGAATCATCCCCTGGGCGAAGGTCACGTCGGCCGCGTTGTGCTTCCCGGACGCCGCCGCCGCCGACGATGCGGAGGCGGATGCGGACCCCGAACCGGAGCCGGCGCCGTGGCCGTCGTGCCCGGACGTGCCGTCGCCACCACAGGCGGCCAGGACGAGGGCCGCGGCACTCGCGACCGTGACGGCGGCCGTGCGGCGGACAAGTGAACGCTTGCAGATCATGAGGGTGCAACTCCTTGACGCGCGCCCGTGCGAGGGCACGCGAGGTCACGGACAGTGAGAGCGAGCGCGAGAACGGCACCGAGCACAGGTGTGCCGGTGCCGTGCGGGGGCTCTATATCCGTAGGAGCTGCAGTTCGGACAGATCGGGCGGGGCCCGGCCCGCATGGGTCCAGCCGGTGACCGCCACGACGGGGAAAGCGGCGGCGGGTACGTCAAGGACCGCGTCGGCCAGCGCCGGCGGGGTGTACGCCGCACTCGTACCGGCCGCCGCACAGGTGCCGTCCGCGTGAG
The DNA here is from genome assembly GCF_026341275.1 of Streptomyces ortus. Taxonomy (NCBI): domain Bacteria; kingdom Bacillati; phylum Actinomycetota; class Actinomycetes; order Kitasatosporales; family Streptomycetaceae; genus Streptomyces; species Streptomyces ortus. The sequence goes on from NZ_JAIFZO010000002.1 coordinate 8,243,266, forward strand.
CGAGGTGACCCGACCCGCCGTCGGTGTGCGAGCAACCCGCGTCCGCGTGCGGCACGTCGTCCGCAGCGGCCACCACCATCGCGTGACCGGTCTCCGCTGCCGAGACCCCGCCGGGTGCCAGCGCGTGCATGCCCAGCACACCGGCCAGCACCGCCAGGACCAGCAGAACGAACAACCGCCCGGCGGGGCGGCGGCCTGCTCGGCGGGCGGGTGCGGTCATGCGCTCATCGTAGGGGCACCGCCCGCCGGTGCTGGTACCGGGACGGGTGGTGCGGTTGACTTCGATTGGTCGCCGCGCGGCGCATCCGTCGGCGGCCGGTTCGCGGAACCACTGGTGTGGGAAGGGGCGCGGTCGCGCCCGCACGTGATCGGGAGTGAGACGTGGACATGAACGGCGCGCGGGTGCTGGTGGCCGGAGCCACCGGTGCCCTCGGCGGCGCGCTCACCGCGGAGCTTGTCGGCCGTGGCGCGCGTCCGGCGCTCGCGGGACGGGACCAGGCCCGACTCGCCCGCGCCGCCCGGGCCTGCCGGGGCGCCCCGACCGTCCTGTTCGACGCGTACGCACCGGATTCCTGCGCTCGTGCCGTGACCCGTGCCGCGGAGGCCCTGGGCGGGCTGGACGCCGTCGTGACGGTGTTCGGAACGGTCGCCTTCGGAGAGGCGACGGCGGTCGGTGACGAGGTCGCCGAGCACGTGATGACGGTCAACGCACTGGCACCCGCGGCCTTCTTCCGTGCCGCGCTGGCCACCATGGAACCGGGCTCCATGATCGTCGCGTTCACCGGCGTGGTCGCCGAACGTCCGCAGCCGGGGATGGCCGACTACAGCGCGTCGAAGGCCGCGTTGCGTGCCTGGCTCGATGCCGTGCGCCGCGAGGCACGAACCGCGGGCATCCGCGTCCTGGAGGTCCGGCCCGCCCACCTGGACACCGGCTTCGCCGACCGCGCCGTCGTGGGCACGGCCCCACCGCTGCCCGCGGGCGGCGATCCGCGCGCCGTCGTCGGAGCCGTCGCGGACGCGATGGCCTTGGACGCCGAGTTGCTGCGCACGGCAGCCGACGGAACACCGGTCGTCGAACGGCGCGCCCGGTGACCCGGGGCTCCGGCGCTCCGGACGACGTGTCTGACGTGTCTGACGTGTCTGACGTGATCATCGTGGGCGGCGGCGCGTCCGGCCTCAGCCTCGCGCAGCGCCTGGTCGCGAACGGTTCACCGACGGTGACCCTGGTGGAGGCGCCCGACGGTCCTCTGCGCCCGCCCGAGCGGACCTGGTGCTACTGGGACGCGGACACCGATGAGCTCGACGAAGCGGTCGGCGCGTCCTGGTCGCGGCTGCGCATCCACGACGCCGACGGCGGCGTGATCACCGTCGATCCGTCCCCGCTGCGCTACCGCATGCTCCGCTCCACGGCCTACGAGCACTGGGTGCACTCCAGGCTGGCCGGCTCGCCCGCCGCGCGCGTCGTGCGCGCGACGGTGGACGCGGTGCGCGACACCCCCGGCGGAGCGGCCGTCGAATGCACGGCGCCCGACGGCCGCACGCTGACACTCCACGCCCGCCACGTGTTCGACTCCCGCCCCCTGCCGGCCCTGCCCCCGGCCCGGACGCACCTGCTCCAGCACTTCCGCGGCTGGTTCGTGCGCACGGACACCGACCGGTTCGATCCGGCGGTCGCGGACCTGATGGACTTCCGGGTGCCGCAGCCGCGCCACGGCCTCGCCTTCGGCTACGTACTGCCGCTCGCGCCCGGCCACGCGCTCGTCGAGTACACCGAGTTCTCCCGGGCCCCGCTGACCCGTGCGGCGTACGAGTCGGCGCTCGGACACTACTGCCGGGAGATCCTCAAGCTCGGCGCGTTCACCGTCGAGACGGCGGAGCAGGGGGTCATCCCCATGACCGACGCGCGCTTCCCGCGCCGGATCGGCCCGGCCGTCTCCCGGATCGGGACCGCCGGCGGCGCCACCCGCCCGGCGACCGGCTACACGTTCGCCGCCGTGCAGCGGCAGAGCCTGGCCATCGCCGCCGCCCTGCGCGACGGCCGCGCCCTCGCGCCCCGGCCGCACGCGCGGCGCGTACTGGCCATGGACGCGATCCTGCTGCGCGCTCTGGACACCGGGCGCATCGACGGCCCCGGCTTCTTCACCGGTCTGTTCCGCCGCGTACCGCCGGAGCGGCTGCTGCGTTTCCTGGACGGACGCACCTCGCTCCGCGAGGAGTGGGGTATCGGCCTGCGCACCCCCGTGGGCCCCATGCTGCGGACCGCCGTCGAACTCCCCTTCCTGCCGCGCCGTACCCACCCGGTCCCACGAATCAAAGAGAGCCACCGATGACCCTGTTGCGTGACCACGACCTGGCACTCGCCTTCGACCACGCCTCGCACTCCTACGACCGGCTCACGGCCCTCAACCCCGGATACCGCACCGATCTGCTGCGTTCGGCGCGACGGCTGCGGCTGCCCCGGGGCGGCGCCGGTCTGCACATTCTCGACCTGGGATGCGGAACGGGAGCCTCCACCCGGGCGCTGCTCAAGGCCGCGCCCGCTGCCCGTATCACGGCGGTCGACGCGTCGTCCGGCATGCTGACCCGCGCGCAGTCCAAACCCTGGCCCGCCCGCGTGCGCTTCCAGCACATGACGGCCGAAGCGCTGGCCGCCGCGGACGAGGGGCCCTACGACGCGGTGTTCGCCGCCTATCTCCTGCGCAACGTCACCGACCCGGACGGCGTCCTCAAGACCGTTCGGACCCTGCTGCGGCCGGGCGGCCGGCTCGCCGTCCACGAGTACAGCCTCAGCGGTTCCGCCGCCCACCGGGCCCTGTGGACCGCTGTCTGCCGCGGCGTGATCATCCCTGCGGGCACGTTCAGCGGCGACCGCGACCTGTACCGCCACCTGTGGCGCAGCGTCCTCGACTTCGACACGGTTCCCGCCTTCGGCGACCGGCTGCGGAGCGCCGGGTTCTCGGCCGTACGCGCCCTGCCCGTGGCCGGCTGGCAGACCGGGATCGTGCACACCTTCCTGGCCCGCGAGGGCTCGGCCGCCACGGCGGAGAACGCACGGTGAACGGCCCGCGACGTGCCGTCCGGCGGGGCCGGGACCGCAAGGCCGAGGTCGTACTGCCTGCGCCCGGCCTGACACGGTTCCCCTCCGCGGACACCCCGCGTGTGGCCGTGATCGGTGGCGGGATCGCGGGCCTCGCCGCGGCCACCCTCCTGGCCGAACGAGGTGCCCGAGTGACCCTCTACGAAGGGGAGGAGTCGCTCGGCGGCCGGCTCGCCGGCTGGCCCACCCGGCTGGCCGACGGCGGCGAGGCGACCATGAGCCGGGGCTTCCACGCGTTCTTCCGCCAGTACTACAACCTCCGCGGCCTGCTGCGGCGAACGGATCCCCACCTCGAACGCCTCCGGCAGGTGCCCGACTACCCGCTGCGGCACAGCGGCGGACTGACCGACAGCTTCGCCCGCGTACCGCGCACCCCGCCGTTCAGCGCCCTCGGGTTCGTCGCCCTGAGCCCCACGTTCGGCTGGCGCGACCTCGCCGCGATGGACCCCAGAGCCGCACTGCCCCTCCTCGACGTCCGCGTACCCGAGGTCTACGAGCGCTTCGACTCGATCAGCGCGACCCACTTCCTCGAACGTGTCCGCTTCCCCGAGGCCGCGCACCACCTGGCGTTCGAGGTGTTCTCCCGCAGCTTCTTCGCCGACCCCCGTGAACTGTCCGCGGCGGAACTGCTGCTGATGTTCCACATCTACTTCCTCGGTTCGTCCGAGGGCCTGCTCTTCGACGTACCGACCGCTCCCTTTCCCCAGGCGCTGTGGGACCCCCTCGGCGCCTACCTCCAGCGCCTCGGGACGCGGGTCCGCACCGGCACACCGGTGCGCGCCGTCCACCCGCGCGACGACGGGGGAGTGGACGTGCGGACGGACGGCGCCGAGGACCGTCACGACGCGACCGTCCTCGCCCTCGACGTCGGTGCCCTGCGAAGCCTTGTCGCGGCGTCACCCGGTCTTGGCACCGCCGCCTGGCGCGACGACATCGCCGGCCTGCGCACCGCACCCCGGTTCCTCGTCTCCCGGCTCTGGCTGGACCGCCCGGTCCGCGCCGACCGTGCCGCGTTCCTCGGCACCAGCGGCTACGACGGCCTCGACAACATCAGCGTCCTGGACCGCTACGAGGAAGAGGCCGCCCGGTGGTCGGCCCGCGTCGGCGGCGCGGTGGTGGAACTGCACGCCTACGCCGTTCCCGACGGCGCGCGCCCCGAAGCCGTACAGGACCGCCTCGTCGACCGCCTGCACGAGGTGTATCCGGAGACCCGCGGGGCGCGGATCCTGGACGCCCGGCACGAATGGCGCGCCGACTGCCCGCTCTTCCCGGTCGGCTCCTACACCCGGCGGCCCACCGTCACCACCGCGCACCCGCAGGTCACGCTCGCCGGTGACGCGATCCGCTGCGACCTGCCCGTGGCCCTCATGGAACGCGCCGCGACGACCGGCTTCCTGGCGGCCAACGCGCTGCTGGCCGGCTGGGGAGTCCGGGGCCAGGTCCTGTGGACGGTGCCCCGGGCGGGCCGTTCGCCCGTACTGAGAGCACTCGGCGCGGTAGGGGGCCGCTGAGCCCCGCCCGCGCCGAGCACCTCCCCGCTCAGCCCGGGAACCGGCCCGTGCTGCGCAACGACCAGCGCCGCTCCGCGTAGGCCAGGTCGTCGCGCCACAACCGGCCGGCCGTCCGGCGCATCAACGGGCGGAGAGCGGGCGCGGCGGCCCGTGCCACGGCGAAACCCCGCCGGTCCGAGGCGGCCACGACCGCTTCGACCACGGCGGTCCGCGGCCGGTCCTCGCCCTCGGCGGTCAGCGGCGTGGCATGGGTCTCGACCACGGACGTGGTGCCCTCACCCTCGGTGATCCGCATCACGACGGTACGCGGTCCGGGAGCCGTGAACTCCGCCCGCACCGGCACCACCAGACGGTCGGTCAGCCGGAAGGAGACGTCGACGACGAACGCGTCGTCCTCCTCGCCCAGCGGCGGACGGGTCACCGTCAGATCGACGAACGAGTAGGGGTGGAACCACGAACCGTGCCACGGGTCCAGCCGGTTGGCGACCACGTCCTGCGGCTCGCACCGGCCGACGGCCGTGAAGACGGCGTCCACACCACTGCCCGCCGCCGGCCGCTCCGGCACCACGGGCCGCTCGGTGGGATCCTCGCCGCCGACCGAGTCCAGCCGGACCCACACCAGTACACCGTCGTCGTACGCGGGGAACGGATCCCAGCCGGCGAACGACCCTCCGTCCAGGGCCAGCCCGTGCCAATGGCACACCAGCGTGCCGCACACGACCCGGCTGTCGCGCAGCGGGGCGCCGAGGTGCGGGCAGGCGCCCGGGCCGGCCCTCAGTTCGCCCGTCTCCGACCGCCACAGCACGACTTCGACGCCGCCGACCGTCCGGCCGCAGGGGCGGCCACCGGCGCGCACGTCCCGCGAGGCACCCACGACGAACCAGTTCCCGGACGGCCGGGAGGAGGCCCGTTTGAGCGCGTCGGAGATGACCGCCGGGCGTGCTTCCTGCCACGTCGGGGGCTGTGCCGCCCAGTTCGACCGGCGCCGCCGCCGCAACGGTGGCGTCCAACCGGGCCGGTTCGCTCGGTCACTCATCGCACGGGACCTTTCCGCCGCAGGGGCCTGACGTCCGCCCGCGCTGTCCGTCGGGAGGTGCGAGCGCCCCATCGCGCTCTCGTGATGCCGGCGATCCCCGCGGCAGCCGTCGCCGCCCGGCGCCCGCGGGAGACGACCGCGCGGCGGTGCAGCACCGCGTAGTCCTGGTCCGCGATCGCGTCGAGGATGCCGCCGTAGAGGGTGAACGCGGTGCGGATGCAGGGCCGCGTCCGCGGGTCGAGCATGGCGATGCCCGGCTCCGCAGCCCGGTAGACCTCCCTGGTCATGGCCTCGGCGGCGACGAACGCCGCGCGGATCCTCGCGTCGGGGCGACCGGTGCGGCGGCTCCACTCCAGGAGCGGGCGGTCCACGCCGTGGGCCACGAGCAGGTCCATGGGCAGGTAGACCCGGCCCCGGTCCAGGTCCTCACCGACGTCGCGCAGGAAGTTGGTGAGCTGGAAGGCCACCCCCAGGTCGGCGGCGTGCGGGGCCGCCTCCTCGCGAGCGGTGACCGTACCGAGCACGGGCAGCATCTGCAGTCCGATCACCGCGGCCGAGCCGTGCATGTAGGCGCGCAGGTCGGCGTAGGTCGGATAGTCGGTGATGTGCAGGTCGCTGCGCATCGACGCCAGGAAGTCGGCGAACAGCGTGTGCTCGATGGCGTACCGGCTCGAGGTGTCTGCCACGGCCCTGACCACCGGCTCGTCCCCGCCGCCGGTACGCAGCCCGTGCGCGAGGTCGCTCTCCAGCCGCCGCAGCAGCCGGTCGCGCTCGTCGGGGGTCCGGTGCCGTTCGAGGTCGTCCACGATGTCGTCCGCCCAGCGGGCGAAACCGTACAACGCGTGGACCGCGGAGCGGCGTTCCACCGGGAGCAGGCGGGTGGCCAGGAAGTAGGTCCGGCCGTGGCGGGCGTTGAGCTGCCGGCAGTGGGTGTAGGCCGCGCGCAGGGCGGGATCGGTGATGTCTGCGGCGTCCAGCTCACGACGGGTCATGAGCGCCTTCCTCGGTGGGGACCGCGGCGGCGGGGGCCGCGCGCGGTACGGGACGGATACGGCGGCCACGGCCTCGGGCGCCGCCTGTGACGCCTCTCGAGTCGCCGCCCGTGACGCGTGCGGCGGCGAGCTTTCCGCTGATGAGCACCGTCGGCACTCCGACGCCCGGTGTGGTGCCGCAGCCGGCCAGCACGACGTTCTCCAGACCGCGTACCAGATTGCGGGGGCGGAACGGTCCTGTCTGGGCGAAGGTGTGGGACACCGAGAACGGGCTGCCCGCCGCATGCCCCTGGGCCGCCCAGTCCAGCGGCGTCACCAGCAGCTCCTCCTGCACGCTGTCGCCGAATCCGTGCAGGCCCCGGCGTTCCAGCTCGGCGACCAGACTGTCCCGGTAACGGGGGCCGAGATCCCGCCAGGCCTCGGCGGAGGGGCCGAGGTCGGTGTTCGGGCACGGGGCCAGCACGTAGTGGAGGTGCTTGCCCGGCGGGGCGAGGCCGGGGTCGTGTGTCGTCGGCCGGGTGATCAGCAAGGACGGGTCGCTCATCAGCTTCCCCGACCGGGTCAGCTCCTCGAAGGTGCCCTCCCAGGCCGCGCCGAACGAGAGGGTGTGGTGGGCGAGGCCGGGCCAGGTGCGGTCGGTGCCCGCGTGCAGCACCACCGCCGAGGGGGAGTGCCGCAGCCCCACCGCGCGGCGGGGGGCCCGCCCGACGAGCCGGTGCGCCGTGGACAGCTCGCAGGTCAGGACCACCGCGTCGCACGGGATGCGCTCGCCCGAGGCGACATGGACGGCACGCACCCGGCCGCCGCTCCGTTCGAGCGAGGTCACCTCGGTCGACCAGCGGAAGTCGGCGCCCGCCCCGGCCGCCGCGTCCGCCATGCCCCGGGGCAGCGCGTTGACGCCGTTCTTCGGGAACCAGACGCCGGCCACGGTGTCCATGTACGCGATCACCGCGTACGCCGCGAGGGCCCTGGCCGGAGCCACTCCGGCGTACAGGGCCTGGAAGGAGAAGATACGGCGCAGCCGGGGGTCGGAGAGGAAGCGGCCGATACGGCGGTCCAGCCGTCCGAAGCCGCCCAGCGCGGCCAGCCGGGCCAGGTCCGGGTGGAGGAGCTGGAACGGGGAGTCGAAGTTGGTGTCGATGAAGCGCCGCATCTGCGCCCGGTACAGCCGCTCCAGCCAGTCCCGCAGTTCGCGGTAACCGGCCGCCTCGGCAGGGCCCGCGAACCGCCGCACCTCCGTCTCCATGGCCTCGCCGTCCGTGTGCACGTCGAGCGAGGTCCCGTCCGCGAAGGACGCCCGGTAGGCCGGGTGCAGGGGCGTCAGTTCGACGTGCCGGGCGAGGCTGTCACCGACGGCGGCGAAGGCCTCGTCGGCCAGCTGCGGCATGGTCAGCACGGTGGGGCCGGTGTCCACCTCGAAGCCGCCCATGCGGACGTGACCGGCCCGGCCGCCCGGGCCGGCGTCCCGTTCGACGACGGTCACCCGGCGGCCGGAGCCCAGCAGGTGCAGCGCACACGCGAGGCCGGACAGCCCGGCGCCCACCACGACGACGTGGTCCGTCGGCCCCGCCACCGTCCTCATGCCGCCTCCCCGGTGTGTCCCAGGACGACGCCCGAAGCGCGCTCGACCAAGGTGGTGAACTCCCGCCGCACGCCGGGATCGGACGTGGCTCCCGCGAAGTGCCGCACGCTCGTCGCCGCCAGCTCCGAGATCTTGGACTCCACGACGTCCCTCGCTCCGGTCCGCTCCAGCGCCGCTCGCATCCGGTCCACCGCGTCGTCCGACCGGAGGTGGGCGCCGGGGCCGAGTGCGTCGGCCGCCTCCTCGTCGTCGGCGACGTCGGCGAGCCACAGGCCGACCGCGAGGAGATAGGTGAGTTTGCGGCTCCGCAGATCGTCGTCGGCCGGTTTGCCGGTCATGTCCGGGTTGCCGTATGTGCCGAGGAGGTCGTCCCGCAGCTGGAAGGCCAGCCCGGCGCAGCGCCCGGCCGAACGGAGGGCGCTCAGGGTGTGGTCGTCGCCACCGGCCAGGGACGCGCCCAGCGCCAGGGGCCGCTCGACCGTGTACAGCGCGCTCTTGAGCGTGGCGATGCTCACGGCCTCGTCGACGCCGGACGATCCTGAAGCCTGCGCGTGGATGTCGCGGTACTGGCCGGCGACCATCTCCGTACGCATCGCCTGCCACTCGTGGAACAGCCGCGCGCCGTGCGGCGAACCGAGCGCCGTCTCGGTCAGCACGTCGTCCGCCCAGACCAGGGCGAGGTCACCGGCGAGTATCGCGACGGAGGTCGAGAACGCCTCCGGTGAGCCGGTCATCCGCGCGGACCGGTGCATACGGGCCAGTTCCACATGGACGGCCGGCGCGCCCCGGCGGAGCGGCGACCCGTCCATGACGTCGTCGTGTATGAGAGCGCACGCCTGTACGAGTTCGAGGGCCGCCGCGGTCCGCAGGAGCGCGGTGGGGTCGCCCGAGCCGCCCGCTGCCCGCCAGCCGCACCACGCGAACGCCGAGCGCAGCCGTTTGCCGCCCCGGCGGACGAACGAGGTCACCCGGCCGGCCACGTCCTGTGCGAAGACCTCGTCCACATCGAAGGCCCCGCGCATCTTGCTGTCGAGTACATGCCCGAGCTCCGCCTCGACGGCGCCCACGGCCGCCAGGGCCGTGGGCGGACTGTCGACGGGCGCGGCCGATGCCGCCGCGGTGGGCCGGAGTCCCAGCATGCACAACTCCCCTTCACTCTCGGTCACCTGCACACCAGTGCTTCTGTCGCGGGCCTGTTAACGGATGCGCTGATTCCTGCCCGTTACGAGACCTGTCGCCGGTGGCAGTCACTCCAGCGGCGCAACACCCTGCGCCTGCTGGCGGTGTGACGTGGTGTGCCGCGGTCGGCCGGGGGAGTGGTGGGGTGCGGTGCGGCCGTCTGACCGGCCGGCCGGTCAGACGCGGTCGTGGAGGGTGACCTGGTAGCCGTCGGGGTCGGCGAAGGTGAAGGTTCGGCCGAAGGGTCCGTCGACCGGCGCGGAGACGATGGTGTGGCCGTCGGCGGCCAACGCATCGTGGATGGCCTGGACGTCGGTGGCGTGGAGCCAGATCGCGGCACCGATGCCGGGCTGGGCGACGGATGCGAGGTCGGTGCCGGGAACGACGTCGCGGAGTGCGAACGCGATCGGCTTCGTCTCGAAGACGACGGCGTGCGGGGGACCGGCGGGTGAGCGGACGAGACCGAGATACCGCTCGTAGAACGCCTGCGAGGCGGCGAGGTCGCGTGCCTGGAGCGAGATGAAGTCGGGACCGGTGGCGGGCATGATGCTGCTCCTTCTGCGGTGACAGACGTGTCAGGTTTCTGACACAGGCCACTGTATGTCAGAATCCTGACATGAAACAAGACGGTGTCGACCTGGAGACGTCTCTGGGCTACCTGCTGAAAGAGGCGTCGAGTGTCCTGCGCGCGGCCATGGAGGAGGTGCTGCGGCCACTCGGGATGAGCGTGACGCACTACTCCTGCCTTGAGCTGCTGGCCCAACGGCCGGGCCTGTCGAACTCCGAGCTCGCGCGGGGCGCGTTCGTGACACGGCAGTCGATGAACGTGCTGCTCCAGAACCTGGAACGAGAGGGCTATGTGACCAGGCCCGCGGCGGCCCCCGTCGGAAAGGCTCTTCCCACGCGGCTCACGCCCCGCGGCCGACGCAGCTTGGAGAAGGCGACCGCGGCGGTCCGGTCCGTCGAGGTCAGGATGCTGGCAGGCATGACGCAGACCGAACAGTCAGCCGCGTTCCGGAGTCTGCGAAGCATGATCGACGCCCTGCGTGAGGGCAAGGACGGCAACGACGGCGCGTAGTGCCGCGGGTCACTGCGAGCCTGTGGCCAGCAGGGTCGCGGTGATGGGTTCGAGCTCGGTGATCAGTTCGTCGAGTTCGGCGGGGGACAGGGCCTCGTAGGGCGAGGCGGCGAGTTCGTCGGTGAGGGCTTCGACACGTTGTCTGGTCGCGCGGCCGGTGTCGGTGAAGTGGCCGTCGACGTCGATGAGTCCCCGTTCGCGCAATCCGTCCATGACCGCGGCCAGGCGCTCCTTCGGCAGGTGATGGATGCGTCCGAAGGACTCCGGAGGGTGGATGCCCTGTTCCAGAGCGGAGAGCACATGGGCCTCCGTCCCCCCGATGCGCGCGCCCACGAGCGCGGCGATGTGCCCGTCGCCCCGGTGCTCGCGCAGCATCGTCGCGGAATGCCACAGCCGGGCGACGGGGTCGCCGGGTACCTCAAGGGTGCGCATACCGGCGTACATCACCCGCCCTTCGACGGGGGCGCTCGTGGCGGCCTTGGTGGTCAGGTCCGCGGCGCGCACCAGGCCCGGGGAGGCGCTCAGCTGCTCGCCGAGGATGCGCCGCAGGGAGGCCGCGCTGCCCCGCTCCCGGGCGGCGACGGAGGCCTCGGGCGGGATCGTCGCCCAGGCGCTGGGGATGTGCCGCGCGGCTTCCCCGTCGGCGAAGTTGTAGAAGGCCGCGTGCACGACGTGGGCCGGCACGCGGCCCAGCGGTGCGGCGCGGCTGGCGAAGTAGCCGTCCCAGTAGGTGCGGTGACCGAGTGCGGCCAGCTCCTCGTTGCACTCGTCGGCGAAGAAGGTGACCAGGCAGATCGGCTCCAGGAGCTCGTACATGCGGCGGGCGATGTCAGTCATCGGGTGCGAGGGCGTCTTGTCCATGCCGATGTGGACCGTCCCGCGCACGGAAACTCATCGGTGAGCTCTCCGCCGACCCGACCGTCGATCCGGCAGTCAACGAGGGTCGGTGGGGCACCGCCGCACATAGGCGTCGGCCGCCTGCCAGCCGCGGTGGACGGCCTCCTGCCGCTCGGGCAGCGACAGGCCGAAGTTGGTGACACCGACGTCCGGCAGGTCGACGGCGATGGTCCGCTCCCGTACCTCGGAGCGCTCCAGATGGCTCTGGTCGTTGCCCACGACGGCGGTCGTCATGACCTCCTGGAGCAGTTGCAGCAACGGGAACAGCTTCAGGGCCGTGAGCGGGAACAACTGGGCCGCGCCCGCGGGCAGATCGGGCAGGACGCGTACCCCGATCGTCCGCCAGCGGCTCTTCTCCCCGTCGGTGCGGTCGAAGACCTCGACGGGGAAGTTGGACAGCACCCCGCCGTCGACGATCACCGAATCCTGGCCGGTCCCGCAGTGGGTGAGGGTGCACGGCTGGAAGTAGAAGGGAATCGACAGCGACATCCGTACGGCGTCGGCCACCGACTGGTCCTCCGGCCTGCGGCCGTACAGGTGGTAGTCCCAGGGGAGCCGCAGCAGCCGGCCGCGCGTCACGTCGGTGGCCATCACCACCAGCTTGTACTTCTGGTCCTCGGCCAGCCCCGCGGAGTCACCGCTGTCCTGGCGTCGCAGGTCGGCGAAGGTGGTGACCTTCTTCCTGGCGAGTACGTCCCTTATCCAGCCATGGATCCACGCACCCTGGTACGCCCCGTGCCTGCGAAGCAGTGAAAGGCCCTCGCTCAGCATCGGAACGCCCGGCATGGGCCACCTTCCGAGCCGGTCGCGGTCGGGTATCAGGCTCAGTTCCAGCTCCTCCATGACTTCGCGCAGCTCTTCGGCGCCCATGCCGGCCGCCACGAAGGCCGCGGCGATGGCACCCACCGAGGTGCCGGCCAGGCGCTGGAAGGTGTATCCCTCCTCCAGCAGCCGGATCACCGCACCCGCGGTGCCCAGACCGCGTACCCCGCCGCCTTCCAGAACCAGATCCGCGTCGGACATGGCTCCCCCTTCTGGTTCGGTTCTTCTCAGTCCTCCCGGTAGCGCTCTTCCGCGGCCTCCACGAGACCGGCGATCACGCCGTCGGGTGAGGGGCTGTAGTGCGGCACGGCCCACCGGGTGATGTGGGCGTCGATGAGCGTGGGCCGACCGGAGCTCAGCGCCCTGCGGAAGGCGTCCTCGAACTCGTCGAGCGTCTCCACCCGGTGGCCGTCCGCACCGCACGCGCGCGCGTAGGCCGCGTAGTCGGGGTTGCGGAACCCGGTGAGCGCGGACTCCCCGTGCTGGGACAGCTGGTAGAGCTTGATCAGCTTGAATTCCTCGTCGTTGAAGATGACCCAGATGACGGGGATCTCGTGCTCGACGGCGGTCATCAGCTCGAAACCGCTCATCGCGTAGCAGCCGTCACCACAACCGACGACGACGGTACGTCCCGGGTGTGCGAGCTGTACGCCGATGGCACTGTTGACGGCTCCGGCCATCGGCCCGAAGGAACCGGCCTTGCGGAAGTGCTGCCCGTCCTCCAGCTCCACGTAGTAGCCGAGCCAGGCCGTGTGGGCGCCCGCGTCGCCCAGGAGGATCCCCTGCGGCGGCAGCATCCGGCCGATCGCCTGGGCGAGCTGCCCGGGATGGAGCTTCCCGGGCAGCCGGACGATACGCCGGGCCTCGTAGTCCTGGCCGTCGACCTCGGCCCGCGGCACCTCGCTGACCCGCCGTTCCAGGGCGTCGACGAGCGCCGCCACCGCCGGGCGGGCGTCGGACAGCAGGGTATGGTCGGCCCGGTACCTCTTCTCGAACTCACCCCCGTCGATGTTCACATGGATGAGCAGCTTGTCCTCGAAGAGGTCGCCGCGGAAGTCGAAGGTGGCGTGCTGGTTGAAGGAGTTCCCGACGGCCAGGACGACATCGGCCTCACGAAAGGCCTTCCAGGCGCTGGAGTGACCGCTGTCGGCGAAGACACCCACGGCGAGCGGATGCGCTTCCGACACGATGCCCTTGCCGTCGAGCGTGGTGACCAGGGGGATCTGGAACCGCTCGATCAGCCGCCTGATCTCCGGCCCGGCTCCGCTGCGTACCGCGCCGTAGCCGGCGAGCAGCACGATCCGCCTGTGCTGTCGGAGCTTGTCCGCCAGCACCGAGGCGATCTCCTCCACCCGGGCGGGGTCGGGCAGTACGCGGGCCACGTCGAGGCGCAGGGACCGGAAGTTCTTCACCTCGGTGCCGCGTTCGTTCAGGTCGCTGGCCACATGGAGGTGCACCGGTCCTGGCCGTCCCCGCAGGGCGGTGTTGACGGCCTCCTCCAGGAGGTCGCAGGTGTCGGACGGGTCGGAGATCAGGAACGACTTCTTGGTCGTGGCCGCGAACATGGTCCGGGAGTCGGGAGTGCGGTGCACGCCGGAGGTCTCGTTGAGCGCTCCCCACCCCTCCCACTCCATCCGCGCGTAGCCCGAGACGGCGAGCACCGGATAGGAGTCGGTCATCGCCACGCTCAGCCCGGATATCAGGTTGAACGCGCCCGGGCCCGCCGTCGCGAAGCAGAAGCCCAGCCGATCCGTGTACATGGCCTCGCCGCAGGCCATGAAGGACGCGGCCTGCTCGTTACGGGCGATGACCGTCCGGATCCCCCGCGACTCCTCCAGGGCCAGCATCAGGTCGGCCACGCTCTCCCCGGCACCGCCGAAGGCGGTCTTCACCCCGATCCCTTCCAGCCCTTTGACGATGGCCTCGTAGACCCTCATGGCCCCTCCCCGAATCGACCCACCGCATGTCCGTCTTGTGATCTTCCTTACGTTCTGTCCGTTCTTTGGATGTGCAGCGTAGTGGAGGGCCGCGAGGCTTCACGCACGAGAACCGGCCACTCCGTGCCGGGCAGGGGCCGACGACTCGACGACCCCGCCCGTTCCCGGCTGACTGTGGAAGGCGACACCGACCTTGTCGAAAAGGGCCCTGAGATGCCGTTGAACCCGCCGTCAGCTCACGGGCGGCCCGGTGCACGAAGCCCCACACGTCCCTCGACGCGAACAGCTACGGCTCATGAGCGATGCACAGGTGGACCCGGGCACCCTCGCGGCGTCCGCTTCGGCTCAGCCACGCACCGTGGACGAGGCGGGCGCGGACCGCCTTCATACGCGGACGATTACGGCCGAGCGCCTCGACCGCCTGTCGGTGACGCGGTTCGGCGTGCGCGTCGCCGCTACCGGCGGCGAGGGGGAGCGGGCTGGGACCTCCGACGGCGAGTCGGTGCCGCGTGCCCGAGTCGACTTGGCGAGGCAGGCGAACGCGTCGGGGGCCCGTGCGGGACATCCGGTCCTGCGGTGGCCTCGACTACCCCGGGAGGGCCCGCAGCGGAACGCCCGTCTCCACCAGCATGCTGTACTCACGGGTGGCCAGGCCGACCGCCTCCGCCAACTCGTTCACGTCCTGTGCGCCGGGCACCGCGCTGTCCGCGGACCGCGCGCATTCCTCCATCCAGTCCCAGGCAACCGCCAGCGACCACGGGGCATTGGTCTTCATCCACCAAGTCTGGCTCGCCGCGCGACCGGACCGGCGCCGCCGAACGTCTTCTTGCGCGTGATCGGCGGCGTCGGCCCGACCCCTCTGCTCGGCTCGTACGGGCCGGTGGGGCGAGTCCCGGAGGAGTCAGTTGTCGTTGACGTCGTGTTCGAAGTCCTTGGCGCACTGATCGCGGTCGGACTTGCTGTCCGCGTGCTGGACGCAGTCGTTGTAGTCCTTGAACGAGTCCGACGTGAGGAAGGAGACGCCGATCGCGACGATGACGGAGGACGCGATGACCGCGAGAGCGCTCAGGACCGCGCCCACGATCGCCATGCCCCGGTGCGGAGCCCGTCCGCCGCGGGCGCGCCGGGCTCCGATGATTCCCAGTACCAGCCCCACCAGGCCCAGAACGATGCCCCCGAAGACTGTCCAGAAGAACACGCAGGCTGTGATGCCCAGTACCAATGCCGCGATCGCCAGACCGTTGCCGGTCCTCGACTCGGGATTCCCGTGCTGTCCGGGATAGGGGTGGGCGGGCTGACCGTAGTGAGCCATCCGCGGGCCTCGCTTTCCGCTGACCGTGACCGGCACATGTTGTAGGTGTGCTCAGCCGCCTTCCCCGCGATAAGCAGCACATGCCGTCACATGCCGTCACGTGAACCGTCCGATCCGCCCGATCCGCACGATCCGCGCGACCTGAGGCCGACGTTGCCGCGTACCCTCCTGGGTGGCCGTTCGGCACGGCCGCCGGACCACTACAGTGTGCGCCAAGTCGCAGTGTTCCAGGGGAGGTTCCGCATGCGGGGCGAGTACGGCCTGTCCGAGTCCTTGGGAGACAGGGCGCCGGTGTCGGCGATCACCGACGGACGCTTCCTGTTGTCGGACAACGGCAACCGCACCGTCGTCCGACGTCCTGACGGAGGGCTCGACTGCCGCCGTGACCGCGGCGCCGGATCGACAGGCCTGTCCGCGGACGAGGCTCGTGCCCTCGAACTGCCGGGGACCGAACTCACCTGGCGCTTCCTCAACCTCGGCGGGTGGTCCACATGGGTGCCCGTACTCGTGGACGAGCAGGATGCAGTCGTGTGGGTGCAACACGAGGGCTTCTTTCCGAGCGGTTACCGGCCCGTCGACACCGAGCCCACATATGAGCCCTCCGACGTGCCGGAACCTTGGATGGACTACCTCGGCATGGGCGAGCACTACTGCGTGACTCTGATCCAGAACGTCACACCGCACGAAGCGCTGCGCCGGTTCGGCGCGGCGGACGACGACATCAGCACCTCCACCTGGTACCAGCTCCTGAATCGCGCCGCCTTCGAGGAAGTCGACCACCACAAGACCCACGTCGTCGCGGCTTTCGCCCTCGGCCCGCACGCCCTGTTGGTCGAGGACATCGGCAACGAAGGCGTCCACCGGCCCGACCTGTCCGTGGGCACGTTCGCCGTCTCGGCCTTCCGCAGCCTCAGCACCGAGCACTTCAGCGTCAGCCGCGACGGTGTGGAGTTGGCCTCCATGCACCTGTCCAGCCTCTGCGAGGTCGAGGGCACACATCCCGACGCGATCACCAAGGTGTTTCCGGAGATGGGCATCGACGACGTAGAGGCGTTCGAAGACGATCCCGAGACTGTCCTCAACGACCTGGAACTCCTTCGCAGGATTGCCGGCATCTCACCCACCGTCGCCGACCTGGCCGGCGAGGCCCGCGTCGCGATCTTCCCGAGTGGCTGATCGCACGACGCCGGCGACACCCACGTACGGCCCATGGCCCATGGCCCCGTCGTACGCTGGCCCTATGCAGACTGTCGAGCTCCTGCCCGACATGGCGACCGACCGGACCGTACGCGATGTGTGGCGCGTCCTTTCGGACGCCGGTCTGCCCAGTCAGGCCGCTCACCTCGGCTGAATCCGATCCATGCCCCCGGGACCTGGAAGCCGCACATCACCCTGGCCCGTGGCCGCGAAGCCTCCCGCCCCGCCACCCCGCTGTTCTCCGGGGAGCCGGGAGGCCCGGACGACGTCCTGACAGGCCGGTGGATCGGCGCCCGTACGTACGACTCCGTCGTTCGCTCCGCTACCCCGCTGGGGGTATGACCCGCGAAGACGTCAGAGAGCGAAGATGCGGGCAATGAAGAAGGCGGCGACGATCACGGCACCGAGGACGATCAGCCAGACCCAGACACCGGGGTGTTCCCACATCCCTCCGTCCGCGCGTTCCTCGTGTGCCTCGGCGATCGAACCCTCTGCCGGGGGCGTTTCCTGTGAGGGCACGCGCGGATCTGTCATGACTTCAGGCTCACGCAGGTCACTCGTACGCGCATCCGCAGAGCGGGGTGACTGCGGCGCGGCGGAGGAGTACATCGGCGTCCGTGCCGGGGGCCCACGACGCTCTCAGGCGGTCGTCTCGCCGCGTATCAGGGGCAGACACACGGGTTGTATGCCCTGAGGAAGGTCATCGGGGCGGCACCAGCGGGCTTCCAGGATCTCGAAGGGGTCGAGGCGCAGTTCACCGCCGAGGAGTCGTGCCTCGTAGGCCACTTCCATGCGGGTGCGGAAGCCGCTGTTCAGCATGACCAGGCGGCCGACTTCCACATCGAGACCGGTCTCCTCCTCGACCTCGCGAACCACGGTGTGCCGGAAGTCCTCGCCCTTGTGCGCGAAACCGCTCGGCAGGCCCCATTGGCGGTTCGGCGGCCACATGCGGTGCCGGAGCAGCAGGACCCGGCCCTCGTCGTCGCGCACGACACCGATCACGCCGACCACGAACTTGGCGTTCAGAGCCCACGCGATGCGGGTCTGGAAGGGGCGCAGGAGCCGCCAGAGGCGGGCAATGAGTCGTCGCACGGAGCCTCGGACGGTCGGAAACAGACGGGACGTCACCCATGGGAACGGTACAGCCCCGCCCCCGTTCCACGGACGGCGCACTCCCCGATGCCCCGAGCCGCGGCATCTGGAACGCATCGAGCAGGCCTACCGCGCGGTACGGCGGGAGAACATCGCCCCCTATCTCACAGGCCTTCTC
The DNA here is from genome assembly GCF_026341275.1 of Streptomyces ortus. NCBI lineage: Bacteria > Bacillati > Actinomycetota > Actinomycetes > Kitasatosporales > Streptomycetaceae > Streptomyces > Streptomyces ortus. Next base: position 8,261,176 of record NZ_JAIFZO010000002.1, read on the forward strand.
AACCGCGAGGGGCGCGGCACCCGTGTGGAGATCCCCCCGCTCACCCGGTCGCAGGTCGACCGGCCGCGGCAGCGGGGCGGCCGGGTGAGCGGATCACAGCCGTACGGGGCGGTACGGCACGCTCCGGGAAATGGCTGGAATATGCCATGGGCATGCCGGGCGATGGGATAGTCGCTGGTGGAGGGCGTCGCCGGACCTCTGGCGGCCTCCTGGAGCGCCGCATGGCCGGAGAGCTCACGGCGCTCTCGTGGGCGGCCCCGTTTCACCTCCCCGCCGGACGGGGCCGCCTCAGTACACGCGCGGCGGGAAGGTACGCGGCTGTCTAGAGTCCCAGTACCTCTCCGTACTTGATGGCCCCGTAGGGCAGCGCGAAGCCGTAGGGAGTCAGTGACTTGCCCTGCGGGTACGTCTCCTGCGTGCTGCTCGGCGCGAACCAGACACCACCGGACCTGGGCTCACCGGCGTTCTCCCCGGGCGCGCTCACCGCCGTGTCCCACAGCCCGTCGAGGTTGTAGTCGCCGACGGCCACCTGGGCGCCGAAGCGGTCGCCGGCCTCGGCCGTGCCGGGCATGTTCGGGGTGCTCTGGCTGCGGGCCAGCCCTCCGTAGAGGCCGTGTTCCGTGCCGTTCAACGTGACGTATCCGCCCGCGTCCCGCACGGTCCCCACGTCCTCGCCGGGCACGCCGACCACCAGTTCCGGACGGCTGTCGCCGTTCAGATCGCCGGCGGACAGCGCGGCGCCGAAGTCGTCACCCTCCTCGGCGGCACCGCCGACCTCCGGGTTCGACTGGGTGATGCACTCGTACCCGGCGCCGAAGCCGGCGCTCTTCGAGCCCTTGAGCAGGAGCACAGCGCCGCCGAGCCGGTCCTCGCAATGTGTGCTCTCCGACTCGGGGTTGGGCTGTACGAGGCCGACCGCGAGGTCGTCCGTGCCGTCCCTGTCGAAGTCGGCGGCGGCGAGCACACTGCCGCGGTCGGCGTCGGCGTACCACTGCGCCGGTGCGGCCTCCTCGTCCCAGCGCGTGATGAAGGTGCTGGAGTCCTCGGTGCCCCGCCAGGTGGCGGCGAGGTCGTCGCGCCCGTCGCCGTCGAAGTCCCCGGTGGCCAGGGCGCGGGTGGTGCCGCCCATGCTGTAGCGGCGCAGGGTGCTGGGGGTCACCGGGTCGGCGGTGAGGGGGCCGGGGCGGAACCGGAGCGCGCCGTGCTCCTCACCGTTCTCGCCGAACGCGAGGTCGGTGTCGCCGTCGCCGTCGTAGTCACCCGTGGCGATCGTGCGGCCGATGCTGCTGTACTCGGACGTGCCCCTGGCCACGGTGGTGCCCTTGGGGTGCCACTGCAAGCTCTCCAGGACGGTGATGGTGCCCTCGTCCTTGAGCTGGTCGGAGGTGAGTGACTCGCCGCTCGCGCCGACGACGAGCTCGAAGACGCCGTCGCCGTTCATGTCGACGGGTGCCAGGGAGGAGCCGAATCGGTCGCCCGCCTCGGGCGTCCCGGGTATGCCGGCCTCGGCCTGGCTGATGACGCCGGTGGACTGGTAAGGGCTCTCCGCGCCTCCGTAGATCATGCTGATGTAACCGGCCTTGGCCTTGCCGTTCACCGTGGCGTCGGGCATGCCGACCGCGATGTCCGCGTATCCGTCGCCGTTGAAGTCGAACCGCGGAGTCGTCGCCGCCGCGGCGCTCCCGGCGAGCGGCAGGGTCAGACCGGCGGCGGCGAGTGCCGCGACGGCGGCGGTGGCGGCCAGGGTGCGTACACGCACGGGGCAACTCCCGGAGGCAGAGGGGAAAACAAGAGGATGGGGCTTCCGGGGCTGTGACTCGTGAAGTGGACGAAGGGTTGTGCGCGAGCGTCCCTCCGGTGAACTCGGCTGCGCGTGAGGCCCCTTGACGAGTCCTCAGGTGGCGGTCGGTCGCAGGACGACGGGGAGGGCGGTGACGCCGTTGATCGCCGTGGAGATCACGGGTATGAGGTCCGACTCGGGCACGGCCAGCCGCATGGCGGGGAACCGGGCGAAGAGCTGGGAGAGCCCGATCGCGCTCTCCAGGCGGGCCAGGGGTGCGCCGAGGCAGTAGTGCGGGCCCGCGCCGAAGGCGAGCTGGCGGTCGTAGTGGCGCGAGTCGCGGATGTCGAAGCGGGCCGGGACCGTTCCGCGCTGTTCGCGGTTGGCGGCGGCCAGACCGACGATGATCGGCTCGCCGCGGCGTACGGTCACTCCGTGCAGGACGGTGTCCCGCAGCGCGTACCGCATGAAGAGGTTGCGGAGCGGGGAGTTCCAGTGCAGGCCCGCCTCCACGGCGGCCGGCCAGTCCAGTTCGCCGCCGAGAAGCGCGGTGAGCTGGTCGGGATGGGTGAGCAGGGCGTGGACGGTGCTGGTCAGCGAGTTGACCGTCGTCTCGTGGCCGGCCAGCAGGATGATCTCCAGGGTGTCGATCAGTTCCTTCTCCGTCAGCCTGCCGTCCTCGTCGTCCAATGCCTCGATGAGCGCGCTGGTCAGATCACCGAGCGGGGCCGCGCGCCGCTCGGCGACCAGCTGTGCCAGCACCTCGCGCTGCCCGAGCGCCGCCTTCTGCCGCTCGGCGCCGCTCACCTCGACACTCAGCATCGTCCCGAAGTGGCTGCGTAATCGGCGCTGTTGCCCGGGGTCGGTGAGACCGAACAGCTCGCAGATGATCAGCAGCGGGAGCGGATAGGCGAACCCCTCCTTGAGGTCGGTCACCGCCCCGGGCTCCTCGGACTCCAGACCGTTCAGCAACGCACGGGTGATCTCGTGGATCCGAGGTGCGAACGCCTCGATACGCCGGGGAGTGAAAGCGTGACTCACCAGGCGGCGCAGCCTGCGATGGTCCGTCCCGTCGGCGTTGAGCATCGACTCCCCGACGATCAGGTTGAGCAGCGGCCATCCGGCGGGTATCTCCCCGCGTGTGTACGCCCCCCAGTGCCGTGGATCGCTGGAGAGATCGGGGTGCGCGTCCAGTACCGCCTGGGCGGCCTCGGCAGACATGGCCGCCCAGGCACGGACGTCGTCCGGCAACGCCACCGGCACCACGGGGCCGTACCGCAGCCACTCGGCCGCCTCCTCATGGGTCCCGCGGTTCGGATCGAGCCAGGACACGGGCTGGTCGAGCGACAGCTTCGAACGGTCGATGCGCATGGACAGCTCCAACTGGGCGTGGGGTACGTTGCCTTGCGTCCGCCTACCGTGTGCGGCCGTACCGCGAAGGAAGCTGTGACGAGTCCGGGCCGACCGCCCGACAGGGCCGCGACCGTCGCCGGACACGCGTCCCGGAGCCGACCCCACCACCGTCATCGTAACGACCCGGCCCCGCGTCCGACCACCGCCCGGCGCGCCGATCACGACGCCGTGCGGGCCGCCTCCGTGACGGCCCGGTCCAGGATCTCCAGGCCGAGGGTCAGTTCCTCCTCGGTGGCGGTCAGGGGCGGGGCGATGCGCAGGGTGCCGCCCATGCCCGGGAGCTGCACGATGTTCATGTGCAGGCCCAGTTCGAGGCAGCGGCCGGTGACACGGGCGCCCAGGGCGTCCCCGGCCGAGGTGTCGGGGTCGTCCGTGGTGAACTCGACGCCGAGGAGCAGGCCCCTGCCGCGTACGTCGCCGATCACCGGGTGGCGGGCGGCCAGTTCGTCGAGTCCCTTGCGCAGGAACTCCCCGCGGCTGCGGGCCTGTTCGTCGAGGCGGTCGGTTTCCAGGACGTCGAGGACCGTGTTGCCGACCGCCGCGACGAGCGGGTCGGAGACATGGGTGGTGAAGAACAGGAAGCCGCGTTCGTGTGCCCGCTCCTCGATCTCCGCGCTGGTGATCACCGCGGCGAGCGGCAGCCCCGCGCCGAGTGTCTTGGACAGGGTGAGGAGGTCGGGGACGACCCCGTCGCGTTCGAAGGCGTACCAGGTGCCCGTGCGGCACAGGCCGGTCTGCGCCTCGTCGAGGATCAGCAGCATCCCGCGCTCCCGGCACTTGCGGCGCAGCGCGGCGAAGTAACCGGCGGGCGGCTCGATCACCCCGCCGGAGCTGAGGATCGGCTCGACCAGGCACGCCGCCAGACTGCCGGTGGACTGGGCGTCGATGAGGTCGAAGGCGAGATCCAGCTGGCGCTGCCAGTCGAGGGTTCCGTCGGTGTGCGTGATGTCGGGGTGATGGGAGTGGGGGACGGGGATGGCGAAGTTGCCCGGCGCCCCGGGTCCGTAGCCCTTGCGTCCCGCGCTGTACGTCGCCGACGCGGCGGCCTGGGTCATGCCGTGCCAGGACCGGGCGAACGACACGATCTCGTGGCGGCCGGTGACGAGTTTCGCCATCCGTACCGCGGCCTCGTTCGACTCCGCGCCCGTGGTGAGCAGCAGGACCTTGTCGAGCGGGTCGGGCAGCGTGCCGGCCAGCCGTCGCGCGAGGTCGACGACGGGTCGGCTGAGCATGCCGCTGAAGAGGTGGTCGAGATCGGCGATCTGCCGCTGGACGCACTCCACGATGCGTGGATGACTGTGCCCCAGGATCGCGCTCATCTGCCCGGAGGTGAAGTCGAGGATCCGGCGGCCGTCGGCGGTGTGCACGAAGCTGCCGCTCGCGCGCTCGATGATCTCGGGGGTGAAGGCGACGCCGTAGCGCAGCAGATGGCGCCGTGCGTCGTGCCAGAACTGTGCGTCGCGGTCCGTGCCGGTCGTGTCGTCTGCCATGACGTCGACGGTAGGGACGGGTCGAGGTTCGCGTCCATCACACGATGTCGGCTTTCCTGTGCGGAAGAACCGTACAAGAATCGCCCGGGTGATGAACCCGTGGAGGCTGAGGCTGCTCAGCCAGCTGGACACACTCGGCACGGTGCGCGCGGTGGCGCAGGCCGGGCATCTCAGCCCGTCGAGCGTCTCCCAGCAACTCGCCGTCCTGGAGGCCGAGACCGGCACCGAACTGCTGGAACGCACGGGACGGCGGGTACGGCTGACGTCCGCCGGGCTGATCCTCGCCCAGCGGGCCCGGGCGATCCTCGACCACATGGACAGTGTCGAGAGCGAGTTGCGCGGCTTCGGCGAGGAGCCGTCGGGGCTGGTCCGGCTGGGAGTGTTCCAGAGTGCCATCCACACGCTGGCCGTCCCGGCGGTGACGCGGCTCGCGACCGCCCACCCCCACCTGGACGTGGAGATCCTCGAACTGGAACCGCACGCGAGCATGCCCGCCCTGCGCATGGCGGACGCGGACATCATCATCACCACGACCGACTTCGACGAACTCCCGCTGGGCCCCGACCTGGACCTGGTGCCGCTCGCCGAGGACCCGGTGCTGCTGGTGCTGCCTCCCGACCATCCCGCCGGACGGGGACCCGCGGACCTGGCCGCCTTCGCGCACGAGGCCTGGGCCTTCGACATGCCGCAGTCGTACATGGCCAACCTCGCCCGGCGGCTGTGCCGTCAGGCCCGCTTCGAGCCACGGGTCGTGTGCCGTTTCAGCAACTACATGATGGCGCTGCAGCACGTCGAGGCCGGACTGTCGATCACCCTCCTCCCGGCCCTCGCCGTCGCCCACAGCCGCTATGACGTGACCACACGCGAACTCGCCACCCCGGTCACCCGCACCATCACCGCCGCCGTCCGCCGCGGTACCCCCACCCGCGCCGCCGTCCGCGTCGTCCTCGACGCGCTGCGCCACGACCCGACGCTTCCGCCCCTCACCCCGCCCTCGGACCGGGGCGCCGCGACACCGCCGAGCGGCACCCCGTGACGGCGTGCCGACCGTCCGGGTCGGGAAAGCGGAGGCGAGGGGCCCTGTGGTGTGACATGGATCACGGCAAAGGGAAAACCTGACGCGAGGACCGGGCGTCTAGCAGGTGTGAGATCAGCCAGGGCACCGCTGCACGAGGTGGACGAGGAGCGTCTCGTCCGCCTCGTGGCGAAGGGCGACCGTGCCGCATTCGAGGAGTTGTACCGGCGTACGTCGCCGTGGCTGGCGGTGCGCCTGCGCCGCCGTTGCGTCGACGAGCAGATCGTCGCGGAGGTCATGCAGGAGACCTACCTTGCGGTGTGGCGAGCGGCGGGCGCGTTCGCCGGGGCCGCGGTCGGAGGAACGGCCACCGGCTGGCTGTGGACGATCGCGGCGCGCCGCCTGGTCGACGCGTTCCGGCGCCGGGCCCACCACGCGGAACCCCCGCCGGCCGCCGCCGTACCGGTCGAGGCGCCCGCCGCCGAGGAGGAGGCGCTCGCGGCGACCGTCGGGGGCGAGGTCGGGGACGCGCTGCGCCACCTCGCCCCGGAGTTGAGACAAGTACTGCAGGCCATGGTGCTCGACGGACTGTCCGTCCGGGAGACCGCGGTCCTGCTCGGGCTGCCCGAGGGCACGGTCAAGACCCGTGCCCGCCGGGCCCGGACCGCGATGCGGAGGGCGCTGGTATGAGTGGGGAACACGCGTCGGGGCGGATCATCGAGGGGTACGCGCGTGGCGGCCCGGACCTCGCGGCCGACGAACTGTGGGCCGTGGAGGCCCACTTGGAGACGTGCCGGACATGCCGTGACCGACTGTCCGCCGTGGTCGCCGCCGAGGCGCCCGCCGTGGTGTCGCTGGTCGACTCCGTGTGGTCCGGCCTGGAGCCGCGGCTGGCGGTCACCGCCACGATGCGGCGCGGACGGTTCAGGCAGGTGTGGCTGTCACGGCTCTCGCGGTGGATGACACCCGCGATGGTGCCGTGGCTGGCCATGGTCGTCGCCGTGACACTGCTGGCCCTGCTGCTCGACGTGGTCGGCACCGGCACGGGCGAGGTGTCGATGGTGCTGCTGTTCGCACCGCTCCTGCCCGTGCTCGGCGTCGCGGCGTCCTGGGCCCGCGGGCTGGATCCGGCGTACGAGCTGACCGTCTCGGCGCCCAGGGCCGGGCTCCAACTGGTGCTGCGGCGCACCGTGTCCGTGCTGGGCGTGGTCGTCCCCGTGCTGCTCGTGTGCGGATGGGCGACCGGGGTGATGGTGGCCCAGTGGCTGCTGCCCTGCCTGGCCTTCACCGCGGCGACGCTGGCGCTCGGCGGAGTCGTCGGCGTGACTCGCGCCGCCGTCGTGCTGGCCGCCGTGTGGGCCGCCCTGGTCATGGCACCGACCGTGGCCACCAACAGGACGGCCTTCGTCCTGCGGCCGGACGGACTGCCGGCGTGGGGGCTGGCCCTGGCCCTCGGCATCGCGGTCGTCATCGCCCGCAGAAGCGCGTACTCCGTGCTGGAAACCCGTTGATGAGCGACGGAAGGGCATCGCCGGACGACGGGCAGGCAGCCCCGAAGAGCCGGCAAGCAGCCCTGAACAGCCGGCGAGCAGCCCTGCGCAACCGGCAAGCAGCCATGAACAACGAAAGAACCAACCGAGAGGAACACCACATGACGTCCGCGGTCAACGCGGCCGATCTCGCGCCGACGGCCTACGCCTGGGAGATCCAGGCCACCGGGCTGAAGGTCAGGGTCGGCAGGAACCGGATGGCCGTCGACGGCCTCGACCTGCGCCTCGGCACCGGCGTACACGGCCTGCTCGGCCCCAACGGGGCGGGCAAGACCACCCTCATCCGGACGCTGGCCACCGTGCTGCGCCCCACCGAGGGCACCCTGGAGATGTTCGGCGAGCCCGTCGGCGGCCGGGGCGAGCACCGTGCGCTGCGCCGCCGGATCGGCTACCTGCCCCAGGAGTTCGGCTACTACAAGCGCTTCACGGTGCGCGAGTTCGTCGAATACATGGCATGGCTCAAGGAGGTGCCGAAGGCGGACATCCCCGCCGCGGTGCAGCGCGCCGTGGAGCGGGTGGGCCTCGCGGACCGCGCCGACGACAGGATGAAGTCCCTGTCGGGCGGCATGGTGCGGCGCGTCGGCATCGCCCAGGCCATCGTGAACGACCCGGCGGTCCTGCTCCTCGACGAGCCGACGGTCGGCCTGGACCCCGCGCAGCGGCTGCGCTTCCGCGAACTGCTGCAGGAACTGGGCACGGACACCTGTGTCCTCGTCTCGACCCACCTGGTGGAGGACGTCGCCACCGCCTGCACCGACGTGGTCCTCTTCGCCGAGGGCCGGCTCGTCTTCCAGGGCACCCCGGACGGCCTGGCGGCGGCCGGCGGCCCCGAGCACGTGGGCGACAGCCCCTGGGAGCGCGGCTACTCGGCGCTGCTGCAGAAGCCCGGCCAGGACAGGGACCGCTGGTGAACGAGTTGCTGAACCTCCGTGTCCTGCGCACCGAGCTGAGACGCTCCGTCGCCCCATGGGCCGGCGCCGTGGTCCTGGTTCCGGCACTGGCGTTCCTGTACCTGCTGGACGCCGCATGGTGGCGGGACACCACGGCGTGGACGGCCCAGTGGACCCCCATGGCCATGTGGACCCGCTCCCTGCTCTTCTACCTGTGGCCGCTGGTCGTGGGACTCGGAGCACTCCAGGGGCTGCGCGACCACCGCTCGAAGATGTACGAACTGCTGACGAGCACGCCACGGCCCGCCCGGCACCGGGCCGCCGTACTGACGGGCATCACGGCGCTCACGCTGACCACGGCCTTCGCGCTCCTCGTCCTCGTGGGCGCGGTCCAGGTGTGGGGCAACACCGCCTACACGCACGCCGGTTGGCTGCCCATCTCACTGGTGGGAGCACTCTTCCTCGTCGCGGGGGCCACGCTGGGCATGGGGGCCGGGCGGGCCCTGCCGTCCGCGCTCACCCCGCCCGCGCTGGCCATGACCGCCTTCGTCTTCACGGTCCTGATGCACGCCTCCCTGGGCCGGACGGAGACCCTCACGTCGAGCGGGATCCCGCTCACCGAGCCGAACCAGGTCTCACTGCTGTCACCGACGGTGGAGGAGGTGCGCGACGCACTCCTCACCCTCTCCGCGTCCGTGCACCTGGGACAGACGGTCTGGCTGCTGGGCATGGCCGCGACCGGCTTCGTCCTGCTGATCGCCTCGACGCGGGCGGCCCGGCTGATCGCTCTGGCGCCCCTCCTGGCGGGCGGGGTGGCCGCTCTGCTCGTACTGCCCTCCGACCCGGCCCGGATGTACGTCGTCGACAAGGCCGCGGCGGAGCCTGTGTGCGACGGTCCGGTGTGCGTGACGACCACGCAGCGGGCACGGCTCGACGGTCTCGTGGGTCCCGGCAAGGAGGCGCTGCGCCTCCTGCACACCGCCCTGGGTAACCGCGCGCCGGTCTCGGTCCGGGAGAACGCCACCGTCCTGCCCTGGGGCTCCACCCCGCGGTGGTCCCGCGACAGCGTGCTGTTCGAATTCGACGACGCCATGATCAGCGGGGTGAAGGGCAAGGAACTGACCCGGGCCCTGATCGCGCAGGCCATGGTGCCGATGTGCGTCCCCACCGGCTGGAACGGTACGGCGGCCGACCCCTCGGCACAGAGCGTCGCGGTCGCCTGGGTGACCGGGGACCTCGAACCGCTCGCGGGCACCGGGTACTCCGCCGCCGAGCAGAGCGCCGCGGCCCGCCCGGTGTGGCAGGACCTCAAGGCGCTGCCGCAGGACGAACAACTCGCCCGGATCAGCGCGATGCGGACCGCCGCGTTGTCCTGCGAGGGCGACCCGCTCGCCGCGCTGAAGGGTGGTGCTTCCCGGTGATCCCGATGCGATGGCTCACGCTGTACGCCCGCTCGCGCCGGATCCCCGCATCGCTCGCCGCGGTGGCCGTCAGCGCGGTCACGGTGGCGGTACTCGTCCGGGACGGAGGAGGGGGCGGGGGCGGCGGGCCCATCGAGCCGGGGCCGTCCGTGCTCGTCCTCGCCGCCGGGGCGATGGCGTTCTCGGTCGGGCTCAGCGGGCAGGACGCCGCGCTGGACCGGACGGCCGCGATCCGCTGGGTACCCCGCAGAGCGGCGCACGTGCTGGTGGCGGGAGCGGTCGTCGCCGCGATGCTGCTGGCCGTTCGGACTGTGGGCGAGAACATGGCCACCGCCGCCTTCGTGGCCCGCGACAGTGCGGGTCTGATGGGGCTGGTCGCCCTGGGCGCGGCGCTCGCGGGGGGCCAGTACGCGTGGACGCTGCCGTTCGCCTGGCTCTCGTTCGCCTTCTTCGCGCCGCCCCCGACGAGTACGCCGATGGAGGTGGCGACCTGGATGCTGCTGCCACCCGGCACGGCCGCGGGCACCTGGACGGCCCTGGTCCTCACGGTCGTCGGCACCGCGGCCTACGCGGTGGCGGGGCCGAGACGCTGACCCACCGGACCTGGGACCGCGAGGTGCCGCACCCGGATCGCGTACGGTCGCAAGGTGCCGCACCCGGCTTGCGTACGGTGCCGTGTCGCGGCGTCAGGCTCGGGTACCGGGCCTCTGCGGCAGGCAGTACGCCGAGCAGATCGCCGAGGGCACTCGTCAACGGATAGCGGGAACCGGTCGGCCCGGCGAGACACTTCGCGGCATCACCGCACGATCCGAGGGCTTCCCCATACGCGTACCCGGGTCATGCTCTGCGGTCGTGCTCTGCCTTGCGACGTGTCTCACCGGGCATCGCGGCTCGATTCGACGTGATGCAGAAGAGGTGAAAGGTCCTCAAGCCATCAGGGCGCCGGCAACCCTACGATTGCCCGCGATTCCCCTTCACACACCGTCAGTTGAACCGGTGCGCACAAAGCGCCTCTCCGGGTCGTTCGCGCGGTCACTTGCGCCAGAAGAGGTGGTGGGTGACGCCGCTCGGGCTCGGCACCACTTCCAGGTGGAAACGGTCCATCAACTCGTCGGGGGAGTCCCACAGGCGTAGCCCGGATCCGAGTTTCACCGGCGTGACGACCACGTGCAGGGTGTCGACGAGGTCGGCGTCGAGGAACTCCCGGATCGTGCTCACACCGCCGCCGAGCCGGACGTCCTTGCCCTGCGCGGCCTCCCGTGCCCGCGCGAGAACGTCGGCGGGGTCGCCGCCCACGAAATGGAACGTGGTGTCGGAGAGCGTGAAGGACGGACGTGTGTGGTGGGTCAGGACGAACACCGGTGTGTGGAAGGGGGGCTCGTCGCCCCACCAGCCGCGCCACTGGTGGTCGTGCCAGGGGCCGCGTTGGGGCCCGAACTTGTTGCGGCCCATGATCTCGGCGCCGATGTTGTGGGTGAAGTCCCGGGTGAAGTAGTCGTCCAGGCCGCGGCCTCCTCCGGGATCGGTGCGGTTGGGCCAGTGTGCCGTGGCGACGGCCCAGGCCATGAGTTCTCTCGGAGCGATGTGGTGGCCGAAGGGTCGCTCCAGGGTCTGGTCCTCGCCGGCGGCGATGCCGTCGCTGGAGACGGTGAAGTTCTGCACCCGCAAGAGCTGTTTCATGTCTTCCCTCATCAGGTCCTGTCGCATCGCGCGTCCTCGTGCTGCGGTGCGTCCTGCACCGGTACGTCGAACGGGACGAGGTCGGATCGACACAGGCGCCCAGGATTTTTGCAGGCCTAGCGCCCGCCCAGGGGCTTGTCGGGGTTGAGCGGGAAGGACGTCTCGTCGTGGTGCGTGCCGTCGGTGATCCACCAGGTGTCGCCGCCGAAGAGGGCCAGTTCCGCGCGGCCGTCGGCGTCCCAGTCGTGGACGGCGAAGAGCGAGGCGTCGACGGGACCGTCGTCACCCGGCACGGACCGCTCGGTGGCGCGCCAGGGCTTCGACCCGAGCCCGTGCTCGGAGCCGCCCCGCAGCACCTCGATCCGCGCGTCCCCCGCCTCCTTCTTCCTGGTGAGCTGTACGGCCAGGTCGTCGCAGCCGTCGCCGTCGAAGTCGGCGGCGGCGAGCCCGGCGCCGAAGCCCTCCTTGAAGTCACCGCCCTCCATGGTGATCCACTTCCCCGGCTCCTTCCCGTAGCGGACGGTGACCTGGCCGCGCCGGTGCGGCGTGTCGATCTCGTCGTCGCCGTCGACGAAGCTCCGTCCGACGGCGATGTCCTGTCGTCCGTCGCCGTCGAAGTCGCCGAAGACGACGTTCTCGCCCACCGGCAGCCGCTCCGGCTTCTCGCTCAGGCCGGTGCCGGTACGGGCACCGCCGGTGAACAGCAGGGGCGGGTCATAGGGGGAGTCGTAGAGCGCGAGATCGGTGGCTCGGTCGTCGTTCGCGTCCCCGGCGGCCAGCACGGGTGACGCGCCCTCGCTGACCGGGCCGGTGATCTCCGCCGTGCCGGCGGGGGCACCGGAGCGCTTGAACGGTCCGTGCAGCACGACCACCGCCCGATCCTCACTCCAGTCCCGGTAGACCGCGAGGTCGGTGTGGCCGTCCCCGTCGAAGTCGCCGGCGATCGGCGCGGTGTGGTACCCGTCGCCCGGCAGCGGGACGCGCCCGTGCGGCCCGCCGGCCCGCGGGCCCCCGGGGCCTCCCCACACGATCCGGGCTGCGCCGCTGACCACGAGGTCGGCGTGGCCGTCCTCGTCCAGGTCCGCGACCGTGGGCTGCCACCCGTCGTCGCCCACCTGGATGTCGTCCGGCACACCGAGGTCGTTCTGGGTGAGGACGGTCGTGCGGTCGCGGTCCGGACCGTGCTCGGAGCCGGGCACGACGACCACGTCGACCTTCAGCGACCGGGACATCTCGTGCACCAGATCGGCGAAGCCGTCCCCGTCGAGGTCGGGGGGCGCGGGCGTGTCCTCGCGCGCCGAGGCGGTGGGCCGGCAGGGGCTGTTGGCCACCGAGCGCACACCGTCGGACGGGCGCAGGACGAGGAACACCACCACAGCCACTACCACAGCCACCACCACGAGGGAGGCCGCCACGGCGTGCCAGACGCGCAGATGACGGAGGAAGGGACCGCCTGGTGTCGAAAAGTGCATCAGCCCACTCCACGGGCCCGGACACTTTCCACACAAGGAAGTGGATCACTTTGTTACGGGGGTGATGCACGAACGACCCGCTGCCCGATGTGCCGGTCAGCAGGAGGGGCGGTTCATCTGAGGGTGACTTCGCTCGGGCCGTTGAAGGGTGCCAGGGACAGCACGGTCCTCGGTGTCCGCAGCCCGTCGTTCTGCGTGAAGAGCTTCCGCGCCGCATCGAAGGGGACGTCGTCGGAGGCCACCCGTGCGGCCTGGTCGTGGAGTTCACGGACCGTGTCCGTCATCTTCTCGTCGCTGTCCGGTTCCGTGCCCCAGATGTCCCAGAGCAGCGTCTCGACCTTGTTCAGCGCCGCGAGGTCGAGCCGGACGTTGCCCGCGACGAAGAACTCCCCGTGCATCGGCCCTTCCTGCGGTGGGTGCAGCCCGAAGGTCTTCGGGTCCGCCTCGCCCGCCCGGATGGCCTGCCAGGCCTTGCCCGCGACCAGGAAGCGGTCGCGCGGCACGTCCATCGGGTCGAAGTCCACCTTCCATGTGCCGGTGACCATCGGATCGGCCAGTTCGGCATCGGCGAGCAGCCAGCCCCGCTCGCTGTCCCAGTACTCGGTCACCACATGGTCGACGTGGAATCCGTCCGGGCGGAAGTAGTCGGCGAAGCCGGACCGCAGGCGCGAGGAGACGCCCGCGTGGCGCAGGAACGAGCAGTGCAGCAGGGCGAAGTCGCGGCAGACGCCGACGAAGCGGTCCAGGACAGCACGCCGTCGCGTCAGCGGTCCGGCGTCCCGGTCGACGATGATCCGCAGGATGTCGTCGAGGTAGCGCGTCTCGGCATCGTGGTGCAGGCGGTCCTGTGGGATGACATGGCCGAACAGTTCGCCCTCCAGCCGATGGATCATCAGATCGCGTGCCACACAGGCGAGTTGGGCCGGATCCTTCGGAAGATCGGCATAGAGCGGGGCGAGGTCGTTGGGGTCGGAGAAGTCGCTCTGCGCGGCGTAGAAGGCGGCAGCGTCCGGTTCGAGGCGGGCGGATGACATGGCTGGACCCCCAGCAGGTATCGGCCGCACGTTCGATTACGGGGCCGGCGGCCTCACCGTGTCAAAATTCGCCCGCGAATGTCCAGAGGACTGACCCTGGGGCTGTCCCCGCTGTCCCCGCTGTCCCCGCTGTCCCCGCGTCCCGCCGGACGCGGGGACAGTCGGCGCTGTGCGCGTCCGCGGTCAGTGTCCGGCGACGACGCCCGACAGTTCGTTGGTGCTCCGGGGCAGCGTGACGGAGGTGATCTCCTTACCCGTCTCCAGGTCGATGGCGTGCAACGCCTTCTCGTTCGGATCGGAGACGTAGGCCGTGCCGCCCCGGACGAACAGGGTGGGCCGGGGCTGCTGCCAGTCCAGCGGTTCCTGCCACTTGCCGACGACCGGGATCTTCTTCTCGGTCTTCCCGCTCGCCGGGTCGAGCACGTGGACCGCGCCGTCCGTGCCGAGCACGAGGGCCTCACCCTCCGGTCCGCGGGCCAGGGAGCGGAAGGAGTAGCTGGTGCCCAGGTCGACCAGGCGCAGCTTCTTCTTCTCGGTGTCGATCAGGGAGATACGTGTAGGCCGCTCCAACTCGGCCTCCGCGTCGGTCTTGTAGTCGCCGAGGAGGACCGGGGAGACGTCGCTGCCGGCCTGGTTGCCGATACGGCCGTAGTGGTCGGGAGCCTCGATCTTGGTGAACTCGCCGTCCTTGTAGATGAGTATCCCGTCCTCGCACCCGACGCCGACGGCTTCGTTCTTCGCGGCGGCCTCACCGTGCACACCAGGGCATTTCTCGTAGCGCGTGATTTCCTTGTCGTCCTTGTCCAGGACCAGTGCACCGGTCCGCTTCTCCTCGGTGCCCAGGGTGCTGAGGAGTTCGCCGTTGGACAGTTCGATGGCGACACCGTGGTGTGCCTCGGCGGAGGCGTAGGTGCGTCCCCGCGGCTTCTTCCCGCTGCTCAGATCGGCGGGGTCGAAGACGTTGACCTCTCCGGTGCCGTCGGTGAAGAGCGCTGTTCTGCCCGCGTGGCGCACGACGTGGCCGGGCTTGGCACCCTTGTATTCGATGTCGGTGAGAGCCTGCCCGGTGGCGTCGAGCACGCGGAAGCCGGTGTCGGTGGAAACGACGACGTGGTCCTCGTCGCCGGCGGGGTTGACCCGGTTGAAGCCGGGCAGCTCGATGGTCTTGCGCAGTGCGAGGCTTTCGCCGTCCAGGATGTACAGACCACCGTCGAAGGTGGCCACCAGCGGCTCCTTCACCGCGGTCGCGGCCTGCGCGCCCGGCGTGCCCTCGGCCTTGGCGCCGGCGTCGGAGGACGCTTTGTCCTCTCCTCCGCAGGCACTCAGAACCGTGGACACCGCCAGGGCGAGTGCTGTGCCCGTGAGGGCCCTGGTGCGTATCGACTTGTTCATCGGTGTTGTTTCCCTTTCTCGCCGCGCGGTGGCGGCAGTGGCGCAGGACGGTTCCGGCCGCGTCGGCCGGTGTCCGGCGTGCTGTGGTGGCGCGGATGGTGAAACGTGGAGTCGGCCGACGGGCAGGGCTCAGGTCAGGCCGTCGGTCATGGCGGTGGTGTTGGAGCGCATCATCCGTACGTAGGTGTCGGCGCCCTCGCCCTTCGCGGTCAGCGACTCCGAGTACAGCTCCACGACCTGGACCCGTCCGCCCAGTTCCGTGCGCAGGACCTCGGCGAGCCGGGTGGGCTGCGAGGAGTCCGCGAACACGGTGCGTACGCCCGCCTTCCGCATCGCCACGGTGAGCGAGCGCAGGTCGGAGGAGCTGGGGGAGGCCAGCGTGGTGCCGCTGGGGATCACCGCGCCGATCACCCGGAAGTCGAAGCGGTCGGCGAGGTAGCCGAAGACGTGATGGTTGGTCACCAGGGCCCGCCCGCCGTCGGGGATGCGGTCGAAGGACTTCTCCATCCAGGTGGTCAGGTCCGTGAGTTCTTCGCCGTAACGGTCGGCCCGGGCGCGTATGACGGACTCGTCCACGCCGTCGACGTGCTCGATCACCTGGTCTGCCATCAGACGGACGACCTTGCGTATCCGGTCCGGGTCGGTCCAGAAGTGCGGGTCGGGCTGCCCTTCCCCGTCCACGGGGCCACCGTCGCCGGCCGGGTGGAAGGTGAGCGGGTCGGCCGCTTCCCCGGCCGCGAAGGTGGCGACGCCGGACTCGCGGGCGGCGTCCACATGGCGCAGGACGTTCGCCTCGAGTCCCAGGCCGTTGTGGACGACCAGGTCGGCCCGTTCCAGCTCGGCGGCCTGTACCGCCGACAGACCGAAGGAGTGCGGGTCGGCGTTGGGCTTCATCAGAACGGTCACGTCGGCCTCGTCGCCCACGATCTCCCGCGTGACATCGCCGAGGATGTTGGTGGTGACCACGATGGCGGGCCGGTCCGTACCGGCCGTACAGCCGGAGGCGGCGGCAACGGTCATCAGTGCGAGCAGGCCCACGCTCAGGCTGCGCAGCCGCGCCACGCGAACCCGTACCCGTCGCTTCGTCGCGGTCCACTTCATCGGCCGGTCTCCGCCATCAGGACCGGCTCGATGTCCAGGTCGAAGGAGCGTGCCACGCGCAGTTCGTCGTTGTAGTCGATCTCGTACACCTTCTTGCCGCGAGCATCGTTGACGTAGGCGCGGCTGCGGTCGATCTCGATCACGGGCGCGCCGGCGTCGGTGCCGGACCGCGTCTTTTCGGTCAGGAGTGGCTCGGTGCGCGCGATGTGCTTGCCGGTGGCGATGTCGTAGCCGTGCAGCGAGCCGTCGGTCTCCAGGACGAGCAGCGGCGAGCCCTCGCCGGCGGTGGTGGCGGCGAGGACGGGCCCGGTGTCCACGCGGGTCCAGGTCCGTTCGGTCACGTCGAGAACCCACACGGCGTCCTTCCCGGCCGGGGCGGTGAGGGTGTCGCTGCCGGGCCGCTGACGGAAGGAGGCGGCCCGTTCCTTCGCGGGCACCTCACCGCTGTAGGGGATCTTCTCGGCGGTGAAGGCGCCGTTCTTCGCGCTGACGAGCAGGGCGCCGTCGGCACAGCCCAGGACGACACCGCGTCGGGTGACGGCGTCGCCCCGGGGCTCCTCGCAGTCCGCGTCCGGGGTGGCCACGCGGCTGCCCTTGCGGTCGAGTACGACGAGCTGCGAGGTGCCGCCCTCGTCGGCGAAGGCCAGAAGGCGTTCCCCGTACGGCACGACGGCGCCGGTGTAGGTGCCCGCCAGCGTCCGGGAGGACGCCATCTCGCCCTTCTCCAGCTTGCCGCGGTCGTACAGGACACTCTTCCCGGCGGTATCGGTCACCGCGGTGACGACGACATCGCTGCGCACCTGCGCCCGGCGGCTCTCGGCGAACTCTCCGACGTCCCGTACCGGCGCACTGTAGTAATGGACGTGGTCCCCGTGGTCCACCGTCCAGGCGCCGCTGTCGAGTACGTGCGTGCCGTCGGAGGTGTGGAGGTAGCCGAACCTCCCGTCCGTGCCGAGCCGGTACGCGTCTTCGACCCGGTCCGTCTTGTGCACCTTGCCGGTGATGAGGTCGAGGATCCGGCCGGCTCCGTCGGCGGGGTCGTTGAGGATCAGGCGGGACTGCTGTTCGGCGGCCTCCTTCGCTCCCGCCACGTAACCGTGGGCTGTGGGGGAGGAGGAACTCGCCGCGGGCCGTGCGTCGTTGCCCTTCTCCCGTGCGCAACTCGTGGCGAGCAAAGCGGTGAGTACCAGTGCGGCCGAGGCCCACGGAGTGACGTTTCTGCGGACGGTCATGACGATCGCTCAGGCTTTCTTTCAGTGGGCTCGGAGGGCGGGAGCGGGGGAGGGACGGGCGGCGCGGTGGCGCAGGCCGGCCGCCAGGTGAGAGAGGAAGAACAGGCTCACCGCGAGGCCCGAGACGGTGGCGCCCGCCGCGGTGCCCAGGTGCCAGGACAGCAGCAGCCCTCCGAAGGTGGCGGCGGCACCGATGAGCCCCGCCCGGACCATGACCCCGTGGACACTGCCGGCCCACGGCAGGGCAGCGGCCGGCGGGGCGATGAGCAGGCCGAGGACCAGCAGCGTTCCCACGATGTGGAAGGAAGCGACGATCGCAAGGCCGAGCAGGCTCAGCAGGACGGCGTGGGCCAGGCGCGGACGCAGACCGAGGGTCTGCGCCTTGCGTGCGTCGAAGGCCAGGGCCAGGAAGGCGCGGTGGCCGAGGACCGACACGAGCAGCGCCACGCACAGCGCCGCCGCGAGAAGGAAGAGGTCCTGCTGTCTGACGGCGAGGACGTCACCGAACAGGAAGCCGGTCAGGTCCACCGCGAAGGACTGGGACCGCGACACGATGATCACGCCGAGCGAGAGCATGCCGACGAACAGCAGACCGATCCCGGTGTCCTGGGACAGCCTTCGGGTACGCCCCAGCACGGTGACCCCCGCCGTCATGACGGCGGCGCTGGCCACCGCGCCGACCAGCAGGTTCCCACCGAACAGGGCGGACAGCGCGACCCCTGGCAGCAGACCGTGGGACATGGCGTCCCCGAGGAAGGCCATCCCTCGCAGTACCACCCAGGTGCCCGCCAGCGCACAGATCGCGGACACCAGGACTCCGCCCCACAGGGCTCGCTGCACGAAGGTGACCTCGAACGGGGCCGTCATCCATTCCATGCCGGGGACACTACAATGAAAATCATGTTCAAAACACCTCGCCAGTCACCCACCACGAGCCCGGCGCGGACCGCGCGCGTCCACTTCGCCGACCTGTACGCCGGCTATCCGGGACACCCCGTCCTCAGTCAACTCAGCGGGGAGATAACGAGGTTGACCATGACGGCACTCGTCGGACCGAACGGCAGCGGCAAGTCGACCCTGCTCGGTGTTCTCGCCGGTGTGATCCATCCGACATCCGGCGAACTCCACTGCACCGGAGAACGGCAGCCCGCGTACGTGCCCCAGCGTGGAGCCGTCGGCGACAGCCTGCCGCTCACCGTCCGGCAGACCGTGGAGATGGGGTGCTGGGGCAGGCGTGGGCCATGGCGCCGGCTCAACGGCCGGGACCGTACGGTCGTGGACGCCGCGCTCGACCGGCTCGGCGTCGGCGACCTCGCCGCACGCCAACTGGGAGAACTGTCGGGTGGCCAACGCCAACGCGCCCTCATCGCCCAGGGGTTGGCGCAGGAATCGGATCTGCTGCTCCTCGACGAACCGACCTCGGGCCTCGACCCGGAAGCGAGGGAGCGCATCGAGGAGTTGCTGACGGCGCTGGTCGCCGACGGGGTGACAGTCGTCCAGGCGACCCACGACCTGGAGGTCGCCCGCAGAGCGAACGCCTGCCTCCTGCTCCAGGACGGCCGCCTCGCCGGACAAGGACATCCCGAGGAGGTACTCACCACGTCGGCACTGGCCCGCATCTGGCAGACGCTCTGAGAGGGGAGGTGGGGGCAGCACCGTGAACGTGAACGCGGACTCCAGCAGATCCGGTACCGGCCCCCGGCTCGCACCCCGTGGCCAACCGACGGCCACTCCCGCCCGCTCCGCCCGGTCCTTTTGGGCACGGTGGAAAGGTGTGGCGGTGTCCTGGCGTCGGCGGCAGTTTGGACGGGCCGGTCACCAGGACGTGCATCGGACGCGTCACGGCTACCGCGGTCGTTCACCGGGGTGCCGGTTTCTCGGATCGGCCAGGAGAGAGGGGTGTCCATGCGCCGGTTGCGCATACGGGAAGGCAGGAAGGGTCGCAGCGGGAGTGCGGGCCCGGCACGCGCCGTACGGGCCGTCGCCGCGGCCGTACTCGTCACGGCGGGCCTCGGCCTGGGGGCGAGCGGCACCGCCGCGGCTGCCCCGTCGGCCGGCTGCTCCGGGGCAGGGCCCACCGTGACGGACTTCAGGGGCACCACGTACACGACCACCTACTGCAACGCCTACGAGGGCGGCAATCTGGTGCGGGGCGGCTATCCCGTCTACGTGTACAGCGGCTACCTGTACGCCGGCCGGAACTGGTTCGCCTGCCAGCTGAAGATGGCGGGGGTGGAGAATCCGCCGGTCGGTGAAGCCCGCAACGACTGGTGGCTCTGGACGCAGGGCGACGTCGCCGACGCCGACAACGGCTGGGGCTGGTTTCCCGCCACCAAGGTGTCGGGCGGCGGCAACTACGAACCCATTCCGGGGCTTCGCACCTGTTGAGCAGTGTGTCCTGGCGCTCCGGCGTCGACCATGACGGCAGGGCCGGTCGCGCTACGGATCGAGGGTGGCGCGAAGCTGCGCCGCCTCCTGCCGCAGCTTGTCCACCTCGTGTGGCATGAGGCGTCGGAACTGCATGTCCAGGAGCACGCGCGCGGCGGGTTCGGTGACGCCGAAGCGTGCGGTGATCCTGCGCAGGGCCATGTCGGTCGACGCGCACTCCGACATGAGGTCGACCAGCTCATGTCTGCGTTCGATCGCCAGGAGTAATCCGTCCAGGACATGCAGGCGTTGCCGAAGGGAATGAGTCGAGTCATTCATCTCGGCCCTTTCTCGACATCCGATGCAGTGCACTGCACTGCAGCTGCGGTTGCGGTGGCAGGAAGGCAGAGCACCGGTGGGTGCGTTGCGCGGTTCGCGCCCACCGGTGTGTCCGTCACGTGTGCGTCACGTGTGCGTCACGGCGAATACTGCTTGAATTCCTGGGCTCCGCCACCGTCAACGTACCAGCGCCGGGATTCCCAGTTGAAGGGGAATGACTCGTCGCTGCCGGTCGGAGTGAAACGCAGACCGATCGCCAAGTAGTTCCACTCGTTCTTGCGCATCTGGGTGACATTCCCCGGGTAGATCGTGTAGCGGCTGGTCCGGTAGGCCGTGTCGCACCGGGGCCAGTCCGCGAGATTGGGGTCGATCTGCCAGCTCAGGTCGGCGTACAGCGTGCAGTCGTGGGTGTTGATGTCGACCGTCGTACCCGCCCGGGTCGACAGTTCCCCGTCCAGGGTTGTCGCTCCGGAGAAGAAGATGTTGAGGGTGTAGTGCGCGTCCAGGACATCCCGCTGCGTACAGCCCTGCGGATCGCAGTAGCCGAAGATGACGGGCTGGTCCAGACGCCAGTTCCATCTGCTGGTGATCGTGCCGATTCCGTCGTTCTCGGGGTCGTTGAGAATGCGGGCGTCGGAGGCTTCTTCCGGGGGCGCCACCAGCGCCCGGAGTGCCGTCTGCAGGCTGTCCTGGTGCTTCTTCGCGCGCTGTTTCACATAGCCGCGCGCCTGCGCGACGTCACCGCGCTCGACGGCGGCACGGACCGCCCCCGATTCGGGTTTCTCGCCGCCCGTCACGGCGAAGGCCAGGCAGGTTCCCTCTGCGTAGTCCGAGGGCGTGCACGCGTGCCGGTCCTGTGCACTCGCGGCAGCCGGAAATATGCATCCGGCCAGCGCCGCGACCGCCACCAGGACGCCGGCTAAACGTCTGGACATCAGCGAACACCTCAATTCATCGGGAACTCCGGGAAGTACGCAGGCGTTGACGCTCCTGCCGGCCCAGGATTTCCACGCCGTACCCCCGCGGCAACACGTTTCGACGACAGCCAAATACTGTGCCGGGGTGCTGCCGGGGGGTCGGATATTCCAGTGATCAGAGCCCTGACCGTGCTCGGACGATGCCTGTGTCCGGGTGCCGACGCCCGCCATTCTCGACGAGTGCGCGGCCGAGCCGGGTGGCGCTGTGCAGGACACGTCTTCCGTCACGCCGGCTGACGATCAGGCCCGCGGCCCGCAGGACGGAGATCTGCTGACTCGACGTCGGCACGGAGACCCCGACGCTCTCGGCCAGTTCGGACGTCGACCTGCCGACGGCGTCCGCGAGCGATTCCAGGATCGAAGCCCTCGTCCGGCCGAGCAGTGCCGAGAGCGTCGGATCGCCCGTGTCGTCGGCCGTCGCGGTCAGCAGTCCGGCGGATCGGCGCCGCACGGGGTAGACAAGGGTCGGGGTGAGCGCCTGGTCCACGAGCGTCAGGACTCTTCGCCAGCAGAAGAAGGACGGCACCAGCCGCAGCCCTCGCCCGGCGAGGTACAGGTCACGGTCGGCCGGACAGGGAAAGAGCAGGACCGGGGGCTCCCAGCGCGCCGTCGGCAACCCGCGCAGCAGCGCCTCGCTGCCCCCGCCGACCAACTGCCGTACGCGCACCCGCACATCGGCGTCGACCTGCCCGCGCAGGTCCTGCCAGACCGGGGCCAGCGTGGCGTCGAAGTAGCCGTGCAGCGCCCGTCCGAGCTGGTGGAGCGGCATCCTCTTCCCGTCGGCCGGCTCCACCGTCCACGAGGGCAGTGCCGTGACACCGCTGAGCGTCGTGAGGGCGTGCCGCAGCCGCCGCGGTGAGGTGCTCAGCACCATGTCGATCGCGTCCTCCGGATCGCCCCCGGGGTCGGCGGGGGTGAGGAGGTCCGGAATGCAGGGCTCCAGCGGTACGAGGGACCGGAGCGTGGGCAGGAGGCCGGAGTCCGGCCGCGACAGTCGGGTCACCGCGTCCCGGCGCCACGTCCCGAAAATGGCTTCACCTTCACGGCTCTGCAGGCGGCAGAGGCTGCAGACCACTTCCCACATGGGTTCCGGCTGGTGTGCCAGGCGTATGCGTCGCAGATCGTCGGAGGTGAAGTGAATGCGCAACATGAGGTTCCCCGCTCCTCGTGTTGACAGCTTGGCTCCCGTGGACACACGGCGGGAGGCATATTCACGTCAGAAGGGAGTTCCATGGCCGCTGCGACCCCGCGCGGATGTCCTCGTCCGCGACCGTACTCGAACGGGCTGGAAACGAAGATTCGCGTGCCGCTCTGCAAGGAGCCGGCGGGTCAGTGATCCTGCTCGGCGCGGACGCGGTCGGCGATGCCCTGCGTCAGTTCCTCCGCCTGGTCCTCCAGGTCCCACTTGCCGTCCTGGTAGGCGTGGTTGCTGACCCAGTAGACGAGGACGCCGTCGCGCAGCGACCTCGTGAGGTAGGCGAGCGACCAGTCGTTGCCGCCGTTGTGCCAGACGGTCCGTCCGGCGGGGGCCTCGCGGACGGCCCAGCCGTATCCGTACGAGCCGTCCAGCTCGGGTACCGGTACGTGGGGCGCGAACAGCTTCCGCCTGGCCGCCTCCGGCAGTACGTCGTCGCCCGACAGAGCCCGGTGCCAGCGGAACATGTCCAGGGCGGTGGAGAGCATGCCGCCGTTGCCCCGCAGGTGCCAGTACGGCCCGTCGGCGGCCCAGGGGTGGTCGATGGGCCTGCCCTGGCCGCGCCCCCGGCTGTCGTACTCCACCGCGACCAGCTTCCGCGGCCACCGGGGCAGGACGTATCCCGTGCTCTTCATGCCGGCCGGAGTGAACAGATGCCGGGCCAGGAACGGCTCGTATTCCTCCCCGGACGCCTTCTCGACGATCGCGGCGAGCAGGCTGTACCCGGTGTTCGAGTAGTGGAACTCCTTTCCCGGGGCCGACCGCGGTTTCGATGCCAGTGCCTGGCGTACGAGTTCGTCGCGCGTGATGGGGCTGTAGTCGTCGCCGAGTGCCTCCACCAGGCCGGAGGTGTGGGTGAGGAGTTGGTCGATCGTGATGTCGCGCTTGCCGGCGGGCACCGGCCCCAGGAAGCGGCCGATCCGGTCGCTCACCCGCAGCCGTCCCATCACCTCCAGCTTGAGGATCGCGGCGGCGGTGAACTGCTTCGTGATCGACATGACGTCGTACACGGTGCGGCAGCTCGCGGGCGTGCCCTGGGCGCGGTCCGCCGCCCCGAAGCCTCCGCAGTAGGCGAGTTCGTCGCCGTGGGCGGCGATCACGGTGCCGCCCGCCCCGGCCGGGAGCACACGGTGGAGGAAGTCGGCGATCGACTCCCCGCCGCCCGCCTTCGGGGCCACCGTGGCGGCCCCGAAGGCGGGCCGCCCGGCATCGCCCTCCTTGGTGCACGAGCTCAGCATCAGCAGGGCCGCCAGCGCGGTGACGGCGGTGAGGGTGCGACGGCAGCGGGGCAGACCCATATGACCTGTGACCTCCAACATCGGGAATCCGCACCGAGGTTGACGGTCGCTACCGGCGTTCTTCAAGCTGTCAGGGTGTTCGAGCTTGTGCGAGCCCGTGTACGTCCAGCTCATCAGGGGGACCACCGCCATGACCACCGCACCGCCCACCCCGCCGGACACCGACGCGGTCGCCTACGTGGCGGCGCTGCGTAGGCTCAAGGCCTGGTCGGGTCTGAGCTACCGGCGACTGGAACGCCGCGCGGCCGACGCGGGCCACTGCCTGCCGTACTCCACGGCGGCGACCATGCTCGGCAGGGAACGGCTTCCCCGTGCGGAACTGGTCGCGGCGTTCGTCGCGGCCTGCGGAATCCGGGGCGTCGAGGCGCAGGCGTGGCTGGACGCCCGTACCGGCATCGCGTGCGGTCCCGTACCCGCCGACGTGCCGCCCACGAACACCCCACCCCCGGTCGCCGTACCTTCCCGTGTGAGGCGAGGGCGGAGGAGGTGGGCGCTCGTCGGCGCGGCGGCGCTCGTCACCGCGCTCCTCGGCGGGGCGACGGCGTCCGGGGTCTTCACCGACGACGAAGAGGTGCTGCGGACTCCGACGTCGGTCCGCCTGTGACGCGGCGCGGACGAACGGGCCGCGGCGGCTCTCAGAGGTCGGCTTCTTCCCGCCGGTCGAAGTCCTTCCGCGCGCCCTCGATGGTGGGCATGTTCTGTGCGGCCCATGCCAGCAGTACGTCGACAGGGTCGCGCAGGGTCTTCCCGAAGGGCGTGATGCGGTACATGACCGCCACGGGCCGGGTGGAGACGACCTCGCGCTCGACGACGCCGTTGCGTTCCAGTCGCCGGAGCGTCGCGGTCAGCGATTTCTGTGTGACCTGGGGGATGGCCCGGCGCAGTTCGTTGAAGCGGCACGGGCGTTCGCAGAGTTCGTTGAGGACGCTCAGGGACCACTTGTCGAGGATCTGATCGAGCAGTTCGCGATGCGGGGCGTCGATACGGAGTTCGTCGTCGGTATCCATGGCGAAACCTGGTCTCGTTGAAGTGTCCTTCTCCTACTAGGTAGCTTACAGATACTTACTGCGGAGGAGAGAAGATCATGGCGGTTCAGTACTTCACGCCGGAAGGCATGCTGCGGGCGACGCCGTACCACCACGTCGCCGTGGGCACCGGGACGCGGCACGTCCATGTCAGCGGACAGATCGCGCGGAAGGCTGACGGGACGCCGGTCGCCCCCGGCGATCTGGCCGGGCAGGTCGCCCAGGCGCTGCGGAACACTTCGCTGGGGCTGGCAGGCGCGGGCGCGTCGTTCGCGGACGTGCTGCGCCTGACGTTCTACGTGACCCGGTGGAACCCGGACAAGATCGGCGATCTCATGGCGGGTCTGGAGGCGGTCGCCGACGAGATCGGGCTCCGGCTTCCCCTGCCGCCGGCCTCCCTCATCGGCGTCGAGCACCTCTTCGAGCCGGACGTCCTTGTCGAAGTCGAGGCGACCGCGCTCCTCGAATGACCGCCGTCGCGGCGACGCTGACGTGTTGAGTCCTGTCGAGGTGGCGCAGACTGAGCGTACTTGGACTGTTTCCATCAGGGGAATCATCAGGGGAATCATGCGTCACATCGTCACGGCACCCGCGCTCGCGGTGGTCTGCTGCCTCAGCCTCACCGCGTGTTCCGGCCGGGACGACAGGAGTGATCCCCGGCCGAGTCCGCGCACCGTGTTCAGGTTGGGGCAGAGCTCCGACACCGCCGGGGCCGACGGCGAAGGCACCGTGCGGATAACCGTGGACAGCGTTGCCTACGTCGAGAAGGCCGGCGCGTCCAACCCGGAGCATGACCTCTTCGCCGTCGTCAGGTACGAAGCCGCGAATCCTTCAAAGGCTCCGGTGACCAGCACTGTCGCCACGGGTGGCTTCCGGTGGAGGGCCAACGACGGCCGTAACGTCGGCGCGGGCAACACCAAGGCCGCGCGCGGCGTGTTCGCCGTCGGATCCAGTGAAGGCGGAGCCACCGTGCCGCCCAAGGTCTTTACGGTGGACACGGTTGCGTTCGACATCACCGCCGCGCAGAAAGGCGCCACCCTCACCTACGTCGACGGCGACGGGGCCACCTACCGGTGGAAGATGCCTTCCAAGAGTTCCGGATCCGCGGCCATCGCGCTGCAGCTCGCCCTGCGGTAGTGCGGCACCCCTGATGCCCGTACAGGGGTGAGGGGGCCACGACCACAGGAGTACGCCCTTCAGAACACTGGAGGGCAAGGCCGTTTTCGGCATCAGGGCCACCGCCGTACCGTCTGATCTGCGGTGGGTCCGCTGCGTCGACGTCGTACGGCCGCGGTGAGCGGCCGGTACGACGTCTCAGGCAGCGGACGACCGGGACCGGTGCATGCCGCGGTCGCGGATGCGGATGGTCACCGGTCCATCCGTGATGCGTCGTCAGTCGACGGACCAGCAGGTGGCGTCGAAGTCCGCGACCTTGATGTCGTCGACCTTCACGTGACCGCCGGACGCCCAGCAGCCTTCGATGTCCGAAGGGTGAGCGGCGGCAGGAGCCGCGGCCATGAAGCCGACCGCGAGCACGCCGACTACAACGAGCGAGATGCGTCGAAGCATGAGGATCTCCTTGTGGTGGGGAACTTGCTACGACTGTTCATCAGCCGCCGCTCCACCGCACGTCGAGTCGCCCGGGTGGGTGGCGGTCGGGCTTCGTCGTCGCATCCGTCCGTGTGCGGGCCACCTGGTCGGCGCACCAGACGCTGCCGGTCGGCCTGGCGCGCGGCTACGCGCGGGGCGTGAGGCCGTCCAGGATGACGTCGATCAGCCGGGCCCGGGTCCGCGCGTCGGCAGTGGCCTGGGCGGCCCGGCCGGCGGCGATCAGCAGGGCGATCAGGTCGTCGAACGACACGTCCCCACGGACGGCGCCAGCGGCTTGAGCACGCTGGAGCAGCGCGCCGACGGCCGAGCGGAGCCGGGCCGTGACCTCGGGGTCGGTGGCCACCCGCAGATCGCCCAGGGCGTCGGCGAGGATCAGCTTCTCGGCTGACGTGGTGGCGATGTCGGTGAAGAACTCCCGGAACCAGGTGGGCGGGGCGTCACCCGTCCCGATGGTCGAGGCGCGGGCGGCCAGGTGTTCAAGGCGTTGCTCGTACACCGCCTTGAGCAGGGCTTCCTTGGTCGGGAAGTGGCGGAAGACGGTGCCGATCCCGAGTCCGGCCCGGCGGGCGATCTCCTCCGTCGACGCCGTGACCCCGTGTTCGACGAAGACCTCGTCGGCAGCTCGGAGAACGGCGGACCGGTTGCGTGCGGCGTCAGCTCGGGGGGACACGGGAACCTTCCTTGACAAGCGGAGTCGTCACTCCGTAACGTGATTAACGGAGTGGTCACTCCGATTCTAACTTCTGGAGGCAATCATGCCCGACAACGCTGTCCGTGGTCCCCGTGCGGTGTTCGAGCTGCTGCTGAAGTCGCTCGCCGACCGGGACCTGACGACGGTGACCGGTCTGTACGCCGAGGACGCGGTGGTACGGCAGCCGTTCGCCAAGCCGGCCGAGGTCGTGCTGACGGGCCGGGCCGAGATCGAGCACCACCTCGCCGCGTTCGGCACGGCACCGATCACCCTGTCGCCGCGGAACATCGAAGTGCACGAGACGGCCGACCCGCAGGTCGTGGTGGGGGAGTGGGACAACGACGTGACCCGGACGACGGACGGCGCGACGGTGAGCACGCACAACATCGCCGTGTTCTGCGTCAGGGACGGGCGCGTGGCGTGGTCGCGCGACTACCACGACCACGCCGCCCTGGCAGGTCTGCTGACCTGACGGTCCTCCAGGACCGCCGTCCCTGCTGTCCCTGCTGTCACCGCTGTCACCGCAGCCACGTCGACCGCCGCCGCGCTGTCGGTCGCCGGCGGAGGAGGAGCGGCGCGTCAGCTGTTCCCGGCGGGTGGTCCGTCGAGGACAGTCGGTACGTACTCCAGCAATTGGAGCCGACCGTCGAACGTGCGGCTGTCGATCAGG
Source organism: Streptomyces ortus (assembly GCF_026341275.1). Taxonomy (NCBI): domain Bacteria; kingdom Bacillati; phylum Actinomycetota; class Actinomycetes; order Kitasatosporales; family Streptomycetaceae; genus Streptomyces; species Streptomyces ortus. The sequence continues at coordinate 8,288,819 of NZ_JAIFZO010000002.1, forward strand.
TCGAGACGGATGTCGGGAAGCCCGTCGAAGATCCGTTCCTGACCGGTGGCGCCGGTGATGACCGGGAAGACGACCAGGCGGAAGCGGTCCACGAGACCGGCCGTGAGCAGCGATCGGCACAGGCTGAGGCTGCCGAGGGTGCGCAGGGGCTGTGCGGTGTTCCTTTTCATGTGCCGCACGGCCTCGACGGCGTCTCCCCGGACCAGCTCGGTGTGCTGCCAGGTCAAAGGCGTTTGAAGGGTCGAGGAGAAGACGGTCTTGGGCATGTTGTTCAGCGCGGCGAAGCCGGGGTCGTCGGGTGCCTGGGCGGCGAATCCCGACATCAGTCGGTACGTCGTAGCGCCCATCAGGCTGGTGTGCTGCTTCTCGCCTTCGCTGTCGAGCCAGGCCAGGTATTCGGGCCCTTCCATGCCCCAGAATCCCGGCCAGCCGTCAGCGGACGCGTACCCGTCGAGCGAGATGATGAAGTCCACCATGAGACTGGCCATCGGTCTCCTCCAGGAAGTAGGTGTCGGTCATAGGGGTTGACCGACGCCGCACCGACAACTCATCGCTCACCGCAGCGCGTCGGAGATGGATTTCGCGCCACCGTGCGCCGTGAAGCCGCCGTCCACCGGAATCTCCGCGCCGGTGATGAACGAGGAGTCGTCGGACAGCAGGAAGACGACGAGCGGCGCGACCTCGTCGACGGTTCCGGTGCGGCCCAGCGGCGTTTCACGGATGTTCGCCGCACGGAAGGCGGGCGCGGCGGACGCGGTCATCCCGGTCTCGATGTAACCGGGATGGACGATGTTGACGCGGATGCCGCGCGGCCCGAGTTCGAGCGCCGCGGCCTTCGACAGGCCGCGCAGCTCCCACTTGCTCGCGGTGTACGCCACCGGATAATGCGCCGTGAGCGCGGCCGAGGAGCCGACGTTGACGATCGACGAGCCCTGCGGCATGAGCGGGCTCAGGTGCTGGATACCGAGGAGGGGGCCGGTGACGTTGACGGAGTGGACCCGCTCGAAGTCCTCGGCCCGGACCTCGCCGACGCGGGCCCGCCAGGTCACGCCCGCGTTGTTCACCAGGCCGTGCACCTGCCCGTACGTCTCGCGCAGCTCGGCGGCCAACTCGACCCACTGACGCTCGTCGCTCACGTCCAGGCGACGGCAGCCGACGCCTGGTGCGGTATTGGCTGCGACATCGGGCTCGACGTCGGTGGCGACGACCCGGGCGCCATCCCGGGTGAGCGCCGCCACCTCGGCCGCGCCCTGTCCGCGTGCCGCGCCCGTGACCACGACGACCTTGCCGAGCAGCCTCCTGGGCCGTGGGTCACTCATGGGCGCGCCCGGTCGCGTCGCCGGGCGGCCGGCACCGGCACGGGTTCGGTTCCCGGGACGACGGTGTTGGTGAGTGTGCCGATGCCTTCGACGGTGAGGCTGACGGTGTCGCCGGGCTTCAACGGCGGCGGGGTCCGTTCGCCGCGCAGGCCCCACAGTTCGGCGAGGCAGCCGCCGTTGCCGCAGGTGCCCGAGCCGAGGACGTCACCCGGCATGACCCGGGTGCCACGGGAGGCGTAGGCGGCCATCTCCTCGAAGGTCCAGCTCATGTTGGACAGCAGGTCCTCACCGACGACTTGACCGTTGACTTCGGCGGTCAGTGCCAGCCGCAGCAGTCCGTCCGGGTCGCGGCACGGCTCCAGCTCGTCGGCGGTGACCAGGTACGGGCCGAGGGTGGTGGCGGTGTCCTTGCCCTTGCACGGACCGAGGCCCACCTTCATCTCCGCCGACTGCAGGTCGCGGGCGGACCAGTCGTTGAAGACCGTGTAACCGATGATGTGCTCGCGGGCCTGCTCCGGGGTGAGGTCGCCGCCCTCACGGCCGATGACGGCGGCGACCTCCAGTTCGAAGTCCAGCACGGAGGAACCCGGTGGTACGGGAATGCCGTCGCCGGGACCATAGATCGCGTGCGGGTTGGTGAAGTAGAAGGTCGGCGCCGCGTACCACTGCTCGGGCACCCCAGCGACACCGTCCACGGAGCGCCGTACACCCTCGACGTGTTCCTCGAAGGTGACGAAGTCGCGCACGGACGGCGGCCGGAGGGGTGGCAGCAGACGCACCTCGGAGACATGAGGTCCGGGCGGACCGTCCAGGGCGGCGGCGCCGGCGTCCAGCAGAGCCTGGAGACCCTGGCCGGAGGTGATCAGGTCGGTGAGGGATCCGGCGCCGGGAACGGGACGGAGCGTGCCGACCCCGACCCCGTCGCCGCTCCCGTCCGCGTCCCGGTCGTCGACGACGGCGACGCCGGTCCGGTGCTGGTGTTCGTAGGCGGCGAAGCGCATGAGCGGCTCCTGGCGGAAGCGAAGGGGGAAGGGCCGGGAGGAGGAACACCCGGAAGGGTCAGACCGGCGGGGCGACGAAGACGCCGCGGTCCACGTCGTTGAAGGACTCCTTGGCGATCAGTTCGTTCATGGTGTTGGCCGTGCCCCACTGGTCGGTGACCTCGGGCTGCGAGAAGTCGTAGACGTGCGGGTGCCAGGTGTCCTCGTCCAGCACCTCCAACTCCGTCGTGTACTCGACCGTGTTGCCGTGCGGGTCGAGGAAGTAGGTGAAGGTGTTGTCACCCGCCAGATGCCTGCCAGGACCCCAGATCTTGCGGTACCCGGCGCGCATGACCCGGCCGGAGCCGCGCATGTACTCGTCGAGGCCGCGCATCTCGAAGGAGACGTGGTGCAGCGCGGTGTGCGGACCCCGGGCGATGGCCATGGAGTGGTGCTGGTTGCTGATGCGCATGAAGTGCATCGCCTCACCCATCCGCGGATGCATCAGGGTGTCGGACAGCGCGAAGCCGAGGTGGCGCTCGTACCACTCGCGGGTGCGGTTGAGGTCGGGGGAGTTGAGGACGACGTGGGAGAGCTTGACCGGGATGGCCTCCTTCTCCTCGATCCTGCGGTGCTGCCGGACCTCGACGTCGGCCACGACCTCGATCGTGCGGCCGTCGACGTCGAAGAACCGGAAGCCGTGACCGCCGCCGGGCGTGTCGACCTTGCCGGGCTGCGAAACCAACTGCACGCCACCGGCCAGCAGTTGTTCCGCGAGGGTGTCGACGTCGGCCGGACTCGCGGCGCCGTAGGAGACGAGGTCGAGGCGCTTCTCCTCGGCCTTGCGCAGCCTGACGACGTACTGCTCGGGGGAGCCCTCGGCGGCCAGGAAGGAGATGCCGGAGTCCTCGGTGACCTTGGTCAGGCCCCAGACGCCGGAGTAGAAGTCGAGCTGCTTGTCGTAGTCGGGCACGGCGAGGTCGACGTGCCGCAGATGGGTGAGCAGGCGTGCAGTCATGAGGACAGGTCCTTCCGGAGGAGGGCGGCGGCGTTACCACCGCGTACGGCGTCGAAGTCGGCCTCGGACAGGCGGGCGGCGCGCACCATGCCCACGGGGTCCTCGGTGCCCATGTCGAACGGGAAGTCCGAGCCCAGCAGCACCCGGTCGGCTCCGGCGGCCCGGACCAACTCCCGCAGGACGTACGGATCGTGGACGAGGGAGTCGAAGTACAGGCGCCGCAGATAGCTGCTGGGCGGATGTGCGCAGCCCGCGCCCGCGTCGGAACGGGTCGACCACGCGTGGTCGGAGCGGCCGATGTGGGTGGGCAGATAGCCGCCGCCGTGCGCGGCGATCAGCTTCAGTCCCGGATGGCGGTCCAGGACGCCGGAGAAGATCAGATGGGAGAGGGCGACGGCGTTCTCGGCGGGCTGGCCGACGGTGTTCGACAGGTACCAGCGGTCGAGCCGCTCGTCGAGCGTGCAGCCGAACGGATGCAGGAAGAGCACGGCGCCGGCCTCCTCCGCCCGCGACCAGAAGGGTTCGTACGCGGCATCCGACAGCTCCCGGCCCGGCGCGTGGCTGGAGATCTCCACCCCCAGCAGACCCTGCTCCAGGGCATGGTCGAGCGCCGGGACCATGTGGTCGGGGTGCTGGAGCGGGACGAGTCCGAGCCCCCGCAGCCGTTCCGGGGCGGCCGAACAGTGCGCCGCCGTCGCCTCGTTGGCCAGTCGGTACACCTTCTCGGCCGTGTCCTGATCGGCCCAGTAGTGGTAATGGGACGGGGAGGGGCTGACCAGCTGGACGTCCACGCCCTGGGCGTCCATCGCGGCCAGCCGCGCGGCGACGTCCGTCAGCTTCGAGACGCGCTCGCGGATCATGGAGCCGTTGACGGCGAGGGCGGCGGGGCCGTTGCGGCGGGCGTCCAGGGCCCTCGCCTCCGCCAGGCCCGGTGCGCCGTCCACCAGCGCCTCGATCTCGGGCAGCAGGACGTGCGCGTGGACGTCGACGGTGGGCAGGGTCACGGCAGCTCCTTGAGCATGGTCATGGTGCGGCCCATCAGCGCGGGCACATCGGCGTCACGGACGCCGTCGAGCTGCCACCGGCCGATCTGCACCGACGCTTCCACGACGGGGCGGACCCGGGCGATCCGCCGCTCGTAGTACCTCTGGAACAAGGCGTCGTCCCAGGAGGGGTTCTCCGTCAGCAGCTGTGCGAGAACCCAGGCGTCCTCCATCGACAGGGCGGCGCCCTGGGCGAGGGTGGGGGGACAGCAGTGGGCGGCGTCACCGACGAGGACGATCCGGCCGCGGTGCCAGGAGCCTTCCACCAGCATGTGCTCGAACCAGGTGTAGTTGACCTTCGCGGGGTCGGTGATGTGCGCGGTGATCTCCGGCCAGAAGCCGCCGTACGCGGAGGCCAGGCGGCGCATCTCGTCGGCGTACGACTCCGGGGGGATCGAGGTCCGGTCGCGGTTGCCCTCGACGACGTAGGCGTACAAGGTGGTGTCGCTGGTGGGGCAGTAGCCGGCGATGTAGGAGGGGCCGCCGTAGGCGAGGTCGGTACGGGTCACGCCGGCCGGACGCGGGGCGGCGACGCGCCAGATGGCCATGCCGGTCGGTTCCGGTTTCTCGGTGATGCCGACGGCGGCACGGGTGGTGGAGCCGAGTCCGTCGGCGGCGATCACCAGGTCATAGCGGTTCTCGGTACCGTCGCTGAACAGCACATTGACGCCGTCGGCGTCCTGTTCCAGGGAAGTGGCCGTGCTGCCCAGGCGCACCCGGGCGCCGCTCGCGCGGACGGCGTCCATGAGGATCTGCTGGAGCCGCGGGCGCTGCATACCGACCGTGGCGGGCAGGTCGTCGCCGCCGGTGCGGAGGTCCTCGGCGACATGCAGGACGCTGCCGTCGGGGGCCGTGATGCCGACGGCGTCGAAGCCGAAGCCGGACGCCTCGACCCGGTCCCACACGCCCAGCTCGCGCAGCACCCGCAGGGCGTTGCCCTGGAGGGTGATGCCCGAGCCCGCGGTGGCGTTCCAGTCGTCCCTGGCCTCGATCAGGTCCACGCTCAGACCGGCACGGCGCAGCAGGACCGTCACGGTGTTGCCGGCCGCGCCGCCGCCGATCACCAGGACCGTGCGGGCTTCATCCATCGGGAACTCCCTTGTTCCGCTGTCTGCTTGAACGGTGACGACGTGGTGCGTCGCCTACTTGACGGCGATCGGGTTGACGGGCGATCCGACGGCCCCGGTGATGGGCAGCGGCGCCGCGGTGAGCCAGAACTCGTACACCCCGTCGGCCGCGCAGTCCTTGGCGAGCCCTTCCAGGTCCCACATCTCGCCGATCAGCAGGCCCATGTGGGGGATGGCGACCTGGTGCAGAGGCTGGAAGGCGTGCTCGAACTCGTTCGGCCGCACCTCGAAGCCCCAGGTGTCGGTGGCGATCGCGGCCATCTCGGTGCCGTGCAGCCAGCCGGCCGAGGTGAACGACAGGCCGGGCGCGGCACCGCCGGCGTAGTCACCCCAGCCGTTCCGGCGAACCCGGGCGAGCTGCCCGGTGCGCACGAGGACGATGTCCCCGCGTCCCACGGACACCCCCTGGGCCGTCGTGGTCGCGGTCAGATGTTCTCCGGTGACGGCGAAGCCGTCGGGCAGTTCCCCGTCGGTGCCGATCGTCCGTCCGACATCGAGGAGGACACCACGTCCGGCGACGTACGGGGCCATGTGCTCGATCCCGGTGACGAGGTCGCCGTCGGAGGTGACGACCTTCTCGGCCGGCCGCCCGTTCCACGCCACGCCGTGGTCGAAGATGTGCCCGAGCCCGTCCCACTGGGTGGAGCACTGCAGCGGCATCGAGATGACGTCGTCGGCGCCGCCGATGCCGTGCGGGAAGCCCTGGTTGCCGAGAGCGGCGTCGGTGCCGGTGTCGAGCATCGTGTGCACCGGGTTGGTCCGGCGCCGCCAGCCCTTCTGCGGCCCGTCCATGTCGAACCGCTGAGCGAGGGAGAAACTGACGCCGCGCCGGATCAGGGTGGCGCCCTCACGACGCTTGGCGGCGTCGAGGAAGTTCAGCGTGCCGAGCACGTCGTCCTCCCCCCAGCGACCCCAGTTGGAATACGCCTTGGCGGCCTCGGCGATCGACCCCTCGGGATCGTTGCGGTCCAAGGTCATGACGAGGCCTCCGCCACGGCCTCCGCCACACACCGCGTGCGCTGCGCACCGAGCCCGGTGACCGAGCCCTCCATCACGTCTCCGTCGCGCAGCAGTCGGCCCCAGTGCATGCCGTTGCCCGCGGGGCTGCCGGTCAGCACCAGGTCACCGGGCAGGAGCCGGGCGGTGTGTGAGGCGTAGGAGACCATGCGCGCCACGTCGAAGATCATGTCTTTCGTGGACTCGTCCTGCATCGTCTCGCCGTTCAGCTTCAAGGTCAGCCGCAGGTCGTCCGGGCGTGCGATCGACTCGGTGGGCACGATCCAGGGACCGAGCGGGGTGAAGCCGGGAGCGTTCTTGCTGCGCAGCCAGTCGGTGCCGATGGCCGGCATGTCCCGGCGGAACACGGTGGCACGGTCGGTGAGATCGTTGGCGATCGTGTACCCGGCCACGTACTCCAGGGCCTCGTCCACCGTCACCCGGTGGGCCGGTCGGCCGATGACCGCGGCCAGCTCAAGCTCCCAGTCGGGCTGCTCGGCCCAGGCCGGCAGCGTGACGTCGTCGTAGGGCCCGGTGATCGCACTCGGCAGCCCGATGAACACGTACGGCAGGTCCTCCGCCGCCCGCCGGTCCATGATCTCCGCCGCCTCCGCCCGCCGCTCCGCCTCCGGCCGCTCGTCGTCCGGCGCGCGGTGCGCCACGTGCAGGTCGATCACGTGCTGCCGGTAGTTCGCGCCCGACTGGAACACCTGGCGCGGCTCGACCGGAGCGTGTACCCGGAGGCCGGCGAGCGGCCTCCACGCCAGGTCGCCGTCGCCCGCCAGCGTGCGCAGCCGCGGCAGGACGGCCTCCCAGTTCCCCAACAGCCGCCGTACGTCGAGCCGTTCGTCGTCGAGGACGGCTCGCAGGCCGAGCACCCGGGCATCCGGAGTGACCAGAGCGGGAAAGACCGGCCCGTCCGTGTCGGACAGGGTCGCCAGGGCGAACGGTCCGGCGAAGAGCGCGGACGCGGAGTTTGGTTTCACGGACATGTCCCCTTGGTTGCGGTGGGACTAATCTGGACCCGCCACCCCTGATCAGGGAAATAGATTCTGTGGATGGCTGGCATCCACCGGACGAATACTCGCCGATCAGGCCGTACAACCGCTCATGCCCCGCACCCGATCAGGCCGTACGACCGAGGAAGACAGCCGTACGACCGAGGAAGACAGCCGTTCAACCGAGGAAGACCCGTGAATCTCAGTCGCCTGGACCTCAACCTCGTCGTCGCCCTGAGAGCGCTCCTCGAAGAGCGCAACGTGACGCGCGCCGGGCAGCGCGTCGGCCTCAGTCAGCCCGCCATGAGTGCCGCCCTGGCCCGGCTGCGGCGCCACTTCGGCGACGACCTGCTCGCCCGCGTCGGCGGCCACTACGAGCTCACGGCGCTCGGTCAGGTCCTCCTCAACCGCACCTCCACCGCCTACGACGTACTGGAACGGCTGTTCGCCAGTCAGGCCGACTTCGATCCGGCCAGGGAGAGCCGCGAGTTCAAGGTGATGGCGTCCGACTACGCGGTGGCCGTCTTCGGTACCGAACTCGCCCGTGTCGTGCACGAGGAGGCCCCCGGTGTCCGGCTGCGCTTCACCCAGACCTCACCGACCGTCGTCGACGACACCGCCACCCTGCTCAGCGCCATCGACGGCCTGCTCATGCCGCACGGCGTCATCAGCGATTTCCCCGCCACCGACCTGTACGACGACCGGTGGGTCTTCCTCGTCTCGGCCGACCATCCGGAGATCGGCGACCGGCTCACCCGCGAAGACCTCGCCCGGCTGCCGTGGGTGACCTACCAGCGCACGTACGACGCTCCGGCCGTGCGCCAACTCGGCATGCTCGGCATCGAGCCGCGCGTGGAGGTGTCCGTCGACAGCTTCCAACTGCTCCCGCTGCTGGTCGCGGGTACCCGCCGTATCGCGCTGGTCCAGGGACGCCTGGCGCGGCTGCTCGCCCCGATCGCCGCCGTCCGCGTACTGGAGCCGCCCTACGAGGCGGTGCCTCTGCGTGAGGCCCTGTGGTGGCATCCCGTGCACACGCACGACGCGGCCCACAGCTGGCTGCGCGAGACCAGCGCGCGCGTCGGCGCGCGACTGGCGGCGAACGGGGCCGAGTGACCGCGCGCCGACCCGTATGGCCGACGCGCCGCCGTCACCTCCGTCCGAAGGGTCTGAAACCGAAGGGGTCAGAAACCGCCCCCGGGATCAGGCCGCGGCGAGCTCCTGCTCGCGGTCCGGCGTCCTGACCGCGGGCTTCTTGTTCGGCAGAGAGAGCCGGAAGACCTTGTGCCAGGCGGAGAACACCTGCTTGGGCAGCGGCCCGGTGATGTACTCCAGCTCGTACTTCTCGAACAGCGCGCGCACCTTCACGGCGACCTCGGCGTACCGGTTGCTCGGCAGGTCCGGGAAGAGGTGGTGCTCGATCTGGTGCGACAGGTTGCCGGTCATGAAGTGCATGGCCTTGCTGCCGCTGATGTTCGCCGAGCCCATCATCTGGCGCAGGTACCACTGGCCGCGCGTCTCGCCCTTGATCGACCGGCGCTCGAAGACCTGTACGCCCTCGGGGAAGTGCCCGCACATGATCACCGAGTGGGTCCAGAGGTTGCGGACCAGGTTCGCGGTGAACGTGGCGGCGAGCGTGGACAGGAACGACGGGCCCGACAGCAACGGGTGGATCACGTAGTCCTTGAGCACCTGCTTGCGGATCTTGCGGCCCACGGCCCTGGCCCGTGCGCGGAACTCCGGGTTGTTGCGGCGGCGCTTGTGCAGGTTCTTGCCGAGCTCCAGGTCGTACGCCGCGATGCCGTACTCGAAGAAGCAGGCGTTGAGGAAGTTCCACAGCGGCTGGCCGAGGTGGAACGGATGCCACTTCTGGTCCTCGTCGACGCGCATGATGCCGTAGCCGAGGTCGTTGTCCTTGCCGATCACGTTGGTGTACGTGTGGTGCAGCTCGTTGTGCGAGTGCTTCCACTGCTCGGACGGCGAGACGTGGTCCCACTCCCAGGTGGTGGAGTGGATCTTCGGGTCCCGCATCCAGTCCCACTGGCCGTGCAGGATGTTGTGGCCGATCTCCATGTTGTCCATGATCTTTGCCACGGACAGGCCGGCGGTGCCGAGCAGCCACGCGGGCGGGAAGATCGAGAACAGGAGCACGCCCCTGCTGACCAGTTCGAGCTTGCGCTGCGCCGAGATGACCTTGCGGATGTAGGCGGCGTCGCTCTCGCCGCGGCTCGCGATCACCTCGTCGCGGATCGCGTCCAGCTCGCGCCCTAGCTCCTCGATCTGCTCCGCGGTCAGGTGGGCGGTGGGGTCGATGGCGGTCAAGGTGCTCCTACCGTTCGATGTCGCACGGGCCCGCCGCGGCGGACACGCAGGTCTGGATGAGGACGCCCGGCTCGGCCTCGGTGATCTCGCCGGTGCGCAGGTCGCGGACGGCGCCGGCCTTGAGCGGCGTGACGCAGCCGAAGCAGATGCCCATGCGGCACCCGGAGGGCATGAGCACACCGGCCTCCTCGCCGATGTCCAGCAACGGCGTGGCGCCGTCCGCGTCGACGGTCCTTCCGGTGGTGCTGAACGTGACCTCGCCGCCGTCGCCGGTGACGACGACGGCGGGGCGGAAGCGTTCGGTGTGCAGACGCGCGGGTACCCCGTGCCCGGTCCAGTACTCCTCGGCGGCGTCGAGCAGTCCGGCGGGCCCGCAGGCCCAGGTCTCGCGCTCGGCCCAGTCGGGCACGAGTTCGTCGAGGCGGGCGATGTCGAGCTTGCCGTCCGTGTCGGTGTGCACCTCGGTGAGCCGCAGCTTCTTGTCCGCGTCGAGGCCGAGCAGTTCGTCACGGAAGATCACGTCGTGCGGCTTCGGCGCGCAGTGGACCATGACGACGTCGTCGAACTCGGTGTCGCGCAGCATGCCCATCACGGGCGTGATGCCGCTGCCGGCCGTCAGGAAGAGCACCTTGGCGGGCTTGGCCGGCGGCAGCACGAAGTCACCCGTGGGCTGGTCGAGCTGGATCAGCGTGCCCGGTTTCGCCCTGCGGACCAGGTGGTTGCTGACCTTGCCGTCCGGGATCGCCTTCACGGTGATCGTGAGGCGGCCGTCCCGGCGGCTGGTCGGCGAGGTGATGGAGTAGGCACGCCACAGGCGCACTCCGTCGATGTCGACCCCGATCCGCACGTACTGGCCTGCCGTGTGGCCGCGCCAGCCCCGCCCCGGCCTGATCACGACAGTCGCGGCGTCGTCCGTCTCGGGATGCACGGCCTCGATGCGCCCACGCAGGTCGGCGCCCGCGCGCAGCGGGCTGACCAGGTCGAGGTAGTCCGACGGCAGCAGGGGCGTCGTGACCATCTCCAGCAGTTTCCACGCCCTGCCGCGGAGGGCTACGTTCGTCATGACTCCAGCTTGCTGTACCTCACGGAGTAAAGTCCTGACCGCAGGACGTAAATCTGGTGGGCCGAATTGTTCGTGGAGAACAAAAAGTGAGTCATGCAATCAGGAGAGCCAGCGAACTGGCCCTCAATGAGACGACGGTCACCGCGCTTCGGGCCGAGCTGAGGGCCACCGCCGACGAGGTCGTGCAGGCGATCATCGACGAGGTCCCTCCTTACGCCAACGCCCTTTCGGGCCGCATGGGCGGCACCATCCGCCGAGCCGTCCGTACCGCGCTGGGGCACTACCTGGACCTCGCGAGCGGGCACGCCACGGGCGGCGACGCCGGGGACGCGGCCTACGAGCTGGGCCGCGGCGAGGTGCGCGACGGCCGTTCGATGGACGCCCTGCTCGCCGCCTACCGCGTCGGCGCCCGGGTGGCCTGGCGGTGCCTGGCCGCGGGTGCCGTACCCGCGGGTCTGCCCGCCGCCGAGGTCGCCAAGTTCGCCGAGCTGACCTTCGCCTACATCGACGAGCTCTCCGCCGCGAGCGCCGCGGGCCACGCCGACGAACTGGCCGCCCGGGGCAGGGCCCACGAGCGCCACCTGGAACACCTGGCCCGCGACCTCCTGGCCGGCGCGAGCCCGGACGTGCTGCTGGCCTCCGCGCAGCGGGCGGGGTGGCAGCCCCCGGTCGCGCTGACCGCGGTCCTGCTGCCCGCCGCCCAGGCCCGCCCCGCCTACCGCGCGCTCGACGCGAACACCCTGGTCCTCGACGATCTGCCGGACGCCACCGGTGTGCTGCTCGTCCCCGATGCCGACCGGTCACATCTGTCGCGGCAGCTGACCGACCGCGCCGCCGTGATCGGCCCGCCCCGGCCGTGGACGCGTGCCTCCGCCTCGTACGCGCGAGCCGTCCGCGCGCGCTCCCTCTCCTGCGACATCCGGGACACCGAGGACCACCTGCCCGAGCTGGTGCTGAGCGCCGACGCGGACGCGTTCGCCGACCTGCGTGCCCGAGCCCTCGCACCGTTGCGGACCGTGCCCGCCGCGACGGCGCGGCGGCTGGAGGAGACGCTGCGGGCGTGGCTGCTGCACCAGGGCAGGCGGGACGAGGTGGCGGCGGCGTTGTTCGTCCACCCCCAGACGGTCCGGTACCGGATGTCGCAGCTGCGGGAGCTCTTCCCGGATCTCGGATCACCCCACCGGGTCCTGGAACTGACGCTGGCGGTCGGCCTCCGGCCCACCTGACGCGTACGCCGGCTGAACCGCCTCTGCGGGCTGTGGACCGCCGGATCCGTGTCAGTGGCGTTCGCGGCACCACTGCCGGTACGCGGTCACCGCCGTCGGCAGGGTGGGAAAGATCCGCCCCGCGCCGACGCTGTCCGCCAGGCCGTATGCCTCCAGGTCGTCCAGCAGGTCCTGTTTGACGCGGGCGAGGGCGAAGACGATCCCGCGGTCGGTGAGTTCGCGGCGGAGTGCGTCGACGGCGTCGTGCGGTCGGGCCACCCGGGCCGGCAACTCCGCCACCGAGAGACCGACGGCCACGAGGACGCCGTACAGGATGTCCAGGACAAGCACCCCGGTCAGACAGCCGAGGGACAGGAGCAGTTCGCGGCGCCGGAACGTGGCCAGTCGCCGGAAGCCCGCCAGGTCGATCATGCGGACCGCGGCGTAGACGACGAGCGCCCCCAGCAGCGCCGTGGGAGTGCGGGCGAGCAACGGGCTGAGGAACAGCAGAACGGCGAGCACGCCCGAACCGGCGATCAGCGAGTACAACTGGCTGCGCCCGCCCGCCGACGCGGCGAGCGCGGTGCGGCTCGCGCTGCTGCTCACCGGGAAGCCCCGCACCAGGCCCGCGCCGAGGTTGGCGGCGCCCAGGGCGAGGAACTCCTGGTTGGCGTCCAGGGCTCGCGCGTCGCGCCCCGCGAAGGCACGTGCGGTGAGGATGACGTCGGTGTAGCCGACGAGGAGGACACCCAGGGCGGGCAGCAACAGGTCGGGCAGTTCGGTCAGGTCCGGCGGAGCGAGCGGGGGAAGACCGGCCGGAACGTCACCGATCACCTTGATCCCGTGCCGCTCGTCGAGTCCGAGGGCCACCACCGCGGCGGTCGCCAGTAGGACGGCCAGCAGCGGGCCGGGCAGGGCGCGGAGGTACCGCGCGGCGGCGAAGAGGAACAGCAGCACGGCGGCGGCGAGCAGCAGCGTGGGCAGATGGGCGTCCGGCAGGTTACGGACGAAGGACCACGTCTTCGGAAAGAACCCGGAGCCCGTGGAGCGGACACCGGTGAGCTTGGGGAGTTGATCGACCATCATGATGAGGGCGACGCCCGCCAGGTATCCGATGAGCACGGGCCTGGACAACAGATCCGCGACGAACCCGAGCCGGGCCACCCAGGCGACCACGCACAGCAGACCGACGGCGATCGCGAGCACGGCCGACAGCGTCGCGTACCGGGCCGGGTCTCCGGCCGCGAGGGGACCCACCACCGCCGCCGTCATCAACGCCGTCGTCGACTCCGGGCCGACGGAGAGCAGTGAGGAGGAGCCGAGCAGCGCGTACAGGGCCAGTGCGGGCAGGATGGCCCACAGCCCGGCGACCGGCGGCAGCCCGGCCACGCCCGCGTACGCCATGACCTGGGGCACGAGGTACGCGGCCACGGTCATGCCCGCCAGGACATCGGCCCTCAGCCACGCGCGCCGGTAGCCGATCAGGGCGCCGAGCCCGGGGGCCGGCCGACGCCACAGCGGGACGCGGCCACCGACACGCGGGGACATGTGCCTCCTCCCGTCGGGTCCGCCGAGGATCCGCTCCGGTCGGGCCCTCCGAAGGGTCCACCGGCGGACCGACGTCCGCGAAGAGCCGACCGGAGCCGGACGCGGTCACCCCCAGGCCTCGTCCACCGTCGAATCCCCATGCTCGGAGAGGTCGAACTCGACGTCCACGACACCCTCGACAGCCCGTGCCAGACGGGCGGCCACCGGGACCAGGGACGTGTCCCGGATGTGTCCGCTGAGCTTCACCACACCGTCCCGTACCTCCGTCCGCACGGAGGACGAGGGCATGGGGAACAGGTACGCCACGACTTCCCGCCGGACTTCCTCCGCCATCTCCTCGTCGTCCCGCAGGAAGACCTTGAGCAGGTCGGCGCGGCTGACGATGCCGTGCAACGAACCGGATGCGTCGACGACGGCAAGCCTCTTGACCTTGGCGCGCGCCATCGTCCGGGCGGCCTGGGCGAGCGTCGCGTCGGGGGCGGTGGTGAGGGCAGGGGAGGTCATCAACTCCTCAGCGGTCACCGCGCCGGCCTTGGCGAGGTCGGAGAGCCTGCGCAACTGCGTGTACCGGTCGGGGTCGCTGTCGCGGAACTCCTCCTTGGGCAGCAGATCGGCCTCGGAGACGACCCCGACCACCCGTCCCTTTCCTCCCACGACCGGCAGGGCGCTGACCTTCCGCTCCTGCATCGTCCGCACGATCTCCTTGAACGAGGCGTTGCGGTCCACCGTGGCGACGGCGTGGGTCATCACATCGCTCACGACGTGCGGCGTGCCGTGCATCATGCCTCCTTGAGCGCTTCGATCGAGGGTGTCGTTCAGACGCGGCTGCCGCTGCCGTAGGGGGCGTACAGGTCCAGCAGCCGGGTGCGGGCGGAGCGCAGCCGGTGGGCCAGTACGTCACCGACCCACTGGGTGACCGCCGTGCCGAATGCGGGATCGCTCACGCACAGGCCGCGTATGGCCGCGGCGTCGAACTCGTAGGCCCGTACGGGAGTTGTCGCCTCGGCGCCCAGATGCCAGGTGTGCGGCGCGAACAGCCAGGACCAGCCGACGAGTTGGTTGTGGCCGAGTGTCTCGATGACCGCCGCCCGCCGGCCCGGCACCCGCATGTCGAGAGCGATCGTGCCGGTGCGCACGATCCAGAACCGGTCGGCCCGTCCGCCTTCCTCGAAGAGGCGGCTGCCCATCTCGAACGACACCTCGTGGGCAAGGTGCAGCAACCGCTGCCGGTGTTCGGCGGGGAGGGCCCGCATCATGTTCGACGTGACGGAATCGTTCATGGGGTGCCTCCAAGGCTGCACGCGGTCCTGTCCCCTACAGCGTCTTACCGGGCCCTGGTGAGGGCCATGGGCCACACGGCCCCATGGGCAGGCCACCCGGTACTCCGCGCGGGCTCCGCGGCGCACGGTGCCGGCCCCCCGGCCCATCCAGTGGGGCCCAACAGACCCGCGAAGGGCCGCAAGGCCCCTACGCACGGATCGGTTTCTGCCCGAAGCTCGACGAGAAGCGCTTCGAAGAGAAGCGGCTCGTCGAAAAGTGCTTCGTCGAGAAGCGCTTCGTCGAGAAGTGCTTCGACGGGAAGAGCTTCCGGTTCCGGACTCAGGAGGTAGGCAGCATGCTGCGCCATGTAACCGCGGGCGTCGACGGTTCCGTCGAGAGCCTTGCGACCGCACACTGGGCGGCCCGGGAAGCCGTGCGCCGTGGAGCTCCTCTGAGGCTGGTGCACGCCTGGCAGTGGCACCCGCGCCCACCCGCCTCCGTCCCCATGGGCAACAGCGAGCACGAGTGGGCCCAGGCGACCCTGAACCAGGTGGTCGGCAGCGTGCGGGCCGCACACCCCGACCTCCACATCGATTCCCGGCTGGTGTCCGACTCCCCGGTCGGGGCGCTGCTCGCCTCACCCGACGAGACCGAACTGCTGGTACTCGGCTCCCGGGGGCTCGGCGGTCTCGCGGGGTTCATGGTCGGCTCGGTGTCCCAGCGGGTCGTCGCCAGGTCCGTACGCCCGGTCGTGCTCGTCCGCGCGGGCCGGGCCGCGGCCGACGAGCACTCCACGACACCCGGCGGGAAGGAGCCTTCGCCGCAGACCCACGGGACGTCGAACCGCGATGTCGTGCTCGGCCTGGACGTCCGGCACCCCTGTGACGAACTGATCGAGTTCGGCTTCGAGGCCGCCCGGCTGCAGGGCGCCGCCCTGCGGGTGGTCCATGCCTTCAGCGTTCCCTCCGCCGACGGCGCCGACCTGCACGCGGTCACCGGGGCGGGGGCGGAGGTGCTCGCCGCGCAGGAACGCGCCGTCGTCGCGGCGCTGCGGCCGTGGTGCGCTAAGTACCCCGAGATCTCCGTGACCGAGACCGTCTCCGAAGGCCGTCCGGCCGCCGCCCTGGCCCACGCCTCGTCCGAAGCCCGCCTCGTCGTCGTGGGCCGGAAGATCCGGGCGAGCCACCTCGGGACGCACATCGGTCCCGTGGCCCACGCGGTCCTGCACCACGCCAACTGCCCCGTCGCCGTGGTCCCGCACGCCTGATGTCATCCGGCCCCGTCGTCCCAGGGCCGGGTGGACCACGGAGGACGGCCCCGGGCGCACGGTCGAGCTGGTCACGGTCGCCGGCCGGTACCAGAACGAGTGGTGGGGCCGCACCGAACGCCTCCTCGGCCGCACCGGGTTCGTGCCGTCCCGGCTGCCCCGGGGCCGACCGGCGCGGGTCGGTTCCGGGCGTGGCGGCCGGGCCGGATCCGTATCCTCTCCCACACCGGCCCGATAGCGTGACACGCGACCGGAACCGTTCCGCTGTCCGTGCGTCGAGGCACCTGGAGGATCAACCGGTGGGAAGCTCCGAGGAGTCCTTTCAGGCCCGCGTACGGCTGCCGCAGCTGAAGCTGGACGAGCTGCTGGAGGAACTGCAGGCCAGGCTGGATGCCGCCCGAGGTACGCGCGACCGGGTGCACAGCCTGCTGGAGGCCGTGCTCTCCGTCGGCCGGGAGCTGGACCTCGAACAGGCGCTCTACAGCATCGTGGAGGCCGCGGCCGTGCTGGTGGACGCGGAGTACGCCGCCCTGGGTGTGATCGGGCCGGACGGGAAGCGGCTGTCGGCCTTCCACACGGTCGGGATCAGCGAGAAGCAGATCGCCGAGATCGGCCATTATCCGGAAGGGCACGGCATTCTGGGCGAGCTCATCAGCCACCCCGAGCCCCTGCGGCTGGTGAAACTCTCCGAGCATCCCTCCTCGTACGGCTTCCCGCCCCACCACCCGCCGATGAACACCTTCGTCGGTGTGCCGATCCGGGTGCGGGACCTGGTTTTCGGCAATCTCTATCTGACCGAGAAGCGGGGCGGGGCGCAGTTCGACGAGGAGGACGAGTCGGTCCTGTCGACGCTGGCCGTGGCGGCCGGCGTGGCGATCGACAACGCCCGTCTGTACGAGGAGTCGCGGCTGCGTGAGCGCTGGCTGCAGGCGAGCGCGGAGATCACGCACTGTCTGATGTCCGGCAGGGACCGCGCCGAGGTGCTCGGCCTGATCGCGGAACGGGCGAGGGAGATCACCTCGGCGGCCCTGGCCGTGGTCGCCCTGCCGATGGAGAACACCGACTCGCTGACGGTGGAACTGGCCATCGGAGAGGGCGCCGGGACGCACCGCGGGCTCGTGCTGCCGGTGGACGACGGTCTGATCGGCCGGGCGTTCTCCTCGGCCGCCTCGGTCGCCAGCGCCGACATCTCCACCGAGGAACGGGCCGCGTCCGGCCCGCAGCGGTTCAACGGGCTGGGCCCGGCGGTAGCCGTCCCGATCGGCTCGGGCGAGCGTGTACGAGGGATCGTCCTGCTGGTACGGGACTCCGGTCGGCCGGAGTTCACCGGAAAGGAGACCGAGGCGCTGCAGGGCTTCGCCGCGCAGGCCGCGGTCGCGATGGAACTGGCCGAACACCGGGAGGACGCCGAGGAGATCGCGGTGCTCAAGGACCGTGACCGGATCGCCCGCGACCTCCACGACCTCGCGATCCAGCGGCTGTTCGCCACCGGCATGACCCTGCAGAGCGCCGGCCGTTTCATCGAGCACTCCGAGGCTTCCGAGCGCGTGGTGCGGGCGGTGGACGACCTCGACGAGACCATCAAGATCATCAGGTCGACGATCTTCGGTCTGCGTGCGCGCGAGGGCGCCACGGCCCCGGGCTTGCGGGCCCGCGTGGTACGCATGGTCGGCGAGACGGCTCCCGTGCTGGGCTTCACCCCCAGCCTCCGGATGGAAGGCCTGGTGGACACGCAGGTCACCAAGGAGACGGCGGACCATGTGGTGGCCGTGCTCTCCGAGGCCCTGACGAACATCGCCCGGCACGCGCGGGCCACCCGGGCCGCGGTGGTTCTGGAGACCGACGGCCGTGAGGTACGCCTGACGGTTTCCGACAACGGCGTGGGCATCCCGGCCGGGGGCCGCCGCAGCGGTTTGCGCAACATGGCGGAACGCGCCGGGCAGTTGGGCGGGGAGATGCAGTTGGGCGACTCCGACGGCGGCGGTACCACTGTGGTGTGGTGGGCGCCGGTAAGCGCGGCCACCTGACGCGCGTCTGCGATCGCTGACCGGACCGACACATCTGAGACCGACACATCTGAGACCGACACATCTGAGACCGACGCATCCGAGACCGGCGCATCTGGTCGACCGACACATCTGCTTGACTGACCCGCCGATCAGGGAGACTCGCTCTCGACGCGTTCGCGCAACGCCTGTGAGAGCGCCCCGACGGTCACGTCCACCACGGCCCGCAGCTGTGCCGGGCTCGACCCGGCTCTGCTCATGACAGCGAGGGACTGGTTCACTGCCGCCGCGTGTACGGCGAAGGCGTCCGCGTCCTGGTCGGTCATGCGGCCGGCCTTCAGCGCGGCGCGCAGGCGCAGGCGCTGGAAACCGAGCGCCTGCCTGGCGTGTGTCGCCACGGCCGGGCTCAGCACCGGAATCGCCATGGCCGACTGGGCGATCAGGCATCCATCGGGCAGTTCGGGATCGGCGATGCGCTGCAGGGTGACGTCGAAGAACGCGCGGACGGCCGCGACGGGTTCGGACGCCGCGCAGGACAGGGCGGCGTCGTACCGGTCGCCGTAGCGCGCGGTGTAGCGATCCAGGCAGCGCAGGAACAGTGTGTCCTTGTCGCCGAGCGAGGAGTAGATCGAGCTGCGGTTCAGACCGGTGGCCCGGGACAGGTCGTCGACCGAGGTGTCGGCGTAGCCGGCGCGCCAGAACTGGATCATCGCCGCGTCGAGCACCGTGTCCATGTCGAACTGCTTCTTGCCTGCCATGTGGCACTCCTGGTCGGTGTGTCGCTGTCGTAGGGGTCCGGCCGTTGGTCGCCATCCTATCTTGAACTAAATGGTTCAAGAAGTGTTAGCCTCCACACCCAACACCGATGGAGGATTCCGTACACCGATGGAGGATTCCGTGACCGTCTCCGAAAGCAGTCCCGTCTCCGAATGCAGCCCCGTCCGCGACCTGCCCCCGCAGGACCTGGCCGGTTTCACCCACCGCTGGGTCGACGCGGACGGCATCCGCCTGCATGCCGTCGACGGCGGCCGGCCGGACGGCTCGGCCGTCGTCCTGCTCGCCGGGTTCCCGCAGACCTGGCAGGCCTGGCGAAAGGTCATGCCCAGCCTTGCCGACCGGTTCCGCGTCATCGCGATCGATCTGCCGGGGCAGGGCCACTCCGAGCGCTTGGAGCGCGGCTACGACACCCACACGGTCGCCGCCCACGTCCACACCGCCGTGGAGGCGCTCGGAGTGCCGTCCTACTGGCTGGCCGCCCATGACATCGGAGCGTGGGTCGCCTTCTCCCTGGCCCTCAAGCACGAGAACCGGCTGCGCGGAGTCGCCCTGCTGGACGCCGGAATCCCCGGCATCTCCCTCCCGGAGGCGATCCCCACCGATCCGGCCCGGGCGTGGAAGACCTGGCATTTCGCGTTCCACCTCGTGCCCGACCTGCCCGAGACCCTGCTCACCGGCCGCGAACGGGAGTACGTCGGCTGGTTCCTGCGGACGAAGGCACTGTGTCCCGACACGTTCGACGACGCCGACCTCGACCTCTACGCCGCGGCCCTCGCCGCCGACGGCGGGCTCGGCGCCGCCCTCGCCTACTACCGGGACGCCGCCGAGTCCGCGCGCAGGAACCACGAGGCGCTCAGCCGGCAGCACCTGACCGTGCCCGTCCTCGGAATCTCCAGCAGCCACGGCTCCGTCCCGGACATGGCGGCCTCCCTCAGCCCGTGGGCCGACGACACCACCGGAGTCGTCGTGGCCGACGCCGGGCACTTCATCCCCGACGAGCAGCCCGACGCCGTCGCTGCCGCGATAGCCGACTTCGTCACCGGACGCGTCTGACGCACCGGACGTGCAGGGCGCGCCTGATGCGCCGGACACGACTCCCGCGCACATCGCGTATACCGCTCCCGCCGCGCACATCGCGTATACCCCTGCCGCCGCGCACCTCGACCCGGACCGGGCCACTGGCGGTCGACGAACGGCCCTACATGCCGCCCGCGTTGGCCGGCGCGCTGGGATCGAAGACCCGCGCCGACCGCCCCCAGCTCTCGGTGCGCGAGGAGAACGTGCGCGAGGAGAACGTGCTCATCGAGTGGTTCCAGTCGCAGTCGAATCGGAGTCGAAGGAACTGGTCGCGCAGCGTCTCGGCGTCTCGGCATCTCCGCATCTCCGTACGGTCGGTCAACTCATCTCTGGACCGGGTGCGCATCAAGTACGCGAACGTCGGCCGGCCCGCCCGGACCAAGGCAAATCTGGTCGCCCGCGCCATCCAGGACGGGCTGGTCGACGTGGCCGATCTCTGACCGCCGCTCAGACAGCCGGCCCAGTCGTCAACCCGTCCGCCGGCCCGTCCGAGGGGGCGCTCGACGCGTCCCTCTCCGCGGCTGCCTCGTGAAAGGCGAGAACCGTCTCACCGTTGGTTCTCGCCCAGTCGGTGAGCCTTCTGATGGGTTCCTCCAGGGTGCGCCCCAGCTCGGTCAGGCTGTATTCCACCCGGGGCGGCGCCTCGGCGTACGCGTGCCGTTCGACGAGTCCGTTGTCCTGCAGGCGGCGCAGTGTCTGCGTCAGGACTTTGCGTGAGACACCGCCGATGAGTTCGACCAACTCGCCATGGCGGACAGGGCCGTCGCTGAGAGCGAAGAGCGTGACCACGGCCCATTTGCTGGAGATGATCTCGATGGCCAGGCGGGCGGGGCAGTCGGCTAGGAACACGGTTCCGGGACGGAGGCTCACGGACCGAAGGTTACCTTTTGGTTCCTGACGGCTGCCTAACGTCGAAGACATGCAGCGCACCGATATGCAGCGCACCGACATGCAGCGCACCACCACAACGGTCGCCGAGGCCTAGCCCGGCGTCCTCGCGCCGAACGTTCTCGGATCCATACATCGCGACATCGCGCCCGCCCGTGAGCATGTCTGAGCCTGTCCGGCCATGCCCGCCTGCGGCACATGTCCACCCGCCGGAAGACCCACCTCCACCCGAAGGACCAGCCATGACCAGACCGACCACCTACGTCCTCGTGCACGGAGCCTGGCACGACGAACGGTCCTGGGACCGCGTCGCGCCCCTGCTCACCGCCCGGGGCCACCGAGTCTTCGCGCCGTCCCTCACCGGCCACGGGGACAAGGCACACCTGCTCGGCCCCGACGTCGGACTCACCACCCACACCGAGGACGTCGTCGACCTCATCCTCGACCACGCCCTGAACGACGTCGTCCTCGTCGGACACAGCTACGCGGGCATGGTCATCTCCGGCGCGGCGAACCGGATTCCCGAGCGCATCTCGCGTCTGGTGTACCTCGACGCGATGGTCCCGACCCACGGCGAGAACGCCATCGACGTCATGCCACTCACAAAGGCCATGATCGACGGTGCCGCCGACAGCGCCCAGCCCTGGCGCATACCGCCGTTGCCGGAACTCGCCGCGCCACTCGGCCTCTTCGGCGTGACCGACTCCGACGACATCGCCTGGCTCAGGGGCACGCTGACGGACGAGTCGGTGCTCTGCTTCCAGCAGCCGGTCGAGATGGACAACCCCGCACAGGCGGCCGTCCCGCGCACGCACATCCTCTGCGTCGGCAACGAACCCGAGGGCGTCACCCGCCGACCCGTCCCCGCACTGCAGCCCAACGGCGAGCTGTCCCACGTGCACACCCTGGACACCGGTCACGACGCCATGATCACCAGGCCCGCGGAGCTCGCCGCCCTGCTGCTCGAAAACATCTGACCGCGTGGGGACGGCACCGGGGTGGCCAGCCCGGTTCACGGCTTCGTACGCCGCCTTTGTGGACGCGACCGGCGGAGCTTGAACTGCTCGCGTGCTGGGGCGCGTTCATCGCCAGGTCAAGTGAGGTCAGGGGAGGTGAGATCAGGTGACGATGCTGTGGGAGTCCATGTCGGCCAGGGTCCACTCCTCGACCTCGGCGAGGTGGACGGCGGCGGCCTCCTGGGCGGCGGCCACGTCCCGGGCGGCCATGGCGTCCAGGATCTCCAGGTGCCGTTTCGTGGAGCCCGCGAGCCGGTGCGGCCCGGTCGCGCCCAGGACGCGCAGCCAGTACACGAAGGGCTCGACCGAATCGCGGGCGGAGATGAGCCTGCTGTTGCCGGTGCTGGCGATGATCTCGCCGTGGATGCGGGTGTCGCTGGCGAAGAACGGTTCGTAGTCGCCGCGTTCGGCGGCGGCGATGGCGGCCACCGCCTCCTCGCGGAGGTCGGCGATCTGCTTCAGCGGCATGTTCGAGGCCGCCACACCGGTGGCGAGCCATTCGAGTCCCTTGCGCAACTGGCAGACCTCGTGCACGTCCTGACGGCTCGGCCGCGTCACGAACGTGCCCGAGCGCGGACGCGTCTCCACGAGCCGGTCGTGTTCGAGTCGCACCAGCGTGTCGCGCACCGGTGTGCGCGACACGCCGAACTCCGCCGCGATCGCCCCCGGGTCGAGACGTGAACCGGGAGCGTACTCACCGGAGGTGATGCGTGCGCACAGGATCGAGTACAGCTGCTCGGAGATCGACTCGACGACGAGGGGCTGGGGTCCGCGACGGTCGCGTACCGGTGTGGTGGCCATGAACGCCCCTCGGGTCGGGTACGGAAGACGGGTCGCCCACGAGGATGTGGGACGTGACATCTAATCGATCAGATTAGCCGTTCGGAGCGCCTCGCGGATGCGTGCGCGGTCGGATTCCCCGGCCGGCCGGAAGGGGCGGCGGGGGAGTCCCGGGGAGCGGCCCTGGAGTTCGAGCGCCGCCTTCAGCGTCGCGGGGAGGTTGGGCGCGTCGATCGCCCGCCACACGGTGAGAATGCGCTCGTGCAGGCTCAACGCCTTCGCGTGGTCACCGCTCTGCACCGCGTTCCACAGCTCGACGCTCAGCGCGGGCGTGACCGTGGGGATGGCGGCCAGCGCGCCGTGGGCGCCCATGACGAACGCGGGATAGTGCAGGTCGTCGAGGGCGGCGAGGATGACGAACCGCTCGCGCATCCGGTGCAGCAGATCGGCGAGCAGGTGCATGTCGCCGCCGGACTGCTTGATCGCCACGACCTGCGGCACATCGCGCAGCAGCTCGATGGTGTCGACGGGGACCAGGGCCCAGGGCACCACGTTGTAGAGGACGATCGGCAGGTCGGTGGCCTCGCCGATCTCCCGGTAGTGCGCCACGGTCTCCTCGGGCGAGGGGGAGAAGACGTAGTGCACGGGCGTCACCTGGAGGGCGTCGACCCCGGCCTCCCTGAGGGCGAGCGAGTAGCGCTTGGCCTGGGCGGTCGAGTTCTGGATGACACCGCCGATCACCGGCACCCGGCCGGCCACCTCGTCCACGACGGTGGCGCAGATCGCCGCGCTCTCCTCCAGGGAGAGGGTCTGCCCCTCACCGGTGCTCCCGCAGGCGCAGATGGCGGTGACGCCCTGGCCGAGGAGGTACTTCACCTCGCCGCGCAGCAGGTCCAGGTCGACCTCGTCGTTCTCGTCGAACGGTGTGACGACGGTGGAAATCATCCCGCCGAGCTGGATGTCCTTCACGTGTCCTCCTGCGTATTGCCGCGCTCAGGATGCGGATGTAATGTCTGATGCATCAGATGCTAGCACGGGGTCCGCCAACCGGAACCACACCTTCCGGCCACCGCCGACCCGCACGCATGATGAGGACGGCACCGACCGCGTCTTCGAGCCGCCATCGCATTCGAGCCGCCATCGCAATGGAGCGAGCATGTCCACACCAGCCACGGCACCGGCCGCCGAGCCGGCCTCCCGGGCGTCCCTGCGCAAGGTCGTCACCGCCAGCGCCCTGGGCACCACCGTCGAGTACTACGACTTCACCCTCTACGCGACGACCGCGGCCCTGGTCTTCGACAAGATCTTCTTCCCCGACGCCTCACCTCTGGTGGGCACCCTCGCCGCCTTCGCCACCTACTTCGTCGGCTACGCGGCCCGTCCCCTCGGCGGCATCCTCTTCGGCCACTTCGGCGACCGCCTCGGCCGCAAGAACGTCCTGATCATCACCATGCTCATGATGGGCCTGGGCACCTTCGCCATCGGCCTGCTGCCCTCCTACGACAGCATCGGCATCGCCGCCCCGATCCTCCTCGTCCTCATCCGGCTCATCCAGGGCCTGGGCATGGGCGGCGAATACGGCGGCGGCGTCCTCATGGCACTGGAGTACAGCCCCAGGAAACGGCAGGGGTTCTTCACCTCCCTCGTCCACATCGGCACCCCGGCGGGCGTCCTGATCCCCGTCGGGCTCGTCACGGCCCTGGACGCGGCACTGCCCGGCGGGGCCTACGACGACTGGGCCTGGCGCCTGCCGTTCCTCGCCAGCATCCTGCTCGTCGGCGTCGGCATGTGGATGCGCTTCCACATCACCGAGAGCCCCGAGTTCGTCAAGATGCGCGCCGACCGCGAGGTGCAGAGCCTGCCCGTACGGGAGGTGCTCACCCGGCGCCCGGCCACCGTCGTCTTCTCGATCCTCGCCAAGATCGCCGAGAGCGGCCTCTTCAACATCTACTACGTGGTCGCCATCACCTACGTCACCACCGAACTCGACCGCGACAAGACCCCCGTACTCCTCGCCGTCCTGGTGGCCTGCGCCGTCGAATGCTGCACCCTGCCCCTGTTCGGAGCGCTCTCCGACCGCATCGGCCGCCGCAAGGTCTACATCGCCGGCGCCCTCTTCCAGGCCGTTCTCGCCGTGCCGTTCTTCCTGCTCGTCGAGACCGGCCAGTTCTGGGCGTACGCCCTGGGCATGACCCTCGGCCTCGGCGTGGGCCACGCGGCGATGTACGGAGCACAGGGCGCACTGTTCTCCAACCTGTATCCCGTCAACGTCCGCTACACCGGCCTGTCCGTCACCCAGCAGTTCGGCGCCACCCTCGGCGGCGGCCTGTCCCCGCTCATCGGAACGGCCCTGCTGGCCACCGCGGGAGGCCACTGGGGCTGGCTGATCACCTACTGCGTCGGCGTGGCGATCATGTCCGCGCTCGCCACCACCCGCCTGGCCGCGGGGGAGGCCCGGCCCGACACCCCCGAGCCCCTGCCGACGCCCGCCCCCGAAAGGACCGCCACCCCGTGACCCGCCTCTTCCTCCCCGACACCGCGCCCGTGGAGGCCGCGCTGCGCGGTCTCACCCTGGCCCACCCCGACCTGCTCCACCTCCACCAGGACCCGCTCTACGTCACCGCACGCGACCGTGACCCCCGGCGCCGCGTCGGCCTCCTCTCCGGCGGTGGCTCCGGCCACGAACCCCTGCACACCGGGTTCGTCGGCCGCGGCATGCTCGACGCCTCCGTCCCCGGCCGGGTCTTCGCCTCACCGCACAACCGCCAGGTCTACGAGGCCTCACGGGCCGTGGCAGGCGAGGACGGCGTGCTGCACATCGTGAAGAACTACACGGGGGACCGCATCAACTTCGGCATCGCCGCGGAGCGCCTGCGCGCCGACGGTGTCCGGGTGCGCCGCGTCCTGGTCGACGACGACCTCGCCACCGAGGACGAGAGCACCGCCACGGGCCGGCGCGGTACGGGAGCCACCGTCATCGTCGAGAAGCTCCTGGGCGGGGCCGCGGACACCGGACTCGGCCTCGACGAACTCGCGGACCTGGGCGCCGAGATCGCCGCCGCGTCCCGCAGCGTGGCCGTCGCCTCCCGGGCCCACACCTCGCCCGCCCAGGGCGGCCGGGCCTTCGAACTCGGCGACGACGAGCTGGAGTACGGAGTGGGCATCCACGGCGAACGCGCCGCACGGACCGTCGCCCGCCCGCCGTTCGGCGAACTCGTCGACCGCATGGCACAACAGGTGCTCGACGGCCTGCCCCGCCGCCCCGAAGGCGTGCTCCTGCTCGTGGGCGGCCTCGGCGCGACCACCCTGCTGGAGCTGTACGCCGTCCACGACCGGGTGCGCCACTTCCTGGACGAGAACGGCGTGCGCGTCGTCGGACAACTCGTCGGCACCTTCGTCCCCGCCCTCGACATGAGCGGCTTC
Source organism: Streptomyces ortus (assembly GCF_026341275.1). NCBI lineage: Bacteria > Bacillati > Actinomycetota > Actinomycetes > Kitasatosporales > Streptomycetaceae > Streptomyces > Streptomyces ortus. The sequence continues at coordinate 8,314,929 of NZ_JAIFZO010000002.1, forward strand.
TCCCTCACCTTCACGACGCCCGGAGACCGCTGGGTCGACTGGTGGCAGGCCCCCGCCCGTACCCCGGCCTTCCCCGTCACCCAGCCCTTCGTCGGCACGGAGTCCACACGATGACCCTCGATCACCGCTTCGACCACCGCCTCGTCCTGACCACCTACGCACAGACAGCCCGTACCGCGCACGGGACGCTGACCGAGCTCGACCAGCTCTCCGGCGACGGCGACTTCGGCGACAACCTGCGCGAAGGTCTCGACCAGGTCGAGACCGCACTCCGCGAACGCCCGGACGAAGCCGCCTTCGCGGTCGCCGCCAACGTCTTCCTCGACGAGGTCGGCGGCACCAGCGGCCCCCTCATCGGTCTGCTCTTCCAGGAGATCGCCAGGGCCCTGTCCGCCACGGACGACGCCCGCGACGGCTGGCGTGCGGGTGTCACGGAGGGCCTGGCCGCCATCCAGCGCGTGGGGGAGGCGGAGCCCGGAGACCGCACCATGGTCGACGCGCTCGTCCCCGCGCGGGACGCCCTGGCCGCGGGGGAGGGCTTCGCCGCCACTGCCCGTGCGGCCCTCTCCGGCGCCCGGGCCACCGCCGCGGTCCGCGCCCGCCGGGGCCGCGCCGCCTACGTGGGCGACCGTGCGCTGGGTGCCCCCGACCCGGGAGCGATGGGCGTGGCGCTGCTCTTCTGGTCGCTGGCCGAGGTGGCCGAACCCGACACGGCGTCCGGCCCGACATCCGGCCTGACACCCGACAGGACACCTGACACGGCGACGGAACGGCTGGAGGAGTTGCTCCGGCAGGCACGCGACAGCGGGTGACACGGACACCCGCACCCAGGAGGGCCGCGTTGCGCGCGTGAGGTGCACTCGCTCCGCCCGCAGTCCTGCGGTCGTGCCGCAGTACCCGTCAAGCGTGGCATCCATCTTCGACTGACCTGATGAGCAATTGTCCTTATTGCGTCAGTCTCTGTCGTGCGCTGGATGCGACCAAGGGGCGGCAGTACGTTGCCTGCACCTTCACGCCGGACGGCCGGACGACCGTCGTCGGCTCGGCTACCCGCCCGGCCGCGTCGCGACGCCGCCCTGCCGCACCTGACACGGGCTCACCTCGTCCACCGGCACGCAGACTCGCGGGCTGAACGCACAGGCCCAGCGGCATATAGTCGATCTCATGAGCCGTTGGCGGGACCTGACCGGGGGAGTGTCCGGGCGCGAGTATGCCGCGCGTTTCGAGGCGTTGGCCCGGGGCGGGAAAGACGTGCACGGGGAGGCGGCCTTCTGTGCCGCTCTGGTGCCCGCGCCGGCCCGCGTGCTCGACGCGGGCTGCGGCACCGGAAGGGTCATGATCCGGCTGGCGGAGCTCGGCTACGACTGCGTCGGCGTCGACCTGGACGCCTCGATGCTGGAAGTGGCGCGGGCACAGGCGCCCGAACTGCCCTGGTTGCGGGCCGATCTCGCGGAGTTCGACCCGGCCCGGTTCGGTGTCGCCGCCGGCTTCGACCTCGTGGTCGCCGCCGGTAACGTCCTGCCGCTGCTGGCTCCCGGGACGGAGGCCGCGGTGGTCGGCCGCCTGGCTGCGACCCTGCGTCCGGGCGGCCTGCTCGTCGCGGGCTTCGGACTGGACGCCGCCCATCTGCCCGTGCCGCCCGCCACCACACTCCCCGAGTACGACGCGTGCTGTGACGCGGCCGGCCTCGCTCTCGTCGACCGCTTCGCCACCTGGGACGGCGCTCCCTACGAAGGCGGCGGTTACGCGGTCAGCGTCCACCGCCTCGACGTGTGACCCCCGCTCTGACGAGGCGTCAACCGCGCGGTCAGGTCGATTCGCGTACCACGAGTTCGTTCGGCATGATCACCGGATCTGTGGGGCCGCCGTCTATCAGGCTGAGCAGCAGGTGCACGGCCGCGGTCGCCTGGTCCGCCATCGGGCTGCGTACCGAGGTGAGTGCGGGGCTCGTGTAGGACGCGGCCTCGATGTCGTCGAAGCCGATCACCGCCACGTCCTCGGGCACGCGTCGGCCCGCCTTCTGGAGGGTCCGCAGGGCTCCGATCGCCATCAGGTCGTTGGAGGCGAACACCGCGTCGAGGTCGGGATCGTCCTCCAGGAGCTGGCGCATGGCTTCGGCGCCGGAGACTCTCGTGAAGTCCCCCAGTGCCACGATCGAGCGCCGCTCGGTGTCCCGCAGCGTCTGCCGGTAGCCGGCGAGGCGTTCGCGCGCCTCGTAGAGTTCGAGCGGCCCGGTGATGGTGGCGATCCGGCGCCGGCCGCGCTCCAGGAGGTGGCGTACGGCCAGTGCCGCTCCGCCGGCGTTGTCCAGTGCCACGTACGGGACGTCCTCGGCGGAGGTGCGGTTGAAGGAGACGACGGGCAGACCCTGCCGGGCGAGCGCGGCCGGCAGGGAATCCGTGCCGTGCAGGGCGACCAGGAGCACGCCGTCGACGTGGCCGCCGGCGATGTACTGCACCACCCGGGTCCGGCTCTGGTCCGATTCCGCGAGCATCAGTACGAGCCGTTTGCCCGCCTTCTCCAGCTCCCTGCTGACGGCGCGGACCACGGCGGAGAAGAGAGGGTCGTCGGAGACGACTCCCTGCGGCGGGTCGGAGACCACCACGGCGAGGGTGTCCGTGCGGCGGGTGACGAGGTTGCGGGCCGCCCCGTTGGGCACGTAACCCAGTTCGCGCACCGCACGCATGACGACGTCCCGGATCTCCGGGGCGACCGTCGTCTCGCCGTTGATGACGCGGGAGACGCTCGATTTGGACACGCCCGCCCGGGCGGCGACCACTTCCAGAGTGGGGCGTTTCATGCCTGTCCGTCCCCTGTGCCGCCGCCCGGGTTCGTGCGCGGGGCGGGTTTTCTCATCGGGGCGACCTCCGGCTCGGCGTCATGAAGTTGTGAGCAGCGTATCCGCAGGCCGGGGCGTCAAGAGCATGTGCAGGAGCCCCCGGCCCCCGGTGCCGCGCTCGGACCGACGGCGCGGCACGAGCCTCCTGAGGGACCGCTCCCTGGATGAGTCGTCCGCGTAACACCCCTGTTTTTCCGAGGTGAAACAGCACTTGACAGCCTTCACCCGCCCCTCCATTCTCCCCTTCAGGGAGCGCTCCCTCACCTCCCCCCACTTGAGGAGTCGCCCATGCGAGCACCGCTGCGTCGCTTCGCCTTATTTCTGACACTTGCGGCCTCACTGCTCACTTTCATCGCGCTGCCCGCCCCGTCCGCACAGGCCGCGGAGGTCCTGCTCTCGCAGGGAAAGACCGCCACCGCCTCAAGTACCGAGGGCGACTTCAACGCCCGGAGCGCCGTCGACGGAGACCCTGGAACCCGATGGTCCAGCGCCTTCGCCGATCCGCAGTGGATCCAGATCGACCTCGGGGCGACCGCCGAGATCAGCAGGGTCGTCCTCAACTGGGAAGCCGCGTACGCCACCGCCTTCAGGATCGAGGTGTCGAGCGACGCGCAGAACTGGACCACCGTCCACCAGACGGCTTCCGGCACGGGCGGGACGCAGAGCCTGACGGTCACCGGCACCGGCCGCCATGTGCGCATGTACGGCACCCAACGTGCCACCGCCTACGGCTACTCGCTCTGGGAATTCCAGGTGTACGGCACCGCCGGCGGTTCCGGCGGCGACCCGGGCAGGCTGCTCTCGTACGGCAGACCGGGCGCGGCCTCCTCCTCCCAGAGCGACGGGAACTGCTGGGAGTGCACACCGGCCAGGGCGTTCGACCGTGACCCCGCCTCCCGCTGGGCCACCAGCCCCACCACCGGCTGGACCGACCCGGGCTGGATCTCCATCGACCTGGGCGCGACGGCACAGATCGACAAGGTCGTCCTGCAATGGGACCCCGCCTACGCCAAGTCCTTCCAGATCCAGGTCTCACCGAACGGCACCGACTGGACGCCGATCTACTCGACGACGAATGGCACGGGCTTCAAGCAGACACTGACCGTCTCCGGCTCCGGCCGCCATGTCCGCATGTACGGCACGGAACGCGCCACCCCTTACGGCTACTCGCTCTGGGAGTTCCAGGTGTACGGCACCGGCGGCGCCCCGATCACACCCCCGCCCCTGCCGAGCGACCCCGCGAACCCGCCGCGGCTGGTGTGGAGCGACGACTTCGACGGCGCCGCGGGCGGCAGGCCCGACGCCTCGAAGTGGCGGGCCGACCCGGGCACGGGACCGAACAACGAGCTGGAGTACTACACCGATCACCGCAACGCCTCACTGGACGGCTCGGGACACCTGGTGATGGAGGCCCGCAAGGAGGTCACCGCCGGATCGTCGTGCCCGCGTGACCCGCTGAGCTCCAGCACCACCTGCCAGTACACCTCGGCGCGGATGAACACCGGCGCGACGTTCCAGTTCACCTACGGGCGCGTCGAAGCACGTATCAAGGTGCCCAAGGGCAACGGCCTGTGGCCCGCGTTCTGGATGATGGGCGCCGACTTCCTGACGGGCCGCCCGTGGCCGTACAACGGCGAGGTCGACATCGTGGAGGTCCTCGGCAAGGACGTGAAGACCGCGTACTCGACCGTCCACGCGCCCGCCTACAACGGCGGAGGCGGAATCGGTTCGCCGTACACCCTGCCCGGGAACGCCGACTTCTCCGACGACTTCCACACCTGGGCCGCCGACTGGAACAGCAAGGGCATCACCTACAGCCTGGACGGCCGCACCGTCTTCTCCCTCGACAAGGACCAGGTGGAGCGGACACGCGGGCCGTGGATCTTCGACCACCCGCACTACCTGATCCTCAACCTCGCGGTCGGCGGTGACTGGCCAGGCCCGACGGACGCCTCCACTCCCTTCCCGTCCAAGATGCTCGTCGACTTCGTACGGGTCTATCAGTAGCCCCTGCTCAGCCCTCGGTTTCCACCCAGCCCCGATGTTCGTGAGGAAGTGAGATGCGCAGATATCGCGTCCCTCTGTACACACTCTTGGTGAACGTCCTGGTGGTCGCGCTGGCCGCCGCTCTGAGCCTGACCGTCTCGACCCAGCGGGCGCAGGCCGCGACGGTCACCGTCCAGGCCGAGTCCTACGCGGCCCAGTCGGGCGTCGCGCTGGAGGCGACCGCGGACATGGGAGGCGGGCAGAACGCCGCCTTCCTCGCCGACGGCGACTGGATGCGGTTCGACAACGTCGACCTCGGTACGGCCGGCCGCCTGACGGTGTCGGCCCGGATCGCCTCCGCCGTCGGCTCGGGCACGGTCGAGCTGCGTACCGGCAGCCTCACCGGACCGCTGCTCGCGGTCATCTCGGTTGCCCCGACCGGCGGTTGGCAGACCTGGGCGACCCGGGAGACCGAGGTCTCCAGCCACCCCACCGGTGCGCAGACGGTGTTCGCCGTAGTGCGCGGCTCGGGGGCCGGTGACTTCGTGAACATCAACTGGTTCTCCTTCGTCGGTGAGGGCGGTGGCGCGGCGCCCGGCTGGGTCCCCGTCGACCAGGCCAAGTGGAACGCCCAGCTGGGCCAGTTCCGCGCGATGACGCCGGCCGCGGTGCCCAGCGGTGTGGTCCGGGTCCCGGAGTTCAACGCCACCTGCACGTACAGCCACTCCAAGCCCGACGACCCCATCGTCCTGCCGGGCCTTTCCGGTGCGTCCCACATGCACAGCTTCTTCGGCAACAGGAGCACCGACGCGTTCTCCACGGCCCAGTCGCTGCTGGCCAACAAGCCGACCAGTTGCACCCCGGCCGACGACCTGTCGGCGTACTGGATCCCTTCCCTGTACGAAGGCGACCGGGCCGTCGAGGCCGAGGGCATGATCGTCTACTACGGTTCACGGCTGACCGACCCCTCGGCGACCGTGCCCTTCCCGGAGGGATTCCGCATGATCGCTGGTGACGCCAAGGCGCAGACGCCCACCCCGGCGGGTTCGACCGGTCAGTACTGGTGCTCCGGCGAGGGCGGTGAGATCGGCCGCAGCGCCGACGGCAACTGGCCGGTCTGCGCCCCGAAGGCCCACCTCACCCACCAACTCGTCTTCCCCGACTGCTGGGACGGCAAGAACCTCGACAGCCCCGACCACAAGTCCCACGTGGCGTTCACCTACGACGGCAAGTGCAGCGGCGCCTACCCCGTCGCCATCCCCAACCTCTCCTTCGTCGTCAGCTACCCGACCAGCGGCAGCAGCGCGGGCTTCCGGCTGGCCTCGGGCATGGCGTCGTCGATCCACGGCGACTTCTTCAACGCCTGGGACAACGCCGCTCTCGGACACCGCGTGAAGGACTGCATCACCCAGAAGGCCAAGTGCAACTCCGCCGGCACGTTCTGACCCTGTGGTCGGTGGGCGCCGCGACGGCGGCACTGCTGGTCGCCGGCTGCACCGCGCAGCCGGCGACCGGTGGTACGTCGCCGAACGCCGCAGTGTCACGGACATCGGCCTTCAACGCGACCGACACCGCCTGGATCCTGTTGATGATCCCCATGGCCGAGCGCGCCCTGCGACTGACCGACCTGGCACCCTCCCGCTCGGCGGACCCGGCCGTGGCCACCCTGGCGGCGAGGACCGGCTCGACACTGCGTACGGACCTGCGCCGGTTGCGCGCCGCCCTGAAGGAGTCAGGCGTACCGGACACGCACCCGCACGAGGGGCACACCATGCCGGGCATGGTCGGCCTCGACACCCTCGACAAGGCGACCGCCACGAAAGGGCGGCCGTTCGACCGGATCCTCACCGACGCGTTGCGCGCCCATGTCACCCAGTCCCGGCTGCTCTGTGCCGGCGAGCAGACCCAGGGCAGGGCCGTCGAGGCGACGGGCCTGGCCGCGGCCATCGCGAAGAGGACGTCCCAGCAGATCGCGGAACTGGACGAGCTGTGAACGGCATGTCCAGCGACACCCGGGGGCCGACACCACCCGTGTCCTGCGAGGCATCATGTCCGGCACTCGCCGGACACGGACGGGGCCGCCCGCGCCGGATGTCTCTACCTCGGAGTGCACTGGTTCACCGATGTCGGCGGGGGGCTGGCTGTTCGCGCTCGGCTGGCTGGGGGTGTGCCTGTGCGGGGTGGCACGCGTGCGGCTCGTCGCCCGAGAACACACGGACATGGCACGAGAACCGACAGATCCAGGAGAAGAGCGGGAGGAGCACCGTGCGCCGGACGATCCTGGTCGTGGAGGACGATCACGGCCTGCGTGACGTGCTGATCCGCGCGCTGCGCGACGAGGACTTCGACCCCGTGCCCGCGCCGGACGGCACCACCGCCCTGCGGCTGGCCGTCACAGGCACAGGGCTGTCCGCCGCGGTGCTCGACATCGGGCTGCCCGACGCCGACGGGCGCGATGTGTGCCAGGCCATGCGTGCGAACGGATTCCTCGCCCCGGTCATCTTCCTGACCGCCCGCCACCGGCCGCCACCGGCTCACCGACCGGCTGTCCGGGTTCTCGGCCGGAGGCGATGACTACCTGCCCATGCCGTTCCGTCCGGCCGAACTCGCCGCCCGTCTGCGGGCGGCCCTCGAACGGACCGCGCCACCGCCCGCCGTCAGTTTCGGAGACCTGGTACTGGACGCCGTTCGCCACGTCGTCAGCATCCGGGACGCACCGGTCGATCCGACGCTGGCCGAGTTCCGCCTCCTGGCCGCTCTCATGGCGGCCACCGGCGGCATCGCGCGCCGCCGCGAGCTGGTCCGGGCAGGCTGGCCCGAGGGCGCACAGGTCCACGACAACACCCTCGACCAGTACCTGACCCGCCTGCGCCGCAAGCTGCGCGAGGCGGGCAGTGCCCGGGCGATCCGCACGGCCCCGGTGTGGGTCACCGCCTGTCGTGAGCGGTGTCCGCCACCGGTCGGCACTCCGCACGCTGCGTGGCCGGCTCGCGCTCGTGGCCCTCACCACGGCCGCCCTCCTGATGCTGATCCTCACCGGCGTCCTCAACGCCCTGGCCCGGCACCACCTCCAGCGGCAGGCGGACGACGAGCTGCGCACCCGTGCCGCCGCCGTAGCGACGACCGTCGACACCGGCGGGTCGACGGTACGCGTCCTGGAAATCCCCCACGACGACGTCCTCGACACCAACGTGTGGATCTACGCCGACCGGCACCTGCTGGAAAAGCCATCGGCCGCCGGCCGGCTGACCCGTATCGCAGCCGCGCTCGCCGATCGAGGCGGCCGACGGTGCGTCACGGCCGGACTCCACAGGCCGCTGCGACTGTGTGCCCAACCCGTATCCACGTCAGCGCGTTGCGCGGTCAGCTTCCGGCCTGGAGGCGGAGGCCTGTGAGGGTCAGATCCAGAGCCGCGATGAACTGGTCCCGGTCGTCGTGCTCCGCGAACTCGTCGGCGATCTGCCGCACGAACGGGAAGTCCGTGGCGTCGAGTGCGCGCCATGTCTCGGCGAAGCGGTCGAGGTACGCGTCGCGGTCCACAGGACCGTCGAGCATGTCCTGCGGCACTTCCATGCCCAGGTCCGCAGCCGTGCCGACCACGACGCCCGTGATCGCCGAAACGGCGTGGAACCGCTGCCGGGGCGTGAGGTCGAGGCGGAGGGTCTGCTCGCCGAGCTTCTCGTACAGCCGCAACGAGTTGCCCTGGACGTCGGTGTTGCGCATGAAGTAGGCCGCAAGCCACGGCCGGTCCACGATCGCGTCGAACAGCGTGATGGCCATCGCGCGCAGGTCGGCGATCGGATCGTCGCTGTCGGGCTGCTCCTCCACGGCCGTCAGCACACCGCCGATCGCGTGGTCCGTGGCTCGGTCGAGGAGTTCGTCCTTGTTCGAGACGTACCAGTAGATGGTGCCGACGCCCGTGCCGAGCCGGGCGGCGAGGGCACGGAACGTCAGCGCCGATCCGCCTGCCTCGTCGAGCAATGCCACGGCCGCGGTGAGGACGGCCTCCATGGAGTGCGAAGCGCGCCTGCGTCCTCGGGGAGGTCCTTCGGCGGAGCGTGTTCGCGGCGGTGTCATAGCTCTCATCCAATCACAGCTTGCGCCACATCGAACGGCGTTCTACGTTGGAACAACGTTCTATCATCGAACAACGTTCGTTCATCGAATTGCGTTCCATATCGGGCGCCGCCCCCTGCGTGGCGACGCTCTGGAAGGAGGCCGGCCATGACTGCGACCACCGAGCCCGCTGTCTCCCGTACCTATCCGTCGCTCCGGGCGGCATGGATCCCGCTGGCCGCGCTCTGTCTGGCCTTCTTCGTCGAGATGGTCGACAACACGCTGCTGTCGATCGCGCTGCCCACGATCGGTCGTGATCTGGGCAGTGGCACCACCGCCCTGCAGTGGGTCACCGGCGCCTATTCGCTGACGTTCGGCGGCCTCCTGCTGACGGCGGGATCCATGGCCGACCGCTTCGGACGCCGGCGCGTGCTGCTGATCGGCCTCGCCGTGTTCGGTCTGCTGAGCCTGTGCGTCGTCGCCGTCGACTCCGCCGGGCAGCTCATCGCCCTGAGAGCCGGACTCGGCATCGCCGCCGCGGCCATGGCGCCCATAACCAACTCGCTCGTCTTCAGGCTGTTCGACGACCAGGCGCTGCGCATGCGCGCGATGACCTTGATGATCGTCGTCGGCATGTCAGGGTTCGTCCTCGGTCCTCTGCTGGGGGGCACCGCGCTCACCCACGTCAGCTGGCAGTGGCTCCTGCTCGTCAACGCGCCGATCGCGCTGATCGCGGCCATCGGTGTGCGACTCGGCGTCGCGGCCGACCGGCCCGACGATCTGACCAAGGACCGGCTCGACCTGCCTGCCGCCACTCTGAGCGTGCTCACCATCGGTCTGGCCTGCTACACGCTGACCAGCGGCGTCGAGCACGGCTGGCTCTCCACCGCGACGATCGTGTCCGCCCTCGGCGCCGTGGCCGCGGGCATCGCGTTCGTGGGACACGAGCGCCGCAGCAAAGCACCCATGCTTGACCTCAAGATCTTTTCCAGTGGCACCGTCCGCGGCGCGGCCATCGCGCAGATCGGTACGTCCATCGCGATGGCCGGCGTGATGTTCGGCCTCATCCTGCACTTCCAGTACGCCTACGGGTGGAGCCCAGTGCGGGCGGGGCTGGCGAACCTGCCGATCATCGTGACCATGATCGCCGCGACTCCTGTGTCGGAGTGGCTCGCGAAGAGGTTCGGCCACCGCGTCGCCTGCCTGGTCGGCGCGGCCTGCCTGGCCGGTGCGCTGGCCGGCCTCGCCTGGGGCGTCGACCACGGGTACGTCGCCATCGCTGTCTGCATGGTCGTGATGACCATCGGGCTGCGCACCGTCATGACGATCTGCGCCATCGCCCTGGTCGAGGCGATGCCGGAAAACCGCACCTCGATCGGCACGGCGCTCAACGACACCGCCCAGGAAGTCGGAACCAGCGTCGGCACGGCCCTGGTCGGCACCATGATCGCCGCCCTGGTCACCACCAGGCTGCCCGCGGGTGTGTGGAGTGACGGCCTCGTGCACTCGTTCTTTCACGGAGAGCGGATCGCCTATGCCGTACTGGCGGTAATCGTCGGCCTGGTCGCGGCGGGCGGCGCCGCCACCCTCACCGACTCGCACGCCGTCGAAGAGAGGGTGGAAGGATGAGCGGACGGGGCGTCGGGGTGCGTGCGGCGGCCTGCACGGCGCGTACGCGAGGGGTCATCCATCGGATGACAATTATGATGTCATCTATGCGATGACAACCCGGGGGAGGGGCCTGTGACGGCGGCAGTCGGCAGACGATCCGCGTCCAGCGGTAACGCGCACACTCCGCCGTCTGCGCTCTGCGCTCTGCGCTCTGCGCCGCAGCGGCCCTGCCTGCTGCGGACTACGCCTCGCACGGCGCCCCTCATGACCACCCGTGACGCGGGCGCCGGTCCGTTGTTCCCGTTGACTCCGATTGAAAGGTCTTCTCATGGACAGCAGTGTCGAGACGCTGGAATTCCAGGCCGAGACACGACAGTTGCTCAGACTGGTCATTCATTCGATCTACTCGAACAAGGACATCTTCCTGCGCGAGCTGATCTCGAACGCCTCTGACGCACTGGACAAGCTGCGGCTGGAATCGCTGACCGACTCCGACCTCACCGAAGTCGACCCCGCCGACCTGCACATCTCGCTGGAGGCCGACAAGGAGGCCCGTACACTCACCGTCCGTGACAACGGGATCGGCATGAGCCGGGACGATCTCGTGGAGCTGATCGGCACGATCGCCAAGTCCGGCACCGCCGGCCTGATGGAGAAGATCAAGCAGTCCAAGGACACGGCCACCGCCGAGAGTCTGATCGGGCAGTTCGGCGTCGGCTTCTACTCCGCCTTCATGGTCGCCGACAAGGTCACCCTGCTCACCCGCCGGGCAGGCACCGAGACCGGCACCCGGTGGGAGTCCGACGGCGAGGGCGCCTACACGATCCAGAGCGTCGACGGCCTTCCCGTGGGCACCTCCGTGACAGTGCACCTCAAGTCCCCCGACGGCGAGGACGACCTGGCCGACTACCTGTCCGAGTCGAAGATCCGTCAGATCGTCAAGCGGTACTCGGACTTCATCCGCTGGCCGATCCGGATGGCCACCGGGCGCGCGGACACCGAAGGATCCGACGCCCCCGGTGTCGACACCCTCAACTCGATGAAGGCACTGTGGGCCCGACCGCGTGCCGAGGTCACCCAGGAGGAGTACAACGAGTTCTACAAGCAGGTCAGCCAGGACTGGCTCGACCCTGCCGAGACCATCCACATGCGCGCCGAAGGAACCTTCGAGTACGAGGCGCTCCTCTTCCTCCCCTCCCAGGCGCCGTTCGACCTGTTCTCCAAGGAGACCAAGCGCGGGGTGCAGCTGTACGTCAAGCGCGTGTTCATCATGGACGACTGTGAAGCGCTGATGCCGAACTACCTGCGCTTCGTCAAGGGCGTCGTCGACGCCCACGACCTGTCGTTGAACATCTCCCGCGAGATCCTGCAGCAGGACCGCCAGATCCGCGGCGTACGCCGACGCCTGGTCAAGAAGGTCCTCGGTGCGATCAAGACGATGCAGGCGAACGACGGCGAGCGTTACGCGAAGCTCTGGGCGCAGTTCGGACGGGTGCTGAAGGAAGGACTGATCGAGGACACGGACAACACCGAGGCGCTGCTGGAACTGGTGTCGGCCGCCTCCACGCACGATCCGGAGAAGACCACCACCCTGCGCGAGTACGTCGAGCGCATGAAGGACGGCCAGGAGGCGATCTACTACCTGACGGGCGAAACCCGTGCGACGGTGGAGAACTCCCCTCACATGGAAGCTCTCGCGGCCAAGGGTTACGAGGTCCTGATCCTCACCGACCCCGTCGACGAGGTCTGGGCCGACCGGGTCCCGGCCTTCGACGGGCACCCTCTCCAGTCCATCGCCAAGGGCCAGGTCGACCTCGACGAGCCGGCCGAGGGCGAAGAGTCCGCCGAACAGGCCCAGCGCGAGCAGGACTACGCCGTCCTGCTGTCACGGCTGACCACCACGTTGTCCGAGTACGTCAAGCAGGTGCGTCTGTCGTCGCGTCTGACCACCTCGGCTGCATGCATCGTGGGGGACGCCCACGACATGACCCCGACCCTGGAGAAGATGTACCGCGCGATGGGACAGCAACTGCCCGCCGTCAAGCGGACCCTGGAACTCAACCCTGCACACCCGCTGGTCACCGCCCTGCGCACGGCCCACGAGGCCAACGCCGACGACCCCGCGCTGGCAGAGATCGCCGAGGTCATCTACGGCAGCGCGCTGCTCGCCGAAGGCGGCGACCTGCCCGACCCGGCCCGCTTCACCCGTCTGCTGAACGACCAACTGACCCGTGCCCTGTAGCGCACGGACACAGCCGGGAACAGACGGCCGGGCGCCTGCCCGGCCCCTGCCCGTCGGCTCAGCGCCCCGCGCGGGGCGCTGAGCCGAGCACCGCTGCCACCAGCCTGCCTCTTGTGTAAGGGGCCGTCAGCGCACTCGACGCGCCCGTAGCACCACGTCGTCGGTGTGGTGCGCGCCGGCGCCGCCCTCAGGTGCCGTCCGGGGCCGCTGCTCGTCCACCTCCACCGTCCAGTCGTCGTCCAACAGGGCGGCGACCATCGAGGGCCACACGTAGTCGGCCGGGTCGAACTCGCTGTGGTCCGCCCGCGGGGCGTCCATGCCCGCGTGGTGCACGAGCAGCAGCACGCCGCCGGGGGCGACGGCCGCGAGCAGGGCTCGCTCGGCCGCGGCGTCGGGGGTGCGCAACAGAGCCGGGTACTGCGCGGAGACCAGGTCGAAAGAGGCCGGCGGGAGCGCGGCATCCGTCAGTGCGGCATGGACCCAGCGAACGGCGACGCCCGCGTCGCGTGCGTGCCCCGCCGCCCGCTCCAGCGCCACTCCCGAGACCTCAAGCCCGGTCACGTCCCAGCCGCGGCCTGCCAGCCAGATGGCGTCCGCGCCCTCGCCGCAACCTACGTCGAGGACGCGTCCCGGCGTGAGCGAGGCCACCTCGGCCACGAGTGCGCCGTTGGGTCGGCCGCTCCACAGTTGCCGGCGGTCGGCGTACCGGTTGTCCCACTCCGCCCGTACCGCCGGATCGCCGGCGTATCCGTCGGCGGAGAAGGGGGTGTCGGACGCGGGCGATCGAAGGGTGTTGTCAGGCATGACCCCACCGTCGCCCATCGCGTTCCGCCCACGCCACTGTTGTTGCCGTTCCGGCAAAGCGACATCCCCAGGACGCCCTTGGGTGCCTGAAGCCCGCGCCGATCTGACACGTAGTGCTCAGCGCTTGGTCTCGTACCTGGTCAAGGTCACGCCGTCGGGAAACGTCCGGGTCTCCACCAGGGTCAGCTTCACCCAGTTGTCCAGGGCCGTGAAGTACGGTGTGCCGCCGCCCACCAGGACCGGATGGGTGACGATCGTGTACTCGTCGATCAGCCCGGCCCGCATGGCCGCCGCGGCGAGAGTGGCACCGCCGATGTCGATACGGCCGCCGTCGGCGGCCTTGAGTTCGGTGATCTCGGTGACCGCGTCGCCGGTGACCAGCCGGGTGTTCCAGTCGACCGTGGTGGTCGTGGCGGAGAACACCACCTTCGGCATGTCTCGCCAGCGGCCGGCGTACTGGATCTCTGCCGGTGTGGCACCCGGCTGCTTGTCGGCGGTCGGCCAGTGGGAGCTCATCGTCTCCCACAGCTTGCGCCCGTACAACGCCATGCCCGTCGCGCCCACCCGGTCGGACCACCACTGGAACAGCTCGTCGCTCGGCACGCCCCAGCCGAGGTCGTCGCCGGGCGCGGCGATGTAGCCGTCCAGGCTCGTGTTCATGGCAAAGGTCAGTTTCTGCATGGCGTCAGCCTTCCACCTCGGACGAGCCCGGCGAAGTGATCTGGTTCACAACCTGTCACACCGGCCGACTACGCGGTGACTCAAGGCCGAACATCTGGAATCGAAGGAGGCACCATGACCGGGAACACGCATGTGCTCGTGATCGGTGGCGGCTACGCCGGTGTGATGGCCGCGAACCGGCTGACGCGGCGAGACGACGTGACGGTGACACTGATCAACCCGCGCCCGGATCTCGTTCACCGGGTCCGCTTGCATCAGCTGGTGGGCGGGTCCGACGACGCTGTCGTCCCGTACCGCGACGTCCTGGCCGAGCACGTCCGGCTGACGGTCGACACCGTGACCCGGATCGACGCGGCCGAGCGCAGGGTGACGCTGTCGGCCGGCGGCACGCTCGGCTACGACTACCTGATCTACGCGGTGGGCAGCGGCAGCGCCGAACCGAGCGTGCCGGGGGCGGCTGAATTCGCCTACCCGATGGCCACCCTGGAAGCGGCGCAGCGGCTGCGTGCGGTCCTCGACGCCACGCCCGCGACGGCCCCCGTGACGGTGGTCGGCGCCGGTCCCACCGGCATCGAGACGGCCGCCGAGCTTGCGGACGCCGGATGGACAGTGACTCTGGTCTGCGGCGGTGTTCTCGGCCCGTACCTGCACAGCCGGGGCCGGCGCTCGGCCGCGAGGCGGCTGACCGCGCTCGGTGTGACGGTCATCGACGGCTCCGACGCGAAGGTGACGGCGGTGACCGGCGACGCCGTGCGGCTCGCCGACGGCCGTGAACTGCCGAGCGAAGTGACCGTCTGGACCGTCGGGTTCGGCGTTCCGGACCTGGGCGCGCGCAGCGGGCTGAGCACCGACGCGGTGGGACGGCTGCTCACGGACGAGACACTGACGAGCGTGGACGACGCGCGCATCGTCGCGGCCGGGGACTCGGCGGCGCCGTCGGGCCTACCGCTGCGGATGAGCTGCCTGAACGCGACGCCACTGGGCGCGCGGGCCGCCGATACCGTGCTCAGCAGACTCGCGGGTGAGCAGCCGGAGAACCTCCATCAGTCGATGTACGCCCAGTGCATCAGCCTGGGCCGAAGCGCCGGCATCTACCAGTTCGCCAATAGGTCCGACGTCGCGGTGTGGCTGCACATCGACGACGGCCTGGGCGCCCGGATCAAGGAAATGGTCTGCCAGGGGATTCCCCGGCACCTGGCCGAAGAGGCGCACAAGCCCGGTTCGTTCAGGCTGCACCGCAGGCCGGGAGGCGTCGCCAAGCGGCGGCAGACGCTGCGCGCCAGCCGCCCCGGGACACGGGCCGCAGCCGACCGGGCGTCCTGACCGGTGGGTGCTGGGAAGATCTTGCCGTGCACGCTGCGAACGCGGTCGGCCCCACGGCCGACCGCGAAGGACGAGGAAACGGGACGAGAGATGAGCGACGACGCCACCGACCCGGCGACCGAGGCATTCCTCGCGCACCGCAACCTGCTCTTCACCGTCGCCTACGAGGTACTCGGCTCGGCGGCCGACGCCGAGGACGTCCTCCAGGAGACCTGGCTGCAATGGGTCAAGGCCGACCAGGACCAGGTACGCGACCAGCGCGCCCTCCTCGTCCGGATCACCACCCGCCAGGCACTCAACCGGCTGCGCACCATCAAGCGCCGGCGGGAGGCGTACGTCGGCTCCTGGCTCCCCGAACCGCTGCTCACCACGCCGGACGTGGCCCAGGACATAGAGCTCGCCGAGAGTGTGTCGATGGCGCTCATGCTCGTACTTGAGACGTTGTCACCGACCGAGCGTGCCGTCTTCGTGCTGCGCGAAGCCTTCGACATCGGCTACGACGAGATCGCCGAAGCCGTCGACAAGAGCCCCGCGGCCGTCCGCCAGATCGCCCACCGCGCCCGTCGGCACGTCGACGCCCGCCGCCCCCGCCGGGTGGTCTCCTCGAACGAGGGCCAGGCGGTCCTGGAGTCGTTCCACCGGGCGGTCACCACCGGGGACTCACAGGCCCTCCTTGAGGTTCTCGCCCCCGAGGTCGTCCTGATGAGCGACGGCGGCGGCATCAAACACGCCGCACTGCGGCCGGTCACCGGCGCCGAGCGGGTGTCCCTTATGTTCGCCGGCGGCATCGGCAAGTTCCTGGACACGCTGACCGTCGAACGGACTGTGGTCAACGGCAACCCGGCACTCCTCGTCCGCCTGGACGGCGAGATCGACGGCGTCATGGCGATCAGTGTCCAGGACGCCCGCATCACCGGCCTCTACTACGTCCGCAACCCCGAGAAACTGTCCCACCTCACGTCCGCGACCCCACTCACCCTGCGCTGAACACCAAGGGTCCCCGACCGCGGGCGTCGATCCGGACAATGAGGTGGTGCGAACCGGGGCGCACCGCAGAGTTCGTCCGCTGCTCTATACAAGGAGAACCTGTGCGAGGAGGACCTGTGCAACGTGGCGAAGTCTGGTGGGCGGAGATCGACGAGCGGCGACCGGTCGTACTGCTCTCGGAGGGAGCGTCCGAGTTCCGGGCGATGCAGGGCGTCGCTCCCGCCGGCACCGATCTCGGTGGAATGGCCGCCGAGCTGGCAGTAGGTGCTTCCGAAGGCCTACCTCTTGCAGGCGTCCTGCGAGTCGCAATCCCGCGTCCCGGCCTCATCCCCTGCACGTGGCTGCTCACCTTGACCCGGAATGACCTCGTCGAGCAGGCGGGAGTGCTGTCGCCCGCGAAGCTTGGCGATCTCCAAGAACTCCTCCACCTAGGCGGACTTGAGTAGAAGCCTCCGTCAGCGGTCGAGTTCCAGCGAGCCCTGGCCGACGTGCGTCGCCTCGGCGATGCCGCGGACCAGATTCAGCAGGTCCTCGTGCAGGCGGTCGGTGCCGTGCTCTACGGATCCCGGGCGCCCACGGGATCCGACCGGCTCGACCACCGCAGCGCCATCGCCGCCTCCGACCTCGTCGTCACCGCCCTGCCCGGCGCCGATGTGCTCGGTGTCCTGGACGAGATCGGGGACGAGGTGCTGGGAGACAGTCCTGCTCAACCCCTCGGCGACGATCATCCGGCAGGCCGCCACCGAGCACACCGGCGGCGAGGCGGCAGCCCGGGTCCAGACAGCCGCCGCGACCGAACAAGCCGGGTCGCTGTACTTCGCGATAGTGCGAGCCCTGGGCGACGCGAGATTCAACCTCACGGTGTCGCGGTGACGGGGCGGTGCCCGTGTCGGAGCGCCTTGGCGCGTTCTGTGGTCGTAGCCCGCGCTGACGCCGCAGGACTTGTGCTGTGTCCGGGTGCGCCGAGGGCCCGGATCCGCGCGGCCCTCGGCGCTGTGCAGCAGCCGCTTTCCGTTTCCGGTGGAAGATCTATGGCTCTATGGATCTATGAAAGGACCCACTTCTGACTCTGCTGACTGCCGCATGTCCACAGATGGACCGCGGTGCCGTCGGCCGATGAGCCGCCGTTGACGTCCAGGCACTTCCCGGACTGCGGGTTGCGCAGCGAGCCGTTGGTCTGTTGCTGCCAGACCTGGGCCGCGGTTCCGTTGCAGGTGTAGAGCTGCACCTTCGTGCCGTCGGCCGTGCCCGAGTTGTCGATGTCCAGGCACTTGCCCAGCGCGCGAACGGCCCCCGTGCCGAGCACGGACCACTCCTGGGCCGCGGTGCTGTTGCAGGTCCACACCTGGACCTTCGTACCGTCGGCCGTGTTGGCGTTGTCCACGTCCAGGCACTTGCTGCCGATGCCCTTCACCTCTCCGGTGCGGGACGGCGTCGCGGGAAGCTGGTTCAGGGTGTACCAGGCCTCGGTGCTCCACAACTGCTTGCCGTCGGCCGAGCCGAAGGGGCGGGCGGAGCGGACGTGGACCACCCGGTTGGGCTTGAGGCCGGGGATGGCCAGGGTGACCGTCTTGCGGTCGCTGGACACGGTGGCCGACTGGACGGTCAGTGTCTCCTCGTCGACCTTGGGACCGCCGTAGTCGGACCTGGGCACGTAACGCCACTGTTTGACCTTGTAGCGCGCGGCCAGGCCCGCAACGGTCTCGGTCGAGATGGGCTGGGTGTACTCGATGGCGAAGCCGCCGTTGACGGCGCGCATCTGCCGCATGTCGAAGGCGTCGGTGCCGGACGGTGTCAGCTTCTGCAGGCCGAACTTGAGTTTGCCTTCCTGGCCCCAGTTGCCGTCCGCTCCGAGGCCGCCGATGTACAGGGCGCCGTCGGGCCCGACACTGATCCGGTTGACTCCGACCTCCAGGCCCTGGGTGAGACGGAACACGGCGCCCTGGTACTCGCCGTTGACCTTCTCCAGGTATCCGCGCTGGATGCCCCCGTAGGTCACGTCGCCGAACAGCATCTGGCCGGCGAAGGGTCCGTCGTTCAACTGCAGTGGTGTGCTGGGGGAGTTGGCTATCTCGTTCTGGGGGAGCCACAGGACCGGCTTGGTCACGTTCTGCGAGTCGAAGGGTCCTGAGGGGTTGGTGTAGTGGTTGAAGAAGCGGTCCTGTTTCACCTGGACCAGCTTCGACGAGGGCAGCCAGCCGCCCTGGTTGTCGGTGACGAAGATGTCACCCTCGGGGCCCCACCCGATGCCGTTGGGGGTGCGCAGACCGCCGGCCACATAAGTGACCGCCCCCGTCGCCTTGTTGACCTTTATCGTGGAGCCACGGTTCGGAGCGGGCTGCGGATTCGTCGTCGCTCCGCCGTAGTTGATGGACACGGACAGGTTCAGGTAGAAGAACCCGTCCTTGTACAGCAGGCCGAAGGCGAACTCGTGGAAGTTGCCGCCGTAGGGCCAGGTGGCGACCCGCCGGTAGGTGTCGGTGACCTCGTCGCCGTTGGTGTCGTTGAGCTCGGTCAGTTCGTGCTTCTGCGACACGTACAGCTTGCCGTCCACGTACTTGATGCCCATGGGCTCTTTGAGACCCGAGGCCACTTTCTTGTACGTCACCTTGTCGGGTCCGGTGTTTCCGGTGACGTTGCTCAGCAGGTAGACCTCGCCGGCGGTGTTCTCCGAACCGCCCCAGGTGGCCACGGCGAGCCTGCCGTCGGGAAGCCAGTCCATGGCGGACACCTGTGGTTCGAAGCCGGTGGGCCGCAGGTTGGTCAGGGTGTAGTTCGGGTGCACGCCGGTCAGCGGCAGACCATCGCCCGGTGAATCGCCCGCCAGCTCGCATTCCTTGCGTCCCGGAGCCGTGACCCGGACGACGTCGGCGTCCGTGCTGAGCACCGAGTTGGGCACCACGGTGAAGGCGGCGGCGGAGGGCGGCTTCCAACCGAGGGTGACCTGTTGCCCGCCGTCCTTCTCGAAGTGGTCGATGCGGATCGAGTGGTATCCGGCCGTCAGGACAACGTTGCCGTCCTTCGGCTCGGCGCCGTGCAACCCGTCGTGGCTGATGACGAGTTGGTCGTCGACGAGGAGTCGGGAGCCGTCGTCGGTGGTGAGCCGGAAGGTGTACGTCCCGGCGGTGGGGACGTTCAGGTTGGCGATCGTCTGCGAGACGAAGTTGGCACTGAAGCCGAAGTCCGTGTCGGAGGACCAGTCGATCACCGGCATCAGTTTGTCGACGTTCGGTGTCTGGCCGGGCTTGAGTTCACACAGCTTTTCGAGCGGCACCTGCATGTCGAAGACACGCAGGGTGACACCCGGCTGCTGTGGGGGGAGTGCGTCGGCGGAACGGTCGGTCGGGGCGGCCGAGCCCGTGGGGGCGGACAGCCCGAGTGCCAGCAGCGAGGTGACGATGGTCGTGGCCAGGCGTTTGCCGAGTCGCCCGGTTAACAGCCGTGGATACACGTAGCCTCCTGTTCGCTCCCCGCCGTGGGGGAACGCAGATGGACGAGTGAGAGGATCCACCGCTGCCGGTGCGCGCCGTCGCACCGGATACGGAGAGTGGCGTACGGGACGCGTGAGATCTCGTGCCGTCGCGACGGACACAGTAGGGACTTTCTCCGAACTCGTCCATACTCTGTCCTCACCGAGGCCAAAGCTTCCCGTCTTTCACCGGCTCGAGTACTCATCACCTGCCTGGCACACGGCCTCCGAGCGCGGCGTCAGAGGCCCTGCTGAGCAATGCCGACCGCCGGTCCGGCGTGGGTCAGCGCGTCCGAGGATGGGAGCTGGGACGGGCCAGGCCCACGACGGCCACTGCGATGAGTCCCACGGCGGCGAGACCGGAGATCAGGGGCAGCACGGCCATGTCGTTCTTCAGCTGATTCACGGAGTTGAATGCCAGAAGGACACCGGCCAGCAGGTAGAGAAAACTCAGGGGCCGGTTCCTCGGGATCATCCGCCAGGTGCGCTCACTCATGTGTGCCTCCAACTCGATTACGGTGCAACGCAGTTCACGTGCCCGAAGATCGAGGAGCCATTCACGCCGTGGCGGTGTCCGCGAGATCAGTTCCCTGGCTGCCCCAGACGTCACGATGACGAGGTGAGGCGGCGGCCCGGCGCAGGTCGGTGGGAGAGACACCTCCTGCGGCGTCCGGGTGGGGGACGCCGCCGGGACCGTCCGTGCTCGGGTGTGCGGTCGCTTTACGGTGTGTAGACGGCGGCGCTGCCGTACAACTCCCGGGTGAAGGCGGAGATGTCCGTGCTGCGGTCGGCGCCGTTGAGGTTGTACGTCAGGAAGACCCCGTATCCCTCGCTCACGGTGCGGCGGGCGAGGGTGGTGACCGTGCTCTGCGATGTCCTGCCGATCTCGACGGCTGCCGGCGACAGTTTTGACTTCGGCAGGCCGATGGCGGGGACCTGCCAGGATCCGTAGTACGGGTTCCAGGCGTAGTCGAACTTGGAGGAGATGTTGACGCCGCCGTAGGACAGACGGGAGGCGGCCGGTCCGATGTTGTAGAGGCTGATGATCTTGTTCGGCATGTTCGCACGGAGGGCGGTCACCAGGTGCACGAACGAGCTCGTGTTGGGCTGCCCGGTGCCGTTGTTGCCGTACTCGGCGTACTCGTCGTCGAAGTCGATGCCATCGAGCCCGTATCTGGTGACGGTGTCCGACAGTTGCTTGGCGAACGCCGACGCTGTCTGCTGCGAGGGGAAGTTGGCGAAGCCGGCGCCCTGGTGGTTGCCCAGGACGGACAGGACGACCTTGATGCCCTTTTGTTGCAACGGCCGTATCTGGGTGGCGGCGTTGTCGAGGACGCGCTGCACGTTCTCGTTGAAGTACAGCTGGGCCGTTTTCGTGCTCGTGTCGTAGTTGATGTTGGCCGCGAAGATCACGGCCACGTCGAAGACGGGGTCACCGCCGTTGGCGAGGGTGTACTTGCCGACGTTCAGCATGCTGTTGTTGTTCACCTCGACATACGCCACCGAGGTCGGGCCGTTCTTCGCGAGCGCCGGGGCCGCTGTGGCGTGGGTCGAGACGGTCGCACCGAGGGCGAGAGCCGTGGCGGCCGAGAGGGCGACCGCGGCCACCTGCATCCTGCTCCGTACACGCGTGAGCATCGTTGATCGGTCTCCTGTCGCATGGTTGGCACTCGACCTGTCCGAACATGCCGAGCGAGCTGCCCCAGTGCCGACAGCCGTGCGCGAACTCTTCCCGTCTTCCTCATGCGTCACACTGCAACTCCGTTGTTCGGTAAGCCCGTTGACGAATTGGTTGCGGATTTCGGACATGCCGCGGTTGACGGCCCGACGCGTGATCGGGCCAGTGGAATTGCGGCCTGTCAACCTTGCCTGACGGCAGGGCTCAGGCCGGGTCGATGCGGAAGACGCCGCCGCCGATGGCGAGTACGTACAGTTCGCCACTGCCGCCCTGTGCGAAGGAGATGATCTCTCCGCCGTTGACCACGAGGTCGTTCACGCCGGTCACCTTGCCGTTCTTCAGCTGCAGGGAGCGGACGGTGCCGTCGCAGTAGTCGCTGAACACGTACTGGCCCTTGAGCGCCGGGATCGCCTTGCCCCGGTAGACGTAACCGCCGGTCACCGAACACCCGAGGTTGGTGCGGTCGTACTCGTGGATCGGGGGTACGTGGTTCGCGGGTTCCGTTCCGCCGCGGAAGGGATGGGTGCCCTCCATCTGGGACCAGCCGTAGTTCTCTCCGCCCTTGCTGCGTGCCGGGGCCCAGTCGATCTCCTCCCAGTCGTTCTGGCCGACGTCACCGATGAGCAGGTCGCCCGTGCCCGCGTCAAAGGAGAACCGCCACGGGTTGCGCAGGCCGTACGCCCAGATCTCGTCCCTCGCGTCGGGGTCGTTCACGAACGGGTTGTCCGGCGGGATCGCGTACGGAGTGCCGCCCCTGGGGTCGATCCGCAGGAGTTTGCCGAGGAGGGTGTCGAGGTTCTGCCCGTTGCCGTGCGGGTCGCCGCCGGAGCCTCCGTCGCCGAGCGCGATGTAGAGGTAGCCGTCGGGGCCGAATTTGATGTCACCGCCGTTGTGGTTCGCGTAGGGCTGCGTCTGGGTCAGGACCGTACGCCGGGTGTGCGGTTGGATCCTGCCGTGCCGTACGGCGAACTCGTCCACGGTGCTGGTGCCTTCGAGGTCCGTGAACGAGATGTAGAAGTGCGCGAACCTCTTGTCGAACGCGATACCGAGCAGGCCGCGTTCGCCGTCGGTGGTGGTCTCTGCGGAAATGTCGAGGACGGGCGTGCTGAGTCCCTTGCCGTCCAGGATCCTTACCGTGCCCGCGCGTTCGGCGATCCACAGGCTCCCCGACGGGCCGGCGGCGCCGGCAGTCGGATTCTTGGCGGTGGCCACGTTCGTGAGCGCGATCTTCGCTGCGTGTCGCGGGGCGGCGGGTTCGTCCGCCGACGCCGCGGTCAGGGCGAGGGAAGCGGTGAGACAGATGGTGCCGATGATCGCCGTGCTTCTGGTGCGAAGTTTCACCGGGTTCCTCCTGGAGGCGGTGAATCGGCAGGCCGCGCGGCTGCTGAGGCTGTCTTGGGGCGCCGAGGGCGGCGACACGCAACCTGGTGGTGGGGGGAGTGGGGGGTGAGAGAGCAGTGTGCTGCTTACTGGCTACCGGCTACGGATGAGGGTACTGGGGTAGAGCTTTTTGGTATAGACCAACTGCATCTCTTCTTCGGCGTCAGTGGTAGGCGTGGACGACGGCATGGCCCTTGCCGCGGCCGATCATCCACCGGTTCACCGGCGTGGTGAGCAGGAAGGCGATGACGAAGCCGCCCAGCAAAGACGTCCAGAAGAGCGTCTCGTCCAGATGGGCGTCCATCGCGCCGGGGACCACCGCGATGATGCCGTTGTCGACGAGTTCCATCACGATGATGGAGACGGTGTCGGCGGCCAGCGCCACCTTGATCGCGCTCTTCAGGCCCAGGCCGGCCTTGCGGATCGCGAACAGCGTCAACGAGTACCCGAACACGAAGGCCAGCGCGATCGCCAGAGCCATGGTCGCGGCATTGCTCCACATCAGGGCCGTGCCGATCGCCATGCCGAGGATCTCGCCGATCGCGCACCCGGTCAGGCAGTGCAGAGTCGCCTTCGCGGCGGCCGCCCAGGTGGCCGCGCCGGCGTGCTGATCGCCGTGACCATGCAAGGCCTGGTGCGCGTCGTGGTCGTCGTCGTGCGCGGCGCCGGTGTCGTGGTGATGTGCGTGGTGTTCCATGGCTGTCGTCCCCTTGTCCGTCCAGCGGTGTCGATGTCGGTTCTTGTCGTTCCCACAGTGGAACGGTATACCCCTGGGGGGTATTCCGTTAAGGGGATTGGTGAGCCGCTCCTGCGTTCCTCTCACCGACCCCTTGGGTCGCTACGTGATCGTCACCGTCGGCTCTCGGCCTGAGAGGGCCGATGAGCGTCGGTGCGTACGTGCGCCCGCATCCCTTGCAGGCCGAACAGGATCAGAAGCTCAACCGCGCCGCCGTCGGCGCTGCCCAGCCAGTGGGGCAAGGACGTGTCGAACTCGGCTGCCTCACCCGGCGGCAGTATCAGGTCCCGCTCGCCGGTCACGAGTCGCAGGCGTCCGGTGAGCACGTAGAGCCACTCGAAGCCTTCGTGGGTCTGCGGGGTCGGTTCGAGTGGTTCCGGCCGGGCGGGGATGATCATCTTGAACGCGTGCACACCACCCGGTCGCCGGGACAGGGGCACGAAGGTCATGCCGAACTGCCTGATCGGCTTGAGGTGGATCCGGGGGTCGCCGGTGCGCGGGGCACCGACGAGGTCGTCCAGCGGAACGTCGTAGATACGGGCCAGCGGCAGCAGCAGTTCCAGGCTCGGGCGACGCTGCCCGTTCTCCAGCCGGGACAGGGTGCTCTCCGACACGCCGGTCGTCGCCGCCAGGTCGGCGAGGGTGATGCCGCGGTCACGACGCAGCGCACGCAGCCGCGACCCCACCGCGTCGAGCACGTCGTCGTCCGTCTTGGGATCCATGCGGCCCACCTTGCCACTACCGCAAGATTCCGTGCCAAGCCGGGGGTTGCCTGCCAAGACTGAGCACCTGCCGACGCAAGGAGATCTTGATGAGTACCAGCGATGCGGTCGCCTTCTGGGACGGCGTCTACGCGGCCCGGCCCGCAGCCGGCAACCCGCGGCCGAATGTCCGCCTCACCGAGACGGTGACGGGCCTGCCGCCCGGTGACGCGTTGGACCTCGGCTGCGGTGACGGCGGCGACGCGCTGTGGCTCGCCGGCCAGCAGTGGCAGGTCACCGCCGCCGACATCTCGGCCGTGGCGGTCGAGCGGCTCGCCGCCCTCGCCCGCTCACACGGCCTGGGCGACCGTGTCACCACCGTGCAGCACAACGTGGACATGTCGTTCCCGCCCGGCGCATTCGACCTGATCTGCGCCCACTACCTGCACACCCCCCATGAGCTGGACCGGGCAACCGTCCTGCGCTCGGCCGCGCACGCACTGCGCCCGGGCGGGCGGCTGCTGGTCGTCGACCACGGCTCGACCGCGCCGTGGTCGTGGAACCAGGATCCCGACGTCCACTACCCGAGCCCGCGGGAAGTCGCCGCCGGTATCGGCCTGGCCCCGCAGACATGGACGGTCGAGCGGGCGGACGCGCCGCGCCGGATCGCGACCGGACCGGGCGGGCACACCGCCGAGGTCACCGACCACGTCCTCCTCATCCGCCGCACCGCCTGACACGGCGGCCTGCCCCCACTGAAGGAAGGCGACCACACTTGCCCAGCACCACACGACGCCCCTCCACACGCCGCACTGGCCGTGGCGACACCCCGCCGCCCCGGACCGGACGCAGTGAGATCGAGGTCCTGCGCGGCTTTCTCGACTACCTCCGGACCTCGATCGCCACGAAGGTCGACGGCGCACCCGAGCCGCAGGTGCGAACAGCCGCAGTGCCGTCGGGCACGAACCTGCTCGGCCTGCTCAACCACCTGACGTACGTCGAGCGGTCGATGTTCCTCGGGGACGACGTCACCGACTGGCAGGCGACGTTCCGCGCCGCACGGACGGACAGCGTGGCCGAGGTCGTCGCCCGCTACCGGAACGCGGTCGAGCGCGCGAACGACGTTCTCGACGGGTGCGCCGATCTCGGCACACCGGTTCCCCGACCGCGGCCGGACCGCCCCGCTCCCAGCGTCCGTTGGGCCCTCGCCCACATGATCGAGGAGACCGGCCGGCACGCGGGCCACGCGGACATCCTCCGCGAACTCATCGACGGCACGACCGGCCGCTGACCCACCCTCTCAGGACGGAAACACATGACCACGGATCCACGGCCGTTGCCACGGCGCTCCCTCCGTTCCGCGCACACGGCGGCAACCATGGTGCTCGCCCTCCTGCTCACGATCGTCACCACAGCCTGTGCCGCCCCCGCCTCCAGGTCCACTACGGCAGCCGGTGGCGATGTTCCCGCCTACGCCGCCGCCAGCCAGGACGATCCCCGGTTCGACAAGACCTTCCGGCACAAGTTCGCCGAGGTCGACGGCGTCCGTATGCACTATGTGAAGGGCGGCAGCGGCACACCGGTCGTGCTGATACACGGCTGGCCACAGACCTGGTACGGCTGGTGGCCGATCATGCCGGAACTCGCTGAGCACCACACCGTCTACGCCGTCGATCTCCCCGGACTGGGCGACAGCACCGGCTCTCCCCGCGGATACGACAAAGCCACGCTGGCGCGGTACGTGCACGAGCTGATCGCCGATCAGCTCGGGGTGCGTGATGCCCGTGTCATCGGGCACGATCTCGGCGCCGCGGTGGCATTCCAGTACGCCGGCCAATTTCCTCACGACACCGCACGCCTCGGCTACCTCGACCTGCCGCTGCCCGGGCCCGCGATCGATGCGAGAACGTACCGCTCGCTGAGCTGGCACATCGCCTTTCACTCCCAGCGACGAGTCCCCGAGGCGGTCGTGGATGACGATGTCCGCGAGTACCTGGCACTGTTCTATCCTCAAGTCTCCTTCGGTGGCTCGGCGTTCGGCGGCACCTCCGACCGGTCTCCGTTCACCGGCGCCGAGATCGACGAGTACGCACGAACGTACAGTCGGCCCAAGGTCCTGTCGGGCGGCTTCGAGCTCTACCGCGCCCTCGACAAAGACGTCCGCGACACTGTGGCAGCGGCACCGGTGCGTGTCCCGACCCTGCTCATGGCCGCACAAGGACAACTCGAAGCGATCCAGGGCACAGCCGCCCCGCGCATGACCAACATCGTGCGGGCGGTGGACGTGCCGAAGGCCGGCCACTGGCTCGTCGAGGAGAACCCTCGGTTCGTCACCGCCGAGCTGTTGCGTTTCCTCGACGGATGACCACGCCACCAAGGCGGCATCGCAACGGACACTGACATTCCCTCACCGCCGGACCGCACACGCCCACCGGTGAGGGTGGGTGGTCAGTAGCCGCAGTTGGTGACCCACTTGTGGGAGGAGATGCGGTCGTTCCACTCCCACGGGATGTTGCCCGAGCCCGCGTTGGGGGCGCAGGTGGAGGCGCCGCCGTAGTTGATGTCCGCGTACACGCGTACGTCGCCGTAGGCGCCCGAGTAGCCGTTGTTCCACCAGGAGGAAGCGCGGTCGTTCATGTTGTAGCCGCCGCCCCAGCCGCAGGTCCTCCAGTCGGCGTCGTTGCCGCTCCACCCGCACTGGGAACCGCCACGGTTGGTGTCCTCCCACACCCAGTAGGCGCCGTCGGCGGCCAGGTCGGAGGTGTCGGGCGTGGCGGCTCTCGCGGTGGACAGGGTGGCAGGCACGGTCAGCAGCGGCAGGACGAACGCGCCGGCCAGCAGCATGGTGCGGAACTTACGCATGGGGCCCTCCTCAGGGCTCGGTCTTACCCGGTGATGCGGATGGAGAAGGTGGTGCAAGGCGCCGCGCCATGGGCAGCGCGGCGTTCTGGAACCGCCACCTTTCGGCGAGCTCCTCCCCGTACCGGGTGCGGAGTTGTTCGCCGTGGGAGCGGTCCAGAGCCTTTGAGACCCGCGCCAGTGGTGTGTTGGTGGCGCAGGTTGCTTCTGTGACGGCGAGCGCGGTCTCGGCCGCGTCCGCTTTGGCTGCCGGCATGTTCTCGGCGTAGCGGGCCGCCGCCTGCCGTGACTCGTCCGGAGTGGCGTAAGGGCGGCCTGCCTGTCGCATGCAGCCGGCCCACCTGCGCACTGCGTCCGTGTACCGACGCTCCTTGTGTACGCGCGTCTCGCGGAGGGGACGCAGGTTCATGGTGATGACCTTGACCCGGAACCAGTCGTCGAGGTCTGCGTAAAGAGTGCGTTCGGCGTCCGCGATACAGCCCTTGGTGGAGGCGGTGATCGTCATCCCGGTGGGTGCTTTCACCGACAGTCCCACGGGGGAGGGCCCGGTCAGTGCGGTGCGTGCGGCCACCCGGGCGGACGGGGACAGCCTGTGGAAGTACCGCTGGTTGGGGTCGGCCTGCTGTGCGGCGGCCTTGAGACGTTCCTGACGGCCGCCGTATCCGTGGGCGCGGGCCCAGGCGACGTCGTCGACTGCGTACGGGAAGGAGCGGGCGCCCTCTCCGGAGGCGCCGATGACGTCCGTGACCTCGTACCTGAATCCCCGCGCCGTCATGCACCGGCTGATCAGGACCTGTTCCGCCCGGTCCAGCAGCCGGGACTCCTCCGCGCTCGGCTCGCGGGACGGAGCTGTCGGGTGGGGGCGCGACGGCGGGGCGTCCGTGGCCGTTCCGCATCCGGCCAGTAACAGGGCCGCGGCCAGGCCGGTGGTCGCGATGCCGATCGTTGCACGGTGACGCCTCATCGACGGACGCACTCCTCTCGCCATCGTTGCCGCTGTCGGGTTCTTGCGAACTCAGGCCTGTCCGCTGCCCGTTGTTCCCTGTGGGGCGGTTGCGGTGCGGCTAGTCTCCGTTCCTCGCAGACCTACCGCAATCCTTTCAACTGTGAGTGAAAGGTGCAGGACATGACATGTTTGGGTGAGTCGTTCGTCCTTGACGCCGCCCGGCAGTACCTCGGCGAGGGGGTGCGGGGGTGGAGATCCGCGACTGTGATGGCGGGGCGAGGTAGGGCGGGGCGGGGCGGGGCGGGGCGAGGCGGATCCAGCCGCACTCGCTTCACGGCGAATGCTTGGCTAGCCACATAATCGGTGCTACGTTTTACGTGGCTGGCCACGTAATCGGGGTCACCGTACTGCCCCACCCAAGGAGAACAGTCATGAAGGCCATCGTTTTCGACACGTTCGGCGGCACCGAGGTCCTGCACGAGACGGAGGTCGAGATCCCCCAGCCCGGCTCCGGCCAGGTCCGGGTCCGCGTCCAGGCGATCGGTGTCAACCCGGTCGACGGCAAGATCCGCTCCGGGATCATGGAGGCCATCTTCCCCACCACCCTGCCCGCCATCCCCGGTGGCGAGATCGCCGGAATCATCGACGCACTGGGCGAAGGCGTCGACCGGTTCACCGTGGGCGACGAGGTACTGGGCTGGTCGGACACCGGCTCCTACGCCCAGTACGCACTCGCCACCGCCACCGTCCTTGCCCCCAAGCCCGCAGGCCTGCCCTGGACCCACGCCGCCGCCCTCCCGGTGGCCGGTGACGGCGCCGAACGGGTCCTGGACCTGCTCGACATCAAAGCGGGCGAGACCCTGCTCATCCACGGCGCCTCCGGCGCGCTGGGCACCATCGCCGTCCAACTCGCCGTAGCCCGCGGCGCCCGCGTCATCGGCACCGCCGGTCCCGCCAACCAGGACTACGTCACCTCACTGGGCGCCACCGCGCTGCCCTACGGACAGGACCTCGTCCAGCGGGTGCGCGCCGTGGCCCCGCACGGCATCGACGCCGTGTTCGACGCCGCCGGCAAGGGCGCACTGGAGGACTCCATCACCCTGCGCGGCACCACCGGCCGCATCGTCACCACTGCCGACTTCCGCGCCCGCGAACTCGGCATCGTCTTCGCCGAAGGCCCCCAGCGACGCTCGGCCGCCCGACTGGCCGAACTCGCCCAGCAGGCCGCCGACGGCACCCTGACGATCACGGTCGGCGCCACCCACCCGCTCGCCGACGCCGCCAAGGCCCAGCAGGCCAGCGACGCCGGCCACAGCCGCGGAAAGCTCGTCCTGACCGTCGGCTGACCCCGTCCATCGCCGGCCGCCTCCGATCCCCTTGACCCCCTTGACCCCCTTGACTGTCGTGACCACCTCCCGCACCTACAACACCCCGCACGGGCGGCAGCCGGTGGCACCCTCCGTGGCGCGTCCGGCGGGCATGATGTTCACCGCGTCCGGCCAATCCCGACCTGGTCGAGCGAGTACGCTCTGGGGCGCCGCTGAACACGCCTGACCCGGCCACCCTCTGCAGCGGCGGCGAGACCGGGCACATCGACTACCCCACCCGCCACGACGCCTGAGGAGAACCGATGACCGACCCCGCCTCCAGGCCCCCCGGCACAGCGCGCGACGGCCGCCTCAGCTATGCCGTCTTCCAGCTCGCCCGCGCCCACCGCGGCCATGCCGCCACCATGCTCCGCAACATGAATCTGCACCCGGGACAGGAACTGCTGCTCATGCAGCTCTTCGACCGCGACGGCCAGACCCAGTCCGAACTCCTGGAGACCGTCGGCCTCGACCACTCCACCGTCTCCAAGTCGCTGCGCCGGATGCAGGACGCCGGACTCCTCGTACGGGAACCCGCCGCACACGACCGGCGTGTCATGGTCGTCCACCTCACCGACGCCGGACGTGCCCTGCGTGAGCCCATCGCGGACATGTGGCGGACCCTGGAGAAGATCTCCGTGCAGGGCCTGACGGCGGAGCAGATCGAGGCGTTCACCGCGACCGCGTACGCGATCGTGCGGTCGGTCAAGGACCGAGGTCACCAGGTTCCGTCGGACGAATAGGTCTGCCCGGCGCTGGTGAAGGACGTTTTCGGGCGGGTCGCGGGCCCTTCGGATCCGCACACGCGCCGCGGTGCGAGGCTTCAACAGGACCTCGGCGAGACATACTTGACGATGGAGGAACCAGCCGCAGCGATATGGGCAGCAATGTGGACAGGAAAGGCAGCGATCCGGTGTACAGCGGTAAACGGGGTGTGGAAAAGGTCGAGGTGCGGCTCAAATGGGATCCCAATGCCTGGAATCAGCCACCGCACCATCTCGACATCATCGCCGCGACCTATTCGGTGGACGCCCCGCACGGGAAACCGGTGTACGTCGTCCATTTCGACAGTCGCTCACCGGACGGCACCATCAATATGAACCGGCACAGTCAGACCGGTCAGGGTTTCGGCTACGTGGAAGTGATGACCCTGGAACTCGACCGTCTCGCCTCGTCCTTCGCACGGGTGGTCGTGGGCGTGGTGATTCACCAGAACAGCGGCCACAAGACGTTCGGCGATCTGTCCAACGCCGGAGTGCAGGTCGTCGAGGGTTACGAGGAACTCCTCACGGACGATTTCTCACAGGTCGCCGCATCCACGGCCACAACGGTCGCGGAGTTCACCAGGGACGCCACGGCGGCGTGGAATTTCCATGGGATGGTCCGAGGCTCCGACAGCGACCCCGTGGTCTTCACCGCGGAAATGGGCGGTACCCAGTAGCTCGCAGCCCACCGGTCGGAATGCGCAGGCCCGTAGCGCGTGGGCGGGCGGTGGTACGGGGTGGAGCGGGCGAAGGGGAGGACGCCCGCCGGGGCACGGGTCACTGCAGCATTGGGCCGATCGGGTCGGCCGGCGCGCCGCGGCGCGGGGTGGAGGGCCCCGCCGGTCCGTACCCGAGACGGATCAGCATCTGGGCGTGGCCGAGCGGGCCTTCGTCCGGCAGCAGGCCCTCGCGGAGGTCCGGCCACTCCAGCGCCTGGTGCAGGAGGGAGGCCCGGACGCCGTGCGTCGTCGCTACCAACAGGACGCGCTCCAGCGCCTGTCCGGCCCGCAACCAGTCGCTCCGGCGGTCATGTGCCGTGGACAGTACGGCGATCACCGGATGCCTCTCGAAGGACCGGGCGGGCAGCACGTCCGGGTGCCGGTGGGCAACGAAGTCGCGCATGGGGATCCGTTCACGGAAGTCCTGAGGTCCCAGCACCCGGGGCGGCATGCCCAGAGAACCCTCGTCGGGTTCGTGCACCCATCGACGGCTTTCCATGGCCCGTTCGGGATCGTTGGCGTTGCGGTGTTCCGCCTGCTTGGTGAGGTGCAGCAGCCGGCCGGTCCCGTCGGGCGCGGGGACGGTCAGGGCAGCGCCCTCGGCGTGGGCCGCTTCGCCGAGTTCGGCCAGCACCCGGGTCGGCAGGGGGCGTTCGGAGAAGGGGAACCGGCTGCTGTGCCGGCGCCACAGTGCCTCGTACAGGCGCGGCACCGACGGGTTGGAGCGGGCGTTACCGCCGAGTCGTACGGTGGCGAGCAGGCCCGGTTCGGCGGGCTGCGGCAGCAGCCGTGTCACCGGCTCCCAGCCGAAGCGTGCCACCGCCACCCGCAGGTTCAGCAGTGCGCATCCCGCGGAGATGTGCAGGGCACGTCCGACGGGGTCGATGTGGCGCAGGCCCCGTTCCGCCACCGCCCGCAGCCCTACCGTCACCGGGTCGGGGTCGAGCCAGAAGCGCCACGGCTGGGTGTTGTGGATCGAGGGCGCGGCCACCGCCGCTGAGACCAGCGTCTCCAGGGTCGGTGCGTCCAGGGTCGCGGAAGACATGCGATCCTCCTTCCCGCCTCGCGGCGACCGGTCGTCCGGGCATCGGGTCACTGGCTCAGCGTCGCGCGGCAGGGGGTGGAGAAGGAGGGGCCGGACGGCCCCTGGGGCGGGTCCAGGCGGACCTGCGGCAGCGCCCGGTGCCGGGCCACGAGGGCCTGCCGTACCGTCCGATGCGGCTGCCCGTCGTGGTCAGTCGTGCGGAACCACGGCCACCGGCGCGTGCGCGTGGTGCAGTACCGCATGCGTGACAGGACCGATGCGCGGATCCGTCGGCGAGTGGCGGGGACCGTGGCCCAGGACGACAAGCTGTGCGTCCCGGGACGCGTCCACGAGGTGCGCGCCCGCCGCGCCGGGCAGGGCCTGCGGGCGCACGTCCACCGCGGGGAACTTCTCCCGCCACGGCATGAGACCGCTGCAGCCGCTCCTGTTGCGCGATGGCCGCTGCGGCGGTCACACCGCGACCTGCGGCCGCTCCGCGCAACCGGTACGCGGGAAGGCTCCAGCCGTGTATGACGCGCAGGGCGGCGGCACGCAGCGTGGCCGCTTCGATGGCGTACCCGATCACGGCGTCGGCCGGAACGCGCAGGTCCAGGCCGAGGACGATGTCCCCTACCGGCGGCCCGGAGTTCGCGGGCGTGCAGCCGTCCCCGGTCGTTGTCCCGCCGTCCTGTACCAGTACGACCGGCCGCTCGGCGTGGGCCAGCACTCCGAAGGCCACGGATCCGAAGAGGAACCCGGCGAGTGCCCCCGGCGCGCGGTACCCGAGGACCACCCACGCCTCGGCGACATCGGAACGACGGCGTAACGTATTGCGCCGCCAGCGCCAGAACCTGGCCTACGCATCGCGCACCTCCTGTCCGGTCGGACACAGTGACCGTGCCACGCGGGGAAGGGACGCGGTGTGGGCCGGTCGGGGCCGCACTTGACAGGGCGTCCGGCCCTGACCGGCCGCGCCGAGGGACCGATGGGCCCTGGTACCGCACCAGGGCCGCGCGGCTCCCGCGAGCCAGGATCGCAGCTCGTGACCGTAAATACCCCAGGGGGTATGTGTGCTACCTTCGCAGATATACCCCCTGGGGTAAGTCTCATGTGAAAGGAGTACGGCGTGTTCTTCGTCGATGCGAACGCGGTGTCGGGGCTCGGCAACCGGAGCCATGTCGGCGGCGGCGAGGGGACGGCGGTTGCGGTCGACCCGCCACGCGACCGCACGGTCACGTGAGCGCGGTCGTACTCGCCCTGGCCGCCGGAGCGGTCATCGGGCTGGCGCTCGGCGCGCTCGGCGGCGGCGGCAGCGTCCTGGCCGTGCCCGCACTGATCTACCTGCTCGGCTTCAGTCCGGTCGGTGCGACGACCGCGAGCCTGGTCATC
Organism: Streptomyces ortus; assembly: GCF_026341275.1. Lineage (NCBI taxonomy): Bacteria > Bacillati > Actinomycetota > Actinomycetes > Kitasatosporales > Streptomycetaceae > Streptomyces > Streptomyces ortus. The sequence continues at coordinate 8,348,490 of NZ_JAIFZO010000002.1, forward strand.
GTCACGCTCACCTCGGTCACCGCGCTGGTCGCGCATGCTCGTGACGGCAACGTGCGGTGGCGTACGGGGCTGCTGTTCGCGGCGGCCGGGATCGGTCCGGCGATGCTGGGCGGCGCACTCGCCGGCCGCACTCCGCAGGCCGTGCTGACGGCGCTGTTCGGTGTGGTCGCGGGAGCAGCCGCCCTGCGCATGCTGCGGTCGAGGCCCATCGCGGAGGTTGCCGTGACGGTCCGGCCGGGGCGGGCGGCGGCGGCCGGTGCCGGCCTCGGCGCGGTCACCGGGGTGCTCGGCGTCGGAGGCGGCTTCCTTGCTGTACCGGCCCTGGTGGGTGTGCTGGGCATGCGGATGCGCAACGCGGTGGGTACCAGCCTGCTGGTCATCACCGTCAACTCGCTGGCCGCGCTGTCGATGCGGGGCCGTGCGGTCGAGGGGCTGGACTGGGCGGTGGTCGGTCCGTTCGTCGGGGCCGCTGTCCTCGGTGCCTGGGACGGCAAGCGGCTGGCCGCGAGGGTCTCCGCCCCCACGCTTCAGCGGATCTTCGCCCTGGTACTGCTGGCCGTCGCGGCCTTCATGCTGGTCTCCGCGCCGCTGTGACGGCCGCCGCGGCGCACGCCCTCAGGCCAGGGACAGGAACAGCTTCTCCAGCCGCGCGCGCATCGCCGCCGGGTCCTCGCCGTTCTTGCGCCCGGACTCCAGGTCGGTGACGCACTGCTGCAGACCCGTCGCGATGATGGCGAAACCGGCCCGGTCCAGCGCGCGGGAGGCGGCGGCGAGCTGCGTGACGACGTCCTCGCAGTCACGCCCCTCCTCGATCATGCGGATCACGCCGGCGATCTGACCCTGCGCCCGGCGCAGCCGGTTCAGCACGGCCTTCAGGTCCGCACCTTCAAGTTCCAGTTCCACGATCACTCCCAAGAAAATACCCCTAGGGGTACTCTACGTCCCGGTACGGGGCTGCGTCGACCACTAAGGATCACACCTGCCATGACCAACCACCCGACCCCTGTGACGCTCGGCGCGGCCCAGGCCCGCACCCGGCTGCACGAGCTGACCGTCATCGACGTGCGCACGCCCGCCGAGTACGCCTCGGGCCACCTGCCCGGTGCTCTCAACATCCCCCTGGATCACATCCGGCGGGCGCTGCCGGAGATACGGCACGCCGCCGCACACGGCGACGTCCTCGTCGTGTGCGCCTCGGGCACCCGCTCGGAGAACGCCTGCAAGCTCTTGGCCGCGCAAGGCGTCACGACGGCGACCCTGGCCGGCGGTACCGGTGCCTGGGCCGCCGAGGGACACGACCTGCACACCCCGGCGGCCTGCGACACGCGGTCCGGCTGGAGCATGGAACGCCAGGTGCGCTTCACCGCCGGCAGCCTGGTGCTGCTCGGCCTCGCCCTTGGACTGCTCGCGCATCCGGCCTTCCTGTTGGTCTCGGCCGGCGTCGCGGGCGGCCTGGTCTTCTCCGCCCTCACCGACACCTGCGGCATGGCCGTCGTGCTCGGCAGGCTGCCGCACAACCGCCCGCGCGCGGCCGACCTGGACGCCACCCTGGCGGCTCTTCGCAGTCGCTGACCGGGACGTTCTGGGACGGGGACCTTCCGGGACGCCCTGACGGCTGTCAGGGGAGGGATGGGGGCGGTGCCAGCTCGATGTCGATCTCGGGCGGCTCGTGCAGGGTGTTGTGGACCGTGCAGCGCGAGACCACCGCCAGCAGGGCCGCACGCCGCCGCTCGGGCAGTTCCGGCGGCGGCACGATCACCAGCAGCATGGAGGCCACGCGCGGCGGTCGGTCGGTGGCCATGGTGAACTCCGTGCGGACGCGCAGCCCGGCCTGGGACAGGCCGTGCCGGTGGAGGTAGCGGCCCGCGTAGAAGGCGACGCAGGTCGCCAGGGAGGCCGCGAAGAGCTCGGTGGGGGTGGGCGCGGTGTCGGACCCGCCCGCCTCCAGGGGCTGGTCGACCTGGAGGCGGTGTCCCCGCACCTCCGTGCTGTACGCGTCGCCGTCGACGTGGGCGACCTCCAGACGGTGCACGTCCCCGGACCGGGCGCGGTTCGTGTGGAGGGTCTGCGGTGTGCTGCCGGTCATGGCCGAGCCCTTCTCGCTGATGTCGACTGCTCCGAACCCCAGTCGACCGCGAGCGCGGGGGAGGGGCGAGGGTCCGACGGGGTGCGCCGGGGGCCGTTCGGCCCTCGTGCCCGGTTACGCCGGGGCATACCCTGCCGGGTATTTCACCCGGGGGTTCGTGTCGGACGCGGGGGGCGTGGGGGCCGGTGGGCCCGGCCGAAGTGATACCCGGGTGGGTACTCGGCGGGGACCCGCGGCCCATGCCCTGCCGTCGTCTCGCGCACGACAGTGGGGGCATGGGCAAACACATCGTGATTCTCGGCGGCGGAACCGCCGGCACCATGACGGCCAACCGCCTGTGCCGCACGTACGACCGAGACGAGTGCCTTGTCACGGTCGTCGACCAGGACGACGACCACCTCTACCAGCCCGGCCTGCTGTTCGTGCCCTTCGGGCTCGCTCGGCCCGACCACCTGGTCCGGTCCCGTCCCCGGCAACTGGACGAGGCCGTCGACTACAAGATGGCGCGGATCGACCGGGTCGACCTGGACGCTCGGACGGTGCGGCTGGCCGGGGGCATCCAGCTGTCGTACGACGTCCTCGTGGTCGCCACCGGGGCCCGGCTGCTGCCGGAGGAGACCGAGGGGCTGACCGGCCCCGGCTGGGGCGAGAAGGTCTTCACCTTCTACGACCTGCCCGGCGCCACCGGTCTGCACGACGCGCTGGAGCGCTTCGAGGGTGGCCGCGTGGTGGTCGACATCGCCGACCTGCCCCTCAAATGCCCGGTCGCGCCTCTGGAGTTCGCGTTCCTCGCCGACTGGTACTTCCGGTCCCGGGGCATCCGCGACCGGGTCGAGCTGACGTACGCCACCCCGCTCGACGGGGCGTTCACCAAGCCGGTCGCGGCCAAGGCGCTGGGCGGGTTGCTCAATGACAAGGGGATCGAGCTGGTCACCGAGTTCACACTCGGAGAGGTCGACGGCGAACACGGACGGCTGATGTCCTACGACGAGCGCGAGGTGGCCTTCGACCTGGCCGTGGTCGTGCCGCTGCACGGCGGCGCCGAGTACGTGGGGCGCTCCGCAGGGCTGGGCGACGAACTCGGCTTCGTGCCCGTCGACCCGCACACCCTGCAACTTCCGGGTCGGCACGAGGTGTTCGCGGTCGGGGACGCGGCGGGTCTGCCGGCGTCCAAGGCGGGCTCGGTGGCGCACTTCGAGGGGGAGGTGCTGGTGCACAACATCGGCCAGTTCCTGGCCGGGCAGCCACTGGACGCCTCCTTCGACGGGCATGCCAACTGCTTCGTGGAGACCGGCTTCCACAAGGCCCTGCTGATCGACTTCAACTACGACACCGAACCGCTGCCGGGTCACTTCCCGGGCCCTGTCGGCCTGCCACTGCTGAAGGAGTCGCACGCCGCCCATCTCGGCAAGCTCGCCTTCGAGTGGCTGTACTGGCACAGCCTGCTGCCCGGCCGGGAGCTGCCGGGTATCGGCTCGGCGATGTCCGAGCACGGCAAGCATCACGTGCCGCACTGAGGAGTACGTGCCGCACTGAGGCCCACGTGTCCGTCTGCGGCCACGCGCCCGTTCAGGTCGGCTCAAGGGAGAGGACCCGCCATGCCCACCACCACCTACGACAACACCGGCGTCCCCATCGACGACGAGGGGTTCTTCACCGACCCGGCCCGCTGGACCGAGCCGATGGCGGAGCAGATCGCCAAGGAGGCCGGTATCGACGCGCTGACCGACCGGCACTGGATCGTGATCCGCTTCATGCGCGACCAGTACGCGGCCAAGGGCACCGGTCCGACCGTGCGTGTTCTCGGCAAGGTCTCCGGCGTCAGCGTGAAGGAGCTCTACCAGCTCTTCCCCAAGGGTCCGGCGAAGACCGCCGCGAAGATCGCCGGTATCCCCAAGCCCCGCGGGTGCATCTGAGAGGGAGTGCGGTCCGTCATGGCCGACACCGCCACGATCGAGAAGGTTTCCGTCATCGTCTCCAAGGGCTCCCTGGAAGGGATCTACCCCGCGCTGATCATGGCCAACGGCGCCCGCGCCGAGGGCATCGAGGCCGAGTTGTTCTTCACCTTCTTCGGCCTGGACGCGATCACGAAGAAGCGCTGGGAACACATCAAGCTGGCCACCGTCGGCAACCCCGGACTGCACCTGCCGACCCTGCTCGGCGGCGTGCCCGGCGTTCCGGGCCTGGTCACCCGCCAGATGGAGCACAAGATGGACAAGCTCGACATCCCTCCGATCCCCGAGTTCATCGAGATGATCGCCGACACCGGCGCCGGGATCTACGCCTGCAAGGCGTCCGTCGACCTCTTCGAACTCGCCAAGGAAGACCTCGTCGAACAGGTCCAGGGCATCATCACGGTCGGCGAGTTCTACCAGCACGCGGCCGGCGGCCAGATCATCTACACCTGAGATGCCCGACGCCGGGGTCGCGCGAGTGACAGGGCCGCGCCGGCGGCGCCTGTCATGCCGGCCCCGGTCAGGGTGAGGGCGAGCCCTCCGGTGTCGGACCGGCGGGCTCGGTGTCGTTCTCGGCCAGGTCGGCGTACCGGAGGAGCAGGTGGGCCACGTCGCGTGCCTCGTCGGCGGTGAGTGCCGCCCACACACCCGGCTCGTCGCCCTGGTCGCGGCCCACGTCCAGGGTGACCCGGCTGATGGGTCGCTCCGCGGGCGCGAGCCGCAGGCACCGCACGGCGATCCTGCGCCCGCAGGCGGTCACGACGAAGTTGTCCCCGCTCGTCGGGGGCCGGTCACGACCTGCTGTTGCCATCGTTTTCACGCTCCTCCGCCGGGTCGGACGGCAGTCCCCGGCGGATGCCGTCCGCGGCGGTGGTGCCGTCGCCTGTGGACCACATACCCGCCGGGGTAGTAGTGGCAGCTCTCGGTGGGGTCAGGCGTCGGCGGATGCGGGCAGGGCGAGCCACGCGCCGTAGCCGCCGAGGAGGTCGGAGACGTCGGTACGGCCCTGGTGGCGCAGCAGGCTGGCGGCGACGGACGAGCGGTGACCGCCCGCGCAGTGCACGACCAGGGGCCGGCCGGCCGGGAGCTCCTCGCTGCGGCGGGTGAGTTCGGCCAGCGGGATGTGCAGGGAGCCCTCGATGAAGCCCTCCTCGCGTTCGGCGGTGTTGCGCACGTCCAGCAGCAACGGTGGTTCGTCGCCGTCCAGCAGTGAGCGAAGCTCGTCGGCGGTCAGGCGGCTGGCCTGCTCCATCTCGTCGGCCAGGGCCGGGAAAGCGCCCTCGGGTTCGCGCAGGTAGCCGCCGACCCTGTCGAAGCCGATCCGCGCGAGCCGGGTGACGATCTCCTCCTCGCGGTCCTGCGGGGCGATGACGACGACCTCGTGCTCGGGCGCGACGACCATGCCCGCCTGCTCGGCGAACCGGCCGTCGGCGGGCACGTTGACGGAGCCGCGCAGATACCCGGGACCGAAGTCCTGCGGAGAGCGGGCATCGAGCACGACCGCTCCGGCCGCGCGCCGCTGCAGGAACTCCTCGACGGACAGCGGGCGGGGTGCGGTGGCGGCGTCGAACAGGCCGTGCTCCTTACGGTTGAGGATGGCGTCGTAGACGAAGTAGGCGGGCGCGGACGGCTGGCCCTCGGTCACCAGTGACACGAACGCGTCCTCGCTCATGGGCCGGCAGGCGTAGTTGGTGGCGCGCTGCTCGCCGATGGTGGACTGGCGCCGGGTGGAGAGGTTCTTGCCGCAGGCGGAGCCGGCGCCGTGGGCGGGGAAGACGCGGACGGCGTCCGGGAGGCCCATCAGCTTGTGCTGGACGGTGTCGTAGAGCATCTTGCCGAGTTCGTCGGCGGTGACGCCGATGGAGGCGAGCAGGTCGGGGCGGCCGACGTCGCCGATGAACAGCGCGTCACCGGTCAGCACGCCGTACGGGACGGCGTCGTTCGCGTGCTCGTGGACCAGGATGCTGATCGACTCCGGGGTGTGACCCGGCGTTTCGAGGATGCGCAACTGGACGTCCCCGAGGGTGATGTGTTCACCGTCGGCGAGCTTGCGAATGGGGTACTCCGCCTCGGCGCGCCGTCCGTAACCGATCCAGGCGCCGGTGCGGTCGGCGAGTTCGAGGTGGCCGGCGAGGAAGTCGGCGTGGAAGTGGGTGTTGATGACGGCCTCGATGGTGAAACCGTGGGCGGCGGCGTCGGTGAGGTACTCGGAGACGTCGCGCCGCGGGTCGACGACGACGGCCTTGCCGGTGCTCTCGTCGGCGATCAGGTAGGACGCCTGGGAGAGGCAGTCGAGGTAGTACTGGGCGAAGAACATTGGTCTGATGACCTCCATGTCGGACGGGGTCTGTCACCCCGGGGGTATGGGTGAGGTTCTGGTCCGCCTTCGTCGGAGGCGGGGGAGGTGGTCGGCCTGAGGCGGGGGCGCCCGGGTCGGGGGCGCCCGGGCCAGGGGATGCCGGGCCGACCGGTCAGAGGCGGCCGGTGAGCATGCCGTGCCAGTAGAGCGGCGGCAGCCCGTACCGCTTGAACACCCACCCCGTGCGCCGCTCCTTGAACGGATCCAGCAGCGGGAAGGTGGGCGTGGGGTTGAGGTCGTAGTCGAACTCGGCGAGCAGCATCCGGTCGCGGGCCGTCACCAGCGGACAGGACGTGTAGCCGTCGTACCGGTGCGAGGGGGAACGGCCGTTCATGACGTCGAGCAGATTGCCGGCCACGACCGGGGCCTGCTTGCGTATGGCTGCGCCTGTCTTGGAGGTCGGCAGGTTCGCCACGTCCCCGAGTGCGAAGGCCTCGGCATAGGACGGGTGTTGCAGGGTGTACTTGTCGGCGGCGACGAACCCTTGAGGGCTGGCCGGGTCGGCGAGCGGGCCCGCCTGGACCCAGTCGGGCGCGCTCTGCGGAGGCACGGCGTGCAGGAGGTCGTAGCCGATGATTTCCTTCGTGCCGTTCGTGTGGTCGGTGATCGTGACCTCGCGGGCGTCGCCGTCGACGGCGGTCATCTCGGAGCGCAGCCGCACCTCGATGCCGTACCGGGCCGCCACCTTCTCCAGCACCCGCGACCAGGCGGGCACCTTGAACATCGTCGGATCGGGGATGACTAGGACGATCCGGATGTCGTCGAGGACCTTCCGCCTTCGCCAGTGGTCGGCGGCCAGGTAGGCGATCTTCTGCGGGGCGCCGCCGCACTTCAGCGGGGTCGCCGGGTGGGTGAAGACGGCCGTACCCGACCGCATCGACTTGATCAGCTCCCAGGTGCGCGGCGCGTACTCGGGCGCGTAGTTGCTGCTCACCCGGTCGTGCCCGACGGCCTCGGCCAGGCCCGGCACGCTGCCCCAGTCGAGTCGCAGCCCGGGTGCCATGACCAGGTACTCGTAAGCGAGGGGGACACCCCCGGACAGGGTCACCGTGCGGGTCTCCGGATCCACGGCCAGGGCAGCGCGGCGGATCCAGCGCACACCGTCCGGGACCACCGATCCTTCGGGGCGCCGAGTGGCGGCCAGGGGTGCCTGGCCGCCGCCGACCAGGGTCCACAGCGGCTGGTACCAGTGCGTGTCGGACGGTTCGATCAGGGTGATGTCGCCGACGCCGGCGCGGCGCAGGCGGGCGGCGACGCTGATGCCGGCGCTGCCGCCGCCGATGACGGCGACGCGGTGACGGCCGGAGACCGGGGAGTCGGCGGGGGAAGGGGTGGCGGCCAAGGCGGTGCTCCTTTCGGGTTTCCGAGGGGCAGGTGTGCAGGTGTGCAGGTGTTGAGATGTGCGGGGTGGGCGCGGGAGCACTTCCTGTGTCACTTCACGAGCCACTTCGTTGCCTTCTCAAGTACCCCCGGGGGTATCTCTCCGATGAGAGTACGGCGGTGCGGGGGAGAGCGTCAAATACCCCCAGGGGTATTTGCCCGTGAGGTAACTCGTGGCCCGCTGCCCGGTACGGGCCCTGCCCCGTACGGGGTGGTCCTGGGCAGCCGGAGCGTCATCCGCGTTCCGCCGCTCGGTCCGGAGCCCGCGGTGACCGTGCCGCCGTGGGCGGTGACCAGCTCCTTGACCACGGCGAGGCCGATGCCGCTGCCACCACCGGCGCCGGCACGTGCGCCGCGCCACAGGCGGTCGAAGACGTGCGGCAGCTCGTCGGCGGGGATACCGGGCCCGGTGTCGGCCACCTCCACGACGGCTTCGGCGGGCGTGGCGGAGGTGGTGACGGTGACGGTGTCGCCGGGGCGGCAGTGGCGGGCGGCGTTGCTCAGCAGGTTGCCGAGCGCCTGGTGCAGACGGTCGGCGTCGGCCCGGACCGACAGGGGAGCGGGGCCGGGCACGGTGCGCACGGTCAGCCCGGCGGTACGCAGCTCGGCCCCCCGTTCGGCCACGGCGGCCTCGGCCAGGGCCGTCAGATCCAGCTCGGCCGGGCGCAGGGACAGCCGGGCCGACTCGGCCTCCGCGAGTTCCCCGAGGTCACCGACGATGCGGCCGAGCCGCAGAGCCTGGTCGTGGAGGGAGGCCAGGCGTCCGGCCGACGGGTCGGCGTAGCCGTCGCGCAGTTCCTCAAGCCCCGCCTGCAACGAGGCCAGCGGCGTACGCAGTTCGTGGGCGACGTCCGCGGCGAGCCGGTGACGGGCCTGTTCGGCATGGTCGACGTCGTCCGCCATGGCGTCGAAGGCGCGGGTGAGGTCGCCCAGTTCGCCGGGGGCGTCGATCCGGGCCCGCGCCCCGCGGTCTCCGGTGGCCAGCGCCCGCGCGGTCGACGCGACCCGCACCACGGGGGCCGTCAGACGCCGGGTGACGAACCAGCTCACGGCCAGGGCTAGCGCCAGCGCCCCGGCGGCGGCCACGGCGATCCAGCCCCAGGCGACGGACCGGCCCGTCGACCCGGAGCCCGCCGAGAAGACGAGACGCACGGAGCCGACCGCGCGGCCGTCGACCACCACCGGAGCGCTCGCATCGGGCCCCGCGCCGACCCCTCGCCCGTGCTGCCCGTGGCCCGAACCGGACATGCCGTGCTCGCCCTCCGGGCCGGCGCCGGAGCCCTTGGTCGCCACCTCGTCATTCGCGTCGCGCACCGTGAGCACCGCTCCGGCGCCGGTGGCGACGGAGCGTGCCCTCGACAGGTCGGCCGTGGACCAGCCTCCGGACCTCCGGTAGGCGTCGGCGGCGACCGCGGCCACCCGGGCGGCCGTGCGCTCCCGGTCCGCCTGGTGGGCGCTGCTGAGCCCGCGGTCGGTTCCCACGAGGGCCGCGGCCGTCAGCAGGGCCACGGACGCCAGTGCCACGACGGCGAACGCCGCGAACAAGCGGCGCCCGAGCGGGCCGAGCCCACCGGAGAGCCGTATACCGGGGAGTCGTACACCGGAGCGCGGCTCACGGATCACGGGCCAACCCCAGCCGGTAGCCCACACTCAGCACCGTTTCCACGAGCCCGGGGCCGTCGGCCCCGAGCTTGTGCCGCAGGTTCTTCACATGCGAGTCGATCGTCCGCTCGTATCCGGCGAACTCGTAGCCGCGCACCCGGTTGACGAGCTCGTACCGCGAGAACACCCGGCCTGGCACCGACGCGAGCGCCGTCAGCAGACCCCACTCGGTGGGCGTCAACTCCAGGTAACAGCCGTCCAGCACCGCCTCGTGCCGTGCCTCGTCGATCCGCAGGCGGCCTTCACCGTACGACGACGGGACGGGCGCCGCCCCCGTCGCCGTACCCCCGACGCGCTGCAGCACCGCACCCACGCGCAGCACCACCTCGGTCGGGCTGAACGGCTTGGTCACGTAGTCGTCGGCGCCCAGCCGCAGCCCGTGGATGCGGTCCTCGACGGTGCTGCGGGCGGTCAGCACCACCACGGGCACCCGCCCGTGTGCGCGGGCCTCGCGCAGTACTTCGTCCCCGTCCACGTCCGGCAGCCCGAGATCCAGTAGCGTCAGATCGATCCCATGCTCGCCGAGCAGCCGCACGGCCTCGGCGCCCGAGCCGGTCGTCAGCACCCCGTAGCCCGCGCGCTCCAGGTAGCGGCGCAGCAGCTCGCGGATCTCCTTCTCGTCCTCGACGACGAGCACGGTGGCGGCCATGTCCCACACCTACGCACCGTGCGCGCGCCTCCGGGAGGGGCCGAACAGCCCCAACCCGCCCGTCGACCGTCTCCATCCCATCTCCACACGCATCGCACGCCGACTCCAGGGCGGGGGGCGACGGTGATGGTGCGGGAACGGAAAACGGTCCCGCGGTCCCGAGGAGGTTCGCCATGAAGCGCAACATCAGGATCGCGGCGGCGGTCGTCGCGGGTGCCCTCGCCATCGGCGGAGTGCTGGCAGTCGGCCCGGTGACCGCGGGCACGGACGGGGACACGCGGACCACGTCGCGGAGCATGCTGATGGACGCCCGGCACCAGGGGCGCCACCACGGCGGGGACATGCACGGCTTGCGGCGGCACGACGGAACCTGCAACGCGGGCGCCCCGGCCCGGCAGGGGACCCTGACGGCCGCGCAGAAGACCACGCTGGCGGGGACGGCCGAGGAGGAGAAGCTCGCGCACGACCTCTACACGGCGTTCGCCGAACGCTACGACCTGCGTGTCTTCGGGCGGATCGCGGCGGCCGAGACCCGGCACCTGACCGCCGTGCGTACCCTGCTGGACCGCTACGACGTCACCGACCCGACCGCCGGCAACCCGGCCGGCGAGTTCACCGACCCGGCCGTCCAGGCCACGTACGACCGGCTGCTGAAGCAGGGCGAGGACAGCCTGTCCGGAGCGTTGAAGGCGGGCCGCACGGTCGAGACCGACGACATCGCCGCACTGGAAAAGGCGCTGTCCGGACTCACCGCCCCGGACGCGCGCCAGATGTACACCAACGTGCTCGCCGCCTCCGAGCGGCATCTGATGGCCTTCGAGCACTGGATCGCGGACGAGTAGGTCGGGCGTAGGGGGACGGTCCCGGCCTGTGCCTGGCCGGGACGGTCGGAATTCGACCGAAGAGGGGCCGGTGCCCGGACAGTTGCCGTCACCGTCGGGGTTCTCGCACGCGTCCTGTCGGCGGCGCGGCGTGACCACGGTGGTGGTCACCGCCAGGAACACGGCGTCGAAGCCGCCGTCCCGCTGCGCCGCGAGGACGTCGTCCACCCGGCAACCGGTTTCCACGGTGGCGCCCGTCGCGAGGATACGGAGGATACGGTCGGTCTCGGCGTCCAGGACCTCACGGGGGAGCCGGTAGCGCGGGATGCCGTAGCGCATCATGCCACCGGGCCGGTCCTGCGCCTCACGGATCGTCACCTCGTGGCCGATCAGGCGCGGATGGTGGGCGGCGGGCAGTCCGGCCGGTCCGGATCCGACGACCAGGACGCGCCTGCCGGTCCACGGCGGGCCGGCCGTGGACCAGGTCGGCGGCGATGCCTGCCGTCCAGGCGTCGATGGCCGCCCAGTCGCGGTGGTCGCCGAACCGTCCGCCCATCAGGTGGAACACGAGCCGTCCGGCCAGGGGCAGTTGTTCGCGTGCGACGACGCCCGAGAACAGCCGGTGGTCCCGGAACGGCAGGTCGCCCGGCAGCCTCCCGACGATCCTCGGCGCCTCCTTGGGGCCCAGGCGCTTCCACGGCCCGCGCAGCGCGCCCGGCATGCCCACGCTGAAGATCCATACGGGCCGGATGCCGAGGGCGTCGGCGTTGGCGCGTACGAAGTCCTCGGCCGGAGCCAGCCAGGACTGCCCGTGCACGGCGCTGCCCAGGACGAACGCTCCGTACGCGTCGCTGTCGTCCACCGTCGCGAGGTCCCTCGCCTCGGCCTCCAGCCCGGACGCGGTCAGCCCGGTGGCCATCCGCTGCGCGATCCCGCGGGTGGAACCGTGCTCGGTCGCGTAGCCGACCAGTACGTTCATGACATCTCCTCGACGATCAGTCCGCGCAGGGGGTGCGCGCGGGTGTACGGCTGGTGGCACGCGGCGGGCGTGGCCACGCGGCTCCGCGACCGGAGGGCACGGCCATGGGTGCGCCTGCCGGCGGGGACATCGCCGGCGTCCGCGTGGCGGCGGGCACCGCGACGACGGGGACCACCGCGTGGCGCAGGCACTCGCGGCCGACGGCACCGACCGGAGACAGGCCGAGCTCTCCGTGCGCCCCGCGCCCCAGGGCGAGCAGCAGGGCCCCGCGCGCGTAGCGCAGCAGCACCGGCGCGGGCGGCCCTTCGACCAGGACCGCCCGCACGCAGGTGTCGATCCGCTGACCGAAGACGTCGCGCACGGTGGCGGCGAGCACCTGCGCGGCCCGCAGCCGTTCCTCCTCGGCCGTCGGACGCGCGGACACCGGTGCGTAGGGCGCGAGTCCGCGTACGGTCGGTTCCCAGGCGTGCACCACGGTCACCTCGGCCCGCAGGGCCCTGGCCTGCAGCGCGGCCCAGCGCAGCGCTGCCGTGGACGCCGCGGACCCGTCGACGCCCACCACGATGTCGCCTGCACCGCGCACAACCTGTCCGGGGGCGCGGTGTCCGGACACGGGTTCCCTCATGGCTTCCTTCCCGGACGCCGTTCCTCTCATGGGCGCCCTCCTGCTCACCGTGGCGCGGTGACACGGGGCCGGGTAAGGGCCCGTAGGGCTCCGTGACGGTGCCGAGCGGTCCCTCCCCATTGCGGTCATGACGCTGTGTCATGACCGGTGCCGTGCACGATCGAGCTCCCAGGGGCCGGGAAGTGGGAAGTACGCCTGCATGAAGGCGGTGACCAGGGCCTGCCGGGCCACGGGTTCCTGTTCGCGGGAGACCGTGTCGTTGAGGCAGAACACCTGCCTGTCGCGCCTGGCGAGCAGAGCGGCGAGGCGCGTGGCGAGGGCGGGGTGGGACACGTCGAGGTAGGCGTAGCGGATGCGGGCGGGCACGGCGCGGGCGGTGTGGAAGGCGTAGTAGTGGTGCAGCGAGGAGACGAAGGAGACGTCGTCGACGCTGCGGAAACGGTGGGAGGCGGTGGCCCGGTGCTCCACCGGGAACCTCTCCTCCATCTCGTACAGCACACTGCGCAGCAGCGGGTGCGGGGCGTGCTTCATCTTCTGGCTGACGACCGTGGAGAAGGTGGCCTCGATCAGTGCGCGGTTGTTCTTGCCGGCGACCGCGACGGGTACGTCCCGCACGCTCGGCGCGCCGGGCGGGATGAGCACCGACGAAGGGAAGAACTTGGTCAGGCCGTTGGCGAGGAAGAAGTCCTGGGGGACGACCGTCCGGCCCAGGAACACGTCGTCGTTGAAGTAGAGGAAGTGTTCGGACAGGCCCGGGACGTGGTGCAGTTGGCTCTCGATGGCGTGCGAGTTGAACGTCGGCAGCAGACCGGGGTCGGCGAAGATGTCCTGGTGGCTGACGACGCGGATGCCGCGGACCTCTGGGTCGAGCCAGGACGGGACCTGGTCGTCGGTGATCAGGTGGATGGTGCGCACCCAGGGCGCGTACTGGGCGAGCGAGCGCAGTGAATAGCGCAGTTCGTCACGGCTGATGTACCGCGCCGCGTTGTCGGCCTCCTCATGGTAGGGCTGTCCGGCGCAGGCCGCCCGGCGCCGCCGCCACCGGGGATCGCTCCCGTCGACCCAGGTGTACACGGCGTCGACGGGGAACCGTACGTCCCAGGGGCCGGGACGGGTGAACTCCCGGCGGGTGCGCACCGGTGGCAGGGGCCGGTCGGCCGGGGCCAGCGCGGTGAACAGGGAGTCGGAGACGCGGACCCGGGGGCCGTCGCGCGGCACCTGTGCGGCGGTGCGGTTCGGGCGGGGTGCCAGCAGCTCACCCGCCTCCTCGTCCGCCGCCCAGAACTCGACGTCGCAGCCGTACTTCGGCCCGAACACCAGCTGCCCGTCCGGATCGCCGCGGTACCAGGTGATACGGAACACGTCGGCGCCCGCGAACCGTCGCCAGGTGCGGTGGTGGAACCCGGGGCGGGTGAGGTGGCGTCCCCGCCGGGTGCCGTCGGGGGCGCCGACGTACCCGGGCCGTTCGCGGCAGGCGCGCTCCAGGGCGTGCAGGGCGGCGGCACGGTCGCGGGTGTCGAGGGCGATGACGGCGGACGTGTTGCTGTGTCCGCGGACGGCGAAGTGGTCGAGGCCCGCCGCGTCGAGGGCCGCGCGGACGGCCGCCGCGTTGGCGTTGCGCGCGTGGAGGGGCGAGACGTCGGAGCGTACGAGAATCACCTTCGGTACGTCCCGTACCAGCGCCGCCCTCCGCTCCGGCCCTGTGACCAGACGGGAGTGCGCTCGCGTCCACCACATGAAGCGCACGAGACCGAGCGCCCGGTGGCCGGACGGCATCCTGGCGAACCAGTGCTTCACGCGAGTACGGGCCTCGGGAGTGGTGTGTGCCACCAGGAGTCGCCGGAGTCGCACGGACAGGGCGTTCCGGTAGAGGCGCACCGGCCAGGACGCCTCGGGATTGCCCGGGCCGGACCGCATCACCGGCGCGGCCGGTGCCCGTGGTCGGCGGACGGGGTGCTTTCCACGTGCCGGGACGGTGCTCATCCGACGGCCCCCCTCCTGCGACATGGGTCCCTGCCCTCACCGTCCCACGCAGCGGACGCGCGGGACCTGGGCCTTACGGACCCCGTCAAGGGCTGAACAGGACGCAACCGCCGTGCCGTCGCACGGCCCGCGTCCCGCGCCGACCGGGTGCCTGCCTGAGCGGCCGGATGACGCCGAGAAGGGCCGACAAGCCCCGCCGGGGGCCCGGACGACCCCGGCGGGCGGGTCGGTCCGTCCGGCTCTGGCCGGACGGACCGCGCACCGGCGACCCTGGGCGTGGACCGGAACAGGCCGGGACCGTCGCCGTCGCCTGGAACGGGGCCGGGACCGGGGCACACGGACCGGCACGGCCCGCCCGGCCCCGACCGTTCGCGCACGGAGACCCACGACCCCACCCCGTCGCGCCGCACGGCCGTGCCGTTACGTGCCGTCACGTGACGGCCCATCGAACCTGCACCGGAGGAACAGCGGCGTCCGGAGGCTCTAGTGGACGACAGCCACGTCACGGTACGGCGCGCATCCGGCTACGGCATTCCGGCGGGGAAGGACGAAGCGTCCTGGGAACCTGGTCCGTCACCGCACCTGCTGCCCGCCGACGCGGTCCACACGGCACTCGGCACCTCGCCGCGCGGCCTGAGCGGGCCCGAGGCGGACCGACGGCGGCGGGAGCACGGCGCGAACGAACTGCCCCGGCCCCGGTCGCGGAAGCTGTGGCGGGAGTTCGCGACCCAGTTCACCGATCTGTTCGCGGTCGTGTACGGGATCGGTGCCGAAACCGAGTTCGGGCGGATCTTCCGGCTCACCGAGACCGCGCCCCGGCAGAAGACACCCCTGCAACGGCAGGTGGCCTCCATGGCCCGTAGAGTGGCCGCGCTGGCCGTCGTGACCGGCCTGTGCGTCTTCGCGGCACGCCTGCGGACCGGGCAACCCCTGGTACCCACCTTCGTGTTCGCGCTCGGAGTGATGGTGGCACTGGTTCCCGAAGGACTGCCGGCCACGCTCTCGGTCTCCCTGGCCATCGGCGTCCGCCGCATGGCGCGACGCCACGCCCTGGTCAAACAACTGCTCGCGGTCGAGGCGCTCGGGTCCACCACGGTGATCTGCACCGACGAGACCGGAACCCTGACCCAGGCGGAGATGACCGTCACCCTGCTGTGGGCGGACGGGACGCCGCACGAGGTGTCGGGCGTCGGCTACGCCCCGTCGGCGTGCGGGTGCCCATACGACGGACCTCGTCGTCGCGGTCACCGGCGAGGACGAGGACAACCTCGTCATCAGCCTCCTCGCCAAACGGCAGTTCCGCGCGGAGCGTGTGGTGGCCCGGGTCAACGACGAGGCGAACGCCTGGCTGTTCGACGGCAGTTGGGGGGTCGACGCCGCGGTACCCGCCGCCATGCCGCTGGTCTCCCTGATCGAGGAGGCCACGGGAGCCACGAACACCGTCGCCCTGCTGCGGCTGAGCAGAGCCGGGGTGAACGTGATCGAGACGAGCATCACGCCTGCCTCGCGTGCCGTCGGCGCCCCGCTGGCGGACGTCGAGGTCCCGCCGGGCACGGTCGTCGCGGCGGTCGTCCGCGACGGCACCCCCGTCGCACCGGCCGCCGATCTGCTCCTCGCGGCGGGGGACGAGATCCTGGTGGTCTCGCACGCCGCCACGGAGGTCGAGGTCCACGCGGCGTTCCGATAGCGCACGCGCACCCTCCGCGCCAGGCCCCGACCGGTCCGCCCGCCCCAGCACCCGGCACGACCGTGCTGCCGGACGTCGGACGTCGGACGTCGGACGTCGGACATCGGACACCGCGACGGTCAAGGGTGCTCGGGCAGGAGTTCGGCGAGGAGGCTGCGGGTGAGCTGTTCGATCTCGTCCCGGATCGGCCGGACGGCCTCGACGCCCTGTCCGGCAGGGTCGTCGAGTCGCCAGTCGAGGTAGCGCTTGCCGGGCAGGACGGGGCAGGTGTCACCGCAGCCCATGGTGATCACCACGTCGGACGCGCGGACGGCCTCCACCGTGAGGATCTTCGGGATCTCGGCGGACAGGTCGATACCGGCCTCCGCCATCGCCCGGACAGCGACCGGGTTGACGGCGTCGGCCGGAGCGGACCCGGCGGAGCGGACCTCCACCCGGCCGCGCGCGAGATGGGTGAGGAAGGCGGCGGCCATCTGCGAGCGGCCCGCGTTGTGGACGCACACGAACAGCACGGACGGCCTGGGACGGGAGTCGGACATGTGCGGAGCCTTCCGGAGCGGTGACGGTGGCGCAGGCCGCCGGTGCGGTGTCAGGGGCCGAACTCACGCGGGGGCGGGCAGCGGGCCGCCCGCGGGGCGGGTGAGGATGCCGGCGAGGCGGTCGGTCGCCTCGGGCAGCAGCCAGTAGTACACCCAGGTGCCGCGGCGCTCGCAGTCGATCAGTCCGGCCTGGCGCAGCAGTTTGAGGTGGTGGGAGATCGTCGGCTGGGACAGGTCGAAGGCCGGCGTGAGGTCACACACGCAGACTTCGCCGCCGGCCCGGGAGGCGATCATCGACAGCAACCGCAACCGGACGGGATCGCCCAGGGCCTTGAAGACCTTTGCCAGCTCCACGGCCCGGTCCTCGTCGAGCGGCGCCGTCAGCAGTCCCGGGCAGCAGCCCGCGGCGCCGTCGTCCTGGTCGATCACCGGAAGTTCCTGTTTCGACATACGTCTATCTTGACGTCCCTCAGGCGCAAGGCGCAAGGTTGTATCAATGAACGTCAATATAGGCCGTTCCGGGCGTGGTCACGCCCAGTCAACCGGGAGTCGAGCCATGAGCGAGCAGACCACCGATCTACGCGAAACCGTCCGCCGACGCTACGCCGCCGCGGCCGTGCAGGTCACCGAAGGCGGCACCGCCTGCTGCGGATCGCAGCCGGTCGAGATCGACGACGCCTTCGGATCCACCCTCTACGCGCCCGCCGACCGCGAGCAGCTGCCCGCCGAAGCGGTGGCCGCCTCCCTCGGCTGCGGCAACCCCACCGCCGTCGCCGAACTCCGCGAGGGCGAACGCGTCCTTGACCTCGGCTCGGGCGGCGGCATCGACGTCCTGCTCTCGGCCCGCCGTGTCGGCCCCACCGGCAGGGCGTACGGGCTGGACATGACCGAGGAGATGCTCGCCCTCGCCCTCGCCAACACGGCGAAGGCCGGCGTCACCAACGTCGAGTTCCTCAAGGGCGTCATCGAGGCGATCCCCCTGCCCGCCGCGACGATCGACGTCGTGATCTCCAACTGCGTGATCAACCTGTCCACCGACAAGGAGGCCGTCTTCGCCGAGGCCTTCCGTGTCCTCAAGCCCGGCGGACGTATGGGCGTCTCCGACGTCGTCGCCGACGACGCCCTCACCCGCGCCCAGCGGGCCGAGCGCGGCGACCACGTCGGCTGCATCGCGGGCGCCCTGTCCTTCACCGAGTACCACCGCGGCCTTCAGGCGGCCGGGTTCACGGACATCGAGATCATCCCGACCCACGCGGTCGCCGACGGGATGCACTCCGCAATCGTCCACGCCACCAAGCCCGGCGCGGCAGCCCCCGTAACCGACGGCCGCGAGAACTGACCGGGTGTCCAGCCCGCTCCACTGCGGACGTCCCGGCGGCTTCGCCGAGGGCGCCGCAAGGGCCGTCAGGCATCGCGGAACGTGCCGGTCGGCTCAAGTGCTCATGCCGGGGGCGGAGTTGAATAGGAGTGGAAGAAGCGTCCGCATGACACACCAGGAGGTGACAGCCATGCGTACGACATTCACGCCGGAGTTCTACGAACTCTTCGCCGTGCTCCTTGTCGCGGCCGTCGCCGTGACGATCGTCGTGGTCGCGGTGGCCGACTCGTTCCTCGTCAAGCTGCTCCACCGTATGCCCCACCGGCCTAGGCCGACCGCGCGGCCGACCGCCCCGCCGGACGTTCCGCGTGAGGGCCGAACAGCCCCTCCCGTCCGGCGCACACCCGTGCCACGGTGAACCGATGCCTCGTCCGTGAGGGAGAGCCCCGGAAACAACGGAAGGCGGTGGTCCCGGTGGAACTGCCCGTGGTCGTCGGTGTCGTCGGTGTCGACGGAGGCCGGGTCGGCGGATGCGGTGCCGCCGGAAGCGGTGCAAGGTGTAGCCGCACCGCTCGGCCCCGTCGGCCGCACGCCGCAGCACCACACTCCGCCGCACCACGCGGCCTGCCCGGTGGCGGTCGTCCCGCACGGGAACGGACGTGACCGTGGCAGCAGGGCCGGCAGCAACCCCGCCTCACACCCCGCAGGAGCACCCCATGATCGTTCGAGAGAGTCGCAGCACACCCGGCTGCCGCCACCCGTACGGGGCATCCGAGCGTACGGGGACCGGCACTCCACCGGTCACGGGGAACACCGGCACCGGTCGTACGGCGGGGCGGCCGTGAACCCGGCACGGGCCCGGGCCGGGAAACCCGGCGACACCCTCGCCCCCGTCCTGCGCGACGTCCGGGCCGTCGTCCTCGACACCGACGGGGTGATCACGGACTCCGCGCGGGTGCACGCCGCCGCCTGGAAGACCGCCTTCGACACCTTCCTGCGCGCCCACCCTCCCGAGGACCCGCACCAAGGGCGTCCGTTCGACGAGCGGGACGACTACCTGCGGTACGTGGACGGCAAGCCCCGTCCCGACGGCGCCGCCGCCTTCCTCGTCTCCCGCGGTCTCGACCCGCTCGCCGAGACGGTGCGGGAGGTGGCCGCCGACAAGGAGCGGCTCTACACCGGCATGCTCCGCGAGCACGCCGTCGACGCCTACCCGGGGACGGTACGGCTGCTGCGCGCCCTGCGCCGCAGGGGAGTGCCCCTGGCCGCCGCCTCCGCGTCCCGTCACGCCGGTGAACTCCTCACCGGGGCGAAGGTGCTGGACCTGTTCGACACGCTCGTCGACGGCGGGGAGGCGGCCCGGCTGGACCTGCCGGGCAAACCGGATCCCGCCCTGTTCCTGGAGGCGGTCCGCCGCCTCGGTGTCCCCGCGGACCGTGCCGCCGTCATCGAGGACGCCCTGGCGGGCGTGGAAGCGGGCCGCCGCGGCGGTTTCGCCGTGGTCATCGGAGTGGACCGCACGGCGGGCCCGGGCACCGGTGAAGCACTGCTGAGGCACGGCGCCCACCTCGTCGTACGGGACCTGGGGGCGCTCGTCGGAACCGGAACCGGAACCGGAACCGGAACGGGAACGGGAGCGGCGCGGTGACGGACCGGACGTGGGAGTACGAGGGCTACGACCCCGCCGACGAACGCCTCAGGGAGTCGCTGTGCACCCTCGGCAACGGCTACTTCGCCACGCGTGGAGCGCTCGCCGAGTGCGCGGCGGACGACGTGCACTACCCGGGCACGTACGCGGCCGGCTGCTACGACCGGCTCACGTCCGAGGTGGCGGGACGGCGGACCGACAACGAGGACATGGTCAACCTGCCGAACTGGCTGCCGCTCCGCTTCCGTCTGCGGGATGAGAAGGGCTACGGCGCCTGGTTCACGCCGGACACCACGACCGTCCTGGAGCACGGCCAGACCCTGCACCTCTCCTCGGGCCTCCTGGAACGGCGCACCCGGTACGCCGATGCCGAAGGCCGCGTCCTGGCGGTGCGCCAGTTGCGCCTGGTGCACATGGCCGACCCGCATCTGGCCGCGCTGCGGACCGAGTTCACGGCGGAGGACTTCGCCGGTGACCTCGAGGTCGAGGCAGCTCTCGACGGCGCCGTCACCAACGCGGGCGTGGCGCGCTACCGGGATCTGGACGGCCGCCACCTGACCCATGTGCACACCGACACCGCCGCCCCCGACACGGTCTGGCTGCGCTGCCGTACCCGTACCTCCGACATCCGCATCGGCATGGCGGCCCGCCTCGTCGCGGACACACCCGTGTCGGTCCGGCACACCTCACTGAGCGCCGTCCAGCGCACCCTCCTGCCCCTGGCCCCCGGCCGCACGGTGAGCGTCGACAAGACCGTCGCCCTGCACACGTCCCGCGACCCGGCCATCAGCGACCCGCTGCGGGCCGCGGTCGACCGGGTGAGCAGGGCGCCCGGCTTCGACGAACTGCTGGAGTCGCACATCACGGCCTGGGACCAGCTCTGGCGCCGGGCCGAACTGAACGTGCCGGGCGAGGCGGGTCACATCCTGCGGCTGCACCTCTTCCACGTCCTGCAGACCCTCTCCCCGCACACCGCCGACCTCGACGTCGGCGTCCCCGCCCGGGGTCTGCACGGCGAGGCCTACCGCGGGCACGTCTTCTGGGACGAGCTGTTCGTCCTGCCGTACCTCAACCTGCACTTCCCCGAGGTGTCCCGCGCGCTGCTGCGCTACCGGCACCGGCGCCTCGAAGCGGCCTGTGCCGCCGCCCGCGCGGCCGGCCGCACCGGCGCGCGCTACCCCTGGCAGAGCGGCAGCGACGGCCGCGAGGAGACCCAGGAGCTGCACCTCAACCCCCGCTCCGGGCGCTGGCTGCCCGATCACTCACGGCTCCAGCACCACGTCGGCTCGGCGGTG
Source organism: Streptomyces ortus (assembly GCF_026341275.1). Lineage (NCBI taxonomy): Bacteria > Bacillati > Actinomycetota > Actinomycetes > Kitasatosporales > Streptomycetaceae > Streptomyces > Streptomyces ortus. Next base: position 8,369,476 of record NZ_JAIFZO010000002.1, read on the forward strand.
GCGTACAACGTGTGGCAGTACTGCCAGGCGAGCGGGGACGCCGAGTTCCTGCACACCAAAGGCGCCGAGATGCTCCTGCAGATCGCCCGCTTCTGGGCGGACTCGGCCACGTACGACGAGAGCCTGGGACGGCACCGCATCCTCGGCGTGGTCGGACCCGACGAGTACCACGACGCCTACCCGGACGCGAAGGAGCCCGGCCTCGACGACAACGCGTACACCAACGTCACGGCCGCCTGGGTCCTCACCCGCGCCCTCGACGTGCTGGAGAACCTGCCCGAACCGCGCCGGCGTGAACTCGTCGAACGCGCGGCCCTGGACGGCGGCGAACTCGAACTGTGGCAGGACGTGTCCCGCAGCCTCCACGTGCCCTTCCACGACGGCGTCATCAGCCAGTTCGAGGGCTACGGCGACCTCGCCGAACTCGACTGGGACGGCTACCGCGAGAAGTACGGCGACATCCGCCGCCTGGACCGGATCCTGGAGGCGGAGGGCGACTCCGTCAACCGCTACCAGGCGTCCAAGCAGGCCGACGTACTGATGCTCGGCTACCTCTTCTCACCGTCCGAACTCCAGGCGCTCTTCAGCCGCCTGGGCCACCGGCTCGACGAGGACACCTGGCGACGCACGGTCGACCACTACCTGCGACGTACGAGCCACGGCTCCACGCTCAGCGGCCTGGTCCATGGGTGGGTGCTGGCCCGGGCCCGGCGCGCCGAGGCCTGGACGTTCTGCCAGGAGGCCCTGCGCGGCGACATCGCCGACCTGCAGGGCGGCACCACCGGAGAGGGGATCCACCTGGGCGCCATGGCCGGCACCCTGGACCTCGTCCAGCGCGGACTGACCGGCCTGGAGACCCGCGAAGACGCCCTGTGGCTCGACCCGGTGCCCCTGCCGGAACTCTCCTCCTACGGCTTCACCCTCCGCTACCGGGGCCACTGGGGCGTACGCCTGCGCATGGAGCGCGGAAGCCTGGAGATCACGGTGCCCTCGTCCGACCGGCTGCCCATCGAGGTCCGGCTGCCCGGCCGCGCGGTGTCGGTGCAGCCGGGGGAGACCTGCCGGCTGGTGTTGCCGGACCGGGAAGCGTGAGCCGGAGTCCCCGCGACCCGGAGGCCGGTCAGGTGACGACGGCGATCGGACCGCCGGTGAGGTGCACGAGTGCGTGAGCGACCGGACCGAGCCCGCCACCGGGCCGACGGCCCACCACCAGCAGCTCGGCGCTGCCGGAACAGCGCACCAGGGCCCTGACCGGGGCCGACAGGACGACGTCCTCCAGGACCCGCACGGACGGGTACTTCTCGCGCCACGGGCGCAGCGCGTCGGCCAGCAGCTCCATCTCCCGGTGGACACGGGCGGCGTACCGTGACGCCGAGACCGCACGGTCCGCCTCCCCTTCCGCCACTCTGTCCGGGGGCGTACCCACGTGTACGGCGTGGAGCCGCGCGCCGTGCAGGCGCGCCGTGTCGAAGGCGAAGTCGACGGCTCCGCCCACCGGGGCACGGGCGTCGATCCCCAGCGTCACCTTGTCCGGCCGGCGAGCACGGCGGCCGGCGCCGAATCCGCTCGGTACGAGAACCACCGGGCGGTCGGTGCGAGCGGCTGCAGCCAGAGCCGTCGATCCTACGGCCAGCCCCGCGAAGCCGCCCTCGCCGCGCAGTCCGAGGACGAGCATCTCGGCGTCCCCGCTCCCCGAACCGAGCGCCGGTACGACGGGCCCGGCGAGCCCGAGCCCTTCGGCCCGCAGTCCGGGATGCCGGGCAGCGAGCTGCGCCGCGACCCGCTCGGCCACGTACTGCGCCGGGTCGGGCCGGAGCTCGCCCGCGCCCGGACCGGGCGGCGGCGACACGTGGAGCACCCGCAGGGGCAGTCCGCGTCGCAGGGCCTCGCGCGCCGCCCACTCGGCCGCGGCGGCACCGCGCAGCGAACGGTCCACTCCGGCCACGATCACGCGCTCCATGACAACTCCCTCCCGGACACCCCGGGGCAGCTCCCCACCTTCATGGTGACCGCCGACCCCGTGTCCGGACAGGGCCGTTGAGCCCGGAGAGGGACCCACGTGCCGTCGGCTCCCGGCGCAGAAGGCCCGCGTGCCCCGAGTGGCACCCGGACCGGGACCGGCGGCCCACCGACGTGAGGGACCGGCCTCACGAGATGGTCGGCAATGTCCTCGCCAACGCGCGTACCCACACGCCCGGGACCGTTGGTCCCTGTCACCGCCTCGGCCGCGGTGCGAGTGTCGGAACTGAGCCCACGACGACGGAGGCACGTCTCACGGGCGGGGCCGGTTCGGGGACCGGTGCCGGCCGCCGTCGCGGCTCCTCGGGAGAGGAAGAACTCAGGGGGGTGGCACGGTGAAACGCACGGCGAAGGTCAGCGTCGGACTGTTCGCGACGTGGGCGGTCAGGCGCCCCGGTTCGCGCGGGATGAGGATCTTGGTGTCCGGTGGCTGGGTGAGTCGTTCTTGGTGCAGTGACGGTCACCCGGACCGTCCTTCATCGAGGGATCCCTGCTCATGAATCAGCCCGTCCGCGTCGTCTTCCGTTCCGCTTCTCGCGCGGCGCCCGCTTTCGGTGAGGGCCTGCGGGTCGCTCTCTACCAGGGGCAGGGAGCGGTCGGCAGCCGCCAGGCGGTGGAGCAGAACCTGGAGCGGCTGATCGAGGTGACCGCGCTGGCGGCGGAGTACGGCTGCCAGGTGGTGGTGTTCCCGGAGAAGTACACCACCGGTTACGCCATCGGCCCCGAGCAGTGCCGCGAGCTGGCCGAGCACCGCGAGGGTCCCTCGGTCGAGCGCGCCCGGCTGGCGGCGAAGGAGAACGGCCTGGCCGTGGTCCTGCCGTACCCGGAACGCGACGGATCCGAGTTCTTCGACTCGATCAGCGTGATCGCGGCCGACGGGCTGGTGGCGGCGAATTACCGCAAGACCCACCTGTACGGGGCGGCCGAGCGGCGCAACTACTCCTTCGGCAACGACCTGCCACCCGTGGTCGGCGTCAACGGCATCGCGGTCGGCGTGCTCAATTGCTACGAGTGTGAGTTCCCGCCGCTGTACCAGTACCTGGCTGAAAAGGGCGCCCAGGTCGTCCTTGGGCCCACCGCCGCCGACGGGCACTTCCGGCTGGCCGACGGCACCATGAGTCAGGTTCCCTACCAGGACGCCACCCGTCACATCATCCCCGCCATGGCCGGCATCTGGCGCCTGTTCATCGCTTACGCGAACCGCCGCGGTTGGGAACAGGTCCCGGCCGGAGCATGGCAGTACCAGGGCAACTCCGGCGTCTGGGCCCCGGACGGCGACCCCTTGATCGCCGCCACCGCCGAAGACCGCCACCACGACTGCCTTTTCGTCGCGGACTGCCTCCCCGCAACCGTCCCGCCCTTCAGCCCCGAAGGACACCACCCCACCGACAACCGCCTCACCCTCAACCCCGTCCTCAAGCCCGCGAGATGACACGCCCGCACCGTGCTCGGTGCCGATCGTGCGCCGACGGTCTCGGCCGGCTGCCCCATCCGGCCCAAGACAGCCGGTGGTGGGCCGGTCTGGAATGGGTCGAGGCGCACGCTGGAAGGGGACACCCGTGTCCGCCCACCGTCCGCGCCACGCGAACGAGGACCGCGACCAGGCGTACGCGGAGATCCTCGACTCCCGCGCCCGCCCCACCCTCGCCGTCGTCCTGGACCGCCGACGGCCTGCGCGTACGTGCCGGGGTGCCCTCCGGTGCGTCCACCGGCACCCGAGAGGCCGTCGAACTGCGCGACGGCGACCGGGATCGGTACGGCGGCCAGGGCGTCACCGAGGCTGTCGCCCCCGTCGGCGCACCCGATATGCCCGAGGCGGTACGTGCCGGTGCCGAGGTGTACGCCAGGCTCAAGGCGCGTCCCGCCCGCGAGGGCCACCCGACCGGTCTGGGCGACGAGGGTGGCTTCGCCCCCGACATCGCCCGCCCCGCAGACGTCCTGGCCCTCCTCGTCGAGGCCATCACGGATTCCGGGTACTTGCCGAGCCACACTGGCATCGCCATCGCCATCGCCCTCGACCCGGCCGCCAGCGAGTTCCGCGACACGGCCGACGGCCGCTACCGTGTCGCGGGCGAAGCTCTGACCAGCGATCAGCTCATCGACCGCTACGAGGCGATGTGCGACCGCTTCCCCATCTGGTCCATCGAGGACGGGCTCGGCGAGGACGACTGGGACGGCTGGGTGCGACTGACCGAACGTCTCGGCCACCGCGTCCAGTTGGTGGGCGACGACCTGTTCGTCACCAACCCGGCCATCATCGCCGAGGCGATCGAGAAGAAGGCCGCCAACGCCTCCTTGCTCAACGGGTCACGTGCCGGGTCGCGTTCCGGGGCGCGCGCCACCTGGTCCAGGAAGGCGCCGACAGCCCTGCCGAAGTTGTCGATCTCCGCCGCGACGGCCGCGGGGGCGACCAGGCCGACCCGGGTCAGGGCCGCGCTCCACTCGCTCCAGTCGTAGTCCCAGCCCCGTCGGTCGGCATGGGCGCGGCTGATGACCATCGTGAACCTGGCGAACTTACTGGTGACCGCCCTCTGATGACAATGCTCGACTACCGGTAACTGCCCCCGCAGTCAAGGCGTTCGGGGTGTGAGGGAAGCGGTACCCCTTGGAGCGCGAGGGAGGGGGACCCGGGCGTGTCCGGAGCTGTCAAGGCCAGCGTCGTACACTATAGTTATCCTAGAGCGGACGGGTTCCGGTCAGGTCCCACCTCTCAGGACTCTTTCGTCACCACGGTCATCAGCGTAGCCAGCGGAGGTTTCCATGCGCGTTCTGATCGTCGAGGACCATGCTGAAATCGCCGACGCTCTCAGGAGCGGACTCAACGACCATGGCTTCGAGACAGCGATGGCGGACACCTGTCAGACGGCCCTGGAACGCTACGCGGACGTGGACGCTGTCCTGCTGGACGTCGGACTGCCGGACGGCAACGGCATGGATGTCTGCCGCACCATCCGCGCCTCGTCCAGCGTTCCCATCATCATGGTCAGCGGTCGCGACGACGAGTTCGACCGCGTCCTCGGTCTGCGCATGGGAGCCGACGACTATGTAGTGAAGCCGTGCGGCCTGCGCGAACTGGTGGCCCGTATCGAGGCGGTGGTCCGGCGCGCCGTCGGCTGGGCCAGGTCGAGCGGCGGATCACGCGTGGTCGGCCCCCTCTCCATCGACCTCAAGCAGCGCCGAGCGTTCATGGACGGCGTCGAACTGCCCTTCACCCGCAAGGAGTTCGATCTGCTCGTACTGCTCACCGGAGAGCCCGGCAAGGTCTTCGACCGGGAGGCGATCATGCGCCATGTCTGGGGTCACCCCAGCGTGGGGGACACCCGGACCCTCGGTGTCCACATGGTCAGCCTGCGCCGGAAACTCGGCGCGCCCGAACTGATCCAGACCGTGCGCGGAGTCGGTTTCCGCTTCGCGCACTGACCTGCTCGCGCTGAGGCCTGCGGGGACACGTCCTGGGCGACGCCACGCCCGGCAATCCACAGGCCACGTCTGCAGGCGCCAAGTTTGCCGCGCGGTGCGAGCAGGGGGCGCTTCCGCCCGATCGCTGTGCGTCCGTGCCACCGGTCTCCGCTCCATCGCGGCGGCAGACCGCCCTACGCCGTACGAGAGGCACACGTCGATGCTCCTGCCCCTATTCGCTTCTGTGGTGGGTCTCGCCGCGGCGCTCCTGGGTGTCGCCTACCGTTGCTGGTGCGCGAGACTCCTCGCCTCCCTGGACGCGGTCACCAGGACCATACGTCAGCTGGAACGCGGCGAACCCGTGGAGCTCCTGGCCGAGCACGCCGGCCCGGCGCAGACCCGTGAACTGGTCGAATCCGTCAACCGCATCGCCTCCACCACCCAGGCCGTCGACGAGCGCTACCGCATGCTCCTGTCGGACATCGCGCACCAGCAGCGCACCACCCTCCATCTCCTCGGCATCCGGATGGAACGGCTTGCCGCCCATCTGTCGGCCCCGGGCGCCGAGGTGCACAGCATGATCACCAACGACCTGGAACGGTTGCGCGCCACGGTGTCGGAACTGCGCGAGGCGTCGACCGCCACCGTCAGCCCGCCCATCGAGGTCGACGCCGGTCTCGTCGTGCGGGAGCGCGTCGCCGCCTGGGCCGACGCCGCCGTCGATCGCCAACTGGTCCTGGACGCACCGCTCACGAGCGGCCGGGCGACCGTCATGGCCCGTGGCGGCACGCTGGAGCGGGTGATCGACATTCTGCTGGACAACGCTGTCAGGATGTCCCGGCCGCGCGGTGCCGTCATCGTGCGCACGGTGACGACCGGCGGCCAGGTGCACATCCGGGTGAGCGACGAGGGGCCCGGCATGACCAAGCGGGAACGGGAGGAGGCCGTACGGGGAGGGCGCATCGGCGGCCGGGGCCACCGTCCGGGCAGGGGCGACGACGGCGGTGCGAGTGTACGTCCCGGGAGTGGCGGCAGTGAGGGGTGGGGTCTGGGGCTCTCCATCGCCCACATGCTGGTCGTCTCCCACGGAGGTGAACTCACCCTGGAGAGCGGCCCCGGCGGGCGCGGTCTGACGGCGCACATCCGGTTCCCGCAGGTGTCTCCGGTCGGAGACACCCCGCTCCGCCGCCTGCTGGACGTTCCGTCGAGCCGGGCCCGCGAGTAGAGATCGCGAGTAGGGACCGCGAACAGGGATCGCGAGCAGGTCACCCGACGACTCCGCCGTCCACCCGTAGGACGGACCCCGTCACATAGGTCGCCCGGACCAGGAAGGACACGCTGTCGGCCACCTCCTCCGCGGTGCCGAAGCGGCCCAGCGCGATGGAGGACAACAGGGTGCCGCGGGTCTTCTCGGACAGTCCGCGCAGCATCTCGGTGTCGATGAAGCCCGGCGCGACGGCGTTGACCCGGATACCGAAGCGGCCCACCTCCTTGGCCAGGGAGCGGCTGAAGCCGATGATTCCCGCCTTGGTGGCCGAGTAGTTGGTCTGGGTGGCGTTGCCCAGGACCCCGGACACCGAGGACACGTTGATGACACAGCCCGACTTGCGCTTGATCATGGGGAAGGTGGCGGCACGGCACACGTTGTAGGTGCCGGTGAGGTTGACGTCCATGACGTCGTGCCAGCTGGCGTCCTCCATCATGGCGAGCGGGCCGTCCCGGACGATGCCGGCCGAAGTGACGACCACCTCCAACGGGCCCAGTTCCTGTTCGGTCCGCGTCACCCACTCGCGGACGGCCTGCGGATCGACGACATCGGCTCGGGTTCCGACGGCGCGTCCGCCGAGGTCGGTGGCCTCCTTCTCCAGCGTCCGGGCGTCGTCGTCGCTGGAACGGTGGCAGAAGGCCACGTCGAATCCGTCCCGCACCAGGCGCAGGACGACAGCCCGGCCGATGCCACGGGAGCCGCCGGTCACCAGGGCGGCGGGGCGGGCTTGTCCGGTGCTCTGCATACATGTCTCCTGGGGTAGTGCGTCGGGGGAACGGAAGTGAGCCGGGCGGGCTCGACAGTGCCGAAGCCGCCGGGTCTGCGGGACCAGCCAGGCCGGCCCGACCGACCAGCCGGGCCAGCCCAACCAGGCAGGCCCGTCGAAGCGGCCCGCCCGATCGGGCCAGTCGAACCGGCCGGCCCAGTCAGGCTGGCCGAACCAGTCAGGTGAGTCGGGTCAGTGAAGGCAGCCAAGGCAGCCAAGACGGTCAGGGCAGCCAAGGCCGCCAAGACGGTCAGGGCGGCCAGTACGGCGTACAGGGAACCGTCCCGGTCCGGACGGGGTGGCCGGACCGGGACGGAGTTCAGCCGGTCAGAGGGCGAGGGACGTTCCGGCGCGGCGAGGGACGGCGACGGCGGCGAGGGACGGCCGGGGAGGTCCGGGCGCGGGCGGAACGGGCTGTTCCGCCCGCCCCGCCCCCGCGCGCCGGCTCAGGACTCCGCGATGCGCAGCAGCGCGGCGGCAGCCATCCCGCTCGGGTCGACCGAGGTGATCACCGCGATCCGGCCCGCCGACGCCGGATCCTGCTCGGCGAGGCTCAGCACCGACGCGATCTGGAACGCCGAGGACACCGAGTGGGTCTCGCCGATCAGGTCCGCGGCCGGCGGGACGAGCGTCTCGGCGTCGAACAGCTCGGTCAGCCGGGCGTGTTCGGCCCGGCCCGCCGCGTCGGCCGTACCGGAGTGCGACACCGCCCAGACCTGGTCCGCCTTCTCGTCGACGGACGACAGCGCCGCCTCCACGCAGTGCCCCACCGCCGCACCCCAGTCGCCGTCGGCGACCATGCGGGTCCGCACGGAGAGCACCGACGCGAGCGGCCGGCTGCCGGGCGCCGGCTCCAGGCCGAGCAGGAAGATCGCGCAGCCCTCGCCGAGTACGGTCTCGGGCTCCTCCGGGAGGCGCCCGTAGTGCTCCACCAGGGACCGTGCCGAGGAGAACTCCTCCGCGGCCCCGCAGAGCACCTGCCGGGCCCGCCCGGTCAGCAGCAGCCGCCGCGAGTAGGTGAGTCCGACCATGCCGGTCGGACGGCCGGCGCCGATCGTGCTGTTGGGACCGCGCAGGCCGTACCAGATGGCGCAGCGGCCGGCCGCGCCGTTCATCACCGCGTACGGGATCGTCGCCGGCTCCACGTGGTAGGGCCGGGCGCCGGTCAGGGAGCTGTGGGTGATCTCCATCGAGCTCTGCAGGCTGCCCGCGGTGGTGCCCAGTACGAGCGCCACGTCGTCGGCGCCGTCCTCGGGGTGGGCGACCTCTTCGAGGACGTGGCCGACCGTCGTGATCGTCAGGCCGGTCACCCGGTTCATCATCCGGGTGCCCTTGCGGCCCAGGCTCGCGCGGATGTCGTAGCCGGGGACCACGGCGCCGTGCGTGGTGGGCACCTGCCACTCCAGCGGGTCCAACGGCCCGATGGCCGACCGGCGTTGGGTTGTTCCGGCGGCGAACGCCGCACGCCCGACGCCGAACGGCGAGGTCGCCGACCATGTGCTGATCACCGGATAGGGCATGCCGGTCACCGTGCCTCCTTGTCGTGACGGCCGAGGACGACCACGGAGTTGTTGCCTCCGAAGGCCAGGCCGTTGTTCTGCACGATCCGCAGGTCCGCCGGGACGGACTCGTTGGGCACGCAGTCGATCTCGCACTCCGGATCGGTCTCGACGTGGTTGATCGTGGGCGGGATGAAGCCGTGGGTGATCGCCAGCGAACAGGCGATGGTGGCCAGCGCGCTCGCGGCGCCCATGGCATGCCCCAGCATCGACTTCAGCGAGATGGTGCGGGGCGGCAGGTTGTCGTAGATGTCGCGGATCGCCCGCGCCTCGGTCGTGTCGTTGGCCTTGGTGCCGGTGCCGTGGGCCGAGATCAGGTCGACCTCGTGGGGCGCCACACCCGCGTTCTCCAGCGCCGAGGTCATGCACCGGGCGACGCTGGACTGGTCGGGGACCGCGGGGTGGTGGGCGTCGCAGCTCAGTCCGTAACCGAGGACCTCGGAGTAGATACGGGCGCCGCGGGCGAGTGCCGACTCCAGACTCTCCAGCATCACCACCCCCGCTCCCTCGCTGTTGATGAGGCCGCGCCGGTCCTTGTCGAACGGCCGGCAGACGTCGGGGGCGACCGTGCCCAGCCGGTAGAACGAGACGAAGTTCTTCAGACAGATGGCGTCCGCTCCGCCGCACAGGGCGAAGTCCGCGTCACCGACCCGGATCGCGTCGAAACCGTTGCCCACGGAGTAGTTGCCCGCCGAGCAGGCGGTGCCCAGGGTGAGCGCCTCGACATCCGTGAGGGAGAACTCCCGGGCCACCGCGGCGGACAGCCCGTTCACGCCGAGCCGTCGCGCCAGTGCGCGGTCCACCCTCTGCGGATCGCCCGCGACCCGCTGCGCCACCAGGGTGTCGGCGTCCCGGGATTCCCCGTCGGTGGTGCCGATGGAGATCTGGCCGCGCAGACCACGCAGGTCCTCGTCGGCGAGACCGGCGTCCTCCACGGCCATCCGGGCAGCCGCCACGGAGAACTGGGTGGCCCGCCCCAGCTCCTTCACCGGAGAGTGGTGAATCCATTTCTCCGGTTCGAAGCCGGCCACTTCGGCGCCGTTGGCGTATTCGAAACCGGAGGTGTCGAAGGCGGTGATCGGCGCGACGTTGCTGCGCCCGGTCCGCAATCCCTCGGTGAACTCAGCGACACCCGTGCCTATGCTGGAGAAAACCCCGAGCCCGGTGATGACTACGCGTTGGGACGCCGGCCTGCTGTCAGCTCGGGCAAGAGTCGAATTCATGAATACCCCTCATGGGTCGGTTCCGGTTCCTGCTGAATCCCCGCCGGCCGCTACTTGGCCTCCGCCTTCGCTTTCGCCTTCGCCTCTTCCAGCACCTCGTAGATGCCTTCGAGGTTGATCATGCGCTTCATCTGGGACTGCTCGATGGAGACCTGGAGGGAGACCTCGATGGAGGCGAGGATCTCGATGGAGCGCAGGGAGTCGGCGTCGTGCTCCTCGGCCAGCAGGCTGGTCTCGGTGACCTCGTCGGGCTCTACTTCGAGGATGTCGCAGACAATGCTCTTCACGTGCTTGCGGGTTGCTTCGTCGATGGTGGACACAATGCCTCCTGTGAGGAATGAGGGGATGGAAACGGCGGTGCAAGGGAATGGCGGCAGGCGGAGCCGTCCGTAATTCGCCGTGCCAGCTTTCCGGTTCGGTGCCTGGCGGGCAAGATGATGTTCTCTAAGATTGCGCGAAATTCGGGGCCGGAGCGGCCGGTTCACTGCGGCGGATTTCCGTGCTTGCGCGACGGCAGCTCGGAGTGCTTGTCCGCCAGCATCGTCAGCGAGCGGATCAGCACCTCGCGGGTGTCGGCCGGATCGATGACGTCGTCCACCAGCCCGCGTTCGGCCGCGTAGTAGGGGTGCATGAGCTCGGACCTGTAGGCGGCGACCATCTCGGCCCGTACGGCGTCGGGGTCGTCGGCCTGGGCGATCTGCCGGCGGAAGATGACATTGGCCGCGCCCTCGGCGCCCATCACCGCGATCTCGTTGCTCGGCCAGGCGAAGGTCAGGTCGGCGCCGATGGACCGGGAGTCCATGACGATGTACGCGCCGCCGTAGGCCTTGCGCAGGATCAGGGAGATACGGGGCACGGTGGCGTTGCAGTAGGCGTACAGCAGCTTGGCGCCGCGCCGGATGATGCCGTTGTGCTCCTGGTCCACGCCGGGCAGGAACCCCGGTACGTCGAGGAGGGTGACCAGCGGGATGTTGAAGGCGTCGCACATCTGGACGAAGCGCGCACCCTTTTCCGAGGTGTCGATGTCCAGGACCCCGGCCATGGACCGGGGCTGGTTGGCCACGATCCCCACCACCTGGCCGCCCAGCCGGGCGAGTGCGCAGAGCAGGTTGCCCGCCCAGTGCTCGTGGACCTCGAAGTACTCGCCGTCGTCGACGATCTCCTTGATGACCTGCCGCATGTCGTAGGGCGTGCCGCCGTCGAGCGGCACCAGGTCGGCCAGCGTCGCGCAGCGGCGGTCGGGCGGGTCGACGACGGGCAGGGCCGGTGGATGCTCGCGGTTGTTCTGCGGCAGCATCGACAGCAGATAGCGCACGTCCTCCAGGCTGGACTGCTCGTCCGCGTGCGCGAAGTGGGCCACGCCCGAGAGGGTGCTGTGCACATCGGCGCCGCCGAGGCCGTTCTGGGTGATCTCCTCGCCGGTGACCGCCTTGACGACGTCCGGTCCGGTGATGAACATCTGCGAGGTCTCGCGGACCATGAAGACGAAGTCGGTGAGGGCGGGGCTGTAGGCCGCGCCGCCCGCGCACGGGCCGAGCATCACGGAGATCTGCGGGATGACGCCGGAGGCGCGGGTGTTGCGCTGGAAGATGCCGCCGTACCCGGCGAGCGCCGAGACACCCTCCTGGATACGGGCACCCGCGCCGTCGTTGAGCGAGACCAGGGGCGCGCCGGCCGCGATGGCCATGTCCATGATCTTGTGGATCTTCGCCGCGTGCGCCTCGCCCAGCGCCCCGCCGAAGATACGGAAGTCATGGGCGTACACGAAGACCGTGCGGCCGTTCACCGTGCCCCAGCCGGTCACCACACCGTCCGTGTAAGGCCGTTTGGCCTCCAGGCCGAAGCTCGTCGAGCGGTGCCGCCGCAGGGCCTCCACCTCGGTGAACGAGCCCGGGTCGAGCAACAGGTCGATGCGCTCGCGAACGGTCAGTTTGCCCTTGGCCCGCTGCGCGGCGGTGGACCGTTCGTCCGGTCCGTCCAGCACCGACCGCTTCAGCTCGGTGAGTTCGGCGACCCGGTTGTGCAGGGTGGCGGGTTCCTCGGCGAGGTGCTCGGCCACCTGCGGGGAGGCCGGAGCGGGGACGGCCGTCCGCTCCGCCTCCGGGGGCGCGCTCATCGGCCCCCTCCCAGGACGGCGACGTGCGCGGTGTGCGAACGCGGGTCGGTGTCGCACAGCACGACGGTGCCGAAGCGCTCGCGCCAGTGGGCCCAGTGCTCCGCCAGCGCCGCCCAGACACTGACGCAGTAACCGCCGGGCGGCACACGGTGGACGTCGACACCGGGCGGCGCGTCCTGCGGATCGGTCCAGGGGCCCATGACCACCAGCGGGCGCGGCGCGTCCGCGGTCAATTCCGCCAGCCGCGGGCCCAGTTCGCTCGCGTCGGCCAGGCGCAGGACGTCGGAGACCTCGCCAGAGCCGGATGCGGAGCCGGAGCCGGAGCTGGAGCCCGAGCCGCGCTCGAAGAGCAGGAGCACACCGCAGTCCCGCACCGGGACGCCGTCGTGGACCACCGGGTCGTGGGCGGGCAGTGTGGTCTGCTCCAGCACCGCCAGCGCGAACGCCGCCGACCGGCCGGTCTTCTCGTGCGCGGCGCCGATGCGCAGCGCGGTGAACGCGGCACCGAGCCCCTGCTCGGTCACCGAGAAGCACTGGTCCGCCCGGCCGCCGGTGATCAGCCCGAGATGGGCGGAGACCGCGCGGACCGGGTTGACGTCGGGGAGGGCCGCGGCCAGCACGACCAGGTCGGGGACCACGACGCCGGCGGGGAGCCGCTGGACGAGCAGGTCCACCGTCCGGGTGTGGTCGGCCTGCGCGCCCGAGCGCAGCAGTTCCTCGTCCATCTTGCCGCCGAAGAGTTCGACCAGGTCGCGGTTGTAGCGCAGGACCGTCTCGTCGGGCTCGTAGGTGTTGCCGGGCGGTGTCACCACGGCACCGGCGCTCAGTCGCAGAGGCATGGTCAGCGGCCTTCCGTTCCCGTTGTCGTAGCCGCCAGGACGCGGGAGCCGGCCGGCCCCGTGGCGTCCTGTGCCGCGGCGGTGAAGACCATGGCCGTGAACGTGGAGCCGATCCCGGTGGCGAGGAACAGGTAGTTGCGGCCGGGCACCAGACGGCCCTCCTCGCGCAGGGTCACGTAGTTCACCATCAGGTCCGCCGTCAGGCAGTGGCTGTAGCGGGCGAGGTTCTCCAGGTAGAGCTTGTCCGGCGGCCACCCGAGGTCCTGGACGATCTGGCCCCAGAACGTCCGGTTGGGGTGGGTGGGGATCACGATGTCGATGTCGTCGAAGGTGCAGCCCGCCGCCGCCACCGCCTCCTCGATGAGTTCGCCCATCACCCTCGGCCGGTCGGCGCCGGCGTCGCGGTGTTCCTCCGCGGTCATCTGGACGCCCGCGGCGTACTCGCCGAAGGTGCGCACCGCGAACGAGCGGACCGGGTCGCCGGGGCCGTTCCAGGACAGCAGGCAGGCGCCCGCCGCCTCGCCGATGACGCACGAGTTGAAGATGATCTGCAGGTCGCGGGTGAAGATCTTCTCGCCCGTCAGCACCAGCGCCTTCGCCTCCGGATCGCCGTCGGCCTGCAGCAGCCGCCCGGCTACGTCGATGGCCGAGACCGTGCCCGCGCAGTTCTGCTGGGTGAGCGCGAACGCCGTGGCGTGCCCCAGTCCCAGCATCGTGAGCATCTCCTGCACCGGGTCCACCGTGGAGGGACCGGCGTGCGGGACGGCGTGCGGGTACACCACGTACTTCACCGAGCGCGGGTCGACGTCCGCGAGGATCTTCCGCGCGGGTGGCAGCACCAGGTCGTACAGGCTGAGGTCGGGGTCGTAGCGGAGGGTGTCGAGGCCGTGGATGCTGCGGAACAAGTGGGTCTGCGCCGGGCTCAGACCGAAGGCCTCGGCCCGCTCCTCGACGGTGGTTTCGCGTTCCGGCAGGAATATCTCGACGGCGTCCAGGGTGAGCGTGCCGCTCAGCATGACGGTTCCTCTCAGGTTTCCATGGCGTACAGGCAGGCCAGCAGCGTGCGTGCCTGCACGTTGATGTAGTGGGCGTGCCGGACCAGCCAGGTGAGCTGCCCCGCGCTCACCCACCGGTAGCCCTCCGGCGGGGTCGTCGGGGCCTCCTCCTCGTCCGCCTCCACCACCAGATAGCGGCTCTCGGCGTTGAGGAAGCGACCGCCCTCCTCCGAGTGCACGGCCTCGTAGCGGATCCGGTCCGGCTTCGCGGCCAGCACGGTGGACAGGAAGCGCGGCTGCCGGTCGGGCGGCAGATGGGCGAAGTTGCCCGGCACGCACTGCACGGTGGGCCCCAGTTCGAGGGTGTCGAGGAAGCCGCCCTCCACCCGCGCGTGGACCAGGTAGTGCGGCACCCCGCCGATGCGCCGGGTCAGGAACGCGGTGACGCCCAGTCCCCGTGGCTCGAACAGGGGCTGCGTCCACGAGGTGACCTCGCGGCTGCCTGCCCGTACCCTCACCGCGATCACGTCGAAGTACCGGTCGTGCTCGTGCCGGATGCGGTGCTCCTCACGGATCCAGCCGCGTACCTGGGCCAGCGGCATCAGCTCGGTCCGTACGTCGTGCCGGGAGCGCTCGCCGGTGATCCAGGACAGCACCTCGGTGTCCGGGTGCAGGGCGCCCGGCGCGGCGTCCGGGAACGGCAGGCAGGACAGTACGGTCCGGGCGTCCATGTTGACGACGTTGTCCCACCGCAGCAGGGCATGGATCTGACCCAGCGTCAGCCAGCAGAAGTCGTCGTGCGTCTCCACCTCGCCGTCGGTCTCGACGATGAGGTTGCGGTTGGCCTTGCGGTAGAACCACGAGCCGTGCTCCGACTGGAGGGTGTCGGCGACCACCCGCTCGGGCCGGACGAAGTGCTCCAAGTACCGTACGGGCGCGCCCTGGTGGACCCGGGTGTAGTTGCTGCGGGTGGCCTGCACGGTCGGTGACAGCTGGAGCAGGTTGCGGTTGCCCGGCTCCATCTTGGCCTGCATCAGGAAGTGCAGCACCCCGCCGAACTCCTTGGCGAGGATGCCCAGGATGCCGACCTCGGGCTGTTCGATGACGGGCTGCTCCCACTCGGTGGCGGGGTCGCCCTCGATGCGCGCCCGCAGTCCGCGGACCGTGAAGAACCGGCCCGTGCGGTGGCCCAGTTCGCCCGTTTCGGGGTGGAAGGACCAGGCGTCCAGCCCGGCGAACGGGATCCGCTCCACCTCGAAGCGGTGCGCCCGGTCGCGGTCGGCGAGCCAGCCGTGGACGTCCTCGATCCGCAGGTGTGCGCCCGCCGTGGTGGCCGCGGACAGGGCGAGCCGGCCGGGCAGTTCGGCGTTCCCTCTCGGGCGCGGTGGTACGAGCACGGGGCTCGCGGCATGGCTGGTCATGGATGGTTGCTACCTCTCGGCTCGGTGGGGCGACGTGTCCAGGGAGGCGGCGTACGCGTCCAGCACCCCGCGGTGGTAGCCGGGTCCGAAGCCCAGGCCGGCCACCTCGGGCACCAGCGCGCGCAGCCTCTCAACACTGACCGTGCAGCCGGAACCGGTGTCCCGGAACTCCCGCCGGCAGTCCAGCCCCAGCACGCGCTCCAGGTGGTCGACGATGTCCGCGACGGGCACGGCCGCGCCCGAGGCCACGTTGACGACCGTGCCGCGCAGGTCCAGCGCGAGGAGCCGGTCCACGACGGTGACCACGTCGGCCACACCGATCAGGTCCCGGGTGGCCCGCAGATGGATCTGGACCAGGCCCTCGCGCAGCTGGCGCACCAGGGTGGGCAGCAGTTGGTGGGACGGCTGGCGCGGGCCCACGACATGGCTGAGCCGCAGGATCAGATGGTCGGCGCCGGACGTGCGCAGCCGCTGCTCCAGGGCGAGTTTGTGCCGCGCGTAGGGCGTGCCCGGGACGACCTGGTCGTCCTCCCGGCCGGGGCCGGCGAGGCCGCCGTACATGCCGGTGGAGGAGGTCGAGAAGAACAGCAGGCGCCGGCCCTCGGCCCGGCACGCCTCGATGGTGTCGTCCAGGAGCGCGGCCTCCCGGGCGAACAGTTCCGGTGCCGTGGTGCTCGCCAGGGAGACCCCGGCGGCCAGGATCACGGTGTCCGGGTGCCGTTCGGCGACCGGGGCCAGGCTGTGGGCCAGGAAGCCCCGGCCCACCACCGTGGCCGCGGTGGCCCGGCGCGTACTCATGAGCTCTGCCTCGCGCGTTCCTTCGTGGCCTTCCACCAGTCCGGGTTGTCGCCGTACCAGGCGATGGTGGCGGCGAGGCCCTCGTCGAGGCCGATGGCCGGCTCGAAGCCCAGCTCGTCGCGGATCTTGCCAGCGTCGAGCGCGTACCGCAGGTCGTGGCCCTTGCGGTCGGCGACCCGGGTGATCATCGACCGGTCCGCGCCGCACAGGGCGAGCAGCCGCTCGGTGAGTTCCAGGTTGGTCAGCTCGTGGCCGCCGCCGATGTTGTAGACCTCCCCGGCCCCGCCTCCGGTCAGCACCAGGTGCAGGGCACGGCAGTGGTCCGCCACGTGCAGCCACTCGCGCACGTTGGCGCCGTCGCCGTACAGCGGCACCGGCCTGCCCTCCAGCAGGTTGGTCGCGAACAGCGGGATGACCTTCTCCGGGTGCTGGTGGGGGCCGTAGTTGTTGGAGCAGCGGGTGACGGACACATGCAGCCCGTGGGTGCGCCAGGCGGCGCGCGCCATCAGGTCGGAGGCCGCCTTGGACGCCGCATAGGGGGAGTTGGGCAGCAGCGGGCTCCGCTCGGTCCAGGAGCCCTCGGCGATGGAGCCGTACACCTCGTCCGTGGAGACGTGCAGCATCCGCGGCACCCCCGTGGCGCGGCAGGCGTCGAGGAGGTTCTGGGTGCCGGTCACGTTCGTACGGACGAACTCCGCGGCGGACACCAGCGAGCGGTCCACGTGCGACTCCGCCGCGAAGTGCGCCACCGCGTCGTGACCGGGCAGCACCTCCAGCAGGAGCGGCAGGTCGCAGATGTCGCCCTCGACGAAGTCCAGCCGGTCGTGGCGGGCCGGCAGGTTCGCGCGGTTGCCCGCGTAGGTCAGGCTGTCGACGACCGTGACACGGACGTCCGCGGTGCCCGGGTAGGCGCCGTCCAGGAGGGCGCGGACGTAGGCCGAGCCGATGAAGCCCGCCCCGCCCGTGACGAGGATCCTCATGAGTACTCCGTTGTGGATGGGGGCGCGAAGGTCCGCGCGAGGTCGCGGCCCGCGCCGCACAGCACGTCGGCGAGCAGGTCCGCCTGGCGCAGGCTCGCCTCCTCGGACCGGTCGACGGCGGCCGTACCGGCGGTGCCGGACGGGCCGTCGGGGGCCGCCGCGCGCACGGCCCGGGCGAACGCGCGGACCGTGCCCGCCACCTGGTCGTGCGCGGCGACGGTCGACTCGCGGGTCGTCGTCCCCCGGTCGAGGCGCAGCACCGCGGGCCGGTCGGCGGGCGGGGTGAAGGCGTGGTCGACCGTGATCCGCCCCTCGCTGCCGCGCAGTTCGTAGGAGGAGCGGTAGGCGTGGTCCATGCCGAAGTCCAGGTGGGCGCCGACCCCCTCCGGGGTGCGCACCAGCACGCTGCCCGCGATGTCCACGCCCCGCCCGTCCCGTCCCCCGGTGAGGACGGCACCGGCCACGCGCAGGCCGGCGCCCAGGAAGTGGACGGCGGCCCGCACCGGATACACGCCCACGTCCCACAGCGCCCCGCCGCCCAGCGCCGGATCGAGCCTGATGTCACCTTCGGGGCGGCGCGGCACGGTGAACGACGCGTGGAAGGAGCGCAGTTCGCCGATCGCGCCGTCGGCCAGCAGGCGCCGTACGGCCGCGTGCTGCGGATGGTGGACGAACATCACGTTCTCGCGCAGCACCAGCCCCCGGGCGCGGGCCAGGGCGAACAACTGCCGGCTGCGGTCCGGGTCGGTGGTGAGGGGCTTCTCCGCGAGCACGTGCTTGCCCGCGAGCAGTGCGGCCTCCACCCACTCGGCGTGCAGCGCCACGGGCAGCGGCACGTACACCGCCTCGACCTCGGGCAGCGCGAGCAGCGGCGCGTAACCGGTCACCGCCCGGCAGCCGTACGGCAGGGCGGTGCGGGCCGCCTTGCCGGCGTCCCGGCTGGCGACGGCGGTGAGGACGGTGTCCCCGGCGCCCGCGAGGGCGGGCAGCATCCGGCGGCGCGCGATGTCGGCGCAGCCGAGGACACCGATCCGGACGGGATCACGCACGGCTACCCCGCCACCTGTACGCGGCTGTGGTCGCCGATCACCAGCCGCTGGCGGCCACTGTCGTCGGTCACCGGGCCGACCACGGCGGAGCGCCCGATGACGGAGCCGTGCAGCCGGCCGGCCCGGTGGATCTCGGCGCCGTCCAGCACGATCGAGTAGTCCAGGCGCGAGTCCCGCAGGACACAGTCCCGGCCGACCGAGGTGTGCGGACCGATCGTGCAGTCCTCCACCGTGCTGCCCGCCCCGATGATCGCCGGACCCTCGATCCGGGAGCGCACCACCCGGGCGCCCGGCTCCACGACGACCGCGCCGCTCAGCGCCGCCGGGTCGTCCACGTCGCCGTCGATCCGGCGGGCCATGCCGTCCAGCAGCTTGCGGTTGCACTCCAGCACGTCGTCGATCCGGCCGGTGTCCTTCCAGTAGCCGTGGTACTGACTGGCCCGGACCTCGGCGCCGTCCGTGACCAGCCACTGGATGGCGTCGGTGATCTCCAGCTCGCCGCGGGCGCTGGCCTCGATGGAGTCGATCGCGCGGTGGATCTCCGGGGTGAAGAAGTACACGCCGGTCAGGGCGAGTTCGCTGCGCGCGTCCTTGGGCTTCTCCACCAGTCGGCGCACGGTGCCGTCCGGGTCCATCTCCACCACGCCGAACGCGGACGGGTCCGCGACCTTGTGCACGATCACATGCGCCGGGGGGCGGGTGCGCGCGAACTCCTCGGCCGCCTCGGTGACCCCTTCGACCAGCATGCAGTCGCCGAGGTACATCACGAAGTCGTCGTCGCCGAGGAAGTCCCGGGCGACGGACACACAGTGGGCGAGCCCGAGCGGGGAGTCCTGCCGCAGGTAGGTCAGCCGGGCGCCCAGCCGGGAGCCGTCGCCGAGCACCGCGGTGATCTCCGACTCCCAGCCGCCGACGATGACGCCGATGTCGGTGACCCCCGTGGCGACGATGTTGTCCAGGACGTGTTCGAGCACCGGCTTGTTGGCGACCGGGATGAGCTGCTTGGGCATGGAGTGGCTGAACGGCCGCAGGCGGGTGCCCGCCCCGCCCGACAGCACCAGGGCTTTCATGGGGTAATGCCTCCTCGTGCGACCGTGGATCCGGCCGTCGCGGTCACGACTTCTTCGAGTGCGCCCACCAGTTCGGCCGGTGGCGGCATCGCTGAGATCTCCTGGGCGAGGGCGGTGGCCCGCGTGGTGTAGGAAGGCTCCGTCAGCAGGGCCCGGCAGGACTCCGCGAGGCGTTCCCTGGTGGCCTCGGCGGGCGTCAGCGTGATCGCCGCGCCGTAGTCGGCCAGCCGCCGGGTCGGGGGGCCCAGGATGCCCCACTGGGGGAGCAGCAGCTGAGGTACCCCCGCGTGCATGGCGTTGAGGGTGGTGACGCCGCCGGCGTGGCCCACCAGCAGGTCGCAGGTGCGCAGCACCACGTCCAGCGGGACCCAGCCCGCGTGCACGTCGTCGAGTTCGGCGCGCAGGTCCGCGGCCACGTTCTCGGGGGCCGCGATCACCACCTCCGCGTCGAGTGCGGCCACGTCGAGGGCCAGGGTGCGCAGGAACTCGTAGGCCTGGCGCAGGTATTCGGTGCCGTCGTCGTTGGCGACGCGGCTGCCGGCCGTGACGCACACCCGGGGGCGCTTGCCCCGGGTGTACATCCACGGCTGCAGCTCCCGCTGGGTGTTGGCGGGCAGACAGGCCATCGGATGGGCGGGGGCCGCGTCGGCGGGCCGCAGACTGGGCGGGCAGACGTCGATGAACAGGTCCGGGGCGGGCAGCCCGGGCAGGCCGAACAGGTCGAGTTCCGGGCGTAGTTCGTCCTCGGCTCCCGGGTCGATCAGGGTCGCCTCGACCGCGTCCCAGGCGTGGCGCACATAGGGCACCCCAAGACGCCTGGCGAGCAGACCGGCGGCGTACATCATGGTGCCGCCGACCACCACGTCCGGCCGCCAGTCGTGCGCGAGGTGGGTGAGCGCGTCCAGGGTGGCGGCGGCCATCCGGCCGAACCAGCGTCCGGTGAAGGCCGGTTGTTCGGCCGGGTCGGCGGGCGGCGTCACCGGCGCGCCGTCCCGGTCCTTGTAGATGAAGTCGCTGATCGGGGAGGCCGTCATCGACACGGCCGGCAGGCCGACCCCGGCGACGACCGGCACGATGTCCCCGACCGAGGCCATGATGACCTCGTGTCCGGCCCCGCGCGCGGCGGTGGCCAGCGGGGCCAGCGCGAACACGGTCGCGGCGCTGCCGCCGGCGACGAAGAGGATCCTCACAGTGCTCCCCGTACCGCACGCCGGGGCCGCCGGCCCGCCTGCCAGCTGTGGGCCGTGCGGTAACCGTGCCCGCGGCCGAACCGGCGCCAGCGGGGTGAGGGCCGTACCAGGTGGCTGCCGGCGGTGTCCTCGGCGGAGCCCGCCGCGGCCCGGGCGAGGAGCACGGTGACCACGGCCGCCAGTTCCTCCGCCGTGGGGTTGCCCCGGTCCACCCGGATCAGCCCGGCGAGCCCGAGGGCCGCCGTACCGTCCCGGCCCACCGCGGCGCTCGCGCCGTCGGTGGCGGCTCCAAGGCCGGTGACCTCGTCCGCGGCGGGCGTCGGCGCCTCGGCCGGGTCCGCGGCACGCGACGCGTCCCCGGTGGGGGGAGTGGCGGGCACGGGCAGGGCGAGGGGTACGTCGACGCCGGGTGCGGCGTCCTCCTCGACGACGGTGTCGTAGGGATGCTGGAGCAGGCCGGTTGCCGGCACGGTGGCCCCCTTGTCGTAGGCGTGTGGTGGTGCGGTCGGGCTCTCAGGCGCTGTACGGGTCCTCGGCGCGGCCGGTGCGCAGGGTGCGCGCCCACCACACGAGCTGGTCGAACATGGTCTTGGCGGCGGCGTCGCAGCCCGCCGGGTCGACGGGGAACTCGCCGCCGTCGCCGATCTGCTCCCAGACGTTGTGGAAGCTCACCGTGTCGCGCACACCCACGGTGTGGGTCTCGGCGAACACCTGGCGCAGCTGCTCCACGGCCCGCAGCCCGCCGGCCATGCCCCCGTAGGAGACGAAGCCCACCGGCTTGGCCTGCCACTCCGTGCGGAAGCAGTCGATCGCGGTCTTCAGGGGAGCGGGGAAGCTGTGGTTGTACTCGGGCGTGACCACCACGAAGGCGTCGGCCGCCGCGAGCCGCGGCGCGAGCGCGGTCACCTGGGGGGAGCTGCCGTCGAGGTCGTCGGGGAGCGCGGCCTCGGCCAGGTCGACGAGGTCGACCTCCAGGCCGCCGTGGCGGCCGGCCCGGTCGGCCACCCATCCCGCCACGAGGGGCGCGATGCGCCCCGAACGGGTGCTTCCCACGATGACGGCCAGCTTCAGTGGAGCGATCTCGGACACGGGCTTCCTCTCGGATGGTGCGGTAACAGGGTCTGAGGGGTGGGGGAGCGGGCCGGCGGAACGCGGCACACCGGGCCGGGAGCCACGGCGGAGTCGTCAGCCCTCCCGGTGCTCCGGTACGGCGGTCGGACGCGAGCGGCGCGGCAGCAGCCCCGTGAGGGCGACCGCCGCACCGGCCGCGCCGACCACGCCGACGAGGACGAGGGCGCTGTGGCGCGCGTCGTCGGCCCCGGCGCCCAGGAGCGCCGCGACCAGCGCGGTCACCACGGCGCCCGCCAACTGCACCGAGGTCTGGTAGATGCCGCCCGCCGCGCCGCGGTCCAGGTCCGGGACGGCGGACATGGCCTGGGCGTTGAGCGCGGCGAACTGGAACACGAAGCCCAGCCCCACGAGCAGCAGGGCGGGCAGGGTCGCGGACGCATAGGAGGGGTGGTCCCCGGCCAGCAGGTACCAGAGGTAGCCGGCCGGGGGCGCCCAGGTCCCCGTAGCGATGAGGCGGGCCGTGCCGTACCGGCCCACCAGCCGCGCCGAGAGGCCCGTCGCCACCGCCACCGCCAGGGGCAGTGCCGCGGGCAGCAGTGCCGCACCGGTCCGCAGCGGCGGCCAGTTCCCCGCGTCCTGGAGGTCCAGGGTCACCACGAACAGGAAGCCGAGATACGAGCCGTTCAGCGCGGCGGCGCCCGCCGCGGAGCGCACCAGAGGCCGGTCGGCGAGCAGCCGGGTACGCATCAGGGGCCGGGGCGCGGCCCGCTCGATGTGGGCGAAGGCGGCCCCCAGGGCCGCTGCGAGCAGCAGCCCCGTGACGGTGAGGGGGTCCGCCCAGCCCGCTCCGGGCCCCCGGGTGAGAGCCCAGGCCAGGGCCAGGAGCGCACCGCCGGAGGTGACGGCGCCCGGCAGGTCGTACCGCTTCGGGACGCCGACGCGCAGTGTGCCGGCGGGCGCGGCGGCCCGCTCGCCCGGTGTACGGCCCGGGACGAGGCGCAGCCCGAACAGGAACAGCACCAGGGCGACCGGCGCCGGGAACAGGAACGTCCAGCGCCAGCTCACCTCGGTCAGCAGCCCGGACAGCAGCAGCCCGGCCGAGAAGCCGCCCGCCCCGAACAGGGAGTACACCGAGACCGCCTTGTCGCGGGCCGGGCCCGCCGGGTAGGCCGCCCCGATGATGGCGAGTCCGGTGGGCGCGGTGAGCGCCGCGCACACGCCCTTGACGAACCGTCCGCCGATCAGCAGCGGCCCGTTCGTCGCCAGTCCGCCCAGCAGGGAGGCCACCGCGAACACCAGCAGCGCCGCGAGGTACACGCGGCGTCGGCCCAGCAGCTCGACCACGCGCCCCGCCAGGAGCAGCGAGCCGCCGAAGCCGAGGGCGAAGCCGCTGACGACCCAGCCGAGAGCGGTCCGGGACAGACCGAGATCGGAGCCGATCGACGGCAGGGCGACGACCGCCACCGACACCTCCAGGGCGTCGATGAGCATGTTGCCGGACAGCACGCACAGCAGGCCCCACCCGAAGGCGGTCCTCGCGGAGTCGGCCGTCGCGGCCCTGTCGGTGGTCATGCGCCTGGCTCCTCGCCCTTCGTCCCGTCCGCCGGTCCGGCCGGATCTCGTCCGGACCGGCGGGTGTACGTGTTCGCGGCTGTCCGTGCGTCAGCCGCCGAGCAGGGTGCCGCCGCTGGCGTCGAGGAAACCGCCGGTGATCCAGCGGGCGTCGTCGGAGGCCAGGAAGGCGACCACGTCGGCGACGTCACGGGTCTCGCCGACCCGGTTGAAGGCGGACAGGGCCGCCATCTGCTCGACGACCTCGGGGATGTCGAAGACCGGGGTGCCGTTGTTGGTGATGCCCGGGGCCACCGAGTTGACCGTGATGCCCCGGCCGCTCAGGTGCTTGGCGAAGTGCAGGGTGAGCTGCTCCACCGCGCCCTTCGTCATCGCGTACGCCACTTCCTGCGGGTTGGCGAAACGGGTCAGTCCGGAGGAGATGTTGATGATGCGCCCGCCGTCCTGGAGGATCCCGAGGACCCGCTGGACGATGAAGAACGGCGCCTTGGCGTTGACCGCGACCAGCCGGTCGAAGATCTCCGGGGTGACCTCCTCAGGGGCCACGCCGCCCATGACGCCCGCGTTGTTCACCAGGATGTCGAGCCCCGAGGCGCCGTGCTCCTTCAGGCCCGCCTCCAGTGCCTCGAACAGCGTGTCCACGTCCCCGGGGACGCCCAGTTCGGCCTTGACGGCGAAAGCCTTGCCGCCCGCCTCCGCTATGCCGGCGACGACCTTCCCGGCCGCGTCGGCGTCGGCGTTGTAGTGCACCGCGACCAGTGCGCCGTCCCGCGCGAGACGCTCGGCGGTCGCCCGGCCGATTCCTCGGCTCGAACCCGTGACGAGCGCGGTTTTGCCGGCGAGCCTGCTCATGAAAGTCCTCCAGAGATGGGGTGTTCGTCGTGGGGCAACCCGAGCCAGCGACGCAGCGCCGCCTCGGGACTCGTTGCGTCGGACCCGGCCCAGACGACGTAGCCGTCCGGCCGTACGAGCACGGCGTCCAGGTCCGACAGGGGGCCGCCGTCGATGACGGTGGCGGCCACGGAGTGCACGCGGTCGCGCCAGGGCGCGGCCACGGCGGCCAGTTCCGCCGTGCGGCCGTCGTCGCCGGAGAGGTCGAGCAGCAGGCCCCGGCCGCCGCGCAGCAGCTCCGCGGTGCTCGTCGGCCACCCGTCCGCCGTCTTCAGCGCGGACGGCGGGAGACGCCGGCCGAGCAGGGGATGGTCGCCGGGGCCGACGTCGTAGCGGATGTCCAGGCCGCTGATGGTGGCGGCCAGATGCCGGCGGGTGTCGCCGGAGCGGAGCAGTTCGCCGAGGACCGCCCGCAGGGGGTTCACCTCCGGGCCGGAGAGCAGCAGCAGTGCCTGCGCCCGGATCCCGGAGAGCACCCGTTCGCCCACGGCGTGCCGCTCGGTGTGGTAGCTGTCCAGCAGGCCCTCCGAGCCCTTGCGGGCCACCTGTACGGCCAGCTTCCAGCCCAGGTTGGCGGCGTCCTGGAGGCCGAGGTTCAGCGCCTGGCCGCCGATCGGCATCTGGGCGTGGGCCGCGTCACCGGCCAGCAGCACCCGTCCGTCGCGGTAGCGCGCGGCCTGCCGTGAGACATCGCCGAAGGCGTTGATCCACAGCGGGGTGCCACCGCTGACGTCCTCGCCGGTGACCCGCTTCCAGATGGTGACCAGCTCGGCGAAGTCCGGGGGAGCGGTCCGCCGCACGGCGGCGCGTCCGAACTCGTGCACCATGATCCGGGTCACGCCGTCCGCGCGCCGGGCGGCGATCGCGAGCCCGGCGTCCAGCCGTTCGAAACGCCGGTCGGGCACCTCGATGCCCGCCACGTCCGCCCGGATCAGCTCCCGGGTCGCGTCGGTGCCGGGGAAGTCCAGCCCGGCGAGGCGGCGGACCGTGCTGTGCTCGCCGTCGCAGCCGACCACACACAGGGCCCGTACGGTCAGCGGACCGGCCGGTCCCACGGCCTCGACGTCGACGTGGTCCTCGGTCACCGTCAGCGCGGTCACCTCGTGGCCGCGCCGGACGTCGGCGCCGAGTCCGCCCGCCCAGGCACCGAGCAGTGCCTCGGTGCGGTCCTGCGGCACCTTCCACTGGCCCGGGTGGCTGCCCGGCAGCGTGAGGTCCAGGGGGATCCCGCCGAAGTGGCCCCGGACCTCGCCCGGCACGGGCCCCAGCGCGTCCAGCAGGCCCCGGCTGTCGAACAGCTCCATCGTCCGGGCGTGCAGCGTGGACGCCCTCGACTCCGAGGTGGGCGCGGGCAGTTGCTCCAGCACGACGACGTCCGCGCCGCCCAGCCGCAGCTCGGCGGCGAGCATGAGCCCGACCGGGCCCGCTCCGACGACGACCACCTGGGTGTCCACCCGGTTCCCGGTCCTGGTCCGCTGGTCCTGTGCCATGGTCAGCGCCGCCGCTCCGCGTGGTCCCTGGCGTGGCCCAGGGTCGCCCGGCTGTTGGTGCTCAGCGCCGAGCGCACGTACTCCCGGGCGTCCGCGACGGTGGCCTCGGCGCCGAGGATCCTGGCGATGCTGGCGGTGTTGAGCACCACCGTGTGCTGCGAGGTGGCCAGGACACCGCCGTCGTCCTCGGTGAAGGTCCAGATCCCGGTGTGCAGAGTCATCAGGGCGGGCAGCGTGACCTGCTTGTAGGCGATCCGCTGGTGCGGGAAGGCCACCCGGTACGACTTGGTGGTGTGCGTCGAACCGTCCTTGGCGCGGGTGTCCATCTCCAGGATTTGCAGCCCCGGGGTGTCCTCGGAGAAGCGCACGGACGCCACGTGCGGCAGCCGCTCCACCCACAGGTCCGCCTCGTTGATGAAGTCGTACGCGTCCTTCGCGGAGCCGGCGATCCGTACGGTGTCCTCGAAGGAGAACGTCAACTCGGCTGAGGCGTGGGCGAGTTCGACGTTCGACTTCAGCGCGGCCAGCTCGGAGCGGGAGTTGCGGTCGACGGCCTCGTCGATCCACTTCAGACCCTCGGGGTCGTCGTCCACCGCCCGGTAGTCGTGCAGCAGCCGCACCCGCGAGGAGGAGTCCGACAGCGGCTCGATGATCCAGGTGCCGCCCATCGCCGCGACCGGCGGCGTGGAGACCTCCTGGCGGAAGGTGATGCGCAGCGCCCGCGGATCCAGGGTGCGGCGCGAGGTCCAGTTCTTCGCCTCGCCGTTGGCGGTGGCCCAGATCCGGATGCGCTCCTGGCCCTCGCCGCGCTCCACGTGGTCGACGTAGATCGTCGGCGGGAAGATCCGCGGCCAGTTCTCCACCTCGGCGATCAGCCGGTAGACGGCGTCCGCCGGGGCGTCGATCGTGATGTCGTGCTCGACCTCGCGGAGGCCCTCCTGCGACATGTCCTAACTCCTTGCTGGTCGATGCCGGTGGCGCCGGACGCGGTACGCGCCGGGCGGGCGGGTCAGAAGTTGCCCAGGCCGCCGCAGACATTGAGGGCCTGCGCGGTGATGGAGGCGGCGGTGTCGGTGGCCAGGTAGCCGACCAGTCCGGCGACCTCCTCCGGCGTGGAGTAGCGGCCGAGCGGGATCTTGGCCTGGAACTTCTCCAGGATGGCGTCCTCGCTGGTGTCGTAGGCCGCCGCGTAGCCCTGCCGGACCCGCTGGGCCATGGGCGTCTCGACGTATCCCGGGCAGACCGCGTTGACGGTGATGCCGGTCGGCGCGAGCTCGTTGCCCAGCGCCTTCGTGAAGCCCACCACGCCGTGCTTGGACGCCGAGTAGGGGGCGCCCAGGACCACACCCTGCTTGCCGGCGGTCGAGGCGATGTTGATGATCCGGCCGCGGGACTTCTCGCGCATACCGCCGGTGGTGAGCACCTCGCGGGTCATCAGGAAGACACTGTTGAGGTTGGTGTCGATGACGTCGAACCACACGTCGTCGGCGATGTCGGCGGTGACTCCGCCGCCGCTCCGGCCCGCGTTGTTGACCAGCACGTCCACCGGTCCGAACTCGTCCACGACCGCCCGTACCAGCGCCTGGATCTCGTCCCGTGAACGGACGTCGCAGGCGGCGCCGCTCGCGGTGATGCCCTCCTCGCGCAACTGCTTGACCGTCGAGTCGACCTTCTGGGCGTCCCGGGCACAGATGAACACCCGGTGTCCGGACCCGCCCAGGGCCCGTGCGGCGGCCAGCCCGATTCCGCTGGTGGCCCCGGAGATCAGGGCGACCCGCTCGCCTTGCTGTGACATGTGCTCCCCTTCGTGGATCGGTGGATCGGTGGATCGGTGGCGCGGTCCGGCGAGGCGGGACCGCATGTGGTGGCTGCGCCGCTCAGGTCGTACTGGGCGCCACGAGCTGCTCGTTGACGAGCCGGAGCAGGGTGCGCGGGGTGTCGGTGATGCCCATCGCGTCGTCGTCGAGGCTGATCCCGAACTCGCGCTCGATGCTGCCGCAGGTCTCCAGCAGGGCCAGCGACTCGTAACCGAGGCTGTCGAAGGCGACGTCGAGGATGTCGGCCCCGGGGCCGACCCCCTCGGGGACACCGGCGGACGTGTGCAGGATCCGCTTGAGATCGTCGATCGTGAACTCGTGCTTGCTCATCGTGTGGGTCACTCCCTGTCGTATGGGGCGTCCGTCGCGGGGGCTGCGGCCGGGCTCAGCCGGCCCGTCGTACGACGACGGCCGAGTTGAATCCGCCGTGGCCGCGGGCCACGACCAGAGCGGTGTGGACGTCCGCCGAGCGGGGCCGGTCGGTCACCAGGTCGAGTTCGTAGCTCTCGTCCGGTGTCACGTTGACCGTCGGCGGGATGGTGCGGTCGCGGATGGCCAGCAGGGCCGCCACGACGTCCAGCGGCGCGGCCCCCGAATGCAGTCGGCCGGTCATCGTCTTGGGCGCGGTCACCGGCACCCCGCCGCGGCCGAAGACCGCCCTGAGGGCGTCCGCCTCGACGCGGTCGAGCTCGGGCTGGGCCGCCGCGTCCGCGAAGACGACGTCGATGTCGTCCGGCGCCAACCGGGCGTCGTCCAGAGCCAGTTCGATGGCCCGGCGCAGACCGGGCGGGCGGCCGGTGGCGGGCGCCGGGTCGAACGTGGCCGCGTACCCGGCCAGTTCGCCGTACACGCGCGCCCCGCGCAGGCGGGCCGCCTCGGCGTCCTCCAGGACGACGATCGCGCCGCCCTCGCCCGGTACGTGCCCGGCCGCCGCCGTGTCGAAGGGCAGGTAGGCCCGCTCCGGGTCGTCCGAGGTGCTCAGCCTGCCGCCCGCCAGCTGGGCGACCCAGCCCCACGAGCAGATGGAGGCGTCCACCCCGCCGGAGACGATGACACGGGAACCCTTGCGGATCTGCCGCCGCGCCTGGGCGAGGGCGTCGAGGCCGCCCGCCTGGTCACTGACGACCACCCCGCTCGGCCCACGCATCCCGTGCCGGATGGAGATCTGGCCGGTGTTGACCGCGTAGAACCAGGCGAAGGACTGGTACGCGCTGACGTGCGCGCCGCCCTTGCTCCACAGGTTGCGCAGCTCGCGCTCGCCGAACTCGAACCCGCCGGACGAACTCGCGGTGATGACACCCGCGTCGAACTCCGGCAGTTCGTCCGGCTTGATGCCCGCGTCCTCCAGCGCCCAGTCCGCCGCCAGCAGCGCCAGCCGCGTCATGTGGTCGGTCTGGGCGATCAGCCGGCTCGGCAGGTGCTCCTCCGCCACGAACCCGGGTACCTCGCCCGCCAGCCGGGACGGGTAGCTGTCCGGGGTGAAACGGGTGACGGGGCCGATACCGCTGCGCCCCTCGCAGGTCGCCGTCCAGTAGTCCTCGACGCCCAGCCCGTTGGGGGCCGTGATGCCCACTCCGGTGACCACCGCTGCGTGTGTCACGCCATGCTCCTTTCCGCCTGTGCGGTCGGCTGTCAGCCGCGGTCGGCCGTGGTCAGGACCATGGCGCTCTGGAATCCGCCGAATCCGCTGCCGACGGTCAGGACGGTGTCGGTGCGCCACTCGCGGGCGGTCAGCGGCACGTAGTCCAGGTCGCACTCGGGGTCCGGGGTGTGCAGGTTGGCGGTCGGCGGCACCAGGTCGTTCTCGATGGCGAGGGCCGACGCCGCGATCTCTATGGAGCCGATCGCGCCCAGCGAGTGGCCGACCATGGACTTGATGGAGCTGACCGGCACGCGCCGGGCATGCTCGCCGAGGCTCCGCTTGAACGCGGCGGTCTCGTGCCGGTCGTTCTGCTTGGTGCCGGAGCCGTGCGCGTTGATGTAGTGGATGTCCTCGGGGTTGAGCCGGGACTCGTGCAGGGCCATCCGGATCGCCTCGGCCATCTCGCGGCCGTCCGGCCGCAGCCCGGTCATGTGGAAGGCGTTGCACCGCGAGGCGTAGCCGGCGATCTCGGCGTACACGTGGGCGCCGCGCTTGAGGGCGGCCTCCCGCTCCTCCAGCACGAAGACGGCGGATCCCTCACCGAGGACGAATCCGTTACGGGTCCCGTCGAAGGGCCGGGACGCGTGCTCGGGGTCGTCGTTGCGTGACGTGGTGGCCTTGATGGCGTCGAAGCACGCCACGGTGATGGGGGAGATCGGGGCGTCGGTGGCTCCCGCGATCATCACGTCGACCGAGCCCTCCCGGATCAGGTCGACCGCGTGGCCGACCGCGTCCAGACCGGAGGTGCAGCCCGTGGAGACCACCGTGGACGGTCCCTCGGCGCCGACCGCCCACGCCACCTCGGCGGCGAACGAGCTGGGCACGAAGTGGTTGTAGAGGTGGGGGACGGCGTAGTTGTGGTCGACGGGGTCGAGCCGGCCGCCGTCGCTGACCACGTTGTACTCCTGGTCGAGGCTCATGGTGGCGCCGACCGCGCTGCCGATGGTGACACCGGTGCGGCACGGGTCGAGGTCGGTGATCTCCAGCCCGCTGTCGGCCAGTGCCTCGCGGGTGGCGACGGTGACGAACTGGGCGGCCCGGTCCATGCGTCTGATCTCCTGCGGAGTCAGACCGTGGGCCTCGGGCGAGAAGTCGATCTCGGCGGCGACCCGGGAGCGGAACTGCGACGGGTCGAAGAACGTGATGCCGCGGGTCGCGGTGCGGCCCTCGCTCAGCAGGCTCCAGAAGTCCTTGACGCCGACTCCGCCCGGAGCCAGGACCCCTATGCCGGTGATGACTATGCGACGGCCCATGGGACGTGACCTCCGTTTCCCACCTCGTCGGGTGTTCGGTTCGCCGGTTCGGACGGTGCGGCGGCTGCCGCGGGCGTACTCATACGGCCGAGTCCCAGTGGTAGAACCGGGTGGCCATCGCGTCGGCCGGGGAGCGCCAGGTCGCCGGGTCGTAGGCGTTGATGAACGGCTTCAGGTCCTCGCTGATCCCCACGAAGGCGGGGTGGTGCCTGGCCTCCTGGATGGCGGCGCCGCCGTCGTCGGTGTCGAAGTCCTGGAGGTGGAAGTACAGGCCGCGGTAGGAGAAGAGCTGCCGCCGCCGGGTGCCCATCAGGTGCGGCATCTCGGTGGTGTCGAACTCACCGAACAACCGGGCCACGTCGCCGCTGGAACCGGGTTCCATCCGGGCGACGATCAGGGTGCTGTGCATGAAGTGCGTCTCCTTTGCCTGCGCTTCGGCCGGGGCACGGTGGCCCACCGCCAATTCCTCGGGTGGTGTCTCAGGCGGGGCCGAACCAGCGCTCCAGGACGGGCGCGAGGTCCTCCGGGCGGGTCGCCGTCCACGCCACGTGGCCGTCCGGGCGGACCAGCAGGGCGGTCGTGCCGTCCAGCGGGCCGGGCTCGTGCGGCGCGGCGGTGACGACGTCCACCCGGTCCGCCCAGGGCGCCGCCGCCTCGCGCAGCGGAGCGTCGTCCGCCAGGTCGAGCAGCACGCCTCGCGCGCAGTGCAGCAGCTCCGTGGTGCTCGTCTTGGCGTCGCCGCCCACCAGTTCCACGTGCGGCAGCCGGCGGCCGAGCAGCGGGTGGTCGCCCGGACCGACGTCGTAGCGGATCTCCAGACCGCTCACCATGCGGGCCAGGTGCAGGGTGACGTCCGGGTAGGCGGTCAGCTCGCGCAGTACGTCACGCAGCGGCTGCATCTCCGAGCCGCTCAGGAACAGCAGCCCCTGGGCCCGGGTGTTCATCATCAGGCGCTCGCCGACCGGGTGGCGCTCCGCGTGGTAGGTGTCGAGCAGTGACTGCGGGGCGGTGCCGCGCACCACCGCGGCGAGCTTCCAGCCGAGGTTCACCGAGTCCTGGAGGCTGGTGTTCATCCCCTGGCCGCCGGCCGGCAGATGGATGTGGGCGGAGTCGCCTGCCAGCAGCACCCGGCCCCTGCGGTACTCGGTGACCTGCCGGGTGGCGTTCCCGAAGGAGCTGATCCAGACCGGCTCCCCGTGGGAGATGTCCTCGCCGGTGAGCCGCTGCCAGGCCGCCGCGACGTCGGTGTAGGGGACGCCCTCGGTGCGCTTCTTCGGCGGGGTGCCGCTCTCGCACACGATGAGGCGGGTGATGCCGCCGTCGAGGTGACCGACCATCACCATGCCGCCGGGCAGCGTCTCGCCGATCATGCGCTGCCGCAGGTCGAGGCCGCGCACGTCGGCCAGGTACATCTCCAGGGTGGCGGCGGTGCCGGGGAAGTCGAAGCCGGCCATCTTGCGGACGGTGCTGCGTCCGCCGTCACAGCCGACCAGGTAGGAGGCGCTCAGCGACAGCGTCCCGCCGGGACCGCGGACCTCCGCCTCGACGTGGTCCGCGTGTTCGGTGAACGAGACCAGCTCGTGCCCGCGCCTGAGGTCGGCGCCCAGCTCGACGGCCCACTCCTCCAGCACGCCCTCGGTGCGCGACTGGGGGATCGTCTTGTTGGGAAGGTGCGCGCCGTCGAGAACGGACAGGTCCAGCGGTACGCCGCCGAAGTGGCCCTGTGCGCTGGTCTCCAGGTCGCCGAAGCGGGGCAGCAGCCCTCGCTGGTCGAACACCTCCATGGTGCGTGTGGTGAAGCCCAGTCCGCGGGACTCACCGGTGGACTCCGGAAGCCGTTCGAGCACCGTCACCCCGATGCCGGCCAGGCGCAGCTCACCCGCCAGCATGAGCCCTGCCGGACCGGCCCCTACAACTATCACCTCGGTGTCCATGAACCCCTCCTCGACCGAACTGCTGGGTGCTGCCTTCGGCATCGTGAAACCGTGGATCGCCTCATCGCTGAAACTCGGGAGACACCGGTCCGGACACACCGATTCCGCAGGCGAACCTGCGTCGATAAAGCGGGTGGAGAATGCCGGTCCGTTTCAGGGATCGCTGCGATGAGTGGTCCGTCGCAAAAGGGCGATCGGTTGTCTTTCCGTGGCCGTCGACGGGAATCCGCCAGGCGGTGCCCTTAGCTTTGTTGTTCGACGGAGGAAGGGTCAAGGGCCTTCTTCTAAGCCAGGATGAAGTTTTCGCTAGGCATGGCCGGGTGGTCGATATCGCCCGATGTGTCGTTCTGGTGACGAACATGGGCTTAGTGCCCTGATTGTCGGTCCGCGGCTGCCGGGTGTCGAGGTGGTCGCGGTCGTACGGCTCTCCGGCAGTCGACGCTCCGTCCCATGTGCAGGGCTTCGCCGGGAGCCTGTCCCATGACGGACGCATATGGCCGACATCGGTCGGCGCGCCGGTTCGCATTTCGCCTGCCCGCCCTCTGTAATTGCCAGGTGAATCGGCATCCAAGGCGCCGATTGTGCGGTGCCGGAGTGATTGGCATTACGTGTCGCATTCGCCCCGTTGCCAATCAGGACGTTTCCGGCAGGTGACGGTCGGGTGAGGGTACGGTGCCCGACATTGCACTTTTCGGCAAAGCCCGCTGGTGCACGTTACGGCAGTGTAAAATTTCTCGGCGGCTCTGCTCTGCTGGGCTAAGGTCGGCCACGGTTGCTGAAATTCGCATGGGTCTTTGGGGGGAACATGATGAATCGCAGGTTGCGGCGGCGATGCCGCAATCTCTTACGCGACCTCGAAGTCGGGTATCCGCTCGATGTGCACGACTTATGTGCCCGCCTGAGCGTCCGCCGGAATCGCGAAATTCGGTTGATCCCGTATCCACTGGAGTCGCCAGGGCCCTTGGGCGTCTGCGTCGCGACCGAGACGGCCGACGTGATTTTCTATCAGCAGGACACCACCCGTCCGCATCAGGACCACATCATTCTCCACGAGGTGGGCCACATTCTGGTCGGACATCTGGCGGTCCCCGCGGCCGGACCCCC
This sequence comes from Streptomyces ortus, assembly GCF_026341275.1. NCBI lineage: Bacteria > Bacillati > Actinomycetota > Actinomycetes > Kitasatosporales > Streptomycetaceae > Streptomyces > Streptomyces ortus. Next base: position 8,402,941 of record NZ_JAIFZO010000002.1, read on the forward strand.
CGGTGACGGACCCGGGGCCGGCGCGGAGCACGTGCGCATGCGGACGGTCTACGACTCCGAGCAGGAGCTGGAGGCCGAACTGATCGCCACGATCATCCTGGAGCGGTCCGCCATGCACGGCGCCTGCCGGGGCATGGACAGCACCGCCGTGGCGGAGGACCCCGTGCTGGAACGCATGGGGCAGGCCCTCAGGAGCCGGACCTCCTGGCTGTGACCACACGTGCTACGGGGTGAGCAGTGCACATCAAGATCTTCATCTGCACCTACATCGACGTCATGGTCTGTCTGTGCGCGGCGATCCGGATGATCCACGTCCGGCGGGCCCCCGGCGACCTGCCGCTCAAGGCCATCGCCAGATGCACCGTCTGCATCGCGCTGGCGCTGGTGCTCTTCCATCCCAACGTCTACGCCTGGTTGCTGACCGCGACCAGGGGTGTCAACGTGCTGGTGACGAGCGTGGTCTGCATGACCGCGGCCTTCTGGCTCCTGAGGTTCTTCCACCTCTCGGCCGCGGGACCCGAGGAGGACCGCTCCCAGACGGCCTCGGTGCTGTGCCTGCTGCTGTTCGCGTCGGCGGCCACCGCGGTGTGGGCGGCCTCACCGGAGGCGCTGCGCGCAGCGCCCCCCGAGTGGCTGAACCGCAACGACGGCAGCGCGGCCGCGTTCGTCCTGGTCGTGTCCGGCTACGTCGGGGGTGTCGCCGCCATGGTGATGCGCTGGTCCCTGGTGTACTCCGTGGTCACCATCCGCCGAAACCTGCGCATGGCGCTGCGCATCCTCTCGGTCGCGCTGGTCGCCGAGTTGTGCGCCTGTGTCTTCAAAGTCCTCTCCCTGGCGGCCCAGTTCGCGTTCGGCGTGGACTCGGAGGTACTGAACGGCGTCTGGTACGTGACCACCCTGTTCGGCGTCTGGACGCTGGTCGCCGGGGTGACCCACCCGGTCACGGTCGAGGTCGCCGGCCGTATCGCGTCCGTGTTCGCGCGGCGTGCCGTGTTCCGTGAACTCGGCCCGCTCTGGCGCGCCCTGCACGACGCCTTCCCCGAACTGGCCCTGCCGCGCGGCTCCGAGTGGTGGTGGACCCGCGTTTCCTGCGTCCGGCCCTGGCGGGCCCGCGCCTACTACCGGCGGGTCATCGAGATCCGGGACGGCCTGGTGCGCCTCACGCCCTACTGCGCCCTGGGCGTCGAGCGCGCCGCGCGGGCCGCGGGGGAGGCGAAGGGCCTGACGGGCCGCGAGCTCGACCTGCACGCGGGGGCCGCGGTGGTGGCCGCCGCGCTGGTCCGCAGAGCCCGGGAGGCGCCGGTCGACGAGCGGTGTGCCGTCCCGGACGGCGGCGGCCACGACCTGGATTCGGACGCGCGCTGGCTGGTGGGCCTGTCCAGGGCGTTGACAACGATCGAGGCTTCCGGCAATGTCCCCGCGGACCGAACGGACCCGTATGCCGAGCCGGCCGGGTCCGTACGGGACTGACACCGCGCGCCGGGCGATGCGGCGGCGGGCGGGGGCGCCCACCGCGGTCCCCGCTCTTCGCTCGCGTTACCGCGCCATGACCCCGCGCGCCGTACACGCCGGGGCCGGGCGGCGTCCGCAACGGAGCGGGAAGCCGGTGTCTGCCCTGGAGTTTCTCCTGTAAAGTCTGTGGGCGCATGACTTCGACCACGCACGGAAGGGAGCGTCCGGTGGTGGGTGGCGAGAGCGGGGCCGTGAACCGGTATCAGCCCGCCGGGGACTTCACCCAGTGCCTGAACGATCTCTTTGCGTCCGTGACGTACCAGAGTGACGACGGCCGTACGCGGTCGTACTCCACGCCGTACGTGGCCCGGAAGATCACCGAGGATCCCTCCCACGAGACGACGGTCTCCCGCGTCTACCTGGCCGGGCTGCGCTCCGGGCGCAACACCAACCCGACCATCGCGGTGGTCAAGGCCGTCGCCAAGTTCTTCGACGAGCGCCGCGCGCCGGACATGCCGCCCATCACGGCCGCCTACCTGCTCGGTGTCGAAGAGGTCGAAGAAGTCGAAGAGCTGGAGCGGAAGCTCACCGACCGTCAGGTGCGCACCATCGCGATGCGGGCCGGCGAGATGACCCCCGCGATGCGCCGTCAGCTTCTGCGGATGCTCGACGCGCTCGACGAGCAGGCTCTCCCCGCCGCGGCGGACCGGGACTGACGCCTGCCGCGTCCCACCGCGGGCAACGGCGAACGGTCGCCGCGAACAAGAACTATCGCGAACCGGCCACCCACCACCGGCTATCAGCCGCTCCTGTGCTGCCAGTTGCCGATCTCTGCCGTCAACACCCCATATGTGCCGCCCTGTTGTCCGGCACGTGGGCGCCGTGTGTGGCCTTCGCGGCCGTAGGTAAAGTATAGTTTACGCGCAGGCCGGGCGTTGAATGCCGTGCGCCTTCCTGAACCACAGCCTCACACACCGCTACCACCGGAGCCGTCCTGTCCTGACCGGACGGCGGATTGGGCATGGGTCACTGAGCACCATGAGTGGAATCCTCGCAGGCAAGCGCATCCTGGTCACCGGCGTCCTGACCGACTTCTCCATCGCCTTCCATGTGGCGCGCCTCGCCCAGGAGGAGGGCGCCGAAGTCGTCGTGACCGGCTTCGGGCACCTCCCGGTCGTCCAACGGGCGGCCAACCGGCTGCCGAAGCCGGCCCCCGTCATCGAGCTGGACGTCCAGAACCAGCGGCACCTGGACGACCTCCCCGCCCGCGTCGCCGAGCACCTCGGTGAAGGCGTCGGCCTCGACGGGGTCGTCCACTCCATCGGCTTCGCCCCGCAGGACGCCCTCGGCGGCAACTTCCTCAACACGCCCTGGTCGTCGGTCGCCACGGCCGTCGAGATCTCGGCGTTCTCCCTGAAGTCCCTCACGACGGCCGTGCTGCCCCTCATGGAGCGGCGCGGCGGATCCGTCGTCGGCATGAGCCTCGACTCGCAGGTCACCTGGCCGATGTACGACTGGATGGGCGTCGCCAAGGCCGCCCTCGAATCGGCGTCGCGCTACCTCGCCCGTGAACTGGCCGACAAGGACATCCGCGTCAACCTCGTCTCCGCCGGCCCCATCAAGACGGTGGCCGCGCGCTCCATCCCCGGCTTCGCCCAACTCGTCAAGGTGTGGGACGAGCGCTCCCCGATGGAGTGGGACATCAACGACCCCGAGCCCGCGGCCCGGGGCGTGGTCGGCCTGCTGTCCGACTGGTTCCCGAAGACCACCGGCGAGGTCCTCCACGTCGACGGAGGACTGCACGCCATCGGCGGATAGCACCGCCGAGGCGCGCCGGCCGGACCACGGTCACCGCTCACCCACTGCACTCCAGAGGAGCGTCATGCAAGAGGGACCGGCAGCCCGTCGCGACACCGCGACATGGGCGTTGATCATCGCGAGTGCGGCGGGCTTCATGGCCGCACTCGACAACCTTGTCGTCACCACCGCCCTGCCCTCGATCCGTGCGGACCTGGGCGGCGGACTCGGCGATCTGGAGTGGACGGTGAGTGCCTACACGCTCACCTTCGCCGTGCTCCTGATGCTGGGCGCGGCCCTCGGTGACCGGTTCGGGCGCCGACTGCTCTTCGCCGTCGGCCTCGGCATCTTCACCGTCGCCTCCGCCGGTGCGGCGCTGGCTCCCGGTATGGAGGCACTCATCGCGGCGCGGGCCGTGCAGGGCCTCGGCGCGGCGATCATGATGCCGCTCACGCTCACCCTGCTGTCCGCCGCCGTCGCGCCGGAGCGGCGGGGATTCGCCTTCGGCGTGTGGGGCGCGGTCAACGGCCTCGCCGTGGCGGCCGGCCCGCTGATCGGCGGCACCCTCACCGAACACATCTCCTGGCAGTGGATCTTCTGGATCAACGTCCCGCTGGGAGCCGTACTCCTTCCGCTGGCCGTACTGCGGCTGAACGAGAGCCGCGGACCCTACCCACGGCTCGACCTGCTCGGCACCGCCTTCGTCAGCCTCGGCATGTTCGGCATCGTCTACGCCCTCATCCGCGGCAACAGCGACGGCTGGTCCAGCGCCGCCGTCCTGGCCGGGCTGATCGGCGGCACGGCCCTGATCGCCGTGTTCATCGCCTACGAGAGGCGGACGGCGAACCCGATGCTGCCGATGCGCCTCTTCCGCAGCCGCGCCTTCAGTGCCGTGAACGCCGCGAGCCTGTTCATGTTCGTGGGCATGTTCGGGTCCATCTTCCTGCTCAGCCAGTTCCTCCAGGACGTCGGCGGCTACTCGCCGATGGAGGCCGGGGTGCGGATGCTGCCGTGGACCGCCATGCCGATGATCGCCGCGCCGATCGCCGGCGCTCTCTCCGACCGCTTCGGCGGACAACCCGTCGTGGTCACGGGACTGGTGTTCCAGGCCACCGGCGTCGCACTCCTCGCCCTGGTCGTCTCCACCGACGTGTCGTACCCGCAACTCGTACCGTCCCTCGTGATCAGCGGCCTCGGCATGGGCTTCTTCTTCGCCCCGACGGCCAACCTCGTCATGAGCAGCGTCCGCCCCGAGGAACAGGGCATCGCCTCCGGCGCCAACAACGCGCTGCGCGAGGTCGGTGGAGCACTGGGCGTCGCCACGATGTCGGCCGTCTTCTCCGCCCAGGGCGGCTATCTCTCCGCCCAGCAGTTCGTGGACGGACTCACCCCCGCGCTGTGGGTCGGCACCCTGGCCGTCCTGCTCGCCGCCGTGGCAGCCGCGCTGGTACCCCGTCAGACGGGACGCATCCGCGAGAAGGGCGCCGAGCGCCCGGACCCCGTCACGGCCTGACGGCCCCCTCGTTCTCTCCCGCCCCCGGAGACCCCGGTGCCCCCTGCGAACCCCCAGGGATTCCCGCCGACACGTCCGGGGCGGGGTGCCCGACGGAGCCGGTGGCACCCCCGTACGCCGGCTTCCACTTCCGACAGTGCAGAGGAGCGCAATATGGCCATTCACGGCAACGCGGTGCAGTTCAGGCCCGACGTGGGTACGTACGTCATCGACCCCGCGCAGTCGTCCGTCCGCTTCCGTATCCGCAACTTCTTCGGACTGGTCGTCGTCCGCGGCACCTTCGCCGTCGCGCGGGGCGAAGTCGTGGTGGCCGACCCCGTGGAGTCCTCGACCGTCGAGGCGGTCATCTCCGCGGCGAGCATAGACACCGGCAACGACAAGCGGGACACCCATGTCCGCGAGGCCGGGTTCCTCGATGTCGCCACCCACGCCGAGATGCACTTCCGCGGCGAGCGCGTGGAGGCCGGTGACGAGGCCCATCTGCTGCACGGGCGCCTCACGGTGCGCGGGATCGGCAAACCGGCCGCCCTGACGCTCGACACCGTCTCGGGCGACGAACGGCGACTGGTGGTCCACGCGGTCACCACCGTCGACCGGTACGCCTTCGGTGTCACCAAGGGGAAGGGCTCCATGGGCCGCCACCTCACCCTGGACATCGACGTGGTCGCCGAGCGCCGCTGACCGCGGCGAGCCCGCTCGTCGACCCCGTCGGCCGACGACTTCGCGGAATCTTAGAAAAAAGTTCCTTGCCCCTCGGATTCCCGGACTGTGAAACTGAAGCCAGAATTCCCGGGCAATAGCAGCGGCGAATTTCGGTCCTCACGCCGCGCGACCGAGGGGCCCCGACGGGACCCGATGGGAATCCAACGAAACCAGCGAAACCAACGAAAATGACGTAGTCAAGGAAAGGGAAAGGTTCATGGGAGCGGACAATACGGTTCTGGTCATCGGAGCCACCGGAAACGTGGGCCCCCTCGTCGTCCGTCAGCTGATCGACGAGGGCGTCACCACGCGTGCTCTGCTCCTGGCGGACGACCCCAAGGCGGGACGCCTGCCGGACGAGGGGTTCGAGGTCTTCCACGGCGACCTGGCCGACCCCGACAGCCTGCTGCCGGCCCTCGACGGAGTCGAGTCGGTCCTACTGATGTGGCCGTTCTTCACCCTGAACGTCGACACGGCGCCCGCGGTCCTGGAGCGCATCGCACGACAGGCCCGGCGCGTCGTCTTCGTCTCCTCGATCGGCGTGCACATCGGCTACGAGCACACGGACAACAACTGCCACGCCTACCTCGAGGAGCTGATCGAGAAGACCGGCCTGGAGTGGACCTTCCTGCAGACCACCGGTTTCGCGGCCAACGCCAGGCTCTCCTACGCCCAGCAGATGAAGGCCACCGGCATCGTGCGGTCCCCCTACGGCGCCGCCGCCCGCTCCTCCATCCATGAGGGAGACGTCGCCGCGGTCGCGGTGCGGGCCCTGCGGAGCAGCGAACTCGCCGGCCGGCGCCTGGTCATCACCGGCCCCGAGGTCCTCACCCAGATCGAACAGGTGAAGATCATCGGCGAGATCATCGGGACCGAGCCGACCTGGCAGGACGTACCGGCCGAGGCCGCGCTGAAGGCCATGGTGTCCGCGGGCTGGCCGCCCGCCTACGCCAGCGGCGCCCTTGAGTACTTCGAGATGCTCACCAAGGAGCCCGAGCTGATCACCACGACCGTCCAGGACGTCCTCGGCCGTCCGCCCCGCACCTTCCGCGAGTGGGCGGTGGAGTTCGCCGATGACTTCCGCTGACGGGACGCGGGAGGGGTTCCGCACCTTCCTCATCCTGCGCACGCACGGGGCGGGAGCGGCCCAGGAGGCCGTGCAGGTGCTGGCGGAACAGTCCGCGGATCCGGGTCGCCTCGGCGGCTTCCTCTCCTCCCGGATCCACCTCGGCCTCGACGGGGACGTCGTCGTGCACTGCGTCGCCTGGCGCGACGAGACGAGTGCCCGCAACGGCTACCCCGCCCGCGTCGGAGAGGCGCTGCTGGACCGGCTCGGCCGGGAGGCCCTGCTGCGCACGGACCTGGTCGGCGGCACACCGGAACCGGGCGTACGGGGCCCGTCGGCGGACAGCCCGCCCGGTCTGGTCTGCGTCGCGGTCCGGCACGTCGCCGACCGGGAGGCCGCCAGGGCCATGGCGGACCTGCTGCGCCGCAGCGGCGACTGGAAGAAGGACTTCCCCGGGTTCGTCTCGGCGACGCCGTACATCAGCCCCGACGGCCGGACCTACGTCAACTACCCGCAGTGGACGGACCGCGACGCGTTCGACGCGTACATGGCCGACCGGCGCAACGCGGACGGGCAGCAGGACATCAGCGCCCTGGAGGTCGCACCGCCGGACCTGTTCCTGTGCACCCTGGTCGCCGAGACCGTCGCGGCCGGATGACGGAATGAGGGGAGCGGCCCCTCTCCCGCGTGAGCGCCCCTCCCACCGGGCGCGGCCCTCCGCGTCCTTCGAGGTCCTGGCCCACCGCCGCACCCGTATTCGCCCGGAGGAAGAGACAGGCATGACAACGGACGCACAGTCCACCCGAAGCACCGGATCGCTGACCCAGGGACACCTCTCCCCGCTCGACCAGATCCGGCTGTTCGAGAAGAAGTACGACGCGGTGAGCACCGCCGTCGTCGACCGGCTGGAGCCCGCCCCCACATGGCGCTGCCTGGACCTCGGCGCCGGCGCCGGATCCATGTCGTACTGGCTGGCGGAGCGGGTCGGCGAGGGCACGGTGCTCGCACTGGACACCGACACGGGATACCTGGAACCCGACCGGGCGGACAACCTGAGCGTCCTTCAGGCGGACCTGACCACGGCGGAGTTCCCGGACGGCACGTTCGACCTGATCTTCGCCCGTGCCGTCCTGGAACATGTGCGGGAGCCGGAGAAGGTGCTCGGCCGCATCACCCGATGGCTGGCGCCGGGCGGCTGGCTGGTGGCGGAGGACTTCTACTACCTGCCCGCCGACCACGCCCCCACCCCCGTCGGTCGAGCCCTCGTCGGCGCCTATGTGCGCCGCATGGAGGCCCAGGGCGCCGACATGCGGTGGGCCAGGGGCCTGCCCGCCGCCCTCGGCCGGGCGGGCCTCACGGACGTCGAGTCCAGGGTGACCCCCGCCGGCCCCGGCCAGTCGCCGGCCGACGACGAGCTGATCGGCACCCGGCTGCGCCAGGAGGGCCACACCCTGGTGGAGAGCGGCCTGGTCACCGCCGAACAGCTCACCGACTTCCTCGACGCCCTCGGCACGCCCCGCGGCCAGGACATGACCACGCTGCTGGTCTCCGCGTGGGGACGCCGACCGCTGGAGGGCTGACCTGCGTCCGCATCGCGCCAGAATTCCATGACATCCGGTAGGGATCCGTGACATCCGGTAGGGAGAGGAAAAGCGCTGTGCCCTCCAGCCGCAACAATCCGGCGCCGCACCCAAGATCCTCGAATTCGCCGAACGGCGGCGAAGCCGAGGACGAAGACCGGGACGACTCCGTCCCGCGGTTCTTCGTCCTTCTCGGACCGGACTACGCGGGAAAGTCATCGGTGCTCACCGAATTGCGGCGCTCGGCCACACCCTGGCGGCTCGTCTCCCTCGACGACACCTTCCTGGCTCCGGAACACGCCCTCATCGCACGGCTGCGCCGGGACGTGGTGAAGGACGTCGCCCCGCACGAGACCCGCTGGTCCCCGGACTTCCTCGCCGCCATGGTGCACACGGCCGTCGTGCATCTGCGGGACCAGCTCCTGAACGGCGATCCGCGGACCCCCGCGGTCGTCGACTCCTACTACTACAAGTTCCTCGCGAAGTGCCGGCTGGCCGGCGTGCCCGACGAACCCCTGCTCACCTGGTGGCGGTCCTTCCCCCGGCCGGGCCGGGTCATCTACCTCGACGTCACCCCCGAGAGCGCCTGGAGCCGCTCGCGTGAGGGCGCCGACCTCAACCCCCTGGAGCACTACGGCCCGCGGCCCGGCCCGTACGGCTTCAAGCGCTACCAGACCGACCTCGACCGGCTCGTACGCGAGGAGATACGGGACCTGCCCGTGACCGTCCTCGCGGAGCAGAACGACGCCGCGCGGACGGCGGCCACCGTACGGGAGCTGATCACCGATGAACTCGGCTGACCAAGGGGCGGGCCCGGACCGCGCGGCGCGCTACACCGCGCGGGTCCACGCGGAACGGGCACAGCTGGTGTCCGCCCTCGACGACCTGCCCGGACACCAGCGCCACGTCCTCACCGACCTCCTGAGCTTCAACGCGGGGACCCACTACGGGACCGCGCACGGCTTCGGCCGTGTCCGCACCCTCGACGAGTACCGCCGGGCGGTGCCCATCCAGACGTACGCCGATCTGGAACCCTGGATCGAGCGGAGCGCGGCCGGTGAGGCGAACGTCCTGACCGCCGACCGGCCCGCGGTCTTCTTCACCAGCAGCGGAAGCACCGGCGCCCACAAGAAGATCCCGGTCACCCCACGCTTCATGCGTACCACCTTCTTCCCCTTCTACTACGCGGCCTGGGCACCGCTGCTCACCCACTTCCCCGAGGTGCTCCAGCGCCCGGACGCGGTGCTCAACCTCAAGCACGACCCGCTGTCCGCCCCACCCACCACCAGCTCCGGCAAACCCCATGTCGGCGCGTCCCAGGTGAACTTCGGGGACACCTTCGGCGAGCCCCTGTCCGCCGAGCCCGGCACCGTCGACACCGCCTGGGCGGAACTGCCCGTACCCGTCGACGCGCGCGACCACCTGGAGAAGGCGTACCTGCGGCTGCGCCTCGCGGTGACGGGCGACGTCCGCTGCGTCATCGGGATCAACCCCGCGATGGTCGCCGCCCTGCCCCACCAACTGCGCCTGTGGTGGCCGCGGATCGTCAAGGAGATCCGCGACGGCACCCTCGGCGGCCACCCGCACGGCAGTCCCGACCCGCTCCGGGCGGCCGAACTGGAAGCCCTCGCCGACCGGTTCGGGACCGTACGCCCCGCTCATGTGTGGCCCCGGCTAAGGGCCCTGTTCTGCTGGACCACCGGCCTCGCCACCCTCTATCTGCCCCGGCTGCGCGAGGAGTTCGGCGCCGGAGTCAGCGTGCTGCCCGCCCCGGTCGCGGCCTCCGAGGGCCCGGTTGCGGTCGCCCTGGACCGGCACGGCAGTGCGGGAAGCCCCGTTGCCACCGCCTGCGTGTACGAGTTCGTCGACGCGGACGACGACCTGACGCCCGACGCACCGACCCTTACGCCCCAGGACCTCGAAGCGGGACGCGACTACCACGTCGTCTTCAGCCACGTCGGAGGCCTCTACCGCTACGCCGTCGGCGATGTCGTCCGGGTCGTCGACCGGACCGGCGGAGTACCCCGCCTGGCCTACGCGGGCCGGGCCACCCGCAGCGACCACGCGGGGGAGCGGCTGCGCGACGCCCAGGTCACCCGGGCCCTGGCCGGCGCACTGGACGCGGGCGGACTCGAACTGCGCAACGTGGCCACCCGGGTGGACACCACCGACGGCACCGGCCGGTACGTGTTCGCGGTGTCCCCGGCGGGCAGCCCCTGGCACGACGACGAGACCGCCGCGTTCGGTGCGCGGCTCGACGAAGGACTGGCCCGCGAATCGGCGGGCTACCGCGCGGCCCGGGCCGACGGCCGGCTAGCCGCGCCCACCACGCTCAGGCTGCCCGCCGACGCCTTCCTGCGCGACTGGCAGGACACCGTCGCCGGCGGTGTCAGGCCAACCCAGGTCAAGGACCGGCTCTTCCGACAGGATCCGGCCCAGTGGGAGCGGCTCGTGGGCCGCGACGCGGTGGCACCGGGCCCACCGGCCCGGGAGGAGTCCTTATGACAAGGCCGAGCCATGTCGTGCGGGTTGGGGATCCGCCCGGCCGCCGAGGCAGGGTGACCGGCGTCCGCACAAGCCACATCCGGCCCTCCCGGGCCGCCCGACACCTCACGGAGCGCCCATGACCATGCACGAGACCCCGACCGTCACGGACGCGGTGCCACTGGGCCCGCTGGAACGCACCGCACTGCTGACCGCGGCGCTGCGTGCCGCCGAGACGAGCCGTCCGGACCGCCTCTACACGGACCCGTACGCCGCCGGTCTGGCCGGCGCCGCGGGCTGGGCGCTGCTCGCCGAGATCGCCGCGGTCACCGGCCGCCGCACCGACGAGTCGGACGTGCCGAGCACACCCGACTTCAACGCCATCCGCACCCGCTTCCTCGACGACCACCTGCGCCGCCTCACCCGCGAAGCCGGCATACGGCAGATCGTGATGGCGCCCGCAGGCCTCGACACCCGCGCCTGGCGGCTGCGCTGGCCGGCCGGCACCCGCTGGTTCGAGATCGACCAACCGGCCCTGCTCGCCCGCAAACGGCGGCGGATGGCCGAGTCCAGGCCCTCCGCGGACCTGCGTACCGTCCCCGCCGATCTCACCGGTCTCGACTGGGAGACGAGACTGCAGGAGAGCGGCTACGACCCGGCTCGCCCCTCGGTGTGGGTACTGGAAGGACTGCTGTACTACCTGCCGCCGGACGAAGTGCGTCGGCTGCTGACCAGGATCGCCGCCTGCTCCGCCCCCGGCAGCAGGATCGCCGCCGACCTGGTGAACACCGCGGCCCTGACGCTGCCCGAGATGGAGCCGCTGCTCTCCGTGTTCGAGGGCTGGGGCGCCCCCTGGATGTCCGGCTGCGATGTTCCCGAGCGTCTCTTCGACCAGTGCGGATACATGGTGAAAGCCGTCCAGCCCGGCGAGCCCGGGGCCGACTTCGGCCGCTGGCCCGACCCGGTGCCGCCCCGCAGCGCCCGGGGAGCACGCCGGGTGTTCTTCGTCCACGGCTCCCTCCGGGTGCCGCGGTGAACGAGAGCGGCACAGCGACCGCGACCGCCGTCGCGACCCTGCCGCAGCCCCGGCGGCCCGGGACCCGACCGGCCCGGCACCGGGTCCTGCTGGCCCCCGTCACCGTCACGCCGTCCAAGCCGCTCACCCCGAGCCACCTCAAGGGACTGCTGTGGTCGGACGTCATGTACCGCGCCACCAGCCAGGTGGCCGAGGTGACCCTCCGCTACAGCCACACCACCTACCACCCCACCGAACAGACCCTCGGCTTCTGGGAGTTCCTCGACCGCCGCTACGGCGACCTCGACTACGACTGCCTCGACGAGTGCGGCATCGGGGAGCTGTACGTGGCCTTCCGCGCCGCCGGCGGAACCGCCCCCGCGGCTGCCCTGCGACCCTACGCGGAGGCCGTCGCACAGGGCTGGACGCATCCCGCCGCCACCCGGGTCCTCGGCATCTGGACCGGTCAGTACGAGGCGCTCGGCCTGACCGACCCCGGACTGCTCGCCCACCAGCCGCCGGGGCTCGGCCTGACCGAGATGATCGACAGGCTCGGCGCCCTCGGGATGTGCCTGGACCACCGGCCGCTCGGCGGCCCCGTCTTCCTCGACCTCACCCGCCACGGCCTGCCACTGCGTCCCCTGGTCTCCGCCGACGGCCGACCCAACTACCTCGCCTGCGCGCTGCGTGAACTCATGCCGCTGGCAGTCGGGTACGACGAGGTCGTCCTGCTCTACGACAGCCAGCTCGACCCCGACTACCAGCGCCTCGCCCGAGTCCTTGCGGTGCTCGGGCCCAGTGTGGTCCGGGTACCGGTCGGACGCGTCCCGATCGACGGCACCATCCGCTCCGCGCGCGAGGGCGGCTGGCAGGACCACCACGCCGGCGCCCTGCTCGACGCGGCCGGGTCCGGGCACAGTCCGGCCGCCATACGGCTCGGTATGCGGCTGTACTTCATCGCCGTACTCGGTCCCGGGCACAGCGAGGGCTACCGGCCGGAGCTGCTGCGCCAGTATCTCGGCCGCGCCGAACGCCTGATCGCGTCGGGCCACACGGATCCGCGGCCACCGGAACGGCCCCTCGCCGAACGGGTGGACGGGCACAGGAGGGATCGACTGCACGTCGATCCCTACCGGTTGACCTGCTCCCTCCTCGGCCGACGCCGGCGGCCGGCGGCCGACCTCCTGACAGAGGTGTACCTGTGAGTCCCGACCACCACCACCGCCGCACGGACACAGCAACTTCGGTGGCCGCAGACGCAGTCGGAGACGCGGACACGGCTACCGAAACGGTGCAGCGAACCCTGCGGACCGCTTTGCGGGAACGGCTGAGCCGCGCGCACCCGGACCTGGCGTCAGGGCACGACCTCTCGACGACGCAGGGCCTGGCCGCGGCGGGCTCCGCGTCCGCCGCGGCCGACACCACTCTGGTGGCCGTGGTGGTACGGGACCTGGACCTCGCGGCCTGGGCCGGGCAGACCTGCGCGTACGCCCTGGGCCTGGACGCGACGGAGGGCGCTGCCTGGCGGCGGGCCTTCACCCGGACCGTGTTCCTCGCGGGCAACCCGGCGGAGCTCGCGGCCCGGTTCCCGTTCGCCCGGACGGCCGAGGACATGTCGGCCGCCTGGACCGCGCCCGCGCCGCCCGGGGCCACCGCCGCGCTGCGCCGCCTGCTGAAGCTGCTGCAGGCTCCGGCGGAGGTCCCGAACGGCGGGGACATCGCCTTCGGGGTGCCCCACCCGACACTCAGGGTGCCCGGACCCTCGGCCGGCGGTACTCCGGCGCCGTCCCGTCCGCCCGTCAGCAGAGCGGTCCACCTGGCCACCGTCGGCTGCACGATGTCGGCCGCCCTGGTCCACCTGAACCACCTGCTGGCCGAGGCCGCCCTGGACAGGCTCGTCGCACCGGGGGACCGCCTCGTGCTGCGCAAGGTTCCCCGCCTCGTGGAAGGACGGGAACCCTTCGACGCCGTACGTGTCGTCCCGGACGAACGGGTCCCCGGCCGGCTGCGCCTGGCCGCCGCACTGACCGCGCCGCTGACAGTCCCGCACAACACCTCGACAGAAGCGAGCTGACCAGCCCCGGACTAACGCGGCCCCGACGATTCGGCCGCTCGATGCGGCAGGCCTTCGGCATTCCTGGCGGCGGCTGCCGCGACGGTTGCCAGTTCCTCGCCCGAGAAGCCGGCGCGGCTCAGGACGGCCAGGGACTTGTTCGTCGCCAGCGTGCACAACGCCAGCTCCGCCGCCTCCCGTTCAGCGACCCCCGTCGCCAGCAACGCCTGCTCAAGCCCCGTCCGCAAACTGTCGATCATCGCGCGGACCATGGTCTGGCCCTCCGCGTCGAGCGCCGGGAACTGCGTTGCCGACACCGTGAGCAGGCAGCCGTCCGGGACCGTCGGGTCGGCGATACGGTTCAGGGCGACCTGCAGGAAAGCGGCCACAGCCGCGCTCGGGCTCGGGTGGGGGCCGGACAACGCCCGCTCGTACAGCGGCTGGTACGTCTGCGCGTACCGCTGGAGGCTCTCGCGGAAGAGGGCGCTCTTGCCGCCGAAGGTGCCGTAGAGCGAGCCCCGGCCCAGGCCCGTGCCCTCGGTGAGGCGATCGATCGAGGCCTCCGAATAACCCCAGCGCCAGAAAACGTGCATCGCGCGTCGTAGTGCCTCGTCCACGTCGAATTGCTTGCGGCCTGCCATGGTCCGTCAGCCTACACATCTTGTAACGATCGTTCAAAGATGGGTAGGGTCGCCGGCATGACAAGCCTGAGTTCGCTGCGACTGCCCGACGGATTCCTCGACGTCTTCACCAGCCGCCTCGTGGAGGTGAACGGTCTGCGGCTGCACGCCGTCACCGGTGGGGACGGCCCGGCGCTGCTCCTGGTCGGCGGCTGGCCCCAGACCTGGTACGCCTGGCGGGAGGTGATGCCCGCGCTCGCCCGCCGGCACAGCGTCGTCGCCGTCGACTCGCGCGGGTCAGGGCTCTCCGGCAAACCCGACGACGGGTACGACGCCGGCACGCTGGCAGCCGATCTGGTCGCGTTGATGGCCGAGCTCGGGCACGACCGGTTCGACGTGGCCGGCCACGACATCGGTACGTGGACCGCGTACGCCCTCGCCGCCGATCACCCCGAGCGGGTGGGCCGGCTCGCCGTAATCGAAGCGGTCATCCCCGGTCTCACACCGTCCCCGCCGTTCTTCGGCCCGGCCGCGGTCAACCTGAAGCTCTGGCAGTTCGGCTTCAACCGGCTCCCCGACCTCAACGAGGAGCTGGTCCGGGGGCGCGAACGGCTCTTCTTCGGCCACCAGTTCGCCACCAAGGCGGCCACCCCGGCGGCGATCCCCTCGTACGCAGTCGATGTCTACGTGGACGCGATCGCCGCGGATCCGCGCGCGCTGCGGGCGAGCTTCGCGTACTACCGGGCGCTGGACGAGACGATCGCGCAGAACGAGCGGCGCGGCAGGACCCGGCTGTCACTGCCGGTGCTCGCCCTCGGCGGCGCGTTGTGGAGCGGCGCGAGTGCCGCCCATACGATGCGGCTGGCGGCCGACGATGTCACGGAAGTCGTCCTCGACGACTGCGGCCACTACCCGGCGGAGGAGCAGCCGAGCCGGTTGGTCGAGACCCTGGAGAACTTCCTGACGGCCGACCGGCAACAGGCGCACAGCGGCTGAACTGCGCGAAGGGCAACAGGCTTGGTGTTGCGGTAGCACACCCGGCGCCAGCGCCAGCGCCGACGTCGGCGCCGACGCCGGGTGCTCGTCCTGGACGTCCGACTCGCGCAGCTGCCGGCGTGAGAAACAGGGTGCGGCCAGCTGAACTGAGGTGATAGGTAAGCGATGTGACAGACAGTCTTGAGCTTGAGTATGGGGCCCTGCTGCAACTGATCGACGAGCGTTCGGCCGCGTTCGGCAGTGCCGTTGCCGCCGCGCCCGGTCTCGACGCGCCGGTGCCGTCCTGCCCCGGGTGGACGGTGTCCGATCTGGTGCAGCATCTGGGGACAGGCCAGCGATGGTGGGCTGAGATCGTCACTGCGGGCCCGGCCGAGGCTGCACCGGCCAAGGAGGCGGCACAGGTGCCGCGTGAGCTCGGCGCACTGCTGGCCTGGTACGCCGAGTCGAACGAGCTGCTGCTGAGGGCGCTGCGCGAGGCCGGCCCGGGGCGTGCGTGCTGGGCCTGGTGGGGTGCGGGCCTGTCGCCTGCGAATTCCTGGGGTGTTGCCAGGCGCCGGGTGCACGAGGTGCTGGTGCACACCTACGACGCCCAGCTCGCGGCAGGCGCCGTGCAGCCGATGCCGGTGGAGGTCGCGCTCGACGGCGTGGCGGAGTTCCTCGACACCTGCAGCTCCACCCCGGCGCCCTGGCCGCACGAGCCCGCCACCATCCACTACCACGCCACCGAGGGCCGCTCCTGGCTCCTCGCACTGGACAACACCGGCGCCTGGCCCACACCCCTCCGGGACGACGCCGCGCCCCCCTCCGCCTCGGCCACAGGCACGGCCGAGCAGTTGCTGCTCTTCGTCTGGGGCCGCATCACGCCGAGCGACCTGAAGATCGGGGGCGACCAGCAAGTGTTCGAGCGGCTGATCGCCTGGGAGCCCGAGGAGTAGCCGGCCCAGGCTGACGAGGACGCAGAGAACGATGAACTCCGAGATGACGAGGACGATCGGCCCGAGTTCCCGGCAGGAGATGCGCCGGTGATCGGTGGCCGGTGATCTGCCGCGATCCACATCATGAAATTTCCGTAATTCGCGCATGCGTCATGGTTTCGCCTCGCGGTCCGACGGGGACCCGGGCCCTACGCCGCCGGAGCGCCAGGGCTTCGCGTCGCAGGCATCCGCGGCGCCGTTCCACCCGAACCGGGTGAGCGCCCCAGAAGGCATGCCGGAGCCACGGACCGCGTCCCACCAACTCCCAGGCGTCCAGCTTTCGGGAGCAGGGCTCTTCGTGACGGCTCCCTCACCGCAAGTGGTGCGGTCATGCCGTCCTTTGAAGGGATCGCAATCATGAAAGCAGCGGTATACGAAGGACCACGTACGGTCACCGTGAAGGACGTACCGGACGCGAAGATCGAGCACCCCTGCGACATCCTCGTCAAGATCACCGCCACCAACATCTGCGGTTCGGACCTGCACATGTACGAGGGCCGCACCTCCTTCGAGTCCGGCCGCACCCTGGGGCACGAGAACATGGGCCAGGTCGTGGAGGTCGGCCCGGCCGTGCGCAAGGTCCAGGTGGGCGAGTACGTGGTCCTGCCCTTCAACATCGCCTGCGGCTTCTGCAAGCAGTGCGAGCGGGGTCTGACCAACTACTGCCTGACCATGCAGCCGGAACCGGACCTCGCCGGAGCCGCCTACGGATTCGCCGACATGGGCCCCTACCAGGGCGGCCAGGCGGAGCTGCTGCGCGTGCCCTATGGCGACTTCAATGCACTTCGTCTGGGTGAGGACGCCGCTGAGCGGCAGGCCGACTACGTGATGCTCGCCGACATCTTCCCCACCGGCTATCACGCCACCGAGATGGCCGACGTCAAACCGGGCGACCAGACGATCGTCTTCGGGGCGGGGCCCGTCGGGCTGATGGCGGCCTACTCCGCCCTCATCAAGGGGGCCGGTCGCGTCTGGGTGGCCGACCACCAGCCCGACCGGCTGCGCAAGGCGGAGGAGATCGGGGCCATCGCGATCAACACCGTCGAGCAGGACCCGGCGGAGGTCGTCAAGGAAGCCACCCTCGGTCTCGGTGCCGACAACGGCTGTGAATGTGTCGGCTACCAGGCGCACGACCCCCAGGGGCAGGAGGACGCCAGCCTTACGCTCAACGGCCTGATCGACTCGGTCAGGTTCACCGGCCATATAGGCGTGGTGGGCGTGTTCCTGCCGCAGGACCCTGGTGGTGCACAGGCTCAGGGGGAGCTGGAAGCACAGGGCAAGGTCCCGATCGACTTCGGGATGATGTGGTTCAAGGGCCAGCGCATGGGCACCGGGCAGGCGCCGGTGAAGAGGTACAACCGGGCGCTGCGGGACCTGATCGCCGGCGGGAAGGCGCAGCCGAGCTTCCTCGTCTCCCACGAGCTCAGCCTGGACGAGGCCCCCGCCGCCTACGAGCACTTCGACGCCCGCGACGACGGCTGGACCAAGGTGGTCCTGCACCCCGACGGTCACGGCAACGGCCACAAGCGGTAAGGAGCCCAGGCCCAGGCCCGTACACCGTTCCATGACCCGCCCTACCTGGCCCGCGCACCAGGTCGGCGACGCGCGCGTTCAGTGACCGATGCTGTCCAGTTCGGCCAGGTCCTCCTCGGGCAGGGTAAGCCCGGCACCTGCGAGGTTTTCACGCAGGTGGACGGTGGATGACGTGCCGGGGATGAGCAGGATGTTCGGTGAGCGGTGCAGCAACCAGGCCAGGGCGACCGACATCGGCGTCGCCTGCAGCCGGCTCGCGACCTTCGAGAGCGCTTCCGACTGGAGCGGGGTGAAGCCTCCGAGGGGGAAGAAGGGCACGTAGGCGATGCCGTCGGCGGCGAGGCGGTCTACGAGGTCGTCGTCGTGACGGTGGGCGAGGTTGTACATGTTCTGCACGCACACGATGGAGGTGACGCGGCGGGCCTCGGCGACCTGTTCCGCGGTGACGTTGCTGACGCCGAGATGGCGGATCAGTCCCTGTTGCTGGAGGTCGGCGAGGGTCTCGAATGCTTCGGTGATCGAGCCGGGCCCAGGGCCCTGGGCATCACCCATGCGCATATTGACCAGGTCGAGAGTCTCGACACCGAGGGATTCGAGGTTCTCGTGGACCTGCTTGCGGATGTCGGCGGGTCGCCGGGCCGTGGGCCAGCCGCCCTGTGCGTCGCGGGTCGCGCCCACTTTGGTGGCGATGAACAGCGATTCCGGGTAGGGGTGCAGCGCTTTGCGGATCAGCTCGTTCGTAACGCGCGGTCCGTAGGCGTCACTGGTGTCGATGTGGGTGATACCGAGGCCGACCGCGTTACGCAGGACGCTCCGGGCACCCTCGGGGTCGGCGGGCGGTCCCATGACCCACGGGCCGGCCAGCTGCATCGCGCCGTAGCCGAACCGGGTGACGACCGAGTCTCCCAGTGTCCACGTTCCGCCCGGGAGAGGTGTGGAGTGCGTCGTCATAGCGGTGCCTTTCGCCTTGGTGAGGGGTGGTGTCTCCGCCGCAGCGCGACACTCGCCTCCATCGCCCACTCCGTGGGATACGGATCCGAGAGCGCCCTCAGCGTCGCCTTCAAGAGGATCTGGGGAATGCCTCCCGGCGACTACCGCAAGCATCCCGTGATGCCTTGATGCCTTGACGTAGTTGAGGAGGCGCGTCACCACTGAGGTAAGTGGATACCGACAGTCGATTTGGCGGGCGTTCATCTGTCGTCCTGACTGGTAGTCATGACGATCATCGGTGGTGGATCTTTTTCGTGGCGCGTGCGGGCGGCGTGTGTCTGCCCTTCAGCAGGAGACCCATGTGACGGTTGACCGCCGATGTGCAGTGTCCGGCATTGCCCTGGCCTTGGTGCTTACCGTGTCGGCCTGCTCGGCCGAGCAGGCGTCCGGGTCGGCAGGAAGCGCCCCGGCGTCGAAAAGGGAGTGACTCTCCCAGGCCTCCGCTTACCGGCACGGAGATCGAGGCCGCCACTAAGGGCGGCGCCACGCTGGCCTCCTACAACGGTGCGGGAGCACAGAGGGCCTTCCGCATGCTCCACGACGCGCTGCCCGCTGCGTACTCAGCCCGGTGTTGCTCATCGGCCCAGTATCCCGACCAGTTGGGTTCCCCGCCGCGTGGACTTTCGGCGTGACCCGACGCCCGACGCACTCGCCGGCGCAACCATGACTTCACTGCTTGCTCGCTGCGAATGACCGTCGCGGGCCGAGCCAAAACCGTAGGACAGGTTCAGGGTCCAGTATTCAGTGTTCAGTGTTCAGTGCGATGGATTCCTCGTCGGCCGTGAAGCGTCGGATGCCGTCGATGCCACAGCCCCGCGCAGGAGCTCTAGGAGTTGCTCCAGCCGCCCGGGCTGCGATACACGTCCACCAGGTCCACGACGAAGAGGAGGGTCGAGCCCGCCGGGATCAAGGGTGATGGCGACTGATTGCCGTAGCCGAGACGTGGGGGAACGATGATCTCGCGTCGGCCTCCGACCCTCATTCCTTTCACTCCCCGGTCCCAGCCCTTGATGACCCTGCCACCGCCCAGGGCGAACTTGAACGGCTGGTCCCGGTCCCAAGAGGCATCGAACTCCTTCCCGGACCCGAAGGTCACCCCCACGTAGTGGACCCTGACCACCATGCCCGACTTCGCCTCGGCTCCGTCCCCGACGACCAGGTCCCGGATGGTCAACCCGGTCGGCGCGTCACCCTGCGGAACGTCGACCTCGGGCTTCGTCAGTTCGCTCATCGCACCCTCACAGCTCGCAACCACATGTCTTCCGTACGGGCTCGACGGGATACATGACACCTCACGCGGGAGAGGGACACACTACCGGGAGTCCCGAATCCGCCTGAGGGTCATCTGCCACGGCACTGATCGCCACGTCCACATGACGATGAGTCTCCCGGCTTGCGCAAGGGCCGGTGGTCAGGCCGACCCCGAGGGGTGGCAAGCACGTTGCGGGGCTGCAAGGACTGTAGGGGGATCGCGGGCCTGCCCGGCCGTTGGCGCGTTGGCGCGTCGGCGGGTCCGCGTGCGACCGTGGTGCTGCCCGGCGAACGCGGATGCCTGATCAGAGCACCGGCGGCCCCACCTCGATGCGGCGCAGCACCGGAAGGAGGCGGTCCAGGTCGGGGCCGGTCTGGACCTGTCGCTCGTCCCACCAGGTGGCACCGGCGTCGTGCAGGGGACCGATCACATCCCTGGCCTTCTCCGGCTGAGGGGGCGTGGCCCCTCCGAGTACGAACTCGAAGGGCTGCTCGACCCCGGCTGAGCGGTGCTTGCGCACATAGTCGACCAGCTCACGTACCTCCGCCATGTCCGGTACGTGACCATGGCGGGCCGACTCGAAGAGCGGCACCGCGCCGTCCCACCGCGCTGCCCGCCGCATGGGCGCACGACGCGGCCAGAACCCGCCGATCCACACCGGCGGAGCGGGCCGCTGCGCGGTGGTGGGCAGCAGCGCCACATCCCGGACCTCGTAGTGCCGACCGTGGTGGTTCACCGGTTCACCGGACCAGAAGCGGCCCAGCAGTTCCAGTCCCTCGTCCAGCCGCTCGGCGAGTACGCGTGGCTCGGCGGCGTCGCCGAAGCTGTGGTACTCGTCCTCGACCGGCCCGCCCAGACCGGCGGCGAAGATCACCCGGCCCCCGCTGAGATGGTCCAGGGTGGCCACCTGGCGGGCCAGTTGCTGCGGACGGTAGCGGGGGACCGGCGTCAGCAGGGTGCCCAGCCGGATTCGGGAGGTCGCCAGCGCGGCCGCGGTCAGCAGCATCCAGGGATCGCCGAAGGGACGCCCTTGGTGCCGACGGTGCAGGACGTGGTCCCAGACGAAGAGCCCGTCCCAGCCGGCCTGTTCGGCCGCCGCTGCCGCCGTCGCGACGTTACGGGGGTCGGCGAAGTCACCGAAGTTCGGGATGTTGACGGAGAAGCGCATCCCAGCAGGATGCGCAGCCGACCACGAAGCAGCAACCGGATTTGGCTACAGGTGTCTTCACGGCAGGCTGCGGACCACTTGGGCGATCGTGCCGTCCGCGGCTCCTGCGCGGGTTGACGACCTGATGGTCCCCGGAATCCGGCCAAGAACCGGTCGCTCGCCCTTGCTCCGCCGCGCTGCCGTACGGTGCGGGAGTCGGGCCCCCGACCCGCCACCCGGCTGCATGCGGACGGCGCGCGTCACGCACCGGAGCCCCGCCCCGCCCCGGCGGACTGCCGACGGCGCACGGTGAACTTTCCCAGCTCCCACAGTGCCAGCAGGGCCAGCGGTGGCAGCAGCGCCCAGCCGAACTGGCCGAGGTGGAGCGGTGTGGTGCCCAGGATGCGGTTGAAGACGTCGCTCTGTACCACCAGCACGGCGAGGACGCCCTCGACCAGCAGTGTCCGGTTGAGCTGCCTGCTGTCGAAGGTGTCCGTGCGCAGTACCGTCCCGAGAGGGCTGCGGCATTCCAGCGCGGAGACGATCAGACAGAGCGCGAACGCGGTCAGGGCGATCGAGTTGCCCACGGCGGCGGAGTCGTAGCGTTTTTCGCCGAGGACGAGCACGCCCAGCAGCGCGGCGGCGGTGAACGTCCCCGCGAGGCCGACCGTCACCATCAGCGGATGCGTCATCACCGGCTCGCCGCGTGGCCGCGGACGGCGTGTCATCAATGTGGGGCTCACTCGGTCGAAGCCCAGCGAGAAGCCGAAGGCGGCGTTGACGAAGAAGTGGATCCACAGCACCTGGGCGGGGGTGAACGGCTCTCCGTCCGCGATGTCGAACAGGACCGCGCCGAGGAACACCAGCACGAACACGACGAGCAGGATCAGTACGAACCGGATGTACTTGGTGAGGTTGTCGTAGATTTTACGGCCCTGCTCCACGGCGAACACGATCGTGGCGAAGTCGTCGTCGGAGAGGATCATCCGCCCCGCGTTCTTCGCGACGTCCGTGCCGGAGCCCATCGCGATGCCGATGTCGGCAGCCTTGATGGCGGGGGCGTCGTTGACACCGTCCCCCGTCATCGCTACCACGTCGCCCCGCTGCTTCAGCGTGTCCGCCAGCAGCACCTTGTGCTCGGGCGCCACCCGGCCGAGTACCCCGATGCGGTCGACGTGGGACAGCCGGTCCGCCTCGCTCAGGGCCGCGAAGTCGCCACCCAGCATCGCCTCGCCCTCGATGCCGACCTGCCGGGCCACGGCGGCACCGGTGACCACATCGTCACCGGTCACCATCCGCACCCGTACACCCGCGGCCTGGGCGGCGGCGACCGCCTCGCGCGAGCTGTCGCGCGGCGGGTCGACCATCCCCACCAGGGAGGTCACCCGCAGCCCGGCGACGTACGCCAGAAGATCGCCGTCCGCGTGGAACTCCGCCGGGTCCAGGTCCAGATCCCGGGCGGCGGCGGCCATCACCCGGCGTCCGGCCCGCCCCATCCGCTCCATCTCCTCCTGCGCGCGCCGGCGCAGCGCGTCGTCGAACGGGATGCTCTCCCCGGCCGACAGTGCTGTCTCGGAGCGTTCCAGCACGGCGGGCGCGGCGCCTTTGACGAAGCAGCGCACCACGTCCCGGCCCTTGGCGTCCCGGGCCGCGTGGAAGGTCGCCATCAGCTTGTAGGCGGGGTCGAAGGGCAGCGTCGCGAGCCGCGGCAGCCGCGCACGGGTCTCCCTCACGTCGAGGCCGCACTTGTGCCCGAGGACGACCAGAGCACCCTCCGTCGGGTCGCCGACGACCCGCCCGTCGTCCGTGAGGGTGGCGTCGTTGGCGACCAGATACGGCAGGATCGCCCCCTCGATCTGCGGTGCGCCGCCCGCCGCGTGCCGGACCTGGCCTTCAAGCCCGTACCCGGTGCCGGAGACGGTGTACCGGTCGTAGGCGTCCACCACCTCGACGACCGTCATCTGGTTCATCGTCAGCGTGCCGGTCTTGTCGGAGTTGATCGCCGAGACGAAACCCAGGGTCTCCACCGACGGCAGGTCCTTGACGATCGCGTGCCGCCGGGCGAGATCCAGCCCACCGAGCGAGAGGATCGTCTGCGTCACCGTCGGCAGCGCCTCCGGCACGGCGGCGATCGCCAGCGACACCGCGCTCACGAACAGCACGTCCCACGCCTCGCCCCGCTCCCGGCCCAGCCAGAACATGATGATCATGGTGAGGCCGGCCGCACCGACGATCCACAGGGTCAGCCGGTCCAGCTCCCGGGTGAGCGGCGAGGGCTCGCGCCGGGTCGCCGACAGCATCCCGGAGATCCGGCCCAGCTCGGTGCCGGCCCCGGTCGCGGTGACCACGAGGACCCCGCTGCCGTGGGTGACGGGGGTGTTCATGAACGCCATGTCCGACTGCTCGCCGGGCCCCGGGGCCGCGCTGTGCACCACGGTGGTGTCCTTGGCGGCGGGCACGCTCTCCCCGGTCAACGCCGACTCGTCGATCTGCAGCGCGGCGGTTGCCACCAGCCGCCCGTCGGCGGGCACTTCGTCCCCCGCGCTCAGCAGCACCACGTCGCCGACCACGACCTCCTCGGCGGGGATCTCCCGCTCCGTCCCGTCCCGCCGCACCCGCGCGGTGACCTTCGCCATCGCCTTCAAGGCGTTCATGGCGCTCTCCGCCTTGCCCTCCTGGCGCAGCCCGATGACGGCGTTGAGCAACGTCAGCGCCAGCAGCACCACCGCCGTGCCCCACTCCTGCACGAGCAGCGACACGACGGCACAGGCCACCAGGATGATCTGCATGTACGAGGTGTACTGGCCGGCGAACCGGCGCCAGCCGGGCACCGCCCGCTCCTCCGGCAGCGTGTTGGGCCCGTCCTCGGCCAGCCGCCGCTCGACCCGCTCGCCGCTCAGCCCCACGGCCGGATCGACGTCCAGCGCCGCGGCCACCTCCTCGGCCGTGCGCGCCCACCAGTCCCGCGCCGTCGGCGCGGCGGACGCGGCGTTCCCCGCCGCCTGCGCGGTCATCAGCCGTGACTCCCGTCCGGCCTTTCGCTCTCCAACTGCTTGCGCACTATCCGCAGTTCGTGCCGGGCGGCGTCGTCGATCTCCGGATACTGCGGGTCGAGTTCCATCAGCGTGTGGACGAGGACCGCCGCCGCGCAGGTCCGGGCGAACCACTTGTGGTCCGCGGGTACCACGTACCAGGGCGCCCACGCGGTACTCGTCGCGGAGAGCATCGCGGAGAACGCCGACTGGTACGCGTCCCAGGAGGCGCGCTCCCGGACGTCCGCCGCCGAGAACTTCCAGTTCCGCTCCGACACGTCGATGCGTTTCAGGAACCTGACCCGCTGCTCCTCCCAGGAGAGGTTCAGGAACAGCTTGACGATCCGGAAGCCGTTGTCCGTCAGGTACCGCTCCCAGTCGTTGATCTCACGGTAGCGCCGGCGCCACAGCGCCTTGCCCGGACGGTCCGCCAGCCCCTGCCGCGCGAGCAGCTGCGGGTGCACCCGTACGACGAGGACCTCTTCGTAGTAGGACCGGTTGAAGATGCCGATCTCCCCGCGGCTGGGGAGCCGGCAGGCGTAGCGCCACAGGTAGTCGTGGCCCAGTTCCTCGGTCGAGGGCACCTTGAAGCCCGACACCCGCACACCCTGCGGGTTCACACCGCTCATGACGTGCCGGATGGTCCCGTCCTTGCCGCCGGCGTCCAGCGCCTGCAGGCACAGCAGCACGCCGTGGCTGCCCTGCGCGGCCAGCCTGCGCTGGTGGTCGGCGAGCAGCGTGACACCGGTACGGAGCAGTTCCCGGCCCTGTTTCTTGTTCGCTATGCCGGCGCGGTGCCCAGGATCGAAGTCCTCGGCCAGATGCACCTTGCGCCCGGGGTCCACCCGCAGCGGGGCGATGAACTCGGCGATCCGCTTCGCCTGTTTGTCCTTCATGAGAGACCTCGCAACCATTGGTAGAGGCTCTCCCGGCGCACCCCGCACCCGCCCCGGACGACCAGCCCGTACCGGGCGATCAGCGTCATCGACCACAGGAGGGAGTACGGGATCGGCGGGAGGTTCACGGTGATCGCCAGGGCGGCGACGAGCACGCCTGCGATCCGGGCCCAGGTCACACCGGCGAACAGACCGGCACCGACGACGACCGGAGTGACCCCGACGACCGCCACCCGGCCGGCCTCGGGGTACCGGTACCGGGCGCTGGTGTCCGCCATGGCGAACCTCCGTGCTCGGGAGCGGGTGCGGTATGCACCGCCGTCCACCGAAAACTGCCCCGGCCCGCCGCTAGGGGCATCACCCTCCCCGGGTGACGCCCGGGTCGCCTGAAGGCCGAGCGTGCACCTCGTCACGTCGCCGGCCCGGCCCGGACCAGTTCAACGATCGACACTGATCGTTGAGGGGGGAGGGCACTACTTCACCGCGTGCACGTGCAACTCGCTGAGGAAGGAGCGTACTTCTGTGGCCGTTTGCCCCGGAGTGGGCCGTGGGCCGGAGGTGACGACCGGCTGGGCGGTGACGAGGGCCGTGCCGTTGCCCCAGAGGCAGCGGGAGCTGGTGGTGCCGTTGACCGCGTACTGCACGCAGAGCAGCTTTCCCGCGATGGGGCCGGGGTCGTAGCTCTTCGCCTCGCCTGACTCGACGGAGGTGCCGAGGATCATGGAAATGACGTCGTCGCCCTTGCCGGCATCTGACACGTCGGCGACGGGGTCGAGGTCTACAGTGATGATGAAGGATTTCCTGTCGTCCGCCCGCAGGTAGGTGGCGTGCGCTGTTTCTGTCGTCGGGTCGAGGTTCTCCCCGATACCCGTCTTGTCCCACAGGGATTCACCGGGGCCTGCGAGCCGATAGTCACCGAACGCGGACGGCATCTCGGCCGTGTACCGTACCGGCGGCTCGTCTTCGCCCCGGGTAGCGATCCAGACCGCGATCCAGACCGCGGTCGAGACCGCGGCGAGCAGCGCGACCCCCATCGCTCCGCCGATCTTCTTGCGTCGCGCGCGACGGTGCTCATTTCACGAGACCGGCGCCGCTCCGCAACGCTTTGTCGTTTGCCCGGCGTTGCGGGCTGTCCTTCACAGCGTGGTGCGTGAGGGCTGACAGCCGGTGATCCCAGCGGCATGCCGTCTTCATGAGGTACGCGCACCCAGGTAGAGGGGGTTCATCGGGCGGCGTTGGCGGCGGTGCGGTTCGTGCGTGCTGGTTGTGGTGCGCTCAGGTGTCGAGGTTCAGCCGGCACGGCCGGGTTGTCGCAGGGTGGATCCGGGTGTCCAGGAAGAAATTTCGGTCCCCGGCACACGCGACCGCCACCCGGTAGTGCTCGACGTCGACATCGTGCACGCGGTGGACGACACCGGTCCGGCTCACGGTGGTGTGCCGACTGCGAGCTGTGCCCAGGGGAACCGGCCAGTGACGAGGGTCGGCCCGGAGCCCGACGCCCACCGCTTTGAGGACGGCTTCCTTGCGGACCCACCATCCGACGATCCCGTCCAGCCCGTAGCGTTGAAGGTCGGCGCGCTCTTTCTCCGACATGAAGCGGGAAAACGCCTCGGGGTTCACCCGCCGGTGCAGGATCTCCGCGTCCACGCCCAGTCTGCGGCTTTCTCCCACGGCCACGGCCAGCAGCCCCGTGCAGTGGGACAGCGAGAACTCGATCCGCGCACCGGTGGGACGGCCGACATACGGGCGTCCAGCCGTGGTCCTCAGCAGCGTGAGCTCGTTGTCGGCGCAGCCGATGTGTTCCCGCAGAACGGATCTGACCAGCGAGTTCTTGGAATGTCCGGATCCGGTCCTGAGCAGATGGAGCTCGACGGGCCGGTCACTCATCGGCTTGTGAGGTCCCGGCCTTCGCGGGAGCCGGGGGTTCGGGGGGAATCGAGCAGCCGATCGTGCCCCGGCCGATGAGCCCGCCGTGCTGGTCGCGGATGGTGAAGTCGGCTTCCAGAAGGACCCCGAGGCGCCCGCCGGCCTGTGCCGCAGTGATCTCGATGCGGGTCTCCACCACGTCATCGGCGTAGGCGGGGGCAAGGAGCTCGACGGTGATCCGATGCCCCAGCGCGCTGGTACCTCCCAACATCGCCAGCGTCGAGAGCAGGTAGGCGCCGTGTGCCACGGGCCGGCCGGGATGCTGTGTCAGGTGGTGCGCGGCCAGGTCCGCGGTGAGTTCCCCGAACGCGCTGATCATCCTTGGGTGGATCCGCCGTTTGACGACGAAGACGTCACCGACGCGCGGCGCTGTCATCGCGTGCCGGCTTCCGCACGTGGCCGGTCCGGGCGCGGGGCCAGCCGGAGCCCGTCCACCCGGGCCAGGACCGTGCCGTCCGGGGCGAGGGCGAGTTGTTGTCGTTCCTGGTCCGAGGCCGCTGTGCCGTTGAGGTGGTGCAGCTCGACGGCGGAGCCGAAGAGACCGGCCAGGACGATGTCGTTGCCTTGGGTGTTGAGCGTGACCTTCCGCATCCCCAGAGGGACAGCGGGGACGTCCGCGGCGCCGTCCGGACCGCACAGTTGCCCGGTGCGTAGCAGGGCGTCCAGCAGGATTGCCGGTGTGCGGAACCTCGCGTAGGCGGGGTGCGACGGGCCGGCTACGGGGTGCCAGCGGGCGGATCCCCCGCTGTCGTGGAGCCGCAGGTCGCGCAGCGAATCGAAGGCGCCGCTGAGACGGTGCGCAGCGTGGCCGGCGCAGTACACGTCCGCCACGGTGGCCGCTTCGTCGGGGGCTCGGCGGGCGTCTTCCCAGAAGGGGCGCTGCGGGAGGTAGGAGCCCAGCACCACGCGAGTGGTCATGTGCGTGCGGTCCACGTGCACGACGCGTCCTGTGGGCAGGACGACGTCGCTGAGGAGGCGGACCTCGACGACCGCCCGGCCCGGTGCCCGCTCGACGAGGTCGGTGACCGCTTTCAGGACCAGGGGTGGACGGCCGGCGGCCGGCAGCCGTACGAACGCTTCGAAGGACACGTCGTGGAAGGAGCGGGGCACCAGGCCCTCGACGGCCGCGGTCGCGGCCTGGGCCGCCAGCTCGATCAGGACGGTGCCCGGCATGGTGGGACGACCGTCGACGACGTGGTCCTCCAGGAACGAGTCCAGGCGCCCGTCCAGGGGGATGAGCCAGCGTGCGTGCCGGGGTGTTCTCGTCTCAAGTTGCCGGAGGAAGAAAAAGGGACGGTCGGCCGTGCTCGCGGGGGCGGAGGGGGTGGGGAGTGTCCGCGGTGTGCTCAGGGTGAGCACGGGGGTGTGTGGTGAGGCCCGCGGAGCGATGTGCGTCGTGGGAGCGTCCGACACCAGGGCTCGGAGGATCCGAACGGCGCCTTCGCCGCCGAGGAAGCCGCCGAATTCTGGTTCGAGGGGCTCTTGTCGCCGGGGGCCCAGTGGTCCTCGGCCCACGACGGCGAGTACGGGCAGCCCTTCGCGTTCCGCGGTGTCACGCCGGGCCAGGCAGAGGGCGAACGCGCCTTCCCGCAGCCGCTGGCCGCGGGCCGGTTCCAGGAACGTCGCGCCGTGTACCGCGTTGGCCGCGACGCCGAAGACGAGAGCCAGGTCGATGCTGCCGCCGAGAAGTTGCAGCCGCGCGGCGTCGACGGCGGCCAGCACCGAGTCGGTGCCCGCCTCGTAGCTCAGGGCGGGGCCGTGCAGATCGTGCTGGACGGACACGCGTGAGGCGGTGATGCAGCACAGCAGGCTCGTATAGGTGTCGGAGACGGCCCGAGGGATGTCGGTGCGGATCTTCCGGGTGAACTGTGCGGCGGTGAGGCGCTGCGGGCCGGGGAGCAGACCTGGACCGTAGCGGCGTGCCAGGTCGTCCAGGCCGGCCCGCAGCGTGTACTCGACGCTGTTCCTGGTCGGCCCCAGGTGGCCGAGGTAGACGCCGGTGCGGGGCGCCAACGTCTTGAGCGGTGGGCCGATCTGTCCGGCAAGGCCGTGAGCGCTGTCCAGGATCGTCAGCTGAGAGGCGTCAAGGGTGGCGAACGTGGTGGGTGGCAGGCGGCAGGCTTCGAAGGGCGGCGGCGGGTAGGGGACGGGAAACGTGTCGGGCCACTGCTGTGCACCGCCGCCCAGCCATCGGGTGACCGCTCGCCGGTCGGGTGCGCCGGGCAGGTGTGCGTGCCAGGCGGTGAGCACGATGTCGGTGTCCGGTGTCGTGGGTGGCGTGTACGCCGCGGGCACACGATCGCTGACGACCAGGCATCCGTTGTTGCCGCCGAGCCCGTAAGCGCACACGGCCATCGTGCGGGTCCTGCCGTCGTGCGCCGGCCAGTCGACGTCCGACGTGGGAATGGTCAGGGCGCCGTCCTTCAGCAGTGCCGGGTCGACGACCTGCTCGAACTGACGCTGTGCCGGGATCTTCGCGTGCCGCAGTACGAGGAGTCCGTGGATGAGGGAGGCCACGCCCGCGGTCCAGCCGGTGTGGCCGATGAGCGACTTGTTGGAGCTGACGTGCCATCGGGCCCGGCCCGCGGCGATGTCGCCGAGCATGCGTAGTTCCGCCTCGTCCCCGACGACGGTCCCGGTTCCGTGGGCCAGGATCAGCTCGACCTCGGAGGGCGTGACCGCGGCGGTGCGAAGGGCCCGCTGTACCGCCAGTTGCTGGCCCGCCGGGTTAGGGGTGACGATCGAGGCGCCGCGCCCGTCCGTGGAGGCGGCGGTTCCCGCGATGACGCCGTGGATCCGGTCGCCGTCCGCGACGGCGCGGCTGTGTCGTTTGAGGACGACCAGGCCCGCGCCTTCACCGAACACGGTGCCGGCGGCGGCGTGGTCGAACGGGCGGACAGCGCCGTCGCGGGCGGCGGCCTTCATCACGCAGCACAGGATGTTCGTCATGCGGTTGAGCACGAAGGAGCTCCCGCAGACGGCGATGTCGCATTCGTCCGCCCAGAGCGCCTTGACCCCCGCGTCGATGGCGTGCAGGGATCCGGCGCACGCGCCTTGCAGGACGGAGATGTGGCACGTGTCCGGTGTCAGTCCTTGGGCGGCCAGGCGGACCTGGGCCGGGCTCAGGTAGGAGGCGGGGTCCTCGGTGGCGTGCGGGTAGAGCCGGCGCAGCGCGTTTTGGATGTCCGTGGTGTGTGAGGGGTGGTCGGACAGGGATGCGGCGGCCCGGTCGAGCAGCAGGGCTTCCTCGAAGCGCTGGGACGACTCGGCGGATGCGCCCACCGTCAACTGCCAGCGGTCGGTGTCTCGGAAGTTCATGCCGTCGATGGCCTGGCGAAGGCAGTGCCGCAGCCAGCGCCCGGCTTCGGGATCCAGGCCGCCGGGTGCTCCCTCGTCGGTTCCGGGATGGGGGCGGAAATCGGTGACGTATCCCATGTCCCGCAGGTAGACGCGGTCTTCGGCGCCCATCTCGGGTGTGAAGAGCGTCTCCAGGTCCCAGCGTGCGTCGGGGGGCCGGAACTGCGGTACGCCTGAGCACAGGACGTCCCAGAACTCTTCGGGCGAGTTCGCCCCGGGGACCACCAGGCCCATCCCGATCACGGCGACTGCCTCGGCCGGGCGGCGGCGGCCGTTCATCGTGCGACTGCCTGGGCGCCGGCGGTCTGGTCCTGCACGAACGCGAGGATCTTGCTGATCGTCGGGTAGGCCGAGATGCTGAAGTGGTCGGGGAGTTCGGGCAGGTCGAAGCGGTGCAGGACGGTGCCGAGGATCTCTGTCTGGCGCATCGAGGTGATGCCGAGGTCGGCTTCCATGTCCGTGTCCGGCTCGAAGGCCTCTTCCGGGTATCCGAGGGCCTGCGCGTAGATGTCCCGGATGCTTTCGAAGGTGGCCGTGGCCGGCGGGGACTCTGGCGCAGGGTTGTTGGCCGCCACCGGGTTTGTCGAACCGGGCTCTGGGTCCGCAGGGCTCTGCCCGGCCGGAGCGGGGAGTTCGGCGGGGGGCTGGTGCGGGGCGTCGGTCGAGAGGGTGCGATCCGTTTGCGCGGGGGCCGGCGGGCGGGTCGGCTCGGGGAGCCCGGCGGTACGGGCCGGGATGACCGGGGAGATCAGCGGGGTGAGGAGAGGGCGGGCCGAGCACTCGGTGAAGCTGTCCACACCGGCGTCCCGCAGTGTCTCCAGCGCCGTGCGCAGCCGTACGGG
Source organism: Streptomyces ortus (assembly GCF_026341275.1). Taxonomy (NCBI): domain Bacteria; kingdom Bacillati; phylum Actinomycetota; class Actinomycetes; order Kitasatosporales; family Streptomycetaceae; genus Streptomyces; species Streptomyces ortus. Next base: position 8,434,168 of record NZ_JAIFZO010000002.1, read on the forward strand.
GCGGCAGACGTGGTCGGCGAGGCTGCGCGCGAGGTCGTCGCTGTCGCGGTAGAACCCGCTGTGGATGGGCGAGTAGACGGGCAGGCGCAGTGGTCGCCGGGGCAGGGATTCGATGGCGCGCCACAGCCGGTCGGCGACATGCGTGTAGTCCGGGTGGTGGGAGGCGAACGGAGAGGCGATGGGGGTGGCCCGCAGCCCCAGGTGGCCGGCCTGGGACCGTAGTTCCTCCACGGCGGGTGCGGGTCCGGCCACCACGGTCTGGGTGGCGGCTCCTTCCACGGCCACTGCCAGCGCCGGGTTCCCCACGGCCCCCAGAAGGTGCCTCGTGCGGTGTGCGTCCGCGTCGATCGCGACCGCCGCGGTCTCCCCGCCCAGGAGTTCACACATGATGCGGGTCCGGTACGCGACGATCCGCGCACCGGACAGGACGTCGTACGCGCCGGCCGCCACCAGTGCCATGACTTCGCCGAGGCTGAGGCCCAGGAGGACCGTCGGGGCGTTCGCGGCGGGTGGGCGGGCCCGGTAGACGGCGATGGACGCCGCGTAGATGGCCAGGTGGAAGGTGACAGGGTCGTCGGTCATCAAGGCGGGGAGGTCTCGTTCGCCGGGGTCCAGCAGCGGACCCGACACCGGGCCGCTGCCGAACTCGTCGGCTACGTCGTCGATCAGGGACAGCAGTCCGTATGTCTCTCGGTGCTTCTCGGCCAGGTCGGCCAGGGCGCCGCACTTGTAGGCGGCGGCGCCGGGAAAGACGATCAGGTGTGACTGACTCATGGGGTTCTCCCGCCAGATGACGTTCCCGGGGTGGTGTGTGCAGGTGCTCGGACGCGATGTCGTGCCGGTGCGGCGGAGGGGGTCAGCCGCGACTCAGTACGGCTCCGCCGTTGACGTGGAGGATCTGTCCGGTGACGTGGCAGGCGTCGGCGGAACCGAGCCAGCGCACCGCGGCTGCCACGTCCTGGGGGCGGCCCGCTCGGCGCAGCAGCGTGGCGTCGACGAGGCTGCGGTGGGCGGCCTCGCCGATATGCGCCGCCGCTTCGTTGTCCGTGCCGTCGACGAAGCCCGGTGCCACTGTGTTGACGGTGATCTGCTTGCCGCCGAGTTCGGCGGCGAGCGAGTACATCCAGGTGTGCAGCGCCGCCTTGGCGGACGAGTAGGGCGCGTTGCCGGGCAGAAACGCGCCGTACGAACTGATGGTGACCACACGCCCGCCGGGGCGCCGCAGGTGCCGTCTGACGGCCTCGGTCAACAGCACGGGGGGCAGTACGTTGGCCCGCCACTGTGTCTGCCAGTTCTCCGCGATCGAGGCCAGGCCCCAGGGATGTCCGGTGCCGGTGAGTCCCGCGTTGTTGACCAGCAGGTCGAGTGTTCCGCCGCACGCGGCCAGAGCGGCTGACGCCGCGCTCTCCACCTCCGCGGGGCGGCACAGGTCCGCCTGGTACCAGCGTGCCACGCCGCCCGCGGCCGTGATCTGCGCCGCTGCCTGCTCCAGCGGTGCGCGTCGGCGGCCGAACAGTGTGATGTCCGTTCCGTCGTCGGCGAGGGCCTTCGCGACCGCGAGTCCGATCCCGGTGCCCCCTCCGGAGATGAAAGCTGTTCGCCTCATCGGCTCTCCCCGCCGGGGGCCCGGGGCTGTCCCCACCTGCGCAGCCCGACTACGGACACCAGCGGTCGGCCGGCGGCGGTCGCGGCCAGCCAGTGTTCCCGGCCGCCGGTCGCTGGGCCGGGCAGCAGGTGGTGGAGCACGACGGGGCCTGTGCTCCGGTCGGCCAGCTCCACGTCGTTGCCCGGGGTGTGCAGGCGCAGTTCACGTATGAACGACACGGAGCAAGGGTCCGGGGGGTGGGGCGCGGGCCCGTCGGAGTCGCTGTCGGTACGGAGCAGGGTGTCGATGAGGTCGACCGGTGACCAGAAGGCGCTCGAGACTTTGCGTTCCTCGTGCGCGGGCGGCTGCCACAGGGCGCACACGCCGTACGGGTGCGGTCCGAAGTGCGTCGACTCGTACACGGTCACGGTGGTCTCCTTTCCGTCGGATCCGTCGGATCCGTCGAGGGTCGGGCGGTCCTGGGCCGTTGTCCGGCAGGGACCGGGCGGGAGCGGCGCCGTCAGGGGTGGCGTCCGGGCGGGCCGTGCTGGGTCGGGAGGCCGGCCGAGGCGGACCCGCACGCGGGCGTGGAGGTGCGCGGGGCGCAGTATCCCGCCGTCGGCCAGCAGGAGGTCCCGGGTGATGCGCACATCGACGAGCGCGCGTGGCCCGCTCGCGTCGCGGACGGTCGCGGCGACGGCGAGGGTGGGACCGGCGTCGGAGGGCTTCGTGCGGCGTAGACGTACCGACGAGGGGAGGAAGACATCGTGGAAGGCTTCCGGGACCCATCCCGGTGCCAGGTCGACGGCAGCTTCGGCCGCCATCTCCAACAGCACGGCCGCCGGCACGACCGGGCGGTCCTGGTCCGCGCAGTGCGGCAGGAGGATGCCCTGCCGCTGTCCGAGCGGTACGTGCCAAAGGGCGGCCCGGCTCGACCGTGACCTGCGGTGCCGCAGGAAGAACCGGCCGTGTCCCGCATCCGCGTGCGAGGCCGCCTTCGGGTGCGGGCGGGGGATCCGGCCAGGGCGGACCAGGCGTACGGCCGGCGTACGGTCGTCCTCCAGCGGGGCCACGACAGAGGGCGTATCAGGGCAGGCGAGGGTGCGCAGCACCTGTACGGCGCTGTCCGCTCCGAGGAAACCCTGGTGTCCGGGAAGCACCCCGGGGGAGTGGTGCGGTGCGGTGCCCGGCACCGCTTCCACGCGGGCAAGGACCGGCAGTTTGTGTGTGCGTGCGCTGTCGGCGCTGGCCAGCAGCAGGATGAAGACGCCTTCGCGCACCGGTCCCGCCGTGCCGGGTTCGCGGAGCATGTCCCCGCCGGCCGCGTTGGCCGCCACGGCGAGGACCAGTGCGAAGTCCAAGTCGCCGGAGCTGAGCGACCGGCGTGCGGCGTGCAGGGCGGCGAGCAGGGAGTCACGTCCGGCGTCGAACGAGGCGGCCTGGCCGTGCAGGTCGAACTGCACCGCTACACGGGATGCCATGACATTGCCGATGAAGCCGGTGAAGGTGTCGGAGTCACCCCGTGCGACCTGCTCGCGTGCTCTGCGTGCGACCAGGTCGGGGGAGAGCCGGGCGTCGGCCGTGGGGTGTTCGGTGAGCCGCCGGGCCAGGTCGTCGGCGGACACCCGCAGCGCGTACTCGATACTGCCGTGCGTGGGCCCCAGATGGGCGAGGAAGACCCCCGTCCTTTCGGCGTCCCCCCACCGCAGGGTGCCCGCGTCCACGGCGGTGCGGGTGGCGTGCAGGGTCATCAGGTGGGACCGGTCCAATGAGCGGTGTGTGGAGGGAGGGAGCGTCGTGGTGGAACCCGGGAGCGGAGGGTAGGGCGTGGCGAAGGCATCCGGCCAGGTCGCGTTCCCCGTGCGCAGCCAGTTGTCGGTCGCGCTCCGGTCGGGAAGGCCGGGCAGGTGGGCGTGGTAGGCGCTCACCACGACATCGTGCTTCGCGGCGGCGGGTGCGGGGCGGGGTGCGTCGTCCGCGATCAGGACGCAGCAGTTGGTGCCGCCCAGGCCGTACGCGCACACGGCCGCGACGCGCGGCCTGCCGGGCTGCGCGGGCCACTCGATGTTCAGCGTCGGGACGGACAGCGCCCGCCCGAGCATCCCGGGGTCCCGCACCGCGTCGTAGCGCTGTTGTGCCGGGATCTGCTGATGCCGCAGGCCGAGCACGGCGTGGATCACCGAGACGATGCCGGCGGCCCACCCGGTATGGCCGACGAGGGACTTGTTGGAGGTCACCTGCCAGTGTGCCCGGTCGCCCGCCGCGGTACGGAGCATCTGCAGTTCCCGTGCGTCCCCCACTTTGGTGCCGGTCCCGTGCCCGACGACCCACTGCACGTCGCGCGGGGTGACGGCCGCGCGGCTCATCGCCCTGGTGAGCGCCCGCAGTTGTCCGGTGGGGTTGGGGGCGATGATGCCCTTGCCGCGGCCGTCGGTGGAGCCGCCCGATGCCAGGACCGTCGCGAGGATGTGGTCGCCGTCGGACACCGCCTGTGCGTGGCGTTTCAGTACGACGGCGGCGGCTCCGTCGCTGAACATCGTTCCGCACGCGGCACGGTCGTAGGCTCTGAGGTCGCCGGAGTCGGCGTACCCACCCATCTGGGAGAAGAGCACGTTGGTCCGCCGGCTCAGGACGAACGACGCCGCGCAGACGGCGAGGTCGCATTCACCGGCGAGGAGAGCTTTCCAGCCCATGTCGATGGTGTAGGAGGCGGTCGCGCAGGCGGAGTCGATGACGGAGATCTCGTTGATGCGGGGCAAGAGGTCCCCGAGCGCGTCCCGTACCTGGCGGTGGGGCAGGTAGGTGGTGCTGTCCGCCGCGGCCCGGGGGTAGCGGGAGCGCAGGGCTCGGCGCAGTGGGTCGGCCGGCGAAGGGCCCGCTCCCATCATGCGGGCGGCTCGTTCGGCCACCAGGCTCTCTTCGAGCCGCTGGCTGCCCTCGGCGGTGGCTCCCACGGACACGAGGCAGCGCGTGCCGTGTGCCGTGGCGACTCCGTCCAGGGCCTGCAGGACGGAGTGGCGCAGCCAGCGTCCGAACTCGTCCAGCTGCGGGACGCACGCGTCGTCGGTGCCCGGATGGGCGGCGAAGTCCTGGTGGATGTAGCCCATCCTGCGGTGGCGGATGCGGTCCTGTTCGCCGTCCTGGTCCGACTGGAGCGTGGCCAGGTCCCAGCGGTCGCCCGGCAGCGAGTACTGGGGCTGTTCCTGTTGGAGGACCTTCCAGAACTGCTCCGGTGAGCTGCAGCCGGGGACGACCATGCCCATCCCTACGATGGCGACCGTGTCGGTGTCGGAGGCGGTGGTCGCCTGGTCCGTGCGGCTTGTCACGGCGCGTCCAGTTCGGCGGTGTTCCAGTAGTCGCGGTGGTGGTGGATGAGGCCGTCCGGTCCGAACTCGTCGACGCATGCGCCGCGTACCAGAACGATGCCGTGCCGGTTGACTCCCGCGGGGCACGGGGAGGCGGCGCGGGTGACAGTGAGTTCCCACTCGGTGAACCCGGTGGTCTTGGATGCGGAGACGGACAGCAGGCGGGCCGTGGTCGTCTCGTAGGTGGCCATCCAGTCCCGCAGGAGAGCACGCAGCTGGTCGCGTCCGCGGCACTTGCGTTGCATCGCCACGTCCTCGAAGCTCACGTCCTCGCTGAAGAACGAGACCATCTTCTCCACGTCCTGAGCGTTGATGGCTGCCGCCCATCCCTGCATGCTCTCGTGGTACGACCTGCTGCCGGCGGTGTTGTCGCTCACCGTCTTCTCCTCCTTGCTGGTCCGTGCCGGTACCGGATCCAAGCCGGTCAGGCAGTCGTGTCGGTCCGCCACTGCAGCGGAAACCGTTTGAGTCCGTTGACGAAGTTGGACTCCATGCGGGCGGGCGGGCCCGCCATTTCCAGGCCGGGCAACCGGCTGACGGTCTGGCGGATGATGGCGCGCAGTTCCATACGGGCGATGTGGGCGCCGCTGCAGTAGTGGGGTCCGTAGCCGAAGCTGATGTGGTCGTTGGGACTGCGGGTGATGTCGAACCGGTCGGCCCGGTCGAAGGCGCGCTCGTCCCGGTTGGCGGATATCAGATAGACGCCCACTTTGTCGCCCTTGCGCATAACCTGTCCTGCCAGGACGGTGTCCCGGGCGCAGGTTCGCCGGAACATGATTCCGGGGGACCAGAAGCGCAGCATCTCCTCCACCGCGGTGTCGATGAGCTCCGGGTGCGCGCGCAGCTTCTCGTACTCCCGCGGATGGGTCAGGAGGGAGTGCAGTCCTCCCGGAGCGCTGGCACGCAGCGTCACCGTTCCGGCCAGTACGAGTCCGAAGAACATCAGCTCGAACTCTTCGCGGTTGAGGCCTCCGTCGAGGAGACAGGCCATGAGGCTTCCGGTGCGGGGCGCGTCGGCAAGGGAGTGCGCGTAGGCGAAGATGTCGGCCAGGGCCTCGCGGGCCCGGGGGTTGGCGCGAGTGCCGTCGGGGCGGGTCCTTCTGCCCTCGCGCAGCGCGAAGGACGCTCGTCCCATGTCCGTGAGCGTGTCCGGATCGACCGGTGCGCCCTCGGCGTACTCGGGGTCCTGGTACCCGATGACCCGGTCGGCCCAGTCGTAGATCAACGGCCGGTCCTGCTCGGGCATGCCGAGCACATGGGCCAGTGTCCACACCGGGAGATCGGCCACCAGGTGCGCGAAGTCCGTACGGCCGGTTTCGATCACGGAGTCGATGAGATGGGCGGCACGGCCCTCGATGGCCTCTTCGAGCTCGCGTACCGCACGCGGCGAGAAGGCTGTGGCGACGCTGCGGCGCAGCCGGGTGTGCGAGGGGGGATCCTGATTGACGATCATCGATCGCAGGAAGGCGAGGTCCTCGGCCGAATCCGGGTCCCGTAGTTGAGCTCCTCCCAGGTGGGAGGAGTACGTCTCGTGGTCCTGGAGGACCGTCTTGGTGTCGGCGTGCCGGACGACCGCCCAGTACCCGGGGCCTGCGGCCCAGTCGCCCACCGCCGGCTCGGGGACCCAGCTGACGGGCTGGGTGTCGCGCAGGTGCCGGAACAGTTCATGGGGGACATGCCGGGCGTAGGTGGCGGGCAGGAAGATGGTGCTGGAGTTCGCCATGGGTCTGTGTGGCCTCTCGACGGAGGAGCCCGGTGGCTCGGTGGGGGTCTGTGGGGGAGCAATTGCGTTTGTCGGTTGCGCCTGTCGGTCGGGCCTGCCGTACTCCCGGGTGACGTGGAATGCAGGTCAGTCGGTGTGCGGATAGTCGTAGAACCCTCGGCCGGTCTTGCGCCCGAGCCTGCCTTCGTCGACCAACTGCCTCAGGAGCGCGGGGGGTTCGTACTGGGGTTCGGCAAAGGCGGTGAACAGGGACAGCGCCGCAGACGCGACCGTGTCAAGGCCGATGTGGTCGGCCAGTTTCAGCGGCCCCACCGGGTGGGCACAACCCAGGACCATGGCGCGGTCGATGTCCTCGGCTCCGGCGAAGCCCGATTCGAGCATGCGGACGGCGGACACCAGGTAGGGGACGAGGAGCCTGTTGACGACGAATCCGCTACGGTCCCCGGCCCGGATGACCTCCTTGCCGAGGGTCTTGGTGAGGAAGAGCTCGGCCCGGTCCAGGGCGGCGCCGTCCGTGAACGGTGTGCCGATCAGTTCCACGAGGGGGGTGGACTGGGCGGGACTGAAGAAGTGGGTGCCCAGGAACCGGCCCTTGCGCGTGACGGCGTCGCAGAGCCGGCCGAGGGACAGGGACGAGGTGGTGGACGCCAGGAGTGCGGACGGGTCGGGCAGCGCGCGGTCGAGTTCCCGCAGGACCGCGTGCTTGTGCTTTTCGTCCTCGGTGATGGCCTCGACGGTGAACTGACGCGTCCGCAACCGGCCGAGGTCCGTGGTGAACGTGATGTTCTCCAGGACGCCGTCCCGTTCGGTGACGGAGAGCTTTCCCGAGGCGACGGCGCGATCGAGGGAAGCCTGGAGGCGGCGCCTGCCGCGGCGTTCGGAGTCCGTGGACGTGACAGCGACGAGGACGTCCAGGTCGCGTCGCGCACACACTTCCGCGATGCCCGCTCCCATGATCCCGCAGCCCACAACCCCGACACGGAGGACCGGGGCGGGATCGGTGTGCCTCATGGCTGTGCTCCCGTCCAGCGCAGTAGGACCGCGCTCATCGACATTCCGCTGCCGAAACCGGCGAGCAGCACCAGGTCTCCCGCCTTGATGAGTCCGGCCCGGTGGGCCGAGTCCAGTGTCAGAGGCACCGATGCCGCGCCGGTGTTGCCGTACTGCCGCACCGTGCGGTGGGTGTGCGCGTCGGCGAGGCCGGCGTGCTGAACGAGCCGGTCGAGCAGGACGCCGTTGGGCTGGTGCGGGACGAAGTGGTCGATCTGGTCGACGGACACCTCTGCGTGTTCGAGGAAACGGTCGAGGAAGGTAGGGAATTCGCGCAGCAGGAAGTTCGCTACCGTGCGCCCCTCCATACGGAGGAAGTGACCGCCTTCCCGCACCGTGTGGTGAGAGGCGGGGATGCGGCTGCCGCCGGCGTCCACCCTGATGAGGTGGGAGGCCGTGCCTTGGCTGGCCAGGGCGAAGTCCAGCAGACCGCCACCTTCGTCATCAGCCGGGCCCGTGACCGCGGCTCCGGCCCCGTCCCCCATGAGCACCGCCGTACGCCGGTCGTCGAAGTCCAGTACGCGGGAGCAGACGTCGGCGGCGACCACGAGGGTGCGGGCGCCGGGTGACCGGGCGGCCAGGCTCATCGCGAGGGCCAGGCCGTGGACGAAGCCGCTGCAGGCGACGTTGATGTCGAAGCAGGCTGCGGCCGTCGCCCCGATGCGCTGCTGTATGCGGCAGGAGGTCGGGGGCTGCGGGGAGTCAGGGGTCGACGTGGCCAGGATGAGGTAGTCGAGCCGTTCCGCGGCGAGGTGTGCCTGTGCGAGGGCCCGCCGTGCCGCGTGCAGGGCGAGGTCGGAGGTGGCCTCACCCGGTGCGGCGTAGCGCCGTTCCAGGATGCGCGTACGTTGACTGATCCACGACTTCGTCGTGCCCACCCGGGCCGCGAGGGCAGTGTTGTCCACGATGTGCTGCGGAACGTAGGATCCCGTCCCCAGGATGCTGGTGGCCATCGCCCTACACCCCCTCAGTGTGCCCGTGCGGCCCGCCGAAGGCGTCGGTGGAGCGCAGGGGGTTCAGGCGGGCGGGCCCGATCCTGTTCCGCAGAGCCTGGTCGGTCACGCCGAGCCCTTCTTGTGGCGACAGGCACAGCACTCCGATCTTTCCGGTGTGCTCGTTGCGTTGCACGAGCCGTGCCGCGTCACCCACCGCGGTGAGGGGATAGACCCGGGAGAGGACCGGGACGATGGCGCCGAGGTCGAACAGGCGCTTGCATTCGGCGTGTTCCTGGAGATTGGCGCCATGGCTGCCGATGATGCGCTTGGAGTTCATCCACAGATAGCGGTTGTCGTAGTGGTGGTCGTAACCGGTGCTGGAACCACAGGTGATGACGGTCCCGCCCCTGCGGACGGCCAGTACGGATATGCCGAATGTCTGCTTGCCGACATAGTCGAAGGCGACGTGCGGGTCCTCGCCCAGTGCCTTTCGGATCTCCCGGCCCAGCCGTTTGCCCTGTTCCTGGACGGCCGACGGGTCGCCGGCGCCCGTCAGGCCGATGGACTCCCGGTCGACGACCAGTTCGCAGCCCAGGTCCCTCGCGGGTTTCACCTTTGCCTCGGTGCCCACCACGCCGATCGGGATACCGCCGGCGCTGCGGACCAGTTGTACGGCGAACGCGCCCAGTCCGCCGGTGGCTCCCCAGATCAGGACGAGGTCCCCGAGCTTGATGCGGGCTCCCTTGCTGCCGATCAGCATGCGGTAGGCGGTGGCCGCGGTGAGCATCGTGGTGGCCGACTCCTCCCAGGTGAGGTGTCCCGGTTTGGCGAGGAGCTGGCTGGCTTTGACCACGGCGTAGTGGGCCAGTCCGCCGAAGTTCGTCTCGTAGCCCCAAGCCCGTTGCCCGTCGCTGATCATGCTGTCCGCGTGGGTCATGGGTTCGTGGTCGTCGACCTGGACGGGCGAGATGATCACGTGGTCGCCGACCGTCCACCGGCTGACACCTTCCCCGGTGCGGACCACCACCCCGGCACCGTCGGAGCCGACGACGTGGAACGGCTGGTCGTGACGACGGGTGAAGCGGTCCCGTTTGCCGTACCGCTGCAGGAAGCCGAAAGTGGGCAGCGGCTCGAACATCGCGGACCACACGGTGTTGTAGTTGATGGAGCTCGCCATCACCGCGACCAGCGCCTCATCGGGAGCCAGGTCGGGCATGGGCACCTGGTCGACGTGGAGTGTTCTGCGCACGTCCCTGTCCTGGCCCGGTCCGAACAGGTCCACGTCGTCGACGCGCAGGTGTGCTGCGGTGTAGTGACCGGGGACGTCCGTGCCGAGCAGGTCGTCGGCACACGCTCCGGCGAGGGCGGCTTCAGCGAGCTGGTCCATGGTGTTCCTCTTCTGTCTCAGCGAGCCAGATAGCCGGCGTCGACGGGATACAGGGAGCCGGTGATGAACGAGGCGGCGGGCGAAGCGAGGAAGCAGGTGAGGGCCGCCACGTCCTCGGGGCGCCCCGCGCGCTTCATGGCCTGGGCGTCGGCGAGTTGCCGCAGCAGTGCCTCGCGCTGCTCGGCGGGCAGGCCGTCCGCGACGGCGGTGTCGATGAGTCCCGGGGCGACGGCGACCACGCGTATGCCTGCTTCGGCGTACTCCAGAGCGGTGCTGCGGGTGAGGCCCAGCACGGCGTGCTTGGCCGCGCAGTAGGGGGAGGCTCCGGCGAAGCCCGATACGGCGCCCACCGAGGCCATGTTGATGATGACTCCTCCGCCGGACCCGGTCATCACCGGGATCTCGCAGCGCATCGCGTGCACGACGCCGTAGAGGTTCACATCGACGACGTGCCGGAAGGAGTCTGCTGTCAGGGCGTGCAGGGGGGCGAGTTCACCGAGCACGCCGGCGTTGTTGACGGCGATGTCCAGTCCGCCCAGTCGGTGCAGCAGGCCGCCGACCGTGTGCCAGGTCTTTGAGTGTGTGACGTCGCCCTCGACGACGTGGATGCGTCCGGGGGCGGTCTTGGCGACCGTCCGGGCGCCGTCGGTGTCGCGGTCGACAAGGACGACCGTTGCGCCCTCCTCGGTGAATTGCCGCACGCACGCGGCCCCGATGCCGGAGGACCCGCCGGTGATGAGTGCGATTTTCCCGGTGAACCTTTCCACCGTATTCTCCTTCCGTTTGGGCCGCACAGACGGTGTCCTTTGGGCCGCACAGACGGTGTCCTTTGGGCCGCACAGACGGTGTCCGCGCCGCCACCCGAGCGGACCGCCTGCGTGTCAGACATCCACTCCGCGGCGGCGCAGCAGGGTGCTGACGTCCGCCAGTGAGTCCACCTCGGAGACGTCGTCGTCCGTGAAGGCGACCTCGAACGTCTCCTGGAGAATCTCGGTGAACTCGACGATGGCCAGGGAGTCCAGTCCCAGGTCGTCGAAGCTGGCCCCCGGGGTCACGTCGGCGGGGTCGACGTCGAGCTTCCCGGTGAGGATGTCGGAGATCCGCATGTCCACGTTCGTCATGGCATGTCCTTTCGTCAGGGGGTTCGGCGCAGTGTGTTGTGTTCGCGCGGCGGTCAGGCCCGGGTTTCGGCGGGCGACGTCACGGGGGTCGCCGCGGGCCAGGTGGCGGCGACCGCGCCCCAGGTGAGCCCCGCGCCGAAGGCGGTGAGTGCGGTGCGGCCGCCGACCGGCACGCACTTGCGCTCGGCCGCGTCGGCCATGGCCAGGGGAACGGAGGCCGCCGCGGTGTTCCCCACGTCCTCGATGTTGCCCACCAGGCGTCCGGGCGACAGGCCCAAGCGTTTGCCGACGGCGTCGAGGATGCGCTGGTTGGCCTGGTGGGCGACGAGAGCCTCCAGATCGTCGACGGCCCAGCCCGCCGCGGCGACGACGCTCTTCGTGGCGGCGCTCATCCGGCGGATCGCCTGGAGGTATATCTGGCGTCCGTTCAGTGCGAGGTGATGCGCACCGGCCGCCTCGTACCGCGCGCCGTGCGGCAGGCGTGAGCCTCCCGCCGCCACCGCCGCGAAGTCCCCGCCGCTTCCGTCGCTGCCCAGGGTCGTCGCCAGGAGCGAGCCGGGCTCGCCCTCCTCCCCGGCGCGTACGACCATCGCGCCGGCCCCGTCCCCGAAAAGCACCGCTGTGCTGCGGTCCGCGGGGTCCACGATGGTCGAGTAGCAGTCGGCGCCGATCACCAGGACGCTGGCATGGGCACCGGACCGGATGTGGGACGAGGCCAGGGCCAGCGCGTAGATGAACCCGGAACAGGCCGCGTTGACGTCAAGGGCAGGGGCCTCGCCAAGTCCCAGTCGCCACGCGACCTCGGGAGCGGTGGAGGGACACTTCCGGTCGGGTGTGCTGGTGGCCAACAGCACCATATCGGCGGTGCCGACACCGGCCGATTCCAGGGCGGCGCGGCCGGCCGCAGCGGCAAGGTCGGACGTGCTGGTCCCTGCCTCGATACGGTGGCGCCGGGCTATGCCGGTCCGGGTCCGGATCCATTCGTCCGAGACATCGAGAGGCGGCGCTATTTCATCATTGCTCACGATCCTTCGGGGGAGACATACCCCCATGCCTGAAATAACGGCCACATTCACGGTCGCTTCCTCACTGTCGGAAGTTTCATCCGGCATGGCCTCGCACTGAGCCTTCCGGGCAATACTCAAAATGAATCACCCCTTTCCGTGCACGGGGAAGGGATCGGCACCACGGGAGTGTGAACGCGTTGAACCGAACCGATAAATCCGGCGGATTCACACGAGAGAGGCCGCATCGATGCGGCGGGACACCGCCAGAGCGGACGAGTGACGGCTGAGACCTCGAAGCTGTTTCCGCAGTCGGGACAGGGAATGCTGCACGCTGACCGACGCGAACTGGTCGCACCTGTCGACGACCGCTTCCGCGTAGGAGCAGGCCTGTTCGACGTGACCGATTCGCAGACAGAGGCGAGCCAGTTCCGCCTGGAGCAGGACATAGCTGCGGGAGCCCTTGTCGTCCCGCACCCGCAGGCACGACTGCAGTGAGCTGATGGCGCAGGACCGGTGCCCGAGCGCTTCGTGCATACGGGAGCGCTGCTGATGCAGCAGCGCGGACGGATTCGGGACGAGCCGGTGTCCCTGATCGGACCCGAGGACGCAGCTCTGCGCCCCGCGCATGTCCGCCGCTACCCCCGTTCGGTCCCCGTTCGCGGCACGGGCCACCGCGCGCTCTGACAGCACCAGAGCCCGCACCGGCAGAGGGACACCTGTGCCGGCCGCCTCCACGGCGCCCTCGGCGAACCGCAACCCGTGCTCAAGGTGGCGCAGTTCGAGCGCTTGGCGGGCCATGCGGCACAGGACGACCGCGTAGGCCGTGCGGTCGTCGGCGGACCTGGCCAGCGACAGCGTGATGTGGTGGTAGAGCTGCGCGACTCCCTGCCGTCGCATGTCGAGGTGCATCTCCGCGACCAGGGCTGTGAGATGTGCGGTCTCGGACCGCAGCCGGCACGCCAGTTCCGGGGGCACGGTCTCGGTGAGACACCGCACCGCGTTCTCCTCCAGGTAGGCCGTCAGGACCGGGGTGAGCCGTCCGGCACCGTAGCGCTCGACAAGGTCGGAGAACATCGACCAGACCCTCTCCAGCATCTCCGCGTCCGACTGGTTCGCAGATCGTAGGGCCGACGGTTCACGAATCCTGAGACCGTCCGGCGCGACCCCGCGGGGCCAGCGCAATGGCGACGGGTCCAGCAGGTGGTACGGAGCCCGTGCCAGACCTGCCCGGCGGGCCGGGTCCGTTTCCGTCCTGCAGAGTTCCAGAAGAAGCTCTACCGGCTCGACGACAGTGGGGACCGGCCCGTCCGGTACCGTCTCGTGCCCTTCGTCCGGCAGGAGCCCGGTGTCCGCGGCATGTATGAGGCGGCCGATCCGCCGGCTGAGAGCCTGCGCCACGAGCAGCGGCACCGGCGGCCTGGGCCGGGAACCGCGCAGCCAGTGAGCCACCGTCGTGCGGTCGTAGCTGAGGGTTGTCCCTTGCTCTCGGCCCAGTTCGTTGACGTGCCGGGCCAGCTCCGCGCAGGACCACCCGGCTTCGGCCAGGTACTGCGAAAGCTGAGTATTTGGTCGTTTCACATGCATCATCTCTCACCAGTTGCTTGCCGCGGGCCGTAGAGGCAAAGGGGCTTGTCCTTGCATCGTCGCGACGGCTCGCGGCCGTGGGGGGAAACCGTGCGGAGGCAGGTGCCGGGCGCACCGCGAGGCAGGGCGGAGCGGGCCGGAGCGAGCGCTCCCTGCATGGCGCGGCCCCGGCATCCGGGGGGTATCGCAGCCACGCCACCGTTCACGCGCTGTACGTCGTCCCCGGGCCCTGCCGACGAGCTGCGCCTTCCAGCACGACCGGGAGGGCTCGAAGTCCTCAGCGGGGGGTCCGCGCGCAGGGGGCTGATGCCGCACGGCCGGCCGCGGTCCCGGGCCTGCGGTCGGCCCGATGAGTGAGGAAGGTTCCGCCCTACCGGTACCGCTTCCGGGTTGCGAGGGCGGCGATCGCGCTGAGAGCCGTGCGCCGAATGTGCTCGCCGCCGGCGAGACGATGCCGGCTGCCGGCCTTGATGGGGTCTCCCAGGTTGGTACGGACCTGCAGTCCGACCTGACGGTCCGCCATGTCCTTGGCCGTGGCCTGGAACTGCCCGGGCAGGTTGCTCAACGCCTTGAGCCCGCTCAGCGTGAGCTGGGCGCCCTGTTCTGTGCTGAGACTGTCCAGGACGACGTCCCGCATGATGTCCGGCAGGGTGTCCCGCAGGGCGGCGGCGAATTTGAGCTTCGGGTGGATGCAGCGCAAAGAGCCCTCCAGGTTCGCTACGGACTTCCCCATCACGGAGACGAGCGGCGTGATCTGGATGCCGTGGGCGGAGGAGTGCTTCATCAACGTCATCAGCGCCACTCCGTAGTTCAGCTCCGTGAGCGACGCGTCCGCCCACCGGGGCACGACCCGTGACATGTCCCCGATGAACGCAGAGACGTTACTCCACGGAGTGGCGGTCCCGAGCTGCACCCAGTTGCGCCCCATGGCAACGCCGTCGTTCTGTGCCAGTGACAGGAAGACCCCCAGCATCGAGACGCTGGTGTCCCGGTCCATCTTGCCGAGCATGCCCCAGTCGATGAGATGGGCCTTCCCGTCCGGACTGATGATGATGTTCCCCGGATGCAGGTCCGCATGGAAAGTGCGCTCCACGAAGTAGCTGCGGAACATGTAGGAGATCATCTGGTTCGCGATCTTCTTGCGCTGTCGCCTGCTGAAGGAGTCAGGCTTGACCCGGTTGATGGGAACACCTTCGGCGAACGTCTGCACCAGCACCCTCGGCGTGGCCTCGATCACCCGGGGGACCCGAATGCGTGAGTACCCCTTCGCCACTTTCCGCGCATCCTTCATGTTCTTCGCTTCGCGCGTGAAGTCGAGCTCGTCCTCCATCACCACGAAGAGCAGCTCCAGCATGGCTTTGACGTCCACGACCTCGCTGAAACGGGGTGCGGCCCGCGCCAGGAGCCGTGCCACCGTCCGCAGCACCTTCATGTCGCCGAGCACTGCCTGGCTGCTGCCTGGACGCTGGATCTTCAGCACACACGGCCGCCCGTCGGCGGTCACCGCCTTGTACACCTGTGCCAGCGACGCGGCTCCCAAAGGTTCCTGCGTGTGCACTTCACGGAAACGCGATCGCCAATCGTCCCCCAGTTCCTCGCACAGCACCCTCTCGTAGCTGCTGAAGGGTTCGACGTTCGCCCGGTCGTTGAGTTCCTCCAGCTCGTCCATGACGTACTGGGGAACCAGATCCGGTCGTGTCGCGAGGATCTGGCCGACCTTCACATACAGCGGGCCGAGGCGCTCCAGCGTCGCGCGTAGCTCGCGGGCCCTGCGCTCCCGCCCGTCGAGGATCTCGGCGTCCGTGTCCCGCCGGCTCCGGGAACGAACCGTACGGCCGATCTCGGACGCTGCGGACCGGGACACGATCCGCAGCGTGCGCCCGGCCCGGCCCTTGCGCCCCGACGGCAGTGCGTTCACGCCTTGTGCTGGACCGCGCCGCGGTCACGCTCTTCTCGTACGGCTGTCAGCACCGCGAGCTGCTGGGTGATCTCCTGTAGCTGCCCCGCCAGTGCTTCGATGTGCCGCTCATTCCGCTTCGCGCGCTTCTTCCCTTTCCCTTTCTTACGGGAAGATTTCAAACCCTTGCGGAATGCCTTCCCTGAATCCTTGTTGAACCGGGTCGAACGTTTGATCATGTCGTCGAAAACAGACTTTCGGGCCATGATTGTCCTCTCTGG
The DNA here is from genome assembly GCF_026341275.1 of Streptomyces ortus. NCBI lineage: Bacteria > Bacillati > Actinomycetota > Actinomycetes > Kitasatosporales > Streptomycetaceae > Streptomyces > Streptomyces ortus. Next base: position 8,450,103 of record NZ_JAIFZO010000002.1, read on the forward strand.
GCGCCGACAGGAGCCCATACTTCGCAGAAGTGGAGTGGCGGAAGCCGGCGGCCGGACAATTTTATTCCGGCGCAGAGGCCGCTAGGGACCTCTATTTTCCGATAGTCCGATACGGTGAAACAGAAGTCAATCAGCGTCGATGGCGAAAAGGCGCCGAAATGGGCCGGGGGAGTGGAGGTGAAACCGTGCGCTCGTTCACCTCGGACCCGCACGGAGAGTCCCGCTGAACCGGGTAATCGTCATTTTTCACAGTGGCCCCACGCATTCGAGCGCCTGCACGAATCATGTTCCGCTGTTTTCAAGCCGTTGCTCTTCCTGGAAATATGCGACCGAGCAGAAAAGACGGGATCATGCAACGGATCGAACGGCTCCGGCGTGCGCTGGGGGCGCAGATGTGAATGGAACTGGGTGAGCCACCTGTTCACCCATTCGTCCGGTCGAGATCCAAAAGGCCAGTCGCGGGAAAAGCCTTGGACGCTTCGGCCGGACTGCTGCGCCCGGCCGGCCCGCCGTGCCCGACCGTCGTTGGCCGGTCGCGCTCGGCGAGAGTTCCGTCATGAGTTCCGTCGTGAGGTCCGTCGAGCAGGACGTAGTCGGGACCGGTCTCGCGCAGCGCCTTGAGCGGGCCCGCCACGCGCTGTGCCCGCAGGTAGATCACCGCGTTCGTGCAGGCATCCGCGATGCCCGCCGAGATTCAGCTGTAGCAGCTTGTACAGCTTGCTACACTGCTCGTATGGCGAAGAAGCAGATCAACGTGCGCGTCGACGAATCCGTATACGCGGGCATCGAGGAACGCGCGGCCGCAGTCGGCATGGAAATCAACGAGTACGCCCGTCAGCTCCTTGCCGACGAGGCCAACGACCTGCGCCACCGGTTTCTGACCGCCGCCGACCATTTCGCCGGCGAGTGGGCCGACCACTTCGACGACCGGTTCGGCACCGACGCCCAGGGAGCCGCCCCCGCGCACAGGAACGGCCAGGCCGCGTGATCGTCCACATCGACCGGGCCTGGCTCCTCGATCTCGCTCACCGAGCCCTGCCCGACGATCCGGAGGTCACCGACTTCGGCAGCCTCCAGGCCGCCGTCGCCCGGCACGCCGACAAGGTCATGGACGTCTACGTCTATGCCGAACCGCACCACCGGGCTGCGGCCCTCATGCATCAACTGGTGCGTGTGCCCGCCCTGGAGGCGCGTAACAAGCTGTTCGCCGCCGTGGTCGCCGCCTCCTATCTCAGCGCTTCGGGTCTGTTCGTCACCGTCAGCGCCAAGGCAGCCGCCGACCTCGCCGAACGCATTGACCGCGATGCCCTCGACGTACGCAGCGCTGCCGCGGAGATCCGTGCCTGGACGCGCAAGTGAGCATGGCGTAGGACGGGCCTGCGTACACCGACAGGTTCCGTTGCAGGCGTCTCCGCCTGGCGGCCCCTGCGGGCCGCGCTCCTGACTCCGATAACGCTCAGGTAGCGGAACGAACTCATACCGGCGACTGGAAGTTACGGACATCCTCGTCGGGACACCTGGGACAGATGAGTGAAAAGAGAGCGGATCTGACGGGCCCGGCCGTGTCCAACACGCACATGACGGTTTGCGAGACCGAGACGACCACGGACACGTCCCGGACGGCCCTGCGGCAACCACGTCTGGCGCCCGTCGTCGAGCGCTCCCTCGACCGCGTGCGGGCAGTGATGCTGCCGGCCGCCGTGCTGACCACAGCGACCGCGCTCATTCTGCAGGCCCTGGTCTGAGGTCGGCTTCCAGCGACCACAGAGCCCGCTGGGCCCGTGCATCCAGGCCATCAGGTCTTACGGGCGAGTCCTGCGGCAATGAGGTGTTCCCAGACGGTGAGCTCTCGTTCGCCGTTCTCGCTGAACTGGTTCTCGGTGACTTCCGGACGCCAATGGGAAGCCGGAACAATGCCTGGGGGGAGGAGTTCGAGGCCATCCAGAAGGTGCTGGATCTCTTCGTCCGTGCGCCATCGGCCACGACCGAAGGTTTTCTGGAGCACGCGTTCGGCCTCGGTGGTCTGCGGGTTGTCGCCGGAGCGGAAATGGCTGATGAAGAAGTGGCTTCCGGCAGACACGCGCTCCTGCCAGTAGCGGACGATCCCGGCGGGGTCCTCGTCGTCGTTGACGTGATGCAGGATGGCGCTGAACATGACCGCGACCGGACGGTCGAAGTCGATCAGTTCGCGGGTGTCCGGATGGTCATGGATGACCTCGGGAGTGCGGATGTCGGCAGCGACGACGCGGGTGCGCTCGTCGGCCTCCAGCAACGCACGTCCATGGACGAGTACCTGAGGATCGTGATCGACGTACACGACGCGGGACGACGGGGCATACCGCTGTGCCACCTGATGGACGTTGTCGGCAGTCGGCAGACCGCTGCCGAGATCGATGAACTGCCGTATGTCGGTGTTTCTTGCGATGTCCGCGACCGCTCGGGTCAGCGCCGCGCGATTGGCGAAGGCGATCGCCACTGAGCCCGGAAGGTCGCGCTTGAACACGTCGCCGACCTTCCGGTCCACGGCGTAATTGTCCTTGCCCCCCAGCAGGTAGTCGTAGACGCGGGCGATGCTGGGTTTGGTGGCGTCGATGGAGGTGCCTTCGTCGGTCATGGCGTCCATCCTCCACCCCGGGAGAACCCCTTGACCAGAACTACGCGATCATCGAACAGATGCCGCACGGGGTGCACTTGACGGAGTGAGCGACGAAGAGTCGCTCGCGTCGCCACGTCCTCGGGCCGCCGCCATGACGGCGGCCCGAGGTCACCGACGGTGTCTTCCCTGAGGGTCGGGAGAGACCCCGTCATGAGCTGTCATCGATTCAGCCTTCGTTCCGTGACGGTTCCCTCAGGTGCGGGTCCAGCGCTGGTTGCTGCCGTTCGAGCAGGTGTAGAGCTGGACCAGCGTGCCGTTGGCGGTGCCGTTCCCGGCGGCGTCGAGGCAGAGGCCGGACTGGACGCCGACGATGGATCCGTCGGAGTTGAGACGCCATTTCTGGTTGTCACCGCCCCAGCAGCTGTAGATCTGCACCTTGGAGCCGGTGCCGGTGCCGGCGGCGTCCAGACACCTGTTGTCGTAGCTTCTGATCTCGCCGGCGTCGGTGTATGTCCACTGCTGGTTGGTGCCGCTGTGGCAGTCCCACAGCTGGAGCTGGGTGCCGTCCGCGGCGCCGCTTCCGGGCACGTCCAGGCAGCGGCCCGAACCGGTGCCCTTGATCTGCCCGGAGTCCGCCGGGGGAGTGGTGGAGCCGCCGTTGAGCGCGTTGAGGACGGCGGTGTACGCGGCCTTCTTGCTGCCGTCACCGTTGAACAGCAGCGGCGTCTGCTCCGAGCGCCATGAGTCGCTGTCGCGTACGCCCCAGACGGTGATCCCGAGGCAGCGCGGGACGGCCAGGCAGTCGTTGGTCACGTTGGCGTAGGTCGAAGCCGGCGCACCCTGGATGTCGAGTTCGGTGATGGCCACGTCGACGCCGAGGGCGGCGAAGTTCTGCAGGGTGGTGCGGAAGTTGCTGTTGTAGGGGCTGCCGCTGTTGAAGTGCGACTGGAAACCGACGCAGTCGATCGGTACGCCCCGTTGCTTGAAGTCCCGGACCATGTTGTACATGGCCTGGGTCTTGGCCCAGGTCCAGTCCTCGACGTTGTAGTCGTTGTAGCAGAGCTTGGCGGCCGGGTCGGCGGCCCGCGCGGTGCGGAAGGCGACCTCGATCCAGTCGTTGCCGGTGCGTTGCAGGTTGGAGTCCCGCCGGGCTCCCGAACTGCCGTCGGCGAAAGCCTCGTTCACGACGTCCCACTGGGCGATCTTGCCCTTGTAGTGGGCCATCACGCCGTTGATGTGGTCGATCATGGCCTGACGCAGCGTGCTGCCGCTGAGGCTCTGCATCCAGCCGGGCTGCTGGGAGTACCAGGCCAGGGTGTGGCCGCGCACCTGTTTGCCGTTCTGCACCGCCCAGTTGTAGACGCGATCGGCGGAGGTGAAATTGAACTGACCGCGCTGAGGCTCGGTGGCGTCGATCTTCATCTCGTTCTCGGCCGTCACCGAGTTGAACTCACGGCCCGCGATCGACGTGTACGTCGAGTCGCCCAGCTTGCCCGAGGCGATGGCGGTGCCGAAGTAGCGACCGCTCTGCGCTGCCGCAGCGCCGAGCGTGCTCTCGGCGGCGTGTGCGGTCGGTGACGCGACCAGTGTGGTGGCCGCACCGAGGACACCGAGGACGAACGCCAGCAGCAGGTTGCGGATCCTTCGGCGGGCAGCGGGTCTCAAGAGGGCGTGTGGGCCCATGGTTGTGCCTCCAAGGTAGAAGACGCGGACGTACCGAAGCGCGGTGGAACGACATGGGCCGCTCTCGTCCGGCGGACGGACGGGTGGGGCGCTGTCATGGCTGCCCAGGACAGCCCTGACGGACCGGACAGCCCGGAAACAGCCCGGACGGCCGGGGTGGCAGGGACAGCACGGGCGGCACGGACTCGGTGGATACCGCGGTCGTGGGACGAGGTGATGCCCGGGTTGACCGCGGGGGCACTCCGACGAGTTCGTACTGGAGATTCCCGTGCGGCGTCACATGTCTCTGCCGTGCAGTAGGGGGTGCTCAACATCAACGCGGCCCGAGATGCTGAGCTGTGGTGTGGTCGCTTTCTCAGTCAGGAATCATTGAGGCCTTGGTGATGTACCGTCAAGGCTCGTCACACAAAAAGTTTCTGCTTTTGGTTCGAAAGTTTCGGGATCGGTGAGTCGGGTGCTGAATCCTTGGGTCCGCCGCCGCGGACGCCGGTCCGGCGATCCATCGGCTCGGTCCGGCTTGATTCTTCATGGCGAGGTCGGGCCAGGAGCGTGCCGGTCGCTTCCGTGTCTGGATGTGATGTGTGACGTGAATCGGTCATTTGCCGGGTAAGGTCATGTGGCGCTCGGTGCCGGGTTCCTCAAATGTTTCGCTCTCGACCGCGAAACATGCGGGAAGCGGTGAAGGACCTCGTCACCGTGATCCACAACGGCAAACACCTGGTGTACGCGTCGGACGTGGCAGGGTCGTCCCACGGCTCGACGACGTACTGCCCTCTCGCGAACCGGCCGGACATGGCCTCGGTCCGACAGACCGAAATGAGCCAGGCCGCGGTGGCGCGCACGCCGCTCTACTTCGCGCCGAAGAACGTCTGAGTGCCGGCGTAATGCGCTCCGGCGCAGCCGGGACATGCGCGACGCCGTGCGCGGATCAGCCCCGGTCCGCCTCCAGGCCCGCGTCGCGGGACAGGAGCGCGGCCTGGACCCGGTTCTTACAGTCCAGCTTGGTCAGAATACGGCTGACGTACGTCTTCACCGTCGCCTCGCTCATGTGCAGACGCACCCCCATGTCCGCGTTGGAAAGACCCTCGCCCAGCAGCGCCAGCACCTCCCGCTCCCGCGCCGTCAGCCCGGCCAGACGGCGGCGGGCCTGTTCGCCGCGCGCGGCGGCACCGGGTGAGGCGAGGGAGTCCACGACGTGGCGGGCGGCCGCGGGGGAGAGGTAGGCGTTACCGGTCGCGGCCGCGCGGACTGCGTGGATCAACTCCTGGGGAGCGGAGTCCTTCAGCAGGAAACCGGCGCCGCCGTGGCTCAGTGCCCGCAGGACGTTGTCGCGCTCACCGAAGGTCGTGAGGATCAGCGCGCGCACGTGCGGTGCCGCCCGGCCGAGTTCGGCCAGCGCGGTCAGCCCGTCCAGCACCGGCATCTGGATGTCCAGCAGGGCCACGTCGAGCGCGGTGCTCCGCGCGATGTCCACCGCCTCCCGGCCGTCGCGGGCCTCGGCGACCACCTGGATGTCGTCGGCCGAGGTGAGGATCATCCTGATGCCGGCCCTGATGAGCGGTTCGTCGTCGGCGACGAGGACCCGGATCACGCGGCCTCCTGCGCGGTGTCGGTGTGAGGAAGGGGTGGTGGAGCCCTGTCATCATGCCCGATCCGGCCGGAGGAGGGCCGAGTGGCGCCGGTCAGATCTCGTCCTTGAAGGTTTCCTTCCGCACCAGTTTCCCGTCGCGGAAGCAGAACCGGTAGACGAGGTCGTCCTCGGCGTCGAGGTAGTGGCTGCACGTCGCGCCCTCGGGCAGCGGCGGACCCTGCTTTTCCTGGCCGTCGGTGAGCACTGAACTGCCCCCGGGCAGGCGGGATTTCACGTTCTTCTCGGTGTCTCCGACTTTCACGGACTCGTATGTGTCGGCCGATATCGTGCCGCTCTCGAACTCGTCCCACAGGGCCGTCAGTCCCCACGCCCCGATGGCGATGACCCCCACGATCAGGGCGACGGCGGTGACGGCGCAACCGAGGGCGACGTTCTTCTTGCTGCTCATGATGGCGGTGAGCTCCCCTTGCTGAACGGAACGGTCGATGATCGCCTCATCGTCGTTCCCGGCACTCCCGCGCGGCTGCCCCCGAAAGTCGTCGGCGCCGTCGACGGAGGTCGCGGCCCGCGCGCCGGACGCCGTCTCCCCACCGCTGTAGGGCAGTACACCGGCCAGTCGGAAGCCCCCGTCGGAGGTGGCGCCCGTGTGCACCATGCCGCCCACCAGCCGGGCCCGCTCCCGCAGGCCCGGGAGGCCGTGGCCGCCGCTGACGGCAGCCGGCGTGGGCACCGCCGCCGACACCGGCCCGTTGGCCACCTCCACCACCAGGCTGTCCGGTTCGTAGCGCAGCGCCACGGCGATGGACGCGCCCGGCGCGTGCTTGTGCGCGTTGGTGAGTCCCTCCTGGACCAGGCGGTAGGCGGCGTGCTCGGCGGCGGGCGCGAGGGGGCGTACGCCGCCCGAGCGGTGCAGGGCGACATCGGCGCCGGCGGCCCGCGACGACTCCACGAGACCGTCGACGGCGGCTGCCACCCGGGTCGTCGGGTGCGTGTCCGAGGGGTCCGGGCCCCGGTCGCCCGACACTTCGGCGTCATCGCGCAGGATGCCCACCGCCTCGCGCAGTTCGCGCATGGCCGACCGGGAGGCCTCCCGCAGGATGCCGACCCCCTCCCGCTGCCGGTCGCCCAGCTCCGGATCGACTTCCAGGGCACCGGTGTGTACCGCGATCAGAGCGAGCTGGTGGCCCAGGCTGTCGTGCATGTCCTGGGCGATGCGCTGCCGTTCGAGCAGCCGGGCCTCACGCGCCACCATCGCCTGCTCGCGGACGAGTTGGGCGTTGTGCCGGCGCAGGGCGGCCAGGAGCGCGTGACGCTGGGCCCGGTAGCGGGAGGCGAGGCCAGGAAGCACCGCGAGGGCCACGAAGGCGCTCGTCGACAGCAGTGCCGTCGTCAGCGGTGACAGCGTGACCTCCTCGCCGGCCGCCGTACGGGCGGAAAAGGCGAGGTGCAGGACGAGTCCGGCGGCATACGTGGCCAGGGCCCGCCAAAGACGTACGATGCGGCTGCCCGCCGACCAGCTCGCGCACATCAGCAGGGGCGTCGCCCCGGCCAGGACCCCGGCCAGGGCCGAGGAGAGGACGAGCACCGTCGACGGCAGGGAGCGCCGTACCAGCGACAGGACGGCCGCCGTCAGCGCCCACGCGGCGGAGCGCGCCCCGAAACCGGGGTTCCCGTCGAAGATCCACGCGGCCGTGGCGAGTGTGAGGGCGAGCACGGCCTCTCCGGCGACCCGTCTGCGCGACCACGGAGAGGCCGCGAGGAGCCGGGAACGCAGGGACGGGCCGGCGTCAGGGGTCTGTGCTGTGTCCACCTGGTGACGATAGACATGCGGCCCCCCGCGTCCGCATCCGCCTCTCGTCGCCGCTGCGAAAGACGAAAGTCAACACCCTCCCGGTACCTTCCTGGCAGCCTCCATCGTCTTCGGGCGCTGCGGTGCCGGCCCGGGACAGCACGCCACGGCCCGTATGCGGGCGCGACCTCGTGCGTGGTGTCCCGCGCCGGCCCGTGCCTTACGGGTCCACGCAGACGATGCTGCCGGCGGGGAGGTCGTTGCCCGTCGAGGTGGCCGTGAAGCCCAGCGTGGTGCTGCCGTCGGCAGCCACGGTGCGGTTGTGGTCGGCGTTGCGGACCGTGACCGTGCCGTCCGAGGCCGTGCTCAGCGAGCCGTTCCACACACTGTTGATCTTCGTGCCGGTGCCGGGCTTCCACCGGACCGCCCAGCCGTTGAGCGGCTGCGTCCCGTGGTTCATGACCTGGACGGAACCCTGGAAGCCACCGTTCCAGGAGTTGACCACCTCGTAGACGGCCATGCAGGACCCGGTGTGCGTCGGGTCGGGGGCGGGAGTCGTCGGCTCCGGAGTCGGCGTACCGCTGCCCTCACGGATGCCGGTGACCTCGCCGTTGCCGCCGTCGAAGACGACATCGGAGCAGGAGAAGAAGTTCTCCTGGCTGTCCGAACGGACCCACTGTATGAAGATCACCGCGTTCCCGGAACGCCCCGAGGGCAGCCTGAGGTCCCAGTAGTAGTGGCCGCCGTTGGTTCCGGCCGAGCCCTGCTGGGACGGGTTGGTGACCGTCTGGACCAGATCCAGATCGCCCCAGCCCAGCGAGGAGGTCGGCGACCAGCCGGGCTTGGAGACGTAGACCCTGAAGTCACCCGGGTGCGCGGCCCAGTTGCTGTACTTGACCCGCATGGTGGCCCCGGACGTCAGGTGCGTGCGCGGCCAGTCCGCACGGGGCGCGTTGTAGGCGGAGAAGTCGTACGGCGACCGGTCGCCGGCGCTGCACAGCTTGCCGTCCGGAACGTAACCCGATCCGCGTCCACCGGCGTTGGAGTCCAGCACGGCGAACCAGTTGTACAGCGCGGTGGCGCCGCTCTGGTTGAGGGCGGCGCGGCACGCCGGATTGGTCGGGTCGAGGGCGCCGGTGCCGGTGATGGCGTCCAACTGGCAGAGGTAGGTGCGCGACCCCGGCATCATGGCCACGCCGTGGGCCTCGGCCTTGTCCTGGCCGAGCAGGGTGAGGCCGAGGGCGCCCAGGAGGGTGGCCAGCACTGCCCCGAGTGAGACGAGTTTCGTACGTAGCGACACAGGTAATGACATGAATTCCCCTGTCCTTGAGTGTCCTTGAGTGTCCTGGGTTGCCCTTGACTGTCCTTGGCTTTCCTGACCGAAGAGTGCGAGTGCCCGGACCTGTCCGGACCGGTTTGCCGACGACGGCGGAGGCCGCCGCCGGGCGTCACGCGGTGGCGCAGGCCGTGCCGTTCAGCGTGAATCCGCCCGGTTGCGCGAAGGCGCCGGTGTACGTGCCCTGGAAACCGAACGACTGGCTGCCCCCTGCGGCGATCCGCTTGGTGTGGGCGAGCGGACGCGCGGTCACACCTCCCGAGTCCGGGGCGACGGTGGCGTTCCATGCACTGGTGATCCGCTGTCCCGAGGGCAGGGAGAAGTCCAGCCGCCAGTCCTCGACCGGAGCCGGGCCGTTGTTGCCGACGGTCACGTTCGCGGTGAAGCCGCCGGACCAGACAGTGGGGGTGTAGGACACCGAGCACGCCGCCGGATCAGTGGGGTCGCCCGGTGTGCCGCCGCCCGTGGAGACGGTGGAGGAGAAGGAGTTCACGGCCAGCCCCGCACCGCCCTGCCAGGGTTCGAAGCCCGCCTGGACACTCGTCAGGTACCAGTCGGACCGGGCGAGCCCACGGGCGACCGCCTGGTCGACGAAGTCCATGACGTCGAAGCTCCAGCTGCTCATCGCCGACGGGGCGACGAAGGACAACACGTCGTTGCCGCCGTTGTCGCCGCTCCACACCTCCCAGGTGCGGCCACCCACGGAGGCCGTTCCGACGGGCGAACCGATGGGTTGGATCTGGCCCACCCGGTTGAACCAGATCATGATCTCGGTCTGGTTCACGCCGTCGGTGCGGGGCGTCGGGTCCAGCCAGATGTCGTACGAGGCGTTGTAGGTGGCGTTGCCGACGTAGCCGTACGAGATGCTGCTGGGGGCCGCCGAGATGGTGTCGAGCCTCGCCGGGAGGCTGGTTCCCGGCGAACACCTGGTGTAGTGGCAGCCGTTGAAGAGCGAGGGGTACGACTTCGGGGCTCCGTTGGTCGGTACCGAACCGTCGGCCTGGGTGATCCGGAAACCGGAGTCGTTCACGCTGATGCACTGGGTGGCGCTGGTGCCCCAGCGGTTGTTCTGGACGACGTAGCGGTTCTGGATCGTGGCCGATCCGTACTGCTCGCAGATCGTGGTGTCCGCGTGGGCCTGTGCCGTCACGGCCAACAGCGCCGCGAGTGCGGCGAGAACCGTGATGAGCGTGGTCAACAGGCGGTGCGGGGTGGGGGTCTGACGCGGTGTCGGTCGCATGGGGGCCTCTCGGGGAGAGTGCGAATGACCGGGCCGGGGGAGCGTGATCACGGCGGTCCAGGGGTGGGAGCGCTCCCAAATCACTGATGGCACAGGACTGTAGAAGTCGCGCATGTCCCTGACAACCCTGTGTGCGTGGACTGCTCGGAGAAGGCTCGAAACCACCAGTTCAACAACGGTGATCCAGACGACCGAACGGCCGCTGGGAGCGCTCCCGGAACTTTCCGTCAGGTCGAGGCGCGCTCCACCAGCTCCGTACGGAGGATCACGTGGCGCCATGCGCCGGAGGTGTCCCGCATGACGTCGAACAGCAGCTGGACCATGGTGCGGCCCATCTCCTCCATGGGCTGGCGGACGGTCGTCAGCCTCGGCTCGGTGTGCTGGGCCAGCGGGAAGTCGTCGAAGCCGATCACGGCGACGTCCTGCGGCACCCGGCGCCCCGCCGCACGCAGCGCCTCCAGCGCGCCCGCGGCCATCGTGTCCGACGCGGCGAGCACGGCGTCCACCTCCGGCGCCCGGGTGATGAGTTCGGCGGTCGCGCGGCGCCCGCTCTCCTGCGTGAAGTCACCCTCGACGATCCGGGACGGTACGACCTCGAAGCCCGCGCGCTCAAGCCCCTCGCGATAACCGCGCAACCGGCTCCGGGCAACGTACATGTCGGGTGGCCCGGTGACGGTGCCGATGGCCGTACGGCCTGTGCGCACCAGGTGGGCGACCGCGCTGCGGGCCCCGCCGACGTTGTCCGCGTCGACATAGGTGACGGCTTCGTCGCCGGAGCGGCGTCCCAGCAGGACGGTGGGCAGGCCCGCTTCGGACAGCATGTCGGGCAACGGGTCCTCGGCGTGCACGGACATCAGCAGGACACCGTCGACGCGTCCGCCGCGCGCGTACTCGACGAAGTGCCGGCGCTCGACGTCCGTACGGACCAGGGTGAGCAGCAGTTGCACGCCGGTGTCGGTCAACGCGTCGCCGACGGCGCCGACGACCGCCGAGAAGAAGGGCTCACCGAACTGCCGCCAGTCCGGTTCCGTCATGACCAGCGCGACGGCGTCGGCACGCCGTCCGGCCAGGGAACGGGCGGCCAGATTGGGTACGTACCCCAGCTCCGTGATGGCGCGTTCCACGGCCATGCGGGTCGAACTCCGCACTCCTGCCGCGTTGTTGATGACCCGGGAGACGGTTCCCCGTCCGACTCCGGCGCGCGCTGCGACTTCCTCCAGCGTCGGTGTGCCGGGACGCTGTCTACGCATGTCGACCTCCCCCACGAGATCACCCGATAGTACGGTCACAACCGTGCCGATCGGCGGGTCTCGGCAGAGCGGTTCCGCCATGACGCATCTGCACGGCCCCCGGGGCTCGGCAGCATGATCGTGCGGCACGCCCGCCCTCGGGCGCCCTGGCGTGCCGTTCAGCGCGGGGAGTGCCCGCGAGCCATGTCGCGGAAGGCGATCGGGGTCTGTCCGGTGCCCCGGTGGAAGAACTTGCTGAAGTGTGTCGCGCTGGGGAAGCCGAGACGATCGGCGATGCGGGCGGCGCTCTGGTCGCCGTGGGCCAACAGGCGTTTGGCCTCCAGGATCACGCGGCGGTCGATGAACTCCTTGGCGCCGAGCCCCGCGACGGAGAGGGTGGCGCGGGAGAGCGTGCGGGGCGAATAACCGAGGGCCTGGGCGTAGTCCTCCACGCGGCGCGTGCGGGCGAAGTCCCGTTCGACGGCGTCGCGGAAGCGCAAGTAGGTGGAGTCGGGTTCGGGGGCGGGCGGGCCGGCGGGCGCGGTGAGATGAGTCAGGCGCAGCACGAGGACGGCCAGCAGGTGACGCAGGGCCGCGGTGTGGACGTCCAGGGGCAGGTGTCCGAGTGCGCGGAACTCGCTGCCGAGGTGCTCGGCGGCCAGGCTCAGGGCCTCGGCGTGGTCGGGCAGGGGGAGGAGCAGCACCGGGGCGTGCGGGTCCTGCGTGCGGGCGGCGTCGGCCGTGGCCGCATCGAGGAAGTCCGGGCGGAAGAGGATCAGGGTTCCCTCGGCGCCGGTGAGGTCGCCCCACTGATGGACCTGGCCGGGGCGAACCCAGAGCCAGGATCCCGGTTCGAGGGCGTGGTCGGCAAAGTCCACTGTGTGCCACAGGGTGCCGCCGGTGAGGGTGACCAGGTGGTGGAAGTCCGGCCGCTGCGGTGTCGCGAGCTGGGCCGCGGTGGTCCGGTGGCGCAGCTCGGTCAGGGACAGAACCTCCACCCCCGCAGGCGTTCCGGTGGGCGCGGTGAAGGCGAGCTCGCGGATCCCCACCCTGTCAGCGTGTCGTTTTTTGGCCATCATGTGTCGCCAGCGTATCCAACTTAGGTCGCTTCTTGCTCGTAACTTGGAGGTATCACTTCACGCGGCGCCACGCCGAGTGTCGGAAAAACGTAAGGGACGAAAGGGGAGAGGGCGTGCGATGGCCACCACCGAAAGCGTGCGGCTGACGTAGGCCGTCGACGCGTACCGCCCCGGGTGTCACGGCTTCGGCCTGAAGCCGAGGTCCCGCCGCGGCGTCCACCCGCCCCTCCCTCTTCCGCTCCACCCCTGTTCCGCAAGGAGAATTGTCATGAGCGACGCCCTCAACACCGTCCTGGCCGCGACCGGTGAGCTGTTCGGCAAGAAGGACCCGACCGCGGTCGACCGCTGGGTCGCTGCCGACTACACGCAGCACAGCGCCCTGGCCGCCGACGGCCCCGAGGCCCTGCGTGCTCTGGTGTCCTCCCTCGGCGACGACTTCCGCTACGAGGGCGCCCGGGTCATCGCCGACGGTGGCCTCGTCGCTCTGCACGGCACGTACTACGGGTTCGGCCCGGACCCGCTGGTCGCCTTCGACATCTTCCGCGTCGATGCCGACGGCAAGCTCGCCGAACACTGGGACGCCCTGACCCCGGTGGTCTCCGCGACGGCTTCCGGCCGCTCGCAGACCGACGGCCCCACCGAAGTGGCCGAGCCCGCCAGGACCGAGGCCAACCGCGCCCTGGTCACCGAGTTCGCGCAGAAGGTCCTGGTCGGCGCCGACTACTCGGTGCTCACGGACTACATCTCCACGGTGACGTACGACCAGCACAACCCGGAGGCCGCCGACGGCCTGGACGGATTCGGGGCCGCCGCCGCGCGCTGGGCCGAGCAGGGCAAGAACCTCCGCTACACGAAGGTCCACCGGGTCATCGCCGAGGGCGACTTCGTCCTGACCCAGGCCGAGGGCGAGTTCGGTGTCCCGGTCGCCTACTACGACCTGTTCCGTGTCGCCGACGGAAAGATCGTCGAGCACTGGGACGTCATCGTCCCGATCCCGGCCGAGCTTCCCCACACCAACGGCCTGTTCTGACGCCCCTTCCCGCCCGGTGCGGCCTCGCCCTCTTCCAGGTCGAGGCCGCACCGGCGCACCCCTCACCACCGGCCCCTCCCTCACCACCGGGAAGCCCCGTGCCCACTCCAGCCCTCCAACTCACCGACTACCGCGCAGCGATCGCCCTGGACGATCCGTTCCCGACCGCCCCGAACCTCACCCTGTCCGTGCAACCGGCCCGCCTCGTCCGCACCGCACTGTCCCGGCTGAGCAAGGACCCCGCCACCACGGCTACGGGTTGGGGACTGGGAGCGGGCGACGCGGACCAGCTAGATGACGCGACCGCCCGACGCCTGCTGCGCGCGGTCCTCACCGTTCGCCCACCGGGCCCGCTCCCTGCAGACGTGTCCCAGGTACTGGACGTCCTCCTGAACAGTGAGCGCGAGGCCAGGACCGTGACGGACCCGAACCGCCTTCCTCTCATTACCGAGGAATTCCCCGGCACGGCCACGTCCTACCGGGCCGCGGGACGCACGGTGCTGTGGCAGGGCGACATCACGGCGCTCGGCGCGCACGCGATCGTGAACGCCGCCAACAGCGCCATGCTCGGCTGCTTCGCCCCACACCACCCGTGCATCGACAACGCCATCCACAGCGCGGCGGGCCCCCGCCTGCGCGAGGACTGCCACACGATCACGACCAGGCAGGGCCACCCGGAGGCGACCGGCACTGCCAAGATCACCCGCGGCTACCACCTGCCTGCGCGCTACGTGCTGCACACCGTCGGTCCCATCGTCGACGGCCCCTTGCACCCCACGCACGAACGCCTCCTCGCCGCGTCCTACCGGGCCTGTCTCGACCTCGCCGCCGAGGTGCAGGACATCCGCACGGTGGCGTTCTGCGGTGTCAGTACCGGTGTCTTCGGCTATCCCAAGCAGCCCGCGGCCCGCACCGTCCTGAACACGGTGGCCGACTGGCTCGACGCCCACCCCGGACGCCTGGACCGCGTGATCTTCAACGTGTACGCCTCCGATGACCGCGCCGCCTACCTCAACGCCCTGACCGAAGGGTCCGACGCACGATGAACCACCAGCCCTCCACCCTGCGCACCCAGGCCTCAACCATCCGCGGCTGGCTCGACGGGGCCGACCGCGTGCTCATCACGGCCGGCGCCGGACTGAGCGCCGCCGCGGGCTACGACTACGGCGACACCGACCGCTTCCAAGAGCTCTTCCCCGCCCTGTACCGCCTGGGCCTGCGCTCCCGCTATCTCGTCGGCGTACCCCTGCCGTCCGCCCGGCTCTGGGGATACTGGGCCGTCCACATCGACGACATCCGCTACGGTTCCGCCCCCAACCCGCTCTACCAGCGGTTGCGCACCATCGTGGGGGACAAGGACCACTGGGTGATGACCTCCAATGTGGACGCGCTCTTCGCCCGCAACGGCTTCGCGGCAGACCGTGTCTTCACCCCGCAGGGTGACTACGGCCGCTACCAGTGCGCGACTCCCTGCACCTCCGCCACGTGGGACAGCAAGCCCCTGGTCGACAGGCTCCTGTCGGCGTACGACCGGGACACCGGCATCGTCACCGACCCCGACGCCCTGCCCCGCTGCCCGAACTGCGACGGGCGGGTCGAGATCAACGTCCGCATCGGCCCCGAGTTCATCGACGACCCGTACCTGCCCGCGGGCCGGCGTCTGCAGGAGTGGCTGAACGAGGGCGCCACTGACGCCCGCCTGCTGATCCTGGAGTTCGGCGCCGGGTTCAACACCCCCGGCGTCATCCGCCACCCCGGTGAACACCTCACCCGCCACTTCCCGCGTGCCCGCCTGGTCCGCGTGAACCCCACCCACCCCGACATCCCCTCCGACCTGACGGGACGAGCTCTGTCGGTCCCCGCCGACGCCAACCACCTGCTCGACGCGCTCACGGCGTCACAGGCCCAGGCTCACCGGTAGGAGCGACGGCAGTCGGCGGCTTCGGCGGGACGGGGCGCAGTCCGTCCAGGGTGAGGTCGATAAGGCGTTCGGCCTGATCGCGCCGGCCGGGGTCGGCCGAGGTGAGGGCGATGCCGGTGAGGGCGGCGAACATGTCGGCCGGGCTGATGTCGGAGCGGATCTCACCTGCCGTGGTACCGGCTTCCATGAGGGAGGCAAGGGCGGCCTGGATCATCTGATGGCTCTCGTTGTACGGGTTGGTGCCTGCGGCGACCACAGCCTGCAGGGCGTCGGCCATGCCGAACTTGGCCGTGACGTAGTCCATGAAGTGCCGCGTCCACGCACGCAGGGCCTCGTGCGGTGGCATGGCGGCCAGCAGGCCGGGGACGGCGTCGCACAGTCGGGCCAGTTCGCTGCGGTAGGCCGCCTCGACGAGGGCCTCGCGCGTGGGGAAGTTGCGGTAGAGGGTGCCGCTGCCCACGCCTGCTTCCCTGGCGATGCGTTCGTAGTGGGCGTCCAGCCCCTCTTCGCTGAAGACGCGCACGGCGGCGGCCAGGATCTTCTCCCGGTTGCGCTGGGCGTCGGCCCGTAGCGGACGCTGTGGGTCGCGGGGCATCAAGGACCTCCCGGTATAGCGGTTTGCCAAGTGGAGGCGGCCCCACTTACGGTGTCGTAAGTGGCGACGCCTCCACTTAGATTCTAGGGCACGCGCACCGTCGCGCTCACGCGTGCTCTGACGTCACCTTTCGAAGGGCTCTTCAGCATGTCGGGAATCGCGGGCAAGGTCGTGGCCATCACAGGCGCGGGCGGAGGTATCGGCGAGGCAACCGCGCTCCTGCTCGCCGAGCGGGGCGCCGACGTCGTTCTGGGAGCGCGTCGTGCGCATCGCCTGGAGGCGTTGGCCGCCCGCATCGAGCGGGCCGGCGGCCGGGCGGCCTGGGTCCGCACGGATGTGAAGCGGCGCGCGGATCTCGACGGCCTCGTCCGCGTGGCGCGCGAGCGCTTCGGAAAGATCGACGTCCTGGTCAGCAATGCGGGCGTCGGCCTGATCTCCTCTTTGGACGAACTGCGCGTCGAGGACTGGGAGGAGATGATCGACGTCAATCTCAAGGGCGTGCTGTACGGGATCGCGGCCGCCCTGCCCGTCTTCCGTGAGCAGGGGTTCGGGCACTTCGTCCACACGGCGTCCGTTGCGGGGCTGAGCATCAGCCCCACGATGTCGGTGTACGCCGGCACGAAGAACGCCGTCCGTGCCGTCTCCGAGGGGCTTCGGCAGGAGGCGGGGGACAGGCTGCGGGTGACCGTCGTCTCCCCGGGCTTCGTCCGCACCGACTTCGCGGACCCCATGCTCCCGGCGCTGCGGGAGCAGATCGTCGAGCGGATGGAGGAGATGGGGCTCTCGCCCGACGCGGTGGCACGCGCCATCGCGTTCGCCATCGAGCAGCCCGAGGGCGTCGACGTCGGAGACATCGTCGTCCGCCCCACCGCCCAGGCCTGAACCACCTGATCGCCACGGACGCCGAGCGGCGGCAAGTCGGTCGTGCTCGGACCCGGACGAGGCATGGCACACCCTGACATGTGTCAGGGACGCCATCTCCCTGACACTGCCTACAGTTCGCGCCAGGAAATGCCAACACATCTCTTCGGAGGCGAGCATGGCGGACATCGCTGTACGCAACACATCGGAGCAGGAATTCCCCGAGATCGAGGTCCAGGTCTCGCCGGTGGCCGACAGGGCAAGGGCAACCTTCGCCAAGAACCACAACCGCCCGGCACTCCCGGGCTTCGATCTCGTGTTCGGTGACTCGGTGAAGTAACACCTCGGTTCTGCCCGCACCGGGCCGCACGGCTCCGGTACGGGCAGAACCACTGTCCATGCCTTGTTCGAACGCAAGGGGGAATGAGAGAGGATGTCACGACCTGCCTCGGAGCTCGGCCGGGCGTTGCTGGCCGAATTCGGACCTGACTTCGTCGCGAAGCAACTCAGCAACGAGGTCGTGTTCAAGCGCCTCGCCCCTGAACTGGTTCAGGAGCACTTCTCCTGGCACGACCTCAACGAGATCCTCGCCCGCGGTCGCACGGAACCCGCCGAACTGAAGCTGTCCGCGGAGAGCAGGCTGCTCCCGGAGCACGAGTACATGGTGACGCGCGGAGGGCACCAGGTGGTGGACCTGACCCGTGTCTTCTCGCTCATGCGGGCCGGGGCCAGCGTCATCATCGACTCCCTGGACCGGATCCACCCCGCGGTGCGGGCCGCGACCGACGACCTGATGCGCATGGTCGGCGAGATGGCGTCCTGCAACCTCTTCGTCACCTTCGACGACTCGAAGGCCTTCAACAGTCACTACGACGAGGTGGACACCTTCATCGTCCAAGTACAGGGCACCAAACACTGGCAGGTGCACGGCCCCTCGGAGGCCCACCCGCTGCCGCAGTACGGCGACAACGACCCGGCCCGCTGCCCGCGGCGCGTGGTGTTCGAGAAGGTTCTGGAACCGGGCGACGTGATTCACGTGCCCCGCGGCTGGTGGCACACCGTGCGCGGCGGCGGCGAGTCCAGCCTCCATCTCTCCTTCGTCTTCACCCGCCGCACCGGCTACGACTGGCTGCGCTGGGTGGCGTACCGCGCCCTTCACGACGTCGACGTACGGGAGAGCCTGGCCCGGGCGGGCACCCCCGAGGACCAGCAGGCGCAGGCCGAGCGCGTCCTCACGGCCTTCGTGAAGGAGGCGAGGGGCCTGACGCTGCGGGACTTCTTCGACAGCGAGCGGAGCGGTACGGGCGGCCGGGAAGCCGCCGGACTGCCCTGGGACGTGCTCTCGGCGCGCCCGCCGGCCGAGTCGACGGTCGAGCTGGCGACCGTCCTGTCTCCCCGACTCGACGTCAGGGACGAGCGCGTGGTGCTCACCGCCGCGGGTCAGGAGTTCGCCCTGCCGCAGGCCCATCGCGTGGCGTGCGAGGTGCTCGTCGAGGAACGCCGGCTCGGCGTCGGCGAGTTGGCCGAGCGTTCGGGCACCTCGGTGGCCGCCGCGTCGGCGCTGGTCTCCGCGTTGCTGCGGGCCGGACTGGTCACCGTCACCGATGACGGATCGCGGCGCACCGAAGGCTGGCGGGCCTCGTGACCAGGGCCGCCGTGCGGCCGGGTGCTGGCGCCCTGGGGCTGCCCGCCGCCGATGTGGACGCCCTGCTCTCGGGAGCCCTCACCGCCGACGCGGTCCTGCTGGGGCTGCCCTCCGACGCCGGGGTCACGAGTGTGCCCGGCCAACGTCACGGCCCGGAGATCTTCCGCAAGCTCTCCCCGGGCCACGACTGGACCGTCACCGACGACGGCGCCCTGGGCGGCGTGTTGGACCCGCTGACCGGGGGCCCGGTGCTCGACGGACGCAGGGTGTTCGACCTGGGTGACCTCGGCTCGGTGCCGCTCGACCCCCGAGTGGGTCGGGCCACCTACTACCGGGCGGTGACCGGCCTGGCGCAGCGGCTCGCCGGGACGTCCGCGACTCCGCTGTTCATCGGCGGGGACCACGCGCTGTCCGCCCCGGTCGCCACCGGTCTCGCGGCTGAACACGGGCCCCTGCACATGGTCTGCTTCGACGCCCACTGCGACTACAGCAGCCGCCCGATGCCCGGCCTCGCCGACATCACCCACGGCGACTTCCTCGGACACCTGCTGCAGACCGGAGTGCTCTCCGGGTGCGACCTGTACGGGGTGCGGACCTTCCTTCCGGCCTCGTGGGGGCCGTTTCCGCCGAATCTGCGCTGTTCGTACGCGTACGACTTCCCGGAACCGGCTGACGGGGAGGGCACGGCGACGTATCTCTCGATCGATCTCGACGCGATCGACCCCGCGGAGTTCCCTGCGACCGGGCACCCGGAGGCGGGCGGCTACCGGCTGCGGGAGCTGCTCGCCGCCGTCGAGCACGTCTGCCGTACCCGGCGGGTGGTCGCGGTGGACATCGTGGAGGCCCTCCAGGACGACCGTGAGAACCGTGCCACCAGCGCGACGATCTCGACACTCGTCATGAGCTGTCTGCGGGCACTGCTGGACGACCACCAGGGAGCGACGAGGCGACGATGACCACCATGGATACGACCGGCCCGGCCCGCACCCTGCACGGTTGGCAGATCGACCTGATCGCCGACATGGACCGCCCCGACATCCGCACGCACGGCCCGTCCGCCGTCGGCCGCAACGCCGGGGAGCAGGACGTCACGATCCGCCGGCACCGGGACCGCACCTGGATCTACAAGACGTGGGAGAGCGACCGCCACCCAGGACGCTTCCATCTGTACACGCCCACGACCGGCAAGGTCCACGGCATCGACGCACGGCAGGCGCGGCTGCTGGGAGCGGCCTCCTGGGAGCCGACCGGCCCGGGGGACGCCGAGCGCGCCCCGGTTCCGCCGCCCACCGAGGCGGAGATCACCGAACTCGCCCTGCTGGTGAGGCCGTTCGAGGGTCCGGGCTGGCAGTTCCCGGAAGTGCCGTCCGACGCGCGTGTGGACACCCCACGGGTGCGGGTACTGATGCTCAATCCCACCGAGCAGTGCAACATCCGCTGCACGTACTGCTATTACGGCGGTGCCTACCCGGGGACCCGTCCGCACCAGACGGCATCCCCGCAGGCGGACATGGTGAAGGCCGCGATCGACCTGTTCGTCACCGGCGAGAAGAAGCTGGAGCCCGCGCAGCGGGCCCTGTACTTCTTCGGCGGTGAGCCGCTGCTGGCCTTCGACCAGCTCAAGGAGGCCGTACTCGCCGTGGAGGAGCGGAAGAAGGAGGTCGGCTCACAGCCGAAGAATCTGATCATCCAGGTCAACTCCAACGGAATGCTGCTGACCCCGAAGATCGTCGACTTCCTGGTCGAGCACGACATCTATCTCAACATCTCCATCGACGGACCCAATCACGACCGCTACCGGGTCGACCGGCGCGGCAAGGGCACCCACGAGCGGGTCCGGGAGCGCACCGACTGGCTCGCCGAGAACTGGCCGGAGTACTTCGCCTCCCGGGTCGCCGTCATCTGCGTACTGTCGGCGCCCCTGGACGAAGCGGCCCTCTACCGGTACTTCACCGAGTGGCCCACCGCACTGCGTGCGCTGGCCTGGGACTTCGATCTGCTGCTGCCGGGCGGTGAGCAGTCCTACACGGACTTCCGGCGCATGTTCACCGAACAACGCCGGGTGTGGGACCTGTTCGTCGCGGCCCACCGGCAGAACTACCAGGAGCGGGAGCAGTCGGGCCGCTACCGCTTCTCCTTCAGCCACGGTTTTCTGCACCGCTCTTTTCACCGGGCGCTGAACCAGCCGGAACGCGACGGTTCCCCGCGGCTCGGACATCTGCTGGGCGTCCAACTCGTCCCGGGTAACGACAACCTCGTGCTCGGTTCGGACGGCACGCTCTACTCGTCGTACGAGTTCCAGTCCCCGGACTTCGCCGTCGGCCACACCGACCGGGGTGTCGACCCGCTGGCCGGCGTCGAGCAGCTGGCCATGTTCCGTGCCGCCGCGAAGGCGGGCTCCTGCCGGACCTGCTGGGCCGCGCCGATGTGCACGGTGACCGTCCCGGAGGCGCCCTTCCGGGCCACGGACCCCGCCGAGACGGTACGCGACAAGGTGACGGCCAAGCGGGCGCGCTGCATGTCGGAGCGGGAGAACCTGGAGCAGGGTCTGCGGGCCCGGACCGACATCGAGGAGGCGTTCGGAGCCGAGGTGCTGCGGGGGCATCGTGAGGACTGGGCCCGGCAGGCGGAAGGGGGCAGCCGCGTTGACTACTTCTTCGACGCGTGATGTGTCCCCCGCTGTCGCGTACGACGCGTCCGCTGTCCTCGATCGTCTCTGCGGGCCCACACCGACCGTGCTGCGCGGGGCCGGTCTGGAGTGGCCGGTGTACCGGGAGCTGCGGGAGGCTCGGCTGCGGGAGTCCGCCGACCGTCCGGTGACCGCGGAGGATCCGGAGCGCCGGCCGGTGAACGTACGGTTCGGGGAGGTCCTCGACGAGCTGCGGGCTGAGCGGCCGCGCGGACTGTATCTGCGCAACCAGCGCCTGTCGGAGTTCGACCCGACCCTGTGGAACCTCGTCCCGCGTGCTGTCCGGCGGCTCAACTGGCTGCTGGCGCTGCCCGCCGGCGAACGCCCGGACTGGGCGTGGCTGATGGTCGGCGGGGCCGGGACCAGCTCTCCCATGCACGTCGACACGATGGCGAGCGCCGCGTGGAACCTGCTCGGATCGGGCCGCAAGAAGTGGAGCTTTCACTCGCCGGAACGCTCCGAGGAATGGCGGCTGCTGCCGCCGGGCGTAGGTGTACGAGGGTCCTACGAGGTCCGGAGCATCGAACTGGTCCAGGAGCCCGGGGACATCGTGGTGACACCGAGCGGCTGGGCCCATGAGGTGCACAACGTCAGCGGCACAATCTCCGTCACCGCCAACTTCGTCAACCGTTCCAACCTCGGCTTCGCCCGACGGTACTTCGAGGTGCTCGGTGACACGGCGAACCACGAGGCACTCGGCGCCGTCGGTGCGGCGTTCGACCGGCTCGACGGCGAATGCGCCGGCCGGTGAGCGCGACCGGTCTGCCCGACCCGCGTCCCGAACTCGTCATGCACCTATGGCAGTTGCGGGGCGAGGTGGCGAGCCGTACGGTCCGGGAGGTGATCGGCCTCGGCCGCCGGCGCACCGACACGGCCACCGGCTACGGCAACGAGGTGGCGGCCGTCGACCGTATCGCCGACCAGGTCCCGCAGGAGGAGCCCCGATGAGAATCCGGCTGGAGTCGGTGCACCGCTCCTACCGAGTACGACGTCCTCCGGAGTCGGGGGGCCGCCTCACCCGGCTCGTCCGCAGGGTGAGCAGTGAGGTGGAAGCGCTGCACGGCATCGACCTGGCGATCGACGAGGGTGAGACCGTCGGCTACATCGGGCTCAACGGGGCGGGCAAGTCCACCACCATGAAGCTGGTCGCCGGCATCCTCACGCCGACCTCCGGGCGGGTGACGGTCGACGGCCGCGATCCGCACCGCCACCGCCGACAGCTCTCCGCCGAGCTCGGCTATCTCGCGGCGCAGCGGGCCAGCCTGTGGTGGGACCTGCCGGTGAAGGACTCCTACGAACTGATCCGCCGGGTCTACGACGTCGAGCCGGCCGTGTTCCGGCGACGCAGTGAGGACCTGGTCTCCCGGCTCGACATCGGGCGGTATCTCGACACCCCCGTACGGGAGTTGTCGCTCGGCAACCGCACTCGTGCGGAGTTGGTGGGCGCCCTGCTGCACGCGCCTCGGCTGCTGCTGCTCGACGAGCCGACGATCGGCCTCGACATCTTCGCGCGGGAGAGCATCTGCGAAGTCCTGCGCGAGCTCCGCCACGACACCGCACCCACCGTCGTGATGGCCAGCCACGACCTGCGCGACGTGGAGGCGATCTGCCACCGGATCATCATGATCGACGACGGGCGGCTGGTGTACGACGGGAAGATCGACGAGCTGCGTGCCCTCGGCGGGGGCCGTCGCACCCTGAAGATCCACCACGCGGCGGACCACCGGCTGCCCGAGCTGCCCGAACTCCCCGGCCTCACGCGGATCGAGGACCGAACCCGCACGGTCACCACGTACACCTTCACTCAAGGGGAGGTGCCGGGCGAACTGCTCGCCGCACTGTTCCGCGACCCGCGGGTCGACGATGTGCAGATCGAGGCCCCGAGTCTGGAGGACCTCATCAAGGACCTGTACCTGAGGGGGACCTGATGACGTCCGCACGGCGGGCATGGCAAGCCCATCGGGCGGTCGCCGGCGTCCAGGTCAAACTCGCCTTCCGCTACCGGACCAGAGCCTTCGCCCAGGGCGTGGGCGCCCTGCTGCTGATCGGCCTTCAGGTGGCGCTGTGGGCGGCCGTGTACGCCGGCAGCGACGACTCCACACGAGCGGGCTGGCTGACCCTGCACCAGACGACGGTCTACGCGGCGGCCGGCACCGTCTGGGTGCTGTGTGTCCCCGGTCTCACGCTGGCCCGCCAGCTGGAGACGAAGATCAGGGACGGTCGGATCGTGACCGAACTGCTGATGCCCACGGGATTCCTGTCCCAGTGGTTCTCCACCGCCCTCGGCCGCACGTTCGGTGTCACCACCCTCGTCGGCGTGCCCGCGATACTCGTCGCAGGGACGCTCCTGTACCCCTTCAGCCTTGACCCCGGCTACGTCGGGCGGCTCCTGCTGACGGTCGCCGTCGCCTTCGTCATCCTGTTCGACTTCAGTTACCTGATCGGCCTGTCCGCTTTTTTCCTCCGTCGTGTCGACGGGCTCAACGAGGTCCGCGAGGCCCTGCTGCTCCTGCTCGGCGGTTCGATGATGCCCATCTCCCTCTACCCGGGTCCGCTACGGGACGCGGCGGTCTGGACGCCGTTCGTGCATGGCTTCTACACCCCGCTCGGCACGCTCGTGCGGGACCCGTTCGTGGACGGCCGGGTGATCACCCTGGGCGCGTGCTGGGCGGTCGTGCTGACCGTCGCGAGTGTTGTCTGTACCCGGATCGCCCTACGGAGGCTGGTGATCGCCGGTGGCTGACACCCTGGCCGGACTGCGGAAGTCCGCCGGAATCGCGCTGCTCGCCACCCGGATGAACTTCCGGAGCCATCTGGTGCACCCCGGTGAGGTCCTGCTCGCGAACCTCGGTGCCTTGGTCCAGGCGGTCTCCGGAGCGGCCGTCTTCATGCTGGCCCTGTCCGCGTCGGGCGACATCCATGGCTGGACGCTCGCCGAGTGGGCGGTGCTCACGGGGTTCACCACCGTGGCACGCGCGTTGTGGAACACCGTCTTCTTCGGCACCCTCGACATCCCGGACATGGTGCGCACCGGTGAACTCGACCATTATCTGGTCCGCCCGGCCAGCCCGTTGGCGCTCATCCTGTTCTCCAAGGTCGACACGGACGTGTGGATCGAGATCGTCGTCGGCGGCGCCATGCTGGGCACCGCCCTGCATCTCAGCGGAGCAGACGTCTCCCCGGCGGTACTGGTCTTCGTCCCCCTGGCTTTGATCGGGGCCGCGCTCGTCTTCGCGGCCATGCATCTCGCCGTCACGGCACTGTCGTTCTGGCTGCGCCAGGACGCGATGCTGAGCATGCTCATCTGGCGACTGGACAGCTTCTCGCAGCTACCGATGAGCTTCTACCCCAAGTGGCTGCTGACCGTTTTCTCCACGGTCGTGCCGTTCGCCTTCGTCGGCTACTACCCCTGCCTCTACATCCTCGGCAAGACCGACTCACCGTTCGTCTGGGCCCTGCCCCTGGCGGGACCGCTGCTGTTCCTGCCGGCGGTACTCCTGTGGCGGCGCGGGGTCGACCGCTATTCCAGCACCGGTTCTTGAGGAGCGTTCCAGTGGATTACCTCGCCGCGTTCGAGCGTGACGGCTACCTCGTGGTGGACATCTTCAGCCCTGACGAGGTCGCGGAGCTGAAGAAGCTGCTCTCCGGCCTCATCGACCCGCCGGTCTCCGGGCATCCCCGGCTGTACGTCCACGCCGCCTCCGAGAAACCCCTGCCACGACTCGACCCCTTCAACCCGTACGCCGTGTGGAAGATCGTCAACACCCCGCTCGCCGGCGACACCTGGTTCGCGCTGATCCAGGACCCGCGGGTCCTCGACGTCGTCGGGGAACTCATCGGCCCGGACATCAACTTCCACATGGGGTTCGCCCGGCTGCGCCCCACAGGGCTGAGGGCCGAGGAGGGCTGGCACCGCGACCTGGAGACCGACCGTCACACCCTGCCCGAACTCGTCACCGCGCTGATCTACCTCGACGACATGGACGCCGAGTCCGGCGCCACACTTGTCTGTCCGGGCAGTCACCGCCATGACCGGCCGACACCCGAGGCGGGCGAGGCCCTGCCGGTCCTGGCCCGCCCCGGGTCGGTGCTCTTCCTGCACTGCCTCACCTTGCACCGGGCCAGCGCGAACACGAACGACCGCCATCGCTCCATCCTCATCAACGAGTACAAGAGCGCCCGTACCGTGGAAGTGACACCCAACGACGCCGCCTTCGCCGACCTTCCGCTGCGCCGCGGGGGCCGGAACCTGAGCGCACTGTGACCCACGGACTACCCCGGCGACCGGCGACCGGCGGTCCGGGCACGGTACCGCGCCATACACGTGTCCGTCGGGCTTCCGCGCTGGTCTGCGGCCCGTCACCGATCGGTCCCGTCATCTGTCGCCGTCCCACGCCTCGGTAAGCCGGCTGGGCTCGATTACCTCTCTGTGGAGCTCACGAAAATCTATGCTGGCCGGAGTAGACATTGAGGGCTCGTCTGGCTATGGTTTCTCTTGTAGCCGAGATCAGCAGGGCCCGGCAGACACGAACTGCCGGGCAGTAGTAGTACGAGTAGTTGCAGTGCGCAGGACGGTGCGGTGGCGGAGTTTCGAAGCCAGGGCTTTTGCAGGACGGCGACGGGACTGGCGGCCGGACCGGGTGGCCCGCAGTGATCAGGGGCCGCCGTGAGCGGGACCGCAGTACACGCAGATGCAGTACCCGTTGTATGCAGTGATTCAAGAGGGAAGAACGGAGGAGTTCCGCGCCATCAGGATCGCCCGGGCGCACGTGCTGAGCCCGGGTACCGCAGGACATCGATAGTGAGGTGGTCTCCGGTCGAGCAACCGCGATCCCCGCACATGCCCCCATCCCCCGTGGGCCGGTGCGGAAACAGAAGGTCGGCGCAGTACCAGGGCCGGCAGATGGTGTAGCAGTTCCTCCGGGGCCCTGGCGCGCAGAGCGCCAGGGCCCCTCCAGGTGTTCACAGAGAGGTGCAATGACCGCAGACGACTCGTTCAGTCGGCTCGATGACGACGACTACCCCGCCTACACGATGGGCCGGGCCGCCGAGATGCTCGGCACCACCCAGGGCTTCCTGCGCGCCATCGGGGACGCCCGCCTGATCACGCCGCTGCGCTCCGCGGGCGGTCACCGCCGCTACTCCCGCTACCAACTGCGTATCGCCGCCCGTGCCCGCGAACTCGTCGACCAGGGCACCCCCATCGAGGCCGCCTGCCGCATCGTCGTCCTCGAAGACCAGCTCGAAGAAGCCCAGCGCCTCAACACCGAATACCGCCGCGCCGCCGAACCGGCGAACCCGACGGCCGCGGCCTGAGACGTCACTACCGGCCGGGTCGGGTTCGGCTCAAGGGATGCCGCTGGTCGTGCGGTTCCTGAACGGGAGCGGCCTGCTTGACGAAGCACTGTGGAGATCGGCCTGCTCAGATGCAGATCACGATCTTCCCTCGGGTGCGTCCGCGCTCGGCGCGCGCGTGGGCGCCGGCGATCCGCTCCAGGGGGTAGGCCTGATCGATACGGGGTGTGTAGCGGCCTAGCCTGCCCAGTTCCGCCGCCGCGGACAGGAGAGTGGAGTCGTTCTCCGCATTGGCCACATGCGTGCCCAGGCGCTGCCCGCCCGCGTGGTCGGCGACCGTCGCGACGCGCTTCGGGTCGCCCGCGATCGCGACGAGGTCGTCCAGGGAGCCGGAGGCCGCGGTGTCGAGCACGATGTCGACGCCATGCGGAGCGAGGGTGGCGAGGCGCTGTGCGAGACCGGGACCGTAAGTGGTGGGAACGGCGCCGAGAGAGGTGAGGAACTCGTGGTTGCGTTCGCTGGCTGTCCCGATCACGGTGCCGACACCTCGCGCCACCGCGATCTCGACCGCCGCGCTGCCCACGCCTCCGGCGGCGCCCTCGACGAGGAGGGTGCGCCCCGTGAGGGGGCCGAGCGCGTCGAGCCCACGCATCGCGGTCACCGACGCGAGACCGGCTCCCGCGGCCTGCTCGTCGTTCCACGTGGCGGGGGTGTGCGCCCAGGCCGAAAGGACGAACAGCTCCGCGGTCGCGCCGGTGACACCGCCCAGCCCGAAGACCCGGTCGCCGATACTCACCCCCTGTACCCCGTCGCCGATCTCGTCGACCACACCGGCGCCGTCGCGTCCGGGAATGTCGGGCAGATCAAGGGGGAAGATCTGGTGCAGCGCGCCTGAGCGCAGCTTCCAGTCGATGGGATTGACGCTGGCCGCCGCGACGCGGACACGAATCTCACCGGGTCCGGGGTGGGGGTCGGGGGCCTGTTCGATCACCAGGTTTTCCGCTCCGCCGTATTCGTGGAACCGGGCTGCACGCATAAGGGTCTGCCTCACTTTCACGCGCCGGAATGACGTGTTCATCCGACGCTCGTCACTCTAAAACCTGACGTTGACGTGAGGTGCAAGCCGAAACTGCCGACCGGTCGATCTCGACGCCGGCAACGGTCTGAGAGGCCCCAGGACTGCGGACGGAGGCGGTATTGCTAGCCTGAACCTGACGTCGACGTGAGGTACGAGCGGGAATGGAGGGACCTGCGTCATGCGCATCGGACAGCTCGCCAGGAAGTCAGGGGTCAGCGTGCGGGCCCTGCGCTACTACGAGGAACAGCGGCTCCTGGAATCGGTGCGGACGCCCGGCGGGCAGCGTGACTATCCCGACGAAGCCCTGGAGCGCGTCCAACTCATCCAGGACCTCTTCGCGGCCGGCCTCTCCAGCCGTACTGTCGTGGAACTCCTGCCGTGTGTGAGCACGGGCGTGGCGACGCCCGCCATGCTCACCCAGCTCATCATCGAACGCGACCGCATCGCCGCACGCATCCAGGACCTGACCCGGGCCAAGACCAAACTCGCCCACGTGATCGAGAATGTGAGCGCGGCGAACGTGGCGTAGGACTGATCAACCCGTCGCAAGGGGTGGGGCCCCGACCTGTTGTCCGGCATCCACCGGGTGCCATCGCGTGGGCCCTAACCTCCGGGAGCGCGTCACCTGGACCCGCGTCGGGCCTTCGCCTCGGCGGGCAACGCCGGTCGACACGCGCTCGCCGGCCCGGCTGACGCCGCGCCCAACACCCCCGGATCAGACCGCGAAGGTCCGGGGCAGCTGAGGGCGGGTGCGTGGTGCCGGCCAGGCATCGCGGTCAGAGCGACGCCACCACCTGGGCCGCGTGGGCCAGTCCGGCGCCGACACCGACGCCCACCAGCAGTGTCGGTTCGTCGCTGGAAAGCGTGCCCCTGGACAGCAGTTCGTACAGGGTCGGCGGGATGGAGGGCGGAGGACCGGCATTGCTTTCCCGGGATACCCTCAACAACCTTTGTGTGACCCACTTCGTGCTCCGGCGTGGGTGGGGGACCTTGAGATTTTCCGTACGTCCGTCTGTGGCGCGGCGGGTGGCCGGCACCGCGTTCGCCGTGGTGCTGTCCGGTACAGGCGCCGGGGCCTGCGGGGTGGATGCCGGAAGTAGTTCCGCCCCGCCCAGCACCGCCACGGTGCAGCCGTCGGCTCTGACGCCCGCGGAGGCTGTGGCGAAGGCTGCGGAGAAGACCGTCGGTATCACGTCCCTCCGCTACCGAATCGCCGGATCCGTGCCCGATCGCGGCCGGCTGACAGCTGAGGCGTCCAAGGTGACGAAGCCGTCGGCCATGAGCATGCAACTGACCACGGCGGACCAGCGTGCGGAGGGACCGCTGGAGGTGCGGTTCGTCGGCAAGGCGCTGTACCTCGGCGGCAGCGCACTCGGCGGTAACGCACTCGACGACAGTGCACTCGACGACAGTGCGCTCGGCGGCGAGAAGGGAGGCCTTGACGGGTCGGCTCTCGCGCGGTTGCGCGGCAGGAGCTGGCTCCGCGCCGAGCCGGCGGCCTGGGGCCGCGGGGCGCTGGACAGCAACACCTGTCGCGTGCTGCCCCGCCAGATCGAGGGCAGTCCGGTCGTGCAGTCCACGTTCCTGACCGGTTCCAGGCATCCGAAGAGGATCGGGACCGAGACCGTCGACGGCACCTGAACTGTGCACTACAGTCGCTCAAGCCGGTCATCGGCGACCCCATCGACCTGACCTTCACCTTCCTCGAAATCAACGAGCCGGTCACTGTCAGGACCCCGCCCGCCGGGGACACCGCCGACCTGGCTGCGCTGGTGGATACGCAGGCTGGCTGAGCGGTTCTCCCGGCGGGCAACCGACGGGCCGGCGCCTTGATCCCGCCCCCCCCGCAGCGGTGCGGACACGGCGACGGCCGCAGCCTTGACGGTCTTTGAACCCGGACAAGCCCTGTTCGGCGAAACGGCCACGCCGGCGGCCCACGGTGCGATCTACCCCGACAACACCACCAACAGGCTCACAGCATTGGACCTAGCCGCACGTGCCTTCGATGGCCCAGGCGTTGTCGATCTCGCCGGTCGTGCCGAGGTGGGTCTCGCCCGGCGGGACGCACCTCGTGATGTCGGTCGGCCACCAGTCGATGTCGACCTGGATCTTGACCCAGGAGCTGCCGCAGTGTCCGTAGTACGAGTCTGTCTGCGTCTCGTAGTAGCCGCAGGCCTTGACCCCCATCTCTGCGGCGGCTCTCCCTTCGGGCGCGGCGTGGGCGCTTCCGGAGAGCGCCGTGCCTGCGAGGAGTACGGCGCTGAACGCTGCCGCGGTGAAGCGGAGTTTGCCAGCGGTTTTCTGCATGGAAGGGTTCCTCACTTGTGTGGGTCGACGGAAGTAGTCAACTGCGGCTGGTGGAAAGGTGCCTCGCCTGCGGGCGGGTGTCGGCGCGCGAGGTGCAATGCGGCACTCGCGCCGCCCGGCTCACGGACAAAGGCCCCCGGCTGCCGCGGTGTCGGGCACACCGGGGTCCGCCCGTCGACCGGGATGGCACGTCCGGTGATCGGGGCAGCGCTCAAACACTCACACGGCGGTGTCATTGCTGTCAGCGCCTGGCGCCATGCAAGATCGCTGCCCGTCGATAAGGTCGGCCTTATGACTGCAGGCAGGCTGGCGGGCGGCATCGACAGCTGGTCCACGGGCCGGGTGGTCCTGGCCGGTGACGCCGCGCACTGCGCCTCTCCCTACAGCGGCATGGGGATCTCCGGTGGCCTGGTCGGGGCGTACGTCCTGGCCGGGGAGATCAACCGCAGCCCGGACGACCTGACGGCGGCGCCGGCGAACTACGAGTGTGTCCTGCGCCCGTTCGTCGACGAGATCCAGGGCAAGGTCAACCCGAATCTCCCGTACGGCGTGCAGTGGGGCACGGCCGGCCCTGCATGATGCGCGGACGACCCGTAAAGCGGTCAGGACCGAGCCTCCTCGTGCGGCAGCCGCTCTGCTGGAAGGTGCGATCACGCCGGCCCGCGCCGATCCTGAGCCCGCAGCCAGGCAGCCAAGTCCTAGTCGGAGGGTGACTCGTCGGCGAGCCGGTTGCTGCGGTTGATTTCCGGCATGTGTGTCTCGGCCCAGGTCCGCAGGACGGAGAGCGGGCCCTCAAGGGACAGGCCGAGTTCGGTGAGGCGGTAGTGGACGGCGGGCGGCACGGTGGGTTCCACGCGGCGCGTGACCAGGCCGTCGCGGGCGAGACTCCGCAAGGTGACGGACAGCATCTTTTGCGAGACGCCGGGGATGCGGCGTCGGAGCTCCGCGAAACGCAGCTCGCCCGGCGCCTCTTCGGCCAGCACCTTGACCGTCATCGATGTCCATTTGGTGCCGATGCGGTCGAGCAACTGGCGGGTAGGGCAGAGCGGATCCAGCAGGTCACCGCGCACCCCGCGCTCGCGGGGTCGCTGGTCACGCCTGCCGGGCTGCGACGTGGTCACCTTGGGCTCACCACCTGAAGGGAAAGTGCCGTCTTGGGCAGACCAGCTTAGTTCCCTAGCGTGACCTGGTCACCATCACTCACCACCTCCCTGGAGTCTCTTCATGCCCGAGCTACGACGCGTCCAGGTCAACGGTGTCGAACTGAACGTCGCTCTCGCCGGATCGGGACCGGCCGTCCTGCTGCTGCACGGCTTCCCGCACACCTGGCAGGTGTGGACGGACGTCATGGCCGACCTGTCCGGCCGCTACCGCGTCATCGCGCCGGACCTGCGCGGGTTCGGGGCAAGCAGCCGCGCCGCCGGCGGTTACGACGCGGGCACGCTGGCCGAGGACGCCGCGGCACTCCTCTCCACGCTCGGCGTGTCCTCCGCCGCGGTGGTGGGCATCGACGCGGGTGTCGCGCCGGCTTTCCTCCTCGCCCTGCGCCGCCCCGGCCTCGTAGAGCGCCTGGTCGTCATGGAGTCCCTTCTGGGCCGGCTGCCCGGTGCCGAGGACTTCCTCGCCGACGGACCGCCGTGGTGGTTCGGTTTCCATTCCGCCGCACCCGGCCTTGCCGAGACCGTGTTGGAGGGCCACGAAGCCGCCTACATCGACTGGTTCCTGAACGCCGGCACCCTCGGTGAGGGGGTGCGCCCCGCCCTCCGGGACGCCTTCGTCCGCTCGTATACCGGCCGCCAGGCGCTGAGCTGCGCGTTCTCCTACTACCGGGCCCTGCCCGAGAGCGCGGCACAGATCGAGCAGGCGGTCGCCACCGCGCGCCTGACGGTGCCGACGATGGCCCTGGGCGCCCGGCCCGTCGGTGCCGCACTGGAACGCCAGCTCCGCCCGTTCACCGACGACCTCACCGGACACGTCATCGAGGACTGCGGCCACATCATCCCTCTGGACCGGCCACGTGCTCTGCTCGCGCTGCTGCGTCCGTTCCTGGCGGGTGAGGACGCGAAGGCGGCGTGAGCGGGTGCGAAGGCAGGGTCAGCGGCGCCACGGCCGGGCGCGGGCGCGCCCCGTCGTTCCAAGACTCAGCGCCGCACCGACCGCTTCAGGTGACGCGAAAGACCGGCCAGCCGATCTCGGTGCGCCACGCGGTGGGGTCGCTCGTGTCACGGGGGCCGACCAGGTAGACCTCCCGCACCGGCCCGGCCACCGACATCGCGTTCTCCACCACCCAGGTCCCGAGTTCGCCGTACGTGACCTCGATGCCGTCGTGCTCGCCGGCGTGGGTGGTGACGGCCAGTTCCGCGGCCGGCAGAAGCGTGGGGTGCACGCGTCCAGTGCGAGGTGGCGTAGCGGTCGGCAGGTAGACGACCGCGTGACCGCGCTCCTGCTCGAAAAGGGCGTTGTCGTAGCTGCCGCCCGGCGGTCCGGTCGCGGCGGCGCCGACGGCCGCCTCCAATTCTGCCATCGCGCCCGCGTACCAGGTCGAGACGTCGCGATGTCCGACTACGGCCTCCACCGCCGCGACCGTCCGGGCGGGCTCCGCGCGCAGCTCGACGTCGATCGGCGCGGGGTCGGGCTGCAGCAGGCGGCGCAGCGACACGACCGCGGCGCGGGTGCGGTCCAGCTCGTCCTCCAGGCGCTGCAGGTGGTGCGTGACCAGGGCCGCCCGGACACCGGGGTCGGGGGTCCGCAGGATCCGCTGCACATCACTCAGGGGGACGTCGAGCTCGCGGAGCCGGTGGATGACCTGCGCGGTCGGGATCTGGTCGACGCCGTAGTAGCGGTAACCGGTGGTCTCGTCCACCACGGCGGGTTCCAGCAAGGCCGCCTCGTGGTACCGGCGCAGGGTCCGTACGCTCAAGTGGGTCAGGCGCGAGAACTCCCCGATGGTCAGCATCCCCACAGTGTGAACGCTCTCCCTGGGGGAGAGTCCACGGCTTGCCCCTCCCGCACCGTGAGGTCACACGGTGGGCTCATGACACAGCACACCGATCTCCCGTCCGAGCTGCTCCCGACCACCGTGCGCGAGTTCTTCGCCGCCCATGTCGTCCGCGACGCCGACACCGCCTCGTCGTTCCTCGCCGAGGACGCGGTGGTCGTCGACCAGGGCGAGACCTTCCGCGGCCGAGAGGTGGCCCACGCGTTCCTGCGGGACGCCGGGTCCGAGTTCGAGTACACGACCGAGCAGATCGGCGCTCGCCGCGTCGATGACGCCCACTGGGTGGTGACCGTGCGGCTGGAGGGCACCTTCCCGGGTGGCGTCGCCGAGCTCGACTACCGGTTCGCGCTGCGCGATGACCTCGTCGCCGAACTCGTCATCGCCAACCACCAAGCCTGACCGAACCCGTGCCACCTCGATCTTCAGTGGAGAGAAATGTCTAGTTCAGAGCGGGACCGTCTCGACGGCCGCCGGGCGCTGGTCACGGGCGGTTCGAAGGGCTCGGGCAAGGCAGTAGTGAAGAGACCGCGAGAGATGGGTGCCGACGTGTACGTGACGGCGCGAACGATGCCCGACGGGTACGAGCACCCTGACCGATTCATCGAAGCGGACCTGCTGACGGCGGACGGCACCCATACCGTGGCCGCTCGCATCGCAGAGTCCGGCGGCACGCTGGACATCCTGGTGCACGTCGTCGGAGGGGCGTCGACGCCGTCCGGTGGATTCGTGGTCATCACCGATGACCCGTGGCTCACGGAGCTGAACCCGAACCTCCTGGGGGCGGTGCGGCTGGATCGAGCTCTTCTGCCGGCAATGATCGGGTCCGGGTCGGGCGTGGTGCTGCACTTCACCTCGATCCAGCGTGAACTGCCCCTGTACGACGCGTCCTTGGCTTACGCGGCAGCGAAGGCCGCGCTGCGAGGGCGGAGTCACGGGCCGGCTGCGCACCTATCGACTCAAGCGCGGCCACGACCGCGTCAAGCGCCGCAGCGTCCGCCACCTCCCAGCCGATGAAGTCGCAGGTGCCGTCTCCGGGCCTGACCGAGACGCGCCAGGCGCGCTCGTCGGCACGCAGCAGAAGCTGGGCGGGGGTCGACTCGACGGCCTCAAGACCGAGGACGCCGGTCCCGAACTTCTCCCATGCCGCTTCGCGCGGGCCGGTTCAGCCGCCCGGGGCGCCGCTCTCGCCCTCCTCTCCGCGCGGCGGGGGAGCACACTCATACCCCCTGGCGTATATGCGTCGTCGCTCAGGAATCGGTCAGAAACGGAAGCCTGCGGGACCGCGCACCGTGGTTGCGGCGAGTTCTCGGACGCGGGCGGCACCCACAGGTGTGCCGGGGGCTTGTTGCACCCAGGCCACGAAATCCGCCGGAGTGAGGCCGGACGGCGGCTGTCCCACGTACGGCAGGGCATAGAGCGGAGTGTTGGGTTCGCTGCGCCAACTGTCGGCCAGCGGGCCGAGGTCCACCGCGTCGAAGCCGAGCACGTCCAGCAGACCGGCCACCTGCTCCTTGGCCCGCGGATCGTCGCCGGACAGCGGCAGCGCGGTGCGGTCGGGAGCACCGGCTGGGCGGAACAACTCCAGCAGGTGCTTGGGACCGATGTTGTGCAGAGCCTTGATCACCCGGGCACCCGCGAGATGGCGTTGGACCAGTTCGCTGGAAGTCAGCTCGTTGCTGTCGAGTTCCGGCACCGGAAAATAGCTGGGCACGTAGTTCATCGGGTCGATCACGGTCTTGCCCTCCAGCTCCGCCCGGGGAAGCCGCTCGTACGTGGCGAGGGGCACGGCCGCGAGAACCAGGTCCCCGGCGCTCGCCGCTTCGGCCGGGGTGGCCGCGCGGGCCGCCCCGCCCAGCTCGGCGACGAGACCGGCCAGTGTCCCCGGACCGCGTGAGTTGCTCAGGACGACGTTCAGACCCGCGTCGACAGCGCGGCGGGCGACTCCGGCACCGACCATGCCGGTGCCGATGATGCCCAGGGTTGTTGCGCTCACTTCTGTTCTCCATTTCCCTGTCCCCGCGTCGCGGCACCCGATGCACAAGGGGGCCGCTCCGGCGGGCTCGTATCCATCACACCCGGGATGAGCTGCGCGAACAATGACCAGAAACGCTGGGCAGCGATCACATGACGTGATAGATCAGAGAGATGGAGCTGAGGGCGTTGCAGTATTTCGTCACCGTCGCCGAGGAGCTGCACTTCGGTCGTGCGGCGCAGCGGCTGCGCGTGGTCCAGCCGGCGGTGAGCCAGCAGGTCGCCCGGCTCGAACGCGAACTCGGCGTACGTCTGCTGGAGCGCACCTCGCGCCGGGTACGGCTCACCCCGGCCGGCACCCGGGTCCTCGCCGCGTCCCGTGAAGCCCTCGCCGCGGCGGCCAGGGTGCGCGTGGTCGCCGGTGAGCCGGCGGCCGTCCTTCGCATCGGGGTGGCCTCCTGTGCCACCCGACGACTCGACCGGGCGGTGGAACGCCTGCGCGACGGCGACCGCCCCTCCGAAGCGAAACTGGTCGACCTGCCGGTGGCCGCGCGCATCGACGCCGTCCGTGACGGTGAGCTCGACTTGGCCTTGGTGCGGGGCGCACTCACCTCCGAAACGGTGGCGGTGGCGCCCGCCTGGTCGGAACCGCTGCACGTGGTACTCGCCCGAAACCATCCCGCCGCCGGCAGATCAGCGATCGGCCTGCACGACCTCGACCCTGACGGCCTGCGCCTGCCCGCCCGCGACACGGATCCACCCCTGCACGACGCCGTACTCGCCGTCCTGCCCGTGCCGCCCCCGCGCCCACCGGCCGGTGACCTGCTCAACGTGCTCTTCGAAGTGAGCCAGGACCTCAGGCGCTGGACACTGCTGCCGGCCGAGCAACTCGCAGGTACCCGTTCAGAACGGCTGCTCCACGTTCCGCTCGACCCACCCCTGAACATCGACACCCAGGTCGTCACGTCACTGGCCACCCCGGACCCGTGCCGGAAGGCGTACGTGACCGCGTTCGCGGACTGACGGTTGCGAGAGCCTTGATGAGGCCGGCCGCGAACGGACACAACCGCGCGACCGCGCGCAAGGGCCCGGACAGCTCGTCCGACCTCCGCAGCGGTCGCCGAGTGATACTGGCTGCGGTCAGGGCCGTATCCGCACTCTGGCACTGCGAGGGCAGCGGGAGGCCCGATGATCCGTATCCATCTGGACGAGGTCACCCTGTCGCGCACCCGTATGGCCTTCAGTCCCGCCGCCGAGGTGATCGCGGCGCTGGAACTGCTGCATCGAGGTCGCGGGCGCGCGGCCTGGCCGTACACGGGATGGGCCGAGCAGGCGGCTGCGGTGCTGGCGTCCGTGCCGCAGACCGCCCCGCTGCACCTCTACCGGCAGCTGCACGGTGGAGGGCGCGCCCGGCGCACCCCTGACCTGTTCGAGCCGTTCGTGCCGCAGCCCGATCCAGGGCTGGGCGCCGAGCTGGCGGTGCTGCGGGCGACGCCGGGTGACGTGGTGGAGTACCAGTTCACCCGGCACTATCCGGAGGGGGTCCCGGACTTCCTGCTGCCCTACCGCGAAGACCGGGAGCGGGCTTTCGGGCGGCTCGCCGACGCCTTCGAGGTGTTCTGGCGCGAGGCGATGGCCCCGTACTGGCCGCTGATGCGCACGGTGTTGGAGGAGGAGATCCTGCTGCGGGCGCGGTCGTTGGCCGGCCACGGCCCGGACGCCGTACTGGCCGGACTGGGAGGACCGGCGCTGTGGGAGCCGCCGGTGCTGTCGTTGCCCAAGGCCAAGGAGTCGCGGGTGACGGCGGCGGGGCAGCGGCTGCTGCTGGTGCCGCTGGTGTTCGCCCAGGGGCGGATGGGCTGCTCGACCGACCAGCCGGACCTGCTGCGGGTGACGTACCAGGCGCGGGGTGCGGCCGTGCTGGCGGGCGGCGCTGCTGTGGATCCCGTGTTCGGGGACCGTCTCGTCGCGCTGCTGGGAGAGCGCCGGGCCGCCGTGCTGCGGGCGCTGGTGGTGCCGGCCACGACGTCGGCGCTGGCCCGGCTGCTGGGGCTGGCGCCGAGCACCGTGTCGCAGCAGTTGAGCGGGCTGCGGGCGGCGGGGGCGGTGCACCGTCGGCGGGCCGGACGGCGCGTGTACTACGGGCTGGAACCGGCGGGGGAGGAACTGCTCGGCCTGTTCGGGGACTGTGACCAGGCAGTCGGGTCATCCCAGGAGGCCGGGTCGGCCGTACAGGAAGGGCTGCCCGGCGGCACGGCCGGTGTTGTTTCGGGGCTCGGGTAAGGCGGGTTGCGCGGCGGGCACGATTCGCCTGCGTCGAATCCTTGGGCCGGGCCGGGTGCGTCGGCCTAGCGTCGCGTCGTCTCCGGCAGGAGGCGGCTTCGACGAAGGGCTCCCGTATGGCAGGCATGACAGGCACGGCAGCAGGCATGGCAGGAGGGGCAGGAGGGGCCGGCAGGGACAGACGCGTGCGTGCGCTGCGGCATGTGCGCGCCCGCGCACCGCGCAGCGTTCTCATCGAGGTACTGCGGCGGCGCCGTCTTGCGCTCGCGGTCGGCTGTCTGGCCTCGACCGTGCATCAGGTGTGTGAGGCGCTGGTCCCGCTGGCGATCGGCCTCACCGTCGAGCGGGCGGTGGCGGGCGGCGACGCGGGCCGCATGGCGATGGCCCTCGGGTTGATCCTGCTCCTGTTCGCCGTCCTCGCCACCGGCGGCGGCGTCTCGTACTGGGTGCTGACCAGGGCCGTGCAGCAGGAGGCGCACCGGCTGCGGGTCGCCGCCGTGGGCCGGGTCCTTGCCGAACCGGGCGCGGCGGCCGGGCGTACGCCGGGTGAGTTGCTGTCGGTGGTGACCTCGGACGCCGCGGCGACCGCGCGGGTGCTGGCGCTGCTCACCCGCGTCCTGTCGTCGGTGGCCGCGCTGGCGGTGACCGCTGTCGTCCTGCTGCGCATCGACGTCGTCCTGGGGCTGTGCGTCGTCCTGGCCGTACCGCCGCTCGTCGTGGCTGTCGACGCGGCGGGGCCGAGGCTGGAGGCCCGGCTGCGGGAGCGCCAGCAGGCCGCGGGGCTGACGGCGGCGCTCGCCGCCGAACTGGTGCGCGCGCTAAAGGTGTTGCGGGGCTTCGGTGGCCAGGCGGAGGCGGCCCGGCGCTACCGGACGCTGAGCCGTGACTGCCTGAGTGCGGATGTCATGGCCGCGCGGGCCTCCGCGCTCGTGCTGGGCGCGACGCTCACGGCGACGGCGGCCGTGACGACGGCGGTGGTGGCACTGGCGGCCGTGATGGCGTACTCGGGCCGCATCGGTGTCGCGCAGTTCGTGACCGTCGCGGCGACGGCGCCGTTCGTCGCCGATCCGGTCGCCGGGGCGATGGCGGCCGTGCAGCAGTGGGCCGCGGCCGGTGCCAGTGCCTCCCGGCTCGGCCCGCTGCTGCACGGCACACCGCCTCTGCCCCGCCAGGCGGTCGCTTCGACCTCGACCCCGGTCCCGGACGGCGGGCTGCGGCTGCGCGCGGTGGGCGTGGCGGATGTCGTGCCGTTCAGCCTTGACCTGGCGCCGGGTGAGGCCCTCGGCGTGGTGGCCGTGGACCCGGCGGTGGCGTCGGCCTTCGTCGAGGTCCTGGCCGGGGACCGGCCGCCCCGGACGGGCGAGGTGTACGTGGGCCGCACTCCGTCGGACTTGGCGCAACCCCGGCGGCTGCGCCGCCACGTCCTGGCCGCGCCGCACGCCGTGCACCTGTTCGGCCGCACCGTGGGCGAGGTGCTGGACAGCGGACGGGGCCATCCCCCGGTGCGGCACGCACGTGCCCTGGACGTCGCCGCACTGGGCGCGACGACCGCTGCACGGGGTGCGGTGACCGCTGCAGGGGACGCGATGACCGCCGCAGGGAGCGCGGTTACTGCTGCGCGGGACGCAGCGGCTGCCGAACTGGCCGACGGAGCGACGGATCTGTCCGGCGGCCAGCGTCAACGTCTGGCGCTGGCACGGGCGGTGGCCGCGGATGCGCCCGTCCTGGTCCTGCACGACCCGCTGACCGCGGTCGACGCGGTCACCGAGGACGAGGTGGCCGGCCGGCTCTTCACGGCGCGGCGCACGGACGGCGGCGTCACCGTGGTCGTCACGTCCTCGCCGCCGCTGCTGGCGCGCTGCGACCGGGTCCTCTTCATCGGACACGACGACATCCCCGTCCTCGCCCCCCACCCCGCCCTGCTGGACCTGCCCGACTACGCCGAAACGGTACTGCGATGACAGCGACAGCCCTCCCCGTCGCCTCAGGCCGGCGCGCCCTCGCCCACCTGGCCCGAACCGCCCGCCGACACCCGCGGGACTGCGCGGCCGCCCTGGGCTGGACGGTGGCGGCAGGCGTGTGCGGTGTTCTGGTGCCGCTGCTGCTGGGCCATCTCGTGGACGCCGTACGCGCCCACCACGCGGACCTGGCCGGTCTGCTGACCTGGACAGCGTTGAGCGCGCTCGCGGGAGCGGTGTGCACGGCGGCGGCGCAGCGGGCCATGGTGGTGCTGGGTGCCCGGATCGCGGCCCGGTTGCGCGAGGACGTCGTCGTGCGGGTGCTGGCGCTCGACCCGCGCGCGGCCGAGGCGGCCGGAGGCGGTGACGTGACCTCGCGGGTCACGGAGGACATGGAGAACTTCACCACCGCCGTACCGCTGCTGGCCGAGGTCGTCACCGCCACCGGCACGATCGCCGTCTCGCTCGCCGCCTTCGCCTCCCTTGACTGGCGCCTGGCCCTGGCTTTCCTGACGGTGGTGCCGGTGTACGTGGTCGGTCTGCACGCCCACCTGCCCCGGGCGGCCCGGCGATACGCTCAGGAGCGCGCCGTGGCGGCGGAGCGCGGACGGGTGGTGCTGGAGTCCCTGCACGGGGCCCGCACCGTCGACGCGTACGACATGGCTGTCCTGCAGACCGGCCGGGTCGACGCCGCCTCCGGACGGGCCCTGACGGCGGGGCTGCGCGCCACCTGGCTGTCGCTGTGGCTGGCGAAGTCGATGAACGCCGCGGAGGCCCTCGGACTGTGCGCGATCCTGCTGACCGGGGCGCTGCTGGTGGACGCCGGGGAGGTGAGCGTCGGCGCGGTCGCGGCGGCCGGGCTGCTCTTCCACCGGCTGTTCGACCCGCTGGGTACTCTGCTGACCTCGTTCGACCAGGTCCAGCGGGCCGGTGCGGCGCTCGCCCGGGTCGTCGGAGTCGCCGCCCTGCCCCCGCCGGCGTCCCGGCCCGTCCGCCTGCCGTCCGGGCCCGTCGCGGTCGAGGCGCGCGGCCTGCGTTTCTCCTACGGTCCTGGGCACGGCGACGTGCTGAACGGCGTCGACCTGGTGGTGCCGCCGGGCACCTCACTGGCCGTCGTCGGCGCGAGCGGCGCCGGCAAGACCACGCTCGCGCACCTCCTCAGCGGAATCCTCACCCCGCCTCGGGGGAGCGCGGTGTTCGCTGACCGGCTGGGCCGCATGGACGTGCGGGAGATGAGCGACGAGGATCGTCCGGCCTGGGTCGGGGCGATCGCACAGGAACCCCATGTCTTCACCGGCACCCTGCGCGACGATCTGACCCTCGCCGCACCCCATGCGGACGACAGGGCCGTTCGG
This sequence comes from Streptomyces ortus, assembly GCF_026341275.1. NCBI lineage: Bacteria > Bacillati > Actinomycetota > Actinomycetes > Kitasatosporales > Streptomycetaceae > Streptomyces > Streptomyces ortus. The sequence goes on from NZ_JAIFZO010000002.1 coordinate 8,490,632, forward strand.
GCCGCACTGGAGGCTGTGGACGCGCGCTGGGCGGCGGCCCTGCCCGACGGCCTGGACACCCGGATCGGTGTCGGAGGTCATCCGCTGGACGCCGCCCAAGGACAGCAACTCGCCCTCGCGCGCATCATGCTGGCGGACCCGCCGATCGTCGTCCTCGACGAGGCGACGGCCGAGGCCGGCAGCGCGCACGCCCGGGTGCTGGAGGACGGCGCCCAGGCCCTGGTGCGCGGCAGGACCGCGCTCGTCGTCGCCCACCGCCTCTCCCAGGCCCGCCGCTGCGACCGCATCGCCGTGCTGGCCGACGGCCACGTCAAGGAACTCGGCACCCACGCCGAACTCCTGGCCCTCGGCGGACGGTACGCAGCTCTCTGGTCGGCGTGGACGGAGCACGGTATCCCGGCGCGGGGTCACGCCGGGGCCTCCGAGGGGTGAGTGGGTGCCCCTACGGACTGGACACCACTGCGCGGTGGTCGACTTGCTGTCGGACGACGTGAAGTACTTCTTCGACCCTGACGCAATAGGGCCGTTGCCGGACGTGTATGTCCCAGATGGCTCGGCAGGAGGCTGGCAGGCGGTCCTCGATCTGCGACGCCAGGTCCCTCGGCGGCAGCCAGGGCCCGGCTGGCTCCGATGGCACCTGAACGGGGCTGTTGCACATGCCGTAGCGGCATGTGGTGGGGTCGGGGCACCACAGCACGAAAGGCTCTGTCTGCGATGTACCCCTCCCTCACGCCTCCCCGGCAGGTCAAGATCGGTGATGCCGCCGCGTTCGCCGGGATCACCCCACGCGCCATCCGCCATTACCACCAGATCGGTCTGCTGCCGGAACCCGAGCGCGGTGGGGACGGCCGCCGCCGCTACGGCTATGACGACATGACCCGCCTGCTGTGGATCCGCAAGATGGCTGATGCCGGTATCAGCCTGGACGACATGCGGGCCGCTTTCAGCGAAACCCGGGGCGAAGCTGGAGACGAAGCCCTGGACCACGCCCCGTACATCGAGTCGGTCCTGGGCAGGCTGGAGGAAACCTTGGCGGCGCAGGAGGCCGCCATCAAACGTCGGCGCGCGGCTGTCCAGCGCCTGCGGGCGGTGGGCAGCCCGCTGGGGCTGCTCTCCGAACTGGTCACGGACCGGCTCAGCCACCTGCCCCCGGGAGCGTTGCGCCCCTCCGATCTGGACGCCCTGCTGGTCACGGAACGGATCTTCGGGCCGCTGGGCGCCGCCATCCAGGCCAGCACGTTCATCGTGCTGGCCACCCACCCCGACCTCCGGGCCGAGGAGGACCGCCTTGAGGCGGCCGAGGCCGCTCTCGATGACGGCGTCGAACCCGACGACCCGCGCGTCGAAGAGCTCGCCGTACAGCGATGCGCTCACCAAATGGCCCTTAACCGGGCCATCGACGCAGCTGGTCTCGACGCGGCCGAGGAGAAGATCTTCGAGACCTACGACGCCGACCTGAAAGGGGAGGAGAACACAGAGATGAGTGCCGCCGCGGCGATCACCAAGATGCCCTACGACTTCTCTCCCGCCCGGATGCGCTGCGTGGAACTCGCCGGACGACTCCTCGGCGAGGCCCTTGCCACCGACGCCCACTCCGCGGACGGTTGATCACCTGTGCCTGGCACTGACGTGTCGGGATGACGTCTGGAAAACAAGCCAAGGCTGTGGCCGGGTGTCGGTCAGCAAGTCGAAGGACAGGCCGCTGGAGCCCTCGCCGCGGCCGGCGCCGCGGCGGGCGCTCAGCCAGACCAGTACCCGGCCGTCCCGCCCGCGGGTGCGGTCGAAGGCGACGGAGACCTTGGTGCCAGTCCGCGGGACCACCTCCTCGTGAACGAAGTACGAGCGTACGGGCGTGGCGTCCAGGCCCTCGCGCAGAACGGCGGTTCGTGGGTGCACGGGCATCTGGTCGATGACGCCGAGCAGGGCGGACGGCTGCCCGGGCGGGAAGAGGCGCAGCCGGTGCGCGAGGATCGCCGCGGCCACCTCACTGCTCTGCAACCCTCCCCGGTGGGGACCCGGACCGTCTGTTCGACGCCCCAGACCATGTTGGCGTTCTCGTTCCGGACCAGGCTGGTGTCGGCGGTGACGGGCGAGGTGACGGCCAGGTTCTGAAGGGACGCCAGAGTGCCGGCGGGCAGTTCGCAGGGCAGAGTGAACCAGTCGTCGGCCCGTCCGCCTGCCGTCCGGGCCGGTCGCGGTCGAGGCGCGCGGCCTGCGTTTCTCCTACGGTCCCGGGCACGGCGACGTGCTGAACGGCGCTTGTGGGCATCGGACTCGTTGAGGAATTTGGCTGGAACCGGGAGCCGTCCCCGTGCTTGCATGAGGTCCATGGTGTCTGCCGACCGCTTGCTCGCCTTCGCGGCGATGTCGTTCCTGTTGATCGTGATCCCGGGCCCCAGCGTGTTGTTCGTGATCGGGCGGGCGTTGGCGCAAGGACGTCGCGCCGCGCTGACCACGGTTGCAGGGAACACCGTCGGCGCCTATGTGCTCATCGTGGCCGTGGCGTTCGGGATCGGAGCGGTCGTGGAACGCTCGGTTCTCGTCTTCACCGTGTTGAAGCTGGTGGGGGCGGCTTATCTGGTGTTTCTCGGCGTAAGGACGTGGCGGGAGCGTGGTTCGCTGCAGGCCGCGGTGACGGGAGTTGAGGCTGCGCAGAGCAGCCTGCGAACTTTTGGGGAGGGGTTCGCGGTCGGCGTGACCAACCCGAAGACCATCGTTTTCTTCGCCGCCGTACTGCCGCAGTTCGTCGACCGCGGGCAGGGGCATGTCGTGGGTCAGATGCTGGTGCTCGGCCTGGTCTTCAACATCATCGCCGTTGTCTCCGACATGGTGTGGGGGCTGGCGGCGTCCACTGCGCGGGACTGGTTCGCCGGCTCACCGCAGCGGCTGTCCCTGGTCGGGGGCGTCGGCGGGCTGACCATGATCGGTCTCGGTGTCACCGTCGCCGCGACCGGCCGCAAGGACTGAACCTGAGAGAGGCTCACTCCCCGGTCCGGCGTTGATGACATTTTGCCCGGTCCTTCCGCTGCGCGACGCCGCGGGAACCCGGGGCCGGCTCGACGAGAACGCTGCCACCGCGCTCCTGGACCCGATCCTCCTCGCCGCGCCCGCCGACGTCGACGCGCTCTTCCGGCGCATCCGGTGGGACAGGAGCCGGCTCATCGCCCACGGGGCCGACATCAATCTGCTGGAACGCGGTCAGGTATCCGCGGCGATGCGCACCGCGACAGAGATGTCGAACGCGAAACGCGCGCAGGAGTACGACGCCGATCGCCGTCGCGCCGAGCGCGGAGCAGTGCTCGGTCCACTCGACGCCGCGATATCGAGGTACACGCGCCAGTATCTGCACGGCGCGACGGTTCCCAGGCGGACGCCCGATGCAGTCGCCCCCGCGCTGCTGCCCGAGGTCATGCGGGTGATCGCCACCGCGGAGCAGGCGTGCGCCGGGATGCGGATCGGCCGCGATCCGCGACGGGGAAACCGGGCCACGGACAAGCAGGGCTGGGAGCGGACGGAGACGACGGTCCAAGTGGCCGTACGCCGCGCACACCCTGAACTCGTCGATGACGCGGTGCGTACAACGAAGTGTTCACCATCGAGGACGAGGAGAGGGGCGAGGGGATCCAGCTCCACTTCTACGCCGACTCCGTCGCCCGGATCACGACGTTGCGCGAGGGCGACGGCAGGTCGGATCCGCAGTACCTGGTCGAGTACAGCCTGGTCGACGGGATCGATGGCTACCGGAGCCTGGTGAGCGCCTTCGTCCGCGGCGGCTGCGCAGCACTCGAACAGCACGGTCCCTGGATGCCGGACGTCGCCGAGTTCGAACGCGTGCGTCAACGGCGCGACCCCCGGTGGTCCCAGCGGGAAACCGGACGGGGCCCGGCCCGCGGCGACGCGGGCCCGGGTCGGTGAGCAGGTCGACGATGCGCAGCACATAGGAGAACCAGAGATCGGCGGCTTCCACCGTGTCAGGCCCCAGAACGAACAGCCGATGCGGGGCGGCGCGCTCGGGCACGGCACGCCGTTTGAAGACCGTGGCGGGAAGCAGGGGTATCGAGTCGACCGTGCCCGGCCGGTCCAGCCTCGCCGGTGTCCAGCCGTCGGCCTCGGCGTACCGGCGGTACGGCTCACACGCGTTCCCGTGGTGCGGTACCGCCTCACGCAGCAGAACGTGCTGGACGTCCGCCAGTTCGGCCGCGCGTGCCTCGCAGTCGGCCGGACGTCCCTGTTCGGGGAGTTTCCCGCAGGGCCGGGCCGACCGGCTCGATCCCGCTCGTGACCCGATCCTCAAGGCCGGTTCCCCGGCCGCGGCCGTCAGACGTCGATGATCCGCCAGCGCTCCTCGTCCGCGTTCTTCCACTGCCGGGTCACGACCTGGAAGTCCTGCGACGACAGCTCGTACGCGTCGAGGTACCGGCTGTTGCTGGCCTCCTGGATCGTGAAGGTTCCGTTGTTGGACGGAAGGATGATCCAGGCCTGGGTCGCGTCGTTCTCCGCGGTGCGGGTGACGACGCGGAAGTCGTCGCCGGAGCCCTGGTAGGCGTCGAGGTACCGGCCGGTGCTCACCTGCCGGATCGTGGAGAGACCATTGCTCAGGTCGGTCAGCAGCCAGTGCTGGGTGGAGTTGTTCTGGAACGGGCGGGTGATCACCCGGAAGTCCAGACTCTCGATCTCGTGCGCGTCCAGGAACCGGTGGGTGTCCGCCTGGTCGATGGTGACCGTTCGCTGCGCCACGATCGACGGCGCGGCGGCCGGCGCGGCCTGGGCGCCGTTGGCGGTGCCCAGCAGCGAGAACGCCGCCACGACCATCGCCAGGACACTGCCCGGGATCGCTCTCTTACGTACGTTCATCAGGGGTTGCCTCTCTGCGACGGTGTCCGCCGGGAAGGGATCCGAACTCCCTTCCCGACCGGGTCGGACTGCTCTGACAAGGAGCGTGGGGTCCCGGGAGCCGTCTGTCGCCCCATGTCCCACTCAGCGGCACGGCGCGTCCGAGCCCGCCCACGCGGGCTCTCCCGGCGGGCCGGTTCGACACCGACGTCCTCGCGGCGTACCGCGCGCGGGGCCGCGGCCGGTCAGGGCGCCGGCCGCCCGCCGACACGGTCGTGGAGGCCGGTGCGGAGCGGATCGTCGTCGGCCAGTCCGAGCTCGTCGGTGAGAGCGAGGGCCCGCCTCCAGGCCTCGCGGGCGGCGCCGGTCTGGCCGGCACTGTGATGGCTGTCGCCCAGGCAGACCAGACAGGCGGCCTCACTGTGACGTTCCCCGGTGGCGTGGAACAACCGCGCCGCCTGCAGGTAGTGATCGACCGCCTGCTGGTACCGGCCCAGCTGGTGGGCGATGTAACCCAGGCTGTCGGAGATGTGGGCCTGTCCGTCCACGTCTCCCGCCGTCCGTGCGAGTTCGAGGGCCCGCTCGCAGTGCGCCAGCGCGTCGAGGTGGTCGCCGAGATGTGTCTGCCGCCACCCGATGTGGTTCAACGCCGCGGCCTGCCCTGCCAGGTCGCCCGCCGCCCTGTAGTGCTTCAGGCTGCGGTACGCGTGTTCCAGAGCGAGCTGAGGACTGCCCTCGGCCCCCGACATCCGCGAGAGATGCTGATGTGTACGGGCCTGCCCCACGTCGCTGCCCAGCGCGGCGAACAGGTCCAGTGCCCGCAGATAGTGTTCCCGGGCCGGTCCCCGATGCTTCAAACGGTCCAGGGCAAGTCCCAGAGCGCGGTGGGCGTCCGCCCGACCGGTCCGGTCGTCCTCCCGCCGCGCCGCGTCCAGCGCGCCGCGTCCCGCCGCCAGCAACGCCTCCCAGTGCCCGTGCCGGTCCAGGAACGTGGTCAGTGCCGCGACCAACCGCCACACATGGCCGTCGAAGCCCGACGGGTGCCGCACGATCCTCAGCAGCACCGGATACTCGGCGACGAGCCATGCCAGGGCCTCCCCGTAGTCCGCGGGCTCCTCCGTGTTCGCCCCCGGCAGGGGTGGTGGTGACGCCACCGGATTGGGCTGCGGGGTCACCAGCACATCGGCCGCCCGCGCGGTGTGCAGATAGTGATCCATCATCCGGTGCAGCGCCGTCCGCCGCGCCCGCTCGTCGTCGTGCGCGGTCACCAGCTCCATGGCATACACCCGCAGGAGGTCGTGGAACGCGTAGCGTCCGGGGACGTGCTCGACCAGCAGGTGCCCGCCCACCAGTTCGGCCAGCAGTTTGCGTACCCGCTCCGGCGACGTGCCGGCCACCGCGGCAGCCGCGCCCTCTCCCACATCCGGCCCGGGGTGCAGGGCCAGCAGCCGGAACACCTCGGCCGCGCCGGTGCTCAGCGCACTGTAGGACCAGGAGAACACCGCCCTCACCCGGCTGGCCTCCTCCCCTCCGTCCAGCGCGTCCAACCGGCCACTTGCCCGCCGCAGTTCCGCCGCCAGCGCCCCCAGCGGTCTGCGCGGCTGCCCGGCGGCACGCGCCGCGACCACCGCCAGCGCCAACGGCAGCCCCGCGCACGACACGACGATGTCCACGACGGCTTCCGGCTCGGCCGCCACCCTTTCCACCCCGAGCCGCGCCGCCAGCACGTCCCTCGCCGCGTCCCGGCTCAGTGGGTCCACCGCCAGCAGATGGGCGCCCTCCGTCACCGCCAGGCCGGTCAGCCTGTTCCGGCTGGTCACCAGTGCCATGCAGCCGACCGCTCCCGGCAGCAGCGGACGGACCTGTTCCTCGTCCCGCGCGTTGTCCAGCACCACGATCACGCGACGCCCCGCCAACAGGCTTCTGTACAGCCCCACTTGGGCCTCCAGGCGCTGCGGCACCCGCTCGGGCCGCACCCCGAGGGCGTCCAGGAACCCGCGTACCGCCTCAGTCGAGGGCACCACCGTCCCCTGCGGATCGAACCCCCGCAGGTTCACGTACAGCTGCCCGTCGGGGAACGCGCTCCTCACCCGGCGCGCCCAGTGCACCGCCAGCGCCGTCTTCCCGACTCCGGCCATACCCGACACCGCGGAGACCACCACCGCCGCGGACTTTCCCGCCGTCGAGGTGAGGATCGTCCCGAGGCGCGCCAGTTCCTCGTCGCGGCCGGTGAAGCCACGTACGTCCATGGGCAGTTGGGCGGGCAGCTCGGGCGTACGCGCCGCCGTCGACGGCCGCTGCGCCGGGAGCCTGGACCGCGGGACGGCCTCCGACCCCTGCCCCCGCAGGATCGCCTGGTGCAGTTGCCGCAGTGCGGGCCCCGGGTCGGCACCCAGCTCCTCCGCCAGCCGTTCGCGGACGGCCGCATAGCAGTCCAGTGCCTCCGCGCCGCGCCCGGTGTCGTGCAGCGCCCGCATCAGTACTTCGGCCAGCGGTTCGGCCAGCGGATACTCGCCCAGCAGTCCGGTCAGCGGGCCGATGACGGATGCGGGATCACCGAGGTCCAGCTCGGCGCGGGCCCAACCGACGGCGGCGTCCTGGTGCTGACGCCGCCAGGACTCACGCATCCGCGCCGCCCACTGCCCCTGCAGGCCGGACAGGGGTTCTCCGCGCCACAGGCCGAGTGCCTCGCCGAACAGCCGCACTCGTGCCGGGTTGGTCCGGTCCGCCACCCTCGCCTGTTCGATCAGGTGCCGGAACCGGTACACGTCGACCTGGTCCGGGCGGGCTTCCAGCAGATACCCGCCCGAGCGTCGTACGAGGCGTAAGGGCTCTCTGGCCGTTTCGGCCGCCTGCTCGCACATCCGCCGGATCCGGGCGACATGGGCGTGCACCGCATTCCGGGCCCCATCGGGCGCATGCGTACCCCAGACCCGCTCGATGACCGCGTCGGCGGCGACGGGCCGGCCGACGTCCACCGCCAGGGCCGCCATCACCGTACGGCGTTGTGGCGGTCCCACCTCCACCACACGGCCCCCCACCAATAACTCGACGGGCCCGAGCAACTGCACGTCCACCATGTTGTCCGCCTCCCCGTGAGGAAGCGTCCTCCTCTTTCCCCGGACGTGTGTGCGAAGCGACAAGCCTTCGACAAGGTTTTACGCCACACCCCGGTGCCAGTCTGCAGGGGTGCGGTCGAACGGACGGGCGATGACCACGTCCCGTCCGAGCACGGCGACGGCGGAGGCTGTCACCGTTCGTCCGCACAACGGCCTGACGGGGGGCGGGGAGTATGACCGGACGTGGCGTGATCACCCTGGAGATGCGGGCGGCGCTACAGGGAACGGAGGCCGACCCGGTAAGCCTTCCGCCATCGCCATCGCCATCGCCATCGCCATCGCCATCGGCACCGTTACCGTTACCGCCACCGGCATCGGAGTCCGCCGGTACGGCTGCGGGAGCGGTCGGTCCGATGGCTGCGGCGGGCGCGGCGGCTACGGCGGGCGCGGTCTCTGCCGCGGGCGTTGGCGGCGGAAGGAGCGTTCTGGAAGGTGCCTTCATGCTGCTGGAGGCGGTGGAACGCACGGGGGAGGCCGGCCCGACGAGACTGGCCTCGGAGTGTGGGCTGCCCAAGTCGACGGCGTACCGGCTGCTGGAGCAGTTGGCCGACCTGGGCGCGCTGGAACGCCGCCGCGGCAGCTACCGGGTAGGCCCGCGGATGTTCAGCCTCGGTCGGGAGTGGCAGCCGCATCCCCGGCTGCGGTCCGCGGCGAAAAAGCCGGTGCGCCGTCTGGTGGAGATCACCGGGATGACGGTGGGGCTCGCCGTGTTGTGGAGGGGCGAGAGCCTGGTGGTGGAGTGGAACTCCGCCGAGGCCGAGCGCCCGGTCTGGCTGCGGACCCGTACGACCTGGCCCTGGTCCACCGCGGCGGGCAAGGTGCTGGTGGCCGGCGCCGGTCCGGATCCCCTGCTGGGGCCGCTTCCCGCGTCGTGGCCCCGGGAGGCCGCCGCGATCCTGGACCGGGGTGTCGCCTTCGACCGGGAGGAAGTGATGAGCGGGGTGTGCTGTGCGGCCGTGCCGCTGCTCGGAGCGGCCGGCACCCCGGTGGCGGCCCTCTGCGTCCTGACCGATCCTTCGCACCATCTGGAGAGGCTGGGAGAAGCCTGCCGGCAGACGGGCCGGGTGATCAGCGCGGGCCTGCGCGGCCGGTGAACCGACCGACGTACAGGGGGGAGGCGCGCGGACGCCCAGGAGGCCACCAGGCCGTGGGGTCTGTACCCAGGAAGCGGAACCGTCGGCCGTCATCGTCCCTTGTTACCTCTAAGTGACCTTTCTGCTGCCACAGTTGCTTCATGCGCGTACTGATCGTGGAGGACCACAAGGATCTCGCGGAAAGCGTCGCGAGGGGGCTGCGTCGGCATGCCATGGAGGTCGAGCTCGCGCATGACGGCGAGCTGGGGCTGAGCCGGGCGTCGAGCGGGGCCTACGACGTCGTCGTCCTGGACCGTGACCTGCCGCTCGTGCACGGTGACGACATCTGCCGGGCGCTCGTCCGGCAGGGCAGCCCGTCCCGCGTCCTGATGCTCACCGCCGCCGGGACCCTCGCCGACCGCGTCGACGGCCTCGACCTCGGCGCGGACGACTACCTTGCCAAGCCCTTCTCCTTCGCCGAACTCATCGCCCGTGTCCAGGCGCTGGACAGACGCGACATGCCCGCCGTGCCTCCCGTCCTCGTCCGCGGGGACATCGAACTCGACCCCGCCCGCCGCACCGCGCTCCGCGGGGGCCGCAAGCTGGACCTGTCGCCGAAGGAGATGGCCGTCCTGGAGGTGCTGCTCGCCGCCGGCGGTGCCGTCGTATCCGCCGAGGAACTGTTGGAACGGGCCTGGGACCGGGACGCCGACCCGTTCAGCAACACCGTCAAGGTCACCGTCAGCCGACTGCGCCGCAGGCTCGGCGATCCGCCGGTCATCGAGACGCTCCCGCACGTCGGTTACCGGATCTGAAGCGGATCTGATGCGGATCTGATCGTGCATCCGATGTACGCGAGCGCGGGACGGCCGCTGTTGCCAGGCGGGTGACGGTGCGCCAGCCTGTGAGGGGCGTAACCCGGGTGTGACCGGGGGCGGGGGAGTCTGGGGTCCGTGACGTGTGTCTCGTAGGGGGAGCGATGAGAGTACTGGTCGTTGAGGACCATACGGAACTCGCGGACTCGATCACCAGGGTGTTCCGCCGTGAGGGCCTCGCGGTGGACACCGCCTACGACGGCAGGACCGCGCTCGACCTCGCCATCGACGTCGACTACGACGTGGTCGTCCTCGACCGCGACCTCCCCGACGTGCACGGCGACGAGGTCTGCGCCGAACTCACCGCCGGAGGCGCCCGCACCAAGGTACTCATGCTCACCGCCTCCGCCTCCATCGCCGACCGGGTCGAGGGCCTCGGCCTCGGCGCCGACGACTACCTCCCCAAGCCCTTCGCCTGGGCCGAACTCCTCGCCCGCACCCGTGCCCTCGGCCGCCGCGCTCACCCCGTACGGGAACCCGTCCTCGCCCGCGGTTCCCTCCTGCTCGACCCCGCGCGCCGTACCGCCAGCCACGCCGGCACCCAACTGCCCCTTACCGCGAAGGAGTTCGGCGTGCTCGCCTACCTGCTCGGTGCCGAGGGCCGGACGGTCCCGGCCGATGAACTGCTCGCCAAGGTGTGGGACGAGGTCACCGACCCCGGCACCACCACCGTCAAGGCCACGGTCAACCGGCTCCGGACCAAACTCGTCGACCGCTCCGCGATCCAGACCGTGCCCGGAGAGGGCTACCGGATCTGACATGGCGACAACCCTGCGCACGCGCATCCGAGTTCGCGCCCAGGCCTGCCTGAGCGGCCCCGGCGCCGCCCGCGTGCGAGCCCTGGTCCGCCTCCTCACGCCCCGCCGGGTCCGGGTCCGCTTCGCCATGCTCTTCGGGCTGCTGTTCATCGCCTCCGGCGCGGTCCTGCTCGGCATCACCTATCTGCTCGTCAACCGCCCCACCCACAACGTCGTCACCGCCGTACACGAAGAAGGGGTGCCGGGAAGCGGTTCGGCACCCGGGACCGTCATCAGGCCCGGCCCCGGCTCCGGGTCCCCGCAGGACCTCACCGTGTGGCTCAACGACCAACTGCGCAGGCAGACCGAGCATCTGCACGATGCCCAGATGCACGAACTCCTCGTACAGTCCGGCACCGCCCTCGCCATCATGGCGGCGATCTCCATCGTGCTCAGCTGGCTCCTGGCCCGGCGCGTGCTCCGGCCCATGCGCACCCTCAACGCCGGCATCGCCCGGATCTCCGCCAGCAACGTGCACGAGCGCCTCGCCGTCGCGGGCCCCCGCGACGAGATCAGCGAACTCGCCGACAGCATCGACGGGCTCCTCGCCAGGCTCGAAGCAGCCCTGGAGTCCCACAAACGCTTCGTCGCCAACGCCGCCCACGAGCTGCGCACCCCGCTCACGGTGGAACGCGCCCTCCTGGAGGAGTCCCTCCTCGACCGCGACGCCACCGCCGCGTCGTTCCGCGAGAACTTCGAGCGCCTGCTGCGGATCAGCACCCACCAGGGAGCCCTGCTGGAATCCCTCCTCACCCTGGCCGTCAGCGAACGGGGCGTGGAACGGACCGAGCCCGTCGACCTGGCCGAGATAAACGAATCCGTGCTGCTCACCCAGCTCCCGGAGACCCTGCGGCACGGCGTACGGATCGAGTACCGCACCGAGCCGACGCCGGTCGCCGGCGACACCGCGCTCCTGGAGCGGCTGGTCGCCAACCTCGTCCACAACGCGGCCTACTACAACGTTCCCGACGGGAGCGTGGACATCACCGTGCGGCGCCACGACCGGCGCGCCGTCCTCACGGTCTCCAACACCGGCCCCGAGGTCCCCTCGGACCGGGTCGACCAGCTCTTCGAACCGTTCCAGCGCATGTACCGCACCGCCGGCGACGGCCACCACGGCCTCGGCCTGTCGATCGTCCGCGCCATCGCCGCCGCCCACGACGCCACCCTCACCGCCCGCGCCCGGCCGGGCGGCGGCCTCGTCGTCGAGGTCTCCTTCCCCCTCCTTGTCAAGGCCGGGGAGCGATACGAGGGTTGGTCACAGCCGCGCGCGGCCACCGCGTCCAAGTGAGCAGAACGGCGGGTTGGACGACACCGTCCGATAGGTATTGTTCTGATTGACCGGCCCCGGTCGTGAACGGGCTTCGACGTAGTTTCACCGGGCTCTTCGGTCCACGGGTGGGGATTCCCAGGAGCTTCCCCGGAGCTTCCCGGACGGGAGCTCTTGCCTTGCGTTTCCTGCGAAATGGCGCATTGGGCAGCTGCATGCCCATGGAGAGGGAATAGGGGTTGGGTCTGAATATGGGCGAGCGAATCGGTGGCAGCTTTTCCTTGTCCGACAGCCAGGAGGGAATCTGGCACGCGCAGCGCCTGGGAGGCCCTCGCGCGCTCTACAGCGTCGGGCAGGCCGTCGAGATCACGGGTGCGCTGGACGTGCCCGTCTTCGAGACCGCGCTGCGCCGGACGGTCGAGGAGACCGAGATCCTGGGCGTGCGATTCGCCGAGGACACGGACGGCAGCGCACGCGCCGTACCGCACCCCGCCCGGCCATGGTCGCTGCGCATCGAAGAGCCGGGCGAGGGCGGCGGCGACCCGCGGGCGTGGCTGGAAACCCGGATGCGCGACGAACTCACCGGCGTGGAGGATCCGCGCGGAGAGCGACTGTTCGCGTTCGTGCTCTTCCGTCTCGATTCCCATCGGTACTGCTGGTTCCAGGCCTATAACCACCTGCTGCTCGACGGATATGCGTGCACACTGATGGCGCACCGGGTCGCCGAGGTGTATTCGGCCCTCGTCGGCGGCGCGGTATATCCGGAGGCCGAGTTCGTTTCCCTGGCCGACGCACTCGACGAGGAGGCCAGGTACCGGAACTCGACCGAATTCGCCGACGACCGACGTTATCTGCGCGACCGATTCTCGGACCGGCCGGAATTGGCGGGGGTTCCGCGCCTGTCCGGTATCTCCGGACGTCTCCAGGAGTCCGGGCCCGGGGCCATCTCCGGGTCCGGGTCAGGGTCCGGCGCGGTGCTGCGCGAGACGGGCAGCTTCGCACCCGCCGCAACGGACGCGCTGCGCTCCGCGGCGGACCGCGCCGGCCTGCGGACGTCCCGGCTGCTCGCCGCCGCTTCCGGCGCCTTCGTGAGTGGCATGACGGGTTCGGCCGAAGCGCTGCTCAGCCTGCCCGTGACCGGCCGCGTGGGTGAGGCGGACCTGCGGACCCGCCTCACCCGGGCGAACATGCTGCCTCTACGGTTCCCGGTCCCGGCCGGGGCGAGCCTCCTCGACCTCGCCCGGACGGCCGACGGGGCTCTCGGTGAACTGCTCCAGCACCAGCGGTACCGGGGCGAGCACCTGCGCCGGGACCTGGGCTGGCCGGAGGGCGACCTCTGGCACTTCGGTCCCTACCTGAACATCCTGCCGCGGACGAGGGAGTTGGCCTTCGGCGACTGCCGGGGCGTCGCACGGGACGTGTCGACCCGACTGGTCGAGGACTTCGGGGTGCTGATCGACCGGACGGGTTCCGGGACCGAGATCACCGTGGAGGCGAACGCGGCGCTGTACGACCGGGCCTGGGTGCGGGCGGTTCAGCGCTCGCTGGTCGGATTCATCACGCGGGCGGTCGAGGACCCGACGGCGCCGGTGCGGCGGATCGGAGTGGCGGGGGACGACGAACGTGCCCTGATGACGAGCGGGTGGAGCGGTACGGCGCGGGAGGTGGACGCGTCGACGGTGGTGGAGCGGTTCCGTGGGTGGGCGGTGCGGGCGTCGGATGCGCGTGCCTTGTGGTTCCGGCAACAGGCGCTGTCCTACAGCGAGTTGGATGCGCGGTCGGACGCGCTGGCACGAGGGTTGATTGCCCGTGGTGTGGGGCGTGAGTCGCGGGTGGGGCTGTGTCTGCCGCGCGGAACCGAAATGGTGACCGCGGTCCTGGCGGTGTGGAAGGCGGGTGGGGCGTACATTCCGTTGGATCCGGAGTATCCGTCCGACCGGTTGGCGTTCATGGTGGCCGACAGTGGTGCGGAGTTGGTGCTGGTCGCGGAGGAGACCGCGGACCGGCTGCCGGCGGATGCGAATTCGGTGCTGCTGGGCGAGCTGGGGAGCGGCTCGGGGGTGCTGCCGATAGTCACCTCTGACCAGCTGGCGTACGTCATTTATACGTCGGGGTCGACGGGGCGTCCGAAGGGTGTGGCGGTGACGCATGCCTCCGTGGCGAATTTGGCGTCGGCCATGCGACCGGTGCTTGGTGTGGAGCCTGGTGTGACGGCTCTGCAGTTCGCGTCGTTCAGTTTTGATGCGGCGGTGTTGGATGTGGCGGTGACGCTGGCGGCGGGGGGTGCGTTGGCGATCGCTTCGGCGGAGGAGCGGCAGGATCCTTCGGTTCTCGCCGCGATGGTCGGGGCGGCGGGTGTGTCCGTGGCGAGTGTGGTGCCGTCGTTGTTGGGGGTGCTGGAGCCGACGTCGGTTGCGGGGGTGGGGAACTGGGTTTTGGGCGCGGAGCGGTTGGAGGCTGGTCTTGCGGCGAAGTGGCGTGCGGGTGCCCGGGTGTGGAACACGTACGGGCCCACGGAGGCCACCGTCATCACCACTGCCGTGCTGTTGGAGGAGGGGATTGCGGGTGATGACGGGCCGCCGGTGATCGGTCGTGCGTTGCCCAACACGCGTACGTATGTGCTGGATGGGTTTTTGCGGCCTGTTCCGGTGGGTGTGGCGGGGGAGTTGTATATCGCGGGTTCGGGGTTGGCTCGCGGGTATGTCGGTCGTGCGGATCTGACGGCGGAACGGTTCGTCGCGTGCCCGTTCGGTGAGGGCGGGCGGATGTACCGCAGTGGGGATCTGGCGCGGTGGACGGCGGACGGGCAGTTGGAGTTCGTGGGACGTGCGGACGCGCAGGTGAAGATCCGTGGGTTCCGGGTGGAGCTCGGTGAGGTCGAGACCGTCCTCGCTGGTCATCCGCAGGTCGAGCGGGCCGCTGTGGTGGCCCGTGACGGTCGGCTGGTCGGATACGTCGTCGGTGACGTGGACGGCGAGGACGTGCGGACGTTCGCGGCCACCCGGCTGCCGGAGTACATGGTTCCGTCGGTGGTCGTTGTCCTCGACGCGTTCCCGTTGACCGTCAACGGGAAGATCGACCGGGCGGCGCTGCCGGTGCCGGAGGCTGTGCCGAGCGCCGGCCGGACCGCGACGACGCCCGCCGAGGAGGCGTTCTGCGCGCTGTTCGCCGAGGTGCTGGGGCTGGAGGAGGTCGGAGTCGGGGACAGCTTCTTCGCGCTGGGCGGCGACTCCATCACAGCGATGCTGCTGGTGGCGCGGTCCCGCCGCGAGGGTCTGGTGGTCGGCGCCCGCCAGGTGCACGAGCTGCGGACACCGGCGCAGTTGGCCGCTGTGGCGACGCGAGTCGACGGCGCGCCGGACGGCGCGCACCCGGCTGACTCCGCCTTCGGCGAGGTACCGCTGACGCCGGTGATGCACGAGGTGCTGGACCGGGTCGGTGCCGATGGCGTTCGCGCCGTCGTGCAGTCGATGGCGGTCGAGGCGCCGGCGGGACTGGACGAGGCGGCGTTGCGGGACGCGATGGCGGCCCTCACGGAGCGCCATGAGGTCCTGCGGGCGCGGTTGATGGCGGATTCGGCCGTGTTGGTGGTGCCCGGAGCGGATGCGGTGGTCGTGTCCGGGCTGGTGGCTCGGGTGGGTGTGATCGGGGCTGATCCGGCTGCTGCGGTGGCGGAGCAGGTCGAGGCGGCGGTGGGGCGGTTGGATCCCGCGGCCGGGGTGATGGTGCAGGTGGTGTGGCTGGACGCGGGGCCGGATGTGCCGGGCCGACTCGTCGTGGTGGCCAACCACCTGGTCGTGGACGCGGTGTCCTGGCAGGTGCTCCTGCCGGATCTGTGGTCCGCGTACGAGGCACTCACCGAAGGACGGTCGGTGGAGTTGGATCCGGTTCCGGTGTCGTTCCGTGCGTGGGCGCGGGAGTTGGCGGCGGAGGCGGGTCGGTCCGAGCGGGTGGCCGAGTTGTCGGTGTGGCGTGCGATGGTGGACGGTCCGCAGGAGTTGCTGACGGATGTTCCGCTGGATCCGCTGATGGATAGGGGTGCGACGGTCCGCGAGGTGGCGGTGACCGTCCCGGTGGAGGTGACGGCAGCGCTGCTGGCGGAGGTGCCGTCGGCGTTCCATGCCGGCGTGGATGAGGTGCTGCTGGCTGGACTGGCCGGGAGGACGGTCGGTGAGTGGGCCGGTGTGGACGGCCGGTTCCTGGTGGATGTCGAGCGGCACGGCCGGTTGCCGTTGTCCGACGGGATGGATCTGTCGCGCACAGTGGGCTGGTTCACGTCCACGCATCCGGTGCGACTCAGCGCGAGCGTCGGCGCTGACGGCGGTGTGTCGGTGCTCGGGGCCAAGGAGCAGGTGCGGGCGGTGCCCGGGGACGGCCTCGGCTACGGGTTGCTGCGGTACGTCAATCCGGAGACCGCTGGGGAGTTGGCGGGACTGCCGTCGGCGCAGGTCGGCTTCAACTATCTGGGGCGCGTGGGGACCGGCGACGGCTTTGGGGCGGGGAGCGCGCCGCAGGCACCGGTGATGCATGCCCTGGAGTTGCTGGGTTTGGTGCGGGAGTCGGCGGACGGTCCGGTGCTGGAGCTGCGGTTGGCTTTCCCACTGCGGTTGTTGGGCGTCGGTCGGGCGCGAGGACTGTTGGAGGCGTGGGTTGATGCGCTGACGGGTCTGGTCGCGGATGTGCGGGCGGGTGCGGGCGGGTATTCGCCGTCCGATTTCCCGCTGGTGGTGTTGGACCGGGCCGGTGTGGAGCAGATCGAGGCGGCGGTTCCGGGGCTGGCGGAGGTACTGCCGATCGCTCCACTTCAGGAGGGCTTGTTGTTTCACTCGCTCTTCGACGAAGACGGTGTGGATGTCTACGTCGAACAGCTGGTGCTGGCGCTCGATGGTGAGGTGGACGGGGGCCGGCTGCGGGCATCGTGGCAGGTGTTGGTGGATCGGCATGCGGCGTTGCGGGCTGGTTTCGTGCAGGTCGGAGGTGCTACGGGTCCGGTGCAGGTGGTGGTTGACCGGGCCGAACTGCCGTGGCGTGAGGTCGATGTGTCAGGGCTGGGTGACGGCGCGGCGGATCGGTTGGGTGTGGAGGAGCGGTCGGCGCGGTTCGATCTGGCGGCGCCGCCGCTGCTGCGGGTGGCGCTGGTGCACGTGAGTGACCGTAGACACCAGATGGTCGTGACCCTCCACCACCTGCTCCTCGACGGCTGGTCGCTTCCGTTGGTGATGCGGGAGTTGTGGGCGCTTTATGCGGCCGGAGGCCGTGCGGCAGGGCTCGGTGTGCCGGTGTCGGCCCGGCCGTACTGGACGTGGTTGGCCGGTCGCGACACGTCGGCGGCGCTGGAAGCCTGGCGGACCGAGTTGGCGCCGGTCGAAGAGCCGACGCTCGTCGTGTCCACCGAGCCGAGTGCGACGGCGTCCGTCGTCCTGGACCGGGTGACAGACCACGCGAGCGTCGAACTCGTACACGACTTGGAGCGGGTTGCGCGTGGTGTCGGGGTGACGCTGAACACCGTGGTGCAGCTGGCGTGGGCGTTGGTGCTTGGGCAGATAACGGGTCGTCGTGAGGTGGTGTTCGGGGCGACGGTGGCCGGGCGGCCGGCGGAACTTCCGGGGATGGAGGCGATGCTCGGTCTGTTCATCAACACGCTGCCGGTACGCGTCGATCTGGAGGCTGCTCAATCGGTGGAGGAGGTGCTGGGGGCGCTTCAGGCGCGTCAGTCGGCACTGCTCGACCACCAGCATGTCGGGCTGAGCGAGGTGCAGCGGGCCGCCGGCCCCGGCGCGACCTTCGACACCCTCCTGGCCTTCGAGAACTACCCGGGCGACCTGGACGCCCAGCCCCTCGACGACGCCCTCACCGTCACGGCCACCGAGCTCCGCGAGTCGACCAACTTCGCGCTTGCGCTCGGGGTCACCCCGGACGACGGCCTCGCGATCCGTCTCGACTACCGGACTGACGTGTTCAGGCGCCGCAACGCTCTGCGGATGGCCCGTCGCCTGGTCCGGGTGTTGGAGCAGATCGCGACCGATCCGCAACTCCGTCTCGCCGAGATCGAGTTGTTGGACGAGGCCGAGCGGGCCGCGGTGGTGGAGGAGTGGAACGCCACCACGCATCCGATGGAGCCCGGCACGGTGCTGGAGCGGTTCCGTGGGTGGGCGGTGCGGACGCCGGGGGCGGTGGCGTTGTGGTGCCAGCATCAGGAGCTGTCGTACCGCGAGGTGGATGTGCGCTCGGATGTGCTGGCGCGGGGGCTGGTCTCCCGTGGTGTGGGGCGTGAGTCGCGGGTGGGTTTGTGTCTGCCGCGTGGGGTCGAGATGGTCGTGGCGATGTTGGCGGTGTGGAAGGCGGGTGGGGCGTACGTCCCGTTGGATCCGGAGTATCCGTCCGACCGGTTGTTGTTCATGGTGGCTGACAGTGGTGCGGAGTTGGTGCTGGTTGCGGACGAGACCGCGGACCGGCTCCCGGCCGAGGTGGAGACGGTTCTGCTCGCGGAGTTGCAGACCGGCTTCGGTGAGGGGCCGGGCTGCGTCGTGGTTCCGGGACAGCTGGCGTATGTCATCTATACGTCGGGGTCGACGGGGCGTCCGAAGGGTGTGGCGGTGACGCATGCCTCCGTGGCGAATTTGGCGTCGGCCATGCGACCGGTGCTTGGTGTGGAGCCTGGTGTGACGGCTCTGCAGTTCGCGTCGTTCAGTTTTGATGCGGCGGTGTTGGATGTGGCGGTGACGCTGGCGGCGGGGGGTGCGTTGGCGATCGCTTCGGCGGGGGAGCGGCAGGATCCTTCGGTTCTCGCCGCGATGGTCGGGGCGGCGGGTGTGTCCGTGGCGAGTGTGGTGCCGTCGTTGTTGGGGGTGTTGGAGCCGACGTCGGTTGCGGGCGTGGGGAACTGGGTTTTGGGCGCGGAGCGGTTGGAGGCCGGTCTTGCGGCGAAGTGGCGTGCGGGTGCCCGGGTGTGGAACACGTACGGGCCCACCGAAGCCACCGTCATCACCACAGCCGTCCTGCTGGAGGAAGACATCACCGGCGAGGACGCCCCGCCGGCCATCGGCTGCCCGCTGCCCAACGTCCGCACCTACGTCCTGGACGCGTTCCTACGCCCCGTCCCCGACGGCGTAACAGGTGACCTCTACGTTGCCGGATCCGGCCTGGCCCGCGGTTACATCAACCGGCCCGACCTGACGGCCGAGGGGTTCGTGGCCTGCCCCTTCGATGACGGCGGGCGGATGTACCGGACGGGGGACCTGGCGCGCTGGACCGCCGACGGGGCGTTGGAGTTCATGGGACGTTCGGACGCGCAGGTGAAGATCCGCGGGTTCCGGGTGGAGCTCGGTGAGGTCGAGACCGTCCTCGCTGGTCATCCGCAGGTCGAGCGGGCCGCTGTGGTGGCCCGTGACGGTCGGCTGGTCGGATACGTCGTCGGTGACGTGGAGGGTGAGGCGCTGCGGGAGGTGGCCGCTGGTCGGCTGCCGGAGTACATGGTTCCGTCGGTGGTCGTGGTCCTCGACGCGTTCCCTTTGACCGTCAACGGGAAGATCGACCGGCACGCCCTGCCTGCCCCCGAGCTCGCGGCCGTCGACACGCGTGCCCCGTCGACCGAGACAGAGGAATTGTTCTGCGCGCTGTTCGCCAAGGTGCTGGGGCTGGAGGAGGTCGGAGTCGGGGACAGCTTCTTCGCGCTGGGCGGAGACTCGATCATGTCGATGCACCTTGCGTCCCGGGCCCGTTCCGCGGGCTGGACCGTGTCGCCCCGCCAGATCTTCGAGGAGAAGACGCCCGAGCGGTTGGCACGGCTGGCCGTGGCCCCGTCCGGCACGGGGAGCGCACGGAGCTCGGACACCGGCGTCGGTGAGGTGCCGCTGACCC
Source organism: Streptomyces ortus (assembly GCF_026341275.1). Lineage (NCBI taxonomy): Bacteria > Bacillati > Actinomycetota > Actinomycetes > Kitasatosporales > Streptomycetaceae > Streptomyces > Streptomyces ortus. The sequence goes on from NZ_JAIFZO010000002.1 coordinate 8,510,459, forward strand.
CGGTGATGCGCGAACTGCTGGACCGGGTCGGCCCGGAGCGGGTCGGCCGGATCGTTCAGCCGGGTGTGCTGACGGTGCCCCCGGGGCTGACTCGCGAGGCGCTCGTCGACGCCGTACGAGCCACGATGGAGCGCCATGAGGTCCTGCGGGCGCGGTTGATGGCGGATTCGGCCGTGTTGGTGGTGCCTGAAGCGGATGCGGTGGTCGTGTCCGGGCTGGTGGCTCGGGTGGATGTGATCGGGGCTGATCCGGCTGCTGCGGTGGCGGAGCAGATCGATGCGGCGGTGGCGCGGTTGGATCCCGCGGCCGGGGTGATGGTGCAGGTGGTGTGGCTGGATGCCGGGCCGGAGGTGCCGGGCCGACTGGTCGTGGTGGCCAACCACCTGGTCGTGGACACGGTCTCGTGGCAGATCCTGCTACCGGACCTTGGGCGGGCGCTGACGGCTCGCGTTGCGGGACGGTCGGCGGAGCTGGAACCGGTTCCGGTGTCGTTCCGTGCGTGGGCGCGGGAGCTTGCGGCGGAGGCGGTTCGGCCCGAGCGGGTGACAGAGCTGCTGGCGTGGCGTGCGGTGGTCGACGGTCCGCAGGAATTGCTGACGGATGTTCCGCTGGATCCGCTGGTGGATGTGGGTGCGACGATCCGCGAGGCGGCGGTGACCGTTCCGGTGGAGGTGACGGCAGCGCTGTTGACGGGGGTGCCGTCGGCGTTCCATGCCGGGGTGGATGAGGTGTTGTTGGCCGGGCTGGCCGGGGCGGTCGGCGAGTGGGCCGGTCTGGACGGGCTGTTGGTGGATGTCGAGGGGCATGGGCGCGAGCCGCTGTCAGGTATCCCCGATCTGTCGCGCACGGTCGGCTGGTTCACGTCCTCGCATCCCGTCCGGCTGAGTGCGGGTGCCGATGGTGGTGTGTCGGTGCTCGAAGTGAAGGAGCAGGTGCGGGCGGTGCCCGGCGACGGGCTCGGCTATGGGCTGCTCCGCTGGCTGAACCCGGAGACCATGGACGAGCTGGCGGTTCTGCCGCCGGCGCAGGTCGGCTTCAACTACCTCGGTCGCGTGGGTTCCGCCGAGGGCTTCGGGGCCGGTGGCGCGCCCGATGCCCCCGTGATGCACGCGGTGGAGTTGCTGGGTTTGGTGCGGGAGTCGGCGGACGGTCCGGTGCTGGAGCTGCGGTTGGCATACCCGGAGCGGTTGTTGCGGGCCGACCGGGCGCAGGAATTGCTGGAGGCGTGGGTTGATGCGCTGACGGGTCTGGTCGCGGATGTGCGGGCGGGTGCGGGCGGGTATTCGCCGTCCGATTTCCCGCTGGTGGTGGTGGACCGGGCCGAGGTGGAGGAGATCGAGGCGGCGGTTCCGGGGCTGGCGGACGTCCTCCCCGTCGCTCCGCTTCAGGAGGGTCTGCTGTTCCACTCCCTGTTTGACCAAGACGGTGTGGATGTCTATGTCGAGCAGTTCGTTCTGGCGCTCGATGGTGAGGTGGACGGGGGTCTGCTGCGGGTGTCGTGGCAGGTGTTGGTGGATCGGCATGCGGCGTTGCGGGCTGGTTTCGTGCAGGTCGGAGGTGCTACGGGTCCGGTGCAGGTGGTGGTTGACCGGGCCGAACTGCCGTGGCGTGAGGTCGATGTGTCAGGGCTGGGTGACGGCGCGGCGGATCGGGTGGGTGTGGAGGAGCGGTCGGCGCGGTTCGATCTGGCGGCGCCGCCGCTGCTGCGGGTCGCGCTGGTGCGGGTGGGTGATCGCCGGTACCAGATGGTGGTGACGCTCCATCACCTGTTGCTGGACGGCTGGTCGCTTCCGTTGGTGATGCGGGAGTTGTGGGCGCTTTATGCGGCCGGAGGCCGTGCGGCAGGGCTCGGTGTGCCGGTGTCGACCCGGCCGTACTGGACGTGGTTGGCCGGGCGCGACACGTCGGCGGCGCTGGAAGCCTGGCGGACCGAGTTGCTGTCGATCGAGGAGCCGACACTCGTCGCGCCCGCTGTCACCGGGACGGACGCCGTGTTGGCCCGATCGTTGACGGTCGAGGCACGGGAGGGGCTGGTCGAGGGCCTGGAGCGGGTTGCGCGTGGTGCCGGGGTGACGCTGAACACCGTGGTGCAGCTGGCGTGGGCGTTGGTGCTGGGGCAGATGACGGGTCGTCGTGAGGTGGTGTTCGGGGCGACGGTGGCCGGGCGTCCGGCGGAACTTGCGGGGATGGAGGCGATGCTCGGTCTGTTCATCAACACGCTGCCGGTACGCGTCGATCTGGAGGCTGCTCAATCGGTGGAGGAGGTGCTGGGGGCGCTTCAGGCGCGTCAGTCGGCGTTGCTTGACCACCAGCATGTCGGGCTGAGCGAGGTGCAGCGGGCCGTCGGCCCCGGCGCGACCTTCGACACCCTCCTGGCCTTCGAGAACTACCCGGGCGACCCGGCGGCCCAGCCGTCAGTGCCGGGCCTGACGATCTCAGGTGTCGCGTCGCGCGAGTCGACGAGCTTCGCGCTGGCGCTGGGCGTCCGGCCGGAGGAAGGGCTGACGCTACGGCTGGACTATCGCCCGGACGCCTTCGACGGCGACGCCGCGCGGACCCTGATCGATCGCGTGGTGCGCGCGTTGGAACAGCTCGCGGCGGACCCGGCGGTCCGGCTTGCCGAGCTTGAGCTGCTGGACGAGGCCGAGCGGGCCGCGGTGGTGGAGGAGTGGAACGCCACCACGCATCCGATGGAGCCCGGCACGGTCCTCGACCGGTTCCGACGATGGGTCGTGGAAACTCCGGACGCGACGGCCGGGCGGTCCGGCGAGCAGTCGCTGTCGTACGCCGAGTTGGACGCGCGCTCGGACGCTGTCGCCCGCGGTTTGGTGGCGCGTGGTGTGGGGCGTGAGTCGCGGGTGGGTTTGTGTCTGCCGCGTGGGGTCGAGATGGTCGTGGCGATGTTGGCGGTGTGGAAGGCGGGTGGTGCGTACGTCCCGTTGGATCCGGAGTATCCGTCCGACCGGTTGTTGTTCATGGTGGCTGACAGTGGCGCGGAGTTGGTGCTGGTTGCGGACGAGACCGCGGACCGGCTCCCGGCCGAGGTGGAGACGGTTCTGCCCGCGGAGTTGCAGACCGGCTTCGGCGAGGGGCCGGACTGCGTCGTGGTTCCGGGACAGCTGGCGTATGTCATCTATACGTCGGGGTCGACGGGGCGTCCGAAGGGTGTGGCGGTGACGCATGCCTCCGTGGCGAATTTGGCCTCGGCCATGCGACCGGTGCTCGGTGTGGAGCCTGGTGTGACGGCTCTGCAGTTCGCGTCGTTCAGTTTCGATGCGGCGGTGTTGGACGTGGCGGTGACACTGGCCGCGGGGGGTGCGTTGGCGATCGCTTCGGCGGAGGAGCGGCAGGATCCTTCGGCTCTCGCCGCGATGGTCGGGGCGGCGGGTGTGTCCGTGGCGAGTGTGGTGCCGTCGTTGCTGGGGGTGCTGGAGCCGACGTCGGTTGCGGGCGTGGGGAACTGGGTTTTGGGCGCGGAGCGGTTGGAGGCCGGTCTCGCGGCGAAGTGGCGTGCGGGTGCCCGGGTGTGGAACACGTACGGGCCCACCGAAGCCACCGTCATCACCACTGCCGTCCTGTTGGAGGAGGGGATTGCGGGTGATGACGCGCCGCCGGTGATCGGTCGTGCGTTGCCCAACACGCGTACGTATGTGCTGGATGGGTTTTTGCGGCCTGTTCCGGTGGGTGTGGCGGGGGAGTTGTATATCGCGGGTTCGGGGTTGGCTCGCGGGTATGTCGGTCGTGCGGATCTGACGGCGGAACGGTTCGTCGCGTGCCCGTTCGGTGAGGGCGGGCGGATGTACCGCAGTGGGGATCTGGCGCGGTGGACGGCGGACGGGCAGTTGGAGTTCGTGGGACGTGCGGACGCGCAGGTGAAGATCCGTGGGTTCCGGGTGGAGCTCGGTGAGGTCGAGACCGTCCTCGCTGGTCATCCGCAGGTCGAGCGGGCCGCTGTGGTGGCCCGTGACGGTCGGCTGGTCGGATACGTCGTCGGTGACGTGGACGGCGAGGACGTGCGGACGTTCGCGGCCACCCGGCTGCCGGAGTACATGGTTCCGTCGGTGGTCGTTGTCCTCGACGCGTTCCCGTTGACCGTCAACGGGAAGATCGACCGGGCGGCGCTGCCGGTGCCGGAGGCTGTGCCGAGCGCCGGCCGGACCGCGACGACGCCCGCCGAGGAGGCGTTCTGTGCCCTGTTCGCCGAGGTGCTGGGGCTGGAGGAGGTCGGAGTCGGGGACAGCTTCTTCGCGCTGGGCGGCGATTCGATCCTGTCGATGCAGCTCGCCTCGCGGGCTCGCCGCGCCGGCTGGGTGGTGACCCCGAGGCAGATCTTCGAGGAGAAGACCCCGGAACGGCTGGCACTGGTCGCGGCCGGGACGGGGGAAGCGACCACCAAGGTCATGGACACGGGTGTCGGTGAGGTGCCGCTGACCCCGGTGATGCGCGAACTGCTCGACCGAGTAGGCCCGGAGGCTGTACGGCAGATCGTCCAGCCGGTGGTCATGGAGGCGCCGGCGGGGCTGGACCTTGACGTGCTTGTCGCCGCTCTGCACACGGTGGTGAACCGTCATGATGTCCTGCGAGCCCGGTTAATGTCGGATTCCGGCGTGTTGGTGGTACCGGAAGCGGATGCGGTGGATGTGTCCGGGCTGGCGGCTCGGGTGGATGTGATCGGGGCTGATCCGGCTGCTGCGGTGGCGGAGCAGATCGTTGCGGCGGTGGCGCGGTTGGATCCTGCTGCCGGGGTGATGGTGCAGGTGGTGTGGCTGGACGCGGGGCCGGATGTGCCGGGCCGCCTCGTCGTGGTGGCCAACCACCTGGTCGTGGACACCGTTTCCTGGCAGGTGCTGCTGCCCGACCTGGAGCAGGCGTGCAAGGCGTTGGCTGAGGGACGTCCCGCGGAGTTGGATCCGGTACCGGTGTCGTTCCGTGCGTGGGCGCGTGAACTGGCGGTGGAGGCGGTTCGGCCCGAGCGGGTGGCCGAATTGCCGGTGTGGCGTGCGGTGGTGGACGGTCCGCAGGAGTTGCTGACGGATGTTCCGCTGGATCCGCTGGTGGATCGGGGTGCGACGGTCCGTGAGGTGGCGGTGACCGTCCCGGTGGCGGTGACTGCGGCGCTGCTGGGGGCAGTGCCGTCAGCATTCCATGCCGGCGTGGACGAGGTGCTGCTGGCCGGGCTGGCCGGGGCGGTCGGCGAGCGGGCCGGGTCTGCCGGATTCTTGGTGGATGTCGAGGGGCATGGGCGTGAGCCGCTGTCAGGTATCCCCGATCTGTCGCGCACGGTTGGCTGGTTCACGTCCTCGCATCCCGTACGGCTCAGCGCGAGCGTCGGCGCTGACGGTGGTGTGTCGGTGCTGGGGGCGAAGGAGCAGATGCGGGCGGTGCCCGGGGACGGCCTCGGCTACGGCCTGTTGCGGCACGTTAATCCGGAGACCACCGCCGAGTTGGCGGGGCTGCCCTCCGCGCAGGTCGGCTTCAACTACCTCGGGCGCGTAGGGACGGGCGAGGGCTTCCGGGCGGGAGGTATGCCCGACACTCCGGTGATGCATGCGGTGGAACTGCTCGCATCGGTACGCGAGGTGGCAGACGGCCCAGTACTGGAACTGGTGCTGGCCTGGCCGGAACGGTTGATGGCGGCCGACCGGGCACGCGCGCTGCTGGAGGCTTGGGCGGAGGCACTGTCAGCGCTTACGGCGCAGGTCCGCGACGGGGCCGGCGGCCATTCCCCCTCCGACTTCCCCATGGCCTCCCTGTCTCAGGAGGGTGTGGAGGAGCTGGAGTCGGCGGTGCCCGGTCTGGAGGATGTGTGGCCGCTGTCCCCACTCCAGGCAGGGCTGCTCTTCCACTCGTCGTTCGATGACGACGGCGGGGCGGATGTGTATGCCGGTCAGCGCGCGCTTGCCCTGGACGGGCCCATGGATGTCGGTCGGCTACGCGCCTCGTGGGATCTGGTGGTGGGGCGGCATGCGATCTTGCGTGCGGGATTCCACCGACTGGCGTCGGGTGAGGCGGTCCAGGTCGTCGCGCGGCAGGTGGAACTGCCGTGGCGCGAGTTCGATGTGAGCGGTCTGCCGGAGGCTGAAGCGGAGGCTGAGGCGGCCCGGTTGTCCGGGGAAGAGTTGGCGGCCGGCTTTGAACTCGGGCGGGCTCCACTGCTGCGGGTACTGCTGCTCCGTCTGGGCGAACGGCGCCATCGACTGGTGCTGACGTCCCATCACATCGTGCTCGACGGATGGTCGTTGCCGATCCTGCTGAACGAGCTGCAGACGGTGTACCGGGCGGGCGGAGGCACCCAGGCGTTGCCTGCGGTGCGGTCGTACCGGGATTACCTGTCGTGGCTCGGCCGTCAGGACCGGGAGGCCGCGCGGGCCGCGTGGCGGGAGGAACTGGCCGGGGCGGAGGAGCCGACGCTGGTTGCTCCGATGGATCCGGCCCGGTTGCCGATGCGGCCCGAGGCGGTGCGTGTCGAGTGCGGGGCCGAGCTGACGCGGGCGCTGAACGACGTGGCCCGCCGAGGCGGCGTAACGATGGCGACGGTGGTGCAGGGTGCGTGGGCTCTGGTGCTGGCCCGTTTGTCGGGGCGCCGGGATGTGGTGTTCGGGACGACGGTGGCGGGGCGGCCGGCGGATCTGCCGGGTGCGGAGTCGTTGATCGGGTTGTTCATCAACACCCTGCCGGTGCGGGTCCAGATGGATGGCGGGGAATCCGTACTCGAACTGCTGGACCGACTGCAGCGCCGCCAGCTCGGCGTGATGGGTCACCAGCACCTCGGGCTGGCGGAGATCAAGCAGGTCGCCGGGCCGGGCGCGGAGTTCGACACGCTTGTCGTCTACGAGAACTATCCGCAGTCCGCCGAGGCGAGGCCGGATGACCCCGACGCTCTCGTCATTCGGCCGGGTGGCCGGACGCGGGATGCCAGTCACTATCCGCTGGGGTTGATCGTCGCGCCGGGTGAGCGGATGGAGTTGCAGCTGGATCATCGTCCGGACCTGTTCGACCGGGCGCGGGCCGATGAGGTGTTGGCCGCGCTGGTGCGGGTGTTGGAGCAGTTCGCTGCTGACCCGGAGCTGCCTTTGGGGCGAATAGGGTTGCTGGACTCGGAACGGCGGGAGCGTCTGACGCGGGACTGGCAGGACGTGTCCCCGCGGGTGCCTTCCGGGACGTTGCCTGAGTTGCTTGCGGAGCAGGTGCGGCGGTCGCCGGACGCGCCGGCCCTTGAGTCGGGCGCACACAGTTTGACGTATGCGGAGGTGGAGGCTGAGGCTGGTCGGTTGGCGCGCTATCTGATCGCTGCGGGGGTGGGTCCGGAGCGGCGGGTTGCTGTGGTGGCTGAGCGGTCGGTGACCACGGTGGTGGCGTTGCTGGCGGTCTCGATGGCGGGCGGAGCCTTCGTCCCGCTGGACCCCGCACACCCTGCGGACCGGCTCGCTCTGGTGCTGGAGGACGCCGACCCGGTCGTGGTGCTGTGTACGCACGCCACTTGGTCCGTGCTGCCGGAAGTACGCCGAGAGCGGGTGATCGTTCTGGACGATCCGGAGACCGTGACGGCTGTGGCCGGTTGTGTGCCGGGTCGGGTGGTGGATGCGGAGCGGATCGTGCCGTTGGGGGTGGCGAATGCTGCGTATGTCATTCATACCTCGGGTTCGACGGGGCGGCCGAAGGGGGTCGTTGTGTCGCATGCGGGGTTGGCGAATCTGGCGTGGGCGCAGGTTGATCGGTTTGCGGTGGGGGAGCGGGCGCGGGTGTTGCAGTTCGCGTCGTTGAGTTTTGACGCGGCGGTGTCGGAGTTGTGTATGGCGTTGGTGTCGGGTGCGGTGTTGGTGGTGGCTGGGGCTGAGGGGTTGCCGCCGAGGGTGTCGTTGGGTGAGGCGGTGGAGCGCACACACGCGACGCATGTGACGGTTCCGCCGGGTGTGCTGGCGGTGGAGGATGCGTTGCCGGCGGGGTTGGAGACGTTGGTGGTGGCGGGTGAGGTGTGTCCGCCGGGGTTGGTCGACCGTTGGTCGGTGGGGCGGCGGATGGTCAATGCGTACGGTCCGACCGAAGTGACCGTGTGTGCGGCGATGAGCCTGCCTCTCACCCCCGGAGACGGGTCCAGGACGGGTGCGGGTGACACCGACGGTGTGCCGATCGGGCGGCCGACGGTGAACATGCGGGCCTATGTCCTGGACCAGTTCCTCCAGCCGGTGCCGGTCGGCGTGGCAGGTGAGCTGTATGTGTCCGGGCCCGGGCTGGCGCGCGGTTACTCCGGGCGCCCGGACCTGACAGCGGAGCGGTTCGTGGCCGATCCGTTCGACGCCGGGGCGCGCATGTACCGCACCGGAGACCTGGCGCGCTGGCTTCCCGACGGTCAACTGACGTTCGTGGGCCGGGTGGACGAGCAGGTGAAGATCCGCGGCTTCCGCATCGAGCTGGGCGAGGTGGAAGCCGCCCTCGACGACCACCTGGAGGTCGCGCAGGCCGTCGTGACGGTACGGGACGGCAGGCTCGTCGCCCATGTCGTGGGCGGAGCGGAGGCAGGCGAACTGCGGGAGTTCGTCGCCGCGCGTCTGCCGGAGTACATGGTTCCGGCGGCGGTGGTGGTGCTCGACGCGTTCCCGCTGACGGTGAACGGCAAGGTGGACCGGGCTGCTCTTCCCGACCCGGAGTTCGGTGGTTCGGGCTCGACACGAGGGCCCGGTACGGCGGCCGAGGAGGCCTTGTGTGCGCTGTTCGCGGAGGTGCTGGGTCTGGAGGCGGGTGCGATCGGGGTCGGGGACAGCTTCTTCGAGCTGGGCGGCGATTCGATCATGTCGATGCAGCTCGCGTCCCGGGCTCGTCGTTCCGGTTGGTTGCTGACCCCGAGGCAGATCTTCGAGGAGAAGACCCCGGAGCGGCTGGCACTGGTGGTGGCCGGGTCCGAGGAGGCCTCCACCGGGGCTGAGGACTCGGGTGTCGGAGAGGTGCCGTGGACGCCGTTGATGCGGTCGATGGGCGAGGAGGTGCTGCGGTCCGGCTTCGCGCAGTGGACGGTGATCGGCGCGCCGGCCGACCTGGGCATGGACGTTCTCAGGGCGGGCGTGAGCGCGCTGGTGGAAGCCCACGGGATGCTGCGGGCCCAGGTCGGGAGCGACCAGGTGTTGGTGGTTGCGGAGGCGGCTGGGATCGACGTGTCCGGGCTGGTGGCTCGGGTGGATGCCGCAGACCTGGCTGTGGGGAAGTTGGACCGGCTGGCGGTGGATGCCGCTCGGCAGGCTGTGACGAGGCTGGATCCGGTGGCCGGGGTGATGGTGCAGGTGGTGTGGGTGGATGCCGGGCCGGAGCGGGTCGGTCGGATCGTGCTGGCCGCGCATCACCTGGCGGTCGACGGGGTGTCGTGGCGCGTGCTGGTTCCCGACCTGCAGAGCGCGTGCGAGGCGGCGGGCGCGGGCCGGCGGCCGGATCCCGCGCCGGCGCCGACTTCCTTCCGCACCTGGGCGGAGGGACTGCGGCGGGCCGCCCGGAGCCCGGAGCGGGTGAGCGAGTTGGACGCCTGGGTCGACCTGGTCGCCGGAACGGACGGCGACGGGGAACCGCTCATCGGCGGCCGTCCGCTGGACCCGGAGACCGACACGGTCGCGACGCTGCGCCACCGTACGTGGTCGGTGCCGGTGGGTGAGGCTGCTGTGCTCGTCGGTGACGCGCCGGGGGTGTTCCACTGCGGGTTGCACGAGATGTTGCTGGCGACGTTGGCCGGTGCGGTGGCGGGTCGGCCTACGTGGTCGGCTGCGCCGGGTGGGTTCCTGGTGGAGGTCGAGGGGCATGGCCGGGAGCCGTTGTCGGAGGGCATGGAGCTGTCGCGGACAGTGGGCTGGTTCACCGCGGCCCACCCGGTCCGCCTGGACGCCTCCGCAGTCGACCTCGCCGAAGCCGCCGCCGGCGGTGCGGCGGCCGGTGTGCTGGTGAAGCGGGTGAAGGAGCAGGTGCAAGCGGTGCCCGGGGACGGCCTCGGTCACGGCCTGCTGCGTCACCTGAACCCGGACACGGCGCCGGTGTTGGCGGGTCTGCCGGTGCCGCAGGTCGGGTTCAACTATCTGGGCCGGTTCGCGACCGCCGGTGGTGCTGAGCCGGGCCCGGTCGAGCCGTGGCAGACGGCCGGGGACACGGCCGTAGGAGGAGCTGCGGATCCGGGGATGCCGGTGCTGCACGCGCTCGCCGCGGGTGCCGTGGTGGCGGACACGGTCAGCGGGCCGGAGCTGACGCTCACCCTGAGCTGGCCCGCCGCGCTCCTGGACGAGACCGACGTGGAGGAGGTGGGCCGGGCCTGGCTCGGCCTGCTGTCGGGCCTCGCCGCGCACACCGCCGGTCCCCAGGCCGGCGGCCACACCCCCTCCGACTTCCCGCTGGTTTCCCTGTCTCAGGAGGGTGTGGAGGAGCTGGAGTCGGTGGTGCCCGGTCTGGAGGATGTGTGGCCGCTGTCCCCACTCCAGGAAGGGCTGCTGTTCCACGCGTCTCTCGACGAGGGTGCCGGGGCGGATGTGTATGCCGGTCAGCGCGCGCTTGCCCTGGACGGGCCTCTGGATGTCGGTCGGCTACGGGCGTCGTGGGATGTGGTGGTGGGGCGGCATGCGATCTTGCGTGCGGGGTTCCATCACCTGGCCTCGGGTGAAGCGGTGCAGGTTGTCCCGCGCGAGGTGGAACTGCCATGGCGCGCAGCCGACTTGAGTGGCCTGTCGGAAGCTGATGCGGAGGCTGAGGCGGTCCGGTTGTCCGGGGACGAGTTGTCGGCCGGGTTCGATCTCGCGCGGGGTCCGCTGCTGCGACTGTTGCTGCTTCGTCTCGGCGGGCGGCATCATCGGTTGGTGATGACGTCACATCACAGCGTCGTCGACGGTTGGTCGTTGTCCGTGATGATCGACGAGCTCTCGGCGGCGTACGCCGCGGGCGGGGATGCCGGGGCGTTGCCTGCGGTGCGGTCGTACCGGGATTACCTGTCGTGGCTCGGCTGTCAGGATCGGGAGGCTGCGCGGGCTGCGTGGCGGGAGGAACTGGCCGGGGCGGAGGAGCCGACGCTGGTTGCTCCGGTGGATCCGGCCCGGTTGCCGATGCGGCCGGAAGCGGTGCGTGTCGAGTGCGGGGCCGAGCTGACCCGGACGCTGGAGGAGCTGACGCGGGAGCGCGGTTTCACCATGGCGACAGTGGTGCAGGGGGCGTGGGCTCTGGTCCTGGCTCGGTTGTCGGGGCGCCGGGATGTGGTGTTCGGGACGACGGTGGCGGGGCGGCCGGCGGATCTGCCGGGTGCGGAGTCGTTGATCGGGTTGTTCATCAACACCCTGCCGGTACGGGTCGAGTTGCCGGGCAGTCTGTCCGTGGCCGGCATGCTGTCCGAACTCCAAGCCCGACAGGTGAACCTGATGGGTCATCAGAACCTCGGGCTGGCGGAGATCAAGCAGGTCGCCGGGCCGGGCGCGGAATTCGACACGCTCGTGGTCTACGAGAACTATCCGCACTCAGCCATGGCCGCGCCGGACGGCCCCGACGCCCTCACTATCCGGCCGGGCGGCATCCCTCACGACGCCAGTCACTATCCGCTGGGGTTGATCGTCGCGCCGGGTGAGCGGATGGAGTTGCAGCTGGATCATCGTCCGGACCTGTTCGACCGGGCGCGGGCCGATGAGGTGTTGGCCGCGCTGGTGCGGGTGTTGGAGCAGTTCGCTGCTGACCCGGAGCTGCCTTTGGGGCGAATAGGGTTGCTGGACTCGGAACGGCGGGAGCGTCTGACGCGGGACTGGCAGGACGTGTCCCCGCGGGTGCCTTCCGGGACGTTGCCTGAGTTGCTTGCGGAGCAGGTGCGGCGGTCGCCGGACGCGCCGGCTCTTGAGTCGGGCGCACACAGTGTGACGTATGCGGAGGTGGAGGCTGAGGCTGGTCGGTTGGCGCGGTATCTGATCGCTGCGGGGGTGGGTCCGGAGCGGCGGGTTGCTGTGGTGGCTGAGCGGTCGGTGACCACGGTGGTGGCGTTGCTGGCGGTTTCGATGGCGGGCGGAGCCTTCGTCCCGCTGGATCCGGGGCATCCCGCCGAGCGTCTGGCCTTGGTGTTGGAGGACGCAGATCCGGTCGCGGTGCTGTGCACGCGTGCGGGCCGTGCGGCGTTGCCCGGGGCGAACCAGACCGGGGCGATTGCCCTGGACGATCCGGAGGTGTCCGCTGTCGTGGCCGGTTGTGTGCCGGGTCGGGTGGTGGATGCGGAGCGGATCGTGCCGTTGGGGGTGGCGAATGCTGCGTATGTCATTCATACCTCGGGTTCGACGGGGCGGCCGAAGGGGGTCGTTGTGTCGCATGCGGGGTTGGCGAATCTGGCGTGGGCGCAGGTTGATCGGTTTGCGGTGGGGGAGCGGGCGCGGGTGTTGCAGTTCGCGTCGTTGAGTTTTGACGCGGCGGTGTCGGAGTTGTGTATGGCGTTGGTGTCGGGTGCGGTGTTGGTGGTGGCTGGGGCTGAGGGGTTGCCGCCGAGGGTGTCGTTGGGTGAGGCGGTGGAGCGCACACACGCGACGCATGTGACGGTTCCGCCGGGTGTGCTGGCGGTGGAGGATGCGTTGCCGGCGGGGTTGGAGACGTTGGTGGTGGCGGGTGAGGTGTGTCCGCCGGGGTTGGTCGACCGTTGGTCGGTGGGGCGGCGGATGGTGAATGCGTACGGTCCGACCGAAGTGACCGTGTGCGCGGCGATGAGCCTGCCCCTCAACCCCGGAGACGGATCGGGGGGAAGCGTCCCGATCGGCCGTCCACTGCGCAACGCGCGGACGTTCGTGCTCGACGAGTTCCTCCAGCCGGTGCCGGTCGGCGTGGCGGGTGAGCTGTATGTGTCCGGGCCCGGGCTGGCGCGCGGTTACTCCGGGCGCCCGGACCTGACCGCGGAGCGGTTCGTCGCCGCCCCCTTCGGTGAGGGCGAGCGGATGTACCGCACCGGTGACCTGATCCGCTGGACCGCCGAGGGCCAACTGGAGTTCGTGGGGCGCGCGGACGAGCAGGTGAAGATCCGCGGCTTCCGCATCGAACTGGGCGAGGTGGAGGCGGTGTTGGAGGCCCACCTCCTGGTCGCCCATGCCGTCGTGATGGTCCGTGAGGGACGGCTGGTGGGCTACGTAGTCGGCCACGAGGTGGATGCCGACGCCCTGCGGGTCTTCGCCTCCTCGCGACTGCCGGAGTACATGGTTCCGGCGGCGGTGGTGGTGCTCGACGCGTTCCCGCTGACGGTGAACGGGAAAGTGGACCGGCCTGCTCTTCCCGACCGGGAGTTCGGTGGTTCGGGCTCGATACGAGGGCCCGGGACGGCGGCCGAGGAGGCCCTGTGTGCGCTGTTCGCGGAGGTGCTGGGTCTGGAGGCGGGTGCGATCGGGGTCGGGGACAGCTTCTTCGAGCTGGGCGGCGATTCGATCATGTCGATGCAGCTCGCCTCGCGGGCTCGTCGTTCCGGTTGGTTGGTGACCCCGAGGCAGATCTTCGAGGAGAAGACCCCGGAGCGGCTGGCACTGGTCGCGTCCGTGACCGGGGAAGCGTCTACGGACGCCACGGACTCGGGTGTCGGCGAAGTGCCGTGGACGCCGCTGATGAGGTCGATGGGTGAGGAGGTGCTGCGGTCCGGCTTCGCACAGTGGACGGTGATCGGCGCGCCGGCCGACCTGGGCATGGACGTTCTCAGGGCGGGCGTGAGCGCGCTGGTGGAAGCCCACGGGATGCTGCGGGCCCAGGTCGGGAGCGACCAGGTGTTGGTGGTTGCGGAGGCGGCTGGGATCGACGTGTCCGGGCTGGTGGCTCGGGTGGATGCCGCAGACCTGGCTGTGGGGAAGTTGGACCGGCTGGCGGTGGATGCCGCTCGGCAGGCTGTGACGAGGCTGGATCCGGTGGCCGGGGTGATGGTGCAGGTGGTGTGGGTGGATGCCGGGCCGGAGCGGGTCGGTCGGATCGTGCTGGCCGCGCATCACCTGGCGGTGGACGGGGTGTCGTGGCGCGTGCTGGTTCCCGACCTGCAGAGCGCGTGCGAGGCGGCGGGCGCGGGCCGGCGGCCGGATCCCGCGCCGGCGCCGACTTCCTTCCGCACCTGGGCGGAGGGACTGCGGCGGGCCGCCCGGAGCCCGGAGCGGGTGAGCGAGTTGGATGCCTGGGCCGACCTGGTCGCCGGGACGGCTGGCGACGGAGAGCCGTTGATCGGCGGCCGTCCGCTGGACCCGGCCGTCGACACGACGTCCACCCTGCGCCTGCTGTCCTGGTCACTCCCGACGGAGGAGGCGGCGGTGCTCGTGGGCGAGACACCACGGGTGTTCCACTGCGGGCTGCACGAAATGCTGTTGGCCACGCTGGCCGGTGCGCTGACACAGCGCCGCCCGTACCCAGGGACCGGCGCCGGTATCGGCTCCGGCGGCTTCCTGGTGGAGGTCGAGGGGCATGGCCGGGAGCCGTTGTCGGAGGGCATGGATCTGTCGCGGACGGTGGGCTGGTTCACCGCGGCCCACCCGGTCCGCCTGGACGCCTCCGCAGTCGACCTCGCCGAAGCCGCCGCCGGCGGTGCGGCGGCCGGTGTGCTGGTGAAGCGGGTGAAGGAGCAGGTGCAAGCGGTGCCCGGGGACGGCCTCGGTCACGGCCTGCTGCGTCACCTGAACCCGGACACGGCGCCGGTGTTGGCGGGTCTGCCGGTGCCGCAGGTCGGGTTCAACTATCTGGGCCGGTTCGCGACCGCCGGTGGTGCTGAGCCGGGCCCGGTCGAGCCGTGGCAGACGGCCGGGGACACGGCCGTAGGAGGCGCTGCGGATCCGGGGATGCCGGTGCTGCACGCGCTCGCCGCGGGTGCCGTGGTGGCGGACACGGTCAGCGGGCCGGAGCTGACGCTCACCCTGAGCTGGCCCGCCGCGCTCCTGGACGAGACCGACGTGGAGGAGGTGGGCCGGGCCTGGCTCGGCCTGCTGTCGGGCCTCGCCGCGCACACCGCCGGTCCCCAGGCCGGCGGTCACACCCCCTCCGACTTCGCACTCCTCGATCTCGACCAGGACGAAGTCGACGACCTCGAAGCCATAGCTGCCGAACTCCACGAAGGACGGTTCCTGTGAAGCCCCCGAAACCCCTCCCGACGCCCGCCAAGGGATCCGCGCTCGCGGAAGTGTGGCCGCTCTCGCCCCTCCAGCAAGGGATGCTCTTCCACTCCTCGTACGACGACGAGGGACCGGATGTCTACGGCCTCCAGTGCGTCCTCGGCGTAGACGGCCCCCTGGACACCGAGCTCTTCCGCGCGTGCTGGGAGGCGCTGATCGAGCGCCATGCCGTCCTGCGCGCCAGTTTCCAACGGCGCAGGTCCGGCGAAGCGGTGCAGCTGATCTCACGGAGTGTGGTGCTTCCTTGGAGCGACGTCGACCTGTCGGACCTCGGCGAGGACGAGGCCCTGACCCGGTTCGAGCGGCTGGCCCGCGAGGAGCGGGACGACAGGATGAACCCCGCCTCGCCGCCCCTGCTCCGGCTGCTGCTGGCCCGGCTCGGGGAAGCCCGCCACCGCCTTGTCGTGACGACCCATCACATCCTGCTTGACGGCTGGTCGATGCCGGTGCTCCTCGACGAACTGGAGGTGGTCTACACGGCGGGTGGAGACATCCGCGTGCTGCCCCCGGTCACCTCGTACCGCGACTACCTGTCGTGGCTCGGCCGGCAGGACCGCGAGACGGCGCGTGCCGCGTGGCGGGAGGAACTGGCCGGGGCGGAGGAACCGACCCTCGTCGCACCCCAGGCGGCAGGCGGGGCCGAGGTCTCAGTGCTGCCGCGGGACCTCGTCCTCGATCTCCCCGAGGCGACCACTACGCGACTGAGGGAGATGGCCCGCGGCCAAAACCTCACGCTGAACTCGGTCGTGCAGGGCGCGTGGGCAATGGTCCTGTCCCGATTGACCGGACGGAACGACGTGGTGTTCGGCGCGACGGTCTCGGGGCGGTCGGCGGATCTGCCCGGCGCCGAGTCCATGGTCGGCCTGATGATCAACACGCTGCCGGTACGGGTGCCGCTGACCGGCGGACAGCCGGTGCTGGACATGCTCGCGGACCTGCAGGCGCGGCAGTCGTCACTGATGCCGCACCAGCATCTGAGCCTGAGCGAGATACAGGGGCTGGCCGGGCCGGGAGCTACGTTCGACACCCTCGTGGTCTACGAGAACTACCCGATCCCGCCCGAGGGGGCGTCCGCGCCCGGCACCATCTCCTTCACCCGCATGGATGCGCACGAGGCTACCAACTTCCCGCTGACCGTCGGCATCGTCCCCGACGTCGGCCTCCGGATCGTGATGACACATCGGCCGGACCTCTTCGACGAGGAGGCGGCGGGCCGCGTCGCCGGATGGCTGACACGAGTGCTGGAACAGGTCGCGGACGAGCCGACGCTCCGGGTGGGCGACATCGACCTCCTCGACGAGCCCGAGCGATCCGTGGTCGTGGAGGAGTGGAACGCCACAGCGCGGGACCAGGTTCCCGACACGGTGTTGGAACGGTTCCGCGGTTGGGTCGTGAGCACGCCGGACACGGCGGCGTTGTGGTTCAGCGACCGACCGCTGTCCTACGGAGAGTTGGATGTGCGGTCGGGTGCGCTGGCCCGGGGGCTGGTCTCCCGTGGTGTGGGGCGTGAGTCGCGGGTGGGTTTGTGTCTGCCGCGTGGGGTCGAGATGGTCGTGGCGATGTTGGCGGTGTGGAAGGCGGGTGGTGCGTACGTTCCGTTGGATCCGGAGTATCCGTCCGACCGGTTGTTGTTCATGGTGGCCGACAGTGGTGCCGAACTGGTGCTGGTGACGGAGGAGACTGCGGACCGGTTGTCGGCGGACGTCGAGACGGCTCTGGTGGGCGGGTTGGGGACCGGTTCGGGTGAGCTGCCGGACGTCACGTTCGATCAACTGGCGTACGTCATCTACACGTCAGGGTCGACGGGTCGTCCGAAGGGTGTGGCGGTGGAGCACGCTGCTGTGGCCAACCTCGCCTCGGCGATGGGTCCCGTCCTCGGTGTGGGACCTGGGCTCACGGCGTTGCAGTTCGCGTCGTTCAGCTTCGACGCGGCGGTGCTGGACGTGGCCGTGACCCTCGCCGCCGGGGGCACCTTGGCGATCGCCACGTCCGAAGAGAGGCAGGACGGCTCTGCCCTCGCCGCGATGATCGACTTCAACGGTGTCGACAGCGCGAGTGTGGTGCCGTCGTTACTGGGGGCCCTGGAGCCGACGTCGGTTTCGGGGGTGCGGAACTGGGTGCTGGGCGCGGACAGGCTGGAGGCCGGTCTGGCGGCGAGGTGGCGTGAGGGTGCTCGCGTGTGGAACACCTACGGCCCGACGGAGGCCACCGTCATCAGTACCGCGGTCCTGTTGGAGGAGGGCATCACGGGTGAGGACGTGCCGCCGGCGATCGGACGTCCGCTGCCGAATGTTCGTACCTATGTGCTGGATGGGTTCCTGCGGCCTGTTCCGGTGGGTGTGACCGGGGAGTTGTACATCGCGGGGGTGGGTCTGGCCCGTGGTTATATCGGCCGCTCCGATCTGACGGCTGAGCGGTTCGTGGCTTGTCCTTTCGGTGACGGTACGGGGCGGATGTATCGCACCGGTGACGTGGCGCGCTGGACGTCGGACGGGCAGTTGGAGTTCGTGGGGCGTGCCGACGCGCAGGTGAAGATCCGCGGGTTCCGGGTCGAACTCGGCGAGGTCGAGGCGGTGTTGGCCGCCCATGCGCGGGTTGAGCGGGCCGTGGTGCTGGCGCGCGACGGACGACTGATCGGATACGCCGTCGGGGACGCGGACGCCGAGACGCTGCGGGCCTTCGCCGCCACCCGCCTCCCTGAGTACATGGTCCCGTCGGCGGTCGTCGTACTCGACGCGTTCCCGCTCACCGTCAACGGCAAGGTCGACCGCTCCGCCCTGCCGACGCCGGAGGCTGCGGTGAGTGCCGGTCGAGCTCCGGAGACGCCTGCTGAGCAGGTGTTCTGCACCCTGTTCGCCGAGGTGTTGGGATTGGAGGCGGTCGGGGTCGGGGACGGGTTCTTCGAGCTGGGCGGCGATTCGATCATGTCGATGCAGCTCGCTTCCCGGGCCCGTGCCGCGGGGTGGGCCGTTACGCCGCGGCAGGTGTTCGAGGAGAAGACACCGGAACGGTTGGCACAGGTGGCGGTCGCGGTGTCCGGTGGAGGGGCTGGGCAGAGGGCGGAGACGGGCGTAGGTGAGGTGCCGTGGACCCCGGCGATGCGGTCGATGGGCGCGCACGCGCTGCGGGGCGAGTTCGCGCAGTGGACGGTGATCGGTGCCCCGGCCGGGCTGGGTGTGGATGTGCTGGTGTCAGGCGTGGAGGCGCTGCTCTGGACGCACGGGATGCTGCGGGCCCGGACCGGGAGCGACCTTCGGACGCTGAGGGTTCCGGAGGCAGGCGAGATCGACGCCTCCGGTCTGGTGCTCCGGGTGGCTGCCATAGGGGCCGCTGAGGGTGAGGTGGACCGGGTGGCGGTGGACGCCGCTCGGCCCGCGGTGGCGCGGCTGGATCCGGCAGCCGGGGTGATGGTGCAGGTGGTGTGGGTGGACGCCGGGCCGGACAGGATGGGCCGGATTGTGCTGGCGGCTCATCACCTGGCGGTCGACGGGGTGTCGTGGCGCGTTCTGGCGCAGGACCTGGGAACCGCGTGCGAGGCGGCGGCCGTCGGCCGGCGACCGGTCCTCGAACCGGCGCCGACGTCCTTCCGCTCCTGGGCCCGGCAGTTGGAGCAGTCGGCAAAGGACCCGCGGCGGGTCGAGGAGCTGGCGAAGTGGGTTGAGCTGGTGGGCGCCGCCGGTGAGCCGCTGATCGGCCGCCGCGCGCTGGATCCGACCGTCGACACGGTCGAGTCCTTGCGGCGTTGTTCCTGGTCGGTTCCGGTGGATGAGTGCACGGGGCTCGTCGGTACGGTGCCGGGGGTGTTCCACTGCGGTCTGCACGAGGTGTTGCTGGCGACGCTGGCCGGTGCGGTGGCCGCGTGGCGGCCGGGCTTCGCGGCCGGGCCGGGTGGGTTCCTCGTGGAGGTCGAGGGGCATGGCCGGGAGCCGTTGTCGGAGGGCATGGATCTGTCGCGGACGGTGGGCTGGTTCACCGCCGCCTATCCGGTCCGCCTGGATGCCTCCGGAGTGGACCTGACGGAGGCTGCGGAAGGTGGCGCGGCGGCTGGTGTGCTGGTCAAGCGGGTGAAAGAGCAGGTGCGGGCGGTGCCCGGGGACGGGCTGGGCCATGGCCTGTTGCGTCACCTGAATCCGGAGACGGCGCCGGTGTTGGCGGGTCTGCCGGTGCCGCAGGTCGGGTTCAACTATCTGGGCCGGTTCGCGACCGCCGGTGGTGCCGGAACGAGTTCGGTCGAGCCGTGGCAGTCGGCCGGAGACACGGCCGTCGGTGGCGCCGCCGATCCGGGGATGCCGGTGCTGCATGCGCTCGACGTGGGTGCCGTGGTGGCGGACACCGCGAGTGGCCCGGAGCTGACGCTCACCCTGAGCTGGCCCGCGGCGCTCCTGGACGAGACCGACGTACAAGAGCTGGGGCAGGCCTGGCTCGGGCTGCTGAAGAGCCTCGCCGCGCACGCCGCCGACCCGTCCGCCGGCGGCCACACGCCCTCCGACTTCGCCCTCCTCGATCTCGACCAGGACGAAGTTGACGACCTGCAGGCCGAGTTCGCCGACGACAGCCTCTGATCCCCGGCCACTGACCTTCGGCCTCCGCCCCCCAGGACCCTTAACCACCGCTCATTGCCGACCAACCCCCACAGCGCTGTCCGTGTTGCCATGCCCCACACCTCCGTCCGCGTTACCAACCCCCACAGCTCCGTCCGCTCCGCCCGCCCCCCACTGCTCTGTCCCCGCTGCCGAACCGACGTTGCGAACCGCTGTGAGGAGACGTACGCGATGACCCGGACCCGGACCGCCATCGAAGACATATGGCCGCTGTCGCCGCTGCAGGAGGGGCTGCTGTTCCACGCGTCCCTCGGGGACGGGGCCTCCGACGTGTACGCGGGCCAACGGGCCCTGGCCCTCGACGGTCCGCTCGACGTCGACCGTCTCCGCCGCTCCTGGGCGGGCCTGATCGCCCGCCACGGCACCTTGCGGGCCAGCTTTCGCCGGCGCAAGTCGGGCGAGGCGGTGCAGGTCATCGCGCGGGAGGTGGAGCTGCCATGGCGTGAGGCCGATCTGAGCTGCCTGGCCGAGGCCGACGCGGAGGCCGAGGCGGACCGGTTGGCGGGGGCCGAACTGGCGGACGGCTTCGATGTCGCACGGGGTCCGCTGCTGCGGTTGCTGCTGCTCCGCCTGGGCGACCGGCGTCATCGACTGGTGCTGACGACCCACCACATCGTGCTCGACGGCTGGTCGTTGCCCATCCTGGTAAGCGAACTCGAGGCGGTGTACCGGGCGGACGGGGATGCTGGGGCGCTGCCGCCGATCAGGTCGTACCGCGACTACCTGGCCTGGCTCGGCCGGCAGGACCGGGAAGCCGCACGGATCGCGTGGCGGGAGGAGTTGGCGGGGGCGGAGGAGCCGACGTTGGTTGCTCCGGCGAACCCGGCCCGGCTGCCCCTGCGGCCCGAGACGGTCCTCGGCGAATGCGATGCGGAGTTGACGCGGGTGCTGAACGACGTGGCCCGTCAGGGTGACGTCACCGTGGCGACGGTGATGCAGGGTGCGTGGGCTCTGGTGCTGGCTCGTCTGTCGGGGCGCCGGGACGTGGTGTTCGGGACGACGGTGGCCGGGCGGCCGGCGGACCTGCCGGGTGCGGAGTCGTTGATCGGCTTGTTCATCAACACCCTGCCGGTACGCGCCGAATTGGCCGGTGACCTGTCGGTGGCCGACCTGCTGTCCGAACTCCAGACCCGCCACATCAACCTGATGGGCCATCAGTACCTTGGTCTAGCCGAAATCAAGCAGATCGCCGGACCAGGCGCCGAGTTCGACACGCTCGTCGTCTACGAGAACTACCCGCACTCCGCCGCTCCGGCACCGCACGACCCGGACACACTCGTCATCGGGCCGGGCGGCGCCCCACAGGATGCCAGCCACCATCCACTGGCGTTGATCGTCATCCCTGGCGAGCGGATGGAACTGCACCTCGACTACCGCCCCGACCTGTTCGACAGGGCCCGTGCCGAGAGCGTGCTGGCTTCGCTGATTCGGGTGTTGCAGCAGATGGCGGCCGATCCACAACTGCGGCTCAGCGATATCGAATTGCTGGACGAGATCGAACGGTCCGCCGTGGTCGAGGACTGGAACGCCACCGCACAGGAGGTGGACGCTTCGACGGTGCTGCAGCGGTTCCGCGCGTGGGCGGCGCGGACGCCGGATGCGACCGCCTTGGTGTCCCGGCGAAACACCCTGCCCTACGGAGAGTTGGATGTGCGGTCGGATGCGTTGGCGCGGGGGTTGGTCTCCCGTGGTGTGGGGCGTGAGTCGCGGGTGGGTTTGTGTCTGCCGCGTGGGGTCGAGATGGTCGTGGCGATGTTGGCGGTGTGGAAGGCGGGTGGTGCGTACGTTCCGTTGGATCCGGAGTATCCGTCCGACCGGTTGTTGTTCATGGTGGCCGACAGTGGTGCCGAACTGGTGCTGGTGACGGAGGAGACTGCGGGCCGGTTGTCGGCGGACGTGGAGACGGCTCTGGTGGGGGAGTTGGCGACCGGTTTGGGTGAGCTGCCGGACGTCACCTCCGATCAACTGGCGTACGTCATCTACACGTCAGGGTCCACCGGTCGTCCGAAGGGCGTGGCGGTGGAGCACGCTGCCGTGGCCAACCTCGCCTCGGCGATGGGTCCCGTCCTCGGTGTGGGACCTGGGCTCACGGCGTTGCAGTTCGCGTCGTTCAGCTTCGACGCGGCGGTGCTGGACGTGGCCGTGACCCTCGCCGCCGGGGGCACACTGGCGATCGCCACGACGGAGGAGCGGCAAGATCCCTCCGCTCTCACCGCGATGGTCGAGGCGGCCGGTGTGGCCGTGGCGAGTGTCGTGCCGTCGTTGCTCGGCGCTCTGGAGCCCAAGTCGGTCGTGGGAGTCAGCAACTGGGTCCTGGGTGCGGAGCGGCTGGAAGCTGGTCTCGCCGCCAGGTGGCGTGAGGGCGCTCGCGTGTGGAACACCTATGGACCCACCGAGGCCACCGTCATCAGCACTGCCGTCCTTTTGGAGGAGGGCATCACGGGTGAGGACGTGCCGCCGGCGATCGGACGTCCGCTGCCGAATGTTCGTACCTATGTGCTGGATGGGTTCCTGCGGCCTGTTCCGGTGGGTGTGGCCGGGGAGTTGTACATCGCGGGGGTGGGTCTGGCCCGTGGTTATATCGGCCGCTCCGATCTGACGGCTGAGCGGTTCGTGGCCTGTCCTTTCGGTGACGGGCCGGGGCGGATGTATCGCACCGGTGACGTGGCGCGCTGGGCGTCGGACGGGCAGTTGGAGTTCGTGGGGCGTGTCGACGCGCAGGTGAAGATCCGCGGGTTCCGGGTCGAACTCGGCGAGGTCGAGGCGGTGTTGGCCGCCCATGCGCGGGTTGAGCGGGCCGTGGTGCTGGCGCGCGACGGACGACTGATCGGATACGCCGTCGGGGACGCGGACGCCGAGACGCTGCGGGCCTTCGCCGCCACCCGCCTCCCTGAGTACATGGTCCCGTCGGTGATCGTCGTACTCGACGCGTTCCGGCTCACCGTCAACGGCAAGATCGACCGCTCCGCCCTGCCCGCTCCCGACCTCGGAGCGGGCGGATCCCGGGGGCCCGAGACGCCTGTGGAGGAGGCGTTGTGCGCCCTGTTCGCGGAACTGCTCGGGGTGGAGCAGGTCGGGGCGGAGGAGAGTTTCTTCGCGCTGGGCGGCGACTCGCTGCTGGTGATGCGGTTGATCGCGCGGATGCGGGCGGAGCTGGATGTGTCGGTGGGGGTCCGCGAGGTGTTCGCGGATCCTACGGTGGCCGGGGTGGCACGCCTGGTCGACAGGGCCGGGGCGGCCCCCGGTGTGCCGCTGCGCCGCCGGGAACGTCCGGAACGGGTGCCGCTGTCGTTCGCGCAGCAGCGGATGTGGTTCCTCAACCTGATCGAAGGCGCCGACGGCGACAGCGAGGGGGCCGCGGCCTACAACCAGCCGTTCGCCCTGCGGCTGCTGGGCCGGCCGGACGTGGCGGCGCTGGAGGCGGCGCTCGGCGACGTGGCGGAGCGGCACGAGAGCCTCCGTACGGTCTTCCCCGACGTGGAGGGCGTGCCGTACCAGGAGATCCGCGACGGGGCCGAGGGCCGCCCTCGACTTCGGGTGATCGAAGCCGGCGCGCGCTGGCGGGAGGCGATGGCCGAGGAGACCGGTCGCGGATTCGACCTGGGAGCCGAACTGCCTTGGCGCACCTGCCTGTTGAAGGTCGCTGAGGAGGAGTGGGTCCTGCTGCTGGTCTCCCATCACATCGCCTCCGACGGCTGGTCGATGGGCGTCCTGGCACGGGACCTGAGGACGGCGTACCGGTCCCGGCACGGCGGTCGCCCGCCGGAGTGGGAACCCCTCCCCGTCCAGTACGCGGACTACGCGCTGTGGCAGCGGGAGGTGCTGGGCGAACTGGACGACCCGGACAGCGCCGGAGCCGGTCAGATCGCGCACTGGAAGCAGGCGCTGGGCGGAGCGCCGCAGGAGACGGCGCTGCCCTTCGACCGCCCGCGCCCGGCGACGCCCTCGTTCCGCAGTGGTTCGGTACCGGTCGGGGTGGACGCGGCCACGCATGCCCGGTTGGCGGAGGTGGCCGCCCGCAGCGGGGCGACCATGTTCATGGTGGTGCATGCCGCGTTGGTGGTGCTGCTGGCGCGGATGGGCGCCGGGGAGGACGTCTGCGTCGGCACACCGGTGGCCGGCCGTTCGGACGCTCAACTGGAGGAGCTGGCAGGCTTCTTCGTCAACACCCTGGTTCTGCGCACGGACGTGTCCGGGAATCCGTCGTTCACCGAGATACTACGGCGGGTCCGTGAGTCGGACCTGTCGGCGTACGCGCACCAGGACGTGCCGTTCGAGCGGCTGGTCGATGAGCTGAACCCTGCGCGCTCCGCGGCCCGCAACCCGCTGTTCCAGGTGATGCTGGCCCTGCAGAATCTGCCTGAGGCGCAGTGGGACCTCGACGGCCTGACCGTCGAGGCGGTTCCTCCGGCACAGGCTCCCGCGGCCCGCTTCGATCTCTCTTTGTCGCTGAACGAGCGCCGCTCCGAAAGCGGTACCCCGGCTGGTCTCGGCGGCGGGATCCTCTACTCCGCCGACCTGTTCGACGAGCCGACCGTACGCCGTTTCGCTGAGCGACTGGCGCGGGTGCTGGAGCAGGCCTCGGCCGACCCCCACGTCCGACTGGGCGCCCTTGAGGTGCTGGACGAGGCCGAGCGGTCCGCCGTGGTCGAGGAGTGGAACGCCACGGCGCGGGAGGTGGACGCGTCGATGGTGGTGGAGCGGTTCCGTGGGTGGGCGGTGCGGACGCCGGACACGGCGGCGTTGTGGTTCAGCGACCGACCGCTGTCCTACGGCGAGTTGGATGTGCGGTCGGATGCGCTGGCGCGGGGATTGATCGCCCGGGGTGTGGGGCGTGAGTCGCGGGTGGGTTTGTGTCTGCCGCGTGGGACCGAGATGGTCGTGGCGATGCTGGCGGTGTGGAAGGCGGGTGGTGCGTACGTCCCGCTGGATCCGGAGTATCCGTCCGACCGGTTGTTGTTCATGGTGGCCGACAGTGGTGCCGAACTGGTGCTGGTGACGGAGGAGACCGCGGGCCGGTTGTCGGCGGACGTGGAGACGGCTCTGGTCGGCGAGCTGGGGGTTGACTCGGGGGTGCTGCCGGAGGTGGTCGGCGGCCAGTTGGCGTACGTCATCTACACATCGGGGTCGACGGGTCGTCCGAAGGGTGTGGCGGTGGAGCACGCTGCCGTGGCCAACCTCGCCTCGGCGATGGGCCCCGTCCTCGGTGTGGGACCTGGGCTCACGGCGTTGCAGTTCGCGTCGTTCAGCTTCGACGCGGCGGTGCTGGACGTGGCCGTGACCCTCGCCGCCGGGGGCACACTGGCGATCGCCTCGCCCGACGAGCGGATGGACGGTGCGGCGCTGGCGCGCATGGTCGAGGCGGCCGGGGTCGAGGTGGCGAGCGTGGTGCCCTCCCTGCTGCGTGCCCTGGAGCCGACATCGGTCGCGGGCGTGGGGAACTGGGTGCTCGGTGCGGAACGGCTCGATGCCGGTCTCGCGGCCCGGTGGCGTGCGGGCGCCCGTCTGTGGAACACCTATGGACCCACCGAGGCCACCGTCATCACCACCGCCGTACTGCTGGAGGAGGGCATCACCGGCGAGGACGCGCCCCCGGCCGTCGGCCGGCCGCTGCCCAACGTCCGCACCTATGTGCTGGACGCCTATCTGCGGCCCGTGCCCGCGGGCGTCACCGGGGAGCTGTACATCGCCGGTTCGGGTCTGGCCCGGGGCTACGTCAACCGGCCCGAGCTGACCGCGGAGCGGTTCGTGACCTGCCCGTTCGGCACCGGCGAGCGGATGTACCGCACGGGTGACCTGGTCCGGTGGCTGCCCGACGGCGACGGCAACCTGGCCTTCGTGGGGCGCGCGGACACCCAGGTGAAGATCCGTGGGTTCCGCGTGGAACTCGGCGAGGTCGAAGCCGTCCTCACCGCCCACCCGGACGTCAGGACGGCCATCGCGACGGTCCGCGAGGACCGGCCGGGCAACCCGCGCCTCGTCGCCTACGTCCTGCTGGCCGACCCGGCGGGCGGGCAGGGCGTGGAGACCGGGAGCGTGCGTGAGCACGCCGCGACGCGCCTGCCGGACTACATGGTCCCCTCCGTCGTCGTGGTCCTCGACGCCCTGCCCCTCACTGTCAACGGCAAGATCGATCACGGCGCCCTGCCCGTCCCGGAACTGGACGACGGCACCCTGGGCGTGCGGCCCCGGACCGAGACGGAGGAACTGCTCTGCGCCCTGTTCGCCGAGGTACTGGGCATCGATCGGGTGGCCGCCGACGGCAACTTCTTCGACCTGGGCGGCAACTCCGCGCTGGCGATGCACCTCGCGGGCCGGATCCGCTCGGAGGCCGGTGTCGAACTGGACATGAAACAGTTCTTCAGCAAGCCGACCCCGATCGGCGCGGCGCGCATCCTGGCCCTGAAGGAGCGGCCCTCGGTGGTCGCGGTCCAGCACGAGGGCGGTGTGGCTCCGACGACGGCCGGGCAGCGGCTCGACTGGCGGCGCGCCGCGGCCAACTCCCGGACGCGGGCCCTGCAGTCGTCCGTGGCCCTGCGCCTGCGCGGCGAACTCGACCACGACGCCCTGCGGGCCGCGCTCGCGGACGTGGCGGCACGGCACGACATCCTGCGTACGGTCTTCGCCGAGACCCCGGACGGCGGACTGGTCCAGCGGATCCTGGACGCCGACGACCCCGCCGCCGTTCCCGCCCTGCCACTCGTCGAGGCGACCGAGGAGGAGCTTCCCGCCGTCCTCGCCGCCCGCGCCGACCACCGCTTCGACCTCGGACGCGACACACCCTGGGCGTCCACCCTGTACGCGCTCTCCGACACGGACCACGTCCTCCTCCTCGTCCTCCATCGGATCGGCGCCGACGACACGTCCCGGGACGCTCTCGTACGCGACGTCTCCGTGGCGTACGGCGCGCGCCGCGAGGGCCGAGCCACGGAACGCATGCCCCTGCCCCTGCAGTTCGCCGACTACGCGGTGTGGCAGAACCGCCGACTCGCGGACGCTGAAGCAGAGGCGACGGCGGCGGACGCCCAGGGAAGTGGGGTCGGCGACCAGATCGCGTACTGGAAGGAGATGCTGGCGGACGCCCCGACCGCCACCGTCCTCCCCACGGACCGGCCGCGGCCCGCCCGACCGAACCACCGGGCCCGCTCGGTGCCGCTGCGCGTCCCCGCCGCGACGCACGCCCGCCTGATGGATGTGGCCCGACCGCTCGGCGCGACCTCGGCGGCCGTCGTCCACGCCGGTCTCGCGATGCTCCTCGCCCGGATGGGCGCGGGTACCGATCTGACGGTCGGCGCCGTGACGCAGCGGCCGGCGGCCGGCGGTGAACTCGAAGCCGCCATGGGCCCGTTCGTCGGGTTGCTGCCGCTGCGCACCGACGTCTCGGGCGACCCGACGTTCCGGGAACTGCTCGGCCGCGTCTGGGAGACCGCGGGGGAGGCCGACGTACGCGGGGACGTGCCGTTCGCGCGCATCGCCGAGATCCTGGGCGTCGCGGAAGAGGCGCCCGGCGAGCCGCATCCGCTTTTCCAGACCGTCCTTGACGTACGGGAGGACACCGCGGAGAAGTGGGACGTGCCGGCGTTCCCCGGACTGAACGCCTCGACGGTCGACCTCGGTGCCCCGGCGTCCGGGTTCGATCTGTCGCTCCGGCTGACCGACCGCTACCGGGACGACGGCGGGCCGGGCGGCCTCGACGGCACCCTGGACTACGCCGAGGAACTGTTCGACCGGGCCACCGCCGCCCGCCTCGCGAAGCGGCTCGTCCACGTCCTCCACCAGGTCGCGACAGATCCCGAACTGGCCCTGAGCCGCATCGACATCCTGCTCGGTACGGCCGAGTTCCGGCGGCTCACCGAGGAGTGGAACCTGGGCGCGGCCCAGGTCCCGGACGGCACCGTGCTCCCGGCGTTCGCCGAGTCCGCGGCCCGCGATCCGCGCGCCGTGGCCGTCCGTGACCGGGACGGTCACCTCACCCGGCGCTCGCTGGACCGGGCGGCAGGTTGGCTCGCCGCGCGGCTGGACCGGCTCGGGGTGGGCGCGGGCGATGTCGTCGTGGTGGCGGCCCGGCCCGGCACCGGCTGGGTGGTCGCCGTGCTCGGGGTGCTCGCTTCCGGTGCCGTGTGCCTGATCGCGGACCCGGACGACCCGGCGGGCCCGCCGGCGCAGGCCGCCGCGTTGGGCTGCGAACGCCCGGCCGCGCTCGTCCGGTCCGGCGGCGCCGCCGTGTCGGGGACGGTGCCGGTACTGCGGGTGGAGGACGCGATCCGGGCCGGGAACAGCAGGCTGCGCCGCACCGCCACGGTCCGGGCACCGTCGCCGTCCCAACCGGCGGTCGTCCTTGCCGTAGAGGCACCGGACGGCACTGTGGTGGGTGAAATGCTGGATCACCGTTCCCTGCTCGGGCGGGTGATCGATCGTCAGGCCGCCTCCCCGGCAACGGGATCGGCCGACGGCACCGTCCGTCTGGACGCGGGCGCACCCGTCGCCGAACTCCTTGTCGGTGTGATGGCCGTATTGCGCGCGGGCGGCACCGTGGACATGGGGGACACCACCGTCGTACCCGCGACGGAGCGGCCGGACCGCGAGCCCGCGCGGGCCGCCGTCCCGTTGCCCCGCACCGCGCGCGCCTACGTTCTCGACGCCTGGCTCCGGCCGGTCCCGGCCGGAGTGGCAGGCGACCTGTATGTGGCGGGCCCGTCCCTGGCCCGCGTCTATGCCGGCGCGCCGGTCCGTACCGCGGGCAGTTTCGTGCCCGACCCCTTCGGACCCGGTGGCGACCTGATGCTGCGCACCGGCCGGCGTGCGGCATGGACCTCCGACGGACTGGTGGAGCCGCGCGCCGCGCAGGACGGCGGCGCCGACCTGTCGGCGCCACGGCGTGCCGGACGCCGGCGCGACGACCTGGACGCGCTGCTGGCGCTGCGGCCCGGGGACGCCCGCACACCGCTGTTCTGCCTGCACCACAGCACGGGCCTGGCCTGGTGCTACTCCGGAATCCTCCAGCACCTTCCGGAGGACCTCCCGGTCTACGGCCTCCAGACGCCCGCCTTCGCCGGCCGCGGGGCGATGCCGGACAGCATGGCCGCGATGGTGGCCGGTCACGTCGAACGCATTCGTGCGGTGCAGCCCGAGGGGCCGTACCAACTGCTCGGCTGGTCCTTCGGCGCGGTGCTCGCCCAGGCCGTCGCCACCGCGCTGGAGGAGCAGGGCCAACGCGTCTCGCTGCTGGCGCTGCTGGACGGATTTCCCGGCGGACACCGGGAGGCGGAGAGCACTCACCAGGAGGACGGCGACGGGGTGGACCGCGAAGGGCGCGTGGTGCTCAGCGGTCCGGAGGTGGGGGCGCCGCTGGCCGACGCGTTCACCCGCGACATGGAGAGGACGAAGCAGCACATGATCGGGTTGGAACGGCGGCACACGCCCCGGCGCTTCGGCGGCGACGCGCTGCTGTTCCTGGCCACCGAGGGCGGTCTGGCCCAGATGTCGCTCGACGAGAAACGCACGACCTGGGAGCAGTACATCGCCGGCCGCGTCGACGGGATCGAGGTCCCCGCCGACCACATAGGGCTGCTGTGGGCCGAGAGCGCCGCGGTCATCGGGCGCGCGGTCGCGGGACGGCTCGTGGAGCAGCAGTCGGCCTCGGACACGTCGGACACGTCGGAGAGGTGGAACCACGCATGACGCAGTCGTTCGAGCTACAGGTCGACAAGCGCCGGAGCCTGCTGGACCCGGTGCCGGAACTCCTGGAGATCAGTGCGCGGGCACCGCTCTCCAAGGCGCCCGGGGGAATGCCCGGCTGGATCGCGACCGGCCGTGAGGTGGTGCGGCAGATCCTCGGTGACTCCGAGCGGTTCTCCAACGTGCCGCCCCCGGAGCCGGGCGGCCGCAAACTCGATCAGCACGAGGGCAGCCTGCTGCACATCGACCCGCCCGAGCACAGCCGGTTGCGGCGGCTGGTGGCACCCATGTTCACGGTGCGGCAGATGCGGCGGCTGGAGCCGATGATGGAGCGGATCGTCGCGGACCACCTGGACGTGCTGGAGCGGGCGGGCCAACCGGCCGACCTGATGCGGCACTTCGCCCGGCCCGTGTCCGGTCTGGTCCTCGCCGAGATACTCGGCCTGCCCCGGGACGACCTGCCCGAGCTGTCCCGGCTGAGCGACTACCGGGCCGCCGGGCACAGCGCCCGCCGGAAGCCGGCGGCGACGGCGTACTTCAGGCACTTCGAGCAACTGGTCGCGGAGCAGCGCCGCCATCCCGGCGAGGGTCTGGTCGGGACGTTGATCCGCGAGCACGGGGACGGGGTGACGGACGAGGAGCTGGCCGGACTCTGCGAGGGCATCGCCAACGGCTCGATCGAGAACACCGCGGAGGCCATCGCCCTGGGCACCCTGGCCCTGCTGCTCCATCCCGAGCAACTGGCCCTGTTGCGGGAACGCCCCGAGCTGATGGACCGGGCCGTGGAGGAACTCCTGCGCTACGTCTCGGTAGTGGCGGTCGTCTCGCCGCGTACGGCACTGGTCGACGTGGCCATCGCCGGTGAGATGATCAGGGCCGGCGAGGTGGTGTCGTGTTCGGTGCTGGCCGCGAACCGCTGCCCGCACGATGACGGCCTCGCCGACGGCCTGGACATCGCGCGGGAGGAGTCCGCCAACCACCTGGCCCTGGGCCACGGCAACCACTTCTGCCTGGGCGCCGGGCTGGCACGCGTGCAGATGCGGATCGCCTTCACCGGGCTGCTGGAGCGGTTCCCCGGCCTGCGCCTGGGCGCCGGGGTGGAGGAGTTGCGCTTCAGACTGCTGGCTCCGCAGTTCGGCGTCGAGACCCTTCCGGTCGCCTGGTGACGCCGGTGACCGGCGCGGACGGGGGCGCGGCGAACATCGGGATCCGGGTCGACCGCGACAGGTGCGCGGGCTCGGGGGTGTGTGCCCTGTTCGAGCCAAGGTACTTCGACCAGTCCGAGGAGGACGGCCTGGCGCTGCCACGCGTCCGCGAGGCGGCACCGGAGGCGCTGCCGGTACTGCGCGCTGCCGCGTCCCGCTGCCCTGCCGGAGCCATCACGCTGGTGGTGCCCGACACACGGGAGAGTGCCGCGGGGGACCGGGCTGACTGAACGGCCGCGTGGGGCGCCCGTTGCAACCTCGGTGTGACCGGGTGCCCCGTAGAACTGGTGGTATGCCGAACACATTTCAGAAGCGTATGGCCGGGCCGGTCCTGGCGGTCCTTTCCGTGCTGGCGGCCGGAACAATGCTCGCCGGATGTTCGCCGGACCCGAAATCCACTGACGCCTCCGACGACAGCCAGGGCTCGTCGAATTCGTCGAGCGACTCCTCCAATTCGGCCGTCGCCTATTCACAGTGCATGCGCGACAACGGCGTCTCGAATTACCCCGACCCGAAGGAGGACGACCAGGGCCGGGTGCAGTTGACGGTCCCCGAGGGCATCGACCAGAACTCGCCGACCTTCAAGTCGGCCCAGTCGGCCTGCCAGTCCAAACTGGTGCAGGGCGACATGGGTGCCGCCGCCAACAGCCGGTCCTTCGACGCGACGAAGGTCGCCGCCTGGGCGAAGTGCATCCGCAAGAACGGTATGCCTGACTTCCAGGACCCCAAGGTCGACGGCAGCACGATCATCATCGACGCCGACGCGGCCGGCATCTCCGGGCAGGACGACCCCAACTTCGCCAAGGCCACGTCCGCCTGTTACAGCATCCGGCCCGGCGGCAGCCTGATGGTCACAGGAGGGGGGCAGTGACCGGTCGCGAGGACGGGGCCGTGGAGACGGCAGCCCCCGAGAGCGCGGCGGACGTCCCGGGCGGGGAACTGGAGCCGAGGACCGCGGCCCTCGCCTCCTTCGACGGGAACGGCGGTGCCGTGGAGCAGCCGCCGCCCGAGGGCGGTCGCCCGAGGCGCCGCGGGATGCGCATCGCACTGATCGTCGCGTGCGCGGTGGTGGTCACCGTGGCAGCGGCCGGCGCCGCCACGGGCGTGTTCGGCGGCGGGGACGGCAAGACCGAGGCGACGGCGCCCTCCGGACCGCCCGCCACGGCGAAGGTGAAGCGGACGACGCTGACCAGCTCCCAGACCGTGGACGGGCAGCTCGGGTACGGCGACACCGCGGCGGTCCAGGCTCCCGGGTCGCCCGGCTCGGCGCAGTCCGGCGGGTCGGGACAGGGCGGTGGCGGGGCCGGCTCCGGGATCGTCACCTGGATGCCCTCGGACGGCGACACCATCACCCGCGGACAGCCGGTCTACAAGGTCGACCAGCGGTCGGTGCCACTGCTGTACGGCTCGGTGCCGCTGTACCGGACGCTGAAGCCGGGCGACAGCGGCAGCGACGTCAAGATGCTGGAGAAGAACCTCAGGGCGCTCGGCTACCGGGGCTTCACGGTGGACGACACCTACGACTACGGCACGGCCGCCGCCGTGCAGAAGTGGCAGGACAAGCTCGGCCGTTCGCAGACCGGGGAGGTGCGGGTCGGCGACGCGCTGGTGGCCGCCGGCGCGCGGCGGGTCGCCAAGGGGGAGCTCGCCGTCGGCGACACCCTCGCCGGGGACGTGCTCACTTGGACAGGCACCGATCGCGTGATCTCCGTCGACCTGCCCGTGCAGTACGCGGACCTGTCGAAGAAGGGCGGAGCCGCGACCGTCACACTGCCGGACAACACCACGGTGACCGCTGTGGTGACGGACATCGGGACACCGACGTCGTCGAAGGACTCCTCGGACTCCTCGTCCGCCGGAGGTTCGGGGGGTTCACCGGGCTCGGGCTCCTCGAACGCCACCGTCCCGGTGGAGCTGAAGGTCGAGGACGCCGAGAAGATCGGCGCCTACCAGGCCGCCTCCGTGAGTGTCGAGTTCGCGTCCGAGACGCGCGCCGACGTGCTGGCCGTGCCGATCAGCGCCCTGTTCGCGCTGCCCGGCGGCGGCTACGCGGTCGAGGTGGTGACCGGGGCGAAGACGGAGTACCGCGATGTGAAGCTCGGGACGTTCGGCAACGGCATGGTGGAGGTCTCCGGCACCGGCATCACCGCGGGTACGGTCGTGGGGGTTCCGAAGTGACCGTCGCAGCCCACCCGGTGATCGAGCTGGCCGCAGTCAGCAAGTCGTACGGCGACGTGGCCGCCCTGACCGAGGCGGACCTGGTGGTCCACCGCGGCGAGATGCTCGCGGTCGTCGGTCCGTCGGGCTCGGGCAAGTCCACCATGCTCAACATCATGGGCACACTGGACCGCCCCTCGTCGGGAACGGTGGCGATCGCCGGCCACGCCGTGGACTCCCTCAACGACCGCGAGCTGTCGGCGCTGCGGGCCGGCGCCATCGGCTTCGTCTTCCAGCAGTTCCACCTCGCCGCCGGAGTCCCCGCCCTCGACAGCGTGGCGGACGGCCTGCTGTACGGCGGACGGCCCCGCCGTGAGCGGCGGCGGCTCGCCGAGGCGGCGCTGCGCAGGGTGGGCCTCGGGCACCGGCTCCTGCACGAGCCGCAGCAGCTGTCCGGCGGTGAGAAGCAGCGGGTGGCGATCGCCCGCGCCGTGGTCGGCGATCCGCCGTTGCTGCTGGCCGACGAGCCGACCGGCGCCCTGGACTCCCGCTCGGGGACGGTGGTGCTGGAACTGCTCCACGAACTGCACGAGGCGGGGACGACGGTGGTCGTCATCACCCACGACCGGGACGTCTCGGCGTCGCTGCCGCGCGAGGTCAGGGTCCGGGACGGGCGTATCGAGCACGATACGGGGGCCACGGGGCCCCGCGCCCTGGCGTACACGGGGGTGGATCGATGAGCACGACGCAGTCGCCGCCGGCCGGCCAGGAGCGGCCCTGGGCCGAACTGCCCCCGCCGCCGCGGCCCCGGGCGGCCCGGCTGAGCCTGTCCGACGTGGCCCGGGTGGGCGGCTGGGGCCTGCGTTCGCGGCCCATGCGGGTCTTCCTCTCCGCCCTGGGCATCGCGATCGGCATCGCCGCGATGATCGGCGTGGTGGGCATCTCCACCTCGTCGACGAACGACCTGAACAAGCAACTGGCCGCCCTCGGCACCAATCTGCTCACGGTCTCCCCGGGCACCACCATGACCGGCGCGAACGCCCATCTGTCCGAGGACGCCGTCGCCATGGTCGGGAACCGCCCCGAGGTGATCTCGGCCTCCGCCACGGGGACCACGGACGCGAAGCTCTACCGCAACGACCGCATTCCGTCGGTGGAGTCCGGCAGCCTCTCGGTCAGCGCGGCGCGGACCGACCTGCTCAGGTCCATCGGCGGGAAGGTCGTGGACGGCCGCTGGCTCAACGGCGCCAGCAGCCGCTATCCGGCCGTGGTGCTGGGCTCGGAGACGGCACGCAGCCTCGGGATCCACCGGGCCGGCCCCGACGTGCAGGTGTGGCTCGGCAACTCCTGGTTCACCGTGGTGGGCCTGCTGGCGCACAACGAGCTGCTGCCAACGCTTGACACCCAGGCCTTCGTGGGCTGGACGGCGGCGGAGAAGGAGCTGTCCTTCGACGGCTATCCGACGACGATCTACACCCGGGCGAAGGACGCCGACGTCGAGAAGGTGCACGGCGTCCTGGGCGCCACGGTGTCTCCGGAGGACCCCAACGAGGTCAACGTCTCCCGTCCCTCCGACGCGCTGGCCGCCAAGAACGCGACGGACAAGACGCTGAGCGGGCTGCTGCTGGGCCTGGGCGGGGTTGCGCTGCTGGTCGGTGGCGTCGGGGTCGCCAACACCATGGTCATCTCGGTGCTGGAGCGGCGCTCGGAGATCGGGCTGCGCCGCTCGCTGGGCGCCACCCGGGGCCAGATCAGGATCCAGTTCCTCGCCGAGGCGCTGCTGCTGTCCGGGCTCGGCGGCGTGGGCGGCGTGCTGCTGGGCATCGGCGTGACCGACGGCTATGCCGCGTATCAGGGGTGGGCCGCCCTGGTGCCGCTGTGGGCGATGGCCGGCGGTCTGGCCGCGACCCTCGCCATCGGCGGACTGGCCGGCTTCTACCCCGCGGTCCGTGCGGCCCGGCTGCCCCCGACGGAGGCCCTCGCGACCAACTAGCCGGCAGGGGCCGTGCCTTGACAGTTGACAAACCGGACCGCGGCGCCTCCGCCGTCCACCCCCGTGCGGAGGGGGCGTCGCACCCCGGGCCCGTGTCCAAGTGCTCGTGTCGGTCGGTTGGACGCTCTGTCGTGTCGGCGTCCGGCACGTGACACTGGTGACCCGACCGCACTCGTCCCGAATAAACAATACCTATATCCAGAAATTACTCCGCGGGGATTTCTCCTCGAATTGGTGAGCCTTGTTCGTCGCATTAGCGGCGGCTAAGGTTTTCTCATCCACCGAGGAATACGATCCAGTGGGAGCGATTATGGCGAACCCGTTCGACGACGAAAACGGGACCTTTCTGGTGCTCGTGAACAGGGAGAATCAGCACTCGTTGTGGCCTGCGTTCGCAGAGATTCCGAACGGCTGGCGGCTCGCTTTCGGTGAGGCCACGCGCAAGGAATGCCTCGCCTACGTGGAGGAGAACTGGACGGATCTTCGTCCGCAGAGCCTCATCGACGCGATGGAGAAGACCGAGGCGGCCCACTGATGGCCGGCCGGACAGTGATGACGCGACCCGGGGAGTACCTGTGGCCATGATGGGCGGGCCCGGACCGGTCATGGTCCGATCCGACGGGCCGGATTCCTCGAACGACAGACAGCGGGCGAAGCCCGGAACGACGAAAAGAATCATTCCGTACACCCGTGGGCACCGCCGCTCCATCGGCTTTCTCGTGGTCTGCACCACGCTGAACGCCCTCTGCGCGGTGGCCCCGCCCCTGCTGCTCAAGTACCTGATCGACGACGGCGTCATGGCCGGGGACACCGGGACCGTGGTCTGGCTCGCGGTCGCGGTCGCCGCGGTCTCCGTCCTGGCCGCGCTGGTGGGCTTCGGGGAGACCTGGTTCTCCGCCCAGGTCAGCGAAGGCCTGGTC
The DNA here is from genome assembly GCF_026341275.1 of Streptomyces ortus. Taxonomy (NCBI): domain Bacteria; kingdom Bacillati; phylum Actinomycetota; class Actinomycetes; order Kitasatosporales; family Streptomycetaceae; genus Streptomyces; species Streptomyces ortus. The sequence goes on from NZ_JAIFZO010000002.1 coordinate 8,546,114, forward strand.
TACGACCTGCGTGTGAAGGTCTTCGACCATGTGCAGCGGCAGTCGCTCGCCTTCTTCACCCGGGCGCAGACCGGTGCCCTGGTGAGCCGGCTGAACACCGACGTGATCGGCGCCCAGCAGGCGGTCACCCAGATGCTCTCCACCGTGGTGTCCTCCGGACTGACCGTCGTGTTCGTGCTGGCCACGATGTTCTACCTGTCCTGGACGATCACCCTGATCTCCCTGGTGCTGGTCCCGCTCTTCATCCTTCCCGGCCGCCTCATCGGCCGCCGCCTGCAGGGCCTGGCCCGTCGGCACATGCAGGTCAACGCCGAGATGGGCTCGCTCATGCACGAGCGGTTCAACGTCGCCGGCGCGCTCCTCGCCAAGCTCTACAGCCGCCCGGACCGGGAGACCGCCCGCTATGCGCGGCTCGCCGCCCGCGGCCGTGACATCGGGGTCCGTAACTCGGTCTCCATGAAGATGCTCTTCCTGTCGACCATGTTCATCGGCTCGGTCGCCACCGCCGTGGTCTACGGCGTAGGCGGAGTGCTCTCCGTGCACGGCGCCTTCCGCATCGGCACCCTGGTGGCCCTCACCACGCTGCTCACCCGGTTGATGGCTCCGGTGGGCCAGTTGTCGAACGCCCAGGCCGACGCGATGACGGCGCTCGTCAGCTTCGACCGGCTCTTCGAGATTCTCGATCTCCGGCCGTTGGTCACCGAGAAACCCGACGCGGTGGCGCTGCCACCCGCCGCGACCCGCGACACGGCTCCCCGCGTCGAGTTCCGAGGGGTGTCGTTCCGTCACCCGAGGCCCGCCGACGTCTCGTTGGCCTCTCTGGAGGACTTCGCCACGCCGACGGCCGAGCGTGACGGTGACAGCTGGGCGCTGCGCGACCTCAGCTTCACCGTCCCGGCCGGCAAGCTGACCGCGCTGGTCGGCCCGTCCGGGGCGGGCAAGACCACCATCACCCACCTGGTGCCGCGGCTGTACGACCCGGAGGAGGGGACCGTCCTCATCGACGGCCGCGACGTGCGCGACCTGACGCTGGAGTCGCTGAGCGACACGGTCGGGATGGTCACCCAGGACGGGCACCTGCTGCACACCACCATCCGGGAGAACCTGCTCTACGCCCGCCCGGACGCCACCGAGGAGGAACTGGTCGCGGCCTGCCGGGCCGCACAGATCTGGCGGCTCGTCGCCTCGCTGCCCGACGGCCTGGACACCATGGTCGGCGACCGCGGATACCGGCTCTCCGGGGGCGAGAAGCAGCGCGTCGCCATGGCCCGGCTGCTGCTCAAGGCCCCGCCGGTGGTCGTGCTCGACGAGGCGACGGCGCATCTCGACTCCGAGTCCGAGGCCGCCCTGCAGCGGGCCCTCAAGACCGCGCTGGCCGGCCGGACCTCGCTGGTCATCGCGCATCGCCTGTCCACCGTCCGGGACGCCGACCAGATCCTCGTCCTCGACCAGGGGCGGATCGTGGAGCGCGGCACCCATGACGAACTGCTCATGCTCGGCGGGCTCTACGCCGAGCTCTACCGCACGCAGTTCGCCCGGCCCGCCCTCGACGGTGAGGACGACAGCGAGGTCGAGGGGCTGCCGGAGCAGCGGGTTCCGGAGCCGGTGGGCCCCGGTGGCGGGCCGGTCGTCTTCGGTCCTGGAGGTCCTGGAGGCACTGGAGGCCCTGGAGGTCCTGGAGGTCCTGGCGGTCCGCGGGTGGTCGGTGGTCCCGGGATGGTCGGTGGTCCGGGGATGGGCGGGCCCGGCGGCGGGCCGGTCGTCTTCGGCCCCGGTGGCCTGGGTGGCCCGGGTGGCCCCGGCGGCCCCGAGGGCCCGGGTGGCCGGGGTGGTCCAGGGGGTCCCCGAACCCGCTGATCCCCTTTCCGATCTCCGAGCGGTGCCCGCGACGCCCCTGTGGCGCTCCTGGGCACCGCTTTTGTCGTCCCGTCAACCCCTACGCCGAGGGGCCGTTCGCCCGGAAGCAGGGGTTTCGAACGTATTGGGGGACTGTTACGTTCTGTCCTGTCCGATGCGGGCGGTATGTGTGGTGCCAGGCGCCTGAATAGGGATGATGCCGGTGCGGCCGCACTGCACGGCAGTGGCCCCGCGGCGGACGGTACGGAAGGAAATTCCTCTTCGAGAACGAGAACGAGAGCGGCCGCTCGTCGTGATGGCGGCGAGGGCCGGTGAGGAGCAGGGGTGGAAACCGGGGGAGTCATCGTTCAACAATCCATACTGGAAGTGGAAATCGACGCGTTACGGCCGACCGGGTCACCGAGGCTGGCCGGCGAAAGACAGGAACACATCGAGCTGCTCGCGGCGGTGCCGACCCCGCTGCCGCCGATCATCGTCCACCGCCCCACGATGCGGGTCATCGACGGCTTCCACCGGGTGCGCGCCGCCCGGCTGCGGGGGGACACCACCATCGCCGCCCGCTTCTTCGACGGCGACGAGTCGGACGCCTTCGTCCTCGCGGTCCAACTGAACGTCACCCACGGGCTTCCGCTCGCCCTGCCCGACCGGCAGAGCGCCGCGGAACGGATCATGGCCTCCCACCCCCACTGGTCCGATCGCCGAGTGGCCTCGGTCGCAGGCATCGCCCCCGGAACCGTCGGCGAGATCCGCCGCCGCCTGGGCTCCGGCGCCGCCGACCCGGAGGCGCGCCGACTCGGCCAGGACGGCCGGATGCGCCCGCTCGACGGGACCGCCGGCCGCCTCCGTGCCGGTGAACTGCTGTCCCGACAACCAAATCTGTCGCTGCGTCAGGTCGCCCGCGCGGCCGGCATCTCCCCGGAGACCGTGCGCGACGTGCGCAACCGCCTGCGGAACGGGGAGGACCTGCTGCCCCGTTCGCGCCGCCGCGACAGCGACACCGAACCGCGCCACGCAGCCGCGCCCGAGGCCGGCACCAGCGAGGACACCCGGCCCGCGCCCGTCCCGGCACCACGCGGCGAACCCGCGACCGGGCGGCGGGCCCACCCCCTCGGGCGGTCCCGCGCGGACGTGGCGCCCGACCGTGTCGTGCTGGTCAAGCGGCTGGCCGCCGATCCGGCGCTGCGTTTCTCCGAGACCGGCCGCTGTCTGCTGCGGCTCCTCGCGATCCACACGGTCCGGGAGGAGGAGTGGGAGGCGATCATCGGGAACGTCCCGCCGCACTGCAGCGGTGTCGTCGCCGACCTCGCGGTCCAACTGGCCGACAAGTGGGCGGACTTCGCGACCCGGGTGAGAAGTGATGTCACCGCCTCGGTCGGCTGACCGCCGCACTGTCCGGAGCCCCGGATCCCCCGGATCCAGGCACCCCCTGGGGCGTAGGGGTCCGCCTGGCCGGAGGGTGTCCGGAACACAAACAAGTGCTCGCGGTGGCGCTCAACCCGCTGCCGCCGATCACGGTGCACCGGCCGATGATGCGGGTCATCGACGGCTACCACCGGTTGAAAGCCGCCCGGTTGCGCGGCGAGAGCAGGATCGCCGCCCGCTTCTTCGACGGGGACGAAACGGCGGCCTTCATCCTGGCGGTGAGGCTCAACGTCACTCACGGCCTGCCGCTGGCGCTCGCCGATCGCAAGCGCGCCGCAGAGAGCATCGTCGCCTCGGATCCCCCGGTTGGGCAACGGCGAGTACCCGTTGCCCCGGCGGCGCCGGCGGGAGGCCGCACCGGACGAGGAACGGACCGTAGGAGGGGAGTTCGGGGAATTGAGGCCCGTCCGGTCGGGCCGGCGGACCCGTCCGGACGTCGTGCGGGCTTCGGAGCACGCCGTGCTGGTCAAGCGGCTGATGGCCGACCCGGCACTGCGCTCCAGTGAGACGGGCCGCAATCTGCTGCGTCTGCTCGCTCTGCACGCGCTGCGCAAGGAGGAGTGGGAGGTGATCATCAGCAACGTCCCGCCGCATTGCAGTGACATCGTGGCCGACCTCGCCCGGCAGTTCGCCGACCTGTGGTCGGAGTTCGCCGAGAGGATCGGGGAGGACGTCGCGCGGATCGGCTGAGCCCGCGCCTCGGACAGGGGGCCGTCGCGAAAGGTGCGCTTTCGCGACGGCCCCGAGTCGTGTACGGGTCGGGAAAGTGGCGTGAACCATTCCGCTCTTGCTTTACCGGGAGAGGTTGTGTATTTCTCTTTAAATATTCCATGAATTCTCGGTACGGGATGGTGACTCGGAGTCAGTATCGATGAAGCGTCTGGCAGGAACAGGTCTACGAACCTCACGTTCCGTAAGGTCAGCGGCTCCACGTGGCGTCCAGTACCACCTGCATTGCCGAGCCCGGTGCCCGTAAGAGCGCTCGCGTGCAGTTCCTGACGGCTCCGGACGGCCGGCCCTTCCGGGTCTCTATCTGAAAACAACCCCCCATTCTCAGGCTGAGTGTCCGAAATCTTGCCCGTGTCGGCGTGAATAAGACGCTATCCTGAAATGCGCTGATTGATCGGTGAAGGTACGGGGGTGCCTGTGAAGCTCAGCGAAAGGGGCGGAGAAGTCGGTCTGCTTCGTCGTCTCTACAGAGGGTGCGTGGCCGGAAAGGGTTCTCTGGTCATTACCAACGGTCCTGTGGGATGCGGCAAGACCGCCTTGATCCAGACGTTCGTCGAGCAGGTGACGGAGCAGGGGAGCACCGTCCTGTCGGCGACCGGTTCGGCGAGCGAAAGCCTGGACAGACTGGGGCTGATCGACCAGTTGGTGACCGCGATGGGTGCGGCGGGCCCGGTCGGCTGGCCACCGGACGTCGCGGAGGTCGCGATGGCGGCGGGGGCGAGCGGACGGGTGCCACGCGCGCTCATGCAGCGCGTCTACCGGGCCGTCGCCGAACTGGCCGGGAAACAGCCGCTCGTCCTCCATGTCGACGACGTGCACTTCGCCGACGAGGCATCGCTCCAGTGCCTGAGATATCTCGTACGGCGCATCGAAGCGCTGCCCGTCCTGGTCGTCCTGACCGAGAGTTCCAGCCACGACCAGGCACTCGCCACGCTCCACGCGGAGACGCTCCACCTGTCCTACTGCCATCGGATCCGGGTCGGTCCGCTCTCGCCCGAGGGGGTCGCCCGGTATCTGACGGATCATCCGGTGACGCGTTCGGTGGCGCCGGAGACCATCGAGCTGTGGGCGCGGGCGAGCGGGGGGAACCCCCTGCTGCTGGACGCCCTGATCGAGGACTTCGCCGGGCAGGGGACGGCGCAGACCGCCGGGCGCGGTGCCCCGGTGCCGGGCGAGTCGTTCCGGAACGCGTTTCTGCGCTGCCTGCACCGCTGTGAGCCGACCCTGCTCGCCGTCGCGCGCGCCGCCGCCGTCCTCGGCAAGTCCGTGACACCCGCCCTGATCGGCGACCTCCTCGGGGAGGACGCGACCTCCGTACGCCGCAGCGTCACCGGCCTGCGTGCGGCCGGACTGCTCTCGGGCTCGTGGTTCGGCCACGAGCGCGCCCGGCTGACCGTGCTCGCGGACATTCCCTGCAAGGACCTGCCGGCCCTGCGGGCCCGGGCCGCCGAACTGCTCCGGGAGAGCGGCGCGCCCGCGGCGGTCGTGGCCGAACAACTGCTGGCCGGCCACGACCCGGACCAGGCCGCCTGGCAGCCCGACATCCTCCGGGAGGCCGCGCGCGAGGCCCTGGCGGCGGGAGACGCCGGTGCCAGCGTCGACTATCTGCGACACGCCTCCGGCCTCTGCACGGACGCCAACCAGGAAGCCGAGGTGATCGCCGCCCTCGCGGAGGCACAGTGGCTCATCGACCCCGCGAAGGCGTCCCGGTACCTGCCGCAGCTCAGCCGTATGGTGCGGGCCGGTCTGCTCACCGGGTCCGACGCCCTGATCGTGGTGAAACAGAAGGTGTGGCGCGGCGAGTTCGCCCAGGCCGACGACCTGTTGCGGATCATCGAGGCACGGGAGGGCGCCGGCGCGGAGAACGTCTGGAACGGCGCGGGCCACGCCCGGGCCGTCATCCGCTCGGACCACACCCTGGCCCGGGTGTGGCTGTCCTTCTGCTGCCCCGGTCTGCGACGCGGCACCACGATGTCGCCCCGCACCTTCCTCAGGCTCTCGGCCGACCTCGTCGAGCTCGGGAAGGGCCCGGCCCCCGACGAACCACTGCGCGGCACCGGCAGGGCAGGTCCGTTCGCGGACACGCTGGTGGCGCTGATCTTCCTGATCGGGGCCCAGCGGCTGGACGAGGCGATGCTCTGGTCGGAGAGGCTGCTGGACGAGCCCCGTAACCGGCGCACCCCCATGCGGCGGGCGTTCCTGGAGACGATCCGAGCGGCCGTGGCGCTGAGCCGGGGTGACGCCGCCGACGCGGGCGAGGCCGCCGGGACCGCGCTGAGCCTGGTCGGTCCGGAGGCCTGGGGCATCGCGATCGGTCTGCCGCTGGCCCTGGCGATCCGCGCGGCGACCGAGAGGGGCGATGTCGACACGGCGCGGACCTGTCTCGACCTGCCCGTTCCCATGGTCATGTTCGGCACTCCCTTCGCGCTGCCCTACCTCCAGGCCCTGGGGCGCTTCCACCTCGCCCTGGGCCGGCCGCGTGCCGCCCTGCGGGACTTCGAGTCGTGCGGCGAGCTGATGACGAAGTGGCGGCTCGACGCACCGGAACTCGTGGACTGGCGCAATGACGCGGTCGCCGCCCTCATCGCCCTGGGCGATCACCGGCGGGCCCGGGAGCGGGCCGAGGAACACCTCGCCCGGCTCGGCGAGCGGCCCACCCGCGCCCGTGGCGTCGCGCTGCGCCAGCTCGTGGCGGTGGGCCCGTCCCGCAACCGGCTGCGGCTGTTGCGGGAAGCGGTACGGATCCTGGAAATCTGCGGCGACGGGCTGGAGCTGAGGCGCGCCCGGGCCGACGAGGAAGCCGCGCGCCGAGCGGAGGAGGAGACCACCCCGCTCGCGCACGAGCACCCGCTGGGCGCACTGTGGGACGCTCCCTCCCCGCCGGCCCGGGGCGTGGTCCCGGCGGGCGCCGCCGATACGGACGCGGTGCCCGCGGCGCTGGCCGAACTCACCGAGGCGGAACGCCGGGTCGGAGCTCTCGCCGCGTCCGGCTGCACCAACCGGGAGATCGCCGACCGGCTCACCGTAACGGTCAGTACGGTGGAACAGCATCTCACCAAAATTTATCGGAAATTGAAGGCGCGTGGCAGGGCGGATCTTCCGACGTCACTCGTGCTTTTCTCGGAGGCCGCTTGCCCTCTGCACGGACGATGAGAAGAAAATCCCCCGAATCCCTCGTAGTCCTCGAATGCGTTGCATCCGTTGCATCCGCTGGTAATTGCCCGGTCCGCGTCAAATCCCCGTCCAAGTAGCGGTTTCGGACCGTTGGACAGTGTTGTGGTGAGGATTGCGACCGTGTGATCCTGTATGTCGAATCAGCCTTCCAATACCAGATTCCGCCGGGAGGAATTCCATGGCCGTACGGAGCCTCGACGACTATGCGCGACTGGCCAGGAAAGGATTCGATCACGTTCTGGCGGAGTCTTTGGAAGCCGTTGAACGGGCATCCGCGGAGACCAGGGCGGCCTTCGACCGAACCGGTCTGAGGCCGGGCCGGTCCACCCGGCCCGGGCCGCCCGACACCACCACGAAGATCCTGGACCGTCCCTGGGCCGCGCCGATCGCCGTCGGCCCGCTCACCGGACCCGCCCGGCCCGCGGACGAGACCGCCGTGCTGCGGGCGGCCGACGCGGCGGAACTCCCCGTCGTGGTCGACACGGTCCCTGCGAACGACCTCGCGAACCCGGTGCCGACTGCCGACGGGACGCGGTGGCTCCGCACCTACGGCCACCGGGAGCACGGTGACGTCGAGCGGTCGGTGGCCGACGCGGAGCGTGCCGGGTTCGCCGCACTCCTTCTCTCTGTGCGGTCCCAGGGCGGCGGCGGCCGACCCGCGCGCCCCGATGCTCCGCGCGCGGACTGGGCCGACCTGGAACGGCTGCGCGCCACGTCCGCGCTGCCCCTGCTCGTCGCGGGCGTACGCACCGCTGCCGACGCCGCCCGCGCGTTCGACACCGGTGCCGACGGCATCGTCACCGACTCGCTGGAGACGCTGCCCGACCTGGCCGCGGTCGCGGGCACGCACCGCCCCGTCCTGCTCGGCGGCGGCATCCGCCGGGGCGCCGACATCCTGGTCTCCCTGGCCTCGGGGGCCGACGCGGTCCTCGTGGGACGACTGGTGCTGGAGGGGCTGATCGTCGACGGGGAGCAGGGTGTCACCGACGTGCTGGGCACTCTCGTACGCGAACTGGGGGAGGCGATGACGTTCACCGGAACCGCCCTGATCGCCGAGACGTGCCCCGACAGCCTCCGTACCGGACACCGTCCGCCGCTCCCCGTACGCCCGACGGGCACCCGGGGCGATGCCGCGAACGCCCCGGGAAATGCCGTGGGCGTCCTGCGCAAGGAGGACCTCCACGCCAGCCTCTCCGATCCCGTCCTGGACACGATGACCTTCCTCAACGAGGTCACCCACCGCTACCCGGACGCCGTCTCCTTCGCGCCGGGGCGGCCCTACGACGGATTCTTCGACACCGAGCAGATCTTCACGTACCTCCGCCGCTACCTTGACCAACTGGCCGCGCAGGGACGCACGGAGCAGGACATCCGTACCGCCATGTACCAGTACGGTCCCACCGCCGGCCAGATCCGTGAGATCGTCGCCGACTCCCTGCGCGCGGACGAGGGCGTCGACGTCCCGGCGGAGTCGATCGTGATCACGGTCGGCGCGCAGGAAGCCATGCTGCTGGTGGTGCGGGCCCTCACCGCGGGCCCCGACGACGTGCTGCTCGCGGCGAGCCCCTGCTATGTCGGCATCACGGGCGTGGCACGGCTGCTGGGCGTGCCGGTGACGGCCGTGGAGGAGCGGGAGGACGGCTTCTCCTGCGTCGACCTGGAGACCGCGATCGCGCGGGAGCGCGCCCGAGGACGGCGCCCCCGGGCCCTCTACGTGATTCCCGATCACTCCAACCCGTCGGGAACCACGATGGACGCGCCGACGCGCGCCGCGCTGCTGGAGACGGCGGAGCGCCACGGCATCCTCCTCATCGAGGACAGCCCCTACCGCAGGGTGAGCCCGGGTACGCCGCTGCCGACGCTGAAGTCCATGGACCGTTCGCGAAGCGTCGTCCACCTGGGCTCGTTCGCCAAGACGGTGTTTCCCGGCGCTCGGGTCGGCTTCGCCGTCGCCGACCAGCAGGTGGTCGACGCCTTCGGCCGGACCGGTCTCCTGGCCGACGAGCTTGCCAAGATCAAGAGCATGGTGACGGTCAACACCTCGTCGCTGAGCCAGGCCGCGGTGGCGGGCGCCCTGCTGGCGGGCGGCGGCCGGATCTCCGAGATGAACGTCGAACCGGCGGCCTACTACGGCAATGCCATGCGGACCACACTGCGCAATCTGGACGCCCGTCTGCCGGCGGCCCGGCGAGCCGCTCTCGGCGTGCGATGGAACGAACCGACCGGTGGTTTCTTCCTCACGGTCCACGTTCCCTTCCGGGCGGACAATGAGGCGCTGACCCGGTCGGCACAGGAATTCGGCGTCATCTGGACGCCGATGAACTACTTCTATCCGCAGGGCGGCGGCGATCAAGCCCTCCGTCTCTCCATCAGCTATCTCACGACGGCCGATATCGAAGAGGGCACCGCCCGTCTCGCGCGGTTCATCGAGGCGCAGGCCGCGGTGTCGTGAATTCTCCGGGAAAGGCGAAGCAAGTGATCGGAAACAGCAATGCACAGCGACCGCGGACCAAGCCGCGTATGTGGGGGTGGACTTTCCGATGACCATCAATGTGGACCGGCCCGTAAGACTGGAGGCGGCCTTGGCGGACGACATTCCGGTACCCGTCGTCCTGACCGGTGACGGCGCTCTGAAGACGGCGTACCGACCGCGGATCGTCGGGGTGGGGACCGCCACGTCGGCCGTCGCCTACTCCCAGCGGGAGGTGCTCGACGCCTTCCGCATCACCGACCCGAGGATCCGGTCCGTGTTCGCCAACAGCGCCATCGACCGGCGCCACCTGACCCTGCCGGAACCGGACTCCGACGGCGTCCGCACCCCCGAGCCGCAGGGCGACCTGCTCGACAAGCACAAGGCCATGGCCACGGAGATGGGCGCCGAGGCACTGCGCGCCTGTCTGAAACGGGCAGGCGCCGAACTCTCCGATCTGCGACACCTGTGCTGCGTGTCGTCCACCGGCTTCCTCACCCCCGGCCTGAGCGCCCTGATGATCCGCGAGCTGGGCATCGACCGGCACTGCAGCCGCAGCGACATCGTCGGCATGGGCTGCAACGCGGGGCTCAACGCGCTGAACGTCGTGGCCGGCTGGTCCGCGGCCCACCCGGGCGAACTCGCCGTCGTCCTCTGCGCGGAGGCGTGCTCGGCGGCGTACGCGATGGACTCCTCGATGCGCACCGCGGTCGTCAACAGCCTCTTCGGCGACGGCGCCGGGGCGGTCGCCCTGAGGTCGGGACCGGATGACGAGGCGTCCGGCGCGGCCGAGGGTCCGGCCCTCCTGAAGTTCGCCAGCTGCATCATCCCCGACGCGATCGGCGCGATGCGCTACGACTGGGACCGCGACCTGGACCGGTTCAGCTTCTACCTCGACCCCCAGATCCCCTACGTCGTCGGTGCCCATGCCGAGATCGTGGTCGACCGCCTGCTCCAGGACACGGGCCTGCGCAGGAGCGACATCCGCCACTGGCTCGTGCACTCCGGCGGCAAGAAGGTGATCGACGCGGTGGTCGTCAACCTCGGTCTGACCCGCCATGACCTGCGCCACACCGTCGGTGTCCTGCGGGACTACGGCAACGTGTCGAGCGGGTCGTTCCTTTTCTCGTACGAACGGCTCCTCGACGAGCAGGTGACCCGGACCGGGGACTACGGAGTGCTCATGACCATGGGCCCGGGATCCACGCTCGAAACGGCGCTGGTCCAGTGGTGAAGACAGGAGAGAGCGCAGTGAGTGACGTAAGTACCGTGCGGACACTGGCCGTTGATGGATCCCGGCCACTGTCGATCAGGACCGTCAAGGACCTCACCGTCCTGTGCGACGAGATGGAGGACCGGGGCGGGGCCGCGATCCTACGGGCCACCGGCACACCCGCGCCGGACTGGGCCGACGGGCTGGACGTCTCCCTCGTCACCAAGTGGGAACGGGTGCTGCGGCGGCTCGAACGGCTGCCCGGGGTCAGTGTCGCGGTCGCGGCCGGCGACTGCGGCGGAGTGGCCCTCGACGCCTTCCTCACCGCCGACATCCGGATCGCGACGCGCGGCAGTCGTCTTCTCCTGCCCTTCGACGGGGAGGCCACCTGGCCCGGCATGGCCGCGTTCCGGCTCGCCCGCCTGGCCGGCGCCGCGCGCGCCCGCCGTGCCGTCCTGTTCGGGAACCCGATCCCCGCGTCCGAGGCGCTGACACTGGGCATCGCCGACGAGGTGACCGAGACGCCGGACACCGCTGTGGCCGCAGCCGTCCAGCGCTGCGAGGGACTGTCGGGCAAGGAGCTCGCCCTGCGGCGCCAACTGCTCCTCGACGCGATGACGGTCAGCTTCGAGGACGCCCTCGGCCCGCACCTGGCGGCCTGCGACCGCGCTCTGCGGCGCACCGTCGAGGAGGCCGCGTGATGACGCGGCCGAGCCACGGACACCCCGGTGCGGACACCCCCCGTCCGCACCGGGTGAGGACGCAAGGCGGGGCGGCCGTATGACGACCACCGTGTGGGAGCAGGAGACCGCGCGTGCGCAGTGGTCGGCGCTGACGGAGGCCGCCGAGCGCGTGGACAAGACACTGGCGTCCCTGCCGTACCCGACGCGCCGCACACCCGAACAACGGGACGCGGCCGAGGCGGTGAAGAACAGGGCCCGCGCCCTGCGCGCCCGGTTCCTGGACGGGTACGGCGACGCCGTGTACGACCGGCTCACCGAAGGGCGCACCCGCGGCCTGCGGATCGATGAACTGGTCGCGGCCGGGGCGACCGCCTTCCCCGGCCTGGTGCCGGACGCCGGCCGGCTCGCACAGGAGCGGAACCGGCCGCAGGCCGACAAGGAAGGCCACGAGATCGATCAGGGCATCTTCCTGCGGGCCGTTCTGCGGTCGGCCTCGGCCGGTCCGCACCTCCTCGACGCCATGCTCCGGCCGACGGCCAGAGCGCGGGGGCTGCTGCCGGAGTTCCTGCGGACCGGTGTCGTGGAGATGGAGGCCGTACGGCTCGAACGCCGCGACGGCGTCGCACGGTTGACGATGTGCCGCCACGACCGGCTCAACGCCGAGGACAACCAGCAGGTCGACGACATGGAGACGGCCGTAGACCTTGCTCTCCTCGATCCGGGCATCCGGGTCGGCCTGCTGCGCGGAGGGGAGATGAGCCATCCCCGCCACCGCGGCAAGCGGGTGTTCAGCGCGGGCATCAACCTCAAGAACCTGAGCTCCGGTGACATCTCCCTGGTCGACTTCCTGCTCCGCCGTGAACTCGGCTACCTCCACAAACTCGTCCGGGGCCTGCTGGTCGAGGACCCGGACCGGTGGCACTCGCCGTACGTCGAGAAGCCGTGGGTCGCCGCTGTCGACGGCTTCGCGATCGGCGGGGGCGCCCAACTACTGCTGGTGTTCGACCATGTCCTCGCCGCGTCCGACGCCTACCTCAGCCTCCCCGCCGCCAAGGAGGGGATCATCCCCGGCGTGGCCAACTTCCGCTTCAGCAGGTACGCCGGACCCCGGCTGTCCCGCCAGGTCATCCTGGAGGGGCGCAGGATCTGGGCCTCGGAGCCGCAGGCCCGGCTGCTGGTGGACGAGGTCGTGGACCCGCGCGAGCTGGACGCCGCCGTCGAGCGGAGCCTGCAGCGCCTCGACGGCGAGGCGGTGCTCGCCAACCGGCGCATGCTCAACCTCGCCGAGGAGCCCGTCGACGCGTTTCGTGCGTACATGGCGGAGTTCGCCCTCCAGCAGGCACTGAGGTTGTACGGGGAGGACGTGATCCACAAGGTCGGCAGGTTCGCGGCGAGGCCGTCGTCGTGACCGGGGACCGGGTGAGCCCCGACGACCGTGGCCGGGTGCGGTACGAGAAGAAGGACCACGTAGCCCGCGTCACCCTCGACCGTGCCGAGGTCCTGAACGCCATGGACCTGCGCATGCACGAGGAACTCGCCCGTGTCTGGGACGACGTGGAGGCCGACGACGACATCCGCGTCGTGGTCCTCACCGGGGCGGGCGACCGGGCCTTCTCCGTCGGCCAGGACCTGAAGGAACGCAGCCGCCTCGACGCGGAAGAGACCCCTCGGACGACGTTCGGAAGCCGGGGCCTGCCGGGCTGGCCCCGGCTCACCGAGCGGTTCACCCTCTCCAAACCGGTCCTGGCACGGGTCAACGGCTACGCCCTCGGCGGGGGCTTCGAGCTGGCGCTCGCCTGCGACCTCGTCATCGCCTCGCACGACGCGCGGTTCGCCCTGCCGGAGGCGCGGCTCGGGCTGGTCCCGGGGGCGGGCGGCGCCTTCAGGCTCGCCCGCCAGTTGCCTCTGAAGACGGCCATGGGACATCTGCTCACCGGGCGACCCATCGACGCGGCGACAGCACTGCGCTTCGGACTGGTCAACGAGGTCGCCGAGGAAGGAGACCTGGACCGACGGGTCGACGCCTGGACGGACGACCTGATCCGCAGCGCGCCCCTGTCGGTACGGGCCATCAAGGAAGCGGTGATGCGCTCGCTCGACCAGCCCCTGGAGGAGGCGTTCGCCACGAGGTACGCGTGGGAGGAACGGCGTATGCACAGCCGGGACGCCGTGGAAGGCCCCCGGGCCTTCGCGGAGAAGCGGGATCCCGTGTGGTCCGGCCGGTGAGGTGAGCGTGGTCCGTCGGTGGGGGTGAACCCGTCGGCGGGCCCTGGCGTCTCGGTCTCCGAACAGCGTGGCGGTTCGCTCCGTACGCCAAGGGCCGTCCCCCCGGGAGGCGGTGGAAGGATAGGACGATGCCGATCGCGCGCGTCAACGGAACTGACCTCAGCTACGAAGATCACGACGGTCACGACGACCACGGCGGCTCGGGGGAGCCCGTCGTGCTGGTCGCCGGCACCGGCGCCCCGGGACGGGTCTGGCGAGCCCATCAGGTGCCCGCCCTCAGGGCGGCCGGCCACCGGGTGATCACGCTCGACAACCGCGGCATCCCGCCGACCGGACCGTCCCACGCCGGATTCACTCTCGACGACATGGCCGCGGACGTCGCCGGTCTGATCGAGCACCTGGGCGCGGGACCCTGCCGTGTCGTGGGCCACTCGCTGGGCGGTCTCATCACGCAGGAACTCCTCCTCGCCCGGCCCGAACTCGTCACGCGGGCCGTCCTGATGGCCAGCTGCGGACGAGCGGACGCGCTGATCACCGCCATGTCGGCCGCCGACATCGAACTGGCCGACAGCGGCGTCAAGATCCCTCCCGCCGTGTCCGCGTACCGCCAGGCCCTGCAGAACCTCTCACCACGGACGCTCGACGACGAGGACAGCCTGAGGGACTGGCTCGGCATTCTCGAACTCGCCGGCCCCGACCCGTCGACGGTCCGCGCGCAACTGGGCCTCGAAGTCATCCCGAACCGCCTGCCGAGCTACCGCCGGATCACCCGCCCCTGCCTCGTCCTCGCCTTCCAGGACGACCTGGTCGTCCGCCCCTACCTGTCACGCGAACTCGCCGCGGCCATCCCGGCAGCCGCGTACACCGAGATACCCGGCTGTGGCCACTACGGCTACCTGGAGCGGCCGGACGCCGTGAACGAGGCGGTCATCGGGTTCCTCACGGGGTGAAGCAACCGGTGATCAGGCTCTCTGTGAATCCCTGGGACACCCGGCGGCCGACTGAGGCCGTGCCACCGCAACGGGCTATGGGACCGCAACGGGCAGTGGCACCAGCCGGTGCGGCGTCGCGCGACGCGGTCCGGGCGGCATCCCGTGCTCGCGACCTGCGGCGGCAGTGATCGGGGAGAACGCATCAACGGCAACGCACGTACACGAACGGAACACCATGAAGATCGGTGTCCTCGGTGTCCTCGGCACCGTCAGCATCGGCGCGACCCTGACCCGGCGGCTCGGTGCCCACGGACATGCTGAACCCTGGCGCACGGCAGCCGCGGGCACCGACGCGGCTGCCGTGCGCAGAGAACCCGTCACTGCGGGCCTGTCCATGGCCCGGCCGCGCGCACAGTCGGCGGCATGTGCGGACGTGCCGCACAGCGCCATCTGCGCGCTTGCGGTGCGCGATCCGCCTACACCGGACCGGACGTCCTGCCTGCCAAGATCGTGCCGGCTGACGGGTTCGCCCTGCGGCCCGTGGGCGCCGCGGTACTCGCCGCAACTGGGCGCCGCGGTTGGAGTCGGCTGAGCGACCTGCTCCCTGCGGCTGCCGACGGTTCGCGCCTCGCCCGGCTGTCGACCGCCACCGAACCCGCGCCGGAGGAGGCGGATTCAGCCGAAAAGGGGCTCGCCGTCATGGGCGCTGAAGCGCACGAACTCGGGAGTTCCGTCGAACGCGCGGCTGAAGATCGCGGCGAATTCGGCGAATGCAGGTGATGCCAGGTGAGTCTGCAGTGCTTCCTCGGACGCCCACTCCTCCATCAGAACCAAGACGGTCGGATCCACGACATCTTGCGAGAACTGGTATCGGTTGCAGCCTGGCTCGGCCCGACTCGAGTTGCTCATCAGCGCTGCGGCCCTCAGAACCGCATCGAGCATGTCGGACCGCACGCGCGCTACGCCGTGGACCACGATGGTCATGGCTCTCCTCCGTACGGTGATGACGCCCACTTGACTGCAACGTCGACATCATTCAACGGCTGAATGATGTGATCGCGAAATTACCACTCCATCGGGATACGATGCAATACATGAATGATTCTGCTGCTGGTCGACCTTCGCAGCCCCCGGCCGCTGACGGCGACCCGGACAGTCGAGCCTTCGCCGCAGGCGTCGCAAGCCGCCCGTCCCTGCTGCTCGCTCGCATCGGCACCGCTCTCGAAGCCGCCGGTGACGAGTGGCTGGCGCCCAGCGGGCTCAACGGCCGCGATTACGCGGTACTCGCCATCCTCACCACCGATAAGCCCGGCACCCAGCAAGAACTCGCTCGCCTGCTGGGGAAAGCACCCGGCATCGCCGTCATCGCCGTCGACCGCCTCCAGGAAGCCGGCCTGGTGGAACGGCGCCGCGATCCGGCGGACCGCCGCCGCAGCCGGGTCGTCGTGACACCCGCCGGACGTAGAGCGCTGCGGAAGGCAGACCTCCTGGCGGACGACGGCCTGTCCCAACTGCTCCCGGGCCTGACCGTTCAGGAGCGCGAGGTGCTCTACGGACTGCTCAGCCGCGGCGCCTCGCACCCGACCGAGGAGACCTCGGACGGATGACCGCGCCGTTGCGACGGCCCGGGCATCAGAAGCGTTACCGGAGAGGGCGGGCGTCGTCGGGTTACTCGTGGACCTGAGCGTTCACTTTGGGATGCGTGTCACCGCGGTCCGCGCCCAGGCTCGCGAGCAGGCGCAGGCCGTCCTCGGCGGGACTGCCGGGGGCCGCGGACAACACCAACAACTCCATACCTGATTCGTCCGCTGGTGCGAAGCTCTCCTGGTGCAGTTCCAGCAGTCCGACCAGCGGGTGCTGGTACGCCTTGCGTCCATGGACGCGGGCACGCACGTCCGCGCGCGCCCAGAGGCGGCGGAAGCGCTCACTGCCCATCGCCAACTCGCCGATCAGCGAAGCCAGATGGGGGTCCTCGGGGTACTTGCCGGCGGCCAGGCGCAGGTGCCCGACCACGTCGAGGGTGCAGTTCTCCCAGTCCGCGTAGAGGCCGCGCTCGGCCTCATCGAGGAAGATGTGCCGGGCGCTGTTCAGGCCCGGCTTGGACCGGCCGTAGAGGAGCCCGGCGAGGCGGTTCCCGGCGAGCACGTTCATGCGGTGGTCCATGATCAGCGCGGGTGCGTCGGCGACCAGGTCGAGGACGCGCAGCAGCTCTGGCCGGACTTGCCCGCCCGGCGTCTTCGCACGGCGACGGCGCTGCCGGGCGAGTCGGCAGAGGTGCCCGCGTTCGGTCTCGTCGAGGCCAAGGACACGGGCGAGCGCGTTGAGGACTTGCTCGGAAGGCTGGGTCGCGCGGCCCTGTTCCAGGCGTACGTAGTAGTCGAAGCTCACTCCGGACAGGTGCGCGACCTCTTCGCGACGCAGCCCTTCGACTCGGCGGCGGCTGTCGGTGGGGATGCCGACGGCCGCCGGATCGACCCGTGAGCGCCGGGTCCGCAGGAAGCTCGCGAGATCGTCCATGCTTCCCAGTATGGCCTCGCCGCTGCCCGCGGAGGTGGTACTGCCGTTACCAGGAAGTCCAGTCCACGGAAGAGGCGTCCCTGAACGCCGGGCGCCGCGAAGCCCAGGATCGAGGGCATCCGATCCGAAGGAGTTCCCGTGAAGACGCTGATCGTCTATGCCCACCCGGAGCCGAAGTCGCTCAACGGCTCGCTGAAGGACCTCGCGGTGTCCACATTGGACAATGCGGGGCACGAAGTGCAGGTGAGTGATCTGTACGCGATGAACTGGAAGGCGGTCGTGGACGCCGCGGACTACGGCGTCCATGCGTCGAGTCCGCTGAAAGTCGCGCGGGACTCGGGCCGGGCCTTCGATGCCGGGACGCTCACTCCGGACGTCGGCACCGAGCAGGAGAAGCTTCTGTGGGCCGACACGATCATCTTCCAGTTCCCGCTGTGGTGGTACACGATGCCTGCGATCCTCAAAGGCTGGGTGGATCGGGTGTTCACGTTCCACTTCGCGTACGGCGTCGGCGAGCACAGCGACACCAAGTACGGCGAGCGCTTCGGCGAAGGAACCCTCGCGGGCCGCAGGGCCCTGCTGTCGGTGACCACCGGCGGCCCGGAGCCGCATTACGCCGCCCGCGGGATCGCCGGCCCCATCGACGATCTGCTGTTCCCGATTCAGCACGGCATCCTCTACTACCCGGGCATCGAGGTACTGCCGCCGTTCGTGCTGTACAGCACCGACCGGATGACTGACAAGGACTACCCGGACGTCGCCAAGGCCTGGGAGCAGCGCCTGCTCACCCTGGAGTCGACCGAGCCGATCGCTTTCCGGCGGCAGAACTTCGGTGACTACGAGATCCCCTCACTGCAGCTGATGGAGGGACTGGAGCCCGCGGGCCGCACGGGTTTCGGGCTGCACGTGCGGGGCTGACCGCGGGAGACGGACAGGACGAGCCGGGCGCGAACCCGAGAAGCAGCCCGTCTCCTGTCCAGCACCGGCCGCCCGGCCGAGCTCGTACAGTCCCTCGGTGAAGACACCGTCGCACTGGAGGATCCGCAGCAGGTCCAGGTCCAGGTCCAGGTCCAGGTCCAGAGCCAGGTCCAGAGCCAGGTCCAGAGCCAGGGCCAGGGCCAGGGCCCCGGTCTGGAAACCACCGCAGCGCACTCTGCCCCGGCCCAGATCGCCCTGCTGGGCAAACCCGGCCTGCGGGTCGCCGAAGTCCACCAGGCCACCGGCGTGCTCGCCGCCCAGCTCGACACCGACTGCGGCAGCGCGCTGATCTGCCTGCGTGGGTACGCCTGCAGTCACGGCCGTGCCCTCCTCGATGTCGCCCGCGACGTACTCGCGCGTCGGCTCCGGCAAGTTGACCCTCAAGGTCGTCCATCCGCTCCCGGGCCGCCGCCCCCCCGGGTCTCCAACTCCTCGAACAGTGAGCCCATCGGTGTCGCCTCCTCCACCGTCACGGTAGAGACGAGAACCCGGCCAGCGACTGCCCGAGCGGGGCCAGGGCATGCCCCGTGCAGCAGATGTTGGGGTCCCAGTCCCACATCTGCCCAGCGCAGGACGTGCACGGTGAGGCACGGTTCTGCGCAGCTCTCGTGCCTGCTGGAGCGCGGGTGCTGGACGCCGGTTGCGACACCGGGACGGGTCGCGATCCGGCTCGCGGAGCTCGGGTACGACTGCGTCGGGGTGGATCTCGACGCGTCGGTGCCGGCAGTGGCGCAGCAGCAGGCGCCGGAACTGCCCTGGTTCCAGGCCGATCTGACCGGGTTCGCCGGCTGGGGTCGGCATCGCGGCGGACTTCGATCTCGTGGTCGCCGCAGGCGGCATTTTCCCGTTGCTCGCCGCCGGCACCGAGGCAACGGTGGCCGGCCGCCTCGCCGCGGCCCTGCGTTCGGGCGTTCTGAGGGCCGTCGGCTTCCGCCTGGACGAGGCCCATCTGCCCGTGCTGCCGAGCATCACGCTGTCGGAGTACGACGACTGCTGTGCCGCAGCCGACCTCACCCTCGTCGACCGCTTCGCCACCTGGGATGCCGCCCCTACGACGGCGGCGGCTACGCCGTCAGTATCCACGGCCGGGGACAGTCTGAGAGTCCGGCCCGCGGTCCACGCGCCCCGACATCGTCGCGTACGCGGCAGGTGACCAGCTCATTTCCCGATGTCACGCACTGCCGAACCGCGAAACGGCTGTCGACGAGACCCCCGCAACCGCAGTCACCGGTTTCACCGCACGGGGAACAGACCTGAGTACGTCAGAGTTTCGTAAGGGTTTACATACTGGGCAGTGCGTCATCTGGTTCTAAGGTACCGGGAAGGGGGAGTGGATGGTCGGCAAAAGATTCAGCCATTCCCTTCGAAACGTATACGCAACGCTTCGTGTGTCGTTTTCCCGTCCCAATAGAATTGAGAAGGAGAGACGTGAAGAAGTGGCTGGCTGAGTTCATCGGAACGCTGTTTCTTATGTTAACCATCACCACGGCGGTGCTTTCCAAGGCCGCGTTGGCGCCATTGGCCATAGGCGCAGTTCTGATGGTCATGGTATACGCCGGAGGCCATGTATCCGGTGCCCACTTCAATCCGGCCGTCACGCTCGCGGTCTTCCTGCGGCACAGGATCGCAGCGGCCGACGCAGGTGCCTACGTCGTGGCCCAGGTAGTGGGTGCAGCGGTTGGAGGGCTGATCGGTCGCTGGGTCGTCAACCCGGCAGACGTCACGGCCGTGTCCTTCTCGGGCCGTCAACTCGGGGCCGCGCTCATGGTGGAGGTTCTTTTCACCTTCGCACTGGCCTACGTAGTCCTCAACGTCGCCACCAGCAGCGACCACGAGATGAACTCGTTCTACGGTCTGGCCATCGGTTTCACCGTCCTCGCGGGTGCGGTGGCAGTGGGTGGCGTATCCGGAGGAGCCTTCAATCCCGCTGTGGCCGTGGCGGGTTCCATGGCCGGCTTGTTTTCCTGGTCCTCGCTGTGGGTCTTCCTCCTTTCGCAGAGCGTGGGCGGCGCCCTGGCGGCTTTCGCTTTCCTCGCCCTCAATCCTCATGACCGCGGTGTGCTGCCGACCGAACCGGACGCAACACGTGGCGTCGACACCCCGGATTCCGGAGTTCGGAATCCCGCCTGAGTTTCTCAGGACGGTGAGCGGTGTCTCACCCGCAGGTGTCAGCGAAACACCCGATACGCGTCCGGGGCGATGTGGTGGAGATGGTGCGTCCGCCGTCCAGAGAGTGCCTGTGCACTGTCGCGTCTCTTACTTTGCAGTCCATGCCGTTCGGAAGGATTCCCCATGACCGAGAACCATGACGCGATCGTCACGGACCCGAAGCCGGAGGAGACCGGCGGCTGCCCGGTCGCGCACGGTCGCGCCCCGCATCCGACCCAGGGCGGGGGCAACCGTCAGTGGTGGCCCGAGCGCCTCAACCTGAAGATCCTTGCCAAGAACCCGGCCGTGGCGAACCCCCTCGGTGAGGAGTTCGACTACGCCGAGGCGTTCCAGAGCCTCGATCTTCCCGCGGTCAAGCGGGACATCGCGGAGGTTTTGACGACTTCGCAGGACTGGTGGCCCGCGGACTTCGGGAACTACGGCCCGCTGATGATCCGTATGGCCTGGCACAGTGCGGGCACGTACCGCATCAGTGACGGCCGTGGTGGCGCCGGCGCCGGCCAGCAGCGTTTCGCGCCGCTGAACAGCTGGCCGGACAACGTCAACCTCGACAAGGCCCGCCGTCTGCTGTGGCCGGTGAAGAAGAAGTACGGCCAGAGCCTGTCCTGGGCCGACCTGATGATC
Source organism: Streptomyces ortus (assembly GCF_026341275.1). Taxonomy (NCBI): domain Bacteria; kingdom Bacillati; phylum Actinomycetota; class Actinomycetes; order Kitasatosporales; family Streptomycetaceae; genus Streptomyces; species Streptomyces ortus. Next base: position 8,567,108 of record NZ_JAIFZO010000002.1, read on the forward strand.
CTGACCGGCAACGTCGCCCTGGAGACCATGGGCTTTGAGACCTTCGGCTTCGCCGGTGGCCGCGCCGATGTGTGGGAGCCCGACGAGGACGTCTACTGGGGTCCTGAGACCACCTGGCTGGCCGACGAGCGCTACACCGGTGACCGTGAGCTGGAGAACCCGCTGGGCGCGGTCCAGATGGGTCTCATCTACGTCAACCCCGAGGGCCCCAACGGCAACCCGGACCCGGTCGCCTCGGCCCGTGACATCCGTGAGACGTTCCGCCGGATGGCGATGAACGACGAGGAGACGGTCGCCCTGATCGCGGGCGGTCACACCTTCGGCAAGACCCACGGCGCGGGCCCGGCGGACCACGTCGGCGACGACCCCAGGCCGCCCCGCTGGAGGAGCAGGGCCTGGGCTGGAAGAGCAGCTACGGCAGCGGCAAGGGCGGCGACACCATCACCAGTGGCCTGGAGGTCACCTGGACGAGCACGCCCACCCGGTGGAGCAACGGCTTCTTCAAGAACCTCTTCGAGTACGAGTGGGAGCTCACCCAGAGCCCCGCGGGCGCGAACCAGTGGGTGGCCAGGGACGGCGCGGGCGCCGGGACGATCCCCGACGCCCACGACCCCTCCAAGAGCCACGCCCCGAAGATGCTCACCGCCGACCTGGCGCTGCGCTTCGACCCGGCGTACGAGGAGATCTCGCGCCGTTTCTACGAGAACCCCGACCAGTTCGCGGACGCCTTCGCCCGCGCCTGGTACAAGCTCACCCACCGTGACCTGGGCCCCAAGTCCCTCTACCTCGGCCCCGAGGTCCCCCAGGAGACCCTGCTGTGGCAGGACCCGCTCCCGGCCCTCACCCACGAGCTGATCGACACGGCGGACATCGCCGAGCTGAAGGAGCAGGTCCTTGCCTCGGGTCTGACGGTCTCCGAGCTCATCTCCACGGCGTGGGCTTCGGCCTCCACCTTCCGCGGCAGCGACAAGCGCGGCGGCGCCAACGGCGCCCGCATCCGCCTGCAGCCGCAGAGCGGCTGGGAGGTCAACAACCCCGACCAGCTCGCCCCGGTCCTGCGCACCCTCGAAGGCATCCAGTCGTCCTTCAACTCCGCGCAGCCGGGCGGCAAGCAGGTCTCCCTCGCCGACCTGATCGTCCTCGCCGGCGCGGCGGGCGTCGAGAAGGCGGCCAAGGACGGCGGCGTCGACATCGAGGTGCCCTTCACCCCGGGCCGCACCGACGCCTCCCAGGAACAGACCGACACCGAGTCGTTCGCCGCGCTCGAGCCGACCGCCGACGGGTTCCGCAACTACCTCGGCAAGGGCAACCGCCTCCCCGCCGAGTTCCTGCTCCTCGACAAGGCCAACCTGCTGGGCCTGAGCGCTCCCGAGCTGACCGTCCTCGTCGGCGGTCTGCGGGTCCTGGGCGCCAACCACGGCCAGTCCACCCACGGCGTCTTCACCGACACCCCCGGAACCCTGACGAACGACTTCTTCGTCAACCTCCTGGACCTCGGCACGACGTGGACCTCCACCTCCGCCGACCAGACCGCCTTCGAAGGCCGCGACGCGTCCACCGGCCAGGTCAAGTGGACCGGCACACGCGCCGACCTCGTCTTCGGCTCGAACTCCGAGCTGCGCGCGCTGGCGGAGGTCTACGCGAGCGACGACGCGAAGGAGAAGTTCGTCAAGGACTTCGTCCAGGCATGGGTCAAGGTCTCCAACGCGGACCGCTTCGACCTGGTCTGACACTCAGTCCGGTTGTTGCACATGCCGTAGCGGCATGTGGTGGGGGCGGGGCATCCCAGCACGAACGGTTCCGTCTGCGATGTACCCCTCCCTCGCGCCTCCCCGGCAGGTCAAGATGGGTGATGCCGCCGCGTTCGCCGGGATCGCCCCACGCGCCATCCGCCACTACCACCAGATCGGTCTGCTGCCGGAACCCGGGCACGGTGGGGACGGTCGCCGCATGCCGCGGCGACGCCCGCTTCACCGAGCTGCTTCTCGGCCTCACGGAACGCTCGACTGCAGCGCCGCGCCCTCGCCCGTCCACCACCGAACCGCCGTCACGGTAAGGGCACTTCCGACCTCCTGGCGCCGGCGGTCGCTACGATCTGCGGCGTGTGCGCAAACATTGTGGTTGCCGAAGACGACGCGAAGCAGGCCGAACTGGTGCGCCGTTACCTGGAGCACGAGGGTCACGCCGTCACGGTCGTCGAGGACGGCCGGACGGCTCTCGAGACGGTCCGGCACCAGGAACCCGACCTGGTCGTCCTCGACGTGATGATGCCCGGGGCCGACGGTCTCGACGTCGTACGGATCCTGCGCGCCGAACGCCGGGAGGTGCTGGTGCTGATGCTGACGGCCCGCAGCACCGAGGACGATCTGCTGCTCGGCCTCGACCTCGGTGCCGACGACTACATGACCAAGCCGTTCAGTCCGCGTGAACTCACCGCCCGGGTACGGACTTTGCTGCGCCGCAACCGGCGCGGCCCTGACCCGGCTCCGGCGACCGAACCACTCCCCGCTCCCGCCCCGGAGCCCGAAGCGGTGCCGGATGAAGGGGTGTTGACGGTCGGCGTGCTCAGGGTCGATCCCTTGCGGCACGAGGTGTCGGTCGCCGGGACGCCCGTCGAGTGCACGCCCGGAGAGTTCCGTCTTCTCGCGGCGATGGCGGCCGAGCCCGGCCGGGTCTTCACCAGGGCACGGCTTCTGGACGAGCTGCACGGCTTCGACAAGTACATCAGCGGCCGGACCGTCGACGTGCACGTCATGAACCTGCGCAAGAAGATCGAGCGCGCCCCACGACGGCCGGCCCGCCTCATCACTGTCTTCGGCGTCGGCTACAAACTCACGGACCCCGCGAAGAACGTGCGCCATGCGTCGTCCTGACAGGGGAGGAGCGGCAGGGGCCGCCCGGCTGCCGCTGCGCAAGAGCCTGGCGGGGCGGCTGTTGACCGTGTCGGCGCTGGTGGCCTCGTGCTCGGTCGCCGCGACCGCCTGGCTGGCCGTGCAGACGACCTCCGTCGCGATCCGCCAGGAGCAGGGGCAGAACCTCAAGTCCGACGCGAAGATCTACAACACCCTCCTCGGCTACGCGGCCACCCATCCCGACTGGGACGGCGCCGACACCACCGTGCGAGGTCTGGCCCTGGAGTCCGGGCGCCGGATCGTGCTCACCACACCGGGCCGACGCCCGTTCGTGGACTCGTCCGACTCGCCCTCAGCGGGCGGCGGTTCGTCCGACGATCTGCTCGCTCAGCAGGCCTCGGCGGTCGTGGATCCGCGTTCCGTCGATACCGTGCTGGTGCCCGACGCGGCCAAGGCCGGCGGCGACCGCGTCGATCCACGGGCCGTGGGGCCCTTCCGGCTGCCCGCGAAGGAACACGACGCACTACGGAAGGCCGCCGCCGGGAGGGTGGAGTGCCTCAGCCGGATGGGTATCGCCGCCGACGTCGTCGAGAGTCCGGGCGGACGGCCCCGCGTTCAGTACGTGAGCGACGAGACCGACGAGGGGACCGACAGCGTCACCGACCGTGACATGGAGGCGAAGTGCTTTGCGTCCTACCCGGTCGGTCCCACCGCGACCGAGCGGAAGGCCCTGAGCGCCCTCAACCAACTGGCTGACGCCTGTCTGAAACGACAGGGTCGCGCCGCCGTGAAACTGAACCTGGACCTGTCCTGGGACCGGAGTTACCCATACGGGCGGGACGACGCGGTCTCCGGCGCCGAGGACGGCCTCAGCGAACGGGAGGCGAAGGCCCTGGCCGCCAAGAAGGCGCAGGACGCCGCGACGGCCGAACGCAAAGCGGCTTCCGGCGGCGCACTCGACTACGCCCCCGCCGAGATCCGCGACAGCGCGTACGACCGGGCCGTGGGCAACTGTGTCGAAAGCGCCCGCCGGGAACAGCTCACGGGCTATGTCGCCGAGCCCGCACTCCTGTTCATCGGCGGCCCCGGTGCCGCCGGTGTGCCTGGCCTCGACCTCTCCCGCGCCAACACCGCACGCATCGCCGGTGTCACCGCTCTGGTCCTCGCCCTCACCGTCGGCGCCTCGGTGCTCGCCGGAGCCAGGCTCGTACGCCCGTTGCACGCGCTCACCGGCGCCGCCCAGCGCATGCGGAAGGGCCTGGACGCGACGCCGGTGCCCGTGCCCGTCGTCTCCGACAACGAGATCGGACGGCTGACGGCGGCCTTCAACGACATGGCCGCGCACCGGGCCCGCCTGGAGGAGCAGCGCAAGGTGATGGTCAGCGATGTCGCCCATGAGCTGCGAACGCCGCTGAGTAACATCCGGGGCTGGCTGGAGGCGGCCCACGACGGACTGGCCGTGCCGGACCCCGCGTTCGTCTCCTCGCTCCTGGAGGAGGCGGTGCAGCTCCAGCACCTCATCAACGACCTCCAGGACCTGGGCGCGGCCGAGGCGGGCGCCCTGCGGCTGCACCGCAAGCCGGTACGGATCGACGAGCTGCTCGGCCAGGTCGCCGCCGCGCACCAGGGGTTGGCCGAGACGGCGGGCGTCACCCTCACGGTCCTGACACCCCCGCCGGGCACCCCTCACCCACCGCTCCTCGACGCCGACCCCGTACGGCTGCGGCAGACCGTCAGCAACCTGCTCTCCAACGCGGTGCGCCACACCCCGGCCGGAGGCACGGTGACCCTGCGCCGGTACGTCACCGACCCGGGGGACGAGTTCGTCGTGGAGGTGTCCGACACCGGCAGTGGCATTCCCGCGGCCGACCTCCCGTACGTGTTCGACCGCTTCTGGCGGGCGGAGAAGTCCCGCAATCGCAGCACCGGCGGCAGCGGCCTCGGTCTGGCGATCGTCCTCAAGCTCGCCGAGGCCCACGGCGGCACCGTGGACGTGGCGAGCACGGAGGGGGAGGGGGCCACCTTCACCCTGCGGCTGCCGACAGCCGAGTCACGGAAGCCGGAGGGCCCAGGTCGACCCTGATGGGATGACGACAGCGCTCTGACAGTTTCCTCACAAGTGGCCTGCAGGGTGAAGCCATGCCCGGAACCTGGTGCGGATCGGCAACCAGGAACGACCAAGCCGGGCTGGAATTGGAGCTCTCACATGTCCCGCCGTCTTACTCTGCGCCCGCTGCGTATCGCTGTCCTGACCGGCGTCGCGGCCGGCGCGCTGCTCGTCCCGGCCACCGCGGCCTTCGCCACCGATCCGACTCCGACGCCGGGTGCGACCGACGCCACCCCGTCCGACAAGGAGGCCCTGGCGAAGAAGAAGGCCGAGGACGCCAGGACGCTCAAGGAGGCCGAGGCCCGGAAGGCCGCCGAAGCCCGGAAGGCCGGAGGGAAGGACTACCCGCGTGGCGGTGTCGCCGCGGGCGAGGCCCCCGCCCAGGACGACAACACCGGCACGCTCATCGGTTCGGCCACCGGCGCGCTGCTGCTCGCGGGCGCAGGCACCTACGTACTGCGCCGCCGCACCACCGCCCGCCGCGAAGGCTGACCCGGCAGCACAACCTCTCGTACGAAACGGTGGCGCCGCCCTTCACCAGGCGGCGCCCTGTGCGTTCCGGCGAACCCTCGCACCCTGTTCTGGAGCCCGAGTTGCCCCCTGCACACCGTCCGGTCCTGTCCCGGGCCCGCCTCGCGACCCTCACCCTGTTGACCCTCGTCACCCTGCTCACCGGCTGTTCGTCCGGCCCCGACCCGAGGGGCCGGGTCGCCCCGACCGCCCCCGCCGCCGCGTCGGGCGCTCCGAAGTCCGAGCGGCCTGCGGCCGACGCTCCGGCGGCCCCTGCCGAGGTGGCCGTTCCCTCCGTGGGGATCACCAGTTCGCTGATGGAGCTGGGCCTCAACACGGACCGGACGGTCCAGGTCCCGCCGGCCGAGAAGGGGATGACCGCAGGCTGGTACACGGGCGGTGCGGTGCCCGGTGAGATCGGCGCGGCCGTCATCATCGGCCACAACGACACCCGCTTCGGCGAGGCCGTCTTCCACGACCTGAAGAAGATCAAGAAGGGTGCGGACATCACCGTCACCGACAGGACGGGAAAAGCCCTCCACTTCACCGTCACGGCCACGGAGAGTGTCGCCAAGAACGCCTTCCCGACGGAGAAGGTCTACGGGCCCACCCAGGAACGTGCTCTACGGCTCATCACGTGCGACGGCGACTTCGACGCGCAGGGGCATCCTGTCGACAACCTCATCGTGTACGCGACAGCGAGCTGATGGCTGTTGACGCGTCCGTCTCGCCCTGCCGTCACGACCACCGTCGGGGCGATGTGGATGCGTGGCGACGCCGTCCTTACGACCTCAACCCGCAGACCCGTAACGCAACGGTATTGCGGCTAGTCCTGGTGCGCGTGCACCAGGGGACGTGAGCGGCTGGTCCGGGTGCACCAGGGGAAGACGGCGGCGTCGGACGATGCCCGGCGCGCAGCCGGAGGGAAGGGTGGGAGGCGCGTGGAAGCCACGCATTTCCCCCGCCCCGCATGTCTGGAGTGGTCGACAGGTGATGAACGCGACGTGCATGTCCGAAGCCGTGGTTCCCCCGGTTCGCATGTGCAGACCGTCGATCGGTGCCCTCGGCATCCTGGCACTCGCCCTGGGCGCCCTGCAGTCCGTCGTGGAGCCTGCACTGCCCTTACTGCAAAGGGAGTTGGAGGTCAGTCCTGGCGAAGGCGCGCTGATCGGCAACACCTTGCTCGTCACCGGCGCGGTCGTCACACCCGTCGCAGGCAAACTCGGCGACCGTTACGGCGGAAAGCGGGTTCTGGTGTGGCTGATGAGCATGGTCTCGGCCGGCGGCCTGCTGGCCGCCCTGGCGCCGAACCTACCGGTACTGCTGCTCGGTCAGGTGTTGCAGGGCGCCATGGTCGGTGCACTGCCCCTCTCCTTCATCCTGGTGCGCAAGCACCTTTCGGCGGGTGAGTCCCAGGTGGCGATCGGGCTGGTCGTCGCGCTGTTCACGGGCGGCGGCATGGTGGGCATGCTGTTCGCCGGGCCGATCGCCGAAGGACTGTCCTGGCACTGGATGTTCGCGCTGCCCACGGCCGTGATCATCGCGACGACGCTGGTCGTGACATGGCTGATGCCGCCTGATCCGCCGATCCCCTCGGACAGCGGGATCGACTGGCCCGGCGCGGTTCTGCTGAGCGGTACGTTGCTCGCGTTCATGCTCGGCCTCGTCACGGTGACGCGGGACGGTGGCCCGCCGCCCTTCGCGGTCGGTGCCATCGCGGTGGCCGTGGTCGCCCTCGCCACCGGATGGGTCGCCGTTGAGCGCCGGGCGGCCTCGCCGATGGTCGATCTGCGCATGCTGACAAGGCCTGCCATGAGGCATGCGTTCGTGTTCACGTTCCTCATCACCATCAGTTCGGGGATGGTGCTCCTGCTGCTTCCGCAACTGTTCGCGGTACCGGCCGACGAGTACGGCTTCGGGGCGGGCGCCACCGACATCGGCCTGTTCCTGCTACCCGGTGCCATCGCCGGGGCGGCGAGCGATTCGGTCGGCGGGATCGCGGCGCGGCGCTTCGGTCCGCGTGCCGTCGTCGTCGTGGGCGCCGTCGTCATGGCGGCCACGATGCTCACCCTGGCGTCACTGCACACCGCGCCATGGCACCTCGTCCTCGCGAAGGTGCTGACCGCGTTCGCAGCGGGTGTCGCCACCACGGCGCTGCTCGCCCGCACCGCCACCGCCGTCGGGGCCGAGGACACCGGCATCGCCACCGGCCTGCTCGTGGTGACGCGCGTGATCGGCGTCGCCCTGGGTGCCCAGGCCGGCGGCGCGATCCTCGACGCCGGAGCCGACCCGACGACCGGGGGAGCGACCGAATCGGCGTTCGTCACGGGATTCGTCGTCGCCGGCCTCGTCGCCATGTTGCCGCTGCTCGTCGTCCGCGTCACGAAGAAGGAGGCCCGAGCATGACACCCACCGGTCTGCCGGCGAACGTGAGCGCCACCGCGAAGCGCAGCGTGCTGATCTCCGGGGCCAGTATCTCCGGACCCGCGCTGGCGTACTGGCTGGCCCGGTCCGGATACGAGGTCACCGTGGTGGAGAAGGCGCACGCGCTGCGGGGCGGGGGCTACCCGATCGACATCCGCGGTACCGCGACAGAGGTGGTCCGGCGGATGGGCATACTGCCGCGGCTGCGGGACGCGCACATCGACTCGCGCCGCGGCACCTTCCTCGACGCCGACGGCAGCGAGGTGGCCTCGCTCGACCTGCGCGCCGTAACCGGCAGCGCCGGGGGACAGGATCCAACCGGACAGGATCTAGAGGTGCGTCGCGGGGACCTGGCCGAGGCCCTCCACGCAGTGGTGCAGGACGACGTGGAGTTCCTGTTCGGCGACTCCATCGACACCCTCGACCAGTCCGGCCGAGGGGTCGACGTCGCCTTCCGGGGTGGACGACGGCGCACGTACGACCTGATGATCGGGGCCGACGGAATGCACTCGCACACCCGGAAGATTCTGTTCGGCCCCGAAGCACGGTTCCACCGTCCCCTCGGCTACTGTTTCGCCGTCTTCACCATGCCCAACACCTTCGGGCTCTCCCGTGAACTCGTGATGTGGAACGTCCCGGGGAAAGCCGCGGCCCTCTACGCCGTCGGGAACAACGACGAACTGCACACCTTCCTGACCTTCCACCAACCGGAACCGCTGCTCGAAGCCCTCCGGGACCCCGATGCCCGACGCGACCTGGTCGCCACGGCCTTCGCGGACGCGGGTTGGGAGATCCCCGCCTTGGTCGAGGCCATGCGCCACGCGGAGGACCTGTTCATCGACACCGCCGCTCAGATCCGCATGCCCCACTGGTCCAGCGACCGCGTCGCGCTCGTCGGCGACGCCGCGTACGCCCCCTCGTTCCTCACCGGACAAGGTTCCAGCCTCGCGCTGGCCGGCGCTTACATGCTCGCTCACTCCCTGGCCACGAACCGGGACCACACGGCCGCCTTCACCGCCTACGAACGAGACGTCCGCGCCTACGTGGCCATGAACCAGGCACTCGTCGACAACGGGGCGGCCACACTCTTTCCCACCACGGCGCGGGCGCTGGAGCAGCGCAACACCATGCTGCGCGATCTCGTCACCATGCCCTCCGCACCGGCGAGACCGGCCTACTCGGCCCTCACACTGCCCGAATACGCGGGGAGCCGGTAGAGCCGGTGGGCGCGGCGGGTCCTGCCGCCGACGGGACGGCAGGACCCAGCGGCGGGGCCCCACCTGGGGGATGTGGCGGGGCCCGGACGAACAGGGTGCACCACAAACCGGCCATCGGGATAGATCCCGGCCGAAAAGAGTTGATCCGGTGGATCCCGGCGCCACGACCGCGGACGGACACGGGAGCGCCCGAGGCGGGTGACCTCCGGTTCATGTCCCGTTCACCGCACACGACCCTCAGCCGTTGCCGTATGTCTCACCGGCGAAGGTCACCCGCACGCGGACCCGATGCCGCGCGCTTCGGGTGGAAGGACTTGTGGGCATCCGTCGACTGGCCGTATCGACCGCGGTGGTCGCCGCTCTGATCGGCACCTTCGGTGTGCCGCTCGCGGCTGCCACCGCATCCGCCGCGGGTGGCGCCACCACCGTGCGCGAGGACTTCAACGGCGACGGCATCGAGGACCTCGCGACCTTCTTTGTCTACGAGAACCACGCCGAGGGCGGCAAACTGTGGCTCGGCACGAAGGACGGCCTGTCCACCGTTCCGCAACGACTGCCCTCAGCGTCCGCCACCGCCGTCGCCGACTTCGACCAGGACGGTTACGCCGACCTCGCCACGCGCGTCTTCCCTGGCGGCGACACCGAGATGGGGGACGACCCGGGGACCGTCAAGATCTACAACGCCTCGTCGGCCGGTCCCAGCCAGACCCGTAAGCGGACCATCGCTGCGACTGCTCGACGTGACGGGCGACGGGAAGGCGGACCTGATCGCGGGTGCGCCGGGCGAGAACCTCGGCACGATCAGGAACGGCGGCGCGGTGTGGCTGCTGCGCGGCGCGACGGCCGGTCTGACGGCGTCGAAGTCGGCTGCGCACAACCTTGGGGGCGGATGCGCAGGCGGCGGAAGCCGTGCAGCCCGGCGACGGCGCGCTCGACGACGTACCGGAAAATGCCCAGGCGGCACGAGGATCGAAGAATGTAAGCGTCACGTGGCCACGGACACGCTCGGTCCGGTCCTGGCCGTCATCGTCACAGCAGCCTCGGTGCACGACTCCACCGGCGGGAAACGCCTGCTCGACGAACGCGCTGCCTCGCACGCCCCAGCGGCCAGCCAGAGGTGTTCCGGCTGGTGATCGTGACGGGGTCAGGCGGCGAGCGAGGTCCCCTCGCGTGCGCGGTCCTGCGACGGTGCCGGCTGCTGGGGTTCCTGGGGAGCGGAGGGTTCAGGTTCCTCGCTCTCCTGAGGGTGCCAGGGCAGCCACGTAAAAGGGTCATCGGTAGCGAGTGGTCCGGTCGCGTCGTGCTCGGATTTGACGCGGCGCGGCGGAGTGATTTCTTTTCGGGCCGCCGCTAAGGCGTCGGTCCTGGGTTTCCTGCGCGTTCTGTGTGGACGGTGCGAATTTTGCGCAATTGGCAAGACGCTATCCATTTCTGGCTCCCGTCGAGTGCCCGAAGGAAAGGAAGTGTCGCGTAGTTCGATGGGTCGACATTTCGCCATCCCGCCGTGACGCTTTCGGCGTGAGGTTCACGTTGAAAGATTAATGAATAGGTTAAGACAGTCCCAAGGGCGAGGCAAGTAGTAGCTGCGGAGATACGTGATTGACCAGAACCGGTCGAACTCCGGTGCCCGCACTCGGGCATCCTCGCGACCGTCGTCTGAGCGTGGAATCCGTGAAATCCGCAGGACATGACGTCTTTTCGTGGTGGCGCGTATTCGGGAGGATGCTCTCCTCGTGTTCCAGGGTGCCCGTAGGGGGCGGGTCGGCCGACCGGTTCATGCCCGTTTCGGTCTCTCGACGGGGTGCCGACAGTCATATCCACGCTGTACGGCGATGCGGGAGGGGCGGCGGACGGTGGCCGCGCGGGCGCATCCGCCACCTGCCGTCGGCGGGAGTCCACAAGCCTCAGCGGGACCGGGAGAGTGTGTCCGCCGAGACGCGGCCGACCGGGGACAGGGTGCAGTCCACGGCTCGCGCCGCCCGGATGGTGACGCCCACCTCCAGTGGCACGTGCGGCACTGTCCCGGTGAAGCGATACCGCTGGAGCAGCGTCGCCACGGCGAGTTTCATCTGGAGCATGGCGAAGTGGTTGCCGATGCAGGAGCGCGGGCCGCCGCCGAGTGGGAACCATGCGTAGCGCGGCCTGCGGCTTTCCTCCTCGGGGCGGAACCGCTCGGGGGCGAACCGTTCGGGGTCTGGCCAGTAGGAGGGATGGCGGTGCGTCACCCAGGGCGACACGTACACGTAGGCCCCCGCGGGTATCGCGTACCCGTCGACGACCGTCGACCGCACCGCCCGGCGGATCAGGACCGGCGCTGCGGGATAGAGACGCATGGCCTCCTTGAGCACTCGTTCCACGGAGGGCAGTGCGTCCAGGTCGGCAGGGGTGGGCCGGCGTCCGGCGAGAACGGAACGCACCTCGTCGCGGACGGAGTCCTGGATGTTCTGGTGCTGTGCCAGCATGTACATGGTGAACGTGAGTGACGTCGCCGTGGTGTCCGCCCCGGCCAGCAGGAAGACCAGCACCTGGTCGCGCAGTTCCTCGTCGGTCAGCGGAGTGTCCTCGTCGCTGTGCGCGTTGATGAGCAGGGTCAGCAGGTCGGTCCCCGCCTCATCGCCCGAGGTGGCGCTCCGCCGACGCTGTTCGATCAGACGGTCGCACAGTGCGTGCAGTTCCTTCTGGGCCGCGCGCGCACGGCGGTTGGCGGGCGTGGGGAAGGAGCGGGGCAGGTTGAGCGGCATGAGCCCGCGACGGAGGGTGTAGGTGCTCAGGGCGGGCATGCAGCGCCGCACTACTTTCGCCGCCTGTTCGGCGTCCGAGCCGAACAGGATTCGGGTGATCATCCTCACGGTGAGCCGACTCATGTCCTCGTTCAGGTCGGGCCGCCCGTCGCGGTCGGCCTCCCATTCGGCACACAGCGCGTCGACCTCGTCGCAGACGGCCGCTGCGTAGTCCGCCACCCGTTTCTTCGTGAACAGAGGGGAGAGGAGCCTGCGTTGCCTGATGTGGTCGTCGTCGAGGCTGCTGAGCAGACCGTTGCCGAAGGTCTGCCGCATCTCTTGCGAGAAGCGGTCGTCCTTGCGGAAGTTGGCCGACTGGCCGGCCAGCACCTGCTGGGCGCCGGCGGCGGAGAAGACGAAGTGGATCGTCGTGCGCAGTCCGGGAGGCCCGGACGCGATCCGCACCACGTCACCGTGTTCCCTTCGGGCCCGCTCGTACGTGCCCAACGGGTCTCGCCGCAGGTCCAGCAGTGAGGCGAGGAGCGGCAGCCCATCGACAGCGGGTACCTCGGTCGGTTTCGTCTCCATCCCGGCATCCCTTTCCGTGGCTCAGCGGGCAGGCGGTGACCGGCCCGGCCCCAGGGGGCGTCGGCCCGTCGACCTCTCCTTCCATTGGATGCCCGGCTGTCGGCCCCGCGACAGGGTCGTCCGGCTCGCCTGTGTCCTTCGTGGCCCACGCTTGTGCCCTTGTGCGTCCGGGTCCGGGTCCGGATCGGTCGGGGCAGACGGCCGTGGCGCCGGGTGGGGGCGTCCGTCGCACCGGCGTGGTGGTACGCCGCTCACACGGCTAGGCGCTCCGGGAAGCTCTGGTATGTGGTGTAACCGTCCAGGCGGTCGAGGGTAGACCGTACGGACGGCCGCCCCGCGTATGGCAGCAGCCTGGAGCGCAGGTCCTCGAGCCGGTCGGTGGTGCGCGGGCAGCGGATTCGCCCGTAGTGGTCGAGCAGCCGGTCGGTAACGGCGCAGGCTCGGTCCAGCCGTCCCTCGAGCAGGTGGATCTCGCCCAGCTTGGCGAGTGTCAGGGCCCGGGCGCGGTGCGCGCGCGGCGGCCGGTGCCGCAGGGACGCGGCGAACGCCTGGGCGGCCCTGCCGTAGTCGCCGAGACTCTGGTGCACGTGGCCTCGCTGGTAGTGGAGTGCGGCCATGGGATATCCGCTGAACGGCGAGGAAGGGTCGTCCTGTCCGCCGTGCAGTGTCATGGCGTCGGAAAGGGCCGAGAGCGATCGGTTCTCCTCGCCGGCCGTCGCGTGCACCACGGCGAGATGACTCATCAGGTACGCCCGGATGGGCGGTGGAGCGTCCTCGGGTGCCGTCGACCACGCCGAACGGGCGAGCGCCGGGTCACGGTGCCCGAGTTGGTTCGCCTGTGTGCTCATCGCCCGCAGCGTGACGGCGTACTGGGTGCGGTCCCCGGCCTCGATCGCGATTTGCGCGGCTACGTGGAAGTACTGCTGCGCCACCCCGCTCTGACGGCAGTCCGCAGACATGCGGGCCAGCAGATGGGTCAGCCGGGACAGTCGTCCGAGGAGCAGTGAGTGGGTGCGCCGGTCGGTTCGGGCGGCGAGGAAGGCGGCACCGTCGGTGGCGAGATAGGTGGCCAGTGCGGTGCGTCCGTGGGCGCCGCCGTAGGTGTCGATGGTCTCCGCGTAGTGCGTGATGGTGTGCGACAGGGCCGCGAGATCACCAGGTCCGAGCCGCCAGTCGCCCCTCGTGGGCTGCGGCTCCGTGTCGGTCCAGACCGGAGGGGCGCTGCCCGGGCGGAAGGGGGAGACGCGAAACGCCGCCCGGGTTCCGGGAGCGATGTCTGCCTTGGTCAGCATCGCCAGCGCCTCTCGGCCTCTGCCGCCGGTCGCGTGCAGTGCGTCGGTCGGCTCGTCCGGAACATGTGCCAGTCCGGTCTCCTGGACGCTGATGTGCCGGCCGAGCCGCCGGGTCAGGATCTCGGCCACCAGCATGGGTACCGGGGCCGGGGGCCGGGAGCCGGCCAACCACCCGGCAACCGATTTGCGGTTGTACTGGAGCACCCGCCTGTTCTCCGCGGCGGCGAGATTGACGGACCGGGCCAGAGCTTCGCCCGACAATCCCGCCTCGCGTATGAGACGTTTCAGCTGCTGATTCGGCTTGCTGCGTGCCACGCCAACTCCTCCGAGCGTATTGCGGTACAGAAACAGAAATCCTCTGGAGGCGGCTCTGTGCCCGGAATCTGCCGTAGTGCTGCGACCGCTTGTCGGTCCTCTCTTTTGATCAGGAACCATTTTTCGTCTACCGTGTCGGCCGAACAATTAACGGGTTGTTTCCAGCCACTTTCCGTTCGCGCCGGGTCCGTCGGAGCTGAATGAGGCAATGGGTTCGGTCACGAGTTCACAAGTTCACAAGGAATCGACCCGTGGGACAGCGGAACGTAGGGAACCCCCTGGCACGGTCCTGCGGCCCCTGCTTGACTTCTTGGTGTCGGCGGATCAGCGAATTTGTTTCCCTTGTCGCGAAGCTGTTTCCGGGAGGGATCGCGCGGCGCGCGTCCCGGGCCGTCGGCACAGAACAAAGCGGCACACGGTGCACGTGAGGACCGGGTGCGCCGCCGGTACAAGCCCCGGTCGCGCACCCGTGCCACACGCAGGCCGGCCCTGAGCGCGTCGGTACCGGTGGCCACCGCACGAGGGCACCTCAAGGAACGGCCCGGCGAACCCGCCGGCCACGCGCCGCACTCGTCATGACCTGCCCAGTGGGAGGAGACGACGTCCATGAACCAGACAGAGGTCCTCAGCCCCCCGGCTGCGGACACCGTCAGGGAGACGCTGGCCGAATGCCGGGCAGCCACGCTTCCCGCCCTGCGTACGGCGGTTGAGGGATTGCATCCGCGGCTGGCCCGTATCAGCGCCTATCACCTGGGCTGGTGCCTGCCCGATGGCACGCCCACCGACGGTCACACCGGCAAGATGCTGCGCGCCGCCCTGGCCGTGCTCGCAGCACGGGCATTCGGCGCGAGTACGGCGTCGGCCGTGCCCGGCGCGGTCGCCGTCGAACTGGTGCACAACTTCTCCTTGCTGCACGACGACCTGATGGACGCCGACGAACTGCGGCGGGGCCGCCCCACCGCCTGGGTGGCCTTCGGACGGGGGCCCGCCGTACTGGCGGGCGACGCGTTGCTCAGCCAGGCCCTACGGGTCGTCACCGAAGTCCGGGGAACCCCGGTGCAACCGGCGACCGGGGCCATCACGTCAGCAGTGGACGCCATCATCCAGGGGCAGGCCGCCGATCTGGAGCTGGACGGCTACCCGGTGGACGAAGTGGACACCGACGACTACCTCGCCGCGTGCGCCAAGACCAGCGGCCTCCTCGGCGGCTGCCTCGAAGTCGGCGCAGCCCTGGCCCACGCCCCCGCGCCGGCGGCCCGCATGCTCCGCTCCGCAGCCTGGGATCTGGGCGTGGCCTGGCAGATCGCCGACGACATCGAGAGTCTGTGGGGAGATCCCACCGCCAGCGGCAAGGACGCCTACGGCGACCTGCGCAGCGGCAAGAGGACCTACCCCGTCATCGCCGCCCTGCGCTCCGACACCCCCGCCGCCTCTCGGCTGGCCGTCCGGCTGAGTGCCACCGAGGCTCCCGCGGAGGCCGAACTGGCCGCTCTGGCCGGTCTCGTGATGGAAGCGGGCGGACGTGCAGAAGCCGAGCGGACCGCCCGCCGCTACCTCGACCAAGCCCTGCACACGCTGAGCCGGGCGGGCGGAGAGGCCGCCGCCGTCGGCACCCTCACCGCCCTGTTCCGACATGTGCTGGCCCGCCACCAGCAGTGGACCACCCGGGTCCCGACCGCCCCCACCGCGGAAGGAGCGGTCCTGTGAACGCGGCCGAAGGCACCGACACGACGACAGCGGGCACGAGCGTCCGCACGGTCCCCGCCGCCGACGCCGGTCCCCTGGCATGGCTCGACCACGCCAGGGAGGTGACCGACCCGGTGCTGCGGGAGGCAGTGGACTCGCTGCACCCACAGGCACGGATCGTCGTCGGCTACCACCTGGGATGGTGGGACGAACAAGGCCGGCCGATCACCGCCGACTGGGGAAAGGCCGTACGGCCTGCCCTCGTCCTGCTCTCCGCACAGGCACTCGGGGCCCCTCCCCGCACCGGCTCACACTGCGCTGCGGCTGTGCAACTCGCCCATGATTCCTCACTGTTGCACGACGACATCATCGACCGCGACGACATGCGCCGTCACCGGCCCGCCGCCTGGCGCGCCTTCGGCGTCCCCGGCGCGTTGCTGGCCGGTGACGCCATGCTCGCCCTGGCGGTCTCCCTGGTCCGCCACGACAGTCCCAGTGCCCTGGCCACCGCAGCGCTGAACGAGGCCGTGCAGCAGTTCATCGGCGGGCAGTTCGAGGACATCGGGTTCGAGGGACGGGCGGAGGTCTCCCTCACCGAGTGCACCACCATGGCCGCGCGGAAGACCGGCGCGCTCATGGGAGCCGCGTGCCGTCTGGGCGCCCTGGCGGGCGGGGCGGACGAGGCGCGGGCAGCGCAACTGGATGCCTTCGGCCGCTCTCTCGGCCTGGCCTTCCAGCACGTGGACGACCTGCTCGGCATATGGGGCGACCCCAGGACGACGGGCAAACCGGCCGGTGCCGACCTCCACGCCCGCAAGAAGAGCCTGCCCGTGGTGGCCGCCCTGGGGTCGGACGGTCCCGAGGCCGCCGAACTGGCCGAGCTCTACGCCCGCGACCCCGCCACGGACGACGCCGACGTCCTCCGGCACGCCGCCTCCCTCGTCGAGCGCGCGGGAGGACGGCACCGGACCAGCGGCCTTGCCCGCCGACACCTGGCCGAGGCGCTCGACCACCTCGATGCCACCCGTCTGCCCGCCTGCGACACCCGGCCACTGCGCACGCTCGCCGCTTGGCTGGCCCTCCGCGACCACTGACACCGCTGCCCCGGCAAGCACGGTGGGCAAGCGGGCCCGGCGAAGCACGTACGGAGTCCCGCCGCACCACCATCCGGCACACCGCCTGCCACCGATTCGCCGCCCGGCGGGCCCGCCCTGTGCGACCCCTTTGCCCGCAACCGTCCCGACGGCCCGCTCAACCGTCCCGTCGGCCGTTCTCCCCGTCCCTTGCCGTGCCCTTTCCGCGGGCCGGCGTCCACCCGGCCGGCGGCCGGGAAAGGAGAGACATCGTGCACAGTCCGGTCTCCGACCCGGTCCTTGACACCGTCCTGCCTCGCTGGCCCTTCCCTGCCGCACCCGCGCGTGACCCCGGCGACATCGCCGCCGTCGAGACCGGTGGCGCCGAGTGGGCCAGGCGCCTGGGCCTGATCGATTCCGGCGACCCCCGCCACCCGCTGCGCCGCCTGTGCGCGGGCGAGCTGGTCAGCCACGGCTATCCGCGCGCGGACACCGGCATCCGCGTACTCATCACCCAATGGACGATGTGGTACTTCAATCTCGACGACCACTTCGAGGACGGAGCCGCCGGCGCCAGCGCCGCCGCCGCCGACCGGGCCGCGGCCCCACTCAGGCGTCTGGTGGACGCCGCCAGGCGCCGCGAACAACCGCCCACCGCCGAGGACGCCCTGCAGCGCGCGCTCGCGGACCTGCTGGAGCGGACCGCTCAGCAGATGGCGCCGGTGCAGTTCTGCGAACTCCTCGCACATCTGGACGACTACTTCACCTCCCTCGTCGTGGAGTCCGACTACCGGGCACGCGGTGTCCTGCCCGGCGTCGACTCGTACATAGCCCTGCGCCGCGACACCGGACCTGTGCTGCCCTTGCTGGACTTCGTCGAACAGGCCGAGTCGGTACGACTGCCGGCGCGCTTCTACGGCACCCCCGAATACACCGAGATGATCGGCTGCGCGGCCGACATCGCGTCCTGGATCAACGACCTGTGCTCGGTGTCGAAGGAACTGGACCGCCCGGACGCCTACAACCTCGTGGTCCTGCTGCACCGCCTGGAGGACAAGTCGCTCAAGGACGCCGCCGCCGAGACCCTCGACCGGATCGAGCAGCGGGTGCGGGCGCTGAAACAGGCGCTGGAACGGGCCGGCGGCCCCTCCGGCACGGGCGGCCCCTACACCGACGCGGAGAAAGCGGCCCTGAAGACATGGGCGGACGGGCTGCTCAGCTTCCAGAACCACGTCGAGTGGTATCTGCGGCACGGCCGCTACGACCGGGACGAGCCCCGTCCGGAGGTCCCCGCATGAGCGACGGCCGGCCCGCGGTGAACGGCACGGCCGGGCCACCCCCGGACGGACGCCCCCACGTCGTCGTGGTCGGAGCGGGTATCGCCGGCCTCACCAGCGCCTTCCTCCTGCAGCGGCGCGGCTGCCGGGTCACCGTGCTCGAAAGCGCCGGGCCGCAGTACGTGGGCGGCCGGATGAGCTCCGTACGGCGCGGCGAGTTCTTCGTCGACACCGGCGCGTCTCTGCTGTCCCGGCGCTACCACGCGATGCTGCGGCTCGCGGAACTGGCAGGGGCCGACGACCGGATACTGCCCTCCTCCGACCGCATCGGGCTCATGCGCGATCGGCGGGTGCACCCCGTGCACGTCGGCTCCCTGCCACGCATGGCTGCCGGGCTGCTGCGGTTCGCGCCGTTCCCGTCCGACCTGCCCAAGCTGATGCTGGACCACCTGCGGATCAGGCGTTCGCTGGACTGGTACGACATGTCCGCGGCGGCCCGCCACGACGGCGAGTCCGTCGCCGGCTACGCGGTCCGCCGCGGGCTGCGGCCGGCCACCGTCGATCACCTGCTGGATCCGCTGTGCATGCTCGCCTCGTTGCAGGACGTCGAACGCACCTCGTCCGTAGCGCCGTTCATGCTCCTCAACTCCCTGCTCGGCGGAGGCGGCCTGTTCACCTTCCGCGACGGGGTCGGGACGCTGCCACGGCTCCTCGCCGCCCAACTGCCCGTCATCCATCACGCCACGGTCCGTCAGGTCGAGGAGAACGCCACCGGGGTCGCGGTCACCTGGCAGGCGCAGGACGGAACAGGGGAGCACACCGAGCGGGCCGACGCGTGCGTGCTGGCTGTGCCCGTCTCTCGGACGCCGGACCTCTACGGCCAGATGCAGCGGCCGTTCAGCGAGTTCTTCCGGCGCGTGGAGTACACCGGCAGCGTCCACGTGGCCTTCGGACTGGACCGGCCCACCGCCGAACCGGCCGTGATGGTCAACGTCCCGCGGTCCGAACACCCCGCGCTCGTGGGCGTCATCCTGCCGCACAACACCGCCCCCGGCCGGGTCCCGGAAGGCCGAGGGCTCGTCATGGCGCACTTCCGCGGCTCCTGGTCGGACCGCCACCGCGACCTGCCCGAGGAACAACTGGTCGACCACGCGCGGTCGGCCCTGCGGACCGTGGGACTGACACCCGAGACCGAGAACCACACCACCATGACCCATGTCATGCGTCCCGGGCAGTGCGTGGTCTTCCGCCGGCCCGGCGACTACCGGGAGATGGCCCGGCTCAGCTCGACATGGCCGGCCACCTCCCGAGTCCGGCTCGCCGGCGGCGACTTCTTCACCCAGTCCAGCACGCACCACAGCATCTGCTCGGCGGTGCAGGTGTCCCGCCAGCTCTGGGAGCGGCTGGAGGCGGCGCCCGCGCCGGCCCGACCGCACGTACCCGTACCTGTCCCCGCTCGGAAAGGACCACAGTGAACGCCACGGGCACCAAGGAACCGATCATCGTTGTGGGAGCCGGCATCGCCGGCATGACCGCGGCCTTCCGCCTCCAGCTGGCCGGGCACCCGGTCCGCGTCCTGGAGGCCGAGGACGTCGCCGGCGGCCGCATGCGCACGGTGGAACGCCGCGGCTACCACATGGACCTGGCCGCGATCCTGCTGATCGAGAACTACACGCAGATGCGTGACCTCGTCCGCGACCTCGGCATCGAGGACACCACCCTGCGTACCAACAACCTCGTCGGGATCCGCCGCGAGGGCCGCGTCCACCGGCTGCGGGCGGACCGGCCCACCGACCTCAAGCGCTCGCGACTGCTCCCCTGGAGTTCCCTGCCTGCCATGGTGCGGCTGCAGTCGGACCTCAAGAAGTACGCGAACCGGCTGCGCTGGGACAGCGACATGGGAGAGGCGGCAGCCCTCGACACCGAGACCGCCGCCGCCTACGCCGAGCGCCGGCTGGACACCCAGTTCCGCGACTGGGTCGTGGACCCGATGAGCGCCATGTTCTTCAATTCGCCTCCCGACCTGTCGGTGGTCAACTTCCTGTTCTCGATGCCTGCGGTGAACTCCGCCTGGTTCAACTTCCGCGACCGGGTGGACACTCTCACCACGACACTCGCCTCCCGGCTGGACGTGGAGACCGGTGCCGAGGTCACCCAGGTGGAGGAGACCTCGGACGGCGTCCGGGTGCACTGGCGGCGCGAGGGCGAACCCGAGCACACCGAGGAGGCCGCTGCGGCGGTGGTCGCCCTGCCCGGCCCGGTGGCCGCCCGGCTGTGCCCCGGGCTGGCCCCGGCGACGCTGGACTACCTGGCGAACGTGCCGTACGTGCCGGACATCCACGTGTACTTCGGCGTCGACCGCGTCCCGGACGAGACGGCCACCTGTGTGCTCTTCCCGCAGCGCGAACACCCCGACCTCGGTGTCATCACCTTCAACCACAACTTCGCCCCCGGCCGCGCCCCGCAAGGCCACGCCCTGCTGACCAGCTACTACCGCTATCCCTGGGCGATGCGCCACTGGGAGGCCGACGACGAGCAGGTCATCGAGCTGACCCACGAGGTGCACCGGCAGGCCTGGCCTGAGATGGCCCGGCACATCGAGGCGCACCAGGACATGGCATACGTACAGCGTTGGAAGAACGCGGTCATCCTGCGCAAGCCCGGCGACTACGCGCGGCTGCGTGACTTCAACCGCGGCCTCGACGCCCGCTCGCGCATCCAGCTCGCCGGAGACTACCTCGCCTTCAGCGCGACCAACTCCAGCCTCGTCACGGGTGAGCGCGCCGCTGAGCGGGTGAGCGAGGTCGTCACCACCGGCGCGGTCGCCGCCGGCCGCCGTTAGACGACGCGGTCGGCTGCCCCTGCGCCAGGAACCGGCCCTAAGGGCTGTCCCGTAACTCCCGGTGGAACAGCGTGCGGCGTCGGATGCGGTGCATCGCAAGGCGCCGGGTCGCTCTCCTACCGGGTGTATTCGGGTGATCCGGCAACGCCGCGAGGTGCCGTAGCTGTCGTCGTGCGCCCGCCGGGAGTTACGGGACAGCCCTTGGGGACTGTCTGACAATTCCCGTCCGCCGCGCGACGCCATGCACGCACTCTCGCCGCACCGGGCGCAGAGCCAGGTACGTCCAGTACGAGGCTCTGCGCCCGGCACACCGAGAGCACGCACCTGACGCCGCGCAGCCGCCCTACGGGCGACGACGGGAATTGTCAGACAGACCCTGGAAAGCCTGCCGGCAGAAAGGAACGCAGATCATGTCCACGCACCGCACATCCACCACGACCGTGGATCAGCGGGCCGCGACGGGTGAGGCGCACGGCAAGGCCATCCTGTTCGGAGAGCACGCCGTGGTCTACGGCGCCCCCGCACTCGCACTCCCGCTGCCGGAGCTGAAATGCCGGGCCACCGTGCGCCGTACGGCCGGACCCGACGCCGGTGTGTCCCGCACGCGCTTTCCCGCTCCCGGCCCGCACGGCACCCAGGGGGAGGCGGCAGGGGGGATAACCGAGGAGCTCCTGCTGCTCCTGGGCGCCTTCACCGAACGGACCGGCCTCGACACGTCACCTGCACTGGAGATACGGCTCGACAGCCACGTCCCGCCGTGCCGCGGCCTGGGATCCAGCGCGGCCAACGCCCGCGCTCTGGTCCGCGCGCTCGACGCCCTGTTCGGAACCTGCCTCGACGAGCAGGAGATCTTCGACCTCGTACAGGTTTCCGAGCAGTCGGCGCACGGCTCGGCCAGCGGCATCGACGCGCTGACCACGGGACGCGAGCGGCCTGTGCTCCTCACCGACGGGCAGCCCCGTACCCCGGCGGTGGGCGCCGACTTCCACGTCGTCGTGGCCGACAGCGGCAACAGCGGCAGCACCAAGAAGGCCGTCGGGATGCTGCGGGACGCCTTCGCGCGCAACCCGGACCACCGCACGCGGTTCGTCCACCGCTCGACCGGATTCACCCGCGCCGCGCTCGACGACCTGGCAGCCGGTCACCTCCCCGCTGTGGGCCGACGCCTCACCGACTGCCACCAGCTGCTCGCCGGCCTCGGCCTGACCACCGACCGCACCGACGCGCTGGCCCGTATCGCCCTCGACGCGGGCGCGCTCGGAGCCAAGATGAGCGGCGGCGGGCTCGGGGGCTGCGTCGTGGCCCTGACCACCACCGTCGCACACGCGGAGTCGGTCTCCACCGCGCTCACCGACCGTACGGGCGCCCGCACCTGGACGACCGCCGTCGCGAAGGGAGCCGGACATGACGGCCCATGAGACAGCGGTGGCAGTCGCGCATCCCAACATCGCCCTGATCAAATACTGGGGCAAACGCGACGAGCACCTGGTCCTGCCCGTCACCGACAGCCTGTCGATGACGCTCGACGTATTCCCCACGACGACGGCGGTCCGGCTCGACCCGGACGCAGCGGCGGACCACGTCGTCATGGACGGCGTCCTCGCCCGGGGCGAGGTACTACGCCGCGCCACCACCTTCCTGGAGCTCGTGCGCGAGCGCGCCGGACGCCCCGAACGGGCGGTGGTCGACACCCGCAACACCGTGCCGGTAGGAGCCGGACTCGCCTCCTCCGCCAGCGGATTCGCCGCGCTGGCCCTGGCCGCCGGCCCAGGCCTACGGTCTGCCGGGCGACGCCGAGCAGCTGTCCCGGCTGGCCCGCCGGGGATCCGGATCGGCCGCGCGATCCGTCTTCGGCGGCTTCGTCGTATGGCATGCCGGCCCTCCCGACGCCGCCGACCCCGACCATGCCTCCTACGCGGAACCGGTCACGGATGCCCACCTGGACGCCGCGCTGGTCGCCGTCGTCCTGGAGGAGGGCCCCAAATCCGTGTCGAGCAGGGAGGCCATGCGGCGCACGGTCGCCACCTCACCGCTCTACCGGGACTGGGTGACGGACAGCCGCGCCGACCTCGCCCGCATGCACACGGCGCTGCACGAGGGCGACATGGCGGCCGTCGGCGCGATCACCGAACGCAATGCCCTCGGCATGCACGCCACCATGGAGGCTGCGCGCCCCGCTGTCCGCTACCGCACCGCCGCCACCGACGCGGTGCTCGGCCACATCCGCCGACTGCGCGAGGAGGGCGTCGGCGCCTGGGCGACGATGGACGCCGGCCCCAACGTCAAAGTGCTGTGCGCCTCCGCCGACGCCCGGCGGATCGCCGCCCGGATGCGCGAAACCACCGACGCCCGGGTGATCGTGGCACACAGCGGTCCCGGCGCCAGACTCCAGCGGGTGACGGCGTGACAGCGGCCCGGACCACCCGTCGCGCACCCGGAAAGCTCATGATCGCGGGGGAGTACGCCGTCCTCGAACCGGGGCGGCCCGCAATCGTCGTGGCGGTCGACCGATACGTCACCGCCACCGCCACGGCCGCCGAGGGCGCGGACATCGTGATCGACTCCGAC
Organism: Streptomyces ortus; assembly: GCF_026341275.1. Classification (NCBI taxonomy): domain Bacteria; kingdom Bacillati; phylum Actinomycetota; class Actinomycetes; order Kitasatosporales; family Streptomycetaceae; genus Streptomyces; species Streptomyces ortus. The sequence goes on from NZ_JAIFZO010000002.1 coordinate 8,590,579, forward strand.
CTGCTGGGCCACGAGGTGCGGCTGCGCCGCGCCGGACAGGGTCTCGAAGCGCTACCGGGGGAGGACCCGTCGCTTGCAGGCGGTGTGCTGGCCCACGTCGTGTCGGTGGTGGAGACGATCGACCGTCTGCGGACCGAGCGGCGGCTCCCCCTCGCGCCGGTACGGCTCTCGGTGCGCAGCGACCTGCACCGCGCGGGCGTCAAGACCGGCCTGGGATCCAGTGCGGCGGTCACCGTCGCGGCCACCCGGGCCCTGGCGGACCACTACGGCATGCGGCTGTCCCCCGAGGACGGCTTCCGGCTCGCGCTCCTGGCCTCCGTCCGGGTCGACACAGGCCCCTCGGGCGCCGACCTCGCGGCCGCGACCTGGGGGGGATGGGTGTCCTACCGGTCGCCCGATCGAGAGAGCCTGCTGGCCGGCCTGCATCGAGACGGCGTCGCACACACCCTGCGGTGCCCCTGGACGGACTGCGCTGTCGGGCCGCTGCCGCCTCCCACCGGGCTCGCCCTGCACGTGGGCTGGAGCGGCAGCCCGGCGTCCACCACCGCCCTCGTCGCGGACCTCGCCACCCGGCCGGAGTGGCAGGGCGCCCTGCGGACCCGCTTCATCGAGGACAGCGAAGCGTGTGTGTCAACTGCCGAAAGGGCGCTGCGGCATGACGAGCCGGAAGTGCTCCTGGACGCCGTGCGCACCGCCCGCGGCCTGCTGACCCGGCTCGACGCGGAGACCTCCCTCGGCATCGTCACCGCACCCCTGCACCGTCTGTGCGAGGTGGCCGAGTCCTGCGGCGCCACCGCCAAACCCTCCGGCGCGGGAGGCGGCGACTGCGGCATCGCCCTGCTGCCGGCCCACCACTCCGCCGCACTGCTGCGCCTGCGCTGGACGGCGGCCGGCATCACCCCCCTGCCACTCGAAGTGACCACCGGCCTCGCCGCCGACCCCGCTGCCGAGGACCGGATCGTCCCCGGTCCCTCCCCTTCTCTGCAAGGACACACCTGATGACCGGAGACCGGAAGGACGACCACGTACGGCTCGCCCACGCCCAGCACACCACCGGAACAGAGCCGCCCCCGGGCGGGCCACCGACACCGAACCAGTTCGACGAGGTGCGCTTCGTGCACCACGCGCTCGCCGGTACCGACCGGGAGAAGATCTCGTTGGCGACCCGCTTCGCCGGGGTCGAGTGGCCGGTCCCGCTGTACATCAACGCCATGACCGGCGGCAGCCCGCGCACCGGCGAGATCAACCGAGACCTGGCTGTCGCCGCCCGTGAAACCGGACTGCCCATCGCCACCGGCTCCATGAGCCCATACCTCAAGGACCCCGGCACGGCTTCCACGTTCACCCCGGTGCGCCGCGAGCACCCCGACGGTTTCGTCCTGGCCAACCTCAACGCCGAAGCCACCCCCGAGCAGGCCCGCCGGGCTGTCGGCCTGCTGGACGCGAACGCCCTGCAGATCCACATCAACACTGTGCAGGAGACCGTCATGCCCGAGGGCGACCGGTCCTTCGCACACTGGGCCACCGGCATCGAACGCATCGCCGCCGCCGTCGATGTCCCCGTCGTGGTCAAGGAGGTCGGCTTCGGACTGAGCGGACGGACCGTACGCGAACTGGCCTCGCTCGGAGTGAGAGCCGCAGACGTGGCCGGTAGCGGCGGAACCGACTTCGCCCGCATCGAGAACGGCCGCCGGAACCGGCCCGACTACGCCTACCTCGAAGGCTGGGGCCTGAGCACCCCGGCCGCGCTCCTCGACGCCCGTGACTGCGGTCTGCCTCTGCTCGCCTCCGGTGGCGTGCGCAACCCCCTGGACATCACCCGCGCCCTCGCCCTGGGCGCACGGGCCGTCGGCGCTTCCGGCCCCTTCCTCACCACGCTCCTCGACGGCGGTGTGGACGCCCTCGTGCGGCACATCACGACCTGGCTGGACCACCTCACCTCGCTCATGACCCTGCTCGGCGCGCACAGCCCGGACGCACTCGCCGACTGCGACGTCCTGCTGACCGGTTCGCTGCGTGCCTTCAGCCTCGACCGCGACCTCGTCACGACCGCGGAGAAAGGAGTCACGGTATGACCGTCACAGCAGAGCCGTCGACCGACCTCACGACGGCGGGCGTCCCCCTGCGCTGGGTGGGCCCCGTACGCGTCACCGGCAACGTCACCTCCACCGAAACGGAGGTGCCCCTGGCCACCTACGAGTCCCCGCTGTGGCCCTCCGTCGGCCGCGGCGCGAAACTCTCCCGCTTGGTCGAGCGGGGCATCCGCACCACCCTCGTCGATGAGCGGATGACACGGTCGGTCCTGGTGGAGGCCGACGACGCAGCCACCGCCCACACAGCGGCCCGCGCCGTCCAGGACGACCTCCCACGACTTCGGGAGATCACACGCGGGAGCAGCCGGTACGCCCGGCTTCTCGACGTTCGTCACGAGATCACGGGACCGCTGCTGTTCGTCCGCTTCGAGTTCGCCACCGGCGACGCCTCCGGCCACAACATGGCCACCCTCGCCTCCGACGCCCTGCTCGCGCACCTCCTGGCCACCATCCCCGGCATCCGCTACGGCTCCATCTCGGCGAACTACTGCACTGACAAGAAGGCCACCGCCGTCAACGGCATCCTGGGCCGCGGAAAGAACGTCGTCGCCGAGATCCTCGTGCCCCGGCACATCGTGGAGAAGCACCTGCACACCACAGCCGACCGGATCACCGCCCTCAACATCAAGAAGAACCTGGTCGGCACCCTGCTGGCCGGCGGCATCCGCTCGGCCAACGCCCACTACGCCAACATGCTCCTCGCCTTCTACCTGGCCACCGGCCAGGACGCGGCGAACATCGTGGAGGGCTCCCAGGGGGTCACCTATACCCAGGACCGCGACGGCGACCTGTACTTCTCCTGCACCCTGCCCAACCTGGTCCTCGGCACGGTCGGCAACGGCAAGGGCCTCGGCTTCGTCGACGCCCACCTCACCCGGCTCGGCTGCCGCGAGGAGCGGGCCGCCGGCGAGAACGCCCGACGGCTCGCCGTCCTGGCCGCCGCCACCGTCCTGTGCGGCGAACTGTCCCTCCTGGCCGCACAGACCAACCCCGGCGAGCTGATGAAGGCCCACAACCGATTCGAACGCGCCACGGGAGACGCCCATGTCCGCTGAGACCGCCATCGGCATCCACGACCTGTCCTTCCGCACCACCAGTCTCGTCCTCAACCACTGCGAACTGGCCCGCTCCAACGGTACCGACGTCGCCAAGTACCACAAGGGACTCGGCCAGCACGCGATGAGCGTCCCTACCGCCGACGAGGACATCGTCACCATGGCCGCGGCCGCCGCCCTGCCCTTGGTGCAGCGGCACGGCCCCGACCGTATCCGCACAGTCGTCCTCGCCACCGAGAGCTCCATCGACCAGTCCAAGGCGGCGGGGGTGTACGTCCACTCCCTGTTGGGACTGCCGCCGCACGTCCGCGTCGTCGAGGTCAAGCAGGCCTGTTACGGCGCCACCGCCGCGCTGCAGTTCGCCGGCGGCCTGGTCCACCGGGACCCTGACCAGCAGGTCCTCGTCATCGCCAGTGACATATCCCGCTACGACCTCGACAGCCCCGGCGAAGCCACCCAGGGTGCGGCCGCCGCCGCCATGCTGGTCTCGGCCGACCCCGCCCTGCTGGAACTCACCGGTCCCTCGGGCCTGTTCACTGCGGACGTGATGGACTTCTGGCGCCCCAACTACCGCGCCACCGCACTGGTCAACGGGAAGGAGTCGGTCACCGCGTACCTCAACGCGGTCGAGGGCTCCTGGCGGGACTACCGCGCCCGCGGCGGCCTGCCCCTGGAGGACTTCCGCGCCTTCTGCTACCACCAGCCCTACACCCGGCTGGCCTTCAAAGCGCATCGGGCGCTGCTGGAGACGTGCGGGGCGCGCGCGGACGACGACGTACTGCAGCAGGCCGTGGCCCCCACCACCGGCTACAACGAGACCGTGGGCAACAGCTACACCGCCTCCGTGTACCTCGCACTCACAGCCGTCCTGGAGAACTGCTCCGACCTCGACGGCCGCACGCTCGGCCTGTTCAGCTACGGCTCCGGCAGCGTCGCCGAGTTCATCGCCACCCAGGTGCGCCCCGGCTATCGGTCGCACCTGCGTGCCGACGCGCACCGAGAGGCCGTCGGTGCCCGGCAGCCCATCGACTACGAGACCTACCGCGGGCTGCGCCTGCAGAATCTGCCCACCGACGGCAGCTGGTACGAACTGCCGCACCAGACCCGTGGCCCGTTCCGGCTGGCGGCTCTCCGCGACCATCAGCGCATCTACGAGGCCGCCTGACCTCCAGCAGCCTCCCGGCCCCGGCGGCGCGTACTCCACGACCGGCACCGGACGTCCGACGCCGCGGCACAGTCCGTCTCCGCATAACCGGACCGATCGGAAACGAGTCGACATGACCAAACCTTCAGCCGCTGTCCCCGCCGCGTCAGCCGTCGGTGTACTGGGTACCGGTTCCTACCTGCCCGGCAACGTCATCGCCAACGAGGAGGTAGGAGCGCCCGCCGGGGCGACACCGGAGTGGATCCTGCAGCGCACCGGTATCCGCACACGCCGCTGGGCCAAGTCCGACGATGTCACCTCCGGCCTGGCCGCGATCGCCGCGCGCACGGCCCTCGCCGACGCCGGCATCGGCGCCGGCGACCTCTCCCTCGTTGTCGTGGCGACCTCCACCCCGGACTCGCCGCAGCCTCCCACGGCTGCCGCGGTCGCCGCCGAACTCGGCGTCCCGTCCGGCACGCCCGCCTATGACGTGAACGCCGTGTGCAGTGGCTTCGTCTTCGCACTGACCACAGCAGAGCGGATGCTGAACGGTACCGGGGGACACGCCCTGGTCGTCGGCGCGGACATCTACTCCCGCATCCTCGATCCGACCGACCGCCGCACCGCGGTCCTCTTCGGAGACGGCGCAGGCGCCGTCGTCCTGGGTCCCGTCTGCGGAGAGGGCGTGATCGCCACCCACCTGGCGTCGTTCCCCGACCACCGTGACCTGATCCGCGTCCCGGCCGGCGGCAGCCGCATCCCGGCGTCACCCAGGTCCCTCGCGGAGGGTCTGCATTACTTCATGATGGACGGCCGGGCCGTGCGCGCCTTCGTCGAGGACCACGTCGCACCGATGATCCGCGACTTTCTGCACGAGCACGGTGTGCCTGCGTCCGGGGCGGACGGACCGCGTGTCCATTTCGTGCCGCACCAGGCCAACAGTCGCATGATCGAGAAGCTGGCGGCCGATCTGGGCTTCCCGCCGGAACGCACCCATGTGACGGTGCGGGAGTACGGCAACACCGGGGCGGCGTCGGTGCCCGTGACCCTCGACCACGCGGCGAGCGGGCTGGCTTCGGGCGATCTCGTTCTGCTGGCCGGCTTCGGCGGAGGCATGTCAGCCGGACTGGCCCTGCTCGAATGGGAGCCCGCACCCACTCATCGCCTCTGATCCCAGGTTGGTGCACGCCCTCGTCGGACGGCCGGCCATCCTGGTCAGTCGCCCAGCACTGCCAGGGCGTCGACCTCCACGAGCAGTCCCGGCGGAAGCTGCATGTAGACGGTGGTGCGAGCGGGGAACGGCTCACCGACGGCTGCGGCGTACGCCTGGTTCATCTCGGCCAGGACAACCTGGGCCGGATTGTCCTGCGTGAGCGGGACCGGCCGGGTGCCGCGAACATCGGCCTGATCGACCTGACCGCCCGCTACGCCCTGGACGCCGGCTACCACGTGGTCGTCGAAGGCATCCTCTACGCCGACCACTACGGCGACATGCTCGCCAAGCTGCGCACCGATCATCGTGGCCCGACCCACGGCTACTACCTGCACGTGCCGTTCGAGCAGAGCCTCGCCCGGCACGCCACCAAACCGATCGCGAGCGAGGTCGGCGAGCCGCAGTTGCGGGAGTGGTACCGGGAGCTCGATCTCCTGCCCGGCGCCGCCGAGACCGTCATCGGCGCCGACAGCACCTTGGAGGAGACCCTCGACCACATCATGCTCGACTCCGGCTTCGCTGGCCTTCCCGCACTCGACCGTTGAGCGTCCCTGCCCGGTACGGACTGTCACAGGGGTGCGGCATCATCGCCAGATGGCCGCCACACCAGCCCCGCCTTCGGGGATGACGCCGCAAGAGCTGGGTGTGTCAATTTAACGGCAGATCCCCGCTGAGCAGCGCGGCGCCCAGCGGTGTCAGGGTATGGATGACATGAGCACCGACACGCTGGCTGTGTGCCAGGTCCACCTCCCGTAGGGCAGCTACGTGTTCGCTTGCCGAGGAGGCCGAAATGCCCAGGCGCCGGGCGATCTCCCCGGTGGTCGCGGTGGCATCTAAAGAGGCCAGCACCCGAGCGCGGGTCCGGCCGATCAGGGCGGCCAATGCTTCGGTGCGCCGGTTGCGGGTGACCTCCGGCGCCCAGGTTGTGGGATGGGCAACGGGGTAGGCGAGAACTTGCGGCAGGGTGGGATCGGCCAGCGCAATGGGAGTGTTCCAGCAAAAGTGCGAAGGGATCAGCCGCACACCACGTCCGCCGAGATGCAGATCCCGATCCTCCGGGTACCGCACATGCAGCACAGGAGGCCGCCAAACCATCAGCGGACGTAAAGAGTCCAACAACCCGTGGACCCCGTGATTGCGCAGGATACGAGCCCGCAGGGCCCGGTCGGCCTCGGTGGTTCTCAGCATCTGAGGCCACTCCGGCGCCACGATCGCGCGATGCACCAGCCGGAACGCTGTCGTGACTTCATGCATCACCGTCCGGTCACCTGCGGCGAGACCATACGCCCAATGTGGCAATGTCTGGGCGCCCGCCAGCCGGTCCAGTTCCTGGTGCAGGCGTGGCCGAGGGGTGGCAAGCAATTCCTCCATGGCAGCTTCCAGACCGCTGACCGAGGCACCTGGTGTCAGGAAATCAGGCCAGTAACCTGAAGCGGGTGCAAGGGCGGAGAGCATCCTGATCGGTCCGGCCAGTCCCTTTGCAGCCAGTTCGGTCCGTGCGGTGCGCCGCCAGCGGGCGAAGACGGGCAGGCCTCGCCTCGGAGTGGTCAAGTGATGCAGGCTCAGCAGAGTCTCCCAGGCCGGGTCCGGCTCACACGCCAGGTAGACCCGGGCTAAGTCCGCGTCCGTGAAGTGAATACGCAGCATGCTTCGCCCCCGCTTCCCGTTGACATTGCCAGCCCTACCGGCGGTCGTTCCGGGCGGTGCGGCGGTTGCCCAGCGTTGCACGGAGAAGGCTCATCTGACGATGCGCCGACAATAAGAATATAGGCCCACGCGATACAGAGACTTTTATAATCGCAGGTCAAGTACATGTTCGATGTCTGGCCGAGGGGGATGGCAGGGCCGGACTTGCATCAACGGCAACTCCCAGCAGGTGCCCTGTGGGACTTCACACGAGTTTGCTTTGCTGGTCGGGGCATGGTGAACAATCCGAGTTCGGGCTCGGCGAGAACGGGGACTGTAAATCGTTCGGCTCTTCCAAGATTTTCGTAAGCGTTGATCGTCCGGACCGGGCTTCAGTTGAGCAGGACGATCTGGCGCAGGAGGCGGTGGCCGGCGCGGCCGTACATCAGGCGCTTGAGTAACTTGATCTTCGTGTTGGCGCCTTCGGTGCGGCCGTTGTGCCAGGGCAGGGTAAGGGCGGCCTCGACGGCGGCACGGTCGCGCTCCAGGCCGTTCGCGAAGGAATACAGAAAGGGCAGATCAGCGCCGCGGGTCCGGTTGATCCAGGCCGTCAGCTTTCCGGCGTTGTCCTCGTGCGGAACCAGCAGCTCGGCGAAGGTACGGATCTGGTCGGCCAGCACGCTCATCTCGGGGCAGGCGCCAGTGAGCCGGTCGCGGAGGACGCGTCCGTGCTCGTCGAGGTGGTTGGGGCGGCAGGTGAGCAGGCCTGTGGCCTTGCGGGGTGACAGGGCTGCGTAGTCGGCCTCGACGCGTCCTTGGTTGATGTAGCGGACGAGGAGGTTGGCGCTGCCGGTGTAGCCCTGTTCCCGGACCTCCGCCAGCAGGTGGGTAACGGGGACGGCCGGGTCCTCGATGCGGCGTCTGCGCAGGTGGTCGCGGGAGGGGTCGACCAGGCAGGACCGGTAGACGGGGGCGCGGATCATGCGGTCCGGCTCGCTGTGGCGGGCATAGCGCTTGACGGTGTTGAGCGATACGCCGAGACGGCGGGCGCAGACGAGCAGGCCGACGCCCTGGTCGAGGAGGTCGTGGACCTGCCGCCATCCTCTCGCGGGTGGTGGTGGCGCTTTTGCCCTCGGGCAGCGGCGGGCCGACTTTGCTCCAGCAGGAGGCGTGTGCGCCGACCTCCTTCAGCGCGGTTCCTGTCAGTCCGTGCCAGAGGTGCCAGCGGTCGCCGACCTGCACAATCGTCTGATCGGCGTCGGTGGTGGCCTGGGCGAAGGAGCCTGAGCCGTCCCGGCACACCACGCGGACGCCGGGATGCTCACGCAGCCAGGCGGTCACCGACCCCGCCAGGCGATCGGGCCACACGTCGATGCGCTCACCGGTGTCCGCGTTCGTGATGACAGTGGCATAGCGGTGGCCCTTGAGCAGGGCGAATTCGTCGATCCCGGCCACCACGGGCGTGGGCCGGCCGGGCAGCGGCATGCGCATCAGACAGTTCAGCACCGACGCCGCGGACAGCCTCTGGTGCAGCACCGTGAGCAGCCTGGCACCGGCCGAGCCAGCCAGTACTGCAGCGACCGCCTCGACTGTCCTCCGCAGCGCTGGCGTCCTGCGCTGGTAGCGCTCCGTCAGTCCGTCGACCTGCTCGACGAACGTTGTCCTCGGGCAGGCCGGGTTCTCGCAGTACAGCCGCCGCACCGAAAGATCGATCACCACGGGCCGCCCGCCGACCGACTCGTCCGTGACGTGACGCACATACCGCGAGTGCACCCAGTCCGACCATTGACCACACCCTGGGCACGCATGGCGCACATCTTCCCTTGTGAACGCGGTGATCCTCACGGCCACCGGGTTGGCATCCACCCGCTCAACTCGTAACCCCGCCAGCCGGGGCAACAGCTCGTCAAGGGTGACGTCACACACCACCAGCCTGGCACGGGCAGTCCGAGTCACACGGCCAATCGCCAGAACGATCAACGCCTACGAAAATCTTGGAAGAGCCGCTCGTTTGACAGACCCTTAACGGGAGGGAATGGGACGCCACGACGACGATGCCGTCGGTCTCGTGGACGAGACCGACGACATCAAGGAGTGGTCCGGCGAGCTCGGCAGTGCCGCTCTCGGCAGTGCTGTTCTCAGCAGTGCCGCAGACCGCGCGCGCTCGGATCGGCGTCGAAGGAGGACGGTGTGTTGACCCAGTCCGCCGGGACGTAGCCCCAGCCGTCGTAGCCAGGAGCGGTCCAGTCACCCTTGGTGTGGTACCAGGTGGTGTTGCCGCCGCCGTGCAGTCCACCATAGGTCCAGCAGTCGAACCAGCTGAAGGTGGAATAGAGCTGCCCCGTTATATTCGCTTCGTGGTAGGCGCCCGAGCGCAGAATGGCGGGGGCTCCGTTCTCGCACCACAGCCGGCCGTCGCTCGCCCGAACTCCGCACTCGGCGCTGGCAGCGGCACTGGCCGAAGGGGCGGCGATCATACCGCCCACTGTCAGGGCGAGGGCTGCCGTCCAGAGGGAGAGGTACTTCCTGGTCCTGGTCATTCACTGTCCTTTTCTCACTGGTTTTCGAGTTCGACCGAAAGGTGCCGGGTGCCTGCCCGGCTCTTCCCGCAGGCCCTTCGCAGCACCGTGATGCACTGCTCAGCACTGCGCGACGCCGGGCAGTTGATTGTCCGGACTGCTCATGTAGATGTTGCTGACATAGCCCCCGTACTGAGGCAGGTAGGCCCACCACTCGTTGGTGTAGGGCGGGACCGAGACGGTCTCCCCTCGCGTCTGGCAGCCGACGAGCACCTCGACCCCGGCGGGGAGCTGGAGAAGCGGGTCGCGGGTGGTATTGGGCTCGGGGCGGACGTTGACACCGGAGCTCCAGGTGCCGAACCACGTGCCCGCCGGTCGTACGCCACCGGGAACGTTCAGCGAACGGGTCAGCCTGCCCAGGTCGGTGTACGCCTTGCCGTACGAGGTGCCGACGTCGTGCAGGGTGTACACGGCCACGATGGAGCGGTCACCGGAGCCCACCGTCCCGGTCGCGTGCAGCGCCGGTTTCGTCAGGTCGACGGACGCTGCCTTGCCGTTGAGGGCCGACGTGGCGGGGCGGCACGTACCTTGCTCGATGTCGCCGAAACCCGACCAGCCCTGTTTCACGGCCCACGGCTTGTTGAAGGAGCCCGCGATACCGAAGTGCTGGTCGAAGTGGTCGGTGGCGGAGCAGCGTGTGGACAGCTTCAGATTACCCATGATCAGTTCGCGAACGCGGGCGGGCGCCGTGTCCAGCAGGTAACGGTAGATCTTCACCGTGTCCGCGGCCGTCAAGGCTGTGTAGCCCCACATGCCGTCCTGGTTGGCCGGCGGCGGGGTCGTGTTGCTGGAGAGGGACAGCTCACGGGCCATCCGGGTGACGATCGAGCCCCCGCCGTTACGCACCCAGAATTCGCTGGCCGCGTCGTCGTCGCTGCTGCGCAGCATGGAGTTCCACTTGGCCTGGTCACCGGACGGGATCTGGTAGTCCGGACCGCGGTTCCAGAGGTAGTCCAGCGCGATCAGCAGTTTGACCACGGAGGCCGACCGGAACTGCATGTTCGGGTTCAGCTGCTCGGTGAAGGTGCCGGTCTGCCGGTCGAAGACGGCGACTCCCGCCGTCACACCGGCCGGCACGGTGACACCGGCCGCGTCACGTGGCGCGGACGACGCCGCGTTCGTTGCCGCGGTGGCCGAAGGACTGAGCAGGGCGGTCATCACGGCCATGACCACGGCACACAGCACTGCTACGGAACGCCATCTGCTCCATCGGAACATGGCTCAGTACCGCTTCGTGCGGTCGAGGACGTTGCCGCCGCACACCGGCGCAGCGCGGGACATCCGCCCGTCGGGATTGTCGCCGGTGCCGTGGCCCACGGCGGTCGGGTGGGCCGCGTCCGGTGCGATGGGCGACAGGCCGCCAGCCGCCGTGCCGAGCAACCGCAGTGAACGCGAGGTGCGCATGGTGAGTTCCCCGTCTCTGTCGGTGGTGGTCCGGCCGGGTGGGCCGGGCCTGCCGAGAAGTCTCACCTTGGCCGCGTTCCGGTGACAATCGGTTTCGGCGTACGCCGAAAGTCCTCACTGCACCGGCCGCGAGGACTGCACTGGGGTTCTTGTCATCATCGACGTCATAGCCGTTCGGCCTGATCGCGCTGGTCGGATCCGCCCGAGGTGCTGACTCTCGCTCGACTGTGCTGGAGTTTTTCACGAGGCGTCCGTCGGTCGTCTCACTGTGTGCCGAGACACGGCCGCGCAGAGCCCTGTCTGAGAGCACCGGAACGAGAAGGCTTCAGGCACGGAAGTGAGAATCAGCAGAGAGCCGCAAGTTACACGCCGGAGAGTTGTACCTTGCCGCAAGTTGGTGTCGGCCATCGCCGACATTCGAAGCCGCGCAGGGCGTATCGCTGCGCAAGCGTCGGTCGACAAGGCAGTTGGGCCGAACATCACCGGCGGTGTGGACTCCTAGAGAGGCCTGCCGGTAGCCGGTGGCCGGCTTCTCGGTGCGGGGGGGCGTCATGTGGCGCGCGTCTCAATCATGCCTTGTCCGTGCAGGTTGGGTCGGTCACTGTCGTAGTGATCATCTCGTCCCGCCCGATGACCGACCACCATCGGAGACCTCATGCTGCGGGTCCACTTCACCGCTGACGACCTCGCACGCGTACGCGTCGCGGCCGCCCCCGATCCCCTGTGGGAGATCACCAACAGTTTCCAAGCGCTGATCAGCAAGGACGCGCCGCTGCTGTTCGGGCAGTGGCGCACACTCGTGCGGCCGCGGATGGGACGGGCACACAGCCTGCTGGCCGCTCTGCTGCCACCCAGGGGGTACTCCCCGGACTTCCTCACCCCTGATCTGCGGGGCTCCTTCGACCTGGCGGCTGCGATCGAGACGGTGCTCGGCACACCCCGGATTCGGTTGCGTCGCGATCTGGCCCTGTTTGCCGCCTCCGCACACCGTGCACAGCCGATGCCGCCCCTGACGCGAACTCTGGCAGAGGGCGAGCCCGCAGCGCTGCGCCGGCTCGGCTCCTCCCTGCAGGCTCAGCACCACAGCGCGCTCGCCCCGTTCTGGGACCAGATCCGGACCCAGGTGGACGCCGACCGGGCGATACGTGCCCGGTCGGTGCTGGACGGCGGCACCGACGGCCTGCTGGCAGGATTCCGTCCCGTGCTGCGCTGGCATCCGCCCGTGCTGGAGGCCGACTACCCGGTCCCGCGCAACGTGTACCTGCGCGGGCGGGGGCTGCTGCTCCAGCCGTCCTTCTTCTGCCTGCGCAGACCCGTCACGGTCGCCGACGAGACGCTCACGCCCGTCCTGGTCTACCCCATCCAGCACACTCTCGGCTGGGCCCAGGAGAGCGCCGGCACCGAAGACGACACGTCCCTGGGGGCGCTCATCGGCCGGACCCGCGCCGCCATCCTGGAGAACGTTGTCACGGGGGCAACGACCGGTGAGCTCGCCCTGCGCCTGAACGTCTCCGGCGCCGCGGTCAGCCAGCACACGGCCGTCCTGCGCCGCGCCGGCCTGCTGGTGAGCATGCGCCGCGGCAGGCACGTCCTGCACACCAGTACGCCCACGGGCCTCGCTCTCCTCGAGGGTGTGCGCCCTTCCGTTTAAGGCACCGCTTCAACATGTCGCGCAGGACACGCCAGCAGGAACAGCCTTGAGGTACGCACCAACGACCAGGGGAGTTCAACGAATGCGTACAGCACGTGCCCAGCGTTCTGTCCTTGGCGTCCTCGGCGCCTTGCTTCTGGCTCTGGCGGCCGTGTTCGCCGCCGGACCCGCCCAGGCTGCATCGCCCTCACCCGGCGCCGCAGCCGACCAGCGTTTCATCGCCCCGCCCGCACCGTCGGACGCTCAGGCTCGCGCCTCCCTCGCCGCGGCGTCCCCGGGCATCTCGCCGGCGGTCAACACCCAGCACGTACCGTCGGGCGGCTCGTTCAGCTGTGGCGACGGAAACTTCTGCGCCGCAGTGTGGGACCCGACCACAAGCGACTGGAAAATCTTCTTCCTCTTCGCCTGCCAGCGATACTCCGTCTCGAACTGGCTCGGCGACGGCGCCTACTACAACCAGCAGACCGGCAACGCCACGGCAAGCATCTACGGCCAGAGCGGCAACGTCCTGGTCAGCGCCCCGGCTGACGGCGGCATCAGCCACGGCATCAACTGGGACGCCGTCTGGTCCATCCGCAACTGCTGACTCACCAGCACACCAGCCAAGGGGCTCGGAGCGTCTACAGCTCCGAGCCCCTTGCCGTGCCAGGTTCGCCTGGCACGGTGCCCCACTGCCCCAGGCACGGCCGAACCCCATCAGGTCGGCAGAGTCGCGCGGCCCACATCGGCAAAACTTGCTTCCAGCAGCATGATTTGTGCAAAAGTTGCGAACAGCAGCAAGTTTTGCACTTCGATGTCGACAGGCGCCGACACTGGAGCGTTCGTAATGTCGTGGCCGCCGACATTACGAATCACAAAACCACAGGCCAGAGGCCACTTTCCGCTGAGCCCTCTTACATAAAGAACGACCTCCGCACACTCTGAGGGCTCCCAACGTCTTTTTCTGCAAAGAAAGAACTCAACTGCATGGCCCGGCGCTCCAGTTGGCTTTCCTCCGCTGACCTCGGGGAGCCCCACTATAAAAGTCGGTTGTATCAACAGCTCGCCGTGGCTGAGGCAGCTTCGCGTGCGGGCCCGTGGGCTATGTGCGGGCCGTGGCGACAGGTTCCGGGCCCTGTGCGAGTCGATTGACCTGCAGTCCTGCAGGTTGGGTGAGACTGCCGCAGATGCAATGAGAACGCCTAGCTGTCGACGATCAAGTTTTTCGGCTCTGGCGAAGATCTTGTGATCCACGCAGCGATGTTGATGTCGGAGTCTTGGAGTAACTGTCACGGCCTCAGAGCCGGGGGCCAGAAGTCGGGTCCTGTTGCGCCAGTAGGTTGGGGGCTATGGCACTGGCGCACATAGTTCTCACTTCAGGCCGCTCGATCGAACTCTCGGACGTGCGACTGTCCTCGACGTATGGCGGGATGTTGGAGGGGTACCCGTTCCGGCGCTGGAACGACCTCAAGCTGGAGCGCCTGCTCAAGAGCGTCGAGAAGGATCGTCCCTCAATTCCGGTGCACATGGTCGCGCCGGTCCGGGAGCTGCCCGACCTCCCTGCTGGTGGTTTCGGCCCGGTCGAACTGCTGCCTGCAGTGACGTGCGTTGGGTCGTTCACCTCTCAGCCGATCGATCCGGAACGAGAGTCGGTGCTGCACCACTCTGCACTGACCGTCGTGTGGTTCCAGGCGACTCCCGACATCCCGTCAGGTGAGGACGCCGATCACGGTCTCCGCAGCGTCTGCTGGGACGACGCCGCGAGAGACTTCGAACGTTAAGAGGTCAGCTCCAGCGCGTTCGGGCGACCGGTTCTCCTGAAAATCCCGTGCTCCGGGGCCGGTCAGGTCAGGTCAGGTCAGGTCAGGTCATGAGGAGTATCCGTTTGCGGAGCAGGTCGAGGTTGGCTCGGCCGTAGCCCTTCCGCTTGATCAGTTTGACGCGTGTCATGTGGCCCTCGACCTGGCCTGAGC